>OY969563.1:0-4800000 GCA_963701055.1 Candidatus Acidiferrales bacterium | reverse complement strand
AAACTCCAGAGCGAGATGGTGCGTTGCCTGCAGTGCTCATGCTGACCTGAAAGGTTTGCGTTAGATCCAAGTGGCCGGCGAGGGTGTCGACTTCCTGGCCATGGATCAAGATTCGCAAACGCTGAACCTGGGGCACGTTGGCTTCGAGCGTACGCGTGATGGAATCCACGGCCAACTGTTCACTTTGAATTCCTGAGGGGATGGAAGTCGCCAAGGCTTCGGAAAAATCCGCGACCGCGGTGCCGTCGGGAAGAATATAGAAGGCCAGAAGCGCGGCATCCGGCGGCAGCGTGCGAGCTTCGGGGTCCACGGGACCGGCAAGAAGGGTGTTAAGCAATTCCTTGGCGCGTAGCGTTGGATCGCTGGAAAGAGGAAGCTCGATGATCACGGGCACAAGGGTGCCATCGCTCGACGCCGATCCCCAGTACATGCTGGCCTTCACTCGGGGTTCGCCGCTCGTCACAGGGGCTACCGGCAAAAGTTCGCGTCGAGCCTGCTCCGCCGTTTTTTCCGTGATGGTTTTGGCTTTATAGACTTGCCGACGCAGTGCAGGGAAGTAAATCGCGGCGGCAATCACCGCGACAAGGAGTCCACCTCCTAACCAATATGGCCATTTCTGACTCATGGCTGCACCGCCAGAGGCGTGCCGGGCATGACGGGAACGACATAGGAGGGACGGAACGCGGCCACCCCGTGAGCGATGGCATCTGCCACTCCGGGAATCATACGGTCCAGGTCCGCGCGATTTTCCACGGAGACGCTGGAAATTTCGACGGCAATTGCGGGCGCGGCGGTGGTGCGCAATTGGCGAATGGGCGCCATCTGCGCGACGTCCGGCGAGCCTTTAAAGCGCCTGGCAAGTTCGGCTTGCACCATGTCGCCCAGTTTGTGGCTGAGCGGCTCGAACGGAATCTGCGCCTGATCCCACGGGATTAGCCCGGAAGGGTCGCGCTGTGCGGGGCTCTCCGGCATGACGTACGTGCGAACCGTGCCTACCAGGCCGGTCGACGCGATGTGAAGGGTGATGAAGACCGCGCCGCGTTGGGCATTTGCGCGCGCAGAGCGATCGTCGAAGGACGGGTTTTCGTTGCCTTCGCGAGTCTGAATCACCTGAAAACCCTGACCCTCGAGCGCGCGGCGAACCTGCGCTGCAAATTGCAGGACCACTTCACTCTCGCGAATGCCTTCGGTGCCGCGTGCTCCAAGATCGGTTCCGCCGTGAGCGGGATCCAGGACCACGATGTTCAAGCCGACGCTGGGCGCTTCGCGGAGTGGCGCTGGCTGCGTGGCCGGTGGCATCTGGGGAGTCGTCGCTGTCGTGGTAGGAGTTTGCGGATTGGGGGGAGCTGGTGAGCTGGCGCGCCATGTGGCGAGAAGGAATGGGGCAGTGAGCGCAAGAGTGGCGGGCAGTGCCGCGAAAATTCGTTTGCGTTGGGCGCGGGAGAGGGTCACGAAGAGAAGAATATCAAATCTGGTGAGCTCTCGTGGAGGGACGTTGGTAGTCGGGACGAAAAAGGGAAGGGGCGGGTTTGGGCGGTGGCGGCAGCAGGGCTGCCGCTGGTCGTTCGGGCGATTGAGTTGAGTTAGAGAAAAGAAAAGCGGGAGCTGGGCTCCCGCACTCCAAGGTTAGTCGGCTTGCGTGGGCTGGGCGGCCAATTCGGCGGTGTAGCGAGCGCGCAGCTTGCCGGTGGCCAGGTAGAGCGCAAAGCCGGTCAGAATGATGAGAACGCCGAAGAGAAGGCCGTTCATGTTGAGAATCGATTCCTGCTCGCTTTCCACCATCGCCAGGATCAGCAGGCACAGCGGGAAAATACCGCAGCTCACGGCACCGGCCATGCCACCGGGCACGCGGAAGGAACGGCGCAGCTTCGGTTCGCGAATGCGCAGCGCCACCAAGGTGACAAATTCCAGCATGAGCGAACCGCCGTACAACATGATGTCCAACGTCACCAGGCGCTTGAAGCCGAGACCAAGGCAGAGGGCCCAGCAACTCGCCAGAACCACGATGGCCACCCAAGGAGTTTCATTTTTCCTGGTCACTTTGCCGAATACCTTGGGTAACATGCCGTCGCGCGCCATGGCCAGCGGCAGGCGCGAATAGCTCATCACTAGGGCGTTGAACATCCCGAACGCGCTCATCATGCCACCAATGGTGACGAGGAAGCGGAGCCACTGTATACCAAGAATGGTGCCGCCCAGGCGGCCGGCCACCGAAGCCCAGGAACCATCTTCAGCAAAGGCCGAAGCCGGAGTGCCGGTGAAGTACACGGCGACAAAAGGAAGAATATACGTAAGCGAAACCAGGATCACCGCGGCGATCATGGCTTTGGGATACGTTCGCTGCGGCCGTTCGACTTCCTGAGCGATCGTGGAAGCGTTGTCCCAGCCCATGTAGTTCCACATCGCGACCAGCACGGCGCCGAGAAGACCGATACTGGCGCCGGTTGAAGCTGCTTGCGGCTCCGCGAAGGCCCCTGCATGGATGGGCGAGAGAAGCACGATAAGCCCGAACGGCAGCGACAGAAGGAAGAACAGCCAGAGCGAAGTAATCCCTACAACGCGGATACCCGCCAGGTTCAGTGCCGCACATGTCACCACAACAAACAAGCTGGCGTAAATATCGTGATGGCCGACGGCGAACCACGGAGCCATCTGCTTGAGATAAAACACGAAGAGTGTGGGGTAGATCGCCATATCGAAGATGCTGGCGGCCAAAGACAGCCAGGCTTCCTGGAATCCCCAGAAATTGCCGAGACCGCGGCGCACCCACGCGTAATAACCACCTTCTTCGGGCAAGGCGCTAGACAGTTCGCCGATCATGAAAGCCGTCGGCAGGCACCAAAGCACCGGAAGGAAAAGTAAAACCAGAATGCCACGACCATATCCCGCGCCCGCGATGATGGATTCCGTTCCGTAGGTGCCACCGGATACCATAAAGAACGTAGCGGCAACAAGCGGCCAGAGAGTCAGTTTTGCGACTGCCTTTCTTGTTGTGGGAAATACTTGGGAGGGAACTTGCGGGAGCGATATAGTGCTCAATTTTTTTCTCTCGTCCTCCTAAAAGTGCGCGTCGCTATCCGTTTATGCAAAGCAAGCGCACTTTTTGAAGAATACAAGTTCTGTGCGTGCGTGCAAGAAAAAAATGAAGAAAATGAAAAAAAGTTTTGAGTAGGAAACTGTACGCGGGGATGGGTTTTTGGCGATGCAAGGAAGCTTGTGACGTCAGAGCCTCGCTGCTACAGGAAGTGCTCGAGCAAAATCGGTGAGGAGGCCGGCGTGTGGGCACTGGATTGGGTCAGGAAAAGCATGCCTAGCGGACTTTGCATGCACTTCAGAAACGCAGTCGGCGGGCCATGCTACACTCGATTCATTCGCATTTATCCTTCATTTTTCGGGGGAATCATCCGCATGAAGCTCCGCCCAGTGTTCGTTTTGTTCGCATTTGCCTTAACTAGTTCCATTACTCACGCACAGCAGGCGCAGGTGCCACGTCCGGTTGGCATCGACGATTTGTTCGGGGTGCACGAGGTGCACGATCCGCAGATTACGGCGGACGGGCAAGTGATCGCGTACACCGTCAGCTCAACGGCCCTCAAGGACGACAAGAACGGCACGCAGATCTGGATGGTGCCTGCTTCAGGCGGTGAAGCGCTGCCGCTGACTTCCGAGGACACGGTCTCGGATCATCCGCGCTGGTCTCCCGATGGAAAATTTCTGGCGTTTTTGTCTTCGCGCAAAGATGCGGACGGCGACGACGGGAAAACGCAGGTGTACCTGCTGAACCGGCAGGGCGGAGAAGCGCAACGACTGACCGAGACGATCCAGGATGTGGACGACTTCGCCTGGTCGCCGGACGGCAAGCGGCTGGTGCTGATTCTGCGCGATCCGTCGCCGGAGGAGATCGAGGCTGCGAGCGCGAAAGGCAAGGACGAGGACGCAGCGGAGAAGCCCGCCGCGAAAAAATCGAAATCGCAGCGGCCCTGGGTGATTGACCGGCTTTATTTCAAGGAAGACACGGTCGGCTATCTGGAGCGGCGGCGTACGCACCTGTATGTGTTTGATATCGCGACAAAGTCGATGAAGCAAGTTACGTCCGGAGACTACGAGGACACCGAACCAGCGTGGTCACCCGACGGCAAGGCGCTCGCGTTCGCCAGCAATCGCTCCAAGCCTGATCCAGACGCAACCTATGCCATGAACATTTGGGTAGTGGCTGCGGACAACACAGACAAAGGCGCGACGGCGACACAGGTGACGACGGGATTGGCCGGCGATCACGATCCGGCGTGGTCTCCCGATGGAAAGTGGATCGCGTTCTCGACGCAGCTTGATCCCAAGCTATTCGAATACGGCACAAAACACATTGCGGTGGCTCCCGCGAATGGCGGGCAGGCTAAAGTGCTGACTTTCGCTCTGGACCGGAACAGCGTTACTCCGCGCTTTGCCCCGGACGGCAAGTCCATTTTCTTCCTGGTTGATGACGACGGTACGCAAACTCTGGCACAGGTGAGTGTGGCGGACAGCGCGGTCACGCGGCCGATCGGCGGGCGCATGTTCGTGGACGGATACAGCGTGGCGAAAGACGGCAGCGTTGCCGCAGCCATTTCCACGATGGATCGCCCGTTTGAGCTATTCACCGTTCCCGGCGGAAAGCTGACGCGGCTGACACACGTCAACGATACGTGGCTTTCAACCTTTAAGCTGTCGCCGGGCGAATACGTATCCTTTAAGTCCAAGGACGGCACGGTGGTTCACGGTTATATCTACAAGCCGCTGGGCTACGTGGCAGGGATGAAATATCCGACGATTGTGCGGCCGCACGGCGGACCTGTGTGGGCGTATTACGCGGAATTTCAGGATCTGGCGCAGTTGCTGGCCGCGAACGGGTACGTGGTGCTTCTGCCCAACCCGCGGGGATCGTCCGGCTACGGACAAGACTACTGCAAAGCCATCTTTGCGGACTGGGGCAACAAGGACTATCAAGACGACATGGCGATTGTAGATTATGCAATCGCGCAGGGAATCGCAGACCCGGACAAGCTGGGAGTCGGCGGCTGGTCCTACGGCGGTATTTCCACGGACTTCATCATCGGGCACACCAACCGGTTCAAGGCGGCAATTTCCGGGGCGGGGGCTGCGGAGTTCACCAGCTTGTGGGGCCATGACGAGTATGTGCGGGACTACGTGGCGGAACTCGGCTTACCCTGGGAGCATCGCGAAGTGTGGGACCGCGTGGCGCCGTTCTGGCATGTGAAGGACATCCAAACGCCGACCATGTTCGTGGGAGGGAACATCGATTGGAACGTGCCGGTATTAGGCGGCGAGCAAATGTACGAATCGCTGAAAGCGCTGGGGCGCGATACGTTGCTGGTGGTTTATCCGGATGAATACCATGAGTTCAAGACGCCGAGTCACATCAAGGATTTAGACGAGCGCTATCTTGCGTGGTACGCGCATTACGTGAAAGCGGATGGAACGCCGGCGCGGCCTTTGGAGAAACCAGCAGTCCAACCCAAAGCGGCGGACTAGCCAGCGCCGAGATCAGGACAGACAAAAGAGGCCGGCCTCACGTGGCGACCGGCCCTTTGTGTTTTTCGCGATTCTAGCGTCCCACTTTTACGCCGATCACTTCGCCAGAGACGATGATTTCCACTCGGCGGTTCATCTTGCGCCCGGCCGCTGTAGCATTGTCCGCGACCGGATCAGCCTGGCCTAGCCCTTTGGACGTGATTGTGTCTGCGGACATCCCCTGGGAAATCAGGAAATCGCGGACGGCATCAGCGCGCTGTTGGGAAAGCTTTAGGTTGTAGTCTGGCGTGCCGGTGGTATCCGTGTAGCCTTCGATCGCAAGGTTCAAGCCGGGATGTGCTTGAATGATGCCGGAGAGCTTGGCCAGCTTGAGTTGGGCGTCCTGGCTTAAGGCATAGCGATTCGTTTCGAACAACACGTCGGCCATGTTCACAACCAGGCCTCGGGGCGTGTCGGTCGTCTGCAATACATCGTTGAGCTGCTTGAGTAACTGAGCGCGGAGCGCGGCGGTGGCGGCCTGTGCTCGTGCAGCCTCGTCTCTCGCGGCTTGTTCCTTCGCTTGCAGGGCAGCTTGTTCTGCCGCCGCTTTCTGTGCAGCCTCAGCGGCTGCGGCCTGTTGCTGCGCGGCCTGTGCTGCGGCTTCGGCCTTCATTTGGGCTTCTTTCGCGGCGGTTAGTTCGGCTTGACGCTGTGCCTCGGCTGCTGCCGCGGCATTGGCTTTGGCTGCGGCTGCGGCTGCGGCTGCATCCTTTTCCTGCTGGATGCGCTGCGCTTCCTGGCGCTCGGCGGAAAGCGCGCGGGCATCTTCGGCGAATTGAATCGTCTGGCGCGCGTTGGTGATGATCTGGGACTTGTCGGCGTTGGAGGACAAGGCGTTCTCTGCCATCTGCAGGCTGCTTGTGGCCTTGGCGTAGATTTCAGGCGCGTATTGCTCTGCCTTTTGCGATTTGGCGATGTCGACGGCGTTGCGAGCCTCGTACATATCCAAAGGCACTTTCTTGAGATCAGGAGTGAGGGCCAGAGGATTGCCGAGCTTGGCATACTGGCTGCGCTTCATGAGCTTGTAGTCGTTGTCCGGAAAAATCTTGCCCTTGGTGTTTTTCTTGGTGTCGTTTTCGAGCACAACCACTTCGCTAGGCAATTGCACGGCGAAATAAGGTTCGGCGGTTACGATCATGGCGAAAGTCTGGGATTGTGCGGTGACGGTGAGCTTGCCGTTGCCTGTCTTGTCGATGGGAATTTCGCCGAGGTTGGTGGTTGAACCATCGGGTGTGATGGTCCAAAGGACATAGGTGAGGAATTCCGCGCCCAGCGTGGTGGGTTGGGGCATTCCTTTCACTTTCAGATCAATATCCGTGCCGGCTCGTTTGGCATCGACTTTGGCTTCACCGCTGGCCTGCGGTGCGGCACTCGTGCCGAGAAAGATGACCTTCGTGGCGCCTCCGCCAACTTCGTACCCGACTGCTTTGATGGATCTGCTGATCACATCCGCCGCGGGGATTTCCTTCTTGTTCTGGGCAGCGGCCGGTCCGGCGGCAACGCACACACACAGAATGGGCAGAAGTAACTTCAAAAGACGATTCATTGCAACTCTCCTGATCGGTTCGTGTCACCCGTAGGGTGGGCGGAGCGCTCGGCGACGCACGAATTGTATCTTATATTCGAAGGACAGGCATGGGCATTGTCATTAGTAACAGGGTCCACGCGAACTCACTATTTGGCGGGATTGGTGGCTTCTTCACGGGCTTCCGCGCCCGGCTGGAACTTGTTGGTCAGCCAGCGCACCTCCAGCGGGCGGACTTGTGGCCACCTGCGTTATTTGGACTCTTTCAGTTGTTTCAACTTCTGGATGCCGTTCTCGTTCTTGGGATTGAGTTGCAATGATTTTTCGTAATTAGAGATGGCCAGATATTTTTGGCCTGCATCCATGTAAGCCTCGCCGAGACTGTCATAGACGTTCCAGGATTGCGGATATTCCTGGACGTTGCGCTGGAACATGGTGATGGCGGCGGGCGCTTGGCCTTCCTGCAGCAGCAGATAGCCGAGATTGTTCAGGGTTTGTTCGTTGACGCTTTTGGCATCAGAAGTTTTTATTTCCGTGTAATGCAGCAGGGCCGCCGCAGGACCTTTCATTTTCGCCAGCAAGAGAAGAGTCGGAACAGGGTCCGGAACCGCTTTGTAATTCCAGCCATATTCTTTGGCTATGCTTAGCAGGACAAATTGCCCTGCCAAGATGCCACGGTCGGAATCGGCCATGATGGCCAGACCTTTACCAGTGTTTGCGTTCATGGTCAGCAGCGCTTGAAAACCTTCGTCAGCGCCGTCGTGACCAAACTGGCCCGGATTATTCTTGTCCAGGAAGAGTCCGAGCCCGGCTTCGTCCATTACCGGAGTGAGCATCTCATTGGTCATTTTGTCCGAGAGCACGTGGTTGGCTTTGCCCTGTTTGGAGAGGGCGATTTCGATGGCGAACTTCGCCAGATCGGTGGGAGTCGTCCACAATCCCGCTGCAGCCATTTCTGGATAGATGTGCCAGCGGCCATGAACCTGCTTTCCGTCGGCGTATGTACCGGCGGCGGTGCGAGTCGCCCAGTCGGCGGGGAGGGGCTGAGCGTAACTGCTGTCGGTCATGCCAATTTTTTCGAACACGGTGTCGTGCATGAATTCGGGGAATGGTTCGCCAGTTACGTCAATCACGAGCTGTTGTTCGATGGTGACTCCGCCGCCGGAATAGCGCTCCAACGTGCCGGGGACGGTGTCCACGCGAATCGGTGGGGTGTTGGCGGGTTTTTCGCCATTGAAGATTTGCACCAGCGTTGGCCGGGGCGCGTCCACGTCATAGCCAGGAAAGCCATGGATCGTTAGCCCTGCGGTGTGGGACATCAGGCGGCGAAGCGTTACCTTTTGCGTCTTTGTGAATTCGTTTTCCGGTACTTTCCAGGTTTTCAGCTCTTGATTCACATCTTCGTCGAGCGAGAGTTTGCCCTTCTCTACCAGGTACAATGCGCCCGTGGCGGCAACCGGTTTGCTGATGGAGCCTGCCTGGAACAGCGTCTTGGTGGTGACGGGCTTGTTCGAGCCGGCATCGGTCACGCCATACGCTTTTGCCCAGACGATCTGGTAGTTGTCGATCACCGCGATGCTGAATGCGGGAATTTTGTAGAGTTCCATCAGCTTTTGCAGGCTCAATTGCAAGGGCGGTTCGTTCGGACCCAGGGTGACATCGACGGCGGTGTCCTCCAGTTTCTGGATTTGTGCCTGCTGATCGGCCGGTTTTGACTGGGACGATGCCTGCGAGGCGATACAAAGCACGCTCGCGATGAGCAAGAGCGTCTTTCTGATTCTTGCGAAAGACATTGGGAAACTCCCTTCGTGCGGTATCAAAATGGATTTGCGAAACGCCGGAAGGTTAGCACACCCGCACCAGGTACAGTCCGGCGGTCTGCTACCAGATGTACGGAATCAGATGGTGCCTGGTTCCCTGGCAATACTCGGCGTAGCCCGGCAAGTCCCGGCGCAACACTTCTTCCTCGTTCAACAAGCGCGCGGCGAAGATAGGAATCAGCAACGCGAAAAAGGGCAGAGACACATACGACCCGAGCGAAGGCGCGATGGCCAAGCACATCAGTGTGGCAAAGGAATACATAGGATGGCGAACTACGGCGTAGGGTCCGGTGGAAATTACTTTCTGGCCTTCTTCCACCTGGATGGTGCGTGCCGCGAAGCGATTGACGTGGATCACCCACATCGTTCCCAGATATCCGGCCAACACCAGAAGTTGCGCAGCGATTTCCACCCACAACGGGACACCGCCGGTCAGTCGGCGCGTCCACCCAAAGCGATGATCCAGGCCCGGCATAAGCAGGCCCAAAACAAAAAGCAGTGTAGCCGTGCGGATGATCCATTGCTGCGCTTTGACTTTTTCGCGCATCTCCATGCGGCGTTGCACCATGGCGCTATCATGCGTGTAGTAATAAACCGAGAAAATCACCATGGGAATAAAAAGAATACCCAGGTAAACCCAAGCTTCCCAAAAATTCAGCGTGCCGGCCGGGAGGAACAGAAGAGCGAACGCGGCGGCGAACGTTAAGCCTCCTTGAACAATGATTCTGGATTTCAGGCTCATGGAATCATCCTATGGAACCTAGTGTGCTCCTACTTGCTCGTCGTAGCCACGATTCGGTTGCGCAGTGAAGGTGCAGCACAGTTGTGGCGTAATTTCGCCTAGCGCATTACGCGCAACGAGGTGTAGATAGGTGGCTGTTTCAGGAATGTAGCCACGCTCATCGCTGTGAAGGCCGCGGCGAGCATCGGGAGGAGCAACGAGGAACTTCCCGTCAGCTCAATCACAAGAATGATGCCGGTAACGGGCGCGCGCACCACCGAAGTAAAAAACGCCGCCATGCCGACGATGGCAAACTCCTGCGGCAAAAAGACGCTGCTGTGAAACAGACGAATCCAAAGCCAACCCATCAGCAAGCCCGCTTGCGAGCCGATCGTCAACATCGGTGCGAACAAGCCGCCAGGAGTCTGCGCTGAATAAGAGAGCGGGCCGAGAATAAAACGAATCAGAAGGATGAGGGCTATAGCGCTAAAGAGGGCGTTGCCGCTCAGGGCCTGTTGAGTGAGGATGTCGCCACCGCCGATCAGGTCCGGAGCAACCCATCCCAATAAACCAATGATGGCGCCGACGGCGGCCGCGCGCCATTCCACGGCGATTCGGTTCAGGCGAGTTTGTAATGCAATCATGCCAAGGATCGCGCGAGAGTAGGCGACGCCCAAAACACCTAAAACGATTCCCAAAACCAGATGCGACCAGAGATTGCCCACATCCAGATGCGCGAGCATCGGAACGATAAAATCGGCCTCGCGGCCCAACAGCAATCGCGCGACACCGATTGCGCCTGCCGAAGTGCCTAGGGTAGCGATGGAAATGGTGACGTCGAATTCTCCGACCAATTCCTCGAGCACAAAAACGGCGCCTGCGATTGGCGCATTGAACGCCGTGGCCAGGCCTGCGCCGGCTCCGGCGGCCAGCAAAACGCGGCGGTCATTGTCATCTCTACGAAATGTTTCGCCCAGGAAGTGGCCGATGACCGCGCCGATCTGAACGGTCGGACCTTCGCGCCCCAACGCCAAGCCGCCGCCGATGGCCATCAGTCCACCAACAAATTTTACGGCGATAATACGAAGGGGATTGCCGGCCCAGCCTTCGCGCAACTCTGTTTCCACATACGGAATGCCACTCCCCGAGGATTCCGGCGCGATTCGTCGAACCATCCATGCGGCGAGAGCGGCAAGCAGGGCGGTGGTGCAGGCTACGAGGATAATTCCGCCCCAACCCAAGGAGTGCGCTTTTACGATGAGTAAAGTGCGCCAGACATCCAGGAGGCGAAGTCCAAGTCGAAAGACTGCTCCGACGAGACCGGCCACCGCTCCAACGATAAGAGAGAGAAGCGCGAGCCCGAGTGGGTGACGCGGCCCAGTTCCTTTCGAACGCAAAAGTTGATTTTGGTCGGCCATGAGAAAGCATTACTTGTCGGGAGAGCGTGGATTTTTTTGGCGGCACATTCAAAAAGCCTATAACACATGGGCTTTGCTCGATACCAGTTTCTAGCGGCGCGCATGTTGTGCGGCGTCCGCCTGCTGGTTTGCCCTTGCACAGAGCAGGAGTTATTCTCCCTTGGGGCTATGGAGGAAATCGATGGGCTTATTGAGACTCGCACGCTGGATTGTGTTTGGGAGCCTGGTTGTGGCGGCAACGATGCCGCTGTGCGCGCAACAATATGATCAGAAACTTTTTTCGGAGATACGCTGGCGCTGCATCGGGCCGTTCCGCGGTGGACGCACGGTGGCGATTACCGGTGTGCCTCACGAGCCCAACGTTTTTTACATGGCTCCGGTGAATGGCGGCGTGTGGAAGACGGACGATTTTGGAAACACGTGGAAGCCCATCTTTGATGACCAGCCGACGGGCTCTGTCGGGGCTATCGCCGTGGCACCGTCGAACCCGAACATCGTTTATGTGGGAAGTGGCGAAGGACTGCAACGGCCCGATCTTTCCGTGGGTGACGGAATTTATAAATCGACGGACGCGGGCAAAACATGGACCCGCATGGATTTGAGCGATGCGCAACAGATTACAGCGATCGTTGTGGACCCAAAGGATCCGGATCGCGTGTTCGTTTCGGCGGAGGGCCATCCGTACGGACCGAACCCAGTGCGCGGCGTATTTCGTTCCACCGATGGAGGGAAAACGTTTGAAAAGGTTCTATATAAGGATGAAAACATCGGCGCCGCGGATGTGGTGATGGACCCTAACGATCCGCAGGTTCTGTTCGCAGCTCTCTGGGCTGCGCGCGTGGCTCCATGGGAGGTTCGGAGCGGCGAATATTTTGTGATTCCCGGCAGTGGATTGTACAAGTCCACGGACGGCGGGAGCACGTGGAGGCCCATCACGCAAGGGTTGCCGACGGACGCAGACCGGCTCTCTCGCATCGGCATTGCCGTCGCGCCCAGCAATCCGAAGCGCGTATACCTGAACGTGGAAACGAAGAAGGATAACGGTGGAATCTATCGCTCCGACGACGCGGGCGAATCGTGGCAACTGGTTAATTCCGATCATCGCATCGGCGGGCGCGGGCCGGGCGCCATGGGCATAGCGGTCGCGCCGGACAATCCCGATGTGATTTACGTTGCCAACACCGCTTCATGGAAATCCACCGATGCCGGCAAAACATTTACCGGGTGGAAGGGAGCGCCGGGAGGAGACGATTACCAGCGTATCTGGATCAGCACGGAAAATCCGCAGATCATCGCGATCTCAGCGGATCAGGGCGCGGCGATCACCGTGAACGGCGGCACAACGTGGAGCAGCTGGTACAACCAGCCCACCGCGCAGTTTTATGACGTGACCACAGACAATCGCTTCCCCTATTGGGTTTATGGCGGGCAGCAGGAATCGGGTAGCGTGGCCACGAAAAGCCGCAGCGATTACGGGGAGATTACGTTTCGCGATTGGAATTTGCCGGGCGTGTTCGAATACGGCAAAGTAGCGGTCGACCCCAAGGATCCGAATGTTGTTTTTGGGGCGAAGCTTACGCGCACGCAGCAAGACATTGGTGAGGTAGCCGATGTTGCGCCAGAACCCATTCGCCGTGGCGAGTATCGCTACAATCGCACGCTGCCGCTGATATTTTCACCGCTCGATCCCAAGGTGTTGTACTTCGCTGCCAACGTTTTGTTTAAAACGACGGACCAGGGGCGCAGTTGGTCGGTTATCAGCCCAGACCTGACCCGCGAGTCTTATGCGGTGCCCGCAAATCTGGGCGTCTTCTCCGCTGGCGATCCTGAAAATGGCAGGCATCGCGGAACGATTTATGCTGTCGCGCCTTCGCGCAAGGAAGCGGACACGATTTGGGCCGGAACGGATGATGGCCTGATTCAAATCACCCGCGATGGCGGCAAAACCTGGAAGAACGTGACGCCGCCGGCACTTACGCCCTGGGCGAAAGTATCCATCCTGGAAGCTTCGCATTTCGACGCGGGCACCGTGTATGCTGCCGTCAACACTTTCCGGCTGGATGATTTGCGTCCGCATATTTTTCGCACGCGCGATTATGGAGCGAGTTGGCAGGAAATTGTCGCTGGATTGCCGGCTACGGCTCCGACGAATGTTGTGCGCGAAGATCCTGCGCGCAAGGGATTACTTTTCGCCGGGACGGAAAACGCTGTATACGTTTCCTTCAATGACGGCGATGCGTGGCAGCCACTGCAGCTTAACCTTCCGCACACATCCATGCGCGACCTGACGATCCATGGCGATGACCTGATTGTCGGCACGCATGGCCGGTCGTTCTGGATTCTGGATGACATCACGCCGCTGCGGCAGTTGACCGACAAGGTGGCGCAGCAATCCGTTGTTCTGTTTGCCCCCCAAGAGGCTTTGCGGTGGCGCTGGAACCGGAATACCGACACACCGTTGCCGCCCGAAGTTCCGGCAGGGAAGAATCCGCCGGACGGCGCAATCCTTGATTATTACCTGGCGGCAAATGCGGAAGGATCGGTAACGCTGGAAGTTCTGGACTCCAGCGGAGCGCTGGTTCGCCGCTACAGCAGCACGGACAAGCCGTTGCCAATGGAAAAATTGGCGGCGGAATATCCCATTCCGATGTATTGGGTTCGACCGGCGCAAATTCTTTCCACGGAGGCGGGCATGCACCGCTTTGTGTGGGACGTGCATTATCCGGCGCCGGACGCGCTCGAGAGGGAATTTCCGATCTCGGCAATTTTGCACGATACGCCGCTGCTACCGCTTGGTGCGTGGGCGCTGCCCGGTTCATACACTGTGAAGCTGACCGTGAACGGGCAGAGTTATACGCAACCGCTTACGCTGAAAATGGATCCGCGCATCCACACATCGCTCGACGATCTGCGCAAACAACAGGAAATGGAGATTGGCGCGGTAGAAGGAATGGACGACAGCTACGAATCGTTAGAGCAGGTAAAATCGGTGCGCGAGCAGGTCAAGGAAGTGTCAAAGAAAGTGAACGGCAAAGAGAAGCTGGCCAAGGAACTTGCGGAGCTAGACAACCAGTGCGCTGAACTGGAAGGCGGCACGCAGCATAGTTTCTATGGTGTGCCATCCAGCGGCAAGACACCTGAAAATTTCTCGACGCTGAATCAGCACTTTGCGGCGATCCTGACTGTAGCCGATAGCGCGGATGCGGCGCCGACCACGCAGGCCGAGGCGGCTTACCAGGATTTGGAGCAAAGTGAAACCGCTTTGCGACACCGCTGGAGCGCGATCCGCGAAAAGGACGTACCCGATTTGAATAAGGGACTGACCAAAGATGGCCTTTCCCCCATCGATCCCAAGAAACCGCTCGGAGAAGAACTTGGTGGAGCGTCCGACGGAGACGACGAACCGTAAGGCGATTTATGTGCTCCTCGGCGCTCTAATTCACCAGTTTGTGCTCACCCGCAAGCGCCGCCTCGGCAATGCCTCGCCACTTGGGTAGCTGCGCCAGCTTCTTGCAGGAATTCCATGTCGAATTTTGGGGGTGTGACATGTTTTTCCGTGGCACCACGGGGCGCGCTTTCGAGGATGGAAAGCGCCGCGTCTGCGCCCGGCGCAAAAGCCATTTTCCACGCGACGCATCCAAGTACAGTGTAAAAGCCTGCAAAAGTCTGATATTGTCTGCGGGGGTGCAGTATGAGGAAACTACGTATGTGGTTCGTTTTAGGCGCGGCGGTAGTTGTGGTGGCGGGGTTGGCGTTACTGGCGAAAAATCTGCGTGCGGGCGATAAGACGCCGGCGGTGGGCACGGAAGCGCCAGATTTCACGCTGAATTCGCAGGAAGGCAAGCCGGTCAGCCTGCACGATTTTCGCGGCAAATGGGTGGTGCTGTATTTCTATCCGAAGGACATGACCACGGGATGCACGATCGAAGCGCACAATTTTCAGCGGGACATGGCCAAGTATGAGGCGAAGAACGCGGTAATCATCGGTGTTAGCGTCCAGGACGAAAAATCGCACCAGGAGTTTTGCGCCAAGGAAGGCTTGAACTTTAAGCTGCTGGCCGACACGAATCACGACGTTTCGGAAAAGTACGATTCCTTGACAAATTATGGCGTGGCGAAACTATCCGCGCGGCACACTTTTCTAATTGATCCCACCGGCAAAGTGCGCAAGGTCTGGACCGATGTGGACGTCAAGAAGCATAGCGACGAAGTGCTCGCGGCGCTCGACGAACTCAGCAAATCCTAACTGGAATAAAACTCAAAAATACAGAAAGCCCGGGCCTTTGCCATTTTTGGTGAGCAGGATTTCCAGGGCAATCTGGTCCTCTCGAATTTGCACGTCGCTGAACTTTGTTCCGGCAAGTAATTTTTCGAAGCTGCTGCGAGTGTAGGCGCGTTTGAGCAGCATGAATCGAAACGTGAGCTTGGTGATGACAGCGTTCACGGGTCCAACATGCATGCTTTTGACCGCCTGGTTGATGGCTTCCTGTGGCGCATCGCCCCGCAGGTCGACGATCAGCGCGCGGCCGCCGGGGCGGAGAACGCGATGCATTTCTTCGAGGGCGCGCTTTGGTTCTGTGAAATTCTTGAAGGCCGCGCTGCAAGCGAGGAAATCGAAACTTTCGTCAGTAAAGGGCATACTGGAAGCGTTGCCGCGGCGAAAGTCTACCCGTACGCCTGCTTTGGCGGCGTTGGCGGTCGCGATTTCAATGAAGGTCTTGCTGATGTCCAGTCCGGTAATCTCATAATCGCCGAGTTTGGCGAGTTCGATGGCGAAATATCCCGGGCCGGGAGCGACTTCCAGGATTCGGGCCGGTGGCGGAACCTGTTCGGCGGTACGGCGAGCCAAGTCCTTGAATCGTTCCAGAGATTTTTGGGTCATGCGGGCATACCATCTGGCGACGGCGCCCTCCATTCCCATTCCTTTACAGCCTTTTGTAGCAGTGGATGCGTATGCGGACATGCGATCCTCCTTCTGGAGGAATCGTAGCGCAACGAAAAACTTCCTCGTAGAGGGATTCGGCCAATCCACCGCTCAAATCGGCGAACGCCAGTTTGTCACCGGCGAAAGACGATGGCGCGCTGTCTAAAGGCAGTCTGTGTTTGCTAATTCAGAAAGCGATTGCGGTGACTCACGTCGTCTTTTTAGGTTTCGACTCGAGGTGGCCGCTCAAGCGCTGGATGGCGTCTTCCAATGTTTGGCTGCGCTTCCAGAAATCGGCCCATAGGTCGCCCTTTTCCTCCAGGCGTTCGGGTAGCGACTTAATATTCAATTTTTCGGGCTTCAAGCTGGTGCGGAGTTCGCTGGGTTGCAGCGGAGTGGAAACCGGAGCTTTCGGAAAGGCGCGCACCACATAGGCTGTCGCAAGGGGCCGGCCCTGGGCATTTTGTTGGACATCAATCAGCACGCGGCCAGCGGGTCGTTTCGCGACGCTGCGCTCATTGGTTACCAGGCCAGGGTGCTCGGCGGTCACCATCCGCGCCAGGATCTCCGCAAACGTGCGCAGTTGCTCGTAGGTGTAGACGGGCTTGACGGGAAGATATAAATGCATCCCAGTGGCGCCGGAAGTCTTCACGAAAACATTGAGCTTTAGTTCTTCCAGCTTCTCGTGCAGGGCCTTGGCGATCTTCAATACCACAGGAAATTCCGTGCCCTCCGATGGGTCAAGATCGAAGAAAAAATAGTCCGGATGCTCCAGGTCGCCGAAGCGGCTGCTCCAGGGATTTTGGTCGATGCACCCGAGGCCGGTCAGGTAGAGCAGGGAAGCGCGATCATCCGCGAGCGCGTAGTGAATCTGTTCTCCCCGGGTTTCGGAATCGATGGCTACGGTCTGGAACCAGTCAGGGAGGCCCGTGCCTTCGCGCATATCTTTCTGGAAAAACATCTGACCCTTGATGCCATCGGGATAACGCCGCAAAACCAGCGGGCGATCCTTCAAAAAGGGCAGCAGATAATCCGCCATGCGATAGTAATAAGCGACCAGGTCGCGCTTGGTATAGCCCGATTCCGGGAAATACACTTTGTTCAGATTGCTCAACCGGAAGCGCTTGCCGTCCACCTCTAATGTGACGTTTTCCCCGCGACCCTTGAAGAGTTCTGCTTCAATCTGCGCTTTCGTGCTTAAGACTTTGCCAACGATGGGCGGAGCGTGCACGACATGGGGATTTTCAGGAGGCGGTTCGGGGGCTGCAACCTCATTTTCCCGGCGACAGTCTTGCGGTTTCGCGTTTTCGCGCAGTCCCAGAAATACCGGGTGCCGCAGCCGCTCTTCCTGGGTCCATCCACTGAAGCGCACATGCGCCACGAGGTTGGGAGTCACCCAAGTGGCTTTCTCATTTGTTTCCGGAACCTTGTCGAATGGACATTTGCTGGTTTCCAGCTTGTTGAGTTTCGCCGCAACACTCTTGTGCGTCTCCGCGTTGAATCCGCTTCCCGCGTGCCCGATGAAATGGAGTTTCTTGCCCTCGCACAATCCCAGCAGCAGCGAACCAAACGGCATGCCGGCACCACGGGCAGCAGTCCAGCCGCCGACAACAGCATCGAGGGTCTTGGAGGTTTTCAATTTCAACCAGTTGGCGCTGCGCTCGTTGACGTAGCGGCTGTCGATGCGCTTCGCTATGATCCCTTCCAGTTCGTTCTGTTTTGCCAGCTCAAATAATTCTTTACCCTTTTCCAACTGATGGTCCGAAAAACGAATTCGTTCGGACGACTGGAGGAGCCGTTGCAAGAGTTGTTTGCGTTGCAAAAGGGGCGCGGCGCGAAGGTCGTAGCCGTCGCAATACGGAAGATCGAATACGAAATAAACAACAGGGAATTCAGAAAGCAATTTTTGCCCGGGAGCGCGCACGTGCATGCGTTCTTGCAGTTTTTCGAAATCGCTGCGACCGCCCGCGTCCAGCACGGCGATTTCTCCGTCAAGGATAGCGTTTTGTCCACTGAAGGAAGCCGGGAGGCCAGCCAGTTCGGGATATTGCGCGGTGATGTCCGAGCCCGACCGGGCGTGCAAGGTCAACTTGCCCTCCTTGATCCATGCGAGCGCGCGTACCCCGTCCCATTTAATTTCGAAGAGCCAGTTGGGATCGGAAAAGGGACGCTCTGAAAGCGTGGCCAGCATGGGCGCCAGACGCGACGGCATTGCGCTCTTGCGCGCATCTTCCAAATCTGCGGCGTGCAACGGTGTTGCATCCCGTTTTGGCGGTTCCTGCGCTTTGATTTCTTCGAGAATGCGCCCAGTCAGCACGGATCCGTCGTGCTCGTCGATGTTCCAGTCGGGATCCACGGCGGCGTCTTTGTGCTTGATCATCAGCCACTCGTTGCCCTTCTCGCTGTTCTTCAATTTCACGATTACGAAACTGCCGCGCAGCTTTTCTCCATTCAGCGAGAATTTGATCTCGCCGTGCTCGACTTGCGTTGCGGCGTCCGCTTTGCCTTCGACCTGAAATGTTCCGCGATCCCAGACCATCACGGTACCCGCACCGTAACTGCCTTCGGGAATGTTTCCCTCAAAATTGGCGTAATCGAGCGGATGGTCTTCGGTTCGCACTGCCAGGCGCTTCTCATCGGGATTCAACGAAGGGCCTTTTGGGACGGCCCAGGATTTCAATGTGCCGTCGATGGCCAGGCGAAAGTCGTAGTGGAGGCGGCGCGCGGCGTGCATTTGTACGACAAATGTGCTTTCTGTTTTCCCCGGGCTTCCCGCGCCGGTGGGCTCCGGTGTACGGTCAAACTGCCGTTTTTGTCGATACTCTTCCAGCTTGCGCGGTTTCGCCATGGACGCATTCTATCGCAGGCCTTTCTACAGCTTTTACATGTACTTTTTGGGGCTTTTGCATAGGTTTTCGGCTTGCATCCGGGCGGGACGCTAGCTAACCTTAGAGACTCGTTCGCCGCCCATTCGCTACAGGGAGGACACCCATCATGGCGACAACGGTCTGGAAAGGCCACCTGACCTTCGGGTTGATCTCTATCCCGGTGCGCATGTTCGCGGCCGCACGCGGCGAGCGCGTCAGCTTCAACCAACTTCACAATGTTTGCCATTCGCGCCTGAAGCAGCCGCTGTTTTGCCCGGTCTGCAACCGCAACGTAGAGCGCTCCGAGGTCGTGAAGGGCTACGAATACGACAAAGACCAGTACGTGCTGTTCAGCGAAGAAGATCTGGACAAGATCGAGCCGCCGTCGGCGCGCGTGATGGAAATCATCGAGTTCGTGAAACTCGATGAGATGGATCCGCTTTATTTCGACGCCTCGTATTACATTACGCCGGAAGATCCTGGATTGAAGGCGTACATGTTACTGATGAAGGCCATGCAGGAAACCGGCTATGGGGCGATTGCCAAGATCACCATGCACCAGCGCGAACATATCGTGATCATTCGTCCTGGTGCCAAGACCATGACGCTGCACACTATGTTTTATTCCAACGAAATTCGCGCGGCTGAAGCGGTCCCTACGGACAAGATCGAAGTGAAAGATCAGGAGAAAAAGCTGGCCGAGCAATTGATCGAAAGTCTGGCCGTGCCCTTCCAGCCGGATAAATACCGCGACGAATACAGCGATAACGTTCGCGCCATGATTTCGGCAAAGCTACAGGGCCAGGAAGTCGCCGAAGCGCCGCAGCCGCATCTGGCTCCGGTGATCGACTTGATGGATGCTCTGAAAAAGAGCCTCGCGGAGAAACATGCCCCGGCTTCTGTTGCACCGAAAGCTCCGGCAGCAGTACAAGCGGGCCCGGTTGCCGTGCCCTCCGGCAAAAAACCGCCTGCTCGCGCCGTTCAGCCTGCGCCCGCAGCGCAAAAACGGGGGAAGAAAGCGGCCGGCTGATTTCGGATGGGTGCCACGGATAGATTCAGCTCCGAAGACGTGCAACGGATTGTCGGTCTTACCCGCAAACAGTTGGACTACTGGGACAAGCTGCGCCTAGTATCGCCGCAAAACGAGCAAGGAGCGCGCTATTACGATTTTCGCGATCTGATAGGACTCCGCACGATCAAGCAATTGCTGGAAAAAGGCGTGTCCGCGAACCGTTTGCAGCGGGCACTTTCAGCCCTCAACGAAAAACTCTCCCAGGTCAAGACACCGCTCTCTCAGCTGCGCATTCTTTCCGATGGCAAAGACGTGCTGGTGGAGCAGGGGAGCGCGCGCCTGGAGCCGCTATCTGGCCAATTTGTTTTGAATTTTGAAACACGCGAACTGGATGAGAGTATTCGTTTCATCGCGCGCCGCAGCGCCAGCGATTGGCTGGCCATGGCCTTGTCCTACGAAGCCGACAAAGAGACCCGTGCGCAGGCATTCGATGCTTACGACCGGTGCGTGGATGCTGAGCCCAATAATGCCGACGCACTGCTGAACTGCGGGACGCTGTACTATGAAGACGGCAACTTCGAAAAGGCCGCAGATTATTTCCGTCGCGCGCTGACGGCGCAACCGCAGAATCCCCTGGCACATTTTAATCTTGGCAGCGTGTTGGAAGAAATGGGCGAGCTGGAAGAGTCCCGCCGTCATTTGCGCCAGGCCCTGCTGATCGATCCAGATTATTGCGATGCCCACTATAACCTGGCGTTTGTGTGCGAAAAACTGCGTGCCTTTGCCGAAGCGCGCGGACACTGGCAGGCTTACATCAAGCTCGACCCCGTGGGGCCGTGGTCGGCGTATGCCCGGCAACGCCTCGCTGTCCAACACGCCAAGTCTGCCACCTAGACGCTGGAACTAGACGCTGGAACAGGTTTTCTAACCAGTGGAATCAGGTTAAGCTGATACCCTCTGCCCATAGTGTTGCCCAGCCGGGTAAATTTATTTGGAGCGAGTTTTTATGACAGCAAAAAAGAGCATTGTTCTTAGCACTGCATTTTGCGCAGGATTGGTTTGTGGCGGCGAGCTGTTCGCGCAAAGGCCGGTGATGAATATCAATCCGCAACGGCATCCGAATCTTGCCGAAGCGCAGAAACGCTTGCAGGAAGCTTGGGGAAAAGCGGACGAAGCGCAGCGCGAAAATAAGGATGAACTGGGAGGCCATGCTGGAAAAGCCAAGGAGCACATCGAGGCAGCCGACCAGGAGTTGAAGGCCGCCGCGGAATTCGCAGACCATCGCCGCTAGCGATTTTTCATACCAGTAACAACGAGACTCGCAAAAAAAGCCGGCAGGTCTGGCGAAGACAATTCGCCGAATCAGCCGGTTTCGTTCTTTTGTCTGCTCACCGCGTGTTGTCCAGTACGTGACCGCGTCAGTTACGTCCAAGTATTTTGGATTTGTGTCGCTTAGATCTTGAAGCGTTCCATATTCCGCAATGCGCCATTCCCCCAAATCCCCAAGCAGCAGGAAGTTCAAGCTCCAGATAACATCCAGATCGCTCGCGATCCCAGGCCACCGAATGAGATCGACGCCGTGGAGCATTTTGCACGAAACAAGAAATCCGGAAAGCAATAATTGCGAACGGACGTGGCCGACGCTCCTCCGGCGAACTCGTAACACATAATTATTTAATAATATAATTAATATAACCAGCTTATGCAAAGGGCGACATGCGTGACCAGGTCAATCCCACGAGACACGAAAATTGCAAAGCGAACTCGGCCAAACTCTTAAGATTCAGTTGCTTCGCATTTCCACCCTCCCGAGATGAGGGGGTTTTGAGAGCTTACAGAAGGGAAGTTGCTTTGTTATAGTTTTACTCGAGTTTTGCCACGGGCTCGTAACATTTAATTCCTATGACCGAAACGACGAATCGTCCAGACCAACCGAATCCTCCCAAGGCGCTTATCACCGGCATCACCGGGCAGGATGGATCTTTCCTCGCTGAATTCCTGTTGAACCGGGGTTATGAAGTTCACGGAATTGTTCGCCGCGCTTCCACGTTCACCACGGAGCGGCTGGACCACATTTACGTTGACCCGCACGGACAAGGCGTACGGCTTTTTTTGCATTACGGGGATATTACGGACGGCGCTGGACTGCACCGCGTTCTCGCGGAAGTGTCGCCTGATGAGATTTACAATCTTGCCGCCCAATCCCACGTTCGCGTGAGCTTTGACCAAGCAGAATACACGGCCGACACGGTCGGGACCGGCACTCTGCGGCTGCTGGAGGTAATGCGCGAGTTCGCTCTCACAAAAAAGAACGTGCGTATGTATCAGGCCGGGTCGTCGGAGATGTTCGGTGCCGCGCCACCTCCGCAAAATGAACATACGGCGTTCTACCCGCGCAGTCCGTACGCGGTCAGCAAGGTCGCGGCGCATTGGTATGCCACAAACTACCGCGAAGCGTATGGCCTACACATAAGCAACGGCATTTTATTCAACCACGAATCCCCACGAAGGGGAGAAACATTCGTCACTCGAAAAATAACGCGGGCCCTGACCCGTATCAAGTTGGGCCTGCAGCATAAGCTGTATCTTGGCAACTTGGAGGCCAAACGCGACTGGGGTTATGCCGGGGATTATGTAGAGGCAATGTGGTTGATGCTGCAACAGCCTGATCCAGATGATTACATCGTTGCCACCGGGGAGTCGCACTCCGTGCAGGAATTTCTGGATCTGGCGGCGTCCTTCTGCGACGTCGATTGGAAAAAGTTTGTCGAGAAAGATCCTCGCTACCTTCGTCCGACGGAGGTCAATTGTTTGTGCGGCGACGCGAGCAAAGCACGCAAGAAACTCGGTTGGACCCCTAAAGTAACCTTTACTCAGCTCGTCAAGATGATGGTAGAACACGATCTTGAGTTGGCAGAACAAGAAAGAACCCTGGCGAGGGCGGGACACCACGTGGTGCAGCGTGGCTCGTCGCAACGATAACCGTCATGAACAAAAACAGCCGAATTTTCTTAGCTGGCCATAAGGGCCTCGTCGGTTCCGCGATACATCGCAAACTCGATTCCGCGGGTTACAACAACCTGATCGTGCGAAGACATGCGGAATTGGATTTATCCAACCAGGCAGCCGTGGAACATTTTTTTGCGTCTGAGCGGCTCGAATATGTTTTTCTGGCAGCAGCCAAAGTGGGCGGAATTCTCGCAAACGCCAATTATCCCGCCGAATTTCTCCGCGAAAACCTGTTGATTCAAACTAACGTGATTGATTCGGCGTATCGTCACGGAGTGCAAAAATTGCAATTCCTTGGTTCCTCGTGCATCTATCCCAAGCTTGCTCCCCAGCCGATTCACGAAGACGCGCTGCTTACTGGAAGCCTTGAACCAACAAACGAAGCCTATGCCGTGGCGAAAATCGCAGGATTGAAAATGGCCCAGGCTTATCGTCGACAATATGGGTTTCATGCCATCTGCCTAATGCCAACGAATCTCTACGGCCCAGGTGATAACTTCGATCCAGCCGGCTCGCATGTGGTGCCTGCATTAATCAACAAATTCCATGACGCGGTGAAACGTGGAGAGCGGGAAGTGACGATCTGGGGCACCGGGACGCCGCGCAGAGAATTTCTGCACGTGGATGATCTCGCTGAGGCAGCGCTCTTCCTGATGCTCAACTATGACGACGAGCCAATCGTCAATGTTGGAGTAGGAAAAGATATTTCGATTCGAGAATTAGCCGAATTAGTAGGCGAAGTAACCGGCTACCACAGCCGCCTGATTTTCGACACGTCTAAACCCGACGGCACACCTCGCAAATTGCTCGATGTCTCACGTTTAAGGGACTTAGGCTGGCAAGCGAATATTCCGCTACGCGAAGGTCTCGAGCAAACATATCGTTGGTATGTATCCGCAGGCCACGATCCCCAGTAAAATAGTGTCCAAAACTTATCATCGGAGTTGCGTATGAAAGATTGTCGCCAATTCTATGTCAACGGGAAGTGGGTCAATCCAGTAAAGACGCATGATTTTGAAGTCATCGATCCTGCCACTGAACAGCCCATTGCCACGATTTTTCTTGGATCCTCGGCAGATGTCGACAATGCTGTTGCCGCTGCGAAGAGAGCATTTGCCTCTTATTCCGAATCGGCCGTGAGTGAGCGGTTGACATTGCTTGAAAAAATTATCGAAATCTATCGCGAAAGAATCGAGGAAATGGCAGAAACCATTTCGATGGAAATGGGTGCTCCGCAGTGGCTGGCAAGAGCGGCACAAGCGCCCGCAGGCCTGGCGCATTTGATGGAAATTACAAAAGTTCTGAAAACGTTCCAGTTTGAAGAACACAAGGGCGCGACCCTAATGCGAAAAGAGCCCATCGGTGTCTGTGGCTTAATCACCCCGTGGAATTGGCCGATGAACCAAGTCTGTTGCAAGGTGGCTCCCGCGCTTGCCGCTGGTTGCACAATGGTTCTCAAGCCCAGCGAAATTGCTCCGCTCTCCGCGTATCTGTTCGCGAAAATTCTGGACGAAGCAGGCGTGCCTCCGGGCGTGTTCAATCTGGTGAACGGCGATGGCGCCACCGTTGGTACCGCACTTGCTTCGCATCCAGACATCGATATGGTTTCTTTCACTGGATCGACGCGAGCAGGCGTTGCCGTTGCAGTAGCGGCAGCTCCGACCGTAAGCGCGTCACGCAAGAGCTTGGTGGAAAATCCGCCAACATTATTTTGGACGACGCCGACCTTGTCAGCGCCGTCAAGGACGGAGTGCAGACCTGCTTCCGCAACAGCGGCCAATCCTGCGATGCACCCACTCGTTTGCTCGTCCCGCGCGCAAAGATGGAAGCGGCCGCCACCGTAGCGAAAGAAGCGGCAGACGCCACTATAGTTGCTGACACGTCAGCGAAAGGAAGTATCGGCCCACTGGTCAGCCAGGTTCAATTCGACAAAGTGCAGAAACTCATTCTGAAAGGTATCGAAGAAGGCGCAAAGCTGGTCGCGGGTGGTCTCGGTAGGCCCGATGGTGTCGATCGCGGCTATTTCGTCAAGCCTACGATCTTCTCTGCCGTTCGAAACGGCATGACCATCGCGCGTGAAGAAATTTTCGGGCCCGTGCTCTGTATCATCCCCTACGAAGATGAAGAAGACGCCGTCCGCATCGCCAATGACACGCCGTACGGTCTCTCAGGTTATGTCACGTCGGGAGATCTCGACCATGCGCGCAAGGTTGGCAAGCGACTCCGCTCCGGCAACGTTCGCTTGAATGGAGCGCGCATCGATTTTGCTGGCTGTTTTGGTGGCTACAAGCAATCTGGAAATGGCCGCGAGTGGGGCGAATCAGGTCTGGAAGAATTTCTGGAGCTGAAAGCAATCTTTGGCTACGCCCCGCCAGTTGCCTGAACGCATCAAGGATCCTTCCGGCTCAGGCGAAGTGGAATAATTCACTCAGAAAATTCTTCACATTCGCAAGTGATTGCTCATACGCCGCTGGATTCGAACCTACCGAAGCCCCGCGCGTGACACATGCGTCTTGATTCGTGAATTGCTTGCCGGTGTCGAGATTGGTGATTTGGGCATCTTTCTCGGCCAGCCGGCAATGGCTGGAAATCTCCGCGGCACTGAACGTGAACACCGGCGGACAAGTCGTCGAGTCAAACGCGTGCCGAGCCCCAGGATAGGTCGTCAACGAAACATCTTTGCCCGCGGCTTGCAGGCGAGCCACATATCGGCGGACAGGCTCTACAGGAACCCAATCGTCGTCCTCGCCATGGAAAATGCGAATAGGCCGGTCCGCAACGTCTTCATCCTGGAAAAAAGGGATGTCACACCGGGGATAGAACGGAAGGTAAGCCACGAATTCAGCACCCGGGGGCGCGAAATAACCTTGAAAGCGTTTCATGCTGGCATATAACGTCGCAAATCCACCTTTGGAAAAGCCCATTAGCGCAATGCGATTTGGATCAATGCTCGATTGCTTCACCAGGAATTCCAGCGCGCGGTACGTGTCAAAAATCATCGCCAGGCTGCCGAGCCGGGACTGGTCTGGAATCGTCGAACGGATGCCACGACCCGAAAAGCAATCGAGGATAAACGCGGCCACACCGAAATGATTGAGCTCCACCGCCCAACGATCGACATTGCCGCCAACCCCGCCGGAGCCATGCACGAGCACCACCGCCGGAAAAGGCCCATCGCCAACAGGCTGCCGCAACTCCCCAGCAATCACTGCCGCAGCCCCGTTTTTATTTCCAGACAAAAACTGGTGATCGGAAAGTGTCTGCGTGGAGATCGGATAAACCGGCCGCCCATGCGCGACCGATTTAGTCTGTATCTATTTGACAATAAAAGAGTTGCTCCTGTTAACAAACTGTCTTGCAGGAATGCCTCATGGAGAGTGAAAACTCCTGCCATTTTTGGACAATTCAAGCCAGTCTTAGTACAACCCGAAACTTCTGGGGCAAGGGAGATTCCCGAACGGAAGATTAGGCCCGCGGCTATCAGCGTCCGGCAACCCACTACGTTGTAGTTCCGGTATCGTGTTTGGATTATAATCGGCGCGCGTGGGGGTAGTATGGCGAAGGTAAGCAAGCGACTCCAAAACCTTTTCTTGAAGTTGCTGAATTTCCCACCGGAGTTGCTTTATAGCGCGGAGTTGGAAGCGAGAGCTCAGAACATCAGTTTTGATGCCCTCATCCGCGCAGCAGTGGACAAACATCTAAGAGACCTGACGGTTGCCCGAGAACAGCAGGAGTTCGGAGACGTTGAGAGCGCATTTCGCGGAAGATCGAAACGAATTCTTAACTGATGACGATATCCGTGCTATCGGCCGTTGACCCGCGACGAATTCCACAACAAGGGAAATAGATGGTGGAGGCGGGGGGAGTTGAACCCCCGTCCGAAAAGCGCTACGCCACGGAGCCTACATGCTTATCTCAGTTCGTTTGGTTCGCCAGCCGCGCTTGGAACGAGCAAGAAACGCCGCCGGCTAGTCCGATGGTTCTCGCCCAAGCCTTACGGACCGAAAGGCTCAGGCCAGCTCACTGTATGACGCTTCTTGCCGGGCCCATGAGCGAAGCCCGGGGAAGCGTGTGCTTAATTAATTAAGCAGCAAGTGCCAAGTTGTTGTTGGCAGTTCTAGTTTCCGACCAGTTACGGGCGGTTGGCCCCCGGCATGCCTCCGGGACGCGACAGCTTCCGTCGAAACCGTGTCGCCCCCTGAAGCCCCTATTTTACCACGCCGCTTGCTCTCGAGCGTTATCATCGATACCTCATCACAAATCTCTTTCTCGACTGACGTTATCAACCCAGTAGCAGTGCCGAACGAGTTTGGTCGGCATACAATCCTTCTATGTCCTTTTCTCTCGAACACGCCACCGACGCCGATCTCGACACGCTTCTTCTTCTGATGAGCCACATGCAGGCTGACGATCCCTGGTCTGAACCTTTCGACTTGACCACAGTTCGCGGGAATCTCGTCGAGCTTCTCGACAATTCTCACTATGGCCTCGCCTATCTGGCGCGCGACCAGCAAACGGCGATCGGTTACCTGGTCATCTGCTTCGACTTCAGCCTGGAATATCGCGGCAAAGGCGCCTGGATCGATGAACTTTTCGTCGAGTCGTCACGCCGGGGGCAGGGAATTGGTACACAACTTCTCGACCTGGCCGAAACCGCCTCGCGCGAAAGCGGCGCCGAATTTCTTCACCTGGAAGTAAACCACGGCAATCGCGCCAATGAACTCTATCGCCGCCGCGGCTTCGTCGACCACGACCGCTATCTTATGACCAAGCCGCTGAATCCCTAGCGCATAACCCGCAACGGCAACAATCGCCGCAATTCGCGCCCTATTTCGCGTCAACCGGAAGGTGCGCGAACGTATCGCGCGCGCGTTCGAATCCCAAGGGCTTCACGTGCACCGAACCTTGAAAAGGCCGGGCGATGTCCCCAATCGCCACTAACGTTAGCGAGACAAGCAGCGTCAACAAGAACACCTGCACCAAGTGCAGCCGGAAATTCTCAGTGCCAAATAAAGACGCCGAGAAAATCGTGATCCCGCCTCCCAGGATCATCACCAACCACAGAATCCCTGGCAGCTTCGATTCGCTTTCCAGTTGCCGGAGCCTCCGGCATTGCGTCATTCGAGAAATTTCCGTTAACGTAAGATTCATGCTCGTTTGTTCCGCAAAGGTCACCGGCTTCGCCTGCACTACCGCAGCCCACAATTTTTCAACAATTGGATGGCCTGCCACGCTAATTTCTCCTCGATGCATCGCCGGCCATTCCTGATCGACGACCATGTCTGCATACTCGCGCGCCAGTCGATGAACCTGTTCCTGCTGCGCTACGGGCAGCCCGTCCGCCAACCGGAACACATTCACCAGGCAGTTCGCCTCGTTGTCCGCATTGATTTCGGCGGCTTGGAATGTGGTCCAGACCGCGTACAACATGAATCCCATGATCACCGCATACGTCGTGCCCAGCACAGTGACCTGCCAGCCGATAATGTCATTGTGGAGGCGCCGGTTCGCAGAAGGCCAAACCCGTTGCAGGATCCACGCGAAAAGCAGCGACAGCAAAATGCAGGTGACAATAATCACAACGTCTTGGGTTATCGTAAGCATGACCGCCTCATCCTATCGTGTTTGAACTCCGCACGGAATCCATCCCCGACCGGCCCTAACTAGAACTTATCTCATAAATGCTTTGGGGTCGCCAAAGTCCTTGAAAAAGCGGCCGTTTAGATCGGGCCCAACCATTTATGAGATGGCTTCTAGCTACTCTTAGGGCAACTTGCGGCCTGCCGGGGTACACTCTGAGCACGGATTGGGCACAGCGCCACCCGCAGACCGTTGACGCCCCACCCCCCACCCCCCAAAATGGCAAAACAGGGGAAATTGCGGCAAAAGACCCCTGAAACAGGTATGCCACCAGAACCGAACGCAGTTGAACAAGCGGTTGCCCGAGCGCTTCGAGACAATCTCGAAGGTATCCAGCGCTCCGGGGTCGAATTGCAGCAGGCCATCAATGACGTCGTCGCGGCTTGCTCCAGCAGCAGGCCCGCGAACGCCCTGCCGCCGTTATTGCGCGCGCAGACTTTCGCCGCGTCGCTATCCGCGGCACTCGATGTCCTTTCCCGTTTCGTCGCTTTGTCTCTGCAGCCTGGCCCACGCAGCCCGCTCGAAGAGAAGATTACCCAGGCCATAGGTCTCCAGGCGCCCGAAGCCCCGACCGCTCCGGTCAGGCCCGTTCCCCAAGTGCCCGCGCCGCAGGCAGCCGCTTCCGCTCCTGCGTCATCAGTACCTGTGGAGCCCGAGGCCCAGGACTTTTCGCCCACGGAGTCGCCGAAGATTCCGCTAGAATTGGAACAAGCGGAAATCTCCGTTGCCGCCGACGCGGAATTTGACATCAACCGGTTAACTCCTGAAGAACAGGAGCTTCACCGTCGTGCAAATCGCGTGGCCAAAGTTTCGATGCAGGATATTAAAATGTTAAGGCCGGAGCAGGTCAAGCTCGGCCGAGAACAGAAAGATATCTGCACCAGATTGAAAGACGACATTGAGAAGGCTCACAGAGAATACGATCGTAGATTTAAACCTATCATGGACCACCCAGTGGATTACTTCTATCGCTGGGCGGTGGAAATTCTCGCCGACGGAGATGCTGCTGCGCTCGGCGATTATCCCTACGCCGCGGCACGAAAGTCGCGCTAGCTCGCGCAATGTTTTTTCTCGCGCGCTGACCTTCCTCGCTTGCGCCGCGCTGCTGTCGTTCGCTGCTTCGAGCGCCAACGCGCAGACCACTACGCACAAGAAAAAGACGACGCGCCCGCACTCGCCCGCGTGCCAGACTGGATGCAAACCGGTTACGACCGCGCCTGCTCTCGATTCCTCTACGCCTGAGGACACCGCGGCTCAACAGGAATTGGCTCCCCTCGCGCGCAATCTTCATCACGGCGCCACCGCTGAATACGACAAGCTCGCCGCTTTCGCGAACAAACATGCGGCCAGCGTTTGGGGGCAGCGTGCTGCTCTCGCTCTGGGCTACGACGATTATTCCAAAGCGCGCTTCCCGCAAGCGCTCGCATGGTTTGAGAAGGCCAAGGCTGATCCGCTCCTCCGCGAGTACACACTCTTCTGGACCGCGGAAACTGATCGTGCCCTGCGCAAGAATGGCGAAGCTGCGCAGGAATTCGCAATTTTGCTGCAGGATTATCCCGGCACAGTCATAAAGGAGCAGGTGCTCGAAGCCTACGTTCCCACGACTGTCGATATCGGCCGTCCTCAGGAAGGGTTGGAAGCTCTCGCCGCCTATCCCGCCGCTTCTTCGAAGCCGGCGCTGATTCTTGATCGCGCTCGAGCCCACGAATCCGCTCGCAAGTTGTCGGATGCCGTCAAAGATTACCAGACTCTTTGCTACAAGTTTCCTCTGTCCGACGAATCCAAAGATGCCGCGCTTGCGCTTCCGCGCCTTAACAAGCAACTCGGCAAGGAATTCCCATATGCCACGGCCGATCTTCAGGACGGGCGCGCTGAAATTTTTTACGATGCGCACAAATGGAAAGAAGCCCGCGTGGAATACGAAAAACTCGCGGCCATGCTCAAGGATCCCGCCAATCCCACGCGCCAGCGCGCCGTTGTGAGGGCCGCCGAAAGCCGCCAGCATCCGAAAGCCGCGCCTAATCTCCTCGCAAATTTGAACACCAGTGATTCCGAGGCCGATGCCGAGCGCCTCTTTCACCTTTCCCAGGCCTACCGCTCCGAGAAAAAAGAAACGGAGATGCTTACAAACATCGAAAAGGTGGCCGAAAAATATCCGCAGAGCCACTGGACCGAAGAATCCCTGATGGCCGCGGGCAATTATTATTGGGTGCTTCTCGATCGCACCAAGGCTGCTCATTATTACGAGCGCGTCCTCGAGAATTTCCCGAGCGGAAAGAACGCCTACAACGCCGAGTGGCGCATCGCCTGGGTTGCCTATCTCGACCACCAGCCTTACGCCGATGACAAGATGAGCGTTTTCCTCCGCAAATATCCTGTGTCCGGCGGCGCCGTAAATGCTCTTTACTGGTTGGGCCGTAACGCCGAGCGCAGCGGCAATCCCGCGCACGCGCGCGCCTATTTCGAAAAAACTGTCGACCGTTTTCCCACCAGCTATTTTGCTGATGCGGCCCAGGTCCATCTGGACAAACTCGGGCCCGGCGCCGAAGAAGCTCCCGATTTCCTGGCGCAGCTTCCGCCGGCCCCGCCGCTGCACCCATTCGACGAGCCCATCGCCCCCAATGTTCTCGATCGCTGGAATCGCGCGCAAGCCTTACGTACCATCGCCTTCGATGCTTCCGCTGAACTCGAACTCAAATCCGCATACGCCGCCACCGCCTCTCCGCGTTTCCTCGTGGAGGCCGCGCAAGCCGCGTTCGATCAGGGCCATTTCGCGGCGGGCATGAACTATGGCCGCCAGGCCGTCTCCAGCTTTGACTCGCGCAAGTTTGTCGAAGTCCCGCCAAATGTCTGGAAAGTGCTTTTCCCGCTGCCCTACGAGTCTCAACTCCGCCGCGAAGCCGAGCGCAACGACTTTGATCCCATGTTCGCCGCGGGCTTGATTCGCCAGGAGTCTACTTTCCAATCCGACGTCGTTTCTCATGCCAACGCCATCGGCCTGATGCAGATTTTGCCGAAGGAAGGCCGCCGTCTCGCTCGCGAGCGCAAAGTCCGCTACACCAAGGCCACTCTCTTCGACCCCAACATCAACATCGAACTTGGCATGCTCTACATTTCCGAACTCACGCGCAGCACCGGCGCGCCCGAATATGCCGCGGCTGCCTACAACGCCGGTGAGGACCGCCTCGCGCTTTGGAGAGCCGAACGCACTTACGACGAAATTCCCGAATTCGTGGAATCCATCCCCTTCAGCGAAACCCGGGAATACGTCCAGATCGTTCTTCGCAACGCCGACATGTACCGCAAGCTCTACGGCCCAACCAACAAAAACACCGTTTCCGCCGCCATCCAATCCGGAACCCACCCGAGCCGCTAACGTTTCGTTCGTACTCCGTGTAGCGCTGGCTTTTATGCCAGCGCTCCTGGGTTTTCCAAATGCTTGCCAGACCTAAGAAGCTTGTGCCACTCGCGGCCAGCACGGTAACTTTCCGGCTCGCTTCTACGTCTCTCAAGCTGAGAGCGTTCGCGCGACAACTCTGCCGCGGCCCGTTCGCATCACACTGGGCGCATCCATTGCAGTGCGCTAGGAGCGTGCTTATGCCTATCCGGGTCCACGCGTTTGCGGTGATTCTGGTTTTGGCATCTGCCGGTCTGCGTTCTCCCCAATCGTCGTTCGCACAAGAAAAAAGCGCCCAGGGAAGCGGGTTCCAAAGCCAGGTGGACTTGGTCTCCGTCTACTTCACCGTGCGCGACGACAAGAAACGCCTGGTCAGCGACCTGGCGCAAGACAGTTTCAACGTCACGGAGGATGGCCAACCGCAAGCCATCAAATTCTTTGCTCACCACAGCGACGTGGTCCTTAACGTAGGCGTGCTCCTAGACACCGGCACAAGAATGTCCTGGATTCTCGGCGAAGAGGCGCAGGCGTCCGCGTTATTCCTTAAACATGTCGTGCGGCCCACGGACCTCGGTTTCGTTATCAGCTACGCTTCGCGCGTGGAAGCAGTGCAGTTGCCCACCTCGGACATTGCGCTCCTCAGGGAGGCGACCGCAAGTATTGGCAGCGGTCGTGCGGCGATTGGATTGGGAGATGAAGGCGCTGATTCCGGGCCAACGATTCCCGGCGGCGGCACCGTCGGCATCAACGGACGCCGCGTTAACGACAATCGCGAAGCGCACCTGTACGACGCCATCCGTGTCTCCACGCATCGCTACCTTCAAGGAGAGGTGGGACGCAAGGCCGTGGTTATCGTCGCCCTCTCCGGCGACGCCCACAGCGAATCGACAATGGCAGACGCGCTGGAAGCCCTGCTGCAAAACGACGTGATCGCGTACGTTCTGCAGATTTACGATGGCTCAAAGCACGACAATTGCAACGTGCTGCACATCTTCGGTAAGGACAGCCACGGCGAACCGCTGCTCAAGAAACTCGCCGAAGCCACCGGCGGGCGCATGCTGGAAGTTCGTGGCATCGATAAACTCGAAGCTGCGCTGGACGAGATCTCCGACGAACTCCACCACCAGTACAGCCTGGGCTACTATCCCGAAAACAAGCATTGGGACGGCAAGTTTCGCACCATCCAGATTTCAGCTGGAGAAAAATCCTACAAGGTCTACGCCCGCAAAGGCTATTACGCTAACCCGCCGGCAACAAAAGAGGCGGAAAGCCACTGACTAACAGGCGGCCTAGTGGACAAAGGGACTGTCGATCTTTACGTGTCATGTGGCCCACAATAAATTTGAGGCGCCGCACCCCAGATTTGTCAGGGGCGGGCTCCTGCAAACTAACGCCTCGAAATCTCCGCCGGAGAGAGTTCTGCACATTTCCGGCGTGAGCGTTGCTGTTATTTTCCCGAGTTGTGCACAAATAGTGCGCTTCTTATTGCTTGTTTCTATACGGCAAAATATCTGCTTGATTTTCTGTACGTTCCAAGACTGATACCGCACAAATGGTTTGGCATCCGCCTTGCATCCCAAGCTGGCAACGCCGTTCTTCGGCCGGGGTTAAACCCAGCAATTCGTCGCTCTGCTGCGCCATCTGCGCGGCCGGGCGCGGGGTGTATTTGCCAGGGATCTCCGCCAAGGCAAACGAAAGAAAGGATTCACCGATCTATGCGACAGAAACATGTTCTGGGGGCCCTCCTCCTTTTCGCCGCAGGCGCTATTCTACCCCTTGCGCTGGCTCAATCTCCAAGTTCCCCCTCCTTCCCGTCTTGGTTAGCTGCCGCATGGCAACAAGCGCTGAGTGTGCCGCTGCTGCCTACGATTCTAACGGGGAAAGTGCCTGCGACGTTGCCGCAGATGACTACCACGCTCAACCTGATTGGCCAGACCACCACCTATTTTCCAGGCGGCGCGGTCACCACGGCGAACCGGTCATTCTTCCAGTCTCTGGGATCCAACGGGCGCACTTGCTTCAGCTGCCATCAGCCGCAAAACAATTGGTCGATTACGCCGACGACGCTGCTTACTACGGTCGCTACCCTTGGGAAAGGATCCGGTTTTCGCACCCGTTGACGGTGCGGATTGCCCGACTTCAGGCGCCGCGGCGAACAACTTCGGGCTCAAATTCATACAGGCGCGCGTGCAGCTCTTTACCAAGGGCAACTTCCGGATTTTCCTCACCGCGCCCGCCAACCCTCAGTGGACTTCCGTCGCGGTCACTAGCGACCCGACAGGTTGTGAACTGAATCCCGCATACGGCTTGCCATCCGGGGGATTGTCGTTTTACCGCCGCCCTCTTCCCGCGACGAATGTGATTTATACGTCGCCCGGGCAGCGCAAGAATCCAGACGGCACGCTGATTCCGAACATCATGTGGGACACGCGCGAAGCCAGCCTTTCCAGCCAGTTCATGGATGCCACGCTGACCCACGCGCAGGCTGCGACGCCTCCAACGGCGGACCAGATCGCGGATGGCGTGGCGTTTCAAAGCGGCAGCTTCACCGCGCAGACTTCGAACTTCATCGCCGGAGATTTGACGGGCGCGGATGGCAGCGGGGCAACCGGCGGCCCAGTGTCTTTGTACAACTATTCGAATACCACGCTTCCGCCTCCCCCTGGGACCAGGGGCTTCGGCGTAGGATGCGCGGTGAACGAGTTGCCTGGCCCGGGTTCAATAATTGCTAATGCCCCAGGGACGCCGGGCTTCCAGGAATTGTCGGCCTATAGCACCTACAACGGCGGCACTACCGCCGCGGCAGAGGCGATGCGCGCTTCGATTTCTCGCGGTGAAGTGATTTTCAACACCCGCAGCTTCACCATTAACGGTGTGACCGGCCTGACCGACATCGGCAGGACCGTCGCCGCCTCGCAGGTTGGCACCTGTTCGACGTGCCACAATAACGCCAACGTGGGAAACGATACATTTAACGATCCCAAGCACATTGGCGTCGGCGACAACAGCTATAGCAGCGCCGGCCAGACTTCAGCGAATGGATTGTCGACACTCCCCATGACGCCCGATCAACCGGTATTCACGTTCCTTTGTCCGGTAGGTTCGATCAACTACTTCAGCAACCCGGTGGTTGTGGACGGCGTGACCTACGACGAGTATCAGACCTCGGATCCCGGCGTTGGCTGGATCACGGGGAGTTGCAACGATCTTGGCAAGTTCAAGGTTTCCTCTCTGCGTGGTATCGGAGCACGTCCGCCGTTCTTCCATGGCGGCGAGGCGCCCAACATGACCGCAGTGATTGTGTTTTACAACAACCGCTTTAACATCGGGTTGAGCGCGCAAGACATCATCGACCTGACCAACTTCATGAACGCTCAGTAAAGGGACAAACGACTTACTGTCGCAGCAAACGGGGGCCAACCTTCCTTGGCCCCGAATCATTTCTGCACCCATGTAGCGCTGGCTTTTATGCCAGCGTTTTCGTCTTTGCCACCGCTGCGGCTTTCGCACGCTCGTGCGCTACAATGTTTTCTCCATGTCCACGCCAGAAACCAATATGACGCAAATCGCGCGACGCATGCTCTCCGCCAAGGCCGAGCAATTCACCGAATCGGTCATCCGCGAAATGACTCGTCTTGCCCTGAAGCACAACGCCGTCAATCTTTCTCAGGGCTTTCCCGATTTCGCCGCTCCCAACGAAGTGAAGGAAGCCGCGCGCCAGGCCATCGCCGACGACATCAACCAGTACGCCATCACCTGGGGTGCCAAGCCGTTGCGCGACGCTATCGTCGAAAAGTTTGCCCGCACCCAGGGAGTCAACGTCGATCCCGAGCGCGAGCTCACTATTTGCTGCGGTTCGACCGAAGCCATGATGTCTTCCATGATGGCCATCATCAATCCCGGTGATGAGATCGTTGTTTTCGAGCCCTTCTACGAAAACTACGGCCCCGACGCAATTCTCTCCGGCGCTCGGCCGCGTTTCGTGAAAATGCGTCCGCCGCAAAACGAAAACGATGTCTGGAGCTTCGACGAAAGGGAATTAGCCGCTGCTTTCGGGCCGCACACCAAAGCCATCATCCTGAACACGCCCAACAATCCCACCGGCAAAGTTTTCACTCGCGCCGAATTCGAATTCATTCGCGATCTCTGTGTGCGTTGGAACTGCTACTGCATCACCGACGAAATTTATGAACACATTCTGTATGATGGCACCGAACACATTTCCATGGCGTGTATTGACGGCATGTGCGATCGCACCATCGTGATCAACGGCATGTCCAAAACGTACAGCGTCACCGGCTGGCGCGTGGGCTGGGCTATCGCCCCCGCGGAAGCCACGCAGTCCATCCGCAAAGTCCACGATTTTCTTACCGTCGGCGCTGCCGCCCCGCTGCAGCAGGCTGGGGCCCTTGCTCTCAAGCTTCCGCAGACTTATTACGATAATCTCGCCGCCACATACGACATAAAGCGCGCGCGTCTGCTCAGCATCCTCGAAAATTCCGGCTTCACCGTGTACAAACCCCGCGGCGCTTACTACATCATGACGGACATTTCCCGTTTTCATTTCGACGAGTCCAAATATCCTGCCGAATCCCGCGACGTCTCTTTCGCGAAATATCTGGTAGAAAACATCGGCGTGGCCTGCGTCCCCGGCTCCAGCTTCTACAACAACGCCCAGGATGGCGCCTCCCAAGTCCGTTTCACCTTCTGCAAGAAAGAAGAGACCCTCGCTGCCGCCGAAGCCCGCTTCGCCAATCTCCACCTCTAACTCCTGGGTGACCCACTCTGAGCCCGTTTGCGAACGGTGAGTCTTGAACCTTGCCTAAAAATAAAAACGTACCTCATTTCGAACGGAGTCCGCGAAGTGAGAAATCCCTCTTCGATCTACCCGTGTTCAGTAAGCCAAACCCTATCCATTTTCGCCAACTCTCCATTCTTCGCGTCTTGCATTTCGTCCCCTGCTCAATAGCATCAGCAAGACCAACTCGACCATTCGCACGGGTGAAGGCTAAATGCCGCTGCAAATCGGCCAGATGCTCAGCCGCTATCGCGCATGCGACCAGCGCCTGAACCGCGATCTTGCCGTCAAGGTGTTGCGCCACGGCCTTCTCGAATCTCCCGTCTCCCGCAAGCGCTTTCGCAACGAAGCGCTCATGCTCTCCAAGTTGAATCATCCCGTCATCCAGATCATTCACGACTTCGACGAAATCGACGGGACGGATTTCCTCGTTTCCGAACTGGTCTCCGGCGTATTCATCCCAGCGCCCCGTGCCTTCGGAGGTGTAAACCGCTCCGAATACGCCTATCCTCGCATCACCACCCAACGCAATATCTACCGCGTCTGGCTCACACAGTTCCCCGGGGTAGTAAGCTGACCGCAAGAAGCTTTACCTCACAGTTTCCAGGGAATATGATGATTGGGATGGTCTGGGATGAGCCGGATTCATATGAAATACACAGTGATTCTTCGGCGTGACGAGGACGGCGGATATGTTGCTACGGTTCCTGCATTGCCCGGATGCGTATCGCAGGACGATACGCGCTCGGAAGCGCTAAAGAACATCGAAGAAGCAATCGAGTTGTATTTGGAAGATATTCGCGACGCGGGCGAACCTATCCCTGTCGAATCGGATCGGGAGTATGTCGAAGTCACTGCTTCGCTTCCATGACCAAGATTCCAACCGACCTTTCCGGGCAGCGGTTGGTTCGTGCCCTCGAACGAATCGGGTTCGTCCTGAAGCGTCAGCGAGGTAGCCACATGATCCTGCGTAAACAGAATCCTGCGGCTCGTGTGGTGTGCCCGACCACAAATCCTTGCGTGTGGGAACCCTTCGTTTGATTCTACACAGCGCGGGAATTACAGTTGAAGAACTGCTGCAGTTGCTTTAGCCACCGAAGCTAGCAGGGTGGAAATTTTTGCAGGAAAGGAACTTTCCTATGCCCCTCGAGCTTTCGCTAATTCCTTCCGGCAGCAAACTTGAAACCAGCGCTGATGGCCCGGCCATTGACGTCTCCGCCAGCGAGAGCCGCACGTTCCTGTGTCGGCTGGCGGTCACCGAGCAGATCGAACAGGAGTCCTTGGATGTCTCCATCTGGGGCTCCGCCGACGGCCAAAATTTCGGCAAAAAACCGCTCCTAAAAATTCCACAGCAGTTTTATTGCGGCACCACGAAAATGGTACTGGACATTTCCGTTCGCACGGAAGTAAAGTTCCTCCGCGCAAAGTGGGAATTGAATCGTTGGGGCCGCGTTGCGCCGACGCCCATGTTTGTGGCGGCATTGGACCTAACGGAGATTCCCCCCATGTCACGGGATTTGGGGTCAGCCCAAGCCGTCCCTGCAATACAGTCCTGATACCGGCTTGCGGTTCTTTCTGCGCCGAGTTTTTCTCTTAGGAAAGGGGTAGGAGACTGTTGGTCGGTTGCCCTGTGGTGGTCAGCCTCCTACCCCGCGAGTGGTCTTGCCTGTATAGACGAGAGTCGCTTACGAAATGTTTCTTAGTTCCCCAAAAATTTTACTTATTTAAATCCATTTAGTGGACCAATATGGCCGCCCTAACTCTTCCCTAAATTCCATTTTTCGTATCCTGTTTTTCAGATTTGCACGGTGTCCAGATATCGTGCCACCGCCGCATTCCATTTGAAGTTCTGCACGATCGCCTGCTGCAGTGATTGGGCTGCGGCCGGCTCCCCATGCGTTAAGTACACTTGTTTCGCCGGTACCTGGAGGCCCGTGAGCCACCGAAGTAGCTCACTCTTGCCCGCATGTGCCGAAAATTGTCCCATCTCGACAATTTCTGCCATGACTGGGACAGGCTTGCCGAACAGGCTCAGAGTCTTCGCTCCTTCTTCCAGCGCGCGTCCACGCGTGCCCTCCGCCTGGAAGCCGCCCAAGATCACGCAATTCCGCGCGTCCCCGAGTCGCTCAGCCAGGTGATGCAGCACCCGCCCGCCGGTCACCATGCCGCTCGCCGAAACGATGATGCACGGCGTTTTCACGCCATTGATCTGCTTTGACTCTTGCACGCTGCGCGCTAAATGGAATTCGTGCACGCTCAGCGGATCTCCGCCATTCTGCTCGTCACGGGCAAACAGCGGATCGTGATCCTCTTTGTACTTCAGATAAAGATCCGTCGCGCTCAGCGCCATCGGGCTGTCCACATACACCGGAACCTTGGGAATGCGCTGCAGATTTTCCAGCTGGCGCAGGTAGTACATGAACGATTGTGTCCGTCCAATCGCAAACGCGGGAATCACAATCGATCCGCCGCGTTTCATCACCCGGTTCACGATGTCGCCCAGTATCTGCAAAGGATCGCCGGACTCGTGCTCCCGGTCGCCGTATGTCGATTCGCACAGCACCATGTCGATCTGCTTCGAGTCCGGTGTTTTCGGATCATTCAGGATCGGCTGGTCGTACCTTCCTACGTCTCCCGAAAATATCACCACGCTCTTCTTGCCATTTTCCGTGATCGTCAGCGCCAGGCTGGAAGATCCGACGATGTGGCCCGCGTCATACGAGTCCACGTGAAACCCCGGGGCAATGTCGAACCCGCCGCTGCGCGGCATCGGTTTCAACAGCCGCAACACCGGGTCGATATCAGCTGATGTGTACAGAGCCTGCGGATTCACGTGCTTGCTCCACTTGTGCTTCTGCGCGTCCTGCGTTTCTTCCTCTTGCAGGTGTCCGGAGTCTTTCAGCAACAACCCCACCAGATCAATGGTCGCGGGATTCGCGAAAATCGTCTTGTTATATCCGTTCCGCACCAGCACTGGAAGCCAGCCTGTGTGGTCCAAGTGCGCGTGTGTCAACACTAGATAATCGATGGTCCTTGGATCCACCGGCAACGGCTTCCAGTTTCGGTCCTTCAGGTCGTCCGTACCCTGGAACAATCCGCAATCCACCAGCAGCTTTTTCCCCGCCGCTTCCACCAGATATCTCGATCCTGTCACACACCCTGCTGCACCCAGACACGTAAGTTTCGCCATGGACTCTCTCACCTGACCCTAAAATTGCCGGTCCCACCTTATCCTAAACTCCTCCCGTAGCGCATCCGGAATAACATACACATACTGAATCCGGCCATTTTTCAAATCGAATTCCGTGTTCACCCATGCCGCCCGCAGATGACCGTGCGCTACCGTGAACACCATCCCCTCTTCATCCGCCGCCGGAAGCGGGTGGATAAATTGCGGATTCCATCCCGGAGACCACACCCGTTCCTTGTCCGTGCCAAACAAGGGTGCGGCGATCTCTATCGGAGCTTTGGCCGTGAACGCAAATTTTTCTTCCGTGTGCGCTCGCCCCGCGCCAGGTCCGCCGTCATCCTGCGAACCATGCAGAGCGCCATGCAAGTGCGCGAAAACTCTTGGCCCAGCCATCGCCGCTAACCCGCAAACCGCTCCTAGCACAAACAGCAACGCGCCCTTCATGACGCTTTCTCCTTGAGCTTGTGGCTGTCGGTCGCGCGCAGCGTCATTCCATAAATCTTCTTCAACTCCCCGATCTGTCCAAGCGACTCTTTCCCAAATGGCGACTTGCCTTCGAACGCATGCAGCACGATGCCTTCCAGCAAGTCGCCCAGCGAAATGTCTTTCAGCTCCGCAAACGCCTTCAAAACCTTCAACAGCCGCTTTTCCATCCGCACGCCCGTTTGTATCCGTTCCACCTCAATCATGATCGCCTCCCGGCATCGCCAACCAAGGTATCTATGTACCATGGTAACACACTACTGTCAAGCATCGGCGCCGCGCGGTCGCTCCTTCTTCCGGGATAATTGTGTTTTTTCCTTGGACAGGCAGTGACAACCCACGAACGCAGTCGTCGTTACTGTATTTCTCGAATTTCCGGTGCCGCGAACGCGCTCCCGAAACTGACCGAGATCGTCGAACCTTTTCTGACGTTGTTCACAAGTGCCGGCCGGAAGCAGGCGATACAAATTCCGCCTCTGTGTCGCACGCTTGGATAGACAACGCCCGCCGATCCGTCATCAAGCAACTGACTCGCCAGACGCTGCGAGGCCTTGTAACTATTCTTGTCTAAACAATCCGCAATGCGCTTGTCACCGCGAATGTCGTGGAACTCGCCTCGAAAATCAGCAAGAAAATCAACGTACGAGAAACTCTCCGGCTCTTCCCAACGAACTTCCTGCAGTTCTTTACCCCTGTGGTAAGCCACTTCACGTTCTGAAGTCGCCCGCTGGAACCCCGCGTACCATGTCCCTCGTGTCGATCCGTTGAAGCGGCTTCCCAGCGGATTCGCGTGCGTAAAGGCCGCATTGATAACGTGTGCGTAGGGAATGCCAAAAACCAGCTCCCGTACACTGATGCCCGGAAGCAGTCCAGCCTCTCCCAGAAGGCGATCATTGGTTGCGCCTTCCAGTTCGAAGAGCGCCTGCAGTTCACCGGAATCATCGCTGAGGAGCGTCAGAACACTTTCGTCGCGGTCCGTGTATCGCGCGGGAATCAATCGATGCGTATCGTCCTGCAAAGCCTCAGAAACTCCAGGTACCACTCAGCGGCCGCCCCGGCGAGCGTCCAGAAGCTGCCGTACGCGCAACATTGCCGGTTGGCCGCCTTTAATCATGTACGCAAGTGGAGCTTCCCCGCCGAAGACCGGGTTGTCATTTGGCAGTTGTACCCACCGGTCCGCCAGCTTGTTGCCGTATAGAATGTTTAGCGCCTTAAAGATCCCGGTGAGGATGGAAATTCTCGTCAAGCGGTCCTGGTCCAGCGCGCCGCGCCCTTTTCGCTTCAATTCATAAAATGCGCCGTTGGACATGCCTCCGAGCAACTGTCGGGCGTCTTCATCACGCAAGTCCCAAAGTTCACGGATTCTCAAGAACGCCCGCAGAGCGGCAGGCCCCAAGCGTCGCTGCACCTCTCTGTTGGACAAGTCGGCAGGCTTCTCCCAAACAACGCCCGCGCCAAGTCGATTCAAGATAGCCAAATATCACCTCGCCGGCCACATTCCATATGCGGAGCATTATATATCCATTTTCGGAGTAAGGCAATTCAGCCTTATCGCAAGTCAACCACATGCTCTGGATCGCCCGGACATGCCTTCCCTTTTCCCGTTACCAGCAACCAATACTCAATCTCCGGATGGTCACTCCGCGCGCGCAAAGTTCCTCCAGTAACTTCACCACTCCCCGAGAAGTCTCGCGGTCGCCCGGCACGATTACCGCCCACTCCAGGTTCTCGCGAAACTCCTTCGACCGAATCTCCCACTGTTCGAAGGACGATGATTTCGACTCACCGATTTGGATGACGGACCAGTGCCGTGCCAGCGCCAAAGCGCTGTCATCGTCGGGTGATGGCCCGGACAGGATGAAGTGATTGTTTCCATGAACCAGGATGCCGACCATTTAGTTTCAAGCCTCCAGGGGCGCATCGGGAACCGGCTACCCTATTGCGAAATGGTAGACGACTTGTCCGATCTCAGGGGACAGCACAAGATATTGGTTCACTCGCTCGTCAAAAAATGCTCCGATGCCTGTGGCCCGTAACTGTTAGCTAAATGGCGCGTGCGACTCCAAAAGGTCGCAGGCGGATCGAGATCTTCGGTAAATGGAAAGGGCAGCTCGTTCGAGAGCTGCCCCATTGCAAAGTCAGAATTTCGTCAAATCCTGCCAAGCAGGTTGAACCTGTGAGCTACCTTATCGCTCACATCGACCATCCGTCTGTCCACAATTGCACAGTCGGCCCTTCTTAACGAAGGGCCGCTCCATCACCAAAAAATTAACTCGCCCTGTGTGGGTCAGGATACCTGGGGAGGAGCAGGTTAAGTGCCGCTGCGACGAATAACGCAATAGCGAGCGAAATCAGCAAAAAGGAATATGATCCAGTCTTGTCGAATGCGCGGCCCAGTATCACCGGGCCGGCCGCACCTGCGGCGGCATAAAAAGTCCACGTGAAACCGTACAGCGTGGAAAAGGCCCGTAAACCAAAGTAACGGGTCAGCAAGTAAGGAGTGATCGCTGCTTCCCCCCTAGCTCCGATACCAAGAAGCGCAGCCGCCAGCGCACCCGCCGCAAAACTGTTCGCTCGCGCCAGAACTATAACTCCTGCTGCAGTAATTAAGTTCACCACCAGAGCGACGCGCGCTCCGAAAAACCGGTCGAGCAACCAGCCTGTGCCGATTCTGCCAAGCACGCTCAAACCGCCAAGGATGGACGCACAAAATGCCGCATTCCCAGGCGTGATTCCGCGATCGGTCAGTAACGCGGAAAGGTGAGTGATCGTGCCGTTCATGCTGATCGAACTCACAAAAAGAACGGCAACGATGATCCAGAAAGCAGGCGAGCGCGTGCCTTGCTGCCAGGTCAGCCCAGAATGAACAATCGGCACAGACTTTTCTTGCTTTGGACCACGATCAACGAAAGGAACGCCGCCCTCCAACCAAATCGAGTGGCAACGGATTGCGCAACCACCGGCAGGATCATCGCGCCTAAACCTGCCCCAACCATGACGAAGGCCAAAGCCATGCCCAATCGCCGCTGAAACCAAGTCGAGATCGATCGCGCGTACGCCAGGTGCGCCGCACCGTTGCCAACCACGCCGATAACAAAACAGGTTAAATAAAATTGCCACAGGCCCGAACCCAGTAACGCCAGCGAAGCAATGCCGCAACCGAATACCGTCATGCAGGGAAGAATGATGCGGCGAGGGCCGAAGCGATCGATCAAGCGGCCGATCAATGGCGAAGACAGTCCCACCGTCATGGCAGCAATCGCGAAGCCAAGCGAAACCGATTCGCGATTCCATCCAAATGCCACCCCCAGCGGTTTCACAAAGACTGTGAAGGTATAAACGAACAACGAGCCAAACCCCGCCATCACGCCAAGACAGGCCGCCAGCACCACACGCCAGCCGTAATAGCTGAGATTCGATTCGCTCTGGCCCGAAACAGGTTCGGCGTTTTCTTTCGATTGCTCGTCGACGATCACGAGCCAGCGACTTTCTTGGCAGGGACTCGATCGCGCAAGCAACCCTCGTGCGCAAGCCAGAAGTCGCACTCGTTGCGATACGACACGTGCGCGGCAATGTAAGCCATCGCATCTCCTCGTGTTCATTCTAAAAGATTCCGAGGAGTCTCAAGGATCGCAGCGCACCGCACAATACTACGAAAATACTATGGTGTGGACTCGCTCGAGAGCATAGCTTCGTCCATTTTCATTTTCTAATTCTTTTCAATTATTGTCAGGGAAAGTAGCGCGAAGTATGCTCGCCCGAATTTTACGGGTGTGTTTTGCGGCTTAGGGCCGCGAATCTCTGGTCACGATGGAACAGTGAGCCTGCGAACGCGTTTCGCACAGGCTCCAATACGGGTGTGCGTTCACCGTTACCAGAACTAATTCTAACTAACCGAATTCTGAGGTGAATCGCTCATGTCATCCGCTCCGATGAACATTTTTTCGAAATGGGCTTGTGTGATGGTGTTCGCAATTCTGTGCGCGGCCGGGATTCGCGCACAGGAGATTTCGGCAAGTATCCGCGGAACGGTGACGGACGGAAGCGGCGGGGCCGTGAACGGTGCGAAAGTGACGGCGATCAACACCGATACGGGATTGCAGCGGACGGCGGTGACCAATTCACAAGGGGTGTACGTGCTTGTGGAATTGCCGGTGGGCCCTTACCGCGTGGAAACGGAGGCGCAGGGATTCAAGAAGTACATTCAGGAAGGAATTTCGCTGGACGTGAACCAGCAGGCTACGGTGGCCGTTCATCTCGCGGTGGGAACGGCGACGCAGCAAATCCAGGTGACGTCCGACGCGCTGATCATCGAGACCACGTCGACGAACCTGGGCCAGACTGTCGGAGAGCGGGAAATCTTGGATCTGCCTTTGAATGGACGGGACTTCACTCAGCTTGGGCTATTGCAGACGGGCGTGGTGCCCCTTACACCAGGTTTGCTGGAAGCGGGCGGTCCCGCGCGTGAGGGACAGGCGTACGCGGTGAACGGACAGCGGCCCGAATCGAATAATTTCCTGATCGACGGAGCAGACAATTTCGACACGGTGGACGGCGGATTGGTCATGAAACCGCCAATCGACGCGATTGCGGAGTTTCGCATTTTGACGCACACGGCGAATGCGGAGTTTGGGCACAGCACCGGATCGACGACGAACATCATCACGCATTCGGGAACCAACGATTATCACGGCACAGTCTGGGACTTTTTTCGGAACAACCCGATGGACGCAAAAAGTTTTTTTGCAGACAGTGTGGAACCCCTGCACCGGAATCAGTTTGGGGGCGTGTTCGGAGGTCCGATCAAGAAGGACAAGACGTTCTTTTTCGTGTACTACGAAGGTGTCCGCGACACGCAAGGAGAAACGACGCGAGCTACCGTGCCATCGGATGCCGAGCGCACGGGAAATTTCGCGGATCAATGCCCGCTGAACAACGGCCCATTCAATGCTCAGGGATTGTGCATAGACAATTCCACCGGCCAGTTGAGCCAGAACGGCCAGCTTATCAACGAATTCAGCGGGCAGCCCATTCCATACAATCAACTGCCCTTCATCAACCCAATCTCGAAGACTCTGCTGTCGTATTATCCTCTGGCGAATTCCGGGCCGTTTACTTACGTCGGGACACAGTCGCTATCGAGCAATACCAACCAGTTCGGCGTGCGTGTGGATCACTACCTGACGAGTCGCGACACGTAACTCATGGGAGATGCGTGGACCAATTGCCCCACATGGAAGTGCCATAGAGGCTTGCCGGTGCGCCCATCCGCAACCACGAAATTCTGGGCGTCGTCTCCAAACGCGACCAGGCCTGTGGCCGTGGACATGACGCCACCCCAACCCTTGTTCCTTCCGTACTGCTCATCCCGCCAGGCGAAATCCAGCGTATCAAGATCAACGCATTGATGTAACCCTTGCCAGTCTCGCCCAAGGTCTCCATGCCCGTGGCATAGTAGGCCCTGCCCTCCACGAAAGGTCTTGGGTGCGACTGAAGGACCGCACAGGCTTCGAAGGACCGGAAGTAAAACATATGCGTGGCTGAATTGTAACTGGACGAATACCAGTTCGTGCCGCCCCCATTGGCGGGACAGACGCGCACGCCTTTCTCGTCGGGGATCAGCCCGGCGGAAATAGGCCGGCCATTCTCGTCCAGGCCCTCGGCCCAATTCTGAGTGTCGACAAAGGATTTGCCGTAGAGGAATTTCCCATTCGTGCGATCAAGGATGTAGAGGAACCCGTTGCGGTTCGCCGTGACCATCAATTTGCGCGGCTGGTCTTTGAGCGCTGCATTCACGAGGACGGGAGTCTGCACAGCATCGTAGTCATACAAATCATGTGGGCTGAACTGGAAATACCACTTCAGCGTACCGGTATCGGGATTCAAGGCCAGCAAGCAGCTTGTGTACAGATCGTCCCCGGGACGGATGCTGCCATCATAGTCCGGAGCCGGATTGCCAGTTCCCCAGTAAAGCGTGTTCAGCTCCGGATCGTAAGTGCCGGGCATCCACGTTGTCCCTCCTCCATGCAGGTAACTGTCGCCCGGCCAACTTTCATTGCCTTTCTCGCCGGGCCCAGGGATGGTCCAGAAGCGCCATTTTTCTTCGCCCGTTTCTGCATCGAAGGCCGCCAGAAATCCGCGCACTCCGTCATCGCCCCCTGAAACGCCCACCAACACCTTGTCTTTCACGATCAACGGCACGCTGGTTGCACCGTAGTTGTTGTTGCCGGTCGCGTAGGGCACCTCCCAAATCAAGTGGCCCGACCGCGCATCTAGACATAACAAATGTGCGTTGTCCGTTTCCATGTAAACGCGTGTGCCCAGTATGGCCACACCGCGATTGTGATGTTGTCCAGGGTCGTCGATGAGCCCCGGTGACACGGCTCGCAAGTGATGCCACAGCACTTTGCCCGTTTTGGCGTCCAGCGCGTATGCATCATATGCGCTGGTAACGAACATAATCCCGGCCACAACGACGGGAGTGACTTCGAGAGGGCTGACCACATGCGGGTGAAACACCCACTGGGCTGTCAGCCGCCCCACATTGCCAGGTGTGATCTGCGTCAAGCTGCTGTAGCGGGCGCCGGTGTAATCGCCATTATAGGAGGGCCAGTTTTCTGCAACAGGCTTCTTGAGTAGGTCACCTTGCTGAACGTTGATAATGCCATCGCCATTCCCGGAAGACCTGTCCCGGCCTGCGGAATCGGTGTGCGCTTTCTTTGCTTGCCCGAGCGCAATCCCTGAGCGCATCGCCAGTAGCAGACACACGGCTGTCAAGGCTCTGAGAAGACAACTAGCGGAGCGCATGTTGGTCGTAGGATGTTTTGTCGTTTTCAGTGGTTCCCAGTTCCGAACAAGTTATCGACTGTCCACCTTGTCTTGACGCGTATCTTGTGCGTGGCGTAATTATCCACGATGATGTGCACCTCCAAGTTCTTCGGCACGTTCTTCTCAATCTCCCGTAGAAAACTCAGATACTCTTGATGCCGGTGGTGCGGTCGACATTTCGTGAGCACTTTACCGTTCGCCGTGTCCAGTGCAGCAAACAGCGTGGTGGTTCCATGGCGGCGATAATCGTGGGTCATTCCCTCAACATAGCCCAATCCCAGCGGCAACATCGGCTGGGTGCGTTCCAGCGCCTGAATTCCGCTCTTCTCATCTACGCACAAAACCACAGCATTTTCAGGGGGATTCAAATACAGCCCTACAATATCCCGTACTTTTTCTACAAAAAATGGATCGTTCGAAAGCTTGAAATGTTTTTGTCGATGCGGCTGCAAGCCAAACGCCTGCCAGATGCGGTGCACTGTCGATTTCGATACTCCCGTCTCGGCGGCAATCTGACGGATACTCCAGTGCGTTGCGCCTTTGGGTTTCGACTTCAGCGTCTTGCGAACTAATTGAGCAACTCGTTCGTCGCTAATCGGGCGGGGGCGCCCTGGGCGTAATTCCTCGTAGAGCCCTGACACTCCCTGTGCCAGGAAGCGTCGTCGCCATAGGCCTACCGTGACCTTGCTGGTCTCCAGTTGCTGCGCAATTTCCCGGTTGTTCTTCCCAGACGCGCTCAACAAGATAATCTTGGCCCGACGCACCAGCCCCGCCGGAAGAGAGCGCGAGTTGGCCAAGCTTTCCAGCTGCTCGCGTAACTCCGAATCCAAAACTAACGTCGCTTTAGGTCGTCCCATCGCCATAGGCACCTCCATTGTGCACGGGAGATGCCTATATTCCCAGCAATACTAATGCCAGTTATTTATGGGACAGAACACTAGTAGCGCAAGTCATCGAAGCCTTGGTACAAATCGTGCGCGTGCTGGAGACAGGATCGAATATCGTGAAGCTTCTCAGCGGAGGGTCTTCACCGGAATTCGCGGAAACGAATACGCGCGTTTCGCGGCGCACACGTCCTTGAGAGTCGCGTGCCACCAATGTGTAATACTTCCGCGATGCAATGCCGCCTCCCACAAGTGGCTGGTTCCAGGTGACGACTACTTTCGCTGTAAATGGGACGTTGGGGACCGGCGGTATTTCAATGCCTTCGATATTGGTGCGAACGCTGCCAACCGAAGCTTCCTGAGAGATTGCCGGGGCGGTGGTAAACGCAAAACAGAGAGAAAGACCGAGCAGGCTAGAGGCACGCATATATACACTCCCTGGGACTTCGTAAGTACCCCACCACTACTTTAGAGACAATATCGGGCCACATCGTGTCGCAAAATTTGTGGACACCACAGTTAGAGTTCACGCACGCATCCGGCATTTTCGACCGGCCGCCATGAAGTGAGCGCCGACTCACAACACATGAGCAGTTAGAACGGCACATCTTTTAGGTCCGCCTGTTCTCGCGGCATGCCTTTTCCGCACAAGCTGCGGGACAGGCATGCTTCGCGCAGCGACCGCGCCGCGATGGAGTCCGTCGATTCCTCCGCGGCCAACGAGAGGTCGAAATCCTCTGGAGCAGACTCCAGCGCCGGAAGGAACGGAGCCGAGAGCCTTGGTTGGAGTCTGTTGTAGCAACATGATTTTGTCACCCTAACGGCAACGTAAAAGTGTCACCCCGCTGGCATTGGTGAGTGCTCCAAACGGGTGTCGCCGTAGTACAAGGCGACGCAGCCGTTGAGAGCCTGGTAGATGTGGACTTTGGCGCCGGCGAAGCTGAAGCGGCGGGCTTGTTGGGGGATCTGGAAGCGGCGGCCTTCCCATTGCACGGCGTTATCGTTGCTGACGATGCGTTCGTGCACGAAGCAGCAGATGCGCTCGAGATTTTCCGGAGCGGGGCGCCAAGCCGTTGCGAATTCGCGAGGCAGGCGGGCGAAGCGGCGATTGTAGTCGGCGATGAATTTGCGCAGCACGGCGTTGGCGGAGTCGAGGTCATGAGCACCGGCAAGGCGGAGTTCGCTGCACAAGCGGTCTTGCAGCACGCCCCAAAGGCGCTCGACGCGGCCTTTGGCCTGGGGACTGTTGGCAGCGATGAAGGTGACGCCAAGTTGTTCCAGTGCACGGCCGAACTGGGTGGGCTGACGTTTTCCCGCGAGCTGTTCTTCGACCGTCCAGTTGTCGTCGTTGCGGAGGAAGATGCTGCTGTGATCACCGTAAAAAGCCAGGGGCACACCGTGGCGGCGCAGCAATTGGCGAAGCAGGCAGAGATAGCCGAAAGCGGCTTCTGTGGGGAAGAACTGCGCAGCCATGATTTTGCCGGTGGCGTCGTCCTGCAGGCCGAGGACGGTGAGTTGCGGGCCGCGACCTTCGAGCCAGTCGTGCGGGCTGCCGTCGAGTTGCACGAGTTCGCCGAGGCGAGCGGAACGCGTACGACGCTGGCGATGAGCGGGGGCACGGCGCTTTCTCGGCGAGCCCAGACCGTTGCCGCGCAGCAGACGGCGCAAGGTTTCACGACTGAGGGAAAAGCCCTCGCTCTCCACCAGCTTCTCGCAGAGATGGTGGTCGTTGAAGCCGGCGTAGGTGGTGCGCGCCAGATGCACGATCCGCGGGCGGACGGCGTCGGGCAGGCGCCGGTGACTGGGCCGGCCGCGGTTGGCGTGAGCCAGAGCCGCCTCCCCGTCTTTGCGCATACGCTTCTTCAAGCGCTTAATCTGGCGCAGGCTCAGGCACAGGAGTGCGGCGGCTCTGGCACACGCCATATCTCCCTTGATGCATGCGCTGATCACGCTCACTCGCTGCAGTTCCTTCTGACTCAACGTGAATGTCTCCTGTCTCATGGAGTGACAATTTCACGTTGCTGTTAACCGGTGACAGAATTATGGAGCTAAGACACGTCGGCCACACCCACTAGCGAACCCGCAGCAGACAAGCTAAACTGATCAAAGTCGTTCCTTAACCGTGCGCCCGTAGCTCAGCTGGATAGAGCGCTTGCCTCCGAAGCAAGAGGTCGCGTGTTCGAATCACGCCGGGCGCACCACTTAAAATTTTTCATTGCAAAACGGTTTAATTTTTTTTTTCCTGGACGGCTGTCTTGCCGTCAACCCGCCCTGGTTTGATAAAAACGTGATAAACGTTCGCGAGTACTTTCCCGGATGGGCTAGCGTTCAGTGTTGACAGGGAAGTCGTGAAACACTTGGGCCCCGGTCCACGTATACAATTCAGAGAAAGACGTGCCCTGTGCCCTATTCGCCCATACTTGTTCTTCATATTTGTGCTGGAACGGTTGGCTTACTTTCCGGCACTGCGGCCATGTTCTTCCACAAGGGTTCCCCCCGCCATATCCAGGCCGGAAAGGTGTTTGTCGCATCGATGCTGATCATGGCCCTCGGCGCGGTGTACTTGGGAATTGTGAAGAATCAACCAAGCAACATCGGGGGCGGAATCATAACTTTCTACCTGATCGGAACCGGGTGGCTAACCGCAAGACGCAGGGATGGCGAAGTGAGCAGCATAGACTGGGTTGCGCTGCTGGTTCCTCTGACGCTCGGTATCCTCATCTGGGTGAATGGCATTCAAGTGCTTCGCAGCGGGGCGACTTCACAAAATGGTGTTCCCGTTGGAATGAGCTTTTTCATGGGTTCCATCTGCCTGCTTGCGGCCGCGGGCGACATTCGCATGCTCCTGCGCGGCGGGATTTTCGGAGTAAAGCGCATCGCCAGGCATCTCTGGCGCATGTGTTTTGGGCTGTTCATCGCCGCAGGGTCATTTTTCATGGGACCCTCGAACCGCCCCCTGAGATTGCTTTCGGCAGTGGGACTCGGGCAACATCTTCCCTCGGCTCTATTCAGCACCGGTCTGTATTTATTTCTCAGCATACTCCCACTGGTTTTGCTGATTTTCTGGCTAGTGCGGGTTCGCTTCACAAATACATTCACGGGCAAGCCGATTCCGCCCAGAAGCGACGTTTACTCACTACCGACCTAGTAACCGGACTAGTCAAGTTCTGGGCCCGACCGGTCCAGTGGTGTTGGGCGGCAGCGCCGTGAGATACGCGGCGAAGTTTTCGTTGAACAACGCGCCGGGCCGTTTTTCCCTCAGAAGCGCTACCGCATCTTCACCTTTCATCCCGAGATAGGTCAGCACCAATCCGGCGACCAGAGCCGACCGGTTGTAACCCATGCCACAGTGCGCCAGAACTTTCTCGCCGTTGGCTACCAATCGAGCCCCGAGCTTCGCCAGCGCGTGCAGCTTGTTCAAATCCGGCAGGTCGTCATCGCAGATGGGGAAGTAGACATACAGCATGTGATTGGGAATGTTTGGAATGCCCAAATCGAGATTACCGTCCAGATCGATTACCGCAGTAATGCCCTGATCCTCAATCGACGACCAGTCATCGATTGAGGGGGAAATAAACAGCTGACATTGTTCATCGACTGCTACGAGATCCATCGAAAATTTCCCCGACTAAGAGTTCAACAGTAACGATTTGGTGAGAATGTTTCAATAACTTCCGGCCGTTGTCCCGAGCTGTGCTCGGCGGTTGACGCTAGGACGATTTCGGGTGGCCCATCCTTGCGGGGTTGCTTCATGCAAGGGTGGGTCCCGGGTTCGAAACCGGAGACAGACGGACGTTTTATGATTAATCAACTCGACGAGTACGGAATCTTGTGCGAATTGAAGTGATCGGTTCGCCTCAAACCGACGTCTTCGACGGCCACGCGATTTGTCCGTTGCCGCGATACGCGAGATTGGCGATATGCCCCGCGCGCGCTGCGGAAACTCCCGCTTCCACCGGCGCATTCGGTTCCTTGCGCGCCTTGACGCAGTCGAAGAAATTTTGCATGTGGTCGATGGTGCCGTCGCGGAAGCTGTCCGCCTTCATCACGGGATTCTCTTTGATGGGCACACCTTCGTGATAAACCGTAAAGCCGCTGCGGTTTATCTTTAGTGTTGCCTCCGTGCCGCGAAATTCCAGGCCGCCATCATCGATGGAAGAAGCCATCATTCCTTCGAAGACCACGTCAAATCCGGGATAGCGCAGCGCCGCCTGAACCGTGTCGGGGCACTCCCAACTCTCAAACACATATTTGTCCGCCAGCATCTGCGCCTCGCGCGGCTGGTCGCACTTCATGGCCCAGTGAGCCACGTCGATCCAGTGCGTGAAAAGGTCCGTCATTGTCCCGCCACCAAAATTCCAGAATTGTCGCCAACGGTAGAAAACTTCTTCGCTGAACGGCTGATCGGGGGCGTCCCCGAGCCAGCGTTTCCAATCCAGCGCCTGCGTATCGATCGACTTAGGCACCAGCAAAACATTATAGTTTTGCCACCAATACGTCCGGACTTGAACGACACGTCCAAGGCTTCCTCCCTGAATCAAATCCACGGCGTCGCGAAAGTGGCTCCAGCTACGCTGCTGCATGCCGCATTGCAAGATCTGTTTGCTAGCGCGAACCGCGCGGGTAAGAGTGTCGCCTTCCTCGATGCTGTGCGTGACCGGCTTTTCAAGATATACATCTTTCCCGGCCTTCACGGCGTCCACCGCCATGCGCACATGCCAGTGATCGGGAGAAGCGATGAAGACGGTGTCGACTTGTTGCTCAAGCACCTCGCGATAATCCACGTGACCGGTCGCGACATTGTTCGAGCGCCATTTCACCGCGTCGCAGTACGGTCCATAAACATCGCTCACCGCCACAATCTCGTAACGGCCGGCGACCTGGTCAGCGGCATTGAGCAAGCTGCGCATTCGGCCGCCGGCGCCAATCACTCCGACGCGCAGTGTGTCGTTGGCGCCGAGAACTCGTGTTGACGCAAGTGCGGTAAGTCCGCTGGCTACAAGGAAACTACGACGATTAGGCTGGTTTTTCATGGCGACATCTTACAGCACATAGCCTTAATTTCACCCCGCAGAAAGTGTCATCAATGAACGACAAGTGAATCAATTCGGCACACCTGTCCTTTGGGACGGTGGGCGCTCCCTGCGTTTCCCCACACACTTCAATCATCCACCGGGAGGCGCAATGAGCCATCGAAGCAGCTTTGCCGACATGAAAGCTGAGCAGGGAAGAATGACGGCGAGTTGGAAAGCCGAAGGGCGCCAAAGCGAGCCTTGGGCCATTGCCGATCCGGAAATCGTGGAGATCTTTGCGGCGGGTGTTACCTTCGGTTTGGAAGTGGGCCGCCGCAATGACCGCAATCCTTTATATTCCCCGGATGAATGGCGCAAAGCTCTGCGCGAGGCTGTGGAAAAAGCCGCCGTGCTGGAGGAGAATCTCCAACGAGCTAAAGAAGGGATGCTCGAGAAACTAAAGAAATAGATTTATCTGCCGCCGGCCTTTGCGGATTCGGGCTGCGCCGATCCGGTCTTCCAATATTTATTGAAACCGATGTAGTCAGAGGGTAAGTACGCCAGAATCGCGCGGCGCAACTCCAGAATGTCCACGCTGCCGATCCGCTTGTACAGAACTTTTCCGTCCGCGTCGATCAAGACGGTGTAGGGAACCGCGGATTCCCACGTGGGATCAAACGCTTTCTGCATCGCCGCCGTATCGTTGGAATTAAACAGCAGATTGCGGCTGGTGGCGTGCTGTTTCTGCAGCATTTTCAGCACGCTGTTTTTCTCGTCGGGCATGTTCGCGGATACGGTAACCAGATCGAAGTCCCGCACCTTGTACATCAAAAACGTATCCTGGAAATCGGCGAACTCGTCGATGCAGGAGCCGCACCACGTCGCCCAAAAACTGACCAGCAGCATATGCTTCGTCGGATTCGCGCGCAGTTTCTTCAGATCGTCCGCCGAAGCCAGTTCCACCGTCACCGGCTGTTCTTCAATCTTTCGCAGCGCTTCAACGCGTGAAGCCGCCTTCTCCTGCCATTTTGTAGAGCAACCGAAGACGCCAGTATGCTTCACCTCCACCTCGCGCCCGGCCAGCAGCGCGTCGATGGCGTTGCGAGCGTCCTGCGTTTTCACCTGCTCGATGCGGTAGCTGTTGTCGATGCGCCCTTCGTACCGCAGCTTGCGCTCTTTATCGAAAATAAAAATGTGTGGTGTAGCCTGCGGACCGTACGCGCGTGTCACCGACTGCGTTTCCCCATCGTACAGATACGGGTAGCGCAGATGTTTGTACGCGACGCGAATCTTCATTTCTTCCAGCGAATCGCTGATGTCGGAAGAGTCCAGCTCATCGATGCGAATCGCTTTCGGGTCGTTCGGCTCGATCGCCACAACCGCAACGCCCTTATCGCGATAATCGTCCGCCATTTGCTGGATGCGCTGCTCATACATCTGCGAGATCGGACAGTGATTGCACGCAAACACAATAGCCAGCACCGGGCTGGAGGCATAATCGCTCAAGCTATGTGTCTTTCCGTCCACGCCGGGCAATGCAAAATCCGGCGCGGAAGATCCCAGCGCCAGGATGGGATGTGCTGTCTGCGCCCAAGCAGGGGATGTCAGCAGGAAAAATAAAATTGCGCGCCACATTTCGCTTCAACCTCCTGGCTGCGATCGCAAACCAAACGGAGCCGTCGGCAATCTCCGCCAAATTCAATTTTACGCTCATCGCGCCGGACGTGCGGCGCCGTCTGGGGCAACACTGCCGGATTCGTTCGGCAACGGTCGCGGCGTAACGTCCGCGTTCACCAACCCCATGGCCCATTTGATCGCTTCCACGTACATTTTTTGCATCCGCGGGTCATCCCAGTTTTGATCCACATGGCCGAGTGTGGAGTAGTAGACACGGCCCTTTCCATATTGTCTCGCCCAAGTCACGGCAAAGTCGTGGTCCTTGCGGTGAACGCGCGGATTATTCAGATCCAGTTTCGAAGCGTCCAGCCGCATCAAAACGCGCACCTTGTCCCGCGAAAAATCCTTTATCTGGTAAATTTCGTCGTGCCAGATAAACGATTTTGGCCATTGCTGCATGCCTGGAAAATTCGGATCCTCCACGATAATCGGAGCGTCAAACGTCCCCCACGGGTGTTCGTCGAAATAGCCGCCAATCATTTCTCCATACGCGGGCCAGTCGGTAAAGGTAATGGTTGCGCTGTGTACGCCGACAAAGCCCTTGCCGTCGTCATGCACAAACGAAATCAGCGCGGCTTTCTGCTCGTCGTTCATTTCCAGGTTGCCGCCGGTATAAAACAGCACAGCGTCAAAATCGTTCAGATTCTTGGCGTTGAACTCCAGTTTCTTCTTGGTCAGCGGCTCCGTGTCGGTTCGAATGGTGGTATCCCACAACCCGGATTCGCGCCCCAGCCTCTCGATTGTGGCCATCGCGTGAGAAACGGAGTCGTGCCGGTATCCTTTTTCTTCGCCGATAATCAGCAAGTGCTTTTTCGGATGAGCTTCTGACTGCGCCACGCACCGCGCGCCAACTGCCACAACCAGCACCAACAACGCCATTCGAAACATTCTCATTTGTGATTGTCCTCGACGCCGCCTTCTACTTTTTCTTTCCCAGCCACAATATCGCATTGGCGAACAGCCTGTTCTGCGTCGCGTCGCCAAATACGTTTTCGCCGTGGCCCATGTTCATATACACCATGCGATACTTCGTGTTGGTCCACACGATAGGCATGTCACCGGTTGTAATCACATCCTTCACGCCAATGGGATAGTTCGAAGGATCTAGTGTCACGAGCACGCGAACATCCTGGTTCAGCCGCGGGCTCGGTTTCCATTGATACCACTCGTTCGACGGCGCAACGTAGCTCTCCGGCATGCCCTTGGTGACCGGATGCGTCTGGTCATCGACGATCATCTTCGCCTTCTGCACCGGCCAATTGTTGGTATAAAACACCGCGCCGCCCAGAAAATCCACGAACCACGGCCACTTCGTGGATTCGTCATTGTACCCGGCGATATGCAGTCCCAACCACCCGCCGCCGTGTTCCATGTATCTTTGAAACGCGGCCCGCTGTGCCTCCGTGTGAGGGAAATCGTTGACCCACAGAATCACCTGATAGGGTTTCAGGTCGTTATCGTTGAGCTTGTCCCAATCGGTCGTGGTGTCAAAAACAAAATTATCCTTTGCCGCCAGCTCGCGAAAAAAAACGAGCCCCTCGTTGCCGGTAAGCACGTGAGCCGGCTCCACATTGGTGGAATAGAAAGCCAGCGCCCGGAAAGCTGGCGCCTGTGCAGCCAAGCGGGAGTTCAGGCAAAACAGTAAAAATGCGCACGCGCAAAGGCCGCGGAGCATTGCGCTTGCGTAACGCGGATGCCTGCAGGGTTTCACCTTCATGGTTCGATGCACAGAGAACATCTCCTATTTGCCCGCGGCCCAAAAAATAGAGTTCTTCACAATCTGCGTGTACGCAGGATTCTGGAACAGTTCCGGATGGTGCCCCATGAATATATAAATGTTGCGCGCCTTCACGTGCTCGTTCGTCCAGATCACCGGATGATCGCCCATTTTAATTTCCGTTACAGGCGTGTAGGTGTTCTCATCCACGCTCGCCAGCACATGCACTTTGGGGCGCGGCGACTTGTCGTACGTGTAAAACTCCTCATTTTCAATGATGAACGGCGAATTCACGGCCTTCATCGCCGGATGATCCTTGTCCTCGATGGTGACCGTGCCCGTAACAAACGTCGCGATGTAATTCTTGAACCGGATTCCTCCCATGAAATCCCGGAACCACGGCCAGATTTGCGTGCCATCGAATTCCCCCAGCAACGTGGCGTGATGAAACCCGATCCACCCGCCTTTTCCTTCTTCGATGTATTTCACGAAAGCAGCCTTCGCGGTGTCGGTCCAGTTATACGGAGGATAATTCAGTTGAATGAACAGATTATATTTAGCCAAAAACGCGTCATCAATCTTGGCGGTGTCTTCAATATAGTCGACCGTGAAATTGTTCTCCGCCGCCAGCTTCCCCAGCCAGATTTTCGCGGCGTCCACAAATGGCTGGTGAATTCCACCATGTTCCGCCAGAGCAATCACGCGGAAACGGGGCGACTTTTCCTGTGCTTCTGCGCGATTTGGCACGAAGACGAAACAAAACACCATCGCAATAAACAAACAGGGCGCTGCAATCCTGATCACGGCACATCTCCGAATTGGAGGCATACTGAATCCTTCCTGCGTATCACGGCCACGTGCATCGTCAGCGCCTCGCGCTGGAACAGGGAAGGGAAGCCCTCAAGGAGCATCACGAAGAGAGAAGCGCCTGTCGCGCATCCGGCTGGTAGAACACGCGAAAGTCCGCTGCACGGCACTTCGTCCGCGAAAGTATCAACAAACTAGCGGCACTTCAAGCACTAATTAATGGTTGTTCAGAAAGTCCTAAGGAAGGATGTTGCGAAGCTTTAGATTTGCGGATAGCCAGTTAGAAACCAGTGGCGATCAGGTAGTTCTGTCTTCGCGCGCATACACACGCTTTACAATATCCTGCTATTCAGGCTCGTTGAACAGCTTCTCAAACGTCTTCGAATTCACCATCTCGATCAGCGGGTAGTCGTGCCGCTCGTAAGCCTTGTTCAGATATTCAATCGCTTCCTGATTGCGGCCCAGATCGGCGTAACTTTCCGCCACGGAAAGCGCATCCCCGCGGCCACGCTGCAGGTCCAGCAGTCTGTCCTCCAAAACGCTTCGCAGCACAGCTTGTTCGCCGCCGGCCGCGAACTGTTTGCGCAGCACCTGAATCACGGCGACCTCGTGCTCGTCACCGGTCAGCTTCGCGACTACCTCCTCCTCGGCGAAATATTTTTCAAAATTGCGCTGCTCAAAATAAATGTTGGCAAGATAACGCGCAGGGGAAAGAAATCCTGGATCGGCCGTTTTCAGTTCCTGCAGAATCGCAATGGCCTCGTCTGTCCGGCCGCTATGGTAAAGAATCATCGCCCGGTCGGCGGCAACGGATGAAGACAGCGGATCGAGCTTCCGTGCCTGTTCAATTTCATTAATCGCTTCCGGATAGCGCGACAGACTCACCAGGCATGGTTGCATACCAGTGATGCGCTTCCACATCTTTGGGATTCAGGTCGATGGCGCGCTGAAATTCACGTTCCGCCCCGGACACATCCCATTCCCAGAAAAATAACGCAAACGCCAGCGACCGGTGGCCTTCGGCAAGGCTGCCATCCAGCGCGATCGACTTCTTGGCCGCGGTAATAGCCAGCGGAAAGGCCTGGCTGGGCGGCATGCCCGTATATTCTCTTAAAAGGTTGTAACAATCCGCTTTCCCTGCATACGCCAGGGCATAGTTCGGTTCCAACTGAATCGACTTTGTGAAAAGATCCAGCGCCAGCGTCAAATCCGCCGGCGTTCTCTTGTTCCAGTGGTAGCGCCCTTGCAGGTAAAGGTCTTCGGCCTGCTTATGCATCGCGCTGCTGGCGCGTACCGAAAGGCTCGGAAGCAGGTGCCCCTGAACCTCATGCAGCTTAAAAAGTCTGGCAAATCCGAAAAGCACCAGAATCATCACAACGAGCGCGATTCCGAGGCCTCGCCACCATGGCGGTGCGGTCGAAGCCTTCACCGGCAACGATTCAACCGCAGGCACCACGCCTGAATCTTCTTTGGTGATCGGGTCTTCCAGGCTTACTAAATCCTCCGATGAGCGCAACCAAGCCGTCAGCTCCTCGCTGAACGCATAAACCGTGCCGCGCCGTCGTCCCGGTAGTCGGTGCACCGGAAGGCCGCGCTCTTTCTCCCAGCGCTTGACTGTCCGTTCATCCCGCCCAAAGAACGCAGCAATCTCTTTCCAAGTATCCAGCTTGCGCCCGCTCGACCTTTGCGCCCGCTCGTTGGTCATGCCCTCATCCGTCCCGTAATGCCCCTAGCCGTCTCTTGCGAGTTGCGTGCCAATCACCGGACTATATACCCGCATTATTCCCGCTCCAAGGGCCTTGCTTTCCTCAGCTTAAGGGACGGCAGGGCTGATGAAGGGGAAGCATCGAGTTTTCAACAGAGACGTCCAGGGCAGATATGTGCAAGGAATTTCCTGTTCTCGGCGCGTGTGCTTACCAAGTGCAAAGAAGTTCCTCCGCTCGCCAGCTGTGGACTCCTCGAAGCGAGAGCCCAATGGCGAACCGCGGAACAGCCGAAGGGCTAACTCGTAAGATCCAGGTGAGGTTAGGTTGAACCATGAAAACGATCCATCCGGGGAAGTGACTCCGCGATTGGACAAAAAGTTGCTCCTGAAGATCCTATCGGAAACCACGGTCGGGCCAGAAAAACAAAAAGCCAGTCCACGCGTGCCGGACGCCAGCCCCACGCCGCTGCCTGAGGAAAGTTCAAACGGCCCTTGTCCCCCAAAAATTGAACCGTGAAGTTGTCGTCGAAGTCACAGGCGAAGTCGCAGGCACAGACCCTACTCCGGGCCCGGCACATGCGCGATCACTGGCTCAACCGGAGCCCAAGTTCTCAGCTGCAGCTTCGGCACAATCACCGCCAGCCAAACGTTCACCATCGGCCTGCTCAGCCCAACCTCCTCCATCGGCACGTACACAGACACAACCACCACCGTCTTCGGCACCCAGCAAATCCTTTCCATCGCCACGCTGGCCGCGCAGGGAATCACCGCCACGTTCAGCAACATCACGCCGTCGCAAACGATTCAGGCCGGCACCGCATCGATCACGTTAAGCGGCGCGATCGGCAATGGAGAACAATTCCCGGTCGGCGAAATCGTTTCCATCTCCATCGGCTCGGTCACGCAGCAAGTAACCATCGGCAACGCCGGAGCGTTCAGCACAACATTCCCGACCACCACGCTCGCAGCTTCCAGCACGCCGTATCCGATCACCTACACCTATGCGGGCGACGGCACCTTCACTCCCGCCACCAACAGCAGCACCACGCTGACCGTGACCGCACCGCCATCTCAATTTACGCTGACCGTCACCGACATCGGCACTGGCAACGGTACTGTCACCGACAATCTGCAGCAGATCGATTGCACCACCACGGCCGGAGTGCAGAGTGGAACCTGCTCGGCAAGTTATAGCGCGGGAACGCCGGTCACGCGACTGCTACGCCCAGCGGCAACACTACGTTTGCGGCATGGGGCGGAGCCTGCTCAGGCACGACGACCTGCGCGGTCACGATGAACTCCGCGCAATCCGTCACCGCATCGTTCACGCCGCCGCCGCAGCTCATCAATCTCACCTTCAATCCCGGAACCACCGTCACTGGCATGGCCACGTACGATTGCCCATCGAATCCCAATCCCACGCCAACGAATCCCTGCACCGATCCCAACGCCCACGCGCTGGCGCTTTCGATCCCGCAAGTGTTGCAGTCCATCACGCTCACGGTGCAAGCCAGTGAACTGCCGCCATCCATGGGCAACGGAATCTGCCCCAACGGCGACACGCCCACGCAGGATTTCGACTGCCGCTTCGTAACTTTCTTTACTTACCAGACCAACGCCAACGGCGACAAAGTCGTGCCGCTCTGCTATCCCTACGCGAACGGAAACTGCGTCCACTACCAGGTTTATTCCGGCACGCCAGGGGTGGAACCGAATCCCAGCAATTACGTCGGCCCCATCGATTGGGAAGTCAGTTGGAATAACGACACGTTCGTTCCGCCAGCGCCGTATGCGGGAAGTATTCCGCAACTCTACGACGATCCCGATTACGCGGTAACGCCCACATCGCCCTACGGCACGAACTGCGCCACGCCGATGCTGGTCAATGGCAGTCCGACAAATCCGCCAATCTACTGCCAGTTCGAATTCAACATCACCACCGCGTACCTCCCGAACAAAAAAGTGGACGCGGGCATCACCGGCCGGACGAAACAGTTCAACGACGTAACTGTAGCCTTCCCGCCGGCAAACGTGGGCAATCTCACGATCACCGACGCGCCGCTAGCAACGCCCGTGACCGCAGGCAGCGCCATCGGCTACACCATCACCGTCACCAACAGCGCAGGCGGAGCCGTCACCGGCGCCGTCCTCACAGACACGCTGCCCGCGGGCACCAACGTGAATTGGAGCATCAGCCCAGCCTATTCCGGCCCGGGCACGTGCGCGATCACCGGCGCAATCGGAAGCCAGGTTCTCAGCTGCAGCTTCGGCACCATCACCGCCAGCCAAACGTTCGCCATCGGCCTGCTCAGCGCCAGCTCCTCCATCGGCACCTACACAGACACCGCGACAACCGTAGTCGGCACGCAACAAATTCTTTCCATCGCCACATTAACCGTGCAGGGAATCACCGCCACCTTCAGCAATCTCACGCCGTCGCAAACCATCACCGCTGGCGTCACGTCCATCAATCTCGCCGGCGTCATCGGCGGCAGCACCAGCTATCCCGCATCCGGCGAAAAAGTTTCCATCGCCATCGGCTCCGTCACGCAGCAAGCCACCATCGGCGCCAACGGCGCATTCAGCACAACATTCCCAACCGCAGCGCTTGCCGCTTCCACCACGCCGTACACCATCACCTACAGTTACACCAGCGATGGCATCTTCACCTCCGCCACCAACGCCAGCACCACACTCACCGTAAACGCCAGCACCGCATCCGCACTGGTCATTTCGCCGTCCAGCATCAACTTCGGCCAGGTTCCTCTCGGTGGACTCGCGCTCAACGAAGTCACGCTGAAAAACACTGGCAAAACCTCCATCACCATTTCCAAAATCGCCATGAGCAAAACCGGGGTCGGCGATTTCGACGACTTCTTCGTGCTCAGCCTTTGCCCCTCCACGCTCAAAGCCGGCGCCAGCTGCGTACTCGGTGTAGGCTACGTGCCCGATCGCGACGATTCCATCGGCGCCATCACTTCCACCTCCGTCGTCATCACCGATAACGCCGCAGGCAGCCCGCAATCCGTTCCGCTCCAGGCCGAAACCATCAATCCAAAAGCCAGCTTCAGCAGCACCTTCCTCTCCTTCGGCTCACAAAAAGTCGGCACCACGAGCCCCGGCAAAACCGTAACCATCACCAGCACCGGCACCTCACCACTAATCCTCAACTCCATCACCGTCACCGGCGCCTACTCCCTAGCCAGCTCCACCACCTGCGCCGCCTATACCACCCTGGCCCCCACCCAAACCTGCACCATTACCGTCAACTTCCACCCCACAAAATCCGGCCTACAAGCCGGCGCCGTAAACATCTCCGACAACACGTTGTTCGGCCAGGAAGCTATTCTTCTTACAGGAACGGGCAGCAAGTAGCGGAAACAAAATAGCGTTGTTATCCTGAGGATCCTGCGATGAAGGATCTCAACCGAAAGTGTCTATTTAAAATTTATATGAGATTATTTGAGCCGTTGAGAAACCCGCCTACGATTTCAGCGCGAAAATCGGAGCCAAATCCGATCGCTTCGTGACCGCATCCGTTTGCGCTTCCTTCAGTACTTCTGCCGCGGCCCGCCGCGCTTCCGCATACTCCGCTTTGCCCGCCATCGCATCTCCGTAAAGCTCCAACACCCGTCCCAGCTGGTAGTGCGCCTGCGCCTGAAGCACTCGCAAACCCAGCTTCTCGCTGCGGAGCGCGGCTGACCTCAGTTCCTTTTGCGCTCCCGCATAATCTTTCGTGCCGATCATGGCTTCTCCGTGAAGCACCAGGCACACGATCGAGAGATATTTCAACCCAAGCGAATCCGCCTCTTCTCCCAGACCGCGCAGCGCCGTCTTAGCAGCGGCGTACTTCCCCTGCTGAATCGAAAGCTTTGCCATGTTCACTTTTGTGCGCAAAATCAGCTGCGTGTCGCCGGTTTTCGAAGCCGCCTGAAGCGCTTGCGCATATAGCGTCGCGGCCTGCGCCATATCTCCACGATAAAACGCGTTGTCGCCCTGATAGCTGAGCGCTGCGGCAATCTGCGGCTGACTTTTCTGTTCGCGCGCCGAATTTAGCGCGTCGGTCAGATATTTCGCGGCTTCCTCGCTGCGCCCGTCCAGTGCCAGCGCATCGCCGTAACTCAGCAGAATGTCCGTCGCCTGCGATCCCTGCTCTTTGCTTTCCTGAAATCCCTTCAGCGCATCCTGTTGCGAACTGACGGCTGCGCCGTACCTTCCCTGGTACGCGAACACCGCACCCATCCCGGAAGACTCCAGCGCTGCGCTCTTCTGATCCCCAGAATCTCTCCTCAATTGCATCGCGTTCAAATACTGCTCCAGCGCCTGATCGAATTGTCCGGTCTTCGTGGATGTCTCCGCCAGATTGTGGAGCGTGTCCGCAATATCTCCCGGCACCTTCAACTTCTGTCGCACATCGAGCGACTGTGTAAAGTACGTCCGCGCATTATCGAAATCGCCTTTGGACAAATACGCGTTTCCAATATTACTCAGTACCAGTCCCTGGCTCGCTACATTATGCGCGTCCATCTGAATTTGTAGAGACTCTTTGAACAACTGCAGCGCCTCGTCATACTTGCCATGTTCCTGTTGAAACGCGCCCAGATCGCCCAATACATCCCCGGTCCCTTGCTTGTCGCCGAGGTCGCGCATGATAGATAGAGCCTGCGTGTAATTTTTCAGCGCCTGATCGGATTTTCCGGTCAAGTCCTGGATCGAAGCCATCATGTCCAGGCTCTCCGCAATCCCTTTTTTCATGTTCAAGCGTCTTTTAATATCCAGCGATTCCTGCAAGCTTTTCAGCGCTTCGTCATAGCGCGGGATCGAAAAATAAGCTACCCCCATAGCCTGCAGCACCTGCGCTCGCTCAGCATCATCGCCCAATTCAATTGCAAGCGATTGCGCCTTCGTCAGGTCCTCAATCCCTCCTTGCGTATCCCCGCTTTCGATCTTTACGCGCCCAAGCGCCAGCAGCGCTTCAATGCGCTTAGGATCGAGTTCCGTCACTCTCGCAAACAGTTCCTTCGCCTTGTCGTAATTCGCGGTTTTCTCATATGCCGTGGCCAGATCGAACAGATAGTCCGAATTGTCCGGCGAAACATTCACCAGGTTCTGGTACGCATCGATCGCCTTCGGATAATCCTTCAGGATCGAATTGTAATTGGCCTGCACCAGGTACTTTTCTTGAGGAGACAACTGTGCGCTGAGCGAAACCGCTTTCTGCGCGGCCTGTTCCGCCTCGTCGTCCTGGCCCAGTTGCGAATAAGACTGCGACAGCTTCGAATACGCCAGCGCAAAGCCCGAATCTTCCTGCAACGCGCCCTGGAACTGTTTCGCGGCGTCGGCATAATTCCCTTGTCGCGCCTGCTGCAAACCCTGGTCGTAATCTCGGAGCGCCGCAATGGAAGCTGTAGACGGTTTGAACGCCTGCGCTTGCAGTTCCTTCTGCAAGCTCGTGGAAACGGCAAGGCTCTGCCGAATTTGCGCGGCCAATCCGTCGACCGCGGGAAGTATTTCTTTTTCATTCGCCGCGTCCGCGCTCAGCGTTTTGCTCGTCCCGCGCTTTAAATCCTGCACCGTGGCATCGATGCGGATGTGATCCCCAAATTGCGCATAATGGCCCCACACAACGGTATCCACGTTGCTCTGATTGGCCACGCGCGCGACCGTCGCCGGATCCAATTCAGATTGCGGCGTGACGCGCAAATCCTTCAACACTTGCTCCACGCGATCTTCCGAAACCATGCGCACGCTCGCCGATTGCCCCACGTCCGTGCTGAGCATTTCCGCCATGCTCGAGCCCAGCCAATCCAGCTTTGCGTCACTTGAAGCATTGTGGAACGGCAAAATCGCCAGCGAAGCCACCGGCGCAACAGGCTTCGGCGGTTTCGGCGTCGACATAGAAAAGAATTTTCCGCCCACCAGCGCTCCGCCGCCCGCAAGCACAACCACTGACGCTGGAACCAGCACTGCCGGCTTTTTCCACCACGGCGTTTTCACCGGCTCGGGCGGAGCGGGCGGCAGCGGCAATTCCAAACGCTTCGTCGATCCGCCCCGCCACGCGTCGATATCATGCTGAATTTCCACCGCGGACTGGTAGCGCAGTTGCGGATCAAGCTGCAAGCACTTCGCCGTAATGTCGCTCAACAGCGAAGGAACCGTGGAGTCCACCACTTGCGGCGCTTGCGGTATTTCTTTCGTGCGCTTGAACATCGCTCCTTGCATCGTGTCCGCTTTATAAGGAAGCTGGCCCACCAGCAACTGGAAGAAAATCACACCCAGCGTGAACAGGTCCGAACGCGCATCCACTTTTTCACCCATCACCTGTTCCGGAGACATGTAATCGGGTGTGCCGATCACCGCGCCGGTCTGCGTCATCCCCCCCTGTTCCATCGTCCGGGCAATACCGAAATCCATCACGATCACCCGGCCATGCTTCTCCATCATGATGTTCTGCAGTTTCAGGTCGCGATGCACCACGCCTTCCGAATGTGCCGCATCCAGCGCCGTACAAGTCTGGTAGACGACGTCGGCGCACCCTTCAAAACTGAGACGCCCTTTTTCCTTGATGAGGGAACTCAAATCCTTGCCCTCAACAAATTCCATGGTGATGAACTTCAGCCCGTCCGCTTCCCCCAGATCGAAAATACGAATCACGTTTTTGTGCGTGATCCGGCGCGCCAGGATCAATTCCTGCTTGAAGCGCGCAAGAATCTGCTCGTGCACTGCCAGTTCCGGACGAATGATCTTCAACGCCACCATGCGGTCAAGTTCGCAATCTCGTGCCTTATAGACCGCGCCCATGCCGCCTTCACCCAGCAATTGAATAATTTCGTAACGTCTGCCGAGCATCCGGTGCGGAGCAAGCCGCCCCGCCATCACCGACCGGCCTCCCGCCTCTACGGGTCGCGACCACCCTTGCGCGCTCAAATCCGTCATATCTCCGGCGTTTTGGTCCCCGGATAAAGTTGCATTCTGATCCTGAGCGCTATCATCCGCTTGGCTCGCGGCCTTCACTTCCGCTTTGGATTGGACGCTGAGTTTGGCGTCCTCGGCCAGTTCCTTCCCAAGGACCGTGGCATCAGCAGTGGTAATAGGCGTGGCGCATCGAATGCACACTGTGGCCGTGACGGGGTTCGGTGTGTGGCAAACCGTGCACTCGATCAGGTCTGGCGTCATGGCTGGGTTCCGGAGCTTCTAAAACCCGAACTGCTGCTTTTCAGCAATGCAGTCTCGAAGGGACGTACCGGGATTTTATAACACTTGACCGGTAAAACAGGCTGCCTAAATGCATGAAACCCCATCCCATCGCGGGGCAACCCACAGCTGGTATGCCACCCTGCCTACTCCATTTCAAATGTGACAAACGTCAGCTTGCCGCCGCGCTCCACCTGCAGCGCGACCGGGTCGCCCGGCTTCAGCTTCTCGAAAGCGGCCCGCAAGTCATCGATGCTTTTGATCGGCGCGCGGTCAAACGCGTGGATCACGTCGCCTTCCTGCAGTCCGGAATCCACCGCCAGCCGGTTAGCGACCGTCGCCGTAACCAGTACGCCAGACGGAATTCGCAGTGGCCCGACCAGTTCCTCGATTTCCCGCGTAATCGTTGCTCCAATAATCCCAAGCCGCGGGATCAAGTCCGTCGTTGGGTTGGAAAGATCGGCAAGCCGGCTGAGATCATGTGTTGGCTCAAGCACAGGAACGTCGATGCTCAGCCGTTTAGTCCCTCGCACAACCTGCAAATTCACTTTGTCTGCGGTCGTGCGTAAATAAAGACTCAGCGTGAACAGCGCCACATTGTCCACCGGCATGCCGTCGATGGATTCAATGACATCCCCAACCTTCAGCCCCGCATGCTCTGCGGGACCATCGTCGTCCACGTCCGCCACCACAACTCCGGGCGTGTCCGTCAAGCCTAGCCCGCCCGCCAGATCGGGCGTCAGCGATTGCAGGTCGGCGCCGATTGTCCGCCGCCGCACGCGGCCGTACTTGCGTATCTGCTCATACGCGTAGCGCGCGATGCCGCTGGGAATGGCAAAGCCGATCCCCTCATTCCCACCCGATTTCGTATATATAAAGGTATCGATCCCCACCACGTTGCCATCCACATCCACCAACGGGCCGCCGCTATTCCCCGGATTAATCGCCGCGTCTGTCTGGATGTACACCATCGGATCATCTGGATCGGGTTGGCGTAGCACCGAACTCACCAGCCCGAACGTCACCGAATTTTCCAGACCTTCCGGACTGCCAAATGCTAGAACCACCTCACCTTTATGCAGCTGGTCGTAGTGAGCGAAAGGCAGCGTCGGTAATCCCGTCGCTTCCACTTTCAACACAGCCAGGTCGATCGTCTTGCTGGCCCCTATGATGCGCGCATTCAACACTTGCCCTTTGGATTTCAGCATCGCGGGCGCTTGCGATTCTTCTCCCACTTGCGGCGTCAGTACGACGCGCACGCGATCCGCGCCTTTGACCACGTGATAATTCGTAACGATGTATCCGTCTGGGTCGATGATCACTCCCGAACCCAGGCTGCGTTCTCGTCCAAACGGGCTCGGTCCTTTATCGTCATCATCTTCATCTCCGGATCCGTAGCCGGTCACCAGCACTTCCACAACGGCCGGAGAAACGCGCTTCACTAACGACTCGAAGGCCGCACTCATCGTGTGAATCACGTCCACACCGGCTTGTCCGGGAGGCGTTTGCGAACTTGCGCGGCCGGCGAGAACAGACAGGCTCGCAGTCGCAATCACAAGAAATCCGCACAGCACCCGCCGAAGGCCCCCGCTATCAATCAGCTTGAATCTCACGTAAGTCACCCTTTCGAACCTTGGTGTCTTTGGTCTTCATTTCACTGGGACTTTCCCACTTCACAATCTTCAGGTCCAGCACAAAGATCGAATAGGGCACGGGAATCAGCAGCAGTGTAATAAATGTTGCCACGCCAAGCCCGCCAATTTGCGCGTAACACAGCGGCTGCCACAGAGGCCCGCCATCCACGACCAGGGGGGAACAGCGCCACCAGCGTGGCACTTGCCGTAACAAAAGGGCCCAGCCGATGCGCTGGGCCTCTTTTTTTGTACGAATGGAAGGATCGCTTCTTGATCAGCGGAAACGACGAATCACCAGGTTATGCCGGTCGGAGCGGTACATTCCCAGCACATAAACGATCACCGTGCCCTTCGTTGAGTAGATCACTTGCCTGATTCTCAGCAGCGGTTCGCGTTTCGGCACTCCCAAAAGTTCTGCCGTGCGCTGATCGGCGGCGGTTGCATCCACTTCTTCGTCCGCGTAGCCCAGCACAACTTTGTAGTGTCGCTCCAGGATTCCAAACAGCGATTCATGTTCCAGCGGTTCGGAAAGCAGCCCCGCGAATTGCTTTGCGGAAAAATAGCAGGTCTCCAGCGCAAACGGTTCCCCCGCGGTATGCCGCAAGCGCTCGAGCTTCAATATGTGGCTCTTCGGAGAAAGCGAAAGCCGCGCGGTTGCCTCCGGCTCGTCGTCTACAATTTCGGCAAACAGCACTTTGGAGCCGGCCGTAAGGCTCCGGCTTCTCATTTGTTCTGTGTAACTCATCAACTTGTTGAAGTGAATTTTGGGCGTGGAAACAAAAGTGCCCACACCGCGGCGGCGCTCCACAACACCTTCCTGTTCCAATGTGGCAAGCGCATGCCGCGCTGTCATCAAACTCACATCATGGATTCTCGCCAGTTCGCGTTCGGAAGGCACGGCATCCCCCGGACGCAATCCCCCAGCATCTATAATTTTCCGTATGGCCCCTTGGATGCGCTGGTAAGCGGGGACGCCGTTACGTGATTTTACCTGCATAGGATTTTCCTCGACAATGCGCGGGAGTGTGCGGAACCGATTACAATATCGATGCTTGTAGCGAGACACCCGGCCCCGTGGTTCACACCCATGGCGCGACCTCAATCTCTTTCGTGCGCGTACGCCAGGGTAGGGTGCACCCCCTCCCTGGCCACGTGCTCGACAACTCGGAATTCATTGGGTGCTATAGTGCACTGTCTTGCTTCTCTTATAAATTAAGAATTTCTGCTTGACAAGCATTTCTTGGTGCTATATAGCTACTTGTCAACGAATCAGCTTGTGTCGCTGAGTTGGGGTGCTTGCCGTTGCTTTCTGTCGAGAATATGCCGGGGAGAGACTGCTCGTGGACCACGGGCAGTATGGGAGGATCTTTATGAAAAAGTTGCAGTCTGTGGCGTTGGGGCTCTGTTGCCTCGCGCTCGTTTTTGTTTTGTTCGGGGCGAACGCCACCGTCGCTCAGGAAGTCACCGCCACGATCACGGGAACCGTGACCGATCCAAGCGGTGCAGCTGTTGCTGGAGCCGCGGTTACCGCGAAGTCTGCGGCCCGTGGAGAAACGTACAGCGCAGTCACCAATGATGCCGGTATCTACCGCATCCCACTTCTTCCCGTCGGAGATTACGATCTCCGCGTCGAAAAGACCGGCTTTCAAGCTGCCTTGTACCCGACATTCACGCTAGTGCTGAACCAGGTTGCGCGTGTCGACGTCCAGTTGAAGGTTGGTCAAGTTAGCCAGACGATTGAAGTCACCGGCGCGGCCCCGTTGATGAAGACAGAGACCACGCAAGTCGACACCATCATTGACTCTGCCACGAACGACGCGTTGCCCCTAGCCACCCGGAATTATGTGGAACTGACGCTTCTTGCGCCCGGTTCAATCCATCCTGATCCCAGCAGTTTTAATAACGGCGACAACGTGAACAGCGGCGCGCGGCCTTTCATCAACGGTAACCGCGAGCAGTCGAACAATTTCATCCTGGACGGCATGGACAATAACGAAGTATCCGACAACTTGCTCGGCTACACTCCTGCGCCGGACGCGATTGAGGAATTCAACCTCATCAGCAACAATGCTCCCGCGGAGTTCGGCAACTACATGGGCGGTATCGTCAGCGCCACCCTAAAGTCTGGTACCAATAGCTTCCACGGCGATATTTGGGAATTCTTCCGCAACGACGTTCTAAACGCCAACCAGTGGGAGAACAAGATCAATCCGGCGGTCGGCGTCATTCCTCGAGCTCCACTGCGTTGGAATATGTTTGGTGGCACGCTCGGCGGTCCGATCTACAAGAACAAGCTTTTCTTTTTCGTCGACTATCAAGGACAGCGCTTCGACCATCCTCCGGCCGGGAGCACCATCTCGGTGTTTACCCCTGCCGAACAGGCTGGCGATTTCAGCGCTCTTTGCACATCCGGCTTTACCAACGGCATTTGCAATGATCGCACCGTCGCCTCCACGGCTCCCTCAGGCACTACTTGCGCCGCGGGTTCGACCAGTGCGAACTGCTTGGTTACCAACCAGCTCTACAATCCTTGTGCTGCGGGAACGGGTATCGGCGGCGTACCTTGCACAGCGTCCGCGGCAACGACTGCGACGCGCCCGGCCTTCTTGAACAACCAGATTCCGGTTGGCATGATTAGTCCGGTAGCAGCGGCTTTATTCGCCTCGTCTCTATATCCGAAGACCATCAACAACAACCTGACTAGTAACGCTCTGCAGGAAACTTCGACCCAATATAACGCTGACCAGGGCGACATTAAGGTCGACTACAGAATCTCCGATAAGGATCAGATTTCCGGCCGCTTCACGCGCGCCTTCCAGATTGATCCTTCGACGAACAATCAGGCCTTATTCGGAAACGGTCAAGTCACTGCACCGATTTGGAGCACAGTGGGCGATTGGACTCGCGCCATCTCGCCCGTCCTTGTCAACGACATGCGCTTTGGCTGGAACCACATCGTTCTCAATACCGGAACGGCTTGGGATCCTTCCGTTGGCGCCTTCGGACAATCTATCGGAATTGCCAACTCGAATCCGGGTACGCTGATCGGACTTCTCGGTCTCACCTTCGGTGGAGGCACGCCATCCAGTCCGGGCAACGGCACCATCAATAACATCGGAAACAGCATGGTCACACAGAGCTTCAACAGCAAAGTGTGGCAATACGATGACTCGATCACTTGGACTCGTGGCCGTCACACCTTCAAGTTCGGCGGCGAATACATGTTCGACAACATCACCGTGTTTTACTCTGGCAACAGCGGCGAGCTGGGGAACATCGTTTTCGGTCCTAACTTCACCGCTTCCTCTGCCACCACCACAACAGGTGGACTGGCTCCGTTTGGCGGCAACGGCATGGGAGACTTCTTCCTCGGATTGCCCAGCGGCTTTGGTCGCGGCCTGAACGGCGGCAACTGGGTGCAGACCTCCAACATTTTCTCTGGATTCGGCCAGGATACCTGGCGCGTGACAGATCACCTCACTCTGACCCTTGGCTTGCGCTATGAAGCGCACACGCCGTGGATCGAGCAAAACGATCAGCAAGCCAACTACAACATCCGGCTCGGCGAAATTCAGTACGCCAACCAGGATGGTGCCAGCCGCGCTCTTTATAACGGCACATACGGTGGCAAGGACTTTCAACCGCGCATTGGATTTGCCTACACGCCGGGAGGACGTTTCAGCGGAAAGACTGTAATCCGTGGCGCCTTCACGATCTCGTCCTATCTGGAAGGAACTGGAACCAACCTTCGCTTGCCTTTGAATGCACCGTATGACGGCGGAGCAACCGCGGGCGGCGAATTCCAGACACTTTACACCCCAACCGGCAGCACCTCTTATGCTCTTCCGACATCGAATTTGTCGCAGGGTATTATTGCGCCACCGGCAACCGGACTTTCCTGCCCGAACCTGTCCTGCTACACCGACGCAACCTTCCGACTCTGGGATGCGAACGTGCAGCCTGCTCTCGACGATCAAGCTAACGTGACGATCCAACACCAGTTCTCAAACTCGTTGACGTTCCAGGTTGGTTATGTCGGCCAGGTCGCCTATCACCTGATGGTGCCCTTCAAATACAACCAGCTCGTCGCGGAGCCGTCTACCGCATGCAGCACGCCTCCTTGCACTTCGCCGAGCTTGTACTTCCAGAACGGTATCGGCCCACAGTTGGCCTCGATCATCGACACGTCCGGCGGCACCGTCTCCGGTACACAGTCCAACGGCAGAATGATGTACAACGCCCTGCAGGCCGTGCTCCAGAAGACCATGAGCAAGGGTTTGCAAGGTCAAGTGTCCTACACTTTATCTAAGTGCATGTCCAACAACACCGGTTATTACGGCACTTGGTCAACCGCGAGAGCATCCAACACCGCTTCGCCCTACTGGCAGAACGTTTATGATCCAGGCGCGGAATGGTCACCTTGCTACTACGATTCCACGAATACCCTCACCGCCTACGCCGTCTACGAATTGCCAGTCGGCCAAGGCAGGCAGTTCGGCAGCAACATGAACAAAGTTGCCAACGCTGTGGTAGGGGGATGGCAGGTCAGCCCGATTCTTTCTCTCCACACGGGCTTCCCGATGGCCATGTACAACTCGTCTGGTGACCCGACAGGTACGCTCTCCGGCGGTATCCGGCCCAATTGCGACGGCAAGAACGATGTTTACGGCCGCCAAAACGCAACAGCTGCCCAGGGTGGTGGTTTCCTCTGGTTTGACCCGAGCAACTATACAAACAACACCAGCGGCTTCGGCACCTGCGCACCGCAACTCGGTGGTTTGCGTGGTCCCGGATACTACAACTGGGATATCGGTTTGCTGAAAAACTTCCAGCTCACCGAGCGCTTCAGGCTGCAATTCCGGTCTGACTTCCTCAACGCGTTCAACCGCGTCAACCTGGCCGCTCCCAACACCACGGTGGATCAATCCACCACAGGCGTTATCCAAGCTTCGCAACCTGCGAGAAATGTCCAGTTTGCCTTGAAGCTCTACTTCTAACTGCGAACAACGTATAATGAGGCGGGCGTACACCCCCGCCTGCCTCATTTTTATTTAGCGGAGACGCTGCTACCGAAATCCTCATCCGGATACACAACGGCAATAAAGCGAATGTCCAGAATCACAAGTATTGCATCACTTCTTCTTTCCCTCACCAGCCTTCTCACTGTCGCAGACCCACTCTTCGCGCAAGCTCCCAAGACCGCGCACCCCGCTGAAGCGGCTTCGTCATTGTCCGTAGATAAAGCCATCACTCTCGGTGAAGAAGGACATTGCAAGGAAGCTCTTCCCACTCTAAAGCGCGGTATGAGTAACGATGCCTCCGCCGAGGAGAAGAAAAAAATCGGCATCCTCGGACTCCGCTGCTCTCTCGCGATCGATAATCGTGACTCCGCGATGGATTTTATCCGGGCGCTCAGCAAGCAATTTCCCAAGGATCCAGACGTGCTCTTCGTCGTGGTGCACGCCTATTCTGATCTCTCCACTCGGACCGCCCAGGATCTCGCCTCCAATGCCCCACAGTCGATCGCCGCGCATAAGCTGAATGCCGAAGCGCTGGAAATGCAGGGCAAGTGGGACGAAGCCCAGCACGAATACGAAAACATGATCCAGAAGGAGCCCAACTCTCCCGGGCCGCACTTCTTGCTGGGCCGAGCTTTGCTCTCGCGTCCCGATGCCGACGCCAAGATGACTGAACGGGCCAAGCAGGAATTCCAGAAAGAGATCGAGATCGATCCGAAGAACGCCGCTGCCCACTACGTTCTGGGGGAACTGGCCAGGCGGGAAGAGAATTGGGACGAAGCCATCGCTCAATTCTCGGCGGCCGCGAAGCTCGATTCCAATTTCGCGGAAGCGTATCTCGGATGGGGCTTTGCCCTCGTCACCGTAAAGCGTTATCAGGAGGCCATTCCTCCCTTACGAGTCGCCGAGCGCCTCACGCCGGCAAATCCCACAGTTCACTATTCTCTTGGCACCGCTCTCATCCGCATCGGCCAGAAGGAAGAAGCGGAAAAAGAGTTCGCGCTTCATCGCAGCCTAACCACCACCGCAAACGCCCCCGCCACGAACGAAAAGCCGCAATAACTACGTTTTTTTCGTTGATTTCTGATGTTCTGGCCGGGAAAATGATCTCAGGTCATTCCAGGTTCCGGACAAAATGCAGATTTTGCGGCGCATGCGCCGGCGGGATTTCGTCGCCGGGTTGGCAGCGGGGTCGTTGGCTTTTCCAAATTGGCGGGGACTTGCTTTCCCCGACTCTGCGCGCTATCCCTTCGAGCAAATTCCCGCGGACACCAGCGGCATCCACTGGGCGCATTCCAGCGGAAAGTCCGAAGAAAAATTCCTTCCGGAAACCACCGGCGCCGGCTGCGCGTTTTTAGACTTTGATAACGACGGCTGGATGGACATTTACCTGGTAAACAGCGGCAAGTGCGATTTCTTCAATCCCGACCCGCCTTTGCGCAACGCTTTATACAAAAACAATCGTGACGGCACGTTTACCGACGTAACCGAAAAGGCTGGAGTGGCCGGCGGTGGATTTGGCCAGGGCGTTGCCGCTGGCGACTATGATGGCGACGGCTTTCCCGATCTATACGTCACGCAATACGGCCGCAGCATTCTTTACCACAACAATGGCGACGGCACTTTCACCGACGTGACCGAAAAAGCCGGTGTGTCCGCGCCAGGCTGGGCTTCCAGCGCCGTGTGGTTTGATTACGATAACGATGGACGCCTCGATCTGTTTGTTGGGCGCTTCGTCGAGTTCAGCAAAGAGCTGAACAAACCTTGTGGCGTAAACGACGATGGTCGTCGCCACTACTGCATTCCCCAGCAGTACACGCCGACGCCCAGTTGGCTTTTCCATAACAATGGAGATGGCACGTTCACCGACGTCAGCAAAGAATCGGGAATTGCCGGCCATCTCGGGAAAGTTTGGGGCGTGGTGGCAACCGATATTAACAATGATGGTTTGATGGACCTGTGGGTAAGCAACGATACGCTGGCCGATTTTCTTTTCGTCAATCAGGGCAACGGAAAATTCCAGGAAGCAGCCACGGCCGCCGGTGTTGCCTTTAGCGACAGCGGGCGCCCGCGTTCTGGCATGGGAGTAGACTCCGCCGACTTCGATGGTGACGGTTGGATGGATCTATTTGTAGCCAATATCGATCGCGAAATGTTCGCAATCTACAGGAACAATCACGACGGAACGTTTGACGATATGGCGATTCCCACCGGCATTGGCAAAGCCACAAAATATATGAGCGGCTGGGGGCTGAAATTCTTCGACTACGATAACGACGGCGATCTGGATTTGTTTCTAGCCAACGGCAATCCCGACGACCTGATCAATTCACTGCACGGCGAGGTCACCTACGAGGAACCTCTGATGCTGTTTCAACACACGCCAAAGGGCTTTCGCGATGTGAGCTCCTCTAGCGGACCGATTTTCACGCACAGGATTTGTGCCCGCGGGTTAGCCATCGGCGATATCGATAACGATGGAGCCGTCGACGTGCTTGTTTCTGTCAACAACGCCGCGCCTCTGCTTCTCAAGAATACGGCCGCGGCCGGCAATCATTGGCTGGGTGTGCGCCTGATTGGGAAAAAGTCCAACCCCGATGCCATCGGCGCGCGCGTCATGTATCAGGCCGGAGCGCTGAAACGCAGCCGCATGAAGGTTGGGGGCGGAAGCTATCTTTCTTCCCACGATCCTCGAATCGTTCTGGGCCTGGGAGCGCACGAAAAGCTGGATTGGTTGGAAATCAAATGGCCCATGCCTGGCGGCAAGACCGAACGATTCACGGATCTTCCCGTGGATCGCTACATCACCATTGTGGAAGGCGAAGGGAAGTGGAAGTAGCCCATTATCGGCTGTGCGTCAATTCGCTTTCGTGTTTCTGCGCGCTGGCCAGAGCGGCTTCCCGTTGTTGCCGTAGATTCGCTATGCCGGCGTCGATAGCCTGGCAATCCACTTCGAGCAGTTGCCGGTTGCGCACTTTTGCTTGCAGCAGCGTAACGGCGCTTTCCTTCGGCAACGTGTGCGTTAATTCCAGCAACGCCCCGAGCATAACCATGTTGGTGGCTTTTGTAGTTCCGAGCTTGTCGGCGATTTCGGCGGCCGGTACGCAATAAATCATCGCCTCTTGTGGCGGGAATCCGTCCGGCAATTTCGCGCTGTTATAGAGAATTGTCCCGTGCGCCCCAACGTGTTTCGCAAACTTGTGCAACGAAATTTCGTTCATGGCGATTAGCACATCCGGATGTTCCGCCAGCGGAGAGCCCACGCGCTCGCTCGCCAGGCAAACGTAACAATGCGCGCTGCCGCTGCGCATTTCTGGGCCGTACGATGGCAGCCAGCTTACCTCTCGTCCCGCGCGCATTCCCATTTCCGCCAGGATTTGTCCAAGCAACAAAACGCCCTGCCCGCCGAATCCGGCAATATTAACGCGTAGATCGGGATGCGCCTCAGCGGGGACAACGCTGCCCACGGCTTCTTCGCTTTCAAGCCCCAGCAACTTCCTCACCGTCACCTGCGGCACGGCATCATTTACTGGTGCAAGCTCGCGGTCGCGATATACGCCGACCGGAAACACCGCCAGCATTTTTTCTTCAATCCATTTCCGCGATTCCTGCGGCGTCATTTTCCAGATTGTCGGGCACGGAGACAATATCTCCACGAACGTAAATCCCGCGCCTTTGCGTTGCAAATCCAGCGCTTTCCTCACTGCCCGCCGCGCCTTCATGATGTTCTTATTGTCATTCAGCGCCACCCGCTCCACATACACCGGCGCTTCCAACGTGGAAAGCAACTCCGCCATATGCAGTGGATAGCCTTCGTTGCTCGGCCGGCGCCCCCACGGCGAAGTTGTGCTCTGCTGTCCCACAAGCGTCGTCGGCGCCATCTGACCGCCCGTCATTCCATAAATCGCATTGTTGACGAAAAATACCGTGATTTTTTCTCCGCGGTTCGCCGCATGAATAATTTCCGCGGTTCCAATCGCCGCCAGGTCGCCGTCTCCCTGATAAGCAATTACCATGCTCTCCGGATTCGACCGCTTCAGCGCCGTGGCCACCGCCGGCGTGCGCCCGTGCGCAGCCTGCACGTTGCCCATATCAAAATAATAGTAGGCGAACACCGAGCAACCGACCGGGCTCACAAAAATACTGCGGTCCTGCGTGCCCATGTCCGCAATGGCCTCCGCGATCAGCTTATGAACCACGCCGTGCCCGCAGCCAGGGCAATAATGCGTCTGGTGCTGCAATTCACCCTTGCGCTCGTACTTCTCATAAAACACGGGTGACTTAGACTCGATCACTTTGTATTCGTCCACAATGCCACCTCTCAATTTCGTTCTGCGCCGCTTAAACGCCCCACTCCGCCACCATTCCCATGCGTTCAAACAATTCTTTGCGCACTTCATCTGCCAGCGGCACGTTTCCTCCCGCGCGGCCGTAAAACTCCACGTCCACTCTTCCGTCCAGCGCCAGCCGCACATCTTCCACCATCTGGCCCGTGCTCATTTCCACCACCACCACCATCTGCGCACGCCGCGCCGCTTTCTTCAGCGCTTCTGCGGGGAATGGCCACAAAGTGATCGGACGGAAAAGGCCTGCGCGAAGTCCTTCTTTCCTTACGGCGTCCACCACGGTTCGCAGCACGCGTGAAGTGATTCCATAACCAACCAGCAGAACTTCGGGATCTTCGGCGTTGTACAGTTCATGGCGCGCTTCAAGCTCTGCCGCTTTCTTGTATTTCGCGTCCAGCTTCATCACGTGCGCTTCCAGCTCGTCCGGCTCCAGAAAGATGGAAGAGATAAGATTCTTGCGTGTGTCGGCGGTTCCGCGTACCGCCCAAGGCTTTTCCGGCAGCTGGATTTCGTGCGCCTGCAATTGCAGAGGCTCCATCATCTGTCCGATAAAGCCATCGGTCAGCACGACTGCTGGATTGCGATAGCGATCGGCCAATTCAAATGCCAGCATGGTCAGGTCCGCCATCTCCTGCACGGACGCAGGCGCGAGCACAAGATTCTTGTAGTTTCCGTGTCCGCCGCCTTTTACCACGGCAAAATAATCACTCTGTTCCGGCGCGATATTTCCAAGACCAGGGCCGCCGCGCACCACATCAACAACTACGCAAGGCAGTTCAGACCCCGCGAGATACGACATGCCTTCCTGCATCAGGCTCAATCCAGGACCCGACGAAGCTGTCATCACACGTAGCCCTGCGGACGCCGCCCCGTAAACCATATTGATCGCGGCAACTTCGCTCTCTGCCTGCAAAAACGTCCCTCCGATTTGCGGAAAATATTCCGCGGCAGCTTCCGCGATCTCGCTCGCTGGGGTAATCGGGTAGCCGTAATACGCCTTGCAACCTGCCAGCACCGCGCCCTTCACAACCGCCACATTGCCTTTACAAAGTTGCCGCATGGCTTGCCTCCATTTGCGGATTCACCGCCTTTGGCACAATCAACCGGAAAACCGTAATCGCTCCCGGTTCCGGGCAAACATAAAAACAAATGCCGCAGCCGGAACAGGCCTCGCCGGTGTAATGCGCCGGGTGAACACCGTACGCATTCAATTCCGCCAACAGAAGCAGGCACTTCGGCGGACAAGCATCCACGCAAATCCCACAGCCCTTGCACTCCTGCGTGTCGATGGTCACTTTGCCTCGAGCTTGCGTTGCCATGACTCACCTCTCCTGAAGCGCGGGCCGTTGCAGCCAGCGCGTCTTTTCGCAATAGGCAAACAATTCGTCGCGGAATTTCGGATGCGCGATCTGGATCAGGGCCTCGGCGCGCTGCCGGATCGTGCGTCCATGTAAATACGCAACGCCGAATTCCGTCACCACGTAGTGCACAGCGCCGCGCGACGTCACCACACCCGCCCCCGGATCGAGCATCGGCGCAATCCGCGAAATCGTTCCGTTCTTTGCCGTAGCGGGAATCGCGATGATCGGTTTGCCGTCTTTGGAATGTGACGCCCCGCGAATGAAGTCCACTTGCCCGCCGATGCCGCTGTAGAAATAAGTGCCGATGGAGTCCGCGCAAACCTGTCCGGTAATATCCACCTGCAGTGCCGAATTTATCGCCACCATCTTTTCGTTCTGCGCAATCACCCACGGATCGTTGGTGTACTTATTAGGATGAAATTCAAACATCGGATTATTGTTCACGTAGTCGAATAGCTTTTTTGTGCCAAGAACGAACGAAAGAATGATCTTGCCGCGATGAATGCTCTTGCGGTTTCCGTTCAGCACTCCGGACTCGATGAGGGGAATCACGCTGTCGCTCAGCATTTCCGTCTGCACGCCCAGGTCCTGGTGATGCGTCAATTCCAGCAGCACCGCGTCCGGAATTCCCCCAATTCCCAATTGCAGCGTGGCGCCGTCTTCAATCAGTCCGGCAACATGCTTGCCGATGGCGTGATGAACCTCGGTAATCTGAATTGGTTTCAATTCGCACAACGGCCGGGAGACTTCCACCACTGCGTCGATGTCCTTGATATGCAGGAAGCAATCGCCAAAGGTGCGTGGCATCTGGTCGTTTACTTGCGCAACCACAAACTTCGCGAATCTGGCCGCCGTCAATGTGGCGTCCACCCCCACGCCAAAACTGCAAAAACCATGCGCGTCCGGAGGAGAAACCTGAATCAGCGCCACATCGATCGGCAATTGCCCGTTCTCAAACAACTCCTCCACCTGGCTCAAAAATACCGGTGTGTAGTCCGCGCGCCCTTCGTTGACGGCCTGCCGCACATTTCCGCCAATGAACAACGCGTTGTGACGAAAATGGCCTTCCACCTCCGGCGCGATGTAGTCCGCCCGGCCGGTGGTCATCAGGTGCAGAATTTCCACGTTCTTCACGAAGGGCGCGCGTGCCATCAGCGCTTCCACCAGCGTTTCTGGCTCGGCGCAGCCCGGGTGAATGTACACGCGCATGCCAGACTGAATACATTGCACGGCTTCCGCCGGGGTGACTTTTTTTCTCCGGTATTCGTCCTGCCAGTTCATAGTTGCTCCCAGACCAGTTGACTTAACGGTGCCGCGCCAGGTGTCGAACGCAGACCGCTTTCTCCTAAACTTTCACACGTTGAATCAGGGATTGACCAAAGGGGGTGGCGATCGCTTCCCCTGCGAAGACACGCGGTGGGTTCCGTCAGCAGCTCCATAGACGCTGCCTCCCTGTAGGCAAGTGCACTCGGCTTACCACGGCCACGGCCAAGTCTCATTACTAATCCCTTGTGTGGCAATGACTTATGAGCGGAAAAGTTTTGCTTATAGTCCGCATTGCGCCTTTTAACCCATCTGGAATGCTTTGCCTGCGCTGCTTTACTCAGAGTGTTCCGTCGCCACAAGCAAAGCACGAGCGAAGACTGCCTTCTTTGATATCTCCTTAAAGTTGTTGTCCGTCTCAGTACAGGTTTCTGCTTCGCAACGCGCTGCGAGGATTGTGCGCACTCCTGCTGTTCCGGGTGTATCGTTAGAAAAAGAAGCGAAACTCGGGGAGTCCATGCGAAAGCTACGGTTCTTAGTTGCACTAACGACAAACGACAACGATTACCAAATTGAACAAGCACGTGCTGCAGAGTTGGCAGCGAAGAAATTCAATGTTGATCTTCAGATTCTTTACGCCGATAACGACGCGATCAATCAAAGCACGCAAATTTTGAAGGCCGTGCAAGCGGCGCCAGACGATCGTCCGTCGGCAATTATCTTTGAGCCTGTTGGCGGCACGGCGCTGCCGCAAGTCGCGCGCGCTGCCGTTAATGCGGGCATCGGCTGGGCGGTGCTCAATCGCGACGCCAATTATGTTCCCGAACTTCGCCAGGCCAGCAAAGCGCCGGTGTTCACCGTCAGCTCCGATCACGTGGAAATCGGCCGCATTCAGGGACGCCAGTGCGCCGCGCTGCTTCCCACGGGCGGGACGGTGCTTTATATCCAGGGGCCATCGGAAAATTCCGCGGCAAAAGATCGCACCCTGGGTATGCAGGAAGCCAAGCCCCACAACATCCATATAATCACGCTCAAGGGACAATGGACTGAAGAAAGCGCGCAACGCGCCGTGCGATCCTGGCTGAAACTTTCCACTTCGCAAAAGGCCACCACCGATCTAGTTGCGGCTCAGGACGATTCCATGGCCATCGGAGCGCGCAAGGCGTTCCAGGAATTGACCTCAGAGGTCGAACGCGAGCGCTGGCTGGATCTGCCGTTTCTCGGCTGCGATGGCCTGCCGAACACCGGGCAATCCTGGGTGCGTAGCGGCCTGCTGACCGCCACTATTTTTATTCCTCCAAATACCGGCCAAGCCATGGAGATGCTCGTGGACGCCCTGCAAAACGGAAAAGCGCAGCCGGAGCGTGCCCTGACCAACGCGGTTTCCTTCCCCGCGCTTGAAGCTTTGCGTCCCCACAAGTAATTTCCGCCTTCCTTTCCTCACCCCGCCTCAGGGCGTATAATTTTGTCGTCTACTCGCTCCTTTTTTGATTGAGTTCCTGGAGGTTCTCGCATGAGCGCAGGGCATAGTAATCGTCCGGATTCAGCCGCTGGTCTTGATCGCAGACAGTTTCTCGCCGCCACGAGCACAGGTTTGCTTGCGGCAGTGGTGCCAGGTGGACCGCATTTTGCGGAAACACGCGGTTTCTTTTCCAAGGAGGACACCTTGTCTGGTTCTTCTCAAGTTTCTACCGGAGCAAAAAAGAAAATTCCCATCGGCGTGTTTGATCCTGTGTATGCCGATCTCTCGCTGGACGCCATGATCGACAAGATCAGCGGCCTCGGCCTGGAAGCGGTGGAAATCGGGACCGGCGGCTATCCGGGATCGAATCATTGTCCGGTGGACGAATTTCTCGCCGATCCCGCGAAGGCCAAAGCATGGGTGAAAAAGTTCGAGGACCGCGGCATTCAGGTAGCCACGCTGAGTTGTCACGGTAACCCCGTTCACCCCGATCCGAAGCACGCAGCGCGTGATGACGCAAGCTTCCGCAAGACCGTGCAGTTGGCGCAAATGATCGGCGTGAAAGTTATCGTGGGCTTTGCCGGCTGTCCCGGCGGTTCTCCCACGGATACCCAGCCGAACTGGATTACCTACCGCTGGCCGGAAGAATATGACCAGATGCTGCAGTGGCAGTGGAAAGAAAAGGTGGTGCCGTACTGGAAAGATGCGGCCAAATACGCCCGCGATCACGGCATCCATCGTTTGGCGTTTGAAATGCATCCTAACTTTGTAGTCTATAATCCGCGCACGTTGTTGCGGCTACGCGAGGTAGTGGGCGAGGAAATCGGCGCGAACTGCGATCTCAGTCACCTTTTCTGGCAGGGTTGCGATCCGGTCGAAGTGATCCATTTCCTTGGCAAACAGGGCATGATCTATCATGCGCATATGAAGGATACGGTTTTGTATCCCGAAAACGTGGCTAAATACGGCGTGCTCAATTTCGTGTTTGAGAAGCAGGACCTGCCCATGGCTTCAGATGCATTCCGGGCCGTCGGCTACGGCCACAGCGCTTCCACGTGGAAAGCCATTTTGCAGGCGTACATGGACATCAATTACGAAGGCATTCTCAGCATCGAAAATGAAGATCCGATCCTGTCGGGCGAAGTCGGCGTGGAACGCGCCGCCTACGTGCTGAAGAATGTCCGCAACGAAATACTCGGCGGCTAACCTACGCAAACTCCCATCCATCGCCGGCGGAATTGTTGCGTTGTAGTGGAGCGCCCTCGGAGCATCTCCAAGTGACCCAAGTCATTCGTTCGCCGAAAACGTACGACGTGTGCGTAATCGGCTCTGGCGCCGGCGGCGGGATGGCGGCGAAGGTTCTCACCGAGGGTGGCCTCACGGTGGCTTTGTTGGAGGCCGGCGGCCCCGTGAATCCGGGCACGGATTACAAAATGTTTCTGTGGCCGTACGATCTGCCACATCGCGGAGTGGGCGTTGGCGGCAAGGCGGCGGAAAATTTCGGGGAGTTCCTGGCGCCCAACGGCGCGTGGAAAATTGAAGGCGAGCCGTACACCTCGGCCCCCGGCGCGAATTTTCAGTGGTTCCGTTCGCGCATCGTCGGTGGCCGCACAAACCATTGGGGAAGAATCGCCCTGCGTTTCTCTCCGATCGATTTCAAATCCAAAACGCGCGACGGCATCGGCGACGATTGGCCAATCTCGTATGAAGATATTTCGCCTTATTACGACAAGGTGGAATCGTACATAGGCGTTTTTGGTTCGCACGAAAATATTCCCAGCGCGCCGAACGGGATTTTTCTTCCGCCTCCCAAACCACGTTGCACCGAACTGATCATCAAGAAAGCCTGCGATAGCCTGAATATCGCGTGCATTCCCTCGCGGCTGGCGATTCTCACCAAGCCGTTGAATGGCCGGCCTTCCTGCCATTACTGCGCGCAGTGTGGCCGAGGCTGCGCCACGGGCTCAAATTTCAGTTCGAGCCAGGTGCTGATTCCTCCCGCGTTGGAAACCGGGCTGCTCACGCTGATTCCGCAAGCGATGGCGCGGAAGATCCTGGTTGGTGCTGACGGAAAAGCCAACGGTGTTTCTTATATCGATAAGACCACGCGCACGGAAAAAAGAATCGTGGCGCGCGCGGTGGTTGTCGCGGCCAGCGCGTGCGAATCGGCGCGGTTGCTGCTGAATTCCAAATCACAATTGTTTCCCGACGGACTTGCCAATTCCTCTGGGCAGGTGGGGCGCAATCTGACGGACTCCGTGGGCAGCGATGGCGAAGGCTATTTCCCGCAACTGGAAAAAATGCCGCCGCATAATCATGACGGAACGGGCGGCATGCATTTGTATATTCCGTGGTGGAAATACGATCGCACGAATGATTTTCCGCGCGGCTATCACATTGAACTGGGCGGCGGGCGCGAAATGCCCAGCGCGGGAATGTTTCACAATCTTTGCGAGGAAGTTGAGGGATACGGCGCAAGCCTGAAGGCCACTTGCCGCAAACGCTATGGAACCACGATCGGATTTTCCGGGCGCGGCGAAATGGTGCCGAATCCGGATACGTTCTGCGAGATCGATCCGGAAGTTGTCGATCAATTTGGAATTCCCGTGCTGCGTTTTCACTTCAAATGGAGCGATTACGAGTTGCGCCAAGCCAAGGATATGCAGCAGACGTTTCGCGCGATTGTGGAGGCCGCGGGCGGACAATACACCACGCACACGAAATCGGATGGCCCCTATCCATTTGGGATTCAGCCCGGCGGAAAAATTATTCACGAAGTGGGCACCGCGCGAATGGGAGCAGATCCGAAAACTTCCGTGCTGAATGGATATTGCCAGGCGCACGACGTGAAAAATTTGTTTGTGACCGATGGCGCGCCGTTGGTTACAAATCCGGACAAAAATCCCACGCTGACGATCATGGCGCTTTCCTGGCGCGCGTCGGAATATTTGCTGGATCAAGCGAAGAAGGGAAGTCTTTGACGATGGCTGACGGAATTTCCAGACGAGACATTCTGCGCAATCTGGCCATCGGCGCGGCGGGCGGGTCTGTGCTGCAAATGATTCCGGCACAGGCCGCCGGACTGGCGCACGAACTGATCCAGAAAGAGAAAGCGGCTTCGGCAGGGAAGTACACGCCGAAGTATTTTCCGGCGCACCAGTATCAAACTTTACGGGTGCTTTGCGACGCGATTATTCCCAAAGACGAAGTGTCCGGCGGGGCGGTGGAAGCGGGCGCGCCGGAATTCATCGACCTGTTGAGCAGTGAAAACGAAGAGTACCAGGAAACGTTGGGCGGCGGACTAATGTGGCTCGACGATTTTTGCGCCGACCGCTACCAGCGAACTTTTCTTGCATGCGGTCCGGAGCAGCAAAAGGAAGTGCTCAACCTGATCGCCTATCGCAAGAATGCGCAGCAGGATCCCACACTCAGCCAGGGCATCGCGTTTTTCGCCAAGCTGCGCCTGATGACCTGCGACGGCTTTTACACCGCAAAAATCGGCATCGAAGACCTGCAATACATCGGAAACACAGCCCTGGCGTCGTTCCCGGGCTGCCCGCCACTGCCGGAAACGAAAGCCTGAAGCACAAATAGGATTAATTTCGCTGCGCGAAGGTGGATTTGGTCGGCGCGCCGACATTATCTGTATGCTTAGCTAACGGAACCATTACCTCAAATGGATGAGAATGGCTGGGAAACGCGATATTGCGCCGGCCGGATGATGTCGGCGAGGGCTGGATATTTTGATCGGCGCGCCGACTACATAAGTTATGTAAATAGCGAACTAATATTCGAATGAGAGCATTTTTGTTTCAAACCAGGATTGCCCTTGCGCAACAAGCAGTTGCAGCGCGCTCATTCGTGAATTCACACGAATTCAGCCAAGCATCAAAAACTGCCCAAACACGGTCCGCCGACGTAGGCGAGATGCTATCTCTAATGACCGGATTGAACGGCAGTTGATTATCGCTGAAACCATTAATATCCACAAGAGAGGTATGTATATATATAAATAAGATTTGAGTTCCGTGCGAAGTACCTTATTTGGCTCAGCTTTCGTCTTTAGCCAAAGGATATGCGGGTGCCATTGACACGCACCTATAGGGAAGTCATCATGCATCTAATGACTGAAAGCAAAGAAGAGACTATGTCGCTTAACTTTGAGATCGAACTGGAGCAGGAAGTTGACGGCCGTTGGATCGCCGAAATCCCGTCGCTGCCAGGCGTCATGGCTTATGGTAAAACCAGAGCCGATGCCATTCGGTCCGTTCACGTATTGGCTTTGCGCGTGTTGGCTGACCGCATAACTCAAGAAGTCAACCAGGCACCGGCGAATGAACTCGTGGTCAGTTTCGCCTGCAACCAGTGAGCCGTTGGCCGAGTAGCAAAGCCAGGAAGGTCTATAAAGCTTTGCTAAGGATCGGTTGGAAGCCGAAACCTGATACTGGCTCGTCCCACCTCCAATTGACCCGCCTTGGATATAACGATTTCACCTGGGCCTTCCACGATTCGGAAGAGATAGGTCCGAAAATGCTGGCGAGAATTTCGAAACACACAGTTTTGAGGCCAGAGGATCTATAGAAGTGAGTTCGCAAATATTACCATTAACCTGCTCCCTGTTGACCTGTCGGGCTCATGATCGTCGGACAGGTTATGCCGCCGACGCTGGCAATCTGGGCGAACCTTATGCCTTTACGAACTGGATGAGGAGGCGTGGAACCGGCCAAGGCCCGGGCCATTTGCCACGGGGCGGGGTGCTCGAGGCCGAAGATTGAGGACGAAGAGCCCACCCTTTGCAAGCAAGAAGCGCAAAGGGTAGGCCACCCAAATTCGTTTTGGAGATTAAGAGTGCGCCACCCGCCCGCTTTCCGTCATAGTTTCGGAAGCGCATTTTTCCAGAATTTCTTGAATGTCATCCCGCTCCTCAGGCTAGAACTTTTGAGATGACGTCCACGCTCGAACACCACCATGCAGTCATAGAAATGCATCGACAGCGTTGACTTGGTGAAATCTGTGACAGGTACTTGGTCGCGAGTGTGATAGGCATTAAGTTCGTCGATGAGTGACTTGCATAGCTTGAGGAAGCTTCCCTCAGCACCTACGCCTCCGCCGAATTCGCTCCAATAGGTGGTGTGGAGGTCCTCGACCACATACACGCCGCTCGGGGAAGTGCGAGGGTACAGATAGCTGAAAGACGCTGTAACGTCCGCCATCATGTGACTGCCGTCGTCCAGAACTACATCCGGGGTACCGAACTCCTCAATTACTTGGTCGAGAAATTTAGTATCCTTCTGGTCGCCGATTCGAACGGCAATGTGCTCTTCTTCGAAGGTGGTGCAGTTTTCGTTCACATCGATGCCAATAATTTGCGCGAGCGGGCCGAGGTAGCGTTTTCCATAGCTGGAGCGAGCCTCCTGCCCCACAGCCAATCTCAAGGAAGGTTACAGGGCGGTTGACGTAGCGGGCAAAATGGGTTTCATACACGGGAAAATAGTGTGTCCACTTATCGATAGTGCGGCCTTGGTGCGTCAGAAATTCGGTATATAGAGTCATGACAATGCATTGAACCTTGTTTTGCGCCGGTTGTCTCAAGCGTTCCAAGTTCGTAAATCATATATATTTCTGAAACAGAAACCAACCCCGCGCCCTTAGGGCCGCTTAGAAGCCTTGAAGGTTGGTGGGGCTGGCCGGAATTGAACCGGCAACCTACGCGTTAGGAGTGCGTCGCTCTATCCAATTGAGCTACAGCCCCGCAGGGGAAATTTTAGCATGAATTTATGGAGGGCTTTTTGGGTGTGGAGCTTGCGATTGCACAGCAACGGAAGAGGGACCCAAGATGCCGGTCTGAAGGCGCGGCGCTACGTGCGTGGGGCAATCAACTCGGGTTTGGTGGTGGCGGCAGCTGGGCTGCCGCTGGCCGTCTGTTATTCGAGTAACGTTGGGGGAAAGCGGAAGCTGGGCTTCCGCACTCCATGGGGCTACGGAAGTTCGGTTACTTGGGTGCCTTTGGCTATTAGGACTACGTTGGCCATTTTGACGAAGAGGCCGTGCTCGACTATGCCGGGCATGTCGCTTAGCTTGCGGGCCAGGGCGGGGACATCTGGAATTGCGCCGAAGTGGCAATCGAGAATGTGATGGCCTTCGTCGGTCAGGTAGGGTTTGTCGCCAACCATGCGGAGGTTGACGGAGGCACCCAAGGCTTCGACTTTGTGTTGGACGAGGGCTTGCGCGAAGGAGATAACTTCGAGCGGCACGGGAAATTTTCCCAGCGTTGCCACTTGCTTGCCGGAGTCCGCAATAATCACAAGCTTTCGCGAGGCGGACGCGACGATTTTTTCGTGCAGCAACGCGCCACCGCCGCCTTTGATCAGCGAGAGCTGCGGGTCGACCTCGTCGGCGCCGTCGATGGTTACGTCGATCTCCGTGATCTTATCCAGCGTGGTGAGCGGGATTCCCAGACGCGTGGCCAGCTCTTTGGTGGTATTCGATGTCGGAATTCCTGTGATCTTGAGGCCGGCTTGCACGCGCTCGCCGAGGAACTTGACCGCGTAGGCTGCGGTCGATCCTGAGCCGAGTCCAACGATGTTGCCATCACGCACGAAGCGGAGGCTGGCACGCGCTACGGCTTGTTTTTCGGCATCCTGAGTCATAAAAAAGGCGTCGCGATTGACGGTCGTGAAAGGACGCGGCCACAGAAGACTCGCACGATTTTCGCTAAAAACCAAGTGTGTTTGGTTCATCACGAAAAAAGCCGCGCAAAAAAAATTGTGCGCCCAGGCGGCGGCCGGCCGGCGTGGCTATTCGTAAAGCCAGAGTCTCAGAAACGCCCAGAACAAGAGACACACACCGCTGAGAGCGGTGAGGAACCCGATAAGCACCTGAGAGCCAGAGAGGATGAGGCCCTGCTCTTCAGCGGAAGCCGCGGTATCGACAGCTTCGATTTTTGATTTTGGTTGCAGTTGCGCGTAATCCAGAACCTGCAGGGAAAATTGAATTTGGCTATCGCCTTTTCGGATTTCTTCGGCACGAATCATTGCATTACTCCTTACATCGCTCCTTGACCGCTGTAGAGCCGCCAATCGATTGTTGGTCTCGCAGCATTAGATGAAGGTGAAGAGCAAAAGATGCAGAATTTTGCGAGGGAAAGTGCGGCTCCATGGAGGCGCGTGGCAAGAATCGCCGCGAGCAGCAGGCTTGGGAGTATGATTGGGGTTGGGGCAACAGCGGAAGCTGGGCTTCCGCACTCCAATAGAAGTTAGTGTGATATTATCCAGCCTCGCACTATCAGTGGGGCGCCCGCCTACGCCTTGCCTCCCGGAGGCCAACATGAAAAGCAAATTAAAATGGATTGGCATCGCCGCCCTTGCGGTCATTGTGATTTTACTGGTGCTGCCATTCGTGATTCCCGTGAACAAGTTCCGGCCAACCATCGAGCAGCAGGCTTCGCAAGCTCTGGGCCGGAAGGTGACGGTCGGCAATCTGAGCCTGTCGATCCTGGGCGGATCGCTGGGTATGGACGATCTGACCATCAGTGACGATCCGAAATTCAATTCCGGTCCGTTTCTGACGGCGAAAGAAGTGAAAGTCGGCGTGGAGTTGATGCCGCTGATCTTTTCGAAAGAACTCAACGTAACGGAAATATCGATCGTGAAACCGCAGGTTGTGATGGTGAAAGACCCGAGCGGCAAATGGAATTTTTCGTCGATCGGCGGCAATTCGACTTCAGCGCCGAAGAGTTCGTCGTCCAGCGGCAGCAGTTCAGCGCAATCCCTGTCCGTGAAGAAACTATCCCTTGTAGACGGACAGATCACGCTGGGCAATACCAATTCTCAAAAGCGCAGCGTTTACAATAGTGTGGACCTGACGGCTTCGGACGTTTCCATGAGCAACAATTTCCCCGTGACGCTGTCTATGGATTTGCCCGGCGGCGGTGATCTGAAGGTCGATGGCAAGGTGGGACCGGTGGACCAGACGAACTCCGCGTTCACACCACAAAACGTGAAGTTGACGGTTGACAAGCTCGATCTCGCGAAGGGGGGCTTTCTCGATCCGAGCCTAGGGCTGGCAGGAATGGTCGATGTGACTGCGAACCTGGTCAGCCAAGGCGGCCACATGACGACGAAGGGACAATTGACGTTGACGAAGGCAGTGCTGGTGGCGGGTGGCAGCCCCTCCGGCGTGCCGGCGGTGATCGATTTCGATACCAACTACGACATGGCGTCGGGCAGCGGCGTCCTGAATCCGTCTTCGCTGAAAATCGGCAACGCCAAGACTAATTTGAACGGGACATACAAATCCGAGGGCGATGAATTTGTCCTGGACATGAAAGTCGATGGCCAAGGATTGCCTGCAACGGATCTCGAGACATTTTTGCCGGCGCTGGCCATCAATCTTCCCAGTGGTTCGAGGCTGACGGCGGGAACGCTTAGCGCCAATCTGCATGTGACGGGGCCGACGAATAAACTCGTCACCGACGGAACGATTGGGTTGTACAACGGGAAGCTGTCGGGCTTCGACCTTGGCCAGAAAATGTCCAGTGTATCGGCACTGGCGGGCCTGAAGACCGGCAAGGACCTGGACATTGAGAAGTTCACAAGCAACGTGCACATGGCCCCAACCGGCTTGCGCGCGGACAATCTAGACTTGGTGGTGCCTTCGCTGGGCACGGTTGTAGGCGGAGGGACGTTGGACGCCAAAAACAATATGGACTTCAAGCTCGTAGCGACGGTGAATGCTTCGCTGGCAGGCGCGGCGGGTTCCGCGGCAGGTGGCGCGTTGGGTGGATTGACCGGTGCGGCGCTGGGCGGCGGAAGCAATTGCAAAAGCGGCGGGATTAAGGTGCCGCTGCAAGTTCACGGAACCACGTCGAATCCGCAGTTTGTGCCGGACGTCGGCGGAGCAGCCGCGAGCTTGCTGAAGTCGCAACTCGCATGCGGCGCTGGCGGAGCTGGGAACGTGGAAGGGCTGGCGAAAGGCTTGACCGGCACGGGGACTGGCGGCGCTACCAATACGATCAACCAACTTGGCGGACTGCTGGGAGGCAAGAAAAAGCAGTAAGGTCGGTGATGCAAGGCTTAGGCACAGGGGCGGGGCACTTAGCCCGCCCTTTTTTTTATGGATACCCTGGTTGCAGAACCATCAAGTAATAGGGGGCTATCCTCGCCACGTAAGATGTGCAAATTGCTGCGTTCCGGCCAACAAATCGTTATACTTAGCCCAGCCGCCTCTACGGGCGACAACCTGTATTTACGCTGCGCTTAAACCTGGGGTTAATGACGCTTCATGGAAGATCCGAATTCCAAGAAGGGTGCCCGAGATAACACGGGTACGCGAGGTCCACAAGGTGTGGGTGTGCCTGCCAAGGGCGACAGCTCCGCCAGCAACCCCGGTCCTTTGGACGATGCGACCATTTCGGATGTGCCCTTACCGCCTGCGCCGCCACCCGTCAAGCCTCCGACTCGAGTTGCAAATCCTGATGCGACTCTTTCCGATAGTCTGCCTCCGCTAACTCCCGCCGGAGTACGCCCGCTGTCTGGAATCTATATAAAGGAAGCGATTCTGCAGCCGGGCGACCTGATCGGAGCGCGTTACGAAATCCTGGCGCTGCTGGGCGAAGGCGGAATGGGTTCCGTTTACAAGGCGATGGACCGCGAAGTGGAACGAACGGTCGCGCTGAAGTTGATACGCCCGGAGCTTGCGTCGAATCCGGCAATTTTGGCGCGCTTCAAGCAGGAATTGCTGACCGCGCACCAGGTGACGCACAAGAACGTCATCCGTATCTATGACATTTCTGAAGCCGATGGCGTGAAGTTCATCACCATGGAGTTTGTGGAGGGCCACGACCTTCGGCGCATCCTCACGGACCAGGGAAAGTTGCCCATCGAGAAGGCCGTGGAAATCATTCGCCAGGTTTGCCTGGCCCTGGATGCAGCGCACACCGCGGGCGTGATTCACCGCGACCTGAAGCCACAGAACATCATGCAGGAAGCGAAGACTGGCCGGATCCTGGTGATGGATTTCGGACTGGCGCGCACCATCGGCGGCGATGGCATGACGCAGACTGGCGCGCTGCTGGGGACCATCGAATATATGTCCCCGGAACAGTCGATGGGGAAGACGCTGGATCAGCGTTCGGACATTTTTGCGGTGGGCCTGATCTTTTACGAATTACTGGTTGGCAAGACGCCGTATAAGGCCGACACAGCGATGGCCAGTTTGCTGCGGCGGAATCAGGAACGCGCTGTGCCTGCGGCGGAACTGGATTCCTCGGTGCCCAAGGCGCTGAGCGACATTGTCTCCAAATGTTTGGAACGCGATTTAGAGCATCGCTATCAGAGCGTGCAGGAAATTCTGCATGACCTGGACGCCTTTCAGGGCGCGCGACCGACACTGGCGTCGATTACATTGCCGGTTGCAATTGCTCCGCCTAAAGCAGCGACTCCTTGGAAATGGGTTGGGATTGGCGCGCTGTCTTTGGTTGTGCTCGGCGGTGGATGGGCGCTGAAATCGGGCGTGTTCCATCCCGGATCTTCCGGCGGCACGGCGGAGGTGAAGGGGCCGGAAGTTTCGCTGGCAATATTGCCGTTCCAGAACAGCTCTGGAGACCCTTCGCTGGATCAGTGGGGAGCGAATCTGGCGGATATGTTGACGACCGCTGTCGGACAATCCGCACACCTGCGGATTGTTTCGCCGGACCGCATGCACCAGGTGCTCACCGATTTGCGCTTTACGCCGGGGACGGCATTCGATCCGTCTATCCTTTCGAACATCGCGAAATTCAGCAACGCGGATACGATGGTTTGGGGGAAGTACTTCAAGAACAACGACAAGATTCACATCCAGGCTACCGTACGGGATTTGAAGCAGGGCCGGGATGTGCCCATCAACCTGGATGTCAGCAGCCAAAACGACATCACTACGCCGGTAAATCAATTGGCGGAATTGATCCGGCAGAACCTGGCTATTTCTCCGGATGTGCAGAAGGAATTGAAGGCCAGTTCGTTCCAGCCTACTTCGAAATCTCCGGCGGCATTGAGCGCGTATATGCAGGGATTGCAGTTGCGCCGGCAGGGGAAGAATCTGGAAGCGGTGAAATTGTTCCAGGCCGCGGTGCAGGATGATCCGGAGTTTGCGCTGGCTTATTCACGCCTGGCGGAAACGAATTCCACGCTGGGGTACGACTCTCAGGCGGAGCAGGCTTCGCGAAAGGCGGTTGAGCTGGATGCGCAACTTCCGCTGGCGGAAAAGTATTTGATCGAAGCAAATCATGCGCGCGTAGTGAAAGACAACAAGAAAGCGATCGAAACCTACGAAAAGCTCGCCGCGAGTTTGCCGGAAGACACGGATGTGCAGTTTGCGCTCGGCAGCTTGTACCTGGACACGGGACAATTTGATAAGGCAAGGGCGCAATATGCCAAGGTGCTGAAAAACGATCCGCGGAATCTGACCGCGCAGCTGCAGACGGGTTGGCTGGAAGTGCAGGATGGCAAGCCACAGGCGGGGCTTGAGCCGCTGAACCGCGCCATGAGCCTGGCGATTGAACTGGACAACGATGAGCAGAAGGCGCAGGTGTTCCAGGCGCTCGGCGTTGCGTACGACGGTCTGAATAAATACGACGAAGCGTTGCGCAGCGTGCAGCAATCGCTCGATATCAACAAGCGGTTGGGCAACAAAGCCGCCGCGTCCGGAAATTACGCGGAAATTGGCGATGTGCAGATGTATTTGGGTAAGCCGGAGCTTGCCCTGGCGGCTTACAACGAATCGCTGAAGCTGCGCACGGAAATTGGCGCCAAGAAAGACGCGGCCAATACGCTGATCAGCATTGGCAGCTTGTACGAAGATCGCGGCGATTACGATAAAGCGCTAGATATGTACAAGCAATCGCTGCAGACGCAGCGAGACATGGGGGACGCTTCGCTCCAGGCGGTTTGCCTGAATAACATCGGCAACGTGTATCTGGCGAAAGGGCAGAGCGAGGACGCGCTCACGTATTACCAGCAAGCCTTGGCATTACGCGAAAAATTGAATAACCCGGCCGATATTGCGGATACGCTGCACGATCTGGGCGAGGCGTATACGAGGACGGCGCAATACGATCAGGCCATGGCCTCCTACATGCACGCCCTGCAATTGCGGCGCAATGTCAATGACGCGCACAACACGGCGCTGGATCAGCACAGCATGGGCATGGTTTTCCTGAACCAAGGACGATTTGGCGCGTCAGTCAGCAATTTAAATGAATCCGTGCAGGGATTCCGCGCCGCAAAGGACCGCAGCCGGATCATGGCGCAGGTGCTGATCGATTATGCGGACGCGTTAGCGCGCGCGGGCCGCGGCGACGAGGTGGGGAAAAACCTGGAAGAAGCGCAGAACCTGGCCACGGAACTGAAGAACGACAAGCTGATTGCCGACGTGCACAACACGCAAGGAGATTTGGCGTTCTACAGCGGAGAGACCAAGGCTGCCAAAGAGCAATATCAGCAAGCGCTGCAGATGGCGACGCGCGTGAAGGCGCTGGAGACTGTGCTCGTCGCCAAATTAAATTTGGCGCGCGTGGCGATCGCGGAAGGCCGTTCGGCGGCTGTGATTGGGGACCTGCGTGGGATTTCGCAAGACGCGGACCGGCAGGGGATGAAATATCTGGCGCTGGTCAGCTCCGTCGATCTGGCCACGGCGCTCGTCAACAACAAGGATTATGCGCATGCCAAGGAAGTGCTGGATCAGGCGCTAAATACCAGCGAGAAGCTCGGTGTGCGGCTCCAGACGGCGCTGATTCATTACCAGCTTGGCAACCTGGCGAAGCAAAAGGGTGACGCACAGGGAGCTGCGGCGGAGTATCGCCAGGCGGCCAGCATGCTGGATGAAATCAATAAGGAACAGGGCGCGGAGAAGGTTTTGCAGCGCGCGGATTTGAAGCCGGTGTACGAGCGGGCGACGCAGGGGGCGGCGGCATAGTTCGAGAGCGGCAACGGCAAGGCAAGACTGCGCGCTCCGAAGAAAGCTGACCCAAGACGCTGGCATAAAAGCCAGCGCTACAACGCAAGACAATCCAAGAGGAACCCAAGTCCCACCCTTCGCCCACGACGCTCAGAGTGGAGCACCCAGGAGTGTCGAATCTCTCTTCGCGAATAAGGGTTCACATGCTGAAAAGGAAGAGGCCCTCTGCTCATGAATGAGCAGAGGGCCTCGTTGTTTCGGGATACGAACTTACTTGACGGTTACGGCTTGAGAGACGCTGTCGAGCAGCGCGCCGCTTGTGCTGTAGGTGCTTGTGGTGAATGTGAAGTTGCCGCCGCTGCAGGCGTTAGACGGAACCAGAAGAATGACGCCTTTCAAGGGGCTCTTGTTGGTGCCAGCAGGAATCGTGACAGGCAGAGGCAAGAAGAGCAATTGCGTGCTGTTCGGAGTGCTGGCTGAGCAGGACTTGGCGAACGGACCGGTCAGGGTCAATTCGATAATGGTCTTCTGTGTTGTGGAGACACAGTCGGTCAACATCGTCGCCGCGGGATCGAAGGAGATGCCCTTCGTCAACGTTGTCGAGTTGAGCGTAACCGAAGCATAGTGGCAGGACACGCTATAGTTCACGCTGAAGCCGGGCGCGATGTTCCCAACTTCATCGACGCTGCCAGAAACGACAAACGTCTTTGAGGTGGTGCCCGCTCCATTGGGTGTGGTGTTCAGCGGGGCGGTCACGGTGACGCTGGAGCCGCCGGTTTCCGCTACACCATTGCAGCTGGCCACGCCTGAACCGCCATCGGTGCACGTTACGCTGGATTGGGCCGACGCGTATGCCGCGAAGCTCGCGCCCGACGTGGGGTTAGTCACGGTGACCACCGGAGCCTTCTCATCGACCTTGTTACCGCCGATGTTGCCGAAGCTGGCGCAGTTCGAGGCATAGTCGCAGAGCTGCTGCGTGCCGGTGAACGCGTTATTGGTTTCCTGGCCGGGAAGGATGCTGGTGGACACTCCGAAGTTGACGACTCCGGGAGCTGGTACGGGTAAGGTTACGCCATTAATGCTTGGATTGGCGCTGGCAATTCCGGAAGTAGCGTCAGACGCCGAGCAGGCTAGGGTGACGTTTGCGTTGTGCCAGTTGCCGTCGGGGCTGGCGCAAGTGTTTTGCTGCGGAGGTACAGAGTCAATATTCACCTGGGTGGTGAAGTAGCTGGTGGCATAGCACTGGCTACCGGAGACCGGTCCATCAGGCGTTGGGCAGGAGTTATTAATTGCGGTTGAGAGCTGAATATTCTTCTCGGTGATGCCGACAGTGTCCCCTGCCGACCAGTGCAACGTGTGTGTGCCATCCCCGCCCAGGAAAGAAAGCGTGGGGCTGGTCGAGGGCACGGTGCCGTTGAGGACTGTGTCCCAAGTGGCCGGGGCACAAGGAGTGCCGGTGCAAACCGGATTCGGATTGGAAACCAATACGTCTCCCGTGGGGATGGGGCCCGGTTGCACGACAGGCGCCCCAGAACCGTAAAGCAGGGTGGCCGGAGGCGCTGCCTGGAAGCCATTGGCATTTGTGGTGCCGGCCGGAAGCTGCGCGGGATTCACAAGGAAATCCAGCAAGCACGCCCCGTTGTTCCAGATAGTGCCGGACGCATTGTTAAGCACCACGGAGCTCTTGAGTGGGCAGGCGGAGTCTTGCGGATTTGGCGAAGCCTGGACCGTAGTGGTCGGCATCGGCACGTTGTAAACGCTAACCAGCCATCCCTTGGCCTTCGGCTTCGAACCGCGGGTCGTCGTTTGATCACCGTACACATCCACGAGCGTGTCCGAGATATCGCATTGTGTGGGCGCGCCGTTTGCGGTGTTCCAGGAAATGTTGGTGCACACCGGGTTCGGAGACGTGGTACTCGGGTTCCACTGTTCATTGGGCGTGGCTGCCGCGGGGGTGAAGTCGATCAAGGAGATGGTGGTGCCAGGCTGAGGCTGAACTTTGCCACCGCTCCAATCGAATGTGTCCTTGAGCGTTACGAAGCTTGAGGGGCTCGGATCGCTGACAACCGGACAGTTGGCGTCGGTTGCGGTGCCGGGACCCATGGTGCTGTCATAGCATTCATTAACGTACAGGGAACACAGATCGGTTCCATTGTTGCCCGCCTTGATGGTGCACAAGGACGTTGCCCAAGGAGTGCCGGCGACATATTGCGGCCAAGTGCTCGTTTGAGACAGCGTATTGTTAATCGTGATCAGCACCGGATTTGCAATCGGGCTGGTAATTCCCGTAGACGTCGTGAAGTCAATATCCGTCTGAATCGTGCCGGCTGGAGTGCTGAAGTTGGCAGGCAGATTCGGAGGAGTGGTTGTGTTGATGGGTTGCACGACAGCCGCAGCAAAGCTCCAGCTTAGAATGTCTTGGTTCTGATCGCCGCCCCCGGTGGCTGCAGTGAAGCCAGGGTAAGCATCGCCGGCACCGTCAAGACCGGCGAGGTACGACAAGCTGAAAGGAACGGTCAGCACTAACTGCTGGTCGACAGTGATTGCTAGGCTGCCGCATCCAGCCGTTGAAGGCGTGGACCCCGGAGGGCAGTTGCCTCCGGTGGTGGTCGGCGCGGTATACGTGATGGTGGCGGTGTGAGGATTTCCGTCCGCGATCCATAGAGGTCCACCATTCCAGAGGGTCAACCTACTGAGATCAATTCGGCCAAAGGTACATCCAGCCCCATGATTGGAAGTGTTTGCATTCGCGCCGCAGCTCTGGACGCTGATTTCGTCGGCGCTGCTCGGTCCGCCGCCGGCAGCTTGCGTGTCGCCGTATTCGCTGTTGTACCAGCTATCGAACTGCACGGCGACGCTGTTGGTCAGGCCGGTGTAGCCGAGCTGGCCGCCCAATCCGTTCGATGGCCCCACGGCGTAAATTCCGCCCGGGCCATTCGGTGAGAAGGACCCGTTCTGAACGACAAAAACGATGCCGTCCGCCGATCCTAGACTATTCTGCGAAGGGCTCGAGAGTTGAAACGTGAAAGTTGTGGTGAATCCGCCCGCCAACGACAATGTCTGCACAGGTGGCGTGGAAGTGCTGCCGGCAGGATTTGTGTACCAGGCGCTTCCTACTTGATCCTGGACGTTCGGAGTGACGCGCAAGAAATTCCCATTTTCATTCGACAGAATCTGCGCGTTGCCGTTTGTTTGCAATCCACCAGCTGCGTTCGATGGAAACGGGGGATATGTATAGGTTGTCTGCGCATTCGCTGTTGCGGCGAACAGAACAGCCAAGCACACTAACGCAATAATGACGGTTACTTCACGGGCATATAAACCACTCGATTTCATCGAGCCTCCTTCGAAACGACCCAGATCTGCTAAGCATGTAAAGAGCAAAAGAAACTTTCCATTGTTGAAGGACAGGAAACGGGACACTTGGCGCTCAGTGGAGTGAGCGCAAAACACGCGGTGTTCTGACCGTCCGCAGCCGAGGTGTCAAGCAAATACCCAATAAATACGCACTGTTTTGCGAGTTTATTGGGCACATTTTAGAATAGGAATTACGCGTTAGGAATACTGGTACTTTCCACAGCTTTAAAAATATTCTCCGCCTACCCACTTCTAAGGCCCAGTGAGAAAAGTTTTGCAACATTTGAGCAAGTCAGCGCAACTTTAGGGGCATCCTTTGCGTACTGTAAGATGATCATCATGCGACGATATTCGCTGCTTCTCTCGCTGACGGGATTTGCGCTGCTGTCTGCTCCATTGGCTCGCGCTCAGGACGCCTCCAGAATCATCGACCAGTATGTGAAAGCTGCCGGGGGGAGCAAGAACCTGGCAAAGGTTCGCACGCTTCTCATTGATGGAACGGTGCAGTCCGGAGGCGACGAGAAGTCCGGCACCTTCAGTTTTCGCGTTAAATTGCCCAATCGCTATTACACGGAGCTGCGAAGCGGCGGGAAGACCGAGATTGAAGCCTATAACGGCAAATCGGCGTGGCATCAAGGCGATTCGGGGCAGATTGCTACGCTTTTGGGCCAATCGGCGCTGGAGATAGAAGCCGCCGCCGAATATTACAATTCACGGTTTCAGGGCCTTTCGAAGCAGAAAATCGGAGCCGCGTTCAAAGGAACCGTTTCCGTATACGGCCATGAAACGTACCAAATTGAACTGACCTATCCCACGGGGGTGCAATGGGAGGTTTTCTTCGATCAACAGAGTCACCTGATCGTAGCCGAAAAAGCCAACATGGGTGGCGTTCCTCAGGAGATCGATTACGACGATTACCGAGCTACGAACGGGGTGAAGGTGCCTTACAAGGTGGAAATTCACCGCGGCTCGGAAGTGTATGTGGTGAACGTCACACGGGCCGAGACCAACGAGACCATCGGAGAAAGGGTTTTCGATTTTCCCATGCAATCGCAGGTCAAGCTTCCCGACTTGAAAAAACTGTTTGAGGAAATCGATGCCAACCAGAAAGAGATCGACAAGGTCAAGGAAAACTATGCGGGTACGCAGGTCGAAGAAGAGACCGAGTACGACAAGTCCGGGAAAATAACGAAAAAGGAAATCAACGAATACACATTCTTCTATTTGAATGGCGACGAGATCACCACGCTGGTGAAAAAGGACGGTAAGCCTCTCAGCGAAGAGGAACTGAAGAAAGAGAACGACAAGACACAGAAGCGAATTGAAGAAGAGCAGAAGCGCGAGAAGAAAAAAGCAGAGAAGGAAGAAAAGGAAAAAGAAGAAGGAAAAGAATCCAAAGACAACGAAGACCCGGGCATCGAAGTGTTTCTGCGCGTTTGCCAGTTTGTGAATCCGCGCAGGGAGCGATTCCGCGGTCAGGACGTGCTGGTGTTCGACTTTGAGCCAAATACCGAGTACAAACCGAAAAACTTAGAGGAACGAGTGGTGAAGGAATTGGCGGGTGTGATCTGGATCGATGAGAAGGCCAAAGATGTTGTGCGCCTGGAGGCTTATTTTGTGGGCGATGTGCACATCGCCGGCGGCATGCTGGCCAACTTACAAAAAGGAACGAGTTTCACGTTCGAGCAGGCGTACGTCAACAACGAGGTGTGGTTGCCGACGTATGTTGAGGTGCATGTGGGCGTCCGCTTCCTGCTGGTGAAGGGCATTAAGGTGAATGTGATCACGAAATATTCGGACTACAAGCGCTTCAATGTGGAAACATTGTCGACGATCAAAAAGCCAAACGAGACAGAGACGCCGGCCGCAAAGCCATAAGAAAACCGAAATCCGGATGGCATCCTGAGGTGCACCAGATTGGTGCAGTCCACCCCACTTTAGGCAAAAACCTGTATCCACGACATAGCGTGCAAATTATTTCCCGAATTGGAGAAATGCGTTTCCCACCGAAAGCTCTTCAAGGCGTACTCCAACGTTCACTGTAGCCCATAACATGCTATTTCGTAAGGACTTAGTTCATTATTCTAGGCCTCGAACGGCCCCCGGATTGCACCGTAAAGCACTCGGTAGTATCGAAACAGAAGTGACCAAGGAGAGACCCCTAGGGAAAAACAAAATGATGAAGCGACTGACATTTTTATTTTTGTTCAGCGGCATGTTGCTGGTGGCAAAAGCGGACAATGTTCCTATCGTGAGTTCCGCGACGACCACCACGAACAGCACCTCGAGCCCGACCCAGAACATTGATACCAACCCTGCTTGGGCTGGTGCCATGGGTGGGTCCAGCTGGGTTTCTTTTGCATCCACCGGCAATCCATCGGATGCCGGCTTTGTCACCGTGGCGAACGGGACCGCGGTCACGTTTACAGACACTTTCACTCTCAATGGACCGGTAACCAGCGCCTATCTGGCGGTATTGGCGGATGACACCGCGAGTGTCTGGGTGAACGGCACGGAGATCGAGGCAGCCAACCTGACAGGGCCCTATCCAAAGTGCGCGGCAACGGGCATCGGCTGCTTGACTACGACCGCTGGTCTTTTCAATACGGCGCAGCTCGCTCCTTACCTCGTGAATGGCGTGAACGATATCCAGTTCAAGGTGTATCAGGAAGGTGGCAGTTCCTACGGTTTGGATTACGCGGGGGCCATCACCACACCGGAGCCAAGCACGTTTTGTCTACTCGGCGCGGGTCTGTTCGGCTTGGCGCTGCTGAAATTTCGTAAGTAGCAATTTACTTTTAATACCAGTCCGAAAGAGCCATCCATTCCGGATGGCTTTTTCATTTATCCGTTGCGGGAGTTGCGCGCGAGAGGACCTCGCGGATTTTGTGCACCAGTACGGCAGGTGAAAACGGTTTCTGTAGAAAAGCCAATCCCCGCTCCAGCATTCCGCCGCTGGTAATCACATTTTCCGTGTAGCCGGACATGTAGAGCACGCGAATTCCCGGACGCGTGAGCAGAATTCGCGCAGCCAGTTCCCGGCCGCTGGTGCCCGGCATGACGACATCCGTCAGGAGCAAATGAATTTCTCCAGGAAATTTGCTGGCGATGGCCTCCGCGTGTGGAGGATCAAGCGCAACAATCACTTCGTAGCCCTGGCCGACCAGAATGGTGTGCACCAAATCGCGGACCGCTTCTTCATCCTCCACCAGTAACACCACTTCCGTGGCGCGGTGGTCGGTGAGGGGCACAGGTTTTGCTTCCGGCGGCTCGACCAGATCCTCCACGCGCGGCAGGTAAACTTTAAAAGTGCTGCCTTTTCCCGGTTCGCTGTAAACCCAAATGTAGCCGCCACTCTGCTTGACGATTCCGTACACAGTGGAAAGCCCGAGTCCTGTTCCGCGACCGCTCTCTTTGGTGGTATAGAAGGGTTCGAAGATGTGAGCGATGGTGCCCGCGTCCATGCCCACGCCCGTATCGGAGACGGCGAGCATCACGTAGTGCCCTGGCTTGACGGAAACGTGATCGAACGCGTACGCCGCGTCCAAATCCACATTAGAAGTTTCCAGCACCAGGCGTCCGCCTTCGGGCATCGCGTCGCGAGCGTTGACGACCAGATTCATGATCACTTGTTCGACTTGTGCGGGATCTGCTTTGACCTTGCCTAAGTTGTCCTGCACGCGAGTGATCATCTCAATATGATCGTCGATCAAGCGGCGCAGCAGCTTGTCCATGTTCACGACAATGGCATTCAGGTCCAGCGTTTTCGGCTGCAGCACTTGCTTGCGGCTGAAGGCCAGCAGTTGCCGCACTAATGCCGCAGCGCGCGCCGAAGCGTTTTCAATCCGCTCGATGTCATTGCGCAGATCCAGCGGCACGGCGGGGCGGCTCAGCGCCAAATCGGTGTAGCCAGTGATGATCGTAAGTAAATTGTTGAAGTCGTGCGCGATTCCGCCGGCCAGCCTTCCCACCGCTTCCATTTTTCGAGATTGCTGCAGCTGTGTCTCCAACAGCTTGCGTTCCGTGATGTCTACGATGATTCCTTCCATCACCGGGCGGGCGTTGCCGCCTTTGATCACAACACCGGTGTCGTTTAGCCAGACTTCGCGGCCGTCTTTGCGCTTCACGCGATATTCGGCTTGGAACGGTTCGCCCTTCTCGCTGGACTCTTCCGCCGCCCTCACGATCGGAAGATCGTCGGGATGGATAAACTCGGACCAGCGGTGCGCGATAGCCAGCCATTCGTCTGGCGTATAGCCCAGAATCGGTTGCACCTGGGGGCTGACGTAGTGCCACTGCCCGTCCATCCCGATTTCCGCGATATAGCTGATCGCGTTCACCTGTTCGACGAGCGTGCGATACTTCGCCTCCGCTTGCTCGCGCGCCTTCTCCGCTTCCTCGCGCTGCGATAAGTCGCGGCAGGTGCAGACCGTTCCGCCATCCGGCATCAAGTACACGATCAATTCCGCTGGAATTTGGGTTCCATCTGGACGGCGCAGCGTGATAGGGGAAGACCATTTGCCGCATTGCGCGAGCGAGCGGCGCACATCGGACTCCACCTTGCTGACCTCCTGAAACGCGTAGACATTGCGCCATGGCTGGCCGACAATCCGATCGCGGCCCTCGAAACCGAACATGTTCGCGAAGGCCGTGTTTGCGTAGATGTGCATGCCGCGTTCGTCCAGCAAGGCAATCCCATCCTCGGAGTTATCCATGGCCAACGTCTGCCTGCGCACCATTTCTTCATCCTGCTGCTGGCGAAATTGTCCCAAAGCGATGCGCAACGCATAGCACGCGAAAGAGATTCCCAGAAGGGTGTAGCGCAACCATTTCCAACCGGGGCCCAATTCCGCAACCATAAACAGAATCGCGAGCGGCACGAAGGCGAACATACTATTCGTGATCAAAATACTCGTCAGCGTTTTCTCGCGGACGCTTGCTTGCGATTCGCCGGGGGAATCCGACTGCCACGTCGCGGCCCAAAATGCGCCGTAGAGCAGGGGCACGGACCATGCCAGGTCGTACCAGGTGCCCGTCGGAACTTCCTGTTGCGTCTGATAGGCGTCGATGCAGTGCGAACCTACGGCGTAAATCAGGTAGTAAAGCGCGAGGCCTCCATAAAGCTTTCGCACTTCGGGAAAGCGCGCGCGCCGCCACTGCAATACAGCGAGAAAAATGATGCCGATGTCGCGCCACAAGGCCACGATCATTTCCCGGTTGAACGCCGTTTGCTGCGAAAGCGTCAAGGAAGGCAGGTAGTACGTGCCGAAATAAACGAGAAAGAAAAGAATGCCAACCTGAATAAAATCCAGAGTCTCTTCCGTTTCCACACGGGAGTCGGTTTTCTCCTGATTCAGGAAGATGGCCATCACGAAAAACATTCCGTGAGTGTCGAACAGGAAACGGATCAACGAGCCCGCTGGCGGTTCGCTTCGCAGAAGAGCTTCGTAGTACGTCCAGCCGAGATCTCCCACTCCCCAGATTCCTATGCCAAAGCCGACCAGTGTCCAAAACGATTGCCTGAAGCCAGAGGACTTGCGGGCGGCGCGGAAACACATGAATGCCGCGAGCATACTGCAGAAAATCTGGAGCAGATTTCCGATCAAAGCGCCGGTCGGGGAGGTTCCGAGAGACACAATGGAGCAGACGTGGAGGGTCACGACAATCGCGGCCACATAGGCCAAGGAGCGAGGGATTGGCTTAAGGCTCAAGGTCCTAGTACCTGATAGGTACAAGTGTAAGAGCCTTTTGATGCCGGGGAAAGGTTCTGACAACAGCTGTGTCTGCCTTGTTATTGGCGGCAAAGTCGGTCTATCCCATAAGTGATCTCATGGGTTGGACCACCGGCGGGCCATCAAATCCGCGAACGTTTAGCGGCCTTCGAAGGGATAGCGGTCTTGGGACTGAACCGCGGCGGCCAAGCGGCGTCGAATGCCGATTGTGTCCACGACCGCGCGCTTGCCAAATCGTCTTAGTACAGCCATTTGTGTGGTCAGCATGTCGCCTTCGTGCACAGCGGCAATGGCGCGCTTGGCCTCATGGTCCACGCGTTCTCCAGCGTCGGAGATGAATACGCGGGCGGCATCGATCATCAGCGCCGCCGCAGCTTCGCCTTTGGTGGCTGCGGCTTTTTGCGCTCGAAGCAGGGAGGATTCCATGGCATAGATTTCCATGACGATGTTCGCCAGAGCAGCCACGAGCTCCTGCTCGTCGGCCAGCTTCTCGCGATACTTTTGCAGTGCTCCGCCGGCGGCTTGCAGGAAAATTTTCTTTGCGTTGGCAACGGTTCGCGCTTCTTCGGCGAGGATGCCTTCGGGAGCTTCCTCAAATGAAGGACCGGCCAGGATTTCATCGGCGAGTTTCATGGCTGCGGGAATAAGCGCAAGCTGTCCGCCCATGGCGCGCTTCATCAGCATCTGGATGATGAGCATGCGATTGATTTCGTTTGTGCCTTCGAAAATGCGATTGATGCGGGAATCGCGATAAGCGCGACAAACTGGATAATCCTCATGGAAGCCGTAGCCGCCGAAAATCTGCACTGCTTCGTCGACTACAAAATCCAGCATTTCACTGCCATACACCTTGGCGATGGAGCTTTCTATGGCATATTCCTCGAGCACCTTCATGGTGTTTTGCGCTTTATTCCCGGAGCCGGCGGCGGCGTTCATGGCTGCTTCCATATATCCGGCGCTGCGGTAGATCATGGACTCGACCGCGAAAATCCGGATGGCCATCTCCGCCAGCTTTTCCTTGATCAAGCCAAACTCGCCGATCTGCTTGCCGAACGCCTTACGCTCCCGGGCATATTTTGCAGCGGTCATCAGCACGTACTTGGAACCGCCCACGCACGATGCACCGAGCGTAAAACGGCCGGCATTCAGCACGTTGAACGCGACGATATGTCCGCGGCCGATTTCGTGAAGCACGTTTTCTTTCGGCACGCGGCAATTCTCGAGGAAAATCGGAGTCGTGGAGCTGCCGTGGATGCCCATCTTGTGTTCTTCATTGCCGGGTTTGCAGCCAGGGAAGGTGCGTTCGACGATAAAGGCAGTTAGCTTCTCGCCATCCACTTTTGCGAACACGATGTAGAGGTCCGCAAAACCGCCGTTGGTGATCCACATTTTCTGGCCGTTTAGGATGTAGTGCGTGCCTTCTTTATTCAACTCGGCGCGGGTCAAGAGATTTTGCGCATCGCTGCCGGCTTGTGGTTCGGAAAGGCAATAAGCCCCGATGAATTCTCCGCTGGCGAGCTTCGGCAAATATTTTTTCTTCTGTTCTTCCGTACCAAAATAAACCAGAGGAAGCGTGCCAATGCCGGCATGTGCGCCGTGCGTGGTGGCGAAACCGCCGTAAATGGAGATCTTTTCGGTCAGCATGGTAGCTGCCACTTTATCCAGCCCCGCGCCGCCATATTCTTCTGGAGTGCCTCCGCTCATCAGGCCTAGCTCGGCGGCTTTGCGGGTTAATTCCGCCATCAGGCCGGGCTTCTTGGCCTCCAGCTCCTTGGCCACCGGCAACACTTCCTTGACTACGAATTCTTCCGCGGTCTGGCCGATCAGCTTCTGGTCATCGCTGAGGTCTGCTGGGGTGAAGATGTCCTGCGGGGCAGGGGACTCCAGAAGAAAGCTGCCGCCTTTTGCAGCGGGTTTGGTGAGAACGGAGGTGGCCATAGTGTGCTCCTTGCCGGCGTTAAAATTCAAACAACCGTTTGAATTCATTCAATTCCGCAATTCTACCCTCAGGAGCGGCGATTCCGCAATAGGACGAATTCGCTTTTCGGACAGCCGGCGCCATGAATTATTCGGGGCATGCACTCAGTGCAAATTTGCGATTCGTGTGGCAGACTGCTTCGCACGAACATGTCTTTTCAGGCCGAGGAGGGAACGTATGGGACGACCGGTGGTGCACTTTGAGATTGGATCCCGCAATTCCGCGAAGACCCAGGAATTTTACAAGAAGCTTTTCGATTGGAAGATCGAGCAGTTCGGTCCGGCTGCGATGATCGCCCCCGAATCTGGCGGCGTGAGCGGACACATTACGGAATTGGGCCACGAACCGTTTCACTACACGACGTTCTATGTGGATGTGGAAGATGTAGCGGCGGCATTAAAGCTGGCAGAATCGCTTGGAGGCAAGACGGTGGTGCCGCCGGTGGAGATTCCGACAGGAACGTTTGCATGGTTCGCCGACATTGATGGCAACACCGTCGGTTTGTGGAAGGCGAAGACTTAGACTTAGACTCAGCCTTGCAAACCAAGAGCGCTGGCATAAAGCCAGCGTTACACGTGCGGGGACAGGTTGTTTGTGCGCGGGCTGGCGGTAGGATTTAGGTCTGAAAAGCGCTGTGTGCCAGAGCGGTGCAGAGCAAACAGTGCCGCCCAGACCAGCGCTCCGCCGATACACAGAACGCCCAACAACTCCAACGCAGCGACAATTGAGAAATGCATGGGCTGAATCGGACCGACGGCCGTACTCGTGGGTGCGACCGATTCCGAGATAGCTTTTGCTTTCTCAATTGCCACCAACACGACTCCCAGAATGACAGTCATCAGGCCGACCGTGGCCTTTGGGAACTTGTATTCGGAACGCATCGTGAGCCTCCTTTGCGGATATAGGGGAAAACCTCGGGGGAAAAAGATAGTCCGCGCGTGTTCTCGCAACGCACCGCGCAATAATCCGCCTGCTTCGCGCGCATAAGAAATTGCCCGTGCCGGCGAACTTTTCCCTTTCACTTCTGCATGCACTTCGATGAGCACGCCCAGCATTTCTGCCCCATATTCGCGGCGGTAGGAAGCAGGGTACAGATTCAGCAGGTAGCGGAAGAAAGATAGCATGGGCTAGGTCTCCTTCCGGGCGACGACGCGCAGGCCGGCAACTCGGGTGAGATGCTTCATTCGGCTCACTTCCTGCTGCAAGTTGCGGCGGCCCAGAGGGCTGAGGCGATAGGCTTGCTTGCCTCGCGAATTATCTTCTTCCTTGAAGCGTTCAATCCAGCCATCTTGCAGTAAACGCCGCAAAGCGCCGTAGAGCGTGCCGGTGCTCAGCCGGACGCGCCCGCCGCTCATCTCTTCTGTATCGCGAAGAATGGCGTAGCCATGGCGGGGTTGCGACGCGAGGCTGAGGAGGATCAGGAGAACAGGCTCGGTCATGGGCAAAGTTTCCATATGTCCATCGACGACATGTCGTCAAACGCCATATTGAACCGTTGGAGGAATCGCGTCAAGAGCAAAATCAAACGGAGGGTGAGGACTCTTAGAGGCGTTCGAAAATGCCAGCGGCGCCCATGCCGCCGCCGATGCACATGGTGACCATGCCGTAGCGGGCGTTGCGGCGCTGGAGTTCGCGAATGAGCGTGGCGGTGAGCTTGGAGCCGGTGCAGCCGAGGGGATGGCCGAGGGCGATTGCTCCGCCATTGGGATTGACGCGCTGGGAATCCAGATTTGCCTGTTGAATCACGGCGAGCGATTGCGCGGCGAAAGCTTCGTTTAATTCCACGACGGCTAAATCATTCAATGTCAGTCCGGCCTGCTGCAGCGCCTTGGGAATCGCGTAGACCGGACCGATGCCGAACTCTTCCGGCGGGCACCCCGCGGTCGCATAGGAAACAAAACGTGCTTGCGGTTTGAGGCCAAGTTGCGCGGCTTTTGTATCGCTCATGAGCACCACCGCCGCGGCTCCATCGCTAATGGGTGAGCTGTTGCCGGCCGTCACGGTGCCCTTCAAGTGAAACGCCGGCTTCAAACCCCCAAGAATTTCCATGGAGGTTTCCGGCCGCGGCATTTCGTCTTTATCAAAAACGAACGATTGTGTGGCGGGCTTCGGCGCGGGTTTTCCCTTGGCTCCGTTTCCGTTGGGAAGGGAAGTGATCTTGACCTCGACGGCAACGGTTTCGTCTTTGAATTTACCAGTGGCAAGAGCAGCGACGGCTTTTTTGTGGGAATCGACGGCGAACTGATCCGCCTGCTCGCGGGTAATCCCGAATTTGCGCGCAAGATTTTCCGTGCCCAGGCCCATGTTGATGTACGCGTCGGGATAATGGTCCACGAGCCAGGGATTCGGCGAGATTTTATTTCCGCCCATGGGTACCAGAGACATCGATTCCGTACCGCCGGCCACAATGACCTGCGCGGAGCCACCGCGGATTCGGTCGGCCGCCAGCGCGATGGCCTGTAGACCACTGGCGCAGAAGCGATTGACGGTCATAGCCGAAGTTTCCACCGGCAAACCAGCACGCAAAGCAGCAATGCGCGCCACGTTCATTCCTTGCTCGCCTTCCGGCATCGCGCAGCCGAGAATCACGTCGTCAATTTCCTTAGCATCCAGCCCGGGAACGCGCGCGAGCGCTTCCTTGATGACCAGCGCGGCCAGATCGTCGGGCCTGCTGGTGCGCAGAGACCCTTTGTATCCGCGTCCGACGGGTGTTCTGACGGAAGAAACTATGACGGCTTCAGGCATGGCGACCTCTTTTCCGGGCGTTCACCCGATTTTCGGCCGCTGCTGAAAAAAAAGCAAATGGACCAGCGCGGAATGCGCTATTTTCCTTTCAGAGGCGCGCCTTTTTTGGGGATGAACAGCGCGACGGTCGGCAGAATTTTGTGAGTTTGCGAAAAATTGCCCTGGTTGATTGCTAAACCAATGCGGCCGCGCGAATCCACGTACAACAGCGGATCTCCGACCGGCACGTCCATAAACGTTTTTGCGTAAGGCAATGTGAACGGCTTCTTGTCCAATTGCAGCGTCACTTTGTCGCCGAGGACGTAACCGAGTTTTTTGAAGTCGTCGCCGCGAACATCGGAAATCAGGGAGCCGAACGGATCGTCGAGGGCAATCACTTCGCCTTCGATGCCTTTATCCGTGACCGTGGCAACTTTTGGAATCAGGCGCACGAGTTGCGCGACTTCAGGCCCGGTGAGCGTGTAGTCCCAACCCGCGGCGAGATGGGCCCCGGCGGGGGAAAAAATGTCGCGTCCGTGAAATGTGGAAGAAACCGCATCGCCGATCATCCAGCCAGGATTGGTGATTTCTCTGGCGGACTCCAGACCGTCGCGGTCAATCACCGAAGAAATCAAGCCGTTGTCGGGCAGAACGAAATATTGTCCCTTCTTCGTTTTCACGATTACGGCTTTGCGTGACGTGCCGACTCCCGGATCGATCACGACGACGAACACAGTTCCCACGGGATAATACGGCGTTACGCCACTCAAAAAGCGCGCGCCTTCTTCGATCGAAAACGGCGTGACCTGATGGGTGATATCCATGATGCGCACATCAGGCGCAATCCCGATCATCACCGCTTTGCAGATGGCCACGGCATCGTTCGCGGTTCCGAAGTCGGTCATGAAGACAATCGCCGGCCGCGGCGCGATTGCCGCTGAGCTGTGGCTTTCCACCTGAGGTCTGGAGCATGCCAACAGGGAAATGCACAGGATCAAACATCCGTAAAAAACACCGATCTTCACTGTCTTTTTCAATGCGGCCTCCTTGGATTGCACATTATAGGGGATGGCCAGCGGCTGAGGTCAAACCTCGCGCGCCAAGTTTGAAGGCAACCTTGGTCCAGAATATCGGCGTTGCGATGACTGCGGGGATTCACTAGAATGATCCCGCTTATTACGAAGTGGGTTTAGGGGTCGCTTCTCGTTCGCCCGCGTGAAGTCCAGCTCTTGTCCAATCAGTGTGAAAAATTGTAAGGAGGACGCAGATGCGTCGGAGTCTCTTGTGTCTGTCATTAATTATGATATTCGCGTCGGTGGCGCTCGCCGACCAAGTTACCTTGAAGAACGGAGATCGCCTGAGTGGCAACATTGTTTCCGGAGACGGCAAAACCCTGTTAATCAAGACGGATTTTGCAGGCGACGTGACCATTCAGTGGGACGCCATCGTCGGGATTGAGTCCACGCAAAGTCTTAATCTCACGCTGAAGGATGGCACGAAACTCTCGGGCAAAATCACCACAACATCGGACGGAAAATTCGTCGTAGCTGGGGCTACGCCAGCGCCGGCGGCGCCGCCTTCGAAGGACACGATCGTAGCAGTCCGGAATGACGCCGAGCAAAAAACTTTTGACATCGACGCCGAGAAGATGGCGCATCCAAAATTCACTTATTTCTGGAGCGGCCTGTTTGATACCGGCTTGGCGTTGACGCGCGGAAACTCTTCCACCGCCAGCTATACGCTGGACGGCAAAGGTGTTCGTGAGACGCCGCGCGACAAACTTACGCTATATGCCAACTACATCTTCGCGGACAACCAGGTCACCGTTCCCGCGACGACCACGGCGAACTTGTTCCAAGCAGGCATCCGCGGCGACCTCAACGTTGGTCCACGGGCCTTTGTTTACGCGACTGCCGACTTTGCCACCAACCAACTTCAGCACTTGGTTCTGCGGCAGGTCTATGGCGGCGGTGCCGGCTATCACGTCATCAAAAATGACAACACCTTGTTCGATATTTTTGGCGGCTTTGATTATGACAAGGACGAGTTTGGCAGCTATTCCTACGTGAACCCCCTTCCTCCCCCACCGACGTTGTCTGTCGAGTCCTATACGCTGAACAGCGCGGAAGCGGTGGTGGGCGAGGAGTTCGATACCAAGATGTCAAAGCGCATGACGTTGCTGGAGCGCTTTTCGTTCTACCCCAATATTTCCCATACCGGCGATTACCGCATGCAATTCAACGCTTCGTTGGCGGTGATGATGAAAACCTGGCTCAGCTGGCAGACATCGTTCAGCGACCAGTACATCAGCTACCCGCCACCAGGCCTGAAGGGCAACGATCTGGTGCTCTCAACGGGCTTGCGTGTCACCTGGGGAAAGGCCAAACTGTAGCGCTTTTATCTGACTGAACTTCAATTCCACGGGCGGAAGATCTCGAAAAGGAGGCAACACAGATGAGTTTTCTCACTTGGATTATTGTTGGGCTAATCGCGGGTTGGTTGGCGGGTCAGGTGATGAAGGGTGGCGGCTATGGTGTCATCGTTGACATCATCCTCGGCATTCTGGGCGGGTTGCTGGGGGGCTGGATCTTCGGGATGTTGCACCTCTGGCCCGGCGGGGGAATCATCGGTTCGATCATCGTGGCGTTTATTGGCGCGGTGATCCTGGTTTGGATCACCCGTTTAATCAAGAAGGCCTGAAGTCGGAAGTTTAGGGAAATTGGACCGCGCTGGGAGGCCTAAAAAGGCGCCTGGTGCGGTTCTTTTTTGGACGGAAATCGCACCTGTACCCTGTACTTAAGGGCAAGTTTTCCACAGGGCAGGCAGCGTCAATTCCAGTGCTCTCCCGCACCGATTGGCCCTCTCAGTTAACCTACATAAAATAAGCAACTTACATGTTATTTTGCCATTTGCTAGGCGTACTAGAACAATCGTTTAAAGCTCAATTTAGTGCTCCTGTACCATAGGTTTTGCTTCCACCCACCTGTCTAATAGGTCAGGTCGAGCAAGCCCGCTCCTTGGTCTGGAGCATTTGGGGTTTCCCAGGCACTCGACTCAAGCAAGGGTCCTTAGGGAAGAGGGAGTTGAGCCAGACATGAATGTCAAAGACAACCTTCGCAAATGGATGTGGCTGTTCCTAGTCGTCCTCGCCGCCTTCCAGCTTTACGCCGTGCGCGAACTGCTTGCCGCCTTTGCCATCTTTGTCCTTGGCTTTGGGGTCATTGCCTTGTTCGTCGGTTCGATCTACTTCCTGCACAAGACGTGGGAGGCGGCCGTCGCATGGGCCATGGCCAGCCAGCACCCCGTCATCCTGGCCGTACGCCGGAGCGTGTGGTCGATCGAAGATTTGGCTCGGAGGCCGCTGCGTCGTCCGGACTCGGAGCCAGCGCGCTAATCGAATTTCTGCTTCCCTGCCTGTGAGCCAGAGCAAGCGGGTTTTGGATCTGTACCTGGGAAAGTTGGAGCTGATCCCGAACCCGCTTAATAAAGGCCAGCCGTCCTGAGAGAGCGGCTGGCCTTTTCTTTTGCACAGAGCGGGTTTCAATACTGCACAGAGAAACCTACGTCGCTAGAAGAATGCCGCGCCCCCGTCTACGTTGATGGATTGGCCGACGATGGCGGTGGACATGTCCGAACACAGAAACAGGGCTGCCTGCGCGATCTCCATGGCGGTTTGACCGCGGCCTTGCAGCAGGGAACTGAGGAAACCGTTTAACTGCTCTTCAGGGCTGACTCCCAATTTTTCCGCCAGCGTTTTGCCGAGATCTTTGCTCATTTCCGTTTCCGTCACGGGTCCGGGGCAAATGGCATTCACCCGTACACCCTGCCGCGAAGCTTCAGCAGCCATCACGCGCGTCAATCCAAGCAGACCGGCCTTGGCCGCGGCGTAGGCTGAGCCCCAGCCAAACGCCGATTTCGCCGACAAACTGGAAATATTCAAAATGACTCCGGACTTTCGCGCATACATTTCCGGCAAAACCAGCTTGCTCAGGATGAATGCCGCGCGCAAATGCACGGCGATCACTTTGTCAAATTCCTGCAGCGGATATTCCTCCACCGGAACCACAGGACCGTAGTGGCCGGCATTGTTCACCAGAATGTCGACGCGGCGGAACTTTTCGCGAGCGGCGGCCACAACACGAGAGCAGTCTGACTCTCGCGAAAAATCCGCCGTGACGTAGGCGGCTTTACCTCCGGCTTCGGCGATTTCTTTGGTGGTGTGCGCCAATTCAGGGTCTGTTCGCGCTGAGAGAAAAACGCTGGCCCCTTCCTGCGCGAAAAGTCTAGCCATCGCGCGCCCTATTCCGCGACCGGAACCGGTAATCAAAGCCACTTTGTTATTGAGGAGCATATTCCCCAGACAATATCAGCCTTTTCGCATTGTGTGCTACCCACTACTTTCGTCACTTTCGTCTCCGAATCTTCGTTTGCGTGGGGTGTGCATCGGTGTGACAATAAAAAGATGTGCAAAACAACCTATCGCGCTCTGATACTCTCCTTGGCCGGAACGCTGCTCTGCGGGATCGCCTTTGCTCAGCAGTCTTCCACGCCTACAACAACTCCACCGGCGGCCTCCTCCACTGTTCCTGCCACGCCGAAAACACAAACAACCACTAAGCCTGGCACGGCCACGGCCGCCAAGAAGGCTCCGGTTCCACTGACCTTGAAAACGCAAAAGGAAAAGGCCAGTTATGCCATCGGTATGAACATCGGAAAAGGCCTGAAGGAAAGCTTGAAGAAGGATGACGTTGACGTCAGTTCAGAGATTCTTCTTCGAGGGATGAGGGATGCTTTGGCCGGCAACAAGCCATTGCTGACCGACGAAGAAGCCCAGGCAGTTCTGACAAACCTGCAAACCGATTTGAAGAAGCACCAGCAGGAAGCGCTGGCGGCAGCAGCGGGGAAGAATTCCACCGCAGGCACGGCGTTTTTGGCGGCCAACAAGGCGAAGCCGGGCGTGGTGGTGCTGCCCAGCGGGCTGCAATATAAGGTGGTCACGCAAGGCACTGGCCCGAAGCCGACGGCCAGCGACGTCGTTGTCTGCAATTACAAAGGCACGTTAATCGACGGCACCGAATTTGACAGTTCCTACAAGCGCGGCAAGCCCGCTACGTTTCCGGTTGGGCAAGTGATTAAGGGATGGACGGAAGCGCTGCAGTTGATGCCCGTAGGTTCGAAGTGGGACTTGTATCTTCCTCCCACGCTTGCTTATGGCGAGCGCGGCACGCCGAACGGTGGCCCGATCGGTCCCAACGAAACGTTGGTTTTTGAGGTGGAATTGATTTCCATCCAGCCGAAGACGGAAGCTAAGCCGGCGCCGGAAGGCCAATCGCAACAGCAACCTCAGGCGGAGCCGCAAGCAAAGCCGCAGCGGTAACTTCATCCTGCCGATGCGCAGGAAAACGAAAAGCCGGGAAAGGCCGTCTCCTCGACCCTTCCCGGCTTTTTCATTTTCAAGAAACGGCTGTCGCCGTTACTTTACCTTGAAACCATTCAGCAGGTGATTCACCGCTTCTTCCGCCTGGTAAGGCGTGATCGTCGGCTTGTTCTTCAGCTCTTTTTGGCTGATCGCGCGGTAGGCCAATTTTCTGGGATTACGCAGCGCGATATCAAGCACGAACGTTCCCTCGTGCCAAGCTACGTTCCGATACTGCACTTCCGGCGGTCCCCAGCCCCAACCGGACCAGCAGCCGTAAGGGCCGCAAGCCAGTCCCGGATAGCCGGGATAGACAGTTCCCACCGTGGCCCTTTGCGTCTTAACGGCCACGTGATAATCGACAAGGAAATCCGCGGTCTCCGGGTTACTGACTTGAACAAGCCCCTTGGATTTGAGCGTCTTTTCAATCGCTTCCTTTAGTCGATTGCGATTGGCTTCGGTGTTCCAATCGCGGTTACTTTCCAAATGTTGCTGCGGCGGCGGCGGAGCAGGCGTAATCACGTCGCGCGAGATCACCGGACGGCCGTCCGTGTCCCGCGCTGCTTGTGGCGGTGGTGTTATTGGTCGCCAAGCCCACGTCATGCCCTTGGTGACCTTTATATCCGGATCCCGCAAAACCTCGACGTTGTCATTGCAACCGCTGGCCAGCATGCCCCCCATAAGCACGGCAGCCATCAAACCAGCACTTACCCTCGATGTCCCCACGTCACATACCTCCACATAATTGGAAACACCAATTGTGACAAAAAGTTGGCTCTCATTTCGAGCTATTACTTGACGGTGGCAGCGGTCCAATCGGCGGGGGGAAACACAATGGGCCAGAAATCGGGAGCGGGGCGGTCAAATTCGAAGGCTACCTTGAAAAATTCCATGCCTTCCTCTTCCGTGCGAACCACGCGGCAGGTCACTTCGGAGCCGATCTGAGGATTGGTCAAGTGGAAGGACTGTCCTACGTGCAGGTGCTGGCGCATGCGAAGAAGCCCGCCGTGAGCATCGACGATCTGAGTCTCCGCCTTTTCCTGGATCTGCTTGCGCTCCTCGTCTTCGGCTACGAGCAGCACAGTCATGCGTAAGACCACGCGTTCGCTTCTGCGGCGGTTCTCCAAAGGGGCCATAGAGTTAAGATCACTACTGTCCGGTTGTCGAATTCTCATACCGACGTAACTGTCTGTAACGCTGGAGCTTAAGTGACATTTCGACTTTTTTCGATTTGAAATGCAAACGGCGTTTTTGGCTCCTCCTGGCTTGGTCTGATTCTGCGAAACAATGGGGTGTGAATACCGGACGAACTGTTTTTTCGCAGCTAATGGATTTTCTGCCCGCCTACGAGTTTCATAAATGTGTAAGCCGCTACCGCGGCGATCACAAGGTACAAAACTTTTCCTGCCGAGACCAGTTTCTCTCGATGGCTTTCGCACAACTAACGTATCGAGAGAGTCTCCGCGATATCGAAACATGCCTACAGTCTATCGGCGGTAAGCTCTACCACATGGGGTTCAGAAGCAAGGTGGCACGATCCACTCTGGCCGACGCAAACGAATCACGCGACTGGCGGATCTATGCCGACTTTGCGCAAGTCTTGATCGCTATCGCGCGGCCACTCTATGCGAGCGATCCGATCGATGTCGATCTGGACCGGAGTCTGTATGCTTTGGACTCCACCACCATCGATCTTTGCCTCTCGCTCTTTCCTTGGGCTAAGTTTCGTGAGCACAAGGCGGCGGTGAAGATGCATACGCTACTGGATCTGCACGGCAATATCCCCACGTTTATCCGCATTACGGACGGCAAAGTGCATGACGTGAACATCCTGGATGAGTTCTTTCCCGAAGCCGGTGCGTTCTATGTGATGGACCGCGGCTACATCGATTTTGAACGCCTCTTCGTGTTCACCCTCTGCTCGGCATTCTTCGTCGTACGCACCAAAGAGAATGTCTTGCTGCAGCGGCGCTACTCCCATCCTGTGGACAAGACCACAGGCGTGCGATCCGATCACACCGTCATTCTGACCGCGATCGATTCCGCGAAAGCCTATCCCGATTCCTTGCGCCGAGTCAGTTATCTCGATATCGAAACGAAGAAGCGACTCAAGTTTCTGACCAACAACTTTGTGCTTCCAGCATTTACGATTGCCCAGATCTATAAGTGCCGTTGGCAGGTGGAATTATTTTTCAAATGGATCAAACAGCACTTGCGCATCAAAGCTTTCTACGGCACCAGCGAGAATGCCGTGAAGACTCAAATCTGGATCGCCGTCTCCATGTATGTACTGGTGGCCATCGCTCGCAAGCGTCTTGGGCTGGAAAAGAGCCTTTACCAAATTCTACAGATTTTGAGCATCACGAGTCTTGAAAAAGTGCCCATTTTACAGGTGTTCGAAGCCTTCGACTCCCAATCGGAGTTACTCGATAACTCTAACCAGCTAATTCTGTTCGGCTTATAACCGGACAGCAGTGAGTTAAGATATTCCTTACACTGGTATTTTACCCTGATTCGGCCCCCGGCGGACTGGCCTGTCAGACAGGGTAGGCTCCTCTTTTCGGTGATCTTACAGAAAGCAAGCACGATAAGAGTGACTTTGATATGATAGAATTTTGCAAATTCAGTAGCTTAGGGAACTGATGGAAACTCAAACTGAGACAAAAACCCTCCTTCGAGTCCGCCCGCGCGGATTCTGTGCCGGAGTGGTGCGCGCTGTGGACATCGTGGAATTGGCCCTGGAGGCCTATGGAGCGCCGGTCTACGTGCACCATGAGATCGTTCACAACACTTATGTAGTGGAGCAACTGCGCCGCCGCGGCGCCATTTTTGTGGAGACCATTGAAGAGGTGCCATCCGGATCTGTGCTGGTATTCAGCGCCCACGGTGTGCCGCCCACGGTTCGCCTGGAAGCCAAAGAACGGTCACTGCGGGTGATTGACGCGACATGCCCACTGGTGACCAAGGTGCATTTGGAAGCGCTAAAGTTTGCGCGCGAAAAGCGCACGATTATCCTGATCGGTCACAAGGACCACCAGGAAATTGTTGGCACCTCGGGTGAGGCTCCGGACCGCACGCTTGTGGTGGACTCGATTGCGGCAGTTGATGCTTTGGAGGTTGAGGACCCGGAGAAACTGGCGTTCCTCACACAGACCACTCTCAGTTTGTACGATACCCAGGAAATCGTGGCACGCCTGCGCCAGCGCTTCCCAAAAATTCTGGGACCGGCCAGCGACGATATTTGCTACGCGACGCAGAACCGCCAGGAAGCTGTCGAGCATGTGGCGAAGGACGTAGATCTGATCCTGGTTGTTGGTTCGCAAAACAGCTCGAACAGCAACCGATTGGTGGAACTTGCGGAGCGCCTGAACGTGAAAGCGCGGTTGATTGACTCAGCCGCTCACATCGATCCGGTCTGGCTGAATGGTGTGCAGCGTATCGGGTTGACGGCGGGCGCGTCTGCGCCAGAGGTATTGGTGGAGCAGGTGAGCGAACGACTGGCGCAATTCGGGTTCACGGACCAGCGGGATTTAGACTTGATTCGCGAAGACGTACGGTTCACGTTGCCTTCGGAGCTGGCTTCCATCGCTCCGGCGCCGCGCCGCTGAATGCGGCTGTCGCGGGTCAGTTGAAGAGTTCGTTTTGCCGGGCAGGGGATTTCCCGGCGTCGTTGCCGGTGTCCGGCGCATTCTAAATTGCTTTAGAGGAGCGCACCTTGGCGGTCAAAATCGTCCGTCAGCCGAACAAGATTGCCCTGATCGGCGCGCCTTCCAGTGCCGCGGGTTTTGCCTCCGGCACGGAAAAAGCGCCTGCCGCATTGCGTGCCGCAGGCCTCGTCGAAAAGCTCAAATCCATTGGTTACGAAGTCACGGATCTGGGCGATTGCGCTCCGCGCCTGTTTGCCGATGACGACGAACACAAACGCGCGCGCAATATTCCGGAGATTGTGGCCGGGCTCAACGATCTTAAGCCTCGCGCGGAATTGGCGGCGAAGTCCGGAGGCCTGATTCTTGTGCTCGGGGGCGATTGCATCCAGAGCGTTGGCATCATCACAGGCGCGCGGCGCTATTACAAACACATCAGCCTTCTTTGGTTTGATCGCCATGCGGACTTGAACACACCTGCAAGCACTCCTTCGGGCCGCTTGGATGGCATGGCCCTGGCAGCGGTTCATGGCCGGGGATCGGCGGAATTGGTGCGCTTTTGGGGAGAGCCGCCGCTGGTGCGCGAGCCGGACACCTTGATTTACGGGCTGGAACAAGTAGATCCCGCCGAGCAGGATTTCCTGACGCGTTCTCCAGTTCGCTACATGTATGCGGCGGACATTCAGCTAAAGGGCGCCACAGTGGCGGCACAGCATGCACTTACGCAACTCCACACCGATGCCCGTGAATTTATGGTGCACTTTGATATGGACGTGATCGCCCAGGAAGAATTTCCTGCCGTCAATGTGCCCAGCAGCGGCGGGCTTTCCTACGCTGAAGTGAAGGCTTCGCTCATCGAATTCACGAAGCAGAAAAACCTTCTTGGGCTGGATATCGCGCAATACAATCCGGAAAAGGATCCCGATGGATCGGGAGCGCATAGAGTGGTGGACCTGCTGGTGGAAGCACTGGCCGCCCGCTTGACTCACCTGGCACCACCCCCCGCGCCGGCTGCGCCAGACACGGATTCCAGCGCGCCTGAGCCGTCCTCGTCGGCCACGGCCTGAGGATTCGCTAGGAAAGCTCAAGCCCGAAGCAACGTAAGAATTACCCGAAAGCAGCACTTCCTGTGGAAATTTTACGTACTATTCTGCCCTGTTGACTTGTATCGCATATTGAAAATGTTGTGCTTATTCCCCTGGTTCGTGCCATGCTCTTGCTGACCTAACACTTCGCTTCAGGGGGACTCTATGTCGATAGCAGTTGCGCCCCGATTAGCGGTTTGCCCCGAGTACCAGCGCATTCTTTATTCCTGCCAAACCTTCCTGGCTGCGTGGCAACAGCAACGCACCCGTGCCGAACGCGATCCGATGGCCGGTAGCCGGTACCGCATAGAATTGAAGCGCTTGCAGGACGAATATTCCCGGGCCTGTGCCGCTCTCGAATCCCATGAGCAGTGCTGCCAGACCTGCCAATACATTGCAAAAGTTGGCGGCTTGGATTTTGAGAGCATGGCCAACGCGTTGAATCGCTAAAGTTTCCCCCGAGCAGAATCCCCGCAATTTTTGCCAGTGCAAGTGTGAGCAGTCGATTTCTCCCATTCGAAAGTTGCAACCAACCTTCTGGCAGAGTGAATCAAGCACATCGGGAAATTGAATTTATGGAAACTGCCGTTCCGGCTGGTGGCGTCAGCCGATAGAATGGAAGGACAACCCGTGGACGATTGGGTCAGGCATAAATTCTGTCTAAAGATGGAGAGCGATGAGTGCTCGGTTGCAGGTGATGAAGTTTGGGGGAACGTCGGTCGGGAATGCCGAATGTATCGCGCGCGCGGCGAGGATTATTGCACAAGGTGCAAGTGGAGGGCGTTGCGTAGCGGTCGTCTCTGCCATGAGTGGCGTGACGAACAAACTGATTGAGGCCGCGAAGACGGCGCAAACCGGAAATAGCAGTGGCGCGACAACCATGCTCGAAGCATTGCGCTCGCAGCACGAAGCGGCGCTGGCCAGCCTGATCAAGAATGAAAACGAAAGCGCGCAGATCCGCAAGAAACTGGACGCGGTGATCGCCGAAGGCTTGCGATTCTGCGAAGGAACCGCGCTCCTGCGGGAACTCTCTCCCCGCACCATGGATGCGATTTCCAGTTTGGGGGAGCGGTTATCAGCGCCGCTGGTTTCCGCGGCCGTAAAGGCACTGGGCCTGCAGAGCGAAGCGGTGGAAGCTACGGAGTTGATCGTGACCGATGAATTTCATGGCGGCGCGGAACCGCGGATGGAGCAGACTCGCGGGAAATCACATGCGCGAATACAGCCTTTACTGGATCGTGGAATCGTCCCGGTGGTGACGGGGTTCCTGGGAGCCACACCCGGCGGCGAGCTCACAACGCTGGGACGGGGAGGATCCGATTATTCCGCGACAATCCTGGGTGCGGCGCTGGACGCGGATGAAGTGATCATCTGGACGGATGTGGATGGCGTGTTGACCGCCGATCCACGGCTGGTCACGGAAGCGCAAACCATACCGGAAATTTCTTATCGCGAAGCCGCGGAGCTCGCTTATTTCGGTGCCAAGGTATTGCACCCGAAGACGCTAAGGCCTGTGGTTGAAGCGGGCATTCCGGTATGGATCCGTAATAGTTTTGCGCCGGAGAAGACCGGGACGAAAATCACGCCGCAAGGACAAAAAATGGGCGGCGGAGTGAAGGCGTTGACGGCCATTCGCGACGTGACGCTGATCAGCGTTGGCGGTCCGGGCATTGTGGGGCTGCCCGATGTTGTGGGACGGACATTTTCGACGACGGCAGAGGTTCGCGCCAACGTATTGCTGATTTCCCAATCGTCTTCGCAGAACGATATTTGCTTTGGCGTGTTTTCGGCGGACGCGGAAAGAACGGTAGAGGCTTTGCGCGAGGAGTTTGCGCAGGACCTGGCGCACCACAAGGTCGAGCATATTCGTGTCGATCCGCAGATCGCCATCGTGGCCGTGGTGGGACAGAACATGTGCGGCACCCCGGGGATTGCTGGGAAGACATTCAATGCGATGGGGAAAGAAGGTGTAAACCTGATCGCCATTGCGCAAGGGTCGTCGGAGACGAATATTTCGTTCGTGATCGAAGAGCAATCCGTCGTGCCGGCGCTACGCAGCCTTCATCGCGAATTCGGTCTGGACAAATCGGCGGACTGAATTTTTCGCGATTCCCAAACAGGATAAAAAGCGATCTGAGCGAGCCAGCTCAGGATGAGGCGTGCTGTGCGGATTCTTCCGCACGTTTGCGGTGATAGCGAGCCAGGCCCAACCATGAGAGATGTAACGCGCCGTTGAACGCGTAGTGCGAGAGTTCGTCGAGTGACAGGAATTGTGCCGCCTCCATCGCGCTTTCCTCGGCAAATGCCTGCATGGAGGCTGCTTCGTCGAGCCCGCGACCTAAAATGTTGGCTGAAAGATCAGCCCAGCGGTGGAGACGGTCTCGGTAAGTCGCGAGATGAACCTCTGGATTCTCCGAGAACGAGAAATGGGTAAGGAACAGCTTTTCCGGTTGAAGACCGGCAATCGCATCGAGAGAAGCGTCCCAGAGTTCAATGGAAATATCTGGCGGGGGAGTGGCGGGAAGAACGAAGGGATGCCCGTTAATCGAAATCCCCGCAGTGTCTCCCACAAACGCGGTGCCGTCCGCGGAATCGAAATATGTAACGTGATGCGAGGCATGGCCCGGAGTATAGAGCACCTGGAGTTGGCGGGATCCCTGAGTGAGAGTCTCTCCTCCTTGAAGGACAGAAAGATTTGACGCGGGGACCGGTAGGAACTCGCCGAATAAAGGCTCCAGGCTGTCTCCATAGAGCCGCGAAGCACTGCGCAAAAGTTTAGTAGGGTCGACCATGTGCTCCGCGCCGCGCGCATGGACATAGACTCTCAAGCGCGGATTCTCGCGGACGAGTGCTCCGGTCGCGGCGGCGTGGTCCAGATGAATATGAGTCAGCAGTATGGCGTTGAGATCGGCAACGCGCACACCTTCTCTATCAAGTTGTTGGCGAAGCGTATCCAGAGTAGAAGCTGGTCCCGGATCGATGAGCGCGTTGTGATGTCCGGAACGCAGCAATGCAGAGGCAATCGAACGAGGATGGCCGGCCCACTGAAGATCAATTGCAATCGTTGCGTTCACGGATGGTTCGAGTGTAATGCACGCCGCCAAAAAGAGGATTGAAAAATCAAGGCGCAACGGGAGGCACCCTTGGAGCACCCGGGCGGGACCCCGGAGGCCCGAGAGGAAGTACTTGCAGATTGATGAACTTATAGAATATGCTTTGCAGCACAGCGACTTGTTCTATCCGTCTCGCGCTGAGCGAGTTGTGTCCTTTGCGGAAACCGCCCAAGGTTAGCAGAACAAGGACTTCGCTGAGGGTTGTCCTGAGATCTCCGTCATGCACGGCAGGTGGTCCAGAGACAAGTTAAGTGAAATATACGGGATTCTTTAGGTACTTTAGGGAGGAAGAGAAATGCGCAAATGGTGTGCAACTGTGGCAATGGGAGCGCTGTTAGCCCTGCCCCTCTGTGCCCAGCAGAAAGATGCGAGCACAGCGACGAATACGAACGGAACGACCGATAGCACGGCAACCAGCAACGCAGCAGCGAGCGATTTCAGTATCGCTCCAGCATCGTCCACGCTGTTTGCAATGCCAGCGGCTGCCGCCGCAGCTCCGGCGGATATTTTTTCTGATTGGGACAACAATCCCTGGAACCGTCATGCCTGGGGCTTGTTGACCCCGAGGTTTGAACTTGCCGGGATGTTTCAATACATGAACTTCTGCCCGTGCTCGTTTCCAAACTTCAACAACTTTGGCGCGACTGGCTCATTCACGTACAACGCGAATAAATGGTTGGGCCTGACTGCCGAGATCGGCGGATTTTACTTCAAGCGGCAGTTGTACGGACCACCGACTTCCTCCGGCGCTTATCCGGTGTCGTCGGTATCCGGCAGCATGCAGACCTATATGTTCGGGCCGCGCATCGATTTCCGCCATTTCGATCATTTCGTGCCATTCGCCGAAGTGATGTTTGGCGCAGCGCGCACCGGAATCCAGCTGACCGGCAACACCGGCTCGCAGTCTTCCTTTGCGTTGGCAGCCGGCGGCGGTGTGGATGCGGTCATCGTCAAGAACCTGGCATGGCGCGTTTTCGAAGCGGACTATTTCATGACGAACTTTACGGGGCCGAACCTCAGCCCGAATGGACGTCAGAACAACTTCCGCATCGGCACGGGCGTAGTCCTGCGTTGGGGCTATCCACCGGAACCGCCGAAGCCGAACCATCCGCCAGTGGCGTCCTGCTCGGCTACGCCGACGTCGGTCTATCAAGGCTCGACCGAAGCCGTGGCAATTCACGTAGCGGCGACGGATGCGGACAACGACACGCTTTCCTACAGCTACACCGCGACCGGTGGAACGGTTGATGGAACCGGCCCCGATGTGCGCTGGAGCCCCGCCGGATTGGCGATCGGCTCTTACACCATTAACGCCAAGGTCGACGATGGCCGCGGCGGCACAGCAACCTGCGCCGCAGACGTGGCAGTCGCCAAGCGTCCGAACCGGCCGCCCGTGATTTCCTGCGCGCCGGAACGCAACCCGATCATCGCCGGCGAACGTGTGGCGATCAACTCCACAGCCAGCGATCCCGATGGCGATCCGCTGACCTACAGCTACTCGGCAACGGGTGGTCAGATTTCCGGCAACGGTCCCGTGGCGCAGTTTGATTCCACCGGACTCTCCGCTGGCAATTACACCGTTACTTGCACGGCTGACGATGGTCAAGGCGGCCGCACCAGCGCCACGACCAGCGTGGACGTGCAGCAGCCAGCGCCTCCTCCGCAAGCAGCGAAGGTCGGCGATTGTGGCTACAACAAGGTTGGGGCAGCCCGCTTCGACAACGCTTGCAAGCGCGTTGGAGACGACGTGGCCCTGCGCCTGAAGAACGAGCCAAACGCCAAGGTCGTGATCGTTGGCTACGCCGACGGCAAGGAACCAAAGGCGGCGAAGCTCGCACAGCAGCGTGCCGATGGCGCCGCAAAGTACCTGGGCGAAAAGGGCATCGATGCTTCGCGTATCTCCACACGCGTGGGCACGGCCTCGACGGAGAAGGGCACGGAGAAGGAAAACCGCCGTGTCGAATTCATCTTCGTGCCTGAAGGGGCGACCTACTAAACAGCGATGTTCGCGACGAGTGCGAAGACACTCGCCGCGGGCGTAATTTCGAAATGGCAACGGGCTCTCCGAGGGAAGCTTCGGGGAGCCCGTTTTACGTTCGGTAACGACAGGCGCGCGGGAGGCTGTGGTTTGCGATTGAAGATCCTGGTTGCAATGCTGTTGACGTGCAGTGCGAGCTGCAGCATTCGCGCGCAACAGTGGGAACGGCTCGGTCCGGAAGGCGGAATGGTCGTGTCCTTGGGATCAAGCGGAGCGGGCGCGGCAAACGAGATCTATCTCGGCACAGCGGATGGCCACGTCTTCGCCAGCACGGATGGCGCGCAGTCCTGGGGAATGCGCGGACGTGTGGGGCATAGACTGGACGCGGTGGTCACGCGGATTGTGTCCGACCCCAGCGAAGGGAACCGGCTATATAGCGCCGTGTGGTACCAGGCGCCCGGGGCGGGCGGCGGGGTGTTCGAAAGCGAGGACCACGCGCGGAGCTGGAAGCTGCTGGGACTGGAACACGAAACCGTCCGCGCGCTGGAAGTGGCGCCGTCGCAGCCGCAAGAGTTGGTGGCGGGAACACGCAGCGGCGTCTTTCTCTCCTCGGATGGCGGCAAAAACTGGGCGCTGATTTCGCCCCCGGGCGACGCGGAATTGCGCAATGTAGATTCGCTGGCCATCGACCCGCGCGACCCGAGCGTCATTTACGTTGGAACTTACCATCTGCCTTGGCTCACTCGAGACGGCGGCAAAAGTTGGAAACCCATCATCGCGGGAATTATCGACGACTCGGACATCATGAGCCTGCGCCTGGATGCCACGAATCCGGACCGCGTCTATATGAGCGCCTGCTCCGGAATCTATCGCAGCGAAAACCAGGGCGGAGGCTGGACGAAGCTGCAAGGCATTCCCTACGCCGCGCGCAGGACCCAGGTGATTGTGCAGGATCCCGCAAACCCGAAGACGTTTTACGCCGGAACCACCGCGGGATTGTGGGTGACCCGCGACGGCGGAGAAAGCTGGATGCTAACGACGTCGAAGGAATGGGTTGTGAACAGCCTGGTCATCCTTGCCGGCAAGAATGGCGCGCCGGAGCGCGTGGTGCTGGGCACGGAAGGACGCGGGGTGCAGGTGAGCGACGACGCGGGAGTCACCTTCAGGGAGGCGAATCACGGCTTCACTCACGTCATAGTCAAGCAACTGATTGCCGACAACCAAACCGCCGGGCACTTGTTGATGGTTGTGGATCGCAGCGCCACTGAAATTCTCGAGAGCCGCGATGATGCGAAAACCTGGTTGAATCTTTCGCTGGACGCAGCAACGGAACGCGGCAAAACCGCTACTTTGAACGCGGACGAAATACAGTCGGTTTTCTCGAGCCCGTGGGGTTGGATCATCCAGCTGGAGAACGGGCAGCTCTGGATTTGGCAGGAAGACAAGAAATTGTGGAAGGATTGGAAGTTGTCCCTCCCAGCTACGGTGCGACGGGCCGCAAAAGGCGGGGCCACGGTGGCGGCAAAGCACGCGGCACCTGTGAAGTTGAAGCCAAGCGGAACGATTGCCTTTTCGGGAAATGGCGCTGTCGTCTCTACGAACGAAGGTTCGCTGCGTTGCCAGGAATCGGGAAGTTGCGCCAGGCTTAAAGCATTCGATTCCGCGGCGCAAATCCCCACCGCGTGGACCTCAGCGGCAGGTTCTGAGATCGCCATAGTAATGGACGGGAAATTTGGGCTTTCCTCGGACGGTGGAATTACCGCGACCTGGAGCGATCTTCCCGTGGCAACGGACCGAGTCTTGTGGCTCGACGTGGCACAGTCCGAGGGCAACGCGATCTATCTTGGCACAAACGAAGGCGTTTTCGCGTTACGCGCGCCGCAAGGTTCATGGGAGAGACTCGCTGGAGGGTTGCCAGCCGGACGCGTGGAACAATGGCTGAGACAGCCGGACATTTGGGCCGCCAGCGAAGGCGACGGTGGACTCTACGTCTCGCAAGATGGCGGAAAATCCTGGAAACGCGTCGACCGCGATTCGGAGCGCGGGACGTTCACAGGACTATTGGCGATGCCGGACGGCGCGCTACTAACTGGCTCGCAAAGCGAAGGTTTGCTGCAGTTGAAAGTGAAAGGTACTCACGAAGGTACGAAAAGGTAGCAACGAACTGTTCATGTTTGGTACACTCCGCACGAGAATCCTCCTTTAACAACTTACATACTTGACAATATTAGAAGATTGAACTACAACGGAGCGATTCGGTTCCTGTATCGATACGACGTCTATTCTTCCCAACATCAGGGATCGCTCCTGGGACGCTTTAAAAGCGATACGCAGTCACGGAGAGGGTCAATGGCGGACACACAATCTGGAAGGCTGATGCAGCACGCGGGCAAAGCAATGTCGGATTTCATGGCGCTGACGGAAGGGCTGCACCTGCCCACGCTAAACCCGCCGCTCAATTTGCTGGTCGTGGATGACGACGAACACATTCGCGAGGTGTGCCGCACCGTCGCCGTGGAAACAGGAATGAAAGTCCTGGATGTAAGCACGGCGGAAGAAGCGCTGGAGTTGCTGGAGCTCTCCTCGGTGGACATTTTATTGACAGACTTGCGCTTGCCGGGCACCAGTGGGCTCGAGCTGCTGAAGCGCTGCGCTGTCACGCACCCTGACGTCGCCGTGGTGATGCTGACGCAATACGGCACCATCGATTCGGCGGTGCAGGCTACGCGCATGGGCGCAGCCGATTACGTCACGAAACCGTTTCGCGCGGAGGAATTGCGCGCGCGGCTGGAACAGGTGGCTCACGGGGTGGATTTGAAACGCGAAAACCGGCTCCTGCGTGAACAAGTCCGCACGCGTCCCGGCTTTGGCGGGCTTATCGGCATGTCCCCGCGCATGGAGCGCGTTTACAAAATGATCGAAAAGGTCGGGCAGCGCGATCATCCGGTTTTGATCCTGGGGGAGAGCGGGACGGGGAAAGAACTTGTGGCGCGCAGCATTCACTATCTCGGCCCTCGCAAAGACAAGCCGTTCGTACCCGTGGAGTGTTCTGCGCTGGTGCCGACACTCGTGGAATCGGAGTTGTTTGGTTACACGCGCGGGGCGTTTACCGGGGCCTTGCAGGCCAAGCAGGGCTTGATGGAATCCGCCAATGGCGGGACGTTGTTCCTGGACGAAATTGGCGAAATGTCGCTGGAAATGCAGGCGAAGTTGCTGCGTTCCCTGCAACAGAAAGAAATCAAACCGGTGGGTTCCACGGAACGGCGTCCCATAAATGTGTGGATTGTGGCGGCCACCAACCGCGACTTGGAGTTGGCCACGAAGAACGGAACGTTCCGGCAGGATCTGTACTTCCGGCTGAACGTGGTGCAAATCAAGCTTCCGCCGCTGAGAGAACGCAAGAGCGATATTCCCCTGCTGGTCGCCACGTTCCTGGAGAAATTTTTGAGAATTTCCGATACGCCGCGAGAACTGACCGAGGACGCCATGCGCCGGCTGATGGCGTACGACTGGCCGGGAAACGTTCGCGAGTTGGAGAATGCCATCGAGCGCGCGGTCGCGCTGGGATCGGGGCCGTATGTGAGCGTCAACGACCTGCCCAGCAGCCTGCACTACCCGACGTCCGATCGTGCCCCGGTGAGGGAAGAGATGTTGCCACTCGAAGAGCTTGAAAGGCGCGCGATCCTGAGCACACTGAATCAGACCGGCGGGGATAAACAAGCGGCGGCACGAGCCCTGGGCATCGGCAAGACCACGCTCTACCGCAAGCTGAAGCAATACCAGATCGAGCGGGCGGATTCGTAAGCGTTCGCAAATCCAGATTGGTCCACTTCGGGAAGAAAGTCAGATTGATTCTCATTCTGGTATGTCTTTCCATTCCTAACTTATTTACTTTCAGTACATAGAGCGGCCTGCCCTTTGGAAGCGGCAATGCAGGAAAACGCGTGAATCGCACTCAGAGGAGTACAGAGTGTTCACGCGGACGCATGCCGAAAAGAAAACCGCCAATCGCGGCAATGGTGACTATGCCGCATCGGCGCGGTGCCCGAATGGACGCGGCTTTCCCTGGATGCACCTTTGCCGATAACCACGCTCAAGAATGGACTGAGCTGCGAGTACGAGATTGTAGTACCGGAAACCGGTGCGATCTGCGGTCCGGAACTGAGGTTGCGGCGCGTATTATGGGTGCCGGTAATGGTGCGGCGCACGCTTCGCGGCCTGGTGATGCAGGGAACACTGCAGCGAAAAAAACATCTGCTTCCCGCGAAATCGGAAAAGATCGCGGATGAACTGGGGCTGCTGCTGGAGCTGGAAGAAGAACGCAAGCTGGCCGCGGCGAGGAAAGCCGACCAGGATTTGTGGCTGCGCATCAAGCGCCTGCTGGCCGAGCAGCAAAGCGTGAACATGATTCTGGGGCAGCTGGCGGAAAGCTGCACGCGCGGAGAAGCGACGGGCGGAGCGGGCGCGGTGTTCGCCTTGATTGGGGAGGGGAAGAACGGCGCCGCGCTTGCTGGGCCCCCGGCCACGAAGGCCGTGGAACATTTTGTGGTGCGCGCGCAAAGCGGAGACACAGCCTGGGCGTACAGCGTCAACGGCGGGCCGCTGGAATCGCTGTGGCGGCAGGCGCTGGAAAACCGGCGCGTAGCGGGCATGGGAGCCGACCGGCAACCCTTGGCGAAAGACATTTCGAGGATTGTGGCTATTCCGGTGACGCAAGGAGACAAGATTGCCGGCGTGCTGCTGGCGGGCTTGCCGAAAGCGCGCGCCACGATCGACACGCTCGATCGCCTGGAGTGGCGCGGCGCCCTGGCCGCGGAAGTGTTGGACCAGGAACAGCAGGGGCACGCCGAATTGCGACGACTCTCGCGCTACGCGTTCGTGGAATCAAGTCCGGAGCCCGCGATTCTCGTGGATGGCAACGGCATGGTTGTGAGGAGCAGCACCGGCGCCGAAGAACTGCTGCGAGGCGCGCGCGGGCGTTTCGCGTCCAGTGAGGAGCCGGTACATTTTCCAGAGCTTTTCGTGGCGGCGCACCGGGAAGCGGTGCAGGCCTGGATCGAACAGAACGTTGAGCGCATTTCGGGAAAAGAACGAAAGCCGCTGGAGGTCGAGCTGAAAGGCAGCGTCCATGTGGCGCTAAGGAAACTTCCCATCGCCACACGGGAGTTTTCGGCCGTGACCCTGGAGCGCGTGGAAACGCAAAGGAACGGCCGGCCCATGACTGAGACGTTTGCGGCTTTGCAGCAGGCGATCGAATGCCTGGAGGAAGGCGTCGCGGTATTTGATGGCCGCGGCGAAATTCTGGCGCGAAACGCCATGTTTCTGCGCATTCTAGGGCTCGGCGAAGAGGAGAGCAAAGGCCTGTGCACACTGCGGGATTTCATCCAGGCGGCGGCAAAGAATGCGGCCGAACCGGAACGATTCGCGGCGGCGTGGCGCGCGCTGGCGGAGGACCACGCACACGAAGGCCAGGATGAGTGGGAGATGGCCAGGCCGGTGCCGCAGACGATCGAGCGCTACACGCGCCCGATTGCCGGTCCTTCAGCGGCATCGCCAGGACAAAAGCTGGGTCAATCTTTGGGTCAATCTTTGAGTCAACCGTTGGGTCAACCGCTGACTTTGAGCCAACCGTTCGGCCGCGTGGAGGTCTACCGCATCGCTTCCGCGTGGCGTTCGTTCCAATCGCGGATGGCGCGGACGGAGACTTTGGCGTCGCTCGGGCAACGCGTGACGCGCATCGTCCACGAACTGAACAATCCACTGACCACCATTCTCGGCAATGCGCAGCGGATGGCGCAGCGGGACGGGGGAAGCAGCCATGCCGCGGACGCCGCGCAGATCCTGCGCGAGGCCGAACGCGCCGCGGGCATCGTCCGCCAGTTGTTGAACTTTCCCCGCGAAACCCGCGCGGAAATGTGCTGGATGTCCCTCAACGAGCTGGTGGAAAACACCGCGGAACTGCAGAAAACGTCGCTGGCCGCAAAAGGATTGCGCATCGAGATCGAAACCGAGAAAAATCTTCCGCGGGTAAAGGGCGATTTCGGGCAGTTGCAACAGGTGCTGCTGAACCTGCTGGAAAATTCGCAGCAGGCCATGCAGGACAGCGGCAAAGGAAGCGTATTGACCTTGCGCACGGCAACGGCGCGGCCCGGTCACGTGAAGCTGGAAGTGCACGACGATGGACCCGGCATTCCCAAAGCGCTGCAGCCGCGGATTTTCGATCCTTTTGTCACCACCAAGCCGCCGGGAAAGGGTACGGGCCTGGGGCTCGCCATTGTCAGTGGCTTTGTGCGCAAACATGGCGGCAACATCAGCGTGGATTCTCTTCCGGGAGGCGGCTCCCGGTTCGTGGTGGAACTTCCCGCGGGCAAGGAAGCAGGGGAAGCGCCGCAAAGGGAAGTATCGAGCAACGAAGCATCACACAACAAGCCATCGCACAACAAGGCATTGCACAACCAAGAGTCGCGCAAACAGGAACACGCCCTGGCGGAACCGGACCACAAGGCGCTGCGCGTGCTGGTGGTGGAAGACGAACCGACCGTGGCGGTGTTGATTGCCGACGTCGTGGGGGAACAGGGCATGGAGGTTGACGTGTTTCCCGACGGGCAAATAGCGCTGGAGGCTACGCAGAAGGCGATCTACGACCTGGCGATCTGCGATGTAAACATGCCCGGGATGGATGGCCAAGACTTTTTTGCAGCGCTGGAACAGCTTCACAATCCCCTGAGCGAGCATGTCTTATTCGTGACTGGCGACGCCATCGGCCAGCGCACGCACGATTTTCTGGAGCGGCAGCATCTTCCCCACGTCGCTAAACCATTCCGTGTCGAAGAACTCGCGCTGGCGGTGCGCGAGATGTTGCGGAGAAATGTGCAAGCTGCCAGGTCATAACAGGAAACGCCGTAGAAAGGGGCTTGTGAACTGGAAGAGTCCATGAGGGAACCGGAAGCAGCGAACCAAGACATCACGTGCGACCTCGTCACGCACGACAGAGCCGTTGACGAAAAAGTCCCGGAAGAAGAGCAAATGGATTTTGGCGCGATCTTGCGTCACGAATTGAACAACCCGCTGACGGGGATCCTGGGCAACGCCGAGTTGCTGCTGGCGGAACTGCAGCGCAAGAATCTGGATCTGCCCGAACAAGCCCGGATTCGCCTGGAAACCATCGCGGAATTGGCGGTGCGCATGCGGGATACGGTTCGGCGGCTCAGCGAGGAGTGGCAGGCGCAGGCAGAAGGCCACGAACGCGACATAGACCGAAACGCAGCCCCCCGGCGGGTGGCGTAGCGCGACCGTATCCCGCATCGGCCTTCGCACGGACGTCTTGGAGCGCCAGTCTTAGTTCATTCTTTTCATTCGGCAGTCTTGATACATCAATCTTCTTTAATGCATGAGGTGCGTTTTCCCGAGCCAGGGATATTTCTGCAGCCCGGCGTAGTCGTAGGATCCCTCTCGCAAGCTCGCAAACGAGGATTCCGCTACTACTGCTTCGATGCGCGGGTCGGCGGCAGCGGATTGCAGTGCGATTCCCGCGCCCATGGATTCTGCCAAGGCAAAAATATGCGCCGGATGTTCCTGGGCCACCAGCGCGTCGACAATGCTGCGCGTATCGGCGCGGTCCAGCCAGCCGTAAGTTCCCATCGCGCCGCCGCTTTCGCCATGAGCGCGCGCATCCATTAGCGTGACGCCGTAACCCGCCCGAAGCAGGATCAGCGCATGTTCCAGCACGCCCATACGGTTGTCGGCGACCCCATGAAACAGCAGGACCCAGGAACCGTTGGGATGTGCGGCGCGGACTTTCCAGCCGCGAAGAAGAACGCCATCGGGCGCGTGAACGTCGAATGCTTCCCGACGCACGCCGATTTGCGCGAAGCAAGCGTCGGCCTGCTGGACAAGGTCGGGGGTAAGCGGGCGGCGTATGGGATGGAGGAACGAAGGCGCGAGCAGCCAGCCGATGACGATGGCAATAAGGGAGGGTGCGAGAAGAAGGATGAGAAGAATACGAAGAATTCGCAGGCGCATAGGTGGCTATTTAGGTACAAAAATCGGGCGGATTCGTTCCGTTCCACGAAGAGAAGGGAAAAACCGCAAATCTCCGCTTGGAGTAATTCCGCAAGAATCACAGCGTAAGCGATCACGAGCGGAAGAGCACGTCTTCGCGCTGGAACATTTTCACGGCAAGGAAAAGCGCGGCGCCGGCGTAGACGCACGTGGACAGAAAAATAATGGCGATGAAATTCCAGTGGTATGTGCCGGTGACAAGTTCTTTGCAGAGCAAGCTGGCATTGAGGATCGGAACCAGCGCGAGTTTGGCCGTGAGGTCAATCGGCAACATGGCGGCCACGGCGGGAATAATCACCACGAACATCAGCGGGCTGATGTAGCTCTGCGCTTCCTTATAACTTTTGGCAAAAAGCGCCACGGTCATGAGCCCGGCGGCGAAGAGCACCGCCACAGGCAAGACCATCACGAAAATTGAGATGACCGTCGCGAAGTGAATGTGCAGTTGCATCTGCGCGGCGGCATCCGCTCCCGCGCTGTCGAATGCGTGGAGGTGTTCCAGCACGGCGAAGGACACGCCCATGGACGTTACGGAAAGCGCCGCGGTGACCAGGCCGGCGGTGAGCACCAGAAAAAATTTGCCGAAGACCAGATCCACTCGGTCGATCGGGCTGGAAAGAATGGTTTCCATGGTGCCGCGCTCTTTCTCACCCGCGGTCAGGTCAATGGCGGGATACATGCTGCCCACCAGGCAAAGCAGGATGACCATGTAACCGATCAGGCCGCCGAATGCCGCGGCGCCGACTTTTTCCAACGGGGCCACGTTGTTTTCCTTCACTTCAAACGGCTTCAGCATGGAATCGGGAATGTTGCGCGCGGAAAGGCTGTCGTGCACGACGCGATCGCGATAAGCCTCCAGGGCCTTCTGGATGTTATCGGTGGCGATGCCGGATTTCAGGTCGCCCTCGTAATTGTGGATGAGCACAGTCACGGGTTTTTGCTGCGTCACGTCGCTCTGGAAGCCGATGGGAATTTCGACGGCGGCGCGAATTTCCTTGTTGACGATCTGGTCTTTCCAGTTCGGAGCCGTGGGGACAATCTTGATCTTGCTTGACCCGCACAACTCTGCCAGGATTTGCGGCGAATCTTCTCCGCCGAGAATCATCACCGAGGGAATTTCCTCCTTGGCCTTCCCAATCAAAGTCGATATCGCCGCGCCCAATCCGGCGCTGAGCAGGGGGAAAATGATCAGCGGCACAATCAGCGTGGAAATCAGCGTGCGGCGGTCGCGCAGCGCTTCGCGGAGTTCCTTGCGATAGACGGTCGCGATGTTGCGGAGGTTCATGTCAGTTATTCTCCTGGCCGGCGTAGAGCGGGGCGACGATCTTGACGAAGATTTCCTCCAGGTCCTGTTCCCGATAGCGATCGCGAAGCTCCGCAAGGGAGCCTTCGGCGAGCAGTTTGCCGGACTGGATGATGCCGATCACGTCGCAAAGCTTTTCCACTTCGCTCATGATGTGCGTGGAGAAAATCACGGTCTTGCCGCGCTGGCGGCACTCGCGGATGAACCCGATGATGGTCCGGGCGGTCATTACGTCCAGGCCGCTGGTGGGTTCATCGAAAATCATCACGTCGGGATCGTGAATGAGCGTGCGGGCAATGGAGGTTTTCTGCTTCATTCCCGTGGAAAGCTTGTCGCAACGCGTGTCGCGGAAGGAATTCATGTCCAGGCGCGCGAAAATATCATCCAGTCGTTTCTTCAGCGTGGCTTCGTCCAGGCCGTTGAGCCGGCCGAAATATTCCACCATCTCCTGGGAAGTTAGCCTGGGATAGAGCGCGGTCGCGGTGGAAAGGAACCCCACGCAGGCGCGAACCTTTTCCGGATCGTCGATCACATCGTGGCCGCAAACCACGGCGGTGCCATCCGTGGGTTCCAGGATAGTGGCCAGCATGCGCAGCGTGGTGGTTTTTCCGGCGCCGTTGGCTCCCAGCAAACCATAGATCTGGCCCGGTTTGCAGGTGAAGCTCACGTGATCCACCGCGCGAATTTTGCCGCGTTTTTTGTCGTGAAAGTCCTTGACCAGACCACGCGCTTCAATCATGGAATCTTCCTCTCACAGTTAGAACCGATAACAGGGAAACCGGCCGCTGATTTTGAGTACGCAAAGCCGGCCAGGAAAATATCGACAAACGATCGGATCAATGCGTGCCCGGGGAATTATCCCTTGTGGCACTTTGGGCACTGCTTCGCATCGAACTTGTCAGCGGGCACACGAAAGACATTGTTGCACTGGGTGCAAACGCGGTGAACGTAACCCGGGGCGGCCCCGCGGGACGTTGCCGCATCCTTTTCTATGATCTTCGCCGGCGCATCGGAGGCTTGATTCATGGCGGCATTCTATCATGCGTGCCGCGTTCAACGGGCGGGCGGCATCCAGGCGCTTTCGGGCGGGCATCAGAAAGTGCAGCCGCAAGCGGGAAGTCTGTAGAGAAATGGAGTAACCTCCTGATAGACTTTAGGTTAGCAGGCCTCCGCCACCAGAAACCGGCCAGCAAGCTCGCTCAACGCAAGAGTTTTCCCGGCGCTGCACCTCCGCCGAAGCGGGGCCACGGCGCTTATGTGCAACGAAGGAAAGATTAACGAAGCTTATGGATAGGAAGTTGAGAAACCGCACGCTGTTGCTCCTCGCCCTGGCGGCGGTGGTTGCGTTTGTGCTGATTCGCGTCAGCGGACGGCAGCCGGTGGCGAAAATCTCGGCCAGCAAGCCGGTGCGGCAGAGCATCACGTCTTCGATCAGCAGCAACGGCAAGGTTGAGCCGATATCGCCTTACACCGTCCGTGCGCAGTCGGATACTTTCGTTGAAAAGGTGTATGCCACCGAAGGGCAGAACGTGAAGAAGGGGCAGTTGCTGATCACGCTGGACGTCAAAGAAGCGGCGGCACAACTTGCGGCGGCCAAGGTGAAGTTGCTGCAGTCACAGCACAACTTGCAGGCAGCCCAGACTGGCGGCAGGCCTGACGACGCGGCACGGATCGCCGGCGATTTGGCGAAAGCCCAGGCCGACCGGGACCGCTTGCAGCACCAGCACGATTCCCTGGAACATTTGCTTGCGCAAGGCGCCGCCACCAAGGACGAACTTGCGGCGAATGATCTGTTGCTAGCGAAAGCCAAAGCCGACGTGGAGAAGTATGCCGCTGCGAAACAGGAGTTCGCGCACCAGGTGAGCCTGGACGCTTCGCAGGCCGCGCTGGCCGTGCAGCAAGAGCAAAGCGATGTGGCCGCGCTGGAAGACAAAGTGCGCCAGGGAAGAATCACCGCGCCCGTCGATTGCACTTTGTATTCGTTGCCGGTGAAAACGGGCGATTACGTGAAGACCGGCGATTTGCTGGCGGAAATGGCCGATCTGCACAAAGTAAGGGTGAGGGCATTCGTCGATGAGCCCGATCTTGGCGGCCTGGAGCCGGACTTGCCAGTGAAAATCACCTGGGACGCACTGCCCAATGTCTCGTGGCAGGGAAGAACCGAAATCATTCCCAAGCAAGTAGTGGCGCGCGGATCGCGCAGCGTGGGAGAGCTGTTGTGCTCCGTGGACAACGACAAATTGCAGCTTCTTCCCAACACTAATGTGAACGTAAGGATCAATTCCAAGGAACGAAGGGACGTCATCACTGTTCCGCGCGGAGCTGTGGAAACCGAAAACGGGAAACGGTACGTGTTCGTGGTGAAGAGCGGCGTGGGCAATGCGCGGCTGGAAAAACGCGAAATTCAGGTGGGCATCGCGGATGCCACGAATTTTGAAGTTATAAGCGGGTTGCAGACCGATGAGGTGGTGGCTCTACCGGGAGATGTGGAATTGAAAGACGGGATGCTGGTGAAAGTGGTGAACATGGACAATTCCAATGTTAAAGGCGAGAAGGATGCGGAGCTATAAGACGATTTTCGCCGCGGCGCTTTGCCTGCTCGTCTGGCGAATGCCGAGCGTTGCGCAAACGAATTCGATGGATGCTGCGCGATCCGCGTATGACAAGGGCGAATACAACCAGGCCATTGAGCTTCTGAAAACGGCCGCGGCCAAGGAACCTTCGAACGGGGATATCCAGTTGCTGCTGGCAAAGGCTTACCTGGAATCCAATCAATACGACCATGCCGTCAGTGCCGCAGAGAAGGCCGTTGCCATAGATCCGAAAAATTCGGTTTATCACCAGATCCTGGGCGAAGCGTATGGGGGCAAAGCTGGCCACGCGGGCATGTTGAGCGCGTATTCCTGGGCGCGTAAAACGCAAAAGGAATTTGAAACCGCGGTCCAGCTGAATGAACACAATTTTGACGCGCAGCAGGATCTGATCGAATACGATTGCACCGCGCCTTCCATGGTGGGCGGCGGAGAAGATAAAGGGCAGGCGCTGATCCAGAAGCTGATGGCGCTGGACCCGGCCGAAGGCCACTTCGCGGAAGGCGTCTGCAAGGCGGAAAAGAAGGATTACGCCGCGGCCGATGTGGAATACGCAAAGGCTCTGGAGGGCAAGCCGAAGACCGCCGACCGTATTTTCGATATCGGCGACTATTTTCGCCAGCGCGGGCAAGGCGACAAGTTGCTGCAGGTTGCCACAGCGGGCGAAGCCCTGGCGCCGAACGATCCTCGGGTGAAGTATTACCGCGCCATTGGCTGGATTTTGACCGCGCAGAAATATCCCGAGGCAGAACAGCTGTTGAAACAATATTTGGCCGCAGAGCCGATGCGCTCCACTTATCCGCGTCCGTGGGAAGCGCATTACTGGCTGGGGCGCCTTTACGCCGCGCAGAAAAATTCAGCGCAGGCAAAAAGTGAATATCAGGAAGCGCTGAAGCTGAATTCCAAGTACAAGCCGGCTCAGGATGGACTCAAGCAGCTGAGCGGGCAGTGAATCCCGCTGTGGCGGAACAACCGGGAATGCAATTCAGGGAAACATTGACGGTGGCCGTGGACGCGCTGCGAGCGAACAAGCTGCGCGCCATCTTGTCCTCCATCGGCGTCATTATTGGTAGCGCCTCGATTGTTCTGGTTGTGACGGTGGCGCTGACCAGCCAGAAATTCGTGATTTCGCAGATCGAAGCGGTGGGATCGAACCTGGTTTGGGTGGAACTGGTAAAGCGGCCGGGCAAGGCGCAGCCGTTGAGCCACGAGCTCACGCTGGACGATCTTTCGGCAGTAAGGGCCACCATTCCAAACCTGGTTGCCAGCGCCGGCCTCACCGACATTCCCATGATTGTGGTCGTGAACGGACAAGAGCGCCCAGTCACCTTGATTGGAGTGACGGATGGCTACCAGGCAATTCGCCGCCTGGTTATCACGCGTGGCCGTTACTTTGATTCCGGCGATATGGAGACTCGAGATAAGGTCTGCATCATCACCTGGGATCTGGCGGTCCGCGTGTTTGGCCTGGAGAATCCGATTGGGCGCGAACTGCGGCTCGGCGATATGACGTTTACGGTCATCGGAGTTTTTCACGAGCGCAGCTCCACGTATGGCATGTCTGAAATTCAAAAGGAAACGGTGATCATCCCATTCCCGTTGATTAAATATTTCACGGGAGATTATCACGTGGGGACGTTGCAGGCGGCCGCCGCCACGCCGGAAGGAGTTTCCGTTGTGGAGAGACGCGTGAGAGAGCTCCTGAGGAGCCGGCACCCTCCCGAAGCGGAATGGAATGTGCAGACACTGACCGGAATTCTGGCGGCGGCAAAAAATATATCCCTTGGGCTGACGATCATGCTGCTGGTCATCGCGTGCATCGCGCTGTTGATCAGCGGCGTGGGGATCATGAACATCATGCTGGTTACGGTGAGAGAACGAACACGCGAAATCGGCGTGAGAAAAGCGATTGGCGCGTCAAGAAAAGAAATCATGGGGCAATTTTTGATTGAGGCGTTCCTGATCAGCGGTGGCGGCGCGGTCATTGGAATTTTGATTGGCCTGGCGATTCCCGTCGGAGTGCAGCAACTTTTGCCGGGCAATCTGCGTGTGCCCATTGCCGGGTGGAGCGTGGTTGTGGCATTTCTGGTTTCGAGTTTGACGGGCTTGTTCTTCGGATGGTTGCCGGCGAATCAGGCCGCGAAGCTGGATCCAGTGGAATCTCTTAGGTACGAGTAGGAAAAGCCAGAGTAGCGGGCGGGGGCAGCAGGAGGAGAACTTATGCCTTGGAAACGTTGTGTGGCATGCGCAATTCTATGTTTTGCGGGAGCCTGCGCGCCGTTGTGGGCGCAGAGCGCGGCGGACAGCGGGGACGCGTCCGCGCCGATGATTCTGACGTTGAAGCGCAGCCTCGATCTGGCGCTGCAAAACAGCAAGGATATTCAGCTGGCAAAGATCCAGTCGCGCGTGGCGGATAATTCCGCGAATCTCACAAAGGCGGAGTTCCTGCCGAATCTTTACGCTGGTTCCGGGGCTGGGTATACGTATGGCTTGCCGGAAACGCCGGGCGGGCGCCCTCCTTCGATTTTCAGTCTTACCTATACGGAAGAGGTGTTCAACGGGCCGTTGCGTGGTTTGGCAAGAGAACAGCAGGAACAAGCGAAGGCGCAACGTTTCCGGTTGGAAGAGACACGGAACAATGTGATCGATCATGTGGCGACTTCTTATCTGGAACTCGTGAAGGTGCGGCACTCTCTCGACCTGCTCCGCAAGGAAAAGGACAGCGCGGAAAAAATTGTGGACGTGACGCAGGAGCGTCAGGGCGAAGGTTTTGAACTGCCTACGGAAGTAACTAAGGCCCAGCTGACCAAGGCGCAAGTTGTGCAGCGCATTCTGCAACTGGAAGGGCGGCAGGATGAACTGGAAGTGTACCTGCGCGACCAGCTTGGGCTGGCGCCAGACCAACCCTTCCAAGTCACGCCGGAGGATTTGCCGGGTTCCGCGGAACAAGAAGGCGCCAACCTGATTGCGCTCGCTTCGCAGGGAAACACCAGCCTGGCGTTCGCGGAGTCCGACGTAAAGGCGAAAGAATTCCGCCTGGAAGGCGAGAAAAAAGGTTATTGGCCGACGCTGCAGCTGGTGGCGATCTACGACATCCTGGCGAAGTACAATTTCAGAAACTATTCAGAAATCTATAACAATTTTACGATCAACAACCTTAACGCGGGCATCAACGTTAACGTGCCGATCTTCAGTTCCAAGACGCGCGCAAACGTGGCTTTGGCCCAAGCCAGCCTGGACGCGGCGAAAATAAACCTTGCCAGCAAGCGCACGCAGGTGAGCGCGGAAGTGCGGCAGCGCTCGAAGAAGGTGCAGGAAATGGAAGCAGCCAAGGAAGTGGCGCGGCTGGAATTGCAGTTGGCGCAGCAAAACCTGCAAGTGTTGCAGTCGCAATTTGGCGAGGGCAAAGCGAATTTACGCGAAGTGGAAAGAGCCAGGCTGGACGAAAACGAAAAGTGGATGGCGTTTCTGGACGCGAATTTCCAGCGCCAGCAGGCCCAATTGGAGCTTTTGCGCACAGCGGGCCAGCTCGACAAGGCGCTGGAATAAAAACGCATGCTCGAGAAAGATAGTTTAGAGCTTCTTCGGCGCGCCGTGGAAAAGCTGGATGCCGGGTTTAGTTCGCTCCCAACCGCAAACATGGAGACACCCGCGAGCGGCCGAATCGCCGAAGTGCTGATCGCGACCGCCGAGCGGTTGCAGGACAACTATCCTTATTTTCATCCGCTCTATGCTGGGCAAATGCTGAAGCCGCCGCATCCTGTGGCGCATTTAGCCTACGCCTTGGCGCAGTGCATCAATCCGAATAATCATGCGCTCGATGGCGGGCGCGCTTCTTCGGCGATGGAAAAGGAGGCGGTTCAGGCTCTGGCAAAGATGTTCGGCTGGGACCAACATCTTGGACACCTGACGAACGGCGGCACGATGGCCAACCTGGAAGCGCTCTGGGTGGCCGGGCAGTTGATGCCAGGACAAATCATTCTGGCGAGCGAGCAGGCGCACTACACGCACAGCCGGATCAGCGGCGTGCTGAAACTTCCATTCGAATCGATTCCATGCGATGACCGCGCGCAAATGGATCTGGACGCGCTGAAAAAGCGCTTAAACAAGGGTGGCGTGGGAACTGTGGTGGTCACCATGGGCACGACTGCAACCGGTTCCGTCGATCCACTCGGGGAAATTCTTGCGCTGCGCCAGATTCACGGATTTCGCGTGCATTGCGACGCTGCCTATGGCGGATATTTTGGATTGGCGGGAAATCTTGCCTCGGGGGCGCGCACAGCGTTCGATCGTCTGCCTGATGCGGACTCGATCGTGATCGATCCCCATAAGCACGGTTTGCAACCGTATGGCTGTGGGTGTGTGCTGTTTCGCGATCCCAGTGTCGGGCAACTCTATCGACACGATTCGCCGTACACGTATTTCAGTTCGAAGGAACTGCACCTTGGCGAGATCAGCCTGGAATGTTCGCGGCCCGGTGCGGCGGCCGTTGCCCTATGGGCGACCCAGGCGCTTTTGCCGCTGGAACGAGGTGGAGAGTTTGCCAAAGGGCTGCAACGTTGCCGGGAGGCGGCGCTGCATTTTCACCGGAGAATTTCAAACGACAATCGATTTGTCGCAGGCTTCGCGCCGGAACTGGACATCGTTATTTTTGCGCCGCGGGCCGAAAGTGTCAGCCAATCGTCCGTACTGAGCAGGAAGATCTTCGATGCCGCCGCGAGCAGGAATTTGCATCTTGCCGTGGCGGAATTGCCGCTAAAGTTTTTTGCAGGAGGCGGCGGGGTGATGAAAGAGGACCGAACAAGTCTGACATGCCTTCGCTCAGTGCTGATGAAGCCCGAGCACCGCGATTGGATCGATCGGATCTGGAACATCTTGTCGGATGCTACGGACGCCGTTCTGAAGGCTTAGCGCAGTCGGGGCGACGCTCTCTTCGCAAGTGCCACCTAATGCATGATTTAGCCGTTGGATGCATCTTTGGCGTTTTTGGCAGAAAGGCGTGACCGGATGCAACCAACTCCGGTAAACTATTATCTAGACCTGATAGGTCTCGAAACCGGGCCGCAGGCCATTGTGTGGCCGCCCGGATGAGTGTTGGATGGAATCTGGATCACTCTGAGGGTGACGAATGCCTGATGTATTAAAGACATTGCTTTTGAATCCGCCGAGCTTCGAGAATTTCGACGGCGGAGCGAGTTCGCGGTGGCCTGCTACCCGCGAGATCGAATCTTACTGGTTTCCCGTTTGGCTGAGCTATCCTGCGGGACTGATTCCCGGCAGCCGGCTGCTCGATGCTTCTCCCCACAAGATCAATTGGCAGCAAACCGTTGAGATCGCCAAGGATTATGAGTTCCTGATTCTGTTCACTTCCACGGTGGGCTTCGAAAGCGACGTCAAGCTGCTGCGGAAGATCAAGGAATCCAATCCGTCGATGAAGGTGGCCTTCGTCGGGCCGCACGGCCATATCCGGCCAGATGAGACTTTGAACGCGAGCGAGGACATTGACTTCATCGTGCGCGGTGAATTTGATCACGCCGTGGCCGAATTTGCCCACGGGAAGCCGCTGAGCGACATTCTGGGGGCCAGTTATAAGAAAGATGGGAAGATCGTTCACAACGCCCCACGGCCGCAGCTACATACCGAAGAGCTGGATGCGCTGCCATTTGCCACGGACATTTATAAGCGCGACTTGCAGATCGAGCGCTACAACGTTCCGTTCCTGCTGAATCCCTTCGTTTCCTTCTATAGCACGAGAGGCTGCCCGGCGTTGTGTACCTTCTGTATGTGGCCGCAGACGCTCTCCGGGCACGCCTGGCGCGTTCGTTCGGTGGACAACGTGGTTCAGGAAGTGAAGAACGCGCTGAGCTACTTTCCACAGATGAAAGAAATCTTCTTCGACGACGATACCTTCAATATCCGCAAGGATCGCGCTATCGAAATGAGCCGGAAGTTCAAGCCACTGAAGTTCCAGTGGTCCTGCACGGCCCGTTGCCACAGCAAGTATGAAGAATTGAAGGCGATGGCCGATGGCGGCGCACGCCTGTTCATCGTGGGCTTCGAGTCCGGCGACGCGCAGATTCTGAAGAACATTAAGAAGGGCGCCACGATTGAGATGGCCCGGGAGTTCATGAAGAACTGCAAGAAGGTCGGCATCAAGGTGCACGGCGACTTCATCATCGGCTTGCCCGGGGAAACCAAGGACACCATCAACAAGACCATCGATTTTGCGAAGGAATTGGATTGCGAGACCATCCAGGTTTCTCTCGCGCACGCCATGCCCGGCACGGAGCTTCACGAGCAGATGTCCAAGGAAGGTTTTTTGCGCGTGGAAGCGTTGGCGGACAAGGGCGGCCACCAGTTGCCGCACATTGAGTTCCCGCACCTGTCCAAGGCGGACATGATGGCGGGTGTGACGCGCTTCTACGACGAATATTATTTCCGTCCCAAGGTCGTGTGGCGCATCGTCAAAGACGCCCTGTGGGACAGCCATGAGCGGAAGCGCTTGTACCACGAGGCTACGGACTTCTTGAAATTGCGCGCGGAACGCCTGAAGTGGGTGCAAAACGGCGGAGACACGCCGAAGACCATGGTGACAGTGTCTGGAACTTCTTCGGCCAGCGGGAACGACTAAGCCAGAAAAAATGAGTCACGAGCACAGGCTCAGAATCAAGACCCTCTTAATGGTCTTGCTGATGGTGGTGTGCGCCAATACGGGCGACCTCATGCTGAAACGGGGCATGCTGCAAATTGGCGCGGTGCAAATCTCCGGCCCGGGGATCTGGCACGCCTTACTTTCCACCATTCATAACGGCACAATCTGGCTGGGCATTTTCTTTCTAATTGGTTTTACGCTCTGCTACATGACCGCCGTGAGTTGGGCGGACTACAGCTACGTGATGCCGGCGGGCGCGTTCGGCTACGCGGTGCAGACGGTGCTTGCCGTCACCATCCTCCATGAAGCTGTGAATACTCAGCGGTGGATCGGGGTAGTCCTGATCGTGACAGGTGTTTTGCTGGTGGGTCAGACGCATCCGAGCACCACCGAACCGAGGGCGGCGGTGACGCCGTGATCAAAGTCGGCGCGATGCTGGTGTTTTTTATTTGCTGCAGCACCGGCGGCGAAATCGCCATGACTTACGGAATGAAGCAGGTGGGAGAGCCGGAAAGCTTCCGGCCGATGGCGCTGCTGCGTTTTATCGGCAAAGCCATGCGGAATGGCTGGGTTTGGTTTGCAGTGCCGCTTCTGGGGGCGTCCTTTTATTCTCTGTTGATCTTGTTCTCTTGGGCGCCGCTCAGCGTGGTGATTCCCGCGTCGGCGTTCAACTACGTGGTCGGAACATTCGGGGCAAAGTACTTGTTGAAAGAAAAAATTTCCGTGAAGCGATGGTTAGGCGTGGTGATGGTGTGTGCCGGGGTCACGCTGGTGCTGCTTACGGGCGGGAATTAGGCAATCACCTGGAGGATTGCCTGTGTTTATTCGCGTTTGGGTCCAGGTGATGCCACAGTGTACGCTAGCGAAAAATGATGCCGCATATCGCCATCTGGCGCCTGATCGTCCTGTTGCTCGCGATTGCGCCGCTTGCTTATTACCTTGTGGCGATCGCGGCGGCTATCCGCTTCTTCACTAAGGAAAGAAAAAAGACGCTTGCGGACTTCCGGCCTCCGGTGAGCATATTGAAGCCCGTGCGCGGAGTCGATTTTGCGTCGTATGAGAATTTCTGCAGTTTCTGCCGTCAGGATTACGAAAACTACGAGATTCTATTTTGTGTAAATGAAATGACCGATCCGGCAGTGCCCGTCATTCAGCAACTTATTGCTGAGTTTCCCCAACGGAGCATTCGCGTGCTTTCCGGAGCTCCTCAGCTTGGCACAAACCGCAAAGTGAACAATCTGGCCTTGCTGACGAAGGAGGCGCAACACGATTTTCTGGTGCAGAGCGACGGCGACGTGCGCGTCGGGCCCAATTACTTACGCGAAGTGCTGGCGCCATTTGCCGACACGTCTGTCGGCGTTGTCAGTTGTTTTTATCGGGCGATCGCGCAGCCGAATTTGCCGGCGGAGCTTGAGGCTGTGGGTACGGCAAGCGATTTTTTTGCGGGGGCCTTGGTGGCCGACTGGATGGAAGGTGTAACGTTCGCTTTGGGCGCGTCCGTAGCCACGAGCAAGAGTTGGCTGGGGAAGATTGGTGGATACGAGGGATTCGCGGATTATCTTGCCGACGACTACGAAATCGGGAATCGCATCCATGAAGCGGGGGGCAAGGTGTTGTTGTCGCGCGAAACGGTGTGGACCATGTATCCGGCGGAGCGCTTTCAGGATTTCTGGCAGCATCAGTTGCGCTGGGCGCGAACGGTGAGATTGGTGCGTCCTGCTTCGTTTTTCGGTTTGATCGTCACGCATGGCCTGCCATGGGCCGTGGCGGCCGCGCTGGTGGCGCCCAGCGGATGGATCGCGGCCGCATATCTTGGCGCGTATCTCGTGTTGCGGCTGACGCTTGCGTGGACGGTGGGCGTTTGGGGTATTGGTGACGAAGTTGTGCGGCGCACATTGTGGCTGGTGCCGCTGCGCGATGCCATTCATTTCATTGTCTGGCTCGCCAGCTTTGGATCCAACCGGGTGCAATGGGGCGGCGATGAGTATGCGATCGATCGCGGCAAAATGAAGAAAGTCCCGCGTTAGCCGCAGGAAGAACAATCAAAATCAGGGAATCTTGCTCGGGGAATTCGTAGCTGCGGGCGTTACCGTGTGTTTCTGCCAATCGGCGTCAGTCAGATTCCAACCGCCGCCGAGCGCCAAATAAAGTTGTACGATTGGCGGTTTTAAAGCCGGGGACACCACCCCGTCAACCAAGAATGACGCTGGGACACCGGCCCATCTTGTGTCCAGCGCGATATCGATGTCATCATGCGGGCTGCGCCTCGACTGGCCTCGCACGGTTTCCGCCCTTCGTCTTTTTCCGCGAGAAAGGCAATTTTTACCAGGAGCGATAATGGCAAAGCCCAAGCTGAAAAATGTCCATAAGTTCATCCAGCCGTACGTCGTCACGTCGGGGAAGGAATTTCGCCTCAAGGATTATCGTCCGGACGATACGCACCACCTCAATTCCGAGGACAAGCCGGAGGCCAAGCAATGGCTGGAGCAGGGCGTATCCTTGCTTGCCGATCTTCAGCAGGTGCTTTATGCGCAAGGCCAATGGGGATTATTGCTGGTGTTTCAAGCGATGGACGCGGCCGGAAAAGACAGCACCATCAAACACGTAATGTCTGGCGTGAATCCCCAGGGCGTGGATGTTCACTCCTTTAAGTCTCCTTCGACCGAGGAGCTGGCGCATGATTTTCTGTGGCGTACGAATCGCTGTATGCCGCCACGCGGGAAAATCGGCATTTTCAATCGCTCTTACTATGAAGAAGTGTTGGTGGTTCGTGTTCATCCGGAGTATCTGGAAAAAGAACGCTTGCCAGGCTCCGTACAAGGAGACCACTTCTGGAGAGGCCGCTTTGAGGACATCTGCGCTTTCGAACGTTACCTTTCGCGAAACGGAATCGCCGTCTGCAAATTCTTTCTTCATCTCTCCAAGAAAGAACAAAAGCGGCGCTTTCTGGAGCGCTTGAACAACAAAGACAAATACTGGAAGATTTCGGCGGCCGATTTGCACGAACGCGAATACTGGAACGATTACCAGGATGTGTACGAAAAGATGATTCGCAACACGGCCACGGAACATGCGCCATGGGTGATCGTGCCGGCGGACAACAAATGGTTCAGCCGGCTTCTGGTGGTGGCCACAATCGTGGACACGCTGGACCGCATGGACCTGGAGTATCCGAAATTGACGCCACGTGAACTTAAGGAATTGGAGGTTGCCCGGAAACACCTGGAAAGGGAATAGTGAATGCGGTTCGCAGCGCGCTTGCGCAGATCGTTTAACTTTTCGGCGCGGTTACTGAATCCCTGACGAACCTGGATCGGGAATCACCTTCAGCCGGTTCAATCCCAGATCGTGAAAGATGGTGGGCCAGTAATTCTTGAACATGTTTCCGGCGAATCGCCACGCCAGGTCTGTTCCGACGCGCTCGACATTCTTCGCGGCCGTTTGTTCGGAGGCCGGCAAATACGCGTTGGCCAATCCCTCTGCCGCGCAAGTGCCCAAAATGCCGGAACTGTTGAACGTGTCTCTTCCCGAATCGGTGCGAGTAACAAAAACGCGTTGCGCCGAATACTTCGCGCTGCCCCAAAAGCTGGGGCGGTTTTGCGGATAAAACCGCGGGTCCTGATGCAGCATCGACGCAAATACAAAATTGCCGAAAAAGGCGTTGGAGGCAGCCCTCGCGATTGATTCACCGTAACGGTTTCCATAAGCGTTCCAGCCCTGGCCATAGGCTGGAGGACTATTTCTGGCCTGGTTGTAAGCGGCACTGATCCCGGATGCCAGAATGTAGGGAGGGGAAATGCTCTGGTTCACGAACAGGCGGAATTTTTCGCCCGTGGTCATCGGGCCCTCGCTGGTGGCGATATCCGGGAAGACGATCGACCGGTTGGTCATGTAGCCAACGAAGCGGGTGGTTGTGTCCATTGCAGGATTGGAGTTGCCAGCCGCCTTGGGCTGTGGCGAATCCGGAGCCGACGTGGTTCCCGTGCCTGCACCTGCCGGGGCTTGCGCCAAAGCCGCACCGGGGATCAGAAGACATGCACCGAGTAAGAGGGACGGGCCGATTCGATTGCCGGGGAAAAACATACAATTGCGCAACTTAAACAAGGTTTCCTCTAGCTTTAGAGATTTTCATCCCGGGAAACGATACGTTCAGGCCCACATTTTTGCAAACTAGGGTCAGGTCCAAGCTGCGAATCAGCGATCCGAATTGCCACCCCGGCGGCACTCGGAACTCTTGGGTTCGGGGAAAATACCATGGCCACCGTGATCCTGCAACCGCCAAATTTCATGGCATTTAGCGGCTTTTTGCGTTGAAGGATGCCGCGCTGTTCGCGAAAGGGGTGGCGCAAGTTGACGGAGGCAGTAGTCCCGTTTACTCTAGAAAGGTTGAAGTGCGGGTGCGAATCCTTTCCTTGCTTCTGCTACTTCCTGCAGTCTCCCATCGGCTGGGAGGTCGTCCAATTGGTAGGACTCCAGACTCTGGATTCTGCAAACACACACACCTGCGCAGTGTTTGCAATCATTTACCTGCGGATTCATTGGGTGTTTTGAGGGTGCTTTTGCATCCTTTGGTGTACAGGTTTGGTGTACAGATCCAACTTCTTAATGTGCCTCACTCAGACGCTTCTAATCCATCGAAAATTGGATCAGGTGCCCGCGTTGCCGGGGTACGGCCAACGATAGCCCAACCAGCCCGAGCCTCAACCCAGGGTTAGAGTCCCTCACTCAAACCAACTTCAGTGGATGACGAAACACTGAAACACTAATAAGAGCCGAATGTCCTCAGTTCTAAAGAGTTGCATCATGTCCTCAATGTTGCTCGTCAGCGGAAACTGCTGTCCGGGCCGCACCGTGGAGCGGGGGTAGGCAGCCGCAGGCCCGGTCAGCTCCCATCAAATTCGGCGATCAATGTAGCTCGTGATTCTCACTTTGATATGAAACCGGACCCTATTCAATCTGCCACGGTCGCGTAGCTAGGGCATTTCCGCCCGGCGCAAGCTACGTCTGACAGATCGAAACACCTCATCGAATTCCGGCAAGCGCGGCATCTGTTGCGCCAGGCGAGTTGTCCAAAGCGCTCTCAGGCGACTTTCTTTTGCCGCAACTGCACTCTGAATACCGGCAAAGGCCTTTCCGCGGAAATCGAGCTTTTGCTGAATTCCGTTGAGCAGGTTTACAAGCTCGACAACTCCCTCGCTCGTTAGATACCACAAGTCATAGAGGTCTCTCGGCTCGGTTCGGGCTTGGTCTGCGAGGGCAACTGTCTTCTCAATCGCAATTTCTTCCAGTGAGTATGCAGTGATTTGCCTTCCTTCGGGCACGTCTGCGAACTCTGGATAGGATCGCAGCACCTGGCGATCGGCGGAGGGCTGTGTGATGGTTTCTTCGATTGTTATGTCGACTTTAACGGAGTTTGCGGCTGGTAATGGCCCACTATAGTTAAGATAGAATGTGTGGCTGTTGACGTGGGCGTGACGATCGAGTCGATCGAACGCAAACCGGATTCCTGAAACCTGGTGAATGGCGGCGTACAAAGTTTCGAGGTGCTGCAGAATCTCATCAAGCGGTGTCGGCCGCAGCAAAGTAAAGTCAAGATCCTCAGAGAATCGATAATCAACAAAGTAGCAACGCTTAAGAGCCGTCCCGCCCTTAAAGACAAGAATAGCTCTGAGGGGAGATTGCGAAAGCGTCGCAAGAAACCAAGCCAAGCAGTAATCCCGTTCTAGCACAGCCTCAGGAATTCGACGACCCCCATCGCTGGCAAGCCTGTTCGATAGGAGCGAGATATTTCGCTGAGGAATCATGTATGCCTTATCAAGTCCAATTCATCAGCTGGTATATTGAGTTGCAGGAGCCAACGCTTGGTGTATTTACCCCCTCTGGGGAGAACCGGGTCCAATAGATGATACGTCCGCGTTAGCCCGCTGCGGAGCTGAGTCAGCTTGTCTTTCGGGGCAAGATCGTACAATTCTAGCAAGTAGCCCAGGCGTCGCCTGACCACACCAATTCCTAACTGTGCGGCATACTCAACAAGCTTGTCCACTTTCATATCTTCATGTCGCATCCAAAGGCCCCTTGCTACTTCCGCGATTCCTCCGCAATATTCCGGCCGCCTCAAACCATCAATTACGGTGCGTTCGATATCGCTGATGACGACCTGGTCTTGTTTGGTGATCCAATGTGGCTGTGTGCCAAACATCTGTTCTGGCTTGATAAATATAAATTTGTATTCCGTAGAGTAAATTACACGGTTGGCCATTCGCTTGGGCATAGAGACGAAAATCCCCAGCCTTGGCTGCGTCACCATCCGGTGAAGTTCCATAGCGGTCGAGTGTGAAAGGTAATAGGGTGCTGTGCCCGCTAGAGCGCGGGCGGCTAGATAGGGGTTGCCCGAATATTCACGCTCGCTTCCTAGTTCCGGTGGGACAAGTGCGAACAGCCCAGACTTTAACCGTGTGATCAGCCCACGAAGTGTAGCTTTATGAAGCAAGCTCCGGGTTGATCCGGGACTCAAACCCGTAATCGCCTTTGCTTCGGCAAGCGTGAATGTTGTTTGCGAGCGGTCATAGAGGCTAGCCAGGAGCCTTGCCGACCTACCTCCCACCGTTTTCGCTGGTAATTGCTGTTTCTCGTTCAAGGTATCCTCGCTGGTCTCAAAGATAGCGCAAATCATATTCTATGTAAAGAACGTGCCCCCATGGGCAACATACGCTACATACACTATCATTTTCAAGGAAGAACAGCTCTCACAAGCTGTCTGAAACACTTGGTATACATACCAAGTGTAGCTAAATGAAAGCCCAAGGCTAATATGCCGAAATCCAAAATCAACATCGCTCTGTTGACCCAACACTTTGAAAACAATTCAGATCAGGTTTTTGCGCAATCCGACCTACAGTTCCTTTTGGTGGACAAGGCTCATGAATGGAATCTTCCCACAAGCATGAGTTCCAAAACTTTCCTTCAGATGCTCCTCACACGAACGAAGCTCAAACAACTCCGACTTCAATCACCTCACTACGCCCCTCTCATCCGATACAGCTGGGGTGACAAACCGTCATCACTCTCCGTCGCAATCTCAATAAAGAAACAGGACGCATTCTTTTCTCATGCGTCTGCAATGTGGATTCACCCCTCCGTGCCAACATCTCTGAGACAGGTTTAGTACTCTTAATTAATGAGCAGAAGGGCGAGAAAGAAGAGATCAGAGATGAATGGGAATGCTCTTGGTGTTGTTCTTTCCCCTGGGGGTTTGGCTGCCGCGGAACGGAGCGGAGGCTCGCCTCCTGGCGAGCCGCAGCGAAGTGCAGCGGCAGCCAAAGCGGGCGCCGATCCAGCGTCCGTTTCGCGGCCGGATCCCGAAGTCGTTGCTAAGGCGAAGCGGCGGACCTACACAGCGGAGTACAAACAACGCATCTTACAAGAAGCCGAAGTCGCTGCGACGACGCGAGGTGGCCTGGGCGCTCTTCTCCGCCGTGAAGGTCTGTATTCGTCTCTGCTGACCTACTGGCGACGAGAGCGGGCCCAGGGAATTCTCGAGGCTCTGACGCCACAGAAACGCGGGCCGAAGTCCAAGCGCAACCCGATGGAAGAAGAAGTCCAGAAACTTCGCCGACAAAACGCTCGCTTGACTGAAGATCTGCGTAAGGCACACATCATCATCGACGTCCAAAAAAAAGTCGCTGCGCTGTTGGGTCATCCGATTCCGGAGCAGGACCCGGAGGAGAAATCCTGATGGCGGCTGTCGCCGAGCTAGCGAACGACGTTGGCACCAGCGCTGCTTGCCAAGCTCTGTGTATGCCTCGCGCATCTTACTATCGAGATGTCCGTAAGACTTCTTTTCCGGGGGTGAGCGCGTCGCGGCCTTCGTCGGCACGCGCACTCCGCCCGGCAGAACGGGATGCAGTTCTGGCTCGACTACACGAAGAACGTTTCCAGGATCGTTCTCCAGCTGCTGTTTATGCGACGTTGCTCGATGAAGGCGAGTATCACTGCTCGATTCGCACCATGTATCGCTTGCTCGACGAGCACGGTGAGGTTCGCGAGCGCCGCGATCAGTTGACGCATCCGCCCTACCAGAAGCCTGAACTCCTGGCCACGGCTCCGAATCAACTTTGGAGCTGGGATATAACCAAGCTACTCGGCCCAGCGAAATGGACGTACTTCTACTTGTACGTGATCCTCGATGTCTTCAGCCGTTACGTCACCGGCTGGATGGTCGCTTATCGCGAAAGCGCCGAGCTGGCCAAGCGGCTGATCGAGGAGAGCTGCAAGAAACAACACATCCAGCCCGGTCAACTTACGCTGCACGCCGATCGCGGCACCTCGATGAGTTCCAAACCGGTGGCATTTTTGCTGGCCGATCTGGGGGTGACCAAGACGCATAGTCGGCCGCACGTCTCGAACGACAATCCGTACTCGGAAAGCCAATTCCGCACCCTAAAGTATCGGCCGGAGTTCCCGGACCGTTTCGGGTGCATTCAAGATAGCCGAGCATTCTGTCAGGGATTTTTTCGTTGGTATAACGGAGAACATCGCCACTCCGGCCTGGGCTTGCTTACGCCGGCGATGGTGCACTATGGCCAAGCGGAACACATTCTGCGGCAACGCCAGGAAGTCCTCGATGTTGCCTACCAACTTCATCCGGAGCGCTTCGTACGAAGCGCTCCCAAACCGCCGGCTCTTCCCAGCGAAGTTTGGATTAACAGGCCCGCTCTGGAACCGCTGACCGCAGCGATCGACTCTGAAAATGCGCCATGCGTTTGAAGAAGGACAAAAGCGGGGATACTGTGGGTCGACCGAGTTGGAGATCGTCGCTCCCAGGCGATCCTGGCGCGACATTTTTTGGTGGAAAACCCCAACACATGAAAAACTCACTAAATTTCGCGAACACCTGTCTCAAAGTCGTTGACAAGCGCTGCACGGTCTGATCGAAAGCCACAAGGATATTTTCATTAACAAGGAACAAGCCGAGAAATGCAAGAATTCGGGCTATCTCTCGCAAGAAGCCATCAATCGCGCCTTTCGGAATCAACAACGGCGTTCAAAGCTAACCTACAAATACCAGGATGCCACAATCACCTTGCTCAGCGGCAAACACACAGGACGACTGGAAGTGGAATTCGCCAAGGCTCCATCCGGTCAGAATGTGGAAGCGGGAAGTTTTCTCCAAAGCGCAGAGGAAGCGCGAAAGATCGTGGTTGCAGTCCAAAGTGGCCGTCCTGTGTATCTCGGGGATGTGGCCACGGTAACAGACGGTCCGGAAGAACCCACGGATTATGTCTATTTCGGAACGGGCGGGGCTGCAAACGCGTCCGGAGGGACATACCCGGCAGTCACACTGACAGTGGCAAAGCGCAAGGGAGCCAACGCAACAAATGTTTCACAAGATGTGCTGACGAAAATCGATTCTCTCCGCGGATACGTGATCCCAAACGATCTCGAAGTCACGGTCACTAGAAACTACGGCCAGACCGCCAAGCGCAAATCGGATGAACTTCTGAAACATCTTTTCCTCGCAACCATTTCCGTAACGATCCTTGTTGGTTTGGCGCTAGGATGGCGCGAATCGGGCGTCGTGCTGCTGGCTATTCCCGTTACTTTGGCACTTACGCTGTTCATCTTTTATGCCTACGGCTACACGCTGAATCGAGTAACCCTCTTCGCACTGATATTTTCCATAGGCATTCTTGTGGACGATGCGATTGTCGTAGTCGAAAACATCGTCCGACATTTTCGTTTACCGGAAAGTCAGGGCCGATCGTGGAGCGACGTGGCGGTCGAAGCAGTGGACGAGGTCGGAAATCCGACGATCCTGGCGACCTTTGCCGTGATTGCCGCGATTCTACCCATGGCGTTTGTGCGCGGCCTCATGGGTCCATACATGCGGCCAATTCCAGTAGGCGCCTCCGCAGCCATGTTGTTTTCACTCATGGTCGCATTTGTCGTATCGCCATGGGCTGCGCTGCGATTGTTGCGCGGACACACCGGAAAACATACCGAAGGTGAAGCGGAAGGAGGAACTACAAGGTTCTACCGCAAATTGATGGGTGGACTGATTCAGAACTGGCGGAAACGCTGGGCATTTCTGGCGACGGTGGTGGTGCTCTTATTGCTGGCCTGCTCGCTGGTCGCCTTCAAGGCCGTGCGCGTCAAGATGCTGCCGTTCGATAACAAAAGCGAATTCCAAGTGATCGTGGATATGCCGGAGGGTACACCACTAGAACGCACGCTCGCTGTGGAACAGGAGATCGGCACGTATCTCCACACCTACCCGGAGGTGGTGAACTTCCAAACCTATGCCGGGACGTCCGGACCATACAACTTTAACGGGCTGGTGCGGCACTACTACTTGCGGAGAGGCGCGAATCAGGGCGACATCCAGGTGAATTTGCGGTCGATCGACGAACGCAAACGCCAGAGCCACGAAATCGCGAAAGAGATGCGCGGGCCGATTCAGGAGATTGCGAAGAAATGGAATGCGCGTGTGAAAGTGGCGGAAGTTCCGCCAGGACCTCCGGTGGTGTCAACACTGGTAGCGGAAGTGTACGGGCCGGATTATCAGCGGCAAATCGAAGTGGCGCGGCAGATCCGCAAGATTTTCGAGGACACGCCGGGGGTCGTGGACGTGGACTGGTATGTGGTGGCGGACCAGAAGAAACTCGATTTTCAGGTGCAACAGGATAAAGCGGCGATGCGGGGAATTTCATCAGAGGAGGTTTCTCAATCGGTAGCGATGGCATTGGGTGGCACGCAGGTCGGCTTGATGCATCAGGTCAAGGAACGCGAAGACGTGCCCATACGGGTTCAACTGTCACGCGAAAGTCGCTCGAGCACAGACGCATTGCGCGGCCTCTATCTGAATTCGCACGATGGAGCGATGGTGCCGCTCGGCGAACTCGCGAAGGTCCAGGAGGGGACGATCGACAAGAACATCTACCGAAAAAACCAACGCGAGGTGGTTTACGTAACAGCGGATGTGGCTGGAGCCGAAGAGAGCCCCGTCTACGCAATTGGCACGCTAGGAAAAAAGATTGATGCGCTGAAAATCCCTGAGGGTTACGGGATCGAGCAATTCACCGCGATTCAACCGCCCAATGCCAAGAAGCTCGCAGTGAAATGGGACGGCGAGTGGCATATCACTTATGAAGTCTTCCGCGACCTGGGATTGGCATTCGCGGCGGTATTAGTTCTGATCTACGTGTTAGTGGTGGGCTGGTTCGGATCCTTCAAGACCCCACTCGTCATCATGGCACCGATTCCACTGACCCTGGTCGGCATTTTGCCGGCACACGTGGCGATGGGCGCATTCTTTACCGCAACGTCGATGATCGGATTCATCGCGGGTGCTGGAATCATCGTCAGGAATTCAATCATCCTGGTGGATTTCATCAAATTGCGTCGGGAACAAGGAATGCCACTGGAAGAAGCAGTGGTAGATGCGGGTGCGGTGAGATTTCGGCCGATGCTGCTGACCGCGGCAGCGGTCGTTGTGGGTGCAGGAGTCATTCTGTTTGATCCGATCTTTCAGGGTTTAGCGATCTCGTTGATGGCGGGAGAAGTAGCGTCAACGCTGCTGTCGCGCATCGCGGTTCCGGTTCTTTACTATATGACTGAGCGAGGTGCCAAATGACAATGGAGCGATACATCCGCATCATCGCAGGGACGTTTGTTCTTGTGTCGCTGGCGCTGGGGACGTGGGTGAATCACAACTGGTATTGGTTCACGGCGTTTGTTGGAGCAAACCTTCTGCAATCAGGCCTCACCCGTTGGTGTCTGATGGAAGATATTCTTAGGAAGTTCGGAGTTGGGGCAGAATTCCGATCTTGATTCGAAGGATGGGTGCCGAGTGGGCATGACTTCATTCGGGCCACGTACAGGATAACTAGAAGCCATCTCATAAATGGTTGGGCCCGATCTAAACGGCCGCTTTTTCAAGGACTTTGGCGACCCCAAAGCATTTATGAGATAAGTTCTAGCAGTTTCTCTTGGCTGTCCAAGTCCCGTTGTGGGACATGAGAAAACCGCCCAGCCGCCGGCGAAGACGTCCTCACTAAAGTGAACGAGGCGGTTTGAGTACACATCTCTAACCATCCGTATACGCTTCGAGACTTTGGCCCTTAGCCCGGTTGAGCGCTACCTTAATAAGGTAGGGTCTGGAGTCGGGTTCGTAGTTGCGGTTTCGTTAGCGATAACAGTCTTGGAAACGGGTGACCCTGGGGGCTCGAATCCTCTCCGAAATGCCAAAGTTTTTTGAGCTCAAGGGATTACCGAGTGTAGGTAGAGCATTCGGCTATGGTCCGAATGCTTGGGATGTGAATCGTAAATCGCTCGTGCGGAAGTTGTTGAAGAGAGAGTTCTTCTGGGAAGCGTGTCCAGAGTGTCACAAAATGTAGTGCATCTCGTATGAGGGACGATCTGAAGTTCTAGTACGCACGAGGGAATTACGCAGCCGAGAAATGCTAAGTTTGCAGGAACTGCCATCACTACCTTACTAAGGTAGCGGTTCGAGTTGAATTCCGGCGGCATACGGCGTATGCACGCGCGGGCGCGGCGGATCGAAGTGATAACAACTGGGCGTGATCAAGCATAAGGTCAATCAATTCACTTTGGCGCAACCCACAACCCAGAATACCTAGGAATATGTTGGCTCCTTTAGGCGTTGATTCGCCGCGGATCTTCGAAACGGCGGGCGAAGATCATCCCAAAGATTGCGCCGGCAACATGAGCGGCGTAAGCAACTCCGCCCGTCCGGACCGTCGCTACCGACCCGACGTTAAATAGCTGGATCAAAAACCAGACGCCGATTAAAAGCGCGGCGGGAATCAACCTGATACGCACGAAAACTAATATGACTAGTATTACTCGAATCTGATCGCCAGGATATGTCACCAAGAATGCGCCCATAACGGCGGCAATTGCGCCGCTAGCACCCAGATTCGGAACCGTTGAACCGGGGCTGAGCGCGATCTGCGCCAGCATTGCCACCAGTCCCCCGGCGATGTAGAACGTTAAATACCGTAGCGGACTCATCGCGTCTTCGATCTCGGGTCCGAAAGCCCACAAGAACACCATGTTTCCCAAGATGTGCGACCAGCTGCCGTGCATGAACATGGCCGTCAGGATTGTGATCCAGTGATGGCCTGCAGTGATGTTCGCCGGGATTGCCGCCCAGTTAAGGACGAATGCCTGACCGCCCTTCAGTTCAAGAAAAAAAACTAGAAAATTCGTGATAATGATGGAGAGCGTAACGACTGGAAAATGCACGGGCCGACGGGACGCGTCTGTTAATGGGACCAGTCCGCCCATTCTGACTACCTCCGATTGCGCAGTACCAAGCAGTTGGCGGCAACATATCATTCAGCCTTTCGGCACTCAAGTTCTTCTCTTAATTCGTTGAAACTTCGATGAAGGCTCACAATATAGCCAAGACAATCAAACAAGCTTCGTTGTCCGAGCCTTCGATTTTGTCCTATCAGAGAATAGTTGAACCCGGCGATGTATTGACACGGGTTCCTGAACACCGTGCGCACTCGCTTCGCACGGAACCGCCGGCATTTGGCAGATGAATTGCTCCTACCTTTGCACCTCAGCTAGACATGAGGTGTTCGCCGAGACGCTTTCGGCGGAAGGACTCGCGTTTGTGAAGCAGGGGCGTACTTCCGGTGCGATCAGCGCGGGGATGTTACCACTCCGAGTGTCGAGAACTGGATCGATGAAACCGACCTCCAGGTCTCGTTTTTGGCGGAAGTTACCGAGGGTCCCGAATCGACCGTTTTTTGGAGAGTTACTCAAATGAGCAGCATGCTGCGCTACCAACTTCAACATGCAAATGTGGCTGCTGACGCGCGCCCAAGCGGGTTCGCGCGGATCGAGGATGGCATCGCGGCGATACGCGCGGGCGAGATGGTGATCGTCGCCGACGACGAGGATCGGGAAAATGAAGGTGATCTGACCATGGCCGCGGAAAAGATCACCCCAGAAGCGATCAACTTCATGGCGAAGTACGGCCGCGGTTTGATTTGCGTGGCGATGACACCAGAGCGGCTGGACGAACTCGAAATTCCGCTAATGGTGTCAAATAATGGGTCGCGATTCGAGACGGCGTTTTGTGTCAGCATTGAGGCGAGGGAGCGTACGACTACCGGAATCTCGGCTGCGGATCGTGCGGCCACGGTGCTAGCGGCCATTGATCCGGCGACGAAACCTGCTGATCTAGTCCGGCCGGGGCACGTGTTCCCGCTGCGTGCAAGGAACGCAGGGGTGTTGGTGCGCGCCGGGCAAACGGAAGCCGCTGTAGACCTGGCCCGATTGGCCGGACTTAGCCCTGCCGGCGTGATCTGCGAGATTATGAACGATGATGGCACGATGGCCCGAGTGCCCGAGTTGCGCGAGTTTGCCCTTCGCCACAGTCTCCCGCTGATCACTGTGGCCGATTTGATCACCTACCGGTTGCGGACGGAATCGATGGTCAAGTGCGTGGCATCAACAAGACTTCCTACCGAGTACGGAGAGTTCCGACTCTACGCATTCGAGAATCAGATCGACAAGCAAACGCATGTCGCACTTGTGCGCGGCGATATCGGAGACGGCCAAGACGTGCTTGTTCGAGTGCATTCCCAGTGCCTCACGGGCGATGTGCTGCGTTCAACGCGATGTGACTGCGGCGCGCAGCTCGATAAAGCCTTGTGCCGGATCGCCACCGAGGGTCGCGGCGTGCTGCTTTACCTGAACCAGGAAGGTCGGGGGATCGGTCTCGCCAACAAAATTCGCGCATACAGTCTGCAGGACGAAGGTCTGGATACCGTGGAGGCCAATGAACGCCTGGGCTTCAAACCGGATCAACGAGACTACGGCATCGGAGTGCAGATCTTGCGCGAAATCGGTGTGCGTTCGATGCGTCTTCTAAGCAACAATCCCCGCAAATTGGTCGCTATTGAAGGTTACGGCCTATCGATAACGGAGTGGCTGCCCCTGGAGATCCCGCCTTCGCCTTCAACCCTGCGCTATCTGACAGCCAAGCGGAACAAGCTCGGACATGTGCTGAACGCCATTCCACAGTGAATCAACAGCAGTTCCTCCATTCGATACGGAGTCTTATCGCCTCCCCAACCGTTCGGAACCGCCGTGCCGTGACATCGTCCCCTCGGCGCTGAAGTGTGGGCGGACGCGTTCGCGTCATTGTTGTGACATGTCGCGTGACACGTCACGTCAAATCCCGACGAATTGACCGGCTGCGACAGCCTGCAAAACTGCATGTGGACTCTTTTCAGCAGACTACGGAGCAGGAGATTTGGCAAATAGAGTGCCTCTTACTAGTTTGCCTCACAAAGAAATGGGGCGCTGAAAACCAGGAGGATTCGTTATGGCAAGTCTGCCAAAGCCCATTACGACACCAAAACCCCCGAAGCCGTTGCCCGCGCCCAACAGTGACTTTTACGAACTTGTCGAGACGCTTCCGGCGGAGGAATTGGCAGCTGTCAAGCTGGTGCGCACTTTCATGGAAACCAAGGTTGCGCCGGTCATCACGAAATATTGGGTCGAGGATTCTTTTCCGTTCGAACTATTGGCGGCGCTGAAGGAGCTCAACATCGTCGGCGTTGGGTTGAAGGGTTACGGCTGCAGAGGCGGAAGTGGATTGTTAGCCGGCTTGGTTGCCATGGAGATGGCACGCACCGATACTTCGATCGCGACCTTCTTCGGTGTGCACAGCGGCCTGGCCATGTCTTCCATCTACTTCGGCGGATCGGAAGAGCAAAAACAGAAGTGGCTTCCGCCAATGGCTCGTTTGGAAAAGGTCGGTTGTTTCGGCCTCACTGAACCGCTCGTCGGGTCGGGCGCCTCCGGCGGCCTGACGACCACGACGAAACGGGAAGGAGACACGTGGGTCATCAACGGTCAGAAGAAGTGGATCGGTAACGCTCCGTGGTGCGACATTTCCATCATATGGGCACGCGATCTTGCTGACAACCAGGTGAAGGGATTCATCGTGGAAAACAAAACCACGCCTGGCTTTAAGGTCGAAAAGATTCAGAACAAGATTGCACTCAAGGTGGTTCAGAACGGCTTGATCACCATGGAGAACTGCCGCATACCGGAAGAGAACCGTCTTCAAGGAGATAATTCGTTCCGCGACACGGCGAAAGTCTTGCGCGGTACCCGGTATTTCGTGGGATGGGAAGCGACCGGATGCGCAATGGGTGCCTACGAAAATGCTCTCAAGTATGCCCAGGAGCGCTTGCAGTTTGGAAAGCCGATCGGCTCGTTTCAGCTCGTGCAGGATCTTCTCGCCAAGATGCTCGCCAACATTACTGCCTCACAGTGTCTGGTAGCTCGCACAGCACAACTGGCGGCCGAAGGAAAGTTGAGCGACGCGCATGCGGCCCTTTCGAAGGCGTTCTGCACGTCGAAGTGCCGCGAGACGGTCGCTTGGGCCCGGGAGATTTTGGGCGGGAACGGCATTGCCGCCGACTACAACGTGGGGCGTTTTTTCGCCGACGCGGAGGCGCTGTACTCCTACGAAGGCACGTACCAAATGCAAAACCTGATCGTGGGCAAAGCCATCACCGGTCTCAGCGCGTTTATGTAAGCCGTTTCGGGAAAGCACATCAGTAAACCACGAGGCAAACCGAAATTCGAGCCGTTTCATTTTCGAAAAAGGAGCAAGTGAAAATGTCATCTACGGTTACCCCAACCAGAGCAGCGAAGTCGGAGTCGAGGAGCACGCCGCCATCATCGATCCTTATGCACCCCGGCCGTTACAATCCGACGCACCTCGATGCGGAGACCAGGCGGCTGCTCACCGCCACCGTAAAGTGGTTCGAGCAGCGCGGGCTTCACAAGCTGCTGGATGACTTCCACCACAAAACCTACTACACCGAATTTCTGGAGTTCCTGGCGAAAGAAAAAGTGCTCGCTACGTTCTTCACGCCGGCGCAGGACGCTGACGGCAAACCCGGAAAGCGCTGGGACACCGCACGGATTTCAGCACTCTCAGAGATTCTCGGTTTCTACGGCCTCAATTACTGGTATCCCTACCAAGTTACGATACTTGGGCTCGGCCCGGTTTGGCAGAGCGAAAACAGCGGGACTCGGCGGCGGGCGGCGGCCGCTCTCGAGGCCGGAGGCGTCGGCGCGTTTGGACTTTCGGAGCAGACGCACGGCGCGGACATTTATCAAACCGATATGGTCCTCACGCCCGACGGAAAAGGAGGATGGCGCGCTAACGGTGCGAAGTACTACATCGGAAATGGTAACTGCGCGACAACGGTATCGGTCTTCGGTCGAGTCGAAGGGAAGTCCGGGCAGGATCAGTATATATTCTTCTATGCTGACGCCACTCACCCCAACTTCCACGTCATCCGCAACGTGGTGCCAAAACAGATGTACGTGGCTACGTTCCGGCTCGAGGACTACCCGGTCCGTCCAGAAGACATCATGCACACCGGGGATGCAGCCTTCTCGGCCGCACTGAACACCGTCAACATCGGTAAGTTCAATCTGGCCTTCGGCTCAATCGGATGCGCCACGCACGCCTTGTACGACTCGATCACGCACTCCCACAATCGGATCCTGTACGGCAAACCCGTCACCGCGATGCCCCACATTCGAAGAGACTTTGTCGACGCCTACGCTCGACTGATTGCCATGAAACTGTACGCCTACCGCGCGGTCGACTACTTCCGCACCGCCACTCGCGACGATCGCCGCTACCTGCTGTTCAACCCGATGGGCAAGATGAAAGTCACGGCAGAGGGCGAACGCGTGATCGGTCTCCTCGGGGACCTGGTCTCGGCGAAGGGTTTCGAGAACGACAACTTCATCTACATCGCGAAGGAAGACATACAAATGCTGCCCAGGCTGGAAGGGACCGTGGCGGTCAACCTTCGGCTGGTACTGAAGAGCATGCCCAACTACCTGTTCAACCCGAAGGAGTACCCGCCGGTGCCCACGCGCACGGACCCGGTGAACGACGACTTTTTGTTTCATCAGGGTCCGGCGCACGGCTTGGACAAGATTCTCTATCACGACTGGCACCCGCCGTACGAAGCAGCCGCCCACCTGCCCAATGTCGCGCGCTTCAGGGAGCAGGCCGAGAGCTTCGTGAAAATCCTAAGCACTAGCAAGCGAGATCTGTCCAAGACGCCCTTTGACTTCAGCCTCGCCCTTGGCGACCTGTTCACGCTCATTCCCTATGGGCAGCTGATCCTCGAACAGGCTTCGCTTCTCCAGATTGACGAAGACGTCGTCGACACAATCTTCGACGTGCTCATTCGCGACTTCTCGCAGTGCGCGGTCCAGCTGCACGGGAGTGCCGCGGCGACCGACGAGGAGCGGGCATGGGCAATCGGCGCGGTGCGCGCACCGGTCAACGATCCCGATCGCTTCGAGCGAGTGTGGCAACAGGTTGCTGCGCTCTCGGGGACCTACACGATGAACCCAGGTGTAGTGCAAGCGGCAAACAAATAGGTGAATGCCTAACGTGAAACAAGGAGAGTAAACCGATGTCTTCCACTGCTGCAAAATCAAACTCGACAAGACTCACTACGAAAGCTACTTCGGGCCGCCTGTTCTTTCTGGATCTGGGTGCAGGACGCGTGCTCTCCGCGAACCCGGACGGCTCCGATTTGAAAACGATCGTCAGTGAGGGTCGAAAACTTCCGGATGGCATTGTCGTTGATGCCGAGGCCGGTCACATCTACTGGACGAACATGGGCAGCCTCAAAGGGAACGATGGCGCCATCGATCGAGCTGATCTTGATGGCAGCAATGTCACAAGCATTGTTCCGACGGGCGGAACATTCACCCCCAAGCAACTCCAACTCGATAAGAGGAACGGCAGGCTTTACTGGTGTGATCGCGAAGGCATGCGCGTGATGCGGTGCAATCTCGATGGTTCCAAAATTGAAACCCTCGTCGACACGAGCCAGGGCGACCCCCGTCCCGGCCCCGACGCGACGAAATGGTGCGTGGGCATCGCTCTCGATGTCGAGGGTGGAAAGCTCTACTGGACGCAAAAAGGATCGGACAACGCCGGACAGGGTCGCATCTTCCGCGCCAATCTCGAAATCCCGAAAGGGCAGACGCCAGCGAACCGCAAAGACATTGAAGTGCTCTACGAGAATCTGCCGGAACCCATCGATCTGGATCTCGATATTGCAAACCGCACGCTGTACTGGACCGACCGCGGCGATCCACCGCGCGGCAACAGCGTGAATCGCGCGCCCATGGATGTGGCGCCCGGGAAAAACATCGCCCCGGAAATTGTTGTCCACGACTTGATGGAAGGGATCGGATTATTCCTGGACTTGAAGGGTGGCCGCATGTTTTTTGCCGACTTTGGCGGTTCCATATACAGCGCCAATCTGGACGGATCGCACAAGAAGACGTTGCTCTTCGCCCAAGGCAACTTGTCCGGCATCGCGTATGCAGAAATTCCGGCGAGTTCTTAGCAAAAGCCTAGACTAGGCGCGCAATCTGAAAGGAGATGGAGATGAGTTCACCTGCTTCTGCATTGAAATTTGAGAACGTCCTTTACGAAAAGGAGGGGCTGATCGCCTATGTGACTCTCAACCGGCCTAAGGTGCTCAATGCTCTGAACCAAGCAACCTGGCGGGATTTGCAGACGGCCTTTGAGGCAGCGCGCCGAGATGACGATGTTCGCGGCGTCATCTTGACCGGCGCTGGCGACAAAGCGTTCATCGCTGGTGCAGACATTGGAGAACTCTCCACGATCAGCGCAGTTGAAGCTGAACGTTCGAGTAGCTACGGACAGACAGTCTTGAACCTTATCGAGAATCTGGGCAAGCCGGTGATCGCCGCGATCAACGGCTTCGCACTTGGCGGAGGCTGTGAAACCGCCATGGCCTGCACGATACGGATCGCAGTCGAATCCGCAAAGTTCGGGCAGCCAGAAGTCAAATTGGGACTCCTACCGGGTGGCGGAGGCACGCAACGTCTGCCACGTTTGGTAGGAAAAGGGCGCGCTTTGCAACTCATTCTCACCGGCGAGATCATCAACGCTCAGGAAGCCTATCGCATCGGGCTCGTCAACGAAGTTGTTCCCGCCGCCGATCTGATCGCTCGCGCGGAAGCAGTTCTAAAGCAAATCCTTTCTAACGCCTCAATCGCGGTGAAGTATTCGCTGGAAGCTGTGAACAAGGGAATGGAGACAAGCCAAGCTGAGGGCTTTGCGCTCGAAGCTTCGTTCTTCGGGCTCTGCGCTGCAACCGAGGACAAGAAGGAAGGCACATCCGCCTTTCTGGCGAAACGGGCACCGCAGTTTCAGGGGCGGTAGGGAAGTCAAAACTCGCATTTCATTGAAGGAGTGTTATGGCTACCGAAAGCATTTTTTCTGGTTTGAAAGTTGTAGATCTGGCCAGCTTTATTGCGGGTCCGGGTGCGGCGACGATTCTCTCTGATTTTGGCGCGGAAGTCGTGAAAGTCGAGCCGCCCGGAATCGGCGATCCCTACCGCCTTGTCTACAAGATGCCGCCGCAACCGTCTTCCAACGAAAACTATGCGTGGCATCTTGACAATCGCAACAAACGAGGTATGGCCGTAGACCTGAAATCGCCCCGCGCGAAAGAGGTTCTCGAGCGGCTCGTCAAGTGGGCAGACGTGCTGGTCATTAATTTTCCACCACCTGTGCGCAAGCGTCTTAAGCTCACATACGAAGACATCGCCCCATGGAATCCTCGCCTGATTTATGCCGACATATCGGGCTACGGCGATGACGGTCCAGACGCAAACCTCCCGGGGTTTGACATCACTGCTTACTGGGCCCGCAGCGGTTTACTAGCCCTGACGCGTGATGCTGGTGCTCCTCCGACTCTTCCTCCATCGGGCAGCGGAGATCACGCCACGGCCGTTGGGCTGTACGCGGCCATCGTAACGGCCCTCTACCGCCGTGAACGCACAGGAAAAGGCTCCCATGTCACCACCTCGCTCGTCGCGGAAGGAACTTGGTCCTGCTCCATGTATGTTCAGGCGGCTCTATGTGGAGCCAAGTTTTTCCCGCTGCATGATCGCAAGAATCCACCGAACCCGATGATCAACGTCTATCAGACTTCCGACGAGCATTGGTTTCTGATCGTTTTGCAGTCAAAAGATTGGCCGGCGCTTGCAAAAGTAATAGGCCGTCCAGATCTTGTGTCAGACGCCCGGTTTGCTGATCAAAAGGCGCGCGGTGCCAACCCCTCCCAATTAACCGAAATTCTCGACCAAGTCTTTGTTTCACGGCCGCTTGCGCAATGGCGCGAAGCCTTCGATCAAGCCAACATCACCTACGGCGTCGTGCGGCATCCCTCGGAAGCCATGACTGATCCGCAGTTGCTCGCAAACGACATCATCGTGCCTCTCGAAGGCGCGGGTGAGAACTTGAAGCACACCATAAGCAGTCCACTCAAAATACACGGTGTTGTTAAGGTGCCGGCTCGACGAGCTCCGGATATCGGTGAGCATAACGATGAAGTTCTCAAGGAGCTTGGTTTCACGTGTACTGACATCGAAGGCCTGCGCGCTGGCGGCACAATACCCCCGCTGGAGCGGGTATCAACGGCGGCAGACTGAAACTAATCAAGGAGTGCGACATGGCGAAACAATCTGGAGTTGGGAACACCGTATACAAAGTAGTAGAGGTCATCGGAACAAGTACGCAGTCCTGGGAAGACGCCGCGAAGAATGCGGTGGAGACTGCTGGACACACGCTGCGGGATCTGCGCGTAGCAGAAGTTGTGAAGACGGACATGACCGTCAAGGACGGCAAGGTGCAGGCGTACCGCACGCGCGTGCTGCTGTCTTTCAAATATGGAAGTTGAGAGCCTAGTCTACCGTTCGAGACCTGCCGGATTGAGATGAGGAAGCAATGGAGCAACCAAGAATTGTCGTCGTTGGCGCGGGCTTTGGCGGATTAGCCGCTACCAAGGCTCTCCGGAAGACCCCAGCGGGGGTCTCATTGATCGACCGCGCAAATCACCATCTTTTTCAGCCATTGCTCTATCAAGTTGCGACTTCCGTGCTGACGCCTAGTCAGATTGGTACTCCGATCCGCGGTATCCTTCGGAATCAGAAGAACACTACTGTGATCCTGGGCGAGGTCACAGGAGTGGACAAAGACAGAAGGTGCGTTTTTGTCAGTGACGCTGATCGCGAAAACGTGCCGATTGCTTACGATTATCTCGTTCTAGCCACAGGTGTCACGCACAGTTACTTCGGCCACAATGAATTTGAACAGTTTGCACCAGGATTGAAAACACTCGGCGATGCCGTAGCAATCCGGCACAAGATTCTGCATGCGTTCGAGCAGGCAGAGGCCGAAGAAGACCCGAGCCGCCACCGCGACCTCCTGACATTTATTTTGGTCGGCGCGGGCCCCACTGGAGTGGAGATGGCCGGAGCTCTCGCTGTGCTGGTGCGCAGTACTCTCAAGTGCGAGTTTCGCCGGATTGACCCGGCCTCCGCGCGAATTGTGCTGGTAGACATGGCACCCAGGGTCTTGCCGCCATTTTCGGAGGACCTTTCCAAAGCCGCGAAAGAGCGCCTTGAGAAGTTGGGCGTCGAGGTCCGGTTGGGACACAGTGTCGAGCAGATTGATGCAGACGGCATCGTCGTCGCGGGGGAGCGCATTTATAGCAAAACCGTGATTTGGACCGCGGGCGTTGCGCCCTCGGCGGCGGGCAAATGGCTGAACGCCGAGACAGATCGCGCCGGGCGAGTGCGCATTCAAACTGACCTCACGATTCCAGGACATCCCGAGATTTTCGTGATCGGTGATACCGCATCACTCGAGGAAAATGGCAAACCCCTACCAGGGGTTGCACAAGTGGCGATGCAGCAGGGACGCTATGCGGGAAAGCTGATTCACAGTCGCATTGCAGGTGATCCCGCGCCGAAGCCCTTTAGCTATTTTGATAAGGGCAGCATGGCGGTTGTGGGCAAAGGTTTTGCTGTGCTGCAAAGCGGCAAGGTCCATGCAAGCGGATTTGGCGCATGGCTCGCGTGGGCGGCTGTACACCTACAGTTTCTGGCGACATCGAGTCTTCGCGTCAGCGTCTTCCTTCAATGGGTCTGGACGTACGTGACCGCTCAAAGAGGCTCCCGACTCATTATTGAGCCCCATGGGTCGGTATCCGGTAAGCCAGTCGCCGATAGCGCTATCAGAGCCGCGGTCGCAAGCAAATAGGACTTTCGAGGAAATACGATTGACTTTGAAAGGAAGATTCTGGAGGAGAACGACATGCCAAAGAACAAGCAGATCCAAAACATAGCCATCGTCGGTACGGGCGTAATCGGCGCCAGTTGGGCCGCGCTCTACCTTGCACGCGGGTTCAACGTTGTCGCCACCGATCCTGGGCCCAACGCGGAAGAAAACTTACGCCGGTTTATTGATGCCGCTTGGAAAGACCTCACCGTGATCGGGCTATCGCCAGACGCATCGCGGGACCATCTGCAGTTCACGACCGATATGAAGAAGGCGCTCTCCGACGCCGACTTTGTCCAGGAGAACGGACCCGAACGGAAGGATTTCAAGATCAGGCTCTTCGCCGACATGGATGCCGCCACCTCGCCGGATTCGATCATCGCATCCAGTTCCTCTGGACTGACCATGAGTATCATGCAGTCCTCGTGTAAGCATCCCGAACGCTGCGTGATAGGCCACCCTTTTAATCCTCCGCACGTCATCCCTCTGGTTGAGGTGGTTGCCGGAGAGAAAACATCCCCACAAACTGTCCAACAAGCGATCTCCTTCTATACATCGATCGGCAAGAAACCGATCCAGGTCCGCAAAGAGGTTGTCGGCCACGTCGCTAACCGCTTGCAAGCCGCCCTTTACCGCGAAGTAGTCTATCTGATCGAGCAGGGCGTACTCGATGTTACTGACGCGGATGCGGCGGTGTGCTGGGGACCGGGGTTGCGGTGGGGAGTGATGGGGCCCAATCTTCTTTTTCATTTGGGCGGGGGGCAAGGCGGGATTCAACACTTCATGGACCAATTCACTGGCCCGTTGGCGACGTGGTGGAAAGATCTCGGGAAAATTACTGATTTCAGCCCCGAGGTCAAGCAATTGATTATCCGAGGAGTCCAGGACGAAGCTGGAAACCGCTCGATTGAAGAACTCGAGCGCGAGCGCGATGGCATGCTTCTGGAATTGTTAGCAACTCGCGCGAAGGGCGAGAAAGCAGCTGAGGCGGCGATGTCGAACAGTGCAAAACAGGCCCACAGCGCGTAAAGCACGGCGAGGAACCCTGCAGGGCAATATCTGGATTCTTGAGAGCGAGCGATGATCTATGTCCATTCAGTTGGCCGGGCGTCCCGATACTATTCGGCGCGGACAGCGCTCGCTCCTGGGGGAGTCCGCGTATCTTTCGCCGAGCTGGAAAATCGTGTCAAGGGCCTAGCAGCGGCACTCAGTGCCCATGGTTTCAAGATAGGAGACCGGCTCGCCTTTCTCCTGCCCAACGGTCCCGAGTACATCGAGTTGGTATACGCATGTAGTTGGCTCGGAGTCATAGCAGTTCCACTAAACACTCGCCTCTCGTTGGCGGAAATTGATAGGGTGCTTGCCGATGCGAGTCCACACGGGCTAGTCCGTCACTCCTCGTTGCCAACCCCAACCGTGCAGATATCCTGGGAGCGGGTACTCGATCAAGATCCGTTGGAAACTCCAAATGATCCTCCTCCGAACGTTCTATATGACCCGGAGGCGATCCTGGCTCTCATTTACACAAGTGGCACGACCGGCCAGCCTAAGGGCGTCATAGTGACTCACGGTAACGTCTTGGCCGACGTTCACCACTTTAATTACTGGATGCGATATACGGAAGGTGCTGCTTACCTACACGCGGCTCCCCTATTTCATATTGCTGACTTTCCCGCGATGTTTGCGGCTCCGGCTTTCGGCGCCGCCCAGTTGACGATTCCAAAGTTCAGCCCGCAGAACTTCTGTGAGACCATCGAGCGCCAGCACGTCAGCCACACTGTTTTGGTTCCGACGATGATCAATTTATTGACTCAGTTCCCGGAGGCCAAGACATACGACTTGAGCAGCCTGGAGGTCCTCGCGTACGGCGGATCTCCTATGGCTCCCGAACTTATCCAACGTACGAGGGAGCTTCTGCCGCAAGTGAAACTAGTGCAGGTCTACGGACTCAGCGAGACCGGGTTCCTCACGGGTCTGCAGGACCAGGAGCATACGCATAACCGGCTGTTGTCCTGCGGCCGTCCTTGCCCCGGTAACGATCTGCAGGTCACAGACGAATCAGGGAAGCAAGTCGAAGCGGGAAAGCCAGGTGAATTGGTGGCGCGGGGTGCCAACATCATGCGGGGATATTGGAAAAATCCGTCGGAGACTGCGCCTGTATTCCGAGATGGCTGGTTTCGTACCGGGGACATTGGATATCAGGATTCCAATGGATTTTTTTTCATCCTGGACCGTGTGAAAGACATGATTGTCACCGGGGGTGAGAATGTTTACTCCGGTGAGGTCGAAGCTGTCATTTACGCGCATCCGGCCGTTCGCGAAGCCGCGGTCTTCGGAATACCTGATCCCAAGTGGGGCGAACTTGTGATGGCCTGCGTTGTGCTGAAGCCTGAAACAGCTCTCACTGCGGACGAACTTGTCGCGCATTGCCGGCAGAGTCTCGCGACTTACAAAATCCCGCGCTGCGTCGAGTTCCTGGACGCAGAGTTACCCAAGGGTGGCTCCGGCAAGATATTGAAAAGAGCTCTGCGTGAGCGATTCTGGGCGCATGAGGAGCGGGCCGTCAGTTGAACTCGGCATGCGGCTAGTGTGTTCGATCGGCGCTGTCGTGAGGTTTGAGGGATGAATCTGTGGCTTGATGACTCGACTCGGAGATTGTTGGAGGTAACGAAATGGATGACAAGCAGGTGGTTGCTGCGATACTCACCCTCGCTCTGAACACCGCCGAACGCGAGAGCGCGCAGAAAGCGGGCGCAGAGCGCTGGCAAAAGGTTTGGAACGACTATAACAAGTTCTTGAAAGAACTAGAGAAATCGGACCAGTCGATTGACAAACGAGGGATCCACCCAGATTGAATCGGAGGCGGCGCGAGGTATTTCCTCTTTGCAAACCGAGTCCGCACAGGCCTAAGGACAATTCTTCGCGAGATTCATTCCCCAAATCGCGTCAGCGCTTAAGCCGTTCCACCGGTGTTTAGTTGGGGTTTGCAGCCCTTAGGCTTGAGAATTACGGCCTTCTGGGCCGGAGCGAAGGGCCCTCTGATAGTCCTCCGATTAGGAGTGTTGTAAGAGCTCTAGTGTTCTCCAGAATGATGAGTTTCACGGCGTGGCTTGTTTCCATTGCGGTAGACCAATCCGCGTCTCGACATCTTTGGCCGCAAGAAAAGCAGGCTTCGATCATCTGACAGCAAATGCGCAAGAGTGGCGCTCGAAGGTGTTTTCGCTGAGGTGCAGAAACTGTGGGCACGAAGCTTTATATGCGCTAAGCCAAATTCATGATTTTCTACCCGGGCATCGGGATTCTTTTCAACAACAGAGTTGAAGCCGCGTCGGCGATGACGTGTCTTCGGCGGGCGGCGTGTCCGCGGCTGGTCAGTCGTTAAGACAGCGTTTACCGTTACGCTTCTGTTTCAATCACTTAGCGCCAGCCATTCTGGCACGGCTCGTGCTTCACCCCACATTTATTGGGCAAGGCTGTCGACCACCGAACTAGTTTCTGAGCATCGCGTTGACGCATAGAAGCGAAGTCACGATAGGGAAAACAGCGTAGGGCTTTCGAAGAGGAATTGTTGTCCCGGCATTTCAAATTTGGTGCAGAGGAGAAGATATGAATTCGAGTTTGTTTCGTAATGGGATCTGTCTCAGCGTCCTATTGGGATCGCTGTCGCTCACATTAACTCCAACGGCCAAGGCGCAACTTAACTGGGAAGGCCAAACTGGGGCCTTCGCTACGCCGTTCGCCTACGTGGCCGCTTCGGAGTCGGGAAAAATCGGTCATCCCGAAGTGGCGTTTCACTACCTCAACGGTGGCGACGTGATCGGTAACGATTATCAACTTTCGTTTACGGTCGGATTTTTCAAGCTCACCGAGTTCGGCTTCACGCGTTCGATGAGCTCGTCGGGGAGTTCACCGATTACCGGTCTGTTCCAGGGCGGCTACGATACCTTTCACGGTAAGCTCAACGTGATCCCGGAAGACTTTCACGGAAAGAAGTGGATCCCGGCGATCTCTGTCGGATTCGCTGCGCGCTTCGAACTCGAACGCGTGGCCCGCGCTCCGTTCGCCGTGAATCTACAGAGCCCGCTTGCCGGCAGATCGACAAACAATTCGGACTTTTATGTGGTCGGGACCAAGACCATCACTCAGATCAAGAAACTTCCGATCGTCCTGAGCGCCGGTTACAAGCGCACGAATGCCCAGATCATGGGCGTTGCTGGGAATGCGCCGGACTATGCCAATACTGCTTTTGGCACAATCGCGTTTCTGGTTACGGGGCCGGCTAAAACCACACTTGTGTTCGGGGCCGAAGCGGTTCAGCAACCCCACCATCTTGAGGGTTTGACCATCACCTCGACGAGCGGCGGGCCGACGATTCCTACCACGCTGATCTATTTCGTGCGCGTAGTGCCGCCTGCCAAATATCCTTTCAACGTTGACTTTGGTATCGGCCAATTCGCAGGCGTGATCACCGCAGGGCTTGACCTGAAGGCGCGCAATCAAGCCGCAGTGGGCATCTCTTACCACTTCTAATTCTTAGGGTTGAGCGGAGAGCCTAGAAAGGCCCGTCCCTACTTCCTTACTTGCGTGGGAGCGACCCAATTGTCGCAGGTGCGTTGCTCAGAACTGGAGCTTGAGGCGAGTTGGATCGAACGCGGGCCAGAGGGGGTTGAAAGTGGCATCATTGGTGCGGACGAGACTGCTGGCTAGCATCTGCGTCGAATGGCCAAAGAAGGGCTGCTCAGGGTGTTATTGGGACTGTCGAAGTTGGGGTGGTTGAAGAGGTTGAAGAACTCGCCTCGGAAACGAAGCCGACGGCTGAGATCGTTCACCATGCGATTTTCAACGCGAATTGAAGCTGACGGGACGATGTCGAGGTCGTGGTAATCAATCCCGCGGTGGTAACGGCTGCTCCATTGGCAGAGTACAAGTCGTTGTTGACGACAGGCGGCGAGAAATTCGGGTGATTCAGCACGTTGAAGAACTCCGCCCGGAACTGAATGTTGAAGCTCTCGGAGAACCGCTTAATGTAATTGTTCTTGACCAGGGAAAGATCGAAGTTCGAAAGACCAGGGCCAATCAGGGTGTTCCGGCCCGCGTTGCCCATACGCGTGGCGGGTGTGGGGAACGAGAAACATTGAGTCTTGATGTAATGCAAAGGATTGCCTGGATTGACGGCCGAGTTGCAACCTGGCCCGAATATCCGATCAGGGAAGTCAAAGGGATACGGGCTGTGCAAGCCAAGAGGATCCCCTCCGATCTCAGGCGTAAACGGCATGCCGCTGCTGACCTGGTAAATCCCGCCAATCTGCCACCCGCTCGCGAACCAGCGCAGGCCGCCCGCGTCAGAGGGGGCAGGAACCTGCCAGATGGCGTTGAATACAGCATTTTGACGGATATCAAAGTCGGACAGTCCGCGGTTCACGCTGGTATCGAACCAGGGTAAGTTAAATACGGAATTGAGGAACTGGTTTCCGGCCACAGAGGCAGAACTGGTATCGATGCTCTTGGCCCAAGTGTACGAGGCACCGAACTGCAGGCTTTTCGTCATACGCCGAACGATGTGCGTCTGCAGTGCGTCATAGAAGCTGCTGGCGTTCCACAGAACTCCGATGATCTGCCCAGCGTTGGGATTGATGCGCGAACCGCTCCCTGAAGGAGTCGGCCAGAAGTATCCAACCGAAGTGTGTGAGGTCGGTAGGACAATGTCCATGTCCTGAACTTGGAATGGCTGATGCACTCCGTGAGAACCGACGTATGCGACCGTTGCAACTAGATTGTTTCCAAATTGTTGCTGGATATTGAAGTTCCAGTTCATGACGTAATTGCGTTTGGGATGTGAATCAATGTACTCGTAACGCAGTTGATTCGGTGTCAGCAGCGTGAAGGCGGCCGCCGGAAAGCTTCCTGGCGGCAGCCCTGACGAGATCGTTGCGAGCTCGAAGAATGGGGCAGTACTATAAGCGGCATTTCCGAATTCGTAGGTAAGCGGCAGAACGTCGAAGATGCCGAAAGCGCCGCGAACCGCAGTGTGGCCGGAATGAAAGGGGGCCCACGAGAACCCAATTCGCGGTTCGAAATTTCGATACGTCGGATTATAGAAATAGGGAGAGCCGAGATACGGCGTAGCGTCAGTGATGCTACGCAGGTTCGTTAGCCTGCCGTTCACTTCTGTTGGGACTGTTGCCATCTCATACCGCAGACCCAAATTTGCGGTGAAATTCGAGGCGAGGTGGGCATCGTCCTCGAAGTACGTTCCGACTATCGTTTGACGAAAGTTGTACGGGGCCAGTGTTTGGGTTAGCGCTGCGCTGAATGAGAACGGCTGGTTAGTAAGAAAATCAGCCAGTGACGTGAAATTAAAGACTCCATTCGGCTTTAGCGTGCCGAGCTCGTTGTCCTGGAGGCGCTCGACATTGGCGCCGACCTTAAACGAGTGCATTCCCTTTGTCCAAAACAGATCGTCATATACCTGGATGGAATTGAAGCCGTAATTAACCTCTCCGCCCGCGCCAGGTCCGCCGGTGTAACTGGAAATCCCAGTTACTCCAATAAATCCGACAGGGATACCCGGAACAAATCCATTGCTTGGATCTCCCGCGAAAGGGGCCAGAACCTTTATTGGCTTTATTATATCGGCGGACACTCGGCTGAAGCCAAACCGAAAGGTGTTCACGAACGCCGGCCTGATAATTTTGGTGTATTCGACTGTTGCAAGCTGACGCCGGGCTAGTGTTCCTGACACGACGGTTTGGAACAGATCGGGTGCCGTAAGCGTACTGTCGTCGAACATGTACGTTCCATGCATCAGATCAGTAGGAGAAAAATTGTGATCGATTCGGGTGGTGAAGAAGTTCTCGTTTCCAATCTGCTGGGTTATTGACGTGAACGTCCCGGTATCACCGTTGATGTTGCTCGTCGGCAACGGATAAAGTGCCAGATATGGTTGCACGAGCGGGCTGACCGTAAGGGTTCCGGCGACGAGCTGGCCGTTGCGTGCCGCCTGGGTCGGGACGACTGCAAGCTGAGTGACACTCTGGTCTTGCCGAAGCCCCTCGTAATCTGCGAAGAAGAAGGTGTGATCTTTTTTTATTGGTCCGCCCAGGGCAGCTCCGAATTGATTGCGCCGAAATGGCGGAATCGTGACCGGATCGAAATAATTCCGCGCGTCAAGCGCGCTGTTGCGCAGAAATTCATAGACGGATCCGTGCAGCGTATTTGTGCCCTGCCGCGTAATGGCATTGATTACCCCACCGGAAGTTTTGCCGTAATCCGCCTGAGCGTTTGCGGTAACGACAGAAAACTCCTGGATGGCATCAACTCCCAAGTCGATGCCGAGCGCGCTGCCGGGGCCTCCATTCGAATAGTCGTTGATGCTGACCCCATCAATGCGATAATTATTTTGCTGTGGGCGCCCTCCGGAAACCGTCATTTGCGTTCCCAGCCCACGATTTCCCCGAATCAGGAAGTCAGCTGGTGTGGTCTGGGTACGGATCTGGGCAGCGCCTGGCTCCAGAGTTGCAAGTTGAGTCCAGTCGCGGGCATTGAGTGGCAATTCGCGAATGGTCTGACCATTTACAAACGCGCTTAGAGTCGCATTGTTCGTCTCTATTGCCGGTACCGCGCCGTGCACCTGAACACTCTGCCTGGCGGTCCCAATCGCCAGGGTCAGATTCACTTCAACGTCTGCGCCCACCGTGAGTGTGAGGCCGGTGCGAACCTCGGTCTTGAAACTCTTCGCTGACGCCGTAACGATGTAAGGGCCGGGCGACAGATTCGGGGCGCTGTAAAAGCCTGACTCATTTGTTACCAGCTCCCTCGTGAGATTGTTCGCCGTATTCTTGATTGTCACCTGAGCGCCGGCGATGACCGCATCTGTGTCGTCAATAACTGTCCCGGCAATGTGTGCTCCAGCTACTTGTCCATACAGTGGAACTGCAACCAAGCCGAATAGCGCGACGGAAAGAAAGCCAAGGGCCACGCGTGATGACAGCTTCAAACCCGCGTTGGTTTTTCGACCCACTTTGTTGCTGCCTTGACCAGCAGGCGGATATTATGACTGCGAATCAAGTGAAGTCAACGATTGGGCGTCCCCACCAAGATTTGGTCGAACCTCCCCAGCCCGTGAAGACGTGCTTCATGCGCTGGCAATCAACTTCTAGTATTACCTCGAAGTGACGTACGTGCAGGCAGCGATCGTTCAGGGGCCGGCACACAGGGGACACCTGCAGAGCGGCGGCGATTGTCAATTCTTTCGCGGGACAATAGGCAACCGGATGCGGGCTGGACTGAGATATATTCCTCGCATGGGAAAGCTGCAATTGAGGGCGAGCCTATTCTTGTCCATCCTGCTGGCATCGAGCGCTTGTGCTTTTGCGCTAGATCCCTCACTGGATGTTAGCCAGTACGGGCACACGGCGTGGAAGATTCGCGAAGGATTCACCGAGGGCACCATCTTTTCGATAGCGCAGACGCCCGATGGTTATCTGTGGCTGGGCACGGAATTCGGATTGGTTCGCTTCGATGGCGTCCAAGCCGCCCCATGGCAGCCGCCAGGCGGTCAGCAACTCCCCAGTAGCTGGATCAAAGCCCTTTTGGTTACGCGTGATGGCACTCTTTGGATTGGCACAGAGAAAGGACTTGCCAGTTGGAAGGAAGGTAAGCTTACCGAATATCCGGAAGTTGCCGGGCAAGCTGTTACGTCACTACTGCAAGATGCCGAAGGAACGCTTTGGTTTGGGGTCAGAAACCCCGGCAGGCTGTGCGCCGTCCGACTCGCTAAGGCCCAGTGTTACGGAGCCGGGAGTTTCGGGTGGTCCGTACCTGCGTTGTACGAGGACCACAAAGGCAATTTGTGGGTCTCGGCACAAACCGGTCTGTGGCGATGGGCGCCTAGTCCTCCGGAGCACTTCGGGTTGCCCGATGGCCCAATTGAGGCCAGGGCGCTAATCGAAAGCGACAACAGCGTACTCGTGATGGCAACGGGTTCATCTGGCCCGCTCGCAAGTTCGGTCACTGGTTTGAGCGAAGGGCTGAAACAGCTTGTGGGCGGGGAAATTCGCAGCTACTCACTTCCGGAGATCGCCAGTCAGTTCAGGCCCACTTGCCTGTTCCGAAGCAGAGATGGCAGTTTGTGGGTCGGCACCGCGGAAGGCTTGCTGCACCTGCACCAGGGTAGGGCCGACAGATTCTCGGTCACCGACGGTCTCTCCGGCAATTTCATAAGAAGCATTTTTGAAGATCGCGAAGGCGATGTTTGGGTAAGCACGGAAGACGGGCTTGACCGGTTTCGTGAACTTGCTGTGCGGACAATTTCGGAAAACGAGCAGGGTCTTTCGACCTCCGCAGTTACGGTGCTGGAAGCGACGTTGGATGGGAGTATTTGGATTCTCACGGCGGATGGGCTGAATCGCTGGCAAAACGGGCACGTGACCGTTTACGGTGAACGAAATGTGCCCGGCCAAAGCAGGCGAACAGCTGAGCGACAGTCAATAGCCAACGCTAGCGTAACCGAAATCGGGAACAGCGGACTTCGAGGCTCGGTCTATTCACTGGGGCAGGATGATCGGGGACGATTGTGGGCCGGGGGTGGCGAAGGAGTTTTCTACTTCGACCGCGGCCGGTTTGTCCAGGTTCCTGATCTCCCAGGCGGAAATATCTCCTCGATTGCCGGGGATGGACACGGAAAGGTTTGGATCAGCAACCTCGGCGAAGGCCTTTTCTATTCGACGCCAGAGGGTGTCGTTCAGCGCATTCCTTGGGGTCGACTCGGACACAAACAAGGGGCGCTAGCTTTACTGCCTGATCGATCGCACGGCGGCCTATGGCTCGGATTTCTTGACGGCGGAATGGCTTACCTGAAAGATGGCCAGATCTCTTCCTACAATGTCGCGAACGGGCTGGGCAAAGGCTCAGTGAACGACCTTCAACTTGGAGTCCGGGGCGCTGTTTGGGCCGCGACCGAGGGCGGCTTAAGCCGAGTGAAAGATGGCCTGGTCACGACTCTTACTAGCCGGAACGGTCTGCCCTGCGATGCCGTTAACTGGGTCATGGAAGACAACGATCGTTCCCTCTGGTTGTACATGGCCTGTGGCCTGGTGCGGATTGCGCGTCCCGAGTTGGACGCCTGGGTTAGGGATTCGACGCGGAGCGTCCAAGCTACGACCTTTGACAGCTCCAACGGAGTGAGGAGTCGTGCGCTCCCTGGCCCCTACGGGCGAAAGGTGACCAAGTCGCCAGATGGGAAGATATGGTTCTCACCCCCGGACGGGGTCAGCATCATCGATCCGCGGCAGGTTCCGTTCAACAACCTGCCACCTCCTGTACACGTTCAACAAATCACCGCCGATGACAAGAAGTACGATGCCTCACGGGGATTGCGGCTGCCTCCGCGCGTGCGCGATCTGTCGATCGATTATACGGCACTGAGCCTAGTGGTACCGGAGAAGGTCCTTTTTCGCTACAAGCTGGAAGGTTGGGATCGCGATTGGCAGAACGTCGGCAATCGACGGCGAGCGTTCTATACCAATCTTTCTCCGGGGCACTACCGCTTCCGTGTGACCGCGTGCAATGACAGCGGAGTGTGGAACGAGGCTGGGACGTTCCTGGATTTTTCCATCGCCCCGGCATACTGGCAGACGAATTGGTTCCGCGCGCTGTGTCTGGGGGCTTTTGCAGCGATTCTTTGGGCCGTTTATCGCCTTCGCGTCCGAGTTTTAGAAGAGCGCCAGACCGTCTTAGAGCGACACCAGGGCGAGATCAGCGCGCTGAACGAACGATTAATGAAAGCGCAAGAGGAGGAACGGATCCGCATCGCTGCGGAGCTGCATGACGGCGTTCTCCAGCAGATTACGTCGCTTACTATAGAGCTGGCTACGGCAACACTCGCGCTTCCGAAGGATTCGGAACCCAAGGCAGAAGTCAGAGAAGTGGAGAAAAAGCTGATCCAGGTGGGCGCGGAGATTCGTCAATTGTCTCATGAGCTTCATCCTGCGGTGATGCAGGAATCGGGTCTTGCGACGGCTCTTTCCTCATACTGCGAAGAGTTCAACACCACACGAGGGATTCCCATTTCATACAAGGCCGACGAAAGCGTGGATGAATTATCGCCCGGTGCAGCCCTGTGCATCTACCGCGTCGCCCAAGAGGCGCTTGGCAATGTTGCGAAACATGCGAAAGCCAAGCAGGTGGAAGTTCGACTTACCCGGTCCGACAATCGCGTTTGCCTTTCGGTGTCTGATGATGGTGTCGGTTTTAGCACCGATGGAAGTGAAAAATCCGGAGGCCTGGGACTGATCAACATGAGAGAGCGCGTACGACAACTGAACGGGACATTTGAGTTCGATAGCGCACCTGGGCGCGGAACCACAGTGAAGGTCGAAGTTCCGTTTCGACCTTCATCATAAGATTAGAGTTCGTGGAGCGGTTGCTCTGGCCCCTGGCGTAATTCTTAGATGTAGAGCTGAATCGCGGAGAGAGGAGCGCTTCTCCGGGTAGAATGTGCCTCCTAATGAGAGCGAAATTGCGAAGACCGGCAAATGGTGTGATTGCGCGGGTTGCGTTCGGCGCAATAGGCTTGATCGTGCTGGCTTGCCCTCGCGTTGCCGCATTAGATCCTGCGCTGGACGTGAGCCAGTACGCGCACACGTCGTGGAAAATCCGCGAGGGCTTTACCAAAGGCGCGATAAAGACGATCTCTCAAACGCCCGATGGTTATCTCTGGCTCGGCACAGAATTTGGCTTATATCGCTTCGATGGTGTGCGGTCCGTCCTCTGGCAGCCGCCAGGGAATGCTTATCTCCCCAGCAGCAATATTCGCAAACTCCTCATTGCGTGCGATGGGACTCTTTGGATTGGCACGCATGGAGGACTTGCCAGTTGGAAGGACGGCAAACTAACTCAGTACCCGGAGGTTCCAGGACAGGAAATCGATTCGCTCCTTGAGGATCGTGAGGGAACGGTATGGGCAGGCGTCGAGACAATTCCCACATGGAGACTCTGTTCAATTCAAAATGGAAGAGTCCAATGCTACGGGGACAAAGGTGGTCTTGGTCTAGGAGTAGGGAGCCTGTTTGAGGATAGGAAAGGCAACCTCTGGGCAGGAACTGGGACCGCGCTATGGCGATGGAAGCCTGGTGCTCCGCAAGTCATTCCGCTGTCAGGCCCTGTCTCCGAAATCCACGCTCTGATCGAAGACAGTGACGGCGAACTCTTGATCACCACGCGCGCCGGAATCATGAGGCTCGTTGACGGCAAGGTGACAACGTACCCACTTACATACAATGGACCGAGGTTCAATCCTTCTTGGCTGCTCCGAGATAGCAATGGCGGTCTATGGATAGGAACGATAGATCAGGGGCTCATGCATGTGCACCAGAGAAAGACGGATCGGTTTTCTCAGGCTGACGGTCTCTCCAGTGATTTCATTTTGGATCTCTTTGAGGACCGTGAAGGCAATGTATGGGTATGTACGAATAGCGGTCTCGATCGCTTTCGCGACTTCGCCGTAACCATGATTCCAGTGAAACAGGGATCGGCTAATTCCTACGTTGAGTCAGTCCTACCGAGCACAGACGGGAGCGTTTGGCTCGGCACTCGACATGGCTTGGATCGGTGGAATGAGGGACGCCTTTCCCTTTACCGGAAGCGACGCGTGCCGGTTCTCGGAATGGAGCGCGAGGTCATCGATAGCGGATTGCCGGATGACTTCCAAGGCTCGCTTTATGAAGACCATCGCGGAAGGATTTGGGTCTTCTCGCGTAGCGGGGCTGCATACCTTGATAACGACCGGTTTATTCCCGTGCGAGGCATGCCCGGGGGATATGCGCATTGCATTACCCAGGATAGTGCGGACGGTCTTTGGATCAGCCAGGATCAAGGGCTGTTTCATGTGCTTCGAGGAGGTGCTGTCGAACAGATCGCCTGGGATAGCTTCGGACTCCAGGGCTTGGCTCTTGCTCTAGGGGCGGATGCTTTGCACGGCGGCATCTGGCTTGGATTTTCTCAAGGAGGCGTGGCGTACTTTAAGGACCGTCAGGTCCGGACAATGTACTCAGCGGCTGATGGTCTAGGCGAGGGCCGGATCAGCAGTGTTCAACTCGATCAGGACGGTGTTCTGTGGGTCGGGACCGAGGGCGGTCTAAGCCGTATTCATGAGGGGCGCGTAGTTACCCTAAGCGGCAAAAATGGATTGCCCTGCGACTCAGTTCATGAGGTGGTCGAAGACGAGGGCCATTCATTGTGGCTGTACATGGCCTGCGGCCTAGTGCGCATTACCCGACCGGAGTTGGACGCGTGGGTCACAAATCCGAAGGGGACGATTCAGGCCGCGGTTTTCGACAATTCCGACGGTCTCAGGTCGACTGCGCTGGCCGGCGCCCTCAGCCCGCGTGTCGGTAAGTCCAGGGATGGAAGATTGTGGTATGTGTCGGAAGGAAGTGTCTTCGTCGTTGATCCGAATGGCGTGGACCGGCGTCCATATTCGTTCAACAAACTTCAGCCGCCAGTACACATCGAGCAAATCACCGCCGATGGGAAGACATACGATCCCACCCGCGAATTGCGCCTCCCTTCACGAGTCCGCGATCTGGCAATCGATTATACGGCGCTCAGTTTTGTCGCACCGGAGAAGGTCCGTTTTCGCTTTAAGCTGGAAGGGCAAGACCGGGCTTGGAGGGAGGTGGTGAACCAGCGCGAGGTGCAATATTCGAACCTCGGGCCAGGAACTTACACGTTCCGCGTGACCGCTTGCAATAACAGCGGCGTGTGGAACGAGGAGGGCGCATTCCTGGGCTTCTCTATTGCTCCGGCGTACTGGCAGACGAATTGGTTTCGGTCGGCGTGCGTGGTAGCGATTTTGGCGATGCTCTGGGCAGCTTATCAGCTGCGCGTTCGCGCTTTACACCAGCGCCACACATTGTTAGAGCGGCACGAAGGCGAGATCAGTGCGCTGAACGAACGATTAATGAAAGCGCAAGAGGAAGAGCGAATGCGCATCGCCGCGGAACTACACGATGGCGTTCTCCAGAAGCTTACGTCGCTCGCTCTCAAGCTGGGTACGGCGACGATTGAGCTTCCAGCCAATTCGGAACCCAAGGCGGAAGTCAGAGAAGTAGAGAAAGAGCTGATCCAGGTGGGCACGGAGATTCGTGAGTTGTCTCATGAGCTGCATCCTGCGGTGCTGCACGAAAAGGGCCTTCCGGATGCACTGTCCTCATACTGCGAAGAGTTCAGCACCACACGCGGCATTCCCATTTCCTATAGTACTGATCGAAGTGTGGAGGAATTATCGCCGGGGGCGGCACTGTGCATCTACCGCATCACCCAGGAGGCACTCGGCAATGTGGCGAAACATGCGAATGCCAAGCAGGTGGAAGTTCGGCTGACCCGGGCCGACGGTCGTGTTTGCCTTTTAGTGTCTGATGATGGTGTCGGTTTTGATCCCGACGGCAGCGGAAAATCCGGAGGGCTGGGGCTAATCAATATGAGAGAGCGTGTACGCCAACTGAATGGGACCTTTGAGTTCGATAGCACGCCAGGGCGCGGAACCACGGTGAAGGCGGAAGTTCCTTTTCGGCCCGCGTCGTAACGCTTCGTAGGATTCCTGTTTCCGGCTCATCGGCGCCGGCTTGAGACGCGGATCCCCACAGGTTCGGAGAACTCGTTGTCATCAGCACTCATCTATTCAGGTGTACGGCCAATGGCGTGGATGATCTCGTCGTTCGCCTCGGTGTAATCCAGTTGTGACTGCAGAAGCAACGTCCGGGCATCGAGTTCCTGGGCGGTTGCCATGTCGGCCTGAGAGTTGAGAGCCTCTCCGCGCACTAGCTGCTGTTGCAGAACTCGATTGGATTCGGTGCGCAAGGCCAGAAGTTCCTGAGATACCTGCCGCATTTGCTGGGTCCTTTCGAACTTGTTGTATGCGGTCTCCACTGCGACCTGGACCTCGTCGTTAAGCCGGGCAAGATTTTCTCTCGCCTGGAACAGCTGAGCCTCGCGCTCGTGGAGGAGCGCACGCTTGCGCCCCGAGTCAAACAGGTCGTAGCTGAAGTGAATACCGAAGCTGCCGAAATTACGCGCCAGAAATGGAACGTTGTCCTGGTAACTGTAACGAGCAAAGGCGTCCACATCCGGCACATAGATGTCCCTTTTTGCCAAGCGAATCGCGGCATTCGCTTTCTCGACTTCGTCGCGCGCTTCGATGATCTCGGGATGGGATGCTAGCGCCTCAGCGATACACGTTTCCCGCGCGCAGGGCGGCTGCACTTCCGCATTGTCGACATCGAGATCCACCGCCGTGGTGAGTGGCAGCCCCATCACATCGTTGAGCTGCAGCTGAAGGTCGGAGAGCTGTATCTCTGTAGTCAGCAGCTCCTGCTTTGCCTCCAGGACTTGCGCACGACTTTCGATCAAGTTCTCCTCCAGGATGCTGCCGAATTTCACCTGCTGGATGCGTTCACTTTGCAAGTTCTGCAAAGCCTTAATTCTGGCTTCGGTGGCGGTACGGTGGACTTGCGCGATCAACACCTTGTAATAGAGCTGGTGAACCGTGAGGGCAACATCGTTCTCCGTTTCTTGCGCTTTCTGTTGTGAGGCCTTCAACTCCGCTTCCGCGATGTCGTTCGCGGGCCGGATTTTCAGCAGCGTGGTCAGGGGCTGTGTCAGCTGGGTGCCACTGGTGATCAAGTCACGTCCGCCCTGGTTAATGATCGAATTTGTAACAGGAACAGGGCTGCCTGCGACCGTGCCGAGACTACCCTGATTGATCTGTATGAGCTGCGTGTCGGTCAGACGTAAGAAGTTGCTTTCATTTCGAATCGTGGGAAAATATGCGCTCTTTGCAACTTCTTTAGCGTGCTGTTTCTCCTGGACTTTATACTCGGCGATGTGGATGGCATGGTTGTGCTGCAGCGCCAACTGCACCGCCTCGTGCAAGGTAATGTGGCGAGTGGGATGAGTATCGCCCGACTTTCCAGCAAAGGCGAGGGCCCCGGAGAGCAACGTCATGATTAGCAATTGCAGTAAATTCCGTTTCATGGATTTGTCTCCTTGACCGGCTGCAAGGTGCTGAGATCGCCGTAGTTCAGCGGCGACTTGCGCAGCAACGCGGTCAAAAGAAGGCTCACGGCGCAAGCCCATGCCACTAGAAGGAACCCGTCGTTGAGGCTCAGGGCATACGCCTGAAGGCGCAGGCGGGCTCCGATCAGATCAGCAGCACGGGCGGCGGCCGCAGCCGCGCCGGATGATTTGGCGTAAACGCCCGCAGCCAAGGCATGCAGATTTCCATCGGTAATCCAGCTTCCGCGGGTCACGTGCAGACCCAAAAGGTTGGAGTGCAGCTTCTCGCGGTCGGCGAGAAAGTGGGCCATATACACGGCCCCCGTGGTTCCACCAAATAGACGAATCGTGTGAAAGAAGGCAGAGAATGTCAGGATCCACTGAGGTTTCGCCAACCCACCCGAGAAGACTCCCTGCAGCACAATGCATCCCACAAGTCCGATAAAGGCAAATGATTGCCCGATGCCGGTGAGCAACTCGGTGCGGTAGTAGTTGGTTGCCGACCAGGCGGTGGTGTACTCAGCGTTTAAGCACACGGCGACGGCTGTGCAGGTAAACCCTGCAGCCATCAGCAATCGCGGATCCAGCTTGCGAAGCAGCAGGAGCGCCGCGGTGAACGCCACCAGCAACAGGGGAAGAGCGCTCCAGATCACCGCCTGCCCGATCTGGTCAGCCTCGAAGCCGTGAATGGCCAGCGACTGCGGGATCAGGATGATCGTTCCGGTGAGAGTAAACCGAAACCAGAACAGCAGGATGCCCAGCAGCACCGTGTTCCATTGCCACAGATAAGGGAGTGCCACCAGCGGGTTGGGACCCAGCAATCGTCGCACCAGCGCGCACAACAGCAACAACGACCCTGTCAGAAACAACCCGGCGAATACTCCGGAGCGCCACCAATCGAGCCGCTGTCCTTGCTGGATGGCGGTAAACAGCAGGGCTAGTCCGGTGCTCAGGTACAGGAAGCCAACAAAGCTTGGCGCAGGACCGTCCTTTTTTCGGGCTGGGGCTGCCGGTATTCCACGATAAATACAGATCATCATTACCGGCGCAATGAGGGCGGAATTCCAGAACATCCAGTTCCAGGAAAATTGATCGCGGTACCAGCCATATAACGAGGGTGCTATATTGACGGCCCCGTCCACAAACGTAGCGTAGAGCGCGATAGTGAATGGGAGGAACCGAAGCGGAATGTTGCGAAGCGCAAAAGTGAGGGTCAGCGGATAGAAGGTGCCTGATGTCAGCCCGGCGACGATTAACGCCGCGACCAACAAACTATAGCTGTGTATCAGCGGCAGGAAGGCGCAGGTCGCAGTGAATACTCCAGCCGCATACAGCAGGATGCGCCGCGGTCCGAGCAAACCTCCGAGATAGACGCTAAATGGACCGATAAACATCAGGGACGCGTTGTAGGCGCTGTCGAGCCAAGCACCATCGTCGTAACTTATCCCGACGTGCCCCCTCAGGTCGGCGAGGCCCAGCGAAAGCATGCGACCGGTGAGCGTGACCAGCCCAGCGCCAATGACGACCCCGAGAATCCCTAATAGCGGCCGGGTCGAGACTTCCGAGGGGATCGCCGCAGCCGTAGCATGTGCGATCTCCGCTGGGGTGGGCAGACGAGTTGTAATCGAGGTAGCAGCCATGATGCTCCGTCATCTTCGCGTGCGGACTGTCGCAATTACAGAAAGACCTGGTCTCAACTTGGTCGCCAAGTTGGCATCGTCCAAGCCGATCTTTACCGTAACGCGCTGCACGACCTTGGTGAAATTGCCGGTGGCGTTGTCGGGCGGCAGTAATGCAAATTGCGATCCGCTAGCGGGAGCAATCTCGATGACCTTGCCACCAATGACCTGCCCAGGGTATTCGTCGATACGAACTTCAGCGGGATCACCCACTTTCACGTTGGTGAGCTGCGTCTCGCGATAGTTCGCCTGAACCCATTTTGTGAGATCAACGAAAGAGATCACCTGCGTTCCCGGGGAGACGAGCTGTCCGGGACGAACTTGGCGCTCGCCAACGGTGCCGTCCCCGGGCGAGTAGATCTTGGTGTAACCCAGGTTCACTGAGGCAGCAGCAAGGCTCGCCTGTTTGGCGCGCAAGTCTGCCTGAAGCTGCAGTTCCTGGGATTCCAGAACGGCTTTCGTGCGGCGCTCGGCTTCGGCCGCCAGCTCACTGCTGCGCAAGACAGTTCGGGCCTGAGTGAGATCGGCATCACGGCTTGCGAACTGAGCGGTGAGGCTCTGCTCGTCAGCAACGGCTGCCTCGAGTTTTTGCTCAGTAGTTGAATGAGTCTGATAGAGACCTTCCTGGCGGTTGCGTTCCGAGCGAGCACGTGTCAGTCCAGCTTGTATCGCTTCCTTGCCGGCCTGAGCTGCGGCAATCTGGGCTTTGGCCTGATCGATTCCGGCAAGCGCTTTCTCTATCCGGGTGTCTTGCAATTGGCGTTGGCGAAGATTGTTTTCTATTGCGGCCCGCGCAGCCGCAACAGCTGCATTCGCCTGATCAACCTGCGCTTGGTAATCCTTGTCTTCCAGTTCGACCAGCAGGTCCCCTTTGTGTACCTGCTGATAATCACTGACGTGCACGGCTTGGACAATGCCGGGAACTTTGGTGCTTAGTGGCGTGAGGTCGCCGCGAACGTAAGCGTCGTCGGTAACCTGTTCCACCTTGCCGCCTTCCCAGGCGTTCCAGTTCCGGGTAATGGTAATTACGACAGCGAGAGCGAGCAGTACAATCAGGAGAGGCGTGAGGTATTTCTGCCAACGAGGGGTAGTTTTTGCTGCTGCGCTCTGCTCTTTGCCAGGCACTTCCGGCTTGGGTGCCGGTGCTGGGGACTGAAGGGGAACGGTGGAGGCGGACATTAATTACTCTCCTTCTTCAGCGAGTGATATAGCGAGGATAGAATGTTCATTTCCTGCTTCCCAAAGGCACTCGACGCGGGCTTGTGCAGCTGCTGGGGACCGGACTGTCAACAAGCAAAACTATTCCCACTCCCATATAAGCAGCTCGATGGACAACACTGCGTCTGCCCTTCTCATACGATTAGCAACGCCGATGCCACGGCTCGAGAGCTGTAAGTTGATGAGTTTTCAGCGCTACAGGGGAAGGGAGTCGTGTCGAGTGTCGGGACTGTCGAAGGCCAGACACCACGACGCGACACATCGCCAGTAGCAGCATTGGCCCTTCATGGCTCCATCCTTGCACGATCTGCTAAACCTTTGTGGCCCTGTCATTCGCCAGGTTTTCGGCAATCATCGTGTTTCTGCATCTGAATGGCGAGCCCCTACGTCGGTTGAGAATTCGATTGTCAAGCGCGTGTTCCTAAACTCGAGGCGTTCGTGCCGAGTGTGTTGCGATTGAAATTTTCCGTATGTAGGCACCGAAGTTTCCATCCGAAGCTTTCTCGCGAACTATTTTGGTTTGCCGATCAAATGTGGACGGCGAGAACGGGGCAAGGACCCAATTGCATGACGCGATACGTCGTCGAACCGAAGACCGCTAGATCTAAAGCACCACGGCCACGCGCTCCCATGCTAATAAGGTCGATTTGGGATTCCAGCGCGAGCTGAATGATTTGCCGGTACGGTTTCCCGATGCGCACCGCAGTCCTAATTTTGAGGTCCTGGCGTCTTTGCGGTGGAATCAATTTATCGAGTTGTGTTGCCACTTTCGCTAGGACCTGTTCCATCTCGCCCGGACTTGGCGACTCATCTAGCACATGGAGCAGGATGAGTTCCGCGTCGTATTCCGCGGTTGCGGACATCGCATAACTGAGCGCTCTATCGGAATTCTCGGAGAAATCCGCACAAAAAAGAATTCGATTTAGGTGGTGGGCGTGACGTTTCTCTTTCCCTGTCACCATAGACTCGGGCGTCGGATGACATACTGCCAGCACCGGGCACTGAGCTCTTCGCATCACTCGATCGGTCACGGATCCCAACATCAGGCGGTCAAACCCTCGTCGACCGTGCAGTCCCATGACGATCAAGTCCGCTTCTTGAGCGCCAGCAAACGACAGAATAAGATCCGGGGCTGATCCTTGGTGGACCACCAGTTCTGGCTGGACCTTGTCGTGGACATGGTTCTTCACGAATTCCTGCAGTTGCCTTTGGGCGTACTCGCGAAGATCCTGGCAGTACTTCTCATAGTTTTCCACAGTGGCAGCAAAGCCCAGAGAAGGATGTTGCCCTAGCTCGACGATATGCTGTGCCACCAACTTAGCCCGATAGTGCTCAGCCAACGAGAGCGCATGGTCGTAGGCTCTTGCCGAGAACTCTGAAAAATCGATTGGACATAGGATGAGTTTGATTTCTGGCTTGGTACCTGGTGAGTCCATTGATTTTGATCCCTCCCCGGCGTGGATTCCTCAAGACAAGTGACTGCCGATCGTGCGTTTCGGCGTGCATACCGTCAGGCTCGCTCAAACCGTATCGCCCGTCTTTCTCGGAGAGTGTGCCGGTCGTTTTCACGTCCGAGCCGGTCTTTCGAACCTCGCTTGCAACAGTCTCGAGACTAGCGGCACAGCCAGAGGGCACATCGAATGGCCTCGAACACCGGGAACTGATAGTGCGCCCGTAGAAGGCGGTACCAAGAAAGAATGGAACGCGGCATCATAACTACTCCTGTTTGGCAGCAGCCCTCGGTTAAGAGCCGGCTGAAGATTCTCGACATCAGACAATGATGCAGTTCGCCTGCCAAACATGCGCTCGAATCGATATCGCCGCAACGTGTTGAAGGCTTAAAATGCGTGATTTCGGAACTGAAACATGTCGGGGTTTCGACGCTTTTCTGGACACGGGTCCAAGCGTTTATGACAGTTGAGTTTCGATGAATACGCGTTCCTAAGACCTGATTGAATGGAAACAGAAATGCAACCAAGTCCACCGAAAGTTAGTCTTAGAGTGCCAAGAAGGTTTCGGCACTAGCAGGTGTATCGATGTCCGCAGTCGCTATGCACGCACAAGCCCTTCCGTTTGCCATGGTGTCCGCGGGAATCGATGCGCACTGGGAAACGGAAATTCGCACGGTGTGGAATGCCAGGGAATATAAAGCCGAAGAACACGAACTGGTTTACGAAGTCAGTTGGATTTCAGAACTGGGCGCTTGGCGGCGGTTTCTTCGATCGCCGCGAAAGGTGAAGAGTCTGAAGCCGAGGGCTGGTACCGCAGCAGTCAAATCTAGCTTGCATCACGTGCTTCATGGTGCCCGGTGCTTAATACACGTCAGATTCCTTACTTAGGGACTTCGTCAAGTACTCCACGTTTCGGGAGAGAGCAAGAAAGGTCTGCACTTGAACTGTGAGCGACTTTTGTGGTCCTTTTGAACAGCAAGTGCGGATCGTTACTTGTAGCTGCTCGAAGGAATCTTCGAAGTTGCCGTTTTCGTAGGACATTTTGCCGTCCAAGCGGTCTGCCATGTTGTCCAGCATCTTAGCTGACTGATTGTCGAACTCCTGCTGTGCCACACGTACGGGTTCTGGCAGTTCGAAACCGGGGAGTTGAAGGCGGTATTTCCATAAGGCAATTCGCATCAAGAAGAGAGTGCGCAGTTGCGGTTGCCGCTCCCTAATGCTGCTGCGCAATGCGAGATTCTGCTGGCGGGAAGGCCCGAATTCGAACAGAACACCGTCTGCGAGAGCCCGTACCTGGTCGAGATTGGAATTGATTGTCTCGCGAAGAGCAAGACTACGCGCGATTGCTGTTTTCGGGTCCTTCGAAATCGGTTCTCTTGCAAACTGCGCTAACAATCGGAGGTTGGAGATGAACGTCTTCCTCATCTGAACAACGGCAGGCGTACCCCACAATTGATCAAAGACCAGCCACATGATGAAGAGGCCCAGCAAAATGCCAACGACGCGATCCCGCGCGACTGCAAGTGAGGTCTGCATTTTGAATTCGCTTACGTTGATGAGGTAGAACGCCAGAGCGACCTGAATCCCGAAATATGACAGCCGGGGACTCGATGTCATGAACCAGGCAGCGAAGGTGGTGACCAAGATATAAAGAATGGTAAATCCAGCGATCGAATCGAGATAGGGCAGAATGAATATCTGCGAACCCATTCCGAAAAGGAACCCACCAACGATGGCCCCTGTGATGCGAAGAATCTGCTTTTGGCGAGATGCACCAATTGTGGAGAGCGCGGTCAGCAGGCATGTAGTCACGGCGGTGCTGATGCCTGGCCAATCGATTGCGTTATAGATCACGTAGCAGCTACTCGCGGCTAAGCAGCCCTTCAGCGCGAACTGAAGGTGTTCAGGGTTGACGAATGCGTCTGGGACAAGGAGTGTTCGTCGCTGTGTATCATCGGCTGATGGCAAGTAGTCTTGGCTTGATCGAGAGTCGGCAAACGCCTGGGGGATCAGCGTAACGGTATGCTCCATCTCGCTAAGTAATGGAACGAGACTGGCTCGTTGTTCTTCGTTATTGAACTGGACCGGATCCGGAATTCGCCTGTTTATCAAGAAGCCATCTCATAAATGGTTGGGCCCGATCTAAACGGCCGCTTTTTCAAGGACTTTGGCGACCCCAAAGCATTTATGAGATAAGTTCAAGTCATGATGAATGATCGCGACAGTCGAGGCTAAGTTCCGGAACCTACTCTGGTCAGTGACCGACAATTCGAAGCGGAGCTGGGTCAGAGTTGCTGCAAGGTCGACGAGCCTGCCTACAAGAACTGCAACACCGCCCATCTCGACGGAATAGTGCTGCGAATAGTCCGAGCGCCGCAAAATTCGTCGCAGCCTTGATGTTCCAAGCGTCTGGAGGCGAGTGATTTTTTGCTCGATAACGGGATCTACAGCGTGTTCCTCGGCGTAGCAAGTGAGCAAGTTCTCGACTGCTGCCAGTCGTTCCGTAATCGGTGAGACAACTTGAGTTCCAGGACGCACTCGCTGAAACAGCAGCTCTACCGCTCCGGTAACCACTACGGCTATCAACACTGCCAAGCATAGCCAAAGGGTATCTTCGACATTGGTTTCGGCGGGCACATGCCGATCCCACAACGGAATTCCAGCGGCGATCAGGTTGATGAAGGCCACGGCGGCAGTGTAGTTTGTTAGCGAAGTGACCGCATAGAAAGCGAGGAAAAAAGTCCCGATAATCCAGACAAAATGAAGCAGGGGAACATTGATGACAAACCAGACGCATACCAACACATAGGCAGAGCCGATACCGGTGACAAGGAATATTGTTGCCGCCGACTGCAGTGTTGCTCGAGTGTTGTCACGAGAGACTAAGAGAGCATAAACCGCGCCTTGCCAGCTGTACGGAATGCGGAGAGTCATTCCGATGAGCATGATGAGCGTGGCCGCAAGAGTCATCCGCGCTACCACTGCAGCCCTGCCCGGGTACGGCGCGAGTTCGTCCGCCAGAAATTGTCCGAACCAGGCCAACAGAGAAGGCAGCGGAGAAATGCTTTGTGCGACAGTAGCCATGGTCAGTTTCCGCGAATGGTCACAACGGCCGATTCACCTACCCGGAACAAATCAGGAGAGTATTTCTCCACCCGGACGCGAACAGGATACCTTGACGCCAGGTGTACCCAATTTAGCGTTCGCTGCACATCCGGCAGGCCCTTCTCCAGCTTTCCAATAACATCAGGATCGGAACTGACGCCGAAACCTACGCTGTCCACTACACCTGCAAAACGAACATTGGGTTTCGACATGACGTAAACATCAGCCCTCATCCCCGGCTTGATATGCGAGAGTTGTCCCTCGCGAAAGTTGCCAATAGCCCACCACGTCCGCGCGTCAATCAAGGTGAAAATCTGCTCGCCCACGTGAGCGTAAGCACCTTCCGAAATCGTCAGGTTCGTCACCAGCGCATCGAACGGCGCATACACGCGACAGTTGTCGAGATTGTAGCGAGCGTTCTTCACGGCCGACGTTCGCGCGCCACGTTGATTGACTAACGGCTCGAGCGTAGTCACTGCGTTGCGCGTTTGTTCGTGTTGGGCCTTGCTCTCGTCGAGGGCGGCCCCAGAACGCTCGTATTGCGCTTGGGCTGACTTGAGCGCAGCTTGAGAAAGAAGCAGTTGCGATTCGGCTTGCTTCAGAGCCTCGGCCTGGGCGACCTCGTAGGTTCTCGCCCGGTCCACCTGATCCGCCGTGACGAACTGTTTTGCAAGCAGCGGCTCAAGACGATGCAAGTTGTTACTCGCGTAGGTCCACTCGGCCTTCGCACGGCTGACACCCTGTTCGGCATGCGCCACGTCCGCCCGCGCTTGCTCGATTGCTGCCGATGAGCGGCTTACGTCCGCTTGAGCCGTGCGAATGCCAGCTTGCGAGACGGAAACCGCGCTCACTTGGGCGGCAATCCTCCGTCGTTCGTCGGCGATTTGCCCTTCGAGCGACGCCTGCTCCGAAATGGCCTTTTCCAGTGCATATTGATATGGCCGATCGTCGATTTCGAACAGCAGGTCACCCTTCTTGACGAACTGATTGTCGCGCACATTCAAACGCATGATCGGGCCCTCGACTTGTGGCGCAATGCCAATGAAATTGGCGAAAACCTCGGCATCGTCGGTTCGTGGAGAGTGATTGGCGTGATACAGGACGGCCAACCCGAGCGCGAGTGTGGCGAGCACGACGCCGATGCTCACCCACCGGCTAAGCTGCTTTGGAGTTGTCGCGGGGGAGTCGGTTTCCATATTTTTGCACCTCGCAGATAACAGTCCTCAGTAAAAGAAAATGAGCCATAGCGCAAATGTGAAGAACACCGCCAGGCTCGAATACAGCAGGATCGGGAGAGTTACGTTGATGCGCAGGCGCACCAGCGCTAGCCGAACGAATGCCGTGAGCACAATCGCCAATACGAAACAAATGAGCCACGCCGGAAAGAATGAGCCAAGAATGTCGACCGAAGGAGCCCGCGAGCAGCTCACGAGCAGTGGACTAACGAAAAAAAACAAGAGTGCACGTTTTACCGACACAATTCGCGGGGCGATCATGGTCTGGGACTCCCGAGACCCGGTTGGATCGCATCGCCGCTGCGAAAAGCCAAATCAGCCAATGAGGTGAGGACCTGCGTGCGGGCCAGTACGTCGGTGGAGCGGGCCTGTGCGAGTGTTCGTTGAGCTGCAGTCACGTCCAGTAAGTTACGAAGTCCGTAGTTGTAGGATTCAAGGGCAGCATCGTAGGACCGGCTGGCGGCTTCCAGCAAAGCCGTTGCGGCCTGGCGCTGCCGAAGCGCAGTATTCAAATTGGAGTAGGCGGTCCAGACTTCGTTCGCAATCTGGTCGCGAGAAACGTGCACTTGTGCTTCCGTTGAATGTACGCTCGCTTCTGCCTGCTGCCGCCTGTTTTTTCGCGCGCCGCCATCGAACACGGTCCAGTTCAAGTTAAACGCCAAGCCACCCGTCAGGCCACCCGTGTGTCCCCAGGGGAACTGCTGCTGCATGCCATACAACGATTGCCCAGTCGGGCTGGCGGTGAGACTCAGTGAGGGATAGTACGACGCGCGCGCTTCCTTGACTCTGGCACTCGCCGAACGAACTTCGGCCACTTGCTGCATGAGATCGGGCCGTTGTGCCAGGGCACGATCGATCACCCCATCAACGCTCTCGTCTACCGATTGCGGAATTGACAGCTCTGTGAGGGGTTGCACGTGAATCGTCATGGTTGCGGAAGTCCCCAGCACCGTCGCGAGATTTCCTGCAGAAATCTGTTCGGCTCCCAGCACGGATTGCAATTCGTATTCGGCCTGGGCCGCGGCGCTCCGCGCCTCCAACACGTCGGGTAGAGTCGCCAGTCCATTCTTCAAGCGTTCTTCCGCGGATTGTTGCACCGCCTGCGCATTTGCAAGACTCGCGCGAACCGCATCCTCCTGACCCAGCGCGTTTAGAAGCTGGTAGTAGGCTTGTTCGACCTGGAAAATAACCGTGCGGTGAGTGTCGTTGAATGCGAAGTTGGCCGCGAGGACCCCAGCGCTTGCGGCAGAGATGCGACCCGATCGTGCGCCGAAATCAAAAATGGTGTAATTGAGATTCAAGGCCACCTGAAAATCCGCGATGGTTTGGCGATAGAAACGATCCACCAGGTAGGCCTGGGAGCGAGTGACCCCAGAGAGTGCAGCCGCGGCTAATGTCGGATAGAGTTCGCTTCGCGTCACACCGAGAGCCGCTGCCTGCGCGCGCGCGCGTTCCCAGGCAAGGCGAGTTTCAGGATTGTGCGATTCCGCCAAATCGATGAGTTCCGCCAAGGAGTAACTCTTGTCCGGGTCTATGCGAAATGTGGGGGCAGTAAAATTCTTCGCTTCAGCTTCGATTCTTTGTTCCGCGGGTGCATGCCACGGATAGTCGGGTGAAACAGGCGCACTCTGGGGCAGAACACCCTTCGCAGAGAGCACGAGCAGCGAAAGTAACCCACCCATACGCAAAAAAGCCGAGCGCTGTTTCAAGTGCCTGGACATGCCCATAACCGTCGCCGCCGCCGGCCAAGCTCCCTTCTCTTTTGCGGTCGGCTCCCACCCTGAACTAAAGTGAGTCTCCAGATACCCTCGCTAATTCGGGTAAGGCACACGAAGCAGCGTGCCTGAAGTCGAGGGCAAAACGTAGCGAAAGCCGAAATAGACCATGCTGAGATGCGCATTCTTGGGGTCCCCTGGAGCTACATACCAGGGGGCGCGAGTCAGATAGGAATACTGAACGTAGGATTGCAGTGCTCCGTACCTTGGATTTTTCCAGAAAGTCTCCAGCCAATCGAAGGTCATCTGCTGAATAGTCCGGTTGTTTGTGTTGGGCGAGCCGGGCCCGCCGAATCCGATAATTGTTTCGGGATGTGCCGTGTTCGTGGTGTCGGGGAAAAAATTCCGTCCGTAATAATCCGCGCCGTAATAAATAGCGAACGCTTCCTTCTCGCTTGCGATCCATTCGATGCCAGCGGAGCCGGCGCCAGCATGCACCATCGAAAGACTGACGTCTGTGCCAGCAAAGTTCGGGCGAACCACCAGCTGCGGGCCCGTTGCCACCAGGTAGTGAGCGCCACCATCGCTCCAAAACGCATTCCCGAGGAAGAGGAGCTTTGGCCGCAATTCGTAATTCGCGGCAACCTGGCCGCCACCGCCGAAAGTGTTGTGCTTGTTAAAGGAAGTTGAACCGACGGGTATGACCGTACCCTGAGCACCCGTGAATAACCCCGTGACTTCCGCATGGAAATGTCTGCCTGAGAAATCCCGGTCGTACGTGACCTTGGAAAGAATGTCTGGCATGAGATTGGCGGCTCCGGCGTTTGCACCGTTATCGAACTGCGTGCCAATGGCAGTGAACTGCGAGGGGAGCGCAACGTAGTTGCCGATATATTGATTCGCATCTTCAATGCCTACTCCCATGGCCCAGTGTTCGTTGGCATGATAGGCGACACGAAATTCGGCAGCGCGGGTGTAAGGCACCCCAACGCCGAGGTTTTGATCCTCGTTGTAAGTAATGGCGAGATCCGGGGGCATCGGTCCAATGCCGGTTCGGTTGGGCGTCAGCCAACTCCATGTCTGCCCGGCAAGAAACTCCCATTTTCCCCGTTTTAAATCTATGAAATAAAGCCGCAGGCGATTGGTGTGGGGATTCACGCTTTGATACACACCGGAGGCATCGTTGCCGCTGAAATCGCCTTCCGCATAGCCGGTGATATCGTTGCCGTGAAAATTTTCTGTGACCTTGACGTTCAGACGAGAAAACTGTGCCGTGGTTCGCAATTCGGTCACACGTCCCTGGGCGGTGTTGTTGTAGGGTATGCCGCCGAAGTTTGTTGCAATATTGCTCTGCGTGTTCGTGGTGCGAAAAATGTTCTCGAAGTCGACAAACCCGCCGAGGGTCAATACCGCATCGCCGATTTTGATGGACCCCAGAGGCTCTTCTGATTTTGCCTTTTCTTGATTTTCCTGAGTTGGCTGCTGCTGGATACTGGTCGTCGTATTTGCCGTTGCCGGCGCGCGTGGAGAGGAAGCCGAATCACGAACGCTTGTTTCGCCTACCATTGGCGATAGCTGGTTCGTGGCGGAGGTAGCCGGATCGGGTTTCGGTTGCGCTTTCAACGTCTCAATTTCGAGCTGTTGATCTGCCACTTGCTTCTGTGTCTGCTGTAAAGCTTCGCGGAGAGCCTTGACCTCGGCAGCCAGGTTCGTATTGTCGGCCGAGGAATCCGGTTCCTGGCCACCGGCCTGTGCCAGCATTGTTCCTGGCAAAAGGAGAAAAGCAAAGAATATATAGATGGCCTTCATCTCAAGGAGCCCTCGTCTATGCCTTTTTGTGCGCGTGTCCGGTCTCGCGTAAAAAGACGGTCAGAAATATCGCGATGGTGATTCCGACCATCCAGAAAATGCCGCTCGAACGAAAATGTGCGATATGATTTTCGGTGCCGGCGAATCCTTTGCCGAGCAAGTCAGCAAAGATGGGCCCAATCAATGCGGTGACTCCGAAAGTAAGGAAGTTGATCGCGCCTGTGGCACTACCTTTCACCTCATCTGGATTGACTTCCTTAACGATCGTGTATGGAATCATCGCCGCGCCAGAGGCGATTCCGAAAATCAGGCAGGCTAATTCCGCGATTCGGTCACCAGCACTGAAAGTGATCACCGCGGCAGACAACAACATGGCGACCGCGCCTCCGATGAGCACCGGCTTGCGACGGCCCAGCCGATCCGCGAGCCAACCGACCAATGGACAACCGATTACCCATCCCAGGGGTACTAAGGAACCGGTGAGCACCGCCTCGTGGTAGCTGAACATTCGGTCGCGTTGAAAAAAGGCCACTCCCCAGGTCATGTCGCCAATGGTCGTCGGCACAAATAGGAGTCCGGCGACTGCCCCGCATAGGTACGACTGCGGGTTGCGGAATACGACCCGATACGGATTCAACATAGACGCCCACGAGGAACTCGCCGATTGCGAACGCGGTTCGCCGGGAGTAATTGCAAACAGCAACACACCCACTGCGAGACACGCGATGCCCAGCCAGTGCCAGATTGTTTGCCATGCGAAACCATGTTCGAGTAAAGGTCCCACGACGAACTGCCCCGCCGCTCCTCCCAGCATTCCCAGACATTGCGTTACGCCGATGGCGGTCGCTAGCCAGCGTGCGGAAAAACCGTGCGTCGCCAGATAGACGGCGCCTGTGAACGCAAAGGCGGAGCCCGCGCCCTGAAGCAGCCTTCCGGCATAACCGGCTGTCGCTGATGACATGCTGAAGAGCAGACAACCGATCGCTAAAATGAAAATGCCGGTGGGTACAGCTTTTTTCGCACCCACACGGTCCAGTGCCGCACCAGCGACGAGACTGGCCGTTGAATAGGTGTAGTAGTAGGTTCCGAGAATTACACTAACGCCGATGGCAGTCGTGCCAAACGCCGAGGAAAGGTGCTGAATCATGACCGCGGGGGCGGATCGCGAGGCATATTCGAGAAAGTAGAAGAGCAGAGCGAGTCCCCAAGCGATCTGGTAGGCGCGAATTCGCCAGCCGACAGCTGCATCCGGTGCGAGAGAAGCCGCGATTAGTTTCGTAGTCATCTGTATACCTTGGCATTTGCTTGCAGGCGCCTAGCGAAACAGATTGACCCTCGCGAGATCGATGACCTCATCGCCACGACCGCTGAGAACGGCTTTCATCATGAAGAGGCTGAAGCCTTTGGCCTCTTCGTACGTGATCGTAGGAGGCATCGAGAGTTCCTGACGCGAAACGGGGACCTCGATGAGTGCGGGGCCATCATATTTGAGAGCCCGCGCAATCATAGGTTCTACCTGGTCTGGGGTTTCGGCTCTTAATCCGAGCAGTCCTGCCCCCTCGGCAATCTTCGTGAAGTCCGGGTTGTGCAGGTCGGTGCTGAAATCCAGGATGCCCGCCGCCTTCATTTCCAGTTCGACAAACGCCAGCGACTCGTTCTTGAAGACGACGATCTTCACCGGCAATTGGTGTTGGCGAAGTGTGAGCAGGTCCCCCATGAGCATCGACAAGCCGCCATCGCCCGACATCGAGACCACCTGCCGGCCCGGATAACTGACCTGCGCGCCGATGGCGTGCGGCAAGGCGTTGGCCATAGATCCGTGATTGAAAGATCCGATAATCCTCCGTTTGCCGTTCATGGTCAGATAGCGAGCAGCCCAGATCGTTGGAGTTCCTACGTCGCAGGTGAAGACCGCATCCTCGCTAGCGAGTTGGTCGAGTACGCGCGCAACATATTGAGGATGGATCGGTTTCTTGGCGGAATTTCCTATGGCCACTTCGTCCAGGCTCTGGCGCGCCTCGCGATAGTGCTCGAGCGATTTCTTCAAATGCGCTTCATATGAGTTTTGCTGAAGCTTCGCCAAAAGGGCCCGCAGCGTGGTTTTCGTGTCACCGACGAAGCCGAAGTCCAGCTTGGCACGGCGTCCCAGCTGTTCGCCGCGTAGATCGATTTGAACGATGGTCGCCTCCTTGGGATAGAACTGCTGGTAGGGAAAGTCCGTCCCGATCATCATCAGCACATCGCAGTTCATCATCGCGTGATAGCCCGAAGAGAATCCCAGCAGACCGGTCATACCCACGTCGAACGGGTTGTCGTATTCGATGAACTCTTTCCCGCGCATTGCGTGGATGATGGGCGCTTGCAGCTTGCCGGCAAGTTCAATCAGCTCGTCATGAGCTCCTACGCAGCCAGCGCCGCCAAGGATGGTTATCCTCTCCGAGTGATTCAAGAGGTCGGCGAGCACGTTGAGTTCGTCATCGGAAGGACAGACCGTAGACTTGGTCTCGGAAAAATGAACCCGCGGGCTTTCGTTGACGGCCTCTCGCATCGCCACGTCCCCTGGCATGGAAACGACGGCAACACCGTGCCGTGACATTGCAGTCTGCATCGCGATCTCGAGGACGCGGGGCATCTGCGAAGGCTGCGAGACCAATTCAGAATAGTGACTGCACTGTCCGAAGAGCTGATCTGGATGAGTTTCCTGAAAATATCCGCTGCCGATTTCGTTACTCGGAATCTGAGCTGCAATCGCAAGGACGGGTACACGACTCCGATGGCAGTCGTAGAGACCATTGATTAAATGCATGTTCCCGGGCCCACAGCTCCCGGCGCAGACGGCCAATTTACCGGTGAGATGCGCATCGGCGCCGGCGGCGAAAGCGGCCACCTCCTCATGGCGCACATGAATCCACTGGATATTCTTGCGCGTGCGAATCGAATCCGTGATTCCGTTAAGGGAATCGCCACTGACGCCGTAAACTCTCTGAACTCCCGCTTCCACCAAAACATCTACAAGCAGGTCCGCTACTCTCTTTGCCATGTTTGTTCCTTTCTCGAAGCGATTTGACCCTTGAACTGGCTGAACATCGAATGCGAAGCAAGCGTGTCTCCAAAGGTGCTGGTGTAGAAAACTCATTTGCACCCAGATGGCCCCGTCGAGTAAGTCGATCGGGCAACGGAAATTAACGCATTTAACCCGGGCTTGCACCACTAAAGGGTTGAAACAAGTCGAATGCGTCGTGTCACTGTCTGTCGGGTCTGTCCGGTTCGCGACACTACGGCGAATTTCCAAGCCGCCTCCGGGCCTAGTCGAGCGTAAGGGTACTGCCGACAAAGGATTTGGCGCGTGGCTGATCGGACGCCGTAATGGCACGGGACGTGCAAAAACGGAGGACTGCGGTGCACCTGAAGAAATGAAGGCCGAGCGCGATGGAATTGTTTGTAGCCGTGAAATTAATAGGACTCCGGACAATCGGGAATGGTCAGCATGCACACTGGCAATCAAATGCCAGCTCATCGCGAGAAAGAGACGCAGTCAGCCATGAGAGAGAACCGCAACACAGAATGGGGAGTGCTCGCCAGCCGCGCTATAGGACTTCTAGTGCTCGTAGCCGGGATACTCTTCGCTGCCGGGTTGTGCGTTGCGAGTCCGCCGGGCCACAACCGCGTTCCCAGTATCTTTGATCCGCAGTCAACCAATGCCGAATCCCTCTATCATCTTTCGAATTTCGTGCTTGCCATCACCGGCTTGATTTTTGTGGTCGTCTTCAGCCTATTGGTCTATGCGATCGTGAAGTTCCGCAACCGAGCGGCGGATGCCGGGCGCGAGCCAACCCAGGTGTATGGGAGCACACAGATTGAGCTGGCTTGGACGGTCATTCCGATTCTGATTGTGGTCGTTCTGTTTCTGACTACGGCTCGCGTGATCCACGCGGTACAGGATGCCGCAAGACCTGCGAACGCTGTGGCGGTGACCGTTATCGGACATCAGTTTTGGTGGGAATTTCGCTATCCAGCGCTCGGCGTTGCCACAGCGAACGAGCTGCATGTTCCCGTGAGCACGCCCACATACTTGAAGCTGCTTTCTGCCGACACCGACCACAGTTTCTGGGTTCCTCAGCTTGCCGGAAAGACAGACCTCATTCCAAATCGCATTAACGAAATGTGGCTGGACCCGCGTCAGACAGGCATCTTTCTCGGCCAATGCGCGCAATATTGCGGCACGCAACACGCGAAAATGTTACTCCGAGTATCTGTGGATACTCCCGAAGAGTTCGATGCATGGATCCAGTCGCAAAAGCAGTCTGCAAATCAGGACCAGAACGAGATTGCTGGCAGGCGTGTCTTTGAAACAACCGCGTGCATAAATTGTCACGCGATCGCCGGCACCAATGCTACGGGCCGCTTCGGTCCTGATCTGACACACCTGATGAGCCGCCGGACCCTTGCGTCCGGAGCGGCCGAAAATACGCCCGAGAACCTGCGATTGTGGATTCAAAACCCGGACGCCATCAAACCGGGCTCGCTGATGCCGGCGATGAAACTAAGTGATCCTGATCTGGACGCACTCGTGCGCTATCTCGAAACACTGCAGTAGAGACGGATGTAGGGAGACCAGCTATGTCATCGGATGTAATGGCCATTCAGCAGACCGCAGATGTCGTGGGCTGTCCGTGGGTCGAAACCTTGCATGAGTGGGTAACGACGGTTGATCACAAGCGACTCGGTATTCTGTATCTCCTCTATGCCCTGCTTTTTCTTTGCATCGCCGGGTCTGAAGCCATGATCATGCGCACCCAGCTGATGTTTCCGCATAATCACTTTGTTTCGCCACAAGTTTTCAACCGCATGTTCACCATGCATGGCACGACCATGGTTTTCTTCGTAGGCATACCCGTGCTGTTCGGCTTTGCAAACTACCTCGTCCCGTTGATGATCGGCGCCCGTGACATGGCCTTTCCCCGCCTGAACGCCTTCAGTTTCTGGCTGACTGCTCTCGGAGGATTTCTTCTCTACTTCAGCTTCATCGGGGGAAGCGGCCTTTACGGCGCGGGCAATGCACCGGACGTGGGATGGTGGGCTTACGCTCCATTGACCTCGCGCGCGTTTTCTCCCGGCCACAGTTCTGATTACTGGTCCATCGCATTGCTCGTTTCCGGCTTCGGCAGCATCGGGACGGCAATCAACATCATTGCCACGATCCTCTGCATGAGATGCCCGGTCATGAAGCTGAGCCGCATGCCTTTGCTTGCGTGGCTAAATCTGGTGATGTGCGGCATGGTCCTCATCGCCATCACCCCTTTGTCGGCGGCACAGATCATGCTCTGCATTGATCGCTATCTCGGCGGGCACTTCTTTGACACTCAGGCAGGAGGGTCCGCAACGCTGTGGATGCACTTCTTCTGGATCTTCGGACATCCGGAAGTGTACATCCTGATCATTCCAGCTTTTGCATTTATGTCGGAAATCATTCCGGTATTTTCGCGCAAACCAATCTTCGGGTATCCGGTAATGGTCGGAGCCACAATTTGCATTGGGTTCGTCAGCATGAGCGTTTGGGCCCATCACATGTTCACGATCGGGATGCACTCTTACACCAACGCCTTTTTTACGCTCACCACGTTGGTGGTCGGTATTCCAACGGGAATCAAGATCTTCAATTGGCTTGGCACGATGTGGGGCGGAAGGATCATCCTTAAGACGCCAATGCTGTTCTGTATTGCATTTTTGTTTCAGTTTTTGATCGCCGGTCTCACCGGCATCATGTTGGGCAGCGCCGCATTTAATTGGCAGCTGAGCGGTTCCTACTTTGTTGTGGCGCATTTTCACTACACCCTTGTGGGCGGACTTCTGATTGGAATCTTCGCTGCGTTCTATTACTGGTATCCCAAAATCACGGGAAGAATGCTAAGCGAACGCCTCGGCAAACTCCATTTTTGGCTTTTCTTCATTGGATTTCACCTGACGTTTGACTTGATGCATATTCCCGGGCTGCTTGGCATGCCGCGACGTATTTATACCTACGAGCCTGGCCGCGGCTGGGATATATGGAACCTGCTCATCACCCTCGGCGCATTCATCCAGGCCATTGCCACGCTGGTGTTTGTGTTCAACCTCATTAATTCCTACTTCCGAGGTGCGAAGGCGGGAAACGATCCGTGGGATGCCTGGACTCTCGAATGGTCGGTGAGTTCGCCGCCGCCCGCCTATAACTTCGCCTCCATTCCAACGGTCGCCAGCCGCCGTCCGTTGTGGGATTTGAAGCATCCGGAAGATCCGGACAGCCGGTATGAGTGAAGGAATCGAGCCATGAGCGCAATCACCACACCATTTCCAGAAACACCGGCGGCTTGGAAGCTTCCATACCGCGGCAAGGTTGCGATGGCCTGCCTGATTATCGCGGAGTCAGCGATCTTCACGATTTTCGTCGTGGCTTACCTCTTCTACTTGGGGAAGAGCCTCACCGGGCCGACTCCCCGTGAAGTCCTCGAGACGCCCATATTCTTCACCGTCTGTTTGTTATCCAGCAGCCTCACCATCCACCTCGCGGCAAAACTTCTCGAACGCGGCAACCGTGGCGCGTTCCTGGCCTTCTGGTTCCTGACGATCGTTCTTGGTGGTCTCTTTTTGTTGGGTACTGGCCATGAATGGCATCGACTGATTTACGAGCACGGTCTCACCATCTCGACCAATCTTTTTGGAACGACCTACTACTCGCTTGTTGGTCTGCACGCTACTCACGTCACCGTGGGTCTGCTGATGCTCACCATCGTGCTTCTCTTCGGTTTGGCTGGACGTGTTGGCCAGGAGCAGTCCGCTCGAGTTGACGTGCTTTGCATGTACTGGCATTTCGTGGACGCCGTGTGGGTCGTTGTTTTCACTGTGGTTTACATTTTGGGTCGCTGAGGAGAACTAATGGCAATGCTAGCCGCGGAAAAAATAGAGCAAAGCGCTCGCGTGCCCAACGAGATCGAGGTGCCGGCATCCACAGCGTGGCCTCTGGTACTGGCTTTTGGATTTACGCTGTTGTGCGCGGGACTCTTGACAAACGTTTCCGTAAGTATCCTCGGGGCGGTGCTGGCTTTCGCTGGTTGCGTCGGCTGGTTCCGCGAAGTGTTCCCCCACGAACACGAGGAAGTTGTGCGGGTCGTCCCGGAAGACGTCTCTGTGGTCACCGAACGCCATGTTGTCGAACGGCTGCCAGTGGCTCCTGAACAGGTGCGCGCGTGGCTGCCCGTTGAGACTTATCCGATTTCGGCCGGTGTGAAAGGAGGCTTAGCAGGCAGCGTAGCTATGGCCGTACTGGCTTGCCTCTATGGCTTATTGAAGACCGGAAGCATTTGGTATCCCATCAATCTTCTTGCCGCCGTTGTGTACGCGCCGTCGGAGGTGCCTCCGCTCCCGCAATTGACTTCCTTTCACGGGGGCCTCTTTTTCCTTGCGGTGGTCTTACATCTCGTCACCTCCATCCTTGTGGGATTGCTCTATGGGGCGATGCTTCCCATGTTCGCTCGCCGTCCCATTCTGTTAGGGGGTGTCATTGCCCCAGTTCTATGGTCCGGACTGCTGTACTCCATCATGGACATTCTCAATCCAGTCCTTGGGAGTCACATTGATTGGACTTGGTTCATGGCCTCTCAGTTTGCTTTCGGCATTGTCGCCGGACTCGTCGTCGTGCGTCAGTCGCGCGTCCGAACGTACGAAAATATTCCTTTCGCCATGCGTGCAGGAATCGAAGCGCCCGGATTGATGCCTCCGCGGCGAAAGAGGGAGGAGCGGCCGTGATCTCCTTCCGACATCTAGGTGCATACACTGCGTTTTCTGTGATGCTGCTCTGCGGCTGCGGGTCCCCGCACGGCCAACCACTCAAGGATTCGGAAACCCTTGCACCCAATCAAATCCTGAATTTTGACGTTCTGTACGCGCAAAACTGCTCGGGCTGCCATGGCACGGAAGGGCGGGGAGGTGCGGCCATTGCGCTTGCCGATCCGGTTTATCTTGCTATCGCTGACGACAACGCGATTCGCAAAGTCATCGCCAACGGTGTCCGGGGAACCTCCATGCCAGCCTTTGCCGAAAGCTCTGGGGGAATGTTGACGGACAAGCAGATCGAAGTCATCACCGCGCAAATCCGGTCGCGCTGGAGCAAACCAGGAATTCTTGCCGGAGCCAATCCGCCTTCGTACACGGCGAAATCCGCAGGCAACACGTTGCAAGGCGACGTCGCGTACAAGACTTACTGCGAATCCTGCCACGGTCCGGGCGGCCGCGGAGGACCCAAGGGCAGTTCCATAACAGATGATTCCTTCCTCGCGCTGGTCAGCGATCAGGGCTTGCGGACTATTGTCATTGCCGGCCGTCCTGAATTGGGCGCGCCAGATTGGCGGGGAAACATTCCCGGAAAGCCGATGACAGACCAAGACATCACCGATGTTGTGGCCTGGCTGGCGTCGCGCCGTGTGCAAAACCCCGGGCAGCCTTATTCCGCTTCGAATTACGTGCAGCACTAGGAGTCAGACAATGCCGAATGAAAATGTCCTATCCCGCCGCGGGCTGTTCATGAAGTTGGGAATGCTCTTCAACGGCGTGGTGGCAACCGCGCTGGCAGCGCCGATTGTGGGATTTCTTCTGTCGTCCGTTACGCGAGGCCGTGCAAACGGTTACCTATCCTGGGTGCCACTCGGTCGGGTGAACGAGTTTCCCGAAGGCGAGACGCGGCTGGCCACCTTCCGGAATCCCAACGTGATGCCTACCGACGGCAAGACGGTGGACACAGCTTGCTGGGTGCGGCACGTCCAAGGCGATGAATTCCAGGTCTTCGCGATCAATTGCGCGCACCTGGGCTGTCCGGTCCGTTGGTTCCCGCAATCCGGTCTGTTCATGTGCCCCTGCCACGGCGGAGCGTACTACCGCGACGGAGCACGCGCGTCGGGTCCACCGGAGCGCGGGCTATTCGAATATCCCCACAAAGTGCAGGACGGTCTCGTCACGATTCAGGCCGGCGAATTGCCCACTCCAGGCGCGGCCATCGCTTTGCTCAAAGACAAACCACCCTGCGGAGCAGGGAAGGATTTGGTTTCCATCGAGAGCGGCAAACTGTCCGCATCGAGTGAAACGAATGCTTTGCTCGGAAGGAAGAAAACATGGGCTTGATCGGACAAATCGGGCAATGGTTCGACGAGCGCTTGCAGCTGGCGGCTCCCATTCGCGAGGCCGCGGAGCATCCCGTGCCGCGAAACACGGCAAGTTGGTTTTACGTGTTCGGCAGCGCAGCGCTGACGGTCTTCCTATTGCAGCTCGTCACGGGAATTCTCCTGGCGCTCATCTATGTTCCCTCGGCCGGCGAGGCGTGGAGAAGCCTCCAGTCTCTGAACCACGATATCACCCTCGGCTGGTTCATCCGCGCAATGCACGGATGGGGCTCAAACTTCATGATCGCGATCGTTCTTATTCACATGGTGCAGGTCTTCCTCTTCGGGGCCTACAAATTTCCTCGAGAGCTCACGTGGATCGTGGGCGTTTTTCTTTTGCTGATGACGTTAGGCATGGCCTTCAGTGGGCAGGTGCTGCGTTTTGATCAGGATGCATACTGGGGACTGGGAATTGGCGCTTCGATCGCAAGTCGCGTGCCGATTGTGGGCCCGCTGACAGTGAGACTCATGCTCGGTGGGCCAATTATAGCCGGAGCAACATTGTCCCGATTTTTTGCCCTGCATGTCTTTGTAATTCCAGGAATGCTGATCGCGCTGGTAGGTTTGCACCTCTTGATGGTGTTGAAACTGGGCATCAACGAATGGCCAATGCCGGGCCGTCTGGTGAGGCGCGCGACGTACACAAAGGAATACCACGAATTGACGCAGAGGGGTGGCGCACCGTTTGTCCCTTACGCCATCTGGAAGGACTTGTTTTTTGCGGGATTCATCCTCTTGGCAGTTGCCGCGTGCGCCTTGTACTTTGGTCCGTTCGGTCCCACAGGTCAACCGGATCCGACCATCATCCAGACAGCTCCAAAACCCGATTATTTTTTCTTGTGGCTATATGCGCTGCTCTCCCTCTTGCCTCCTTCGATGGAGACACCTGCGCTTCTTATCGGTCCGGTCCTCGTGATCATCGGTCTGCTGCTTCTTCCGTTCCTCTCGGGAGAAGGGGAAAAGAGTTGGCGCCGCAGGCCAATCGCCGTCCTAACGGTCCTGCTCATCGCCATCACGTTAGGAACATTTACGCATCTTGCCGAATTCGCACCTTGGAGTCCGCACATGAACGCCTGGAGCGGTGATCCCGTGCCGCCGCAATTCCTTCACAGCAAGACGGCACTTGAGCGGCAAGGCGCGCTCGTTTTCCAAGTCAAGCAGTGCCGCAACTGCCATTCTCTTGGAGAGAGTGGGGGACGGCGTGGTCCGGAGCTCGACAACGTCGCCGTGCGTCTCACCGAAGATCAGCTCATTCGCCAAGTGATTCAGGGAGGCGGAAACATGCCAGCTTATGGAAAGAACCTAAATCCGGCGGAGACAACAGCGCTCGTCGCATTTCTAAAGACCTTGCATCCGGCTGGGCAAGCGCCTGCACGCGATTTTTCGCGGGGCGTAGCTCTTGGAGAGAGCCCGGAAACCATGCGTTCCTCCACACAGCCTTAGAGCGATTGATGCCACCTCCCATACAAGACGCATTGCAATCCTGGTCGTTTCCGCTTCTGCTGACCTTTGCAGTGGTTCTCTCCGGGTTCCTGTACTTGCGTGGATGGCGTCATCTTCGTTCGGTTTCTATCACCGTGATTCCTTCCTGGCGTGCCGGCAGCTTTGTCCTTGGACTATTTTTGATCTGGGTGGCGCTGGGGTCGCCACTTGCCGTGTTCGACGAAGAACTGCTGACCGTCCATATGATTCAGCATCTGCTGCTCATGACCATCGCTCCCCCTTTGGTTTTGCTTGGCGCACCCGTGATGCCGTTGCTGCACGGTTTGCCACGGCAATTCGTGCAAGCCATTCTTGGCCCGGTGTTACGGTCGCGGCCGGCACCACACATCGGGCGGATGTTTTCGCAACCTGCGGTGTGTTGGCTTGCGGCGGCCGCAGCTTTGGTTGGATGGCACGTTCCGTCGGTATTTGCGTTGGCACTGCAATCGGAACCGTGGCATGTAGTTGAACACGCATGTTTCCTCGCGTCTGGACTTCTCTTCTGGTGGCCGGTAATCCAGCCGTGGCCGAGTGCACCAACGTGGCCGCGATGGTCGATGCCTTTTTATCTTTTTCTTGCGACCGTGCCATGTGACATCCTCTCGGCATTTCTTACGTTCTGCGATCGTGTTGTGTATGGATTCTACCTCTCCACACCAAATCACTTCGGCATTTCTGCTCTCGAGGACCAGCAATGCGCCGGTGCACTGATGTGGACTTGTGTGACGATCATCTATCTGCTGGCTGCAACAATTATCGCTACAGGGCTGCTGTCGACCCGGAGTTCCCAGGATTGTCAGTCGAACCAACCGGACTCGCCCGCCAGGGTCACGCCATGCACTCGTCAACAAAGTATGAAGGTTGCCTGAGTATGGCGAGTGAGCCTCTTATTAGCCCTTTGGCTGTCATGCAGCGGAGCCACTCCGCACGGTACAGCATTCTCTCCAACTACTGGGCGCTAACCAAGCCGGAAATCAATTTTTTGATCGGCCTGACAACCGCGGCGGCTTTTTGCGTTGGCTGTAGCGAGACACTCACGCGGTTTCCCTGGGCACTGCTTTTGCACACGATTCTCGCTACCGTTCTGGTTTCGAGCGGTGCAGGCACGCTAAATCAGTTCATCGAGCGACAGTTCGACGCGCAAATGCGCCGCACGTCCCGACGGCCCATCGCCATGGGCCGAATCGAACCAGTTCATGCTCTTGTCTTTGGGATTGTGTTGTCGCTTGCGGGAAGCATTTACTTGGCCCTCGCTGTGCGCCCGGCCGCGAGCCTTCTTGCCGCGCTGACACTCGTTGGATACCTGTTTCTCTACACCCCGCTCAAACGCCGAACGCCATTGTGCACGCTAGTGGGAGCATTTCCCGGCGCCATGCCCGTGTTGATTGGATACGTTGCTGCGGACGGGAAGCTCAATTCACCGGCTTGGCTTCTTTACGCCATTCTTTTGCTCTGGCAATTCCCGCATTTTATGGCGATTGCCTGGATGTACCGTGAGGACTACGCGCGATCGGGATACGCAATCCTCCCAGAAGGGCGAGAAAAAGGTTTGTTCATGGGATTGCAAGCCGTGATCCCAACCCTCGCGTTGGTGTATGTCCCAGTTGCGGCGTTGGTCTTGCGGCACGCCAGCCCGCTGCTTACGGTTGGAACACTGTTGTTCAGTCTGAGTTTTCTTTATTTCGCCGCGAGACTGGCTGTTGTCCGATCGAACGTGGCCGCTCGGCGTTTGCTGCTGGCGTCAGTAATCTATCTTCCCGCAGTGTTGGTGCTTCAAGTGCTTGCGAGATTGTGAGGGGGTACGAGTGGTGGTTTGCAACTTCAGCTGGGCGTGGAACCCGCGCCGACGACACGACATTTGTCAAGGTCCTGTGAGTGCCGGCAGATTCCGCTCCTCTTCATTCTGCCGATTAAGGTAGTGCGTTTCAGGCCAAGCCTGGCGGCTGCGCCACTCGGTCCGCCGATAACCCAGCCACTCATCTCTAATGCTTGCAAAATCAAGGTGCGTTCGGAGTCCTTAAGCGTTGTTCTTACAGGAAAAGAGATAATGTGCTCAGTCCGAGCGGGCGGCAGCGGATTCGGAAGTATTCCATCATCCGACAGGATTACGGCGCGTTCGATCACGTTCTGAAGTTCGCGGATGTTTCCCGGCCACGAGTAGGACGTCAAAGCGTGCAGGGTTTCCTCCGGAATGTGTTCAATCTTCTTTCCCATCCGGCGGGAAAAAACGTCTACGAAATGCTGGACCAACAGCACAACATCCTGACGGCGCTCCCGCAAAGCTGGCAGCTGAATCGGAAACACATTGAGCCGATAGTAGAGATCGCTGCGGAATTCGTTCCGTCTTACCATTTCTTCGAGGTCCCGATGAGTCGCTGCAACAAGCCGGACATCCACCTGGTGGGTCCGGCCGCTGCCCAGCCGCTCGAATTCATGCTCTTGCAGGACCCGGAGCAATTTAGGCTGCAACGCTAAGGGTATATCTCCGACTTCATCCAGAAACAGGGTTCCTTTGTCGGCCAATTCGAATCGACCGATTTTTTGCGCTATCGCCCCAGTAAAGGCTCCTCGCTCATGGCCAAAGAGCTCACTCTCGAGCAAATCGAACGGAATAGCGGCGCAATTCAGCTTTACATATGGCCGTCCGCAGCGCGGGCTGACATTGTGAATCGCCTGCGCAATCAGCTCTTTCCCGGTGCCGGTTTCTCCCTGAATCAATACCGTGGACGCGGTTGGCGCGACACGCTCAACCTGTTGGAGCACCGCTTCGAGAGCCGAACTGCGACCCACTATTTGCTGAAATTCGGGCCCTCTATCGTCGTGGCCCCGAAGACTGCTATTTTCGAAGGCTCCCACAACTGTCCTCCCGGGCTGACTGGCTTAGACGTACAAATCCCCTTATTTTGAGAACCCTTTACACGGCACCGTCGTCGCCACTCACGGCCTTCAAAGCCGCTCGAACACGATCAAGAAGAATGCCACTGTCAAAGGGCTTAGCCAAAAACCCCACGGCCCCGGCTCTCATCGCTTGAAGGCGCATTTTTTCGTCCCCGTGTGCTGTAATGAAGATGATCGGAATCGCGCAGCTCTCACCCTTCAGCTTTACCTGGAGGTCGAGGCCGGACATACCGGGCATACGGATATCCGCGATCAGGCACTCAATCTCTGGAAGTTGGCCGGACTTCAGCAAATCCTCAGCCGATCCGAAAGAGGCCACGGCAAAACCAGAGGCTTTCAGAAGCCGTTGCAACGAGATCCGAACCAATTCGTCATCATCGACAACAGCGATTAACTTTGTTCTGGCTACGGTTATCATGGCTGCTAATAAGGTATCTTGTCTCCCGAAAGACGCAATTGTCATTTCTTATAGCCAGCTTATATAAGGATATAAGGAGCGGCCAAAGGCCACCGAGAGGGCCCTGATTCATTGTGTCTAGGAGGGGCTCTCCGAAGGAAGTTTCAGTTTCTCCGCCATTCTGCCCAATTCGGCGGGGGATGCTGCCTGCATTTTATGCATGACGTGCCCGCGATGGACTGCAGCTGTGATCTCACTCGTCCCGAGTTTCGAGGCGATTTGCTTCGTCTGCATACCGGAAACCAGAAGTCCCATGACCTCGCGCTCGCGTGCCGTTAGACTTTTGTACCTTTCCTGTAATGCTGCAAGCTCATTCTGCTGATGCCGTGCTACTTGATCGCGCTGAAGTGCTTGCTCAATGGCATCCAGAAGATCCTGATCCCGGAATGGCTTTGTGAGAAACTCTACGGCGCCTAATTTCATGGCCTTCACTGTCATAGGAATGTCGCCGTGGGCGGTGATGAAAATGATGGGAATGTTCAAGCCTCCCTCAATCAAGACCTGCTGGACGTCCAGTCCACTCATTCCAGGAAGCCGCATATCCAAAACGAGGCAGCAAGGTCCGTTGGACATTTTTCGCCGCAGGAAATCCTGCGCTGTGGCAAACAACTCCGCGTGCAAACCGACCGTTTTCAAGAGGCGCCGCATGGATGCTCGTATATCCGGGTCATCATCAATAATGAATACGGTCCGCTCGGTTGGGGAACTCATGCGCGTTCCCCCATTTGGTCCGGCAACGTAAATCGAAATGTAGCGCCGCGTCCGGGATTGGCTTCCGCCCAGAGACGGCCACCGTGGGATTCCACGATCGAACGGCTGATCGCCAAGCCCATGCCAGTGCCTTGCGGCTTGGTGGTAAAGAATGCGTCGAAGATCCTATCCACCTTGTCTGGAGGGAACCCTATCCCGGTGTCACTGACAGAGATTAACACTCGGCCCTCGCCGGCCTGGGAAGTAATTCTGAGTTCACCGGGGGCGTCCCGCATCGCCTCAAGGGCATTGAGCATAAGATTCATCACGACTTGCTGCAATTGCACGTGATCGCCCATAACTGCTGGAAGATTTTCTGCGAGGTCTGGTTGGACAGAAACGGAATGCTGTCTTGCCTCATTCTGTAACAGGACAACGATGTCGCGAATGACTTCATTTACATCAACTACCTGGCGCTGCCAAGCGTTCTTGCCGAACAGCGAGCGGACACGGTCGATGATTTCTGCGGCGCGCATGGCGCAACCAGCCGTCCCAGAGGCAGCATCGAGCGCTTCCGCGATATCGGGCGGATTCCGGTCAAGAAAGCGTAGGCAGGCCTGGGCGTTCGTGACGGCTGCCGTGATCGGCTGTTTGATCTCGTGAGCCAGAGAGACTGCCAATTCTCCCATCATGCTGACCCGGTTCGTATGTGCGAGATCCGCCTCAAGCTGGCGCAGCCTCTCGCGCTCTTCCTCGGCACGCTTGCGATCCTCGATGTCGGTACGGGTACCGTACCATCGAAGGACATGTCCCCGCTCATCCCGCAGCGGACTGTCTTGGATCAGAAACCAGCGAAACTGCCCGTCTTTTCCCTTTATTCGTGCCTCGAGCTCAAAAGGGGCAGCTTCCAAAAGCGCGCGGTTACGGAGGGCCTCTAGTTTCTTCAAATCTTCTGGATGAAAGACTCTGGCAAAAGCATCCTTAGACCGCGCCTCTTCGAGAGTAAGGCCGGTGTATTCCCGTTCTCGTTGGTTGGCAAAAAGCGGCGTCCATTGCGCATCGAAAACGTAGACTTGCTGGGGAATCACATCGATGAGCTGTCGAAGCTCCGCTTCGCTCTGTCGAATCCTTTCTTCGGCTCGCTTACGCTCTGTAATATCGCGAATGTTGCTGGAAACCAGCACGCCCTCGCCGGTCTGCAGAGCGCTGAGGCTGATCTCCACCGGAAATTCGCGTCCATCCTTATGCAACCCGTACAGTTCCAATCCAGTTCCCATTGGCCGCGTCCGGGGGTCGGCAGCAAAAGCGCGGCGGTGTTCGGGATGTTTACCCCGGAAACGTTCCGGCACCAACATTTCGATTTTCGTCCCCAATACCTCTTTTCGTTGATAGCCGAACAGTTTTTCCAGTTGTGCATTAACCAACACAATTAGGCCCTCACGATTGACGACCGCGACCGCATCGGGTGCCGATTCCAGCAGCCCGCGGAATTTCTGTTCGGCCAGCCTGCGGTCCGTGACATCTGCCGCGGTACCAACGTATTCGACAAGTTCGCCGGTTTCATCGAGGACAGGATGCCAAACGGCGTGGAGGTGCTTGACGGTCCCATCGTGCAATTGGATTCTGTACTCCTGCGAAAATGCAGTTTTCTCGCGAAATCCTCGTAGGCACACTTCGGAAACCGTGTTGAGATCGTCCGGATGCACAAGTCGACGAGTCTCGTCATAATCGGGGATTCCGTGGTGAGGATCCAATCCAAAAATTCGAAATACTTCCTCGGACCAGTAGAGCGTTTTCCGACTCCTAGGATTGTAGGCGAAACTGCCGGTGCGGCTTAGTCTCTGTGCTTCGGCTAGATACCTCTCGCTTCGCTTCAACGCTTGCTCAGCCTGCTTGCGGTCTTCAATATCGACACTGGTTCCATACCATTTGACGATGTTTCCGTTTTCGTCGCGCAGCGGGACGTTGCGAACGAGCAACCAGCGATATTCTCCGTCCGGTCGCCGCACCCGCACTTCATGCTCCATCGCTTCGCCATTCTTTACTGCGGCATGCCAGTTAGCGACGAATCCCGTCCGGTCATCAGGGTGAACTGCGGCTTCCCAGTTCCATCCCAAAGCATGGTCTGCAGGTAGACCTGTGAGCTCTTGCCAACGCTGATTGACAAAATCGACAGCGCCGTCAGGTGAGGTGCTCCAAACATTTGCGGGAACCGCATTAATGACATCCCGAAGCCGCGTTTCCTGTCTGCGTACTTGCTGAATTTGCATCTGATACAGTATCCAGAGCACAGCCAGAACAATGGCTACCGCTAATGAACGAAACCAATTCGTTTCGTAATAAGCGGGCGCAACGCCGAAGTCCAAGAACGAGCCATCCTCGTTCCACACGCCGCTGTTATTGCAGGCGTTGAAGCGGAAGCGGTAGGGGCCCGGGCGCAGGTTCGAATATTGTACCTGGCGCTCGTTGACCACCTCCCGCCAGTCCCGGTCCTGACCTTCGAGTTTGAAACGGAAGCGCACCCTCTCTGGGGCGACCAAACTTAGTGCCGTGTAATCAATTGCGAGATCTCGGATGCGCGGCGGCAGCGTTGGGTGCGAGGTGGATGTGTCACCGGACCAGTTCTGCCAGTAGGTCTTGCCGTCGGCGATGACTTGCTCAATGTGTATTGGCGGCGGGAGTTTGTTGAAGGCCAATCGACGTGGATCAACGACGCTGACCCCGTCCAAAGGCAGGAACCATAGTTTTCCATCCGCCGTCTTCGCGACACGCGGGCCGAAGCCGTAGGTCCCTGCATGACTCCTCACCCCATCGGAACTGTCGAAGACTGTTGATGCGACCCGCGATCGCGGGTCGGCGACCCAAGCCTCCAATTCAGAGGGCGCAACGCGCACCAGCCCACACGCCATATATAGCCAGAGCGAATGTGCGTCATCTTCCACAAGGTCATGAAATGTATCGCAAGGCAAGCCGTTTTTACTGCTCAGCGTGGCCACACGGCCGTTCTTAATGCGGCTCAGGCCGCCGTCGGTTGCGGCCCACAGTGTACCGTCTCGATCGAGTTGAAGGGCGTTGACGCGGCCCTCGCCCAAGCCGTCCGCGGGCCCATAGAACGCGCGGACCTGGCCGTCTTTGAAAAAAACCACGCCACCGCTCCAAGATGCCAACCACAAACCGCCGTGTACGGAATCCGCTACCATTGGATTGGAATTCGTGCCACGAACTCTCAGGTTCTTCCAAGGAAAGTGTTCGACCACTTTGTCTTCACGCAAGCGATAAAGGCCTTGATCACTGTTGGTGACCCAGAGATTCCCCGCGCTGTCTCCCGCAAGCTGGCTCATGGAGGTGACCTGAACGCCGGTCAAGCGAACCAGCCTATCATTTTCGAAATAGGCAAGGCCCCGAGCCGTGGAGACCCAAATTCGCCCGTGAACATCCTGGAACAAGGAGGTTACATAATTGTCTGGCAACTCACTCGAGAGTATCTCGTGAGCAACGCCCCCGGGCTTGTTCGCGCCAGGGATTGCATTGGCCCGTGGAGCTGTGCTTGCGCTTGGCCTGCGATAAGTGGTAATTTCGCCGTCCTTCCATCGGTTCAGACCATCGGACGTTCCGAGCCAAACGCTACCGTCTCTTGCCGCAAGAACGCAGACAACAAAGGGGCTAGACAGTCCTTGTTTGACAGAAATTGTGGAAACCGCGTAGTCGCGGAAACGGTCGAGACCATTGGTAGTAGCCACCCAGATGCTACCCTCACGATCCTCAAAGAAACTTTGGACGGAATTGCCAGAGAGGCCGTCCGACTGCGCATACACATCCGCCCTACCCTGGTGCACGTGCAGGATGCCGCGGTCCAGGGTTCCGATCCACAAACCACCGTTGCGATCCCGCAATAGAGTTCCCCCCTCGTGGAACTGCCGGCCGCCGGAAGGAAACGGATACTCTTTGAGTTTCCCGTCAACAAACTGCTTGACTCCGCTGCGCCCGCCGATCAGGAGCGCTCCGTGATCGCCATCGAGAAACGCGTTCCAAGGGAAGACCATGCCTGGCAGCGCAAAGCGATTCAGTTCCGGCAGCGTATAGTGCTCCGGAGGACCAGGCCTCCAACGCCATAGCCCGTTTCCTGCTCCCAACCAGAGATTGCCCCGGCCATCCTCATAGATAGAGGTCACGCCAAAGCTTAAAGCCCCATCCGCTCCATAGCACTCGATACCGCCACTGTGGATCGCGCAGAGTTTCCCAGGGTGGTTTGGACCGGCCTCCCACACGACTCCACCGGCCCATACGGTTCCCTCGCGGTCCTCTAGAAGCGCGGCAACATCATGTTTGTCGAGTTCTAGATAGTGGGTGAGTTTGCCATCCTTCCAACTTGCAAGGCCTTTTGCGGTGCCGATCCAAAGAGTTCCATCGCGAGCAGCGATCAGGCCGCGAATATCATTGCTGGGAAGATGCTCACCCTGAGGCGGCTGCCAAGGCACTGCGCGAACGCCGTCGAAGCGAAGCAGGCCGGATTCTGTTGCAAGCCAGAGGTAACCGTCGGGTGTCTGAGCAATCTGGTGGATGGTGCCTGTGGCAAAGCCCTCACGGATTTTCCAAGACGTATGCGCGTATTGGCTGACGTCGAGAGATGGCTCTAACGCGCAAACACCAGGGCAACACCCCAGGAGGATGGCTAGGGTTACAACGGCTCGTCTTTGGCTCTGGGCTCTGTCCACGGGGGATACATTCTAGCTCTTACCCAGTTCAGTTTGCAGTTCCTGGTTTTGGCTGATCGCATACCTATTTTCCCCGTCACGCACCTGCCGCGGCATTTCTAGTACTGTCCAAATTGGAATCTCCGCACCCTGCAAACTTCCTCCGAACTCCGGACGGACGCGCCAGCCACAGGGCGGCGCGAATGGCCTCGAATTTCGTGAACTGATAGTTCATTCGCAGTACGCGATACCACTGGAAGATGGAAAGGTGTTTCATAATTGCGCCTCCTCGAAAGAAACTCCTTTTGCCTGAATGGCCGCTTCAATGCGAATGCGTGGATTTAGGGGCAACCCTTTCCTTTCGTGTTCGACTTTTCGGCCTCGCTCCAATTGTCGGGTTAGGGGCTCGGCATGTGTCCAAATCGCCGGAACCACGAAGTGCAACTGCGACCCTCGACGCAGTTCAGCTCTCGCATGAAACAGCCGTCCTTTTAGCGCTGGAACGGAGATCCCCATGATTTCTGCTGTTTCGTCCAACGAGCAGTCCTGCAGCTTAATCTCGACGGCCTTCCGGATTGCGGGCCGCAATTTGGCGATTGCATCTCTTAGGATCGATGCCTCTTCGCTCTTCGCATAGCGCTCTTCCGGATTCGGCGACGGGTCGGCAAATCGATGTTGCGGCCGAAATTCGCTTGTGGTGACAAGCCCTTCTAGTGGAACTTCCCGGCAGTCCCGATTCTTGCGTAGCCTCATCAGCGCGCTGTTCATGGCGATCCGTGTCAACCAGGTCGAAAATCGTGATCTTCCGTCAAAACTCCTCAGGTGAAGGAATGCGTTAAGGAAGCATTCCTGAAGCGCATCCTCGGCATCCTCGCGATTTCGCGTAATTCGATGGACCATGCGGAAAATCTTCCCGGTGTGACGTTTGTGAAGTTCATCGAACGCGCTTGCGTCACCACGCTTCACGGCTGCCACGAGGCTCTCGTCACTTACCGCATGGTGATCGTTGCCCAGAACGTTACCGCTACGCTTCTTATTCGATGTAATTAGTCCGGTTGCCATCGTACGCTCCCACGCTGTTTCGTTCCTGTTGAGCTGATAGAGCAAGCATGATGCCAATACATGGGGGGCTGAGTGCATGTCCTAAAAGACTCATGCGGGGGAGGCTCACGTGTCGAAGACGTCGCGCGTCAAGTGTCACACTAGCGACAGTGGTTGACTCTGCAAGTGTGTGCGACAGAGGCTCTGAGTCATGCTGAACGCATTTCGAATAACGGGCGGGAAAATCGATTCAAACTAAGGGTGTGGTATGTTTGTCCGCTGTATCAAGGGAAATAGCTCGCGTACGAAGACGCCATCAAGGAAGAGTTACGTTCCGGACCTCGATTCAATGGCACGACTGTGATCTCTGCGTCCTCTTCCTCGACCTGAGAAAGCGGCGCCAGATCCCCAACTCCGGAATCCAGCCAACTTCATAGGTTAATTCTTGCTCCTCGGTGGTATGTTCTTGTTCATTCCACATCAGGCGACTCTCAGTTTCCCAATGCACATCCACTCTCTCAGGAAAATCCGCCGCAGGAGCGGCTTCCACATAGCTCGGCGCTGCGTACACCATTGTCGAACCTCGGTGGCCTCCACACTTTCGAAGGGAGGCGGAATACAGCTCTGCATTCCAGATTCCACTCGGCAGCAGCTCACCAATTCGCGACAATGACCGATGAGGGGATCGTTCGGCAGATTTGAAGACGTGAGTGTCCGCGGCAGGACAGGCCTGTCACCGCCCGCGTCACCACGCAAGGTTTGGCAAGCTAGCGCATCGATGGATCGACTGATGAGTGTTTCGGGTGTATGTCGTCTGAAGCAATGCGGTTGGGTGTTAGGAGGAATAGCAGGGAAACTTCGCGGGTGATTCCAGGTCCGCTATCCGCCATGGTTGACGGGCTGACCAAGCGATTCTTGGGTTGTGTAAGAACAGGCGAGTCTTCATTACTCGAGTAAGAGTGTCGTGACTGTGATGGCCACGAAGAACAAGCCGACGATCAATTCCTGCACTATATAGAGCTTCAGTGTGGCCCCTCCCGCTGCCAGCATCAGTAATATAAGTACGAACCGGGCCACCCCACCGCGTATCTGGCGAGTCTGCGCATTTGACGAGACGTTCGGCAGGAGCTGCTGTGTTCGCTGCACGGCGGCGTAAGACTCAGTTGCCCTTTCTCCTGAATTTGCTCGTGAGAAAACTGGTCCTGCTTCTGGTTGTCCCGGCGATTCCTTATGCAACCCATTGACTGTCCGTTCGAAATAGCGTGTTGGGCTCCGTAAGAACCGTCGGCAGCGAAATTTCGAGGATCCCACCCCTCAGGATAGCCGTCGATCGTTCCGGATCGACTTGAACCGGCAACTGCAGAATCCGCAACATTAAATCGGGACATTGGTCGAGGTAAATAATGTTGTCGTGCTTCCGGATGCTCTGTGATTGTTCGCCGTCCGGAAACGGTCAAACGGCAGGACTCGATCGTGACATCAAGTTCGTCTGGTAGGAAGCCGAGAACGTCGGCGCGTACGAAGAGGACGTCGTCCGATAGAGCAGCGTAAAGATATTCGTGTGAGCCACGACTTAGCTCAGGCGCGACTGTCTCTGCGTAATCAGGCTGACCCAGGATGCTGTGCATGCGCTGTGGCCAGCCAAGGCGGTTGGCGATTTGACGCATGATCTTGCGCCACGTTCTTGATCTGCGGATTGGGCAGGTACGTTCCAAGATGACTCTCCAGGCTAGCCTTCGTCGCCGTTAGATCTGGCAACCCAGCTGCCAAAGATTGCTTCCGGAGGCTGTCTAGGGAAGGATTGAATGCACGGGATTTGGCCAATTTTGAGGCACATGTTCAGACGTCATCGCTTTGACCAATCTTCGACACGCGACTGAATCCTGACAGATTTTCGACACGCGACTGGCCTTGAGGCGTGCCCCCGGGGCTCGAATCGGCGCAATCTTTCAATTGCGAATGACTTTCCGAGTCGAGCCGTGAAACATATCCGGGACGTTTGGCCACCTTGGTGCACTGGAGGTGTACGAAGTGCGGCCGAGATGCTTCGACCGAGTTGCGCAGGCCTCTTAAACATCTCTCCTGGCAAACCGTCGAATATTGGTCATTGATTTAACTCTTCCTCGAGTAACACACCTCAGCGTTTCACCCAACCGTCAGTCAGATCACTGACACCAAATTGCCCCCTGCTTGAACCAATAGGCGTGTTCTTTTGGAATTGCGCTTGCTCTAACGAGCCCCGGGGAAACATGGACTCGGAAAGTCAAATTCGGAAACGGAGAAACGGGGGCGCGCTTCTACGAAGCAAGCGACTGCGATGGACTCATCAAAGAACATCGTTAGAGGTAACCAAAAAAATCGCTCTCGCGCTACTGCTTGTCTGCAGCTGTGGTTCGGTAGCAAAGAGCCAGCGGTCAAATCCAGAAAGTGCGACGGTGCGCGGAACGGTCTTCATTCGAGACGCGGCGGGAAAACAATCCGTGGTTCCCGGTGCAATGGTCAGGCTTACGGGTTCAACATCGGCGGAAGCACTAACAGATCAGAACGGCGAATATGAACTTGAGGAAGTGCCATACGGGACGTACACGGTAGAGGCAGGAACAACGGGCTTCGACATTGTCGAAACCATGCGCGTCGAGGCTAGTGAGCTTCGATTCAACCTCGAACTGAAACCAGCAGAGGTTCACACTTCCGTGGTCGTTACAGCGGATCAAACTGAGCGCAAGGGCCCAGCTCCAAGTGAAACCATTTCTGACCAGACACTGCGTGACGCTCCCAGTGTCGACGAACGTTTTGAGAGTGCGCTTCCACTCGTTCCCGGTGTTGTACGCGGACCGGATGGACACGTAAATCTCAAGGGTGCACGCAATACGCAGAGCGGCGCGTTGGTTAACAGTGCGAACGTCACCGACCCTGTTACTGGCAGTCCCGCTATCAATCTTCCCGTGGACGTGGTCTCTTCGGTACAAGTCATTTCCAACCCTTACGATCCTCAGTACGGCAGGTTCACAGGGGCGGTTTCCAGCGTCGAAACGAAGACCAGCGACTATGAAAGCTTCCATTTCTCGTTCCAGAACTTCCTACCCCGTTTGCGCGATCGCGACGGCAGTATCCGGGGCATCGGCGCCGCGACGCCCCGAATGACGTTCACCGGACCTCTCCTGAAAGACAAGGTCGCCATCACCCAATCATTTGAATATCGGTTCGTGGAGACGCCGGTAAATAGCCTCCCACCGTTCCAGCGCGACACGAGACTCGAGAGCTTCGATTCTTATACGCAACTCGACTTCACGGTTAGTTCGAAGCAGACCGCCAACGTGTCTGTGGCCTTCTATCCTCAACGACTCAACTATCTGGGCCTGAACACGTTTAACACGCAAGCGTCGACGCCCGACTTCCACCAGCGCGGGTATCAACTCAACGTACACGACAGTGACCTGATCGGATCTGGTTTGCTGGCTTCGCAGTTCAGCTACAAGCGATACAACGCTGACATCACTGCGCAAAGCGACGATCCCTACCGGATACTGCTCGAAACTACGGAAGGTGGCTTCTTCAATCGCCAGGAGCGTCGCACATCACGCGTCGGTTGGCAGGAGACCTATCACTTTGCTCCCTGGAAATTCGTTGGTTCTCATCAGTTCAACGTCGGGCTGAGTTTTGAACACTCCTCCTATGACGGCCGGCAGACATTCTTGCCCGTCGAACTCGACGGAGTCTCCAATCTGCCTGTGGAGCGAATCACTTTCGCGCCCCCAATATCCTTCTCGGTTTCGCAAAACGAGACTGCTTGGTTTGCGGGCGACCAGTGGACCATCCATCCCCGATTGACACTGGATATTGGTGTCCGATTCGATTATGACAACATCACGAATTCCACCCATGCCGCACCTCGCGCCGGCTTTCTTCTGGCACTCACAAGCGATGGGAAAACGCTGTTGAAGGGAGGTGTCGGCCTTTTCTACGATCGCGTGCCACTCATGGCGGCCACCTTCGGCGAACTTCCCGATCGCACGGTCACCTTCCTCGGCCAGAACGGGGAGCCAACCAGCTCTGTGGCTTACCAAAATCAAGTTGACGGCGGACTGCGGAATCCGCGCAGCACTTCGTGCAACCTGGAACTGGATCGCCAGGTTTTCTCGACTCTCACCCTGCGCGTAGCGTATGAACAGCGCAACACCAGCAACGACTTGATTGTTTCGCCCTTTGTGAACGGCACGAATGGGGTGCTCGAGCTCTCCAACAACGGCTTCGATACCTACAGGGAGTTCCAAGTAGCCGCACGCTTCAAGGCCAGGCAGCATCTGTTGAACATGTCCTATGTCCGCTCACGGGCATATGGCGATCTCAACGATCTGAATCAGTTCTTTGGGAATCTGGCGCAACCCGTGATCCAGCCGGACGCTCGTGGGCGATTGCCTTTTGACGCGCCGAACCGTTTCCTTTTTTGGGGTTCCATCGCCGCGCCCTGGAAACTCACCGTTGTGCCGGTTTACGACCTTCATACTGGATTTCCTTATTCAGTGGAAGACGAATACCGTGCCTTCGTGGGGCCGCGGAACGTCGATCGCTTCCCAATCTTTTCCTCCTTCGATATGCAGGTTTCACGCCGGATTTCGCTGCCCTTTCATGGTAAACGCATCCCGGCCCGAGTGGGAGCGGGGGCCTTCAACCTGTTCAATCATTTTGATCCGCGAGACGTGCAGAACAATCTGGCGAGCGCGAGATTCGGTGGGTTCTTCAATTCCTCGTGGCGCGAATACCGCGGCAAATTCGTTTTGGAGTTATAGAGATGAAAAACTATTTTTTACTAGCTGCTTTGTTCCTACTCCAGGCTTCGTTCCATTGCGCGGCCAACGAGTCCGGGAAGCTTCCACCGGCTGAGGAAATCATTGACCGCATGGCTGCTCTTGATCTCCACCGGCAGTCCTCCATCGAGGGATACATCGGAATGCGCCGGTATGTGCTCGAAAACCCCAGCATGCAAAAACGTGCCGAAATCCTTGTGCGTGTAGTAGGCGATCAGGACGGATCGAAGCACTTCGAAGTCGTTTCAGAAGATGGCTGGAAGGCGGCAAACACCCATGTTTTGCGAAAAATGCTCGAATCCGAAAGCGAGACTTCTCACCCCGAGCAGCGGGCCATGTCCAGACTCAACTTCACAAACTACGATTTTGAAATGGTCGGAGCAGAAATGGTGACCGCCCGCCTAGCCTACGTTTTGGAAGTCAAACCGAAACGCAAGGAAAAATACCTGTTCCAAGGCCGCATTTGGGTAGACGCCGAAGATTATGCGTTAGTACGAGCGGAAGGTAGCCCAGCGAAAAATCCTTCGTTCTGGACGAAAAGCACACATTTCATCCAGGTGTATCAAAAGGACGGTCCGCTGTGGTTTCCACTCTCCACGCACAGCGTCACCGATGCTCGTTTCTTTGGCCCCACCGAAGTGAACATTGAGTATTTCGACTACACACCCAAAACGCAGCCCCCTTCCGAGGCCACTCTGCTTTCTGCAAAGGAGAGTTACAAGCCATGAATCGCAGGACACATCAGCTCACCGAGGTAGCCAATGGCAAACGTAAATGACTGCCTGATTCTCGCTGCGGGCAACGGGAGCCGAATTGCTGCTTTGGCGGGCAGCGCGCCTAAACCCCTGGTTCCACTTCTTGGCGCGCCTCTCCTGGAACACATCGTTCTGTCGTCGAATGCGGCGGGAATCGAGAAGTTCGTAATTGTTGTGGGCTATCGTGCCGACGCGATTCGCCGCTGGTTTGCCGAGCATCCGCTCGAAAACATTTCCATCACCTTGGTAGACAACTTCGATTATCACAAGGCGAACGGCGTTTCGGCCCTGGCTGCCAAGAAACTGATTCGGAATCCTTTCCTATTGCTGATGGCCGATCATATCTTCGAACCCAAAACGGCCAGAGCACTGTTGCGACAACCACTCGACGAGGATGAGGTCATTCTCGGCGTGGACTACAACTTTGATTGCATTTTCGACCTGGACGACGCGACCAAGGTCAAACTCGAAGGGAACGACATCGTTGACATCCGCAAAGATCTCCTCCACTACGACGCTCTGGATACCGGGATGTTTCTCTGCAGTCCAGCGTTGTTTGAGAGACTCGAAGCTGCAAAAAAAGACGGAAATTGCTCGTTGTCGGATGGCATGCGTCAACTTGGTCGTGAGCGAAAACTGAAAGGCTTTGACATCGACAACGGGCACTGGCAGGACGTCGACACGCCCGAAGCTTTCGCGTACACGGAATCGATCTTCGAACGGGATTTTTCGGAAAGTCCAATTCTGCGAAGGCTCGTTCATGCCTAAACTCCTATCAAGTGCCCGCCCCGGTCTTCGGATTCTCGCGATTGCGTCGAGTGCCGGATTGTTCGCCTATCTGGTCTGGCACGCTGGGCCCGCTAAACTCTGGGAGGACGTCGTGAAGCTCGGTTGGGGTTTCACGTTGGTGATTGCTATGGCGGGGATTTCACATCTTGCGAAGACTCGGGCTTGGCAACTGACCCTCGGCAAGGATCAGCACAGAATTTCGTTCCCCCGTTTAGTGGGACTGCGCCTGGGCGCAGAAGCTGCCGGGCAACTTGGAATACTTGGGCAAACCTTTGGAGATTCCATGCGCGTGTCGCACCTGAGCCGCGAAATACAAATCGCTAATAGCCTCGCGTCGGTAACCCTCGATCGTGGACTCTATCTAGTTACCGGAATCGTCGTGACCATCGCCGGCATTCTGGCAGCCCTACAGATGCTCGCGCTCTCCCCCGCGTTGCGTATCTATGCTGGACTGTTTGTTTTTGGATCGACAGCATTCCTGTCGTTGACGCTGATGATGCTGACGAAGCGCTGGCCGCTGCTGTCGAGCAGCGCGTGTATCATCGGGCGCATTCCATTCCTGAAACGCTGGATCGAGCGGCGGTTCGAGCTGATTCAGGACATGGAGACGGCGCTCTTCGATTTTCACCACAACTCTCCCAAGCGGTTCTGGGGCAGTTTTTCACTGAATTTGGCGGGACAATACTTAGCGATCTGCGAGGTGGGTCTCGTGCTTTGGCTGCTAGGCGCGCACATTGGGTTCTCCGGAGCGCTGATCACCGAAGCATTAACCAAACTCGTAAACGCCATTGGTAACTTCAACCCGGGGAATATCGGAACTTACGAGGGCGGAAACATGCTTATCGGCAAGATTTTCGGCGTGAGCAGCTCCACCGCGATGGCCTTAGCGCTGGCAAGACGTCTGCGGGCGTTATTCTGGACCGCTGTAGGCGGGGTCTGTCTCGTTTTCCTGACGCGCGCAACGAAAAATCTCCACTGGGGCGGTGGCGCGACGCTGGGAAGGATTACGCAACATGCAGCGACGCCAACGGATGATCCCCACGCTTCCCCCGCAAGCAATGGCGCCACTTTCGTCGTTTTTCTGACAGGCGCGAGTTCTTGTATGGCTCGAGTGGGGACTTTGCCGATTGTGTGCCGAACCATCTTGGCCGCACAAAAGCTTCATCCCGGGCGAATCATCGTCGTGGCTGATCCCGCGGCACGAGAAACCGTCCAATCGGAACTCACTGGCACCGGGCGCCTTCCAAGCTCAGTGAAATGGATCGACGAAATCGCTGACACTCTTCTTCCACAACGATTGCGCTTCGCTGCCCGTCAGGCCGGCAGCCAGCGCTTGGTTTTGATCGACGGAAACACGAACTACAGCCCAGCCCTGATCCGGCAAGCTAACGAATGGACCGGCGAAGACGGGGTGCTGGCGCTAACCAGCGGCCAGCAGTTTGTGAGAATTTACGCGCTATCCATAGGGATGCTCGACGATTTTGCGGAGCTAGCAGAGGACAACCCCTTCGAGGTGCTGCATTCATCGCTCATTGCGAAACATCCCGTCGTTTCGATGAACGTAAGCGAACATCTATGGCAGCGAGTCAGCACGGAGCAAGATCGCCGTATAGCGGAAAAGAAGCTGGATCGCTGGCTGGTCAAACCTACGGATGGCTTCTACGCCCAGTTGAATCGCCGCATTTCCATTCCCATTAGCCGGCAGCTCATCAAGTTTCCAATTACCGCAAACATGGTGAGCCTCTTCACACTCGGAGTTGGCTTGTTTTCCGCCGTATTCTTCGCGCTGGGCGGATACTGGAACACGCTGTTCGGCGCGTTCCTCTGTCTATTTGCGAGCATCCTGGACGGTTGCGATGGAGAGGTTGCTCGCTTGAAACTGCTGGAGTCGGATTTCGGATGCTGGCTCGAGACGGTCTGCGACTATGTGTTCTACTTTTTCCTTTTGATCGGAATAACCATAGGGCAGTGGAGAAGTTCAGACACGCGGGCAATTTTGCTGTGGGGTGGTCTTCTACTCCTTGGTGCGGTGGCGAGCTTCTTGGCCGTGGGGTTGCAGCGACATCGCCTTGCTGCTGGGCGTCCGGAGCAGCTCTTGAGCATCTGGCAGAACCACGTGGTCAGCCGACGATCAAATCCTCTTCTGTACTTTGCGCGGCATACTGAATTCATTCTCCGGCGGTGTTTTTTTCCTTACGCATTGGTTGTCTTCGCACTCTTTAACATTATGAGGGTCGCATTTGTTTTGAGCGTCATAGGAGCGAATTTGGTTTGGCCAATCGCTCTGTATTCCTCTGTCACTTTTGCCGGGAACCGCACTTCGATTCCCGAAAATACACCCCAAGAATCGATCGCGTGAGGATTGCAGCCGCTCAGCCTCCTGGCCGGGAACTGTCAGGACTGTCGAAAGACTGACGCGCCCGCCAAGATCATCGCGACTGTGTCGGTCGCTTCGAATCCGGTCCGAGTCTAACTCTAGTGCCAATTGTCCTGCAGAGGCGTTGTGGATTGATAGGAGTGCACAAGTCTTGGGTGTGGCACATGAAATGCCCACCATCTTTACGACGCTTCAGAACCTCCCTTCCCCCAGCTAGCGGGGGCAGAGCACAGAAAAGCTCTGTCCCCGCTAGTCCTCTCCTTCGACTCTTTGCTTTTCGTCAAACTGCCCGACGTCCGGTGTTTGTTAGAGATGGAGATCAGCATGCTCGAGTTCCAACAGGGAACCGCTTTGTGGTTCCCTGCGCTGAGTTATGATTCTCGCCGCGGTCCGAAGGGTGCAGCAGAAGACTGTGACCTCAATATCAGAGATCGAAACAGGTAATTTCGCAAGCCCGCGTTGGATTCTCTGTCCGCCGAGTTCGGTCACGGTCGTCAGCTGGAATATTGATCGCGGCCTAAAACTTCAAGGAGTAATAGAGTTCCTGTCGCGTGCGAGGGCGGATATCATCTTGCTGCAAGAAGCCGATCTCAATGCCCGGCGCACGCACCACTTAGACATTGCACGTGAAATATCGCAAAAGCTGCAGTTGAACTATGTGTTTGGGCGCGAATTTCAGGAGTTAAGCCAGGGCACGCGGATATCGCCTGCGTTCCACGGCCAGGCCACGCTTTCTCGCTGGCCCTTATCAAATGCCCGCATCATTCGATTTCAGCAGCAATCCAATTTCTGGCGTCCCCGTTGGTTTATTCCCGAAGTCGATCCTTTCCAAGAAAGACTTGGTGGTCGTATGGCGCTGGTCAGCGCTGCCAACATCGCAGGGAAGGAGATCATCACTTATAACCTGCATCTTGAAAGCAGAGGCGATGACCAGCTGCGTGAGTCGCAGCTTGCGGAAACCTTGGCGGATGCCCGGCGATATGGCGCGCCTACACCGGTTCTGCTCGCGGGGGATTTCAACCTAGACGCTTCGGCCGAGACCCCCGCTGCAGCGATCCGTCAGGCGCAGTTTCAAAATGCCTTTATAAATCAACACCTGGCAACGACACCAAATACTTTCTTCGAAGACGGACGGGCCATTGATTGGATTTTTTCGCGGGGACCCATTCGTCCAGACCAACCACAGGTTCACCGCTCGGTCGCGGCGTCCGACCATTACCCGCTGTCGATCACGCTACATTTCGGCTAGCAGGCGAAGCGCATGCGCACCGAAGCTTCGACGAGTTTGCTGTTGGTTGGACCCGTAGGCGCGCCGAGTCTGACGCTCCTTTGAACTCTGTCCAGTTTGTGACACCTACGACACCGTCACTATCGACATCGAGCCTCCCGTTCCGCTGTGCAGCTCGATTTCTCACCCGAATGGTCCGCTCTAAGTCATTCCATGTGATGCAGATGTACCTAACTTGCGTCCCGCAGGCGGTCCCGCAAACATCACACAAGCACTGGAACTCGGCATGCACTCACCCTGCAGAGGACTCGCGGACAAGCGCAAGCATGCCCTGCTTGGGCGTGGCGCGCCTGTCCGTCTGGCTGTCCGCGCTTATTGAAGATTGCCGCTGTGAGGCGGTCGGTGACAGTTACGATCCGTTTCTCGAGGCTCATTGGAGTTGCCAGAAATTCTATAAGTCTAAGACAAGCACTCACGCCGGGAGATTCGCGTATCCTCGAGTTGATGGTTCGATTAAGTTTTTGACTGCCTTCCGACCGCGGTTGCCGGCCGGAACACGCTGGCAGATACGCGCCGTGATGCGTGGCGATGCTATGGCTAACGCTAGCGCGATACAATACTTGGAATTTAGGACTGCGGAGCCGTCTTGTTTTGCCTCCAACCTAACGGCACTTTGAATTATGGCAAGGCGACTCGCGTTTTGGGCAGCCTCTGGAAATTTCGTTTCTTTGCTGCGGGCATGCTTCTCGCCTGTTTGAGCGTCACAGTGTTCGGTCAGGCCAGGCATGCCGATACAGAAGTCACACTTCCGATCGTCGATGGGACTGACCTGCGTTTCACTCAGATTTCATTTGGCCAAGGGCCGTCGCATGCGAGAATCAGCGCCATCGTACAGGACAATCAGGGATTTCTCTGGTTCGGCACGCAGGATGGGCTGCGGCGATACGACGGGTATCGCACGCGGGTGTACCGGCATGATTCGGCGAATCCGAATACGGTCAGCGGAGACTTCATATTCGATTTGTTCAGGGATCATGCGGGGAATATATGGATCGCGTCGAATGAGTACCTGGATAGTTACGATCCGGCGGCGGAGGTCTTTACACATTATGCGAATGCGCCTTTCGGGGCACAGGTCCAGCACATCAATGAAGACCGGTCGGGCATCATCTGGCTGGCCACAAACTCGGGGCTGGTGCGCCTCAATCCGTCGACGAAAGCCGCTACGCTCTACCAGCATATTCCCGGCGACAATACCACGCTCGCGAGCAACGAATTGAGCTCGACATTTGAGGAAAAGGACGGGACGTTCTGGGTAGCAACGGCGGAAAGCCTGGATGTTTTCGATCGCAGTGCAGGACGCGTAACTCAACACATTTTGCTGGGCGGGAGCTTTCCGCTGCAGGTGGCGGGACCCATCCGCCTGCACGAAGATCGCGCGGACGTTCTTTGGCTCACGCTTCCCGGAGGCAGCGGGCTGGCGGTGGTAGACCGGCACGCCGGAGCCCTGATCCGCTATTTCAGCGCGGATACGAAGTCGGAAAATTCGCTCTACAGCGGAGTGCGGACGCTTCTCGAAGACGCCGACGGGGCGTTGTGGCTGGGAACGCAAAGTGGAGGACTACTGAAGCTTGACAAGGAACGCAAGAGCTTCGTGCGGTACCGCAATGACCCGGCCGAACCCGGGAGCTTGAGCGCGGACCGAGTGGATGCGTTGTACGAGGATCCCGAGGGCAACATCTGGGTGGGGACCACCGGAGGCGGAGCGAACCGGTTCAGCAGACGCCCGCTGCCGTTTCAGCGTTATCGCTTTGAGCGCCCGAGTCCAGCCGGCCAGAACCTGAACACGATTTGGACCGTTTTTGAAGACAGGGCTGGGTTCCTGTGGATCGCCACATTAGCCGACTTGCGCAGGATCGACGGCAAGACGGGGACATCGAAGTCGTGGCGTATCGCCGGAGGACCCGGTCATGCCGCGTTCACCTTCGTTATATCGATCGCGGAAGACCTCGCCGGGCATATGTGGTTCGGAACATACGGCGGAGGATTGCGGCGCTATGACAAGAGGACCGGGCGATTTAAGGCTTACCGTCATGATGCGACCGAGAGCGGAAGCCTGCCAAATGACTTTGTGCCGGCTATCATCGCCGACCGCGATGGTACGGTATGGATCGCAACGGGAGCCGGCATCGCGGCCTTGGATCAAAAGTCCGGGAAATTCCGGACTTATCGGGCAGGCGCGGAGGCAAAGACCTCTTATCGCGTGATGGCCGAAGGTTCGGATGGGGCGATATGGCTAGGTACCTACGAATCCGGAGTGCAACGTCTGGATCCCGCGACGGGACAATTTACTTTCTATCCGCACGATCCCGGGAAAGCCGCGAGCCTGAGCAATAACCAGGTAAATGCACTGCTCGCGGATCACTCGGGGACTCTTTGGGTAGGTACCTCGAGCGGCCTCAATCGATTCGAGGCGGCGACCCGAACGTTCGTGGCGTATACGGAACGCGACGGTCTACCCAACGATAACGTGAACGGCATTGTGGAGGACGAAAGAGGAGATCTATGGCTCACCACGAACAACGGGATATCGCGCTTCGATCCGCGGGCCAAGACGTTCACCAACTACACCACCGCGGACGGCTTGCCAACCGACGAATTTTTTTATGGGGCGGACTCCAGCTTCCGGAGCCGGATTGGGGAGATGTACTTTTCCTCGCGCACCGCCCTGTCGACGTGCTTTCCTTCAAAAATCGTCGATAACCCATACGTGCCGCCGGTCGTGCTGACCGATTTTCAGTTGTTCGGCAAGCCGGTTGCGATCGGTGGAAATTCTACGTTGAAGCAGTCGATCTCAGTGACGAAATCCCTCACGTTGACATACAAGCAAAACGTGTTTGGATTCGAGTTTTCGGCGTTGAGCTATGCCAGTCCCCAGAGGAATCGTTACCGCTACCGTCTGGAAGGGCTGGAGAATAAGTGGAACGAGACAGACAGTAGTCGACGCTTTGTCACCTATACGACGCTCCCGCCCCGGGAGTACGTTTTTCGAGTGCAGGGTAGCAATAACCACGGCGTTTGGAACGAGCGAGGAGTGAGTGTCCGCATCCGGATTCTACCTCCATGGTGGGGCACGTGGTGGTTCCGAGCGATTGCGGTTGCTTCGTTGGTTTTATCACTCTGGTGTGTTTACTACCTTCGCCTGCAGGGCGTCGAGCGGCGCCAGGCCGAAATCCGCGCACTGAACGAACAATTGATCAGAGGGCAGGAGGAGGAGCGAATGCGGATCGCTGGGGAACTGCACGACGGCATTCTCCAGCAACTTACATCGCTCAGTCTCCAGCTGGCTACGGCGACGCTTGAGCTTCCACCCGATTCGGAACCCAAGGCAGAAGTTAGAGAAGTGGAGAAAAAACTGATTCAGGTGGGTACGGAGATTCGTCAAATGTCCCATGAGCTGCATCCTGCGGCGCTGAAGGATGCAGGCCTGCCGAGCGCGCTACACTCGTATTGCGAAGAGTTCACCAACGTACGCGGCATTCCCATTTCCTATAAGGCCGATGAAAGTGTGGAGGAATTATCGCCGGGGGCCGCACTGTGCATCTACCGGGTCGCCCAGGAGGCGCTCGGGAATGTTGCGAAGCATGCGAGCGCTAAGCAAGTTGAAGTTCGGCTGACCCGGTCCGACAATCGCGTTTGCCTCCTGGTGTCTGATGATGGTGTCGGTTTCAATTCCGACGGAAGCGGAAAATCCGGAGGGCTAGGGCTGATCAATATGCGAGAGCGCGTACGCCAACTGAACGGGACTTTTGAGTGTCACAGCGAACCAGGGCGCGGAACCAAGGTGAAAGTGGAAATCCCGTTCCGCCCCGCGTCGTAAGTTAGCAGCGGCCTTGTTGCGCGAAGAGTCGAATGGCCAGGCAAACCGCAGTTTACTTTGATTGTATGATTCACTTTTTCGACTTGTTTATGGGCGTTCCGGAGGAAGCGAGCTCAACAGAAGAGATGACGACTAGAATCACCCGCTCGCTCAGACTCGTGCTACTGCACGTTTGCGATAAGATGTGAGCTCCGTGGACAGAGCGTACAGAGAACGACGACGCGTTAGCGCACAGGGCATGCTCGGGACTCGTGCCATCGTGGGTTGCGTGCTGTTGGTTATGGTGCTGGCGTCGGGGCTTGGCACGTACGCATTGGATCCTGCGCTGGACGTAAGTCAGTACGCGCATACCGCGTGGACTGTCCGGGACGGGTTCTCGCTCGGCAACATCTACGCGATGACCCAGACACCCGATGGGTATCTCTGGCTTGGTACGGAATTCGGCTTGCTTCGCTTCGATGGCACTCGCAGTATCTCTTGGCAACCACCCGCGGGTCAGCATCTTCCTGACAAGGCCATTACCGCCCTACTCGTCACGCGTGACGGCACTCTTTGGATTGGCACGGCTATTGGCCTTGCAACCTGGAGCGGCGGCAAGCTGACACGGCGCCCCGAGCTTGGTGCAGAGTTTGTGGCATCGCTGTTCGAGGACCGTGAGGGAACGGTGTGGGCCAGCTCGCTGGGGACTCCCAATGGCCGGCTCTGTGCGTTAAGAAGCAGCGGCGCGCAGTGCTACGGGGAGGATGGCGCCTTCGGCAGAGCCGTTTGGGCCTTGTATGAGGACAACTCAGGCACTCTCTGGGCCGGTGCACAATCCGGACTTTGGCGAATGAAGCCCGGTTCTGCAAGGCGATATGCCACACCGACGGAGCTCATTGGCCTAAGTAAGACGGACGACGGACACCTGTTGATTGCCATGCACAGCGCAGGACTCATGCAGCTCGTCGATGACAACGTCGAACCGTATCCGATTCGAAGCGCAATCATTTCGAGCCGACTGCTCTCGGACCGCGATGTCGACGCGAATAGGGTGGTCCGGGACCGCGATGGAGGTCTCTGGATCGGGACAGTGGAACGGGGGCTTATTCATGTACATCACGGTCGGACGGATGTTTTTTCGCGGACGAATGGACTCTCAGGCGACGTCGTCCTGAGTCTTTTCGAGGATCGTGAAGGAAATGTCTGGGTCGCCACCACTGGGGGACTCGATCGCTTTCGAGATCTGCCCGTAACCACTATTTCTGTGAAACAAGGTCTGTCTAGCGATGCAACTCAATCCGTGCTTGCGGCCACAGATGGAAGCATTTGGGTTGGCGCTCACGAGGGTTTGACCAGGTGGAAGAATGGACAGACGACAATCTTCGGCAAGGCAAGTGGACTGCCGGATGATGCACCACAGTCGATGTTTCAGGATGATCGGGGAAGAATCTGGGTGTTCACGGGTCACGGACTTGCTTATTTCAAAGGGGGCAGGTTTCTTGCAGTAAACGGCTTGCTCGGCTGCCGAGTACATTTCATCACAGGGGACAAGGCAGGCAACCTCTGGCTTTCGGAGGAAAAGAGCCTGTTGCACTTGCTCGAGGGACGTTTGGTTGAGCAGATCCCATGGTCAGTGCTGGGACGAAAGCAACGTGCTCAGGCTCTACTCTCAGATCCTGAGCACGGCGGAGTGTGGCTTGCCTTCTGGCAGGGCGGGGGACTCCTGTATTTCAAGGATCGTCAGCCCCACGTGTCGTACTCAGCCGCGAATGGTCTGGGCGAGGGAGCTGTCGGCGATATTCAACTCGATCGGGATGGTACGCTGTGGGCCGCAACCCAGACTGGCGTCAGCAGACTTAAAGATGGTCGCATCGCCACGCTTACAAGCAAGAATGGCTTGCCGTGCGACACGATTCACTGGACGATAGAGGACGATGATCGTTCCCTCTGGTTGTACACAGAGTGCGGCCTCGTGCGCATCGTGCGGACCGAACTGGACGCGTGGATCGCCGACCCGATGCGTAGAATCGAAACGACGGTTTGGGATGCGACGGACGGCGTTAGGCTCCGCGCGACTGCGGCTAGCGAATACGGTCCTCGCGTCGCGAAGGCTAGCGATGGCAAACTGTGGTTCGTGACGGGGGAAGGCGTTCAAATCGTCGAGCCGCGTCATCTTGCGGTCAACAAAGTGCCGCCGCCGGTCCGCATCGAGCAAATCATCGCTGACGATAAGATTCATTGGCAGAACTTAACGGGCGACGCCGTAATTTCGAACTTGCGTCTGCCGCCACGGATTCGTGATCTACAGATCGACTACACCGCTCTCAGCCTTGTGGCGCCGGAGAAGGTTCATTTCAAGTACAAGCTGGAGGGGCAGGACGATGACTGGAGAGAGGTGGTCAACGATCGCCACGTGCAGTACTCGAACCTTCACCCCGGCACCTACCGCTTCCGCGTTATCGCCTGTAACAACAGCGGTGTGTGGAACGAGCAGGGCGATACCCTTGAGTTCTCCGTCGCCCCGGCATACTGGCAGACGAATTGGTTCCGCGTGCTTTGTGTGCTCGTGTTTCTGGCGATCCTGTGGGCCGCCCATCGTTTTCGCGTCCACGTTTTAGAAGAGCGCCAGGCTTTGTTAGAGCGGCAGCAGGCATTGTTAGAGCTGCACGAAGGGGAGATTAGCGCGCTGAACGAACGATTAATGAAAGCGCAGGAGGAGGAGCGCATACGCATCGCCGGGGAGCTGCACGACGGCGTTCTCCAGAAGATTACGTCGCTCGCTCTCGAGTTGGCTACGGCGACGATGGAGCTTCCAGGCGATTCGGAACCCAAGGCAGACGTTAGAGAGGTAGAGAAAAAGCTGATCGAGGTGGGCACGGAGATTCGCCAACTGTCTCATGAGCTTCATCCAGCGGTGTTGCAAGAGGCAGGTCTGCCGGCGGCACTTTCCTCGTATTGCGAAGAGTTCAGCAAGCTACGCGGCATTCCGGTTTCCTATGGTGCCGATCGAAGTGTGGAGGAATTATCGCCCGGGGCCGCCTTATGCATTTACCGCATCGCGCAGGAGGCGCTCGGAAACGTTGCGAAACATGCCCAGGCCAAGCAAGTGCAAGTTCGGTTGACCCGGTCCGATGGCCGCGTTTGCCTCGTGGTGTCTGATGATGGTGTCGGTTTTAATCCCGACGGAAGCGGAAAAGCCGGAGGGCTGGGTTTGATCAATATGCGAGAGCGCGTGCGCCAACTGAATGGGACGTTCGAGTTCGAGAGCAAGCCAGGACACGGAACCACGGTGAAAGCCGAAGTTCCATTTAGGCCCGCGCCGCAAGCCTCTGATATTCGCTCGATTGCCGGAAGGAGGTGGATGTAAGCATTCCTGCGACGAATGACACGCGACGCTGCAACGCGACAGCTTTCGTCGCTGGGGACAGTTGGGGGGCTGAATCTATCCGTGATCGGGTTCGACGATATCAGACTAGCGCAATTCAGCCTTCCGCCTCTAACGACTGTCCAGATGTCTTAGTCGGAGTTGGCAAGTATAGCTTTTAATTCACTGATATCGGAGGTCGGACGGAAAGAACCTTCGACGAGGGGCACGGAGTATGAGCTTAGGACGTCTCTAGTCCTTCGTGAGTCTCCAGCCGTCGCTCCTGACGGGAACTGAAATACTCCGTAGCGCCGCCAGCGGCACAGCCTACGTCTCGGCGAGCAACTTCTCCGAGTCCGGCGTCTCACTAGCGGGGGACCCGGTCCCTGGATGGTCGGAATATCGCGGAGACCATCCAGACGGGGTTCTAGGAAGCTAACCAACCGTCGCAAAAACGTAATACTAATGGTGGCAAAATGCGAACAAATGGTGAACAAAGAAGGAGAAAGTGATTCGTCGGGTTTAGTCGCAACTTGTTCATTTCCTTCGATTAGTACCAACTCCGGCATGTTCTGATAAGGTTAGTCCTGTGGCTGTTAACCGAATGCCTCCCCACAAAAATGCGAATCCCATAGGATCTGTGGTTGGAGCGGGTAGTTCTTATCTCGAAGTTGCGCGGTTTGAGTGCGTAACGCTAACCATCAGTTATCCCCAGGCAATCGACGAGACTTTGAACTTGAAAGCTCGAATTATCCAAAGTCGATCTGAGCTACGGGACCGCCAGCACAGTGGCCCTGGCGTGGCCTTAAAATGGCCTACCGCACCGCTTTTGTGTCGGTTATATCCGTTTCTTGTTTCGATTCCTATATGAGTCACGCGATTGGATCCGAAGCACACGAGGCAGTTCCGGAAACATCCAATCAACACGAAACCTTGGTGCGAATTTCCCGGAAGGTCGTGCAGGAAATTTTAAAATCCCCATTTCCCGGGCGTGCATAAAGGACTGGGCGAGCGGTTTTCGTAGGACCCACAAAACAAATCACTTAGCCCCTAGGGGGTCTAGGCTGCTAGATACCCTCGGCCGCGTCATAACTCATGTATTTTCTTCGTCCTAGAGCCACACTACTTGCGCTCCACGTTTGCCTATTATTCGACTATAAGCCCTAACAAGCGTTTGGTGTCCCTTGCGTCTTGGGCTTTCTGTACAGCGCGTTTCTCCGCCGCTTTGAGCGCACATTCGTAGTGCTTTACGATACCAAACAAGGGGTAACACACTACAATGTGGCCGCACTCCGGACATGGTGCCCCTATTAGTGCGTCTTCCATACTTGGTGCTGGCCGCCCATGTTTCTTTGCGGCTCTGTGTTCGTACAGCCATATGACGGCTTGCAGTAGAGGAACACTAAGGGCGGTTTGCCAACACCACTTTTGCGCACAAACATATTTCGCACGCTCTAGACAAGCGCGCAGTACTTCTTGTGTGGTTGTGCCGCTGTGAACCAAGGTATTGCCGCCTTGACTTTAATTCTCAAACAGCCCGGAATCCGTTCCACGACTTTCGGCGAGGATCAGTAAAAACTTTGCCGCGAATTCGGAAATTCCACAGCACGCCCGCACACTGGTCACGGCGTCACGGCGTACCTATTGCATACTCTTCTTTCTCTCGATGTAGGCGTCGAGATCCACCCTGTCAAAGACGAGGCGGTTTCCGAACTTGACGTGTGGGAGACGAAGGTTCCAAACTTCGTTTCGAACGAACCACACCGTCGCGCCGAGGTATGCGGCGGCCTCTTTGATCGGCAACATACGCGGCTGCATGTTTGAAGGCATTGAACGGACTCCGTTTGGTCTACGAAGCCCGCATATCCAGGTTGGATGAGTACGGGTAGGACGCGATTGCGTCGGGTGCGACCGTGAGCGCACCGCGTGGCTATAGTATACCAAGATACTTTCGCGAGGAGATGTGCGGAGATTTGCTCACGTGCCGTGCGGTAGTATTGGGTATGGCCAAGCGGGGACGGGGTACAGGCGGCTTAATACGGCGTCCGGGAAGTCGAATGTGGTACGCTCAAGTCCACGACGAACACGGTAAACCGAAGCGGTACTCGACGGGCACCGACGTAAAGCAGAAGGCACAGGGCTTCTTGCGGAACCTACTGGTTGATCTTGACCGCGGGGTTCCACTGGTCGGCAAGAAATTTAAATACGAGGACCTTCGGTCAGCGCTGATCCAAAACTACGTCGAACGCGGGAACAAGTCGCTACAAACCACCGCCGATGGTGAAGAGACTATTTGGGGCCTGAAGGCGCTGGATGAGCACTTCATGGGGTACAAAGTTTCCAAGATAACCACAGACGCGGCCAGAGAGTTCACGCAAAAGCGTCTTACCCAAGGTGCGGCCAACGGCACAGTGAATGGCAGTCTCGCCCTACTGCGCCGGATGCTGTCGATTGCGCACGAGGACGGTAAGCTGCCATTCCCACCTAAGATAAGGATGCTGAAACCCGGTGCACCGCGTCGAGGGTTTCTGCCTCGCGATCAGTTCGACAAGCTGTTAACCCATCTGCCGGGTAATCTCAAACCACTGGTCACGTTCCTGTACTTTTGCGGCGTGCGGCTTGGCGAGGCGCTACAGATCGACTGGGCCCAAGTAGACCTGAACGCTGGCCTTATACGGTTAGAGCGCGAACAGACGAAGAACAGTGAACCGCGCACTGTACCGCTACCCGACGTGCTGATCGGTATGCTCGAACTGGTAGAGGATAAATCCGGCACCGTGTTCGACGGCACCAATCTCCGCAAGGCTTGGCACAAAGCTTGTGCGGCTGCCGGTCTTGGGACACTAACCGAAGTTGAAGGAAAACCAGACCCGCGATACACTGGATTGATCATCCACGACCTACGGCGTTCCGCAATTAAGAACCTGATGAAAGCGGGCGTGCCGGAAAAGGTAGCGATGTCGATAAGCGGCCACAAGACCCGTGCGGTGTTTGACCGCTACCACATAGTCGACACCGAGGATGTGGTCGAGGCAATGCGGCGTGTACAGTTGGGTGTACAGCGGGTTCCAGTACCCACGCCGCGAAAGCGCTTAAAGCCTTAGTTTGCAAACAACTGGGAGGTCGTCCAATTGGTAGGACTCCAGACTCTGGATCTGGCTATCCTGGTTCGAGTCCAGGCCTCCCAGCCAAAATCGTCTCGATTAATCTTAATTCACCGAACTGATTTGCGAGTGTGCTGATGTCGGCCGGAAAGCATACTGATCAAGTTGCGACCGCGACTTCTGCCAGGCGGTTTTCATGCAGGGCTGTGGCAATGCCTTCGCGGTGCCAATGCTTTTGGCAGCCCGGATAATCGAGCACTACACATTGCGAGGAGATACCGCGAGAGCGCATCTCAAATCCTCCCGGCAGAATATTCAACAGGCAGGCCACGGCGGTCACGCCGCAGTCAGGTTCGCGTTGCCAGCGTTTGAGCCAACTACTGAATCCGGTGGCGTGGGGAACGACGAAAACTTCCACTCCCTCACGCCTCATCCGCTGTGTGATTCGGTTGACGTTGCAGGTGGGATCACAACCGGCGCATGTGATGTCTGTGTGTTTGACGTGCGCGAGGCATTTGTCCGCGCGTGCGCCGCGCATGCAACCGGGAACCAGTACGACTCTGCGTGATTTGCGGGCAAAATCTTCCCGCAATCCTCGGTTGAGAATTTCTACAGCCACCATGTTTAAGTGGTACTCCACGGGTTGTTTGGCACAGAGAAGCTGATCCTCTCGCCAGCCGCGCCTGCAGTATTCGCCGGCGAGAAAGCGTGGAACGCCGCCGGTGTACAACCCAAACTCTGCGGCGGCCTCGGGCTGAAACCATTCGAATAATTCAAGGGATGCTTGCATACAGCGTACGGCCGCCTCTTGCGGCAGCTTGCGCAAGAAGCCTTGCCAATTCTCAAGCCGTGCCACTTCTTGTCTGAATTCACCTGTAGCTTGAAGCCATCTGATCAAGGCAGGCAGTTGAGGAAGCGGACAAGAATCGGATCGAATGTCGCGGCCGATGTTGCGCATCAGAGAGGCGCGCGTAAACATAGTTCGCAGAAAGTCTGCTAAGCGCTTTGCGCCCGGAATCATTCGACGTAGCCAGAACAGGCCGCGAGCGGCATCAACGATCAAACGAGGTGTATGCAGGGCCGCGGACCCATATCGCCGCAGAGCCATGCCGAGGACGAGTAACTCGATGGCGTACTCCCCGCGACTTCGCGCTTGTTCATGTAGTTCGGTTTGGACGTATTTGCTGTAGCCGTCAATGGTAACGCCGGCCCGGTGTTCGATCTCGGTTAACAAGATGTCGGAGAAGCGCGCTACGTCAGCGTAAAAGCAATTGGAACAACCGTCTTTCCGCCGGAGATCGTAAACCAAGTCTGCGACGCCGACCGGGTAGCTGTATTGCTCCGTGGATTGATCGCAAAAGGGAGGAAGCTGCATCGACGGCCTCGATCCATGATGGCTGGCCGCCGCGAGCGGCGTGGTCATCTACTACAGATGATACGCTCTAGTTGCGCAAACGTTTCACACAAGCTAGCCGCGCGAAGTTAATTTTCAATGAATTCTATGAAGTCACGTCGGCAGAACAGCGGCGGTGGGGCAAAGCCCGACTCCGATCTTCCCCAGAATATAGATGCTGAACGGCCCGTGCATCACCGACAAGGCAGTAGCTCAATGCTAAAATTTCTGGGGTTTTGTTTGGTGCAATCGACCCAGGCGGAAGCCGCGCATTAGTCGCGGTAGCTTGGCACCTGGTCGCCGAGCAGCTTGTGAATCACGCGTAAAAGTAGATCGTTGTCTACTGGCTTTTGCAGGAAGATTTTTGCGCCTGCGCGGAGCGAGCGTTCCTTGTGTACCCTGAAATCCCGCCCGGAAACGACGATGACGGGTGTACAGGTGAGCTGCGGGTTATTGTGGAAGCGCTCCATCACCGTATATCCATCGCCGGCGGGAAGCCCGAGGTCCAGCAGCACCAGGTCGGGCTGGCATTTTCGCGCTTCGGACATCGCCGACACGCCGTCTGTGGCGAAAAACGTATCGTATTCATTCGCCTTCAGGCGGACATTCAGAGCAAGCCGAGCGTCCGGGTCATCGTCGATAATTAAAATCTTTTTCTTAGGCACGAGTGCCTCCTTGTTTGGAATGGGCCCAGTCATCGATTTGTTTCCGAATGTTGTCAGCTAACTCCGCAGACCATTCATCTGTCCTCTCATCCCTGCGATGTTCGCCAACGGGAATCATGCGCAGATCGACGGAGCAGCGCACGCCGGCGCGGAGCAGAAGCTCGTCACGGCCCAATTGCGACTTCACGCGCTCTACGATGACCTCCGCGCCTTTCAAATCGGCCGCCGCAACCGTGAAGAGGAACTCTGAGTCATCATTCGAATGCATCTTGGGCAGAATCACGTCGAGATTCGGCGGTACGCTCCCGCTGAGTAGAAAATGCGCCTGGCGAGAGGCCGCCTCTCTTTCACTCTTTGACGGCCACTCCTCGGGTGACGAAAGCTCCACGCGAATGAGAGCGATGGAATTGCCCGGCGGCAAATCCTGGGAGAGAATCGGCTCGAGCACATGCGCGAGGGAAAGCACCGGCAAAGTGAAGCGGAACGTGCTGCCCTCCGGCGAGGATTTTTCCACCCAGATGCGGCCTCCCATCATCGTTGCCAGTTCGCGGCAAATATAGAGCCCCAGGCCCACCCCATTCCGCGCGCCATCGCTGCGGGTAACCTGATACAGGCGTTCGAATATCTTTTCCGTCAGCTCTGGGTCGATGCCGCACCCGGTGTCGCTAACAGAAAACTGCAGCATAGGCGGGACTGGGGTCGAGACGACGCTAACGCTCAACATCGCTCTGCCCCCCTGCAGCGTGTACTTGACCGCATTTTCGAGCAGGTTCACCAGAATCTGCCGGAAGCGGTCGGGATCGGCGTAAGCGGGCGGAAGGTTGGAAGGCACTTCCGTCGAGAGCGAAACGCCTTTCGCGGCCGCCGCGGCTTGCACCATCTGCACCGCTTCTTCGATTCGGGGAAGTATGTCCGTCAATTGCGGGTCCACAGAAAGTTTTCCGGCTCCGGCGCGCGTTACGTCCAACAATTCGCCGATCATCGATTGAAGTTGCCCGGCGTTGCGGGAAATGATCTGGAGGTATTCGCGCTGTTGAGGATTGTATTCACCTGCCAAGCCGTCCGAAAGAATGCTGACGAACTGGTAGATGGCGTTCAAAGGAGACCGTAGCTCATGTGAAACGTGCGAAAGAAAATCGTCTTTCATCGCGATCTGCTGCAAGCGCAACTGCTCCATTTCTGCTTGCAATCTTTGCCGCTCGATCGCGTAGCGCAGTGATTGCACCAGCGACTGGCTCTCCACCGTTCCTTTCACCAGATAGTCCTGGGCGCCCTCCTGAAGGGCCTGGAGCGCTATTTCCGAATCTTTCAGGCCCGTCACAACCACCACGGGAGTGTTTGGAGCGATCTTCCGAGTTTGCGCGAGCGTCTCTAATCCTTGTGAGTCTGGCAACCCCAGGTCCAGCAGCACCGCATCCGGCTTTTCGCGAGCCAGCTCTTCCGCCGCGCGGCCCATCGCAAGAGCGTGCTTCACCTCAAAGTGAATGGGGCTTTGCGTCAGAAATCCTTTGAACAATGTTGCATCGCCGGCATTGTCCTCAATCAGGAGTACCTGGAATCCTTTAACAGGCATAGTCCCGTCGTTCGCGGCGTGGCGTGGCCGTTTCCATCTGGCGATCGTGTTCGACCGGCATAGCTTCAACGCACAGGGACACAGTTCCCCTCTTTGGACGCGCGAGTGGGCGCCAGTGGAATCGTGAAGAAAAAAGTGCTGCCGCGGCCCGGCCGTGACTCCAACCAGATTTTTCCTCCATGCCGTTCGATAATTTTCTTGCAAATCGCCAGTCCCAAGCCGTTGCCCGGATAACTGTCCGCGCCCTGCTCCAGCTGGAACATCTGGAAGATGCGGTTATAGTGCCTGAGCTCGATTCCGATCCCGTTGTCTTCCACGCTGAAAACCGAATTTTGCATGTCAGGATGTGCGGAGATGCGAATAAAACAGGGAGAATTACGCGAGCGAAACTTGATGGCGTTTCCAATCAGGTTCTGAAATATGCGCTCCAGCTGAGGTGCATCGACAGTTACGTCAGGCAGCGGTCCTACCTCTATCCTTGCTCCGCTTTCCTGCATAGTCGCGCGCAGGTTCTTGAGTGCGTTCTGGACAACCTCTTCCGCATTACACAGGCACGCAGGCCGTCCGCGAGTGCCTGCGCGCGAAGGTCCAACAGGTTCTCGATCAGCATTTGCATGCGCTTTGCCCCGTCTACCGCAAAACGAATGTACTCGCTGGCGGTCGCGTCTAGCTTGCCCTCGTAACGCTCCGCCAACAGTTGTGTAAAGCGCGCCACCATGCGGAGAGGTTCCTGCAGATCATGCGCTGCCACATAGGCAAACTGCTGCAGCTCTGCATTCGAACGCTTCAGATCTTCAGCGGCTTCTTCCGCCTCTCGCAGGCGGATGCGAAGCCCGGAGTGAGCTTTTCATCTCCCTGCATGATCTGGCTGATCATTCTCACAATGGCCTCACGTAGCCAGCGACTTTGCTTCCCACAGTGTTCTTCTTCGAAACATCCATTAATTTTGACGCCAGCTCGCAAAAAACCGTTTACGGAAGTGCAGTTCTTTTTCCAAAGCCCTTCATTCCGCAAAAAATGCAATGTACTGATAACACTCTGCTTCCTGTAGGGGGATTCACCGAAGCCATCAGGCGAATTCACCATGGCTTCCGAATCGGAACAGTCGTCTCTAATCGGCCTCCTTTTTCATCCTTCACATGGGCAGGAACTTACGATTTGAGACGATGAGGCCAGAAGAGCGTTACTGAAATCGGCACAGCTTCTACCCTCTTTTGTTTCTCGCTGGAACAAGCGCCCAAGTTTCCACATTGAAATCACACTACTTGTGCTGGTCCGTCGCTTGCACCTATTCGTCAGGCACCTAGTCATCGCAAGTAAATTGACTGCGGAAGTGCCGCGAAACTCACCAAAGGAAACGGAGGGTGTCCGAGTATGTGCTTGAAGAGGATTCTGATCGTTGAGGACGATTCTGATACACGCCTGGCTTATCACATTATTCTGAAGGTAAAACACTATGAAACCTCTTTTGTGAAAGATCCTCTGTCCTGTCTCTGGGAGGCCCACCGATTCAAACCGAATCTGATCATCATGGATATTGGATTGACTGCCGATGACGGTTTCCGCGCGATGTCACAGCTCAAGGCAGCCGCTCACCTGGCGGAAATCCCTGTCATCGTTGTGTCTGGGGGTGACAAGAAAGCTTTCAAATCGCGGGCGCTGAGTTTCGGCGCTTATGCCTACCTTCAAAAGCCGATTGATCCAAAGAAAATGATGAGCGTTATCGCCAGGCTCATCGGAGATTCAGACGAAGAAGTGACTGCCGGTGAGCCTTCCGATTTGCGGCGCTTGTCTGCAGTCAATACCTGATTTTGCGGTCGCGCCGTCCAGCCAGCGAACCGCGAAAACAAAAACCCCACGCCGATTCCGCAGGCGTGGGGTTTTGCATTGATTCGCAGGTAGTTTCGCCGAATATTACTTCGCCGTCACGCGAAGCGAGATGCGGCGATTCTTCTGCTTGCCTTCTTCTGTACTGTTGTCGGCAACGGGATGGTCCTCGCCGTAGCCTTGTGCTTCCAGTCGATCGGGTGCAACGCCCAGCTTTTCGAGCTCAGCCATCACGTTGTTGGCGCGATCCTCGGACAGCTTCTGGTTGGCAGCGTTGTCGCCGGTGTTGTCTGTGTAGCCGCCGATTTTAATTTTCACCTTCGGGTAGGCCTTCATGATCTCGGCAATGTTGCGCAGTTGCTCGTCGGAGGCTGGCTGCATCGTGGCGCTGCCGGTGTCAAACAACAGGCGATCGAAATCGAACCACGTGGTCGTATCGACGGGTTTGGAATTGTCCTGGATAAAGCCAATCAGCTTATTCTCCACGCCGTATTGAGGAATGTTGAGCTCCGTGCCATCCGGCAATGTGGTTTTGAAAAAGGAGCCAAGCGAGGCCCAAGCAGCATTCGCGGCATTACTGGCGGTGGTGGCAGCGTTGCTGGCGGCGTTGCCGACCACATTGCTTGCGACCGCAGCTGTAGTGCTCGTCTTTGAGCCCTCCAGAGCGCGATACACAAACCACACGATGAACAGGGCGACAAGTACGCCCAGGACCGCCATCCAGTTCATCCCTTTCACTTTGTTCTCGGCGCGATGTTCCGCGGCAACCACGCGGCTGCTCACTCCCGCTGCCGCTGAAGAAAAATTACTGAGGAAGCCGGTGGGAAGAAACTTCTGCAGATTGGGTCCTTCTGCCGTCAGCATGTTCGCCAGCGAGCTAGTGTTCAAAGAGCTGCTAGCGTGCATTTTGGCAAAGAAGCCCAGGATGAGTGGAACCGCGGTCTGGAGCAGGCTGCTGGCCGCGCTCGGACTGATGCCGGCGCGCTGCGTCATCAGGCTTGTCACTTGATTCTGCTGGCCGCCGAACACCATCGGCAAAAAGCGGCTGACAATATCGCTCATTCCACTGGTTGTCCCTGTAGAGGCAATGCTCGGTAAATTGCTGAGAATGCCTTGTCCGGAAGAGCCGCTGACCAAACTAATAATCTGATTGAGAAAACTGCTATCGCCGGCTTTGCCGACTAACCCTCCCAAAGTTGCGGCAACTGCTGTGCCCAAGCCCGACTGGACTGCCGTTGGAGACTCGCCCAGCCGTGATGCAAGGGCCTGTTTCATTTCCGGGGTAACCATGCTCAGAACCCCGTCCAAAATCGAAGTAGCCATAGATCGTTCTCCCTCTACGTTTGTCTGCTGTGAAGTGAGGACTACGGGGCGGGTAATACGGCTGCATTATACTCTCGGGGGTTGGATGTCAAAGCTAATAATTGACGGAGAATGCAGCAAAATGTCAGGCGAGTCCTAGTCCTTGGCAGGCTTCCCTAGCGCTTCGGACTTGGCTTCCTCCGCCTTTGCTTGCTCCGGGTGGCCCGTATGTTTATAAATCGCCGCCATTTGCTGGTGCGGCTCCGGATCCTTGGGATTCAACAACACGGCTTCCTCCAGATACGCCAATGCTTTGGCGTTGTCCCCGGCGCTCTGCGAGCGGCCGGCTAATACCATTGTGCATTGATACAGCAGGGCGGTTATGTTCGCGTCCTGGGTATTTAATTCATGTGCGTGGCGGAGGGCTTGGTAGGCGGGCAGCATTTCGCCCAGATTCCACAGCACATTTCCATAAAGCGCATTTAAAGGAAACAGATCAGGCCAGCGCTGGACCGCGCCCGCGAGTGGGCCGCGCGCATCCGCAAAACGTCTCAGCCGAAAATAAGTGAAGGCCAGGTTGTACTGCATCTGAGGAGATTGCGGCGCCAACTCGGCAGCCATTTGAAGCGGTTTCAACGCCTTTTCCAGATAGCCATGCTGACCGTAGAGAATTCCCAGTGCGGTGAGCTTGTCGACATCGTTTGGATCGTAAAGTTGTTCGCAGATGGGAGTGGCGGTCTCAATCGGGTCTCGGTCGAGCGCCTGATTACACTGGAATTTCAGCTGGCTCTGCTTGTCGCTACGGGCTTTCGCGTCCTTGGCCTGCTGAAAAATCTGGTTGGCTTCCTCTTGCCGTCCTTGCTTGCGAAGGAGCGTGGCCAACTCGTATTCCGCCCGAGAGTCGTCTGGATTCACCTGGATTGCTTTTTTCAGCCATATTTCCGCGTCGGCGTCTGACTCTTGTTTCAAATAGGCGAGGCCGAGATAGAAGGCAGTATCCGGGAAAGGAGGAAGCGCGCTGGCCTTGGTGAGATTCTCAATGGCGCCCTTGTAGTTGCGTTCTTCGAGATCCAGGCGTCCGAGATAATAGGAAATTCCAGGCTGCTCGCCGGTAACCTGGCGTACGGCTTCAAATTCCTGGCGAGATTCCGGGAATTTGTGTTCCTCGAACAGGGCCACGGCCAAAGGGAAACGCGCGCGCATCGCCAGGCTTGGGTCGATGGACAGAGCCGCGCGAAACTCCTTCTCCGCCGTTTCGTACTGCTCCTGTTTCAGCGCCTCGTAGCCGTTGCCCAGGTGAACGATCAACGAATCGGCGCTTTGGCCGGCTGCCTGCTGTCCGGCGACACTTCCGGGAATCAGCAAAAGCACTAAAAGCAGGTTCAGTCGCCAGGATTGGGGAAAATTCATGTCGATACAAGCGCGCCGCGAGATCATTTGCAAGAGTATCATAGCCAATGTTGGCGTTTTGGGCCGTGGCCAGACACAAACTTGACGCGTCTCAGCCCCGATGCTACATTGCCGTTTTTGCAGCCGCACTTCAGGGAGCATCTGTCTGAGCAGGTCCTGGAAGAAATGCCGTCCCACCGATCTTAGCCGCCGTAGATTTCTCCAATACTGCCAGGGAGCCCCGCTCGTTTTTTTGCCTGCGGGTTTTTCTTCGCCTTTCGTTCGTTTTATCTCGCAACATACGGCAATCGCGCCGCTCGAGTTACAGCTTCACCCGGAATACCGCGTAAAAAGAGGGATCGAATCGATATTGAGCAAAGTGCCGGCCGGTTTTGACGACTTCGTCAGCGAAAAATATCAGGATCAGGTTGAGGCTATTTTCCGGGAGTGGAGTACAGAGCTTTTGGCCGCGCCGGCAGGGGCTGATGCCTTGCGCAAAGCGATTGCCCCCGGCTTTGTGGGCAAATCCCTGAAACCCGCTCAGGAGCGCACTGTTCGCGAAACACCGTTCCTCAAGGTTTGGAAAGTGCAATATGCGCCACAAACTACGCTGACGGCTGAATCGTTTCTCGCGGAGTTGCGTTCTTCGCTCGCTACTTTTTCGAAAATCCTTAACGCGGAATTTCAGGTGGTCAGCATTCATGCGGATGAGGTGCCAACCGAAGGCAATTACCGTCCGGTTTCGCTTGCTACTATCGTTCGTTTCGAATTCGTGGGCACGGGCAGCGGATTTCATCGCGAGCAACGCATTGGCTATTGGGAATTGCTTTGGGAGCGGCTGGCTTCCGGCGAAATGCGCCTCCGGAAATGGGCGATGCGTGAGGAAGAACGCTGCCGTTCTTCCGTTCCTTTCTTCCAGGACATTGCCGCGCAAGCCTTCGCCGGGAATCCTTCTTACGCCGCGCAGTTTATTCCAGGGACGGATTATTGGCGCACGGTTCTCGACGGCGCCAGCGGTATTGATATTTACGGCCACAACGGTGTCGCGGTTGCCGACATGGATGGCGACGGAATGGACGATATATATATTTGCCAACCCTCCGGACTTCCCAACCGGCTGTTTCGCAATCGCGGCGACGGGACGTTTGAGGACATCACTGATGCAGCCGGAGTGGGAGTCCTGGAAAACACCGCGTGCGCCTTATTTGCCGACATCAATAACAGCGGCCGCCAAGATTTGATCGTTGTTCGCGCTTCGGGTCCGCTCCTCTTCCTCAATCAAGGTGGAGGGAAGTTTCGTTTGCAGCCTGACGCATTTCAGTTTGCCAATCCTCCGCAGGGCACGTTCACTGGTGCTGCCATTGCCGATTATGACCGCGACGGCTGGCTGGACGTTTATTTCTGCCTTTATTCCTACTATCAGGGTGCGGACCAGTATCGTTACCCTATGCCTTATTTCGACGCGGAGAATGGGCCACCCAATTTCATGATGCGCAATCATCGCGATGGAACGTTTCGCGATGTCACTCGGGAGTCTCATCTGGACCAGAACAACACGCGCTACAGCTTTTGTTGCACATGGGGCGACGATAACGGCGATAACTGGCCGGACCTCTATGTCGTGAATGATTTCGGGCGCAAGAACCTGTATCGAAATAATGGCGACGGCACGTTTACCGACGTCGCGCGCGAAGTCGGAGTCGAGGATATAGGCGCCGGGATGAGCGGAGCGTGGGCCGACTTCGACAACGATGGCCGCGAAGATTTGTATGTTGCCAATATGTGGACGGCTGCGGGCCTTCGCGTCTCTGAACAATCTATTTTTCAGAAGGAAGCGGGCGCCGAGGCCCGTGTGCTTTATCACCAGCACGCGATGGGCAACAGTTTGTTCCGGAACAAAGGTAATGCTTTCGAAGATTTTGGCATGCGCTCCGGAACAACCATGGGACGATGGGCGTGGTCCAGCGATGCCTGGGATTTTGACCACGACGGTTTCGCGGACATATATATTGCCAATGGAATGGTTACGGGGACGACGCGCGAAGATCTGAACAGTTTTTTCTGGCGCCAGGTGGTGGCGAACTCTCCCAATGAATCCCGGCCCCGCCACGAGTACGAACAAGCTTGGAACGCGATAAACGATTTGATCCGTTCGGATCGCACCTGGAGCGGCTTCGAACGCAACGTGCACTATCTCAATAATCGGGAAGGAACTTTTTCGGACATTTCAGGAGCTGTGGGAACAGATTTCGTGGAAGATGGCCGCACATTTGCATTGGGAGACTTTGATCTAGATGGCCGGGTGGAAGTTGTCCTTAAGAATCGCAACAGCCCGCAGTTGCGCTACCTGAAAAATGTGCTGCCCGAGCTGCCACCGGCGATTTCTTTTCGGCTCACCGGCAAGAAGAGCAACCGCGACGCCATCGGGGCCAAAATCACCATCGAAACGATGGCTGGGCTGCAGGCCCGCACGGTCCGCTGTGGTTCCGGATTTTTGGCGCAACACACGAAAGAGATTTTTTTTGGCTTGGGCAGCGCGCCGGCCCCCATTCACGCCACGATTGAATGGCCGAGCGGATTCACGCAGAAGCTGCGGGACTTGCCCATGAACCACAGAATCTGGATCGAGGAGGGGCTTGTTCCCACGCGCATGGAGCCTTATCGAAAGCCCGCGAATTCAGTAGCGATTGCGGAGACGCCAGAAGCCGAGGAGGTTTTGCCGGAGAACGTGGAAACGTGGCTGCTCGCGCCGGTCCTGGCTCCGGAATTTTCTCTTCCCGGCGGCGGAGGACGTAGCGAAAGCCTGTCGTCTCGCCGTGGCAAGCCAGTGCTTCTGCAATTTTGGTCGGCAACGGTGGCGGGCGCACAAGAAAGTCTGGCGGAATTCGCGCGCGTGCACGACACTCCGGCCAGCAAAGGCTTTCAACTTTTGGTGGTCGATGTCGACGCTACCGAATCGTCGTCGGCCAAGGAGCCGCATTCGTTCCCCGTAGTGAAGGCTTCTCCAGAAATCATCGCCGTTTACAATCTCCTCTTCCGGCAGATCTTCGATCGCCATCGAGATATGAGCGTGCCGATTTCATTCCTCGTCGATCCTGCGGGAAATATCGTGAAGATTTATCAAGGGTCGTTTTCTCCTGAAAAGTTCGAGGAGGACGTCCAGGGTATTCCAAAGAACGACACGGAGCGCCTGGTAAAAGCGCTGCCGTTCGCAGGGTTGCACGAGACTTACGAGTTCGAACGCAATTATCTTTCGTTTGGCTTTGTCTTTTACGAACGCGGCTATTTCCAGCAGGCCCGGGAATTTTTTGCGCAAGCGTTAACGGACGACACAAATAGCGCGGAAGCACTCTACGGCCTGGGCAGCGCTTACCTGCAGCTGCAAAAAACGGCGGAAGCGCGCGATTGTTTTCAGCGAGCACTGAAGTTGCATGCCAGCTATCCCGACACGTTGCCCAATGCATGGAACAACCTCGGGATTTTGGCGGCACGCGAAGGGAATTACGACGCGGCGATCGAATATTTCCAGCATGCCTTGCAGATCGACCCGCAACACTCCATCGCTTTGGGGAATCTTGGCAGCGCCTACCGCCAGAAGAAGGATTGGGCGCAGGCCAAGACCATGCTGGAGCGCGCGCTGGCCATCAATCCAGATGACCCGGAGGCGAATTACAGCCTGGGCATGGTGTATGCGCAGCAGAATGATACGGAGCACGCTTACGAGTATCTGGAAAAGGCCATCGCCGCGCGCCCCGCTTATCCGGAAGCGCTGAATAATCTTGGCATTCTTTATTTGCATACCAATAAACGGGCTGAAGCGGTGCAGAGTTTCGAACAGGCCATACGTGTGGCGCCGGAGTACGATCAGGCATACCTGAACCTGGCGCGTGTTTATGCCATCCAGGGCGATCGGGAAAAAGCAAAGACGGTCCTGCGGCAACTGCTGGAGCAACATCCGGATCATGCGCAGGCAAAGGTCGAATTGAAGCAACTGGAATAACAGCGCGCAGTCCCCACCGTTGATTGCCTGTGCCGCCATCCATCGTTAGAATGAGGATGCGCCAGGGTTTTGAGTATTCCCGCGTTCATGCGTACATCTTCATCCACAACGATTCGCATTGCAGGCTTTCTCAGTGTGTTGCTGGCGCTCTGCGCGATACAACTCCGCGCGCAGGACGCCACCAAAGCTGCCACGGCTGTCGTCTCTGGCAAAGTGCAAGACGCGCGAAACCAGCCGGTTGCCGCGGCCACAGTTGCCTTGGAGGGAGCCGATGCTGCCCACACGCTTACGTCCACGGCAGATGCGAAGGGCCAATTTCGCTTTGAGGGCGTGCCCGCTGGAAATTACACAGTGCGCGCGAAGCTGCCAGGGTATGAGGACTGCGTGAAGGGACCGTTTGCTCTCCACGCCCAGGAAAATAAGTCCATCGTGCTGTTCCTGGCGAAGCAAAACTCTCCCGCATCCGCGAAAGACGCATCCAGCGGCATGGCTTTTTCGGACGAACCCGCCTTCACCGTTGCGGGCGTCACCGATACGACTGCCCTCGGCGGCCACGGCTCTGGTCCCATTGTTCGCAACAGCAATGCGTTGTCGAAGGAAACCGCTTCGCTGGCCCGCGAAAACGCCACATCCAGCGTGTCGGCCGCTCCTTCGCAAGAAGGAGCGATTCGCGCCGCACTCGCAAAAGAAGACAACGCAGACCTGCGCGCTCAGCTTGCCGAGATCGAGGAAAGCCAAGGCCATCCGGTCGATGCCGTGCTTGACTATCAGCGCGCCGCGGAGATGCAGCCCACGGAACCGCATCTGTTCGCGTGGGGAGCCGAGTTGCTCTTGCACCATGCCCCTGAGCCGGCCATCGAGGTGTTCACCAAGGGCGACCGCCTATATCCGCAATCCAGCCGGATGCTGTTGGGGCTGGGCGCGTCGTGGTACGCACAGCGCTCCAAGGATGAGGCGCAGCAAATATTTTTCGAGGCTTGCGATCTGAGCCCTGCCGATCCCACTCCTTATCTTTTTCTCGGCCGGCTGCAGGCTATTGAACAAGTTGTCCCGGTGGCGTGGATAGATCGCATGAAGCGCTTCGCCAGCCTGCATCCGGAAATGGCCATGGCGCATTATCTTTATGGCGCAGCGCTGCTCAAGCAGGGAGCGCATCCGGATCATTCGGACATTGCGGAATCAGAGCTTAAGACTGCGCTCAAGCTTGATCCGCATCTCGGCAACGCGTACTTGCAACTCGGCATTCTACTGACGGACCGCGAAGACTTTCCCGGGGCGATCGCGGCGCTGCAGAAAGCCATCGAAAATACGCCGATCCCGGATGATGCGCATTACCGGCTGGCGCAGATTTACCGGCGCACGGGCGAAACCGAGAAGGCGCGCCAGGAAATCGCAATATTCAAGCAGCTCTCGGAAAAAAAGCATGAGGATGCAGAGCGCGAGCGCCACGAGATTCCCCAATTTGTCTATACGCTGCGAGGCCAAGCGCCCGCTGCTCCACCAGCCACGCCAGATTCCCACTGAGCAAGAATCATCAGCGCAAAAAAGAAAACCGCCCCACCAGAGGTCTGATGGGGCGGCGAATAAGGTTCAGTTGTTAGCAATCGTTAGAACGTCAGTTTCAATCCAAACTGAATCAGCCGTGGATTGTTCACAGTCGAGTTCACAGTGCCGAAGCCCGGCGCATTCAGGTCGTTGACGGGCATACCGAACTGCGCGTGGTTGAACAGGTTGAAAAACTCCGCGCGGAAGTTCAGGCCCATGTTCTCCCAGGGCAGCGCAAACTGCTTGATCAAGGAGAAGTCTGTGTTCACGAAATCCGGGCCGGTGGCCGGAACACGGCTGGCATTTCCAAGTTCGCCGGGAGCCGCAGCCGGGAAGCAAGCCGCGTTGATCCAGACGAGCTGGCTGTGATTGGCGGCAGTCGGGCTGCAACCCGCCACATAATCGGGTCGATTGTAGTTGTTTCCGTTTCCGTTCTGGAAGAACACGCCAGAAGTGTTGTCGCTGTCGATCAACGGAACCGGGAATCCGGAAGTGATCTTTTCGATCAGGGTAACTTGCCAGCCGCCGAGAAGGGAATTGGTCACGTTATTCCAGTCGCTGCCAAATTTCTTTCCCTTGCCGAAGGGCAAGTCGTAAATCACGCTGGCTGTAAAGCTGTTGTTCAGGTTGATTTGCGAAAGCGCCCAGTCCAGCTTCTGCCAATTAGGCAGAGGGAAGTAGCTTGCACCCAGGTTTGTGCCCAAGCCGTCGGAGAGGCCGTTGTCATACGTCTTGGAATAGGTGTAACCGATCAAGGCGTAGATGCCGTAGCGCGTGGACTTGGTTTCGGCCTTAACTTGGAACGAATCGTAGCTGGTCTTGCCGGTATCGCAGACGCAATAGATGGTGTTGTAGAAATAGGGATAGGTGGAAGGGAACGGAACATATGGCGCGCCGCCAGGGAGGCAACCAAGTGTGTAGGAACCGCCTGCCACGCAACCGCTCGGGCTGGTGGTGTTGAGGTCGTTCCCGTAGATCAGAAGATGGCTGCCGCGTGAACCCGCATACCCGGCCGTGAGGACGATCTGGCCTGGCAGTTGGCGTTCGAGGTTGACGTTGAACTGTTGTACTTTGCCCAGCTTGGAATTCGTATCCTGGGCGTTCAACGATCCGGTAAAGGTTGCGGGATTCGGCCGCGTTGGGAATACCTGGAATCCGTCGGAGATGTTCAACGCGGAAGGAGATTGCGATCCACCCGCAGCGGTGGCGCAATAAGAAGTTGCAAAGGCGCAGGGTGTTTCGCCAGCGAAGGCGTCGGATTCCGCAAAGAACGGCGGGTTCTGCCACAACCCCTGCGCGCCCATGCTCCAGGCCGAGTCGTGGAATATGGCGTAGCCGCCGCGAATTACAGTCTTGTCGCTGCCAAATACTTTCCAGGCAGCGCCGAGGCGAGGCTCAAATGCAGTCCAGTTCATGTTGACTCCCGCGTCCGGACCGATTCCGGGCTCGCCGGGAATCAAGAGTTGTCCGGTTGCGGCAACGAGATCAGCCTGGCGCCAGTGTTCTTCGGAGATAGGCGTCGTGAGGTCCCAGGCTAAGCCAAGATTCAACGTGAGGCTCTTGGTTATGCGCCAGTCATCCTGGATGTAGGGACGATAGATCTTCCAGCGCCGGCCGGTCACAGGGCCTCCCGGATACTGGCTGTCAGTAGGGAAGGTCTGATCATGAATGGCAAGGCTGGTGATGCCCTGCATGAAGTCGGCCACGGGATTACCCGAGAAGCCACCGCTGATGACCCAGAACCCGTCCTGGAAGCCTTCCGTACCAACGTTCATTTGGTTGGCGCGAATGTTGCCGCCGATCTTGATGTCATGCTTGCCGCGAATCATGTCGAAAGAATCGTTGATGGAGAAGACGTTCGTGCCGCCCTGGAACGGAGCGTAACCGCGATCTCCCAACGACCAATAACCGCCTTCAAACTCGGTGGACGTTAATCCGCAACTATAGCCTTGGCAGGTGGTCCCGGATGAGCCGCCGCAGCTGGTGTTGGCACCGGGGATGCCCAAGGACGCAGATTCGCAAGTGCCGGTGCCTTGGGAAGTGATGTAGTCGAAAATGCGGCTATAGCCGAACGTAAACTGGTTCACCGTGGTAGGGCTAACCACGTGAGTCTCTCCAATGGCTACGCTGCGTGCGTGGTTTGCAATGCCCTGATTGCTGGCGAATGCGTTTTGTTCGGCAAATCCTGGGGCACCGCCGGGCACGTAGGAAACCGCCTGGTCGTAACTGAAGCGGGCGAACAGGGAATCGGAACTGGAGAAATTCTGATCCACGCGGACGTCGAACTTGGTCTCATCCAGGCTGCGCACGGGTTCGGAGAGAAAATTGGCTGTGGTGCTGCCAGTCAAGTTTGGCAAAGGAAAGAAATTGATCATTTTCTGCGCGAGGGGATTCAGCAAGCCCGAGGGAATCTTGTTGCAGTCCGTTCCCCCGGCCACCTGGCTGCCGTCGTTCGCAGGGCTCAGCGGCAAGGGATTGCCAGAGGCGTCGCACCGGAAGTGTGGGTCGGCTGAACCGGCTATGTTCGGGTTATTGATTAATGCCGCGGGGTTGCCGAACGCATCGTTCGTGAAATCTCCGTTGCGCATCGCTGCTGTGGGTACCAGGCCTTCAAACGTGATGCCATGGAGCTGGTATTTCTGCTCGCCGTCGACGAAGAAGAAGGTCTTGTTCTTGCGAATCGGACCGCCGATGGAACCGCCGAATTGATTCAGGTTGAACTTTTCCGTGGAAGTGGCAAAGAAGCTCTTCGCGTCCAAGTCCGTGTTTCGCAGGAACTCAAACAGAGAGCCGTGAAAATCGTTGGAACCGGACTTGGTAGTCAGCAGGACTGTCGGTCCCGCGCGCGTGCCGTACTCGGCGGAATAGTTGTAGGTCAAAACCTTAAACTCCTGAATCGAGTCGATCGAGGAGTAGATGGCCACGCCGCCAGCCGTCAATTCGTTGTCGTCCGCGCCGTCCAGCATCCAGTCCGTGGCATTGGGACGAGAACCGCCAACCGATAGAGAATACGAACCGCGGGCTGCCACTTCGCTGCTGGAGCCACTGGTGAAAAAGCTGTTGGGATTGGTCTCCTGCGTTGTGCCGGGCGTCAACGTGGCGAGTTGCACGAAATCGCGACCGTTCAAAGGCAGTTGCGAGACCTGCTGCGATGTGATCACCTGGCCGAGCGTCGGATTCGCGGTTTCAACGGCCACGGCATCGGCCGACACTTCCACCGAGGAACTGACGGTAGCGGGAGACAGGCTGAAATCCAGTTCGCGCGCCTCGTCGACCTGCAACTTAACGTCCTTCGACTCCGCTGTCTGGAAACCTTTGTATTCCACGCGAACGGTATAGATGGTGGCCGGAAGCAGATTGATGGTGTAATGCCCGGAATCGTCCGTTTGGGTTTCGCGCGCCGCTCCCGTTGTTTGCGACATTACGGTGACCTTGGCTCCAGAAATCGCAGAGCCGGATTTGTCTGTCACCGTTCCCTGAAAGCTGCCGACGGCCTGACCGTAGGCGCGCTGTCCAAAGAAGCACAAGACTGCAAAGCAGGCCACAACGGTAATTAAGAATCGCTTACACATTCTCCTCACCCCTCTCGGCATAACCGACCAACTGATTTTCTCGACGAAGCGCCTGAAAAATAACGAAGCGCCCTCCCGGTTTCGGAACGATCCCGAAATTAGGAGAAGCGCACCAGTTGTTTCGTACTCAGGCTCTCCGTCTCGCAAACACCCCAACGAAAGGAATCAAGCAATGATTCCAGTAAAAAACATGGAGGAAAAATTACTTCTCATTGCTGGCGGTGTCAAGCAGATGTTGAGGAAACCCTGTGCAAGACTTTGAATGGCAACGATTTGGTTTGCAAAGGGATGCCGAGTTGGTGTCGTGTGTGATTTGTTCCGCTATGAGCCTGGGACCCCTCTCTTTTGCCATTGGCCACTTCTGTTTGTTCCCTTTTTACAGTCCCGAGAGTCTAAATAGGGCAATTTTCGGTACACTCTTGGAGGCCTGCCGGAGCGGTTCTCGACGGGCGTGAGTAGTTCCAAGGAGACGCTAAAAAATGAAGGTGCTTGCCATCGATGTGGGCGGTACTCACGTGAAGGTGCTTCTTAGCGGCGAGGACACACCTCGCAAATTCGAATCTGGCCCCGAGATGACCGCGGCGGAGATGGTCAAAGGCGTGAAGAAGCTGACCAAGGGTTGGAAATTCGATGCCATCTCCATGGGGTACCCGGGCCCGGTGATGCGCGACCGCCCGGTCCTGGAGCCGCACAATCTTGGTAAGGGTTGGGTAGGATTTACTTATGAACGTGCGTTCGGCTGCCGCATCAAAATCTTGAACGATGCGGCGATGCAGGCGTTGGGGAGTTACAAGAAGGGCCGGATGCTCTTCCTGGGCCTGGGCACGGGATTGGGGACCGCAATGGTAGTGGACGGTACCGTAGAACCAATGGAGCTCGGGCATCTTCCGTATAAAAAAGCTACGTACGAAGATTATGTGGGTCTGCGTGGTTTGAAGAAGTACGGCAAGAAGAAGTGGCGCAAGAATGTGGCGGATATCGTGGAGAAGTTGACGATAGCGCTGGAGCCGGATGAAGTGGTGCTGGGCGGGGGAAACGTGAAAAAATTGAAAGTACTTCCGCCGCGTTGCCGGGCGGGAGACAACTTCAACGCGTTTCTTGGCGGCTTCCGTCTGTGGAATGTTGAAGTTGCGAAAGGCCCGACGTTGGCCAAGAGTCCCCGCCCGCGATAAATCTGGAACACAAGGAGCTTGCCATGGCAGCACGCAGAAAGAGCACCTCGAAGGCTTTGCCGCTTAAGCCATTGACCAAGCGCAAAGCGTGGGCGGCACTGAAGACGCACCAAAAGCAGATTCAGGCTATTCATTTGAAGAAACTCTTCACGGACGATCCTAAACGGGCGGAGCGCTTCACTGTGGAGGCGGTGGGCATTTACCTGGATTACTCCAAGAACCTGATTACGGAGAAGACCGTCAAGCTGCTGCTCGATCTGGCGAGGGAATCGCGCGTGCAGGAACGCCGGGACGCGATGTTTCGCGGCGAAAAGATCAACATAACGGAAAATCGCGCAGTGTTGCATGTTGCGCTGCGCGCGCCGCGGGATGCCACTATTTTGGTGGATGGAAAGAACGTGGTGCCGGACGTTCACGCGGTGCTGGACAAGATGGCGGAATTTTCCAATCGCGTTCGCAGCGGCGCGTGGAAGGGCCACACCGGGAAACGCATCCGCAACGTGATCAATATCGGCATCGGCGGCTCAGATCTGGGGCCGGTCATGGCTTACGAGGCTCTGAAATTTTATAGCGAGCGCAGCATGACGTTTCGCTTCGTCTCTAACGTGGATGGCACGGATTTCGCCGAAGCTGTCGTGGACCTCGACCCCGCCGAAACGTTGTTCATCGTTTCGTCTAAAACGTTCACCACGCTGGAAACCATGACCAACGCCCACACGGCGCGCGATTGGGCGCTTAAGGGACTGGGCGGCGATGAAAAGGCCGTGGCCAAACATTTCGTCGCGGTCTCAACGAACGCCGCGGAAGTTTCCAAGTTTGGCATCGATACCGCCAACATGTTTGGGTTCTGGGATTGGGTTGGCGGCCGTTATTCGATGGACTCCGCGATTGGCCTTTCCACCATGCTTGCCATTGGCCCGGACAATTTCCACGCCATGCTGAACGGTTTTCACGAAATGGATGAACATTTCCGTACCGCGCCTCTGGAGCGGAACCTGCCGGTGCTGCTGGGATTGCTCGCACTGTGGTATACGGATTTTTTCGACGCGCAAACCATTGCGGTCCTGCCGTATGAGCAATACTTGAAGCGCTTTCCCGCTTATTTGCAGCAATTGACGATGGAGAGCAACGGCAAGCACGTGACGCTGGAGGGGGTCAAAGTCAATTACGATACCGGGCAGATTTTCTGGGGCGAACCCGGCACGAACGGTCAGCATTCTTTTTATCAGTTGATCCATCAAGGCACGCGGCTCATCCCCTGCGACTTTATCGCTTTTGGAAAGGCGCTGAATCCGCTGGGCCGACACCACGACATGCTGGTGGCCAATGTGTGTGCGCAGAGCGAGGCGCTCGCGTTTGGGAAAACGCCGGCGCAGGTGAAGGCGGAAGGCACGCCGGACTGGCTTGTGCCCCATCGCGTGTTTGAAGGAAATCGCCCGTCCAACACCATGCTCCTGGAACGGTTGACGCCGGAAGCGCTGGGTAAGCTCGTTGCCCTATATGAACACGCGGTGTTCACGCAGGGTGCGGTATGGCACATCGATTCGTTCGACCAGTGGGGCGTGGAATTGGGCAAAGTGCTGGCTCAGCGGATTATTCCGGAGTTGGAGAGCAACACGGAACCGGCGCTAAAGCACGACAGTTCGACGAACGCCGTGATTCGCCGCTATCGGCAGCTCAAGGCTTAGCCGGGCTGTTGGTTTGCATTTTCACGAGAGCGAGCTTGCGCAGATCGTTGCCCGCCGGATCGAAGGGCTTGACGGTTTTGGGATCGCGTGAGATTTCCTGGTTCGCCAGATAATCGCGTAGCATCACTCGATTGGCTCCGGTGGCGCGTATTTCTTTGGCGACCATGCGCACTGCCAGATAGATTTCGTCGGCAGCGAGGCTTGGATTCGTTCCTGTTCGCGCGCGGTACAGTTCGCTGAATTTGCTCGTCGCGGCGGCTTGGCCTGCGCTTGCTGAATCAATCGTGAAGGAATTCCCTAAAAACACTTCTCTAGTGCCGAACTCTACGGATTTCCGGCTGAGAAACACTGGAATCGTTGGGCGTATTTTTTTTGTAAGTGCGAGCAGTTCATCCGCTGTTGGCGTATCTGTCCAAAACACGATTGCTTCGGGAGCGTTTGTTTGTAGAAGTTCGTCAAAGGATTCCAGATTTCCCGCGGAACCGGTCGGTTCAAAACGCAACGGTGGAGTGGCGCCGAGTCCCTTTGCAGCTTTTTCGAATTCCGCGGCGCCGGTCCTGCCGTCATGATCCATTTGAGCAACCAGCAGGACTTTTTGCAGGTGAAGCTCTGTGTAAATGCGTTGGGAGAACGCACGCGCCTGGTCCGTATCGCTCGGGCCAAGGCGGAAGATCCACGGAACATTGGCTTGCGTCGTGGACGGGTCGCTTGCCAGTGTGAGAATCGGAACACTGAGTTTATTGGCTATTTGCTCCGCTAAATGTGCGGAGGCTCCGTTCGCGGAAGTGAAGATGGCAACGGCGCGATCTTCCTCCACCAATTTAAGAATTTGTGTGCTCACCTGACCCCAGAGACCAGTTTCGTCTCGTGCAACGATTTCCAAATGACGGCCGTCTACAAGGGGCCCTTTTGCCTGTTCTTCCTCAATCGCCAACTGGGCCGCGGCAAGAAGCGCTTTGCCTTCCGATTCCTGAGAACCTCTCAGCGGAAGAATCATTCCGATGGCGACTGGTCCATCCGTTTGTTCCGCTCCTGTTGGGGAGAGCGGGCCGCGATAAACGACACTCTGCCGGTCGAGTACGGCGTACGGCTTCGAGCTCACCGCTTCCGATTGTGCCCGCGCTGGCAAACATGGAAACAAAAGTGCCGGAAATAATAGCAACCATGGAGAAGACTTGGCCGCGATCGTGAAATGCAAACGCATCAATGCGTTCCTGTGTTTTCGCTTGACGCAACTTCGTTCGCCGCTATGGATGGCGAGTAAACGAATTTCCCGTTCTCGATACGCGCCATCGTGAGCGGTGCGATGTTGTTCAAGGTATGGTCAAACAGCGCGAGGCCTGCTGCGCCGTCAACTATTTGTCCTTGGTGGTCGCGCAGCGCATCCATGATTTTTCCGCGATTCAGTCCGGCTTTTGTCACGGCGGCGAGGAGAAGATTCATGCCATCGTAAGCATAAGCTGCGTAGGCATCCGGCTCTTCGTGGAACATCACGCGATAATCTTTCTGAAAGTCCCGCCATAGCGCGTCGTCTCGCGTTGGATCTATGACTGCCGTTGTTACCAGGCCTTCTGCGGCCGGGCCGGCGGCTTCTATCATCTGCGGATAACACAGCCGGCTGGGACCGAACACCGGTTGCTTCATTCCCATGGCGCGCATTTGCGTCAGAATCCTTGCCGCTTCGGGTACTTCGCCCCAAATCACGACGCCATCGACGTGGGCGTTTTTCAGCATCTGCAACTGCGTTGAAAAATCCTCGTCGCCGCGTTCGTATTTCACCTCGAGTACCGGCACGTGGCCAAGGCGCTTGGCTTCATCGAAGAATTTTTGCACGCCGACTCGCGCATATCGCGTCTGAGCGCGAATCACACCGATTCTCTTCAACTTTCGTTCTTTGAAAACCGCTGCGGCGAGCGCGTATCCCTGTTGGCGATCGTCGGGAAAATTGTGAATCAGCCACGGGATGCGTGTTTCCGTCACGGTGGGATCGGTGGTCGCCGTATCCATGATGGGAAATTCCAGCTTCAGGCTTTCGCGTAGCATGATGTGCGTGGACGCTCCGTCGACTGAGCCGAGCACCGCGACCACGTGTTCGTCGAATACCATTTTCACCGCTTCCGTCGAAGACGCGCCCCACTGCGCGGAATCGGCGTGTACCTTCAATTCATAAAGTTTCGCACTAGATGCACTTGCATCGCGAAATCCGCCTTTGGCGTTTGCCTGCGAAATGGCGAGCTGCGCTCCATGCAGCATGGCAAGCCCATACGGGGATTCCGGATTATTCTGGATCGGGCCGAGAAAGCCGATGTTGACGGTGTCCGACGCGTCAAGTTCGCCTGTGACGCATTCGCGAGCCGCGCCGTTATACGCGAGCGTGTCGTCGGTCAGATACCATTCTTTATAAGGCTTGGTGAATTTCCCAAACGGAACGGCGTCCTCCGGCATATTCGCATAACGCGGGACAGTTGCTGTGGGCTTCTGGGTTGCCGGCGTTTCCGCTCCGGCGGATTGTGCGCGCGCAGCGACCGCAACGAACAGCAAGAACGCGCAACACGGCGCGATATAAAGAGTTCTGCGAATCCACGCTGGATTACACCACATGGGCCTTCCTCAACGCGCTTTGCTCCGCGCGCATATCGATGAACCGGACAATGTTTTTTAACGTGGAAGGAGAAATCGCCTGTGCGGCGTCGCATCTAGGTTTGGCTGCTCCGGGATAATCGCAAGCGACCTCAACGATCAGTCCGTGGCTGCCAAATGTAATGGCCGCGCAACTGGCGGGCTCAACCATGCTGGCAAGTCCGGTGGAATGGCTGGGATCGACGATCACGGGAAGAAACGTCTCCGCTTTGACGGCGGGAATAATATTCAAGTCCAGAACATTGCGCGAATATTCGCCGCAAGGATAAGCCTTGATGCCGCGCTCGCATAGCACGATGTCCAGATTTGCTTCTGTTGCGATGTACTCCGCCGCTCCCAGCCATTCGCAGAGGCTGGCAGCCATGCCGCGCTTCAGCAGCACAGGCTTGCCGGATTTTCCGGCTTCGACCAGCAATGGATAATTCTGCATGTTGCGCGAACCGATCTGCAGCATGTCCGCGTATTCGCTGACCGTCTCCACCAGTCGCGGATCCATCACCTCGGTGACGATGGGCAGGCCCGTTTGGCGGCTCACTTCGCGCAGGATGCGCAGTCCTTCGATGCCAAGCCCCTGAAAATCGTGCGGCGAAGTGCGTGGCTTGAACGCTCCACCGCGCAGCATCTCCGCGCCCGCCTCTTTCACCCCGCGCGCGACGGCTAGGGTCTGCTCGAAACTTTCTACCGCGCAGGGGCCGGCGATCACCACGGGCCGCGCGCCCCCAAATTGCACTTTCCCCACGCTTACAATTCGCGTTTCGCCGGTGTCGAAAGACGATTGCACTCTCCGGCTGATCAAGGGACAAATTCGTGGCAGATCTTCCAGACCAACATTTCCCGCAATGCTCATGGGGCCCCTCCCTTTTATCTGGTTCTACCAAAGGGCGGAAGAACCAGGGCAACGACGAAGCGCGGTTTGCGAAAGCTGCGAATCAAGATTTGCGATCGGTCGGAAACATCGCGATGGCTTCGATCTCGATCAGCAATTCCGGCCGGCAAAGAATCGCCTGGATACCCGTGGACGCCGGCAAAATCTCCAGCCCCATTTCCTGGAAGAACTGTGTGCGAATCTGGTTGAATTCGGCGTAGTCGCGTTCGATGTCGCGAAGGTAGCAACTGGTCCGCACGATGTCTTTCCAGGTGGCGCCTTCGGCGGCGAGCAAGCCGGTGATGTTCCAGTACGTGCGCAAAACCTGGGAGCGAAAATCGCCGATGTGAACGGAATTGCCATTTTCATCGATGCTGGCCGTGCCGGAAATCAAAAGGGTGGTGACGCCATTGATGTCCAGCCGCATTCCGCGCGAGAACGAAGATGGCCTGGGATATTGATGCGCTTCGTTCAAAACTTTTGGCGCTTCGATGGCCTTCTTGCGAATGGACACTGCCGCGCTTTCGAGAGGTAGATTGTTTTCAACGACGAGTTCTTGCTTGCTCATTGGATTTGCCTTCCTTGTAGGATTGATGGATTCCGTGGCTCAGCCCCGCGGCCGTGGCCACCCAAATGTCTTCGCCCTGAAACGCCAGATTCAGGATGTAGTTGTGCGCGAGGGACGTAGGCGTTTCGATTTTCGTAACTTTCTTGTCCGCCGCGGTGATTAGAATTTCACCTTTGCCGATTTCTTTGCTGGGGCGGTAAGTGACCCAGGTGTTGGTTTTGAAATTGAGATAGCTCAGTCCCTGGTCAGTACAGGCCCACACATCGTCGCCGCGTGTCTGTGTGGCGTTGATGAAATCGGAAGCCAGGCCGCTATCGGTGGAGAGATAGTTGTACCAGTTGTGGCCGTCGTAGCCGCTCATGCCAAAATACGTGGAGGCCCAGAACATTTTTGTGTCGTGGTTGTAGGAAACACCGCTGACGATGTCGTGGATCAGTCCCTGATTTTTGAACAGCACCAATTCCATTTCTCCGTCAGGATCGGTGTAAGGCTTCCAGTAGCCACCGGCAATGTCGTATTCCAAAAGGCCGCCGCCCCACACAGCCACATACACTTTCTGTTCGCCCACCGCGACGCTGTAAGCCCAAGGTTCGTGCATCGGCGCGGTTTTTTCGCTGAAGATAGACCATTCGCCCGTGCGCGTATTGAAGCGGCTGACCCCGGCTGTGGTGGCGGCCCAGACAAATTCATCTTGAATCGCGACTGCGTACACGATATCGTTCGCCAGGCCTGTGGTCATGCTGGTGTAGTTTTGAAACTTGCCTCCGGAGAACTGGCTCAGTCCGCCGAATGTGGATAGCCAGACATCGCCGGTTTTCTGATCGACAGCGATCCCGGTAACCACGCGATTCGGCAGGCCGTCTGCCGTGGTATACACCTTCGAAACTTTTGAATTTTCGATGAGCACTAGGCCATTTTCCGTGCCTGCCCACACGCGCTCGCCGTCAACAGCTACGCTGAAAACTTTGGCGTCGGGCATGCCGTTGGCGGTCGTGAAGTTTTCCCATCGAGTGTAAAGCGTAGGGGTTTGCGACAGTGCAGGAGCTGCGAGAAAGAAGGCGACCATTCCCGCTATGCCAGCGAGCCATCGGATTCGTTTTTCACTGCTCATTGTTCTTTACTCCGCCCTGACTGCCGTCAGGTTGCTGCTACAGCGTCTTCAAAAATTCCACCAGATCGTTCAATTGCTCTTTGGACATGTCCGACGTGACTCCATGTTTGTCGCTGGGGTTATACAGCGTCCAGATTTCCTCCAGGGAACGCGCTTCTCCGTTGTGCAAATACGGAGGCTTTTCGTAAATGCGATCGAGTTGCGGAATATCAAAGAGTCCGGACGTGTCGTACTTCGCGGCTGTGCCTACATCAAAACTTGTTTTTGCCGTGTAATGTGTTGCGGGAGGATGGCAGGTGTCGCAGCCCTTGCGGAAGAAAATGTCGCGGCCGCGTTCCTGGGCTGAGCTGAATTGCCCGTCCGCTGCGAGATGGCGATTCGGAGAAAGCGGAATCGACTTGATGAAGGCCACGAGATTTGCCAACTGCGCGTCGCTGAAGCCTTCCGAATGAAACAAAAACTTGGCGATCCGCGGTCCACACTGCGTTTCCAGGTCTGGATTGTGACCATTCCACTTGAACGGCGCAGTGTCTGCAATGTTCCGCAGCGTTCGATTGGCCACGCGGTCGCGGCCCAACTGCGGTGTTTCGAGATTCCACGCGACACCGTCAATGTGATTGTCCGGATGGCATGTGGCACAAGAGAATTGGCCCTGAAAACAGAATTTCGCATCGTGGAAGAGTTGCTCTCCCTGACGAAGAGCCGTGATTTTCCTGGGGCCGCCCAGGTCGATCCTTGCGCGAACTCGAAATTGAGGAATGTCGACGACCGTCAGGCTATCGTCCAACCGATTCACGACATAAGCGGAATGTCCGTCTGGCGCGACGACTACGTCCGTCGGGTTCGATTGCGTTGGCAAGCGGCGAATGACGATTTGGCGCGCGGTGTCCAGGCGGTTCGGCAAGTCCGCTGCCGATACGCTGCGTAAACGCTGCTGTAGCAATTTTGTGTCGATCACGGAAACGGTGGCGGCTTCGGCGTGCGTCACCAGCGCGTAGCGGCCGTCTGGTGTGAACGCGACGCCATCCGGACCCGCGTAGTAGCGGTCGATATCGTCGAGCAGAATCTGCGTGACTTCAGCGCGCGTTTGCGTCGCGGTGCTGGTTTTTCCCGGACGCACGATCGCCACGCCGTGCGTCAGGATCCAACCGTTGTCCACCTGGATCAGCGGATTGAGATTTTTTGGGCGCATCAGCGGAATCAGCAGGTAATCGCCCTGCGACCCCGGCGCTTCCGCGATGTGTCGCATTTCCAGCGCGCCCGGTAACAGGATGCGTTCGGCTACGGTTTGCGTTTGCGTGTCGATGACCATCAATTCCGAAACCGGCGCTTCGTCGGCGGATTCGAGATGCGCCAGGATGTTGGACACGTAGACGTGGCGGCCATCGCGTGAAAGTTGCGCATAATGCGGCGAGCGAAGAGCCGTAAGCCGTTTTCTTTCGCTGCCAGTGGCGAGATCGATGACCGACACATCATTCCCGATGCTGTTCGCCACATAGAGAATTTTTCCAGGCTGGTCGGTCGTCAATCCTCTCGGGCCCCATCCCGTCTGCAAAGTTTTTCGCACTTGAAACGTTGCCGTGTCGACCACGCTGATGCTGTCGCTCCACTCATTGGAGACATAGATGGTTTTGCCGTCGAGGGACACCGCAAGATCTTTTGGCTTGTGGCCGACTTTCACTTTTTTCACTACGCGCTGGGTGCGCACATCGACGGCTAGCACGGAATCGTCGTCTTCGCACACGACATACAACTCCGCCCCATCCGGTGAGAACTTCGCGGCGATGGGAGTGAGATAGTTCGGCGACGGCGCATCGGCCGAAGAAGCGGCGACTTGCGCACTCACGTTCCAGGCCGCACAGAGAACGAAAGTCAGCGCGATCCCAGCGAGCGCAGGAGGCAACAGCGAGTTCCGCCGATCGCGCGCTGTGGAGGCTGCCATCATCGCGCTTTGCCTCCAACTCCGGGCGCGGGGGATTGCCGCTGTCCAGGTTCGGTAATCGTCAGGATCTGATCGGCTTTTACGTGCTCCAACTTCTGCACCGTTCCGCTCGGCCAGTGAATCGTCAGCAAATCCAGTTCTGCATGGGAACCGAGTCCGAAGTGCGGCCGCGGGTCGTTCTGCGAGAGATAGCCGGACTGCGGCACATTTTCGACAACCTGATGAAGATCGCCGGCATCCGCTTCGAGGCGCGCGCCAAAACCATCCCGATTGCTCACCGTGCCGACCAACTTCAGCGTCAGCCAATGATTACGCGGGCCAACCGGGGGCTTCGCATGTAACAAAATTCCGTTGCCGCCCAGAACCACGATAAAAGCGTCGATGTACCCGTCGTTGTCGTAGTCGGCAAAGCACGCGCCACGCCCAACGACCTTCGTGTTGAAAGCGCCACCCGCATCCGCGGACACATCGCTGAACGTGCCATTGCCATTGTTGCGAAGCAGCAAAGGCTCCATGGGCACCAGCCAGTGCAAGCCGCCGTTAACGATGAACGCGTCTTTCCAGCCATCGTTGTCGAAATCCAGAAACGCGTCGCCCCATCCGACGTATTGGCCGCTCATCTGCGCGATTCCGGATTCCAGCGTGGTGTCGTTGAAAAAACCATCTTTCTGGGAATTGCGGAACAGGCGGTGATAGCGCATGTCGGAAACGAACAGGTCCAGCGCGCCATCGTTGTTGTAGTCCGCAAAGATCGGGCCCATCGCGGAAGGAGTATCCCCATTGGTTCCGTAGGCTACGCCCTGCTCGACCGCGACGTTGGTGAAAGTTCCGTCGTGGTTGTTGTGATACAGATAGCTTTCCATTTGATCGTTGGCGACGTAGATGTCTGGCCAGCCATCATTGTCGTAATCGCCCACGGTCACTCCCATGGCGCGTCCTGCAGGATTGGCGACGCCGGCTTCTTCGGAAACATCGGTAAACGTGCCGTCGCCATTGTTGTGAAACAACCGGTTGGCTTCACCTTCGTAATCGAGCGGGCCGGCGAATGCTTCCGCGGTGTAGTACGGCTTCCTGGAGTTGGGATCGAACTTCAGATAATTGCCGACGAACAGGTCCAGGCGCCCGTCGCGGTCGTAATCGAGAAATGCGGCGCCCACGCCAAAGTGATTGTTCTGCACACCAGCGGCTTCAGCGACGTCGGTGAAAGTGCCATCGCCGTTGTTGTGATAGAGAATCGCGGAGTTCCAGTTGGTGACGTAGATGTCGTCGTAGCCGTCGTTATCGTAATCGCCCACGGTGACGCCCATGGCGAAGCCTTTGCCAGCCACACCCGCTTGCGCGGTTACATCCGTAAATGTTCCGTCGCCATTGTTGCGGTAGAGATGATTTGTGGCATCCAGTCCGTCGGCTTTGGAATGGTTCGTGACGCCGTCGAGATAGCGGCCGCTCAGAGCGTAAAGATCGAGCAGGCCGTCGTTGTTGTAATCAAACCAGACACAGCCCGAGCCGGTGGCTTCCATGACGGAGCTCAATTTTTGCTCGCCGAACGAATGGCGGAAATGCAGCTTGGCTTTGTCGGTTACGTCCTCATACGTGGGCCACTTGCTTGCCGAGAACGAGTTTTGGATAGAATGCAAACCGGGAACACTTTCGAAATTCAGGAGTGGCAAGGCGAGCAGCAATGGCAAGGTTGCTCCCAGAACCACCGCGCCGCGGAGTAGACGCCGCACGCTATTTCGCCTGTGCTGTTGCGGAAGCATGATCGATTTCTCCCAGTAGTGTCGGCGTATCGAAGCGTCGCAGCGTTTGCGGCCAGTGATTTTCCGGCGCAACGGATTTGTCCCCATGGCAGCCGGTGCAGCCGCGTTGTTCGCCTGGACGCGCCCAGATCCAGCTGTGTTCTTCGCGGATGATTCGGCCCTTGGCATCAAGAAGCGCAAAACGTACCGGCTGGTTCGCGGGAACTTTTACGAAGAATGAGCCATCGGCTTCCACCGGCGCTTCTCCCAAGTTGTGTTCTTGGCCGTCGGTTGCGTCCAAAGCGAACACGCGCACCTGCGCAATGGGCGTAGCTACGTGGCCGTTTGGATCGTCGGCGGAGAGGTAGCTATTGAGAGAGATGAAATTGCCGGTGGTTGATTCCGGATTCAGCGTGTTCCAGTAATGCTTGGGAGTCGGCCGCGGCAGCACAGGAACCGGTTGAATGCTCGATGTCTCTGCGCTGGCCTGGAGACGTTCTCCCAACGTGCCAGTTTTCAGATGGAACAAGTAAAGATCAAAACGCGATGCCGCGGTTGCGGAGATTGCCGTTTGCTTCGCAACGACTAAATAATCGTCGGAGAGTTGGCGCGCCGATTCGTATGCCACTCCACGAGATCCCAACGGCGCTCCGTCGAAGGCTCCCTGCGGGATTTTGACTAAGGAGCCCGCGACAGCTTTGTCCGTTAGGCCTTTTCGCACAAATAGCAGCGAACCGTCAGTAAGTTCCTCGGCGTCGGCCTGAGTAGATTTTTCTTGATGCTGGCAACGGAATGACTCAAGCGCTGTGCCGTCAGGCCTCAAGGTATAGAACACGCGTGTGCCGATGCTTGCTGAATTGCCGACAAGCGGCCATGGCGCTGAAGCAACGACGCGGCCATCCCGTAGGACCGTTTCGAATTGAAAAGGCGCGCTGCCGAATGTGATGCGCTGAAAGTCCGAGCCGTCCGTTTTTGCGACTGCGAGATAGGACACCGACCGCTCGTTCGTCGCTTCTTCCACAGTAAGAACAATTTCGTTTGCCGGCAGATATGCAGCGCGCAGGCAGTCCTGCCGGCAGTGCGTAATCTGGCGTTTGCCGGAACCGTCCAGATTCATTTCCCAGATTTGCCAGCGATCGCCTTGCGCCTTTTGGGCGGAGAAAAGTATTCTCGTAGCGTCGAAGCTCACTTGGGGATCGGCCGCAGCAAAAAAATCCTCGGTGAGGCGCGTCGGGTGCTGAGTTGCTGACGGACGGAAGCGCACAATCTCAGAGCCCTGCGGAAAACGTCTGGCTAGGGGACCCCAGACGAGCCGCTGAGTTTGAACGAAGACAATTTCGGGGAGGCCTGCGGCAGAAGCAACGTTTCGTTTTGCCGGAACTGTTTGCGCGGAAGCGGGCGGATGAATGGAGACAACCTCAAAAATCGCGTATGCGACTATCGCCCAAACTGATGTGCGACCCCGTATGTGCCACAGACCCTGGCCCACCAACTCACTCCGTTCGGGATTTTGAGTTCGGTTGCAACCAGACGATCACACTTCGCGAGTACAAAGACCCCTGCAATACTTAGCGTTGTGAGAGGAGCGAAACGTCTATGCCATCCAATTAGCCAGAGGCGCTGGCGCGCGGCAATACTACGAAACAATTATTTGGCGTGAATTGTGATGCACATCACGTACGCACGTGCATCTCGTCACACTTTACGAGTGATTCTGCGGCGGCAGGGCTGCTATTTCAGCGAGTCCTGCACCTTTTTGGCGTAATCCTTGGCCTTTGCCATTGCGGCGGCTTCATCCACGGTCAACAGCTTCCCGTCTTTCAGCAATATTTTGCCGCCCACAACAACGGTTTCCACTTCGCTGGCCTTCAACGCATACACAATTTGTGAGTACACGTTGTACATCGGTACGGCATTCGGCACATCGAGAGTCAGGATGGCGAAGTCCGCCTTCTTGCCGGTTTCAAGGGAGCCAATTTCTTTTTCCATGTGCAAAGCGCGGGCGCCTTCAATCGTGGCCATTTCCAACGCGCCCTTCGCTCCCAGCGCGCGTGGATCGACGCGATTCGTTTTTTGCAGCTTTGACGCCAGATCCATTTCTTCCATCATGTCCAGGTCATTGTTGCTTCCCGCGGGTCCATCGGTACCGAGACCCACGCGCATTCCGGCGGCGCGTTCATCGACCACCGGGGCAACGCCGCTGGCCAGCATCATGTTGCTGGAAGGATTGTGGACGCACCCGACCTGGTAATCCGCCAAAATCTTCATGTCCGCGTAGTCCACCCAGATACAGTGGGCCGCGAGCACATCCGGGCCTAGAAATTCGATGCGGCGAAGATATTGCACCGGGGTGGTTCCGTTTTTTGCCAGGCTATCGATCAATTCTTTTTGCATTTCCGCCACGTGGATCAGGATCGGCGCGTGATATTTGCGCGCGAGCTCGGCGGCGTCTCTCAACGTCTTTTCGGAGCAGGTATAAATCGAGTGCGGGGCCACGGAAGCATGAATCAGCGGATCGCCCTGCCACTTTTTAAGATATTTCTCGGTATACGCGATCATTTCGGCTTCGCTTTTATTGTCTGGAGCGGGGAAATCGATCCAGGTCTCCCCGAGGAAACCGCGCAGTCCCGCGGCTTTGGTTTCTTCGGCTTCGGCGTCTTCAAAGTAGTACATGTCAGCGAACGTGGTGGTGCCACCTCGAATCATTTCCGCCAGCGCGAGCCGCGAACCCCAGCGCACGAAATCTTCGGTCACATTTTTCGCTTCGGCCGGGAAAATAAATTTGCGCAGCCAATCGTCCAGCGTGACGTCGTCGACCAGTCCGCGCAACAGCACCATAGGAATATGCGTGTGGCCGTTGATGAGCCCCGGAATGATCAGCTTGCCATTGGCGTCGACGGTTTCTTTGGCGGTCAGTCCCTTCATCGTTTGGGCGCGAAGGTCGGACTCACTTCCGACGAAGGCAATGGAATCTCCATTCACGCCGAGAACTCCGTCTTCGATGACGCGTCGGGCTGGATCCATCGTGACGATGGTTGCGTGCGTGACGAGCAGGTCGAAGCCGACCGCCTCTTTCGGCGATGTCTGGGCCAGCAGCGGCGCTTGCACGAAGAAGCACGCACATCCAATCGCCATACACAGGATGGATAAGGCCCTGATGAACTGCGAGTATTTACTCTCCATGAGGCATTCCTTCCGTGATTCGAATTAAAGATTGGATGAGTCGAACGGCTTCGGAAACAGATCGCGCATGTGAACTACTTCCACTTTGCCTTTCAGATTTGTCATCACCACCGGCACATCGCCGCAAAATTCCCAGATCAATTGCCGGCACGCCCCGCAGGGAGGTGTCAACGCATCCGTGTCTGTGACCACGGCGATGGCATCAAACTTCCGTTCGCCTTCGCTGATCGCCTTGAAAATGGCTACGCGTTCGGCGCACACTGTGAGGCCATAGGTGGCGTTTTCCACGTTGCAGCCGCCGTAGATTGTTCCCGAAGCAGCGCGCAGTCCGGCGCCAACCTGGAAATGCGAGAATGGCGCGTGCGCATTTTTCCACGCGCTCTTTGCCGCTGCGATTAATGGATCATAGTCTGACATTTGGTCTTCACTCCTGAGTCGTCATTCACCACGAAGTGGCGTGTAATTGGGTTATGCCCAGTGGACATCATAGGGCGGATGCAATATCCGGAATCACAGCGCGAAGAAGGCCGATGAACTGGTTTTTCACGCGTTCCGCCGTTTGCAACACTTCATTGTGATCGAGCGGCTGATCGAGAATCCCGGCGGCCGCGTTCGTGACGCAAGAAATGCCGAGCACGCGAATTCCGCTATGCCGCGCCGCGATGACTTCCGGCACGGTGGACATGCCAACAAGGTCCGCGCCAATGGCACGCAGATAGCGAATTTCGGCGGGAGTTTCATAACTTGGGCCGGAGAGCGCAGCGTAGACAGCTTCGTCGAGATTGATGCCGAGCAGGCGGCCTTCGGCGAGCGTCAACTCGCGAAACTTTTTGTCGTAGGCGGTGCTCATATCCGGGAAGCGAGGGCCGAACTGTTCGTCATTCGAGCCAATCAGCGGATTCGCGCCCTGCAGATTGATGTGATCGCTGATGACCACCAGGCGGCCCTGCGTGAAATCATTTTTGATTCCCCCGGCGGCATTGGTCAAGATCACGGCTTTCACGCCCATGCGCGCAAACACGCGAATCGGAAAGGCCACGTCTTGCGCAGAGTAGCCTTCGTAAAGATGCACGCGGCCCTGCATGCCGACGACTTCGACACCGTCCACCGCGCCGACGACCAGTTGTCCTGCATGGCCGACGGCGGTCGATTGCGGAAAATTGGGGATCTTGGCGTAGGGAATGCGCACAGCGTTCGCAAATTGATCGGCGAACGCGCCAAGCCCTGAGCCCAAAACCAGCGCAATCTTCGGCCGCAGCTTGCTTTTCTTCTGGATATATTTGGCAGCGGCTTCGGCGCGCGAAAATTCTTGTCCCGATTTTTGCGTGCTCAGCATGCTCATGAAAGGATCCCCACGATGCAGGCAGACATCAAGTTTGCCATGGTACCCGCGAGCATGGCGCGGATGCCGAACCGGGCCAGTTGCCCGCGCTGCTCGGGCGCCAGCGCGCCAATTCCACCAATCTGAATACCGATGGAACTGAAATTTGCAAAGCCGCAAAGAGCGAAGGTGGCGATAGTGAAGGAGCGAGGGTCAAGCGAATCTTTCATTTGGCCGAGTTTGGCGAAAGCCACCACTTCATTGATCGTCATTCGAGTTCCCAGAAGATTGCCAATAACCGGAGCGTCTTTCCACGGAATGCCAATCAGCCAGGCAATGGGAGCGAAAATCCAGCCGAAGAATTGCTCCAGGCTCTCAGGGAAAAATCGAAAATGGTGCAGCGCGAGCCAGTTGTGAGTGCCGCCTATCAAATAGTCCACGAGTGCCAGCAGCGCGATGAAGGAAATCAGCATGGCGCCGACGTTGATGGCGAGTTGCAGGCCGTCAGAAGTGCCGCGCGAAATGGCGCCAAGGAAATTCGCTTCCTTTTCCATCGCGGGCATTTGCACTTTTCCCGCGGTCAACGGTTGCTCCGTTTCCGGCACCAGCATTTTCGCCATCAACAATGTGCCGGGAGCGGTCATGATCACCGCGGTCAACAGGTGCTTGGCTTCCACGCCGGAAGCAATGTATGCGGCCATGATTCCGCCGGAGACGTGCGCCATGCCGCAGGTCATCACGCACATGAGTTCCGATTTCGTCAGGCTGTTCAGAAACGGACGGATGGTGAGCGGAGCTTCGGTTTGCCCCATGAAGATGCTGGCGGCGATATCGAGGGACTCCGCGCCACTTGCGCCCATTACTCGAGTCATCACCCAGGCGAACGCGCGAATGAAAACCTGCATCACTCCGACGTGATAAAGAAACGCAAAAACGGCGGCGATAAAAATAATGGTCGGCAGCACTTGAAACGCAAAGATGAAGCCGAAAGAAGAATGCGCCATGCCCAGTCCGCCAAAAACAAATTGCGAACCAACGAACGCGAAGCTCAGCAACTTGTTTACGACGTCGCCCAAAAATTGAAAAATTCTGCGGCCCAGCCCGAAATTGAGCACGAAGATACCGAAGGCCAGTTGCAGGCCTAAGCCCCAAAGAACGGTTTTAAGTTTGATTGACTTGCGCGAAGTGGAAAACAGATAGGCGAGGCCTACCAGCACAGCCATACCCAGCAAACCTGTGAATCTGGCCATCCTGACTCCCTTCCTGCGTTGACGGCAGCGCTGCCCGGCCTGACCCTGAACTTCGTTTCGTGCTGCTTGCGTGCTAGCTAACTCATTGCGACTCGCCGCCAATGATGCGGCTGATCAAGTGAGGCGATGGTACGGCAATATCGCCAATTTCAAAAGCCGAAGCGATCAGTTCGCGGGCCTCCGCAAGCTTTGTGCTGGAATTGCATTGGATTGTGACGAGTTTTTCTCCCGCTTGCACCCTGTCGCCAATGCGCCTGTGGAATTCCAGACCGACGCCATGATCGATGCGATCTTCTTTTTTACTGCGACCGCCTTCGAGCAGCGCCAGGGCGACACCGAATTGCCGGCAACGCGTTGCGGTGATGTAACCGTCTTTGAGACTGGCCACGGTTGCCTGCGATTTAGCCATGGGCAGAATGGAAATGTTGTCAACGATTCGTTCGTCGCCGCCCTGCAGGCGGATGCATTCGCGGAATCGTTGCAACGCTTTGCCCGAGGCAATCATTTCTTTCGCGAGGCTGCGGCCTTCGTCAACAGATTTTGTGCGTTCGCCGAGATAAAACATCCAAGCCGAGAGTTCCAAGCTGAGATCGCGCAAATCGTCTGGCCCGCGGCCCTTCAAGACGTCGATGGCTTCGATCACTTCGTTGGAATGGCCGGCCATGCGCCCGAGTGGTTGGCTCATATCCGTGATAAGCCCCACGGCTTTCTTCCCGGTGCGGCGTGCGGTGTCCACCATGACCTCGGCGAGGCGAATGGCGTCCTCTTCCTTAGCCATGAACGCGCCGGAGCCGGTTTTCACGTCGAGAACAAGGGCATCAATGCCTTCCGCGAGCTTTTTGCTCATGATCGAGGCGCAAATCAGGCCGATATTTTCTACCGTGGACGTAGCATCGCGGAGTGCATAGATTTTCTTGTCCGCTGGCGCAATTTCAGCGGTTTGCCCGATCAGGCTCATGCCGCATTCCCGGAGGACGCGGCGAAAATCCGCAAGTGTTAGCGAAGTGTTGAAGCCGGGGATGGCCTCGAGTTTATCCAGCGTGCCCCCCGTGTGACCCAAACTGCGGCCGCTAATCATGGGAACGGCGAGGCCGCCGGCGGCAACGATGGGCGCGAGAATCAACGAAGTGTTATCCCCAACGCCGCCTGTCGAATGCTTGTCCACCTTCTTCATGGGCAGATAGGAATGATCAACGACCTCGCCGGAATGCAGCATCGCTTCGGTGAGAGACGCGGTTTCGGCAAGCGTCAGGCCTCGGATCCACACGGCCATGAGCCACGCGGCCATCTGGTAGTCGGGAATTTCGCCGTCGGTGTAACTGCTAACGAGGTAATTGATTTCCTCGCGGGTGTGTTCCCCGGAATCGCGTTTTTTTTGGATGAGGTCGACGGCGCGCATGCAAGGATGAAGTGCGAGACTAACATCCGCGGATAGGGCCGTCAACGAACCGCGCGGTCAGGCACGTCATTCCCACTCTACTTGCTGATCTCGCCACACTTGCTCATTCTCTCGCGCTGTTATATTTTCGCGGCTTGCCACTTACAGAGGAGAACGTATGTCCAGGTCACCCCGCATTGCTGTGGTCGGAAGCGCCAACACGGATTTAACAACGTTTAGCGACGTGTTTCCGCGGCCAGGAGAAACCATCTTCGGGAAGAGCTTCGACCTTGGTTTTGGCGGGAAGGGAGCGAACCAGGCTGTGGCGGCGCGGTACTGCGGAGCGGACGTGGTGATGGTCGCGAAGGTGGGCAATGACCTGTTCGGCGAAGCAACCGTGAAAAATTTTATGTCCATGGGTATCGATGCGACGCACGTGCGGATTGTGGACGGCGTGTCCAGCGGAGTGGCGCCGATTTTTGTCGAGCCCAACGGGCAGAACCGTATCATCGTGGTGAAGGGAGCGAATGACACGCTGAAGCCCGCGGATGTAGACGCGGCGTCGGACGCGCTGCGGCACGTGGATGCGATCATTTTGCAGTTTGAAATTCCGCTGGAGACGGTCTATTACACGGTGCAATTCGCACGCAAGCACAACATCCGTTGCATCGTGAATCCCGCGCCGGCTTTGCCCGCGCAAATCAATGAATTGATCGCAGCGGATTATTTTGTTCCCAACGAAACCGAAGCGGAAGTGATTACCGGATTGCCCGTGCATTCGCTGGAAGAGGCGAAACGCTGCGCCGCCTCTTTGCTGCAAAAAGGTTTCCGAAAAGTGATTCTGACACTGAGCGCGCGCGGCTCTCTGATTATGGGCAAGGACCTGGAGGAGCTGATTCCACCGTTCGCGGTGACGCCGAAAGATACGACGGGCGCTGGGGACGCGTTTATCGGAAGCTTTTCCGTGTTTCTGGCGGAAGGCTTACCGGAAAAGGACGCGCTGCTGCGGGCGAATCTTTATGCGGGATTATCGACGATGCGTGTTGGCACGCAGAAATCATTTCCGAAGCGTGCAGAGTTTGAAACGGAATGGAGCCGTCGCGGCGGCAAGCCGTAACTTTGGAAAGCGTTCTCCAGCGGCCAAGGTATAGATGATTTTTCGACGTCGCGGCACGGCCGAAGCAATTCGTGACGGCAAGAGTTCAAAGGAGACTCAATGTTTGTTTTGCAAAGTTATCCGTGGGCGGTGGTGTTCTGCGTGATCACGATGTTTTGTTGGGGTTCGTGGGCGAACACGCAGAAGTTGGCGAAGAAGGGCTGGCGATTCGAGCTGTTTTATTGGGACTACACGGTCGGCGTGCTGCTGTTGACGGTAATATTGGGTTTGACGCTGGGCAGCAACGGAACCGTGGGGAGACCGTTCCTGGCTGATCTTGCGCAAGCTTCTCACGCTAGCGTGTACTCGGCGTTATTGGGCGGCGCAATTTTTAATCTGGCAAATATTCTTCTGGTAGCGGCGATCGATATCGCGGGAATGTCCGTGGCGTTTCCGGTGGGCATCGGTCTCGCGTTGGTTCTCGGCGTGGTTGTGAATTATCGCGAACATCCTGGCGGCAATGCGGCGTTGCTGTTCGGAGGGGTGCTTCTCGTGGTTCTGGCCATCGTGCTGGATGCAGTTGCGTATCGCAAGATACCCGGCACGGCAGCGAGCCTGAGCACCAAGGGTCTGGTTCTTTCCGTTGCTTGCGGAATCACGATGGGCTTTTTCTATCGATTTGTTGCCGCGGCCATGTATCCGGATTTCACGCAGCCGGAAGCCGGGAAGCTTGGTCCGTACGCGGCGGTTTTTGTCTTTGCCGTCGGCATCTTCTTGAGTAACTTTATTCTCAACACCTTCATCATGAAGAAGCCGTTCGTCGGCGACCCGGTTACCTTTGCGGATTATTTCAAAGGCAGTTTGAGCACGCATCTCACGGGAATTTTGGGCGGAATCATTTGGGGCGTGGGCATGTCGTTCAACATCATTGCCGCGGGCAAGGCGACATTTGCTATCTCCTATGGCCTTGGACAGGGCGCGACCATGGTGGCGGCGTTGTGGGGCGTGTTCATCTGGAAGGAATTTCGCACCGCGCCCACAGGCACTTCGCGATTGATCGCGGCGATGTTTGGCTGTTTCGTTGTGGGGCTGGCGCTGATCATTCTGGCGAGAACGTCCTGACAATTTAAGTTCGCAAATTTAATCCGGGAGGATCCCTTCTTGGGACACTTTACTATGTATTGGCCGAAATCAATTGGAAGTCCTGTGCTGGACAGCGTGCGCTACGCGGTGGAATCCTCGCGCGATGTGCAGACGCACTACGACAAAATCGTGGAGGTAGCCTCGTGGATGGCGTTTGAGGAATTGCCCATGCCGGAGTTTACCTTGCCGTTCGGTGTGGGCCAGAAAGACGCAAATGAGGCCATCGATTTCGTGATGGTGGCGGATAGCATCGATACGGCGTTCACGGATTTCACGCGGCATGAAAAATTCCAGGTGGATTACGCCGGTCAGCACTGGTCGGACTCGGATGCGGAATTCGCATGCATCAAACGCGCGGTGGACAATGGCGTGCCATTTCTGGACGGCGGCTACTTGGCAAAGATGACGCGCGCGGACCTGAACAAAGTATTCGAGGGCAACATTGAAATGCCCATGCTGGATGAAAAACTGGAGGTGTTGCATCAGGTGGGCGCGGTATTGGCGGAAAGGTACGACGGGCGGTTCCACAACTTCGTGAAATCGTGCTCGCCGAAACTGTATGACAACGGAAACGGGTTGATCGACCGGTTGGTGAAAGAGTTCCCGCGTTTTAACGATGTGAGCATGCTGGACGGGCACGAGATCAAGTTTTATAAGCTGGCGCAGCTTGGAGTCTGGATGCTGTACGCCACGCTGCATGAGCAGGGGAAGTTCCGCCTGGATGATCCGCAGAAGATGACGGCGTTCGCGGATTACATCGTTCCGCTGGCGTTGCGGTTGCACGGCATCACCAGCTATTCGGAGAAACTGGAGAAGGCCATTAACTCGCACGAACTGATTCCGCGTGATTCGCGGTGGGAGATTGAGATTCGCGCGCATTGCATTTACGCGACCGCCGTGCTGACGGAAGAGATCAACAAGCGGCGCCCAGCGAATTTGCAGGTGATCATTCCGCAAATCGACGCGCGGTTCTGGACGCACTTTCACACCACGACGTGGCCGCACCATTTAACGCGGACGATTATGTATTAGGGTTGCGGATGAGCTTGTGCCGAGTTGTGAAATGATTCTTACGTTGAGATCCTTCGTCGCAAGAGGCGCTCCTCAGGATGACAACGCGGGGTAGGTGGCGGAAAAGTTTTGGATTCTGATTTTTTAAAAACCCAAGGGGAAGGAACTGCTATGAACTGGTGTTATCGAGTGTGTGTTTTGACGATGTTGTTTGGTGTTTGCTGCATGGGGGTGCAGGGGCAGGGAAAACGCAAAGTGATCATCGACCAGGATGCCGCCGGACCGGGCGGCACGGACATGCAATCGATCCTGGCGCTGGTGAATTCGCCCGACACGGACGTTTTGGGAATTACGGTGCTGACGGGAGACGCGTGGCGCGATGAGGAAGTGCAGCACACACTGCGGCTGATGGAAATTATCGGCCGGCCGGATATTCCGGTGGTGCCCGGCGCGGTGTTTCCGCTGGTGAACCGCAAAGAGTACATCGCCAAATGGGAAATGATGCACGGAAAGCTGGTGTATCAGGGTGGGTGGAACTTCGGGCCTGGTGGCAAGGTTCATGGTCCTTACGAAGTGCCGGAGATGCCGGAAGGGAAGCCCACGATCAAGGCGTCAGCGGAGACGGCGGCGAATTTTCTCGTGCGATTGGTGAGGCAGTATCCCCACGAGGTGACGATCTACGCGGCGGGACCGATGACCGACCTGGCGATGGCCATAGCGCTCGATCCGCAATTCCCGGAGCTGAGCAAGGAATTGATCGTGATGGGTGGAAGCATTAATCCGTGCACGGACGATCCGGAGTTTGCGCTGTCACCTTCTCATGAGTTCAATTTCTGGATGGATCCGGAAGCGTCGAGCGCAGTCCTGCACGCGCACTGGCCGCGCGTGGTCGTCACCACGGTGGATATTTCGGTGAAGACGCGCATGGACAAAGACCTGATTGAGCAGATCCGGAAAAGTCCGACGCCAGCCGCGCAATATGTGGCGAAGTACGCGCATGCCAATTATCTGTGGGATGAGCTGGCGGCGGTGGCCTGGCTCGATCCCACGATCATCACAAAATCGCGGAAGCTGTACATGGACGTGAATACCGATCATGGCGCGGGCTACGGCTCGACGCTGGTTTGGAAACCCGGAAGCCAACCCGGCGCCGGGGAAATTCTGGTGGACGTGCAGGACGATTTGGACAAGGCGAAATTCTATAAGGAATATGTGGATCTGTTGACGCGCGCGACCCCTGGAGCGAAGGCAGGAGCGACGGGCAAGTAGAGGCTCCCTAACTCGAGATCGTTGAATTCCCGAGTGCCAGCGCCACATGGAGTTTTGGGAGCGGCGGTGGCCCCCGAACTCTGTTCGCGGCGCGCGAAAAGTTTTGGCAAGTTATGGAATGCGCTCGGCGGACTGGACCAGCCACATGCGAATTTGTTGGGCGAGGAGGCGCAGATCCAAGGGCTTCTGGACGAAGTGGTATTTGAGCTGCTCATCTCCCGCGGCCAGATCGCGGTCGGCGTACCCGGACATCAGGATGACGCGGGCATTGGGATGAATGTCGAGCACTTTTGCGGCAACTTCCAGGCCACGCAGGCCGGGGAGAATGAAATCCGCGAGGATAAGATCGATGTGGCCTTTGCAAGTGGCGGAAAGGCGCAGGGCCACATCACCGTTTTCTGCGGACAAGACGTTGTATCCAAGCGTGAGGAGATATTCACCGATGACGTTGCGCAGGGCTCTTTCATCCTCGACCAGGAGGATAGTTTCCATCCCGCCTTCCACCTTGGATCCAGTGGGTGCAACCGAAACGTCAGCCGTTCCGGTGTGGAATGGCAAATAGATTTTAAATTCGGTGCCTAGGCCCGGTTCACTGTAAACCCAGACCATGCCTTTGTGTTGTTTGACGATGCCGTACACGGTGGCGAGGCCCAGACCGGTGCCTTTGCCCAATTCCTTGGTGGTGAAAAAAGGTTCGAAGATGCGCGCCTGAGTTTCCGCTGTCATTCCTATGCCATTGTCGCGGACAGAGAGTGTGGCGTAGCCCCCCGGCGAGAGGCTAACGGCGTGGCCGTAATTGGAATCTGGCGCGATCGTGGCGGTGTCCACGGCGATGGCGAGTTTCCCGCCTTTAGGCATCGCGTCGCGCGCGTTGACCACCAGATTCATCAGGATCTGCTCGAGCTGGCCGCGATCCGCGAAGACGAAAGCGGAGTCCGTGCGTGGTTTGACCTCCAGGTGAATATCCTCGCCAATGAAGCGCGGGAGCATTTCGCAAAAACGGAGAGCAAGGTCATTGAGATCGATGATCTTGAGATCTTGCACCTGCTTGCGGCTGAAGGCCAACAATTGACGGGTAACCGCGGCGGCCTTGGTGCCGGCTTCCAGAATATTCTGCGCGTATTCCTCCAGCTTCCAATTGAGCGAGGGGTAGTCCTTGATGAGTTGCGCGTAACTGTTGATGACCATCACCAGATTATTGAAGTCGTGAGCGACGCCTCCGGCAAGACGGCCGACCGCTTCCATTTTCTGGGACTGGCGCAACTGGTCTTCGACGGCGCGAAGTTCGGTGATGTCGCGCGCGATGGAAGAGATGCCGGTGACTGTTCCGTTTTGATCGCGTATCGGAGAGACGGTCAAAGAAACGTCGATAATCTTGCCGTTCTTTGCACGGCGCTGGGTTTGGAAATGCTCAATGAACTGGCCCTGGCTGACCTTTTCCATGACTTCGTCGAAATCCTGGTGACGGCCTGATACACCCAATATGCGAATGGATTGTCCGACGATTTCATCGCCGGAGTAACCGTAGATCCGCTCGGCGCCGGGGTTCCAGGTGGTGACAATACCGTTGAGATCCTTGGTGTAGATGGCGTCGTCGGAAGATTCCACGATGGCAGCGAGCAGTTTCGTTTGCACTCCGGAGAATCTGCGTTCGGAAACGTCTTGAAGAATACCCTCGAGGCGGACGGTCCCGTCGAGTTCATCGGCGAAACATTTGCCGCGGGATGCTAGCCAGCGCTGCGTGCCATCGGGAAGAAGAACGCGGTAATCCCATGCATACGGCGTGTCGAAATCGTATGTGCGAGGAACAGCGGCTTCAACCATCGGGCGGTCTTCCGGATAAATCGTCGATAGGACTTGGTCCAGGGTGAAGACGGGAGCGTAAGGAAGTCCGCTGAGCGCACAGAACAAATCGGAGCAAAAAACACGTTTAGAGTCGATCTCGTAACGCCAAGTGCCAATGCCGCCGCCAGTCAACGCAATGCGCAAGCGCTCTTCGTTCAAGGCCAAATCGAGATGCGCCTCTTTCAGGGTACGGGCGGAAGCGTTCAGGAGCGTGAGCCAAACCAAGTGACCATCACGAAGCTGGCGATGTTTAAGGAAGTAAGAAGCGCAATGCCAAATTCGGTTTGATACCAGCCCATGCCTTGGCCGAGCAAACTGACCGAGCCGTACAGGACCGGGAGCAAAACGGCGGCAAGCAGAATGCGCCGCGCCATGACGCCGCCTGACAGGGGACTGGTGAACACGGCCATCCAGCCACGATCCGGCCGCGTCGCGAACATGGCGAGCCCGAGGAGAAGGAAAACAGCGGCGGTTTGCACGGACATCGGGTTTTCGTGAAACGTTCTGTACAAATCGCTGACTCCATAGAGGTAGCCGAGGAACTGCACCAAGGAGAAAACCACGACGGCAAGAGAGAGCGGTTGCCATGCGCTCTTTTCCTCCTTGGAATGCGGATCAAAGAGCAACAGAGCTAAACCGAGAACCAAAAAAGAAACCCCAGTGGCGACGGACATGCAACCGGGGTGAACAATTCCTGTGGCGAAAATGGCGCGGTGAAAGAAAACTTCTTCGAACGCCAGGTTTTGCCCGGTAAGAAATTCAAAAATGGTAGCGGCGCCGGAGAACACAGGGACGATAGGCAAAAGCCTAGCTATTGACTTCACCGCTGGCCGCCCATCATTCGAGCTGAAATGCAACCACAAGGGAATGCTGCAAGCCAGAAAACAAACGGCGGTGATTGGCTTCATGCTGACGAAATACGGAACCAAACTTACCAGCATGACCACGCCGAAATTCCAGCCGAGCAAATCCAACACGACGACAAGGAACGACAGTGCCGTGGCCACGCGAGCAAATACAGCAAGGTGCCGGCGCGCGCGGACCGCTTCAGGACTCACGGCAGAAGACCTTTGAACCAGCAGCGGCATGGACAACGCACGCGATAGTTTGGAAATCGAAGACCATACGACCTCAAAGTGAAAAAGAGGTTCCAGCCTGGAGGGGGAAAAAGAGAAAGGCTGAGGCCATCCTCGAAGAACTACGGGCTAGTCTACCATTTTAGTTACGTGATGTCTTGGGAAAAAGAGGTTTTGTTCGATGGCGATGATGTGCCGAAAAGGAACAGTGGTTCAAAACCAATCCGGAAAGGCCAGATCGAACAAGCCGGGGTACCAGTAAGAGTAGAAAAGGTCGTCGCAAATTTTGTATTTGCCATATTTTTTGACGGCGTATTTGCCCCAATCGGGGCGCGTGCCGTCCAGGTCCGTGAATCCATATTCACGAGCCAGGGCCCACGAACTGTAAACTCGCCCGGTTTTTTCTTTTGCTTTGGGATCGTTGGCCAGCGCAACGATAGCGCGGCCGATATAGCGGGGCGATTCGGACACCATGAAATCCGCGGGCGCGTCGTTCTGGTCGTTGGAGTTTGCATCAGGATTTTTTCGTTTTCCCACGGACTTCCAATTGGATTCGGTGACTCCGAAATGCTGAAGGACGGCTTCCGAACGCAAAAAGCCCGGAGTCACAGCAATGGAGACGGCATTGCGCCTTCGCAGTTCGCGGCCCATGGCGAATGCCAGGCGGATCACGGAAGTCTTGACCTGATCGTAAAAAATATTGCCGCGATAGTAGAACGCGTCGCCGTCCGTGATCTCGAAGATGATCGGGCGCTTGCGGCCAAGCATCAGCGGCACGGCAAAGTGCGCCGTGATGATGTGGGAGTGGAGAGCTTGCTTGAGCATCTGCAAGCCTTTTTGGAGGTTGACCTTCCAGAAGGGTTTGGGAAATTCCGTGAGGGCATCGCCACCCCAGACATCATTGACAAGAATGTCCAGGCCTTTGTGGCGTTTCTGGATGGTGGCCACGAGTTTTTTCACTTGTGCCGGTTCAGTGTGATCGACGCGGAGGGGAATGCCGAGTCCACCCGCGGCGGTGACGAGTTCCGCGGTTTCCTCGATGGTTTCCTGACGGCCCGGTGTTGCGCCATGGCGCCGGGTGCTTCGTCCGGTGCAGTAGACCGTGGCGCCGGCTTCTCCGAGAGCGATGGCGATACCGCGACCAGCGCCGCGCGTGGCGCCGGCGACAAGGGCGATACGCTTCTTGAAGTTGGGGGGCCGGTAGGCAGAATGAGTAGCCATGGTCAAGCACCTTCCGGAAAGAGATGCTTGATAATAAATGTCTGTTCATTAATGTCAAGTGGAAAGTGAATGGTCATTCAGTTATTCTGATGAATGCCTGAATTTGCCGGCAGCGGCGAGAGGAAAGGCGGCCTATGTCTCCGCGTCCACGAGAAACATCCGATGCGCAGTTATTTGCGGCCACCGCGCGCGTTATGCAGCGGCGCGGTCCAGCGCAGTTGACCCTGGCGGACGTTGCGAAGGAAGCGGGTGTGGTGCCCGCAACGCTGATCCAGCGGTTTGGCAGTAAACGCAATTTGCTGCTGGCCACTTGCAGGAGCGGCACCGCCGATGTAGCCGCGCAATTTTCGGCGGCGCGCCGGAAATACAAATCGCCGCTGAAAACGCTGGTGGAGCTGTACGTGGATTGCAGCGGATTTGCCGCGACGCCGAAAGCGATGGCGAACAGTTTGTCGTACCTGCAGAACGATCTGACCGATCCGGACTTCCGCGCCGTGACGCTGGCGCTGTTCAAGGGCATGCGGGAGGAAACGCGCAAGCTTTTGGACGAGGCCGTGGCTGCGGGTGAATTGGTGAAGTGCGAAACGGCTGGGCTGGCGCGCTGCATGCAACAGGTAAACAGGGGATCGATGCTGGATTGGGCGGTTTTTCGCGAAGGGACGCTTGGCGCGTGGTTGCGGCGTGATTTGGAGATCTTGGTGCGGCCGTATCGGCGCAAAGGGCGGCGGAGCCGGTGAGGTAAAGGAGGTTGATGAAGTAAACGATCGGAGAGAGGCTCTGTGGGTGCGATTCGGGTTGCGCCGGAAGATGGGTCATTCGGCATCAAAATGAGAGAGGGGCATATGGCTGACGGCTTGATTGAGAACGTTTCGGATACGGCGTTTTGGGTAGCGTATTACCGCGCTGTGGAAACACGGCGGCCGGATGCGCTCTTTCAGGATCCGTTTGCGGGCGCGCTGGCAGGGGAGCAGGGCAAGAAAATCGCTGAAAAAATGCCCATGCGATTCATGACCAGCTGGGTGATCGCGATCCGCACGCGCATCATTGACGAATACATTCAAATGGCCATAGCGGACGGAGTTGAGGCCGTCGTGAATCTGGGCGCGGGTCTGGATGCACGGCCCTACCGGATGGATCTTCCCAAGTCGTTTTTGTGGATCGAAGCCGACTATCCGCGAATGATCGAGTACAAGGAAAGTCGGCTGCGCAATGAGACCCCGCGCTGCACGTTGGAGCGTCTGCCGGTGGATCTGGCCAATCCAGCCGAGCGCCGGAAATTGCTGGCCGATGTCGTTGCGCGTGGCAAGAAGCTACTGATCCTGACTGAAGGCGTGATTCCGTACTTGAGTGTGCAAGAAGTGGGCGCGCTGGCGGATGACCTCAAGGCGATGTCGCATGCACGCTACTGGATCACGGAATACCTTTCGCCGGTTGCCATCAAGTTCCGGGAGAGGGGTGGGATATCGCGAAAGACCATGAACGCACCTCTCAAATTCAAGCCAGCCGACTGGTTTGGTTTTTTCCGCGAGCACGGGTGGGTGGTCAAAGAGATGCGCTATCTCAGCGACGAGGGTGAACGTCTAAACCGGCCGGTGCGGGCGCCTTTGCTTCTAAAGGTGATCATGAAAACTCGCACGTTGCTCGCGTCCAAAGAAAAGCGCGAGGCGCTGAAGAAAGTGGCGGGCTACGCACTGCTGGAGCCCGCGAAGACAAGCAGCACACGCTAGACTTCGAGGGATCTTGGCTGCTCGCTGGAGCATGTGGCGGAGTGATATGCTTTTGCTCTGCTTAGCGGCGGCCGATCGTTCACCTCGGAAGGCGAGTCTTCAACAGTTGGGAGAGAGATTATGAGCGGGGAAATTAAGCCACGATTGGAGATCACGGACCGGCACGGCAACCGGATTGTGGAGACGCGGGAACATGCGCGGCAAGACACGATTGCGGTGATGGGCGGGCGTCCACTGGCGAGCAATCGCGGAACGTCGCTGAATCTGGATTGGGTGGAAAACGTGCGCGTGAACACGAGCGCGGTAGAACGGCGCGCGACTACGTTGGTGACGCGGCGCACGGTGAAAAAAGACTGGCAAATCGCGTGGCTGCTGCGCGCAATTACGTGCATGGACTTGACAACGCTGTCCGGAGACGATACCGACGAGCGAGTGAGACGGCTCTGTGCCAAGGCGCGACAGCCAATCCAGCAGGAAATTGTAGAGAAGCTGGGGATTGAGGAGTTGCAGATTCAAGTGGGCGCGGTGTGCGTGTACCACTTGTTTGTGGAGACGGCGCGGCGGGCGCTGGAAGGCACAAAAATTCATGTGGCGGCGGTGTCCACGGGATTTCCGGCGGGATTGAATCCGTTTGAGGAACGGCTGGCCGAGATTCGGCGGTCCGTTGAAGCGGGTGCGCAGGAAATCGATATCGTGATCACCCGGGCGCACGTGTTCGGGGCGCAGTGGCACCGGCTGTACGACGAAATAGTAGCGTTCAAGGATGCGTGCGGGCCGGCGCATTTGAAAGTGATTCTGGGAACGGGCGACCTGATGACGCTCCGCAACGCCGCCAAGGCCAGCCTGGTGGCGATGATGGCGGGCGCGGACTTCATCAAGACGTCAACGGGGAAAGAGACCGTGAACGCGACGCTGCCCGTGGGGTTGGTGATGACGCGGGCGATCCGGGAATATGCGGAAGAAACCGGAATGGCGGTGGGCTTCAAGCCGGCGGGCGGAATTCGCACCGCGAAGCAGTCCGTGGAATGGCTGATGCTGATGAAAGAAGAGTTGGGTAACAGCTGGCTGGAGCCGCATTTGTTCCGGCTGGGAGCAAGCAGCATGCTGGGCGATATCGAGCGGCAATTGGAATTTCACGCCACGGGCAGATATTCGGCGGAATACCGGCATCCAGTAGCTTAGAAGCAGTGGCGAGTGATTAATGGCCAGTGGCGAGCGAAGAATCGAATTGGAAATGCCAGTTGTTGTAGACGGGTGATGCGATGGGAAAGAAAGCTACGGCGCGAGACGCGCAACTGATTTTGCAGCTTTACGATTTGCGGCGCGAGGCGGAGTTGCGTAAGGCGCGCAATTGGTGGATGACTGAATTCTGGCCAAATAACGTGGACGATTTCCTGAAGGTGGCGTTCGCGACCGGGGAGCCCGAAAATAATTGGCTGCGGCAGGTGCAAAGCTACTGGGGAATTGCGGCCTCGTTTGTGCTGGAAGGCGCGTTGCATGAGGATTTGTTCTTGCGGCCGGCATTCAGTGGGGAAATGTTTGCGATCTTCGCGAAAGTGTATCCATTTCTGCCAGAGTTGCGAGAGAAACTGGGTGACGAGAAAGTATTCCATGACGTCGAGACCGTGATTATGGGTTCGAAATGGAGTCGTGAGCGCTTGAAGTTCATGGTGAAGCGAATGGCCGAGTGGCGGGAGAGGATGGCGGCTAAGGCAGCGGGCGGATGAGCTAGGCTCTAGGCGCGAGAAATTGGCGGAGAGGTTGGAATCGAAGAGGGATTTCTCACTTCGCGCACTTCGTTCGAAATGACGGTTTATTTTTTATGGCGATTGGAGTGGATGAGACCAGATGAGCGTCGTTGAAAAATTCAGGACGATGGAATACGGGCCGGCGCCGGAAGATGCGAAAGAGTCGCTGCAATGGCTCGACCGGCACAAGCGGAGGTTTGGGCATTTTATCGGCGGAGCGTGGAAGGCTCCGGCCGAGGGCAAGTATTTTGAGACGAGCGATCCATCGACCGGCGAGCGCATTGCCGAAGTCGCGCAGGGAAGCGCCGCGGATGCGAATGCGGCTGTGAAGGCGGCGCGCGGGGCGCTGAAGGGTTGGCAGGCGTTGACCGGGCATGAGCGGGCCAAATTGTTGTACGCGCTGGCGCGGCAGGTGCAGAAACATGCGCGACGGCTGGCGGTGCTGGAGACCATCGACAACGGCAAGCCCATCCGCGAGAGCCGCGATATCGACATCCCCTTGGTGGCAAGGCACTTTTATTACCACGCCGGGTGGGCGCAACTGGTAGAACGCGAATTTCCGGACTACGAGGCCTGCGGCGTGGTGGGACAGATCATTCCCTGGAATTTTCCGTTGCTGATGCTGGCGTGGAAGATTGCGCCTGCACTGGCGACAGGAAACGCGGTAGTGCTGAAGCCGGCGGAATATACGCCGCTGACCGCGCTGGCGTTCGCGGAAATTTGCAATGAGGTGGGCCTGCCGAAGGGCGTAGTGAATATCGTCACCGGCGACGGGTCGACGGGCGAAGCGCTGGTGAAGCACCCTGACGTGGACAAGATTGCGTTCACGGGGTCAACGGAAGTGGGTCGCGCGATTCGCAAGGCGACAGCCGCGACGCACAAGAAGCTGTCACTGGAATTGGGCGGAAAGTCCCCTTTCGTTATTTTTGAAGACGCAGATCTCGATGGAGCGGTGGAAGGGTTGGTGGACGGAATCTGGTTCAACCAGGGGCAGGTGTGTTGTGCGGGATCGCGATTGCTGGTTCAGGAAAGCGTTGCGGAAAAATTGATCAAGAAATTGCAGGCGCGGATGAGCACGCTGCGAATTGGCGCGCCGCTGGACAAGGCCATCGATATCGGAGCGATCGTGGCGCGCGTGCAGCTGGAACGCATCGACCGCTTGGTCAAGCAGGGCATTGCGGAAGGTGCGACGTGCTGGCAGCCCGAAGTGGTGCTGCCAGGGCGCGGGTTATATTACAAGCCAACGCTGCTGAGCAACGTGCACCCGACATCGATTGTGGCGCAGCAGGAAATTTTTGGGCCGGTGCTGGCGGCAATGACGTTTCGCACGCCGAAGGAAGCGGTGGAGCTGGCGAATAACACCGTGTACGGATTGGCGGCGAGCGTGTGGAGCGAGAGCATCAACGTGGCTCTGCAGACTGCGGCGCAAATCAAGGCCGGCGTGGTGTGGGTAAACAGCACGAATTTGTTCGACGCGGCATGCGGATTTGGCGGCTATCGCGAGAGCGGGTACGGCCGCGAGGGCGGCAAGGAAGGCCTGCGGGAGTATCTGGAGCCCACGTGGTTCCGCAAGGCGCCGGCTCTGCGCAATGGCGGCTCGGCGAAGCGCGGCGAAGAAGTGGAAGTGGCGAACCCCTCGGTGGATCGCACCGTGAAACTTTATATCGGCGGAAAACAGGCTCGGCCGGACTCGGGCTATAGCGTGGAAGTTCGTGCGAAGAACGGAAAGCTGCTGGGCGAATCGCCGCTGGGCAATCGCAAGGACATTCGCAACGCCGTGGAAGCGGCGCGGAAGGCGGAATCGTGGGCGCGAACCACGGCGCACAATCGCGCGCAGGTGCTTTATTACATTGCGGAAAATTTGTCGCAGCGATCGGCAGAGATTACCGCGCGCCTGGCCGCAGCAGTGGGCAAGAAGCAGGCCGCGCTGGAAGTGAAAATAAGCGTGGAGCGGCTGTTTTCTTATGCGGGATGGACGGACAAGTTCGACGGCGCAGTGCACAATCCGCCGTTCCGGAATATTTCGATCGCGATGAATGAGCCGGTGGGAACGGTGGGCGTGATTTGTCCAGCCGCGACGCCGCTGCTGGGATTTTTCTCGCTGGTGCTCCCATTGATTGCGGCGGGAAATGCGGTGGTCGCGGTGCCTTCAGAACGTTACCCGCTGATTGCCGGGGATATTTACCAGGTGCTGGAGACGAGCGACCTGCCCGGTGGCGTAGTCAACCTTGTGACGGGACGCGTGAGCGAATTGCTGAAGGTATTGGCGGAGCATGACGACCTGGATGCGATCTGGTGCCACGGCAACGCGGAGGCGTGTGTGGCGGCGAAAGCGCTCTCGACGGGTAACCTGAAGCAGGTATGGACGAATGAAGGTCGCGAGATTGATTTCTTCGATGCGGGTGAAGGCGAAGGGCCATGGTACCTGGAGCATGCGTACCAGGTGAAGAATATTTGGGTGCCGTACGGGGAATGAGGAACTGGGGCTCCGGCGAGAGTTAAGAAAGGCTCAGCGGATAGAGCCCTGGCGAATTTTTGGCGGATGAAATCGCGCTCTGACCTATCGTGAGAAAAAGAAAAGGGGTGGCTTGCGCCACCCCTTTTTTATTTTGGTTTTGTCTGGGTTCCCTCCTCGAGGAAGGAACCCGGACGTTGATGGTTTTTTCTGCAACCTACGTTACTTAGGGAAGGTTGAAGAAGTTCACGAACTGCGGCGAAGTCCCGGCATTCACGGCCGTCTGAGCCGTGAGACCACCACTGGCACCAATCGTGAAGAGAGAGATTGTGCCAGGGGTGTTACCGAGGTTGCTGTTGTCCACAGCGAGTAGCGAGCCGCTGTCGTCGATGGCGATGCCCGTCGGAGCAACGCCAGTAGCCACCGGCGTTCCGCTGATCGGCGTTGAACTTGGGACGCCCGAAGCCAGCGCGAAGCCGTAGACTTGGCCAGTAGTGGAAGCTGGAGGCGTGGCGGTTGGATTGCCCGCATCCAGAACGTAGATGTAGCTGCCGTTCGGCGAAACCACGAGGTTGAGCACAGACTGAGCGCCGGTGACAGTAGTCGCATTGGTGGTTTGCGTCAGAACACCGCCGGTTCCCAGTGTGTAGCTGGAGAAGGTGCCGTCGCCGTCATTGGCAACGAACAGGTAAGTCCCCGTCGGATCCATCGCTTCAAATTCCGGAACATTCCCAGTGGGGATTGTCGGAGTCGAGAGCGGAGTCAAATTGCCCGTTGTCGGATCAATCGAGTATTCCGCCACCGTGCCCGCGCCTGTCGGAGTGCCCGTCGAGTCAAAGGCGTTAGTCACGTACATGTACGAACCGGTCGGGTCGATGACGACATCTATTGGGTTATTAACGTTGGTAGTGTAGGCCGTGACCGCACCGATTGGCGTAAGCGCGCCGGTCGTTTGGTTGATCGTGAACCCATAGATCGTGCCGTTCGGGTTTGTACCACTTCCCGAACCGGAATCCAGGACGTACAGGAATCGGCCGTATGGATCGACGATGCCGTAGTTCGAGTTACCCTGACCAGCGAGCACAGCCGGCTGGCCGGAGTAGGTCGGAAGTCCAGCGGCAACGTTGTAAACGTAAACGTAGCTCGTCTGGTTGATCACATACATCTGGTTGCCGTTGGGGTTCATGAACGTTTGAACCGGGTTGGCGCCGGGATAGTTATACGCAGGACCGTCGGCGGTCAGGTACGGAGCAGTGGTTGGAGTGACCGTGTATGTGCTCACCGTCAAATCGATGATGTTGGCAACATACGCATAGTGAATGGTTCCAAGCGTCACGTTCAGTGTGGCCGTTCCTGTGGCACCGCCTTCATTTGCGGTGATGGTGGGCGCGCCAGCGGAGAAGCCGGCCGCAAGAGCGCCGCCAGCAGTTCCATACTGCACAACGTTCGCCTGCGTAGGCGCGCTCGAAGACCAAGTGACCGTGCCAACGACCGGGTGCAAGGACATGTCGGCCCACTGTTCTTGAACGGTGAAGGCCGTGGAATTGCCGACGGCAATTGTGGCCGACGCTGGAGCGACGACCAACGACACGGCATTGGTCACCGTGAGAGTTGTGCTGGCAGAAACGCTGCCGAGAGTGGCGGTGACGGTAGTCGAACCGGCCGCGACGGCATTCGCGAGACCCGCAGTGGTGGTGCTAAACGTAGCCACGCCCGTGCTGCTGCTGCTCCAGGTCACGAAAGCGGTAACATCTTCGGTGCCGCCGGTATAAGTCCCCACGGCATCGAACTGCTGCGTAGCCGTTGACTGAATTGTCGGATTGACCGGAGTGATGGCGATGGAAGTAATGGGCGCGACAGTGACTGTAGCGGTTGAGGAAGTGATGCCGATCGCCGTAGCGGTTATGGTCGCGGTGCCGGTTGCCACGCCGGACACGAGGCCGGAGGTGCCGCCAACTGTGGCAACGGCCGCATTCGAAGAAGTCCAGGAAGCGCTGAGATTAGGGAAGACGGAACCATTGCTGTAGTAGCCTGTGGCGGTTAATTGCTCTGTAGTGCCAGCCCCGATTGTGCTCGTGGCTGGACTGATGGTGATGTACCGCAAAGTTGGAGCGCAGTTACACGCGGCCAGGATTAAGACGCACACCAGCGAAACCGCCACTAGTGTCAATCTACTGGTCTTTCTATTCATGACGCCTCCTCAGCGTTGAAGCAAACAAAAATCGCAATGCAGAGGCAAGGTTCGAACGACAATTACCTTGACTGATAAGGGCGGCAAAGTTGCATCAGCGGGCGAGGTATCCACACACCCAACCTTCGTCGTAGGACTCCCCAAGATGCCTCTGTACGTGGGAACGATACTTGAATAGTGGAGGTTGTCAAAGTGGCTTTACTGTCATTGGTGATGTAGTGATAAACAAGGCAGCCCTGGTATCCACTTGCGTCTGGGGCCCCTGCAGATGCCGCTGGTTCTGGAATCCAGAATGATGCGAATATGTATGCCTGTTTTGGGCCAAGGTCCCAGCTATGCCGAGAGCTCTCACCACTGAAGATCTACGCCTGGAAGAATCTAGGCAGCGCAAGAAGCATTGGAAGCGATGGGGACCGTATCTGTCGGAGCGGCAGTGGGGAACGGTGCGCGAAGACTACAGCGCTTACGGAACGGCGTGGGAATATTTTCCCTTCGAACACGCTCATGCGCGAACCTACCGTTGGGGAGAGGACGGAATTGGCGGGATCAGCGATCGCCATCAAATGATCTGCTTTGCGCTGGCGATGTGGAACGGGCGCGACCCCATTCTGAAGGAGCGGTTGTTCGGGCTGACGGGCAATCAGGGAAATCACGGCGAGGACGTGAAGGAGCAATATTTCTACCTGGATTCGACGCCGACGCACAGCTATATGCGCATGCTGTACAAATACCCGCAGGCGGAGTTTCCCTACCGGCAATTGCTGGAAGAAAACCAGAAACGCGGGCGGAGCGAGCCGGAGTATGAGCTGCTGGATACCGGGGTGTTCCAGGAAAGCCGCTACTTCGATGTGTTCATCGAGTACGCCAAGAGCGATTGGGAAGATATTTTAATCAAGATTACGGCATACAACCGCGGGCCAGAGGCGGCCGATCTGCATCTCTTGCCGACGCTATGGTTCCGCAACACCTGGTCTTGGGGAAAGGACCTGCGGCGGCCGGTGGCTCGAAGGGCCGCGGATCTACCCGGAGGGGTGTGTGCGGAGGTCGAGCATTGGCAATATGGCAAACGATGGCTGCTGGCTGCGGGCCGGCCGGAACTGCTCTTCACGGAAAATGAAACGAATTACGTGAAGCTATTCAACTACCGCGAACGAGTGCCCTACGTAAAGGACGCTTTCCACGAATATCTGGTTCACGGAAATAAGCTGGCGGTGAATCCGGCGCTGACGGGGACCAAGATGGCGGCGTACTCCACATTTCATCTGCCGCCCGGGGAATCCGCGACCATGCGATTGAGGCTGACAGACCTGGATCCACTGGGAAGTATGGATCCGGAACTGCCATGGATTGGGATGAGCGGCGCCGCGGGGCAACACACTCCGAGCGCGGGGGCGCTGGCGCCGGGAAATTTTGGTGAAGGTTTCGATGCTGTGTTCAGCCAACGAATGAAAGAAGCCGACGAATTTTGGGACTCGCGAATTCCTCGACATCTTTCTCCAGACGCGCGGATGGTGACGCGCCAGGCTTATGCGGGAATGTTGTGGTCGAAACAGTTCTATCACTACGACGTGGAGACATGGCTGGGTGGCGATCCCGCGGGCCCTGCGCCGCCTGCGGGGCGGTCGAAGGGACGAAACAAGGATTGGGCGCACCTGTACAACGATGACGTGCTGTCGATGCCGGATAAATGGGAATACCCGTGGTATGCGGCGTGGGATCTGGCATTTCACTGCATCCCGCTGGCGATTGCCGATTCCGATTTCGCGAAGGAGCAACTGGTTCTGCTGCTGCGCGAATGGTACATGCACCCGAACGGGCAGCTTCCGGCGTACGAATGGGCGCTTGGTGATGTGAATCCGCCCGTGCACGCCTGGGCGGCCTGGAGAGTCTACAAGATCGACCGGCGAATACGAGGCGTGGCGGACCGCGAATTTCTGGAGCGCGTGTTTCACAAGCTGCTGCTGAACTTCACCTGGTGGGTGAACCGGAAAGACCCCGAAGGCCACAACATTTTCCAGGGAGGCTTTCTCGGACTCGACAACATCGGAGTGTTTGACCGTTCGGCGCCGCTGCCGACCGGCGGCCATCTGGAGCAATCGGACGGCACCAGCTGGATGGGCATGTATTGCCTGAATATGCTGGCGATTGCACTGGAACTGGCCAAGGACGATATGGCCTACGAAGACGTGGCCAGCAAATTCTTCGAACATTTTGTGCACATCGCGCACGCCATGAATGACATCGGGACTGATAGCCGGTCGCTGTGGGACGACGGGGACGGCTTCTATTACGACTTGTTGCATCTGCCGAATGGCGAAGACCACTTCATGAAAATTCGCTCGATGGTCGGGCTCATCCCATTATTCGCGGTGGAGACGCTGGAGCCGGAAGTGGTCGACCGTTTGCCGGGGTTCAAGCGGCGCATGCAGTGGTTCATTGACAATCATGCGGATGTGCCGGAACACATTGAAATGACGCAGCGGTCGCCGCGAGGAGTGCGGCGGCAATTGTCGCTGGCCAATCGTAAGCAACTGAAACGCATGTTGAAACGCATGCTGGACGAGGCGGAATTTTTTTCACCGCACGGGATACGCGCGCTCTCTCGCTACCATCTGGATCATCCCTACGAAGTGCAGGTGAACGGCCATACCAGCCGGGTGGACTATGAGCCCGCGGAATCGTCATCGGGAATTTTTGGCGGAAATTCGAACTGGCGAGGGCCGGTGTGGTTTCCGCTGAATTACCTGCTGATCGAGTCGCTGCAGAAGTTTCATCATTATTATGGCGAAGATTTCAAGGTGGAGTGCCCGACATATTCCGGTAAGGAAGTGGACCTTTGGCAGGTGTCCACGGAGATTTCGCGGAGATTGACGCGCCTGTTTTTGCGAGACAAGAATGGCAGGCGGCCCTTTAGCGGCAACAATGATTTGTTCAACAAGGATCCACACTGGCGTGATCTGATCCTCTTCTACGAATACTTTCATGGCGACAATGGCGCGGGCCTTGGCGCCAGCCACCAGACAGGTTGGACCGGACTTGTGGCCAAACTGCTGGAACAAAGTGGAGAGTGACTATGTCTCTGCTTGCGGAAGTGCAGTTCGGCAGGGAAATCTGCGGCGAACTGGAAATCGCGGAAGCGCGGGAGTGGTTGGTTACCAACGGGCTGGGCGGCTATGCCAGCGGCACGGTGGCGGGAACGACCACGCGCCGGTACCACGGGCTGTTGGTGGCTGCGCTGCAGCCGCCGGTGAAGCGCACGGTGCTGGTGAATGCCCTGGACGAAACTGTTCGTTATCGTGGCACGAGTTTTTCTCTCGCGACAAACCGATGGAAAAGCGGATTTGTTTCGCCGAGCGGCTATCTGCAGATTGAAAGTTTCCACCTGGAAGGTTCGAAGCCCGTCTGGCGATACGCGTTGGAAGATGCGCTGGTCGAAAAGCGCGTGTGGATGAAACGGGGCGAGAACACGACGTACATCCGGTACAGCCTGGTGCGCGGCGGTCCGGTTGTCGACGTGGACGCGAAAGCGCTGGTGAATTATCGCGATTTTCATCTGACAACGAGGGCGCCCAATTGGCAGACGCGCACAGAGCCGGTGGAACGTGGCTTGCGTGTGGTCGCCTTCGATGGCGCGACCCCGTTTTACTTGAGGAGCGCGGCGGGGACGTGGGGCGCGCGAGAGGAATGGTACAAGGATTATTTTCTCCCGATGGAGCTGAAACGCGGGCTGGATGACGACGAGGACCGGCTCTTTGCAGGGCAGTTTCATTGCCAGTTGCATACCGGCGAAAGCGTGACCATCGTTTTGAGCACGGAGGAGAATGCTTCGCTGGATGGCGAAGACGCGCTTACATCGCAGTCCGCCCACGAGCTGAATCTTTTTCAAAAATGGCAGGAGCACCACGGTCAGATTTGCGGCAATCCCGCGGAGGAAGAGCCGAGCTGGCTCTGGCAATTAGTTTTGGCCGCGGACCAGTTCCTGGTGAAGCGTGTATTGCCGGACGAGGCGGATGGGCAAAGCATCATCGCAGGTTATCCGTGGTTCAGCGATTGGGGCCGCGACACGATGATTGCGTTGCCGGGTCTGACGCTGGCGATGGGGCGTCCGGAAATCACGCGGAAGATTTTGCTTTCGCTTGTGCGCTACGTAGATCAAGGAATGCTTCCCAACAATTTCCCAGACGAAGGAAGCGCGCCCGGTTATAACACCGTGGACGCGACGCTGTGGCTGTTTGAGGCGCTGCGGCAATATTTTGAGGCCACGCAGGATCTGGAGATTCTGCAGCGATTGTTCCCCGTGTTGGCAGGCATCATCGACGCGCACGTGCATGGCACGCGATACAACATCAAAGTGGATCCATCGGATGCGCTTCTGTCTGCGGGAACCGCCGACGTGCAGCTTACGTGGATGGACGCGAAGGTGGGAAATTGGGTGGTGACACCGCGGACCGGGAAAGCGGTGGAGATCAACGCGCTGTGGATCAACGCGCTGGATACGATGGCGGGATTCGCGCGCTTGCTGGTGCGGCCGGGCGAAGGCTACGAACGGCTGGGGGAGAAGGCCACGCGCAGCTTCCAGAAATTCTGGAACGCGGAGAGCAACTGTTGCTATGACGTGATCGACACGCCTTCGGGAGACAAGGACGGCTCGCTGCGGCCGAATCAAATATTTGCGTTATCGCTGCCGGCGTGTCCGCTCACGTCGGAGCAGCAAAAAGCCGTGGTGGATCTAGTTGCAGCGCAATTGCTGACGTCGCACGGATTGCGCAGCCTGGGACCCTTCGAGCCGGGTTACAAAGGCCGGTGCGCCGGAGGCCCACGGGAACGCGATTCCGCCTACCACCAAGGAACCGTATGGGGATGGCTGCTCGGGCCGTTCGCGCTCGCGCATTATCGTGTCTATAAGGATGCGGCGCTCGCGCAGAGTTTTCTCGAGCCGTTGGGAAGAAGCATTTGTAGCGCGGGACTCGGCACGCTTGGCGAAATTTACGATGGCGATCCGCCGTTTGCGCCGGCAGGAGCAATCGCGCAGGCTTGGACAGTGGCCGAGGTGGTTCGCGCGTGGCAGTTTTTGAGCGCTGCGCTGGCGCCGGCCGAAGCAACAACCCTGAAGTTTCAAACCAACCGCGGCGCTGCGTTGTAAACAGCGGCCTCCTCAACGCGCGCTAAGGCCGCATCGCTCCCGAATCTTTCGCCGGGCCCGCCCACAGCGACAGAATCGTGGCAAGCAGCAGGATCCCTCCAACAACCGCAAGAGAGACGTGGACCGAGATGTGCACCCACGGTTCGGCTACCATCTTCAGGCCGATGAAAATCAAAACCACAGCAAGGCCGTACCCGAGGTATCGCAAATACTGGAGCAAATCGGAAAGAAGGAAATATAGGGAGCGCAGGCCGAGAATCGCGAACACGTTGGACGTAAACACGATGAACGGGTCGCGCGTGATGCCAAAGATCGCAGGGATGGAATCCACGGCAAAGGTAACATCGCTGATTTCCACGACCAGCAAAACCAAAAGCAGAGGTGTCGCGAAAAGCTGGCCGGCCTGGCGAACGAAAAAGCTGGTGCCGTGATACTCCTTGGTCACGCGAAGGTGGCTGCTGGCAAAACGAAAAATGGGATTGCGTTCGTAATGGACCTGTTTGCCATGTTTCCAGATCATATGCAGTCCGGTGTAGACGAGAAACAGGCCGAAGACCGGGAGAATCCACTGAAAGCGGGAGATCAGCGCGGCGCCGGCGGCAATCATGATGCCGCGCATGACCAGCGCGCCCAGGATGCCCCACTCGAGGACACGGTGTTGCACCTTCTCATCGACCTGAAAGGTCCGAAAGATCACCAGAAAAACGAATAGGTTGTCGATGCTGAGCGCTTTTTCGATGACGTAGCCGGTGAAATATTCCAGGCCGCGCTGCGACCCGTGCCAGTGCCACACGAAATAACCAAAAGCCATGGCCAGGCCGATCCACACCGCGCTCCAGAAAGCCGCTTCGCGAATTTTGATTTTGTGGGCCTTGCGATGAAAGACGCCAAGGTCCAGGGCTAGAGCGATAAGGACAAATAAATTAAACCCAACCCAGAGGAGCGGAGTGCCCATGCTGGCAAAGATATTAGCGTAAGTCGGTGGGATGCCCTAGCCGGTGGTGGAACGGCATGCAGTTGGCGATTTCCGGGATCGCTTACGGCGTATCGGCGGGTTTGAGGTTATTGCTGGCGTTGAGGTTGCTCAGACTCAGGCGAAGCGTTTTGCCGGCTTGGATGGTTATCGGGACATCCCACTTCAGCCGGCGGTCACCCGAAATGGCTTCCACGCCCAGGCTGCTGACCCAGTAATTGCCGGGAGGAAGGCCGGAGATCGAAGCTCGGCCGTCGAGATCGGTTTGCACTTTTGCGGCAAGATATTTCACCTGGGCGGCGTCTGGTGCAGCTTGAGCCAGGCGAGCCGTGTGAAGCGCGTGCAAGTTATCCCAGGCGACTTTGGGATTGACGCCGGTGAGTTCGAGTTCGATGCCTTGGACGCTGCCGGGATGAGTTTCAATGAATTTCCTGGTGTCGCTGAGGAATTCCTCTTTTTGTCTTGCGTACTTGTCAGGATTCGCGGTTTTGTCGGAGTCGCGATATTTCGGAAGAGGAAAACCTTTGGTCACACCGCCGGAGTTGGAGCGCTCATAAGCGGCGAAAAATTCCGGGATTTTCATGATGTCGTCGGTGGTGAGCGATTTGTCGAGGTCGGTGGTGGTAAGGTCAAGGGTTTTGTGAGCCTTCAACCAGGCTTTCAGTTCCGGAGAAACGGTGAGCTTATCGATGAACTCCTCGCGTGTTGGCAGAATATCCTGTCCGGAGACTTCCTGAATCACGTCGGCGTAGCTGCGGGTGAGGATGTAAAGATTAAATTGGCGGACAGGTTCGGCTTGCGCGCCCGTCGGAGCGACTTGAGCGATGAGATCAAGGGAACCAGTGGAGGCCTGAGCGGCAACGAACGCGGGGAAATAAATTAAGGCTGCGAGAGCCAGAAGAATGCGTCGAAAATTTCGCATGTGCCTGATCGTAGCAGATTGATTTTGCGCGGCGGCGGGAAACAAAGGCGGGTTGTCCAATCCGCCTAGTCCGAAGACGCAAATGCCAGCAAGGCCCAAGATCCACCCAGAATGGGCGCCCATGGAAGTGGTGAGTGAGTTACGGTGCTGTACGTCCTGACGTCTTTTTATGTGAAGATCATGATGTGCGAGCCAAAGTCACTCTGGATGAAGACGTCGTCAAGCTCCTGCGCGCAGAGATGCGGTGCTCCGGCACTTCTCTGACGGCCGCTGTGAATCATTTTCTACGAATCGGGTTAATGAGTTCGGGGAAACGTCCGCGCAAGCGCTTTGTTGTGCAGCCGCGTGCCATGGGACTGCGCCCGGGGCTCAGCTATGAAAAACCGCAAGTATTGTTGGAGGCACTGGATCAAACGCACCGGTGACGAGTGACCACTAGCGAAAGCGGCTGCTTCAATAATTTAATCTAGTACAGGCGGAAGTTCACTTCAAACGGGACGATGACCGGGATAGGTTTGCCACCGGGTCCGGTCACTGGCTTGCACCGCCACGTCTTCATGGTGGTAAGGGTGTTTTCGTCAAGTCCCAAGCCGGGGCTGCGAATCAGGCGCATGTTAGAGAGATGGCCATCGGTGTTCACGACCGCTTCCACCAGCACGATGCCGGAATATTTAGCCTTGCGCGCTTCTTCGGAGTACGGAGGATTGGGCATGTAGTAGCAGCTGGGCATGCCGATGCCGTTCACGCCAGCATGGAACGCTCCGCCACCAGTGCCGCCGCCTTCGCCAGGACCAAGGCCGCCACCGCTGCCGCTACCGATGCCGCCGCCCTCACCAGTGCCGATGCCGCCGCCACCGCCCGAGCCATTGGACATGTTCACTGCAGCAGCCATCGGATCGCCGAAGTTAGAAAGATTCGGGTTGGCCACTTTCAGGTCTGGAGGACCGAGCAGCGTCGGATCCATGGCCAACTTCGGATTCGGATTTTTGATCACTGCGGTTGGCGGAGTGAACTGCGTCATGCTGAACCGCGGCGCTTTACCCTTCGTTGGAGGAAGCGGAGAACGATCACCGCCGCCGCCACCGCCGCCAGCCTTGTCCGCACCAGCGGGCAACTTCGCGATGTACGGAGAAATATCGAGAGGGGTCACATTTACCTGTTTGTTCACCGCTTTAGTGGGCGTGGTAAACAGGACGAACGGCACGACTAGAAGAGCAATGATGCCGGCATGCACGGCGAACGCGATCGCCTGCGTCCAGCCAAAATTCTCATCCTTCGACCAAATATCCTTGACCTTGACGGCCTTGATTCCCGGAGGAAGCGCGGCAGGTTTCGGAGGATTGAAAAAATCCTTGATGCGTTCGCCGAACCCACCGAAAGCCCCGCCCCAGTCGACTTCCAGGCGTTTATTGACGACTCCCTTGGGAGCGGCGGGCGCAGACAAGAAGAACTTGAGGTTTTCCTTCATTCCCGAACCGAAAGAGTTCTTCGTGAAGGGAACGTCAGCCCGCTCTATGACTTTCACCGGGCGTTCAAACAAGAATTGCTTGAGGTTGGACCAGAAATTGTCGGGAATGAGGATCTCCGGCGTGCCGAAATCGGGCAACGCGGAGTTGGGCACAGGAATAACTTCTTCCGGCCCTGTGCGCTTAGGCTTACTTAGTTCGTCGGGAAGGAGGTTAATAAATCCTGGCACCTTTGTCCCTCTGTCATTTAGACGCGGTCTGGCCGCTAAATGTTCGACCTGCCGTTATGATTCGCGCCCGCTGGGAAAGGTTGCGCGACCCCCACGGCTGACACAGCTTCAACAAATATTGTAACATACGTGGTTACACTGCTTTCCGCAATTTCCCGCCGTACAACAGAGGCGTGCGACCTTTGGCCGGTCCCCTAGGGGAGTGGCGGCGTTAGAAGGGATACATAAGCTATCGTTATGGGTGAACCGCTGGAACTGAAGAAGACGCTGAACTTGCCGAAAACAGACTTTCCGATGAAGGCAAGCCTGCCACAGAATGAGCCGAAACAGCTTGAGGCGTGGCAGGAATCGAAATTGTACGAGCGCATCCTGCTGGCGCGCGAAGGTAAGCCTCTGTTTGTGCTGCACGACGGACCGCCGTATCCCACGGGTACGATTCATCTGGGCACCGGGCTCAACAAAATTCTGAAAGACATGATCGTCAAGTCCAAGAGCATGGCCGGCCATTACGCTCCATACGTGCCCGGATGGGACTGCCACGGTCTGCCGATTGAGACGCAGGTGGAAAAGGAATTAGGCGGCAAAGGAAAAGTGCCCCCGGCCGAATTCCGCCAGCGTTGCCGGGACTACGCGACAAAATATGTCGAGCAACACAAGCGCGACTTCAAGCGCCTGGGCGTTTTCGGCCGCTGGGACCATCCCTACTTGACCATGAGCCATGAATACGAAGCGACGATTGCCAGCGCGTTTCTGGATTTCATGGAAAAGGGCTACGTGTACCGCGGGCGCAAGCCAGTCTACTGGTGCATCTACGACAACACCGCCTTGGCGGAAGCCGAAGTGGAATATGAAGACCACACCAGCCCATCGATCTGGGTGACCTTCAAAGTGGTGGGCGGCGGCACCGGCGCAACCGAGAAGATTGGCTCCGATGTTTCCGCAGTGATCTGGACAACCACGCCATGGACGATTCCGCACAACCGCGCGCTCGCGTTCCATCCCGATTTTGAATATGTGGTGGTGCAGACCGAAAAAGGGAAGCTGCTGCTAGCGGCGGATCGCGTGGCGGCACTTCAGGCAGACTGCGACATCAAGCAAGCCGAGGAATTGGCGCGGTTCAAGGGCCAGGAATTTGAGGGCATGAAGTTTCAGCATCCCTTCCTGCCGATTCAGGTGCCGGGTGTTTTGGCGGAGTACGTGACGCTCGATCAGGGCAGCGGCATCGTGCATACGGCGCCGGGCCATGGCGCGGACGACTTTGTCACTGGCCAAAAATATGGCCTGGAAGTTTACGCGCCCATCGACGATCGCGGCGTGTATCTGGAAGGCTTGTCAGAATATAAGGGCAAGGATGTGTTCGCGGCGAATCCAATCGTCGTGAAGCTGTTGGCCGATCGCGGAGCGTTGCTGGCGAACCATCCTTACAAGCATAGCTATCCGCATTGCTGGCGTTGCCACAACCCGGTGATCTTTCGCGCGACAGAGCAGTGGTTCATCAAGATGGATCAGCCGAAGAAGGGCGCGACGGAAACATTCCGGCAGGAAGCTCTGGCACAGATTCCTACCGTCAAGTGGCTGCCGGCGTGGGGCCAGGATCGCATGTACGAAATGATCGAGAAGCGGCCGGACTGGTGTGTCTCGCGGCAGCGCTTCTGGGGTACGCCGATCATCGTGTTTTATTGCGACGCGTGTGGCACACGGCTCGAAGATTTTGCCGCGCTGCGCAACGTGGTGAAATGGTTTGAAAAAGAAGGCGCGGATGCCTGGTACAAGCACTCGGCAGAAGAATTGTTGCCGCCGGGAACGAAGTGCCATTGCGGCGGCGCGAAATGGCGCAAGGAGAACGACATTCTGGATGTATGGTTTGATTCCGGCTCATCGCATCTGGCGGTACTGAAGGGGAAGGAATGGCCTGCGGACATATATCTGGAAGGGCCGGACCAGTATCGCGGATGGTTCCACAGTTCGCTGTTGATTGCCGTGGGCGTGCGGGATAAAGCGCCGTACCGAGGAGTAGTGACGCACGGTTGGACGCTGGACGAACAGGGCCGGCCGATGTCGAAGTCGCTCGGCAACGTGGTGCTGCCGACGGAAATTTGCGACAAGTGGGGCGCAGACCTGCTGCGGCTATGGGTGGGTTCGCAGGAATATCAGGCCGACGTGAAGATGAGCGATCGCGTGATGACGCAGCTCAGCGAGGCGTACCGCAAGATTCGCAATACGTTTCGCTTTGCGTTGGGGAACTTGAACAATTTTGATCCGGCCAAGGATGCGTTGCCGAACGCGCAATTGGAGGAGATGGATCAGTGGATGCTGGAGCGTACGGCGGACCTGGTGAAGCGCTGCCGCGAATGGTACGCGTCCTACGAGTTCCACCGGATTTACCACGCGATCCACGATTTTTGCGTGGTGGACCTGAGCGCGTTTTATTACGATGTCCTCAAGGATCGTTTGTACACCAAAGCGCCGCACAGCAAGTCCCGGCGGTCAGCGCAAACGGCGGTCTGGAAAATCACCAGCGCTCTGATCCGGCTGGCAACTCCGATACTCGTGTTCACGGGCGAAGAGATCTGGAAATATTTTCCGAAGATGGCGGGCGAACCGGAGAGCGTACACATGACGCTTTTCCCGGACGAAGCCGAGTTGCGAACGGGAGTCGCCCCCGCAAAAGTGGACACTTGGGAATTGCTGGGCCGAGTGCGTAGCGAAGTGCTGAAAGCCCTGGAAATTGCGCGCAATGAAAAGAAGATGATCAATTCTGGCCTGGAAGCGAAGGTGCTCTTGAACGCAGACCTGGAGCTGAAGGCCAAGCTGAAGCATTATCTCCCGCAGTTGCCGGGGCTGTTCATCGTGTCGCAGGTGGAATTGATCAACGCATGCTCCGGAGAATTTAAATCGGAAGGGGTGTCAAGCCTGGAAGTGACGGTGCAGCGCGCAGACGGCAAGAAGTGCGAGCGTTGCTGGAATTACTCGATCCATGTGGGCGAGAATCCGCGGTATCCGACGATTTGCGAGCGTTGCAGTGAAGCAATCGCGGAGATCGAGGCGGAAGATGACGGGAAGTAGAAGATGCCAAGGAAATGAAGGCGGTAAAGGACTCGGATCCTTTACTTCATTTACCTCCTGTCCTTGCTTTACCTCCGCCACCTCCAGCGCTTTATGATTATTCCTCGCGGCTTGAAGTGGCTGTGGCTCACGCTTGCCGTGGTTTTTCTTGACCGCGCATCGAAGGCGTGGATTGATTCGCGGCCGGAAGAATATTTTCCGCACACAGTGATTAGCGGCTTCCTCGAGATAATCCGTTCGCACAATCCGGGTATCGCGTTCAGCTTTTTCGCGGACGCTTCTTCACCGGCAATGCGCTACCTGCTGATTCTCGGTTCCGTGGTGATTATCGGAGTGATTGCGTGGCTCCTGGTCGCCAGTCGCCATCTGAACGCACCGAGCGCCGCGGGGTTGGCGCTGTTGCTGGCAGGCGCCACGGGCAACGTTACGGACCGCATCATTCATGGCGCGGTCACGGATTTCCTGCAAGTATGGCTGCGTTTCCTGCCGTGGCGCATCGTCAATCCGTGGCCGACGTTCAATGTTGCCGACAGCGCGGTGACAATTGGTGCCATCCTGCTGGTAATTGATGTATTATTATCCCGGCAAGACCCCGTGGATTCTCACTAAAATATCGATTAAGTGGATGGAGGGTGCGCATGGCTCCTCGTACATCTGGATTTTCGCGCCGCGATTTCTTGGGTGGCTTGATTGGTGTTGCGGCGATACGTTCGTTGCCGGGTTCATCGCGCCTGCTGGCCGCGTCAGCCGATACTCATAATGTTTTTGTACCTTATCAATTCCCCAAGGATTTCACCTGGGGCGTGGCAACGGCATCCTATCAAATCGAAGGCGCCTGGAATGTGGACGGCAAGGGTGAATCGATCTGGGATCGTTTTTCTCAAACCGTGGGGAAAGTGAAAGGCGGCGACACCGGCGATGTCGCCTGCGATTCCTACCATCGCTACAAGGAAGACATCGCGATCGCGAAGAAGTTGAACGTGAAAAGCTACCGCTTTTCGATTTCCTGGCCGCGCATCCAAGCCGACGGCTCCGGTAAACCGAACCCTAAGGGTTTGGACTATTACAAGCGTGTGGCAGACACGCTGCGCGAAGCGAACATCCGGCCGCTGGCTACCTTGTATCACTGGGATTTGCCGCAGCCGTTGCAGGATGCCGGGGGCTGGCCGAATCGCGACATGGTGGGCCGCTTCACGGAATATTCGGAAATCGTGACCAAGGCTTTGGGCGATCACGTTTCCCACTGGTGCATTTTCAACGAGCCGTGGGTGTTCGTGTTCCTGGGCTATTCGCGCGGCACTCATGCGCCGGCGCTGAAAGATCCGGCGGCCGCAATGCGCGCGAGCCACGTTGTGAACATGGCGCAGGGCCAGGCATTCAAGGCGATCAAGGCGGTCAACGCGAAATTCCAGATAGGAAGTGCCTACAGTGTATCTAATTGTGAGCCAGCCACTACCAGCGCCGAAGACAAAGCCGCCGCCGATCGCGCGCATGGCATCGGCAACGTGTGGTTTGTGAATCCGGCGCTGAAGGGCGAATATCCGAAAGCGCTCGCCGCCGGGAATTTGGACGAAATCCTGGGCGTGAAGCCGGGAGACATGGAGCTTTGCAAGGCTCAACTGGATTTTCTGGGGATCAACTATTACCGGAGGCAACTTGTGGCGGCCATTCCGCCGGGCCCCGGAGAAGCTGTGTTTGGCGCGGAAGCGTTTGATGCGACGCAGGGACCGCTCACGGATTTTGCGTGGGAAGTGTGGCCGGACAGTTTTTACGAACTGCTGATGCGCTTCACGCGCGAGTACAACAAGCCGGTCCTGGAGATTACCGAGAATGGCTGCTCCTATCTGGATGCGCCGGACGTTCACGGCCGGGTGCCGGACCAGCGGCGGATCGAGTTCATGCGCGGATACATCAGCGCGGTGGGACGCGCGATGAAGGATGGATCCGATGTGCGCGCGTACCATCATTGGAGCCTGCTGGACAATTTCGAATGGGCGGAAGGTTACGCGCAGAGATTTGGGCTAACCTATATCGATTTTCGCGACCAGCGCCGAATCATCAAGGATTCCGGCTACTGGTATGGAAAGCTCGCGGCATCGGGGAACCTGGCTTAACTGCTGCGGTACTGTAGTTCCAATGATAGGCCTCAAGCGGCTGCTGAGAGTATACTGAACGGCAGATCGACCGAGGCGGGCCATGACACTTGAACAAAAAGTCCTTGAGAAACTCCGGGACCTGCCGCCGGAGAAGCAAAAGGTGGTCCTCGATTTTGTCGAGTCGCTGCAAAACGAAAATGGCAGCGCTTCTGAGCTTCAAAGCCTGGAAGGCCTTTGGCTCGATCTTGATATTCATATAACCGAAGAGGATATTGCCGAAGCCCGCCGCGAGATGTGGGGGAATTTCCCAAGAGACATTGAGCCGTGAGTGTGGTGCTCGACACACATGCGGTAATTTGGTACTTGCATAGCCCGACCGCTCTTTCTCCGCACGCTCTACAGTCGATTCGCAACGCCGTGGGGAATGGTCGGCCAGTGTTTGTGTCCGCCATCTCGCTGGTGGAGACGATTTATTTGGTAGAGCGAGGCAGGCTTCCGCTAGAAGCCTTGCGGCGCCTAAGAGAGGCAGTGAATTCAAAGGCTTCCGGGCTGTTAGTGCAACCCCTAGACGAAGCAGTTGCGGAAGTTGTGCGCACCATTTCTCGGCAGGCTGTTCCCGACATGCCTGATCGGATCATTGCGGCGACGGCATCGTATCTGGGATTGCCGCTTGTCACACGGGACCGCAGGTTACAATCGGCAGGAATCAATACAGTTTGGTAACTCCGTGACAGAACCATTGCATCAGGAATTCGCGGTGACGATGGAGGAGGCCGGGCTGCGCCTGGACCGCGTGGTGGTACAGCATTTTCCAGAGCTTTCGCGGACGCGGGTGCAGGAATTGATTGAGGAAGGGTTGGTGCTTCTGAACGGCAAAGCCGCGAAGGATTCGCACAAAGTGCATGCGAACGACCTGATTCGCGTAGTGCCGCAGGAACGTCCGCCGCTGCAGGCGGAGCCCGAAGCGATTCCGCTCGATGTCTTGTATGAAGATGACGACGTGATCGCCATCCACAAGCCGGCGGGGATGAGCGTTCACGCCGGGGCGGGGAACTCGCACGGCACGTTGGTGAATGCGCTTCTGGGGTGCGGGCAGCAGCTTTCGCAAAGTGATGATCCGGTGCGGCCGGGGATCGTGCACCGGTTGGATAAGGAAACCTCCGGGATCCTGTTGGTGGCGAAAAATGACTTCGCGCACGCGAAACTCTCCGAAGCTTTCCGGCAGCGCGCGATCCGGAAAATATACATCGCTCTGGTGCAGGGAATCCTGGAGGAAGAACGCGGACGCATTGAGCTGGCGATTGCGCGCGATCCGAACCGGCGCACGCGCATGACGGCGACACGCGCGCTGTTGCTGCGCAATTCGCGGCCGGCAAGGACGGACTGGCGCGTGCTCGCAAAGATCGATTCGACGAGCTTGCTGGAATTGCACTTGCACACCGGGCGAACCCATCAGATTCGCGTGCACTTTTCCGCGCTGCGCCATCCGGTTGTGGGCGACACATTGTACGGCGCGGCGGGTCAATTGCACGTTGGACGCACGACGCTTCCCGCGCTGGGCCGCAATTTTCTGCATGCGGCGAAGATCGGGTTCGCCCAGCCGCACAGCGGCAAGCTCATCGAATTGTCCGCGCCTTTGCCGGTCGAACTACGCGAATACCTGGCGAAGCTGATCGCTGCCGCCGGCGAGAGCCAAGGGCGAATTGACGCTGCACTACAGGGCTTCTTATAATCGGAGCACATGCGAACCAAATCACTCGCTTTATTGTTGATCCTGCTGTCCTGCGGGATCGTGCCCTTTTTTGCGCAGCAGCAGCCCCAGAATCCTCCCGCGCCAGCCACGCCGCCTGCGGCAAAGCCCGCGGACCAAGAACCGATCCAGAAGAGCCAAACCACGATTCCGGTGACGGTCAACCTGGTGGACGTGCTGTTCACGGTGCTGGACCGGCGGAACAAGCTGGTTTCGGGTCTGGAAAAACAGGATTTCAAGGTGCTGGACGACAACGTCCCACAGGACATCCGTTATTTCAGCAAGCAAAGCGATCTGCCATTGCGCATCGGCATGCTGATGGACACTTCCAACAGCATCCGGGACCGGCTGAAGTTCGAACAGGATGCCGCCAACAATTTCCTATACAGCGTGTTGCGTCGGAATAAGGACGAAGCGTTTGTGATGACCTTCGACGATGAGCCGCAAGTTGTCCAGGGATTCACCGGAGACACTGGCCTGTTGCGCGATCACATTTTGCGGACACGCGCGGGTGGCGGCACTGCGGTTTATGACGCAATCTTTGAGGCGTGCTTTAAGGAGCTCAGTCATCCGCCGCGGCCACCGGGCGACCAGCCAGACGTGGTGCGCCGCGTGATGATTTTGATCAGCGATGGCGAAGACAACCTGTCGACCCACACGCGCTCCGAAGCCATCGAGATGGCGCAGCGGACCAGCGTGGTGATCTACACGATCAGCACCAGCACCCAGTGGGTGACGCTGGACGATCCGAGCAAGGCAAACAGCGGCAACCGCAAATATCATTTAACCGAAGGCGACAAAATTCTGCAGGACCTTGCCGACGAAACCGGCGGCCGGGCCTTTTATCCGTATCACGTGGACGACTTGGACCAGTCTTTCCAGGACATTGGCGAAGAATTGCGTAACCAATATTCCATCGCCTATAACCCGACGAATCATTCGGTGGATGGGCGCTACCACAACATCAAGGTCGAAGTTCCAGAACACAAGGGGTACCAGGTACGCGCGCGGCGCGGCTACTATGCGCGCGTGAATAATACCGGCACGAAGGCTGTGGGCACGGGGCAGTAGATCGCGGTGGTGTTACTTGGATTCGTCGTGGAGCAGGACTGCGTCAGATTCTACATTGCCAGACTGAATGGCGATTTGTGAGCCGTCTTGGGAGAAGGCAAATCGGAAGATTTTATCTTTTGTGAAGTGCGTGATTTGGCGGTGAGGTTTGCCGTCGAGCGGCTGCAGCCAGAGATTGTCCACACCCTTTTCACGAACCAGATAGTAGACGGCTTTGCCGTCGGGCGCGAACGCCAATCCACCAGGCAAAGCGCGCTGGTCGATATCGCTGTAAGCCATCTTCTGAGTTTCGACGTTGTCCACGCGCAGCATCAACTTGTGGTCCAGTTCGCGCACCTCAAACGACGCGATTTGCTTTCCGTCTGGAGAAAGAGCGTAGGCGCCCACCGCATATTTCACGACGGTTTCCGGCGTGCCACCATCGATGGAGATGCGCTTCACGTAGCGATTGTCGGCGTTGTCCACGTAATAGACCCAATTATCCGTTTTCGAACAAAGCGGTTCGCGGTCATTCCGGCCATTGCTCAATTGCCTCACATTGGCGCCGTTCAGATCCATGCGAGACAAGTTCGCCGAAGCCGGGTCTCCGGGCCGCCCGATCTGCCGAAAAACAATGTATTTTCCTTCGCCGCACACCGCCACCTGATCGGCAAGGTGTTTGCCATCGGAGAAAAGCGTGGTCTCTTCCCCTTTCGCGGTGATGGCCTTCAGGCTTCCAGCCTGCGGCACCAGCAAGCGTCCGTCCGGCATCCATCTCCATCGCCACAGGGGCGTTTCTGATTGTAGAGGGATCGCTTGTAATTGATCGGGATTGCTGGCGGGAGCAATGGCGAGTGCGAAACGAAGTTTGCTCTGCAGCGCCACGAGAGTCTTCCCGTCTTTCGCCATGCCCACGTTGCTGTAGTCGTTGGTGTCCGAAGTAATCTGACGGTATTCGCCGCTGGGATAGTTCAGATAGCCGATTTGTGCCTGTAAATGTTCGACATCCGTTTGCATGGCTGTGGCGATCAACGCGCTTCCATCGGGCACCCAAACGGGCCCGTGGTAGATATGGTCCGGGGAAATTGCGACGAATTGATCTGTCCCGTTCGCCGGGTCCACAGCCATTAACCCACCCAGTGCCTGTTTGGTGGGCTGCACGATGGGAATGATGATGACTTTCCCGTCGGGAGACCACGCCGGAACATGGCTGTCGCTCAGCAAGACGTGGTTGCGGAAGATGGCTTTCTCAATGGTGCCGTCGTTCTTGGCTAGCCACAGATCCCAGTTGGGCGAATCGTGCAATTCGCGGAGAAAAACAAAATGCGAGCCATCCGGCGAAAACGAGATAGGGCTGTCCACGTCTTCCACAACGACACGCGGGGCGCCACCCAGAACGGAAGCGCTGTATAGCTGCGATTCGGATTCGTTGGATTCATCGCGGCGCAGGAAATAGATGTAGTTGCCGTCAGGCGAGAAGGAAAGTCCCTGATAGAGCGTGCGTTCCGGCGCCAACACCTGCTTGTTCGTCATGGAAGGAATGTGATGCAGCCACAGAGATTGCTCGCCATTTTCTTCCAGAGCCTGCAAAAGATATTTGCCATCGGGCGAAATGGCCACTTGGGAGATGTGCCCATTGTTGGTGACGTTTTCGATGGAGAATTTCGCAAAGGGAAGCGCTTTGGGCTTTTCTCCCATCTTGATGAAGGTATAGACGCCGTAAGCCGCCGCGGCCGCCAGCACGATAAACCCGAGGGCAAGCGCTCCGGCGCCAAGCTTGTTTTTCTGGGATGCTTCCGCCAACACTTTCCCGCTGCCTGAAGGCGACTTGCTCCCAGCTACGCCCGTCGCAGACCCAGCCACGGCGGAAGCGCCACTTGCAGGGCGCACCGTTGTGCTGGATCGCGCGGCGGCGGATACGGTGGAATCGGAACTCACGCGGTTGGGATCGAGTTCGCGCTGCAGGCGCTTAAGGTCGGCGCGAACCTCGGCGGCCACCTGGTAACGCAGATCTTTGTCTTTCTCCAGCAGCTTATTAAGGATGCGCTCAAGTTCGGCCGGCACGTCGCCGTTGAGCTCCACGGGAGAAACCGGGGCGCTATGAAGAATGTTGCCGAAAATCACGGCGCTGGTGGAACCGGGAAAGGGCAGCACGCCCGTGACCGCTTGGTAGAGAACCGAGCCGAGGGAAAACAGATCGCTGCGAGAGTCGAGAGGTTCACCCCGAGCCTGCTCGGGAGACATGTAAGCAATCGTTCCAACCGTGGTGCCGGGGCTGGTGAGAAAAGCGTCATGCGAAGGGGCAATCGTTTCGCCTTCGATCGAGCCTTCAGGTTCCAGGAGTTTCGCCAAGCCAAAGTCGAGGATCTTGGCGTTGCCGCGATCGGTGATAAAGATGTTCGCGGGCTTGATGTCCCGATGGATGATGCCTTTTTTGTGCGCGGCATCCAGAGCATCGGCCAACTCAACCCCGAGAGCGATCGTGCGCGCGACGGGCATCGGCCCGCGAGACAGAACCTTCTCGAGCGACTCGCCTTCGAGCAGTTCCATGGCGATGAAGGTTTGCCCTTCGTTTTCCTCGATTGCATGGATGATGCAGATGCCGGGATGGTTCAGGGCGGAGGCGGAACGCGCTTCGCGAAGGAAGCGTTCCACCGCGGACGGATCTTTGAGGCTGCTGTCCTGCAGGAACTTCAGCGCTACGCGGCGTCCCAGCTTCGTATCTTCAGCTTCATAGACGAGTCCCATGCCGCCGCTGCCAAGCGGGCGCAGGATTCGATAGTGACCGACAACTTCGTTGATCATAGGACGCTTTAATAGATGGAAAAATCTCGCCTAGCGATACTAGCCAACGCATGGCTTGGGGTCAATGCGATGCTTTGTCGAACAGTTTAAGAGCGGGATCAGCCGCGAGCTTTGGGAGCGTAGTAGCCCTTGCGCGCTAGCACCTTAAATTCGTGATTATCCACGTCAACACGGATTTTGCGGAACTTGCCGTCCTTGGTGGTGTTGCTCGGGTAGTAGCCGAGCGTGTACTGGCTGCGCAGCTCTTCGGAGATCTGGTCGAAGGCTTCTTCGAATTTCTTGTCGGAGTTGACGGCGATCATCCGGCCGCCGGTTTCCTCGGCCAGTTTGTGAGCCACGTCGGGCCGGCCGCCGCCGAAATGGCGGTCCGCGACAAACAGCACGTGTATTACCGTGTCGGTCTTTTGCGCCGCTTCAATGGCTTCTTCCAGCCGCACCTTGCTGCCTTCATCTTCCGCGTCCGTTACCACAACAATGGCTTTACGGCCGGCTTCTCCATTCAACTTTTCACCGCAAGCCAGATAAATGGCATCGTATAGTGCGGTGCCGACCATATCCTGCCCGCCGACCGGTCCCGGGTTTCCGGCAATGTAGCCGCCGCCAGGCGTGTTGATGCGCGCCTTGTTGATGGCGCGGTCGAGTATGCCGCGGTCATCCGTGAAATCCGCCAGCAGGTCAACGTCGGTGTCGAACGACATAATCATCGCTTCATCGCCCTTGCGCAGCACGCGATGCAGAAAGCGCGCTCCGGCGTCCTGAATCGCTCCGAGCATATATTGCTCGCTGCCAGAGGTGTCCAGAAGCAGGCCCAGGGTGATGGGAAGATTCATCTCTTTGGAGAAGAAGGAGATGGTTTCTTCGTGGTTGTCCTCGAAGACCTTAAAATTGTCCTGCTTCAGGTCGGTGACAATGCGCTTGTTCTTGTCGCGGACGGTGGCAAAAATGTTGACCAGGTTTACTTCGGCCTTAATAGTTGGGGCCTGAGCCGGCTCCTGCGCCTGCTGCGGCAACACCGGCACGGCTATAGAGAGGGCCGCGGCACACGCCAAGGCTCGCAGTCCTGTTCTGTGGATAAACTGAATCTTCGCATTCCCGAATGTCACGGTTTCTGGGTATCCTTAGAGAAGTTCTGGCTCGACCGATTCAGTTGGCCAGGTCCTGATACTGCGTTTCACTGTGCCGGTGGCTGCTGCAGATGTTCGATGCAACGACCAGCCCGCAGGGATGCGTCTTACTAATGCAGCCGGAGTGGTATCGAACATTCTGGCCATGGAAAGTTTGGCCCGTTCACTATGAAAAGTCTACGAAAAATCGCTCTCGCGGGTGCAGCTGCGGCTGTTCTTTTCAGCGTTGGCCGCGCGCAGGGGCAAAATCCCACTCCTCCCCCTCCCGCAAGTCCCGCGCCGACGATTCCCGCACCGGGGACACAGGCTCCAGGGCAGCTGCCGCGCCAGGGAACGATTTCCACTACAACTTCGATCGTCGTGGTGCCCGTCACCGTGAAAGATCGAAATGGCAACCTGGTGGCGGACCTGAAACGAGATGAATTTCGTGTGTTCGAAGACGGAGTCGAACAGCAAATCCAGCGCCTGAACACGGATTCCACTCCGATTTCCATGGTGGTGCTGATCGACAACGATCTGAAGCAAAAGGACGAGCAGCAGGTGGAACCCAGCCTGGTCTCCATCGTTGGCGGCATGAGCCCGGACGACGAAGCCTTCATTTGCCGCTTCGACCAATACTTTCACGAAGGTAGAGGTTTCACGGCAGACCAGGACTCGCTGATTACGCAATTGCGCCGCACCGTGCTTGCCTCTAAAACCTCCGCCCCGCCTTCTGGCGATCCTTTTAACGGCCCAACCATAAACAACGCCCCCGCGCCCGGAGCTCCAGACACCGCAGCCAACGGGTCGCTGGTGGCGCTCAAGGGCCAGCCCACGACGGCGCTTGACGATGCGGTCTACGATGCTGCGTTGCTGCTCAAGGATCGCGACAGCCGCAAGCGCCGCAAGATCATCCTCCTGATCTCTGACGGACAGAATGGCGCAAAGTTCAACACTCACAAGTACGACGAGGTGCGCGAGGAATTGCTAAAGCAGGACATCACGGTGTACTGCGTGGCTACGGGGAGCGCCTATTTTGACCGCAAGTTTAGCCGTTTGGTCAGCTACGCTCATGACACGGGGGGAGATGTCTTCTACGGAGCGAAAGCCGACTCGTTCTCCGAGTTCTACTCGCGCATCACCGAAGAGGCGCGCAATCAGTACACCCTGATTTACTATCCGCGTGGCGAAAAAAAGGTGGATTACCACACCATCGAAGTGCGCGTACGGCGCGAAGGGCTGACAGTGCTGGCGCGTGACGGCTACTACGGCGGAACGTTCGCTCCGCAGAAATAATCCGGAAAACACCCGAGAATCGCGGAATCTTCTTGACACTGGGCGTGCGCGCTCGTATACGAGTGTTACCAGTGCGGGATTGCACGCCGTAAAGCACTCCGCGCTCGAGCGACAAACTTGAGGAGGCAACGATCCATGGCAAAGAAAGCGAAGAAACCGGCGAAGAAAGCCCCGAAGAAGATGATGATGAAGTAGTCCCGGCCTGAGCGAATTTTGGAAGATGAGGCGCTTCGATCCTGTCGAGGCGCCTTTTTTATTAGGCCGTGGTGGCGGTGCTTAGCTCGAAGCGCTGGTCAGGGATTCTTCGTGGGCCGGGCAGATCAGCGCGTAGGCGCAACTCCGGCACGCGAAACCAGGCTTGGCCGGGAAATGCTTGGCGCGAATGTCAGCTGCCGTTTCCTGAATGATTTTTTCGGCATCGGCGATTTGCTTGGCGTCGCGCGTGGTGACCAGCGTGGAATTATCCTGAAGGTAGTGGAACACCAGGCGAACCGGATTCCATTCGAAGATTTCCTTTGCGGCAAGCGCGTAGATGCTTAGCTGCAGGCCCTTGCGGACGTCGGCTTCTTTTTTGGGTTTGCCGGTCTTGTAGTCCACGATTTCCACGTCGTTGCGGCCCATGGAATTCACCTGATCCATGCGGCCGACAAGGATTACATCGTTTTCCAGGGGCAGTTCGAAAGCTTTTTCCTGCTCCAGGATGTTAGGAGCTTCGGCAGCGATGGAGGCATAAAAGACTTTCAGCTGCTCCAGGCCGTCCTTTTTGTATTCGGCTTCTTGATAGGCGTCTTCGTAACCGGCGCTGCTCCATTCCGTCTCGTAGATGCGCTGAACTTCTTCGAAGGGCAGCAGCGAGCCTTTTTTCAGTTGTTCCAGGAAGCGCTTGAGGGTGGTGTGCATCACGCTGCCGAAACTCAGCGTGGCGCGCGGGCCTTCCTTGAGAGACCACAGGTAACTGAAGGCGTATTGCTGCGGGCATTTGCGGTAATTTTCGACGGCGGAGCTGCTTAGCTTAAGTGGTTCAGGCACGGATGGGTGATAAACCTCTGCCCATTGTGCGATACGCGCAAAAATCTTTGGCGGGGCTTCGCCGGCGGGGAACAAATCCGTTTCCGTTTGTGGTGTTGGTGTCGTGGGCGGTTCCGCTGGTTTGACCTTGGGCGCGGAGACGGAAACGTCGCGGCGCTTCACGCTTGGATCCATCACGATATCTTCGATGAACACGGGCACGCGGTTCTTTTTCTCCGTGATGGTGGTGAGGGTCAGGCGCTCTTCGGCCCGCGTCAGGGCCACGTAAAACAGCCTGCGCTCTTCCTGGATGTGAAAATCGCCCTGTGGCAATTCTTCCTTCATCAGGCGCACGGGAAATTCGAATAGCGGCGCGCGATCCCTGGCAGGAAACGCATGGGAATTTACGCGCAGAAGAAAAACGTGAGGAAATTCCAGCCCCTTCGCGCCATGCACGGTCATCAACTGCACGGCGTCGCCGGGCGCTTCATCTTCCAGGCTTACGGTGCCATTGGCCTGCTGAAAGAATTCGAGGTATTCCAGGAATTCGGGAAGGCTCCGCGTGTCGCTCTTCGGCTCCCAGTCTTTCACGAACTGGCTAAGTTGATTCACGTACTTGCGGTCCTGGGTTCCGGCCCGCTGCGGAACTTCCAGCCATTCGATCAAATCGCCGAGGATTTCGCGCGCGGTGCGCCGGCGCATGGTCTTGCGTTGCCCCGCGAGAAATTCCAGAAGCTCTTTGCAGGCGGCGGGAGATGGATCAAACGGCAATTCTCCCTGAGGAGCTTGCAGCACATCGTAAAGGGCCGTGCCGCGCTTTTTTGCGGCGCGCTCCGTCAAGCGCACCAGATCTTCGGCCGCAAGATGCCACGCCGGCGCCGAAAGCACGCGGGCGCATGCGATGTCGTCATAGGGAAACGCGATCAGGCGCAGATAAGCAAGCACGTCGCGGACGAGCGGATGCTCCAAGATAGAAAGTCTGCTGATCACGAAAGGAATTTTTCGCCGCGAAAGCTGGTCGACCAGCAGATCGCGATGCGCATGCTGGCGGTAGAGAATGGCGAATTCCCGCCAGCGGCGCCCGGCTTTGTGCAGGCGCTCAAGCTCGTCCGCAACCCAGGTGGCTTCGGATTCCGCGGAGTCAAGTTCCACGATGCGGATTTTTTCGCCTTCGGAGCGATTGGGATGCAGAACCTTTTTCGGAAATTCCGGGCTGACCTCGTTCATGCCAATCGCTTGAGTAGCCACGCGCAGAATGTTTGGCGTGGAGCGGTAATTGTGCGTGAGCGATACGCGATACGGCGTGGAGTCCTCGCCCTCGTTCCAGCCGGTAAAGCGCTGGAGGAAAAGCTTGAAGCTGCCGAAAGACGCGCCGCGAAAGCGGTAGATGGCTTGATCGTTGTCGCCGACGACCACGATATTGCGAGAGCCGTCGCTGAGGAGGTGCAGCAGTTCAAGCTGCGCGATGTTGGTATCTTGAAATTCATCGACCAGGATGTGTTTGTAGCGCTCGCGCAGTTGGCGTAGGCGCTTGGGATCGCTCTTGAGCAGAGCGACGGCTTCGGCGATGGAACCATTAATAGCGATGGCGCGTTTGTCCCGCAGGATTTCTTCACTGGCGCGATAAGCTCTAGCGATTTCCTGCTGCAGCGCCACCTGTTCGCCGCGCTCTTTCGCGGTGTCGTCATCGAGAAGATGCTTTTCGGCTTGCAACTCTGCGGCGAGTTGATCGGCGAAGGCCTGGTAGTCTTCGCTGGAAACCAGTTCGTCCTGGCAGCGCGAGAAAAACGAGATGAAGTCGTTCAGGAACTGGCCGGGCTCGGCGAGGCGCCGATATTTTTCGAGTTTCAGGCGCGCGAGATTGCGGCGCAGAAGAATCCAATGGTCCACGGATTCGAGCGCAAGGCGGTTTGGATCGACCTCCTTGAGGATGGTTTCGCAGAAGGAGTGAAATGTGGCGAGGACTACGTCTTTGCCGCGTTCGCCAACGGCCTTCACTACCCGCGTCTTCATTTCGCCCGCAGCTTTGTTGGTGAAGGTGAGCCCGAGGATGTTTTCACCGAGGAGCGAAGAATCGGTCTCGAGCAAGTGACGAATGCGCTCGGTGATCACGCGGGTCTTGCCGGTGCCCGCGCCGGCGATGACGAGCAGGGGACCGTCACCGTGGGTAATGGCGCGCTGTTGCGCTTCGTTCAATTGCGGGCCGCCCGTTTCCGGCTTGCCCATTTCGAATAGCGTTTTTTGCATCTACCCCTTACTTTACCAAAAGGAGAGGAAGAAATTTCCTCAGGGGCTAAGGCTCGGATTTTTGTCTCACACGTCGGAGGGGCGACTAGCGCTGCGAGGCTTGCCCGGAAGCGACTCTAGAATTGAACTCCGCAGATTTCTTCCGTGGCACGGTGATTGCAGTCCATTTGCCGGATTTGACCGCAAAGTGTTTCGCTAGGAACGTGATCTGGCCGAGGTGATAGGAATAATGCGCGATCTGGCGGTTGATGGCCTGCGTTACCGAATGCGGCTCGGTGCGAATCAGTACGGTGCGAGACTGGTCCGCGTCGGTTAAAGGCGTTAGCGCGTCTAACAGGCACTTCCAGCCTTGTTCCCACATCGCCAGCAATTCGGCTCGGGTTTTCGGGGGCTCTTCGAATTCGGTGTCGCGGTTGCGGTCGGGCTTCTCGCCATCGGTGGTCAGGAAGTCGGTCCACCGCGAACGCATGTTCCCGGCAACGTGCTTGACGACGATCGCAATCGAGTTGGATTCCCCATCCAGCGCCATGAACAGGCCTTCGTCGGGGCACTGTTCCATGGCGCGCTCGGTGAGGCGCTTGTAATAGCGGAACAGGTCAATGGAATCTTTAAGGTGGGAAGTGGTGAATTCGAGTGCCATGACGAAATTGTGACCCGGGGTTTTTTCGGGCGCAAGGTCCAAAAGGGCCGTTTGGCGGTGAATCGAAAGCGACAGTTCCTTCGTCGTTAGAGGGCTGCAACACAACGGGCGGAGAATCGTAGTACACTCAAAGCCCGTCTGATTTACCTCTACGAATTTTTCCCAGGAGATGAATATGGCAATCGCACAAGCATTACTTCCCGAATTCGATCACGAGATGGCCACCACGCGCAGAATGCTGGAACGTTTCCCAGAAGATAAGGCGGAATGGCGGCCGCACGATACGTGCATGACGCTCGGAAGGCTGGCGGGACATGTTTCGGAATTAGCGGGTTGGGTGGTTCCAACGATTTCGCAAGAAAAATTGGAGATGGACCCGAGCACGTTCGTTCCTGCGGTGATGACGTCCCGCCAGGAAGCGTTGAAGAAATTTGACGAAACCGTGAAGTCCTCGCGCGCGGCGATTGCGGGCGCCAGTGATGAAGCGTTGATGAAGCCGTGGAGCCTGGTCGTCAGCGGGCACACGGCATTTACGATGCCGAAGGTCGTAGTGTTGCGCACGTTTGTGATGAACCACATGATTCACCATCGCGGCCAGCTCGCCGCGTTTTATCGCATCGCGGGCGTCCCTGTGCCGTCGTTGTACGGGCCCAGCAAAGACGAACAGACGTTCAGCTAGCGCGTGGCAAAGCCGCTCCTGGCGGTGTTCCTTGGCTCGTGCATTTTTAGCGAAACGGCCCGCCTCGGAAGGCGGGCCCTACTAATGAGCGCCAAGGAACGCAATGCGGCGCAGTTGTATAATTAAAGCTGCTCCTGCCGGAGGTACGTTTATGGATTCCCCCGTCATTCTGTCTGCTGTGCGCACGCCGATTGGCAAATTTCAGGGCGGCCTGGCGCCAATCAGCGCACCTGAGCTTGGCTCCAAAGTGATTGCCGAGGCCATACGGCGCGCTGGCCTCCAGGGCAAACAAATCGACGAAGTCATCATGGGCAATGTGGTGCAAGCGGGGCTTGGTCAGAATCCAGCGCGGCAAGCGGCGTTGAAGGGCGGTTGCGATCCGCGCGTGGCCGCGATGACCATCAACAAGGTGTGTGGGTCCGGGCTGAAAGCGGTGGCGCTGGCGGCTCAGGCCGTGCAACTGGGCGAAAGCGAAATTGTCGTGGCAGGCGGAATGGAGTCCATGTCCAACTGCCCTTACCTGCTGCCCAATGCGCGCACCGGTTATCGCATTGGCGACCAAAAAGTTGTCGATTCGATGATTTCCGACGGCCTGTGGGACGCCTACGAAAATTTTCACATGGGCATGACCGGGGAACTGGTGGCGGAAAAATACGGAATCACGCGCGAAGAGCAGGACAAGTTCGCGCTGGATAGTCACCAGAAGGCCATCCGTGCGCGCAAATCCTGCTTCCTGGAGGCCCAGATTCTTCCAATCGAAGTGCCGCAGAAAAAAGGCGAGCCGCTGGTGATAAAGTATGACGAATCGCCACGCGAGGACACCACACTGGAAGCGCTGGCGAAACTGAAACCGGCGTTCAAGAAAGATGGCACGGTGACCGCCGGCAACGCGCCAGGCACAAACGATGGTGCCGCGGCTCTGGTGGTGACCAGCGAGCGCCTGGCGGCGAGCCTGGGGAAGCCACCGATGGCGCGGATTGTGGCCCAGGCCGTCAGCGGCGTGGAACCGAAATGGGTGATGATGGCGCCGGTCGAAGCCGTGGAAAAATTACTGGCCAAGACCGGATGGGATCGCGACAAGGATGTAGACTTGGTGGAATTAAACGAAGCTTTCGCTGTAGCGGCCATCGCGGTGACACGGCAGCTCAAGCTGAATCCAGAAAAAGTGAACGTCAACGGCGGCGCGGTGGCTCTTGGGCATCCCATTGGCGCATCTGGTGCGCGCATCCTGGTCACTCTGCTCTACGAATTGCAGCGGCGCAACCTGAAGCGCGGCATCGCGGCGCTGTGCTTGGGCGGAGGAAACGCCGTGGCGCTGGCCGTCGAGCGCATCTAAGTCGCTTCCTCCGCGCTTCCATCTAGAACAGGTCGTTCCACTATTCTTTCAGACCAATTTGCATCTCAACTGACTCCGATGAGCATGAATCAGGGAAGAACATTGGATCCTGCGCCTGGTGCGGCCTCGCTCGATGGCTTGGCTGCATGAGAAAGTTCCGCGGCGCAATAGGGACAGAACTTGTCGTCGTCGGCGACTTCGCGCTGGCAAGCCGGGCAGACCGGGTGCAAGTTGTATTTGCAGTTGGGGCAGAAGTTGAAGCGCGCGTTGACGCTCGTCGAGCACTTCGGACAATTGAAGGGCAGCGGTTCGCGCACCAGTAAATAAATGATCAGGCCGATGAAAAAGGTGCTGGAAGAAAGAATGAGCACGAGAATTGTCCACAGGCCGGCGTGCATGCCGCGGCGCTTGGCATCGCGATAGACATACCCGAGCATAAAGAGCATTGCGGAAAAAGCCGCCGCACCAAAAGTGATGACGCCGGCGAGAGCCAGAAAAGACAACGCGGGCTCGCTGCGCATACTTTCGTCGCCCGGGAAAACCGGGCCGTGGGTTTGAAAGCCGTGAAGATTCACCAACATGCCGATGATGAGCGCGATGATATAGAGGGCAAGGCAGGTCCACACGAGCCAACGCGGGATAATGCGGAGCTCATCGCGGAACCGCGTGCTCTCTCGCTTGCGGCGAATGCGGATCAGGCGAAGGCGTTCGTTGAATGTGTCAGTCATATTTCCCTTTCGCACCCAGAAAACAATTCCTCAGCGGCTAAAGCTCAAAACGCACATCTGTAACGCGGACTACGCATCGGTGCGCTTTGCCAGCCCATGACTCGAAGAGCGCTGGTGAAGAATGACGGCCACGGCGATCAACGCCGGCACGGTCCACCAGAGCACAAATCCAAATTCCAGGACCGGTTTCGGCAGGTTGAGTTGCGAGCCAACCCACGCGAAGGCACGCCAGACCAGCGGCGCGCTCAGAATGCCGAGCACCCAACTGGCTGCGGTCATGATCCACAGCAACGCGCTGGTGGGCGAACTTTGCGCCGATTCCTGCGCGCGCAAGCGAACGTGAAGTTGTGTGCGTGCGGCGAGGTCCCGCGGAATGGCCACGGGCACGTTGCGGAACGAACGCAGCAATTGCTGGGTACGCCCGATTTCGCGGGCGCACTCGGCGCAATCTCGAAGATGCGCGTCCAGCCAGAATTGATCCGCCGACGAGAGTCCTTCGACGAGCGATTCGTCAAACAGTTGTTTCGCGCGATGATGGACGTTTTCACTCATGCGGCACCTTCCGGCAAGGCGGATTTCAGCGCTTCCAGCCCGCGATAGAGGCGAGACTTGACCGTGGATATCGGTGTTGCGAGCACCGTGGCGATCTCTTCGAGCCCGAGCTCCTCATGAAAGCGCAGAAGAAGCACTTCGCGATAATACGCGGGAATTTTCAGCAGCGAGAGCTGCACGGCTTGCTCATTTTCGTGTGCCACCAGAAGCTGCAGCGCGGAAATGGCGTGATCGTCGGGCGGTTCAAACGGCTGATGGGATTCCGGATCGGCCAGTTCTTCGAGGCTGCTGAATTTCTTGCGGCGCGAAACGTCAATGACCAGGTGCCGCGCGATGGCCAACAGCCAGGACTCAAATTTGGACTTGGCGTTGTATTGGTGGCCGCGCTCGAGCACCCGAATCCACGTTTCCTGGAAAAGATCTTCGGACAACGCGGGGTCGCCGGTAAGAAACAGAAGATAACGATACAGGCGCTGCTGGTGCTGCTCGATCAGGCGATCCAGAACATCTGGATCGCGCTGGCGCAGGCCGTTAGCCAGGATTTGGCGTTCGTCAGTCATGAGCCCGGTGAAGAGTACCGGGGACCTTGCAGTCATTAAGCTGAATGCTTGTGCGCTCATACTATCTTGGATACGGATAAGGTGGGGAAAAAGACGCAATAGAGCAGATCACCGAATCGAACGCTCAATGATGGAACGACGAGTAAGCTATTTGTTTACTGTGAGTTGGGCGAGGTCGGTCCCTGCGTTACAAAGCGCATTTTCATCGAGTAGTCGGCAAACGCTTCACTCCCTTTTCGGGTTAGTTTGCAGATGGTCAGCGGATATTTGCCTTTGAAGGTCTTGACAATTGTCAGATATCCGGACTCTTCGAGTCGGTTGAGGTGGCTGGAAAGATTGCCCTGAGTGAGGCCGCATTCGCGTTGGAGGTAGACAAAGTCGGCCTCCTCAACGGCGAAGAGAATGGTCATGATCATCAATCGCGCGGGCTCGTGGATCATGCGATCGAGGGAGGAGAGGTCCTTGATGCCGTTGCCGTTCATGGCACTGTGGGCAGGATGCTCGGGCGGTGGTGGAGAAATATGACGAGTCGACAAACTCCGATGACAAGTGAGATGCCGCCAAACAACACAAGCATTATTTGGAATCGCCAATCGTTAGGAATTGGAGAAAATGCTGTCGCGAGTCCTACGATCACGGCCAGAATAAATGTAGCCCAGGCCGCGTTGCCTGGGGCTTGCGAATACTTCGCTACGACGCCGAAGAAGACGGCTATCGCCAGGACCAGCCATCGATTTATTCCTTCAGCATGCACGTGGGCGAGTATAAAGATCGCGATCAGGCATACGAACTTCCACTTCTCAAGCGTTTCGTGTCTGTCCAGGTATTCTTCCTCAGCCGGTGTGGGAAAAGGTGCGGGCCAGAAGCCTGTATCGTGGCGTTTGATGCCAATAGCGCTCGGAGGAGGGGCCGCGTAGCCCGTTCGAGGGTAGGTTATCCGGCTTTTCAACCATCCGATGACACGTCGGTGGAGAATCAAAAAACTGAGCGCAACCAAATACCCGCTGACCAGTCTCAGAAAAAAATGCGTGCTGTCATGCGGCCCAACGCCGAATGGGAAAATCAACCCTGCGAGCAACAGAATTCCCCAAAACATATTTTCGAAGCCGTCTTCATACCAATAGCGCTCAGCATTATGCATTGCGGTATCAATTGGTATCGCGGCCTGTGACATCATCATCTTTCCCCAATGCTGCTGATGAGGCAGGCTCTGCAGACTAGTCTGCAGCACAAACTGAAATTGTCAAGTGCAATTTGGGAAGTAGACGAGTTGGCCGAGACTGCTGACTTTCAGGATCGGAAGGCATTAGGCTTGGGTAAGATCACGATTCTGGGTGCGAAACGGGCCGTGGAGCGCTAGGGTTGAGGTCGTGAAAGCGGCGGAGAGCCGCCGCACTCCATAGGGGATAGAAATGTTTTGTCCACGATGCGGGGCGGAGTATCGGGCGGGATTCACGCATTGCGCGGATTGCGATGTGGATTTGGTGTGGGAGTTGCCGAAGCACGCGATTGAGATGCGGCAGACGGGCGAGGGCGGAGAATATCGCGTTGCAGGCGGGCCGGGCGATCCGAACGAGGATCCGTTCTGTTCGTTCTGGAAGGGCGACGACCCGCGGGTGCACGCGGAATTGTGCGGTGTGCTCGAGGAAGCGGGGATTCCTCACAACACCGTTTACCGGCGCGATCATTTATTCAACATGCGCAACTATGCCGCGTTTGAAGTGGGCGTGCCTTTTTCGATGTACGAGCGGGCCGAGAACGTGGTGAAGGAAGCATACGGCACGGAGGATGTTATGGACGTGGGAGCCCAGGAGGTGCAACTGCTGCCGGATCGTCCGATACCTTCGATTCGGAAATTGCCGGAAAGCATGACTCCGCCCGAGGAAGACAATATTCCGGGACCGCCGAGCACGGCGGAAGGAACAGATTGGTTTCCGGAAGACGCCACCGTAAAGGTGTGGTCGACGGAGTCCGCCGAGCCCAGCGATTTCCTGGTGGCCGCTCTGCATGAAAACGAAATTCGCTGCCGCGTAGACAGGCGTGGCCAGCACGCGGAACTGTATGTGCTGCCGGAGGACGAGACGCGCGCGCGGGAAATTGTGCGCGAGATCGTGGAAGGCCAGCCACCGGAATAAGCGCGCCGTTGTGGCCTGCGCGTTGTGCGCTTGACAATCTTTTCGCCAGCTTGGAGAGTTGAGGCTCCTCCGTTCCCCTACCAGGAGGTTCCCATGAAAAATGCGGCGGTGGGACTGCGTGTGCATTCCGGTTGGACAGCGCTGGTAGCCATGTGCGTGGAAGCGGGCGAACCTGTGGTGCTTCTGCGGGAGCGCGTGGAACTGGTGAAAACTTTCAGCTACAAATTCAGGCAGCCGTATCACACAGCAGAAAAGTTGCCGTTCGCTCGGGGCCGCGAGTTTATTTCCAAAGTGAATGCGCAGGCGCGGCAATTGGCATATCGGGCGATGCGCGCCGCCCAAGGGAAGCTCAAAAAACGCGACTATCGTTTGACCGCGTGTGGCATGCTGCTCGCTTCGGGTAGGCCGCTACCTGAGCTGAAGAGCATTCTTGCGTCTCACGCGCTGATCCACACCGCGGATGGCGAGTTGTTCCGGGGCGCGTTGGCCCACGCGAGCGCGCGATGCGAACTTCCGCTGTTGCGCGTGCGGGAACGGGAACTGGTTCGTGATGCGGCGCAATCGCTTGGACTACAAGTGGCAACACTGCTGAAACGAATCACGGAACTCGGAAAGCCGCTCGGCACGCCGTGGTCTCAAGATGAAAAGTATGCGGCGCTGGTGGCGTGGCTGGCGCTACGCAATGGAAAAGGGGCGGCAGACACGCGAGCGCCGCGCGATGCGAAAATCACGGGCCAGGCGATATAATCCGGTTGGGCCGAAAATCCGATCGATATTTCGCCGTGGAAGCGGTCCGAAGGTGTGAACTTTGTTTTGTCCTCTATGTACGGCTGAATTCCGAGATGGTTTTGCGACCTGCAGTGACTGCCATGTTGCTTTAGTCTCGACTCTCGGGGATGCAGAGAACGGACGATTGCGGTTCTGGAAGGGTGCTCGTCAAGAAAAGTGGATTCTGAGCGCGTTGGATGCCCAGCAGGTCCCGTCATATTTCAAGGAAATCGTAAACATGCGTCCGCGATTTTCCATCCTTGGGATTCCCATCGGACCGCAACCCTCGACCTTTGAATATGAAGTTTGGATTTTCAGGCGAGATCTGGAGCGTGCACGCGCTGCAGTGGCAAGTGTGCTTCACGCGGAGGAACTTGCAAAATAATGTTTGTGACAGGCGGTTGGCGCGATTCAGGAAATTGGGGAGGGGTGCGGCGTGACGATCGATTCCATCAAGACGGTAGCGGTGCTGGGCTCAGGGACGATGGGGAATGGCATTGCGCACGTATTCGCGCGCGCCGGTTACAACGTGATTCTGCGCGATGTGGAGGAGCGATTCCTCCAGCGAGGGATGGAGACGATCGGGAAGAATCTCGATCGCGAGGTGAAGAAAGGGAAGTTGACGGAGGCGGAGAAGCCCGCGGTGCTCGCGCGGCTGAAGCCGGTGACGGATATGGGCGCGATCGCGGCAGCGGATTTCGTGGTGGAGGCGGTACCGGAAAAGCTGGAGATCAAGCGCGCGGTTTTAACCGAGGCGGACCGCTTGCTGCGCCCCGAAGTGACCCTGGCGAGCAACACGTCTTCGATTTCCGTGACCACGCTGGCGGCCATGACCAAGCGCCCGGAGCGCTTTGTGGGCATGCACTTCATGAATCCGGTTCCGATGATGGTGCTGGTGGAAGTGATTCGCGCGCTGCAGACCGGCGACGAAGCGTTTGCGGCGACCATGGAACTCGCGAAGAAGTTAGGCAAGACGCCGGTCGCGGTGAACGATGCGCCGGGCTTTGTGTCCAACCGCGTGCTGATGCCGTTGATCAATGAGGCGGCGTACGCGGTGATGGAAGGCGTTGCGACTCCGGAAGCGGTAGACGCGGTGATGAAGCTGGGAATGAATCATCCGATGGGGCCGCTGGAACTAGCCGATTTTATCGGCCTGGATGTCTGCATGGATATTATGAACGTGCTCGTAGAAGGCCTCGGCGATCAAAAATATCGCGCGTGCCCGCTACTAAAGAAATATGTCGCCGCGGGTTGGCTAGGACGGAAAAGTGGTAGAGGGTTCTATAAATATGATTAAAGTTGTTTAGCGGAGAATCTCGACCAGCAGGACCCACACGTTGAGCGTCGAGAAGATGAAGATGGCGATGACCCCGGTTGCAACGCAGTAGTAGCCGGAAGCGCGGCCGGTGACAAGCAAAATAGCTCCTACGAGAAAAGGAAGCACTTGAACCTCGCCGACCACTGATTCCAGCAGGGATTCGAAACGCGGGCGGCCAAGGTCCGCATGAGCGCGGAATGCGCGCCGGTTGGAGCGAAGTTCCAGGAGCCAAGCCGCCGCAGCGAAGGCGATGATTTCCACGCCCAGTGCCACAGGCGGCTGCGGGATGAGCGCCGCCATGCTGCATACTAAAATGAGGATCAGTCGCGCAACGGTGGCTGCGGAACGCGCCGGCAGATGCGGAAATTCCAGGATGCGGCTGATATTCACGGAGATGGCCACGATGGCCAGGCCGGCGAGTGCGGCCGAAGCGCCTGCCGCAGCGATAAAAAAGTTGGTCCACATTCGGGGGAGTAGTATAGGACGAGAAACCTGGTAAATGGGAAGTGACGCGCCGAGGGCGCTAGGGGCGAAAGTATGGCGAAAATAGTGTTTGCTTTTTGTTCGCCTTTTGGGTATTGTGGGCAGGTAAGTTTTCAACAGGTGCCCTGTGAGCGATTTGCGGAGCAGTGTTCTTAGCTGCGTCGAACATGAGAGACTCGCATTTGAAGTCCGGGAGCTGCGCACCCGGGGCCAGTACTTGCTCCGTTTGCGCGGACTGACCCGGCGAGAGCAAGAAGAGTGGGACCGGCGGGAGCGGGCGGCGTTATCGCGGCTGGTCGATCATGAGCTCGAACATGGGTGCGGGCGTTGAAAATTTAGTTTGAAGCGAAAGGGAAAAAAGGCTGGCTTTCTCAAGTACGACGTGGTAATAGTTATCATATCGTAATGTTCTGAAGATGCGGCGCAGTCCCGGCACTGCTTCGAGAGCGAGCCCGAAGCCCGATTGCAAAATTCCTAATTTCCTCCACCGAGGTGAGAAATGACAGATGAACGGGCGAAGTTGTTGGAAGCGGCGATCTCGCAGATCGAGAAGTCCTATGGCAAGGGCTCGATCATGCGGCTGGGCAGCAAAGATGTGCTGGTGCCGGTGAACGTGATCCCATCGGGTTGCTTGTCTTTGGATGCGGCGCTGGGCGTGGGCGGATTCCCGCGCGGCCGCGTGATTGAGATTTATGGCCCGGAATCGGGCGGTAAAACAACCATGACCCTGCACATCATCGCCGAGGCGCAGAAGCTGGGCGGGCAAGCGGCGTTCATCGACGCGGAACATGCGCTCGATCCCTCCTACGCGCGAAAGCTGGGCGTGGATGTGGACAATTTGCTGGTGTCGCAGCCAGACCATGGCGAACAAGCGCTGGAAATCGCGGAAACGCTCATCCGGTCGGGCGGCGTGGACGTTGTAGTCGTGGACTCCGTGGCGGCATTGGTGCCCAAGGCGGAACTCGAAGGCGAAATGGGCGACCCGCAGATGGGCTTGCAGGCGCGGCTGATGTCGCAAGCGCTACGGAAGCTCACCGCGATTGTCTCCAAGTCCAAAACCTGCCTGATTTTCATCAACCAGATTCGCGAAAAAATTGGCGTAATGTTCGGCAACCCGGAAACCACCACCGGCGGGCGCGCGCTGAAGTTTTATGCGTCGATGCGCGTGGATATTCGCCGCATCCAGTCGATCAAGGAAGGCGATCGCGTGGTGGGGTCGCGGACACGCGCGAAAGTGGTGAAGAACAAAGTGGCGGCGCCGTTCCGCGAAGCGGAGTTTGACATTCTGTATGGCGAAGGCATTTCCCGCGAAGGCGATTTGATCGACCTTGGCGTGGACAAAGGCGTGATCGAGAAGAACGGCACATGGCTCAGCTTCGGTGGAGAACGCATGGGCCAGGGCCGTGAGAACGCCCGCGTCTTCCTGAAAGAGAACACCGACATTCGCGAAAAGATTGAGTCCGCGTTGCGGAAGAAGATGGAAGTTCCCGGATCGAGCGGCCAGAACCCGGCAGCTGCGGGAACGAATGGACACGCAAACGCAGCAAATGCGGCGGCAGAAAAGCCCCCACTGAAGGCCGCGGCTGCTGCTGGAGTTGCGGACAACAAGGCGCGACCAGCGCGCTAAGACTTCGGATTTCTTCGAAGGAAGGGAGCGGGCGGGGCGGGGAAGGGTGACCCCGCCCGTTTCTTTTTTTGAGACGCGTTTGCCCTCGGATCAACGGCCAAAAGCGCGAGCAGCCGCGCAAGTCCATTAGAACCTGCGGACAGGCTTGCGAGACGGACTGTACGGTCGTCCAATCGTTTAAAAGAAAGCACATAAAGCGTACTGGCCCGACTTAGCTATTGTCAGCATAGGACCAAAATCGGTAGACTACGTCTCAGTTTGAAAATGTCTGTCCGGTGTGACGTTGAGATGGGCATTTTGAGACAGCTGTAAGTGTCGTGGAATGAAGCAGTAAAAGTGTGGATCACGGAATGCAGTCCTCGAACACCTGGCGATCGAGTCTGTGAAATTCGTATCGTGTAGGAATTCAAGGGTTGTTTCGGTCAGGGGCTCAATGATTATTAAGGACCTGGGAAAAACAGTTGCCGCGGCGTTGCTCATCGCATCGATCGCAATGCCTGTCACGGCTGCGGAGCCTGCCGGCAAACCCATCGTCAGCGCGACCTCCAAGAAAAAAGCGAAATCGAAGAAGCACCTGGCGCCATCGAGCTATCACGGCTACGCGCCCACCTACGCGGATTCCGTGAGCGCGGATGATCCGACGTACGATGACCCCATTGTCCGGCAAGCCGCGGTCGAAGCGCTGGGACGCTATAACGGATCCGTGGTCGCCGTGGATCCCAACACCGGACGCATTTTGACGGTCGTGAATCAGAAGATCGCCTTCAGTGACGGGTATATTCCCTGCTCCACCATCAAGCCCACCATTGCCATTGCCGCGCTGGAAGAAAACGTTATCACCAGTGACACCATGCTGAAAGTGGGCCGCCGCAAATACATGAATTTGACGGAAGCGCTGGCGCATTCCAATAACGCGTTCTTCGAGGAGCTCGGCCGCCGCATGGGCTTTGACACGGTTTCCCGCTATGGCCGGCTGCTCGGCTTGGGCGAACTGTCCGGATACAATCTGCCCGACGAACATCCGGGGTCATTCCCCACGGAGCCTCCCGCGTTCGGCGGCGTGGCCAGAATGTCCAGCTTCGGCCAAGGAATTCAGATTACGCCGTTGCAACTTGCGGCCATCGCGGTTGCGTTCGCGAATGGCGGCACACTTTATTATTTGCAGTACCCGCACACCCAGGAAGAAGTGCAGAACTTTGAGCCGAAGGTTAAACGCGATCTGAATATCGCCAGCGTGTTGCCGGAAGTTCGCGAAGGAATGCTGGCGGCGGTGTTGTACGGCACCGGGCGGCTCAGCTACGACGCAGGCGGCGACGAGACACCGTTGGGCAAGACTGGCACTTGCGACGATCACACGAATCCGTCTCGCATCGGCTGGTTCGTCACCTACGCGGATGAAGCGCACCCGAAAATCGCTTTGGCCGTACTCCTGCGCGGGAATACACGGCGCGTGAAGGGCCCCACCGCGGCACAAGTGGCGGGCGGGATTTATCGTCGTCTGCGTGAGCAGAATTATTTTGCCGAGCCTGTGAAGGCAACGGTGGCGGCAACGAACGTCTCTTCCGGCAAGTAAGCCATCCTAAGAAAATAAAACAGGACAGTGCAGGCTGGCCATCGCCTTTCCCTGATTTGGGCGTGGATACTGGTCCGCGCGGACGGGATCACACTGCAATAGCGGGAAAGAGGAATTACAACGTATGCGGCCGATGTGGCCGGACTTTCACGTGAATGTTCACCACCGGCTCACTGACATGCCGCGCGGCGTCGAAGCAGGAATCGCACAACTGCAGGCTAAGTTGGTCTTCGCTTTTGGCGTGGAAGCTGCGATGGCATTCGAAGCAGGTGGAGTATGCGGGCTCCTGGAATTGTTTGCGTACGTGAACTTCGGGATGAACCTCGGAGGTAATCATGGCAACTCCCCTAAGTAAGGAATGGGCAAGTGGCGTGCCAGAAAGTTATGCATGGGAAACAATGAAGACAAGGGACTTATAGCCTCGCCCATCTTCTTTAGTGAGTGAATTGACGCAAATCTTTGCGGAAACTCGCAAGCCGGCACCGTACTGCATTGAGCGCAGCCCGCGGTACAAGCATTGACGGCAGCGACGGTTTGGGACAAAAGAGATGCGTGCGGTATCCTGAATACGTAATAGGGGAATGCCTCGGCCGGGGACCGGGAGCATCGCAAAGACAAATCGTCTGGGGGAAATAGTGAGCCGTGGATTTCTGTGTGCATTTGTCGCTGTGGTTCTGATCGGAGTCGCGGTCGATGGCCACGTCCTGCGTCAGCGTCGTGAAGTCGAGAAGGAGTTCCAGAATCAGGTAACCCAAGCGCGCGCGGAAGCGGAACGGATTCGAGAGCAGATCGTGCTTCCAACCGCGAACAAATTGCCGGCGGGCCAGAATTTCGCGATGGCTCTTGAGCGGTTCGGGCTAAGTTCGCAAGAAGCGGGCGAAGCCACGGTTGCGGCGCAACGAGCCTTCAATCTGCGGCAGTTGCGCGCGGGCAATCCTGTCATCGTGGGCCGCTCCGTGGAAGGCGAACTGCGCGAAATCAACTACAAGATTGATCCCGACCGCATGCTGCATATTGTCCCCGCCACGGATGGTTTTTCGGCCGAAGTGAAGGAAATTCCGTCGCACTTGGAAGTCAGCGTCGTCAGCGGGCAGCTCGACGATTCGCTGTTCAACGCCGTCGAAGACGCGGGTGAGTCCGCGGAAGTGGCCATGAGGCTGGCGCAGATCTTCGGTTACGACCTGGACTTTTACACTGATCCGCGAAAGGGCGACACCTTCCGCATCGTGCTCGAGAAGAAAAAATACACCAACGGGGAAACCGCGGGTTATGGACGAATCCTTGCCGCGGAATACGACAATGGCGGGAAGAAGTATCAGGCGCTGCTGTTTCACGACGATCAGGGCCACGCCGCGTATTACACGGCGGACGGAAAATCGCTGCAGAAAGCGTTCCTGCGCTCGCCACTGAAATTTGCCGCCCCGGTCACGTCGCACTTCAGCAAAGCACGGTTTCATCCCATCCTGAAAGTGTACCGGCCACACTTGGGAACCGATTATGGCGCGCCCATCGGAACGCCGGTGCAGACGATTGGCAGCGGGCGCGTGGAGTTTGCCGGTCGCAAGGGTGGCGACGGAAACATGGTAAAGATCGCCCATTCTCAGGGCTACGAAACCATGTACATGCATCTGTCGAAAATTTTGGTGCACGTCGGCGAACATGTTGAGATTGGCAGGACCATCGGATTGGTGGGCATGACCGGCTTGGCCACCGGGCCGCATCTCGATTTCCGGATTTCGCAGCGTGGCCAATTTTTGAATTTCGAAAAGCTGGGCTTGCCGCCCTCGGACCCGGTTTCGAAGAAGGATTGGCCGCAGTTTGCCTCCTTGCGCGAACAGTGGTTGCCGTCACTGGAGCATACGGATCAAGTTCAGGGTCAGGTGGCAGCAAACGACGCCGGGAAACGGTAAGATAAACGGTCGAAACCGGCGCTTGGATTTTGGGTTCGGCGGAAAAGTTTCGCCGCACCGCGCGGAACGGGTGTGTGGTCGGGAAATGGGGTCTACGGAAGGAATCCGCCAGCGGGACAGGGCGGGGAACTCTTCCAACCGTAGGAAAAATCGCTGCATACCAGCGGACAACGCAAAGGGCAGGAAAGCCATTCCAATGCGTGTGTCCTGTAGTGGCGGGACTTTAGTCCCGTGCTTTTTCTTGGGGTTCCGCGGGTGTCGTCTTTCTGTGTCCAAGCATGGCCAGACAGAGTCGACCAACCTGCCGCCGCGGCCAAATGAGAGATTTTGCGTTGCAAAGCCTGAGGAGGCTTAATGGATCGTCGTCATTCCTGCACGGTTTTTCTGGGTGTATTGTTCGCTGTAATGCAATTCGCGGCCTGCGGTGGCGGCGGAACGGCTCGCCTGTCGGTTTACACAACCTCCATCCCGAAAGGCTTCGTAAATACGCCTTATTACTCCACGCTGCAGGCTGTTGGTGGAACGGCGCCGTTTACCTGGGCACAAACGACAGGCGGACCCATGCCGCCGGGTGTGACGCTGAATAGCTCGGGTACGTTTGCCGGCGCGCCGACCCAGGCGGGCACTTTTGGCCCGTACGTGTTCACGGTTACGGATTCAGCTGGCACGACCGCATCTTCCACTAGCCTCGGCATCACTATTGCCGCCAGCTCTCTTTCGGTGACGACTACGAGTTTGCCCAACGGAAATATCGGTACGGCTTATTCCGGTACGCTCGCGGCCACCGGTGGCAGCTCTCCTTACAGTTGGTCGGAGACTACCGGTGGCGCATTGCCGCCGGGACTGTCGTTGGCCGCCTCGGGAGCGATCACCGGAACGCCGACGACCGCTGGTACATACGGCCCTTATGTTTTCACCGTGGTGGATACAAACAGCACAACCGCAGTCTCTCCAAGCTTGATGATCACGATCACTGGAACAGCCACGGCGGTTTGCACTCCGGCCGGAAACGAGGTGGCGCTCGCTCCCGGGAACCCTTACGCTTTCCTGGTGAAAGGGACCGACAGCCGCGGCAACCCGATTGACATCGCAGGCAGCTTCACACCGGATGGCCAGGGTGGAATTGCCGCTGCGGCCACGGATTACAACGGATTTACCAACGGTCCTGAACAGCTGCAGGTGAACCTGGCGGGAAGTTCGTATTCGTTCAGTACTTCCGCGCAAGGCTGCTTGTATCTTGCGTTTTCCGGGCTCGCCTCGTCGGCCGCGAGTGCTCGCTCCGAGGGAACGTCAGCGAAGCTGGAACCTGGAAACGCAGCGCGCACCAGAAAACTGGCCAAGCCTGAATTGGTGGCTGTGCCGACTTCGAATGTGCAGTTCAGTTTCTATCTGAGCGGCTACGACGAAACGGTTTACAACACCGGCAGGATCATCGAGTCTGACACGTCCACGAGCGGAAAGAATGCCTCTGGCTTCATTCATGTGCAGGCTCCCAGCGCATTTACTCTCGCATCTCTCCAGCCAAATTATGCGTTTGGTGTGGATGGATGGACCGCCACGGCCCCGGGCACCGTGCGGACGGCCATGGCCGGATCGTTTACAAATACAGCTGGCACGATTTCAGCCGGATTTGCCGACGTGGACACGAATGGTGTTACTTCGGGCGAGGTCACTGGCGGATATGGCATGCTGATTAACGACGGCACCATCATCGACCCCAACACCGGTCGGGGAACCGGCAGCTATTTCCTGATTCTCTCGCCTACCAGCAGGCTCACGTTCGACTTTGCGTTTTATGTGCTCAATGGATCGGACCTGATTTTGCTCTCCACCGATCTGGCCCAGCAGAACAGCACTACTCCTTTACTTGCAGGCCGTGCCTTGCTGTCCAGCCCGAGCTATGCCGCGGCGCCGCTCAACGGCTACTACCTTCTGGCGTCCGAAGGGCTGCAGATGACCGGCACAGTTAAAGGCAACATCGCGCAGATCGGCACGCTGAACGCCACTTCCGCAGGAACTATTCCGACCGCCACGCTTTACTCGAACTTTGCCGGAACTTATCTCAGCAATCAGTATCCGGGCAGCAGCTACTCCGTGGAAGCCGCTTCCGGCCGTGTTTCCATCGCCGGACTCGAGACAACGCCTCCGGTGGTTTATCTGACGAACCTGAGCGCCGATGACGGAATCGCCGGCTTCCTGGTGGGCACAGACCCGCAAGCAAGTTCCGGCGTGATCGTAACGCAGACCAGCGCCGCGCCGAGCTACACCGTTGGGAGTGTTACTGGCAGTTACGCAGCGAGCACAGCGGAAGATGTGGACGGGCTCAACGGATCTTTTCTCGGCGCATTTTCATTCTCCGGAACTGGCTCTTACACCGTGACGCCGCAAACGACCGGAAAAGTCACCAATGTGCCGAATCTTGGCTCGATCGTCGTGAATTCCGATGGATCGGGCAACCTGGACGGGGGAAATTTCCCGCTGGTCACGAATGGCACGGTTCTCTACGCGATTCCAAACGCCGGCGATCCCTTGCTGTTTTTTTTGACGCAAGGGACGATCATCCCGTAGCGCTCAGTGGGCGTCTCGACTGCAATCTTCGGTAGCTGACGAACCTGGCGAAGGCGCGTCTAAGTGCGGAAGAGGCGATCCATGAACAGGCAAATCCTCAGAAAGTCCATCTGGCTGGGCGTGGTGTTGCTGGCCGCCGCACGGCTGCTTTGCGCGCAGGCTGCGGCTCCCGTGCCCGCGCCGGAACAACAAGGAAGAGCATGGCTTGCCGCGTTCAATTCCGGTGACCGAGACACTTTACTGGCATATCTCAAAATAAACAGGCCGCAGGACGTGGGACAGATCGACGGCCTGCTCGGATTTCGCGCCATGACTGGCGGCTTTGAGTTGCAAAAGACGGAAGAGAGCACACCGGCGCGCTTTGTCGCCATCGTAAAAGAGAAGGTCAGCGATCAGCTGGCGCGGATGACGGTGGAAGTCGAGCCCGACCCGCCGCATCGTATCTCCAAATTCGAATTGAGGGCCATTGAGAGGCCTGCAGAATTCGCGATACCGCGCTTGAGCCAGCCGGATGCGATTGCCGCGCTGAAGAAAAATCTGGAGAACGATTCGGCTGCGGACCGATTTTCCGGAGCAATTCTGGTCGCCAAAGACGAAAAAGTGATTTTCGAACTAGCGTATGGAATGGCCGATCGCGAAAAGAAGGTCCCAAACCAGCTGAATACGCAATTTCGTATTGGCTCGATGAACAAGATGTTCACGGCCGTCTCCATCCTGCAACTGGTGCAGGCTGGGAAGATTCAACTGAGCGACCCGCTTGGCAAATACCTCACCGACTATGCCAACAAGAATGTCGCCTCTAAAGTGACGATTCATGATTTGCTGACGCATACCGGCGGCACGGGAGATTTCTTTGGACCAGAGTTCGATGCGCATCGCCTGGAACTGAAAACGCTGCAGGACTACGTGAACCTTTACGAAAAGCGCGATGTGAAATTTGAACCCGGCTCGAAGTTTGAATACAGCAATTACGGCTTTCTGCTGCTCGGCGTCGTAATCGAAAAGGTCTCCGGACAAAGCTACTACGATTACGTGCGCGACCACGTCTATAAACCCGTTGGAATGATTTCCACCGGTTCGCTGCCGGAGAATGAGTCCGTGCCCGACCGTTCTGTCGGCTATATGAGGCGCGGCCCTGGTTCGTGGGAGCCGAATACGGACACGCTACCCTATCGCGGCACTTCCGCGGGGGGCGGCTATTCCACGGTAGAGGATCTTTTCCGGTTTGCGACCGCGCTGCAGGACCATAAGCTGTTGGACGCGAAGCACACGGGTCTGTTGACCACCGGCAAAGTAGATACGGACCGGGGTGAAAAATATGCCTATGGATTCTTCGAGCACGAGAAAGATGGCTTGAAGTGTTTTGGTCATGGCGGCGGCGCGCCAGGGATGAATGGAGACCTGGAGATTTGTCCGCAGTCGGGTTACGTCATTGCGGTGCTGACGAATCTCGATCCGCCGGCGGCGGAACACGAGTCTGAGTTCATAGCCGCGCGCTTGCCGTTGAAGTAAGGCCGCGGGCAGCTAAAACCACCTCCAATCTCAGCGGCCGGGTCCCACATACTTCTGGATCAGTTGGCCGGCAAGTTTTCCGCCTTCGAATTCCGGAATCACCACTTCGTCGGCACCGGAAGTCCGCATGGCTTCCGCGTAGCGTTCCTGGCCGGCGCGAGTAATGATCTTCAACTTGGGATTAAGGGCTTTCGCGGTGATGGTGATGTACAGGTTGTCGGCATCATTGTCGATGACCACGCAGAGCCCGCGCGCCCGCGCGATGCCGGCTTCCTGAAGCACAGTATGGCGTTTGGCGTCGCCATGCAGAACCAGCACGCCTTCCTGCAGCAATTGCCGGTAAAGTCCTTCGTTGGTTTCAATCATCACGTAAGGAATTTGCGCGCGATTCAGTTGCTCGATCACCGTGCGGCCCACCTGTCCATATCCGCAAATGATGAAGTGATCGCGCACGCGCTCAAGGTTCATTTCGTTCAGCATGGATTTCCAGACCTCCCGGCCCTGGTGACCGACAAACGTCAGCAGGATTCGTTCCGCAAACCAGATTTCGAACGCAAAAATGCCAATGGCCACCAACAGCGAAAAGTATTTGGTAGACCTGTGCACCTGGAGATAGTCGATCGCGTGCGGATGCGCCACCCAGAACAGTGCATCGGAGAAATACAGATGTTCCAGGCGCATGTAAATCAACACGCAAAGCAGCACGAACATCAGGAACAGCACGAATGGACCAATCAAGCGCCGGACCAGCACCAGCACCGCGCGGTCAAACAGCATGAAGCGGCGGGGACGTTTGGCCCGAGACGTGATAACGGAAAGGCTGTTTGTCATTGGATATATAAGCCTGGCTAATGATAATACAGAATAAGATAAAAGAAGCTAGGATCATAAAATGGCCGTCAAGCGGTCGTGTATCCTTCGAACCCTTCCCGCCATCTACTTCTGTTGACGGTTGCCACCATTCCACGACAGACTTGCTACCCCGGAGGTCCCCATGTCTATACGTCCCGTGAAGCGTTTGATTCAATCGAAGCCAACTCGCGAAGGCGCGGGTGTGCATCTGCGCCGGGCTTTCGGGTTTGGCAACACTTCCGACTTCGACCCATTTTTGTTGCTGGACGATTTTCGCAACGATGTGCCGGAAGACTATCTGGCGGGATTCCCATGGCACCCGCATCGCGGCATTGAAACGATCACCTACGTCCTGGCGGGCACGGTGGAGCACGGCGACAGCCTGGGAAACCGCGGCGCCATCGCATCGGGCGACATCCAGTGGATGACCGCCGGCAGCGGGATCATTCATCAGGAAATGCCCAAGGGCGATCCAGCCGGGCGCATGCACGGATTCCAATTGTGGGCCAACCTTCCCTCTTCCATGAAAATGACCCCGCCGCGCTACCAGGAAGTAAAATCGCCGGACATTCCGGAAGTGACTGACGATGACGGGACGCACGTTCGCGTGGTTTGCGGCAATTTTTGGGGAACGAAAGGGCCAGTCGACGGAATCGCCGCGGATCCAATTTATCTCGATGTCTCCATCCCGCCGGGCAAGCGGAAGGTGTTGCCGGTGGAAACGACGCGCCACGCATTTGCCTACGTGTTTTCGGGAGCCGGGAAATTCTGCAATGCGTCCGATCCCCTGGCGGTTCCCACGGAACCTGTGAGTTGGTCGGACACGAATCCGCCCTCGGAAGCGGACAATCGCTCGCTGGTGTTGTTCGATCGCGGCGATGAAGTGATGGTGCAAGCGGGCGACGACGGAATACGGTTCTTGCTTGTGTCCGGGAAGCCGCTGGAAGAGCCGGTGGCGTGGTACGGGCCGATTGTGATGAACACGCAGGAACAATTGCGCGACGCCTTCCGTGATCTGGAGAAGGGCACGTTCCTTAAATCGAAGTAACGATCAACCGCTAACCGGGCTGGGCTTCGGGGCAAGCGGATTTTCCAGCCGCGTCCAGGCCTCCTGGACCATGGCGTACAGAAACGCGGTCGAAAGTCCAAAGAGTATCCATCCATTCAGCGCCTCTAGCGCTCCCATGAGCTGCCAGTGATTTTCCAGCGTGGCACCGGAATGTCCGAAGGTGGTCATGGCGCTCAGCGAATACAACATGGCGGACTTCTTGTCCGGCAATGCGTGGAGCAAGCGAAACCCCATGGCCCAAATGAACGCTTCCAGGCCATGCAAAAAAGTGACGGAGACAGTCGTTCCGGCCATAAACGTCAGCGCCACGATCCTCATTTTCCGCGTGTGCGCCTGCACCAGCACGCGGTCGAATCTCTGGCGAATCAGATACAGCCCCACGACATGAACGACCACCGCCGCAACGCTCAGGGGTAAACTCCACAGCCAATCCGAACTCCACGGCAACACGTTTGCTGGATCGATATTCACGGATTCCTCCCTACGCTCGGTAAAAACGCGATGATAGCGCACGGAGGCCGGAGCGAGTAGCGCAGACGAGTTAGCAGGAGCCTGCTAGTAGATGATAGGCAGTTTGGAAAAATCGGATTCGGAGTCTTCGGTTACGCGCAGAACCAGCAGCGTGCGGTCGTCGTGTGGCGGACGCCCGATGCCGGCGTGTTCGTCGGTGGCTTTCACGATGCGCTGCGCCACTGTGTAGCCGGGATCTTCCGGCACCACTGTCGCCAGCAGCGCTTTCAAGCGGTCGCTTCCGAATTCTTCCAGATCCTTGTTCATGGATTCATGGATACCGTCAGAGGCGAACACCACGATGTCGCCGGGAATCAGCGTTAGGGTTTGCTCCTCGAATTCCGCTTCCGGCAGCAGCCCCAGCGGCATACCGGTCACGTTGATTTCGGTGACCACGCCGTTGCGCACCAGCAGCGGCAGCGTCCCGCCCGCGTTCGACACATTCAATTCGCGCAGTGCCGCGTCATAAATCGCAAACTGCATGGCGATGAAGCGGGCATCCAGGCGCGCCGCCAGCAGGCGTCCATTCAATTCTTGCAACATTTCCGCGGCGGAATTTTCGCTTTCGTGGACCAGTTCGCGCAAAATGCCGATGGCCAGGGAGCCAAACAGCGCGGCGGCCGTGCCTTTGCCGGAAACGTCGCCATTCACGATGGCCAGCCGGCCAACGCCATACGGTAGCAAATCGTAGAAATCTCCGCCCAGTTCGCGGGCCGGCACGTACGCCGTGGCCAGATCGAGGCCCGGGACTTCGCGGGCGCCGGAAGGCAACAGTTGCCGCTGGATTTCGCGCGCGGTTTCCAGATCGTCCTGCAAACGCGTCTGATTCAGTCGCGATTCTTCGAACAGTCGCGCATTTTCCAGCGCCACCGCTATGTACGAGCCAAGAATGTTCAGCAAGCGTTCGTGTTCTGCGGTGAAGGCGTGTGGTTTCGTGCTTTCCAGGTCCAGCACGCCGATCAAACGATCCTGCCGCAGCAGCGGCACCACCAGCTCCGAGCGCACTTCTACTTCGTCTCCGCATTGCAAGTAGCGCGGGTCCAGGCGTACGTCCACCACGCGGATTGTCCGCCGCTCTGCCGCAGCGGCGCCCGTGATGCCCTGGTTCAGCGGCATTTTGAAACGTGAAGGGATGGCTTGCTGGAAGCGCTTGGCAAAAACGCTTTCCAGCATCTGCTCTTCCTCGTTCCAGAGCATGACGGTAAACACCTGGTAATCGACCAGTTTTTTGACGCGTTCGGCGATTCGCCGCAGCAACTCTTCACGGTCGAGGATCGAGGTCAGCTCGTGGCTGATCTCATAAAGAAGAGAAAGCGTTTGAGCCTGCTCGGGCTGCTCGACATAAAAGCTGGGAGGCACGGGATCAGCGTCGCCTAGCAAGGAAAACGGTATTAATTTTGGGGTCGAATCCATGGGAACGATTCTAACTGCATCCGTTGGATGTAGTTCAGGAAAGTTGGTTTCATCGGAAAAGCAAGTTTTCCTGACGTTGCGTATTTCTTTTTTCGATAAGCGGTCCAATCCAGACGGGCGATTGAGGTATTCAGCGACGAAACTTCAAGAAAATTGCAATTCCGGCAAGGCCCAAGATCAGTCGCACAATTGTCGAAGGCTCCGGAGCGGGTGTCGGTGCCGGCGTTGACGGCGAAATCGGCTGCGGTAACGTACCCGACGAAGGCCCAGGTGACGGAGATGGCAGCACCGGCACGGGAAGAGGCGAGGGCTGGGGTGTTGGCTGGGAACTGGTAGACGGACCTGACGAGCCTCCGCAGCACGGAACGTGGGCGATATTCTCCTCGAACGGGAACGCAGTTGACCAATCGCAGCGCAAAAGTCGTGCACATCCAACGATCGCGCCAGGCGCTACTTCACTTCCCAGGTATCGCCAGCGCGCAACAGCTTGGACAAGTCTCCGGGACCTTTTTTCTGCATCACTTCTTGCATTTGTTCGTTCAGCACGTCTTCGTAGCGTGGCAAATCATCCCAAGCGCGCAAAACGCCGATCGGAGTCGGGAAGCCCGGCCGGCCTTCCATGTGAGAAAGCAGGAAAGCGTAGGACGGCCGCGGGTGGTGCGCGTCATGAACGACCAGATCGGATTCAGAGATACCGTTGCCGAGTGCCACGACTTCAATGTCGCCATCCGGTTTGCGGCGAATGCCCTTGTCGCGATTCTTGCCAAACACGAGTGGCTTGCCATGCTCGAGCTGCAGCACTTGTTCGCTGCGAGCTTCCTTTTCAGTCAAAGCGAACCAGGCGCCGTCGTTGAAGATATTGCAATTCTGCAGAATTTCGACGAAAGCGGACCCCCGGTGGGCGGCAGCAGCCCTGAGGGTGTCCTTCAAATGACTCTGGAAAACATCCACGGAACGCGCGACGAAAGTGGCTTCCGCGCCAATCGCCAGCGAAACCGGGTTGAACGGACGATCCGGCGACCCGTACGGAGTCGATTTCGTGATCTTGTGAAACTCCGACGTCGGGGAATACTGTCCCTTGGTCAGCCCATAAATTCGGTTGTTGAACAGCAACACTTTGATGCCGACATTGCGCCGCAGCATGTGCATCGTGTGATTGCCGCCGATGGAGAGCGCGTCTCCATCGCCGGTCGCCACCCACACTTCTAACTCCGGATTTGTAGCCTTAATACCAGTGGCCACGGCCGGTGCGCGGCCGTGAATCGTGTGGAAGCCGTACGTGTTCATGTAATACGGAAAGCGGCTGGAGCAGCCGATGCCGGAAACGACGACGAAGTTTTCGCGGGGAATGCCCAGTTCCGGGAAGACAGCCTGCACTGCGGCGAGAATCGCGTAGTCGCCGCAACCGGGGCACCAACGAACTTCCTGGTCGGTCTGAAAATCTTTTTTCGTGAGTGGCGGAAGAGCGGTCGTGGTCATGGCGGTCTCCTAAAGCCCCAGCATTTCTTCGATCTTCTGATCCAGTTCGGCTTGCTTGAAAGGCCGGCCCTGAATCTTGTTGAGGCCGACGGCGTTGACGAGATATTTGGCGCGCAGCACCCAAAGCAGTTGGCCCATATTCAGCTCTGGCACCAGAACTTTTCTGTAACGTTTCAGGATGTCGCCCAAATTGGCAGGCAACGGATTCAAATAACGCAAGTGGAGATGGCCGATCTTATGGCCTTTGTTGCGCTGGCCCGTCACCGCCTGGGTGATAGAACCAAACGTGGAACCCCACGACACGATGAGCAGGTCGCCATCCGCGTCGCCGCTCGGCAAAACATTCGGAACATCCTGCACGATGGCGTCGACCTTCGCGGCACGAATGCGCACCATGTTTTCGTGGTTCAGCGGTTCGTAGTTCACATTGCCCGTAACGTCTTGCTTTTCCAAGCCGCCAATGCGGTGTTCCAATCCTCGCGTGCCGGGCACGGCCCAGGGGCGCGCCAAAGTATCGGGGTCGCGCCTGTAAGGCTGATAGCCCTCGGGGTTGGTAGTAAATTTCACGGGAATTCCGGGGATTTCGTCGACGTTCGGAATGCGCCATGGCTCCGCGCCATTGGCAATGTAGCCGTCGGACAAAACGATTACCGGCACCATGTACTTCAATGCGATGCGGCACGCCTCGACGGCAACCCAGAAGCAGTCGCCGGGCGTAGCCGCGGCGAGCACCGGAATTGGCGCTTCCGAATTGCGCCCGAAGAGCGCTTGCAGCAGGTCGGCCTGCTCTGTCTTGGTCGGCAAACCGGTGGAAGGTCCGCCACGCTGGATGTCGCAAATCACCAAAGGTAGCTCGGTCATAACCGCAAGGCCGAGCGCCTCTGTCTTCAGCGCCATGCCGGGACCGGAAGTGGTCGTGAGAGCCAGTGCGCCGGCATAAGAAGCGCCAATCGCCGAAGTAATCGCAGCGATTTCGTCTTCCGCCTGGAACGTCAGCACGTTGAACTCTTTGTAATGCGAAAGCTCGTGGAGAATATCCGATGCCGGCGTGATGGGATAGCTTCCAAGGAAAAGTCTTAGTCCCGCTTTCTGCGCCGCGGTAACAAATCCCAGCGCCAGCGCCTGATTGCCGCTGATGTTGCGATACAAGCCCGGGCTCAGCTGCGCCGGAGGAATTTCGTAGCTCGTCTGGAACGCTTCCGTGGCTTCGCAATAGGAATAGCCGGCCTTCAACGCAAGTTTGTTGGCTTCCACGAAGAGCGGCTTCTTCTTGAACTTGTCTTCGATCCAGCGAACCGTCGGCTCCATCGAGCGGTTGTACAGCCAATAGCACATGCCCAACGCGAAGAAATTCTTGCAACGATCCATGGCCTTGGCGTCCAGGCCCAGATGCTGCAGAGAGGCGCGCGTCAGTCGCTGCAATTCCACGGGAAACAAGCGGAACTTGTCCAGCGAATGATCCTCCATCGGGTTGCTGGTCAGACGCGCCTTGCGCAGATCGTTTTCCTTGAAACTGTCGGAATTGATAATCAGGATGCCGTTGGCCTTCAGGTCAGCGATGTTCACTTTCAGTGCCGCCGGATTCATGGCCACCAGCACATCCACTGCGTCGCCGGGCGTGTGCACTTCTCCCGAAGAGAAATTCAATTGGAATCCGCTGACTCCCGGCTCCGTGCCCGCCGGGGCGCGAATCTCCGCCGGGTAATCAGGAAACGTGGCGATGTCATTGCCATACAGCGCCACCGTGTTCGTAAACTGGCTTCCTGTCACTTGCATGCCATCGCCGGAATCGCCGGCGAAGCGGATCACAGCCTGCTCGATAATTTCGCGTTTTGTTTTGCCTGCGGGTACTTCCATTAATGTGGACATGGTGCTTGTCAAACCCCCGTCTTGCGGCGCCTCCTCGGCGGTAAGGAGAGGAGAGCAGCCCCTTCGAATGTAGCGGTTCGGTGATGTATATATCGGGAGCGAGCGCGCCGGACCGCCTGGAGCTATCCCGCTAAGAATAACACAGGGGGAAAGGGGAAGTGGAAGGAGGACCAGAGGTTAGCGGAAGAGTGCAGGGAAAAGCGCGAAATCAAATGTGACGGCGAACACAGACGAGCGTTCGGATTTGCCGCTTTCTTGGCAAATCAATCACATTTCGCTTGTGATCGCGGATTGCTGCTCTCGGTTTTCTGCGTCCGCCACTTGAAACTGCAATTTGACTCCCTTGGTGCGGAACAGGAACAGCCACCACACGCTGACGGGAAGAAGCAGAATCACGAACGCAATCGCGATCAGTTGCTTGAGTGATTCAAGCTGCCCTACGAAACGATCGGAAATGAAAAATGTTTCAAAGGGGCGCAAGGCGATCAACGCCAGGCACAGCACAAGTGTCACAGCCGCCCAAATCATTGCGGACACGCGGGCCCACGGACGCAAGTGGAATAAACCAATTCCGGTACGAATGCCGACCGCAATCACCGCTGGAGGAACCAGCCCGATCAGCAGGAACGCAAGGGGAAAGACTTGATACGGATGCTTGCCATTCGTGTCGGCTGGCAGGTTCAGAAGCGTCAGAAGAAAATAAGCCCAAAAGAAGAAAGCGGTGCCGCAACCGAGCATGGCAAGCGTGGCAGCGGCCGTTACGCCGGCCGAACGGGGACGCGCAGTCATAGTCAACACGATGACAGCACAGGGCGAAGCGCGTGAATAGTACGAGCGGGGTGGCTGCGTATCCAAAACGCTACTTGACGTTCGCTTTCTTTTCGCCTACAGTAGGGATGCTGCGAACACAACACCGTTCTCCCGGCGGGGTTACAACACGGCAGCAGACGAGTGGAGGCGCTTATGGCTCTCACCAAGCGGCAAAAGGAAGTTCTGGATTACCTGGTTTCCTTTGAAACCCGCCACGGGTACGCCCCGAGTTTTGAAGAAATCGGCAAAGGATTGAAGCTGACTTCGCTGGCGACCGTGCACAAGCACATCACCACGCTGGAAAAGAAGGGCTTCATTCGCCGGGGATATAACCAGAGCCGCTCGATTGAGATTGTGCAGTTGCCGAAAACACCGAAAGAGCAGGTGATTGAGCGGCGCGTTCAGGAACTGCCGTTGGTTGGCCGAATCGCGGCTGGCCGGCCGTTGGAAGCCGTCGAAGAACGCGAAACCATTTCGCTGGGAGATTTTGCGCGCGGCGGCAATTCGTTTGTCTTGCAGGTAAAGGGCAACTCCATGATTGAAGATCACATCATGGATGGCGATTACGTCGTCTGCGAACAGACTCAGGTGGCGAACGCGGGAGATATTGTCGTGGCGCTGGTGGCCGACGACGAAGCCACGCTGAAACGCTTCTACCGCGAAGGTCCCGGCAAGATTCGACTGCAACCCGCGAATTCGGAGATGGCCCCGATTGTTCTTCCCGCCGGCGATGTAAAAGTGCAGGGCCGCGTCATCGGAGTTCTGCGCAAGTACTGAGATTTCTGCTGCCAACAACCCGCAGTTTAAAATTTTTGTGCCCACCCGCTTTGTTGCACACGTCTAACCAATATGATGTAAACTTCCGGCTCCCGAACGGCATCAGTTTGTTTCGTTGGGTGTGGGAGGATACGACTTGGCTCCTGCCTTGGAAAATCTGTTGCTGGTCGCCGCCGATCCGGCGTTGCGGGAATCTCTGCGCAGCCTGCTTGAGGGCGAGCGCTACGCGATAACCACCACGGACTCAGCGGAAGATGCCGCTGCGATTTTGCGGGAAAAAGAAATAGCCCAGATCGTCCTCGTAGCAGATGGGCTGCCCGATGGCACGCTTCCAGCTCTGCTTTCTTCGCTACAATCCCCCTCCGTCAATGGCAATCCCCGCACACTCTTGCTGGCCCACGGCGATTCGTCCCAGCGCGCGCAATGGCTGGATCAGGGTGTCGACGATGTGCTTCCCATTCCCTGGGACGACCGTGAATTGCTGGCCCGCTTGCGTGCCCAATTGCGGCAAAGGCGCTCTCTCGGCGAACTGGAACGACGCGTGCGCAACGCCGAGGAAAGCTATCAAGTTTCGCAAACCGCTTTCCAGGCTCTCGCGGTCACGGAAAAGATGACTCGTGACGCGTTCTCGCTGGAACGCATCCTGAAGTTCGGTGTGGGCGCGCTTTTGGGCCTGGCGATTGTGATTGCCGGAATTTTCTTCGTGTTTTCTCACAAGGCGGAAAAGGAGTCCAAGCGCGCGTATACCTTGATTTCGCAGCTGGAAAATACTGCGCAGAATGAACAACAGTTGCTGGATTCAGCGCGGCGCCTGCGCCAGGATCCGGCCAACGCGGACATGTTGCAGCAAAAAGAACAGCTGCAGCAGCAGACCGCCGAACTGCGCAAGAAAATCTCCGCGCCCGATGGCGCCGATGTCACCGAGCTACGCCACCAGCTGGATGAGGCCACGGGCCGCTTGAGCAAGCTGGAAGGCAGTTCGCAGGCGGCGGAAGCGGTCATCCGCGATTATGCTCCCAGCGTTTGCTTGATTCACGTTTCCGTGGCGTTCAACGAAAAAGATTCTGGGAAGCGCCTGCGGTATGGCGGGATCGATAGCGATGGATCGCCCTTGAAAGATAGCGATGGCAACACCGTTTACACCACCGAGGGCAGGGCGCCCGAAGTTCGCGCGGACTTTTTCGGCAGCGGCTTCATTGCCGGCGAGGGAAAAATCCTGACAAACCACCACGTCGTGCAGCCCTGGTGGGGAGACAACGAATTGAGCGGCGCGGTGAAGCAGGGGCTGCAACCGGTGATTGCCGAAATGACCGCCTATTTCCCCGGCTCCTCTACCGGCATTCCCGTGGGCATTTCGCAGATCTCGCAGGAAGCGGATTTGGCGCTGGTCCACGGTGACCTTTCGGATCTGAAGCGCCCGGTGCTGAAGCTCGACAGCCGCAAAGAAGCGGCTGTCAGCGGCGAAGCGCTGATTAGCTTCGGATACGCCACGGGTATCGACGCGATTCTGGCGCGCGCGGGAGACGACGCCGTCCGCGATATCGTCAAGACCAGCGGCGGCGATCCGAAACTAATTATGGAAGAATTGGCCAAGCGGAAACTGATCCGGCCATTGGTAACGCAAGGGCATATAGGCGACGTGCTCGAAGACAAAATTGTCTATGACGCGCAAACCACTTCGGGCGGCTCCGGCGGTCCGCTATTGAACGGGCAAGGCGGGGTGATTGGCGTTACATTTGCCGTAGTGAAGGGTTTTGGCGGTTCGAATTTTGGCGTGCCGATTCGCTTTGCGTCCCCGCTCTTGAAGCACTGACCCAATCCCCGCATCGCTCGCAGGTGCAACATGCTTAAAACCGCGGTGCCTCTTTTGCATATCTACAACGCCGCCGCAGCCATCGAATTTTATTGTGGCGGCCTTGGTTTCCACCTGGAGTTCGCCCATCGTCCCGATGGCGCGACCACGGACCCGTGCTACATGGGCGTGACCAGAGTCGGTGTGTGGCTGAATCTTTCCTCATTTTCCGGTGATGGCATTTCCGGCGGCGTTGCCAACCTCTTCACCGACGACGTGGACGGCCTACACGCCGAGTTTGCGTCGAAAAACGTTCCTATCGCCGTCGGCCCGGTCGATCGAACCTGGGGCACCCGGGAAATGTACGTAAAGGACGCCGACGGCAACAGCCTTCGTTTCATCCAACCATAAGCCTCTCCCTCCGCTCGCCGCATGCATTCTTCATTATTCACTTTGCTTCTGACATTCATCGCAATTAATGCAGCCGCGTGGTTTTTCTCGTGAAACCATGTAGAATTTTGCATTGCCCTTTGGAGACGCACTGACGCCTGCGCATGAAGAAAAATCGACCGATTCGCAAACTCCTGGCTGCTAACCGAAGTGAAATTGCCATTCGTATTTTTCGCGCGGCGAACGAACTTGGCCTGCGCACCGTGGCCATTTATTCCCAGGAAGATCGCCTGGCGTTGCATCGATTCAAGGCCGATGAGGCCTATCAGGTGGGCGCGGGCAAAGGGCCCGTGGAGGCTTATCTCGACATCGCCGGAATCATCGCCATCGCGAAAGCGCATGATGTCGACGCGATCCATCCGGGTTACGGGTTCCTGTCGGAGAATCCAGCGCTCGCGCGCGCTTGCGCCAAGGCGGACCTGGCCTTTGTTGGCCCGACGCCCGAGCTTCTGGAATTGCTGGGAGACAAAACCGCGGCGCGCCGCCTAGCTGCTTCCGCGGGCGTTTCCGTATTGCCTGGAACCGAAAATCCAGTTGCGTCGCCCGAAGAAGCGCAAAAAATCGCCGCGGAAATCGGGTTTCCCGTAATCGTGAAGGCGGCCATGGGCGGCGGCGGGCGCGGCATGCGCGTGGTACACGATCCCGCGCAGTTGGCCGCAAGGCTCGAGGAAGCGCAGGGAGAAGCAAAATCCGCCTTTGGCGATGCTTCCGTCTTTCTGGAGAAATTTCTTCCACGCGCGCGCCACATCGAGGTGCAAATCCTGGCCGACGAGCACGGCAACCTGCTGCATTTGTATGAACGCGATTGCTCCGTGCAGCGGCGCCACCAGAAAGTCGTGGAGGTCGCGCCCGCGCTGAATCTCCCCGATCGCGTGCGCGCGGAGATTTGGGACGCGGCGTTGAAGATCGCCCGCCATTCCGGATACCGCAACGCCGGCACCGTGGAATTTCTGTACGACGTGGACGCGGAGAAATGGTATTTCATCGAAGTCAATCCGCGCATCCAGGTGGAACACACCGTCACGGAAGTCGTCACCGGCATCGACATCGTGCGCGCGCAGATCCTCGTAGCCCAGGGGCACAAACTGCACGAAGAGCCGCTTTCGTTGCCCACCCAGGAAAAAATCCCGTTGTATGGCGCCGCGTTGCAATGCCGCGTCACCACCGAGGATCCGGAAAAGAATTTCGCGCCGGATTACGGCCGCATTTCCACGTACCGTTCGCCCGCGGGCTTCGGGATCCGCCTTGATGGCGGCACCGCGTATGCCGGCGCGTTGCTTGCCGCCTACTATGATTCGCTGCTCGTAAAAGTCACTGCCTGGGGCACGAACCTGCCCGAAGCTTGCCAGCGTATGGATCGCGCGTTGCGCGAATTCCGCATCCGTGGCGTGAAAACGAATATTCCGTTTCTGGAAAACGTGGTGAACCATCCGCGTTTCCGCGCCAGCGAAGTGACCACTTCGTTTCTGGACGATTCGCCGGAACTTTTTCGCTTCAGCGGCCGCGCTGACCGCGCCACCAAGCTACTTTCGTATGTCGGCGACGTAATCCTGAATGGCAATCCCGAAGTGAAGGGGAAGAATCTCCCAGCATCCATCGAAAAAGCCCCGTCGCCCGCCGTGCCTGGCATTGCGCCGCCCGCAGGCACGCGACAGCTTTTGCAAAAGCTTGGGCCAAAGAAATTTGCGGCCTGGGCGCGAAAAGAAAAGCGCCTGCTCGTGACAGACACAACTTTCCGCGATGCGCACCAGTCGCTAATGGCCACGCGCGTGCGCACTTACGACTTGCTGACGACTGCGGACGCGGTGGCGCAGCGCTTGCCCAACCTGTTCAGCCTGGAAATGTGGGGCGGCGCCACGTTTGACACCTCGATGCGCTTCCTGCACGAAGATCCCTGGCAGCGGCTGCGCGAACTTCGCCGGCGCGTTCCCAATATTTGCTTTCAGATGTTGCTGCGGGGCGCAAACGCGGTCGGCTACACCTCTTATCCAGACAACGTGATTGTCGATTTCGTGCGCGAGGCCTACGAGCAGGGAATCGATATTTTCCGGATTTTCGATTCCCTGAATTCCATCGAGAACATGCGCGTTTCGATTGACGCGGTCCTGGAAACCGGCGCGGTGTGCGAGCCCGCCATCTGCTACACCGGCGATCTGTTCGACAAGGAACGGCCCAAATATTCGCTGAAATATTATGTGCAGCTGGCCAAGCGCCTGGAAAAGTTGGGCGCGCATTTCCTGGGCATCAAAGATATGGCGGGCCTGTGCCGGCCGTACGCGGCGTTTGCGCTGGTAAAAGCTTTGCGCGAGGAGATTGGCATCCCGATTCACTTTCACACGCACGATACCAGCGGCATCAACTCTGCCTCGCTCTTGAAAGCGGCGGACGCGGGTGTGGACGTGGCGGATGGCGCGATCGCTTCCATGAGCGGCGGCACCAGCCAGCCGAATCTCAATTCCGTGGTCGAAGCCCTGGCAAACACGCCACGCGACACCGGACTCGACATCGGAGCGCTGAACGAGTGCTCGGACTCCTGGGAAGTTGTGCGCGGTTACTATGCGCCGTTCGATTCCGGACCGAAAGCAGGCTCCGCGCGTTTGTACGAGCACGAAATTCCCGGTGGCCAATTCACGAATTTGCGCGAACAGGCGGCGGCCATGGGGCTGGGCCATCGCTGGCGCGAAGTGGAAAAAACGTACGCGGAAGTGAACCAGCTTTTCGGCGATATCGTGAAGGTTACGCCATCGAGTAAGGTCGTTGGAGACATGGCGCTGTTTCTGCTCGCAAACGAAATCAAGCCCGTGGATCTGTTGAAGCTCAGCGAAGATCACGATGTCTCGCTGCCAAACTCCGTCGTGGAGATGTTTTCCGGCGCGCTCGGCGTGCCTCCAGGAGGCTGGCCGAAGAAATTGCAGCGGATTATTTTGCGTGGCCAGGCTCCGCTAAAAGGACGGCCCGGCGCCAGCCTGCCCGCGGTGAATTTCGAAGAAGCCAAAGCGGAACTGGAAAAGAAAGTGGCGCACTACGAGCGGCGCGACGACCTGCTCAGCTACCTGCTGTATCCCGACGTGTACTTGAAATTCAACGCATTTCGACAGGCTTACTCCGATGTCAGCGTGCTGCCGACTCCTGCTTTCTTCTACGGGTTGAAGCCCGGCGAAGAGATCACCATCGACATTGAATCCGGCAAGACCATGATCGTGAAATTTCTCACCATCAGCGATGCGCATCCCGACGGCACCCGCACTCTGTTCTTCGAATTGAACGGCCAGCCGCGCGAAGTCAACGTCCGCGATCGCTCTCTGCGCGTTGTCGAGCGTAGCCATCCCAAGGCCGATGCCGCCAACCCCGGCCAAGTGGGCGCGCCCACGGCAGGCTTGATCAGCAGCATTGCCGTGCAGCCTAACCATCCCGTCGAGCGCGGTGCTAAACTGCTCACACTGGAAGCCATGAAGATGCAATCCAACATTTATGCGCCGATCAGCGGCAAAATCACCAAATTGCTGGTCACGCCGGGGCAACACGTGGAAGCCAAAGATCTTCTGGTCATTATCGCTCCGTGAGCTCGCCAAATCTCGTCAAGCATGAGCAGTTTCCTTCGCGTTTCTTGCGCAACCAGCGCGATCTGATCGTCTACTTGCCTCCCGGTTACGATGCGCAGCCGCTGCGGCGTTTTCCTGTTCTTTATCTACACGACGGCCAGAATCTTTTCGATGGCGCCACCTCCTTTATTCCCGGGATGGACTGGCACGTCGGCCAAACCGCGGACCAGTGGATTCAAGAGGGCCGCGTCGAGCCGCTGATCATTGTGGGCATCTACAACGCGGGCAAGCAACGACTGGGCGAATACACGCCGACGCGTGCGCCCAAACTCGGCGGTGGCCGCGCGAACCGTTACGCCAAATTTTTGCTGGAGGAAGTGCGGCCGTTCGTCCATAGCGAATATCGCGCGCAGGATGGAGCGGAGAACACGGGCATCGGCGGTTCATCGCTCGGCGGCCTGGTGTCTTTATATGTTGGTCTGCGGCGGCCGCAAATCTTCGGGAAGATTGCCGCGCTTTCGCCATCCGTATGGTGGAACGAACGCGTAATTTTGCGCTTTGCTTCCACCGCATCGGTGAAACCGCTTCCGCGCATCTGGCTGGACATCGGCACGCGCGAAGGCCCGCGCATCGTGGACGACGTGGAACGCTTCCGCGACATCCTCACCGGTAAAGGCTGGCAGCTCGATCACAATCTGCACTACCAACGCATAGAAGGCGCCGAGCACAACGAAGCCGCCTGGGCCCAACGCGTCGGCCCCTTCCTCCAATTCCTATTTCCCGCGCGCTGACCTAAGCACCAACCGCTTGTAATCCTGAGGAGTGCTTTTTGCGACGAAGGATCTGAACTGAAGAATTCATCGGGTTTTCAAAAACGGCCTTCCAGTAAATCATCGACTTCCTCGTCCGTCATTGCCTTCCACCAATTAGGGTCGTGAATAATTACTTTGCCTTTGAGACTGTCAAACTTCGGTTTCTTTTCCCCCATTTTGTAGCCGGGACTATGTCCACTACAGGCTTCCCGCGGCGGCAAATGGTGACGTGCTCGCCGCATTCGACGGCCCGAATCAACTCACCAAGTTTCTTCTGTGCCTCTGCTACGCTGACTTTCATTAAATCATTACAGCCACCAAACATGACGTTGTCAATGGACCAGCCACTCTTCCACTCTGTCAGCTCAAGAACTCTGTCGCGTTACAAAACTCCCCTAATCCCATATAATCCGCGCAGCTTTGCCATGTAGCGCCGCGCCTTCAGGCCGGCATCTTGGGTTCGTGCCCCGTTCGGGAGAAGCAATGGCTGCGGCGAGACCCATCACGATTCTCTGCGTTTCTTCCTACGAAAAAGGACAGGAATTCCTGCGTACCTGCAAGAACCTCGGCTGCACAGTGCTGCTGCTCACGGTGGAAAAATTGCGCAACGCCGACTGGCCGCGCGATGTGATCGACGAAATGTTCTTCATGCCGGACGAACTACCGCTTGCCGACTTGGTTCACGCGGTCAGCTATGCGGCTCGAACTCGCCACATCGATCGCGTCGTCGCCCTGGACGAATTCGATATGGAAAATGTCGCGGCGCTGCGCGAGCACCTGCGGCTCCCCGGGATCGGCCTGACCACCATTCGCTATTTTCGCGACAAGCTCGCCATGCGCGCGCAAGCCCGCGAATCCGGCATCCTCGTGCCCGAATTTATTCATGTGCTCAACTACGACGACCTGCGCGAGTTCATGGGCTACGTGCCCGGCCCCTGGCTGCTTAAGCCGCGCTCGCAAGCTTCCGGCATCGGCATGAGAAAAATTCAGTCGCCGGAAGAACTCTGGCCGTGGCTCGATCAATTGGGCGACCGTCAATCCGAATATTTGCTGGAACAATTCATTCCCGGCAGCGTGTTCCACGTGGACGGCGTAGTCTCCGAACGCGCCGTGCTGTTCGCCGAAGCTCACACCTATGGCGCGCCGCCGCTGGACGTTTCGCACCAGGGCGGGGTGTTCACCACGCGCACCATGGCGCGCGATTCTGCCGACACACTGGCACTAAAGGAAATTAATCTGAAGCTGATCCAGGGTTTAGCCTGGAAAATTCATGATTTCAGAAGCACGAAAGGCCTCGCTATGGTACAAATCCGTTGTCTAGTCAGATTTGAGACCAAAAGTGAGGCCTTCGCTTGTCCGAACATACCACAACAGACTGTCTCCTTTTTCCAGATATTTTTGATCGGCCGGTAGTTGCGAAGTTTGACCAACGGCAGGGCAGTTCCGATGGCGGAGCGATTCTGCTGCAAGCTGCCGAGCGGCGTTTGGGCCTGACTTCGGCATTGGCGGGTTGTCTGAGAGATGCCCGGCAAGCGGGTAAGGTGCAGCATGAGTTGTGTGAGTTGATTACGCAGCGAGTCATGGCCATCGCGTTGGGATATGAAGACGCCAACGACGCGGCACGGTTGGCCTGCGATCCGATCCACAAGATGCTGGTCGGTCGGGATCCCGTCGACGGCGAAGACCTGGCTTCGCAACCTACGCTGTCGCGTTTTGAAAATGCTCCGAATCGCAAGGAACTGTTGCGCATGACAGAGGCGCTGGCGGGGCGGGTCATTGAACGACATCGCAAGCGCCTGCATGGTCGCGCTCGGCGCATCACTATCGATCTGGATCCCACCGAGGACCCCACCCACGGCGCGCAACAACTCTCGTTTTTCAATCGCCATTACGATTCGCATTGTTATTTGCCGATGGTTTGTTTTCTCACCTTTGATGGCGAGGCGGAGCAGTACTTGGTGGCGGCGGTGCTACGGCCCGGAAATGCGCCCGGTTCGGCAGGTGCGCTGGGAATTCTGCGCCGATTGATCGAACGAGTAGGGGACGCTTTTCCTAAGGCGAGAATCCGGGTGCGCCTCGACGGCGGCTTCGCGTCCCCGAAAGTGCTGGATTTTCTGGACTGCGAACCGAAGGTGGAATACCTCGTCAACCTAGCTTCCAATGCGGTGTTGAAGCGTAAAGTGAAATCGGCTATGCAGTGGGCTCGTCGTGCGTCGGAGGTCTCCGGACAAACCGAGCATGTCTATGGCGAGTGCCGATACGCTACCCGCAAGACTTGGCCGTGGAAACGACGGGTCATCTACAAAGCCGAGGTGGTGCGCGCCGCGAACAAGGAACCGAAGGACAACCCGCGCTTTGTGGTCACCAACTTAAAACAGGATCCCCAGTGGATTTACGAGCAGGTTTACTGTCAGCGGGGGGACATCGAGAATCGGATCAAGGAATTGCACGACGGCATGCAGATCGGCCGGACCAGTTGCTCGAACTTCTTGGCCAACACATTCCGGGTGCTACTGACAGCGACGGCTTATGTGCTGATGCAAGAAATGCGCCTTCGCCTGGCCCGGACCCACCACGCCCGGGCGCAAGTCGCTACCTTGCGTGAACACTTTCTAAAACTCGGAGCCCAAGTCGTCGCCACGGTGCGTCGCATCGTGGTGCATTTCCCTCAAGCGTTTCCCTACCGCGATAGCTTCCTTCGTCTCGCTTTGAGCTTGGGCGCGCAAAGCGGATAATCCAGAGTCTCCACGATATAAACTTTTTACACGTCAACTGGCTGGTAGGAGTGTCTCGTTTCACTTCAAAACCTGAACTTCAACACCACTAACAACTTTAGAATCAGTCTTCCCGTTCCACTTACCTCTGCCCTTACTCGCAGGTTGTCACACTCTCAAAAAAAAGAGCCGCTGAATCACTCTTCACGAATAATGCAGGTTAGGCTTGGTTCGCGGCGTAACTCACGCGGAATTTCTGAAAGCTCACAACGACAATCGCATTTACTTCCTCGAAGTAGCCGCTCGTGTAGGCGGCGCCTACATTTCCAATATGGTCGAAACCGCCACCGGAATTAATCTGTGGCGCGAATGGGCGCACCTGGAAGTGACCGCGGGGAAGATGCCCTACCAATTGCCGCAAGCGCGCGAGGATTACGCTGGCGTAATTGTTTCCCTGGCGCGCCAGCAGGAGCCGGACACGTCGTCCTACAGCGACCCCGAAATTGTCGATCGCATCAAGAAGTATCATCACGCCGGATTCATTCTGAAGTCCACGTCGTCCGAACGCATCGAAGCTCTGCTCGCGTCCTACTCCCAACGATTCGCCATCGATTTTCTAGCGCGCGAGCCAGTACCCGACAAGCCTTCCTCTTAGTGTCACGGGCCGCCGTCGCACCCAGAATTTATCGAAAATGGCTAACGCTGCCGCCCTGATTATTTTGAGAGGTGGCTCACGATCAACTCGTAGCGTGGGTCGCCGCGCAGGGAAGCGAAGGCAGGGTTGGCCTGAATCGCTGCTTGATCGCGGAAGCCCATATCGACAGCTTTCTGCAGCGTCGCGAGAGCTTTCTCTTTTTCGCCATTTCCCGCATAGAATGAACTCAGGAAGTACGTGTCGATCATGCTCTTCGGCGCGCCGCGTTTCAGGATCATCGTGATGGCTTCGGCGTAGCGGCCTTGCGCCGCAAGCGCTTGCGAGCGGCCAAAATCTGCGCCGCTGGAGTTCCGGCTCAATTCTTCGCAGCGATCAAATGCCGCCATGGCCTCCGGGAACCGGCCCTGAAGAAAGAGCGCCCGGCCAAGGTGATATTGCGTGTAGGAGATGGATGGATTCAGGCGAATAGCTTCGCGAACCGCTTTTTCCGCTTCTACAGCATCGGGTGGAGTTTCGTAAGCCAGCGCCCAACCCAACAGATCCCACGCAAGAGCGTTGTCTGGTTCTTCGTCAATTGCCAGCCGCGCTTCACGAACGGCTTCGCTATAGTTGAAATTTTCGCCGTAATATCGAGCCAGCGCCACGTGGGCCTCGGGAAGTTGCGGATCGATGGCCAGGGCCTGCTTGGCAAGTTGTTCGGCGCGCTGTCGATGAATGGGATTCGAATCCACATCGCGAAAATAATAGCCTTCCACGTGAGACAGGCCGGCGAGCGCTGGCGCATAGTTTGGATCGAGTGCCAACGCGGCTTCAAAATGCTTCCGCGCAGCCTCTAGCGCCGGGATTTGATCTTCCTGAGTCAGAAGCGATCTGCCTATCAGGAATTCCTGATAAGCCTGCGGATTCCGCGTGTAATGCTGCTGAACAGCGGCTTGCTCTTGCGGACTGAGATGTACATCAAGAGTTTCGGCGATTTTGAGGGCTGCCTGATCCTGCAGCGCGAATACATTTTGCAGATCACCGGTAAAATCGTCGGCCCAGGTCTGAAAGCCAGTCGTGGAATCGATCAGCTGGACGTTAATGCGTACCTGGTTTCCCGCCTTGCGCACGCTGCCTTCCAGGAGATAACGCACGCCTAGTTGATGGCCGATCTCAGCGGCGGTCATGTCCGCGGTCTTCAGCGCGATGATCGCGGCACGTGGCGCTACGTCGACACCTTTGATTTTTGATAGCTTTGTGGAAATTTCGTCGGACATTCCATCGCTGAAATAAGTGCTATCGGATTCCGTACTGAGATTCTGCAGGGGAAGAACGGCGATGGAGGGCCGCACGGCAGAAGTGGTCGTCGTGCCAGCGACAGAACTCCTGCGAAACCATAGAAAGCCGCCAACCACCACGAGCACGAACGCCACGATGCCAGCGATTGTGAAGAGCCTGCGCTTCGGTGCGGTTGCGGCAACACCGGCCGCGGGTATCCGTGACGAAGGTGAAACTTTCAGATTCGCGTTCGAAATTCGCGACGACGAAACTTGCGCCGCCTCTGCCGGGTCCGCAGCGGCCTGCACTGCCGAGCGTCCCGAAGATTCACGGCGTAACCGTTTCAGATCGGCGCGCAATTCCGCCGCCGATTGGCAGCGCAGGTCGCGATCCTTCTCCAGCGCCTTATTGATGATGCGTTCCAGTTCCGGAGGCGTCTGCGGATTCAGCCGCACGCTGGAGAAAGGGGCGCGCCGAAGAATGCCGTCAAAGATGGCCGCCGAAGTGTCGCCTTGAAACGGCAGAACGCCCGTGGTCATTTCGTAGAGAACAATGCCAAAGGAAAAAAGGTCGCTGCGTGCATCGAGGGGTTTGCCGAGGGCCTGTTCTGGAGACATATACGCGACCGTGCCCACAGCGCTCCCCGGGCTCGTGAGATATGCAGGCGCAAGTGTTTCGCCCCCCTGCGTGTCTCCAGAAATTTTGGGAGGGTCCGTGTCCTGCTTCAGTTTCGCGAGACCAAAGTCCAGAATCTTGGCATGGCCCCGGGCAGTAATAAAAATGTTCGCGGGCTTGATGTCTCGGTGAAGAATGCCCTTAGAGTGCGCGGCGTCCAGTGCGTCGGCGATGTCGACGCCAATGTCCAGAATACGTTCCGATTCCAGTGGCGATCCGTTGATGAGATGTTTGAGGGTGCAGCCTTCCATGAATTCCATGATCAGAAACGCGCGGCCATCCTGCTCGCCGATGTCGTAAACGGTGCAAATGTTCGGATGATTCAGGGCAGAGGCCGCTTTCGCTTCGCGGCGGAAACGCTCGATGGTTGCCGGATCGCTGGCAAGATTGTCCGGCAGGAATTTGATGGCCACGAAGCGGTCAAGCCGTGTGTCTTCGGCTTTATAGACCACGCCCATGCCACCGCCACCGAGTTTTTCTACAATCCGGTAGTGCGAGATGGTCTGTCCAATGAGGGAATCTGTGCCCGGCATGTGGCGCTAATCTTAAGTTGCGCTGAGCGGGCAAGTCAATGTGCGCAGGGCGATTGTGTCGCAGGGCGATTGGTCACCAGCGATAAGAAGGAATTCGCGCGCGTTCCTGGCTTGCTCGTGGAAGATTGGCGCTGACCCATCCCGGTTGCGCTGAATCTGACCAAAAGGGAACAACACTAAGCCCATTCTGAGTTTCGCTTGCGCTTCTCCACCCCTTGGTACAGTCTGTACCCTGTTCTTGAGTCTAGTTACTTTCACGTGAGAAAATGAATTATTGTGTTTGATACGCGCTTTCCCGCGGACTATTGTTTGCTTACCCCGGGCCGGAAATCTGCGTGGGGTGTGCTGTCCCTTGGGAGGACCGATGTGGGGGAATAAAAAACCGGATACGCCTCAACCAGCGCAGCCGGAATCGAAAAATTTTCCAGTCAATCCGCCGCCAAAGCCAGCTGCGGCAACTTGGGAGGGAACTACCGCAATGAGTACAGATGCTATGCGTCCGTTGGGAGCAACCGCAGACCGTTCTACGGCTCGGCTCGGTCCCAGTTTGCATGTGAAAGGTGAAATCTCCGGGAATGAAGATCTAGTGATCGAGGGCTCGGTGGAAGGACTGGTTCAACTGGACGAGCGCAAACTAACCGTCGGCGCCACGGCTAAGTTGACCGCGGATGTGATTGCCCGGGAAGTGGTGGTTTACGGCAACGTGAAAGGGAATTTGCGTGCCAAGGACCGCATCGAAATCAAGAAGGATGGCTCCGTCAACGGCGATCTCACGACCGCCCGCATCATGATCGAAGACGGCGCGTACTTCAAGGGTTCGATCGAGATCGACAAGAGCGCCGAAAAGGAAACCGGAGCAGGCGCGTTCGCGCGCACGGCTTCGCCCGCCGGCGTCGGCCCCAAGACCATTTGAGTTTGACCGTTTAAGTTTGTTTGACGCGTAGTCTGTTCTCCCAACACGGCGCTCCGATTCGTTCGGGGCGCCGTTTCTTTTTCTGCTTGGCCTTTCTTGCAATATTTATTAACTTGACAAGACACGCTTCGATGGTTATTGTGTCGTTGCCATTTTGTCCGGTTCCCACTAGGCGAGGACGATAGCCGCCCATCGGCCTTGCCCCCTGCCAGCCGGTTTCTTCGCGATGGAGTCACGCCATGGAGGTAAGGGTCTGCAATGCCCATGTAATCCTTATTGCCCTTTTACTTTCAGTGGCGGCCAGTGAAGGATGCGGTGGCGGAGCCGGTGGGGCTCCGTCATCGCCTGCTCCCTCGCCGGATTTTTCGATTGGCCTGTCTGCGAGTTCCGTCACCGTCTCGCAGGGCGGCACCAGCTCGCCTGTCAGCGTCTCCATCACTCCCATGAACAGTTTTTCCGCGAACGTCCAGGTTTCGTTCTCAGGTCTGCCCGCAGGTGTCACCACAAATCCTTCCGGACCATTTTCCATTGTGGCGGGTCACAGTGTATCGGTTCTGTTCGGCGCGGATTCGAACGCTCCCACGGGGCAATTCACCTTGAGCGCCCAAGCCACCAGCGGTACGCTCTCTCATTCTCAGGCGCTTTCCTTGGCGATTCAGGCCACCGGTCCCACGAATCTTCCCAAAACGAGTTTTGTTGAGGACGATTCCGTCACTGCAGTCGATAATCCCTCGGGCCAGCCTCACCGCCGCCACATCGTTTTCGATTCCGCAAACCAGCGGTTCTACGCGGCAAACCTCGCCATGAATCGCGTGGAAGTCTTCTCCGCCACAAATCCAGTGCTCCAAACCACGATCACTGTCCCCGGCGCTGCCAGCGTGGACCTTTCCGCCGACGGCACCACACTGTGGGTGGGCACCGATCTCGAGCAGATTCTGGCCATCGACACCACTGCATTGCAGGTGAAAGCGCGCTATCCCATCTCTGGCGTTGCGCCCGCTCCTGGCGTCGTTTACATTCGGCCCACCGAAGCTCTCGCGCTGGCTGGTGGGGAATTGCTGGTTCGTTTGCGTCAGGCCGCGGCCACGCCATCATTGCTGGCGCTATGGAATCCGCCTACGAACACATTCACAAATCTCACTTCGCTTGCGCCCGCCGTGTTTCAAAACGGCGTCGGTGTCTTGGCGCGATCCGCCGATCACACTTGCGTTCTCGCCGCGGCCAACGATTCCAGCGGGGAACTTGCGGTCTTCAATGCCGCCGGCAATGTGATCGCCGGGCCTTCGGTGCCGCTCGCCGGAGCGATTTCCTGGGCGGCCGCAAATTCCAACGGCAGCATGTTCGCCGTGGCCATCTCCGCGGCAGGCTCAGCGCAAGTTTTATTGTTGAATGGCAGCCTGAACCTGCTCGGCGCCTATGCGTCGACCGGGCCCGCTGGAATAGTCTTCTCCGCGGACGGGCAATCGCTCTATGTGGACGAGCCGTATGGAAACGCCAGCGTAGTTTCTGTGCTCTCCACCAGCAGGATACAGAAAGTCGGACAAATCCCTGACATCTTGGTGCAAGGCGTGCCAACAAATATAGAAGAATCCGGGGCGTCCTCGAACCTCATAGGTCTAAACAATCGCGGAGTGGCGTTTCTGGACGCTGCTCAGCCAGGCTCGCTTCCTGCAGCAGCGCCAGTATTTTCAAGTGTGCCTTCGGCGCAACCTGAAGAAGGTCCCGCCACCGGTGGCACTCCGGTCACGATGACCGGCACGAATTTCCTTTCGAACCCGCAAATGCAATTTGGCGCGGGCAATCCCGTGCATGTCACAGCGGCAGGCGCCACACAATTGCAGGTTTCCTCTCCCGCCAGTGCATTCAGCGGCCCAACAAACCTCACCGCGTTTTTCGCCAATGGCTGGATCGCCCTTGCGCCTTCCGCGTTCAGTTACGGTCCATCCATCATTCGCGTTTTTCCAAACGCTGGAACTCCGCAAGGCGGCGACACCGTCACCGTGCTCGGCTATGGTTTTGGCACAAGCTCAGGCAGCATTACCGCCATGATCGGGGGAAATGCGGCAAGCGTGCAGAGTGTGCAGGCGCTACCGGCCTTTGCCGCAAATTTCGGCCTTGACCCCACCTATCCCTTCGCGCTGGAAAACATCATCCTGATCACTCCGCCGGGAACAGCGGGCAAAGCCGATCTCACCATTCAATCTTCCGTGGGAACCGCAACGGCGGCCAAAGCATTTCAATATCTGACGTCCAGCCAGACGTTTCCGAACGCCGCATTACATAAATTCGTAGCCTACGACCAGTCTCGTCAGCACATTTATCTCTCTGCCACTGACCACGTCGACGTTTTCGATTTAAATGCGCAGGCATTCCTCAGCCCGATCGAGCCTCCACCGAACGGACCTCCGCCTGATGCCGACCTTCGCGGCGTGGCGCTCACCCCAGACCATTCCGAACTGATCATCGCGGACTTCGGAGCGCAAAGCGTCTATCTCGTCGATCCCGATGCAGCGGAGTACAACGGCACCGTTGTGCCTGTGGGAGGCGTCGCGGGATTCTCCAGTTCCGGGCCGGCGCGCGTCACCGCTACCAGCACGCAGACCGTCTTCGTCGGGCTAAGCGGTGAAGGCAGCAGCACGGGCGCGTGCAACGGTTGCCTCGGCCAGCTGAACCTGCTCGCCACGCCTCCCGCGTTTCAGCCCGCGCCGCAACCGGAGATCAGCGCCCTGACGGGCACCCCGTTGTTACAGGTGGACGCGGCCGGCGACGTCGGCTACCTCGCATACGACACCGCTCCCGGCGGTCCAGTCGCACTGTGGAATGCGGCAACGCCCAACAGTTTTTCGCTTTCCAGCTCCAACGACACGGCTACGGACCTGGTCACATCCGCTGACGGCACTATTTTCGCCATGCGCCGCGAACGCCACCGAAATTCGCGGGCCAAATCTCTCTCTCTTCGCCGCCCCCACTTCCGCCGAACTGGAAAATATTCCAAACCGCGTAGCTGTCCCGGGCATTGCAATTCATCCCACGGGCGCGTTGATCTATGAGCCATTCCTCACTGGGCAGCCGCCCACTGCTCCGCCGGCCACAGGAATCCGCGGCGGCATTGACATTCGCGATGCGCACAGCGGCCAGCTGCGCCTACGTCTGTATCTCCCCGAGGCGTTCGCCATGCTCAACACCGATGTGGACGGCCTGCACGGCGGCTTTCTCACCGCAGACGAAAATGGCCAGCGGCTATTCGCCGTCACAACCAGTGGCCTGAGCATCGTGCAGCTCGCCAACGTTCCCCTCGGCATCGGCACCTTGTCGCCCTCCTCGGGTCCCGCCGCCGGAGGAAGCGCGGTCGCCGTGCGCGGCGGCGGTTTTCAGAGCGGCATCACCGCCATGCTGGGCGGAAAATCCGCGTCGGTCTCGCTCACGGACATGAATACGCTGGTTCTGACCACTCCGGCGGTCGCCGCCGGCCCGCAGCAGCTCGTACTGACGAATCCCGATGGCGAAACAGTTTCTCTCGATGACGCCTTTACGGCGCAATGATTCTGTCTTAACCTTTCCTTGGCCCGTTTCATCTTATGAGTGCGCCCCACGCCGCGCTCGTCGCGGGCGACTTCGTCCATCTCAGAGAGACCTATGAAGACCCGCAAACTCGGAAATTCCGATCTGCACATCACCCCGGTAGGCTTTGGCGCGTGGGCTAGCGGCGGCGGAGGCTGGGAGTATTCCTGGGGGCCGCAGGATGACCATGATTCGATTGCTGCGATTCACAAAGCGTTGGAACTGGGCGTGAATTGGATTGACACCGCGGCGGTCTATGGCCTTGGCCACTCCGAAGAAGTGGTCGCGCGGGCATTGAAGAAGTGGAATGGGCCGCGTCCGTATGTTTTCACCAAATGCGTGCTGCGTTGGGACGCCACGCGTAAAATTTCTCCCGACCATAGCGCCAGTTCTATTCGCAGAGAATGCGAAGACAGCCTGTTGCGTCTGCAAACCGAAACCATCGATCTTTATCAGATCCACTGGCCGCCAACGGACAACGGGCCCGGGCTGGAAGAAGCTTGGCAAACTCTGAATGCGCTGCAAAAAGAAGGAAAAGTGCGCTGGATCGGCGTGTCCAATTTTGACGTGCCGCAATTGAAGCGCGCCGAAAAGATCGCCCCGGTCACTTCCTTGCAGCCGCCCTATTCCATCTTGCGCCGCCAGATTGAAGAGGAGGTTTTGCCATATTGCGAACAGCGCAACATCGGCGTGATCGTTTATTCGCCCATGTTTTCGGGGATGTTGACCGGAGGAATGACGCGCGAACGCGCTGCGGCGCTGCCAGCCGATGATTTCCGCAAACGCAACCCGGAATTTCAAGAGCCGAAGCTTTCGAAGAATCTGGAGCTGGTCGAGCGGCTGGGAGAAATTGGCGCGCGCTATGGACGCACTCCCGGCGAAGTGGCCATCGCCTGGACCTTGCGTAATCCGCGAATCACTGGCGCGATTGTCGGCGCGCGCACCGCGAATCAGGCCGCCAGCGTCATGCGTTCCGGGGATTTTCGACTCAATGCAGAGGAGATCGCGGAGATTGAATATTATTCCGCGGGCATTGCCAAAACCAAGAGTGCGTAAGTGCGTCCTGACGACCGCTAGAAAATTGTTCAAGGAGAGTTCGCAATGAATTTGGGCCTTTCGGGAAAACTGGCCGTAGTTACGGGTTCGACCGCAGGTATCGGACTGGCCATTGCCGCCACGCTTGCCGACGAAGGCGCGCGGGTGGTCATCAACGGCAGGACGCAGGCGCGCGTGGATAGAGCGTTGGAAAAATTGCGCATGCGCAACCGCGGCGCAGAGTTCACCGGTGTGGCTGCCGATCTAGGCACTGCCGCGGGCGTCGAGCAATTTGTGCAGGCGGTGCCGGTGGCGGACGTGCTCATCAACAATCTCGGCATTTTCGAGGTGAAGCCGTTTCTGGAAATCCCCGATGCGGACTGGCAGCGCTTCTTCGAAGTGAATGTTCTCAGCGGCGTTCGCCTCAGCCGCCAGTATCTTCCCAATATGCTCAAGCGCAATTGGGGCCGCATCATTTTTATTTCCAGTGAATCGGCTCAGCAGATTCCGATGGAGATGGTCCACTACGGTATGACAAAAACTGCGCAGGTGGCGATCGCCAACGGCATCGCTCGTTCCGTCGCGGAAACCGGCGTGACCTCGAATTCCATTCTCGTGGGTCCAACCGCTTCGGAAGGAGTGGGTACTTTTCTTCGTGATGTTGCCCGGCAACAAGGGCTGAGTCCGGCGGAGATGGAAAAGGCCTTCTTTACCAAGGCGCGGCCCAGCTCACTACTGAGACGTTTCGAAACTCCAGAAGAAGTGGCCACCATTGTGGCCTTCGTAGCCAGTAATCAAGCTGCCCTCATCAATGGAGCCGCCGTCCGCGCAGAAGGCGGCGTAGTCCAAAGCATTTTTTAGCGAATTGCGTGAGCAAGGGCGAAGCCAACTCACGCCCGCATATAATCGGCGCGCCAGTTCTTCACCATCTGCTTGATGGCCTTGATGTCCGTCACTTTATCGTTCAACACCTTGCGCGCCAACCCCGGCAGTTCTTCGTCGCTAGCAAAACGCAATGCCACCAGCTGACTTTTCGTGAATTCACCGATACGCGGCCGCAAGTCCTCCTGCAGAAGCCTTGCCAGACGCTGGCTCTCTTCCATTCGGATCACGCGATCCTGCACCGCAAGCGCGAACACACGCGCATTAATCGCAAACACAAACAGTGCCGCCGCCGTCAGCAGATGAACCACGCCATCCCAGCTGAATCCGGGACGGATCAACCGGAAGATGGACCATCCAAAATTCAAAATCAATACCGGCAGCACAAAAAAGTGATACGCCGGCACCCATCGCACATGATTGGAATAATTCTGTTCCGCCATTTCGAAGATTCCTCCCGTGTGTCCGCATCTTATCAGACCTACCCGTCGGGACAGGTATCGGACTAGAACTTATCTCATAAATGCTTTGGGGTCGCCAAAGTCCTTGAAAAAGCGGCCGTTTAGATCGGGCCCAACCATTTATGAGATGGCTTCTAGCTACTTTTGGCTGCGACCGCGCCGCACTCCCCCTGCGGAGGCGCACAATAAACGAATGTATTGCAGCTTCCCGGTGGAAGCGAGGAGCAAGCCATGACGAACCTCAGCCTCGCGCGAATCATGTACGGCACGAGTCAGGAATATCACTCAGCAGGCGCGCATACGCATTCTCTCGCGCCGCTGATGAATCAATCCTCGACGGAAGTAGCCAATAATTCCGCTAGAGCTCCAGAGACACTAGGCGAATTGCTTCACCGCGCCTGGATCAGCCTCTCCGGCAAACGCTGAACGCGCCCCTTCACGTTCCTAAAAGGTTCCCCTGAATCCTGCTATATCCCTTTTCCTGTGCCCACAAACTGAGCGGGATTGCCGCCAGATCATCCACGAGCGGAACGGCATTGCCATCCTTGGTGAGATCGATGGTGCGAAGAAAATGCTTGCAGGTGTCGCAGCACTCCACCCGCTGCGCCGGAAACTGCTCGGCAATATACACCGAAAGCTTCTGTTCCTGGTCTTCGCCGCAATACGCGCAGAAAATCCTGCGAAAATCCCATTCCTGCGAGCAGAAAGAACATTGCAAAAATCGCTTTCCGCCATCCCCTTCCCGCCGCATCACTCCAAGCAGCGGCAGGGAATTGCAGTGCGGGCAGCGGCAAACGGTCATGGTCAAAACCGGCGGCAATTGCGCGCCGGACACAAACTCGGCATACGGTTGCAAAAACGCGCGCGCCAGGAATTCCGTCAGCGGTTCGCTTGAGGCTGCTTCCAGCATTCCGGTTTTCCAAAAGTCCGTGAGCGCATTCGCCCACGCGGTCTCTCCCTGCGAACGCAAATGTCGCGAACCCTCTGAAAGCGGGCCCGGGCCGTTCGATTCGATCACGGAAAGAAATCTGCCGAACGGTTCCAGTAAAATATCCAGATTCAATTCCGAACGAAGATTGCCGCCCGCCGGCGCAACAGGGCTCTTTCCCCAGAGCTTCGGCAATTGCTGGTAAAATTCTTTCTGGAATTCTGCCACCCGGCCGTAGAAGCCAAGGATCTGCTGCGCAAAGGAAAAGCGTTCGCCAAGCAAAGCAGCGCGTTCGATGCGCGAACGATAATTAATTTTTCCGGTGAAGAGAAGGGTCATTTACGCGGTTCGGACGAGCCGACAATTTCCTCATACCAGCCCGGATGGTACCGCTTCGCAAATGCCAGGGAAACGTCTCCGCGAATCACGGAGCCGAACGCGCCCCGTTCCGCAAACACCCCCATGTAAATATGAATCATGAAATTCGCAATGGTAATCAGCGCTGCGATGGGATGAATCAGCACGGCGGTGTAACGCAGCCAGCGCCAGCTCCACGGCAACTTATCGCTAAACCACAGCACCAGTCCACTCAGCAGCAAAACCCAGCCCGCGAAGAAAAAGGACCAGAACAGCAGCTTCTGTCCGGCATTGTAGCGGCCTGCGGGCGGCATTTTTTCGTCCTGGTTGGTGATGTAATAGTGCAATGACTTCCACCACGCGCGGTCCACGGCCGTAAATTCCATCTGCCGCCACCACATCACGAACATATCGGTGACGGCGATCACGAAAATCAGGCCCACCCACGGATGTACCATCCGCGAAATCTGCCCGCCGCCGAACACCCACGCCAGCCAGAACAACCATGGCGACCAGAACGCCAATCCCGTTGCCAGCAAATATAAGTACGAACCCGCAGCCACCCAGTGCGTCAGCCGTTCTTTCAACGTGTAACGCAACACGTGCCCGTGGGGAGTAAGCTGTTCCGGGTGCGTGGTCATTGTTCCCCTCCGAACGGGCGAATGTCTTCTTCTTCACGCGCTTTCGGTCCGAAGCGCAGGTAGTGCACGAACAATCCAATCAGCCCCCCCGCGATGGCCAGATTGCCCAGCCACTTCAGCGGGTGTTTCCACAATCTCACTGAAAGCGGAATCTTCGGATTGCTCGGCAGGCCGCCGTAGAGTTCAGGTTGCGACGCGTCATGCAGCACATAAATTACGCCCGTGCCGCCGACTCCCGGTGGATCGTAAACGCCGGCATTCGCAAAGCCATAGTCATCTTTCAATTGTTTGGCGCGCTTTTCGGCCAGGTCTTTCATGTCGTCTTTCGACCCGAAGTGCAGGCAGCCCGTCGGGCAAGACTTGATGCACGCCGGTTCCAGGCTTTCGCTCACGCGGTCCGCGCACAGCGTGCACTTGAACACCCGATTGGTCTTCGGATTCATCTTCGGAATGTCAAAAGGACAGCCGGTGATGCAGTAACCGCAGCCGATGCAATGATCCTGCTGGAAATCCACCACGCCGTTCGTATATTGCACGATGGCGCCATCTGCGGGACAAGCCGCCAGACAGCCGGGCTCCGCGCAATGCATGCACTGGTTCTTGCGCATTAACCACATCAGCGAACCGTCTTCCTTCTCATGCTCGTTGAACAGAATCAGGTTCCAGTAATTCCAGCGTGTCTCCGGCATCGTCTGATAGGTATTGTCAAAAACCGTCTCGCCAAACGGTAAATCGTTCCATTCCATGCATGCCACTTCGCACGCCTTGCATCCGATGCAGGTGGTCGTGTCGATCAGCTTACAAACGGTGAATTCGCGCTGCGCATCATTGCCGGGGACGCTGCCGGCGTGACCAGACATCTTCTGAATGCGTAATGTGGCTTGGCTCATGCGCGACCCCTAGACCTTTTCCACTTTCACGAGGAAGCCCTTGAATTCGGGCGTGTGCGCGTTTGGATCGATGATGGTTGGCGTCAGCGCGTTCACCACCATCCGCGAAGTCTTGCCTTCATCTTCGGCGATGCCGCGGTATCCCCAATGAAACGGAATGCCGATCTGATAGGTTTTCTTTCCGTCGATCATCATCGGCTTGATGCGCTTGGTGACCATCGCTTTAGCAACATACTCACCGCGCGCGCTGGAAACCTTCACGCGTTCGCCGCCCCGGATCCCCATTTCGTTGGCCATCTCCGCGCCCATTTCAATGAAGGGCTCCGGCACAAGCTGCACGTTCATGGGATTGTTCTTTGTCCAGTAGTGATAGTGTTCGGTCAGCCGGAACGTTGTGCATATCACCGGGAAATCTTTCACGGTTCCATATTTATCGTCAGGCGTGGAGAAGCTGGCCACGACTGGACTATGCGTCTGTTGCGGATGCAATATATTTTGCACCGGGCTTTCAAAGGGTTCGTAAAATTCCGGGAACGGCCCGTCGGCAAAAGCTGCCAGAGGACCAAAAATCCGCCCCACGCCTTCCGGGTTCATGATGAACGGGCCCATGTGATCCTTGGGCTTTGAGTCAACTTTAAAATCCGGTACGTCGTTGCCGACCCACTTCTGCAAGTCCTCGTTCCACCAGACCTGGCGCCGCGAATGATCCCATGGCTTCCCATTCACGTCGCAAGACGCCCGGTTGTACAACACGCGGCGATTGGCCGGCCAGCTCCAACCCCAACCTGGATGCACGCCCATGTCGGAAGGATCAGAGGGATCGCGGCGGGCAGTCTGGTTTCCTGATTCGGTATACGCGCCCGAATAAATCCAGTTGCCACAAGCCGTGGTGCCGTCGTCCTTCAGCCAGGAAAATCCAGGAAGCTGCTGCCCGCGCTTGATCTGCGCCTTCGTGGCCGGATCTTCCAAATCAGACAGCGCCTTGCCGTTCAGCTCCTTTAAAACTTCGAGGAGCGAGGGGTTTTGAGGATCGGTATAAGTCCAGCTCAGATTAACGATCGGGTCGGGGTACTTGCCGCCATCTTTCTTGTACAGATCGCGGACACGCAGGAAAATCTGCGCAACGATGGCCTGGTCCAGACGGCAGTCTCCTGGTGTCGGAACAGCCGCATTTTTCCAGATCAGCCACCGCGCGGAATTCGTGAAGGAACCGTCTTTCTCAGCGAACCCCGCGCACGGCAGCCGGTAAACGGTTGTCTGAATCTGTTTCATGTCGCCTTGTTGGACCACGCGAGGCGACCGCCAGAATTCGCTGGTTTCGTCGGGATAAATTTCCCCAACCACCAGGAACTCCGCTTTTTTCAGTGCGTCAATGTTTTTGTTGGAATCCGGTCCGATGGCAACGCCGTTCATCCCAAAGGCCAACATGCCTTTCACGTTGCCCTTGTACATGTCGTCCCACAAATGCACCCAGGAGTAGTCGCGATCCACTTTCGGCAAATAGTCGAAGGCCCATTGGTTCTGCTTGGTGGCTGCATCGCCGTACATCGTCTTCATCAAGCTGACCGCGAATTTCGATGTGTTGCTGTAATAGTTGAAAGATTCCCACGGCGCTGGTTTCGAGGCAGTGGGTGTCGTGCGCTTTATCCATGCGTCAAAAGAAGTGTCCGCGGGCGTGGGCACCTTCAAATATCCCGGCAAGCTGTCGTACAAGCCGGCCATGTCCGTCGCGCCCTGAATGTTGGAGTGCCCGCGAAGCGCGTTAACGCCGCCGCCCGCGCGCCCGACGTTGCCCAGAAGGAGCTGCAACATCGCTGCGGTGCGGATAATTTGCGTTCCAAAGCTATGTTGCGTCCATCCGACCGCGTAAATCACCGTCCCGACCTTCTTCATATCGCCGTCTTTGCGAATGGAAGTGTACAGGTCAGCCGCTTTGAGGAATTGCTCCTTGGGAATACCGGTGATGCGTTCAACGATTTCCGGCGTGTAACGTGAATAATGTTTCTTCAACAACTGAAACACGCAATTCGGATTCTGCAGCGTCAGGTCGTAATCGACCTTTTCCGGCAGGGGAGGCAGTGCCCCGGCAGTTGTTGCGGCCTTTCCGCCCGAATAATTCCAGCTGGCGCGGTCATAGCTTTTCGTTTGCGCGTCAAAACCAGAGAAAACGCCGTCTGTGTCGGCGGGCAGCTTGAAGTCGCCCTCGATAACGAACGCGGCATTCGTGTAATTGATCAGGTACTCTTTGGCGATGCGGTTGTTTTCGATCGCGTAGTTAATTACGCCGCCGAGGAAGGCGATATCGGAGCCGGCACGAATCTGGCAGAAAAGATCGGCCACCGACGAAGTCCGCGTAAAGCGCGGGTCCACGGAGATAATTTTCGCGCTGCGGTTGCGCTTCGCCTCAATCGCCCACTTGAAACCGCACGGGTGATTCTCCGCTGGGTTCCCGCCCATGATCAGCATCATGTCGGTATTCTTGATATCGACCCAGCCATTGGTCATTGCCCCGCGTCCGAACGTTGGTCCCAAACTTGAGACCGTGGGGCCGTGTCAAACCCTGGCCTGGTTTTCTATATGCACGACCCCCAGGGCGCGCATCGCTTTGACGACCAGGAAGTTGAACTCGTTTGTATCCGTGCAGCCGCCAATCCAGGCGAGAGATTCGAGCCGGTTAACAGTATTTCCTTTGCCATCCTTCTGCACAAAAGTCTCGTCGCGCGTTTTCTTGATCCTCTGCGCGATTTCCGTAAGCGCTTCGTCCCAGGAAATATCCTCCCACTCCGTGCCGCCCGGCCTGCGCACTTGCGGCTTCAAGAGCCTGCGATCATTCAGGATGTCTTGCTCGAGCGAAGCGCCCTTGGGACACAGCGTGCCCCTGTTGGTGGGATGATCAGGATCGCCGTCTACATGAACCACTTGAGGGGTAACATTCTTCGCGCGGTCTCCAATCGTGTAGATGATCGTCCCGCAACCCACCGCACAATAAGGACATATGGACCGTGTTTCGTTTGCGCGGGCAATCTTCAGAACGCGAAGTTGGGCGTAGGCAGGCTGTAGATCGAATCCAAAAACCGCGGCGGCTGCGCCGCCAACTGCTGTAAGCTTCAGAAAATCCCGGCGTGACGCTTCCATAAGCCTCCCCTGGGAACAGCTACGCAAACAGCGGCGCGGACCCCTTTTTATTCCTGCCGACACATACCTGTCAAGTCATAGATGCAGCTGGGGGACAGATGGGATCAAAAAGTTGGGGAAGGGCATTCTTTAACATAGCTGTAACATTTACGGGTTCCAGCTAAATCAACACGATGGACTTGGCATAGGCCAGAAGTTCGTCCCGGAAGTTTGGATGCGCGATGCTGATGAGATCCAAGGCCCGTTCACGCGTCGATTTTCCGCGCAAATTTACGCAGCCATACTCCGTCACGATGTATTCCACATCCATGCGCGTGTCCGTTGCCATCTGAACCCGCGGAACGATCCCGGAAATGGTTCCGTTCTTAGCCGCGGATTTCAGGCCGATGAAGGATTTCCCGCCTTTGGAGAATGATGCGCCTTTAACGAAGTCAAACTGCCCGCCCGACCCGCTGTATTGGTGCCCGTTGATGAACTCGGCGTTCACCTGGCCATACAGGTCGACTTCGATCGCGGTGTTCACACTCATCATGTAGTCGTGTTGCTTGATGATGTGGATGTCGTTGACGTATGAAGACGCGTAGCTCTCCATCGCGGGATTGTCGTTGATGAACTCATACACCTCGTCATCGCCCATCGCGAAGGTGAACACATGTTTGCGCGGGTGCAGCGTTTTCTTTCGTCCGTTCACCACCCCGCTTTTTATCAGGTGCACGAATGCATGGCTGAACAGCTCCGAGTGGATGCCCATGTCATTGTGGTTTGTCAGATATTTGGCCACCGCGTTCGGCAGATTGCCGATGCCCAATTGCAACGTGGCGCCGTCGGGAATCTGTTCGGCGATGCATTTGCCGATCTTCATCGAGTCCGGATCGGGTTCGTGATACGGAATTTGCACCAGTGGCACATCGTTTTCCACGATGGCGTCGACTTCGGAAACGTGCACCAGCGAATCCCCGAACACCCGGGGCATGTTGCGGTTCACCTCCACGATTACTCGGTCGCAGTGGCGCAGCACGATCGAGGCGTAATCGTTATTCGTCCCCAGGCTGAAGTGGCCGGATTTGTCCATCGGTGACACGGTGATCACGAAGGTGTTCACGTGAATGTGCTCCGTCAGCACTCGCGGTATGTTCGAGAAATTGATCGGCACATAACTAAGATTCTTCTTGGCTTCCTTGATGCCATAAGCCACCATCTTGCGATCCGCATCCCCCATGAAAAAGCAGCGGGAATTCACCTTGTACAGCACTTCCGGCCGAATCAGCGTCTCTTCGCTGTATTTCATGGAGTGCTGGTAATACAGATTCAAATCTGTCAAATCGTCCGCCAGGATGCGGTCCGCCACCGCTTTCGCCAGCCCTTGCGGCATTCCGACCGCCAGCGCCAGGCACAAGGTGCTGCCATTTCTAATCGACTCCACCGCTTTCGTCGGCGTCGTTAGCTTTGCCGCGTACTGCTCACTCGGTGTTGGATATCCCATGGAAACCTCTTTGGATTAACGTGGTAAAGCGCTCTGCGGCGAGCGTGTCCGCGATATGTTCAAGTTGGCCCATATTTGGCTTTTTTTGCAAGGGCACCGGACACCCCGTTGAAAACGCCACGAAAAGGAGCTCGGAACTGTACCAAAGTGCCAGTTCCGGCTGCGGCACACTCCCTAGATTTCCTGCGAGCGAAACCATCCGGATGCCCAAAAATAGGGGAGAGCGTGGACTCCGTCGTTCGGCCTGCTCGTTTCTTAGGCTGAGAACAGCTTCCGGTTCGCTCCGGTCTCCAGCTTTTCTCCGCGGGTCCATGCATGTTCCTATGGCAGACAAATTCCAGTTCGCGCAAGCTCGAGCTGTGTCTCCGGCCCCGATTTCCAGGGAGCTGCGATTTGGATTGTATTTTGGATTTGCCGCGCTGCTAGCGTCTTTGCTTGCGGCATTGTTCGTGCCCGAAGGATTCGCGCTCAATGCATTTGGAGATTCACTGCAGGTTCTTCTTGTCGCGGCCGCAACTTCATTCGCCTTTCGGAATTTTCTGCGCAGTCATTCGCGGGCCCGAATCTTCTGGTTTTTGATCTTCGCGGGTGCCTTGCAGTGGACCGTCAGCAACGCGATCTGGGCCACATACGAAGTGGTCCTCGCCAAGCCCGTGCCAGACCTTCCATTGGTAGACATTCTCCTGTTCCTGAAAGTGGTGCCATTCACGGCGGCCATCGCCATTGCACCGGATCGAGAGAACGACGCGCAATTCCGCGTGTTCGGCTTGCTTGAAGTGTTCGTCCTGATGGTTTACGCGCTTTATCTGTTCGTTTTCGGAGTTCTCGCCTACCGTCTGCTGCCCGGCGCCCAGGCCAGCTACAACTTCTACTTCAATGTGGCCGACGCGCTTAGCAATCAAACTCTTGTGATCGCCACCGGCATCGCGGTCTTGTGTGCGCGCAATCATTGGCGAGCTCTCTACCGGTTCTACTTTTTTGCCGCGGTCTGCTACGGGCTCGCTTCCAATCTCATCAATGTGTCCATCGATTTGGGACACTATTACACCGGCAGCCTCTATGACGTTCCGCTCATCGCGTCGCTGGCTGCGTTTCTCTGTTTCACTCTGGCGGGCCGCACGCCAGAGCAGGAACAACTCCCGGAGCCTGCTCCGAACTTAACGGATGCTTCACTAAGCCCGGCCACATTTTTATCCGAGCATCTGGCGATGCTGGTAGCCCTGTCCACCCCGGTGATCGGAATCTGGCTGCTGTTCAGCACTTCCGCTCCGCCACAATTGCGCACATTTCGCTTGGCCATCACGCTTCTGACGATTCTCGTCCTCACCCTCCTTCTTTCCGTTAAGCAAGACATTTTGGCCACCGGACTGTTTCAATCGCTGCAGCGTCTTTCGGAAAATTACCGCAGCATCGAGCGTTTCAAAAACCATCTAACGCAAAGCGAAAAATTGGCTTCGTTGGGGGAACTGGTCGCCGAAGTAGCCAAGCAGATCAAGCTGTGCATGGCGTCCATTCTGGAAGCGGCCTCTCGCATCACCTCGCAGCCCGGGGCGGATTTTCGCGTGCAGAATATGGCTGGAAAAATTGGCCAATATGCGCAGCGCACCGACGGCCTTGTCGACAATATGCTGCACTTCGCGCAGGAAACTCCGATGCGCCTCGCGCCACTGGACATCAAACCGCTACTGGAAAGCGCGCTGCACCTTAGCCGCATTGCCAAGCTGCCGGCCGTGCGCGTCGAATTGTCGCAGGAAGGCGACTGTGCGCAGGTCCACGCGGATTCCGGCCAATTGCTTCACGCTTTTCTGGAGCTGATCTCCAACGCCATGGATGCGCTGGAAGAAGCAGGCGGCGGAACCTTCGACATCAGGCTGCGCTCCTCAGGCTCGCAACTCCTTATCGAATTTGCCGATTCCGGACCTGGACTCAAGGAACCGCAACGCGTTTTCGAACCGTTTTACACCACAAAGCAGGTTGGTAAGGGGACTGGCTTGGGACTCAGCACCTGCTACGGAATCATTCAACAGCACGATGGCGACATTTCCTGTCGCAATCGCCCCGAGGGCGGCGCCATTTTCACCATTCGTATTCCGTTTGCGCTGGCAACTGCGGCGGAAACCGCGCACGAATCCGGTAATCTGCTCGCGGAAGGTGTGTCGTGAATCTTCCTCCGCGCCAGAAACTCTATATCGCCATTGCCACTGCCATATTTTTGGCGCAATTGGTGGTCGCCGCCGTGGCCAAGCCTTCGTTTGCGCTCACCATGTATGGCGACGCCAACTCCTGCGCGTTTCTGATTCTGGCCTTCCTGGCAGCTCGCGAAAATTTCCGTGGGCCTGCGGGAATTCTTCCTCTTTTCTGGAAGTTGTTCGCCGTCGGTTTGGCGGTGATGTTTGCTTCGGAAGCGTATTGGTTTTACTTCGACTGGCGCCGGCTAACCGTGCCCACCAGCCCCGTCCCCGGCGATTCGCTGTTTATTTTGGCGCACGTGTTCTTCCTCTCGGCCCTGGCACTTCGTCCGCACTCGCTCTCGGCTGGACGCAATCTTCGCATACGCGTTCTGGACCTGATTCTGTTGAGCCTCTGGTGGCTCTTGCTGTATGCCTATTTCAGCTTGCCGTGGCAGATTGGCCGCCAGGATTTCGCGAACTACAATCCGTCCTACTACTTTCTGTCGCTGAGCCAGCATGTGGTGATCGTCCTCACCCTGGCGATCCTGGCCGCGCGCCATGCGGGCGCTTGGCGCGGATTCTACCTGCAACTCCTCGTGGTCTTCGCCTGCATCGGCGCGGGAAATTTCATGCTGAGTGTGGCCATCGATTCCGGCAAGTATTACTCAGGAAGCTTCTACGACACGCCTTTCTTCTGCGCGATTTATCTTCTCGTGCCCATCGCGGCCTTTGCACCAACTTTGCAGCCGCGGCCTGACAGCCGGCCCAACCGCGAACTGATCCAAAGCGTGTGGACTGCCCGCTTCGCCATGCTTGGCATGATTTCTTTGCCGGTCATCGCGCTGTTGGGCCTTTTCGCCAGGAACATTCCCGCCGGTGTCGCCATGTTTCGCCTGCGCCTGGTTTTTGGCGCCATGGCCCTGCTAGGCGCGCTGGTCTATTGGAAGTTCAATCTGCTTGCGTTCGAGCTGCGCCAGTCGGTGCAACTCACGCGCGACTCCATCGGAAATCTCAGCGCGGTTCAGCAGCAGGTGACGCATTCGGAAAAGCTCGTGGCCCTCGGACGCCTGGCCGCGGGCGCCGCGCATGAAATCAGCAATCCGCTCACGGCCATCTTTGGCTACTCCGAACTGCTGACGGATATCCCTACGCTCACTCCCGAGGATCGCGCGAATGGGGAATTGATCCGCCAGCAGGTTCATCGCGCGCAGTCGGCCGTGAACAGCCTGCGGAATACCCTGCGTCGATCGGCTACGCCCGGCACCGTCATCGTCGATAATAAGCCTGCCTCCTGATACATCCCCTTAGTTCGCTCTAACCTTTAGCCACTCTGGCTCCTGGCTTCAGACCTGTCAGCCCATGCCTGCCCGGTCACGGTATCTTCTTAATCGGACTGGCCGCTTCTTCTACCGCGGCTTCCGCATCCAGTCCCTCTAATCCTTTCCCTCACACCATTTTTCTCCCACAGCCCGACTTCTCCGGTAAAATGGCCATGTACCGAATCCACCCGCTGCAGAATCGATATTTTTAGCAGTGTGGATGCGTATCTAAACCAGGCACAGTCGTGAACAATCGAGGAGTAGCCGCCGCATGGCGACGCCACCTAAAACCCTAAAGCCCGATCTGTCTTCGTTGCGCATTTCCGACACCAAGCGCACCAACCCGCGCCGCAGCCGGCGCTGGATCTGGATCGTTTTAGCTGTGATTCTCGCGGGCCTCGTGGGTGGCGCTGCATTTGCCTATCGCAACCGCAAAGCCGAGGTCGAGGTTGCCGCCGCCACCAAGCCTGCCACCGGCCCGGCCGGCGTCCTCAACGCCAGTGGCTATGTCACCCCTCGCCGCCGCGCCACCATCGCCGCCAAGATCACTGGTCGCGTCACTGGCGTCTTCTTCGACGAAGGCACCCGCGTGACTGAAGGGCAGCTCCTGGCCACTTTGGATGATTCCGATGCTCGCCGCGCCCTGGACTCCGCGAAAGCTGATCGCGACTCTTCCCAGGCCGCCATTCTGGACTATCAAGTGCAGCTGAAAAACGCGGAGATTGAGTTGCACCGCACGCAACTGCTCGTCAAGGAAGGCGTGTCGACACAGGAGGCTTTGGACTCCGCAGTCATGACCGCCGACAGCTTGCGCGCGAAAATCGCTTTGGCGCAGCAACAGGTGGTCGCCGCCGACGCGCGCATCCGTGAGCAGCAGCAGGCTGTGGACAATTGCACCATCCGTGCGCCATTCGCCGGAATCGTGGTTTCTAAAGACGCGCAGGTCGGCGAAATGGTCTCGCCCATTTCCGCCGGCGGCGGTTTCACGCGCACAGGCATTGCCACCATCGTCGATCTTCACTCCAACGAATTTGAAGTGGACGTCAGCGAAGCGTATATCGCCAGAGTGCATGACGATCAGGCCGTCAACGCGGTTCTCGATGCTTATCCGGATTTGACCATTCCCGCGAAGGTCCGCACGGTGATCCCCACGGCCGATCGCCAGAAGGCCACTGTAAAGGTTCGCATCTCCGTCACAGAAGCCGATCACAAGAAGCTTTATGACCCGGCGAAAGATCCGCGCATCCTGCCGGACATGGGCGTGAAGGTCACCTTTTTGGAGAACGAAGCGAAGCCGGGCGCCAAGCAGGACAAAAATCCCGCGGTCGCTCTTGTGCCGCAAAAGGCCATTCGCCAGGACAATTCATCGAAGTATGTTTTTGTCGTCAAAGGTGACACCATCGAGCGCCGCGCCGTTACCACCGGCGAAGCCCGTGGCTCTGACGTCGAAATTCTCGCGGGCATTCTGCCCGGAGCTACCATCGTGATCAACGGTCCCGATACTCTCAGCGACGGTCAATCGGTCCAGATCCAAAAATAGGAGCACTCCCAATGGTCAAAGTCGACGGCAGTAATGGAAAGTCCGGTCTCATCCAGGTTCGTGACCTCGATAAGACCTATCGCCGCGGCGGTGAAGAAATCCACGTCCTCCAGGGACTCAATCTGGATGTGTCCGCGGGAGAGTTCGTGGCGTTCATGGGTCCCAGCGGTTCCGGCAAAACCACGTTGTTGAATCTTCTCGGCGGCCTGGACGTTCCCACGCGCGGCAGCATCACCGTCGCTGGCGATGAGATCACCCATATGTCTTCCGGCAAATTGACGGATTGGCGCGCCCGTCATGTCGGCTTCATCTTCCAGATGTACAACCTGATTCCCGTACTCACCGCGTTCCAGAACGTCGAGCTGCCGCTTTTGCTCACCAAACTCTCGAAGGCAGAGCGCCGTTCGCACGTGGAAACGGCGCTGTCCATCGTCGGTCTCTCTGATCGCATGGACCATTTCCCGCGCCAGCTCTCCGGCGGTCAGGAACAGCGCGTCACCATCGCCCGCGCTATCGTCTCTGACCCCACCTTTTTACTGTGCGACGAACCCACCGGCGACCTGGACCGCAAAAGCGCCGATGAAATCATGGCCCTGCTCGAGGAACTCGTCGGCTCGCACCACAAGACCGTGCTCATGGTCACTCACGATCCCGTGGTCGCCGCGCGCGCCCACACCACACTGCACTTGGACAAAGGCGTCCTCGTGGAAGGTTCGAAATTTCCTCACAGCGTGCCCGCCGGAGGTGTTGCATGAAATTCGCGCGCATCATCTGGGCGAATCTCACTCGTAAAAAGATTCGCCTGCTGCTCACTATTGGCTCTTTCGCCGTGGCCCTTTTCCTGTTTGTCTTTTTGGCCGTCGTGAAGGATGCCTTCAACCGTGGAGCGGATGTTGCCGGCGCGGACCGTCTGGTGGTTATCAATCGCACTTCGATCATCAACACCATTCCTCTCTCGTATCGCGACAAAATCCTGCGCATCCCCGGCGTCAAGGCAGTCACCCATAACAACTGGTTTGGCGGCACATATATCGAGGAAAAAAACTTCTTCCCGCAATTCGTGATCGACCCGGAATATCAGCGCCAGGTTTTTCCCGAACTTGTCGTTCCCGACGATCAATGGAAGGCCTTTATAAATGATCGTCAGGGCGCCATTGCGGGCCAACAACTGGCGGACCGCTTCCACTGGAAGGTCGGCGATCGCATCCCGATTAAAACCACGCTTTACGGTGGCGGCGCCTGGGAATTCAATCTGGTCGGCATTTATCATGGTAAGCGCCCTCAGGACGACGAAACCCAGTTCTGGTTCCAGTGGGACTATTTCGAAGAAAAAGTTCCGGAAGCCGTGAAGGGCCAAATCGGTTGGTACGTTCTTCGCGTAGACAATCCCGATGACTCTCCTCGCATCGCCAAGGCCATCGATGACGAGTTCGCGAATTCGCCTTACGAAACCAAAACTCAAACTGAGTCCGCTTTCGCCGCCAGTTGGGTGAAACAATTCGGCAACATTCAGACCCTGATTGTCAGCATCGGCACCGTGGTGTTTTTCACTTTGCTTCTGGTCACCGGGAACACCATGGCCATTTCCGTCCGCGAACGCACCTCCGAACTTGCCGTGTTCAAAGCCATCGGCTATTCGGATCGTTCCGTCCTCTTCTTTGTTCTCGCTGAAGCCTTGACCATTGCTTTGATCGGAGGCGCGCTCGGCATGCTCCTTGCGGTCATTGCCGTTCCAGCCCTTGCGAAAGCGCTCAATGGTCTGCTGCCCAGCATTATCCTGGCTCCACCCATGCTTTTATTTGGCCTGGTGGTCGCTATCTTCACTGGCATTCTCAGTGGATTGCTGCCCGGCTTAAGTGCGATGCACTTGCGCATCGTGAACGCGCTGCGGAGAGTCTGACATGGCCGGAAAACTTGTATTTTTCTTTTTCATAACGATCGCGGCCATCGCCGCATTGGTGCTCATCCTCGTGGTGGTCTTCGGGATCCTCGCCGGATTGCTCGCGCCGTTCCTTGGTTCGGTTCCTATTTCCTACAACTTCCGGAGCATTCGTGCGCGCTGGACCTCCACCATCGTTGCCATTCTCGGCATCGCCGGCACCGTCGGTGTATTTGTGGCCATGCTGTCGCTGGCTCGCGGTTTTAAAGCCACTCTGGTTGCTTCCGGCTCTCCAGGCAACGCTCTTGTGATGCGCGCGGGTTCGTCCTCGGAAATGATGGGCGGCATCACGCTCGATTCCATTAAAGTTCTGCAGGATGCGCCTGGCGTTGCACGCGATCCTTCAGGCGCTCCCATCATCACCCAGGACGTAGTCGGTGTTATCCCCGTTCCCTTAATCTCCACCGGCACCGATGCCAACGTGCAAGTGCGCGGCGTTTCCCCCAACGTGTTGGAAGTCCGCAAATTCGTGAAGATCGTGCAAGGCCGCATGTTTCAACCCGGCTTGAACGAACTCGTCGTCGGCAAGAACGCTTCGAAGACCTATCAGGGACTCACCGTGGGCAACAAGATTGATTTTGCCGGCGGTCATTGGGATGTCGTAGGCGTTTTTGACGCGGGCGGTTCCGCGTTCGACTCCGAAGTCTGGTGCGACTCCCAGATCTTCAATCAAGTTCTGAAGCGCCCCGCCAATATTTTTCAGTCCGCCACGGTTCATCTCGCTTCGCCCTCCACCTATCAGGAATTCAAGGACGCGGTCACTTCCGATCCCCGCATGAACGTGGATGTCTATCGCGAAATTGATTATTACGCCAAGCAGTCCACGACGATGACCAAACTCATCACCGTTCTCGGCGGCCTGGTTGCCGCCATCATGGCCATTGGCGCGATTTTTGGCGCGCTTAACACCATGTATTCTGCCGTTGCCGAACGCGGCCGGGAAATCGCCACCATGCGCGCCGTTGGCTTCTCTTCGTGGAACGTTATTTTGTCGTTCCTGTTCGAGGCGCTTCTGATTTCGTTCCTTGGCGGGATCATCGGTTGTCTGGCGGTTTTGCCGCTCAACGGGCTCACCACCAGCACCATGAATTTCCAGACCTTCTCCAACGTGGCCTTCGCCTTCAAAATCACCTTCGATCTTCTGGTGATGGGCGTTCTTTTCGCTCTGGTGATGGGTGTTCTAGGTGGGCTGCTGCCCGCCATTCGCGCAGCCGTTCAACCAGTCTCTGTAGCCCTACGCGAACTCTAATCTTGGAGTGCGGTCGCTAAAGCCAGCCGTCCCACAATCAGCATTAAAAAAATAAAAAACCGTCATTTTCGAACTCCCGGGTGCCCCACTCGGAGTCCGCGAAGGGTGGGTCGTGGGTTCCTTACAGAACACTCCTATCTCATGTCACACTGAATGCCATGTAGCGCTGGCTTTATGCCAGCGCCTCTTGGGTTTCTCTTCTCCGTAGGGCGTCGGAGCTTCAGCTCCCACATTCATCTCAAAAAAATCTGGGCTTTAGCCTCAGAGGACAGAGGACACTCTTCGTCAGTCCTCGCACATACTACAGCACCTCTCCATCCGCGTTTCTAAAACTCCATCTCCTCAATCCGCCGCTTCCCCGGATCATAATCGCAATATCGCACCCACTTCGGGCGCACCACGAAGTAAGTAATCCCCGGCCAACTCTCCCGCGCCGGCCCATCCGGAAACGCGGCAAAGTAAGTTTTCTTATATTTCGCCAGCTCCTCACCTTCCAACTCTTGCGCCACGCCCTCGTACTGCACCGTCACCTCGGTCGTGCAGCCAATCACCCAAGCCACGGCGGGATTTTTCTTCAAGACCGGATATTTCCGCGAACTCTTCACCGTGTCGAACACAATCTCCAATTCCGGCGTCACCGCGAATCCCATCAGCGCCGATTCCGGACGCCCGTCCTCGCGCGCCGTAGCCAGCACCGCCAGCCGCTCGCGATTCATGAATTGAAACACCTCTTTCACATTCATCTAACCTCCTCTGACAATTCCGCCTCCCGGAAATTTCGCGCCGTACATGCTAAACTGCCCGTTTCCGGAGGAGTTTTCATGAGTCTACCCAGGCCCACCCTTGCCGCACGATTACGCCTCGCGTTCCTGATTCTGCTTTCGGCGGCGGTTCTACCGCCTTTAAGCGCGCAACAAGTTTCTCCGGAACTCCTCCACGGACTGAACTGGCGCCTCATCGGCCCGCATCGCGGCGGCCGCGTCACCGCGGTCTCCGGCATCGCCGGGAACAACACAACATACTACATGGGTACACCCGGCGGCGGCGTTTGGAAATCCATCAATGCGGGCAGAACCTGGGTCCCCATTTTCGATCAGGCACACGTGGCTTCCATCGGCGATCTCGTCGTAGCCCCCTCCAATACCAACGTGATATACGTCGCCACCGGCGAGCAGACCGACGGCAACGGTGTCTGGAAGTCCAGCGATGCGGGCGCCACCTGGACCAACCTCGGCTTTGGCGATTCTCCCATCATCCCTTCGATCCTCGTCGACCCCCACGATGCTAATCTCGTCTACGTTGCGGTTGCGGGTAACTTCACGCCGAGCGAAGCGCGTGGAATCTTCAAGTCCTCGGATGGCGGCAAGACCTGGCGCAAAGTTTTCTACAAAGACGATCACACCAGCCCCACCGAACTCGATTTCGATCCCAATAATTCCCGCACCATCGTTGCGACCGTTCGCCACATTCCTCCGGCTCCCGGCGAAAAGCCCGCCGAAGGTGTCGACACGCAACTGCTTCGCTCCACCGATGCCGGCGAAACCTGGGCGCCCATGGGCGATCAGGGCCTTCCCGCGGCGCACCGCCAGCGCGTCGGCCTGTCTGTCGCGCCTGGCACCGGCGGAAAACGCATCTTCGCGCTGATGGATCAAGGACTGTTTCGTTCCGATGACGCCGGTGCGACATGGCAGAAAATCACCACAGATCCACGCATCCTCGGCTCCAATTATTTTGGCCGCGTGTTTTCCGATTCGAAAAATCCAGACGTGGTCTACGTGATGCAGACCTCCACGTATCGCTCCGAAGACGGCGGCCGTACGTTTGCCGCATGGAAGGGAACTCCCAGCGGAGAAGACGACCACGTTCTCTGGATCGATCCGCAGGATTCCAATCACATCGTCGAAGGCACGGACCAGGGTGTTGTGATTACCTACGATTGCGGCAAGACCTGGAGCGATTGGCTCAATCAGCCCACCGGCCAGTTTTATCGCGTCTCCACCGACAAGGGTTTTCCGTATCGTCTATACGCGGCGCAGCAGGATTCCGGTTCCATCGTAGTTCCCGATCGTACCGACTTCGGCATGATCACCTATCGCGACTGGATTTCCAGCGGCTCCTTTGAAAGCAGCTTCATCGCGCCCGATCCCTCCAACCCCGATTATGTTTTTTCGCTCGGCTGGTACGGCAACATCATTCGCATGGATCGCAAGACAGGCCAGATCGCCACGCTCTTTATCGCGCCGCCAAATTATCGCGCCAGTTGGGAAACCCCCATCCTTTATTCCCCGCACGATCCTCGCACGCTTTTTTACGCTTCGCAGTTCGTGCTGCAATCCACAGACGATGGCCTCAGCTGGAAAGAAATCAGCCCGGACCTTACCGTGAAGCCCGCCGGCACATCTGTGCCGCCCAAGTCAGACGCGGCCGGCCACATTCCTTCGAAAGATGATTTGGAAAATTCGGGATTTTTTGCGGACGATGATGACGATGGGCAAGCCGCTGCCAATCGCGGCTTCATTCAAGCCATCGCTCCATCTCCGCTCGATTCCAACCTGATCTGGGTGGGCACGTCCACCGGCATGATCCAGGTCACGCACGACGACGGCGCCAATTGGTCCAACGCTTCTCCCACGGGTCTGCCTGAGCGCGCCACCGTCAATTCCATCGATCCGTCTCCCCACGATCCCGACATGGCTTTTGCCGCTGTGTTCGCGCGGCGAGACACGCATCCGTATTTCTTCCGCACCCACGATGGAGGGAAAACCTGGGAAAAAATCGTCACCGGCCTGCCTGACGCCGGAATCGCCCGCGTGGTTCGCGAAGATCCGGTGCGCAAGGGCATGCTCTTCGCCGGAACCGAAACCGGCGTGTACGTCTCCTTCGATTGTGGCGATCATTGGCAGTCGCTACAACTGGGCCTGCCCACCAGCTCCGTGCGCGACCTCAACATTCACGGCGATGATCTCGTGGCAGCAACATTTGGACGTGGCCTCTGGATCCTCGATGACATTTCTACGTTGCGCCAGTTAAACAGCGATCTGCAAAAATCCCCGGTTCATTTTTTCACTCCGCAAACTGCCCTGCGTGTCCACTGGGACAATCATCCGGACACGCCGCTGCAGCGAGATATGCCTGCTTCGCAAAATCCGCCAGACGGCGCGCTGCTCTACTATTTCCTTAATTCTCCGCCCAAGGGCGAGATTTCCCTGGATGTTCTCGACGAAAAAGGGAATTCCGTCATTCATTTTTCCAGCATCCCGCAGCAGGAATCACTGCCGCCGGCCAACGTACCGGAATATTGGTTCTATCCGCTCGCAAGTTTGCCCACCACCGCGGGCATCAATCGTTTTGTCTGGGATCTTCGCTATCCGCACCCAACCGCGTTGCCGTTTGGATTTTTCGGCGAACGCCTCGACTATACCGAATACACGCTGCCGGATCATGCCGTCCCCGGCGAAACTCCGCGCTTCCAGCCGCCCGGTCCGTTCGTTTCTCCCGGCACCTACACTCTCGTTCTCACCGTCGCAGGGAAGTCCTATCGCCAGCAATTGCGCGTTGATTCCGACCCGCGCGTTCACGTTTCCGCCACGGACTACTCCGCCCAGTTCGATCTTTCTCGAAAGCTTTGCGATCTGATGGAAGCTTCCGCGAAGGCCTTCCATGGCGTTGATCCGCTCGCGGGACAGGTCGCCGACCGCAAGAAAGCGCTGCCGGCCACGGCTGCGAAAGAACTAACCGATGCCGTCGCCGGTGCGCAGAAGCAAGTGGACGCACTGGTGTCCGGCACGGAAATGGCACCGGGCTTCGGCACAATCAATCGAGACGCCGGCCGCTATTTGGAAATGGTTCAGGCGGCGGACATCGCGCCGACCATGGCTGTCGGCAAACTGTATCAAATCTCCTGCGATGCCTATGGCAAAAGCGTGGCCGCCAGTCAGAAATTGGCAAACGAGACTCTCCCCGCTCTCAACAAACTTCTGCAAGCGCAAAAACTCGCTCCGCTCAAGTACTCCCCAGTTAGCGCGCCGGTCCCTGCCTGCACGCCATAAGGAGCCCACACAAAAAAAAGAGCGCGCTGATTTTCTCAGCGCGCCCTGATCTCTCCGTCAGGCTGAATTCCGGAACTCCTAGCTGCTTCCCGCCGCCTTGCCCGCCCCAGACACGTCCGTTTCCGTCACCAAGGTTCCCACCGCGCGGAATCGCACCAGCAGGATCGTCAGGTCGTCAGCTTGCCGCGCTCCCCGCGCGAAGTTTTCCACGGATTCCAGCACGGTTTTCTGGATTTCATCCAGCGGCATTTCGTTCTTTCCCAACAGCACCGCGCGCAATCTTCCATTTCCGTAGAGTTGCTCGTCCGGGTCCATGGCTTCCGTCACGCCGTCGCTATACAGCACTAGCGTATCGTTGGGCTCCAATTGCAGCGTTGTCGTGGAGAATTCCGCTTCCGGCACCAGTCCAACCGGGAACGAACCTTCCGTGAACGCTTCTTCCGCCGTCGCAGCGCGGATCAGGATCGGAGAAGGATGGCCCGCGTTGATGTATTCCAACTTCCCCGAATCGTGCAAGATTCCGAAGAACATCGTGGCGTAGCGGCCCACTTCCGCGTGATCGCACAAGAAGCGGTTCACGTGATTGAACACCCTCGCCGGGTCCGTCCCTAGCGTCATGCCGGAAAGCGCGCCCTGCAACATCGTGGTCAACAGCGCCGCGCCCAATCCTTTTCCGCTCACATCGGCCAGAAGAAATGCGGTGCGCCGGTCATCCAGTGGGAAAACGTCGAAATAATCTCCCCCCACGGACAAGCAAGGAAAATTCACACCCACCACGGCAAGGTGCGGGAAATCCCGGAAATTCTTGGGCAACAGCGCCTGTTGAATGTCCCGCGCGATGCCGATTTCCTGTTCCAGCCTTTGCCGTTCGCGCTCGCGTTCCACCAGGCGCGCATTGTCCAAAATGCTGGCCGCGTCGGCCGCCAGCGCATCCAGGATTTGCCGGTCCAGCTTCGAAAATGCCGTCGGCCGCTTCGAATCCAGATACAGCACGCCCAGAAATTCTCCCCGGGTCACGTTGGTAGCCGATTCACTGCTGGCCCGCGAAGTGGCATACAGCGGAATCACCACCACCGCGCGCAATCCTTGCGCAACGATGCTAGCCGCGGCTTGCAGGTTCATTTCCGCCTGCTCGATGTCTTCGGTGATCACCGGAAGCTGCTTCTTCATCGCCAACTGGATCGCCGTTTGGCTCGGTGTCATGCTCTCGGGAGGCAACCGCTGCCCGCCGCTGCGCCGTGCCAGCCGCACACGCAAGCGTTCTGACGGGCTCGCCGAAGTCACACTCTCTACCGCCTCTTCCAGCAGCCCGCGATCCGCGTCCGTCACCGCCACCGCGTGATCGATCATCTTCGCCAGCACGGAGTCCAACGGCAGTTGCGAGTGCAGCAGGGAAGTCGCTTCCAGCAGCAGGTTCAGCTTGCGCAGCCCGCCGCCCGTCGACTCAGAACTGGTCATGTGATCGATGCGTGTCAACAACTGTGGAATGGACTCGTCGGAGGTTCCGCTCGCGGCGCGAAAAATCACTTGGTACGAATCTTCCAACCCAAACGTGATCACGTCGCCGTCGGCCAGTGCCCGGCTCTCCACTTTTTCGCCGTTTACGAAGATGCCACGCCGCTGCCCGCGATCTTCCAGGTAGTAGCGGTTCGCTTCCGTGACGATCGCTCCGCAGTTTCGCGAAATGCGCCGGTCCGTCAGTTGCAGATGGTTCCCCGTTTCCGCGCCACGCCCGATCAGGAATGGCGTCTGCGTCACGCGCACATACTTCCGCGCACCGTCCGGTGAGATTACCTCCAGCACTGCTTCAGCTTGTGCCAGCGTTTCCGTCATGCTCGTTAGGCCCTGCCTTCCCCGCCAAACGGCGAATTGTAGCACGCCAGCGCCGCTAAATGCCTTAACCCTTGCGTACTGCCCCTATCCCCGCCACAATACCCCGGCCGTCTCCTCCGGCACCCCGCCCAATGGGATTCCCAGGAGTTTTGCGAATGGCCTTGTTGGCTGTTTTATCGATTGTCTCGGCGGACGCGGGTATCTCCCACGCCGATCCAATCGTCCCCATCCTGATTGCTTCCATTTTTATCACGCTTGGCGCCGCGCTCGGTGGTTTCCTGATGAAATGGATCAAGCAGCCCGCCGTTCTTGGTGAACTGCTCGTGGGATTGCTCGCCGGAAACCTCGGCTACTACTTCGGCAATCCCACGCTCACCGTGCTTCGCGAAGGCGATAACCTTTCGCGCATCGCCTCTCTCGCTCTCACCAGCCAGTACACCATCGGCGAAGCCACTCTGAAAATTCTTCCACCCGGCCCTCATGCAGACTACGTGGCGCAACTGCTTTCCGGTCCGCAAGGCCAATCCTTCATCTCGATTTACAGCTTCATCGATATCATCTCCCGCCTGGCGATTCTTGTTCTTCTTTTTATGGTCGGTCTGGAAATCAGCCTGGTGGAAATGAAGCGCGTCGGAAAATATGCCACCTATGTGGCTCTCCTCGGCATTGTCCTCCCGATGGCACTGGGGATGGGCGTTATGAAGCTGCTTCATCCAAACAATGCTTTGGCCAGCGACCTGTTCATCGGCGGCATCCTTACAGCCACCAGCGTCGGCATCACCGCCCGCGTCCTGCGCGACATTGGCCGTGAAACCACCGAAGAAGCCCGCATCATCCTCGGTGCCGCCGTGATCGATGATGTTCTCTGCCTCATCGTTCTCGCCGTCGTCAGCGGCCTCGCCCTCACTGGAACCATCAGCGTCGTTTCCATCGCCATTACCACTGGTAAAGCCGCATTGTTCCTTGTCGCTTCTCTCGGCATCGGCATCTGGCTCACCCCCAAACTTGTCCGGCGCCTTGCCAATTTCGGCGTTAGCAACCTGAAGCTTCTTTTTGGCGTAAGCTTCGCGCTCCTTTTGGCGTGGCTCGCCAACGTCGCCCAGCTCGCCACCATTGTCGGCGCATTTGCGGCAGGCATGGTGCTCAACAGCTTTTTCGACAGGGAAGTGGAGGGCACGTCGCTGCATGAACTACTTTCGCCCATCGAATCGCTCGTGGTGCCGCTGTTTTTTGTGTGGATGGGGATTCAGGTCAAGCTGGAAACCATGGCCAGCAAAGATGTCCTGATTGCCGGCCTCGCCCTCACGATCGTCGCCATTGTCGGCAAGGTGGCCGCGGGCTGGGGCTGCCCTCCCACCATGAATCGCCTGGCGGTTGGTTTTGGCATGATGCCGCGCGGCGAAGTAGGCCTGATCTTTGCCGGAATTGGCAGAGGAATTGGCGTGGTCGATGAAGGACTTTTTTCCGCCATTGTCCTTCTGGTGATGGTCACCACGGTTTTGGCGCCGGTGCTGCTCCGTGCGACCCTGGGCGTCGGTCCGAACCAGGCTCGCACGCCCCTTCCCGTCCCACCCCACCACTGACTATGTCTTGCGCACCTGATGTATCGTTCTGTGCCAAGCGCTCCCAGTGCCGCCTTAAGCGCTTTACGTCAAAAAATCCCTGTATTCAATCGATTGCGCTCTATAATCGCCGGAGTGTCCAAACGCCCGAGGTAACGTCAGTTCATGCGAAATTTTAAATTTCTCGTGTCTCTGATTACGAACGACAACGATTATCAGCTCGAACAGGCCAATTCCGCTCAGGTCACAGCTCACCGATTGGGCGTCGAGGCGCAAATCCTGTTTGCGGACAACGACGCCATCACTCAAAGCACTCAGCTTCTGCGCGCGATTCAAGTCCCGGAGAAAGAACGGCCGCACGCCATCGTTCTGGAGCCCGTTGGTGCCACGGCGTTACCCCAAGTAGCCCGCGCGGCGGTGGATTCGGGAATCGGTTGGGCGCTGGTGAATCGCGACGCTCCCTACATTTCCGAAATCCGGCGTACCAGCAAAGTTCCTATCTTTGGCGTGAGCTCCGATCAGATAGAAGTGGGCCGCATCGAGGCGCATCAGTGCGCCGCGCTTCTTCCTCGGGGTGGATCGATCTTGTACATCGCGGGATCTTCGCAAAACAGTGTCGCCAAGGAACGGGAAATGGGGCTGCGCGAAAAAATTCCGGCCAACATTCACATCACCGTCCTCCGTGGCCAGTGGACCGAGGAAAGCTCCATGAAAGCCATCCGCTCTTGGCTCAGCCTGTCTACCTCCAAGAAGGCGGTCATCGATTTGGTCTTGTCGCAAAACGATGCGATGGCTATCGGAGCGCGCAAGGGCTTTCAGGAATTGGCCAACGAGATGGAACGCGACCGCTGGTTGGCGATTCCGTATCTCGGCTGCGATGGAGTGCCGAAAACAGGCCAGTCCTGGGTGCGCAGCGGGCTGCTGACCGCCACGATCTTAACCCCGCCAAACACGGGTCAAGCCATTGAAATGTTCGTGGAAGCCTTCGAAAAGAAGAAATCTTTCCCGGAACGCGTGTTTACGGCGGTGAGTTCGATTCCCCCACTAGAAAATCTGGCGCCTGTGAACAAGTGATCACTGGAAGCGCGCTTGTTTACGCCCCGCTTGGTTACGACTGGTTACGCCTGGTAGCGGCTCGTGGCCAGGCGCCGTTCTACGTAATCGTTGATATAGGAATCAAACGCTTCATCCAGCTTCTTGGTGATCGGCCCTGTGTTTCCGTCCGCGATAATATGTCCCGCGATTTCTTTCACGCCAATCACGTTGCGGTTCGTGGAGGTCACAAACACTTCATCCGCCCCGTATAAATCTTCCAGTTGCATCGTTTGTTCCACCACCGTAGCGCTGGCTTCGCTCGCGATTTCCATCAACACGCCGCGAGTCACGCCCTCCAGACATCCGGAGCTGAGAGGCGGCGTGATCACTTTCTCGCCCTTCACCGCAAAAATATTCGCCGCCGTGCACTCGCTCACTTCGCCGCGTTCGTTCAGCAGGATCACTTCGTCAAATCCCTCGCGCTGTGCCTCTCCCACGGCCCACACACTGTCGAGCCATGAGATTGTTTTTACTCCGGCCAACGGGGAAGCTGCATGCCTCCCTTGCGCGCGCACCGTCAGCCGCACATTCTCCGGATACGGTGGCAAGTCCGAGCTGGTGATCACCAGGTCGACCTCCGGCATTTTTTCGTCGCTTTTCCAGCTGCCCACGGTATTCCATACCAGATAAATTCGCGCGCACCCTTCTTTCACGTGGTTCGCCCGAATCACATCCTGCAGCATCACGCGCACTTTTGCGCCTGTGTACGTCAGCGGCAGCCGCGTCAGCGTCGCGTCCTTCTCCAGCCTGCGCCAGTGCCGCTCATATGCGAACGCTTCCCCGCGCACGATGCGCACCGTCGTGAACAGTCCCCAGCCGCAAATCAGCCCCGCTTGTCCCGGCGACCACCGGGTCTTCTCCACCGGCCGCAATTCTTCATTATGAAAAACGTAACGATGTATCACGGATTCCCCTGTCCCCGGTCAGCGCAGATCTTTACATGCCAACGCAGGGCCACTCAACGCATTGTACCGGAAACCGCCGATTCGCCGCTCCAGGCCATTCCCAATGCGCCAACGCGGGTGACTCTCGTCACATCCGCTTGTGCCTGCGGCTTGTCACAATGGAGCTGTGAGTTTTCCCTCTGCAACCCGCCTCCGCACTGCATCCCAGATTGGCTTTCTTCTGCTGTTCCTTTTTTTCCTGATTCCGCGCACGGACTTTCGCGCTACACCGTCCTCCTCGCCGGGTGACCTGCGTCTCACTTCTCCCGTCTCATTCTTTTTTCAAATCGATCCGTTGGTTGCCATTTCGAATGCACTCGCAAGCCGCGCCCTGTACCACGGCCTTCTTTGGAGCCTGGTCGTCCTGATTCCTACACTTTTTTTCGGGCGTTTTTTCTGCGGTTGGGTTTGCCCCATGGGCACGCTCAATCATTTCTTCGGCAGCTGGAAATCCGAATCCAAGCGCGGGAAGCAGCTCATCGACTCCAATCGCTACAAGCCCTGGCAGGCTACGAAGTATTACATCCTGGTCGCGGTTCTCGTCGCTGCGCTCTTCGGCACTGGCCTCGTTGGCTGGTTTGATCCTTTTTCTTTGCTCACACGCTCGCTGGGCCTCTCGATTCTTCCGGGCCTGGGCTATCTCACCAACTCCATCCTTCACTCTGTGGAATCCAGCAGCTTCTCAATCGTACGCTTCGCCGGCGGGATCATTCACGCAGTGCTTAACCTTACGATTCTCAGCCTTAAGCAATCCCATTTTCGCCAGGGTTTTTTCCTCGGCAGCCTCTTTATCCTGACTCTGGCCCTGAATCTTCGTGTTACGCGCTTTTTCTGCCGTGCCCTTTGCCCGTTGGGCGCTCTGTTGGGTCTCGTTTCGCGCTGGTCCATTCTCGGACTTCAGAAGAATCCCGCATCCTGTGATGATTGCAATCGCTGCCTCTTGCATTGCCAGGGTGGCGACGATCCAATCGGCGGCGTGCCTTGGCGTAAATCCGAATGCCTGCTCTGCCTGAATTGCATCGGCGAATGTCCGCACGACGGCCTGGAGTTTAAGTTCTTTCCCAACGGCAGCACGCGCGAAGCTCCCAGTCTGAAGCGCCGCAAGGTCCTTGCCGCGCTCGCCACCGGCATCGCCGTCTTTCCGCTCATGCGCGCCACCACTTCCTTTGCCGCGGAAAAAGACGATCGTCGCATTCGTCCTCCCGGTTCCCTCGATGAATCGGAGTTCCTCGCCCGCTGCGTTCGTTGCGGTGAGTGCATGAAAGTTTGCCCCAATAACGCGCTGCACCCTTCGTTCTCGCAAGCCGGACTGGAAGGCGTATGGACGCCCGTTCTCGTTCCACGCATCGGCTATTGCGAACCCAGTTGCGTGCTCTGCTCCGAAGCCTGCCCCACCGGCGCCATTTGGGAAATCACCCCGCAGTCCAAAGCATGGGCAGTCGGTGTTTCGAATGACAGCAAGCCCATCCGCATTGGCACTGCGTTTTACGATCGCGGCCGCTGCCTGCCCTGGGCTATGGCCACGGAATGCATCGTCTGTGAGGAATGGTGTCCCACCTCGCCGAAGGCGATTTATCTACAGCCTACGGAGGTTATCGACGCTAAGGGCCAGAGCAAAATCCTCAAGCAGCCCCGTGTCGATCCGGAAAAATGCGTTGGGTGTGGCGCCTGCGAGTATGCCTGCCCGCTGCAGGACCATCCGGCCGTCTACGTCACGTGCATTGGCGAAACGCGTTCTTCCACCAACCAGATTCTCTTGAACTCGCGGAGGAAAAACATGCGCCCATGAATCATTCCTTCTATCGTTTCGCTTTCGGCGTTCTCCTTCCGGCCATTCTTTTCATGGCCTCCGGCTGCCAGCATCAGGCTGCCTCCGCAAATAGTTTTTTCCCGGACTCTGCGGAAGCTCCCGGCTGGACCGTGGCTCCGGAGGTCCGCACATTTCCCGCGGACAAGCTTTCCGATTACATTGATGGCGACGCCGAAAAATATCTCAAAGCCGGTGTGCGCAGCACTTCCACTGCGGACTACAACTTCAAGGACGAAATCCAGGTCACTGTTGACGTTTACACCATGTCCGCCACAGCCGGGGCGAAATCAATCTTCGAATCGGAGCCTGCCATGGATGCGCAGACTCCTGCGATCGGCGACGCCGCGCGCCTCTATTCACAGAGCCTGACGTTCCGCAAAGGTCGTTATCTCGTCCGCATGGTGGCTTTCCAGGATTCCCCCGAAGTGTCCTCAGCCCTGCTCAATTTAGGCCAAGCCGTGGAAAAGAAATTGGCTCGTTAGAAACGTTAGTGGGAGGTGGAGCGATGAAAAATGGAACAGAGAACTCTCGCCGAGACTTTCTCAAGAACTGTGCGTTGGGTGCGCTGGCTGTGGGTGCCAGCCGTTATGCCTTTGCGGACGGTAGAGTTAATCCCATCTCTGCCGCCGCTTCCAAATCCAAAGTCGTCATTGCCCGCGATCCCTCGCTCTATGCCACCAGCGCCACTCCGGACTCTGCTCGCGTCCAAAAGCTTCTCGATCAGGCTATGCAGAATTTCTTCCAAGCTTCCGATCCAGTCAGCCCTTGGAAGAAAATCGTTCGTCCGGGCGAAGTCGTTGGCCTCAAGGTCAACACCATCGCCGGCCCCGGTCTTTCCACTCATCCCCTTTTGGTTGCCGCGATCTGTGAGCGTTTGCAGCAGGCTGGAGTGAAAGCCAGCAACATCGTTGTCTGGGATCGCACCAACAAAGAACTCGATCGCGCTGGCTTCAACCTTTCCGATCGTGCGGACCGCATCCGCTTCGTCGGCACTGATTCCATGCAAATTGGCTATGACGACACCGTATTTACGGCCGGTTCCGTGCAAACGCGCCTTTCGAACCTGCTCACCCGCACCTGCGATTGCATGATCAATGTTCCCATCCTCAAGAATCACGAGATGGCCGGCGTCACCCTCGCGCTGAAAAACATGTACGGCGTTAACGACAATCCCAGCAAGTTTCATTCGAACAATTGCAGCCCCGGTGTGGCCGATCTCAACTTGTTGTCGCCGATTCGCGGCAAATTCCGTTTCGTCGTTGCCGACGCCATGACCGCCTGTTTTGCCGGCGGTCCGGGTTACAAACCGCAATACGCCTGGAAATATAACGGGCTGATGGTAGCCACCGATCCCGTCGCCATCGATTACACGGCTTGGCAAATTATCGAAAAGAAGCGTGCCGAACGCGGTCTGAATACGCTTTCTCAAGCGGGCATGCCGGCAAACTACATCTCTGTTGCCGCCGATCCCCAGCACAGGCTCGGCACCAACGACCCCAGCCGTATCGATCTTGTGGAGGTTTAGTCCTTTTGCCTCAGCCAACTCCAGCTTCTTCAGACTCGCCAGCGACTCCGCTCAATCGTCGCGATGCGCTCCTCCGCATTTTGCGCCTCGCCGGCCTCAGCGCAGGCACTGCCGCTGCGGGCTATTGGCTGTCCACGCGCAGCATTCGTCGCGCCGAGCAGTTGCTTGCCGTCGCGCGCCACGACCATACCGTCGCGTCCAATCCTACCTTGCCGGATCTCGTGGTGCTAAGCGGTGATTCCCCACGCGCTCTCGTTCAACGGGCGTTGCAGGAACTCGGTGGAATCCAGCGTTTTATCTCTCGAGCCGACGTCGTCATCGTCAAACCCAACATCGCTTGGGACCGCACGCCCGAGCAGGCCGCCAACACCAACCCCGAAGTTGTCGCGGAAGTGGTCCGTCAGTGCTGGTCCGCCGGTGCGAAAAAAGTAATCGTCACGGATGTGAGTTGCAATGATCCCCGCCGTTGCTTCCAGCGTTCCGGCATTGCCGACGCCGCGTGCTCTGAGGGCGCTGAAATCCTGCTCCCCGATCCCTCAAAATTTAAGGAAGTAAATCTCGGCGGCGATCTGCTCCAGGAATGGCCGGTCTTTCAGCCTTTCCTTGAAGCCGACAAAATCATCAATATTCCCATCGCCAAACATCACAGCCTTACTGGCACCACTCTCGGCATGAAAAACTGGTATGGCATTCTCGGCGGCCAGCGTCATCGCCTGCATCAGCGCATTCACGAAAGTCTGGTGGATCTCGCCGACTTCGTTCGCCCCACGCTCACTCTGATCGATTCCTACCGCGTTCTGGTGCGCAATGGTCCTACGGGTGGCAATCTCGAGGATGTGCTGCTGAAAAAAACGCTGGTTGCCGGCACCGATCCCGTCGCCCTCGATGCCTATGTGGCCAAGGCTTACTGGAATCTCGACCCGCCCGCGCTGCCGTATTTGAAGATGGCCGCCGACCGCGGTCTCGGTTCATTGCAATTCGACAAACTCCGCACGCAAGTCGTCGCGCTGCCCGCGAACTCTTGAACGTTTCTCTATTTTGGTTTCACTTCCGTCAGGAACTGGATCGCCACGCCGCACTGCTCGTCGGCCATCCGGTCCACTCGCACCACTTGTCCCAGGTATTCGCGGTCTTTCGGATCGCGCGGGCTGTGATGCGGAACGGTCACATACAACCGCATGCCTTTGGTGTATATGCGGATGGGGCTGATGAAATAGATGCCGTCGCGAGACACGTTCTTCGTGATGTTGACTTCTTCAATATCTGTGTCTTTAGGATCGGCCGCGCGTATCTTGAGCGGCTGGCCTATTCGGATACGCCGGCTGCGGCGTTTGTCTGCTAACGTCATGGGCGGTGAACCTGCTGATCACGATATAGCAGAGCTACGTGATCGTATAATTTTTATGTTCCCGGGTAACTTAGCCGAGAGACGACTTTATAACTTGATATCTACTTCTATCGTGACGCCTGCGTGTTGTAAAGCTGGAATTCCCGGATGTGTGCTGTAGTCGTTGTCTCCAGCAAGTTCAGCCGCACGCGTTTTGTTGTTACAGGCGCGAAATGATCGATCTTTTTGTGGCCGATGGCCTGACCCTCCGCCACGCGCTTCCATTCTCCGCCGTCCATTACTTCAACCGCATACTTCTGCACGTGCTGCCCATCGTTCAGCCATTCCATCGTCAGCGCGCAATCGAACGTCACCGGCTCTTTGAAATTCACCTCAATCATCGCGGTGTGTGAGCCCTCCGGCGCGGACCAAAACGTTTCCGGATTGCCGTCCAGCGCTTCTGAATACGCATCCACTGACCGGTCCCTCTCCTTCACCAGGTTATGGCTATACCGTTTCCGAATCGTCTCGCCAAATTCTTTCAGCCGCGCTACATCCGCGTCCGGCACGCGCCCGTTCCGGTCCGGCGCAATCCCCAACATCAGTTGCGCGCCGCGTCCCACCGTTTGGTCATAGTCGTCCACCAGCTCCGCCAGGCTTTTCAAACTCGCTTCGTCATTCGGATGCCAGAACCAGTGCAATTTCCGTAGCGGCGTGTCTGCCTCCACCGGTCGCCAGCGCAAATAGCCACTCCGGTCCACCACGTTCCAGTTTTCATAGGGAACCCGCCCGTCCTCGTTTCCCACCCAGCGCAGATCGGCATATTTATAGAGCGCCACGTCCGCGAACACCATCGTGTTCGGCTGCCACATCCGCAATTCCTGCACGATGCGGTCAAAATCATATGTGTGCCCGGCGCTGCCCGCTCCGTCCATCCAGAATTCCACCAACTCGCCGTAGCCGGAACTCAGTTCGTCCAACTGTCCGAAATAATACTTGTCATACGCCGTCACATCGGAATAACGCGGATCGTGCCGGTCCCATGGCGACAGATAAACTCCAAACTTTAATCTATTCTTGCGCGCGGCCTCTGCCACCTCTCGTACCAGATCGCCTTTTCCGCCCTTCCACGGACTGCTCTTCACGCTGTAATTCGTCAGTTCGCTTGGCCACAGGCAGAAGCCGTCATGATGCTTGGCCACCAGAATCACGTACTTCGCCCCCGCCGCCTTCACCGCTTCAATCCATTGCTCCGCGTCCACGCTGCCCGGATTAAATACGCTGGGCTCCGCCGTGCCGTCTCCCCATTCCCGGTCCAGAAACGTGTTGGTGCCGAAGTGAAATATCACGCCAATTTCCAGGTCCTGCCACGCCACTTGCTGCGGGCTGGGCTGAATTTCGGAAAAATTCTGGGCAAAGATTTTCGGCGCGAATTGGAAAAAGGAAACCAAGAGGCTCAGGAGGCAAACCACAGCGCGAGGACAGCGACGAAGGCACATGGCAGGAAACCCGGCGCCATTGTAGGTAGGCCCGCGCAGCCCTGTCAATAAAAGTCCCTTCTTTTCTTGAAATGTCTTCCTGAAACGCTTTAATTAGGGTCCGGGTGCCTGCCATCACAGCCGTCCCGCTGCATTTGCGTTATCCTTGAGGCGCTGGCAATTCACCATTGATTCGAGGGCCCAATGCTTTTGTTCTCTAGAATCGTTTTATGTGCCGCTTCCGCGCTCTTATTTCTTCCCGCCTCTCGCGCCGGCGAAGCAAAAATTCTCACCAACCAGGTCGGCTACAACGCCGCTGGCCCGAAGCACGCCGTGATTCTCGGCAGTGCGCAAGACAATTTCGCCGCCTGCACCCTGAACGATGCCCGCGACCACAGCAAAGTTCTGGATATTCCCGTGCAACACGCCGGACCCGTCAAAAAATGGCGCGATTGGGATTTCTGGACCATCGACTTTGATTCCTTCTCCACCGAAGGCACGTACTATCTCTCCTGCGTTTCCGGCGATCATACGGTCCAGTCATACCCCTTCCTCATCCAACGTCTCGTCCTGGAGCGCAACACGCTCTCCGACGCCATCTACTTCTTCAAGGAAGAACGCAGCTCTGGCAGAATGGATGAAGCCGACCGCCATCTGCATTTTGACGGCAAGAAAACAGGCACGCTGGACGCCCACGGCGGCTGGTGGGACGCCACCGGCGATTATGGCAAGCACCTCTCGCATCTTTCCTTTTCCACCTATTTCAATCCGCAGCAAATTCCATTCGTCGTTTACAGCTTCTTCAAAAGTTCCGAGCTTTTGACCGCTCGCGCCGTTCCGGAAATGATCCGATACCAGGACCGCATGCTCGACGAAGCCATGTTCGGCGCCGATTATCTTGTCCGCGTGAAAGTTTCCAACGGGTCGTTCTACCGTTCTATTTCCACCGGCGGCCCGAAGCAGGTTCCCGAACTCCGCAAAGTGGCCGGTGAAATGAAAAAGTTCGGCATCTATCAATCCAGCGACCAGTCTCCCCGCGGCATCGTGGAAGAAGCCAACAACGATCTTGAGTATGAGGTCAGCTATCGCTCCGGTGGTGGCGTCGCGATTGCCGCTCTGGCCATCGCCAGCACGTATCCGTTCTCCGGCGAATACAAAAGCTCCGATTACCTCAAAGCCGCCGAAGACTCTTTCGATTTTCTGGAGAAGAACAATCCAAAGCTGACCAACGACGGCAAGGAAAATATCGTTGACGATTACTGCGCCCTGGTCGCCGCCACCGAACTCTATCGAGCCACAAAAAACGAAGTATACAAAGCCGCCGCGGATAAGCGCGCTCACAGCCTCATCACGCGCCTGATCACCAATGGCGGTTACTCCAATTACTGGCGCGCCGATGATGCGACTCGCCCCTTTTTCCACGCTTCCGATGCCGGCTTTCCCGTCGTCAGCCTTCTCTACTACGCGCAGATTGCCAGCCCCGACGTTCAGCAAAAAGTTCGCAATGCGGTCAAAAGATCGCTCGCCTTCCAGCTCACCATCAATCAGGAAGTCAACAATCCCTTTGCCTACGCGCGCCAGCTCACGCAAGACATGGACGGCAATCGCCACACCAGCTTCTTCTTCCCGCACAACACCGAAGTCGCGCCCTGGTGGCAGGGCGAAAACGCGCGCCTCGCCTCTCTCGCCACCGCCGCCAGACTTGCCGCGCGGCAATTCCCCGACGATCCCGAATTTCAAAAGCAGCTGCGCGCCTTCGCCACCAGCCAGCTCAACTGGATTCTCGGCCTGAATCCGTTTGACTCTTCCATGATGAACGGCGTCGGCCACAACAATCCGCAATATCTTTTCTTCGATTCCTGGGAATTCACCAACGCTCCCGGCGGAATTTCCAATGGCATCACCGCCGGCTTCAAGGACGAAGATGGAATCGATTACAACCTCACCTACAAACAAACCGGCGCAGACAACGATTGGCGCTGGCAGGAACAGTGGCTACCCCACGGCGCGTGGTACATCCTTGCCGTCTCCGCCCACGAATAACATAGCGCCGTGCCTTCAGGCCGGCATCCTGGGGTTGCCACCCTAACAAGCACCTCCGCCAAACCAGCCGGCAAGCACCAGCCAACCGTCGGAGTCTGTACCCCGCGTTCTCTCAGCCTGTGCGCCTTGCCCTTGCCCAAATCGCCCAAACATGCCACAAAGGACACGAAGGATCTATCATGACCACAACACTTGATCTACCCACTTCCAAATTCAAAGCCCTGACTCGGCTCGTAGGCAACACGCCTCTGATCTCCATTCATTTCCGCTACAAAGGCACGCATCGCCTCCTATTCGCAAAGTCCGAGTATTTGAATTTGACCGGCAGCATTAAAGACCGCATGGCCGTTCGCATTCTGGAAAAGGCCTACGCCGAAGGGAAAATCGCGCCCGGCTACACCATTGCCGAAGCCACCAGCGGCAACACTGGCATTTCTTTTGCCGCCATCGGCCGCATGCTTGGTCATCCCGTGAAAATTTTTATGCCCGATTGGATGAGCCCGGAGCGCGCCCACTTGATCCGAAGCTATGGCGCCGAAGTGGTCTCCGTCAGCAAGGGTGACGGCGGCTTTCTCGGCAGTATCCGCATGTGCGAAGAATTTGCCGCCTCGCGCAACGACGTTTTTCTGCCGCGTCAGTTTTCCAACACGGCCAATTGCGACGCCCATGAAGAGACTACGGCCCCTGAACTTTGGTCTCAGCTTCTCTCTGTCGGAAAACGTCCCCAGGCTTTCGTTGCGGGCGTGGGCACCGGCGGAACGGTCATGGGCGTCGGAAAATATCTTCGTAAGCAGGATCCGTCCATTCGCATTCACCCGGTAGAACCTGCCGAATCGCCTACCCTCACCACCGGTTGCAAAGTGGGCAATCACCGCATTCAGGGCATCTCGGATGAATTCATTCCGGAAATTGTCCGCCTGAAGGAACTAAACGAAATCATCGCCGTTTCCGATGGCGATGCCATTCAGATGGCGCAACGGCTGGCCACCATGCTCGGACTCGCCGTCGGCATTTCTTCCGGCTGCAATTTTCTGGCTGCCGTGCAAGCGCAGGAAAAACTTGGGGCCAACGCCGTCGTCGCCACTGTTTTCTGCGACGACAACAAGAAATATCTCAGCACCGCGCTCATGACGGAGGAACCAGCCAAGCCCGGCTACCTCTCGCCCCAGATCGAACTGCTAGGCCTGGGCACAGTAGGCCGCGCCTGCGAATTCTGCCACTAACGCAAATTTCGCAATCCCGACCACGCTGTAATCCGGACAGCTTGTGATCCTTTGCCGGGTGCCCACATGCCGCCAATGCATGTGGGCTCTTAGGTCTTGTAGCGCCGCGCCTTCAGGCCGGCATCTTGGGTCAGCCGTTGTAGGGCCCTGCCTTCCGAGGCGGCCCGTTCATCCGCCGTCGTCACTCTACGGCACCGCCCTCCGGCTAGGCAGAATCCAAAACTCGCTCAACAAATACCGGTACAAATAATCCAGCGGCTCCGCCGGATGCAAATCGTTCGCATACACCATTCCGTTCGTACTCTTCCACTTCCATCCCGTTATCCCCGACTGCTTCACCCATTCTTCCAGTTCTTCCACCTTCATTGGATGCACCACCAGCCGCACGTTCTGCGTGAACAGCCGCGCGATTCCTTCCAGCAGGCTGCCCGGCAAATTTTTGTAGCGATCCTCCATCACGCGCACCAGAACAGACAATCCAATCGCAAAATGAATACGTAATTTCGTGTAGCGGGTCAGGAACGCGCTCATCGTATACAGCTCCGGCGAGCGGAACAGCATCACGCCATAGCCCGCCTTTCGCAGGTCATCCACAATTTTCGCAATCTCCGCGGCCGGCAAACTCGCCACTCCTGGCTCTCCCGGTGGCGCGGACGACAGGCAAAACAATCCCAACGCCCCTTTGCTCTCTTTCAATTCTTCGGCCGGCAGTTCTTCCAGTGTGAGCCGCAGCAGGTCTGCGGGCAGATGTTTCAGGCCGCCGAACCGTCCCGGCGCCAGCACCAGTGCGCGCTTGTACAACAATTCATTGGGAGGAAGCGGAGCGCCCTCCGCGGGAAATGCCACCGCTTCCGCGTGCCCTTCGGTAACCAGGCGCGCATGCAACTCCGCGCAATCCCAGCCCGCAAACGCCGGGCCCTTCAGCTCCACGCAATCGAGCTCGATACGCTCCAGGCTCAAATCTTCCAACAAACCCGCCAGGAACGACTCTGGCCCCTTCAAATCGTGCTGCGATGCGTACAATAAATTTACGCCTAGAATTCCGACGGCCTCCTGCTGTTGCACGTTGCTGGGATCCCTCAGATTCACGTGCAGGATCACGTCGCTGGGCGCACCGCCAGGCTGTTGCAGAAAACGCAGTCCCATCCAGCCATGGCAATCGTTGGTTCCCGAAAAATTTCTCGCGGAGATAGTGTCCACAAACGAGAAAAATCTGGTCGTCGCCCCGCGCGTCGCCGCCAATTGCCCTAGCAACTGCTCCCATTCGCTCTCCATCATGGCCTGTAGCCGCGGCTTGCTGACGTAGCGCGTGCCGGAGCCGTACAAGTCGTCGCTCACTTCCTTGTCGTACGCAGAAATGGTTTTGGCAACCGTGCCGGAAGCCCCGCCCACGCGCAAAAACCACCGCGCCACTTCCTGGCCCGCTCCAATCTCTGCGAACGAGCCGAACACCGCGGCATTCAAGTTGATTAACAGCGCCTTTTGTGGCGTCCCTAGCTTTTCCGGTTCCTGTATATCCATGGCCCCTCTCCAACAGGGATTAGACTCTACCATTTTCGCCGGGAAATTCGTCACAGGTTGGCTTCAGGGAAACGTCAGGGCAGGAAACTACGCGCGTTCGGAAACTTCGCTATTTCATCAGGCCACGAAAACGGAACGCGATCAACGGAGGCAAGTCAGCGTCCGGCCGCACGCTTCTCTTCTGTGGGTTCTTCCTCTTCCTTAGGAACGTACTCGCCGCCGGCTCCGCGCTCCCAATTCCGGTTCACGATGCGATCCGGATACAACCGCCGGTACGTCTCCGCGATGTAGCAATTCCAGCAGATCGGCAAATACGTCTGGAAAATCTCCGGCAACTTCTCCGGTGCAACTTCGTTCCATTGCGTAGCAATATGTTCGGGCGAAAGCACCCCGGGATGCCGGTCGTGCCAGTGCATTTCCACAAACGGTTTGTGGCAATAAGCGCAAGACTTTCCGTTGTACCACTCGGCCACCATATTCCACACCAGGCATTTCGCTGGATCGGCGTTCACCTCACGCAAACAATCCTGTCCACAGTTCCGTTTTTCCGGCCATCGTGAGCACTGGTCCAGCCGCACTTCCTGCTTCCCGATCAGTGTCGCTCGCGTGGCTCTCCCCGCATCGACATGGACCGCTGCGGCTTGCTTCGTCTCCGGGCAAGTAACCAGCCTCTGTCCCCGGTACCGCCAGTACGTTCGAAACGCCAGCACCATGCCGAATACCATGCCGCCGATCAGCAGCACCACTATCGCTCCAAATATGACGTTGACCATGGGCCCTCCTTCGTCCGGCGATTCCTCTAGCCGGACTCCCCCATAAATTGAATTTGCAGGTGCATGTCCACGGTGACACAGAACGGGGAGGCGAACGGTCTTTGAATCCAAACGGGTTAAGACAACAGTGCTGTCCGTACGGGCTCGCTTTTACGCAGCAAAGCGAGTCTAGGCGCACCTTACTGCGCAAATTCACCAATCGTCGAGTCGCGCTGCCCGTTATTTTGCCGGCCGCGAAAGCAGGTCGATCACCATCTTATTGAATTTCTCTACGTCCAACTCCGCCTGCACGTGTACGAGTTGCTCTCCCAGCCCCGGCTGGTTTCCCGGCTCCCACACCAGCGTGTTCCCGTATCCCGCCGTATGCGAAATGTCCATGTCCATATACAACGTCTCTTCTTTCGTGATGATGCTCGGGTCCAGCCATGCCGCCGCGGCCAGCTCATCCCACAAATATTCTTCGTCCGCCCATTGCCCGATGTATTTCGCTGCTGGCGTGCCCGCTTTGGCGATTTGCTCGATCATTGCCTTGGTCATGTGCGTCTTCACGGAAATATCCACGGTCGTCACCGTAATCTTTTTCCATGGGGCGCGCAAAACTATGTGTACCGCTTCCGGATCGAACCAGAAATTAAACTCGCGCCGGTTGGATTGTGCCCAGCTCATCGGCTCGATCGGCGCGATGCTTCCGCCCATCACCACCAGCTCTTGCGCCAGTTCCGGAAATTTCGGATCGATGCTGATTGCCTGCGCCAGGTTCGTCAGCGGGCCGCCCGCATAAATCGTCACTTCATGCGGATACTGGTGCACCATGCGGATCAGAAAGTGCGCCGCATCTTCTGTCTCCGCCTTCAGTGACGGGTTCCCCTCCGGCAGCGGGTTGGGCACCACAAACGGGTCATGATAAGCGCCTGCATTCCACGCCCCCGTCAGCGTCGAGCCCGTCGCGGAATGTATTCTGTGTTCATTCCATGCGCCCTGGTAAGTCACCTTTCCATAAAGTTTTTCCCAGCGCGCGATTTCTTCCTTGCTGTTGATCAGCGGAAACACCGCGCCCGGGTACACCTTGATGTTCGAATGGCCCGTGAGTTCCAGCATGCGCAGCGTGTGCGCGATTTCTTCGTCGCGCCATTGGTCGCCGCTCACCACCGTAATCCCCAGCGTCTCCACCTGTGGTGATTGCAGCAGCAGCAACATCGATTGCTGGTCCGTAGTCGCCGGCCCGCGTGCATCCTGATCGATAATCACCTTACGCGTCTGCGCCCGCACTCCAACGCAAACCAGCGCCACAAAAATCAACAACCCCGTAACCTTGGTTTTCACGAATCCTCACGTAGGTGCCGGTCTTCAGACCGGCCAACCCAAATTTTCACTCAAACTCAACATTCCCAACATTTGTCATACTGAGGAGCGCCTTTTGCGACGAAGGATCTCAACGTACAAATTCACCGCAAACTGTCCTGCAAAGCATCGCCGCCGCAACGACTACGGCTTCCCCCGAAAATCTCCCAAAATCCGCAGCGTCACAATTTCATGCGGCTTCAACGTGACTTCCACCGACGATCCTCCCGCGCGAATCTCTCGAATATCCTCCTCCATCGCCGTGCACAACCACGCGTGCTGCAACCTCAACAACGAAAAACGTACCGTCACCGTGCTTTCCGCTCCCGCCGTTTCCAGTAACCGCAACACTGTACCGTTTCCATCCTCAGCCGCTTTCCAGTTTTCCGCCACCACACCGGAGCCATCCACCTGCAGAAAACTCACCGGACCCGGTTCCAGCGGCCGTTCCGGGTTGCCCACCTTGTCCTGATCGATCACTTCATCCGTTTCCAGCGGAGTCATCGCCGCGCGCCCCAATTGCGCTAAATCCTGCGGGGCAAGCGCCATGCCGCTGGTCATCACGTAACGAAACGTGGCTTCTCCCCCCTGTTCCGCTCGATAATTCGTGTGCCAATAATTGTTGTACACATAAGAAAAAATCGTCGAACGTTTCGGCGCAAATGTTTCTGGCCACACGCCTCGGTTGATATCGCCCAGCGTCACCAGCGGCGCGTCCACCGGCACAATCGCCACATCCCAGTCCACGCCGGAAACCTTCACCCAATGTCCAACCGTAAACCACTCCAGCCCCGCTCCCTTCACCATGTCTTTGCTCGGATCCACCCAGCCATTTTGTATTTCGTACTGAAAAGACGGCTTTGGCGTGGCCACCGGAAACGCAAAGTAAACAGCTTCTTTGTCGCGCACTGGGTCCTTCGTAATGTGGTTCACGAATTCGATCTTCTTCTCTCCGTCATACAAAAGAATTTCCGTGCGCAGCAACGGCGTGTGTACTCCCTGCGCTTCCACGGTCAGGATCTGCCCGAACGGCGTTTTCTTCAGTCCCACAATCCGGCCGCCATTCGAAGGCGTAACCTTCAGCTGCGCCAGCGGCAACGATTTGCGCATATAAACAATTTGCGTGGCCGGCTTACCGCCCCCTTCCACATACAAATACTGGTTGAAGCGATACGGGCTGTCCGCATCCACCAAATCGCGGTTCAGTTGCTTGTCGAAAATGCTTTTCACCGCGCCGGTCGCCGCATCCACCTGTACGCGGTAATACTCGTTCTCCGCTACATCGCTCGCCGCAATCGCCGCTATTTTTTGTGCCGGAGCGCCAACCCCGCTTTCGTGCCGCGTTTCCAGCGCAAAGCATTTGAATCCCATCGCCGGCACATCCTTCGCCAGAAACCGCACGTGCCGGTAGCCAGCCCCTTCGCTCAAGATTTCGAATGCCACCGCTGTCTTCCCGGGATATTCCGTGATGATCGCGTCGTTCCCCAGATCCATTTCCACCAACCCGCTGCGCGCCCAACTCAATGAATTGAACACCATCAGCGATGACGATGGCATGTGAATCTGGTTGGCAATCTGGCTCAACGAAGACTTCGCCAGTGTGTTCACCGCTTGCCGGCTCTCCGCCGCATATTCATCTTTCGTCGCCAGTTGCCCCACGGATTCCTGCGAGTCCGGCCGGTACACTGAATCCCACGAATCCCACGTGTGCTCCGCGTATAGCAAGAGATTCTTCCAGATCTTGTCCAGCAATTCTGTCGGCACGCCCAGTGACGGATTCAAATATCGCGATACCGTTGCCATCTCTTCCGCGGACACCGCGCGAGATTGGCTGTTACGATCGATCGCCGTGTTCTTCGCGTCTGATCCCGCGCCATCTTCCCAGTAAGGCCCCCCATCTCCCTGCACCGTGGCAAGCTGCGAACCATAGTGCTGCTCGATGTACCGGAAATAATCCGGGAACGTGCTCAGAATAAATCTCGGATACGCGTACGCCGCATTCCAGTTGGTTACAAACTCCGGCTCGCTCAACCGTGCGTCCGTATTTTCCAGTTGGCTGCCGTACATCAGCACCGCGTCCGGCTTATACTCCGGCGCCGAAAATTGCTGCAGAAACGCGGGAAGCCCTTGCCGGCAATTGCCCGCTCCTGGCGGCAAGTCGCACACGAACCATAGCTGTGAATATTGCCGCGTGTGGGCCATCAGAACTTTCCCGCCATCGGGCCCTTCGCGCCAGAATGGCGATTTCTCATTCCACTTTCCGATCAGCACAATCGGCCCGCGATCGATGTTCGTCGCTTCCGCGAAATATTTGATTCCTGCCGCGCGCAACACCGAAGGATACGACCACGTAATGCTCGGCACGTCCGTCAGATTCGCGTAATCAAACGGTATGCCGTCTTTTCTGTGCAGCTCGTGCGTGTAGGAAAGCGATCGGATCAATTCTTCCAGGCTCGCATACCCGGTCAGCAGGTTCGCATATTGCGCCGGCACGCCGATCTTGCCCTGGTTTACGTATTGCAGAAACTTCTTCTTCGCCCCTTCATCCCGCGTCGCGAAATAATTCTGCGCCACCCACGATCCGTCCAGGCTGAAGCGCATCCCTGGATTTGCCGGTAAAAATTGCAGCAGCTTATCGATGTTCCTGCTCTGTAATTCCGCCACTTTCGCCTCGTAATCCGTGTAGCCGATATCCAGGTGCGCGTGGGGCACAAAATAAATCGTCCATTTGCGCTCCGGGCTGATGGTCGCATTCGAATGGAAAGTTCGTCCCTGCGCATGTATCGCCACGCTGGCGGAAACAGTCCCGGAGAATTCCGGCACCTCGAATTCCAATCGCTCCTGCCCAAAATCGTTCGCGCCGTTCATCTCCGCCTGCAAGCGCTGCTTGCCAATCGCAAGCTCCACCTTTCCGTGCAGCTTATCCGCGGATGTGACGGTCACATCCACAATCTCAACCGTTCGCCCGTCCCTCTGGCGAAAAAACACCGTCGGTTTCACCGTCGCGCTCGGCTCCAGCTTCGTTCCCGGTTCGTGTGTCAGCCGCAACGCGTCATAGATCAGTGACGCCCGCGTCTCGGGGTTCTCGGCGTCCTCCACCGCCGTAAGCGCCACTTTGTTTTCCCCGGCCTTCAAGAATTTGCCGGGAAAATCGATCTGCAGCGTGTCTCCTCCATAAATCGGCGAATCCACGCGATCGTCTCCCGCGTAGTAACTGATCTTGCGGTTGAAAAAGTAACGCCCCGTATGTCCATTGATGGTCAGCAGCAAATCCGGAACTGCCGGATTCACCAGCAGCGCCGCAATTGTCAGCCGGTAATTTCCCGCTTCCGGTTTTCCCATTTCAAACAGAATCGTGTACGGCACCGGCTGCTTTCCCGAGCGCCCGTTCACGGATGTCGTCTGCGACGCCGGCCACTCTGCCGTTTTGCTTTTGCCCACCGTAAAGATTGGCTTCAGGCTGGCACTCTCCAAATCAAAATCGTGCCCAAATTCCCGTGAAGTTTGATCGAACTCCCCGATTTGCCAAACAAGATTTCCATCATGACCCGCCTCTTGCCCCGAAACGCGGGCGCCTCCACAAAAAAACAATCCAGCGCACACAGAAACATGCCACACCCACCCTCGAATATTCATCATCGCCACCTGTTCAACGCTTCCCATTCTTCCCCAACACACGCCGCTCTACAACCCACCAGTAGCATAGGCTTCAGCCTGTGCCAGAGATGCGCACACCAGCAATACACGATTGACCGGCATTTAGTTTTCTTGGATGGTCCTGCTGATTATCCTACTGGCTGACCAGCGGTGGCCCGCTGACACGTTTCCCATTCAAATGGAAACTCACGTCCACATGATCCGCAATCTTGATGAACGGAATCCCTTTATTCATTCCGTAATCCTTGCGGTTGAACACCATCGTTCCCTTGATCGCTTCCGAATCCGTCCCCTTGCCCACTGCCGTCAGCGTCAGCTTCTCCGCATTCGAAACGCCGCGAATCGTGAAGTCCCCATCCACTTCATATGTATTGTGCCCGGTCTTCACGAACTTCGTGGACACAAACGCGATCACGGGATTTTGCTCCACGTCAAAAAAATCCTTCCCCTTCAGCTTCCCGTTCTTCAGCCCGCTTCCGGTATCCACGCTGTCCGCCTGAATCGTGATTTTCAACGATCCCGTGTCTTCCTCCGTCGAAGTAAACGTCAAGCTCGCATCCCACTTGTCAAATTTCCCCGCGAGGTTCGTCGAAGCCTTCACATGAAACTTGATCCAGCTCTCCCCCGGCGCAATCACAAACACAGGCGCCTGCGCCCGGCTAATCGAAGGCGCCCCACCACACGCCAGCATCCAAACGAGCCCGAGGAAAATGGCCCGCGTACCGCTCCGTCTGCGATTTCGCGTAACAACATAAATGTCACTTTTCAAAAAAAGATCACCGGCCAGTCTCACTCGTCTCGCTCAATGACCCAAAAACTTTTCGATCTTCGATAATTCCTTCTCCGCCATGTCGAAATATTTCTGCGCGTTCTGTAAATCTTGCGCCTTCAGGGCGCTATTACCCTTGCTCATGTAAAGTTGCATGCGTTCTTCGGACGACGCAATATCAGCGCGGAGATTGTAGCCAGACGCCATCTGCTGTTTCCGCAGCGTCTCCACGCTTTGCGTTGCCGTTTCCGCCCGCACGTTCAACTTGTCCGCTTCGTCTTCCGCCTTTGCAATCTCTTCCGGCGATGGTCCCGGCGGAGGTTCCGGCACAGCCGGAGCCGCATCCACATGCGCGGGTGGCGGAATCGGGCTCCTGCCCGACGCGGCCTTATTCGCCTGCGCCGCCGGTTTGTCGGACATAGTGACAGCTCCCGTCTGCGCGTCCACGTGCATGCTGCCTTTCGGGCTATCCACCGAAACGTTTCCGTTCGCATCTATCTTCAAGCTGCCCTGATCGCCCTGGATCGAAACCAGTGGCTTCGATGGCGCACCCGCTGAGTCATTCGAAGCCGTAGCCGAAGCATTGTTGTCGGCGGTCGCCGTGCTCTTCGCGTCACTCGGAAACATTGCCTTCTTTGGATCCGCATGCGTGCCGAAATGCCGCGGTATCGTCACAGCCGCGGCAATCAGGACGCCAATGCCCAGCACCACACCGATCGCCAGCCACAAAGTCCGGCTCGAACTCGGCGGCGCAACCGCCGGTGGCGGCATCTGACCGGCAGCGGGCGTCGGCGGAGCCACCGGAATCGTTGCAGGTGCGGGAGTCGCAATTCGTGCAGGCGCTGGAGTGCGCGGCGGCGCTGGCGTCGTAGGAATACGTGGCGTATGTGGCGTCTCGACCAGTGTCGTCGCGCCCGACGGCTTAGGCGTCGGCGTCACAGACGTCGTATTCGACGCCGGCAAATGGCTCACTTCCACACTGCTCAACGCCGCGCGAAACGCATCCGCGGTCTGGAAGCGGCTCGCCGGATCTTTCGCAATCGCCATCATGATGATTTCGTTCAGTCCCGCCGGCAAATCTCCGCGCAGCGTAATCGGCTCCGCCGGTATCTGGTTCAGATGCGCGGTCATCAGCGAATATTGCGAATCGCCCTGAAACGGCAATTTGCCTGTCAGCATTTCGTACAGCGACACGCCAAACGAATAAATGTCTGACCTCGCGTCAGCCGATTCGCCGCGCACTTGTTCCGGCGGCATATAGTTCAGCGAGCCGAGGGTCGTCCCCGTCGTGGTCAACGAGCCATCCGTTGACGAACGCGCGATGCCAAAGTCCATCAGTTTCACCACGCCCTGCGGTGTCAGCATCATGTTTGCCGGCTTGATGTCGCGGTGAATAATGTTCTGCTTGTGCGCATAGCTCAGTGCCGAAAGCACCTGGTCCGCATAATTCACCGCGTCCGCGGTGGAAAGTGGCGCGCGCGCCGCGCGATTCGCCAGCGTTTCCCCTTCCACGAATTCCATGATCATCGCCAGTTGATTTTCGTACGTCAGCGCCGTGCGCAGCGCCGCGATATTTGGATGGTCTAGCGTCGCCAGCAGCCGGATCTCCCGCAAAAAACGATCCGCCAGGCTCTGGTTGCCGGTCAAATCCGGCAGCAGGATCTTCATCGCTTCCACGCGGTCGGAGATCACGTTGCGGACCTTGTAAACCTTGCCCATGCCGCCCATGCCCAGGATGGAGAGGATCTCGTAGTCGCCAACATGCTGGCCAACGTTAAATTCGGTCATAGATCCTCCAGCGGACTGCGCCGCGTGCTGCGAGAATACATCAAAAGCATGCCCGAAAATACGTGGGCTCTTGGGTCACTCCGCGTAGCGCCGCGCCTTCAGGCCGGCATCTAGGGGTCATCCGGACGTTGTAAGGTCCGCCTTCCGAGGCGGGCCGTTCTCTTTCTATTTCACAAAGACCATCTACTCGCATGAGCCGTCATGCAACAACGTTGTCATCCTGAGGAGTCCGTGACGAAGGATCCAACGTAAACCGTCACCACAAATGGTGCGACGAAGAAAACGTATCGCGTTAAAAAGACTCAGTTCTTAACGGCGTCTCCGACCTTCGGCGCCCCCGCCCCCGCAAATGTTGCGGTCGCTGAATCGTCGTCCACTTCGGTCACCGTGGCGTCGCCGACCTTGTCCTCCACGGACTTGATCACCTTGCCCGTCGCCGGATCTTTCACCACGCGCACTTGCCGCATGATTGAAAGCTTGTCGCCAACCTTCACGCCAGCCTTCTTGCCCACGTTGATGATCAGCGTGTTCCCTGTAGCATCTGCAACCAGCCCGGAGATCGACAGCGTCCGTTCCGGAATTTTTGCTGCTTCATCGTCTAGCTTTGCGCCGACATCGTCCACGGCCTTGTGCGTCGCTTCGCCGAGAATCGTGTTGGCGAAGTTGCTGCTGCCCATGTCCAGGCCGCCGCCTCCTCCGCCCGTCCACCCGCCGCCTCCGCCAATCAGTGAAGTGCTCGAGCGCGTCGATTCGCCCATTCCTTGCACCGATGCCAGGATTTCTCCCGTGGAAACATTGATGACGCGCGCCGTGATTCCCACCACCGCCTTCGCCTTGCTCGTTCCCACCCCGCCCAGCCCGAAGCGGCCCAGGCCATATCCGCCTCCACCGACGTTTGTGTGTTGGTCATCGCGGCCAAACTGCGTGATGGAGCCGATGATGATCGCGTCCACGCCCAGAACTTTGCCGATTTTTGCCGCGGTGTTGGAGTCCGCGCGATCGCTGTTCGAAAAATTCTGTTCCGCCAGGATTTTGTCTAGCGCCGAACGTTCGACCAACCGGTATTTGCCGTCTTTCAGAAGTTTATCCACCAGCATGTCCGAAATACCTTTGCCGATGTCTTGGTCGGAACCGAAAATTTGCGCCACGTAGGTTTTCACGGTTCCATAGTCAAAATTCATGATCGTCACAAGCCTCTTTGGGCCTTCGGCTCCAGCGGCTGGCGTGGGCGCTGCCTCTTGGGCTCGTAACGGCGCGAACATCCACGTGGCAGCCACCAGAGACAAACCTATACGTGTAATCCGGGAGAACAACATACGGGCTCCTTGCTGCAGGCGGTGCTTGCGGATGGTTTCGAGGACCTAAGGGCCGCCTGCCAACTGCGGCTATCTTAATGAAACCCACGCGAATCAGGCAACGGATTTCCTGCGCGCGGTGCTCCCACGAATCGTACGCCGCGATCGTCCTCAGAGTTCGCTTCCCGCCCACGTGTCCCGCGAAAAACGAAGTCTTACCTGCTACGCGTTGCCCGCCTGTATTAGACTATCCGCGCACATTCACTTCTCACCCATGAGCTCTCAAATCCGTCGCGAACCACGCTGGCCCGCCTTCATCGCCATGTTGGCCGCCGGCGGCGTGTACCTCGCGCTGCCAGAGCCACTTTCCCTCGGGCCAAGCTGGTCGTTGCTGGCCATTATGCTGCTCTTAATGATTCCGCTGGTGATCTCCACTCGCCGCGGAGATTATCACGTCACTCGCATCCTTACCTTTACCGCAAACGGCATCATCACCATCGCGATGATTGCCGCGCTCATTCATCTGGTCCGGGGCATTCCGCACCATCTCGAATCTCCGAAGGCGCTGCTTCGTTCGGCCGGCGCGCTTTGGGTCGCCAACATCCTTATTTTCGCGTTGTGGTACTGGAAGCTCGATGGAGGCGGCCCGCTCGTCCGCGAACGTGCCGGTGGCCTCGCTCACACTTCATTTCTTTTCCCCCAAATGGCTCTCAGGGATAATCCCGATCCCTCCTGGACGCCGCACTTCATCGACTATCTCTTCCTCGCCTTCAACACCAGCACCGCCTTCTCTCCCACGGACACCGCTGTGCTCTCCCGCTGGGCCAAACTCGGCACCATGCTCCAATCCCTAATCTCCCTAACCATAATCGCCCTACTCGCCGCCCGCGCCGTCAACATCCTCTAGCCCTTTCTCCTTGATGCAAGATGTGGCACAGGCACTCTGACCTGTGTTCTTGGGTTTGTCTTTCTCTCCCACAAGCCCCTCGCACGCCATCGTCGCGCGAGTCCTGGGTGATGTAGTGGCCGAACTTTAGATCGGCCATCATTCCCTCGCAACCCCTGTGTCTTGTGTCTCCAACCCACCGAAACAAAACAGAACCCGTCATTCCGAACGAAGCCCGCAAAGCGAGGAATCCCTCTTCGATCTAAGCCTCAAAAGAAGTTCCTTGACTCCGATTACAGCCCCCCGCTTCAAACCACTTCGTTGACAAAGCCTCTCGCACCCACTAAACTTGGATTTTGTCTTTACAGGGAAAGGTGTGACTGATTGCAATGAGGACGTACGTAGCCAAAGGTGAAGAAGCAGAAGCCCTCAAATTGGGCGCGCAGTGGTTCGTTTTGGATGCAACTGACAAGGCTCTTGGCCGTCTGGCGACCAAAGCCGCTCGCATCCTGATCGGCAAAGACAAGGCCAGCTTTACTCCCTATCTGGATTCCGGCGACCACGTCGTCGTGATCAATGCCGACAAGATTAAGATGACCGGGAACAAGTTGGAGCAGAAAGTGTACTACTCCCACAGTGGATACCCCGGCGGTTTGAAAGCGGTTCCGGCCAAGCGCGTTCGCGAAGCCAAGCCCGAATGGATGGTTCGCGAAGCCATCGTCGGCATGCTGCCAAAGAACAAGCTGCGTGCTCGCCGCGCCAAGAAGTTGCGCGTGTATCGCGATGCTGCTGGTTTGGCCCGTCACGCGGGACAAAAGCCGCAGCACGTTTCGCTTTAAGAGTTCCCCGGCGTCGCCGGGTTGTAGTTTGCAGTTTGCACGAGAGTTTCCGCACGTTGGCCGTTCCTTTCTAAGTGGTGCCTTAGCAGGGAGCCTTCCGAGCGCGAAGTTCAACAGAGCAGCGGACTCGTCTCGTCATTTTGTCGATTTTTGTAGCCGTTTTTTGGTTCGATTATTGGAGGAGGATCTTTGAGTACTGGAAGCACGCCAGCTTTTGGCAATAAAACATGGTTCCACGGCACCGGCCGTCGCAAGGAATCCATTGCGCGCGTTTTTCTGCGCGCCGGCAGCGGCAAGTTCACGGTCAACGGCCGCACCACCAAGGAATATTTCCCGAATCATGCCTGGGAGCATGACGCCACTGAGCCGCTCAAATTCACCAGCCTGGTGGACCAGGTCGACGTGGTCTGCACCGCCAAGGGCGGCGGCGTCGGCGGGCAGTCCGGAGCGGTGCGCATGGGATTGTCTCGCGCCATCAGCCGCTTCAACCCGGAGCTGCGTCCCGCGCTGCGCAAGAACGGTTTTCTGACTCGCGATTCCCGCATGAAGGAACGCAAGAAGTACGGCCAGAAGGGCGCACGCAAGCGCTTCCAGTTCACCAAGCGCTAATCGCGCGGTGGTCTGGGTTGTTATCCGAGCAGCGCGCTCCATGGGGGTTCCCGGGGAGCGTGCCGCCTCAGCGAGTTGTCCTCCTGAGGAGCGTAGTCTGCGGCGAAGGATCTCGACCGAACGTACTTGGCAGGATTTTATGAGCTCTGGCGGCCCGGCGAAAGCCAACCGCCAAGATCATGGCCGGCAAGAAGCCGGCAAGAAGGCTGCTGCGTAGCTCCGTATGTAGCGCTGGCTTTATGCCAGCGTCTCGATCCGAGCGCGAACAAGCAGCAATCTACTAAGGAGGAAAAGTGGCAGTAGAAATCACCATGAAGGAGCTGCTGGAGGCCGGTGTTCATTTCGGTCACCAGACGCGCCGTTGGAATCCCAAAATGAAGGAATATATCTTCGGGGAGCGCAATGGCATTCACATCATCGACCTGCAGAAAACCCTGAAGATGTTCCGCGAAGCCAGCCGCTTCGTCAGCGAAATCTCCAGCCACGGTCGAACTGTTTTGTTTGTCGGCACCAAGCGTCAGGCCCAGGAAGCGATCGCCGAAGAAGCGAAGCGCGCCGGAGCATATTACGTGAATCACCGCTGGCTCGGTGGCACGCTGACCAATTGGGCCACGCTTCAGAAGTCCATCAAGCGCCTGAAACTCCTGAAGGCCATGACCGAAGACGGCCGCATGGAGCAGCTCTCCAAAAAAGAGCGTGCGCGCCTGGACCGCGAAATGAAGCATTTGCATCAGAACCTTGCCGGTATCGAGAACATGGCGCAATTGCCGGACGCGCTCTTCGTCATCGATTCGAACGCCGAGGAAATTGCCGTTAAGGAAGCCCGCCGCATGGGCATTCCGGTCGTCAGTGTGGTGGATACCAACTGCGATCCGGACATGGTGAACTGGATTATTCCAGGCAACGATGACGCATTGCGCGCCATCCGCCTCTTTACCACCAAGATCGCCGATTCCGTCGCCGAAGGCCGCACCATCTACGAGCAATCTCAGGTCGTCGACCAGAAAGTCGCCGCCGATCAGGCTCTGGAAGCCAACCCCGACTACGTCGATACCAGTGCTTACGAGCAATACGAGAAGCAGGAAGGCGATTTCGTCGATGGCTCCGAAGCTTTCATCGAAGCCGCCGAAACCACCGTTCCTCCCGACGAGGAAAAGCGCTAATCGTCGCCGAGCCCGCCTCCAAGGCGTGCCGCTTCAGGCTTTTGTAGTGGCCGGTCTTTAGACCGGTTCTTTGCAGGGCAAGTCTTCGAGTCCTGCGGCATCTCCAATTTTCGTACCGCCCGCCAACAGCGGGCATTCAGCAGAGAGGAAGTTCCAGGTTATAGGCTTCAAGTAATAAGTTCGAGAGGTCGTTCTTAAAACTTAGGACTTACAACTTAGAACTGCAAACAAAAAGGATGAGTACAAGTAAACCAGTCATGGAAATTCCCGCTAAGCTCGTGAAGGAACTCAGAGAGCGCACCAATGCCGGCTTCAGTGATTGCCGCGCTGCCCTCGTCGAGGCCGAAGGCGACATCGAAAAGGCCATCGACATCCTCCGCAAGAAGGGCCAGGCCGCCGCGGCTAAGAAAGCCACACGCGAAGCCACCGAAGGTCTGATCGGCCACTATATTCATGCCGGCGGAAAAATCGGTGTCATCGTCGAAATCAATTGCGAAAGCGATTTCGTCGCGCGCACCGAAGCCTTCCAGCAGCTTTCTCACGATCTTGCGATGCACATTGCCGCCGTCGATCCCCGCTACGTCCGCCGCGAGGATGTCACGTCGGAAATGCTCGACCGCGAGCGCGAAATCTATATGGCGCAAGCCCGCGCCACCGGCAAGCCCGAACAGGTCATTCAGAAAATCGTCCAGGGCAAGATGGAAAAGTTCTACGAGGAAACCTGCCTCTACGAACAGCACTACATCAAGGACGAGACCCAGACCATCGGCGAAATGATCAACGCCGCCATCGCCAAGCTCGGCGAAAATATCACCATTCGCCGCTTCGCCCGCTTCAAAGTAGGCGAAGCCAGCGCCGCCTCCGCTGCTCCCGAGTCCGAACCAACCCCGGCCCCGGAAAACGCCTAAGCCATTTCAGCGCGCCTAATCTGCGCATCAAAATCAACAAACGCCCCGGCCGCCCGGGGCGTTTTCTTTCACTATCGGTCTGCGAAGTGAGAAATCCCTCTGTTCCTGGGTGCGCCAAACACATCTGTATTATTATCTCGGAGTCATGCAGCAGAAAATTTGGGCAGGCACAATTGAAATTAGCTATTTCGACCGGGACAAACCAACCATTCCGAAAAACAGCTTCACGGTGGTGACAACCTGGGCTGGCAGCGCGGACGAGTTCACTCAAAAGTGCCAGAAAATGTTGGAAAGCCATGGGTGGAATCTACTTGGCGTTGAAGAAGCCAGCCCTGTGGGAATCGTCAAGGTCTATAGCGAAGAAGTCTCCGAAATGCTGGAAAGAACTAGACTCAATCCGAACGCAATTCTTTACGGAACATTCTATACGTATCCCGTAATGTAACTGTCATCGGCCTCGCGAATCATAGCCTGCGCCTTGTAGGGCCCGCTTTTCCGAAGCGGGCCGTTTCTCTCCATCCCCAAAAAAACACCTTCCGAACGGAGTCCGCGCAGTGAGGAATCCCTCCACTCTTCCTTGACATAACGCCACCGTGCCTCCCCCGCCCAATCCCTCTTCCCACCCGCCTTTCTCGCCTATACTCTTTCCGTTGTGCCACTCCTTTTTTCATCCACGACCCGGAAAATCACGTCCCCCACTTGTTCTATAGATAGGGGCACCAGCAACGAAACTTTATGAGCGGCGATTCCATACCAATAGCCTTGCCGCTCTCGCGCCTTGCGAGTGACGGCTGTGAGGTTACCGTTCTGTATCGCGAATTGCGCAAACCTCTGCTTCGCTACCTGGTTTGTCTTGGACTCTCGATGGATGAGGCTCAGGATGCCGTGCAGGATGCGTTTCTTAGACTGCACCAGCACCTAACCTCCGGAGGTTCGCAGGAAAATATTCGCAGCTGGGTTTTCCGCGTGGCCCACAATCAGGCCAGAAACCGGCAGACCAGCTACGCCCGCCGTTTCGGCGATCCGCTAGACGGTGAGATGGACGCCATGCCGGACCATGCGACGCCGGAGCGCGTGCTGGCGGAGAAAGAAAAGCTGCACGAACTCGGCGAGGCGATTCGCCAGCTCACGGATTCCGAACGCGAATGCCTGCTGCTGCGCTCCGAAGGCTTGCGCTATCGCGAAATCGGCCATGTCTTGCGAATTTCCACGTCCACCGTGGGCGAAACCGTAATGCGCGCGATCAGGAGATTAGCGGAGAAATGCAATGTGTGAACATTCGGAAAAGTTGATGGCCTGGCTCGATCACGAGCTTCAGAACGACGAGATGGCTCAACTGCAACAGCACATTCAGGCGTGCGCCGAATGCCACAGCCAACTCGACGCATTCCAGCAAGCCAGCAATGCATTCACCGTGTACCGCGATTCGGTGCTAGCGTCAAACTCGCCGCGCCGGCTGCCGCGTTGGGTGCCCACGCTGTCGTTGGCCACAGCTCTCGCCACCGCCGCCGCGCTATTCCTGTTTTTCCACCACACGACCGTGGAGCGGCTTGTAGCGCCTTCTTCTTCGGCGCAAGCGGCTCCGCACGCTGCGCTTCTGGAAAAAGCTCCAGTGCCGGCGCCAAACAACAAGATTCATCGCCGCCGGGCGTCACCGCCAGCCACAGCACAAGCCCCCAACTTGTCCCCGACCGAACCTGCGATCCAGATCAGCCTTCCCGTGGAATCCATGTTTCCCCCGGGCGCTGTTCCCGAAGGCATCAGCTTCACCGCGGACGTGAGCATCGCAGCGGACGGTTCAGCGCAACAAATCCAGCTGCGGCCGCAGATGATCGGATTTGAAAGGAGAACGGTTCAACCATGAAATACATCCTCGCGATTCTCGCGTTATCTCTATCAACGTGCTCCATCGCATTTGCGCAGGACACCGCGAGCGCAAATATGGTCTATCAACGCGCGGCCACCGGTGTAATCACCTCCGATGCAATCAGCAGAGGTACGCCGGTTACAGGCGCGCCCTATTCCGCCACGCTCACCAACGAATCGATCCAAACCCTGGCCGATGGCACGCACATCGTTCAAGGCAGCACCGGAAGCACCGCGCGCGATTCACAGGGTCGCACGCGCCAGGACGCCGCATTGCCAACGATTGGCGTGATGTCCGCAGCCGACGCCCCGCACCTCGTGTTCATCATGGATCCTGTGGCGCAAACATCGTACACATTGAACTTGACCGACAAAACTGCACAGAAAATGTCCATGTCTTCGAACGGCGCGGCAGGTCCGTCGGGTGGACCGGGCCCCAATCGAGTGTTCGTTGCGCGCATGGGTGTCGTTCCGGGTGGCACGCCGCCACCGATGCCTCCGCCCGCCATCATCATGCAGAGAGACCTAACGGATGAGCAGTCCCAGGTGAACACGGAAGACCTTGGAACCCAAACGATGGAAGGCCTGACAGTCACCGGAGTGCGCACCACTCGCACCATTACCGAAGGTCAAATCGGCAACGATAAGCCCATCAGCATCGTCACCGAAGTCTGGACCTCACCCGACCTCAAAACCATCGTCTACAGCAAACGCACCGACCCGCGAATGGGCGAGCAAACCTTCAAGCTCACTAACGTCGTCCGCGCCGAGCCCGACGCCTCCCTCTTCACCGTCCCCTCCGATTTCAAAATCGTGGACGGCCCCCAAAACGTAATCTACCGCTCCAACCAATAACCCTTCGGCCCGCACAAATCGGCAAGGCAGGCGCATAAAATTTCCTCCGTGCCCCACGCTGAGCACTTTCTGCGAAGGGTGGGTCTTGGGGGCCGAGAATTTGTAGGCCCGCTTTCCGAAGCGGGCCGTTCTCCTGCCTCGGTGTAATCGTGCATAATGCTGTTTTATTTAGAAACTGGATGACAGGAGTCACGATGCACATCGGCACAGACGCGGATGCCATACTTCTGCTCTCGGACAATAAATGGAACTCCGGAATTAGGGTAGACGGGGCGACTCTGTATTACGACGGTCCCGAAGCGAACTGTATCAAGCTAGACTTTCCTGATCTGCCCGCTAAGGCCGCGTATTTCTCATCGAAGGCCTCAAGACTTGGTCTCGCCAATGATGAAGCACAATTCCAAGGTGCATTGTTATGGATCACTTATTCAGAAGCTGGAAGTTTAGCGCCAATCGGATGGAAGCTCGTCGAAAAAATGCGACAGGGGTTTGGTGAGAATCGGCCGCTGCAAATCGCGAGAGCACATTTTTTCAGAAGCGACGAATTGCTCGATTTAGAGGCATTTTTGCTGCCGTGTTTTGTGTTTGGATGGGATACATATTTAATCCCATTCGGGCGAAGCGATTTTTTTGTCCACATCAGTCACGACGAATATTGGGGAGTCGTCTCACGGACACGAGAAGCGTATGACGGACTGTTTTCCGAACTGGAGGATATGCGTCCCATGGAATCCCCCAACATGCGAAAACGGTTTTGCCTGCCGGGTTAGAACGCCAATGATTTGGAAGATTTTTTGCCGGGAATTGCGGACACACTCCTTGGAATCGTGACTCTTCTCCAGTCCCGCATCGCAACCTAAACCGCTTTTGCTGCCGATGCGCACACGCGATCTCCCCATTGTTTGCTACAATCTCCAAGGTTTCCCACAAAGCCAACGGAGAGACATGCCACCGAAAGCGAAAGCCTCGACGAAGAAAGAGAAAAAACGCCCGGCCTACCACCGCCTCTTGCTCAAAGTTTCCGGAGAATCGCTGCAAGGACCGCAAGGCTACGGCATCGACGGTCAGACGATTTATTCCATCGCCAAGGAATTGCGAGACGTTCACAAGCTTGGCGTGCAGATTGCCATCATGGTCGGCGGCGGCAATATTTTTCGCGGCGCCCGCCAAAAAGGTTTTGAGATCGATCGCGCCACCGGCGATTACATGGGCATGCTCGCCACGGTTCTGAATGCCCTCGCTCTTCAGGACGCCCTCGAAAAAGTCGGTGTTCATACCCGCGTGCAAAGCGCCATCGAAATGCATCAGGTGTGCGAGCCGTTTATCCGCCGCCGCGCCACACGCCATCTGGAAAAAGGCCGCGTGGTCATTTTCGCCGCTGGCACCGGCAATCCTTACTTCTCCACGGACACCGCCGCCGCCCTCCGCGCCATGGAAATCAAGGCCGACGTGATCCTGAAAGCCACCCGCGTCGACGGCATCTACGACGCCGACCCCGAAAAAGTCAGCGACGCCAAATTTTTCGCGGAGATTACCTACCGCGAAGTGTTGCATCAGAACCTGAAAGTCATGGATTCCACTGCCATTTCCTTGTGCATGGACAATGGCATGCCCATCGTGATTTTCAATATGCACAAGCCCGGCAACATTCGCCGCGCGGTTCTTGGGGAACGCGTCGGCTCAACCGTCCTGCCGAGCGAAGTTTCATAGGCGCCGGCCTTCAGGTCGGCAACTTGCGGACAAAGTAGCAGTTTACAGTTCTAAGTCTTAAGTAATAAGTTCTGAATCGAGTTTGCTCCGGCCTATTCAAGGGACGAAATGAGATAGGTCCCCATGTCTTACTTGAAACTTAGAACTGAAAACTTAAAACTCAAAATCTGAGGATTGACACGATGACTACGATAAGCACCACCAAAGAAGCGCACGCTGCCGCAAAAACTCGCATGGAAAAAGCCGTCGAGGATTTTCGCAAGGAGCTGACTTCCGTTCGCACCGGCCGCGCCAACGCCGCCATTCTCGATCAGGTGCGCGTCGATTATCACGGCACGCCCATGCCCGTGAACCAGCTCGGCAGCGTCACCATTCCCGACCCCGGCATGCTGGTTATTTCTCCCTGGGATCCCAGCGCTGTCGCCCTGATCGATAAAGCCATTCGCTCCTCCGATCTTGGCCTCAACCCCACCAACGACGGCAAAGTCGTTCGCATCCCCATTCCTTCGCCCACAGAAGAGCGTCGCAAGGAACTCGTCAAACACATTCACAAAGCCCTCGAAAATCACCGCACCGCGATTCGCAATATTCGCCGCGACCTGAAAGAAGCCATCGATAAACTCGAAAAAGATAAAAAGATCAGCCAGGACGAACAAAAGCGCGCCCTCGACGAGCTGGACAAGCTCTCCCACGCCGAAACCAAAAAAGTCGAGGATCTCTGCGCCACCAAAGAAAAAGAAGTAATGGATATCCGCTAGCATTGTAGGGGGTCGGAGCTTCAGCTCCGACATTAAACGTACGGAATCCGGGCTTCAGCCCCTGAGGAAATTCTTTCTTAAGGCTTCGCAGAAATCCAAGCTGACCCGCAAACGTAAGCGCCCCGCGATCTTCCCATTTTCTATTTTCACTTTTCCATTTTCTTGTCCTTCTCCGCCGGCGCGATCAAAATCAACCGCTGCGCCTGATCATTCTGCACCACCCGCGAAAACGCGTTGTAATCCATCGCCCGGTCGCCCAAAATCTCGCGCTTCAAAAAATCAATCCGCCGCGACGCCACCACCGTATTCAGCATGCTCGAATATTTCGAAGTGTACGTCGCATAATCCCGTGCCACCGCCGACCCCGCCGGAGTCTGCACCGTAATCCCCTCCGGCAACTGCAGCGTCATTGATGTCTGCACGTCCAGCGGCGTACCCAGCACGATCTTCGGCGCCCCTTTGCTCTGCGCCGATGGCGGCGGCATTTCCGGCAGACCGATCTGCGGCAACAGCGCGGGAATGCGCACTGGTTTTTTCGACCAGTCCACGAATTTCAGTTGTGTCAAATCGTATTCCACCGTGAACGGTTCCTCCGTCGACAGCGGATCGGAAGCTTGCGCCCGCGTCACCTGCCCGCGAAAGCCATCCGAAATCGCCAGCAGCCCGGCAATGTCCTTCCACTTGTCTTTCGGAGCCTGGTGAAACGCCACGCGCAACAACAATTCATTTTCCCCGCGCAAAACATATTTCACCTTTGCCGTCAGCTGCCCATCTCCCGCGATCGTCGCGTCCACGCTCACCTTCTGAAACGCAGGGAAGGGGAGCTTTGAAGGGATGTCGATCCACTCGTGGCCCTCCGAGTTGAGGGCGTAGATTCCCCGATTGAGAAACAAGGCGCATTTAGCGCCCGGAGGCATAATCATTCCAAAGGGGGCAACCTCCAAAGTCGGATCCAGCCAGAACTGCCCACCCCTCGTGTAGCCGATTAGAACAAGATGTTTGAATACTGAGGGCTGGGCAAGAGCGCTTTTGTCGCAAAACCCAGTTAACGCTGGATCGACGTGTAGACTTACAGCGGTCGCCAGTGCCGCAAACAAAACGTATTTGTCCTCGCTCGTTGCATATCCAGAATTCAGGATGTCGACGGCGGCGCGAGCGCGGAATCCCGTCGCACTCAGCGGCAGGTCCACTGTGTTTACTTGTGTTGATACAAATTTGTAAATCGCTTTCAGTCGATCGAGATCGGTCTTGGATTCGCGGGTCAATAAGAGTGCTTTTTCGCGCACCTCGGCGGAGACTGGCGGGCGTCGGCCCATTTCTTTTTCAGACTCTTCATAGGACATCGCCTTGGCGACCGGCTTAGAGCCGGGTAGCATGAGTTCCGCCAAGCGGATGGCGAGGAATTCCCAGCTGAAAGTAGAGACTGCAACGTCCGCGATGGCCGGACCCTCTCCGGAAAGTTCCTCGCTCGCCGCGCCATCCTTTGCCGGCAAATACGTGCGCCTCCAACGGAAAATCGTAAACGCTGTTTCTCCCGCCCCCGTATTTTCTCTCGACGTAGGCGGCGCATCGGGATTGATTCGCGGCTCCACTTTCCGCGAAGTGGGCAGATCGAGTTCGTAATGCTCCTCCAGCACTTGCCCAGAGCGGTCAAACGTATGCTCCAGCCAAAAGTCCGGCGCCAGCGGATGCTTGGTCGTTGTCGTGATCACGCGATACTCCACGGTATCGCCTTCCTGCAGCCCAAGTATCCGCACGGATTTCACGCGCACATCCTGATACACGGGAAATTGCTCCACCGCTGCATTCGGCGTGTCCGTCACCGCGCTCGGCAACACTTCGGAAGTGCCGCCATTCGCGTGGTTCACGCGCACCATCGGAATTTCAACCTGCTGGAAAGCCCGATCGTAATCGAACGAAATCCGCGCGAACTCCTTTGCCCCCAGAATATTGATGATTTTGACGATCGTGTGGACTTCCTTGCGCGAATCTCCGTTAGCCTCAAAACGCATCCGCGTTTCCAGCAGTTGTATCTGAAAGGGAAGTTGCGGCTTATCCGGGGTCTGATCCTGATCCTTGGGCGTCGGTTTCTCTTCAGGTGCCTTCGCGGCCGGTTTGCTCGCGGTTTCTTGCGTCTGCCCGCCCGCTAAGCCGCAGCCAAAACCACTCAAAATTGTGCAAAGAATTACAACTCGCCTCAAAAGTGTCACGTTGGAAGTGTAGGCGCGACCCCCTCATACGGTAAAGCCGCGTGTGTAATGACGTTTCGGAGCAAGCATCAACCGGAAATCCTCAACCTCGCGCCCCAGAAATAAAAACCGCCGCGCTCAAACCGCCCCATCAGCCTCGCAGTTTCTTCTTCGCCCCACCAGCCCGTTAGTACAGTATCCATACCGTAGCTGCCTCGATATCATTTGCGCATGCTTCCCCAACGTTTCAACGGTTCATCCCGAACCACCAATGTCCTTTGCCTTCTCGCCATGGCCTTCCTCGTGACCTCCTGTGGCGTTGCCCACGCGTTCCATCCCGGCGTCCCGATGGACGTCATCATGAAAACCATCCACGACTATGGCAGTGACCACGCCGGTCTCCTCTCCCCTGGCGACACTTCGAAACCGGATGAACCGTGCGACCTCTATAATGCACACGTCAACAACCTTTTGGTTCAAGGAAACTTCGCCGAGCTTGAGAAAATTGCCCAGCAAAACCGCACCGAAAAAGGGCGCCTCCAGGCTGGTGTTTGAAAAAACCACGAATTTTTCGCCGCCACTTCATATCCTCATTCGCTAAAAGCGCTTAACGACGCCGACTATCAGGATCAGCTGGCAATGCTCGACAAATGGATTGCCGCTTACCCGAAATCTGCAGCAGCCCGAATTTCCCTGGCTGAGTTTTACATAAACTACGGCGACTTTGCTCGTGGCACCGGTTACGCGGATTCGGTGTCCAACTCACAGTGGCGACTATTCAACGAGAGGACCGCCCTCGCTAAACAAGCACTTCTCGAAGCCGCCGCTTTCCCCGAACGCGATCCTTACTGGTACGCGGCCATGCAAATGGTTGCTCATCATGAAGGATGGAACAAAGACCAGGCTCGCGATTTGCTCGATCAGGCCATTGCCTTCGAGCCCGGCTATTACCACTTCTATGTGGATTATGCTTACTATCTCTTGCCCCAGTGGTACGGCGAAAAAGGCGATATTCAAGCCTTCGCGGAAAAAACCTCAGCGCAGTTGCTTTCACCTGACAATTCCATCGTGTACTTCCAGATCATGAGTTCGCTTGCCTGCTATTGTCAGGAGTCCATGGAAGGACTCTCGCGCGCCTCCTACCAAGAACTTCGCGATGGCTACGTCAATCTCTTCCGCCTTTACGGTACTTCGAACCTGACCGCCAATCGCTTTGCTCTTATGGCCGCCATGTTTCACGACAAGTTCTCTGCTCACGAAGCCTTTGCCGAAGTTGCCTCCCGCGATTCCACCGTCTGGACCACCCAGGAATCCTTCGAATATTTCCGCGCCTGGGCCAACGCTCCTTGACGGAAGGGCTTCCGGCAACGCTCAGTCCTGCCGCCAACCGATCAACCACCAAGAACCAATGCCTCGCGAATCGCGTCTAACAGCATGGTAAAATCACCGTTTGCGATTTCTCCATTATTCGGACAAGGGAGCGGGCATGAACAATCGGTTCCTGGGCATCGTGTTTGTGCTGGTGCTGGCGGGCGGCAGCGCGCAGGCCAAAGATTCCGTCAAGCCAAAAGGGCCGGAAGAAGACGGCACCAAGCCTGCCCTTACCAGCGTCGCCGGTGAAGGTTTCTACGACTCTCACGCCTACGCCTATCTCACCGAACTCAGTGACGACGTCGGCGCTCGCGTCACTGGCTCTCCCTCAGCACAGAAAGCCATCAACTGGGGCGCCTCCAAAATGACCTCGATGGGCCTCGTCAATGTCCACCAGGAAAAATGGTCCATGTGGAAAGGTTGGACGCGAGGCACCGCCTCCGCCGAGTTGCTCGAGCCCCTGCACCGCACCCTGACGGTGGACGCCATGGGCTGGACCGGTTCCACGCCCGAAGCGGGCGCCGAAGCCGAAGTTGTCACCGCAAATCTCTTCGATATGGATACGGAACTCTCCAACATGTCGCGCTTCCGCGGAAAAATCGTGCTGATGAAGCCCGAAGGCGTGCCACGAAAGAATTTCTGGATGCTGTTTGCTCAGTACGGCGATTTCCTCAAAGCCCTTCACAAAGCGGGCGCCGTCGCCGTTATCGGCGGCCAGGGCGGTTTCAAAGCCGAGGGCATGCACCTCACTCACACCGGAATCCTCGGTTTTGCCCAAGATTTCGACATTCCGGTGGTTGACATGACCATGGAAGACGAAGGCCAGCTCGAACGATTCCTGGACTCTGGGAAAACGGTGAAAGTGCGCATGAATGTGCAAAACACGCTCACCGGTGGTCCCGTCGAATCCGCCAACGTCGTCGGCGATATCCTCGGTCGAGAACATCCCGAAGAAATCGTGGTCGTCGGCGCTCATCTCGATTCCTGGGATTTAAGTGAAGGTGCCACGGACAATGGCACCGGCGCCACCGCTGTTCTTGCCGCTGCGGAAGCGATCCTGAAAAGCGGCCAGCGCCCGCGCCGTACCATTCGCTTCGTGCTGTTCACCGGCGAAGAACAGGGGCTGCTCGGTTCGCTTGCCTACGTGAAACAACACGCCGCCGAAATGAAAAATCACATTGCGTGCGTCGTCCTCGATGATGGCCAGGGACCGATTAAGGAGTTCCAACTCGGCGGCCGCAACGATCTGATCGATTCCATGAAAGCCTTCGCCGATTCCCTCGACAACATCCGTGAAATCGCCGTCACCGATAAGCGCGAGTTCGGCACAGACACCGGCCCGTTCATTCTCGCCGGTCTTCCCGGCATCAATCTGGACCAGGATTCTCCCGACTACAAGTACACGCACCATTCCGCCGCGGACGCGCTGGAACAAGTGAAGCCGGACGTGCTCACGCAAGACGCCACAATCATGGCTCTGACCGCTTTTTGGATCGCCGATCGCCCCGAGCGCTTTGCCACCCCATGGCCGGCCGAACGCACTGCAAAAATGCTGCGCGAAAAGGGCGATTACGACATGCTGAAGTCCTTCAACCTTTGGACCTTCGGCAACTTGGGCATGGACACCCAGAATTGATCTATGCTATTGTATTTAAGGAAGATAACTGAGTGGCTGGACTCTGGTATAGAACTCAAGCTCACCGCTCCATGCAGCCTGGGTGCCATTTCCAGCTTTTCCACAATATTTTCCACTGCCTTGTATCGAAAGAAGTTTGACAGGTTGCCTTAACTTCTTTATACTTTGTGTTTTGTCAGGGGGTTTCCCCCGCGTAGTACGGCCTTCCGCTTAGTGGGGGTAGGCTGGTTGGAAGGAAAGTCTTCGGTCCCAGAACAAAGATCGACGGAATGGGACGGAAGAGCGGCCGGAATGGGGCGCCAGCCCCGAAAAGCCGAGTAAGCCTCTCCGATTCGACACCGGGAGTCGTAAGTCTGTCTCTTGGATTGTGCACGGAGTCTCTTGCTGGTTCTCTCCGGATTCGCAGTACCTTTCAGCGTTAGTGTGTGCTCTCGCGTTTTTGTCTGCGCGCCGTGCGAGAGTTCGCAAAATGTGTGCGCGTAGAGATGTGTTTAGTACTTTCGAAACGAGGAACGACTGTGCCGACGTTTTCGCAACTTGTACGCATGGGAAGAGAAGGGGTTCTCTCCAAGACCAAGTCGCCTGCGCTGATGGGCTGCCCCGAAAAGCGCGGTGTGTGCATTCGCGTGTACACGCAGACCCCGAAGAAGCCGAACTCCGCGCTGCGCAAGGTCGCGCGCGTGCGTTTGACCAACGCCGTCGAAGTGACCACGTATATCCCGGGCATCGGCCATAACCTGCAGGAGCACTCCATCGTGCTCGTGCGCGGCGGTCGCGTGAAGGATCTTCCCGGCGTTCGCTATCACATTGTTCGCGGCACCCTGGATGCGGCTGGCGTGGAAAACCGCAAGCAGGGCCGCTCGAAATACGGTGCCAAGCGCCCCAAAGCAGGCGCCGCAGCCAAGTAAGGAATTAGAAGGAAGTAATAAGTTCTAAGTTTTAAGTGCGAGCATCGAGTGGGCTGGGTTTCGAACTTAAAACTTAATACTTGAAACTGAGAACTTTCAGGAGAAGCAATGCCTCGTAAAGGATTAGTCAGCCGGCGTGTTCAAGCGACCGACCCGGTTTACGGTGAAGCGATCGTCGAGAAATTCATCTGCTCGATGATGTGGGAAGGCAAGAAGAGCACCGCGCAGCGTGTCTTCTACGGCGCCATGGATCAGGTCGCCAAAAAGACCAACGACGACGCGCTCAAGATTTTCAAGAAGGCCATCGAGAACCTGAAGCCCATTCTCGAAGTCAAGACCCGGCGCGTGGGCGGCGCCAACTACCAGGTGCCCGTGGAAGTCAATCCCTTCCGCAGGCAATCCCTGGCGATTCGCTGGCTCTTGCAGTATTCGCGGGAACGCGCGGGTAGAACCATGGTCGACAAGCTCGCCGACGAGCTCATCGACGCGGCCAATTCGCGCGGCGGCGCTATCAAGAAGAAGGAAGATGTGCACCGCATGGCCGAAGCCAACAAGGCTTTCGCCCACTACCGCTGGTAAACGCTTTTCTAGTGGCCGGTCTTTAGACCGGTCAGATTGACCCCGGCTTCGTCGTGGAAATAGGACAGTCGAAGGCGGGCGGAGAGCAGAACAGGATTTGAGGTTGCCGTGAGTGAAGCAGTTGCAACACGAACAGGGGAGAAAAAGGCTGTTCAAGGACCAATGAGTCGCGTATTCAAACTCGAAGATACTCGCAACATCGGGATCATGGCGCACATCGACGCCGGTAAAACCACGTCGACCGAGCGCATCCTGTATTACACGGGTGTGACCTATAAGATCGGTTCGGTGGATGAAGGCACTGCCACCATGGACTGGATGGAGCAGGAGCGCGAGCGCGGTATCACCATCACCAGCGCCGCTACCACCGCCAGTTGGACCCGGTTCGACAAAAAGTATCGCGTCAACATTATCGACACTCCCGGCCACGTCGATTTCACCGTGGAAGTCGAGCGTTCCCTGCGCGTGCTGGACGGCGCGGTCTGCGTGTTCGACTCCGTAGCCGGCGTGCAGCCGCAATCGGAAACCGTATGGCGCCAGGCAGACAAGTACCGCGTGCCGCGTATCTGCTTTGTCAACAAAATGGACCGCATGGGCGCGGACTTCGATCACGTCATCCGCACTATTCGCCAGCGCCTCGGCGCTCATCCTGTGCCGCTGCAGTTTCCCCTCGGCCGCGAGGATAATTTCATCGGCATCATCGATTTCATCGAAGAAAAAGTCATCGTGTGGCTCGAGGAAACTCTTGGCGCCAAGTTCGAAATTTTTGATGTCGCCAAACTTTGGGATCCGGCCTTCGTTGCCGGCCGCCCCGATGTGGCTGCGGCGCTGAAGGGTTCCGCGATCGACAAGGCCTTCTACGACGAACACCGCAACAAGACCGTCGAATACATCGCCGAGCATGACGACTCCGTCCTCGACAAGTACCTCACCGAAGGCACTTTGTCCGTAGACGAAATGCGCAAGTCCATCCGCAAGTCCACGCTGTCCCTGAAAATCGTTCCTGTGCTGGCGGGCTCCGCCTTCAAGAACAAGGGTATTCAGCCGTTGCTGGACGCCGTGGTCGATTATCTGCCGTCTCCGGTCGATGTTCCCCCGGTCGAAGGCATTAATCCGGAAAATGACGAGCCCATTCTTCGCCGGGCCGCCGACGATCAGCCGTTCGCCGCTCTGGCGTTCAAAATCATGTCGGACCCGTTCGTCGGTCACGTCACTTACATCCGCGTGTATTCCGGCGTTCTGAAATCCGGAAGCTACGTATTAAACGCCGCGAAGGGTTCCCGCGAGCGCATTTCCCGCCTGTTGCAGATGCATGCCAATAAGCGCGAGGAAATTGACGAAGTCTGCGCGGGCGATATCTGCGCGTGCGTTGGATTGAAGAACGTCAACACCGGCGACACTCTCTGTGACGAAAACAAGCCCATTATTCTCGAATCCATCGAGTTTCCCACGCCCGTTATCTCGGTCGCTATCGAACCGAAAACCAAGGCGGACCAGGACAAGCTCGGCGTCGCTCTCCAGCGCCTGGCCCAGGAAGATCCCACGTTCCGTGTTTCCACCGAGCCCGATACCGGCCAGACATTGATCTCCGGCATGGGCGAATTGCATCTTGAAATCATCGTCGACCGCATGCTGCGCGAATATAACGTGCAGGCCAACGTCGGCCGTCCGCAGGTCGCCTATCGCGAAACCATTCGTAAGAAGGCGATTGCCGAAGGCAAGTACATCAAGCAAACCGGCGGTAAGGGCCAATATGGCCACTGCAAGATCGAATTGCATCCTTTGCCGAGCGCCGATCACGAAAACATGAAGGAGCTTTCCACGGACGATCTGGATGTTCTCGCCAAGTCCGTTACCGGCAACACGCCCGGCAAGTGGAAGTTCGACAAGGAACACCGCTTCCTGTTCATCGACAAAATCATCGGCGGCTCGATTCCGCGCGAATTTATTCCGCCGATCGAAGCGGGCATCCGCGAAGCGCTGGACAACGGCATTCTCGCTGGATTCACCATGGTGGATGTTGCCGTGGTGCTCATTGACGGCAGCTATCACGACGTCGACAGCAACGAAATGGCCTTTAAAATTGCGGGTTCCATGGCCTTTAAAGAAGCTTGCGCCCGCGCCAAGGCCGTTCTTCTTGAACCCATCATGAAAGTGGAAGTGGTGGTTCCGGAAGAATATATGGCCCAGGTCTTTGGCGACTTGAACTCGCGCCGTTCCGCGATTCAGGGCACGGAAAATCGCGCTGGTAGCAATGTGATCCGCGTCGAAGTGCCCCTTGCGCAGATGTTTGGTTACGCCACGGATTTGCGCAGCCGTACTCAGGGTCGCGCCACCTTCACCATGCATTTTTCGCATTATGCGGAATTGCCCGCGGCGCTTGCCGAGGAAGTCATCAAGAAGCATCGCGGCGAGAAGTAAGAGATTTTTGGTTTTTTACGATTATCGATTTGAGGAGCAGAAGAGGCAATGGCGAAAGAGAAATTTGAGCGCAGTAAGCCACACGTGAACATTGGGACCATTGGTCACATCGATCACGGCAAGACCACGCTGACGGCGGCGATCACCAAGGTGTTGTCCAAGCACAACCCTAAGGTGGCCTTCCGCGCGTTTGATTCGATTGACAACGCTCCGGAAGAGCGCGAGCGCGGCATCACCATTGCGGTTTCGCACGTGGAGTATGAAACCGCCAACCGCCATTACGCGCACATGGATTGCCCGGGCCACGCCGACTACATCAAGAACATGATCACCGGCGCGGCGCAGATGGATGGCGCGATTCTTGTCGTGGCCGCCACGGACGGGCCGATGCCGCAGACCCGCGAGCATATTCTTCTCGCTCGTCAGGTCGGCGTGCCGTACATCGTCGTGTTCCTGAACAAGTGCGACATGGTGGAAGATCCGGAACTGCTCGAACTCGTGGAACTGGAAGTTCGCGAGTTGCTGAAGAGCTACCAGTTCCCCGGCGACAGCGTTCCCGTGATTCGCGGTTCGGCATTGCAGGCGCTGAACGGCGATGAAAAGTGGGAACAAAAGATTCTGGAACTCATGGCTGCGGTGGACGCGAACGTTCCGCTGCCGGTGCGCGATATCGACCGTCCGTTCGCCATGCCCATCGAAGATATTTTCTCGATCTCCGGCCGTGGCACGGTGGTCACAGGCCGCGTTGAACGCGGCAAGGTGAAGGTCGGCGAAGAAATCGAAATCGTGGGCTTCCGCGAAACGCAGAAGAAAGTTGTTACCGGCGTGGAAATGTTCCGCAAGCTGCTGGATGAGGGCATCGCGGGAGACAACGTTGGGCTCTTGCTGCGCGGCACGGAAAAAGAAGATGTGGAGCGTGGCCAGGTGGTTTGCAAGCCAGGCTCGATCACGCCGCACACGAAGTTCAAGGCCGAAGCGTACGTTTTGACCAAGGAAGAAGGCGGCCGTCACACGCCGTTCTTCACCGGGTACCGTCCGCAGTTTTACTTCCGCACCACGGACGTCACCGGCGACATGAAGTTGCCGCAGGGCGTCGAAATGGTGATGCCGGGCGACAACGTGAGCTGCGAAGTTACGCTGATCACCCCGGTCGCTCTCGAGAAGGGCTTGCGCTTCGCCATCCGCGAAGGCGGCCACACCGTCGGCGCCGGCGCTGTCACGGAGATCATCGAGTAATCCTATGAGACAAGGTGACAAAATTCGCATTCGTTTGAAGGCTTACGATCATCGGATTCTTGATCAATCCACGCGTGAAATCGTGGAAACCGCGAAGCGTACCGGCGCCGATGTTGCCGGTCCGATTCCTCTTCCCACGACCATCAACCGCTGGACCGTGCTGCGTTCGCCGCACGTGGACAAGAAGTCTCGCGAACAGTTTGAAATGCGTACGCACAAGCGCCTGATCGATATCCTCGAACCCACTCCGGACACCGTAGACGCGCTGATGAAGCTCGATCTTCCCCCGGGTGTGGACGTGGAAATCAAGGCCTTCGGCCACGCAGCGAAATAAGGCAGTCGTAAGCGCAAGTGATCAGTCGTACGTAATAAGGAAAGGCCAAGCTGAGTAGCGCTGAAACTTAGAACTTATTACTAAGAACTTAGAACCCGTATCACGCAGCCAATACCCCTGAGGCAAGCTGCGAGAGAGAGAAAAAGGAACATGGCAGTCGAAGGAATTATCGGAATCAAACTGGGCATGACCCAGATCTTCGCCGAAGACGGCAACCTCGTTGGGGTTACCGTTCTCCAGGCTGGTCCCTGCGTCGTCGTGCAGCGCCGCACCAAGGAAAAAGACGGTTACGACGCCGCGCAACTCGGGCTCGTCGAATTCGTCAAGCCGCAGCGCGTGAACAAGGCCATGACCGGGCACTTCAAGAAGTCCAACGTTGCGCCGATGAAGATTCTGCGCGAAGTGCGCTTGCCGGAATCGAAGGACGAAACCAAGGTTGGCGATCGCGTCCTGGTTGAGAGTTTCAAACCCGGCGAGCTCGTCGATGTTTCCGGCGTCAGCAAGGGCCGCGGTTTCGCGGGCGGCGTCAAGCGCTGGCACTATGCCGGAGGCGACGCCACTCACGGTTCCATGTTTCATCGCGCGCCCGGCGGCATTGGTGGCAGTTCGTTTCCGTCGCGCGTGTGGAAGAACCAGCATTTCCCGGGACATATGGGCAATGCCAACGTCACCGCGAAGAATTTGAAAGTGATCAAGGTGGACACCGACGAGAACCTGCTGTTGGTTCGCGGTTCGGTTCCAGGCCCCAGTGGAACGTACATTTTCATCCACAAGGCCAAGAAATCAGCGCCCAAGCGGTCGAAGTAAGGAAGTAATTAGTTTTAAGTGGTAAGTCCGAGGTTGAACTTAGAACTTCTTACTTAGAACTTAAAACGATTCGAGTTTAGAACGAAAGTCACGAGAGAGAGCACAAAGTTATGCCAGTGGTGGATGTAGTCAATCTGGATGGCAAGAAAGTCGGTCAGGTCGAACTGGCGGACGCGGTTTTTGGCGCGGAGATCAATGCGCATCTCCTGCACGAAGCCTCGCGCTGGTACCTCGCGGGATTGCGTAGCGGCACGGCCAAGACCAAGGATAAGAGTGAAGTCAGCGGCGCTGGCCGCAAGCTTTGGCGGCAGAAGGGCACCGGGCGCGCGCGCGTCGGTTCCATCCGCTCGCCGCTGTGGCGCCATGGCGGAACGGTTCACGGACCGAAGCCGCGCTCGTACGCATACGCGTTGCCGAAAAAGATGGTGCTCGGCGCTCTGCGCTCGGCGCTCTCGGCCAAGCTCGCGGAACAGAAGCTCACGGTAGTCGACACCTGGTCGCTCGACACGCACAAGACCAAAACCTTGCGCGTGGCGCTCGACAAGCTCAATGCGGATAAAACCGCGTTGCTCGTGGCTTACGGCGAAAACCGTAACCTCGAGCTCGCCAGCCGCAACCTTGACGGCGTGAAGCTCGCGGCTTCCAACGTTCTTCAGCCTTACGACGTGTTGCGTCACGACCGCGTGGTGGTTTCCAAGGATGCCGCCGCTCGTTTGATCCGCACACTGGATCCGAATCACGATCCTTCGACAGCGCCGCAGGTTGAAACCATCGCTCCGGCGCCCGCTCCCAAAAAGGAAGCAGCGCCCAAGGCAGCCGCCAAGCCGGCAGCAAAGAAATCGGCAGCGCCGAAGAAAAAGCTGGCCGCCAAGAAGGGCAAGGAGTAACCCATGGCAGCCCCGCACTATCAGATTATTCGCCGCCCCATCATCACCGAAAAGGGACTTGGCGTGAAGGAATTGCAGCGCACCGTGGTTTTTGAAGTTGCCGCGGCCGCCACCAAGACGGAGATCAAGGAAGCGGTGCAGCAGATCTTCAAAGTGAAAGTGGACGGTGTTCGCACCGCCAATTTTCACGGCAAGATGCGCCGGCGCGGCCAGAACGAAGGCTACCGCCGCGATTGGAAGAAGGCGTACGTCAAGCTCGCCGAAGGCGAGAAGATGATCGAGTATTCGGAGAATTTGTAAGACCTGGGCTGGTTACATTTGAACCGCGAAGTTCGCGGAAGATTTAGAAGGTAAGAGGCAGAGATGGGACTCAAGAGTTTTAATCCATATACGGCGTCGCGGCGATTCATGACCGTGCTCGATAAGAGCGAAATCACCAAGCAGACGCCGGAAAAAAGCTTGCTCGAGCCGAAAAAGCGCTCTGGCGGCCGCAACAATCAGGGCGAGATCGTCATTTGGCACCGCGGTGGCGGCCACAAGAAGCAGTATCGTGTGGTCGACTTCCGCCGCGACAAAGACGGTGTTTCCGCCAAGGTCGCCGCGATCGAGTACGACCCCAATCGCAGCTCCAACATCGCGCTGCTTCACTATGCCGATGGCGAGAAGCGCTACATTCTTCACCCCGTGGGCCTGGAAGTTGGCGCCACGGTCTCGACCGGTGAAACCGCGGACATTCTTCCCGGCAATTGCCTGAAGATCCGCCACATTCCCCCGGGCACCATGGTGCACAACCTGGAGCTCTATCCCGGCCGCGGCGGCCAGGCCGTCCGCACTGCCGGCGCTTCCGCACAGCTTCTCAGCAAGGAAGGCGATCTCGCCCTGGTGAAACTGCCTTCGGGTGAAGTTCGCAAGTTTTCCGTCGATTGCAAAGCCACCGTGGGGCAAATTGGCAATCTCGACCACGAAAATGAAACTTACGGCAAGGCTGGCCGCACGCGCTGGCGCGGCAAAAAGCCGACGGTTCGCGGCGTGGCCATGAACCCGGTCGATCACCCGCACGGCGGTGGTGAAGGCCGCGTGAAGGGCAATCACCCGCAAACGCCGTGGGCTTTCCCCACGCTTGGCAAGAAGACGCGCGGCAACAAGCGCACCGATCGCATGATCGTAGAACGCCGCAAGTAGCGACTAGTTTTGTAGTGGCGGGTCTTTAGACCCGTGAGTTTTCTCGGGGTTCTCTTGGGTTTTGAGTTGTCATCCTAAGGAGCGTAGTTTGCGACGAAGGATCTCAACGTGAAGTACAACCGCGATTTCCAGTTGTGAGTTTTAGTCTTACGTAAGACTAAAAATCTACAGCTGAAAGCGCAAAGACAGGGCGCAATCCTGAACGAGAGCGCCCAGGGTAGACAGAGGCAACCGCAGAATCCGGCTGGAAGTCACTCCGGCGGGGAGGAAGCGATAACCATGCGAGCGACACGAACAACACGTTCCAGCGGACGCCGGGCACGCCCGGTCAAGCGCGCCAAGCAGCGCACAAAACGGCCAGCGGCGGTGAAGCCCGTCGTAAAGCCGGCGGCCAAAGTGGTCGTGCCGCCCGAACCGGTGCTGTACAAGCTGTGCAAGCCCGGCTGGGCGGTGATTGTGGAACGTATACCGAACGCGCTTGGCACTCGCTTTGTCTGCCCGTTCTGTCCGAAATCACACCGTGTGCCTGGTCCGGTGCGTGGGTTTAAAAAGATGCGGCATGCCCAGTGGGGCCGTTTGCGCCGCGTGGAGGAATAAGGAAGCATGGCACGCTCAACGAAGAAGGGGCCTTTTGTCGATGGCCACCTGCGCGTCAAGGTCGATGGACTGAACGCGCGCAACGAAAAGAAGGTTCTGAAGACGTGGTCGCGGCGGTCGACGATCGTGCCGGACATGATCGGGCACACCATCGCGGTCCACAACGGAAGGAAGTTTATTCCCGTGTATGTGACCGAACAGATGATTGGTCACAAGCTCGGAGAGTTCGCGCCGACCCGCTCGTTCAAGGGCCACGCCGTCAAGGCAGCTCTTGAGAAGGCCGCCGGAGCAGCTCCCGCAGGAGGCGGTGCCGCGCCAGCAGCAGGGGCGCCCGCGCCGAAGGCATAAGAAATGGCTGACGTACAAACACAACCAAGTTCGATTGAAGCTCACGCGATTGCGCGCCATGTGCGCATGTCGCCCCAAAAAGCCCGTCTGGTGATCGATTTGATCCGCGGACGGAAAGCTCAGGATGCTTTGCAGTCGCTGCGGTACACCCCGAAGCGCGCCGCGAAGCATATTGAAAAAGTGTTGCGCAGCGCTATCGCCAATGCCGAGCGCAAGGCCGAAGATTCCGGCTCGCCGCTCGACGTCGATCAGCTCTTCGTGAACAAGTGTTTCGTCAACGAAGGTGCTCGCTGGAAGCGTTTGCGTCCTGCGCCGATGGGCCGCGCCTTCCGCTACCAGAAGCGCACCGCGCATATCTGGGTGGGTGTTGCTGAGCATCATGTGGCTGCCGCGGAACGCGTTGCCGCCAACATTGCCGAAGCGGAAGCCCAGAAGGGCGTTCGTGGCACCGCACGCCGCGTTCGCAAGGCTTTGACCGGCAAACAGGCCGCAGCAAAGAAGAGGAAGAAGTAGTCGGCCCGGTGAGGGCCGCACAAGGACAGACTATGGGACAGAAAACACATCCGTACGGGTTTCGCCTCGGCTACAACAAGCCTTGGAAGTCTCGCTGGTATGCCGACCGCGAATATGCGGATCTGCTCCACGAAGATGTGAAACTCCGCAAGGAACTGAAAGAGCGCCTCAAGAGCGCTGGCGTCAGCTCCATCGACATCGAGCGCGCCGCCAACAAGCTCGTCGTGCGCATCGCCACCGCGCGTCCCGGCATCATCATCGGGCGCAAGGGCGCGGAAATCGACAAGCTCAAGCAGGAAGTTTCCAAGCGCACCAAGCGCGAAGTGCACATCGACATTCAGGAAGTGCACCGTCCGGAACTGGACGCCACGCTGGTCGCGGAATCGATTGCGCTGCAGCTGGAAAAGCGCGTGGCCTTCCGCCGCGCCATGCGTAAAGCTGTGGATTCGGCGCTGCGTTTTGGCTGCAAAGGTATCAAGGTGCGCGTTGCCGGCCGCTTGAACGGCGCGGAAATCGCCCGCAAGGAATGGTACCTGCAGGGCCGCCTGCCGCTGCAAACGCTGCGCGCGGACATCGATTATGGCACTGCGGAAGCGCAAACCACTTACGGCGTGATCGGCGTGAAGTGCTGGATCTACCAGGGCGAAAACGTTCCGAAGCGCGTCAAGCGGGAAGACGACCGTCCCGCGGCCGTGGCAGTCTAGGAAGGTTATAAGTAGGAAGTATTAAGTTCTAAGTCAAAACGCTAAGGCACCTGACTTAAAACTTAAAACTAAGAACTGAAAACTTAGATTTAAGAACGCGAGAACAAAACGATGTTGATGCCGAAGAAAGTGAAGTACAGAAAGCAACAGCGCGGCCGCCGTAAAGGCAAGGCCTGGCGCGGAGGAAGTTTGGCGTTCGGGGAATATGGACTGAAGGCCATGGAGAATGCCTGGATCACCGACCGCCAGATTGAGGCGTCGCGCGTGGCCATCACCCGCTTTATCAAGCGCGGCGGCAAACTCTGGATCCGCATTTTCCCGGACAAGCCGTACACCAAAAAGCCCGCGGAAACCCGCATGGGCAAAGGTAAAGGCGCTCCGGAAAAGTGGGTTGCGGTCGTCAAGCCCGGGCGCATCATGTTTGAAATGGCGGGCATCGATGAAGCCACCGCGCGGCAAGCTCTCGGGCTTGCATCGCACAAGCTGCCGATTCCCACGAAATTCGTCAGCCGCACGGGAGGTCTCTAAACCATGGCCCGGCGCATAGAAAAGATCCGTGAAGAAGGCACCACCGAACTCGCGGCGCGTGAAAAAGATTTGACCGAACAGATTTTCCGGCTGCGTTTTCAGTTGAGCACCGGACAAGCGGAAGCTTTGAAGCGCCTCCGCGAAGCAAAAAAAGATCTGGCGCGCGTGAAAACTTTGATTCGCGCGCAGGAATTGACTGCCGGCGCTAAGCCGGTGAAGGCAGGGAAGGCGTAATGACAACGGAAACGCAGGCGGCGCCGCAGGCCGAGCGCGGTGAGCGGCAAGAGCTCATCGGCAAGGTTACCAGCGCCAAGATGGAAAAAACGATTGTGGTCGAAGTGCAGCGGCTGATGCAGCATCCCAAGTATCGCCGCGTCATCCGCATTTCGAAAAAGTTCTATGCGCACGACGAAAAGCGCGAAGCCAAGCAGGGCGACACAGTACGCATCGTGTCCTCGCGGCCGCTTTCACGCCTCAAGCGCTGGCGCTTGAAGGAAGTGCTGACGCATAAAGCGTCGGCCAAGTAAGAAGGGACAGGGGAGCGAATTATGATTCAGATGCGAACCTGGCTGACCGTGGCCGACAATTCCGGTGCGCGCAAGCTCATGTGCATCCTGCCGATCGGCGGCGATGCGGGATTGAAGGCCGGTCTTGGCGACATCGTCACCGCTTCGGTGAAGGAAGCCACGCCGGACAGCCAGATCAAGGAAGGCAAAGTCGTGAAGTGCGTCATCGTGCGGATGCGCAAGGAAGCGCGCCGCAAGGATGGCACGTACATCCGTTTCGACGATAACGCCGCGGTGCTCATCAACGATGCCGGCGAGCCCGTGGGCACGCGCGTGTTCGGGCCGGTTGCCCGTGAACTGCGCGAAAAGAAATTCACCAAGATCATTTCGCTGGCCCCGGAGGTTTGGTAGTCATGCCACAGAAAGAATTGAAACGCCACGTCATCGGCATTCGCAAGGGCGATACCGTTCGCGTTATGAGCGGCAAGTCCGCGGGCAAGAGCGGGCGCGTGCTTAGCGTGAATCCGCGCAAAAACACCGTGATCGTCGAGCACGCTCACCTGATCAAGCGCCACACCCGGCCGAACCCGGCGAAAAATATCAAGGGCGGCATCGTGGAACGCGAAGCGCCCATCAATGTTTCCAACGTTTTGGTCGTGTGCAGCAATTGCAACAAGCACGCGCGCATCGGCCACAACGTGCTGCCGGATGGCAGCAAGGTCCGCGTGTGCAAGCGCTGCGGCACCACGCTGGACAAGTAAAGGAGAGTTTCAAGTCGTAAGTAATAAGTTCAATTGGCTTGTACTCAAAACTTATAACTTGAAGCTTAAAACTGGTTACACAGAAGGACACGGAAGAAGATGAAGAGTCGATTGCACGAATCATACAGCAAGCAAACAGTTCCGGCGCTGATGAAGCGCTTCAACTGGACTAACAGCTTGGCCGTACCCAAGTTGAAGAAGATTACCGTCAACATCGGCCTCGGCGAAGCCAGCCAGAACGCCAAGTTGCTGGACACTGCGGCCGTGGAACTCGGCCAGATTACCGGCCAGAAAGCCATGATCACCCGCGCCAAGAAGTCCATCGCGAATTTCAAGATTCGCAAGGGTATGCCCATCGGTTGCGCGGTCACCCTGCGCGGCGAAAAGATGTACGAATTTCTTGATCGTCTCTGCAACGTGGTTCTGCCTCGCGTCCGCGATTTCCGCGGTTTGCCCTCGAACGCTTTCGATGGCCGCGGCAATTACACCCTGGGCCTGAAAGATCAGCTTGTGTTTCCGGAAATCGATTACACCCGCGTGGACAAGATCAAGGGCATGAACATCACCCTGACCACGTCCGCCCGCAACGACGAAGAAGGCCGCGAACTTCTCAAGGGCCTCGGCGTTCCGTTGCGCGAAAAAGGAGCAGCACAATAAATGGCACGCACCGCTAAGATCGCCAAGACTCTCAAGAAGCCCAAGTTCAAGGTTCGCGTGCGCAATCGTTGCCGCGTTTGCGGCCGCGCCCGTGGTTACATTCGCAAGTTCCAGATGTGCCGCATCTGTTTCCGCGGCATGGCGCTTAAGGGAGAAATTCCCGGCGTCGTGAAAGCCAGCTGGTAGGAGCTAGAGAATAATTATGCAGACCGATCCCATCGCCGATTTTTTGACCCGCGTGCGCAACGCCGCCGCGGCCAAGCACCAGCGCGTGGACATTCCCGTCTCCAAGTTGAAGACGGAGATTGCCCGCATCCTCAAGGAAGAGGGCTACATCTCCACCTACAAAATGGTGGAAGAGAACAAGGCCCGCAAGACCCTGCGCATCTTCCTGAAGTACACGGCCGATCGCCGCAGCGTCATCTCCGGCGTAAAACGCATTTCGCGTCCCGGCCAGCGCAATTACCGCGGCGCCATGGAAATCAAGCCGGTTGTGGGCGGCCTCGGCATCAGCATCCTTACCACGCCGAAAGGCCTGATGACCGGACGGGCAGCCCGCAAAGCCAACATAGGCGGCGAGCTTCTCTGCGAAGTCTGGTAGAGCGGAGACTTATTAGTTGTAAGTTTTTAGTCGTTAGTTTTTGATAGGCAGCATGTTGCAGGTTCTGAGACTTACTTAAAACTTGGAACTTATAACTTAGAACGAGAATTTTAGAAGCACAGATCAAGACAAGGAACCGAAGATGTCACGTATTGGTCGCAAACCGATTCCAGTGCCTGCCGGCGTGAAGATCAACACCACGCCTGGCCAGGTCGAAGTGCAAGGCCCCAAGGGCAAGCTGCACGTGCTTGTGCCCCGGCAGATTCGCTTGGAGCAGAAAGACGGCGTGCTCACGGCCGTCCGCGATAACGAAGAACACCGCGCGCTTCACGGGCTCGCTCGCGCCCTCCTGGCCAACGCCGTTCTCGGCGTCACCCAGGGTTTCAAGAAGGAGCTCGACATCGTCGGCGTCGGTTACCGCGCGGAAGTGAAGGGCAAAGCCGTGGCCTTCGCGCTCGGCAAGTCCCATCCGATCGAGTTTCCAATCCCCGAGGGGATTCAGATTTCTGTCGATAAGCAGACGCACATCGTCGTCAGCGGCGCCGATAAAGCGCAAGTCGGCCAGGTTGCCGCGGATCTTCGTTCTCTGCGTCCGCCCGACCCGTACAAGCAGAAGGGTATCCGCATCACCGGCGAGCGCCTGAAGAAGAAGGCCGGCAAGGCCGGAGCCAAGGCTGGCGCGGCATAAGGTTTTGTAGTGGCCGGTCTTTAGACCGGTCAGCAGTGCAGGGCGAGTCTTCGAGCCCTGCGGCGCTTCGATCAGTTTTGAGTAGTCAGTTTTAAGTAATAAGTTTCAGACGGTTGTACTGAGAACTTACAACTTATTACTTACGACTTTAAGGGAGAAACAACGTGGCATCGGTACCAGTTCGCAAGTTATCAAAAGACGAGCAACGCCGCCGGGTTCACTCGCGTGTCCGCCAGCGCGTCACCGGCACGCCGGAGCGCCCGCGCCTGTGCGTGTACCGTTCGCTCGGACACATTTACGCGCAGATTATTGACGATCGCAGCGGGCGCACGCTGGTTTCCGCCAGCTCGGTCGACAAGGAATCGAAAAAGAATTTAAAAGGTGGTGGCAACGTCGCTTCCGCGAAAGAGGTCGGCAAATTCATCGCCGGCCGCGCCAAGGAAGCCGGTGTTTCCAAAGTGGTTTTCGATCGCGGCGGGTACAAGTATCACGGCCGGGTGAAGGCGCTCGCAGACGCGGCGCGGGAAGCGGGGTTACAGTTCTAATTTATGTCGAAGCAACTTTTGCGTGACAGTCTGTCAGTACGGCGCATCTTGGATGTGAATCCTACGGATTTGAAGGATGACGTCATCGCCATCAACCGCGTCACCAAGGTGGTGAAGGGCGGCAAGAATCTCAGCTTCTCGGCTCTCGTGGTTGTTGGCGACAGCCGTGGCCATGCCGGCTTCGGAATGGGCAAAGCCCGCGAAGTTCCCATGGCCATCAAAAAGGGCATCGAACAGGCCAAGAAAAACCTGATCAAGCTCAACCTGAAAGGTTCCACCATTCCGCACCAGGTCACTGGCTGGTACGGTTCCGCGCAGGTGCTCCTGAAGCCCGCGCCGGAAGGCACCGGCGTCATTGCCGGCGGTCCCGTGCGCAAGGTGATGCAAGTGGCGGGAATCCAGAACGTGCTCACAAAATCGCTTGGCACGTCCAACCCGCACAACGTGGTCAAAGCCACGTTTGCCGCGCTGCTCGGCCTGAAAGACGCGGCGCAAGTGGCCGAAACGCGCTCCAAAACCGTTGAGGAAATGACTGGCCGTCCGCCGAAAGCGCCGGTGGCGCCGAAGCCGGAACCCAGTGAAAGGGCAGCAGGGGAATAATCATGGCGGCAGAGAAAAAGGGCGCGAGTAGCGTCGGCACAATCAAGGTCAAGTGGGTGGTCAGCTTCATTGGCTGCACCGACGATATGCGCGCCACCATTCGTGGCCTGGGCCTCCGCCGCATGCATCAGGTGGTAGAGCGTCAAGACACGCCGGAAACCCGCGGCATGATTCACAAGGTGCGGCATCTCGTGAAAGTGGTGGAGTAAGCGATGGCAGATAAGACCAAGAAGAAAGAACACAACACGTATTCGCTCTCGACGCTGGGACCGGCCAAGGGCTCGCGCAAGAAAAAAGTGCGCGTCGGCCGCGGTATCGGCTCCAAGCTCGGCAAAACGGCCGGCGCCGGTAACAAGGGCCAGAAATCCCGGCGTGGTTATTCGCGTCGCCGCGGTTTTGAAGGCGGACAGATGCCGTTGCATCGCCGCATTCCGAAGCGCGGCTTCCACAATCCCTTCGGCGTGAAGTTTTCCGTCGTCAACCTCGAGGAACTGAACGTATTCCCCGCGGGAGAAACGGTGACGCCGGAGCTGCTGCGCGCCCACGGGTTCATTCGCCGCGCCACGGATCCTATCAAGGTTCTCGGCGATGGCGAATTGAAGACCAAACTCACGGTCCACGCCCACGCGTTCAGCGCCACCGCCAAGGACAAGATCACCAAGGCCGGCGGCAGTTTCGAAGTTGTAGCGTAGTCGTATCGGGGAAATGCAATGAATCGTTTCTGGCAAGCATTTACGAATCTCTTCCGGATCGAAGATCTGCGCAATCGCCTGTTCTTTACCCTGGCGTTGCTCGCGGTCTATCGCCTCGGTGCGCATATCCCCACGCCCGGTATCAACACCGCGCTGCTCGAAGACATCTTCAAGCAGACCGCTTCCGGCTCCATGCTCGGCATTTTCGACTTGTTCACCGGTGGCACCTTTCGCCAGATGACCATTTTTGCCTTGGGCATCATGCCATACATCACCGCATCCATCATCTTGCAGTTGATGCAGGTGGTCTTCCCGTACCTGGAGCGCCTGCAAAAAGAAGGCGAACTCGGCCGGCAAAAAATTACGCAATATACGCGCTATTTGACGATCGTCCTCAGCATCATCCAGGCGTCCACGATTGCCACCACCTTGTCCGCGCGCAACATCGGTGGCCAGTCGCTGGTCTATCATCCCGGTCCGGCGTTCTGGCTGATGACCGTGCTCACCCTCACCACCGGTTCAGCCTTCATCATGTGGCTCGGTGAGCAGATCAGCGAACGCGGCATCGGCAACGGTATGTCGCTGATCATCTTCGTCGGCATCGTCGTCGGTTTGCCCCGCGCCATCGGCGACCTGTATGAAAAGGTGAAGACGCAGGCTTGGGGCGCGTTTACCCCCATGGCTGTCCTCCTCCTGATCGCGTTGATGGTCGCCGTCGTGGCCTTCATCGTGTTCGTCGAAGGAGCCCAACGGCGCATCCCGGTGCAGTACGCCAAGCGCGTTGTCGGCCGCCGCGTTATGGGTGGCCAGGCAACGTATCTTCCGCTGCGCGTGAATTCCGGCGGCGTGATTCCGCCGATTTTCGCAAGCTCGCTGCTCGCGTTTCCCGCCACCGCGGCTTTGGTTCTCGGTACCCGTTGGCCCTTCGTCAAGGGCATTGCGGACAAGTTGAAGTGGGGCGAGCCACTATACACCGTGCTGTACATCGCCATGATTATCATCTTCGCGTTCTTTTACGTGGGCATTGTCTTCAATCCTACGGAAGTCGCGGACAACATGCGCAAGAACGGCGGATTTATTCCTGGCATCCGTCCCGGGCGCAGCACCTCCGAATACGTCAGCGTCATTCTGAAGCGCTTGACATTTATCGGTGCCATCTACCTGGCCGTCGTCTGTATCTTGCCGGAATGGATGATTGCGGGTATTGCTTTGAACCACTTGCCCGTATGGCTGGGCGGTGACTGGTTTGACCGGCATTTGCCGAATGCGATTTTGCATGGTCTGGGTGTGACGTTTTATTTCGGTGGCACTTCGCTCCTGATCGTGGTGGGCGTGGCGATGGATACCGTGCAGCAGTTGGAGGCACAACTCGTCATGCGCAATTACGAAGGTTTTGCGCGTAAGGGAAGAGTGCGCGGCCGTCGCTAGACTAAGGGAGACGACAACGTGGCGCTGGAACAGCGTCCTGTTGCAAAACTCGACCGCGCCGTGATTTTTCTTGGACCTCCGGGTTCCGGAAAAGGAACCCAGGCGAAGGTGCTGGCGGCCAAGTACGGTGTGCCGCACCTCTCCACGGGGGATATGCTTCGCGAGCATATCGCCAAGGGCACTCCACTCGGCTTGAAAGCCAAGCCGATCATGGGGCGCGGCGAGCTGGTGCCCGATTCGCTGGTGTTGGGAATGGTCGCCGAGCGGATTGAGCAGCCGGATTGCAGTCACGGTTTTGTGTTTGACGGTTTTCCGCGGACGGTCGCCCAGGCGAAGTATCTGGGTGAAATGCTGAAGAGGCAGGGATTCAAGCAGCCGTTCGTGATTCACATGGTCATCGGCAAAGCGCTGTTGCTCCGGCGCTTGACCGGCCGGAGAACCTGCAAGGTTGGCGGCGAGATTTATAATATTTACGACCGCCCGCCTAAAGTGGAAGGGATTTGCGATAACGACGGCGGCGAATTGATCCAGCGGCCGGACGATCGCGAGGAAGTCATCACCCAGCGGCTGCATGCGTATGAAAAGCAGACCGCGCCGCTGGTGAGCTACTACCGCCGCCTTGGCGCTTTGCATGAAGTCGATGCAAGCAAGAGCGTGCCGGAAGTAGAGCAGGAGATTGAGCAGGCCGTGGCAAGCATAAGCGGAGCGCGTTGAAAGATGGCGATTCAATTACGCAGCGCCGCTGAACTGGAAAAGATGTACCGCGCGGGCCAGGCCGTGCACGAGGTTTTGAACGCGCTTCGGGCGCAGGTTGCGCCCGGGCTGAGCACCATGGATCTCGAGGAGATCGCCGTCAGGCTTATCGCCAAGGGGCATGGAAAGCCGGCGTTCAAAGGATACCGCGGGTATCCCTGCGTGCTCTGCACGTCGGTGAACAGCGAGATCGTTCACGGGATACCGTCGCCCAAGCGCAAATTGCGCGAAGGCGACATCGTCTCGATCGACTTTGGCATGGAAGTCGACGGTTACTACGGCGATTCCGCGGTTACTGTGCCCGTGGGAAAGATCCGGCCGGAGTTGCAGAGGCTGCTGGATGTGACCCGCGAATCGCTGGATCGCGCGATTGACAAGATGCGTCCTGGAAATCGTCTGGGCGACGTCGGATACGCGGTGCAGAGTTGGGTGGAGCAGCATGGCTTTTCGGTAGTGCGGGAGTTTGTGGGACACGGCATCGGTACCAGGATGCACGATGAACCCAATCTTCCCAACTACGGCGAGCCGGGACGCGGCGCTCGTTTGCAGGAAGGTATGGTCATCGCCGTCGAACCGATGGTGAATGCGGGCCGGCCCGATGTGCAGATGCGCGGCGAATGGGTGGCGGAAACCGCCGATGGCAGTCCTTCGGCGCATTTCGAGCACACCGTAGCGGTTACCGCCAACGGCCCGTGGATTTTGACCCGGCCAAGGGAAATGACCGGGCCCAGCTGGTGAGGAAAGTTCTAAGTTGTAAGTTTTAAGTACTAAGTAAAACGGGTTTACTTAAAACTGATTACTTCGAACTTGCAGTCAGTACAGGAGCATATGCCGAAGCCGTTTGAAGACAAAAAGAAGAACGACAAGGGCGACTCCGGAAATCCCAAGGAGGACGCGATTGAAGTGATGGCCACCGTTCTGGAGCCATTGCCCAACGCGATGTTCCGTGTGGAGCTGGAGAACAAGCATAAGGTGTTGGCCCACGTTTCCGGAAAGATGCGCAAGAACTTCATCCGGATTCTGGCGGGAGACAAAGTAGCGGTGGAACTTTCCCCCTACGATCTCACCCGCGGCCGCATCGTATATCGCTACAAGTAGCCTTTGTAGTGGCCGGACTTTAGACCGGCCAGCAACACAAGGTGAGTCCGCGAGCCTTGCGGCAGTGGAATTAAGAAAGTTTGGAAGGGCGAGGAACGGTAAAAGTGGTTAGTCATAAGTTTTAAGTAATAAGTAATAGCGGTTTTACTGAAAACTTAGAACTGGTAACTCAGGAGCAAGCATGAAAGTTCGGGCAAGCGTGAAAAAAATTTGTGATAAATGCAAAGTCATCCACCGCCGTGGAGTGGTTCGGGTAATCTGCACCAATCCGAAGCACAAGCAGCGTCAGGGATAAGGGAGCGAGGAGAAACCATGGCACGTATCGCAGGTGTTGATCTTCCGCCACAGAAGCGGCTTTGGGTTGGGTTGACCTCGATCTACGGCATCGGACAGGTGCGCGCGAAGAGCATTGCCGAAAAGGCCAATGTGGACTTCACCAAGAAAGTTCGCGATCTCACCGAAGACGAAGTGAACCGCATTCGTACCGTCATCGAGCAGGAAGGCCGCGTCGAAGGCGATCTCCGCAAAGAGATCCAGATGAACATCCGCCGCCTGATTGAAGTCCAGGCTTATCGCGGCATTCGACATCGCCGCAATCTTCCGGTTCGCGGTCAGCGCACGCACACCAACGCGCGCACCCGCAAGGGTCCGCGTCGCGGCGCCGTCGCCGGCAAGAAGCAGATCAAGGGCAAGAAGGGCTAATGTAGTGGCCCGTCTTTATGTAGTGGCCGGTCTTTAGACCGGTCAGCAGCTAAAACGGGTTCTTACAACGTATGACTGCGGGTTTGTAGGGCCCGCCTTCCGAGGCGGGCCGTTGAAGCAAGAGAAGTTAGAGGGCAAGAAGGGAAAACCGGTTTCTAGTTTTAAGTTCTAAGTAATAAGTGCAAAACGCGCCTTACTTAAAACTGACGACTTACAACTTATTACTTCGAGCACTTCGAGGAGTGAAACGTGGCTAAAGAGCAGCAGAACGCCGGTCCGGACGCAGCAGCACCAGGCAAACCGGCCGCGGCATCAAAAAAGAAGAAGGAATTCAAGAAGAAGAAGGAACGCCGCACGGTTCCCCACGGTCTCGTGCACGTCTCCGCTTCCTTCAACAACACGCAGATTACCATCACCGATCCCGATGGCCGCGTGATTTGCAATTCCTCCGCGGGCTCGATCGGTTTTAAGGGTTCGCGCAAAGGCACGCCTTACGCCGCACAGCAGGCCTCTTTGGCTGCCGCCAGCGCCGCCCGTGACCAGTTCGGCATGAAGAGCGTGGAAGTCCGCGTCAAGGGTCCCGGCTCCGGCCGTGAATCTGCCGTGCGCGCCCTCGCCGCCGCCGGCCTGCACATCGTGGTGATTCGCGACGTCACGCCGATTCCCCACAACGGCTGCCGCCCGCCTAAGCGCCGCCGTGTGTAAGAAAGTTTTTAGTTGTAAGTGATAAGTCATAAGTAAGACAGGTTTTTTCCGAAACTTCGAACTTAGGACTTAGAACTTATAACTACTTGATCTTGGAACTTAAGACTCGGAACTTAGAAAGTATTCGCGAAGGGAGAATCGAAGTTGGCAAGACATCGAGATGCAGTCTGCCGCCTGTGCCGCCGGGAAGGGCAGAAGCTATTTCTAAAAGGCCTGCGGTGCTTCACGGACAAGTGCGCGATTGAGAAGCGCAATTTTGTGCCGGGACAGCACGGGCAGTCGCGGCGCGCCAAGGTTGCCGGCTACGGCCTGCAACTGCGCGAGAAACAGAAAGTAAAGCGCACCTACGGGCTGTTGGAACGCCAGTTCCGCAATTATTTCGAAAAGGCGGAGCGCTCCAAGGGTCCCACCGGTGAAAACCTCATCATCATGCTCGAGCGCCGCCTGGACAACGTTGTCTGGCGCGCCGGCCTGGCGTCCTCGCGGTCCCAGGCGCGGCAGCTCGTGCTCCACGGCCACGTGCGGGTCAACGGTAAGAAGGTCAACATCCCGTCATACCAGGTGAATGTCGGCGAAGACATCGCCATCAAGGAAAAGATGCACCAGAACGCCATGGTTCTTGAAGCGCGCAACGTCGCCCAGAGCCAGAGCACGGTGCCATGGCTCGAGCAGGAACGCGATCAGTTCAAGGCTAAAGTTGTGGCGTTGCCGAAGCGCGATGACGTGCAGACGCCGCCTATCAACGAGCAACTGATCGTCGAACTTTACTCCAAGTAATCCTTTGTAGTGGCCGGTCTTTAGACCGGTCAGCTTGAAGTTGGGGCGAGAAGTAAGCATTAAGTTCTAAGTCAGGGATTACTTATCACTTGGAACTGACAACTTGGAACTGTTTCACGTGGCCTGCAACGTTGGCCACAGAAGGAAGGAACACGATGTGGAAGGGATTTCAGAAACCGAAGCGTCTTGCGCCAGAATTTGAATCGCTGACAGAAAAGTACGGGCGGTTTTCCGCTCAGCCCTTCGAACGCGGCTGGGGCACGACGGTGGGGAACGCCCTGCGTCGCGCGTTGCTCAGCTCCATCGAGGGAGCGGCAATCACTGCGGTCAAGATCGAAGGAGTGCTGCACGAATTCTCCTCGATCCCGGGCGTCGTCGAAGATGCCACGGACATCATCCTGAATCTCAAGCAGGTCCCGATCAAGCTGAACAACGATCTGCCGAAGACCATCTATCTCAATGTTGAGCAGCCGGGCGTGGTCACCAGCGCGCACGTCGAGGAAGATTCGGACTTCGCCGTTCTCGATAAAAGCGTGTACATCGCCACCGTCAGTGAAGGCGGCAAGCTCCGTATCGAGATGCGCGTCAAGAACGGCCGTGGCTATGTGGCTGCGGACCGCAACTATGACGAAGATCTGCCCATCGGCTACATCCCGGTGGACAGCGTCCACTCGCCCGTGCGCAAGGTGAACTTCGCCGTCGAGTCCGCTCGTTTGGGACAGATGACCGACTACGAAAAGCTCATGCTGGAAGTGTGGACCAATGGTGCCATCACGCCGTCCGATGCCGTTGGCCTCGCCGCCAAGCTCGTCAAGGACCACATGAGCATCTTCATCAACTTCGAAGAGCCCGTCGAGAACGTGGAAATTCCCACAGACACCGTTCACGATCCGCGCCTCGAGCATCTGGATCGCTCCGTGGAAGAGCTGGAGCTTTCCGTGCGCAGCTACAACTGCCTGAAGAACGCCAACATTCAGACCATCCGCGAGCTCGTGCAGAAGAGCGAGAACGAAATGCTGAAGACCAAAAACTTCGGCCGCAAATCGCTCAACGAGATCAAGGATATACTGGTGAAGATGGGCCTCAGTTTGGGAATGAAGTTCGATGAGCACGGTCGCATCATCTGGCCGCCGCTCCCGAGCCAGACCGCTCCACCAAGCTCCGACGAAACCATCGGCCTCTAGCCTTTGTAGGGCCCGCCTTTTCACCCTGAGTAAGTGGAGGGCAGAGGCGGGCCGTTTCCGGGGCGCAACAACTTAAAACTTATAACTGAAAACTTTTAACTTATAACTTCTCGAGGAACCAAGCATGCGACATCTGAAGTCAGGATCAAAATTAGGCCGCAACCCGTGGCACCGCCGCGCCACTCTGCGTAACCTTGTCACCAATCTGCTCGAACACGGGCGCATCACCACCACCCTCACGCGCGCGAAAGCCACGCGCCCCGTGGCGGAGAAGATGATCACCCTCGGCAAGCGCGACACATTGCAATCGCGCCGCCAGGCTGCCGCTTACATCATGACCCCGGCAGTCACCAAAAAGCTCTTCAGCGAAATCGCGCCGAAATTCGCCGATCGCGCCGGCGGCTACACGCGCATCATCCCCGCCGGCATCCGCGTGGGCGATGGCGCAAAGGTGGCCATCTTGGAACTCGTCAGCTACGAATTCAAGAAAAAGGAAAAGAAAGAAAAGAGCAAAGTCCAGGAAGCCGTAGAAGCCAGAAGCTAACCAAGCCCGCCTCCGCAAAAAACCAAAGCCCGCGCCAGCAAACAAGCTGTCGCGGGCTTTCCTATTCCCAATCCGATTCCCTGTAGCGCCGCGCTTTCAGGCCGGCGTCTTGGGTTCCTCCCCACACCCGATCCGTAATTCCGAACGGACTCCGCGAAGTGAGGAATCCCTCTTGCCTTCTTAGCCAACGCCTACCCCTTCGTCGGCAACGGATTCCTCTCCGTGAACTGCCTCTGGTGCCAATACGGATAACTCGGCGTCACCTCACTCGCCGCATCCAGCTTCGCAATCTGCTCCGCCGTCAAACTCCAACCAGCCGCCCCCAGGTTCTGCCGCAACTGCTGCTCGTCGCGCGCCCCGATAATCACATTTGCCACCGTCGGCCGCTGTAACAGCCAGTTCAACGCAATCTGCGGAACCGTCTTGCCCGTTTCTTTCGCCACCTCATCCAGGACGTCCACCACTTTGTGCAAATGTTCGTTTTGCACCTGCGGTCCGTAATCCGCGGTCTTGTGCAGCCGGCTCGTCTCTGGCAGAGGCGCGTTGCGCCGGATTTTCCCCGTCAGCCGGCCCCAACCCAGCGGGCTCCAGACCAGCGCCGAAACTTTCTGATCCAGGCCGAGCGGCATCAATTCCCATTCATATTCCCGGCCGATCAGCGAATAGTAAACCTGATGGCCCACATACCGCGCCCAGCCGTAGCGCTCCGAAACTGACAGCGATTTCATCAGGTGCCAGCCCGAAAAATTCGAACACGCGATGTACCGCACCTTCCCGTTCTGCACCAGCGTATCCAACGTCTTCAGCGTTTCCTCAACTGGCGTCAGCGCGTCAAAACCGTGCATATGATAAATGTCGATCGTCTCCACTCCCAGCCGTCGCAAGCTGTCCTCGCACGCCTGAATCAGGTGATGCCGCGAAGATCCCAGCTCGTTCGGGCCATCGGCCATACGAAACGTGGCCTTCGACGAAATCAGCACGCGGTTACGCTTCCCCGCGATCGCTTTGCCCAGGATCTCTTCGGACATCCCGCGCGAGTAGACGTTCGCGGTGTCAAAAAGATTTACGCCCGCCTCCAGGCAGATGTCCACCAGTCGCGTAGCTTCTGCCACGTCGCTGCTGCCCCACGCCTTGAAAAATTCGTTTCCGCCGCCAAACGTTCCGGTGCCAAACGAAAACACCGGCACCTTCAATCCCGAATACCCAAGTTGTCTATATTCCATGGCCAAATAGATGTGCCCGCCCCAGCAATGGATACAGCGATTCGCAGCGCCTTCCTGGGCACCCACTCTGAGCGCCTTTTGCGAAGGGTGGGTCTTAATGGTTCTCTAGCTTCGGGTTCTCTCGCTTGGGTTCTCTTGCCGTTGTAGCGCCCGCTTTTCCGAAGCGGGCCGTTCTCTTCCACCCACTAGAAAAAACCGTCATTCCGAACGCAGTCTGCGGAGTGAGGAATCCCTCTTCGACCTTAGCCCCTGCTCCACTCGATGCCTACGTTACAATATCCCGTCTTCAATTAACCAACGGAGAACCCACCATGGAATATCCCCGCTTCACCGTGAATGGCCATGTTGCCCTGGTAACCGGCGCCGCCCGCGGCCTAGGTCGCGCAATCGCCCTGGCTCTCGCCGACGCAGGCGCGGACATAGCCCTCGGCCTGCGCGATGTCGACGCCGACGCCGGCATAGCCGCCGAAATCCGCAAGCTTGGCAGAAAAGTCCTTCCCTTGCAGATGGACGTCAGCCACATGGATCAAATTTTCGAAGCCGTCGATCGCACCGTGAAACAATTCGGACGCCTGGACATCCTCGTCAACAACGCGGGCATCGCCCCGGAAAATCTAGCCGAAAACGTGCGCGAAAAAGATTTTGACGACACCCTCGCCGTAAATTTGAAAGGAACTTTCTTCACCAGCCAGGCCGCGGCCCGCGTGATGATCCGCCAGAAAAAGGGCGCCATCATCAATATGAGCTCCCAGGCGGGCTTCGCCGCGCTCCCCACCGAATCCGTCTATTGCATGACCAAAGCCGCCATCGCCCACCTCACCAAATGCCTCGCCATCGAATGGGGCAAGCACAACATCACCGTAAACGCCGTCGCTCCCACTTTCATCCGCACGCCGGGCACGGAATCATATTTGGCCGATCCCGCCGCCCACGCCGACACCGTCGAACGCATCGCCGCCCTCCACCGTATCGGCGAACCCATGGAAGTAGCGGGCGCAGTAGTCTTCCTAGCCTCACCCGCCGCCTCCCTAATCACCGGTGAAACGCTCTTGATAGATGGAGGCTGGACCGCGCGTTGAGTTGAGAAGTGACGGACGCCGGCGAGCACTCACGGGTGTTCTAGAGCCTCTTCAGAGCGGCGCTGCACCCGCACGAGGTTCCGATGGCGAGGACAACCTCAAGGGATCGATTGCATTTCTGTCTGGATTTGCGGATGGTAATTGGGAAACTAAATCGATGGAAGGGTTCAGCTAAGAAACCAATGTCATAATTTCCATCCTTTAATGTGTCAAATGAGAATTTTCCGTTGTCATCAGTTTGTACTTCAGCAACCAAAACGTCTTCCTTCCAAATCCGGACTTTGGCTTGCGCGATGGGACCGCCGACCCCGTCCAGCAGCCTGCCGCATATATGAGAAACCGGCTTTTTCGGCACGGGAACTTCTACGCAGGTGGTTGCGGAGGAACCTACCGCGAAAAAGACTGTGGCAAGCAGCACTGTCAACAATCGACGCATTCCTTTCATGTCAGTTTTCCTCCAATTCTTAGCTGCCCAGGACTAGCCAATTGGTTGAGGTCACGCCGGGTGCCCAACATGCCGCTCCTGCATGTGAGTCTTGGGTCGCCGTTGTAGGGCCCGCTTTCTGAAGCGGGCCGTTCGCTTTCTCTTTCCTACGCGAACGCCGATAACGCCGCTCCCCTCAATGCGAATCCCGCGCCACTGCGGCCCCACTCTTCCCCACCAGAAAATCCAGATCCGCTCCTTTATCCGCCTGCAACACATGCTCGGTATACAACCGCACCCACCCGCGCTCCGGTAAAGCCGGCGCCATCCATTGCGCCCTGCGCCGCGCCAGCGTTGCCTCATCCACCTCAAGCTGCAGCGATCGCTTCGCGACATCCAGCGCGATCATATCTCCCGATTGCACCAGCGCCAGCGGCCCGCCCGCCGCAGCTTCCGGCGCAACATGCAGTACCACCGTCCCATACGCCGTCCCGCTCATGCGCGCATCCGAAATCCGCACCATGTCGGTCACGCCTTTGCGCAGCAATTTTGTAGGCAATGCCATATTGCCCACTTCCGCCATCCCCGGATACCCCCGCGGCCCGCAATTTTTCAGAACCATCACGCAGCTCTCGTCGATGTCCAGATTCTCGTCGTCCACACGCGCGTGATAATCCTCGATCGCCTCAAACACCACCGCCCGCCCGCGATGCTGCAACAGTTGCGGGCTCGCGGCCGACGGCTTGATCACCGCCCCGTCCGGCGCAAGGTTCCCGCGAAGCACCGCAATCCCCGCGCTCGGCTTAAACGGGCTCGCAAACTCTCGAATCACCTCCCGGTTCCAGCACGGAGCCTCCGTCACATTCTTCCACATCGTCTCGCCATTCGCGGTCAGCGCCTCGCGATGCAACACGCCGGCTTCTCCCAATTCCCGAAGCACCACGGGCAATCCGCCCGCGTAGAAAAAATCTTCCATCAGGTGTTTTCCCGAAGGCTGAATATCCACCAGGCAGGGAAGCGTGGATCCCAAGCGGTCGAAATCGCTCAGCTGCAGAGGCACGCCAACGCGCCCCGCAAGCGCAATCAGATGAATCACAGCGTTCGTTGACCCGCCAATCGCCGCATTCGCAAAAATCGCATTTTCAAACGCCTCGCGTGTCAGAATGCGAGACATCCGGAAATCCTCGTTCACCATCTGCACAATCCGCCGCCCCGTCAACTGCGCCAGCGTGTTCCGCCTCGCATCCACCGCCGGGATCGCCGCGTTCCCCGGCAAACTCATCCCCAGCGCTTCCACCATGCTGGCCATCGTCGACGCCGTGCCCATCGTCATGCAATGACCCTTCGAGCGATGCATGCAGCTCTCCGCCTCAAAATAATCCTGCTGCGTCATCTTGCCCGTGCGCAGCGCATCCGTCATTTGCCACAAGCCCGTGCCAGATCCCAAATCCTTTCCGTGGAATTTTCCCGAAAGCATCGGACCGCCGGAGAGGCCAATCGTCGGCAGATCGCAGGAAGCCGCGCCCATCAGCAGGGAAGGAGTGGTTTTGTCGCAGCCCATCATCAGCACCACGCCATCAATGGGATTCCCGCGAATGGATTCTTCCACGTCCATGCTCGCCAGGTTGCGAAACAGCATCGCCGTCGGCCGCAGTTGCGTCTCTCCCAGCGACATCACCGGAAACTCCAGGGGAAAGCCGCCCGCTTCCCACACGCCGCGCTTCACGAATTCGGCCAGCTCCCGGAAATGCGCGTTACACGGAGTCAGCTCCGAAAACGTGTTGCAAATCCCGATGAGCGGGCGCCCGTCGAACAAATCCGGCGGCCATCCCTGATTTTTCATCCAGCTTCGGTACAAAAATCCGTCGCGATCCTTACGTCCGTACCATTCCTGGCTGCGCAGCTTCCTCATGAGTCTGTCCTCGGGTTGAACTTCCGCCATCTTCGCATCAATGTTCCCACCCGCCGGATGATAACGCAAAATCAAGCCGCAAACGCAATCGCCGCGCAAAGGATTTGCTTGACGAAACGCGAGCCCGCGAACGATGATTTTATGGTTTTCCTCCACCGAAAGGGCCAATCATGTCCCGCACTCGATCCTCCATTCGCAGCGCCACAATAATCCATCAATTGCCAAGAATTTCCTGCGCCGTTCTCGCGATCGTCCTTCTTTCCTGCGCGTCAACGTGGGCTGCTCCCGATGCTGCGAAACCTCTTCGCATCTTTTTTGTCGACGTCGAAGGCGGCCAGGCCACTTTGTTCGTCACTCCCTCCGGCGAATCTCTCCTCATCGACACCGGCTGGCCCGGCAACAACGGCCGCGACGCCGATCGCATCGTGGCCGCTGCCAGAAGAGCCGGAATCTCGAAGATTGACTACGTCTTGATCACCCACTTTCATGAAGACCACGTCGGCGGCCTGCCCCAGTTGGTCGCGCGCATCCCCGTAGGCACTGTTCTTGACCACGGCGACAATCGCGAAACCACCGACCAGCCCACCGTTCAGGGTTGGACCGCCTACCAGGAATTGGTGAACAGTAAAAAAGTAAAGCGCCTCACCCTCAAACCCGGTGACAGCCTGCCCATCCGCGGCATCCACGCCACCGTGCTCAGTGCCGACGGTGCCGTAATCAATGATCCGCTGCCTGGCGCCGGCCAGGACAATCCTGCCTGCAAGGGTGCCGAGCACTATCCCGCCGACCAGACCGAAAACGCCCGCTCCCTCGGCACTTTCATCGCTTTTGGAAAGCTCCGCATCCTGGATTTAGGCGATCTCACTCACGACAAAGAAATGGACCTGGTTTGTCCGCGCAACAAGATCGGCCCCATCGATATCTTTGTCGTCTCTCATCATGGCTGGGAACAAAGCGACGGCCCCGCCTTCGTCAACGCCATCGCTCCCCGCGTAGCAATCATGGATAACGGTGCCAAGAAGGGTGGCTCCCCCTCAGTTTGGAACATCATTGAGAAGTCTCCCCGTCTCGATGACCTCTGGCAGGTCCATTACTCCGACGAGGGTGGCACCACCCACAACGTTCCCACGGAATTTATCGCCAATCCCCAGGGGCCCGATGCCGGTTTCGATTTGGAACTCACCGCCTGGCCCGACGGCAAGTTTAAGGTTTTCAACTCCCGAACCCAGCAAGCCAAGAAATACGGCCCAAAGTAACCGTCACGCCCGGGTGCCCCAAAAAATCAGCCGCCCATACACATTTTACTTGACAATATAATAACGAATATCTACACTCAGCCACGTAGAGGAGTGCGCCCGCGCATCCCGCGGGCGTTTCCATTTTCAATCCAAATTTTTCAGGAGATCTTCATGAAGAAACAATCTTCCGAAGTCCGCACGTCTACGTGTGCTTTCATCTATTCCGATGGTCGCCAGTGCCGCTCGCTTCCTCGCTACAAGTCCTTGTACTGCCTCCATCACGAGCGCAAACTCCATCACCTTCGCGAAGCCGACTGGACCACCAGCCATATTTCCGAGCATGTCACCCACAACTTCGTTTCCGCTTCGGCGCTCAACCGTTCCCTCGGTCGCCTCTTTGCCGCTATCGCCGACGGTAGCATTCCTCCCAAAGCCGCCACCCAACTCGTCAATCTCTCCAAAGTCATGCTGCAAGCCAGCAATGCTGCCACGCGCGAACTGCTCATGGCTTATCCGGAAGGCCAGCACTTGGAACACCTAATCCGCCAAGCCCACGACTACTCTGAACCCGCCACTCCCGTTGCCCCCCTGGACGAACCTCAGCCCTACTTCGCTGACCCATCGGATCCCCGCCCCGAACTCGAAGCCTTGGCGAACGAAACTAAGTCCCAACCAAGATGGACCCAACCCCTTTAGAATGCGCACTTACAAAAACACGGCCTTGTAACCCCTTTGCCATGCGCACTTACATATCATTATCAAAACAAATGGCTTACAAACTCTCTAGAATCCGCACTTACAGCACCTAATTCCAGTAACGACTGCAGAATCAGCACTTAACTAAAAACAGATCGTTGCGCCACTCGTTACCACCCTGATACCCCCATCGGCCTGACCAAACAGCGCGCGCCGGGTAGGGGCGCCGCACTGCCGCACCCCATGTCCGCAAAAATCCAAACACTGGAATCGCAATATCACCGCCGCGCTTTATTCCCCGCTGCCGCAGGCCAACTCACATTCCCCCGCAACACCACAATCGACGACGCCGGTAATTCCACCGCACTACCTGCATCCCCGGTGATCGTACCTGTCGCAATCGGACCATCCGGATCGGCGGTAAGCGTCCCAGGGTGCCACTGGTACTGCGCCTTCCCAAACGTCTTCACCGTCACTGGTCCGGAAAAGTATCCAGCCCCCGTTTGCGCCGCATCGTCGAACGAAATCTTCACGCTGTGCGCATTTTCCTGATCCTTATTGATAATCAGCAGCGACCATTCCCCATCCGGACGGTGCACCGCGTACGCCGTCACCAGCTTGTTGCCCGCGCCATCGGAAATATCGCTCGCCGCGTCGAACAAATGGTGTTCGCCATTGCCCGGTTGCACCCACTCCAGATTTATCAGCTGGCTCGAAAAATACTGCGAGAGTGGCTGCAAAATCTTATAGTCTCGATCTGCGGAGAACATCGCAAACGTCCCGTGCGAATTATTAATCCCTCGCCCAATCGCTTCCGGCATGTAATGGAAGAAATAAACTGCCTGCCCGCCTCCATTCAGGAAGGAACAAATATAATCCGCCAGCCACAGCCCGCCGAAAATATCCGGGAACGCCTCCGAATCCACCCACGAAAGATTCGATTCCGTAATCAGCAGCGGCACATTGTCCGGCACGCCGTCTTCGCGCCATATCTTCATGATGCCAGTCACGAGCTTGGGCTCGTCATACAAATTGCTCCACTGAATCTTCCCCGGCTCATTTGGATAATGTTCGAAACAGAAGAACGCGAGTTCATTGATCTTCCCGTGAGATTCCAAGTAATTCACGAACCGCCGCGTCCATGAAGTTTGCCCGCTCGCGTCCGGCCACGTCTCAATGTCCTTGTTCACGCCCGTGTAAATCGGCCCGCCAAGTTTGAGTTTCGGATCGACCCGATGGATCGCCGCGGCAAATTGGATATAAAACGACGCATAATCCTCGGGATTCATAAAGTGCCCGTCGGGTTCTTCGCCCATCTCCACGTGTGAAATGGGATACCCGCGCTTCTCAAGGTACGCAAGCTCGTTGGCCGCGTCTTCCGGCGTGCTGTAAATCATCGCAATGGGAATCATGGTCGGCAGCCCGCGCGTATAGCCGTCCGGCATGAAGAAAAGATCAAAACCCACTTGCTCGCCCGCATGTTCGTCCAGGTCGCTGGGCTCGTGCCATGGATCGACCGACGAGCAATACGTCATCGTCTGGTCCTGATCGGGAGTGTGGCGCACCAGATCGTGAAATTTTCCGTCGGGCGAAGTCGTTCCCAGATAAATTTCGTGGATCGCATAACCCAGGCAGTTGCGCTTGTCCGCTGAGCCATGCGCGTCGCACGTATTCGACGAAGCCGTCATCAAAATGCGAACGAATTGCGCGGTGATCGGCGCGGTCGCCAGTTGTAGCACGCCGCTGCCGCCTTTTCCATCCGCGATCGCCCCGCCGGGGAAAGCCTCCCACACCCCAGAAATGGGCTTGCGAATGCCGTCTTCACCCGTGAAATACTGCACCACGAAGTGCGTCGCGTACGGCGCGGCCCAATCGATGCGAATCGCCGAAATTTCCCGCGGCTTGGCGAGATCGAGAATCACCCATTGCGGATGCAGAGTATCGGATTCGCCCGTGTAGGGTTCCGCGAGATACGGATTGCTCTTCCAATACGTCGCCGGATCGCCGTCAGTCAGCCGCGAATATCCTTCCGTGTCCGTGCCGTCGTCGCGTGTCACGCCGCGATGCGGCAGCGGGTACCCATACGAATGGCGAATCGGTTCCGCGCCCGGAGTTGCGTTGCCCACGAAATAACCTTTTCCCGCCGGATCGCTCCACGTTCCATTCGGATTCCAGTGCCACGCCTCCATGTGCAGTTCCGTATTTTGTCGGTAAGTGATCGTCTGCCAACCCGCCGACAGCACTTGCTTGATCGTGTCCGGCACATAAAGTTTGTCCGCCGCACCATAAGGCAAACGATCGATGCCCGCCCCGAGCGCTTCCGTAGGACGAATCGTGTTCGTCGAATGCGCAGGCGTGGCATCCACGTGAATGGATTGCGCCAACGCGACAGGCGCAACCCCCGCAAGCAGCACAACAAACGAAAAACATAGGCGAAGAGATGTAAATCGGTTCATGGCTGGGTCCTTGCGCCGGCACCGCAGGGCACTGGCGATTCAATCAGAATTAAATCGGTTCAATATGAGTAAAAGGTAACGCCAGGTCAACCTCCCGTCAATCGAAAAGTAGACTCCTGATCGGGGAAACGCAAAGACGCAAAGACGCAAAGACGCAAAGACGCAAAGACGCAAAGACGCAAAGACGCGGGACTAAAGACTCAAGATTGCCACATTTCCCGTCTAGCTGACCCGCGATGGTGTCCGCGCACTATAACTCGAAAGGGCCGCGCGAACATGTCGCCCGCCTTCCGCGCCATTTCTCTCTTGGCAGGATCTGTAACCTATATATACTATGAATATCTTATCATATATGACAGAATGCGATAAACCAGCACCGTAGGTGCCGCACACCTAAGCCCAGCGCGCAAGCGCTGGGTGCGCCAAACGAGCCCGAGCGCCAGAGGCGCGACACATGTCCCACAGCTACTCACGAAACACCATCCACCTTGTCTTCAGCACCAAAGATCGCGCCAAAACAATCACGCCACAACTGCAACCGAAACTATATGCCTTCATCGTCGGCATCTGCAAAAACGAAAACATCTATGTTCTAGCTATTGGCGGCGCCCAGGATCACATCCACATTTTGCTTCAATTGCCCCCAACCGTCTCATTGGCGAAATTAACTCTCCTCATCAAATCAAATTCCTCTCGTTGGCTGCGCCAATCAATGCGAACTTTCGCTTGGCAACACGGCTATGCCGCCTTCAGCGTGAGTGCCTCTCTCCTTCCAGGGGTTGAGCGCTACATCCAAAATCAAGAAACGCATCATCGCAAGATGTCGTTTGAGAATGAGTTCCTGGCTTTCCTTCGAAAGCACCGCGTGGCCTATGACCCGAAGTTCGTCTTGGGGTGACGCGAAATACGCGAACACCGTCACGCAGGCAAACACTTCGCGATGATCAACGTGATGTCATCGTGCTGCTCATGTGGGCTGAATCCCCGCACTTCGTCGACGATGGCCGACAGCAAGTTTTGCGACGAGAGCGCGCAATGCCTCTCCAAGCAATTCACCAGCCGCCCTTCTCCGAATTCTTCGCCCTCGGGGCTGAACGATTCCGTGATGCCGTCGGTATACAGCGCCAGCGTATCCCCCGCTGAAATCTGGCACTCACCCAGCTCGCAATCCCATTCCTTGAACGCGCCCAAAATTGTTGCCGTAGCCCGCAGCCGCTCCAACGAACCGTCCGCGCGCAATAATAGCGGCGGCAGGTGCCCGCAGTTGGCGTAACGCAGCCGCCGCGTCGTATCATCATATTCCGCGAAAAATAAAGTGGCGAACGCGGCATCGGCGGTGTTGTCGCAGAACAACTGGTTCACGGAACACAACAGCCGCTGCGGCTGATCGACCGCAATCGCGCACTGGCTTCGCAGGTTCGCCTGAAGATTGGCCATCAGCAGCGCGGCCGCGATACCTTTGCCGGAAATGTCGCCCACGATCAGCCCGACCCGGTCCGGCCCCAGTTGCAAAAAATCATAATAATCCCCGCCCACGTGCCGTGCCGGCAAACATACTCCGGCAAATTCCAGCGATTTCAGCGCCGGAAGCGTCTGCGGAAACAGTCGCGCTTGCACCTGCTTGGCGATTTCCAGTTCTTGCGCCGCGCGGCGTTCGGCCTCCAGCTTCTCCGTCGTCGCGCGCCGCTGCGATTCGATGTATTGCGTCACTTCATCGAAGCTGACCAGCGAAAATATATTTCCGTCGGGATCCTTAAACCGCGCAAACACCCCGCCCCAAATGGGCGCAGGCTCCGCGGGCGCACTCGATCGCGCTTCTGGCGCTTGTGCGGCAGGCATCGTGCCAAGTTTCCTCCGGCGAAGCCGCGGCGTGTTTTGAAAAATAACTCCTTTTGCGCTCCAGTCACGAAACTTCGCCAGCACGTCCTCGGTAATAAACGCGATTTGCGTAGGCCGGCCAATCATTTTGTATTGTTCGCTATTAGGTTCCGGCATCATCAGCGTCAGGTTCGCTGTGCCATCCGGCGGATGCACCGCAACGAATGGCCGACCCGCCTGCACCCGGCCATCAAACATCAGGTGAAAACCCAACTGGTTAACGAAGAAATTCAAGCTGCGGTCCAGATCGCGCACAAAAACGGTGACAGACTGCAGACGCAAATACGGATTCTGCCGGTCCAGTCGCACCGCATCGCCTTCCACCATTTCGCGAAAAGTGTTGCCCATCGAGCAGCATTATAAAGGGATCGCGAATGGTTTGCTTGCCAAGGAAGGATCATCCACTACAGGCAGGCCCGCTCTAACTTAAAACTTAAAACTTAAAACTCAAATCTTCACTCCGTCCGGGGACCAAACAACCATCGATACAACAAAAACAGCACGAACAACGCAAACAACGCCCCCGTCGAATCCAGCAAAGAATCCCACGGCGAAGGCCCGCGCGAAGGCACGAAAATCTGATGAATCTCGTCCAGGCAGGAATACACGGCCGCGATCAACCAGGCGATCAGCGCCCAGGACCAGTTCCACGCCCGAGCATTCCGGCGTGAGGCGCGGAATCCGTGATACAGCAGCAGAAAAAAGATGAAGTATTCCGTGAAATGTGCGGATTTGCGGATGAAATGGTGGACCAGATCGAGCGTGTCTCCAGAGATCGCGGGATATAGCCAGCGGAGAATTGGCTCGATGACCAGGCTGGTGTGCTCGGACGAAAAAGAATCCGTGGACAGCACCGAAATAATCGCAGCCCACAACAGCGCCGGCCACCACGCGCGCAGCCACGGCGGAATCGCGAAGCGCCGGGGCGCCGAAGGCTGGGTGTCGTCAATTTCAGGGGCGAGGTTGGGATCGCGCCGGGGTTCCGTTGGGGACATTACAATTTAGCTTCCACTACCATTGTAAACGAAGAACAAAAGAAGTGCTGGTCGATGGAGAATGATTGGTAAACGCTTGGTTGTGCGAACGGAAACTGAACTCTACTCCATCCGGTAATTTGGTGCTTCCTTGGTGATGACCACATCATGCACGTGCGATTCGCGCAAGCCCGCCGCAGTAATGCGAATGAACCGGCTCTTTTCCGTCAGTTCCTTCAGTGTGCTTGCTCCCACATAACCCATGCCGCTCTTCAGCCCGCCCACAAGTTGATCGGTCAGCCCTGACAGCGGGCCCTTATATGCCACCCGGCCTTCCACGCCTTCCGGCACGGATTTTCCGCGCTCGGCGCCTTCTTGCGAATACCGGTCCGCCGATCCGGCTTCCATCGCACCGGTCGAACCCATGCCGCGATAAGACTTGAACGTCCGCCCTTGATACAGGATCGTCTCTCCAGGCGCCTCTTCCGTCCCTGCGAACAAGCTCCCGATCATCACCGCGCTCGCGCCCGCCGCAATGGCCTTCGTAATGTCACCCGAATATTTGATTCCGCCGTCGGCGATTATCGGAACGTTTGTGCCCTGCGCCGCGCGCGCCGCTTCCATCACCGCAGTCAGTTGCGGCACCCCCGCACCAGTCACCACGCGCGTTGTGCAGATCGAACCGGGGCCGATGCCAACCTTCAATCCATCAATCCCAAGCGAAATCAGTTCCTTCGCGCCATCATACGTAGCCACGTTGCCCGCAATAATCTGCATTTCCGGCAGCCGGTGGCGAATCGCTTTGATCGCTTCCATCACCCGTTCCGTGTGTCCGTGCGCCGTGTCGATCGCCAGAACGTCCGCGCCAACCTTAGCCATGTCCACGGCGCGCTCCAGAAAATCACCCGTCGCCCCAACAGCGGCGCCCACGCGCAGCCGTCCGTGATCATCCTTCGACGAGCGCGGATACTCCAATTTCTTCTGAATATCCTTAACCGTGATCAAGCCCTTCAGGTTGAAGTCCTGATCGACCACCAGCAATTTCTCAATGCGATGCTTCTGCAGAATCTTTTCGGCTTGCTCCAGCGTCGTCCCCACCGGCACGGTGACCAGATTGTCTTTGGTCATCACTTGGCCCACCAGCTGAGAATGGCTTTTCTCGAATCGCAAGTCGCGGTTAGTCAGAATGCCCGTAAGCCTCGTCCCACGCGTGACCGGCAAGCCCGAAATGCGGTACTTCGTCATTATCTCCAGGGCCTGCCGAATTGTAATGTCCGGCGAAATCGTAACGGGGTCCACAATCATGCCGGACTCCGATCGTTTTACGCGGTCCACTTCCTCTGCCTGCCGGTCCAAAGACATGTTGCGGTGAATGATCCCGATGCCGCCTTGTCGCGCGATGCCAATGGCCAGGCGCGATTCCGTCACCGTGTCCATCGCCGCAGATGCCAGTGGAATGTTGATGGGCAGCTTCCGCGTGAAGCACGTCGTGGTGTCCACCCCCGTGGGAAGCACGGAAGATTTGCCCGGCTGCAGCAACACATCGTCAAACGTCAGCCCTTCGGGAATCGGACCATCAATCATAGAAACCTCGCGGTAAAGGATTTAGCGCGGGACCGCGCTTGTCGTGGCCAGCCTTTCGACCGGCCCTCCTGACCCACAAACAACACAGCCCAGCGGGTGGCCGCTGGGCCGGTAGATGAATGCAACAGATCGAAAAATTGATTCACGGTGAATCTTCTATTTTAGGGTTGCCGCCACCTTGGGTCAAGTTGACCGCTTTGAAGTGTGGCGGCTTGCCGCCGCTTTTGACACCACACCGGCTCCCCAAAAATTACGTCGTGCTCCCATAATGAAAGGCCTGGACTAATCCGCCATTTTTTTCTGCAATAGCGCTTACACTACACAACACGCAGGATCACCAGCGTCATGTCGTCGCTCTGCGGCGCGCCGGCGGCGAAGGCGTCAGCCGCTTGCATAATCTTGCCGATGGCGTCTTTCGCGCTCAAGCCATCGCACGACGTAACCGCTTCCAGCAACCTCTTCTCGCCCCATTCCTCAAGTTGCGGGCTCATCGCTTCGCTGAAGCCGTCCGTGTCTGCCGTCCGTGTGGTAAGCAAGGTAACACTGGACGTGCAGCCGGTAAAGTGTGCGAAAAATCCGGAAATGGAGCAGTTCCACCGCGGCTCGTGGGGCGAATTACGTTGCTCCACCGTCCGCGAGAATCGTGTGCAAATGCCGAACCGCTCCGGGTATTTCCGTAGCCGTAGTGCTCCCAAATCCCAGGATGCAGCCGTGATGCGAAGGCTTGCTGATATATGTGGGCGAAAGCGGCCACAGCCACAGGGATTCTTTGGCGGCGCGCTTAGCGATTGCCACATCGTCCAAACCTTTGGCCAGCGTCACCGCCAGATGAATTCCCGCCATGTTGCCGCTGACCTGCAACCGCGAGCCGAACTCACGCGCCAGGGATTCCACCAGCACATCACGCCGTTCGCCGTAAAGCGCGCGCATCCGGCGAATGTGCCGCGAGAAATGTCCCTCGGCGATGAAATCGGCCAGCACTGCCTGGAACAAGTATGGAGGACTGACGTCCATCGCATGCCGCATCGCCAGAAAATGATCCACAAGATCGGCAGGAATCACCAGATAACCCACGCGCAGGGAAGGGAACAGTACTTTGCTGAACGTTCCGATGTAGATCACGCGCGAAGTGTCGTCCAATCCCTGTAGCGACGCGATCGGCTTGCTCTCGAAGCGATACTCGCTGTCGTAATCGTCTTCGATGATCCACGATCCCGCCTGCCGCGCCCAATGTAGCAACTGCAGCCGCCGCGAAGCGCTCATGGTTACGCCGAGGGGATACTGGTGCGAGGGCGCCACCAGCGCCGCCCGCGCAGAACGGCAAAGTTTGATCCCTGCGGCGACGTCGAGTCCATCCGTGTCTACCGGAACAGGAACGATGCGGCAGCCCGCAGCAGTCAAAACGTGGCGCGCCAGCCAGTAGCCTGGCTCTTCCATCCAAATCGGGTCGCCGGAATTTAGCAGCACGCGTACGGAAAGATCGAGCGCTTGCTGCGATCCGCTGACAATCATGATCTGTTGCGGCTCGCAACGCACAGCGCGCGAGGTCCGCAGATAGACGGCGATCACTTCGCGCAGTTGCTTCAGCCCCATCGGATCGCCGTACTCGAGCCCCCGCACGAGCGGATTGCGGCTGTGGCGCGCCACCAAGTTGCCCCACGCCTTGAACGGGAATGCATCCAGTGCAGGCTGGCTAACGCTGAATGCGCCATGGTGCCGCACCCACGGCTCCCGTTTGTAGGGCGGAAGCAGCAACGATGGCCGCGCCACGCGGCGTGCCCCGGAATCAAATTCGCTCGGCACGGCGCGTGAATGTTCCCCTGGCTTTGCGTGCTCCGGCATGGAACGAGAAACGAAAGTGCCTGCGCCCACGCGCGATTCAAAATAGCCTTCGGCCAGAAGCTGCGCGTAAGCGTTGAGCACCGGGATCCGCGAAATGCCCAATTCCGCAGCCAGCGCGCGGGTGGAGGGAATCGGTTGGCCCGAACTCAACGTGCGCCCCACAATCTTGGAGCGGAACGCATCATAGATCTGGCGATGCAGCGGGCGCGCCGATTTGCGGCTGACAGCGATCAATGGCGAAAACGCCGCGGCGGCCCTTTTCATGGGCAAACTATAGTGGTCATACCGAAATAGCGTCAAGTGGATATTGCCGCAGACCACTTTTTTGCCCCAGACTTGCCCAATCCTCGAAGGCATCAGTAAGTGTCCTTAATGGCGCGACGCTCACTGGTGCGTTCGGGGAAGGCGCGCGAAAAGGCGGCGAAGAATTTGGCGATGATACTCGGCTCGATACCCGCGCAGGTGTTTTGGCCCTATTTTGCCGGTGCTTCCATCTCGCTGGCGGGGGCGCTCGGCGTCAAAGGCGAAGTATTGTTCGCAAAGGGCACGGACAAAATTGTCTCCATGGGCCGGCTGTTTTTTGCGGTGCCCATGGCGGTATTCGGCGCGCAACACTTTACCGAAGCAAAATTCATCGTGCAGTTGGTGCCTTCGTGGATTCCGTGGGCATGGTTCTGGACTTATTTTGTCGGCACAGCGCTCATTGCCGCGGCGCTGAGCCTGGTGGCGAGAAAACAGGCAGGTTTGGCGGCATCGCTTCTGGCACTGATGCTGTTTCTCTTCGTGGTGCTGATGCACATTCCCAATGTAGTGGCGAAGCCCAGCGACCGGGTTTTGTGGGCGGTGGCGTTGCGCGATCTGTCGTTCAGCGGTGGCGCGCTGGCGTTGGCGGGAATGCAAATCAACGGATGGAAAGCCAAAGCGAAGAATGAGCTCATCACCACCGGCCGGATTTTCATTGCCGTCGCTACGATCTTCTTCGGTATAGAACAGCTTCTCCATCCGGACTCCGTGCCTGGCGTTCCGCTGGAAAAGCCTACGCCAACGTGGATTCCGGGCCATCTGCTGTGGGCCTATGTTGCGGGTGCGGTCTTCTTAGTCGCTGGGCCGTACATCCTTGTGAACCGCAAGTCGCGCCTCGCGGCAACGTGCGTCGGCGTGATGGTGCTGCTGTTGGAATTGTTTGTTTATTTGCCGATGTGGGGCGCCAAATTCTCTGACATCGGAGGCGGGTTGGACTATTTCGTGGATACATTGGCGTTTGCCGGGGCCGCCCTGCTTCTGGCCGACGCCTTACCAAGGGAAGGTGGTCTGCATGTTTGAGAAAACTTCAGCGGCGGCGTTGGATTTTTTGCCTCAGCTTGAAGGAATCCTTGCGAAGCGCTCGCGCATCGCGATCAAAGCGAAGGGCAGAATCTTGTTCATCGATCCCGCGGAGATCGTCACGGTGGAAGCCAAGGGCAATTACGTGTTACTGCGCAGGACCTCGGGTTCGGACCTGTTGCGCGAATCCATGTCCGCGGTAACGGAAAAATTACGGGCCTACGGCTTCGTGCGTGTTCACCGCTCGGTGATCATCAACGCGGCGTTCATCGAGGAAATCTTCACCATGAGCTCTGGAGACAGTGTGGTGCGTATCAAGGGAGGCATGGAATTCCCCGTTTCCCGCACCTACAAGGAAAATCTCCATTCCATCACGCCGCTCTGGATTGGCACGAACGGCTTCCGCGCCGGTTAACGCCGTCGTTTCGCATTTTATCCCTGCTTGGAACCGGCTTTTTCCCGCGAGGACATCGCCGCAACGCAGCGTTGGCGGATGGCTGCCAGAAAACCTTGCTTGTCTTTTTGCATCTCGCGCACCAGCGCCTGCTTCTCTGTGCGTTCGTGAGCGGCGGCCCACAAGACCATTTCTGCAAGCACCGGCGCCAGGTCCAGGCCTGTCGGAGTGAGCAGGTAAATGAGTTTGCGGCCGTCCTTCGGATCCGGCCGTGTACTGATGATCCCGTAGAATTTCAGGCGGCGCAGACGGTCGGCAAGAATGTTGGTGGCAGGCCGTTCGTAAGAATTCAGAAATTCCTTGAAGGTGCGCGAGCCGCGCAGCATCATGTCTCGAATGATCAGCAGCGACCAGCGGTCGCCGAGCATCTCGATCGAAGCATTCAGAGGACACCCGGAGCGGCGTTTGAACACCGGTTTTTTAGCTGGGGTCACCACCGCCGCAGCATAACATTTTTCACTTGCATTTCGCAAGCTATATGGCACACTGGCCGCGTTGCCGTTCCAAAGGAGAGAAGGAATGAGCGGAGTACGAATCTTGGTGGGGACGCGCAAAGGCGCGTTCATCCTGACATCGGATGGTACGAGAAAGAAATGGGATGTGGCCGGGCCGCACTTCGCGGGCTGGGAAATTTATCACATGAAGGGATCGCCGGCCGACCCGAACCGGCTGTACGCGTCGCAAACGAGCGGGTGGTTTGGCCAATTGATCCAGCGCTCCAACGACGCGGGGACAACCTGGGAGCCGGTGGACAATAAATTTGTGTACGACGGCGACGCGGGAACGCACCAGTGGTACGACGGCACGCCGCACCCATGGGAGTTCAAGCGAGTGTGGCATCTGGAGCCTTCGTTGAACGATCCGGAAACCGTGTACGCGGGTGTGGAAGATGCCGCGCTGTTTCGCACGACGGACGGAGGAAAAAGCTGGGCGGAATTGAAAGGGTTGCGCGAGCACGGATCGGGTCCACGCTGGCAGCCCGGCGCGGGAGGCATGTGCCTTCACAGCATCATCGTGGATCCCAGCGATCCGGAGAGGATTTTCATCGCGATTTCTGCCGCGGGCGCGTTTCGCACGGATGATGGAGGCAAAAGTTGGAAGCCCATCAATAAAGGGCTGTACTCGAAATACATTCCCGATCCCACCGCGGAAGTAGGGCATTGCGTACATCATATCGCCATGAATCCGACGCGGCCGGGCGTCCTCTTTATGCAGAAACATTGGGACGTGATGCGAAGCGACAATGCCGGCGACTCTTGGGAAAAAATCAGCGGGAACTTGCCGACCGATTTTGGATTTGTGATCGATATACATGCGCACGAGCCGGAGACGGTTTACGTGGTGCCAATCAAAAGCGACTCCGAACATTTTCCGCTCGATGGAAAATTGCGCGTGTATCGCAGCCGTTCTGGCGGGCACGAATGGGAAGAACTCGCGAAGGGGCTGCCGGAAAAAGATTGTTACGTGAATGTGCTGCGCGACGCCATGGCCGTCGACCAGTTGGATAAATGCGGCGTGTATTTCGGGACCACCGGAGGTCAGGTGTACGGATCGGCCGACGCGGGCGATACGTGGATGCCGATTGTGCGCGATCTGCCTGCAGTGCTCTCGGTCGAGGTACAAACTCTTTCATGATTCGCGTGGTGTTACCGCCGCACTTGCGGACGCTGGCGCGCGTGCATGACGAAGTACAGCTCGAGATCGCGGGAGCGGTCACGCAGTGCTCCGTTCTGGATGCGCTCGAGGCGCAATATCCGATGCTCCAGGGAACAATTCGCGACCACGTGACCCGCCAGCGCCGCCCGTTTTTGCGCTTCTTTGCGTGCCAGGAAGATCTTTCGCACGAGCAGCCGGACGCGCCGTTACCCGAGGCGGTGGCCAAGGGAGAAGAACCCCTGCTCATCATCGGCGCGATTGCCGGCGGCTGATTTCCAGCGGACATTTGTAAGTTGACTCTTGGCCCTCCGGCGAGAGATCGTGTGCTATGCAGCGCAGATCTTTCCTGAAAGGCGCGGGCGTTGTCACCGTGCTGGTCGCGGGCGGCGTGGTCTGGCGCGCGTACGATCAGGGCGTGTTCCGCATCGGCCAAGGCCCCGCGTATGAACCGTGGAAAGATTGGCAAGAACATTCGGGCGAAGGCACGTTGGGGTTGGTCAGAGCGGCGATCCTGGCAGCCAGCCCGCACAATACTCAGCCTTGGCTCTTTAAAGTCAGCAACTCCTGGATTGAGCTTTACATCGACACCAGCAGAAATGTTGGTCCCCTTGATCCATATCTACGCGAAGAACATATTGGGATGGGCTGCGCACTGGAAAACCTGATGCATGCCGCGGCGGCCAACGGTTATGCGGCAACGGTGGCGATGGTGCCCGGAAAACTTGAAGCAATTCCCGCCGAGCCGATGCCGAAACTCCTGGCGCGCGTGGAACTGACGGAAGGCAATCGCGACGCCACCGAATTTTATAATGCGATTCCGCGACGCCACACGAATCGTGCAACCTATGACATTCACAAAGTGTTGCCCACCGAATTTGTCGAGGCCCTTGGCACACTCCCGGGCGACGATGCCAACATTAAGATGTTGCGCTTTACCGACGAAGCGCAACGAAAAGAGATCGCGCAAATCAGTTCGGCGGCGAACGCCGAACTCTATAGCGATCCGGCAGTCGCAGCGGGCAGCGAGCATTGGATACGTATTCACTGGAGTTCAGTGCAGCAATACCGCGACGGACTGACGATCGATGCGTCTGGACTGCCACCGATCGGCACTGCCATTGCCAAAGCGATGCCAACGTGGATGCTGGCGTGGGCCGCGTCACACCAGCCGAAAGACGGATACTCCAAGCTGATGCTGAGTGCGCCTCTGATCGGCATCATTGGCGTGCGAGACCGCTACGACCAGGAAGATTGTTTGCGCACAGGGCGCCTCTGGCAGCGCGCCCATTTACTGGCGACTGCGAGGGGATTGGCGGGCCGCCCGTGCAACGAAGCAGTGGAAATGATCGACCACGAAAGGGCAGGAGGCAAACCGCCAAAGCACGCGACGATGCTTGCAGAAATTCTGGGCAGCGATGCTTGGCAACCAAGTTTCCTTTTCTACATGGGTTATCCGCTGTGGACGGCGCACGCAAGTCCGCGCCGGCCGCTTGACCGCGTGGTGCTCTGAGGATTTCCCGATGGACTGCGTGTATGTGGAGGGCAGGCGATGCGAATGCGTGCGCTGAGCGGAATCGTTGCGTTGTGGCTGGCGTTGGGTGTGGCGGGGGCTAGCGCGCAAACGACCGCGGTGGATGCGGAGGGCCATCCTTGGTGGAAGCATGCAGTTTTCTATGAGATTTATCCGCGAAGCTTTGCCGACAGCAACAACGATGGCATCGGTGACATCCCTGGGATTACCTCGAAGCTGGATTACCTCCACTGGCTCGGAGTGGACGCGATCTGGATTGCCCCGATGTACCCCTCGCCACAAATGGATTGGGGTTACGACATTTCGGATTATTACGGCGTGAATCCGGAGTACGGAACGCTGAAGGACATGGACGCACTGCTGCAGGAAGGCAAGCAGCGAAATATTCGCGTACTGCTGGATCTGGTGCTGACGTACACGTCCGACCAGAACAAATGGTTTCAGGAATCGAAGAGTTCACGCACAAATCCGAAACGGGATTGGTACATCTGGCGCGACGGAAAAGCGCCGGGGCAGCCGCCGAATAACTGGACATCGAATTTCGGCGGCTCCGCTTGGAAGTACGAAGCGCCCACGAACCAGTGGTATTACCACTATTTTTATCCGCCACAGCCGAACTTGAATTGGCGAAATCCGGAAGTGGAAAAGGCCATGTTTGATGTTACGCGCTGGTGGTTGAAGCGCGGCGTGGCGGGATTCCGGCTGGATGCCGTGGATGTGATGTTCGTCGATGCGAAATTCCGCGACAACCCAGTGGTGGGAAACGAAAAAAATGCCTTCGGCGATCCCGTGGAACACGAAATCTACGACAAGAACCAGCCGGAGCTGCATGGCGTGCTGCGGCGCTTGCGCAAAGTCGCGGACGAGTACAACGCCGTCCTGATCGGCGAGACCTGGACGAATGACATCGCGCAGTTGAAGGCTTACTACGGCGAAAACGGAAACGAAGTGAACATGCCCATGGACTTCATGTTCACCACCGTGAACCAGCTTTCGCCCGCGGCATTTCGCAAGCAAGTCGCCTGGGTGGACGGCTCCGGCGGCTGGCCGGTGTACGTGCTCAGCAATCACGATATCCGCCGGTTAGTGAATCGCTACGGAGATGGCCAGCACAACGATCAGATCGCGAAGATGATGGCTACGCTGTATCTAACTCTGCGCGGCACGGCGGTGATGTACTACGGCGAAGAAATCGGCATGGAGAATAACGATCCCAAACGCCCCGAGGACGTGAAAGATTCCATGGGCAAACTTGGTTGGCCGAAAGAGAAAGGCCGCGACGGCGAACGCACTCCGATGCAGTGGAACGACAGCCCCAATGCGGGGTTCAGCAGCGTGGCGCCGTGGTTGCCGGTGGACGAGCGCTATCCGAGCTACAACGTGGAAACGGAAAAGAAAGATGCTCACTCCATTTTGAATTACTACCACTTGCTGCTCTCGCTGCGGCACACGAACCAGGCGCTGCTGGAAGGGAACTACATTGCATTAAACGAGCAAGATGCCAATGTTTTGTCCTACGCGCGACGCTACAAGGGGCAAAACGTTGTGGTTGTGCTGAACATGAGCGGCGCACCGCAAAAAGTGAAGCTGAACCTGGCAGCAACTGGCGCGAAGGCGACGACCGCGAAGACCTTGCTGGCATCCTTTGCCGCACCGCAAAAAATCGAGCTCAGCGAAATTTCGGTCGAACCGTTTGGCGCATGGGTGGGAGAGATCGAATAATCGGCCGGCTACTGGCTGCCCATCGCGAGTAACCAGAAAACCAAAGTGCCCACGGCGCAGACCGGCGCCAGCCAACGAACCGGATTCGGACGCCCTGTGCCAGCGAAGGCGAAACCGATTCCGCCCACCGATAGCAAGCATCCGGACGCGTAAATCTTCAATAGTGTTGGACCGTAAACCGGAAAGCTGCTGACGAAAACCGCATACAGATGAGTGCACACTGCAAGCGTCGCCGACGCCGTGGCGAGAGCGAAGCCGACCAACGACAGCGTCGAAGAGCGCGAGCGTGGTGTTTCGTTCTTGGCCCAGCGGACCCAGCCCCAGATCAGCAATGCCGGAACAAAAAGAGTGATGGCGACCGCGATGAGCCAGAGAGTGGAAGCGAACATTCTGCCTTGAAGTAATCCTTCTCCATAGTATGACGTGGGAGAGCGGGAATTTCCTACAAAAGGGTCGGGAGAAAAAAGGCAAAAAAGGTCTTGACATATTCCTATATGGGAATGTATTGTCTGGCCATGGCACGAGCAGCTACAACATCGGACGCTTTCAACGCCGTCGCCGAGCCCCGCCGGCGCGATATTTTGAGCTTTTTGGCCTTGCAAGAGCGCCCGGTGGGGGACATCGTAGCCAGCCTCGGACTGGAGCAGCCATCCGTCTCAAAGCACCTGCGTGTCTTGCGGGAAGTGGGATTGGTGGCGGCGCGGCGGGACGGGCGGCAGATTCTCTACCGCACAAATGCCGAGGCCATCCGGCCGCTGCATGAATGGACGCAGACGTTTGAGCGCATCTGGCGGCACCAGTTGGCGCGCATCAAGGAGCAGGCGGAAACCAAAAGCAGCAAGCAATAAAACTTCGAAATTTATTTGGAGGAGCAACATGGCTGGAACTGCACAGAAGATTGAAGATTTCACCTTGACAGTAACGCTGGAGACTTTCGTGAAGGCGGGGATTGAAACGACCTTCGCGGCAGTGCTGGACCAGTTGGGTCCTCTGAACGAGACGCCCGAAGGCGTGTCGCTGAAGATGAAACTGGAAGCGTGGCCCGGGGGCCGGTGGTATCGCGATTTGGGCGATGGCAACGGTCATTACTGGGCCACGGTGCAGGCGATCAAGCGGCCGACGTTGCTAGAGATGTGCGGGCCGCTGTTTTCGTCCACTCCGCTGGTTTCCAACGTGCAGTACCGGCTCAGCGAAGAAAAGGGTGGAACGCTGATCAAGTTCCGTCACAGCGCCTTCGGTTTCATGGAAGAGCAGCACCGCATGGGCGTGAACAAGGGTTGGACATACATGATGGAGCGCATTCGGGAACGCGCGGAAGCACCGCACAAGCACTGAGGATTGCGAGAGGAGGAGCCATGTGCCCTGCATGCCTTGCCACACTTTCGATGATCGTCGCCGGAGTGATTTCCACGGGAGGCGCCACGGCACTGGCGGCCAAAACCATCCTGCATAGAAAAAACGTGAAAGAGCCGAGTGGGGCTGGAGTGATGCCAGCCGGGAAAGAGCCTGAACGTCCAGAAGGAAAGGAGAAGCAGTCATGACGCAAAGTGCGGGGAAATATCCGAAAGTTGCATCGCGTGAAGAATGGCTGGCGGCTCGCAAAGAGTTGCTGGTGAAAGAAAAGCAACTAACGCGGCAAAACGACGCGCTGGCAGCGGAGCGGCGAAACCTGCCGTGGGTGAAAGTGGAGAAGCAGTATGTGTTCGATACACCGCAAGGAAAGAAAACACTCGCGGATTTGTTCGACGGCCGCAGCCAGCTGATTGTTTACCACTTCATGTTCGGTCCGGAGTGGAAAGAAGGTTGCCACGGTTGTTCGATGATCAGCGATCACATCGACGGCAGCACCCAGCATCTGGCGAACCGGGATGTGACACTGCTCGCGGTGTCGCGCGCGCCCTTGTCGAAGATTGACGAATTCAAGAAGCGCATGGGCTGGAGGTTCAAATGGGTGTCCTCGTTTGGCAGCGACTTCAACCGCGATTATCACGTTTCCTTTACCGAGGAAGATTTGGCGAAGGGCGAGGTGGAATACAACTTCACGAAGCAGACCTGGCGCAGAGATGAAGCTCCCGGCGCGAGCGTGTTTTGTAAGAACGAGAAGGGCGAAGTGTTTCACACGTACTCGACGTATGGCCGCGGCCTCGAGCGGTTCATGGGTGTGTATCGCTATTTGGACCTGGTGCCGAAGGGCCGGGACGAAGAAGGATTGGCGACTCCGTCGGCGTGGGTGAAGCACCATGACCGGTACGAGCAGGATTACTACGCGGATGCGAAGGCGGCGCAGCAAACGAAGGTTGCGGGCGGGCGGTAATCGGTCGAATCGCGGGAAGTTAGAAGTTTAGATCTGGATACAAAGGAGAAACGGTGATGACGCAGAGCACGATGGAACATCCGAAAGTTGTATCGCGAGAAGAGTGGCTGGCGGCGCGGAAAGCGTTGCTGGAAAAAGAGAAGCAGCTAACGAGGCAAAGCGACGCGCTGGCGGCGGAGCGGCGTAACCTGCCGCACGTGAAAGTGGAGAAGGAATATGTGTTCGATACGCCAAAAGGGAAGAAAACTCTGGCGGATTTATTTGAGGGCCGCAGCCAGCTGATCGTTTATCACTTCATGTTTGGGCCGGAGTGGAACGAAGGCTGCCCGAGCTGTTCGATTCTGGGCGATCACATTGACGGCAGCGCGCAGCACCTGGCCAACCGCGACGTTACCCTGCTGGCGGTTTCGCGCGCGCCGATCGCGAAAATCGAAGAGTTCAAGACGCGCATGGGCTGGCGGCTCAAGTGGGCGTCGTCGTTTGCGAACGACTTCAATCGCGATTTCCACGTTTCCTTTACCAAGGAAGAAGTGGCGCAGAAGGAAATGTACTACAACTTCAAGCGGCAATTCTTCCCCAGCGAAGAAGGGCCGGGGCTCAGCGTGTTCTACAAGAATGAAAACGGCGAAGTGTTCCATACGTATTCGACCTATGGGCGCGGCGGCGAGTCAATGATGGGCGTCTATACATACCTGGATATAGCGCCGAAGGGCCGCAATGAAGAAGGGCTTGCCCATCCGATGATGTGGGTAAGGCACCACGACAGGTACCAGCAGGATTACTACGCGGACAGCGCGCAACCCGCAGACAGCAACGAGCAAGTGGTGAAGGCCGCGGGTGCGTGGTGTTGTGGCGGGGCAGCTGATTAGCGAACGGTGGAATACGCCAATAAAATAAGCCGGAGCGTATGCCGGGAAATCGGCGGGCGCTCCGGCTTTTGTTGTATTTTGGCGACCATGCCGGGTTCGCTAAGATGAATGGATGCGACGCCAAATCGTGGTTGGTTGTGCTCTCTATCTCGCCGCCTTTTCTACCTGTGTTGCGCAGTCCCTGAACGAACCGGCTTTCGTGGGGCTGGATGGATCGAAAATATCGACGGTAGATGCCGACGCGTTTGCGAAGAAGACGCTGGAGGACGCGCACGTTACCGGTGCGCAAATCGCGGTGCTTGTGAAAGGGAAATTGGTGTGGAGCGCGGCATACGGGTTGCGGCGGCGCGAACCGCCGTTGCCGATGGAGCGCGATACCACCACTTGGGCAGCCTCGATCACCAAGAGTGTGTTCGCCACGTATGTGATGCAGTTAGTGGAGCGCCACGAATTCGATCTGGACAAGCCGGTCGCGCAGCAATTGCCGCTGCCACTGGAAAACTATGAGGCTTATCGCGAGAAGGCATCGGAACTGGTTAAGGATCCGATGTGGGCGACGGTGACGCCGCGGATGCTGCTGTCGCACACTTCGGGGCTGGCAAATTTTGCAGCCATCGAACCGGACAAGAAGATGCATTTGCATTTCAAGCCGGGGACGCAGTTCTTGTATTCCGGGGAAGGTATCAACCTGGTGCAGTTTGTGATCGAAGAGCAAAAGAAAAAGCCGTTGGATGTGCTGATGCAGGAGGCGATTTTCGGGCCGCTGGGCATGACGCGGACGGGAATCATCTACCGGCAGGAATTCGAAGCGAATGTCGCGGACCGCTATGACCCGAACGAGAAGTTCCGGTCGCAGACGAAGAGATTTCCGGCGCGGGCCGCGGGTTCGATGACGACAAGCGCGGAGGACATGTCTCGATTCGCTTCAGCGCTGTTCGCGGGGGAGATCATCAAGAAATCGACCGAGAAGAAAATGCTAAAGCCAGTGTTCAAGATCCGGACGGTGCACGAATTTCCACTGGCAGCGAATGAAGGCGAGGGGAAAGAGGCAGCGGATGTGGGTTTGGCGTATGGCGTGGGATGGGGATTGCTGACCCACACGAAATATGGGCCCGCGTTTTTCAAGGAAGGCCATGGCGATGGCGCGCAGAACTACATGATCTGCTTTGAGAAGCGGCAGAGCTGCATGATTATGCTAACCAATAGCGACAACGGGGAACTGGCGTTTCGTCTCTTCAGCGAGCATCGACGGGCAGGGAATTTAGATAACTGAGCAGGCGCTGTTGGCGAGCCTCGTCGGTGGATTGCTGCAGCATGAACACCAGAATGGGATCGAGGAAGCGCGAATATTTCGCGAGGGTTGTGCTGTCGCCCGTTGTGAAGGCGGACTCGACGGCTTGTTGAGTGGCGGAAGTGATGAGTTCGAGCCGGCCAACGAAAACGCGCACGGTTTTTGTAGGTGCGGGCTTGATGTTGAGCGGAAGAACGGAATCGACGAACGAGCGCGGAACAATGTAGATGAGGCGCGCGCCTTCTTCGAACCAGGAAGCTTTCCAGGTTTCCAGCATGGCGTGAGCTTCGTCGGGATAAAGACCTTGCGAGATGAGCACGCCTTCTAGATGGCTAATGAGCGAATCAAGGGAACCACCGAGAGTGGGCATCGCGAGAGACGCTTCGTCGCGGAGAGGGCCGAGCACGCGATAACCAAGCTTTTCGCCGCGCCGCTCGAAGAGAATCACATCGGAAATTGAGTCGGCGGAATTATTTTGTAGGCGCACCGTATCGTTCGAGGGCATTGTGGCGGACAGTGGCGGCGCGAACGCAGCAACGCCGCGATAGAAAAGAAATTTCTCTTGCTGTGGCGCACTGAATTGTTCCACAGAGAGTGGGGCGGAAAAGGTTTGACGCGCGGCGTAGTATGGATTTTCAGATTTGTCCGAAGGAAAATCGGATGCAGCGTGAGGGTCGATGTGGACCGAGTTCCAGGAGATGGCGCCGGGAGATTTTAGGTTATAGAGCGAAAAATCGCGGGTCGTGAGAGTGGGATTAACCGAATCGGCGTGCGGGTACCACTCCGTGATAAGGCCATGAGAGAAAGAGACATCAACCGAGACCGTAGTTTCGTGCGGCGAATAAAAGTACAAGACAGGAGTTTCCATGCGCACCGTGCCGCGCAGGCCGCCCTTGAATTGGACATCTCGAAAATGTTCGACGAACGAGGGCAGGTTGGTGGAACCGCTGAGGGTGAGCCAATCCGTAGGACGGCCATCGGGACTGGAAATGGAAGTGAAGGTGCCCCATTCGTGCGCGGTGAGATCGTCCGCAGCGAGTTGTTTCGCCGAGGCATGGCGCAGGGAAAAAGTGGGCGTGAAAAGAATCGCTGCAGCGATGAGGCTAAACGGCACAAAGCGCGAGAGGAGCCGCGGGGAGACGGCTTCTGTTTTTGTTGTGGGATTCATTGCCGCGCAACCTTTTCACTGGAGTTGCGCGAAATCATTTCCGCCATGGTCTCCGATTGCGGGCTCATGAAGTGCGTGGCCAGATTGCGGGCGAGCAACGGGTCAGTGTTCGCGCCGGCTTTGGCTTTTTGAGCGTGCCCCGCGTGTTCGCCGGCGGGGCCGCTTAGGGTGACGAGGGCAGCGGCGAATTCCATTTGCGGATCGTTACCGCGAAACTGGATGGCTTTTTTGATCAGAGCGTAGCCATCGACATTGTGCGCGGGACCGTTTCCGGATTTGCTGATCCATTCGTATTGCTTGTACGTCTCCGCGAGATAGCCGGCATCGAAGCTGGCGAGCGCGGCTGCGCGCGTGTTGGCGGCCGCCTTGGAGCGCGCAACTAGGGCGACGAGCAGGCGCTTGGAGACAAGTGGATCTATCGCAGCGTACAGCGTGGCGCGACGCAGAGTTTCCATGTGCACGAGGACGGTGGAGCCGGCGTCGAGGATAGACATGGTGTCCGGGACGAGATCGTTGAGGTTGTAGGATTCGGAGCCGGCCAGATTCCAGTTGTGACTGATCCAGGGTAGAGATTTCGCGGTGCCGATGTCGAAGCTGTGGCAGATGAGCGGGGGGCCTGCCACGGCGGGAGTGGCGAACAACAGAAGTGCGAAGAAAAGTGTTGCGGCGAATTTATTTGGGGAATGAATCATGTGTTGCCTCCTTGCGGATGAGGTCCGCGGTCGCTAAGGAGACGTGGGACGGGGAGGAAGTGTTAACGGGAAACGTGATGATCGCTGAGAGTCTTGGTGGAAATTACGTTGAGATCCTTCGCTTCGCTCAGGATGACATGCGCATTCCATTTCAGCGTGGAGAAACAGCGGAGTAACCCAGGACCACAGCCAGGAGTGGCTGTGTCACGAACAAGATTGCGGCTTATTGAGTCTTCTTCAGGAGCGCTTCCTTCTTCATTAGGATTTGCTGGGGCGGCGGTGCGGCGTGAGGGTCGGGCGATTGTTCCCAGAAGCGCCAGAGAGAAATGTCGCCGAGGTCGAGCGCGTTCCAGTAGAGGTCGAGCATGTGCGGATCGAGGGCGAGGATGCCTTCGCGCGTCACGCCGGGCGGAGGAGGCACGAGAGCAGCGAAGCGGGCGTACACTTGCGCCCGTTCGGAGCCGCCGGTGCGAGAGAGAAGATGCCAGAGCGTTAGACCGTCGCGTGGGCGCGCCTGAGAAAGAATCGTGGAGAGGGCTGACGAAGCAGCGTCCGACGATGACTCTGCTTGATCAAAAGTGTGCAAAGCCTCTCGAAACGATTCGCTGGCGTCTTCGAAATACGGAACGCCCGGGCCGACCTTCGGACGCGTAGAGCACATCGCGCCCGCGGGGATGAACGAGTCGCGGCCGTTGAGATGGAAGCCAACCCAGCCGAGGGTGGTGCGAATGGTGCCGGAGCCGTCGGGCGCGACCTGCAGCGTATACGCACAACCAAGATCGATGGCGACAGCGGAAGGCGTGTCCACAATAAACTGGCCGGGAGGCGCCCAGATGGCGGCGTGAATGGTGCCGACTTCGAGTTGCAGGCGCTTATGATTTGGATCGGTGCGCAGCAGGCGAACGCGCGAATTAGGATCGATCTGAATTTGGCCGAGATCGTCTTCGGAAAGTGTGGCGCGGGAAGAAGAATTGGTGGTGAGGGTTTGGCCAACATAAAGTTTGACTGCCGATTGATTCGCCAAGACCGATTGAGAGCCGATTTGTGGGTTGCCTTCGAGATTCGCGACGTTCCAGCTGGGGCCGATGCCCGGAGCGTTGTAGCCGGCTCGACGCGAAGAGAAAATGCCAAGCGTGATTGCCAGGAAAATAACCGCAGCGGCGGCGCAGCGCGAAAGCCAGGGCGAATGCAGCACGCTGCGGGGCTTCATTATGGCAACCGGATTTTCGTTGGCGGGAAGAACGAGCGGGCGCTCCGTATGGCGAAATTCAGCGAGCACTTTTTCGAGGTGCTGGATTTCGGGATCGGGCGTGCCGGAGCCGTCCCACAAATAATCGTCGGTCATGGACATTTCTTTCTTAGGATCGTTTGGGCGTGTGGTCATAGCTCACCCCTGGTGAGCGGCGCGGCCTTGCGGCCAAGAATTTCGCGGAGCTGTTGCATGCCGCGATGAAGATTGACGCGTACGGACCCATGCGTGAGGCCGGTGCGCGCGGCAATCTCGGGACCGGTCATACCTTCGACGAGGCGCAGGACCAGCGTCTCTCGATAGCTTTCGGGGAGAGAAAGGATAGCGTCGAGAGCCGCGTGCGCTTCCGTGCTGGAATGAGAAGCGGGAGGAGTAGAGGGAGCCGGAGGGTCAGTATCAACGCCCGTCGTGTCCTCGACAAATTCGTCGGCTGGTTTGCTGCGGCGGTGAAAGTCCGTTGCGCGATTACGGGCGATTGCGGCCAGCCAGCCGGGAAATTTGGAGACTTCCCGTAACGAAGTGAGCCTGGGCAGTGCTTGCAGGAAAACCTCCTGGACCAGATCGTCAACATCACCGTGGGGCACGCGGCTGAGAAGAATGCCGTGCACCATGCGAGCGTAGCGCGAATACAAAAGACCGAAGGCCGAGCGGTCGCCCGCTTGCGCGGCACGAACGAGCGCATCGTCGGGGCTGCCGTGCTCCAAGGGAGCATTCACGGCTGGGAAACCGGAGCGGGAAGAATGGAGTTCAAAGAGTGCCGCCACGTTGTGTCCATCTAGACGAGAAATGCGTCTCCCAAGCTAGACGCGGTGAACCGGTCAAGTGTTAACAATACGCGGGTAGGTCACACAAAACAGCAGGCGTTTACGGGGAAAAAGGCGAACCGGCTATTTCAAGCCGCAGGCTTCGCGTATCCGTGCGGTTTCCCACACGCCAACGCCCGGCTTTATCTGACCCTGCGCCATAATGGAATTGTCGATGGCCCCAACAAGAACGCTGCCATCCGAACTTAGCGCGCCGCTTTCACTGTATAGCACCTGCGAGGTGCAGGTTTTGCCAGTCTGAATATTCCAGGCCCACAATCTGCCTTCACTGTGACCGAATACAACGCCCGAGCTGGGATCAATCGAGGCAAAAACACCTGCACCGAAGTTAGCTCGGGAAGTTTTGCCTTCCGCAGATTTGGAAGGAGTTCGCCCGTGCTCAGACGCACAGCAGCGAAACTGTTCTCGTCGGTACTGTCTCCGAACAGATAGAGGTCCAGTGCCGTATCAAGGGAGAAGGGAATTGCATATTTCGTCGGCTTGGGAAACGACTTTTGTCGTTGCCAATCCGTTGTGTTCCTCAAGATTACTTCGGTATTACTGATTGTCATTATTGTCTTGCCATCCGTCGAAAAAACGGGAGCCCATTCGCCGATAAATTCTTGCTGATGTGTTCCGGCTTTTACGTCCAGAACATACATTACGGCATTGCTTTCGGCGACGACCAACGAGGAAGCATCTTGAGCAAAGAGCAATTTCTGAACCGCGGGATGTCCAATGCGGAAATCGTTCAGGAGTTTGCCATCAGGCAGGTGCCAAATCTTGATGTCAGGGTCAATATTTGAGCCGGAAGTAGCTAGCAGTTGGCCGTCGGCGGAGATGGCGACGGCGTGAACAATACTCTGGCCAGTATCCAAAGCGCAAACATACGACCGATCCGCCACGTTCCACACCACGACTCGACCAAAATCTTTTCCAGCCGCGAGGAATCTACCGTCTCCGCTGAAGGCAAGAACGTTTATGGTTGACGGAGTGCCTACACCAGAACGAATAGTAAGTTGATTTCCGTGCAGTTCGACACCGCTTTTCGGCTCTTTGTGTTTGGCATCATAAAGAATAAGTTTTGGAGACGGCGTAAGCTGCTGTGCAAGCGTGACCGGAGCATTGGTGATGGCTAGCAAGATTGCTGCGAACGCTTCCAAGAACGGTTGCTTGTGGAACATGGCCAGAGCCTAGACTGCCCTCCATATCCTGTCAATCGGGTGACCGACCAGGAGAGGCTGAGGGAACTGATAAAGTAGAGGAATGGGGACAGAGATAAGAAAATTTGAGCCGCATCGGTGGTTGAAGAGCGGGCATGCGCAGACGATTGGTGCGGCGTTTGCCCGGCGTACATTTGCACTCCCTAAAGGTGAAGAAAGATTGTTTCGCGTGGATGAGGATTCGCAACTGAAAGGCGTATGCCATTGGCAGCCAGGAAAGCGGCGGGATTCACCGGTGATTGTGATTGTGCACGGGCTGGAGGGGTCGTGTGACTCAGGTTACGAGAGGGGAATTGCGGACAAGGCCTGGGCGCGAGGATTTCACGCGGTACGGCTGAACCAGAGGAATTGCGGCGGCACCGAGCGGCTGACGCCAACCTTATATAACAGCGGATTGAGCGGCGACTACCGCAAGGTGCTGATGGAGTTGATCGAGGAAGGGTTTGAGAAGATTTTCTTCGCCGGATATTCGATGGGCGGAAACCTGGTGACAAAAATGGCAGGCGAATTGGGGGATTCTGCACCGAAAGAATTGCGTGGCGTGGCGACAGTTTGCCCAGCGCTCGATCTGTCTCGATGCGCCGACGCGTTGGAGGAAATGCAGAATTACTTGTATCAATGGCATTTTGTGCGCGGGTTGATGGAACGCTATCGCCGGAAATGCGAACTGTTTCCGGGGCGATATTCGCGCAATGGGTTTGGGCCCATCCGGACCGTGCGGGACTTCGACGACGAGATTACCGCGCCGTGTTTTGGATATAAGGATGCGGAAGAATATTACGAGGCGGCGAGCGCGAAGAAGGTCATTGGCAAAGTGGCAGTGCCGCTGTTGTTGATCACTGCGCAGGACGATCCATTTGTACCGTACGTATCGTTTCTGGCGGCGCGAGTGGAGGAGAATCCATGGGTGCGGCTGGTGGCGACGGAGCACGGCGGGCATTGCGGGTTTGTGTCGCGGTTTACGGGCGAGGAGCGATTTTGGGCGGAGGAGAGGATTGTGGAGTTTGTGGCGGAAGAGGCGGCGAGGTAGGGCGCTTCGTCGTTTAATGTTGTTGCGTTGCTTACGTTGAGATCCTTCGCTTCGCTCAGGATGACAACGTTTTTCTACTACGAAATGCTTTTCTATTACGAAATTGTCGCCACGGGACCGCTTAGCCCAGAGGTTTTTCCAAAGAGACTTGGAAGCCGGGCGTCAGGAGGAGTGCCGGGCCGTCGAGGGCGATGACCATTAGGTCTTCGCAGCGGATGCCGAATTCGCCGGGGATGTAGATGCCGGGTTCGTTGGAGAAGGTCATGCCGGGTTCGAGGACGGTTTTGCTGCCGCGCACAAGATAAGGATGCTCGTGGCCATCGAGACCGATGCCATGGCCCAGGCGATGCGTGAAGAATTTGTAGTCGGGGCCGAAACCGGCGGAAGTGATCACTGCGCGCGCGGCATCATCCACGGAACCGGAGAGTTTTCCAGCGCGAGCGGCGGCAAGAGCGGCGTCCTGCGCCTTGCGGACGGCTTCGAAGACGCGCTGCATCCTTTCCGTGGGCTTGCCAAAGACGCCGGTGCGCGTGACGTCGGACGAATAGCCCTCGACCAGGCAACCGTCATCCAGCAGGACCACGTCGCCTTCCTTTAGCTTTTGCGGCTCGCGGCTGCCGTGGGGAAGCGCGGAGGCGGGGCCCAGCAGCGCCATAGCATCGCCGCGCAGATTCATTTTCGCGTACGCGGCGCTAACCATGCGGCTGATGTCTTTACCGCTCATTCCCTCGCGCAAATTTTCAAAAACCAGGCGGTAGACGTCACACGTGGCTTCGCAGGCGAGGCGTATGAGTTGAAGTTCGTGAGCGGACTTGCGCGCGCGGCAGGCGATGGTGACAGGGTCGGCGGAAACGCAATCGAACCCGGGAGCGGCGGCGCGGAAGTGATCGTAAAAGGTGAAGGGCAGAGCTTCGTCGATGCCGATGCGGCCGGTGCGCAGGTTGCGTTCCGCAAACGAAGAGGCGATGAGCTGCGTGGGGCTCTGGTCTTCCTGCCAGACGCGTACTTCGATGGGATAGCGCATGAGCTCGCGCATGCGCGCTTCCTCGAAGGCTGGAGAAATTAGAAAAGGCTGGCCGTTGCGCGGGATGACGAGCGCAAGCAGGCGTTCACTGGGCCACCAGCGAATGCCCGTGAAATAGTAGAGCGACGTGCCGGGGCCGAGGAGGATGGCGTCGAACTTCGGATCCAGCGTAGCCATCAATTCCTGAGCGTGAAGCAAGCGGCCGTGGAATTCCTCAGGGGTAATGGGATGAACGCGGTCGCCGAGCGGCTTCAACGAGGAGAAAGATGAAGGGAGTTGTGTTTCCGCGCGCGCGGAAGACGACGAGGCGAGTGCCAGTGAGGAAATCGCGGCCGAGGATTGCAGGAAACGGCGCCGGGAAAATGGCGAATTTTGCTGGGTCATGACGTAAGAGGATGCCAAGAAAGAAGAAAAGAAGCAAAAGAGAGGGGCGGGATAACTAGAAGTTATCTCATAAACACTTTGAACTGACTGAGCAGTTGAAACTTATGGCCAATGGGGTAAATCGAGAACATGGACATTACCGACGCCCAGTGGGCGGTTCTCGAACGGTTGTTCCGTCCGAAGCGACGGGCCGATGGACGCGGGAGGCCGTGGCAGGACACGCGTGCGGTTTTGAACGGCGTATTTTGGGTGTTACGCACCGGAGCTCCTTGGCATGATCTCCCGTCTCGCTATCCGCCCTATCAAACCTGTCATCGACGCTTCCAATCCTGGCAGCGCAGCGGGCTGCTGACACGCTTGCTGCAAAAACTTGCCGAGGACTTACGAGACCGAGGGAAGCTGGATCTCAGCGAATCGTTCATCGACGCCAGCTTCAGTGGGGCGAAAAAGGGGGCTCTGCTGTTGGCCCTACAAAGCGCGGCAAAGGCAGCAAAATCATGGCAATCGCAGACGGTCATGGTCTTCCTTTCGCCGTGCACGTGGCCAGCGCTTCGCCTCATGAAACAAAACTCGTCGAAGCCACGCTCGAGCAACGCTTCCTCAGAGAAACTCCTGCGCGGATGATCGGTGACCGCGCTTACGACAGCGATCCGTTGGACCAACACATCCGGCAACGCTACGGCGTGCAGCTCATCGCACCTCACAAATTTGTGCGTGTGGCCCCCGCAACTCAAGACGGTCGCCGCCTGCGTCGATATCGCCGCCGTTGGAAGATCGAGCGCCTGTTCGCCTGGCTTCATAACTTTCGTCGCATTGTCATTCGCTGGGAATACTACCCAGAGAATTTCCTCGGGATGGTCCAACTCGCTTGTGCTGTCATCCTCCTGAGGCATTTATGAGATGGCTTCTAGATGGATTGCGCCAAGGAGCGCAGCAGTGCTGCTGCTCCTAAATTCAGGGGGGAGATCCGAGGAAATGCACGCCAAGTGAGGCCACGAACGTTGGGATGAACGGCCGTTTAGGGGTGATAGAGACGATGAAGGTAGGTGCGAATAACATATGTTTTTTGGTAGGCGAGATCGATTTCTACATAAATTTATAGGTGCAAAGTCAGGGGATGCTGGTACTTCTCTGTAACATCAAGTAAATAAAAGCAATAAAACCGTGCCAGTTTGGTCGGCCAATTGCCAATAGAGAACCGAGTGTTTGTTTCGTCCCTGTGGTGGGGGTTCTTACACGAAAAATCAGGCGATTCAGGGCTCGTTTTAGTGAGGCGAGCCCGAAGGATCGTTTTATTTCTGTTTTGATTGCAGGCGACGTCATTTTTTCGTCTTCAGGTAGCGTTCAACCGTCAAGGAGGTTTGAATGAAGCTGTTTAGAATGGGAGTTGTGGTGGCTTTCCTTCTAGCATTGGTTTTCGCGGGCAACGTCGCGGGCCAATCGTTGACATTAGGCGGTGTAGCTGGACGGGTGACCGATCCGGCCGGAGCCGTGATCCCGAATGCGGCTGTAGGTCTGAAGAGCTTGGATACGGGCGAAGAGCAGTCGGCAACTACCAATGGCGAAGGAAGTTACCGGTTCAACCTTTTGAAGCCCGGAAGGTACCAGGTAACGATCAACGCGCCGGGGTTTGCAAAGACAGTCCAAACGACATCGGTTACTGTAGGACAGACAGCGCAGTTGGACATTGCGCTGGAAATTTCAAAGGCGGCAGAAACCGTTGAAGTATCTGGCGCGGCGCCGCTGATCAGCACTGAGCCTGGTATGGCGACTTCCTATACTCCGGAAGAAGTAGCGTTGCTGCCGACGGCGGGCGGCGACATGACAACACTCGCTTTCACGTCACCTGGTGTTGTTGTCGCCCAGGGAAGCGGTTACGGAAACTTCACGGTCAATGGTCTGCCGGGCACCTCGAACCTGTACACGGTGAACGGCGAAAACGACATGGACCCGTATTTCAACATCAATAACTCGGGTGCCTCCAACTTGACGTTGGGCGCCAACGAAGTGCAGGAAGCAACGATTGTAACGAACCCGTACTCGGGCGAATATGGCCAGTTGAGCGGCGCTCAGATCAACTATGTCACCAAGTCCGGCACCAATTCATTCCACGGCAACGCGCAGTGGTATTGGAATGGCCGGGAAATGAATTCAAACGATTTCTTCAATAACGCACAAGATCAGCCAAGGCCCTTTTCCAACGCGAATCAGTGGGCCGCATCCGTTGGCGGGCCGGTGTTTAAAGACCACACCTGGTTCTTTGTGGATACCGAAGGTATGCGCTTCATTCTGCCGAACGTCGATACCGAGACAATCCCAACAACCCAGTTTGCGTCGGCTGTGTTAGCGAACATTCAGGCTACCCAGCCGAACGAAGCGCCCGCCTATCAGAACTTGTTCAATTTGTACGCAAAGGCATCGGCAGGAAAGACGGTCACTCCTGTAACACCTAGCGGCACCGACCAGTGCTCCAGCTTCGCGCTCTCCGGATGGGTGTCTGGGACGCCTTGCCTTGCGAATTTCGTTGCAACGCCGACTTCCTTTGCCAAAGAATGGATCATCGCTGGCCGCATCGACCAAAAGCTGACCTCAAAGGACGATCTGTTCTTCCGTTTCAAGATTGATCACGGATTGCAGCCGACGGCGGTCGACCCGATCAGTTCTGCTTTTGATGCCAATTCCAATCAGCCTGCATGGGACTACCAAGTCAATTGGAGGCACGTAATCAACAGCAACATGGCCAACTCCTTTACAGCCACGTTGAGCCACTATGTTGCCCAATTCACGCAAGACGTTTCGGCGTGGCAGGGTGCGTTCCCCTACGGCGGAGTTCAATTTGGCGGCGACGTCGGCTTCTCCAGCGTCAATGGTAGCGTCGGCGCATTCCCGCAGGGTCGCAACATTACACAATATCAATTCATCGATGACCTTTCGTGGACGAAGGGAAAGCACTCGCTGAAGTTTGGCGCGAATTTCCGCCGTTATGACGTCAGCGATCACAACTTCTTCTATACCTATCCGACGACACTGTTCGATAACCTGCCCGGGGCCGGACTCAGCGGATTGCAGGCCTTCGCCAACGGATACGCCAACGCGTATTATCAACAGGACAGCGCTTCAACGGATGTGCCGATCGCCATTTGGGGCTTGGGCTTCTACGTGGATGATCAGTGGAAGGTAGCCTCTAACTTTACGATCACCGGAGCATTGCGGTTCGAGAAGAACGCAAACCCTGTCTGCCAGACCAACTGCCTGGTGAACTTCCCCACTTCTTTCAACAACCTGCCGAGCATCCAGGCCGGTTACGCGGGAGCGGGTGACGTTCCTTACAGCAGTGATCTTAAAACTGGGTTGCACGACGCCTATCCAGGGGTCGATGCCATCAACGTATCGCCTCGTTTGTCTTTCAGTTGGGCGCCCAATGCCAGCGACCGTTTCCCGTTCTTTCCGGGAAATAACAAGACGGTGATCAGCGGCGGCGTGGGAATCTTCTACGACAATCCAGCGGCCGGTTTGGTCGACAGCCTTCTGGGCAATCCTCCTGCTGCGACGTTCTTCTATATCCAGCCGATCAATTCAGGTTTTGAGCCTACGGGTATTCTGCCTTTCGATAGTTCAGCTGCAAGTGGCGGACCGGCCTCGTTCAAGGCGGCTTCCGCGGCGTTCAACATAAACCAGAGCTATAACCAGCTGTCTAACATACTGAATCCGATCATTGGATATAATCCCCCGATCGGCATCACTTCTATCCAAGGGACCATTCATTCGCCGCAGGTGCAGGAATGGAACCTGAAAGTGGATCAAGAGATCAACAAAAACGTAGCGGTGTCCGTAAATTACGTGGGGAATCACTCGATTCACTTGCTGTACCGGGATTCCTGGTGGAACGCATTTTCGACAGGGTCCACGTCACCTTACGCCAACATTTCGAGCATTCAGACGCAACCTTATCCCAATTACGCCCAAGTAACGACGGTCCAAAGCGGAGCCGTCGCCAACTACAACGGAGTCACCGCGTCGGCACGTATCCAGTATCACAGCTGGATTATGGCTCACCTCAACTACACTTTTTCGCATGCGCTCGATGAAGACTCCAACGGTGGCTTGTTCCCCATCGGAGGAAACTACTTCAACGAGAACATCCAGACCCAGATCAATCCGGTCAGCCTGAGAGCGAACAACTACGGAAATGCGGACTACGACATTCGCAATCTGTTCAACGCGGACTACGTAATCACGCCGCCCGTTCACTTTGAGAACAAGTTCGCCAAGGCAGCACTGGGCGGTTGGCAATGGTCCGGGAAAGTGTTTGCACGCACCGGGCTGCCCTATACGGTAATGGACGGCAACGCCGCTACGGGGCTTGCGCAGGCCACCATCTCCGCTGGAGATGGAGTGGGCGGCGTCAACGTAGCGCAACAAATTTCGCCAAGTGCCGGCGGTTCGTGCGGTGCTTCGTCTAACTATACCAATGCAAATCCCACGGCTTGCGTGAACGCGTCCGCCTTCTTGGACACGACTACTAACGCCTACACGAAGTTCCCAACCCAAACCCGTAACCAATTCCGTGGACCGAACTATGTAGATTTCGACATGGGACTCTACAAGACGTTCTCGATTAAGGAACGGGCGAACTTCGGATTGGGCGCGACCGCGTTCAACGTGTTCAACCACCCGAACTTCAACTTGCCTGGCAACGTATTGGGCGCGCCGTTCTTCGGCCAAACCTGGACGATGCAGGGTGTACCGTCGAGCCCGTACGGAAACTTCCTTGGGTTCGACTCTTCCGTGCGCGTCGTGCAATTGTCGCTGAAGTTGACCTTCTAACTGAATTCGCGAAAACGCGAAGGAACAGGGCGGCCCAAGTGGCCGCCCTATTTTTTTTATGTAGCGCCGTGGCTTTAGCCCGGCATCTTAGATTTGACCCTTTGGAACTGAAAGCTACCCCAAGCTACCCCAAGCTACCCCAAGCTACCCCAAGCTACCCCAAGCTACCCCAAGCTACCCCAAGATGCTGGCCTGAAGGCGCAGCGCTACAGCGATTCGGACGAGTTAGCGAGTTGTTTCCAGGGGGGCTGCCAGGTGGCAAAGGCAGGAGAATCAAGGCGGCTGGCAAAGTTGGAGAAGGAGCCGAGGAAGGGGTATTCGCTGGGGCGGGTGCAGATTCGTTTTCGCAAGGGATTCAGCCAGATGTACCAGCAGACAACGGATTCATTGCTACGAAGGAGATGGTCGTACCACTTCTCTTGCCACAGGCGTTGGCGTTGCCGTTGGGAGAAGAAGTAACCGGTGGTTTGCTTGAAGGAACGGACGAGAGAAATCAGGTTGACGGCCGGATCGGCTCCCTCTGTCAGGAAATGCAGGTGGTCAGGCATTGCGCAGTAAGCATGTACTAGTGTGCCGTCCCGTAAATACGTTCACATAGTCGTTCGACTTTATCCAATATCGAATCGGCTGTAGCCGTCCAGACGAATGGCTGCGCATGGTGGTTGGAGTTCTTGACGTAGTGATCGATTTTCTCGACCAAGTCTTTCACGCTGCTGAAAGTTCCCCGGCGAATGGCTTGTTGTGTGATGCGATTAAACCAGATCTCCACCTGATTGAGCCAGGAAGCGTAGGTTGGAGTGAAGTGCACGTGGAACCGTGGCCGCGTGGCGAACGAGGCCAGCGCTTGTCAACGACTTTGAGACAGGTGTTCGCGAAATTTAGTGAGTTTTTCATGTGTTGGGGTTTTCCACCAAAAAATGTCGCGCCAGGATCGCCTGGGAGCGACGATCTCCAACTCGGTCGACCCACAGTATCCCCGCTTTTGTCCTTCTTCAAACGCATGGCGCATTTTCAGAGTCGATCGCTGCGGTCAGCGGTTCCAGAGCGGGCCTGTTAATCCAAACTTCGCTGGGAAGAGCCGGCGGTTTGGGAGCGCTTCGTACGAAGCGCTCCGGATGAAGTTGGTAGGCAACATCGAGGACTTCCTGGCGTTGCCGCAGAATGTGTTCCGCTTGGCCATAGTGCACCATCGCCGGCGTAAGCAAGCCCAGGCCGGAGTGGCGATGTTCTCCGTTATACCAACGAAAAAATCCCTGACAGAATGCTCGGCTATCTTGAATGCACCCGAAACGGTCCGGGAACTCCGGCCGATACTTTAGGGTGCGGAATTGGCTTTCCGAGTACGGATTGTCGTTCGAGACGTGCGGCCGACTATGCGTCTTGGTCACCCCCAGATCGGCCAGCAAAAATGCCACCGGTTTGGAACTCATCGAGGTGCCGCGATCGGCGTGCAGCGTAAGTTGACCGGGCTGGATGTGTTGTTTCTTGCAGCTCTCCTCGATCAGCCGCTTGGCCAGCTCGGCGCTTTCGCGATAAGCGACCATCCAGCCGGTGACGTAACGGCTGAAGACATCGAGGATCACGTACAAGTAGAAGTACGTCCATTTCGCTGGGCCGAGTAGCTTGGTTATATCCCAGCTCCAAAGTTGATTCGGAGCCGTGGCCAGGAGTTCAGGCTTCTGGTAGGGCGGATGCGTCAACTGATCGCGGCGCTCGCGAACCTCACCGTGCTCGTCGAGCAAGCGATACATGGTGCGAATCGAGCAGTGATACTCGCCTTCATCGAGCAACGTCGCATAAACAGCAGCTGGAGAACGATCCTGGAAACGTTCTTCGTGTAGTCGAGCCAGAACTGCATCCCGTTCTGCCGGGCGGAGTGCGCGTGCCGACGAAGGCCGCGACGCGCTCACCCCCGGAAAAGAAGTCTTACGGACATCTCGATAGTAAGATGCGCGAGGCATACACAGAGCTTGGCAAGCAGCGCTGGTGCCAACGTCGTTCGCTAGCTCGGCGACAGCCGCCATCAGGATTTCTCCTCCGGGTCCTGCTCCGGAATCGGATGACCCAACAGCGCAGCGACTTTTTTTTGGACGTCGATGATGATGTGTGCCTTACGCAGATCTTCAGTCAAGCGAGCGTTTTGTCGGCGAAGTTTCTGGACTTCTTCTTCCATCGGGTTGCGCTTGGACTTCGGCCCGCGTTTCTGTGGCGTCAGAGCCTCGAGAATTCCCTGGGCCCGCTCTCGTCGCCAGTAGGTCAGCAGAGACGAATACAGACCTTCACGGCGGAGAAGAGCGCCCAGGCCACCTCGCGTCGTCGCAGCGACTTCGGCTTCTTGTAAGATGCGTTGTTTGTACTCCGCTGTGTAGGTCCGCCGCTTCGCCTTAGCAACGACTTCGGGATCCGGCCGCGAAACGGACGCTGGATCGGCGCCCGCTTTGGCTGCCGCTGCACTTCGCTGCGGCTCGCCAGGAGGCGAGCCTCCGCTCCGTTCCGCGGCAGCCAAACCCCCAGGGGAAAGAACAACACCAAGAGCATTCCCATTCATCTCTGATCTCTTCTTTCTCGCCCTTCTGCTCATTAATTAAGAGTACTAAACCTGTCTCAGAGATGTTGGCACGGAGGGCCAGCGCTTAACTCGCAGATGCTTGTGCGTGGCGTAATTATCCACGATGATGTGCACCTCCAAGTTCTTCGGCACGTTCTTCTCAATCTCCCGTAGAAAACTCAGATACTCTTGATGCCGGTGGTGCGGTCGACATTTCGTGAGCACTTTACCGTTCGCCGTGTCCAGTGCAGCAAACAGCGTGGTGGTTCCATGGCGGCGATAATCGTGGGTCATTCCCTCAACATAGCCCAATCCCAGCGGCAACATCGGCTGGGTGCGTTCCAGCGCCTGAATTCCGCTCTTCTCATCTACGCACAAAACCACAGCATTTTCAGGGGGATTCAAATACAGCCCTACAATATCCCGTACTTTTTCTACAAAAAATGGATCGTTCGAAAGCTTGAAATGTTTTTGTCGATGCGGCTGCAAGCCAAACGCCTGCCAGATGCGGTGCACTGTCGATTTCGATACTCCCGTCTCGGCGGCAATCTGACGGATACTCCAGTGCGTTGCGCCTTTGGGTTTCGACTTCAGCGTCTTGCGAACTAATTGAGCAACTCGTTCGTCGCTAATCGGGCGGGGGCGCCCTGGGCGTAATTCCTCGTAGAGCCCTGACACTCCCTGTGCCAGGAAGCGTCGTCGCCATAGGCCTACCGTGACCTTGCTGGTCTCCAGTTGCTGCGCAATTTCCCGGTTGTTCTTCCCAGACGCGCTCAACAAGATAATCTTGGCCCGACGCACCAGCCCCGCCGGAAGAGAGCGCGAGTTGGCCAAGCTTTCCAGCTGCTCGCGTAACTCCGAATCCAAAACTAACGTCGCTTTAGGTCGTCCCATCGCCATAGGCACCTCCATTGTGCACGGGAGATGCCTATATTCCCAGCAATACTAATGCCAGTTATTTATGGGACAGAACACTAGGAAGGATTTTTTGAGAGCGCATTCTCGGAGAGTGGAGATAAGCCACTCGGCAACCGCGGGGTCAGAAGCAAACGGGGCACGTTGATTAAAGCAGAGGGTGGCGAAACAGAGGTGGGGACCTGGTAGTTTGGGAGTGGCACACGAATGTTCTTTCTTCGAAAGACTCGGGGCATGGCGCGTCTCCCTTATGATTTGTTATTACAGTATATGTATTAATAATAAACAAAGAAAGAGGAAACCTGGACGGAACAGATGAAGCGCCGTGGCTTTAGCCCGGCATTTTGGGTTGATATTTGATCCTACCCCGAGCTACCCCAAGATGCTGGCCTGAAGGCGCAGCGCTACAAAGCGAATACTACTCTGTGCGGATGGCTAGGATCTGTTTGTCGTGGACTTGGAGTTCGACACCGAGTGGGGGGCGGACGTCGCTGCCTTGGACGATGGCGCCGCGAATCCAGATGTTGCCCGGGAGATTGGTGGTCTTTAGTGGATCGTAGAGCGTGTGGGAGCAGGGATTGCCAACGAGTGGATGCGTGGCGGAATGATAGTCGTACTCTTTACGAAGGACGTCGAGATCGCGAATATATTCCAGTTGGCAGTTGCCGTAAGGAGCCTGGCGGGAAAACGCCCAATAGCCATCCCGAAGATTAGCAGAGCCGGAAGGGAGCCGGACGACCGTCGCTGGCACATTTTCGCCGGTGGTGAAATTGCGAATGAAGAAATCGGCGGAAGACCAGGGCTTGGAAAGCTCTGCAAGATCGGCGATCACTGGGTTCGCCGCATCAGCGTGCGGCAGAAGCGACGCGGGATCTGGCGGAGGTGCGGGTACTTCGAGTTGGGGAGTGGGCTCAACGCGGACGGGCTGCGCTGGATGCGAGCGTCCAAACCAGCGAACACCCAAAAGCAGCACAACACCAAGAACAATCACGCCGGCAATGAGCGGCAGGAGCGGGTTGGATCGCGATCCCCGCCGTGACGAGGGCGAAACCCCCGGGATTTGCGGCATCTCGGCTTTAAAACGAGCTGAAGAATCGTCCATGGTCGCGAACCCTGAGAACCTGCTCAAACTACGTCATTCGGAAAGGGTGAGCAAATGACGAAAATTATCGAAACGCGGGAAAGCATCATCTTCTGAGGCAAAGAACCGGCCAAGTAGGGCTTGCGCCGGGAAAGGATGAAGTCCCCAAAAGAGAATCCCGCAGCAGCGAATCGAACCAACTTCTTGCATTGTACTGACGAGATGGCAAAATGAGCAAGGTAAAGAAGACGCAAGGAACCGCAAAAGGCAACGGCAGGGCGTTGAGGGCGTCTGAGCCGTAAGGTTTGGCTTAGGTTGCTAACAAGGCTACAAGGAAGCGAGGAGCACTTGTTTTTGCAGGGGTGAGCGGCCTAGTGTAGAAGGAAGACGTATCTGAGGAAATCCGCAGAAATGGCCGGCGATACACGACAAGCGGCGCGCGCGTTTGTTCACAGTTTGAACATTTTGTTGAAGTTTGCGCGCTTATACGAATTTGGGCATGTGCGCACTGCTGCGCAATTTGAGACGGCGTGGAAGGAACTGCGCTCGGCGCTGGATTATGGCGGCGATGCGGGGCTGCTGCTGGGCGCGTCTGGCAACCAGATCGTGCTTGACGGCGTGCCTCTAGGCGCGGCAGCTGCGGAGAAGAGCTTCGCGCAATTGCTGATGAGTTCCGGCATTGCCAGCATTCATTTTTCTCCCAACACCACGCAAAGCAACTTTGCGCGATTCGTGCGCGCGTTTCCCAGCGGAAACAATAAACCCAGCATGCTGGCGGAACAGCTGAAGGCCGCGTTGGCCGGGGAAACCAGCATCCGGATCAACGAGATTCGCTACGTTGCGGAAGATGGTTCCGTGGCGGGCATCAAGGTTGCCGCGCAATTGACCGCCAAGATGTTGGGCGGCGCGGGAGAAAAATACCGAGACGTATTTGAAGATCCACAAAAGATGTTGCAATTAATTCTGGCAGCGGAGAGCAGCCGCGGATCAGGTGGCGGAGGCGGGGGAAGCGGTCCGGGATTTGGATCGGGCGGTTCTGGAGGCGGGACCGGTGGATCCGGCAGTGGCAGTGGCTCGAGCTGGAGCGGCGGAACGGACAGCAGCGGAAGCTTGTGGGATGCAGGGAAGGCCTCCGGTGGAGGAAGCGGGCCGGGAGGCGGAATAGGATCGGGCAGCGGCGGAGGCCCGGGCGGTGGCGGTCCTGGATTTGGTGTCGGCCCTGGTGGTGGAGGCACGGGCGCCGGCGGCGGAACCGGCGGTAGCGGAGGAACGGGCGCCGGTGGTGGAGTTGGAGGCGGGACTGGCACTGGCACGGGCGGCGGCGGAGGCACGGGCACAGGAACCGGCGGACCAGGCGGTGGAGGTGGGGCTGGTGGTAGCGGTGGTGGAGGAACCGGCGCTGGCGGTGGTCCGGGTGGTGGAGGTGGCGGAGGAGGAACAGGATTTGGCGGGCCCGGCGGTGGTGGAGGAATGGGCGGAACGGGGGGAGGAGGCGGTGCCGGAGGCGGATCTGGCGTCGGCGGGCTTGGCGGGGGTGGCGGAGCAACGGAACCGGGAAAATGGATGAGCGCTTCGGCGATGTTGCGCGGTGCGATGGTCGGCAGCGTGGGTCTCGGCGGTCCCGCGGAACCTGGAAATTATTCTGTTGCGGAAGAAGAAGTGCGCTCGATGATCGGATTGTTCGCGCAGTTGGGGAAGTCGCGCAAGGATCCAGAGACGCGGATGGACGCGCAGTCGTTTCAATCGCGATTAACGGCGATGCCGGTGCGCGCGCAGTACACGTTGCAGCAAGCTTTGGCAGGTCTTGCGGCGCAGGCGCCAATGGACAAGCCGGACAAGCCAATGCTACTGAAGTTAGCGGAACACGTGGCGATCCGGTTTGCGTTGGACAGTTACGAGCGCGGCGAGCTGCGGGTGAACGCCGTCAAACAGCTGCTGGACCGCATGAACGCGGAGATTGAGGCGCTGCGAAAGATCCTGGGCCAGCAAGAAGAGACCATGGCCAACGCGGGAATTTCCGTGCAGTCTTACACGGAATTGCTTGATCAGGAATTCTGGCTGCAGGTGCCGGAAGAAAATAAAAAGGAAGTACTGACCTCGGACGAAGCCTGGTGCGTGCCGCCGCGCAATGTGCGCGGGTTCCTGGAAGAGATGCTGCGCCGTGGCGAACTGAAGACCGTCAACGAAATCCTGACCAAGTATGCGGCTTGCGTGGCGTTGGAAGCGCCCGAAGCGCGGCGTACTACGGCGATCGGACTTGCAGACCTGGCTGAATTTTATGGCAGCGGCGACGGCAGCGCCCTGATCGACGTGATCCAGAGGTTGGGAAACCAGTTGGCCGTCGAGCGCGAATCGGATTTGCAGACGTTGTTGGGTGCGGCATTTGTGCGCATGAGCCAGGAAGCCGGCTCAAAACGGTTTTATCCCGCTATGCAGCAGGCGCTGGCGTCGTTGGACAGCGTCGAAGCGTTGCGCCCGGGATCGACCAACAATCTCCGGCAGAGATTTGGAGCGGAAGAGCGCGTGCCGGAATTTGTGGAAGATACGATGCGGACGGGTCAGATTCCCGACGGCTTGCTGGACATTCTGGCGCTGATGCCGAAAACCACGTTGCATTATGTGACCACGCGATTCGCGAATTGCGGGTTCCGCGAAGACTGCGAGCTTTTGGGATCGCTGATCTCCGGCTTGGGAGAAGAAGCGGTGCAGCGCCTGGCGGATACTTTGCAAAACGCGCCGGCCAATGAAGCCACGGAAGTGATCGGGCTGCTGACGCAACTGGATCCCGAGACCGTGGAGAGGACGCTTCCAGTGCGGCTGGCGCAGTGGCCGCGGACTTCGCATGACCGCACAGTGCGGCAGCTTTCGAGCGCACCTGTAGAGCAGAGAGCGAGATTATTGATAGCGCTGTATGACACGCTCGATCCCTTGATCCGGCCGCTGGCCATCGATGAGATGGGCATGAGCGGAAGGACGGAGTGCATTCCCAGGATTGTGGAGTTGGTGCAAGACGACAGCACGCCGGGATTCACTCGCATTAAAGCCATTGAAGCGGCGGGAAGATTGCGAGCGAGCGCCGCAAGCCCGATCCTGCAAAAGATTCTGGATGCGAAGCAGGTTTGGCGTTGGACGTATCACTCGGAGTTGCGAATCTCCGCGGCACAAGCGCTGCAGAAGATCGAACCTACCGTGGCGATGGAAAAGATTGCTTCGAGCGGTCTGGACCGGAAGGATCTGGTGCTTGAACCGGCGGATATGGAGCCGAATGCTTCGGTGATCCGCCAGCGGAGATATGCGCGGCTGAAATTGACGAAGCACGTTCCCGCCGTGACCACGAATTTACGAGAAAACATGCGGAGCATGATCGCCGAACTGAATATGGGCGGAGCGATCGGAGCGGCGGACCGCCACCTGGCTCCGGGATCGCTGCTAACGCTGAAGTTGTCTCATGGCGTGCGCAACATCCGCGCACAAGCGATCGTGCGTGGCGCAAGGCCGCAGGCGATGACGTTTGAATTTGTGGATATGGAATTGGACGAAAGAGCGCGGCTGAGAAAGTTGTTGATGGAGTTGGGAGGATTGCCGCAACCTGCCCAAGTGACCAACCGCAGCCGGCGGCAAAGCCGCATGGCAATGTCCAAGTAAACTTCGAACGAATACTTTCTCAAATCACAATTGAACGAAAGGCCGACCTGTACTGGCGCGGGGAAAACCGTCCGAAAGAGCAGGTGGAAGTACTGTCCAGAAGACGAGATAGCGTGCCGGTCACATGGGACGACTGTACCATTGTGAGACCGAATCAACAGGCCTACCGTACTAGAAAGGGTGTACTGGTAAGCAAGCCGTTTAGAACTATCGACGGAGCGAAGGTACGGACCTGGGATGAAAAGCGATCCAAAGACGACAGCGGCACGCGCCTTTGTTCGAAGCCTCAACATTTTATTGAAGTTTGCCCGCCTGTACGGATACGAGCACACACGCACGATGGAACAATTAGAAATTGCTTGGGGAGAATTGCGCACGGCGGTGCCGGAAAATGCGGACAGTGGTTTGCTGCTCGGGGCGACGGGAGCACAGTTGCTACTGGATGGGGTGCCACTCGAAGGAGCGCCGGCGGAAAAACAATTTGCGCAATTGCTGAGTGCTGCGGGACTGGCAAGCATCCAGTTCCAACCAAACGTGACGCTGGAAGAGCTCGCGAAACTGATCCACGCATTCCCCGCGGGTAAAGCGAAGCCGGCAGAACTGGCGCAGCAGTTGAAGGAAGCGATCGCCGGCGCCCAGGGCATCCACGTGAACGAAGTTTGTTTCGTGGCCACGGATGCGCGCTTGAAAGATGCCAGCGTTGCGGCGCAGCTTGCGGCGGCTTCATTCGGCGAGGATCAAGACGCGTTTAAGAAAATGCTGAACGACCCGCAGAAGTTGTTGGAGCTGATTGCGGCTGCGGAAGGGTCGAAGTCCGGCGGAACGGGAACAGGCACGGGCGAAGCGGAAGGTGACGGATCCGGCGGCGGTGTTGCGGGAAGCGGAGGCACCGGCAGCGGAATTGGCGCAATCGGGGATGGTGGGGCGGGGTCCGGCACAGGAAGTGGAGTGACTGCGGGGACAGGCGCGGGAACCGGAGTGGCGACTGGTATTGGAGGAGGAGCCGGTGTGGCCCCTGGCGCTGGAGTTGGATCCGGAACGGGCTTTGGGTTTGGAACAGGCAAAGGCACTGGCCGCGGAACGGGAAGCGGGATAGGAAGCGGGGCTGGATTTGGATCGGGGAAGGGCGGCGGCGGTGGAAAAGCCATCAGCGAAGGACTTGGCGAGCCGACCGACGAAGAAATCTACGCCATTCTGCATGCACTGACGACCTTCGGAAAAGTGGGGAGCGGGACAAATCCAGCGGCGGCGGCCGTGGAATTTCAAGGCCAGGTGGCGCAATTGCCGGGCCGCGCACAGGACTTGCTGCGTGAGGCGCTCGCCGGAATTGCCGAGCAGGGGAAACACACGAAGCTCGATCAAAACATGCTGGTGCAACTGGCCGAGCATTTGTCCATCCGCTTCGCGCTGGAACGCTTCGAACGCGGCGAAGTGAAGGTAAACGCGGTTCGGCAAATGCTGGACCGCATGAATCAAGAAATCGAAGCGTTGCGAAAAATACTGGGCCAGCACGAAGACAAAATGACGGAGGCCGGGCTGCTGGTGGAGTCTCACCGGGAGTTGCTGGACCGTCAATTCTGGGCGAGCGTGCCGGAGAGCGCGAAGCGCGAAGTGTTGTTGTCGTCGGAAGCGTGGTGCATCCCTCCGAAAAACGTGCAGTCCTATGTGGCTAACCTGATCGAGCAAGGAAACGCGGCGGAAGCCATCAGCATTCTGCAGAACTATGCGAGCTGCGCGGACAGCGAAGAACCAGACGCGCGAAAGCGCGCGGCCACCGGACTTTCGGAATTGGCGGAACTGTACGCAAAGGCCGATCCACGGCTGCTGGTTCAGGCATTGCGGCATGTGGGCGTTCGGTTGAGCGTGGAGCAGGACCAGGATTTGCAATCGCTGGTGAGCGCTGCATTTGTGAGATTGACGCAAGAAGCCGCGGCAAAACGGTGTTTTCCCGCGATGGAACAGGCCCTCAATATGCTGGCCGGCGTGGAAGCGCAACGGCCGGGAATTGCGAGGACGTTGCGGTCGAAGATGGGAATTGAAGACCGCGTGCCGGAATTTGTGGACGAAGCGTTGCGTGCACGTCAGATTTCGGCGGGACTTACCGGAGTGCTGAGGCAACTGCCGCAAAGCGCTGTGGAACAGTTGTCGATGCGATTCAACCGCTGCCAGTATCGCGATGACCTGGAAAACATTGCGAATGTGGCGCACGATCTGGGCGAAGAAGCGCTGCAATATCTGCGCAGCACGGTGCGCGGCGGGGCTCATGCAGATGCAGTGGAAATGGTTGGGTTGCTGGTAAGGCTGGATCCGACGGCGGCAGAAGTTTATTTACCGGCGCGCATTAAGGATTTTCCACGGGGCGGGCAGGACCGCATGGTCAGGCAAATCGCTTCGTGCGGAGCGCCGGAACGCTGCCGAATCCTGCTGAAGATTCTGGATCACGTCGATCCGCTGATCATGCCTTTGGTGGTGGATGAAGCGGGGATGACGGAAGATCGCGAGGCATTGGGACGGCTGCTGACTCTGGCGGACGGCGATTTGCCGGCGGGCGCCGCGGCATATTTGCGCGTGAAGGCGATTGAAGGATTAGGCAGGATCAAAGCCCCGGAATCGGCGAATGCGCTGAGGCGGATCCTGGAAGCGCGTAAAATATTCGGCTGGGTCCACCCACAGGAGCTGAGAATCGCGGCGCTGCAAGCGCTGGAAAAGCTCGATCCGGAATGGGTGCAGGAATTTTTGCCGAAGAGCGGTATCGAGCAGGACGATATGAAACTGGCGCCGCTGGAAGTGCCGCATAATTCGAAATTCGTACGCCATCGCCGCCATACCCGCGTGCGGCTGCAGAAATCCATTTCCGCGGTGAGCACGAACTTGAAGCAGAACTGCCACCTGGACATTAAAACCGCCAGCCTGAGCGGCGGATTAGCCACAACCGACATGCACCTGGCTCCGGGTACGCAGGTGCAGCTGCGTTTGCAATTAGGCTTGCGCAACCTGCAGGCGACTGCGCTGATGCGCGATTACCGCGCGCAGGACATGTCCTTTGAGATTGTGGATATCGGCATGGAAGAGCGTACCAAGTTCCGTAAATTCCTTCTGGAAAATATGGTGAAAGGGGCGCGGAACAAAGAAGCGCAAGCTGCGGCCGAGGGGAAGGTAGCGCGTTCCGAAGCACAAGGAACTGCAGCGGGGCAAAGGGCACAGAGTCTTCGAGTACCGAAGTAGTAACGAGTCGCTCGTACTACAACAGAGTACCTTTGTGGGATTTACCCTAAACAAGGCTATGGCTTAACCTGACTTGCTCGCGAAGCACTGGCTTCTCTCACCGCCCAAGTTCGCCAGAAATCCTTCGTGAACTAACTAAACTTGTGTGCAAAGCATGGAAAATCCGCTACTGGCTGCTCCTGTGCGCTCTCGCGTGTGTGCAGGGTGCTGCTGCCACAGAGGCTCCCAAAGTCAGCTTTCCCGATAATCCGCGATTTGCCGCGCAGAGACTGTCCGACCAGTTTGGGCTGGGCGCGGTAACAGCGACGGCCATGGGCCAGGACCGCGTGGGATTCCTGTGGATCGGCACGCAGACAGGCCTGTACCGCTACGATGGGGCGCACGCGCAGAAGATGACAGAAGTGGAAGCGCTCATCGGGCATTACGTCGTGGATATGCTGATCGCGCCGGATGGCACGCCCTGGTTTGCGGGAAACCGCGGGATTGCTTGTTACAAGGATGGGCGATTCGAGAGCCTGCCGATTCCGGCGTCCGCTATGGCATTGGCCAGTGCCGCGCAAATGTTTGCGGTGGATAGCAAAGGCATCGTGTATGCGCTGCTGTTCAACCACGGAGTATTGCGCATTGATTCGCATGATCCCGCGCACAGCGTCGTTCTGGGAGAAGCGGAAGGCATCAGCGAAACGGCAGCGGGAATCGTGCGAGAGCAGGACGATTCGATCTGGTTTACGTATGGACGGCATCTGGCGCATGTGGAGGCAGGATCCAATACGGTGGAAGTGGACCGTGGAATCGAAATACCAGAAGAACGCGTGCTGGCGCTCGTGTGTGACGCAACAAAAACACTGTGGCTGCGGACGGTGACAAAGCTCGAGCGGGTAGATACGGAAACCCACAAACTGATTCCGGAGAAAATGCCCATCGGACCAGCGGACGAAATCGAAGGAAAGCCAACGCTGGATCAGAAAGGGAAGTTGTTGGTGCCGTCTTCAACAGGATTGTATTGGCAAGGCGCGGATGGGCACTGGCAGGTGATAACGGACAAGCAGGGAATTTCCAGCAACGATATTCAATTCGCAATGGAAGACCGCGAAGGAACGTTGTGGATTGGCGGCTCTGGCACGGGGCTCGACCGGTTGCCGGGCGTGCACGAATGGACCGGATGGACCACGGCCGAAGGATTGCCGGACAACACTACATGGGCCACGCAGCGGGATCGCCGCGGCAGACTGTGGGTCAGCACTGCGCGAGGCGTGGCGGTGTGGGACGAGCAGAAGCAGCAGTGGGAGAAAGTACCTTCGCTGAGCGGGAACGCGCGCGCGCAAGTGCGGCAAATTCAGGTCGCAGGCGATGGGTCGATTTGGGCGCTAACGGTAACCGGCGCGCTGGTGCGGATTAACCCGGACGATTTCTCAAGTACGGTACAACCGAGCTATCGCGGCAGGCCGTACCAGACGCTGCGCTCTTCGCCGACGGGAGAGATTTGGGCAACCACGCGAGATCACCTGGTGCGTTTTGATACGAAAAATCCGGGCGCAGAGCCGCAGGATGTGCCGCTGCCTTTGAGTTCGGGAGCGGAGCTGTTTTACGTGGAATTTTCTCCGGAAGGCGCATTGTGGCTTTCGGGCACTGCGGTGGTGTATCGCTACGACGGGAAAAATTGGCTGACGCTGACGATGAAAGAAGGGCTGCAAGGGCAGGCTATTACCAGCATCGCCGCGCTGAGCGATAAAGAGGCCTGGGTCGCCTACAACGACGTGGTGGAAGTGACGCGTATCGTGGTGGACGATTCCGGGAAGGTGCGATTCGAAAACTATCCATGGGACTGGCAGATTGTGGGACACGATAAAAAAGGGCGCGTGTGGTTTGACGGGCCCGATGGTTTGGCGATTCATTCGCCAAACGGAAAGCTGCAGACGCTGAGCCACGCGGACGGATTGTTGTGGGATGACGTGAGCCCGTGGACCGGAATGCGCGAGGAGCAGGACGGAAGTTACCTGATTGCAACATCGCGAGGATTGGCTAGGTACCGGCCGGAAGCGGACACGCCGAGACAGAAACAAATGAACGTGGTGTTGACCGATGTGAGCTTAGGCGGACAAGAGAGACAGGTGCGGCAAGAGGCCAAGGTGCGTTCCGCAGATGGATCGCTGACAGTACAATTTGCGCCGATGATTTTGGGCGACCCGCAACGAGTGGCTTGCGTGTACCAATTGAAGGGCCTGGAAGAACAAGCTACGGAGACGCAGCAGCGGGAAGTGCAATACGGCGGATTGCCGCCGGGAAATTACGAATTCTGGGTGCAATGCCGCCAACCGGGAATCATGGTGCCGGCCCAAGCTGCGACTTTCCGGTTCGAAGTGTTGCCGAATCTATGGCAGACCTGGTGGGCGCGCGTGGCCGGAGCCTTTGTGCTGCTGGGATGTTTTTGGGGCTACGTGTTATTGCGCACGCGAGCGCTGAACCGTCGAAGGCTGGAATTGGAAAAGGCAGTGGCGGAACGCAACGCGGAATTGATGCAGAAGAACAAGGAATTGGAAGATCAGTCGCTGACCGATCCGCTGACGGGAACGCGAAATCGCCGATATTTCTACGAGACCATCTCGAAGGATTACGCGCAGTCAACGCGTTCTTATCTGAAATCGCCTCGTCCGGGGGAGGCCGCGCCGGTTGGGCAAGAATTGATCTTCGTGCTGGTGGACATAGACCGGTTCAAGCGCGTGAATGACGATTTGGGACACACCGCGGGAGATCGCCTGCTGCGGGAAATGGCTAAACGGGTCGAATCCGTGATGCGGAAATCGGACGACCTGGTGCGTTGGGGCGGAGAGGAATTCCTGCTAGTGTGCCGCACGACGGACCGCGAGAATGCGTCGCTGTTGTGCAACCGGCTGTTGGAAACGATCCGCAAAGTGCCGTTCGAAGTCGGTAACGGAGTGCAAATTCACAAGACCTGCTCAATCGGTTGGGCGCCGTTTCCCTGGATCAAGGAAGATGTGGGGTTGCTTTCGATCGAAAACGTGATTGAACTCGCGGATAAGGCGCTGTATCTGGCGAAACGCGAGGGCCGAAACCGGAGTTACGGGATGTTGCCGGCGGAGCATGTCTACAGGTCGGAGAAAAGCGTTTCGATTGAAACTCTGCGCGAATGCCCGCCGGACCTGGTTCAGATTATTTAATTCGCAATTGGTAGAAACGGTGATTTTGCGTTTCCGTGTGATAGTTTGGATGTCATGCGATTGGCGCTGTTCGTACTTTTTGCAATGGCCACAGTATCGGCTCAAACGCCGCCCCCCAAACAATATCAGACCGGGTTTTGTCCAAAGACAGCGGAACTTGGGGCCGCTCCTCGTGGCGAATATTGGTTTGAAGGCGTTCTGGGGAAGAAGCATGTGCGCATGTACTTGAATCGAGGAGGAGAAGGAGTGGTCGGAGTCTTCTACGACACCGAAGGATGGGTGCCTGTGTTCCTGGGCGGCAAGTGGACCGCGGGGCAGCCCGGCGCGATTGAGTTGACGGCGCGGACCCAACGCGATTTCGAAATCGGTGAGGTGAGGGGGCAGTTCACAGAGAGCGAACTTATTGGAGTGTGGACTTCAAAAGGGGAGGAGGCCGGCATTTCGTTTCGCCTGAAGGCGATTGCGCAGCCGAAGTGCGACGGCAAGGAGTCGTGGAAGAATTTTCACGACTCGCATTGGCCGATCACTTTTTCTTATCCCGCGTCGTGGCACGTCAGCGCGACGGACGATAGCATCACGTTGACATGCCCGGATGCGTCGCTGATGGCTTACGACGAGTATGAGATCCGCGTTTGGCAAGGTCCGGAAGCGAACACTGCGACCAGCGACGTCGTGCAATGTGGAGACAAATGGATCTACGGCTACGGTTGTAAGTGTGGGCGGGATATTGAAGGTTGCAAGGCCGCTGTTGCCGCGGAGCAAGAAGGAATGACCGTGCTGACCGCAGATGGCCGGGCGTGGCGCGTTTACTGCCGGGACGGTGGCTACGTCGGTCTGGGTACGGGCAGCCGGCGGATTCTGACTTTCGAGGACGCCTGGATTGTAATAGAAGCAGAAGGACCACCAGCGGAGTTAGTGGGGCGAATGGTGGCCACGGCGAAGAAACGGCGCTGAGAAAGCGCAACCGCGAGGTTGCTTTTCGCGGGCGGCCATCCTAATATGCAACCAGGAGGTTGCGTATGACAACGGACCGGATCGAGAAGCGCATCGAATTGAAGGCGCCGGTTTCGCGGGTGTGGCGGGCGCTGACGGATTATCGCGAATTTGGGGAGTGGTTCCGGGTGAAGCTGGACGGCCCCTTCGTGGTTGGGCAGGTTTCGAGCGGACACATCCTCTATCCCGGATACGAGCACCTGAAGTGGGAAGCGGTAGTGCAGAAGATGGACCCGGAAAAGCATTTTTCGTTTACCTGGCATCCGTACGCCATTGATCCTGACAAGGATTATTCGAAGGAGGCGTCCACGCTGGTGGAGTTCCGGCTGGAGAAGACGGCGACCGGGACACTGCTCGTGCTCACGGAGTCGGGCTTCGATAAGCTGCCGAGCGATCGTAGAGACGAAGCGCTCCGGAAGAATGACGGCGGTTGGACAGCGCAAATGAAGAATATCGAGAACTATGTCACGAAGAACCCTTAAGAGTGGGACGAACGCTTGGCGCGGGCGGGCGATTATCTTTGCGGCTCTGGGCGATGAGACGAGGCTGTTGCTGGTGGCGAAGTTGAGCCGAGGGCGGCCGTGCTCCATCTCGCAACTCACGGAAGGGTTGGAGCTGACGCGGCAGGCAATTACCAAGCATCTTCGCGTGTTGGAAGATGTAGGGATTGTGCATAGCGCGCGTACGGGACGAGAAAGCCTGTTCGAACTTGATCCGAAGCCGATGGAGGATATCCGGGATTACTTGGATCGAGTGTCGGAGGAGTGGGATGGGGCATTGGGTCGGCTGAAGGCGTTTGTGGAGCGCTGAATCGCGTTGCGTGGTTGACGCGGAAGGAAAGCCGGGCAAAGCCACCGTATAATCAGAGTCGGGTAAAACCGTGGATCCCGATCTCCACTTTTCTTGGGAAGACAAACTGCCGCTGCAAAGGATTGACGTGGACGGGCGGATGGGGATCGCCCACCTGGCCGGGAAAACGATTCTGCTTACGGGAGCGGGCGGATGCATTGGCGCCGCTCTGGCTCGAGCGATTCTTTCCGGAAAGCCGCAGCAGGCTGTATTGCTCGATCACTCCGAGCAGGCGCTGTATGAACTTGGGCGATCGCTCTCCGGTGCGAAGGGACTCGCGCCTTTTCGGCTGGTGCCGGGCGACGCGGGAGACGGCGCGTTAATCGCAGCGCTAATCGAAGAGCACAGGCCGGACGTGATTTTCCACGCGGCAGCGTACAAACATGTTCCGCTGATGGAAGCGAATCCGTTTGCGGCGTTGCAAAACAATACGATGGTTACCTGGGATTTGGCCAAGGCAGCCGCGGAGCACGGCGTGCAGCAACTTCTGCTGATTTCCACGGACAAGGCAGCGAACCCGCGCAGCATTCTGGGCGCATCGAAGCACCTTGCGGAGCAGGCAGTGCTTCGCTGGAGCGGGGCGTCTCGACGTTATGCGGCGATCCGGCTGGTGAATGTGCTCGGATCGAGCGGGAGCGTTGTGCCGCTGTTTCTGGAACAAATCCGCCGCGACGGGCCGTTGACGATTACTCACCCGGATGCAGCGCGTTATTTTTTGACGCTTGAGGACACCGTGCGACTCATCTTGGCGGCGGCTGCGGTTGAGGAAGGTGGAGTGGTATATGTCCCGAAACTTTCTGAACCATTGAAGATTGTGGAGCTGGCAAGATTGCTCCTGCAACATCGGGCGGATGGAACGTCGAATCCAATTCGCACCAAATTCACGGAATTGCGGCCCGGCGAGAAGTTGGTGGAAGATTTGGTCTGCGCGAACGAAACCGTGCGGCCGACGGCAAGCGCGGCGATTAATGCTGCGATCGCTCCGCGGGCGTTGGCGGAAGTCCTTGATGCGGGGTTCGTGCGACTAAGGGAAATTGCCCGAGGGCGGGATATCTCCGCACTTTTGCGCGCGCTTTGCGAGTTGGTGCCGGACTATCAACCTGGCCGCACGCTTTGCGCAGCAGCGGGGCAGATGGCGCATGACTGAGCAACGCAGAAAAATCGCGGTGGTGACCAGTTCTCGCGCGGATTACAGCCATCTGTACTGGCCATTGCGCACATTGGCTGAGCGCCGGGATGTCGATCTGCGGATCATCGTGCTTGGGGCGCATCTTTCCCCGGAATTTGGCTGTACGGTTCGCGAGATTGAAAAAGATGGTTTTCCGATTGCCGCGCGAATTGAGTGCCTGCTTAGCTCCGACTCGGATGTGGGTATGGCGAAGGCTATCGGCATCGCCGCGTTGGGATTGGCTGAGCAGTTGGGGGTGATGCGGCCGGATATTTTGCTACTGATTGCCGACCGCTACGAGATGCTGGCGCCGGCGTCGGTGGCATTGGCATTGCGCATTCCCATCGCGCACATTGAGGGTGGCGAAACAAGCGAGGGAGCGATTGACGACGCAGTGCGCAATGCGTTGACAAAGATGGCGCATATTCACTTTACATCGACGTTTGCGGCGCGGCGGCGGGTGATTGCGATGGGGGAAGAGGAGTGGCGTGTGCATCGCGCGGGCGCGTCCTCTCTCGATCATCTGCGTCGGTCCACCTTGCTGACACGGCGTGAGCTTGAGGAAAAACTTGGTTGCGACCTGGAGATTCCGCCGGTTCTGATTTCCTATCACCCGGTTACATTGGCGCAAGATACGTTGCAGGAAACGGACGCACTGTTTTCCGCGTTGGGGGAACTTCCGAACCAGTTGCTGTTTTGTTATCCGAACTCGGATGCGGGTAGCCGCGCGCTTATCGAACGCACGAGAGCTTTTCTCGGAGCCCGCGGAAACGGTCGGGTGTTCGTGAACCTGGATACGATTACGTATTGGAGTTTGCTGCGACAGGCGAAAGTGCTGGTGGGCAATTCGAGCAGCGGCATTATGGAAACGGCTTCGTTTGGGCTGCCTACGATAAACATCGGCATACGGCAACAGGGGCGGGAGCGGGCGGAAAATGTCGTCGATGCTCCGGCTGAGTCTTCGGCGATTCTTGCAACGATTGTGGCGGCGTGCCGGTCGGAGTTTCGCGCGTCGCTGCAGGGCATGAGCAATCCGTATGGTGAAGGGACAGCGTCGGAAAAAATCACCGAGGTTCTGTCTGCTGTGCCGCTGGGCCCGAAGTTGCTAATAAAGCGCGCCGTGCCGCTTAACGAGGAAAGTTTGTTCGGAGCGGCTAACGATCGTCCATGAAGATTCCGCTTTCCTCACCCGACATCACGCAGGCCGAGATTGACGCTGTTGTCGCAGTGCTGCGCAGCGGGCGGTTAAGCCTAGGGAAAAAGCTGGAAGAGTTTGAAGCAGCGTTTGCGGATTATGCCGGCGTGCCCCACGCGGCAGCGGTGAGTTCAGGAACCGCCGCGCTGCATCTTGTGTTCGGCGCGTTTGGAATTGGGGAAGGCGACGAAGTTATTCTGGCGTCCTTTACGTTTATCGCCGCCGCGAATGCATTGTGTTACGAGTGCGCCACCCCCGTTTTCATTGATATCGATCCAAACACTTTGAATCTCGATCCCAACCGGATTGAGGAAGCCATCACGCCACGTACGCGCGCGATCCTGGTGGTGCACACTTTCGGGGTGACCGCGGACATGAACGCGATCCTGGAGATTGCCCGCCGCCGCGGCCTGCTGGTGATCGAGGATGCTTGCGAAGCACTGGGCGCAGAGTTAAATGGAAAAAAAACGGGAACGTTCGGTGATGCTGGCGTATTTGGTTTTTATCCCAATAAGCAAATCACCACCGCTGAAGGCGGCATTGTGGTTGCCGAGAACGCGGAAATTGCCGCGCGAATTCGTTCGCTGCGTAACCATGGGCGGTCCGGGCCTGGAACCGGAAGCGATCATCGCGAGCTTGGCTATAATTACCGGCTTTCAGAATTGCACTGCGCGCTGGGCATAGAACAACTGAAGCGGATCGAATCGATTCTGCGTCAGCGCGAATCCGTCGCGCTCGGCTACCACCGGCGGCTACAGAAATCTACGGAGTTGCAATTACCGTTGCAGGAAATTGCAGGTGGGCGCATCAGTTGGTTTGTTTACGTGGTACGGCTGCCGCAAGGAACAACGGCGAAGCAGCGCGAAGAGTTGATTCGCAGGCTGGCGTCACGGGGCGTTGAAACTGGACGATACTTTGTGCCGATTCATCAGCAACCTGCTTATGACGATGTGCCCGTTCGTATGCCACTGACTGTTACGGAATCGCTGGCCAATCGCACGCTGGCGCTTCCATTTTTTAACTCCATCACGGATTGCCAACTGGATGAAGTGTGTCGCGCGCTGGAAGAGAGCCTGCGCGAGTTACTTTAAATTCGCGACGCTTGATCTCTGTCTGACAGCGAAAGGTGACAGGCCCAGCGTTCATTCATAGCGCAGCGCGACCATTGGATCGACAGTGGCGGCCCTGCGTGCGGGGATCAAGCTTCCGGCTAGCGCGATCAGGATCAAGAGCGCAATTGCTGCCGCGAAAGTGAGCGGGTCATTAGGTTGCAAGCCGTAGAGCAGCGAACCGGCTCCACGCGTGGCGACGAGCGCGAGAAAAGCTCCAATCACAATGCCGAGGCCGAGCGCGATTGTCATCTGACGCAGTACGGCAGCGACGACGTTCCACCGGCTCGCGCCCAGAGCCATGCGAATACCGATCTCATTGCGGCGCGTGGCGACCATATAAGAGATCACTCCGTAGACTCCGATCATGGTGAGCAGTCCGGCCAGTACGCCGAAGAAACCGGAAAGCGTGGCGATCAGACGTTCTTCGATCAGGCTGTCGTGAATCGCGGTCTGAAAATCAAAAAATTCCGCAATGACGTCCGGATGTTTTTCGGCGATGCGAAGTTTTTGCCGCGGCGGCCATCGTTGCGGTTGAGGTATTCGAGTAGATCATGAGCGCGGCCCAAGGACCAGGATTGGGCGATTGCGCGATGGGCACGAAGGCCATTGGCGGCGTTGCATTCCGCAGGTTGCTGTAGCGAGTGTCCGCGATGACGCCGACGATTTCGAAAACGGTAGAAGGGTAGCCGGGCTCGGCCTCGGTGCGAAGCGTCTGGCCGATCGGATTGACGCCGGGCAAAAATCGGCGGACAAACGTGTTGTTTACAAGCGCCACGCGAGGCGAGGAGGGGGTGTCCTCTCGCGTGAATCCGCGACCTTTGATAATTGGGATCGCCATGGTGCTGAAATAGTCTGGACTCACCCAGGTAAATTTCGATGTGCCACGCTCGGAGCCAATCTCAAGGCCATGTTCCCAACTTGATCCCGATAGCGGAACGTTCGTGGTAATGGCAGCGCTTATCACGCCCGGGGTCGATTGCACTTCTTCCAGCAATTCGCGTTGAAAATCCTGCCACCGTTCCTTGGGTATGTTGGATTGCCAGAATCCCAGGAAAGCGGCGGTGATACCGCTTTCGCGCATTCCAGGATCAAAGGCCATCAGATTGCGGAAGCTGCGCACGAAGAGCAGAGCGCCCACCAACAGCACCAAAGAGATCGCAATTTGCGTGACAACCATGAACTGCTGGAGCGAGAGCCGATCACGGCCAGCGGTGGCGCGTCCACCGGACTTCATCGCGGCGAGCGGGTCGGTGCGCATCGCACGCCAGGCGGGAGCGGTTCCGAATAGAATGCACGTGAGAACGGCCACGCTAGTGACGAACAGCAAAACACGCCAGTCCGTCGCCATTTGCAGATTTACCGGATTACCCTCCGTGGAAATTTCCCAGACCAGTACGCGGCCGAGAGATCGCGCCATGACGATCCCCAGCGCCGCTCCGGTTGCAGCGAGCAGTGCGCTTTCCATGAGCAATTGACGGAAGACGCGGCCGCGAGACGCTCCGAGGGCCAAGCGCACGGCAATTTCCGATTGCCTGGCGTTGGTGCGAGCGAGCATTAAATTCGCGAGGTTCGCGCAGGCAATCAAGAGGACCAAACCCGTGATACCGAGTAAAAGCCAGAGGGAGCGGTCGTACTCACGCAGGGGGCTGACGCCGGTGTCCGCTGGGTAAGCCGCAAGGCGAAAGTCTTTATACATTTTTACAACTTCGGGTCCGCGATCGGGTGGAACCGTGGATTCAAAAATCTCTGGGCTAAGAACAGCCATTTGCGCGGAGGCGCGTTGAACGGACCAACCGGGCTTCAGGCGGCCCATCACGGTGACTTCGAAGACGTCGCGACGCAATGGTACGTTCGGTTGGCAGAAGGGAAGGGCGATGTCAAAGCTGTCGCCGACGATCATGCCAAAGAAAGTTGGCGGTGTTGGCACCGATACCTAACGCCAGCGTGAGAATGGCGACTGCGGCGAAGCCCGGACTTTTTCGCAGCATGCGCAAGGCGAAACGCGCATCGCTCCACATTGTTTCCAGCCGAAAGCCGACGCGTTCTTCGCGGCAGGTTTCTTTGGCTTTTTCGTAGGCACCGAAGGCGATGCGGGCGCGGCGTTCGGCTTGGAGTCGTGGGACACCGGAGCGTTCGAGGTCATCGGCCTGCTGCTGGATGTGGGCGCGAAGCTCTTCGTCCAATTCGCCGTCGAGATCGGCGCGATGAAAAAGCGTGGAGGCCAGCGAACGCAGATACTCGGGGAGGTTCATGCTTCCTCTGACTTTGCGCCGAGAGCGGAGCCCATGGCGGTGACGAGGCGGTTCCAGCCATGTTGCTCTTCGCGGAGGCGTTTGCGGCCAGCGGTGGTGAGCTCGTAATACTTAGCGCGGCGGTTGCTGTCCGATGTGCCCCAGCTTGCTTTGAGCAGGCCCTGGCGGACAAGGCGGAACAAGGCGGGATAGAGCGCGCCCTGTTCGATCAGCAGCGCACCGCGGGAAATTTGCTCGATGCGGAGGAGAATGCCATAACCATGGAGGGAGCCGAGCGACACGGCCTTGAGGATCAGGAGATCGAGAGTTCCGGGGAGCAGTTCGGCTTGCGTGGACAAGGAGCCTCCTAAGTTGATTAGGAGGGTAAGGCAAGCTCTCCTAAGTTGTCAAGGGGAGAGGGATGTGCGGGCAGCGGGCCAGTTTCCATTTATGGTCTCAAAACAGAAATTGGTCATGGCTTTTCAAGTGCGGTGTTGTAAGCGAATGTGAAGCGAAGAGTGATGAAAGGCGCGGAATATTTCTCGGGCAGGTGGCTGAATGGGGCTGCTTTCCGTATGGCTTGCATACTGGCCTCGTCCAAGTCTTTCTTTTCTGAGCTAAATACAAGTTTTAGAAACTCTTGAGGGACTGTCCCATCTTGCAGGACTCGGAATTGAACCGTATTTCTTCCTTGCTCTCCGGACTCGACCGATGGCGGCACAACGGTGCGCCATTTGTTTTTGACCGAGAGATACATTGCCCGAAGATATGAATCGAAATCCACACCTTGTGTATCGCTGAGTAGTTGAACTCCAGACCAAGTCTGCGGATTTTTCGGCGTCGGCCCCTGAGATTGCGGAGACACATCCTTGCTTTGGAACGCGAGCGCGGTTCCGAGCAGCAAGGGCTGCAATGAAGCCAGAAGAATTAGAGCAATGAGGGGTTTAGTTGTCATCTTGATGTCCGTCTTCGGGAATCTCTTCGCCTTCTTTAAGCTGGCTGCTTGGCGGCAGGGTGAGCAGATCGCGCGCTGCGGCCAGGTCTTCTTCGCGCACCAGGATTCTGAAACCTGCGCCGGACCACGCAAGATGTTCGCGCATTCCGCCGGCTGTATCTGCCTGGACCATCGCGGGAATGCCGACGGACTCGAGTTCGCCTTTGGCCAAGTCCGCGTCAGGACGGCTGATGCATATATGAGCGACAACAAGCTTTGGGCTTTCCATGCGACAGTATATGCCCGATTTGAATGGAAACCGAGGCAAGCTCGGCAAGTGGCGATTGTTGGCGGGGGCGCATCCAACAAGTTACAATTAGATGTTTGGCTTATTCTGCCGTACTGGTCTGTGTAAGCGCGCAAAGAACATCGGGCGCGGGCGCGGTGCTGCCGATGCCGGGCTGAAGCCACGGCGCCACAGTCAGGAAGCGACGGACGGTTCATGGATTTAGTCAAGTACATAGACAAAATAATCGCGCACTTCTTCGGGACGAAGCACGACCGCGACATCAAGAAGATGCAGCCGGTGGTGGATGCCATCAATGCGTTTGAACCGGAGATGAAAGGGCTCAGCGACGAACAGTTGAAGGAGCGCTTTGCCGAGCTGAAGACCCAGGTGCAGGAAGCGCTGAAAGATAGTGATCCCGCGGAACCGACATATAGGGAAGACCTGGTAAGGGCGCTCGACCCAGTGATTGTGCCGGCGTTTGCGCTGGTGCGCGAAGCTGGGCGGCGATTCCTGAACATGCGGCATTTCGACGTGCAGTTGATCGGCGGAATGGTGCTGAACTCCGGGAAAATCGCGGAAATGAAAACGGGCGAAGGAAAAACGCTCGTAGCCACTTTGCCCGCATCGTTGAATGCGCTGGCAGGGCGCGGCGTACACCTAGTGACAGTGAACGATTATCTGGCGCGTCGCGACGCGGAGTGGATGAGCCCGCTATACAAGGGGCTGGGTTTGTCGGTTGGCGTGATCGTGCATGATCTGGACGATGCGCAGCGGCGAGCGGCGTACGGCGCGGACATTACTTACGGCACCAACAACGAATTCGGATTCGACTATCTGCGCGACAACATGAAGTATGACCTGGCGAGTTGCGTTCAACGTGGCCACCAGTTCGCGATTGTGGACGAAGTCGACTCCATCCTGATCGACGAAGCGCGCACACCGTTGATCATTTCCGGGCCTTCGGAAGAGTCCACTGACAAATATTTCAAGATCGACAAGATCATCCCCAAGCTGATCCAAGAGATCGATTACACGCTGGACGAGAAGCACCGCACGGCGACACTGACGGAAGAAGGCGTGAGCAAGTGCGAGCGGATGCTGAGCCTGGGGAATTTGTACGATCCGGCGCACATGGAAACGATTCACCATGTGTACCAGGGATTGCGGGCGCACACGCTGTACAAGCGCGACGTGGATTACGTGGTGAAAGACGGAGAAGTGATCATCGTCGACGAGTTCACGGGACGCCAGATGCCGGGGCGGCGCTGGTCGGACGGCTTGCACCAGGCAGTGGAAGCAAAAGAAGGGGTGAAGATCGAGCGGGAAAACCAGACGCTGGCGACGATCACCTTCCAGAATTATTTTCGCATGTACAAGAAGTTGTCTGGCATGACCGGTACCGCGGAAACGGAAGCGACGGAATTCGGCAAGATTTACGGGCTGGATGTGGTGGTTGTTCCGACGAACCGGAAGCTGATCCGCATCGAAAATCGCGACGTGGTGTACCGGACGGAACGGGAAAAATTTGAAGCGGTAGTGAACGGAATCCTGCAGGAAGACAACAGCTTGGCTCACGGCATCCGCCAGTTCAACGAGCGTGGGCAGCCAGTGCTGGTGGGAACGATTTCCATCGAAAAGTCCGAGACGATCGCGGACCTGCTGAAAAAACACGGGATTCCGCACCAGGTGTTGAACGCCAAGCAGCACGAACGGGAATCGCGCATCGTGGCGCAGGCGGGACGCAAGGGCGCGGTGACCGTGGCGACGAACATGGCCGGCCGCGGTACGGACATCCTGCTGGGCGGCAATCCGGAAGCGTTGACGCGCGAACACTTTTTGAAAAACAAGTTGGCGATGCCGTATGCGGCGGCTCCGGCAGTGATTGGCGCGGACAGTAACAGGGACGCGGCGCAGCCTACGCTGCCGATGGTGCTGTTCCAGCACGAGGGGAAGATTTTCCAAGTGCCGCAGGAGCAGTGGAAGCCGGTGTACGACCAGTACGCGGAGCAGTGTAAAGCGGAGCACGACGAAGTGGTGGCGCTCGGAGGATTGCACATTCTGGGTACAGAGCGGCACGAGGCGCGGCGCATCGATAACCAATTGCGAGGGCGCGCTGGGCGCCAGGGCGACCCAGGATCGTCTCGATTCTACCTGTCGCTGGAAGACGATTTGATGCGTATTTTCGGCGGCGAAAAAGTGAAGCAGCTGATGTTCCGGCTGGGCATGACCGAGGGCGTGCCGATCGAATCGAAGTTGATTTCCAGCCGCATTGAGAATGCGCAGAAATCGGTGGAAGGGCAGAACTTCGATGCCCGCAAACATTTGCTCGAGTACGACGACGTGATGAACAAGCAGCGCGAGACTATTTATGCGATTCGCCGGTCCGCGCTGGAAGGAAAAGATCAGCGCGAATACGTGATGAGCATCGCGGAGGAAGTCGCGGGCGAGTTGGTGGAAACGTATTGTCCCAGGGAGCAGCATCCGGGGCAGTGGAATACGGCGTCGTTCCTGGCGGAAGTGAACAGCCAATTTGGGGTCGATGCCAAGGCGGCGGGCGCCGATCCAGGTGCGTTGAATCACGATGAGTTGTTGGAGGCTACGGCTGAAGCGGTAAAGAACCGCTATGCGGAGAAGGAAAAGCAATTCAGCCCGGATTTGCTGCGATGGCTGGAGCGGCGAATCGTTCTGGACGTGGTCGACACGCAGTGGAAAGACCATCTGCTGTCACTGGACCATTTGAAGGAAGGAATCGGGCTGCGCGGTTACGGGCAGAAAGATCCGTTGGTGGAGTTCAAGAAGGAAGCTTTCGTGTTGTTCGAAGACATGATGGGCCGCATCGACAACGAAACGATTCGCTACTTGTTCCATGTGCAGATTCAGCAGGAGGGCGCTGCACCTCCGCAATCTCGAGAGGCAGCGCAGGCGGCGCCGGCTCCACGGCAACTGCATGGTACGGCGACGGCGGTGGCGAGTGCAGCGGCGAGGGCGGAAGAAGCGCCTGCGAGATTGCCGGACTTTGCGCGGGCGCTGGAACGCAAGCAAGAACGCCAGCAGAAGGATTTGCAATTTCAGGCCGGAGCAGCACAGGCGGAAGCGCCAAAGCCGGTGCGTGCGGGCGCGAAAGTAGGACGGAATGATCCTTGCCCATGCGGATCGGGGAAGAAATACAAGAAGTGCCATGGGGCGAACGCGTAGAGCAAAGTAGATCCCTCGCTTTGCTCGGGATGACAATCCACGTTATCGGTATGTAGTCATTTTTTGAACAGGGAAGGAATCTCTAAATGCCACCGGGAACAATGCCAGGACAGATGCCGCAGCGCCAACCGATTCCGGGAGTGAAATATCTTGTAGCGGTGGCCAGCGGAAAAGGCGGAGTGGGGAAGACTACGGTGGCGGTGAACCTGGCGCTGGCGTTATCGAAAATGGGGAATAAGGTTGGGTTGCTGGACGCCGACGTGTACGGACCGAATGTGCCGATCATGCTGGGATCGACGGCAGAGCCGATGGCCACTCCACAACAGCGGATTATTCCGGTGCAGGCGCAGGGCCTGAAAATGATCTCGATGGGGCTGCTGAATCCGGGAGACAAGCCGGTGATCTGGCGCGGCCCGATGCTGCACAGCGTGATTACCCAATTTTTGCGCAGCGTGGAATGGGGCGAACTGGATTATCTGGTGATCGACCTGCCGCCGGGCACAGGCGATGTGCAGTTAACGTTGATCCAGACGGTGGAAGTGACCGGCGCAGTGGTGGTGACGACACCGTCGGCGGTGGCGCTGGCGGACGTGCGCAAGGCAATTGAAATGTTTCGGCAAGTGAATGTGGATGTGCTGGGCGTAGTGGAAAATATGAGCACGTTCGCGTGCCCTCATTGCGGCAAGCCGGTGGATATTTTTGGGCACGGCGAAGGCGCGAAAACGGCGATTGCATATGGCGTGCCGGTTTTGGGAGAAATTGAGATCGATCCGCGGATTCGTGTTGGTGGCGACACGGGAAAGCCTGTGGCCGCGCTGGGTGAAGATGGTCCCGCAGCGCAGAGTTTGTATCGTCTGGCGAAAGCAGTGAGTGCGCGGTTGGAAGAAGTGGCCGCGACGTCGGGCGGGCCGACGGTACAGATTGATTGAGTAGTTTCCCTTTCTTAAATCGACCAATGATTGAGTAATCTGAGAAACCCAGCATCCCACACGCAAGATCGGCGTGTGGGCACCCCTCATATTGAGGCGTGAGCCAAGACTCAGCGGCTGAGTTCCTTCGCTTCGCGAAGGATGACACATCATTTTTGGGCGTGTGTGTGATATTCATATTCCCGGAACATTTGTTTACGTTTACGCGTTTGTGGAGTGAGGACGTTTTCATGGGTGGATCCGAACCGGTCGAATCCCAACCAGTTGAACGTACCCGAGAGGCCCGCCCGGGAGAATGGGCACTTCTGGGCGGGCTATCTTTTGTGATGTTTGCCGCGCACATGTTGGTGAGCTGGCGTTACGGCTATTTTGTGGACGAGCTGTATTACCTGGCGTGCAGCCATCATTTGGCGTGGGGTTATGTGGATCAGCCGCCGTTGATCGCTGTGATCACGTGGCTGGAACGCGTGACGCTGGGGGATTCGTTGACGGCGCTGCGGTTTTTGCCAGCGGTGGCTGCGGGGTTGCGGGTGCTGCTGACTGGCCTAATCGCGCGGGAACTGGGCGCGCGGCGATTCGGGATGCTTCTGGCCTGCGTGTGCGTGATGGTGGCGCCGATTTATCTGGGGTTGGATTCGCTGCTTACGATGAATGTTTTCGAGTCTTTGTTCTGGATGGCCGCGGCGCTGATTGCGCTGAAAATTTTCAATGGAGCGAGCCCGAAGCTGTGGCTGCTGTTTGGTGTGGTGTGCGGCGGGGGCTTGTTGAACAAGCACTCGGTGCTGTTCTTTGGATTTGGATTGGTCGTAGGGCTAGCGCTGACGAAACAACGCCGGCAATTTGCGTCGCCGTGGCTGTGGCTGGGCGGTTTGATTGCGCTGCTGATTTTCTTACCGAACCTGATGTGGGAAATTCATCGCGGTTTTCCCACCATCGAACTGCTACGCAACGTGCAGCAAAGTGGCCGAAACACGGAAGTGGGCCCGCTGATGTTCCTGGTGCTGCAGGCGGTGATTCTGAATCCGCTGTCGGCGCCGGTGTGGATTGCCGGGCTGGTGGAATTGTTGCGCGACTGCGAAGGGCGTAGCTGGCGGGTGCTGGGCATCACTTGGATCGTGATCATGCTCTGTATGCTAACGATGCACGGTCGAATGTATTATCCCGCGCCAGCGTATCCGATGCTGTTTGCCGCCGGAGGATTGGCGTTTGAGCGGTGGCTCGGGCAGATCCGCGGGGCGCGGTTGCTCAAGCCTGTGTATATCGCTTTGCTGCTTGTCGCAGGAGCGCTGTTTGCGCCGTTCGCGTATTTCCCGATGCTCACGGTAAAGCAATATCTGGCGTATTCCCGCTTTTGGCATTTCGGGCCGCCACGTATTGAAAACAATCAGTTGGGGCCGCTACCCCAGATTTATGCCGACCAGTTTGGCTGGAAGGAAATGGCGCAAGTGGTGGCGGATGCGTATCACAAGCTGCCACCGTCGGAACAGAAGTCCTGCGCAATATTCGGACAGAACTATGGGCAGGCCGGCGCTATCGATTTCTTTGGCGCCAAGATGGGGCTGCCACCGGCAATTTCCGGACACCAGAATTATTATTACTGGGGACCGCGCGGATATACCGGGGAATGCATGATCGTGCTGGATGATACGCCGGAACGGCTGGGCCAATTATTTGAGAGCGTGGAGTTTGCCGGAAGGGTGGAGCACCCGCTGTCGATGCCTTATCAGCATTTCGACATTTACGTTTGCCGAAGACCGAAATTCGGCACGCTCGAAGAATTGTGGCCGCAGGTGAAGCGCTGGGGTTAGGAGCGGGGCGCGGGAGAGATGGAATTGAGAGGGCCGCCGGTGGCTGTGGCTTCGGCGGCTTTTATTTTTTCCAGGAGGCAAGCGTGGCAGAGGCAGCCCGCGCTTTGTGCATCGGCTGGCATCGGAATATGCGGAAGTTCGAAGCACCAGCAGCCGCCTTCGGGCTGGCAAGTCATGGGAGAGCCGCATTTGGCGCAGCTAGTTTGCATGAAGAAAGTATCGCGCTACGCAGGGTGCAGGTAAAGAGAGTTTGCCCGGCGAGGGCCGCAAACGAACGCGGATGATGAGCGCCTGCGCGGTTTGAAAGTAACCTTGTGTTGCTGTAACGCATTGAGTAGAATCTGTCGCCAAGCAAGAAATTTGTTCCTCGTAGGCCGCCCAGAATTAGTCCGCGTTGAATTGGTGTGCAATCTAAAAGGAGTTTGACCATGCCTCTATCGAAAAAGTTGGCGGCTGAGTTTTTTGGCACGTTTTGGCTGGTGTTTGGCGGATGCGGCGCGGCGGTGTTGGATGCGGCGTTCCCGCAGTTGGGAATTGGATTTTTGGGAGTGGCGTTTGCCTTCGGGCTGACGGTGTTGACCATGGTTTACACCATCGGACACATTTCCGGTTGCCATCTGAATCCGGCGGTTTCGGTGGGACTGGCGTTCGGCAAACGCTTTCCGTGGTCAGAATTGCTGCCATACATCGTGGCGCAAGTGGTGGGGGCGCTGGCTGCGAGCGGCGTGCTGTTTCTGATCGCCAGTGGGAAAGACGGATTTTCGTTGACCGGAGGATTCGCGTCGAATGGTTACGGAATCCACTCGCCGGGCGGCTACTCGCTGCTGGCGTGCTTTGTGGCCGAAGTGGTGTTGACGTTTTTCTTTTTGCTGGTGATTCTCGGCGCGACGGACACGCGCGTCCCAGGCGGATTCGCCGGAATTGCGATTGGATTGGCGCTCACGCTGATTCATTTGATCGGCATCCCGGTGACGAATACTTCGGTGAATCCCGCGCGCAGCACGGGGCCGGCAATTTTTGTGGGCGGTTGGGCGCTAGCGCAGTTATGGCTGTTCTGGGTGGCGCCGATTATTGGCGGGGCGCTCGGCGGATTGGTGTACAACGGATTGTTTGAAGAGAGGAAGTAGCGGGCGCGACAGACCCAAGAGCATTGGCAATCGAGCAGACTCACTGCTCCAGCAAAGCTTCGTCGTAGGCCGCTTTCGCGATACGGGCGATCACGCCATCGCGAGTGGCATCGTCGGCGGAGGAATCCGTCATGAAGACGGCGATGGCCATGCGACGCCCATCGGGAAGAGTAATCAAGCCAATGTCGTTGGTGACGGCAGTCATTCCGTTCACCGTGCCTGAAGAGCCGGTCTTATGCATCACGATCGTTTTTGCGGGCAGATTGCCTTTGAGTTGGTGTGCGCCATGGGGCGTATCTCGCATCCATTTCAGAAGAAGCTGGGTGTGTTCGGGCGTTAGCGCTGAACCATCGCTGATCAGGCGAAGCATCTCAACGGCGCCCGCGGGCTCAAACCAATTGCGATATTGAGCGGTGGGGTCGTAATGGAGAGCGTGTTCGCTGCTTTCCATATGAAAACCAGTGACTCCGATCGAGGCCATGTAGGAGTTCACGGCGGACGGACCTCCGACGAGTTGCAGAACCATGTCTGCCGCGACATTGTCGCTGAGAGAGGTAGAGAGGCGGAGGAGTTCCTGCAGAGGGACCTCGACGCCTGCCTCCGGATATTTATCCTGCAAGGGGCTATAGGTGTACGGAAGGATGCGGTCGCCCAGGAAAAAATTCATCGGCTGGTCCAGGGGAAATCTGCCTTGTTCGACGAGGTGTAGCGCCGTCAGGGCGAGCGGGAGCTTGAACACGGACTGCATTGGTGGATGTGCGTGGGGATCGAGATCACAGTTGAACGTCGAGTGAGGCATCGAGCAGGCGACGGAAACTTTGCCGTGCGCGTCAGCGGCGATTCGACGGACTTCCTGCTGAAGGCTGGTTTGGGCGTTGGCGGAGATCGAGAAGAACAGAAGTAGTAGAGAAAGGCGCATCTGAACCAGTCTAACAATGGCGCCTTTTCGGAGACAATGGCGCATTCCTTGTCAGGCAGGTGAGCGGGTGCTATCTTGGATATTCGCAGTGCGTGTGCGAAGCTGGCAGGGTGCGCTATATCCAAGCCCTGCAACCATTTACAGGGATACTGAGCTCCTTGAATCGCCTGCCGGACATTCGAGCGTATCACGGCAAGTTTCCGCAGATTGCGGCATCGGCGTATATCGATGCGGCAGCGGTGATCATCGGGGACGTGGTGATTGGCGAAGAGTCGAGCGTGTGGCCGATGACCGTGGTGCGCGGCGATGTGCACTCGATTCGCATCGGGAATCGCACGAATATTCAAGATGGCTGCGTGCTGCACGTGATGCGGGACCAGTATGCGCTCACGTTGGGCGACGAAGTAACTGTGGGACATTTGGTGACGCTGCATGGCTGCACGATTGAGTCGCGCGTGCTGGTGGGCATGGGCTGCGTGATTTTGAATGGCGCGGTGATTGGAACGAACAGCATCATTGCTGCGGGGACGTTGATCACAGAGCGTACCGTGATACCGGCAGGGAGTTTGGTGATGGGGTCGCCGGGAAAAGTGAAGCGCGCGGTGTTGGCGGGAGAGTTGGCGTCGATCGCGGATTATGCGGTGAGGTATGCGGGGTATCGAGAAATTTATCGCACGGAAGCGGTGCAGCGCGGCGAGCGGATTGACTGGAGTGGGCTCTCGTGATCTGTAGCGAATCGGATTCCTCAGGGGCTGAAGCCCATTTTTTGGCTTATCTGATGTCGGAGCTGAAGCTCCGACCCCCTAAAACAACTTTAAGAAAGATCTAAGGCGGAATGGCGAATAGAGCGAAATTCCAGACGATTAAGGGTACGCGCGATTTGTTGCCACCGGAGACGGAGTTGTGGAACCGGGTGGAGCAGATAGCGCGCGAGGTGTTTGCTACGTATGGATTTGGGGAGATTCGTCCGCCGATTTTTGAGCCGACGGAATTGTTTGCGAGAGCTGTAGGTGGTGAGACGGATATCGTTTCGAAGGAGATGTATTCGTTTGAGGATCGGGATGAGACTTCGGTGAGCTTGCGGCCGGAGGCGACGGCTTCGATTTGCAGGGCTTATATTGAGCACAATATGAATCAGTTGCCGGCGCCGGTGAAGCTGTATTGCCTTGGGCCGATGTTTCGGCGAGAGCGGCCGCAGAAGGGGCGATACCGGCAGTTTTATCAGATTGATGCGGAGGTGCTCGGCGGGTCGGATGCACCGGGGATTGATGCGGAAGTCATCGAAATGGTGATGACGCTGTTTGCGCGAGTGGGATTGCCGAGCGTGCAATTGGAGATTAACTCGATCGGGCACAGCGCGGCGCCTGTCGAGGGCAAGCTGGTATGCCGTCGGGCTTACGTGGAGAAGCTGCGCGAGGCGCTGGAGGAAGTGAAAGACAAGCTGGGCGAAGATAGCCGGCGGCGCATTGAAACGAATCCGCTGCGCGTGCTGGATTCGAAGCTGGAACACGAGCAGGCGATCATCGCGACGTTGCCGCGGATTGCCGATCACCTGTGCGATGAATGCGCGAAACATTATGCGGAAGTGAAACGGCAACTGGAATTGCGTGGCGTGGCATTTCGCGAAAATTGGAGATTGGTGCGCGGGCTGGACTACTATATGCGCACGACGTTTGAAATCACTGCGCAAGGACTGGGTTCGCAAAATGCGGTATGCGGGGGCGGGCGCTACGATGGATTGGTGGAATTGCTGGGCGGGCCACCGACAAAGGGAATTGGATTTGCGATTGGCGAGGACCGGCTGATCCTTTCGCTGCAGGAAGCGGGGAAGGGCGGCGCGGTGCAGGGACGCGACGTGTACATCGCGTGGCTGGGCGAGAAGGCGCAGGCTACCGCGATTGAGGCGGCGCGGAAATTGCGCGAGGCGGGGTTGCGGGTGGAATTGCCGGCGCTGGAGCAGAAATTCGGGAAGGCGCTGGGGCAAGCGGATCGATTGGGCTCGCGATACGCGTTGATTCTGGGCGAAGATGAAGTGGCGAGCGGGCAGTGGACGTTGAAGACTCTGGCGGATGGTTCGCAGGTGAAGTACAGCGAGGCGGAATTGTTGGAGTTTTTGAAGAGCAACGCGGGTTTGTCTTTCTGAGCGAAGGGATTGAGGGGAAACGACTGTGCTGGACTTTTTGGGAAATTTGAAGCGAACACATTATTGCGGGGCGTTGCGAGCGACGGATGCGGGGCGCGATGTGGTGGTGATGGGCTGGGTGCACCGGCGGCGGGACCTGGGGAATTTGCTGTTTCTGGATGTGCGCGACCGTTCCGGAATTGTGCAGGTTGTGTTCAACAAAGAGACGCAATCGGAAGCGCACGCGAAGGCGGAACAGGCCCGCAGCGAATTTGTTGTGGCAGTGGAAGGAAAAATCGTCAAGCGCGAGCGGCCGAATCCCGAGCTTGCCACGGGGGAGATTGAGCTGGTTGCGTCAAAGCTGCACATTTTGAATACGGCGAAGACGCCGCCATTTCCGATTGAAGAGGAAATTAACGCGGCGGAAGAAACCCGGTTGCGTTACCGCTATCTGGATTTGCGGAGGCCGAAACCGCATCAGAACCTGGCGCTGCGCCACAAAATCGTGCTGGAAATGCGCAAGGCGATGGACGAAATGGGATTCATCGAAGTGGAAACGCCGATGTTGACGCGTTCGACGCCGGAGGGCGCGCGCGATTATCTGGTGCCTAGCCGCGTGCATCACGGACAATTCTACGCCTTGCCGCAATCGCCGCAGATTTTCAAACAGATCCTGATGATTGGCGGGTTGGACCGCTATTTTCAGATCGTGAAGTGTTTCCGCGACGAGGATTTGCGCGCGGACCGGCAGCCGGAATTTACGCAGTTGGATCTGGAGATGTCGTTTCCCCGGCAGGAAGACATTTTCAATGTGATTGAAAACGTGATGGTCCGCGTGTGCGCGGCGGCGGGGATTCAAGCGAGTGCGCCGTTTCCGCACATGCTGTACAAGGATGCGATTCGGAAATATGGCAGCGACAAGCCGGATTTACGGTTTGGGATGGAGTTGCACGCGGTGACGGATTGTTTTCCACCCGAGGCTCAACAGAAATTGCAGATTGAAGGGAACGTGTTTGCGCTGGCAGCGCCGGGCGGGGCGAGCTATTCGCGGAAGCAGTTGGACGAATTGACGGAGAAGGCCAAGGCGGCCGGCGCACGGGGGGCGTATTTCGTGAAGCTGGCGCCCGAGGGTACGACGTCAACGGTGGAAAAACTGATCGGCGCGGAAAACGTGAAGAAGCTTGCCGAGGCGTGTGGGGCGAAGACGGGCGATTTGGTCGTTGCGGTGTCGGCGAAGGAACAGATCAAGGGCACGGAAGCGGCGGCGCTGGTGGCGGGGCAACTGCGGCTGCAATTGGGCGAAGCGCTGGGCGTGATCGACAAGACGCAATGGAAGTTTTTGTGGCTGACGGGATTTCCACTGTTTGAATGGAGCGAGAGCGATAAGACTTGGGTGAGCGCGCAGCACCCGTTCACTGGAATTGTTGATGAGGATTTGGAAAAGCTGGAGAGCGCGCCGTGGGAAGTGCGGTCGAAGGGTTACGACCTGGTGCTAAACGGCTATGAGCTGGGATCGGGGAGCATTCGAATCCACAGGCAGGACGTGCAGGAACGCTTGTTCAAGGCGTTGGGATTGACACAAGAACAATTGCGGAAGCGCTTCGGATTTTTCCTGGATGCGCTGACGTATGGGACGCCTCCGCACGGAGGGATCGCGCTCGGCGTGGATCGCATTGCCATGTTACTTTCCGGCGAGAAGTCGATTCGCGAAGTGATCGCGTTCGGAAAGACGACGGCGGCGCAGGACTTGATGGCGGAATCGCCCAGCGATGTGGACGAGCAGCAACTGGATCAGTTGGGGATAAGCATTAAAGAAAAACCCAAAGGATAGGAGACCAAGGGCCCTGATGGACCAGCCGAAATCCAAGCTTTTAGCGTTTCCTTAGGAGACCGGGGCTTCCAGCCCCGGAGTAGCGGCGGCAAGGAATCGGGCTTCAGCCCCTGAAGGGAGGTTGTGATGTTGACTCCAGCACACAGAACTGTTCCTGGTGCCTCCTACTTTATTACTACGAAATGCTGGCAAGGTCGCGCTCTCTTTCAAGTCAACGAGGTCGCGGAGATAATGATAAGCACGTTTCTTCACTATCGCGACTCGGGGGCGTACCTGTTACACGAATTTGTAATCATGCCAGACTATGTGCATTTGATTCTGACTCCGAATTCTGAAACCAGCCTGGAGAAGGCCGTCCAACTGGTCAAAGGCGGGAGTTCTCATCGGATTCACAAAGAGCGCGGGAACAGAATGGAAATCTGGCAGGTTGGGTTTCACGACTGGACGATACGAGACAGGGAAGACCTGAAGGCAAAAGCGAATTACATTCACATGAATCCTGTGAAGGCCAGGCTTTGCGAACGCGTGGAGGATTGGCCCTATTCATCGGTTAGCGGGCGGTTTTGCTTGGATCCGGTGCCTGAGAAATACCAAAACCTTGCTTCAGGGGCTAAAGCCCAAACTGTCAGCGCGTTTACGCAGGGGCTGAAGCCCCTGCCTCCTAAAGAGGGCACGAACCGCGATACATCTGCTGAGACAGCGGCTGAGCCGGAACTAACGCCGTTGGTTTCTGAAGAGCAGGGCTCATGAGTCGGATCAGGATATTGCCGGAGGCGGTGGCGAATAAGATCGCGGCGGGCGAGGTGGTGGAGAGGCCTGCTTCGGTGGTGAAGGAATTGTTGGAGAATGCGCTGGATGCGGGCGCGAGCTCCGTGCGGATTGAGACGGAGATGGGCGGGAAGCGGATGATCCGCGTGATCGACGACGGCCATGGCATGGCGCACGACGACGCGCTGCTGGCGTTCGAACGGCATGCGACGAGCAAGCTACGGACGGCGGACGATTTGCTTTCGATTGCGACGCTGGGATTTCGCGGAGAGGCGCTGCCATCGATCGCTGCAGTTTCGCGGCTTCTGCTGGAAACGCGCGACTCAAATGAAGCCGAGGGCACGCGAGTGGAATTTGCGGGCGGCAAGCTGGTGGGAGTGAAGCCCGCGGGATTGCCGCCGGGAACGACGATCAGCATAGCGGATCTGTTTTACTGCGTGCCGGCGCGGCGGAAATTTCTGAAATCAGACACCACGGAGCTGGGACATATTGCTTCGTTGGTCACGCACTACGCGCTGGCGAATCCGGGAAAACAATTTACGCTGACTACGCCGACGCAGGAAATTATCAATTGTCCATCCGCCGAAAAATTGGCGGACCGCGTGTATCAGTTGTTCGGGCGGCAAGCGTTGGAAGAGTTGGTGGAAATTCCGGCCACTTCCGCGGCGTTTCGCGCGGCGATTACCGAGCCGGAAATGGAAGCCGGGGAGGAAACGGCAACACTGACGGTGACCGGATTCACGTCGCGGCCGGCGGTGCAGCGGCTGAATCGCAATGGGATTTATGTGTTTGTGAACCGCCGCCTGGTGCGAGACCGTTTGATTCTGCACGCGATTCACGAAGCTTACCGGAATATTCTGCCGCCGAACGCGTTTCCAGCGACGCTGTTGTTTCTGGAAATGCCATACGATGAGGTGGACGTGAACGTGCACCCGGCGAAAATTGAGGTGCGCTTCCGGCGGTCGCAATTTGTGCATGATTTCACGCGGGACGCGATTCGCCAGGCGCTGATGAGCACGCGGCCGATTGCGAGCTTTGCGGCCGCGGCGACTTCCGGAAATATCGCCGCGAATCCGGCGGCGCCTCCAGCGTCCTTCGACAGCGGATTCATCGAGGCGAATGCGAATTCCGGAGTGCCGCGCGCGATCATTCCAGAAATGGAAGAACTTGGCGTTGGATCGGGGGTGGGCTCGGATTATGCGCCGGCCAATGGCTTTGAACTTGCGTCTGCGCCGATGCAGCCTGTGCCACAAAGATTTCCGTTCGAGCCTGGCGGCGGGTTCAGTCCTGGCGCTATGCCGGGAGGAACATCTAGCTTGACGGGCCGCGAGCCGAACTGGGCGGAGAATTTTTCGCGTGTGGGAGCGGACGCTCCGGCGATGCTGCCTCGGCCGGATCAGATTGCGGACTTGAAGCCGCTCGGGCAAGTGAGCGCGAGTTTTATCGTAGCCGTGAACGGCGAGGGACTATGGATCGTGGACCAGCACGTAGCACACGAGCGCGTGCTGTTCGAACAGCATCTGGAGGCGCGTCGCGCGGGCAAAGTGGAAGCGCAGAGGATGTTGATGCCGCTGGTGATGGAGCTTTCGCCGCGGCAACTGGTGACCTATGAAAAAATCGCCGAGGAAATGACGGCGAACGGATTTGAAGTGGAACCGATGGGGCCCAAGAGCGTGGCCATCCAGTCCGTGCCCGCGGGAATCGCGGCGAATGATGCGGAACATTTGTTGATGGAAATTCTGGATGGGCTGGAGCGCGAGAACGCGGCGATTTCGATCGATACGCTGCAGTCGAAGATTGCGGCGTCGACAGCGTGTCATGCAGCGATCAAGGTGAACATGCCGTTGGATCAGACGAAAATGGAATGGCTGCTGGCGGCGTTGGCGAAAACGGATTGCCCGATGAGCTGTCCGCACGGGCGGCCGGTGGTGCTGCGATATTCGGTGAAAGAAATCGAGAAGGCGTTTCATCGAATCTGAGCATCTTTAGAAAAGTGAAAATGGAAATTTGAAAATTGGTCGAGCTTTTGATTGGCAATTGGGCATCGAACAGCGGGAATCACATTTCAGCATATCGAGGGGACCGTGAGCGAAGGAAAAAAAACGGCGGTGATTTTTGGATTGGCGAACAAGCGCAGTATTGCGTGGGCGATTGCGCAGAAACTGGACGCGGCGGGCTGGCAGCTGGCGATTACGTATCAAAACGAGCGGCTGGAACAGGAAGCCAAGGATCTGATCACGGACCTGCCGGGCGCGGATGGCTTCATTTGCGACGTGAGTTTTGACGGTCAGATCGCGGCGCTGTTCGAGAAGCTGCAGAGTCGATATGGCGTGCTGCACGGGTTAGTGCATAGCGTGGCGTATGCTCCGGCAGAAGAGTTGAAGGGCGAGTTTGTGAATACGTCCAGGGAGGGGTTCCGGATCGCGCACGATGTGAGCGTGTATTCGCTGATTGCGGTGGCGCGGGCGGCGGCTCCGTTGATGACCGAGGGCGGCGGGATTGTGACCATGACGTACTACGGCGCGGAGAAGGTGGTGCCGAAGTACAACGTAATGGGCGTGGCGAAGGCGGCGCTGGAGGCCACGGTACGATATTTATCGAATGATCTGGGGCCGAAAGGGATTCGAGTGAACGCGATTTCGGCGGGGCCGATCAAGACGTTGGCAGCACGGGGAATCTCGCAGTTGGGCGAGATGCTGAAGGCGCATGCGGAGAGAGCGCCACTGAAGCGGAATGTCGATCCGGCGGAAGTGGGCGCCACGGCGACGTTCTTGCTTTCGGATGGCGGTTCGGGAATTACGGGCGAGACCATTTACGTGGATTGCGGATATAACATCATGGGGTTTTGAAGAAGTGGCGAGTGGTTAGTGGCGAGCGACGGAGAAAACGGAAAATTGAAAATGGAAAAGTGAAAATAGGTTGACCATCGGGTGTAGTGGCGCAGATTGAGCCGGTGATGGGGAAAGTCGGGATGATAGAACGGTTGACGATTGCGATTGATGGGCCGGCGGGATCGGGGAAGAGCACGGTGGCGCGCCGGGTTGCGGCGATGCTTGGATATTTGTACATGGATAGTGGGGCGATGTACCGGGCGGTGGCGTTGAAGGCGCTGCAGCGTGGGATTCCATTGGAAAGTGATGCGCAGTTGGAAACGCTGGCGCGCGAAACGCACATTGAATTGAAGGCTCCTACGGCGGAGCAGGAAGCGGCGGGATTGAATAATCGCGTTTTTCTGGACGGGCGGGAAGTGACGGAAGAAATCCGCACGGGAGAAGTGGCGCAGGCGGCGTCGCGGCTGGCAACAATTGCGGGTGTGCGTGAAGTGCTGGTGGCGGAGCAACAGCGGGCGGGGCAGGGCGGCGGAGTCGTGATGGAAGGGCGGGACATCGGCACGGTGGTATTTCCGAGCGCGGAGTTGAAAATATTTCTGGAAGCTTCGCCGGACGTTCGCGCGCAGCGGCGATGGAAAGAGCATCAAGAAAAAGGCGAGAGCTTGACTCTGCTGGAAGTTTTGCAGGAAGTGAGAGAGAGAGACAAGCGCGACCGGGAAAGAAAAGTTTCGCCGCTGGTGAAAGCGAAGGATGCGGTGCTGATCGATAACACGGCGATGGGGATTGAAGAGACGGCACGGCTGATTGTGTTTCTGGCGAACGAGAGAGTGCCGGTGTGAGAAGCGGAAAGCGACGATAGAAAATAGAAAAGCGAAAATGGAAGATTGAAATGCTGCGTGATGTCGCTGCGGTATCACGCAGAGGGACTAAGGTACAGAGAAGTAATCACTTAGCTTGAAATAGCCAATGAAAATGCGGGTTGTCGAAAATAGGGCTTGACAGAATTTCGAACTCCGTTTACTTTGCAGATACCTCAGAATTTCTGCTGCAAACTGTGGCAGGACCTCACTGAGCGTGGAAAGCAGAAGATGAGACAAGACGAACCAAGTCACGATAACAAGATGACGCGGCGAACCGGTCTCGTGGTCTGCACGAACACGCGACTTTAACACTCTCCGCTTAAGTCATTTCGATACAAAGGCCACTGTTACGGGGAAATTTGTCCCGGGATGGTGAAGTTCACGGCTACTTCGTGGTAGAGGCCGCAAGGCTCGGGTTCGAATCCCGTTTCCGTGCACGGTTATTCCTCCCGGAATTGTTCGGTGGTGACTGATGCAGCGAGATGCCTGTTTGCGGAGGAGGGTGGAGGTGTGCGGATTTGTAAAGTTTGCGGCGTGGTGAAGGCACGGGATACATCGCACAAGCGGTGCGGGTTCGAATCCCGCCGTCGGCGAAAGTCGGCGTAGCTCAAATGGCAGAGCATTGTTAAAAGCCCGGGCCGATGATTCCCGCCGCAGAAGTTTCCGGTGTGGTGAAGGTAGGCGTTACTTCGGTAGAGCGCCGCGGCGATGAACTGCGGAGGTCGCGAGTTCGATTCTCGCTTGCTTCAGGGCGGCCGGGCTAGAACCCGGCACCTATGGGCAATAGCTCAGAAATAAAAACGCGGGTCGCCATTTCCCACCGGAAGAAATACCGGGATGGTGCAGAGCGGGGTTACTTCGACTCTGTAAGCGAAGCGGGGCCGTCAGCCTCGCAGCCTTGCTCATTTTTTCCTCCCGGTTCGAATTTGTATTGTTCGAGCGAAAGGAATACGAGAAAGGGGGCCAGAACATGGAAGGAAAAGTTTCACTCGAGGGAGAAGTGTTGAAAGTGGCGGGACAACTCATGCTGTTGATTCCACTCGATTACGGAGGCGCGCAGCTGGTCGAGTGTTCGCGTGGCATCTCCGAGGTGCAAGGCGAGTTCCTGAAGATCGCGATCCCCGAGTGGCTGGCTGGGATGCTTCGCATTGGAGAAGGAGATTTGGTCTGTGTCCACAACTCGGACGGCAAATTTCACATTCAGGCGAGCATTCCGAAGTTAGTGAACTGAATCACAAGCAGGTAACGGGCAAGTGAGAGATTGCCGCAAGGCAAAAGAGGTTGGACGTGGCGTAGGGCAGGGTTACTTCGCCTTGACACGCGGGAGGTTGTGGGTTCGATTCCCACCCGGCGTAATTTGCGAGCCGAAAGCTCAATGGCAGAGCGCCTAAAGTCCCTGGCCGATTGTTCCCGTCCAGCAGTCTTGTAAGAAGGAGCGGCACAGCCGCAGAAGGGAGGAGTGGTGATGATGACGAAACTGAATGTGTGGAAGCGGATGTTCCCGGTGCGGCGCACGAAGGAGCGGTGGCGCAGAAGGTCGGCGCAAAGGCGGAACTGCGGCGTACCGTGCTGACGTGCCTGCTCTGGGAAGACACGTTTTACGAAAAGGGAAACGGGATCGCCGCGCGGATCACCGAGCTTGTACGCGAGAACAAGCCCGAGGATGTGGCGGCGCTGGCCCTTGAGGCGCGCGATGCGATGCAGCTGCGTCACGTGCCGCTGTTCCTGGTGCGCGAGCTGGCGCGGCGCAAAGGCACCGGGGCACTTGTGGCGGAGACGCTCGAGCACGTGATCCAGCGCGCGGACGAACTCGGCGAGTTCGTGGCGCTCTACTGGAGAGAAATGAAGCAGCCGCTTTCGGCGGGAGTGAAGCGCGGGCTGGCGCGGGCGTTCGTGAAATTCGACGCCTACCAGCTTGCGAAGTACGACCGCGATTCCGTGGTGACGCTGCGCGACGTGCTGTTTCTGTGCCACGCCAAACCGCGCGATGCGGAACAGGCGGAGCTCTGGAAGCAGCTCGTGGAAGGCAAGCTCGAAGCTCCAGACACGTGGGAGGTTTCGCTTTCTGCCCGCAAGGACAAGAAGGAAACTTTCGAACGGCTGCTGAGCGAAGGCAAGCTGGGCGGCATGGCGGTGCTGCGCAACCTGCTTCTGATGGCGGCTGCGGGCGTTTCGCCGAAGCTGATCCGCGAGCGGCTCAGCAAGGGCGTGGCGCGCGCTCTGCCGTTTCGTTTCGTGACGGCGGCGCGCTACGCACCGAAGCTTGAGGAAGCGATCGAGGAAGCGATGCTGAAAGGTATCAGCGGACTCGAGAAGCTTCCGGGAGCGACGGGGCTGGTGGTCGACGTGTCCGGGTCGATGGACTACCGCTTGTCTGGCAAAGGCGAAGCCACGCGAATGGACGCGGCCGCAGGCCTGGCGATTCTGCTGCGGGAGAAGAGCGATGAATTTGCGATCGCCAGCTTCTCCGACACTTGCGTGGAATTGCCGCCGCGGCGCGGATTCGCCCTGCGCGACGCGGTCACGAAGTCTCAGGCGCACTCGGGGACATACCTGAAGCGCGCGCTGACGCAACTTCACGAGAAGGCGGACTGGCGCAAGCTGGACCGGCTGATCGTGATCACAGACGAACAATCGCACGACGGAATCCTGCCGGCGTGGACGGCGAAAGCCTACGTGGTGAACGTGGCGCCGTACAAGCCGGGCATCAGCTATGGGAATGGCTGGACGCACATCGATGGATGGTCCGAGCGGGTGGTGGACTACATCGCGGGCGTGGAAAAGGAAGCGGCGGAGTAGAACGATTCCGAGGAGGAATCACAACCGGGCGCGGCGGCGACAAGCTGTTGCGCCCATCTTTATGGAAATGGGAAATTTGAAAAGCGAAAATGGAAAATTGAAATGTGGGCCGCGAGAAGAGCAGATCCCTCTCTTCGCTCGGGATGACAATGTTTTATTTTTCGTGGCGGGTGATAGGACGCTACATTCCCGAGGCGGAAGCTTTCTGGAGGGCGGATTCGTAAGAGCCCGGGATTGTATCTTCGTTGCAACCGAGGCGTTCGACGTGGCCGGAAAGCTGCGACCACTCGGCTCGCTCGAGCGAGAGGAGCAAGTCGTAAACATCGCGGAAGCGGTTTTCGCCGCCGTTGAGCGCAGTTTTTACTTCCTGGGCGACGGGCAAGGAGCGAAGCACTTCACCGATGGGCTTGTCCAGCAGGGCATCGGTGATCGACAGCAAGCCCATCAGGAACAGGCTGGATTTTTTCGAATTCATACCCACGGCGCTCGAGAAATCCTCGCAAAAATAGGCGCGAGTGAGGGCGGTGCGCACAAGTTCCGGCGGCTTGCCCGCGCTCATGGCCACGACCGCGAAGACGGACACCCAGCGCCGAAATTCATCTTCGCCCAGCATGGAAAGCGCGTGGCGAACGCTCTGGATTTCCGCGCGCAGACCGAGCAAAGGGGAGTTCAGATAACGCAGCAGGCGATAGAGCAGGGAAGGCTCGCGCTTCAGCAATTGTTCGATGGCCGCGTAGTCGAGTTCGGGGGCGGCCACGGCGTTCAGCAGTTCGAGCTGCAACAACTTGTCGCCCGGAATTTCGCGCGTCTCGATCATGGAAGGCTTACAGAAGAAATAGCCCTGAAAATAAGAGAAGCCAAGTTGGCGGGCTTCCGCCAGCTCCTGTTCGGTTTCCACTTTTTCGGCGAGGAGAGAAGCTTTCCCTTCGGCATATTTCCTGGCCAACTTTTCGCGGGCGTCAGCGTCCAGCAACCGGAAATCGACTTTAAGAAATTGCGCCAGCTCGACCAGAGGGGCCATTTTCGGCTGGTCGACGAAATCGTCTAGGGCCAGAACGTAGCCGGCGGTGCGTAGGTCACGGCAGATGGCCACGATTTCGTCCGTGGGACTCACCGTTTCCAGAATTTCCACGACGATACGCTCCGGCGGCAGGAGCTTGGGGGCACCGAGGCGCAGCGCCAGTTCGTCGACATTCACAAATGCCCGGGCATGGCCGGTGAGATTTTGCAGGTCAAACAGGGTGATGGAATCGGCGATCACGCTCGAGGAGGCGTTCCGGTAAGGCTGGAAATAATTCTCCGGACCGCCGCGGAACAGCAGCTCGTAGGCAAACACCTGCAGGCGTTTGTCAAAAATGGGTTGGCGCGCAATAAACCGTTCGTGCATTCGGACACTCCTCGCCCGAAATCTATCGACGTATTTTCACGATACGGTACCACCAAGGCAGAGTCTCACGCCCTGGGGAAAGGGAGGGTGCCGTACGAAACTGCTTTTTTCCTAGGCCGGGGCTGACATGGAGCCGAGGAATTCATTGTTGGACTTCGACTTGGTCAAGCGGCTGAGGAGCAGCTCCATGGCTTCGACGGTCGAAAGCGGGCTTAGCACCTTACGCAACACCCATACGCGGCTGAGCTCGTCGGGCGGGAGCAGCAGCTCGTCCTTACGCGTGCCGGAACGCTGAATATCGATTGCAGGGAAGACGCGTTTATCGGCGAGTCGGCGGTCCAGATAAATTTCCATGTTACCGGTGCCCTTGAACTCTTCGAAGATGACGTCGTCCATGCGGCTACCGGTGTCAATCAACGCAGTGGCGATGATGGTGAGCGAGCCGCCTTCTTCGACGTTGCGCGCGGCGGCGAAAAAGCGGCGCGGGCGCTGCAAGGCATTGGCGTCAATACCGCCGGAGAGCACTTTGCCGGAAGGCGGCGTGACGGCGTTGTAAGCGCGAGCGAGACGGGTGATGGAGTCGAGGAGCACGACCACGTCGCGCTTGTGTTCGACCAGGCGCTTGGCCTTTTCCAGAACCATTTCCGCCACTTGAATGTGGCGCTGCGGCGGTTCATCGAAGGTGGAGCTGATCACTTCGCCCTTTACGGTGCGCTGCATGTCCGTAACTTCTTCAGGGCGTTCGTCGATGAGAAGAACGATGAGCGCGACTTCCGGATGGTTTACTGTGATGGAATTGGCGATGGACTGCAGCATCATGGTCTTACCGGTGCGTGGCGGCGCGTTAATCAAACCGCGCTGGCCTTTGCCCACAGGGCAGAGAAGGTCGAGGACGCGTCCGGTGAGGTTTTCCTTCACCGTTTCCATCTTCAGGCGGCCCTGCGGGTAAAGCGGCGTGAGGTTGTCGAAGAAAATCTTGTTGCGCGCGACTTCGGGATCTTCGAAATTGACCGCTTCGACTTTGATCAATGCGAAATAGCGCTCGCCATCTTTGGGAGGCCGCACCTGGCCGGAAACGGTGTCGCCGGTGCGCAGATCGAACTTGCGAATCTGCGAAGGAGAGACGTAGATGTCGTCCGGGCCCGGAAGATAGTTATATTCCGGGGCGCGCAGGAAGCCGAAGCCGTCCGGGAGGCACTCGAGAACGCCTTCGGAAAAGATCAAGCCACTTTTCTCCGTCTGCGCCCGGAGGATCTGAAAGATCAACTCCTGCTTGCGCATACCGCTGGCGCCGGGAATATTCAATTCCTTGGCGATCTTGGCCAGATCGGTGATGTTCTTTTCCTTGAGCTCAGCAAGGCTGATGCTCACTTCTTTATTTGCTTCAGAGTTGGTTTCTTTTGCCATATATCCTGACTTTAGTGATGTGGTGATGATGGAACTTGACCGTATTTTTCCGGAACTGGACCGCGTGGTGGTATACCTTCCAGCGGCACCGACACGCCGCCAGGGCGGGCAAACCAGACTGTCTTCAACCGGAAGCAGTTCCAGACCTGAACCAATCAGCAGCCCGCGGGTGCAGGCCGTGCCTGAAAGACTGCTTAGTTGGTCAAACTCGTGTCTTTATCGGCGCCAGTGTACGGTTCGGTTACAGGCGCAACCCCAGGGTGTTCCAGCGGCACAATCGGCCGTTCCAGCGCAATCTGCAACACTTCATCCATGGTTTCCACGGCGTGTATCGTCAGGCTGGAGAATATCTCCTGGGGGATTTCCGCAAGGTCTTTCTCATTATCCTTCGGAAGTATGATGGTACGCAAGCCCATTCGGTGGGCTGCCAATAGCTTTTCTTTGACGCCGCCGATGGGGAGAACCTTGCCGCGCAAGGTGATTTCGCCGGTCATGGCTACGTCGCAACGCACCGCATTGCGGGTAAGCGCGCTGACGATGGAAGTGCAGATAGTGATGCCGGCGGAAGGGCCGTCTTTCGGAATGGCGCCTTCGGGCACGTGGACGTGAATATCGAGCGTGCGGTAGAAGTCTTTTTGTAGGCCGAACTGATCGGTGCGCGATCGAACATAGCTCATAGCGGCTTGCGCGGATTCCTGCATTACTTCGCCGAGTTTGCCAGTGGGCGTCAGCCGACCTTTGCCTTCCATAATGGTGGCTTCGACGGCTAGCACGGAGCCGCCGACTTCGGTCCACGCAAGACCAGTGGCCAAGCCGATTTCGTTTTGCTTCTCCAGCCACATTTCGCGGTACTTCAGGACGCCGAGGTAGTCCTTGATGTTATCAGGCGTGATTTCGATCACGGTTTCGGGCCCCTCGGTGACCACGCGGCGCGCCATCTTGCGCGCGATATTCTGAATTTCGCGCTCGAGGTTGCGCACACCGGCTTCGTGGGTGTAGTGCCGAATCAAGTGGAGCAAACCATCGTCGGTGAGCGTGAGGTTTTTCTCCGTCAAGCCGGTGGCTTCGCGCGCGCGCTTCACCAGGAAGCGTTTGGCGATTTCGAGCTTTTCCTGCTCGGTGTATCCGGGCAGGCGCAGGATTTCCATGCGGTCCTGCAAAGGCTGCGGAATGGTGTGCAGCACGTTGGCTGTGCAGACGAACATGACCTTGGAGAGATCGTATTCGACGTCCAGATAATGATCCGTGAACGCGTGGTTTAGCTCAGGATCGAGGACTTCCATAAGTGCCGCGGAAGGATCGCCACGGAAGTCGGTGGACATTTTGTCGACTTCGTCCAGGACGAAAATCGGATTCACGGTGCCGGCCTTCTTCATCATCTGGATGATCTGGCCGGGCAGAGCGCCGATATAGGTGCGGCGATGGCCGCGAATTTCGGCTTCATCGCGTACGCCGCCGAGGGAAACACGAACGAATTTACGGCCGGTAGCGTGGCCGATGGACATGGCAAGCGAAGTTTTGCCAACGCCCGGAGGTCCGACGAAGCACAGAATCGAACCTTTAGGATTCTTCACCAGTTGGCGCACGGCGAGGAACTCGAGGATACGTTCCTTGACCTTTTCCAGGCCATAGTGCTCGTTATTCAGAATTTCTTCGGCGGCCTTGATATCGCGAATTTCCTTCGAACGCTTTTTCCAGGGCACAGCAATCAGCCAGTCCACATAATTGCGGCTGACGGTGGATTCGGCGGACATCGGCGGCATGAGTTCCAGGCGCTTCAGTTCGGCGATGGCCTTCTCGTGCACTTCTTTGGACATGCCGGCGGCATCAATCTTTTTCTTCAGCTCTTCAACTTCATTCTTTTCGCCGCGGCCCAATTCCTTCTGAATGGCTTTCAGTTTTTCGTTGAGGTAATACTCTTTTTGCGCGCGCTCCATCTGGCGCTTCACGCGGGTATTGATGTTGCGGTCGACGTTCAGCTTTTCCAGTTCGATTTCCAGAATGTCGGCGACGCGGTTAAGGCGTTCGAGGGGATCGGCGGTTTCCAGCAGGTCTTGCTTCTCGTCCACGGGAAGCTGCAGATTGGCGGCGATGGTGTCCGACAAACGCGCGGGATCGTCGACGCGAGCCGCGGCGATCATAGTGTCGTAATTCAGACTCTGGGAGAGCTTGATGAACTGCTCGTAGAGGTTGGTGACCTTCGTAACAAGCTGTTCGACTTGGGGAGTTACTTCGATGCGAGCAGCCAGAAGGCGAAGGTTGGCGCGGAAGAATCCTTCTTCCGTGTTGATGGAGACCGCGCGGGCGCGCTCCACGCCTTCAACGAGAACCTTTATATTGCCGTCCGGCAGCTTCACGCTTTGGACGATATTCGCCAAAGTGCCGACCGCGTAGATTTCCTCAGGCTTGGGATCATCGATCGAAGCGTCATGTTGGGTGGACAGGAAAATCTTCTTGTCACCCGCAAGGGCCTCTTCGAGCGCGCGGACGCTGGCTTCCCGCCCAACGATGAACGGCGTCATCTGTTGCGGAAAGATGACCATGTCCCGTACCGGCATCATTGGTACGCGTTTCATTTCCTGTTTTTCCCGGTTGAACATGCAGGCCCCTGAAACTCCCTCAGTTGCCCAAAGCGGCCGTCATCCAGCCTTTTCGAGCAAAGTCCAATTGATCTCGCGACCGCGCACCATATCGGCGGTGACCACGAAGTCGCGCACTCTCTTCTGCATCGGCAGGTGATACATCAGTTCCAGCATGAGGTCTTCGAGGATCATACGCAAGCCGCGCGCGCCAACTTTGCGCTGAAGTGCCAACTCCGCCACAGTCTCCAGGGCGTCGTCGGTAAAGCGCAGGCGCACGTTTTCGAACTCGAAAAGCCGCTGATACTGCTTGAGCAAAGCGTTCTTGGGTTCGGTGAGAATCTTCATGAGAGCGCCCTTATCGAGATCGCTCATCACGCCGGCGACAGGCAAGCGGCCCACAAATTCGGGGATGAGCCCGTATTTGATCAGGTCGGTTGGCTGGACTTGTTCCAGCAAATCCGTGTTGCGGCGCTGCGCGGTGGTCGGAGCCGCATCGGTATGGAAACCGAGAGACCGGCGGCCGACACGGCGCTCAATGGTCTTTTCCAGACCGACAAATGCGCCGCCGCATATAAATAAGATGTTCGTGGTGTCTACGGGGGTAAATTCCTGGTGCGGATGCTTGCGGCCGCCCTGGGGAGGCACGTTGGCAATGGTGCCTTCGAGAATCTTCAGCAAAGCCTGCTGCACACCTTCGCCGCTTACGTCGCGGGTGATGGACGGGTTTTCGTCCTTCTTGGCAATCTTGTCGATTTCGTCGATATAAATGATGCCCTGCTGGGTCTTTTGAACATCGCCATCGGCCGCTTGCAGCAACTTCAGGATGATGTTTTCCACGTCTTCACCGACATAACCTGCTTCGGTGAGCGTGGTGGCATCGACGATGGCAAACGGAACATCCAGCATCCGTGAAAGCGTCTGCGCCAGGAGGGTTTTGCCAGTGCCGGTCGGGCCGATCAACAGAATATTGGACTTGCTGAGTTCCACTTCGCCCGGCTGCTTGTTCAGGAAAATGCGCTTGTAGTGGTTATAGACGGCGACGGCGAGCTTTTTCTTCGTGCGATCCTGCCCAATGACGTAGCTGTCCAGAAACTGCTTGATCTCCGGAGGACGGGGCAGGCGACGGGCCGGAGCGGCGGCTTGCTCGCGCTTTTCGTCTTCCAGAATGGTCTGGCAAACGCCCACGCACTCGTTGCAGATGTACGCGCGAGGGTAGTCGGAAGGCGAACTGATCAGCTTTTCTACCTGTTCCTGCGTTTTGTGGCAGAAGGAACAGCGAAGCGGTTCGTCTGGGCTATATTTTTTCACGTTTGAGCAGGCCTCTCCTCAAGGTCGTTCCCTGAAGCCACGAAACTTCATTGTAGGCCGAAATTATCTCCTGCGAAACAGAATATCGCACTCGATGCCGTCTATCAGGAACTCGCTGTGGACAACTTTGAATCAGGAGAAACCACCCTGGCGAATGATCTGTCTCGCTTATTGCAAAAAGCCAATGCAGAAATTCCTAGCGATGCTTGAAGATGATCTCATCGATCATCCCGTAATCCTTGGCCTGTTCGGGATTCATGATGTAATCGCGCTCGACATCCTTTTCGATGCGCTCCACCGGCTGACCGGTATGTTTGGCCAGGATCTGGTTGATGGTCGAGCGCATGCGCAGGATTTCCTTGGCATGAAGGTCGATGTCCGTAGCTTGCCCGCCGAGTCCGCTCATCCACGGCTGGTGAATCAGGATGCGCGAGTTCGGCAACGAAAAGCGCTTCTTGGGCGCGCCGCCGACCAACAGAACCGCGGCAATGGAGGCCGCCTGGCCGACGCAGGTGGTCACCACGTCGGGCTTGACGAACTGCATGGTGTCATAAATTGCGAAACCGGCAGTGATAGAGCCGCCTGGTGAATTGATGTACAGCTGAATGTCCTTTTCTGGATCTTCCGCTTGCAGGAACAACATTTGCGCGGTGGCCAGATTGGCGACATGGTCGTCGATCGGCGTACCGATAAAAATGATGTGCTCTTTCAGCAGGCGCGAGTAAATGTCATAGGCGCGCTCGCCGCGGCTGGTCTGTTCTACAACCATCGGCACTAGAGTGGTGGCGCGATATTGCGGATCGTCGTCAAAGTTTTTCATGTGAGAGAGTTTGCCTGTAAAGCCGGGGTTGGAATCACTTAGCGCTTGCTGCGACTGTTTTGACCCGCGCATTTTGCGCCAGCCAATCCACGGTTTTGTCACTGCGCAGCTTCGCCTTCATCCTATCGAGCGCACCCTGCTTTGTCAAACGGGCGCGAATCGCTTCGGCGGATTCGCCACTATGGCTGGCCGCGTGTTCCAGTTCGTGCTGCAGTTCTTCCTCGGTGACATCGATCTTTTCTTCGGTGGCGATGCGATCAATCACCAATTCAGCCTTCACGTCATCCTTCGCGCGCTCTTCCTGGCGCTTGCGCAAGCTGACCCAGTCGACATTGACCGCTCTGGGATCCACGCCTTGTTGTGCCAATGAACGTACTACGCGTTCCAACCGAACATCCATTTGATGCTCGACGAGCGATTCTGGCACAGGGAAATCGTGGAGCTTGACCAGTTCGGCGATGATTTTCTCGCGCTGCAGTTCTTTCTGGCGATGGTCGCGTTCGTGCTCCAGACCTTCGCGGACTTTGGTCTTCAATTCGTCGAGAGAGGTGGCATCGCTGACATCTTTAGCGAATTCATCGTTCAGTTCGGGAAGCTTTTTGGTCTTGATACCGAGGACATCCACGCTGTAGTTGAATTTCTTGCCGGCGAGCTTGGCGTCGGGATAGTCGGCGGGATATTCCACGTCGAAATTCTTATGATCGCCGACATTGGCGCCGCGCAAATTCTCGTTGAAGGGCTCCATGGTCTCTTCGGCGCCCACGTGGCAGAGCACGCTCTCGGCCTGCAGGGGTTCGCCGCCGCCTTCCGGGGTGCCGAGGAGTTTCACCTGGACGAAATCGTCGTTTTGAACCGCGCGGCCTTCCACCGGAGCGAATGCGGCGGCGCGCTGCTGCATTTCCGCGAGAGTGTTGGCCACGCTTTCGTCGGTGATGGCCATTTCGGGCATCTCGATTTCCATGTTCTTGTAGTCGCCCAGCGCAAATTCCGGCAGCACTTCAAACGAGGCGCGGAATTTCAGCGGCTGGCCTTCGCTGTATTCAAGCTTGTCGACTTGCGGCTGCGAGACGGGGGTAAGCTTCTGCTCGGCGACGGCTTTTTCCACGTGTTCCGGCACCAGCGTCTGCAATACTTCACCCTTGATGTCGCTGGCGAAACGCTTTTTGATCAGGGAAATCGGCGCTTTTCCCGGACGAAAGCCGGGCACGCGCGCGATCTTGGCAAAATCCTTAGCTACTTTTTCCGTGGCTTTGGTTACCTCCTCAGCCGGAATTTCCAGGTCCAATTCTTTCCGGCACGTTGCTTCCGCCATCTCAAGTTCTCCCTTTTTGCAGATCCAAAATTATCGAGGCCAGACGCCGCGGCCATTGCGCGCAAGATACACGAATTGCGATTCTTACCCCGCACCACCATTTACGGAAATTTCTGGAATCACCCCGTGGTAATCCGGCGGGCTATCTCGGCATAACCTGCATAGAAATTATAAGTTAGCAGCGCGCGAGGGTCAACGAAGCTCGGAGAAACGCGGCGGCTCCAATGCGGAAATGCTATTTCCATAGCTTGGCACACGATAATCGTGTACACTATATCCGTATGAAAAACATCACGTTGAGCGCCGACGAGAATCTGATCGAACAGGCGCGGCTCATCGCAAAGTCTCAGCACAAAACGCTTAACGCGATTTTCCGGGAATGGCTGGAACAATTCACCACTCGGAGCGGCAGTACGCAGGAATTTGACGCTCTGATGCGTCGGCTAAAGCATGTGAAGTCCGGGAGGCGCTTCAGCAGGGACGAGATGAATGAGCGGTAGGTTCTTTCTGGACACCAATATATTCGTTTACTCCTTCGATGGGACCGCACCTAAGAAAGCTCAATGTGCTGGGCAGTTGATCCGCCAAGCGATACAGACCAGAAATGGAATTGTGAGCTTTCAGGTTGTCCAGGAGTTTTTCAATGTGGCCTTGCGCCGCTTTGCGGAACCCATGACGCACGCAGACGCGGAGCAATACCTGTCCATGACGTTTCGCCCGATTCTTGCCGTGCACTCCTCGCAGGCTTTGTATGGGGAGGCTCTGCGCATCGCGGCCAGGCTTAAATCGTCTTGGTACGATTCCCTGATAATCGCCTCAGCAATCGAAGGGCAGTGCGAGGTCCTGTACACCGAAGACCTTCAGCACGGTCAGCAGATCGGCAACTTGCGAATATCCAATCCCTTCCTCAGTATTTGAAAGAATCAGGCGAGAGTCCGACGTGAAGGGTTTCTCGGGACACAGCGTTGCTACGGCAGAGCGAAGGCTAACACGTAGTCCCCTTGCTTTGTGCCGAGCTTGCCGTGGCCTCCGGCGGCGATGACCAGGTATTGTTTGCCGTTGATGGTGTACGTCATGGGTGTGGCTTGGCCTCCGGCGGGTAATTGGTATTTCCACACTTCCTGGCCAGAGTCGGAATCAAAGGCGCGCAAGAAATTGTCCATAGCCGCGGCGGTGAATACCAACCCTCCGGCCGTCACCATGGGGCCGCCGAGGGTGATCGTACCCGTATTCTTGCCGGGGAGGTAGCTTCCCAATGGCACGTCCCACGACTTTTTCCCGGTGAACAAATCCACAGCTGTTACTGTGCCCCAGGGCGGAGGATTGCAAGGCAGGCCGCTGGGTGCAAGCAACGGCGTGCGAAACATGCCGAAGGGTGCTCCGGTCTGGCGCGCGAACTCTCCGTGCAGGCGGTCGGACTCCGGGGCGTTGGCGCGCGCGTCCTGGAATTTGTCGCGTGGGATCAGCGTCACGAAAATGATCAGGCGGTTGGTGTCCACAAAAAGCAGGTGGCGCTGCGGATCATAGGCCGCGCTGCCCCAGTTCACGCCTCCCACGTTGCTGGGGAATACCATCGTGCCCTGCAAAGTGGGCGGAGTGAAAATTTCTCCGGTCTTCGCCGCTTTGATTTTTTCCTCGCACCACTGGCGCTCCTGCTCGTCTTTGCCCCAGGCATCCGCTGGCGACAGTGTTTCTGGCACCAGTGAAATTGTAGAAGCGGGCTGCGTCGGCCAAGATTCTTCTCCAGCAATGTCGCTCTTGGGTACGGGCTGTTCGTGAACTGGCAGGAGCGGCGCACCGGTCAGCCGATTCAACACAAAGACGCGGCCAGTCTTTGAGGTGATGGCGATTGCGGGCGTGCCATCTTTCCAGGGGAACAGGGCCGGCTGCGAGGCGACGTCGTAATCCCAAAGGTCGTGATGGATGACTTGGAAGCCCCACACAAATTCGCCGGTCGAAGCTTTCAGCGCGACCACGGAATCAGCCCACTTGTTGTCACCTTTGCGAATGCCGCCGAAATAGTCCGGACTGGCGCTGCCGGTGGGGATGTAGACGAGGCCGTGTTCAGGATCGATGGAGAGCGTGGACCAGGCATTGCCGGCGCCAGTGCGCGGGTTTGTTTGTGTTGCCCAGGGCGCGATGGGATCCCAGGACCAGCGCAGCGCTCCCGTACGTACATCAAACGCACGGACGATGCCGCGCTCCAGGGTCACGGCGCGGTTGTCTCCAATAGATGATCCCGTGATCACCAAATCTTTGTAGATCGATGGCGCGGAAGTGACCTGATAATCGCCGGGATCGCGTAGCCTCACTCCGTTTGTGAGATCGACTTCACCATTCGTGCCAAAATCCGCGCAGGGTTTTCCCGTGGAGCCGTCGAGAGCGATCAGCCGCGCATCCAGTGTGCCGATGAAAATTCGTAGCGCGCAGGGGCCGCTGGTTTTAGCGGAGGTGCTGCGCCATGCCGCCACGCCACGCGAAGTGACTTCAGAGGCGCCATAGGGTAGCTCCAACTTTGGATCGTACTCCCAAAGTTTTTCGCCGGTGACCGGGTTCAGCGCAATCACGTGATCGTAAGGAGTGCTGAGAAAGAGTTTTCCATCGACCAGGATCGGTGTGGCTTCGAAAGCCGCTTTGTGATCGAGTTCTTCGTCGTGCGGCAAGGCTCCGGTGCGAAACGTCCAGGCGACTTTCAGTTGCGACACATTGCTACGGTCAATCTGCTTCGCCGGGGAATAGCGAGTGCCACCGGGATCGTTGCTGTACGTCGGCCACCCAGTGTCAGCGACGGGATTGTGTTTGGACTGTGCGGTCGCGAGTGATGGAAGCAACAATAAAAAAACGAAAAGAGAGAGACGTCGAGCCAAGTGGAGAGGGGTTATGCGATTCACAGAGGCTCCTGACTTCCTTGCGCTGGAAAGGGATTATGCCTTACTTCGCGCAATAAGCGGAATGGCAGTTGCCGTGAGGAAATGGCAGGATGGCGGGCGACACGGGATGCTAAACGTGGCTGTCGCGGCGCTCGTCAAAAAGCCAGCGTCGCAAACCTTTCGGTAGCATCGGCAGGCGGCCAAGTCCCGCAGCGCTTGCAGTTCCGGAAGCCATCCACAGCAAGCGGTAAGCGATGATTCCGATGACAAGAAGGGAACTACAGGCTAAGGCAACCAAGTCTGATTTGCTCATGATCGGTCTCTGCCCGATTGTATCACCGACACACACGGGCGGCGCGATTCATCCGATGCAAATCGAGCGAATTTCACGGCTGGGCTGGCGGGTTTCTGTTAGGCTGGGCCAGGAAACACCCCATTTGAAGGAGAACCAGCGTGACAGTCGTGGCCGGAGTGGATCTTGGCGGGACCGCCGTTAACTACACCTTGTTGGACCAGCAGGAATGGTTTTTGATTGAAGGCCTCTGCGAGCATCCCGCTCTTTCCAAACAAGGGCCTGACGTTTGCCTGCAGCAGATCGCGGATGGACTGAAGATCGCTGCGGATCGAGTGGGTGTGGACCTTGTCGACGTGGTCGCGGTAGGCCTGGATACGCCGGGTCCGGCCAGCGCGGCGGGACAGTTCAGCGCGCGAGGCTCGACAAATTTCGTTCACGCGCAGTGGGCGAGCTACGACATTCGCGAAGGGTTGGCTCGCAAGATTGGAAAGCCGGTGTGCTATCTGAATGACGCCAACGCGGCGGCACTCTGGGGCCACTACGCCATCTTTGGCGCGAACAGCAAGGAAACATCGATCTCCATCATCATCGGCACAGGGAACGGCGGCGGCATCATCCTGGATGGCAATGTGGTGAAAGGGAAAAACGGATTTGGCGGAGAATTGGGGCATGTGTTGATTCCGTATCAGAGCATCGCGGGAACCAGCGGAATCGCGCCGCATTGCAATTGCGGGCGCACCGGAGACCTGGAATCGCTTTGCTCGCTCACTGCGATCGAGAAAACTATCTTGCCGTATTTTCTTCCGCGCTATCCGGGGCATGAGTTGGCCAAAGTCGATATTCATCAGGCGGCGAAACTGGTGCGCGGGCTGGCGGACAAAGGCGACGCGCTTAGCCGGGAAGTGTTTCGTGTGCAGGCCCATGCCCTTGGATTGTTCTTCGACGAAATGGTGAACACATTCGATCCCGATGCGCTGATCGTGGGCGGCGGCGCGATTGAAGCAAGTCCCGAGTTTCAACGTTGGTTCATTGAAGAGATCCGCGCGGGCATGCCGACGCAGCGCGCTGAGCAGGCCGGCATCCCGATCTACGTCATCCCGAATGGAGATACCGCCGGGGCGCGAGGCGCGGCCATTGAAGCGTTCAAACTGGGCAAAGAGAGCGGCTTGATATAAAGCGCACGTAGGACAACCTTGTTGGCACGCAGGCGCGATGTGCGGTAGAAAGAAAGCTAGGCTACACTGTTGCGGCCATGAGCGTAATCGACGAAGTACTCGCCGCAAACGAAATCTACGCGCGCACGCATGAACTGCGCAAACTGACGCCCCGGCCGGAGCGCAAGCTGGCGGTGCTGACCTGCATGGATACGCGCCTCTCGATCCTAACGTTGGGCCTGAAAGCAGCAGATGCGCATATCATCCGCAATGCCGGCGGCATCGTCACGGACGATTCGCTGCGATCGCTGTTGATTTCGCATTACCTGCTGGGCACGGAAGAATTCATGATCATTAATCATACGGATTGCGGGTTGATGCATACCACGGAGCAGGATCTGCGCACGCGGATCCAGAACAGCACGGGGACCGCCGCGATTGCGCCTGCATTCTTCTACGCGTTCAAGAACATCGAGGAGAATGTGCGCCACCAATTGGAAAAATTACGCAGCCACCCGTGGGTTCCGGATACGATCGCGGTCCGTGGTTTTGTCTACGATGTTTCCAGCGGGCTTCTGCGCGAAATAAAATGAAGAGTTTCCAGCGCGTAGGCAACGGCAAGCAAATGGTGATTTCCACTGTGATTTGCCGCAAGCATGAGCTAATCTTGACAGCAGATCGTTCACCATTTCGATGAATTAAAGGAGGTTTTAGGAATGAAATATGCGCTTCGTTTTCTAATGGTCACCGCGTTGCTGGTGTTTGCGGTACGCGCCGCCGACGATGTAGTTTCCGCCGTCCATGGCACCATCACCAAACTGGACGCCGGGACAAAAACAATGGTGGTCAAAACCAAAGATGGCACGGAACACACCGTGCATTTTACGGACAAGACCGCGGTTTGGGGCGCCGACAAGACAGCCGCGGGCGCGAAGGATTCGTTTAAAGGACTATCCGAAGGCTCCGAAGTCGTGGTGCACTACACTGCGAAAGGTACGGAGAAGAGCGCCGTTGAAGTCGACAAAGTTGGCAAAGACGGCCTGAAGTATGTGGATGGCACGGTCACCAAAGTGGGAAAAGACGGGAAGACCGTGGTAGTGAAGTCCGCTGACGGCACCGAACACACCTTTGATGTGGCCGGGCACGATACCGCCGATGCGGCCAAAGACATTGGCAAGGCCACGGACAAGACCGGCAAAGTGACGGTTTACTACAGCGAAGAAGGCGGGAAGAAGGTCGCGCATTTCTTCGAGAAGATTTAAGACAGGAGCAATTTCTTAAGTAGAAGAAACGGCATGCCTCAAAGGGCGGGCCCTACATAACAAACGATGAGAAGGCCGACGGAAATTGCGCCGGCCTTTTTGTTTTATGTTTCAGGATTATTTCACCCGGCGGCCAGCGGTCGTCCGAGCCCGGCAGTCATATCCTTATAGAGCAGGCGGTGGAAGAGATGCTCTCCTGCTTCGCGGCGAACGGAGAGGCGGCCGGCAACATAGGCGCGCGAAGCGAGGCCGCGCTGCACGGAATCGCAAATGGCCATGTCTTCATCCTGCACTTTTTCGCTGACGGCGATGCTGTCACGATGTTGCTGTGCGGCGGCGGCGCTGGTATCCGCAAAGTAGTAATCGAAAATCACGGCGCACTTGTCCACGCCAAGTGGCAGAACCAGATTGGTGTCCATTACGCCGGAATAGGCATTGATCATAAAGTTGGGATAGATCCACAAATAAAAAGCGTGGCCCTGGCGCGTGGCCCCAATCGCGGAGTCGGCCGCGCCCGAGGCGTCCAGCGGGCTGGATTGCAGACAAGAGCGCTCGAAATTCTCAATGGTGTATTTCGTATACTCGACGACGCTGCTTAAGCCCTTGTGGGCATGGGGCACGTGATAGCCGCCGTCGAGATAGTTGTCCACATACACCTTCCAATTGCAATTCAGTGTGTAAATGCGGCGATCGAAGTAGCGCAGGGTCTGCGCCAGTTTCAGCGGCGCCGTGAGCGAAGGAACTTTGCCCAGGAAATCGCTCAGCGGAACGGATTTGCCGTCCAGATTCACAAAAACGAAATTTTCCCAGGTGCCCACGCGAATGGGCACTAGGCCGTTGTCCTTGCGATCAAAATTGCACACACCTTCAAACTCCACCATGCCCTTTAGGGATCCGTCGTTTCCGTAAGTCCATCCGTGGTACGGGCAGCGGAATTGTTTGGCGCAGCCGGCGGATTGTGTCTCCACGGCCGCGGCGTGATGGCGGCAAACGTTGTAAAAGGCGCGGAGCTGGCCATCGTCACTGCGCACGACGAGCAACGGCTCTCCGTTCACATCCATGGTGAAAAACTGCCCCGGGTCATTCAGCTGATCGAGGCGTCCTACTACTTGCCAGTTTGAAGCGAAGACGCTGTCGCGTTCCAGTTGCGCAATGCGCGCGTCAAAATACCATGGAGCGGGAATCGTCGACGCTTTTTCCAGTGGGTCGGCCGAATTGTATAAGTTCAGGATTTCGCGGACGCTGCGCTCGCTCATAGGAAAGGCTCCGGGTGGCTGCGTGCACATTTTGCTGCAGATTCACCCGATGTAGCAAGGCGCAGAGTCGGCGCGCAGCGTCAGTGCCAGCCAGACGCAGCAACGCCGCCAACAGGAAGGAGTGCCCATTGGCGGCGTCAGCGGCTCAGCAGACGTAAATCGATTTCGCCGAAGTTACTTGGTATCGGCCTGGCTTGTCATGGCGCGAGTTTCTGCCTTGCGTACTTCCGTCAGGAACTGCCGCGCATCTTCCGGCACAGGAACCTTGCCGGTCAGGACTTCGGTACTGGTGTAGTCCTGTCCGTACATGGCAACCGTGGAATCCTTGTCGTGCTCGATCCAGGATCCACTGAGGTCAATTCCCGCGAACAAACCGTGCGCGCGAGAATAGGTCAGGATTTCCGTGCTGGCTTTCCAATCCGTCCCCGCAGAGGCGTGACGTCCGACTGGACCAGCGGCGGCGGATGCACCGGCGCCGATCTGAAACTTATTCGATAGAAGGCTTCGCATACCGTCGTCATTCATAATCATCATCACAAGCTGGACATCTTCAACGCCGATTTGCGCGCCCCAGCTGCCACCGGTGATTGTGAAGAAAGCAGGCGCGCTCCAGCGCCCATCAGGCAAGCGGCAGGTCGACAAACCGCGGCCATGCTTACCGCCAAAGATGAAAGCGCCTTTGATCATGCTGGGTACGATGGCGATACACTTCGCGCCCTTTAGAACTTCATCGGGAATTCCTTTGTCGGGAGCATCGATGATTTGCTGGATCGTGGTGGTGGAACTTTGCAGGCGATCCTGAACGTCTGTTTTGGTTTGATCGGCACGGGCGATGCCAAGCGCGCCCATGCAGAAGACCAACATAACCGCGATTCTAAATTTCATTTGTTAAAACCTCTCAGTGGACTTGTCTCGGGTGGAGTAAAACATGCGGGGCCACGCTTGCAGAATCGAGAGAAACTGGTAATGGCCCGGGAAACAGATTGTAGGTGCTTCGGTGTAGGCTAAATGCCGGGCCTTTTCTATCATCCGCTGTGGGATATTTCGTGCGAATTCCCGCATATACTGGCCTACAAAATCGAATCAAATATCAGGCCTGGTGCATCTACTACAGGTGAGTAAGTGAAATTCCGTATGGACCTAAGAGGCGCCATGCTGCTAACTCTTGATGTTCGCTGCAGTTTGCTGAGCGCAGCGGCAGCGAGCGTCTTGGCCAAATGAAATGTTCCGTCACACCATTCCGATCGGACGGATCTTTGGCATCTCGGTTGATTTAGACTATTCCTGGTTTCTGGTCTTAGGTCTACTCACGTGGATGCTGGCGGTCAGTTATTATCCCGCGGAATTCGCGGGCTGGAGCGCTGCGCAATACTGGTTTGTCGGGCTGGCGACCGCCTTAATGCTGTTCGTCAGCGTGTTGATTCACGAACTAGGGCACGCTGTCGTAGCCAAGAAGTATGGGATGCCCGTGCCGCGCATCGTGCTGTTCATCTTTGGCGGGGTTTCGGAGATTGGGGGCGAGCCGCCGAACGCTTCGGCTGAATTCTGGATCGCCGTTGTCGGTCCGATCGTCAGTTTTGTCCTCGCTGCTTTTTTTTGGGAAATCGAACCGCTCCTTTACTCCTGGCCACAGCTCTACGCGTTAGCAAAATACCTGTCGTTGCTGAATCTGATCCTTGGAGTGTTCAACCTTATCCCCGGGTTTCCGCTGGACGGAGGACGGGTGATGCGCGCCGTGCTGTGGTTCTTCACTGGAAAATATCGCCGCGCCACGGCCATCGCGGCAACGACAGGACGCTTCATTGGCTTCCTGCTGATCTTCCTCGGTGTGTGGCAAGCGCTCAGGGGCAACTTCATCGGCGGTTTGTGGACGGCGTTCATTGGCTGGTTCCTGGAGAGTGCGGCGGCCAGCCAACTGCAACAGGAAGTTTTGAAGAGTCTGCTCGGAGACCACAAGGTCCACGATGCGATGCAGCGCGACTTCCCGCAAATCTCTGGCGACATCACGCTGCAAACACTGGTGGACAACTACATCCTGCCGGGAGGCGTGCGCTATTTCGTGGTGAATGGAGAGGGGGGCGTGGCCGGACTTGTCACCTTGGCTTGTGTACAGAAGGTGCCGCGTTCCGAATGGTCCACAACAAACGCCTCGCAGGTGATGGTGCCATTGCAAAGACTGGCATCCACGAGCCCGGACGCGGTTCTGTGGTCCGCGCTTGAAAAAATGGGACGCGATGGCGTAAACCAGTTGCCAGTGGTCGAGGGCAACGGCGTGGTCGGCATGCTTTCCCGCGAAGATGTTGTTCATTACCTGCACGTGCTGCAAGCATTCGCCGCGTAGAACCGGCGGGAGCGGAAGCCGCTCCAGTTCACAAAGGGAGGTTTCACATGGGTTCCGCAACAAGAAAGGCTCCTTACTTCATTCTCTTCCTCGCTCTGGCTTTCCTGCTGGTGGGCGGATTCTTTCGCGCCGGCGTAGTGCGTATGCCCGGACATTCCGTGCTCGGCGCGGAAAAAGTGGCCGTGTCGGTGGCCAAGAATGCCGCCCCTGTCAGCCTGGGAGATTTCAAGAATGGATTTTCTTCCGTACTCGTTCCGACTCTGCCTGCAGTTGTAAGTATCTCGTCAACGAAAGTTGTGAAGTCGCAGGGGAACACGCCGGATTTTTTCAACGATCCGATGTTCCGGCAATTCTTTGGCAACCAACCGCCTCCGGGAATGTCTCAAGGGCCACATGCGGAACGCGAGTTCGGGTTGGGTTCGGGCGTTATCGTGAATCCCGACGGATATATCCTGACGAACAATCACGTAGTCTCCGGAGCTTCCGACGTGGAAGTGTTCACTGTGGATAAGCGGAAATTCAAAGCGAAAGTGATCGGCACCGACCCGCTAACGGACGTAGCTGTTTTGAAAATCGACGCGACTGGCCTACCCGCTCTTACGCTCGGAGATTCCTCCGCATTGAAAGTGGGAGACGTGGTTTTTGCCATTGGCCAACCTTTTGGCATCGGCGAAACGGCGACGATGGGTATTGTAAGCGCGACGGGCCGCGGACTCGGCCAAGCGATTGAACGTTACGAAGATTTCATTCAGACCGATGCGGCCATCAACCCGGGCAACTCGGGCGGAGCTTTGATCGATCTGCGTGGAAACCTGATCGGCATTAATACCGCCATCCTTTCGGGAGGCGGCGGCGAAGGCGGCAATGAAGGCGTTGGGTTCGCGATCCCCATCAACATGGCGCACAACGTAATGGATCAAATTGTGGAACATGGCAAAGTGATCCGCGGCTATCTGGGGGTGAGCATTCAGGGCGTTGATCCCGATATGGCGAAAGCATTTGGGTTGAGTCGTGGTGGCGGCGCATTGATTGGCGATGTCACGCCGGACAGTCCGGCGTCGAAGGGGGGATTGCAGCGAGGAGACGTGGTTCTCGAATTGAATGGCCAAGTGGTTAACGGACCAGACGAGCTCAGCGTCCGCGTTGCGCAAATGGCCCCGGGCACAGTGGCCCACTTGAAAATATTCCGCAACGGCAAGGAACAGAATATGGACGTAGCACTGGGCGAATTCCCTGAGAAGGGAACTGCCAGCAACGAGCAACCCGGAGCAGCGGCACCGTCTGGACTGAAGGGCATGCAGGTGCAGAATTTGACGCCGGATATAGCTCACGAGCTGCAACTGCCCGCGTCTGTGGCGGGCGTGGTTGTTTCCAATGTTGATCCGTCCAGCGCGGCGGCGGAATCCGGACTGCAGCGTGGCGACGTGATTCTGGAAGTGAACCGCAAGCCAGTACGCAATGTGGAGCAATATCAACAAGCGTTGGCGGGAACGACGAATCAATCCGTGCTCCTGCTCATTAATCGCGCGGGTACGACGCACTTCGTGATCGTTCAGCCGCAGTAATCGCGGCACATGTTATTTTTTGTTTCGTCTGGATCTATATGCGGCCATCAACCCGTCCAGGGTAGGTTGAAGTAGATTCGGATCACGGACACAGTCCAGGAAAATCAGCCGGGAATCTTTGTCGCCCATGTTGAAGCCTGCGAAGCTGTGGCGCGCGGAGGCAGGTGGTGGACCATTTGGTTCACCGACCTCGGGTAGAACGGGAGGAAGTTGAAAAGCGTACATGCTGCCGCCGGCAAGCGTGATGTGGGGAAAATTCATCAGCCACAGGCAATTGTGGCTGTCTTCGATCATGTCGGCGGAAACGACGGCCCATTGACCCGCGTCTGGGGGCGAAGGCACTTGGCAATCCCAGAATTGCGCTTGCGGCACATACACGGTGGGATCGTTGTAGCCGTATTCGTCGATCAATATACGAGAGAGCCCGCGCTGCTGTGCGAAACGATGCGCTTCCGGCAGAGATTGATTCCAATCGAGATTCGAATCGCTGACCAGCGCGTAGGCAGGGTGACAGAAGCTGAGGCTGTTGAGAAACGGAAAGAAATAAGGATAAGCGCGGACCATAGTGACAACTGACGCCAGTGCTAAAACGAAATATGCGGCCATGGCGAATCGAGCTGCGGGCCATCTGCTCTGGCGCAGGAGTGCCAGCGTCCGCGGTACAGGCGCCATTAACAGGATCAGGAGCATGAGGGGGATCGTGAAGTGGCGAATGCTGATGGTCATTCGGCTGAGTATGCAAAATGCGACGAACACCAGCAGACACGTCCATATCGCGCGCCAGTGAAATTCCATTTCACTCGGGATCCATCCGGCGTTTTTCAACTTGCGCCTGGCCACGACGGCAACCAGTAGCGTGAGCAGGAGCATAAGCAGAAAAGACAGGGTGGACTTCAGCAAAAACACGATAGGAAAATAAAACCACACGCCGTGGCTGTACGCGTGGCCAAGAATAAAAGTTGGCCTCGTGGAGCTAAGGGCAAACACGCCGAGACCACGCAGGAAAAGCCACGCGGGCAACAGGAGCCGGCGCAGAAGCAGCGCGGCGGGATTATGGCCGAGAATGGACAGCGAATCCGACGATTGGTTCCACGAAAGAACGAAATACACGGCATAAACTGTGACGGCGGCTAGAAAAATGCCTTTCCACAAATAACGCCCGCGAAGGCGGCGCCATTCCTTGAGATCGGCTTGCGCCGCTGGCATTTCCGAAACGGGAGCAAAGCGAAGACTCAGACGGAAAGCAAGGAAGCAGAACAAAAGTGCACCGGCGGAAAATTTGGAGAGGATGGCGGCGCCGAACAGCAGGCCAAAACGCACTAGGGCGCCTCGAGATGGCGAACGCCACAGCGAAGCGAAGCTCCACAGCGTGAGCAGCGAAAAAAAAGCGACTGGAATATCCGTCAGGATCAGGGGTCCGAAAACAAGGAATGCGGGCGTAGAGACGTATGCCGCCAGGCACAAAACGCCGCCCCACGGATTGCCCAATTTGGACGCGAACAGGTAGATAGCCAGGCCCAACGCCAGTGTGAGCAGAAGCATGGGCACGCGGCCCCATAACACCGTGGAATATGGATCGTTCCAACGCAAAGCGACTGCATGCCCCCACGGCCATTCACCCAGGAAGCTACCGAAAACGCTTTGGCCGCTGAATGTCCAGGAAATGTCGGAGTAGTCTGCGCGAACGCCGCGAAAAACCAGAGGGATGGCTGCGACAATTTTCGCCAGCGGGGGATGCTCCTGGTTCATGCGCAGATCGAGTTTCTGCAGATAGCTGACGCCCGCGCCGAGGTGCGCCACTTCATCGATGGTAATGGACTCGCGAAGCGCGGCGCCCCCGGCAAGGAAGGCCATCAGCAGGAGGAGGAGGACGGCGAGAACATTTGGAATATGCTTCATGACCGAAAATCCGTTTCACAATTTTGGAGGAACATACGGGCTCCTGATTCACAAGCGGAACGGCGAAGGAGCGAGTGGGCCTGGTTCGAAGGTAGCTGGATGCGTCCAGTGGCTTGATCTTCTCACGAAGACGGCAGTTTCGCGATAAGTGATTGATAAATTAGGAAGATGCCGCAGTGAGGCACCCTGGGGTAAAAGGAAGCCGGGCGGCCGCTTTTACAACTTTTTACAATCGTTTGCGACCGCTTGACACATGCGGTTCTGGGGGTCTTTATAGTCTGCGTAGGCTGACGAGCGGTAATTCGGTGGGAGAGACTCAAGAATGTTCAAGAAGTGGCGATTGACGGACCGCACGCGCATGCTCCTGAAGCTGGAGCTGGCCATCACTTTGCCTGCGGTGGCGCTGATGGCGTTCAGCATCTGGAACCTGCGCCACTTTCAGCGCGATCAGGCGATTGAAGCCGCTTATCAGCGCGATTTTACCCATGTCCTGAAAATTGCGGAATCAAAGAGTTGGATGAGAGCTAATGAGTATCTCGCGCCCATTCGCAAGGAATTTCCCAATGCGGAAGACAAGGACATTAAAGGCAAGCTTGACCAGATACTGGCCGACCATCCCGAGCTAGATTACGCGATCCTCTACGACAAGAAATCCAACACATACGTCAGCCGGATGCAGGCTAATGCTCCGCGTAGCGACGATTTCTGCTCCTTTATTCAAACGGACTTCGGCGAGATTCAATCGTGGATGCAACCGGAAGCAGCGATGTTCGCAGATCACATTCGGATGATGGAAGAAGAAGGCGAAGATCCGGTCACGTTCTACGGAGGCTGGGAGTGGAAGAAAGAGCAGCACATATATTCAAACGAGGCGATCTTTATCCCCCCAGGCACTCCCAAGGATGAAGTGTCGCTCGGCATCGTCCAGTTCAACCAGGATTACCTCCAAAAGACGTTCTTCCCGGCGATCATGAAAGATCTATTGAACAGCAAGAGCAACGCCTTCCGGAACGATGTCAACCCTCCGGCCATGATGATTCATCCTGGTGACCACGACAACACCCCTTGGGTGGCTTCTCCGAATTGGGGCGATGGCAAGGGTGAAGTGGATCGGGCGTTCACGGATATCTTTCACGGCATGGTGTGGTCCATCAAATATCCGGGGACAACCATCGCGGATATCAGCGCTCGATTCATGCGCTCCAATTTCATTGTTCTGGGTGCACTTTCCATCTTGATGCTGGGTGGAATTTTCCTGACGTATCGCAATATTTCGAGGGAAATGGATCTGGCGCGTGTGAAATCGGACTTCGTTGCCAACGTTTCCCATGAATTGCGCACGCCGCTGGCACTGATCCGGCTCTATGCGGAAACGCTTGAGCTTGGGCGCATCACTTCCAAGGAAAAATATCAGGAATATTTTCGCATCATTCGCGAAGAGAGCGAGCGACTGAGCGCGCTGATCAACAATATTCTCGACTTCTCGCGCATCGAAGCCGGCCGCAAGGAATATGAGTTCAAGGAAACCGATCTTCCCGAGTTGGTGCGCTCCACGCTGGATTCTTACCGCTTCCAGATCGAGCAGAACGGCTTTGCCCTGGAAGAAAATATCGCACGGGATATTCCTCCAGTGAATGTGGACCGCGAAGCCATAGCGCGCTCTTTGCTCAACCTGGTGAACAACGCGCTCAAGTATTCGAAGGATCGCAAGTTCATCGGCGTCAGCCTGTATCGCGCGAACGGCAGCGTGAAACTGGAAGTGCAAGACCACGGCATCGGCATTCCGGCTGGCGAGCAGGAGAAAATTTTTGAGAAGTTCTACCGTTGCGGCGACCCGCTGGTCCACAACATCAAGGGTTCGGGTTTGGGCTTGTCGCTGGTGCGCCACATCGTGCGCGCCCACGGCGGCGACGTCAAGGTGGAAAGCGCTCCGGAGCAGGGAAGCAAGTTCACGATTGCGCTGCCCCTCGATCCAGCGTCACCAACCGGGACGGCAATGGCATGAAGGCTAAAAGGGAGAGGTCATGGGCACCAGCAAAATTCTAATCGTCGAGGATGAGCCGAACATGGTGGCCGGCCTGCGCGACAACTTCGAATACGAAGGCTTTCAGGTGATTACCGCGCTTGATGGAGTGGAAGGGCTCGAGCGCGCGCTGAAGGATTCTCCGGACTTGGTCGTTCTCGATGTGATGATGCCGCGAATGAGCGGCCTTGACGTTTGCAAACAGCTGAAGGCCAAGCGCCCATCGATTCCGATCATCATGCTGACCGCGCGAGGCCAGGAAGTCGACAAGGTCGTGGGGCTGGAGCTCGGCGCGGACGATTATGTGACGAAGCCGTTCTCGATCCGAGAGCTTCTGGCGCGCGTAAAGGCAGTTCTGCGGCGCGCGCACACTTTGCCGCAAGACAAGGACAGCTATGCCTTCGGCGACGTGGAAGTCAACCTGCGCAGCTACCAGGTCATGCGCGGGGGACAGCGCATTGAATTTTCCGGCAAGGAGTTTGACCTGCTGAAACATTTTCTCTGCCATTCCGGAGAAACGCTGAGCCGCGACCGCCTGCTCGACGAAGTGTGGGGTTACGAAAATTTCCCAACGACCCGAACGGTGGACGCGCATATCGTTCGCATCCGGCAAAAGCTTGAGCCGGTTCCCGAGGAGCCCCGGTATTTTCTGACGGTCCATGGAGTCGGATACAAATTCGTAGGATGAAATGATCATGATGGTTTCAACAGACAACACGACGGACAGCAGGCGAAACGCAATCGGCAGCCGGCTGCCGCAAGGTCCCGCGCGCAACGAGGAAACTCCCGCCGCGGCGAGCTCGCCCGAGGCGGAACTCCTCGCGCTGCAGCAGACTCACGCCAAGTTGCAGCAGGCCATCTTCGAAGCGGCGCAGATCCAGCGCCGGCTTTGCGCGCCGCGGGAGCACAGCTGGGGCGAGTTTCAAATTGCAGGGGAAATTTTCCCGGTTCGCCATCTTTCCGGCGATTTTTTCAAAGTGATGGAATTCCCCGGCTCGCTGGGATTGGTACTCGGCGATATCGCCGGCAAAGGATTGTCAGCGGGAATTTGGCAGGCGCACGTGATGGGACTGATTCAGCGTGCTGCGCGCCGGCACGCGGACCCGTGCGAAGCCGTTGCGGAAGTGAACCACGAACTTTGCCACGACGAAAGTCAGCCGCCATTGACGGCGCTGTTCCTGGCGCGCATCGATCCAGAGACGCAGGAACTTGTCTATTGCAATGCGGGCTTGCCGTCGCCGCTGCTGCTGAGAGACAAAAAGGCCCTGGATCGTCTGGACGAAGGTGGTCCCATGTTAGGGGCGGTGAAGAAAGCCAGCTTCCGTTCCGGACGCGTGCTGCTGAATCCGGGCGATATGTTGATCGCTTACTCCGATGGCGTGACGGAGTGCCGCAACACGGAAGACCAGGAGTTTGAAACCGATGGCTTGGCCGCCGCGGCCAGAGTTGTTTCCGGCGCCAGCGCAAGCAAAGCGTTGTTCTCCTTGCTGGCCACGGTTCTTGATTTCGCGGACACCTGCTCATTGAACGACGACTTGACGCTGTTGGTTGTTCGCCGGCGCGACGCTGTCAAAAACGAACAGCCGCGGTCGCGCACAAAGGATTTTTCGGCTCCTCACCACCGGCGGTTTGGCCCGCGCGGGCGGAAAACGCCGGCGAGGGAGGACACCGGTTCAGAAAGATAGCGGCGGTACACGTCGGACCAGGAATTTGGGGTGCACGGATCCGTAGCTAGTGGTGTGCCCGATCGCGTGCACGTAATGACTAGAAAAGGAGCAGCTATGGCAACGCAGTCTCCCTCAATCCTTCTCGAAGAAGCGGGGTTCTGCAATGTGTGGCGTCAATCCATGCAAACCTGCCCGGAGGTTCTGAACTGGGTTTACACCGCTCACTATCAACACGTTTTGCAAGTATGCCGCCGTTTTTTTCGCCGGCCCGAAGACGCGGAAGACGCCGCGGCGGAAGTGTTTTTGAAGTTGCATACTGTGCTTGAGAAGAAAGATGAGCACCATCCATTCAGGCCGTGGGTATGTCAGGTGGCGGGACGGCATTGCATCGACAAACTACGGCGGCACAAACGCGAAAAATGCACTGCTGTTGCGGGCAATGATCTTTGCGCGGTGCCGGACACCGCGGCCCCTTCACCACTTTCGCAAGTTCTGCTCAACGAAGCGCATCGCCAGGTGAGGGAAGAACTGGAACGCTTGCCGGAATGCTACAAAGTTCCGCTCAAGCTGCGCTATTACAAGTGCATGAGCTACTCTGACATTGCGCGGACGCTGAACCGGCGCATCCCGACGGTCAAGACCATCATCTTCCGTGCGAAAAACCGCTTGCGCCGCAACCTGGGCCAGTTGAATAAGGCCAAGGTTCAAGAGCCTGCGGTCAGTGGCGGCGCGGAACAGGGTCTATAAGTAAGTTCAAACATCTTGGACCACCGTAACCGTCCGTCGGTTTGCGGGCAGAGCGCGTGTGACGAGGTGTGCCCACCCCGCATCGAAACCTCAGCCCAACCTATTGGGCCGATGCTATCCAACGAGGTGTTCCATGAGGTCTTACTATGGCGGTAAGCAGTTGGCCGATTCTTTTCGCACCGTAAGAAAGAACACGATTCAGGTTGCCGAGGACATTCCGGAAGACAAGTACGGATTTGTTGCCGCTCCTGACGCGCGTTCGGTAGGGCAAATGTTGACCCATATCGCGATCAGCACGCAAATTGCGGACGAAATTCATAAGAAAGGACTAAAGACTCTCGTCGGCTTCGACTTCTTTGGACTTGTGGATCGTTTCAAGGCTGAGGAAGCCAAGTCCAGATCGAAAGCCGAAATTGTGAACCTGCTGAAGACGGAAGGCGAAAGATTCGCAGCATGGTTGGAAACATTGACGCCGGAATTTCTTGCCGAAGGCGTGAGCGAGCCGGACGGCAAAACGGTAAAGTCCCGCTTCGAGCGGCTTCTGTCGACGAAAGAACACGAGATGCACCATCGCGCTCAACTCATGCTAATCGAGCGGCAACTCGGCATCGTTCCCCACATTACACGGCAGTTCAACGAGCGCCTCGCGCAGATGCGTGCCGCGCGCGCTTAAACGTGTAGCTTTCCAGTAGCACAGTTTTCCACTCAATCACCGAAACATTGCTAGTCAGGGAGGCGTCGAACGCCTCCCCACGCTTTCCCCGTTGGTCAGGTTGGGTTGTTAAGTTTCACACCGCGCAAAGCACAAGTGCGCACTTCGTGGCGGCACGCCGTAACTGCGTTGACTTGCCTTGACTGCCACCATAATATGACCGTGCCATGACGGAACCCCAGTCGCTTCCTGGTCAAACCATCTCCCATTACCGCATTCTCGAAAAACTTGGCGGCGGAGGCATGGGCGTCGTTTATAAAGCTCAGGATATTCGCCTGGACCGCTTTGTGGCGCTGAAATTTCTGCCCGAAGACCTCGCACACGATCATCAAGCTCTGGAGCGTTTTCGCCGCGAAGCCAAAGCCGCTTCCGCGCTGAACCATCCGAACATTTGCACCATTCATGACATCGGCGAAGAAGATGGCAAGGCGTTCATCGCCATGGAATATCTGGAAGGGAAGACGCTAAAGCACACTATCGCTAACCGGCCCATGGAGCTGGAAACCCTGCAAGACCTGGCGATAGAAGTAGCCGATGCGCTGGACGCCGCGCACTCGCAAGGCATTGTTCACCGCGATATAAAGCCCGCGAATATTTTTGTCACGAAACGCGGACACGCCAAAATTCTCGATTTCGGGCTGGCTAAAGTCAGCGGCAGCGGGTTCACTTCCGCAAATCCCGGAGACTCTCTGGCCACGCAAGGTGTCGATTCCGCGCAACTCACAAGCCCCGGCAGCACGCTCGGAACGGTTGCGTACATGTCTCCCGAGCAGGTCCGCGCCAAGGAAGTGGATTCGCGCACAGACTTGTTCTCCTTCGGGGTAGTGCTCTACGAAATGGCTACGGGCCAATTGCCGTTTCGCGGCGAAAGCTCTGGCCTGATCTTTAAATCCATCCTTGATAACGCGCCGGTTCCCGCGGTTCGCTTGAATCCCGATTTGCCCGCAGAGCTCGAACGCATCATCAACAAGGCTCTCGAAAAGGATCGCGAACTCCGCTACCAGCACGCTTCCGAGTTGCGCGCCGATCTGAAGCGCCTTAAACGAGAAACCGATTCCGGCCGCCAGTCCCGCCCGAGCGGCATCGGCGGAGACTCCGGCGCCGTTCAAGTGTCATCGGCCTCGGGAATCTCAGCTGCATCCGCGGCATCTTCTTCAGCAATCGCGCAGAGTGGCCTCTCGCAATCCCCGTCGATGTCTTCCAGTAGTTCTGTCGTGGTTGCGGCGAAACAGCATAAAGCCACTGTCGCGGCGATCATTCTCGTCATACTTCTCCTGATTGCCGGTGCAGGGTACGGCCTCCGTTCCTTCCTCCACGGCTCCGTGGCGGCGCCGGCGTTTCAAAATTTTGCCATCTCGCAAATATCGAGCAATGGCAAATCCACTCTTACCGCCATCTCTCCCGACGGCAAATATCTCCTCACCGAACTGCGTGACGGTGGAAAAAACAGCCTCTGGCTCCGCAACATTCCCACCAGCAGTGACGCGCAAGTTCTTCCTCCGTCGGAAACCGCGTATCGAGACCTAAGCTTTTCACCCGACGGCAACTATATCTATTTCCGTTCTGCCGCCAACGCCACGCAAAATTCTTACGATCTCTCTCGCGCCCCGGTCCTCGGCGGCGCTCCCCAGGTCATCGTGCGCGACATCGATACCCCGGTGGCCTTCTCTCAGGACGGGAAGCGCATGGCCTACGCGCGGTTCAATGACCCCGAGATCGGCAAAGTTCAGTTCCTGGTTTCCAATGCGGACGGCTCCGCGGAAAAAATGTTTGCCACCGGACCAGTTTCAGAAGGCGCTCAAAACCTCGCGTGGCTCCCCGGCACCAATCAGGTTGCTGGGGTCATCCTTCAGTTTGGCAACGATCTGAGTACGATTCGCCTTTATGACGTCGATTCCGGCAAATTCAAATCCATCGCCGGTTTTGACGACAAGGTTGTTCGCAAGATGGTGTGGCTCCCCGACGGCAAAGGGATTCTCTTTCTCTATCAGGGCCGCACCACGGGCTTCAACCGCTTTCAGATCGGTTTCGTCTCTTACCCGTCCGGCGCATTTCTCCCCGTCACTAAGGACACGAACAGTTACGTCTCTCTTACTGTCTCGTCGGACGGCTCGACTCTTGCGACCGTCCAGCAGAAAATGCTCCATAACTTTTATGTCTTTCCCGCCTCGGGCACCAGCTCCAGCGTTCCCAATCCCGTTCTTCCCCAGGAAAAAAGCATGGACGATTTCGCCTTTTCTGCGGACGGCGGTTTTTATCTCCACGAAGACTTGAATCTCGTGCGCGTTTCGCCCGACGGCGTCAACAAGACGGTCCTCTTAAGCGACGCCGCAATCTTTGGACTGAACTCTTGTTCCGATGGCAAAGCGTTATTGTTCAGTTGGGTTGGCCATGGCGGCGGTCGAAATATCACCATTTGGCGCACGGATGCAAACGGCGCTAATCCCACCGAACTGTCCTTCGGCAAGCTTGACTTCAATCCCGCCTGCTCTCCGGATTCCAAGATGGCCTACTTGGGGGACCTTGGCGGAATCGGCATCTTCGGAGTTCCTCTCGACGCTTCGCGCAAGCCAGAACTTGTTCCCGGCTCAATCGTTCCCCATACCATTCACGGCGACCTGCGCGTTGGGCTCTCCCCGGATAACAAATGGTTGGCCATCCTCGTGACTTCTTCCGGAACCACTGAAAATTCCACCCAGCAGCGCATTGCCCTCGTCCCGCTTGACCAGGGTTCGCAACCGCAAGTTCGTTTCCTCCAGCCCAATCCCCACGTTTCCAGCGGCCCGCTCTTTACTCCCGATGGGAAATCGCTCCTCTACAACGTCCGCGATAACGGAGTCGACAATCTCTGGCTCCAGCCACTCGACGGGTCTACAGGCCGCCAAATCACAAGTTTCCCCTCAGAACAATTCACCGCCTTTCATCTCTCTCCCGACGGCAAATCCCTGGGCATGCTTCGCCAACACACGGATTCCGACGTAGTCCTCCTCCGCGATTCTGTACCCGCGCAGTGAACACAACCACTAGCAGACGTGGAAATGCTGGTTGGTTCATTTCGCGGGTGCAGGGAATTATGGAGCGGTGGAGACTGCCACAGTTGGGTGCGGCTTCAGCAGGGAATTGCCCAAACGATATAGCAGCAAAACTATGAGAATCGCGCCGTAAAGAAGCGGCAACCGGTGATCGGACTTAACCAGCCAGTAGTAGTGAACGACGCCGCATAGCGCGCTGACGTAAATCAGCCGGTGCAGCGCTTGCCAACGCTTGCCGCCCAGCCGGCGAATCCAACCCTTGGTGGAGGTCAACGCCAGCGGAATCAGCAGCACAAAGCCCAGAAAACCAACGGTAATAAACGGGCGCTTGGCCACGTCCTTCCACATGCCGGCAAGATCGAAAGACTGGTCGGGGCCAATATAGGTGAGGAAATGCAAGCACACATAGAAAAACGCGAATAAGCCAAACATGCGGCGGAAGCGAATGAGGTCCGGGAGATTCAAAATCCTGCGCAGGGGCGTGACGGAAAGCGTGATCAACAAAAAGCGCAACGTCCAATCGCCCGTGAAGTGCTGAATGAATTCCACGGGATTGGCCGTGAGCTCGCCGCGATACGCGCGCCAACCCAGATACGCGAGCGGCGAGAGGCAAATCAAAAACACGGCAATTTTGGTCCACTTGCTCAGGAGGAGGCGACGCAGGGATTCGAGCACGTCAGTAATACTTCTTCAGATCCATGCCCGCGTACATGCTGGCCACTTGATCGGAGTAGCCGTTGAACATCAGCGTCTTGCGCCTGAGGATCTCGCCCAAGCGCCGCTCGGTAGCCTGGCTCCAGCGCGGATGGTCGACGTTGGGATTCACGTTGGAATAAAAACCGTACTCGTTCGGCGCGTAAATATTCCACGTGGTAGGAGGCATGCTCTTGACGAATCGAATTTTAACGATGGACTTGATGCTCTTGTAGCCGTACTTCCACGGCACCACCAACCGCACAGGGGCGCCATCCTGGTTGGGCAGCGTTTCGCCATACATGCCGACGCACAAAAGCGTGAGGGGATTCATGGCTTCATCAAGCCGCAGCCCTTCCACGTAGGGCAGTTCGATGCCGGAATGCTCGGCCCAAGGCATTTGGCTGCGATCGTAGTAAGACTGGAAGGCGACGAACTTGGCTTTTTCCGTAGGCTCGGAGAGTTGCAAAATCGTATTCAGAGAATAGCCGATCCAGGGAACGACGATGGACCAGCCCTCCACACACCGGTGGCGATAAATGCGCTCCTGCAACGGGGCCAGCTTCAGGATGTCGTCCATGCTGTACTTGGCGGGCTTCTTCACTTCGCCTTCGACGGAGACCGTCCAGGGCGAGGTCCGAAACTTGCCTGCATTGCGCGATGGATCGCTTTTGTCTGTGCCGAATTCGTAGAAATTGTTGTAGTGAGTGACGTCTTCGAAGGTGTTTACCTTTTCCGTGGTGCTGAAGGCGCTGTGAACCGTGACATCCAGCTTGGTTCCCGCCTGCACCGCGGCTGGAGGGAACGCGAAACGGGAGAACAGCTTCTCCCCGAGCACGGCGGCTCCGGCGATCCCCATGGCGCGCAGAATCTGCCGGCGATTGAGATAGACGGATTTTGGAGTGACATCCGCCTCAGTCAAATCGCCAAATTTGCCCATGACTCAATTCCTCGTCCTGTCGCCGGGCTGAACCAGCCTAAACATGAGAGTCAGGCCCCCTTATGAAGTTACACTGAATTGGATGCCATGGGGCAGGATCGGGATGAGAGGTTGCTAAGGCACAACCAGCTAACAAAAGAGAGGGTTTAGCGCCGGCAGCTTGTTGCCCGGGCCGGATTCGACTTGACTTTCTCGCGAGACCCGTACATCTTTATTGGCTTTGCTTCTTGTGTTCGGTCACTCTGTAGGAGGGCAAGCTTACTCGGGTCTATGACGACGGTTCGACTGTGTTTCCACGATCGCTGTTTTGACGGAGCGGCTTCGGCTGCGCTATTTTACCGGTTTTACCGGGAGCGCTACGACGCCAAGGCGGAATTCCATCTGAGCGGGATGACGCACAAAGCCAAACATCCCTGGGAAGATGGCTTGTTTGATGGGGATGAGAACGTCATCGTCGATTTCAAGTATTCGAATTCCCCGAAGGTGACCTGGTGGTTTGACCATCACCAGAGCGCGTTTCTGAGTCCGGCGGATGCCGAGTACTTCAAGAGATTTCCCGGCAAGCACATGTATTACGAACCGGATTACAAATCCTGCACCAAGCTGATCGCCACGGTGACCAAGGAGCAGTTCGGCTTCGACACCAAGCCGCTGGCAGACCTGATCCACTGGGGCGACATTATCGATGGGGCGCAGTTTCCCACGCCGGAATCCGCCACAGAATTGATTGAACCGGCCACGCAATTGGCGCTGGTGATTGAGGCCGCGCCGGAAAATGGAGTTCCCGCGCAGATTATCCCCGAATTGGCGTACCGGCCATTGTCGGAGATGGTGAAATTACCGGTCGTGGCGAAATATCTGGGCCCATTGCTCGAGCGCCATCGCAAATCGATCGAAATTTTGCGGCAGAGAATCGAATCGAAAGATGGCGTGATTTTCTTTGACGTAAGCGATCTGGATCTGGAGGGCTACAACAAATTTATTCCATATCTCTTGCATCCGGAAGGCGTGTATTCGGTCAGTGTCAGCGCTTCGCCGGTGCGAGCCAAAGTTTCGCTGGGCACAAACCCATGGAATCAGGCCACAGCGGATAAAAACCTGGCCACTTTAGCGGAACAATATGGAGGCGGAGGTCACCAGCGGGTGTCCGCGATTTCCTTTGATCCGCAGGATTTGGAGCGCGCTCGCAAAGCCGCACGCGATCTGACGGCGGTGCTGCGGGCAAAGTAAGTAAGCGCAAGCAGGGAAGCGGCAAATTTTTCGGCGCCTGCGTGTCGACAGAAATTTCATAACTATGTAAAATAATGGATTGCCCCGTGGACCGGTAGCTCAATGGTAGAGCAGTTGACTCTTAATCAACGGGTTGGAGGTTCGAGTCCTCCCCGGTTCACCACTTTTTCCGCTAACTACATTTACTGACATCAGTTTATCCGTCCGCCGGAATTCCTCCGAAAGGGAGTTGAGTCCAACTGAGTCCAGCAGGTTAATCAGACGCTTAATCGGGCGACGAAATGCCTCATGACCATGCAGCGCTGCGTTTACGGTTCGCAAGGACTAAGCAGCCGCCTACTCCACAATGAGCTTGATCGCCGGAGCGGCCCTCGATCATTTGGGAGCCAAGCGCACTGTTCCTGTTGGCTCCGCTATCTTGGGGATCGGGTGTCTTTTCTTTAGCGCAGCTTCCGTGTTGTCAGGCGATATTGGACGATTGCTCCAAGGAGCAGGCTCAGCCTTTGCGTTCACGGGTGCCGTTTACCTCGCCGCGCACGGATTCTCAGCGCGCTACCTTGCTACAGCAATTGGCGCCACGCAATGCATTGGAATGCTGGGTGGTTCCGCGGGCCAGTCCGTTGTCGGACCGATGATCGAACATAGACTGGATGTGCACTTAATCTGGGTCGGTTTGGGAGTCATCATCCTCGCGGTCGCCGTCTTCTTGTTCTTGGAGGGCCAGTTTAAGAACAGTTGGCCTACTAGCCAGTTGAGGCTCGGCGGAATATGAGAGGAGGAGATGGGCTCGGCGGGGATGTTCATGACCTTCAAGGCAGAATTTATGAAAGCGCCACATGGTCCAGATAGCCTAAGATCGCTGTATAGTACAGTTCTGCGACTGTTAGTCCGAAGACAGTCTCTGGTCGGAGCGATGCTGATGAGTAAAGGCCCTGAGATTCATTGTTACGATTACGTGAACCATCCCTACGCACGCGTCCGCGACGCCTTGAGTTCGGACGCGCTCAACGTGTTCCAGTCGGCTACGAAGGCTGCTGCGTCCCGGGCGCAATCGATCGCTGCTGAGCTACACGTCGACATCGGCGGGGTTGGGGTCAAGAGCGATATCAAAATTTCCGTCAAGAACATCGAGGAGAAACTTCTTGACCCAATGCTGTCGACTCCGGTCACACGGTTGCAACTCGAATGGGAGGGCGCAAGTATGCCAAGCCTGTTCCCCGTCATGAAGGCCGAGCTTGCCATTTACCCACTGACCGCTACGGAAACGCAGTTGGATTTCCGGGGCGTATATGAACCGCCGTTCGGCGCCGTGGGAAAGGCTATGAATGCGATCGTCGGCCACCGGATCGCAGAGGTATCAGTTCACCGCTTCATCAGCGGTGTGGCAGAATATCTCCGACATGCCCTTGCTTAGTTACCGGTATCGGTCAGGCCGTCCTCGGCTTCGCGCGCGCCCACGGGCGAACATCTGTAATCCACTACTCGCCAATGATGGGCTGAAATTCCTCGTCGGGCAATGGACGGATCTCCGGATTGCGCATAATGACGCGCGCACAGGCGTTCCAGCGCAGGATCGCGTCATCGTTGGCAGACGGTCGCAGAGCTTCGGCTCGCTCGTAATGTTGCATCGCCTCGCGCAAGGCGTGATAGGTGTTAGCGTTGCTGCAAAGGCCGCCTCGACGTAAGTAAGCGTGTGCCTGGCGTTCCCAGATAATGCCAGCGTAATAGGCGCGGTCATATTCGCCCTCGACACGAAGCAAGGCCTCTTGAGCCGATTTCATAGTGACGCCGCTGTCTAGTTGATCTGTTCGCGCGAGCAGCAGCGAAATAAGCGCTTGCTGGTGTGCTGGCAAAACCGTCAGGATGTCCACACAAATGCTTTCGGCAAGGCTTGGTTCGTTCAAAAGGCGGTAACGCTCGGCTTTCTCCAGGGCTTTGGGAACGCCTTCGATTGAGATGGACTTCAGCTCGAAATGCATGAACACCTCCTAGCCGGCATTCGGACGGAATACGCGGAACAGCTTCGACAATGGATCGAAGAAGCGATCGACTACGCGCTCTTTCAAGGGAATGATGGCGTTGTCTGTGATGGTGATGTTTTCCGGGCATACCTTGGTGCAACATTTCGTAATGTTACATAACCCGATGCCGTCCTGCGTCCTCAGTTCCGAGAGTCGGTCTGCCTCGTCCAGCGGATGCATTTCCAGCGCGGCAGCATAGACCAAAAAGCGCGGGCCGATGAATTGGTCGTGCATGTGATGTTCCCGTAGCACGTGGCATACGTCCTGACAAAGATAACATTCGATGCATTTGCGAAACTCTTGGACGCGATCAACATCTGCTTGTGCCATGCGCCACGTCCCGTCCGCAGCATCCGGCCGACGGGGTTTGAATTTCGCAATGCTCTTTTTCACACGATAGTTCCAAGACACATCGGTAATCAGATCTTTAACGTGGGGAAAGGCTCTCATTGGTTCGATGGTGACAGGCTGATCAAGCGGAAGCGAGTTCAAACGGGTCATGCACATTAGCTTTGGCATTCCATTAATTTCGGCGGAGCACGAGCCGCATTTGCCGGCCTTACAGTTCCATCGGACAGCGAGATCGTTGGCCTGCTCAGCCTGGATATGATGAACGGTATCAAGCACCACTAGTCCGGGAGCGACTTCGGCGGTATAGTCTTGAAATTTTCCTACACCTTTTTCGCCGCGCCAGATTCGGAACGTCGCCGTGGTCATCACTTCATCTCCTCGATGATTTGCTTCAGCTCCAGCGGCATCGGTGGAATAGGTTCGCGCATGATTTGCATTTCACCGCGAGGATCCTTGCGGATCACAATGTTGAATGAGCCGAAGTTGTTGTCCTTGGAGGGATAGTCGTCGCGGAAATGCGCGCCACGGCTCTCTCGTCGCTCTAAAGCGGCCTTCGTCACCATTTCGGAAACAGTCAGCAAATTATTCAGGTCGACGGCGGTGTGCCAGCCGGGGTTGTATTCGCGGTTCCCAGTTACGCCAACACGTTCAGCACGGACTTTCAATTGTTGGACAAGGTCGAGCGCCTGTAACATTTCTTTTTCCTGGCGGACGATGCCGACCAGGTCTTGCATCATGTCCTGCAGGGCATACTGAACCGCATAAGGTCCTTCTCCGTTATCGCGTTCGAACGGGGCCAGTGCGTGTTTTTCCGCTAAAGCAACTTCATCCGCATTAACGGCGCCCAGCGAGTTTTCTTTCGCATAGAGTGCGGCGTATTGACCCGCGCGTCTGCCAAAGACCAAAAGATCGGAAAGAGAATTGCCTCCGAGGCGATTCGCTCCATGCAACCCCGCGCCGCACTCCCCTGCGGCAAACAGGCCCGGAACATCGGACATCTGCGAGTCTGGATCAACGCGAACGCCGCCCATCATGTAATGGGTGGTGGGCCCGACTTCCATCGGTTCCTGTGTGATATCAATGTCCGCCAGTTGTTTGAACTGATGATACATGCTGGGAAGTTTTCTTTTGATGTGTTCGGAGGCGTTGGGAATCCGTTCTTTTATCCATGCAATGTCCAGAAACACGCCGCCGTGAGGGCTGCCGCGCCCTTCTTTCACTTCTCGTCGGATACAACGGGCCACGTGATCGCGGGTGAGCAGTTCCGGTGGGCGGCGCGCGTTTTTGTCTCCCTGCGTATACCGCCAGCCTTCTTCTTCCGTGTCTGAAGTCTGATTCGCGTACGCCGCAGGAATATCGTCAAACATGAAGCGACGGCCGTCCCTGTTGCGCAGCACGCCGCCCTCGCCCCGCACTCCTTCGGTAACCAAAATTCCGCGGACGCTAGGTGGCCATATCATTCCCGTTGGATGGAACTGCACGAACTCCATATCCATCAGCGCTGCTCCCGCGTGATATGCGAGAGAATGCCCATCGCCAGTGTATTCCCAACTGTTGCTGGTGATTTTGTAGGCTCGGCCAATACCGCCTGTCGCAAGCACTACGGCTTTGGCGCGGAACACATGGAATCTCCCGCGTTCTCGATCGTACCCAAACGCACCGGCTATGCGGCCGCCATCCTTTAATAGAGTCACGATCGTGTATTCCATGAAGACGTCCATGCCTAGATGAATGTCATGATCTTGCAAGGTGCGGATCATCTCTAGACCTGTGCGATCACCGACGTGCGCCAGCCGCGGATAACGATGGCCGCCGAAATTCCGCTGCAGGATGCGGCCATCCGGTGTTCGGTCGAAAACCGCCCCCCATGCTTCCAACTCTCGAACACAGGCGGGCGCCTCTTTGGCGTGCAATTCAGCCATTCTCCAACTGTTTAGGTATTGGCCGCCACGCATGGTGTCTGCAAAGTGAACGCGCCAAGAGTCGCGTTCGTCGACATTGGCCAAAGCGGCTGCGATGCCGCCCTCCGCCATCACGGTATGAGCCTTTCCAAGCAGGGACTTCGAAATCACAGCGACTCTGGCGCCGGCAGCAGAGGCTTCCGCAGCGGCACGCAAGCCGGCACCGCCCGCTCCAATCACCAGCACGTCGTGCTCATGCGTGAGATATTCGGTCACTAAAGAATTCTCCAATCTGTCCAGATGCCCATTGAGCACATGCGAACGTACAGATCTGCGAATCCCACCGAAAACAGGCTGAACCAGGCGAACATCATATGGCGCCGGTTGAGGCAACTGACGCAATCGTAGGCCTGCTTTCGGACCGGCGCACCCGAAAGCCGGTCTCGAAATCCGCCGATCAGGTGGCGTAAGGAGTGGCATCCAAGTGTGTAGGAACTTAGCAAAATCACATTGGCAAGCAGGACCAAGGTGCCAACGCCGATGCCGAAGTGGCCGTCAAACCAAAGCGCATCCCACACGTCGTGGGCCAGCAGGACCAAAAATATCAGTGCAAGGTAGAGAAAATACCGGTGGACATTTTGCAAAATAAGAGGGAAAGATCGTTCCCCAAGATATTTCTTGCGAGGCTCGCCAACCGCACAGGACGGAGGGTCGGCCCAAAATGCCTTGTAGTATGCGCCGCGGTAGTAGTAGCACGTGACGCGGAAGCCGCCTGGCGCCCAGAGAATCAGCATCGCGGCGGTAACCCACGCGGGAATCCAGGCCGGTTTGACGCCGAACCAGGATCGCAGCGGATCACCAAACAGCTCCGGTGAATAAAATGGAGAAAGATAAGGGCCAAACCGATAATGCTGGCCTTGCATCGCCGCCCAGGTCGAATAAATGATAAAAGTGGAAAGTCCGAGGAAAACGGCGAGCGGTTGGATCCACCAATTATCGCGTCGCGACGTTTGAGCGAACTGCGAACGCACCAACGGAACATCAACCTGAGCCATCAGTTCTCCTTCACTGTACGGGCTATGCTCGGAGATAATAAAAATTACGCAGCCTGAGGGAATGAAAAACCTTCCGTGCGAGATGGTCATGGCAGCGCAGGGAGCCGATATCCTTGTTAGGTCACCCCCAAAAGATCGTTGACGGAAGCTTTATTCAATTGCGGTAAATATCACGGTGGAATTCCCCTGTCAATCAGGCACTTCGACAGCGAGTACTTCGGTCTGCTGCGCAAGCGCCACAGCTTTCGTAGCCTCCGCCCGCACTTCATGCAACTTGCCCGCGCCCAAAAGATTCCTCGCCAGAATCGCGTCTGCCCATGCCCCATTCCCAAGCGAATTATTCTTATCGAACGCCGTCGCAGCCTGCCGAGCCAGCCCTCCTCCATCCCGGAAGCGTTTCTCCAACAAAGCCAGGAACGAAATCGCCGTCCGCACCTGCGCTCCAAAATCCTCGTCCTTCATCTCTTCGCAGAGCGCCAATGCCTGGGCAGATCACAAAGATAAATGCCGCCTCGTTTGTCTCTAATCGCCTGGAGCCATCGGCCTTGCGGGTGTGCTTTGGGTTTTTGCGATCTCACTCAGCAGAAACAGATCCGTGAGCAGCGCGCGGAGATGGATTGAGGCGTTCAGGTTGTCGATCAACTGAGAGCTGATGTCAGATTGAGCGAGCACCAGTTCGAGGGCGGCGAGTGAGCTCTGCGCGTCTCTCCCGATTACGGCAAAGAACGCCTGGTATCGTTCGGTCGGCTCTAGGCGTTCTTGTTTCACCGCCATCGCACAACTCTCGGAAATACCAGAAATTGCTCGCACAGCGCTGGCCAAAAATTCCCGGATTTGGCCTCCGGACGCTCTGCCTCCTTCACTCGGAAGCCCCTGCGCGGCATAGGCGAGCATGAACTCGTAGCATTCTTCGATCGTGTTGCAGCGCTCCGAGAGGTCAGCCAGCATCTCTGATTCCCTCTGGCGCAACTCCTCCGGGTGGCGGGTATGACGTGGGAGGTTCGACGGTCCAACGCTGTGGATCGTGTTCTTTCAGGTAAAAATCGCGGCTCATCCAACCAAAGATCATCGACTTCGTGATTGCGCGCTTCTCCGGCCGAAGGCCAAAGTAGACGTGCACCATGATCAAAGCGATCAGCCCAACACCCGCCAGGCCGTGCAGCACATAGATCATGCCCCAGGTCATATCGCTGAACAGATAGGGATTGCGGGTAAAAAAAAGCGTCCGCACGCGAAACATCATGAACACCCCGGTCAGGATGGAAGACAAACCCGCGGCGACAATGGCGCCGTGGTAGAGCTTGTTCTCGAGGGGGTACTTGGCGAACTTCTCCGGTGGTGGCGCAGCCTTTCCCATAAAGCGCAGAATCCTTCTCCCAGCGTCCCGGACGTCAATCCTATCCGGCCAGATCGACCAAAAGTCCATAAAGAAGGATGCGTGAATGATGTGAAATAGGATCGAAACGGTCAAGACCGAACCCGCGATCCAATGATACGTAACCCAGTTGAACTGAATGCCCACCTTCGGGAGAAATGCGGTGAATAGCAGCGTGAACATCGAGGCCGCCATCACCCAGTGGAACAGCCGGGCGGTCAGCGAATGTCTGGGCACACGATCTGGGATGCGCACGGCGGCTAAAGGCGAGCTGTTACTGGCAAACTGCTTGGGCTTGGCGAAGTAGCGCAAGTATGTGGCGTGCACGATGAAAAAGAGAAATCCGGCGATGACCGCAACCCATATCAGAAACCAAGCGATATGGATTGGGACATTCTGCCCCCAGGGACTCTTGGCCCATTCTAGGAAGTCCATGTTGCCTCCTGAACTCCTGCAATCGCGCGCTTCACCAGATTCCGCATCAGCGGAATCTTGTATGCGTTGAACTGCAAAGGGACCGCTCCCTCGATTGCCACCTTCCCCGCCATTTCTCCGGTTGCTGCGTTTGGCGGTTTGCCGCGAACCGTGTCTTCCACACGCGTTAAGCGCAAAGGGCGAGCCGCTGCGCCATTCACCGCTATACGGATTTGTTCAATCTTGTCACCCGACACCCGCATTGCCGATGCCACGTTCAACAGCGGGAAGTCCCACACATTCCGATCACGCACTTTTTCAAAATAAAACTGTGCACCGGACCAAGTCGATGGAACGCGGATCGCCGTCAGGAGATCCCCTGGTTCGAGGACATGCAATCTCGTGATGTCGATGTCGGGTCCGATGAAATAGTCTTCCGCGTCTACAACGCGCTCACCCCCACCCGTAAGAATCACAAATTTGGCATCGAGCGCGATGAGAGCTGGAGCGGTGTCGGAGGGATTCACGGCTACGCAACGATCCGCATGCAGAATGGCATGTTCGCGGTTACGGCCCTCGGGCGTGTCGGCGTAACAGATGTTTCCGCCGGCACGGTAGCAAGGCCAACCGGCGCGGTAATACCAGCAGCGAGCGTCCTGTGTCACATTGCCGCCGATCGTGCCCTGATTGCGAATCTGCGGCGAGGCTACTAATTCCGCGCTTTCCGCCAGCAACTTGTATTTTTGCTGGATGACCGGGTGCTGAACGATTTCCGTGAGCGTAGTCATCGATCCGATCTCGATACCCTCGCCGGCTGTGCGCACTCCGCGAAGCGCGGCGATACCGCTTAAATCGACTACCACCTTGGGTTTCTTGATGCGGTCCTTGAGCCAGTCGAAGCTATCCATGCCTCCGGCAAGCACCCAAGCGTCGCTTCTCTGCTCTTCGAGCAATTTCTGCGCGTCCGCAATAGAAGTCGGCTGCAGCAGATCAAAGGCTGGCATGACGTCCCGGATTATGGCCATGGGGAATCTCCTTTTACGTCTGCGCTAAATGTGTGCCATCAACGGATGTTGCATGGGACGTCCCGCTTCCAGGGACATGAGAATTGTGTCTGCATTGACGGGCGCACGCTGGAAAATCTCATCACCGAGAGCGTCTGAGAGTGCATTCAGGATGGAGGCGCAGCCCCCGCCAACAGGCGGTTCGCCTACGCCGCGCGCGCCGACCGGTGTTTCCGGATCCGGAATATCGAGCGCTGCCCACTGCATGTTGACGGGAACGTCCAGAATCGTTGGTGGTTTGCTTTGACTAAATCGCGTTGAAAGCATCGCTCCATAATGTGGGTCGTATACCCACTTTTGACCAATCGCGTGGCCAATTCCCAGAACGGAGCGGCCGAGCACTTGACCACCAAGTGCCTGCGGATGAATGACCGAGCCCACGTCCGCATACGCGAGAAAATCAACGATGTAATACTTGCCGGTCTCAATGTCGACCTCAACCTCGGCAAAGCTGGCAACGTAAGAGAATGTTGCGCCATCGCGAGGATATTTGTCCTTGGCGGCGGCAACCAGACCCTGTCCGGCAAGCGCCGCGACGGACGCCTTCGTCACTTTGTTGAGGTCGGGAGACACCTCGTGGCCATCATAGACACCACCCAATTGAATTGCGGATTTCGCCGCAGAAGCCAGGCTCATGCCGGCACCACCGTGTTTGCGAAATACGCGTTCGTTCGCGACCTCATAATCTTCAGGCTTGCCGCCAAGCTTCTTGGCTGCAATCTCCTGGAGCTTTGTTTTGGCATCCATGGCGGTGGCATACGCCGCGCGAGTCATCGCATGCGTCGTCTGGCTGCCGCCGGAAACGCATGTGAAAGGAAGGTTTTTCGACGAGTCGCCCCACGTAATGTCGCATGTTTCCCACGGCACTCCCAAAACCTCTGCAGCGACGCGGTGAACATCAATTACGGATTCCGTTCCCAAGTTACCGATCCCAGATAGGATCGATATTCGCCCATCGGGCTTGATAATCAGAATCCCGTCGAAGCCCACGGTGCCACCAACATAACAACTGAGCGACACGCCTACGCCGCGCACCTTCGAACCAATCCGTTTGGGGGTGCGCGAGACTCTTTCGTTCCATTTGAACTGTTCTGCGCCCCGGTCGAGCGCTTCTTTCAAGAACGCACTGGTCGCGTAGGGCCGTTTGCCTTGGGCCGCGGGCCCGAATGGTGCTTTGCCCTCCGGACAGTTGATTCGTCGGATGGCCACTTGGTCAAGCGAGAGTTTGCGCGCCGCTTTGGCGATGATCGGCTCCATAATGACGATCCCTTGCATGCCGCCGGGCGAGCTTTGCGCACTTCTGGGCGGTGTGTTCGTCAGGATGGTGACTCCGCGCCAGCGCATGGCTTCCGGTTGGTACAAGAGAGAAACGATGCGACCAGAAGAAGGAGCGTCGCCCACAGCATCATAAGGACCATTGTCGGCAATCACGAACATGTCGAGGGCGATAATCCGGCCTTCCTTGGAAAAGCCAGCTTTCATGCGTCCCAATAAACTGGGTCGCGCGCGGCCAATGAAGGTTTCTTCCTCGCGGCTGATGCGGATCATCACCGGCGCGTTGACCTTCTTCGACAAGAGCGCTGGGATAATCAGAGTGATGCCGCCGGTAATCTTGCTGCCGAAGCCGCCGCCCGTGTATTCGCTGATCAGGACCACTTTTCCCGGGTCAATGTTCAACCACCTTGCGATAGCAGGCACGGTTTGGGCAGTGCTTTGCGTACCCGTGTGGACGTAGACCTTTCCATTCCGCCAGTAAGCCATGGCACTGCGTGTTTCCAGTGTCTGGTGGCTCGTATCGGGTGTGACAAATGTTTCGTCGAGAATGAGGGCTGCATTCCGGAAGCCGGCCTCCAGGTCACCGTAAGACCATTCGTCGGGCGTCTTTCCCATGGGGAGGCGCCCCTCTTTTGCGTCGGCAAAATCTGCTTCGGTCCACTTGAGCACCCCAATCGTCGGAGGTTGCGGCGGGGGCGCGGAAGATCCCGCCACCGGTGCCGGCGGCCGCACCCAGATATTTCCTTCGGTTCTCGGGTTGCGCCCGCCAGGCCGCAACGTTTCTAACGGGTCGATGACGAAGGGAAGCGGTTCAAAATCAATTCGGATCTTCTCAATCGCTTCAGCGGCAGTGAGTTCATCGACCGCGGCGACTGCCAGAATTGGCTCGCCTTGGTAGAGCGGCTCCATAGTCAGTGCCTTCTCGCTTTTCGGGTTGGCTCGGATCACGGTGCCATTGTCGGTCAGGGTATCGGCCGGAGGCGGAAGTTCGTCGGCCGTCAGAATTCCCCTTACGCCCGGCATGGCCAGTGCTTGGCTTACGTCAAGGTGCTTCACACGGGCGTGCGGCGAGGGGCTGAGTAGCAGCTTGCAGTACAGCATGCCGTCGGCATGATAATCCTCTGCATACTTTGCCAGGCCCGTGACCTTGGCATAAAGATCAGCGGTTTGGTAGTTCTTGCCGATCAGTTTGTGTCCGGGTCCGTATATACGTGCGGTCGCTTCTGCAGGGTTTGCATCCTTACTATGCACGACTCACCCCTCTCAAGTTTTCTGCTCCGCGCATCATCGAGGTTAAGATCTTGTCGTAATCTTGGCATCGGCATAGATTTCCCGAAAGGCCATGTGCCAATTCGCTTCGCGTCGGATTGGGATTTGTTTTGAGGAATCCCACTGCGGCCATGATGAAGCCGGGCATACAGAAGGCACATTGGAACCCTTGTTCATCAACGATGCCCTGCTGGACCGGATGCAGCTTTCCCTCGGGACTCGCTAGTCCTTCAATGGTCAAGACTTTGCGTTCACGGACGGTGTGCGTAAGAATCGAACATGCATAGTGTGGGACATCGTCGATCAACACGGTGCAAGACCCGCATTCGGCTCGGTCGCACCCTAGCTTCGTACCGGTCAGCCCAAGTTTATGGCGCAGTGTCCATGCGAGCGTTTCTTGTCGCATCACGTCAACGCGCCGCGACTGGCCGTTTATATTGATGGTAAGCAGTCTTTCACCAGTGCCGCGAGCAGACTGGCCCAGTAGAGTGGAAGCGCGGAAGAGATAACTCGCGGAGGAGGCGGCCACGCCACCCGCAATCACTCCCTTGATTAAATCGCGTCTCGAAACCTTGCTTGGCAGGGATTCAGTCTTGTCTTTATCATCGGCGCCAGCCATGTGGCATTGCCTCCTCTGCTATCCGCGTGCATTTCGCAGTATGCGGATTCTAATACGCTGCAGGTCGAAAAGACTCGCTTCATCGTACAAAGATTCGTTCCTATGGATGTACCGGCTACAGCCCTCACCCTGTTGGATGGCCCGGCGCACTAGAATGGGTACTGCGCGATCACATGTCGTTTGCGGACGGCGTCCACATCGTGTGCTTCGCCGGATATTGCATTCTTTCCCTGCAGGGGCCATGGTATCAGCCTAGAATCAAACGCGCGATTTTCCGTTGCCTTCCGTTTATGGCCATGTGGAGCACGCACTATGGCGTACGGATGTTTAGAATGTCGTTGATCCTCGGACGACATCTCTCTCCTCGGCCGAATCCTCGCAGGGAATTTCTGTAAGCGAGTGAATGGGATCGAGTCTGATACACTTCGTGGGGAAATCTTGGCGGATGTAGTGGGAGGGCCCGATGTGGGGTAAGAAGAACCTGGATGCGCCGCTAGCTGCGGCCCCGGGACCGAAAGACGTGGTGACGAATATGAAGAGTACAGATGTGACGCGTCCATTGGATGAAACAGGCGACCGTACCAGTGGGTGGCTAGGGTCAAGCCTGCGTGTGAAAGGCGACATCTCAGGCACCGAGGATCTGCTAATCGATGGCGAGATTGAAGGATTGATCCAGCTTGATGGACGAAAGCTGACGGTTGGAACCACGGCGAAGCTAACGGCTGACATCAACGCCCGCGACGTGGTTGTGTTCGGCTATGTAAAGGGGAACGTGCACGCTACCGGAAAGATCGAAATTAGGAAGGGTCAGAGGTTCGATCGAAATCGATAGGGGTACGGAGAAAGAAGCTGACGAAAACATTTCCTCGCGGGCGGCTGCGGGCGGTTCTCGGTGAAAACGGTAGCAAATTCGTCGTGTTACAGGATATGTTCGTACCGGGATCCACTGCTCCGGTAACCTTGCGGGAAAAATGAACTTGATGCTGTTGCGTCAGAGACTCATATAGGTAGAATGCGATCTGTGGTCAAGCGAGCGACGCTCCCAGATTTTGGAAATTACTTCCGCACAAATAGCCGAAGCCCCACCGATTTTGTCTGTCCAGAGACACCAAATTTTTTGCGCGATATGGTTTTTCTTCGGAGCTACCTTCATGACCTGACGTTTGAAAACGGTGACGTATAGGTCAAGGGAGGAGCGCTTGGGAGTGGGACGAGACGACTCACTTGACCGCGTCTAGTTTCTGTTCTGCGTTGGATGAAGCTCTGGTGCCTGCGATGAATATTGTGACGGCCGGAATTCAATCGTGAGGTCCTGTTGAGCTTGGATCGGCCTTTTGTCCAAAAGAGTGGGGCTGTAACGCCACTGGCGAATGGCTCGGATTGTGGCAGGAAGCAGGGAGATCGAGCCACTCAAGAACTTTGCGTCCCGCACTTGACCAAGTGGTCCGATCGTGGCACGGACCCTTATTACCTGAGCTCCTCCATATCGATCTCCCGGCTTTGGATAACGGGGCAACACCACGGAGACAAGCTGGCCAGCTTCTAATCGAGCGGGTCTATCAGCTTCGATCGGGTGGAGTGCAGGAATAAGGAGAATGGAAAGCTGCGAGGTTATCGCCAAAGAAGACGTAGCGGCGACCGCTTTTTCCGGGAAGCTCACACGGAACGGTCGGCTTCCACGGATTGGGACATTGACAAGGATTGTGGAAGGTCTTGACAGGCGCTGCGGTGTGCCTGCCGTCCGGGTTGCCCCGTACGGGGTGGGTTTTCTCGTCGCACTGCTCCTCGGGACGACAGCCTTAGGTGAAGGTGCTGCATTGGAAATCGCTGGAGGGGACACATTACTTACAAGCGGCCCGATCGCACCGCCCTGCTCAGAAGTGACCTCGGGGTTTGCAGTTACTTTAGATTCGATTGTCTTGGCATCGGAGTCGAGCTTTCTTGCTCGCGTGGACTCATTGGAGCTTGCCGGCAGAGGAGTAGGAGTTTGCGAAGCCGATTCGTCCGCTTGCCTAGGCGGTGTCGCTGACTTGGCATCCATAGCGCTCGTTGCCTTCGACGCTCCCAGCAGTCGTCTTACGAGCGAGCCTCGTCCCGGTGTCAGTCCAATGGTGAGAGCGGCCACCGTGAATAAAAACAGTAATGCAAATGCCGTGACCTGAAATGCGGATATTTCAAGCCTGCGCAAACGCGAGAACGAACCCCCGGCGCTATCATCGGACGATCTGTCCATTCGAGCCTCTGTCGCAAAATCTTTCAGAGCACGAGAGTGGCGGCCTTCCAAGTGAGGTTGCCCAACGAGAGACGCAGAATCCTCATCCAGAATCTCAGGGACCTCGATCTCAAAGTCTTGAGACGCAGTGTGTTCCACCAGATCTGCCAAAAAGGATGGCTCTTGCTCTGGCAAAACATTTTTGATCGACAGGGCGGAGGGCTCGTCTCTACAAGCCTTTGTGGCTTCCTGATCCCGCACAAACGGGATGTTGTCACTAATAACAGGAGCAGACTCGCAGTGACTGACTTCCGGAGAAAAGTTGTCGTGGTCAATCGCTGGTTCGGCTTCGTGTGCAGTTCTTTCCGCCTGTACTGTAGGGGCAGTGACCAGCTTCGCCTGATTCCTTTTTGCAAATTCAATCAGCGTCGCAAACCTGCCGCCTGCCGTCGATAGAGCGTCAAAAACATATGCAACATTCTTCGCGTTGAATTGAAGTTGCCGCGCCGTAAGAGACAGCCGGAGGCTGTCGTCAATTTCGGCCCGCTGGCTCTCCGAGAGATACACCCGTAGTTCAAAATAGCGTGCACCGCTCTCGGAATTTTCTCTCCAATCATGAATGGCCTGGAGGCGGCGATTCGTGTCCTTCTCCAATTCCTGTTCCGCCTGCTCCGAACCCTCGGCAAACATTTCTGCTTCGCCATTGGGCAATGCCATAGTGATTTCTCTCAACCCGCCGCGCAGTTCCTGAACCATGTTGGACGGAAAAGATGTTTTTCGGCACACCCACTCTCCGCGCAGTTTGTCGAAATCAATCGTGGCGCGATACGCAGCGGTTTCATACTTGAATACCGGCAGCGGCTTGAGCGGTGGCCACGTACCGGTCAGGATGGATTTCATCTCGGACTGCTGCCGTCCAGAGGCGAGTCCAGCAATATTGGCCTTACTGAAACTCATGATTCCGCCCAAGAAACTTCAGCCGTCGCACGACTCCCTGCCGATAGCGGCCAACCTGTGCTATGAGCCCCAACACCGTCCGAAGAAATTAGTTTCTCGTTCCCTGCGAAATTTCTTCCGGACACCAACCAACCACAAAGACGGATGTGTCTTTGCCATGGCCGCCTAGCTGCGGCTACTCGCCGGAGGATTCACACAACCTCTTTTCTCTGAGCTGTTTGCGTGGAAGGTGACATGTGTCAGGCGATACAACCAGACTTCGGATGTTTCGGTACGCGGATTAGGTCACCTCATCCATCACCTTCGCGCTATAGATTCTTGAGGCGAGCATTCGCTTCACTGAGCTTGACCCAATGAAGTAGTATGCGATGTCGATCATGCACAAATAGGGAGATCTTTGCCGTGCCGAAAAAAACTCGAAGACAAGTTTTCAGAGTTGGACTGGCGGTTACCACTGGCATACTGATGGTCGCGCTGCCTTGTGTGGCCCAGCAACTGACGAACGACAAGCTGTCCTTGACAGTCAACTCGCAGGAGGGATCGTATCAACTGTCTTTGCATGACGGTCAAGCCGTGCTTCGGTCCCGTGTGGCAGCAGAGGTTGGCCACCAATGGCTTCGCTCGAGCGATTACCCGCGGCACCAGGCTTCGGAGTCTAACTTTGAAGATGATCTCGGCTCTGGCCGAGAGGTCACAGTCACTTGCACCGGACTAGACGGCAAACCCGATCTTGTTTACGTGCTACAGCTCTACAAACAGCGCCCTTACGGCACCGTCCAGGTAAAGGTTCAAAACAGCACGGGAAAGGAAGTAACTGTGCAGGCCATTCGGAGTGTGGAGGCTATGAGTGAGCCGATCCTCAATCTGGGTGGCGGTCAATCGGCCGACCGGGTTCTCTCCGACAGTTTCAGCGAGGATTGGCCGGACTTGGCTCTCTACGACCTCGGGGGAGTGCCCGGCGGGATGCATCGCGGTGTAGGGAGCCAACTCATCTACAACCGGGAGAGCAAGGAGAGTTTATTTCTTGGTGCTCTCACATCAGACCGATTTCTAACCCTTATGCATCTGCAAGCTGAGGGTACAGGGACGAAGGCCAAAATAGCGTCCTTTACCGTTGAATCCACCGGCACCACGGAAATCCAGAAGGATTTCGATCTGAAAGATTCTCCCGTAGACGACCAGGTCGAATTGAGCCTTCCCGTAAAACCCGGGGAAGAACTAGTTTCAGAGCGCTTGATGTTCGAAGCCGGACCGGACTACCACGATCAATTGCTAGCCTACGGTGATGCGGTTCGTCGTCTGCAGCATGCGCGCGTCTCTAGCGAGACTCCCATCGGGTGGTGGAGTTGGACCGTCTACTATGGCGCCATCAACCAAGGCGAGGTCCTGACCAACGGCGACTGGCAAGCCGAACATCTGAAGTCATTAGGATATAAATATTTCCAGATTGATGAAGGTTATCAGTATGCTCGCGGAGAATATGCCACTCCGAATGCGACACAATTTCCCGATGGTTTGCGCTTTGTCGGGCATCACCTGACCGGAGAGGGCCTGACATTCGGCTTATGGACGGCGCCGTTTGAGGTGACCAGCCGGGCTTGGGTTTTCGAGCACCACAAAGAGTGGTTGGTACACAATGCCAAGGGAAATCCGGTCCCTATTGGCGTCGTCTGGCACCAGAACACGGATGTGCTCTATGCGCTGGACACCACCCATCCAGGAGCCCAGGAGTATATGCGGGAGACTTACAGAACACTCGTCCGCGAATGGGGGGTACGGTTCATTAAACTCGACTTTATGGATACAACCGCGATCGAGGGTTACCATTACCGCCCCAACACCACAGCCCTCGAAGCCCAACGCATCGGACTCCAAGTAATCCGCGATGCCGTGGGCCAGGAGGTGATCCTGGATAAAGACGGAAGTCCCATGCTCAACCCAGTAGGGCTAGTAGATACGGGCCGAATATCCGCCGATACGGGACACAGTTTTGAGAGAACCAAGAATGCCGCCTCTGGCATCGCCGCCCGCTTCTATATGCAGCGTAATTTCTTCGTCGATGATCCGGACGCCTTCAACGTAACCGCAACTCATCTCATGGAGCATGCGAACGAGAGGTCTTCGATTTCTCTGGGTGCCGCTGAGGCGTCGATCGCGCTGTCCGCAGTATCTGGCGGCATGTATGAGATTGGCGATGACATGCCGGTCCTCGGCTCAGAGAAGGATCGGCTGGCGCTGGTTGAAAACCGGGAGTTGCTGAATATTCCCAAAGTCGGCCGAGCCTCCACGCCGTTAGACCTGATGACCTACGCGCCGGAGGATGAACAGCCCAGCATTTTCTTCCTCCGGGAAGATCAACGGCAGGCCATACTGACGGTATTCAATTGGACGAACACGGTGCGCTCGCACACTTTAAGACTGGCGGACCTCGGCCTGCCTGCCGACCACGCGTTTGCGGCGACGAATGTGCTGAACCAGAATGAGACGGTTACGCTCGAGGCTGGCGCGGTGAGGCTGGAAAACCAGCCGCCCCAGTCCGTGAGGGTGATCAAGCTGATCGACAAGAGCGTCGCCGAGGCTGCCCCAACCGTGACGGTCCAGGCGCCCGCAGCGGCAAATACCGGTGAGACCATCATTCTTTCGGCGCTCTCGGCGCAGGCCGACGTTGGCGGTGTGCCCGCAGTCGCTTATCACTGGGACCTCGGCGACGGCACGAGCGCGGATAGCCCCAGGGTATCTCATGCCTACACCAGTGCAGGGGAGTTCGCGATCCACCTTACGGTAGATGGAGTGGACGGGATACCCGCCCACAAGGATTTCTCCATCAGGGTAACCGGCAATTTAAAGGCGCACTCTAACCTTACCGACAATCGACGCTTTGTAGAGCCAACCAACCGCTGATCAGCTCCGGCGGCAATGCGGCGTCATCTCACCGGTCCGGTGCAGCTATCCGGCAGCAGCTTGACGGGCTTCAATCTAGGGGAAAAAATGATACGGAGATTAAGAATTTCAGCCTCGATGCACGCGTCGCACCGGAAGGAACGAAAGAGGACAACATCAATCTGGACGTGCCGGCCATCGGCGTCATCACCGGAGCGGGGACAGTGAGTTCGGACGGAGCACTGAATTTCAAGATGCTCGCAAATCTTAGTGGTGGAGCGGTAGGAGGGATGACGAAAGTGGCGACTGCTGGGAGTGGTCAGAGTGGAGTTCCATTCGCTATTACCGGTACTACGTCCGACCCGAAATTCATTCCTAATGTCGGGGGTGTAGTGGGAGGCGTGGCCACGGGCGGAGTGAACGAGGCCGCCAACGCTACCGCGGCTGCGGTGTCCACACCGACAAAAGCTATCGGCGGATTGGTCTGCAAAAAGAACAATTAGCAGAACTCATTGCCAGTTGTTGAACGAGATCTTTAAAACCAACGCGCCATGAACAAGCGTACTCTGCCAAAGGACAGCCGACGGCAGAGTGTTTACCCTCTCTAAGTGGCCATCAATGCATGCACGACCAAAATCAACAAATTAGATTTGGAAATGTCTCAAAGTGCACAGCCAGCCTCCTTGGTCCTTCTTAAGATAGTGTCTTCATCGAGGACAGGCCCGTACGGAAGAATTGCGCCAGGCCATGATTCATTATCGAACACTTTTTGATGAGCTGGTCGGCGGCCCAGAAGTGGCTCGCACGAGCGCAGCTTCATAAACCTTGGTTCAGAAGCTCTCCGGCCTCCGGAGTTTGCGAGTGCACTCGAAGGAAATGGCCCAGTGTTCCGTTCCTGCGCCGCAGGTGGATTAGCCGATTCGAGCGATGTGGTCGCGCCGTGTTCATGGATCCACCTGAGCAACGGCTCTGGGAGAACCAAGAGAATTCAGTTCACAGAAAGAGGGAAGCCATGACCCACCATTCTTCACATGAATCATCCTTGAAAATCGAGACGGATATGAATCTCGTTTCCGCTCATGAGCTCTTCGAGCATACGCGGGACGTATTCAATCTGGTTGCCAGACGTGCCTATGAGATTTTCGAGAGTCGCGGATGCGTGCAGGGAAAAGACCGGGAGGATTGGTATCTTGCAGAATCCGAGCTGCTCACTCCTGTGAAATTCCACCTTTCGGTATCGGGCGAACAGCTTACCGCACGCGCGGAAGTTCCGGGATTCAACAGGCGGGAGATCAAAGTGAGTCTCGAACCGCGGCGGCTGAGTATCAGTGGGAAAACCGAGCCCCTCGAAAACGAAGAATCTACGAGACACCCCCATTCTCATCGACACGCGCAACTAATGTTCCACGTGATCGATCTGCCCGATGAGGTTGATCTTTCGAAGGCCAGGGCGTCATTCATCGATGGCCGACTCGAGATAGTGATGCCAAAAACGGCTTCTGCGAAAAGACTTCGCGTGGAGACGAAGATGGGATTGTCAGCGCTACCGGTTTAGTCAGACGTTAGAGCAAAGTGAAAAAACTAATCGTTTACGATCTGGACGGGACACTCGCCGAAAGCAAATCAGCTCTGGATGCCGAAATGGCCGCATTGCTGGGGCAACTTCTTGGCATTGTCAAAGTGGCGGTAATTTCCGGGGGTGATTGGCCACAGTTTGAAAAGCAATTACTCTCCCATCCTCCCCATGACGCAAGCCTGGCGAATCTATCCCTCCTTCCCACATGCGGCACGAAACTTTTCCAGTACACAGGAGAATGGAAAAGGCTTTATTCAGAAGATTTCACTGCGGGTGAAAAACAGAAAATTATCAGTTCTCTGCAGAAAGCGGTCGCGGCAGCAGGCTTCAAGGTCGAAAAGATCTGGAGAGAAGCAATTGAAGACAGGGGAAGCCAGATTACCTATTCCGCATTGGGACAGCAATCCCCCTTGGAAGAGAAGGACAAATGGGATCCCGATTTCGCCAAGCGAAAGAAGATCAAAGCAATCCTGGATACTTTTATCCCCGAGTTTTCTGTTCGACTCGGCGGCTCGACATCCATTGATGTAACCAAACCTGGCATCGACAAAGCTTACGGAATCAGAAAGCTGCGAGACCTCCTCGGTATTTCATTGAAAGAAATGATTTTCATTGGTGATGCCTTGTTCGTGGGAGGAAACGACTATCCGGCGAAACAAGCCGGCGTGGTTTCCATCTCCGTTCGAGGTCCCGCCGAGACGAAGCCGGTTACCGGAGCAATCATCGCGTGCTTAGATGGCGACCAGAACGCCCGAAGGAAAGGTGTAACACATCAGAGTTCGAAGATTCAAAACGGGGAATCGCACGCCTTCGACAGCGCGTGAGCATGGGCTTTTCAGGGTCCGTCGGACCAAGATTGAGAGCGACGAACGCAGGCAAGTCGGCGTAAATCGCGCAACCGCAAGAGGGCATTGATTATGCAAACGACCGCAGAAAAACCCGAAGCTAAAACAGCTCCGTCGCAGCCAGCGAAAGGCAAACCTCCTGACATCGCCTCTGCCTCGGTTCCCGACACGCTGGCGACGCTCCATGTGAACGCAGACACCGGGCTTACGCAACGCAGAGGTGGACGCCAGCCGGAAGGAGCACGGCTACAACGAAGTGGCCGTAAAAAAGGAGCACCCGGTCCTCGAATTTCCTCAAGAAATTCTGGGGCATTTCGGCGTGGATGCTCGAACTGATCATGGTGCTGTCGGCGGTGCTCAAGAAATTCTCGGATCTCGCGGTGGTGGGCGCGCTGCTGGTTGTCAATGCGGTGTTGAGCTTCATGCAGGAGCAACGAGCGGCCGGTGTCGTTGAGACATTGCGGAAACGGTTGCAGGTCAGCGCCCGCGTCCGGCGCGATTCGAAAATGGCAGGTCATCCCCGCCCGCGAACTGGTCCCCGGCGACATCGTTCGCGTGCGGCCCGGCGACATCATTCCCGGCGGACGTGAAACTCCTGACGGGAGCGTTGACGGTAGACCAGTCGGCGCTCACCGGAGAATCGAAAGACGCCGACAGAAGCGCCCGGCGAAGTGCTCTCGTCGGGGTCCGTTGTCCGGCGGGGCGAAGGCAACGGCGTGGTGATGCTGACCGGAGCGAAGACCTACTTTGGCCGCACCACCGAACTTGTGCAGAAAGCGCGTCCGAAACTTCACATCGAAGCGGTTGTGGCCAAGATTGTCCGCTGGCTCTTCGTCATTGTCGGCGCGCTGCTCTGCGTGGTGATTGTGCTGTCGTTGATCCGTGGGGCGCCGCTGCTCGAAATGGTTCCGCTCATGCTCGTCCTGTTGATGAGCGCGGTGCCGGTCGCCCTTCCGGTCATGTTCACGGTCAGCATGGCCGTGGGTTCGAAGGAGCTGGCGAAGCGTGGCGTGCTGGTCACGCGCCTCAGCGCCTCGGAGGATGCCGCGACGATGGATGTGCTTTGCGTGGACAAGACGGGCACGATCACGATGAACCAACTCGCCGTCACCGGCGTGATCCCGCTGGAACACGCGACGGAAGCCGATGTGCTGTTCGCCGGCGCTCTCGCGTCGCAGGAAGCCAATCAGGATCCGATTGACCTCGCGTTCCTGGCCGCGGCAAAGAAGCGACATGTCTTCGACAATCTTCCCAAGGTCACGCCTGTCTCCTTCGCACCGTTCGATGCGAAAAACCGGCGGACGGAAGCCGTGGTCGAGCAGAACGGGCAGCGGCTGCGTGTGATGAAAGGCGCCGTGCGCACCGTCGCCGAAGCCTGCGGACTGCAGCCTCCGGCGATTGAGGCGTTGGAAGCGCGTGTCACGCGCGTCGGCCGCAAAGGGCTATCGGACGCTGGCGGTTGCGCGCGGCCCAGAAACCGGTACTCCTACGTTGCTCGGTCTAGTGTCGCTGTATGATCCGCCACGGCCGGATGCCAAGCAACTGATCGCCGAACTCGAAGATTTGGGCGTTCCGGTAAAGATGCTCACCGGCGACGCACTGCCGGTGGCGCTTGAGATCGGCAAGGGAGTCGGGTTGCCCAACATCCGGCGCATGGCGGATCTGAAGGCCGCGGGTGCTCTAGCCAGCAACAAAGCGGTGGACTTGTTGGCGGGAGCCGATGGTTTCGCCGAAGTATATCCAGAGGACAAATACATCGTGGTGAAGCACCTGCAGGCCGCGGGGCATGTGACCGGCATGACCGGCGACGGCGTCAACGATGCGCCTGCTCTTCGCCAGGCCGAAGTGGGAATCGCCGTCAGCACCGCGACCGACGTGGCCAAGGGCGCCGCGAGCGTTGTCCTGACCGAACCCGGGTTGACGAACATTGTGGCGCTGGTCGAGCAGGGGCGGACAATTTACCAACGCATTCTGACGTGGATCATCAACAAGATCAGCCGGACGATCCTGAAGGCGACCTTCGTGGCCATCGCGTTCGTGGTGACCGGCAAGTTCGTCGTTTCCGCCTTTGCGATGCTGCTGCTGGTCTTCATGACTGGACTTCGCGAAGATCTCGCTTGCCACCGACAACGTTCGCCCATCCAGGAAACCGGAAACATGGAACATCGGAGGCTTCATCACGGTGTCCGTGGTGCTGGGCGTCGCGATGGTTGCCGAAACGCTTCTCCTTTTGTGGGTCGGCTGGTCGTATTTCGGTTTGGCAACCGACAACAATGCCCTCTACACCTTCAGCTTCCTGATGCTGCTCTACTTTGCCGTATTCTCCGTGGTGTCTGCGCGGGAGCGCAGCTGGTTCTGGGCGACGATGCCCAGCAAGACCTTCCTGTCGGCCCTCGCGGCCAGTGCGATCACGGGCACCGTGCTTACGTTTGTTGGTCTGCCCGGACTCAAGCCATTGCCTTGGTGGCAGATGCTCGCGGTGTTTGCTTTCGCCATGGTCGGCGTGTCTCGGCGTGAACGACGCCGTGAAGGTCGCGATGATTAAATGGCTCGTTCCTAACGCCGTAGCCAAGAAATCCGTCGATGTGACCCCGCAGATCGCCAAGCGTGCCTATGAACTGTATGAGAAACGAGGCCGCCAAGACGGTCAAGCAACTCAGGACTGGGAACAGGCGGAACACGAGATTCGGAAAGATGAGTCGGGGAAAACGAAGGCTGCGTCTACGCCTTCCTGAGCCCATGAGTGCTAAGCGCAAGCATCCAAGTTCGCGACTGTGCGCGGATTTTCTAGGACTCCTCCAACCGAGATTCGGTGAAGGCAACAGGAACAGAAAGGAGTACCCATTATGAGGCCCAATGCCGACCAACCCAAAGTTTCCAAATCGAAGCCGGGGTCGGTGCCCGATGCAAAGGACGATCTGAAATCCCTGCCCCTGCCGGAAGTGGAGAAGAAACTAGAGTCGTCACGGGACGGCCTCAGTCAAGCCGAGGCTCAGAAACGGCTGACGCACTACGGCCCGAACGAGATTGAAGAAAAGAAAACCAATCCGTTCCTGAAATTCCTCACTTATTTCTGGGGCCCCATCCCGTGGATGATTGAAGCGGCCGTAATTCTGTCGGGGATTGTCCGGCACTGGCTGGATTTTTTCGTCATTCTCCTCCTGCTTGTTTCCAACGCTGCGGTCGGATTCTGGGAAGAACACCAGGCAGGCAATGCCATCGCCGCTCTGAAGGCTAGGCTGGCGATCAATGCCAAAGTGAAACGTGATGGGAAGTGGGTCACTCCGGCGGCGCGTGAGTTGGTGCCGGGCGACGTCATCCGCGTGCGCCTCGGCGACATAGTGCCGGCGGATGCGCGCCTGTTCGAGGGTGACCCTGTCGAGGTGGACCAATCCGCATTGACAGGCGAATCTTTGCCCGGCACTCGCAAACCGGGCGAGGCGGTGTTTTCGGAGTCGATTATCCGCCAGGGTGAAATCGACGCGATGGTGTATGCCACCGGGGCGAACACCTATTTCGGCAAAACCGCGCAACTGGTGCAGGAGGCGCACACCGTCAGCCATTTCCAGCGTGCCGTGCTGAAGATTGGGGATTACCTGATTATTCTTGCGGTGACTCTGGTCGTGTTGATATTGGCGGTAGCGCTATTCCGTGGCGATCCCATCCTCAACACGCTGGAGTTCGCCTTGGTGCTTCTGGTGGCCGCGATCCCCGTGGCGATGCCGACCGTACTGTCCGTGACCATGGCCGTCGGCGCACGTCTTCTGGCGAAAAAAGAAGCGATTGTCACTCGGCTGTCGGCTATCGAGGAGCTAGCTGGCGTGGACGTGCTGTGCTCAGACAAGACCGGCACCCTGACCGAGAACAAACTGACGTTGGGCGATCCATTCAGCGTTAGCGGTATCCCTGCCGACCAAGTCATCCTCGACGCTGCACTAGCTTCACGTGCGGAGGACAAGGACACGATCGACCTCGCGGTGATCGGCGGCGTGAAGGATGAAAAGGCGTTGAAGGGCTTTCAGGTGGTCCATTTCCAGCCGTTCGATCCAGTGCATAAGCGCACCGAAGCCACAGTCAAAGCCTCGGACGGAACCCAGTTCTACGTGGCCAAGGGAGCACCGCAGGTCATTTTGGAAATGTCGACCAACGCCGGTGAGATAAAACCCGCCGTCGAAAAGGCCGTCAATGAATTTGCGGCTCGTGGCTTCCGTTCCTTGGGCGTAGCCCGGGCAGATCAGGAAAATAAGTGGCAGTTTGTTGGGGTGTTGCCACTTTTCGATCCGCCCCGCGAGCAGGCCAAAGCTACCATCGCGAGCGCCAGGCAGATGGGTGTGAGCGTCAAGATGGTTACGGGCGATCAAATGGCTATTGCTCAAGAAACTGCCCGACAACTGGGGATGGGCACGAACATACTCGATGCCAGCGGATTGGGCGACACGAAGCGTCAGGAGACGGCGCAGTCGGCGGAGTCAATTGAAAAGGCGGACGGTTTCGCCCAGGTATTCCCCGAACACAAATTCCACATTGTGGATGTGCTGCAAGAACTTGGCCACATCGTCGGCATGACTGGCGATGGCGTGAACGACGCCCCCGCGCTGAAAAAAGCAGACTGTGGCATCGCCGTTTCCGGCGCGACAGACGCGGCCCGTGCGGCGGCGTCCATCGTGCTCCTGGCCTCCGGTCTATCGGTGATCATCGACGCGATCAAGGAGAGCCGCCGGATATTCCAGCGGATGAACAGCTACGCGATTTACCGCATCGCCGAAACCCTGCGCGTGCTCTTTTTCATGACGCTGGCGATCCTGGTGTTTAACTTCTATCCGCTGACTGCGGTGATGATTGTGATGCTGGCATTGCTCAACGACGGAGCCATCCTGTCCATCGCCTATGACAACGTTCATTACAAGGATAGGCCCGAGGCCTGGGACATGCGCCTCGTGCTGGGTATCTCCACCGTGCTAGGCGTTATCGGAGTGGTGGCTGCGTTTGGCCTTTTTTATCTGGGCGAGCGCGTGTTTCACCTCGATCGTGCGCACATCCAGACGCTGATGTACTTGAAACTGTCCGTGGCCGGGCATCTGACGATTTTCCTGACCCGCACGCGCGGCCCGTTCTGGTCTATACGCCCCGCGCGGATTTTGTGGGCAGCTGTGCTCGGCACGCAACTCGTGGCGACGTTGATCGCGGTTTATGGTTTGTTTATGACGCCGCTCGGTTGGCGCTGGGCAGGATTCGTTTGGGGATATGCTCTGGTTTGGTTCCTGCTGAATGACCGCGTGAAGCTGCTCGCGTATCGTATTTTTGACCCTACGAAAGCCCCCTTGTTGGCCAAAAAGCCGCTCGACCTTACACCGCGGATTGCTACACGGGCCTATGAACTCTACGAGCAGCGAGTCCGGGGCGAAAGCCGGGCAGATCAAGACTGGCTGGAGGCGGAGCGCGAGATTCGGAAAGATGAGTCGGGGAAAACGAAGGCTGCGTCTAAGTCCTCCTGAGCCCATGAGTGCTAAGCGCAACCATCCAAGTCCGTGACAACGACAGGATGAATATGAAAATTGATGCAAACGATTTCCGTGTACGGCCGGGCGAAAAGGTCGACCTTGAAAAGTGGCCGACGACCGTCAAGCCCGTTTACAAGTCCAAGAAGCAATATCGAAACCTTCTAGAAAAACACGTCGAAAAGTTGAGCTCTCTGCAACAACTTCATTACGCGTCGAATCGCTATGCGTTGCTGCTGATTTTTCAGGGCATCGACTCCGCCGGCAAGGATGGCGCGATCCGGCACGTCATGTCGGGGGTCAATCCGCAAGGCTGCGAGGTTTTCAGTTTCAAACAGCCGAGCGCCGAGGAGCTGGAACATGATTTTCTCTGGCGCACGACGCGTCATCTTCCCGAACGCGGGCGGATCGGCATTTTCAATCGCTCCTACTACGAGGAAGTGTTGGTCGTTCGGGTGCATCCGGAGATTTTGCGCAATGAGGGGCTTCCGGAAGAGTTGCGCGACAAGAAGAATATTTGGAAAGAGCGATACAGTTCCATCGTGGACTTGGAAGAGCATCTGCACCGTAACGACACACGGATCATCAAGTTCTTCCTTCACCTATCGAAGAACGAGCAACGAAAGCGATTCCTCGAGCGCATTGATGATACGGAGAAAAATTGGAAATTCAGCGTCGGAGACATTCACGAAAGGAAATTCTGGAAGGATTACCGAGTGGCTTTTGAGGAGTGCCTGCACGCGACAAGCACCCATCACGCGCCCTGGTACGTCGTTCCCGCAGATGACAAGGAGAATGCGCGGTTGATTGTCTCCCAAATTGTCATTGATACGTTCCATGAATTAAAAATGGCCTATCCGGAGACCACCGCGAAACTTTGGCGGGAATTGAAATCAATCCGCAAGCTGCTGACCAAATAGCGATTGAATTATCGCTGGTTGTTTGACGACGGTGCCGGTACAGCTTGAGGAAGCCGGCATGCCGGATATCAATTCTCTGACTTTAGCCCGACTAAATCCTTGGGCTGAAAATGAGTGAGGATTGCGACGCACTACTTTGGTATGTGGCGTCCTCTTTGGCGGACCCGCCGGGAGCAGAGAAAGATCGATGCAAAACGTCCGATACTGCACAGTTTCGAGGCTGGGGAGATGGCATAGTTCGAGTGGCCACTTAGCTTAACGGCGTTAGAGCCGTCGCCAGCACCCGAGGAGAAAAAATGCCCATACAAAATTCAGTTGTCGCGATATATCGCACGCATACGGAAGCGGATCAGGCCGTGAAGGAGTTGCAACGCGGCGGAGTTGACCTGCACAAATTGTCGATCGTTGGGAAGGGATACCACACGGATGAGCACGCGGTGGGCTACTACAATACCGGCGACCGCATGATGTATTGGGGCAAAATGGGCGCGTTCTGGGGAGGCTTTTGGGGACTCCTGTTCGGCTCCGCTTTTTTCATGATTCCGGGTCTCGGCCCAATCTTGGCGGCGGGACCGGTAGTCGCATGGATCGTGGGAGCGCTGGAAGGTGCGGTGGTGGTAGGCGGGGTGAGCGCACTGGGAGCAGGCTTCTACAGCATGGGAATTCCGAAGGACAGTATTGTGAAGTACGAAACAGCGCTCAAGACAGATCAGTTCCTACTGATCGCGCACGGGACGGCTGCAGAAGTAGCGAAGGCAAAAGATATCATCGAAACTACCCATCCTGTCCAATACGCGACGCACTCCGGCGAAGTGGCAGCCGCCGCAACAGTTTAGCTTTCCTACGAGGCTGTCTCAGCGGTTCCTTATTGATTTGAATAGGAAATTTGAGTTTAAGTTATAAAATTAAAGAGTAATACTCCTGACTTCAGGAACATCTCGTCGCGTCTTTACGTTTGCCGTTGCCATCATTTCACTTCTTAGCCTAGCAGTTAGCCTTAGGGCGATGGAGAAGACCTCCTCTGTTGAGGGCCTTGTCATAAAAATTGATCGTGCCGCGAAAACCGTCGTGGTGAAGGCCTCTGACGGCACGGAATACACCATGCATCTGGCGGAACGAACCATGGTGTATGGAGAAAACGAGACCTACAAGGGGGCCGTGGAGGCCGAACGCGGTCTTCAGGAGGGGTCGAAAGTCGTGGTGCACTACACAAAACAGGGCACAGACGACACCGCCGAGGAGATTGATCGCATCGGCACGGATGGGCTGAAAACGAGTGAAGGCACCATTACCAAGTTTGACCGGGCCACGCGGACCATGACCATCAAAATTGCGGACGGTACCGAGGAGATCTACCAGTTAACCGAGCATGCAATCGAAGATGCCGGAATAGAAGCAGAGGACGCAGCAAAGACGTCCGCTCACGCAATCGTGTACTACTCGGACGAGGCGGACCACAAGGTCGCTCATTATTTCAAGACCACTTAACTTTCAAACACGCTGCCAGGCGGACGAGATCAGCGAGCAAAAACGAAACTCAAGAAACGAAAGGACTCCTGTCTTGCTAAACAAGGCCAAAACACTAAAGGGTTACAAATTGGACAGCCTTGACGGCGAGATCGGGAAGGTCAAAGAATTCTACTTCGATGACCAGCACTGGGTGATTCGTTATCTGGTCGCGGACACAGGAGGCTGGCTTATGGGCAGGCAGGTGTTGATCTCCCCGTATGCCCTCATCGCTGTAAGAAAAGAAGACCAAGACATCGCCGTCGATTTGACCAAGAAGCAGATCGAGGGCAGTCCATCGTTGGACAGTGACAAGCCCGTCTCGCGACAATTTGAGGAAGGCTACTACGGGTATTATGGATGGCCGGGTTATTGGAGCGGCCCCTACATGTGGGGAGCTTATCCCTACATTGTGCGTGACCCTGAAAAATGGAAAGAACCCACCGAAGTTGAGAAAGCGGGGGATCCCCATTTGCGCAGCACGCGGGCTGTGACTGGCTACCACATCCAAGCCAAAGATGGTGAGGTGGGCCATGTCGGCGATTTCATCGTCGATGACGAGACTTGGGCGATTCGGTATCTAATCGTCGACACCAAGAACTGGTGGCCTGGGAAAAAGGTCCTGGTTTCACCACAATGGATCGAGCGCGTTAGTTGGGACGAATCGAAAGTCTTCGTCAATCTTTCCCGTGACGCCATCAGGCTGTCACCGGAATACACGGAGGACTCTGTGCCAACTCGGCATTATGAGACCGGACTGTATCGACATTATGATCGCCAAGGATATTGGGTCGATGAACCGGTTACCAAGAAGCATTTCCCGCTGGGAAGTCGGGGCTGATCCTGGCCGCCGCGTTGACTGCGTCACCATACATACAACTTTCGGCGCTCCCCGCGAATGGTGAACTATGCCTCTCCCTCACGCGCCCCACAGCTCCGTTCTTCTCTCCATACTCTTGGCTGCTCTCTTCCTGGTATTTTCTGCTTCTCCTTCTCGTGCCGACCTTCACAAGCATCCCGTGGTTCTCCCCGCAAACGTGGATGCCTCCAAATGTCTCGCGTGCCACCAGGACAAGGCTGCGGGGACGTATGTCCACACCGCTGTCACGATGGGCTGCACAGTTTGCCACGCGGTCGCGTCCGTCAAGGGTGCTACTTACATCACTCTCACCGCTCCCTCGAATCAACTCTGCTTCACCTGTCACAAGCTGTCCACGGACCCTGTGCAGCATTCCCCCTACAAGGAGGGTAACTGCGACTTCTGCCACTCTCCACACGCCAGTAATTTCCCCGCGCATCTGCGCGCCTCTCCGCAGGAAGTCTGCATGGCTTGCCACGTCCGCGGTCTCATGAAAGTGGATCGTAAGGCGCACACCCTCACTCTGCCGTGGGGTACCAAAATCCCATTCAAGGAAATGGATTCCTGGTTGTACCTCAACCTCGACAAAACTCATAAATTCAACCATCCCGTCGGGGGACATCCTGTCTCTGGCCTCAACGGCGCCTTGGGCAAGGACGCCCCACGGCTCACCTGCCTTAGCTGCCACGAGCCCCACCACTCCACCGTTGCCAGCCTCATCCTTCCGAAATATCAGAACCCCACGTCCCTGTGCTTGTCCTGCCACGTCTTCCCCGGCTGAACGCGAGTCGGAATAATCTGCTCAAGTGCGCTTTTACGGAAGTTGGCGTAACGAATATCTTCACCAAAGCAAAAAACGAGAAGCGGCACGATTACGACGCGCCCACCAAGTCCCGTCAAGGCTCCAAGCCGTTCAGCCACGAGTGACCCAATTCATACGAGAGGCACGAAAAACAACGTTGTCATGCGCACCATAGCACTTTGCGGGTTAGCTTCTTGTATGAGACCTTCAGGCCACGGAAAGCGTAGATTGGCGTGGTTCGCAGCCGCGACCAACACCTTTTCAATGCCTGATGTGATCAAGTGGGAAGTGGGCCGTGAGTTGCCAGGTAGCGCCTGAGAAATTGCATCGCGTCCTCATACGGCAATCCCCCAAAGTCCCCTACAACCAATTTGCCCTTGACACTTTCAAACACTTGTTTTAAACAGGTGTTTAGAATGACCCAACGCTCTACCCTCGTCACTCCCCGGCCAGCCCCCCAGCCATCGCGTCGGCCCACGCAAGCCCCCACCCGCGAAAAACTCCTCGACGCCGCAGCCGAAGTTTTCGCCAACAAGGGTTTCTACAAAGCCACCATCCGAGAAATCTGCCGGCGCGCCGGCGCCAATGTTGCCGCCGTCAACTACACCTTCGGCGACAAACTCGGCCTGTACACCGTAGTCCTCCGCCAATTGATGCGCACTCCCGAACGCGCCCGCGTCACCGCTGCCCTCGATGCCGCCCACTCCCCCCAGGAAGTCCTACGCAAGGTCATCCGCATGCGCCTGCAAAGCCTCTGCGCCCGCAAGCATCCCGACTGGGGCTTCAACATCGTCATGCACGAGTTTTCCCAACCGACTCCGGCCATGACGCGCGTCGTCGAAGAAGGAATGCGCCCCATTTACGAGCGTGTCCTCAAAGCCGTCGGCGAAATTCTCGGCCTCCCACCCGAACACGAAACCGCCCGCCTCTGCAACAACAGCATCATCGGTCAGGTCCTTTTCTACACGTTCTCTCAGCCGGTACTTTCCTGCTTGCAGCCCGACCTCAAACTCACGCCCGAGCGACTCGATCGCATCGCCGATCACATCACCGAATTTTCCCTGGCTTCTCTGAAGGAAATGGCGCGCCAGAAAAACAAGCCGACCAAAGAAATTTCCCAGCTTGCAATTCCCGCGACGCCCCGCTTTTCCCGTGACCGCTCATGATTTGCGGCGCTGGTCTCGCGTATAGAGTCCAGAGAAAGAGGTTCCGGAGCACACCTTATGACTGACGCGCAAGCATCCACCGCAACACCCGCGGTCGAGAGAACACAGACCGTCACAAGCCCGCCCGCGGCCAAACCGCAAACCCCACCTCCTGCCGAGGATCGTCCTCCGCGCGGCAAGGTCGTCCGCATTCTCGCCATCCTCGCCGTCGTCATGGGACTTCTCTTTATCTGGAAAGTGTTTTTCGCCAGCCCCAGCTTGCCCGCTAGCATCGTTGCGCTCAGCGGACGCATCGAAGGCGACGATTCCGCCGTCGCCCCCAAGACCAGCGGCAAAATTCTCGAAATCACCGTCCGCGAAGGCGATTCCGTCACCGCCGGTCAGGTGATCGCTCGTCTCGACGACGCTCAGATCCGCGCTGAGGAGCAAGCCGCCCGCGCCGCATTGCTCGACGCACAAGCCAAAGCGCTATCCGCGACCGAACAAATTCATGTTCTTCAGGAGCAGTTGCACGAAAACGAATTACAAACAGGCCAATCGAAAACCGATGCCGCGGGCCGCGTGCGCCAGGCTCAGGCCAATCTTACCGCCGCTGAAGCCGACCTGGCGCAGCAGCAAGCGGCGCTCAAGCTGGCCGAATTCAATCGCGATGCCTACATGAAGCTCGCCAAAACCGGCGCCGTCTCCGAACAACAAGGCTTGCAAGCCGAAGCTACCGCGGATCAACAACAAGCCGCCGTGTTGGCCGCGCAGCGTCGCGTCGAATCCGCGCGTGGCGCCCTCACCACCGCCCAGGCCATGCTCGACAATCCCAAAATCCGCGATGCCCAGGTTGCCGGCACCGAGCGCCAGATCATTCAGCAGCAGGACCAGGTCGCCGCCGCAAAAGCGCAAACCGATCAGGCCCAGGCACAACTCGCCGAAGCCGAAGCCAATCGTTCCGACCTCACCGTCGTTGCTCCCTTCACCGGCACCATCATCACTCGTACCGCCGAGCCTGGCGAAGTGGTACAAGCCGGCACTGCCATCATCACTCTTCTCGACCTCAGCAAGGTCTACCTCCGCGGCTTTATTCCCGAAGGTGAAATCGGCGAAGTGAAAATCGGACAGCCCTGCCACGTCTTTCTCGATTCCAATCCCAATCAGCCGCTCGACGCTTACGTTCTCCGCATCGATCCTCAAGCCACCTTCACTCCCGAAAACACTTACTTCCGCGATGATCGCGTCAAGCAGGTCGTCGGCGTCAAGCTCCAACTCACGCAGGGTATCGGCTTCGCCAAGCCTGGCATGCCCGCCGACGGCGAAATTCTCGTCAGCGGCACCTCGTGGCCCAAGCACAGGCGAGCACAATGAGCACTGTCGTCACCGATCGCAGCGCATTGCAAGCAGGAGACGCGTCCCCGAACGCCGCCGCTATCGTCGTGCGCGATCTGTGGAAGCGTTATGTCTCTCTCGAAGCCGTGCGCGGCATCAGTTTTGAAGTCGAGCGTGGCGAAATCTTCGGGCTGATTGGCGCCGACGGTGCCGGCAAGACCACCACTTTCCAAATCCTCGCCGGCGTGATGGAAGCCACCAAGGGCACCGCGGAAATCTTTGGCAAGGCCTCGCGCGACGCTCGTTCACAAACCGGCTACCTCACGCAAGCCTTCAGCCTCTACCTCGACCTCAGCGTCATGGAAAACATTCGCTACGTCGGCCAGTTGCGCCACGTCTCGGAAGCCGACATCGACCAGCGCGCCCACCGTTACCTGCAAGCCTTCGACATGGATCGTTTCTCTTCGCGTCTCGCCGGCCAATTAAGCGGTGGCATGAAGCAGAAGCTCGCCCTCGTCTGCGCCCTGGTTGCCGAGCCTCACATCCTTCTCCTTGATGAGCCCACCACCGGCGTCGATCCCGTTTCCCGCCGCGAATTTTGGGACACCGTCGCGCACCTCGCCGGAGAAGGCCTCACCGTCGTCGTGGCCACTCCTTATCTCGACGAAGCCGAACGTTGCCATCGTATCGCGCTCATCCATCAGGGCGAAATCCGCCGGATCGGTACCCCAGACGAAATCCGCGGCACGCTCAACGCCAAGCGCCTCGAACTGCGCACTCCCAAACTTCAGGAAGCTTTGCACGTCCTTTCCCAAGCCCACCAAAGTGTAATCTTCGATACGCAGCGTTTCGGCGACCGCCTCGATCTGCTTTCGCAGGATGCCGACCGCGCCGCCGCCGAAGTCCAGCGCGTGATGAGCCAGAATCACCTGCCCATCGACGATCTCCACGTCGATGAGCCCACGCTGGAAAACACTTTCGTCGCCACACTTCGCGAACTCGGCGAGCGCACCACCGATGAGCCGTTTCCCAGTCGCCACGCCGACCGTGATCTCCGCGGGCAAATCGGCATCGGCGCTCGTGGTCTCACCAAGCAGTTCGGCTCTTTCACTGCCGTCCACAACGTCAGCTTGCAGGTCAACTACGGTGAAATTTACGGACTCCTCGGCGCCAACGGAGCCGGCAAAACCACCACCATCAAAATGCTCTGTGGCCTCCTCGAGGCTACCCACGGCACAATGCAGCTTGCCGGCCAAGCGGAAGCCTTTCGCTCCATGCGCGTCCGTCAGCAAATCGGTTACATGTCCCAGAAATTTTCTCTGTACGACGATTTGACCATCGAGGAAAATCTCCAGTTCTTTGCTGGTATCTATGGTGTTCCCCCCGAAGAGTTGCAAGAAAAAGAACGCTGGGTGCTCGAGTTTTCTGGCTTGGCCGGCAAGCAGCATCAATTAACCGGCAGCCTCCCTGGCGGCTGGAAGCAGCGCGTCGCTTTTGGCTCCGCCATTATGCACGAGCCCTCCATCGTATTTCTAGATGAGCCCACTTCCGGCGTCGATCCGCTCGCCCGCCGCGCGTTCTGGTCGATGATCAACTACCTCGCCGATTCCGGCACTGCCGTTCTCGTCACTACGCATTATCTCGAAGAAGCCGAGCAGTGCAATCGTCTCGGCCTCATGGTTGCCGGTGAATTGCTCCTCGAAGGCACCCCCAGCGAAATCAAGGCCCAGCAAAAAGGCCACCTCCTCGAATTTCGCGTCGATCAAACCCAGCGCGCCGCCGATTTGCTCAAGTCCTATGGCGGCCACTGGCGCGTTTCCATTTTCGGCCGTTGGCTCCATGTCATCAGCGACGATCCCGCCGACGTCGCCATCAGCGCCACCAGCGAAAAACTCGAAAGCGCCGGAATCCGCGTCCTGGAAGCGCGCGAAGGTCGTTTTTCTCTCGAAGACGTCTTCATCAGCGTCGTCGAGCATGCCCGTCAGCAAGGGAAAGTCAGAACCGAAGATTAGCGAAAGGTAGCCGCCCGGGTAGCCCGAACATGCGACGTATCTTGGCTCAAGCCCGCAAGGAACTCACGCAGCTTTTGCGCGATCGGCTCGCCGTGGCCCTCGCCCTGGTCCTTCCCGTGATGTTGCTCTTGCTGCAAACTACCGCCATTTCCCTCACTGTCAACGATCTCCCCATCGTCGTGCAGAATCTCGATTCCTCTCTCGCTTCCCAAAAACTCGTCGACGCTTTCCGCAGTGCCCTCAGCTTCCATATCGTTGCGTGGCCCACCGATCAGCAGCCGCAAGATGCCTTCACCGCCAACAAAGCGCGCGGCGCTCTCGTGATTCCCATGGATTTCGGCCGTCGCATCGCGCGCGGCGAAACCGCCGAGGTCCAGATGCTCATCGATGGCTCCGATTCGAACACCGCTCAAATCATTGCTGGCGACGCCGCGCAGATCGTTCGCGCCTACAACATCCAAATAGGCGGCGCCAGTCATCCGTCACCCGTGAACGCCGCCATTCGCTTGTGGTACAACCCCAGCCGTTCCTCCCAGCTATTTTATGGGCCGGGCATTTTCGTCATGGCCATGTCCATCTTCCCCCCGCTCCTTGCCACCCTCGCCATGGCCAAGGAAGGCGAACAAAAAACCATTCTCCAGGTCTATGTCGCCAATATTTCCGCTCACGAATTTCTGCTCGGCAAAATTCTCGCTTTCATGATCGTCGCCACTGCCGAAGCCCTCATCATGATGGCGATTCTCTTCGCCGGTTTCGGACTGCGCTTCGCCGGCGATCCCACGCCCTTCCTCATCGCCACAATCCTGTATATGTTTTGCGTCACCACCTTCGGCAACATGATCGGCGCTGTCATTCCCAGCCAGGTCGCCGCCGTCCAGGTCATCGCCCTTACTGGCTTTCTCCTCGTCTACATGTTCTCCGGCTTGCTTTTCCCCATCTCTAATATCCCCGGCTCCATTCGCTGGCTTTCCAATTTCGTTTGGGGCCGCTACTACATCGAAGTCGTCCGCGACGCCATGCTCGCTGGCGGTGGCTGGCCTGCCGTCTGGTACAAAGTCCTTATTATCGGCGTCATCGGCGGCACCTTCTATTTCTTCGCATGGCACAACATGCGTCGCATGCAGGTCAAGGTGTAGCATGACAAAACTTCGCTCGCTGCTCGGTTCCCGCATGCGCGCCCTGGTGCGCAAGGAATTTCAGCAGATTCTCCGCGACCGCCGTCTCGCCATGTCTCTCATCGTTCCGCCCACGCTACAATTGCTGCTGTTCGGCTTTGCGCTGAATCCCACCGTCGCCAATCTCCACCTCGGCGTCGTCGACGACAGCAAAACTCCCGAAAGCCGCGAACTCGTTTCCCAGATGACCGAGAGCAAAAGCTTCGCCCCCAGCGGCAGCTATCTTTCCATCAATGATCTTTCCAGAGACATCGCCAACGGCAAACTCGATGCTGGTCTGGTCATCCCTTACGACTACGCGCGCGATTTGTACCGCGGCCGTCCCGTCACCGTGCAAGTTCTTCTCAATGCCATGAATTCCAACACCGCCACCATCGCCCAAGCATACGCGCAAGGCGTAATCGCCACCTACGGTCAGGGTCTCGTCGCTCAGGGGCTTCACGCGCAATTCCGGCTAATCGCCGCGCCCGATGTAAACAGCAAAGGTCAGGTGCTTCTCCATCCCGACTATCTTTACAATCCCGGTCTTGAGCCCACCTGGTTCATTGTGTCCGGCATTCTTGGCGTCTTGCTCATTCTCAATGGTTCGCTCATCTCCGCTTCCGCCATGGTCAAGGAACGCGAAACCGGCACCCTCGAACAATTATTAATGTCTCCCGCTTCGACCACGCAGATCATTGTCGCCAAGCTTTTCCCGCTCTTCGCGCTCCTGTGCATGATGGGCCTCATGGCCATCGTCGTCATGCGCGTCGTCTTTGGCATCCCGTTCCGAGGCAACGTCCTGCTCGTCTTAGGCGCCGCCGCGCTCTGCCTGCTCTGTGGTATCAGCATCGGCACTTTCATCGCCACATTCACCAGATCCGCGCGCCAGTCCCAGCTCACTCTCTTTTTCGTCAACCCCCCGCTCACCTCGCTCTCCGGCGCGTTCACTCCCGTAGAAGCCATGCCCAAGTGGCTCCAGCCTGTCGCGCAGTTCAATCCCATTCAGCATTTCGGGCAAATCTCCCGTGGCGCCATGATCAAGGGTAGCGGTATCGCCACGCTGTGGCCCAATTTTCTGGCGCTTCTCACATTCACACTAGTCTTGGTCTCGCTCAGCATCTGGCGTTTTCGCAAACAACTCAGTTGACGTGGTCTTGGGGAGCTTCATGCGCATGGCAACGATGGCACAACAAGAAATTTTGCACGGCACGACACGAACTCGGTCGCATTGTATTCGCGCCCTTATTTCCCTCGCTGCTTTCGCCGCCACATCTCTCGCGCTGGCCCTTCCCGCCGCAGCGCAAATCGCTCCGCCCGCTGCGCAGCAAGCCACTCCCGCAGTGCAACTCCCGCTCTCCGGCCGCACTTCACAAACCAACGGCACGGTCAAAGCCACCGAATCGCCTATTGCCGGCGTCACCACCAGCGTCAACACCCTCAATTCCACTGTGCAAACCCAGGGCGCCTACGCCGGCAGCACGTCCTCCACCAAGCTCATGCCCTTCAACGGCAAACTCGGCTTTCAGGAAGCCATTCTCCGTGCTCTCTCTTACAATCTCGGCCAGACCGGCGCCACCCAGGCCTTACGCCAGGCCGAAGGCCAGGCCAAGTCCACCAGGGCCGCTCTGCTTCCCAACATCACAGGCACGGTCGTCGAAAATGTGCAGACCGAAGATCTGCGGGCCCTCGGTTTCCGTTTCAATTTCCAAGGCTATTCCATTCCCCAGGTGATCGGCCCCTTCAATTACATCGATTTTCGCGCGCATCTCTCGCAAACCGTTCTCGACCTCACCGCCCTCAACAATTATCGTGCCACCAATGACATCACCCGTGCCAATCGCTATTCCGCCATCGATGCACGCGACCTCATCGTCCTCGCAGTCGGTGGTGCCTACTTACAGGTCACCGCAGCCAAGGCCCGCCTCGCTGCCGAACAGGCCCAGGTCGAAGCGGCCAATGCCGTCTTCCAGCAAAGTGTCCAGCAGTTAGCGCAAGGAATCATCGCCAAGGTCGATGCCGACAAAAATCAAGTGCAGCTGCTCACCGAACAGCAGCGCCTGTTCTCTCTCGAGAACGATTTCGCCAAACAAAAAATCAATCTCGCCCGCATGATTGGCCTTCCTCCCAACGAAAATTACGAAGTCACCGACGATATTCCCTATTCGCCCGCCATGCCTCTCACCGTTGACGACGCCCTTAAGCAGGCCTTCGATCAGCGCGCCGATTTGAAAGCCGCCGATGCGCAGTTCCAGGCCGCGGTGCGTGCCAAAGCCGCCGCTCGCGCCGAGCGCTATCCTTCCATCAATGTCAACGCCGATTTCGGTGGCATTGGCGTCACCCCCAGCCAACTCCAAAACACCTACACCGCCGCCGCCAACATGAAAATCCCCATCTGGCAGGGTGGCCGCGTGAGTGGCGATGTCGAGCAGGCCGACGCGACTCTCGCGCAGCGTCGCGCCGAATACGAAGATGTGAAGGGCCAAATTGAGAGTGATGTGCGCAGTGCCTTCCTCGACCTTCAGGCCGCCGCCAGTCAGGTCGAAGTCGCGCTTAAGAATGTGCAAGTCACCAACGAAGCCGCCGAACTCACGCGCCAAAAACTCGAAGCCGGGGTCAGTACCACCGTCGATTACACCCAAGCCCGGGAATCCGCCACCAGCGCGCAATTCGATTACATCAACGCCGTCTTCGCCCACAATATCGCCAAGCTCAGTCTCGCTCGCGCCATGGGTCGCGCAGCTAAGTCCCTTCCCGAATTTCTAAAGCTGCCCCAGGCTCCCCAAGCTCAATGACCCTTTCGATATAGCCGCGTCCGTTAGCCGCTGAGGGCGAGTCCCCACGCTACGGACGTAAACTGATTTCCAGTCCTGAGGCGTTGCTCACCGAAGCGGGTCGCAAAGATTTTTCGTACTGCGGGTACGAACGACGATCCGCCGGTCAGGAACACCGCATCTACGTCTTTCGGGTGAACGCCGCTTGTCTTAAGCAAGAAATCCAAACACGTCTCGATCTGTTTCAGCTCCTCGGCGATCCAGGATTCAAACGAAGAGCGCTTTACCTTCGCGGTTAGATCGACGATTCCGTCCGCGAAGCGAAACGTTGCCGCCTGGTTGATCGATAAATCGTACTTCACTGCCTGAATGGACTGGTGCAATTGATATCCAAGGTCTTCTTTTATGAGATGGATCAAGGCAGCGATTTTCTGGGGCTCAACCGCATCAGTCTTGATGCGCGCAAGCAAGTCCATAACGTCCTTTGCCCGCAGAAAAGACAGATGATGCCAGTGTTCCAGCTTGCCGTAGATCCAGGCGGGCACGGGAAGAAGCCGCTTCATCGAGCGCACGTCGGTGCCGGCGCCCAGAGCAGGTGACATAAGATGCCGAACTAACTTCGCATCGAAGGAATCGCCTGCCACACCGACGCCCGCGTTACCAAGCAGGCCGGCCGCGCTTCTACCTTGACGACGGATCCCTGGACCAACTCTGATCAAGGAAAAGTCGCTGGTGCCCCCTCCGAAATCTCCAATCAGAATCAGTTCATCATGATCAAGTTGCGACTCATAATAGTGGGCCGCTGCGATGGGCTCAAATTCGAAGTGCACAGACTCATATCCAGCGATCTTGAATGCGTTTCTCAGACGCGTTTCCGCATAGCGATCCTGCTCCTCGTTCTCGGCCCCGACAAATCTTACGGGTCTGCCCACTACGGCTTTCGTGATGGGTATACCGAACTGATGGGTGGCTTTTTCACGCAGGTCTTTCAGGATTCTTGCGATCAGTTCCTCGAGCGTATATTTCCGGCCGAAAACATCGGTGCTCTGGAGGTTGCGGTTGGTCAGAAAGGACTTGAGCGATTGAATCAACCGGCCTTTGTGGTCCGCGGATAGATAGTGTTCGATGCCTTCTGGTCCGCTCCAAGATTTGAGTGTACTGACGCTGCGCTCTTTCATTTGCTCGAGATACAGAAGCGACCGGTAGGACGCGGTCATTTCGCCCATGTAAGGAAAGTGAGCGAGATCAACCTCGCCCTTGTCATTCACGCGAGCAATTGAACTGTTTGTGGTGCCAAAGTCGATACCGATCGCAGCCTTGGTCATTCTTCTTGATTCTAAAGGCCACGCATCCGGCCAGCAACCAACCGCGAATGCGAGCTATCGAATCGAGCGAGATTAGAAGGCGCCTGACAACAGCTTCTTTGCTTCCGATATTTCATCCTCGCTGATTGTGTGTGGCATTCCCGGATAGCGTTTCACTGTCACTTTTCCGCCCATGGCGCTCAAGGCCGATGCGGATTCCTTGACGCGCTCCCAGGGAACGTGCGGATCAGGATCGCCGGAGCCGAGAAAACAAGGTGTGCCTTCGAGCTCGCCGGAATAGTGAAACATCGTTCCTTGAGGACCGATCAGGCCGCCAGTGAACGCAACAAGCCCAGCATAGCGTCTGGGATTTCTTGCGACGAATTCCGTGGCCAGGCAAGCGCCCTGCGAAAATCCCATCAGCGCCACTTTCTCGTTCGGCATCCCAGAACCCTTCAGCTTCTCCAGAATCGCAGCAACCAAATCCAGGGCGGAGGTAAGCCAGGGCTCATTCCGTTCGATTGGTGCAAGAAACGAATAAGGATACCAGGTGTGTCCTGTCGCCTCGGGAGCGAGGTAAGCAATCCCAGGCATCTGAAATTCGTTCGCCAGGCCCAAAATATCTTCAGCAGACGCCCCGCGGCCGTGCAGCAGAACGATCGCCGCATTCGCCGATTCGATCGCTGCGCCTCGATGAATTACGGGCTGGCTACGATGCGGACTTTCCAAGAGAATCTTCCTTTCGAGGCTTGTGCAATTCAATGCGGGGCAACGCTTTTTCAATGTCGTTGCGGTAGCGCTCCAGCCAGACCGGGAGCTTCAGGCCCTCGCCAAGTGTTTCTACAGGTTCGTCGATTGCAAAACCCGGAGGATCGGTGGCCAGCTCAAACAAAACTCCGCCAGGCTCTCGGAAATAAATGGAGTGAAAGTAGCAGCGGTCCATGACCGGCGTGACATCAAATTCGTTCTCCGCCAGGTGTGTTCGCCAGGATTTTTGCGAAGCGTCATCGGCGACGCGCCAGGCGACATGATGAACCGTGCCCGCGCCGAGTCTGCCTTGAGGCGCTTCCGAGGCGCACAAAACATCCACTCGCGCCCCTGCTCCACCATCCCCGACCTCGAAACGAAAACGGTTTCGCTCCTCGCTAACTTTGCGAAAGCCCATGGTGCCGAGGGTTTCCGCGGTGCGCTCATATCCCTGCTCGGAAAGCGTAACGGAGTGGAAGCCGTAGACTGCGTGCTCTGGAGGAGCGAAAGAACTGGCCCATGCATGGCTCGGCTTTGTCCACGGACTGGCGATCAGTTCGACCCTCAGGCCATCGGGATCGGCAATCGTGAGCAGCTCCTCTCCCAGACGCTTTCCTGACTTCTCTACGGGCACGCCTGCCGCCACAAGTCTGTCCTCCCAATATTTCAGCGACCGCTCGGGGACGGCAAAAGAAGTAACCGTAGCCTGGCCGACTCCTATACGGCCGCGGGCAGCCCCAGGCCATGGGAAAAATGTCAGAATTGTGCCTGGCGAGCCCACCTCATCGGCGAAATAGAAATGATAGGTTCCCGGATCATCAAAGTTGACGGTGCGTTTGACAAGCCGCAGGCCAAGAACCTGCGTATAAAAGTCCAGATTCCGCTGCGGGTCCGATGCGATGGCGGTAACGTGGTGAATTCCCGAGATTGGCTGTTTCATCGTTTTCTCCCATCTAATTTTCCCCGCAAGCTTTCCGAATTGCATCTGGCGAAACAGGTTGACCTTCCCGGACAACGATCCATTCCCATATCTTCTCTTCCCGGTTCATGTGCGAACTGCAATCACGGTTTGATCGTCGAAGGCATTCAATTCCCCGCAGTGAGAAGCAACAGCCAGGAAAATGGAATTCACCACACGGTCAGCGCTTTCTTTCGCATTCGTGGCAATCACCGTTTCGAGTTTCTCCGGTCCGAAGTCCTCATTGCGGTGGTCGACCGCCTCGGTGACGCCATCCGTATAGAAAACCACCAGATCGCCGGCGCCGCATTCAACTGTATGCTCCTCGTATTCCGCGGATTCAAAGAGCCCGAGCGGAAGCCCACTGGCTTTCAATGAAACGGGTTTTCCGTCCTGGACGCAGATAGGATACGGCAAACCCGCGTTTGCTATGCGAAAAACGCGATCGCGCCCATCCCAGGTGGCGTAGATCATGCACACATACCTCCCCCGAATCGGACGCTTCAGCAACGCCCTATTCAAAGTCCACAGCATCTCCGCAGGCCGGAGTTCGAGAGGCGCGAGGGAGCGAAGGATACCTGCCACCAGCGCTGCGTAGATCGCCGCCGAGGCTCCTTTTCCGCTAGCATCGCCGAGCGCCTGGGCGGTGACGCCTTTGCCGGGGTAGCGGAAGAAATCATAGAAATCACCGCCGACCGTTTGGGCTGCGGAGCACCTTGCTGCGAGATCCCAGCCAACCTCTGGTGGGGGATGAGCCGGCAGCATTTCAGCTTGCAACTCTCTCGCAAGCTGAAGTTCACTCCACGGTTGGCGGCCGAGTTGTTCCTTAGCCGAGCCCTTTTCGCTCTCGGTATTTCCAGTGATGCGGATGGTCCGAGAAGTGTTTTCTTCGTGGAGCCTACAACGGTGCCCGAGAGAGCTTTTATTCGCTTTGTTTGCGCCGTAAAAAAGCGGCGCTTCGAATATCGTTTTGGAGTTGCGTCCGGATTCACCGTTGGCGTTCTCTGATTCGAGTATCGTGCTGATCAAAACCCCACCCCCTGCCCCTCTGTGAAGCCGAAATCACTTGCGAGGCTCCCAGGGACGCCTCGACTCATACGAGTTTGTTGGATTCAACGCGACGAAACATCACGTAATGGAATGGTTTATTAATAGATCGAGAGAGGGGTGTGGATGTACCACGTTCGGAGGACGAGAAACTGCTCGCATCGACGTCGCTTTAAAACTCAGTATCACGGGTGGCATTACAGTGTTGCGCGAGCGAAGCTGCGTGAAAAAAGCCAATTTGCATTGAAATTGGTTTCCAGACTATGGGAAACCACGATTTGTTACTTGCTGTCTCTCGCTTGAGGGATTGACTCGCCTTACGAATTGCGTATGCCTGGGTTTAAGCGGCCCTCTCTGCCTCACCGGCCGAAACAGTAATTTCGACTTCCGTGCCAGCGCCTAGCCTGCTACGTATTTTCAGTTGCGCACCGATATCCGCGGCGCGCTCCCGCATGCCCAGCAGGCCCCAATGCGAATTTCTTCCAGACCGGAGCACTTGGGGGTCAATCCCGGAGCCGTTGTCGCGGACGGTCACGCGCACCCTGTTGCGTAGGTATTCGACTTCAGACTCAATGCTTGTCGCGTTCGAATGGCGCAAGGCGTTGATGATCGCTTCACGCCCGATCATGTAGATCTGTTCATGAACCTTTGGCTTCAACGTCTTCGGCTTTCCCGTAACGAACACCCGGTAGCGCGCTCGCCCGGGTCTGAATTCGTCTCCAAGTGCGCACAGCGCCTGCTCAAGGCTGGTGGACGCCATCCTCGGTGAGCGCAGCCCTTCCAGAGCGGCCCGCCCTTCATCAATGACGCGATACATCAATTGCAGCGCGTGGCTGAGCGAAGTTTTGTTTGGAGAATCCGCAGGCATTTTTTGCACTGTCGTGTGTAGCAGCAAGGAAACGCCGAGAAAGCCCTGGAACAGCGTGTCGTGTAACTCGCGGGCTATTAGAGCTCGCTCTTTACGCCGCTCTTCCAAGCGAACGCTCTGTTCTCTCTTCGCCCACTCCACACTCGCACGATGGTATGCAGTCTGAATTTGCTCGCAAGTGTGAGGGACTCGGCCACGGGTCCAGAGTGGGCCTGAGGCTATTGGATTCAAAAGTCTGTCACAATATTCATTCATGACTTGCATCCTCCCTTTTCGAGATCCATTCGCGGACATAAGACGGGCAATTCAACAGCTTGACCCCGCGCGCTTCGCAACTTGCCAAAAATCCAACGGCTGTCCGGTCGACGAGTCTGACCTCTTCCAAATCGAGGGTTGTGTCTAGAACGTGTCCTTCGTCATCGAGGAGTTTCTTGAGTTCGGAGACGTTCTCGTCCTCAATTCGTCCGCTCAAAGCGAACCTTACGATCCCGCCCTCTTCGGACCTCCGAATTCTTAGCATGCATATGTGATGTGCAACACAATGCCCAACCTAAACTGCTAATTGTAAAATAGTTAGTGTTGAACAAAATTCGCGATTCTCGCGAATTCACGATCCTCGTTACTCTTGTCGGGAGATAACTACACCGTCTTGAACCGGTGCTTGTTGATCTTGAAGGTCCGAATCTTCGATTCCAGCGTGGAGGCAGGGATACCGAGTTTGGTCGCAGCACCCGACGGTCCGGACACCCGGCCCCGGGCCTGTGCCAACGCCGTCTCGATGGCCTGCTTTTCCTGAGCCGCGGGCAGCTTTGTCAGTCGTCCGGCGATTGCAGGGTCGGTTTCCTCGGGGGCCTCCGAGAGCCACCGCTCATCCACAGTGAAGTTTTCTGTCTCACAGACAATGACAGATCGTTCCATGACGTTCTGCAGTTCGCGAATGTTGCCAGGCCAGGAATACGATTTAAGCCGGTCGAGTGTTACCCGCTTAATGCCTCGTATTTTTTTCCCAGCCTTAATGGCGTAGCGTTCGATGAAATACTCGACCAGGAGCGGAATGTCTTCTTTTCTTTCTCTGAGAGGCGGCATCTCGATAGGAAAGACGTTAAGCCTGTAAAACAGGTCGTCGCGAAAGGTTGCGGCGTCAATTGCTCGCTGCAAATCGCGATTGGTGGCGGCGATTACGCGCACGTTCGCGCGGATGGCCTTGGAGCCGCCAACGCGCTCAAATTCGCGCTCCTGCAGAACGCGCAGCAGAGCGATTTGAGTTTCCAGCGGAAGCTCGCCAATTTCGTCGAGGAAAATGGTGCCGCCTTCCGCCAGCTCGAAACGGCCCAGGCGTCGTTGCACAGCCCCTGTGAACGCGCCCTTCTCGTGACCGAATAATTCCGAAGCAATCAACGAGGGAGGGATCGCGGCGCAGTTCACGCTGATGAAGGCTTGGGTGGAGCGGTGCGAGCGTTTGTGAATTGCGCGAGCGATCAACTCCTTGCCCGTCCCCGTTTCGCCGGTGATCAAAACCGTAGACTCGGTTGGCGCGACCTTCATTACATGGGCAAGGACAACTTGCAGGGCAGGAGACTCGCCCACGATCTCTTCAAACATCGAAGAGCGGTCTATTTCCTCGCGCAACGCGATGTTCTCTTGGTACAACTGGTCCCGCAATTTCTTGATTTGGTCCACCGCGCTCCGCAGTTCATTTTCGGCTTTCTTTAGCTCGGTAATGTCCTCGTGGATGGCAATCACGCGCTTGGGGCGTCCTTCGACGTCTCGTAAGAGTGTGAATACCACGTTTGCCCACACGGATCGGCCATCTTTTAGGACGAGATGTTTTTCCTGGCGAAGAGTTTCCCGGGTGCCATCGCAGACTTCACGGAAGAGGGCGGCGTCGCTTTCTCGATCTTCCTCAGACGTCAGTTCGTCGTACGTTTCCAGGCGGCTGAGTTCATCGGCGGTACAACCCAGCATCGTTTGCAGAGCAAAGTTGATTTCGATCGGTCCTCCTGAAGCCAGGTCAACAAGAGCGATGCCTGTGCCCGCTTTATCGAAGATGGCTCGAAAGCGCTGCTCGCTTTCCCTGAGTAACAAATCGCTCCGCTTGCGCTCGGTGATATCGGTAACCGCTCCAATTAACTCGAGGCTGCCGCTGTCGTTCTCCGAGGGACGTCCAAGGACCCTTACGTATTTGGCGGCGCCACCGGGAAGGAGCAAACGATGCTCGAAGTCGAACGAAGTCTTGTCTCGCGAAACGCGTGCAATCAGTTGCTGCACGAATGATCTGTCTTCCGGGTGAGTCAGTTGCATCACAAGTTCGATCGTGGCTTTTGTTGCTGGCGCGCATTCAAATATCCGAAAGGTTTCCTCAGACCAATAAATTTCTCCACTGGACACGTCCCAGCCGAAACTGCCGGTGCGGCTGAGTTTCTGCGCCTCGGCTAAATAAGTTTCGCTTCGGCGCAAAGCCTCCTCGGCGCGCTTACGCTCGGTAATGTCGCGATAGATGGCGTATTCGCCGATCTGGCCGCCGACGGCCGAGATAGGCACAGAGATAAGGGAGACCGGCAAATGCGAACCGTCTTTTCGTCCGCGGATGGTCTCGACATTCAATGTCTCGCCACGTCCGGCAACCTGCTTCGTGAACTCATCGGCTTCGGCGCGTAGGTCACCGGGAGCAATCAAGTCGTTGAGTGGGCGCCCGCCCGCCTCGTCCTGCGAATATCCGAAAATCTTAGTGAACTCCGGGTTCACACGAACGACCACGTCCTTCAAATCCACCAGCGCAATCGCCTCCGGTATGGTTTCGAAAAGTTGCTGGAGGTGAGCTCTCTGCTTCGACAGCTCGCCTTCAACTATCTTGTGCTCCGTGAGATCGCGATAGATGGCATATCCCGCGATTTGCCCGCCGGGAACGGAGATCGGAACGGCCAGCAGCGAAACATGGATTCGCGTGCCGTCTTTTCGGCGGCGGATGGTCTCCGCATGGATCGTCTTTCCGTGGATTACTCGACTTGTGTACTCTTCCGCTTCACTGCGGAGTTCGTCGGGCGCGATCAGGTCATTAATGGGGCGTCCAATCGCTTCATCGGCCGTGTAGCCGAACATACGCGTGAACTCCGGGTTGATCCGCAGTACGCGGTCTTGCACATCGAGCAGAACGATGCCCTCCGGTGCTTGTGCAAACAGCTGATCAAGTTGTGCGCTTTGTGCGATCAACTGCTCCGTGCTTCGCTGCAGGGACGCCTCAGCGCGCTTTCGCTCGGCCCGTTCCGCGCCTTCCCGCAATGCACGCACCACCGACGGCACAAGCCTCGATAGCCGCGTCTTCAGAATGTAATCGGTCGCGCCAACTTTCAGCGCTTCGATCGCCACTTCCTCGCCAAGCGTTCCGGAAACAAAGATGAACGGCACATCCGGGCAGGCCTCCAAGGCGAGTTTCAACGCGGAAAGTCCGTCGAAGGAGGGGAGACTGTAATCCGCCAGAATCAGATCCAAGCCGCCCTGCTCAATTGCGGCCAGCATGGCAGGGCGAGTTTCTACACGGGTCGCTTCGCAGGCGATGTCCGCTGCCTCGAGCAGATCCTGAATGAGCTCGGCATCCCTCGGATTATCCTCGACCAAAAGAATTCGCAATCGGCGCTGTATGCTCGCTTGCGGCAACGGTCACTTCCTCACGCTTCCCGGCGGCGGTTCGTTGATTACCGCCCAGAAAACTCCCAGTTCCTTGATTGCATTCACAAACTCATGAAAGTCGACGGGCTTTACGACATACGCGTTCACTCCCAGCTTGTAACTCGCCACCATGTCCTTCTCTTCTTTCGAAGACGTGAGCACCACCACAGGGATCATTTTCAGTTTTTCGTCAGACTTTACTTGCTTCAGAACCTCCAACCCATCGACCTTGGGTAGTTTCAGATCGAGCAGCATGACCGCCGGGTTGTCGCAGGATCGCGTCGCGTATTCCCCGCGACAGTAGAGATAGTCCAGCGCCTGCGCTCCATCGCGCGTCACGATCACCTCATTGGCGAGGTTGAACTCTTCCAGCGCCGTCAAAGTGAGCTCCACATCCTTGGGATCGTCTTCCACCATCAAGATGCGTCCGAGTTTGTTTATGATCTCCATTAGTGTCCTTGCGGTTTAGGGACTGAGAAATAAAAACTGGCGCCGCCATCCACGACACCATCAGCCCAGACCTTTCCTCCATGACGATGGATAATCCGCTGAACCGTTGCCAGCCCGATGCCGGTTCCTTCAAAGGCGTCAGACTGGTGCAGGCGTTGAAACACGCCGAATAGTTTATTCACATATTTCATATCAAAGCCAACGCCGTTGTCCTTAACAAATACTATCAAGTCGTTATTATTCTCATCTAGGCAGCCGATTTCGATTTCGGCCCGCTCGCGCGTGCGAGTGAATTTGATCGCGTTCGAAATCAGATTAACCAGTACCAGCCTCAGCATGGCGCGGTCTCCAGAGAAATCAGGCAGCCCTCCAATCTTCCAGGCGATGTTGCGCCCCTCAGTGTCTTGTCGAACCTCGGCTATCGCCTCCCTCGCGAGCTGGGCCAAGCTGACCGGTGTTTTTTGCGTTTCCGTCCGCCCGATCCTGGAAAAAGCCAGGAGATCGTCGATCAGATCGCCCATACGTTTGGCCGAGTCCAGGATCATCGCGATATACCGGTTGCTTTTTTCATCCAAGGCAGGGGCAGCCCTTTTTTGTAGCAACTCGGTGAAACCGCTCATGTGCCGCAGCGGGGCGCGCAGATCGTGGGATATGGAATAGGCGAACGCTTCCAACTCCTCGTTGATGGCCTCGAGCTCGGCAGAGCGCTTACCGAGTTCCACATTGAGGCCTTGAATTTCCTGCTCCCAGCGCTTTCGCTCCGTGATGTCATTATTCGTTTCCAGTATCGCCACAGCACGCTCTTGTTCGTCGCGCCGCAAAGACCAACGGCTAGCGACAATAACCTGGCTACCGTCTGCCTTGGTCTTCCGTAGCTCGCCTTCCCAACGTCCGGTCCGCAGCAACTCCGCGCGAATGTCATCCACTGGCGCGGGGAAAATGGTTTGCAGCAACTTCAGAGAGTTCTTGCCTGTGGCGCCCTCGGCTGTCCATCCATACAATTCCTGCGCACCCCGATTCCAATAAGTGATCACATCGCTCATATCGCGGACAAAGATCGTGTCATGTGTCAGATTGAGCAGATTGGCTTGCTGCGTTCGTTCGGCTACTTCGAGTTGCAGGTGATCGCGGGCTTGGCGAAGCTCTTGCTCGACCCGGCGTCGGACCGCGCTGAACCACGCAACCAGCAGTGCGAAGGCTGTGAAGACGAGCAGGTAAGGCAGATCGGCGGCTGTGACATATAAGGTGTAGCGTGGTTCGGTGAAAAAGTAATCAAAGGACGTGATGGAAAGTACAAGCGCAACAGCCGCAGGCCCTGACCCGCCATACCAGGCAGAAAGCGCAACGGTGAAAAGGAGGAGCGGCACTTCCACATTTCGGAAATTGTAACGTTGCGCGAGAAGCGCCAAACCCAGCGCAATGCTCGAGGAGGTAACTGCGAGACTGTAGCGCAGGATGTACGACCGCGCAGTCCGTGATTGGAGGCTTAACCGGTCCATAGGCCCTTTATTTCGATCCTATCCGGATTTGCAGGGGCCTAAGTATAACGCGCCGCCCTTCGCGAATGCATATCTCTGTGCGGGAATGCAGATGTTGCGCGGAGAGCAGGCGCGAGACTTAAAGGGATCCACGCGATCGCTGCTGGTCTCTGTTCCCAAGATGAAGAATGCAGAGAACCCGCTGCAGAGTGGACCCCGGGTGCGATAACTTCATCACTTGGACGAAGCGGCGGCAGCAGCGCCTTTGAAGAACGTCAGCAAGTCCGCGTTGATCTGGTCCGCGTTGGTTGCGGGCATCCCGTGCGGAAAACCTGGATAGACTTTCAGCGTGGCATTTTTCAGGATCTTCGCAGACAACAGCCCCGCCGCAACAATCGGGACGATCTGATCGTCGTCACCATGCATCACAAGCACGGGGATGTCGATCTTCTTCAGGTCTTCGGTGAAGTCGGTTTCCGAGAATGCCTTGATGCAGTCGTAGTGAGCCTTGACGCTCCCTAGCATTCCCTGCAACCACCAGTGCTCACGGATGCCGTCTGAGATCTTTGCGCCGGGCCGGTTGTACCCGTAAAACGGAAGCGTGATGTCCTTGTAAAACTGAGGCCGGTTGGCTGCGAGCGCGGAGCGAAGTCCGTCGAACACAGACATGGGCAAGCCGGCCGGGTTCTTTTCTGTCTTGAGCATGAGTGGCGGCACGGAACTGATCAACACCGCTTTGGCCACACGCTTTGCGCCGTGGCGTCCAAGATAGCGTGCGACTTCGCCGCCACCGGTTGAATGTCCCACCATGATGGCGTCTTTCAGATCGAGTTTTTCGAATAGCGCCGCCAGATCGTCCGCATACGTGTCCATGTCGTTGCCGTCCCACGTCTGATCGGACCGTCCATGCCCCCGCCGGTCGTGCGCGATGACGCGATAGCCACGTTGCCCAAAGAACAGCATCTGGCCGTCCCAGTCGTCTGCGCTCAGCGGCCAGCCATGCGAAAACACAATCGGCTGCCCCTTGCCCCAGTCCTTGTAGTAAATGTGTGTCCCATCCTTTGTAGTAATGGTCGTCATCTTTTCCTCCCCTTGACTTACCGCTCGAATTTAGGATCCTCGCGGACCGCAACACTCTACGCCGCCCGCTGAACTCGCTCCTGCGCTCTCGCCCTCATGCGCCAGGACTTCCGCAAGGCCAATCGAGCGTGGAACAACCGCCCCTTCGTAGCCGCTTCGGAAATGCCCAGCCTCTCGGATGTCTCCTTCAAGGAACAATCCTGCAAATGACGCATCTCGATTGCCGTCCGAATTCTTGGCCGGAGCGTGCTGACCAAATTCCTGAGAAGCTTCGAGCGCTCATTCTCGCAATAACTGTCTTCCGGATTCAAAGAGCGGTCGACGAGATGAATAGACTCTCTTTCCTCTCCAAACGCATCGACAGTGTGCAGCGGTGTTTCGCGGGAGTTGCGACTTCGCCGAATCTTCATCAGCGCCGCGTTGATCGCAATGCGAGTCAACCACGTTGCGAACTGCGACCGCCCGTCGAAATTCCTCAGATGCACCAGAGCGCTCAAGAAGCACTCTTGAAGCGCGTCTTCCGCGTCCTCTCGGTTTCGGGTAATCCGAAGCGTCACCTGGAAAACTTTCTTCTTGTGACGCTGGCAGAGTTCTCCGAAGGCAGCCGAGTTTCCTTTCTTTGCGCTGGACAGCAGCCGCTCGTCCGACTGGTGCTCATGGTGAGAAACAGAAATGTCTGTGGTGCTTGCCGACTCAGATAGCATGCGGATCAAAACCATACCCTCCTGGATCGCTAAGACTGGATGATCTAAGGCTTGGTAGATTGCCTTGTCACGGACACAGTGCCAGACCGACAAAAAGAAGGCATCACGGGATGTGATAGTTTTTCGGTACTTCACAAGAGGGGGGGCGGTGTACCTCCATTGGAGGACTCGCTCGTCCTGGTACCACTTCGAAACGGAGAATCCAGCGAAGCACTTCTGAAGTTATTCTTCCGGCTTGTGCGGCGCGGCAGGAATCACAATTTCCTTCCAGCCAAATAAACGGGCATCGAAAGAGAAAGCACCCGGACCAAGAAAGGCGATAGCGATTAAGCCCGCGGTTACCTGGAGCACGATCAGTTTGGAGTCAAGCAAACTCCAAGAACGGGAAACCCCCAAAAAGGCTACGCTTACGCACTCCGCGACGGCCAGAAGACTAAAGATCGGCGTTAGAAACCCTGCCAAAATGAAGAGGCCAGTCACCACCAGCAAGATTCCGGCGGCAAGCAATCCTATTGTCGTCTGAGAAAGCCACAACAGACAGACCAGTCCCTGAGCCGCCAATATGGCGCCGGTTGCTGCCCGCAAGATCAAGAGTCCGATACCAGGAGGGCCGCCTGGAAATGCCGAGAATAGCCTTTGCAGATTGCATCTCCCCAACAGACGCTAAAATACTGTATCGTCACAGTAGATGACTGAGTTTGCTGGCGATTCCCGACATTCCGGTATCTTATGGTAACGCTTTCGAGGTATGTCTCGGACTGGGCTGGACCTATTTCAGATGGATAATCCCGCGCCGAATCGCGATCGCAACCGCTTGTGTGCGATCACTTGCGCTCAGCTTCTCCATGATGTGTTTGACGTGCACCTTCACCGTTTCCTCTGTAATGAAAAGCTTTTCTCCGATGTCGCGATTGCGGTTGCCTTCCGCGATCTGAGTAAGAACCTCGATCTCCCGCGTGGTCAATGACTCATCGCTCATGTGTTCCGCAAGATGTGCAGCGATTTGCGGCGGAATCCGTTTCTTGCCCGCGTGAACTTGCCGAATTACCTCGACCAATTCCTTGGGGGGCATGCTCTTCAGCAAATAAGCGCGCGCGCCCGCTTCCAAAGCGCGCTGAACTTCAACATCTCCCTCAAAAGTCGTCAGTATGATGACGCGCGCTTCAGGCGACTCCGCCCGGATGGAGATCATCGTCTCGATACCGCCCTTGTCGGGAAGGCGCAGGTCCATCAGCGTGACATCCGGCTGATGCTTGCGAAATAGCTGAATGGCATCCTGCGCATTGGAGGCGTGTGCAATCACCTGCATATCCGGCTGGCTATTGATGACCGCAGCGATGCCCTCGCGCAGCAAGGGGTGATCGTCCACACTGAGGATTCGAATGCCGGCTGGTGCGCTCATGAATGCCGCCCGCTTTCCGCCACAGATTTGGCTACTTTCATCTTTCTTGAATAAGATGTGAAAAAGTTTGTGCCACAAAAGCGATGCGGCCGGGAATGCAGAAAAGCTCGGAAGGTTCGGACAGTCGCAACCCCTCGAGGGTTGTTCCAACAACGTGAAACGTTCTGCCCAGGCCAGTTCATTTACGCAGTGGCTCTCCAAAACCCCATGAAGACTATGTACCGCCCGCTTCATGTTGGTCTAGTGCACGACGACAGGCAGGAACGCGGCCTGGAGCGCTCCCGGCGCCGTCAGAGGAATAGAAAGAGGCTACAGCAATCCTCGTCGATTTGCATCTTGAGCTTGCCGCCCGAATTCTGAAGCTCCGCCCAGCGAAGCTTCTTTGGCCCTTACTTATGTATTTACACGCGCACATGGTCGGCCAGCATTCGCTGTAGCAAGGGCAAATATCATTCCTGGGTAGTCAAAAATCCCTCCATCTCGTGATGCGCGAACTCCATCCGCCGTGTAGATCAAAAGAGGGAGGTCAGACCAAGTAATCGCGAACACTGTTTCTGGCCTTGGGGAAGGACTGTCATGGCGAAGCATTCGATTCTTTATTGGTATCGCGTCCTCCGGGTGCACTGCCAGTGGCCGATGTTTCAAGCCATTCGATATGCATTGTGGTTGGCGCGCTAAATAACGCAAACCCGAATTATTTCGGGAAGTGGAAAGAGGCGTTGCTTAAACGGAAGGGACCGGGGTTCCCCAATAGTGGGATCGCTGAATCACCCGGAAGTGGTATCGACCGGGAAATAGGAAAGGAAAATAGAACATGGGTACAAAACAGCAATTGCAGCCGTCTGGTCTTCCGGATATTCCGCGCGGGATGGACCTGCTCAACTGCCAGGGACTGAACAAAGGTACGGCGTTCACGGAACAAGAGCGGAGCAAGCTCGGCTTGCACGGACTGCTGCCACCTCAGGTCGAGAGCCTGGAGGAGCAAACAGTCCGCGCCTACGAAGCTTATAGGCGAAAGGACGAAGACCTGGAGCGGCATATCTATTTGCGTGCTTTGCAGGACACCAACGAAGTCCTGTTCTACAGGCTTCTGCTCGAGCACATCGAAGAGATGACACCCATCGTTTACACGCCTGTGGTTGCGCTCGCGTGTGAGCAGTTCAGTCACATCTACCGCAGGCCACGCGGCCTGTTCATCTCCTACCCACTGCGCGACCGCATCCCCGAGCTCTTGCGCAATCGTCCCAATCGCGAAGTCGATGTAATCGTGGTCACCGACGGCGAACGCATTTTGGGCATCGGCGACCAGGGTGCCGGCGGATTGGGCATCCCCATCGGCAAACTATCCTTATATTCACTCATCGGCGGCATTCGCCCACAACGTACGCTCCCCATGGTTCTGGATGTGGGAACCAATAATAAGGAACGGCTGAACGACCCTGAATACATCGGCTGGCGCCACGAACGGATTACCGGTCAGGCGTATTTCGACTTCGTCGATCAGTTCGTTCAAGCCGTAAAGCAGGAAATGCCAGAAACCTGCTTGCAATGGGAAGACTTTGCTACCCCGCACGCTCGACCCATTCTTCAACGCTATCGCAACGAATTGTTGACGTTTAATGACGACATCCAAGGGACAGCCGCTGTCACCTTGGGAGCCGTTCTGGGCGCGGTTAAAGTAACCGGAAAAACTTTGAAGGACCAACAGATTGTTATGTTGGGCGCAGGCTCAGCCGGCATCGGAGTTGCGGACGGGTTGCGCGCCGCAATGAGGCAGGAAGGCCTGTCTGAACAGGAAGCGCGAAGTCACTTCTGGGTGATTGATAAAACCGGCCTTCTGCATTCAGGGCGAAAAGATTTGACGCCCGAACAGGCCGTCTATGCTCAGCCCGAGGAACGTCTGGCTGGATGGCCGCGGACTTCCAACGGCCAAATTGGACTTGCCGACGTGATTGCAAAGGTCGATGCGACAATCCTGATCGGGCTTTCCACGGTCGGCGGCGCTTTTTCGGAATCGATTGTTCGCGAAATGGCGCGCAAGGTCCAGCGTCCCATCATCTTTCCGCTTTCCAACCCGACCAGTAAATCGGAGGCGAAACCGGACGATTTAATTCAATGGACGGATGGACGCGCCTTGATTGCGACGGGTTCGCCGTTTCCACCAGTCCACTATGGCGGTAAAACAATTCCGATCGCGCAGTGCAACAACGTCTTTATTTTTCCTGCCATGGGGCTTGGAGTCGTTGCCTCTGGCGCTCGCCGCGTCACAGACGCGATGATGCTCACGGCAGCCCGCACACTTGGCGAGAATTCGCCGGCACTCAAGGACTCTTCTGCTTCCTTGCTGCCCCCTCTGACTGACATTCGAAGGGTGGCTGCGGAAATCGCGACCGCCGTTGGCACGGAAGCGCAAAAGGGCGGTGTCGCGCCGAAACTGGCCGAAGACGAACTTCGGCGCAAAGTGGCGGCGACCCAGTGGGTTCCGTCCTATCCATCTTTCGTGTAATCACAGAGCTGAGCAACGGCCAAGGGAAATCGTGCCTTCCAACATTCGGCAGACCGACACAGGGCTCTCTTTGGGCTTGGCCTTTGTGGGCGGCTATGGCGACGCGGCGAGCTTCGTTCTCGCAAAAACGTTCACCGGCCACGTAACCGGCAATTTGGTGCTTGGAGCCATTGCTGTAGCGTCTCACGACTGGCGCACCACGCTTGGAAGCCTCTCAGCGATTGTCACTTTCTTCGTCGGAGTTGTGTTGAGCACGCTGGTCGCGCGCTACCTGAAGGTTTGGCCATCGCTGCCATTGCTTCCCGTAGTCATGGGGATGGAAGTGATTCTGATAGTTGCCGCTTCATCAGCGCTGGCCTCAAGTGTCGCTCACGGAATCGTGATATTTGTGATCTTCGTCTCCCTTGCGCTCGGGCTGCAAAACGGGGCCTTTCGCCGAGCTGGTGGCGTCAGTGTTCACACGACATATCTCACAGGAATGCTCACCAGCTTGATCTCCACGGAGGCTGAAAAATACACTTCTGGATGGCCTCCCACGCCTGTAGGAATTCCGGATCCTAAAATAGGCGTTCTCTTTAGAATCTGGGTCGCTTTCGTTTTAGGAGCCGGCACTGGAGCCGCAATGGTTCTTCACTTCAGAGCTCTCGGAATGCTTGGAGCCGCGCTCGTCTTGATCGCGCTCATGCTGTTGCGTCCAAACGCCTGAGCGGGGATCGTGCAAGTTCGATCTTCAGGAGGGCACAGGCGCCGCCGTCCTTAACCATTGTTCCATCTGATCGTGGTTCACCACGCCGGCTTGCTGCATCACCACGCGGCCACCGAAGAACACGATAAAGTTAGGTATTCCACGTATGTTGAAGCGCCCCGCGAGCTGCGGATATTTCTCTGTATCTACTTTCAGAACGACCGCTTTGCCCGCCAGGTCCGCCGCGGTCCGCGCCACTTCGGGCGCGGCAAGGTGGCACGGCCCGCACCACTCCGCCCAGAAATCCACGAGCACAGGGACAGGAGCATTTTGAATAACTTCATCGAAAAGAGTGTCGTCGACCCCAAGAGGTTCCGCAACCGGCGGCAAAGGCGATTTGCAATTTCCGCAACGGCCGGTGCTGGCCAGAAATTTGGCGGGGATGCGGTTCTTCTGTCCGCAATTACTGCAGACGCGTATGACAGGCATGCGCGGCCTCCTTCGACAGGGAACTAGCGATGCACATTAGATGTCAGAGAGCTTCTGAGGTCTACAGGTACAAATTAAAGATGCGGACCGCGCAGAAACGCCGTGCCCGGCCTGAGCCTTGAACCAGGTATTCCAACGGCGACACAGAAATTTCCCTATGATTTTCTCGAAGGCCCTTCGCGTGAACCGCCCGCTATTCTTCCTGCAGCTTAGCTTGAGACAGGCAGTCCATTCCGCACTGGACAGTTCCCGGAGGCAATAGCGAACAATCGACTACGCGCCAGCCACTCCAGCCCTCTTCACTCATGGCCCAGTTGGCAACAATAATTCTCGCGTCTCGGTTGTGCACGGAACAATGTACGGTTTGCGGGTAAGTTTTTGCTTCTTCCGGATGGGGGTCGGTAAGCTTTGGATCAAACACAAACCACCTCCGACCAGGAGCGTGGTCTGATTCATCTTCCTCCCGGGTTGGGTGGTCGTCAAGGGCGTACCTCACGGTTGGCCGGATCGGGGGAACCCGTCTGAGTTCTAAGCTTAAAGTTTTAAGTCATAAGTAACAGGAGAATGTGGTGTGATGAGCGGGCCGAATTGCGGACGCCAACGTTCTATCTGCTGACGCCGTGTGTTTCCCTTATGTTTGACGGCTTCAAAATCACTCCTGCGCCCGCGCGTCCGTTCATCAGCACTGTCACCGGTTCCGCGAATCGTAAATGGCGAACACATCCACGCTCTTCCTCCGCCGGTTGCGCTGCCAGCCAGTCCCAATCCACCATTCCTTCGCCAACGTCGGGATTCACCGTGAAGTACCCCACCTGAAACGCCGAAAGGTTTTGAAAAAAGTGGCTGCCCTGCGATGGCGTGACCCGAAAATCTCGAAAGCCCGCTTCCAGAATCACCCGCGCTCCGGAAATATCGTCCCATTCCACGGGAATTCCCAGCCAAGGATCATTCGATCCCCAACGCCCCACGCCCACCAACAGGTACGCCCGGTTCTCCCCCGCGAGCTTTGCATTGAAGTAAGCGACTTGCCCGGCGACTTCCTGGCTCTGCCCGCGCTCAAATCTCTGCCCATCCACGACCACCACATCCAGCAAATTTCCGACACGACCATTGCCCAGCACCTTTGTGCTCTGTGCCAACAGGCTGGCGCGCTCCACTGCCTCCATATGCAATTCTTCCGCCTCATGCGAAAGCACCAGTGGCCGGATCTGCAAAAATCCAAACGCTGCGCTCTCTCCCGTTTGTCGCGCCAGTCGCACCGCGAATTCGATCTCCACGGGCTGTCCAAACGCGTTTTTCCCATCCTTCACCAGTTCATCCAGCAGCGCCGCCAGCGGAAACACGCCATATTTCAACACCGGTGCGAACGTCACCACGCGCATGCCTGGCCGGCTCAATCCATCCGTGATGCGATCGTTGTCGGCGGAATATGTGGACCCGAGAGCATCCAGCGTCCCATCCGCTTCCGCAACGTCCAGGCTGAATCGCACTTCGCGAAGGCCCGGCGGCGAAGTCTCCTGCGGCGCGTGATTCAGCGAAAGCGCCCAGAAATCCGTTTGCGATTGCGACAGAAAATCCTCCACCGACGAAAATTGCACCAGGTGCGCCGGATAGCGCGGGCAAAACGATAAGCACTTGCCGCCGTCTACTACCGCGCGCCCCAGTCCCAGCGCGACCGCTGCGATGCCATCTTCAAATGCCATCGGGGGCACCGGATAGAAATTCCGTGAGCGCGCCACTCCGGAAAAGTCCGGATAAAATCGCGCACCAAAAAACGATCCCACCACCTGCTGCAGGATCACCGCCATCTTTTCTTCTTCCAGCCGGAACGGTGTCGCGCGCACGTAAGCCTTCGCGTGCCTGCTGAACGTGGACGCGTACACAAGTTTAATGGCTTCGCTCAACTGATTCAGCCGGTGTCCCGCCTCTTCGTGCTGATTCCCAAGCATGAACGTTTCATACACTCCGGTGAACGGCTGGTATTGCGAGTCTTCCAGCAAGCTCGATGAACGCACTGCCAGCGGATAGCGCGCCTCCGCCAGATAAGCTCGCAAATCCTCCACCAATCCCGCCGGCAATGCCGCTTCCAGGAATCGTTGCTGAATTTCTTTGTCGTCCGTTGCATGGATCGCAAAGTCCAGCAAATTATTTTCCGCTAGAAAGCGGTCAAACGCGTCGGTCGCCACCACCACCGCCGGCGGTACGCTCACATTCACATTCGGAAATCGCCGCGCAAAACGCCGCTTGTGCAGCAGGTGCCTCACAAACGCCAGTCCTCGCGCCTTTCCACCCAGCGACCCGGAACCAATCCGCAGAAAATAAGAGCCGCCACTCTGAAAGGCCGCAGGCTTGAAATCCCCGATCAATACATCGCTTTGCTCGCGCCGGTATTCCGCGATGGAGTCGATCAAGTTGCGCCGCAGATCCTCGATCGTCGGAAAATCAGACACCTTACGCGGCCGGAATCTTTGCGCCAACGCAAATTCCGTTCGCGCCGTCAGCCAGTGCGAAAAGTGATTTCGCTCCCCGTGATATGCGATGCTCTCCGCCGGCACCGTACGCAGGCATTCTTCCAGTGAATTCAGGTCCGTGGCACGCGCCACTTCGACGCGGTCCGGGGTGCGAAACACAAAATCGCCAAAAGCAAACTGCTGCGTCAGCACTTTCCGCAAGTCCCGCAGAAACGTCGGCGATCCTTTTCGCAGGAACGAATAGCCTTCTTCGTACGCCCGTTGCCGAAATGCCGTCCGGCTGGTTTGCAAGACCACCGGCACATCCCGCACCAGTTCGCGCACGCCGCGCGCCAGATCAAATCCCGCTTCCGCGCTCAACACTCCCGCGTGGGGAAATTCCACATCGCTCACCACTCCCAACAAGTGTTCCTGATAACGCACAGCCAGTGCGTAAGCTTCTTCGTAATTCGACGTCAGCAGGATTTTCGGCCGCGCCCTCATGCGCATCAACTTATGCGCCAGATTTACGCCTTCCTGAATCACTCGCCTTGTTTGGGAAATCAGCTCCGTATAGATCAGCGGCAAAAACGAGGAGTAGTACCGTATGTTGTCCTCGACCACCAGAACCATGGGCACGCCCATCATGGACGCGTCGTGCTCCACGTTCCTGCGGTCCTCAATGTATTTCACGATCGCAATCAGCACCCGCGGTGTCCCCTGCCACAGGAAAATCCTCTCGATGTCCGTGACCGGGTTTCTCGCGATAAATTTCTTGATCTCGCGATAGTCGTATGCCAACACCACCACCGGCACCTGCAATCCCGCGTTCTTGATTTCTCGTGCCAGTTGCGCCGCGTTCATGTCCCCGACCGCCAGATTCGTCAGGATCAGGTTGAAGCGCGGTTCGGCCTTCGCCAAGTCCAGTGCTTCGCGGCAACTTGATACGTGTGTGATTTGCGGAATCTGCTGCAAGTGCAGGTCTTGCGACTCGCTGATCAGCAATTCGTTCAGCCGTCCGTCTTCCCGAAGAATGAACGAATCATACAAGCTCGACACCAGCAGAATGTTCTGCACCCGGTAGGGCATCAGGTTGTCGAACCCTTCGAACTGCATCTCCACATCGGGAAAGGGAATCGGTAGGCTTTGCTGCTTCATGGATGAGTCCTGCCGCACACGAAAACGGCGGGGTGGCTCAGCTCAAAACCACCCCGCCGCCATTCTACTTCAGTAGCTCATAGTCGAACCGTTCTCTTCGAGCTACTCTGACCACTCGCCACTAACCACTCGCCACTGCTCTTACACCAGGCCCTGATCCAGCATCGAGTCCGCCACCTTGATAAACCCGGCGATGTTTGCGCCATACACCAGGTTTCCAGGATGATCGTACTTTTCCGCTGTCTCGAACGCGTTCTTGTGGATCGCGATCATGATCTTGTGCAGACGATCGTCCACTTCTTCGCGCGTCCACGCCAGCCGCATGCTGTTCTGGCACATTTCCAATCCACTCGTGGCCACTCCGCCGGCATTCGCCGCCTTTGCGGGCCCGTAGAGGATCTTTGCTTCCAGGAACAGTTTGGTCGCATCCAGCGTGCTGGGCATATTCGCGCCTTCCGCCACCAGCTTGCACCCGTTCATCACCAGTGTTGCTGCGTCTTTCACATTGATTTCATTCTGCGTCGCGCTCGGAAACGCGCAGTCCGCCTTTATGGTCCAAAGCGGGTTGTAATCCAGCCGTGGATCGACCGCAATATACTTCGCCGTCTTGAACTTGTCTGCGTACTCCTTGATCCGTGCGCGCCGCACGTTCTTCAGCTCCAGAATCCACGCCAGCTTCTCGTGGTCGATTCCTTCCGGATCGTGGATCACGCCGTTGGAATCCGAAATCGCGATCACTTTCGCGCCAAGCTGCAGCAGTTTTTCGATCGTGTATTGCGATACGTTTCCGCTTCCGCTTACCAGGCACAGTTTGCCTTCGAATGTCTGCTTCTTCGTCTTCAGCATTTCGTTCGCAAAGTACACGCAGCCATAGCCTGTCGCTTCCGGCCGGATCAGCGAGCCGCCCCAATTCAGGCCTTTGCCCGTCAGCACGCCCGTAAAGCAATTTGCCAGCCGCTTGTACTCGCCGAACAAATATCCGATTTCACGTCCGCCCACTCCGATGTCGCCCGCGGGTACGTCCGTGTCCGCGCCGATATGGCGATACAGTTCGCTCATGAAGCTCTGGCAGAACTTCATCACTTCGTTGTCACTCTTTCCCTTGGGATCGAAGTCCGATCCGCCCTTGCCGCCGCCCATGGGCAGGGTGGTCAGCGAATTCTTCAGCACCTGTTCGAACGCCAGGAACTTCAAGATTCCGAGGTTCACGGAAGGATGGAACCGCAACCCGCCCTTGTAGGGTCCAATGGCGCTGTTCATCTCAATGCGGAATCCACGATTCACCTGCACCTGGCCCGCATCGTCAATCCACGGCACGCGGAACATCAGCACCCGCTCTGGCTCGATGAACCTTTCCAGTAAACGAGCTTTTTGGTATTCGGGATGCCTGCTGATGGCGGGGCCGAGGGTTTCGAGGACTTCCTGCACAGCCTGGAGAAATTCGGGTTCTGCGGGATTCTTCGCTCGTGCGATTGCTAGAACTTCCTTGATGTATTCCCCGGTCTCTTTAAGGGCCGGAGGAGTGTGCGTAAGGGTACCCATGATTTAATCCTCCTGATCGGAATTGCGAATTGGATTGGCATGACGTAATGCCGCCATGGAGCCGACGGGTGGGGCTGAGCGCAGTACAACGTCATTACATACTCTCCGGCTACGCATTGCCGTGATACATATCACTGCGGAGCGTACTCGCAACCACGCTTAACCGGCCACTTTGGACTGCTCGTGTCCTGCGGCTTCTGGCCTTTCGGTAGCTGGCCCTACAACACCTTTTCGGCTGAGAACCTCGTCGGAGCATAGCGGGCCAGAAGTTCTGTCAGGTCATCGATACGGAACGGCTTGGTGATGTAATCGTCCATGCCGGCGGCAAGACAGCGCTCCCTGTCGCCAACCATGGCGTGAGCGGTCATGGCGATGACCGGCAGATGGTGACCGGAACGTTTTTCTTGCGCGCGAATCGCTGTGGTGGCTTCGAAGCCGTCCATTTCTGGCATCTGAACGTCCATCAGCACCAGGTCAAACGGCTGAGTCTCCAGAGCAGCGAGCGCCTCCTTGCCGTTGCCCGCGACCTTTACGATATGCCCGCGTTTCTCCAGCATGCGCACCGCAAGCAATTGGTTCACGGAGTTATCCTCGGCAAGCAGGATGCGCAGATGGCTTTGACCCTCGCGCAGTGAATGGCGCGTCACAAGGGGAGCTCTCTGTATTGGTAATTGTCTGGTTCCCAAGGCCGTCAAAATTGCGTCCAGGAGTTCGGCCTGGCGCACCGGCTTTGTCAGGTAAGCGGCAATGCCCATTTCCCGGCAGCGTTTGGCATCACCGGGTTGGCCTGCGGAGCTTAACATCATAATCGTGGCTGCGCTCCATTCTGGATTCTTCCGGATACATTCCGCCAGAGCGAATCCGTCCATCTCGGGCATTTGCGCATCTAACAAGATGAGTGGGAAATTTCTTCCCAAGCCCCCCGCCTCTCTCAAGCAAACGATGGCGTTTGCTCCGCTTTCCATCGCTGTCGGATCAGCGCGCCAAAGCGCAAGCATCTTCAACAGGATTTTCCGGTTCGTGGAGTTGTCGTCCACAATCAACACACGCATGTTTCGCAACACGGCCAAATCACGCGCGACACGCACTCTCGCCGGGTGTTTCTGTAATCCAAAGTGAGCCGTAAAGTGGAAGCGGCTGCCCTTGCCAATTTCGCTTTCCACCCAGATGCGGCCGTGCATCATGGAGGCCAGGCGCGAGGAGATGGTCAGCCCCAAACCGGTGCCCCCGTAGGTGCGGCTCATCGATCCGTCGGCCTGCGTGAAGGCCTCAAAGATCGCGGATTGTTTTTCCGGTGAAATGCCGATTCCGGTGTCGGACACGGTGCAATGAAGCTGAAGATCGTCCTTCGTCTGCCATTCCGCGTTGACGCAAAGAACCACTTCGCCGCTCACCGTAAACTTGATGGCGTTGCCTACCAGATTGACGATCACCTGCCGCAAGCGCCCCGGATCGCCCACCAGCGCGTCCGGAAGATCGTGGTGAAAATCGCAGGCAAGTTCCAGGTTCTTCTGGTGCGCGCGGAGACTCAACGCCTTCATCGTTTCCCCAATCGTATCGGCAAGATTGAACTCGATCGCGTCAATTTCCAGTTTTCCCGCTTCGATCTTGGAAAAATCCAGAATGTCGTTGATCAGTGAAAGCAGCGCGTCCGCCGAGGACTTTGCAAGGTTCAAGTACTCACGTTGTTCGGAGTCCAGGTGGGAATCGAGAACCAGCTCGGTCATGCCCAGGATCCCGTTCATCGGCGTGCGGATTTCGTGGCTCATGTTGGCAAGGAATTCGCTCTTCGCACGGCTGGACGCTTCGGCCGCTTCCTTGGCTTCCTGCAACGCAGTCTCCGCGCGTTTGCGCACGGAAATATCCTGATAGATACCGAGGGAACCTACCACCTGACCGTTCACGACCAGAGGCACCCCATGAAATTCAACATCGATCGGCGTGCCGTCTTTTCTGATCTGACGGGTTGTGACGGAAACGGGTTCTCCACGAAGAGTCTGGCGGGAAATGTCGCATGCTTCCGCGAGACGGTTGGCCCCGGCCATGAGGTCTTCCGCCGGCTCACCAATAATTTCCAGCCTGGAATACTGAAACATATATTCGAAGGCTGGATTGCAAAGTTGTACGCGTTCCGCGGAATCCAGAACCAGAATGGCTAGCGGGCTGTTTTGAATGAGCGCATTCAGAAAAGCGGTGCGCTCTTGGACCCTTCTTTTCCAGTTCGTCGTGCGCTTTCTGGACAGCGACGTCGCGCTGCTGGATGCGGTCGAGCATCCCGTTGAACTGGTCGTACAGGACGCCGATTTCGTCGTCGCTCCTTTTCGTCGCGCGGATGGAATAATTTTTATGCTCGGAGACCAGCGAGGCGGTCTCCGCCAATTCCTGGATAGGCCCTGAAATGACGCGCTGCAGCCGGTAAGACAAAAGGCCGGCGACGGCCAACGAACTTAACAACACAATCAAATCGATCAGCACAAAACGGTGCAACCGTTCCTGAAGGTCTTGCGCGTCTGCCTGGATGTAAATCGTGCCGATGGACTCACCGTTCAGCGCGATGCGATGGAACAAAACCACATTCTGGCCATCGACCATATCTACTTCGCCTCGCACCGGAGGCGGCGTAAAGCCGGCCTGGGCCGGATCCCTGCTGTAAGTGGCGAACACCTTGCCGTCGGAATCGTAAATGCATGCGCGAGTGACATGTACCCTGGCATGCAACGCGCTCAGAATCTCGCCGGCCGACTTTGCATCATGAAATGCGAGGGCGGCTGTGCTGTTCGATCCAATCATTTCCGCTGAAGCCATCAAATCGTTGGCCTTGAAGCGAAGGGAAGAAGCGCGGTCGTAGATCGTGAAAGCCACCGACGCCAGCAACAAGGCTGCGCCGCACGCGGCGATGACGATGCCCTGCAGTTTGAAGCGAATGGACAGATTCCTGAACGAACGCATATTAGCTCCCCTTTGGACCGCCGCTGTCGTGAACGATCCTGGCGAGGGCTAGAAGCTTCGAACTGACTTGCAGCCGCGCCCTTTGCACCGCGTCCACGTTGATCGCGAATCGCAACTTGTTTTGTTCCAGGAAAAATTGCACCGAGCCGCCGCGCTCCGCGAACTCAGGGCCCTCCCCGACGACCAGAACGCTCGCTCCCGCGACGTCTTTTTCTATTTCGCCAAGAAGCTTGTCTTCGCGGTTGCTGATGAAAACGAGGTGGCAGCCCTTCAGATCAGGTAGTTCCGTGATCCGCCGAGCGGCAAGGTCGCGATTGTTTATGGTTTTTCCGCGGATCACTTCATCCAGAACACCCCCAAAGGGGTCGTACCGGAAGACGCAGAGAGTGATGGGAGTTTTCTCGTTCGGAAATGCATCCGTGGGCCATTCAATGAATTTTGCGAAATTAAACAGGAAGGCAGCCTTGACTTGATATTCGACGGAAGGAGCGGATTGTGATGACAGAGGAACTGAGCCGCTGGAGAGCAGCAGAACCATGACGCATACCTGCACACGCAGGCGCACGGTCCCTTGCCGGCAGCTCGTTGCTACCTTGTGCCGCAAGCTCTGCTGAAGTCGGTGGGCAAGATTCAAGGCAATCGCTCTTTACTCAGAAATGCAAGGTAAATTTGGCGTACGCGCTGCGTTTAATCTCCGACGAATTTGCGCTCTGGAACTGATCGTTGAATTCCGTGTGATGGTCACTGAGGAGGTTTTGTCCCACGACACTGAACTCGATCCGTTCGCGAGGCCGCCAGTTCAACAGCGAATCGAGCCGCGTATAGGAAGCCACAAACTGCGCCGGCAGACGGCCCACATAATACGCATTGGTATCCCACTCCAGATTTTTCGCGAGGTCCACGTGGGAACGCAGCTGTGCTTGTTGCCCGGGGTTGGATCCCTGGGTGTCCGACACACTGGTCATATCCAGGCTGTTGGCTTGCGTGTGCAGGTGCATTTCGAGAAAGGAAAATCCGGGACTCAGCGTCCACCGGCCGGTTACTTTCCAATTCCCGGAAAGCTCCACGCCTTCCGTTGTGCCGTACAACTTGTTCCCGAATGTCATGGGTACAACCGTTAGAGGCGGGACGAAATCCGGATTGAAGAAGGGTGGAAGAGACTCGACACTCTCCAGGCTGCGATAATCGTTGATGAACAAAGCCACGTCGAGAGAAAAGTTCTCAGTGGCTTGTGTCCTGTAGCCAGCCTCATACGCGATGACGTGTTCCGATTGGAAAGCCGGATGACCCAGCAAAGCAACTTGCGTGGGACCCGGTAACGCGGCGAGCGTGGCGTCGAGCCCGGTATCCCTGCGAGTTGGCGTACGGCTGGCGCGCGAAACCGCGGCCCACAACGTGCGCCGACTCGTGGGAGTCCACGCCAGCCGGACAGATGGGTCGAGGTCGTAACCGCTGAGGTAGCCGTTTTCCAGTTTCGAGCCGACGTAAAGAGATACGCGGTCCGGCTTCAGCGTGATTTGGTCTTGCAGGAATAGTTCGAACAGAGATCCGGCAAAATTAGCCGGAACGAACGCTTGGTCGATCGTGCCCGCCGTGTGATCCTCGGTATAACGATAACCCGCACCCCAAATAAGATCGTTTCTGGCGCCCAGCGCAATGTGGTTTTGAAAATCGAAATCCAAGGTGTTGCGAGCTTCGTTCGATTCGGGCCCTTCGCGTTCGTAAGTGTCGAAATAAAACTGAAGGGTCGTATCGCAGCGCGTGGAAAACGTGTGAGTCCACCGTTCCAATATATTTCCACCAGATAAGTCGGCAAGCCTTTGAACGTTTACATTTTCCGGGGGAGTGAAGGAAGAGTGGGTGATCGTGGGGCCTTCTTCACCCGTATAAATGTCTCCTTGGGTAGTAAGTGAATCTTTTTGTGAAAGTTTTGTGTCGGCGCGAAAGCCACCGTGCAGAAGGTGGTAATCATCATTGCCGTCTTGCCCGTTCAAGCTCGGGAATTCACCAGTGTTCAGGTATTTCACAAATACACGGTAGCTGGTCACTTCCATGATCTTCCCGCCGTACTGAAGGGTGCCGAAGCCCTGGGGCTGCGTGCCGTCGCCCGCTACTACCAATCCACCGTGAGTGTCCGCCGCGGTTTTCGTAATGATGTTGATCACGCCGTCCACGGCGTTGTCGCCCCAAATTGTGCCGCCGGGGCCGCGAATCACTTCGATGCGATCAATATCCTCAAGCGGAACGTCCAACGTGTCCCAATTCACGCCGCCGAAAAGCGGGGTATAAACCGATCGGCCGTCGATCAGCACCAACAATTTGTTTGCGAACTGCAGATTGAAGCCGCGTACCGATATCGCCCAGGTGTTTTCATTGATCTGCGCAACATCTACTCCGGGAACCATGCGTAGAAGATCGGGAATCTTCGTGGCGCCCGAGTTGCGAATATCCTCCTGGGTAACAACGAAAATCGCGGCGGCCACGTTGGATAACTTTTGTTCTTTCTTCGAAGCCGAAGTCACCTCCATGTTCATCAGGTCTTCGATACTTTTATTTGCCAGGTCGCCCGGCTTTTCCTGGGAACACGCGGGCATCGATAGCAGCAACGCGATCGCGGCCAGCGGAGTCGCGCGCCTCCATATTTTTCGGTTTTCAGAGTCGATCCCATCGGGCGCGGATCGATGGGTGCAGCGGTTCGATTCGAATTGAGTGTCCATACCTCTTCCTCTCCAACGCTCCCAAGCCCAAACTATTTTTTCCTGCGAGTCATTCGCGCAAACCCGGGCATAGCCGCAGCCACCCAAGAGTTTTTGCGATCGTTACGGCGGAAGGAGACTACTTCGAGAGGATTGCGACGACAGAACGCAACTGTTCGAGATGGCGAACGGAGAGGGATATCGCGGTTACACTTACAGATTCGCCTATTTGCAGGCTACCCCTTCCAGGGCAGGGAAGACGAAGGGAATCGCCGAGCAGTGTCGTATGAGTCAAGCAAAAAGGCGAAGCTCCAACCTGTTACGCACTCCGGAAAGCATTTTCGCCGCCGGCAAGTTTTTTCGTGCAAAACAGTTCGGGAAATCACAAACTACGACCATGATAAAAATATTGAGCTTGTTGGCGATCCTTCTGTTTTGTTGTGGGACCACGCCGGCTACTTCCAACTTCACCGGCCGCTTGGACGATGGCCGCGCCGTCTATGTCACGGCTGATAAATTTCCAGTGCATGCCGACGGCGTTAGCGACGATACCGATGCTTTGCAGCAAGCTATCGACAAAGTGCTGGAAACCACCAACCAGGGCATCGTTTTTCTTCCTTCGGGCCGTTACCGCATCACAAGAACCGTTTATATCTGGCCGGGAATTCGCGTTTTTGGCTATGGCGGCACGCGTCCTGTTCTCGTCTTAGGCGCGAACACGCCGGGTTATCAAGAAGGCCCTTCGTACATGATTTTCTTTGCAGGGGGACGGCCGAAGCAGGCTTCTGGTGACGCGACAAAAGTGCGCCCTCCCGACGCCAGTCCTGGTACGTTTTACTCCGCGATGAGCAACGTCGACATCGAAATTCAGGACGGCAATCCCGGCGCCGTCGGAATCCGTGGACGCTACGCCCAACACTGCTACCTGGCGCACATGGACTTTCATCTTGGATCGGCCCTAGCGGGAATTCATGATGGCGGCAACGTTGCCGAGGATTTGCATTTTTTCGGCGGCAAATATGGCATCTGGACTCGCAAGCCTTCCCCGGGATGGCAGTACACGATCATCGACAGTACGTTTGAAGGCCAAGCCGAAGCCGCAATCCGCGAGCATGAAGCGGGCTTAACGCTGATCCGTCCTCAATTCAAAAATGTTCCGACAGCGATTTCCATCGATCCCGGATATTCCGATGAGTTTTGGATGAAAGATGCTCGCCTGGAGAACATCACTGGCCCTGGCGTCATCATCAGCGCCGAAAATGGCCGGCGCACGGAAATCAATATGGAAAATGTGGTCTGCCGCAAGGTTCCCGTTTTTGCTTCATTCCGTGAAAGCGGCAAACAAGTTCCCGGCCCAGCGGAAATGTATGCGGTAAAAACTTTCTCGCATGGCTTGCATTATGACGACCTCGGCGCGATCGCATCGATCCAGGATGTCTTCGACTCCGCGCCACTGACCGCGCTTCCGCCGCCAGTAAAATCTGACATTCGCGGGCTTCCCCCGATGAACACCTGGGTCAATATCCGCAGCCTCGGTGCCGTCGGCGATGGGGCCGCGGACGACACTGCCGTTTTGCAAAAGGCAATTGCGGAGCATCAGGCAATTTATTTTCCCTCCGGGCAATATCGTGTGACCGACACGATCCAGCTCAAAGCCGACACAGTTCTGATCGGGTTGCACCCCAGCGTAACGCGCATCCTACTGGCCGACGGCACGCCGGCATTTCAAGGGGTGGGAAGTCCCAAGCCAATGCTCGAAGCGCCAAAAGGTGGAAACAACATCGTCACTGGCATCGGGTTGTATACCAACGGCATCAATCCCCGGGCTGTCGCACTGAAATGGATGGCCGGCGCCGATTCCATGGTAGACGATGTGCGTTTTCTTGGCGGACACGGCACCGTGAATCCGGGCGCCACACCAGAACAGAACCGAATGGTCTGGGAGCAGATATACAACAACACGCACACGGCGGATGCCAACATCCTTCGCCGTTGGGATAGCCAGTATCCCAGCTTGTGGATCACCGATGGAGGCGGAGGAACGTTCGTCGACATTTGGACTCCGAGCACGTTCGCGCAAGCCGGCATGTACATTTCGAGTACCTCCACAAGCGGGCGCGTCTATGAATTGTCCAGCGAACATCACGTGCGTAACGAAATTGTTTTGCACAACGCCTCGCACTGGCAGATCTACGCGCTGCAGACGGAAGAAGAGTGGGGCGAGGGAGGCTTTGCCCTGCCTCTGGAGATTCGCAATTCCAGCGATATTTCCATTGCCAACCTGCACATGTACCGTGTGGTTGGCAGTCGCCAGCCCTACCCGTATGCCATCCGCGTAATGGACTCGAAAGATATTCGCTTCCGCAATGTCCATTGTTACAGTGATAGCAAAGCCTCGTTCGACAACACGCTTTTTGATCAAACGCATAATTTTGAATTGCGCCAGCGGGAATTTGCGTGGCTCACGCTCTCCGGGAATGCGCCGCAGACTCGGCCCGCGAAGCCATCGCCGGTGCTGGCCGTCGGCGCCAAACTTGAAAAACTGGTTGGCGGCTTTTTCAATATTTCCGGTGGAGCGGTGGACAATTCGGGTGATTTCTATTTTGTCGACGCTCGTTGGCAGATGATTTATCGCTGGTCCGCGGCCTCTCGTCAACTTTCCGTCGTCCGCGACAATCCGCTCGATCCCGTGCAACTTGCCTTTGACAAGGTCGGGAAGCTGATGGTGGTATCTTACGAGGGCAACGGCACGGTCTACGCGTTCAAACCCGGCACGGACTTCGATCACTTGACGCTCTTGCAGCCGCAAACGAGCCAACCCCGTCCGGGCATGACGGCGGTGCTGCCCGTGGATTACTGGCGCAACGAAAACGATTTTCCCGAAGCCGTGACGCAAAAAAAGCCTTACCAATTCGTCTCTCCTGATGGCAGCACATTCCTTCCGGCCGGAGAAGATTTCGTCACGGGCAAACTCTACTACGGATCAAAAATTCACGACGTTCTGCGCGCGTTTGGATTGGCGCCTGTTTCCGTTGGGCAAACCTTTTATGTATCCGATGAAGACGCTCAAATGACCTACAAAGCCACTGTGGATCAGGAAGGCGCCCTGACAAACGTTAAATTATTCGTGGATGTTGGCGGGGAGAGCGTTGCCGAAGATAGCGCCGGAAACGTGTATATCGCCGCGGGTCAAATCTATGTTTTTAATCCTGCCGGTAAACTGATTGACACGATCGACGTTCCCGAGCGGCCTTCACAACTCGTCTTCGGCGGCCCAGACCACAAGACTCTGTACATCGCGGCACGCACTTCGTTGTACGCAGTACGCCTGCGCTAAAGTTCAACGATCCTGCCTCACGCGACCGCGACGGAATCGCTCTCGATGAACTCGTACAGTTCGTCGAGTTGCCCTTCACCTGCAAGTTTTTCCGTCAATAGGTCGGCGATCAACTCAATTTGTCGAAAGAGAGCAGGATGATTGGTGCGCGAACCCGGCACAATCACAATGCAGGAAAGCGTACGGTTTGGTCGTCGAACGTGAGCGTACCAGAAACAGACGGAAATCTTCTTTGTTGGGCCGGAGGCCTTTTCGATCGGATAGGGGAGCGGCCGGTCCGCCAGGAGAAGATGAAAAGATGCTCCGTCGGACCGCGAAATCATGGGCAAGCCCTCGCAAAGCCGGCACAGCAAGGCCTGCTGGCCGTTGAGAGCGCAATGGGGGCACAGATTAAAGTTGCGATAGGTTGCTTGTTCAACCGGCAAGCATTCGATTATCAATCTCATCCTCCACTCCAAGGGTCACGATCTGCCGCAACTAGGAGGCGTACCACCGAGAAGGACAGGCTCAGGCAGCAATAGAGATAATATTAAACATAGAGAATGTCAAGTTCGATAACTTAACTACTGTGGATAACTGTGAAGAACTAGCTTGCCGAACCCAACGTTTTGCGTGACGCACAACCCGTTTGAAGCGCGTGTTCCAGTTCGGCATCCGGAAAACCAAGCTCGCGGAGAATCTGGCGATTGTGTTCGCCGAGCAACGGCGGCGGAAATCGATAGACCACCGGTTGATTTTCCAGCCGGACGGGATTGGCGATGCTCCGAACAGTTTTCAGCGTGGGGTGTTCAATCTCAACCACCAGTGCGCGCGAAAGCGTTTGCGGATCGGAAAGCGCTTCGCCGACCGTTTGAATCGGCGCGGCCGGAATATTCGCGGCCATCAACCGGCTGACCCACGTCGCTGTAGGAAGCAAAGCAAACTGTTTCTGCAGCAACGGAACCAGCACGTCGCGATGGTGCGTGCGATCCGCATTTGTCGCGAAGCGCCGATCGGACCCAAGGTTCTTTTCCAGGTTCAGAACCTGCAACAAGCGCTGCCACAGCCCGTTCGTTCCCACGGCCAGCACAAACGACCGTCCATCGCCGCCTTGGAACAACTGGTACGGCACGATGCTTCCATGGGCGTTTCCCCAACGCGATGGCGATTCTCCGGCGTTCAGGAAATTGCTGCCAATATTGATCAGCCACGTCAACTGCGAGTCAAATAGCGCCAGATCCAGAAAATCACCTTTGCCGGTGCGTTCCCGCGCGTATAACGCAGCAAGAATTCCCATGGCTGCATACATCCCGGTGGTCATGTCCGCAATCGCGACAGGGAAACGCATCGGTGCGCCATCGGCATCGCCGGTGAAGCTCATCACTCCCGCTTCGGCTTGCGCCAGGATGTCGTACCCCGGTTGGCCGGCTCTTGGTCCCGAGTGCCCATAGCCGCTGATCGCGCAATAAATCAGCCGGGGATGCTTGGCGCGAAGCGTGTCGGGATCGATGCCGCGCCGCTGCAGAGAAGCAAGGGAAGGTTGGTTGCATATAAAAACATCGGCTTTGGCCAGCAGGCGATGAAGCACCTCGACACCGACGGGATCGTTATAGTTCAGGGTGATGGACCGTTTGTTGCGATTGGTCGCCAGGAAATACGCAGACTCTGTGCTAATAAACGGAGGGCCCCAGGTTCGCGACTGATCTCCCACGCCTGGCCGCTCCACCTTGATTACCTGCGCGCCAAAATCGCCCAGCATCATGGCGCAGTAAGGGCCGGCAAGGGCTTCCGTTAGTTCGACGACCTGGATTCCGTCGAGGAGCATGGACATGAATCAGAATTATAGCGGAAGCGCCCGACGCACGGGTGAGTGGCACAGGAAAACACACAAATAGCTGACTTCCCTTGCTTGAGGAGGGATGTTCCCGGACAATATGAAGTTCACGGAGACATTGGAAACACAGTAGAAGGCCTGAGCAAGGCGCGGGACGGAGACACAGGAAAAGATGGCCAATCTGGCACACGTACCAAAACGATTTGTCGCCTACTTTTCGATGGAAATCGCGCTGGAAAACTCCATGCCGAGTTACAGCGGCGGCCTCGGTGTACTTGCCGGCGACACGATTCGCGCGGCGGCGGATATCCGGCTGCCGATGGTGGCGGTATCGCTGCTGTATCGAAAGGGATTTTTCACGCAAAGATTATCCGAGGAAGGCTTGCAAACCGAAGAGCCTGTGGAATGGGATGTGGAGAAATTCCTGGTCGAAGAGGCTCCCCGGGTGACCGTGACGTTGGAGAACCGGCGCGTAGAGTTGCGTGCCTGGAGATACATGGCCCAGGGCGTGCGCGGTTACGAAGTGCCTATTTATTTCCTGGACGCCGATCTGCCCGACAATGACCCGCGCGACAGGGAACTGACCGGCTCGCTCTACGGCGGCGATCCCTATTACCGGCTATCGCAGGAAATGCTGCTGGGCATTGGCGGAGTACGCATGCTGCGCGCGCTGGGCCACACCGAACTGATGCGCTATCACATGAACGAAGGGCACGCGGCGCTGCTCACTATCGAATTGCTCGAGGAAGAAGCCAAGCGTGCCGGCCGCACCTCGATTAAAGGGGATGACATCGAGCGGGTGCGCAGCAAGTGCGTCTTCACCACGCACACGCCGGTGCCAGCAGGCCACGACAAATTTCCGGTGGAGTATCTGACGCGTTTGTATCCCGACATTACGCGCATTTTCGATCAGAAAGATGCCGCCTCTATCGAGCTGATCAAAAGCATTCTTCAGGTCGAACAGAATTATTCCGACTTGGCCGAAGCCGCGAAGCATGGCGCTTCCCTGAACATGACGTACCTGGCATTGAGCTTGAGCAATTACGTCAATGGCGTGGCCAAGCTGCACGGAGAAGTTTCACGGCGCATGTTTCCGAATGTTCCGATCGAGGCCATCACGAACGGCGTGCACGCGGCGACCTGGAGTTCGCCGGCCTTTCGCGATTTATTTGATCGACACATTCCTTCCTGGCGCGAAGACAATTACAGTCTGCGCGGCGCGCTGGGATTGCCTCCCGAAGAAGTTTGGGCGGCGCACCTGCTGGCGAAACATGATTTGCTGGAAGCGGTGCGGAAAAAGACTGGACTGAAGCTCGATCCGGAAGCGTTTACGATCGGCTTCGCGCGCCGGGCCACCGGCTACAAACGCGCGGACCTTATCCTGAGCGATCTGGACCGGCTGCGCCGCATTGCCAAGAACGTCGGCAGTTTTCAGATTGTGTTCGCCGGGAAAGCGCATCCGAAAGACGGTGGCGGCAAAGACATTATTCGTCGCATTTTTAAAGCGAAGAAGGCGCTGAAGAAAGCCGTGAATATTGTTTTTCTTGACGATTACAACCTCGACCTCGGTGGCAAGCTGACTTCCGGCGGCGATTTGTGGCTGAACACGCCGCAATATCCTTTGGAGGCTTCCGGCACGAGCGGCATGAAAGCCGCGCTGAATGGTGTGCCGAGCCTGAGCATCCTCGATGGCTGGTGGGTGGAAGGGCACATCGAGGGAGTGACTGGCTGGTCGATTGGTGAATCCCACCGCCGCGATCCTTCGCCGGAAGCGGTCGTGGACAACGCGCTGGATGCGGAGAGCTTATATTCGAAATTGGAAAGCGTGATTCTGCCGATGTTCTATGAAGATCGCAACCGTTATCTTTCCGTGATGCAGCACGCCATCGCCATCAACGGTTCTTTCTTCAACACGCAGCGCATGGTGCAGCAGTACATTACGGATGCGTATTTGCGATAGGGCGCCGTGGCGGGCGTGATTCCTCGGAGCGCACTTCTATGAGCATCACTTTCCGCGGCAGGATGTGGAAACCAGCTTTGCGATAAAACTTTTCCGCGTGCTTATTGCGATTCAACACCTGTAATTCCACGTTGCGAATGCCGCGCTCGCGGCAGAAATCTTCCACCTCATACAGAGCCAGAGTTCCTACGCCACGATTGCGAAAAGGCTTCTCCACATACACTTCCGTGAGCATGCCTTCCACTCCGCCATATTCGAGATCGAAGTTATACGTTAGCAGTGTGTATCCGACAGGTTTGCGATGCGTTTCCATCAGCCACGCCTGGCCAAGCGAAAGATTGCGCAGCAGCGTATCAAGGCCGCGGCTCAGCGATTGCAGGTTGTAAGCGATCTTGTCGAACCGGTAGTACGCCACGATCAACTTCAGCAGCACTTTATGATCTTTGGGGCCGCAGGGGCGGAACGTGATCAGCATAAGACCTCGCAGTTGGAACACTATCGTACTGCAGCTGCGCACCGACGAAAAGGGTTTAACCACGCGCCAAAAATATCAAAACCGCCTTTCCGAACAGAGTCCACGGACGGAGGAATCCCTCTTTCTGATGACGTGATAGGCACTGTTATGCTACGCAGTTTTTGTAGAGCGCCATGCCGACCGCTGCGTCCATGCCCATTTTCTCGAGCGCTCGGATTTCGCGAGTTGTATTGATCCCGCCGGCCGCGACGATGGGCAGTTTTGTAGCGTTACGCAGGGCGCGAAACCATTTCAGATTCACCCCACTCATGGTCCCCTCGCGATCCACATCCGTACACAGAAATCCGCCGCAGCATGGCGCCAGAGTGGCAAAAACATCAGCTGGTTCAACCGCAAGCGCAGTGCGCCAGCCATGCGTGACCACGCGACCCTTCGCGGTATCCAAGGCGATAAGTATGTGTTTTTTGCCGACGGCCGCGGCCAGTTTCGTAAGAAAGGCCAGGTTCGGGCGACCTTTCCGGAACGCGGCGCTACCGACTATGATCTGCTGAACACCTAACATCTTGAGGCTTACCGCGCGGCGCACTGTGCGAATGCCGCCGCCCACGCGCACTTTCATTCTGTATTTGCGGCGCGCTTCGACGCACAGTTGCCGCACCAGCGCATTGTTGTGGCCTTTGCGCATAGCGGCGTCGAGATCGATGACGTGCAGCCACTCATAATGCGAAAAGCGCTCCAGCAAGCCCAATACGTCGGTCACCGCGAGCTCCCGCTTGCGCCCGTGAACGAGTTGCACAGCCTGCCCGCGCTGCAAATCGATACACGGAATTAGCACGGCAGCCTCACTTCCACGCCATTCGCCTGTAGAAACGATTTCAAGGAGCGGATCGATTGCACCCTATCGTGAAAAATAGAAGCTGCCAGCGCCGCATCTGCCGCGCCTTCCGTGAACACTTCGAAAAAATGCTGCGGCAGTTTCGCGCCACCGGAAGCAATCACGGGCACGCCGACGCCACGACTGATGGCAGCCGTCAGCGCAAGATCGAAGCCAGACTGTGTGCCGTCGCGATCCACAGAAGTCAGCAGAATTTCGCCCGCGCCCATCTCCACGCCACGCTGCGCCCAATCCAGAGCGTTCCATTTTGTGGGCGTTCGTCCTCCGCGCACACGCACCTGCCAACCCTCCCCTTCGCGTTTGGCGTCGATAGCCAGCACTACCGCCTGCGCGCCAAATTCGCGCGAAAGTTCGCTGATCAACTCTGGGCGTTCGACCGCGGCGGTGTTCAACGTAACTTTGTCCGCCCCCGCGCGCACCACGGAGCGTGCGTCATCGAGTGAACGAATGCCTCCGCCAGCGGAAAGGGGAATGCTGAGTTGTTCGGCAACACGTCGAATCGTTTCGAGGAAAGTGGGGCGATTGTCGCGCGCCGCTGCGATGTCCAGCACCACAAGCTCGTCAGCGCCTTCGTGATTGTAGCGGGCGGCAAGCTCCACGGGATCGCCTGCATCGCGCAAGTCTTCGAAATGCACTCCCTTGACCACGCGCGAACCATCCGTATCGAGGCAGGGAATGATACGGTGCGCCAGGCTCATGCCGCGATCCTTAGAAAATTGTCGAGCAGCTTCGCACCGGGAGCGCCACTTTTCTCCGGATGGAATTGCACTCCGAATACACGCTCGGTTTCCAGAATTGCAGTGAATTCGCGGCCATGCTCACAGGTGGCCGCAGTGGCCGGCCCTCCAGCAGGCGCGGCATAGGAATGCGCAAAATAAAAATAAGCGTCGGCCGGGATTTCATCGAGCAGCCGGCAATCGCGAAGTGGCCGAACCTGGTTCCATCCCATGTGCGGCAATTTCACATTCGATGGCAGTTGCTCGACGTGTCCGTGCAAGAGGGCGAGGCCGGAAAGCTCCGGCGCTTCGGCGCTGCTTTGATATAGCGCCTGCAAGCCAAGGCAAATCCCAAGAAACGGTGTGCCGCGGGAAATCGCGGTTAGGAGCGGCTGGCGCAGGCCATGGGCATCCAGCGAATGCAGGAGCGCGGCGCAGTGTCCGACGCCGGGAAGAATCAAGCAAGTCGCGGTGGTAAGTTCCTCGGGCTGATCGGTGGTGCGGACTTCGGCGCCAAGGCGGCGAAGCGCGCGCGCGACAGAAGTCACATTTCCCGCCCCGTAATCAATAAGAGTGGCGATCACAGCAATTCCTTGGTGCTGGGCAGCACATTGCGCAAACGTTTGTCTTTCGAAACGGCGAAGCGAAGAGCGCGCGCAAACGCCTTGAACACGGCTTCCACCTGGTGATGCGAAGAGCGCCCGTACAGCACGCGAAGGTGAACGTTCGCGCGAGCAGCCTGTGCGAAGCCTTGGAAGAAATCCTCGACCAACTCAGTCTGAAAGCCACCGACTGTGCGCGCGGAAAATTTTGCCTTGATCACGCAAAACGCGCGGCCGCCAAAATCAATCGCGGCGGCGGCCAGAGTTTCGTCCATCGGCATCAGAAAATATCCGGCGCGGAGAATGCCCCGCCGGTTGCCGAGCGCGGCGTTGACGGCTTCCCCGAGCGCGATGCCCACGTCCTCAACGGTGTGATGCTGATCGACTTCGAGATCACCTTTCGCCTTCAGCCGAAGATCGAATCCTCCGTGGCGTGCTACCAAATCGAGCATGTGGTCAAAAAAGGCGATGCCGGTGGAAATTTCGGATTTCCCGCGGCCATCGAGATTCAGCCGCAAATCGATCTGTGTCTCTTTCGTGTCGCGTTGAACGCGTGCGGTTCGGGGCATGATCAATCCTGGCGGCCGGGGCCGAGAAGTTTCAGCAATTTGTTGAGTTCGCTCTGCGTGCCGATGGTGATTCGAGCAAAGCCGGGTCCGAGATCATGGCTGCGTTCGCGCACCAGAATATTGTGCCGCGCCAGCTTCTTGAAAAATGCTGGGCCGCCCTTGCCAAAATCGGCGAGCAAGAAATTCGCGGAGCTGGGGAAAACGCCTACACCCCGCTTGCCAAGTTCGCCGGCAAACCACGCACGCAGGCGTTTCACATCGCGCACGTATCTGGCGATGGTTTTGCGTTCCTCAACCGCCGCTACGCCGGCAACCAGGGCCGCAAGATTCACGGGATATGGCGGCATGGCCCGGCGTACAAATGCAAGGGAATCGCGCTGGCCGATCACGGCGCCAAGGCGGAGCCCCGCCATTCCCTCCGCCTTCGAAAACGTGCGCGCCACTAAAAGATGCGGATAACTCCGCACCCATGGCACCGCCGAATCCGGGGAAAATTCTGCATAAGCCTCATCCAGCACCACAACTGTTTCCGTAGCGGCGCGAAGCAACTTACGGATTGCGTCTGGCGGCACCAGCGTGCCAGTAGGGTTGTTGGGATTCGCAAGGAAAAATAACCGCGGTTTTCTGCGCAGCGCGGCGAGCGCCTCCGCCAAGGGAAACTCCATGTTGGCGCCATAACGCAACACCTTCACGCGTGCTCCTGCAATTTCCGCGTAGTAGCGATACATCGGAAAGGTCGGCTCGCAAATCAGGACGTCGGTGCCGGGCTCCACGAAAGTGTCAAAGAAAACCCGCAGCGCATCGTCTCCACCGTTGGTGAGGAGCAACTCTTCGGTATCCACGCGGAAATAGCGCGCAAGCTTTTTCGTGGAAAGTTCGTATTCCGGATACGTAGCGATCTGTTTCGCCGTCAGACGCGCAAGCGCCTTGCGTGCCGCCGCACTGCATCCACTGGTGTTCTCGTTGAAATCCAGGCGAATCTTGCCGGCGCGGCCTTCGGCAGGCGCCTCATAAGTGCGTCGAAGAAGGATCGCCTTTCGCACGGGAAGCCGAACCTTCATTTCCGCACCTCCACCGCGTTCGCGTGTGCCAACAGCCCTTCGGCGCGCGCCATGATCTGCACATCGCGTGCAAGCCGCCGGTATCCGGCAGGGCTCACAGATTGCACGCTGATCTGTTTCACGAAATCACTCGCGCTCAGTCCGCCGCGCCGCCGCGCCCATCCGCCGGTCGGCAGAACGTGATTGCTGCCGCTGGCATAATCGCCGATAGGTTGCGCACTGAGATGCCCCACAAAAATCGTGCCTGAAGAACGGATTTTCTTCAGCAACGCCCGCGAGCTTTCCGGCAAAGACAAATGTTCCGGCGCAAAGCGATTGACGAAGGCAATGCCCTCGTCCCAGTCGCGCGCCAGCAAAATCGCGCCCGTCTTTTCACTGGAAGTTTGGGCGGGATTGCTATCAGGTAGGAGCTTCAATTGTGAAGCCACTTCTCGTTGCACCTGTTCCGCCAATCGCGACGATGTGGTGACGAGATAGCTGCCCGCATCCGGGGCATGTTCACCTTGAGCCAGCAAATCCGCGGCGATCCAGCGAGGATTCCCCCGCCGAGCGAGAACGATTGCCTCGGTAGGGCCAGCGGGAAGATCGATCGCGCAATCGGAGCTAACTATCTGCTTGGCCGCGGTGACATAGCGATTGCCAGGCCCGAAAATTTTCTCCACCGGTGCAATGCGTCTTGTTCCGTAAGCCAGAGCCGCGATGGCATGTGCCCCGCCAATGCGGGCCAAGTGCGTGACGCCAAGCAAATCTGCGGCTGCGAGAAGTTCGTCATTCGCGCGAGGGCAAACCACAACGATGTGATTCACGCCAGCCACTTGCGCCGGTACCACCGTCATCACCATCGTGGAAAACAGCGCGAAGCGTCCGCCAGGAATATAGCAACAGATGGACTCGATCGGGCGTATAAGTTGCGCGACGTTCACGCCAGGTTCTACTTCGAGAGACCACTCGCGCGGCAACTGTTCTTCCGCCACGCGACGCACATTTGCCGCGGCATGCCGGACAGCGCGAAGAAATTCAGGCTTAACTCTCTTCCGGGCCGATCTCATTTCCCTACGGGTGACCCACAGCAATTTCCCGCGAATGTCGGCGTCATCCAGCCGGCGAGCCCAGTAATCAAGCGCCGCATCACCCCGGCGTTTCACGTCCGCCACAATGCGCGCGGCCGCACGGTGGGCCGCACGATCCTGACCTTCCCGAAGCTTCACCAGGTTTGCTTCCGTTTGTGGAGTAAGTTTCAGGATGCGCATCACAGCACGATCTTGTTCAGGGGATATTCCACGATGCCCTGCGCCTTCGCCGCTTTCAACCGCGGCAAAATCTGGCGAACGACCGCCTCTTCGATGATCGTATTCACCGCCACCCAGTCTGAATCGCTCAACGCGGAAATCGTAGGTTTCTTCAGCGCAGGCAACACCGAAAGCACCGTGGCCAGATCTTCGCGGCGCACATTCAACATCAAGCCCACCCGCGTCGCCGCCGCGATCGCACCCTGCAACATCAAAATCAAATTCTCCGCTTTCTCTCGCTTGGCCGGATCCTCTGCGGACTTGCGATTCATGATGAACACCGTGGCAGATTCCAACACAGTATCCATGATGCGCAGCCGGTTGGCGCGCAGCGATGATCCCGTTTCGGTCACTTCCACGATAGCATCGGCAAGTTGCGGAACCTTAACCTCCGTGGCTCCCCACGAAAACTCCACACGAGCTTTCACGCCATGCTTCGCTAGATATTGTTGCGTAATGCCCACAACCTCCGTGGCGATGACCTTGCCCTCCAGATCACGCGGTGTGTGAATCGGGGAATCCTCCGGAACAGCCAGCACCCACTTCACGCGTGCCAGCCGCTGCTTCGCATAAACCAGTTCCGCCAATTCCAATACATCCGCGCTGGTTTCCTGCACCCAATCGTGGCCAGTAATGCCCGCGTCCAGCGCGCCCGTTTCCACATAGCGAGCCATTTCCTGAGCGCGCACAAGCAAGCAATCAATTTCTGGATCGTCGATGCCCGGCACGTAACTGCGCGAGCTTATCGTGACTTTCCAACCGGCCCGCGCCAGCAGGTCGATCGTCGCATCTTGCAAACTACCCTTGGGAATTCCGAGTTTGAGGACACTCATTGACTATCCTTTTTGCCATAAATGTCCATGGGAACAAAGACGCGTTCGGCGACAACCAGCGAACTGCCGTCCGATTCCAGGGAGCGAAAAAAACAGCTTCGATAGCCTTCGTGGCAAACGCCGGGTCCAACGGCTTCCACGAGGAAAAGTAAAGCATCGGCATCGCAATCAACGCGTACCTCGCGCACGCGGAGAACATGACCGCTGGTTTCGCCTTTTTTCCAGAGCCGGTTGCGCGAGCGCGAGAAAAAATGGACCTCGCCGGTGCTCTGCGTCTGTTCCAGCGCCTCCGCGTTCAGGTATCCGAGCATCAGCACGTCGCCGGTCTCGTGGTCCTGGACAATCCCCGGGATCAGCCCGCCAAGTTTCTCAAATGCCAGTTTCAAAAAAGCCTCCTAAAAACAAAAAACCCGCCGGGCGGTTCGCGCCAGCGGGCCGAGTAGAGCTTGAATTTCAGTAAGCGCTAGACAGACCAGAGCGGGCGCGGCAGGGAGCCGTGGTGGTGATGGTGGTGTCGATGCGCCCGTACGATCATGAGAAGCCGAAGATACACGAGCAACGCGGGAACACGCAATTCAAATTTCCAATCTTTGGAAGCGGAACTTTAAATGCTATGCGCGGGACACCGAACCCGGCGGCGCGCCGGAACTGTAGTTCATGGTCATTTTCAGGTGCAATGCTACGCCAAAGCGGCCATTGGCCAGAGTCTCTACACGCACAACCTCCGCGACATATTCGCAGTTCATCGGATCATGCGCAGAACTGAAGGGAAAAGTCACAAAAACACGCATTCCCTTATAGTAGCCGCTTCGCCGTGTATGGAAATAAATGCCTTCTTTTGAGGCATTTATGCTCACCGGCTGGTCTTCGAAGTGATTATCCCGCGGCTCTGAGGGGCGCACTCGCAGAGGCTTGGCAATCTTCGCGCGCCGGCTCCGCCGTTTTTGTTCATATTGAATTTCGGTCTGGTCGGGCATATAAGGGCCACATTTTCAGAAAGCTGGGTCACTATCATCATTGGGTGGCGTCAGTGAAACGTCAAGACCCTGCGCTGAATCTGATACTGATTAGAAGATAAGATAGAAGTCGAGGGGGCAATATGGCAGAAAAGATCCAGAAGTCGGATGCGGAATGGAAGAAGGTTCTTTCCCCGAATCAATACTATGTGACCCGCCAAAAGGGAACGGAGCCGCCTTTCACGGGGGAGTATGAAAACACCGAAACGCCGGGGTCGTACAAGTGCGTGTGCTGCGGCCAGGAGCTCTTCCGCTCGGAGACCAAGTTTCATTCCGGCTGCGGCTGGCCCAGCTTTTATGATCCGGCCAATCCCGAAGTCGTAGAAGAAACGAAAGATACCTCCCATGGGATGGTGCGGACTGAAGTCACCTGCAGCCGCTGCGGCGCGCACCTCGGCCACGTCTTCGATGACGGCCCGAATCCCACCGGCATGCGCTATTGCATTAATTCCGCTTCACTGAAGCTGGACAAAAAATAAGGCGGACCAGGGAAGGTCCGCCAATAATCAAATCCAAAGCCCGGCAAGGTTGCAGGTTCAGGCGGCAGGGCAGCTATACGCAACCATCTCCGCGACGGGGTCGATCTCTTTCTGCCACGCGGCCACCAGTAGCACTTTGTGACCGGTGGGGTAACGGAAGATGTAATACACGTGGCTTATGCCATCGACTTCGTAAAATCCCGGCCGCCGGACGTCGGGCCGTCCGTAGATGCCTATATTCAAAAGCGTCCGTAGCTCCGCCATCTGCTCCGGTGTGTGCTTCCGGAGGTCCTCAAGGAGTGGCGGCTGTTTCTCTATAACGATCATGGTAGCGTCCTTCTGCGCCGTAAGAATCATAACCAACTGTCATAGTTAAAGACGCACAAGATCGTTAAATGTTTCATGAAATATATCCCCACCAGCAGAAAATGGAGAGGCCGAAGGTGCAGGGTATCGAGATTAACTAGAACTTATCTCATAAATGCTTTGGGGTCGCCAAAGTCCTTGAAAAAGCGGCCGTTTAGATCGGGCCCAACCATTTATGAGATGGCTTCTAGTGGACAGGACACTAACTTTTGATTATGTTTTCGTTATCAGTTGCCTTTCTTGGGGAGAAGCGCGTAACTTGATAGTAAGAATCTTCATCCAAAATTCATGTGGATGAAGCGAGCGGCCCGTTCTCCTGTACTTGCGCAAACGAAGGATTCTTGCGATAGTAACGGCCTCGAGCCGTACAGAGATTGAGGAAAAATCCGTGGCAAAATCAGCGTCCAAATCCCCGCGAAAGACGGTGCGGGATGAGAAATCGGAGTTCGGCAAGGATCGTCGCAGGCGTCATCATCACTTTTTGGTAACCGTAAACTATGCGGACGGGGAAACCTTCGGGCGAGTATATACAGACAAGGATAAGGCCAATCGTTTCGCGGAACGCCAGCGCCGTTCCCCCATCGTCAAGTCGGCGCGGGTCACGCAGGTTTCCTGAACGTTAAGATATTCCCCACACCGGAAGCAAAGCGGTTTGGTTTTCCTGCGTAAGCGTGCTATAAAAATAAATGGCCGGAGCGGCCTTAGTATAATGGTAGTACGGAACCTTGCCAAGGTTCAGGCGTGAGTTCGATTCTCATAGGCCGCTCCATTTTGCTCCTCCCTGAATCCCCTCAATCCCAATCAACTGGTCGCACGATATAAACAGCAAATGCAAGGTATTGCCGCCGATGTTCGGGGCAAAGTCTCAGCCATCAACCATTGAATTGCGATTGCGTGGAAAGGTATTGCACACGATTACTGCGGTCGCGCTTCGAAAACATAATTTGGGAGAGCGCGGGCCGTTGTTCGCAGGATCGTCTGGAAGTTAAGTACCGATATTTCCCTTGCATCCGGGGTGGTGGCACTCGCAGGCCAAGTCGGGCGTCTTCTCCATGGCGGCGCACTGGGCGCTGCAATACGTATCTCCCGCCTTCACCGGACAATTGCACGACGGATGGGCGCAGGTTTTAGTCTTCTCACTCATGGTGTTTTCCTTCCTGCATGCGCAGTTGAAAATCCCTGGTCCAGGAGCCGCGAATCTATCATTTTGCCTCCCGTCCGCCTATACCAACTTCACCCGACGAATCCCCCACTGTTCACCTCTGATAGGAGTGCACCATCCCGTCCGAAACAACCGCGATGTATCCTCCCGCTTCCAGAAACTGCATCACCTTAGCGCCGTTCCTCGCCATTGCCGCCCATCGCGATTTCGTATCCGGATTCTGTTGCAACCCGCGCAACTCCCGACCCTTGTATTGAAAGTCAACCTGCTTCAGGCCTCTCTTAGCAGTCGATCGAACCGGAAAACTCGCATCTCCGACTGTGACGCTCTTCTTGTTTTCGACGAGGGACTGCCGCCAAACGCTGAGCAATGCTTCTTCGAACGAAATCCCCATGGCAGGATGGTATCGTTAAACCCCGGTTGGGGTTTCCTGAATCATGGGGGTAAAGGAGATCAACATGGCAGGGGACGCGAATCTTACCGACAAACTTGCCCGTGCGCGAGAACTCCGGAAAACTGGGGAAGCGGCGCGGCGCCGGGATGGCGCGACGGCACAAAGGTGTTATGAGGAATCCGTGGCATTACTACGCGAGCTAGAAGAGCCACTGCTTCTTGCCCATACCGTCAGACACCTTGGCGATGTCTATCACGAAGAGGGCCGCTCTGACTTGGCGGAGAATTGCTACGTGGAGGCGCTGAGCCTCTATCGCAAACACGAGGACCGTTCACCACTCGATCTGGCAAACGCCGTTCGCAGCCTGGCAGTCTTGCGATGGGAACAATCGAGAGCCCTCTGGGAGGAAGCGCGAGACCTCTATACCGCCATCGGTGTCGAAGCCGGAATCAAGGAGAGCTCCGCTCGTCTCGCAGCCCTTCACGATTTTCGTTAAAGCCCGTATCTCCACAAATTTTCCTCAGGCTCGCGAGAATCACGCTCACCAATGAAGCAATTTCCCGCTAGAATCCGCGCAGAGGATTTTCCATCCATGAAGCATTGCCTGATCGCCGTGGGCAGCACGCGGCGTCCAAAACTGAATGCAGTGAAGGAAGCGGCATCGGCGATCGCATCATTCTTCGAAGAAGGAATCATGCTGGAAGTAGAAGGCTACGAAGTAGAGAGCGGTGTCAGCCACACTCCTACTTCCCGCGACGAACTAATGCAGGGCGCCCGCCAGCGTGTCGAGGCACTGCAACAAAGCCTGCAAGCGAAAGCAATAAGTGCAAACTACTTCGTCGGGCTCGAAGGCGGCCTTGACGTTGTAGTGGAACACGCTGTGAAGAGAGTCTTCCTCGAAAGTTGGGCGTACGCCAGCAACGGCAGCACTGGCCATTTCGGTTGCTCCGGCAGCATCGAATTGCCGGAAACGCTGGCCGAGGAGGTTCTTTCACGCGGTACAGAACTATCCGCGGCCATCGATCGCTTTGCCGGAGAAGTGGGAATCCGCGACGGCCAGGGTGCCTGGGGCGTACTTTCGCGAAACCTCATTTCGCGCCAGGAATCGTTCCGCTTGGCGGCCATTGCGGCCTTCGCTCCCTTCTACAACGCAAAAATGTACCGAAAAGCCGTCGCTTCGGGGGCTTGATGGGAAACTCTTGAGTGACGGTGTATTCTGTGAAGTAAAGCAGAGCGAAAAGGAAATGGCTTCGTAAGGATCACGCAGACGAAACGGAGGAGTGCATCGTGGATATCGTGAAGGGCAACATGGGCTGGATCGAAGTCGTGGTTGGCCCGATGTTTTCCGGCAAAAGTGAGGAACTGATCCGGAGGTTGCGCCGCGCGGAAATCGCGCGCCAGCGCGTGCAGATTTTCAAGCCTGCCATCGACTCGCGCTTTGCTGCCAATGAAATCGTCTCGCACTCCGGTTTGGGCATACCTTCCGACAATGTCACCAAAGCCTCCGAAATCCTGGAGAAATTGCAGCCGCGCACGGAAGTTGTCGGCATCGATGAAGCGCAATTCCTGGGCGAGGAAGTCCTGGACGTGTGCACCAAGCTCGCCAATCTTGGCAAACGCGTGATCGTCGCGGGCCTGGACACCGATTTTCGCGGGCGCCCCTTCGAACCCATGCCGCGCCTGCTGGCGGTAGCGGAAGAGATCACCAAGCTGCTGGCCATCTGCGTACGCTGCGGCAACCCCGCGGTACACACCCAGCGCCTCGTGGAAAACGAAGATCTGATCGTCGTTGGCGCCAGCGATGCGTACGAAGCGCGTTGCCGTCGCTGCTTTGAGCCCAATCCCGCACAGGCCGTTCGCAAGGAAACCGGACCCCACGTCCTCACACGTAACCGGGTGATTTCCGGCGGCGCGTAGTAGAATTCGCACCAGAACCTGCTCGTTCACATCATTTCTAGGACAACTATGCGCATCGAATCGAAAGCACCAACGCGGGTGGACCTTGCTGGGGGTACCCTCGATATTTGGCCGTTGTACCTTTTCCATCCCGGTGCGGTCACGGTCAACGCCGCCATTTCCCGCTACGCTTCCTGCGTGGTAGAAACGCACCCGGTGGGCGACGACCGGATCAAGCTCGTGTCGCTGGATACCAATCGCTCGGAATCGTTCACGTCGTTGGACCACCTGTTCAAAGCCAAGCGCTACCGCTTGCCGCTCCTCGCCGAGATTGTCAAATTCTTTCATCCCACCGGCGGATTTTCCCTCACCACGAATTCCGAAGCCCCAGCAGGCGCGGGCATTGGAGGATCAAGCGCCATGGCGGTGGCGATCTGCGCCGCGCTCGATCGCTTCACCGGTGCCGGCCGCAGCAAAGTCGATTGGGTTCATATCAGCCGGGACGCCGAAGCCATCGTCATTCACATTCCCACCGGCATGCAGGATCACTATCCCCCTGCGTTTGGCGGAGCGGCCGCGATTGAGTTGATTCCCGGTGGTGAACGGCGCATTGAAATTAACGTAAACCTTGACGAACTGGAACGCCGCTTGGTGGTGTGTTACACCGGCAAGCCACGGCAATCGGCCATTAATAATTGGGGCGTGTTCAAGGCCCATATCGACAATAAAAAGGCGGTAGTCAGCAATTTGGAGAAGATTTCGCAGATAGCACAAAAAATGCGCGACGCGCTGGTGGCAGGGAATTGGGCAGAAACCGGCCGCTTGATGCATACGGAGTGGCAGTTCCGCCGCCGTAATCTGCCGACGATATCGACGAAGATGATCGACCGCATCATCGAAAACACCCGCCGCAAGGGTGCCTTGGCGGGCAAGGTCTGCGGTGCCGGCGGCGGAGGCTGCGTAGTACTGCTCATCGAGCCGGAAGCCCGCGAACGCGTCGAAAAAACCGTGGTCGAGGCTGGGGGCCACCTTCTGACGATGCATATTGACCGGCAGGGGGTCCAGGTGGTGGCCCAATAATTTTTTCAGAAATTGAGCGCTACTCAACTCGCTCGAGGCATCATAAAATAATAGCGGCTCGGGGATAGAGCCGTCTTGGCAGCTTATGTTCTTCCGATTTGCCATTCCGCTGAGCTTGCTTTTCTGCGTCTACGCCGACTTACCGGACGTGCCGCACGCTCTGCCGTTGCCTGCGGCAAACTCGGCCAAGGGCAATGCATTCACCTCAGAAGATCGCATCCCGCTTTACCCGTCGATCACCATTGGAGATTCACAGGACCAGGGAAAGTCTGCGCCGTCGCAGCCCACGAAGAGCGACACCTTGCAAGAGTCCTCGAAGCTCTCTCTAATTCGTTATGTCTCGGGTGAATTCGCGAAGGCCCGGAAGCCACTGCCCGGCGGCAAGGATGGCATCACGCTTTACGCGGATAAACCGCTCGACGAGCAATCGCTGAATCGCGCCATCGGCATGCACGGCGCTGCCGTTAACACCGGCGATCCCGTCCAGATCACCAAACTAGAATTCCGGGAGCACGTCATCATCGTCGATGTCAACGGCGGCGGCCGCCCAAAGAAGAACTGGATGGATCATATTCAATTCGGGATGGGCGGCACACCTGCTCCCACTACAACAACGACAACCGATGGCCAGGATCAAGGTCCTCCGGGATTTCAGCAAGGCCGCGGAGGAACCATTTACCTCCAGTTCACCAAGAGCATTCCAGACCTCAGCGCGGATGACCTTAAAGGGCTGCTCGCTCCGTTCCTGGATTTCTCCAAAGAGAAATCAGCTTCCGTCCACTGGATCGACACGTTGCCGCCGGAAATGAAAAAAGCCATTACCGATCGGCGCGCGGTCTTAGGCATGGACCGCGACGAAGTGGTGGCCGCCGTCGGCAAACCCGATCGCAAAGTCCGCGAGCGTGACCCACAAGGGAACGACACCGAAGATTGGATCTACGGCCACCCGCCCGACAGAACCGTGTTTATCCACTTCACCGGGGAGCACGTCACCGTCATTAAGCAATATCCGCAATAGCCTGCTCACACATTCCTCATTCAACGTGGGCCCGTCGCTCGCCCAAGAAACTGTGGCGGAAATACAAAAAAGCGAATAAGCTGTGTCTACGGGTGGGGCGCCTGATTGCTCTTGGCGATTTGGTTGCCGTCATCCTCCCAGCCTCGGTAACCCCGCCCGCCAAACTCGAATCGCTCCCAGCCCATTCAACTTGTGAGGGAGACACAATGAATCGGCCGATTGGAATTTGTTTAGCCTTCAGTCTGGTGTTCCTTGGCGGATGCGCTACCAAAAAATACGTGGCGCAGACCGTTGACCCCGTGAACGCCAAAGTAAACCAGGTAGACCAGAACGCGCAAAAGACGCAAAAACAACTGGACGAGGCCGAGCCGCGCATCAGCGCCGCGGATGAAAAAGCCACGTCAGCCGACGCCCGGGCTTCCGACGCAATCGGCCGCGCCGATGCTGCTTCGAAGAAAGCAGATCAGGTGCGCGATCAACTGCACTCGGAGCTGAACGATCGCATCGCCGACCTGGATGACTACAAAGCCGCCTCGCCGGTTACCGTGCTTTTCAAAGTGAATTCGTCTGTGCTTTCCGATGACGCCAAACAGCAGATTGATCAGATGGCCAGCGGTTCGCTCGGCAGTGTCAAGCGCTACTTCATCGCCATTCAGGGATTCACGGACAAAACCGGCTCGGCGGAGTACAACCTGGCTCTTAGCCGCCGCCGCGCAGAAGCCGTGCAAACCTATCTCGTTGTACAGCACAATATCCCGGTCTACCCATCCAGATTGTCGGACTGGGCAAAGACAAGCCTGTGAACGAACAAAAAACGCGCGACGAACGCCAGCAGAATCGCCGCGTCGAAGTCACCCTGTTCACCGCGGACACCGGTGCGGGTGGCAAATCATCCGCTGCGGCCCAATAAAAACAAAGAGCCGGTCACCCTCCGGACATCGTTACGGTCGTCCCATCACGTGCAAATGTGCGTAGGGTGACCCAGACCACATGATGTACGCACCCGTCGGCTTGTGCGTCGTTGGCAAACCTGTGGCCTTTGGATCGAACGGCCACATGATCATCCAGTGCGGTCCGACGGTAATCGCCTTGCTTGTCTTGTCGTAAGGTCGGAGTCGCTGCGTTGCGTCGCTCCGGCCAGCATGTAAGTAATCCCCGGCGTGGCATTCGTCGGCTTTGGCTGTGCGCGCTGAAATCCGCGAACCATTGTCTGGAAGCGGCGTCCATGCACATCGGCGGTTGCCCCACCACTTTAGGATTGCCAGGCATGCAAGTGAAGTCGTTCGTGCCCTCGCGAAGCACAATCACTTTTCCCGAAGCGTCTTTGTCCACAACCTTTGCCGATTTGGCGACATCGTCCGGCGCTGCCGAGAGCGCACGCGCAATTTTAACTTGCGCTGTCTCCTCGGCCTTGTCCAACGTGATTCGGCCCGGGGCTCGCGGTTGCGCCACATCCCACCTGCGCACGACTCCCACGCAAAATAGAATTGCACCTGCGGCAATCAGAGCTACATTTCGTGTTGCAGTTGTCATGCTATCCCCCCTAATCGGCTGCGCGTCGGGCTCGTCCCAGGTGGATGCCCGCTGATGAACACGGCGGTGGAATCCGACGACGGCAACGCCGCGCTTCGTGCAAGGGCCCGGAGAGCGTTACAAAGCTGGACCGACAGGCTCGCCAAAATCGTCGCGGAAGGAATCCAGCGCAAAGAAATCGAGCCCGCTGTGGATGCGGAGAAACTGGCGCGCGTGGTGATTGCCGCACTTGAAGGCGCGCTGCTCATCAGCCGGCTGGAAAAAGAGGAAGCGCCTCTGCGCGAAGTACAAGGACATCTGGATCAATACCTGGAGCAGAATGTTCGCGCGAAGCGGCAGGCTGCGCGGCACACATTGAACGATCCGACCCGGGGCCGAGACCAAGCCCGCGCGGCAATCCCAACAGAACAGCGAGTGGCTAGATCTTGACGCCCCAGAAGGAGGCGTCCGGTTCGGTGAGCGCGATGCCCACGTCCCAGGCTTCGTGACCGCGCCACACCACTTCGCCTTGGGCGATTCGGCCCGTTTCCGGGAGCACAACCCGCACTTTGTGGCGCAGCGGGAGATCGGCCCCAACTACGGCCATACACCCTGAATGACTCACGTCGACGGTGACTGCATTGGCGCAACGGCGCTTGTCGCCATCTTCCCATTCAAGGAGGAAGCGCAAACTGGCGATTGCGCGTTTATGAGAGCGCATGCTCACCCACCGTTCTTCGAATTTATGGGAGAGCGTCGTTGGTTGTTCGATGGTTGGAGCGGACATTAGAACCTCACTGGAAGGATTGCTACCGAGGGAGGGAGCCAAACAAAACCTTAGTCCCGTGCTTTGGGGGTGTCAATGGTACTGCGCATAAAAAGTGACCTATGGCCCGGCGGGTTTAGGAGGCGCAGGAGGCAATTTGGGGGCCTCACGCAACCGCGTTAGCAGCCGGTGCAGATGAGGTGCATCCTGCGACGGAACGGAACTGATTTTCATGCCCAATCCACGGCCTCCGGTGGCGTGGCGCACCACGGCTTCCGCCCGGATCTGTCCTTCCTGCACGAGAAAGTGCAGGTTCAATAGTTCGCCCTCACGCTTGTGCGCGCGCGTTTCTATGAACAGGCCAGAAGGACTTAAATCCTTGACGCGGGAAACATCACGTCCAGAAGGGGACTCCCAATACACCCACACAGAATCAGCTATGGAAATGCGGGAGGTTCGCCTGCGGGAGGGGCCGGTTATAACTTGCATCGAGCTCACCGTCTTCACCCAAGACCGCTTTGAATGTTCCCGCATGATACTCCCTTTGGCGGTACGGGGACAGGGTGTAAATTCTTACAAGTGATTGCCACAAAGTCAACAGTTAGAATTCAGCACTGTGGAAAAAATTGCTACGTGCCCTCCTCCGCTACGGCTGGCGTGCCAGCCGGCCGGGGGCAGGGGCCCACCGCAAAAGATAGTTGCACACTTGCCCCGGGAGAGAGAGAATCTTCACCTATAGACCGGAATCGTCCCCCCCCCGGTAATTCCTCGACTTGTACGGGTGAGCGAATGAGAACGAGTGGTCCAGCCTGGGGGCCCTCTTGTGTATGCCGCGCGGTTATCTTCTGCGGCATCGTCTCGGTTTCTGTCTGCGCAATTCAGGTTCGTGGCCAGGATGTGGCGGAAGCAGCACGCCAGGAAAAGGCGCGCAAAGCCGCTGGGCAGAATTCTCCTCGTCACGTCTACACCGAAGAAGATCTGAAGCGAAAGACCATCCTGACTCCGGAAGACCAAGCGCGCGTGGAAGCCCGCAAGCGACAACAGGGAACTGCGCCGGCGGAACAAAACGCACAGCAACAACGCAACGACGCTAATCCGCAGTCCGAGTCGCTCGGCGAAATCGCCAGGCGCTACCGCCAGGAGAAGTCCGCGCGTAAAGCGGAACTGGCCGCGAAAAAGAAATTTACGCCGTTTCCCTACAAGGTTCCGGAAAGTTCGCTGGCGGAGCCGAAGTCTGAGGTTGCGCCGCGCATAACACCTGGCCTCCCTTCGGGCATGGAAAATCGGAGCGTGACTCCAGAGCTACGTCTCGTGCCGCACTCTTATCCGCCGCTGACCGGCCCGCGCGCGCGAATTTCTCCCTTCCAGCCACGACCGCTTGCTCCCACGCCTTCCATTCCTCTGGCCGGGCTCGCTGTTCCTCCCGTGGTTCCCGTTCGGCCGTCCTATGAATTGCGTGGCATAGAGACGAATGGTTCGCTCGAAACCGTGAGCGCCGGAACGCGGCGGATCGAAGTGCAGCCGGGGCAGAGTTGGTGGAAGCTGGCCGAAGTTTATTTGGGTGACGGCGCGCGGTGGCCGGAGTTAAGAAAGCTGAATGCCGCGGGCGGTCCGGCGGACTTGCTGAAGTCGGGCAGCTCCGTGCTCGTTCCTGTGGCCGCAAATCACGCAAAAACCTCGGCGCAGGTCATCGAAGTGCGCCACGGCGACACGCTGTGGTCTCTGGCTAAAGAGCACTTTGGCCGCGGAGCGGCATGGACCTGCATCGCGAGCGTCAATTCTCGGGTCACCGATTATACGCATCTGGCCGTTGGAACCTTGCTGACCGTGCCCGGAGGCGAAGCCCTCCAGTCCTGCCAGAACCAATTCTCCATCCGATGGCGGAAATAAACGCGCCGCAGCCTGAAACATCCCTTCGAACGTAAACCCAGGAATCCACACACAGAAATAGGCTGACTGATTTCTGCGACGGAATGGTCTGCAGCGCGAGATTCAACGCGTCAAAGGCGTCAACGCCGAATTGGTCTGGGCGGAACTGGCCAGGACGGTGTTGACCTGGCGGAATCGATCAGGCCGCCGCGCCATTGGTGCGCAGCCGCGGTGGTAAGTCACAGCCGTCGCGCTTCAGGTAACGGTAAAGACTGGTGCGGCCAATCCCGAGAATCTGCGCCGCGCGCAACCGGTTTCCATTGCACATTTGCAGAACTTTCTGGATGTGCACCTTGCGCACCTCGTCAAGCGAAAGCGGTTGCCAATCTTCGTCGCCCGCGAGCCGCGGTGTGCGATGGTTCAGTTGCTCCGGAAGATCGCTCAAATCGATGAAGTCTCCTGTCGCCGTGATGCAAGCGGTGGAGATTACATTTTCCAGTTCGCGCACGTTGCCGGGCCACGGATGTTGCAGCAAGACGGTCTGCGCCCGGCGCGTCAGTCCCGCAATATCTTTCCCGTACGCGTCGTTATACTTCTTCAGAAACAATTGAACCAGCAGAGGAATGTCTTCCAACCGCTCGGCTAAGGACGGAATGCGAATTTGAATTGAGCTGAGCCGGTAAAAAAGATCTTCACGGAATCGCCCGGAAAGAACTTCCGCGCGAAGATCGCGATTCGTTGCGGCAATCAGGCGCACATTCACCTGCTTGATTTCCGGCGAGCCCACGCGCTGGATTTCCCGGTTCTGGATCACGCGCAGCAGCTTTGCCTGCATCGCCAGAGAAGTTTCTCCCACTTCATCCAGAAATACAGTTCCGCCGTTCGCATATTCGAACAGTCCCGGCCGCGTGTCCGTAGCTCCTGTGAATGCGCCGCGAACGTGGCCGAAGAGTTGGCTCTCGAGCAACGTGTCCACCATGGCCGAACAGTTGCACACCGCAAGCCGCTGCTGGCTGACAGGGCTGATCTGGTGAATCGCGCGCGCCACCAGTTCCTTGCCTGACCCGGTGGGACCAACGAGCAACACGTTCGTGTAGTGCCGCGCCACCTTGCGGGCAAAATCGAACACCTCGAGCATCGCCGGGCTTTTGCCGATGATGCCGTGAAACTCCACTCCTTCAGAAGTTGTTCTTCCAACGCGCGCACACGCCGCCGCTGGTCGTACAAACACGCAACATCATCAAGCGTGCGCTTCAACCGAATGTGATCGAGAGGCCGCGGAAGAAAGTCGGACGCACCACGGCGAATGGCTTCCAGCGCCGCGTCCAGCGTGTATTCCTGGGCCATCAGGATCAGATGGATTCCCGGATCGCATCGCAATGCACGCGCAAGAAATTCGTAAGGATCATGCGTCTCCAGGTGGATGCTGGCAAACACCAGCCAGCAGCGGCCCACGCGGATGAGCCGGAGAGCTTCCTCCGGATCGCTCGTGGAAATGGGTTCATATCCCATATCAAAGATGAGGGTGCTGAGCGCGTCGCGCTCGGCCGGGTCATCGTCAAAAATGCAGGGCGTAAGGGACGTGCGTGGGGTGGAGACTTCGATGGGTTTGTAGGTAGCGGTAGTCATGCAAAAAAGACAGGCAACAACTGTGCCAAATACGATGGAGAATGTTTCGAGAAGGCAAGCATCGATAAGTAATCCCAAACGAATGCCGCGCCCTTCCTAAGTTACATCACAGCATCGCGATAGAAGCATCGCAATAATAAAAACGGGCCTGGGAGATCCTGACGCCAAAATTCTTTAGCAAACACTTATCGCCGCAGGCGTTGCCAAATCGAACCGTTGTGCCGAAGTGGGAGGGAATGATTCCCTAATTCACGGGCGAGATCTCTCGACTGTGCCGGGGCTGGACCGCATTCAGCCGGAATTGATGATGCCCGTCAGGGTCGCAACCGATGAATTCCACCTTGTAGACGATCGGGGCCGATTGCCCCAGACCCTGAGTCTGCAGCGCGCGCACGAACACCATGGCGCCATCGGGAAGCATGCGCTGCAGAGAAATATGCTTGCCGGCGAAATCGTCCCAGCCTAGATCGGATTTTTCCACGAAGAAGGACTGGTTCTCATCCCAGCCGGAGACTTCGACGCGATAACCTTCAGATTGCGCCAAGGCTTCCGAGATCATAGCTGCTCCCAATTCAGAGAGAGCACTTGTTAGCCACTGAACGTTTTGAAGAAGCTGGAAAGAAAAGAGATAGCGGATGGCTGCGAAGAAAAAGAAGAAAGCAGTGTGCGGGAAAGAGACCAACACGCAAACCGCTGTACCGCTCTGAGTCAAATCCATCGCAGGATGCGAAAGCTCTTAGCGGGAACGCGCAGCGAATGCTCTACAGCAGCAGGGACTGCACGAAGCTTTCCACTGGCGGGAAAATATAACGGAAAATGATCAGGCTCACTAGAATGCCGGGCATGGCGTATGTCCCGGTGTGAATCCAATCCAGGTAACCACGTGCGCGCTCTTCGCTCATCAATAGCATGATGACCGAACTTCCGTCGAGCGGCGGAACCGGCAAAAGATTAAAAACACCAAGTAGAAGATTGAGCGAGAAAAGCACAAACAGAAGAATGCCAAGGAACCCGTGCGGGCCACGGTACGAATCCCACTGGATCCAGTGAAACGCTGCTCCCACTCGTAGGCCTATGGCGCCCAGAATCATGAGAGAAAAATTAGTCGCCGGCCCCGCCAGCGCCATCAGCGCCGCGCGATGTGGATGACGCCGCGCCCAGCTTGGATCGTACGGCGCGCTGGCAAAACCGATCATGCCGCCGTTCAGAAGGAAAAAACTCAGCAGCGGGAACAACACCATGCCATAAGGTGAGCGGCGAATGTGCGGGATGGGGTTGAGCGAAACTTGGCCGCCAAGGTCCGCGGTATTGTCGCCACCGATTTTGGCCGCAAGCGCGTGAGCCGCCTCGTGGCAGGTGGTGGAGAAGAGGAAAACGACGTAATAGATGAAGCCAAGTGCCAGGAACTGGGGGGTGAGGCTCGGCATAAGTAAGTCAGGTTAGGATTTCGCGTCGCGGAAAGCAAGCCGCGCCGTGGAAAATTTGCAATGTGCCGTGTCAGCGGTGCCGTGCGGAGTATCGCAACGCTCCGTCAGCAAAATTCATTGGAAATTGCCTTTCTTCGCCGTGAAGTTAGCGCTATTATGCTTGCAATACGTGTGTTGGCCGCCTATTTTTTGGTGTGCGCGAAGCGACAGAGATTCGGGGTTGAACCATGAAGGCCTGTCTTCTTCGCGCGCCCGCAAAAATCCAAAATAATCCGCTCGAGTATGCAGAAGCAGTGAAGCCGCAGCCCGGCCCGGGGCAAGTGCTCGTCCGTGTGCAGGTCTGCGGCGTTTGTCGCACGGACTTGCACGTCGTCGAGGGTGAACTGCCTCCCAAGCTATCGCCAGTCATTCCGGGGCACCAGGTGGTAGGAAAAATTGCGGAACTCGGTGCCGGCGCGACGCGATTTCCCAAGGGTGCACGCGTGGGCATCGCCTGGCTGCACCAGACCGATGGCACCTGCGAATATTGCAAGCGCGGCGAAGAGAATCTTTGCGACGCCCCGTTGTTCACCGGATACAGCGTCAACGGCGGCTACGCCGAATGGATCGCGGCGCCGGAAGCATTCGTCTATCCGATTCCAGACGGACTCCAGGACGAACACGCCGCGCCCCTCCTCTGCGCCGGCATCATCGGCTATCGCTGTCTGCGCATGGCCGGCGTCAAACGTGGCGCGAAGCTGGCATTCTACGGATTTGGCGCCGCGGCGCACGTCGCCATCCAAGTGGCGAGTTATTGGGGCGTCGAAGTGTACGCCGCAACGCGCGACGCGAAGCACCAGAAATTTGCTTTGGAGTTGGGCGCGAAGTGGGCGGGCGGCACGCTGGACGCTCCTCCGGCTCAGTTGGACGCCGCCATCGTGTTCGCGCCCGCGGGAGAAATTGTGCCCGCCGCGTTGAAAGCGCTGCGCAAGGGCGGCCGCTTGATCCTGGGTGGAATCCACATGAGCGACATTCCCTCCTTTCCCTACGATCTGCTTTACCAGGAACGCATGATTCGCAGCGTTGCCAACAATACCCGCCGTGACGGCGAAGAGTTTCTGAAATTAGCCGCCGAAATTCCCATTCGAACGCAGGTGCAAATGTTTCCCTTGATCGAAGCAAACCGCGCCTTGAACTCGCTGAAGAACGATGCCATTTCCGGCGCGGCGGTATTGCGAGTACAATCCTGAAAACCTAGCCATAGAAAGGGATGTGCCATGGAAAAGCGGTTCGTACTGCTTGTGTCTGTTGGTTTGTGCTTTATGGCCTGCTCGCGCGGCACTGTCTCTTCGAACGCGCAACAAACCGCAACCGCTCCCGCGCAAGGTTCGCTGGCGCCGGAACCGCTTAGCCCCGCCGGGCAGCAGGAACTGCATGCCATTCTCGACAGTGGCAGATTGCCCGATTTGCAGTGGCCCAATTTTTCGCCACAGAGCGCCGCCGTCAAAGAGTTTTACGACCAGGCCGGCTACCGCCTGGGCTGGACCCGCGGCGGAAAACCAACGCGTCAAGCGCTGGAGTTGATCGGCATTCTGCGTAACGCTAACGAAAAAGGACTCGACGCAAAAGATTACGACGGCGACCGCTGGGACGGCCGGCTACAAGCCTTGCAAAGTCCCGGCACCGCTTCCGAATCCGCGCTGGTGAAATTCGATGTGGCGCTGACCGTGGATGCCATCCGCTATGGCACCGACCTGCATCTGGGCAAAGTCGATCCCAAAATTCTCCACAAGGACTTCGATCCCGATCGCGAAAAGCACAACGCCGGAGAGTTTCTGTGGAAAAACGTAGTCGGTGCGGCGAGCGTGAAGGAAGTCCTTGCCCCAATCGAACCACCGTATCCCGGTTACCAGCGCACTCTCGTAGCGCTGCAAAGATATTCGCAGATGGCCGCGGTCGAAGTGCCTGATCCTTTGCCGCAAGTTGTGAAGCCGATCGCTCCGGGCCAATCCTACGAAGCCGTCGCCAAACTGGCGAAGCGCCTTCAGTTTCTCGGCGATCTGCCGGCCAGCGCGCAGGTGCACGAAAATTCCCAGAGCTATTCTGGCGAAGTGGTCGACGGCGTGAAACGCTTTCAGGAGCGCCACGGCCTGGATGCGGCAGGCAAACTGGGACCGCAAACCATCACGGAACTAAATCGTCCGATGAGCGATCGCGTGGAAGCGCTGCGGCTGACCTTGGAACGCTGGCGCTGGCTGCCAGACAATTTCACGCAGCCTCCCATCATCGTGAACATTCCAGAGTTTGTGCTGCGCGCCTATAACGCTCCGGGCAAACCGGCGGTCAAGATGCGCGTTGTGGTCGGACGCGCCATGCGCACGCAAACGCCGGTGCTCGAAGAAGACATGAAGTATCTAATCTTCTGGCCGTACTGGAATGTGCCGCCCAGCATATTGCGTGGAGAAATCATCCCGAAGATCGCGAAGGATCCGGCTTACCTGCAGAAAAACGCGTTCGAAGTGGCCACCTATTCCGGTCAGGTAGTGACAGACGGCGTAGTAAGCGAGGATGTGCTTGCCCAACTGCGCGCAGGCAAATTAATGGTGCGCCAGAAACCGGGGCCAAAGAACGCGCTCGGACTGATCAAGTTTATTTTCCCCAACGATCAGAACGTTTATCTGCACTCCACGCCGGCGCAATCCTTGTTCAGCGAGACACGCCGCGACTTCAGTCATGGCTGTATCCGCGTGGAAGATCCCAAGGCGCTGGCCATATGGGTACTTCGCAATAATACTGGATGGACGCCCGAGCGCATCGACGCCGCCTTCAAGGCACAGCAGCAACAGCAGGTAAACCTGACCTACCCCATTCCCGTGTTCATTGTTTACGGCACTGCGATTGCCGAGGAAGACGGCACGATCCTTTTCTTCAACGACCTCTATGGCTATGACAAAGCGCTGCGCAAGCTCTTTGACAACGCCTACGCGTCCGCCAGTTAAGATTATTCTGCGTTTGTGGGGGAAATTGCGTGAGAACTGGAAGAAGAACAGCCGTAACACCACGTGCGCACGCGACCCGTATCCACGTGCACAAATTCGGAGCGCGGATAATATCCCACACCGCCGCGGCCCAGGGCCAGCGCCGCATTGCGCAAAGTCAGCGTATCGACTCCCGGAATGCGAATGTCAATCGCATGCGCCTGCATGTGCTGGCTGTTCTTCGCCACGCCGGCCGACCGCGCACGAAGAAATTCGTTGCTCCACGGCGTGCGGTAGCCGCAAATAATATCGATCTCCGCGTTCGGATGGCCCACAGCCGCGGCCAGGTCAGACAAAATGTCGAACACATGCGGATCGTAATGCTTCACGTCGCCTGTACGATGATCGCGCAAAAAATGATCCAGCTGCGCTTCCGCCTCCGGCAAATACTGATCGCCGCGCCGGTAAACAATGTCAATGCGTTCGCCTGTATGCGTATGGTAAAGCCGTAGATGGTGTTCCTGCATGGAGAAGGCGGAGGAATCGGCCGCAACTCGGGGAGCGCTGAAGCTGACGGCGGCCAGGAATACCAGACCCGAAAGAACCAAGTTTGCGGCGACGGTCTTCAACAAGCAATCCTCCAAACGGCAAAGCCAGAGGCGAAAATAATCGCCCAGCACTTAATAGTTTACAGGAAAACAACCTGCCAGGCGAACGCGCCTGCCGCTCTGTGTGATTTCGCATCACATTTGGGCCATATCACCCAAAACGCGTGCAACCGACGGTTCGCCATGTGTCCGCCGTCACACTTTCGCCGCACCGTAAGTCTTTCCAGGGACGTGAGTTGCCAGCCTCATCGCGAATTTTCGCATCCTTGCCTCTTTCGGCACCGCAGGTGCATCCTGGAACAGCGCATTTCAGGGTTACGGTTAGCATGCCCGATCAGAATCTCAACCGAACCCAATCACTGAGGCCAGCAGGAACTATGGGTATAACGGTGAAAACCAGGGATCGCTCCCACCGGATCGCATTTTTAGTCATGCTGCTGATATTTGCCGTGGCGCTCACCACCGCACTCGTACTGGCAGGCGAAAGAAATCCGGAACGAAACAAGACAAGCTCCCTACAGTCGAACACCGTCCCCGCGCCGCGCGCTGTTTGCCTGTGGGGGAAGAACAATGTTTGATGGCCGGCCTCGGTCCAAAAGACAAATCGGAATTGGTGGCCTAGGCCTTGCCGCTGCGATCCTGCTCCTCGTAGTTAAAGTTCACGCGGACATTCATCCGGTTCCTCTCGACAAGAATACAGATTCGGCAAAGTGCCTGGAATGCCATGCGGACAAGGCCAAAGGGAAGTTCGTGCATACGGCGATTTCCATGGGCTGCACAAGTTGCCACGAAGTCCGCGTGAATAAAGACGTTACTCGGGTGAAGCTGATCACAGCCACGCCCTACGGCTTGTGCCTGACTTGCCATAAAGACAAAAACGCCGCCGAACTCAAGGGCACGGTCCATCCGCCGGCTGTGCGGGACTGCCTGAAGTGCCACGATCCCCATGAATCAGACAACAAGAACCAACTGCTGAAGCCCGAAACCGGCGACCAAAAAGACAATCTCTGCCTGACCTGCCATAACACCGGATTAAACGTCCCGGAGAAGGGCAGCCGTCACGCCGCTCTGGACATGGGCTGCGACACCTGCCACGTTACGCACAAAACCGGCGAGCTGGGCAATCCTGAGTTTGATTATCACCTCACCAAGAGCCCTCCGGCACTGTGCATCGATTGCCACGACGTGAAAGACGAGGGCTTGCAGAAGGCGCACCAGAACCAGCCGTTCGCCGCCGCCAATTGCGTTCAGTGCCATAACCCGCACCAATCCGCCTTGCCAAAGCTGATGGCGCGCTTCACGCATCCGCCCTTTGCGGACAAACAATGCGAAGTCTGCCACGCCCCGGCAAAAGATGGGAAAGTGGTGCTGACCCAGGCCGACGCGAAGTCGCTCTGCATCACCTGCCACGACGACAAAGCTAAGCAGATTGACTCGGCAAAGGTGCAGCATCCCGGCGCTGCCGGCGATTGCACCGATTGCCACAATCCCCACGCCAGCAAGTATCCAGGGCTTCCGAAAACGAACCCCGTGGAAATCTGCCTGGGCTGCCATGCGGACATCGCGGATCTGGCAAAGAAGCCGGTCCACCACCAGCCCGCATTTGTACTAGGCTGTGCCACCTGCCATGAACCGCACGGCGGCCAACGAGATAAACTTCTCCGCGCGGACGGAAACGCTTTGTGCCTGGAGTGTCACGGCCCAGGCGCTTCGCCTCAGGAAGACAAAGCCGCGGGAGTCCTGAAGATATTCAACGGCACGGTGACCTTGCCGGAGGACTACTTCAAAAAGAACAAAGTGGTAGTGCTCCCGATCCAGTACGGCAAAGGCCACCCCATCATGGGTCACCCCGTTTCCGACGTGATGGATCCAAAGGACGTTACCAAGGTCCGCGAGAAATTGAGCTGCCTGACGTGCCACCAGCCGCACGCTTCCGCGCACTCTGACTTGTTGGCGAACGATCAGGAAAACAACGCGCAGTTTTGCAGCTCGTGTCACAAGGATCTGACCAAACGGTAGGACCAAGGATTCAGGAGAAGCTGCGATGCAAAGAAGCACAACAAAATTCCGTAGGCTCCGTCGAACGCTGGCTGTACTCGCAGGATTGACGATGCTGGCCGCCTATCCCCTCGCGGCGCAATCCAGCAAAAAGAAAAAGAAAGACGACACTGCCGTTGTAAAACCCATCGATTATTCGTTTATCGTGTGGCCCAATCCACCCGCCGTCGCCCGCATCAAATATACAAACTGGTATTCTGCGGACAAGCAACAGCGCAATCTCCAGGGCAATGTCCAGAAAAAGAACAAGTGGATGGACCGCCTGGCTGGTACACAAACAAACGATGAAGTGTTCAGTATGCCCTTTCAGTTGATCCAGCCGTACGGGATCGCTGTGGACTCTACCCGCCATCTCTATGTGGCCGACCAGAAAGTCGGGGCGATCTTTATCTTCAGCACTAATGAACCCAGTAACGTTGAGTTGATCAAGAACGGCGTTCACGCCCACTTCGTGCGGATTATCGGGTTAGCAATGGACGATAATGATCGCCTGTTCGTCTCCGATCCCGGCTTGCGTCACATTCTGGTCTTCAACAAGGACCACAAGGCCGAAGATGTCATCACCGATGGCATGGTCGAGCCTGGCGGCATGGCTATCGATACCAAGAACAGGTTTTTGTATGTCGCCGATATCGCGCTGGATCAGGTTCTGGTCTATGACGCCGACACCTACAAGTTGCTGCGCAAAATTGGCAGGACCGGCCACAACCATGAATTAACTACTCCTGGTGACTTTTCCAAGCCCGCCGGCGTAGCGCTGGATGCGGAAGGTAATCTGTACGTCGCCGACACCATGAATAATCGCATCGAGATTTTTGACGCGGACGGATTATTCATCAGCACCTTCGGCAAGAACGGCGACGGCCCGGGCTATTTTTCCAGGCCAAAAGGCGTCGCCATTGATAGCGACGGAAACATCTGGGTTGCCGACGGCATGCAAGACCGCGTGCAAGTCTTCAACAAAGAAGGGCAATTGCTGATTGCCATCGGTGGACATGGCTTGTTGCCCGGCCAGTTTCAGGGATTGGTGGCCATCGCCATCGACAAATGGGATCGCGTGTTCACGACCGAGATTTTTCCTGGACGCGCGCAACAGTTTCAGTATGTCACCGACGCCGAAGCGGACGCAGAACACCAGAAACGCGCAGCAGAGCGAGAGAAAGCGGCTGCGGAGAGAAACTCTTCCCCGAATCCGCCGGAAGTCCAACAAATCCCCGCACCGCCAAAGCAAAACTGAAGCTCGTGTAGGGCCGCCTTCCGAGGCCGCCCGTTTCTTTACCACTGCACTGACAACCTTGGCGCATTTCAAACTTACACATGTTCCAACCCGGAATAACTCCTCGTCACAACCCGCATCCCCAAACATCCTAGTCAAAGATCAATTCATCATCACGTCAGCCAATCCAACCGCAACGATTGTGACCGCTAGCCTGCACTACCGTTCATTTTCGCAGCACTCACCTGTGTGATTTCGCATCAGCCGTGGGCCATATCACGCAAAAACCGAATGCAATACCGGACCGTATTTGTCGGATATCTGGCGCTAACTCCCTTACTTTAAATATCTTGCATTGTTCTTAGGGTCGCCCATAAGCAGTTTCAGTTCGGCAGCCGGGGTGCACTTTGGGACAGCGCATGCTGGGGGAGCTCAATCCCGGCTGGACGAATTGGAAGTAGCGTCTTGCAAGACCAACGGAGGTTTTACACTTATATGAAGAGAGCGATTTTAGTAGCACTGTTTGCCCTGGCCACCGCCGGATTGGCGATGGGTCAGAACTGGTCATCTTCTGTCGACGTTCTCGGCGCGCACAACAACAACGGCCGCGGCTGCGCAGGATGCCATTCACCGCACAGCGGCTCGTTTGGTTCGGGCCACGGCGGAGCAGTCGATTCCGGTAACTACGCGTTGTGGGGACAGGATGCCAGCCCTCTCTACGGCAAGTCCCTGGCGTTTGGTGATGCCGGAAAATACGTCGAAGTTCTGCCCAGCACCCTCACTGGTGGCGGAACGGAAGTCGGCGGCATTCTCCTCTGCCTCAGCTGCCACGACGGCAACGTTACACAGCACAACATGATGACCGGCTCATCGTACGAACAGAAGATCGGTTTGCTGTCTACCCAGACCGCCTACGGCACGCAACCGATTCCGACTTTGCTCGGCAACGATGGCACCACTGCCGGCAACTACAACAACGATCACCCGGTGGGACAGAATGCCACGATCAGCACCACCACCAACGGCCTCGTGTGGGCCAGTAACGCATTCACAGTGACCCCAGGCACGCCCTTCGCCCAGTTCGTCGCCAACTACGGCTGGCCAGCGCTGGCGCCCGGCACCTACAGCAACCCCTATGGCGTGAGCAGCTCAGGCAAGCCCTACGTCGTCTGCACCACCTGCCACAACCAGCACGTCATGACCGTTTACACGTCTTCGGCCAAGAGCCAGATCATGAACGACGGCGGCGGCAAGTACTATGCGACCTTCTTCTTCATCAACGGCCCCTACAACCCACTGCTCGTCAACAACACGGGCGCCCAGGCTCCGTCCTCGACCCAGTTCTGCCGCCAGTGCCACTTCGGCGAATCGAACGAGGGCAACAACACCAACAACATCACCACGCAATTCCAGTAGAACGATTGTTTCAGGGGGAGAGAGAACTTCTCTCTCCCCTTTTTTCTTAGAAGAGTCTGGAGGCAGTCCATGAAGTCCCTGGTAGTTTTCGCTCTACTACTAGCCGCCGCGGCAAACGCCAGCGCGCAAGTTTCCTCTCACGCCCCCACGGCCACGGCAAAGCAACCCGCTCCTTCTGCTGTATCCCCTCACTCCTCATTCCAGATCAGCGACAAGCCCGTCGCCAAAGTGAACGGCGCTGTTTTAACCGATCGCGACCTGCTGCGAGAGATGCTCGAGATTTTCCCGTATGCCCGCCAGCACAACGGATTCCCGAAAGCGCAGGAAGCCTCCATCCGCCAAGGCGCGCTACAAATGATTATTTTCGAGGAGCTGGTTTACCAGGAAGCGCTACGGCGCAAGCTGGTTGTGCCCGCGCAGGAACTGAAGCAATCCGAAACAGATTTCAAAAGACAGTTTCACTCGCCTCAGGAGTATCAACAGTATTTGAACGAGGAAATGGGCGGTTCCGAACAGGCTGTGCGAGACAAGATCAAGCGCTCGCTGCTCATCGAACAGGTGCTGAAGAGCGACGTCGAGCAAAGATCGGCCATGACCCAGGCGGAAATTCGCGCCTACTACGACAAGAATCAGGCGCGCTTCCAGGTTCCGGAATCTTTTGTCTTTCAATCCATCTCTTTTCTCCCGCCCCAGAATCCCAGCGCCAGCCAGGCGAAGGAAGGATTGAAGCGCGCGAACGACACTGTCGTCCAGGCCAAAGCCACGAAAACGTATGAAGAGTTTGGGCTGCTGGCGGAAAAAGTGTCCGAAGACGATTTCCGCGTGAACATGGGCGACCACAAAGCCGTGCCCAAAGATAAATTGCCGCCGCAGGTTGTGAAGGCGTTGATGGCGATGAAGCCCGGCCAGGTGAGCGACCTGATTCAAATCGACCAGGCATATACCATCATCCGCTTGAACGCCCATGCGCTGGCCAGAACTCAAAGCTTTGATGAAGTGAAAGCCGGGCTCCGCGCGGAATTGCAAAAGGCCAAGTACGAAGGTCTGCGCGAGGGACTGGATAAACGGCTGCGCGCCAAGGCAAAAGTGGAAGTGCTATAGAGCCGGCAATCTCGCCATTGTCCCCAGAACAGTGAAAGTGAAACTGCGCCGCGCGGAGAAGATTCCCCGTCGGGAATTGCAGCAAAACTACGAGTGTTTTTCGAGCGAGTACTCAACACCAATTGTTGAGGAATTAAGCACTTCCAGTGGGTGAGATGTCGCAGTGAGACCAATAGCAATGCCATCGCGGAATGCCAGAACGGGCGTAAGTGCTAAGAAAGAAAAGGGATGAAAAAGTTCTGTGACAGCTGCCACTTGGCACGGGTTGTGCAATCACAAGATTTGAGTCGTTCCAACACGGAACACTCGCTGGCCGTGGGATGGGCCTTTCAGCGTGAAAGGAACATTTAGATTCGCCGTTTGCGTTCTCCTGTTGCTGATCTCGAAGGCAACACTGGCACAGGTGCAGGTCGGCGACGATGTCACCATGCGCATGAATGGCAACATCACTGCGGGCTACGCCGGCGATTACGGCAACCTGGTTTCCTCCGACCACAGCCTGAATTTTGGCGCGGATGCGCAGCTCAGCGGTGATTATTACAATCCGAATTTCATGAATTTCGCCGTGACGCCTTACTACAACCGTTCCAGCGCAAATTCCACCTTTTCGTCCCTCACCGATGCCAGCGGCGTGGACGCCACAACGAACCTTTTCAGCGGAAGCCGGTTCCCTGCATTCGTGGATTATCATTATGCGTATAACAACACCGGGAATTACGGAATCGCCGGTGCCCCCAATTTCACGACCGTCGGCACCGGGCAGGGTTTTGGTGTCGGCTGGAGTGCCCTGCTCCCGGACTGGCCCACCTTTTCCGTCAGCTATTCGCAAGGAAGTGGCACCGGAAACGTCTACGGAACGAACGAAGAATCCAGCTCGAGCACGCGAACGCTGAACATCAGAAGCTCTTATCGCTTGGCGGGCTGGACCCTGAACGCCGGCTATCAGCACCTGAACTACAGCGCAAATCTCCCGACGTTTCTAAGTGGAGAGCCGGCCACAGACACGTCGGACTTCAACGGCAACAGTTACAGCGTCAATGGATTCCATAAACTCCCGGTGAACGGTTCCATCGCTTTGAGTTTCAATCGTTCCACCTATGACGGTGATTTCGGCGAAGTTTACCAGGGCAATTCCAGCACAAATTTCACCACGGACACGGAAACGGCTCTCCTGAACTTTCACCCCACCGCCAAGCTGACTCTCTTCGCGGACCAGAGCTTCACGGACAATCTCAATGGCTACTTCTATCAGGGTCTCGCCGGCAATGGCGGCGGAATCGCGCTGCTCCCGGAAAATTCTCAATCTAGGTCAAACACCTTAAGTTCGGGGGCAAGTTATCTGATTACTCCCAATCTCTTCAGCCAGGCCCAGATCACCTATTTCGATCAGACATATTTTGGCAAAACCTACGATGGCACCTATTTCAGCGGCACGGTCGGCTATAACAAACGCATTCTGGATACCTTCACGGTTTCCGCCACAGTGATCGAAAGCACCAATCAATTTTCGAACAATGCCTTGGGCTATATCCTGAACCTCAGTGCCTTCCGAAATTTCGCCGGCTGGGAAACTTCCGGAAACTTCAGCTACGCACAAAACGTGCAAACCCTGCTGGTCACCTACACCACCTCCTATTACAACTATTCCGCTAACCTGCACCGCAGGCTCGGGCGTGGTAAGCAATGGACCGGGGTATTCAATGGCAGTCACAACGGCCTCACGAATCAGCCAGGGAGCGACAATACCAGCGAAAGCTATTCCACATCGCTCGCTCTGCGCCAGATCGCGCTTAGTGCCAACTACACGAAAGCGAATGGCACCGCGCTCCTCACCAGCACCGGGATTCAGCCCATTCCTCCAACCCCCGGATTGCTGCCGGAAGGGTTGATTGTCTACAATGGCACCAGCTACGGAGGCTCGGTCACGATCATGCCCGTGCCGCGGCTGTCGATTTCCGGCACTTATTCACACGCGGTCAGCGACACGCTCAGCGGCGAAGTTTTTTCCAACAACAAGACCAACATTTTTTACGGCCAGTTTCAATATCGGCTGAGAAGGATCAGTATCCTGGGCGGCTATACCAATTTTCTGCAGGGCATCAGTGCTTCAGGAACCCCGGCGGCCCATACGTATTCGTACTTTATCGGTGTACAGCGATGGTTCAACTTCTTCTGAGCGCTCACAGCAGAACGAAGCTCGTCGGCAGGACTCTGGCTGTGTGCCTCGCCGGAATCGTGCTGAGCCTTGTTGTGTTGCCTGTCCGCGCGGCCGGTGACAAAAAGAAAGAGCCAACCAAAATCGAGATGCCGGACTTGTTGATGGACGGCGGCCGCAAGCTCAGCTACGAGCGCAGCTTCAGCAACGAGCACGACGTAAAGCCCAAGCGCGGCTTCTGGACCAAAGTCGTTGACGTGATGATCGGCGCGCCCGATTACAAAAACATGATTCGGCCGTACAGCATCGTCACGGATTCCAAGGGACGCATCGTCATCACCGACCCGGGTGCGCACGGGGTGCACATTTTTGATTTTACGAAGGAAAAATACAAATTCCTCTCCCGCTACGACAAGGACAAGAATCCGCTGGTTTCTCCGCAATGCGTCGCCGTAGACGCCCAGGACAAGATCTACGTTACCGATTCGGACTCTGGCAAGATTTTCGTCTTCGATCCAAAGGGTAAATTTGAACGAACCATCGGCAGCCTGAAATATGGCGAAGGATTCTTCAAACGGCCCACGGGGATTGCCGTGGATTCCGCCGCCCAGCAGATTTACGTCACAGATACCCTGCGCAATCAGATCTTCCTGATGGACATGCAAGGCAGCGTCCTGAAGAAGATCGGCAAACTCGGCACCGGCAACGGCGAGTTCAATTATCCGACCGAGTTGCGCTTGTACGGCGAAAACTTGGCCGTTGTGGACGCCATGAACTTCCGCGTGCAGGTCCTGGACAAAAATGGCGAATTTCAATACGCGATCGGCAAACTTGGCGACGATGTGGGCGGCATGTTCCGGCCCAAGGGCGTAGGCTTCGACTCCGAGGGGCATCTCTACGTAGTCGACGGATTATGGGCAGTCGTTCAGGTGTTTAATCGCGAAGGCCAACTCCTCTATTACTTCGGCAAACGCGGCACGGAGCCGGGCGCATTTCAACTGCCCACCGGTTTAACCATCGACGCCCAGGATCGCATTTACGTTGTGGATTCATTCAACGGGCGCGTGCAGGTCTATCATTATTTCGCCGCGAAAACAGCAGCGGGGAGGACGCCGTGAAACGCGTGCTGATCCTCCTCACACTCATCACGCTTTCGCGCTGTCCCATCGCGCAGGCACAGACAACCGCGCCACCAATTCAGGGCGACGTTCTGGGCATGCACAATATGTCTCCCGGCAGCGGCTCTTCCGTAACCGCGCAAGGCGGACTCGGCTGCACCTTCTGCCACGCGCCACACAGCGGCATTGGCGGCATCACGCCCCTGTGGAACCAAACACTTTCCAGTCAATCCTACACGCTTTACACCAGCACCACCTTTAAGCAGCAGGGAACACAACCCACGTTGGGAAAGTCCAGCAGCCTTTGCTTGAGTTGTCATGACGGCACAGTTGCCGTGGGGCAAACCGCCGTCTACGGAAAAATTCCTGTCACCGGCACTATGAACAACATGGATGTGCTGGGCACAAATCTGAGTGGCTCGCACCCTTTCAGCCTGGTGATGCCTCTGAAAGATGCGCCGGATATGGCCGCTTCGCTTGTCGCCCAGGGTGTGACCGCGGATCCCACCGGTGCAGTCCAGTTGATTTCCGGCAACATCGAATGCATTAGCTGCCACAATGCGCACGTGCAAGGCATCGATCGTGTGGCGCAAAAATTCCTGGTCCGCGATAGTTCCAACGGACAAATGTGCCTCGCGTGCCACGATCCCAATCGCATCATGACCGGACAAACCAACATGTTGACCGGCTGGACCACCAGCATCCACGCGATCGCGACGAATCAAGTGGCGAGCACCGCCAATGTCGGCTCTTACCCCACCGTCGCCGTCAACGCCTGCACTTCCTGCCACACGCAACACAACGCCGACGGCCCCTCGCGGCTGGTGCGTTTGGCAACGCCCGCTGCACCCGGCGTCGATCCCAGCACGCAAGACTGCATTACCTGCCACGGCGGTGGAGCAAACATTTCTCCCGCGGCTCCAAATGTTTACGGCGAATTCTCCAAGATTTCCCATCTCTTGCCCGCGGGCGCCAACGTCCACGATGAAGCGGAAGCCGCCGTGCTCAATAACAATCGCCACGCCACCTGCGTGGACTGCCACAACCCGCACGCCGCGAATCAATCGACCACCTTCTCCTTGCCGCCCACGGTTCGACCGCCGCAGACAAACGTCACCGGAGTGAGCGCCATCGACGGCGTCACCGTGGTCAGCCCGGCCATCAACCAGTATGAAAGTTGCTTCCGCTGCCATGGCAGCAGCGTTGGCAAACAAGTTTTGATCAAGTATGGCTATCTGCCCACGCGACTCGTTTTCGCGGCAGACCCGTTGAACCTTGTGCCGCAATTCAGCTCGAATGCCACTTCAAGTCATCCCGTGGCGCATCCCCGCAGCAGCGCGTTGCCGCAGCCGAGCTTGCTTGCGAACATGCTGAATCAGAACGGCACCCCGTCCGCACGGCTCATGGGCACGCAGATCTTCTGTACCGATTGCCATGCCAGCGACGATAACCGCGAATTTGGTGGCACCGGGCCAAACGGGCCGCACGGCTCGATCTACCCGCACATCCTGGAACGGAATTATCAGTTCAGCCAGGCCGCCATACCCGGTGGCACGGTCACGAACACGTTTCCAACGCCCGATGTCAGCCCGCAAGGGCCGTACGCGATGTGCGCGAAATGCCACGATTTGAATAGCATCATGTCCAATACCAGTTGGACGCAACACAGCCTCCACGTTTCTCAATACGGCTTCTCCTGCTCCGTCTGCCACACTTCGCATGGCATGGGCGCGGTCAACCCCTCCGTCTCCGGCGAGCGGCTCGTGAATTTCGATATCAGTGTCGTCGGGCAAAATCAGACTGCGCCCATTTCCTATACGCGAGCGTCGAACACTTGCACGCTGACGTGCCATAATGCCGCCCACAATGCAGATGGCACGGTGACGATGAATGCTGCCGCATCGTCGCTGCGAATGCCAAAAAAGCACTAGGATGTTAGCGGTGACCTGCGTTTGAGCGACAATTTCTGAGCAAGTCGAAAATCTGAATATGCAAAATGGAGATTCTGCCAGCGATGCTCGTGGTCTGTTCGGGGGAAGCGTGACCCGGGCGGTGGCTCTCGTGTTGCTCCTCAGCGTTAGCGCGATTTGGGAAAGCGGCAGTCTTCATTCTCTGACGAATCCGGAAATTTGGGGACATTTGAAGCTAGGAAGCTGGATTCTACAGAGCCGAAGCTGGCCGAAATTTGGACTCTTCTCCCAAGCGGACAAAACACCATGGCGGGATCTCAATTGGACCTATGACCTTCTGGTGGCGCTTGCGTATCGCCTGCTGGGTTTGCGCGCTGTTCCCGCAATGCTGGTGTTCTTTCGCGTGGCGCTTGCCGCCGTCACTTTTGTCCTGGCCGGAGGTTGGCGGAATTTTTGGGGCGCTTTAGCTCTGTCGGCAATGGCTCAGTATGTTCTCGCGGGTATAGGTCCCGATGCTGTTTGTGTCTCGGTGATCTTGCTCGGGATTGAGTTGTCTCTTCTTCTGGATACGCAAAACTCCGGAAATCTTCGGCGGCTGTATTTTCTTCCCGTGCTGTTTTTCTTTTGGGCCAATCTGGGCATCGGCTTCATTCACGGCCTCGCCTTGTATATCTTATTTTTCTTCGCGATGGCCTTCGAACAGTTGGGCAGGGCAGGGAACTGGCGCTGGTTGCAAAAACCGGATGCGGCGATTCCGCTACGCTCCGCTGGAATTGTCGGAATTACCTGCGTCTTGGCCAGTTTGCTGAATCCTTCCGGGTATCACGCCTACTCTGATTTCTTCGCGTTCCAGACGAGCGCGGTGAACAGCTACTTGCCGGGATACGCCGCGATGACCTTCCATCAACCACGGGATTACGTATTAATGTTGCTTGCCATGACGGCGTTCTTGTTCTTGGGCATACGTCGCTGCCGCGATTTATTTCAGTTCGGCCTGCTGATCGGCTGCTCCTCCCTGGCCTTCCACTCGCAACGAGACAACTGGCTGCTGGCGCTCGCAGCCGTAGCCTGCATCGGCCGCGCCATCCCGCAAAGAAATGAAGAGTCGTCAGCCCAGCAAACTCAGATATGGAAATGCCAAACACTACTCCCAATCGCAGCGTCCCTCGTGCTCGTGTGCCTGGCCTTCACTGTTCGTGTACCCCGCCAACGGGAAGCACTTCTGGCAAAGATCGCAGCGCGCTATCCCGTCCGCGCCAGCGATTTCATTCGCCAGCACCAATTGCCAGCGCCGCTGTTTAACTGCTATGCCTGGGGAGGCTTTCTCACCTGGTATTTGCCGGAATATCCGGTGGCGATTGACTCGCGTCGCGGTCTCTATCCCGAGCAGGAAGAGATCGACTACTTCAAGGCCATGAAGGCGGACATTCCGTATCAAGCCTTTCCGCCAATGCGGCTGGCCCGCACGCTGCTCTTCGAGAAGCCGGGTGTGATGGGTGAAGCGCTGCGAGATCTACCTGGTTTCCAGGTCGCTTACGAAGACGAAATTTCCATCGTGCTTCTGCAACAGCAGAAAGAATAAGGAGCCGCGCGTCCAGTGTCCGACGGAGCAGCGACAACGGCCAGGAATCAGCTAACGCCGAATTGGTGGAAGATTGGCGACGGCCTCGTGTTGCTCGCCTACAGCGCCGTAGTTCTCTGGACCCTTCCGTATCACGAAAAATGGGCGGATGAAGCACAGGCATGGCTAATCGCGCGTGATCTGAACCTCAAAACGATCTGGTTTCACGAGATGCGCTATGAAGGCACCCCCGCGCTCTGGCACACAATTTTGTGGGTCGCCCAACGCGTGTTTCATGCCGGTTATGGTGCGATTGGCTACATCGGAGCGTTCTTCGCTATTGCCGGCGCGGCAGTGTTGCTCTTCAAAGCGCCATTTCCGCGGTTCATCCGCTGGTTGCTGGTGTTCGGCTACGTGATCGTTTATCAATATGCGGTAATTGCGCGGCCGTACACGCTTCTACCGCTCCTGGCCTTTTGCGCAGCAATTCTGTTCAAAGATCTCCGCCACCCCGAACGCATTGCCGTGGTGCTGGTTCTTCTGGCTCTGCTCACAGTGCACGGCGCTATTTTTGGGGGATGTTTGGCTCTGGCCTATTTGCTTGAAGCCCGAAAGTCGTGGCACGAACTAAACGCGGACGTAAAGAAACGTTATGCGGTAAGTACCGCCGTCTTCGCATTGACGTTCGTATTTCTTTTTATAATTTTGAAACCTACGCCGGACGTCCAGGAATTTGCCACGCAAAACGGATTAACGCAGCAAGCCGCCCTGCTTAAGGCCAATGTGGTGACAGTGCCCATGAAGTTAGAAGCAGTATTTTCCGGCGCGTTTCTGGATTTCACGATTCCGTCGGTGTTGTTCGCCATCCTTGCGGGAGCTTACTGCGCCATGCGCCGCAAATTCCTGGTGTACGCGATGCCGGTCACTGCTCTCATCGCGTTGTATGTTGTGGTCCACGGTTACGCGCATCATCAGGGAACCGTAACTATTGCCGCCCTCGCAGCACTTTGGATTGCCTGGCCCACTGCGGAGGAACGCGCTGCTTTCAACGTGTTCGAACGGCGCGCAACACAAGGAATGGTTTTGCTTTTACTGCTCATTTGTGGAATCCAAATTTGGGATTCCGCTGTCGCCATACATCACGAATATCTTTATCCCTACAGCGGCGCGGAAGATGCCGCGAAGTTCCTTAAATCCGAAAACGCGGACAAGGGGCCAATATACGGTTTTTCCTACGGTGTTGCCGGAATCCAGGCATACTTTGATCACAACATTTTTTCGAATATTCCCACCGCCTATTTCCATCATGGCTTGCCGCTTTATGGGAAGAATCTCGATTTAGGAGAAATCGCGCAAGTTTCCCCGGGTTACATCGTAATTTTTGACGAAGATCCGCAGCGTATTCTCGATATGCACGTCGTCGATGGCCTCGCTTCCGTCGGCTACCAGATGGTGCATTTTTCAGACGGCTACCAGCTCTACCGCCGTGGAGTCTACGTCCGTCAGACCTATTTCATTTTCAAACGAACCGGAGCCCCAACATTTACCGCTCATTGACGCTGATAGACTGTCGCGATGTCATCGTGATACACCAACCGGAAACGCGGGTCGATCGTCAGAATCTTCGCCAGCGGCAGCCGGGAATCCAGCACCACCACCCGGGCCTCATCCAAAAACGGGTCCGTCTTGTAGCTCGGAAACGCGGATTGTGAGTTGTAGAAAAGCTCGTCCAGTTGATCGCCGTAGAGGTCGTTGCGCCCATCGACTGCCACCGGCAACTCCGGCAAATACCACATCAAAAAGCCGCCCCAATTCAGATTGTTATAAATCGGGCCCGAAAATGAATTGTGCCGAAGGAAATTAACAGCATTCACTGGATAGTTCGCGCTAATAGCCCGATCAAGTCCTCGCGCACTGAAATCGGTAAACCTCGCGCCAACGAACAATAAAAGAACAACCGCGCTGGTCACAACCGCAAGTTCGCGCCACGAATCGCGGATTTCTGTTGCAGTTTCGGAAGTACGCAAGTCAGCGATGCACGCCGCGGCGGTGAAGCAAATGAACCAGGCATCCCGCATAGTACGAAAAGACACAATACTCGCAATTACGAGAAGCGCCAGCTTGAAAGGATCAAGCTTCTTCTGCAAACCGATCGCGTAAAAACCAGCAGCCCCCAGAAAAAGCTCAATGAAATTGCTCAACAAACGAAAAGGTAACGGCTGCAGCTCCACGATGACGCTATACGTGAATTTCGCCTTGGTATAAGCCAGAACAACCAGATAGGGATGATAGAAGTTCGGTCCGAGGAAAGTAGTCAAAACGCAAAGCGCAAGAATCGCGACAAGCGGTTTCGCAGGAAGGGAAGAGCGCGTCAGGAAAGCGGGAGAAAATCCAGATTTCGCAAGAATCTGCTGCGAGAGGTGAACGGCAACAAACAACCCCACCGCAAACAGCCCATAAATAAATTGAATATGCAGGTTCGCCCAAAGCACGAAAACGAGTGGCAACCAATACAGCGATTGCACGCGCTGCGTTCGCTGCGCCTCAAACAGCAGTGCAAGCGTGACGCAATAAAAAATGTAAGAAAAGAAAACCGGCCGGGGCGCCCCGCTGAACAAGAACGCCGCGCAAGTGATTCCCGTAAACACACACGGAAACCAGAACCCCCCTGAAATTCGCCGCAACATCCAATAAATCGAAAACGCAACGCCCACCGTCAGTATCGTTCCCAAAGCCCCTATGCCGACCAGCCCAAACCATGAGTAAGCCAGCGAAAGCAGCACCTCGTAGCCCCAGCTGTAAGCCACCCACGCGCGGTCTGCCGCAGTGCGCGACAAAATGCCTGTATGCGGAAGTGCGGAATTCTGGATAATCCAGTCGCCAACCTTCAGCTGCCACCACGTATCAAAGTCCGTAACGCCGTACTTTTCGCGAAGAGAATAAATCCCGATACCGCTAAGCAAGGCGATCAGGGCGCCAAGCTGGACCCAGCGAGTGCGAAGGAAGCTCATGAGCCGGCTGAAACAGAAGTCGCTGTCACGCTTTTCAATTCAGTTGCGGAATTCGCGCCGGCTTCCCCGGCTTCGTGATATTCCCCGTCCTCATTTACGGCCCACACATTATATTTTTGTTCTCCCGCCAGAATGTTACGCGCCGCAAGCATCGCCGTCATCATGGCGTGGTCCTGATTGTTGTACTTGTGCATGCCATTGCGCCCCACAAGATGAAGATTCGGGCAGTGCGCCTCGAGCGCCTGTCGGACCACTTCCACATGTTTCTTGTAATCGTCGTCGTAGACGGGATAAGCCTTGGGCTGCCGGATCACGCATCCATCCACAACATCCGCCGCGGCCGCCAGTTGCACCTGTTCCAACTCTTTTTTCGCCAGCGCGATCAGTTCCTCGTCGCGCGCGCTCCACAGGCCGTCGCCCTCAAAACAAAAATATTCCAACCCATAACAACAGTAATCCGGGTCCGGAACCATTTCCGGCGACCAGGACTTGTAGTTCTGGACGCGCCCAACTTTCACGTTAGGATCGTGAATATAAATCCAGTTGTCGCTGAACCGGTTCCGCTCGCGCAAAATCAAACCCACCGTCACAAAATCCCGGTAACGCAAGGATTCCGCCGACCGCAGCGCCGCATCCGGAAGCCGTGGCTCCAGTTCCGCCGCCAGCTGCCGCACCGGCATCGACGAAATCACATGCTCCCCCCGATATTCCTCAACTCTGCCGTCGGCCGTGCGCGCGGTCACGGTCCACGACATCGTGTCCACATCGAAACGACAACCGCTCACCCGTCGCCCCAGCAGTACTTCGCCGCCCATGCCTCGCACTTTTCCCGCGCAAGCTTCCCACATCATTCCCGGCCCCAGTCGCGGATACCGAAATGTGTCGATCAGCGTCTTCACCACTTGCGCCCGATCCTTCGTTCCGCTCTTCGGCAACAGCGCGTTCTTGATCGCCGAGCCCAGCGACAGCCCCTTGATCCGTTGCGCTGCCCAATCCGCGGAAATTTCCTTGCAGCTCATTCCCCACACTTTTTCGGTGTACGTCTTGAAGAAAATATTGAACAACCTCCGCCCAAACTGGTTCACCACCCAGTCTTCAAACGACTTTGGATTCCGCGTCGGATGAATCTGCGCTGCGAGAAACGAAAACACGCAAAGGCAAGACTGAACGATCCCAAGTTTCGAGAGCGCTTCAAACGGCTTCAGCGGATACGCATAAAACTGTCCGCCATAATAAATCTTCGACGATCGTGGCCGCTGCAACATATCCGCGCCCAGAATTTCCGTCCAAAGATCTTCCACTTCATGCGACTTGGAAAAGAAGCGATGGCCGCCAATATCGAAGCGATACCCGCGGTACTTCACCGTGCGAGAAATTCCCCCAACATATTCAGGATCGCTCTCCAGTACCACCACCCGCTGGCCCGCTTTGGCTAACTCATAGGCCGCCGTAAGCCCGGCGGGCCCCCCTCCCACAATGATGGCTTTTATCGGGCGATCACTCATAACCCCAGGTCTTCCGCGAGCACTTCAAGGGAGCGGTGCGGCTAACGCAAAACCGGCAGCCTCAACGATTCTGCGCCTGCGCGATCAACTGCAAAACCTTCTCTCTGTTTTCATAATTCGGATTCGCGTCCAGCAATTTCTGCCAAGCTGCGATCGCTCCCTGTGCGTCCTTCTTACCCTGCCACTTTACAATACCAAGATTGAAAAGTGTGTTGGGCTTGGTGGGCGCGATGGCCAGCACTTTCGTGAACTGCGCGATGGCTCCATCCGCATCGCCGGTATACCAATAGGCTGTGCCAAGATCGGTTCCGACCGATGTGTCCGACGGCTGCGACTTCAGCGATCGCTCATAATAAATAATGGCGGCTGGATATTGCTTCGCGTCGTAATAAAGGTTACCCACCTGCGCCAGTAGCGCCGCATTTTTTGGATCGGCTTTCAGTTGTTCAAGCAGTGGTGCTGCCTGCGCATCCGCAGCCTGTTTCAATTCCGCGGTAGAAGGCGCCGCGGTCACAGGATTGAAATTCGCCGCTGCCATCTGGCCGGATTCTCCGCTCGGTGCTGCCACCGGCGCCATTCCCACACTCGCCGGTACTTGTGCGGCGAAAGATCTGCGTATCAGCCATCCACCACTTATGCCCAGTAACAGCGAGAACACAGCAAGCGCCGCAGCCTGCGTGCCACTCCAGGAATTGCTTGTGGTTGTCTTAAGTTCGCTCACGTCGTGTCGCTCCTCCCGTGAATCCCAGCGCGTCAATTCTTCGTTTCAGTGGCTTTCGCCTCCGCAATCATTTGTTCCACCACCGGCTTACGGTCCAGATTCGGATTCGCCTTCAGAAGTTGCTGCCACGCGGCCACCGCTCCCGCCGGATCCTTTTTCCCCCGATATTTGATCATGCCAATGTTAAAAAGCGCATTTGCGTCCTTGGGGTTGGACTTCAGCACCTGATTCAACTGCGCCACCGCGCCGTCCGCGTCTCCGGAATAATAAAGACACGAAGCCATCTCCGTGCGAGCCGACACGTTCTTCGGATCAATGCTCAGCGCCTTCTCAAAGTAGCCCGCGGCTTCCTTAAACTGGTGTGAAGCCTGGTAAATTCCCGCGATCTGCACTAGCAATCCGGCGTTCTTCGGTTCGGTTTTGGACTTTTCGATCAGGCTGGAAGCCTGGACATCCGCCATCTGCTTCATCTGCTCGATCGTCAACTGAGGGTGAACGCCGTTATACGTAGCGGCAGCATTCGGTGCACCTGCAGCCGAGTTAGACCGCGCGACGCTGGGAGTAGCATGGCTTCCCAGAAAGAAATAGCCGATGGCGAGACCGACTACCAGACATGTCCCGGCTGCTGCGTAAACCTGTTTCGCCGGAACACCCGCGTCCACGGAAGTGCTGCCGGTTTGAGGAGTGCTGGCCATAGTAGTTACTCCCGATCTAGCTATCTTCACCTGGCTGGGGGACTTGTCTACCTCATTCATTCCAGGTTACTTACATTAATGATGCGGACGACCCACAGGCGCCCACAACAAGCAAATGCAAAAAACCAAGAATTCAGAGGTTGCACGTAGAGCGTAGGTGGTGTCGCACACCCCTGCCGCGCCACCCGTCACAACCATAAGTGATCTACGTCACACCCTTGCGCTTTCCCTGAGTCCGTGGGCCGTGTATCCTGTCATGGCTCACTATCCTACTTGAGATAGAGCCGCATCGGAGATTTACGAACGCTATGACGAACAGTAACACCGCAAAATTTGGGCTTCCTTTCCCAATTGGGCTGGTTTGTTTGTTCGCCGCCGTCATTTTTTCATTGGCCCATAGTGGCACCTGCCATCTGTCGCCCAACATTCGACCTTCTCGCCATATTGGTACGCGTTTCGTGTTTGCTGACTTGGACGGAGACCGTATTCCCGATTTGGCACAGGTCGAATCACAAAATCCCCGCTCGGCCAATGCCAATTATTCCATTCATGTGAAGTTGAGCGCCGGAGTGGAGTCGGCGATTGGAGTAAGTGGGCCGATCGGCGGCCTTAGAGTTGCCGCCCGCGATGTAAATGGAGACGACAACCTCGATCTCGTAGTCACTTCCAACCTCGATTCGAGCTTTATCGAGGTGTTCTTAAATGATGGCCACGGAAATTTCGCCGCAGCCCCGTCCGCGAATTTTGCCACGCTGGAAAATGTGTCTGATGTACTCCTGGAGACTCCCTCGGGTCCACAGAGAGATCGAGTCACGCTTGCTTCGACTCGCACTTCGTTGGACGAGGCACTCACTAAGAATTCGTACGTCCATGACCCGGTTTACTCCTCTGGTAGCGGCACCCACCGCGAAAACCAGCCGGTCCTCCAAAGACATGGGCTGCCGCACCTCGGTCGCTCTCCGCCCATGTCGGCGACATTTTCGTAACCAATCGTTTATCACGCTGTTATACATTCTTTAGGCCGGGGCGACGATTGTCGCCAGGGCGGATTCGACGGGTCGGCGCCGTAGCTGCGCTAATCGTCTAAATCGGATGGAATACTGACACCACCCAGTGTCCGCATTCACCAAAGTTCAATCGATGTGAGGGTAGAGTCATGTGGCGTTTTATTCGGGGTGTATGCCTGGTCAGTGTGTTGGCGTGGGGAGTCAGTTCCCCCGCTCAGGCGCAAAAGCCCCTGACATGGGATGAAGTGAAGCAGCGATTCGAAGCCAATAATCCGACTTTGCTTGCTGGCGAGATTGGAATTGACGAATCGAAAGCGCAAGAGGTTACAGCGTATCTTCGGCCTAATCCGCAGGCTTCGGTTGGAGTTGATCAGATCGGGAACACCACCAAGCAACCGTTTTCGGCCGCTACGCTGAACGCCTCAGTCAGCTATCTGCACGAAAGGCAGCACAAGCGCGAATTGCGGCTGGAAAGCGCCCAGAAAGCCACGGGCATTGCCGTGTCCAGTCAGTCGGACTTGGAAAGGAACCTGATCTTCAACCTGCGCAGCGCATTTGTGGGCACCCTCCAAGCCAAGGCAATTCTACGCGTCGCCACCGACAATCTTGCCTACTGGGATCAGGAGCTGAAAATCAGTAAAGATCGCTTCGATGCCGGCGACATTGCGAAAATTGATCTTGATCGTCTCGAACTGCAGCGCGTGCAGTTCGAATCCGATCTTCAAACTGCGGAAGTCAACCTGCGAACCACAAAGATTCAGCTCTTGATGCTTCTCAACGATAAGACTCCGGTAGATCAGTTCGATGTCTTAGGCCTATATGAGTTCGCAGACCAGCTTCCCCCGGTTGATCAATTCCGCCAGATTGCCCAGGACAATCGCCCGGACCTGAAAGCCGCGGTGCAAGCCGTCGACAAAGCCAACACAGACCACAAGCTTGCCGTTGCAAACGGATCCACAGATCCCACCATTACCGTCGATGCCGGCTTCCCCACAATCTCTGAAGCTTATTTGAGTTACCAGCCACCCTTGCGTGAATACGTCGGCGTTGGCGTTGGAATCCCTCTTCGCATCTTCGACCGGAACCAGGGTGAAAAGACCCGCACGCAAGTTGATATTGACCGCAATCAGAAATTGCTGGATGCCGCGCAAGCTCAGGTGTTCAGCGACGTGGATTCCGCCTACGCCACCGTCAACAGCAACCTTATTCTTCTACGCCCTTACAAAAGCCAATACCTGGAACAGGCAGCTCGCGTGCGTGACACGATGAAGTTCTCCTACGAGCATGGCGGTGCCGCCTTGATCGATTTCCTCGACGCTCAAAAGGAATACCGGGACACGGAATTGAATTATCTGAACCTGATCGGTTCTTACCTGATCGCGGCAGGCCAGTTGAATCTTGCCGTGGGACGCGAGGTCCTTCAATGAGAAGCAGACTGGGTCTGCACCTGACATGCATCTCGATTCTTGGCGTTTCTCTTTGCGCGTGCGGGGGCAAGTCCGAAGACGTCGGCAACGCAGGCGCTCCTCCTCCCGCAAAAGTAGAAAAGGAACAGGACGTCAACTTGCTCGCCGTCGACCATCCGGAACAGTTCCCGCTGGTCAAAGCCACCGATTATTCTGCCGCGCCTACCCTCAGCGTGACTGGCACGGTAAATCCGGATATCAGCCGCACCGTCCCCGTGATTTCGCTGGCCACAGGGCGCGTGGTGGAAATCCGCGCGCGCCTGGGTGACACCGTCAAGAAAGGTCAAGTTCTGTTGCTCGTGCAAAGCCCGGATATCGCCGCAGCCTTTTCGGATTATCGCAAGGCCGTTGCCGATGAAATGCTAGCCAACAAGCAATTGGAGCGTTCGCAATTGTTGTATGAAAAAGGCGCCATTTCGCTGAGCAATCTCCAGTTGGCGCAAGACACGGAAGATAAAGCCAAGGTGGACGTCGAAACCACGCTCGAGCATCTACGCGTGCTCGGTGTTGATAAGGATCATCCCAGCGGTGTCGTGGAAATCAAAGCGCCCGTCTCCGGCGTCATCACCGATCAACAAGTCACCAATGCCGCAGGAGTTCAGGGGCTGTCCGGTGCAAATCCTTTCACCATCTCGGATCTTTCCAGCGTGTGGATTCTTTGCGACGTCTATGAGAACGATTTGGCGAATGTCCACGTCGGCGAAAATGCGGACATCACCCTGGTTGCCTACCCGGACAAAACATACACCGGAAGGATCAGCAATATCGGGCCCATTCTCGATCCTAACCTGCGCACCGCCAAAGTGCGCATTCAGGTTGCCAATCCGGACATGTTGATGCGCGTGGGCATGTTCGTCACCGCCACCTTCCATGGACAAAAAAAGGTGCAATACGCCGCCGTGCCCGCTTCCGCCATTTTGCACTTGCATGACCGGGATTGGATTTACGTTCCGGCGGGTGGAAATAGGTTTCGCCGCCTCGAAGTCAAAGCCGGCAGCATGCTTCCCAACAAAATGCAGGCAGTGCTGCAAGGCATTCAGCCAGGACAAGAAGTCGTCAGCAATGCATTAGTCATGCAAAGCACCGTGGAGCAATAGAGGCCGATGACCGGCCTCCAAACCATAAGGATTCCCCGATGATTCGCGCTATCGTCGACTTTGCTCTCGACAACCGCTTTATCGTTCTCGCGATTGCCGTGCTCCTCCTGATCTGGGGAGGCATCTCGTTTCATAACCTACCCGTCGAAGCCTATCCTGACGTCGCAAACAATTATGTCCAGATCATCACGCAATGGCCGGGCCGCGCCGCCGAAGAAGTCGAACAACAGGTCACCATCCCTATCGAAATTCAGATGAATGGCCTGCCGCATCTCGCGCATCTTCGCTCCGTCAGTTTGTTTGGCCTCTCCAGTGTCATGCTGATCTTCGACGATTCTTCTGTCGACGATTGGAATCGCGAAAAAGTTTTGGAGCGCCTGTCGATGGTGACTCTGCCGACCGGTTTGACGCCCCAGATGGGATCCGACTGGAGCCCCGTAGGACAGATTTACTGGTACACGCTGAAAAGCACCAACCCGAAATATGACTTGATGGAATTGAAGGCTCTCGAAGATTGGGTTTTGGAGAAACAGTTTAAATCCGTGCCCGGCGTCGTGGACGTTTCCAGTTTTGGCGGAACCACCCGCGAATATCAGGTGAAGGTGGATCCCAACAAGCTGGTTTCCTACGGCATCAGCCTCCCGCAGGTAGAGCAGCAGATCGCCGCAAATAACGTCAACGCTGGCGGCAGCTTTATCGAGTCTGGTTCGCAGCAGATTAACGTGCGCGAGGTGGGACTCTTCACTGCCGTTCAGGAAATCGAGCAAACGCCGCTGAAAACGCAAAACGGCACGGCGATCCACGTAAAGGATATTGCCACTGTTACGCAGGGGCCCAAAATCCGTCTGGGAAAGATCGGCAAATCAGTTCGGCGAGAGGACGGCACGATCGTCGATGATGACGATGTTGTCGAAGGCATTGTGCTTTTGCAAAAAGGAGCCGAATCGGAAAGCACTCTTGCAGGAATTCACGCCAAGGTGAAGGAGCTGAACGAGCATATCCTGCCACCGGGCGTGAAGGTCGTTCCGTTTCTGGATCGCAGCGAACTGGTGCACTATACGACGCACACGGTGCTTCATAACCTCGGTGAAGGCGTTTTATTCGTCTCCATCATTCTGTTTTTCTTTCTCGGCAATATCCGCGGCGCGCTCATCGTCGCTTTAACCATCCCGTTTTCCCTGTTGTTCGCTTCGATTTGTCTGGATTTGAACAAAATTCCCGCTAACTTGCTTTCGTTGGGTGCGTTGGACTTTGGCATGGTGGTCGACGGCGCTGTGGTTGTCATTGAAAATATCGTGCGCCATTTTGGTTTGCCTAGCGCCGCGCAAAAAACTCCATTGGAGCGAATCCGCGACGCCGCCCACGAAATTCAGCGCCCGGTCTTCTACGCCATCGCGATCATCATCACTGCATACATGCCCATTTACACGCTGCAAAGCGTCGAGGGCAAGCTGTTCCGGCCGATGGCCTGGACGGTCGCTTTTGCGCTGCTCGGCGCGCTGATTTTTTCGATGACCATTGCTCCCGTGCTGGCCGGCGTCTTATTCCGCAAGGGAGTGAAAGAGTGGCACAACCCGCTCATGAATTTCTTGCGCGATCACTATCGCACCTCGCTTCGCTGGGCGATTGAGCACCGCCGCATCACTCTCACGTTGGGCGCTTGCGCCCCGCTGCTAGCCGCCGTGATTCTCTACAGCAACGTCATCGGCTCGGAATTTCTGCCGCATCTCGACGAAGGAGCGATCTGGGCTCGTGGCACGCTGGCGCCCAGCACCGGCCTCACCGAAGGCACGCGCGTCATGGATCAGGCGCGCCTGATCTTCGCATCCTTCCCGGAAGTCAAACAGGTGGTTTCCCAGGTGGGCCGTCCCGACGACGGCACAGACACCACTGGCTTTTTCAACACCGAATACTTCGTCGATCTTTGGCCGAAGGACAAATGGCGTCCTGTCTTCCATGAAGACAAGGAAGCCCTGATTTCATCCATGGACAAAGAAGTAAGCAAAATGCCCGGCGTCTTGTGGAATTTTTCCCAACCCATTTCAGATAACGTCGAAGAAGCCGTCAGCGGTGTCAAAGGCGAACTCGCCGTCAAAATTTACGGCAGCGATCTGCGCACTCTAGAAGCCAAAGCCGAAGAAATCACCAACATCATGAAAAACGTACGCGGCATTGAGGACTTGGGCGTATTCCGCGTGCTCGGCCAGCCGAATCTCAATCTCGTCATCGATCGGCCTGCGCTTGCTCGCTATGGCTTGAACGCCTCGGATGTCCAGGATGCGGTTGAGGCCGCTGTCGGCGGCAAGGCCGTTACACAGGTCCTCCGCGGCGAACAGGTTTTCGATCTTGTTGTGCGTTATCAGGCGCCCTACCGTGATACAAAACAGGCAGTCGAAAATATTCGCATTGTCACTCCCAACGGCCAGCGCGTCTCTTTATCGCAAGTCACGCGTGTAGAAACCATCGACGGCGCTTCCGAAATTTATCGCGAAGCTAACTCCCGCTACGTCGCCATCAAATACAGCGTGCGCGGCCGCGACCTCGGCAGCACCGTGGAAGAAGCCATGGCCAAAGTGCGCTTGCAAGTGAAACTCCCCGAAGGCTACACTCTCGACTGGGCCGGCGAATATGCCAGTCAGCAGCGTTCCGAGCGGCGATTGATGTTCGTGCTTCCGATTACTATTCTGACTATTTACGTAATCCTCTATACTATGTTCAGTTCGCCCAAGTGGGCCTTGCTCGTATTAGCGAACGTGGCCATGGCTCCTCTCGGCGGTTTCCTCGCGCTGTGGATTACCGGCGAACATTTCAGCGTGTCTTCCGGCGTCGGCTTTCTCGCACTGTTCGGAGTTTCCGTGCAGACCGGCGTCATCATGGTGGAATACATAAACCACTTGCGTGCGGCCGGCAGTTCCATCGAAGACGCCGCGGTGCAGGGCGCCGTTCTCCGCTTACGGCCGATCATGATGACCATGCTCGTCGCCATTCTCGGTTTACTTCCGGCGGCGATGTCGCGCGGCATCGGTTCCGATTCTCAGCGGCCGTTTGCCATCGTAATCGTCGGCGGGCTTTTGGCCGCGTTGCTCCTCAGCATTTATCTGCTGCCAACTTTGTACACCACCTTCGCGCGAGACACAGATCGCTTGCCGCCTGCCGATCCCGAGTGGGAAGAATCCGCCTGATCGAATGACCAGCACGCAGTGACCTGCGTCACAGGTGTGCGTTTACCCTTATTTTTCGCACCTTTTCGTTGCTTTCATCTCCGCAGCCGCCTACCATTTTCTTATCAGGTTACTCGCACGACGGAGATCCCAATGGCCAGGAAAATGTCAATTGTCGACGGCAACGAAGCCGCCGCTGCTGTAGCTTACCGCCTCAATGAAGTGATTGCGATTTATCCCATTACCCCTTCCTCTCCGATGGGCGAGTGGTCGGATCAGTGGAATTCGGAACACAAACAAAATATTTGGGGCGCTATTCCCGACGTTATCGAGATGCAGAGCGAAGGCGGCGCCGCAGGTGCGCTCCATGGCGCGCTGCAGGCCGGCGCCCTAGGCACGACATTCACCGCATCGCAGGGCTTGCTCCTGATGATTCCCAACATGTACAAGATTGCGGGCGAATTGACCGCCGCCGTAATTCACGTCGCCGCGCGCACTCTGGCCACTCACGCGCTCTCCATCTTCGGCGATCACAGCGACGTCATGTCCACGCGCGCCACTGGATTTGCGATGCTGGCCTCCAACTCCGTTCAGGAAGCCAGTGACTTCGCCTGTATTGCGCAAGCCGCCACTCTCGAATCACGCATCCCCTTCCTGCATTTCTTCGATGGCTTCCGCACCTCTCATGAAGTGAACATGATCGATCCGCTGAGCGATGATGATCTTCGCGCCCTCGTCGACGACAAATTCGTTCGGCAACATCGCGAACGCGCCATGACCCCCGACCGCCCCATCCTCCGCGGCACCGCGCAAAATCCAGACGTATTTTTCCAGGCGCGCGAAGCGTGCAACCCCTATTACCGCGGCTGCCCAACGATTGTTCAGGACGTGATGGATCGTTTCGCCAAGCGCACCGGCCGTAAATACCAACTCTTCGATTACTACGGCCCGCCGGATGCCGAACGATTGATCATCCTCATGGGTTCCGGCGTGGGCGCGGTGGAAGAAGCGGTAGACGCTCTGCAAAAAAAAGGAGAAAAGGTTGGTCTGTTGAAAGTGCGCTTGTTCCGGCCCTTTGCGGCCGACGTTTTCCTGAACGCGATTCCGCGCAGCGCCAAATCCATCGCCGTCCTCGATCGTACGAAGGAACCGGGAGCCCTGGGCGAGCCTCTCTATCAGGATGTCCTGACAACCTACATGGAACGCTATTCGGCGAATCCAGCCGCCGGCATACCGCGCATCATCGGCGGCAGGTACGGCCTATCCTCAAAAGAATTCACACCCGCAATGGTGAAAGCCGTATTCGATGAACTGAAGAAGCCTGAACCGAAAAATCATTTCACGGTCGGCATCGTCGATGACGTAACGCACACCAGCCTCACCTACGATCCCGATTTCTCGACCGAAGATCCGCGCACCGTTCGCGCCCTGTTCTACGGCCTCGGCTCGGACGGTACCGTCGGCGCCAACAAAAACTCCATCAAGATCATCGGCAAAGGAACCAGCAATTTCGCGCAGGGCTATTTCGTTTACGACTCGAAGAAAGCCGGCGCTGTTACCGTTTCTCACCTCCGCTTCGGTCCTGATCCGATTCGTTCCACATACCTGATCACGAAAGCGAATTTCGTCGCTTGCCACCAGTTCCAATTCCTCGATCGCATCGATGTTTTGTCGGCCGCCGAACCTGGCGCCACGTTCCTGGTGAACGCGCCCTTTGGCCCTGACGAAATCTGGCAGCATATTCCGAAGCAAGTGCAGGAAACCATCCTCAAAAAGAAATTGCGCTTCTTCGTTATCGACGGTTACACCGTCGCGCGCGCGGCCGGCATGGGCAGCCGCATCAACACCATCATGCAAACCTGCTTCTTTGCTATCAGCGGCGTTTTGCCTCGCGACGAAGCCATCGCTGCGATCAAAAAAGCTATTGCCGATACTTACGGCAAGCGCGGCGAAGCAGTCGTTCAGAGAAATTACGCGGCCGTAGACGAGGCCCTCGCTCATCTTCACGAAGTGCGCGTCCCCGACAAAATCACCGCTACATTCGAAATGCTCCCCGCTGTCGCTTCCCAAGCCCCCGAATTTGTTCGCAGCGTTCTCGGCACCATCATCACTGGAAACGGCGATTCGCTTCCCGTCAGCGCTATGACCATCGATGGAACATTTCCCACCGGCACCGCCATGTGGGAAAAGCGCAATATCGCCAAGGAAATTCCAGTGTGGGACGAAGATCTCTGCATCCAGTGTGGCAAGTGCGTACTGGTTTGCCCTCACGCCGTGATTCGTGCCAAGGTTTATGACTCTTCGTTGCTCAGCGGCAAACCAGAAACATTTAAATCCGCCAAACCACGTTGGCGCGAGTTCGAATCCATGCGTTACTCGCTCCAGGTTGCTCCAGAAGATTGTACGGGCTGCAAATTGTGCGTCGAGATTTGCCCCGTAAAAAGCAAAACTGAAGTGAAACACAAGGCCATCAATATGGAGCCGCAAGCCCCGCTGCGTCAGCCCGAAAGCGTGAATTGGGAATATTTCCTGGGGCTCCCCGAATTTGATCGCAACCGCATTTCCCATTCGCAGGTAAAGGACTCGCAACTTCTCGAACCGCTCTTCGAATTCTCCGGGGCTTGCGCAGGATGCGGCGAAACACCGTACATCAAACTTCTGACCCAGCTTTTCGGCGATCGCCTCATGATCGCCAATGCCACCGGTTGCTCTTCGATCTATGGCGGCAATCTTCCCACAACACCTTACACAAAGAACAAAGACGGTCGCGGACCGACCTGGTCCAACTCCCTGTTCGAAGACAATGCCGAATTCGGTCTTGGCATGCGTCTGGCCGTGGATCAACAGCATCACTATGCGAAGGATTTGGTGGTCCGCTTGAGCGGCCAACTCGGCGACGAACTCGTCAAAGGTTTGCTCGAAGCTGATCAATCGAAGGAACAGGGAATCGAAGAGCAGCGCCGTCGCGTGGTCGAGCTGAAAAAGAAATTGTCAGCTCTAGCCGTTCCGGAGTCCGTGGCACTGCAATCGGTCGCGGATTCGCTCGTTAAAAAAAGCGTCTGGCTCCTCGGCGGAGACGGCTGGGCCTATGACATCGGCTTCGGCGGCCTCGATCACGTGCTCGGTAGCGGCCGCAACGTCAACGTCCTTGTGCTGGACACCGAAGTCTATTCCAACACTGGCGGGCAGATGTCCAAAGCCACGCCCCGTGCCGCAGTCGCCAAATTTGCCACCGGCGGAAAGCACACCGGCAAGAAAGATCTGGCAATGGAAGCGGTTAGCTACGGTTATGTATACGTCGCGCGCGTGGCCATGGGCTCCAGCGACACGCACACGGTAAAAGCGTTCCTCGAAGCGGAAGCGCACAACGGGCCTTCGCTCATCATCGCGTACAGTCATTGCATTGCCCACGGATATGACATGGTTCTCGGTCTCGACCAGCAGAAAAAGGCCGTGCTCAGCGGTTACTGGCCATTGATGCGCTACAATCCCGCGCTTCGCCTCGAAGGCAAGAATCCTTTCCTTCTCGATTCCAAGGCGCCCAGCATCACCTTGAAGCAATACGCCTATCAGGAAGCGCGCTACACCATGTTGGTTCGCAGCGATCCTGAAGCCGCGCGCGAATTGCTCAAAGCTGCGCAGGATGATGTCGAACGCCAGTGGCGCGTGTACTCGAATCGTGCCGCCATGGCCGGTCGCTCCGAATCGCCTCACATCGCCCCGGAAATGACAGAAGCCGATCCACAGCCAGTGAAAAAGGGAGGGGAAGAGGAATGAGCAATCTTTCTACGAAGTATCTTGGTTTGCAGCTCAAATCCCCTTTGCTGGCCTCCGCTTCGCCGCTCAGCGAGTCGGTCGACAACATCAAGCGCCTCGAAGATCAGAACCTTGGGGCCGTCGTGTTGCCCTCGCTCTTCGAAGAGCAACTCCAGCTGGATAGCCTCAGCCTCGATTCTGATCTAGACCGCGGCTCTGACAGCTTTCCAGAATCCTCGAATTTCTTCCCGGATCTGCAAAGCTACAACCTTGGCCCCGATGGCTATCTGGAATTGATCCGAGAAGCGAAAGAGAGCGTGCGCATTCCGATTATCGCCAGCTTGAATGGCGTGTCGAAAGGCGGCTGGCTCGAATACGCTCGCCTGATGGAGCAGGCCGGTGCCGACGCTATCGAGCTGAATATTTATTCCATCGCCACCGATCCCTCAGTCACCGGCAGCGAAGTAGAACAGGAATACATTGATCTCGTGCGCCAGCTCAAACGCAGCATCCGCATCCCGCTTGCTGTAAAGCTGTCTCCTTTTTTCAGCGCGCCGGCCAATATCGGTGTGCGTCTCGATGAAGCTCATGTCGACGGAATCGTTCTGTTCAACCGTTTCTACCAGCCCGATTTCGATATCGAGCACATGGAAATATCGCCCAATCTCTCATTAAGCCGTCCCGAAGAGTTGCTTCTTCGCCTGCACTGGACAGCCATCCTCTGCGGCCATGTCCGCGCCGACCTGGGAATCACCGGTGGAGTGCACAGTTCGCGCGACCTGATCAAATCCATTCTTGCCGGCGCAAAGGTCGCCTTTATGACTTCAGCGCTGCTGCGCAATGGTGTGCATCACGCCGCGCATGTCTTGACGGAATTGGATCGCTGGCTCGATGAACATGAATACCACTCCGTCCAACAAATGTGCGGAAGCATGAGCCACGAAGCCGTACCCGATCCCTCCGCCTTCGACCGCGGAAACTACATGAAAGTCTTAAGTTCCTACACGCTCCGCGCTAACGTCTTCAATGACTAGAACGCGTCGGGGCATAGCTTTAGCCTCGTCCAAAAAAGAAACGTCATCCTGACCGAAGCCAAGGATCTCAACCACTGCGCCTTCCCTTCCAACCCAAGTGGCAGAGGCACTCCTGCCTGTGTTCTTACTTCCGCTCCTCGTGGGGTCGCCGCACCGCTGCACCCCATGTCCGCAAGATCCCAAATCGCGCCACCCTGCCATCACCACAATAAAAACTCCGTCACTCCGGCCGAAGTCCGCGCAGTGAGGGGATCCCTCTTCGTTTTCCAACCGTCCGCTCAAATTGCCTGTTGCGGCGTCAATCTGAAAACACGATCCGCCAATTCGTGCGCCCCAAACAGATGCGCCTCCAGAACCGCGACATAATCCTCAGGACGAATACGATTCGCCTTCGGAAATCGTTCACTCAGAATTCGCCACGGATTTTCCAGCAAGCAGAACGCCTCCGCCTGCAGGGAATACCCATACCCCAATCCCGAATTCCAGCACATCTGGTTGGCCGCTTGCACAATCACGGTAACTTCGTTGTTGCCCGTCTGCGCTTCCGGATGGTGGTGAAACTCGATCACCTCTGCTATTTCACGCGGCAATTTCCACTCTTCCGCCACAATGCGGCCGCTGTCGGCGTGCGTAAATCCCAACAGCCGCTGCTCCATACAGTCCACCATCGAGTGCTCCAGCGTAGCTTCTTCCAGAACTTCGGAGAATTTTTCCGGAAACAGAAGCGCGTTGATCAGGATGCCGATATCGTGCAGAAGTCCCGCCAGATAAACATGCTGGCTCGCTGGACTCATAAAATCCGACCCCAGTTTTTCCGCAATAAACGCCGTGGCCAGGGAATGCCGCCAAAACGTTTCCTTGGGCACCGCACACCTGAAACCGGAAAACATCAGCGGCAAGTTGCAGGAGAACGCCAGGTCCCGGATTCGCCAGAGCCCGAGCGTGAGTACCGCATCGCGGATCGTCGCGACATCGCCCCGATGACCGTAGAGCGCCGAATTCGCCACGCGCAGGCACTGTGCCGCCAGCGATTCGTCGCAGGAAATGGTCTCAACAATTTTGTCGATGTCCGCCATGCCGGAATTCGCGCCCAAGCTTTCGTTCAGAGTTGTCAGAATCTGCGGCATTGCCGGCAAGACTCCCAGATGCTTCGCGCGCCGTACGAGCATGTCGTGGGTCGCCGGTTGCAAGACGCACCTCCAGAAACAACAAAATGGAGCATGCTGGCTTCCAGTCATAAATGCCCAAAAGTGGCATGAAGTAAGGCGGACACTGTTCCATCTGCGAACGCTCCTTCCTCTTCGACCCAGACTCTCTTCCGTCCTTCCTTCCAATTCTGCCTCCTCCGTTCTACGCAAAGAATTTGTCCCTTCGCCTAGCCTATAAGGACGCAAGAGACCGCTCTCAGCCGGTTTCCAGAGTGAGCCACGCAATCCGTCGTATGGCACGCTACTTGCTCCGCTAGATTGTTACTGTGCGAGCGCGACAATCGCGCTCACCTTATGCCACCGGTAGAAACACTCAATCGTTTTCTGGCTCGCCAGCCCATTCTTACTCGGGACAAAAAGTTCTTCGCTTATGAAATCCTGTCGCACTATGGCCCAGAAAACTATTGTTCTCCCACGCCCGGTAGTCCCGTAGCCGAAAAGGCTATGGACGAACTGTTTTTGATGGGCGTGCGGACCATCACGGAGGGCCTGCCTGCTTTCATGAATTGCACCAGGGAGTTTCTGTTGAACGATTTCCTCACTCTGATGCCCAAGGAACTGGTCGTCGGAGAAATTTTGGAAAATGTTCCCTCCGATAAGGATGTTCTCGCCGCGTGCTACCGCATGAGGGATCAGGGATATCGTTTGGCCCTCGACGATTATTGCGATACCCCCGAATCGCAACCGCTCCTGGCCATCGCGGACTTCGTCAAAATCGATGTTCTCCTCACGACCTTTGCCGAGCAAAAGCGATTGGTGGATGTCTGCCACAGGCAGAAAATCCCGGTCGTGGCCGAAAAAGTGGAGACCGACGAGCAATTCCAACAGTGCGCCGCGATCGGGTACGATTATTTTCAGGGCTATTTTTTCTGTCGCCCGCAGGTTGTCGGGCGGCGCAGCGTCCCTGCGAACAAAGCTGTGTACCTGGAATTGCTTCAGGCCGCTAACGCCAACGTCTTCGACCTTCACCGCATTTCCATGATTTTTCGCCGTGATGTCTCGCTGAGTTACCGCCTCTTGCGCTATCTGAACTCCGCCGCCTTTGCGTTCCGGTCGCAGATCCATTCTATCCCCCACGCGCTCACGCTTTTGGGTGAGCTGCCCATGCGCAAGTGGATCTCGCTGGTTAGCGTTGCCGGGCTCGGTGACGAAGTGGCTGATGGGCTGCTGCGTTTGCCGTTGTTGCGCGCCATGTTTTGCGAATTGATCGGCAAGAAAATCGGCATGGTCCGGGAGACCAACGAATTGTTCCTGCTCGGCCTGTTGTCCGTGATGGACGCGCTTCTCAATATGCGCATGGTCGACGTACTGACGGAAATTCCCGTCGACGAAGCCATCAAGCGCGCCCTGTTGGGCAAACCCAGTCGCTACCGCCCGATCTTCGAAGTGGTCCTCGACTACGAATCAGGCACGTGGGAACAGTTGGCGCACTCCGCCAGGCACATCGGTCTGCATGAGGAATACCTTCCGGACTTGTACGTGCGCTCGGTGCGCTGGGTGACGGAAGTTCTTGCGGACCTTCCCGTCCTCGTCTGACGCCTCAGTCACTTCGCCGATTCCTTGAACACTTCTTCCGCCAGGTGAAACGCATGGTTCGCCGCCGGCACGCCGCAATAAATCGCGCTCTGCAGTAAGACTTCCTGAATCTCTCTGCGAGTCACTCCATTCGCCGCCGCCGCGCGCAAATGTAGGCGCAATTCGTCCGGACGATTCATCGCCACCATCATCGCAATCGTAATCATGCTCCGCGTTTTGCGTGGTAGCCCGGGTCGTGTCCAGATTTCTCCCCAGGCGTAGCGTGTAATCAGGTCCTGAAAAGGCGCGGTGAAGCTGTTTTCCTGCTCCCGTGCGCGATCCACATGCGCGTTCCCCAACACCGACCGCCGCGCTTTCATACCTTTCGCATGACGCTTGCGCTCATCCATCGCAATCTCCTTTACGCCAGCAGGAATCGCAAAACATGGCGGTTAAAATCGTCGCGCGCCTCGACGTTCGACAAATGAGCGGCGGAAATTTCGGCATACTCAGCACCCGGAATCGACCTCTCCAGAAAATGAGCTTCCTCGGGGGGAGAAGTCGTGTCGTGTGTGCCGGTGAGCGCCAGGCAAGGGTTGTGGATTTTGCCGATCGCGCTTCGCAGGTCCGCGTCGCGCAGCGCGGTGCAGCACGCGATATACCCCTCCGGATTTGCAGCCTCCAACATCGCCTGGATTGCCTGTGTCTCCTCCGGATGCGAATCGCGAAAGCTCGCTGTGAGCCAGCGCTCGATCACTCCACCGCAAATCGCTTTCATGCCACCTCTTTGCACCGCCTGCATGCGCGTATTCCAGGAATCGTTCGTGCCGATTTTCGCGGCAGTGTTGCAGAGCACAATCTTGCTGAATCGGTCCCCCGCGTTCGTTCCCAGAAACATGCCGATCAAGCCGCCCATGGACAACCCGCAAAAATGGGCCCGCTCGATTTTCAAAGCATCCAGCAACCCAACGACGTCCCAGCTCAATTGCTCGATCGTGTAAGGACCAACCGTAACTCCGGATTGCCCGTGCCCGCGCGTGTCGCAGCGAAGCACGCGAAAATGCTTCGAAAACGCATTAACCTGCGGCTCCCACATACGCATCGTGGTGCCCAGCCCATTCGAAAACACCATCACTGGAAGATGCTCTGCTCCGGAGATCTCGTAATGAAGTTTCACGTCAGGCAAATTGGCAAATGGCATGACGATCCTTTTTTAGCGGACTGGCGGCAATTCGCGGGTTTGTGCTGTTACCCTTTCCACGAATTCCTCCGCGCTGCCCAAGTAATTTCGCGCATCGAACAAGCTTTCCAGATCGGCCGGCGTCAGATGCCCGCGCAGTCCAGGCTCATTGCGCAAAATCTCTTGCAATGGCCGGTCTTCCGCAAGCGCCTTCTTGCAAGCGCCTTCCACCAGCAGATGCGCAGGCATTTTGCCCATGCGATCCGCCAGTGCCATGGTCACCGCCTCAGCGAAAATCAATCCCTTCGTCGCCTCAAGATTCCGTCGCATTCGCCCCGCATCTACCTCAAGTCCCGGCATCATCTGCGCCAGATGATGCAACGCCCCACCCGCCAGGCGCACAATCTTCGGCAAAGTTTCCCATTCGGCTTGCCAGCCTCCCAGCCCGCGCTGCAACTCCTGCGGCATGGTCGAAAGCATTGTGCCGACCAATCCCGGCACGCGCGCGGCCGCCGCCAACACAACCGAGCACGTTACCGGGTTCCGTTTGTGCGGCATCGTCGACGACCCGCCCCGCCCCTCGCCCGCAGCTTCGAGCAATTCCCCCACCTCGGTTTGTGAATGCAACGAAATATCCCGCGCAATTTTCCCGAGAGTCCCGGCTAGAACGCCGAAAAATGCGGCAATCTCGGCCATGCGGTCGCGATGCGCGTGCCAAGGCGCCACAGGCAAAGTCAGATGCAGTTCACTGGCCAGCGCCCGTGCAATTTCCGGCCCGTCGCCGTGCAACGCCGCCAACGTACCCACAGCTCCACCAAACTGCAGCGACAAAACGCGCGGCCGGATCTCACTCAGCCGTCGTCGCTGCCGCACCAAAGAATCAAGCCAGCCAGCAACAACAAATCCAAACGTTGTTGGCAGCGCCTGCTGCATCCATGTGCGCGCCACCATCACTGTCGCGCGATGCGCACTTGCCAATTCCACCAACGTCTCGCTCAACCCCCCCAAATCCTTTTCCACCAGCGCCAACGCTTCTCGCATCTGCAGCACAAAACCCGTATCGATCGCGTCCTGGCTCGTCGCGCCCCAATGCACAAAGTGCGCCGCGTCCTTGTCTTGCCGCGCAATTGCTTCCGTCAGCATTTTGATAAGCGGAATGGCCACGTTTCCGGCGAGCGCCGCTTCTTTCGCAATTGCCGCCAGATCAAATTTCGCTGACCTGCACTGCTCGGCAATTTTCTGCGCTGCGCCTTCCGGAATTACCCCCGCGCGCGCTTCAGCAGTTGCCAGCGCTGCCTCAAATTGCAGCATCCCCTTCACGCGCGATTCATCGGAGAGCACCGTCTCCATCGCGCTATAAGAGAAAAGTTCGTCGTAGAGAATCATTTGCCCGGGGAACTCCGCGGCTCAGCAGTCAAAGAAAACCGTCTCATTATCGCCCTGCAAGTGTACATCCCACACCAGGGTTTTTCCCGGCTCACTCCCGGCGTGTACGATTAGAGTACCGCGCCGCGCAGCCGGCACCAGCGAAAGCACATCATCCGTATCGTTCGCGGGATCACCGGGAAAATAAATCCTCGTAATCAATCTCTTCAGCAGCCCGCGCATAAACACAGACACGACCAGGTGTGGTGCCTGACGCGTGCCGTCGCGTCCTTCAACGCTCCCAGGTTTAATCGTCGTGAAGAAAAACTCGCCCCGATCGTTCACTGGCACCCGCCCAAATCCGAAAAACTTGCCCGCCGCCATCCGTTCGCGCGCATCTTCCTCATCAGCGTACCGGCCATCCGCATCCGCTTGCCAAATCTCCAACAGCGCGTCCGGCACCGGCTTTTCGTCTCCATCCAGAACGCGCCCGCAAATGGTGACTTTCGCTTCGCCCGATGCGCCTTCCGTCAAATCCGCGCGTTCCAGCCACGCAAAGCCAATACTGAAAAACGGCCCAACCGTCTGCGAAGGCGTACTCCGGCCGCTCATCGATTCTCCATCGGCGTGGCGTTGCGTCCCCGCAAAATAATATCGAACCGGAACCCCAAAGCAATTTCAGGCGTCGTGGTTGCCCAATCGAATCGCGAAATCAGCAAATTCCGCGCAGCTTCATCCCCCACGCTATGAAAGATCGGATCGAATTCCAGCAGCGGATCGCCAGGGAAATACATCTGCGTCACCAGCCTTGTCGCAAACGCTGGCCCGAACAGTGAAAAGTGAATATGCTGCGGCCGCCAGGCATTCGGATGGTTTCGCCAAGGATATGCGCCCGGCCGAATCGTAACGAAACGATAGCGCCCATTTTCGTCTGTGAACGCCTGCCCCACTCCCGTGAAGTTCGGGTCGAGCGGGGCGTCATGCTGATCCCATTTGTGCAGATAGCGGCCCGCCGCATTGGCTTGCCATATTTCCACCAGCGAATCGCGCACCGGCCGTCCATCTTCATCAAGCACTCGTCCGCTAACAACAATGCGTTCACCAAGCGGCGCGCCTTTGTGCTGCTGCGTAAGGTCGAAGGCCTTCGCGGACAAAACTTCGTTGCGAAAAACCGGCCCGGTGATTTCGGAGAGGGAATCGGGAAGAGTGACCAGCGGCTGTGTCGGCGCCCGTTTCACCGAAGAAGCATAAGCAGGATGGAGATACTCCGGCTGCGTTCCCGGTGCCGGTTTTCTGTATCCCCGCAGTGGATTCACGCTGCGCTCCTCGATTAGACGCGTTCCAGAATCACGGAAATTCCCTGGCCAACGCCAATGCACATCGTGCACAACGCATAGCGGCCCTTCGTGCGCAGTAATTGATAAGTCGCTGTAGTGGCAAGCCTCGCGCCGCTTGCGCCAAGCGGATGCCCAATCGCAATCGCGCCGCCATTCGGGTTCACGTGTGCAGCATCGTCCGCCATGCCCAGTTCGCGAAGCACCGCAAGCACCTGCGCCGCAAACGCCTCGTTCAACTCAATCACATCCATCTGCCCAATCGTCATGCCCGCCTTCGCCAAAACTTTGCGGCTAGCGGGGACCGGTCCCATGCCCATGATCCGCGGAGCCACCCCCGCAGCCGCGGCTGCAATCACGCGCGCTTTCGGCGTCAGCCCGAATTTCTTCACCGCTTCATCCGAAGCCAGCAACAGCGCGCAAGCACCATCATTCACGCCGGAAGCGTTGCCCGCCGTCACAGTTCCATCCGGCTTCACGACGCCTTTCAATTTAGCCAATCCCTCCAGCGTAGAATCCGGTCGCGGCTGCTCATCCACGGTCACACGAACAGCTTCACCCTTCTTCTGCGGGATGCTCACTGCAACAATCTCTTCCGCCAGCCGCCCGGCCCGTATCGCCGCCGCGGCGCGCTGCTGGCTGCGCAATGCAAACGCATCCTGATCGTCGCGCGCCACCTTATATTCTTCCGCCACAATTTCCGCGGTCTCCGGCATCGCGTCGGTTCCATACTTCGCCTTCATCGCCGGATTTACAAACCGCCAGCCAATGGTCGTATCTTCAAGTTTCATCCCGCGTGAAAACGCGCTCTCCGCTTTGCCCATCACAAACGGCGCGCGAGACATGCTTTCCACTCCGCCCGCAATCACCAGGTCCACTTCGCCGCTCTTGATGCCGCGCGCAGCCACCGCCAGCGCATCCAGGCTCGACCCGCACAGCCGGTTCACCGTGCTGCCTGAAATTTCCTTCGGCAACCCTGCCAGCAACAACGCCATGCGCGCCACGTTGCGATTATCCTCGCCCGCCTGATTCGCGCAGCCGTAAATCACGTCGTCCAGCGCGTTCCAATCCACTGACGGATTGCGTTGTACCAAAGTCTTGATCGGAATCGCAGCAAGATCGTCGGTTCTCACGCTCGAAAGAGCGCCGCCATACCGGCCAAACGGCGTTCGAATCGCATCGCAGATATAAGCATTAATCATGGGATATGAGGTCGTCCTCATTTAAGTCTACCGTAAACACACTCGAGACCTAAATCCCATGCAATGCGCCGTCGTCTAAGGTAGACGAAAAGCCTGTTTTCCGAAATGGCTTAAAATTCGCAGAAAACACTGTTTTCTCAATAAATATGAGGTTTTTCGAAGGAACGATTGGGAGCCCCTGGGAGTCCTTGGGAGCCTAAAAACGGGGTCATTGGCAACATTGGCAACACTCTAATCCCTCCTGACCTGCTTCTCGTGAATTAGCGCGGTCTCATCGTGCCCATAATCCACTTGCAGGTGTAACCCGTTCGTCTGTTCGATGACAGCCCGAATCTTCGCTTCCACGATGCGCCCGTCATTCAGGCGAACGACGATTGGATTGCCGACCTAGTATTCGTTAGCCATTCTTCGGATGCCGCCTTCGCCACTCTTGTCGTGCTTCGTCCAACTGAATCTTATACGGGTCAGGAGTGCCGCTGGACGCGAATCCCGCACAACTGGCGCGCAGTTTTGCCAAATGTGATTAGCGCTTCGTCGGACATTGCTCGCAGACGTTCACGCAGTCTGTATAGATGCATTTCTTCCGATTCGAAACCGACGGCCATTGTAGTCTCCTGGTGGTAGAGGAAGGGCTACAGAGATTCTATCAAAGCGATGGGTGATGAGGCGGGGCCGCAACCAACGCCCTGTTACTTTTGACAATGGCAACCCTTGGTTGCGACGGATAGCATCCGGCCCACTATGTCGTTCGGTGTTCGTGTTTAGAGGAATCCATGAAAACAAAAATATTGCTTGCGTCGGCACTTTTGAGTTGTTTGGTAATCGCAGGCTGCGGTCAATCTTCAAAAGTCGGGCAAGACGCAAAAGAATTAGAGGCATTTGAAACCGCCAAAGATGCGTACATCTATGCCTACCCGTTGATGACGATGGATATGACTCGACGCGTTTCAACGAACTACGCCAAGCCGGAGGGTACGTTTGCGCCGATGGGCCAGTTCGCCAAACTGCGCGAATATCCAAACGCTTCTTTCAATGCTGTTACTGCACCGAATGCGGACACGTTATATACAATCTTGTGGCTGGACGTATCCAAAGAGCCTTGGGTCGTCAGTATTCCAGACCTGAAAGGCCGCTACGCTTTGTTCCCGATGCTCGACGGCTGGACCGAAGTGTTTCAGGTTCCGGGCAAACGCACCACGGGAACTGCGGCACAGAAATATGCCATCACCGGGCCGGGCTGGAGCGGAACGCTTCCCGCAGGCGTGACGGAATACAAATCGCCGACTGGAATGGTGTGGCTCTTAGGCCGAATCTATTGCACCGGAACACCAGAGGATTACAAAGCTGTCCATGCGATTCAAGATGCGATGGCCGCAGTACCGCTGTCGTCATACGGCAAGCCGTACACGCCAACGCCCGGAACAGTTGACCCGTCCATAGACACAAAGGCTGCCGTCCGCGACCAAGTCAACGCAATGGATGGCGCTTCATACTTCAAGCTGTTCGCCCAACTTTTGAAGACGAATCCCCCGACCGCAGACGACGCACCGATGGTTGCAAAATTGGCTAAAATCGGCATTATTCCCGGACAAGATTTCGACGCCTCCAAACTCGAACCGGGCGTGGCTGCTGGAATTGCTAAGGCTCCTAAGCCAGCACAAGACAAGATTGCAGCGTGGTTCAAAGAAGGAGTCGCTGTAGGAGATGCCAAGATCGAAAATGGTTGGGTGTTCACCACCAAAACCGGACTATACGGCACGAACTACATTCAACGCGCTACGATTACCTGGTATGGCTTGGGTGCGAATCGGCCGCAAGACGCCGTCTATCCCACGTCGGAAGGTCCGGAAATCGTAGAAAAATATAACGGCACGAATAAATACGTTCTGCATTTCGACAAAGGCCAGATGCCACCGGTGGACGGTTTTTGGTCGGTGACGATGTACAACGCGCAGTATTTCTTCGTGGCTAATTCGCTGAATCGCTACAACATCAGCCAGCGCAACAAATTCATCACGAATGCTGACGGCTCGACGGACATTTACATTCAAGCGGACTCGCCGGGCAAAGCCAAGGAAGCAAACTGGCTACCAGCACCGAAAGACGATTTTGTCTTGATGATGCGTTTGTACTGGCCGAAAGAGAAGGACCCGAGCATTTTAGACGGCTCGTGGAAGATTCCCGGAGTCAAGAAGGTGGGTTAGAGCAGGCGAACATATTTGTCAGCCATTCTTTGGGTGCCGCCTTCTCCATTCTTTTCGCGCTTCCTGCAACTGGATAACGAACACTTCACGCGGCGGTCTGCCCAGATTCGCTTGCGGCGTCAACAACTCCCGGCAAGATTTCCCGAACTGAATCAACTCATGGTCGGACATGCGCTGTAACCGTTTGCGAAGATTCTCAAGATTGAATTCGCTGGCACCGACACTCTGCATCTTGTCCCTCCGGTAGAGGAAGGACTTGCAACATTCTATCAAAGCGATGGAGTCGGGAGATGAAGCGGGGCCGCAACCGATAAGGGCGGGTGCAGCCCCTAGGAGTCTAAGGATGAACCGATTGGCTTAAACCAATACGCCAAAGCGTTAAGCGGGTCAAGTCGTGGCAAGTAAGAGCCGCGGCTGCCTTGCCCCGCCCAGAGCAAAGCAACATACGGCCCCCTCGTGTTTCCCAACAGGTTGGTAGTACACCCACGTATCTGGCACGTCGAGTCAGATTTGGGTACTGGGACCCACTTTGGCGCTGCGCCGACATGTCCAATTTTGGACAGCCACGATTTCCGCACAGCGATATCGTTTCGCAATGAAACTCCTAAATATTGTTCCAGCGCTAATCGTCGTTTTTGTAGTGGCGGTCTTGAGTTTAAAAAGAGGGACAATCATTCTGCCATAAGTTCTACGACCACTCCTCGACGTAGTGCCTCTTGGCCGTCACGGCTGTTGCGTCTGACACCTTTTCACAGTAGCTGCACCTTAACTGCAGTTGTTCTGCATCGACACCTTCCAAATTCTTTTCGTTGCTGACCCGGCTGATTGCGACAGGAAGATTGCATTCAGGGCAAGCAAAAAGAAGGGTGTGAACGAATCGTGTGGCCATAGGGCCTTCTTGGGACTAAAAGGAAGTAGCATCAACATAAGCTAGTCAACTCGTACACTGATTTTGCCGCTACTAGGGGTTCCCCCAGTTGTAGCGGAATGTAGGCCAGTCTGAACATGGGGCACTTGACCAGAAGGCCCGGAAACGGGGTCAACCCCTCCTACCTGTGAGCGATTCCGGGCCTTCAACTAGAACAAGAAGACTAAAGAATCTTCGGTATTCCCAAATAACAGCTTGGCATTCAAAGTCAACATCCGCTCAGACCCTTGGCATGTATGGCAATCTGGGTCCGAATTTGTAAACGTTGCGGCGAGACTTTCGTTTATTCCGAGATAGGCGAATCCCTACTGGACTACTTTTTCCCGAAGAAACCGGATATTCCGCGTGAAGGCATCGAGTCTGAGTGCCCGGCCTGCAAAGCCAAATTTGTTTACCAGCAATATGAACTGATGTTCGGTAATTAGAGTCATTGGAAATTAAAGGGGCCGCAGCTACCTTGCTACCGCCCAAGGAACAAGGCAACTACGGCCTCCCTTCGAGTGGTACAGGATTGTCTTTTAGACTTAGCCACGTTTTTCTACAACTAGGGGAGCACCTAATGGGAGGAGAATCGCCACCAGTTACAGCAACAAGCATGTCGAATTAGCTGGCGCGTCAACAAAGCAGGTACTGGGACTTATGTCCGGCGCTTGATTTTGAAGCATATACAGGAAAAATTAAGCACCAAACTGTCAGAACTTACAGTTACAACCCGGAGCAGAAATAGGTAGCCTGCCGAGCAAGTCACAACCGTTCGCAGGCCAGTTACGTGTCAACTCGTCAAAGGGGGCGGCATGCCCTGCAAGTCGTGCGGGTCAGGCAACCTGAAGACATTCAGCGCGGAGATGGCCATCCATTTTCCCGGATTGAAGGACCTTGATAAGCCCGTCGTGTGGGTATTTCCCGAGGTTGTTGTCTGCTTGGATTGTGGCGCGGCGGAATTCTCAGTGCCAAAAGATGAACTGCGCCAACTCCAACAAACCGACTCCGCTGCTGCAGGGTGACGTGAAACGGAATCTTGGTGCCATCACAACCGACCATAGTAATGAGACGCTTTGGCTTTTCAGGTAGTGGCGGACTTGAAGCCGTTTGAGCCGCTGATAAATTGCTCACCACGAAGGACCGCATCCACGGCAAACAATAATTCTCGTTTGGCATCTGTCTTACGAACGTAACCCAAAGCGCCCGTACCCAAAGCCGCCCGGATGATGTCTAGGTCTTTGTTCTGACTTAAGAAGATAATCTTGGAAGCAGGGGAGAGTCGTTGTATCCGCCGAGCGGCTTCGATTCCATTCAATTTGGGGAGACCGATGTCCAGCAGAATGATGTCGGGTTTCAGGTCTTGGGCTTTCTCAATAGCCTCTAATCCATCCGACGCCTCGGAGATGGCTTGCCATTCAGGCCGCGTCTGAAGCAGCAAACGGACTTCGCGTCGCCATTTTACGTAATCATCAGTTATGAGAATTCGGATTGACGACAACGGTTGGCCTACCTTTGGGGCACAACATAATGCTCTTTATCGCCTTATTTTGCAAGAACACCGCCTGTGCAAATAAGTTGTGGAAAGCGCAATACCCTTGCGCCTGTTGGTTCCTTTGAGTATCGGCGGATTTTATCATGCGACACTCTCCACGGCGACTCCTGCACTGATATCTTCCCGCCGTCTCTAACTGTGTCTATTAGGGGTTCCCCCAGTTGTAGCGAAATGGAGGCCAATCTGAACATGGTGCACTTGACCAGAAGGCCCGGACATGGGGTCCAACCTCTCTTACCCGTGAGCGTTTCCGGGCCTTCACCTTATCGGATTGGCGGCCTTGAGCGGACCGATCAAAGAATGGTTTTCCGGTCGAACTCATAGCGGCGCGTGTCAACGACTTTGAGACAGGTGTTCGCGAAATTTAGTGAGTTTTTCATGTGTTGGGGTTTTCCACCAAAAAATGTCGCGCCAGGATCGCCTGGGAGCGACGATCTCCAACTCGGTCGACCCACAGTATCCCCGCTTTTGTCCTTCTTCAAACGCATGGCGCATTTTCAGAGTCGATCGCTGCGGTCAGCGGTTCCAGAGCGGGCCTGTTAATCCAAACTTCGCTGGGAAGAGCCGGCGGTTTGGGAGCGCTTCGTACGAAGCGCTCCGGATGAAGTTGGTAGGCAACATCGAGGACTTCCTGGCGTTGCCGCAGAATGTGTTCCGCTTGGCCATAGTGCACCATCGCCGGCGTAAGCAAGCCCAGGCCGGAGTGGCGATGTTCTCCGTTATACCAACGAAAAAATCCCTGACAGAATGCTCGGCTATCTTGAATGCACCCGAAACGGTCCGGGAACTCCGGCCGATACTTTAGGGTGCGGAATTGGCTTTCCGAGTACGGATTGTCGTTCGAGACGTGCGGCCGACTATGCGTCTTGGTCACCCCCAGATCGGCCAGCAAAAATGCCACCGGTTTGGAACTCATCGAGGTGCCGCGATCGGCGTGCAGCGTAAGTTGACCGGGCTGGATGTGTTGTTTCTTGCAGCTCTCCTCGATCAGCCGCTTGGCCAGCTCGGCGCTTTCGCGATAAGCGACCATCCAGCCGGTGACGTAACGGCTGAAGACATCGAGGATCACGTACAAGTAGAAGTACGTCCATTTCGCTGGGCCGAGTAGCTTGGTTATATCCCAGCTCCAAAGTTGATTCGGAGCCGTGGCCAGGAGTTCAGGCTTCTGGTAGGGCGGATGCGTCAACTGATCGCGGCGCTCGCGAACCTCGCCGTGCTCGTCGAGCAAGCGATACATGGTGCGAATCGAGCAGTGATACTCGCCTTCATCGAGCAACGTCGCATAAACAGCAGCTGGAGAACGATCCTGGAAACGTTCTTCGTGTAGTCGAGCCAGAACTGCATCCCGTTCTGCCGGGCGGAGTGCGCGTGCCGACGAAGGCCGCGACGCGCTCACCCCCGGAAAAGAAGTCTTACGGACATCTCGATAGTAAGATGCGCGAGGCATACACAGAGCTTGGCAAGCAGCGCTGGTGCCAACGTCGTTCGCTAGCTCGGCGACAGCCGCCATCAGGATTTCTCCTCCGGGTCCTGCTCCGGAATCGGATGACCCAACAGCGCAGCGACTTTTTTTTGGACGTCGATGATGATGTGTGCCTTACGCAGATCTTCAGTCAAGCGAGCGTTTTGTCGGCGAAGTTTCTGGACTTCTTCTTCCATCGGGTTGCGCTTGGACTTCGGCCCGCGTTTCTGTGGCGTCAGAGCCTCGAGAATTCCCTGGGCCCGCTCTCGTCGCCAGTAGGTCAGCAGAGACGAATACAGACCTTCACGGCGGAGAAGAGCGCCCAGGCCACCTCGCGTCGTCGCAGCGACTTCGGCTTCTTGTAAGATGCGTTGTTTGTACTCCGCTGTGTAGGTCCGCCGCTTCGCCTTAGCAACGACTTCGGGATCCGGCCGCGAAACGGACGCTGGATCGGCGCCCGCTTTGGCTGCCGCTGCACTTCGCTGCGGCTCGCCAGGAGGCGAGCCTCCGCTCCGTTCCGCGGCAGCCAAACCCCCAGGGGAAAGAACAACACCAAGAGCATTCCCATTCATCTCTGATCTCTTCTTTCTCGCCCTTCTGCTCATTAATTAAGAGTACTAAACCTGTCTCAGAGATGTTGGCACGGAGGGTAGGAAGCTCCGTAGGAAGCGAGTTCTTGGGGCGTTAACTTTGATCGTTCCTCCTACCAGAGTTTGTCCAGCAATTCGTACAGCGTTGCGAATTCGCCTTTTTTATCCGAGCGTTTTGCAAACCAGTCCCAGACCTTTCGCCATAGTTCGTATCTCTGGTAATCCATGAACTCCTCCGGTCACCACCTATTTAGCCTTACCCGTCATCAACTCGTGCCGTCCTTCCGCCTGCGAATACTTCGGATTCTTGATCTTCAGCCATCCGACGCTGCCGCTTTTATAAATGCCCCGTGTTTCCGCTTGGCGACGATTCCTTCCAAATCGTTGTTGCAAACTTCTTCAAACAACAACTTACCTTCTCGTTCGACGTGTTGAGCGTAAATGATTCGTTCCGGCTCGTTTCTCTCAATTAATTCCCGCAAACGTTCTTTCCGGTCGATGAGCGGATGATTGCGAAAATCTTTGTGATTGAGCCACAGCAAATCGAAGGCGTAGAAGACTGGCATGCCTTGTCGGGAGAAAAGCTGATTGAATTGGCTGATGCCATGTCCGTCGATACAAATAATCTCTCCGTCCAAGATTGCGTTTTGAACTCGCAGCTTGCCCAATGATTCCTTCAACGCTTGAAACGATTTCAGCAAATTACTGTTGCGGCTGATGAGTTTGCACTGTCCCTCTTCGATGTAGGTAAGCGCACGGAAGCCGTCGTGTTTCAACTCGAAGATGTAGTCGGGGTCGTTAAAGGGCTTGGCGATGCGGAGGTGCATCGGATGGATTCTGGGAAGCACGGCTGATTCTAGCATCCGTGGTGGCATGGGCCGGACACGGTACTAGCCGCCACCTTCCGATTGATGTCCGACTTAACAGGAGTTGACGCAGGAAGTTGCCACAAATTCATAACGCTGACCCTTGCGGGAAGGAGCCGTAGCTAATACTAGGAGTGCTGAGAATCCTAAAAATCACAACTTCAATAGCCATTGGTGGTGTGACGGCTAGCACGGTTTGAGCGTCCAGATTATGCTACGCTCAACTCAAAGGGACAGTGTTATGCGAGTCCTCAAGAGTCCAAGACACGTGGCATCCGAAACAAATTCCACGCACAACCGTCCTTTCGATGCCCAAACTTTTCTCGATTCGGCCGGTGTGGCGCGAAAACCTAAAGAATTCAAAAAAGCGGGAGCCGTCTACTCTCAAGGCGACGCCGCTAACAGCGTAATGTACTTACATAAAGGCGGCGTAAAGCTCACCGTCGTTAATGAAGTCGGTAAAGAGGCCGTCGTCGCTATTTTGGGACCGGGCGACTTCTTTGGTGAAGGTTGTCTGGCGGGTCAGCCCGTTCGCATGGGGACGGCTACTGCGATTACGCCTAGCACGGTACACGTCATTGAGAAGGGTGAAATGTTAAACCTTCTTCATGAGCAGCATGCCCTCTCCGACCAGTTCATCAGCTTCATGCTCGCACGAAACATTCGAATCGAGGAGGACTTGATCGATCAGCTGTTCAACTCCAGCGAGAAGCGCCTCGCCCGCACTCTTCTCTTGCTTGCCCGCTACGGCAAGGAAGGCCAGCCTAACGGATTACTCCTTCATGTCTCGCAGGAAACTCTGGCGGAAATGGTCGGCACAACTCGCTCGCGGGTCAACTTTTTCATGAACAAGTTCAGGAAATTGGGCCTTATCAAGTACAACGGCGGAATTCAGGTCAACAATTCTCTTTTGACCGTCGTACTGCACGATTAAGCATCAACTTTCACGCTCATCGGAAAACGGCACACTCCCAGATCGCTGTTGGAAACAGGTTACCACCGCATATCTCGGATTGTTGGTCGGAAGGGCATTCATCCACGTTTAGGGTCACGGGGAATTCTTTTCGTCTCAATCGCCTCAGCCGCGGAAAGCCTTCGGTCTAGGTGCGGTTCTGTGCGCGGGCTACCTGAATGCAGCAAACAAGGCTTGCTGGCAGCAACCCCGCATGTCGGACAGGCGACGGCGAGTAACTGTCTTGGCTTCAGGTCCTGCATTCTCATAAAGTCAAAATACGACGAGAACATTCATAGAACTATCCAATTCGGAACACTCCTCATAATATTCTTGGGAAGTGACCGACCCCACCGAATGACTGTTGGGGACAGGATTTCCCATCAAGTGGTGGCCTCAACGCCTGGTAAACGTTAGGGCTTTACCGGATGCGCTTGGGGGAGCATTGGATAATCTTACTTGGTTGATGAGTTGTAATCGCGGCATTTGCAGCCGGGATGGTTGCACGGACTGCGAAGCACTTGTCCATTCTTAACAATGACACGCCTTGTGTGGTGAATGGTTTTCCCGTGGCTGCAGTTACGGCAGGGGCTTTTGGTTCCTTTGGGCATCGGAGGATTTTATCACGCGACAGTTGACGATACGGAGACGCGCATCAGATGGGTGCGAGGGAGCACGGCTGATTCTAGCGTCCGCGGTCGGATGAGCCGTTAGCTTCTCGTTGTTCAGCACGGTCTTGGGGGTGTCTGGATTGTCTACAATGAATCGAGTTACGAATTTCCCTCGGGTCGCGAAGGATTCAAAGGCGAGTATGTTGACTTCTTGATCGGCGAGTGCTTGGCAGACTTTTCCGAGCTTGCTAGGCCGATTCTCTATTAGCACAGTAAAATTCTTTGGAGACTCGCATGACGGAACCTCCTTTGCATCCCCTACGAGTATGCGCGGAGCTTGCGATCACATGAAGAGAAACAGAGGACTGAAAGGTGTCTTCATGATTTCTCTGGTCCGTCCAATCATGCCGAGCCGCTAAACCCTGGAAGCCAGAACCAGCAACGTGCACATAGCCTCGCCGTTTTCATTAGTGCGGTAACAGTAACGCCGAAATAGATGATCGAATGCGGAGCGAAGGACCGCCGTTGCACAGGCATGTGCATTGCCGTCGCCTCGTTCGAGGGAAAGCAGTAATACGTGCATAGTCCCGTGAGGATAATCTTCGAGGGATTCCTCGATGACGTTTTCTGAAGGCATGGGACGTCCGCTTTCTGAAGCAAGACGCCCGGAACTGTTGTATTAGAATCGCTCCAGCGTTTTGAGCCACTTATACTGGTTCTAACGTCAGGCGGTTTGTTACCACCGGGCCGTCCTCGCTTGCTAAGCTGGACGCTACTCCTCAAGCTAGGTTTCTAGGATCGGGAGTTCATTCAGCCCCTCGTCTCTTTCTAGTCCGGCGAGCTCAAAACTGCTATACCGGGCGTCACCCGACAATGTGCCCTGTGACGCTTTGTCCGGCCCAACGCTTTGGCTTTCCACTGTCCTGGTAAACGCACGATAGACTCCGAAATGATTGAGGCTCAAAACTGCAACGGCATGAAATTGTCACCGTAGCGATTCGGCGCGAGCACCAACAACATGCCCCAGACGCCAACGCTTTCACCTCTGCAGGACGGTGTGCGTGGGGTTCCTGCCAATGAGCACCGGCTGCAAAAAGCATTTGGCTCTGGGGCAAACTTGGATTGTTGGTGCTAGCAGTTCGTATGACTGCTCGCGCTAGGTAGATGTCCCTTCAGTTCTTGCCAACTGCCGTAGCCGTGCGCGCGTGCAATCACGTATTGAGCATCGTCAAGTCTTGGTCGAGCTAAGCCAGCCAAAGGGTCGGTTGCGTAGTAGAGTCTAAGTGCGGCGGTGTCCCGCTGTAACAAGGCATGAAGAAGGGTTCTTGCCTCTCGTTTGATGTCGTCAAGATTTGAATCCGAGGGCAAAGAATCACACATTCCTTGTATCTCCTTTCCCCCGAGGATTCACAACTCCTGCTGCCACCACAAGTATCACCGCGTGTTCCTTTAAAATATGACCGCCGTCACGAACGTCCCTATTTCATGGAAAAATAATTACTCGCAGAAAGGAACACCCCAAGCCAATGTCCATTGTTCGCGACACCTTTCCGGTTGACGACTTCTCGATTGCAAAACAAAAAGGGGGGCCCTGGGGATCTTGCCACTATCCACCGGGCCCCCGAGTCGCCCAATCGCGCCTCTCCCGCGACACGAGTCGCGGCGTCTCCTTCAGCGAGCTACGACGGCCCAAAAAGCCAACACCATCAACACTCCGCATAAGATCGTAAGTGCTATCGTAATCTGGATGCTGTGGTCAATCAACTTTTCGCGGGCCGAGACAAATGTGCTGCGCGCAAAAAAATGCTGAAAGTGGGGGACATGAATTGAATGGAAGCGTTGCATATTGTCCACCAAACGGGCCGTCTGAAGAACCTCTTGCCAGCTCATTAGTCCCACTTTGCGCGGGGCGCGTCAAGGGCCGCCATCACGACACCCAAGTCACGCAAGACCATAGCTAGGCCCCGATTAACGTTAGAGGTACTATGAGGATTCTTCGGCACGTTATATACGGAGCACATTATACACGGGACTTACGTCCAGGTCCTTTTCCGGGCTTCCGAATTGGCGACGACTATGCCGAGTACGGGTGGGCGCATCGCACTGCTTAAGAGTCCATCACCCTTCGCCTATTCAGGTTTCGGGGATTTTCGGTCCCGTCTTGACTAACTCTTCTTTGGATTGTTCTTTTTGGTCTTTTGTTCGGCATTCGCGTCTTCCTCCCTTTGTCGGGAGGCCACATTATCGGCCACAAAGACGCGAATTGGGAGCCTTTTGAAGATCGGAATCTAGTTCCGCTTCTGAGCCGTGGTCCTCTTTGGCGCGGCCGCTGGCATGGCGTATTCGCCTTCCATACTCACCACTCCACCAGTCTCGTCCTCCGACGCCGTGTACTTGCCGTTGCCCCAAGGACTTAACTGCGAATCCCAACTGGTGGGCGTGCCAGCGTGACCGCCCGCACAGACTTAGCCGACGCCGTGAACTATCAGGGGACAGGGGGACCTGATTCCTACCGATAAGGAGACGCATCAATGAATCCACAAGCGCCCATTTCGCGCACGGAAACCGATACGACATTTTCGATTGACGCCCAAGAACAAGTGATCCGTCGTCGCGCCTTCGAAATTTACGAACAGCGCGGGAGGGAAGGCGGGCACGACCTAGACGACTGGCTGCAAGCAGAATCGGAAGTGGTTCAGCAGCGGGCTAAGGCAGTAGCGGCCTAGGTCCCGATAAAACGCGCTAACCACCGAAGTACGTACTGGGACGGACTCGGGCGCATTGGGTGGATGCGGGGGAGCACGGCTGCATTCTAGCATCCGTCGTCGCGTGAGTCGGGCGAACGAGTACCAGCCGCGACTTTACCTGTTATGCGATTTAACGAGACCTAACAAAAGCGTTCGCTTGCACGGTCCTAAGAGATAGCTAGAACTTATCTCATAAATGCTTTGGGGTCGCCAAAGTCCTTGAAAAAGCGGCCGTTTAGATCGGGCCCAACCATTTATGAGATGGCTTCTAGATAGCTTTTAATCTTGGGGACAAGATCACCACGGCTGTGATCCACATCGGGAGACCAATCCCTGCGCACGCTACGATATTGCGAGTGCTGCCTTCGGAAATAAGAAGCGAAGCGAGCACGCACAAAACCGTCGCCGTTCCCATGACGTAGTAACGCGGCGCTCTTAATAGCCTAGCAAGTGGTAGGAAATGCAGTCCAATAATGACTCCTAGAAACTGTGGAATTAGCGAGTAACGCCCAAAGCGACTCAACGCGAACACCGCGCCAGCCCCAAACACCCATTCCGCACCTGTGTCGATCCAGAACAGAGGGGCGATGGCCGCCCATCGTGCTCGGTCTGCGGCGGAATCCTGATAACGTCGAGCGATTCGAACCCGCGACATCGCCCACCCGCAAATTATGACAGTCATCATGGTGACCAACGCCAACCAAGTATTCCTTGCACTGGGGGCAAATGCCGCGGTCCAAAACATCCACGCGCTGCCAAATAGAGCACAAACCATCGCACCGCGGGCATCGCTCTTCAATCTGGCTCCACTTGATACCAGCGGCGTCTCAAAGATGATTGCTGTTTCGGTCATCCACTCCCCCAGCTATGCCTGCGCTTATTGTCCGCAAAATGGCGGGCAATGACTGTACAGATGTGGACACAGCTAACACTAACTCTTGATTGACGGCATATCCGCCGAAGTGGTGCTGGGACGGACTCGGGCGCATTGGGTGAATGCGGGGGAGCACGGCTGATCTAGCATTCGTGGTCGCTGGCGAGAGTGCGGTCAATTTTCCGGAGACTGCGCATTCAGTTCACTTCCGATTGATGATTCGATGGCGATATGGCCCTTGCTGGCTTCTATGTAATCAGCGAATGTCTGTGCGCCGTCTGGAGACAGTTGTTTTTTCGTTTGTTCAAGCGCATCCAAGGCCAGCAAGTACATCGCTGAATGTCAGCAGAGGCTTGCGTTGGCGCACTTCGGCGCCGTTGTAAGTCATCGCGATGGGCGGGAACAGCAGAGCGACCTGTCGCCCGACCTCATGCCATTCTTTGTCAGTCAAACTGAGCACGCCTTCGAAGACAGTGCCCTTGTCGGTGGTGACATCGTCGGATATCGTTCGCTTGCCATTGGCAAGGAACTTTACCTGACCAGTCGTGGAAGTGACCTTGGCGCTGTGGCACATAACGATCACGTATTTCTCACCCGCGTTGAAGCGCCCGCGCAACGTCGGGTCAGCTTTCTTGGCAGACGAACCGAATAGGGTATGCGCCTCGCTGAGGTCGCGATACCCATCGGTAGAGTTGTCCGTGCACGTCAGCGTAGACTTCCCGTTCTTGTCGGGCTTAGTCAACGTGACGTCGACGCGGGTAGCATCGGTGTCGAATGCATTCTGGACAAGTTCGAAAACCATCCAGGCATGACCCTTGCGCTCCAGCGTTCTTTGCAGTCCTTGCTTATCTATTTCAAGCCAATTGTTCATGTGATTCCTCCTGTGTCTCTTCTCCAGCCAGTGCTGGTGTAGTTGCGGATTCTTCAAGCCTGTCGGCGTAGTTCACAAATGACGCGGAGAGAACGCGCAGAAGCTCGATAGCTTCGTTGCGATACACTTCCTTGCCCTCGGTGGTAGATGTGGTTGTGACCGCCTCTTCGATATTCATAATGAACGCGGGCTGCTTTGCGCCCACTTCGGCGGGTGTGAGGTTGCGGAGAATGCGAGCCAGCCGTTCAAATAGCGGCGTAGCTGCCTTAGGTTCCTTCACGGTCGCTGGTTTCTCTACGATCTTTTTCCAGCGGTACAGCGTTGTAACTTCGACGCCGATTGCCTCGGCAAGTTTGATCAGCATCTTCCGCGACTTACCAAGACGTGTCTGGAAGTTGTTGATGATTGCCACCGATTCCTTCATCGCTTCATCGCCGCGAAGTGCCACCCTCTTGAGGTCGCCAACGAAACGGTTGAAGACGATTTCTTTTTCCTTATCTGCTGCTTTTCCCTTCTTCCCCTTAGTTGTATTTTGCAACTGGGGTTCCTGAGTTTCTGTCTCTGACGCAGCGATCTGGTCGACGGTAACTTCTATCGGCTCGTTCTCTACGTCGTTGGGTATCTCCACTTCGTTTACTACTGGCGTCCCTTGTGGGACGTCGACTACTTCTATCGTTTGGGTATTCATTGATTTGCCTTTATCTTTTGCGGCACTTCCCCGAGGCCGCTTCGTTCGCCTGAGCGGATCTTCAGTTCGACAAACCACGGGCTGACGCCCATGTATCGGGCCCTCGGCGATCTCGTAGCCTCGCCGAGGACTTTCGCCGATCCGTGTTGGCACTGCATCTTGCATTTCCCTTTATAGCCCGTATTGCGAATCACGGTAAATGATCGCTAGCGTATTTGCGTATAGAGACAGAGACACAACGTGCTAAGCTACTGCTAGCGTGTTTGCAGATTTGGCTTCGGTCGGAGAGTATATATCTAGCGGTTCCTGAGGAAGATACTGTTAATGGATTCGAGAACAAAACGAATATGGTCTGGTTTAGTTAATTACGCCAACGGCGCCGCGAGCGATGCCCAACTCCGTGCCATGGTAGCCGACTGCATGGGCTGGATTTCGGCCACTGACCCATTTGGACTCTTCCTTTTTAGCGATCCCGCCGAGATTCCCAAGCAGCTAGAGAAGTATCGACCTGCGGTTGGGGCTGTGCTTCGCTTACTCTGCAGCATCCCGAAGTCAGCGGAGAGAGAGGCGCTTCGAGGAGAAGCGTTTAAGTTCTTGCATGATCATGGGCAGCATGTTCGCGGTTTGGTCCTGAAAGAGGTCTTTTATGACGACAAGGCGCTGGAGCCCTTCAATTACGCTTCTTCGGAACTGGAGCGCTTCAAGGAATATTCCGACAAAATCTGGGCCGAAGCCCAATATCAGCGTGCTCTCGTAGGAAACGACACTTTGCCACTCGGCATTCTGGTGCCAACGCGTGATTATCAGGATTTGGCGGACCCCATTTGTGACTTTCTACTATCTGAATACCAAAGACATCTCAACAAAGAGGTTAGCTGGAAAGGCAGAGGACCGGTCGTTCCGATCTTTGTTTGCCCACAGTGCAAAAAGCTCGTTGTGCCCTCTCGCGTCGGTCGAAAACAGTATTGCTCACAGTGCTCGGATCAATCGCGGGCCCGGAAATATCGTGAGAAAGCCCCGCCCTTCGAGGCCCCAGACTATGCTTGGCTATACAGGCTCAAAAGCAACGACCCCGGTACGCGAAAAGCTCAGCTCCGACAGCAAAAAGTCCAGCGGCGCCTAAAAGTGATCAAGTCACGGCAAAAGGAATCGCGCCGCTGTCTGGCCTTGTTGGAAGCGATGAATCTCTGAATTTGGTGCTGTGGATTCTCCACGTACCGGCAACTCGATTACTCCAAAGCCAGTCTAGAAAATGGTCCCCAATATGGACCCAACTCCCAACATATTCCGCCGTCCTCGCCTGCCTCTCCTCCCCCGAAAACCGACGTACTCACGCTATGCTGGGCCGCGCCTTTTAATCTGGTACGTCCAATTCTGCCGCCAACCGATACCATTCCTCTTCGGTGCGATGAGTCTTCACGCCCCGGAACCACTCATCCGCCTCTTTCTTCGTCATGATCATTTTTAAGTTCGGATACTTTCGCTTCATTTGCTCGACGAAAGTCAGCTTCCGTCGCTTGCGGATTCCGCCACCGCTACGATTGACTTCCCGTTCTGCCAAGAACGCCTCTACATCTCGGGGGCGGAAAGCGATACTGCGCCCCTTCACGCGGATGAACTTCAACGCAATTCTGTCTTCGCGCAGGGCTTTGTATAAGGTCTTTGGGTGTATTCCGAGACTATCGGCGACCTGTTGAACGGACAGAAGTTTTTCCATTAGTCCACATCCTTGAACGCGGTTCGCGTGCCGATCCGTGCTTTTGAATCATCGCGGGCGAGATAGCGGCTGGTGGTTTCGATATCCGCGTGTCCCAGTAATGCGCTAACGGTTTGAAGATCGCTGTGGGCAATCATCATGGATGCGTACGTACGGCGGAAACGATGCAAGGTTGGAGTGCCGTCGATATCTTTGCCTTTGGCGCGAAGCCTCTTTACAACGGCGTGAAGATGTCTGATGAGATGCAAATCAGGTTCGCCTAAAGTGTTTGGGAATACGAATGGGTTCGGCGGCTTTTGCCGTTTACGACGGGACTCTAATCGTTCTAGCAACACGCCATCCTCTACTGGGATGCTTCTGTTTTCCTTATCTTTTGGCTTCCAAAGCCCAGGCTTCTCTCGGACAAATATTTGCTTGTTCTTCCAATCGATGTCTTTCCACTGCATATGCGAGACTTCGCCGTCTCGACAGCCCGTCCGAAGGTAAAAATGAATCACGTCGGCTTCCTCAACATCGGCCACCGACAACATAGCTTTGATTTCGTCGGGGCTGTATTTATCGGTGTTTTGTTTCTTTTGCTCTCGTGGCACGTCCGCATAATTTATTAAGCCCGGATCGTCTTTTCTTAAATCCCGGGACTTAATCATCTTTATGCCTTGCTTATAAAAGAAGGTATTTAACGCGCGAAAGCGTTTTGCAACGGTGTTGTGTTTTGAACCGTGCGGCAACTTCCTGATGCTCGCAAACATGTGCAGCTTGTATTTTCTCAGTACATCTCCGGTAACTTGGTCCAGGAATTCGACACCGCAATTGTCACGGAAATCCTCAACGGCTTTTCTATATCCCATTTCGGTACCCGAGGATTTTTCACCTGTTCTGACGGCATTGGCCAGTTCTTCAAGGTAGGTCGTAACAGCGGAGGCGATTCGTATCCGGCTCGGGTTGGAAGGTGCATCAAGTTCAGTGATGGACGCCAAGCCCATCCGGCTCCGAGTGTGGTTGAGTTCGCGATTCTGGTAGGCGACAAAGGCCCGTTGCAAATCTTGGCCAACGGCCTCAACCTTTCGTTTGCCATCCTGACTGTACCGCAGATAGTATGAGGTCGCGGCGTCGGGCTCGATGGGGCGACCATTCTTTATCTGGACGGGTAAGAAATCGTAGCGATCTTGGGTTTTAATGCGGGCCAGTAAAACCACTTTGGGCTTCATGAATAAAGGATATGGCGATTGGCAACACATTGTCAACAGATTGGAGAAATGATGAGAAATACCAGTAAATACAGCATGTTTGGGAATCTACGGTAGACTCGCCAAGGTTGCTTCATTCCGGTGCTCCGCACATCGACTATGCTCATCCATCGAACTGAAATCCAGATTGAATGGGGAGATTGCGACCCGTTCGGGATTGTTTTCTTTCCCCGCTATTTTGAATATTTCGATGCCTGCACGAACGCCCTCTTTCACCGAGCCTTGGGAATAAAAAAGGCGGAAATGCTTCGCCACTACAAAATTGCGGGTATCCCGCTGGTCCAGGCCAGTTGCAATTTCTTCGTACCCTCCTCGTTTGGCGACGTCGTCCACGTGGATTCCTGTGTGACGGAATGGGGCCGCAGCAGCTTCACGCTGCAACACAAACTTTTCCGCGGCGAAACACTGGCCGTCGAAGGAATCGAAAAACGCGTTTGGACCGTGCGCTCGGGCGATCCGCCGCAACCCAAAGGCCACGCTATCCCAAAAGAAGTGATTGAGAAGTTCTCCTGACCCGCAGGCCTCTACTCTCCCACGATGGCCACACTTCGCACACAAGTTGGAATCATCGGAGCCGGCCCCGCGGGATTGACCCTCGCTCACCTGCTCCACCTGCAAGGCATTGAATCCGTCGTCCTCGAACGCCACTCGCGCGAATACGTCGAAACCCGCGTCCGTGCTGGCGTTTTGGAACAAGGCACCGTGGATATTTTGTGCCAGTGCGGACTAGGTGACCGCCTGAAGCGAGAAGGCCTGGAACATAAAGGGGTCGAATTGCGTTTCGATGGCAAAGGCCATCGCATCGATTTCCAGGATCTGGTCGGAAAATCCATCACTGTGTACGCGCAACAGGAAGTCTTGAAAGACTTAATCGCCGCGCGCCTCTCCTATCAGGCTCCCCTTTTCTTCGAAGCGGAAGCGATGCGCATCGAAAATTACGATGCCGCGCCAAAAATCCACTATCAGCACGGTGGTCAAAGCCACGAAATTATCTGTGACTTCATCGCCGGTTGTGACGGCTTTCACGGCATCTGTCGCTCAGCAATTCCGGAACACCAAATGCAAATCCACGAGCGCCATTACCCCTTCGCCTGGCTCGGAATTCTTGCCCACGTTCCTCCCGCGTCCCACGAGCTGATCTACACGTATCACGAGCGCGGCTTTTCGCTACTCAGCATGCGCTCGCCGGAAATTTCCCGCCTCTATTTGCAGTGCGCTCCAGACGAAGATGTACAGAACTGGTCCGACGATCGAATCTGGGACGAACTCCGAACAAGAATGGCCACCCGCGAAGGTTTCGAACTGAAAGACGGTCCGATTCTTCAAAAGGGAATTACGCCCATGCGCAGTTTCGTCGCCGCGCCCATGCAATTTGGAAAGCTATTCCTTCTCGGCGATGCGGCGCACATTGTTCCTCCCACAGGTGCCAAGGGATTAAATCTTGCCGTCGCCGACGTGCGCGTCCTGACGCGTGGCTTGGTGGAGTTTTATCAGCGCGGAAATTGGGAAGCGCTTCGCCAATATACGGAGCGCTGCCTGCGCCGTGTCTGGAAATCCCAACGTTTCTCGTGGTGGATGACCTCCATGCTCCATCGATTCCCCAACGAAGACAGCTTCTCCCACCACATTCATCTCGCCGAACTCGATTACGTCGCCGGTTCCCGCGCCGCCTCTACCACACTCGCCGAAAACTACGTCGGCCTCCCCTTCGACACGCCCGGTCTGTTTTAGTTTTCGCCTCCGCTGGCGACGAAGTGATCTTGTTTTTCGCTAACGTATCAGGGCAGGCAGCGCCTCGCGAGGTGTCTATTAGGTCTATTCTTTTTCTTTGATCGCATGAACAACTTGACCGAAGGTGTGCATGCAGGTTAACGTTGCTGCAAGCTTAATCGAACATGAAACAGTGAGAGTTACCTTTACAGGCAGTTTTTCATGCCGGATTTTACAGCGGACTGCCTTACTGGCGGCCCTGATGTCTTCGCTTCACGGCGCACCCGCCGCGAAAGCGCAGCAGTCCTTTACAAATCCGGGCTCGTCCGTTTCCGCGACCATCGCCCCACTCCAGAGAACCCCAAGCTGCCGCATCATTTATCTGGGCTTTGTGGGCGCCTTGGAAACCTCCGGAAACAAGCGCTCCGGCGTCGTTCAGATTCGCGACATCTTGCAGACCAAGGAATATTCCGATGTCTGCGCGAAATCCTTTTCCCCCTACTCCTGGACTGATGGCCGCGATTGGCTCCTGCATTATTTCCCGTCCCATGAAGGGCCGCTGACTCCTGAAGAATTGCAGCAAGCTCCCAAAGTGATTCTCGTTGGCCACAGCATGGGCGGATGGGCAATGCTAAGCGTGGCGCGCGATCTGCGCAGTCGCGATATTCCCGTGGAACTGACCATCCAGGTCGATAGCGTCGGGATAACCGATCACACTATCCCGCGAAATGTAAAGTCCGCGGCGATCTTTCACGCAAACGATGTGCTCATGTTCATGACCACCAAGAGCGTAAAGTGTGAAGATCCCAATTATACGAAAATGGTGGCCGATATCAGGGTAGCCGGCGCCGGCCATGAGTCCATCACGCGCGATCCACGCATCCGCGAACTAGTGATGGACATGGTGGCGAGCCTTCGCACAGCCTTAGCCGTCAAGCCCGCGCTCCCCGCGGTCGCGGCCCAACCGGTCCCTGAATTAGCCCACGGCATCGCGCAGAAGTAGTCTTCCCAAAAACAGCAACTCGCAAAGCGCTGTGTAGAAGAGCACTGCGCCGGCACCATCTACAAAACGAAAAGCCCATCCTCCTCATACAGCCGAGAAGAATGGGCCCTTTGCAATGCCTCTTGCTGGAACGTTAAGCGCCCCAGCTACCAACCCTGCCGATACTGCCGCGTCAAATATTGGTTGGCATTCGGTACGTTCGTGATGCGCATGTTCGCGCCGTCATAATCGATCTTCCGCCCCGCTCGCAGCGCCACCACGCCGAGCAACATCACCTCGGTAAGTTTAGCGGAGTACGAAAATGGCGAATCCGTCTCGCCTTTTCCTTTAGCCGCATCCACCCAGTTCAGCTCATGCGCCTCACCCGGGATGCGCGCCAGTTTCTCCGGCGGTTTGCCAGCCGACTCCTGCAACGATTGCGGAAGCAGTCGCGGATGCGCGCCATACGTGTTGTGCATCAACTTGCCCTTGCTGCCAACGATGATCGCGCCGCCTTCCTTAATCAACTCCTCGTCGCCCAGTTCTTCCGGTTTTTGCGGCATCAATCCGCCGTCATACCACGTCAGCTTCACCGGTGGCATCGAACCGCGTGCCGGGAACTCATAGAAAATCAGTTCGCCGCTCGGATACGAAGCCCCGTTGAATGGAGTCGATACCGTCTCGATCGACGTTGGCAAACCAAGGTTCAACGCCCACATCGAAACATCCAGCAAATGCGCGCCCATATCGCCAATCGCTCCACATCCCCAATCCGTCCATCCGCGCCAGTTGAACGGATGGTAGATCGGGTGATACGGAACCTCCGGGCCTACGCCAAGGAACAAATCCCACGACAGCGTTTCCGGCACGGGATAGTTTCCCGCCATCGCCGCCGCCAGCCGCGCGTCCACGCCGGACTGATCCCACTTCAGCGCGTCCAACGGTTCCACGGCAGCCTTTGGCCTCGGCACTCCCTGCGGCCAAAATCCCACCGGGCGATCGGTCCACACATGAATTTCGCGCACCTCACCAATCGCGCCCGACCATATGTATTCCACCGCAGTGCGCGTGTCATCCAGAGAACGCCCCTGGTTGCCCATCTGCGTGGCCAGTTTCGTTTCCGCCGCGCGCTTCGACAGGCGCCGCGCTTCGTCCACAGACCAGCACAGCGGCTTTTGCACATACACGTGTTTGCCAACATCCATGCAAGCCAGCGCGATCGTCGCGTGCATGTGATCCGGCGTCGCAATCACCACACCGTCGATGTCCTTCTGCTGATCCAGCATTTTCCGGTAATCGCTGTAGCGTTTCGCCTTAGGGATCAGGTCGTTCTTCAAGTGAAGAATATTGTTCAGCCGCTCTTTCGACTGTTCCGGGTCGATTTTAGGAACAGGTTTGCCCGTCGCCGGAGCGGCATCTGGATGGTCGATGTGCTGTTGCAAGTTGGAAATGTCCGTATCCAGCCGCGAAAGATTCTTGTCCGTGTAGGCCCAATCCACATCGCAAAGCGCAACGAGATTCTGGCTGGCCAGATTGATCAGGTTGCTGCGACCCATTCCGCCAACCCCAACGCAGGCCACGTTGAACTTGTCGCTGGGCGGCGTAAACCCCCTCCCCAGCACATGGCGTGGAACAATCGATACAGCCGCACCGGCGACCGCGGCATTCCGGATAAAGCTACGGCGTGATACTTCGTCTTTACCTTCTTTAGCGTTCATTCGGGGATTCCTCCAGTTTCAACACAGTATTATGCGACATGGAAATTTATTGCGACCGCCATGTTCCACAGGAAGTTTGGAATAAGAAACCGCAGCGAGCGAGGAGCGATGAACTCTGTGGGCCACTTCTTGTTTCCAGCGGACATTCGAACAAGACAGGCGTGCCTCCGGTAAGGGAGTGACGGGGAGACAGTAGCGGTTTTGCGAGCGAAGGTCAACGCAAGTGAGCTGCCAGCTTAGCTCATGAGGAAATGGTAAGCCAAATGTTCCAATTTGGCGAATCCCTCCCGAGATGAACTAAGCCTCAACCGCATAACTAACCCTCCAAGCCAGCACCGCCTCGAGCGGAGGCCTCAGGGCTGAAGCCCGTTTTGTGAGTTGGTGAGATGTCGGAGCTGAAGCTCCGACCCCCTAAAGAGAAGAGGGACGGCCCAAGAGAAGATGGGCAGCAATACCTGGGGAAAAAAGAAACCCAAGACTCACCCTTGCATGAAGCAAGCCCGCAAGGCCGCCTGGAATCATCCTAATGCTTTAACGGTGTGCCACCTGCCGAGAGAAAAGCAGGTCCCTCACTTCGTTCGGGAGGACAGGTTGTTTGTGTTGGGAGGAACCCAAGTCCTACGGAGAGCAGAACCTCAAGACCTAACCGCCCGGAGCGTTAGCCGCCAAAACGAGGAACGTGACCTCCGGCACAGACATGGCGGTGATTTTTTTTGTAGGTTCAATTTCCGTTAGGCGGTTCTATGAATGGGAAAAAGGCTCGAGTATTCCTTCTCGTCGTTTGCGCAATTCTTGCCATTCTGCTGCTCGCGCAGGTTGTGACGCCCATCGTGGGTGCATTTATTTTTGCGGTGGCCTTGGTGGCCCTCGGAGCGCCTTCCAACGGCTTCCGGCGAGCGTGACCCGAAATAGGCCTTCGTGACCCGGGCAGGGCAACCCAAGAGGTCGGCTGGAAGCCAGCGCTACTCTCACTTCCTCGCATAGCAACCGGACTATACTGTGCGCCGAGGGGAAGCCACATGAAAACAATTTTGGCGACGATTTGTTTGGTGGTGGTGCTGGCGGCGCCGGCGTTTGCGCAGAAGATGCCGGAGGGGATTTGGGAAGGGTATGACGGGGAATGGCTGCACGTGTCGGAACAGCTGGTGGCGCTGGCAGAGGCTACGCCGGCGGAGAAATTCGCGTGGCGGCCTGCGCCGGGAGTGCGGTCGACCAGCGAAGTGTACATGCACATTGTGGAAGCGAATTTTTATTTGTTGAGCGTAACCGGGCCGAAGATGCCCGCGGATTTGAAGGAAGGCGCGGATAAAACAGTTACGTCGAAGGCGGAAGTGATTGCGTGGCTGAAGCGTTCGCTGGAGGCAGTGAAACAGGCGCATCCCTGCGGGAGACGCCCGCGGACCTGCAGCGCAAGGTGCATATCGTCGATCGCGACGCGACCGTGGATGGGATGTATTTGCGGATTATTGTTCATGCGAATGAGCATATGGGGCAGCTGGTGGCGTATGCGCGGATGACGGGCGTGGTGCCGCCGTGGTCGAAGAATTGAAAATGGAAAATTGCGGGAGCGGAGTCCTCAGGGGCTAAACCCCCTTTTTGGGGCTTGGTGGGAATGTCGGAGCTGAAGCTCCGACCCCCTAAGGAGAAGAGGAGCGACCCAAGAGAAGAGGAGTGACCCAAGACACGAAGGTGACCCAGGAGAAAAGGAAAGGGCCAGGAGAAGAGGGATCCTTCGCTTCGCGGACTTCGCTCTGGATTACGGAATGAAGGCAGGAAGGCCGATCTGAAGTTCGGCCACTACACAGGAAAGAAGGAAAGAAAGAGGGCGCTGCGATTGTTCGCAGCGCCCTTGATTGGTTATGGGTGACGCTTTGGACTAGCGCATGCCCGCGCCGGAAGCGGCGCTGGCAGCGGACTTAGCGTTTGGGTCCAGGCTGAGCAAACCTTCCGTGGCGGAAACGGCGACGATGGAACCATCGTGACGCGTCCACACCGCGGGGAAGTAGGATTGCGACAGCGGATCATCCAGCTTCTGCCAGGTCTTGCCGCCATCGAAGGAAGCAACCATGCCGTGCCGTTGCAGAGCCGCGACGAGAGCGGTGCTGTTTCCGGCTACAGACTGGAAGGAAAGTTCGCGGACATCCTGGCGATTCCAGGTTTTGCCGCCGTCACGCGTGCCGTAGAGTCCCATGTTCGTGGTGATGAACAGTGCGGAATCGTCGACGCGGTGAATGCGGAGATTGCCGGCGTTGGCGAAGGAAAGTTCCTGAGCATCCCAGGTTGCGCCCTTGTCGGCGGTGAAGAGCAGGTTGTGATCGGCGATGGCCCAAACCTGATTGCCATCCGCGGAAACTTCCACGGATTGCGCCAGCTTGCGGACCAGCGGATCCTTGCCGTCGACCTTCCAGTTTTTGCCTTCGTCGGTGGAAATGAGCAAGCCGCCGGTTGTCGCGGCGTACCACGCATCATTGCCAAAGGCCATATCGTTGACGAGGAACGCGGAAAGCGTCGGCACCGGCTTCCTGGCTACCGGAGCGGCGGCGTGCTTGGACTTCGAAGTGGTTTTCGCAGCAGCGGGCGTTGCCGTGGTCTCTGGAACGTAGAGTCCGGCGCGCTCCCACTTTTTGGTGGTTTCGTCGTATTTGGACCAGCCACCCTTGATGAGCGAAGCCCACCAGCCGTTGGGCGTGGCGTAAACGTGGCGAATTTCAGCGCGCTTCAAGCCCGGGCCAAGAGTGACCCAGGAATTGCCGCCGTCGTTGGTGGCGATGAAGGCGTTGGTGTCAAAGGTGAGCACGACGAGCGCGCGGCCCGGATGATCGCGGTCCACGGCGACGTCTTCAACGTGCATGTGGTGGAAGCCGTTGTTCGCGGAAGCAAAGGATTCCCCGCCATCGTTGCTGATCTCCACGCCTTCGCGTTCGGTGCCGATGATCAGCTTCTTGGGATTATTCTTGTCGACGATCATCGCGTTGATGATCCAGTCGCCAGGAGTAATGCGGCGGAAATCTTTTTCGTTGGTGGTCTTCCACAAACCGCTGGTGGTGCCGGCGTAGAGCGTGTTGGGATCGCTGGGATCCATTCGAATGAGTTGCGTGCGGCGGAAAACGTTGGGAATGCTCTTGTACTTCACCCAATCGGTGCCGGAATCGGTGCTGTGATAAATACCGGAGCAGGCGACCGCGTGCACGTTTTCGGAGTTGGCCGGATCAACGATGATGTTCATCACGTCGGAGTCGTCGATCATGCCCTTCACGACCGGGAACCAGTTCTTGCCGCCGTCGGTGGTTTTCCAGGGCAGGTGGTAGGTTCCGGCGTAAATAATGTTGTTGTCCTTCGGATCGAAGGCGAGAGAGTCAAAGCGGTTGAGGTCCGGATGATTGTCCGGAGTAATTTTGGTCCAGCTTGCGCCTTCATCCTGCGAGCGGTACACGCCGGTGAGGGAGCCCGCGAGGAGCAGCTTAGGATCCGTGGGGGATTGCGTCAGCGCGCGAACGGTTTCGTGCGCCAAGCCGATGATGTTCCAGGTGTGGCCACCATCGTCGCTGCGGTACACGCCGCCACCGCCGGAGTAAAGCGTCCAGCTGCTGGCATAGAGGCGATTGCCGTCGCGCGGGTCAATGATGATGTGGGTGATCACATCGTCCTGGCCCGTGCCGATGCGGCTGATCATCTGCCAGTGAGAACCTTCGTCACTGGAGGTGAAAACGTGGCCGTCGGAGGTGCCCAGGAAGAGGCGAGTGGTGTTGCTCGGGTCAGCGGCAAGGGAAATAACGGTCCCGCCCGGGGGGCCGGCTTGACGCCAAACCTGAGCCGAAATGGAACTCGTGAAAGTCGCGGCCAAGACCGCGAAGCCAAGACTGAGAAGTGCTCTTTTCATATTGTCCGATTCTCCCAAAGGGCAGCAAGGCCCACAAGAAGGAAGTCTACGGAGTCAGGATAAATAAAGGTGCTGTCCAAAAGGCCAGAATGGGGACAGATAGGTTCCGTACTAGTACTCGCGGTGTCAAAATGGTGCGACAACTCTATGGCAACTTCTTTCCCATTGTTGTGTTCTACCCATAGGAGGCCAATTGCAGGCATACTGGCGAGTGGCTTCCCGGGCCCGGACGTCGAAGTGGGGCTCTTCAGGGGAAATGGCTATGAAGATAGCAACAGGCTCCAGAGCAGGCGCAGTCCTTTCAGGGTTTGCCGCTCTCCTTTTCTTACTGGCACCAGCGCTTCGCGCTCAGGATCAACCGCAGCGGGTGGAACAGCCCGAGGCGGCACAACCACAGTCGCAAGGGCAAATGCAGACCGATCCGAACGCGACGGATATGCCCGCCGTGGACGACAACATCACCGCGGATGAATCTCAGAATCCGCCTTCGCGCGTGGCGCGTATCAGTTTGGTGGATGGTTCCGTATCGTTGCAGCCCGGCGGCACGGGCGACTGGGGCACGGCGCAAAGAAACCGGCCCGTAACGATTGGCGACAAAGTATGGGTAGATAAAGATTCGCGCGCAGAATTGCAGGCCGGACAGATCGCCATACATCTTGGCGGGATGACGGCGCTTTCCTTTCTTAATCTGGATCAAAACGTAACGCAGATTCGGCTGCCCGAAGGAAAGATGAATTTCCGCGTGCGCGAAATTCGCCAAGGCGAAAACTACGAAGTTGATACGCCGAATTTGGCGTTCACGGTGAAGGAAGCCGGGGCGTTTCGCGTTGACGTGAATGAGAATGGCGATTTCACGAGCGTGACCGCGATTCGCGGCGCGGGCGAAATTGCGGCTTCCGGACAAGTGTATCCAGTGAAAGCCGGCGAACGCGTTGATGTGACCGGAGTCGACGGAAACGTGAAAGTTTCCACGGGACCCGGGGCCGCGCCGGATCAGTTCGATCAGTGGGCGCAGCAGAGAGATCTGGGCGAAGACAATTCAGCATCGGCGAAATATGTGAACCGTGACACGGTGGGCTACAGCGACCTGGACGACTACGGAACGTGGAAGCAAGACGACACGTACGGAAACGTTTGGGTTCCGAATAATGTCAGCCCGGATTGGGCGCCGTACAGCGACGGAAATTGGTCTTATGTAGCGCCCTGGGGATGGAGTTGGGTTGGTTATGAGCCTTGGGGATTCGCGCCATATCACTACGGCCGTTGGCACTATTTTGGCGGCTATTGGGGATGGGCGCCTGGGCCGATCTACGCGTCTCCTTTTTATGGACCGGCATTCGTGGGATGGCTGGGCGGATTTGGATTCGGCTTTGGATTTGGATTTGGCTGGTTTCCGTTGGGCTGGGGCGAGCCGTTCCATCCGTGGTATCACTGCGGCTATGGATACTACCGCGGGATCAACGTTCACAACGCCTACTTCCACAACTTCAATGGTGCAGCGGGCGGCTACCACAACTTCAACTATGCGTACGCGCATAACACGCACGCGGTAACAACGGCTTCGCGCAGCGCGTTCGTGAATGGGCAAGCGATCAATCGCAGCTCGCAACATTTGACGGAAGCGTCTTTGCGGGGAGCTCAAGTGACCAACGGCATTCATGCTTCTCCCACGCGCGCAAGTTCACTTGGCGCGGCGAATATGGGCGGGCATGTTGCGACTCCTTCTTCCAGCGTTGCCAATCGCAGCGTGATGGCGCGCAGCACTCCGGCAGCGGCCGCTTCACATTCGCCAGCGCGCACCATGAACAGCGGTTCGATGGCGCGCGGCGGCACGACGACCATGGCGCATTCGATGTCGAGCACGTCGAGCGGCTTGAGCGCCAGCCGTCAATCTGAACTTTCTTCAAGCCGTCCGCCGAACGCGACGCAGCCGGGCGCGCGGTCTGGCGCGACAGCAAATTCCAGTCGCTCCTGGAGCGCACAAGGCCACACGACAGATTCCGGCCGGGCGCCGCAAGGCTTCGGCAGCTCCAATCGTCCGGCGACTTCACCGAACGGCGGGATGAACGGCACTCGCAGCTACTCCGCGAATCGTCCGCCTTACGCAGGTTCGGGCAGCAGCAACACCGGCGCTTACCGAGGCTATTCCGCAAATCGTCCACCGTCCTCTTATAATGGTGGGCGTTCGTACAACCCGCCGGCATACAACGGCAGCCGCGGGTATTCCGCGCCGCGTTCGTACAGTTCGGCACCACGCTCCTACTCGGCACCGCACAGCTCCGCCCCTAGCGGCGGAGGAAGCTCCCACGGTGGAGGTGGCGGAGGCGGCTATCACGGTGGAGGTGGCGGTGGAGGAGGCCACGCGGGCGGCGGTGGTGGACACCACTAATTTAATTCTGACCAATTAACTTCAAGCCCGCTCCAGTGAATTGGAGCGGGCTTTTTTATTTCCTCGACGTTGCTCTTTGGCGACCGCGAGTTCAGTTGCCACAACTCTTTTGCTTCCGCCGTGTTACATATGAGGAAGGCGGGCAAACAGGTCAGGTTCCCGAACCAGCCGGGGCGTTGCAGTACGAAAACCATTCTTGGCCGGGCACCGCGAAATTCTCCCACGTACTTCGCACATCTAGTTTCGGATTCCTGTTGGAGCGTGGTGAGGGTTTTTCAGGAGAGATCGAGGCAAATGAGAATACGTGCACAGTACGGGCTGATGGCGTTCAGCGCCCTGTTGGCGCTGGCAATGCTCGGGCCAAGCCGGGCCGTTGCGGACGGCGATGATCCTCCGTCGCGGGTTGCGCGGCTCAGCTTCACCGATGGCCAAGTGTCTTTCAGTCCCGCAGGCACGGACGACTGGGTGGGCGCGGAGTTGAATCGCCCGATTACCACGGGCGACAAACTGTGGACCGACGCGAATAGCCGCGCCGAACTTCATGTTGGCTCCGCATCGATCCGTCTGGGCGACCAGACGGGTTTCTCTTTTCTGAATCTGGATGATCACATGATGCAGATTCGCCTGACTGAGGGCACCATCAACCTTCGGGTGCGGCGCATGGCGCAGGAAGAAGCTGTGGAAGTCGATACACCCAACCTTGCGTTTTCGATTCTTGGTCCCGGCCGTTATCGAATTAATGTGAACGAAGCGGGCGACACCACGATTATTAATGTGCGTGACGGCGATGGCGATGTTACCGGCGGTGGTTCGTCCTATACAGTGCATCCCGGCCAACAAGGAATTTTCACAGGAACGGATACGGTAAATGCGGATATCGAGCCGCTGCCGGACGCTGACAGTTTCGATTCCTGGTGCGACGAGCGGGACCTGCGCGAAGATCATTCGGTTGCGAAGCGCTACGTTTCCGACGATGTGATTGGCTACGAGGACCTGGATGATTACGGAGGCTGGCGTCCGGTGCCGAATTATGGTTCGGTGTGGTTTCCGCATGTGAGCGTGGTGGGTTGGGCTCCTTACCGATTCGGACATTGGGTTTGGATTTCGCCGTGGGGCTGGACGTGGGTGGATGATGCGGCGTGGGGATTCGCGCCATTTCACTACGGGCGTTGGGTTTTCGTGGGCGGAGCGTGGGGCTGGGTACCGTGCCCGCCACCGGTGGTCGCAGTCGCGTATGTGCGACCGGTGTATGCGCCAGCATTGGTAGCGTGGGTTGGCGGACCTCACTTTGTTGCCGGAGTTGGATTCGCCGCGGGAGGATTTGCGGCGGGCGTGAATGTGGGCTGGTTCCCTCTGGGTCCGCGCGAAGTTTTTGTGCCGTCCTATGCAGTGAGCCGCGTGTATGTGAACAACGTTAACATTTCGAATACGACCGTGAACCAGACGGTGATCAACAATTATTACAACACCGCGGTGGTGAATAAGAATGTGACTGTGAACAACGTTCACTACGTCAACCAAGGTGTGCCGGGCGCGGTGACGGCAACGTCTCCGCACGCGTTTACGTCCGCGCAGCCTGTAGGCAGGAATCTGGTCGCAGTGAATGCGCATGAAGTGGCGACAGCTCCGGCCGCAGTGCGCGGACCGGCGATTGTGCCGCCCAAGCAGGCAGTGTTGGGTGCAGGCGCGGCCAGCAATTATCATCCGCCCGCAGCAATTCAGAACCGGGCGGTTGTCGCAAAGACGCAACCGCCACCGCCAGCACCTTCATTTGCGGCCCGGCAGGCGGCCATAGAGAAGAATGAAGGCAGGCCGCTCTCCATGGCGCAAGCGCGGCAACTGCAGCCTGCGCAATCTCACGCTGCGATGATGACGCAAGTGAAAGTGGCTCCGCCGGCGAGTCCTGGAACGCCGCACGTGAATACTGGGACGCGCGGGAATAGCGAACCTGGCCCGTTGAATACGAGCAGGCCGAGCAACAACGGCCAGCCCAATAACACAAACACGCATGCGTACACGGACCGTCCGGCGACGTCGCGGCCGGCGAGCACGAACGTGAACTCGCAACTGGAACAGAAACACCAGCAGCAGATTCAACAGTTGCAGCAGAAACAGGATCAGGAATATCAGAAGTTGCAGCAAAAACAGACGCAAGAGCAGCAGGGCACTAAGGCGGAACAACAGGCGCAGGTTCAACAGAAACAACAGCAGCAACTGGAGCAGCTCGAACAGAAGCACGACCAACAACAGCAGAACTTGAAACAGAAGCAGCAGGCGGAACATGCCAAGGCGTATAAGGAAACTGCGAAGGCACCGAAGAGTGAGGATAAGCCGCATAAGTAGGCGCCGGGTGGTTCCGGTGGAGCGCTGTCGTACCCGCGGACGTTGTGCTTGGGTTGGACGTTGAGATCCTTCGTCGCGGAGTCCTCAGGTTGACAACGTTCTTTAATTTTTTGTGTGTTGAGAAGTGAAGGCTGCTGGATTCCTACGGCTGCGCCAGCTGTGATAATCTTGAAGTACGCCTTGTATGTCTACGAAATTAGTTTCTCCGGGATTTTTTCGCCGGGTGATGGGCAGTTTTCCGACTGGCATCACCGTGATCACCGCCGAACGTGAACCGGGACAAGTTCATGGAATGACGGCGAACACATTCACTTCCGTTTCCCTCGATCCGTTATTGATTCTGGTTTGCGTTGATCAGAACGCGCATTTGCTGGGCCACGTGAAGGCGCAACGGCGATTCGGCGTGAATATCTTGCGCGATACGCAGCGGCAGATCTCCGAACTGTTCGCCAAGCCGCATCAGGATGTTGCCGAGGAAGAGCGACTGGGAGTGCGATTCCGCTGGACGGCGTCGGGGATTCCGCTGTTGGAAGACGCGCTGGCGCATCTGGGGTGCAACGTGGTGGCGCAATATATGTCCGGGGACCACACGATTTTCGTAGCCGAAGTAGAGAGTTTGGAATTGAAGGAAGGGATGCCGCTGGTTTATCACCGCGGGAAGTATCACGGGTTGGGGGAGTAGAGCGTGAAGTGTGGGCTGCGGACGGAAATGTGTTGGAAGGCAAGACCCATTGATCGAAGTCCGCGAAGTGAGGGATCCCTCTTCGTTCGGAATGACGGGCTAATAGTCGAAATTAGCGTTCGGAGCTGCCGCTGGGACGAGCAGGCTCGGCGGAGTCGCCGAGTTCCTTGCGATGGCTTTTGACTTCGCGCAACGCGTAGATTGGCTTGTTCTGGGATTCGTAGTAGGTGCGTGAGCTGATTTCGCCTAACAGACCCATGGAAATAAATTGAATGCCGCTGAGGAAAAGCACGGTGGCCAGCAGCATAAGCGGTCCGTGTTCGGCAATCACGTCAATGTGAAAGAAGAGCTTCTTGAAAACGAGGAAGCCACCGACCAGGAGACCTGTGCCAGTACCCGCCAAACCCAGCATGCCAAAAAACTGCAGCGGGCGCGTGGAATAGTCGAGCAGGAACTTCACCATCATCAGGTCGAAAAATACGCGGATGGTCCGGCCGATCCCGTAATTGGATTTGCCGTTTTTGCGATCGGGATTGGAGATGGGAACTTCCGCGATGCGAGCGCCGGTGGAACTGGCCAGCGCTGGAATGAAGCGATGCAATTCGCCGTAAAGCTGAATTTCCTGAAGGATTTCCTTGCGATAGGCCTTAAAGGTTGTGCCGAAATCGTGCAACTCGATTCCTGAAAGTTTGGCCATCATCCAGTTGGCCACGCGGCTTGGCAAGCGGCGCATTAACCAATGATCGCGACGATTCGCGCGCCAGCCGCTGACAAGGTCGAATCCTTCTTCAATTTTTTCGAGGAAGCGCGGAATTTCTTCGGGATCGTGCTGCAGGTCGCCGTCCATCGAAATCACGACATCACCACGTGCAAAATCAAACGCGGCCTTCAGGGCAGCGGTTTGGCCGAAATTGCGGCGCAGGCGGACCACGTTGACGCGACGGTCGTGTTCGTAAATATCGGAAAGAACGCGGTAGGAATTGTCTTTGCTGCCGTCGTCGACGAAGACCATCTCATAGGGCTCGCCGATAGAGTCCATCACTTCCGTGATTTTCATGTACAGCGTTGGGATGTTTTCCTGCTCGTTGTAAAACGGAACAACGATGGAATAGTGTATGGGTGTATCGCTTCGCATACGCAGTATTCCGCGCCTTTCTGTTGCTTTCCGCTGTGGCTCTCTCGCGAATTCGCGGGAGCAGCTGACCCGATGGTGGAGACGTTGGATGTTGGCCGTCGCGTCCCCATTCGCAGCGTCAGGCCAATTCCCCCATCAACTGATAGCTTATCAGGCGAATACCCTGCGTGGCGACAAGTTTTCTGATGCCGGGATCGGTCAGAATTTCCAGCTCGGTCTGGCGCGATTGCTGGAGGCGCGTGGCGGAACGCTTCAGATCTTCGTCGGCGTAACCGGGGTGGCACATGAGTTCGGTGGCGCCATCGGGCAAATTTTTCAGCAAGTTTTCCAGGCCTTCGCGGGTTAGGACGCCGGTCTGCGCGATGCCGCAGAAATAATTGGTGGTCACTAGGCCGGCATGGTCGGCCATTTCGCGAGCGTCTCGCGCCAGCAACTTCAAGCCACGCGCCTGGACGCCTTGTTTTAGCAGGACGCCGGTGTTCTGGTCGCCGCCGGAGGATAAGACCGCGCGTAGCTTTGATTCTTCGTGGGAAACGCGGATCGCGCGGATGGCGTGCTTTTTGGCCAAGCGAAGGGCGACTTCGAATAGCCCCGGGAGCATCTGCACGTGTTTGTGACCGTCGAGATGAGTTGGGGCGATGCCCGCGTTGCGAATCTTTTGGACCTGGGCGTCCCATTCGCGCTCGACTTCGCTGGGTTCCAGGCTGCGGCTGGCGATGCGGAGGAGCAAGCTCTCGGGACTGCCTTCCAGGTCGCCCGCGGAGTTGAGCAAGCCGCGGACGTCTTCCGGTTTAGCGATGGGACGGCCATCGCTGAGGTTCAGGTGAACCCCGACGCCAAGCTCGGGATTGGCGCGGGCCACTTCCAGGGCCGAATCAAAGGCGCGGCCATTGGCAAGCAGGGAAGTGCTGGTCACCAGGCCCTTGCGGTGAGCCTCGGCAATGCCACGGTTGACGCCTTCGGTCCAGCCGAGGTCATCAGCGTTAACGATTAGATTCTTCAAATGCTGCCGTTCTCCTGTACCTAGGGCCAGCTACTTCTTTCGCAGGTGTGCCATCTTCGTACCATTGACCGAGATTCCTACTCACTTTAGCATGACCTGCTAGAGGCAAAGATGGCTGTTAACTTGCGCGAATTGAAGGAAGTAGGGGGTAAGTACAGCGAAAAGCGCCGGGGAAGGCGCATGAATTCGCGTGTGCAGGTGCGGCTGGAGTGGGAAGGCGAGGCCGGGAAGCGCAACAAGATTGAGGTTTGCACGAGAATTGTGAATCCGTATGGGTGCATGGTGGTGCTATCGGATTCGCTGGTATTGGAACAGCGGATGGCGCTGACGAATTTGGCCACTGGGGCTAGCAATGCCGCCGTGGTGGTGTGGAGAGGGAATGAGCAGCCGGAGGGCTGGGAGTACGGGCTGGAATTGATTGCGCCGGACATGGACTTCTGGGGGCTGGAACTGTGACACCATTGACGACGAAAGCGAACCCGCCGGGGGCGGCTGCGTCAACGACTACGCAAGTGAAGCGCAGCGCGAATACCGTGCGTCCGCAAACAAATGAAGAGCGGAGGCGCGCGCAACGCGTGTTGCTGCGGATGCCGATCCTGGTGCATTTGCCGGGGAAGGCGAACCCTCTTCATGGCTTTACGCATACTGTGAGTGCCAGCGGGGCAATGATTATTCTGCCGGAAGGATTATCGCAGGGGACGAAGCTTTCACTGGAGAATCCCAAGACGCAGAAGAAAGTGGAGGCGCATGTGGTGCGGCCTCCGCAGATGAACCCGGAGGGTTCGCTGATACCGGTGGAGTTTACGGTGCCTTCGCCGCAGTTCTGGAATATTTTCTTCCCGCCCGCGGCTACTAGCTGAGGGGGGAGAAAGCGTACCCAAGACCCACGCTCCAACATCCGAGCGTGGGGCACCCGCAACATCGTCTTTGTAGGCTAAGGCTGGGCGACCAGCCACGTTACTCGCCGTCATGATTATTGAACGCCTACCGTAATCGGCAGGGAATGGACGATGTTGCCTGGTGGTGCCCTGTAGCGATGTGGACATAGTCCCTGTGATGACCTGCGTCAGGGGTGCGGAAGTCGAGGATTGGTTCTCGGAATCTCCGCTGTAAGTGGGCAGTGACCTGATAGAGGCCTGGATTATCTATGTAGTCTGAACCAGCTTGCACCTGACCATTTGTCAACGGGAGACCACCTGCGAACGGTGCTCCGAAGTTATAAAACGCCACTGTTCCGGTTAGCGGTTTGCTTGCAGTTACCGTGGCGGTAATTGTGAATTGAGCGTTTTGCGCAACTTTGGCGTTCGAAGTCGTGATCGTAATAGAGGTCGGCTGCAGGCCGGTGCCTCCACCGCCACCCCCACCGCCGCCCCCTCCGCCGCCGCCACCTCCTCCGCATCCAAAGGCGAGCAAGAGCAGGGAGATGGAGGTCAACCCCAACGCCGCACGCAATCTTTTCCGTCGAGCAGGAAGTCCGGCGAGAAAAATCACCGCAAGCGCCATGGCGAAACTCAAAAGCAAAAAGTTGCCTTGTTCGAAAGCAAACAGGCCGGCATGCCGAGCTTGTCTGCGAACAGCATTAGTGGCGCCGCTCGAGTTGGGAGTGAGCGATACCATTACGCTAGCAGATGAACCATTCAAATTTACTTGCTGCGGGCTGACAGAGAGGGTGTAACCAGAAACCACGGGCGGCGAAACAAGCTGCAAGATCACGGTGCTGGGCAATTGACTTACCGACGAAATGGTCACACTGGCGCTCCCGGCCTGTCCCGCAACGGGGACAATGCTGACGCCAGCGGGCGGCCCTAGAGTGAAATCCGGGAAGATGACATTGATAAAAGCTCCACCATTTGATACGGCAATATAGTTGGCGTCGCCTGAATAGCTAGCGGAGATGTAACCCCCTATTTGGGGTGTAGCGGCAGTCGTCGCGGTGAGGATTTGATTTCCGTTGGCATCCGTGCCGGAGACGGTAGTGGTTCCGGAAAAGGTTGCTGTGGAACTAACGAACTGAACTGTGCCCGTCATCGCCGGGCCTTTGCTTTTGCTCGAAAATATCGCGGTGACGGTGATCGTTTGGCCGTAATTGATAGTATCGGAGGATTCGCTCTGCTGGACCGTGACAGGATAGAAAGAGGGAATCGTCGCTGGAGTGCTGCTTGATGAATTGTAGTTGGTGTCTCCGCTGTATTTTACAGTCACGGATTGCGGGCCAACGGCCGTGAAGCTTGTGATCAGAGTGGCCGCCAGCGAGCCTGGCTGCGAAGTCAAGGAAACTGTGCCGGGCAGGACGGTGTTTCCATCGTAGAAGGTTACAGAGCCGGTAGGAGCCGCAGAGCCCGGCGCTACGTTATACGTCACCGTGGCCTGGAGTTGAAACTGCTCTCCGATTACGATGTTAGGCGGAATAAATCCAATTTGCGTCTGCGTAGACGCTGGGGAGACGGTGATCGTCGCCGTGGATGAAGTGCTTGTGAGATAACTGTTGTCTCCACTATAAGTCGCGACGAGGTTGTGGGTGCCGCCGGTAAGAGGGAGGCTCAGATTTTCGGTGTGGCCCATGCTGTTTAGGCTGTATATGCCGGCGCCGCCGTGGCCGGTGCCTAGCGGTGCTCCATTATCGGAAAGCGAAATGGTGCCGGTGGGACATGCGAGGATATTTTCCTGGAGGCAGGAGGGAGTTGGCGGACCGTTTGTGCTGGCAACCGCGTTTTTGTCGGTTGCGTACATCGTGAGGATATAGAGCGATCCGTAGGTGACGGAAGTGGCGTTGCCGCTGGTGGGATTGCCGCTGGAATCGTAGGTCGGGATGACGATGAAGGCTTGGCTGGATTCTTTGCCTACGGTTACGGAGACAGGAGTGGAATCGCTGGGGGCGTTGGTGCCGTCGCCAGAGTAGTGGGCGTAGACCTGATAATTTGTTCCGCCGGGCAGACTGTTGGTTTTGGCATTGGTGACTTTGCCGCTTACGAGAGGGAACTGATCGAGGCCTTGCGTGGTGGCCCCGTTGGGGCCGGCGAGTGTAGCGATGAGCGAGACGTTGCCGGTGCCACTTGTGGGAGTCACGTTGACATTTACCGTGACATTTTCCGCGGTGCCGTGAGTGATGCCCGTCGTGGGGCTGAGGGTTAGTGTGGTGGTGGTCGCAACGGTGTTAACGGTGCCCCAATTCGTGGCGAGATTATTGATATTCACCGAGCCGAGACCTGTGACCAGGTCGTAGCCGGCGCCGACGCTATACGCTTCAGTGGATGCGCTGGTGGGCTCAACAAGCACACCATTTGTGCCGGTAACCGCGACGCTGCAATTTGTGGAACCACCCTGGCAAGGAACGCTGTTCGTTCCCACGCTGCTGCCAAATTCGGTGGTGAAATAGCTGTTTCCGTGAGTGACATCATTGAAGATGCAGGTGGACGCTTCGGTTGCGCTGGAAGTGCAGCTTGATCCGGATTTTTTTGCCAGCGGATACAACGTGTAGTTGGCATTGCCTTGGCGCGCGGAGCCACTATGCGCGGCCTGATACTGGTTCACCAAGGCCATCACTCCCGCGAACGCGGGTGCTGCGGCGGAAGTGCCGCCGACGATTGCGAAGTTGTAGACGCCCGGCGTGAGGTTGCAGGCCGAGGGACCAGTGGTGACGCCGGTGCCCGCGCAGACAATGTAACCGCTGCCATCAAAGCCTGGGCTTGCGAAGAGAGACAAGTCCGGCAGATCGCGACGACTGTCGTTGGGCATTCCTGTGACGCCGATTTGCCAAGTGGGTTTGCCATAGGTGTTACTGGATCCGCCGCTTCCGGCGACGATATTCAGCAGATCCGTTTGCACATTTGCGCCGCAACCGCTGAGGCCAATCTGTGCGCAGGTTTGGTTCCAGGGAATTTCCTGGATGTAGCCGAGGGCGGACAGGCCGGTGGTGGCGTTATTTGTGGAACTCCAATAGGTGCTCCACTTGTTGATTTCGTCAAAATCAGTGCCGCCGAGAGCTACGTTGAAGGGAGTGGCCGCCATACCGCTGACGGCCAGTCCGGCTTGCGCCACGGTTGCGGTGTTGAAGTCGTCGCACCCGGCCGAACCGCCGTCGCCCGCCGACAAGATCACTGTGATGCCTTGCTGCGGCTTGTTCCCAAAGCGAATTGTAGAAAGCATTTCCGGCGGTGCCGAGCCCGCTCTCGCAAGCTCCGTAGCTTTCACTCATTACTCCCGCGAGGTTGTACTCGATGATGTACAGGGCCGAGAGATCGATTCCTTGCGAGGAGGGAGTGGATTCGGAGACGACATAATCCACCGTCGCTCCCGGTGCGACGGCTCCAGACCATTGCACATCCAGATCCGCTTCGAGCTCTTCGTCGGTGGAGGTTACACCGGGATCTTCGCCGTTAAGGATCACATTCGCGGATGTGAAGTTTGCGGACAAGCCAAACAACTGGCGAAACGCTTGCACATCGGCAACGTTAATGTCCGTTTCACCGACGATTGCAATGGTTTGTCCCGTGCCGTTATTTCCGGAGTTGATGAGGGATTGCGAATTGTAAATGGTGGCGAAATCAGCGGGCGCCAAGGCGTACAAATTGAAGGTCTGGCCGGGAACCGGGAATGTGAACAGCGGTTCGAGGCCGTGCTGGCCTCCGATTTTGCGGGCTTGACCGGCGAGGCGGGTGTGGGATTGGCGGGGGAAATTGTTGAGGGAGACGATGCCCGCTACCACGGGTGCGAGTGCGGCGGGGATTTGCGGGTCCGTGGAGCTGGCGACGTAGGATTTGCCGTTGACCTGATAATTGTGGATGGGGGTGGAGAATGCCGCCTGGACCTGCGCGGCGCTTCCGGAAAATTCGATTACGGTTTTTCCGCTGTAGACTTTTCCGACGGTGAAGCCCTGACTGGTGAGCCACTGTGTGACGGCCTGCACATCGGAATCAGCGGGGCCGTATTGCGCGCCGAACTGCGCGGGAGTCAGCCAGGTGTGATAGTTCGCCGAGCTTTTATCCTGCTGCTGCTCCATGAAAGTTTGCAGCGCGGCTTCTTGATCGTCGCCGCGTTTGAGGAGCAGCAGGATGCGCGTCATGGGCAAGCTGCTGTCCACTGCGCCACGGTCGAATTCGGCACGGGCTAATGGGTGTGTGTTGCCGGTCAGGGTGATGCGTTGGGCGTTGTCTACTGGGTCGACTATGAGAGCAGCGGTTTGCCCCGAGGCTGAATTTGTGGTTAGGAGGAAAAGAAGGGAAAGCAACAGACAAGGCTTACTCACACTATCCCGTATAGCGTTCATGGCCCATCCGGCTTGCAGGAATTTTGTTCCGACCTAGAACCAACTAACAAGTTGAGCGGAGCATACCAAAATGGGAATCGTAATATCTAGGAGGGCACGTTATGGGGAGGTTACTTTTAGGGGTGGTGGGAGGTGGGGTTGAGGAAAAGCAAACACGCAGGGAGTAGAGAAGAATCTACCCCAAGACCCACCCTCATAAAGCCGAGGGTGGGGCACCCGGTGAACGAACCCAAGATGCCGGCCTGAAGGCGCGGCGCTACAAGGGCTAACCCGAAAGGCACGCTTCGCGAACTGAGCGTGGGGACTCGGCGAGTTGCGGTTGGCTGAGGTTGTAAAAGCGGCAGTTGGGCTGCCGCACTCCAAAATGGGGAGGGCGCCCCGATCGATTGAGGCGCCCTTTGGTCTTTGTGGCTTGGTTATTGGACGGTGATGGTTACGGTGCCGCTGGATTTGGTGTAGTTGGCGTCACCGGGATAGGCTGCGGTGATGGTGCGGGTGCTTCCGCCGCCACCTCCTCCGCCACCGCCACCGCCGCAACCGGCGACTACGCCGACCATGAGCGCGATGGCGATCAGGCCAAGGTAAGCGTAGGCGCGACGGCGCGTTTGAGGAATCCAGCGCATGCCGAGCGCGAACAGGATCAGGCTTAGCAACGCGATCAGTGTGGGGATGCGCGGGAAGTTAGGTGCGCCGGGATCGCCCGTGGGCGGCGGATACAGCGCGGAGATCGTTGTGGTGAGGGTTGCGGTGCAGTACGCGCCTGTATTGACTGAGGCCGGAGTGCCGGTGCAGGTGGGTGCGCCGAGACTTCCACCGGTGCTGCTGGTGAAGGTGACTGTGCCGGTTGGAGGATTGCCACCGCTGGTGGTGCTGACGACGGCGGTGAGAACCACGCTGGAGCCGGAAGTAATAGAAGAAAGGCTGCTGGCGACGGAAGTTTGCGTGGGCACCTGCGTGATTGTGATGGAAAGGGAGTTGCTGTTGGACGTGGCGGCGTAATTGCCGTCTCCGGCATAGGTGGCGGTAATTTTGTGGGTCCCCCCATCCACGTTGATGGGTTGATCTTCGGCGAAGCCCTGGTTGTTGAGGGTGGTGGTGTTGGTCGGCGTGCCGTTGCTGAGGAAATCTTTCAAGGGGGTGCCGTTGTCGAAGAGTGAAATGGTGCCGGTGGGACAGGGAACTGCGGGTTTGGTATTTGGATAGGCGAAGCTGCAGCCTGCGGCAGAATTGGAGCCGATAACAGCGATGCGCAGGAAGTAGCCCGTCGAGCCGTAGGCGAAGTTTTGTGGGCTTGTGCTGAGTTGTCCGGTATTGAGGGAGAGGAAGGACACCGTTAGCGTGGTCGAGTAACCGGCTCCGGTAACGGCGCTGGAGAGCGCGACAGGCGACGAAGTGCTGGCGGCGAGTGTGGCGTCGCCTCCGTAGCTTCCCTGGACGCTCGTCGTGCCGGGTGGCAAGAGATTCGTCTTTATCGAGGCTGAGGCTGGGCTGCCGCTGAGTGCAAACGGTCCGTAGGAACCGAGCACGGCTCCGCCGCTACCCAACGCGATTAAGGAAACAGCTTCGCCACTCGCGGGCGCGGGAGATACGGATACAGTGGCAGTGAAGTTCGTTCCGGATGGCGAGCCACCGCTTGGGCTCGTTAATGTGGTTGTGGTTGCGGTGCGGATGGCGGAGGCCCACCCACTTGGTAAGAGCAAGTTGCCAACGTTGATCGAACCGAGGCCGGTGGCTAGATCGTATTGGGGGGAGGATTGGAACGCGGGAACGCCGTTGTCAACTGCCGGGCAGGTCTGCCACGCAGGCGTATTTGCGTTGGTGGCGGTGTTGCAGACCAGCACGCCGAACTGACCGCTGCCAAACTGGGTTTGATCGCTGCAATTCGCGGTACCGGAATCGCAGGCCATGGCGTTGTTACCCTTGTTGATGTCGTTGAACACGCAACCGGCAGCTGGCATCAAGGGAGTACCGGTCGTGCCGTTTGCCGTCGACGTGACGCATTTTCCAGCCACGTAGTTCGTCGTGTCAGAGGCGGCTAGGTTGTATAGCACATAGTTGGCGTTGCCTTGGCGCTGGCCTGTGGATTGGTTCACCAATGCCATTACCGCCGCGAAGGCCGGTGTTGAAGCGGACGTACCGCCGACGAGCGTGAAGTCTGCATAAGGAGTGTTCAGATTGCAAGAAGCACCCGTCGGCGTGGTGGATCCCTGCGGGTTCGTATCCGATTGGCAAATGACGTAGGTGACGTTTGTGCCGTTCGAGAGCGGACCACCGTTGCTGGCGAAGAAAGCGACGTCAGGGATGTCGCGCACCTTATCGGCAGGAGTCAGGTTTGTTTGAAAAGATGGCTTGAGATAACCGTAGACACCCCCGACGGTCGTGCAGGTGGTCACACCGGTGTTGGTGTTGGTGGTGGACGTGATGCAGTTGCTGGGGCCACCACTGCCGCCAGTTATATCCGCGGCGTAGCTGCTGGTGTCGACACCGCTGCAAGGCGCGGGATAAATCTGGGCGCAGTTCGAATTGTTCCATGTAATTTCGGGGATATAGCCGAGAGCGGAGTTAACCGTATCGCTCGTGGTGTTCCAATAGGTGGCGCTGTTGGTTGTGCTGGGATCGAAATCAGTTCCGCCGACGGCGACGTTGTAAGGCGTGGACGCGAGACCATTCACGGCGATGCCAAAGGTTGCAGCATCGGGATCGATGGATGGATCTGGATCACAACCCGCCGAACCGTCATCGCCAGCGGCAACCGCGACTGTGATGCCCTGTGCGGCGGCTTGTTGCCACAGCGAGTTATAAAATAGGTTTCCGGCTGTGCCCAAGGCCGCTTCGCAGTTGCCGTAGCTGTCGCTGATGACAGGGGAGATGTTGTTATCGACGGCGTACAAAGCGGAGAGGTCGACGCCCTGCGAAACTTGCGTGGGATTGGATGAGGTTGACTCCGACACGATCAGATTAATGTTTGCGCCCGGCGCAACAGCGCCCGCCCATTGCGAGTCCAGGTCCGATTCGATTTCGTCGTCGGTGGGAGTGCCGGGGCCTACGATGCCAGGATCGGGACCGTTGACGACAACGGTGAATTGACACCCTGCCGGAGTGCCCGGCGCGGTGCAAACGTAGCCGCTGGCGTTAGAGAGAGCGAACATCGTACGGAAATCCACGACGTCCTGCGTATTGATATTGGTCTGCGCAATGACCGCGATGGATTGTCCCGCGCCGGTCGCGGTCGGAGGGATGTTGTAAATCTTGGCAAAGTCTCCTGGGCCGACGGCGTAGAGCGCGGGATTGCCGAAGGTGAAGAGCGGTTGCAACTGGTTGGAACCTTTGTAGCGGCGGTAGGTTCCGCTTTTCACGATGGACGGATACTTCTGGAAATTATGAAGCGCGGCAACACCGGCAACCACGGGCGCGAGGGCTTCGGGAATCGCGGGATCGGAAGCGTTGGCGAAATGCTCTTCGCCGTTAACGACAAACTTGTGAATCTGCGTGTGGAATGCGGAGCGGACCTGCCCGACATTTCCGCTGAACTCGATAACGTTTTTTCCTTTAGCGACGCTGGCGACCTGGAATCCAGAGCGTGTCAGCCAGTCCGTGACTGCCTGGACGTCGGAATCCGCGGGACCAAACTGCTGGCCAAATTGTTCGGGAGTGAGCCACGCGTGGTAATTGCCAGAATTTTTTGTTTGCTGCGCATCGATCAGCAGCCTCAACGATTGTTCCTGCGCGGAGCTGCGTTGCAGGAGCAGCAGCATGCGAGTCATTGGTTGCGAATCAGGGAGCGCGCCCTGATCAAAGGCGGCGCGTGCGAGCGGATGCACGTTGCCACTTAGCGTGACAGTTTTTGTGTCGTCGACGGTTTCCACGACGCGCGCCGGTACCACGGACTTTTGCGCTTGCGCCCACACACCCGCGCTGCCCGCAGACAAGAGTACGCCACACAACACAGCCCGCCAGAGTTGCATTGCCCTGTTCATTTTGACCTCGTAATTACCACGCGTTTTTTCGTTCGGAACACTGATTAACGGCAGGAACCGCGTCTCCGGCCCCCATGACGCGGTGACGGTCCTGACTTTTCAGATGCAACCGATAGGGAAGTGGTTTGCTCACCTACTGGTTGGGGCGTTTCCAATATACGCTCGAAAATGAAGCACTCAAATCACGTTAATTGTAAAATTTAGCGTTTGCGTTACTCCGCCGCTGGTGCCTGAAATTTGCAGACTCGCCGGACCGGCAATGATTTGGGCAATGGGCGCGGAAGTGGATGCCTGCGTATGTGCATCTCCCAAGTAAGAGGCGGTGAGGTTATGCACCCCCACAGGCAAGGAAGTCGCTAAAAACGTGGCGATTCCCGCACTCACGGGCACGGAACTTCCCAGAGTTTGACCATTGTCGTAGAGCTGAACCTGCCCGGCGGGAGTCACGGCGCCGTTCGGCTTCACAGTCACGGTAAAGGTGACAGGAGTACCGAAGCCCGCATGAACATTGTTGGAGACAATCGTGGTGGTGGTTGTTACTGGACCCCCGCCGCCACCGCCGCTGCCTCCACCGCAACCCAGACCAAGGCTGATTACAGATATAAATAACCCGCAGGCAAGCAAAAAGTTCCGGGTATTTTTTGTGCTCGCGCCCCCCAAACCAACAATAGCGAAAACAAATAGGGCTGCGCCAAAGCCAGCGCCCCAGAGGCTGCCGTCGGGTTTCGTGGCGCTTGCGGATTTTACTGCCGAGGATGCGGTGGTTGAGGGCGTAAAAGTTATCGAGGTGGTTGCGACGGCATTATTGACCGGGACGCTGGATTGCCCGAAGGCGCAGGAATAGCCCGCGGGAACATTTGTTCCGCCAGTGGCGCAGGACAAAGCGACATTCCTGGAGAAGCCGCCGCTGGGTGTGATGGTGACCGTGCCGCTGCCGGTCGTGCCGCCGGCGAAGGCGATGGGATTGGGAGATACGCTGAGGGTGAATGTTGTGGAGGCTACCTGGGCGGCGGCGGAATTCGCGGCTTGCCAATTTGTATCGCCGAGGTAATGTACGGACAAACTGTGAACGCCAGCAGATAATTTTACGCGGATCCCGGAGACACTCACGCCGCCTGAGCCGTAGGTGAGGGACTGCGATGTGATTGGTTGCGCCGGGGCGCCATTGACGGAATCCCAGAACTGGACGACGCCGACGGGATAAGGAATTTGTGGATTTGCGGGAATGCCGGTGACCGTGGCGTTCAGGGAAACTTGTTCGACAGCGGAGACGCTGCTTGGCGCCGCTAGCGCGACCTGCGGCAATCCTTTTTGTACGGTGAAGGAAACCGGCGCGCTGGCCGATCCTGCATTGGAGGCATCACCGGAGTAAACGGCGTAGAGCGAAGTGCTTCCCGCTTGCGGCCAGACAAACTGCACGGTGGCGGTGCCGCTGGCGATGGTGGTGGCGGAAGTGCGCGGGCCGACGGCGTCCCATAGCGTGACCGTTCCGGTTGCAGTTGTGGGGCTGACGGTTACGGTGAATACGCCGGTATTGCCGAGATTCGCGGGCGGAGTGTTCATGGCCAGGCTTGTGGTGGTTTTGTTTCCCGACGCTGCGCCGACGGTTACCATCTGCGTCAATTCATTCGCGGGATCGCCGGTGGCGACGCTGTTGTAATTCGGGTCGGCAGCTGCGTTGTAAGCGGCGCCGATGATGTGGGTGCCTTGCGTCAAGTTGGGGATCAGCGCAGAGGCTTGCGCTTGCGTGCCGAAGTATCCGCCGGTCTGCAACGTGACGGGCGCGCCGGATGCGTTGCCGTCCACTGTAAATTGGATCGAGCCAGTTGCTGCTGCTGTGCCTTGTCCGGCGACGACCGCGTGAACTCCCAAAGTTTGGCCGGTTGTCAGAGTGGAAGTGTTTGCGCCGACGACGACGAAGGGCGTTCCTTTGGCAATGGTGAAGGGCAGCGCCGCGGAAGTGCTGGCATTGAAACTGTTGTCTCCGGAATATACCGCGGTGATGGAGTGCCCTCCCGGTGCGAAGGCATAAGAGGCGCCGCCACCGGTCAAAAGATAAGCTGTGCCGTCCGAGGCGAGATTTGGGTTGCCGATAACATTTGCGCCGTCCTGAATGGTGACCGTGCCAGTGGCGATGCCCTGGCCGGAAACTCCGGCGGTGATCACTTTTAGTTGCAGAGGCGCACCGTAGGCTGCGGAGCCATTTTGCGCGCCGTTGATGGTGACGGTGGTTGTGCTATTTTCCGGCGTGATGTTGAGGGCCACTGGCGCGGACTCGCTGGAAGCAAAGGTGGGATCGCCTGCGTAGTAAGCGCGCATGTTGTACTGCCCGCCGGGAAGATCGCTGACGCTTCCGGAGAACGCGCCGGAGGTCAAGGCAAGCGTTTGCGGAGAATCTCCGTAAAGATCGGTCTTGATGGACACAGAGCCAGTGGGCGAGCCGCTGCCGGAGGTGGGCGAAACGGTGCCGTTGAGAGTGACGGCGGTGCCATGGACAAAGGTTGTGCTTGAGGCTGCCACGACAGTTTGCGAAGGGACGAGCGTGGAATTTTTCCAGGCCATGGCGAGGTTGGTGGCGTTTACGGAGCCCAAGCCGGTGACCAGATCGTAGCCGGGGCCGGCGGTTTGCCCGGTGGTGAAGCCGTTTATGCCGCTTTGCGTGGAAGAGCAGCCCGGCGATGCGCCCGCGCAGGGGACTTCGTTGTTGCCGGCGGTGACGTCATAAAATACGCAGGAAGTTTGCGCGGATGGATTCGTTTGCGCGGAGGAGTTGCAACTGTTGCCCTGTGCTTGCGCAAGCGGATACAAAACGTAATTGATCTGGCCCTGCAGCGCGCCATTTTTTTGTTCGATCAGCGCGAGAATACCCGCCATGGCGGGAGTGGATAACGAAGTGCCGCCGACGAGCGTTAACCCCACTACTTCTTGTTGCGCATTGATCTGGCAGGGAGTCCCGCCGAGGCTGGTGCAGTACACCGCTTCGTCGTGTCCCGCGGCCGCGGCGAGGGCGACGTCCGGCAAATCTCGCGCGCTGTCCGCGGGGACGCCTGTGCCCACTTGCCACGAGGGCTTGGGATAAATTGTGCTGGATCCGCCTGCGCTGGAGAGCAAGCTGAAATCGGAATTGCCGAGGACGCAGTTGGTGGCGCTGACGGTTTGGGAAGGATCGCAGCTTTCGTTCCATGCTGCTTCCGGAATGTAGCCAATCGCGGAAGAGTAGTTCGTGGAATTCGTGGCGCTCCAGAATGTTGCGGCTTGCGAGGCATCGCTAAATTCTGTTCCGCCGACGGCGATGTTGTACGGGGTTGCGGCAACACCATTCACCGCGAGCCCTTGTGTGGCGGGCATTCCCGCAGTTGGGTTATCGCAGCCTGCGGCGCCGTTGTCTCCGGACGCCACGACTACGGTTATGCCCTCGGCGGCAGCTTGTTGCCAGAGCGCGTTGTAAAAAGCATTACCTGCGGAACCGAGGGCTTGTTCGCAGGTACCGTAAGTGTACGTAAGAATCGGCGAGACTTCGTTATCGATGGCGTAAGCGGCGGCGAGGTCCACACCACTGGTGGTATCGGTGCTGCCGGCGACGACAAGATTGATGGTCGCGCCCGGAGCCACAGCGCCCGCCCATTCCACGTCGAGGAGGGCTTCTTCGGAGTCGAGTTGATTGGCTACACCGGGATCGGGCCCGCTGAGGAGAAAGTTCGGATCGTTAGACTTGAGGCCGAAAATCTGGCGGAACGTTTGTACATCGGTGAGTTCGATTTGCGATTGCGCGGTAACGGCGATGGATATGCCGGTGCCGTCGACGCCGCTGTTGAGTAAGCCGTTCGTGTTGTAAATCGCGGCAAAATCTCCCGGCGCCACATAGTAGGTGTTGGTGGATCCAACCGCGGTGAGATTAGGGGTCAACTTTGTTTTGACGCCATCGGCCGTTCGTCCCGCCGCGCCATGGACTTCGTGGACGGGCGAGGTCCTGCCAAAGTTATTGAGTGAGAGAACGCCGCGCGTGGCGCCGCTCAGTTCCGTGGGTATGGCTATGTCGGTGGAGTTGGCGAGGAAGGTTTTTCCGTTGACGCGGTAATACTGCATCACGGTGTGAAACGCGTTTTCCACCTGCGCAGCGGTGCCGCTGAATTCCACCCAGCGTTTGCCTCCGGCCATGCGTTCGACGGAAAATCCCGCGCTTTGCAACCATGCCGCGACGGCTTGCACATCGGGATCCGCGGCTCCGAATTGCGCGCCGAATTGCGCGGGAGTCAGCCAGTGGTGATAGTTGAGCGAGTTGCGAGTGTGCTGATCGCTGATGAGTTGTTTAAGAGCGGTTTCCTGCGGTTCGGATGGGGACAACACCAGCACCATGCGCTGCAATGCGTGGCCGCTTTCGACGCGTCCGACGGCGTTGGCATCCACCGCCAGCGGATGATGCGTGTTTGGCAGGCGAACCCAGCCTTGGTCGCCGGAGGCGGCGAGTTGCGGGCTGGACGTTTGGGCACAAAGAGCGGGACCGATCAAGGTCGAAGCTAAGGAGAGGATTCCAGGCAGAATGCTCTTTCGCAGAGAAGACAACTCTTTCCACCCCTAAACGCCTATAAGTGCACAGGCCGGATCATAACGCGTTGCTGGGGCGCGCCAGGCCAACCATACTTCGATTGCAATTCCTTTACGAGGGAATTTCGCCACACCAAGTCTACACATCGCCCGGTTTGGTGACAAATCATGGATGCGGCGGCTACGTGACTGTGTTGCTCATACGTTCCGGATTTTTCCGCGCGCTATCGGCCGGCGTTTACCACTTCAATTCCACATTGCCGCCAGACAAAATAATTCCGATGCGTGGTTTGCCTTGCGAGCCACGATCCGCGAGAGCGAGTTCGCGCAGTCCGCCGGGGCGCAGCAAAGGCGCCAGGGCCACGGCGCTTGAAGGCTCGATGACGATCTTCATGCGTTCCCAGATAAGCTTCATGGCGGAGACGATTTCTTCCTCGCTGACGAGCAGGATTCCGTCGAGATGTTTTTGCAGGATGGCAAAGGTGCGCGGCGCGAGTGAAGCGCGCAGGCCATCGGCGATGGTGTCAGTGGATTCGAGCGATTGCAGCTTCCCGGTCTTCCAAGAACGATAAGCGTCATCGGCGCGTTCCGGTTCGCCACCGTAAACGCGCACTGTGAGCCGCGTTCCCTTCGCTCCCAGGCAGGTGCCACTGAGCAGGCCGCCGCCGCTTACGGGAGTCAGGACCGCGTCCAGTTCGGGAACATCTTCCGCCAATTCTTTGGCGGCGGTGGCCTGGCCGGCGATAATGCGGTCGTCGTCATAGGGATGAATCATCACCGCGCCAGTTTCTGCCTGGATTCGCGCGGCGGTCTCCGCGCGAGCCGTGACCACCGGTTCGCAAAAAGTGATTTTGCCGCCATAGCTTTCCACGGCTCGGCATTTTACCCGCGGCGCATTTTTCGGCATGACGATCGCAGCTGTGGTTCCGCGCCAAGCCGCTGCACAGGCCACGGCCGCTGCATGATTGCCGCTGGAATGCGTGACTACACCGCGGCGCGCTTCTTCGTCAGTCAAAGAAAAAATCGCGTTGGTGGCGCCTCGAATCTTGAACGATCCGGTTTTCTGAAGATTTTCACACTTGAAGAATAACTGCGCGTTGGCGAGATGATCGAGCGATTCGCTGGTGAGCACGGGAGTACGGTGAATGCGCGGGCGGATTCGCTCGTGGGCTTCGACGATTGTTTTCCATTCGATATGGGAACTGGTGGCGTTGCTTGCCGGGTTTGCTGTGGCCATGAGATGAGTCTAACGCGGGGTTATTGCAGCGGGCAATGTTGAGGTGAGTTCAACCGCGAGGGCGGATCCAAGAACACAGGCATGAGTGCCTGTGCCACGGCGGATGGGGTTGGCAAGATTTTGAGGTTGAGATCCTTCGTCGCGAAAGGCGCTCCTCAGGATGACAGAGTTTGGGTAGTTGGGGAGATAAAGCTTACGGAGTGGTGGGAGGATCGTAGTTCGGAACGTTGGGAGTGAGCTTGCGCATCACGAATTCCTGGAGGAGATTGACGGCGGCGGTTTCGCCAATGCCGATGACCATGTTTTCGAAAGTGACCGCGGCGTCGCTGCGATCGGTGGAGGGGTAGTACAGATTGGAGATGCCACCCGAGGCCAGGCTTCCCATGATGCCGGAATAATTGGGCTGCCAGTGGCCGTTGTCACCTCTACAGATGACCGACATGGAGATTGCATACAGCACACGGGAACGCACGCTGCCGGTGCCCTTATAGAAATAGCGGGGATCCTGTTTCAGCAGCGAAGGGAAAATGGCGCCGCCGATGAACGTGCCAGTGACCAAATCCGCATATGCAGCGCCGTAGCGTTTTGCGTAACCCTGCGCACCCTGGCCGTAGCCGCTTAAGGTACCCGTAGCTTGTTCCACGCCCGCCACAGCTCCGGTTACTCCGAAGGAGACCGGATCGATAGTCGATTTCCAGGCAAGCTGGAACTTTTGTTTCGACGTCAGCGGCATGGCATGAGGCGCGTAGCTGACGTAAAAATTCGGGATGACACCAAACAAGCGCTGCTTTTCCTGATCCTTGAGCTGCTCTTGCGCCAATTCGATGGGCGAGAGTTCGACGCGTACTTCGGTGACGTTGGTAGCGACGGCAAGGGTGATGCGGGGGACGACGCAGCTTTCACCGGAGCCGAGATTGCCTGCAATGGATTGTGCGGCGAATCCCGTGGCATTCACGGTGAGATGAAAAGGTCCAGGAGGCACGTTGGTGAAGGAGAACTGGCCATCATCTTGCGCGAGCGCTTCCTGGCTGGAAGACCGATCCTCGCGGACCAACGCGACCTGCGCGCCAGTCAGGCCATTTCCATCCGGGTCCACGACGGAGCCGCTGACGCTTCCGGGCACTTGCTGATCCGATTGCGAAGTGATGCCGCATGCGGTTGTTGCGGAACCCACGCTGAGAGTTCCGCTAACGGGAGCGGCCTGCTGAGACTGAGCATGTAAAGGAGACGAGAATAGGAGTGCACTGAGACAAATGCATAAGAGTGTGCCTTTAGCGCGGAGGAGGAATTGGGCGCAAGGGCACGACGGACGGTCGTGCATGGCGGCTATCCAATTTAGGTACACGTGTCTTAAGTTTACAGCTCGTCCCTTTCTCCCCGTCAAGTTTGACTCCACTACGTTGCGTAGGGTTGGCCTGTACTTTGGCACAGGTTGGGCTGGGAGAAAAGCTTCGAGATGCGGGCGGGTGGCGAAGCTAAGGGCCAACAGTAGTGAGACGCGAACCGCGGGCTCGGAGTTGCTGGAAATTGGAACGTGGAACAATTTAGCTAGCCATCTTGACAGTGTCGCGCGGAACCGCGCATGGTAGCCTCTGCCCGGGACGACGCAGATCCTTGCGGAGCGAGAGGATCCAGTGAACGTGACAAAACCGGTCTTCATAGCATTTTTGTTGCTGAGCGCTGGAAACGCCTTCGCACAATCAGCCGAGAAGGAACCGGTTGCGGTTGTGGAGCTTGGGGGAGCCGCAAACTCGAATTTCAAGGGCGGTGGATCGAGCTTTGGCCCCACCGCCGCAGTGGAAGTCACACCAATCGAAAACTGGCTGGAACTTGAAGCGGGAGTTACGCCACTTTTCGCACGTCAGTCGACGGAATGGGACGTCGACCTTCTGTTCAAAAAGCCCTGGACGCTCTCGAAAAAAGCGGAGTTCATGTTGGGGGTTGGACCGGAATAGGTGCATTCAACGAAATACGGCATCACAACGAACTCTGTCAGCGGTGAAGTGGTGCTGGATTTTATGTTCTGGCCGTCCGCGAAGCACAGATTCGGTTGGTACATCGAACCAGGCTATGAGTACAACTTTGGACGCGGGCACGAGCAATCCCTCGGAATAAGTGGCGGCCTGCTGATAGCGATTCCCTAAACTTGCTTGCTGTAAGTGTCAGGATGGATTGAATGGTGAAGCTTAGCGAAGTTTTTCCGCCTGTTGCAGGGGATTGTGCCCGGCCTCGATTATGGAGCGACCGAGCCCGGCCATGTTGTTGGCGCGATTTTCCGTGACGAGCTTCTGGCGGATTTGCGGTTGGCCATGCAGCCCATCGAGGTAGCCGGCGATGCCGCGGAAGAGACCTTCGGCGATGCGCTGGCGCTGGCCGCGTTCGAGCAGCAAGGTTTCATCGCTGGCGTTGCTTACGAAAGAAATTTCGGAGAGGACCGCGGGCATGTTGGCGCCGGTCAGAACGATGAACGGCGCTTGCTTTACGCCGCGATTTTTTTCGTGACGGCTGACCAGTTGGAGGCGCTCCGAGAGCATGCCCTGGATTTCTTCGGCAAGCTGCTTCGATTCCGCGTTCTTTTCGCTTCGCGTGATTTTCTGAACCAGGTCTGGAAGATTGTGCAGAGTGGATTGCGTTAGGGAATTTTCGCGGATGGCCAGTTCCTTGGCTTCCTTGGAGGTAGCCAGACTCAGATAGTAGGTTTCAACGCCGCGCACTTCGCTGGCATCGCTGGAATTTGCGTGGATGGAGATGAACAGATCGGCATTGGCGCTGTTGGCGATATTGGTGCGCTCTTCCAAGGGAACGTAGCTGTCGTCCTTGCGGGTGTAGACGACTTCCGCGCCCGGAATATTTTCTTCGATCATCTGGCCGAGGCGAAGCGCTACATCCAGGCAAACATCTTTTTCCAACAAGCCGTGCGGCCCTTTGGCGCCGGTGTCAAAGCCGCCATGGCCGGGATCGATGACGATGCGATTGATCTTGAGGCCGAGTTCGCGTGTGAGGGAAAGCTGACCGTTCTGGCTGACGGCGGAGTCGGGCGGGACTCGCGCGAGTTCGTTGCGCGACGCGTCGGTGTCTAAACTGCGCTTCGCGGGAACGGCAGGCGACCCGGGCGGAAGATTCGAGGGAGTTGGCGCGGCGACCGAGTTCAAGCGTGATTGTGGAGCGGGCTGGCGCAGCGCGTCAATCGTAGTAGAGACCGTGAGGGTGCTTTCGCCGCGCATTATCTGCGTCATGCCCTTGAGCATGCCGTGCGGGAGAGCAAAGCCGGCTGAGAGAAGCACGGCGACGATGGCGCCGGCCCAGGCGCCGGAGCGAGGCAAGCCCAATTTGGAGGGCGCCTGGTGGGCCATGTGCAACGCAGCCCGCCGTTCATGTTCTTCCGCCAGTTCGTTGACGGCCGCTTCGATGCCCGCAATTCCAGATTCGCTGAGGGCGTGCAAATTACGCTCTGCTTTTTCCACGATTTCCGCGGATGCGCAACGCAGGCCGCGGGCATAGGCTTCCAGCATGGCCCGCGAACAAATCTTATTAATATTTCGGGGGATGCCCTGGCTGCAGTCGGCGATCAGCGCTAAAGCCTCGGGGTCAAAAATGGGCTCGCCGTGATAGCCGGCGACCTTGAGCTGATGGCGGATGTAGCCGACGGTTTCCATTGGCGTGAAATTTTCCAGAGCCTTGAAATGCATGATGCGTTTGCTGAACTGCGCGAGGTTTTCCTGCTGCAGCTTCTCCAGGAAGCTTGGCTGGCCGCACAAGAGTAGCTGCAAAAGCTTGGTGTTCGGAGTTTCGAACTTGGAAATGAATTGCAGTGTCTCCAGGACTTCGTCGTCCAAGTCTTGCGCATCATCGAAGATCAGGACAAATCGCCTGCCCGCCAGCATTTCGGCAAACCAGAGCTGGTTCAGCTTGGTGCGCATCAAGGAAAGATCCATGGAGGATGAATCCACTCCCATGCCGCTGAGGAGGAATTGCAGGATGTCGCGAGAGGTGCAGTGCTTCTGAAATAAGAATGCGGCGCGGCCAGTTTCGCGTAGACCTTCGAGCACTTGAAAAAGCAGCGTGGTCTTGCCCATGCCGGATTCGCCAAGCAGCACCAGGTTTGCTCGATCACCCAAAATCGTTTCGCTCAGGCTCTCCAGAGCTTCACAGTACGTCTGGCTGGGATAAAGCTGCGACGGGCTGGCCAGCGCGCCAAACGGCTGCTCCTGGAGTTGGTAATAATCGAGAAACATGGACTGGACCTCCATTCCCCGAGGGCGTTGGCTCACGTAGCCGCTCCTTCGCCTCCGGGTCGCCACCACATAGAATCGCAGAAATTCGCTTTCGGCGTTAGCGCTCGATTGGCGGGGGCAGGAGAGCTACGGGGACCTCGAGCCGGCCGATCGCAGTGCGTCTCCGGCAGGCAATACTGTACTTCCCGCGGATTCCATGTGCAATGCTTATGCCATTCTTTTTGCTGAATTGGGTAGGGTTAGCATCCCGTCGGTAGCGGAGCGAGGTGGAATTGGGGCTGTCGGGATTTGGAGATGCAGCGGGCACGGGCGCAGCGGTGCTGCGATCCTACGAAGAGACGCTGAGCATTGATCAGTAAACTCTAATCCTTAAGCGAGCATGTGCTGATACTGGGCGTACCCCCTCTAGTGCACTACGAACGCTGGGTCTTGACGCTGCATGCGCCTCTGCTAACCTAGGGTCCAAGAAGCTTTCCGGGTTTGTCCCCAGGTGCGCCCGGCACGGAGATGTATTTTGGCCAATTCGGAACGTAGACAGCTCGAGCGCTTTCGTATCCGTGTCCCCCTACGCTTTCGGCCAGTGGGGCTGGCTTCGGGACCCGCGGAACACTTCGCGGAAACCACGAATCTGTCCCGTGGTGGGTTCTTTTTTGTCACTTCGGCACCGTTGCAGGTGGGAATGCCGATTGAGGCCACGCTGGTGATGCCGAGCGAAGTGACGGGTGGCAAGGCGGATGAGACGCACTGCCGGGCGCGGCTGGTGCATGCCAAGCCGGATGCCTACAGTGATGGCAGGATGGGATTTGGGGCGGAAATCGAGATGTATATTGAGCCGAAAAAGGCGCCCGCTGGGCCGACGATACGCGTGCCACAGCCACCGGTGCCTGGCGCGCCTAAGCCGTAGTACGGATTTCCTGGGAAAAGTTAATTGCTCGGGTTGGGGTTATGTAGGACTGCGGATGCATTTCTCACTCCGCGGACTCCGTTCGGAATGACGGAGCGACGTCTATTGGGTTGGAGACGGCGCGCCAGGAGGGCTGCCACTGGTCGTTTGTGGTGCGTGTGGGTTTGCGGGAAAACGGGAGTTGGGCTCCCGCACTCCATAATTAGTTGGTGGGGATTTGGATTGTGGTTTTGGCGGAGCCGATGTTTTCGAAGCGATCGTAGGCGCGGACGGCGATGGTGTGTTCGCCCGGCATTAGTCCACGGACGGTGAAGGAGTAGGTCTCGGTCTTGAAATCGCTGATGCCGCTGACGGGCCTGGCTAGAATCCACTCGCCGCCGTCGACACTATATTGCGCTCTCTCGATGCTGTTGGTTGGATGGCTGGCGGTGAACTGGAAATCGTAGGATACGCCCTTGGAGCGGTCCGCGTTCATGCCCGTTGCGCTGGATTCGATTTTGCCGATGGTGGGAGTGGAGTTGTCAACTTCGAAGCGTTCGCTTTCGCGTTCCGCCTGCAGCGCCAGTTCCGGCGGATTGGAAGGAGCATCGCTGGCGACAATCTTTAAATAGTAAGCGCCATCGGGCATGGACGTGGTGTCCCAGGAATAGAATTTCTGATCGAGATTGTCTTTAAGCAACAGCCACTCTTGCTGGTTTTCTCCGCGAAAAAAGACGGAATATTTCAGATCGTCTTCGTTATCGTCGTGCGCGGACCACAGGACAGACTGATAGCCCTTTTGCAAAGTTCCTTGCGGCTGAATTTCGAACTTCGACCCAGGCGCTGGATTATTGCTGATGACGACCATGCCAGGGGTGGGATTGGGCGCGGGCGGCTGCTTTAGCGAGACGTTGCCTGGCTGATTGATCATACCGAGCGGCGCTTGCGCGCGTACTCCCGGATCCTGCATGGCAATTCCATCGATGATTGGAGCCACGTTTTTCGGCTCGTAGGCCACGCTCACCCAGTCGATACCGTCTCCGGGACGGCCGTCATGGATTACGGCTTTCCACTGCAGGAATCGCGCGGCGGGAGCTCGTACCGGCGTATCGCTGGAAGTGTACGGCCCAGCCCAGGGAGACCATTCCTTGCCCGGATCTTCGGTGTTGCCGCTTCGCACATAAAATTCCAGGCGCGGTTCTTTGCTTTCCTTGGTGTTCTTGGTTGTTGCCGTGGTTGCTGGTGGTCCCCACCACTCAATGCGGCCCCACTGCGAAAATAGTCTGGCGTCGAAGGATTGCGATTCGAAGGTGCCTTCGGCTTCGTAATCCGGTCCCAGTGAAAATAGTTTTCCGGGATTGGCGGTGCAGAGGTACACCTTGCCGTTTGTCGCTCTGGAAATTCCGGTGATTTGCGCGGAGCCGGCTTTTGCCAACTGCGCGTACACGCCGTGGCCGTCGATCACCAGCAACGAGCCATTGTTTCCGGTACCGGCGAGAAGGCGTCCGTCGGGATTGAGTCCAAGCGCGTAGACGACCTCATCGCGCGACGTCCACAGTTCCTCGGGGACGCCGTCGGCCGCGATTTTGTAAATGCTGCTGGAAATGGCTGGGGGAAACGCTACGAAGGGAGCGGAAATCACTCCGCCCTGTGCGCCGGCGTTTGAAATCGTGGCCGTGCCTTGCGGTGTACTGATAATGGTGGTTTGGCCCTGGGCGTTCGCGCGCGGCTTTTCGCCGATCGCCGACACGTAGATGCTTCCGTCTGCGCCGACCGCCAGAGAAGTGATTTCACGTTTGGAAGTTTCGTAGACGACGAATCCATCGGCGGTTCCACCGGCAGGTTTTTTGCCAGCTTTCCCGGCGGCATTGCCAATGCGCAGGACGCGACCGTTCGGTTCGGTGCCGGCGATCAGGCTGCCCTTGCCATCAAAAGCGAGGACCTTGATGTGGGCTTCGTCGCTGGCATAGTAAAGGTCGCCCTTGCCGTCGGGAGACACCGCGTAAATTTGCCCTTTGTCGCCGGTGGCAACGTAGAGGGTGCCGTCGGAACCAAAAGCCAGGTCCCAGATGTATTTCGTCTTCGGTTCGAAGAAGACAGTTTTTTCGCCATTTGCGGAAACTTTGTAGACCTTGCCGTCTGGGGAGGTGCCCACGTAGAGGGTGCCCTTGGCGTCAAACGTGATGCACTGGGCCAGCAGATCGCTGGATTCGAAGATGGTTTTGAGCTTTCCGTCGGCATCGACGCGGAACACCTTGGCGGGTGACCCGCCTCCGGCATACAACGCGCCGGTGGCGTCGGTCTTTAGGGACCAGAGGTAGGATGCATCCGCATCGGCAACCAACGTGAATTTCGGAGCAAGTTCCAGGTGCCCATCGCTGCGCACGGCCACGCCCTTCGCGTTGCCTTTCAGAAATTCTTCGTAGGTCGACTGCCTCCAGCGGCGGGTGTGATCGGCGATGGCGGAAGTGGCGACGACGCCAAAGAGCAGGAACGCGAGCACAAGTCGTTGCCAGGTTTTGTTGCGGGAAGAAAAGCAGGTTCCTCGCTTCGCGGACTTCGCTCGGAATGACAAATAACTTTGATTTTGGTGTTGAGGATCTTGATGTTGCGAACAATTCTTGCGCGCATTCGACATAGACAGGGTCACCGGATTTGTAAATTGAGCGAAATAAGTCCCGACACAGGGCCACCAAGTACAACGGACGCTTCGCTGGCCAAAGATTCGCGCAGAACCTGCACGCTGCCTGGCGCGGGGCGGCCATCAACAACGCTAATGGTGGAAAGCGGCACGTTGGGCAATTCCTTGTCGTCCCAAACCATGGTGGGTGCGGGAACGAACACGCCGACGTACAGGCGATCGTTGTGGCGCTCGCGATTGATGACGCCAATCAACTGGTCCAGGCCTTCCGGGGTGGAGGTGCCACCGGGCATGCCAGCGAAATTGAAACCGCGAGAGGCGCGGTTCATCCAGTCCGCATCACTGACCTGCACGTGCAAGGTGGTTCCCGGGACAATCTGATCGGGGACGTGCACGGTGGTTTCTTCAATCTGAGGCGCGCCGCGATACGGACGAAGGAGAACGCGGACTTTCAGATTTTCGCCGGGCGAAGCTTCACCTTTTTCGAGCCAGGCGCTTTCGATGGTATACGAATTTCTTCCCGGCAGGCTCTCCACGCGCAAGGAAACGTGCTCGACGTCGGGGATTTCGTAATTGTTAGTGAACAGGCGGCCGAAAACACTCTGCACGATCAGAGCAATCGGCATCGCGTCTGGCAATAGAGAATCCGATGGCGCGAAGGTGTTTTCCAGTTTTACCGGGACGTGGCCTTTCAGCTGAATTTCGCCGGTGAGGTGCAGCGTGGTGCCTTCGCCGTAGAAAGAATTCTGCGTGACGCCATTGAAGGTGGTCATGGCTACGAGCAGCGGCGTGAGCTTGGGATGATTCACCATTTCGAAATGGAGTTTCTTTTCGCTGGAACCGGTGATGAAGGTAAGGTCCAGCGGAATCATTTCCGGTGGCGCGCCGAGTTTCCCGGTGACGGCGGTCAAGTGGTCGCTGGTGATAGTGCCGATGGTGCCGCCCATGTTGACGATTTTCGTGGAAGCCAGGGAAGAGGAGAGCGTGGTCACCACTTCGCTGCGCGCCATGGGCATCTGAATGTCGCCGAGGTTCAGGAAAGGATGGCCGCACAAAAATACGCGGTCGCCCTGCACGGCGGTGACGGTGCAGGCGGAGTTGATGGACATATCGCCGCGTACGAGAACCATTCCCGCCATGTCACCGGGCGACAGGTGCGCGTGGGCGTCGTCCTTTTGGTCTGCCGAGGTGCCGCCTTGCGTGGCAACTAACCCGTAACTCTGCAACTGTCCGGCGAATTGTTGCAGGGTTGCCGACTGGAAACCGGAGAAGACCAGCGGCGTTTCGATCGGCTGTAACGTCGAGCCGCTGGGGAGCGTGTTTTGCGCAACGGCATCTTTGGGCAACTCAAATTGCTGCGGTGCGGCTTGGGTTCCGGCATTGGGCTCCGGGGGACGCAAGACATCTTCGATGGGCGTTACGCCGGCGATGGCTTCTTTGGTGAAGATTCCCAATTTCAGCGAGAGCGCGCCTGCAAGTTTGCCTTCGAGATATACCGGGCTGCCGCTCATGCCCGCCACTACGCCGGTGTATTCGACTTTCGGGCCTTTCAATTCGACGAGAATAATGGATTGCTTTGGCCCGAGGAAATTGGGCATCACGCCCAACACTTGCAGATCGAATTTTTCTACCTGATTGCCGGCGAAGATGGTGTAGGCGTAGCCCTGCATGCCTGCGCGGATTTGGTCGAGGGGGATGATTTCGGGGGCTTGTTGAGCCTTGGCTGGCTGGGAAAACGCGCCCAACAGAATGGCGGTGAGTGAAACGATGGTGAAGCGTTGAAAGTATTGGCCCATAGCCAGATAGACGTAACCCCCACAAGAAGGGAGCATGATACCGGGCGGCGCGCGGGAGGGCAATTGAACCTCCCGTCAGACCGTCCTAGCCCCTTGGTCTTAGAGGTCCTGGAACCTGGTAGGGTTGTGAGTGGGGGGCTTTTGGTGGCGAGGAGAACTCCGAGACCACAGGTCGTACCCGAAGACCCACACGCAACTGCGGCGTGTGGGACACCCAGCGTGGGAGGAGGATCGATCTAAGAAGGATTCTTCACTTCGCGGACTCCTCAGGAGGGCGATTTTTTTGGTTTTCACGGTTGTGGTGGAAATCACAAGAGGAACCCAGGAGAAACGGGTCTAAAGACCCGCGCACTACGTGAACCCCACGATCCACAGTGCGCAAATGCGCTCAGGGTGGGGCGCGCAGGAGGTGGCGCGCAACGTCGGGACTGTGCGAGGATGTTGAGCACAGGAGATTCGCCATGTCCGAACCAACCAAAGAAGAATTGTTGGCCAGAATTGCGGAGTTGGAGAAGAAAGCCGAGCGGCCGAAGAAGGGCACATTGGAGTTTCGCGTGGGGGAGAAGGGCGGCGTCAGCGTGTATGGCCTGGGGCGTTTCCCGGTCACGCTGTATTACGAGCAGTGGATCCGGTTGCTGGATGTGGCGAATGACTTGCGCGCATTTCTGGAAGAGAATAAGCACCGGCTGAAGCTGAAAGAAAGCTAAGCCGCTTCCCAAGCTACAGACTAATAACTGCCGACTCTCTTATTCGTGGTGATGCATCGCGAAGATTTTGGCGGTGCTGTCTTCGTAGGGGTATACGTGGACCATCCAGCCGAAGATGACGGGGTAGAAGGTGCCTCCTGCGGCGTGGCAGGCTGATTCGGTGGTGATGGAACCGCGCAGACCGAATTTCATCCAGTCGGCGTGGCGGCGATCACCCTTGGGTGGCATGCACAGATTTGTGTGGAGATGCCAAGTGGCCACGCTTAGCGGAACGCGCTCGTTCAGCTGTTCTTCAGTGGCGCGCTTGGGCATGGTGTACATGGCGCCGACCAGTTCGTAGCCGCTGGAAGTTTTTCTGTAGAGCAGGGAAGTGGGCCGCGCGGGATTAAAGGTGAACGCTTCCAGAAAGCCGTTTTCGTAATTCGTGAAGTGATATTCCGGCTGCGGAATATTGGGCATGAAGATTTTGTAGCCGTCGTTCAATGCCACCTGGTAATCCTTGTACTTCTCAATGCCGGCGCGAAGTTCTTCGACAATTTCGTTGGCGCGTTTCTGATCCTCGGCAGTGGCGGGGCGCGGCTTAGTCATGTGCATGTGCGGCGTGTCGCCGGAGTGCATGTGCTGCATGTCGACCATGGCGTTGTGTTCACCGACGGAAGCGTCGTCGGCGTCCATAGTCATTCCGGGCATGCTGGCGTGATCGGCGCCGCTTTGCGAATCTTGCGGATTTGTCAGCGCTACGTCAGGCGTGTGATGGTTGGGAATTGCGGCCAGCAATACTCCCACCAGGAACAGGGCTGCAATGCCGATCGCGGCATTCGCGAAGAGTTGGCGTAACGTCTTACGGGCGAACATTCATCCTCGTTTCGTTGCTTGTGCTTTGTCACAAAGGCCGCAGGGCACGCAGACTCGCCCTGCGCTACAGTTCGGGCCTTCCATTTCATGATACGGACTGCACTCTAGATAACTAACGCAGGAATTGCCGATAAGTTCCCCGTGGAAAACTGGCCAGCAGTACAGGGAAGTTTTCTGGACTCGGACTGGGCCGGCGATCGCTGGGTCAGCAACGCGCCGCCAGCCGAATGCCGCATGCTAAACTGGAAACCACCGTGAAATCCGAAACTATTCAGTCCATCAAAGCACTTTCCGGAGCGCTCGAACTGCCCGGCGATAAATCCATTTCGCACCGTTACGCAATGTTGTCGGCGCTGGCGAATGGCACGAGCGAACTGCGCAATTTTGCGGCGGCGCGCGATTGCCATAGCACGCTTGGCTGCATGAAGTCGCTCGGCGCCGGCGTGAAAGTGGACGGCACGACGGTGCAGATCACCGGGCACGGCCTGCGCGGGTTGAAAAGCTCGTGGCGCACGCTGGACGCGGAAAATTCCGGCACGACCATCCGGTTGCTGTCCGGAATACTGAGCGGGCAATCGTTCACCACGAAGATTACCGGCGATTCGTCGTTGCAAAAGCGGCCGATGAAGCGCGTGATGACCCCGCTGCGCGAAATGGGCGCGGACATTCGCGGACGCGACGAAAACTTTCCGCCACTGGAAATTCGCGGCGGCAAGCTGCGCGCCATTCAGTATCAAATGCCGATGGCCAGTGCGCAGGTGAAATCCGCGGTGCTGCTTGCGGGGCTATACGCCGATGGCGAAACTTCGGTTACGGAGCCCGCGACTACCCGCGATCACACGGAATTAGCACTCCTTGAGTTTGATGCGCCCATACGCAAAGAAGGTCGTACGGTGTCCATTCAGGGATTGGCGTCTGGTGCGAACGGGAATCCGGCGCTGCGACCCATTTCGGCGGATATTCCGGGCGATCTTTCTTCGGCGGTGTTTTTTATTGCCGCGGCGTCACTGCTGTCGGAATCAAATTTGTATATCGCCAACGTTGGTTTGAATCCCACGCGCTCCGCCATCCTTGATTTGTTCACGCAGATGGGCGCGGCGGTGACGGTGGTGAATCTGCAGACCAAGCAGGGCGAACTGATCGGCGACCTTTCGATCAAAGGCGCGCAACTGAAGGGCGGACTTATTTCCGGCGACCTGGTACCGCTGCTGATTGACGAATTGCCGATGCTTGCGGCGCTCGGGCCGCATACGGAACAGGGAATTGAGATACGCGATGCCGGGGAATTGCGCGTGAAGGAAAGCGATCGCATCGCCGCGCTGGCGGAAAATCTGAAACGCATGGGTGCAACGGTGGAGGAACGTCCCGATGGCTTGCGGGTCGAAGGACGCGCCGCGGGGCAACTTCATGGCGCGGAAATTGATCCGCACGGCGATCACCGGATCGCGATGGCGTTCGCGGTGGCGGGACTGGCGGCATCGGGCGAAACGCGGATTCTTGATTCGGATTGCGCGGGCGTTTCGTACCCTACTTTTTTCCAGGAGCTTCGACGGCTTGCGAGTGAACCCAGCGTATCCGCATAATCGCCCTTTCCTACTAAGCCAACCACGATTGACGCTTTCTCCGGCCGTCTGTCCTCGCGTTATACACTGAGTTTAAGTCGACCCGAATCGGTTCAGGATCGTGATTCTTATGTTTCCGCCATTCTTTTGCTCGCTGCTCTACGCGAACTCGCTGGGCTTTTGGTTCCTGCTCGTGTGCCTCGCAGGGCTTGTGGGCGGCCCTGTCGTTTTCTATCAGGGTTTCCGCATGCTGCGGTTCAAGCGAATGATTCTGAATACGCCACTTTCACGGATTCACAGCGCTTCCGTTGGACTCGTGGAAGTCATGGGAACGCCTGTTGGCCCCCATGTGCTTGCCGCGCCGGTCACCGGCGAGCCTTGTTACTACTATCGCGTGCAGGCCTGGCAATGGGTGGACACCGGAAAAGAACATTCGTGGAAATCGGTGCTCGACGAAAGCTTGTTCGTGCCATTTTATCTGGAGGACAGCACCGGACGAGTTCTGATCGATCCGAAAGGCGCGGAGCTGGATGTGCACCGAAGTTTTTCGGATCAAATAGGCGCTTCGTTTTTTCGCACGCGCGATCTTTTGCCGCCCCATTTGCAAAATTTCCTGGTAAAGCGGGGACTGGTTCCGTATGAGAAATTGAAACTGGAGGAGCGCATTATCCCGCAAGGCATGCCGCTGTTTGTGTTTGGGACTTTGGGAGAAAATACGCAGGGGAATAGCGGTTTTGCGTCATCGCACGCCAATACCTCGGCGAACGTTTCGATCCAGTTTCCCGGAGCCGCGAGCGACCTTTCTTTTGGCGGCACTTTGGCGACGAACATACCAGCCGGAGCTGCTTCCACGATCGCCAAAGTACTGAGCTACGTGCCCGGCGTGCAGGTACAGACCGCTGTTGTTCAATTACACCCGCCGAATGAGGACTCGCTGGCGCACGGCGCCGTGGCTCTTGCGATGGACGGCAATTTCAAGGTTGCGACGCCCTCTCTGGATAAATCCGCATTTGGCGATTTTGATCCACATCCGAGCGTGGCCATCGGAAAGGGCGAACGCAATGAACCTTTCGCGATTTCCGGGCACAGCCAGAGGGAATTGGTGGGCGCGCTGGCGTGGAAGTCCGTGGCGTACATTTGGGGCGGGCCGGTTGTGGCCCTGGTGTGTTTGTATATTTTGATGCTCTATCTTCGAGGGATTGGTTAGTCGCGTGGAGGCGCGCGTATGGGATTGATTCCTGCTCTGATGATCTTGTTCGCCGCGGCGGGAGCGCTGCTCTATCTTGGTTTGATTTACAACGGCCTGGTGGCGATGCGCAACGACATTGATAAATCTTGGGCGAACATCGATGTGCTCCTGAAGCAAAGGCACGATGAGGTGCCCCGGTTGGTGGATGTTTGCAAGGGCTACATGCAGTACGAGCGAGAAACGCTGCAAACGCTGATCGAGGCAAGGACGCGGTACGGATCAGCCTCCACACTTGACCAAAAAGTTCAAGCCAGCGAGAGCGTGTCCACCTCTGTGGGAAAAGTGCTGGCGGTAGCGGAAAATTATCCGACGCTGCAGGCTAACACGTCATTTCTGGAGATTCAGAAGCGCGTCTCTGAACTGGAAAGCCAGATTGCGGATCGCCGGGAGTTCTACAACGATTCGATTACGGTGTTCAACACGCGCCTGCAGCAAATGCCGGATGCGTTGGTGGCGCGCATGTTTGGCATGCAGCCGAGATCGATGTTCATGGTCAGCCCGGCGGAGAAAGCACCGTTGCGGTTGGCGCTGACCTCGCGTGAGCAAACACTAAAATCCTGAACTGTTTGCTGATTGCTGTGCGGCGACAGTTCCCCTTTATTGCTCTGTCGCGGGCGGGACGGGCGGGTTAGGCGGCGCGGGCACGGCGAAGGGCTTGGGCATCGGCACGGGCTTCGGTGTGGGCATGGGCCTTGGCTCGATGGAGGTTCGGCGCAGTTCGATGTTGCCGTAGCTGGTTTTTAGCGTGATCTTGGGGCCTTTGCCGGAACCGTATTTGCCCGCGAGGTGCGAATCGCCCGATTCGGATTTAGTTTGATCCAGGCCGGAAAATTCGGATTCAATATCGCAATTTCGGCAATCGGCAACTACTTCAAAGCTGGAGCTGCCCGGAATCGATAGAGAAATTCCCGAAGAAGAATTGGTGATGGTGACATCGTCTTTTGGTGCGGACGTGAAGCGGACTGTGGTTTGCGCGTTGCGATTATCGATGTTGACCTTGCCGCCGGGATTCTCCACGTTGACTTCCGTATCCCGGGTGCGCAGGTTGACGATTCCCGGCACATCGATTAGGTCCAGGTTACCGCTGCCGGCTTCCATGTGGCCCGCCAGGGCGGAGGCGGTAAGATCGGTGCGCGGTGAAACCATGCGAACGCCTTTCGTCACTTTGTCGGCGCGCACGGGGCCGTAGAAGTCGCCCTCCACTGTCAAGCTGCCCGAAGTGTCGTTCACTTCGATTTCGCCGCCCTTGCCGGAGATTTTCACGTCGCCGGTGGTGTCGTTAATTTTCACGTCGCCTTTGCGCATCTCTGCCAGAACCGCGCCAGTGGTTCCGCGGACGTCCACATCGCCGTTTTGATTGGAGACGCTGACATCGGAGGCGAAATCCGAGATGGTCACATCACCTTTATCGGTTTTCACGGTGAGCGGCGATTTTTTCGGCACGGCGACATCGAGGTCCACGCTGATTCGCGCATCGGACGTGTCATAGCCAGTGGGATGCACCTCAAAGCTGTCGCCATTCTGGCTGATCTCGACGGCAACAGGCTTGGCAATGCGTTCGGCGTCGTTGTCGTTCCAGGCGCGCACATTTTTCTTGGCGGAAACTTCGATCTGGTTGTCGTCCGAAGCTCGCACGGTGATATCGCCGCGGACATTGCGGATGCTGACGGGGGCGTTCGCGGGAATGGTTTTCGGCGTGACGTCCACGTCGTACTCGAAATTGTCGCCCGGGACTTCCACCAGGCCGCCGAGTTTTTCTTTGCCTACATCCACGGCGACGACAATACCCATCAGCACCAGCATGCTCAGCACGAGCAGGATTTCGTTGCCGGTGATTCCGCCGCTCCCGCCGCCGAAGCGCTGTCCCGCGGTGCGCTCATATAGTTTCACGACGCCCCAGAACACGATCAGCAGCGGCCACCAGCGCGTGAAAAACACGCTCAAATTTAAATGTCCGTAATTGTGCAGCAGGAGGAGGATTCCTACCGAGATCAGCACCAAACCGGAGAAGAGACCGCTGCTGCGCGACCGGGTGCCCGCCATGGTTTTCCTATTGCCCCTGACTGCTATATGGAGTTTGTGGAGGAACGGGGGGTGGCATTGCCGGGGGCGGCGGTTGCGGCGCGATGGGCGGCGGAGGTTCCATGTGGCCGTCGCGCGGGGCCAAGGAAGACGCCAGCAATAACACGCCGATCACCATCAGGATCACCGGCCAGGTGTTGCCGAAATCAAAGCGTCCGCCGCGCACCTGATGCAGCAGGAAAAGAATGCCCAGTGTGATGAGAATCGCGGGGCCCATCATTCCGCGGATCGTGCAGCTTTGGCACCGGCATCGTGTTTGCCCGCTCATACGATTCCTTTCCTTAACTCTGCCCGCCCACGCGATTTCTGAGCAGCAACACGCCAATTCCGATCAGGATCAAGGGGAAGATCAGCTCGCGCATGCGGAAGAAATCGAACACTCCAAAATTCTTCAGAAGAAAAAGCGCGCCAAGGCCAATCAGCAAAATCGGGCCGAAGGAGCGTTGCTTGGTCCAATTCTCGACCGGATCCTGGTAGGTGACGCCAGTTTGCTTGGATTTCAGCGTGCGCACCGCATCGATGGCCATGTAGAAGGGGAACACCACCAGCGCGCAGATCAAAACGGCTTCCGCGCCGTCTCCGAGATCGAGGCTGATTCCCAGAATGATGCCGGCGAAAATCACGATGTGGAGAAGCGCTTTGTTGTATTCCCCATTGTAGATGGCGCCCAGCCCGGGAATTAATCCAAGAAGGAAAGCGAGTACCGGCTGTCCGGAGGGAGTAGCAGCCGGAACAGGCACACCGACGGGCGGCACTTGCGGCGTTATTACGCCTTCCGCGGAGACAACCGGGGCCGCTGTGTTCGCGGGCGTCGACGGCAATCCGACTACTTTGGCCAAGCAATCTTCGCAATAGAAAACATCACGCACTTGCCTTACGCATGCCGGACAAAGCGGCTTCCCGCAGTTCCGGCAATAGCCCGATGCCTCCACATCTGGATGCACCGCACATTTCATCGAAAGCTCCTCTCAAACACCATGGGACCTTCCGCGGCCAGCAATTCGACCTGATGGGCAAGCTCATTGGCGCGATTCTGCTGCTTTGGCTGCACGCGGGTGTGATCGTCGTTCGGCTTTTCCGGCGGAGTCTTCGGCGCATTATCTTCCGGCACAACCTGCAATTCATTCTGATCCTGGCGCAGGCGAGACTGGATCTCGTACACGACGCGCAAGTCGCTGACGTACTTCACCGTGCCGGCATAGGCGAGATGCAAGCGGCGATCTGTGTTGCGGTATACATTGACGGGATGCAAATCCGCCAGCTTCGGCTTGCGCAGAGAAATTCCGGAAGCGCTCAACACGATGATCAAGGTGGCCATCACGCTGGCGACGCCGTAGGTGAATTTCGGTGTTGCAAAACCCGCCAGGAATTTCCGGAAAGCCTGCCAACCGCTTATTGTTTCGCGCGGGCCCAGGGTCTTGTCCAGGATCGAGTACACCAACTGGGGAGGCGCTTCCACTTCTTCCATGGCATGCAATTCGTTCATTAGGCTACGAACTTCAGCCAGCAGCGGGGCGCACTCCGGGCAAGTATTTGCGTGGGCTTCAAAGGCCGCGCGCTCGGGAGCCTGCAGGAGTCCCTCGAGGTAGTCACTCAGTTGTGCTTCAATTTGGTCGCATGTCCAGGTCATCGTTCGACCCCCACGGACAGAGTTTCCTCTGTTCCTAGAATTACAAAATCCGTTGTGTTTACGCGCGCCGTCATGACGGCCTCACGCCCATTTGCTGCAAAATCTTTGCCAACTCGATGCGCCCGCGATTGATGCGAGACTTCACCGTGCCTTCCGGCACTTCCAGCACCTGCTGGATTTCCGCATAGTCGAGTTGTTGCAAGTCCCGCAAAATAACCGCCTCGCGCAGTTCCGGCGAAAGCCGTGTCAACGCCGATTGTACTTGGCCGCTCAATTCGTTCGACAGCGCCTGCTGATCCGGTCGCCGTGCCGCCGATTCCTTGTTCTCCACGACGGGCATGGCATCGTCGAGAGAGTCGGTTTGCCGGTCGCGCTTGGTTCGGCGGTAGTGGTCGATCAGCAAATTCCTTGTGACGCTGGTCATCCACGTGGCAAATCCTCCGTGTGCCGAGCGGTAACTCGCGAGAGTCCGATATACCCGCAGGAAAACTTCCTGGGAAATATCCTCGGCCTCGGTGCGGTTGCCGACGAAGCGGTAGCACACATTGAAAATGCGGCGCGAGTGGCGGCGCACAAGTTCCTCCCAGGCCGAGCCATCGCCCTGGAGGCAACGCTGGACCAGTTGGGCATCCTGCTCCAAGCTTTCTTAGCCCCATTCTCCAGTAACCTGCTCAGGCATAACTCTTTACTAGAGCTACTCAGCCTGTCATCTAATGGAACGTAAATTGCCCCGCAAAAGTTCCCCTGCACAGGCGACCCCAACCGACCAACCTGAGCGGCATCTTACCTTTGTCTGCGTGCAGGTACAAGGCATTGCGATTGAATTGCTTACCTTGGCGGAGGGGAAAACCACGAAGAATTTCGTAATTTGTGGTGTATGAGAGGGCATTTATGTGCAGCAGCGGAGAACTACCCGCCTCGGAAGTCGGTCCCTACAAGAACGGCAACCCAAGATGCCGGCTACTAGACCCAAGACACCGGCAGGAGTGCCTGCGCCACTAAGACAATCCGAGATCCACCCTTAGCGAACGGCGCTCAGAGTGGGGCGCCCAGGAGTTTGCATCTTCGGGAGAATCTGGCTACGCTGATTTTATATGTCCTTTAAGTCGAGGAAGTGGTGGCTGGCGGGTATTGCCGCGCTCGTTGTGGGGTTTTTGCTGTATCGATCACGCGGCCTGTTGCACCTTAGCCAATTCAGTGGCGCCAAGTTGTGGGACGCGATTCGCAGCGCGAATTACGTCTACCTTTTTCTTGCCCTGATCGTTATCTATGCGTGCTACGCGGTGCGCTCTTTGCGCTGGCAACGGTTCCAGGCGCACGTGGGATCTGCGAAGTTTTGGAATATTTATGCGATGAACTTGGCGGGGTTCAGCGCCATTTTTCTGCTTGGCCGTCCCGCGGAGCCCGTCAGGCCGCTGCTGATCGCGCGCAAAGACAAAATTCCGATTGCCGACACATTTGGTATTTATGCGCTGGAACGCATTTTGGACGCGGCTTCGACCGCGGTGTTGGCCGCGGTGGGATTGCTGGTGTTTGAATCTTCGGGGCATCTGACGGCGGAAGGGACCGGTTCGGCGTTCGAAAAAGCCGCGCGTACGGCGGGCACGGCATTTTCCGTTGGCGCGATCGTGGCGATTGCCGGACTTGTTTATTTGCGGTTGCATGGTTCGGCGGTTCTAGAGCGCCGGATGGAAGGCTGGCTGACGGCGCATGGCTGGCGTGCGAAAGTGGCGCGCATTCTTATTGGGTTTTCTCGCGGCGTGCAGACGATACGCACGTGGGGCGATGTGTTCGCTGCGGTGTTTCTCTCGCTGCTGCACTGGTTCCTTGTGGTGTTCTGTTATTTCCTGATCATAAAAAGTTTTGGGGGGCGGCTGGGAACGCTGACATTTTCCGACGCGATGCTGGTTCTGGTGTTCACGCTGGTGGGATCGGCGGTGCAATTGCCGGGAGTGGGCGGAGGGTCGCAGGCGCTGTCGATTGTGGCGTTCACGAAATTGTACGGAGTGGGACCGGAATCGGCGGTGGCGGCAGCCATGGTGCTTTGGCTGATTACGTTTGCGTCGTGCTCGCTGGCCGGCGTGCCGCTGTTGCTGCGCGAGGGATTGTCGCTGGGCGAAGTGCGGCGTATGCAGGAGCATGAAAACGAAGAAATCGACGCCGAAATTCTGGACCATCCGCCGAATCCCAACTAGTTCCTTTGGAGCGCGGTGGATTGCAGCGCTTTTGCCTCTTCAACCGCATCACGCAAACATCCGCCATCGGGAATCTGCTATTCTCTTCCGTAAGTGACAGGAGAATCCCCAGAGTGAAGTGTCCTTTTTGTGCGCATCTGGATGACAAGGTAATCGACTCTCGCGAAGGCCGCACGGGCGATACGATTCGCCGGCGCCGCGAATGCCTGAAATGTTCGCGGCGTTTTACTACCTACGAACGCATCGACGAAATTCCGTACATGGTGATCAAGAAAGATGGGCGGCGGGAACGCTTTGAACGGCAAAAGATTCTTCAGGGTTTGTTGAAAGCATGCGAGAAGCGGCCGGTGCCGACGCCGAAACTGGAATCGATCGTCGACGAAATCGAAGGCGTGGTACACGAAGCGACGGAAAGGGAACTGACGACCACGGAGATCGGCGAGATGATCATGCACCGGCTGAAAAAGCTGGATAAAGTGGCATATGTGCGATTCGCGAGTGTGTATATGGACTTTAAGGATGTGCAGGAATTTATGTCTGAGTTAAAGAATTTGCTGAAGGATCGGGCGGTGAAGAAGTAATTTGGAGTGCGGCGGCCCAGCCGCCGCTTTTACGGATAAAGTCGCGCTTCCCAAACGACAATCGCGGCCACTCAAACAAACTACAAGATCGCTGCACGAATCGCGGACGAATTGGAATTTGACCGGTGACGCTTTCACCGAAAAAGCGGCGGCTGGGCCGCCGCACTCCAAAAAAATTACCAGATGCGGACGCGGTCTGGCGGAGCCAGGTATAGGGTTTCTCCCGGTTTGACGTCGAAGGCGGCATACCAGCCGTCGATGTTGCGCACGGTGTCGGCGCGGTATTGCGCGGGGGCGTGCGGATCGGTGGCCACTTGCTGGCGCAATGCGGCTTCCCGCGATTTCGATCCCCAGTTTTGCGCGAAGGCAATGAAAAATTGCTGATCTCCGTTGAATCCATCCTGCTCCGGAGCTGGTTTGCCGGCGAGTGCCGCGTGATAACCATCGTACGCGGCGGAGATACCGGCCACGTCGGCGATATTTTCCGCGAGTGTTTGTCTGCCGTTCACAGAAAGATCGGGGAAGGGTTTGTAGGTGTCATACTGCGCCGCTAGCCGCGCTGTTGCCTCTTCGAAGTGTTTCAGGTCCGCATCAGTCCACCAATTGCGCACGCGGCCTTTCGAATCGAACGCGCTGCCTTCGGTATCAAACGTATGGCTGATTTCGTGGCCGATCACCGAGCCGATCGCGCCATAGTTCGTTGCATCCGGGGCCTTCGCGTCGAAAAACGGGGGCTGAAGAATGGCTGCCGGGAAACTCAACGCATTGTACAAAGGGAGGTTCACGGCATTTACGGTCTGGGGCGTCATGGTCCACTCGTGGCGGTTTACGGGCTTGCCCAAGCGCGCCACATCCATCTGATAGTCGAACATACGGCCGCGCCAGAGATTTCCGAAAATGTCGTCGGCTTTCACTTCGTAGCCGGAATAGTCTTTCCACGATTCCGGGTAGCCGATGCCCACGTAGAGAGTTGTAAGCTTCGCTTGCGCTTCCGCCTTCGTAGCGGGATCCATCCAGGTTAGAGCATCGATTCGCTTGCGGAATGCGGCGATCAGATTCGCAACCATCGCCTCTGCTCGCGCTTTGGCTTCCGGTGGGAAATAGCGCTGGGCATAAATTTTACCGACATCGTCGCCCAGGAATATGTTGACCACACGAACTCCGCGCTGCCAGCGGGGACTTTGCTGTTGCGCGCCGGTCATAGTCTTTCCAAAGAAGGCGAATTGCTCGTCCGCGAGGGCTTTCGGAAGCACGCCTGCGGCCCCTTCGATGGCGTGGTAGGCGAGCCAATCCTTCCAGGTTTCGAGCGGCTCCGAAGCCACCAGTGCGGATTCGCCCGTGAACGCCGTCGGTTGCCACACGATGAAGCTGGCCTGATTGCTTAATCCTGCGCCACGAAAATATTGAGACCAGTCCAAGCCCGGGGCCTTCGTGGAGAAATCGGACTGACTCCAGGTGTTGTTGGCTTTGTGAATGTCTTCGTTGTCCGCCAGGCTGAGGTGTTTGTCGGCGATAGCGTGTTCCAGTTCCACAATGCGCTTGGCCCGCGCGTCTGTGTCCGTGAAGCCGGCGAGTTTCAGCATCGTTGAAACGTGAATTTCGTAGGCTGCCCGGAGTTGCTTCATGTGTTCGCTGTCCGCCAGGTAATAATCGCGTGTCGGCAATTGCAGGCCGCCTTGTAGGAGGTAGGCCGCGTAGTGTTCGGAGTCGTTGAAGCCGGGAGCTACCCAGAGGCCGAAAAGATTTGGAGTGTGGAAATTCGTGTTGTTGAGTGCGTCGACGTCGGCGCGCAATGTTTTTCCGAGAGCGAAGGCGAGTTCGCGCTTGTCGTTGATCTGGGCGATGGTTTCGAGATGCGGCTTCAGCGGGGACAAACCCTTCGCTTCAATTCCCGCTTCGTCCATGTAGGAGTTATAGAGGTCCGCAATTTTTCTGGTACCGGTGCCGGCGGCGGCGTTGGCTTTGGCGGCTTCCTCGATCAGCGCGGCGGTGCGTTTGGTGCTGATTTCATCAAGCTTCGTGAATACGCCGATGCGGGAGCGGTCGGGTGGAATTTCCGTGCGCTTGATCCAAGCGCCGTTTGCGTAAAGATAAAAATCGTCGCCCGGATTTACGGAGCGATCCATGTTGGCGGTCTGGATGCCGTGCGTCTCCGCTGTTGCGGTTTCCTGCGCGCGTATCGTGGCAAGAGCACCGGCCAGCGCGAGAATTGCGGCGCCGCTCAACGCAAATTTCGAAAAGCTTTCAGATAGTTTCATCTCGGCTCCCCTGCTACGCGGACACTTCTCGCAGCTAACCTTCAAAGTATAGACGCGCCTCGGGTCCGCGGGGTAGTGAACGGCAATCCCGGGCTATACTTACGGCGATATGCCCGCAATTATCTGCATGCTGCGAGCCATCAACGTCGGTGGTCACAACAAGATCAAGATGGAGGCGCTTCGATCATTGTGCGAATCGCTGAAGCTTGAGTGCGTGCAAACATACGTGCAGAGCGGCAACGCAGTTTTCGTTTCCAAGGAGAAAAACCTGGATGGTCTCTCGCGGCGGATCAGCGGCGCTATTCACGCGGAGGCGGGTTTCCAGCCTGACGTGATTCTGCGGACTACGGCAGAGATGCGCCGCGTGATTGCAAAGAATCCGTTCGCCGGACGGCATGACATCGAGCCGGCAAAGCTGATGGTGGCTTTTCTTACCGGCGATCCTGGAAAGGCTGCGCGCGACAGTCTTTCGAAACTGGATATGCGGGGCGAGGAATTGCACGCGCGCGGAAGTGAGCTGTACATTTATTTCCAGAACGGCATGGGGAGAAGCAAACTTCCATGGCCGGCTATTAATAAAGCGCTGGGTATTCCGTCCACGGGGCGGAACTGGAACACGGTTCTCAAGTTGCGTGAGATGGCCGAGGCGTTGGAAAAATCGGTGTGAGTTCAAAAACCTGGCGGGCGTTCCTGCACAACACCGAATGCGTTTTCCAGCGCAATACCAGCGCGGCCCACGGTTCCTTCGTCGAATAACCTGCCGATCAACGTGACGCCGTGGGGCACTCGTCGTGGGGGTGAAAATTTCGGCAACGGCCGTGAAGGGTCGGGTGCCCAATCGCTGCGAGCCTCGGCCACTTCCACGAATCCCGCGCGCATGGTTAGGGATGGATGGCCGGTGTTGTTGGTGATGGTCAAAATATCGTCGCGGAGAGAGGGAACGAGGAGCACGTCCACTTTGTCGAAGACGCGAGCCATCTCTTCGCATACTTTGCGGCGGAAGCGGTCGCTCTGAACGAAATCCACTGCGGACAAGAATCGCGCCTGGCGAAAAATGTTAGGCCACGCATCGTAGGTTTGCTCGCGCAACTGGCTGAGGCCGCCGCTCAGCGTGAGCTCTTCGAATGAGGCGGCGCCTTCCGCGAACAAAATTAGATTCAGCGAGTCGTACGGCCAATCCGGTATTTCTACTTCCACTGGTTCCATGCCGACTTTCTTGACGGTATCGAGCGCTTTTCGATCCACGCCTGTTGCGGGCGCTTGCTTCATCCACGCGGGGAAATAGCCTACGCGCAGGCCCTTCACGCTGGCGTTCGCGTCAAAATCTAGCGTGCACGGAAGGCTGGAGACATCGCCGGGATCGGGGCCAGAGATGGCGTTCAGCACCAGAAGAGAATCTTCCACGCCGCGGGTCATCGCGCCAAGTTTGTCCAGTGACCAGCACAACGTCATCGCGCCGGTTCGAGGCACGCGGCCATACGTGGGACGCAATCCGGTGACGCCGCAACGCATGCTGGGCGCAACGATGCTGCCGCCGGTTTCACTGCCGATGGAGAAGCCCACCAGGCCGGCCGCTGTGGCCGCTCCCGGGCCCGCGCTGGAGCCAGACGCGCCTTCTTCCAGCAGCCAGGGATTCATGGTTTGGCCGCCGAACCAGATGTCGTTCAGCGCCAGCGCTCCGAGGCTTAGCTTTGCGATCAAAACCGCTCCCGCATCATTCAAGCGCTTTACCACCGCGGCGTCCTGATCGGGAATGCGGTTGCGATACGGCTCGGCGCCATAGGTTGTGGGGATTCCCGCCGTGTCGAGGAGATCTTTTCCGCCCCAGGGAATGCCGTGGAGCGGCCCGCGATAACGCCCGGCGGCAATTTCCGCATCCGCTTCGTTCGCTTGTTGCAGTGCCAATTCGCGTGTCAAGGTGATTACGCAGCGCAGCTTTGGGTTGTACTGCTCGATGCGCTTCAAATAAATTTGCGTCAGGCGCTTCGAAGATAATTTCTTGTGTTCGATCCAGCGCGAGAGCTTGGTTACCGGAGCAAACGCGATGTCTTCGTCGTTGGCGGGAAATGGTCCCGGATCGCTTTTGCTGCGCACAAACTGATTTCTTGTGGCCGCTATTTTTTGGCCGGGCATCAGGCTTTGGTATCGAGAGAAGGGAGCTAGGGTTGGCTCGAGCGAGATTTTGCGCGGGCCTGTGCGGCGTTCGTAGAGCGAGGCCATATTTCCGCGCCAGCTGGAGGCGGCCTGCGTCAGGTCGGCTTCGTTCATTTTCACCTGCACGAGCTTTTCTGCTTCGACGAAAGTTTCCGGGGTTACTTCTGGTCCCACGGCGGGGCTGGTGCCAAATGCCGGTGGCGCGCCCGCCGGCTGCTGCTGCGCCGGAGCCTGTTGCGAAGGATCTTGCTCGCGCGCCGCGGCGATCGTTGCGCCCCCGCCCAACACCCCCGCCACCACTTGCAAAGAGGTTTCCCCCAAGAACTCTCTTCGTGTTTTCCTGACCATTGTTCCTCCGCCGCGCATTGTACCTGACTCTTGCCTTCGGCCGTTTTCACGAAAAATTCACCCAGTGCGATGGGGCAATTTGCTTTAGGTTGCGTGGAGGCCGGCAAGATTTGCAAACCGACGGAAGCGTGTGCGGGAGTGATATGATTCCGGCCATGCCGAAACACGTTTCTCTGTTCCGCCTAACGTTCATTGCGCTGGTCGTGCTGGTCGTTCCCGTTTCCATCCTTTCGCAGACGGGTCCTGGTCAAAGTTCTTCCATCGTGCTGCATGCCGCTCGGTTGCTCGACATCGAGACGGGAAAGATTGTTGCGCCGTGCGAGGTGCTGGTGCAGGGAGAGCGCATCGTTGAAGTTGGGGCGACGGTGAAGCATCCGGCCGGGGCTCAAGTCATTGATCTGGGCGATATGACGCTGTTGCCTGGGCTGATTGATGCGCACGTCCATCTGTTTCTGCATCCCGGCGCCGAGGATTTGCAAACCGTTGAGGAATCCGTGCCGCAGCGCACGATTACCGCTACGCTGGCGGCGCGCGAAGATCTGATGGCCGGGTTCACGGCCGAGCGCGATATGGGCACGGAAGGCGCGGGCTCTGCCGACACGGCGGTACGTAATGCCATTAATGCTGGCTCGATACCCGGGCCGCGCCTGCGCATCAGCGGAAATGCGATCGACATTCTTGGCGGGCACGAAGACGCGATGCACTTTAATCCGGAGCAACGCGTGCTCTCGAACGCGACCTATGCTAATTCGCCCGAACAATTGGTCAGCGCTATTCGCGAAGAGGTGAAAGAAGGCGCGGACTTCATCAAGATCTACGAAACGGGTCCGGATTCGGTGCGCGACGGACGGCTCATTACTCCGTATCAATATACGGAAGCGGAACTTGCAGTGGCGATTTCGGAAACAGCGCGCACCGGAAAGCGCGTTGCGGTTCATGCCACCGGCGAGCCGGGCACTCTTTATGCCGCGCAGGCGGGCGTGGCTTCGATCGACCATGCGTATCAGCTGAGCGATGAAACCATGCGGCTGATGAAGCAAAAACAAATTTTTGCCGTGCCCACGTTTGCCATTGCCGAATATTTCGCGGAGCATGCCGCCACGCCCGAGATGGCGAAGCGCGAGCATGAGATGCTCGACATTCACGTTCAGGAATTTCACAAGCAACTTGCCGCCGGCGTGCCTATGGCGGTTGGATCGGACGTGGGGCCTTTTCCGCATGGCACGCAGGCGCGCGAATATGTGCTGATGGTGCAATACGGGATGAAGCCGCGTGAGGCGTTACAGGCAGGGCTGCTCAACGGGGCAAAGCTTCTTGGCTGGCAGAATGAGATTGGAGCACTCAAGCCCGGATATTTTGCGGACATTATTGCGGTGCCAGGCAATCCGGTGGACGATATCGGCGCGCTGACGCATGTCGGTTTCGTGATGAAGGGCGGCACGATTTACCGCAGGCCGAAGGGAGAATGAGAGTGTCTCGCGGTTCGTTGACTGCCGTTTGCGTGTTTACCGTGTGGCTCGCGGCCTGCTCGAAGACTGCTACGACCGGGACAACTCCCACGAACGCGGATTCCGGTGCGGCTGGACAAAATTCTGCTGGCGATTCCAAAACTTCCTTCGCGCCGCTGCTCAATCGCATATGGCGCGTTTCCAATGCGTCTTATGGCCCGGCTTCTGGAGCCATTTATATTTTCCTTTCGAATGGCACTTTGCTGGAGACTTCCTGCGTGGAGACGTATCGAATCGCGGTTTGGTCGGTGGATAAGGCGCAGCCGGATACGTTGCGTGTTGTTGAAGACCAGCAACAGGTGTTCACTGCGACGATTGGGAAAGCCAGCGGCGCGACTTTGCATTTGCATCAGAAGATGATTCGAAGCGCGGAGACTCGCGACGTTACGCTTACGGCTGTGGACGGCGAGTTTGTTTGCCCTGATCAGCCCAGATAGGCGCGGATCGGCTCCTGAACTTTTTCTGGCCGATCTGAAGTTCGGCCACTACATTGGGACGGAACTAATCGTGGCGTCGACGCGTATCATGCTTGGACTGTGACTTGTGGCTTCGTCTGTGGCGACGCAGGGCTGAAATGACTCGAAAATCCCGATCGGCGATTTTGATTTTCGGTGGTGTGGTGTTGCTCGGCGGATGCGCGTGGTTCGTTCATCGCGCAGGACGAGGGATTCGTGTAGGTACCGCGGTGGTTAGCAAAACGCTGTGCTCCGGCGCGTTCGTTTCTAGAGTCGATCCGGATGTTTTGTACGCAGAGGCCGTGAAGCCGATTCCGGGGCAAACGCAGCTTGCGAAACACCTGAAATACAATGTGGACAGAGAGGCGAGGCAGGTTACCGCGACCTGGCGGGGAGGCTTCCAGAGCCGTGCTGTGTATCGCGAAGGATATGGATGCGTGCTCGTGCATGGCGATGAACCGAAGGACGCATCGAGTGGGGAACGCGGCAGCGAGACGCATATAGCTTCGGCCGCAGTGGCTTCTGTAGTGGCGCTGGACGTTGAGCCGCCGTCGCCCAAGCTGGAAGCCGCGTTGGATCGAGCTTTTGCCGAACCCGCGCAGCCGCCTTACCGACGCGTCAAAGCGATTGTGATTTTGCATGACGGAGAGCTTGTCGCGGAACGTTACGCACCCGGCTACAACGCGGACACGCCGGTATTGGGATATTCGTTGGCCAAATCCGTGACGAACGCATTGATTGGAATTTTGGTGCGGCAGAAGAAATTATCCGTCGAGCAGCTTGCGCCGGTGCCTGAATGGCAAAATCCTTCCGACCCGCGGTACGCCATCACGATCGATCAACTTATGCGCATGAGTTCGGGCCTGGCTATAGAGGAATCGGACTCTGGCTTCGATCCAGTTTCAAGGATGCTGTTCCTGGAACCGGACATGGCGGGGTTTGCGGCACGCGCGAGGTTGAAAGCCGCTCCTGGCACGCAGTGGGAATACACCAGCGGTAACACGCTGATTTTGTCGCGCATCATTCGCGATGCCGTCGGTGGTCGCGCGGAGGATGTGACAGAGTTTGCGCGCAAAGAGTTGTTTGAATCCTTGGGCATCACGACGGCGACTATTGAGTTCGACTCTACCGGCACGCCCGTGGGTTCGATCTATGTGTTCGCTTCCGCGCGCGATTGGGCGCGTTTCGGCGAACTTTATTTGAACGATGGCGTGGTGAATGGACGCCGCATTTTGCCGGAAGGTTGGGTGAATTATTCCACAACGCCCACGCTGAATGAGGATTACGGCGCGGGGTTCTGGACCAATCGCGGCGCGCATGGACACGCCGCGGTCCGCATCGAAGCGGGTATGCCCGAGAATGCGTTCTATGGCTCCGGGAATTTGGGGCAACGAGTGGTGATTATTCCTTCGCAGAAGTTGGTGATAGTGCGGATGGGATTGACGCATAGCCAAGGATTCGATATGCGCGGCTTGCTTCGGCTCATTTCGGATACGTCTGCGGCGATCAAGAATCCATAGGAGCGGTTATTACTCCTGATCCGCGGCTTCTGCGGAAGCGCGGCGCGAATGTGACGCACCTACGGCGCTTCCCCCCATTTGGATTCTGTCCCAGCGCGTCACGCGCTGGGCTAACTTCTGGCGCACCGCCGGTTCTGGCCGCTGCCGGTGGATGGGAAGGTTGGCAAAGCCGTTGACTCGAAGCATGCCTCTCTCGCGCGACGTGATCACCTTTCCATAGACGGAGGGAAACGTAGGGCGGATCGGGCGTGGCGTTTTGGAATCGTGTTAGAGTTTTGGTCGTATCCTCCATTCATTCCCTCTGGGAGACCGCATGCGCAGACTCTGGATTGCAGCTATGACAATTATTTTTGCCACGGCGCTGTTTGCTGCAAAGGCGAACGCGCCGAAATTTGACCCGGAAAAGATTCGCGCGCACGTGAAATATTTGAGCAGCGACGAGCTCGAAGGCCGCGGAATGAACCAGAAAGGCGGCGATCTGGCGGCGGAATATATTGCCGCGCAATTCAAGAGCTACGGGCTGAAGCCTGCCGGGGAAAATGGAACTTATTTTCAGAAGGTGCCGATGGTGGGGATGAAGACGCTGGCGGACACGACGTTTGCGCTTGTCCCCAGTTCCGGCGCAGCGGTGGAATTGAAAGCGCTGGACGATTACGTCACCACGAATGAGAGGCAAACGGAATCGGCGGAGATCGATGCGCCGGTTGTTTTTGTTGGCTATGGCATTTCCGCGCCGGAATACCAGTGGGACGATTACAAGGGGTACGACCTGAAGGGAAAAGTGGCGCTGCTGTTCGTGAACCAGCCCATTTCCGACGATCCGAAGTTTTTCAAGGGCAAAACGCTCACGTACTACGGGCGCTGGACGTACAAGTTTGAAGAAACCGCGCGGCGTGGAGCGATTGCCACGCTCATTATTCATCGCGAGGATTTGGCCAGCTATCCGTGGACGGTGGTACGCAATTCTTGGGGCGGAGAAAAATCGTTTTTAAAGCTGGATGGCACGCCGAAGCTGGCGGCGGCTTCGTGGATTCCGCAGGACGTGGCGCGGAAGCTTGTCGGCATGGCGGGACTGGACCTGGACAAGTTGTTCCAGCAAGCACAGTCCCGCGATTTCAAACCGATCCCGTTGCCGGTGAATTTGAAGGCGCATATCGTTAGTTCGGTACACCCGTACACTTCGCGCAATGTGCTGGCCATGGTGCGAGGCTCTGATCCAGCGAAAAGAAGGGAAGCGATTCTCTACACTGCGCACTACGATCATTTCGGAATCGATAAGACGAAGCCCGCGGGCGCGAATATTTTTCACGGCGCGGCGGATAATGCGACGGGCTGCGGAATTTTGCTTGAGCTTGGCCGAGTTTGGGCTGGCACCAAGCCCGCACCCGCGCGTTCGATTTTGCTCGCAGCGGTTACCGCCGAGGAGCAAGGATTGCTGGGCTCCGAATATCTTGGCAAACACACGGCGCAGTTGCCCGCGCAGCCGATTCTCGATTTGAATTACGACGACCTGCCGCCGATTGGCATTCCCGAGGAAGTGGAAGTTGTTGGGGCGGAACGGACAACGTTTTATCACGCCGTGGAAGAAACCGCGAAGGAGTTCCATCTGACGATCCAGCCGGATTCGCGTCCGGAGGCCGGCCATTATTACCGCTCCGATCATTTCAGCCTCGGACGCGTCGGGATTCCGGCGTTCTCGGTCAGCGAAGGAATGAAATACCAAGGACACGACACCGCGTGGGGGCTGGCGGAAGCGAAAGAGTATGTCGAGCACCGCTATCACCAGCCAGCGGATATTTACACGCCTGATATGGATTTTCGCGGCGACGCGCTGATGGCGGAGTTTGGCTACGCGCTTGGCCAAAAAGCGGCCATAGCGCCGACCGTTCCTGAGTGGCTCCCCGGCGATGAATTTGAGGCTGCCCAGAAGAAAAGGCTGGCTGCGGAATAGGGAATTTGCTGGTGTTTAGCGGGGCCAGACGCCGGCGGTGAAGGACTTGATGGTGGTGAAGCCGAGGCGCTCGTAGAGCTGCACGGCTGTGCGATTCTCTGCGGTTACTGTGAGCGACAATTCCTTGAAGTGCATGCTGCGCAGCGCGTCGGCTGCGGTGTGCATCAGCATGCGGCCCAAGCCGTGCCCCTGGAAGCCGGGCTGGACGCAGATTTGTGTAGTGTGGCCGACGCCATCGGCAACTTCACTGGTCAACACCGCGCCGACAAGTTCATCGCTGCCCGGATGGCGCAGGACAAACGAGGCGCTGGGCTGAAACTGCCCGCACCCGGGTAGCAAGATGATGTTCTTGAGAAATTTCAGCGCGCCATTCCGCGAGCGGTATTGGTCGTTGATGTCGCCATCGATGTGGTTGGCGTAGGCCAGATAAATCAGCTTGGCGCAGGGCTCAAAATAGCGATCATTCCAGCGATCTACGCGCAAACCGGAATTGATGCTGGGCGCGCGATCGGGCTGCTTCTCCAAATCCAGCAGCATGAATTGGCGGGTGTAAAGCCGGAATCCCTGCGCGCGCAGAGCCTCGTCCACTGGGCCGCCAAAGGGCATGAGCTGCGCTTCGATGCGCTGCATCTGTGGCAGGGCACGCATGCTGTAAAGCATTTCCTCGAGCAGCCGGCGGCCAATCGGTCCCTGGTTCTGCTTGGGCGAGACGTACATTCCGCCAATCAGCCCCTTGTGATCCTCCAGGACATAGAAGGAGTAGCCGACGGCGGAGCCGCCATCCAGAGCCACGCAGCCAGACAGGGCGTGAGCGTCCAAGAAACGCTTAATCAGTTCCAACGCGCTGCGGTAGTCCCAATGGAGCTCGTCGCGCCAATGGTTAGCCTCCTCATGGAGGAGTGGCTCGATCTGCCGAACAGTCGCTTGGCGAAGGTCGATGATGTTCATAGATCGGGTGTTATGGGTTTTGATGCCAATGCCATCATAGCCGATTCCTGCCAGCCACTGCCAAATTCCCAAAAAGGCAGATATAAATCGGGCACATGACGCGGAGAAGCCTGTAAGCCATGGTAAACCCGCATGCTAGCCTTAGAGGGAGTTCCAGCCAGGGAAAAATCAGGGACCGTCGCGGAAAGCGCGCGGCCAAACAGGCTGGAATCAGAGCCCAAAACCCATGTCCATAGTGGATGAGCTGCGTTATCCGAGGCGTTGGTACACCAAGCTGCTGGTGATTGTGCTGACGCTTATCATTTTTATCGCTCTGGCGACGGCAGCGGTCGCGGGCGTTCTGACCTATTGGATCATAAAGCCCCAGCGCACCAGTTCTGAGATCAATATGGCCAGCTTCCCGGGGCGGCCGGATGAGGTGGATTTTACGGTCAGCGGGTTGACGCCTCCGGATCGCAAGGGGTGGTTCTTCCCCGGGCTCCGGGGCGCTCCCACGATTATTCTGTGCCATGGCTACCAGTCCAGCCGGGGCGAATTGCTGACGCTGGTTTCCGCATTGCAGGATCACCAGTACAACGTGTTTGTGTTTGACTTTGCGGCCCACGGATCGAACGCAGGCTTGACCACGTTCGGTTACCGGGAAGCGGATGAGGTGCGCGCGGCCATCGACGTGATCGCCAAGCGCAACGATGTGGATGCCACGCGATTTGGCTTGTGGGGTTATAACTTGGGTGCGTATGCGGCTTTGCGGGAGGCGGAGAAAGATCCGCGTGTGCGCGCGCTGGTGCTGGATTCGGTGTATGACCGCCCGAAGCAGATGGTGAAGATTGGCGTGGAAAAGACCGGCGTGGGCGGATTCCCGTTGATGGTGAAATCGGCACAGACGACGTTTGAGTGGCTGAATTATGGATATAAGGATGATCCGCCGCTTTCTTCGAAGCTGAAAACTTTGACGGATGTGCCGACGCTGTTTATTCAGGCGACGGACGATCCAGAGCTGGGATCGATCACTCGGGATATGTTTTTGAAGGCGCCGGAACCGCGGGAACAAGCCATCGTAGCGCACGGAAATTTTGTGAATCTGCCTGATGAAGAGAAGCGCACTTACGAGAACCGTGTGGTGACGTTTTTCTTAACGCGGCTGCCGGTTAGCACTGTGCCCGCCGTTGTTGCTCCCACCAAGCCCGTTAAGGCTGCCAAGACCGCCCAGTGATTCACTTTTTCACAACACGATAGGCAAACCAGCCACTATTCCTAAGTTCTACGGGACCGCCTGCGCAACGCGCTGGCGGTTTCACGAGCGCATTGCAGCTTCGCGCCGGGAGCACCAAATATCCTTCCTTCGGTTGATCGGGATCCCAAGCCTGAACTTCATGGTGTAAATAAAACCTCAGGCTGTACTGCTGCCCCCTTTTCATCGAGGCGGTGTAGGTTTCACTTGGCGGGATCCGTGCTGCAGTGAGCTCTGCGGCCAGTGTTTTTCCCGAGGGATCCCAACGCAACCAAGGATGGGACAACGCGTGGAACATCATCAGAAGCAGCAATAGCGGGAGGGTCGCAACTGTCGCGATTACAAAGCCGCGCGTTTGGGTCTTGATAGTAAGGAGCAAGTTGGCAAGAGCGAAGGCGAGTAGAACACATCCTGCGACTAGCATCACCGACTCGGCGTCTGTCCGCGAAGAGTGTCGGCCTATCCCAATCAACACCAGCGCCACTGGTAGAGTCAGAATAGCCCAACCCGAGAGTAACCATCGCAGCGAACGATCCTTTTCAGCGGAGAGAACGACATAGGATCTCGCAAGCAAGAAACCGATCGCAGGAATTGCTGGAAGGATATAGCCCGGCAATTTGGACCTGGAGATGGAAAAGAAGACGAGGCAGAAGATCGCCCATGACAGCAAAAAATTTGTCAGGGGAGAAAATTCGAACTTGCGCTCTCGATGAAACAATCGGATGGCTATCGCCCACAGCAAGACTAGAGTCCACGGGACGAATGCGATGAGCACGACCGGAATGTAATACCAGAAGGGTTGGATGTGCTGGAATTCGGGAGTCAGGTAGCGTTTGAAATTGTGTTCGATGATGAAGATGCGGAAGAAATCGGGATTGCGGTGGGCGCAGAGGATGTACCAAGGGAGGGCGGTGAGGCAGAAACTTGCGAGGGCGAGGGGATGAAGACAGCGGAAGGCATCGCGCCAGCGCTTCGCGAATGCGGCCCACAGAAGGACGGCACCGCCTGAGAGAACCATTGCCGCGGGGCCTTTGGCGAGAACGGCGAGGCCCAGAAAAAGCCCGAAGAGAAGGGCGTTGAAGGGATTCGAGGAAGTAAAAGAGGTAGAGGATTTTGGGACCAGGCCAAGGAGGCGTGCTGCGAAAACCATGGCAATAGTGAGCATGCCGGCGAAGGGCATGTCTGTGGCGGCAGCGTGGGAAAAGCCGATCATGCCGACGGTTGTGGGGAGAAGAAGGAGTAGCCAGCGCGCGGTTTCCGCGCCATAGACGCGCCAGGCAAGCCACGCCATCGCAAGCGTGGCCAGAAGTGCGGCGATGGCGCTGGGAAGGCGCGCGGCGACTTCGCTGACGCCAAAAAGTTTGAAGCTGAACGCGGCGCCCCAATAATAGAGGACGGGCTTTTCGAACCACGGCTGGCCGTAGAGACGCGGCGTGACCCAATCGCCGGTCTCCGCCATGCTGCGGGCGATCCAGGCGTAACGCGGCTCATCGGGACCGACAAGGCCGATGGCGCCGAGATTATGGAAATAGCAGATATAGAGAGTGGCCAGGATCAGGAGGACCGAAGCGAGTCTGGCCACGGGAGATTTCGCGCGCGTATCGGTTGTGGCGTTGTCAGTTTGCGTCACGGAAGCAAGAGTCTAGCATTGTCAGTGTATCTTGGAATGGTGGATGTGGGCGATTTGGGCTGAAGGGGAAGAGAAAAGCAGGTCCCTCGCTTCGCTCGGGATGACATTTAGGGGAGCGGGTGTGGCGAGGCAAGCTTTAGCGTGAGGTGGGCTGCGAAACGTGTTAAATGAAAATGGGCTGCGAGTGCAAAAGCGGCAGCTGGACTGCCGCACTCCAAAATGATTGAACGGCTGCAATACGCGGTGGCGTGGACATTTGTGAAGACGCTGGGAATCTTGCCGCGCCCGCTGGCACGAGGGGTTGCCGCGATGGCGACGCGGCTGCTGCTAATTTTATTCCCGAAATTGCGGAAGACGGCGGAGTTCAATTTGAAGTTGGCATTTCCCGATTGGACCGAGGCGCAGCGGAACGCGGTGATGAAACAAATGACGCGGAATTTGGGATGGATGGCGGCGGAATTCGCGCGGCTTCCGAAATATTCCGCGAAAAATATTGAGAACGTGGTGGTGCTGGACGGGCATGAAAACTTTCTAGCAGGGAAGAGTCGCGGCAAAGGCGTGGTGTATCTGACCGGGCATATCGGCGCGTGGGAGCTTTCTTCGTACGCGCACGCGTTGTATGGATTTCCGCTGCACTACATGGCGCGCCCGCTGGACAACGAGCCGCTGGACTCGCTGGTGAACCTCTACCGAGGACTATCCGGAAACAAGCCGATCTATAAGAATGAAGCGGCGCGAACGATGTTGCGGGTGCTGAAGGACGGCGGGACCGTGGGAATCTTGGCGGACCAGAATACGATGCCGGGTGAAGGCGTGTTCGTGGATTTTTTTGGCGTTCCTGCATGCACGACCACCGGAATTGCCCGTGTGGCGCTGCACACGGATGCGGCGGTGGTGCCGGGTTATGCGTTCTGGGATGAAAATTTGCGGAAATACCGTTTGCGTTTTGAGCCGCCCGTGGAATTGATTCGGACCGGCGATACGGAGCGCGACATTCTGGAAAACACACAGCGCTTTACCAAAGTGATCGAGGACATTGTTCGCAAATATCCGGAACAGTGGGTGTGGATTCACGCACGGTGGAAGGCGCGGCCAAAGGGCGAAGCGCCGCTGTACAAATTTCTGTCGTAGCGGGCGGATTTTCATGCTAGTTGCCACAGAGAACGCAGTGAGAAGAGGAGTTTGGCGATGAATCTGACGGCGAAGCAAGTGGCTGACAAAGTCGGGGCAACTGTCGAGGGCGACGGCAATCTGGAATTGGTTGGCGTCGCGGCGCCGGAGCGTGCGGGATTGAAGCATCTGATTTATGTGGAGGCCGCGAAACATGCGGAGCGCGCGGCGGCCTCGGCGGCGTTGTGCGTGGTGGCTGGCGAAGGAGTTTCATTGCCGGGCAAAACGATTTTGAAGAGCGCAAAGCCGAAGGTAGCGTTCGCAAAGGCGGCAGCGTTGTTGCTTGAACCCGCGCCGATAGCCACTGGTGTGCATCCGACGGCCATCGTGCCGCCGCAAATGCGCATCGGCGAATGCGTTGGCATCGGGCCATACGCGGTGATTGGCGACGATGTGCACATCGGCGACGGGACGCAGATCGGCGCGCATTGCGTGGTCGGGGCAGGCTGCTGGATTGGAGAGAATTGCCGCATTCATCCTCGCGTGACGCTTTACCCTGGCATGCGCATCGGGAATCTGGTGGAGGTTCACTCCGGCGCGGTGATCGGGGCGGACGGCTTTGGTTATGCGTTCGACGGCGAGGCGTATTGGAAATTTCCGCAGGCCGGAATTGTGGAGATTGGGGATGGCGTTGAGATTGGGGCCAATACAACGATTGACCGGGGTTCGCTGGACGACACGCGTATTGCGACCGGCGTGAAGATCGACAACCTGGTTCACGTTGGGCACAACGTGCAAATCGGCGTGCACACCGTCATCGCCGCGCAGACCGGCATTTCGGGATCGAGCAAGTTGGGGCATCACGTGGTGTGCGGAGGACAAGTGGGCATTGCCGATCACTGCACTTTGGAAGATCGATCGATTGCCGGAGCTCAGGCGGGCATTCCCACTGGCAAGACGATTCGCAGCGGGCAAACAGTTTGGGGCACGCCGGCGCGGCCGCTGGACAAGTTCAAGGAAGCGTACGTTTGGTTCGCGCGTCTGCCGGAGTTGGGCGAGCGAATCAAAAAGCTGGAAGAGGCGGAGCCGAAATGACGGCTGGGATCGCAAAAGAAAAAGCGCTGTGGAGGCTGATCGTGGTAGGCGGCCACACACGCAGCATCGGAAAAACGCAACTTGTTTGCGACGTGATCCGTGCATTTCCGCGAACGGAATGGATCGCGGGGAAAATCACGCAGTACGGCCACGGCGTATGCGCGCAGAATGGCGAAAATTGCGACTGCGCGCCAACCGATCATGTTTGCGCGCTGGATTGGGAGACGCGGGCGGATACTGGCACGGACAGTTCGCGGTTTCTGCAAGCGGGAGCGAAACGGTCTTTTTGGCTGCGGACCAAACAGGGGTATTTGGCGGAAGGTTTGCCACTGCTGCGGCAGGCGCTCGCGGAAATTGGCGCAGAGAGATCGGAGAATGCGATTCCTCAGGGGCTAAAGCCCAGTGATGGGCGGGCCGTTATGTCGGAGCTGAAGCTCCGACCCCCTATGCCGTCGCAAATACTCCGCGCCTCTATGCCATCGCAAACGCTCGAGGTACCTACGCAAAATGAAGAGCAGAGATCCCACGCGGTGATTGTGGAGAGCAACTCCTTGATGCAATTCGTGAAGCCATCACTTTATTTTGCGGTGATTGATCCTTTGAAGGAGGACTTCAAGGCGTCCGCGCAACTGGCACTCGATCGAACCCATGCGCTCGTGCTGCGTGGAGAAGTGGGCGGAGATGCGCCGCCGGCTCCCTTGTGGATGAAATTGCCGGAGCAGTTGCTGCGGGAAAAACCGTCGGTGATGCAGCGCGAAGGCGAGAAATTGCCCAAACCATTGTGGGAGCTGGTGCATCGAATTTTGGAGGGGCCACCGGGTTCCACGCTGTAAGGGTGCCCGACAACGCGTGGTTATAGATTCCGCATCTTAGCCGTTGACCCTCTTTGGGGGTGCGGCGATAATGAATAAGTACTGGGGGTACCCCTGCTCGCATCGTTCGCACTTCGTACGGAAGTGTAACGCAATACGCAAGTTAGCCGGATTTTCACGCGATGGGTTGGGGTGTAGGTAAGCAGGACCGCATTTTTCGCTTTTCTTAAGGGAGCAGGAATGGCGTCGTTTGTCCGAGTCGGAGAGCAACTGCCGGTAGCGCCCGCGCCAGCTCCGTTGCGCCAGGAGGACTGGGCGGAACGCGTTGAAACCGCGGTAAAAAATGGCGCGGAATATCTGCTGTCGGTGCAGTCGGAAGAAGGATTTTGGCTTGGCGAACTGGAAGCCGATACCACCCTCGAATCGGATTATGTTTATTACCTGCACGTTCTCGGGCAAGCCGAGCCCGAGCGCATCGCCAAACTCGCAAATTATGTTCGCCGCAAACAGCTGGATACCGGCGGCTGGCCCATCTATCCCGGTGGCCCTTCCGAACTGAACGCAACCACAAAAGCATACTTTGCGCTGAAGCTGGCGGGCGATTCGCCGGATGCGCCGCACATGGTGACGGCGCGAGAAACGATTCATCGTCTAGGCGGATTAGAACACACGAATTCCTACGTGCGGTTTTACCTGGCGCTGGTGGGAGCCGTGGGCTGGGAGCTTGTGCCCGCGATTCCGCCGGAGCTGATGCTCCTGCCGAACTGGTTCTACTTCAATATTTATGAAATGTCGTCCTGGACGCGTGGAATTGTGATTCCGATGGCGATCTTATCTTCGCTGCGGCCGGAATTTCGCCTGCCGGAGCATGCGCGCGTGGACGAGCTGTTCAAGGATCCTTCGCAGAAGACCGCGGCGTTTAACTGGAGCAAGCAGATACTGTCCTGGAAGAATTTGTTCCTGGCGCTGGACCGTGGATTCAAGTTGTATGAAAAATTGCCGTGGAAACCGCTGCGGCAGAAAGCCATCCGCGAAGCGAAGCAGTGGATGGTGGAGCATTTGGAACGCACCGAGGGCCTGGCGGCGATTTATCCGTCGATGATGAATTCGATTTTTGCGTTGATCGCGCTGGGGCACGGCCCCGAGGATCCGCTGACGTTCCGCGAGATCAAAGAATTTGCGCGATTTGAAATTGAGGACGGCGACACGATTCGCTTGCAGCCGTGCGTTTCGCCAGTGTGGGACACGTGCATCGCGATGGTGTCTTTAGAAGAAGCAGGATTGCCGGCAGATCATCCGGCGCTGGTGAAGGCTGCAGACTGGTTGTTGTCCAAGCAGATTCTGGGCGGCGGCGATTGGCAGATCAAGAACAAGGATGCCGAGCCCGGTGGCTGGGCGTTCGAGTTTCGCAACGATTTTTATCCCGATGTGGATGACACCGCGTTTGTGTTGATGGCGTTGCAGCGCGTGAAGTTTCCGGACGAGAAGCGCATGGAAGGCTCGATGCGGCGCGGGATTCAGTGGCTGCTGAGCATGCAGAACCGCGACGGCGGCTGGGGCGCATTCGACCGCGACAACGACCGGCAATTGCTGTGCAATATTCCGTTCGCGGACCATAACGCGATGATCGATCCTTCGACGGCGGACGTTACTGCGCGCGTGCTGGAATGCTTGGGGCGATTTGGCTGGCCTGCGGAGCATCCGGTGGTGCGCAAGGCCGTGGGGTTTTTGACTCAGGATCAGAGCAAGGACGGATCGTGGTTCGGGCGCTGGGGCGTGAATTACGTTTATGGCACGAGCGGGGTGCTACGCGCGCTGGAAACCGTTTCGATGACGGCGCAAGACTATTGCGTGCGCGCCGTAAATTGGCTGCGAGAAGTGCAGAAGGCGGACGGCAGCTTTGGCGAATCGCTGAACAGCTATGAAGTGGTGTCCAGCAAAGGGCAGGGTGCCAGCACGCCTTCGCAAACGGCTTGGGGATTGATTGGACTGCTGGCCGGCGCTGATCCGAACGATCCGGCGATTACGCGCGCCGCGGCTTACCTGATCGGGCAGCAGCACGCGAACGGATCGTGGAGCGAAGAAGATTTCACCGGAACTGGATTCCCTGGCGTGTTCTATCTGAAATATCACCTGTATAAGAATTCCTTCCCGGTGTATGCGCTGGCGCGTTATCGCAATCAGGAGCGCCGGGCTGCCGAATACTGCGCGGCGAAGTTCAATCCGGGCGATTTCCGGTTGCGCAGTGGCTTGTACTCCGAGCGCGAACGGCGCGCTTCCTAAGCACCAGATGCGGTACCCCATCGGACTGGTTTTCGATTCCCTAAAACACGTGGCGGGTAGAAGACTGCGCGGCGACCGGAAGTTTCCGCTGATGCTTACGCTTGATCTGCTGGGCGGCGCTGATTCCGCCTATGGCGGCGCGAATGGCAATGGTGGATCCGCTGGCGAATCGCAGATGCTTACGGTTGAGCAATGCTTGGCGGCCGTCGAAGAGTGCCGCGCGCCGATTGTTTCGATTTGCGGAGGCGAACCGCTCGAGTATCCGGAAATCGCGTCGTTGACACGGTCGATTCTGGAACGCGAGCGTCACCTGTTTCTGTGTACCGACGGGATGCTGATCCGGCGGCGGCTGCACTTGATTCCGCCATACACGAATTTTTTCTGGAATGTGAAGTTGGACGGAACAGGAACGGTGCATGACGCGCGCGCAAACCGCACCGGGCTGTTTGTGGAAGCGCTGGACGGCGTGAAGGCCGCAAAGAATGCGGGATTTTTTGTGGTGGTGACCACCACCATTTTTCCGGACACGGAGATGGGCGATGTGACGGAATTGTATCAGCGCCTGCACGCCATGCACGTGGATGGATATTTGCTCACTCCATATTATCCACAACAAAAGATGTGCCGTGATGGCAGCGCAAAGTTTCATGAGAAGATGCACCAACGGTTTCGCGAAGCGAGTGAGCAGCTGGGCGGCTATAACCTGATGATTTCCCCGATTTATTTTGAATATTTGCGCGGCGAACGGGAACTGGATTGCAGCGTGTGGGGCGGCCCGGTGGTTGGACCCCGGGGCTGGGCCGGCCCGTGCAGCTTTCTGAACGCCGGCTACGCCGGCAGCTACAAGAAATTGCTGGAAGAAACGGTGTGGGAAAATTACGGGCGGGGGTTGAATCCGCGATGCGAGAACTGCCAGTGCCACGCGGGATATGAGACGGCCGCGTTGCTGGGAATGAATCCCAAGGCGGGCGATCTTTGGAAAATGCTGGCGTGGCAACTTGGCGGAAGTTTAGGCGAGAAACGGGAAGGGAAGCGCAAGGCATGACGACCCTGGTCACCGGCGCGGCGGGATTCTTGGGAAGCCATGTGACCCGGCAACTCGTGACGCGCGGGGATACGGTGCGCGTATTGATTCGGCCATCGAGCAATAATCGCGCGATCAGCGATTTGTCTCTGGAATACGTAACGGGGGATTTGCGGGACGCAGCGTCGCTAGAGCGGGCCATGAGCGGCATGAAGCGCGTGTTTCATGTGGCGGCCGATTACCGGCTTTGGGCCAAGAATCCGCAGGAAATTTACGATTCGAATGTCGGCGGGACGAAGAATTTGCTGGCCGCGGCGAAGAGCGCCGGGATCGAGCAGTTGGTTTATACGAGCACAGTGGCGACAATCGCGGTGGACCGGCCGGAGTTGCCGAACGAATCCACGGACGCGAAGCTGGAAGAGATGATCGGGCACTACAAGCGCTCGAAGTGGATGGCGGAGCAGGAAGTGTTGCAAGCGGCGCGCGCGGGGTTTCCGGCGATTGTGGCGATGCCGACGACTCCGGTGGGGCCATGGGATTGGAAACCTACACCGACAGGGAAAATTATTCTAGATTTCCTGAACGGGAAGATGCCGGGATATGTGGAGACGGGCTTGAATTTCGTGGGCGCGGAAGAATGCGCGGCAGGACATTTACTTGTGTCCGAGCGGGGGAAGATTGGCGAGCGATATTTGCTGGGAGCCGAGAACCTGACGCTGAAGGGTTTGCTTGACGTGCTGGCGGGGATTACCGGTTTGCGAGCGCCAGGGATGAAAATCCCGCATGGAGTGGCGTTGGGTGTAGCGTATGTGGAGAGCGCGTTTTCGCGGCTGATCGGAAAAGAGCCGCAGATCCCGGTGGAAGGCGTGAGGATTGCGCAGCACAAAATGTTTGTGGATTGTTCGCGCGCGCAAAGGGAATTGGGATTTCGGCCGGGGCCGGTCGCGGCAGCGCTGGAGCGCGCGGTGCGGTGGTATCAGGCGAACGGGTATGTGAAAGCGGGAAGAGTAAAGAAGATGAAGCTGGCGGCGTAGGCACAGGAAGTTAAGGAAGTTCAAGGCGTGAATGAGGTAAAGGAAAAAGCTGGATGAGGGTGCTGGTGACATTTGCGGTGGAAGCGGAGTTTGCGCCTTGGCGCAGGCTGCGGGCATTCCGTTCGATTGACTACTACGGTTTACGTTTATGGCGAACCAACGCCGGAAATGCAGAGGTCACGGCGCTCGTGACTGGAGTCGGTACGCAATCTGCGGCGCGAGCGATGGGTCTGATGATGCGGATGGCCGACGAGAACTGCTACTTTGACATCTGTATCTCGAGCGGTTTGGCGGGAGCACTCCAGGACGGCCTGTCGCCGGGCGATATCATCGCACCACAATTACTCATTGCGGAAATGGCCCACGCTGATTTGGGAAGCGATAGATTGAAAGTAGATGACGATTTGCGCAAGAAAGCTCTCGAAAGCGGGGCAGTCGGAGCGGATTGCCTTCTCACGACGGACCAGGTCCTTCTGAAAGCGAGCCACAAAAAGGCTTGTTCTTCTAGAGCACAATCTGTGGACATGGAGAGTTTTGATATCGTGAAAGAAGCAAACGCGTGGGGAGCGCGGAGCGTGGTCGTGCGGGCTATCAGCGATTCCGCTGACGAAGATCTGCCTATCAACTTCAATCTCACTCTGTCCGACGAGCGACAGATCAGCATGATCAAGGTGCTCCGCGAACTAGTGAAACATCCTCGGGCTTTCCCTGCGTTGCTGCGCTTCGGAAAACAAAGTCGGCGCGCGGCACAAAGACTGGCGGAATTCCTGGATGGATATGTTCAAAGGGTTGCTGCCATTAAACAATTGAGTCCGTCGCCGATGGTGGCTTCTCAATGATTGGAACAGGGACAGTCGTGGAAGGGTTGAGGACTTTGGGGCCGATACCGAAGACAATGCGGGCGGGGGTGTATCGCGATAAAGGTGTGGTGCGGGTGGAGGAAGTGCCGGTACCCGAAGTGGGAGATGGGGAAGTTCTCATCAAGGTGGCGGCGTGCGGAATTTGCGGGACGGACATCAAGAAAATTTTTCAGCGCTACGTTGAGCCGCCGCAGATTCTGGGACACGAGCTGGCAGGCACGGTGGTGGCGATTGGGCGGGGCGTCAGCAAGTGGAAGTTGGGCGACCGGGTGATGAGCTTTCACCATACTCCGTGCGGCGATTGTTTCTATTGCAAGAACCGGCAATTCTCGCAGTGCAAGCAGTACAAGACCACAGGGTTGACGGGCGGTTTCACGCCCAATGGTGGAGGATTCGGGGAATATGTAAAGGCCATGCCGTGGGTTGCGGAGCGCGGAATTGTGGCGTTGCCGGACCAAGTGAGCTTTGAGGAAGCCACGTTTATCGAACCTATAAACACCATTGTAAAGGCTGTGCAAAAGGCTCGCGTGGTGGCAGGTGAGACCGTCTTGATCATCGGATGTGGCCCCATCGGGTTGCAATTACTGATGGTTACCCAAACAACCGGGGCGCGCATCTATACCAGTGATCCAATGGCCACCCGGCGGGCAACCAGCCTGAGACTTTGTGCCATAGAGTCATTTGACCCTATCGGTGGTAAGCTGGTGGATGAAATACGGGCCCGTACGGGGGGGCGCGGTGCAGATGCGGTTCTGGTCGCGGTAGCGCATCCAGCGGTGGTGGTGGAAGCGTTGGCGGCGGCAAGACCGGGGGGTAGAGTCCTGTTATTCGCTGCGAATGACCCTGTGACAAGGATAGAGTTTCCAGCAGCTGCCGTAGGGATCGACGAGAAGGAGATCCTGGGCAGCTACAGTGCGGCCGTAGACATCCAAGAGAGTGCGGCGGCGCTGGTGCTGGAGAAGAAACTGCCGGTGATGGATATTGTCACGCACCGGTTCCCATTAGCTAGAATCCAGGAAGGGCTGGAACTGGCCAACAGGCCGACGGAAGAATCGCTGAAGATTCTGATAACGCACTCATGAGAGCAGCGTCCACAAAAAAGACGGAACCAGGACTGGAAGAGATTCTTGCGCCCGCACGGATTGCCGTCCCATCGAAAATGACCGCCGCGGTGTTGTATGGCAGTGAAGATCTGCGTATCGAGCAGATTGAAGTGCCTTCGCTGGCAGCGGATGAAGTTCTGCTGCGGGTGCGGCTGGCGTTGACCGACGGCACGGACCTGAAAGTTTGGAAGCGCGGCTATCACGCCAAGATGATTCAGCCGCCTGCGGTGTTCGGCCATGAAGTGGTCGGCGAAATTGTGGCCATGGGTAAGCGCGTCGACGCGAAATGGCGGTTGGGCACACGGGTGATTGCGGCGAATTCGGCACCCTGCTTCCGTTGTTACCATTGCCGGCGCGGCCAGGAAAACCTTTGCGACGACCTGCTCTTCAATAACGGCGCCTACGCGGAATATATGCGCATTCCGGGAAGAATCGTCCGGGAAAATATGCTGGAAGTACCGCATTCGGTCGACGACCACAGCGCGGCGTTTGTGGAACCACTGGCGTGCGTGCTGCGTGGAATTCACGAGATGGAAGTGCGGACTGGCGATACGTCCACGGTGATTGGATGCGGCCCGATCGGATTGAAATATGTGCGCATGCTTTCCCGGCGGGGAGTGCGGGTGATTGCGCTTGCGCGGCGGGAAGGTCCACTGGCGGTAGCGCGCAAACTGGGAGCGTCCGTGACCATCAACGTGACGGAGGTGCCAGATGTGGTCGCGGCGGTGAGGGAATTGACGGAAGAGCATCGCGGACCGGATTCGGTGGTCGAAGCAGCAGGGAATCCAGCCACGTGGCAGCAGGCGTTGAAAATGGTGTGCCGCGGCGGCGTTGTGAACTTCTTCAGCGGGTTGCCATCCGGGACGCGCATCGAGATCGAGCCCGCGACCATTCATTACTCCGAGATAAAGATGATTTCCCCGTTCCACCATACGCCGCGGTTTATCCGCGAGGCGCTGGAGGCGGTGCGGCGTGGCGACGTTTCCGCCGAAGAGTTCGTGACGGAAGAGATTCGATTGGAAGATCTGCCGCAGGCGTTCGAGCGCATGAAAGCGCGCAGCGGAGAGATCAAACTGGCCGTGCGGCCGTAGAAGCGATGCGTGGCTGGAGCCGGGTGACAAGCAGATCTTCAACTGGCCCAACTTGGTATAAATCCACGAAAGAGGAAGTTTCCGAGTAATGTTGCGTCCAGGCGAGCTATCGCTGATGGAGAAGTTGCCGGACAACGGGTGTAGCCCTGCGGCGGCACAGCAATATACGAAGTGGCTGGCGACGCATCACTACGAAAATTTCAATGTAGTTTCCTGGCTGCTGCCGAAGGAACTTCACCAGCATTTTTATAATGTGTACGCCTATTGCCGCTGGGCGGACGATCTGGGTGACGAGATTCCCGGGAAGGAACGCGCGCTGGAACTTCTCAGCTGGTGGGAAATGGAATTGGACGGGTGCTACGAAGGCAGGCCATCGCATCCGGTGTTCGTGGCGTTGCGCGAGACTGTGATTGCCAAGGATGTTCCAAAGCAGCCGTTCGCGGATTTGCTGAAGGCGTTCCGGCAAGACCAGGTGGCGAAGCGATATCCGACGTGGGAAGCGGTTCTGGACTATTGCGTGTATTCGGCAAATCCCGTGGGGCGGCTGGTTCTGTATCTCTGCGGATACAGAGACGAAGAGCGGCAGCGGCTGTCGGATGCGACATGCACCGCGCTGCAACTGGCGAATTTCTGGCAAGACGTTTCGCGCGACCTGGAGAAAGGAAGAATCTATATTCCTTTGGACCGGGCGGCGGCGCATGGGGTCAGCGAGCAGGATATCGTCGAGAAAAAGTTCGATCAGCGCTATGTGGCGTTGATGAAGGAATTGATCGAGTACACACGCGGGCTTTTCGAAAAGGGGATGCCGCTCTCGAAAATGGTGGAGGGCAAATTGAGCGTCGACCTAGCGATGTTCAGCAAGGGCGGCCTGGCGGTGCTGGACGCGATTGAATCGATCGGTTACGAAACTTTGAACCGGCGGCCGGAAGTAAGCAAAGGGAAGCAAGTGCGGCTGTTGGGACGCGCGCTGGTGGCGCATGTGTGGGGAGTAGCTCCCACGCCGATCACGCAAGCACCAAGTCACCACAGCGCTCCGGACGCGAAGGAAGCGGAGATGCCCAGCGTGCCGGAGTCGTACGACGAATGTCACCGGCTGGCTCGCGAGGCGCACAGCAGCTTTTACCCTGCATTTTTTCTGCTGCCCAAGCCGAAGCGCGACGGCATCGTAGCGTTGTATGCGTTCATGCGCCTTATCGATGACGTGTCCGACGAGGGAGCGGACCTTGCGGCGAAGCAACGCGGACTGGCAAAGTGGCGCGCGGCGCTGGACCAGGTGATCACCAAGCAGGATCAAGTGGTGGAAGGCTCCGCGGCAATGGCATCACCGTTTACCGGATTGAAAGGCGCAGCGGAGATTCTGCCGGCGTTGGTGGATACGATTGAACGTTACAAGATGCCGACGCGCTATCTGCACGACCTGATTTCGGGCGCGGAAATGGATCTGACGATTCAGACGTATCCGTCCTTCGAGCGGCTGAGGGAATACTGCTATCGCGTGGCGGGAACGGTCGGACTGACGTGCACGCACATTTTCGGTTTCCACGATTTCCGGGCGTTAGAGCTGGCAGAAAAGCTGGGCTTGGCGTTTCAGCTGACCAACATTATTCGCGATGTGCAGGAAGATTATGGGCTCGGCCGTGTTTATCTGCCGGAGGAGGACCTGACGCATTACCGGGTAACGCGCGAGGATCTCGGCCGGGGTGAGGCGAGCCTGGGCATACGGGAATTGCTGAGGTTTGAGGCGGACCGGGCGTGGAAGTTGTACGAGGATGGCGCGCAGTTGCTCGGGATGGTTGATGAAGATAGCCGCGCGACTTTGTGGCTTTTGGTCCATACGTATAGTGCGCTGCTGGCTCGCATTGAATCCACGGATTTTGCCGTTTTCGGCGGGCGCGTGCGGCTGACGAAGGCGGAGAAGCTGAAGTTGGTAGCCAAGGCGCGGTTCGGGCGCCACACGAAAGAGAATATCCTTGCCAAACGTGATCGTGATCGGCGGCGGGCTCGCGGGGCTGTCGGCGGGAGTATCGCTGGCTGAAGCCGGCTGGCGTGTGCGCTTGTTTGAGCAGCGGCCGTTTCTTGGTGGCCGGGCCACATCGTATGTTTTGCCGGACGGCGAGCATGTGGATAACTGCCAGCATGTGACGCTGGGCTGCTGCACAAACCTGGAAGACTTTTACTGGCGCGTCGGGGCGCAGGACAAAATCAAATATTTTGACCGGCTGCTGTTTCAAGATCCACAAGGACGGCAAGGCATCATGCAGGCGGGATGGTTGCCAGCGCCGCTGCACATGACCGGATCGTTTCTGACGTTTGCGCCGCTAAGCCAGGCGGATAAGCGCTCAATTGCGAGGGCGATGCTGGAGATTTTGCGTGGCAAAGGCCATACCGCCGATCTGGATACGCCCGGCGGCATCTCGATGTTGGAATGGCTGCGCAGGAGGAAGCAGACGGCGGGGGCGATTGAGCGATTCTGGCGCGTGGTGTTGGTGAGCGCTCTGGACGAGGAGTTGGATAAGACCGACGCCAGGTTTGGCGTGGATGTGTTTTGGAAGGGCTTTCTGTCGAACCGGACGGGCTACCGGATGGGCGTTCCCGCAGTGCCGCTGGCGGAGTTATATGACGGCTGCAAGCTGGAGATTGAGCGGCGCGGAGGCGAAGTTAGTTTAAGAATGCCAGTACGCGCGATTCACTTTCGTGATGGCGGGATTGGCGGCGTTGAGTTCGACGGGGGACGGCTAGAGACGGCCGACGCTTACGTGTTCGCCATTCCTCACGACGCTCTGGCGGATTTGCTGCCGGACGAGGTGAAGCTGCAGGAGCCGTCGCTGGCGCATCTGGAAAACATCAAGGCCTCGCCTATCACCGGCGTGCATTTCTGGTTTGACCGTGAAGTGATGCGGGAGCCGTTTGTGACCCTGTTGGATACGACGACGCAGTGGATCTTCAACAAGACGGCGTTGTATGCGGGCAGCAATGGCAGTGGCACGACAAAAGGACAGTATCTGCAACTGGTCATCAGCGCATCTTATGATCTGCTGCAGAAGCCACGCCAGGAGATCATCGATCTTTGCCTGGCGGAGGTGCGACAGGCGCTGCCGGCAGCCCGGGAGGCAAAACTGGTCAAGGCCACCGTAATAAAAGAGGCGGCAGCCACATTTTCTCCGCAACCTGGAGTGGACCGCTGGCGTCCAAAGCAACAGACCTTGGTGAATCGATTGTTTCTTGCCGGGGATTGGACGGACACCGGCTGGCCCGCAACCATGGAAGGTGCAGTGCGAAGCGGCTACCTGGCTGCCGAAGCCGTGTTGCGGGTAGCGGGCACGCCGAAAACGATTCTTCAACCCGATCTGAAGCCCGATGGGTTGGTGGGTATGTTTCTTTAGCTTGGGACGGAACCGGGAAAATCTCCGGTGAACGGAATGGAGAACGATAGAACTCGCCGTTCGTTGAGAGTTAGATTTTCGCTACTACGGTCCAGTTCTACATAGGAAACCCGATTCGCGTCGAGGAATTGTTGGTAGGCATTCTCGGAATCCCAGATGTCGACAGTGAAGTAAAAAAGAGAGCGGGCGGGATCCCGCTGGAGTTGCGTGCCCCGGAAATGGGGATCGCGTTTGAAGAGCTGTACCCACTGGCCATTGGGTCCATAGGCTCTTTGAAAGCATTCTTCACTTCCTGGCTTGACTTCGAACTCCCAGAGGATTACAAACATAGATGTCCCATCTTCTGCTCTCGCTAAGCAGCATTCCAGAGAATAACTTCAAAAGGGGAAGACTGGTGTGCTGGCGGTTGTAGCGTTCCGATCGGATACATATCGGGAATAGATACGTTTAAAAACAGTCGTTAACAAGTTGTAGTTACAGTCCGGAGCGGCTGACGGACGGAGGCGTTTGTGGATCGCAAGTACGGTCACCGCGGCTATCGTGATGCCGAGAAACAAGAAAGACACGAAAAGAAAGACAGAGATCGCAAGCCGCCGCAGGGCGGCCCTCGAGGAGCAACGGACCACCTCGGCCCGCGCACACCGAGGATGGTGGGGACAGTAACACGCGCGCGTTGTTCGAACTGCGGCGCGGTCCTCGTAGCTGGTTTTGATCCTGGCGGGAAATGTCCGAAGTGCAATTTCGAACTGCATTGTTGCAAGCAGTGCCGATTTTTTGACACCGGCGCGCAATTCGAGTGTACGCAGCCCATTCCCGCAAGGATCTCGCCGAAGGACACAAAAAACGATTGCACGTTTTACGAGTTCCGAACCACGGTGGAGAAAGATACGGCGCCCACTTCTTACATGCAGCCTGCCCAGGTTCCTGTGGAGTCGCCAACCCCCGGGCGGCCATTGGATGCGCGCCAGGCGTTCGAAAACCTCTTCAAGAAGTAGATCCCTTTGTTATTTTTTTGCCGGTGGAAGTGAGCCCATGGGGAAAAGTGTAGGCGCCGCGGGCATGGCATCGGCGATCTGATCAAGCTGCGGGTAGTGTTGGCGAAGCGGCTCCGGCGCTTTCACCTTTGTTCCCTTTAAAATGCTGAGGAGTTGCAGGGCGTTGACGACGGCCTTGCCCTGGTAGTGATTATTGGTGATCACGTAGGTGTCTTTAGTGTGCTCGCGCACAGTCTGGATGCGCGCTGCCCAGGGATCGAGTTCCTCTCTCGAGTAAAGATAATTGTAACGTTCGTGCGGCGGCGTGGCTGGGTTGTCGTCGAACCACGTGTCGTAGCGGCGGCCGTGAAGGCGAACGTAGCCGATTTGTGATGTGGCGTTCGCGGAAGGCTCGAGAGACCGGCCGATAATCGGTTGGTCGATATTGCAGAATCCGGCCTGATGATCGCGCAGGAGCGCGAGAGTGTCTGGAATTTGCCAGGAGGAGTGGCGCAACTCGACGATGAGGGGGTAATCGGCAAAGCGAGTGAGGGCCGCTGTGAGATAGGCGACGGTTTCCGAAGTGCGATGAAACGAAAACGGGAACTGCAGGAGGACCGCGCCGAGCTTCTCGGCCTTGCGCAGTACATCGAAACCGGCCCGTACTTCGCGCTCGTCCTGGAGAGTGGCGGAAGGATCGTGCGTGAATCTTTGCCAAAGTTTTGCAGTGAAAATGAAAGATGGATTGGCGGCTACGCGCTCCAGCCAGAATGCAGCGTGGTCCGGGCGCAATGGCTGATAGAACGAAGTGTTGATTTCGATGGTATCGAAGAATTCGGCGAGATACGTGGCTTCATGAAAACCCTTAGGCCGCCGCGAAGGGTAGACGTAGCCGGCCCAATCGCTGTAGGACCAGCCGGCCGGCCCGATGCGCAGGCGCCCTTCCGTGCGACTTTTTGCCGTTGTGGACTTTTTCATCACGAATGGAAGGCTTGCGACGGTTGTGAATCGCAGCGAGGCTAGAGTAAGGACTCCCAAGGTGACTGTCAACGCGCACAGCATTGCGCTGGGTTTCCCAGAGTGCTAGGCTGAAATTGTCATGCGGTGCAGAATCACTGCGTCGCGTTCCTGCCTCATTTTCCTTCAGCCCTACAGGTGCAACCATGAACGTCTCAATCAGCTATAGGCACGTCGATTCGCAACAAGCGGTGGCATTGGAAGTTACGCGTCGTTTGGACAAGTTGGGACGGCTGCTGAGAACTTATCAGCCGGACCTGGTGCAGATTAAAGGCGTTTTCTCAAAGAATCAGCGAACGGAGGAACAGTCGTTGGCGCTAACGCTTTCGCTGCCGACCGGTACGTTGCGCGCCACCGGAAATGGAAAAAATGTTCTGGCTGGTTGCAAGAAGGCCTTCAGTGAAATTGAACTGCAGATCAAAAAACACCAATCGTTGCTGCGCCGCGAACACGAATGGAAACGGAAACGGCCGGTTCAGGAGTGAGTCTGAGATTTGTCCCACTGTTTGACCGGAGGCACATAGAGACTGGAAAAGAATTTTGTTTCGCCATACTCACGGACCAGATCTTTCAGCGGGATGGTTTTGGAATGGGATGTGTAGTCGGGTAAACCGTCCGTCCAGATCAGTGTAACTGGATGATCCGGCTCGTATGCCTTCAACAGAAATTGCATCGTTAAGTCTACGCGAGGGGCGTCTTGGGTGCTCCCCGCGGCTTCAATCTGGCAAACGATCATTCCCAAGTGTTTTGTGAACAGGCCGCGCTCAAGATGCGCCAAGGGCAGAACAACTTGTAGCCCCAGCGTGAAGTCAAAGTTGATCTCCGCGAGGGCTAAATCGAGGAAACTCACGCCGGAAATTACCTTTACCCGCACTCCCTCTTTTCGGCCCTTGATGCGAATCAGATTCGTCGTGTCTTCCAGCACGTCTGCGCTTCCGGGAACCGCGTAGACGGTGGCACCTGTGAGTTCGGCCTCTTTGAATAGAGCGGCTACCATGAATTCGTAAATGTCTTCGGGATTGGCCCATCGCATGGTGTAAAGGACGTCGAAGCTGTGGAGATGCTTGCCGAGGCCATTGAGCCAGTCGTACACGGGATGCGCTTTCGTTCGGAAGAAAACCTTGTTCGCGCTCAGTAGCTCTGCTTCGGCCTCTTTTGTTAAGTACGCGGTCGGGCCAGGACCCGTGCCGACCACCGTGATTGTCGCCATTATTGTCCTTAACTGTGCGTTCCTGCACGATCCCAACATTCTAAGCAGTGTGACCGTGAGTGACAAGGTCGTTGACCCTACCTGTTTTAAACTGTATAGTTCAAATTAACGAAATGGAGAGTTTATGGCTGGCACTTCAAGCAAACGTAAGAATAGCACGGTAGTGATTTCCGCCTTGCGGGCGCGCGCGAATTTCGGGAAGCTGCTGAATCACGTGGAGGACGAGCGCCGGTCGCTCATCATCGAGAAGCGTGGCACGCCGAGGGCGGTGCTGCTAAGCATTCGCGATTACGTCAAGTTGGCCGCGCCGGAACCCGAAGTCTTGAAAGTAATCGGTGAAGAATCGGAGCGGAACGGCGCCAGCGCCTTCACATCGCGCCAGATCGAAAGGATCATCAAGGTGTCCAGAACACAAAAGAAGAAGCAATAAAATGCTTTCGCTCCGCCTGGTCATTGATACCAACGTGTTGGTGTCGGCCGCGTTGAAACCGGCAGGATTGCAGCGCACCGTGCTGCTGGTGGCCATCACCAAGCCGGCGCGCTTATATGTTTCCCGTGACATTTTGGAGGAATATCGCGAAGTGCTTTCGCGCAAGGAGTTGGGGATTCGCAAAGGACTGCGACAGCAGTTGATGGAACTCATCAAGAGCCACAGCTACACGGTGGCTACTGCAAGCCGACTCGAGGTGACGCGCGATCCGGATGACAACATATTTCTGGAGTGTGCCGATGCGGCAAAAGCCGATTATTTGGTGACGGGCAATCGGAAGCATTTTCCGAAATTCTGGAAGAAAACCAAGATCATAACGGCTCGAGAATTCATTAGCCTTGCCGCACCTCATTTAATAAAGTAGCAACAACGTTTAGCGGCAAGATAGCCGGCCGGGTTGCGCATCTCACCACTCTAAACGGATCAGCGAGACGGCTTGCCTTGGTAGCTCGAACTGGATCGACGCGGCTCCTGACGGATTCCATATCCAGCTTGGAGAGTTTAATAGCTGAAGTTGGCCTGCAGCTTCGAGTTGTTGCTGTTGATCGGGCGTTGGGTGCTGCGGCGATCCTATGCTTTTCCACGCGGAGTAAGCATTACTGTGGCTGGCATCGATGCGGTAATGGGTCAGCAAGAGGCGTTCAGCAGCGTTGGGCAGGCCCTGCACGGAAAGCGCGATCATGGCGTTCGGGCCGGCGACGTCGTCATCGTGATAATTCCAAATCAGAATGGAGAAGCCGTGATCGTCGCGCGTGGCGAGGACGTCCACGTCCGGACTGTCGCGTATGCCGTTCGCAACGATGGCCTCCAGCGGAATCGCAGCGCTGCTTATAGCCGCAACGCGATCGCCTCGCAAGAGTCCCGCCATACGAAACAGACTGAGAACGGGCTTGTCTACGCCGTTGGTCGTAAGAGTTCGCAGGCCATCGAAGTAGGGTTGCCCCTCGAATTGGAACGCCCATGTGAGCATTCCTTCCACGTCCACATGGTCTTTGGCGCTTAGCTCAAGGATGCCTTTCAACGCAGTGGCGGTGTAAGACGCATAAAGAGGTCCGTTTCGATAGGCATTTTGCGGGTAAAGCCTGGCGGAGCAAGCGGCACATCCTTCCGGATCGGACTCGCTCAAAATTACAGGGAGATTGCGGAATTTCGAAAAGCTGTAAACGATTTTCAATCCGCTATCGACATCCTGGAGATTTCGCGCGATGCCCATGCGCACGTGACCGTCGATCATCTGTGGGCTACCCTTGGCGTGATAGCTGACGAAATCCAGCGGAGCGCCCTTGCCGCCGGTTGCGTAATTCGTTCCGTCCGCACAATGAGTGAGAAAGTTCTTCAGGAAATCGGCCGCTTTCTCGCTTGCGGGGCCCGTGGACGCAGGACCTCCGACACGCGCGTTGGGAAGTGCGCGCTTAACGGCGGCGACGGCATAATCGTATAGCTTGAAGTATTCTTCCTGTGTTCCTTGCCAGTAAAAAATGTTTGGTTCATTCCAGACTTCCCAATACCAGGATTCGGCGCGCTCCTTGCCATATTTTTGCGCGCAATGTTGAGTCCACTGGTATATGAGCTCACCCCATTTGCCATAATCTTTCGGCGGATCAGCCCAGCCAGCGGCATAGTCTTTGTTTGGGGCGCCCGGGATCCACGGCGAATGATATGGATCCGGCTTGGAAGAGAGCGCCTGGGGCATGAATCCAATTTCCACGAAAGGCTTTGCGTGGGCCTGAAGATAAGTATCGAAAATACGGTCAACTACGGTCCAGTCATACAACGCGTTTCCTTTGGCGCCTTCGGTGTAAGCGTTGGTGGATCCCCATTTTAAATCGGGCGTTCCATCTCCTGTCGCAAGAAGAAAGTGTGTTCGCAACGAAACGGGGGCATCTGTCAGCGCCGCCAGTTCGCCGATGAGTTTCCTGCCTTTGTCCGTGTAAGTGTAGTTCGGCTCGTCGTAACCAAAAAATGTGTAGATGGGTTTGAATGGGGCGATCTTTTGTGAAGCGTCGACCTGAACCGTGACTTGATCCTGCGCGTACACCGCAGACCGCCCTGAGACTACGAGCGACAGCAATGCTAGTGCTAAGGATAGCTTCGGTCGCGACAGAATTGTTCGTCGCGTTGACGAAAGCTCTTGGAAATCGATTTTGGTCAAACGCATCTCAAACCGAATCCTTGGTTAGTGTTCCATCCACCAATCTCCAGATGTCGAGCGGGTTCGCGTCTTGAAGTTCGGGTGGAAGAGCCGCGTCAGGGAAATCTTGATAAGCCACGGGCCTGGCAAATCGCAGGATGGCGAGCGAACCCACGGAGGTCGCGCGCGAATCCGTGGAGGCCGGATACGGTCCGCCGTGAACCATTGCATGGCAAACTTCTGCTCCCGTCGGGAAGCCGTTAAAGACAAGCCGCCCTGCCTTTTTCTCCAAGATCGAGAGGAGCGCGGAAAATTCCTTCAAGTCTTCGTCTTCGGCATGGACCGTGACGGTCAGATGTCCTTCCAGAGCGTTGGCCGCATCCAGAAGTTCCTTCCTCTGTCCGTAGTGAACGAGCAAAGTCGTCGGTCCGAAAATTTCCTTTTCCAGGTCGCGATTCGCGAGAAACGATTCCGCCGAGGTGTCAAAGAGGATCGGCTGGCCAATGACTGCAGAAGAGTCCGGTGAAGTGGCCGATCGAGCCGCGACGCGAAGGTGGGCCGTATGTTCACGGCCACGAATCGCATTATTAAATGCGGCACCGATTTGCGGAGTAAGTAGTACAAAATTCTGCGATTGTGCGACAACAGCGTCTAGCGCAGTGGAAAAGTCAGCGATGGAATCTTGCGGCGGTACAAAAATAATTCCAGGTTTCGTGCAGAACTGACCGCCCCCCAGCGTGAAAGATTCGAAAAGTTGGCGGGCTATCTGCGGACCGCGGACGCGAATCGCTCCGGGCAAAATGAAGACGGGATTACAGCTCCCCAATTCGCCATAGAAGGGAATTGGGGTGGGCCTGGCGCACGCGAGATCGAACAGTACTCGGCCACCTTTCAACGAGCCGGTGAATCCGACGGCGCGAATTCCCGGATGTTTCACGAGATCGGCGCCGATGGAGAAACCAGAATCAAACAAAAGGGAAAAGGTTCCTTCCGGCAATTTGCAGGTGCGAACAGCTCGCGAGATCGCATTCCCGGCCAATTCACTGGTTCCCGGATGCGCAGGATTCGCTTTCACGATTACAGGATTGCCGGCGGCCAAGGCGGATGCGGTGTCTCCACCGGCCACGGAGAACGCGAGCGGGAAATTGCTGGCTCCGAAAACGGCAACGGGTCCGAGAGGCCTCAGCAAGGACCGGATTCCTGGCTTTGGCGATGGTTTGCGCGCGGGATCGCTGCGATCGATTCGCGCCGATACCCATGATCCTTCCTCTGCCACGGAGGCGAAGAGTCGCAGTTGGCCGCAGGTTCGAGCCAGTTCGCCCTGCAAGCGAGCGAGAGGCAGCGCTGTTTCTTCGTGAGCCCGTGCGATGATTTCGGTGGCGGTCGATTCCATCTCAACGGCGATGGCGCGAAGAAACGCGGCACGGTCCGCTCCCGATAGCGAGCCATAAGAAGCGAATGCCGCTTCCGCCAGCGCGACCGCTTTGTCCAAATGCTTCTGGCTGGCCGAAAAAAAGGGCGGATCTAATTCCTTTCGCGTTGCTGGATTCACCGCGCGGAACGAATCACCGTTCCCGGCGGAGCGGTTGAAACCGATCAGCGACTGTCCAAGTAACGAAATTCCCATAATTAAGACTTCCTTTGCGCGGGCGGCAATTTTGTAACTGCGGCGAAATCTTCGTCGCCATGGCCTGCGGCAATTGCCTGTTGAAACACGCCCAATGCGGCAGTGGCGAGAGGCAGAGAAACCCCCGCGCCAGAAGCTCCCTCAACAGCGTAGGCAACATCCTTGGCCATCCATCGAAGTGCAAAAGTCGGGGTGAATTCATTCGACGTGACGCGCTCTGCAACTCTTTTTACGATTCCGCTTCCGGGGGCGCCCGCGGTGAGAATGGAGATGGCCTTTGCGCGGTCCAGGCCGCCAGCATCAACAAGGGCCAGAGCCTCGGCGAAGGATGCAGCCTGCACTCCACAGAGAAAATTATTGACGAGTTTCATCAGCGCACCGCTGCCGATCGGGCCGAGATGAATCACGTCGCGGCCAAGCACGGCGAAGACCGGTCGTGCCAGATAGATCACGTCTGCGCTGCCACCGACGAGGAATAGCAGCTCGCCGGAAGCAGCGTGCGGTTTCGTGCCGGTTACGGGCGCATCCAGGAAATGGCAGCCATGTTCAGCAGCGTTTGCGGCGAGCGTCTTCACCCAGTCGACACTTACTGTGCTGGATTCGATCACGATCGAATTTACAGCCGCACCGCTCAGCGCTCCAGATTCGCCAAGCCACACATCGCGGGAGGCGGCATCATCTGCCACCATGCTGATGATGATTTGCGCACGAGACGCCGCTTCGCGTGGAGTAGCGGCCACAAAAGCTCCCGCGGCTTCCAACGGTTGCGCTTTTTCGCGGCTGCGGTTGTAAACGGCCAGCGGAAAGTTCGCAGAGAGCAGGCGCATGGCCATGCCAGAGCCCATAATGCCGAGGCCAAGAATTGCGACAGAGGGTTTTGTCATAGTTGTGCTCACAATAAAGGAGTGACGTGGATAAGCTCCGCTGCGGATTTGTCTACACGGACGGGGTTCATCAGAGCGCGCCCGAAACCTTTGGCGTCCACTTGCATGATATCTCCATCCTGCAAACGGATGTGATCGCTGAAGCTAAGGCAATCAGTGCCAAAGAAATGCACGTGGATATCGCCCGGCCGTCGGTGCGCCTCAAATTTGAAATGATGATGCTCAATGTTTTGCAGGCTGTGGCACATTTCAGACTCGCCGGTGCGAAAGGTTTTGGTCCACAGCACTGCACCTTCGCGCAGGATCGTGGCCGTGACGGGAATAGAGTTGAATTCGCAATCCAGCACGATTTCCGGGCCGAGAGCGCATGTGCGAAGCTTCGAGCCAGCTAAATAAAGATAATTTTTCTTTTCGAACTCGTGGTCGGAGAATTCGTTGCCCACGACCATACCAATGCGGTACGGACGGCCATCGCGACCAATAATATAGACGCCGGCGATCTCCGCTTCTTCGCCACCATCACACGCATAGGACGGGACGTCGAGCGGTCCACCATGCGCGCGCAAAGAACTCCCGGTGCCTTTGTGAAACCACTCAGGAGGAATTCCGATGCGACCGGCTTCGGGGCGTCCGCCTTCTACTCCCCAGCGAAATATTTTCATGCTGTCGGTGAGGGCCTCGGTCGCGGTGGCGTGCATGGACTGGCGGCCGCGAGCGCTCCCCACATGCGTGAGCCCAGTGCCGGAAACGAGGCAGCGGGCGGGTTCTTCCGGATGATCAATCGCCGGAAGCAGCCGCCATTCCGAGCGGCCGTTGTAGATCGCGTCGTAGTCGTGCGTATCGTGTTGCGCCCTTTGGCGCGCAACTTCACTGAGCCTTTTGCCTTGGTCAATCGCTATCTGCGCGATTTCGCAAATGGAAGAGCAGCTGTCCAGGAAACGCACGTTGGGCTCTTCCACCAGCGCTACGCGGCGCATATTGCCATTTTTGATTTGAATGAGTCGTGTCATCGGATGATTGGTCGTTGAAGGATTATTCGAATACCTCGAATTTTTCCAATCCAGCTTCGTTGATAGTCAATCCAAGGCCAGGAGTGTTGTCATCGAGATTGATGTAGCCGCGGTTCGCGCGCGGCTCACCGTCGAAAATGTACCAGAACAATTCGTTGCCCACTTCCACGTCAACGATCGGGAAATACTCCGCCATCGGAGAATTAAAGCTGGCCATCACGATGTGATAGTTGTGCATCTGGCCGGCATGAGGAATTACTGGGACAGAGTAAGCTTCCGCGAGCGCGGCGATCTTGCGCGCTTGTGTGATGCCGCCGACGCGATTGGTGTCAAACTGGATGTAATCCAGCGCGCGAGCTTCCAGAAGGTCGCGAAATCCAGACAACGTGAATTCATGTTCACCGCCGGCGATTGGAATACGCCCGTGGGATTTCAGCTCCGCATAACCGTGGATGTCGTCGGGGATCACGGGCTCTTCCAGCCAGCGCAGATGAAAAGGCTCGAGCAGTGGAAGCATTCTCTTTGCGTAATCGAGAGTCCAACCCATGTAGGCGTCGGCCATGAGATCGACGTCATCGCCAATGGCTTCGCGCGCGGTTCGAACGAGTTCGATGTTGCGCTGCATGCCGCGAGCGCCGTCGGCTGGTCCCCAACCGAAGCGCAATTTCATGGCTTGGTAGCCTTCGTCTTTGTAACGTTTGGCTTCGGCGTCCAGTTCGCCCAGTTCGTTTGCGTAGAGGCGAGAGGCGTAAACGGGAATGCGCGTTTTGGTGCGGCCGCCGAGCAAACGAAAAACGGGCTGCTTTGCAGATTTGCCGAGCAGATCCCACAGCGCAATATCCAGCGCGCTGATCGCCGCCATGCCGATGCCCTTGCGGCCAAACGCCATGGTCTTGCGATACATGTGCTGCCACAGGCGCTCGATATCCCATGGATCCTGACCAATCAAGAGCGTTTTTAAATAGAGATCGATGGCCTGCCTTGTGGCTTGAGGCGCGAGAGCAGCGTTACCCAAGCCTACGTGCCCATCATCCGTGAACACTTCCACCAGCAGCCAGCCATGAAACGTGAACGTCCGCATGGAGGCCTCAGGCAGTTCCAGCAGATCCATGGGATTGGTGCAAAAATGGGGAGGCAGGGGAACGGTTTTGCCGCGCCAGCGCAACACGCGCGTGCGGATTTCGGTGATCTTCATTGAGCTACCCCGTAATTCAAATTCGGTTTTAGCTGCAAAGGCAAAACAACAGGTACGGCTGCGAGAATAATCAGAAACGCCACGATGTGCAGTGTGCCCGCGATGCGAAACACCGTGCCGTATCCGAAGCCATGATCCAACAAGTAACCGACCAGTTGCCCGAAGACGATTCCGCCCATCGCTCCTCCGAAACCGACCAGGCCGGCAACGGACCCGACAATACTCTGCGGGTAAAGATCAGTTGGCAAAACCATCACCAGCGTCGACCAGGACTGTTGCCCGAAATATGCGAGGCAGAAGATCGCCATGGCCCATGTCACGGTAACATGCGGCACCAGGATGACAAATGGCATGACAATAGCGCTGGCGCCCAGTGCAATTTTGCGTGAGAGTCCCACAGAGAAATGCCGGCGCACCAGATAGCTGGAGAATGCGCCGCCCACGAGACAGCCCACTCCCGCAGCGGCATGGGGCATCCAGGCAAACAGGCCGACGGATTTGATGTCAAAGCCACGCGCGTCGTAAAGATATTTGGGAAGCCAGAAGAGGTAGAAAAACCACGCTGCATCGCTCAGAAACTTGGCGGTGACCAGTCCCCAAGTTTCGCGGATGCGAAAAAGGTAGGTCCATGGGAAACGCATCGCGGAATCCGCGGCTGCAGTCGGCTTCGCGCTAGAATCGCCTGTTGTGTAATCCCGAATTTCTGGCGGAGCAAAATACGATCGTCTCCACCACGCAACCCACAGCAGACCGATTGCGCCGGTGAGCAAGAAGATCCAACGCCAATTTGCGACGCCGAGAATGATCGCGATCAGTGGAGGCGCCAGCACGGCTCCCACCGCGGTGCCCGCGTTGATGATGCCCATGGCGGTGGCGCGTTCCTGCGTCGGAAACCATTCAGAGACGGCTAGGGTGGCGGCAGGGAAGCCTCCGCCTTCGCCCATGCCGAGGAGAAACCGGCTCACGGCCAGCATTGTGAATCCGGTAGCGAGCGCGTGGCTCGCGCAGGCAAATGACCAGAAAATCATAATCACAGTAAGGCCAAGCCGCGTTCCCAGAAGGTCCACAAGTTTTCCGCCGCCGGCATACATGATGGCGTAAGCGAACAAAAAGGCGGACTGCAGCGTGGAAAATTGTTCATTGGTGAGGGGAATGTCCCGGCTGATCGCTTTGACCGCCACAGGAAGGGTCTGGCGATCCAGATAGCTGATGGCAATCGCGGCACTGATGAGAATAGCGATGCGCCACCGCAATCAGGTTCCTCCCGGTCCAAATCGCATAAAAGAAACGCAAAGGCGATTATACACAGGAGGGCAGAAAACGTTTACTCCATTTCTGTGTTTCCGATACAATCCCTCGATGCGGGCCGCCGTTCGCCCGCGGGCGGAATATGCGAGGGGAAACCGCGATACAGGCTTTCTCCGGGGAGACTGCTGTGCCAGAACACATTGCGAAGCGCGGCTTGAAAGGAAAAGAGCGATGAGTCCACGGTGGAACCGTCGAGATGTGTTGAAGGGCTTGGCCGCCGCCTCTACCGCCATAATTGTCCGACCGAAGTTGGGTGCAGTGCAGGAAGGTGGAGGTACCGGTCGCCGGCCAGTCGAGATACAAATTGCCCCGGTCAGTGCTCACACGTTCCGCCTGACTCTTTTCGCGCTCGGTACTGGCGGACCACTCGTGTCCGTACCGTCCAATGGATCATTGGTTCAGGGATCCTGGGGCGCTCCGGTCGCCAAGGTGCGGAAGGAATCTGAGCAAACGATTGCTGTGGGGAATGCGCGACTTAAAATTTCTTTCCACCCGTTGAAAGTCAGCATAACGAACGAAGCTGGGACTGCTATCCAGCAACTCGCGTGGGACGACAGCACTGGCGTGCTTTCTTTTCTTAGCGGCAATTCGCCACTGCTCGGTCTTGGCGAGGGCGGACAGCAATTCGATCGCCGCGGCTCCGTGGACCTGATGCGCAATGGGCAGGGCGGGTATAAGCTTGCCACCCACGGCGCACGTGTCGGGATTCCATGGATCATTGGTACGTCCGGATGGGCGATGTTCATTCACAATCCGTTCGGGACGTTCGACTTCAGCGGGCCGGAAGCAAAGTTTCAACCCGCGAATGCGGACATGACGCTTCCACTTGATCTGTTTTTTGTTAGTTCTACCGATCCGGCTGTGATTTTGTCGGAATATGCGCGAATCACCGGACACGCCGAGATGCCACCACTGTGGAGCTTTGGCTACCAGCAATCTCACCGCACATTGGCCAGCCGCGAGGAGATACTGGGCATCGCGAAAACCTTTCGAGAGAAAAAGCTGCCGTGTGACGCGCTCATTTATCTCAGCACCGGATTTTGTCCCTCGGGATGGAACACGGAAAACGGCTCGTTTGGCTGGAATCCGCGCGTGTTTCCCGATCCGAAGGAAATGCTCGCTGAAATGCGCAAAGAACATTTTCATCCAGTGATGCACGTGGTAATTCTGTCGGACAAACTTTCGGGCACGGTGCATGATCCCTGCGAACTTTCGCGGTTCGACGAAACGGAAGCGAGTTGTTACTGGGACGCGCATCGCAAGGATTTTGCACTCGGAGTGGACGGCTGGTGGCCGGACGAGGGTGACCCGCTGGATATCCCGTCGCGGTTGGTGAGGAACCGCATGTATTGGGAAGGGCCTCAGATCGACCGGCCGAATGAGCGTCCATATGCGCTGCATCGCAACGGTTACGCCGGCATGCAGCGGTATGCTTCGTTTCTCTGGTCGGGCGACGTTTTTTCCACGTGGGAAACCTTGAAGACGCAAGTTCCGATTGCGCTGAATACCGGGTTGACCGGGATTCCTTATTGGGGCACAGACATCGGCGGCTTTGTTCCCACGCCGGAATTTACCGCCGAGCTTTATCTGCGATGGTTTCAGTTTGGCGCATTTTGCCCGCTGTTCCGTTGCCACGGACGCGCATGGAAACTGCGATTGCCTTGGGGATGGAACACGGGCGATCCCGGGCCAACAGAAATAAATAATTACAAAGGCGCGGCGGTTCCCGATGTCAGCCAGTTGCACGATGAGCGCGTGGAAGTGATTTGCCGGAAATATCTGGAATTGCGTTATCGCATGCTGCCGTATTTATACAGCGCGGTTCGAGAGTGTGCTACCACGGGGATGCCGATCATGCGCGCTTTGTGGCTGCACTTTCCCGACGATCCGAAAGCCGTTGCGTGCGGCGACGAATACATGTGGGGCGGAAGCTTGCTTGTCGCTCCCGTGGTGGAGAAGGGAGCAACGGCGCGCCAGATCTATCTCCCGCGCGGCAGTTGGTACGACTTCTGGACGGGTGAACGCGTGGATGGTGGGCGGCAGATTGACCGGCCGGTGGACCTGGCAACGATTCCGCTTTATGTGGGCGCTGGATCGCTTCTGCCGCTCGGTCCAGTGAAGCAATACGTGTCCGAGAAAGTGGATGAACCGCTATCCCTATCGGTTTATCCCGGCGCCGACGCGTCATTCATGCTTTATGAAGACGACGGCAGTTCCTTCCATTATCGCAAGGGCGAATGGATGGGTATTCAAATGACCTGGAACGACACGGCACGAAAGCTCCATCTACAACTCGCATCTGGGTCGCGCATGCTTGCACCGGAACGACGGGCCATCAACGTCAAGTTAGGAGATAAAACGCAGAGCGTAGCATTTGAAGGCAAGCCGATCGAGATTTCGTTCTAACTTCGGAGATGGAATTCCGTACAGGCGCACGTTCAAGTTTTTTGCAGCCGAAATCCGCGCAGCAACAAAACCAGAATTCCACCCGCCACAAGATTCGCCAGTAGCCAAATTAATCCAGACGTGAAAGAGCCGGTAAAACCAACCATGTATCCCATGATCGACGGGCCGACGAAGCCGCCGAGATTTCCAAGCGCATTAATTAGACCGATAGAGGCCGCGGCGGCGGACTCACCAAGCATCAGCGTAGGAAGCGCCCAGAAACAGGGCTGAAACGCGTGAACGCATGCGGCAAAAATGCTGAAAAATGCAAGCTGCGTCCAGAAGTGTGAACCGGAGGCGATGGCCAACCACAAGCCGACCGCGCCGATGAACAGAGGACCCGCGACGTGCCAGCGTCGCTCTTGCGTTCGGTCGGAATGCCAGCTGTTCAGCAACGTTGCGGTTAGTGCGACGAGGTAGGGAATTGTCACAAGCAACGTGACGGTGCCGGTGGCTAAGCCCGACGCGCGCTTCAGAATGGTGGGGAACCACATGGTGAAGCCGTAGAAGCCGGTGTTGCCCGTGAAATAGACTAACGTGAGCAAGATTACGTTTCGCTGTCGCAGCGCCTGCCCGATTGTGTACGAGCGCACCGCGACCTTGTGCTTCCGTTCCTCTTCCAATTCACACGCAATGCACTCGCGTTCTTTTTCCGGCAGCCAACCGGCCTGGCCGGGCCTGTCCGTGAGATAGAAGTACGTGACGAGGCCGAAAACCACAGCCGGAATTCCTTCGAGAATAAATAACCAGCGCCAGCCTTGCAGTCCGTACCAATGAATCCGCAAAACCCTGCCCGCGAGCGGCGAGCCCAATAGGTTTGCGAGTGGAATTGCGGCCATGAACGACGCTACTGCTTTCGCAAGATCGCGACGCGTGAACCAGTGCGTCAGATAGACGATGACGCCGGGGAAGAAGCCGGCCTCAGCGGCTCCCAACAGAAATCTGGCCATGTAAAACTGATGGGCCGTGTGCACAAAGCCCACGAACACGGTGATGATTCCCCAAGTAATCATGATGCGCGTGATCCACAATCGCGCGCTCCACCGCTCGACGATGAGCGCTCCGGGAATTTCCAGCAGAACATAGCCAACGAAGAAAATTCCCGCGCCGAGACCGAATACCCGGTCGCTGAATCCCAAGTCGTGAGACATTTCCAGCGCGGCGTAAGCAACATTGACGCGATCCAGGAAGGCAACCACGTAGAGCAACCAGAGAAAGGGAAGTATGCGAATGGCGATCCGGCGTCGGGCACTGTGTTCAATGGCCAACGCGGGAGACAAGGCCATTACGGTTTTGCTACCACCGATATTTCTTGCGCGACTGCGTCACCGACGTCACGAGTGCTCGCCGTGCCTCCCAGATCCGGGGTCAAGGCGTCAGACTTCGCCAGCACAGCTGTAAACGCTTCTTCAACGGCGCGCGCTGCCTTTGGTTCACCCAGATGCTGCAACATCATCGCGCCCGACCAGATTTGCGCGATGGGATTAGCGATTCCTTTTCCCGCAATGTCCGGCGCGGAACCGTGCACAGGCTCGAACATGGAAGGAAATTCTCGTTCAGGATTCAGATTCGCGGATGGCGCCAGGCCGATGGAGCCAACAACCGCAGCGCCGAGGTCGGACAAAATATCGCCAAATAGATTCGACCCGACGACCACATCAAACCAGTCCGGATGGTGAACAAAGTGGGCGGTCAGAATATCAATGTGGTATTGGTCGGTGCGGACGTCGGGGAAATTCTGCGCCATCGCGGAAAAGCGTTCATCCCAGAACGGCATGGTGTGAATAATTCCATTCGATTTGGTGGCTGAAGTGACGTGGCGTTTCCGCGTTCGTGATAGCTCGAACGCGTAGCGCATGATGCGGTCGCACCCGCGTCGCGTAAATACGGTTTCCTGCAGCGTCATCTCCGCATCGGTGTTGTGGTTCATGCGGCCACCCACTTCGGAATATTCGCCTTCATTATTTTCGCGGACGATGCAGAAGTCGATTTGAGCGGGCGGGAAGCCTTTGACAGGCGATTCGATGCCTTGCAGCAAACGAACCGGGCGCAAGTTGACGTATTGCTGAAACGCGCGCCGAATGGGAATCAGCAGTCCCCACAACGAAATATGATCCGGGACGCCGGGATAACCGACTGCGCCCAAATAGATCGCGTCGAACGCGCGCAACTGCTCGAGGCCATCGGCGGGCATCATCTTCCCGGTTTTCAGATACGTCTCGCAACCCCAGTCAAAATGCTGCCAGGAAAAAGTGATGCCGAAGTGGCGGCCGGCTGCTTCCAGAACGCGAAGACCTTCGGGCACGACCTCACGTCCAATGCCGTCCCCTTCAATTACGGCGATTTTGTAACGAATCACTGCGGCTCCCGGAAGCGGCGCGCGAAATTTTCAAAACGACGAACCATAGACGCATACGAAGCCCTGAACGTTGCGCAAGGCATCGAAATGATCTTCTGTCCCGGGCTTTCCGTCAAGTAAATCGGCGGAGCCGCGTTGTGATTCTTTATTTACTAGGATCGCGTTGTTCTCAGCGATTCGCTACTAGCTGGGGAACACGCGAAAGGGAGCTGAATTCTTCGTCGGATAAGTGCAAGCTTGCCGCCGCAATGTTTTCCTGAAGATGTTCCGTCGAGGATGTGCCGGGGATCGGCAACATCAGCGCGGATCGCTTCAGCAACCAGGCAAGCGCCACCTGCATGGGCGTTGCATTTCGTGCGCGCGCAATCTGTTGGAGAATATCGCCGGCAACTCTGCCTGCGCCGAGTGGGAACCACGGAATAAATGCAATCCCATTGCGTTCGCAATAAGTCACCACGTAGTCCCATTCACGGTCGGCGAAGCTGTAGCGGTTCTGCACCGATACGATCGGGACGATTCGGCGCGCCCGCTCGATATGTTCTTGCGTGACATTGGACAAAGCTACCAGGCGAATCTTTCCTTCGTCTTTCATTTGGGCCAATGTGCCGACCGAATCGTCGAATGACACGACTGGATCGGGAATGTGCAGCTGATAGACGTCGATTCTATCCAGGCGCAGACGTTTCAGGCTGCCCTCAACGGCGCTGCGAAGATGTGACGGCGTCGCGTCGTGTGTCCATTGGTTCGGGCCGGGCCGGTTCCAGCCGCCTTTCGTGGCAATCACTACGCCGGCGGGGTAGGGATACAATGCTTCGGCTATCAACTCTTCGCTTACGTTTGGACCGTAAGAATCCGCGGTATCGATAAAGTTGACGCCCAGTTCTACGGCGCGTCGAAGAACCGCGAGAGCTGCTTTGCGATCTTTGGGAGGGCCCCAAATACCTTCTCCCGTCAGACGCATCGCACCGAAGCCCAGGCGGTGGACCGGGAGTTCGCCGCCAAGCTTGATCGTTCCTGCTACAGCCGCAGAGATTTCGTTCTTGCTCATGAGAACCTCCAGTATTTCTAGTGTAATCCTTTACGAAGAAATCCACGATAGGTTGTCGATAATCAGCGCCCACGAGGCTGTTCGCAGTACCGTACCAACTCGCCTTCTTGCAGAACGATACGGCAGGTATGACGCAACAGATCTTAAGAAAACCCTTTTTCACGGCGGCCTTGGATCTGGCCAACGAGCGGCACCCTCAAACGTTCCAAAGCGCGACTCGCGCGCGCCCCAGTTTCATTTCCGGATTTCACGTGCTGCCCCAAAAAGCTCTTGACAGCAAATCTTAACTACACTAGTTTACTCTAGGCCTAGTAGAAAACAGGGTCATACAAAGGTTTGAGGAGACAGCCACTGTGAAAAAGTCCGAACAGCGAGACCTCTTTCCGGGCGCGCTCGAAATGATGCTTCTCCGAACTCTCAAGCGCCAGCCCCTGCATGGCTACGCCCTCGTCCAGAACATTAAACGAACCTCAAACGATCAACTTCAGATCGAAGAAGGTTCGCTCTATCCGGCTCTCCAGCGCCTTCTCAAAGACGGGTTGGTCAAAGCCGAATGGGGAATCTCCTCCACAAAGCGCCGCGTGCGGATTTACAAGTTGACTGCAGCAGGTGCCAGGCACTTGGAGCGTGAAGTGTCCAGTTTCGAGCGCATGCTGGACGGCATCACCCGGGTCTTGGCGCGAGGTGAATCATGAACTGGCTCAAGCAACTCTTCTCGCGCGGCCGCCTCTACAAAGATTTGTCCGAGGAGATTCAGCAACATCTCGAAGAAAAGATCGAGGAGCTCGTCGATGGCGGAATGTCGAGAGAAGAGGCCGCACATGCTGCTCGCCGCGAATTTGGAAATGTCACGCTGATCAAGGAAGACTGCCGCGAAATGTGGGGCTTCACGTGGATGGAAGCGTTATGGCAGGACATTCGCTATGCGGCCCGGATACTGGCAAAAAGCCCCGGCTTTGCGGCCGTGGTGGTTTTCTCGCTCGCCCTGGGCATCGGAGCAAACACCGCGGTCTTTAGCGCACTGAACGCGGTGTTGCTGCAAAGTCTGCCTTACCAGCATCCCGAGGAGCTAATGACGATATTCTCGACACATAGCTGGGAGTCTGCCTCAGAAAAAGATGTGGTGCCGCTTGCAGACGTAGCGACCTGGAAAAAAGCGAATCACGTTTTTGCCGACATGGGTGCAGTGGGTTTTATCTATTTGGCCACCCTAACCGGGCTCGGTGAGCCGGTGCAGGTGCCCGTACAATCCGTGACTCCTAACTTTTTCACTCTGGTTGGAGTGCAGCCGGTCTTAGGGAGAGTCTTTCAAGCTGAGGAGAGTCACGAAGATTATCAGACGGTGGTTATCAGCGACGCGCTATGGAAAACAAAGTTCCATGGCGACACAACAGTACTGGGGAAGACATTCCGCATTGACGACGTTGCCTCAACAGTTGTTGGAGTGATGCCCGCCGGCTTCAAAACATTCGGGCCGTGGTTCCATAAAAACCGGGCAGACGTATGGCAGCCCGCAAATCCAGAAGACGCCAGATACGCCAACCGCACGGGTTCCTGGATTGTGGCGCTGGCGCGGCTGAAACGTGGAATAACCCTGCCGCAAGCGCAGCTGGAGATGAACGTGTTAGCACAAGCCCTGGAGAAAGCTTATCCACAGCAAAACAAGGGAGTCGGGGCGGTAGTCGTTCCGCTGTATGAAGCACTCTACAAAAACTCGCAGGATACCTTGTATCCGCTCATGGGGGCCGTGGGATTTGTTCTGCTCATCGGATGCGTCAATGTAGCCAACCTGATGCTTTCGCGGACGGAAAGCCGGCGAAAGGAATATTCGATGCGGGCGGCGCTGGGAGCGGGCCGGCGGCGGCTCATGCAGCAGTTGCTGGTGGAGAGCGGGTTGTTGACTCTGCTGGGCGGCTTGCTGGGCGTGCTGCTTTCTTTCAGGGGAGTCCATCTGCTGGGCGCAATGTCGAAGAATCTGCCAGACGCGGAGAACATTCGCATTAACGGCCGGGTTTTGCTCTTCGCCGGCGGGCTCAGTCTCTCAACCGCGCTGCTGTTCGGGATGGCTCCCGCTTTCCGAGCTTCGCGCGCGGATCTGCAGGACGCACTCCGCGAGGGAGAAAGCAGAACGGCGACCGGAAGACATAAAAGGACGCGGTATTTGCTGGTGGTTGCCGAAGTGGCCCTGGCGATGGTGCTCCTGGTGGGCGCCGGGCTGATGATCAACAGCCTGCTTCGCATGTTACTCCCGTCTCCAGGCTTCGATCCGGCAAACGTCTTGACCATGACCGTGCTCTTCCCCTCCAAGGGAGGCAAATACCTGGAGAAAAGTCCGGGGAGCCCGATGGAGAGAATATCTCCCAAAGTAACCGCTTATCACCAGCAATTGATCGAAGGAGTTTCGGCGCTTCCCGGCGTCGAATCCGTAGGCATGATCACGATGCTTCCGCCGTTGGGTTCAGGGGGTAGGACTTTTTCGATCGTTGGCCATCCCGAACCGGACGAGAGGCCTTTCGTTGGGTTCAACGAAGTGAGCCCCAGCTACTTTCACACCATGAGGATCCCGCTCAAGAAAGGACGCTACTTTGATGAACACGACACGACGAACACGCCATGGGTTGTGATCATTAGCGAGACGACGGCGAGCCGCTATTTCCCGAACGAAGACCCCGTTGGGAAACAGATTTTGCTCCACTGTACGTTCAAAGAAGTGGACGAAGAGCGGCCCCGCCAGATTGTAGGTGTTGTGGGCGAGGTCAAGCAAGTCGGGATGGGCGGAATTCACCCACTTGTATACGAATCGTATCTACAGCAGCCGGAAGTGTATCCTGGCGGCAGCGATGACTTCCATTTGGGAGGGACGCTGGTAATCCGCACGGTATCGGATGTACATGCTCACGAAGCCGACATCATCGCCGCAGCGAAGCAGATGGTGAAACAGATGGACCCGGATCAGCCCGTCACGGCCATAAGTACGATGGAGGACGTGTTGAAGGAATCCATGAGCGGTTATCGAAACTATGTCCTCGTGCTCGGACTTCTCGCCGTCATCGCCGTGATCCTGGCAGCGGTCGGCGTTTATGGCGTCCTTTCCTACTTTGTTAATCAGCGCACGCGTGAATTTGGCATCCGTCTCGCTCTCGGAGCTCAGCGCGGTGATGTGCTCATGTTGGTCGCTAAGCTGGGACTCACACTTGCTGGGACAGGACTAGCAATTGGCGTTGGGTTAGCCCTCGCACTCAATCGGTTCATGGCGGCGCATCTGTGGCTATTTAACGGGAAAGCCATCGATCCCGCGATTTATGCCGTCGTCGGAATCCTGCTGGCGTGCGTCACCTTGCTTGCCTGCTATGTCCCCGCCAGCCGTGCCACAAAAGTGGATCCCATGGCGGTGCTGCGGCATGAATAACTCGGCGGGTCCATTACGATGGAGCGACCGTGGGTCCCACTTGGGTTTTCTGGCTATGGCATCGAGGAGGCGATCATGAAATCGACAAATCGCGGATCGGTTCCCGGAATTTTGAGCGTCGGTGTTTTCACCTTCATCAATTTCGGATGCGGCGGCGGAACCAATTCACTCGCCCGGTTTTTCCTCTTCGATGCCGAATGGCTCCCGGTAAAACGGGACTCTTTGGCTGAATGCGGACACCGGACAAATAGTTAGGCGGTTGATCTCTCGTAGCTCGGTTACGGTTGTTTGTTTTGCTCGCTCTCTTAAGTAGCAACACTTCGCAGCAGAGGCAATATGGGGCGTGAAATAAAAGCAATTGTGCGACCCAATCGGTTAAGCATCGTTGTGTTCGTTGCTGGATTCCTCTTTTTTCTTCTTGGCGCGGGCTTTGTCACAGTGAGCGTTGGTTTATTCTGGTCGACGGCTGTGCTCCGCAGTCAACAATTGCGTCCCATGCTGCCGCTACTGCCGGAAAGCGTTTGGCGAATGACATTGTCAGATTGCGGGCACTCGACGGAACCTGTCGAGCAGCGTTACCGCTATCCGTCGTGAGTGAGGACATACACGCATCCTTGAGCTATTGGAGTCAGCCGGGCTGAAACGAAAATGCGCTCATAAGAGTGAAGAATTGTTGATTGGCAGCTGTATACAGAACGGGCAGAGACAGATGGACAAGAAGGAACAATTCGTTGATTTTTCAGAGTGGCTCGTAATTCGAAGAGCAGTGCTCGCCAAAAAATGCGCATACTCTCCGAACAGAGAATCGATTCTTACTTCGTTTTTCCGATGGCAAGGGCGACATTGTTCAGACGGTTCCGTTAAAAGCTCAATTCATTCAACCAAGTAACTGTAAGAGGGCAGAGCAAACCCATGCCTGAGAGATTATGGATGACTTTCCCGAGGCGCATTTGTAGGATGAGCATCTACCCCGGATTACCAAGCAGGCCGGCCACGTTCGTAAACCCAATTTGAATGTCATCGGCAGCATGGAATGTTATCGCTGGACTGATACCCATCATCGAGTTGTTCAAATTAGGGAAACGATGTGCACGGAGGATTGTCATGAAAATGCGATTGGGGGCCACACTGGTATGGTTGGTCGTGTTGTTTGTTCTTGCCACCGTCTTTTGGTTTGGGGGAACCGGCAGCACCTTTGCGCAGCAGGCCAATTCAAATTCGGGTTTAGACGGGATTGCGCCGCAGGACCAAGCAAAACAAAATCAAGACAAGGCCTCGGCGGAGAACAAGCCGGAAGAAGGCAAAAAGACGGAAGAAGAAAAGCCCTTCGACGCCGTGGTGAAGGATATGGAGCTGACCAAGGGGCTTTTCACGTTGTACCACAAGGCGGACGACAATCGCGTCTTGATGGAGATACTCCCAGACCAATTCGACAAGGTATTTCTTTTTGCAGCGACGACCGATCGGGGCACCGGTGAGCGTGGTTTGTATGCCTCTATGGTTGACGGTGATTTTCCATTCGTATTTCAGCGGGTGGGAAATACAGTCCTCTGGGTACAGAAGAACACCAACTTCAGCGCGGAGAGCGGCACACCAGCGGCACGTTTTACTTCGGCGTCGTTTACAGATGCCATCATAGGGTCAGCGAAAATTCTGTCGAAGCCGCACCCGGAACGGAAGAGCGTGCTGATCGACGCCTCGGAAATGTTCGTCAGCGACCTGCTGGCGTTTGCGGTAGCGTTAAATCAGGCCTATGAGCCGACGAACTACCACTTCGACAAAGAACGCAGCTCTATTGGAACCACAAAAGCTTTCTCGGAAAACGATCTGATCCAAGTCCATTTGCATTATGCAACAGACAATCCACGAACGTTTTCAATCGCTTTGCCGGATCCCCGAAGTGTTCCGTTGGTGGTGAAGTATGAATTCTCAACGCTACCCGAGGGTGACTACAAGCCACGCATAGCGGATGATCGCATCGGACATTTCGTCACGGTCACTCAGGACTTTACTTCTGACCGCCCCATGAGTCCTTATATCCGGTACATCAATCGATGGAAGCTCGAAAAAGCTGATCCGAGCGCGCCAGTTTCCCCACCGAAAGAGCCAATCGTTTATTGGCTGGAGAGCACAATTCCTGTGGAGTATCGGGAATCGGTAACAGAAGGAATCCTGCTCTGGAACAAGGCTTTCGAGCGCATCGGCTTCAAGGACGCTATCGTTGTGAAACAGCAACCGGACAATCCAGACTGGGACTCCGACGATGTCCGCTACAGCATGATCCGCTGGTTCACTGGAGTGGATGCGTTGTTTGCAATAGGTCCGTCGCGCGTCAATCCTTATACCGGACAAACCTACGACGCGCACATAGGATTCAGTGAAGGCATGACGCGAAATCTTCGCCGCGTCGGCGAGGAAAGAATTGGTCCGGTGAGTTCGGACAGCTGGCCTGGAGGTACGTCGGCGGAATCTATCATTATCGGGATCACGTAGGTGATCCAAACGGGCGCGTTCCCTATGTGCCAGTACCCGCAGCGAAACAGCGTGAGGCATTGGAATTTCTTCGCACTTACGCGTTCGACGAGAAAGCTTTCCAATTACCCCCGGGCCTACTTGACAGGCTGGCGATTGACAGACTCCCCGATTTGGATTGGCCCAACTATTACTACACCCAGAGACTGGACTATGCGTGGCATGATCGGGTGCTGGGTTTGCAGCGAGCGGTTCTAGACAAGCTCTATCATCCCGTGGTTCTCGCGCGACTCCAGGATAACGAACTGCGATTCGGGCCAGATCAAACTCCATTCCGTATGGCCGATCTTTTCAAGGGCTTGAATACGGCAATTTGGTCGGAGTTGGGTACGGGAGGGACAGCCATCTCAAGTTTGCGCCGCAACGTCCAACGTGAGGACTTGAATCATTTGATTCGACTTACATTGCGGACCCCAGCGCCACCACCACCTCCTCCTCCACCAGCAGGGATTTTCGTGACATTTCCCCCCACACCGAAGCCGCCGGAGGACGCCACGACCCTGGCTCGTGCTGAGCTGGTCGAAATTCGAGGCAAAATCCGCGTCGAGCTTGCCTCAGGAAAAGTAACTGACGCGACCACGAAAGCGTTTCTGGAAGAAACTCAAGAACGAATCGACGCGACTTTGCAGGCTCGGGTCCAGAGACCTGTGGAGTGAATCAGCCTTCATGCATAGAACCGAACGAACCAATCTTGTCGACCACATCTGACCGCATTGGGAATCAGCCCGAGGTGATGGTCAGAATTTTCTTCACCTGTAATTTCACCTGTAATGGTTTCCGCTTAGGCGTACTTCCACGTACTTAGTCAGCCCTCGACGCCTTCGAAGTAAGTAGAACTTATCTCATAAATGCTTTGGGGTCGCCAAAGTCCTTGAAAAAGCGGCCGTTTAGATCGGGCCCAACCATTTATGAGATGGCTTCTAGTTGTGCTCGCTTTGCGGCCCGATACGAAGGTATTGCCGATACCTTCGTTCAATTGTTTCCTTCCCGTTCCACTGGCTTAATTACGCGTGTTCAGGGCGCGGTCGAAGGAAAGCGAAATGGCAACGAACAAGACAGCAATTGTTACTGGAGCGCAGCAAGGGATTGGCGCGGGGCTCGTCGATGGCTTTCTGAAGAACGGCTACAGCGTCGTCGCAACATCGCTTCGCGCCGGCGAATCATTGCGCTCCGCACCAGATCTGGTTGTTGTCGACGGAGACATTCGCGATCACGAGACCGCCGCGAAAAGCGTAGAAGCAGCGGTCACTCATTTTGGAACTGTCGATGTCCTGGTGAACAACGCCGGAATCTACATCACCAAGCCTTTCACGGAATTTACGACGGACGACTTCAACGCGCTCGTTTCCGTCAATCTTTTGGGATTCCTCCACATGACGCAACTCGTGGTGAAGCAGATGCTGAAGCAACAATCGGGGTGTGTGATATCGATCTCTGCCGCGCTCGCCGATAACCCGATCGCCGGCGTAAACGCGTCTGTCTCCATGATCACAAAAGGCGGCTTGAACGCCGTCACACGCCATTTGGCCATTGAATATGCAAAGCGAGGCATCCGCTTCAATGCCGTTGCACCAGGTGTCGTGGATACGCCGTTGCACAAAGAAAGCCCCAAAGAAGATCTCCAAACGCTGCAACCGATGGGAAGCATCGCCGAGATCAGCGACATCGTCGACACCGTTCTGTATCTGTCCAACGCGCGTCAAGTCACCGGCGAGGTGCTTCATGTCGACGGCGGCGCTCATGTTGGGCGTTGGTAGCGCTGAAAACAAAAGAAAGTGAGGGAGCTATGTCCGTCTCAGAACTTCAGCCAATGGTGAATTCAGTCACAGGCCTGCCCTTAGCATCAGGAAATCAGGGCATAAGCGAGGAACATTCGCTAGTCGCGAAGGCCAAGTCAGGACACGCCGACGCCTTCGGAGAACTGTACAAGCGCCATCAGCGCAAAGCTTATTGCACGGCCCTGCGCATCCTTCGCAATCAGCACGATGCGGAAGATGCGGTGCAGCGCGCGTTCCAGCGGGCGCTTGTAAACCTGCAACGGTTTCGCGAGGACTCGGCATTCCCGACCTGGCTCACCCGGATCGTCATCAACGAAGCCTTGATGCTGTTGCGCCAGCGCCGCACACGAGAGCCGCATTATAAAAATGATCTGGATGGTGAACAAGGTGACAGTGCTATGGAGATCGCCGACGGCGGACCTACACCAGAAGAAATCCTTTGCGAAAGCGAACGGCATGCAACGCTGCGGCAAGCCATTGCGAAACTTCGAGAGAATCTAAGAGTCGTTGTGCTCCACAGGGAGCTGCAAGGCCTAACGAATGCGGAGACCGCTCGCTGTCTTGGCTTGACGGTCAGCGCTGTTAAGGCACGCGGCATTCACGCACGAAGGTTCCTAAGAAAAAATCTTGAACGCAACCTTAAGAAAACCCGCGTCCTGAGCATGCAAGGGAGAAAGGCATAACAGGCAATGCGGAGCGTTCTTTTGTTGTGGAGAGTTGGGCATGCGAACGGCGGCATCTAGTTGTCCTGAGGGCGGGACTCGTTTATTGTTCAGCGGGGAAGAAACTGTCCCCAGTTCGTTTCTCTGTGCCCCTCGCATTACGCCAGGCGAGAGTCGCTACTTGTAAATCTGTGGATCAGAATCAGGCAAAGCATAGCCAATACCATCGTCTGATTGTCATGGCTCGGCCCTTCTGTTGTGATGCGTTCGTCGCATCCGCGGATCGGATGACTGGAGGAGCAGATGAACATGAAAGCGAAACCGGAGTCAGAGCAGTCCATGCAGGAGGAACAAATCCGTGCAGCCCTCGATACGCACTGGCACGCGTCGGCAGCCGGCGATGCAAACACGGAACACGATATTTACGATGACGATGCCATTTGTGATTATCCCCAGTCGGGCGAGCGAATTATCGGGAGGAGCAGCTTGCAGGCCTTGCGGAGCCATCATCCCGGCAAGCCGTCCGGCTTCAAGGTCAAGCGGATTCTTGGAAACGGGGATCTGTGGATCACGGAATACACAATCACGTACCAGGGACGACCGGCATACACGGTAAGCATAATGGAGTTCCGCAACGGCAAGGTCGTCCACGAAACCCAGTATTTCGCGGATCCCTTCGATGCGCCGGCCTGGCGGAAGCAATGGGTTCAGCAGGTGGCGTGACGCCGGGCTGAGGGTGCGGAAGTGCGATGAAGGAGAGAGAATTGCCAAGTCGTCGAAAGCGGGCTTCCCGGGTACATCGTTCGAGAAGCTCGCCCCCAAGGATTGGCAACTGCGCCCCGTCGGCCGGTCAGTGTCGTCGTCGTCGATTTAAACGTAATGATTAGAATTGCCAGTGGGTTGCAACGCCGCATAAACACTGGCTATTTGTGAAAGTACTGTATATCGAATCCCCATGGGCCTACATTGTCCTGGAATTATTCAGAATTATTCTTGTGCAGCGATGCTCCGGAAGCCGTGGTGGTGGAACATCGCTACTGTCGCACGGCGGGGTCAGGCTTAGTGTCAGTTCTGCCAATAGACTGTCCGGAGGAGCGGAACGTAGCATTGACCGCATTGGCGAATGGGGGATTCAAAATGCGTCTTTTCCGAGCTTTCATGGTCACATCGCTTCTCATCACAGCCATTCCAAGCAACGCCAAAGCAGCTGTTGGCGCCAAATCCCTACAGGGATTGTTCTCCTCTAACGAATGCGAAGTAGTGCCCGAACTGCCAGGAGCGTGGACCGTTCCCGGCGTGAATTACACCGTTCGGGAGGGGCACAACAAAAAATACTGGATGATTGACCGCGCTGCGGACTCGAAAACAGGAAACAAGCTAGTCCTGGAAGTTTGCGTTGCCCATATTAACGGCGAGCTTTTCTACGACGCCACCTTCCAGATACTCCGCCCCGGTGATGAGCCAACTCTTCCGCCCGAATTTGTTGTCGGTAGCAACATCTTTTCCGTCGATATTCTCGCCGGATTCTGGGTGCCGATGCACATTATCGGAAGGCTAGAGATTAAGAAAAACAGCTTGCACTTTCGGAACATAGATGACAAATAGTTGCAGGAGGCGTTGAAGTCGCGACTCATCAGTGTGACAAGCGCCCAGGATGACTCCGGCGAATATTTCCTTACGGCAAACAGCAAACAACTGAGGGAGTTCGTGTCGTCGCTCTCCAACGTTCCCGAAGCGTTCTCAAACCAACAACACCTCACCCGCGATCCCGAAACAACGCGAAAATGACCACCTTGGCTATGGTCGGAACCAGAGTAGTGACACACATCACATTCTCTGAGTTGGCATGCGGTTAGCGTCAGTCTTGGGAGGCCGATATCCACACAAACCGAATGCGTGGGATGGTTCTGGGGCGCGAGGAGGGGAACCGTTCCATGAATTGCAGCCGTACCGGTCTCATATTGGATAAACGATGCTCTTAGTAATTCTCAGTGCATGCGTTCTGATGGCCGCCACAATGGCCGTTCATGCCTCCGGCATTTCGGTTCTGATGCGTGGCTTGAGAAAGTTGGAAGCCCTGCCAGCAGCGCGGGTCTGGCCTGTGGCCAGGACGCTGCTCCGCATGATCTGGTGGCTAATCCTGCTCCATATGTCGGAGATTACGGTCTGGGCGTTGTTCTATCTTTGGCGCGGATGCATACCCAACGCCGAAGCGGCGTTCTACTTCTCGGGAGTAACGTACACAACAATCGGATATGGCGATCTTGTGCTGGCGAAGCCTTGGAGACTGCTCGGGCCGATCGAGGGATTGATGGGCGTTCTGATGTGCGGCCTGTCCACGGGTTACTTCTTCGTTGTCGTGAGCCTCACCTTTCAATCGCGGCATGCGAAAGCCCACGTTCTCCCGACCACGCGAGGAGCACAGAGGGACCAGTGAAACCTCGGCGGAGTGTGATCATTCGCGGTGGAATCGGTAAAAACATTTCCACCGTTAGACAACTCAGGCCTTTCGTCCTCGCTCCGGTTCACAAAACTTCGAACCAACATGATTTCGGGGCCCTTTAAGGGCGCAACAGGAATTGCTGAGAATGCGGTTTCCAAGAGCCGATGGCAATTGCTTCCAGGTGAGTGCCGAACAGGTATGACTTCATTTCGGGCAATTTGGCGGTAACGCGCAGTCTCGCATCGCTGTCCGGAACTCCGGTTCGAGGACATCGTCAGTGTGATTCATGAGATTTCGCGGGCCGCTGCGGCCCTAAGGGACAGATGGGATGAGAAGGCATTTGGTTAAGCTCGTTGAAATTAAGGAAGTTTTCGATTCTCCTTGACACACACGCTCCCGAAGAACAGTATCAGCTCAGGTTTCGCTGTTTGGGGCGAGACTCCCGCTTCTCAGTCCATTCGCAGTTTCTTTGAGGGACAGACTCCGAATCGAGCGCCAACAGGGAAGAACCTCTTAGGTTCTTTTTTATTCCCTCGCGCGGGGCCCTACCTCCTGTTCGACGTACAGGTTTGCACACCCAAGACGCCAGCGGCTTCAAGCCAAACAATCGTTGGGCCAGCGAACAACACACGCTGGTAAGGAGAAAGTTTATGACAGCAAAAAATCAGAAGGAACTTTTCGTAATGCTGCTTAGCGACGCACGGCAGAACACCGAGCGGTCGACCAAGCTCTATCAGGAGATCAGCCAGGCAGCCCAGGATCCAGACATTAAAGAAGCCCTGGAATCGCGGGCTTGGATCTCGGAAAAGGACTTGGCAGCGATCGATCGTTGTTTCCAACTGATTGGGGAGCAGCCTGTGAAACTCAGCGGGCGTCTCCAAGAGGTGTTTGCGGAGGACTTCCGCAGAGAGCTGGCGGAGATCCAAAACCCGATCGCAAAGCACATGTTCGTGCTGGCCAAGGTGACCCAGTTGGTGCACTTGCGGATAGCCGAGTACGTTGCGCTGGTTGCAGCGGCCGACGTAACCGGGCACTATGCCGTTGGTGTCCTGCTCGAGAGTTGCCTGGCCGACAAGGTCGCGTTTGTGGAAAGAACGCGACGTCTCATCCGGAACTTCGTTGCGACCAAGCTGGCGGCAAAGGCTGCCGCCGTCTAAATGTGTCCCATCCGCTCGTGAAATGGGTGGATGAAGACTTGCTAGAAACGCAGTCTCCGTGGTCGCGAAAAGACGTGGCTGCGCGGGTTGCGTGAGGTAAAAGCGGCTCTCCCTGGCGACGGGGAGGGCCGCACTCATTATGTACGGTAGGTCGTGACCGATATGCAGAGTCTACGCGTCCCGCGATTTGTAGAGTTCTGCTTCTAAATCAGTTTAGCGTTCTAGGAAGTTGCACACTCCAACTTGGCTTCAAGGTTGATTTTGGTCGTGGTCGCGGAACGGGAACCTTCAGTGATGTTTGAAATCGACCACGAGGAGCGTGATGTCGTCCTGTTGTCCCTGTTCTGAGGTCTGGTTCGACCAGCGGGACAATTCAGTTAGGAACGTCTGGGCAAACTGATCTGCGGTCAATTGCTTGTTGTTTTCGATGAAACGCATGAACCGGTCTGTCCCAAACTGCTCGTCGGATGCGTTAGCGGCTTCGGGGATGCCGTCGGTGTAGAGTAGGTAGCGGTCGCCAGTTTCGAGAGGAAACTCGAGCGATTGGTAAACGGCTTCCTCAAACATTCCCAGAACCAATCCATTTTCCAGAACCTTGGCGGTTTTACCCGTGGAGTTGCACCATTGAAGGACGGGGGGGTGCCCGGCGCCGGCATAGCGCATGAGATTATTTTCGAGGTCGACATAAAGATAAGCGGCGGTAACGAAGTTGTGAGTGAACTTGCCGCACAGGGCGCGATTGAGGCCCGCCAAAACCTTGACAGGCTCAGAAGCATGGACGGCCTGGCCGGTGAGCGCAACCTGGAGCATGGAGGCGATGAGGGCGGAGGGTAGGCCGTGGCCGGAAACGTCGGCGATGAGGATGCCGATGTGCTTGTCGTCAATCCGGATGAAATCGTAGAAATCGCCGGCGACGGAAGTCATGGGAAGAAAACGCGCAGCGATTTCGAGGCCGGGCAGGCTGGGAAGCGAGTGCGGCAGGATAGAGAGCTGAATCTGGCGAGCCATCTCGAGTTCGTTGTTGAGGGCGAGGAGCTGAGAGGCAAGTTGAGCGCGGGCCTCGCGAAGGAGGATGTGGCTGCGAACGCGAGCCTTGACGACAGCGGGAGAGAAAGGTTTGTGAACATAATCGACGGCGCCGACATCGAACCCGCGAGTTTCGTCTTCGGCGCTAGTCTGTCCGGTGAGGAAGATGACGGGGATTTCGGAGGTAGAGGGATCGGCCTTGAGGCGGGAGCAGACTTCGTAGCCGTCCATGCCGGGCATCAGGATGTCCAGAAGAATGAGATCAGGCTTGTCTTCGGCGGAGGCCAGAGCGAGGGCCTTTTCGCCGTTGGTGGCGACCTTGGTTTTGTAGGAATCCTTGAGAGCGCCGGAGATGACGCTGATGTTGGTGGGGGTGTCGTCGACAATGAGAATTAATTTTTGCGCAGAGGGAGCCAACTGGGGGGTAGCGGTCATGGAATCACTCCAATCTCAGGGAAAGACGAGTCACAATCTCGGAAACGGAACGGAGCGCCTCGGTATAGGCGAAATTGCCGACGTCAGTAGAGAGCGAATCGATTTCAGCGGAGGTAAGAACCTGGCTGAGCACGGGGCGAACTTCGAGAAGGAAGTCGGAGGCATCGCCGTCGTCAGTTTCGAGGAGTTTCTTGAGATGAGCGAGCGGCTGGACGAGGATGGAGGGGTCGGCGTTTGGAGAGGGAGCATTCGGGAGAGAAGAGTCGACGGAAAAAGCTGCACGAATAGAAGCGATGGACACATCGAGCGCGCGGGAGAGCGACTCGAGAGCAGGGGCAATGGACTGATTGGAGTCGATCGCTGCTTCGGCGGCGGCGGCGGCGGCGGCGAGAGCGTTCACACCAAGATTGGCGGAAGCGCCTTTGAGCGAATGCGCGATACGTTGGGCGCTGGGGGAATCTTTGGCGGCGAGAGCGGCGCGAATGTCGTCGAGGGCGTGCGACTGGGAATCGGCAAAGCGTTGAAGGAGGGATTCGTAACGCTTGCGATTGCCGCCGCTGCGCTTGAGGGCGGCGGCGGTGTCAATGCCGGGGATGATGAGGTCGCGCGAAGCAACGGAGGGAAGTGAAGTCGGGACTGAAATGGATGAAGGCGACGGTGAAACAGAGGCGGAGGCCGAAGCGGCACGAGGACGAATCCATTGCAGAAGCGCGGCGAATAACTTGTCGGGATCGATGGGCTTGGCGAGATGGTCGTTCATGCCAGCGGCGAGACACATCTCGCGGTCACGGTCCATGGCATTGGCGGTCATGGCAAGGATCGGGAGAGCAGTGAAGCGGGGATTCGAACGGATGGCCTTGGTTGCCGTGATGCCATCCATGACGGGCATTTGCATGTCCATAAGGACCAAGTCGTAGTCACACTTTGAAAGGCGCTGAACGGCGATGGCACCGTTTTCAGCCTCATCGATGGAGAGATGCGCGTCTTCGAGAAGACCGATAGCGACCTCGCGATTGACTTCATTGTCTTCGACGAGGAGAACTCGCGCTCCGTGGATGGAAGAAAGATCGATTGCGGGAGAGGCGATCTGGGCTCCACGTGAAGGGTCGCGAACGTCGGTGAGGACCTGCACGACGGAGTCAAAGAGCATGGAGGGAGTGACGGGTTTGATCAAGACATTTTCGAAGGAGGTTTGCTCCGCCTGGCGTAGGACTTCCTCGCGGCCGTACGCGGTGACCATGACAAGATGGGGAGGGGCTGAGAGATTCGGAATAGCGCGGATGAATTTGCCAGTCTCGATGCCATCGAGGCCCGGCATCTGCCAATCGATGAAAACGATCTCGTAAGGTTCGCCGCGATCCGCGGCCTGACGGATCAATTCGATGCCTTCCTGGCCTGAGGGAGCTTCGTGTGCCTCGAAGGTCATGCTGCTCAGCATGCTCGAAAGGACTTCACGAGCCTGAGCATTGTCGTCAATGATAAGGACCCGGCGACCGCGGAGATCAGGCCGGGCGGCACGACGAGCAACGCCGTCACCTTTGGCGAGGTAGGAGGTGAACCAGAAAGTGCTCCCTTTGCCGACTTCGCTGGAGACGCCGACGTCACCGCCCATGAGTTGAGCGAGTTTCTTGGATATGGCCAGCCCTAAACCAGTGCCTCCGTGCTGCCGCGTAGTAGAAGTATCGGCCTGCTCAAAGGCCTGGAAGAGGCGACCCATCTGCTCGTCGGTGAGTCCGATGCCGGTGTCGCTAACGGAAAAGCAAACCAGTTGGCCGTTTTCGTCTTCTTCTCGTACCCGAGCTTTTACGACAATCTCGCCCTGCTCGGTGAACTTGACGGCATTATTGCAAAAATTGATCAAGATTTGCCCCAGTCGCAGGGGGTCACCCTTCGGGTGAGTGGAAACCGCAGTGTCGATATCGAAAATCAATTCGAGGCCCTTGGTGGTGGCCTTTTCGGAGATCAGATTGCTAACGTTCTCCAGTACCTTTTCGAGATCGAAGTCGATATTTTCGACCGTCAGTTTGCCCGCCTCGATCTTCGAGAAATCCAGAATGTCATTGATAATGCCCAGCAGGTGCTGGCCCGACTGTTGAATCTTGCGAACATACCCTCTCTGACGAGGATTGAGGTCGGTCTTCAGCGCCAGATGAGACATGCCAATGATGGCGTTCATCGGCGTGCGAATTTCATGGCTCATGTTGGCCAGAAATTCGGATTTGATCTTGGTGGCATCTTCGGCGACTTCCTTTGCACGGCGCAATTCCTCTTGATAGGTTTCCAGAGCGCGGTTGCTAGCTTCAAGTTCCTCCTTCCGGGCGATGACCTGTCGTTCGGAAGCGGCGAGGGATTCGGCCTGCGCACGGGTCTTTTCAAGAAGGCGGTTGGTTTCAAGGTTTCGAGAGAGAAGTTGGGCGTTCATGGCAACCGAGGGGAGAAGCGCATCGAGGAAGGCTTGCAGGCGGTCGGAGAGAACAGAGAGGGTGGCGAGTTCGATGACGCCAATGAGAAGATCATGACTGAGTACAGGGATGAAGAGGAGTTTGGCGGGGACTACCGTACCCATGCCTATGGATACGCGAATGGGATTATTCTTCTCCGTAGAGAGGTCAAGCACACGGCGTTCGAGCGCAGCCTGGCCGACAAGCCCCTCGCCGAGTGCGAATTCGGAGAAATTTGCGTGGCCCTCGAGGGCAAAGCTGCCAACGCGGCTTAGATGAGATCGGCAATCATCGGCGAGATAAAAGGAACCGTAAAGAAGGGGAATGCATTCGGAGATGCGTGAGAGCAGACTTGCAGCGAAAGTGGAGAAGTCTTCTGCGGCCTGAAGGCGCACGCCGGTCGCGGCGACCTCGGCCTTCACCCAAGACTGGGTCTCGCGATCCTTGGCACCTCCTTGAAGCGTATGGAGGGAACGGCTGATCTCGCCGATTTCGTTCGGCCTTTTGAGGTAAGGGATGGGCTGATCCAACTGGCCAGAGGCGAGGGACTGAATGCTGTCCCGCAAAGAGAAGAGTTCTTGAACGACATTGACGTGAAGTACATAGGAAGCGATGGCGAAAGTGACGAGCAGGCCGAGCCCAATGACCAGCCAAGTAACCAAGATAGAACGATGTGTCCTATCGGTGAGTTCATCAGAACGCTGATCGACAGCTTTTTGCAACTCGTCTGAGATCTTGGCGATTTGTTCGTGGGTTTGTTGAAGTTCGGGATCGAGACCAGAGCGCATGAGTGCAGCGGCCTTTACCTTATCATTGGCGAGGGCGGCAGCACGGACGAGCCGCGAATCAAGGACTGCTTTATCAAAATCAGCCACAGCGGCTGTGATTTGGGCGGTCCGGGCAGGGGCGAGGCGGATTGCCTCCGCAATCTGTATTTTGTATTCGGAGTAGGTGGTGTCCAGCTGGCTGTCGATAATCTGTCTGCGATCAGGATCGGTCTCGGCGATAAGACGGTAAAGATCGAGGCCGAAGCGCCTGCTGAGCGAGCGCGCTGCGTCAATGTGGTGAATGGCTTTGACCTCATTGTCGATGAGCTGGCTGTACCAAGTGTCAATTCTCTTGCTTTGAATAGAGGAATATAAGCCGGCGAGTATCACCATGACTGCCAAGGGAGCCATAGCGATAAGCAGTTTTCCACGTAGCTTGAGGTTTTCTAGCAGGCCCATACTTGACTCGTTCCAATGGAGTCTGAGGGCGGTAAAGTAAGAAACCCAGGAAGACCATTGACCTTTCTAAGGCTAAGGCATGTTATTCAGTTTGGTTGCCGCGAACAAGCGCCAATTCGAAGGTAACGAATGGATCGCGCGATGAGCACCTAGGTTCAGCCGATTCAACATAACTTGCACGGGTCGAGCTGCACTAGCTCCGACGCATTCCATCACGATCTTGCCGACGGAGTTCCTCACCGCAATCGAAAGGCATTCCTTGGACGTCTCGCGATCAACACCGGTTTGCGGAAGGCGAGTCAGTACAGCCTGACATGGGACATGGTAGACTTTAGAGGTCGGATGTTGAACATCCCGCGGACGAAGAACGAAGAACCCATACACGTCCCGCTAAATGATGCCGCGGTGGCCGCCCTGAGGGTCGTGCATGACCGGGGCGATGGGAGAGGGCGTGTGTTCCAGTCGGCCAAGACCGGCGAGCCGCTTGAAAACGGACGGCATTGGTTCGATGACGCGGTGATGGAAGCGGGGATCAAGAACTTTCGTTGGTACGACTTGCGACACACGTTCGCGAGTCGTGTGCGAATGAAGGGAGCTCCCCTTGAGATGTTGCAGATCTATTGGGGCACAAGAGTTTGACGATGACACGACGGTACGCGCATCTAGGTCCGAATAAGCTGCACGCGGTGGTGTCACTGCCAGAAGCAACTGCCACCACAACTGCCACCAGTGAAAGCGGGCCGGAGGCGGCTACGTTGCAAGCTGTTGTGAAGTGAATAGTTTAGGGGCGTAGCTCAGTGGTAGAGCAGCGGCCTTTTAAGCCGAAGGTCGTGGGTTCGATCCCCACCGCCCCTACCAACTTAACCGACTCAAAATAAATCAATTGGGACGCTCTCCCTTTCTGTGTACCTGCTCTGTACCTTGCATCAACAAAACCGGATCCTCACTCCACGCCCGTTGAAGATCGGATTCCAGTTGCTCTTGCCTTTCCCGCACCCACGCCGAGTAGTGCTTCTCTGTGATCCGCACATTACGGTGACCGAGCAAGACGCTCACGCGGTCGAGTGGTATTCCAGCCTGTAAGAGCGCAATTGAAAATGTGTCGCGAAACCGATGTGCGTGCCCTCCCTGGACACCTGCCAACTCGAACAGCCTTTGGAGTCGACGCTGCCACTTTCCAGTGGCGCTGTGCAACGTCGATTGTCCGGTCCAGAAGAAATAACCCTCGCTGGACCTTGGCGCTAACTCCACCTCCCGGAGGACGAAATCTGGCAAGACGCAACGAACTGGCGTGCCCGTCTTTTGGGTATACAAGAACAGCCGGTTTCCATCGATTCGGTCTGCGCGGCACTTTACGCAATCGCCAATTCGCATGCCGCTGTAGCGAAGCAATAGAACGAAGGCTTTGAGCCGTTGTGCGTTGGCGAATCCGGCACTCTTCCCGTATGCCTCGAAGGCCGCCAAGATTTTTGCCATCTCCTCGCGCGAGAAGGGCAGTGTCGGGCGATCTTCGACTTTACCCACTTTTAGGTTTCGAGCGTGGTTTTCATCCGCCCATTTGCTTTCCACACAGAACTTTAGCCACGAACGCAGCCGTTCCAGCTTCTTCACTCGCGACCGGGGGCCGTCCTTCCATCCCTCGCGAAACTCCCGCAGCATTTCAAGATCTAGCTGTTTCACATATCGGAGCCCCTTCTTCTCTGCGAAGGACTTGAGTTGAGAAAAGAGTGACCGATACTTGTACAGTGTCGTTTCTTGGAGATTGCGTTGGTACGCATCGGCGAGATACCGTTCCGTCGCATACTCGATCGTCTTGGGCTCGTCCTTAACTTTCGCTGGCTCTGGCCCGAGCTTATTCTTCAGGCGGTCAAGAGCCTCCTCTGCTGCGTCCCATGTGTTTACTCCTAGCGATCGGCGAATCTCAACCCCTTCGTAAACTCCATCCGTCCAAAATCGGCAACGACAGTTGCACTTCACTGGTTTGCCGTCAGCGCGACGCTCCGCAACGGTACATAGGTTTCGATGGCAATTGCGATGCCTGCAATTCCTCGAATGTCTGCGGTAAATGGTCAGCATAGTGTATGTATACTATATAATAAACTATTTGACAAGTGATAGATGCTTGTGAACCCTGTCGGCGATTGATTGGGGGATGCGAATCGTCCTATATCGGCGTTTACTGCCTCTTGCGCGATTAGGCAGAATCAGGACACCCGGCTCGTTCTGAAACAGCCGATGGGCAGCATCTTTGCTGAGGTTCCACATGGCTGCGACTTCTGCGACTGTGTAGTGGCGCTCTTCAAACACACCCACAGTCTGTGTCGGCTGGGATTTGTCCTGCGCCTCCGGTCGGCGTGCGGATAACAATTCTTGCTGGTTTGGCCGTGGTGCCATTTTGCCCTCGTCGGCACCACACAATTTAGCTGGTTAATTTCGGACTACGAACGCACCAAAAGGAGTATTAAATGCGGGCCAAACTGGAGGCTGCCACTGCCACCTGATGACGACGCAGCATTTTTTCGATAGTCTCACACGCCAGATTCCGTTCAAAAGTAAGTAGCGAGACAACGAGATTGTGAGGTCCCCACGATTTCGGATCATGTAAGTGCGCATGCTTCAAACCACACGAAACCTCTGCAAAGGCGCCACCACCAAAAATATGATTAACGAACGGCGTTCCGTGGATTGAATTCCGAGTGCCTTTAAATACGGCCTTTCGGATTTCAGTATGGTTTGGGTTTTTGCCCTTTTTCTTCTCCTTGATCGAAGAAAGGGCTGACTCAACTGCGTAGTGAAGCAAGATGCACGTCGGCAAAAGTTCATCGTATCTCCGCAAAATGCTGGCAATTTGAGCCTTCGGCAGTGAAGCTCGTCCCCGCTTTGGTTTGATCTTTCCTTCTGAGTCCATCTCGCTTACGATTTGCTTCAGCCACTGATCATTAGCAGAGTGAGAACCTCCTACATAACCCTTCTTTAAAAACGCGAGCCACAGTTGACGGTAGGATTCGGCGGCCCCTCCGCGCAAGCTCCGCCCAAATGGTACTTCTATCTACGTCAAGCTTTTCCCAAAGGAGGGCATCGAAAACTCTTGGAAGTGTACACCTTCTTGATACACGCAATCGCAAGATTGTCGAAATGTTCTGAAGGTTTCATTTCAATCCCTCCATTTCACTCAACTTTATTCCTTTGAAATTTTCCGGGTTGCTTCATTCGACCTTTTCCCGGCTCTAATCGCTGCGCTTTTCCCAGCTTTAACTGCTGCCCACCGTTTCTTCTGCGCCGCCGAAATCTTTGCTCGGACTTTCGCTGATAGCCTACTTTTCTGTTTCCCGGCTGGCTTCTGGTTCTTGTGGCCCAATGCTAGTAAAGCTTTCCGTAGTCCATCCAAATCCTTACCGATCTTGTGTGCTTTAATTTCCAATTCACGTTCAGCCTTCTTAAGATGTTTAATGATAGCGTTCAAAATAACTCCTCCATATGCTGTGGGACGATATCATCCATTTTCAAATCTGAGAAATACTCAGTGCGTCCCCGCCCATGCGCCCCATTCGTGGTGCGGAACCACTTGCGTGCCGTCACCTTGGTCCCCCGTGCCGTCATCAAGCTTCTAGAATCTTTAGCGTGGCGAAAACTAGAAGCCATCTCATAAATGCCTCAGGAGGATGACAGCACAAGCGAGTTGGACCATCCCGAGGAAATTCTCTGGGTAGTATTCCCAGCGAATGACAATGCGACGAAAGTTATGAAGCCAGGCGAACAGGCGCTCGATCTTCCAACGGCGGCGATATCGACGCAGGCGGCGACCGTCTTGAGTTGCGGGGGCCACACGCACAAATTTGTGAGGTGCGATGAGCTGCACGCCGTAGCGTTGCCGGATGTGTTGGTCCAACGGATCGCTGTCGTAAGCGCGGTCACCGATCATCCGCGCAGGAGTTTCTCTGAGGAAGCGTTGCTCGAGCGTGGCTTCGACGAGTTTTGTTTCATGAGGCGAAGCGCTGGCCACGTGCACGGCGAAAGGAAGACCATGACCGTCTGCGATTGCCATGATTTTGCTGCCTTTGCCGCGCTTTGTAGGGCCAACAGCAGAGCCCCCTTTTTCGCCCCACTGAAGCTGGCGTCGATGAACGATTCGCTGAGATCCAGCTTCCCTCGGTCTCGTAAGTCCTCGGCAAGTTTTTGCAGCAAGCGTGTCAGCAGCCCGCTGCGCTGCCAGGATTGGAAGCGTCGATGACAGGTTTGATAGGGCGGATAGCGAGACGGGAGATCATGCCAAGGAGCTCCGGTGCGTAACACCCAAAATACGCCGTTCAAAACCGCACGCGTGTCCTGCCACGGCCTCCCGCGTCCATCGGCCCGTCGCTTCGGACGGAACAACCGTTCGAGAACCGCCCACTGGGCGTCGGTAATGTCCATGTTCTCGATTTACCCCATTGGCCATAAGTTTCAACTGCTCAGTCAGTTCAAAGTGTTTATGAGATAACTTCTAGTTAGGAACAGCGAAAGTGATGATGGAGCATGTAATCTTATCCGGAAAACAAAGCATCAACGTTGATTCAGCACCCGCTAATGCATGTTCATCCCCAACCACATCTGGAACGACAAATTTGCATTCTCGGGTGGACAGATGGATGTTTGTATTAGCCCCGAAAACGCCGACCAGAAGCATTTCCTCTTCGACAGCAAGAATTCTGCCATCGAGCTGCCCTCGAAAGGCATCTGGTGAATTAAACGCGACGAATACGCGGCAGTTTCTATCTTTCCACTCTCGAAAAAGTGCTAGTGCCTCTTCGTGTGATATTTCGCTGGACATCGATAGCGAGTGTACCATCTTGGCGGGGATTGCAAGTTACCGTCTAACAGTTCGCGTGATAAAATCCGCCGATACCCAAAGGAACTAAAAGCCCCTGCCGTACTTGCGGCCACGGTATAAGCATTCACCACACAAAATCCGCAACGATTAAGAATGAAAGATTGGTTCGCAGTCCTTGCAATCATCCTGGCTGCAAATGCACTGATTACGGTATGTCCGATGGGTAGTCTCACCGCCAGTATTCTGGCGTGGCAACTAATATCCCCAACGATACGAATGAATCTTGGCACAGAGTGGTGATTTGCAGCCTCATATGGTTGGGAGAAGGCTTCCTGATTCTAATGTTCGTGGATCGGGTGATTCACGGGAGCGCAACTCTGTATTTGCTCTTGGTTCCTTGGGCGCTTTTGGGTTTGACGATGGTAGTGCGTCCGAACTGGATTATGCGCGTGACGCAAGCGTGGCATGAGATAAAGACGCGGGCAAAATAGTGGTTCAGTTTATCCCTTCCGCGTGGCCTTATAGTCGTAACATTTGCAGTCGGGAAAACGACAAGGGTGGCTAAGTTTCTTTCTATTCCCATTCCCAAGATAATGGATAGTCTTCCCGTGGCCGCACGCGCATTGCTCTTTCTTTGGAATAATCGTCTCCGTCAGTCGGGCACAACCTTTCGTTAGACCTGGTTAAACTCTCTCAAGTAAAACGATTAACGAAAGGATTATGCCCGTGTGACATCCTAACATCGGAACCAACACCACCACAGCATTGTGCTCAAGTCGATATGGGCTTGATTTGAGAGAGTCAGTCCGAGGTTTTTACTTTAGCGATTCGCAGGCTGAAGGGCGGCACGAAATGATGACGAGGGCGAAACAACACCCTCTACTGGCGCGGACTATCCCGGTTTCTGGCGGCAGGATTACTAAACTACCCGACGGATGTCAGGCATCCACCGTTCAGGGCGCTTTGGTTTCCTTAGTCTAACCGCCAAAACTGCAAGCAGGATTACGGCTAGCCCTATCAGAACAATTGAGTACATAAGACCGCCTTATTTCGCATTCAAGATAGGACGATTCGATCAAATCGTCTGGTTATTCCGTTATTCCCACAATACGCCGCATCCTAATGACGCGGGGCAACTACCTAGCCTGCATTATTCGTGAAGAGTGATTCAGCGGCTCTTTTTTTTGAGAGTGTGACAACCTGCGAGTAAGGGCAGAGGTAAGTGGAACGGGAAGACTGATTCTAAAGTTGTTAGTGGTGTTGAAGTTCAGGTTTTGAAGTGAAACGAGACACTCCTACCAGCCAGTTGACGTGTAAAAAGTTTATATCGTGGAGACTCTGGATTATCCGCTTTGCGCGCCCAAGCTCAAAGCGAGACGAAGGAAGCTATCGCGGTAGGGAAACGCTTGAGGGAAATGCACCACGATGCGACGCACCGTGGCGACGACTTGGGCTCCGAGTTTTAGAAAGTGTTCACGCAAGGTAGCGACTTGCGCCCGGGCGTGGTGGGTCCGGGCCAGGCGAAGGCGCATTTCTTGCATCAGCACATAAGCCGTCGCTGTCAGTAGCACCCGGAATGTGTTGGCCAAGAAGTTCGAGCAACTGGTCCGGCCGATCTGCATGCCGTCGTGCAATTCCTTGATCCGATTCTCGATGTCCCCCCGCTGACAGTAAACCTGCTCGTAAATCCACTGGGGATCCTGTTTTAAGTTGGTGACCACAAAGCGCGGGTTGTCCTTCGGTTCCTTGTTCGCGGCGCGCACCACCTCGGCTTTGTAGATGACCCGTCGTTTCCACGGCCAAGTCTTGCGGGTAGCGTATCGGCACTCGCCATAGACATGCTCGGTTTGTCCGGAGACCTCCGACGCACGACGAGCCCACTGCATAGCCGATTTCACTTTACGCTTCAACACCGCATTGGAAGCTAGGTTGACGAGGTATTCCACCTTCGGTTCGCAGTCCAGAAAATCCAGCACTTTCGGGGACGCGAAGCCGCCGTCGAGGCGCACCCGGATTCTCGCCTTAGGAAAAGCGTCCCCTACTCGTTCGATCAATCGGCGCAGAATTCCCAGCGCACCTGCCGAACCGGGCGCATTTCCGGGCCGTAGCACCGCCGCCACCAAGTACTGCTCCGCCTCGCCATCAAAGGTGAGAAAACAAACCATCGGCAAATAACAATGCGAATCGTAATGGCGATTGAAAAACGAGAGTTGTTGCGCGCCGTGGGTGGGGTCCTCGGTGGGATCCAGATCGATAGTGATGCGCCGAGCGCGACCATGCAGGCGCTTGCGATGTCGTTCAATGACCCGCCCCGCCAGCGCCTCTGTCATGCGCAACAGTTCCTTGCGATTCGGAGCATTTTCAAAACGCGACAGCGTAGGTTGCGAAGCCAGGTCTTCGCCGTCGACGGGATCCCGACCGACCAGCATCTTGTGGATCGGATCGCAGGCCAACCGTGCCGCGTCGTTGGCGTCTTCATATCCCAACGCGATGGCCATGACTCGCTGCGTAATCAACTCACACAACTCATGCTGCACCTTACCCGCTTGCCGGGCATCTCTCAGACAACCCGCCAATGCCGAAGTCAGGCCCAAACGCCGCTCGGCAGCTTGCAGCAGAATCGCTCCGCCATCGGAACTGCCCTGCCGTTGGTCAAACTTCGCAACTACCGGCCGATCAAAAATATCTGGAAAAAGGAGACAGTCTGTTGTGGTATGTTCGGACAAGCGAAGGCCTCACTTTTGGTCTCAAATCTGACTAGACAACGGATTTGTACCATAGCGAGGCCTTTCGTGCTTCTGAAATCATGAATTTTCCAGGCTAGAGTTGTGTTATGGGTTTGTAAACAGCGCTGTGAGCGCCTCGGATATGATAAAGTGTTCTTTCACGAAAAACGTCCTGCTTGTCCCGTACGACGAAGTTCATTTCGCAAGTGGCGAAGGTGCGCGACAATGGCACGCAAGCTGGTATGGATTGAGAGCCAGAATTTTGTGGGCTTCGGATGCTCGGAGTGTAAGTGGGTGTTTAAAACAACGGGTCCGTTCGTTGGTCGATCACTCGATAAAATGAAGCAGGCTTATGAAGCCGAGCGCGACAAAGAGTTCGCCGCGCACGCTTGCGTCCAGTACCCGAGAATCCACGAGACCAAAACTAAGTAGTTCTTTGGATGGCAACTGTTAGCTCTTTGAACGAGAGCCAGCGATCATTAGGACCATACCACCGACAAGCGCAAGGCCGGATAAGATCGGCGAAACAGGAATCGTTTCCTTCGTGTCTTTTGTGGCGTGGATTGGACCGATATCGACTACTTTTTCGCTCTTCGTGTAACTAAAGCCTTGGTATACAACGCCCAGAACACCGAGAATTATGAGTACGAAACCGGCCAGAAATAATCTCTTCATATCCTCTCCTCAGGCTATCAATACAGGGGTGTCCCTACACGCGAAGTTTGGCCGCCAAACCAAAGAGCGCAGCTGCTACGAACACCAGACCAGATGCCACACAGAACACTTCGGCGACGACGGAGATCGCGTTGGTCGTGAAAAGCATCGTCACTCCTAGTACTACGGCAATAGTTAATAGTGCGAATTTCCAGTTTTTCACCGATTGTACCTACTTCCCTTAACTAGCGCCCAAAGCAACACAAGGAAGGGGCCTGCGACACTGTCAACGGTCAGGTCAAAGAGTGTCGCAGGCCGAGGGTGAAGAAATTACAGTAAATTGAGCCAAAGTGTATTCTTCTGCGGGAATCGTGTCTGTCCAGAAATGTACACTTCCGAGACGCCGGTTAATGGCCCACCAGAAGTCCTTTAATGTCCAACTCAGTGGGCTGGTTCCGGTACCTAATTTCCGCTTGACGGAGAGTACCCTTCGGCATATTCAGCCTTCGAATCCCCAAGGGCCGTATGTTGCCTTGCTCCTAGGCGGGGAGAAAGGTAGCTGCGGCCCCTTTCTCAAGTGTGCAAAATTGGACAGTTCACACATTCAATCTTCTTTATGATCTGTCGCTGAACGGCGGGAAAGAGCGGTGTTGTCTGGTTCCGGGCGGGAACGGACAGCATCGGTTATCTCGCCGTTCTTTTTGTTTTGATCCCGCGCTTGGGTGCACTACTCGAAAACCAGACCACAAACTGAGTAGTTCGCGGCAGGCTGTACAGAAGTGGACAGCGGACAGCCCTGAGATTGCGTAATTTAGGCCGATCCGCCCTTATGGTCGGGGCTGCAATTCCCTCAATTGTGGCCCCACCCCATCCTTCGGTCCATCGTTTTGTTAGAATTTTGGCAGCCCCACTCCTCTACCGGAGAGAGGGTGTTATGGCTGTCGGTGTTGATATCAGCGGGTTCAATCTCGGAAATCTTCGCGAACGGCTACAGCGCATGTCGGATGAAGAGTTGACTCAGTTCGGAAAAGCTTGCCGGGATATGTTGACGCCGCAAGCGAATCTGGGCAGACCGCCGCGTGAAGTGTTCGTTATTCAATTGCAAGAAGCGCGAAAAGGGTGGAGGAGGCGATACTCAAAGCATGGCCGAGCCACGTAAAATCGGCGACAAAATCCGCGTCAGCATGCAAATGCACGGTGGGGAGATCGTAGATGCTACGACCCTCCGTGCCAACATCTCTGAGACAGGTTTAGTACTCTTAATTAATGAGCAGAAGGGCGAGAAAGAAGAGATCAGAGATGAATGGGAATGCTCTTGGTGTTGTTCTTTCCCTTGGGGGTTTGGCTGCCGCGGAACGGAGCGGAGGCTCGCCTCCTGGCGAGCCGCAGCGAAGTGCAGCGGCAGCCAAAGCGGGCGCCGATCCAGCGTCCGTTTCGCGGCCGGATCCCGAAGTCGTTGCTAAGGCGAAGCGGCGGACCTACACAGCGGAGTACAAACAACGCATCTTACAAGAAGCCGAAGTCGCTGCGACGACGCGAGGTGGCCTGGGCGCTCTTCTCCGCCGTGAAGGTCTGTATTCGTCTCTGCTGACCTACTGGCGACGAGAGCGGGCCCAGGGAATTCTCGAGGCTCTGACGCCACAGAAACGCGGGCCGAAGTCCAAGCGCAACCCGATGGAAGAAGAAGTCCAGAAACTTCGCCGACAAAACGCTCGCTTGACTGAAGATCTGCGTAAGGCACACATCATCATCGACGTCCAAAAAAAAGTCGCTGCGCTGTTGGGTCATCCGATTCCGGAGCAGGACCCGGAGGAGAAATCCTGATGGCGGCTGTCGCCGAGCTAGCGAACGACGTTGGCACCAGCGCTGCTTGCCAAGCTCTGTGTATGCCTCGCGCATCTTACTATCGAGATGTCCGTAAGACTTCTTTTCCGGGGGTGAGCGCGTCGCGGCCTTCGTCGGCACGCGCACTCCGCCCGGCAGAACGGGATGCAGTTCTGGCTCGACTACACGAAGAACGTTTCCAGGATCGTTCTCCAGCTGCTGTTTATGCGACGTTGCTCGATGAAGGCGAGTATCACTGCTCGATTCGCACCATGTATCGCTTGCTCGACGAGCACGGCGAGGTTCGCGAGCGCCGCGATCAGTTGACGCATCCGCCCTACCAGAAGCCTGAACTCCTGGCCACGGCTCCGAATCAACTTTGGAGCTGGGATATAACCAAGCTACTCGGCCCAGCGAAATGGACGTACTTCTACTTGTACGTGATCCTCGATGTCTTCAGCCGTTACGTCACCGGCTGGATGGTCGCTTATCGCGAAAGCGCCGAGCTGGCCAAGCGGCTGATCGAGGAGAGCTGCAAGAAACAACACATCCAGCCCGGTCAACTTACGCTGCACGCCGATCGCGGCACCTCGATGAGTTCCAAACCGGTGGCATTTTTGCTGGCCGATCTGGGGGTGACCAAGACGCATAGTCGGCCGCACGTCTCGAACGACAATCCGTACTCGGAAAGCCAATTCCGCACCCTAAAGTATCGGCCGGAGTTCCCGGACCGTTTCGGGTGCATTCAAGATAGCCGAGCATTCTGTCAGGGATTTTTTCGTTGGTATAACGGAGAACATCGCCACTCCGGCCTGGGCTTGCTTACGCCGGCGATGGTGCACTATGGCCAAGCGGAACACATTCTGCGGCAACGCCAGGAAGTCCTCGATGTTGCCTACCAACTTCATCCGGAGCGCTTCGTACGAAGCGCTCCCAAACCGCCGGCTCTTCCCAGCGAAGTTTGGATTAACAGGCCCGCTCTGGAACCGCTGACCGCAGCGATCGACTCTGAAAATGCGCCATGCGTTTGAAGAAGGACAAAAGCGGGGATACTGTGGGTCGACCGAGTTGGAGATCGTCGCTCCCAGGCGATCCTGGCGCGACATTTTTTGGTGGAAAACCCCAACACATGAAAAACTCACTAAATTTCGCGAACACCTGTCTCAAAGTCGTTGACACGCGCCGCGATCCAGGCGGTTATCGAAACCACCAGTGACCCACAGTATCAAATTGATTTCGGGAAAGACCAGACGGCGACGGTCACCGAACGACAGATTGTGAAGAAGTGATGGGAAGCATCAACGTCAGCGGCACATCCGCGATCTGCGACATGTGACCTTGTTTTCAATTTTTCCGGTCTAATCACAGTTGAAAGATGACCGGCAGGTGCGGCCTGAAATCCACGCGCTCTTTTTGCCGGTGACCATCAAATTCAATTTCGAGCAGAGATGTCGCTCCCGTTCGGGTTGCGAGAACTCCACTTTCAATTATTTCCTGTGACGCGTTAGACCGAAGCGGCATGGGAGTGGTCAGAGTTAAGCGAGTGATTTCACGAACGCCGATGGGATGCTCGGTGAACCATCCTTCGCGCTGAGCTCGTCGCATAAAGCTCAGATGGAGCCACATTGGCTCCTCAATTCCCGCTTCGCTTATATGTATGGAAAGCGGATCTGGCAAATAGGCCGGCCGGTACTCCCAGGCAGGGAAAGGTAATCCTGTGTTTTGAGGATTGACTGGCCGCACGCAGATGCCAAAAGGAGAGGCGTTACCTTGCCGACCAGACCACCTCTCCCAAAGCAATGTGCACCTTGTACTTTCACTTTGAGCCTCGCTTGCTTCGCTCACCCAGAACAACTCAATCATGGCGTTAGCGAAGGAAAAACGGCGGCAGGCCGTACCTTGACCGGGATGCTGATTTGGCGGTCCCTCATGCAAACCAAACTGAACAAGTTTTTCAGCCTCAGGAGCGCCTAGAGCGGTACAGACGAACAGATGGTCCAACTCTATCTGCATGCGAGGTATTGTAATTCAATCTGACCGTCGATATCCGTTAGAGCCAAGTTGTCACGCAAGGTGATTCTGAGCGTGTGGTCGGCAACTCGGAAGCGATTCTCAAAGTCACAAATCAAGCGGTTGGATCCTGGTAACGCCATAATCGCCGACGTGAGTACTGGACCGCACGCAACATCATTTAAGTGCCGGGCATCCATTCTTTCGAAATTCTCTGTAACCCTCCTTGGGTTTTCGAAGTCAGATAAAGCAAGCCAACAAACAGCCGGTTAGCCACCCTCCGTCAGGCTAATCGGAATAAAGGGAGGCGAGTTGACCTGGCTTGCCTCCCTGCTTTTTGATTAAGCCAACCCCAATCTTCTTCCTCTCTTGCTCCGGATATTTCGAGCGCGCTTTCTCTGCGAGCTGTTTCGTTTTGAATGGCTTCGACAGGAAAGTGATCTCGCCATCGATGTACTTGAACAGTAGCCACTGCGCAACGGGTTTGGGCATCCGGAATTTATAGCATGGGCGCAGCACGAATTGCTGACACACGCCAAGTCGCATACTACAGTGGTCTTCCTTGTTCTTCTTTGACGTCTTCGCATCGACGACCGCAGGCTCTGGAGGGACGAGCCGAGCATGTTGATTCTCCTGTTCTGAAACTGACCTATTGACCAGTAGCAGCCGCTTACGCGGAATTTCATCATTGGCCTCCCAACCAATCAGTTGGCTCTTTATTTTCGACCAGCGTGAAGCCGGGGCGACGAAGGGGGTGCCAAGATGTTTCGCAGTTTACCCTCCCAGCGAAATTTTGAAGATATCAGGAAGGAAGCAAGAGAACTGTTACATGAATTGCGACAACGGGACGTCGCCGCACTCAGACGGCAGCATTCGCTGGATTGCGAAGCTGGAAAGTTCCCTGCAAGGCTTGCCGACGCCCAGTACATAGTCGCACGGGAATACGGCTATAGGAGTTGGCAGAAACTGAAACAACGCCTGGAAGCCAACCTTCAAGACATATCGACAAGCGTCTCCGAATTGCTGACGAGGACAAAATAGTTCAAGCACGATTTGAGGCTCAGTTAATGAAGCTTTGCATACTCCGCCTTAGCAGCGATGAGGATCGGAATGTCCTGGTCGGCGTCTTTCCAGAGCGTGAGGAAATCTTGATAGGCCGCCTTGGCTTTGGCGGTGTCGCCTTGCATGGCGTAGGCGCGAGCGAGGCCGAGATGTGCCAGTGTGCCGATGGGTTGGCTAATTGCAATTCCGCGATGGTCGAGGATTTTCTGGAACTCGCCGGAGGCTTCGCTGCCTTGATGCGCCGCCAGGTAGGCTTCGCCGCGCACATATATGGGATACAGGGCCGCCCATTCGTTACCGACGGTGATCTTACCTAGTTCATACGGGCTGGCGACTCTGAGACTCTCAATGGCCTCAGAAGCGCTTCCCCGGTAGAGCGCCAGCTTCGCTCGGAGGGTCGGCAGGTAATTGAACTGCACGATTGTGGCTTCCGGGAACCTCTTGTCCAAATCGCCGGTCAGGGCTTGCGCTCGCGCGTTCTCCCCCGCATACGCTAAGGTGAGCGCAGAGCCGTATTGCACATCGCGGCCTGTCGAGCGCTCCATTGCCATAGTCGCAAACCGCCGCGCATCGTTTGCGTTGCCGAACAACGCTTCTCGCAGACCAGACAGGGCAAAGTATGTTGCAGCGACTTCTTTTTCTCCTGCCCGTCCGGCGGAATCCGCCGCCCGGCGGGAAAACTCCCGCGCCTCCCTAAGCCGCCCTGAATAGGCGGCGGTATTGGCTTCCAAGTTTAATAGCCAGTCCTCTACTCCCGGCTGGCCCGCCGACCACGCTACCTGTTGCGCCATCCCCGCCGCATCGTTTTGCAAGAAAGCAATCATATAGAGGTCATTATGGAATGGAGGATAATTCAGTTTGTGTGCGAGAGCTTGCTCATAGGTGGCCTTCGCCTCATTCAGGCGATTCAGCGCCATGTAGCTCAACATAACAATGTGGTAGGACGTGGGAGTGTCCGGATTTAAACGGACTGCCTCGGTGCCGTGTTCAAGCCCTCTCTTGTATTGCCCCAAGACCGGATAAATGAGCCCCCCCAAGAACATGTGCGGCCCCGGAGAGCGTGGGTAAGCCTTGGCCCAAAGCTCGCAGGTTTCTTTAGCATGTTCCATGTTCCCAGTGACCACCATATCGAAGGAAGCTGAAATGAAGTACTTCTCCGGTTCACTAGTTCGGTCGCGCAGTTCATAAGCCTTTCGGGTGTAATCGGCAGAGAGGCTGTATTCTTTTATATCCCCGTACATGCGGCCCAAATATGCGTAGGCGAGGGCAAAATTCGGGTCCAGTTCGATGGCTTGCTTGAAAAATGGAATGGCTGCGGCCGACCCGGTTGTACCCGCAACCTGTCCACCTGAGTTGAAGGCTTTAAGGGCCTCAAGCGACGGCGTAGTGGCTTCTTCCAGAGGGGTATCGAACTTTCGCACCGTGCTCAGCGATTCGCCCAGTTTGTTCCGAATTTCCGAAGCGGTCTTTCCCAGAGCATCTAGCACATGGTTCTTGTCGCTGGCCTGTGCTTGAGTGCTCGCCAGTGACTCCCCACTCACGCAGTTGACCGCCTTGAGGGTCATGAGGTAGTAGTTGCCAATCTGCGCTATCGAACCGTCAAGGACGGCCGCGCTGCCCGTCCGTTGGCAGAGTTCCCGCGCAATCTCCGGCGTGAGCTTCGCATCCGGATTCTGGCCCATCATCTTCAGGGTTTGCTGGATTTGCTGGTCAGGGATAATGCTCAAAAAGGGTGACTGTTCCAGTTGTACGGAAAGCCCCTGCCGCAGCGTTCCGTCGAAGACCGCATCGCCCGTCTTATTGTCGAAATCCGCCAGAACAATCGTGTCCTTATCGGTCAGCTTCGGGGTTCGGTGGAAATAAAGGTAACTGCTTACGGCGAGCGCCACAACCGCTATGGCAGCAGGAACAACCACTTTCCACGGGATTCCTCGCTCCTCCCCAACACCAGCCGCTCGACCAGGTACTACTGGCGGCCGTGCCGACTCAGTGTCACGCTTCAATCGCTGCAAGTCCGTGCGAGTATCGACCGCGCTCTGGTATCGCAACTTTTTGTCTTTCTCCAGCGCCTTGTTGACGATGCGCCCTAGCTCCGGCGGCAAGTCAGGATTCACTCGTGCTAGCGGGGTCGGCGCTCGGTTCAGAATCGCGTCAAGGATGACGGCAGCGGTATTACCGGAGAATGCCATCTTACTCGTCGCCATCTCATACAGCACAGCACCAAACGAGAACAAATCCGTTCGTGCATCTAGTTCCTCACCGCGTGCCTGCTCCGGCGACATGTACGCCATAGTGCCCATCGCACTACCGGGGGTGGTGAGCGAGAAATTCTCACTTGCCGTCGGCATCTGCGATACGCCGACGGTTGTACCAGCAGCGACAACTTTCGCGAGGCCGAAATCGAGAATTTTGGCGTTGCCCAGTTTGGTCACAAAAAGATTTGCTGGCTTGATGTCTCTATGAATGATGCCTTGGGCATGTGCTGCCCGGAGCGCATCGGCAATTTGAATCGCCAGTTCCAGCATCTCGTCGAGGGGGAGAGGCTTCCCGTGGATGTGATGCTTCAAGGTTTTGCCGTCGAGGAACTCCATCGCAATGAAATGCTGGCCGTCTTGTTCGCCAATGTCATAAATCGTGCAGATGTTTGGGTGATTCAAAGCTGAAGCTGCCTGTGCTTCGCGCCGAAAACGTTCAAGAGCCGCGGGGTCGTGAAGCATTTCGCCAGGCAGGAATTTTAGGCCCACCGCACGATGGAGTCGTGTGTCTTCCGCCTTGTAGACCACACCCATTCCTCCACCGCCCAGCCTCTCAATGACGCGGTAATGGGAGATGGTCTGCCCGATGAATGCGTAGGAACCCTCCATAGTGCGGCCATCTTAGGTTGCGCATCTGAGGCAAGTCAACGAAAGTCGAACGCCGTACTGTTGCGGCCCTGCTTCATTCTTGCAACCCTTCGCGTTGGTAGAATCTTTGTGCCTTTCCTCTGCCAGAAGGGACAATAAGCATGCAGACTGTTGGTACCAGCGATTTCAGCTAAGAAAATCTTCGCCGATTACAAGACATGTCGGATGAAGAATTGATCCGCTACGGAAAGGCTTGTCGGGACATGTTGACGCCGCAAGCGAATTTGGGCAGACCGCCGCGTGAAGTGTTCGTTATTCAGTTGCAGGAAGCACGGAAAGAGTGGAGAAGGCGGCATCCCAAGGAACTGAAATAAAAAACAGCGTTATCCTTTCCAAACATACTTACCGCAGGGGCAGGGGATGGTCTCCGCAGGATGCTTCTTTTCCAGAGGTTTCTGACAAACCGGACAGTTTTTCTGCCACACGTTCACACCCGGCCTTTCTTCTACAAAGGGCTTAAACGAAGGAAGGTTAATAAGGCAAGGGTCGCCTGTCTGTTCCTTTTTGCACATCTCCCTCAAGAGGAGATTGACGACTCCAAGTCCACTCGCGTCACTCGTCCCGCCATCACCATTGACGCAAAATCCCAGCCCCAAAGTTTGTCACCTGTCTTTGCAAATTCGAAAAGGCAGCTTGGACATTCCACGTGCACCACGTCGGTCTCCTCGAATTTCTCCACACCCGCAGGCCACTTCAACCGAAAGAATCTCCCGCATTGCAAACATTCGGTTACGTAGCACAACCACTCGGGCGAACTCCCCTTGCGGACATACTCCTCATGCGGCGCTTTGCGCGGGATAACTGCAGGTTTGGGTTGCACGACTGAATCTCCACGATGAATTCGTAGAGGAAAAGGAGTGGTCAGTCTAGCGCTATACTCTGCCGATGGCAAATTCCGCCGAAGCCCCTTTCCTCTACGCTGCTCGCGAGTCGTTACGGTAAATGCAGAGGAGAGACGCCAATTCTCGCTGCCTCCGTGGGCGCGTACTTTCCGGCTATTCGAAGATGTTCAATGCGCGGATAGTTTGCCCGCTGGGAAGGTTTTCGCAGGAACATCGCGACACATATTGGCACTGCGAGAGCGACTCCCATGGCAACGATTATCGCAGGGTTCGAACCGGATCGGCGGCCGATAGCGACGCATAAAGCGAGAAGGGCCAAGGATGCCACAGAGGTGGAAAGCACGGCGAATGACAGAAAGTAGTGCTTCCGAGACAGGTGACTCCCTTTCATATTGTATGCCTCCTAGCCGGGCCGCCAGCCGGACTTCCTTTCCATTATTAATTTTACCCAAAAGAAGCTACTCGTGGGCAGTCCCAAGCGCGCATTAATCGTTTCCAGACGGCTGAATTTTTAGTCGGATTCTGTCTCCGGTGCTTTGGTCGAAGATAAAGTAATCCCCCGGTTGTTTTGCACCGTGTTGTTGAATTCGCGCCTTAGCGTCGTCGAGAGTTACAGCTGGCTCAAGCCAAGTTAGGCCGTTTTTCTCAATTCGGAAGATATCGTATTCGAGAATCATTGTTGCAAGCCTCCAGATTCTCACAGTCCAATCCTCGCGCTGGACCCTGAAGCGTAGAAGAGTGGTGTCCGACCGTCTGTCCAATATTGAACACTCTTAGCCAAGAGAACGCGGCGCACTCCTTTGCGGGATGGCGGCACGAGATGATGACGAGGTTGAAATAGACTCGAACTGCCACTTACTGGTTCCCAAGTCATTTTCCACCAGAGTTCAATTGCGCGATACGGATTTATTTCTGGCTCAAAAGATAGAGGTCCGCGTGACCGCCGGGACGCGCATAGACGATGGTGGAAAGGTCCTTGGAAAAATCGTAGGCGCTACCAGTCTCGTAAGTTTGCGGAAAAGCAAAAGGGACCTTCAAAGCGACCTGGGGTGCCCCGATGGTTTTACCCTGTTTCCAAGGCTGACGATAAATTGTGACCTCCCCGGGAGAAGTAACGGCATACAAGAACGACTTGCCGTCGCGAGCAAAAGCCAAATCGAACGTCGAGACGCCTGGGAGCAAAGAGATGCAGTTTCTATCAGATAAGGAGACCTCATAAATCCCAGTCTTTTCTCCGAACAAGACGTCACCAAGTAGATACTGGCCTCCGGGGTCAACTTCGCCCATTATGCCACAGTTATCCACGAGCTTCTCAGGACTCGAACCATCCCGGTTCCATTTCCAAGTCGTTGCCATCACACCCGCATTCTCGGGACCACTTACGTACAGATTTTTTTGATCAAGGCTCCATCCTATGTTCCAGATAGTTTTTGCTGTTCCAGGAACTTGACGAAGACCGCTGCCATCCGCGCCGATAATGTAGATTTTATCGCCCGCGCCGGTTCCCGCGCTGTGCTCGGAAAAAGCTAAGTGAGAATTGTCTGGTGCCCAAGTCGTGCCACCAATGTGTTCGCCGGTTGCAATTCTTAGCCTGTTCTCGCCGTCGATGTCTGCCACCCAAAGTTCACGCCGCTTATCAGTGGTGAGCACCGTGTAGGTCAGCCGCTTTCCATCCGGCGAGATGTCGGGCGCCGTAGCGTCCTCCGAAACAATGTCCCTGGATTCCTTCGATTGAACATGGTACGCCGTAAGTGCCCCGGAGGACTGGCCATTCACAAAGTAAATCCCTTTTCCTCCTGGGTCTGGCATGGGTAGGTAGTCCGGTCCCGTTCCGAAAGTAATCTGCGTCAGACTCCGGTCGTTCAAGCTGTAAGCCCAGATGTTCGTCAGCCCGTTTACCATCCGACCGAATAGCACGGTTCTTCCTGGTACGGACCACACGACATCATGCAGATTCCCGGACACCTCACCTAAATCAACGGCCTCATGGCTGGTCAAATTTACTCTATAGAAATGTAAATTCAATGAGTAGCGTCTAACACTGACAGCCAGCAGGTCGTTACCGCTGGGAAATATCAGTACCGGGATAAGGAAGATCCTAGTGTCTTCGGGTTTGTAAACTAATTCTTCGTTCATTCCAGATTTTTCAGCACGAAAGATTGCGTCGCTATCTGACTTGTTATAATAAATCGACGCGCCATCCAGCGAGGGAACGCACCGTAGCCAGACACCACACGGCGGGGAGTTCCACCCAGCGTAGGCACTGCCCAGACTTCGTCCTGGCCAAGATCCCTTTCGTAAAAAATCTCTTTTCCGTCGGACGAAAAATTGTCAGTCCGCTTATCGCCCTCGTCATTCGTCAGCTGAAGCGGCTCACCACCCGAAGTGAGCATGAGGAACACTTGCATGACGCCGCCCACGGGCGAGACAAACGCCACGTTATGCCCGTCGGGAGAAAGCTTCGCGTATCTTACCGGTTTGTTCCACTGGCTGATTCGCGTAATCTTTGCTGGGCCGCTCGGAGTGTTCGAGCGCGGCCAAATGTGATACGCGACGAAGGCGGCTGCCAGGAGTGCGACGCAAGCGGCCAAAACCATGTACTGCTTTCGTGCAAACCCTGCAGACGGCTGAGCCGCCGCGACCGAGCGTGTTGCAGCCTCCTCAGCGACTTCCTGAACCGTCCTGCTCGCCGATGGCGATTTTCGGCCCGAATCCGTATCTCGCCCGAGGCGTTTCAGGTCGGCGCGAAGTTCCGAGGCATGCTGGTAACGCAAGTCGCGGTCCTTTTCCAACGACTTGTTGATGATTCGCTCTAACTCCGCTGGAACCTCTGGATTCAATCGCACCGCTGGAACTGGTTGTCGTTCCAGGATTGCATTGAATATGGCTCCGGAACTATCTCCCCGAAAAGGCAGCGCACCCGTTGTCATCTCATAGAGGACGACCCCGAACGAGAACAGATCCGTGCGCGCATCCAGCTCCTTGCCCCGCACCTGCTCCGGTGACATATACGCGACCGTTCCGAGCGTAGAGCCAGGACTGGTTAGATGTTCTGCACTCAGGCCCTCGGTCATTTCTCCTGTAACCGTCGTTCCAGAAGCACTGGCTCCCATAAACTTGACCTTCGCCAGACCGAAATCGAGGATTTTGGCGTGACCGCGCTTCGTCACGAAAATATTCGCAGGCTTGATGTCACGGTGAATGATGCCTTCAGCGTGTGCAGCGTCCAGGGCGTCGGCGATTTCAATCGCAAGCGGTAGGAGAATGTCAGTTTCGACGGGTTTTCCGTTGATGCGATGCTTCAGCGTCATCCCATCCAGAAATTCCATGGCAATGAAGCGTTTGCCATCCTGCTCACCGATTTCGTAGATCGTGCATATGTTCGGATGATTGAGCGCGGAGGCTGCCCGAGCCTCCCTCCGGAAGCGCTCCAACATTTGTGCATCTCGCGCCAGTGCATCGGGCAAAAACTTTAGGGCGACCAAGCGGCCTAGCTCGGTATCCTCCGCCTTGTACACCACGCCCATCCCACCACCACCGAGCTTCTCTATGACTCGGTAGTGCGAGATGGTCTGCCCGATGAGCGCGTCGGATTCCGCCATAACGCGCCATCTTAGGTTGCGATCTGAGGCAAGTCAACGAAAGGCAAACGCTATACTGTTATGGCCCCCGCCTTATCTCGCGACCCATGGCTTTGGTAGAATCTTGCTAGCCCCTTCCTCTACCAGAAGGGACAAACAGCTAGCCGGGCTCGCGAAAGGCGGCACAGGTGTACTCTCGGTTGACGGAAAAGAGGTGGACAGAAAGACTATCCCGCACACCATTCCGATCATCATGACCAATGACGAAACCTTCGACATTGGGATCGACACCTACACAGGTGTGGACGACTTCGAGTATCAGTTGCCGTTCCGCTTTACTGGTGCAATCGACAAGCTGACGTTCAACCTCGGACCAGAACAGTTGTCGGCAGATGACAAACAGGACGCTGCGAAAAAACTGGCGGTAGCCAAAGACTAGGCGGCTTAACGCCTTGTGGTGGATACGGCTTCTGTGATTGCCGCCTGTTAGGATGATGATATGAAATTAACGCTCGCCGTCGTTCTGCTTGTCGCATCGATATTCGCTCAACAAACAGCAAACCAAACTATGTTTGCACCCGACCAGATAGAGTATGGGCCTGTGCCTGGATTTTTACCTGCCGGTGCAAAACTGGCAGTGCTAGAAGGAGACCCAACAGCGTCCACGGGGGATTTTACGATCCGCTTGAAGTTGCCGGACGGCTACCGGATTCCACCCCATTGGCATCCGAACCGCGAAAATGCGACGGTAATCTCGGGCAATTTCAAAATCGGAATGGGAGACACTTTCGACGAGAGCAAGATGACTACTTTTGGTGCTGGCAGCTTCGGATACATGGATCCGAGCGTGCACCACTACGTAATGGCAAGTGGGGAAGTCGTTGTTCAAGTGCATGGAATGTCGCCACTACAAGTCAACTACATCAACCCCGACGATGATCCAAATAGGAAAAAGTAGCTCTATCCGAGGCTCCAGAATGCGTCAATGCGTTCACCGGGTTTTATAACATACCTTACGTCGCAGCAGATGGCTGGCGTTTAAGACTCGCAAGAGAACTTAAAGCAGCCGGTCCTTAGACGTCGATGCAAATGCATGCACCAAACTTGCGCAGAGAGGGCAGTTTCGCCCACTCCTAACACCTATCCCGTCAATCGCGCACGGGGTAGGATGTGTGTCAGTTTTGACAATTTTAAGTGAGTGTTTTGCGGGGGAGGGCCTGATTAACAGGATTCGAGGAAGTCAAAGGCAAGAAGGCAGTTTCGCTCTAGCCTATCCCCTATCCCCTAGTTTGATTGACGCGTCCTGCAGCGGCACCGACATGGGAATTCGCCCAGTTTGATTGACGAGTAAGCGAGGGGCCGCTTATACAGGATTTTCGCAGCGAGGGGGTGGAGCCGTTTTTCCCGTCGCCACATCCTACCCCCCCATTGAATTGAGTGGCTAAGTCAGCCGTGCTTATACTGATCAGCAATCGCGAATCGGCAACCCGTTCATCCGGCATTCACTCTTCCGCGTGAGAATATCCGCAGGAGGATGTTATGGAACGCTACGACCCTTTGATCGACATTTTGAAGATCGCAGAAGAGTCCGTTTCGCATCCGGCGAAGGCGGCGGTATTGAGGAATTTGCAGACCGCACTCCGGGAGGATGCGGAGTTGAGCAGGGAATTGGGCAGAAGAGCCGCCGAAATACTAAAACGCTCGTGAAGAATTTCGCAAAGCTTACCCCTGCGCCCAATGTCGGGGGGTTGTCGTTCCTGTCTACACCCACACGTCGGCTCGGGCCGCTCTGTTCATGTGCCGCCCGTCAGATTGTGCCTTGGTTCCAGAAAATAGACCGAAAGATAGGGTGGAATTCCCCAAGCCCTTCCTCTATAAAGGCTCAACCAGCCTTTCAAACGGAGGAAAGATGCCGTACGCGAGCGGGGAATCTCCCAAGATGGGCGATTACGTCAAAAACCAATATGAACAAGCGGGCACGGTGACGGCGGTTCACGTAACACCTGAAGGCCGGGAACTGATTGACATAAGGTGGGACGAACGAGCAGTTGACGCTCGCTCCCTCGACGCTATTGAGTTTACGCGGCTGCTTCCGTAACGCACGCCGACTAGCTATAAATCCATGCGAAAATCAGCACCACAAGCAATATCGCAAGGGCAAAAATTATAGCTTTCTCTGACATTGTGGGCGGTTTCTTGGGTACAACAAACTTCACGATTCCTCCGAATTCGAGCAGGGAATCGGTGGCAGGATCTTTGACTGAAAGTACGCCGTGTTTATGATGCGGTCAACTAGAAAGGAGTAATGCGATCGTCCGAAGGGGCGATACAGCAATTGGGCATACTCCGCCGCCCTCGCGCTTCCCCGGACTATACGGCACGAACTACATTCAACGCGCCACGATTACCTGGTATGGCTTGGGTGCGAATCGGCCGCAAGACGCCGTCTATCCCACGTCGGAAGGTCCGGAAATCGTAGAAAAATATAACGGCACGAATAAATACGTTCTGCATTTCGACAAAGGCCAGATGCCACCGGTGGACGGTTTTTGGTCGGTGACGATGTACAACGCGCAGTATTTCTTCGTGGCTAATCCGCTGAATCGCTACAACATCAGCCAGCGCAACAAATTCATCACGAATGCTGACGGCTCGACGGACATTTACATTCAAGCGGACTCGCCGGGCAAAGCCAAGGAAGCAAACTGGCTACCAGCACCGAAAGACGATTTTGTCTTGATGATGCGTTTGTACTGGCCGAAAGAGAAGGACCCGAGCATTTTAGACGGCTCGTGGAAGATTCCCGGAGTCAAGAAGGTGGGTTAGAGCAGGCGAACATATTTGTCAGCCATTCTTTGGGTGCCGCCTTCGCCATTCCTTCCGTGCTTCCTGCAACTGAATGACGAATACCTCACGCGGCGGTCTGCCTAGATTCGCTTGCGGCGTCAACATTCCCCGGCAAGCCTTTCCGAATTGAATCAACTCATCGTCAGACAACCGCTGTAGGTGTTTATGGAGATTTTCAAGATTGAACTCACTGGTACCAACACTCTGCATCGCTGCCCCTTCTGGTAGAGGAAGGGACTCGCTGGCGGAATTTGCCAGGGAAAAGTATAGCGCTAATCCGTACACGTCCCTTCCGTGGTATGCTCCGCCGCAAGAGCAGGGGGTTTCTAGTGTTTCAAGGCCAGATGAAGGTAGCGCATGATGCGCTCGCACTTTCCTTTCATAGTCTAGGACCACCAGATTCCATAGAAGCGGCTAGGCAGCGAGGTCGAATCTTACTCCATGCCACACATGCACTGTATGAATTAATTGCCCCTCAGTCCGACCCCGCAAAGGGGGAGCAATCCTACTATTCCGTCCGCGCAGCGGCAGAGCTTAAACTTTCCCGTTCTAAGGGACGCCAGCAGGGTGGAACGTAGTGCCCCCTTCTTATTTCGCCCTCGTCATCAACTCGTGCCGTCCTTCGGCCTGTGAATACTTCGGATTCTTGATCTTGAGCCAGCCAATGCTGTTGCTTTGATAAATGCCCTGTTTCCGCTTCGCGACAATTCCTTCCAAATCGTTGTTGCAGAATTCTTCAAACAGCAGCTTGCCCTCCCGGTCGACGGGTTGAGCATAGATGATACCGGTAACCAGTACTTGAGCGGGGCTATTATATTGTCGTACCTATTAAGGATGATCAACGCGTCCTACCGACTGAACGAAGCCGAAGCTCGACGTTTTAGTTTTGCCGCTTGTTGTTCGCATTGCTAGAATTAGGACAAACGTTCATGCGTATTGGCTTGGGATTAACTGCGGCGTTATTCTTGGCATGCGCAACGTCGCACACTCTATCCGGCCAGCAACCCGCGTCACCTACCCATTCGACCAACGCCGCCACAACTCAGCCGCAAAAATCTGAAACGGAGCCGAAGCCCCAAGTGTCCACTGAGGATACGGTAGGCACCTTCAAACTGCGCGTGAACCTTGTCCAGGTGCATGTGGTTGTGCGGGACTCTGCGGGCAAACCGGTCGAGAATCTGCACAAGGAAGATTTTCAGTTGTATGACAACAACAAATTACAAGCGATCACGACATTTGCTGTCGAAGATGCTGATTCCCACCGGGAACGCACGAAAGCGGCGGAAAAAAGTCGACTAGATAACGGGGAAACCAATGCGCAGGCACCAGTGACAATACCTGAGCGTTTCATCGCGTTGGTTTTCGACGACGTGCATCTACTGACTGGCGATGTGGCTCCGATGAGAACCGCCGCAAATGGATTCATCGATTCGATAGGCCCGAGTGACCGTGTAGGACTTTTCACAACATCGGAAGTAGTGACGCAAGATTTCACCAGCAACAAAGAACTTTTGAAGCAAGCCCTCTTGAAAGTGATGACGCGCGCTCATACCATCAAGGGCACTTGCCCCAGTGTTTCCTATGACATGGCGATCGAGATCTCAAAGGGAGATCCCAATGCCGCTGCGGTTCTCTATCAACAAACGCTTGCGTGCGCGCCTAATTCCAGCCCTCAAGTGATTGAAGCCCTCATAAGTGCTGCGTTAAGTGTGGCGAAAGCGCTGGGAGAAGCGGAGAACCGGGACGTTTATAGTGAACTCGAAAGCGTGCTTCGCCTCTTGGCCAGCAAACCCGGCGAACGAGTCTTATTGTTCGCATCGCCGGGATTTCCGCTCGACCCGTTCGGAACATTGATTAGCGTATCGTCGGCGTTTGTAGACCATGCGAACCGGTCCAATGTCGTGATCAACACGATTGACGCACGCGGACTGTACACCCCGGATTCCGGAGACATTTCGGAACGATATGCGCAACCTGCGCAAGTCGCGGGACAGGCAGCGGGCGTCTTACTCGGCATCCAGACGGAAAAGCAATTCGTGTTAGGGGATCTTGCTTATGGCACGGGCGGCAGGTTTTTTCATAATTCCAATGACCTTGAAGGCGGGCTGAAGCAATTGGGGAATGTGCCGGAAATCTCCTATGTGTTGGGCTTTTCCCCGCAGAATGAAAAAATGGACGGGCATTTCCACGCGCTCAAGGTAACGCTGACCAGTAAACAGAAATACGCAGTTCAGGCGCGGCGTGGCTACTATGCTCCAAAAAACGTGGACGATCCGCAGGAAGCGGAAAAGCAGGAAATGCAAGACGCGGTCTTTTCGAAAGACGAGATTTCTGACATTCCGTTAACGTTGCAAATGCAGTATTTCAAAACCGGGGACAGCGGCGCGCGGCTGAGTGTCGTTTCGCACATTGGTCTGAAGGATTTGCGATACCGAATGGCCGATGGAAAACACTACAACGAGTTGAATATCGCGACGGTCGTTTTTGACGACGATGGGAACTATCTGACCAATGGTGGAAAGATTGTAAAACTACGGCTGCTTGATAGCGTGTTTGAAAAATGGTGCAGCACGGGATTGACGGTGAAGTCGAGTTTCGATCTGAAGCCCGGGAAATATGTGATTCGCCAGGTTGTTAGAGATTCTGAGGGCGCTCAGATGGCTGCGCGTAACGGAATTGTCGAAATACCCGACTAGAAAATCTTTCGGCAAAGTCCTGATAGACGCCGAAGTGGGTTACTGGGACGGATTCAGGCGCATCGGATGGATGCGAGGCAGCACGGCTGCATTCTAGCATCGGTGGGGAAAAGTGGAGGCTAGAACCCGTCCGCCCGGCCCACGCCACGCGACTACCCAGGACATCGAATCTGTCGAGCCGGTCCCGGGCAATGGGTCCATTCTGCCGCAACCCGTGCTAGCGCTTGTCCACGGCGAACCGGGGCATACTGCGGTAGGAATCCGCAACCACCCAGGCACCAGCCGTGAGCGCCGCAGAAAGGAAAGTCTCGCTCCATTGGAAGGCGTCTTTGGAACCTGCCGCTACGATGGGTACCCACACCAGCAGCGTGAACATGCCCATCTGCAACGCCGAGAGGGCGGCTGCCAGCCGTGCATATACGCCGATGAGCACCGCCACGCCCGCCGCCATGAAGGCACCGCCAGTGAAATAGGCCCAGGCCACATGCCACGGCAACCAGCCTGGCACCAGCGAGACGGTATCCTTGAGATCGAAGAAATGAGCAAAGCCGAAGAAGATCAGTGCCACGCCGCAGAGCACCCTCGCGATGCGGAGGCCTATTTTTCCGGTGGCGAAACCGAGGCGCTGCCTGTCCCAGTCAGCAGCGAACCATGCATACAGTATCCAGGAACCCGCCAACATCTCCGCAGTCTTAAAGGCGGGCCAGAAAACTCCGAAAGTGGGCGAGAGGATGATGTTGGGCACTCTGAGCAGCAGCAACCAAAGCAGGAGACTGGCGAACAGCACGCGGGCAGCGGCGGCGGCTGTGCGCTGCCAGAGCAGGCCGATGCCAGTTGTTAGAGAGATGAAAGAGCAAAGATAGGCCAGAGCGTGTGAATCCTGGGGTATGGGATCCCACACCGGGGTGAAATCGCCTTTGATCAGACCAGCGATTCCAATGGCAATCATGATCGCCGCGAAAACCACATGACTCACGCTCGCAATGCGCATCGCCCTATACTCCGTTGGTGTTCTACTTCATCAGGTACAGGCATCTCTTGTATGCCAGATGCCGACCAGCGGGCGAGATAATATCATCGGAAAATTGAAAAAGGGACCCGGTGGCAAATGTAACGTCTGACGCGGTAATCGGTAAGGTCAAGTACTGGAAGCAACTTTTCCGGTAACGCGACTTCACAGGACTTAGCCTTTCGGTTGCATATTGGAAGGACGCGACGCGATTAAACATCGCCAATTATTGGCCAACCGAGAGACTCGTTCCGGCTATCAGCGCTCACGGAAGTGCAGGAGGTAGATGGTCGACATAGATACGCCGGAGTAAATCCTCGGGCCATAGTGCTAGGGACGCTCCGTTCTTATTGGCCTCCGTTGCGACTTCGTTGTAGCGCAGCAACAGCAGCCGAGGGTCCAGCAAGCAGTCAGTGAAGACTTTTCGGCCGAAGCGCTTCTCTACAAGCGCAGCCATTTCGTAGCCCACTGTGTACCACGGCCCTTGATAGCCGAAGAAAGTGGAAGCTTTCTCCTGTATCGCGTCACCTTTCAACTTCCCGTTGAGCACATCGTCAAAAAACTGCGTCAAGGAGACTAAATCCTGGTTGAAGTGCATCATGTCACTGTCCCAGCGGGCCCGCGTGGGCGCATCATCCTCCCAGTGTGGGCGCAGGTCCGTCGAGCCTATTGCCGCCAATACCGCTTCTCCTTCACCGAAAGCTCCCATCAACTCTGCGGCTGTCTTAACAGTTGTCGGCAGCTCGGCAAACATTTTTTCCTGCTGCGTCTCCAGTCCGAACAGGCCAATGTGGTGGCACTCATGCGTCACTATCGTCTCGAACTGCGCCTGCGTCTGCTTTTCTAAGTAAATGAAAATCGCCGGCTCGTCGTGCTCATTGCGCCAGACAAAACTGTTCGTCATAGGTTTTATCAAAGGAAACACGCGCGCCTGGATGACGGCCCCGGCAGGCAGCCAGGCAAGTACACGCTGTCCCAGGCCCGCCATGTTCGCGCGCTCCATCCCGGCCAGCGTTTGTTCCCACTCCTCCGCTCGCCCTTGCGTTTCCGGAGCCTGCATAAATTTCCTGAAGCTTTCGTCTGTAAACCCGCGCCGAAGCCCCGTCTCTCGTGCCTTTAGCCATTGATAGGGTATGGTCGCAAACAGTTTTTGCCAGTCGTCATCCTCCACCGATTTGTGGGCCTGTTCCTTGTGCAAAATGACCAGAGCTTGCCTGGCCTCTGAATTATCCAGAGTCAACTGTACTTGGGGGTCTGTGGCCACGTTATTCTGTGCAGAAGGAGACGGGAAGGCCGCCTGTAGAAGCACCATCACCAGTTCGAAAAAGTGGAGAGAGACGCGCATCGGCCTCCTCAATTACTTATGTAACAGATAGCGTGCTTTTGGGAGTACACTCCCCGATAGTGATTAGACGGCATCCATCGCTTCGCGTGAACAGCCGCCCGAGACGCAATACCGATTTCGATTCTACATGCTCGTATTCGCTTCGGCATCCAATTTAGCCCTTTGAAACTTCGGCACTTAACTTTCGCTTGGTGTTGCGTCGACCTATTGAGACCGCCCGACAAATCAGGACATTGAATTTCGATACGGGGAAATGTCCGGACAAGCCGTACTATCTTGTAGCCAACTATTCAGATGAACATCAATGAGAATCTCCCCAGGCAACCATCCGTCAATCTATTTCCTCTATATAGCCATGCCTCGGGTGCTCCTGCTCGCCGCACTGCTCATTGCCCCTGCATTTTCGCAGGCTTGTTCGTGCATCGGACCTCGGCCTGTCTGTTCCGCGTATTGGCAGAGTCAGGTCGTTTTTCGTGGGCGTGTAGTGGAACAGACACTCGTCTCTCCCACCAACGAAACAGTTAGGAATCTGGACGGCACCTACAGCACTATACAAGGCCCCGGATACTATCGAGTGCGTTTTTCGGTAGTGGAAATATTCAGGGGCGAATCCCAATCCAAAGAAATTGACATTCTGACAAACGAGCAGAGTTCTGCCTGCGGCTTTCCCTTCGTAACGGGGGCCGAGTACCTTGTATTCACGTCTGCCAATGAGAAGACAAATGAGCTTTGGACGTCGTCATGCTCTCGTACGCACGAACTTGAACCCGGTGTAGAAGACGCAGACGTCGCCTGGATGCGTGCGCTGGCAACGGCACCCAAGGCCGTGACCATCTATGGCACTGTTATCCCGACTCCAAACTCAACTGCATCTAATCCTGTTGCCACGATCCATTTGAGTGGCCCAGAAAGCCACAACGCTGTTCCAGATCAGACTGGAAAATACTCCTTCCCGAATCTGCCCCCTGGGGAATACTCCATTTCTGCCACTTTGCCAGCGGGTTTCACGACCGACGCTAATCGAACCGTGACCGTGGTCGAGAAAGGTTGCGCTCAAATCGATTGGCACGTTCGATATGACGGTCACATTCGGGGGATTGTCCGCGACGCAGATGGTCGTACCTTGCCAGATATTTTTGTGGTATTACAACGCCGTGACTCTAACTCTGCCACAGGCTTTGCTGATATCGATCTGAAGAATACAGGCCCCGACGGCCGATATGATTTTGCACTTGTCCCACCAGGAGACTATCTGGTTTCTGCCAACCACTTGGGCCCGTCACCGACACGACCCTATCCGCGCATTTACTATCCGAGCGCGGAGTCAGACAGCACCGCCTCGGTAATCCATCTAGCGGCTTCTGGCACCGCCGATAATATAGATGTAGTTCTTTCGAATGCCTGGAAAACGGTGACAGTGCATGCTCGAGTGCTGCTGGCCGACGGTTCACCTGCGATCGGTGCCGATGTAAACGCGTATGACATAAATTTCCTGAATTCCGGCGAGCCAAGCAGGGCCGATTCGGATGCAGACGGGCGTGCAACACTGTCAGTCTACGAAGGCCGAACCTACTATCTTGTCGCGACTATTTCAGCCGGAACGCAGCAGCGCTGCGCAGGCCCTCTGAAATTTGCCGCGAAAGATGGCGTTGTGGTTGAAACGATCATGATCAACCATAATTGGGGAAACTGCTTAGCTCAACTCAATCCAGAATTCCAAGCTCCCCGATAGAGCTAGCGGCAATCGTGATCTCTCCGTTCGACTTCAAGTCCTGGTAAACGGCAATCTCGTCCATGTGGATTCAGGTTTCCGAGAACGCGACAAATCGGGCTCTACTTCCGAGTTGCTCGTCAAGGTATCCGGGCACAACGGACGGTAGTCCGCACGAACTAGCGTGTTTGATTGAAGTAAAGGTTAGTTTTTAGCCTTAGGAAGATTATCGGTGTCGCCATGAGAGAAGCTCCGATAACGAAGGCGATAACGATACTCAATTCGTCCCGGCGCGCTGCACGGAATGTAAAAATTCCAAGAGGAAAGAACAGTAGTGTTGCAGTGATGAGTCCGGGCGAAAACCGTCCGCGTGTCCAAGCGAAGGGAGCTACATGGAAAAATGCCGCATTAATCAGCATCAGCGCCGGAAATCCGAGCGCGACTGCTGGCCATACCGACGCCAGCTGTGTCGCCACGACGCCGAGCACAACTACCAAGCCATTGGTCACATAGAAATCGCTCCATTCTGCAGGCAGATGGAGAACATTGCGAGCCCAATCTCGCCAATCGAAAACGAGCTCTTCAAGTATGTGGATAGCATATGCGGCAAGGCAGAGCCACAACAGGGGCTGAAATTTTGGCATATTGCATTCTAAATGAACTTATAAACCACAACTATCGCAAATTACGAGCCCGAGTTGCCCGACAGGCTGTGTTTAACGACGCAGGATTTCCGGTGCCTAGCGGGTCGGCAACTCAGAAATTATGGTAGAAGTTCCGTTAGGTCCTGTGTAACGACATTCTCGTCCATGTGGATTCAGGTTTCCGAGAACGCGACTTATCATCAGTTAGCGAAGCGGCGAGGGCTTTCCTTGGAAATTTTCCGTTTCCCCGTGTTAACTCTTCGCCGCAGCGGGTGCAGCGATCGTGTATTCACCGGTGCAGGCATAAGTCCCTGCGTCGAGCTTGCAGGTGCCCGAGCCCTTGATGCCTTTCATTTTGCCGGTGCCGCCGGTGATCTGATACTCGTTCCTGGCCGCGGCCTTGTCAGGCAAGACCGATTGATAGTTGTAGAAAATCTTATCGCCGTTCTCAAACGATTCCACATAGACGCCCCAGGCCTTAACCTGCTTTGCGGTAACGTCCTGGTGCTCGGCATACACGCCGTCTTTCGCCGCGACGCCATTGACATCGCCCGTAGCGGTGCACTTTGCAGATGCGAGCGAGAAAGTATGGCCGTCTGCGTCGCCGGCAGGAATGCTTTGCGCAACGTCGGGGTTGTCGCACTTGCCGGAGAAAGAGTTTTTGGTTTGAGCAGAGGTGGTGGTTGCAAGAGCAAAAGCAAATACGGCACACGCGTAGAAAATCTTGAATTTCACGTGTTTCTCCTTAGATTTGAAGTTTCCCAAGGTGCAACGACTGTACGCCGAATCCGACATACAAACAATCCATCTCGTTCGAGTTCGATTATCGCTAGCTATCGCTAAGTCCTGGGAAACGGCATAATCGGAAACTTGGTCCTTGTGTCCAACACAGATTTGGTTTGTACGCGCCTTCGGCGCTAAGATTCGGACCATGAGCCGGAATTGGTGTTGTCAGGAGTTTGAGTCGCACGCATCTAACGTCCCTCCAAGCGACGGTTTTCAGGCAGTGCTAGTTTTGCGTGCGAAGCGGGGCTTTCAATCTCTTTTGATGTTTTACCTGTCTGGCAAACAGCCTCCGGATAGCGCCGAGGGCAGCATCCGGATTTACTTCTGCCCTTGGTGTGGACTGAATCTTGAAAAACATTACGCTCCAAAGTCTTGATAAACGCATTATAAAAGGGCGCCCGTTTAGAGTAGGTTTGATCGTTCGCATCAGTCGGATAGTTGCGCACACTCGACAGCGTCTATCTTTTCTGTTTGATCCTTGGAAACCGATCCGGACGCCATTCCAGCAAATCCCCCGGTGTACATTTCAGCGCATAACAAAGCTTATTTAAAACCTCGCCGCTGTAGCCCTTGCTTCGCCCGTGAAAGAGCGCGTGGAGAGTTGGGTAGGTGATACCGGTCTTCTGCTGTAGTTTGTAGCGCGTCCAGCCCTTACGTTTAAGCACTTCCTTTAGCCTGCAGACGATCATGGTTGCACTCCTAGACCTCCATTTATATATACGATCATTTACATATAGACTAGTCCAGGTATAATAGTCAATAGGTAGTACACAGGGCCCCCTTAAGGGGTAAAGGGCTATGCACAACCGATCGCCCCGCCTCGGGCCCCGCAGGGCCCCTTGGCAGGGATTTTAAACGGGGGCTTAAACCGCCCGCAACGGGGTAAGTAGGGGCCTTTTGGAGGCTTAAAATGAAAATAGCAATCTACGCTAGGGTAAGCACCGCAAATCACGGCCAGGATCCCGAAGTGCAATTACGGGAGTTGCGGGAATACTGCCAACGGCGGAGGTGGGAAATAACCAGCGAGTACGTAGATGTCGGCATCTCCGGCGGTAAGGAAAAACGGCCCGAACTGGACAAGCTTTTGCATGACGCGCATCGCCGCTATTTCGACGCGGTTGTTGTGTGGCGTTTTGACCGCTTTGCACGTTCGGTTTCGCATCTCTTAAGGGCTTTGGAGAACTTCCGTTCCCTCGGCATCGAGTTTGTTTCGCTCTCCGAACAGGTAGACACTTCGACGCCTACTGGCAAGATGATCTTTACCGTGCTCGGCGCTGTGGCCGAACTGGAGCGCAGCCTAATTGTAGAGCGTGTGCGGGCAGGCCTGCGAAATGCAAAGGCCAAAGGCAAAAAGCTGGGCAGGCCCCGCAAGGTTACTAACCCGGCCGCCATTAAAAGCCTACGTGCGCAGGGGGCCTCCTGGCGGGCCATAGGCACCGCGCTGGGGATAAGCCCTGCAACTGCCTTACTTACCGCTGCAAGGCCTAATAAGCCCTGTTTAAAAATCCCCCACCAAAGCACGGCTGTAACCGACTCATTTTAGGTCCCTAAACTAGCGCTTTTAGGCGTTTGGAAATTATTAGTTTTCCAAACATGCAAAAGGTTAGGTAGCAATGGGCACAGCGCGGAAGGAGCGGAAACAACTAGGCTTATGATCGTGTTCTTCGTAACCGAGCGGCTTGCGTTTGGGAGCAAGGTAAGGCTTTACCGGCACGTTGCCAAGCTGCGCGAGCTAGGAATCACGCATGTGATCGATGTGCGAATGTACCCCAGCAAGAAACTCCGAACGTTCAACACGATCCATCTGAATTTCAAAGACAATGGTCGGCCCCGGCCAATGTGGTTTTATGCTCGAGCGCTTCGCTTCTATCGAGAGGCTTTGGGACAGCAGAACTCCAAGGTCTACGTGATGTGTCGAGCCGGTCGGCGCCGGAGTGCGTCGCTAACGTATTTCCTGCTTCGAGCATCTGGCACATCTCCCTCGGCGGCTGAAAACACAGTTCTCCGAGCTCGACCTTGCGCAACGATTGTGAACGCATACCGGGAATCCGGGGAGAATTATTTGCGCCGAAGAGAATCTGATTGTCGGGTACAGACCAGGAATCACGGCTGCATGAGGCTCCGCATTAAAGTGATGAACCAAGAGCCTCATTTAGCCCGAAGAATTGTTATTACATCGAAATATTTTAGGCAAGGCATGGCCTACGCTGGCCTACGTTCAGAAACTGTAGCGGCTGCAAACAGAATTGCTTGAAACCGTACCCTTTCATACAATCAGCACGTGGCTCCCAGCCCAATCATCCTCGATTCTCCTCTTTTGCTCCTACTCGGAGCGGGAGCTTCCGCCCCTCTTGGAAAACTATTGATGAACAGTTTCGTGGAGAAATTGTCCGCGGAGGTCAGGGAAGAGAAGCCACGTGAAATGCTCAGGCTGCTGGTGAGGTTTCGCGGTCCGGATCTCGAAGCAATAATGGGTGAGCTTGAGACTCTGACAGGCATGGACTACGCCAAGTCCGTAAACGGCACTTATAGATTCAAACTTTCGTCCGGTCCTGATACCAGCGTTGAACAGGAAGCAGGGTTTTCTTTGGAGCGCCCCACCGCGCTGCGTTTGCGTTCTCTTATCAAGCATATGGTTATTCGCGAGTTCAGAGATGTAAATGCAAAACAGGCAGTACAGTTGTATAGCTCTTTGTTCGACCGCATTTTTTCGCAACTAGACCCGGCAAAACATTGCCTAAACATCTTCACCACAAACTACGACCCAGCGATCGAGGCTTTCTGCCAGGAGAAATACGACGAGTATCATCTGTGTGATGGATTTGCCTACGACTTAACTGATCGCCAAACCTCCTGGAATCGTTCTGTGTTTGACGCTTTTCAGCCTGACCCGAGCAAGCGCAATATTGTCCTCTTCAAAATTCACGGCTCTGTAGACTGACTGCAGGTAAAGTCAACGGACAAGATAAGGCGCGGGCCCGCGATGTACGACGTCATGGACTCGGATGCTTTTTCGAATGTTCTGATCTATCCGGCGACACGAAAAATCGCCACATCGGAGCCTTTCTATTCAGGTTATGAGTACTATCAACGCTGTTGCGAAAAGGCGAGGGCTTGTCTCGCAATCGGATATTCGTTCCGCGACTACGATGCCTTGACCAGAATGCGCGGAGCTTCGTCCGTAAACGAGAAGTTGCAGCTTGCCCTTATCTCGCCTGACGCTGAGAAGATTCTCCAAGACGTACCGATTCCAACTGAACAAAAGCGGCCGATAGACGGTTACTTTGGCAAGGCTGATGACATGGAAAACCAACTTTTGGCTATAGAGGCATTCTTGGCTGAAGCTCTTTAGAGGGCAGACTGTAAGCAGGAGCGTGTGTCGGCGTGATTAGATTTTGAACGAGAGGAACATAGCGTGGACTCGTTAACTGTGTCTCGTAGCCCGGAAGGGCGTAAAGGATTCGAACAAAGGCAGCCACGATCAACAAAGTATGGAACGCTCGCTCGTTTTTCCTTCATTTGCTAATCTGGTCTGATCATTAAGTAACGCAAATGTTAGAAGTCACCTCTGACGACATCTCGCTACTCAGCGACGAAGACCTTCGTATGCTGATCGGGCGGCTCTGCGAGGCCGAACTTAAGAAACGCGGGCTTTCTACCTCGGCTGTCACGTGGGGCGGAAATCAGAATGCAGCCGATGGCGGTCTCGACGTCCGCGTCGCGCTTCCGATCGATAAGAAAATCGACGGGTTCGTTCCATCTCCAAATACTGGATTCCAGACCAAGCAGATGTATATGCCACCCAGCGAGATTTCGGAAGAAATGCGACCCGGGGGCGCGCTAAGACCGATCATCCGCCAACTCGCAGATTTGTCCGGCGCGTATATCATCGTGAGCGGTAAAGGCTCGACATCTGACACCGCGCTCAACAATCGGCGCGATGCCATGACGAAGGCCCTCGAAAGCCTGCCAAATGCAAATGACCTTACGTTGGACTTCTACGATCGTACAAGAGTCGCAACTTGGCTGTGGGACCACGCAGGGCTGATCCCTTGGGTAAGGCAGAAGATCGGAAGGCCAATACAAGGCTGGCAGTCCTACGGGGCATGGGCCTCCTCCCCAAATGGAGTGAGTGACGAGTATTTGATCGATGACCATCTTCGCATCCACACAGCCTCCGAACGGAGTCAGGAGGGACTTTCAGCGCTAGATGGCATCGAGCACCTACGTGGACAACTAAGAAAGCCCCGCTCAGTTACTCGACTGGTCGGACTTTCGGGAGTTGGCAAAACGCGTTTCGTCCAAGCCCTTTTCGACGATCGTGTAGGCAAAGAGAACCTAGCTCCCTCCCTTGTCTATTACACAAACATCGCAGACTCGCCCAATCCTACGCCTGCGACATTGGCCCGGGAGCTCATTGCAGCAAGAGAGCGAGCGATCCTTGTCCTGGATAATTGTCCCCCTGACCTACACGGACGTCTGTCGGAGATATGCCGATCCCCTGAAAGCACTGTCAGTCTAGTCACCATTGAATACGATATCCGAGAAGATCTACCCGAAGGGACGGAGGTTTTCTCTATCGAACCTTCGTCGCCCGCACTGATCGAGAATCTGGTCCGTCGCCGTTTCGCTCACATCTCACCTGTCGACGCCCGTACCGTCGCTGACTTTTCGGGTGGAAACGCCCGCATTGCGCTCGCTCTCGCTGAAACTGTCGGGCGAAATGAAACAATCACGGGCCTATCCGATGAAGATTTATTCAAACGTTTATTTCAGCAACGCCAGGAACACGACCCGTCCCTCTTGACCGCAGCGGAGGCACTGTCGCTGGTTTACTCATTCCAAGGAGTGGACGTCTCTGACGGCAGTGAAGCTGAACTCTTCAGGTTAGGATCTATCATCGGGAAGAGCGCGCCGGACATGTTCCGAGCCTGCTCCGAGCTGCGGCGCCGAGGCCTAATTCAGGCTCGAGCCAACTGGCGAGCCGTCCTGCCCCAAGCGATCGCCAACCGCCTAGCCACAAGAGCGGTGCAAAACATTCCTTTCTCCGAAATAGAAGCAAGGCTAATCAACGGCGCGCCGCAACGACTAGTTAAGTCCTTCTCACGAAGGCTAGGCTATCTTATCGGCTGCAAGGAAGCCGAGGCTATCGTCGCGCAATGGTTGGGCGTCGGGGGCTTGTTGGAAAACGCCGCGGACCTCGATGAGCTCGGCCTAGCTATGTTTAACTATGTGGCGCCGGTAGCCCCGGAATCAACGCTGTCTGCGCTCGAACGCGCGCTACTAAAAGGTGAGAATCGTGACACAATCACACAATTCACGCGCTACCTCGACTTACTTCGGTCCATAGGCTACGACGAAAGACTTTTCGAGCGTTGCAGCGCGTTGATCGTGAAAATCGCCGAGGTGCAAGACACTGAAAAGCAAGAAAACGATGCCTCAAGGACCTTCTCCTCCCTTTTTCCAATCTATTTCTCTGGCACCCATGCAACGCTTGAGCAACGCCTAGCGGTCATTTCCTCGCTGGTGAGGTCTGACGAGCCGAAGAAAAACGCCCTGGGAATAGCAGCTCTCAAAGCGGCGCTTGAAGCATCACACTTCGGCCCCGGCCTCAGTTTTGAATTCGGGGCGCGTTCCCGCGACTACGGCTATTGGCCGCGCACTAGGGAAGAGATAAAAGACTGGTTCGCTCGGGCGCTAAACGTCGCGGAGACTCTTGCCTGCTCCGCAGCACGTGCGGCACCCGATGTACGCACGGCAATTGCCGAGCAGTTCCGTGGCCTATGGACCCGGGCGTCCGCCTATGACGCGCTAGATCACGTGTGCAGCGCTATCTCTAAAGTATGTTTCTGGTCCGAGGGTTGGCTTGCCGTGCGCGAAACCATGTATTACGACTCCCACGGGTTCAGCCCCGAGGTGGCCAGCCGACTCGCGTCGCTTGAGGCACTTCTTCGACCTAAGGACCTTGCCGAGAAGGTTCGGTCAATCGTATTAGACGAATCCGTGATTCACGCTGGTCTCGATTCGACCTACGACGGCGGGAGCAATATCGAGAAGAACCTGGCTCAGGTCGACGCCATCGCACGGGAGCTAGGTAAAGAGATGGCCCGAGATCAGGATACCTTCACAAAGCTTGCTGCAGAATTGATCGCGGGCAACAGTCAACAGCTATGGAGTTTCGGGCGAGGTCTAGCGGAAGGCGGCCAAGAACCTCGTGAGATTTGGGGCTGGCTGCTAGCGCATCTTTTCGCTGCTCCGACCAGCCGGCGAAATCCTCACGTGTTCCGCGGCTTCCTGAATGGCCTTCACGACAGGAATGCTAAACTTGCGAACGATCTTATGGACGAAGCACTCGAAAACGCAACGCTCGTGCAGTGGTATCCGGCCTTGCAAACGGCTGTCGGCGTTGACGAGCAGGGCTTTACGCGTCTCATGCACTCCCTTGAGCTAGGCAAGATTTGGGTCGGCATGTACCGAAACTTAGTCGGCGGCGGAGTAACGCACCGAGTCTCGGGCAAAGACTTCAACAGCCTGCTGCTGGGATTGCCAGAGAACCGGAAGGCCTAGATGTCGCCATCGAGATCTTGTGCATGCGGCTCTCCTTCGACGAAGGCCGACGTCAGAGCTCGGCATCGGAAATCATCGACATTGGATGCGAACTCGTGCATCAACTCACCTTCGCCGCAAGACGAAATGTTCGCGAGAACCACTGGCTAGGACTCGTCGCGAGACACTGCCTCGTTGGAGAGAAGGGCGCAACAGCTGTCAAGGAAATCTGCAGAAAGCTAAGAGAAAGCGTCTCGAAATCCGAAACTTACGCTTTTCATCACAGTGAGCTATTGCAATCCCTCGTGAACGCCCAGCCGCTTGCGGCGCTGGAAGGGCTGTGCGGTGACGACAACGAGTCCCTGAGAGTTGGGCTAAGCATCATGGACCAGGGTAGTCAGCTTCGGAGGAACGCGTTCGATTCAGTCCCGGAGACCGATCTTCTAAGTTGGTGCGACCAGCAGCCGATTACCCGCTATCCAGCCGCTGCCTCTGCGGTCACTCCTTTTCAACCCGGCGAAGGGGGACGCCCACAATGGACAGGAACGGCGCGTAAACTATTGGATAAAGCGCCCGATCGCGTCAGCGTGCTTAAGAGATTCGTAGACCAGTTTGTTCCGGCAGGCTCGGTCAGGTCGCAGGCGGCGATTCTGACGAATAACAGTCAGCTTCTCGACGACCTCGCCGACTACCCCGACACGGCGGTCACACAATTTGTTACGAGCCAGAAGGCAAGGCTCAGTCAAGCCATAGAGAGCCAAGGCGAGCTTGAAACCCGCCAAGGCGAGCTTGAAAGCTTGATCCAATGGGACAGAGACGAACGATTCGAATACTAGCTCCATTATCTGGAGCTAGCCGCGATTGAGCCCTCTCTTACCTTCTAGGCCTTGAGGGATAATCACCGCGATGCCGCGTTCGCCGTTTTGCGAACCTGATTGAGGGCTCCACCTTGCAACTTAGCGGGCGCGCGTAAAGTCAGATTTTTTCGGGTTCCAAGACTTTGGTACTGCCAACGGGTTTCACCCCGCTCCGTGTACCCGCCGTGTACCCCACTTCCGCAGTTTGAGCGTTTGGCGTATGTGGCGTTACGCAAAATGAGTAACTTGCGTGTTCCCAACCCCGGCATGCGGTACGATCCCCACCGCCCCTACCAAGACTTTCTGAAAACAGCATACTTATTTTCTCGAAACTGTAGCAATCCCTGCAAGTGTAGTGGTTGAATTTGTGCGAGAGCCTCGGTTCAAGACGCGGACAGCATTTTGGGGTCCCACATTGAGTCGGCGTGTCGGGACAGGCGCTACGCCTCCGCAGCTAAAAATGACTGCTATTTTTTGGCGGTTAAGGGAGGCAGCTCGCCCGAACGATCCGGGAAAAAGATCCGGAGCAGGAGAAAAATCACGAAGGCGTAGCCCAAAACATTCAACACGAAAAACAAAAGCAGTTCAGAGATAAGGTTGTCCGCATACTCCCACGGAATCCATTCGAGGAATCTCTGAAAGAAAAGCTGCATCAGATAAGATCCGGAATACGTCAAATAGGGAACTGGCCGGTTGATTCCCGCGGATCGCAGCGCGATCGCGAGAAGCGTGATGAAAACTCCGCCAAAAATAGAATACCAGATGAGTTTGCGGCGCACGTGGGAATCCAGCCGAACAGCTTTAAGTGACACCAAAGCGTTCGTTGAAATTTGAGCTTATCTGGAATTTGCCGCCTGCGCGAGTCGCGTCTGGGCAACACCCATCACAATTCGATGATCCCTATTTCCACTCCCAAACCCTGCGTTGTATCGTCGCTTCAGCACCCACTTTATACTCGAAGGCCAGCGAGTTTCAGGTTGGCCGTTCGGTCAATGAGCGGTTCTTGGCAAGAATCTTCTCAATCGTTGCAAAGAGATCCTTGGTCTGGATCGGTTTAGTAACGTACCCGTCCATACCTGCGGAAAGACAGCGCTCCTCATCGCCCTTCATGGCGTGGGCAGTCAGCGCAACGATGGGAACGTGTGCGCCACTAGATCGCTCAGCTTCGCGAATTGCGGAGGCGGCCTGAAAACCGTCCATCTCGGGCATCTGAATATCGAGGATGATTACATCGAAATTACCGATTCGAGCGGAGGCGACAGCATCGCGGCCATTGGCAACGACGGTAACGACCCAGCCGCGTTTTTCGAGAAGTCGGACGGCGATAATTTGGTTTACCTTGTTGTCCTCGGCCAAAAGAATGTTCAGACGGTGAGCATTTTCCCGTAACGTATGGCGGGTCACGAGGGAGGCTTTTTTCTCCGGCGATGGGTTCAGGATATTGGAGAGAGTGTCCTGCAATTCTTTTTGACGAACCGGCTTGACGAGATAGGCAGCGATGCCCAGTTCGCGACACCGGGCGCCTTCGCCCATGCGACCTGCAGAAGTGAGCATGACGATTGGTACAGCGGGTGCGAGAGCTTTTTCACGAATGCGTTCGGCCAGTGCGAACCCATCCATAACGGGCATATGAAAATCGAGAATGATTAGGGCAAAATGCGAAGAGGTGGTGGCTGCAATTTCGAGGGCTTGAAGTGCGGCGACGGACCCGTCCACCGAGGTGGGCCGCATGCCGAACCGGCTGAGCATGCCCTCGAGAACTGCGCGGTTGGTGGAGTTGTCGTCGACGATTAGAACTGGAAGGTCGTACAGAACTTCGGGCGGGGAAGGCTGGGACGTGCGGAGGGAATATCCCGCACACGCAGGCGAAGGGTAAAGTGAAACGTGCAGCCGTGTCCGGGACGGCTCTGGACCCAAATTCTTCCTCCGAGTAGGGCGACGAGTCTCACGCAAATGCTCAGGCCCAGCCCAGTCCCGCCGTACTTTCTAGAGGTGGAGTTATCAGCCTGGGAGAACGCCTGGAAAATCTTGTCTTGTTTTTCGATAGGGATACCTACGCGAGTGTCTTTTACGGTGAAGTGAAGGCAGGAGGAGTGGTCCTCCGAAGACTCTTCCCACACCCGCAAGAGGATTTCGCCAGTCTCGGTGAATTTTATGGAATTACCGATCAAGTTGATGAGGATTTGGCGGATGCGACCAGGGTCGCCGATGTACGTCTCGGGGACGTCGTACTGAACGTCGCAAATCAGCTCGAGACCTTTTTGGTGCGCGCGAACGCCGATTGACTTGAGCGTATCGCCGATGGTGTCGCGCAGGTCAAAGGGGATGGCCTCAATATCCAGTTTTCCTGCTTCAATTTTGGAGAAGTCGAGAATGTCGTTGATGATCGAGAGCAGAGCCTCGGCGGAGAAATGCGCCAGACTTATGTGTTCGCGTTGCTCGGCGGTGAGATCGGTGTCGAGTACGAGTTCAATCATGCCGAGAATGCCATTCATGGGAGTGCGGATTTCATGGCTCATGGCGGCCAGGAAGTCACTCTTAGCCCGATTAGCCAGTTCCGCGGCGGCCTTTGCGGCGGCCAACTCAGATTCGGCGAGCTTGCGTTGGGTGGTATCGCGCGAGATGGTACAAAGGCAAAGAGGCTTGCCAGTTTTTGTATGGGGCACCAGAAACACACTCATCTGCACATCAATCAGCGCGTGTGTCTTGAAGTTGCGAAACCGGCTCTCGCCTTCCCAGTGGCCGGTTGCCTGCACAATCGGCATGGCAATCGTACTAAATTCTCCGAAGCAACTCTGGTCGTGAAATTCAGAGATGTGCCTGGGGAGAGGAGCTTCGGAGTCTAGGCCGATGAGGTATCGGCCTGCTGGATTTACATAAAGGGTCTCGCCGGTGGGTGAAGCCACGGCTATGAAATCGGAAGAATTCTCGACGAGGGAAACCAGCTTTTGTCTTTCCTCTTCGCTGCGCCTTCGTTCGGTCACATCCTGCTTGATCGCCACGAAGTTGGTAATTCGTCTGTCCGGCGAAAGCAACGGAGCTATCGTCATCTCCTCTCTGTATAACTCGCCACTCTTCCGAATATTGGTGAGTTCACCGCCCCAAACTTTTCCCGATAGGATGGTGTTCCAGAGATTGGCATAGAAGGACCGGTCTTCCTTCCCCGACTTGAGTATGCGCGTGTGCTTTCCCAAAACTTCAGCGAGCGGATAGCCGCTAATGCGAGTGAAGGATGGATTGGCCCATTGGATGTTGCCAGCAGCGTCAGTGATAAGAATGGCGTTTGCGGCGGATTCGAGAGCGGCCGCCTGAAGGCGAATTTGGTGTTGGCCAGATTTTTCCGCTTGCTGGGCACGTTCGCGTTCGGAGACTTCCTTGGCTAATATTGCATTGGCGCGGGTTAGTTCCTCAGTGCGCTCCGCCACACGGGTTTCCAGGGTTTCGTGTTGCCGGCGATTCTCGTCGACCATTTTGTTGAAAGCACCAGTGAGGACACCTAGCTCATCGGTTGAGACGATTGGGAGGTCTCGAAAGAGTCCAAGCTGGCCGCGGGCCAACGAATCAGCAGCGCGAGTCAGAGCTAGAACCGGGGCCAGGATAACGTTGGCGGCAAAAGAAAAACCGACCGTAGCGGCCAGCATGACCAAGGTGATGCTAAGCAATATGATCCATTCCATGTTGTGAATGGAGGCCAATAGTCCTGCGTGGTCAAAGGCGATGTAAACATTTCCGACAATTCCCGTGAGAACTGGCTGCTTAAAAACCACGACTTCGTCCTCAGGAGGAAGCTTGATGCGGTCACGATTCCGGAGGTTCTGCCTCATGTGGTTTAGGGCTGCGGGAATAGCGGGAACAAAGGTGTCAGCCAGGACGGCACCGTCTGGGGCGGTCACGAAGGCCCATCGAACTTCAGGAATCGCGGCGGTAGTGTCGAGGGCGGACTGCACCGTGGTGAGGTCACGATTAACCATGGCGGGCTCTACAGCTTTGGCCAAACTCGCAGCCACGACATCGCCGTGTGTCATAAAGTTTTCGGTCATGTGCTGGGACAACTGTCGTTCCATTAAGAGATAGAGGACGAGGACTACGAGTGCGGCCTTAATGAGTTGCAATAACGTGAGTTTTGAACCGATTGTACTCAACGCTTGTCCTCCGAGGGGAATTCTAATGATACCCAGCGCGCCTGGTCCGAGCGTGTAAGCCACACGCGATGGAGAGCCTGATGGCTACTCGGAGAAAACTGCAATTGTTCCCCGATGCCGGGATCCCAACCGTGCAAGGATTCCAATGCATGAATGAGGTCGGAACGCGTAGGAGAAGTGCCAGCGCGCCGCAGCGCCTCAACAACCACGACAGCATTGAGCCAACCTTCAAGGGACACGAAGGAATAACTTTCCGGAGCGGTATGCGCGCGATAATCTCGGACGAGCGGGTAACTGGTGTCCTCGTAGGAAGGAACCACCTGACTGTTGATGAGATTGCGAGTCATATCAATTCCGGTTTTAGCGGTGAGGTCGTGCAGCTTATGGATCAGATTGGTGGCACCAACGAAACTGACGTTGGCAACCGGAACATCCCAACCCGTAAGACGGGCATCTCGAACGAAAGCAGCTGCTGGCTCAAAAATGCCGACCATTAGAACGGCTTCGGCCCGGGCTTCGCGCAGCATGCGCACTTGAGTCGTCATATCGCTTTCGAAAGGCTGGTCGCGGTGGTAGGAGACGATTTGAACAGGTTGAAGACCTAACTCGGCGAGACTCTCTATAACAGCCACCTCGACGCTCTTGCCGTAGGCATCGGCCTGCCCCATAAGGCCAATGCGCCGAAAACCGCGCTGGTAGAGATAGCGAATTAAAGCGCGAGTTTCGTCGCGATAAGAGGCGCGAACATTGAAAACGAATTTGTCGTATGGCGGTTTGCGCTGTGGTTCAGCGCCCGTGAAAGGCGCTACGTTAACAATGTTTTGCGCTTCGTAATACTTCAAGAGGGGTAGAACACGAACGAGTGTAGGGGTGCCAACGTAGTCGAAAAGGAAAAAAACGTGATCTTGGTTGATTAGTCGTTGAGTATTCAAGACAGCTGCGTCAGGTTCATATTTGTCGTCATGCAGGACAATCCTGATTTGGCGGCCATGAATGCCGCCATGCTCGTTTATGAAACGAAAATAGGCCAAAGAGCCAGCCAGCAGGTTTTGTCCCAGTGCTCCGGAGGGGCCAGACTGGACATTGGAAACGCCGATGACGATAGCCGAGAGATCATCTGAGTTATTCACGATCGGTGTAGTGCGTAAAGGCAATGCGAAAGGCAATGCAAAACAAGATGACATGGCCACGAGCAGGATCCGACGGGCGTTTTTCATGTGGTCTCCGGTCCGCGCAACCGGGTTGTAACCCCAAATGCGACAGGGACCAACGAAGTCTGTGAGAGGGGCCGAGGCGAAGAGGGGATCAAAAATCGATGCGCCAGGCTGATTTCTGGTAATCGCGAAGGGAACTAAATTTTAACTCCGAGGGGTGTGCTTCACAATACTATCGCTAACCGGTGTGTTCTAATCTGCCATCCGTGACGACGACGGATTTGACCTCGTGCAAATTAATGAATGCGACCTCGTCATCCGACGGTAGCCAGCGCATTTTGGCTGTTGCGTTGGAAAGTGGCCATGCTATTTCCCGCTAGAAGAGATAGAATAAATTTTTTCTGCTAGGCTCTTTTGTCGCCGAACATTTTCTAGCCGCCTGCTCAACGGCGAGGAGGTCGTGTGATCGACGCATCAGAGTCCATCCACAACGAATTCGACCCGAGAACTCCTGGTTTGAGTTATTTCCACAGACCATGCAAGTTCCAGCATGTTTCCACCAGGGTGTTGACTGCCGTTCTGTTCCTCGCCCTGGCCATTCTCCCAAGTGGCTGCCGCCAGGCGCCGAAATCTTCTCAACTCCCGACTATCGAATTTACCAAAATTCCACCAGCGGCCCAGGGAGGTAGGGAAAGAGTAGACACTATCTCCGGCCACGTTACAGGTGCTCGGCCGGGCCAGCAGATTGTTGTCTATGCCAGGAGCGGGCCGTGGTGGGTTCAACCCTGGCCTGATAAACCATTCATCTCCATTCGGCCGGACTCTACGTGGAGCACGGAAACGCACCTGGGCTTCGAGTATGCGGCGATGTTGGTCGAGCCGACGTATCGCCCACCTCCTACAATGGACGTGGCGCCGACGCAGGGTGGCTCGGTTGCAGCCGTCTCTGTTGTGAAGGGCACGGGGGCGCCGCAACTTGCGCCGGTGAAATTGCTTAATTTCAGTGGGTACGAATGGAAGGTGCGCACGATTGCTGGCGATCGCGGTGGACTTAATAATCTGTATGACGGTGATAACGCATGGACGGACTCAAGTGGGGCATTGCATCTCCGGATCCACAAGAAGTCTGACAGATGGTCTTGTGCGGAACTGGAGCTCACACGCAGTCTTGGATACGGAACCTACGTGGTGGTGGTGCGTGACACTACCCATTTGGATCCAGCCGTAGTCTTGAGCATGAATACATTCGATGACTGGGGAGGCGACCAGCATTACCGCGAAATGGACATCGAGTTCGGACGCTGGGGAGACGCACACAGCAAAAATAACGCGCAGTACGGGATCCAGCCGTTCTATGTTCCAGGCAATGTGGCTCCCTTTACAGTGCCGAGCGGCACGCTGACTCATTCGTTGCGATGGGAATCGGGACGCGCCAGCTTCAAGACCGTCCGTGGATCTTCAGGGCAAGCAGGAGTTCCCGTTGTTTCTGAACACGTCTTTACTTCTGGTGTGCCCTCGCCCGGCCAGGAAACTCTGCAACTTCTGTTTTACGTTGTCGCCAGCGAAAAGAGTCCCTTGCAAAAAGAAAATGAGGTTGTGGTTGAGAAATTCGAATACCTTCCTTGACGTCAGCCGGGAACGGCAATGGCTCCGCAGAAGCCTGGTGCTCGTGTTTGCCATCGCGTGTTGTGCCAGCCTGGCTCAGGCGCTCGATCCTAACCGTTCGTTCTCGCAATATATTCGTGAGCATTGGGGAAGCGAGAGAGGATTCACGGGAGGATCCGTGACCGCTATTGCTCAGACTGCGGACGGCTATCTATGGATCGGTACCGAGAAAGGACTGATTCGTTTCGATGGATTGAGTTTTCATCTGTTCCAGCAGGCTTCTCCCACAACGTTTCCCATCGGGGCGGTTCAGCAGCTTGTTGCGGACGCCGAAGGAAATCTTTGGATTCTTTTGCGGAGCACCAAAATCTTGCGTTACCACGACGGAAAATTCGATCTAGGCCGGGAGGAAGCAGAATTCGGCATCACCTCTGTCATCAAGCGAACGGATGGCTCAGTTCTTTTGTCCTCGCTGGCGCTTGGTCCTCTGACTTATCGTGCGGGCAGGTTCGAAGTTGTCAGTCCTCCCGCGGAATCCGCAAACCCCGCTTCCAGCGTGACCAATGACGAGCTGTCCTCTCGTCTCAGCTGGGCTACTGGTGTCGTGCCGCATCGCTTTGCAGAGCCCAATTCCGCCGTCACTTCCATGGCCGAAAATTCGGACGGCACGCTGTGGCTTGGTACACGCGACAAGGGCCTTTTCTTCATGAAGCAGGGAAAGGTTCTCTCTGTGTCAGGCGTGCCGCCGGAAACCAAAATCAACTGCTTGTTGGTTTTACCAAACGGTGAGTTATGGATCGGCACGGATCGAGGCCTCTTACGATGGAACGGAACAAAAATCACGGCAGAGGGGGTCGCAGCGTCCCTCGCCCATGTGCAAGTTATTTCCGCCATTCGCGACCGGGATTCAAATATATGGTTCGGCACAGCGAAGGGATTGATCCAGTTGAGTCCCGAGGGAGTCGTGCTGGACGCAGGGAATCCGCACACGAGCGGGCCAGTAAACGCCCTTTTCGAAGATCGAGAAGGGAATGTTTGGCTCGGAGGTCCTCAAGGAATCGATCGGCTGCGCGACAGCGCGTTCATCACATATTCCGTCAGCGGACTGACCTCGGAAAGCGGTGGGCCCGTGTATGTCGACCAGACTGGCCGCGTTTGGTTCGCACCTTACGAAGGTGGATTACAGTGGTTGGCCGGCGAAAAGAACGGAGACGTGACGAGTGCTGGGCTTCCGCAAGACGTCGTTTACTCCATAGCCGGTGGCGAAGGGGATCTTTGGGTCGGTAGCCAGCGAGGAGGCCTGACGCGCCTGCACTCCTCAAACGGATCGGTGTCCGCAAGAACGTACACGCAAGCGGATGGGCTGGCGCAAAACAGTGTCTATTCCGTCTATGAGAGCCGCGACGGGACCGTTTGGGCGGGCACCCTGAGCGGAGGAGTGAGCGAGTATAAAGACGGCCGTTTCACTACCTATACCACTGGAGATGGGATGTCCTCGAACACGGTGACCGCGATTGCGGAAACCACGGACGGCACGATGTGGTTCGCTACGCCGAACGGGATAAGCGAGTTCGACAAAGGGCGCTGGCGTGTGTTCCATGCGAATGATGGTTTGCCCGACGAAACGGTGAATTGCCTTTTTCCTGACTCATCGGGTGTACTTTGGGTCGGAACCGCCTCCGGTCTTGCGTTTCTGCGTTCAGGCCGTCTGCAAACGCCGGCTGGACTTCCCGCATCGCTGCACGAGCAAATATTGGGAATTGCAGAGGATAAAAACGGATGGCTATGGATCTCCACTTCGAATCACGTGTTGCGACTTCAGCGCGAGAAACCGCTCGACAGTGTCTTAACTGGCGAAGACGTTCGCGAGTACGGTTTGGAAGACGGGTTGAAAGGAATTGAGGGCGTAAAACGGTTTCAGTCGGTCATTGCGGACCGGGAAGGGAAGATCTGGTTTTCAATGAGTCGCGGGCTCTCCGTTGTCGATCCGGCGCGTGCAACTCCCGGTTCGGCGCCGGCACTCGTCCACATTGACGGAATTACGGTGGACGGCAACAAGATTGACATTCACGATTCACTGCGCCTTACGGGGCCGCATCGAACAATTACGTTTAACTACATAGCGCTGAGTCTGTCCGTCCCTGAGCGGGTGCGATACAAATACAAGCTCGAAGGCTTTGACGAGGGTTGGAGCAATCCTGTCACAGCGCGCGAGGCCACCTACAACAATCTCAGCTCAGGCTCATATCGCTTCAGGCTGATGGCCAGCAGCAGCGAGGGCGCATGGAATAGCGGAGAATCAGATGTAGCTTTCCAAATTGCGCCGCAATATTGGCAGACCTGGTGGTTTAGACTCACTGCTGCGCTGGCGGCAGCATTGATCATCCTGCTGATTTTCCGATTGCGCATGAGGCGGTTGGCAGCGCAAATGAACATGCGATTTGAAGAACGCCTTTCGGAACGTATACGGATCGCGCAAGAACTACATGACACACTGTTGCAAGGAGTTATGAGCGCCTCGATGCATCTTCATGTTGCTGACGATTCTTTGTCCGAGGATTCTCCGGCAAAACCCCTAGTCACCCGCACTCTTCAATTGATGACACGCGTGATTGACGAAGGGCGGAATACAGTACGAGGGTTGCGCTCCAGTGATGCTGGACAGCAAAACCTCGGAGAGGCATTCACCCGGCTTCAGCAAGAGTTGACGCCTTCCGGGCATGCGGAGTTTCGCGTTTTGATTGAAGGTACGCCCCGGCCTTTGCGCCCGGTGATTCGCGACGAGATCTATTCCATTGGCCGTGAAGCCTTGACCAATGCATTCCGCCATTCCAAGGCGACTGAGATCATTGTAGAAATAGAATATTCCGGGAATCACCTACGCGTCTCAGTGCGGGACAACGGCGTCGGGATTAACCCCGACGTTTTGCGTTCCGGACGTGATGGCCACTGGGGACTGCCCGGCATGCGCGAGCGCGCTGATCGCATTGGGGCTAGATTGCGGTTGCTAAGTCGCGCGGCTGCGGGAGCAGAGATTGAATTGTCGGTTCCAAGCCGTATCGCCTTTGAAGCACAGCCGTCGCGCGGCCCGAAACTTTGGTTTTCCCGACTTTATTCCAAAAAGAGTGAAGAAGCCAAGTCCGAAGCGGAGAACACCGGTCAAGCCGGGAGATAATAATCGCGTTCGGTTTCTAACGATTGAGGAGGAAGACAAACCCGAAAGGTTATCGATGCGAGGCCGAAATGAAACCGCGGAAGTATCTCAAGGTTCCGACAATTGAGACCGACCTGCCAAGGATCCAACAGCTTTGACAAGAGCACAACGACGAAAACTGGGAATTCCGATCGTGGCTAAAATACTACGCTCCACGCAACATCGATAGCCTCGTCAAGACGTTAAGCCAGAAATATTTCGCCCTCATCGATTGCACTCAGTGCGCAAATTGTTGCCGATCCTTGCAAGTCGAATTCAAGAAGAATGAGCTTCTCACTGTTGCAAAAACGCTCGGCCAGTCGATAGAAGAATTTCAGAAAAAATCCATGTCTGAAGGCATGGTGAACCCGCCCTGCCCGATGCTTAACGGAAAGCTGTGTTCCATCTACGAGGATAGGCCTGCCGTTTGCCGGTCGTATCCTCACTTGGAATAACCAAGATTTACGACACGACTGATGGGCGTGATTGCCAATGTTGCTATTTGTCCGATCGCGTTCAACGCTTTTGAGGAACTGAAAGTGAAACTTGGATGGCGACCCACCTAGCGTGGTGGGATGCACGCACGGAAACAAGGAATTCGTGCGTGCGACGGGTTTAGCTAAAAGGTGCTTGAGAAACGCACAGCTACACTGCGTGATGGGCCGATGGCGTTGCCGGAGAAAAGTCCGCCAAAGTCGATCACATTGAGGACATTGTTCAAATTCTCTCCGTCGATTTGCAGGCGCATGGTCATGCGCTCGGATTTGTAAATGTCGGCGCCGGCTGAGGCGTTGACCTGGAAGGCAGGATAAATCCGGCCGCGTTGGAAATTGATTCGATTCACAACTTGCTGGCCGTACTCGGCGAGCGCCTCGGCGTATGTGCCCTCGAAGTCGAAGGGCAGGCCGCTGTCGTACTGGATTCCGCCGGCGATCCATAGGTGCTGCGCCACTTGATAACGTATGCGGCCGCGCACCGTGTTTCGCTGGTCCTGCGAATCGGGGAAGTGGCCGGTTGTCGGCAGCACCGTGTCGGCACCCAGGAATAATCCTCCGGTGACCGGGAACCACGCATTGCCAACCGTATAGGAATAGCTGACGAATCCGGAAAAGCCATTCCAGTCCGGCAAATCGATTTTTGCTTCCGCTCCGTAGATCACGGCCTTTCGAAACGCAATCGGAAAGCTGACCGTGGTGTTCTCAATCTGGTCGTCATCCGCATAGTTGTTGAGCAACCGGCGAAAATAGTTCGCGTCGAGGCGGAACTTCTGAAACACAATCTTGGTCAGCCCCGCCTCGTAATAATTTCCTTCGGACGGCTCAACCGGCAATTGCAAAGAGACGGGATTCAGCGAAGTGGCCGCCGTGGAACTCGATAACAAAAGGTTTTCGAACGACGGCGTTTGAAACACGCGATCATAGGAGAAGTGCAGCACCAAAGCGGCAGGGGGGAAGTAGCGTGAAACTGCAAACCGCGGATCAACGGCTTGCCGGTTCAACAGCAGTTGATAATGATCCCACCGCAGGCCCGCATTCACCGTCCAATTGCCAAAGCGGATCAGATCCTGCACGAAGGCAGATTGTTCCAGGTCCGGCCGGTTTGCCGCAAATTGAAATGTAGCTGGAGTGTTTGGCGCGAATTGCGTTGAGTTGGTAATAATGTAGGCAAAATTCTCGTTCAAGAATGTGTTGTCGGATTCCACTCCGAATTTCCATTCGCTGTGGCCGTGGCTGATCGTGGCAGAGCCCTTGAAATATCCCTCGCGAAACCAGTTGTGCTGGGAAACGATAATCGGGGTGGAGTTCGCATTCGAATAGAAATTATTCGCGTTGTCGCGCACCATCCCTTGAAAATCTGCCACGGCATTGCTGGAAAATGTGTGCTGGTAAGCGACGGTTCCCATGGTCTCAAAATTGTCAGCGTTTTGCCTCTGCCCGGCCGCTTGCTGCACCAGCTCGTTCGGAATATCGTATCGCGCAAGTTCATGCCGCACGCTCAGGCTCAGGCGATCTTGCGTTGTGAGGTCCCGTTGGTAATGCACGGAAAAATCGCCGAGTGTGCCGGTGTTCGAGTAATTCTCCGGCACCACCGGATTCAAATAATGATCCGCCATGCTGCCGCTGGCGCTCGCTCCAAACGTATTCTTTCCCCAAACATATTGGCCCGCCGCGAACGCTCCCGCGGAGTCAAAGCTCCCGCCGGACAGCACAGCCTGACCATGGAATCCGGATTGCGCATCCTCTAGCGTATTCACTTCCACTACTCCGCCCATTTTCCTGCCGTACTCCGCAGGAATTCCTGCGGTGTAGATGGTCATCGATTGCACGTCATCGGCTTCGATCTCCGGCCCAAAACTTGGCGAGCGATTATCGGTCAGCGGAATACCGTCAACGACGAATTGCGTTTGATATTCGGAGCCGCGCGGGTGCAGAACGGCATTTCCCTCATACAACCAGCCAGGTTGCGAATTGACCAGATCCTGCAGCGAGCGTCCAGGCACGGAACTGATTCGATTCTGAATCGTGTCGGAACCAATTTGATTGACGGATCCGGCTTGTTCCGGATTGATCAGCGTGTCGACGGCATTTACCGACACCGATTGCACCACAGAAGGAAGCTGCAACTGGATCGCGTAGTTCGTTGGGATCGAGGATCGAATCTCTACCGATTCGGATACAACCGCAAAGCCCGCGCGCTTGATTTCCACCTGATAGATTCCAAAGGGCAGGCGCAAAACGTCCAGTTCTCCCTGCTCGCCGGTTGTCAGAGTGTTTCGGTACTGATTGGCGTCGCTCGAGATTTGCACTGCTGTTTTCACGCCAAGGCCCGCGGGATCGCTCACCTTCAGGCGCAATTCGCCTGTGTTGCTCTGGCAGAAGAGCGGAGAAGCGCAAACCAGGAACAGCGCCGCAATTCGCGCGATCAGAAGGTCATTCTCCTTAACCCCATTGTCGATCGTACACGCGCCGGGCTGCGTTGAAGAAATACACCCGTTCGTGCGCTCGAAGCAGCTACTAACTAAGATAATTACATTAGTGTGGACGAGGCCGTACATGCTTCCAAACTCCGGTTTCGAAAAGCCTCAGCTGAAACCCAGTACAGGATGCGGAGTGTACGGCTGCTCGAGTGCGCTGATTTCTTCTGGGGTCAGCCGCAGCGATAACGACGCCACTGCGTCCTGCAAATGATGCGGTTTTGTGGCGCCCACAATCGGAGCGGTGATCGCCGGCTTTGAAAGCATCCACGCCAGTGCCAGTTGCGCGCGCGCAACGCCACGCTTTTCCGCGAGCTCGCCCAAACGATCGATCACTTGACGGTCCGCGGCTTCCGTCTGTGCATAAAGGGTCTTGCCGAACTGGTCGGTTTCGAATCGCTTGGTCTGTTCCGCCTGCCATGGACGGGCCAGGCGGCCGCGCGCGAGCGGGCTCCACGGGATAACGCCGACGCCCTCCACTTGGCAAAGCGGCAACATCTCGCGCTCTTCTTCGCGATAGAGCAGGTTGTAATGATTCTGCATGGAAACGAATCGCGTCCAACCATGCAGGTCCGCAAGATAAAGCGCCTTCGCAAACTGCCACGCGTACATCGAGGATGCGCCGATATAGCGAACCTTTCCGGATTTCACCAAATCGTGTAGCGCTTCGAGTGTTTCCTCGATAGGAGTTTCATAGTCCCAACGATGAATCTGATAGAGGTCCACATAATCTGTCTGCAAGCGGCGGAGGCTCTGCTCGAGTTCGTAAAAGATGGCTTTACGCGAGAGGCCGCGGCCGTTGGGTTCGTCTCGCATCGCGACAAACACTTTCGTGGCGATCACCACAGCTTCACGCCTCGTGTTGGCCTTCAGGAAGTGCCCTAGAACTTCTTCGCTGGCTCCGCTGGAGTACGCGTTGGCGGTGTCGAAGAAATTGATCCCAAGATCAAGCGCCTGCCGCAGGAACGACTGGCTTTCTTCCTCGTTCAGAGCCCAGGCATGCCTGCCGCCCTTGGTTTCGCCGGTGGCGGGCGCGCCGTATGTCATACAGCCTAGACAAATGCGTGAAACCTTAAGACCAGTCTTGCCAAGATTGATATAGTCCATTGTTTCTCCTGATGAGTGAGATTCCAAACGCGCTAATGGCGTTACACCACGAACCATTTCGCGGCCAGCAGCCGATCGCACAGATTTCTGCCCGAAGTTGGGTCTATAATACTTTGGAATGATTCCTTAGGAAGTCTACTGCTGATACATTTTGTGGCCGGAGATGCTTATGAAGCGCACGTCGCATATTCGAATGGTAGGCGCCTGTCTGGGCTTGGCGATTCTGCTTGGCTGCACCGGCAAGTCACTCACCGCGCAGGATGCACCGCCAAAAATGCCAATGCAAGCTGTTTTCGAGGACGGAGCTGAGGCGCAGTGGCTGAAGAAAAAAGTACTGAATTCTCGTGTGCTGGACTCGATGGAAGACGTATCCACATGGTCGTTCCAGGGCGACGGCGACATGGCGCTCGCGGACTCTCCCGTGAAGGACGGAAAGCATTCGTTGCGCATTCGTTCGATCCAGAACATCGGGAAAGTCGGCGGCGCCGGCGAATGGGAAGATCTGATCGCCACTCGCAAATTTCCTTCCGAGGATTGGAGCCGCTACAACCGTATTTCCATCTGGGTGTATCCCGACGTGATCGGCGCGCCGGCAATTTCCGCATCTCTGGTCCTGCACAACCAAGGCGCGCACATCCTTCCCGACCATTACAACGAAGGGCGCCACGAATCCATCATTTTGAAAAATCACCGATGGAATCACGTCGTCTGGGAAATCACTCCGCTATCCCGGGATAAAGTCACCGAACTGGAATTCGCGTATAGCCTGCCGAAAATGTTGCCAGACCCGGGCGACCAGACGATCCTGTACATCGATCAACTGGAGCTACAGACAGTCGATCCGGACCATGTCGAGGGCTGGGACGTCGCGGCAGGGAAAATTGCATTCAGTCATGCAGGCTACACCACTGGGGCCACTAAAACCGCCATTGCCAGCGGCCTGAACGCCCGCGAATTTTCTGTGATCGACCAAGCCACTGGCAAGGTGGTCTTGACCAAAGCTGTGAAAGAGGAAAAGGCGCCGCTCGGCGATTATGCAGTCCTGGATTTCTCCGAACTGGAGACCCCGGGGACATTTACTTTGCGCGCGGGCGACACGGCGACTCGCCCCTTTGAAATCGGGCCGGAGGCGTGGCGAGAGAGCATCTGGAAAGCGATCAATTTCATGTATAGCGAACGATGCGGAACCGTGATTCCCGGCATCCACGCCATCTGCCACACTGACGATTACAGCATCCACGGCGATAAACGCATCATCGTGAACGGCGGCTATCACGACGCTGGCGATCTGAGCGCGACAGGCAACACGCCGGGGATGGCCTACGCGCTATTTTCGCTCGCGGAGCGACTCCAACAGCAAAATGTCGATCCGCAATTACGCGATCGCCTGATCGAAGAAGGAACATGGGGATTGCGTTGGGTGCTCAAGACTAACTTCGGCGATGGTTACCGCACCACCGGCCAGCTCATCAGTTACTGGACAAACGGAATTATAGGTGATGCTGATGATCGCTTCGGGCGAGCGGTCAACAATCCCGAATGGAACTTTCGTGTGGCTGCGGTGGAAGCGCTGGCGGCGCGCGTGTTGAAAGAAAGCAATCCTGAACTCGCGATTCGCAGCCTTCGCACTGCCGAGCAAGACTGGAACTATGCGGTCGAAGGCCTGAAGACTGCCGCACCTTTGTCGGAGGTGTACGGCGCTCAGGACGAACTGGAAAGAATTTCGTTTGGCGCCATTGCTTCAATCGATCTGTTTCGCGCCACCGGCGATCAGAAATATGCCGATGAGGCTTTTCATCTCGCCAATCTCATCCTTGCGTCGCAGGAGCAGACGCTGCAGCCGTGGACCATCCCGATGACCGGCTACTTTTATACCAGTCCCAAGCGCGAAAATCTGTTTCATCGTTTTCATATTGGCCAGGAGGAAGAACCAATCGTTGCGTTGGCTCACTTGTGCGAAACATTTCCCAATCACGCGGATTGGATGAAGTGGTATTCCGCGATCGTCCTGCACTCAAAGTATTACCAGCAGGTTGCGGCAAAGGTCGACGAGCCGTATGGAGTGCTTCCCGCAGCGGTATATAAAGAAAGCGAGGCGCGGCTGATTCCGCAAGCGAAGGATTGGACGCCGTTGCGCGCTGCCGATCGCGATGCGTATGTGGAACAGGTTCATCGCGGCGTTCCCCTCGGAGGCGAATTTTACTTGCGGAGATTTCCGGTTTGGTTTGATTTCCGCGGAAATTCCAGCGTGCTGCTCTCGGAAGCCAAGGCGCTATCGGCCGCGGGGCAATTGCGTGGCGATCTGGACGCGGAGGACCTGGCGCAAAAACAGGCAGAGTGGCTGCTTGGTCGCAACCCATTCTCTGCCAGCATCATGTATGGCGAAGGTTACGACTGGACGCCGCTGTACAGTGTTCGCTCGGGCCAGATGGTTGGCGCGCTGCCCGTCGGGATCGAAACCAGGGAATATAACGACGCGCCCTATTGGCCAAATCAGATTTGCTGGACGTACAAGGAAGTGTGGACGCAGCCGGTAGGCGAGTGGATCTGGCTGATGCAAGATTTGCATGGCGCGCCCGTCGTTGAGGGGCAAGCCGACGGCAATTTGCGCGAACCCATCGAGTTTCGCGACGAAAAGACGGGCCGCATCACTCAGGTTGCCGTGAATTCCGCGGACGGTAAATTTCGCGCGCAATTGCCGCAGGGAAAATATACAGTTCGCCGCGGCAGCGTGCATACGACGCTGACGGCACTTTCCGGAGGTACCTATCATCTCGATTTGCAGAAGGACGAAGCCTTTGATTTTCAGGTTTCCACTGACACCGCACAGGGTAGCCACGTTAAGTTACACGTGCATGCCGAAGGCAGCGGTGCTCATACGCTGGAAATTAGGGCCAGCAATCTGGAATTGGGAGAGCAGGGAACACAGAAGATCGAATTGCGCCCCGGCCACGATGTGGATTTGAGCAGCACCGGCAAAATCATTACTCCCGGCACGCCATGGGTGGTAGTGGTGATTCCAGATGGAATGCTGAACGAACATCAGGAGATCACGGGCAGCAATCCAACAAAATGAGGTAGCGGTCGCCGGATATTCCTGAAATCAGAAGTTGTCTTCCTCTGAAACTAAAGGGGTTCCGTCAGAAAGTTGGCGGATATCGATCAGGATTTGTGCGATCAGCCCGGTCCAGCCGGTCTGATGACTGGCACCGCAACCGCGTCCCGTATCGCCGTGAAAATATTCGTTGAAGGGGATCAGGTCGCGCCAGTGCGGATCATTGTTAAAAAGGGAATTGCCGCCAAAAACCGCGCGGTTGCCGTCTTTATTCCGCAGGAACAAGCGTGCCAGCCGTGTGGCAAGCTCGTGGGAAACCTCGCCCAGCGTCATCAGTTTTCCCGATCCGGTCGGGCACTCGATCTTGAAGCTGTCACCGTAATACAAATGGTATTGCCGCAGCGCCAGCAGGATCAGCTGATTCACCGGGAGCCACACCGGCCCGCGCCAATTCGAATTGCCTCCAAACAGCTCGGTCGTGGATTCTCCCGGCTCATAGTCCAAGCGGTATTCTTGGCCGCCGAGGTGAAGGATCAGCGGGTGCTCAAGATGGAATCGCGAAACAGCGCGCACGCCATTGGGCGACAGAAACTCTTTCTCATCCAGCATGTATGTCAATATTCGCCGCAGTTGATCCTCGCGAACAAATCCGAGAAGAAGATTGTTGTTCGCGCCGGGCGTGATCCCCGGCCCGATGCTCTCCACCAGATCGGGACGATGCGAGATGAACCACTGACGCCGACGTTTGAAATCGGGATAGCGATCGAACGTATCTGCCGGAACCGTGGTGCCTCCAAAGAGAGGCACAAATCCCACCATGGTCCGCGCGCGCACCGGGAATCTCTTGTTCCTCTCGGAATAAAGATAGTCGTAGAAGAATCCGTCCTGCTCATCCCAAAGAGACATGGATGAGTCGTGAGGGCTATTCATGGAATAGGCAATGTAGATGTAGTGTTCCCAAAATTTACTGGCGAGATCTTCGTAGACAGGATCTTGTTTGGCAAGAATAAGCGCGATGGAAAGCATGTTCTTTGCAAACGCGGCCATCCAACTTGTGCCGTCGGCCTGGCCTAGTAAATAGCCAGGCGGCAAATTGTCGCGGTCGAAGGCGCCAATGTTGTCCATGCCGAGAAAGCCGCCCTGGAAAATATTTTTCCCCAGCGCGTCTTTGCGATTTACCCACCAGGTGAAATTCAGCAGCATTTTTTGAAACACGCGCTCCAGGAACGCGTAGTCCGCAACGCCACTTTGATGGCGCTCGATTTCAAAGACAGCTTGCGCCGCCATCGACAGAACCGGTGGATTCACATCTTTAAAATCCCATTCGTATGCGGGAATTTGGCCGTTTGGATGCGTATACCACTCCCGCAGCATCAGCAAAATTTGGTCCTTGGCGAATTGCGGATCGATATAGGCGAGCGCAACGCAGTGAAAACCCAAATCCCAGGATGCAAACCACGGAAATTCCCATTTGTCCGGCATGGAAAGCACGTCCCGTGAAAAAAAGTGCGTCCAATCGCTGTTGCGGCCTTGCAGCCGTTCGGGCGGCGGAGGAGGCTCAGTGGGGTCGCCCTGCAACCAGTCAGTGACGACGTAGTGATAATACTGTTTGGACCAGAGCAGGCCCGCAAAAGCCTGGCGAACGATCAATTTCGCGTCCGTCGACAGGCCGGATGGCAGCACCGCTCCGTAGAACTCCTCAGCCTCTTGCTGACGCAGGCGGATGTTGGCTTCGAAATCGGCGAAAGGATCTTCGTGAGGATGGTTATTGACCAAAGCAGCGAGCCGTAACTGAAGCGATGTTGTCTTGCCGGGAGGAACGCTAAGCTGGTAATGGCAAGCCGCTTTGGTTCCGGTCTGCGCGGGGTTCACGGCATTGCGATTGCCGCCGATGACGTAGGAATGAAACGCGTCCTTCACATAAGGTGAATGGGAAGGGTAATTGAACAGCCGCTCGTTGTTGGTTTCATTCTCCGTGAAAAGAAATTCGCCCGCGCCAGCACAGTACAGCATATATTCGCCGAGTTCCCAGTGCTTGGCGAGAATCGACCGCACTTTTGCATCCTTGAATGAAGACTGCGCCGGAACAGAGAGAAGAGGATGAGTATCGTCGCGTCCCCACGTCCATGTGTTCCGAAACCATAGCGTTGGAAAAACGTGCAGGGAGGCAGCTTCCGGGCCGCGATTCGAGATATTGATGCGAATCAGAATGTCTTCGGGGGCGACTTTAGCAAACTCCACCTCGACATCGAAATAGCGTCCCTGATCAAAAATGCCTGTGTCCACGAGCTCGTATTCCCGGTCATTTCTGTGGCGGCGCCGGTTTTCTTCCAGCAGTTGTTCGTAGGGATAGGCCGCGTGAGGATATTTGTAGACGCACTTCATATACGAATGCGTCGGCGTGTTGTCGAGGTAGAAGTAATATTCCTTCACATCCTCGCCATGATTGCCTTCGTGCGCGTTGAGCCCGAACATGCGCTCTTTCAGGATCGGATCGTGGGTATTCCATAGCGCAAGCGCAAAGCACAAATACTGGTGACGATCGCAGATTCCGGCAATCCCGTCTTCATTCCAGCGGTAGGCACGCGAGCGCGCGTGATCGTGGGGAAAATAGCTCCAGGCGTCGCCGTCCTTGCTGTAGTCTTCGCGCACTGTGCCCCAGGCGCGCTCGGCCAGATACGGGCCCCAGCGGTTCCAGTGGCCTTCGTGCTGGTGATTCATTTGCAGCCGGATGCCTTCGCGAGTTTGATAGGTGTTCATGCTGTTTTGTCCAATTGAACCGCGCTACGTGGCCGCTTCCATTTTGACGCGGAACGATGCGCGAAATTCGCGGCCATGTTCAGTAACGCGCAAGCCCTTGCCGGATGTGAGCGCGCTTGTCGCGGCGGTCATCGGCTCCAACGCCACAAAATCCTTGTCCTTAGGAGCAAATACCTGCGCATACGCGAAGCCCTCAAGAAAAGCCACGGTGATGTTGTGCTTGCCGCCGGAAACGGAGAAGGACGATTGCTCACTCAGCAAAGCGAAGCCAGCGTCATAGCTTGTGTCGCCGAGCAGCCCGTCTACGGGTCCAAAGAATTCCTCGACACCGGTCGGAATTCCGCGCGCATCCAGCAGAAGCTTACACATGCGCGGCAGTTGCAATCGCCACTCGGCACGCGGGAGTCCGGAGATTCCAAAATAGGGGTGAAAGCCGAAGCTGATCGGTACAGGGGATCCTGCATCCGCGAAGACAGTGGTTTGCAGAACGAGAGAATCCGAAGTGACGTTGGCGGCCATCTGCACCCGATGAGGAAAAGGGAAGAGCGCAACCAATTCCGGCCGCTTCCAATCCAGCTGAGCCAGCACCGAATCGCTCTTCGCTTCGAGAATGTCCCAATGGAGCTCGCCCCACGGCACGCCATGCATCGGCAAGCCGCGATCATCGAAATGGAGCAATGGAGAAACCGGATCGAGATCCACATCCTGCCCAGCCGCGCGATAATGCAGGCCCGGAAGGCGATTTGCCCACGGATACAAAAGCGGAATTCCCGCCGTGCTTCCTTTTCGTTTCGCCGATTCCAGGTCGTCGAGGCGTCGAAGCTGTTCCTCCCCGCGGAAACTCAGCGAAACGCACAGCATCCCCGCGCCTGGCCAAAAGATAGCGCTAAGATTCCCAGCGTTCAGAGAGATTGTCGAGGAATCGTTCATCTTGTCTTCAGTCCGACCACGCCTGGACGGAGATCATCGGCGGTTTTCCGGTTGCGATTATTTAAAAGAGCTGGCTGTTGCCGCAGTCGCGGGACTGGCAATCACAGGATTGTCCCATCCGCCCGGCGGCGCAACTTGCGCTGCCACTTCTTTTGGTCCCCAGCTATTCGGCTCATATTGGTAAACGGGCGTAGCCGCTTTCAGGACAGGATCGACAATGCGCCAGGCTTCTTCGACATAGTCCTGCCGGGCAAATAGCGTCGCGTCACCCGCCATGGCGTCACCGAGCAGGATTTCATACGGCTCCATCTCGCCGGGTTTTATCTGATGATGCGCCAGCATTTCCACGGGCTCGCCCGTCATTTGCTCGCCGGGCGCCATCACCGTCATGCCCAAAGCGATGTCCACATCGGGGCTGACCCGGAAACGTAAATGATTTTGCGTCAATTTACTGCTCGGAATCACCGTGGGAGGATAACGGAATTTGGCCATCACCTCCGTGCACGTAACCGGCAAGTTCTTGCCGGCGCGAATATAAAAAGGAACACCTTTCCAGCGCCAGGAGTCGACTTCCAGTCGCAGTGCCGCAAACGTTTCCATTTTCGAATCCTTGGCCACACCTGGTTCCGCGAGATAGCCACGGAATTGCCCGCGCACGATATCCGCTTCCTTGATCGCGGGCATGGCCTTCAGGACTTTCACTTTTTCGTCGCGAACCGTTTCGCTCTCTGTGCGCACCGGAGCTTCCATCGCCAGGTTGGACAGAATCTGGAAAAGGTGATTCTGGATCACATCGCGGATGGCGCCAGTTTCGTCATAAAACGCGCCGCGGCCCTGCACGCCAAAGTTCTCGGCCATGGTGAGCTGCACGCTTTCGATATAGTGGCGATTCCAGAAGGGCTCGACGAACGTATTCGCAAAACGGAAAACCATCAAATTGTTCACCGGCCGCTTGCCCAGAAAATGATCGATGCGGAAAATATCCTGCTCATCAAAAGAACTCAGGAGAATTTTGTTGAGTGCCTGAGCGGAGGCCAGGTCGTCGCCGAACGGTTTTTCCACGATGATCCGTCCGCCCTTTGCGCAACCGGACTTCACCAGTTGTTCGACAACCGTGCCGAAGAGCACCGGCGGAATGGCCATGTAATGCGCCGGATGCTCGGCGCTTCCCAATTCCTGGCGCAGCTTTTGGAACGTAGCCGGGTCTTTGTAGTCGCCGTCGACATAATGCAGCAATCCTGAAAGCTTTTCCCATGCGGCTGTGTCCACGCCGCCATGTTTTTCCAGGCTATCCTTGGCCCTGGCTTTCAGCTGATCCAGATTCCATCCCGCTTTCGCCACGCCAATGACGGGGACGTTGAGATGCCCCCTCTTTATCATGGCTTGCAGTGAGGGAAAAATTTGTTTGTAGGCCAAATCTCCTGTCGCTCCGAAGAAGGCCAAAGCATCTGAACGTACAGCGCTCATGGTTGGATCCTTTCCTGGGCGGGTATTCGCCGTGGGAGAACGATATGCCGCCACAGCGAGATAGCGAGTTTACCAGCAAATGAAAATTGCCTCTAGCCGTGCTTTAGATGCACTCACATAAGTCGGAGCGACAATGAAAATTGATTCGGCGGATATTTCGAACCGTGATATTTTCTTTCATTCCAGATGCCCGTCTTCTCGGACGGCGTTTTTCTGGAATCATTCGGAAAACTTCAATAGAAGCGTAGTGCGGGGAGGTTCGCCATAAGAGGTCACATTCATTGGCATCGGCTCACGGTAACTGTTCTGTGCGGCCTGGCCGCCATTGGAATCATCGCAGCATGCAAGGATTCCAAGCCCTCTTCCACTTCTGTGAAACAGCAACCCACTGTTCCCGCGGGATACACGTTGAGCCCCGCTGGGGTTTCCGCGCTTCACGCCATCGCGGATTCCGCCCGCAATCCTGATCTGCGATGGCCGGACTTCACGCCATATAAGAGCGAATTCGCTAAATTTTACGACAGCAACGGCTACACTCTCGCCTGGGTGTAGAACGGCCACATCAGTCCGCAGGGCATCGCTGTCATCGGACTGTTGGAGAACGCCAACAGCCGCGGACTCGAGCCGGAAGATTACGACGGCCCACGATGGCCCGACTGCGTTTCGAAGCTCAGTCAGAATCCCTCCGAACAGGACTTAGTCACCTTCGATACCGCGCTTACCATTTCCACCATGCGCTACGTTCGCGCCGTGCACGTTGGCCGCGTTAATCCGAACGAATTCAAGTTTCAACTGGACATCGACGCACAGCAGATAAATTTGGGGGACTTTCTTCAAACCCAGGTTGTGAATGCCAGCGATCCCGCCGCGGCAATCCAGAAAACCGAGCCGCCCTTCTTAGGCTACAGAAAGCTGCTGGCGCTCTTGCCCGTGTACGAGGAAATGGCGAAGAAAGATGACGGGGGGACCTTGCAACCTGTGACGAAGACGGTGCGCCCCGGTCAGCCATACCCCGACCTGCCGCGCCTGGGGCGATTGCTTCAAATTATTGGCGACATACCTGCCAGCGCGCAGTTGGATCCGAACGCAACCATCTACGATGGGACGTTTGTGGATGGCGTGAAGCATTACCAGGATCGCCACGGCGAGAGTCCCACCGGGAATTTGGATGCGCGCACGATCAATGAACTCAACACTCCCGGCCCCGCGCGCATTCGCCAGATCAAACTCACTCTGGAGCGGTGGCGCTGGCTTCCACACTCCTTCTCGCAGCCGCCAGTGGTCGTGAATCTTCCCGAGTATCGGTTGCGGGCCATGAATCCGGATGGCACCGTCGCTTTCTATAAGAACGTCATTATCGGAAAAACTTATGGCCACAAGTCACCGATTTTTGAGAAAGAGATTCAATACGTCATCTTCCGGCCCTATTGGGAAGTGACTCCCAGCATTCAGCGCGGCGAAATCGTGCCGCATATTCAGAAAGATCCAACTTACATCGCCAAACACAATTTTCAGGTGGTCACGCCGACAGGCGAGGTCGTGACCGAAAATGCAGTCAGCCCCGAAGTTCTCGAAGGAATAAAATCTCTCCGGCTGATGGTGCGGCAAAAGCCCGGGCCGACAAATTCTCTCGGCCTTGTGAAAATTATCTTTCCGAATCCGGACAATGTTTATCTGCATGGAACAGATGTCCCGGAATTGTTCTCGCAAGACGTCCGGGATTTCAGTCATGGATGCATTCGCGTGGACCAGCCCGCCAACCTCGTTGCATGGGTGCTGCGTAACAATCCCGGCTGGGATTTAGACCGCGTGAAAGCCACCATCAGCGGTGATCAGGAGAATATTCAGGTCAACCTGACCACGCGAATCCCGGTGCTGATCGTGTACGGCACAGCAACCGTGAACGAAGAAAATCAAGTTCGCTTCTTCGACGACATTTATGGCTATGACGCGGAGTTGGAGAAGGCGGTGGCCGCAGGCTGTCCGTATTCCCGGTAGCCTGGACAGCTTTCAGTGAAAAACGTGCGAAGGCTCGCGCTACTTGCGAGTCAGCATTTCCGCTGGCTGTGATTCGCTCGTTGGTGAGAACATTGCGTCCACGAGGGCGAGGGCTTCTTCAATCGTGTCCAGTCCCTGAGCAAGTTCCGCCTCGTTGATAATCAGCGGCGGGCAAACCCACAGCATGTTAAAGCGGTTGAAGGCGTATAGGTGTTTGCTCTTTAAGTGGCCCGCGAGCTTGCCCATTTCCGGGCTGGTGCCGTTGAACGGCGCCAATGGCTCGCGTGTGGCCTTGTCTTTGACGAGTTCGAGCACGCTGAAAAGGCCTTTGTAGCGCACGTCTCCCACGCAACGGTATTTCTGCTTCATGCGTTCAAGGCGCGAGGCGAGATAACGTTCTTGTCGTTCGACGTTGGCGAAAATCTGCTCTTCTTCATACAAATTGAGATTTGCTACGGCAGCGGCACAACAAACGGGATGGCCACTGTAGGTGAGTCCGCCCCACAACATGTGCGTCTCGAAATAATTCGCGATCGCGTCGGAAACCATCACGGCGCCGAGAGGCAGGTAGCCGCTGGTCAGGCCCTTGGCGCACGTCACGATATCGGGACGAATTCCATAATGCTGCGTCGCCAGCCATTTTCCCGTGCGGCCGAATCCGCTCATCACTTCGTCATCAATCATCAAGATGCCGTATTTGTCGCACAGCGCGCGCAGCTTTGGATAATAATCGTCCGGCGGAACAAGCAAGCCATTCGAACCCGTGATGCCTTCGGTCATAACCGCCGCAATCGTGTTCGGACCCTCCATCTGAATGATTTCTTCGATGTGCGAAACGCATTCGCGATGGCACGTTTCCACTTTTTGCCCGAACGGGCAACGATAGCAGTAAGGATCAAACACGCGCACGATCCCGGGAATGCCCGGCTCAACCGGCCAGCGCCGCGGATCACCCGAAGCGGTCATCGAACCCATGGTCGCGCCGTGATATGAACGATAACGCGTGATGATTTTCTCGCGCCCCGTAAACAGCTTGGCCATTTTCATGGCGTTTTCATTGGCTTCGGAGCCACCCAGAGTGAAGAACGCTTTTGCCAGGCCCGCGACCTCGGCGAGTTTCTTGCCAAGCATGCCGCGGGGTTCCGTGGCGAAACTTGGTCCCGCGAAGCATAATTCGTCGACCTGTTTCTTGATGGCTTCCAGCATTTTCGGATGCTGGTGCCCGACGTTGAGATTGATAAGCTGCGAGCTGAAGTCCAACCAACGATTGTCGTCGCCATCCCAAAACCATACGCCTTGACCGCGCTTCATATGGATCGGTGCGGATGCTCCCTGCACAGCCCACGAAAACATGGTGTACTCGCGATTTTCTTCTACGATTTTTCGGGAATGGGAATCCATACGATGTGTGTCCTTCCTCGAATCACTCTCCAACTTCAGTGCTGCTTCTGAATCCAGGCCATCGTTTTGGAGGCCAGCCGGTCGAGCGCCGCGACGGACATTTCGAGGTGTTCTTCCCTTGTATCTTCGATTTTATTATGGCTTATGCCCTTCAGCGATTGCACGAACATCATAACAGTAGGTATTCCCGCGCGCGAGACCTCCGCCGCGTCGTGCAGAGGGCCGGAAGGCATGCGGTGCGAAGTGCCGGCGGTTTCGCGAATGGCCTGATCGCAAAGGTCCAGCAAGTGTGGATGGAAGAGCACTGGCTCGATGCTCCACAACCGGGACCAGTCCACCGTGCAATTTTCTTCCGCTGCGAATCGGCGGCTCGCTTCCTGCGCTTCGCGATACATTTGTGCCAGGATTTCCTCGTTCAGGTCGCGCTGGTCCAGCGTCACTTCGCACCGGCCCACGACCGCCGTGACAATTCCGGGGAATGTTTTCACGCTGCCCATGGTGCACACCGCGTCTTCGTGTTTCTTGGCAATGGTGCGAATTTCCAACGCCAGCTTTGCCGCGGCTGCCAGCGCGTCTTTGCGGGCATTCATTGGCGTCGAGCCGGAATGCGCTTCTTGTCCGTGAAAATTAATGATGTGGCGTTCCACTCCTTTTGTGCCAAGAACCACGCCAAGCGGCAATTCCAAGCGTTCCAGCACTGGTCCTTGTTCGATGTGCAATTCCAGATATGCCGCGGCGTTTTTCTGCTCTTTCGTGGCTTCGGGAAACTTGCTGATTTCCACTCCGCAACGCCGCAGCGCATCTTCCAGTTTCACGCCGTCGCGATCCGTCCGCCCGCGATCGGCTTCAATGGAATGCGTTCCGGCGAACGCCGAAGATCCCAGCAGGCTACGGCCAAAGCGCGCTCCTTCTTCGTCGGCCCAATCGACAACGCGAATCGTGACTGGCGGGCGGCCGGAATACTCGGTGTTGATGCGGCGCAAAATTTCCAGTCCGGCCATAACGTCCAGCGCGCCATCGAGCCAACCGCCATTGGGCACAGAATCGAGATGACCGCCCAGGATCAAAGCTTTTTCGCTTGCGCCCAGCAGCGTTATCCAGTTATTGCCCGCTGCGTCGAAATGATGCTCAACTGGCAGATCCTTAATTTTCGAAGCGAACCATGCGCGCGCCTTCAACCACGTGTCCGTCCAGGCCACGCGTTGCGCGCCGTTTTCGTCGGCTGTGAGGGCGCGAAGTTCTTTTAATTCCGCTACGGTGCGTTTCGGATTCAGGCTCATAGAATATCTCTTAGAAATAGCTCGGTTCGCGCCTCAGCAGTTTTCCGCGGCCTCGCTCGCCAACGAATTTACCATCGCGGACCTGCACTTTGCCGCGCACGGTAACAACCGACGGACGCCCTTCGATCTCCATGCCTTCGAACCCATGATAATCGTTGTTGGTGTGATGTGTTTTGGCGGAAAGCGCTCCACGGTACCTGGTGTCATACACGACGATGTCCGCATCGCTGCCTGCGGCAATCGTGCCCTTGCGTGGGAAAAGTCCAAACAGCTTCGCGGCGCGCGTGCTGGCGGCATCGACGAAGCGGTCGAGATCGAGCCGTCCTCGCTTTACTCCCAGCGTATAAAGAAGATTCACGCGATCTTCGATGCCCGGAATTCCATTGGGAATGCTGACGAAAGAATCTTTGCCAAGGAGTTTCTGCTCCGTGTCGAAGGGGCAATGGTCGGTGCCCACTGTGTCGATCGATCCGGCCGCCAGCGCACTCCAAAGCGCGGCCTGGTTGTATTTCGCGCGCAAAGGCGGCGACATCACGTGCTTCATGCCCTCGACGCCGGGGCGCTCGGCGAAACTTTTGTCCAGCAGAAAATGAGGCAGCACCGATTCGATGGAAATTTTAACGCCGCGCGCCTTTGCAGCAAGCGCAACGTCGAGCGCTTTCTCGCAGGACAAATGCACAACGTAGCCGGTCGCGCCCGTGTTCTCCAGGAACGTGGCGAATCGGCCGGTACCTTCCGCTTCCACCGATTCGGGGCGGCTGGGTTCGTGCCATTCGGGGCCGGTCTTGCCCTCGGCGAGCAGTTTCTGTTGCAGACGCGCCACAAGCTCCGCGTTTTCGCAGTGCGCAGTCACAATCACGCCCAGCCGTTTCGCCAGCTCAAGCGTCTGATACATTTCGCCGTCATCGACACCGAAGAAGTTCTTGTACGCCAGGAAAATCTTGAAGGAAGTGGTGCCGTCCGCAACGATTTGCTTCAATTGCGATTCGGTCTCTTTTGCAAACTTCGTAACCGACATATGGAGCGCATAATCGCAGGCGCTTTTTCCCTTGGCCTTCGATTTCCAAAGCTCGTAGCCTTCGAGCGCGTCATCGTTGCGATTCGGGCAGCACATCTCAATGTACGTGGTCGTGCCTCCGACCAGCGCTGCGATGCTCCCGGTTTCATGCGTGTCCTTGGCTAATGTGGCCATGAAGGGAAGATAAATGTGCACGTGAGGATCGATGAAGCCCGGGAAGACCAGTTTCCCGGTAGCATCTATGATTTCCGTGTTGGGTAGCGCGTCCAGGTTCTTGCCGATGCGCGTGATGGTTTCATCTTCGACAAAAATATCCGCCGTTTGACGCGAGCCCGCGTTTACAATCTCGCCATTTCGAATCAGTAAGGCCATCGTTCACTCCCGCAACACGTGCGCTGCAAGCTTTCAGTGAATCTGAATCCCCATTTTCTCGCGATATTGCTTCATTTTCTCCCAATCTTCGGTGACGTCCCGTTGCGAGTCGGAAATTTCCTTCCAGGTCACCGATGATCGCCCGGACGGCTCTTCGATCATTCGGATACAGTCTTCGACTGGGCAAACGTTATAGCAGAGCCGGCAGCCCACACAATCCTCTTCGCGCACATGAACGCTGGGGCGTCTGTTGATTGCCTCTTCTTTCCCATTCACGCGAACATCATGCGAATAAGGCTGGACCACGCTGCCGTCTTTGGCAACAAGGTCAATGCATTGGTGCGCTGTGTCATTGCACGCGACGTAGCAAAGATTGCAGCGGATGCATTTCTTCTGGTCGATGCGCGCCACCGCGCGAAACGACAGGTCAAAATTGTTGAAATCGGAAACGCGATGGATGCTTTTTCCAACCACATCGGAAATTCCAGCAAACCCTTTCTCGTCCATCCAATTGGACAAGCCGTCGCAGAAATCCTCGACGATGCGAAATCCGTAATGCATCACGGCTGTGCACACTTGCAGGCTGCTTGCGCCCAGCAGCAGAAATTCCGCTGCGTCCTGCCAGGTGGAAATCCCACCCATTCCGGAGATCGGCAATTTCGAAGAACTCACCACGGAATCTCTTCCTAATGCCGCCAGCATATTCAACGCGATGGGTTTCACGGCCGGTCCGGCATAGCCGCCATGGCCGCCTTTGCCGGCTATATTCGGGGTGATCTCCAGCGTGTCCAGGTCGATGCCGATAATCGAGTTAATCGTATTGATCAGCGAAATGGCGCTGGCCCCCGCCGCAACCGCTGCGCGAGCCGGCATCACGATGTCCGAAATATTTGGCGTAAGTTTCACGATGACGGGAATCTGCGCTACTTCCATCACCCAGCGTGTGATTTGCTCGCAATACTCCGGAACTTGGCCCACCGCGCTGCCCATGCCACGCTCGCTCATGCCGTGCGGGCAGCCGTAATTTAATTCGATGCCGTCCGCGCCGGTATCCTGGATTTTCCGGATGATGTCGTGCCAGGTTTCCGGCTTGGATTCCACCATTGCGGAAACAATTACGGCGCGATCGGGCCACGTGCGTTTCACTTCGCGAATCTCCCGCAGATTCACTTCCAGCGGGCGGTCTGAAATCAATTCCACGTTATTGATCGCCAACATTTTCTGCCCGTTGTAGTGCCACGCGCCGTAGCGGTTCGAAACATTCAGTACCGGCGCACCGATGGTTTTCCATACCGCGCCACCCCAGCCAGCTTCAAACGCGCGATGCACCTGCAAGCCGGAATTGCTTGGAGGAGCCGACGCCAGCCAGAACGGATTCGGCGAACGAATGCCTGCGAAGTTGATACTAAGGTCAGCCATGCGCCACCAGCCTTTCGTGAATCGATTGCGCCGCTAATTTTCCGTCCTGCACGGCCATCACCGTGGAAGCGGCCCCGCGCGCCCGGACACAATCGCCGCCGGCATAGAGTCCAGGCAAGCTCGTTTCGAAATGATCGCTCACTTGAATAAACCCTTTATCCGTTTTCAGCTTCAAGAGGGAAGCCAGAGACGGTTTTTCCTGCCCTGTTGCCTTCACGATCTGGTCCGCCACCAGAAGAAATTCCGATCCCGCCACCGGCTGAGGCGAAGGGCGACCGGAAGCGTCGGGCGAACTCAGGGTCATGCGCACGCATTCCAGCGATTCCACGGAATTATTTCGAGTGCTCACGCGAACAGGCTGCGTGAGGAACGAGAATTGGACTCCTTCGCGCTTGATGAACTCATATTCGTGCGGGTACGCGGTCATTCCGTTTTCGGTGCGCCGGTACACCATGGTGACCTGTTCAGCACCGAGCCGCTTGGCAATCGTGGCGCAATCAATGGCGGTGTTTCCCGCACCGATCACCAGAACATTTCGGCCAACCACAAGTTTGTCGACGTTCAGCTTGCTTTGCTCGATATATTCCAGGCCGTCCAGAATGAATTCTTCACCGGGAATGCCCAGGCTGTTCGTGGCGCCCAGGCCAACGCTGAGAAACACAGCGCTAAAGTTCGCCTGCAAATCCTGCAAGCTCAGATTCGCTCCCAATTCCTTCCGAGCCTCAATTGTTATGCCAAGTTTCTTCAGCATGGCCACTTCCGCCAGTGCCACCTCTACGGGTTCTCGCAGTCCGATAATTCCGTAGGTGGATAGGCCGCCGGCCAGGTCGCGTTTTTCGAACAGCGTCACGCTGTGGCCGCGTTTTGCCAGTTCACCGGCGCAGGAAAGCCCGGCGGGACCGGCGCCGATGATGGCAACTTTCCTCCCCGTGTTTTTTGCAGGTTGAAACAGCGGTGCACTTTTTCCATAGGCGAAATCCATGGCGTAACGCTGCAAGCGGCCAATTGCAATCGGTTTGTGTTCTGAGCCGAGAACGCAGGCGCCCTCGCACAACTCCTGCACTGGGCAAACTCGCGCACATGTGGCGCCGAGAAGATTTGACTCCAAAATCGTGCGCGCCGATCCCCGCAAATTATGCGTGCCGATTTTCTTGATGAACTTCGGTATGTCGATATGCGTGGGGCAGGCCTGAGTGCAGGGCGCGTCGTAACACATCAAACATCGCGCCGCTTCCACGGCTGCTTCGTTGCGCGTCAGCGGCGGCAGCAGTTCGCCCAGGGGATTCTTGCTTGCCGTGCTCTGTGCGGTCTCCGTCAACACGTCCTCCCGGTTTTCCGCCCCCTGAAAGAACCATTGTGCAGGAGGAAGGAAGCTAAAAGCGAATGCGCCATTTTTCAATAGACATTGTCGGAGAGGGAACTTACTTCAACGCGGCAACACTTCCTCTCATCAGCAGGCAATATAAACCGCCGGAAACTAAAAAGCCGACGAACCACGCGTAGTCATACAACCAGTGAAGCGCGGGAACCACCAGGCCAGCGAGCGCGACCGCAATGCCCACAGCCAACGACACAATTGCCAGCGCGTTGAATCCATGCCGGTATTCATACGCACCGCCGCGGCGATACAAATCTTCCACGGCAAGTTGGCGATGCCTCACGAGGTAATAATCGCAAATCATTATTCCGGCGATAGGCCCAAGCAATGCCGAACATCCCACGAGCCAGCCGAAAATGTACGCGCTGAACGTGCTCAGCAACTTCCACGGCATCAGGGCAATGCCGACGACGCCGGTGATCAACCCGCCCGTCCGAAAAGAGATCAGGCTGGGGCGAAGGTTCGAAAAGTCATTCGAAGGCGAAACCACGTTCGCGGCCACATTCGTGTTGAGTGTCGCGACCAGCAAAGCGATCAGCGCAATCAAAGCAATGGCCGGCCGGTTAAACCTTTCCAGCAGCGCCACCGGATCCCAGATTGCCTCGCCGAAAATCACAGCGGAGGCCGAAGTCACCGCCACGCCGATGAACGAATAAAGTGTCATCGCTGTCGGCAAGCCCAGCGCCTGGCCCACCATTTGCGCGTGTTGCGATTTGGCATAGCGCGTAAAGTCCGGAATATTCAGCGCCACGGTAGCCCAAAATCCGACCATTCCGGTGAGCGAGGGAATAAAAAATCGCAAGAACTCCGCGGTGCTCTTGAATTTGCTTGGCGTATGCAATACCGGTCCGAACCCGCCCGCCTTGCGCGTGATCCAGAAAAGCAGTAGCAATCCCACCACGAGCATGAACGGCGCGCCAATTCCCTCAAGGAACTTTATGGTTTCAATGCCACGCCAGATCACCGCCATATTAATCGCCCAAAAAACAAAAAAGCAGATCCAGTGGCTGCCTGGGAGACTTGCCGCGCCAGGCCATAGGATGCGCAGCATGGAATAGATCGCTTGCCCGCCGATCCATGCTTGAATGCCGAACCACCCGCAAGCCACCAGCGCGCGCAGGATTGCCGGAATATTCGCGCCGCGCACACCGAAGGATGCTCGCACAAACACAGGAAACGGTATGCCATAACGCGCGCCTGCATGCGCGTTCAGCAACATGGGAATCAGCACGATCAGATTTCCCAGCAGGATCGTGCCCACTGCCTGGATCCAGTTCATGCCGCCCGCGATCAGACCAGATGCAAGCATGTATGTGGGAATGCAAACGCTCATGGCTACCCAGAGCGAAGCGTAGTTATACGTGCCCCAGGAGCGCTTTTCCTGCGGAATCGGAGCTAAATCAGAATTGTAAAGCGATGCATCGACCTGTGTCAGTTCCATCCATGTCCTTCGCTCTGCGGGAGTGAGCGTCAGACTTTATAGCAAGCGCGGTGCAAATTCCAGAACGGAGTGCCGCGAAGCTTGTGCGGAGCGTGCTCGGTTACACAAATTTTCTGACTATGTTATTTCCTCATTATTTTCAGATATGGCTATAATCGGGCATCGTGGAGTGTCCCTCATGACTAACATGAATTGTTTCCGCGGATACGCATCACTCGCGGTGGTTCTGATTTGTTTGCTGTTCCCATTCAACGGTACGAGTCTCGCGCAATCTCCCGCGCCGCCGCTTTTGCTAGGCACGGCGTGGTATCCCGAGCAATGGCCCGAATCGCGTTGGGAAGCGGACCTTACTCTAATGCAGCAGGCCGGAATCCACATGGTGCGCGTCGGAGAATTTGCCTGGAGCCGCATGGAGCCGGAAGAAGATCGCTACGATCTGGACTGGCTGGATCGGGCCATCGCCGCGGCCGCGAAGCACAACATTTATACGGTCATCGGCACGCCGACGGCCGCTCCCCCTACTTGGCTCACGCAAAAATATCCGGAAACTTTGCGTGTGGATGAACAGGGGCACCGCGCTGAGCATGGCAATCGCCAGCAATTCAACTGGGCGAATCCGAAATATCGCGAACTGGCACGAAAAATCGCGGAAGAGATGGCCAAGCGCTTTGGACACAATCCAAACGTGTTGGGATGGCAAATCGACAACGAATATTCCGACGTCTCCTTCGATCCACAAACCCGAACGCAGTTTCAACAGTGGCTGAAAGCCCGCTACGGCACCCTCGATAATTTGAATGCGCGCTGGACCACCGCATATTGGAGCGAGACCTACACAGCTTGGGACCAGATTCCGATCCAGGTCGGCTACGGCAACCCCGGGCTCCTGCTCAGTTGGATGCGCTTCGTCAGCGATACCTGGCGCAGTTACCAGAAAAATCAGCTGGATATGATCCGCGCGAATGCCGATCCGCGCCAGTTCATCACCACAAACACGATGGGCGCCTTCGATGGGTTCGACCACTACACCGTCGAGCAGGATTTGGATATGGCGGCCTGGGATGACTATGTCGGCGAGGGTCACCTCGATCCGATTCGCAACGGCGCTGCCCACGACCTGACACGCGGCTTCAAGCAAAAGAATTTCTGGGTGATGGAGACGCAGCCCGGCAACGTGAATTGGGCGCCCATCAACAATTCCTTGGACAAAGGCGAAGTACGCGCCATGGCCTGGCACGATGTGGGGCATGGAGCGGACACGGTCAGTTACTGGCAGTGGCGCAGTGCGCTGAATGGCCAGGAGGAATATCACGGCACGCTGCTGGGCAGCGACGGCACGCCGGTTCCTTTATATGCAGAGGTTGCGCAAGTCGGCAAAGAGTTTGCGAAGGCGGGACCGCTTCTCGCTGGCACTTCCGTCAAATCCGAAGTTGCCGTCCTTCATTCCTACGATAGCCGCTGGGCCATTCAATGGCAGAAACACAACGACAAGTACGATCCCGTGGAAGAAATACTCAGCTATTACGGTCCCTTGCGCGTGATTGCGCAATCGGTGGACATCGTGTCTCCGACTGCATCGCTCAGTCAATACAAATTGGTGGTTGCTCCGGGATTGAATGTTCTTTCGGATGCAGCGGCGAAAAATCTGATCGCGTATGTTCAAGGTGGCGGCCACTTGGTATTGGGCCAGCGCTCAGCCATGAAGGACGACGACAATTCATTGCAGCCCGAACGCCAGCCAGGGCCGCTGGCCGCGTTGCTTGGCGGGCGGGTGGAACAATATTACGCACTCCTACAGCCCGTCCCGGTTCAAGGGAATTGGGGCATGGGCGAATCACAGCTTTGGGCTGAGCTTTTGAACGCGAAAGATAGCGGCACGGAAGTGTTGATGCGTTACGGAAAGAGCAACGGCTGGTTGGATGGGCAACCCGCTGCGATCAGCCGCAAAGTCGGGAGCGGGCGCATCACCTATATCGGTGCGTGGCTCGATCCCAAAACAATGGCGGAAGCCGCGAAATGGATGACGGATACGAGTGGAGTGAAGCCTGTGTTTGGCCCTGTGCCCACAGGAGTAGAAGTTTCGACGCGAAATGGAGAGCACGGCGCCGTTTTCATCGTGATCAATCTTTCAGGTAAGCCGCAGGCAATTACGCTTCCTCGCCAGATGGATGACGTGCTGGAAGGTGGATCGAAACGCTCGGTGAATCTGCCGAATTATGGCGTAGCCGTGCTAGCGGCGGCGCGCTAGCGTTTGTAAAGCAGGCGAATCGCGTTTTCGCGGTACACCTTGCGCAAAACGTCTTCAGGCAAATACAAGCCGTAAATATTCCATCGGCCTTGCCGGGAAGCGTGCGAAGGATATTCGAAATACTCGTCGCGCGTCTCCAAAAACCGGTAGTGCAGCCGGTACATATTGACTTCAGGAATCAGATCGGTCCCAAACAGAATGCGATCCGCGAATTTCAGGAAGAATTCGCGCGCGGTGTAAGGCTGGCGGCCAAGTTCGGCGCAGCGAGCGCCAATGTCCACGTGAAGATTCGGATTTTTCTCCAGTAGCGCTGTCACGTACGCGAGATCCTCGGGATGCTCCGCCACGTGCGCGCCCACAAATATTGTTTTGGGATGGCGCGCAATCACGCGGTCGCGCTGCGCCAACAATTCCAGCTTACCGTAATGCGAACCGTAATAGCTCCATTCGGGATGCGCGGCCAATTCTTCGTAACGTTCATTTGCTGCGTCGATCGGCAGGAAGAACGCATCCGGGTCGGCAATGTGATACATGATCGGAACGCCCATTTCCGCCGCTTTCTCGTAAATGGGGTCGAGGCGTTCGTCATCGATGCGCAACAGGCTGCCGTCCGCAACGCGCACCTTGGTCCCCAGATCCTTCCAGATTTTTAATCCGCACGCGCCATGCTCGACCAGTTGTTCCAATCGATCCACGCTGCGTTTAAAAAATGCCGCAGTTTGCACATCCGACCAGTCCATCCAGCCATATGTAGAGAAACGGTTAGGCGCCACGCTGTGAAACTTGCGAATCATCTCCAGCGCCTGCGCACCGGTATGCATAGTGATGTTCACGACGCGCTCGATGCCGCACTCGTCCATCACACGCAGCACTTCGCGGGGTTCCTGCGCATCCAGGTGATTGTGATAATCGATCACCGGGAACTTCGGCTTACGAATTTCGTGCTCGGACGCCGCGAGCATCGAGCGAGGATGGAAATCGCTGAGACGAAGATCGACTTCAGCGCGCGCTGTTACCATAGCGACAAATGGATCTTTGCTTGCTTGCGGATCGCCCATGCATGCTCCTCGAGAATCCACCGGAAATCATATCAATAAATGGCGCGTTCTTTTTGCCACTCTTCCAGTACAATCGCTTCGACTTGAAAGAAACTCGATGAAAAATACCAGGCTGTTGTTCTTTTGTGTTTTTTCGGTCGCCCTGTTCGATCACTCGGCGCCACTGGCAGTCGCGCAGAATAGCTATCTCTACGGCTTGCAGCCGGGAAACCCGGACGTCAGCATCCAGGAAAATACTATTGTTTTAAGAAACGCCATGTTGACCGCGACGTGGTCGAGCGCGGAAGCGAAATTGCGCGGGGTGTCTTTCGCAGGTGATTCCATGCCTGCACCTGTTCCGTTGCCGGCGGACGCGTTCGCACTGGTTCTTGCGGATGGAAGCACGGTGAGCGCTTTGTCGATGCAGATCGTCCAACCGCCGCGCGTTGAGGATTTGCAGCCGGATGCGCAAGCGGCTCAGCTCGAAGAGCATTTCGCGGGGAAACGTGTGATTGTTGGCCTGAAAGATCCCGTCTCAAAGCTGGCAGTGACGTGGTCGGCTACGCTGCGCGAAGGCGACAACTACGTCCGGCAGGAAATTTCCATTTCTTCGGCAAATGATGCGCCGATCCGAGAGGTGCGCCTCTTCGACTTCAAACTTCCGTCCGCGCAAGTGATCGGAACCGTGAAAGGCTCGCCGGTTACCGCGGGGAATCTCTTCCTGGGATTTGAGCATCCCCTCAGCCAGTGCACGGCGGAACAGGAGCAGGTGCGTTGTTCGATAAAGCGCGAATTGCCTCTCAAAGCCGGGCAACCCCTCGCCTATTCCTCCGTCATCGGTGTTGCGCCTGCCGGGCAGATGCGCCGCGGGTTTCTGAATTATGTGGAACGCGAGCGCGCGCATCCTTACCGTCCTTTCCTGCATTACAACTCGTGGTTTGACATCGGCTACGGGAATCGCTACGGCCAAGCCGCGGCGCTCGATGCAATCAACGCGATTGGCGAAGAGCTGCACGTCAAACGCGGAGTGAAACTCGATTCGTTTTTGTTCGACGACGGCTGGGACGATCCACGCTCGCTCTGGAGCTTCGATTCTGGATTTCCCGACGGGTTCACTCCGATCAAAACAGCCGCAGCGCAGTATGGAGCGGGTCCCGGCATCTGGCTTTCTCCCTGGGGCGGATATGACAAAGCCAAAGTGCAACGCATGAAGTATGGTGCCAAGCAGGATTTCGAGATGAACAAAGGTGGCTTCGCGCTTTCCGGCCCAAAATATTTTGCGCGGTTTCACGATGTCACGCTCGACTTCATTCAGAAATATGGAATCAACCAGTTCAAAATCGATGGAACTGGAAACGTGAATAGCGTTTTTCCCGGCAGCGCGTTTGACAGCGATTTCCATGCCGCTATCAGCTTGATTGGTGAATGGCGCCGGGTGAAGCCGGACATTTTTGTAAATCTGACCACCGGAACGTATCCGTCGCCGTTCTGGTTGGCCTACGCGGATTCCATCTGGCGCGGCGGAGATGATAGCAATTTTGCGGGCGTTGGTTCCTGGCGCGAACGATGGATCACGTATCGCGACGCGGACACGTATGCCGGCATCGTGAAAAAGGGCCCGCTCTTTCCGCTGAATTCGCTGATGCTGCACGGAATTATCTATGCGCGGCGCGCCCAACACTTGAACAAAGATCCGAAACACGCGTTCACGCACGAGGTCCACGATTATTTCGGTACCGGCACGCAATTGCAGGAGTTGTACATCACGCATTCGCTGTTGTCGGCAGATAACTGGGACGTTCTGGCGGAAGCGGCCAACTGGTCTCGCCAAAATGCCGCGACCCTGGCGGACGCGCACTGGATCGGAGGGGACCCGGCAAAACTGGAAGTCTACGGCTGGGCAGCCTGGTCAGCAGAGAAGGGAATTATCACCTTGCGAAATCCAAGTAACCGGCCACAGAGTTTTTCTTTGGATGTTGGCCAAGCGTTTGAACTTCCGCCCGGCGCGCCCAAAAACTTCAGCGCGCATTCACCGTGGAAGCTCGATCAGGGGGAGAAGGCAATTTCTCTCGCTGCGGGTGAGCCGCACACCTTTCAGCTCAAGCCATTCGAAGTGCTGAACCTGGAAGCGATCCCGGCACATTAGGCTGGGCCTATTTTTTCGCTCGCGCGACGTCTTGTTCGTCCTTGACCGCGCCGTGTGAACGCAAAAACGAATCGCGATACTCCGCATCGCGAAACGCTTCTGTGCCTCCGGGCCGTGTCACCGACAGAGCGCCCAGGACGTTGCCAAACTTCAGGCAATCCTCGATCGCTTTGCCGCGTATGAATTCATGCAGAAATCCGGCATCAAAACTATCTCCCGCGCCAACGTGGTCGATCGCCTGGACATTAAGTGACGGCGCCAGAAATGTTTCCTTCGAAACCCTCGCCAGTGCTCCCTGCGCCCCCCGTTTGATCACGACAATCGCGACCTTTTGAGAGAGGGTGTCCGCCGCGCGGTCTATATCGTCCACTTGTGCCAGTTTGCAGGCTTCGCGCTCGTTCGGCAGAAGCACATCAATATACTTCAGCAGGTCTTGGACTCCGGATGACCAACGGTCCTCCGGATCGTCATTGGTATCGAGCGAAGTGCTGAGCCCAGCAGCCTTTGCCTTTCGAAAAACGTCAGGCAGAGAAGCTTGCAAACCTTTTTGGAGAAAATAGGAGGCAACGTGCAGATGTTTCGCGTTGAAAATGTAATCGAGGTCCAGATCCGTGCCACTCATTTCAAACATCGTGCCGGGATAGGTCAGAATGTAACGCTGTTTCTCTTGCGGCAAAATGATCGTCAATCCGGTGGTCTTGCCAGCCATGCGCCGCACGCGCGAAAGATCGACGCCGCTTTCGCCAAGGCGATTCAGGCAAATTTCTCCCAGCGGATCGCTTCCGATGGAAGAGCTGAAACCGACTTTGTTTCCCACCGACGACAGATTGTGCGCAAAAATCGCGGTGGAACTTCCAAGCGTAATACTCAAACCCGTGCCCAGATGTTCCCGCTCCAACGTGAGTTCAGGAGGCAGCCCGGACATGATCAAATCGAGATTCAACTCGCCGATTACGCTGACGTCAAACTTGGTCAATTGCGGTTCTCCTGGTTCGCTACTGCAAAAGCACGACGCGCGTGAGGTTTTTTGGCTGGTCGGGATTCAAGCCCTTCTTCAACCCGGTGAAATAACCAAAAAGCTGGCATGGGACAACGCTAGGGGCGAGCCGGACAAGTTCGTTGCCGTCCTGACCGATCTCCATCACCAGATCCGAAGAGCGGCGAACTTCGGCGTCAGCATGGTTGCAGACAGAAACAATCACGCCGCCAAGCGCTTTCATTTCTTCCAACACTTCGGTTTCCGCTTTTCCTCCACTGTCGCTTAGGAAAAACGTCAGGCAAGTCTTTTCGCTCACAATCGCTTTTGGTCCATGGCGAAATTCCAGCGCATGGAAAACCTGGCTGTACGAACAGGACATTTCCATGACCTTCAACGCCGCTTCCCGGGCAATTCCATGAAATGGGCCTTGCCCCAGAAACACAAAATCGTCGAACGAATGGCGCGCCACGAACGCTTCCATCTGTTCAGCGAGCACGGCAATGCGCGGCGCAAATCGTTGCGCCATCGCGCTCAACGCTTCCACAAAGGGCGAGTTGTTCTTGCTTCGCGCGGCCACCACCTGCAGGCTCAGCAGCATGCTGGTGAACGACCGGGTCATCACCGTGCTCTGTTCGTCGGCGTCGCCCAAGACGATCGAAGTATTGCAAGCCCGCTCCAGCTCAGAATTTTGCGCACAAGTTATGCCGGCAGCCGGAACGTGCAATTCGTTTCGCAGAACAGTTGCCGCTCGAACGGCTTCCGATGTCCGCCCGGAGCGCGAAATCACGACAGCTTGCAAATTTGACGCTTCGGCTCGCAGCAAGTCTGGAAACAGCAGAATTTCAGAAGCTGGCAGGGACCGCGCGCGTTGACCAGTCAGGAGCGTCCAGGAGAGCGCCGCGGCTTCCGCCAGATAATAGCTGGTGCCGCAGCCGACGAACAGCCATTCGCGTTTGTCAGCGCCAGACTGAAGAATTTCCTCGACCGCATGGCTTTTTCGCAGTCCGTCCAGCACCGACTGCCAGACTTCGCCCTGCGAAAGAATTTCCTTCCAGGTGTGTGACTCCGTGTGCCGCGAATTCTCAATTGTCATCGATATCTTCCTCTGGCCAGGCTCCCGCGGCCACGCGGTATTGCTCCTTCAACGAAGACTGCGAACCTTCTCTGCGAACTGTTCACGGATGTAAGCCGCACGCGTACGCGTAATGCGCTAACACTTCCTGAATCTTATGGCGGATCAGCACGCCGGGCTGATTCAAGAGGGTTCCTTCGCGCACAGCATTGGATTGGTGGCAAAGATGCTGGCTCAACAAAGAATGCGGCGCCGGGTATGCGGTCAGATTATGAAGAAGCTGCTTCAATCCGGCAACCAGCGATGCCTGCGGCCAATAATAACGCGCGCGGTCGCTATAGCTGTATCTCCTGGCGATGCGCAGCCCATTTTCCTCCCCGCGATAGTAGCCTTTCCAGTGCACGGGATTCTCTACCATGGCGGTTTCCAGAATTTCTGGCAGACCGGAGAGTACCACTCCTGTCTTGCCGGACAACAATTCCTTTTCGATGGCGGCCAGCGAAAACACGGCCTCCCGGAACGCAAACGTGAGCCATGGACCCACTTTCAGGATTGCGAAATGGTCCAACACCATTTGGCGCAACGCGGACGGCGACTGGTAATCGGTCGAATGCGCTTCGTAAACGCCCGTCCATTTGCGCATCAGAAATTGTGAAAGCCGCTTTGCTTTTTTGGAATCGTAGGGAAACACGGTGGTATCGCCAAACTCCACGCCCGGCTGCACGACAACCGCAATCACTCGCTCCCAGACGGCAGCTAGTCCGCGCTCCAGGAAGCTCTTCTTGGAAACAACCAGCGTGTGCGCCAAATCCGCGGGCCGCGTCACTCCCGGAGCCTGTGAGCCGAATTCCTCGCCGCCCGGAATTGGCACTTCCGTACCGATCACATACACAGGAGGCGGCGTCGAAGTCGGCGCCGTGCGATGTGCTTCTTCCGCTGCATTGCACAATTCCGCGGCGCGCACGCTCACGATTTCGTCGGGCAGCGATTGCCCCTGCTCAATCCTGTCGTCGGCGCACGGCATGCTCGCGTCTAAGTGAATCTTGCGAAATCCCGCGCGCACGTACGCCGCAACCATTTCCCGCGCCTTCTCCATCGCTGCCTCGGCGGGTTCTTTACGCCAGACGTGCGGGCCAAGGTGATCGCCGCCCAGCATCAATTGAGCGTGCGGGAAACGCATTTCCGTGGCGACTTCGCGCACAAACTTCGCAAAGTCCGCGGGCGTCTGGCCCGTGTATCCCCCGAACTGGTTCACCTGATTGGAGGTCGACTCGATCAGCAAAAGGCTTTTGTCCTGCTTGGCCTGCAGCATTCCCGCTTCCAGAACGAAGCGATTAGCAGAGCATACGGAATAAATGCCCAAACCCTTTCCACGTCGGTTAGCGGCCAGCAAATCGCAAAGTTGCCGCGTCGATCCACTAAGCTGTTTGGCATGCTTCGATTTCACGGCTGGTCGCACCCTTCCTTCGCGTCTGTCGTATGTTACGTTTTTTTGCCATGAATTTGCCAATCTTCTTCGCGCGGGTGCTGCCAAAACACTTGCACCGCCAGTCATTTTTTCCTTTGCAACTCCCCATTGAATGTCGTTTACTCTTGAGGCCGAAATTTCAGCTCCAGGAGGACAGATACCATGGCAGATCAAAGCGCTTCCTCAGCGTTCCGCAGAAGGGAATTCCTGCAAAAGGCTTTGTCTACCGCGCTGGTGGGGGCGGTAGCGCAAACCGGCTTGGAGTTAACAGATCCTCCCGCTCTGCGTGCCCAATCCAAACTGACTTCCGACGCTGCCATGCAAGCGCTGCTTGACGGCAATCAGCGATTCAGAAGCAATAAATTGACATCATTTGAGGAAGATCTGGACATATTGAAAAATCGCACCGTGGACAAACAAGAGCCCTTTGCCGCCATTCTCGCGTGCGCCGATTCGCGTGTGCCGGTCGAGCTCGTCTTTGATCAATCCATCGGGGAGCTCTTTGTCGCACGGATCGCCGGAAATATCATCACGCCGGAAATCACGGGTAGCCTCGAATACGGAGTTGCGGTGCTGGGCATTAAGGCGCTGCTCGTGCTCGGTCATGCAAACTGCGGAGCGGTGAAAGCGGCCATGAAAGCCGACCCGGTGCCGGGACAGATCAGTTCCTTATATTCGCATCTTCGTCCGGCCGTGGAAAAATCCGGCGGCAGCCTGGAAAAAGCCATCGAGGAAAATGCCAAGTTTCAAGCCGATTTGTTGCGCACCTCTTCCACCGTAATCAAAGAGGCGATCAAGGCCGGCACGCTGAAAGTCCAAGCCGGAGTCTACGATCTCGCCACCGGCAAAGTCACCCTCAGTTGATACGACAGGTCCAGTATTCCTAGGGCTTGTGTGCCTCTCTTGAGCGCAAAAGAGTATGTTGCCAAGGGTATTTGGGCGTAGTACTGTCCCCGGATGGCCACCAAGCCGCAAAGACGGAAGAAGGGGGATCGCAAAGCCATGTCAGCCGATCACGAGGAAAAAAACGCCACGAATGGCGAGCTGCGCGAGGGCGCGAACGTAGACAAAATCCGGGACATTCTTTTTGGCTCGAATATGCGCGAATACGAGAAGCGCTTTGCGCGGCTCGAGGAGCGCCTGACGAAATCTTCGGATGCGCTTCGCGACGATCTGAAAAAGCGCTTCGACACATTGGAATCGTATGTGCGCGAGGAGATCGAAGCGCTCGGCCAGCGCCTGAAAAACGAAAAAGGCGAACGAACGGAAGCCCTCAAGGAACTGACGCGGGAGTCCCGCGATTCCTCCAAAGCCCTAGAGAAAAAACTCTCGCAACTTGAGGATTCGCTCGAGAGCGCTCAGAGTGACCTGCGCTCCCGCATCCTGGAACAGTCGAAAGCGCTCGGCAATCAAATCCAGAAATCGCGTGAAGAACTGGAGGGCGCGCTGGAGACCGAGGCAGAGACTCTGCGCAATGATAAGACGGATCGCGCCGCCCTCGCTGACCTCTTCACCGAGATGGCCATGCGCCTGAAGGACGAATTACAGCTGCCGGAGAAATAGCCGGATCGACACCGTATGGGTTTCGCCCCACAACGAACTCCGGAACCTTCCGGCACAAGCTCCTTCATGGCAGACGCTGCAAAAAATCGATCTGCAAACGAGCCTGGAGACGATTCTTCTCCGAATGGCTCAGGTTCCCTGGAGGAGTTGCGCCATTTGATTTTGGCTCCGGAGCAGGAAGCTCTGGAGCGCTTGCACGAGCGTATCGAGAATCCGGAATCGCGCACGGAAGATGTAAGCGGAGTTGTCGCGGAAGCCATTCAGCGTCGGCGCGATCAGGGTGGCAGCGACGCCCTCAGCGAAGCGCTCGCACCTACCATCGAAACTGCCCTGCGCGAATCCGTACGCAAAGATCCCGCCACCCTTGCGGACGCGTTGTTTCCCGTGATGGGCCCGGCAATCAGGCGGTCTATCCTGGAGACTCTGCGGTCCTTCCTGGACTCTTTCAATCAAGTGTTGGACCAAAGCCTTTCGTTGCAGGGATTGAAATGGCGTGTGGAGGCGCTGCGCACCGGCCGTTCGTTCACGGAAGTAGCGCTGCTGCACAGCCTGGTGTTTCGCGTCGAGCAAGTTTTCTTGATCCACAAGCGGACTAGCCTTCCCATAGGGCATGCGGTTGCCCCTGCGGTGGCTATGCAGGATCCCAGCCTGGTTTCCGGGATGCTTTCGGCAATTCAGGATTTTGTGCGCGATTCGTTTCACACCGGACAGGGACAAGCCGTCAATCGCATGAACATTGGCGATCTGGACGTCTGGGTGGAAAACGGTCCGTACGCCATTTTGGCGGCGGTGATTCGCGGCGTTGCTCCTCGAGGGCTGCACGATCGGATGGCGGAAACGCTGGAAAAAATCCACGCGGAGTATGCCGCGCAATTAGACCAGTTTGATGGAGACAGCGCGCCGTTCGTCAACGTGAACAAGGAGCTTTCGCGTTGCCTGGAATCCAAATTTAAAGAGGAAAAATCGCAGTCTGCGAGCAGCTACGGATACGCCTTGGGCGCGGTGATCGTATTGCTCGCCGTCATCGGTGGTTGGCTGGGCTGGCGCTCGTGGCAGTATCGCCGTTGGAATGATCTGGCTGCAACGCTTGGCAATCAGCCCGGTTTGACGATCACCTCCTTCGCGCGCGAACACGGCCGCTTCGTCATTCACGGCCTGCGCGATCCATTGTCACCAGATCCGATGAAATTTGTGAATGACGCGCATCTCGATCCCTCGCAAGCGGAATTTCACTGGCGTGCGTATTATGCGCTCGACGATCCGCTGATCCAGCAGCGCGCGATTCTTGCGTTTGCGCCGCCTCCGGGCGTATCCCTTTCCGTGAACGACGGCGTTCTGCATGTGGGCGGGCGGCCCTCCGCCAAATGGCTGAATGATTTGCGATCGCGCGCGCCGTTAATTCCCGGCATCCGCGCGCTCGATTTCGGCCACTCCACGCCGGAGCAGGTCGCGTTTGATGAGGCGAAGAACAAAGTTCAATCGACTCTGGTTCGGTTTCCCTTGGCCAGTTCCGAATTGTCTTCCGCGGAGCGCTCCAACTTGCGTGAAGTGCTTCCCTCCCTAAAGGAATTGCTGAATGCACCGATGCTCTCACGTGACACGGTCAAAATCGTGGTTGTGGGCCACAGCGATTCGACGGGCGCCGAATCCGCGAATCAGAATCTGAGCCAACGCCGCGCGGAGCGCATCGTGGCGCAGTTGATTCAGTTGGGTATTCCCGCGGGAGGCATTCAGGCAAAGGGCGTTGCCACTGCCGAGCCGGTTCGGCCCGAAGACAGCGAGGAAAATCGCAAGTTCAATCGCAGCGTTACGTTTCGCGTGCTAACGAGTTCTGCTTCCCAGCCATGATCCAGAGGAAAATTTGCATGCTGGGCTCTTTTGCTGTGGGCAAAACCAGCCTGGTGCGCCGTTTTGTCGAAGGCTTTTTCTCGGACACTTATCTAACGACCGTCGGCGTCAAAATCGATAAAAAAGTCGTGCAAGTAAACGGTACGGAAATCAACTTGGTGCTTTGGGATCTCTATGGCGACGACGATTTTCAGAAAATCCGATGGTCGCACTTTAATGGGACTGCCGGTTACCTGCTCGTTGCCGATGGGACGCGGCGAGCCACGCTTGAAAAGGCGGAGTTTCTGGAGGAGCGCGCTCGCAAAGAAATCGGGCCCGTGCCTTTCATTTTCCTGATCAACAAAAGCGATCTTGCCGACGAGTGGGAAATCGATTCCGAAAACGAAGCGCAACTCGCGGCAAAGCACTGGACTGTTCTCCGTACCAGCGCCAAGACAGGTGAACACGTCGACCAGGCGTTCGTTCAACTGGCGCGGAAAATCGTAGGTTGACCCATGGCCGGCCCCCTGCCTGAATTTCTTCGCGAACTCAGATTCGTGCTCCTCGAGCACAAGGGGCATGGACAATTTGAGCTGCTTTCCCCAGCACCCGCATGGCTTAACGAGCTTTGGGAACTGCCTACGCACAATTCGGAAATTGCCATCGCCGAGAAATCTCCATTTTTGGAGAATTTCCTGTTCGAAGCGGATGCGTTTTGGGATTCCAACCGCAAAGGTGTCTGCCAATCGGAAACCTGGGTTGAGAAATCGCCGGCAGGTAGAGAAATTCCTCTGGAAGCGATTGCGCTGCAGTCGGAGGGGAGGCGCTATCTGGCCCTTCACAGCGCGGAACCGCAGTTTCAGGAGCGCGTGCAGCTTCTTCAGACGGCGCGCAACTCTCTTCTGGACCACGAGCGCCTTCAGCGCGAAATCCAGAAAAAGGAAATCCTGCTTCACTGCATCATCCACGACCTGTCGCAGCCCCTCAGCGTTATGAGCGTCGCGTTCGATTGCATGACCGGCGAGGAGATCAGCAGCCGCGGAAAAAGCTTGCTGGAACTGGGCAAAAGGGCCGGTGACCAGCAGTCCACGATGATCAGAGACATCCTGCAAGTCTTCTCCGCCGACCTGAAGGCTTCGCTCAACGCGGAAAACCAAACCAGCTCCGCACCCGATTTACTGACCTGCGCGGAATCGGTTCTGAAGGCGTTTGCCCCCGTTTACGCCGCGAAAGGTGTGCGCTTGCGGTTAAGCGAAGGCATGGACAAGCATGCGGAATGGCGGGTCAACGGAGAAGCAACCAGAATCGAACGAATCTTCTCCAACTTATTGGAAAATGCGCTTCGCTATACGCCAGCGGGCTCTGTCGTCACGATTGGCTTGGCGCACGATGACGGATTTGTCCGCGCATTTGTGGACGACGAAGGCCCAGGCCTCCCGTCCGATTTGTCCCCTAGCCAGATCTTTGCGCTGTTCTCGAAAGGAAAGGAGAATGGAGGTAAGGCAGGTTTGGGATTGTACTTTTGCCGCCTGACCGTGGAACGTTGGGGCGGCACAATCGGCTGTGAAAGCTTGCCCCAGAAAGGTTCACGGTTCTGGTTCCGGCTGCCCCAAGGCGCGGCCGCTCCGTCACTGCAATCTCTGCCTCAAAAGGTCAAAGTGAAGGCCAGGATGACTCAATCCAAATCACTTCCGCCGAGAAAATCTCCCGCGCGCGTACTTCTTGCGGACGACCAAAGCGAAATTCGCATGCTGACGGCGGATCAGCTTCAGCGGAATGGACACCACGTCGTTGCGGTCGCCAATGGCCAGGAAGCGCTGGCTGCTCTGCAACGCGAAGCATTCGACGTCGCATTGCTGGACGAAGACATGCCCGTGATGACCGGTCCCGAGGTACTTAAAGCGATTCGCGAACGTCCAACAGGGTTCGGACCGGTGATGGTTGTTGCGCTTACGGGATACAACAGCGACCTGGACCGCGAACGCCTCTTGCAACTGGGCTTCGATGCCGTAATCGGCAAGCCCTTCCGGCTCGATTCTCTTGATGCATTGCTGCGCGGAACGGCTTCGCCTGCATCGTCAGCTACAGAAGAAAAGCCCTCGCCCGCAGCGGTGCGCACGCCCTCCGAAAATCTGCTGCAGCGCGTTGGCGGCGACGAAAAGTTGGCTCGGCAGATGATCTCCACATTCCTGCGCGACACGCCGAAGCGCGTAATCGCAATGCAAAAAGCGCTGAAACAAAAGAATGGCGTAAGCCTCGCTTCCCTGGCGCACGCGGTCAAAGGCTCCGTAAGCATCTTCGATGCAAACTTGGCTCGCGAGCATGCCGAGAAGTTGCAAGAATCCGCCCGCGCCAATGACTTCACCGGCCTCGCCGCCGTGTACGACCGCCTGAAGGAAGAGATTGCGAAGTTGGAAGCAAATTTGAGAGGATACGCGGGACAGAAGCGTTCCCCCAGCCGGGGAGCAAGTCCCAAAACCAAGCTCCGGCGTTTCGATCCTAAGCGGAAATCGCATTAGGACTGTCGCCTTAAACGACGGAGCAGACTCATTCCCCCGGAGCGTAGACATGGCGAGCATCCTTGTCGTTGATGACGATGCCACAACGCGGCAAATGTTGCCCGGCATCCTGAAGAAGGCCGGCTATTTTGTCGCCACCGCTTCCGATGGCGTTGCGGCGCTGCGCGCCATTCAAAAGAAAAAATTTGACCTGGTTCTTCTGGACATCTGGATGCCGAAAATGACCGGGCTCGGTTTTCTGGGCCATCTTCACGGCGAAAAATATATTCCCAAAATCGTCGTTATGACGTCGGACCAGACCTCGGACACCTTGCTTGCCGCGCTGCGCGGCCGTGTGTATCAGTTCCTGAAAAAACCTCTGGATGCCACCACGATACTCACCAGCGTGGAAAATGCGCTTTCTACAAGCCCGGAAGTGCCCGCCATCGAAGTGCTCTCCGCAAATGCGCAGTGGGTTGAGTTGATGGTGCCTTGCGAGCGCTCCGTGGTTAGCCGGGTGCAAAGTTTCCTCATGCACATGGACATGGATTTGCCACCCGAAGTGATTGAAAAGGTCGGTTACGCTTTTCGCGAACTGCTCAACAACGCCATCGAGTGGGGCGGCCATCTCGATCCCAATCAAAAAGTACGTGTCTCCTACATCAAGACCAAGCGCATCCTTATGTACCGCCTCGACGATCCCGGCCCCGGCTTCAAGCTGGAAGAACTGAAACATGCGGCCATCAATAATCCACAGGACAATCCCATGGCCCACATGCTGGAAAGGGAAGCCAAAGGATTGCGCCCCGGCGGCTTGGGATTGATGCTGACGCAACAACTCGTGGATGAGCTCGTCTACAACGAAACGCGCAACGAGGTCGTGCTGATCAAATATCTGTAAGCCGGTGTCCCCGCCAGTCCCAGAACCATGCATTCTGCGTTACCCGGAAACTGACCTTTTGGCCAGATGTAAGCCGCAATCGGGCAAGGTATGCTGAGTACGTTCCGCGCCCGGCCCGTGCCACTGGTTTACGTCTAGCCCACTAGGGAGAATTCCGTGCGTAACTGCCCCTTGGCGCCTCGAACCGTTGCTTCTCTCGCTGCCACCTTTGTTGCTTTGGGTCTGATGGCTTGCTCTTCGTCCCACGTGACCAGCGGCTCCGGCGGCACAGGCAGCGGAAACCCCGCTCCCACGGCTCCGTCCATCACCACGCAGCCTGCGGCCCAGTCTGTCACCCTTGGCCAGACCGCGAACTTTTCCGTCATAGCTTCCGGCACCGCTCCGCTTTCGTATCAATGGCAAAAAAACAGCAGTAACATCAGCGGCGCCACGAGTGCTGCCTACACAACGCCCGCAACCGCCTCCAGCGACAACGGCGCCATGTTCGACGTTATCGTCACCAATAGCGCAGGCACGGTCACCAGCCAGTCCGCGCTGCTTACAGTCAATGGCGCGGCCGCCACCGCTCCAACGATTACCACCCAGCCCTCGGATCAGACCGTCACGGCCGGCACCGCTGCCACATTTTCTGTCGTGGCCGCCGGCACTGCGTCTCTCTCGTATCAATGGCAGAAAAACACAGTGAACATTTCGGGCGCAACATCGAGTTCGTACACCACGCCGCTGACCACCACCGCCGACAGCGGCGAGCAGTTTCGCGTGACGATTAGCAACAGCGCGGGAAGCGTTACCAGTCGAGTCGCCACCTTAACTGTGAATCCCTCGAGCTCCGCCGGTTCGTCCATCGATGTGGTCACCTATCACTACGACAATCTCCGCACTGGCCAGAACGTCAACGAAATTACGCTGACCACGACAAACGTGAACGTCAATTCGTTTGGAAAATTGGGCGAATTTGCCGTCGATGGCCTCGTGGACGCTCAGCCGCTCTTGCTCTCAAACCTCGCCATTGCCGGCAAAGGCACGAAGAACGTTCTCTATGTGGTTACCGAGAATGATTCCATCTACGCGTTTGACGCCGACAGCATCACTTCCAGCGGTGGAACCGCATTGTGGCAAGTCAGCGCGCTGCTCAGCGGAGAAACTCCCAGCGACAATCGCGGCTGCGGCCAGGTCACTCCAAAAATCGGCATCACTTCCACTCCGGTCATCGACCGCGGAAGAAATGCCATCTACTTCGTCGCCATGTCTAAAGATTCGAACGGGACCTACTATCAGCGCATTCACGCTCTCAACTTAATTACAGGAGCAGAGCTCTTCGGCGGGCCCACCACGATCCAGGCTACTTATCCCGGCACCGGAGACAACAGTTCGGGCGGCAACGTGGTGTTCGATCCGAAACAATACAAGGAACGCGCCGGCCTTCTCGAACTCAACGGCACCATCTACACCACGTGGGCCTCGCATTGCGACGATCGCCCTTACACCGGCTGGGTGATTGCCTATAACGCCGATACTCTTGCGCAGACCGGCGTCCTCAATCTCGTTCCCAACGGCAGCGAAGGCGCTATTTGGATGGCAGGCGGTGCGCCCGGCGCTGACGCCTCCGGGAATATCTACTTCATCCTGGGCAACGGGGATTTTGACACCACATTGAACGCAAGCGGTTTTCCCACCAACGGCGACTGCGGCAACTGTTTCGCCAAAATCAGTTCGACCACTCCACTGGCTCTACTCGACTATTTCACCCCGCTCAATACTGTCGCCGAATCCGATTCAGATACCGACTTCGGCTCCGGCGGGGAACTGCTTCTTCCCGACATCGTCGACAACGGCGCCGCGACGCACCATCTCGCCGTCGGCTCCGGCAAGGATGGCAACATCTACGTCGTCAATCGCGACAACATGGGAAAATTCAACGGCAACGCCGATAATATTTATCAGCTCATCTCCGGGCAGCTTGCCGGCGGCGTTTATTCCAAACCCAGCTACTTCAACGGAACCGTCTACTACGGCGCGGTCAATGACGCTATCAAGTCCTTCCCGATCACCAATGGTCAATTGGCCGGGACTCCAGCTACTCGCTCGACGCACACCTTCGGCTACCCAGGCGCGACCCCTGTGATCTCCGCCAGTGGCACCTCCAACGGTATTGTGTGGGTGGTGGAGAATAGCAGCCCTGCGGTGCTTCACGCGTATGACGCGACAAATCTCGCTACAGAACTTTACAATTCCAATCAGGCTTCAGGTGGCAAAGACAATTTCAGCAACAACAAGTTCATCACTCCCATGGTGGCGAATGGCAAGGTCTACGTTGGCACCTCCTCCAGCGTAGCGGTCTTCGGTTTAGACTAAAGCCAGCGCGGCGACTTCCTCTTGGTAGCACCGGCTTCCAGCCGGCAAGCCTCCACGGTGTCCCCCAGATTAATTCGTCCCGCGTTCATGTAGCTTTTGTTGTGTCTCCAGCCATCCAATGCAACGTACTGCGCGCCTAAAGGGAAAAAGAATGGGATCACGCAAGAATTGGGGCAATCGGCCGTGGAAAATTGATTTTGTTGCCTCACGTAAGGAACTGCCAGCTACCGTGGATGTCGCCGTCATTGGCGGCGGATTTACGGGACTCGCCGCGGCTGCTTGGCTGAAAACGCTGGCGCCGAAAAAGCGTGTCGTGCTTTTTGAATCTGAATCCATTGGCGCTGGTTCAAGCGGACATACCGGGGGCATGGCATTAAGCGAATCGGCGGTTGGCGATTTACCCGGCCTCGGTGACGTTTTGGCGCACTACCAATCCATTCTTAAGGAATTAACCGTCGATGGCGATTTGACTCTGCCTGGCGTTTACGAATTGGGCCGCTCCAAACCTTTGAAGAACTCACCGATCCGTTGGAAGGATTCGGGCGAACTTTGCGCGGTCGCAAAAGTCCCCGGCGGCACTATCAATCCGGGAAAGGTGGTTAGCGGTTTGGCGCGCGCGGCGGAACGTGCAGGAGCCTTGCTGTTTGAACATGCCGCCGTCCTCGAAGTGAGATTCTCGGAACAAATCAGCATTCTTTCCGCCGCCGGAACCACTCGCGTCAAAAACGTTCTGTTTGCCACTAACGCGTTTGCTCCCGATTTGAATGGCATGAAGGATCGCTCCCACTCCGCGTTTACTAGCGCGATGATGACAGAATCGCTTGGCGAAGACGTACTGGACAAGATCGGCCTCGGCGAACGCAAGCCCTTTTACACCGTCGATCTGCCTTACCTCTGGGGCAGGTTGTTGGGAGACGCCATTATTTTCGGTTGCGGCCTGGTCTTTTTTGACGATCCCGCGGGACTGAACACGCTGGACATCGACGAGGGCGAAGCGCTCGAGCTATATGACGCCTTACAAAAGCGCATCGCGGGATTTCATCCGGCTCTCAAGAACGTGCAGTTCACGCATCGTTGGGGCGGTCCTATCTGCATCACGGAAGGCTGGGTGCCGGTGTTCGAGCATCATCCGGAAAGCAAGGATGCCATCGTCGTTGGCGGTTTCTCTGGCCATGGCGTGGCGCAATCCGTTTATTTCGGAACGTGGGCTGCTGAGGTGCTGCTCGGCAAACGCAAGTTGCCGCAGTGGAATAAAGCAACAAAGGCCAAGGCCCCGCTAGTGCGGCACTGATTTCAGAAGTGTGGATACACCGTTCCAGATAATCTGCACGCCGATGCACACCAGCAGAAATGAAGAGAGGCGCATGATCACGCTCATTCCCGTTTCCCCGAGAACCCGTGCCAGCCGGTCCGAGAATGCGTAACAAAGGTAGACCGATGCCGCGATAAGCACTGCCCCGATCACCGCTCCCAGCATGGAGAAAATAATCAGATGGTCAGTGTGTGGCTCGTTCGCGCCCAGCGTGATGGCCACGGAGATTGATCCGGGTCCAACCGTCAGGGGCAACGTGAGCGGATAAAAAGCTTTGGTGGACAGATCTTGCGCCCCTACGCTGCGATGGACATCCGCCTTCGTGCTGTCGTCGTCTTTTTGCTTAAGGAGTGCCCAGCCCGTCGAAGCCAATACCAGTCCTCCGCCGACTTGAACGACTGGCAGCGAGATTCCGAAAAACGCCAGAATATGCGTCCCGATGAAGTAAGAAACCACGATCAGCACCACGCTGTTCATCGCGATCCGCCGCGAAAGCAGTTTTCGCTCATCGGGCGAATAGTAATGCGTCAATGAAAGAAACAGCGGAGCGCCTCCCAGCGGATTCACGATAGGGAAGAGCGCCGTGAGCATCAGAAACGTCGACTTGAGCAGTTGCGCCATAGTTCGAGCCGGATAAGTATAACTGCGAGCTTCGCTGGAGTAATAAATTCTTAGTGCTTTGCTACGAGTTTCGCCGTGGTGATTGCTTGGCCTACGTGGCGCAGAGTGTGATCGGCGACGTGTACCAGTAACCCGCCGATCGTCGTCGGCAACTGCTTCTTGCCCACAGCTCTCGGCGTTTCCTGATCAGCCGAAGCGAGTTGACGTATGCGGCTCGCGCTCTGATCCAAGGCGGCTTGCAACTCTGCGAACAGCGCGTCATGTTCCGCTTCACGATCGAGCTCAGATTTCAGCAGAGCTAACTGCGTTTCATCCAGCGCCCCACCCTCGGCGTACGTGAGCAGCCGGCCCACGCTTCGCGCAATATGCCGCAAGTGAAAAGCCACCGGCGCAATCCCTCCCGGGCGTTCATTGAGTTGCTGATCGGAGAGGGGAAAGCACCATTTCCAAAGATCTTCCTTCGCCAGCTCCAAAGCGTGCAGCACCGCGCGCGGCACAGCAGGCATTTCTGTGAGCGTCCCGCGAAGCCACGGTTCCGGCAAAACTGGTTTGCCTTGGTTCATTTTTCCTCTTTGCGCGCCTGGCGGCCCTCTGATTTGACAGCTTTGAGGGCAGAACATAGGATGGGAAAACTTGGTCAGAGAATCAACAGAATCTTCGGAGCTGGACGTTGCCTCACATCAGAAAAATCTCTCGCCCTGCACACGCATTGGCGCTGTTTTTTGCCGCTTCTTTACTGTTAGCGGCGCCGACCTCAACTCAGCTAAGCCCGGCTGATCCCCAGCGGTTCTTGAACGATATTAAAACTCTAACCGAACCGAAAATGGAGGGCCGCGGCGACGGCTTGAGGGGGTTGACGCGCGCGGAACATGTTCTTGTTGAGCGCTACAAGAGCCTTGGCCTGGAACCTGCCGGCACAAAGGGCTACCTCCAGCCCTTCACGGTAACGACTGGCGCGAAGCTGAAAGGCAAGAATCACCTGCTGGTGCAAAATGGTGAAACAAAAACGGCGCTGAACCTGAATCAGGATTACGTGCCGTTTAGTTTTTCCGGTTCAGGAACCGCATCCGCCCCGCTTGTTTTTGCCGGCTATGGCGCAACCGCGGAGGAATTTGGCTACGACGATTACGCGGGAATCGATGCTAAAGACAAGATTGTTGTCGTGTTGCGTTACGAGCCAAGCGGTTTTGCCGCGAAAAGTGGAAATCAAGGGCTGACGGCGCACGCGCAACTGATCACCAAAGCGATCAACGCTCGCAATCACGGCGCCAAGGGCATGATCCTGGTGAACGGAAAGCTGGGCGAGGGCGAAGAGGATTTGTTGACGCGTTTTGGCAGCGTCGGTGGTCCTGAAGATGTCGGGCTGCTATTCGCTCAAGTGAAAAACACCGTGGCCGACGACTGGTTTCGAGCTGCGGACAAATCCTTGAAAGAAGTTCAGGAGCAAATTAATTCCAGCTCCAAGCCGGCCTCTTTTGCATTTCCCGAAAATCTGCACGCCACCGTCACTGTCGATATCGAGACGCTCCGCGCCACGGTCAACAACGTCGTCGCGTATCTTCCCGGTAAGACCGACGAATACGTCATCGTCGGCGCGCACTACGATCATCTTGGCCGCGGCACGTTCGACTCGCTCGCGCCGTCGCAGATCGGGCAGATTCACCCTGGCGCGGACGACAACGCTTCGGGGACCGCGGGCGTTCTGGAGCTCGCGCGCCTTCTTTCTCCCCTCAAGGGCCAATTGCAACGCGGCATTCTTTTCATGTCCTTCGCGGGAGAGGAACTTGGCCTGCTCGGCTCGGCCGCCTGGGTGAAAGATCCGACCAAGCCTCTGGAAAAGGCCGTGGCCATGCTCAATATGGATATGATCGGCCGCATCAAAGACGACAAGGTTTATATCGGCGGCGCGGGCACTGGATCGACGTTTCTGAAAGCCCTTGATGAGGCCCATGGCGATTCAACGTTGAAGTTCGAGATTTCTTCCAGCGGTTATTCTTCCAGCGATCACACATCCTTTGTTACCAAGCGCATTCCGGTTCTGTTCTTTTTCTCGGGGCTGCATGCGGATTATCACAAGCCTTCGGATACCTGGGAAAAGATCAATCCGGACTCTGCCGCGGCATTATTGAACGTGATCGGCCGCGTAATCGTGGCACTGGCTTCCGATCCCGAGCGGCCGAAATTTATCACGGTGGCCGAAAACAATCCCCACTCCGGCGTGTCCGGCGGTGGCGGCGGCTATGGGCCGTATTTCGGCTCGATTCCCGATTTTGGGCAAACGGAAAATGGCGTAAAGTTCTCGGACGTGAAGCCGGGATCGCCCGCGGCAAAGGCGGGGCTGAAGGGTGGGGACGTGTTGATTCAATTTGGTGACAAGCCCATCAAGAATCTTTACGATTTTACGGACGCGCTTCGCCGCAGCAAAGTGAGCGACGTAGTGCCGGTCACGGTTTTGCGCGATGGAAAAGAACTGAAGGTCGAAGTGAAGCTGGAGCAACGAAAATAGCAATCGCCGAGGACTTGGAGAGCGAATGCCGGGGGACCTCTTGAAACAAGGCCGTTGGGCTGGAATCACAATGGGGCTGCTGCTTACTGCGGCGTGTCTCTATGGTCCGCGCCAGCTATTTGTATTTGCCCAGACAAGCGCTACTGATTCTCCGCTGTTGCCAGCGGAGCAAAAGCACCTGCGCAATGCTCGCCAGTTGACGTTTGGCGGACAAAACGCCGAAGCTTATTTCTCCAGCGACGACAAACAACTGATTTTTCAGCATCAGGGGACTGACGTGCCCTGCGATCAGATCTACACCATAACGGTGGACACGCCCGACGGGAAACCGTCGGTGCCAAAGCTGGTGAGCACCGGGAAGGGCCGCACCACGTGCAGTTATTTCTTTCCTTCGGGCGATCGTATCCTGTTTTCCTCCACGCACGCCACCAGCGCGGAGTGCCCGCCCAAGCCGGATTATTCCCACGGCTATGTCTGGCCCATTTATAGTTCGTACCAGATTTACACCGCGAAACCAGACGGCACCGACCTGAAACAATTGACGCATGCCGCCGGCTACAATGCGGAATCCACCATCACGCGCGATGGCAAGCACATTGTCTTTACGTCCACCCGCAATGGCGACCTGGACATTTACACTATGGACGCCGATGGCAGCAACGTGAAGCAATTGACCAACGAACTTGGCTACGACGGCGGACCGTTCTGGTCCTACAACGGCAAGAAAATCGTATACCGCGCGGAGCATCCTAAAACGCCCGAACAGGTTAAGGATTACAAAGATTTGTTTGCCGCCGGATTGATTCGCCCGGGCAACTTGGAAATTTGGGTGATGAATGCGGACGGCTCTAATAAACACCAAGTGACCAGCAACGGCGCCGCAAATTTTGCTCCGTACTGGTTGCCGGATAACCGCCGCATCATCTTCGCATCCAATCAAGCAGATCCGAAGAATGGGAGCGACTTCGATCTTTATGTCATCAACGAAGACGGAAGCGGCCAGGAACGCATCACCTATCACCCCGATTTCGACGGATTTCCCATGTTCAGTTCCGACGGGAAACGCTTAGTGTGGGCCTCCAATCGCAACGGTAAAGCCCCTCACGAAACAAATATCTTCATTGCCGATTGGGTGGAATAGACTTCAGGAGGAACTCCAGGCGTGACCAAGAAGCGTGCAGCAGGCTCCTCAAAAACCTTTGCCGGCCTTCGCTCCGGTGAATCCGTCTGCGTTCTTATTTCCGATGCGCGTGTGCAGACGCGGCTCAAACAACTCGCGAAGGAAATTCGCCGGGATTTTCCTTCGGAACCGCTCCATCTTATCGGCGTCCTGAAGGGTTCTGTTTTCTTTTTGACGGACCTGGCGCGAGACTTGGGCGGCGAAGTTTCTTTCGATTTCCTGTCCGTTTCCAGCTATGGCCACGGCACGGATTCCACCGGCGAAGTGAAACTGATCAAGGATCTGGACGTGAGCATTGAAGGGAAGACCGTGATTGTGGTCGAGGACATTCTGGACACCGGGCTTACGCTGAAATACCTTCTGCGATTCTTCGAGGAAAAGAAGCCGAAGCACCTGCGGGTGGTCGTTCTTCTGGATAAAGTGGAACGGCGCATCGCGGACGTGCGTGCGGACTACATCGGTTTCGTGATTCCCAACGAGTTCGTCGTGGGCTACGGCCTGGATTTCGACGAGCGCTATCGCAATCTGCCCGATGTTTGCGTGCTGCAGTTTGCCCCGAAGGGCAAAGCGAAACCCGCATAAATAAAGGGAATTGGTCGCAAATCTCGGTGCCGGGCAGTACGCCTGTTATAATTGAAAGATTCATGGAAGCCACTGACTCTAAAACACAATCTAGTTTGACCACAGACAACAGCCCGGAAGTTTTGTCCACGCTTGCGGAAATCGGCGACGAGGTCAATGCGTCGCTGGACCTCGACGAAGTGCTGGCGCATGCCGCGGTGCTGATTAAGCGGCATATCGACTATGAGCTGTTCGGTGTATTGATGGTGGATAGCGACGGTGCCTATCTGACTCACCGCTTCGCGATCGGGTATCCGCCGGGGCTCGCGGAAAATTTGAAAGTTCCGGTTGGGCAGGGAATTACGGGCACGGCGGCGCGCACGGGCCATCCTGTCCGCGTCAGCGACGTTTCGCAGGATCCGCGTTACATCAATGCAATTGACAGCGTGCGTTCGGAACTTGCGGTGCCGTTGATGTTTCGCGGCAAATGTGTGGGTGTGCTGGATATCCAAAGCCGCCACGTCGATTACTTCACCAAGAATCAGCAAAACATTCTTTCCGTGCTGGCGAACCGCCTTGCCATAGCTATCGAAAACGCGCGGTTGTTCCAGCAGGTACGAACTCAGGCTGAAACGCTCCTTGTCCTTAACGAAGTGAGCCGCGAAATCAGCTCCATCCTGGATGTGGAGGAATTGCTGCGGCGAACGGCCGAGCTTGTAAAGCGCGTGATCGATTATCAGATCCTCAGCATCATGCTTTACGACGACGAGCAGAAAGTTTTTCGACATCGCCTCGACGTGAAGCATGGCCAGAGAGTGCAGGGGAAGTTGCGCGCGGCCGCATCCGAAGGCCTCGTGGGCGCCGCGGCGACTCTGCGCGAGCCGGTCCTGGTGCCAGACGTGACTGCCGATCCGCGGTATCTGATGATCAATCCCGAAACGCGCTCTGAGTTGGCCATTCCCATGATGCACAAAGGCAAAGTGATCGGCGTGCTGGATCTGGAAAGTCCGCAGCTAAATTACTTTACGCAGGATCACGTGCAGACGCTTTCGATCCTCGCCGCAAATTTGGCGGTGTCTGTCGAAAATGCGCGCCTGTACGAGCAAGTGGCCCAAGGCGAAGCGCGCATGGAACGTGATTTGCAGGCTGCCAAGCGCATCCAGGGCGCGCTGCTGCGGCCGGCGCCGGCTGACGATTACGGTCTCGATGTCGCCGCACGCTACGTCTCTGCGCGCGAAGTTTGTGGCGATCTCTACGAATTTCTGCGCTACGGGCCACAGCAGTTGGGTATCGCTCTCGGCGATGTCAGCGGCAAAGGCACGGCGGCCGCGCTTTATGGCGCCGTGGCCATCGGCATCATGCGCAGTCTGGCGCCGCAAAAATTGCAGCCGGCGGAAATGTTGCGGCAGATGAATCAGTTGGTCGGGGAACGCCGCATCGAGGGCCGCTTCATGACGGCGTGCTTTGCCACCTGGCAAAAGGGCCGACAAAAACTTCGCGTGGCGAACGCCGGGCAATCTCAGCCGTTGCTTTACAAGGGCGGGCGCTGCGACAAGATCGAGTTGACGGGTTTTCCCCTCGGCATTTTTGAAGAAGTGCATTATGACGACTGGAGCGTCACGCTCGAAATCGGCAACATCCTTGTGTTCCATTCCGATGGCATCGCGGAAACCGCGAATACGGAAGGCCAATTCTTTGGCACAACCCGCCTGATGCGCCTGATCGAGCAACATCACGAACTGACCGCGACAGAAATTGCCGATTTGGTTTTGCGCGAAGTTGACTGGTTTACGCAGAACGCTCCGCTCTCCGACGACCGCACTCTCGTGGTCCTGAAAGTAAAATGAGTCCTGCCACGGGGTCCCGAAGAAATCTTCCGTATGTCGATCCAGCAAGCTTCACGCCGCAGTTTGCGTGGAAGAAAGCGCGCAAAGGTTCCGGCCGCGAGGTGTTTTGCGAAGGCGTAGCGCTGCGCGAGATCGCCCAGCGTTATGGCACGCCCGTGTACGTATATAGCCAGCGCGCGATGGAAGATGCATTCGACGAATTGGACCGCGGACTGCATCGCGTGCCGCATTTGTTGTGTTTTGCCGTGAAGGCCAATGGCAACCTCTCCATCCTGCAGTTGCTCGCGAAACGTGGCAGCGGCTTCGACATCGTGTCCGGCGGGGAATTGGAGCACCTCGCACGGATCGGAGTACCAGGGAATCGCATCGTGTTCAGCGGCGTGGGCAAAACGCGCGAGGAAATCCGCGCCGGACTTGCATACAAGCACAAGGGGAAGAGCGCGGCGGGGATTCTGCAATTCAATGTGGAATCGGCCGAGGAATTGGAGGTTCTTCTGGAAGAATCGTCGCACCGCCGCAACGGCCCCGCGCAACTTCCCGGTGTTTCCTTGCGCGTGAATCCCGACGTGAAGGCCGGCGGCCATCCACACATTTCCACGGGCCTTTCGCAGCATAAATTTGGAGTGAGCTGGCCGGATGCGCGAGTTCTTTATCTGCAGCACCGCAATTCCACGCACATCCGCTGGCAGGGAATCAGTGCGCACATCGGATCGCAGATCATTGGCCTCGGACCATTCCGCGAAGCGCTGAATCGTTTAGCCGGCTATTTGTTGGATCTTCGCAAGGAAGGCATCGCGCTGAAATATCTCGATTTTGGTGGCGGCTTGGGCGTGCGCTACACGCACGAAACTCCCGTGCCTCGGAAAGTCTACGCGCGGATGATCGTGGAAATGGTGCGCCCCCTCAGTGTGGGACTGCTACTGGAGCCGGGCCGCTCCATCATCGCGCCTGCGGGTGTGCTGCTCTCCAATGTGATTTACACCAAGAAAAATTCGTCAAAGTCGTTTGTAATTGTCGATGCAGCCATGAACGATCTTGTGCGTCCGGTGTTGTATGACGCGCCACACCCGATCACACGCATTCGTCAAGCGGGCGCGAAGCAAGTTCATTCTTCAGGCCGCGCGGACATTGTCGGGCCCGTTTGCGAAACAGGGGATTGTTTCTTGCAGGAATGGCCCCTGGGCGAAGTGGAACCCGGCGATACGGTCGCGATCTGGACTGCCGGCGCGTACGGAATGGTGCAATCGTCAAATTACAATGGCCGTTGCCGTCCCGCCGAAGTGCTGGTGCATGGTAAACGAACGCGCTTGATTCGCCGCCGCGAAACGCAAACCGATGTGTTGCGGACCGATCTGCTTGCCGGAAGCTAGACTTCGCCCCACTTCAGTTTGCTGCGTAAAATCTCAAAATAGGTTTTGCTTGGCGGGTGGATCAGCTTCAACCGCTCCATCGCTCGCGTGATGCGTACGCGGTCGCCCGGTTGCAACGGCACTCCGGTTTGCCCATCCAGCGTGAGAAACATCGAATCCGAATTTTCTTCCATGCGCAGTTCGATCTTGGACGCGTCCGGCACAACAATCGGCCGGTCGCTCAACGTATGCGGGCAAATGGGCGTAATCAGGATTGACTCCACCGCCGGATGCACGATTGGCCCGCCGGCCGACATGGAATACGCGGTCGAGCCCGTCGGCGTGGCCACGATCAAACCGTCCGCGCGGTAGCGGCAAACAAATCCACCGTCGATATAAAGCTCCAGTTCGATCATGCGCGCCAGCGTGCCTTTGTGAACGACTGCTTCGTTCAATACGCGTTGCTGCGTCAACGGATTGCCGTCGTGCATGCGCTCCGCCAGCAGCAGCACGCGTTCGCTCACGGGCGCACAACCGGCCAGCGCTTCCTCCAGCGCGGGATACAACTCTTCCAGCGTGAAGCTCGCCAAAAATCCCAGTCCGCCCAGGTTGATCGGCAGGATCGGCACGCCGTGAGGAGCGGCTTCGCGCGCCGCGGCCAAGAGCGTTCCATCTCCGCCCAAAACCAGCAGCAGATCCGCTTCTTTTGCAATTTGATGGCGCGTTTTCCCGGCATCGCTTTGATTTATGGCGCTGGACGTTTCCGGATCCATCAGCGCAGCCACGCCGCGTTCCTGCAGCCATGCCAATAATTTCGGCAGTACCTCGGCAAGAATCGATCGCCGCGGCCGGGAAATAATGCCAATCGCTTTATAGTGCGGTGAGGTGGGCATGGATTATTGGGATTCTACCTTAGCCGCTTTTCCTGGCGTGAAGAAAATACTCCTGATTGCCTTCCGCTCCTGGCAGATGGCTGGGAGACACGCCCAAAACAGTCAGGCCCAAGGCCTCCGCCGCAGTACGCACGCTGGAAATCGCGGATTCGTGCAACTTAGGATCGCGCACGATGCCGCCTTTGCCTACGTCTTCGCGCTGTAGCTCAAATTGGGGTTTGACCAAAATTAAAAAGTCCGCTCCCTCTTTCGCGCAAGCATAGGCTCCGGGCAGAACCTTTTTCACGGAAATAAAAGACACGTCTGCCACTACAAGCTCCACTTGTTCCGGCAGGTCGCCAGCAGTCAACTCTCGCGCGTTTTTCTTGATGCGGATGACGCGAGCATCTTCATGTAGTTTCCAGGCGAGCTGATCAGTGTTCACGTCGACGGCATAGATACGCGTGGCACCATTTTGCAGCAGGCAATCCGTGAACCCGCCAGTCGAGGCGCCGACGTCCAGGCAGACGCGCCCTTGCGGATTCACTTGAAAATCTTTCAGCGCACCTTCCAGTTTAAATCCGCCGCGGCTCACATATTTCTGCAGCCGGCTGTGAACTTCGATTCGCGACGAATCGGGAACATTTGCTCCGGCCTTGTCCGCCTTCTTTCCATCGACTTCGATCTCGCCCGCCAGGATCATGGCTTGTGCTTTCTGGCGCGATTCTGCCAGGCCGCGCTCGACCAGCGATACGTCCAGCCTCTTGCGCGTGGATTTTCCACTCATGGGATGAATTCTACTTGCGGCGGACCACAAGGTATTCCGCAATTGCGCGCAAATGTTCGGCGCGATCGCCATATACCTGCAATTCGCTAATGGCCCTGGCGGACAGTTCTTCCGCGATTTCGTGGGAGCGCTCCAGGCCAAATACCGCGGGATATGTGGCTTTTTGTTGCGCAATGTCTTTGCCAGCGGTCTTGCCGAGGGCCGCCGACGATTCCTCAACGTCCAGAATGTCGTCGGTGACCTGAAACGCCCAGCCGATGGTTTCGCCGAAACGTCGCAGTCGCGCCACATCTTCGCCGGAGGCACCGGCGCAAAGCGCGCCCGACGTGACCGACGCACGAATCAAGGCCGCGGTCTTGGAGCGGTGAATATACTCGAGCGTATCTGGTACAACTTTTTTTCCTTCGCTTTCCAAATCCGCCACCTGGCCGCCGACCATCCCATTCACGGTTCCAGCCGCCGTGGCGATTTCTCTTACCATGGCCACGCGCCGCTCTGCGGAAACGGGCGCCGCCGCAATCGTCTCGAATGCCAGTGTGAGAAGGCCGTCGCCCGCAAGGATGGCCGTGGCTTCGCCGAACTGTTTGTGAGAGGTGGGCTTGCCGCGCCGCAAATCGTCATTGTCCAGCGCCGGCAAGTCGTCGTGTATCAGCGAATAGGTGTGAATGAATTCGATCGCACAACCAGGATAGAGCGCGTGCGTGGGATCGGCTTCAAAAATGCGTGCCGTTTCCAGGCACAGAATCGGCCGAATCCGTTTTCCGCCGGCAAACACGGAATAACGCATGGCCTGATGAATCGACGGCGGTGGAACGCTTTCGCCCGGCAACAAGCGCTCCAGATGAGCGTCCATGGCTAATCTGTCTTCTTCAAAAAACGGGGGAAGTATCATCGGATCGAGCTGTGCGCCCATTCGTGGTGGGAAGCCATCAGGATTTGTTCTCACTTTCGGGTTCAAATGCTTCCGCGGTCAATTTTCCGTCGGCCTTCTTTAATAGAATTTCCACGCGGCCTTCCGCTTCCTCCAGCTGTTTCTGGCATTCTCTGGAAAGTCCCACGCCTTCCTCGAACAGTTTCATGGCTTCATCGAGTGATAATTGCGGGCTTTCGAGCTTGCGGACGACCTCTTCCAGTCGCGCCAGCGAGCGTTCAAAGTCAGGCTTTTTCGATACAGGTTGATTCACGCCAATTCCTCTCAGACCGATCGAACTACGAGTTTCATTTGATTCCCCGGAGGCGTGCTCACAAACCCTGCGAGCCGCGGACTATTTTTGACAATGCGAACAATAATACGTGGATCGGCCGCCCTGTTCCACACGCACGATCAACCGCCCGCAACGCCTGCAAGGCGATCCTTCGCGCTGGTATACACGCAGGATTTTCTCGATACCCTGAAACCACCAGTCCGGATCACGAAAGTCGGGCGCCGGGTCCAAACAGCATTCTAAAGCACGCCGGAGAACGGACACAATTCCTTTATGGAGTTTCGCGGACTCTTTCGCGCTCAGGGAATTTGCCAGGCGCAGCGGAACGATCTGCGCGTGCCACAGCGCCTCGCAGGAATAAATATTTCCGATGCCCGCCACGCGCGTTTGATCGAGCAAGAATTCCTTCACGGGACGGTGGGATGCTTTAAGCTCGCTTTTCAGCAAGTCTGCCGTGAATTCCGGCGAGAGTGCATCCACGCCTATCTGCTGCAAGGGAAGGCACGACTCAGCGGATTCCCAGATGTGCATGCGGCCCAGGTGACGGCCATCGGCGAAGCCCAGCACACCCTTCGCGAACTCTAAGGCCATGTCCACGTGAAGGCTTTTATCGGTTTCGACGTTGGCGCGGCGCAACAAATCTTTTGCGTTGGGAAACCAGATCAGATGGCCATCAAAGCGAAAGTGCATTTCGAGCAAGCCGCGATCGAGCTCGAGAAACAGATATTTCCCATGCCGTCGCACGTCGCGAACGCGCCGACCCTGACAATCCTTCACCAATTGCGAAGCCGGCTGCGGCCGCGTGACGATGGGATGAAACACGTGCACGCAACGGATGCGCTGTGCCTGCACCATGGGCCGCAGTGTTCGCGCGATGGCTTCTACTTCAGGAAGTTCGGGCATGGAAGGAAATTCCTCAAGAGCCTGGCTGCAAAGTCAGCAGGTGGCGTTTGACCTTGGCTTCCGCCGCGTCGGAGAACGGGCCGTAGATCGCTTTGCCCTGAAACCAGTAGGGAAACTGGTCGCGATAATGTTCGCTACCGGTCTGGCCGGATTCTCCACCGGTGATCAACATGATGGATTTGTCCCAGTCCGCCAGATTCGCCACGAATCTTTCGGAAGGGCCGTGATGGTGGCTGGCGGCTCGCGGGCTCCATACCGTTCCCGACTGCGGCTGGTCCGTGATGCTCAGCAATCGTTTCAGAATTCCGTCGCGGCCAATGGGATGCAGCATGTCCAGATAGTTGAATTTCTTCCATGCCCAGTCGTCCGGATCTTTATCACCGGTTCGTTCTTCCAGTTGCTTCACGGCTTGGTCGGCGGCTGCGCTCAGTAGCTCGTCATAATTTTTGTAGTCCGACGGCAGCCACCGCGCAGGGCGTTCCGTCAGGACCCGCTGGAGAAACGCCACGCGCCGCCAGTGGTAATCGTCGGTGTCTTTCCCGAGATGCGGTTCAAGAATCAGATCCAGAGTCTGGAACAAGGCAGCATCAAGGAAAGAGACGACCGAGGAATTGGCATCCGCCATGCCATTCCAGTTTTTCGCTTCCTGAATAAGCTTTTGCGCGCGGGGATCTTTAGGCGGCGCCACTTTTGCGGCGGCCACTAATTGCTCCGCCAAAAACAGGTGCGGATAGCTATACGTATCGGTCTCAATTTTCAGCATGTCTTCGGGCTGCAGGTCGCGCTTGTCTCGCAACAGATCGAAGATCCGTGCGGTTCGATAAGGTTCTTCCCAATGATCGGTGATGTATGGCTTGTAATTCGGCCCAGTGACGCGCGCGTTTGCGGTGACGATCAATCCGCTCTCCGGATTGAACACTTGCGGGAGCTGGTCGAACGGGATGTATCCGGTCCATTCGTAATCGTCGGTATCGCCAGGCACAGGCACTTCGCCGTGTCCCTTTTTGCGAATGGGTATGCGGGCTCCGAGAATGTAGCCAATGTTTCCATCCACGTCAGCGTAGACCACATTCTGTCCGGGGCCCCAGATTCCTTTCATCGTTTCGCGGAATTCGCCCCAGTTTTGCGCCTTACCGAGCCAGTTGTAGAAATTGCACAATGCGCCGGGCTCCAAAACCGTCCAGCGCATTGCGTAGCCTTTGGCACCGTCTTGGTGCACGACGGGCCCGTGGCGCGTTACGAGCATTTTCAAATGTTCGTCCGGCGTGCCTTTTACTCTGATCACTTCGTCATAATCGTCGGCTTTTTTCCATTCGCCGTTCACGCGGTACTCGTCCGGGTTCGCCGGATTGAATGTTTCGATGTACAGATCCAGAACGTCAGCGCCGTTATTGGTGAATCCCCATGCGATTCGGTCGTTATGACCCACGACGACCATCGGCGCGCCGGGAAGCGCGAATCCCTTGACGTTCCATTCGGGCGCGGTCAGGTGAACCTCATACCAGATCGGCGGCAGACTCAGCTCCAGATGCATGTCGTTGGCGAGGAGCGGCTTTCCGGATGCGGTGTGTTCTCCATTGACGACCCAGTTGTTGCTTCCCAATGAATGGCGAATCTCCTGCTGCGATTCGCGGAGCCAAACCTGTACTTCACTTGCCAGCGCTGATGTCACATCAGGAGCGGAAGTGAGCGCGGGACTAGAATCGCGCTCCCGCTGCGCCTTCAACACATCTTCCGGATCCATTTCATCTTCGTCTTCGTCGGGATCGCTATCGCTCTGAGCGCGCGGATCTTTTCCCGCATGAGGATCGCCCACGACAAAGTGGTCCATCGACGCTTCCGGACTGTAGAGATCTTTCGCCAATTCCGGCCCGACCTTTGCGCTAACAATGGCGCGCCCCATTTCTTCCTCGCGCGTGTCGGTCAGTGTGCGGTACATATAACCGGCAATCACCAGCGAATCGGTGGGCTGCCATGGCTGCGGCTTGTAATTCAGAAGCGTGAACTCAATCGGCAAACGGGTGAGGTGTTGTTGAATGTAAAGGTTCACGCCGCGCGCGTAGGCTTCCATCACTTTGCGCACATCGGGGCTGTTCATCGCGTAATCGCGATCAGCGGCGCGGCTGAAATTCAGCAGGCGGAAATCCTTATCGATTTTCAAAGTGGCAGGGCCCAAAACTTCGGAGAGCTGGCCACGCGACGCGCGACGGAGCAAGTCCATCTGCCAGAGGCGGTCCTGCGCGGTGACGTAACCCTGCGCTTCGGCCAAATCCTCGACGGTAGCGGCGCGGATATGCGGCACGCCCCAATTATCACGTTCCACGGTTACCTGGCTATGCAAGCCGGGCACGACCACGGAACCGTCGAGTTGGGGCAATGGACGGTATACGAACCACCAGATGGCTGTGGCCACGATCACCGCCACGACGCCGGCGATCCACAGCAGTAGCCGTAGGACTGTTCGCACTAGGAAAGTCGCTCCATCGGGAAATTCCAGTCTAGTGGAGGCTGCTTGGGCGCGCAACCTGCCTCGCTGAAACAGTCAGCCCATGCCGCTCTCGCGTCAGAGACTGCGGTCGCAGAAACTGGTGGCGCGCGGGGCTGTTACAATGCCGCTGGGGGATGATCCAGCGGATGTTTTTATTGCGCCTTATCGGCGTTTTCGTGCTCGTGGCGCTCAACGGCTTTTTTGCTGCCGTTGAGTTTTCGCTGGTCGCGGTGCGCCTGTCGCGTGTGCAGCAATTGGTGGCGCGGGGAAGCATGCAGGCCAAGATTGTGGAACACTTGCTGGGAGATTTGCACCGCGTGGTTTCGGGAGTGCAGGTTGGAATCACGCTGACGAGCCTGGCCATCGGCGCGCTTGGAGAATTGACATTTTCGTCGCTGATTCAGAGCTTGATGCCTGCACAAGCCAGCGTGCACACGCTGCTGATTGTTCACGCCGCGGCGCTGACAGTTTCGTTCATTTTTTTGAGCGCCATTCACGTTGTGCTGGGGGAACTGGTTCCGAAGACGATCAGCCTGGCGCGCGCGGAACGCGTGGCGCTGATGGTGTCTCGACCGTTTCAATGGTTTTTGAACACGTTTCGTTGGGCCATCGATTTGCTCGATGGCGCTTCTGGCCTGATCGTGAAGGCTCTCGGCATTTTGTCGCCCACGGGCCACGGTGTTGCGCACTCGACGGAGGAATTGCAGATACAAATTCAGCAGGCGCGGGAACGTGGGCTGCTGGCGGTCGGTGAAGAGAAGTTTATTCTGAGCGCGATCGAACTTAGTCAATTGCAAGTCCGAGAGATCATGGTGTCGCGCCCGGACATGCATACGTTGCCGATTGAGGCGACGATGGATGAGGTGTTGAGTATGTTCGCGACCACGCAGCGTTCGCGCATTCCGGTGTATCGCGAATCCGTGGATCATGTTCTGGGATTCGTGCATATCAAAGACATGATGTGGGTGTTGTTGGATCGCGAACGCCGCATGGAAGAAAAACTTCCTGCACCGCCGCCGTTCGATCTCCGTCGAGTGCTGCGGGAAATTCTGATCGTTCCGGAAACCAAACCTGCCAGCGAGCTGCTGGTGGAATTGCGTTCGCGCCACGTGGGCATGGCGATGGTGGTGGACGAGTTCGGCAGCATCCTTGGACTGGTGACGCTGGAAGATTTGCTGGAGCAGTTGGTCGGCGAAATTCACGACGAGTTCGATGTTGTGGAGAAGCCGCTCACGCTCGCCGACGGCGCCGTGATCTTCGATGGCGCGCTGAACGTGCGCGACCTGGACAATCAGTACAACATCGCGCTGCCTGAAGATCCGGCGTACGCCACCGTTGGGGGATTCATGATGGACCAGTTGGGCTTTATTCCACGCGGTGGCGAAAGCTTTGAATATGGCGGTTATCGCTTCACCGTGATCGAAATGGATGGCCGGCGCGTGGCTCGCGTAAAGATTCAGTTGCTGCGGCCGAAGGAGCCGGAAGCCTCCACGGGTGAATCGGCTGGCGCGGGACCGGCGGTCAGTGTTTACAAACCAAATTCCAGCGATAAGAGGAGCTGAGCGGCGGCTATGGTGCGCTATCTGCTCCGTCAATTCGCTCTTACACTACCGGCCATCTGGCTGGTGCTGACGATGGTGTTTTTCCTGATTCACATTGTTCCGGGCGATCCGGTGGAGCAGATGCTGGGTGAAGGCGCCGCGCCGGGACAGGCAGCGCAATTGCGCCATTCGCTGGGGCTGGACCGGCCGCTCTATGTGCAATATGGACGATACCTTGCGGATGTGGTTCGCGGCGATCTGGGACAATCGTTCAAATTTCAGGCGCCGGTGCGACATGTGATCTTCGAGCGCTATCCCGCCACGCTGCAATTGGCGTTTTTGGCGCTTCTCGTTTGCGCGGCCATCGCGATTCCTGCGGGCGTGATTGCAGCGCACCGTCGAGGGTCAAATGAGGATCGCGCGATTGGAGTCTTTACACTGCTTGGACTCGCGGTTCCGAATTTTGCGCTCGGTCCGCTGCTGATTACATTGTTCTCCATCAAGCTTGGCTGGCTGCCCGTTTCCGGGCGAGGCGGCGCGCTCAATTACATGTTGCCCGCGGCAACGCTCGGCGCCGCGCTGGCCGCAATTCTGACGCGCATGGTGCGCAGTTCGATGCTGGAGGAGCTTTCCAGCGATTACGTTCGCACTGCTCGGGCCAAGGGGCTTTCCACTTCGGCGGTACTGTTGCGCCATGCGTTGCGCAACGCGCTCATCCCGATCATCACGATTCTGGGTTTGCAGTTTGGCACGCTGCTGGCGGGCACGATCGTGACGGAGACTATCTTTTCGTGGCCGGGGATTGGACGGTTGACCGTGATGGCCATTTCTTCGCGCGATTATCCGCTGCTGCAGGGATGCATTTTGGTGATCGCGCTGTCGTATGTGCTGGTGAATTTGCTGACCGACGTGTTTTACGCGTTCATTGATCCCCGGGTGCGCTTGTCATGACGACCGGCGGACCGCTGCGACAGTTTCTCCGGCAAAGTCTTCTGGCTCGCGCGGGATTCGCGATTGCGTGCTTGTTGGTCATCGTGGCGCTGCTCGCGCCATGGATTGCGCCCGCCGATCCGGCCTCGCAAAATCTTCCCGCGCGGCTGGAGGCACCTTCGCTGCGTCACTGGATGGGCACCGACGAACTCGGCCGGGACATTCTTTCTCGCGTGATGTATGGCGCGCGCATCTCGCTGTTTGTTGCTGTTTGCGTGGTGCTGGGCTGCGGGCTGACCGGACTTGCGCTGGGTGTGCTGGCCGGATATCACGGCGGCGCTTTCGATCGCGTTGTGAATCTGCTGCTGATCAACGCGTTTCTGTCTTTCCCAGGCGTTTTGCTGGCCATCGCGTTCGCCGCATTTTTTGGCCCCGGAATCGGCAAAGTGATTCTGGCGCTGATCATCACGGGCTGGGCTGGCTACGCGCGCCTTGCTCGCGCGCAAGTTCTGAAGGCCAAGGAACTGGAATTTGTGCTTGCCGCGCGTTCTCTGGGGGCATCGCACTTCCGGATTATGTTGCGGCACCTGTTGCCCAATATTCTGCAGCCGGTGCTGATTCAAGCCACCATCGGGATAGCGGGCGCGATTCTGGCGGAAGCAACGCTGAGTTTTCTTGGTTTGGGCGTTCTTGCGCCGCTGCCGAGTTGGGGCGCGATGTTGAACGACGCGCGCAATCACCTGTTCGACGCGCCACACATGGTCGTGTTTCCCGCGCTCGCGGTATTGCTGGCGGTGTTGGCGTTTAATTTGTTGGGAGATGCATGGCGCGATTGGCTGGACCCGCGCACGCGTTCGCAGATGACAGCGCTCGAACAATCGCGCTGAGCTAGGTTTGGAATGGATTGAACGGTTGAAAACCCAAGATGCCGGCCTGAAGGCGCGGCGCTACATGCGACCGATCGCTATCTAGGACTTCGTCAACAGGACCGGAGTGCCGCGGCCGATTCCCAGGGTTTTTGCGGCGTTGCCCTTGTTTACTGCAATTTCTACGTAGCCGCTTGAGCCGATGTACGCTACTGGTTCGTTTGCGTTTCCGCTGGCAAAGACGTGCACCATGCGTGTAACGGGATGGCTACCCGCCTGCAACTGGATCACGCCTTTTTCCAACGATTCGGGTGCCAAATCCTCGGCCCGGAAATTCGTGATCAGGTTTCCAAACCCGTCGACTTTCAGAATCACGCCCTTCAGCAATCCGTCCGACTCTTTCGGCTTGGGCAAGGCAAAGCGCTTGAAATCCTCGATGACGTCTCCCATGCTGCCGGGCTGCCAGTGTTTGGAAAGCCACGCGGCAACTGGAGCGAAAATATCGCGTCCGTGGAAGGTTCTACTGACCGGCTGCAGGAAGTAATGCTCGGTGGTCAGATGGCGAACGGTGACGTTCTGCTCTTTCTCAAAGACGCCGGAGAGCACGCCATTATCCGGGGCCACGAAATATTGGTTTTGCCCGCTGACCAGGATGGGCCGGCGCTCGGTGCCCACGCCGGGATCGACGATCACCACGTGGATGGTGCGCGGAGGAAAATAGGAGTAGGCCGAAGCGATCTGAAGCGCGCCGTCGAGCAGGTCATAGGGGGCGACCGCGTGGGTGATATCGATGATGTTCGCATCTGGATTTATTTTGAGGATGACGCCTTTCAGCACGCCCACGAGGTGGTCGTTCGTGCCGTAGTCGGTCGTCAAGGTAATCAGTGGATTGGTCAAGTCTGTCTCCCTCTCCGTTCCGGAGAGTTTCGATGCCTCAAGTGCGCGAGGTGGAGAGGCACCCCGCATCCTTCGACGCTAACGGACCCCAGCGCGGTTAGCAAGATTTCAGGCAGCGGCCGCTACGCAAGCGCCAACCTTAGGGATTGAGCTGCGACGGCGACGCGGGCCGAGGTATGGCAAATGGCTGGGTAAATTGAGGTAAACAGTCAAACATCGTGACCCGGAAAGATGTTCCGGCAACGCGGGCCGAAAATCTGGTGGGCCTGAAAGGACTCGAACCTTCACCCCTTGCGGGACATGATCCTAAGTCATGCGCGTCTGCCAGTTCCGCCACAGGCCCAGGATGTCTATTCTATCTCATTCTTCCGTGCTGGCCCCTGAGAGATAGAGCCGGTCCGTGCTCAATACGGCGGAGCGTTGCTCGATCCCAAGGCCGTTTACTTCTTTTCCGCGGGCGCAGTTACCTTTGTTGGAGTTCCGGTTTTTGCAGCTTTTTTCTCAGCGTAGCTTTCTTGGATGACGAAGGCTTTCGGAAGTCCGGGGATTGTGAACCCCTTCAAAATAAGCATGTTTCCATATTTCTGAAACGTCACTTCCGGCTTTTGGCGGGATGTGACCGGGTCTCCTTGATAGGTGGCGAGGAATGCGCTGAGCGCTTTGGAGTCACTGGAAATCTCGAACTCTTGATCGGATTCCGGTTCCTGGCGAATCGTGTATGTTCCCGCAGGGAATTTGGCATCGCCCGCGATAAAAGGCGTAGAAACCTTGAAGGTCAAGGCCGGACCGCCTTGCGCTCTGGCTCCCACTGCCACGAGAGTGCCGAAGAGTGCTGCCAGAATGAAGGACCTCGTGATAAACGCTTTCATGTCTACTCCTTTACTGAATGGTTTTTGCTTAGACGACGGGATCCCGATGTAGGAAGCGGTTAAGGCCTTCGTGGCGAACACTACTCAGAGCGAGATCCGAATACAATAGTCACAAGTGACAGATATCGAAGGATCGCGGAGGCAGTGGGCCGGGAACCCGTCAAAGACCACTCGCATGGTTACCTCAACGGTCCCGGCACTCGAGCACTATTCCTGGTCAGGTCCTCATCAATTCGCGTGCCGCCTTCCGCAAAAACAATCACAGTTGCTCCAGCGCAAGGTCTGTTACGGCGTTCTTTGGCACTATCGAAGCGTTGGTAGAGAATGCCCTGTGGTAGAAAGGCCCGTCCGCTCACGGGCCTTTTTCATCTCCAGCCCATTTTTGGCGTTTGATGCAGCGGATGAGCCAGGCAAGTTCGTGATTGCGCTTGGGCAACGACGGCTCAAGCATGCGCGTGAAATCATAAATAAGGTCAAGTAAAGGAGCACTTGATGGCCATACGCTCGTTTAGTTCGTTAAACCAAGCGCGAGCCATTGCTGACGGGTATGCTCGGGCCACCGAGCGGACCATGTATGTGGTTTATGAAGCGCCTGAGTTCTATGTAGCCACGGAAGAAGACTTGAGCACCTTGTTCGTCGGGCTGGCCGACAATCAGATTCGCTATTGTACGGCAGAGAGGTCGAGGTAGCAGAGTGCCGCACCGTCGCCGTTGGCTTGACATTCTGTTTCGTAGGTCACATCGCCGAAGGAAGAACAGGACAGTGCAAGATTTTGAGCGAGCGCTGCGTGAAGAAATCAGAGCACTAGAGATTGAGAAAGCCTTGTTGGGCTATGTGATGGCTTGCTGCGCAGAAGACGTTTCTGAGACAGAAATGCGTGACCTCCTGTTTACAAGGGTGTACAGATTAGCCAGTCCGGCGTTGCTGAAGACTGAAAAACGCTGTGGAGTGGCGCTTAGCAACAGCGGGACAGACTTTTTGCACATCCTCGCCGACGAAGTGAATCGCATTGCGGAGCGTTGCATTGCACAGGATATAGGGTTGATGAGTTCTGCCGCCGCGTTTACTGTGATGGGAACAGGAAGTGTAAACTGAGCGAAGCCTACAAAGTTATAAGTTCTAAGTTTTAAGTTTAGTTCCAGGTTTTTAGTTTGGGCCAGGCTTCGGATAGCGGGAGTTTGAAGTTGTGGCACAGGAGGACGTCGTAGTGCTCCCAGCCCATGCCTAGCGGCGGCGCGATCTTTGGGCCGACATTTACGCTGCCGCACCAATACTGGGCGTCGTCGAGGTCCCATTCGAGCAGGATAACGCTTTCTCCCGTGTAATTACGTGGTCCCCAATAATAATAATTTTGATGAGCGCTGATTGCTTTAGGCAAGCCATAGCGCGGGCCGAAGAAGTCGATGGCGCCCGCGCCGCCGTAATTGCCGGCGAGGATGGCGGTTTTGGCGCGCTCGTCGGGCGGAAGAGAATTGTAGACACCCGCGACTGCAGCGACCATTTCGGGCCAGCCGAATTCGTCTGCGAAATGCTGCGGCAAAACGCTGACCATGCCGTTTTCCGTGTGCGTCATTTTGACGCCGAGAGCATTTATGTACGCGGGAATTTTTTCCGGCGGAAGAATGGGCAGGACCAGTGGCGCGGCCACAAGACCAGGAAAGATGATGAATGCGGAAATGGCGCGGCGCAGCCAGCGAACGCGTGCGTACGTGTAGATGACGGTCTGCCAGAGGACGGCGCCGGCGGCGTACAGCATAGGATAGATGGGAGCGACGTAATAATCCTTGCCCTTGAGGAACATCATCACGGCGAGGAAGAAGAGGTAGGTATAGGCGAGAAACCGGAAACGTTTGGCGGTGGGATGAAAAAGAAGATAGAAGAGGCCACCGAGCCAGACGAAGACGCTCCAGGGATTAAGCATACCTATTTGTTGCAGGACGAAGGCGAGCGGCGGGAGCTCAATATTTTTGTGCGTGGCTTTGACGTTGCGCAGATCTTCGAGAGTGGGGAAGTGGTGGACGTATTGCCAGATGACGTTGGGAAGTGCGATGCAGAAGGCGATGGCGGCGGCGAGCAAAAACCATTTGGTGAAGAGCAGGCGGCGTTCGGAAGATAGCAACAAGCCAATAACGACAGCGGCGATGAAGAAGACGGTGGAGTGCTTGTTGAGAAGGCCGAAGCCAAGCAGGATACCGCACCACACGAGAAGCTTGGGCTGATCGCGATTGATTACCAGAAGCAGAACATAGATGCAGCCCATCCAGAACAGCGGCTCAATCGGGTTCATGGCCAGGCGTGTGCCGTTGGCCAGAATCACGGGAGCGAGCAGGACGGAGATGCACGCGAGAAAGATGGCCCAGCGCTTGCCCCCTAATTCGCGAGTGATGAAGCCGGTGAGAGCGACTTCAGCGCCAAAGGCCAGCGCGGGAAGCAGACGAATGGCGTGCAGGGAATCGCCGAAGACCATGCTAAAACCACGCGTGAGCCAGGCGATGAGGGGAGCAAAATCGACATAGCCGAAGGCCAGATGATTGCTGCAGGCGATGAAATAGAGTTCGTCGCGGAAATAGCCGTAGCGGCCGTTGAAAACCATTTGGATGAGGAAGGCGATGGCACCGATGGTCCACGCAAGGCGGGATTCGGCGGCATGGGTTTGTTCCTGAAGGACGGCCTGGTTGGGCATTCCGTGAGTCTCCGGCGGTAGAAGATAGCACAGGAGGGGAGTTGGGGTGGGTTGAGCGCGAAGAGGCAGAACGGTCCGGAAAGGTGCGTGAGTCCTCACTCCGCAGACTCCGCTGGGAATGACGGTGTAGGGGTATGGATTAGCCCAATTCGGAGAGGAAGGATTCCATTTCGGAGCGGGCGTGCTGGTTGCCGGAACGGGTGGCGGCTTCGATGCCTTGGGCGAGGATGGATTTGGCTTCGCCGGGGCGAGCGTTTTGGGAGAGGGCTTGCGCGTACATCTGGTAGCCGGGGACGTAATCGGGGTTGGAGTCGAGCAGTGCGCGGAAATGTTTTTCGGCGGCAGGCAGATCGCCGGTGTTGAAGCACTCGAGGGCGAGGCCGTAGAGAGTGAAGGCGTCGGTGGGATTTTTGGCGAGGAATTCCTCGAGCTTCTGGCGACGGGTTTTCTTTTGTTCGGTCATAGCGACGTCTCGTATTATACGTGGAGGACGAAGGCAACCAAAGCGAAGCGAAAAGAGGGCGACATGCCACGATCAGGCAAAGACATGATGGCGAAATTCCGGGAAGAGCCAATGAAGGGAAAGCCGGTGAGAGCGTCGGCTTCGGAGATGGCGGAAGTGGTGCTGCCGGCGCAGACGAACGCGTTGGGGAAATTGCTGGGCGGGCACGTGATGCACCTGGTGGACATTGTGGCGGCGATGGCGGCGAGCAGGCACGCGAACAGTTATATGGTGACTGCGTCGGTGGACTACATTGATTTTCGAAATCCGGTGAGCCTGGGGGAGATCGTGCTGCTGAAGTCGCACGTGAACCGGGTGTTTCATACTTCACTGGAGATTGGGGTGGACGTATGGTCCGAGGACATATTGACCGGGGAGAGGAAGCACACGACATCGGCGTTTGTGACCTTCGTGGCGATTGACGAGCACACGCGGAAGCCGAAGTTGGTGCCGCCGCTGATCTTGAAGACGGCCGAGGAGAAGCGGCGGTGGAGAGAGGCAGCGAAGCGGCGAGAGATGAGATTGGCGCACCGGTTGAGGGAGAAGCGGTAGGGGTGGGGAAAGGCGGAGATGGAAAAGGGGAAATTGAAAATCGAAAAGCAGACAATGACGACAGCTAGATGATTTGCGGAGATAAAGGAATCGAAGAGGGATTCCTCACTTCGCAGACTTCGTTCGGAATGACGATTCCGCGGCGGTTCTTCGCGAGGGGAACCAAGAGCCCACATGCAACGCGGCATTCGGGGAACCGGGTGCCGGTGCGATTAGTTGGCGAAGCTGATGCGGATTTCGTCGGCTAGTTTTTGGGAGTGTTCTATGCAGGCGCCGATGGCGGGACCGCTCAGGTAATTGCCGGCGAAGTGGAGGCCGGGGAAGGCGGCGCGAAGTTTTTCGAGGGCGGCGAGACGCGCGACGTGGCCAAGATTGTATTGAGGTAGGGCGCGTGGCCAGACTGTGACATTCGAAAAGACGGGCTGATTTCGAATGGAAAGCAGCGGCGCGATTTCGCCGTGGACGAGCGCGGCCAATTCTTCGGGAGACTTCTGAACGATCTGGGGATTGGTGGCGCCGCCGACGAAGCTGGTGAGAAGCGCGTAGCCTTGCGGGGCGCGGCCGGGGAAGAGCGAAGAATTCCAGACGCAGCCGAGCGCGTTCAATCCCGAAGAGCGGGGAATCAGAAAGCCAAAACCTGCCAGGCTGTGACCAACATCGGAGTTGCGATATCCGAGAGAGACGACCGCGACGGCGGCATATTCAATGGTGCTCAATTGGGAATCGAATTCGGGGTTGAGTTGCGAAAGAACGCGAGCCGCACCAATGGGAGAATTTGCCAGAACGATGCGCTCGGCATTGATGGCTTCTTCGCCGCGCACGGTGTGAAGGCGGACGTGAAAGCGGGGAGCGTTGGCTTCGTGGCCGGGATCGAGGGGAGCGATGCTGGTGACTTCCACATTGCAGGCCAGATGATCGCCGAGATTCTTGGCGAGAGCGCGGATCAGGATTTCGTTGCCGTCGCGGAAAGTCTGGAGCGTGGGTTTTTCGACCGGAGCATTGCCGCGCTTGGCTTTCCTGGCTTTCAGGACCGCCGCACCGCCGCGAATCAAGCTGCCCTTTGCAGTTTCCGCTTCGTACAGGATGGGAAATGCGGCGCGCAGGCTGAGTTTTTCGGGATCGCCCGCGTAAATGCCGGAGACAAACGGGCCGACGAGACGATCCAAAAAGGTGGGAGACAGTTTGCGGCGAATGAAATCGGCGATGGATTCGTCAGGCTCGGGTGGTTGGCTGGTGCCGAGAAGATCGCGAAGGATGGCCAGGCGGGTGCCACCGCTGAAAAATGGCGAGAGCAGGATGCCGGGACCCATGGGCACATTTTGTAGCTTGCCGTTGAGCAAAACGTAGCGCGGGGCTTTGGGATCGGCGAAGAGGCGCTGTTCGAGGAGGCCGAGTTCGTCGCATATGGCGTGGAGCCCTGCGTTGCCGCTGAAACTTTGCGGGCCGCATTCGACTAGGAAGCCATCGCGGTGGAGCGTCTGGATAACGCCGCCAGGACGAGAGCAAGCCTCGACGAGCAACGTGGAGATGCCGGATTTTTGGAGGGCGTACGCGGCGGTGAGGCCGGAAATTCCCGCGCCCACAACGAGAGCCTGGACCTGGGTGGACATAGAAAGGGTAAAGTTCTCAATTATAAGTTATAAGTTTTCAGTTCGGAGGGCAAAGGAAAGAAGTGTGGTGAAGATTCCTCAGGGGCTGAAGCCCGTGATCGGTGGTGTTGCTGTCGGAGCTGAAGCTCCGACCCCCTAGGGAGAAGAAAACCCAAGCGGGGATGCGTTGGGCGAGAGATCGAAGAGGGATTCCTCACTCCGCGGACTCCGTTCGGAATGACGGGGTTGTTTGTGGGAGTGGGGAGGAACCCAAGATGCCGGCCTGAAGGCACGGCGCTGCAGGAAAACCCGAGTTGGTGAAAGGGTTGGGATCGTGCGGACACGGGGCGCAGCAGTGCTGCGGCCCTACGAGGATGGGATAGCCCAAGACCCGCTCGTCGCGGAAGGCGCTCAGAGTGGGTCACCCAGGAATGGGGTTATAGGGTTTTGGAGAATAGGGGGCGGGCGGCTAGTTGTTGTTTTTCTAGGTAGGGGTCGAAGGTCATGGCGAGGTTGCGGATGAAGATGCGACCTAGCCAGGCGGTGCGGATTTCCTTGTCGTTGATTACGACCAAGCCGTCTGCTTGTGGAAGTTTGAGGCGTTCTAGTTCGGGGGCGAAGTATTCGTCGAAGTTGATGCCGAATTGTTTGGAGATTTCGTCTTTGACGATGACGGTGTGGCAGAGCAGGCGGCTGATGACTTCGCGGCGGATGACGTCGTCTTGGGAAAGACGATAGCCGCGCATGGTGGCAATGCCGCGGTCGTTGACGGCCTTTTCCCAGGTGGGAATATCACGGAAATTCTGGGCGTAGATTTGCTGGATGCCGCTGATGGCGGTGATGCCCATGCCGTAGAGATCGGCGCCGGCCTTGGTGGTGTAACCCTGGAAATTTCGATGGAGGGTGCGGTTGCGCTGGGAGACGGCGAGTTCGTCGTTTTCCTTGGCGAAGTGATCCATGCCGATGTAGAGATAGCCGGATTCCAGAAACTTTAGTAAGCCGTTGCGGAAGATGTCGAACTTGTTCATGCCTTCGGGGAGGAATTTGACGAAGGAGCCCTGCTGCTTTTTAAGCCAGGGAACGTGCGCATAGCTGAACATGGCGATGCGATCGGGGGAGAGGCCAACGATCTGTTCGACGGTGTGGGCAAAGCTCTCGCCAGTCTGGTAGGGCAGGCCGTAGATGAGGTCGACATTGATGCTGTCGAAGCCGAGTTCGCGAGCGATGGCGATGAGGTCGCGGGTCAGTTCGTAGGGCTGAACGCGGTGGACGGCTTTCTGGACGTCTTCCTTGAAATCCTGGATGCCCATCGAGAGGCGATTGAAACCCATGCGGCGCAGGGTTTCGAGGTGATCGCGGGTGGTGACGCGAGGATCGATTTCGATGCCGATTTCGGAGTCTGGGGCGAAGGTGAAGCGCTCGCGGGTGTACGTGAAGAGATCCTCGATCTGTTCGGGAGAGAGATAGGTGGGAGTGCCGCCGCCCCAGTGGAATTGCGTGACCGGGCGATTGCGGGAGACGCCGTGAGCGATGCGATCGATCTCTTTTTTTAGCGTTGAGAGATAAGGAGGAGTGACGCGCTTATCCTTCTGGATGATGACGTTGCAGGCGCAGAAGAGGCAGAGGCTTTCGCAGAAGGGCAGATGCATGTACAGGGAAACGGGCGAAGCTTTGCGGTCGGCTTCTTCGATAGCGGTTTCGTATTCGGCGGGGCCGAAAGTGTCCACCCAGACGGGCGCGGTGGGATAGCTGGTGTAGCGCGGACCGGGACGATTGTAGCGATTGACGAATTCTTCACCAACGGAGAGCTCTTGCTGCATCTCGCGGAGGGTGGGATTGATGATCGGCACGACGGAGACCTCCTCCAATGTCAGGAAAACCCAAGATGCCGGCCTGAAGGCACGGCGCTACAAGAAAACCGGAGTTGGTGAATGGGTTGGGATCGTGCGGACATGGGGCGCAGCAGTGCTGCGGCCCTACGAGGATGGGATAGCCCAAGAACCGCTCTTCGCGGGAGGCGCTCAGAGTGGGGCACCCAGGAATTGGAATAGGGCGTCACTTCGCCGACTCCGTTCGCAATGCGGGAAGAGGTTCGGGGAGCGCGGCTTGCTGGCCCGTTAGAATGAAGAGTTGAGCGTTGTCCACGGGCGTGTGCTGCAGAATACCGTGACCCAAATTCAAGATGTGGCCGTGGCCACCAAGTTCGGCGACGATGCCCAAAGTGGACTGGCGTATTTTTTGCTGCGGGCCGAAAAGAATTGCTGGATCGAGATTGCCCTGAATGGCGACGCGCGGACCGGCAAGCGCGCGAAGTTCGCCGAGCGGAACGCGCCAATCGACGCTAAGGACATTGGCGCCGGCTTTGACGATGGCCGGGAGGAGATGGTGCGAGGCCTTTGTGTAATAAATCACGGGGACGGTGTTGCCGAGGCCAGAGATGACTTGCTGAACGGCGGGCAGAACGAATTCGGTGTAGTCGTGGAGATCGAGTTCACCGCACCAGGTGTCGAAGAGTTGGACGGCAGTGACACCAGCGGCGATTTGGCCTTTGAGATAGAGAATTGTAGCTTTGGCGATTTTTTGCAGGAGTTCGCGAAAGACTTTGGGCTGGGAGTAGAGAAAATTTTTTACGGTGGCGAAGCCTTCCTTGGTGCGGCCTTCGACCATGTAACAGGCGAGAGTCCAGGGAGAAGCGGCAAAACCGAGAACGGGAACGTCCGGGCCAGCATAGCGAACGGTGCGGCGAAGCGCCTCCATCAAAAAGCCGGTTTCGACTTCGGGATCGAAGATGCGAAGTTTTTTTACATCAGCTTCGGTGCGAACGGGTTCGGGAAGATTGGGGCCTTTGTCTTCAAGCTCGAGAGCAAGGCCCATGGCTTCGGCGGGGATGAGGATGTCCGAGAAGATGATGATGGCATCGACGCCGAGTCGGCGAAAAGGCTGGACGGAGACTTCGAGCGCCAAATCGGGGGTCTTGCAGACCTCGAGGAAGGAATGCTTGGCGCGAATTTCGCGGTATTCGGGAAGGTAGCGGCCGGCCTGGCGCATCATCCAGACGGGGAGGCGAGGAACGGGTTCGCAGCGGCAAGCGCGGAGGAAGAGTTCCTTGCGGGTTAGAGTGGGAGCCTGGGAAGTCATAGGTTGATGGGAGCAGGATAACAAATTGAGGAGAATCCTGCTGTGAGGAGTGCTCTTTCGAATTGACGACAGGGAGAAGAGGGATTCCTTACTTCGCGGACTCCGTTCGGAATGACGGGCGTTTTTTTTTGGCGACTTTAACGATAGTATGTTGTTCTGGAATGTTTGCGGGTGGACTCTAATGCGTATAACCATCGCGATTGACGACGACGTCATAGCCGGGGCTAAGAAACTTGCGGACAAACAAGGGGAGGGTCTGGGCAGAGTACTCTCCGATTTGGCACGACAGGCGTTGAAGGATACGAGCCGCACGAGAAATGGCATTCCTCTCCTGCCAGTACGTCCGGGCAGCGTCCCTGTAACGCCCAGACTGGTAAATCGATTGCGTGACAAGTGGACCTGACGGCAGGAGCGGTGTCTGTGCGGTGGCGCACTGCGGGAAGGGGTGGAGTGCGGTATACTCGGCCGATAAACGCGCAAACTGGGCAATAGCGTGCTCTTGGCGTTCGCGACCTCCCAGATCGGCGTGGACATAGCCGATGACTCATTTATTTGTGGTGATTACGGTGTTGGCCTACCTGGCGAGTCTGGGTTTCTATCTGCGTTTCCTTAACACTGGAAAAGAATTGACGGGGCGGCTGGCTACGGCGCTGATGTTTCTGGGTTTAGTGGCGCATTACCTGGCGCTGCTGATGCGTGCAAAGGGCACGCACACGGTGCCGTACCATGACCTGCAGGGCTCAATGTCACTGTTCGGGTGGCTGCTGGCGGTGACCTACTTGTGCCTGGAGATCTACCACCGGCAGCGAACCGTTGGAGCGTTCGTTCTACCCATTATCCTGGCATTTTTCTTTATTGCGTATGTGGTGCCGGACCACCCGCATCCCCCGGCGGCGGCGCATGGCGTGGTGTTCGCGCTACACGTGACATTGAGCATTCTGGCGTATGCCGCGTTTGCGCTTTCCTGCGTGCTTAGCCTGATGTACCTGGCGGAGGAGCGGTTTCTACGCATCCGGAAGTTGGGGGACGTGGTGTGGCGATTGCCACCGCTGGAATTGCTGGAGCGCATGAGCCATACGAGCGTGTTGTTGGGATTGATCGCGATTACGGTGGGAACAGCGCTGGGATTTCTGGCGGTGGACCGGCAACCGGGGCAGCCGGCGTATTTCGATCCGAAGTATGTGATGACGCTGGTGGTGCTGTTCCTCTACTTGGCTTACTTCCAGTTGGCGCGGACAACGGCGTGGCGCGGGGCGAGAGCGTCGATGCTGTGCGTGTTTAATTTTGTGCTGGTGGTATTGAGTTTTACCGTGGTGAACCTCTACTTTTCGCAGCACCACCGGTATTTTTAAGTCAGGGCACGGCTGAAGCTGTGCGCGTAAGTTGGGAAAGACGGAGCGGGCGAGACGCGGCATGGAGATTGTACTGGTTGGCCTGAATTTCCGGACTGCGCCTGTGGAGGTGCGGGAGAAGGTGTCTTTTTCGCACGAGCAGGCGCTGCGGGCGTCGGAGGAATTGCGCTCGAGCGGAATCCTGGAAGAGACGCTGGTGCTCTCGACATGCAACCGCAGCGAAGTGTATGGAGTACACGCAAGTGCGACGCGAGAATCGGCGGCGGCGCTGTCGTCCTATCTGAGTAAGTTTCACGAGTTGAAGCCAGACCTGCTGAATCCTTCCTTGTATCACCATTACGACCATGATGTGGTGAGGCATCTGTTCCGGGTGTCGGCCGGGCTGGAGTCCATGTTGCTTGGCGAGGCGGAGATATTAGGGCAGGTACGCGAGGCGTATTTGCGGGCGCATGACGGGCACGTGACCGGGCCGGTGCTGAACCGGTTATTCCAGGCAGCATTGGAAGTGGGCAAGCGGGTAAGGGCGGAAACAGAATTGGGGACGCGTCCGATGGGGGTGGCGTCCGCGGGGATGAAGCTGGCGGAAAGAATTTTTGGAAAGTTGAACGATCGAAGTGCGCTGGTGCTGGGAGCGGGAACGATCAGCGAGCAAGTGGTTTCGCAACTGCGCGACCGGAACATTGGGCATTTGTATGTGACGAATCGCTCGCGGGAAAAGGCGGAAGAGTTCGCGAAGGAATATAAGGGAAATGTGCTCGAGTGGGGCGAGTGGGACACGGCTCTAAAGCTGCCGGACGTGATCGTGTCCGCGGTGGGAGTGCAAGAGCCGCTACTGACGAAGGCGTTGATCGAGCGGGCGATGGCGGCGCGTGGGAACCGAGCGCTGTTCCTGATGGATCTGGGATTGCCGCGGAATATTGCTCCCGCAGTGAGCGAGCTGTACAACACGTATCTTTATACGATGGATGACTTGACGGAGATCGTGCAGCAGAACCGGAGCGCGCGGCAGAGCGAGGTGCCGAAGGCGGAAGCGCTGGTGGAAGAGCACGTGGGAAAATTCATTTCGTGGCAGGCGAGCGTGGAATTGATTGGAGTGCTGGATACGTTGCGAGACCGGCTGAAATCGCGGCGGGCTGCGTTTTTGCAGGAGAAGTTGAATGGGATGGAACGGTACACGGCGGAGGATCGCGAGCACTTGGGACTGCTGATGGACGAACTGATCGAAAAATTGTTGATCGCGCCGGCGGAACGGTTGCGCGCGGAAAAAGAGTTCCGCAAAAAGATTCAGAGCCTGGAAGCAATCCGGGAATTGTACTTGTCGGATAAGGAGAGAATGTGAGGCCGCTGCGCATTGGGAGCCGCGGGAGCATCCTGGCGCGCTGGCAGGCGGAATATGTGCGCAAGCGCTTGTTCCAGTTGACTGGGATGGAAGCGGAGATCGTGATTATCAAGACGTCCGGCGACAAAATGCAGCAAGCGCCGCTGACGCAAATTGGCGGGAAGGGAATTTTCATCAAGGAACTGGAAGAGGCGCTGCTGGAGGAAACGGTCGACCTGGCGGTACACAGCGTGAAGGACATTCCGACGGAGACGCCGTCACGATTGTTTTTCCCGGCGGTGTGCCGGCGGGACGACGTGCGGGATTGCCTGTTGTCGAACACGGGGACGCTGTTGGCCAACTTGAAGCCCGGCGCGCGCGTGGGGACAGGCAGTTTGCGGAGGCAAGGGCAGTTGCGGCATTACCGCCCGGACCTGGATATCCGGGAATTGCGCGGGAATGTGGATACGCGGCTGAGAAAAGTGGAGAGCGGGGAATACGACGCGATCGTGTTGTCCAAGGCAGGATTGGACCGGCTGGGATGGAGCCAGAAAATCACGGAGGCGTTGTCGACAGACATTTCGCTGCCGGCGGTGGGACAGGGAGCGATTGCGATTGAATCTCGCGTGAAAGATTTGGAAGCAACGGAAATTTTGGGGAAGTTGGATGACGAGGAAACGCGCACGGTGATTATCGCGGAACGGGCTTTGCTGGCGGCGTTGCAGGGAGGCTGTCAGGTGCCGGTGGGCGCATGGGCGCGGATGGAGCGCGGGGAACTGGTGATGGAAGCGATGGTGTGTTCCGTGGATGGCGTGCAGTACGTGCGGCAGAAATCGATGGCGCCACCGAGCGAGGCAGTAGACTTGGGACAGCGGATGGCGCAATCGCTGATTGACGGCGGAGCGCGAGCGATTCTGGACGAGGTAAACCGCGCCCGTGGGTGAGGAGGGGACGAAGGCGTTGGCTGGAAAGCGCGTGATGGTTACGCGCGCGGCGGAGCAAAGTGAATCGCTGGTGCATGCGTTGGAGGCGGAAGGCGCGGTGGTGGTGCTGGTGCCGCTGGTGGCTTTTGGGCCGCCGGATGACATAAGTTTGCTGGACGAAGCGCTGCAAGACCTGAGGCGATACGATTGGATTTTGTTGACCAGCCAGAACGCAGTGAGCGCCTTGCTGGAATGTGGTGAAACGCCGAGGATTTCCTTGGCGCAGGCCGTGGGCACGCTTCACGTTGCGGCAGTGGGGCCGGCTACTGCGGATGCGGCAAGGCAAGCCGGATTGCATGTCGACTTTATTGCTGCCAAGCATCAAGGTTCAGCATTGGTGGAGGAGTTAGCAGAGAGAATCCGCGGCGAGCGCGTGCTGTTGCCTAGGAGCGACCGGGCGAATCCGGAGTTGGTGGAAAAGTTGGCCCACGTGGGTGCAAAGGTGACGGATGTGGTGGCATACAAGACTGCGCGGCCCGTGGAACAAATCGCCTCGGTGGCAAGGGCGATGTCGACCAAGGGCGTGGATGCGGTACTGTTTTTTAGCCCTTCTGCCGCGCACCATTTGCAAGATATTCTGGGAGATGAGCAGTTCCGGCAATTTTCGCGGCGCACATTGTTTGCGGCGATCGGTCCAGTGACAGAACAGGCGCTGCGTAAAATGAATGCGCCGCACGTAGTGATGGCTAAAGATACGACTGTCATCGCGGTGATCGCGGTATTGCGGGATTATTTTATGGCGAGACAGTTGAAGTTGCCGTCAGGAGCGAGCCCAAAGTGAGTTTTCCAATCCACCGCCCAAGGCGTTTGCGTCGCACGGAAAGACTTCGAAACCTGGTCAGAGAAAATCGGCTGCGCGCAACGGGATTTGTGTACCCAATGTTTGTTTGCCCGGGCAGTGGGGTACACGAAGAGATCAGCTCGATGCCTGGGATTTACCACCAGTCGGTGGACCAGATCGTGGAAGAATGCCGGGAAGTGGAAACGCTGGGACTTTCGGGAGTGGTGCTGTTTGGACTGCCGGAAACAAAAGATGCGCGGGGAACAAGTTCGCTGGCGAAGGACGGAGTGATCCAGCGAGCAGTGGAAGCAATCAAGAAAGCGAAGCTGGATTTGCTGGTGATCACCGATGTGTGTTTGTGCGAGTACACGGATCACGGGCACTGCGGGGTGGTGGAGAACGGCGAGATTTTGAACGATGCGACGCTGGAGATTTTGAGCGAGCAGGCACTGTCTCATGCACGGGCGGGAGCGGACCTTGTGGCGCCGTCGGACATGATGGACGGGCGAGTGGGGGCGCTGCGGAAGAAGCTGGACGAAAACAAGTTTGAGAATGTGGCGATCATGGCGTACTCCGCGAAATATTGTTCTGGGTTTTACGGGCCGTTTCGCGAAGCGGCACATTCCGCGCCAGTGGTGGGAGACCGGCGGAGTTACCAGATGGATCCGGCGAATGGCAGGGAGTCTTTGCGGGAGGTGGCGATGGATATCGAGGAGGGCGCGGACATCGTCATGGTGAAGCCGGCGCTGGCGTATCTGGACGTGATCAGGCTAGTGCGGGACAATTTCGATCTTCCGGTGGCGGCCTATAATGTGAGCGGAGAATATTCGATGGTGAAGGCGGCAGCGGCGAAGAAATGGATCGATGAGAAGCGGATTGTGTTGGAAATATTGACGGGGATTCAGAGGGCCGGGGCGGAGATCATTTTGACGTACCACGCCAAGGACGCGGCGCGGTGGTTGAAGGGGTAGAAGAGTGGGAATTCCTCAGGGGCTGAAGCCCATATTGCTGGGTGTTCATGTCGGAGCTGAAGCTCCGACCCCCTGATTGATATGAGTTTAGTTTGGTGAGATGCGTACAAGGTGAGGAAATGAGCCAGGCAAAGACGGTGGTTAGTCCGGAACGGAAGCGTTCGCGGGAGATTTTTGAGAAGGCGGAGAAGGTGCTGGTGGGCGGAGTGAACAGTCCGGTGCGTGCCTTTCGTTCGGTTGGCGGTGAGCCACTGATTATCGAGAAGGGAAGCGGACAGCATTTGTACGACGCGGACGGAAATATATTGCTGGACTACGTTTGCTCGTGGGGAGCAATGCTGCTGGGGCACGCGCATCCGGCGGTAACAGCGGCAATTGCGGACCAGGCGGCCAAAGGCACGAGCTTCGGCGTGACGACGGAACTGGAACTGGAGCTAGCGACACTGATCACGAAGGCGATTCCGTTTCTGGAGAAAGTACGTTTTGTTTCCAGCGGCACGGAAGCGACGATGAGCGCGGTGCGGCTGGCACGGGGGGTGACCAAGCGGGATTTGATCATCAAGTTTGAAGGCGGCTATCACGGGCATGCGGACAGCTTCTTATCGCAGGCGGGATCGGGGTTGGCAACGTTGGGAATTGCGGAGTGTCCGGGCGTGCCGCAAGCGCTGGCGGCGTTGACGTTGAATGTGCCGTATAACGATCTGGCGGGAGTGGAACGCCTGTTCGCGGAGCATAAGGACAAAATCGCGGCGGTCATTGTGGAACCGGTGGCCGCAAATATGGGCGTGGTGCTGCCGAAAGAAGGATTTCTGAAAGGATTGCGCGATCTGTCGCGAAAAAATGGGGCACTCCTGATCATCGACGAAGTGATTACGGGATTCCGGCTGAAGAATGGATCGGCGCAAGACGTTTTTGGAATCGAAGGCGACTTGACCACCATGGGGAAAATTATTGGCGGAGGAGTGCCGGTGGCGGCGTATGCGGGACGCGCGGAACTGATGAACAATGTGGCGCCGCTTGGACCTGTGTATCAGGCGGGGACACTGGCGGGGAATCCGCTGGCGATGCGAGCGGGGATTGCGACGCTGAACGAGTTGAGCAAGCCGGGAGTGTATGAGGGAATCGACGAACTGGCGAAGAAGTTGGTGGCCGGTTTGCGGAAGGCGCTGAGTGATGCTGGAATTCCGGCGCAGATCAACAGCATCGGGTCCTTGTCTACGATTTTCTTTAGGCCGCACGCGGTAAGCAACTACAGCGATGCGAAACGCTCCGATACGAAGGTGTACGCGTGTTATTTCCGGGAAATGCTGAACCGGGGAATTTTCCTGGCACCGTCGCAATTTGAGGCGGCGTTTGTGTCCGTGGCGCACACGAGCAGGGATATTGACCGGACGATCCTTGCCGCGAGCGATGCGTTGAAAGCGATTTCCGCCTGAGCTGTCCCAAAATACAAAATTGAGGAGACACGTGCATGCATGAGGTGATGGAAGCGCCCGAAGGGGAGCATCACGAGGACAATCCGTTGCTGATGCCGGTGGCGGTGACGATGTCGATTCTGGCGGTGCTCGTGGCGATTGCGACGTTGCTGGGACACCGGTCGGCCACGGAAGAATTGATTATGCAAAACAAGGCTACGGACCAATGGTCCTTGTTTCAGGCAAAAAATATCCGGCAGCACGAGATGCAGAGCGTGGCGGATATGCTGGGGACGGTTGCGGTGGTGGAGAAGGAAAAGGCGGACGCACTGCGGGAGAAATATCAAAAGGATGCGGAACGCTACGAAAAGGAAAAGAATGAAACCAGCGATCAGGCGAAGGAATTGGAGGCAGAGCGGGATCTGGCTGGGAGACGCGAGGACCGGTATGACGCAGCGGAAGTGATTTTGGAGATTGCATTGATCGTGTGTTCGTTGACGTTATTGACGAAGAAGAGAATTTTTTGGTTTTCGGGAATTGTGTTGGGGTTGGTGGGATTGGTGGTTACGGGGAGCGGGTTTTTGTTGCGGTGACGGTGGTGGTCGGCAGAAAGAGAACGGCCCGCCTCGGAAGGCGGGCCCTACAACGGCTGACCCACGAACCCACATGCAACGACGGCATGTGGGGCACCCGGGATGCGGACCCGGGCCCCGGAGAAGAGTTGGGCCGCTGGTGCGGTTGGAGTGGGACCTGTACGGAAGGACAGTCATGTTTTGGCAACGGAAGTGGGGTGAAGGATTTACGGAACGAGGGAAAGTCACTATTGTGTGAGCAGGGTCATCTAGCTCGCACGATCGCTTGAGACAGCACGTGTAACCTCAGGAGGCTTGAAAGTCCCCTAGGCGGAATACGCTTGCCCGCCCGGCGCGAAGCGCAAATCTCATGGCACAGCGAACCGTTACAGAGCCAGGAATCTCACTTGGGCCTCAACAACTTGCGATATTGCTGGACTCCACGCAGGAATTGATTGCGATTCTGGGCGCGGATGGCACCGTCCAGTTTGTAAACCGAACATTTCAAAATGTGCTGGGCTACCGGCAGGAAGAGCTGCTGGGACGAAGCATTCACGCGATTGTACACGCGCTGGATGTGGAGCAAGTGCGGGAGCGGCTGAAAGAAGTGGCGGCGGCTCTGGAAAACAGCGTGACGGAACGGTGCCGGTTCCGTTGCCGGGACGGGTCGTGGCGATGGATCCAGTTCACTTGCAAAAACCGGCTGGAAGAGCCGGGCCTCGAAGCGATTTTGTTTCATGCGAGCGATGTGACAGGCCTACATCGGATGGAGTCGGAACGGTCCGTGAATTCGGAGATTGTACACGCGCTGAATGAAACGTCGAATCTGGATCAATTGTTGACGCGTATTCATGGATCGCTGAAAACGATTCTGCCGGCGGAAAACTGCTTTGTGGCGCTGCATAACGCGGACAATGACACATTTTATTTTCCATTTCTGGTGGATGAGTACGATTCGGTACCGCCACCGCAGAAGGTGGGCCGGAGTTGCACGGCGTATGTTTTCCGTACCGGCATCGCCAGCCTAATACCGCAGGGCGAGTTTGACCGGTTGGTGGAAGCGGGGGAAGTGGAACTGGTGGGATCGCCGTCTCCGGCGTGGCTGGGAGTGCCGCTGAAGACTCCGACGGCGACGATTGGCGTGCTGGTGGTGCAGCATTATCAAAACGAAAATGCGTATGACCGGCGAGACCTGGAATTTCTGGAATCGGTGGGCGGGCACATCGCGCTGGCGATCGAGCGGAGGCGCGCGGAAGAAGAGCTGCGCAAAAACGAATCAATGCTGCGGTTGCTGTTCGAATACAATCCCCTGCCGACGTGGTTATATGAGATCGACACGTTGAAATTCCTGAAAGTGAACCAGGCGGCGACGGATCTGTACGGGTACGGCGCGGAAGAATTCGAGCGCATGAGCGTGCTGGAGATCCGCCCGGTGGAGCAGCGGGAGAAGGCGTTCAGCTACATCAAGGAACTGGGAGCGGACGCGGAGGAGCACGAATTCTGGCTGCATCAAGCGAGGGGCGGACGGACTTTTGAAGTGGAAATTATCTCGCATGAACTGAGATATGCGGGGAAACGCGTGCGGCTGGTGGTTGGACAGGACATCAGCGAGCGGCGTCAGCTGGAAGGGCAGCTTCGGCAGGCGCAGAAAATGGAAGCGGTAGGGCGGCTGGCGGGGGGAGTGGCGCACGACTTCAATAATTTGCTGATGGTGATCAAGGGTCACACAGAATTGCTGCTGGGCGCGTTGGAACCGGCGCAACCGATTACGCGGAAGATTGAGCAGATTGATCGCTCGGCAGACCGGGCGACGGCGTTGACCCGGCAGCTGCTGGCGTTCAGCCGCATGCAGGTACTGCAACCGCAGGTGATCAATCTGAACGCGATTATCGATGAGATGGGGAAGCTGCTGCCACGGCTGATCGGGGAAGACATTGAATTGCTGATTCGCACGGATGAGGATTTGGGAACCGTGCGAGCCGACGCGTCGCAGATGGAACAAGTGATTATGAATTTGGCGGTGAACGCGAGAGACGCGATGCCGAACGGCGGGAAATTGGTGATTGAGACAGCGAATGCGGAGCTGGATCATTCGTACATGGCGAGCCACCCGCTGATGAAAGTGGGACCGTATATTCAGTTGGTGGTAACGGATAGCGGAACGGGGATGGACGCGGAAACGCAGGCGCATATTTTTGAGCCATTTTTCACGACGAAAGAAAAAGGGAAGGGCACGGGGTTGGGCCTAGCGACAGTGTATGGGATTGTCAAACAGAGTGGCGGGTTTATCTGGGTTTACAGCGAGCTTGGAAAGGGAACGTCTTTCAAAATTTATTTGCCGAGGCTGGACCAGGTGGAAGATCTGGTTGGAGCGCCGCACAACCCTGGGGAAGTGCCGATGGGTACGGAGACGGTGTTGTTGACGGAAGACGAGCAGGACGTGCGGGAGATTGCGCGGGAATTTCTGGAGTCTGGCGGATACAGCGTGATCGAGGCGAAGGACGGCGCGGAAGCGATTCAGTTGGCGGCGAAGCATCGTGGAAAGATTCAGCTGCTGGTGACGGACATGGTGATGCCGGGAATGACGGGGCAGGAGTTGGCGGTGAGGCTACAGTCGGAACATCCTGGATTATGCGTGGTGTTCATGTCGGGTTACAGCGAGCATGCAGCTACGGAAATGGCGAATGCGGACCCGTCGGTGAGATTGTTGACGAAGCCGTTCAGCAGGGCGGCGATATTGCGGACGGTGGGGGAGAGTTTGCGGGGAGTGGGGAAGGCGTAGGGTTGGTGGTGGGTTGGTTGTGGTTCGGATTCCATTGAAAATTGGTAGTTGAAGGTTACCTTGAGATCCTTCGTCGCGGACTCCTCAGGATGACAGCGTCGGGGGAGTTGCGGATGCGAAGGCGGTGCGTGGTTTGTTGCTACGATTCTAGCTTGGGGTGTTTGCGGTGGTAGTCGGTGAATTGTTGGAAGGTGCGGCCGGCCTGGAGGGCGGCTGCATCGTCGCCGGCGCGGGCTACGAATTGCAGGCCTACGGGAAGTTTTTTGTCGGTGAAGCCGCAGGGGACGGAGAGCGCGGGCAGGCCGCAGAGATTGCCGATTCCTCCCAGGGGATCGGGGAAGGCCAAGCCCTTGGATAAATCCAGATTCAACGGAGTGGCGGGGACGGGTTGGGACGCGGCGGCTAGAACGTCGTAGTCGTCGAAGAGATCTCTGATTTTTTCCTGAAGGATTTCCCGGATACGAAGAGCGGAAGTGTAATCGGCGCCACTGATGGTGAGGCCGGCGTAGCCGCCGATTTTGCCGAGTGGATCGGTGAGTTCAGTGACTTTTCCGGAGCGGATCAAATCGCCAAAGGCAGAAGAGACTTCGCAGGACAGCACGAGACCGGCGGCGTCTTCCCAGGGACCCTCGGGAAGAACGGCATTTTTCATCGAGGGAAAGTGAGTTCGAAGCGTTTTGTGGGCCGCGTCGATGACTTTCGCGACTGAGGGATCGAAGGACTTTTCCTGCCAGGCGTTGGTCAGCCACCCGATGCGCAAAGCACGGTGCTTGAGGTCGGCGGCGGGTGAATAGGTGAAGGCGGCTTTGTCGATGGGAAGCGTGCTGCGATCGAGGAAATCGTGGCCGGCGATGGCTGCGAAAATGCGCGTGCAATCCTCAGCGCTGCGCGCGAGCGGGCCGATTTTGTCCATGGAATAGGAAAGCGCCATGGCACCGTAACGGCTGACGCGGCCGTAGGTGGGACGAAAGCCGCTGACACCACAAAACGCCGAAGGACAAATGATAGAGCCCCAGGTTTCGGTGCCGATAGCGAATCCGGCGAGCGCCGCGGCAACGATGGCGCCCGAACCGGAGGAAGAGCCGCAGGTCCAACACGAAGTGTCCCAAGGATTTCGAGTTTCACCTTGCAGGGAAGCGGAAGCGTACATGTAACCAAAGCCTCCGGCAAGTTCGATCATGGAGGCTTTGCCGAGAAGAATAGCGCCGGCGTGATTGAGATGTTCGATGACGGTGGCATTGTATTGGAAGACCTGATCGGCGAAGGGTTTTGCGCCCCAGGTCGTGGGAATGTCTTTGACGGCGAGAAGATCTTTGGCGGCGTAGGGGATGCCGTGTAGGGGGCCGCGATAATGTCCGCGATGAATTTCTTTTTCGGCAGCTTGCGCTTGCTCGAGGGCGAGGGTATCGGTGATGCGGGCGTAGGCGTTGAGTTTGGGGCCGAGCTTTTGGCTGCGCTCGAGATAGCTTTCCGTAAGTTCGACGGGAGAAAGCTGCTTGGCCTGAATCTGTTTGGCCAGTTCTCCAATGGAGGAGTAAAGGATGGATTCTTTGAGCATGCGCGGGCTCAGGATTTTCTGGGAGCAGCGGCGGTTTGCGGCTTTTTATCGCGCTCGACGAGAGGTTTCAAGTAAAGAGCAGGGGCGTTGCCGTTTTGCAGATTAAATTTGCGGATTTTTTCGAGGGAAGGTTGGAGGTCGGCGCAGGCTTTTTTGATGGCGGCCTTTTGCGTGTCGTCGAGGCGGTTGCCGTAGAGCGCGAGGATTTGCTGGTAGCGGGAATCGGCTTCGAGTTGGCCTTCGGGAGAGAGTTGCGTTGGGGCTTGGGGGAGAAGGGCTTCGGCGGGGGCAAGGGCCGCGGTGGCCGAAACGACGGCGGCGCGACGGGCAAATTGCCTGCGGGAAAGTAACGAGCCAGGTTTGTGGTTCACGGCGATCCTTTGCGATGCGGTGAAGATGAATCGTAAGCGAGGCTATCCAATCCGGGGGGAGGCGTCAACTGGATGGGCGTGGTTTTTTGAGGAACAGCGCATCGATAGCCTTGACAACAGTTGCCAAGGAAACTATAATTGCTGGCATGGAGAAAGGAATGGCAAAAAGGAAGAAAGGGAGGGCTGAGGCTAGCCGGTTGACGGCGCACATCGGGTTTTGGATGCGGCTGGTTTCGAACAGTGTCTCGCATGCATTTGCGCGGAAGTTGGAGTCCAGCGCGGTGACGGTGGCCGAGTGGGTGATTTTGCGGGAGATGTATGGCGGGGACGACACAACTTCTCCGAGCGTGGTTGCGGAGTTGACGGGGCTTACGCGAGGCGCGGTTTCCAAGCTGATCAGCAGGCTGCTGGAGAAGGGTTTGGTGACGCGCAAGGAGTCCAGCGGCGACCGGCGCTATCAGGACATCGAACTGACGGGGGCGGCGATCGCGATGGTCCCCAAACTGGCGAAGTTGGCGGACGAAAATGATGAAGAGTTTTTTGGGGTTATTTCGAAAGGCGAGCGCAGGGTTCTGAGCGAGATCCTGAAGAAAATAGCGTCGCTACACAAAGTGAATAAATTGCCGGTTGAATAGAAGGAGAAAAAGATGAACAAAACAGTGATTCAGGAACTAATCGACAAGGCGCTGGCCGGGAAAATCACTTTCCCGGAGATCATCGCCAATCTTATGAATGAGGGTGTGGAGTCTTACCATGTGGATTTTTTGAGGAATGAGTCTCGGTATTACGGGAAAAACGGTGAATCGTTCGTCACCAGCGTGGCGCTAGTCCACGACGGCGTTGCGGCGGAATTTTCAGCAGAAACGCTTGAGGGGATAAACAAGAGAGTGCAAGCGGGACAGGCGTGGTATGCGGATTTCGTGAAAGAGGGCGCGGCGGCGGGATGCGCTTATTACATTGTTTATATTTATGGGAAGAAGGTGCGGTATTTCGGCCGCGACGGCGATGAGTACATTCAATATTTCCCGGGTTGGAGATTGGCGGCCGGACCCGCAGCTCGGTGACAGGAAGCCGGGCCGGAAGAGTTCGAAGAACAAAACACGGAAAGCGAGGGCAAGATGAAGAAGATTGCACGATCGGCGATCAAGTCGGTGGATATCCAGACGACGCCAGAAAAAGCCTATACGTTTCTTTGCAATCCTATGAACTGGCCGGAGTATGCGGTGGTGAATTTGCGTTCGGTCAGCCGCGGGGAAAATGGATGGTTCAAGGCGGTGACCAAGTTTGGCGAAGGCGAATTGAAGGTGAATGGCGTGAAGGAATTTGGCGTGTTCGATCACATCTGGAAGGATCCGCAGGCGACGGGGCAGGTTTATTCTCGCGTGGTGCCCAATGGAGATGGATCCACTGTGATGATGACGCTGTTTCAGCCCGCGGTGATGACCGATGCGCAGTTTGATCAGGCGATGAAGGAAATGGATATCGAGATGGCGAAGTTGAAGGAGATTTTGGAACGGTAGCGTGGGGGGATTGGAGTCGAGAATGAGTAGGTCAAGCAGACAACGTGTGTTGGCTAAGGAAAATGATCTGCGGGTTGCGAGGGCGATTCGTTGTGTCGTTTGTGTGAAACGGCCCGCGTCAGCAGGTGGCCCCTACAAAGGCTACACCCAAGATAGAGGCTGAACCCGAGACCCACACGCAACGGCGGCGTGTGGGGCACCCGGGACCCAAGGAGTGGGCCAAGGCGTTGGAGGTGGATGGTGCAGTGTGGTAGCCTTCCGGCCAAACGGTTTCGTGCGCGCCGCAGTGGCAGAGCATGGAAACGGGGGGCACTGTCCGATGCGAGTTTCACCTTTGAAAATTTTGTTTTTTGTTTTACCGCTGGCTAGCGTTATGGCGCAGACACCGAAGCTGGAAATGAATGTGATGTATGAGTGTCCGCCGCCTTACAGCTTCAAATTTCTGTCGTGTTCGGGGACGAATCCCAACGACCGGTGCGACGTGCAATCTTACCGGGGCGGGCGGCCATTTCAGCGGGGGAAATCGACGTATGCGCAAGTGATGGGCATTTTGCCGAAGTGCCACTTGCAGACCGCGGCGGAGGCAGCGGCCGATGCGCGCGCCGCAGCGGCGGCTCCGGCAGCGAATCCCGCGGTTGCGCAAAGCGGGACAGGGCCGGGCGGATTCAAGGTTGGCGAAAAGGTGCGGGTTTTGTTTGACGGATGGCAAGAGTCTACAGTTCTGCAGATCCACGGTAATTCTTATGTGGTGCGGCTACCGAACGGAGTTGAAGTTTCGAAAATGTGGCCGATGGAAGTGCGACGAGTGGGGAAGCTGACGGCTGAGGATCATGCAGCGAGGCAATACGATGTGCACGATCGCGTGCAAGTGCTGGTGAACGGCAAATGGATGAATGGCGAGATTCGCGGGCAGAATTTGAACATGTACGACATCAAGGTGCCGGGAGTGGATACGGGATTTGGGTCAGACATTGTGAACACGACGCCGGAGAATATTCGAATGTCGACTGCGCCGGCACCGCCGCCGCCCGCGCAACGGGCAGCGGGGCAAGTGCCGAAGGCTGGCCTCGTCAGTTGTGCCGGAAAGTATGAAGGGCGTTGGGAGCATGTGTCTGGCATGGGCGGGATGAAGGTGGTTTTCCGTTCGGGCAAAGCCACGATTACGGAAGGATTAGGCGGAGACATGGTGTTCGATTGCTTTACGGGCGGAGGGAAGGTGGTTTTTTACAAGGCGGGATCATTCACGCCGTTCAGCTACGACTTCGACATTAACAATGACGGAACGCTGCAGACGCCGCTGGGCGCAATCAAGAAAATGGGGAACTGAGGGAAGTCGCAGCCAGCACTGGTATTCATTTGTTCCATCGCAATTCGTTTCTTTCGAAATCGAACGCAATCTCTTTGGCTTGGAGCGCGGAAATCCCCAGGTATCCGGCGATGCCGTGCAAGGAGTCTGAGTCCGGGCGCTGAAGCAGGTACACATCACGGTCCAGATCCTGAGTGCCCAGGCGAAGGCGCGGCACAAGGACACTTCTGGATTTGACGGCGCCGCCGATGCTGCGGCCGATGGCGTAGGCTTGTGGCTTGTAGCTTTCGCGCATTTCGTGGAGAGAGCCCTCGTAAAACGCCATTCCGAGCATGCCGGTGTCTGCGATCATCGACATCGGCCGGCCGTTCATGTCCACTTGAACGGTCAAGAAAAGTGCATCGGGGCGCATTGGGGCCGCCCTGCCTTCGCTTTTCTCCGTGGGTCCGAAGGCGACACATTTTCTGGCGAAGTCCAGGCGGAAGCTGCCTCTGCGCAATAGATCCCAACCGATCAGCCCGTCCAGGTGGACGCCCGTCGTCAGAAAGTAACTCATATCCTGAACGACCACATGCACGTTGGAGAAGTGCTCCGGGCCATAGTCGAGCTCTGGAAGCTCGGACCATTCGACGCGAACGGATTTGTCGAAGCTGATGACTTGGCCGGGGCGCCTGGGCAAATGAAGCTTGTCAGCCAGTTTGCGATCGATGGTGGTGGTCGTGGCTCCGGTGTCGAGGAGGAACTTGAGGCCATGGAGATCGCCGATGCTGCCCTGAACAACGACGAGGTAGCCTCCGTATAAATCCATAGGCAGTTCGTTGGAGGCTTCGCTGGGCTTGGGTTTTGGTTTCGCTTCGGAGGCGATGCCGCCGGACAGGAAAACGATTGCCGCAAGGAGTGCTTGGATGCTGCCTGGTTTCATAACGCCTCTGAACCGCAGTAGCGGTGGGGCGAAAATGGATTAGCTAGCGGCGCAGGTCCATAGTGGCGGTGTGACCGGGGTCTGGAACCTGTCTGACAGCGCAAATTCTGCAGAAACTTATGATTGAGGGAAGCTCTGACATCGGCTTATGTGAAATTTTTGGGCTGGTTGTTCGTCTTTATAGCTAGCAGGAGGGGCATGTCAGCCAACTCACGGACCGTACAGAGCCCGACGAGCCGGATACGCTACCGTTTTGGCACCTTCGAGCTGGACGACCAATCCGGGGAGCTTCGGCGAAATGGTTCGAAGCTACGCCTGCAAGAGCAGCCGTTTCTGGTACTTCGCAGACTTCTTGAATCTGCCGGTGCGCTGGTGACGCGGACACGTATGTGGACTTCGACAGCAGCCTGAATACGGTGATCAAGCGGCTGCGAGAGGTTCTGGGGGACTCCGCAGATATACCGGTCTTTATAGAGACCATTCCGCGGAGGGGCTATCGCTTCCTTGCTCCTGTGCAAATACTACATAACGGGGAGCTTGTTGCTTTTCCCACGCAGGCTGGGGTCCCGGTTGAGCCCGCTCAGCGTGTCCGCCTTGGGTTGCTGCTTTTTGGGGCTCTGGTTCTCGCCGCAGTGGTCGGGGGAGTTTTCGTGGCGGTGCGTTCCCCTCGTCCGATGCCGCACGTGGCAGATTCCACGCAGATCACCTTTGATGGGATCCCGAAGTACCGGCTGCATGCCCGCGGCGGGAATATTTATTTTAATGAGATGGGAGATGGGCGGGTGGAACTCCTGCGGGTGCCGATGGTTGGCGGGCAGCCCACGGTGCTCGATGCTTCCAGCCCGGGACTGTATGTGGGAGACGTGAGTGCGGACGGCAATAAGCTGCTGGTTGGGGCGCCGACGGAAAGCTTGAAAGGACCTTACCGGCTGAAGCTGATGGATATCGCGTCTGGATCATTGCAGGATGTCGACAAGATTATTTGCAACGACGTTTCCTGGGCTCCGGGGGGAAAGATAGCGTTTGCGTTGGGCTGGGACATCTTTTTGGCCGACGGTGACGGATCCCATCAACACAAGTTGCTTTCGGCCCCTGGCAACGTTTCCTTTATGCGCTACTCGCCGGATGGGAAACGTTTGCGATTCACGGTGCAAGGAAAGCTGATGACCGACCACACGATTTGGGAAGCGCGGGCGGACGGCAGCAACCTTCACGAAATTTTGACTGGCCTTACCGACTTTCCGGAAAGGTGCTGCGGCGATTGGACGCCGGACGGAAGATATTTTCTTTTCCAGACGAATCGCAATGGCGGAAGCAGGATCTGGGCGCAGCTGGAACAGATCACGTTGTTTGACAGGTCGACACAGCCCGTGCAACTGACGACGGTGCCGCCGAACTTCTATATGGGGATTCCGCTGCTCGACGGAAAAAAGCTGATTGTGAGCGCCGCGCAACCGCGAGCGGAGTTGGTGCGCTATGACATGTATTTGCAGCAATTCGTTCCTTATCTTTCGGGAATGTCCGCGGGAGACGTGGAGGCTTCGCGAGATTCCAGCGCGCTGGTGTATGTAAGGTATCCGGAACAGACGCTGTGGCGGGCGAAGACAGACGGCACAGCCGCCGCGCAACTGACCGGTCCGTCGCTTCGCGGTGCGTTGCCGCATTGGTCGCCGGACGGCAAGCACATCGCATTCTCTGGCGCACGGCCGGGAAAGTCGTGGAACATCTTTATGGTTCCTTCGGCGGGCGGACCTGCGGAGCAGCTTACGAACGGCGGAATCTACGATCTCGATCCTTCGTGGTCACCGGGTGGATCGAAGCTTGTGTTCGGACAAGTTCGCACGGAAGGAGACAAGCCGATTTATTCGATACAGTTCGTGGATGTGGCGTCTCGTCGCGTGACCCCGTTGCCAGATACAGATGGAATTTGCTGCCCACGGTGGTCTCCCGACGGGCGCTATCTGCTGGCTTCGCATGCCAACAACAGTGACCTGCTGCTTTATGAGTTCGCGAGCCGGAAGTGGACGCCGATCGCCAAGGGCATGGGAACTATCGGCTACTCGGAATGGTCTAGGGACAGCAAGAGCGGGTTGTTCGATACTCCGGGCGTGACCGATCCAGCGTTTTATCGTATCCGGATCTCGGATTTGCGCATGGAACTGGTGGTGAACACGCAGGACATTCGGCGGTATCACGGGGAATTTGGGCCCTGGACGGGGATGGCGGCGGACGGTTCTCCGCTTTTGGTCCGAGACATCAGCGGGGAAGAAGTTTACTCGCTCGATCTTCGTTTGCCATAGGACTTCCCGGCTCAGAACTGGCGGTAGCTAGCGATCCGTTGTGACTTGTTGGTCGCTGGAGGGGCGCAGGTCCTTGCGCTTCATGACGCGGAGAATGGACAAGGCATCCTGCAGGGCGATCCTTTCTTCGCGGTGGTCATTCCCATGATCGAGTTGTTGCAGGCGTTCTTGGACCAGAGCTTCCGCCTTTTGCAACTTTTCGGGAAGCCCCTGCAACGTAAACTCAACGATGAGTTGCTGAAAAGGAGCCTGCCATTGAGGGAACTTCAGTTCTGGATCGTTCATCGCTCATCTCTTTTGCCCTGGCCGCCGATGAATTGCACATTGCCATTCGCGCCATCAATCTCGAAGAACATCTGATTTCCTGTCTGCTGGTCGAAGAGCAGGAACCTACCATGGCCTCGTCCCGCGAATTGGCGGAGCTTCGTCTGAGCGTCTTCGATGGTGCTGGCTGAGCCAATCCAGAGCATGCTGTCTAGAACTTGAAAAATGTCGTAAGAGGGGATCGTCATTTTAGCTCCTCGATTCGCGCCTCAGTCATCGACCACGATTTCTGCAACAGTGGGCGTATTCAACTTCTTATTCGTGGAGCCCCGCAACCGTTCCATAGCCTGTTTGCGCTTGAGTTCGTCGGCGAGGATCTTCTTGGCCAGCGCCACTGGCACCCGTTCAAACTGTGGTTTTGTCCTTAGCATTCGGAGTACCTCCATCCACATCTCGACGCTAACAGGTGTCAAGTTATATGGGTTAAGTCTTTAGGAACTTTATTCGTGAGCTTAGTCCGGGAAGGTCGTAACCATAACATGCGTGGGAATTTAGACAGGGGACGGAGTCATCTCCGAAGGCCAATTATACGTAGTTATTTTTTACTTGTAGATGTCTTTACGATTGGTTACGATAACGCCTCGTCTGGATAACGGGTTGATCTGGGAGGGCTGCCATGCCGACACGTGTGACAAAAAAATCACCGATGCACTTCAAGACGATGATTCAGGCGGACGTGCCTCAGGGCCGCAACGGAAAACACAAATCGATTGTGACGGCGATTTTGCGGGACCTGGAGCAGTTGGAGGATGGAGCGGCGTTGAAGGTGCCTTTGGCGGAGTTGGCGGAATCGAAGGAAAAAGTGCGCTCGGCGCTGAACCGAGCGACCCGCAAGGCGGGGTTGAACGTGGCGACCGCGACGGATACGTCGTTTCTTTACATCTGGAACGCAAGGGACTGAGGTTAACCTTCTTTATCGATGGTAGTGGATGCGGGTGTGTTCGTTTCGTCCGTGTGTTGCGTTGTGGTGTGTTTGTTTGCGGAGATGTTGGGCTGGCTGAAGACCGGCGCCTACAGAGTCTGCCCTCAGCGGCTAAAGCCGCTCTGATTTTGCAGTTTACGGCATGGCTGAAACCATACCCTGACGAAACGGAGATGTCGGGGTGGCCGGTGGCGCGTCGAGAAGATTACCCCAAGATGCCGGCCTGAAGGCGCGGCGCTACAGAGACTGCCCTCAGCTTGCGCGGTGACGAAGCAACGCGGTTTGCGGTAGACTGAAGGCTCCCGTGGTACCTCTGCCTGTTCGATACATTTTCCGCTGAATGAGGCATCAGACGTTTATGGATTCCAATACGCAAATAGCGACGCCAGGAGCTTTGGATTGGGCGCACCCGATTGTGCGGGAGTGGTTCCTGAGTAAGCTGGGAGCGCCGACGGAGCCGCAGGAGCAGGGTTGGCCGCACATTCTGCGCGGAACGACTACGCTGATTTCCGCGCCGACCGGGTCGGGGAAAACGCTGGCGGCATTTTTGGCGTGCATTGACCGGCTGGTGCGGAAGGCGCTGGCCGGGGACCTGCAGGACCGGACGGAAGTGCTGTACGTTTCGCCGCTGAAGGCGTTGAGCAACGACATCAAGGTGAACTTGGAAGTGCCGCTGGGGGAAATTCAGCGGCTGGCCATGGAGCGCGGGTTGTTGATGCCGGAGATTCGAGCGGCGGTGCGCACGGGCGATACGTTAATGCACGAGCGGCGCGCGATGCTGCAGCGGCCGCCGCACATTCTGGTGACTACGCCCGAGTCGCTTTACATTTTGCTTACGGCGGAAAAAAGCCGAGAGGTTTTGAAGTTGGTGGATACGGTGATCGTGGATGAAATTCACGCGGTGGCCGACGACAAACGCGGAACACATTTGGCGCTTTCGCTGGAACGATTGAACGCGCTGACGGAACGGCCGCTGCTGCGGATTGGATTGTCCGCTACGCAGAAACCGATTGAAGTGATTGCCCATTTTCTGACCGGATGCGGGCGGCCGGACCCGGTGATTGTGCAAATTGGACACCAGCGGCAAGTGGACCTGGCGGTCGAGGTGCCGGGGAGCGAACTCGGGCCGGTGGCTACGCATGAGATGTGGGGCGAGATTTACGATCGCATCGCGGAGTTGGTGAGGCAGCACCGGTCGACCCTGGGTGTTTGTCAATACGCGGCGGCTGGCGGAGCGCGTGGCGCATCATCTGGCGGAACGATTGGGCGAAGAGGCGGTGGCGACGCATCACGGAAGCTTGTCGCGGAAATTGCGGCTGGCGGCGGAGAAGAAGTTGAAGGCCGGGGAGATTCAGGCGCTGGTGGCGACGGCTTCGCTGGAATTGGGAATTGATATTGGAGCGGTGGACCTGGTGTGCCAGGTGGGATCGACGCGCGCGATTGCCGTGGCGTGGCAGCGGATTGGAAGAGCGGGACACTGGCATGGCGCGATTCCGAAAGGGCGGATTTTTGCGACGACTCGGGATGAGTTGGTGGAGAGCGCGGCGCTGGTGCGGGCGATGCATGAAGGGGATCTGGACAAGATTGAAATTCCGGACGCGCCGATGGACGTGCTGGCGCAGCAGATTGTGGCGATGTGCGCCTGCGAGGATTGGAAAGAGGATGATTTGTTTGCTCGGGTGCGACGGGCTTATCCGTATAGAGAGTTGGAGAGAAGCGCGTTCGATTCGATTGTGGAGATGCTGGCGGAAGGAATCACGGCGCGGCGCGGGAGATATGGCGCTTATCTGATGCGCGACCGCGTGAATGGGCGGCTGCATGGAAGGCGCGGAAGCCGGCTGGTGGCGATTACGAGCGGCGGGGCGATTCCGGACAACGCGCTGTATTCGGTGATCGTGGAGCCGGAAGGAACGCTGGTTGGCACAGTGGATGAGGACTTCGCGGTGGAGAGCTTGGGCGGCGACATCATGCTGCTGGGGAATAGTTCGTGGCGAATCCGGCGAGTGCAAGCGGGGCGCGTGATTGTGGAAGATGCGCATGGAGCGGCGCCGAATATTCCGTTTTGGAGGGGAGAAGCGCCGGCGCGGACGGCGGAGCTTTCGGCGCATGTGGCGGAAGTACGGGAGAAGGTTGGGGAATTGACGCGCGGCACTGCGCCAGGAACGGATTTGCGCAGCACGGCGCAGGCGCTTGAGGCTGTGGAATGGTTGAAGAAGGAATGCGGGTTGGATCGCGCTGGGGCGGAGCAGGTGGTGGAGCATATCGTGGCGGGCCGCGCGGTTTTGGGCGCGGTGCCGACGCAGGCTACGGTGATTGCGGAACGATTTTTTGATGAGAGCGGCGGGATGCAGTTGGTGATTCACGCGCCGTTCGGGGGACGGATCAACAAGGCTTGGGGATTGGCGCTGCGGAAGAGGTTTTGCCGGTCTTTCAATCTGGAGTTGCAAGCGGCGGCTACGGATGACGGGATCAATATTTCGTTGGCGGAGCAACACAGCTTTCCGCTGGCGGATGTGTTTCGCTTTTTGCATCCGGCTTCGGTGAACGATGTGCTGGAGCAGGCGGTGCTGACTTCTCCGATTTTCACGGCGCGGTGGAGATGGGACGCGTCTCGGGCGTTGGTGCTGCAGCGATTTCAAGGCGGGAAGAAAGTGCCGCCACCGATCCAGAGGATGCGAGCAGACGATTTGCTGGCGGCGGTTTTTCCGGATGCGGCAGCGTGCCCGGAGAATCTGGATAGCCAGCCGAAGATTCCAGAGCATCCACTGGTGCGGGAAGTGATGAAGGATGCGTTGACGGAAGCGATGGATGTAGAAGGGTTGAAGCTGGTGCTGGAACGCGTGCTGAATGGAAGCATTCAGTGCGTTGCCGTGGATACGCCGATACCGTCGCAATTTTCGCACGAGATTCTGAATGCGAATCCGTTTGCGTATCTGGATGACGCGCCGCTGGAGGAACGGCGGGCGCGGGCCGTGGAGATGCGGCGGACGCTGCCGGAAACGGTGCTGGCGGAAGTGGGGAAGTTGGATCCAGAGGCGATTGCGGAGGTGCGTGCCGAAGCTTGGCCAGATGCGCGGGATGCGGATGAGTTGCATGATGTGCTGCAGACGCTGATGGCTTTGCCGGTAATCGAAGCGAGTAGGGTGCCCTGGGAGGATGCGCTGGCGGCGCGTGTTGCTGAAGCTATTGCCGGATGGCGGGTGTTTTTTGAGGAGCTGAGGGAACAGAGACGGGCGGTGGTTGGCATCGCTGCGGGGCGGAGTTATTGGGTGGCGGCGGAGCGGGCGAAGCGTTTCGCCGCGGCTTTTCCGGAGGCGCGCTTTGAGTCCGAGGTGGTGGATGTGGAGAGTGCGGTTGCGGAGCGCGAAGAAGTGGTGCGCGAATTTGTGGCGGGTTGGATGGAGAACAGCGGCCCGGTGACGGCGCCAGGGCTTGCGGATTTGCTTGGATTGCCGCAGGCGGAAATCGATAAGGCGTTGTTGAAAATTGAGGGAAGCGGCGCGGTGCTGCGAGGCAAGTTTACGGACCCGTTGGTCACAGAGACGGAATGGTGCGGGCGACGGCTGCTGGCGCGGATTCACCGGTTGACTCTGGGAAGGCTGCGGCGAGAGATTGAGCCCGTGAATGCGGCGCAATTTATGCGCTGGCTGTTCCGGTGGCAACATGTGGCGCGCGGGACGCAATTGGCCGGCGAGCGCGGAACGCTGGAGGCTTTGCGCCAATTGCAGGGGTATGAAGCGCCGGCGAATACGTGGGAGCACTCGATCCTGGGGCGGCGCGTGATTGGATACGACCCAAAGAATCTGGACCAGCTGTGCTTGAGCGGGGCGGTGGGTTGGGGAAGATTTTCGCCGCATCCGGCGATGCAGGGAGATTCGGAGGAGCGCGGGCGGAAAGTGACGCCGAGCAGCGTGGCGCCGATTACGTTTTTTGTGCGCGAGGACGCGGAGTGGATGTCTTATCCGAGGCGCGAGTGGGCGGCCGCGGAGCATCAGGGACTGAGCGCGGCGGCTCGGGACGTTTTGCAATTTTTGAAGCAGCATGGCGCGTCGTTCTTTGCGGATATTGTGCGCGGGACAAGAAAGTTGAAGGCAGAGATTGAGACAGCACTGTGGGAGTTGGTGGCGGTTGGACTCATCACGGCGGATGGATTCGATAATTTGCGTGCATTGATTGATCCGAAGCGGCGGGCAGGGCAGGGGAGCGGGAGAAATACGCGACCGCGGGATAGCGTGGGAAGGTGGTCGTTGCTTTCGGGTATTTCTGGCATGGAGGAGGGCGAACATACGGCGGAGATGGAAGCGATTTGCTGGATGCTGCTGCGGCGGTATGGCGTGGTGTTCCGGGAATTGCTGACGCGGGAATCGATTCTGCCGCGGTGGAGAGAAGTGTTGATTGCGTTGCGGCGGTTGGAAGATCGCGGAGAGATTCGCGGGGGAAGATTTGTGAGTGGATTTGTGGGCGAACAGTTTGCGCTGCCGGTGGCGGTGGAATCGTTGCGGGCCAGCCGGGGCGAGGGCGCCAGCGGGGAAATTGTGACGATCGCGGCGGCTGATCCATTGAATCTGGCGGGGATTGTGGTGCCGGGGGAGAAAGTGGCGGCGAATTCGCGGCAGGTGGTGAGTTTTCGGGATGGTGTGGTGGTGGAAGAGGAGGGTTGGGTGGCGGTGGCGCAGGCGGGGTAGTGGGGCGGTTGTGGTCATGCGACTGAGGTTTGTGGTTTGGATTGGTCTGGTGCCCACGGGCTGACATCGAAGAGGGATTCCTCACTGCGCGGACTCCGTTCGGAATGACGGGGCTTTTTTTGGAGATCAGGAAGGGTTAGTTGAAGTTGTAGCCTAGTTCCCAGAGGAATTGGTGGTTGCCTTTGGTTACGTTGGCGTTGCCGACTTGATAGGCGCCGTAGAGGGTGAGTTTTTTGGTGAGCTTGTAAATAAGGCCCGTGTTGACGTAGCCGTAGGCCTGGTTGCCACTATACCACTCGGCGGCCAAGGTGAGGCGGGAAGTGAGCGATTGTTCGAAGGTAAGTTGTGCGCCAGCGCGATTGGCGGTGGCGACGACATTGCGGGTGAAGTCGTAAGCGCCCGCAGTGATGCGGGTACCGTGTTTCCATTGTTTGGCGAAGGCCGCGTAAAAATAATTTCCGACGTTGTACATGCGATCGCGGACGGGGAAAAAGAGTTCGTCACCGATGTAGAAGGACCAACCGGAAGCGTCGTTCTTCCAGGGACGCCATTTTATTGTGGGAGAAACTTCCAGTTCGCCGATAGTCGGTGAGCTAAGGCCGTCGAAATTCACACCGGCTTCCATCTGGTGCCCGATTCCAACGACAACGCGAGGAGTGTATGTGAATAAGGGATCTGTCGACTGAGCGGTGCCGTCGAGTTCGCCGTAGACTTTGCCTTTGTCGAGAACGTCGGTGCTGGGAACGTCGAAGACGGTTTGCTGCGCGTAGGCGGCGTGTGCGGCGAAGAGGGAGAGGAGCAAGGAGAGGCCGAGGGTTTGATGGAGGCGTGACAAGGTTGGGAGGTAGTTTACTTGATGAGGTGGAAGGTCGAAGAGAAAAATTCGGGCGGCCTGAGAGTAGCGGGAACGGTCGTCGATGGAATTTTGGTTGAGATCCTTCGTCGCGGACTCGTCTGGGGCAGGATTTATCGTGTTTCTACGGAACCCAAGAGCACAGGCTGAAGCCTATGCTACGACTTGTCGACTTGGGTTAGGGCGCGGACGTGGAGTTCGAGGGCTTGGTTGTATTGGCGCTCGATCTGGAGTTCGGTTTGCAGTTTTTTGATCAGGAGTTCGAGGCACGAGATTTCGGCGCGGAGTTTGTGAATGTCCGAAGCGGTTGCTCCTGGGCGATGAGCTTGCGACGCGTTTTGTTGCTGTGGAGGCTGAGGGGCTTGGGCGTTGCTTTGTTGCGAGAAAGCTTCGGCGAGGCCGCGAGGCCAGACGGAGTCGGGTGGCCTGTTTTCGGCGTGCGCGGATGGAGGAGCTGAAACGGGAACTGGTGGAAGAGGCGCGGCAAAAATGGACGCGGGGCGCGGCGGCGTAGCAGCGGGTGCGAAAAGGCTGTCCAGTGAGGAGGAAGAAACCGGCTGGTCGAGATGAAGAGGCTCGACGTGTTTGGAGGCTTTGAGCAGATTGCGGACGCGGCCGATGAGTTCCTGGGGTTGAAACGGTTTGCGCACGAGTTCGTCGGCCTGAACCGCGACGGCGCGATCGGCGACGGATTTGTTGACTACGCCGGACATGAGAATGACGGGAGTTTTGGCGAATTGCGGATTTTGTTTGATCTGGCTGCAAACGGAGTAGCCATCCTGGTCGGGCATGATGACATCCGTGATGACGACATCGGGCGGATGCTGTTCGAACTGGTTGAGCGCGGAAGTGGCGTCGGCGCAAGTGATAACAAGAATGTTTTCGCGGCGAAACGCGATCTTGATGACTTCGCGCATGGTGGCGCTGTCATCAATGAAATAGACGGTCGGGGCTTGCTTGGGCTCGGCAGAACCGAGCGGGGGCATCGCAGCGGTTTCGCTCATAGGGCCTCCTTATCGGCGAGCTGATCGGACTGATCACGAACGGTTTCGTCGAATTCGCGCATAGCATCCAGCATAAGATCGGTGGCGGAGCGCAGGACGGTGCGCTGGGCGGTGGCGGCACCGTAGACAAATTTGTAGACGCCGGAGCCGCAGCGAACGCAGCTCTTGATGATGTCGATGACGGCTTCATCGCCGAAGAGAGAGCCGCACTCAGCGTGAACGATTTCGCCGGCATCGTAGAAAAGGACGGCGTCGGTTTCGCCTGCATTGATGGTAAGGGCGCCGGTCTGACGTGCCTGGCCGAGCATCTGCATGACACCGGTTAAATCGTGATGCGTGAGATTGCCGCTGAGGCTGGTGTCTGCCTGGCCAAGCATTTGCGTGGGCTGAAAGCCTTCGACCTTGCTAATGAGAATATTTTTGACGTGATTGGCGATAGTCGCAGGAGAAAGATGGCGATCGATGTAGTCGTCACAGCCGGCCTGGAAGGCTTCCATGAGAGCGCCCTGGCTGCCGTCGCCGGTGGCGATGATGGGGAGATTTGAATTTTTGGGATCGGCGTGAATGATCTTGGCGATTTCGTGTGCGCCCATCTCGCGCATGTTAGTGGCGCAGACGATAGCGGTGGGAGCGTCGTATTCGATGGCGGTGAGGGCGAAGGTGGCTTGCGTGGTAGTGGAAACTTCAAAGCCTTCGCGCTTGAGCGCGTCGCCGAGACGTTTGGCGAAGAGAACATTACTGTCGATGAGCAAAATGCGAGCGGGTTTGCCGGGCATCATACGCGTGCCTCCGGCAAAACGGGTTGCGGAATTTGCGATGGACGAGGATCGATCCCGGGAGTGAGTGCGTAAAGATTGAGAACTTCAATGACTTCGCCCTGATGCGAGAGCCATGCCGCGACGTGAGGCGAGTCTGACGGACTGGCAGGAGTAAGATCGGCGCGGATCAACTCGCATTCACCGCTGACGGGGAGAGCGACCCAGTCCAGGCCTTCGCGCTGATGACGAGTGGCGATGAGATAAAAACGGCGATGCGTGAGCTTTTTGCCGATGAGTGTTTCGGCGATGTCGCAAACCGGAACGACGCGGCCACGACGAAGAATGACGCCGTCGATCTCTGGAGTTTTCTGAGCGAAACGAAAAATGCGGCTGGGAGCGGCAAGTTCGGCGACCTGATCGGCGGGCAAGGCAAAACGGCGTTCACCGAGGCGAAGGAGAACGCAAGAGCAGGTATCGAGTTGTTCCATCCAGGTCATTGGGTCAATTCCGGCAGCGTCGTGGTGCGAGCGTCCGGCAAAGTTTGCGGCGCGGTGACGGCGTCCAACAGCGCAATTTCTTCCGCGGTGAGAAAACCGGCGGGATTCACGACGGGAATCACGTTCTGGTCCAGGACGGTGAGGCCGCGATACCAGGTGCGTTCTTCATGGCAGAAAGCGCCGGGGAGGGCCTGGAGGCGGGTCATGGTGGTCATTTTCTCAATGCCATCGACGAGAATGGCGATGCGCGATTTGCGAAGGAGAAAGATGAGAGCCGCGGGCGTGGGGCGCAACCCAAAGTGAAGGGGAGCGTTGACGACGTAAAGGTTCAAATCGCCGCGATGAATGGCATGGCGGACTTTCGCGAGGCTGGATTCGTTGACATCGACGGCGGCGCCGGCGAGACTGTCCACGCTGCGGACTTCCTGAACGGACGCGGAAGAAATAGCGAAGAGCTGATTGCCGGCGCGGAAAAGAATGATCTGCTCCGTGCGAGCGGGAGCGATTTTTTGTGGAGTGGACATGCGCATCAGTGTGCTCCCACGGGCGTGGCCTTGCTCAGGGCGAGAACGCGTTTTTCTATGGCGGCGTAGATATCGTCGATGCCGAGAACCTGATCGACAACGCCAGCTTTGATAACTTCCGCAGGCATGCCGAAGATGACGGAGGTTGCCTCATCCTGAGCGAGGACGTACCCGCCGGAGTTTTTGATGGCGCGAGCGCCGCGGGCACCGTCACTGCCCATGCCCGTGAGGATGGCACCGATGCTCATGGCTCCGGCAAACGAGGCGACAGATTCCATGGTTACATCGATATTCGGGAGATAGCCTTCAATGCGGCCGGAAGTGGCGTCAAGTTCGACGCGGCCTGTGGGCGTGAGCCGGAGGTGCTGGCCGCCAGGGCAAATGTAGAGCGTGCCGGGTTGGAGAGATTCGTTGGGTTCGGCTTCCTTGACGCGAATGCTGGTGAACTCCGACAACTGGAGCGCGTATTGCGTTGTGAAGGCCGCCGGCATGTGCTGCACGAGAATGACGGCAGCGGGAAAATCTCGCGTGAAGCCCGGAGCAAGACGCATGACCGTTGCGGGTCCGCCGGTGGAAGCGCCGAGCACGACAATTGGAAAGCGCATGTCGGAGTTTTCGCCGGCGGGAGGACGGGTTGGCTTAAACTCGGCAGCCAAAGCCGGGGCATTGTGCGACGGCGATTGAATGGCGTTGGCGAGGCGCGAGGCGGTGCGGACGACGCGAACTTTGGCGGCCACGCGGACTTTGCGCAGAAGCTCTTCCTTCACGCTGTTCATATCGAGATCGACGCCGCTGCTGGGCTTGGTGACAAAGTCGATGGCGCCGAGTTCGAGAGCCTTCAGCGTGCTGGAAGCGCCTTCCTTGCTTTCGGAGCTGACGATGACGATGGGCCGCGGATTGTTGGTCATTATATTGGCGGTGGCCTGAAGGCCGTCCATGTGTGGCATGTTCAAGTCCATGGTGATGACGTCGGGTTTGAGCGATTCCGAGAGAGTGATGGCTTCGCGGCCATCCTTGGCGCGGCCGACGACCTGGAGCTGGCTGTCGGCATTGAAAATGGTTTCGAGGACTTTGCACATGAAGGCAGAGTCGTCCACGACGAGCACGCGGAATTTTTTTGGGGCTGCGCTCACCATGACGTTAGCCAACCGGCACGGGAGGACGTGCCGCCTCCGTTCCGATAAGTTGTTCGATCGCCGCGAGGAGCTGGTCCTCCTGCACGGGCTTTGTGAGGAAAGCGGAAGCGCCTTCCTTCATGGCGCGATCGCGATGCTTTGCGCCCGCGCGCGAAGTGACGACCATGACGGGGATGCGCTTCGTCGTGGGGCTCTGTCGCAATTGGGCCATTAATTCATAGCCGGTCATGCGCGGCATTTCGAGGTCGGTGATCACCAGGTGGCAGCCGACTTGAGAGATGAGTTCGGCGGCTTCGAGACCGTCGGCGGCGAGTTTGGCACGATAGCCATTCTTCTCGAGCATGCGGCCGACAAATTTGCGAACGCTGATGGAGTCGTCGGCAACGACGATGACGCGCTCCTGATCGACGCGATCAATAGCTTCCGTGGGGATGGTGCCGCGAGCGACAGCAGCGGAACCGGGGGCAAAAACGCGAGACGCGCTGGCGTTGGCCTGGACGGCGCGGCGTTCGTTTGGCTCGTTGGCAACCATGCGATTCAAATCGATGAGCAGGATGAGGCTGCCATCGGGAGCGATGGTGGTGCCGGGGAAAAGTTTGACGCGGCGGAGATACTCGCCGAGATTTTTGATGACGATTTCGTCTTTGCCAAGGACTTCTTCAACGACGAGGCCAACCTGGCGGTTTCCGGCATTGGCGACGACCATGCGGAAATAGCCATTGATAGGCTCGAGCGGAGGAAGGCCGAGATAGGAATCAAGGCGGACGACTTCAGTAACGATGTCGCGGACTTTTGTGAGGAGTTTGCCGCCGACGTCTTCGATTTCATCGGCGCGCAGGCGGCGAATTTCTTCGACGACAGCGAGAGGCAGCGCGAAATGGTTAGAGCCGCAACGCACGAAGAGTGCGGGCGAAATGATGAGCGTGAGAGGAACTTTCAGGGTGAACTTTGTACCCTGGCCGGATTCGCTTTGGACTTCGATTTCGCCGTTCAGTGCGTTGAGATTGGAGCGCACAACGTCCAGCCCAACGCCGCGGCCGGCCAATTCCGTTTTGACGGTGGCGGTGGAGAAGCCTGGATGGAAAAGCATTTCGCGAAGATCGCGCTCGGTGAGGCGATCGGCGGTTTCCGAAGAGACCAGGCCGCACTCCATGGCGCTTTGGCGGACACGAGCGTAGTCGATACCGCGGCCGTCGTCTTCGACTTCGATGTAAATGTGATTACCGCGATGGTAGGCGCGGAGCATGACTTGGCCCTGTTCGGCTTTGCCAACGGCGAGGCGATCGGCGGGCGATTCGACACCGTGAGCCACGGAATTGCGGACGAGATGGACGAGAGGATCGGAAATTTGCTGGATGATGTTGTTGTCCAGTTCGGTTTCGCTGCCGGAGAAATCGAGTTCGACGTTCTTTTTGGCGGATTTGGCGGCGTCGCGGACGGCGCGAGAGAGCAAGGAGTATAAAGTGCCGATGGGCACCATGCGCGCGGCGGTGATTTCGTCCTGAAGATGGTGGGCGAGCTTGGTGAACTCGTGGATGTCGCCCTCGACGCGATTGGTGTAGCTCTCGAGTTGCGAGAGAACCTCGTTAACGTCGGCCGAAATTTCGGTCATGGAGCGGGAGAGGATGTTGAAGTCGTCGTAGCGATCCATCTCCAGTTCGCTGAATTCGTCGAGGAAGCCACCTTCGCCTGCGGCGGCGCTGGCCAACATTTTTTGACGCTGATTGTTTGCCGTCCAAGGTAGGCCGATCTGCTGACGGATGCGGTTGTATTCGTACTTTTCCTGGAATTCGTTGACTTTGCCCTGCAGGCGCTCCTTGGAGAAGCTGAGGGTGTCGATCATTTTTTCAAGCTCGGCGACGCGGCCGACCATTTTGGTGCGGCTGATGACGAGTTCGCCGACGGTGTTCATCATGCGATCGAGGCGGCCGAGAGCGATGCGGACAGACTTTGCGGCAGCGGCCTGTTTGAGTGTTGGCACGGATTGCGGTTTGGCAGCGGCCTTGGCGGTGACGGGACGGTCGGCTGGCTGCGCGACTTCCGCGGGGGCGGATTCCGCAGAAGCTTCTTCTTCCCCTTCGGGCGGGGCATATTGGGCGACGCGGCCGAGAAGGGAATCGACCCCGGCACGCATTTCCACTTCACCAGGCCATTCACGGCGCAAAGTTTTGCGGAGGACATCGACGGATTCGAGACAGATATCGACGATGGCCGGAGAGGGTTCTAGTTCGCCGTCGCGCAGACGGCCGATCAAATCTTCGACGCGATGGGCAATCGAGCCCAGCCTGCGTAGGCCGACCTGCCCGGCAGAACCTTTGACGGTGTGAATGGCGCGGAAGAGCCTATTGATCTCTTCAGGATTGTTGTTGCCTTCGAGAGAAAGCAGGCAATCGCTGACGATCTGGAGATGCTCTTCGGCTTCGGGCTGGAAAAATTCCAGGATTTCGTCTGGGACGTCATCGTCCAGGGGCAGGGCGTCAAAATAGGAACCGGTGAGACCGGTTTGCGGCGGAGCGGGTTCCGGCTCTGCGGACGCGAGGTTAGAGACCGGCTCAGGAGTGACGGGATCGGACATGCTGAGATTGAGCGGCGGCGGCTCTGGAGGAAACGCAAAACGATAGCGTTCCTTGAAGGCGGAAATGTCTTCACGATTTTCCTGGCCGGTGTCGCTGACCTCGATGAGGCTGGTTTCGAGGAGAGAAATGCCGTCGGACAAGAATTCGGTGATGGGACCGTGGAGATCGTCGCCCAGCGGGGCGTTCAGCGCGTATTGAAAGACGTGTGCAAGTTTGCCAGCGATTTCCGAGAAGCGCGGGAAGCCGTAACTGGCGGACGTGCCTTTGAGAGTATGTGCGGCGATGTACAGACGCTCGAGATCTTCGCGACGCGGAGCGACTTCCTGAAGCACGCCGACGTATTCCCGCAAATATTGCAGGTGCTCCGAGGCTTCCTGGAGGAACAATTCGACGACTTCGCGATCAGGCATGCTCACGCGCGTCCCTCCGTAACGAGTTCAGGCTTGTGCAATTCTTCGGCGGTGGGCTTGCGATACATGATGCAATCGCCCAGCACGATGGCCTGGAACTTCACGGGCATTTTGGAGATGGATTCGGAATGGCCGAGGAAGAGATAGCCGCCCGGTTCCAAGGCGTCGTAGAAGCGCTGGACCAGGGCTCGGCGGCGCTCTTCGGAAAAATAGATGAGGACGTTCATGCAGAAAATCAGATCCATGCGGCCGACGTAGACGGGCGAAGCGAGATTCATTTGCGCGAAGCTGACGATTTTGCGGAGACGGGGCTTCACTTGATGGCCGTCGCGGGCATGACCCGGAGAAAAATGAGCGGCGAGCTGACGTTCATTGATGCTAGCGATGCTGCGGCCGGAATAGATACCGCGTTCGGCGGTTTTCAGCGCCTGACGACCAATATCTGTGGCCAGGATTTCTACTTCCCACGCGTCGGCGAAGGAAAGCGTGTCTAGAACGGTGATGGCGATGGAGTACGGCTCTTCTCCAGTGGAGCAGCCAGCGCTCCAGACGCGCAAGGTGCGTGGATTGCGCCAGAACTTTTTGACGTGGAGTTCGGGTAGAACGTGCTTTTCAAACGCTTCAAAAACCGCCGGGTACCGGAAGAACGTGGTTTCCTGAGTCAGCAGCCTTTCGAGGAGCGATTCGTATTCGACATTAGTTTTGCGGGCGGCGCGCAGAAGATCAGTGCCCCGCGCGTAGCCATGTTCGCGCAGATGTTCGCGGACTCGCGTGGAGAAGAATCTCTCCCGCGAGGCATCGAAATGAATGCCTGTCCGCTCTTCGATCAACATGCGGATCTCGCTCAATTCGTGTTCACTCAAACCGTGTTCCGGGCCGTGGCGCTCACTCATTGGTTATCCCGCTCTTGCCCCACGGGAAAGTGGGGGCAGAAGTTCACAATTAACGGACAGCGGCAACCGGCGCCAAACGATGATCCGAGTCTTCGGCCGAAGCGCCTTTGGCGTTGGCACGGAATTGGGCCAGTGCTTCGTTGAGCTGGTCAGAAAGTTTGACGAGCTGGCTGACGGTGGTGACGGTGCTGCGCGTACCTTGGGATGTCTGCCGCGTAATGTTGGAAATGATCTGCATGGCGTGGGCGACACCTTCCGTGCCGCGCACCTGCTGTTTGGACGCAAGAGAAATTTCCTGGACGAGTTCGGCGGACTGGCGAACAACGCTGGATATGGCGTCCAGAGCGCGGCCGGCCTGATCGGCAAGGGTGGCGCCGGATTCGACTTCCTTGGTGCCGTCTTCCATGACGACGACAGCTTCGTTCGTCTCTGCCTGAATGGCTTTGATTAGCGCGGCGATGTCTTTTGTGGCACTGCGAGAGTGTTCGGCAAGCTTGCGGACTTCGTCGGCGACGACGGCGAACCCGCGGCCCGCTTCACCCGCGCGCGCGGCTTCGATGGCGGCGTTGAGGGCGAGGAGGTTGGTCTGCTCCGTGATGTCGTTAATCACGTTGATGATTTCAGAAATTTCCAGCGAGCGATCGCCGAGAGACTTGATTTTCTTGGCGGTGGCTTGCACGGAAGAGCGGATGCGCTGCATGCCGTCGAGGGTGTCGCGAACGGCGCGGTTGCCTTGTTCGGCGGCGTCAAGAGCGCGGCGAGCGGCTTCTGCGCTGGCCTCGGCGTTGTTGGAAACCTGTTTCATGGAGACGGTCAGTTCTTCGACGGCGCTGGAAGTGTTAGTGATTTCCTGGTCCTGCTGCGTGGCGCCAGCCTGCATTTCGTCGGCAGCGACGAGAATGTTGTTGGAGCAGGCGGTAACTTCCATGGCGGCTTTGCGGACGCGCTCAAGAACCTTGGTGAAGTTGTCGAGCATGTAGTTGATGGAGTCCGCGACGTTGCCGAGCGCGTCATTGGTGACCTTACCGCGAAGCGTCAAATCGCCGCGTGCGACCTGATTGATGACGGCGAGAAGATCGGTGATGCTGCGCTGCAGGGATTCGCTGGCTTCCTGGTTCAAAGAGGCCTTGGATACTTTGGCAACGGCGCGGTTGAGGTTCTCCGCGATGTAGCCGAACTCGTCGTTGGAAGAGACATCGGCGCGAGCCTTGCCGTCTCCTGCCGCGAGACGCTCGGAAAAGTCCGCGAGTTCGCTGACGGGAGATAGAATCCCGCCACCGAGTTTCCACGCGAGAATGATGGTCGTCGAGAGCGCGATGACACCGGGGATGATAAGCCCGGTAGCATCGAATCCCGTTGAGTTGGCGGCGGCCTGGCGACCGGCGCTATAGGCCAGACCCAAGACTGCGAAGAGTGCGACGCCGTTCAAGATGATCAGCGTCCAGATGGTTGTGCTAATTCGCGATTTCATTTACTTCCTCCCCAAACTCTTTCGAAAACTTTCAGATACCAGGTCCCGGATACACTTCCAACAGCCGGCGCAGGTCGATGACCAGCGCCAGGCGGTCTTCGTGCCGCAACATTCCGACACAGTGCGGCACGTTTTCAGGTGCTTCATGCAACAAATCTTCAGCGTCATTCACGGAATAGGTGCCGACGACTTCATCGGCAGCGATACCCAGGCGCAGATCGTCATGGTTGGCATCTCCGCGTAGCGATGCGACGACAACGTGCTTGGGAAGCAGGCCGGCGCGGCGGCCTTCCGTGAGCGCAATATCGATCAAAGGCACAATGGAGCCACGAAGATTGAAAATCCCGAGCATGTAGCCGGGTGCCAAGGGAATTTTGGTGACCAGTGGCCACTCGAGGACTTCCTCGACATCCAAAACAGGGAAGCAGAAACGTTCGCGACCGCTGCGGAAGACAACGAACTGGGATTCCGGCGGACGTTCGCCAACCGGAGCAAGGGCTTCCAGCATTTCGCCGAGTTCGGCGCTTGCATGGATCGGAGTCAGTTGAAAATCTTCACTCACAAGTATTCCTTGTACGGCGTCAAACGAAACGACGAACCGCGCGCAACAGCTCCTCACGCGTGAAAGGTTTGGTGACGTAGCCATCGGCGCCCTGCTGCTGGCCCCAATAACGGTCGCTAGCTGCGTCCTTGGAAGTGACGAGGATGACGGGAATAGCATTGAACTTGATGTTGCCCTTCAACTCCCGGCAAACCTGAAAACCGTTGCGTTCTGGCATGACCACGTCCAAGAGAATGACGTTGGGTTTTTCGACAGCAATTGCTTCTTCGACCCGCTTGGGATCGCTGAGGCCAACGGGCCAATAACCCTCTGGTTCGAGGAGGCCCTGGATCAGCCGGACTTGCGCTGGTGAATCGTCGACGATCAGTACTTTTTTCTGCACAAGCGTGTACTCCGCGTGGTTCTCCACGATAGAAAATTGCACGTCAGCGGCCAGCTTGAGGATTTCGGTGGGGCGGTTGTCTATATTTTTAAGTAGCGTGGAATGAGGGAGATGGAGGATGGGTGGCCGATGCTAGCGGCGAGGGAAGAGGGTTGCGGTGGCGTCTTCCGTCTCAGCTTGAGAAGGCGTCTCAACGTCCCGCATTTCCGAAGCGAGGGATGAGAATCGTTGCATGATTTCGTTGATGCGCAAAGCCATGGTGTGGATGGTCTTGATTTGCAAGAGAGATTGCGACGAAAGCTCGCCGGGTTCGAGAAGAAGAAGTTCGGCGTTGCCGAGCAGGGAAGTCATGGCGTTGTTGACGCTGTGCTTCATGTCCGTCATGTAGCGGCCCAGGACGGCCTCGTTGGCGTTTTGCGCGGCGCGTTGTTCGGCTTGCTTGGCGAGGCGCAATGCTTCGGTGCGGCGTAAGGATTCCCCGGCAACGAGGAGAACGACCTGCGCCCAGTCTTCGCGAAGAGGAACGTGCAACAAGCGAGGATAGCGTTTGCGAAGAGAGCCCAGCTCGTTGGGATCGGAAGGCGCGCAGAGAATTACAGCGGTGCTGGGGGCGATGGCAGACAAAAATTCTGAGGGACGCTGTTCCTTGAGCGGGCCGACGACAATAAGATCGCACGCGACCGGGTCACCACTGTCCCACAGTTCGCTGGTGACAACGGAAAGGCCGGGAAGCTGGCGCTCGAGTTGCCAGCAAGCGGTCAGCAGACGCGCGAAGTCGGCGTCATCGGTGACGATCAATGCATTGGTCGTTCGCAAAGAACTGTTCTCCCTGACTGTTCTTCCAACCTGCCTGACCGCACAGCAGGGAATTAAAGTTTTTCGGCCTCGTCAAGCGCGGACAGCAGGCGCTTGGTGCTGATGCCCAAATTCACGGCAGCTTCGGTGTCTTTGGCTTGTTTAGCCAGTTCGACACGCTCTTGCAAACGCGAAACTTCGACGCGAGCGACAGGCAGCACGCGATCAAGCGAGGTGGCGATGCCGGTCTCCTTGGCTTGTTCGAGCGCGGCGGTCACCAAGGCTCTGGCGACGACAGCGCGGCGAAGGTCTTCGGCTGCGGGGCCGTCTTCGCTGACGAACGCGGCGACTTCCCAGGAAGACATCAGCAAGCGAGCGGAACCAACGCGCACGGTGGTCATGGAGCGGCCACGGGAAGGAGGCGCAGAGATTAATTGCTCCCAAACTTTCTCCATACAAGTTTCGAAATCCAGGCCGGCTTCTATTTCCACGGGCGGAGCCGGCGTGGTTCTTGCGCTCGTTGGTTTTGCGGATGGCGCGGAATTCAGCGCGCTGGAGACGGCGGGCGCTGCCGGAGCCGAGGCTGAGGGCAACGCAGCGCTCTCCAAGGGCTTGCCTAAAATGCGCTCGACGTTTTTCTCGACATCGGCGCGTAGCCCGAGAAGCTTCTCAAAGGCCTGATTTACCGTACGTTCGTTGTATTCCTTTTGAAACGGCTGCTTCCATTCGTCGGCAATCTGACGAATCTTGTTGATCGGCTCCGTTGAGGTCAGGCCAAAAGATTCGCAGTTCAGGGTCTTTACATCGACGTTTTCGAGATGGTTGATGCCGGAACGAATGTAAATCAGGTCCGCGTGCATCAGTTCGATGAGCGTGCGGCGGAGAAGGAAGTTGAAACGCACGAAAGCAATCATTGCGGCGGGGTCGTAGAACATTCCCCCGGCGCCTTCCTTCACGCGACGACCTTGCTCGATGAAATTGGTCTTTAGGATGTCGCGCAGGGTGCGGAAAGAGCGCAAAGACAGAATCATTTTTTCGAGAGGCTCACACCAGGAAAGTGGAGTGCAATCCACGTCTCCGAGGACGGGCTTCATGACCTGGGCGACGTCTGCCAGCTCAATCTGTTTGTGATAAATCTTGGCCGGGGCGCACAAGGCGAAGTACTGAACGAGAAGGAAATCGATTTTGTCCCGGTCCACATTGTTTTTCGCAGGCTTGCGGAGGTGGCGCATGATCAGGGCGCGCAAACCGCTTTCGCTGGCGTTCAGTGTGGTGGTCTGGAGGAGTTGGCGCAACTGGTGGACCTGGACCTTTTGATCCATGGCGTCCAACCAGGCTTGTACCTGCTTGGAGAATTCTTCCTCGGGCTTTTCCTGCAGAACGCGCTTATTTTGGGCAAAAGGAATTTCGATCTGCAGGTGCTTGGCGAGCGCGATGTAAATGGGGAAGACGGAACGAGCTTCTTCCCACTGCGCCAACCGAGCGCCGTCGGGTTTGGGGGGGGCGGACAAATTCAAAGTTGTGATTGTTTTGTTCACGGGTGCATCATCCATTCGCAGGGGCAATCGAGAAACCGAACAGCAACGGCCTTACTGCCTTCCTGATATTGCAACGCGATCACCGCTGCCTCTGCAGGACGTCCTCCTCCATCTCGGACAAGCCGGACACGATCATCAAACTCCAACGCCAATTTCGACAGGAAGATGGCGAACTCCCCGGTACCGAATTCGACCACGGTTGCTTCCTGAACCCTGAGCTGGCCGGGCCTCAGCGGAGTGATACGCACCGGAATGCGAACAGAAGGAAGCTTCGGAAAAAAACGAGCGAGCTGCTCGGTGCATTCTTGTTCGCGTGCGATGGTTGTCATTCGCGAGTGGCCCCATACCCAAAGGCAGTGCGCAATTTGCGAGTCCTGGCTTGATCCGAGCGTCGAGACACACGGGCTGAAACCAAGGGCGCACTGTCCCACGAGAGGAGATGCACGCCACAAGCCAAATGAGGGGATTCGGAGAGGCGATTGGAATAGGTTGGAACGAAAAGGCTTAGGAATTTCCCGCGATTCGAAGCCGAGCGGAATGTCTCATGGTGAAACAGTTCGTCTCAGTCGGTGCGGGACGAGTTGAGGCGGTAGTTGAGACGGATTAGCGCCCTGCGGCGTGGGCTTCGGTTTCCTTTGCCTCGTCTTTTTCTGAGCCTGGATGAAGGGCGATGTTGTAGCGCTTGAGCTTGCGGTAGAGGGTGGCGCGGCTGATGCCGAGCATTTTGCCGGCGAGGGCTTTGTCGCCGTGAGCTTGTTCGAAGACGCGAAGGATGGTCATGCGTTCCATTTCCGCGAGGGCGGTGGTGGAGAGCGACGAAGCATCCTGAGAGCTGAACTCGCGAGTTACAGGCTGCTCGGTGCGAATGGCCGGCGGAAGATCCTGCACGTCAATTGTGTGCTGGTCGCCCAAAGTGACGGCGCGAGCGATGCAATTTTCGAGTTCGCGAACGTTGCCGGGCCAATCGTATTGGAGAAGGCTCTTCATGGCCGCGGCGGTGACTTGCAGGGGCGCGGGGGTGTAACGGTTGAGGAAGTGGTGAACGAGCATGGGAATGTCCGAGCGGCGTTCACGCAGGGGAGGCAGGTGAACGGTGACGACGTTGAGACGGAAGTATAAATCCTTGCGGAAGGTGCCGGCACGATAGGCGGCTTCGAGATCGCGATTGGTTGCGGCGACGACGCGAACATCGACATTGATTTTTTCGTTGCTTCCGACCGGGCGGACTTCCTTTTCCTGTAGGACGCGGAGAAGCTTGGCCTGCATTTCGAGAGGGAGTTCCCCGATTTCGTCGAGGAAAATGGTGCCGCCGTTCGCTGCCTGGAAGAGGCCGGCTTTGGTCTTGGTGGCGCCCGTGAAAGCGCCTTTCTCGTAGCCGAAGAGTTCGCTTTCCATGAGGGTGGGAACGAGCGCGCCGCAGTCGACGGCGATGAACGCCGATTTCGCCAGCGGGCCGCGGAAATGGATGGCGCGGGCGACCAATTCCTTGCCGGTGCCGCTCTCGCCGGAAATGAGGACGGGAGTGCGCGTGTCTTTGAGGCGCGAAATCATGCGCATCACATCTTGCATTCCAACGGAAGAGCCGATGATGCCGTCGAGATTCTCGTCGGTATTCACTTTATCGCGCAGAAAGGCATTTTCGTTGACGAGGCGAACTTTTTCAGCCATGCGCTGGAGAAGCAGGCGCATTTTTTCGACGCGGAAGGGCTTTTCGATGTAGTCGTACGCGCCGAGCTTCATGGCGTCGACGGCGGATTCGATGGAGCCGTGACCGGTCATGATGGCGACTTCGGTGCGCGGAAGTGCGGATTTGATTTGTTTTAGCAGTTCCACGCCGGATTGATTGGGCAGCTTGAAATCGGAGAGGACCACATCGGGTGGATCGGTCTCCAGGCGAGTGGCAGCGGTTTCCGCGCTTTCCGCCTCGTCGCAAACGAAGCCGAGGGAAGTACCGATGGTCATGCACAGGCGGCGAATGCTTTGTTCGTCGTCGACTACCAATAGCTTGATTTTCATATCGTCGGTCATGGTTTTCCGAAAGTCTTCTCCACAATGGAAATTAGTTGCTGGACGCGAAAAGGTTTTTCGATGCAGGGAGTGGAACCGCGGGACAAGAGCGATTGGGTTTCGCTGTTGGCGGTGTCTCCACTGATCAGAATGATGCGCGCGCCAAGTTCGGGGCGATTCAGCTGGATCCATTGGTGAACGTCGGCGCCGTTGATGTCGCCGGGCATGCGAATGTCTGAAATGACACCGCCGTAAGTTTCGGTGGCGAGTTGATGGAGTCCTTCGGCGCCGGTAGAAGCTTGAACGACGCGATAGCCCTTGCGTTCAAGGGCGGTGCGAACGAAAGCGCTGACCGACGGTTCATCTTCGATAAGAAGAATGGGAGCTAATGCAGGATCGGTGCGCGCGGTCATCGGCCAGCCTCCATGGACGCGGCGAGGGCCGTTTCCGTTGCGATGGGAAGACGAACGACGAAAGTGCTGCCACTTTCGCCTTCATTATTCCAGCAGAGGATTTCTCCGCCATGCGCGCGAACGATGCCGTAGCAGATGCTGAGGCCGAGGCCGGTGCCTTTGCCGGCGGGCTTGGTGGTGAAAAAGGGATCGAAGATGTGTTCGGTTTCGCTGACGCCGGTGCCGTTGTCGATGAAAGCGACTTCGACGAAATCCGTGGTCTGGCGAGTGCGAATGCGGATTTTGCCGTGATTGCCGGTTTCCTGGATGGCGTCGTAGGCGTTATTGAGAATGTTGAGGAAAACCTGCTGCAGTTGCTGGGGATCGCCGACGGCCATCTGGAGATTTTCGTTGAACTCCTCGGTAACTTCGACGCCATGACTGGAAAAGTCGTAGCTACGGAGGCGGATGGTCTGGCGAAGGATGGCGTTGATCTGCATGGGCTCGCGTTGGGCAGGGCGTTGCCGAGCAAAACTGAGAAGGCCCTGAACGATTTCCTTGGTTCTTTGGGTTTCGCGCAGAATGATCTGGAGTTCTTCCCTAGCGGACGCAGGAACCTGGGGATCTTCGAGCAGCAGGTCCGTAAATCCGAGAATCGCAGCAAGGGGATTGTTAACTTCGTGGGCGACGCCGGAAACCAGGCGGCCGATGGTGGCCATTTTTTCGGTGTGGGCAAGCTTGGCCTGGAGGAGAACGGCGTCGGTGATGTCGGTCATGACGACAACGACGCTGTTAACCTGATTCGATTCATCGCGACTGGGGCTTAAGCTGACGGAGAAATAGCCCATCGAGCCGTCGCTGCGCTTCACGCGAAGTTCGAGATTTTCCACCTGCTGGCCGTGAGCGGTGGTTTGCAGCGCGGCCTCAAAATCCTCCTGATGGGAATTCTCGACCAGGCGACCGAGGCGATGGCCGATCAATTCTTCCTGGCGATAGCCGGCCTCGAAGCAACGGCGATTGGCGTAGCTGATGAGGCCCGCGGTGTCCAGAACAAGGATCATGCTCTGCGTGGTGTTGAGGATTTTCTGGTTGAAGTCGCGCTCTCGCTGCAACTGAGACTGGAACATCTTTTGTTCAGTGACATCGAGCATGAGACCGCGGATCTGGACGATGCGGCCCTGGGGATCGCGAACGGCGTTGATGTTCTGCAGCGTGTGCAGCAGGCTGCCGTCCTTGCGGCGCAGCGTTTCTTCGTAATTGCGCAGGGCGCCGCGCTCGGCGATGGTTTGGACCAGGCGCTCTTTGGCAGCCGGCGTCGGATACAAATGGGCGCTTACGTCTGCGCGCAGAAGTTCTTCGCGGGATTCGTAGCCGAGCATGCGGACCATAGCGTCGTTGACGTCGAGGAATTGACCTTCGGGAGTGGCGAAGAACAGACCTTCCTGAATGTTGTCGAAGAGCTCGCGATAACGGCGCTCGGCTTCACGGCGATCGCTGATGTCTTTTAGAACGTGAATGGTGCGACCGTCTTCTTCCGTGGCCCCGCGGGTTCGAGAAGTAGAAACGATAAAGGTGCGACCTTCGCCGGTGGCGATATATTCCTCGCGGAGTTCGACAGTGTTCTGGCAGAAGGGGCAGGGAAGCGCGCTGCCGGTTTCGGCGATGTGGCGCAAAGTTCGCATCGCTTCGCCAACGAGAGCGACGGGCGGAATGCCCAGGTGTGAGGCGAGGGAACGATTCGTGCGAACTATGTTCCAAGCCTGATCGTGAACGACGATGTAATCACTGATGGCGTCAATATCTTCGACCCATTGTTTCTTGGAACGCTCCAGCTGAGAAAAACGGCGAACTTTCTCCATGACCAGAGCGGCATAACTGGCGAGAGCGGCGAGCAGGCGCTCTTCTTCGGCGGACATAGAGCGAGTGGAGCGGCGCAGGCAGAGAGTGCCCATCAGTTCCTGGTCGCTGGCATATATAGGATGGAAAACACAGAAGGAAGGCTGGCCTTCCCACGGCAAGACTTCGAAACCGGTGCGGCGTAGTTTTACGTTCGCGGTAATCCAGTCGCGTTCCACTTCGTTTTCAGGAATCTGAAGGTTTCGACGGTGAAACTCTACCTTATTACCGTGGATTTCACCGACCGCGCCCCAACTGGCTTTGAGGATTTCCGAGGCGCGGGCAGCGAGCCCAGCAAGAAATGTGGGCAATTCGCGGCAGTGCGCAGCTTCCAGAGCAAGATCCATGAACTCATGCGAAATATCGGTGGGAGAAGGAGCGGGGATGGAAGTGGTCCTTCTGGGGGAAGTGAGCCGTTTTGGGAATGATTTGCGATCGCGCATAAGGGGTAAACGTGCAGAGTGTCTCAAAATAAGAAACTCAACGGAACTAGGCTACTGGTCAGTCTCAAACTGAGTCAACGCAGGTTCCAAATTGTGACACGCATGCGTTACCTGTCCGAAAGGACAGTGCGGGCAAGAAATCTCAGGCTGAGACCCTGGATGAGGTTCGGGGGCTCGGATGAGACGGCGACGATCGGACGGGCAGTGAGACGACCTTTCACGCTTGCCTCATAAGTAATTGAAATGGAATGGATTAGCCCAATCAATGGGCGTTACGTAGCGACCTGGTACCGATTTGGTGCGGCTGGCCCTCGACTTGCCATGCTCTCCATGGGTACGTATCCACCTTGGGAGGGCGTAGTGTCCATGCGAGCTTCATGGGGAAATCGATTTCTCGCAGCAGTGGGAGTAAGCGTTTTAGCAACAGGCATGGCATTGGGGCAGCAGAGCTCGGTTGAAGACAGCAAGCGTAAGATCAAATTCAAAGTAAACCCTCAGTATTCCGATCTTGCACGCACGATGCACATTTCCGGGAAAGTGAAGATCGAGTTGGTGATCGCTCCAGACGGACATGTGAAGACGGCACGAGCGGTTGGTGGCCATCCTGTGTTGGTACAGTCTTGCCTGGACGCCGTCCGGGACTGGAAATTTGAGGCGGCAGCGGAAGAGACGACACAAATCATCGAGTTTGATTTCAAGGCTAGCTAAAACCGCGGCGGGGGCTGCGGCGAATAAGCAGAAGAACGGGTAGGCGGAAGCAACGGGGAGTGGAGGAAGTGACGCAATGACGATCGGACGGCAACTCTACAAAGGATTCGGGATAGTTCTGGCGATTCTTGGCCTGCTGCTATTTGTCGACCTCGGAGCATTGTGGAAAGCGCGGTCGGCAAGCAACGAAGCGGCGGCAACGCTGGAGAGCGTTCGGATGGCGGAGAATGTGCGCTACCAGATCATGCAAAACCGCTTGAATCTGAATAATTTCCTGCTAAGCGGCGACCCGCGAGATGAAGACAAGGTCAATCGCGGCTTCACGGACCTGAACGACATGATCAAGCGCGGCCAGGCGCAAGCGAATAACGAGATTTTGCGGACCGCTTTGCTGCAGGTGGACGGCACAGAGGCGAGTTGGGCGGACAACTTTGCCAAGCCGCTACTGGCCAAGCGGCATCAAGTGGATTCGGGCGACGCGACGGTTTCCGACTTGCAGATTTTCTATTTGCAGAAGGATCCGGCTTCGTGGCTTACCAAATCGTCTTCGGTACTGGATCAAGCGAACGCAGATATCAGCAAGGCACTGACAGAGTCACAGGCAATTGCACAGCGGGCAAGTATGTACAGCGTAGTGGTTATCGTGATCGGGACGTTGGTGGCGCTCGGGATGGGAGTGTTGGGCGCATACCGCACCGCCAAGTCAATCACCGTACCGCTGCAACACTTGATTACCGTGGCGCGGGACATCGGCGATTCCGGTGATCTGGACCAGAACATCGACATTCACCGCAACGATGAAATCGGGGCGTTGGCAACGACGTTCAACAATATGGTGGCGTACCTGAAGGAGATGGCGGCGGTGTCCATGGCGGTGGCGGAGGGCGACCTGACCATGGAAGTGGCGCCGCGATCGAAGCGGGATACGTTGGGTAATGCGTTCTTGCGCATGTCTCACGGACTGCAGGAAATCGTGCGGGCCACGAGAGACGGAGCATCGCAGGTTTCGGCAGGTTCGAACCAGGTGGCCGGAGCCGCGGATGAATCGGCGAAGGTGAGCGTACAGGCGTCTTCGGCGATTGAAGAAGTGACGAGCACGATGCACGAAATGAGCATCAACGTGCAGAACGTGGTGAAGAATACGCAAGTGCAGGCGTCGAGCGTGGCGGAAACCTCGGCGTCGATCGACCAGATGGTGACGTCGATCCAGCGCGTGGCGGATACGGCGAAAGTGTTGCTGGATATCGCGAACCGTTCGCGAGAAGAAGTGGTGACGGGCATCCAGACGATGGAGAAGACGACGGACGGATTAAACCGGACAAACCGGGCGATCCAATCGTCGGCGGAAATCATCAACATCCTGGGACACCGCGCGGACGACATCGGAAAAATTATTGAAGTGATTGACGACCTGGCGGAGCAGACCAACCTGCTGGCGCTGAACGCGGCGATTGAAGCAGCGCGCGCGGGCGAGCACGGATTGGGATTCGCGGTGGTTGCCGACGAGGTCCGCAAATTGGCGGAAAAGTCCACGCAATCCACGAAGGAAATCGCGGACTTGATCGAGAGCATCCAACGCGAAGCGCGGCAGGCCGTGGAAAACATGGAGCACAGCACGCGCATCGTGGAAGAAGGATTGAGCCTGGGCAACGACCTGGGATCCGCGCTGCACAAGATTTCCGACGTGGTGACAGAAGTTTACAAGTTCTCGCAGGAAATCGGAGCGGCGACGAACGAGCAGTCCGTGGGATCATCGCAGATTGCGAAGGCTACCAACCGGCTCACCGAAATCACGCAAGAGATCAATTCGGCGGTGGAAGAGCAGGCATCCGGGGCGCAGGCGGTTGTGCGCGCGATGGACAAGATGCGGGAACTGGTACAGCAATCCGCGTCAAGTTCGACGGAGCTTTCCGCGGCGGCCGAGCAGATGCTGAAGCTATCGCGCAACCTGCTGGACAACATGGACCGCTTCGTGATCGACCGGTCAGGGCAGACGAGGCATCGCCGCGAAGGAATGGCGCCACGGCGGTCGATGTCTTCGCATGATGCGCCGGAGTACGAGCTAGCGGAAGTGAGTCGTTCCTAACGGAGCGTTGCATGCAGAAAGACTGCCAGCTCGTTGGATTCCGGATCGGCGAAGAGACCTATGGAGTGCAGATCGGCTCCGTGCGTGAAATCGTGCGCGTGCCGGAAATCACCATAGTGCCGAATGCACCTGAAATGATCGAGGGAGTGATCAACCTGCGCGGAAAGATTATTCCGGTGATGGACTTGCGAAAGCGTTTCGGAAGCACATCGACACAATCCGACAAGAAAAACAGAATTTTGGTGGTGGAACTGGAAAATCGGCTGCTTGGGTTGATTGTGAGTTCCGCCTCCGAAGTATTGAAGATACCGCCATCTGAAATCGAGCCACCGGGCGCGGTGTTTGCCGAGGGCGAATCGAGCTATGTCACCGGAGTGGGAAAGTTAAAGGGGCGCCTGGTGATCCTGCTGGATATAGCGCGGCTACTGCGCCAACCGGAATATAAAAAACTTGAGGAGGCGGCAGAGCCTGTCGGAGTCTCGAAATAGAAGCGCTTTGGAGTTACGAGGCGCCGCTGAGATAACGAAGGGCCGCGATCATCCAGTATGGGAACGATTACTGCGCAGATTCAGCTAACGGAAGCAGAACTGAAACTCCTGCAGACGCTGGTTTACCAGGAATGCGGGATGTACTTCGATGAGCGTCGATCACACTTTCTGAAGGACCGGCTGCAACGGCGGTTGAAAGCGTGCCAGCTCGATTCCTTCTACAGTTACTACCGATTGCTGACGAGCCGCGAAGGGCGCAACGAACTTGCGCTGCTGCTGGAAAATTTGACCGTCAACGAAACCAGTTTCTTCCGGAACCGGCCGCAACTGGAACTGTTGCAGAAATCGGTACTGGAAGAAATTCTGCACCACAAGCAGGAACGGCGGGATTGGAATTTGCGCGTATGGAGCGCGGGATGTTCGGCGGGCCAGGAACCTTACTCCGTTGCGATTTTGATTTGCGATGCGCTGGCGTATTACTACCTGCGGAATCCACTGCCGTTCGATATGCCTTCCCCGAAACCGCTGATCCCTCCGCCATGGAAGCTGGAGATCGTGGCTTCGGACATTAGCTATGCGAGTTTGCGGTCGGGGCAGGAAGGGCAGTACACGGAAGTGCAAATGGAGCCGGTGGATTACACGACGCGGTTCCGCTACTTCGAAAAGTCCGGAGACAAGTACGCCGTTAAGCAGCAACTGAAAGACCTGGTGCAATTCGACTTTCACAACCTGAAGACGGAATTTTTGCCGCGGCGCAACGACATTATTTTGTGCCGCAACGTGATGATTTATTTCGACGAGGCGGAACAGAAGCGGCTGATCGACAAGTTCTGGCACTGCTTGAATCCCGGCGGCTTCCTGTTTGTGGGACATGCGGAGAGCCTGTTCGGGTTGACGCAGAAATTCAAGATGGTGCACGAAAACAATGGCACCGCGTACAAACGGATTGAGGTGACGGCTTGAGTTTTTTGCCCGAGGATCGGGGAGCAGAACTCCGCGCGCTCTTTTTTGAGAGCTCCGCGGACGTGCTGCAAGTGATCAACGACGCCGGGCTGAAGCTGGAGAAACAGCCGGGCGACGAGGAACTGATCCGTAGTGTGCGCCGCGCGGTGCATACGCTGAAAGGCGACTCGGCGGCGTGTGGGTTTACGAAACTGAGCGAGATCAGCCACGAATTGGAAGACGTGCTGACGGTGCAGATTGCGCAGAAGTACGGTGCTGAGGTGGCAGAGGTAGTGCTGGCCGCCGTCGACCTGTTCGAAGGCATGTTGAGCGCGTATCAGAAGGAGTTGGAGCCGCCGTCGACAGAAGCATTTCGTGGACTGATTCAGCAGTTGTTGAAAGCGCCGGTGAGCACCCAGAAGTCCGGAGCGGGAGCGCCAGCCATTCCGGCAAAGTTTCGCTGGAATGAATACGAAGGGCTGATGATTTCCGAAGCGGTGCTGCGAGGAGAAGCAGTCTACAACGTGGCATTGCGAATCGATGCGAATAGCCCGATGCGCGCGGCGGCGTTTCAGTTGGTACGCAATGTTTTGCACGCTTGCGGGACGGTGATTGCGCTGCGTCCGGAAGACAACCTGGCGGCGGCAAGCGTGGAGATTGTGGAAGCGGCGCTGGCCAGCACGCATCCTGTGGAACACATTGCTCATCGTTGCCGCATTCCGTCCGTGGTTTCCGACTTGCGAATTGAAGAAGTGGTGCAAGAGGACACGGCGGATCACCAGCTACTTGGTGATTTGCTGGAAGCACAGACAGCGCAACTGCACTCGCGGGTGGAAGAAGGTCACGATGCGGCTACAGCGAAGCAGTCGGCCGGAGCCTCGGCGGTCGCCGCGGTAGCGGAGAGTTCGTTGCGCGTCGATTCCGCGCGAATCGATGCGGTGATGAACTTGGTGGGCGAGTTGATCATCGGGAAATCGATGCTGCATCGGACGCTGTCGGAGTTTGATCAGAGGTATGCGAAGGACCCGGTGCGAGGAAAGTTTTCGGAAGCGTTGGCGTTTCAGTCGCGGGTGCTGGATGAGCTGCACAAATGCGTGCTGAAGATCCGGATGGTGCCGGTGGAGCAACTGTTCCGGCGATTCCCAAGAGTTGTACGGGACGTGGCGAAATTGTGCGGAAAAGATGTGGCGCTGGAAATTACCGGCGAACACACGGACCTGGACAAGGGAATTCTGGATGCACTGGCCGAGCCGCTGACACACATTGTGAGAAATGCGGTCGATCACGGAATTGAGTCGGCGGATGACCGCCTCGCCGCCGGTAAACCGGCGCGAGGCACAATTTCGCTGAACGCTTTTCATCAGGGAACGCAGGTCGTGTTGGAGATTCGAGACGACGGCCGCGGAATCGATCTCGCCATGGTGCGCGACCAAGCGGTGCGGAGCGGGTTGGTGAAGCGCGAAGATGCGGATCGCCTGCTCGAGCAAGACGTCCTGAACATGATATTCGAGTCGGGATTCAGCACGGCGACCGAGGTTACAGAGATTTCGGGTCGCGGCATCGGCATGGACGTGGTGCGAACGGTGCTCGACCGATTGAAGGGAACCGTACACATTTCGACGGACAAGGGAAAGGGAACGATGATCCAGTTGCGGATGCCGCTGACGCTGGCGAGCATCCAGACGCTCTTGTTCCGCGTGTCCGGGAGATTGTTCGCCGTGCCGCTTTCTTCTGTGATCGAGATTACTCGAATCAACGAACTGGATATTCATCGAGTGGACCAAAGAGAAGTGTTGCGGCTGAGGGAACAAGTCCTGACGCTGGTGAGGCTCAGCAAGTTGAGCAAGATTCATGCGGTGGAAGCGCCAGGGCCGAAAAAGAAAAAGAGTTTTGTGGTGGTGATCGGGCAGGCGGAGAAGCGGTTCGGATTGCTTGTGGACAGCATGGTGGGCGAGGAAGAGCTGGTGATCAAGGCGCTGCCGGGAGAAATCGCGGCCAGCGATTTAGTGAGTGGAGCGTCGATTCTGGGAGACGGAACGGTAGTGCTGATCCTGAATGTACCAACGATCCTGACGCGGTTATCTCGGTCAATGCCACTGGGAGCCATCGCATGATGAAAGAGCGAATTCGTGTGCTAGTTGTGGATGACTCCGCGCTGATGCGGAAACTGATTCCGCTGATATTGGAGAGGGACCCGGATATTGAGGTGGTCGGGACAGCGATGGATGGAGCGTTCGCGCTGAAAAAGATTGCGGAGCTGCGGCCGGACGTGGTGACGCTGGACCTGGAAATGCCGCGGATGGATGGGATCGAGACGTTACGGACGATCATGCGGAACGCGCCGCTGCCTGTGATTGTGTTCAGCACGCATTCGCGCGAAGGGGCATATTCGACATTCAAAGCGCTGGCGTTGGGAGCGATCGATTTCGTAGCGAAACCGAAGGACGCGGCCGCCGGCAATCTGGATCCGGTGGCGTATCAACTGGCGGAAAAGATTAAGGTGGCGAAGCGGGCCGGCGGACCGAAAGCACTGCCGAAACTGGAAGCGGAACCACCGGCACCTCGGAAAAACAGGGGACGCGTGGCAGTGGCGCCGAGCCGGATTATTGCGATCGGGATTTCCACGGGCGGCCCGAACGCACTGCAATATGTTTTGTCGCAAATACCGGGTGATTGTCCGGCGACCTTCGTGATTGTGCAGCACATGCCGGAGGGGTTTACGGATATGTTCGCGCGCCGACTGGACGAATGCTGCGCGCTGGATGTACAGGAAGCCAAGTCCGGAGATTTGCTGGTGGCGGGGCGAGTGCTGATTTGCCCGGGAAACCGGCACATGATGGTACGGAGAATGCCGCGCGGGGAAATGGCGGTGCTTTCCGATGGCGCGCCGATCAACGGACACCGGCCTTCGGTGGATGTGCTGTTTCACTCTGTGGCGCAGGAATTTGCGTTGACCGCCGTGGGCATGCTGATGACAGGGATGGGAGATGACGGCGCGGAAGGGTTGGGAGCGATCAAGGCAGCGGGTGGAATGACGATTGCTCAGAGCGAAGACACTTGCGTGGTGAGCGGAATGCCGCGCGCGGCGATCGTGAAGGGTTACGCCAATAAGGTGCTGGCGCTGGACGGGATGGCGGCGTATCTGGTGAACCAGTACGGCAACAGCCAGCAAAACGGCGACAAAACGGATTCGTCTGAAAAGAACGAAAAGGTTCCAGTTTCAACTCCGCGTGCCTGAGCGGGCAAGCGGAGCAAAGGAGAAGGCCATGCAACAGTTTTCAGCGCTACTTCGGAAAGACCAGCAGCCGGTCCGCTATCTGGTGGTGGACGACTCCGTCTTCGCCCGCAAAAACCTGATCAAGATGATCGAGCAGTTCGGCGGGGAAGTGGCCGGGGAAGCAGGCGATGGCTTGACGGCGATCGCGGAATATAACCGGAGCAAGCCGGACATCGTGCTGATGGACATCACCATGCCACAGATGGAAGGAATCGAGGCGGTGGAGCGGATCGTGCGGCAACACGCGGACGCGCGAATCGTGATGGTGTCATCGGTGGGCTATCAGGAGAACATCCTGGCGGCGCTGCAGAAGGGCGCGAAGCACTTTGTGCAGAAGCCGGTGAAGCCGGAAGTGTTGTATGAAATTCTTCGTTATGTTCTGGGAGACGATCCTAATGCCGTAGGCGCGCCCGTGGCGCTTGCGGGGGAGCATCAACTATGAGAATGGAGTTGATCCAGCCATTTATCAATGCGGCGGACGCGGTTTTCGCGGAATCGTTGCAGGCGCCGACGAAAATCGTAGACCTGTCGATGGACGAAAATATTTACCGACGCAAGGGCGTGGCGGCGCTGATCGCGATCAAGGGCGACATTGAAGGGCGAGTTATCCTGGACCTCGCGCCTGAAGTGGCCATGCGCGTGGCCGGCCACCTGGCAGGGAGTCCGATGCCGGAGAGCGAGCAGGTGGTGCGCGAAACGGTATGCGAACTGGCGAACATGGTCATCGGCAATTCGGTGACGCTTTTGAATGACCAGGGATTCCGCTTCAAGGTGTTTCCGCCGGAAATCCATATGAACGAAGAAGGATTGGCAGGAAATGTCGATACCGAAGCGATGGTGCTGTGTATCGAGACGCCTTGTGGAGCGATTTATCTGAATATTTCGATGCATTATTTGCACCGGCGGCGACGCGAGCAAACCGCGGTGCCCGCGTTGGACTAAAGTTTCCTCGCACTCCGGTCCCGCCTGGCAGGGTGCAGAGTTTTGCACCCTGCCTCCCTTTTCTAGAAAATCGAAAATAGAAATTGGAAAATGGATTTGCGGTGTAGCGTTTAAGGACGCTGGCATAAAAGCCACTGCTACATGGTGCGACGCTGTGTTGGGTCAAGTTGTTTGAGGGTTGTAGTACACTCCTACGCGATTCGATTCCTTGGATAAGCGGGATTTGATGTGGAGGCGAACATTGATGCGGTTCGTTGTGTGTTGTTGTTTGTTGCTGTCTTTGTCGTTGCGGCTGGTTGGGCAAAGCGTCGATTTGCCGGATACGCCTGAGTCGGGATCGAGCGAGGATATCGCGAAGGCAACGACCGAGGCGCGATTCTTGTCGCCGTGGGTTTCGTATGTACCGGCATCGGCGAGAGTGCCTTCACCGCGGACGTTCTTTGGCCGGATTATGGGCGCGCCGGGTGAGTTGCTGGATTCGGCGAAGGCTTATGCGTATTGCAGAGCACTGGCTTCCGCCTCCCCACGGGTTCGCGTGTTCACGATTGGGAAATCGGAGGAAGGGCGAGAGATCTTGTTGCTGGCGATTGCGGACGAAAAGGGAATTGCGGGACTGGAGCAATTGAAGGCGGCGACGGCGGCGTTGGCCGATCCGCGCAAAACCGATTCCGCAGCGGCGGAAAAGTTGATCGCGACCGCGCGGCCAATGTATTACTTCAACGCGGCGCTGCATTCCGACGAGACTGGGTCTACGGAATCGGTGCTGGAGTTGGCTTATCGTTTGGCGGTTTCCGAACAACCAATGATCCGGCGCATCCGGGAGAACCTGGTGGTGCTAATCAATCCGGTGTCCAATCCGGACGGGCGAGACAAGCAGGTGGAATGGTTTTATCGCTACCTGAAAGGAAAGACGGACCGGGCGACGCTTCCACGGCAGTCGCCACCGTATTGGGGAAAATACGTTTTTGTAGACATCAATCGCGACGCGCATCAACTGACACAGGAACCGACGAAGGCGGTGTCGCGGATGTTTTTCGAATGGCATCCGACGGTGGTCCACGATCTTCACGAGGGCGTGCCGCTGTTGATGACGTGGAATGGAACGGGTCCGTACAATCCTCACGTCGATCCGATTACGTTTAGCGAGTTTCTGGCGCTGAGTTTCCACGAAGTGCAGATGATGACCGGGCTGGGGATGCCCGGAGTGTCCACTTGGGATTTTGGAGAGGGATTTTCGGAGTTGTATCTCGATTCGGTGGCCATGAACCACAACGCGATCGGGCGTGGATTCGAGACATTTGGAAATGGAACGGCGGAGACGCTGACACGTACGATCTCGGCGGACGGTGCTACGAAAGAATGGTACCGGCCAATGCCGCTGCCGGCGGGAGAATTCAGCTGGTCTGCGCGAGACAACGTGAATTATAACGAGACGGGGATGCTCGCCGGGCTCGATTACGCCGCGCAAAATTCGCACGAATTGCTGCGAAACTTCTACACCAAAGGGCTGCACTCTTATCGCAAAGGACTGGAGGAAGCGCCGTATGCGTTTGTGATTCCGGCGGACCAGGGCGATCCGGAACGCGTAGCGCAGATGATCGGCCGGCTAATGAGCCAGCACATTGAAGTGAGCCAGGCGAGGACCGCGCTGAGGTTGACGGAAGGCACGTTTCCCGCAGGGACCTATGTGGTGCGGCTGGATCAGCCGTATCGGAATTACGCGGTCGATCTGCTGACGCCGCAGAATTATCCGAAGGACGCGACGGAGCCTTACGACGATGTTTCGTGGGAATTGCCGGCGCATTACCATCTGCAGGCGGTGGCTACGGCCGACGTCACGGTGCGATCGGCCGATCTTGGGCTGCTGACGGAAGTGCCGAGGGTGGAAGGAAAGATCGATCAAAACGCCGGCGGAATTTTTCTTTTGGACGATACGGGACAAGAAGGATTGCTGGAAGCGCTTTACCGGCTGGCTGCATTTGACGTGCAGATTGCGGAACACGGATTTACGGCGGGCGGAACGGCGTATCACGCGGGGACGTGGATCATTCCGCCTCAAGCGGGAAGCCACGAAGCGCTGCGCGATGTGGCGAAAACGTTAGGGCTGAATTTCGTGGCGGCGAGCGCGATGCCGGATGTACCTCATCATACGACGAAGGCTCCGCGGCTGGGCGTGTGGGTGCCGTGGGCGGACACGGATTCAATCGGATGGGTGCGCTATTCGCTGGACCAGCGCAAGGTACCGTACGTCTACTTGCGGGACGAGGATATTCGCGCGGGAAAACTGAAGGACAAGGTGGATGTGCTGCTGTACGGGCATGTCGATCTGGAATTGGCGGAGCAGATTCAGGGGATACCGAAAAAGTGGAGCCCAATGGCGTTCAAGAAAACAGCGCAGACACCGAGCCTGGGGACGCCCGCTGAATCGGACGACATCACCGGGGGAATCGGGTGGAGCGGACTGGAGCAGATTCAGGAATTTGTGGAGCACGGAGGATTGCTGGTTACTCTGGGCAGCGGATCGATGCTTGCGCTGGAAGGAGGAATTGTACGCGGGGTGCGGCGTAGTGCGGGAGGAGTGCCGAGGAGTTCGCAGGGTGGCGGCACGGAATCCGCGGCGGCGGCACAACAAGCGGAGACACGCACGCCTGGAGCGCATGTTCGCGTGACGTTTGACCGGCCGGAGCATCCGATTGCCTACGGCTATCCCGAGCGAACGTATGTGTTCCGGCAGAATTTTCCGTTGTATGCGATGCCGCGACGGTGGTTGCGCATGGCGTACTGCACAACGTGTTTGGACGGACCGGTGGATGCGAGCAGCGTGGTGCTGGAATGGGGTGACCGTGAGGGAGCGCCGATTCTGGTGAGCGGGCAGGTTTGGGGAGAAGCGAATTTGAGTGGGCGGCCAGCGATTCTGGATTCGCCAGTGGGGAAAGGGCATGTGGTGACGTTTAATTTTAATCCGTTGCATCGTGATATGAATCGCGGGGACCAGCGAATGTTGTGGAACGCGATTATCAATTGGGAGGCGATTGTGGAGGGCAGGTGAGGTGAGGGCGCGGTGCGTTAGAGGCGCTGGCATAAAAGCCAGCGATACATTATTAGTCGGGGGCGCGTAGGTAGGCGGCGCCGTGGCGGAAGAGGCCAGCGCTGGAAATGGGTTGAGAGAAGACGATGCGGATGGGGACGAAGATGGCGCCGGCACCGGGAGTGTACGGAACAGCGACTTCGAGGCGGGTGCCTTCGGGATAGCGATTGCGGCTGCGGAAACTGATGCCGCCCTTGGATAAATCCTCGCAGACGGCTACTTCTTCCTGAAAGCCGCGGCGACGAATGCACGCGAGGACGCGAGCCTTGACGCGAGTGCGATTGCGGCGAGGGATGACCCGCTCTTCCACAGCGCTGCGAGAGGGCAAGGCCTCTTCCACCATAGATTCGGACTGCGCTTCGATCCAGATCGACGGGGAATCGCAGAGCCTGCAATGGCGCGCGACACATTTACGAATTTCGAAGGATTTCAGCTCCATCTCATTGAGATAGACGACTTCGCGGCGCTGACAAAAACTGCATTCCATGAGGAGCCGGGCAAGAGCTTCTTCGCCTTTGTGAGGAGCGGGAAAATCGATGTCCCAGAAATCGACGCGCGGATCGAGGATGGCGATGGCGTAGATGAAGCCTTCCGCCTCTTTATCGATTTCGGTCACGATTCTGGCGCGTACGGTTTTGGTTTCGTCGCCTTCGAGTTTGCGGTGCAGCGTGAGTTCCTGGCCGGAAAACAGTTTTTCCTGGATGCGGAGAACACCACCGTTGCGGCTGACGAGAAGCGTCTGCGCGTTTTGGCGAACGGCCAGACCGGAGGAGGCAAACCACGACGCCTCAACCTGCAGTTGCAGGCTGACGCGGTCACTTTGACGGATGCCTTCGGCGATCATTGGATGAATACGAACGTGGGATGCTTACCAGTTCAGGCTATCATGCGATTTGTGGAGGGCGAGGGCAGGGCAAGGGAGCTTTGTCGTACCAACTAATAGCAATGGCGCGGTCGCGGGGCCTGTTACCCTTTCGCGACTTTGGCAATTGGTTCAGTTTCCCTATTGGCTGGGACAGGTAAACTAAGGTGCATTGCGGCCTCCTCCGCCCAGGCCAGGTCGTAACGGGGAAAGAGCTCCTGAACGAAACTCATGAATAAGGTGATTTCCATGACAGGCCGCGCATCGGCTTGGCAAGCCCGCGTGAGCGGAGTGCGAGACCGCCGGTATACCATCCGCTATCCTTTCGCGGCCGACGCGGAATTAATCGATATGGAGAGCGGGACGCAAGTGACCGGGGTGACCTCCGATATTTCGCTGGGGGGATGCTTCGTGTGCACGAGCAAGACGCTGCCGTCCAATGCGCGGGCTCGAATGCGACTGACACGCAAAGGCGAGAGCCTGGACCTGCTGGTTGTTGTGCGCATTGTGAAGCCGCGGATTGGATTGGGGATTGAGTTTTTTGATCTGGAGCCGCCGAACGACCGGATTCTTACGAACTGGATTGACGCGTTGCAGCGCTCGCGCTGAAGATCGAAATCAGAAAATCGAAAACGGAAAATTGGGGATGCGGTTATTGGGGTGTGTCTAATGGGTGATTGCTGCGCTCGTAGAATTCGGTTTGTAGTTTCAGACTTTCGTCGTCGGCTTTGATGGCTTTGATGGCACGAACGACGGTATTGATCCAGCTCTGAATATCGGCTTCGCCTTGCTCTTTGGTGGCGGCGCTGCCATCGCCCGAATAGTGATTGGGAAAGCGGGCATACCACCAAATCCCGGTATAAACATTTTCGGGAAGTTTCAGGCGCTTCTGGTCCGCGCCCGATTCGCTCGCGGCGCGATCCATGTGCACGAGATCGGGATGGGTGACCAGGACGTTGGAAGTTTCCGTTTCACCCGCGTGGTAATCCGGGCCGGTTTTTTCGGCGCCAACTTTTTTGGTGACTTCATGCCCCCACTGAACGTAAACGACGTAATCGTGAGGTTTGTAGAGCTGCGTTTGGGCGAAGTAGGGCAGTAAGTCTTCGTTGCCACCGTGGCCGTTGACGATCACGACTTTCTTGCAGCCATTGCGAGCCATTTCGTCGGTGGTTTCCTGAAGCAGGCGCAACTGAAGATCGGGGCTGTAGGCGATGGTGCCGGGCTGGTGCTTGGCTTCGAAAATTTGGCCGGCGTAGTAAGCCGGAAAAATCACGGCGTACTCCTGCTGTGCGGCGTGCTCGGCCACGTAGCGGACGTTGAGAAGGTCGGTCCCAATCGGGAGATGAGGTCCGTGTTTTTCGAGTATGCCGAAAGGAAGCAGGCAAGTGCCTTGCGCCTTGGCGATGGCTTCCTGGAAGTCGCCTGCGGTGAGTTCTTCCCATTTGGGGGAGAGTTTGGTTTGGGCAGGGGTGGTGAGGGGGAGAAGCAGGATCGCCAGGATTAAAACGGTGTAATAACGCATGGTGGCTCCTTTGGTCTGGCGGCATTGTACATCAGGAGTTGCGGCCTAGCTTATAAGGCGCTGGCATAAAGCCAGCGCTACTTGGCGACGATGCCGGCCTGAAGGCGCGGCGCTACGGTTTTACTTCGGCGCCGGGCATTACGTCTTTTAGGGGTTGTTGGAGTTGTGGCTCGAGTTCTGGATGCGGGAAGGGTTTGCGGGGGAGCATTTGATCGCGCATGGCGGTGTTGTAAACGAAGATGGCTTCGACGAAGGCGGCCTGGGCCAAGTCATCGGGCTGGAGACGCTCATAAGTGTCCATGTTGGAATGGTGAGTGCGTTCGCCGTAATCCAGCGGGTCCTGGATAAATTGGAAACCGGGAATGCCGACGGCATCGAAACTGAGATGGTCCGTACCGCCGGTGTTGCGCAGAGTGATCGCGGTTACGCCGACGTCCTTGAGAGGCTCCATCCACTGTTGGAAGATCGGGCCGACGGCGGCATTTTGCTGCAAGTAGATTCCGCGAATCTTACCGCTGCCGTTGTCGACGTTGAAATATCCTGAAATTTTTTGCTGCTCGGGCTTCACCTGGATGGGACCGGTAATTTTGCGCATCCACTCGCCGACTTTGAGTTGATCGGGATCGGTGGAGCGCGGAATCTCTCCGAAGTGTTGCTTCACATACCCTTGAGAGCCGAAGAGGCCTTGTTCTTCGCCAGTCCAAAGAGCAACGCGGATGGTGCGGCGCGGTTTGATGTGAAGAGTGGTGAGAATGCGCATGACTTCCATGGCTACCACGGTGCCGGCGCCGTTGTCCGTGGCTCCTGTCGCGGAAATCCAGGAATCGAGATGGCCACCGAGCATCACTACTTCGTCTTTCAGCGCGGGATCGGTGCCGGGAATTTCGGCGACGGTGTCGAAGCCGTGTTCGTGATCGCCGGTGAATTGGGATTCGATGTTCACTTCCAGTGTGACGGGGACGTTGGCCTTAAGGAGGCGGTAGACGCGGCCATAATTTTCAATCGCGGTGACAGCGAGGGGAAGAGGATTGGCTTGGTCGCGGTGATAGACCTGGATGCCGAAGGCTGAGCCGTTGTCGTCGAAAATAGTGCCGCCGGAACCACCATTATTCTGGCCGTCGCGGCTGGGAAGAAGGACGGCGGATACTTGTTCACTGGCGAGGAATTTGCCGACCTTTTCGCGAAATTCGGCGCGATGAATATATGCCGTGCGGTCGAACCCAGGGCCGACATGCACGGGATATTCCTCAATCTTTTTTAAGCCGTCGTCGTCGTAACGAGTGAAGAGAGGCTTGTCGACGGGCTTCACGTCGCGCATATCGCCAAGGAGGACGATTTTGCCCGCGAGCTTACCTTTATATTTGTCGAAATCCTTTTCGTCTTTCAGGTCAACCCAGATGGCGGAGCCGCTGACGGGACCTTTTGTTGCGGGAGACCATGGAGCGGCCTGAGCGATGAATACGGCGTGATCCGGAGAGGTCATGCGGACCCAGGTGTTCAACTGCACCCAGCCCATGCCGAATTCACCCCAGTCTTCGAGATGAGCGTTGGCGCAACCCATGGCAGTGAGCTGGTCGCGCGTCCATTCGTTGGCTTTTTTGAGATTGGGCGAGCCAGTCAGGCGCGGTCCGATGTCGTCGGTTAAAGCCGAAGCGTATTCCATGATGTGGGAATGGCTGAGAGCTTCGGTGCGGATGCTGGCGTAGGCGGAGTAATCGAGAGTTTCGGTGGCGGGCTGGGGAAGTTCGTAGGAAGGCTTGGCCGGTTCTTTGGGTGGTAGTTTCTTGTCCTTGTCCGCGGCGAAAACGGAGAGGGAAAGTCCAGCGAGCACGCAGAAACTGACGGCGAACAATTTTCTGGATGGCATAGGGGTTTCCTTTCCTGAAAATTAACCTGTGGAGCATAGCAAAGGCGAGAAAAATTACCAAGGAGGATGGTTTGTCGGTGAAGGATCGTGGTGGTGACAGCTTGTAGTGATGTTGAGGTTGAGATCCTTCGTCGCAAACGGCGCTCCTCAGGACGACGTCTGTTGATGGGTGGTGAGAAGCGCGGATTGGTGTTGGATCATCGCAAAGGTTAGACCCTGTAGCCCATGTAGAGTGCCAGGGCGATATGGATCAAGGCCAGGAGGGCGAACGCGTAGCTGAAGGGACGATGAACCACGTGCCACAAGCGAAATACCTGGCCAGTGCGGGAGAGGAAGAGGATGCGCTTGGAGAGTTCGGCTTGTGCGCGGGCGATGGAGATTACGTGCTCGAGCTTGGCGTCTCTTGTGCGGACAAAACCGCAGAGCGCGGCGACCCAAGCGCCAAAACCGGCGGAATGAAGACGAAGAAATGAGAGACGGAAAGGCCGGCGCAGATCGATCAGGATCATGTAAACGAGCGCGATCAGCATGGGCATGTGCGCGACGTCCTGCGCCGAAGGCAAATCGTAGAGATTGTCCAGCCGTTTTGTTTGGCCGAGATTCTGCGCGGAGAGTTCGTTGCGCATGGAATCGGAAATGTCGGCCATTTCTTTCATGGTGAGCTCGGCGTTTTTGAGGTTGCGCGGAATCTGCGCGTAGAGATAGCGGCCGACAAAGCCGGAAAGTGTGACGGCTAGCATGCTCCAGAAAGCGAGGCCGGCAATATTCCCGAATTTAAATGTGGCGTGGAAGGCGACGATGATGGGGGCCAACGTGCCGAGTACAACGTGAAAATCGAGCCAGTGGCGCGAATTGCCTTGGCGCGAGAGCCAACCCCATTTTTTCCTGAGGGGATAGAGATAGATCAGGAAAAAGAGAAAGACGCCGAACATGCCGAGCTTGATGCCGATGGGGCCACTGGGGCGCAGGGCATCGTGTTTGGGCGAGAAGGGGCGGTCGGCGGCACTCAGCGTGTAGTAATTAAAACCGTAACCGGCGATGACGAGGACGATGGCGAAGGCCACTAGCCAGGCCAGGAGCAGGCGAGTGCGGTGTCCGCGTTCTGGATTTTCGTGGACGAAAATGGTGGTGCCGGCTGTTGCTCCGATGCTCATGGCTGTTTGTCTCCCAATTGGACCTGGATGGTGGCGCGGAATCGCCGATAGGCCGAGAAGTGATGGACGTTACGCCAATGCTGTTTTGGAGTTTGCACATCGATGACGGCGGAGGCGGGCATCCAGTACGCTTCTTCGGGCGCGTGGAATTGAACGAGGGAGTAATGAATTTCCGTCTGAATATCGCGAAGGCCGAGATCGGCGAGGCTTTCATCCAGCGAGGAGACGAGTTTGGTGATTGCGCCGGTTTCTTCATCGATCCAGATGTCGCCTTTGAGCGGGAGAGGATAATTCCGGCCAAGCAGTTGAATGGCTGCGGGGGATGAGCCGCCGGGAACGGGCTTGAAATGGACGTGGAGGGCGGTGCGGTTGTCGATGGTTTCCTCGGAGACGGGCTCGAAAGTGTAGCTGGGTTCGTAACGCTCGTGGAGAACGAGCAGGAGGCTTGCAAAGCCATTGGTGATGAGAAGCGTCTTGTTAGGATCGTGGAAAGCGGCTTTGCGAGTTTCGCGGGATTCGGTGAGGCGAAGCGATCCGCCGCTGTTATTGGTGGATTGCAATTGATATTCGAAGATGGATTCTTCGCGGTACATGGGCTTATTGTTTTTGCCAACAAGGGTTTGTTCGACATTTTCTGTGCAGACCACGTTGGAAGTTTGTTCGAAGAAGGCGTCGATCAATTTGCGGGACTGATCGATGGTGGCGTTGGCACGCGCGAGAAAGGCAGGATCTGGCGCGCTTGCGGAAGAAACCGGCGTGGGTTGCGGGGCGAGATTGGATTGAGCGTACAGTGGCGGGGTGCAAGCGAGGATGGATGCGAGAGACGCCAGCGCAGCGATGCGATTCGGAGTATGAAATCTCATCGGCCTACTCCTCCCCAGCGATAACCGAACAAGGCGGACCATTGGTTGTAGCTGAGGGCGTTTCCGTCATACCAACCGTAGAGGCCCTCGACGAAATAACGACGGCCGATGGACCAATCGAGGCTGGCATTGATAAATTTCGCGGCGGTGTTCGCGGTGAGCGGGGAATCGAATTGTTGATTGCCGGCGAGGATCTGTAGGCGGAGCTTTTCAGAAAGATTTCTGGAGAGAGAGACGGATTCGTATTCACCGCTGCCGAAAGTGCTATCGAATTTGGAATAATGCAGGCCGAGCGAAAGGCCGGTGCGGAAAAGATTGCCGAAGGTAATGCCGAAAGCATCGTCGAGAGAGCTTTTTGTGTCCGTGGAAGCTTTGCTCTGGCCGATTCCGGCGTAGAGGCTGACCTGCTTCGGAAGGTCGACGCGCACATCGCCGCTAAAACCCTGGAAAAGATAATTGTCGACGAGGCCGGTTCCGATGAGCCTGGGATCGAAGGTGGGCAGATTGCGGAAGTAATTGTAATTGACGCCAAAGGTGAGGAGCTTGATGGGCTGGAAATGGAGAGAGTTGTAGGTCTGCGAAATGCCGGTGGGATTGCTGCCGCCGTCGGGCAGCGGGGAAGTTCTGGCCGCGTCCACTTGCACTGAGCTGTAGACAGAAAGGTAGCGCTTCCAGTTGAAATTGTTTTCGAAGAAGGCAAATTGGCGTGCGACTCTCCAGTCGATAGAGGTCATGGCCAGGCCGGCGGTGCTCATGATGTGAAAGCTGTCGAAATCGCCGCGCTCCACGCTGACGAAAGTGCCGGCGATCTGTTGATCGGGGTTATAGCTCCACGACGTGGGATTGGGGGTGGAACCGGCGAAGACGCCAATCGTAAAGAAATTGCCAACGTGACGGCCGAAATAGCCGCCATCGATGGTGCTTAGGCTCGGCGCCCAGGGAAGATAGAGGCGGCCGACGCCAACGGTGTCCGGGGAATACGGGCTGTTGTACGTGAAGCCGATTTGATAGGTGCGGTTGATGAGATCGGTGAGCGTTTGTGTGCCTGCGCCGGGAATGGGATTGGAACTGGTGTTGTAATTGCCGCGCCAGTAGCCGTTGAAATTCCAGTAGCTGCCGCCGATGTGGTTGAGGTCGGCGTCAATCATCGCCGTCATTTGCGTGGAACTCGCGCCGGACTCGCTGATGTCGCCGTAACCAAAGGCGACGCGGGCGCGCATGACGCCGAGAGGCGATGCGGCGAGGTCGGGATTTTCGACTTTGCTGGAACGAAGTTCCTGGTCGATGGGGTCGCCGGAGCTGAAACTCACCGTGACGGGATAGTCTTCGGCTTCGCGGGCATTTTCGGCGAGATGACGATCTTCCACGCTGCCGGGCGTAAGGAAAGCCAACTGTCCCACTTTCAGTTCGCCGGTTACAGAAATCACATCGCAAACGGCGGAAGAATCCGCGAGAGAGACCAAATTGAGTTCGGCGACGTGAGGATAGCCGCGGAAGCGAATGCCGTCGTTGATCATGCCGTCGGGAGGGAGATCGATTACGGAAAGCTTCATGCCTTCCTGAAGATCGGCGTTGCGTCCGGCGTCGATGTAGAGCGAGCCGTCGGAGACATATTTCACGTGGAAGACGGATGGCTTCTGGGTTGCGGAATTGTCCGTTGCAGATTGCGCGTTCAACGAAGCGGGAACGGCCGCGACGAATAGGCACATATGGAGGAACAGTTCGAAGGTGGAGGTGGCGCGCATGCTAGCCGTCACCGCCGTTCTTGTGGCAGTTGTAGCAAGTCGTGGGGCCGTAGACGAAATTTGCAATGCCGTTGTGCTGGTTGGTGGTGGGGACTTGCTGGTGAGCGGTGGTGGTGTGGCAGTTGATGCAGGTGAAGCTGGAATAATCGGTGGAAACCTGGTGGCAGTCATTGCAAACGGAGCTGTGATGAGGAATGGGGAAGTATGTGTGATCGAATGTGGCGTTGAGCCAGCTTGTTGTGGTGTGGCAGGTATCGCAGGTTGTGGGGAAGCCGGCCGCGAGATGATTGGGGATGAGGCCGCCTAGGGTTTGCGTGCTGTTCCAGTCGGACTGGTGGCAGCCGTAGCAGGCAGTGTTCGCGGCGGTCAGGGAATAATTGTTGTTCACATGGCAATTGGTGCAAGCAGTGATCGCCGAGCCTGGAGCGGGAGGCATCTGGTGCGCGCCGGTGAGAGGCCATCCAGTGGTGCTGTGGTCAAATTTGCCGTCGGCCCACGCAGTGGTGTCATGACATGTAGAGCAGAGCGAAGTCGGGAACTGCGCGGCAACGTGATTGGGCACGAGGCCGCCTAGAGTTTGCGTGCTGGTCCAATCAGAAGTGTGGCAGCCATAGCAGTCCGTGTTGGCGGCGGTGAGATTGTAATTATTGTTAACGTGGCAGAGGGCGCAGGGCGTGGTGGCGTGGGCGCCGGTGAGTGGGAATCCGGTGACGCTGTGATTGAAGGTGGCGGTGGTCCACGAGGTGGTGTTGTGGCACTGCGAACAATTGGCGACGGCGAAGGCGGGGCCGGCTTGCGGATGCGGCGGTGCGTTGGTTTGCTGCCATGTGTTCAGGTGGCAGCCGGCGTTGCCGCAGTCTGTGGGGGCGATCTGAAGATTGTAATTGTTGTTGATGTGGCAACTGGCGCAGGGAACATTCGCGTGGCCCGCGGTTAGAGGGAAGCCGGTGGTGGTGTGATCGAACTTGGCGTTGAGCCAGCTGTCAAAGTTGTGGCAGCCCTGGCAATTGGAGGAGGCGAAGGCGGGTCCAGCGCTGGGGTGAGGAGGATTGGTGGTGTTCTGCCACTCCTTGAGGTGGCAGGAATCGCACTGCGTGGAAAGGCCGTAGAAAATTCCGGTGGCGAGTTGCGTGTGGCACTGATCGCACTGAATGGCAGCGTGCGCGCCGAGAAGCGGGAAGCGGTTCTGGTGATCCTTCACTTGCTGAACGGCGATATTCCAGCCTTTAACGGTGTGACATTGCGCGCAATCGGGGCCCATTTGGCGGCGATGAATATCGGCGTGGCAATCGGCGCAATTTTTGCTGACATTGCTGAATACCGGCTTGCTATGGCACTGCGCGCATTTCACATTTTCGTGCATCTCGCGGAGCGGGTAGCTGGTTTTGTTGTGGTCGAACTCGGGAACAGCGCGAATGGGACGCCAGGCTGAGGCGGTGTGGCAGTTTTCGCAGGGGACGGAGAGAGGGCCGTGCGGGCTTTTGGTGGTTTGTCTTTGCGGATCGCTGGCGGCGGAGGCGGAATGAGCCGGGATCCCCGTCGCACTGTTGGCGGAGGGAAAGGTGAGTAACGCCCAAAGTGCGACCTGGAGTAGCGTGAGCGTAAACTGCTCCCTACCCAAGACGAAGCTGGGGTGCCTTGGGGACCGAGATGGAATGAGTTCTGAAGAAAGTATCGATGGGCGCGGGGCGGCTAAACAACTGGCCGCGCGGCCAGTTCCGGGCCAGTCAGCGCAGTGTTAGTTATGGTAATCCATTATTAAAAGGTACATATGCGCGCTATTATCTATGCAAGAAACTCCCGCGCAGATTCGGGCCTTTGGAAGTTCTTGCGGGAGGCGGGAAACTTAGATGAGCGCAGAATCAATCAGAGCGAAAATCGCCATGGCGCGCAAGCTTGGATGGAGTGATGGTGAGATTCTTCGAATCGCACTGGCAAATGTGTTCGGCGCTACAGCGCGACGTAAGCTAATTGTCGAATGGGGAGAACACCTGGGACTCGAAGCTAACGACGCTTTGCGGCTAGCTCAGGCCGAGCATCTTATACCGACCTCAGCCCCGCCCCGGTCGAGCGCTCCGAAGAAGGGAAAGCCTCAGAGAAAAGATCGGGGAAGTGCTCACGAATGAATTTCTCGTTTTCCTTGGATTCCCGGACTAATTCGTGGATTTTTTCCTTGCGCACAGAAGGTTCCAGCAGCAAATACTGCTCCCGCAGTACGGAGACAAAATAGTCGTCAGGCATACTGGCCTCCCCATGGGACTTACGTATTTGAATTTTAACAGTAAGCAATGTTATTCACAACGATATCCGATCCTCCCGAGATCCGAGTTTTCCATCTTTTCACTGGATTTCATTTTTGACACGTCTACGTGATCGCTTAACGACATTGTTCGACTAGGTGGGAGGGGGCGGGATATTGTTGCCGTGGCAATCGGCGCATTTGCTGGGGGCATTTTTGTAGATGACGATTTGCTTGCCGGTGGATGCGTTCGCTTGAATGTGGCACTTGGCGCAGGGAACTTTGGCGTGGCCGCCGGCCAGAGGAAAGTGCGTTTTCGTTTCGTGGTCGAATGTGGAGGGAGCCCAGCGCTGGGTGTTGTGGCAATCGGCGCAATGGGTTTGGTGGTCTTTGGCGAGGAACTGATTGGCGTGGGGATCCTGGTGACAGGCCTGGCATTGCGCGGGAGTGCCCTGAAAACGTGACGCGGAATTTGTGGTGCGCTTGTGGCAAGCGGCGCAGGCAACCGTGCGGTGAGCGCCGAGCAAGGGATATTTTGTTTTTGAGTGATCGAAGCCGGTGATGTCTCCCCAGGATTTGATGCTGTGGCAAGCTTCGCAGCCGGAAGGTGAACCGTCGGCACGTCGACGTGCCATCTGCTCGGAGAATTCGCCTCTGTGAGGATCGTTGTGGCACGCGGCGCAGCGGAAATCGGTGAAGTGGAAAGGGAGAATCTTGTCCGTGCGTCCGCCAAGGCCGGCTTTGTGGCAATCGGAGCAAGGAACCGCCGCGTGAGCACCGAGCAGAGGGAAGCGGGAGTTGTTGTGTTTGGCGATGGTGTAGGTGGTGCGGTGCCAGTCCTGGACGGTGTGGCACGCTTCGCAGCGATTGTCGTACGGAGCTGCGGCGAATTGCTTGTCGTGAGGATCTTTGTGGCAATCGGCACATTGCGCGAACGGGAGTTTGTAATTTGTGTCTTTGGCCGTGGGAGTGTGGCAACCGTCGCAGGCGACCTGGAGGTGTTTTCCCTTTAGTGGATATTGCGAAGTGTTGTGTTGCTCGACGCCGAAGAGCGAGGGCTTCCATCCATCGACGGTGTGGCACTCGGCGCACTCGCCTTTCTGGGGGCGCGCGGCAAATTGGCCTTTGTGGGGATCGGGATTGTGGCAATCCTTGCAGGTAGTGAAGGGAACTGGTTTCTTGAAGTCGTCCTTGACGTGACAACCCGAGCAGGGCACCTGGGCATGCTTGCCGAGAAGAGGATATTTTGTTTTGGAGTGATCGAAAGCAAAGCCGGCGATAAGCGTTTTCCAGCCGCTGGTGGTGTGGCAAGATTCGCACGACTTTTTGAATTCGCCGCGATGCGGATCGCTGTGACAGGCCGAGCAGGTGAAGAAATTCATGTTCTGGTAACGGGGCTGACCGCTGGGAGAATCCGGTTTATGGCATTGCTCGCAGGGGACTTTGGCGTGGAGCCCGGTTAGCGGGTAACGCGTCTGCGAGTGATCGAATTGTTTTGCGGCTTTCCAGTTTTCGACATTGTGGCATTTTGTGCAGTCGTTGCCGAGTTGGCCTTTGTGCGGATCGGAATGGCAGGACGTGCAAGCGGGCGACTGCCCGAAGAAGGATTTCGACGGATCGTTGTATTTGATCAGTGCTTTGTGTGCAGGAAGCATGTGCGCCGAGGTGTGGCACTGCTGGCAGGTCAAGGCTCCGTGTTTACCTTCGAGGGCGTAGCCGGTCAGGCGATGATCGAAGTTCTTTTCCGAAGGCTCCCAGTGAACCAGACTGAAATTTTCACCGTTGTGCTCGAGGTGGCAGCGCACACAATCTTTGCCATTGGGATTCTGCATTTTCAGCTGGAAGTGGTAGCCGTGCTTGCCGGCCAGGGCCTCAGCGACTTCTTTGTGACAATCGAGACATTTGAACGTGGGAGTGCTTGCGCCAAAAACGTGGCAGGAGTTGCACTGCGTGGTGCCGGAAAGAGAAGAATGCGCTTTAGAGAGTGGACCGGGGGAAATTTGCGCGTGCGAGTGAGCAGGGAAGAGCAAAGCAATGCCGGCGAGCAACAACGCGAGGGCCGTTGTTCGGGCGCACGGGAGCGGATTTGCCCCTGACGCCGGAGTGCCGGGCATGTCTGGATGCACCAGTCCCTCCGTTTCGGACGGTGTAGCGGTTGTGTTTCCGCTGGCTGGGTGCCTTGCGCGTGCAAGTTGGGCTGAATAAGAGATAGCAGGGAAGGCGGGTGTCGCGAAAGCTGTCCAAGAGTGCAGTGTTTTGCGTACTAGTTAGCGGGTTGGATTGATGGGTGCTGGCCGACCTGAAGTTCGGCCACCACATGGGATCGGCCTTGAAGCTAAAAAGAGCTTGACAGGGGGAGGAGTGAGGTGTATTTAACCAGTAGGTTAAATACAATGACCGATTCACTCAGTTCGACTCTGGCAGCCCTGGCCGATCCCACCCGTCGGGCGATCCTGTCGCGGCTCTCACTGGGGGCGCTGTCGGTCACCGAGCTTGCGGAGCCGTTCGAGATGAGTCTTCCCGCAGTGTCCAAGCACCTGAAAGTTCTGGAACACGCAGGGTTGATTACGCGCGGGCGATCGGCGCAATGGCGGCCGTGCCAGCTGCACGCCAGGCCGATGAAGGAAGTTGCTGAGTGGGTGGAGGAGTACCGGCGGTTCTGGTCGGAAAGTTTTGATCGCCTGGACGATTACCTGCAGGAATTACAAGCCGAAGAAAAGAAAAAGGAGAAGAAAAATGTCCGGAAAAAATAGCGCCGCTATGGCTGCGGCCGGTGGGAAAACTATGCTGATCGCGGAGCCAGGGAAACCAACGACAATTCTCTCGCGGCTGTTCAATGCGCCGCGGCGGCTGGTTTATGAGGCGTATACAAATCCGTGTCACATCGAGAAGTGGTGGGGACGACGGGGACTGAAGACGGTGGTGGACAAACTGGATGTGAGGCCCGGTGGGTTGTGGCGGTTTGTTCAGCACGGAGCAGATGGAGAGAAGTTCGCGTTCAGCGGCGAATTCCGAGAGGTGGTGCCGGGCGAGCGGATCGTGTCTACATTCGAATATGAGGCCAAGCCAGGGCACGTGATCCTGAACACGGCACTGTTTGAGGAGTACGAAGGGAAAACTAAGGTAACGGTGAGTTCCATTTATCAAAGCGTGGAAGACCGCGAAGGAATGCTGCGCGCCGGTATGGAAATTGGAGCGAACGAAGCCTGGGATATGTTGGACGAATTGCTGACGGGGGCAGGAAACGATGGAGCGCGGCCGGATCTCGTGATTACGCGGGAGTTGAATGCACCGCGCGAACTGGTGTGGAAGGCCTGGACCGACGCGAAGCATCTGGCGCAATGGTGGGGACCGAAGGGATTCACAAATCCGGTGTGCGAAGTGGATGTACGGCCGGGCGGCGCGATTTTGATTCACATGCGGGCGCCGGATGGGAGAGTGCATCCGATGAAGGCAACATTCGAGGAAATCGTTGCGCCGGAACGGCTGGTGTTCTTGAGCGGGGCGATGGATGAAGCGGGGAATTTATTGTTTGAGATCAGAAACACAGTGACGTTTGCCGAGGCAGCGGGGAAAACGAGAGTCACCGTGCGCGCCCATGTTGTTTCCGAGACCGCTGCGGCGCCGGCTTATCTGGCGGGCATGGAGATCGGGTGGAGGCAGAGCCTGGAACGGCTGGAGGCGTTTGTGGCGAAGGGTTGATGTGATAAAGTTCCGCGCAAAGGGAGGAAGAGAATATGAAAATTGTGGTGCTGATCGTTCGGATTCTCCTCGGCGTGACCTTTGTGGTGTTTGGTGCAAATGGCTTGCACCCGTTTCTTCCCATGCCGCCGATGGCTGCGGGTCCGGCAAAGGATTACGCCACGGCGATGTTTATCTCGCACTACGCCGTGGTGCCCTTTGGGGTCCAACTGATTGGCGGGATTCTTCTGCTGCTGAATCGCTATGTGCCGTTGGCGCTGGCGATCCTGGGACCTGTGATCGTGAATATTCTCAGCTTTCACATTTTCATGGAACCTTCGGGATTGCCGCTCGCTTTTGTCGCGGCGATTTTGTGGTTGATCCTTTTTTATCATTACCGGCGATCGTTTGCAGGGATTTTCGAGCAGAAGCCGGCAGTGTGACGAATCTGATTTAGAGACTTCGGCTAGCCCGAGACTTTGGCGCGCAACAAGAGGTCCACGTGTTCCGGGCGGAAACCCATCCCGAAAATGCGCGGCGGGATGCGTCCCAGGAACGTCAGATGGCGCATGATCTTCAGCGCAACAGGCAAGTCCTTGTTCTGTGCAGGCTTCGAAATGGAACGAGCCAGAATATTGTTCTGTCTCACTGCTGTCCGGTTATAAGCCGAACAGAATTAGCTGGTTAGAGTTATCGAGTAACTCCGATTGGGAGTCGAAGGCTTCGAACACCTGTAAAATGGGCACTTTTTCAAGACTCGTGATGCTCAAAATCTGTAGAATTTGGTAAAGGCTCTTTTCCAGCCCAAGACGCTTGCGAGCGATGGCCACCAGTACATACATGGAGACGGCGATCCAGATTTGAGTCTTCACGGCATTCTCGCTGGTGCCGTAGAAAGCTTTGATGCGCAAGTGCTGTTTGATCCATTTGAAAAATAATTCCACCTGCCAACGGCACTTATAGATCTGGGCAATCGTAAATGCTGGAAGCACAAAGTTGTTGGTCAGAAACTTGAGTCGCTTCTTCGTTTCGATATCGAGATAACTGACTCGGCGCAAGGAATCGGGATAGGCTTTCGCGGAATCGATCGCGGTCAGAATGACGGTGTGATCGGATCGCACGCCTGTGGTCTTGTCCACAGGATGGGAGTAGCGCCGCTGCAGCAAGACATTCTCTTTGGTGCGTACGACGAAGAATGCCGAGCAGAGGGTGAACACGAAGAGGCGTTCAAAATCGATGTAGCCGCGGTCCATCACATAGAACGCACCGGCTTCGGGAAAGAACTCATCCAGGATGTTCACGTCATGCACTTTGCCGTCCGTAATGCGGATAAACGTGGGGATATTGCCGTGCAGATCCAGTAGCGTATGCATCTTCACCGCCGCCTTGTGCTCACGAAACTTAGCCCAAGGAAAGAGCGAGAGGCAAAGATCGATGGTGGTGGAGTCCAAAGCATACAGACTCCGGTCCAGATCGACATCGATCGGATCGCTCGCATAGAGTGGCCGCGCGATAGCGATCAAGACTTGCGCAAAGTCGGCATAGATCCGCCAGTCGCGTGATTCGTTTGCGTCGGCCAGAGTGGATCGTGCCACCTTGCTTCTGAACCCCATGTGGTAGAGCTTACCGCCGATAGACTGTAGGCATGTTTCGATATCGCGGAGACTCTCTCGATACGTTAGTTGTGCGAAAGCCATCGAGAGAAACTGGTCTCGGCAGGAAAAGTTTTGTACCTTGTGATCGCCGCGGTAGCGGCTTACACATTTATGAAACTCGTAGGCGGGCAGAAAATCCATTAGCTGCGAAAAAACAGTTCGTCCGGTATTCACACCCCATTGTTTCGCAGAATCAGACCAAGCCAGGAGGAGCCAAAAACGCCGTTTGCATTTCAAATCGAAAAAAGTCGAAATGTCACTTAAGCTCCAGCGTTACAGACAGTTACGTCGGTATGAGAATTCGACAACCGGACAGTAGTGGGTCTGAATGAAGACCTGGACGGCTTGGGTCATTTTGGTGGGCCATTCCCTTCGCTTCTGAATCCCTTGAAGCTGGGAAAATGATGGCGCGCCGGATCGCAGTGGCGAAAAGAGAAGGTTCGCGGTTGCGACGGTGTCTTGAACGGCGAGATTAATGCCGACGCCCCCGACGGGAGACATGGCGTGGGCCGCATCGCCAATAAAAAGAAGGCCGAGCTTTGTCCAATGGCGCAGACGATTGACCTGCACCGTCAGTAGCTTGACCTTGTCCCAACCATCGAGTTCGTGCATGCGATCCTGCTGGAAGGGCGCAACATCGTGGATTCCTTTTTGGAATTTGGGCAGACCTTCGGCGCGCAAACGGTCGGAAGAATCCTTGGAAACGACATAAGCGCATTGCCAGTAGTCACCGCGATTGATCATCACAAAAATTTGGCCGTCGGCGAAGCGTCCACCGGTTGCGTCGGGATCATGGGTGTGGCGAGAGACGCGCATCCAGAGGACATCGATGGGAGATTTCAGATCAATCACTTCCATTGCGGCGGCCTTGCGCAAATCGGAGCTGCGACCGTCTGCGCCTACGACCAAATCCGCCCGAATCTCCGAAGGGCCGTTTTTATTTTCGATTGCGACACCGGTAACGCGGCCGTTTTCCTGCAGCAGGCCGGTGGCGCGAGTTTCCATTTGCAATTGAAAGGCGGGAAACTTTTTTGCTTCGGAGGCAAGAAAATTGAGGAGGTCCCACTGCGGCATAAGGGCGATGAATTTGCAGTGCACCGGCAAGTGGGAAAAGTCAGCGACAGCGACGGACTGGCCATTGACGACACCGGAGAGGTGCGAGATGACTTGGTGCGGCAACTTGAGGAAAGATTCGAGCAAGTCAAGTTCGTACATGATTTCGAGTGTGGAGGGATGAACGGTGTCTCCACGGAAATCACGGAAGAAATCGGCGTGTTTCTCGAGGACGATCACCGGGACGCCCGCGCGCGCCAGAAGATAGCCCAAAACCATGCCGGCGGGGCCACTACCGGCGATGCAGCAACGCGTTTTGAGCGGTTCCTGCGTAGCGGGCAAGGAGTCACCAAAATTGCGAAAACCTAGTTTTGCATAGGACGGCTAAGCGCGCCCGCTATTTCTGACTTTAGCGGCCTGTTTGCCGAGGGCGGTGCGCGTTGCTTTGAGAAGATTTGCGATGGTGCGTTTCTTTCTGGCGGCGTTTGCAGCCTTCTTGGATGTTCTTGCGCACGGCGCTTCTCTGTTTCTGCGTGGCCATGGTGTGCTCCTTGATGTTGTTGCGAGTTGCCGCTTGGGATCGTTGGGAGGATCTAATCGAGCGGAACGTTCTGGAGTAAGACTGACAAGCGCCGAGGATCGTTGCAATACGCGGAAGAATGTATGGGAAGTGCCGACGGTGCGGTGCGCCGGTTCTAGTTCGGCTACAAGCCGAGCGAACGCAAAAAGAGGAATCTCAAGCGCGATGTCAGGCGATTGCGATTCACTCGCTTCTCGCTGATGTAGGCGTCATCGACAGCGGCGTGAAGGCCGTTGAATAAAAAAACAGCGGTGAGACGAGGATCTTCGATACACCAGGCCTTTGCTTGCGCGCCCGCCTGAAGCAACTCGATGAGGTGATTGATCAGGATGTTGTCGACTAGACCTTTGCGAGTGGGACGGCGAGAACTAAGGAAAGCAATGTCGTGGAGCTGGATCGAGTCGAGATAGCCAGTGGCGCAGCTGGTGGACCATGCTTGCAACTTTGTTTTCCAATTGTGTTGCGGAGTTTCGGCGATTGCGGATTTGATTTTACTTAGCACTGTTTCGGCGAAGCGATCTCCCATGGCGGCGAGGATGTCTTCTTTGGAGAAGAAATAAAGATAAAAAGTGCCCTTGGCGACTTTGGCGCCGGAGGTGATTTGCTCAATGGTCGTCGCTGCCACGCCGTGTTTGAGGAAGAGGCGTTGGGCGGAGTCTATGAGCTCGTCGCGGCGCACTTCGGGCGGTTTTGTCCTTGCGTGGGCTTTGGAAGTGGCACGCATTAAATTTGTTCACCTGGCCAGTGAGATGACCACGAAACGTAACACACTGTGGCGCAAGTTCGAAGAGAAGCAGTTCGCGGAGCACTCACGATATCGGAACCACCTGGTTTGTTTCTGTAGGGACAAGTGTGCCGGCGCTGCGCAATTCGGGGAAGATCAGGGACCACAGCCCGACGATGGCTAGCGTGCCCAGGCCGCCCAACAGCGCGGCGGGCACGGTGCCGAACAGTGCGGCGGTGGCGCCGGACTCGAATTCTCCCAATTCGCTGGATGCGCCGATGAACACCCAATTCACGGCGCTGACGCGACCACGCATGGCGTCTGGAGTATAAAAGGTGGACCATGGTTTGGCGAATGACCATGCTGACCATATCAAATCCGCCGGCCACTGCCAGAGCGAATAGCGATAACACGAAGCTGCGAGAGATGGCGAAGACGGCGGTCGCGAGGCCGAAGCCTGCGACGCAGCTGAGCATCAGTTTCCCGGAGCGTCCGTTCACCGTGCGGTGCGCCAGGAAGAGTCCGATCAGCGCGGCGCCGATGCCGGGAGCGCAGCGAAGGCAGCCGAGGCCGAAGGGGCCGACGGCGAGAATATCTCTAGCGTAAATCGGGAGCAGAGCGGTGACCCCGCCCAGAAAAACGGCGAAAAGATCGAGGGACAATAAGGAAAGCAGGACGCGATTCGAGCGGATGAAGCGAACACCAGCAAGAATGTCTTTTTCTACGAGCGTAGGTTCCGGTTTGCCGGGGGATTGATGAGCGATCGTGAGGCTGTGCGTTTGCAAGCTGGCGAAGAAATACAGCGCGGCGGTAACGGCAAACATTGCGGGACCGCTGAATGCGTAAATGAGCCCGCCCAACGCGGGGCCAATCATGGTGCAAAGTTGGAAGGCAGAGGAGGTGGCAGCGACAGCGCGAGGAAATTCATCGTTGGTCACCAAGCGAGGCAGGATGGCCGACATGGCGGGGGGAAAAAAGCGCGAGCCGAGCCCATGAGGAGCAGGAGAAGGTAAACGGGGCGCGCCGAGGGGTGGGCGGTGAGCGACCATGCGGTGAACGACGCGAGAGCAAGCGATTGGAGAAGCAGCGAGAATCCGATGATCTTGCGGCGGTTGAAGCGGTCCGCTGCGTGACCGGCAAAGAGAAGCATGGAGACGTTGGGGATGAACTGGGCCAAGCCCACGTAGGCGAGACTCATGGGATTGTGCGTGGCGGAATAAACGTACCAGCCGATCGCCACGTTCAGCATCTGGGAACTAAGTTCATCGGCGATGCGGATTGTGGTGAAACTGCGAAGCGCGGGGTTGTGCAGGAAAAAGCGGAGAAGGGAACGATTGTTGGATGCTGAGGAATCCATGGCTCAGGATACTCCACTGACTGGTGGTCAGTCAATATCGAGAGTTTGTTTCAATAGCTTCAGGATAAATGAGTTTGTGATGATTCGGGCACGGTTGAAGCCGTGCGCCTGCGTTGGCGCCGGCGCTTTTTGCGGCCGGGCAGGCTAGAAGTCGCGGTCCGCTGGTTGTTCCAGTTCCGTGTCCGGGGTTTCAATGGCGGTGCCGTCGGCGATGGCCTGATCCTTGGCGCGCTTCTCAAGCTTCTTCTGGGCGCGGCGTTCTTCTTTCTCACGCCGTTTTTCCAGGCGCTTCATTTCTTTTTGGCGCTTCTGAAACGTAATTGCCATATGGCCTCCTTAACAAGGAACGCTTCTGCCTGATTCACCTAGGCCCGAAGAACTACTCAGTAGGAACTCTGCACAAATGCCCGAAACTTACTGGACCGCGAAGGATGCCGCAGCTTGCGGAGGGCTTTGGCTTCGATTTGCCGGATACGCTCGCGCGTTACGGAAAATGTCTGGCCAACTTCCTCGAGCGTGTGCTCGCTGCCATCCTCCATCCCGAAACGCATACGAATAATTTTTTCCTCGCGCGGCGTAAGAGTCTTGAGCGCGTTGGCCAGCTGTTCCCGCATGTTCAGCAGAATGGCCGCTTCCGATGGCGAGACCAGGTTTTTGTCCTCAACGAAATCACCCAAACGCGCCTCCTCGTCGTCGCCAACCGGCGTTTCGAAGGAGACGGGCAATTGCGCGACTTTCTTTGCTTTGCGGACCTGTTCCACGGGGATGTCCATGCGCTTGGCGATTTCTTCAACGGTAGGCTCGCGGCCGAGTTCCTGGACAAGTTGGCGGCTCGTGCGCATCTGCTTGTTGATGGCTTCGACCATGTGCACGGGAACGCGAATCGTTCTGGCCTGATCCGCGATGGCGCGAGTGATTGCCTGGCGGATCCACCACGTGGCATAGGTAGAGAACTTGTAACCGCGGCGCCATTCGAATTTGTCCGTGCCGCGCATCAAGCCGATGTTGCCTTCTTGAATCAAATCAAGGAAATGCAGACCGCGGTTCGTATACTTCTTGGCGATCGATACGACCAGACGAAGATTGGCTTCGGTCAATTCACGCTTCGCCTGTTCGGCCAGCGCTTCACCGCGAGTGATCAGCGAGAGCGTGCGCTTCAAAATAGTTCCGTCGACCTCGGTGGATTGTTCGAGGTGGGTGCGATGCGAACGTTGCGCATGCAGTTCTTTACGGATGGTGGCGGCTGCTTCGCCGGTGGCAGAGGCAGAGCGGCGTTTCAGCCTGGCGATCTCATCTTCGACCGATTGAAACTGCCTTGAAGTGCTGCGCAACAAAGCGATGAGGCGCTTTTTCTCGCGTTCGTGGAAATCAATCGAACGGGTGAGCTGCGACATTGCAATCCGGGTTCGACCCAACTGCATGGCGTGACGGAAATGGATGCGGCGGCTCGACCTGGCGTCTTGCTGCAGACGCGCAGCCTGATCGACCGCTGTCTCGCGCAATTTCTCGATCTTATCGATGATGCGCAGAGTCCGGCGAGTCTTCTCTTCGATTTTTCGCTCCGTCAGCTCCTCTTCATCAAAGTGGAGGAGAGACTTGATGGTTATAGCGCCGTTGCGCAATTCCGAGCCGGCGGCAATCACTTCTTTCAGCACGAGCGGAGAACGGGAGATGGTCTTCATGACCAACGTCTGGCCACGCTCCATGCGCTTGGCGATCTCGACTTCGAGTTCGCGCGTTAACAAAGGGACAGTGCCCATCTCGCGCAAGTAGGTACGCACCGGATCGCTGGACTGTTCAAAAGGTTGCGTGGAAAGATCGAGAGCGGGGGAATCGTGGGAAGACTCTTCTTCAACCAAGTTGTGCTGCGTTCCGTTTTCTGGGCGCGCGCTTGAGGCTTGCGCTTCGGCGGCATCGGCGTAGACTTCGACGCCATCCCGTTCGAGAACGGAAAACAGTTCGTCCAGTTCCTCGGTGGTTTCCTCCGAAGCAGGAAGAACCTTATCCAATTCGTTGACGAGCAGGTAGCCGCGTTCTCTGGCGACTTGCAAGAGATCGCGCATCTGAGTCTGATTTTCCAGATTCGACAAGAAAGTCTCCCCTTAAGCCACTGCCAGAACTCGCCGGCCTTCCTCCAATCCGTTCAGCGCCGAATGCGGGTACACAAGCGCCACACGGTGGCAGGGAAGACAAGTCTGGGGTCTCAGCCGTGACGTCCGATGCGTCCGGTTGCTCACGACTGTCCCGCTGTTACTTTGCTCTAATCGGAGTTTTTCTGGATTCGATGATTCCAGAATCAACCATTCTTATTATACACCCTGCGGCAATTCCTTTTAGGAACGATGGACTTGACGAGAGTGCACCTGTGGAATATTTGCAATCAGCAGCCCATCGCAGAAACGGACGGGCCGCTGAACACAAATCAAGGCTAATTATCCACCTGTGCTTGCAGAAATTCGCCCGGCAAGCGGACGAGCGTGGACCGCGACGCGGCTGCGGCAAGGTTCTGCTCCTTAGAAGCGGGAGCACTTTCTTTTTTCTCGAAGCGTTCGCCATGGGCCGACAGGCGTTCCATGCGAATGCCCAGGGTGCGCTCGAGTTGAAATAGCTCCGTGCGCTGATCGCGTAGAAAGAGAGTGGAAGCGACGCCGGTTTCGCCTGCTCGGCCGGTGCGGCCGATGCGATGAATGAAGTTTTCGGCGACGTCCGGAAGGTCATAGTTGATAACGTGGGCGATGTCTTGCACGTGGATTCCGCGCGCAGCCACATCCGTGGCCACGAGCACGCGATATTGCCCGCGTTGAAACCCGGTGAGTGCGGAAGTGCGTTGCGATTGCGAGCGATCGCCGTGGATCATGGCCGCATTGATGCCCTGACGATTCAGGCTCTTGGCAATGCGCTCTGTGCCGCGCTTGGTGCGCGAGAAAATGAGGCAGCGCCCGCTTTCCTTGTTCAGCAGCTTGTAGAGCATATCGGGCTTGCCGTCGTCGGATACTTCGAAGGCCTGAAGGCGGACGTTCTCCGACGGCTTTAAGGTGGAACCGAAGGTGAGGCGGACAGAATTTTTTGTATAGTCCTTCACTAGTTGGGCCACACCGGCTTCCATGGTTGCGGAGAAACAAAGTGTCTGGCGGTCCTTCGGCAAGTTGGAGACGATCCGCCGGATGGCTGGGAGAAATCCCATGTCCAGCATGCGATCGGCTTCATCCAGGACGAGTGTCTTCACACCGCTGAGGTTCACGAGCCTGCGATCGAGATAATCTTCCAAGCGGCCAGGAGTGGCCACAACGAGCCGCGCGCCCTTGCGAATGGCGTTGAGTTGCTTGCCTTCCGGGAGGCCGCCAACGACTAATGCCGCGGGCTGCTCTTGCTTGGAACGCAGAGCGTCATATTGGGCGATCACCTGCATGGCCAGTTCGCGAGTTGGAACAAGCACGAGCGTCGCGATTCCCGCGGTCTTGTGCTGCGCCAACTTTTCGATCACCGGAATCAGGAACGCGAGCGTCTTGCCAGTTCCTGTCTGCGCGGTGGCGATTACATCTGTTCCGGATAAAGCTTGCGGGATTGCCGCAGCCTGTACCGGGGTCGGCGTCGAAAAACGAGCCGCCTGGAGTTTCTCCTTCAAGGAAGGAGATATAGAGAGTTCTGAAAAACTTTGCATTTTGCTTTCTTGCTGGCGGGACTGCCGAGGCACACATAGCTTCTGGTGAGCGAGACAATCTGGATTGCCAGACTTATTTTTAATTACGCTGAAGACCTACGGAGGAAACGGAGGGCGGGTATTCTCAGATCACTAAACCAGAGGGACCGCACAACACAACCGAATGCATTAAGCGCAAAAACATCATAGCACACGAGAGAGAATCCTGCTCGTAAGAAAAATTGCGGCTGTTTCCTGGGTGCCAACATTACCTGGATGTAGAGTGTCCCCGGGGGCTAAAGCCCGATTTTCGCGGCTCTAAATGCCGGGCTGAAGCTCCGACCCCCTAAACTGAATTTGTGGCTTCTATTTGTTGCATCGCTTCTACTTGGTTCGCTTGTTGGGATTCAAGATGTGTTTCCCCCAGCGGCCGATGGCTTTTTTCCGGGAATTGATTTGATTGCGCTTCTCTGCGTTGTTCGCGTCGCCGCGCTTGTGGAGATGCAGGAGCGCGCCATCCCGAAAATGAAGGGGATCGCGGAGGTTCTGAAGTTCGCGATAGTAGAACACGGCGGTGGGCCGGCGGCTTTTGAATCGCAGATTTCGCAGAAAATCGAGTTCTTCTTCCGTTGCGTCTCCACTCAAATCGCGCAGATCCAGAAATTCCTGAAAGCCTGCCTCCGTTTGCGAGCGTTCCGTATCGTCGCGCTCGACAAACTGAAAATGCACTACCTCGACAGGAGAGAGCAGGCGGTTCAAGACAACCTGGATCGCAAAAGTGGTCAAGTCAATATCCCAGGCGTCGATCATAGGGGCGAGGAAAGTGGCGCAGTGGGCGGCGGAAATATTGAACATGTCCGTGTCCAGAAATTCCAGGATGACGGTGCGCGCTTCGGCATAGGATTGGTCGCGCAGCTTAGCGACTTTGCGCAGCCATTGTTCGTTTTCCAGTTCATCGCGAGCGATTTTCTTGGTGACGTCCAGGAGTTTCTGGGTCACCAGGCGCTCCAATTCGCCGAAAGCTTGCTTCTCGAAAATCTCGTGCACCTGTTTCTGGCGTTCGGGTTGGCATTTGCCGATGACAAGTTCGCGGACTTCCTGATAAAGAGGAGTCGGCGGATCGGCGAGCTTTCTTTTCCATTGCTCGCGTCGCTGCTCTTCGACCATAGCCGAAAGCTGGCCCTTGGGCAGTTTAAGGAAAGCATTCATCTTTTCGTAGATGTCCGTGCGGTTGGCCGCGGGGGGAGCCTTTTTGCGGGTTAGGAGTTGAGAAATGTAAGACTCCGTCACCTGGGCGGCGGCGGCAAGATCGCGCTGTTCCAGGCCCAATTCTTTCAGCCTCTGTTGAATGACCGAACACACATCCATACGGCCTCCCGCTGCTTAACTGAGTCGGTAAACCCCATAGTACAGGCGGAGCCGAAACTTGACAATACAGGTAAAGCAAGGCATGCTTATTTTACGATCAAGGCTGCTTTCAGGTCTTTCCGACCAGTCGCTCTCCCCTGACGACTCCCTTGGTCTCCACAAGGAGAGTCTATGTTCGCTCGCAAGGTCTCGGTACGCCTGAAGTCCGACGCAGCCGGCCAGTTTATTCAGAAAATGGAAAGCGAAATCATCCCATTACTACGCAAGCAGAAGGGCTTTCTGGACGAACTGACGCTGATTTCCCAGAGCGGGAGAGAGGTCTACGCCTACAGTTTCTGGGAAAGCAGCGAAGATGCGGAGAGCTATGACCGGAAAGGGTTTGGGGAAGTGACCAAGTTGGTTACCGGACTGGTTGACGGCGCCGTGCGGGTGCACACCTACATGGTTGCCAACTCCACGTTTCACAAACTGGCTGCCGCTGTTGCTTCCTGAGAGCAACGGAATTGCGCTGAACCGCAGTTTCGATTCGCGCCGATCCGAGCCTAACCATTGAGCCACATCCTTCCAAAGTCGAATACCAACGAATCCACGATTCTGCTCGTTCGAGAGGGTGCGGTGCTGCCTCCGGACCTGGCGACAGAAAACGAGACGTTCCTTCCCGGTTGGCGAATGGTGAAAGACTTCGACAACTTTGCACTTCGTCAAAAAATACGAGAGACGAACTGGAATCTTCTTCAACTGCGCGGCGGCAAGGAAACGCGAGTGATGGGCCGTGTGCGACAGGTGATCCTGCGAAAAGGTGTGGCCCAGTTATTGGGTGAACTTCGGGGACGGAAATTCAACTCGCTGGAAATCAGAGTGCCGGTTTCGAAACGATTTCTGGGAGTGTTGTTCCTGAACATTTCGGTGAGTCTCAGGCATTTTCAGTGCAGCACCGCGATCTGATGGCGGGCAGTGGGGGAATCAGAACAAAGGAAGCACTATGACAAAGCTATATGTCGGGAATCTGGCGTTCAGCATGACGGATGAAAGCTTGCTGCAGTTGTTCAGCGGCAAGGGATACAAGGTGGGATCGGCGCGCATCATTACCGACCGGGAAACCGGACGCTCGCGCGGATTCGGATTCGTGGAACTGGCGCCGGAAGATGACGCGACCAAGGCCATCGGGGAATTCAACGGCATGGACATCGAAGGCCGCGCACTGCAGGTCAACGAAGCGCGCCCGCAGGAATTTCGCGGCGGCGGGGATCGCGGCGGCGGTGGTGGTGGCCGAGGATTTTCGGGTGGGCGTGGCGGATCTGGATCCGGATCTGGACGCGGCGGCCGCCGGAGTTACTAGCCGCGGCCCGTGCGCGATGCAGCACAAGGCAATTTTTTCTGAATAATCTGATGAGGAGGATTCTTGTCGAATCATGAAACAGGCCAATACATCAAGCATTTTCAGTATGGTTGCGGAGTAATCGTCAAACGGGACTTTGAACGCACGACCATTGATTTTGACACTCACGGGGTCAAGATTTTTGTCACCAGCTTGATGACCATCGAACCCGCCGAAGGGGTTCCGCCCAAGCGACGCCGCGCCAAGCGCGTGAAGGCCGTGAAGCCAGAGCCAGCACTCGCGGGGAAGGTGTTCGTGCCTGGTGCCAAATGACACCGGGGCTGATCGTGCAGTACCGCGGCTTCCAGGCGAAGCTGCTCATGCGTGAATACACGTTTCAAGTGCGCGAAGCGGGCACGGAGCGGGAGTTCACGCTAAACATTGCGAACGAAGCGTTCCTTTCGCACCGCGTTCGCTATCAGGATGCGCCGGACATCTGCGCGCAAAGGCTGCAGGCGGAATTGGCGGCGCACGCGAACCATCCGTTGGAAACAGCGTACGTGATCACCTCTGCCGAGTTGGACGGTTACCGGACATCGCGAGCGGAAAAGCCCAGCCGTTATCCTTCGCGACATTCTCAATCGTAAACCTCTGTGATCGCCTAAGGCGTTCGAACAAACGAATCTTCAACTATCTCCACGGCCCAAGCTCAGGCTTGGGCTGTGCCCTATTTAGCTAAGAGTAAGCCGTCGCAAATCATCTCGATTTCGGTGTCTCCGGATCGTTCGAGCACGCCTTGACGACCCGTTGCGCGAAAACCGGAGCGTTCGTAGCATCGCCTGGCTCGAGTGTTGCCCTCGACGACATTGAGGCGCACCTGCGTCGCGCCTACTTCGTTGGCCCAGGCCTTCACGGACGATACCAACGCGTCGGCCGCGCCGGTACCCCGAAGGTCTGGGTGTACCCACATCGCCATCAAGTGAACCGCGGAAGCATCATTCACATCGCGGACGCCGGCCACTAGCCCACGAGGTTCGCTAGCCGCTTCCAGGATGAACGTGACACCCGGAGCTAGCCAGCGGCGCCAGTCCTCCGTTGTTCGCGCCAGCTCCCGCTCATAGGTGGAACCGAAGGCACTCGGCGAATCGGTGAGCGCCTGAAGACGCAAACTCCTCAACACTGGCTCATCGCCGATCGCAGCGCGCCTAATATTAAATTGCATGTCGTTCATGCACCGGCAGATGTCGATGGAATTACTTTCTTCGCCAGGACAATTTGAGGATATCAAGAACTCACGCCTGCCGTTCTCTCAACAGCTTCAACACGTTGGCGGTTGTATCCGTTTCCCCAAACCGGGGAAAGACTTTTTCCACGCTGTGACGGTGCGCATCGGCGTCGCGGTCTGTCATTGCATCGACGACGAGAACGACATTGTAGCCGTGATCGTAGGCGCTGCGAGCTGTGGATTCCACACCGGCGCTTGTTGAGATACCCGCCAAGAAAACTTGCGTTACGCCGCGCTCGCCCAAGTAATCATTCAAAGATGTGCCGATGAATGCGCCCACGCGTTGCTTGGTGACAAGGTAGTCGCCGGGTTGCTGCTCCAGCTCAGGGACAAGTTCAGTCCAATCGGGAGGAAACGAAAGCTTGCGAGGCCCGGCGTCGGTGCGGCCCGGAGCCGCGGCAGTTACGTTCACGAGAACGACGGGCAGCCTGCGCTCGCGGAACGCACGCGCCAGTTGGGCCGCCCGAGCGACGATCTCGCTGGTATGGTGAACGCTAGGCATACCAACAATTCCTTTTTGCAGGTCGATCAAGATTAAGGCAGAGACATCATCGAGTTTGGTGAGCGGCATGGCCTTTCCTTTCGCGTGTGCTGCGGGAGATCGTCGCGGGATTTTGCGCGTGCTTTATTTGGAGTGTTTTTCCTGAAATCGCACGCTGGCCATGATGCTTAGCGCAGCGATTCCCGCGAAGAAAATAATGAGGGCAGAGTAACTTCCACCCGAGACTTTTCCCACCCGGAACAAGATGTATCCGACGGCCAGATTCAAGAGCGCCCACAGGACGTTTACCGTTGGCGACGACAATCCTTTTCCAGGAGGCTTCGCAAAGGGTGTCGGGAAAGGCTCGCCAGAAATGCCCTGGACGAAATGAGGCACGACATTAGCAAGAAGCATTCCAGAGAAGAAACAAGCGATGTAGGCAGGCCAGTTCATTGTGGTTTTTCCTTTCGGTTGAGAAGGGAGTCATTGCAAATGCTATGTCGGCGTTTCTCCGGGAATCATGTCTGTGTCGCGTGCGGGCAGTAACCCCAACTGTTCGTAGATTGGCCTCATGACCGCTCGAAGTTTTGGCCGTTCGAACGCGAACCATAGCGAACCAGCGAGGCAAGACGCCCCGGTGAGCATGACGGTATGTGGCGCTCCGATGCGATGAGCCAAAGCGCCTGCTAGCAGGCTGCCAAACGGCGACGCTCCGAAGAATGCCATCATGTAATAGCTCATGACGCGGGCGCGTTTATCTTCAGGAACCAACGACTGAATGATGGTGTTGCTGACGGACGCGGTCTGGATCAAGCCGAAGCCGACGAAAACCATCAGTACAAGCGATACCCACAGCGTATGCGACAGGCCGAAGAGAATCAGTGCTGCGCCCAGCATCGCGGTGGCGATCTGAAGCATGCGCGTCAGCCCGACGACCGACTTGCGGATCGCGAGGGACAGCGCGGACACAAATGCTCCGATGCCGGAGGCACCCGTCAGCCAGCCGAGAGTGGCTGCGCCGCCATGCAGGACCTGTCCAGCGAAGAGCGGCAGTAGCACGGAGTACGAATAGCCCATCAGGCTCATCAGCGCAAAGAGCAGAAGGATGGTGCGAATGGGGGCAAATGTACTGACGTAGTCCCAGCCTTCGCGTACCTGTTCGAGCATGCTGCTGGCGGTACGGCGGATGTTCCAGGGCTTGATGCGCATCATTAGCAGGGATGCGATCACCGCGAAGTAGCTGACGCCGTCAATCAGGAAGCACCACCCTTCGCCAAACGCTGCTATGACCAAGCCGGCGAGAGCGGGGCCGATCAGTCGCGCGCCATTGGCCATCGAGGAGTTAATGGCGATCGCGTTGCTGAGGTCATTACGATCTTCAACCATTTGTACGAGGAAGGACTGCCGTCCGGGCATGTCGAAAGAGTTGATCAAGCCCTGCAAAGCAGTGAGCGCGATGATTTCCCAGAGGTTGATGACATGCGCCAGCGTGAGGGCCGCCAGCGCGAGCGATTGGACGGCAGCAAGCGCTTGCGTCCACACCAGCAGTTTGCGGCGATTTAGTCGTTCGACCCAGACGCCGGCAAAGGGACCCAGGAGAAAAGCAACAATTTGTCCCGAGAAGCTGACGACACCGAGCAGCAGCGCCGAATGGGTCATGCGATAGACCAGCCAACTTGTGGCCAGCTTCGTCATCCAGGTGCCGATTACAGAGATGGTTTGACCGGCGAAGAAGAGCTTGAAGTTGCGGTGACGCAGGGCTCGCCAGGCGTGCGAAATTGAACTTGCAGGGGATGATGTTTCCCGCGCATTGGAACGGATTGCGGGATTGTTTAAAAGCTGCGCTCGTGCGTTGTTGCTCGTCACTTTGCCGCCAGGCGCTTGATAATCTCGCCAGCCTTGAACAGTGTCTCTCGCTCTTCTTCGTCGAGTTGAGCAATGGCCTGCGCCAGCCAGGTGCGTTTTGCGTCCCGGTCGCTTTTCCGGACGGCAGCGCCTTTGGCTGTGAGTTCAATGTTCACCTGGCGGCCGTCGGTCGGATGAGGCTTGCGCTCAACCATGCCCATTTCCTCAAGCGCCGCGACGGTCGCGCCCATCGATTGCGGCTTCATGCTTTCCGCGCGCGCGAGATCGGCGGTTGTTGCGGGGCCGTCCGTAGCGAGGCGCTTCATCACTGCAGATTCGGTCAAAGAGAGCTCATGCGAGGCGGCAGCAGCGCGTACGCGGCGGACCAGCAGTCCAATGGCTTGAGTAAGGTCGGCTACGGCGAGTTCGAGGGGCTTTCGCGGCACGGCAATTCCAAAGATACAGGAAACCAGTCTAACTTGCAAGTTAACCTTCTAAGTTAGCCTGTTTAATGAGAGGGCAAACGTCGAGCGGCTGCGGACCGAGTCATTTTTTCAGCTCGGCGAGCCAGTTGGTATTCAACTGGAGTGGCGTCTGAACTTCTTCTTCGGAGCGGTTCACGAGAAGGCGCTTTCCATCCGAGGAGACGTCATAGGATGTGCCAATTCCGGGTGTGCTGGTGTGGAACAAACGTTCGGGGGCACCCACTGTGAGGTCCAATCCTTTCGCTGTTATGGAGCAGACGAAATAATCATTCGTAACGGTTTCGAAGAACAGTTCTCTCCCATTACCGCTCCAGGCGGGATACGTTCCGCTATTGGCCGATACTCTCCATTTACCTTTTCCATCCGGAAAGCTCGTTATGTAAATCTCGAGCTGTCCCGATTCGTCGGAAGCATAGGCTATCCAATGGCCGTCCGGTGAGACCCGGTAGGCGAAAACGTTCGATTGAGTAGACGGTGGCTGCACAACGGCGACCGGCTTTGCGTTTCCTGCGACTGGCACAAACCAAAGGGATACCATCTTCTCTCCATCGCCCCAAAGGTAGGTTATATATTTTCCATCCGGCGACCATGCGGGATGGTGATAGTTGTTTTGCTCGGTGATCAATGGCTTTTCAGCTCCGCTGCCGTCGGCCGCTTTGGAGCGAATTTCCACATTGCCTCCGCCTGAGGCCACGAGCGCGGAGAATATGAGCGCCTTCCCGTCGGGCGACCAACTGGGTTCCTGAACCACCTGCTGGTCGAAGGTGATGCGCGTTTTTGTTTTGCGATCGAGGTCGAGCGTCCAAATTCCCGTACCAGTGGCATACGCAACACGTTTGTTATCCGGGGAAAGTCTAGGGTCGCGCACGCCCAGCAGAGCGCGCGAATCGGTGATGGTAGCTTCTTGAGGATCGAAGTCCGCGAGCGGCTTACCGGAGCGGTCGAACCAAACGAGGCGGCTTCTTGCGGAGTCTGGATTGCCCAGCTGGTACACCATAACTCCGTTCTGGGAGACGGCGAAAATGCTGCGCCACACACCAACGTCGTCGCGGAGGTTATTCACGAGCGGAAGCGGCGATTCCGTCAAGCCTCCGTTTTTCGGGTCGAAAGGCTGCGCCACAAGGGCAGAGTTAGCGCGGTACAGGAGATACCCGGACGCATACTGTGCTGCCGAATCGGTTGCGAGGATCTCGCGAGTATCGGTGGTGTCGATCGATCCAAAATAAATTCCATTCTTTTTGACATCGCCTCCGACATGACTGGTTGCCAGAAAAATAAAATGTTTGCCGTCCGGCAGAAACCACGGCCAGCGATGGGTGGAGTGGAGCGTCTTATCGAGCACCGTTGCCGGAACTGTCGTGCCGCCCTGCGCACTCACTTTCACGAGCGCGTGCTGAATGTCCGGCGCAAACAAAATCACATCGCTGGCACCCCAGGTGCCGCCGCGAGGATTGGGAGCATCGGCGAGAGCGGTGACCGGGCCGCCGGCGGAGGGGATCTTCATCAATTTACCGCCGGCGAAGAAGCCGATATAGCGGCCATCGGGCGACCAAAAAGGATGCGAAGCGCCGGCGGTTCCGTCGAGCTGCTGAGCCGAATCGCTGCTCAGCGAGCGCACCCACAGCAACTTGGCTTCGCCGGAATGCGCAACGAAGGCGAGCTTGTCGCCTTGTGGAGAAAGAACCGGCATGCCGCCGGCGTCGCCTGTGGTGTCCAGTGAGAATTTGTCGGGCGGGGAGATTTCTGCATGCACTGGCACTGAATCCTCGGAGGATTTTGCCCAGCGGAATCCGGCGAATGTAGCGAGGCCGAGAAAGGCGAGAAGAAGCGCACCCAAGCCGGCAGCCCCGGCTTTGGTGAACGGCACTGACGGTTTTGCGGATTCGCTCTGAGCGCCATCGGCCAGCCAGCGCAAGTCCATGGCGACGTCGTGGGCGGATTGGAAGCGGTCAGCAGGATCTTTGGCCAAACACGCGCGAACCACGCGATCAAGCATGGGCGGAGCGAGCGGCTGGCTGGTACTGATGGGTTCGGGATCCTTTTCCAGAATGGATGTGAATACACTGAGTTGTGATTTGCCTTCGAAAGCACGGCGACCGGTGATCATTTCGTAGAGAACGCATCCGAAGCTGAAGAGGTCGCTGCGCGCGTCCGCTGGCGCGCCTTGCAGAACTTCTGGCGCAATATACTGAAATGTTCCGACGATAGAACCTTTTTGCGTAAGCGGGGAGGTGGCCGCGGTGAGCGAAGCGAGATTCATAGTCTGCGTAGTAGGAGAAAGATGGCTGACGGGGCGCGAAGTGACTGGCGTATCCGGTTTTGCCAGCCCGAAGTCCATCAGCTTTGCGCCCGCTTTGGTCAGCATGATGTTCGCGGGCTTCAAATCGCGATGGATGATGCCTTGTTGATGTGCCTTCTCCAGGGCGCACGCGATTTCGGTTCCAATCTTCAGAACTTGATCGATGGGAAGCGCGCCTTTCGCCAAACGCTCGGCAAGGGTTTGCCCTTCGAGATATTCCATCACCAGAAAGTCGGTGCCGTCTTGCGCGCCGATGTCATGAAGAGTGCAGATATTCGTATGCTGAAGCGCGGAAATGGCCTTGGCTTCGCGCTCCATGCGTTGTTTCAATTCCGGGTCGGAGGAAAGATGAGAAGGCAGAACCTTTATGGCGACAGTACGGTCGAGGCGGGTGTCCTTGGCGCGATACACTTCTCCCATGCCGCCCGCTCCTAGGGGCGCAAGAATTTCATATGGACCGAGCTTGGTGCCGGAGGCGAGGGGCATGTTTGGTCGTCATCATAACATGTGAAGCGCTAAGCGCAGGATGCGCGGAAGACTGTGGGCTAGAGCATGGAGAGAGGGAAGCGGTCCGCAGAATCAGGTATCGCCCTTGCGCGGCATGACCTTCACGGTGGCGGAGCGGGCGCGCGCGCCGATCATAGGGCTGAGGTACGGGCTGCCATGGTACTTCGCGCGATAAGCGTCGTCTACGAGGTCGTTGATCGCTCCCTGCACCGGCTCGAACGAGACTTCTTTCGTTATCCCAGCGGCAGTGATTCGTGCCGCTTCTGGCGGATCGTGGCCTGGTACCAGCGAGAGTTCTTCCCGCTGTACGGGCGAACGTAAACCGCGTCCTCGACAGCCACGGACCAGATCCATGTGGGAGTGCCGTATGTCTTCCCGTCTTCACGGAAGGGCGATATGTGCAAGTCATCGGCCCCAGCGATTTTCCGAAGTTCTTCTTTGGACCAAGTCGTCATCGATTGCTCATTTGCTCAATGCGTTCGGGATAGCGAGCACCTTGCACGGTTATTTTTGCGGCAGCGCCTTCGATCTGGTTTATAGACCGGTCATTCGTTGCAGGTGTTCCGGATACCGCGCGCCCTCGAACGTGATTTTCGAGGCAGCGCTATCGATTTCGCTTAGGTCGTCCGATGTGAGTTGGATAGAGACGGAACCAATGTTCTCGTCGATGCGAGACAACTTGGTCGTACCCGGTATCGGAACAATCCACGGCTTTTGCGCGAGCAGCCAAGCGAGGGCGATTTGCGCGGGTGTGGCGCCTTTCTGCTTAGCGATATGGCCGAGCAAATCGACAACTACCTGATTCGCCTTGCGAGCCCCTGGCGTAAAGCGAGGAACGATGTTGCGGAAGTCGGAACTGTCGAACGTGGTGTTCTCGTCGATCTTCCCGGTGAGAAAGCCCTTACCTAAAGGGCTATAGGGAACTAAACCAATTCCTAGTTCCTCCAGAGCGGGCAGAACTTCCTCTTCGGGCTTCCGCCACCATAAGGAGTATTCGCTTTGTAGCGCAGTCACAGGTTGAACGGCGTGTGCGCGACGGATAGTTTTCACCCCGGCTTCGGAAAGTCCAAAGTGTTTGACCTTGCCGGCATGGATCAGTTCTTTCACCGTGCCAGCGACATCTTCGATGGGCACGTTAGGATCAACGCGGTGTTGATACAGCAGATCCATGACGTCAACCTTTAATCGCTTGAGTGACCCCTCGACGGCCCGCTTGATATGCTCGGGCCGGCTGCTCACAGGTGCCGCTCCAGGCCGATTATCGCTGCCACTGAGATCGAACCCGAACTTGGTGGCGATTACCACTTTACTGTGGAAAGGCGCGAGTGCCTCGCCCACGAGTTCTTCGTTGGTGAAAGGGCCGTATACCTCCGCAGTGTCAAAAAAGGTGATGCCGCGGTCCACTGCGGCGTGGAGAAGGTCGGTCATCTCCTTCTTATCTTTGGGTGGGCCATAGGAAAAGCTCATGCCCATGCAGCCGAGGCCGAGAGCGGAGACTTCAAGATTGCTTTTTCCTAATTTGCGCTTTTGCATTGTTGCTCCTTGCGAACCGTTTGTCTCATCCCGAGAGTAAAATTAAACGGCAGGGCAGCGGTAGCCCGATCCTTCCGACTTATTGCCTATTCCTCTTGTTAAATGAAAAAGTAATGGTGTATCCGGAACCGAGGGGCTATTTTAGACAAAGGCAGAAGAGACCGATCAACATGACAAACATAGGTAAAAGCGCATCTCAACTATCAAATCGCGCGAGAGAATTGCGCGCCGAGCTGGCCGGCAAGATTGCCTCTTATGTTGGATTCAAAGAGAAACTGATAACCGATGTGCCCGGCTTATTGCTGACCCGCCGGACCGCGCCCACAGCGCCGGCAACAGCGACGTATGAGCCGAGCCTGGCGGTCGTTGCGCAAGGGAGGAAACGGGCAACCCTCGCCGGAACCACGTTCATTTTCGACGAGTCGCGATACCTTCTTACGTCACTGGATTTGCCGGTGATCTGCAATGTTTTCGAGGCGAGTGAAGAAGTGCCTTATCTCTGTTTCGTGCTCAAGCTCGAAATGCCGGTAGTCCGAGATTTGTTGAGCCGCGAAGAGATTCAGTCGTTCGAGGCGCAATCCAATAGTCCGGCAATGGCTACTGGTGAAACCACCGCCGAATTGCTCGACGCATGCTGCCGCCTCGTGGACCTGCTGAACACGCCACAGGACATTCCGTTTCTGAGCGGATTGATTCAGCGCGAGATTATCTACCGTATTCTCCGCGGGCCCGAGGGCGCACGCCTTCGCGAAATTGCCACGCTGGGAGACCAGAGCCACCGGACCGCAAAGGCCATCGCGTGGGTCAGGACGAATTACGCCAAGCCACTCCGCGTGGAAAATCTGGCGAAACTCGCGGGCATGGGTGTCTCTACGCTGCACCATCATTTCCGTGCGCTGACCGCGATGAGTCCGCTGCAGTATCAAAAGCAACTTCGTTTGCACGCGGCGCGGGAACGTATGTTCATCGATGGTCTGGATGCGGCCAGCGCGGCTTTTGAAGTGGGATACGAAAGCGCGAGCCAATTCAATCGCGAATACAGCCGCTTCTTTGGTCAACCACCCATGCGGGATATTCGGACGCTGCGCTCACCAGACGCGCCCGCTTTGGAAGCCATCAGTGAAAGGGTTGGAACAAGGGTTCACGGGGGATTTGCGACGGCGACAGATCGACAGGATTAGGCAGGATTTCGACAGAATCGTTATACGCAAACGCAGGCGGCGAGCAGTATAGTCATTCGATTCGCTTGTCGCGACTGTCGAACGGGACTCGGGAAGGGAGTTTTCCATGGCGACGATTACGGTAAATGGAGTTCGGCATGACGTTCAGGCACCGGACGACACTCCGCTACTATATGTTTTGCGAAATGATTTACACCTGAGTGGCCCGCAGTTCGGATGCGGACTCGCTCAGTGCGGAGCCTGTTCCGTTCTGATCGATGGCAAGGAAACGCGTTCGTGTGTTACACCCGTTTCGGCTGTCGCTAACCAGGAAATCATCACGCTTGAAGGCTTGCCCGCGAGATGGGCAAAGCAAAAGGGCCTGACGGCGGAGGAAGCAAAAAATACGCTACACCCTGTGCAGCAAGCCTGGATAGAGGAGCAGACTCCCCTGTGCGGGTATTGCCAGAACGGGATGATGATCACGGCAACCGAACTCCTCGAAAGCAATCCGAGTCCGACCACAGCGCAAATCAAAGCGGCTTTCACAACCTCTGGGCCATCGCCGCATCTGTGCCGCTGCGGAAGCTACGTCGCGATCATCGATGCCGTAAAGCATGCCGCCGAAATCATGGCGGGGAGGGGGTAAGCGATGGCGACCACAAGCGAAAAGCAGGAAAATATTTTCGGACCGACGTTATCGCGGCGTCAATTTGTGAAAACAGGAGGCGCCTTGGTCGTGGGCGTTAGCTTGGTCGGTTCGAAACTCCTGACGGCCAAAGCGGCGAAAACTGAGGTGTTCGCGAACTCGCTCGATCCAACTCTCCCCAGTTCGTGGATCGAGATTCACCCGGACAGCACCATTCTGATTCGCACTGGAAAGAGCGATTTCGGACAGGGAACAACGTTCACAGCCTATCGCCAGATTGTGGCCGAAGAGTTGAGTGTGCCATTCGAAGCGATCACCACAGTAGTAGCAGGGGACACAGATCGTACGCCAGATGGCAGTGGCGCCTTCGATTTCCTCGGCCGCGGAACGCCAAACATCCGAAAAGCGGCGGCGTACACCCACCAAGCGCTCCTCGATCTCGCGTCGGAACGTCTGGGCGTGCCGAAAGAACAGCTTTCTGTCAAAGAAGGCATCGTGTCCGGAGGTGGCAAGAGCATTTCCTACGGCGATCTCGTCAAGGGCCAACAGTTGAAGCTCACGATTCCGGTTAGCGGAGACCTGACGAGCATCTTTGGGTTGAGAGTCGAAGGCAATCCACCGATGAAGCCCGTTAACGAGTACACGGTCATCGGCAAGTCCGTGCCTAATTCCATCATTCGTTCGAAGGTGACCGCGAAAGAAATGTGGGCAACCGATGTGCGCCTGCCGGAGATGCTGCACGCCCGCATGGTGCATCCAAAGACGCTCGGCTCGACGCTCGTTTCTGCCGGTGGATTGGATAAAACCAAGTTTCCGAATTCGCAGGTCGTCGTAAAGGGGAATCTTATTGGAGTGGTCGCGCCTAACGAATGGGAAGCTATCCAGGCATCCCGGCAGGTTGCCAACGGCACGAAGTGGACGGAGTGGAAAGGCCTTCCCGGCAGCGCGAAGCTCTACGAGTACCTCAGGCACGAGGCCGATTGGACGACCGCGCCCGTTGCGAAAAGTGACGCCACAAAAGGTGACGTGGGTCCTGCCATTGCGTCGGCTCACAAAAAGCTTTCCGCTACATATCAATTCTCGTACATGAAGCACGCACCGATCGGCCCAACGATGGCCGTTGCCGACGTCAAGCCAGACGGCGCGGTGCACATCTATACGCACAACCAGAATCCGCAAGCGCTTCGCGGGGAGATAGCCATGATGTTGGGCACCACGCCCGATCATGTGGTCGTGCATACGTATCCCGGCGCGGGCCACTATGGAAGATCGAATGGTGGAAACGCCGGCGCGGAAGACGAGGCTGTGATGTTGTCGCAGGCAGTTGGCGAGCCGGTGCGCGTCCAGTGGATGCGCGCCGAGGATTTGCAATGGTCCACGCAATCGGCCGCGGCCTTTTCCGACGTGCAACTCGCGTTGGATGAAAAGGGCAAGCTCGTTGGCTATCAGATCGATCACTACATGCCTGCCATGCAGGATGATCGGCCTATTGGTGCGGTCATCGCGGGACTTCCAACGATGCCGGCACCTGCAGTTGAATCAAAATCCGTAACTTCCACCGTTAACAGGATTGCCGATCCGTGGATATACGATCAGATCCCGAATGTGATTGAGCGTGGCCACGGCACGTTTCAGGTGGGACAAAAGGCTTCACCGCTCGCCGTCGGCATCCGTGATCACAGCATGCGTACTCCTATTCAGTTCCAGCAAAATTTTCCACGTGAACTGGCCGTTAACGAGGCAGCCGCTCTCGCCGGAGCGGATGCCATCCAGTTTCGAATCGACCACACCAAGGAAGAGCGCGTTATCGGAGTGCTAAAGGCAGTCCGCGATGCTTCCGCTTGGGACACGCGACCTTCACCTCGACCTCACCCTGTATCCACGGGATCAAAACCCGTGCACGGACGCGGAGTTTCATTGATGTTCCGCGCGGGAACCTATTGGGCGTGCGTTTGCCAGATCGCGGTCACTCCGAGCACCGGCGCCATTGTTGTGGAGAAGTACACGATTGCGGTGGATCCCGGAGTTGTTGTGAACCCGATGCAGCTCAAGCGGCAGGTTGAAGGCGGAGCGGTTATGGGAATCAGTCAGGCGTTGCTGGAAGAGGCGATGTTTGATGAGAGCGGCATTACATCAAGGGACTGGAACACCTATCCCATTCTCAAAATGGCGGATATTCCCGAGATTAAAGTCGTACTGCTTAATAGTCCGAAGGTTGGCGCTTACGGTGGGGGTTCGGAAGCGGCGAATGCGCTGGCAGCGCCGACGATCGCCGCCGCTCTCCATGACGCTACCGGCAAGATCAATCGCCGGCTCCCGCTGAAACGCGCCTACGTGCAAGCATTCCTGAAGGCCTGACACAATCACGGGTTAAAAACGGTGGTTTGATTACTTTTTACTTTTGCGCGCTTTTGCTCGAATACCCGTCGCTTTGTTCTTCAATTTGATCTGGTTGTAATCAACGGCGGCACGGATGAGATCCTTTAGAGCACGCTGATTAATCTTATCGCCCTCGAACAAATCGATCGCTCGCCACGCGTTGCCTCCGAGGCCCGCGTTAAAGAGTTTGTCAGGATCTGGGAGTTGAGCCCCGTGGGCAAAGGTAAGCTTCACCTTATCCTTGTGGGCGTTGCCGAGCGCGATTATTCCGTCGCGAGACCACACTGGGCTTCCCATCCATTTCCATTCCTCGATTATTTCGCGATCGGCCTCAAGGATGGTCTTGCGGATGCTCGCCAAAGTCTTGCCACGCCAGTCTGTGAGTCCTGCGATCAGCTCGTCAATACGTTTCGATGGATTCATTGGATCTTTACGCCTCCAATTCTTGTGCCGTTTTCGTTCTCTTCGAAAGAAGTCGTCGAACAACGTGGCCTTTCCACATCCACAATCCTGAAATCAGCAATACGGGGAGAAGGATATAGCGAATAGACCAAGCGTAGTTTGGCGTATCCGTTGGCGAATCATAAATGTAACCGATTATCGGAATGCCAAACATCATGTGAATCCATCGAAAAATCGAACGTTTGGTGACTTCTTTCATGATTAGTTTGTCCTCCTTTGTCGGCAATAGCGCGTCATTTACTCTGGCCTAGCCTTTAATTGTTTCAATACCAAATTGCTTGGCGTACTCGGCGTGCAGCCTCTGCCAGCCGCCGTACTTCATGGCTTCGGGGCCAACCATGCGGCCGATGGGAGTTCCACTGAGAAGGTGATCCAGAACATCGAAACAAATGTGCCACCCGGCAGCACCCATTGCGATGAAGCGGTGACCGATGTTGGTCCAAAGCGTCAGGCGCGTGCCGCCACCAGATGCTTGGAGTTGCCACCGCATATTGAAGTCACCCCAGTTGTACTCAAGCAACTCGCGAGACTCGGCTCGCTTTACTGTTGTTTCGGTAACGCGCGGCGTCGGCGCTCCCACCGTGGTGAGCTTCACCGTGGTTCCAACCGTGCCCAGGGTTCCATCGGCGTCAAAGGGCGCCCACTCGCGCAGATGCGCCGGGTCGGTAAGCGCCTGCCAGACTTTTTCCGGCGAGTGGCGAAGTTCTCTGACGAGAATGAGCGTCCACTTCTCTCCGTCCTTTCGTATTTGTGCCCCGCTGGCGGGACCCGGTGTGTACTGCTCGCGATTGGTCACCTTGTTCTCCTTAGTGTCAATAGCGTGCCAGCTGGGTGAGCTGAATAAGGTTGCCGCAGGTGTCGTTCAGCATGGCGATGGTAGAGCCGGTCACAATCCTGGGAGGCATCGTGAAATTGGCGCCGCGGCCCTTGATCCGCTCGTAGTCGCCCTTGACGTCGTTGGTAAAGAACATGGCCGCGGGCTGGCCCTGTTGAAACATCGCCTGCTGATAGGCTTTGGCCGCGGGGTTGCTGTTCAGCGCCAGCTGAAGCTCAGTGCCGTCCGGCTCCTCGGGCGAAGCGACGGTCAGCCAGCGATATGGGCCCTGACTGAAATCGGTCTTCTTGCTAAAGCCCAATACCTCCGTATAGAAGCTCAGGGCTTTGGCCTGATCGTCCACGTATACGCTCATCACTTTGATTTTCATTTCGTTTCTCCTTTGTTACGTTCGCGGTTTGGGCCGCGCCGTCTTCTCCTTGACTTGCTTTTCATTGGTGTTGATTGATCCATGCGGTCGAGGTGGCGTTCGAGAGCATCTACGTGGGCGGACCAGAACCGACGGAACTGAGCCAGCCATTCATCGACCTCCTGAAATGGTCCGGGTTTCAGTTTATAGAGACGGCGCTGTGCGTCCACCGTGGATTCCACGAAACCGGCCTCTCGCAGCACACGCAGGTGCTTGGATACGGTCGGCTGCGGCATACGAAGCTGACGCTCGATCTCTCCCACCGACTGTTGTGACGAGACCAGCAGGCTGAGTATCGCGCGGCGGTTCGGCTCGGCAATGATTTCGAACACGGATTCCATGCCCCTGGTATACCCCAGGGAGCATATACGTGTCAAGGCATATAAAGAGCCGATGCAAAGTTCCGGCCGGCGTGTGGGGATGCACCGTCAGGTGCGTCTTTGGCGGGTGCGCTTCGAAGCGCTGCGCGCCTCCGGCGGGGCGATGGGGATGAACGCAACACTGGGAATCAGGAAATTCGGGTGCGCAGAGCGACAGCTTGTTTGAGCAGAGGCAGGTCGGGGTCGGCGTTCTTCCATAGGTCGAGGAACTGGGTGATTGTCTGTTTGCCTTTTTTGTAATCGCCTCTTGCGAGATAGTCAGTAGCGAGCTGGCCATGAGCCGCCAGCTACAATTGCTGGGTCTCCCATCCAATAGACCGGTTTTGCAGATTCATAAGCTTTTCGTACCAGGTGATAGCATCGTCGACCCTACCGGCTTGTTGGTAAGCGCTCGCAAGAGCCTCAACGGTGAAGGGCGTGCTGTTCTCAGTGTCTGAAAGCGTGATCAACTCGATTGCTTTGCCGGAATCTCCACGAGCCATTGCAATTTCTCCTTGGACGAGATGCAAATAGCCAATCTGTTCGGCATTTTTGGAATCCACGAGAGGGGCAATCAGAGTCTCCAACTTATCTGCTTTGTCCACAGTGCCGGCGCTTACGTACTGCCGGGCTATGCGGGTGCCAAAGATGACCTTTGGTTCGATCGCCGCGAAGTTAATCATAGCGTTGTCGAGTTCCCGCACCTCAGTGCGGAGATCCCCTCGGCCGTCCGCCAGAATGGCGAGCCAAAGATGGACACGGGCAGTGCTCAGAGGAGCATTTTGCTGTTGCAAGAGAGCAAGGCACTCGTCGAGGCTCTTCTGCGCGCTGGTGTAGCGGCCGTGGTACAAGTCGAGCATAGCCAAAGAGCGCGTGCCGCTTTCTTGCGTTTCAGCTTTCTGCGCCATGTCCGAGAAAGTCTGTTCCGCCTTCTCGTCATCGCCATCTTGAACAAGGGCAAAGCCATATTCTCTGCCGACCTCTCCCGCGGCGAGCCAGTGCGGGTCTAGTCGAAACGCTTCGTCATGGGAGGCGAGCGCTTCCGGTAGTTGGTTTAAGACGCGATAAGCCGTCGCCATTTCGATATAAGTTCTGGCGTCGTCTGGGGCGACCTTGACGATTTTCTTGTATTGCGCGATAGCTTCAGGGGCACGTCTGTGAGTACGAAGGAGACGCGCGTAATCGGAGAGCATGATCCAGTCGTCAGGATATTGACTCAAATAGGTGCGATAAAGGGCGTCTGCTTCGCTGACATGTTCAAGCTGCGTTGCATAGTTAACCTGAATGATCATGCGCTCACGATCCGTGGTGCGCGAGGAATTCGCGAGGGCCTTTTCGTATTCCTGTTTCCCCTCGACCGGGGCGTTAACGATGTAACTGAAATAGACGTCTCCCAGGGCTGCATGAGCCATGGCAAAGTTTGGGTCGCTCTGCACCGCGGCACGAAGCAGAGTTGCCGCATCCTTGAACTTACCCTGATGCCAAAGTGCGGCACCATCGGCGTACTGCTTGAGCGCGGTCAGGGAACTCGTCGTCACTTCCGGGAGTGGACGATCGGCGCGGCGAACCTGATACAGCGATTCACCAAGATCGCGTCGAACATCCGACGCGATGACTTCGAGGGCATCCAAGATGTGATCTTCGCCGTAAGAACGTTCCATATACGAGCGCACCGTCGCGCCGGTTTGTGGGTCGATCAATTCGGCGGAAAGCGCGTACTCGTTCCCCGTTCGGGTGATGCTCCCGGCGATCAGTCCGCGGATATTCTCGAACATCGCTGTGAGAGTGTATTCCGGTCTCTGGGGGGCGGCCGAAATGCTGGACCACACCTGGTGAATCAGCGCGGTTTCATCGTGCCCATAATCCACTTGCAGATGCCAGCCATCGGTACGCTCGACGCGCTGCTGGACGCTGCGAGATTCTCGTTATCCACAGCCTCAAAAATCTCACCATTAACCAGCCAACCACGGCGTGCTAGCCTCCGATGCGCAGGTCTCATGCCAGCGAACGAACCGACCGTTTCCTACGCCGACCACGAGATTCGTGTCGTGAAGACACCGACAGATGGCGCACGCCTCTATATTGACGGGAAGTTGCTCGACGTTACCAACGATCTTTTCGCGAGCGAAGACGAGCCTACGCTCGTGGGAATGTTCGGTGACAACACTCAAGTCGAGGCGTTCGTGAAGCCGACGCAGGTATCGGTTCGTGTGGATGGCAAATGGCTGGTGGGTGAGCAGGCGTACGCAGTAGCTTCCGATTAAGGGGCCATTCGCTAATCCATTCTTCGGTGAACGTTTTTCAACTACTTCCAAATGCGCTCGGCCTTTGCCACGGCTGCCCTCGCCTCTACTTGGCTATCGGTAGCTCGGTCGGATGCTCAAGACGGAACTCAAGAATACTTTCACTCGGTACGGAAACCTGCTCGCCCTTCTTTGTTGCCGCAATCGCAGTTCCCGCGCCCGCTCCTGCCAGCGCTCCAATCCCTGCTCCTTTGCCTCCACCTGCAATGCCGCCAATGAGTGCGCCAAGGCCCGCGCCTCCCAAAACCTTCTTGGTCGTATTGCCGCCCTCGCCCTTCCCTTTGATCTCATAGTCAGTAGTCATGAGGGGATAGGCTGTTCCATTGATAACAATGTCCGTGAGTTCGAGAACCAGTTGCGAACTGCCCTTAAATTTCCCCGATGACGATGCCTGTGAGAGGACTCCATAAACCGTGGTTCCTTTCGGTGCAACAGTTATCTCGAATGCTTGTAGATTCGCTTCCAGCGTTGCCTTGAACCGGTACCCCGCTTTTTGTTTGCTCGAATCCACTGAATCTACCATCCGCACCAATATTCGCGTCCCTGCTTGCACGGTAACCCTCTTGGAACTTTGAGCGAGCGAGAACGGTGTCGTGCTAAGTGCCAAGATCGCTGTCAGCATCAGCGACGCCCATTTGATTTTCGCCATCGGCATGTTCAATCCTCTTTTGATGATCTTCATGAGCCCGCCACCGGCAGCGAAGACGCGATCTTGAGATCGATGATCATCAGCAATTGATGTTCAACCTGTACAAAACGAGCGGCTGTTATTGCGCCCAACTCCTGCTTGACCCGTTCATAGTACTTGGCCAGCAGATCGTTACGCTGCTTCTGAAAGTTCATCGCGTTCTTTATCAGCTCGTCCGCCTTAGCGTCGGTCATCTGGTTATACGTGCGGGCGTATTCCTGAATGTTCGCGACGCGCAAATCATTGACCTTATTAAGTTCGGCCTGATAGTCGCGATAAATGGGCCAGAACTTGGCCGCATCTTCCGCATCAAACTGCATCACCGTTCCTAGCAGGCTAGCTTTTTCGGCGTTCACGTCCTTGCGCAGAAGGATGATGTATTCCCGAGTGTTCAGCTCTTCGGGCGTCTGACCCGTCGCCGCAGTCTTTGCGGGGGGCTCGGTTGATGTCTTCGTTTGCGCAACCAATGCCGCAGCTGAAGTTATGCACATTGCGAGCAGCAATCCGATTCGTATTGAACGCACGGTGATTTCCCTCACTTTTCTATGCGAAACTCCTGACAATTTGCGGTGGCCTGGAGCGCAGGAGCAGGACTAAGGCGAAGAAACATTACGCCCCACATCCCATAGAGTCAAGCCTCACACACGCCTCACACACGCGGTCGCCGTGACTCTAGAAATCAAGTGTCATCTGGGCGATTCGTTCAACTCTGAAAATGCTGTAGATTGACGAGAGCCGTACAGGAGATCACAGCATATGAGCGAAGTGATGAGATACCCGTTCCTCGTGTTGGTGTTGTCCCTAGTCGTGTTATGGCTCTCGGCCCGGATTGGCGTTTTCTTTCGTAAAAAGCGGCAGAACATAGACGAACACGATAACGAGAATTTTATTTTGATCGTGACAGCTGCCCTCACGCTGCTGGGACTTATTATCGGATTTAGTTTCTCCATGGCAAGCAGTCGGTACGATCAGCGCAAAAACTACGAGGAGGCAGAAGCGAATGCAATCGGGACGGAATATGTCCGGGCAGACTTTCTGCCACCCGCCGATGCAACGAGAGTGCGGGCGTTGTTGAGGAAATATCTGGACCAGCGCGTCTTGTTTTATGAAACTCGGGATGACCGCCAGCTCCAGGAAGTTGATGCCGCCACCGCTCAAGTGCAGGCCGATCTCTGGAACGCGGTGCAAGGCCCAGCCCAGGCAATGCCAACACAGTTGGTCGCGCTGGCGGCTTCGGGCATGAACGATGTGTTGAACTCCCAAGGATACACACAAGCGGCCTGGTGGAACCGCATCCCCAGCGCGGCATGGGCTCTGATGGTAGCTATCGCAATCTGCAGCAACCTGTTGATCGGTTATGGTGCGCGTCGCGGTGAAGCGAAAACTTCTCTACTTCTCGTTTTGCCGCTTATTGTATCTATCTCGTTCTCCTTGATAGCGGACATTGACAGCCCGCGAGGCGGAGTTGTTCGTGTACGTCCACAAAATCTGGTAGGCCTCTCGCAGTCTCTGCAAAAACACTAAGCGGGATCGATTTATCGCGTCCCGTGCTAATCCGCGAGGTGGCCTGTGATACCATCCCCATGTTTTGAATCTCGCCGCCATCTGACGCCCCAGGTTGCGCCTTAGGGAATGGGACTCGCCAAAATGAAAATCGGATTCATTCGCATTATGATGTTCAGTGTCATCGTGTGCTCGTTCACTTTCACGACGGCGGCCCAAACGAGTGTCAGCCCCACCGAAGCCCGCGCTATCGCGAAGGAAGCCTACATCTACGGTTTTCCGATGGTGGACAGCTATCGCATTCAATACGACTACTTTCAGGACAGCAAGAACCCCGAATTCAAGGCTCCGTGGAATCACATCGCGAACATTCCGAGAGTTACCACCCCGGCGGATACCACAGCTCAGACACCCAACGCCGACACTCCGTATTCATGGTTGGGCTTGGACTTACGGGCCGAGCCTATCGTCCTGACCATGCCTGTGATTCCAAAGGACCGCTATTTTTCAGTTCAGCTCATTGATGCCTATACCTTTAATTTTGCGTATATCGGCAGCCGTACCACTGGTAACGACGGCGGGAGTTTTCTAATTGCTGGACCGGGTTGGAAAGGAGAGACACTGAAGGGCGTGACGAAGGTCATCCATGCGGACACCGAGTTTATCTTTGCTTTTTATCGGGTACAACTTTTCAATCCGAGCGACATAGACAACGTTAAGAAGGTGCAGGCGAGCTTTAGAGTGCAGACACTTTCAACCTTCGCTGGAACACCGCCGATAACTGCACCAGCAGTCGATTTTATCAAGCCAATTAGCCGGGACGCTGAAAAGAATTCATTGGAATTTTTCAACATTCTAAACTTTGTGCTGCTCTATTGTCCCACAGACCCATCAGAGATCGAACTCATGGCTCGCTTCGCGAAGATTGGCGTCGGAGCAGGAAAGACATTGGATATTAGTAAGCTATCTCCAGAAATTCGCACGGCGATGGAACAAGGTATCGCTGACGCGTGGGTAGATTTCAATGGGATACTCAAGCAATTCAACGAGGGAAAAGTAACGTCCGGCGACGTGTTTGGAACTCGCGAATTCTTAAAGAACAATTATCTTTACAGGATGGCCGCTGCAGTCCTCGGCATCTACGGCAATTCCAAGCAAGAGGCGATGTATCCGCTTTACGGTGTCGATTCCGACGGCCAGAAACTAACTGGGGCCAACAGATACACGTTGCACTTTGCCAACGGACAATTACCGCCCGTGAACGCCTTCTGGTCGCTGACAATGTACAGAATGCCTGAGAGTCTTCTTGTCGCGAATCCGATAAACCGTTACCTCATCAACTCAGCGATGCTGCAACTCAAGAAAGATGCCGACGGTGGGGTGACTCTTTATATTCAGAACGAATCACCCGGCGAAGACAAGGAAGCCAACTGGTTGCCCGCGCCGAACGGGCCTTTTGTCATGTACATGCGCCTTTACTGGCCGAAGGAACAAGCCTTGGATGGCAAGTGGACTGCACCACCACTAGAACGGGTGCAGTAAGGAACCACGGCCCGCCGAGCGAAATCGAACCCGCAAAATAAAAGCGACAAATGGGGGATGGAAATATGAAGACTAATCGATGTTTGGTCGCAGCGCTGTTTGCACTGTTAGCCTCAGGCACTTCGTATGCGCAAACTCCGCCGAGGATGAAGATGACCACGGACATTCCGTCGTCTATCACCACACCGGACTCGGTGGATACGCGAATCGGCAACTTAAAGTTCTTCGACGGGTTCCCAGACGACGCTACGGTTCAAAAAGCGTATGACAATCTCGACTTCATGCGGGGAGTTGAGGCGTTCCTGAACGCCATGCCGGGTGCGTCCGTGGAAGCACTCCGGGTAGGTTTCACTACCCAAGGTGCGGACAACAATCAGACCGTGCTTATCATGGAAGACCTGATGGATTCGAAGTCGCTGTTCCTGACGGCGAACACCGAAAGCGTCTATAACATGATGTGGGTGGACACCAAGGCAGGTCCGGTGGTGATAGAAACTCCGCCGAACGTGCTCGGTATCATTGATGACCATTGGTTCCACTATGTGGCTGATTTCGGCAGAGCCGGACCGGATAAGGGAAAGGGCGGTAAATTTCTGCTATTGCCTCCGGGTTATAAAGGCGAGGTTCCGAACGGATACTTTGTTCTGCGTTCTGGCACATACGGCAATCTAATGTTCTGGCGGGGATTTTTGGAGAACGGCAGCACCAAGCCCGCTGTAGAAAGTTCTAAGAAGTTCGCCAAGGTGTATCAGTTGTCCGACGCCAAGAATCCGCCGCCGATGAAGTTCATCAACGTTTCCGGGAAGGAATTCAACACCGTTCATGCCAACGACTTTCATTTCTACGAAGAAGTGAATAGTGTCGTCCAGTATGAGCCGAACGAGGCATACAGTCCGGAAATTCTCGGGACGCTTGCCGCGATTGGTATCGAGAAGGGCAAGACGTTCGCTCCTGATGAGCGAATGAAGAAGATACTCACGGAAGCGGTGGCCGTGGGCAATGCGACGGCGCGAGCCATTACGTTCAAATCCCGCCAACAAGGTGCTTACAACTATCCGAACAGCGCATGGTTTATTTGTTTTATAGGCGGCAGTTATGAATTTCTGTCTCAGCCCGGTGTACGCGACCTCGATGCGCGTGTCCACTTCCTCTACTACGCCACGGGCATAACTCCCGCGATGGCTATGCAGATGGTCGGTGTCGGCTCTCAGTATGCTGCCGCTGCCACCGATTCCGAGGGCAAGCCGCTAGATGGCGGCAAGACCTATAAGATTCACCTGCCGCCCAACATTCCGGCGAAGGACTTCTGGTCGTTTGTGGTCTATGACAACCAAACGCGCTCGATGCTGCAAACGGACCAACAGTTTCCCAGCATTGGTAGTCAAAAAAAGAGCATCGTCGTGAACCCGGATACTTCGGTGGATGTATGGTTCGGACCCACTGCGCCCGCTGGGCATGAATCCAATTGGGTGCAAACGGCTCCAGGCAAAGGTTGGAACGTCCTTATCCGTCTTTATGGTCCGTTGCAGCCGTGGTTCGACAAAACTTGGAAACCCGGCGAATTTGAATTGGTCAACTAATTCAAAGGGGGCGAAGTGGCTAGGACACTCGCTAATTTGCCCATCGACTTGTCGTGCCTGACCTGCTTCTCATGAACCAGCGCGGTCTCGTAGTGCCCATAATCCACTTGCAGGTGTAGCCCGTTCGTCTGCTCGATCACAGCGCGAATCTTCGCTTCCACGATGCGCCCATCATTCAGACGGACGACGACGGGCGAGCCGACTTCGTAATCTGCCATCGGTAGAGTATAGCGCTGGCGCATAGAGAAGCCACCCGTGGTATTCTCTCCCGCAAGTGAGCGATTCACAGGAGGGTGTTATGGCAAATCGACTTGTCCTTCATCCGCCACCAGTCGAGGATGTGATAAAGCAAATCAAGGAGGAGATGGGAGAGGATGGCCAGAATCTTCCAGCGTGGGCGGAGGCAAAACTGAGAGCCTCAGTCGAAGAGTCCTGCGAACAAGCACTGCTGTTCAGGCGAGACCGAGCGAAAGCCTTTGAGAACTTTTTGCACAGAATCTCTGTTACAGAAACGCAGAAGCCTGAAGTTCTGACTCTACGACGCATCTGGATTTTTCTGCGTATCGTCTGGCGTCGGATCGAGTCAGCCTATCCTGATCCAGCAGCAACGCCGAGCCGACTTAATTGGCGAACTGCTTGGGGTCTGAGCGGCCATTTTGCGCAAAATAGCAATTTTTCGGCGCGAGGGCCGATGACAGAGGAGGAACTAACCCTCCATCGTCGTTTGCCGGATCGAAGCCTGGAGAGGGAAGCAACATGCGAAGCAGGCTGTTGATCATCAGCCCCGCGCCCACCAGGAGCACCATCGCCAGGGCCACTTCGGCAACCACCAGCAGATAGCGCGTCCTTTTATGTTTTGCGGTCGCGGTTCTGCTTTCTCCCTGCGGAGTTCGTCATGCAGATCCGCTCGCGAAGCTCGAAAAGCTGGAGCCATCCCGAACAGCAGCGCGGTTAAGACGCTGAGCCCGCCGGCGAAGAGCAAAACCCGGCCGTTGATGCAAATGTTCTCTGCGCCTGGCAGATCTTGTAATCCATGTGAGTTGTGAGTCCACAAGGCGCCTACCGTCGATATTGTCCCCAGCAGATGGATTCCCCAGAAAGAAAGCAGGACGCCCAGCAAGCCGCCCAGAAGAGTCAACAGCCCGCTTTCCACCAACAACTGCTGCATGAGCCGCCGCCGACTTGCGCCCAGCGCCGCCCGCATCGAATATTCCTTTCGACGGCTCTCCGTCCGCGAAAGCATGAGGTTTGCTACATTGACGCATCCGATGAGCAGAACAAATCCCACGGCCCCGAGGAGTAAATACAAGGTATCCTGCGAGTTTTTGTAGAGTGCTTCATACAGCGGCACGACTTCCGCCTCAACTCCCTTGTTTTGCTGTGGATAAGCTCTCTCCAGCGCATGCGCTAACACGTCCATTTCCAGTTGCGCTTGCGTTGGGTTACTCCGGGTTTCAGCCGCGCTAGCGGCACGATCCAGAAGCCCTCACGGTTAGCGTATCTAGCGTCTTCTGGATTGGCGGGCTGCCATACGTCTGCCCGCTTTCCCGTGAACCACGGGCCGAATGTTTTGAAGTCCGCCAGCATGACTCCGACGACCGTTGAGACAACGTCGTCAATGCGGAACGTCTTCCCAAGTACTGCTGTGTCGCCATGGAACTTTGCTTTCCAAAGCACGTCACTGATAATCACCGTCTGAGAGTCTTCGTGACTTTCCTCAACGCGAAAGACTCTCCCTAAAACGGGCTGCACTCCAACCAGAGTGAAAAAGTTAGGAGTCACGGATTGGACGGGCACCTGCATTGGCTCGCCGAGCCCGGTTAGGGTAGCCAAATCGATAAAACCCACTGCGCCCATGTCGGCAAAAACGTGATTCGCTTTTTTCCAGGTCGCTACATCAGCAAGCGGGACAAGATCTTTTTCTGAGGTAGGATCCGATTTATGTGTGGAGAATATAGTGGTCAACTCCTCTGGATGCTCGTAAGGCAAACCATTCAACAACACTGCGTTCATCACGCTAAATACTGCGGTGTTCGCTCCGATGCCGAGCGCGAGCGAGAAAACCACCACCGCCACAAAGCCCGGCTTTTTTGCCAGAATCCGCGCGGCATAGCGAATGTCCTGCCATAACGTTTCCATCCACGTGAAGGTCCACATTTCGCGGCAGTCTTCCTTGATCATGGTGACATTTCCAAATTCGCGGTGGGCAGCATGCGCGGCCTCTTCTCTCGACATTCCGCCATCGACGAGCTCCTCGATCTTTTCTTCGAGATGTTGCTGAATCTCGTCCGACAAATCGTTGTAGGGGCGGCCGCGCGAGAAGAGTTGCTTGAGCCAGTTCATGATTCACCTCGCGCTAAGACGCGGGTGATGCCGTCGAGCATGCGCTCGAAGCTGGATACCTCGCGCTCCAGGTGCTTGGCACCCGCTGCAGTCAACTTGTAAATCCGAACGCGGCGTTTTGTGGAGGAGATGCCCCATTCGGCTCTGACCAACCCGTCATTGAGAAGGCGCTGGAGAGCCGGATAGAGTGAACCTTCTCCGATCTGAAGTTGATCGTTTGAGGTTCGTTCAATGTTCTGGACGAGGGCGTAGCCATGCAGGGGCTGGCGCTTGAGAGTTCGGAGAATCATCATTTCGAGCGCGCCGGGAAAGAGGTCTCGCTGTTCGGCCTTTTTCAAAGTGGGAGTCTCCGCTAACTCTTGTATGAACCCTGTTTGCTACAAGGCCTCGAGCAACATAGTGTAGTAAAGATTTACTGTCAAGCACTTTTTGGGGATGGCTCTTCCACCATCTGATCGACGATTTCTTTAACCGAGCAATAAAGGGAAAGGAAGAGGTTTAGGATACAAAAGGTATGTTTCAAACAGTTTGTTTCCGGTGCCCCGTAAGTTCTGCCAGTGGCAGCCAATGTCTTGGATGAGGAATCTTCGACCCGCGCTTGATGAGCGTGGCGTAAGGGTGAGAGACGTCTATCGCCGTCCGAATCTTCTTTATTGTGAATCCGGACAGGCGAGGCAGGATTTCCATTCGGTAGAAATCTTCATCCAGCCATTTCGGAAGCTCCGATGGATTCCACCTTCGCAATGCTTCAACTTGTTTCGCGTGGGTAGCGGCTCTGCGAGCTTCAGCTATAGGGCGATGAGTTGCGATGCGTCCCAGTTTGGATTTTTCCAGCATGCTCTCGCGATTAATCGCAGGAACACATTTGCCACAATATATTGAACCCGCCGTGACCGGCCCCCGCAACGCTGACAACGGAGCTGTGGTATGGGGATTGCCGGAACGTTTGCGATGAGATTGCCAGCCTTCGCTTGACTGCGCCTGATCAAGTTCGGTTGTAGACACGGAATAGTATCGACCCGGCCACCAACTCGCCACCGTCGTCAGCCTATCGTCGGAGGCTTACGATCGAGTTCGTGTCTCACCCACCGACATCGCATGTCTTCACCGAAACCTTAGCCATTCTTCGGATGCCGCCTCCTCCACTCTTTGCGTGCTTCCTGCAACTGAATGACGAACACTTCTCGCGGAGGTCTGCCCAGATTCGCTTGCGGCGTCAACATCCCCCGGCAAGCTTTTCCGAATTGAATCAACTCCTCGTCAGATAACCCCTGCGCCGCACAGAACCGAACTCTGGGTCTCGGACATCGATGGCGATAATAAACTCAGACTCGCTACGGGGGGAGATTTGGGCACGGGTTTCTGGGCGCCGGATAATTTTCACCTGATTTTCGTTGATTCCGGCAAAAAGGCGTACTCCATTGGGGCCGATGGCAACGGGCTGCGTGAGTTCCCTCCCATCGGAGGCAACCCCGACAATATGCTATGGAGTCGAGACCAGAAATCCATTTACGCAAATACAGCCGAGGGACTACAGGGAATGAATATGATGGGCAGTATTTGGAAATGGAACGTGGATGGTTCAAAACTTGAGAAGGTCGTGGACTCCTGTTGCGTCCTGGAAGACATCGACCCGAAAGGGCAATACTTACTAGGAACCGTATTCGTCGGAGACAAGTCAGGAATCTATGAGGTGTCCCTGGCCGAAAAGAAATGCATTCCGCTCGTTTCTGGAGTGGTCACGGTCACTGCGATTTTTGAACAGGATGGCAGGTCTTTCCTGTACGCAATTGCATCTCCGCACGAGGTTATCATCTACCGCCAGCCCTGGTCCGAGGGCAAACTCAGCGGACCACGCCAGGTGGCTTTGAAACTACCCTTTACGTTTGCGTTCGGCTATAGCGGCAACGCCTACGATTTTTCCAGAGACCTTTCGACCATCGTCTATGCGCGTCCCGGCGGTCACGCCGACCTGTATCTTCTAACCCAAAAATGACTGACCGTGTTTTCGATTCCAGATGGCCGAGCAGTGCGTCGCCTATGCCATGCAAGGCGACACCGCCAAGGCCAAGGCGGCCTATCACGATTTCCTCACGATCTGGAAGGACGCCGACCCGGACATCCCAATTCTCATCGCTGCCAATGCGGAATATGCGAAGCTGCAATAAAGAATGAATGTGCTTAAGCTATTTCGCCCTCGTCATCAACTCGTGCCGCCCTTCCGCCTGCGAATACTTCGGATTCTTAATCCTTAGCCGCGCCCGTGCTATAAATTCGAGATGCCCGAACCCGTTGTGCAGTGGCTACTGTGCAAGTACATCGATGGCGAGATTACTTTCCCGTCGAAGCCATTCAAATCGAAACAACTCGCGGAGAAAGCGCGCTCGAAATATCCGGAGCGAGAGCAGAAGAAGATTGAGGTTGGTGTAGTGCGAGTCAAGTCTTAGGTAGGAGGACTCGGAAAAAGGTCCGAGCGCCATCAGGCCCCTGTGTGGCGGAAACAGCTATTGCGTGGTCCTTGAAGACCGACAACATACTCGAGGGATTTGTCGCACTATTACTCCGAGATCGCTGGTGACCGTCAGAACTACGCTGGCGCTCGCTGAACTTTTCGCCTGGCTCGTGGCCTGGATTGGGACAGTTGCGGGGTTCGGCAAGTCTTGGGGCGCGGTATAAAGCCCAGCGCTCGATATGGTTCCCGCCGTCGAATTCCCGCCGGGAACACCATTCACACTCCAAGTTACCGCCGTATTCGATGTACCCGTGACCGTGGCCGTAAGCTGTTGCTTGTTGCCGAGCAACACGCTAGAGCTTGATGACGAATGCGACGACGCTCAGTAATGGGGCAGTTGAATATAGGTTGTGATAACACTCGAAATACTACTTGACTGGTATAAAACATCCACCTAGAGTATGCAGGTCCTAAGGTCCCCGCCCGTCGCAACTGCATGACTCCAAGATGTGAGGAAGAAAAAGACTAGAACTTATCTCATAAATGCTTTGGGGTCGCCAAAGTCCTTGAAAAAGCGGCCGTTTAGATCGGGCCCAACCATTTATGAGATGGCTTCTAGTTTGACTCCGGCCCGCTCTTGGACTCAGGCCTACAGGAGGTTCATATATGAACCTGGCATATAAAAAGCTTCGGAAGAATATGTGTCCTTTCAACCGTGGATTTGCGATCGTACGGGTGGCTGGGCTCGCGGCAGTTTTTGTCGCCACTGTGGCCCACGCGCAGGACTTTTCACAGAATGACCTTAGAGTTACTCCCACTGAAGCGGACCGCGCGGCGGCGCTCGGAGCCAAGAACGTGACCCGTCACGCAGAGCCCCCGAGTACATCTAATGCGTCGCCTTCGCGAACTCCATCGCTCATCACTCCGCGTCCAGCGATGAACGGGAAAAACACGGGAAATGGCGACGTGTCCAATGCGCCGCTGCGTCCCCCCGGGGACGTGAGCTACCAGGGTGGAGCGGTGGTAGACTCCGCCGAGTCGCATGCGGTCTACATGAATCCGAATGACACGTGCAAAATTTCGACTTGCTGGGGTGATCCAGAGGGCTACCTGCGTAACCTTGGGATCAGCGACTTTATCCATGTCGCCGATCAATATGTTGGATTGTCCTCAAGCGGTCGCTATACAGTCGGGAATAGGGCCATTTTCGGTTACACCCCAGTAAAAGCAACTACCCCTGGCTTTACTGATTATGAGCCATTTACGGACGCCGACATTCAAACCATCGTGCATGCGGTGGCGTCGGTAACCGGGCAGACCGGATATGGGCACATCTACCACGTGTTTCTCCCGCAGGGCCAGGATGAATGCTTCGACTCCACCTTCTCGGAGTGCTACTCGCCCGATAACCCGAACACCTTCGCCTTCTGCGCGTACCACAGTAGTGTTGATTTCACCGACATTGGCCACGTGCTGTACACGGTCGAACCTTTTCAGAACAATTACGGTTGCGCAGTGAAGCCAGGAACTCCGAATGGACAGCTTGTGGATTCAACCGATAACGTTCTGAATCACGAGACGTTCGAGGCGATAACCGATCCTGACGGGACCGCGTGGTGGAACAGCACGAATATCGGCCTCTACGGTGAAGAGGTCGCTGACGAGTGCACATTTGCCATCTCGACCGGTTGGGACGTCCCGACGGTCTTCATTGGGACTCGATTATTCGCGGTGCAGAGAATTTATTCCAACTCGCAGCACACCTGCTCGAACCAGCCGGGAGGATTCGAGTAACGACCGCGGCCGCGCCGTCCAAAATCACGAAGCTCGCCTAACGATTTCTTCAAGGATTCGAACGATTTGAACAAGTTGCTGTTGCGGCTGACCAGTCGGCACTTTCCCTCTTCGACGTATGCGAGCGCACGGAAGCCGTCGTGTTTCAGTTCGAAGATGTATTCGGGGTCGTTGAAGGCCTTGGCGATGCGGAGGCGCATGGGATGGATGCGGGGAAGCACGGCTGATTCTAGCATCCGTGGTGGCATGTGCCGGGCGGACGGGTACTAGTGTTCTGTCCCATAAATAACTGGCATTAGTATTGCTGGGAATATAGGCATCTCCCGTGCACAATGGAGGTGCCTATGGCGATGGGACGACCTAAAGCGACGTTAGTTTTGGATTCGGAGTTACGCGAGCAGCTGGAAAGCTTGGCCAACTCGCGCTCTCTTCCGGCGGGGCTGGTGCGTCGGGCCAAGATTATCTTGTTGAGCGCGTCTGGGAAGAACAACCGGGAAATTGCGCAGCAACTGGAGACCAGCAAGGTCACGGTAGGCCTATGGCGACGACGCTTCCTGGCACAGGGAGTGTCAGGGCTCTACGAGGAATTACGCCCAGGGCGCCCCCGCCCGATTAGCGACGAACGAGTTGCTCAATTAGTTCGCAAGACGCTGAAGTCGAAACCCAAAGGCGCAACGCACTGGAGTATCCGTCAGATTGCCGCCGAGACGGGAGTATCGAAATCGACAGTGCACCGCATCTGGCAGGCGTTTGGCTTGCAGCCGCATCGACAAAAACATTTCAAGCTTTCGAACGATCCATTTTTTGTAGAAAAAGTACGGGATATTGTAGGGCTGTATTTGAATCCCCCTGAAAATGCTGTGGTTTTGTGCGTAGATGAGAAGAGCGGAATTCAGGCGCTGGAACGCACCCAGCCGATGTTGCCGCTGGGATTGGGCTATGTTGAGGGAATGACCCACGATTATCGCCGCCATGGAACCACCACGCTGTTTGCTGCACTGGACACGGCGAACGGTAAAGTGCTCACGAAATGTCGACCGCACCACCGGCATCAAGAGTATCTGAGTTTTCTACGGGAGATTGAGAAGAACGTGCCGAAGAACTTGGAGGTGCACATCATCGTGGATAATTACGCCACGCACAAGCATCTGCGAGTTAAGCGCTGGTTCGCCACGCGGCCACGGTTCCACGTGCACTTCACTCCAACCTACGCTTCCTGGCTCAATCAGGTGGAGATCTGGTTTAATCGCATCACACAACAAGCCATTCGCCGGGGAACTTTCAGCAGCGTGAAAGACTTGGTCGAGAAAATCGATCACTACGTCAAGAACTCCAACCACCATGCGCAGCCATTCGTCTGGACGGCTACAGCCGATTCGATATTGGATAAAGTCGAACGACTATGTGAACGTATTTACGGGACGGCACACTAGCAGCCAGTGTCACTCGTAAGGTAGACTCCCGATCGGCAGTCCCCGATAGCCAAACAGCGAGGAGAAAACGCTAATGGCTAAAGTTCAGCGGGGATGGTTAAGAAGGAAGAAATATGTTCGTGGGATGACTTGGCTTTACTGCTTTCAGGTTACGCGGCCATCGGACGGGGAACGAGTCGAGAATTGCAAACCCATTGGACTCGTCTCCCATATCCCAAACGAGAAGGCAGCGTGGATGGAAGTGGGGAGGCTTGGTCTCGAAAAGTATCTGAACAATCCCAGACAGTGAAGGAAATAGCAGACCATTGGCGACGCCATGAATTGAGGAGGGAGGGAATCATCGCCAAAAAAGCTGGCGAAACAGCAGACCGCGACGAGCACAACTTAGACGCATACGTTCTTCCGCGCTGGGGTGACCATGTGGCTGTGACTGTAAGGCCTACTGACCTTGAAGAATGGTTTGAAGTCTTGGCCTCAACGCCTCAGGGCAAAAAGAACAGGCCGCTCAAGTGGCCGACCATAGACAAAATCAACTCGATTGTCAGTCAGGTTTACTCTCATGCTCAGAGACATGGCCTGATCCCTGCCGAGTTGATTTGCAACCCGTGCCGTCCGCCGAAATTGGGTGGTGCGCGTTGCAAGAGCACCTCGGACTACGAGGCTAAGGTCGTAAGTCCTGAACAGATGATTGCCATTTTGGCCGAACTCGACAAACCGGAGACGATGCTCGAATGGACGCTCGCGTTCGTTCATGGTGCGACGGCTCTTCGTCCCGAGGAATGTTTCGCGTTGAAATGGTGCGACATTGATTGGGACAACGACCAAATTCTCGTGCGAAGAGCGTGGAGCAAGGGCAAAGAGACTGAGGGCAAGACGACAGGCTCGATGTCGCCCGTGGCGATGCATCCATTAGTTGCTCGCCATTTGAACGAGTGGCGAAAGGCAAGTCCCTACAGCAAGGATGGCGACTGGGTGTTCGCATCGAGTCGCGAGAAAGGCAGGGTCCCACGGGCGGCGTCTACCTGCGGGAAGCATTACCTTCGTCCTGCTGCGGTCAGGGCTGGTGCTCTTAGTCCGGGCGACAACTCACGGTTCGGTTGGCACAATCTGCGTCACAGCTTGGCCACGTTTCTTGGTGGAGCGAACGTCAATCCGTCAGTCATCCAGAAAATGCTGCGCCATGCAAAGCCGCAAACCACGGCTCGGTACATTCACGCGGTCAACGATAAACAGCTTGAGGCTCAGGGCTTATTCTTGAAGGCGATCAAGCACAACAGGAAGAGCACGAGAGTTCGGAGGGGAAACCGAGGTCGGGTTTAATCTCGGGTTGGAGTTACCGATGTCACGCCGGATAACTCTTTTAGAAAGAATGGCGGGGACGACGAGACTCGAACTCGCGACCTCTGCCGTGACAGAGCGGAAATAACAAGTACTTACAACAACTTACAAGGCTGTTTGGGACTGCCAAGTACTTGTAAAGACGCAGTGACTGGACAGATCACGGGTTGGACTTCGGGTTGGAGAGTCGGGAAAATACCTAATTGAGTCACGGATCGTATTCAGTTTTCAGTTTCACACCAAGAGGATTAAACGGACTACACCCCTACGCCTGTCGGATGGAGGGCCTCTTTGGAGAAATTGCAGATACGCCAGCTCATGGTCGAATCCTCTGGAGGCTAGTTCGGAATCGGGCAGCCGCGAAAGAGCCCCGAACGGTCCCGTGGAATCGGCGCCCCGATCAATACCCGGAGAGAGATTTGACTCGATGACGACAATGTATGCTTGGAGTTTTGCGGAGATGCAAATGTAGAATAGGGTCATGGACGCCCCTGTCAGACTGCCTGCCTTGCAGCAAGCTGGCGTGAATCAGCATTCACCTGCGGAGGCGAAAATCGTCCTCTTCCGTTCGCTGTTTCATGGACGCCAAGATGTTTACCCGCGTCGCTTCGAAAGCCGCAAGACTGGCAGGGCCGGTTATTCACCGGTTTGTGGTAATGAATGGGTCCAGGGCATTTGCGAAAAGCCAAGGATCAAATGTTCCGAATGTCCTCACCAGCGTTTTCTTCCCGTAACTGACGATGTGATTCGCTGGCATCTGCAGGGTCATGACGACCATAGCCGTGATTTCGTCATGGGTGTTTATCCGATGCTTCTGGATGAAACCTGTTTCTTCCTCACCGCCGATTTTGACAAAACAACGTGGCAGGACGATGTCGCCGCGTTTTTGGAAACTTGCCGTCAAATGAATTTGCCGGCGGCCTTGGAGCGATCGCGGTCAGGCAGTGGCGGACACATTTGGTTCTTCTTCAACGAACCCGTGCCTGCCACCTTGGCGCGCAAGTTGGGGGCGCATATTCTGACGGAAACCATGGAACGCCGTCCCGACATCGGCCTGGATTCGTACGACCGTTTCTTTCCCAATCAAGACACTCTTCCGCCGGGCGGCTTCGGCAACTTAATTGCGCTGCCATTGCAGAAGCGGCCGCGGGAATCAGGCAACGGCCTTTTCCTGGATGAGCGAATGACACCGTATCCCGACCAATGGGAGTTCTTGTCCTCGGTCCACAAAATTAGCCGCGGTGAAGTTGAAGAAGTGGTCCGTCTCGCTGAAGCGAAAGGGAAAGTAATTGGCGTCCGTTTAGTGCCAGAGGACGATGAAGAGGAAGCGGCACCCTGGATGGCTCCACCCTCGCGGCGCAGGAAAGATACTCTGATCGCTGGTCCCCTTCCGAAAACCTTGGAACTCACGTTGGCCAATCAGATATATATCGCGAAAGAAGTACTGCCTCCTGCCCTCCGCAACCGCCTGATTCGGCTGGCGGCGTTTCAAAATCCCGAATTTTACAAAGCGCAGGCCATGCGGCTTTCGACCTACGACAAGCCTCGAATTATTGCCTGCGCTGAAGATCACCCGAAGCACATTGGATTGCCGCGCGGCTGCCTGGATGACCTGCTTCAATCCCTGTCGGATCTGAACATCAAAACTGTGGTCCGGGACCAGCGCAACCCAGGCCAACTGCTGAAGGTGACATTCCAGGGTGAACTGCGCCCCGAGCAAATCGTCGCCGCCCAGGCCATGCTTGCTCAGGACACGGGAGTGTTGGCAGCCACCACAGCGTTTGGCAAGACCGTGGTGGCCGCGTGGCTGATTGCCCAACGCGGCGTTAATACGCTCGTATTGGTGCATCGACGGCAATTGCAACAGCAATGGATCGAGCGACTCTCTATCTTCTTGGGAATGCCGGTCGGCGCCATTGGCCGGATCGGCGGCGGCCGCGCCAAGCCCACTGGCCAACTGGATGTCGCGGTGATCCAGAGCCTCGTACGAAACGGTCTAGTCGATGATCTGGTCGGCAACTATGGGCACCTCATTGTGGACGAATGCCACCATCTATCTGCCCAAAGCTTTGAATTGGTTGCGCGTCAGGCTAAGGCGAAGTTCGTCACGGGTTTGTCCGCCACAGTCACACGGAAGGATGGCCACCATCCGATCATCTTTATGCAGTGCGGTCCCGTGCGTTATCGGGTTAATGCCAAGCAGCGGGCGGCGGCTCATCCTTTTAAGCATACGGTCATGGTTCGTCCGACTGACTTTCGCCCATTGCGGCCGGCGAATCCCAATGTGCGGCTACAATTCCACGAACTCTATGAGGAGCTGATTGGCGATGAAGAGCGCAATCGGCTTATTTGCCATGACCTGATGCAAACCCTTCGGGAGGGACGTTCGCCGTTGGTGTTGACTGAGCGGAATGCACATCTGGACTCTTTGGCCAAGCAATTGGCACGCGAGGTGCAGCACTTAGTGGTGCTCCGAGGAGGGATGCGCAAAAAGGAGCTTGACGCCATCTCCGGCCGCTTGGCCGCCATTCCGGCGGACGAGGCGCGCGTGATCTTGGCCACCGGCCGCTATGTGGGCGAGGGTTTTGATGACGCCCGGCTCGACACCTTATTTCTGGCGCTGCCCGTCTCGTGGCATGGAACCATCGCGCAATACGTGGGCAGGTTGCATCGCCTCTATGACGGCAAGCGCGAAGTGCGCGTCTACGACTACGCCGACCTCAATGTGCCGATGCTCGCGCGGATGTTTGATCGCCGCAGTCGCGGCTACGAAGCGATTGGCTACAAGATGCAGCTTCCGGGCAGTGCCGTTCCCGGTTGGCCTGCGGACGTGCCACTTCCTATCGATCCCGAGTGGAAGAGCCAATACGCCGCCAGCGTACGCCGCCTGGTGCGCGATGGCGTAGATTCTCCTCTGGCAAATCTATTTGTCGGCGTAGCTGTAAAGCCACCTCCGAATGCCGAGGGCGCCAATCGAGCGCGAAGCGCAAGCGAGGCATTTCTATATCGACGACTCGAAACCTTGGCCGCAACGAACGGAAAGTTTCGTTTGAATGCAGAATTGCCGATTCCATTCGATGGCTGGGGTCGCATGGAGGTTGATCTGCTTTGCGCGCCATCGCGAATCGCCATCGAATTGGACGGTGGCCAGCATCTGGGTGACACAGACGCCTACCGGCGAGATCGTCGTAAAGATGCCCTGCTTCAGGAGAACGGCTATCTGGTCCTCCGATTCCTTGCCGAAGATGTCGGCAAGCATCTCGATCAAGTTCTCGATGGCATCTTTCGGGCTTTATCACATCAGGGCGCCAGAACCTGAGCTGAGGTCCCCCAAGATCTTACCTTCTAGGCCAAGTCCGGTAGCTCTTCGCGCGGAATTAGCAGACGGATGGAGCGTGCTTGCCCGGGCGTTCGCTCGATGAGCCCCCGGGCCACGAGCGTCGGGACCATTTGATGTACGGAAGGTGGAGAAACCTGAAAGTATTGCTGCATCTCGGCCTCGGTGGGCGGCGTCCGTGGATTCGAGTGTAGTAATAGATGAAGGCCAGGTACTGGCCTTGTTTGGCGGTAAAGGTTTTCTTCATCTTCACCCCTACAACGAGGCCTTCAAGCAAGGTTCCGCGAATGAGCTTCCCATGGGCTGGCAATAGTTCTCGGACCTGGATAATAGCAGTGGAGAGCAAGCGAGCCGGGACTTCAATGAAATATTCCTTCGGGTTGAGGCTCCATCGCCAGCAACTCCCAATAATCGAGTGGATGACCGCGCCTCGCCAGCTGGCCTGAGGTGACCCCGCAAAAGTCAACTTTTGCGCCCAACTGCCGTTGATTTCTGGAGTTTGTGCGATTCACACGCGACCTGTAGTGACATCTAACGGCGCGGGAAGAATCAGGTTTCGTTGCGCTCATTCCGAAAGGACTCGAAAAATCCTTAAACTTGCAGTAATATAGGAGTATATTTGGGTTATAAAAGGATCATCTGCGATGGCCTTAAAAACAAAGCAAATGAAGAAACAGCCCCAAACCGAGCGGGCTACGCGCAAGTCAAAGTTTCAGGCTGATTTGGCCCCTGCGGAAGACCGAATGGTTCGCGGCTTGAAGCAAGAGCTGCAGCTCACAAGCAACACGGATTTTCTTTCCGACGCCCTGGCGTTATTCCGCTGGGCAGTATGGGAAAGAAAGCGCGGTCATCGTATTTTTAGTGAAACTGAGACGGGCGAGCGGAAGGAATTGGTGTTTCCGCGCCTCGAACGCGTTGCCCCTGAACTGGTGCTCCCACGTGTGGAGATTCCTTGGGCGCCGCGTGAGCTGGAGAGTCTTGCCGATCTCGCATCGCGAGAACCCGCCCATCCTACCGAAAACCTCATCCGAGCAATGAGAGGCTGAGTGGCCGTTCTCATCCGTCGTCTCGAGGAGCAGGACGAAGTCGCGCTTTTCGATTGTGGCGATGAGCCACTTAACAACTATCTAAGGCGGCATGCGTGGGCGAATCAGCAGAAAAGCTTTATTGGAGTGACTTATGTCGCGATCGACGAAGGTGCGCCGCGCACAGTTATCGGATACTTCACTCTCGCAACGGCAAGTGTGCCCCGCGAGAGCTTCCCTAAGAATTACGTTCGTGGACTTCCCCCATACGACTTGCCACTCGTTTTGCTCGCGCGGCTTGCGGTAGACCGGCGCTTCACAGGAAAAGGGCTCGGGCATGCTCTCATTTCCGAAGCATTTAAGATCGCACTCCGAGTTGCAGACGATGTGGGATGCCGCTGTATCATTACGGATGCATATCGAAACAGAGTCGACTGGTATGCGCGCTATGGTTTCGTCGCGCTGGAGGGTGCCTCCGAGAGCGGTCCTCAACGAATGTTTCTCGACATGAGAACGATTCGTATGGCGCTCAAGGGTACGCAGTAGTCTGGTCTGCGCTCACACCGAATGAAGTTCGGTCTTTTCACCATGCCCTAATCCCTGCTGGTCAGAGAGCCGGAAATCATCACCAAGGGCGTCATCGCGTACCAAAGAGCATTGCCGCCGCAAGGCAATTCACTTGTCTGCTTCCCCCCTAGTCTGCCCGCAATGTCCGAAGATTCTTCTCTTCCGCAACGGCGGAGCAGGAGGACAAAGATGCAACGTGGATGTCTGAAAACACAAACTCGCAAACGAGGCTCTAACGTCTGGCAGTTTCGTTGGTCCGAGGTTAGCCCTGACGGCAAGCGTCTTCACCATAAGAAGATCGTCGGCACCGTTGAACAATACCCTGACGAGAATGCTGCGCGGCAAGCCGTAGTAGGACTGGTCTCGGAAATCACCGCCAGTTCCCGGCCACTGAATTCCTGCGCAATGACAGTAGCTCAACTCTGTGATCATTTTGCGCAACGCGAACTGGCAAACGACAATTCTTGGCGCAGTCACGCGACGAAGAAAATCTACCAAGCGTACTTGACCCGCTGGATTCGCCCTCACTGGCAGAAGTATGAGCTTGCTGACGTTAGAACCATACAGGTAGAGTCCTGGCTTCGCGGACTGCCATTAGCGAAAAGCAGTTGTGCCAAAATCCGAAACCTGATGTCCGTTCTCTTCAATCACGCCTGCCGATATGAGTTTTTTGACCGCAATCCAATCCATCTCGTTCGTCAGAGCGCGAAACGCCGCACAGCGCCGGCCATTCTGATGCCCGCTGAAATCAAGGCGCTTATCAATGGTCTGGCACTTCGAGAACACACGTTAGTTCTTCTTGCCGCATCCACAGGGTTGCGGCAGAGCGAGATCTTCGGCTTGAAATGGGGAGACATCGACTTTGCCCAAGGCGCGATGAGCGTCACGCGCTCCATCGTGTACGGAGTGGTAGGCCCGTGCAAGACCGAATCATCGCAAAAGCCCGTGCCCATCCATCCGATTCTCGCGGACTCTCTGGTGCAGTGGAGAGAACGCTCCACCTACATCAAGCCCGATGACTGGGTCTTCGCGGGCAAGCGCTACCGAGGCCGAAGACCGTACTGGGGCCAGGCGATCTTGCGCAAATACATACGTCCAGTAGCCCAGCGTCTCGGAATTCAGAAGCGACTTGGATGGCATACTTTCCGGCACACCTACTCGACCCTGCTGCGAAGTGTGGGGACGGAGTTCAAGGTCATGCAGGAGTTGTTGCGGCATTCGTCCTTCCGGTCAACGTTGGACGTCTACACGCAGGCAGTCACGCCGGCGAAGCACGCCGCACAGGCCGCTGTACTGTCGCTGGTATTTTCTTGCGATGCGAACCGAGGACCATCCTTTGCCGGAGACGAAAACGCTGTCAGATACAGATAAATGATGATAAAGGCTCTGCGGAAGAGAGCAAAAAGGACGCGAAGAGGGCGCCAAACGCGCCCTTTTGGCGTCCTCGATGGTTTCAATAAAGTCAGTCTAACTCTTTTGGAATGAATGGCGGGGACGACGAGACTCGAACTCGCGACCTCTGCCGTGACAGGGCAGCGTTCTAACCAACTGAACTACGTCCCCAACCGTGGAATCAACGACTTGCCGTAAAACCTTAAGGAATAAGGCTGTTGCAAGTGTTGTATACAGTGCACTGACCGCCCGCGGTGCTTGCAATGGCATCTGTCCCTGCCAAAACCGCCCATAAAAATCAACGCGCGCGTGCGAGATTCATCCTAACACAAATGCCTGCCAGAGGCGAAGCCGAGTCCGATGAATCTCAACAGCGGATACGTGATTAAAAATCGCCGAGTATGAATGGAGCAAAAAAAACGGACTCAGCCGCAGAACTCGTTGAAATCAGTGCGAACCCGAGTGGTGTGAGCCTCCGCATCAGAGATGATGGCAGAGGTTTTGACAGTGAGGTGGTCAACTCGGACGCTGGAATTGGATTGACGGTTATGCGCGAGAGAATTCGACTTGTTGGGGGAAGCCTTCTGGTCAGGTCTGAACCCACGCGAGGTACAGAGATACTTGCTCAGGTGCCCCTATCTGCCTCGATAGATGAGCCGGACACAAAAGTGCAGGTTGCCAGGAGATAGAATTCTTGGATGCCCGCTGGCACCAGCCACTAGGCCCCGATACGTTCACTCGCCGGCACCGCCGTCAGTGATCACTGCTGGAATCTGGCGTGCCGTCGGACCACTTGGCAACCGGAACCAGAAACACGGTTAGTCTGTCCTCGGGGGCGTCCGATTTTAAAATTGGGGAACCCGGCAAATTTGCGCCCCACGTGGCAGAGTCCTTTATCGGAACGAAAAACATCAGGTGCGGATGCCAGTGCCCGCCTTTGTCGCCCAAGTAGGATTGTTTGGACAACATGTAGCACATCGCGCCGGACTCCAGCGGCGGCAGTTCCTTCTTGTCGAATGCGGTTTTGAGGCCTTCGAACATCTGCGCTTTTGATCCTCCCCCGGCCAATATCAGTTCAGTTTTCTTGATGGTGATGGGAAGGTAAGTTCGTGCAGCAGCCGCGTTGAAGCAAATCGCCCCGCGCAGCTTGGGATTCCAAAAATCGGGATCGTCGATTCCAGCGGTCCAGGATCGTTCCACCACGCACACGAACCCGTTCTTGCCCTTGTCGGCGATTTCGTAACCGTGCCGCCCGAGGACCATCACCTCGGCATCCCGCGAGATGGATTCCGGGGCAGCGCTGCGCGCCAGCGCTATCTCCGCATTTCGCTCCATCAGGTATTGATCGAGCGGGGCCATGCTCGGATAGGGCGTTTTGGCGTCCTGAGCATATGTATTTGCCTGCCAGGCTGCGCTGAACATAACCAGCAGCACAAGTCTTGTTAATGCGCTCGTCCCGCGAACATTTATCTGCATGGGTTTCTCCTCAGATAGGATTCTGTCGTTATACCACTGGAAGGCCAGCCCATGCTCATTCAAGAAAATTTATCGAGGGTGGGTACTTCTATAACCTACTTGGACGGGAACTGCGGCTACAGGATGTAAAACGTTGTGGTCGTGGCTTTCGGGGTGTAGCATGCGCTGAGAAAGAGTGTCTTATGAAAGTTCGCATCGACGCTGCGAAACTCGCTGGATGGCAAAAGCTGCCAGCAACTTTGATGTTGTCTTTGAGCCTGGCGTTACTGGCGCCCCCATTTGGCGTAATCGCGCGATCCCAAGAGCCACCCAATCCTGCGCAATCGGTAGCGGATGCCGCGCGCAACGCTCGTGAACGCAAATCGGATTCGACAACCCCAGCAAAAGTCTTCACCAACGACGACCTCGCGGGACGGTCTTCGGCGATCCCTGCGCCGCTCGCCAACGCCGCGGTTCCTCCAGTGCCTCAGCCAAAGCAGGCCGAAGTCCCAACACCGCAGACAACCAACTGCGATAATCCTGACGACGACCGGCTTAAAACAGAATTGCAGGCCGCCCAGGACGAGTTGGACCAGCTTCGCCGCGACCTTTCCTATGACCCCAAACCGATCTCCGATGGCGATGTCGATTTGAAGAATTTCAAACCAGGATCTTCGGGGCTGAGTTTTGGAGCTCCGCCGTTTTCACAAGCGCAGCCCCAGGTCCCGGGGCGCGTGCAGGAAGCCGTTCTCGAGGAGAGGATAGCGGCTCTTAAAAAAGCATCGACCATTGCCTGCGATTCCCCCAAAGACGGAGCGATCCAGACGAAGATTGATTCCGCGGAAGAACAGCTGAAGTTATTGCGACGGGAGTTCGATCTGGACCAGTCCGCTTACTATTCCAAGCCCGACCACGCCGGAGATGCCTCCGGCAAAGCCAAGCTCGATGCCGAACAGCAGCAGATCGAGTCCCTGCAGTCACAGATAGACCAGCTCAAGAACGAGCTTCCTTCTCCGACAACAGATCAAGTCGCCCAGTAAGCCATCGCAGTCAGCAAAAATCGATTCATCAGCATCACTATACTTAATTTTGACTAAATCCGTTTGTCACAAGCGGACAATGGTCGCGGCGAAAAACCATGATGTTTATCGCGAGGTTTCGGCGATGGTGACGCCTTCGGGCTTGGCAAAGAGCTTGGCATCAAACGGGATCTGGCCGTAGCCGCTGTACCAGAACATTTCGCCTTTATTGCCAACCGTATGCGCCACGAGCAGAGGGAATTCGTTTGGCCCATACGTGAAGAGCGCGAATCTCGTCCCTCCCAAGTCCAGGATGTATCCAACGGTCTGTTGCTTCTGCAGAACGGGTCCGGGATCTTGCCGCACCGCACCCATTTTCTTGAAGTATTCCAACTCGTAGCCAAACTGCAGCCCCAATTTCGCGTAGTCCACTGCGTCCGGGGTATTGGGAACTGGTCCGGAAAAGATTGGGAGATGGCAGTTGTAGGTCGGGCCAGGATCAACGACGTGTTGAGCCGTCTTGGTCGCCAAATTGACCATCCACGCGTTTGGCTCGTTCACGATCAAGAGGCCGTGAATGTTGTGCTCGGGATCGGCGGCTTCTTCTACCCGGCAATAAGTGTTACCTGCCCTGTAGATGGTCTTCGGTTTTCTGGCAAAGTTGTCTTGTGGGATTTCCGGACCGTCGAGCTGCACGGTGATTCTGTTCATCGTCTTAGGAGTGTCTTGCGCGATGGCCAGCGAGGCTAAGAGCAAAGTGACGCAGACCGTTTTCATGGAACGCAATTTTAACATGTGTTGATTTACACCGGCCTTCCGGTCGGCAGCCTAAATCGCGACTTTCACGCCCTTTCTTGACAGCTTCCGCGTTGCCGCTATAGTGCGGCCACTCCGCATTTCGCATACCGGGCCATTTTCGCAGCACAGGCACAGCACAGCGTAAAGACTCGCATTCGCAGCGTTCTCAGGAGGCAGTTCTGTGGCCATTGGAAACGCAGGGTTAGCTGCTCGTATCGAGAAAGAAGCAAGCATAACGACGCAGTTCAAGACATTCTTGGGTCGGTATTTCTATCTCTGCATGTCGCTGGTGTTGGGCGCCGTTGTGATTTCGGGCTTCAGCCGCACGGTCAACGCCAACCTGTTTCACGGTAACCCGCCAAGGCCGCTGCTCTTGTGGATACACGGCGCCGCCTTCTCTACGTGGGTGGTCTTCTTCATCGCTCAATCGGCTCTGGTGCGTGCACGGAAAGTCAGCGTGCACCGCTTGCTCGGCTGGTTTGGAGCGAGCCTGGCCGCAGTAATGGTCGTGTTGGGCCTCACAATCGCGGTGGTCATGACCCGGTTCGATACCTTTGTGCTAAAGCAGCAGGGCGTCGATGCTTTCTTGTCGATTCCGTTCGCCGACATGCTCATCTTTGGCTCGTGCATCGCGCTGGCAATTTATTGGAGAAAGAAGCCGGAATACCATCGGCGACTTATCTTCATAGCGAGTTGCCAACTTATGGACGCGGCCATCGGGAGATTCGATTTCATGTTTAACCACAATCTCTTCTTTCCCGCCTTAGACTGCCTGATCGCGCTCGGCATGGTTCGTGATTGGGTGGTGGATAAGCGCGTCCACAAGGTGTATCTTTACGCGCTGCCCTCGTTGATCGCTCTGCAGAGTCTTGCAATGTACACCTGGAGGATCGATCCAAAATGGTGGCAAGCGATCACCCAGGTGATCCTGCGATCGTGACAGCGCTACGTCGCGTCAAATCACTTCGAACTTTTTCGGACCGGGAGCTGGGTCGACACTCCCTGCGCCATACTCGCAGTACCCCATAAGAAGGAGACCACTGTGTCGGCACAGGGCTACGACATCGTTACGATCGGCGGTGGCATCGCAGCTTCCGCATTAGCCAAGGCGATGGCTGAACAGGGTGCCAAGGTGCTCATATTAGAGCGCGAAGTGAAGTTTAAAGATCGCGTGCGCGGCGAGGGAATGGTTTGCTGGGGTGCCGGAGAGGCGCGCGAGCTTGGAATCCACGAACTACTCAAGAAAAACTGTGGCCACCAGGTGCCGTTTGTGGAGTCCGGCATGGGGCCGCGAGATTTTACTACCACAACCCCACAACGCTTGCCGCTCCTTTCCTTCCGCCATCAAGACATGCAGGAAACATTGCTGGCGGCCGCGCAACAAGCGGGAGCCGAGGTTCGTCGCGGCGTGACGGTTGAGCAGATCGAATCGGGAAGAACCCCTGCGGTCATCACCGGGGCAGGGAACCGCGAACGTATCGCGGCGCGCCTGGTTGTCGCCGCGGACGGGCGAGGATCGGCTGCGCGAAAATGGGCTGGCTTCGCAGTTCAGGAAAAATCGAATCCGTTCTACATGGCGGGAGCGCTTTTGACCGGCGTCAAAGCGCCAGCGGACACCATCTATTTTCTGTTCAATCCGGCCGTCGGTATGTGCGCCGTTCTGGTCCCTCTCCGCGACAGTCGTTTCCGCGCCTACCTGATTTACCCGAAAACAGTTGGCTACCGTTTGCAAGGCGACTCTATGCTCAGCCAATTCTTCGGCGAGTCTCCAAAAGTTTATCCTCTTCTGGCCGAATATTACGCCGACGCCGAAGGCGTCGGGCCGCTCGCTAGTTTTGACACGAGCGATTCCTGGGTAGACCACCCCTATCGAGATGGCGTTGTCCTCATTGGCGATGCCGCAGCAACGTCCGATCCAACTTTCGGGCAAGGCCTCTCCCTGTCTTTGCGCGATGCGCGGACTCTGCGGGATGAACTTTCAAAGAGCGAGGACTGGGCCGCGGCCGCAAACCGCTACGCGTTGCAGCGTAGCGTGTACTTCCGTAACTGCCACACCGTGGAAGCCTGGGTGCGTACGCTTTTCCTGGATCCTTCCCCGGAGTCTGATATCTTGCGAGCAAAAGCTATGCCGCTGATAGCCCAGGATCCCACGCGCATCCCGGATCACCTGAATAGCGGTCTGGATCTGCCCCTAAACGAACAAGTTCGTGCGCGCATGTTTGGTGAGTGCTGAATCTAGGGCTGCGCCTGAGCGCGCGTTGAACCCTTCCGTGATAACTTTGGAAGAACGAATTCTTCAAGGACACTGGCGAGAGACGTTTCCCCAAGCCTGATCACCGCCGTTGAGACTATGAAGCTGGATCCGCGGCGATCGTTGGCGGGGTAGTAAAGATTCGCGAGTCCTGCCGCTGCGAAACTTCCCAGGACATTTGAATAATTGGGCTGCCATTTTCCATTATCTCCTTTGCAGAAAACGGAGTTGCCCATCGCATAGAAAAGCCGCGACACCTTACTGCCTCGTCCTTTGTAAAAATAACGCGGATCCTGCTTCAGAAGCGAAGGGAGTACCGCGCCTCCGATAAGCGTGCCAGAAAAAATATTGACGTAAGTGGCTCCGTAGCGTTTTCCGTAGCCTTGCGCACCTTGTCCATAGGCGCCCCAACGATCTGTCGCCTGTTCAACACCAGCTAGCACGCCAACCCCGACTAGCGTGATGGGGTCGGTAGCTGATTTCCACGCAAGCTCGAACTTGTGTTTCGGCGCGAGAGGAGCTGCATTGGGGACGTAGCTGACGTAAAAATTCGGAATGAAGCCGAGCACGCGCTGATGCACTTGCTCCTGAATCTGTACGTCCGCAAGTTCATCCGCCGTAAGTCCGACGTGGACCTCGGTCACTTGGGTCGCAATCGTCAACATGATCAGCGGAGTGTGATAGGCCTCTCCAGGGTTCAAGGTTCCGGAAAAATCCCTCGAGGCGAGACCCTCAGACGTGATTGTCAGTTGGAAGGATCCCGGAGCAACATTTGAAAAGTAGAATTGTCCCTCGTCGTCTGAGAAAGTCTCTGTGTCCGAAGTTTGCCCTTCTCGCTTGAGTTTCACCAGGACCCCGGAGACGGTGGCTCCGGATTGATCCACAACTTTTCCAGTGATGCTTCCGGATGGTTGCTGATCGGTTTGCTGTCCAGGGGTGGAAACCTCGGTGCTTGCTGAGTCAGGTAAAACGCCTTTCGCTGTCTGGCCTGTCGGCGCCTGCGCTGCGCGGCACGGAAAGCCGCAAAGCATCGCACACAGCCCTACCCAAGCCAGCCCTTCGAGGTAAAAAGTCGCGCTCTTTTTCGTAGAAGCCACGGTCGTCCCTAGCTTTACGTCCTTGCTACTTCTGTTTGCTCCTTGCGTTGCCCCACCCGCACCGAGTGTACATCGCTTTGAGCCTTTAGATGAGGGGGACGTTGATTTGGATCCAATAAATTAGCAAAGCTGAGGGAAATGACACCCTCGTACTAAAACCCCCATGCCGATTTCGCCTGCCGGCTCAAAAGGTCGATGCAAACTATCTATTGCACTGATTCGACGATGTTTCCGCGGAGGAAGCCATATGTTTAGCTGGGCTTGCTCAAACCTAGCCAAAGGTAGTGCTCTGGCGGTTCCAACCTCAGCGAGGGATTTAGTCTTTGCTTTGAACGCAAATCGGGTTTGACCTGAGTGTTGCATCGACCCATTGAATGCACCCCGTTAACGGGAGTTGCGTTCGATACCTATTAAACCTTTCTCCTGAAAGTCATCAATAAACACTGCGCGACTTCAGAGGACTAATCCCGCGATTCGAGGTCGCGTGGTTAGGGAGACCTTAGCGAGCGCTAGTCATGCAATGCTGCGCGCCCTGGCAGAGCGCGGCCGGGAAATACATCGGGAACGATCTTGCCCTCATTGACTACCACGGTTCCTGCGACCAACAGGTAGTGCACTCCTACACTCGGCTCCATCGGTTTCTCGAATGTGGCGTGATCGCTGATGGTCCCCGCGTCGAACACAACAATGTCGGCGTCGGCGCCCTCCTGTAGCCTGCCTTTCTGGCGTGCCACGGGCGTGGAACGCTCGAGCATCTCCGCTGGCATCAGACTCATCTTTCGCAGCGCATCCATCAGCGTGATTGTCCCTTTTTCTCGTACGTATTGGGCCAGCACGCGCGAATAGGTTCCGGCGTTGCGAGGATGGCCTTGGAAGCCATCGCTGGCGATCATCACCAATGGGTGAGGGATCACCTTGTCCAGCACCTCTTGAGTGTTGGCGAAGACCAGCACGGTCTGGGGATTACTTGAGTTGTGGAGTTCGTCGAAGCGCTCTTTAGTGAGGTGCTCGCCGGTGTTGGGAAGGACTAGGTCGCCATAGCTGATGCCCCCCTCCTTTTCCTGCCAGCCCGGATTGAAGAGCGCAGAGTTGATATAGGTCATACCCGCGATGTAGGGATAGGCTTCGGTAGTAACATCGAGGCCGCGGGAGCGCGCTCCTTCGACCATGGAGAGGCACTCCGGGGCATCGCGCAAGCAAGAGCTGTTGATGTGCACGATGTGCAGCGAAGCGCCGGTGATGGCAGACGCTGCGATCACTTCACTCACGGATTCGATCGAGGACCCGGGATCGACGCGGCTCGAACTGCGCACATGAGTGTAAACCGGCACCCTGCGCCCGGCGGCCAGACGGAACATATCAATGACTTCTAGCCGGGTGGCTCCGGGGATGTACTGAATTCCCATGCCGAGGGCCAGTCCGCCCGCGTCCAGTTCCGAACGCAGGCGCTGTTCGATCCGCATGATTTGCTCTGGGGTCGCGGGCTGATCGGTCGCGGGGTCGCTCTTCGGCAGGATTTCTCCGGGCGGCAGCGGCGCTCCGAATACCAGAGCCCGTGCCGCCGCATGGCTGGCCGAGGTGCCGTAGTGAATGAGCGAGTGGCCCTCTTTCGTTTTCAGGAACTGAGCGACGTCGGGCGCGCCGATTTCCAGTTCGAGCGCCGTGGTTACGCCGTCGAGCGCTTTCACGCGCTGGCTCTCCATCTCCTGGCCGTGCTGGTGAAGGTCAATGAATCCGGGAGCGACCACTAGCCCGGCGGCATGGATAACCCGACGTCCGCTCAGCAATTCGGACGAAATGCGGACAATCTTTCCGTCACGGACGCCAACGTTGCGCACAGCATCAAGGCCGGTCTCGGGATCCATGACACGTCCGCCTTCGAGCACCAGATCGTACTGCTGCGCGGACACAATGGGGGTTGATAACACCAGAAAAAACAGAAAGAAAATCAGCTTGCGCATGGCTGCTCCGTTTGACGGACGATCATATCAGGAGGAACTCCTTTTGCAGCCTGCCTCCGATTGCGGCGATTGCGGGCGGATTACGGCAACCCGGAAGTCATCAGCTCGCCCGTTGGGTTAGTCCCGTCAAACGCTAGGACTCAATCGGAAGTGCCCCGGCAGGGATTGTAGGAGTGGGGCTGAGGAGTGGTCCCGGGGCACTTTCGATTGGGGCGTTTGAACGAAGCCGCTGGTGTTTGCGGCGGACGCGGGCCATCTATGGGTTTTGAATTTGGTTGCTGGCTTCGAGTAGGAGATGATTGCCGGCCGGTGATGTCTTGAGTTTTGCTTGATTGAGCAAAGAAGCTTGCGCGAATGGGGTTTTCGAGTGTGTCGGCATAGGTATGGTTGTCTGTTTTTCTTGTTTTCGCGTGAGAAGACACACTTCGAGTGTGCGTGCCAGAGCACACGAACGATTCGCCATGGAGTGTCGGTTACGAGCTGTCAACGAAGTGGTTCGCTTTTGCTAATTTCCAGGGGATCTCTTGTGCCGTGAGCTTTTCGATCAGGACCATTGCGCCACCGCAATGCGGACACAACCAGGAAACGGGTAACTTCGTCTCTCCGGTCTGCGGTGCTGGGAGGCGCTGATGCGAGATTGCCTCCAGCAACCGTTGGCAGAGTGGCAGTAGTTGGGTTCGCCTCCGATTCGCAAGGAATCCGAAGAAGCGGATGCGCACAAAACCACGCGGGAGCACGTGCAACAAGAACCGACGAAGGAACTCTTCGCCACCGACCGCCATCGTGCGTTGCCTACTTCCGCGAGCGTAGTCCTTCCACCGGAAGGTCACCTTGCCGTCAGCCACGTTGACCAGCCTGTGATTGGAAATGGCCACTCGGTGTGTGTAGCGTGCCAGGTAATGAAGAACATGTTCTGGTCCTCCGAAAGGCCGTTTGGCATAGACCACCCAGTCATGACGAAAGAGCGATCGCACGAAGGAGTGAAATGCTTTTTCATCGGTGAGGTGTCGGATGCTTCCAGGGAAGGAGAGTTCTCCATCACGAAAGGCGCGCTTCAGGCCGGCGATGAACTTGCCGCGAAACACTCGGCTCAGCACTTTCACCGGAAGGAAAAAAGCGTAGCGGAGACGAACCCAGTGTTTGCCGTCGAGCGAGAGACCACCGACTGGGACCACGCAGTGGACATGCGGATGAAGCAGAAGGTTCTGGCCCCAGGTATGAAGCACGCTCAAGAAGCCGATCTGGGCGCCGAGATGTTTTGCGTCAGTCGCGACCTCCAGCAACGTGGCGGCACTGGTGCGGAACAACAGGTCGTAGACGACCTTCTTGTTCTGGAGAGCTAGCCAAGAGAGTTCATGCGGAATCGTAAAGACCACATGGAAGTAGCCGACGGGAAGTAGCTCTTTGCTGCGTTCGGCGAGCCACTTGTCCGATGGCGTGGAGCACACGCAGGTGGTGCCACGTAAGCCAGGAACGGTTCTTCTCGATGAAGCTGTTCTCGTGTTGGCGGATGACATCAGCCACCTCGAAGGGTGGCCGGTTCACCGCTTTTGTAATTTCCGCGAGAGTTTAGCGCTTTCAGGACGGGAGACGTCGATCGTGTCCAGGGGGTTCGCCACCGCCGTCAAGTGTTTCCGCGAAAGATGCAGATAGACGATCGTGTGTTCAATCTTGCGATGACCGAGCAGCACCTGGATGGTGCGCAGATCAGCACCGGCTTCGAGCAGGTGCGTGGCGTAACTGTGCCGAAGCGTGTGTGGCGAGATATGCTTGGTGATCCCCGCGCGCTTCGCTGCCTGTTGGCAAGCTTTCCAAGGAACCTTGGTAGTGACGGGAACGTCCGCTCGCCAGTTCTTCACCGTGCCGGGAAACAGATAGTTCTTCGGCTTCATCCAGCGCCAGTAGACACGGAGCGTCTCCAGAAGCTTTTCGCTCAAAGGAACATTGCGATCATGACCCCCTTTCCCTTGCCGGATGTGAACCATCATCCGCTTACTGTCGATATCGGTGACCTGCAGGCGACACATTTCCGCGCGACGGATACCCGTTGAGTACAGGGTCATGAGCATCGTGCGGTGGAAGAGGTTATTGGCCGAGTCGATGAGCTGCGCTACTTCCTCGGGACTCAAGACCTCCGGAAGCTTGCGAAAGCGTTTGGGTCTCGGAATATCTTCGAGCAGATAGCGTCGCTTCAAAGTCTTGATATAGAAGAAGCGAAGCGCGGCCACATGCTGCTGCACGGTGCCGGCGTCCAACTTCTTCTCCTGAAACAGGTAGGCTTGATACTCACGCAGGTGTTGCGGACCGAGCTTGTCGGGTCTTTGATGGAAATAGCTGGCAAATTCTTGGATGATCCGAAGGTAGGCTTTTACGGTACTCTTAGCGTAATTACGGCGCTGGAGTTCCTCCAGCATCATTCTTCGAAGATGGGTCACAGGGACCTCCTTGTGACCCACAACTTATCTCCACAGTCAGGCAATCACATCTCTGTTCACCTCACGCGCAGCGTCTGCCGCGCCAGCGGCTTCGTTCAAACGCGCTTGTGTTTACCGATTGAATTCCACTTGCCTGGTTCATGGGTTTTCTTCTGCTTCCCATCCTTCTTTCAAAACGAATGGAGGACCCGGAAAGGTTCGAGGTAGGTTAGGCTCATTTCCCGGGCCCTGTCGTTGCAGAATGCGCAAGGATGCGCCGGGCCGTGCTCCCGTGAGAATCGTCAAAAGTAACAATATCTCCCCTTTTTTAAGGCCCATTCGCTAGATCGCGACTGTAAACCTCCGCGGATGGACCCCGTCACAATTACCAATGGCGCAAAATTGGGCGCGAGCGTAACGTTGCTCTTCAGCTCGCCCGGCTTGAGGGGGAATCCGTGCCCAAACCCGCGAAGACCAACCTGCGATCCAATGAAGAGCTCTTCCGCTCGATTTTCGAGAATGCGCAGATCGGGATCAGTGTCTTCAGCATCGATCGCCACGAACATTACTCCAATCGGGCGATGAGCGAAATGTTGGGTTACAGCGAGGAAGAACTCAGCCATCTCGAAAAATGGGATGAAATCACTCATCCGGACGACCGTGCCGCCTGCGCGGAACGCTACACCGCGCTCTTGCAAGGGCAGCGCGAAAAAGACGGTTACGAACAGCGCTTCATTGCCCGCGATGGCACCATTGTATTCGCAAATGGTCGGTTCACCTTGCTGCGCGACGCTGAAGGCAAGCCGGAATACGTCGTCGCCCTGACAGAAGACATTACCGAGCGCAAAGCTGCGGAAAGTCTTGTCCGGAAGCGCGATGAAGAACTCCGCCGAGGAAACTTTCTCGCGGAAACCGCTCTCGAACTCACCAAGGCAGGCTACTGGCACGTACCGCTCGACGGTTCTGGCTGGTACAACTCCTCAGCACGCAGGGTCGCGGTTTTTGGCGATATCCCGCAGCTCGACAATCGTTACAAACTCGACGATATGTTCGCCCACGCGGAAGAAGCGGACGCGGCCGCGGGCAAAGCGGCGCGCAAAGCTTTCAACGCCGCCCTGGATGGCACCAGTAATTACGATACTGTCTTCGCCTATAAGCGTCCCACCGACGGGCGCATCGCCTGGGTCCATGCGGTAGGGCATGTTTTGAAAGATGCCGACGGAAAGCCCACCGATATGTACGGCGTCTCTCAGGACATCACCGAATTCAAGCGCCTGGAAATGGAGCTCTCCGCCGCGAAACGGATTGCCGAGGCGGCAACCAAGGCCAAGTCCGATTTTCTTGCCAACATGAGCCATGAAATCCGCACTCCGATGAACGCCATTCTCGGCATGACCCATCTCGCGCTTAAAACCGACGTCACCCCAAAACAACGCGACTACCTCACCAAAACAAAAGCCGCCGCCCAGTCCCTCCTCGGCATCATCAACGACATTCTCGATTTTTCCAAAATCGAAGCCGGCAAGCTCGACATGGAGAAGACCGATTTTCGCCTCGAAGAAGTAATTGCCAATGTCTCCAGCATGGTTTGCCAGAAAGCCCACGACAAAAATCTGGAGTTCCTCATTGCTTCCCCCAACGATATCCCTCCCAATCTCGTCGGCGATCCCTTGCGCCTCGGTCAGATCCTGATCAACCTTGTCAGCAACGCCGTGAAGTTCACGCAACAGGGCGAAATTGTCTTGACCATTGCGTTGTTGGAAAAGGTCTTGGACAGGGTGAATCTAAAATTCTCCGTGCGCGACACCGGAATTGGTATGACCGCCGAACAATCGGCGCGCCTGTTCCAGGCCTTCAGCCAGGCCGACAGTTCCACCACCAGAGAGTACGGCGGCACCGGCCTTGGTCTCTCCATTTCCAAAAGATTGATCGAAATGATGGGCGGCAACATCTGGGTGGAGAGCGCCTCTGGAGTCGGCAGCACGTTTCATTTCACGGCATGGTTCGGCATTGGCTCCGCGGAGACAAAACGCAGGCTTTTGATTCCAGACATCGCCGGCATTCGGGTCCTCGTTGTCGATGACAATCAGCAGGCCCTGGACATTCTCACGGACTTTCTCAAAGGGCTCGCTCTCCGCGTCAAATCGGTTTCCTCCGGCGAAGATGCAATTCGCGAACTCGCCGCCGCCGACGAGCAGGATCCCTATCAACTTGTCATGGTGGACTGGCAAATGCCAGGCATGAACGGATTGGAAGCCAGCCAAATCATTAAGCGCGGTAACCGCCTCAAGCATATTCCCAAGCTCGTCATGGTCACTGCTTTCGGCCGCGACGATATTTACTCACAAGCCGGAGAAGCGGGAATTGACGCTTACCTGCTGAAGCCTGTCACGCCCTCCACGCTTTACGACGCCCTCGTCGATCTATTCGGTGTTTCGGACCGCCAGGCCGGCGCGTCGCATCTCACAAAAACCGTGGCATCGCCTCACGACGCCACAGGAATCCGTATTCTTCTCGTCGAAGACAACGAGATGAATCAGCAAGTAGCCACCGAACTTCTCGAAAGCGCCGGCGCCTGCGTCACAATCGCCAATCACGGCGCCGAAGCCGTAAAAATTCTCACACAAAGCGAACAGCCCACGCCCTTTGACATCGTCTTCATGGATCTGCAAATGCCTGAAATGGATGGCTACACGGCCACCCGGTTAATTCGCGCTCACCCCGCAACTTGCCAACTGCCCATCATCGCGATGACCGCCCACGCCCTGGTGGAAGAGCGCCAACGCTGCCTTGAAGCGGGTATGAACGAACACGTCGGCAAGCCCATTGATCCCGATGCGCTCTTTGCCGCGCTGCTGCGGTGGGCCAAGCCGCGCCCGCAGTCGAACGCGCCCGCCCGCAAACCCGCCGCGCCGCTCAGCGATGTAGCGCTGCCCGACACTGACGGCGTTGACCTGGCCGCCGGCCTTCACCGCGTCAACGGCAATAAGCAGCTCTACCGCGATCTCCTCATGCAATTCGCCGTACGGCAATCCGGTGTGGAGTCCCAGATCATCGCCGCACTCCACGATGGGGAAGACGCTCTCGTAGAGCAGATCGCCCACACGGTAAAAGGCGTCGCCGGAAATATCGGAGTCACTAATGTTTTCACTGTCGCCGCCAAACTGGAACGTGCCGCCCGCGAGAAGGATCCAGCCGTCCCCGCGCTCGTGGAAGAATTTACTCTGGTCTTGTGCCGTCAGATCCACGCCATTCGTTGGGCATTGCGCGATGTTGCTCCGGAAAGGGAAGTGCAGGCAAAGGGCGCGCATGATCCGCGGGCAATCTCAGCGGCAATCGCACAGCTCCGCGCCTGCCTGGAGTCCGGCGACGTCGAAGCTCTGGAAGCGTTCGTCGCCCTGGAACGCGCTCTGGCCGGCAACTGCGACAGGCTTCGCCTCAACGCTCTCCGTGCCTCCGTCGACGAGTTCGATTTCGAAAGTGCGCTTTCCAGGTTGGACGAGATCGCGAAGGATTACCCCACAAATCAGGAGCAATCCCAATGAGCGCCTCATCAGAGAAAAAGTTGGTTCTCGTGGTGGACGACGCCCCGGTCAACCTCCAGGTGGTCAGCGCAATTCTGAAAGACGACTTCAAGGTCCGCATCGCCACCAGCGGCGCAAAGGCTTTGGACCTCGTCAAAATCGAGCCGCATCCCGATCTCATCCTGCTCGACGTCACCATGCCTGAAATGGACGGCTACGAAGTCTGCGGCATCTTGAAGGCCACCCCGGAAGTCAGAGACATTCCGGTGATTTTTCTCACCGGCAAAACAGAAACGGAAGACGAAACCAAGGGCTTCGAAGTCGGAGCTGTCGACTACATCCACAAACCGTTCTCACCCGCTGTCGTGAAAGCCCGTGTCCACACCCATCTCGTCCTCCGCGAAGCGCGCGAACAATTGGCTCGCCAGCTTCTGGACATAAATAACGAACTCGAAATGGCGCGAGAGATTCAGTTGGCTATCCTGCCGCATGAGATTCCCAGGATCAGCGGCCTGGAAATCGCCGCGCGTTACATTCCCATGAGTTTGGTCGCCGGTGATTTTTACGACTTCATTGTTGTGGACGAGAAACACGTCGGCATTCTGGTTGCCGACGTTTCCGGGCACGGCCTGCCTGCGGCTCTTATCGCCTCCATGCTAAAGACTGCGTTTGCCGCGCAAGCCCCGCACGCTTGCGATCCCGCGCGAGTCTTGTCCGGATTGAATCAGTCGTTGTGCGGAAAGTTCAAAAACCATTTTGTTACCGGCGCTTACGTTTTCGTGGACATGGAGAAAAACTCCATAAAATACGCCGGTGCCGGCCACCCGCCGCTCTTGCTCTGGCGCCAGTCATCGGCCGCTGCGTCGGAAGTTCTGGAGAACGGTCTCCTGCTCGGCTTCTTCAAGGATGCGCCATACTCTGTAGTCGAAGTCTGCGTGCAACCCGGCGACAAAGCCGTCCTGTATACCGATGGCATCCTCGAAACCCGTAACCCCTCCAAGGAAGAATTTGGCCCTGACCTTTTTAAAGTGTTTTTGGAGTCCAACCACAATCTAAGAGCGGAAAAGTTTGCGGACTTGATGCTCGATGAGTTGACCGGCTGGTCGGAAAATCACAAAAGCAATGGGCAGGAGGATGACATAACTCTTTTGGTGATCGACTTCCAGACTCACTAATCCCGGCCGCCTACGAAAAACTCCCAATAGCCGTTTGCTCGTCCGTGTAAACCTCGAAAACCTTGTCCAGCTGCGTAATCTGCAGCACTCCGGAAACTTTTTTCGTCGGATTCAAAAATTTCAGCTCTCCGCCAATGGACTTCACCGGCATATATGCGCCGGCAAGTTCTCCAACTCCCGCGCTATCGATGAAATCCACTTCGCGGAAATTCAGGATGATTTTGATCCGCCCGCTCTCAACTAAATCGCGAATCGTTCTCCGTAGTGTCAGGCTGCCTTCTCCCAGGCCCAAACTCCCGCGCAGGTCCACAATCGAAACCGCGCCCGATTGCCGGTGATTAGTGTTCAAGGATGGCATGTCAGTCCTTCTACCCACGTAGTCATTCGAGACTCAGGATCATACGCCCGAATCCGTAACCTTCATACCTGTCACTATTGCCAATACCCGCATATTCTCGCCAAGGTAGCGTAGCCCACGAACCGCACCCAGTCGGCGCCTCCCCCTGCGGCTCGTCCCGCGCAACGCCGTGACTAGAAGTGACAACCAAGATCGCTGGCTGCCATAATCGGCTGCGAGAGGATCGAGAATGGCCCTATTCTCCAAGAATCTCGCACAGAATTAGAAATTTCTCCTCGCACCGAAGCACCTGGAATCTATCAGCTTCCCGGAAAAGTGGCGGCTAATACCCACGTCGGCGATTATCGCGTTTGTCGGGCACTTGGGTGGTGGGCCTGCGCGAGGATTAACGGCACAACCATCGAAAGGGCAACAATCCAAACCAAGGTCGTCGCCATTACGAACGGAATTGCTCGGAAATATCTGGCAGGCATAATCAAGACCAGCGCGAGCGGCAATAGCACTACGCCGATTGCGTTGAAGCTGCAGATCGTGCGTGCCCAACGTTCACCGCGTCTTATGGCGGCCGCACAATAGAAGGTGCTCAGGCCAAGGGGGAGCAGGAGCACGCCAACGACAATAAAACTCAGTAAGAACGGAGGCTTGATTTGCGCATATGCTTCCGGTGTCGATTGGCTCGAAACAAAGTGCAAGACCAGCGGGGTAGCAGCGAAATGTATGACGGCCACTACCAATAACAAAATTCCATCGATCTTCAAAATCCGGGCAGCCAGCGCCTTCCGATCCATGTCACACCTCTGAATCGCGATAAATCATACGCCGAGCAAAGAGAAAGACGGAACTGGCCGGTTGATTCCGGCGAATCGCAGCGCGATCGCGAGAAGCGTAATGAAAATTCCACCAAAAATGGAATGCCAGATGAGTTTGCGGCGTACGTGGGAATCCAGCCGAACAGCTTTAGTGCCACCAAAACGTTCGTTGAAATTTGAGCTTATCTGGAATTTGCCGCCTGCGCGAGCCACTTTCGGGCAACGCCCATCACAACTCACCAGGAGCCAGCCACGAAACGCGCATGGCATTTACCGCCTAGCCTGCATTATTCGTGAAGAGTGATTCAGCGGCTCTTTTTTTTGAGAGTGTGACAACCTGCGAGTAAGGGCAGAGGTAAGTGGAACGGGAAGACTGATTCTAAAGTTGTTAGTGGTGTTGAAGTTCAGGTTTTGAAGTGAAACGAGACACTCCTACCAGCCAGTTGACGTGTAAAAAGTTTATATCGTGGAGACTCTGGATTATCCGCTTTGCGCGCCCAAGCTCAAAGCGAGACGAAGGAAGCTATCGCGGTAGGGAAACGCTTGAGGGAAATGCACCACGATGCGACGCACCGTGGCGACGACTTGGGCTCCGAGTTTTAGAAAGTGTTCACGCAAGGTAGCGACTTGCGCCCGGGCGTGGTGGGTCCGGGCCAGGCGAAGGCGCATTTCTTGCATCAGCACATAAGCCGTCGCTGTCAGTAGCACCCGGAATGTGTTGGCCAAGAAGTTCGAGCAACTGGTCCGGCCGATCTGCATGCCGTCGTGCAATTCCTTGATCCGATTCTCGATGTCCCCCCGCTGACAGTAAACCTGCTCGTAAATCCACTGGGGATCCTGTTTTAAGTTGGTGACCACAAAGCGCGGGTTGTCCTTCGGTTCCTTGTTCGCGGCGCGCACCACCTCGGCTTTGTAGATGACCCGTCGTTTCCACGGCCAAGTCTTGCGGGTAGCGTATCGGCACTCGCCATAGACATGCTCGGTTTGTCCGGAGACCTCCGACGCACGACGAGCCCACTGCATAGCCGATTTCACTTTACGCTTCAACACCGCATTGGAAGCTAGGTTGACGAGGTATTCCACCTTCGGTTCGCAGTCCAGAAAATCCAGCACTTTCGGGGACGCGAAGCCGCCGTCGAGGCGCACCCGGATTCTCGCCTTAGGAAAAGCGTCCCCTACTCGTTCGATCAATCGGCGCAGAATTCCCAGCGCACCTGCCGAACCGGGCGCATTTCCGGGCCGTAGCACCGCCGCCACCAAGTACTGCTCCGCCTCGCCATCAAAGGTGAGAAAACAAACCATCGGCAAATAACAATGCGAATCGTAATGGCGATTGAAAAACGAGAGTTGTTGCGCGCCGTGGGTGGGGTCCTCGGTGGGATCCAGATCGATAGTGATGCGCCGAGCGCGACCATGCAGGCGCTTGCGATGTCGTTCAATGACCCGCCCCGCCAGCGCCTCTGTCATGCGCAACAGTTCCTTGCGATTCGGAGCATTTTCAAAACGCGACAGCGTAGGTTGCGAAGCCAGGTCTTCGCCGTCGACGGGATCCCGACCGACCAGCATCTTGTGGATCGGATCGCAGGCCAACCGTGCCGCGTCGTTGGCGTCTTCATATCCCAACGCGATGGCCATGACTCGCTGCGTAATCAACTCACACAACTCATGCTGCACCTTACCCGCTTGCCGGGCATCTCTCAGACAACCCGCCAATGCCGAAGTCAGGCCCAAACGCCGCTCGGCAGCTTGCAGCAGAATCGCTCCGCCATCGGAACTGCCCTGCCGTTGGTCAAACTTCGCAACTACCGGCCGATCAAAAATATCTGGAAAAAGGAGACAGTCTGTTGTGGTATGTTCGGACAAGCGAAGGCCTCACTTTTGGTCTCAAATCTGACTAGACAACGGATTTGTACCATAGCGAGGCCTTTCGTGCTTCTGAAATCATGAATTTTCCAGGCTAGGGGTCGTGGTGAACAAGATCGTGGATCAGATCTTCATCGCTCAGCTCTTCGTAGGCGTGTTCGCCATGAAGCGACTCGTCCAATCCGATCTCTTGGGAATTCTCACTGACCTTTACGGCCGTGAAACCATCGATAATCCGCAACATCGCATAGGTGAACGTAAACGCCCACACTGAGGAAAACACCACCGCGGTGACTTCTTTCAGCAGGAACGTGGGATCGCCTGCAAGCAACCCATTGGCGCCCTCGGGATTGAATTGTTTGGTGGCGAATATGCCCAGCATGATGATGCCGAGAAATCCGCCGACTCCGTGAACTCCCCAGACGTCAAGTGCATCGTCCCAGTGCAGCTTGTTTTTCATTTCCACCGCGTAGTAGCACACAACGCCCGACACGATGCCGATAATCACCGCTGTTGTTGGAGAGACGTAACCCGCTGCCGGCGTCACCGTCGCCAATCCCGCTACGGCGCCCGTCAGCAGCCCCAGGAACTTGGGTTTCTTCTCATTCAGCCAGGCGACCATGAGCCAGGCCACCGCCGCGAACGATGCCGCCACATCCGTATTCAGAAACGCCACGGCGGTCACGGAATCCACGCGCATCTCGCTGCCTGCATTGAACCCATACCATCCGAACCATAGAAGTCCAGTGCCCAGCGCCACAAGCGGAATGCTGTGCGGACCGCGATCCACCACGCGCCGCCTGCCCACATACAACACGCTCGCCAGTGCCGCCATGCCCGCGATGTTGTGTACCACAATGCCGCCGGCGAAATCTTTTACGCCCCATTGTTGGAGAAACCCGCCGCCCCAAACCATGTGTACGAACGGGAAGTACACGAAGGTCAACCAGCCGGTCAGGAACAGCATGTAGGCCTTGAACCTCACCCTGTTGGTGAAAGCTCCGGAGATGAGTGCCGGAGTGATGATCGCAAACATCATCTGGTAGGCAATAAATACCAGTGCGGGTATGGTGATGTTCGGTGAAGGCGTGCTCAGATCAATGCCGCGAAGAAAAGCGTTGTGGAAGTTGCCGATGACGCCGTGCCAGTCGCCGCTGAAGCACAGTGAATACCCGTACGCGTACCAAATCACCGTCGTCCAACCCATGGACACAAAGCTCTGGATCATGATGGCCAGAACGTTCTTGCGGCCCACCAGCCCACCATAAAAGAACGCCAGTCCCGGCGTCATGAGCATCACCAAGCTGGTGCACAAGATCATGAAGCCGGTATTTCCGGTATCGAGATGCGGCATACAGTCCTCCGCGCAATTACCTAGAAGAAGGGAACGCTAAACAACGGGGGCGAAATTGGTGAATTAGGCGCAGTGAGGACCCGCAGACCCATCTGCGCGGAGAGCGCTGTTACAAACCATACGCTGGACTTGTAGCGCGACAAACTCAGTGCGGCCCATCACACTGCGCTGTGACGGCAAGACAGACCCCATGGAAAGGTATTTACGTCGGACCCCATGGAGCCTCGGTTCAGGATCTGACCCGATCGCCAAATCCCTTGACAATCGGGCTGATCTGGTCCAAATTCTCGCCACGTTAATTTGGGGTGCACAGGCCCTTCCCGATGACTTGTGCAGACGTGCAAATGTGCAGAAATCAATTTTAGAGGTTCAGAGGAGGGGAAAATGGAGACTGCGATTGGTGTGTTCGATTCACCCGAACGTGCGAAAGAGGCGGTTCGGCAACTTTTGGCAAGCAAAGTCCCGCACGATTCGATCATCTTTCTGACCCGCTCGGGAACGGATGCCGAAGCCGTTGGAAGGGAACTGAGCAAGGGAGCAGTCACCGGCATAACAGGAGCTTCAGTGGGAGCCATCGCCGCGTCCATGTTATTGGTCCCGGGAATCGGCGGAATCGTGTTCGGATTGGGTTTGGGCGCGGCCGCCCTGATGGGGCTGATCGGCGCGGAGGCCCAAAAAGCTTCTGCGGCCGAACACGCCCAAGCGAAACAATCCGAAGATGCGGAGTTCTTCCGCGGCGCGTTGAAGGAAGGGCGTAGCTTGATTGTGGTGCGTACCGAATCCAAGGACGTTGCCACAGCGGCTTCCAGGGTGTTGGACAGCTTGGCGATCGGGAAACAGCCTGCGACGAAATCGGGCTCCGAAATTGTTATCCGGGAGAACGGAGAAATCAGCATCATCGATGCAAGGGGAAGAATCGCATTTGGCGAAGGTGTAACAAAGCTCCGGGAGGCAGCCGCAAATCTGTCTGCTTCCGGCTGCAAGAAAGTTATCCTTAATCTCAAAAACGTCGATTATGTGGACAGTTCCGGCATGGGCGAAATTGTTCGTTGCCATATGACGATTTCCAAACAAGGTGGACAACTGAAACTCTCCGACCTTAACAAGATGGTGCACGAACTATTGCAGGCAACGGCCATGAACAAGGTCTTTGACATACATACAGATGAAGACAGCGCCAAACGCTCTTTCCGGGTTTGAACGCCGTCTGTTTGTCGCAAACCATCGAGACGACTCGCACAGAATAGTTGTTTGATGAAGGTGAAGTCGCAACCCTTACGATGCGGGCGCGTCACTTAGCCCGACAAGTTTCCGGAATTCCGGATCGTCGTGCAGGCATTCGAAGTCGGAGTCTCTGGCCGCCCAGTTGAGGTTGCCGTAGCCTGCATTGAGCGCCTTCTTCAGCGTCTCCAGCGCTTCCACTTTTCTTCCCAATACTCCATAGGTGCACGCGGCGTTGTAAAGTGTGTTGCCGTCATTGGGGCGAAGGGCCACGGCCGTCTGCAAATGCCGGATGCCTTCCTCGATTTCCCCGCTCGCGGCCAAGTTGCTCGACAACAGGATGCGCGCGCGCACGTCTTCCGGAACCATCTCCAATTGTTGCCGCAGCACAACCACCATCCGCCCGCGAAGATTTTCGGCTTCCACCTGAAGCTTCAGGTGCTTCATGCAGACATGGTACGGAATATACGTGTTGTAATCGTCGCCATTCGCGTCCAGCGCCTGCTCTGCCAGACTGACAGCTTCTTCGTACTTGCCCTGCGAAAGCAGCGCGCGTCCCAGGATATTCCAGGATCCATCGCAGTCGCGTTTGCGCTCGATCGCCCGCCGCGCCATCAATTCAGTTTCGTCAAATTTCTTTTGCGCATAAAACAGACGCGCGCGCGCCACCATCACTTCCGGCAACTCCGGCGCCAGCGCCATCGCTCGATCGCACGCGGCCAGTCCCCGGGAGATCCAGTCAGGGCTTTGATCGCGTAACTCGTAAATCAGTCCACAAAGATGGGCGATTCCCGCATACGCCAGCGCGAAATTCCGGTCGAGTTGAATTGCCTGCTCGAACATCTGCAAGGCATAGTCCGTATTTTCCCGCCGTGTGTAGCTCCGCCCACGCAGGTAGAAATCGTACGCTTGCGTGTTGCCCGTGGGCTTCAGCCCAATCGTTTTTTCTTCTTGTGGAGTCAGCGTGATGCGCAACGCCTGCGCAATGCTGCGCGCGATTTCGTCCTGGATCGCGAACACATCCTCTAATTGTCTGTCGTAGCGTTCCGCCCACACGGAATGCCGCGTCGATCCTTCCACAAGCTGTGCGGTGATGCGCAAACGGTTTCCAGACCGGCGTATCGTGCCCTCCAGAACGAAGGTGGCGCCCAGTTGCTGGCCCACCTGCGCGGCGTTCGTGGTTTTATCGCGAAAAGCCAGCATCTCCGAACGCGGAAAAATCTGCAGCTGCGTGATTTTCGAAAGCTCGGTGATGATGTCTTCGGTCATGCCGTCGCGGAAATATTCGTCTTCCTTGCCGCCGCCCTGATTCTCAAAGTACAGCACGGCAACCGATTTCCGCGTGGGCGCCGTCACTGCCGCGTTGGAGCTTGACGAGTCGCTTCTTTCGGCTCGGCGATTCGCGTCCATATCGCGTTTCAGCCGCTTCAGGTCGGCGCGAAGCTCGGCAGCTGTCTGGTAGCGCAGATCGGTATCCTTTTCTAACGCCTTGGCGAAAATATTCTCCATCGCCAACGGCAACTTGGAATTCAATCGCGTTGCCGGGGCGGCTTCGCCGTGCAAAATTCCGTCAAAGATCAACGCTGAAGTGGAGCCCGCAAAAGGGATCACTCCTGTGGCCATTTCATACAGCACCACGCCCAGCGAAAACAAATCGGATCGCAGGTCCAGCGTTTCGCCGCGAGCCTGCTCCGGCGACATATACGCAACCGTGCCCACCGAGCTGCCAGGACTGGTCAGAAAATCGTTGCCCTCAACCAGCGTCCGGCTGTGCATCGACGCTTCGCTGCTGAACACCGCCGCCGGCGAGGCAACGCTCGCGAGCTTCGCCAGTCCGAAGTCTAGAATCTTTGCTGGACCGCGATCGATCAGGAAAATGTTCGCGGGCTTGATATCCCGGTGGACGATGCCTTTGGCATGCGCGGCTTCCAACCCATCCGAAATTTGTATTCCCACTTCCAGCAACTCCGCGATCGCGATCGGTTTCCCGGAGATGCGATGCTTCAGCGTCTGGCCTTCCAGCAGTTCCATCGCGATAAACGGGCGGCCTTCGAATTCTCCAATATCGTGAATCGTGCAGATGTTCGGATGGTTCAGCGAGGAGGCCGCGCGCGCTTCGCGCCGGAACCGCTCGATGGCCTGAGGATCCTGCGAAATGTCATCGGGTAGGAATTTAAGCGCAACATTCCGGCCAAGGCGCGTATCCTTCGCCTTGTACACCACGCCCATCCCGCCACCGCCGAGTTTTTCCAACACGCTGTAGTGAGATATGCTACGGCCAATCATCGAGGCGGTATCCGTCATTGGCCATGAAGTTTAACGCAGCCCCGCAACGCAGGCAAACGTGAGCAACGCAATCATTGCGTCAGCTCTTAGACCAGCCGAACGTTGCGTTCCATCGTCTTGATCACCGAGTCGAAGTGCCCAGACAGCACCTGCTTGGTCAGGCTCAAGGTGTAGCCCATCGCTGTGCGAACGGGCACGTGCGCCGGCAACGAGAGCGCAAACGGATCAACCACTGCATCCAGCACCACGGGTCCGTCCTTGTACGCCAGGGCCTCGGCGATTGCTTCCTTTACGTCGCCAGGTTCTTCCAGGCGTATGCCCTTCGCACCCATTGCTTCGGCCACACGCGCAAAATTCGGATTCTTAAATTCAACCCCAAACGGAACCATGCCGGCCTCTTGCTGCTCGATGTTGACGAAGTCGAGCGATTCGTTGTTCAGGATGACATGAACAACGCGGGCCTTCCTTTGAACCAGCGTTGGCAAATCACCGAGTCCCAGCATCGTGAAACCACCGTCCCCCGACAGCGCAATCGTCTGCCGGCCCGGGTATGCCAATTGCGCACCGAACGCATTGGGCACGGCATTGGCCATTGACGCCCAGGAAAACGAACCGAAGAGCCTTCGATCTGTTCCGCCCTTGATGTGCCTTGCCAGCCAAATACACGCGGTCCCCGTATCGGCGAAGAACATGGCATCCGGCGCGGCAAGATCGCTGAGGCTCGCGGCCAGAAATTCCGGACGGATGGGCTTGATGCCCGGCCCTTTGTCGACATAATGATTCAGAAGCTCGTCGAATTTGCGCGTTTCCGAAAGGTGCTGGTCCACGAATCTCGTGTCGTTCCGTTGGCGCACCTTTGGCAACAACGCCGCGAGTGTCGTCTTTACGTCGCCCACCAGCCCCAAATCGAGAGGCGTGCGCCGCCCCAGGTGCTTCGCGTTCCGGTCAATTTGTACCTTTTTCACGTCATTTCCGGGCAAGAATTCCGAGAAGGGGAAATCTGTCCCAAGCAGAAGCAACAGATCGGCTTCATGAATCGCCCGGTATGTTCCGCCGTAGCCGAGAAGCCCGGTCATACCCGTGCTATACGGATTGTCGTGCTCCAGCCACTGCTTGCCGCGAAACGAATATCCCACGGGCGCTTTCAGCTTGTCCGCCAGCGCGATCACCTCATCTCGCGCATCCCGGCATCCCTCGCCCCCGAAGATCGCCACATTCTTCGCCTCTTCGATCATCCGGCTAAGCTTTTCGACGTCGGCGTCGGCTGGGCGAACCACTGGATTCGAAGGAATCTTGACCGCAGGGAAGTCGTCGGACACGCTGGACGACGCCACATCGCCAGGCAGCGAGATCACCGTCGGACCCTTGTCGATCACGGAGGTCAGAATCGCCGTGTTGATGACCGCCCGCGCTTGCTCCGGGTTCACCACGCGTCCAACATACAGGCACGCGGTGTCGAAAAACTTGTAAGGGTTCAGCTCTTCGAGCGCGGCCGTGTCGATCAGCTTTGTTTCCACGTCACCCGCGATTGCAATGACGGACGCCCTCTCCTTCCGCGCGTCCATCAACCCGTTGAACAAATGTGTGACACCCGGGCCCGCCGTGCCGCACACCACCGCCGGCTTGCCCGTGAAATACGCCTCGGCGACCGCCGCGAAAACTCCGTATTCCTCGTTACGCACGTGAACGAACTCGATCTTCCCGTTTCGGCGGAGGGCGTCAATCACGGGATTCAGCGCATCGCCGACGATACCGTAACACCGCCTCACACCCGCTTTCTCGAGCATTTCCCACATGAGGTCCGCAACACTTCGTGCCATAAAACGCCTCCAATTCTTCGTTAAACTGAGTTTTGTCAAAAGAAATCGTTGAGCCTAAAGATGAGACACCTTTCGTTGAGCAGCGCGAGAAGGGAAGTTCCCGGGATTGCTTTCACGGACATGGCTAAGCGTTATATATGCTGCCCTCAAAGTCGGAGCGCCGTTCCAATATCCGTCCCCTCTTCTTCCGAAAACGCAGAGCATTAGATGCACCCTACCCAAGCTGGATGCAAGATTCTCTGCCTAATTAACGGCTGACCGGCAACTTGGCTGTTGGCTCTCACTCGCTTCGCCGGAGAAGGCCTGGCGAATACCCGTTTCTTCGACACGCGCGTTAGTCAGGAATTGGCTCACACCAAGGCCACAGCCTTCGGTATTGACGTATCCTTCCCACGGTGAACCCAATCCAATCGCTGGATAACTGTGGCATGACGAATAGAAAAGTCGCTTCGCCCTGGGGGAAATGAACATGAAGACGCCCGTCGTGCTCGCGCTGCTTGGGATTTTCTTATTCCCGGCTGCCGTGCGTGCAATTCCGCCAAAGCCCGCGATGGAAGTCGTGGTGCTCGGCTCTGGTGGCCCGCGCGCATTCGGAAGGGCCGGCTCCAGCTTCCTCGTCCTTCTCGATGGCACCCCGCGCATCCTGGTGGACGCCGGTCCGGGCGCGTTTCTGCGAATTGGCGAATTGAACTTGGATCTAGAAAAAGTAGATACGGTTTTGCTGACACACTTGCATATCGATCACAGCGGCGACCTGCCGGCATTTTTCAACGCGCGCGCCCTCACCAGTGACGGTCCCATCGTCTACCGCATCTTTGGTCCAGACGCCTCTGGACTTTTTCCCAAAACCTCTCGATTTGTTGATTTGCTGGTCGGCGATCACGGCGCGTTCGCCTATCAAAAAACCTTTGGCGCGGACGAAACATTCCAGGTCCGCGATCTGCCAATCGCACTCGATTCGCCGCGCTCCAAAATTGTCGATGAAGATGGCTTGCTCGTCGAGGAAATCGCCACCCATCACGGAGACTGTCCCTCTGTGGCCTACCGCATTTCCTACAAGGGCGTCACAGTGGTCTTCTCCGGCGACATGGATGCGTCGGCGCTCCCAAATCTGGCGCAATTGGCAAAGAACGCCGACCTGCTCATCTTCAATTGCGCCGTACTCGATCCTCCGGCTTCCCCATCGCAGCTATACGATCTCCATACGCCGCCAAATAAAATTGGCAAAGTAGCACAGGAAAGCGCCGTGAAAAGTTTGCTGCTGAGCCACATCGCCCCCGACGTGGAAAGCCAGGAAGCCGCTGTGCGCAAATCGATTCGCGCCTCTTACGCAGGCCCAGTCGCATTCGCCACCGACAAGCTCCGCGTAACCGTCAGAAAGTGAGGGGCAGTTTCATTCCCAATCGCAAGCAGAGCAAGCAATCAGCACCGCCGCAAGCACACTCTAATGAAAAAAACGCTTGAATTCGCAGCCGCCGCACCACGTTGGGTCTATAGTTGAACCATGAATGCCCTACAGGAATTCCAAACCGTTGCTCGTGCCGGCGGGTTCGTCGATGTGGAAGAATGCGGAGACGGCACCGTCCTGTGGCTCAAAAAAGAAATACCAGATGTCGCAACTAAAACCCATCAGCGCATCTGCATGGACAGTTCGCTGAAAAGCGCTACCCTCTACTGGATGAACATTCTCGGGAAAATAGACTCCAGGACTTTTCGCACCTCCGCCAGCCTGCAGGAATGGATTGCGTTGCATCCCGCCACATAATCAATAACCGCTTTTTTTGACCACAAACCACGAAACGGAATAAAAAAACTCTGCATCAAACTGGAAGTTAGCAGACGACACTGCTCGCGGGAGCCTTCCATGACTCTTCAGCAAAAGCTCGACGACTTTAAGGCCAATTTCGAATCCGGTGGCCCGCCCTACAACGTCCCCAAAGCCGCCATCGAAACCATGCATCGCGCCACCGAAGAACTGCGCCAGTCCGGCTTAGCCGAACGCACCCTCAAGGCCGGCGATCGCGCGCCGTCCTTCACGCTCAACAACCAGGACGGAAACCCTGGCTCTTCCGCCGACCTTCTCGCCAAAGGCCCGCTGGTCATCACTTTTTTTCGTGGCCATTGGTGACCCTACTGCGTGATGGAGCTGGAAGCTCTACAAGCAAAGTTGCCCGATATCCAGCGCCTCGGCGCAAACTTGGTCGCAATCTCGCCGCAACTGGAAAAATACGGACGCATCGTCCATCGCCGCCTGAATTTGGGCTTCGACATCTTCGCCGACCACGGCTTGCGAGTAGCGAGTCAGTTCGGCCTGGTCTTCACGCTTCCCGATTACCTCAAAACGCTGTATGTGAAATTTGGAAGTAAATTGGACGAGTTTAACGGCGAGGACGCGTTTCGCCTGCCGATGCCCGCGCGTTACGTCATTGACCAACAAAGCCTGATTCGCAGCGCCGATGTGAATCCGGATTACACTATCCGTCCTGATCCAGATGAAACCATCAGCGTTCTGGAGCAGCTTCGCGGCAAATCCTGATCGCTGTTCGTTTGCCGGATTCCTCTGGCCGTGAACGGTAAGTTACGCGCTCCTCTTCAGCCGTTGTACAATACACTCTCCTGGACAACTGAGCAGCCGGCAGTGTCGGCAAGGGGAGCAATTGCCCGATTCCATTGATTGGCCACGCACGCCTCCGCGGCATCGCCGCGGTTTTCTTCTCATACTCGCCGTAATCGTCGGCATCCTTTTCGCCGGCCGCACCGCGTTTTCGTATTACGTGGATGTCTTGTGGTTCGGATCGCTCGGCTACGGGGAAGTGTTCTGGAAATCGCTGAGCCTGCAGTCCGGAGTCTTCGCGCTGTTTGCCGTGGCAACATTTATTGTCCTGTACGGATCGTTCCTGCTTCTCAAGCGCGCCTATCTTCCCGATTTGCCCAGCGGCCAAACGATTTTCATTGGCGGCCAGCCCATCAAGCTCCCGGTTGAGCCTCTGCTGCGCTTGATCGCGTTTCTCGTTTCGTTGGCCATTTCCGCCGCTGTTGGTGCGGGCTTAATGGCGGAATGGCCGGCGCTGGCGCTCTTCTGGTATGCACCACGCGGTACCGGCGGCGCAGTCGATCCCATCTTTGGCAAGCCGGTGACCTTTTACCTCTTCACTCTTCCTGCGTGGCAACTGATTGCTGGATGGCTACTGCTTCTTGCCATCCTTACCTGCGTGCTCGCGGTGTTCTTTCTCTTTATCACCGGTGGCGGTCGGTTGCTCAGTGGCCGCCGCAGCACCTATGGATCGGCTCCATGGCGCGGGCTCGGCATCGCGTTTGTGTTTCTGTTGCTCATCCTCGCGATGCGCACCTATATCGCTCGATTCGAATTGCTGCTTGGCGATCACACCATTTTCGGCGGCGTCACCTACACCGACGCGCACGTGATGCTGACAGGCATGCTGATCGTTTGCGCCGCGCTGATCGTCGGCGCGGTCATCGCGTTGATCAAAACCGTGCCGGCACAGTCGGGAAGAGGCGGCGCGCGTTGGCTGGTAGTCGCCATTCTCCCAGCGGCCGTGTGTTACCTCGGCCTCCAAGTCGTCGGCTGGTATGTCAGCAGCTTCATCGTCAAGCCAAACGAGCTGGTCCGCGAGCAACCTTATATAGCGCACAATATCGATCTGACGCGCCAGGCCTACGGACTGAACCGCATGGCGCAGCGCGAATTTCCCGCGGAGACCACCGTCGAAGCGGCTGACGCCGCCAACAATCAAGCCACCCTCCAGAATATTCGGCTCTGGGACTGGCGCGCCCTTCAGGACACACTGCGCCAGATTCAGGAAATCCGCACCTATTACGATTTTCCGGACATCGACATCGATCGCTACGAAATCGAGGGCACAACCCGCGAAGTGATGCTGGCCGCGCGCGAACTGAACGTTGAAAAGCTGCCAGAGAGCAGCCGCAACTGGATCAACGAGAAGCTGATCTACACGCACGGCTACGGCATCACCATGAACCCGGTAAACGGGTTCACTACGGAAGGATTGCCCACATTAATTCTGAGAGACATGCCGATCCAGAGCACCGTGCGCAGCCTGAACGTAACGCGCCCGGAGATTTATTTCGGTGAGCTGACGAATACCGACGTCTACGTCAAGACGCGCCAGCAGGAATTCAATTATCCTCAGGGGCAGAGCAACAGCCTTACGTCCTATGAAGGCACCGGCGGCATCCAATTGGGCGGTTTTCTGCGCCGCATCATGATCGCGCTCGACCGCGGCGACTTGACGAAGCTTCCCTTCAGCGATGACGTGAACAGCAACAGCCGTCTGCTGATGCGCCGCAACATTCGCGAGCGCACCGCCACCCTCGTGCCGTTCCTCACCTACGATCCCGATCCGTACATCGTGATAGGCGACGATGGCCGCCTGTCCTGGATCATGGATGCGTACACGAGTTCGGATAGCTATCCTTACTCCACGCATTATCACCTCGGCGCAGACTCCATCAATTACATGCGCAACAGCGTCAAAGTGGTCATCGACGCGTACGACGGCACGACAACCTTTTATGTGTTCGATAACGATGATCCGATCATCGCCACCTATCGCCGCATCTTTCCCGGGTTGTTCAAGGATGCCGCGACCATGCCGCCGCAACTGCGCAAGCACGTCCGCTATCCAGAGCTGTTGCTCAAGCTGCAGGCCGAAGTTTACGGGCTGTATCACATGACCGATCCCGAAGCCTTCTACAACCGTGACGATCTCTGGACCGTGGCTACCGAAGCGGGCGTCGACGAAGGCGGCCAGCAAACCACGCAGCCGATGCCGCCAAATTTCGTGCTGATGAAATTGCCCGGTGAAACGGGCGAGGAGTTCGTGGAGATTCTGCCGTTCACGCCGGCGAACCGCAACAACATGATCGGCTGGATCGCGGGCCGCAGCGACGGCGCGCAGTACGGCACGTCGATCGTCTACAACTTCCCGAAAACGAAGCTGGTCGACGGCCCGCTGCAAATCGAAGCGCGCATCGATCAGAACGCGCAGCTCTCTGGGCAATTGACGCTGTGGAATCAGCAAGGCTCGCACGTTCGCCGTGGAGCGCTGTTGGTAATTCCGTGTGGCCGCGCGCTGTTATACGCCGAGCCCATTTATCTGCAAGCGGAGCGCAGCCCGATGCCGGAGTTGCGCCTGGTCGTCCTGGCGCTCCAGGACCGCCTCGCTTACGGACCAACATTCGAATCAGCGATGGAATCTCTTTTTGGCGGAGCTGTCTCGTCCCTGACCGCCGCGCCCGTTTCCGCGGAGCAGGCTCGCCGGCCCGCATCAACCTCATCATCGCCGCAGCCCGCCGAAGATCTCCACGCCCTAATCGGCGAAGCCGCCAAAGATCTATCCGACTACCAGCGCCTAACCTCCGAAGGCAAACTAGGCGAAGCCGGCCAGAAGCTCGAAGAACTAAAGCGCGCAATCGAACAACTAAACAACCGCCAAAAATAATCACATCTTGGGTTTGTAGCGCCGCGCCTTCAGGCCGGCATCTTGGGTTGTTCCGCACTAACGCCGTCGCTCAATCTCCAGTACACGCAATACCGCTGATCAAACAACCGGTAAAACGGACTCAGCGTAACATCCTCCGGCCGTCCTGCGCCCACCGTGCGAAACGTCAGCGGTTTCTCTTTCGCGCCCGCCGGCTGAATCCAATTCTCCAACGCGTTCCGGTCACCCGCCAGTTCCGGCACAACAATCGCCACAAACCCGCCATGCAACACTTTATCTTCGGAATAAATCTTCTTCGGATCCAGGTCCTGCGTTCCCAATTCGCCCGCCAGCACCACCGGGCCATACATCACCGCCGCGAGTGACTGGTCGTCCGGAATCGTCTGCAAATGCAAACGCATCGGCTGCTTCACTTCCACCACGTCGCCGTTCTTCCACGTGCGCTCGATTTTCGCGTAGCTCGATGGCGCCAGCTTTTCGTCAGGCTGGAAGCGCTTGCCATTAACCGTCACGCTGGCATTCTCTGCCCAATAAGGTACGCGCACATTCAAGCCAAACGCGGTCGGCGTTTTCGTCTGCACCACCAACCGTGTCCCCGCCTCGTCCGGGAAACGCGTTTCCTGCCGGACGACCACGCCCTTCTCCCGCCAGTTCACTTCCGAGGCAAAAAACTGATTCACCCAAAGCGCTTGCCCGTTGTGAAAATAAAATCCCTCGCCAAGTTTCGCGAAATTTTCCAGGCCCGTGCCGCAGCAGCAGAAGTAGCCTTCATAAGGTACAAAGTGTACTTTCCACTGCCCCGGCCGCATTCCCAAATAATAAAGCGGTGAACCCTGCGCCGGGTTGGGCGTAGCCAGAATGTGATTCAGAAACGCGCGCTCGTAATAGTCCGCGTATTTCGCCTCCGCCTGCCAGCTGAACAAATGGTTGCTCAGCTTCAGCATGTTGTACGTGTTGCAGGTTTCCTGCGTCAGGTCCGTCAGTACCGGCGCTAGCACGTCCGGTGGTGTGCGGAAATGCTCGTTCACGCTGTTGCCCCCGGTCGCGTAGCTGCGGTGCACCACCACCTGCTGCCAGAAAAATTTCGCGCCGTCTCGGTAATACGGATCGCCCGTAAGCTCATACTCCCGCGCCGCTCCGATAAACTTAGGCACCTGCGTGTTCGCGTGCAAGCCCGTCAGCGTGTCATGCCCCTGCGCCGCCGGGTCCATCACCACGTGATGATCAAAGCGTTTCGCCACCACCAGATACTGCGGATTCCCCGTCACGGCGGACAGGTTCGCCAGCACTTCCGCCATCCCGCCAAATTCCGTTTGCAGCGTGTGCTGCATTTGTTCTTCCGTCAGGCGTCCCGTGCGCCAGTCCGTCCACGCCGCCATCCCTTCCAGCACCTGAAGCGCCTGCGGATTCTTCCAGCTCTCGTACACGTCCAGCAATCCCGCCATGATTTTGTGCAGCGCGTACCACACCACCGCCGCCGGCCGCCCCTGCTCCAGATCGTCGAAGCCCGATTCCGGGAACGCCGAAAGATAACCCTTGTCGCCCAGCGCCTGCTGGCATTTCGCCAGTTCCGCCACCATCGCGTCGGCCTTCGCCTTGATCCGCGCATCCCCCGTCGCGGCATACATCTGCCCGCTCGCGGAAAGAAAATGTCCAACGTAATGCCCGCGCCATCCATTTGTCGGCGACTCCCGGTTATACAGCGGCTCCGCCGTCGACGGCAGCTTCGCGTTCACTCGAAAGTTATGCAGCAGCCGGTCCGAATCCAGCGAGAGCATGTAAGTAAGCGTTTGCTCCCGCATCCGCAAAAGTTCCGGATCAACGATCTTCACATCCGCAAGCGAAAAGGGAATTGCCGTCAGTGCGGGCAGCGCATATTTCTTCTCCTCGTCGCTCCCAGTCAAATTCGCAAAATCACGCCCACTCGCCGCGCCATCACTCAAACGCCCCTCAATCGCCCGCCCCGCCGCCCCCGTAGCAGCGAGCGCCGTCCCCCCATAAACCACCCGCCGCAAAAAATCTCGTCGGATCATAGCCTCACCTCCTACCAGCGCCCAGCCTCCAAGTAAACGCTTCCCACACCCGCTAGTATAACTCCCCACGTGCAACCGCCGCCGTAAGGAGAATGGCGATGAGATACGCGCCACCGTTCCAGATGAAAACGCGGTGGCGAGTGACTTTGTTATAGGTTGAGTTGTCGACCGTAACTCAGGAGAAATCTAGAAACAATCCTGGAGTGCTTGCAACCTAGCCTTGGTGTCTGGAACCTCAGGTTGCCACAATTCGATTGGATTTCCCTCAGGGTCATGCACGCGGGCGAACCGGCCGTGGGGATAAGATTCCGGGTCAATCTTGACTTCGATTCCAGCGGTTTGTAGCTGAGCCGCCATTTTGTCGAGATCCCGAACTCGAAAGTTCAGCATCCAGACCTTGGTGGGATCCCCGAAATAGCCACTCGTCTCCTTGAACGGAGCGAAAGCGGTGGGTCCGGCCTCCTGCTGCCAAGCGGATTCCTCGGAGCTCGTTGGTATGAGCGAGACTCCCAGGTGTTGCTGGTACCAAAGCGCCAGCGCTTTCGGATCTTTGGCTCGGAAGAAGAATCCTCCGATTCCCGTCACTTTTTCCATTTTCGTTCCTCCAGCGATCCATCACGAACAGTAGCCCCCGCAGGGCGAGGGGAGACCTTTGGCTGTATTGCTGTCTGCGCAGCGATGCCGAATTGGTTCCGGCTCCAGATGAAGCTCGACCCAAAAGCAAATGACAGGGCTCGAAGCAGTTGGCGTCTTTGAAAATGCATCCCATCCTCCTCTCGAGGGTTGGGGCTTGCGCCCCGGCCTTTTGATTTATGTGGCCATGACTGCGGGAGCGGCGCTGGGTTCGACTGGGGCTTTGCGGCGGAGGATGGCTGCCGAGATGAGAGTAATGATAAGGCCGACGGGCAGGGGCTCCATGACGGTGTAGGCGATGTTGACGAAGGGGTTCTGGTACAGCTGCTGGGAGCGCTGTATGGCCGCGACCTGCGCGGCGATGGTGGCGGGGTCAAGTCCGGAGGACTGGACCTTGTGAATCTGTGCGGCGAAGTAGCTGTCCATGAAGTGGGGCATGAAGTTGAAGTAGAGGACCTCCCACATGGCGACGTAGCAGACGGTGGTGATGAGGGCGATCAGGATGCCGCAGGCAAAGGCGCGCCCGAAGGAGATTTGGCCGGCGAGGGTGTTGTCGCGGTAGCTACGGATGCCGAAGTAGATTAGCAGGAACGATGCCACCATGATCGTGTAGCCGAGAGCCATGCTGTGGCCGGAGCCGATCTTGTCGGCGAGGAGAAGCGAGCCACCCATAAGGACAGAGACGATGAAGCCGGAGATTAGGCCGAAGGTGAGGGCGGTTTTCTTCATGTGAGGCTCCTGGTGCGACTGAGGATGGAGTTATTATGCGGTGTGACGAGGCCGGAAGTCGTCATCCTTTCGGATGATTTTGCAGCAACAGAGCGGAAATCGTGCTTTCGGCTGACGCGATCACGGCAGGAGCCCTAGTTCCTTGCCGCGCTGGACGGCCTGGGTGCGGCGGGCGGCTCCCAGCTTGTCGAAGGCGCGGGCACAGTGTGTCTTGACGGTGTTTTCGGAAACGAAAAGCTGCATGGCGATCTCGCGATTGCTCAAGCCGCGGGCGACCAGGGCGAGGATTTCGAGCTCACGTGCCGTAATGCCGAGGGTCTGCTGGTGGGCCGTGTTGGGAGCGAAGGGTTCGAGGGCGGGGACTTCCGCGGGGACAAGCACTTCCCTCACCACGACCTTTTCGCGGATGGTTTCGCGACTGCGCGTGATGCGGAGGCCGAGCCAGATGCCGAAGGCCGCGAAGAGGATAACGACCAGCGCGCTGTAGAGCTCGACGGAGTGCTCGATAATGACGAAGCGGTATTCGGTGTATTGGAGGGTGGCGATGAGGAGGCCGCCGACCAGCCCGAAGATGAGGACGTGGCGCTTCATGATGGGTTTGTGAAGAAGTATAACGGAGACGGCGAGGAAGTGGTTTCACCGCGGAAGAACAGTCCTCCAATACCCGTCATTTTTTCCATTTCCGTTCCCCTCCAGCGATCCCATCGCCAACAGCAACCCCTGCAATGCGAGGAGAGACATTTGATTTAACGCTGGTGCTTCAGAGTGTCGAAGATCAAGCGGCGCGCTGAAGCTCTTTTTCGTCAACGGGCAAGCTCTGCTCGCGTGAATTTGTCGCTGCTTTAACCCTGAACTATCGCTGGCTTCGCAGCGTTTCCGCGAAGTTGGCCACGTCTATGGTGCCCAATCCGGCTCCGGGATTGTAGCCGTTGCTGCCGCGATAGAACCAGTTATCGCCATAGGCGATCGCGTGCAATGGTGGATTGGCGCCTCCATAGGCCTGACCCGACCGATTCAGGTCATACAGCGCATAGTTGAGCAATCCCAGGCGGCCGTGCACATCCTGGTCCAGCAAGGCAGTGATGCCGTTCAGCTGTGGAGCGACAAAGCTGGTGCCACCGGCGAAATAGGAGCCCAGAACGCCCGTAGAACTTGACGTGTAGAAAATGACATAACCGGTGTACGGATCGGCGTTAAACGAAACGTCCGGTACATTGCGCCCTGGAAAGAACGCGGGTAGAGCATAGAACGAAGGAACCTGGTCCTGCGTCACGATCGCGGAACCCGCTTCCCAAATCTGTCTGGGCTGGCTGAGTTGCGTTCCCGAAATAAAATTTTGGTACGGCGGCTTAAAAAAGGTGATGCTCACTCCCCCCCCCGCCTCCCCCGGGAAAGATTCCGCAGGAAACAGGATCCAGGCCAAAATAGGCGCACAGCCCATCCAGGTAATCTAGCCCCCATACTCTCTCGTGTGGAATATTGACGTCGTAATAGGGCGGAGTGCAGGCCGCGTTTAGGCAGAATTCAAGAAGAACCGCCAGTGTCGTGCCTCCTGCCGCCGTCATCGCCGGGTCGCTCGCCGGATAGTCCACGGTCAACGTATCGCTGCAGCTAGCAGGCTGTGCGGCTGAATACGGGCCCACGCAGCCAAGGTCGTTGTTCACGTCATAAGCGCCGCCGTCACCGCCGCTACGAAAATTGTCAATTGCATTGAAGTGAATTGTTGCGGCAGACCCTTATCTTGTCGGCAACATGTGTTTGGGAAAGGACGGCAGCGTTCCCGAAAGCCTCCAGGGCGGAAGGATGTTCCCACACCCAAAGAAGCAATCGCGTTTGCAGCTTGATGAAGACTCTGTCAAAACATTGTCGTTCAGCCCATAACGCACCCGCGGCATACAGCGATCCTTGTACCCCCGGTCAACCTGTATAATGGCGCTCTTTGTAGGCGCCGGTCTTTAGACCGGACAGCACGAGTCTTCCTTCGGCACCTCAAGGAGAAAACGATGGCATCCGTACTCATCACCGGCACCAGCAAAGGAATCGGCCTCCAGGCTGCCCTGGCTTTCGCGCGCGCCGGCCACACCGTGTACGCCGCGATGCGCAACCCATCGCAATCTCCGGAACTCGCTGGCACCACAGCCGAAGAAAAATTGCCCATTGCGATCATCATGGACGTGGACCGCGACGACTCCGTACGCGATGCCTTCGCCGCTATCCACGCACAACACGGCCCCCTCGATGTTCTGGTCAACAACGCCGGTATCGAGCGCGCAGGCGCCATCGAGGAACTGCCGCTCGCCGAATTTCGCGCCGTCATGGAGACCAACTATTTCGGCGTGATCCGTTGCGTTCAAGCCGTGGCGCCGCACATGCGCAATCGTCGCAGCGGTTGCATTATCAACGTAAGCTCGGTCGCCGGGCGCATCACGAATCCGCCGTTGGCTCCGTACACCGCCTCCAAGTGGGCGCTAGAAGCTCTGAGCGAAGCCCTCGCCGCGGAAATGAAAACATTTGGTGTGCGCGTGGTCCTCGTCGAGCCCGGCATTATCGACACCGCCATGGCTCACCGCATCGGGGAATCTCCGGAAGGTTCGGCGTACCCGCAGCGCGCGCGCTTCGGCAAGCTCTTCACGGCCTCGCTGAAGAATCCAGTTCCGCCTTCTCTCGTCGCCCGGAAAATCCTGGAAGTCGCCGAGAGCGGCACATGGACACTCCGCCACCCGGTCGGCCCGGATGCGCTCCCTTTGCTGCAATGGCGAAAAAGTATGACCGACGAAAAATGGGTGGAATTAAACGCCAGCGACGACGAAACCTGGGCCCGCAGCGTAGGCCTGAATCTCGGCCTCTGAAGAGCAAGTGTGAACCGTCGTATTTTCGTCGGGGCATAGCTTCCGCCAATAGACGCGGACGGCGAAAAACCCGAAAACGATGCTATCTATGATTGCTCGAGCTGCGATATCGACGCAGAGGCTTCAAGTTTCGTCGGCGTGAAGTAAAGCCAGCGCAGCAGAAAATACCATGCAATTAGCAGCAGCGCGAATCGGACAAGGTCAGGCAGACCATCTTTGAGCGAGAAGCCTATTAAGGGAACGTTGTTGTGCGCTGGGGCCTCTTTGTATTCGTTTCTCGTTATCCATCCGGCGATGGGAGAGGCAAACACATTCACGAAATGGAGAATGCATTGCGCGAGTATGTAGCCGAGCGCAATAGCTCCAACGAAGCTATCCACCCCACTAGGGCTTGCTTCAAGCGCTCAAACATGGGTTTTCCTCGCCAGTCTCGGGCGGTATCTGCTCAAGCCACGTAGTGGGCCAGCGCCATAGACCCAACGGGACAAAAGCCAAGCCGCAAGAAGATTCATGAAACCACTGATGAAATATAGCAGTGTGAAGGTCCAGGAAATTCTGCCGTACGAGGTGTAAGAGTCGTGCGGAATCCTTCCGATCGCCGCGACGGTGATCAAGAAATCGGCAACCGGGGCCGACAGACTCCAGAGCCCCCTGAATCCCAATTCAAGCGACCACAATAAAAGTACCGCGATGGTGACTACACAGATGTGTGAGTCAGCCAAGATTTGAACAATTGATTTGCAAGGACTTTCACGCAATCAGCTTAAGCTAAATGCATGGGCGATTTGGGGAAAGAGGTTTGTACTGGTGACTAAAATCCTACCGCTGCGGCATTCCCCCCACAAAATCCATCTTCTCGAAAATGAAATACGAAGCGTGCACTCCCGGCGTGCCCTTGAAGAATCGCGTCCCATCCGAATAATGCACCAGCACGTAATCCACCGATCGATACGACTCAATCATCGGAACCGCTTCCTGCGGACTCTCATACTCCGTGGCCACAACGATAAACGGCGGCCCGTTCCGCGCTTGCGATTCCGTGATCACATCCGCGCGTTTCTGAAATTCCTTTGAAAAATTGTAGAACGCGGGTGCGTCCGGACCGCCGTAGTTCAGGAAAATATTGTGATCGAAATACGGCTGCACTCCTACGGCCCAAAACAAGTAGCCGCTGCAGCCCAGTTCGTCCGCATGCATTAATTTCAGGTATTGCGCGGCATCCAGCGCCCCGGAATAAGGCCCGGCCCAATCTCCGCGCACCGCCTTGTACGACCACGCGCAATGCCAGCCAAAAGTCACCAGCAGCACCACAAACAATGCCTGGTGCAACAACCGTGAAGAGCGCTGCAAGCTTGCAAGCTGCTCCTCAGTCGGCCACACCGCCCACAAGAAAACCACAAACGCAATCGTGATCAGCCCCTGGTGATGACCGAAGCCGCGCACGAATCCATATTCCAGCGCCGTGCCTCCCACCGTCAGCAACAGCAGCAGCAACCCGCGCCGTTGATCAGCCCACACGCCAGCCAGCACCAGCAAAGGCATCGCCGGCAACATGCCCTGCGCGAACGCACCCGTCAATCCTTCCGCCACCAGATGCAGGTGATGGGCCAAGCTCGCGTGCGTCGCCTCCGCCATAAGTGGCGAATCCGCCTTCGGAAACAGCACAATCACGCCAAAAATCAACGACGCCGCAATCACAGCGCCCGCGCTCAAAACGCGCTTGCGATCCTCCGCGGAAATTTCCTCCCATCTCCGCGCAAGTTGCCACGCATAAAAAGCGGACAAACCGAATCCAATCACCGCCGCATACGTGCTGTCCTGAATCAGCAGCGCAGTCGCAATCGCAAAGGCCATCACCCGCGGCAGTCCCCGGCGATAAAAATAAGCCGCAAGGAATCCCAGCAACGGCATCAGCACATAAGGCCGGGCCACCACCGCATACTGGTACAGAAAAAAGAACGACGCGGCGATGACGTACCGCAATGGCCGCGGGAAAGGCGCAAGAAAAACAAGAACGGCGAGACCGCCAACAGCGCAAACTCCCCCGACGTAAACAAAATAATCGTACGGCATGTGAAATAAATGTATGGGCACCCACACGATCGCGTGCCACAGCGGCAAATGCCCGTCATAGCGAAGCTGGCTGAACACCAGCCGCAGCCACGGAACATCGCGCACCTCCACCCAAGTCTCCGCTTCATCCGCCCAAGGCTCGTGTTTGGAAACGGTGTACATCACGATCGCAGCCAGCGCCACAAACACAGTCGCATCCTGCAACCCCGCATATGGCGATTTAGCCGCTTCCAAACCGCACGCCCCTCAACCATCCAGCAACCTCTTTGTAGTGGCCGAACTTCAGATCGGCCAGCCCGCAAGCAGTCAAAAAAACAAAAAATGCCGCCACCTCATCCCACCGGCCAGCTTAGAAGCTAACCATGCGCAACGAACAACCCTCTGTGACCACCATCACGCCAACTCCGAGCGTGCTCCTATGCATGCTCCTTGCACAAACGAGCCGGGAACTACCCAGGAACTTTTCCCTGTATTGCGGGAATACAAAAACAGTGCGAGCACACTTCCGGCTGGCGCTCTTTCCAGCCAGCCGGATTCCTCGTAGGAGGAAAAAGGGGAGGTGGGGAACCTACGCCTCTCTTTTCTCTTTTTCCTTCGAATCTTCGCTCACCATTTCCGAGAACCTACGGTCCACAATATCTGAAGCGAATTCTATTGGGCAGACTCCATATTCAAATGGCGCATTCCGTACGATCGTGACAACGATTATTCGTATTCTTATTTTTGACAATATGGAATCCGCGGCGCATCCGTGAACATGGAAACAGCTAATCAATGGCAGGACCTGCTCCCGCACCCGCTCTGCGCCGGGCGTCCAGTTCCCCTGTACTTTCGCTCAAGCGACTCAGGGAAAAATTCAAATCTTGAAGGAGCTGTACATGAACATCAGAAATGCGCTAATTCTCGGGATCGCTTTGCTGTTTGGAACGGCAGTATTTGCCCAGGACAGCGATCACAAAATTGAAATCACGGGCGATTATTCCTATATTCATGCAAATCCCCAAAACAACAACATTATTCCCACATTCTCTCTGAATGGTGGTGGCGGCTCCGCAGCTTTTTACTTCAGCAAGTACATCGGAATCGAAGGGGAGTTTGAAGGTTATGGGAGTTACACACACAACCTTAATACTTCCCTCGGACTTCTTTCTGCTTCCGGCAACCTGTTCACCTACAACGTCGGGCCAATCGTTAAATTCCGGACGTCCCATGTCGAACCATTTGTGGAGGCTCTCTTCGGCGGGGCGCACAGCAATTTCTATGCGAATATCTACAGCGCTTGCCCAGGATGCACAACCATCAGCAAGTCTCCAAGCAACAACGCGTTTGACTTCATCATCGGCGGTGGCGTCGACATTCCGCTGGGCGAACACTTCGTCATAAGGCCGGCACAGTTTGACTATTTGCTGACCCGCTTTGGCAATGACTTTACGGCCGGGAACAACAACCAGAGCAACTTCCGCTTCCAGGCGGGCGTTCAGTACCGCTTCTAACATAGTCCAATCGCGCCCGGCGCGGTTCTTTGCCAGGCAAGGGTGCAGTGATACTCGCTGCACCCTTCGCCAACAAAGTGGATACACGAACCAGAGGAAAAGCAGCACATGGATAAGCAAAGGCCTTGGCGACTTTCCGCGGTAATTCGCGCGTCCAAGGAAAAAAGACAATATGTTTTGGAAGGCGTTTTCTGGGTTCCCGTCCACAACCTCAGTTCCAGTCGCCGTGCTTCCCATCTCGTCACTGAATCCGGCCCAGAAAAAGTCGCCAACAGCGAAGCGCCGCCGTCAAACGATTCAGAAAAAATGGAATGACCGCGCTTTGGCCGTCGCATGCCGTTCATCGGCAGAAGCTGCCTGCCGCCCCGCTACAACCCGCTGTTAACAATACTTTAGAACAGCCCACTCGCCGATTGGCGCACGCTTACGAATTCCTAACAGAACGCTCAGGATTTATTCCACGAGGTTTTCCTACTATTGGATTTGCGCTGAGTGGAAACCCGCAAGGCGCAGGCCATGGAGGAACTTCGATGCGATACGGTCCGAAGGGAAGTGCGGAGCCGTCCCATTTACAATGCGAAGTTTGTGGACGCCGCGGAGAATTGTTTGACCTGCCCGGGAGAAAAGAAAAATATTGTCTGGAATGTAGCGCGGACGTCGCCACGTCAATCCTGCTGACGACGGAGATCGACGCCGCAACAAGTTCGGGGGAAGAAACCGCGGGCCTGGTCTCGGAATTTGTTCTGCTCAGCAGGCGGCTGCTGGCAAGAGCGCAGTTGCAATAAACAGGACGAACAGTGTCAGCCGTCACCGTGGATGAAAAAGCTGTCGCGCCAGCAGGGAAACGAAAAGCATCGCCAGCACGATGGCGACGATCACTTGTACTACCAAGCTTTTAATGCGCTTTGCCTTCATGCCGGAAGATTAACAATATTGAATCAATTTGTCCGCTCAGCGAATCCAATTCCTCAGAGAGAAACTATGGACAATTTCCACTGAGGGCTGTCGCAACATGCCGAACAGCAAAAAAATTCTTTTGCCGGTTGATTTTCCCGTTGTTTCCTTTGCCGTGATTCATCAGGCCGCTGCATTGGCGTGCCATTTCAACTCCGAAATTGTGATGTTGCACGTAGTGACCGCGCTGAGTCATGCCGCCGGCATGCCGGAACCCGACCATAACCCCGCTGACTGGGATCTGCTCGCAGTGATTCTTGCGAACGCCAAAAAACAAAATGACCAGTCTCTCGCCTCGGATCTCGACGGCCTCGTCATTCATAGTCTGTTGGGCCAAGGCGATCCGTCCTCCGCAATTATTCAGGCCGCCGCGCTCCAAAATGCTGACCTGATCATGATGCCGTCCCATGGCTTCACCTTTGATCAATTTCTTCTCGGCTCTGTCACCGCAAAAGTTCTGCACCGTGCCGAGTGCCCGCTTTGGACCGGCGCTCACGTGGAAGCGTCGCAGGAGCAGCCATTCGCGATTCGAAGCGTATTGTGCGCCGTCGATCTGGGTCCACGCAGCGATCAAGCCGTCGCGTGGGCTGCCCAAATCGCCAACGAATTTAGTGCTCACCTTACGCTCGCGCACGTCACGGATGGCGTGGAAATTTTTGGCCCCGGCGGCTGGCACGATGACCAGGAGTGGAAAGACGCGCTCGTTTCCGACGCCTCCAAGCGCATCGCAAAGCTCGAACGCGACACCGGCATTAAGGCCGGCGTGTTCATCGGCAGCGTGATGTGCCGACGGCCCTGAGCCAGGCCGCGAAGCAAACGAACGCGGATTTGCTCGTCACAGGCACCTACCCCTACGGTGGAAACCTGCGCCTTCACTGCTACGGCATCATCCGCTCTGTGCCCATCCCAGTTCTAAACGTCTGAGCCTTACATCCAGCCATCCCGCGTCTTGCCACCCAAACCGGTAGCACAGGCGCTTCCTGCCTCTTGGGTTGTGTAGCGCTGGCGTTATGCCAGCTCTTGGGTTCTCCCCGTGGCTCTTGGGTTCTCCCCGTAGTCCCGCCGCACCCCAAGTCCGCACAACCCCGAGTCTTGCCATCATCCGCATCCCACAAACAAAAAATTGTCGTCCCGAGCGCAGCGAGGGACCCGCTTTTCTCTCCTGGGTTCCATGTAGTGGCCGAACTTTAGATCGGCCAACTCCCGGGTACCCCACTCTGAGCGCCATTCGCGAAGGGCGGGTCTTGGGTTCATTTCAACGTGTGACAGAAAAACTATTAGTCCAATCCCTGTTCTCTTCTCGCTCGATACACGCACTCTTGCAAGAAACGGCACTTTGATGGAGACTCAACGAAACGAAAAGATGGAGCGGCATCCCGATGTCGTCTGCAACCGATCCATTGGTCGCCGAAATCGTCGAATCTTTGCGGCTGCGCTACCGGACTACCAATCCCTATTATGAAGCGGGTTGGACCGAGAGCTGGAGCCATCGTCGTTGCCTCCACAAACATTACACGCTGACCGCAGCGGCCAGGTGCGCCATGCCGCAAGGTGCCGGATGGTACGTCTTCGCTGTCGAAAATGGCCAACCGCGCCAATTGGACGACACCGAAGAAAACATCGTGAACAGCTTTCGTTTTGCGCGCACCCGCTCTGAATCAACGCAACAAATCCTACTCAGTTTGATAACCACTCGTCCGGATTTTCGCCGCTAACCTTGAACTCTTGTCTGCTTTCTGGCCACCAGCTGAGCCTTGCTGTATCCTGATCTCAAATTTCCTGCTGCAATCGATTGCAACCCATGATCGCATCGGACTCTCACCTCGATCGTCGCGCCCCCTGGCGGAACAAGCTTTACGAGATTATCTTCGGCCACGTTACCTTCTTTGGCCGCTTGTTCGACCTCGCCCTTCTCGTCCTCATCCTTCTAGGCGTCCTCACCGTTCTCCTCGACAGTGTCCGCAGCCTTCACGACGCCTACGGTCCTTACCTCCAGGCCACCGAATGGATGGTCACTATCCTCTTCACTCTGGAATATGCCGCGCGCCTCGCCTGCGCCCCGAATGCGTGGCGTTACGCCATCAGCTTCTTCGGCATCGTGGACTTGCTAGCTGTCCTCCCCGTATACCTCGGAATCTTTTTCGGCATCACTCACACCTTCACTCTGGTCCGCACTCTTCGCCTTCTCCGCGTCTTCCGCATTCTCAAGCTCACGCAATTCCTCGGCGAAGCAACCGCTCTGAAGCTCGCTCTCCGCGCCAGCCTTCCCAAAATTACTGTATTCCTCTTCACGGTCTTGACCATCGTCATCTTGGTTGGCGCAATGATGTATCAGATCGAGGGCGAGCAAAACGGTTTCACAAGCATTCCCGCAGCCATGTACTGGGCCATCGTCACCGTTACCACCGTCGGCTACGGCGATATCTCGCCGCACACCGTCCTCGGCCGCTTCATCGCTTCCATCCTCATGGTGTTGGGCTATGGAATCATCGCCGTGCCCACCGGCATCTTCTCATTCGAACTGGCCCGCGCCGCCGGCCACGCGGCCCCGCGCCTCTGCCCCGGCTGCACCTTCACCCTCCACGACAGAGACGCCACCCACTGCAAACACTGCGGCCAACCCCTCCCCACGCCCCCCTGATTTGTCTCTGCCGTCAAGTGTCGTTCCCACCCTAAGTGCCTCATAACAGAGTGCATACCACCTGACGCGAAACTGTTATAAGCCCTTTGTACAACCGCATTTGCCGTTCTCGTGGCAGTCACTCCTCCTCCCGATACAGTTAGATCAAGGAGTTTCCTCCCCATGCGATCTGCGACCAGGTGTGTTTACCGCTCTTATTGTGCCCGTCCGCGCGGCTGGTTCACGCGTCAGCTCTTGCGAACTGCTGGCCTTCCACTCCTCACTGTCCTTGCTATGGCTCTTGTCGTTCTGGGTTTCTCCGGATGTGCCGGAGGCTTCCAGGGCTACCGGCCCGTCGCTCCCAGCGTCACGCAACCCGCCAGCGTCACTATTCCCGTCGGCCAGACCGCCACATTCAGCGTCACCGCCACCGGCACTGGCGCCATGACCTACCAGTGGTTCAAAAATGGCGTTGCCATCAGCGGTGCCACTTCTAGCACTTACACCACGCCTGCCACCGTTGCGGGCGACAGCGGTGCCGTGTTTACGGTCACGGTGACCAACTCCGCCGGTTCCGCCACCAGCGGCCCAGCAACTCTCACCGTTCAGCTTCCGCCTCCGCTAGCCAAAAGCCTGGTCCCAAGTTCAACCACGCCTCCCTACAACTCCTCCGTGCAGTTGTTCCCCACATTTTCCGGTGCCACCACAGCGGTCATCGGCTCGCACGGCGTGGGCAGTTCCGATATCACTACGTCCGCCGTAAGCGGCTCCTCCTATCCAACGCCACCGCTTACCTCAACCACAACCTACACGCTCACCGTCACCGATGCCAAAGGCGACGTGGTTTCCACCACCTGCGTAGTCACGCCAACGCAAGTTTCCTTGACGCCGATTTCCCCCGCCAACCAGACCATCGCGCCGGCCCAAACTTCCTTTAGCACCACCGCCACTGGAGGCGCCACCGACTCCGTCACCTGGTCCTCGACCGCTGGAACCTTCAACGGCAGCGTGTGGACTCCTCCCACCACGGCCGGCACCTACACCATCACAGCAACCAGCGTCGATGAGCCTTCCGTCTTAGTCACCACCACCATCACGCTCAGCGCTCCCGTCATCATGACGCAGCCCGCCAGCCAGCATCTTTGCACCGGCAGCGTTCTCACGCTTTCCGTCACCGCTTCTTACGCCGCCAGCTACCAGTGGAATCTCAACGGATCTGCTATTCCCGCCGCTACCAGCGCAACCTACACCGTTCCCTCGGCGCAATCCGCAAATGCCGGCAACTATTCCGTCACGGTAACGAACGGGTTGGGCAGCGTCACCTCAAGCCTCGCTGCCGTCGCCGTCGGAACAACAACGATTCTCTCGAACCCAACAAGCATTTCCCTCATTCCCACGCAAACCGGCCTGTTCTCCGTTTCCGGCCAAGGGGTCGGGCAAATTTCTTATCAGTGGTATCAGATTCCTTCCGGCGGATCGACCGGAGTCGCGATCTCCGGCGCAACTTCCAACAACTACACCACGCCGCCCGTGGACATCACCTACGATGGCGACCAGTATTACGCCACCGTCGCCGATTCCTGCGGCACGCTTACCAGCACAAACGCCACTCTCACCGTTACCGCGGGCAACGCGCCGCCGACCATTCTCACTCAACCGGTTGGCCAGACAGTCGTGCCCGGCGGCACTACCTCTTTCACCGTCGTAGCTTCCGGCACGCCAACCTTGTCCTATCAGTGGTACCGGATTCCTGCCGGGCAAACCACGGGAACAGCTATCGCCGGCGCCACTTCCGCCACCTACAACGTCCCCCCCACCGCAACAACCACAGCCAACGATCAGGATTCTTACTACGTCGTCGTAACCAATAGCTACGGCCAAGCCACTTCGCAGCCCGCTTCGCTCGCCATCGGCAATGGCATCCAGATTACACAGCAACCCGTCACGCAATATGTCGACGTCGGTGCATCCGCCACTTATCAGGTCACCGCGACATCTGCTCTCCCGCTAACCTACCAGTGGTATGAAGCTGCCCCGGGCACTTCCACATTCACGGCAATTCCCGGCGCGACCGCTTCGAGCTACTCCGATCCTTCCGCCAGCAGCACCGACAATGGTGCTGTCTTCTACGTCGTCGTGAGCAACGGCGTCACCACTTCCGTCACCAGCAACTCCGCGGGACTTTTCGTCGGCCCGCTCCCCAACGTTCCCAACCTTTGCAACGCCAATTGGTCGGCGATTGGCGATGCCGTCGCTGCTCCGTCCTGCAGCTACCAACTAACCACCGCCTCAAACGACCAGCATGGCGAGCTGGTCTGGCCATACCTTATCTCCACCGGCAACATACAAATCAGCTTCAGCGTTACGTTCAGTAATCCCAGCGCTCTCCCCGCCGATGGTTTCACCGTGCTCCTCGCCGATCCATCCCTCGGCGCCACAACCACCAGTTTGGGTGCCGTCGGCATGGGCCTGGGTGCGAAGGGCATCCCCGGCCTGCTCTTCGAGCTGGACACGTACCACAACGCCGGGGAACCTGCGGTGGTGCCATATATCGCCGTGACTCGCGGTGAATCCGCGCTCTTCGAGAATCCCTACTTCAACGTCAACACCAACATTCCAACCGTCGTCTCCAGCAGCGGTCCCATTACGCACAGCTACACCTATTCCATCAATCAGGGCCAGATGACCGTCACCATGGACGGCAACCAGATCTTCTCCGGCACGGTTACCCCGCCGCCGGTCGCTTATCTCTACATCACTTCTTCCACCGGTGGCTCCTACGAAGACACCATCGTCAGCAATGTTTCAGCCACCGTTTCGGTCCCGGCAAACTAATGCGAGCTCAAGGAGAATTCGCCATGCGTTCATTCCTGCTCTCCGCGCTACTGCTCCTCGCGGGCGCTTCGGCCGTCCATGCCCAAGACTCCTATGTCGGCGACGTCGCCGCCACTTATCACTGGGTCCGCACCAATGCAGGTCCCGGTGAATGTGGCTGCTTCGGATTGAACGGCGGAGGGCTCTCCGGCTCATGGCACTTCCATGGTCCCTGGTCCGCCGTCATGGATTTCAGTTCCGAACACACCGGCAGCGCTGGCCCGCTCGGCAACTCTCTCACCCTCACTTCCTTTTTGGCAGGCGCGCGCTATCAGATTCCGCAACCGTGGCTGGAAGGCGACCACCAACCACAACCCTTCGCCCAAATTCTCCTGGGCTCAACTCATGCAGGAGGCGGTGTCGCAGGCATCGCCGATGGAGCCTTTCAATTTTCCACTCGCATCGGCGGCGGCGTAGACGTTCCCATAAATTCCCGCTTCGCCGTCCGCGTCATTCAAGTCGACTACTACCTGACCACCTTCGCCAACGCCACCAACAACCACCAAAACAATTTCCTAATCGGCGCCGGCCTGGTCTACCACTGGTCCTGGTCCCGCTAAAAGGTCCCACTCTTTCTACACTCACAACGGCTCATCTCGACACGGATGTCATCCAGGATCCCGCGTCTTGTGCGGGAAGAGAGAGCTGCTTTTTCCCGTGGGTCCATGTAGTGGCCGAACTTTAGATCGGCCAGGTCAGGGTGTCCGCTCTGCACCTCTTGTAGTGGCGGGACTTTAGTCCCGTGTTTTTTCTTGGGTCGTGCCTTTTCTTGGGTCGTGCCTTTTCTTGGGTCGTGCCTTTTCTTGGGTCGTGCTTTTTCTTGCCTCTCTCTCGGGTTTTCCTCCACCTTAACCTTAATCACTACCCCCCGTCATTCCGAGCGAAGCGAGGAAACCCTCTTCGATCAAGCCCAGAATTTCCAATTCCGTGGCACAGGCACTCCTGCCTGTGCTCTTAGTTTTTGTAGCGCTGGCTTCATGCCAGCTCTTGGTCGCAAGATAACACACAAACTTTCCCTCAACGTTGCTATCACCCACACTTTTAGTCTATTCTGAGATTTCGCAACTACTCCACAATCAACACGGATCATGTCTAACACCAGTACCTTGTCATCCCGAGCGGAGTCTGCGAGGAGAGGGTTTTGCTTTCTCTTCCTGCCCTGCGCCCTGCTGCTCGCAAGCGTTTCCACCCACGCGCAACAAACGACTCCCGCCGGCCCGGTTATCGTGCAGCCAGGCGCCCCCGGTCAGCCCACCAAAACCCTGCCGCCCTCCACGAAGGGCACGCTTCCTCCACTGTCGCCAGCCGATGTCGAGTTCATGCAGGGCATGATCATGCATCATTCGCAAGCCGTGGAAATGACCGCGCTCATCCCATCGCACACCGACAACAAAGATCTTCGGCTGTTAGGCGCAAAAATCAGCCGCTCCCAGTCCGACGAAATAAACTTCATGCAGCGCTGGCTGGCCGCTCGCGGTGAACCTCTTACCATGCCCATGCCCGATATGCCCGGCATGGATATGTCGCACCAATCGATGGCCCTCATGCCCGGTATGCTTTCGCCCGAACAAATGGACGCGCTGCGCAAGGCCAAGGGCCCCGAGTTCGATCGCTTATTCCTTTCCGGAATGATTCAACATCACAACGGCGCGCTCATCATGGTCAAGGATTTGTTCGACACGGCGGGTGCGGGCCAGGATGCCACTCTGTTCGACTTCGCCACCGATGTGGACAGCGGGCAACGCGCCGAGATCAGGATCATGCAATCCATGTTGCAGAAAGAATCTTCAGAGGAGAAACGATGAATCGAGTGCCCAGTCTAGTCTTTCGCGCCGCGGTGGCCGCGTTTGTTTTATCTTCCGCCGGAGTCATCCGCATGTCCGCGCAAGCGCCCGCACAACCGCCTGCGCAGATGCCCGGGCCATCGGCTACAACCCCGCCCCCGGCCGCCGAAACCGCGAAGCCTGCGGAAGACGAAAATCCTTTCGCCGTGAAGCCCGCGCCCCCACTCCCGCCGGGCATGACCGGTTCGGACGCCACCGATCCGCGCTTCAAACTCACGCCAGGCTTATACGACGCGGGCGAAGCGTCCATGGGCATCAAACACCTCCAGTTGCTCAAGAAGCCCGACGCGTTTCAGCTCGGCTCTGCTGACCCCGATGATCCAAAAGTGCAGAAAACCCTGACCCAGCTTGGCGTCGGCAATCCAGCGAAGATGGCGAAGCCGCTGCAATTGGAAATCGCGCAGCTCGCCTTCGCGAACTCAGACTTCGCTTTCCAGGGCACGCACCTCTTTCAGGGGAACTTTTACGGCGTGAACATTTACGACATCTCCAATCCCGCCAACACCCAGTTGCTCACCTCAATGGTCTGCCCCGGCGGCCAGGGCGATGTCTCCGTCTACAAAAACTTGCTCTTCATGTCCGTCGAAATGCCGAATGGACGCCTCGATTGCGGCACGCAGGGATTTCCCCCAAATCCTCCACCGGAGCCGGGCCACGAAAAAGAACACCGTTTGCCCGCAGCGCAAAAAGACCGTTTCCGCGGCGTGCGCATCTTCGATATTTCGGACATCAAGAATCCCAAGCAGGTCGCCGCCGTGCAGACCTGCCGCGGTTCGCATACTCACACCCTCGTCCTCGATCCCAATGACAAGGACAACGTTTATATCTACGTCTCCGGCACATCCTTCGTACGTCAACCGGAAGAACTCGCCGGCTGCTCCGGTGAAAAGCCGGATAAGGATCCCAACACCGCACTGTTTCGCATCGATGTAATCAAAGTCCCGGTCGCCGCGCCTCAGGACGCCAAGATCGTCTCCAGCCCTCGCGTCTTTATGGATGCCCGCACCGGCGCGCTGAACGGCCTCAGCAACGGCGGCAGCCATGACAAAGACGAGCAGAAACCGGCGGACTCCAACCAGTGCCACGACATTACCGTCTACTCCGCAATTGGCCTGGCGGCTGGCGCGTGCTCCGGTAACGGAATTCTTCTGGACATTAAAGATCCCGTTCATCCGAAGCGTGTCGACGCCGTCAACGATCCTAATTATTCCTACTGGCATTCCGCTTCCTTCTCCAACGATGGATCGAAAGTCGTCTTCACCGACGAATGGGGCGGCGGCTTGGGCGCGCGCTGCAGGCCGAATGATCCGAACAAGTGGGGCGCGGACGCCATCTTCCGCCTGAAAGACGACAAACTCAGCATGGCCAGCTATTACAAGCTTCCGGCTGCGCAGGCCGACAATGAAAATTGCGTGGCGCACAACGGCTCGCTCGTTCCGGTTCCAGGCCGCGACATCGAAGTCCAAGCCTGGTATCAAGGCGGCATCTCCGTAATGGACTTCACGGACGCGTCTCACCCGTTCGAAATCGCGTATTTCGACCGCGGCCCGATTGATCCCACCATCCTGGTGCTCGGCGGAGACTGGTCCGCTTATTGGTACAACGGCATCATTTACGCTTCGGAAATTGCCCGCGGCCTCGACGTCTTCGAACTCACGCCCACCAAATTCCTGACGCAAAACGAAATCGACGCTGCCAAAGCCGTTCGCGTCTCCGAACTCAACGTGCAGAACCAGCAAAAGATCGAATGGCCCTCGCAACTGATCGTCGCGAAAGCCTACTTAGACCAACTGTCGCGCTCGCAGGCTTTGCCCGCCGATCAAATCACCTCTCTGCAAAAAGCCATCCAAAACGCAGAAAAATCGCACATGAACAAAGGCAAAGTAGCCAAGCTAAACAAAATGGCGCCCTCCATAGAAAAGAGCGCCGCCTCGGCCAAAACGCCAGCCGACGCAGCGCGCCTCCACGCCCTCGCCGGCATCCTCCAACACCCATCAGCCTAACCGAGCCTCAGCCCGAAGAGGTTTTTCCTTTAGCTCAAAACAACTAACTCCGGGTATTGGGTATTGGTATTTGCCGACGGCGTCTCTGGTTGGTTCGCCGAAAATTAGTCCTAAGGAGAAGTCTCAGCACATCTCATGGTGCCGGCAGTTGTGCTGTCTTCCGAATGGGTTCGCCTTCTTTGATCTCGTAGATCGCGTCGCCCTGAATTTCGCTGAACTCTTGACGCAAACCGCTTGGCCAAAGGACTTCCACCTTTTTTATCGTCGCTTCGCTTCCCAGCCCGAAGTGCAGCCGCGTGTCGCTCGTCGAATTGTAGCTGCCACCCGCGCGCACCTCGTCAATTTGCGTCATTCTAGAGGTGGTCACGCGCACACGGGCGCCGATGCCCCCCGGTTGCTCTTTGACCCGATCAGTCGAAAAAGCACGCTGTGGTTTGAGTTCTTCGTTTCGTTCAGGAACACAGACGGCGGCGCGTCCGCGTTGAACACCACTACGTCCAGCTTCCCATCATTATTTATATCCCCGAACGCCGTCCCCCTCCGGGAATAAAGTCGGCCGGCATTGAGTCCCGCCTCATCGGCTATCTCCGCAAACGTGAGATTCCCTTGATTGCGAAACAATTGAATCGGTTCGGCAAACCTGGCCTCCTTCGGCAGCGTATCCAACAGCGACGAAAAGTTGCCGTTGGCCACCAGGATGTCTGGCCATCCGTCATTGTCGAAATCGCCGAACCCCGTTCCCCATTTCACGGGAACCATTGTCAGGCTCGCGATGCCAGCTTTGCGGGAGATGTCTATGAATTGTTCGCCCTGATTCCAATATAGGCTCGCAGGTTGATTGTCAGCTCGCGTAACAAATAGATCGAGTTTGCCATCTCGGTCAAAGTCGCCAAAATCCCCCGCCATGTTTCCATAGCCCTGTCCATCTGGCCCCAGAGCTGTCCCCGAAGGACTCCCCACCTCTTCAAATGTGCCGTCGTGCCGGTTGTGGTATAGAAATGTCGCACCATAATCGTTCGTCACATATAGGTCAGGCCAGCCGTCCCCATCATAATCGCCCCATGTCACACCCATCCCATGAAGTTTGCCAGGATCGCTGACTCCAGCTTTTTCCGATACCTCTTCGAACGTGCCATCTCCCCGATTCCGAAATAACAGATCGGTTTCTCCCTCCATCCTGTCAGGCAATTCGAACGGCACACCCCTATAGCCGCGAAAGCCTTTCGCCGGGTCTGGAAGATGATTCACATCGGTTTTCACGTACCGCGCCACGAACAAGTCCAGATGCCCATCGCGGTCGTAGTCCGCCCAGGCCGCGCCAGTGCTGAAACCTCCGCCCTGCACTCCCGCCTTCGCGGTCACGTCCTCGAATTTGCAGTTTCCCAGGTTGTGATAGAGCACGTTATGCCCGTAGCCAGTCACATATATGTCCGGAAGTCCGTCGTTATCGTAGTCTCCGACCGCGATTGCCATTCCCCATCCTCGTGCGGTTAAACCGGATTCTTTTGTTACGTCGGTGAAATGTGTCGCCGAACCGTTGCTGTCCTGGTGGTACAGCGAAATCATTAAGTCTCCACCTTTACGGAATTGCTCAATGGTGGAGTCATTGACCACCGCCAGGTCCAGCTTCCCGTCATTGTCACAGTCAAACAGCGCGATTCCGCCGCCCCCCATTGTTTCCAACACATACCGTCGGTCAGTGTTGGAGCTGGGCATGGTCGTAACTCCAACCTCAGTAGCCACGTCTCGGAAAAACATCTGGGGATTCGGCGTGGAGTCCGCTTTCGTCTGTTGTTTGGCAACATCGACATACTGGGCCACAGGGTGGGAATCTTGCGCGGGCAGGCCAGCTAGAGATGGAAAGCAGACCAGGATTGTTGAGACAATCAGATCGAACGTGCGCTTTCTCCCCATCAGATTCCCACGATTCTAGCAGCTTTCACGGCGTGGTGTACGCTGCGTACTGACTCCTTGCGATTTTCCTAAACTCCATCTAGTGTTCAATGATATATATGGCGAGGTATCCACCAAACTCCCCTCGGAGGTTTTAAAATGAGCCGACTCACCGCAACCTTTATCGCCCTCGTTCTAGCTGGAGCCATTTCTTCCCCAGTGCAATCCGCGCAAACTAAAGAAACGCAAGCCAGCGCTGCCGCTGAGCGAGCGGAAACTCTTCCCAAGGGAACCAGGCTTATTGGAAAGTTGACGACAAAACTGGATACCAAACACACGCAGACCGGCCAGCCTGTCGTCATCGAGGTAACCAAAGACGTCAAATCTGGCGACCAGATTCTTTTGAAGAAGGGTTCACTGATCAAGGGAACCGTTACCCAGGTGCAGGCGTTTTCCAAGGGAAAATCCGACGCCGCGTTCGAGATTACCTTGGACAGCGTGGCTCCGAAGGGCGGGGAACAATTTCCGGACCATTTCGCAATCTACGCCTTGTCTGCCAAGCTGGAGGAGCAACCGGGCGACCTGTACAGCAGTAAAAAGGGTCTGGCGACTTCAGCGGGAATTTCTGGTCAGACGAACGCACCGAAAAATACGGACATAACGCCGGAAACGACAGGTATCTACGGCTTCGACGGCGTGCAACTCCATCCCCTCGTGCGTATGACCCCACCGACCGCCTCCGTAAATTCCAGCACGGGTAACATCGTCCTCGAGAAAGAAACAACATTCGTCCTCGAATCCATAGGCCAATAACTCCAACCCGCAACCAAAAAATTTCTCACGTCTGCGTACGGGCGCCGCACCGCCGCGCCCATGTCCGAAAAACCACAGCCTCTTGTATCCACCCGGATGACTCTTCAGGCACGCCGCTTTGGCTCCGACGATTAACATCCAGCGCCCGGGTGCCCCACACTCCGTTGCGTGTGGCTCCTGGGTTACCCAAAAAAGGAAACACGTCATTCCGAGCGAAGTCTGCGAAGCGAGGAATCCCTCTTCTCCTCGGTCCTCAAACTAAATCCCTGCCCGTTCTTCAAACCTCATCCCCGTCCTCGTTGTCACCACCGCCGCGCTGCGTTATCCTGCCTGCAGGACCCCGCACCAGGAGGCACCATGACCCAATCCTTCACACCCCTCGAATCGCTGTTTTTCAACATTATTCTCGCCACGCTCGCCGTGGGCCTCCCGATTTTCTTCGTGCTGTCCATCCGTTTTCTCTGGGAACGCAATCTGACCCTCGGCCGCTCGAAAGAACTGGAAAAACTCATCTGGCAGTTGCACCGCATCGCCAGCGCCATGGAACATCAAATGAATCTGTCGTTCCCCGCGGTTCAGCCGGGCACGGAAGAAGCACGCGATCTAGCCTATCTCCAGCCCATCGCCGCCCAGCCAACTCCCGCCGCCCCCCGCGCCGCCGCCGCTTTAGCCCCAGCGCCCGTCGCTCCAGCACAGGCCGCCGCGCAACATCCCGCTCCTCCTCCACCCGCCGAGCCCGAATCTCTCCCCCCGCTCGAACGCCGCGATCCCGCCGTCGAAGCCCCGCGCGCCGGAGTAAACTCCATGTTCGGCCTGTAGCTATTGTGGCTCCTCCGCAAAAAACCGCCTGTCGTCCTGAGGAGCGCCTTTCGCGACGAAGGATCTCAACCGACGCGTCTTGCCGCCACGCCAACGACGACCTACTCCGAATGCTTTGCCTTATGAATTTTCCGCCGAATGTCGGGCCAGAATTCCTTGGCCACGTTGCACGCCGTATTCAACAGCACGTCCGTACCCCAGACGTTGAGCGTGTTGCCTAACGTGCGCTGGCTCTGCGGATGGTAGGTGTTCGAAATGCCGGCCGCCACGGCGTTTCCCACGATCTCCGAATAATTGAATTGAACTTCGCCATTATCCGCGCGAGTCACGAAGATGCGGCTCACAGCATACATCGCGCGGTGCCACGTACTCCCCGTACCTAGTTGGAAATAGCGCGGGTCTTGATGCAAAACCGACGGGAACACCGATGTTGTCATCAGCGTCCCGATTCCGGTATCGGCGAATGACGTGGCATAGCGCTTTGCATACCCCTGCATGCCCTGCTCGTACGACGGATCGTTATCCCGGGATTGCCCCATCAGCGCCATCGCTCCGATGAACGAAACCGTCACGGGATCGGACATTGTCTTCGCGGATAGTTTGAATTTCGTCTTCGCCGACAGCGGCGCAAACTCGTCCGTATGTTCGACCGTCGTGTAATTCGCCATCACATAGAAAAGCCGGTCGTTCTTCAACGTGATTTGTTCCGGTATGGGCGCTGCGGCGAGCACCTCGGAACCCTCTGTCGATTGTTGCTGGGCGTGAACGGGAAGCGCGCACAGAAGTACAACCGCGACGCCCGGAAAAAGCCTGCTTGCCGCTTGTGACAGAAACTGGATGTGCATCTGCGTCATCCCCACTCAGACCACGACTTCGTCGATGGGATGACGCAATAGTGACAGCTTGCGCTGCCGGGCAATCCTGACCAAAGGTTCAGGTGTTTCCTCGCAGCAACCGTCCCTCATGGGCACAGGCCTACCGCCTTGCGTTCCGGAATTCGTGCGTGGATTCTTCGCTCCGCGCCTACTCGAGATTTGCCGCGGCCAGGGCGGCGCGAACGTTTCGCTTGTAGTCCGCGCGTCCGAATGGGCTGCTGAGGCCATCCGGAAAGCTCTCCAGAAAGTTGACGAGCGTTTCCAGCCTGATCTTCAGGCGGGCAATTTCCTTTTCCATTTCTTCTTGAGTCATGGGCGCTCCTTGATCGGGGTGGGCCGCATTGTACAACGCGTGTCCAGAGTTACTCGGGCTTTTCGATTTGCATTTAGAGCACGGCTAGGCGAGAGGTGGATCGGTGCTTTTTCCTCGTATACTGTCGTCGGTCGTGCAATCTTACTGAAGTCCAGAACCTCGAAGGTCCATCCATGAGCGATCTCCGCAAACTAATCAAAGCCATAGAGCAGCGTGACGCAGATCAAGTTCGCTCCATACTCGAACAACACAACGAACTCGTGCACGAGCGCGACGAAATCGGCGCAACCGCGCTTCACCATGCCGCCTTCGACGGAAATCGCGAAATCGTCGAGCTCCTGCTAGACAAAGGCGCAGAAATTAACAGCATAGATGGAAAGTTCAGCGCCACGCCCGCCGGTTGGGCCATCGAGTATTTGCGGGAAAAGGGCGCCTACCTCGGCATTGAACTTAGAGATTTTGCCTATGCCATCGAAACCGGAGACGTCCGCTGGGTAGCGCGATTACTCGACCGTTTCCCCGGACTTCGCCAAGCCACATCCACAGACGGAAAGCCCTTTCGCCAGCTAGCCGCGGAATCCGGCAAGAGGGAAGTGATCGCCCTCTTCCAAACTCGAGCAACAAAATAACGCCTGTCATCCTAAGGAGCGCTTTTCGCGACGAAGGATCTCAACCCACGCGTCTTGCCACCAAACGCAACCATCGCACGCACTTTTCGCTTCCAGCATCTCCAACAACCGCTCCCGTCCTCTATTTCCTTTGCCTCCTGTATTCTCCAACCGAGGTGACTCCTCAGCCGCACCTGACCCGCAGACCAGTTCCCCCACGTAAACGACAAGCCTTAGCCTGAATAAATGATGGCCAATCGCATTGGCAGGCTGGAATTTGTGTTCTGGTGTGGCGCGCCCATTCTCGCGGGCTCAATCGTCCTGGATATTGTAGCCGCCGCGGTCGGGGCGCCAGATGGTTCCAAGGCTGGCTCGCCTCTTCACGGATTATTTGCCGTCGTGGTCCTGGCCGCCTCGATTGTGATCCTCAAGGCAGAAGTTTCCCGGCTTCACGACCTCGGCTGGCCAGGATGGACAGTCCTGCTAGCATTCGTCCCGTTGGTGAGCATTCTCGTTTTCCTGCTGCTGCTTATCGCACCAGGACAGAAAACAAACAACCCATACGGCTGCCCGCCAATGTTTCTCCAAAGATTCCGCAAGCTGGCCTAAGCTCCGCCGCCATCCATTCACTTCCCAGCTGTCTGCACCCTCGCTTCCGAATCATTCGCCGCGACATGCAGTGGCACCTCGACCAGAATCTCCGTCCCTCGCATGGGCTCGGACTTGATCAACAGCCTTCCCCCAACCAGTCGAATCCTCTCGTGCATCCCGATCAATCCAATTCCAGTGCCGGGTGAGGTTCGGTCCGTGCGAAAGCCTCTGCCATCATCGCGGATGCGTAAGCTCAATCCGTCCGCGCTCGCGCCGAGCTCAACGTCCGTGCTCTTGGCCTGGCTATGTTTGACCACGTTGCCCAACGCTTCCTGCGCCACGCGAAATAAACACAACGCCACATCCTTGGGTACCCTGCGACGAAGCTCGAGTCCGGCAAATAAAATCCTCAACTTGTACTTCTCGCTGACTTCCTTGCAAAGTCCATTGAGCGCCGACACCAACCCAACGTGCTCCAGCCTGCTCGAGTGCAACTGGTGTGACAGCGCGTGCAGGTCCGACGACAAGTCCTTGATTCGCTCCAGCATCTCCTGCAATCTGTCCCGATCTTCCACGTTCGACGCGGGAAGCGATTTCCATATTTGCCCGGCGCTGATGCCCAGGATCGCCAGCCGCTGGCTGAAGTCGTCATGCAGTTCGCGGGCAATGCGTGTGCGCTCTTCATCCTGCGCATGAATCAATCGTCCCGTCAGAATCTGCAGCGATTCCGCTGACGATTTCCGCTCCGTAATGTCGACGCACGATCCGATATACCCGCAAAAGTTGCCGTCGGTATCGAATCGCGGCACTCCATAATCGACCATCCAACGAAATTCCCCGTCAGAACGCCGCAGCCGGTATTCCATCTCAAAGTCCACCCGAGCGTCGAATGACGCCGAATAGATCCCGATGCAACGCTGTACATCCTCTGGATGCACTCCGGAAACCCATCCTTCGCCCAACTCTTCCTCAACCCGTCGGCCCGTAAAGTCCAGCCATCCCTTATTAAAAAAATTGCACTTTTTGTCCAGTCCAGCCATCCAGATCAGCACGGGAGCCGTGTCCGCCACCAACCGGAAGCGCTTTTCGCTTTCGCGCAGTACTTTTTCGTTTCGCTGCTGCTCTTCCACAAGGGCCGCCAGAACCATGAAGGGCACCGTCGTCGAAAGCAAAAAAAGCTGTAGCCACAGCACATTGTCGATCGGAGCCTTTTCCGTGAACGGACCGCGCCCGTGCGCCGCACCCCAAACGGACAGGAAAGCCACGATCGCTGCTGAAGTGCCGGCCCCGGCAGAGCCAAAACGTAGCGCCGACCACACAAGAAATGGCACAACAAAATAAAGTAGGGCCGGCCGCGTGCTCGCCCAGTGCGATACAAACGCAAAATAACCCAGCGAAATAATCGCCGCTACCAACACGATCCCTTCCATATAATCCGCACGGGATACGCGTACCCGCCGCTGCGCCCGGCCAATCCAACCCAAAATCGCCGGCAGTATCGTGAAAAACGCAATCGCTTCCGAGAAAAACGAAATACGCCAGCTTGTCAGGTAATTTCCTTGGGTGGCAAGCGCTCCGAAAATGGCTCCCGCCGCCGGCGCAAGGATCCCGGCGAACACGGAGTACTTGGCAAGGGCCTTCGGGCTGTTCAGTTGCGGCACGCCATCGAAAAAGTAGTTGAGACCGAGCGCGGCGATCAGAATTTCAACTGCATCAGACACCACGAGCCAACAAATCGAACGAATGCCCACCCCGGTTTGCAGGTTATAAAACACAAACGCGGCAAACGCTGCCCCCATCACGATGGGCCACGTTTTCCGGGGTACCAGCAGCAACGCCGCCACAACGATCACGTTTGCAGGCCAAAGTGGCCAGTCCGCCTCAGGCAGTATTTCCAGCGTCCCGCCTAATCTGGCGGCTGCGTAAGCCAGTGCTGCGACCAGGCAAGCCAGCAGGCCCACTCGCAATCGGGGATCGAGCCTCGACGAGTTCCACACGGAGTCTCTATGAACGTTTTCCGTCATTTGTTTCCACACCCCAACACGCCGTAGTTGCGTGTGGCTCTTGAGTTCCTCCTCGCAAAAATAAAAAACTTGTCATCCCGAGCGAAGAGGGACCTGCTTTTCTCCTCTCCCCGGGTGCCCCACTCTGAGCGCTTTTCGCGAAGGGTGGGTCTTGGTTCACTCTGCTGGCCACGGCTTCCGCCATGCCGCAACCGCCGCAAAATAGTGCGGCTTTAGGCGCTGAGGGCAGCCTTTTTCGGTTCTCGAACAGACCTTCAGTACAGGGAGTGCGACTGCCGCCGCGCTCGGCAATATACCTCTTTAAGCCCGCCAGCTGTGCAAAATAGTTATTTGCGAAGCCGTTATACCGGTCACTGACCCGCTTCAGCCGTTTTCGGGCTTTTTCAGATAGCATCTTCCGCTTTCATAACCGAGCCTCTGGTCAAACGCCTAATTGAGCGTCGGCACGATATAGTATCTACACTTTGTCGCCACCACAGGAGATACATAATGTCCGTTGAAAACGCCCTTTCGGCAGCAGAACGGCTTCTTCCTGGAGTTCCCGCACCGAAGAGCGCTACCGACGAGCGCTGGCAAGCTATCATCCAGCTAGGATATTTCGTCGAGGATGAACCCGAGGCCATGTTTGGTTTGCGGACACGACACTGGCTTGTTGGAAATTAGGCCAGGCGCAAGAGCCGACGCGTGCAGCTCGATTTGACGCCCTATGCGAGAGGATCCGCAAGGAGACCGTTTGATTGGGTGGGTCTTGGGTCTTCTTGCAGTTGTAGCGCCGTGCCTTCAGGCCGGCATCTTGGGTTTCCAGGCTTTGTAGGGCCCACCTCCCGAGGCGGGCCGTTTCCCGGCTTCCATGTAGCGCTGGCTTTATGCCAGCGCTCTTGGGCTCTCTTCTCCCCAAGGTTTCGGAGCTTCAGACTCTGTCTGGGACACTAGAAGCCATCTCATAAATGGTTGGGCCCGATCTAAACGGCCGCTTTTTCAAGGACTTTGGCGACCCCAAAGCATTTATGAGATAAGTTCTAGTGTTTTTCGCCAGCCCATGGCTTCAGCCATGCCGCAACTGCCGCAAAAACAATGCATCTTTAGCCGCTGAGGGCCACTCAGACTCTTCATCTCCAACATCTACCATCCAACGACTGAAACTTCACCGCCCGGAAACCGCCGTCAAATCCCGCAGCCGCTCCACCACATCGCGATGGATCTGCTTATCCTCAAATCGCCAGTCCCAATTTCCCTCAGCCCGCCCAGGCATATTCATTCGCGCTTCCGAACCCAGTCCCAGCACATCCTGCAGCGGAATAATCGCGATCTCCGCCACCGACGTCAGCACCGCTTGAATAAATGACCAGTGAATCTCCTCGCCCTTCGTCTGCAAATAACTTTTCACGCGATGCACGACGGCTGCTTGTTCTTCCGCACTCCCCCGTCCTCGCGCCGCCCGCTGCGTTGCCTTCCACCACCCCACCGTCGTGTCGTTGTCATGCGTTCCCGTAAAACTCACCAGCTCGCGCACATAATTGTTCGGCCGGTGCGTGCCCCACTGGTCAAATCCAAATTGCAGCACCGCCATCCCCGGAAGACCAAAGCGCTGCCGCAACTCTTCCACCTCGGGCGTAATCGTTCCCAGATTTTCCGCCACAAACGGTATGTCCCCCAGTTCCTTGCGCACCCTATCAAACAACCGCGCCCCTGGCCCCTTCACCCAACGGCCTTTTCTCGCCGTCTTTTGATCCGCGCGCACACTCCAGAACGCCTCGAAGCCACGAAAATGATCCAGCCGCAACAAATCCACCGATTCGAACGCATTTCGAAGTCGATTGATCCACCACTGGAAGCCGCTTGCGGCCAACTTGTCCCACCGGTACACCGGCGTCCCCCAAAGCTGCCCGTCCTTGCTGAAATAATCCGGTGGAACCCCGCCCACATAGCGCGATTCTCCATCGCGCTGCAAATCGAAAAGCTCGCGATTGCTCCAAACGTCAGCGCTGTTGTGTTCCACATAGAACGACATATCGCCCATGATCGATATGTTCCGTTCCCCGCAATATTTGTGCAGCGCCTGCCACTGCCGGAAAAATTCGTATTGCTCGAATTTGTAATAGCGGATCGTTTCTTGCGACGGGTTCTTCCGCGGATCAAACGTTGTCCACGCCACGCCGCGGTTCGCCTCCTGCAACCCCATAAACAATGCGTAGTTCTCCAGCCACCAGGAGTGCTTCCCCTCAAACCGCGAATAATCCCCGTTCGCCGTGAAATTGCGAAACGCCTTCTTCAGCAACGATTCCTTGTAACTCCGCACCGCCGCAAACTCCACGCGCCTGGCAGGGAAGTGCGGCGCCGCTCGCAGCTCCCCGCGCGGAAGGTATCCCTCCTCCACCAGCAAGTCCGGGCTGATCAACAAACAATTGCCCGCGAACGTCGAACAGCACTGATAAGGAGAATTTTCCGGCCCTGTGGGACTCAGCGGCAGCACGCACCACAGCTTTTGCCCTGCTTCCGCCAGAAAATCCACGAAGCGCCGGCTCTGTGGCCCCAGATCGCCAATGCCAAATTTCCCTGGAAGGCAGGTTGGGTGTAGCAGGATTCCGCTGCTGCGGCTGATTTTCACAAGGAACCTGTCGGCCTCAAGCCAGTTTGCTGCTTCCCTGACTTTTTTTCAAACTCGCAATTTTCACTAGTGAACGCAGCACCTCCGCCACGCTCCACGCCTGCGCCACGCACCCGCGGTGCGTATACGGCGGCTCCGCATCGAAAATCTCGCCGATCGATCCCACGGTATTGTTCATCAGCCGTTTATCGAACGCCCCCAATAAATTGTGCGCCTCATCCAGCTTCTCCGGATGCAATTTCAGCCACGCATCGATATACGGCCCGATCAGCCACGGCCACACCGTCCCCTGATGATAAGCGGCGTCGCGGTCGCGCAAACTCCCAAAATACTTCGCCTTAAAATCCTTGTCGCGCGGTGACAGCGATCGCAAACCAACCGGCGTCAGCAACTCGCATTCCACGCAGCTCATCACCGAGCCCCATTTTTCCTTCTCCAACACTGGAAAATCCAGCGAGATCGCAAAAATCTGGTTCGGCCGCAAAGCAGGATCGTCTCCATTTTCTCCATCCACCACATCGTACAAATATCCGCCCTGCTCGTACCAAAACCGCTTCTGAAACGATTCCCGGCACTTCGCCGCATGCCTTTTCATCTCCGCCGCTTTTTCCGCCTGCCCATGTTCCCCCAGCCACCGCGCCATATAACAAAGCGCGTTGTACCAAAGTGCGTTGATTTCCACCGCCTTGCCACGCCGTGGCGTCACCACCCAGTCGTCCACCTTCGCGTCCATCCACGTCAACTGGTATCCAGGCGCGCCTTGTTTCAATAATCCGTCCTCCGGATCGACTCCAATTCCAAAATCCGTGCCCTCCAGGTGAAAACGAATAATCTCTTGCAGCAGCGGCAGCATCTGCGGAAGGAACAGCTCGTCCTCCGAAGCCGCCAGATATCTCGCGATCGCATGAAAAAACCACAGCGTCGCATCCGCCGTGTGGTACAACCCTCCCGCGCGCCCCTCGGGAAACATATTTGGAATCAGCCCGTGCCGTACATAATGCGCGAACGTGCGCAAAATCCATCCCGCTTCCGTATGCCGCCCGGTCGTCAATGCCAGCCCTTCAATCGTGATCATCGTGTCCCGGCCCCAGTCCGTGAACCACGGATAACCCGCGATGATCGACCGCACATCATCCCCCGCCGCCCGCGCGCGCAAGCTATCTTCCCCGCGTCCTTCAGGAATAATGATGAACTGGTCCGCCGCCAGCACCAGTTCCGCCGCCGTGCTGTCTTTCGGCACGCCCGTAGCTCGCGCCAGCAATCGTTTCCGCCTCAGCATCTCCGCCGAAGTCGCGTACTCCGGCGTAACGGCACGAATCGCATCCCACGATTCGCTCGACGCCACCAGCGTCACCGGATCATCCGGCGTCAGCAATACCGAAAAATATCCCGGGCTCCATAAATCGCCCCGCGCCGCATACCCGCGGCTCTCCTCGATTCGATAAACAATTTCGTGATAACGCGTGCGATCCATCGTCAGAGATTTATTTCGCCCGTGCAGCACCATTCTTAACGGAGGAATATTCGTCTGCGACGCGATCTCAAACGTATCTTCAATCACTGTAAACGCGTAATTTCCCCCCAGCGGCGTGTTTACCTGCGCTTCATGCGGCCGGAAATTGATCGACGGCCGGAGGCTCAGATTGATTCCCGCCCCATTCTTCAGCCGGTAATTCACGTGCACCGTATTTTGCCGGTGTACCATGATCACGCGTTTTTCCATCAGCAATTCGCCGAATCGGAACATCCACACCGGAATCCCGTCTTCCAGCCGGAATTCCTCCAGGTATTCCGCGCCTTGCGTCTTCAGCGGAGTATTCACCCGTTCTTCTCCGCTCAACTGCACCGATAAACTGTTGGGAATCTCCACCCGCTCAATCAAATCGTTCAGCATCATGATCCGGCCAAGCGGTGTCGGCAGCGCGGCCACCAGGTAGCCATGAAATCCTCGCGTGATCACTCCCGCAAGAGTTCCGGAGGCGTACCCGCCCAATCCGTTCGTAACCAGCCACTCTTTATCCAATAAACTCGCATGCGATTCCGTCTCGGATTTTCGATACGCCACCCGGCAAAGTGTTTCGCTCATGACGCCGCCGGACCTTTTTCTTTCTTCACCGGTCGCAGCACCACCGCCGCCTGCGCGGGAACAATCCAATTCTGGTCCTCAGTGTCCAGTGCCGCCGTTCCATTTCCGCCGTATTTCACGTCTTCCGTCGACCACAACGTTTCCCACGCCTCATTTTCCGGCGGCGCCAGCAGCGGCACCGGCGCTGGATTCAAACACAATTGCACTCCCAAATTCACCACCAGCAACCGGTCGTCCGGATAATCCGGCGAAAAAAATCTCACCACAAACGCTTCCGGAGACAAAACCGCTCCATCCAGCTCCCTGGTCTGCCGGGAAAACAGCGGTTCATTCTTCCGTAGTTTCAAAAGATTGCCATGCAGCGCATAAATCTTCCCATGCTTCTCCCGCTCGGAAAAATCCAGCTTGCATTTCTCAAACGTCGCTCTTGCGCAAGGATCGTCGTAATGAATCCCGTCCGTCGCCAGGCTGCGCCACTGCTTCATGAAATCCGCACGCCCTTTGCGAACCAGTTCCGCCAGCTTTGCCTCGTGATCCGCGAAAAAAAGAAACGGCGCGGACGACGCAAATTCCTGCCCCTGAAACAGCATCGGAGTCCCCGGCGCCAGCAGGCAAACCGCCGTCAGTGCCTTATATCGACCAAACGACGTCAGCTCATGAATCCGCAATCCCCGCGCGGAATTCGCCACCTGATCGTGATTCTGCAGAAATGTCACCATCGCCGCCGGATTAATTCCCAACGTGCTCCCGCCTCGTCGCTTCTTCTGCCAGCTATACCACTGCCCCTGATACAAAAACCCATGCTTCATGCACGACAACAATTCCTGCGATGATCCAAGATAATCCCCGAAATACGCTTCCCGGCTTCCCGTCGCCGCCACCATCGCCGTGTGATGAAAATCCTCATTCCATATCGCATCCAGCGCGTAACCGCCCGCAGCTTTCGTTCTCACCAGCTTTGTGTCCTGCGTCTCGTTCTCCGCCACCACAATAATGCTGCGCGGTTCCGCTGCCCGTCGCGCCTTCTCCGTGATTTCCTCAAGAATATGCATTTTCGAAGAATCGGAAATCGAATGCGTCGCGTCTAACCTCAGCCCATCCAGGTGAAATTCCTTGATCCAGTAAGCCGCGTTGCAAGCGAAGAATTCCCGTACCGGTCCATTCTTTTCGCCATCGAAATTAATCGCCGCGCCCCACTCCGTCTGCCGCTCCTTGGAAAAGTAGCGTTCCGAAAACGTCGGCAGATAATTTCCATCCGGGCCCGCGTGGTTATAAACCACATCCAGCAGCACGCCGATTCCGCGCGCATGTGCTTCATTCACAAAAGCTCGAAAATCATCCGCCATCCCGTAATTCCGCGTGGGCGCAAAATAATCCACCCCGTCATATCCCCAGCCAAACGTCCCCGCAAAATCGCAAACCGGCATCAACTCAACCGCCGTGATCCCCAACTCCGCCAGGTGAGCCAACTCGCCGGTCGCCGCACGCCAAGTCCCCCCGCGCGTAAACGTTCCGATATGCATTTCGTAAACGACCTGGTGCGCCAGCCGCAGTCCCGGCCACTCCTTGTCGTTCCACGAAAAATGGTTTGGATTTACGATTTGCGACGGCCCGTGCGGACCTTCCGGCTGAAAGCGAGACGCCGGATCAGGATACGGTCCTTTGCCGTCAAGCAGAAAAGAATAAGTGTCGCCTTCGCGCGCGCCCGCGACAATGCCCGAGAAAAATCCATCCACATCCGCGCTGAGCTCGTGCTCGCGATCCTTCACGCGAACCGATACCGCCTCATGCCCCTCCGCCCACACGCGAAAAGCCACCCCATCTTCATGGAGTTGCGCACCAACGGGGTACCACCATGGAAAGGGAGATGGCATTTATCGCAATGGTTGCTCGTGTCGTGTCGAACTATCCTCGGTCCCGGGGGAAATTATGCCTTTGCCGACGTCGCGTCCGCTCGCTTTGCAGTCAGCATCAAACTTTCATTTTTCAAATAAGCGCTCGCCGTCGCCGGATCGACTGCGCTCGGCCAGCTCGCCACCAGATAAACCGATTCCTCCATGCGGGTCCGCATGCCATCTCCGCCACGCCCGTCGCTCGACTGCGTTTTTTCCGCCGCAACCAGCGCGCGCGCCGCATCCACGTTCACGCGAATCTGTTCCGCCGCAAATCCCGGCAGCGGCACATTCACCGTGTACCACGACGCTGCTTCGCGAATATCTGGAATCCGCCGTAGCACTTCCGATTCCGCCTGCAGCCAGTGTGTCAAATCATGCCCATCCTCGGCGCCTGCGGCCAGGAATATCGAATGAGCCCTGCGCGCAACTGCTTCGTTCGCGCGGTCCGGCAATTGGTTATCATTTTTCCGAACTTCCACTTCCGCTGAACTGTCCTTCGATCGTGTTGCTACCGTTTGACTTGCCATGGTCTCTGCTCTTTTCCAAAAAACTTGACTCCAACTCCTTTGTAAGCGGTCGCCCCTAAGCGAACAATACAGTAGAACGTGTACCGCCACTCCAATCGCCACCACAATCACAACCCGTCATTCGCGACGGGTACGTCTTTGTAGCGCCGGGCCTTCAGGCCGGCATCTTGGGTTTTCCGCGGTCGTAACGTCCGCCTCCCAAGGCGATCCGTTTCCCGGTTTCGTAGCGCTGGCTTCATGCCAGCGCTCTTGGGTTCTCCTCTTGCTTAGGGGGTCGAAGCTTCAGCTCCGACCTCCGCAACCAACAAAATCCGGGCTTTAGCCCCTGAGGACTCCCCTCGCGCCACCACTACTACTCCGGCACCAGCAACGCCACCGGCACCACACTAAACACATCCCCCAAATCCACTCCCTCGCCATCCCCACGAATCGTCCGCTCCGCAACCACGTCCATCCACCGCGTCGTCACACTACCTTGCGACCCAAGTCCCAACCGCCCCCGCGGAAAATCGCCAGCCGCCACTCGCGCATCCAGCGACGCAATCGCCAAAAATCTTCCTCCCTCCGTCCTCCGCAAAAATGCGCAAACCCTCGCCCCGCCCTCATCCGAAGTCTGCAAAGCCTCATAATCACCCCTCTCAAACACCTCGGAATTTTCACGCCTGTACGCCAGCAGCGTCCGGATCAACTCCAGCTTGATCGCCCCGTCATGCCAATCCCTCAAAAGTTCGCCAAGAAAAGTTCGCCGGTCCTTCCCGCCAGAATCGCGAAGCCCGCGAAGCATCTTCCGCCGCGCCCCGAAATCTACCGTCCGCCGGTTATCCGGATCAGGCAAACTCAGATTCCACAAATCGCTCCCCTGATAAAAATCGGCCACGCCCGGTGAAGTTATTTTCAGCAACACCTGCACCAGCGAATTCCGAACTCCCATCTCCGCAATCTGCTGCTGGAAGGGAAGAAACGCCTCCAGAAACGTCTGGGCCACCTCCGGATTCAGCGCGTCTTTCACAAATTCCGTCATCGCATTCTCATAAGCTGTGTTTGGCGAAATCCAGTTCGAACGAACCCGCGCCTCTCGCACGGACTTGATCATCGCCCCCTGCAATCGTTCGGCATATCGCCCTAACGCCGCCTCATTCAGCCCGCGTGGCAAGGTCAATTCCGCCGGCCAAGTCGCAATCAAATTCTGGAAAAATAAATATTCGTCATTCCGCGCAGGCGGCGCCGTGCCTTCCACATCCCCGCGTCGCGCCCGCAAGATCCGGCTCCATGCCCCAACTTTCGCCACCCACTCGTCCGGCACCAATGACAACGCCGCGAGCCGTGCCCGCGCATCTTCACCATGTTTCACGTCGTGCGTCGATGTCGCCAGCATCGTCCGCGGCCATCGCTCCGCCCTGTGCGCATTCTCTTTATGAAACGCGGCAACCGACAACCCAAATTGCCCCGGCGAAGTTCCCACTTCGTTCAACCCGACAAACCGGTTGTACCGGTAAAGCGCCGTATCCTCCAGCCCCTTCGCCATCACTGGCCCGCTCAATTGTTGCGCTTTCATCGCGCAGCGAATCGCTGCCCGTTTGTAAAAGTCGCGAGAACTTCCCTCCGCCAACCTTCCCGTCAACAGCCGTTCCAGAAACTCAAACACGCTCGCGTCCACTTCCTCTTCATTCTTGCTCGCCTGTGCCACCGCCCAGTGAATGTACCGTTCATCCTCTTCCTGCGGCCCCAATTCGTCCACGTAAGTCCGGTACACCGGAAAACACGCGATGATCTGCCGCAGCGCCCGCCGCAAAATGCTCCGCGTAAAATCCGTTGTGCGTAAATCCAGCCTCGCCACGCGCACGGCGTCTCGCGCCAGCGCCTCCAACTCGCTGCCCAACTCGTTTTCCATGATCTTGATTTTGCATCCCCGCACAATCTCGCTGAAAGCCTGCGTCTCGCCCGTAAATTCGCGATAAAGCCGCGTCAGCGCGGGCTCCGCCGAAGCATCCACCAGCAAAGCCGTAAGCTGCGCGCAGAATTCGTAACCCGTGGTCCCGTCCACCGCCCAATCCTCGCGCAAGCTTTCATGCGCGCTCAGGATTTTCTCCACCACCACGTAAAACGATTCCCCAAAACTCCCGCGAAGTTTTTCTAGATATTCCTTCGGGTTATATAGCCCGTCGATATGGTCGATCCGCAATCCCTGCAAGCTGCCTTCCCTCGCCAGTCGCAAAACCAGCCGGTGCGTATGCTCAAAGACCTCCGGAAGCTCCATGCGAATTCCCGCCAATTCGCTGATATTAAAAAATCGCCGGTAATTAATGTCATCCGCGGCCACTCGAAAATGCGTTGGCCTCCAATGCTGCAAATGAATCAAGGAATCCAGGCTGTCCCACGATTTCACATCGCCAGTATTCCCCTGAAACCGCCCCACCGCCCCTTCCACCGCTTCGCGCACCCGCGCGTCCTTGCCGAATCGATCCGCCAAATTCTTCTTCAACTCCGCGGCTCGCCCCTGCACATCCGGCAAATGATCCCGCAGCACAGCGAATTCCCCCGCGAGTTCCTTCACGACCTCTGTGCCACTTCCAAAAATCTCTGGGTACGACGGCGGCGTCACGGGCAATTTGTGCGTGCCATACAACCAAACGCTGAACGCCCCGTCATTCTCATCGAATCGCAACTCAATCTTCCCGGACTCCAGCACCGCCCCATACTGCTCCCCTAGGAATGGCACCAGCAATTTCCCGCTCAAATATTCCGAATGCGAATCCCAATCTATGTCAAACCATCCTGCGTATCGCGAATCGCGCCCCCACTCCAGCACATCCAGCCACAACGGATTGTCCGCTCCTCCCACTCCCATATGATTCGGCACGAAATCCAGAATCTGCTCCAGTCCATGTTTCCGAAACGCCTCATTCATCTGCGCAAACGCACCCTCATCCCCCAACTCCCCATTCAGCGCATTGTGATTTGTAACGTCGTATCCATGTTTGCTCCCAGGTCGCGCCAATAAATAAGGCGAAGCATACACATGGCTGATCCCCAGCTCCGCCAGATACGGCGCAATCCCAGCCGCATCCTCAAATCCAAAATCCTTGCCAAATTGAACGCGATACGTGGCGCGGGGAATCATGAACAAAGTAAGTTTTCTTCAATCCGGGCGGATTGTTTCCAGAATCCACTCTTTAGGGGGTCGGAGCTTCAGCTCCGACATTAAGAGCCCAGAACTGGGCTTTAGCCCCTGAGGACTCCGATCCTCAGCTCTTTTAATACATCAAAAACACACTCACCGACCGGTCCGCAATCTCCACTTCCTCAAGCGGCGCAAACTGCCGGTCCAGCGCCATCGCCGACAATCCATCTGTATCCAGCTGCAACTTCCATCCCTTCCCATCCACCGGCTGCGGCAACTTAAATTTCACCGCCTCCGCGCTGCCGTTAAAAATCAGCAACAGCGTTGCGTCGCTGCCGCGTTCCCGAACGCCGCTCGCCTGCGCGCGCCCGTCAATCAGCATTCCCACGCATCGCAAGCCCGCATCCCTCCACGTCTCATCATTCATCTCAGCACCCGAAGGATGAATCCACGTCACATCCTTGACGCCAAGTTCTTCGTTGAACGCCCCGGTCAGAAATCGATTCCGCCGCAACACCGGATAAAGCTTCCGCAGCGAAGTCAGCGTTTGCACAAAATCAATCGTCGGCCGGTTTTTCTCCGCCAGCGACCAGTCCACCCAGCTCAATTCATTGTCCTGGCAATACGCATTGTTATTCCCGCGCTGTGTTCGGTGAAACTCGTCGCCCGCCAGAATCATTGGCAATCCCTGAGCCAGCAACGTCGTCGCCAGAAAATTGCGAATCTGCTTTTCGCGCAGCTTGTTGATCGCCGGATCGTCCGTCGGACCTTCCACGCCGCAATTCCACGAACGATTGTCCGATGTTCCGTCCCGCCCATCCTCGCCATTTGCCTCATTATGCTTTTCGTTGTAACTCACCAGGTCGTTCAACGTGAACCCGTCATGCACCGTCACAAAATTTACTGAAGTCCACGGCTTGCGCCCATGCTGGTCGAAGATAGCCGCTGACGCGCATAGCCACTGCACCAAATCTCCGATCGACGAACCATTCCTCCAGAAATCTCGCGCCGTATCCCGAAATTTATCGTTCCACTCCGCCCATCCCGGCGGAAATGCGCCCAGCTTGTATCCATCAGGCCCCAAGTCCCACGGCTCAGCGATTTTCTTCACTTCCAGCAGCACCGGATCCTGGCTGCACACCGCCAGAAATCCGCTCTGCTGGTCGAAACCGTTCGGCTCCCGCGCCAGAATCGTCCCCAAATCAAACCGGAATCCATCCACCTGTGTTTCCTGGTGCCAGTAACGCAAACTGTCCGCGACCATCTGAATCACTCGCGCGTTCGAAATATTTAGCGTATTTCCGGTTCCAGTGTCGTTCACGTAATACCGCGGATTGTCCGCATTCAGCCGGTAGTAGCTCGCATTATCGATTCCTTTGAACGACAGCGTTGGCCCCAGCTCATTGCCCTCCGCCGTGTGGTTGTAAACCACGTCCAGAATCACTTCGATGCCTGCCTCGTGATAGCGCGCGATCATTTGCTTGAACTCATTCAGCGTATTTCCAGAGTCCGCTGCATAGCGTGGGTCCGGCGCAAAGAATCCAATCGAGTTGTATCCCCAATAATTCGTCAGTCCTTTTTCCTGCAAGCTGCGGTCGTCCACAAACGTGCACACCGGCAAAAGCTCAATCGCCGTCACGCCCAGCGACTTGATGTATTCCACCACCTGCTTCTGCGCAAGCCCCGCATATGTTCCGCGCTTTTTCTTCGGCACCATCGGATGCCGTTTCGTATAGCCCTTCACGTGCAACTCGTAAATCACGCTTTGGTTCCACGGCGTGGCGTGCCGCCGCGTCGTGCTCGGCCGCCAGCGAAATTCTGGATTCACCACCACGCACTTCGGCACAAACGGCGCGCTGTCTCGTTCATCGAACGAAAGGTCCTTGTTCTCCGCCCCCACCGTGTATCCATAACACGCGTCATTCCATTGCAGCGAACCCACGTGCAAGCGCGCGTAAGGATCAAGCAGCAGCTTGTTCGCATTAAACCGGTGCCCCTTCTCCGGCTTGTACGGGCCATGCACACGAAATCCATACACTGTGCCCGGCCGAAGATCTTTCACGTATCCGTGCCAGATTTCATCCGTGAATTCAGGCAATTCAATGCGCTGCTGTTCCTCTTTGCCCGTGTCGTCAAACAGGCACAGCTCCACCTTGGTCGCATGCGCGGAAAACAAAGCAAAGTTCACGCCCTGTCCGTCCCACGTTGCCCCGCGTGGATGCGGCAGGCCTTCGCTGATCTGTAAATCTTTTAATTTTCGGAAATGATTCGAGCCCCAATTATACAAATCGGCCAAACCGACCCGGTCCAGGATCTGATCCTCGATCATATTTGTTTTTGCACTCACTCCTGACAGAAGGTTGCGCCCGTCTTAACCCCAGATGCCCCAATGCTCCAATACCCGCCCCCGTATTGCCATGAACGCTTTTCCGTAAAACCCGAAGCAATACCCTGTATACCATTTTCACTGCATTCGATCAGATGCGACGCAAATCCTAAACGGCGCATCAGCGTATCGCCCTACTCACCCCTTTACCGCCGCCCGAATCTTCGGCGTCCCCGAAACCGCGCCCGCCAGCTCCTCGTTCCCATGGATAGCATCCATCAGCGCCTTGCTGATCTTGTCGTCCATTTCCGCCGCGTGGTTCAGTTCCACCGGATAGCGCGCCACCAGTTCCGGCCCGCTGTCCGCGAATTGCAGCCGGTGTTCCGGCGCTGGTGGATCGATCGCAATATCCGTCGGATCAAAATTCCGCCGGTGCCACAGCGTGTCCAAACTGTATTCCTTGTATACGGGACTCACCGCCGCATCCAGCGCTCCCTCCACCAATCCGTAATCCGCCTTCGCCGACAGCGGAATCACCGCCTCATGCCACGTATACCGCGTGCCCGGCAGTTGCTTGTACAGCGGAGTCGTCGCCTGGAACAGCACCGCATTCGAAAACACCACGATTCTTCCCGTCGGATACAAATCCGCCCCAGTTCCCGCGAATTCCATCAAATAAAATCGCACCAACCCAACATCGATCACATCGCCCGTCACTCCCGCCACGCTCACGCGATCGCCCACGCTGATTCCGTATCGCCCAATCACAAAAAAGTACGCCGCCACAGACAGCAGAATCGTCTGCAGTCCCACCGCGATTCCGGCCGTCAACAAGCCCGCAAACGTCGCCAGCGAACTGAATTCGCTCGCAAATCCCATCACGGTCACCAGAAAGATCAGAAAACCCATCACGAACCGCCGGATCACCATGAACTGACGCCGCCTTCTCGGCTCGTGTATGTAACGGAACGTCAGCCGCCTCCAGATTTCCGCCAACCCCAGCACCAGCCCCACCGCCAGCAGAATCACCGCCACTCGCGACAACAACGCGATCAGCGTCCCCCGCGATTCATTCGTATGCGCTTTTCTCCATTCCAATAAATTCGACCGGCTCTGGTCCAGCACCAGCACTTCCTCGCTCAGTGGCACCAGCGCTCCCGATAGTGCTTTGAACCGTTCTGTCAGCGTGTCGTATTGGTCCCGCGTCACTCCGGCCTTCGCCGCCAGATCCTTCTCTTGCTGGAAGGTATTCGTCAACGCATTCCGTAGCGGTGTTCTTAAGTCAGTCGCAATCTTCTGTACGCTGTCGTTTTCGTCTAGCCGCTGCTCAATCGATCGTATGCTCTGCATCTCCTCATACAGCGTAACCAACTGCCCCAGCAGTCCCGACCTCGGCGCAGCCACCGCCGGTTTTGCGCTGGTCGCTGTGCCCGGTTTCGTGTTCACCTGCGTCTCCAGCACTTCCGGCACAGACCGCGCCAGCTCGTTGATGCTTCCTTTTAATCCTGTCCCACCCGCGGCGCTCTGCTCCACGAAAGCTTTCAGCTGTTGCACCGCGCTGAGCGTCGCTTTGTCCAATGCCAGCTTTCCTTCCAGGGATTGCTGCTGCGCCGCAACGTTGCCGGCATTCTTTCCGGACGGCCGTTTCTGCTTCAGCGCCGCAATTTGCGACTCGTCGTCCGCAATCCTCTGCGAAACCTCGTTCTCCATCTGCGTATACTTCTGAGCCGGTCCACTCGTCGCGCCGCCGGTCGCCCCGTTTCCCCCCGCACTCGTCTGCGTTGCCAGATCCGCTTGTGCCCGCGCCGATTGAAACGCCAGTCGCACCACCTGCGCTCCATAATCCTCCGCGTTGCTCAGATAAATCGCGTCGCTCGCTTCCGTTCCCGCCGGCACCTTCGTAGTCAAACTCTTGTACCAGTTGATCGCCGCATTCAGGTGCATCAGCACATCGCCGTTATCGTTTGCCCCGCTGTTCTGCGCGCTTCCCCACGGCGCCGTAATCGCCAGCGCTATCGCCGCCACAAACCCCGCCGCCACGATTCGCATTCCGTTTCGTCTCTTCACGATTGCACTCCCACCGGCCCCGCCACCGCCGCATCCGTCTGCGCGCCCAGCAACATGCTCAGATTCAGCAGGTAAATCCACAGCATCATCACGATAAATCCAGTCAGCGTTCCATAAATCCGCGAAATGTTCGGATTGTGATTCGCGTACAAGCTCAGCAGCGCGCTCGCCACCACAAAACACAGCGCCGTCAGCAGCGTTCCCGGTGTAACCCGCCTCCACGGCAGCCGCTTACTCGGCAAAAAATAATTGATCAAATCCACCGCCAGCGAAATCATCACCAATGTCACCACCCAGGGAACCAGTCACCACTGCGTATCAAACGGCAACGTGTCTCTAAACATCAATCCCGCCACCATGTGCCCCGCGCTCCACACCCCAAAACAAATCACCAAAAACACCGCCGCCACCAGCGTTGCGCACACCGCAATCACCCGGCGCTTCAAATAACTTCGCTCATCCTTCACTCCATAAATCTTGCTCAACGCATCCATCAAGCTCAGAAATCCCGTCGATGCGCTCCAGATCGTCAGCACCAGCCCCAAGGAAAAAAATCGACCCGAATCCTTCGATAATTCCTCCATCGTCGTCAGCACCGTGTCCCGCGCGCTCGTCGGCATGTAATCTGTCAACCAGAATGAAAACGCATACCATCCCGACGTCCGGTGCATCCACGAGAGCAATGCCGTCAGCACCATCAGGAACGGAAAACACGAAAGCACAAAGTAAAATGAAACCTCTGCCGCCATGTCCTTGGCCGCCTGCACCTGCCATCCCGCCCAGAACCGTTCCACGACGCCTAGCAGGTTTCTCAGCCACCGGTGTTTCCCGCCGCGTCCCGATCCCCAATGCGCCCTGATCCAATCCACCGCCCCAATTTTTCCACTCAACGCATCACCCACGCACATCCCGCCAAACCCGCATTACCAATTAGATTGCGTTCCAACAGCTACAGCCACAATCCAGCACATCCCCGATCCACCCTACAGCAACCCCTGTAGGACAATCATCCCTACGCCATGATCACTCCGGCTTGCCCACTTTGAGTCCGTCAAAGGGTTAGTCTTGGGTTGATGGGTGCCGCACCCTTCGCTTTCCAAGGGTGCGGGTTTAGAGATCCAACCCAACCCCATAACTCAACTCTCATCACAAATAACTTGTCCCCTCTCCTGTAGGGGCGCCGCACAGCCGCGCCCCACGCACTGTCATCCTGAGGAGTCCGCGACGAAGGATCTCAACCAACAGTCCTCGTCTCCCAACCATCCGTCCCCGCGCAAGGCGCGCGCCCGGGCACCCCACACGCCGCCGCTACGTGTCGCCTCTCGAATTCTTTGCTATCCTACCCGCCCATGACTCGCCACTTCCTGGTCGACACCGACACCGCCTCCGACGACGCCGTAGCCCTGATCATGGCTCTCCGCAATCCCCACATAGACGTCGTAGCCATCACCACCGTCGCCGGCAATGTCCCCGTCTCGCAAGCCTCCCGTAACGCCCTCTACACCGCCGAACTCTGCAACTCCACCGCCCCCGTTTTCACCGGCGCCGAAAAACCCCTAACCCGCCCCCACCACAGCGCGGACTGGTTCCACGGCCGCGACGGCTTGGGTGATCGCGGCTATCCTTTGCCCACGCGCTCCCCGGAACAACGCAACGCCACCGACGCCATCATCGCCACCATCGAGTCCCACCCGGGCCTAATCCTGGTCACGCTGGGCCCGCTCACCAACATCGCGTTAGCCATAGAAAAACGGCCCGCCATCGCCGCCAAAGTCGGTCGCTGCGTTGTCATGGGCGGCGCTCCGTGCTGCGAAGGTAACGTCACGCCCGCCGCCGAATACAACATCTGGTGCGATCCCGAAGCCGCTGGCATCGTCGCCCGCAGCGGCCTTCCCATCGAACTTGTCGGTTGGCACCTCTGCCGCGATGAAGCCGTTCTGAGTCCCTCGGACATCCAGCACGTCCTCAACTTCAACAATCCCGTCGCCACATTCGCCATTGAATGCAACAGCCGCGGCCAGGAAGCCTTCTTCGTGCAAACCGGACAGCACGGCATCTCCTTACCGGATCCGATAGCTATGGCCGTCGCTTTGGATCCTTCCATCGTCACCGCGCAGTCCGATCACTTCCTCGAAATCGAGTGCGACAGCGAACTTACCCGCGGCATGACCGTCGTCGACCGCCTCAACGTCGCCGCCGACGATCGCAATCGCTCCGTCTGGACCGCAGCTCTCGCCACTGGCCACAAAGCCTCAATCCTCTGGACCATCGACAATGCCCGCTGGAAGCAAGCCCTCTACTCCGCCCTCAGGTAACTCCACACGCGCTCCCGGTTTTGTAGCGCTGGCTTTATGCCAGCTCTTGGGTTCCTCCTCAAAAAAAATAAAAACTGTCACCCGAGCGCAGCGACGGACCCTGCTTTTTCTCCTCCTGGGTGCCCACTGTGAGCGCCTTTTGCGAAGGGTGGGTTTTGGGTCTTTCCGCATGGCACAGGCGTTCCTGCCTGTGCTCCTGGATTTGTAGCGCTGGCTTTCATGCCAGCTCTTGGGTTCTTCCCCCTACAGCCACTGCACTGCGCTTCCCACGTCCGCAACCCACCAAATCTTGCCAATCGCTCTTGGATTTTTCTAGCCTTCCTCTCGCCAACAAAAACTCCCGAATCCTTGCCCTTTACTCCGCCCTCAAGTAGCACCAAGTCTCCTCAGAACAAATTGGTTGTCAGCCGCCTTGGAAAATGTCATCGTCTCCCAACCGGGGGATCGACTACATTCCCGATGGTCACGGAGATACACGGTCGGGTGCGTGTCCCGAAGCCAATTCAGAAGCTCGAGGGGAAGGGAACGCGGCCGCGCGCAGAACTGCTGCTACGGTTGTCTCTGCAAAGTAATCCCGAAGCGCTTTGTCTCGTTCGCGCCACTCTGCAACGAGCAACCGAGGTCGTACATTTTCCTGAAGCCGAATCTCGCGCCATTGTCCGCTCCGTTGACGAAGCCCTCGCCAACGTCATTCGCCACGCCTACAAAAACCAACGCGGCCTCCCCATCGAAGTCGCTTGCTGGCGCTTGCCTCCCGACCCGCTTAGCCATAAACCGGGCGGCGGCCTGGAGATTCTTCTTTCGGACTCCGGCCCTCCCATCGATCTCGCCAAGCTTCGCGGCAGGTCTCTCGAAGAAATTCGCCCCGGCGGTTTGGGGCTTCACTTTATGAAGCAGAGCATGGACGTAGTAGAATTTCGCCGCTCGAATGGCAAAAATCTGCTGCGCATGGTCAAATATCTGGCACCGTCCAAGCCGGAAGAAAAACCTCAAGGAGATTAGACTGTGCAGATTGCTGCCCGACCTTCTGACCGCATGACCATTTTGGATATCTCCGGCGATATAGACCTGGCGAATTCTCCGGCCATGCGCAAAGCGCTTTTGGGAGAGATCAAGGACAAGCACACGCCCAAGGTCCTCCTCAATCTCAAGAGCGTGCGTTACATCGACAGCTCCGGTATAGCTTCCCTCGTGGAGGGCCTCAAGGCCGCACGCGATAACGGCGCTCGTTTGATTCTCTATGGTCTTAGTTCCTCGGTGAGGGAAGTGCTCGAGCTCTCTCGCCTTCAGAAAATTTTTGAAATCTACGATACAGAAGAACAAGCCCTCGCGTCCTAAGGGCCGCAAAGTTTCCGGAATCAGGTGGACGCTTACTTGGAATTTATTCGAAAAATCGGTGGCACCGTGCTCGGCGGTATTTCCTACGTCGGCGAACTGGCGATGTTGACCGCTCGCGCCGCGTATTTCACCTTCATCGGGCCATTCCAGGGCAAACACTCGCGCATTCAGAAAGTTGTCTCTCAAGCCATGGAAGCGGGCGTGCGTGCCCTTCCCATTCTCTCCCTCATCACCTTTTTCATCGGCTTGATCCTTGCTCTCCAGGCTGCTTACGAGTTGAAGCGCTTTGGCGCCATGAGTTTTGTTGCCAGCGCCGTGGCCCTCTCCATGACCCGCGAATTGGGTCCGTTGATCACCGCCGTCATTGTCATTGGCCGTTCCGGTTCCGCTTTCGCGGCCGAAATCGGCACCATGAAAGTCACCGAGGAAATCGACGCGCTCGAAACCATGGCCATCGATCCTGTCGACTTCCTCGTTGCCCCCAAATTCGTCGCCATGATCGTCATGCTGCCTTGCCTCACCATCTGGGCCAATTTCATGGGCATTCTCGGTGGCTCGCTGTTCGGCGTGCTCAAGGCGGACTTCACCTTCCAGCGTTACATCAGCGCCTCGCTCGAATCCCTCTTCCTCCGCGATGTCATCACCGGTCTCATCAAGAGTTTCATGTTCGGCGTCACCATCACTGCCGTCGGTTGCCTGGAGGGCTTCAACACCGGCGGTGGCGCGGAACAAGTGGGCCGTTCCACCACCAAAGCCGTCGTCGTCTCGATTTTCCTTGTGATTTTGGTTGATCTCATCTTTACAATGCTGTTCTTTGTTTTGTCGACTTAACCCTTATGGCCAAACTACCCACAACTTCGTCCGCGGAACTCTCCGGTCCCATGATCTCCATACGCGATCTCCGCGTCAGTTACGATGGCGGTCGCGAAATCCTTCACGGCATCAGCTTTGATGTGCAGCGTGGTGAAACCCTCGTCATCCTCGGCGGTTCCGGCTCCGGCAAAAGCACTTTGCTGCGCACCCTTGTCGGCTTGCAAATTCCCACGTCCGGCGAAGTCTGGATTCGCGGCAAAAATTTCGCCGCCATCACCGGTGCCCAACGCGACGAAATTCGCACCAGGCTCGGCATGTCTTTTCAAGGCGGCGCCCTCTTCGGCTCCATGACCGTCGGCGAAAACGTGGCCCTCCCGCTCGTCGAGCACACGCAACTGGAACAATCCACCGTGGAAATCATGGTGCGCCTGAAGCTAGATCAGGTCGGATTATCCGGCTTCGAGGATTATTTTCCTTCCCAACTCAGCGGTGGCATGAAGAAACGCGCCGCCGTCGCCCGCGCCCTCGCCATGGATCCCGAAATCCTCTTCTTCGACGAGCCTTCTGCCGGACTCGATCCCATCATCGCCGCCGGCATCGATCAATTAATTCTGGAGTTGAAAAAGGCCTTTCACATGACCATCATCGTGGTCACGCACGAACTTGCCAGTGCCTATTTGATCGCCGACCGCATGGTTTTGATCAACAAAGGTGATGTCGTCGCCATGGGCACGGTCCAGGAAATGCAAAACAGCAAGCATCCCAAGGTGCGGCAGTTTCTCGATCGCGTCCCCGAACCCGCGGTTGCTCAGGAATTGGATTATCTGCAAATGCTGACGGAACCTTCCTCCAAACAGGGTGAAGGCCGTCAGGGGAAGAGCAGGTAGAGATGGATGCTAGGCGTGAGCAGGTCTTTGTCGGTGTCTTTGTTCTTATCGCCGTCGCGCTCTTGATCTTCGCGGTGTTCGTCTTGACCGGTGTCTTTACCACTTCCGCCACCATGTACCACGCGAGGTTTCACAACGCGGCTGGCCTCGAACCGGGCGCCACCGTTCGCTTCGAAGGTGGTCCCAAGATCGGGCGCGTCGAAGCCCTCAAGATTGATCCCACCGATCCTTCTCTCATGGACATGCAGTTCAGCGTCGAAAGCGATATTCCCGTGAAGACCGACAGCCATGTTTCCATTCTCAGTTTCAGCCCGCTCGGCGATAATCACCTGGAAATCAGGGCAGGTTCTCCCAGCGCCCCGCGCGCACCCAATGGCGCTCTCCTGCCGTCCGATCCCTACATCGGCTTCAACGATCTCACCGCGCAAATCAATACCTTGGCGCCCAAGGCCCAGGAATTGTTGACGAATCTCAACGATCGCGTCATTCAGCTGAAAATCACCGTCGATCGCGTGAATGATCTCCTCAATGACCAAAACCGCCAGAACGTTTCCGCCTCTCTCTCCAATCTCCACGGAATGCTCGAGGAGAATCGTCCTCAGATCAAACACACTCTGAATAATGTCAGCGTCGCATCCGACAAAATCGCGCCGCTCCTCGATCAGATCCACAAGACCATCAACCAGGCCGATGGCACACTCAAAAAAGTCGATAGCCTCGTCGGCGATAACAAGGAAGATATCCGCGCCTCCGTCATCAAACTTAGGCAAGCTCTGGATAATGTGAACGCCATCACCGTTCAGGTCCAGAACCTGCTGGACAACAACGATTACAACATTGAGGAACTCTTGAACAACCTCCGCATTGTTTCTGAGAATTTGAAACAGTTCACGGACACCATCAAGACTCGTCCCTCAACTCTCATCGAACCCGGGACCCGTCCCGACCGCAAGCCTGGAGACAAGCCATGATCGCCAATTCTTTCCGTTTTCTCAGCGCAATCCTTTGCCGCAATTCCTCGCGGGCTCGCCGCCTGTCACTTCTTGCCACGTCCGCTCTGGTTTCCTTCGCCATGGCCGCTTGTGGTAGTCCTCGTCCTATCAAGTACTACCAGATCAGCTATCCCACAAAGTCTGTCGTCGCCCCGGACGCCATAAACACCGCCCTCATGGTCCGTCCCTTCGAATCCTCCAATCTCTATCTCGACAACAAAATTGTCTACGGCTTCGATTCTCCGGAAATGGGCACGTACGAATATCAGCGCTGGGCCGATCCGCCGGTCGAAATGTTGCAGTACGCCTTGATCCGCGGGCTGCGCGCCTCTGGCCGTTTCAAATCCGTTTACAGCCTGCGCGCTGACCCCGAGGGCCGGTACATCCTCGCCGGTTACCTTTACGATTTTAAGGAAGTCGATGGTCCCACCATCGTGGCCCGCCTCAGCTATGTCGTCCGCTTGCGCGATCGCAAAACCGGCACGACCGTCTGGGAACATTCCTACAGTTACGATGAGCCAGTCGCCGAGAAAACCGTCTCCGCCCTCGCCGTCGGCATGGACAAGAACATTCAGCGCAGCGTTCAGGAAATCCAATCCGGCCTGGACGAATATTTCCGCGCCAACCCAATCCAATAATCCACCAAAAATTGCATTACACTATCAGCAGGAAGTTGGCGGCATGGCCTAAGTCAGGGCATGGCTTCAGCCATGCAGCCGCCCTTGTAGTGGCGGGACTTTAGTCCCGTGCTTTTTCTTGGGTTTCGCCACCCAATTCAGCCGCAGGTGCCCCAGCTTTCCAACGGTGCGGGTTTAGAGTCCACCCAACACAACCATCTTCGTGCGGGCCGTCCTTCTTGGGCGGTGGTAGGGCATGCCTTCAGCCATGCCATAACTGCGGTAAGATCTGTGCGGCTTTAGCCGCGGAGGGCAGTCTTTTTTAGTTTTTTCGCTGCCACCCTTAGGGAGTATCTTTATTGTGGAACTCTTTCTTCTCTTTAGGGGGCCAGGGCTTCAGCCCTGGCATAACAAATGAGCAAGAATGGGCTTTAGCCCCTGAGGACTCCGATCTCCTTCAACGAAAAACCCATGACACCAGCACCAGCCGACAAAATCGCTCCATTTCCTTTCCTGGACCTGAAAGCCCAGTTCGCCTCCATCCGCGAAGAAGTCCTCGCCGCCGTCACCACCGTCCTCGAAAGCCAGCAATTCATCCTTGGCCCTGAAGTGAAACTCTTCGAACAAGAAATCGCCGCCAAACTCGGCGCAAAGCACGCCATCGGCTGCGCCTCGGGTACCGACGCCTTAATCCTCGCTCTCATGGCCGCCGGCATAGGTCCCGGCGACGAAGTCATCACCACTCCCTTCAGCTTCATTGCCACCGCCGGCTCCATCTTCCAACTCGACGCCAAGCCCGTCTTCGTCGACATCGATCCCGTCACCTTCAATCTCGATCCCAAAAATATCGAACCCGCCATCACCGCAAACACCAAAGCCATCATGCCCGTCCATCTCTTCGGACTTCCCGCCGATCTCGCTCCCATCCTCGCCATCGCCAAATCCAAAAATCTTCTTGTCGTGGAAGACGCCGCGCAGGCCATCGGCTCTCGCTACAACGGCCGCTTCACCGGAACCTTCGGCGATTTTGGCTGCTTCAGTTTCTTTCCTTCCAAAAATCTCGGCGCGGCCGGCGATGGCGGCTTGATCACCACCAACGATCCCGCCATGGCCGAGCGTCTCCAGATGCTTCGCGTCCACGGCAGCAAGCAAAAATATTTTCACGAAATTCGCGGCGTCAACAGCCGCCTGGACGCGCTGCAAGCCGCCATCTTGCGCGTCAAACTTCGCCATCTCGACGCCTGGGCCGCCGGCCGCGCCGATCGCGCGCAACGCTACCGCCAACTATTCGAAGAACCCGGCCTCGCCCCTTTCATCACTCCTCCGCCAGTCCCACCGTCCGCCTACCACCACGTCTACAACCAATTCACCATCCGTGCCCAGCGTCGCGACGAACTAAAAGACCACCTCACCAAAACCAACATCCCTTCCGAAATCTACTACCCCCTGTGCCTCCACCTACAAAAAGCGTTCTCCTCCCTCAACTATCGCCCCGGCCAATTTCCCATCGCCGAATCCACCAGCCACCAAGTCCTCTCCCTGCCCATCTTCCCCGAACTATCCGAAGCCCAACAAAACTCCGTCCTCCACTCCATCCAATCCTTCTACCTTCCCAAATAACCCTCGCACCGAAGCCCGCTTTTGTAGGGCCCGCCTTCCGAGGCGGGCCGTTTTCCTAGAATCCATCAAACCCACAAAAGCCCTGTGGCGAAGGGCAACGCCGCGAGCCTCTAACTTTCCACCTCTCCAGGATAATCCCCGTCCAACACCGCCTAGCGCCAGAGGCGCGACAGAACTAAGCCCAGCGCGCAAGCACTGGGTAAACAATCAAAAACGCCGCGCGCCGTAGGTGCGCCACGCTCAAAATCCCATGCGCTTGGCTTCCTCCTCTACGCCAAGCGAAACCAATATCGTGTAGGGGCACGATATATCGTGCCCCCTGCGAGTCCGCGAGCCCGCTCCCGATCGATCCGTCCCCTCCACAAAAAAAAACGCTGTCATCCTGAGGAGTCCGCGACGAGGGATCTCAATCTAATCTTCAACCACCAATCACCAACGCAATCTCTCCCCGCTGAATCTCTCCACACCCCCGCAATCTTTTTCATCACCCCAATTCCCGCCCTCATCCATCACGTTTCCCATAACTTACAACCCCGCACCCAACTCCTCCTCCTACCCCCGCTGAGAAACGCATCATTCATCAACATTTCCTCCTTCCACCGATTCCCCATAAAACATCCCTAACTCCTTCCCCACAAACCGATTAACCCTCCGCGCCCATCTTCGCCCACCGTGGCCACCCAAATGCCCCTATAAGAATTGAAAATTAGAAGCAAACACCTACCGAGGAGAGCCGCCATGACAGTTATTCTGATGCTCGCAATGTTCGCCATCTTTCTCACCATCGACTACGTTCGCAAGGGCAGGGAAGCCCGCGAAACCGCCGCAGCCCGCGAAGAAGCCGAAGCCGTTCTGCCGCGCGCCTTGCCGACCATCGTCGCCGGCTTCGAACTCCCCGCAAATCGCAGCTATCATCAGGGGCACACTTGGGCGCAGCAGGAAAGCCCAACATTAGTTCGCGTCGGCATCGATGATTTCGGCGCGCGCCTCGCTGGCAAGATCGACGAAATCTCTCTCCCAAAGCGCGGCCAGTGGCTCCGTCAGGGCCAGAAGTTCGCCATCCTCATGCGCGATGGACAGAAAACCGAACTCGTTTCCCCCGTCGAAGGCGAAGTCACCAGCGTCAATGAAGTTCTTCTCGAAAACGCGTCCATGCTCAACAACGATCCTTATGGACAGGGCTGGTTCGTCTCCGTACTCGCTCCCGATCTCGCCATCAATTTCCGCAATCTTCTGAATGGCACGCTGGCTCGCAAGTGGATGGCGGAAGCCTCGAATCGCCTGCAGATGCGCATTCCCGCTCTGGCCGGCGCAGTTGCCCAAGACGGTGGCGTAGCCGTCCACGATCTCACAGTCCAAATGCCCACCACCAAATGGACCGAAATCACCCGCGAATTCTTCCTAACCTAATCGCGCAACCCTATCCCCCAATCAGTAAATAAATAAGGCCCCGGCAAATCCAACCGGGGCCTTCCTCTTTCCTCCTCCATTACAAAACTCACGCCTACCACTCAAACTACCTATCCAACTCAAACTACCTCCCAACAAAAAACCACGCCATTCCGAACGAAGTCCGCGAAGTGAGGAATCCCTCTTCTCCCGGGTGCCCCACCCTAGGTTTTCCAGGGTGGGTCTTGGGTCCTCTTGCCGTTGTAGCGCCGTGCCTTCAGGCCGGCATCTTGGGTTTCCACCGTACCCAGACTTCTCCTGCATCCAATGAGCCAGCGCCAGAGGCGCGACACACCTACGGCGCTCGGCTTTTTTGGTTGTGGACCCAGTGCTTGCGCACTGGGCTTGGTTGTGCGCCACTTCGCCCGTTACCCCATGCCTTGCCCCCCAACCCCTGTAACAAAACCCCTCAGCTGAAACTACTTACAGCGAAAAGTGACCCCCGTCACCTCGACCCATACCCAACATCACAGGAAACCCCCAATTTCTCTGGCAAACTTTCAGTGGGCCAACGACCATGCGGAAGAATTCATCTCCACTACCGTCACCCCTGCTGAACTTCGTCACAAGCCGTGCGGCCACGATAGATCGTGCCCCAGAAAGCGGCCCAGTCCAGAAGCTCGCTCCAGGAGAGCGCTCCCACCATGAGCAAAGGCATTCTTTACGATGCAAGACAATGCATCGGCTGCAAGATGTGTGAGAAGGCCTGCGCCGAACATCACGGCCTTCCCTACGACGACCACATCGCCGCGGAGCAAAAGCAGTCCGAACACAAGCTCACCGTCGTTCTCACTAAAGACGACAAGTTCATGCGCCGCCTGTGCATGAATTGTCAGGATCCCAGTTGCGTTTCCGTTTGCCCCGTCGGCGCGTTTCGCAAATCCCCCGATGGTCCCGTATCCTACGACGGCGACCGCTGCATGGGTTGCCGCTACTGCATGTTGGCGTGCCCCTTCTTCGTTCCCAAATATGAATGGGCAAAGACCGCGCCGCTAGTTCGCAAATGTGATATGTGCGCGGACCTGGTCGCCAAGGGCCAGCCTACCGCCTGCGCCGCAATCTGTCCCACCGGCGCCACAAAATTCGGTGAACGCGACTCTCTCATCGCCGAAGCCCAGCAACGCCTCCACGACAATCCCGGCAATTACGTGAATCATATTTATGGGCTCAACGAAGTCGGTGGCACTTCCGTCCTGCTTCTCTCCAGCATTCCATTCGAAAATTTCGGCTATCGCACCGATCAAGCCACCGAACCCATGCCCGAACTCACCTACCGCGTTCTCACTCACGTTCCCGATGTAGTTGCACTCGGCTCCGTACTGCTAGGAGGCATCTGGTGGATCACCAATCGCCGCATCGAAGTGGCTGCCGCCGAAGCTGGCTCAGCAAAGCCCTCCGGCGCGAAAGCCAAAAAGGATTAAAGACTTCATGACCATGAAAATTCCCAAGATCACTTTCTGGAAAGCGGTTCTCGTTCTGATCCTGATCCCCGGCCTGTACTCCTTGATCTACCGCCTCACTCACGGCCTCGGCCAATCCACCAATCTCAACGACGAATTTCCTTGGGGTCTCTGGGTCGGCTTCAAACTTTTCTCCGTCGCCCTCGCCGGAGGCGGCTTCACCCTCGCTGCCGTCGTCTACATCTTCAATCTCAAAGCGTATCGCCCCATTCTCCGCGCCATGATCCTCACCGCCTTCCTCGGCTATTCCATGTTCATCGCCTCCCTGATCCTCGATCTCGGCAGGCCTTTCCGCATCTGGCATCCCATCGTCATGTGGAATCACCATTCCGTCATGTTCGAAATTGCCTGGTGCGTCATGCTCTACACCACCGTCCTCGTTCTTGAATTTCTTCCCGTGATCCTGGAGCATTTCGGCCTGCATCGCCAGCTCGCCTGGCTGCACACCATCATGATTCCGCTGGTAATCGCCGGCGTCGTGCTCTCCACGCTTCACCAGTCTTCCCTCGGCAGCTTGTATCTCATCGTTCCAGAGAAGCTCTATCCCCTGTGGTATTCGCCCCTCGAACCCGTCTTCTTCTTCATCTCCGCCATCACCGCCGGCCTGGCAATGGCCATCTTCGAATCCTGGCATGCCGACAAAGCCTTCCACCAGCGTCTGGAACTATCATTGCTCACCGGCCTTGGCCGTGTGCTTGCCGTCGTTCTTTCCTTCTATCTCAGCATGCGCTTCGTTGATCTCATCCGCCGTGGCCAAATGCATCTTCTCTGGCAGCGCCGCTCCGAAACATACCTCTTCTATCTCGAAATAGCTCTGCTCCTCGTGCCCACGGTCCTGCTCTTCAAACGCCGCATCCTCATCAGTCGCACCTGGCTCTATCTCTGCTCCGTACTCACTCTTCTCGGCTTCATCACCAATCGCATGAACGTCGCCATCACCGGCATGCTCGCCGCCTCCGGTCACAACTACTTTCCAAAGTGGACGGAAATCTCCATCACCCTGGCCATCATCGCCGCCGGTTTCCTCGTCTTTGCTCTCGCCGTGAAGTATCTCCCCATCTTCCCCAACGGCCGCGCCTACGATTCTTCTTCGGAGCCAAGGATGCCTCGCGCCCCAGCCATCCTTCCGGAGCACACCCATGCCACCACCTGAACCATTCGAAGAAGCAGTCTCTTCGGACCGAAGCTGGCAGAAAATCTCCGGGAGCCTCAGTACAAAACTGCTTCTGCTCCTCGTCTCTTCCATGGCTGTCATTTTCGGCGTCCTCGGCTATCTCAACATCCAGCTTCACCGCCGCCACCTAGAACGGGACGCCCTGGCCGACGCCGCCCGCACCAGCAGCGTCATCAAACGCAACACCTCTTACTACATGCTCCGCAACCAGCGCGACGGCCTCTATCACAGCATCACCGAAATGGCCGACGAGCCCGGCATGGTGCGCATTCGCATCATCAACGATCAAGGCCGCATCAGTTTTTCTTCCGATCCTGCTGAAATCACCAAATTTGTCGATCGCAATATGAAAGTGCAAGACGCCGCCCCCATTGGCCGCGACGCCATCGACCTGCCTAATCTCCAGGAAAGTTTTCGCACCTATCGTCTCCCCAATAAGCAGCGCGCCCTCGGTATCGTCGACCCCATTGAGAATTCCCCCGCATGCAGCAGCGCCGAATGTCACGCGCATCCCGCCAACGCAAAAGCACTCGGCATCTTGGACACCGACATCTCGCTCGCCAGCAGCGAACAAAACGTCGCCGAAAGCACTCGCCAGGTCCTCATTTATACCGTCCTCGCCATTCTCGGCGTCGCGATTCTTATTTCCGCCTTCGTTCGCCGCATGCTCGGTGGCCCGCTCCGCGCTCTAACCGAAGGCACCCATCGTCTCGGCGAAGGCGACCTCGGCTACCAGATTCCTCTTCAGTCCAGCGGGGAATTGCAGGATCTCGCCAACTCCTTCAACACCATGAGCAGCCAGATTCACGAGGCCCACAGCGAAATCAACGCTTGGAACCGCACCCTCGAAGAACGCGTCGAGCAAAAAACGCGCGAGCTTAGCGGCGCGCAGGAAGAGATGCTTCGCGTCGAGCGCATGGCCTCCATCGGCAAACTCGCCGCTGTTGTCGCTCATGAAATCAATAATCCCTTGGCCGGCATCCTCACCTATTCGAAGCTCCTCAAAAAACGCCTCGGCAGGGAACCGCAGCCCAACGCGGAAAACATCAGCATGCTCGATCTCATGGAATCCGAAAGCCGCCGCTGCGGCGAAATTGTAAAAAATCTGATGACCTTCGCCCGCCCCACTTCCATGAATCGCGAGCCTTCCGATCTGAACGCCCTGATCGATCGCTGCGTCCGCCTCGTTCAGCACCAGCTCACCCTCAAATCCATCGAACTCCACCTGAATCTCGCCACCGATCTGCCTTCCGTCCGTTGCGATCCCGGCCAGATCGAACAGGTCATCCTCGCGCTGGTCATGAACGCCATCGATGCGCTCTCGAACGGCGGCAATCTCTTCCTCTCTTCGCGTAAAGATCCCGTCACCGGCGCCGTTCAAGTCGAAGTCCGCGACGACGGTGTCGGCATGCCTCGCGAAGTCCTGGCCAAAATGTTCGAACCTTTCTTCACCACCAAGGAACATGGCCGCGGCCTCGGTTTGGGTCTGGCCATCAGCCGCAACATCGTCGATCGCCACGGCGGCCGCATTGAAGTCGCCTCCGAGCCCGGTCACGGCACCACTTTCACGATTACTTTGCCTCTACAATCCAGCGCTCCCTTGAAAAATACTCCCGCAGTTGCGGTGGGACCAGGAGTTTAAGCCATGGCTACAAAAGCAAATCTTCTCGTCGTTGATGACGAACTCATCGTCCGGGACTCTCTCGACAAATGGTTTCGCGAGGAAGGCTACGACGTCGCTGTCGCCGACAGCGCTCACGACGCCCTCGCCAAAATGGCCGCGAGGCGTTTCGACCTCGCCCTCGTGGACATCAAAATGCCCGGCACCGATGGCGTCGAGCTCCAGCGCCGCATGCACGAAATCGATTCGGACATGCTCGTCATCATCATGACCGGCTACGCTTCCGTGGAAACCGCCGTGGCCGCCCTGAAAAATGGCGCCTACGATTACGTCTCCAAGCCATTCGATCCCGACGACATCGCCCACACCGTTCACAACGCGCTCTCTCACCAGCGCGCCCAGATCGAAAATGCCCGCCTCCGGGAAACTGTCGCCTCGGTAGTCCGGCCGCAGGAAATCGTTGGTCAAAGTGCCGCAATGGTCCGCGTCTTCGAAGCCATCCAGACCGTCGGCCCCACCGAAGCTACCGTCCTAATCACCGGCGAAAGCGGCACTGGCAAAGAACTGTGCGCGCGCGCCATCCACGCCGCCAGCCCGCGCCATTACAATCCGCTCGTCGTCATCCACTGCGGCGCGCTCACGGAAACCCTGCTCGAAAGTGAACTGTTCGGTCACGAAAAGGGCGCCTTCACCGGCGCGCAGTACCGCAAGAAGGGCAGCTTTGAAGTTGCCGATGGCGGCTCCATCTTCCTCGATGAAATTGGCGACATCAGCCTGAAGACGCAAACCGATCTTCTTCGCGTCCTGCAAGAGCGCGAAATCACTCGCGTCGGCAGCACACATCCCATCCACGTGGACTTCCGCTGCATCGCCGCCACCAACAAAGATGTTCAGAAGTTAGTCGACGAAGGCAAGTTCCGCCCCGACCTCTTCTATCGTCTCAACGTCTTCCAGATCATTCTCCCGCCTCTTCGCGACCGCAAAGGAGACATCCCCATCCTCGTCGAGCACTTCGTTCGCAAGTTCTCCGCCTCCATGAACAAGCGCATCACTCGCGTTGCCCCGGCGGCCATGGCCCTTCTCGATCGTTACACCTGGCCCGGCAACGTCCGCGAACTCGAAAACGCCATCGAACGCGCCATGGTCGTCGCTCAGGAACCGGAAATTCGCGAGGAAGATTTCGCCCTGCGCCTTCCCGTCGCGGAAAACTCTCCCCGCACTCTCGAAGACGTCGAGCGCGAGCACATCCTGGCCGTCCTCCGCGACTGCAAAGACAATCAAACGCTGGCCGCCGAAGTCCTCGACATCGACCGCGTCACCCTCCACAACAAGCTTAAGAAATATGGTTGGAAGCGAGAGGCGGCGGCGGCCCTGTGAACCATATTCAGCTGCTGCCGTTCGGTTCGGTTCCGGCTGAACTTTTGGCCGAACTCCGCAACGGTTTGCGCCGCGAATTCCTGGTTCCGTGCGAACTCCTGCCGCCTGAGCCCGACCCGCGCTTCGCCTACAACGTCACCCGTCAGCAATTTCATTCCACCGAAATCCTCGCTCACATGCGCAACCGCAAAACGCCACAATCCTCGCGCATCCTCGGCGTCACCTCCGTCGATCTTTACATCCCGATCCTCACCTTCGTCTTCGGCGAAGCCCAACTCCAGGGCACCTGCGCCCTGCTCTCCGCCCACCGCCTTCGCCAGGAATTCTACGGCCTCCCCGCCAATCCCACCCTCTTCCTCGCCCGCCTCCTCAAAGAAGCTGTCCACGAACTGGGCCACACCCTTTCCCTCACTCATTGCGATAACTACGAATGCGTAATGTCCCCCTCCCACGCCGTAGAATGGATCGACCTGAAATCCCCCACCTTCTGCCCCCCCTGCCACTCCCAAATCAACAAACTCACAGCCACCAAACTCCGCGCCTAAACCACTCCAAAAACAAAGTGTCATCCCGAGCGCAGCGAAGAACCTGCTTCTTTCTACCCTCCTGACCCACCCTAAGTCCGCGAATGTCTTTGTGGCACAGGCACTCCTGCCTGTGTCTTGGGTTTCACCCCACTTTGAGTCCGCGAAGGGTGGCTCTTGGGTCTGTGCGATGGGTCTTATACCGGGTGAACCACACGCTGCCGTCGCGTGTGGGTTCTTGGGTTTTCTCTCTGTAGGGCCCGCCTTCCGAGGCGGGCCGTTTCTTTACGCTCCATATTCGAACCCGGCCCACAAGCGTGATCGCAATTCTCCACAGACCCAGCGCCAGTGGCGCGACAAAATCCAGCCCAGTGCGCAAGCACTGAATAAACAATCAAAAACACCGAGCGCCGTAGGTGCGACACTCCACACGCGCACACCACGACCACACGCAAAATCTCGATTCAAATGATTCTTTGGATTTCCCGAAAAAAACGAATCAATACATATCACTCGCGTCGATCTTCTTCCCCGACAACCCCAACTGCAACACTTCCACTTTCTCCGGCCGGTCAAACACTTTCCCCGGCCACCAATGCTTGATCAATATCCGGAATCCCCCGAACGCAATTCCCGTCACCGTCGCCACCACCAAAAACAAGCTCGTAAACAAAAATATCTTGTACAACATCTGCACCAACGGCGGATCGGTCGCCGACTGGTGCGGCTCGTTCCACGTCACCGCCGTCTCGTAATTCACCGCGTCCCGGATCGCCTGCGCGTGCATTTCCGATGTCGCCGCAAACACCAACGATAGCATCGACGCCTTCCGCTCCACCTTCACGCCCGCTCGTTTCGCGGACTCCGGCAGCGCCTGCTCCAGATGGTCCCGGTGATTTTCCGCCACCTGCGGCGTGGGATACTGCAACAGCAACAACACGCCGCTGCCATGTTGCCCTTGGTACCGCGCCAGCATCGCCTCCGCGTCCGAAACGCCAAATCCTACTTCCTTCACCAGGTCCGCATACGCCCCTTCGCCCAGTGAACGCATCGCCGAACGGAATCCCTCCGGCCCCAGCGCATATTTCTCCGACCCCAACGTCCGCCATTTCGTTGGCAAGTAACTTTTCAAGGGAGGCAGCGGCGTCGGGTCCGCTTTCGCTTTCAACGCGCCCGCAAGCTCGTCCAGGCTTTCCGGTTTCGTCTTCGCGGAAAGCGTCGCCTGCACTACGAAATTTCCAACCAGAATCCGTCCATCATACTGGCTCAACGCGGAATCTTTCCCCACTCCCATGTTCCGCATCCCCGGCGCCAGTAAAAATGTATAAAACTCATAAGCCGCGCTCGGATCCTTCAGCTGAAACACACGCAGCGTCACCTCATCCTGCCCGTTGCGATAATCCCGCTGCTCGATCCCGCGCAATCCGCATTCCTGCAACACCTGCTCCGCACCCGACCCTTGCGCCCAATTGTCGCCCAGGTCTTTCACCGTAATGTTCTTTTCGGGACCTTGCGCTTCCCAAGCTCCAAAGCGGTCAGGCAGCACAGCGGTGCCCGCAAAGGCACCAGCGCACCAACCAAGAGCCAGCACAAACAAAGCAATCAGCTTTCGCATATCTATCTTCCTCTTAGATGCCAACGCCCCACCTTTGGTTCCCGCACCCACTTTTGCCCCAAATCTGCAGCCCCGTATAACCATCGTATCCCAGAAAACCGCGCCACCAAAAAAGTAGGGGCGCAGCACCGCTACGCCCCATGTCCGCAACAAAAAAACCTACGTCATTCCGAACACATGTAGCGCTGGCTTTATGCCAGCGCCGCAAAAGATTAGGCCATTCCGAACGAAGTCCGCGAAGTGAGAAATCCCTCTTCGATCTCGACCCAATCCACTCCCAGTGGCACAGGCACTCCTGCCTGTGCCTTGGGTTCTCCCGCTCGCCACTAATCACTCGCCGGGTGCCCCACATGCTGCCGTTGCATGTGGGCTCTTGGGCTCCTCACACAAAAACAAAAAAAACATTGTCATCCCGAGCGAAGCGAGGGACCTGCTTTTCTGCCCCCAAAAACCGCCTATCATCCGAAGGAGTCCGCGACGAAGGATCTCAACCGCCCCTCCCGCAAAACTCAATCCGTAACCACTCACTTCTGATTCCGCGACGACTCCACGCTCGGTACCACCGGCGTCCTCTTCGGCTGCGCCGCACTATCCATCGCCATGCTATTCATGCTCTCCAAATAAGCCGACACGCCCTGAAACACGCCCTCAGCGATGTGCTGCCGGTGTTCCGGCTTCTTCAACAATTGCTCATCCGCGGGATTGCTCAGGAACGAAATCTCCGTCAGGATCGACGGCATATCCGCGCCAATCAGCACCACAAACGGAGCCTTGCGCACCCCGCGATTCCGCACTGGCTTCGCCGTCTTCTGAATCCGTTTCGAAAGCGAATCCTGAACGTCCTCCGCCAATTCCTTGGACTCGTCGATCTTTTCCGTCCGCGCAATCTTCATCACCAGGTCTTCCAGGTCGTGAATGCCTTCTTGCGACACGGCGTTCTCTCGCGCCGCCACTTCCATCGCTTCCGGCGAGCCCTTCATGTTCAGGTAATACGTCTCTACGCCCCGCGCCCCATGATCCGGGCTGGAATTGGCGTGAATCGAAACGAATAAATCCGCCTTCGCATCGTTTGCTATGTGCGTCCGCTCTTCCAGCGGAATAAACGTGTCGTCCGACCGCGTGTACACCACATCCGCGCCCGGCAACTTCTGCTCGATCAATTTCCCCAGCCGCAGCGCCACATCCAGACACAGATCCTTTTCCATCAGCCCCGTCGGCCCGATCGTCCCCGTATCGTGCCCGCCATGCCCGGCGTCGATCACAATCCTGCTGATCTTCAATCCCAGCGCCCGCGTCAATGTCGATTGCCCGTCGCGCGTCGGCATCGGTGCCGCCACAGGCTGCACCAGGTCCGGCCGGTTCTTCGAAGATCGCGTCAACGATGTCTTGCTCGGTTCCGGCAGAGTCTTAGTCGCGGGAGCCGCCGGAGGCGCTTCCTTCACCGCGACGGTGTCATCCGCAAGCTGTTTCGAAGAAGTAGGCGCCGGCGCTGGCTCCGGCACAACGCTAGCCTCTTCCACCGCAGCCGAATCGGCGCTCTTGCTCTTCCGCGCGGTTTCCGTTCCGTTCGCATTTCCACGGTGCGCCGCGGGATAAAGCTCAATCACCAGTCGCGTCGGCTTCTTCGTCAACGAAACCGCATAATCCCGCACGCCATCCACATCCAGCACCACGCGCACTACGCCAGCCTGAAACTGCGCCGCGCGCACCTTCGTCAGCATTCCGCCTCTCACATGGAAATCCGCGTGCGCCACCGCTGGGCTCAGCTTCGCCGCATGCAGGTCAAAATAAATTCGATCCGGATTCGCAATCCGCCCCGCTGAATACAGCACCGAATCTTCCAGGTCGATAATCACTTCTGTGCTGTCCGCCGTAACATTCGTTCGAATCTTCTGCACCCGCGGCACAGCCACGGTCCTCGCCGCCTCGCCGCCACTCAAAGTCTTGCGCGAATTGTCCACCGAAACCGCAGCCGCCGCAGCCATCGTCACATTCGAACCCGCATTCGCACTCGCCGCCGCGCCTTCAGATTTGGCCGGCGCCGCTCCCACCGGCGAACTCTTCGCCGCAACCTCGCCCGTCTCCGCTCCGCGCCTCAGCGCCAGTTCCGCCAATCCCTCCTGCACTTCGCGCTTGTGCGTTGAGTGCGGGAACCTCTTCGAAAAATCCTGGTACGTCTTCGTCGCCGCGGCCAGATCGCCCAGTTGATCCTTCTGCAGATTCGCCAGTCGCAGCATCGCGTCCTGCACGTGCTTGCTGCTCGAATAATCGTGAATCAGGTACGCATACGTGTCCGCCGCGGTCTGGTAGTAGCTGCGCCCGAACCGGTCGCCCATCTCCGTGTTCAGTTCACCCACCGCGAATACCGCGTCCGGCACTTCCGCCGCATGCGGCGTTATCATGTACACACGCTGGTATCCCGCCACAACTTTTTTGTATTCGGAAAGTGTTCGTGAATCGGGCGGCTTGCTGTTCAGCAGCCCGCGCAATTCTTCCGCGCGCGCAAATTGCGAACTCGCCGCTTTAATCGCGCTGTTTGATGTTGTATTTGCTCGTACAGGGAAGGGAATTAAACCCAACGTCACCAAGCCCAAGCCAAAACCCAGCGAAACCACGGCGAAACTCTTGTGGAAATTTTTTGCTGCCAAATTCATTCCCGCCCCAGAACTCCCCAGCTTCCATTCCCGCTTCCCAGCCGTTGTTTGTGAACCGATCGTCGTTCGTGAATCAGTAGTCGTTCGTGAAAATAATTCGTCCGCTGGGCTCCACAACTTTGTGGATTTGATTCGTCCGCGCATACGCGCTGTCCAGCCTGCCGGATCCGGGCCGGTAATAAGCCTCCTGCACCCGCTGCACGTAATTCCGAGTTTCTCGATAAGCCGGAACTCCATGCGCCCGATCCACCGCCCCTTCCCCTGCGTTATAAGCCGCCAGCGCCAAATCCAGATTCCCGTTGTAGCGCTCCAGCAAAGTCTTTAAATACCTAACCCCTGCATCCACGTTTTGTTTTGGACTGAACGCGTCGTTCGCTCCAAAACGCTGCGCCGTGGTCGGAATCAGCTGCATCAGCCCCAGCGCGCCTTTTCGCGACACCGCCGAAGGATTCCAGTTCGATTCCGTCTGGATCACAGCCCGTACAAGCGCTGGGTCCACCTGGTGCCGTTCCGCCGCTTCCCGCACCAGCTTTTCCACTCCGTCCCGATCGATGCTCACCGCGGGCCGGTCTCCACCTAAAAACGAAACCTCGCTCGGCATGTAAATGGTCGTACGTGGTTTAGATGCCTCCAACTTCACCACCGGTTCCGCGTTCACGAACATCCGCCGGCCCGAATCATCCGTCAGCGTGGCAATCTGCGCCGAGCTAACCCAGGGCAACGCCAGTGACACCGCAAAGCCGACGGCACACAACACTCCTGTCCGTATCACCATATCGTTTCGAGTTAGGCACATTCGCCTTGGGGAAGGCATTGGTTTGTACAAGAATGTCGCACATGTGCTGTCCCTCAGTGGTCTTGAGGGCTGGCACATTTCGAACTGGTGGACCCATGTCCGCACGCAAGTAACTTTATATCCGCCACTTGCGAGAACACGCTTCCGGCGCTACCGAGAATTATAGCAATGGTTCGAGTAAGGAGGGCACGCTTTGCAAGGCACTTTTTAGCGCCAATGTGTCTTTTCCGCCAGCTTCCGCCAGGTCCGGCCGTCCGCCCCCGGAACCCCCCACCTGCTTCGCCAGCGCCTGTATCAGCTTGCCAGCATGGACTTTACCCGTCAGGTCCTTGGTCACGCCCACGATTAGGGCCACTTTTCCGTCTTCCGGCATCCCCAGCGCCACCACCCCGGATCCCAGCTTCTGCCGCAGCGAATCCACCAGTTGACGCAAACCCTCGCGGTCCACATTGCTCACTTCGCCCACTACCGCTTTCACGCCCTTGATCGTCTGCGCCTGCCCGAATAGTTCATCCAGCTGCCCAAGCGCGCCCGTCCGCTTCTGTTCTCCCAGTTCCTTTTCCAATTGCCGCGCCGTATGCGCCAGTTTCTCAACCGAAGCCAGCAGCGAATCTTCGCCCACGTTCAATTGACCCGCCAGCGTATGCAAAATCTGCGCCTGGTTCTGGAAATGTTCCACGGCGCCGATTCCCGTCACCGCTTCAATCCGCCGCACTCCCGCCGCCACGGATTCTTCGCTCACAATTTTCAGCAGTCCAATATCTCCGCCGCGTCCCACGTGCGTTCCACCGCACAATTCCTTCGAATAAAAGCCTCGCGGCGCGTGTGGATCGGGAATCGTCACCACGCGCACGTTGCTCTCCGGATATTTATCCCCAAAGAACGCCAGCGCCCCCGAATTCAGCGCTTCCTCCAGAGACATCACGCCCGTCTCAATCTGCGTGTTCAGCCGGATTTCTTCATTCACCTGCTGCTCGATGTCCTTCAACTCCTCTTGTCCCACCGGCGCGAAATGCGAAAAATCGAACCGCAGCCGCTCCGGCGCGTTGAGAGATCCCGCCTGCTTCACATGCGTCCCCAGAATATTTCGCAGCGCCGCATGTACGAAGTGCGTTCCCGTATGATTCCGCATGATCCGCGCGCGCCGCTCCGCATCTGCCACCACCGTCACGCGATCTCCCACGCGCAGCGTTTCCTTCGCCGTCACGCGATGGGCCACCAATCCCGGCACTGGATAGAACGCTCCCGTCACCTCTGCAAGTTGCTGCGCTCCCGAAGCGTCGTAGAATCCGCCGGTGTCGGCCATCTGCCCGCCAGACTCCGCATAAATCACCGTGCGATCCAGCACCACCTCGCCACTCTCGCCCGCCTTCAATTCGCCGCGTGAACCCTCCCTCGTAAGGATCGCCCCAATCCGCGAATCCTTCGCCAGCGTTGCCTTGTAAAAATCCGGCTCCGTCCGAAACGTCTCCGCCAACTTTGCATAAGCCGGATTCGCCGCCTCCTTATGCACGCCCTTCCACGAAGCCCGCGCCCGCGTCCGCTGCTCGTGCATCGCCTTCTCAAATCCAGCTTCATCGAACTGCACGCCCAGATCGCGCGCCGCATCCAGAATAAAATCCATCGGCAATCCGTACGTGTCGTACAAACGAAACGCCGCATCCCCCGGATACACCGCGCCTTTTTTCCCGGCTAGCGGCCGCAATTCTTCTTCCAGCTTTCGCAACCCAATATCCAGCGTATGCGCGAATCGCTTCTCCTCCGCCAGCACAATGTCCGGCACGCGATTCGCCGCCGGTTCCAGCAATTCCGGATAAGCCCCGCCCATCAACTTGCGCACCGTCTCCACCATCTCCGCCAGAAATGGTTTCGTCGCGCCCAGCAATCGCCCGTGCCGGATCGCGCGCCGCATAATCTTCCGCAGCACGTATCCGCGTCCTTCATTCGAAGGCAACACTCCATCCGTAATCAAAAATGTAGTCGCCCGCGCGTGATCCGCAATCACCCGCAGCGAAGCCGCCGCCCGTCGGTGCTCCTCCGCTTCCAGCTCTTTCCTCTCATCCACGCCCGTCAACTGCGCCGCGCGATCGATCAGCGGCGTAAACAAATCCGTGTCGTAATTCGAAATCACCCCTTGCAGCACCGCCGCCACGCGTTCCAGCCCCATGCCCGTATCCACGCACGGCTTCGGCAGGGGAGTCAGCGTACCCTTCGCGTCGCGATTAAACTGCATGAACACCAGGTTCCAGATCTCCACATACCGCCCGCAGTCGCACGGAAATTTGCAGTCCGTGTGCCCCAGGTCAGACGCCGCAACCCCCATGTCGTAATGAATTTCGCTGCACGGTCCGCAAGGTCCCGTGTCTCCCATCGCCCAAAAATTATCTTTCAGCCCGGGAATCGCGAAAATGCGCTCCGCCGCCACGTTCTGTTCCAGCCAGAACTTCTCCGCCTCTTCATCCACGCCCAGCAGCGTTCCCGGCGCAACTTCCGCCCCTCCAAAAATCGTCACGTACAGCTTGTCTTTCGCCAGTCCAAACCACTGCGGCGAAGTAATCAGCTCCCACGCAAACGCCACCGCTTCCTTCTTGAAATAATCCCCAAACGAAAAATTCCCCAGCATCTCGAAAAATGTGTGATGTCTCTTCGTGAATCCCACATTTTCCAGATCGTTATGCTTTCCGCCCGCCCGCACGCACTTCTGCTCCGTAGTCGCCCGCGAATAATCCCGCTTCTCCAATCCCAGAAACACATCCTTGAACTGGTTCATCCCCGCATTCGTAAAAAGCAGCGTCGGATCCCCATGCGGCACCAACGAAGACGACCGCACCCGCCGGTGTCCCTTCCCCTCAAAAAACTCTAAAAACTTCTCCCGTACCTCATTCCCCGTCAGTTTTCTGCCTTCAGTCGTCACTTCCGCCTCATTCCAAGCTTTGATGGAAACACCTGATTATCGCAGAGCCATTACAAACTGGCCACCTCCGCGGTGGCCTTGCAACGTGTAGCAGCGGGTTTACCCCGCTGCTCTTGGCCGTTGCACCATAATAACAATTAAATTATACTTATCGACGTTAACATATGGTAATACAACCATGAACCATCGCCGCCATCGACTCGCCCGGCCCGCCTACCTGGGCTACGGCACTTATTTCTTGACCATTTGCGTTTCGAACCGCAAACCCCTATTCACGCAGTCCCGTCTCGCCGGGGTGATTCTCAGCTCGATGGAGAAGGCGTTTCGCAATAGCAATTTCTTGATCGAAGCGTACTGTTTCATGCCAGACCACTGCCACATCCTTGCCGCGGCATTATCCGAGAGCAGTGATCTTGCACGTGCCGTGCGGGCATTCAAGGGCGTGCCCGCGCCCAGTGCTAGAGAACTAGGGATTCGCAATCTTTGGCAGCGCGGTTACTATGACCATATCTTACGTGCCGATGAAAGTGTGAATTCCGTCGCTGCCTATATTTTTGGCAATCCGGTGCGTGCTGGTTTAGTCGAGGACCCGCACGACTGGCCATTTTCGGGCTCTTTTCATCTTGACTGGCACGTAGCAGCGGGTTTACCCGTCTGCGCGGCGAGATAAACCCGCCGCTACTCGTCCACTTCCGGCACCTCTTCCTTCGTCAGCCGCTTCAATTCTCGCCGGATCAATTCCGTAGGAAATCCCGCCCCCACCAGCGACCGGTACAGCGACGCCATCTTCTTCTCATCAATCTCCCCGCGGTACATCCGCAATTTCCGCTCGATCCGCTGCCGCACCACCGCCGCCGGATCGCTCTCCTCTGCCGTATCCTTCAGCGCTGCCTCAATGTGCTGGTCCGGCACGCCTCGCGCCCGCAATTCCCGCGCGATCCGAAATTGCCCCTGCTTCCGCGAAACCGCCCGGTGCCGCGTAAACTGCCGCGCATACCGCGCATCATCAATCAAATTTTCCCGCTTCAACCGCTCCACCACGCTCTTCACCATCTTTTCTTCTTCGCACCGCCGCGCCAACGCCTTCTTCATCTCCGAAACCGAATGCGCCCGCCGCAGCAACATCTTAATCGCCGCCTCATACAACACCGCCTCAGTCTCCACCATCCGTGGTTTCCCAAACATCCCCGAAGCATAGTGCAACCCCGCCCATCTGACCAGTAGCACAGGCACTCCTTGCCTGTGTCCTGGGTTTCCACTAGCCACTAGCCACTAGCCACTTCTCCTCCCGGGTGCCCCACCCTAGGTTTTCTAGTGTGGGTCTTGGGCTACGCAGTTGTAGCGCCGTGCCTTCAGGCCGGCATCTTGGGTTCCCAAAAAAAAAGCACGTCATTCCGAACGGAATCCGCGAAGTGCAAAATCCCTCTTCGATCCCTGCCCCAGCAATCCGTTCCAAGTGGCACAGGTACTCCTGCCTGTGTCCCGGGGTTCTCCCGCTCGCCACTCGCCACTAACCACTAACCACTAACCACTAACCACTAACCACTAACCACTAACCACTAACCACTAACCACTAACCACTAACCACTAACCACTAACCACTAACCACTAACCACTAACCACTAACCACTGACCTAACCACTCGCCACTTCCTCTCCCCCCCGTGGCGCATAAACACCACCCCGTGCGCCACATCACACACCCCAATCTAGTCCGACTTTCCCCTCCCCACTGAAAACACGCCACTTCCGCTGGGCGCAATCTGGCACACCAATTGCCCCTTCCACTACCAAGGGGAGAATCTCACAATGGCTTACGTAATCACCGACACTTGCACCAAAGACGAGCACTGCATCGAAACTTGCCCCGTCAACTGCATTCATCCCACCAAGGATGAAGCCGATTTCGCCACCGTTCCTCAACTTTACGTGAATCCGGCCGAATGCATCGACTGCGGCGCGTGCATCCCCGTCTGCCCAACCGGCTCTCTGTTTGTTGTGGATGAACTACATGTAGAACTGCAACCCTTTATCGAAAAGAACGCCGTCTACTACAACTGATTTAGCTGCCCTCTGCCCAAGAGCGCACCCCCCGCCCAGCGGTGCGCTCCCGCCCAACCTGACTCCCTCTTCGTAGGTTCGCAGCACTGCTGCACCCGTCCGCAAGATCACCAAATCTCAAACTCTTCGTCTCACGAAAGAACCGGTGAGTCTTGGCTTCCATATAGCGCTGGCTTTTATGCCAGCGCCGCCTCAAAAAAAACACGTCATTCCGAACGGACTCCGCGAAGTGAGGACCGCCGCCCCTTTCCGCGTCTTTTGCGGAAAGAATCCCTCTTCGATCACAACCACACCGCCGCGATTCCCACGCCACCACCCCCCACCCGTCACTCCCCCGCCTTCGCCCCCGGCAACCGGCTCTTCAACAACTTAATCTGCCCATTGTGATTCGCTTCGTGTTCCGTCACATGGAACCACTTGCAATAATTATTTGTCGGTCCCCATCCCCACGTCTTATCCACGGCCATCAACCACGCGTCATCCCGCTTCCGAAATTCTTCCAGCGTCTTCTCCCGCGTCTCTTTCAAAATGTCCAAATAATAATCCAGGTCCTTCCCCACAATCCCTTTCCGCGCCGGCTCTCCCAACTCCATCGCCATACCCCACTTTTCCTTGAACGCTTCCGGAATCTTGTCCATCGCCAGCCCGTCCAGGGTATTCAGCTGATAAAATTTCTCCACCGCCGCCAAATGCATCAGCAGCGCGCCAATCCGGTTCGCCTTGTCGTCCAGCAAAAAATCCAGGTCTTTCTGCGTCATCCCCTTCACCGAAGCCAGCACCTGCCACCGCATAAACGCCATCTCGGACGCCAGCGTCCCAATCTGCGGCGTATACCCCTTCTTCGGCCCCACAATATAAAGTTCTGCATCCTCCGAGTAGCCCGCCTCCGCCATCAACCCGCAACCAGCCACCCCCGCCGTAATCGCAGCCGTACCCTTCAAAAAATCTCTCCGCCCAGGGAACGCCAAAATTTTATTCATTGTGATCTCCAAAGAAGCCGCGCAAGGTAAGTCCATGCAAACGCGCGAATGCGCGCATCATACCAACCCGGAGAATGCCCCAGCAAGGAAGGAAAAACACGAGTCGAAACGTCCGACTTATAACTTATAACTGACAACTAGAACTTATCTCATAAATGCTTTGGGGTCGCCAAAGTCCTTGAAAAAGCGGCCGTTTAGATCGGGCCCAACCATTTATGAGATGGCTTCTAATAACTTTCAGCAAGGAAGGAAAAACGAAAGAGTCCGAGCTGAAACTCCAGACTCCCGACTACCAACTCCCGACTGCTCTTACCTACTTATGCGAAAATTTATCGAAATCCGCCATCTGCGACGCCATCTCCTCCCGCGCCGCATCCGCCGCGGATCGTATACCCTGAATCCGCAGTTTGAACTCATCCGGATTCGATGCTCGCAGCAACGCCTCGTCCAGCGTGATCAATTCCTTCGAATACAAGTCAAACAGCGACTGGTCGAACGTCTGCATTCCATATTGTGAAGTGCCCGCCGCGATCGCATCGTGAATCAACCGCGTCTTATCCGGATTAATGATGCAATCCCGGATGTACGCCGTCGCAATCATTACTTCCACAGCCGGCACGCGTCCTTTATCGTCCGCCCGGCGCACCAATCGCTGCGAAACCACCGCCTTCAACGTCGCCGCCATCTGCAACCGAATCTGTTTCTGCTCCGGGGGAGGGAACACCGCGATAATACGCTGAATCGTTTCCGTCGCGTCCAACGTGTGCAATGTCGAAAACACCAGGTGGCCCGTTTCCGCCGCCAGCAACGCCGTCGAAATCGTTTCCAGGTCGCGCATTTCGCCGACCAGAATCACGTCCGGATCCTGACGCAATGCAGCGCGCAACGCCGTCGAAAAATTCGCCGTGTCGACTTCCACCTCGCGCTGGTTGATAAAGCTCCGCTTGTCGCGGTGCAAAAACTCAATCGGGTCTTCAATTGTAATTAAATGGTCGGAGCGGCTCGCATTGATCCGGTCGATCATCGCCGCCAGCGAAGTAGACTTGCCCGAACCGGTCGTCCCCGTCACCAGCACCAGCCCGCGCTGCTCTTCGCAAATTTTCGAGATTACCGGAGGCAGATTCAATTCTTCAATCGTTCGAATCTTCGTCGGAATCACGCGCAAAACCATTCCCACGTTTCCGCGCTGCTGGAACACGTTCACACGAAATCGTCCCAACCCGGCAACGCCGTACGCCATATCCAATTCCGCGGTTTCCTTGAATTTCTGTTTCTGCCGGTTGGTCATCATGCTGAACGCCATCGACAGCATTTCTTCCGGCGTGATGCGCGGCACGTCCGTCAGCGGCGTAAGCAGCCCGTCCACACGCAGATAAGGATGGTTGCCGACCTTCAGGTGTAAGTCGGAAGATTTGTTCTCAACCGCGCGCCGTAGCAGATCGTCGATACTCAGAGCCATGTGCAGACACCCCGCAAGAATGCCCTTCTTCACTGAAGCTAGCATCCCCGCAACACCGCAACAACAAAGCCCGCAACCCCCGTAGCCGCTTAGTTACCTACCCCGCAGTACAGGCCGCCCAATCACGTTCTTCGTAGGCGCATGGCTTCAGCCATGCCGTAATCTCCGGATGCCTTTGTAGTGGCGGGACTTTAGTCCCGTGCCTTTTCTTGGATTCAGCTACCCAACCCAGTCACCAGCCGCCGGGTGCCGCACCCTTCGCCTCTCAAGGGTGCGGGTTTAGAGTCCACAAACCGCACAAGCCTTCTTCGTAGTGGCCGACCCTCAGGTCGGTCCCTCTGTGGTTGCGTGTTTTTCGTCAGGGCCTGGCTTCAGCCATGCCGCAACATCCAAAAAATCCGTGCGGCTTTAGCCGCTGAGGCCAGCGCCTCAATCCTCAGCCTTCCGCAGGTACAACGAATCGTACAGCAGCCCCGCCAGGAACCCTCCCCCAAGCGGTCCCACCCAATAAACTCCCCAATTCAACCAGTGACTCGACGCCACCGCCGGCCCAAACGCCTTCGCCGGATTCATAGCCCCGCCCGTCAGCGGCCCCGCCACCAGCATCCCAATCGTAATCGTCAGCCCGATCCCGAATCCCGCCACCGAACGAAACGTCCCGCGTTCGTCCACCATCGTTGCGAACACCACCAGCACCAGGAAAAAAGTCGTCACTCCCTCCAGCGCCATTCCCGACCACCGCGGAAAATCCCGCATCAGCTCCGGCGTACCCAGAAACACGTTGGTCGCGATATCTTCGGGAATTACCAGCTTCAACAGAAACGCCGCCGCCGTAGCCCCCGCCAGCTGCGCGCCCCAATACGCCAGCGACTCGACCGTCGAAAGCCGCCGCGTCACCCAATAGCCAATCGTAATTGCTGGATTAAAATGCCCGCCCGAAATGTGGCTCAGCGCCGACACCATGATCGCGAACACCAGCCCGTTGGCCAGCGCGATCCCCACCATTCCCAGTCCCACGGAGCTGCGCAATTGAAAATCCGCACAAATCGCGCCGGCTCCAAAGAAAACCACCGCAAATGTGCCCAGAAATTCTGCGAACAGTTTTTGCAGAAGGTTGTACATCCAAAGGCCTCCCGGCTAACCAGTGGCACAGGCACTCTTGCCTGTGTTCTTGGATCGTCACACAGTCCCGCATGTACAACGCAACGCCCAAATTCTATCCGGAATGCCCCACCCAAGCTAGGAAGGAGAATCACCAACGTACCGCAAAAGTCAGCAGTGCCACGGACACTTCTGCCGGTGTTCTTGGGTCCAATATGTTCTTGGGTCTAATGTAGTGGCTGAACTTCAGATCGGCCAGCTGCCCACAAAATAGACCCGTCCTTCCGAACGAAGTAAGCAGCGCCGGAGGCGCGAAATAACTAAGCCCAGCCCGCAAGGGCTGGGTATCGTAACAGAGCCGCCAAAGCACCTTAGGTGCGGCACTTCTGTCTCAACTAAAAATTAATGCCATTCGAACGGAGATCCAACCAGCCAATTTCAATTTTCCACTTTCAATTTTCCGCGACTACCGTCCCGCCGCCACCGGCGCATTCACCGCCGTCAACCACCCGTGCCGGTCCGCCGTCTTCCCGCTCGTCAACGCGAAAAACTCTTCCTGAATCTTCCGTGTCACCGGCCCCGCCACTCCCTTTCCAATCGTAATCTTGTCGATCGACCGGATCGGCGTAACCTCCACCGCCGTCCCCACAAAAAATACCTCGTCCGCCAGATAAACCATCTCCCGCGGAATCACCGATTCCTTCACGGGAATGTTCAGATCGGCCGCGATCTTTACGATCGAATCCCGCGTAATCCCCGGCAAAATGCTGGCGGACAGCGGTGGCGTAATCAGCGCCCCTTCGTGTACCAGGAAAAGATTCATCCCCGATCCTTCGCTGATATGCCCATTCGTGTCCAGCGCGATTCCTTCCGCAAACCCGTTCAGCGCTGCTTCCATGCGAATCAGTTGCGAGTTCATATAATTCGCCGCCGCTTTGGACATCGCCGGCAACGTATTCGGCGCAATCCGCGTCCACGAACTCACGCACACATCGACGCCCTTCGACAGCGCCTCCGGCCCCAGGTACGCGCCCCACTGCCAGCACGCCATATAAATCTCAATCGGCGAACTCAGCGGGTTCACGCCCACTTCGCCATACCCGCGCAACGCGATCGGCTTCACATAACATGCGCCCATCTTGTTCAGGCGCACCAGTTCGCAAGCCGCGTTGCAGAAATCGTCTAGCGAATACGCAAACTCCATCCGGTAAATCTTCCCGGAATTGATCAGCCGTTGCATGTGCTCGCGCAGCCGGAAAATAGCCGGACCTTGCGGCGTGTCGTAGCAGCGAATGCCCTCAAACACCGCCGATCCGTAGCCCACCGCATGCGTCAAAACGTGGAGCTTCGCATCATCCCAGAGGATCCATTTTCCGTTGTGCCAAATTTTATCCGTCTTTTGTACCGGCATGGTGTGTTCTCCCTTGTCCTGTGGCACAGGCACTCTTGCCTGTGTTCCTGGGTTCTTCAGCTATCGCCGCTCGCAATTCGAGAATAAGTCAGCGGCCGAACACCGTCAATGAAATCAGCGCATCGTCACAATTCGTTTTTCAACCATTTTGGAGGTATATCTTCTGTAAAGCGGGCCAATTTGGAGCAGTTACCGAGCCTTCTCCACCGCCGGCCCGCTCTTCGCCGGTCGATCGCCCATCATCGAAGCCGCCGTGGCCAGCAGCTTCCCATTATGATTTTCCCAAATCCCCAACAGGATGAACGGCAGGATCGTAGACACCGCCCACAGCTTCGCATTTCGCGGCAGCTTTGCCTCAGGTTCCCAGCGAAATAGCAGCGACGAAATCGTAAACGCCAGCGCCGCCCAGCATCCCAGCGAAACAATTTCCACGCCTAACGACAAAATCCCCGCATGGTCCACCATGGCGCGCTGGATTCCGCTCACCAGGTACGTCGCCGGCAAAAACAATCCCACCCGCTGCACGGCCCGCGGCAGCAGCGCCAACGGCAAAGTCGCGCCAGACAAGAAGATCAGCATCAGCCACAGCATCTGGTTGATGATCTGCGTTTCCTGCATCGTGTTCGTCACGCTGGCCACAACCAATCCCAGCGCGCCAAAAGACGTAATCCCCAGGATCGCCAGCACAAACACGCTCAAGAGATTGCCGAAGTGCGTCACATGATAAACGTACCGCGCCAGCACCAGTTCCAGAATCACCGTGGGCAAAATCAACGCGTAGTTCGCGATCACACTGGACGCGATCATCTTCGACGGCGGGATTGGCGCCAGCCGGAATCTCCGCAAGATTCCTTGTTCCCGCCAGGTCACCAGCTGCATGCTCAAGCCCCAGAACGTCCCCATCACCGTCAGCGACAGCACCGGCCCCATCAATATGGTCACAATCAGCGGGTTGCCCTTCGCGAACACCGAACCGTACAAAAAGAAAAATAGCATCGGCATGAATAAGCTGAAAAACAGAAACGCCTTGTTCCGCAACGTAATCCGGATGCGCATCGCTGCGAGTGTCAGTATGGTCTTCAATCCCGCAGTCTCCTTCCCGTCAGCTCGATAAACACGTCTTCCAGTGACGGCGTCGCAATTTCCAGGCTTACCAATTCGTTGTTCTCAGTTTCCAGATGCTTCACCAGCGCTACAATCGCCGGCGCCGTCCGCTGGCAGTGCAACACGTATCCGCCATCCAGTTCCCGCGCGTCCACCACGCCATCCAGATTCTTCAGCGTCCCATTCGATGCCGGCTTGCTCAGCCGCACCTCCACACGCGTTGTATTCGCCGACGTCTGCTTCAACTCTCGCGGTGTCCCCGAAGCGATCACCTTTCCCTGATCGATAATCGCCACGCGGTCGCACAATTTTTCCGCTTCTTCAATATAGTGCGTCGTCAGCACGATCGTCTTTTTCTCCGCCTTCAGTTCCTCAATGATCGTGTAAATCTCCCGCCGCACCTGTGGGTCCAGTCCGGCCGTAGGCTCGTCCAGAAACAGCACCTTCGGATCATTCACCAGCGCCATCGCCAGCGCCAGCCGCTGCTTCTGCCCTCCGGAAAGCTGGCTGTAAAAGCTATTCCTCTTTTCGTCCAGCCCGAACCTCGTCAAAAGTTCATCCGTATTCCGCGACTTCTTATAAAACCCCGCGAACATCCGAATCGCCTCTCCTACCCGCAACTTGTCGGGAAGGGAAGTCTGCTGCAACGTCGCCCCAATCACGTTCTTCAACTCATTCGGACTCTTCTGCGGATCGAGCCCGCACACGCTCACGCGCCCGCCGTCCGGCACGCGCAACCCCTCAATCACTTCAATTGTGCTGGTTTTTCCCGCGCCGTTCGGCCCCAACAGCCCAAACACTTCGCCTTCCTGCACTGAAAAGCTCACGCCGCGCACCGCGTGCACGTCGTCATACCTCTTCTCTAAATTCTCCACCAACAAAATCGGATTGATCATATAGAAGAGCTTCTATGGTAACCCAAAGCGCCGCAGGCGCGGCTCCAATGTAGCGCTGGCTTTCATGCCAGCGCCTTCCTCAACTCATCCAAACCACAAGCGTCGTAGGCGCGCCACAACCTCCGCCACCCCACCACGCTACCGCTTCTTACTACGCTTCGCCCGCCCCCGGGATTTCACTCCCGGCGTCCACCCAAACTTTTTCAAATCCACGCGGAACTCCACCAACTCCACGCCTTCCGTGTGCAACATTTTTCTTTGTAGGGATCCGTACGGCTCGGGAATCAGCAACTTTCCGCGGTCGCCCACCACACGGTGCCACGGTATGCCTTTTCCAGAGGGCGTTGCCGCCATTGCTCTCCCCGCGGTTCTCGCCCCACCGCGCAAGCGCAACGCCTTGGCTAACGCCCCATAAGTAATAACCCGCCCCCGCGGAATTTGTTTCACCAGCCGATACACCGGATCCCAACTCATCGAACCCCCCTTGGACTGCGACGGCTAGCCGCCGCTTTCACCAACCTAACCGCATGACGAAACCAACGCGCAAGCCACCACCAAACCACACCGAGATTCTTCCGTCACACCCGGGTTTAATACAACAGCATCAAAAGCTGTAGGGGCACGATACATCGTGCCCCCGGCGAGTCCGCGAGCCGGAAAAACAGCCGCGAACGAGCGAGCCAACGAAAAAAGGAGCCACAAACAAAAAAACACCAAACCAACCGAGGTGCCAACATGCCAACTGAATTTCCAATCCGTCGCAGCGAAAAATTGCAGCCTCAAATGTTAACTCATTCGTCTCCTCCCCACTTGACCTTCGTAGTGGAACAACCTTACACTACATCCACGGGGCAAATCTCCGGCGAAAACCGGCAGGTTTGCAGAAAAAGGAAGATGGCCTTTATTCGCCGTAAAGGTAACTCCTATTACTTGGTGCACAACGTGCGCCGCGGTGGCAAAGTGCGCCAACTTCATCTCGCCCGCCTCGGCGAACGTGCCCGCATCACCGATGCCGTCGTCCGCGAAGTCACCAAGAAGCATCCTTTCGTCGAACTCAACTGGCGCTCCCTGCGTGAACAGGTCAACAGCCAGATCGATCTCGCCGATCCGCAATCCCCCGCTCTCCACAAACTTGTCCAAACCTTGCGTAATCTCAATCTTGATCTTGCGGACCTCTTTCCACCGGTCCTGCGACTTTCCGAATCGCCTGCGGTCGCACATGAACTTCTCGTGCAGCTGCGCTTGCTCAATTCCACTATCCAGGTGAAGCTCGATCAGTTCAGGCAACGCCATGATCTGAAGCGCATCACTCGGGGCAGCGGGCGTTTTGGAAATGCGCATCCCGCATTGCGGGATCGCTGAGGGAGGTTGTCATGGCTACTGGTGATTTCTCACTGAATCCGAACATCCGCAGCGCAGAGACCGTCGAGTTCCAGAAGAATCTGCGCTCGAAGATCGTCGGTCAGGATGAAGGCGTCCAGGCCCTGGTCGAACTCTTCCAGGTCTTCACCGCCGGACTCAATTCTCCCGGCCGTCCCGTCGGCAATCTCCTTTTCCTCGGCCCCACCGGCTCGGGCAAAACCCGTCTCGTCGAAGCCGCCGCCGAAATCCTGTTTGGCAGTTCCCGCGCTGTCATCAAGATCGATTGCGCCGAGTTCCAGCATTCCCACGAAATTGCCAAACTCATCGGCTCGCCCCCGGGCTATCTCGGCCATCGCGAAACTCATCCTTTAATTACTCAGGAAGCCCTCGCCGCTAATCACCGTGAGGATTTGAAACTCAGCTTCCTGCTCTTCGACGAAATCGAAAAAGCCAGTGACGCCCTCTGGCAACTTCTCCTCGGCATGCTGGACAAAGCCACGCTCACCCTCGGCGATAACCACCGCGTCGATCTCTCGCAAACCGTCATCTTCATGACCTCCAACCTCGGTGGCACGGACATCACCGAGCTCTTCAGCGGCGGCTACGGCTTCGTCAAATCCCAGGATAAGCCGCAAGCCGACATCAACCAAAAGGTCGAGCGCACCGCCGTCGAAGCCGCGCGCCGCAAATTCTCCCCGGAATTCATGAACCGCATCGACAAAGTCGTCGTCTTCCATCCCTTGGATCGAGACGAACTGCAATCCGTCCTCGACATCGAGCTCGGCATGGTTCAGAAGCGCGTCCTCGACACCGCTACCGGAAAATTTCTATTCCGCGTCACCGATGCTGGCCGCGAATTCCTGCTCCAGGAAGGCACCGACCAGCGCTACGGCGCGCGCCACCTCAAACGCGCCATCGAGCGTTTCCTCGTCTACCCCCTGGCCAATCTCCTCGCCACCCAGCAAGTCCGCATGGGCGACCTGGTCCGCGTAGATTGGGATGGCATCCACAAGGAACTGACTTTCGTCCGCGAGCGCGAAGGCGCCCTGGTCACGCCCGAACCGCCCGCCGAAGACGTAACCGCCGCCACCCCCGGCATGGATGGCCTGGGCAAAGACACGCCCCTCGAAGCCATCTCTGAAGAAACCGCGCGCCCCGCCGCGCTCCCTGCCTCCACACCAGCCGCCGCCCGCCAATCCCTACAAGGCCGCAAGAAAGACGCCAAGTAGCCCAACCGTTGGCAACGCGCACAAGCATCCTCATGTAGCGCTGGCTTTATGCCAGCGCTCTTGGGTTACTCCGTGTGGGGCACGATACATCGTGCCCGCGGCGAGTCCGCGAGCCGCTCCTGGCAGTGGCGAACCCGAGTTGCGGGTGCGTCACACGCCGCCGTCGCGATGTAGCATAGGCTTCAGCCTGTGCTCTTGGGTTTCCCCCCGTAGGCGCCGCACTGCTGCGCCCCATGTCCGCAACCTCGCCGCGTCTTGCCGACCATCTCCCGGGGGTGCCCCACGCCGGGTGCCGCACCCCTCGCCTTATAATGGTGCGGGCTTAAATTCAACCAGATTAAAACCCACGGTCATCCTGAGGAGTCCGCGACGAAGGATCTCAACCACCGCGTCTTGGCATAAAACCCCACCCCACCGCCCCTTTTTGTCATCCCTCCATAGACACAAACTGTTGTTCCCCTCTCACATTGGCACACCTCCCCTCCCCTGTCTCACCCGTGAGACACTTCCCCTAACCTCCTTATTCGTATGTTGTTGACCGCAAGGCTCTTTCCCGTTCCCAACCGCCCATCAGAATTGGCACGACTCATGCTCCTGTCCTCCTCGCGCACGTTGCTTCAATCAAAAACGTCGCCTGCGAACTGGCCCTGACGCGAGCAGATGGATTAAAGGAAAGGGTCGGTTTTGCCGAGGATACGGTTATGAAAGCTGCCGTTCGCCATCAACTGGACCCCACGATCCGTAGCACGGATACCCGCGACTTCCATCACGCCCTTCGCGGCAAGATCGTCGGCCAGGAAGAGGGTGTGCAAGCCCTCGTCGACCTCTATCAAGTCTTTTGCGCCGGCCTCAACTCGCCCGGCCGCCCCGTTGGCAACCTGCTCTTCCTCGGTCCTACCGGTTCGGGCAAAACGCGCATCGTCGAAGCCGCTGCGGAAATTCTCTTTGGCGATCCCCGTCTCGTCATCAAAGTCGACTGCGCAGAATTCCAGCACTCTCACGAAATTGCCAAGCTCATCGGTTCGCCCCCGGGCTATCTCGGCCATCGCGAAACTCATCCTTTGATCACTCAGGAAGCTCTCGCGGCCTCCCACTCGGATAAGCTCAAGCTTAGCTTCCTCCTGTTCGACGAAATCGAAAAAGCCAGCGACGCTCTCTGGCAATTGCTCCTCGGCATGCTCGATAAAGCCACACTCACCCTAGGTGACAATCGGCGCGTCGACCTTTCGCAAACCGTTATTTTCATGACCTCCAACCTCGGCGGCGTGGAAATCACCGAACTCATGGGTGGCGGCTACGGCTTCATCAAATCCGACGACAAGCCCAAAACCAATCTCGACGAAAAGGTTGAACGCACCGCCGTCGAAGCCGCTCGCCGCAAGTTCTCCCCCGAATTCATGAATCGCCTGGACAAGGTTGTGGTCTTCCATCCTCTCCATCGCGCGCAGCTCGAGCAGGTGCTCGATATCGAGCTCACCATGGTCCAGCAGCGCGTTCTGGAAACCGCCCGCGGGCAATTTCTCTTCCGCGTCACCAGTTCCGGCCGCGAGTTTCTTCTGCAGGAAGGCACCGATCAGCGTTACGGCGCACGCCATCTCAAGCGCGCCATCGAACGCCACGTCGTCTATCCCATGGCCAATCTTCTAGCCACCGATCAAGTCCACTCCGGCGATCTCATCTGCATCGATTGGGACACTTTCGCCGACAAACTCTCTTTCACCCGCGAAGGCGAAAACCTCGCTATGCCAGCACGTCGCCCCGAACCCGTAGTCGCAGCCCGCGCCACGCAAGCCCGCGGTGGCCGCCCAGTAGAAGCCCCCGGCGCCCCACTACCCGAGCCTACTCCCCGCCTGGCCCGCTAACCCGCCACAGCTCAGTGGCACAGGCACTCCTGCCTGTGGTCCTGGGGTTGTGGTCCTGGGTATGTACCGCTGGCTTCATGCCAGCGCTCTTGGGGTCCTCTTCTTGGGTCTTCTCGCTCTTGTAGGGCCCGCCTTCCGAGGTGGGCCGTTCTCTTCCTCGTGTAGCGCCGCGCCTTCAGGCCGGCATCTTGGGTTTCACCACAAAAAACCACGCCATTCCGAACGAAGTCTGCGCAGTGAGGAATCCCTCTTTGATCTAACCCCTACGCACCAACAAATCCACTGCGACCCGCACCACCCACCCGACTCCACGTATAATCCCAAAACACAAATGCGCGCCCACACCCGCCTAACCACCGCCACCACGCTCGCGCTCCTGCTCCTTTCCAGCAACGCCCTCGCCGACCGCACCAACCTTAAGCCCGGCATCAACGCCTTCACCCCTCAACAAGACATCCAGCTAGGCCGCAAAGCCGCCCACGAAGTCGAACAAAAACTCCCACTCTGCAACGATCCCAAAGTCGACGCCTATCTCACCAAGCTCGGCCAGCGTCTGATCGCGCATCTCAACACGCGCGGCGTCGATTACCCCTGGGAATTTCATTGCGTCAACGACAAAGCCGTCAACGCCTTCGCACTCCCCGGTGGTTTTGTGTTCATCAATCGCGGCGCCATCGAAGCAGCCGACAACGAAGCCCAGCTCGCCGCCATCATGGCCCACGAACTCTCCCACGTCGCCCTTCGCCACGGCACCAACCAGGCCACCAAAGCCCAATATGCCGAACTCGGCGCGGGAATTATGGGTGCTGCGGGCGGAATCTTTGGAGGCGCGGCAGGCGCAGCCGCCGCCGGAGCGGGCCAGCTCACCTTCGGCAGTGTCCTCCTCCACAATTCGCGCGGCGCGGAAACGCAAGCCGACGTCATGGGCACGCAAGTGCTCTACGACGCCGGTTTCGATCCCCGCGCCATGGCCGCCTTCTTCGAAAACCTCAACGCTTCTTCCGCCGGCGGCAAAGCTCCCCCGGAATTCTTTTCCGATCATCCCAACCCGGATCATCGCATCGAGCGTGTAGACACCGAAATTCGCAAGCTCGGCGGCGCGCCCGAAGGCGCGGAGAAAGATTCTCTCGAGTTCGAAGCCATCAAGCGTGAAGTCATGGCTCTCCCCGCTCCGGTCAAGCCAAAGCCCGCCACAAATTCCAGGTCTTCCGGCGCCGGCGGAGTCAACGCCCCCGTGGAAATTCCCAAGCCCACGGATCCATCGCCGGACGTAACCCGCCTGCGCTATTCGAAAGCTTCGCTCACCTATCCCATCAACTGGAAAAATTACACCAGAAAAAACAGCGTCGTAGTCGTCCCTGTTGGCGGCATCGTCGATGCGGGCAACGGTCAAGGCATTCTGGCGTGGGGCATGATCGGTGGGATCGCGCAAGTCAAAGGCAAATCCAAAGGGTCGCCGGACGCACTGCGAGACGAAACTCAAAAAGTAATCGCCGTCCTGCAAAAAGAAAATGAATCCATGGAAGTAGACAAGCCGCCCGCAGACACCACCGTCGATGGCAGCCAAGCTCTCTCTACCTACTTGCGCAATGATTCCCCAGCCGGCGGCACCGAAACCGATTGGCTAGTCACCGTAATCGCTCCCCAAGGCCTCTACTACTACGTCTTCGTCTCCCCCACCGAAGACTTCCCCCGCTTCCAACCAGCCTTCCAACAAATCCTAACCAGCGTCCAATTCCAGTAATAAAAAAACCGCATAACCAAAGCTCGCTGTCATCCTGAGGAGTCCGCGACGAAGGATCTCAACCACTGCGTCTCGCCACCAAACAACTGGCACAGCCTCCAACTACCGCTCAACTCCCACCCCCGCCGCAATCTCCTCGGCCCTCTTCAACGCTTCCGTAATGTTCTCGCAAATATTTTCCGCCCCCACATGCCGGTCAAAGCCCGCTTCCTTCATCAATTCCGCCGGCTGTGGCCGCGCCCCGCAAATCAGCATTGACCGCCCGCTTTTGTGCAGCTGGTCCGCCAACTCCTGCAGCGCCGCAATCCCCGTCGCATCGATCGCCGTCATATTCCGCAAACGCACAATCACAATCGCTGGCAGTTGCTCCATGTTTTCTGTGATCGCCGAAATCTTGTCCGTCACGCCAAACAAAAACGGTCCATGAATCCGGTAAACCGCCGCATACTCTGGAATATCCTTGTCCTGCAGAATATGCACGCGCCCGTCTTCAACATATTCGTCCGTCACCTTCGAAACCGTGGTCGTTTGCGAAATTTTCCGTATAAACGTAAACGCCGCCAGGATCATCCCCACTTCCACCGCAAGCGTCAGGTCCGCGAACACCGTCAGCCCAAACGTCAGCGCCCACACTGCAATATCCGCCTTCGTCAACTTCAGCGTCTCCGGGATCTCGCCCCAATCCCCCATGTTGTACGCCACCATGAACAAAATTCCCGCCAGCGCGGCCAGCGGCACATTCTTCACCAGCGGCGCCGCGAACAGAATCACCGCCAGCAGCGTCAACGCGTGAATCATTCCCGCCACTGGAGTCTTCGCGCCCGCCCGCACATTCGTTGCTGTCCGCGCGATCGCTCCCGTCGCCGGTAATCCCCCAAACAGTGGCGAAAAAATATTGGCCACGCCCTGCGCCACCAGCTCCACATTTGGATTATGTTTGTCGTGCGTCATCCGGTCCGAAACCACTGCCGAAAACAACGATTCAATCGCGCCCAGCATCGCCACCGTCACCGCCGGCGACAGCAAGTGCAGCAGCAAACTCGGCTGCAGTTGCGGCAACGCGATGTGCGGCAACCCGCTCGGTATCCCGCCAAATCGCGTTCCAATCGTCTCCACCGGCAGGTGTAGCAAACTCACCGCTGCCGTGGCCCCAAAACACGCCACAATCGCGCCTGGCACGCGCTTGAAGTAGCGCACACACACAATCATCACCCCCAGCGAAGCCACGCCAACCGCCGTCGCCGTCCAGTTCAATGTATGGAAATTTTCCGCCACCGCTCCCATGCGGTGAAAAAAATCGCCAGGTACATGTTCCATGCGCAGTCCAAAAAAATCCCGGATCTGCGTGCTGGCAATCAGAATGGCAATCCCATTCGTGAACCCCACCACCACCGGCCGCGGAAAATACCGCACCATCGCGCCCAGCCCCGTCAATCCCATCACCACCAGCAGCACCCCGGCCAGCATCGTGCACGTGAACAGGCCGTCGATCCCGTACTTCGCGATGATTCCCAGCACCACCACCACGAACGCGCCTGTCGGCCCGCCAATCTGCGTCTTCGATCCCCCCAACGCGGAAATCAGAAATCCGGTCACAATCGCGCAGTAAATTCCCGCTTGCGGCGACACTCCCGACGCAATCGCAAACGCCATCGCCAGCGGCAGCGCCACCAATCCCACGGTTACGCCCGCGATCAAGTCCGAAACAAATCTGTCGAATGTATACTCGCGCAGCAGGATGACCGACTTCGGCATCCACGCCTCAAACGAAAAACTCATGTGCACAAAACCTGCTCCCGTCTAAACTCCTACATCCAGTCTAGCAGGCCCCACATGGAGCGCGGGAGCCCGGCTCCCGCCTTCATCCAACCCAGCAACCCCTAGAATCCATCAACAGAGGGTTCAGCCTGTCCTCTTGGGTTTGTAGCGCCGGCTTTACGCCAGCTCTTGGGTTCTCTTACTTTCACACCCAATCTCCACCTTCACCGACTTATGTTTCCTCTCTTTAGGGGGTCGGACCTTCAGCTCCGACATCAAGCCTAACGACCACCGGGCTTCAGCCCCTGAGGAATCCTCTTCAATCCCACCGTCATCACCCACCCACCTCAACACGTTGGCACCACCGGCCCCGCCATCACCTTATGCCTCTTCTCCTCCACCGCCTCGCCTTTCTTCCACCGCAATATCGGCTTCCGCGCCGCAGCCACCTCATCCAATCTCCGAATTCTCGTCGTATGTGGTGCGGTCTTCACAACCTCGGGATTCTTCTCCGCCTCTTCCGCCACGCTCTTCATCGCATCGATAAAATAATCGCACTCTTCCTTGCTCTCTGATTCCGTGGGCTCAATCATCAGCGCCCCCGGCACGATCAACGGAAACGCCGTCGTGTATGGATGGAATCCGTAATCGATCAATCGCTTCGCAATGTCCATCGTATTCACGCCGCGCTTTTTCTGGATCGCGTCGCTGAACACCACCTCATGCATCGACGGCCGCGTATACGGCAGTTCGTACGTTCCTTCCAGATGCTTCCGAATATAGTTCGCGTTCAGCACCGCGTCCTCCGTCGCCTGCCGCACACCAGGTCCGTACGCCAGAATGTACGCCAGCGCGCGCACCAGCACGCCAAAATTTCCGCCGAACGCTCGCACGCGCCCGATACTATCTTTCCTCTGATAATCCAGCGCCAGCCGTCCGCCCTCTTTCTCCACCAGAATCGGCACGGGCAAAAACGGCCCCAGTATTTTCTTCATCGCCACTGGACCGGCCCCCGGCCCACCTCCACCATGCGGCGTGGAAAACGTCTTATGCAAGTTCAAGTGCATCACGTCCACGCCCATGTCGCCCGGCCGCGTCACGCCCGTCAACGCGTTCATGTTCGCGCCGTCCATATACAGCAGCGACCCGTTCGCGTGCAGAATTTCCGCAATCTCCGGAATCTGCTGCTCGAAAATTCCCAGCGTCGATGGATTCGTCAACATCAGCGCCGCCACGTCCGGGTTCACCTGCTCCCGCAAATGCGCCATATCCACCTGGCCGTTTGCGTCGGATTTGATATTTTCCACGGCGTATCCCGCGATCACCGCGGTCGCCGGATTCGTTCCGTGCGCCGAGTCTGGAATCAGCACGATCTTCCGCGGGTTCCCCTGCTTCTGCAGGTACGCGCGAATCAGCAGCAGTCCCGTCAACTCACCTTGCGCTCCCGCCGCCGGCTGCAACGTGATCGCGTCCATCCCTGTAATTTCCAGCAAACACTTTTCCAGCAGCGAAAGTATCTTCAGGCATCCCTGCGAAAGTTCCTGCGGCTGGTAAGGATGCTCCGTCGCAATCCCCGCGAGCCTCGCCACGTATTCATTCACCCGCGGATTGTATTTCATCGTGCACGATCCCAGCGGATACATCCCCAAATCAATCGCGTAATTCCACGTCGAAAGCCGCGTGAAGTGCCGGATCACCTCAATCTCGCTGACCTCCGGAAATCCCTCCACTCCCTCCGCCCGGTAAGCCGCCCCCAAAGTTTTTCCCGCATCCACCGCAGGCACATCCAACGGCGGCAATTCAAACGCACGTTTCCCCTTCGAGGATTTTTCAAATATCAAACCCTCATTCTGACTAACCTGCCGCCCAGCCTTCTTAATCTTTTCGTTCATCCCCGCCGCCTGATCCTTGTAGCGCTGGCTTTATGCCAGCGCTCTTGGGTTTCCCCATTACACCACAACACAAAACCCGCCCCTCCTACACCGGCACCGCCAAAACCTCCCGCACCGCCCCCGCAAACTTCTCAATCTCCGCTCTGGACGTCGTCTCCGTCACACAAACCAACCCATGCTTGCTCAACTCCGGATACGCACCGCCCAACACATACGGCCCCACAATCTTCCTCCGCAACAATTCCGCATTCACCATCTTCACCGACCGCGGAAACTCCACCGCGAACTCATTAAAAAATGGCGCCGCAAAACTCCGCTTCACTCCCGGAATCTTTTCCAACTCGCTCAACGCAAACTGCGCCTTCGCCAGATTCTGCTCCGCCATCTCCCGGATTCCTTCTTTTCCCAGCAGCGTCAAATGCACCGTAGCCGCCAGCGCGCACAGCGCCTGGTTCGTGCAGATGTTCGAAGTCGCCTTTTCCCGCCGTATATGCTGTTCCCGCGTCGCCAAGGTCAACACAAATCCCCGGTGCCCGTTCTGGTCCGTCGTCTCTCCCGCCAATCTTCCCGGCATCTGTCGCACAAATTGTTCGCGCGAAGCAATCACGCCAACAAACGGTCCTCCATAACTCGGCGCCAATCCAAAACTCTGCCCCTCCATGGCCACAATGTCCGCTTCCGTTGGCGGCTTCAGCAATCCCAACGACAACGCTTCCGCCACCGCCACCACCAGCAGCGCTCCCGCCGCATGCGCCGCCTCGGCCAACGGCCTCAGCTCTTCAATCGCGCCAAAAAAGTTCGGGGATTGTACCACCACCCCGCACACATCGTCGCGCAGCGCGCTCTTCAATTCGCCCAGGTTCAAAGTGCCTTTCGCCCCGAACGCAATCTCTTCCACCACCAACCCGGAATTCTTCGCATACGTCCGCAACACTTCGCGATATTCCGGATGCAACGAACGCGCCACGAGCACGCGTCTTCGCCCCGTCAGCCGCTCCGCCATCAACACCGCTTCTGTCGTAGCCGTCGACCCGTCATACATCGACGCGTTCGCCACTTCCTGTCCCGTCAACTGGCACATCAGCGTCTGAAATTCGAAAATAGCCTGCAACGTTCCCTGCGAAATTTCCGCCTGGTATGGCGTGTACGACGTCAAAAACTCGCCGCGCTGCAAAATCGCGTCCGTAACCACCGACCGCAAATGCGAATAAATTCCCGCGCCCAGAAAACTGCTGTACCCCACCGAATTTTCCGCGCCGCGCTCTTCGAAATAGCGGATCACCTCCGTCTCCGAAAGCGGCCCCGGCAAATTCAATGGCTTCTTCAGTCGATAAGCTTCAGGAATGGACGAAAATAAGTCTTCAATCGATTTCACGTCGATCGCCGCCAGCATTTCCTCGCGTTCGGCTGGGCTCTTTGGCAGATAGCGCATCAGGCCGACGCTTCCTTCTGCTTCTCCGCGATGTACGCCTCATACGCCGCCGCGTCCATCAACCCGTTCACGTCCGCCGGATTCGCCAGCTTAACCTTCACCAGCCATCCTGCGCCGTGCGGGTCGCTGTTGATCGTCTCCGGCTTGTCTTTCAATGTCTCGTTCGCCTCCGTCACTTCGCCGTTTGCCGGAGCGTAAATCTCGCTCACCGCCTTCACCGATTCCACCGAGCTGAATGTCTTGCCCGCCGTCAGCGCCGCTCCCACCTTCGGCAGTTCCACGAACACCACGTCGCCCAGTTCGTGCTGCGCGTAATCGGTGATTCCGATCGTCGCCGCCGCTCCCTTCGCTTCAATCCATTCATGTTCTTTCGTATAGCGATACTGCGTCGGATATGCCATGTCGTCGCTCCTCGCTGTGAATTTTCCGGTCGTTGCTGCTGGATTCTTTTCTTACTTCGCGCTGGCCTTCCGTATTCTTTTGTAAAACGGTGTCGCCACCACTTGTGCCTTGCAATTCTGCCCGCGAATCTCCACGTAAATCGGCGTCCCAACCGCAGACAGTTCCGGCGGCACATACGCCAGCGCAATATTCTTGCACAACGTCGGTGAAGGCGACCCGCTCGTCACCACTCCAATTCCGTGTCCATGTTCATCCACCACCCGGTAGCCGTCGCGCGCAATTCCTCGTTCCACCATTTCCAATCCCACCAGCGTCCTCTTTAGTCCCGCCGCCCAAGCCTTTTCCAATCCCGCGCGTCCCAGGAAATCGCCCTTGTCCATCTTGCAGTATCGCTCAAGCCCGGATTCCCACACATTGATCGTGTCGCTGATCTCGTGCTCGTACAACGCCATTTTGGATTCCAGCCGCAGCGTATTCCGCGCTCCCAACCCGCAAGGCACAATCCCAAACTCTTTCCCCGCCTCCATCACCGCGTTCCATACGCGCTCGCTCGTCGCCACGTCCGCCGGCACATAAATCTCAAATCCATCCTCGCCCGTATATCCCGTCCGTGCAGTCAACGTATTCTTCAGCCCGCAAACCGTTCCGTGCGTGAACCAGTAATTCTTCACCGCATCCAGGTTCACATCTGTCAGCTTGCTCAATACGTCCACCGCGCGCCGCCCCTGGATCGCCAGTTGCGTGTAGCTGTCGCTCAGCTCTTCCACCACGCAATCGAACCCCGCGGTATTCTTCCTCACCCAATCAATATCTTTTTCCCGCGTTCCCGCATTGATCACCAGCAGGTAATCGTCTTCGCCCAGCCGGTGTACGATCACGTCGTCCACAAACGTGCCGTCCGGATAGAGCATCGCCGAATATTGCGCCTGCCCGATCGCCAGCTTCGAAGCATCGTTCATCGTCAGGTGCTGCACCGCGCGCAGCGCCCCGCCCTTATGCTTCGCCGTATGGATGCGGATGTCGCCCATATGGCTGACATCAAAAATTCCCACGCCACCGCGCACCGCCTTATGCTCTGCTACCAGCCCGCCGCTCGACGGGTACTCCACAGGCATATCCCAGCCGCCAAAATTCACCATTTTGGCTCCAAGACGACGGTGCAACGCATTTAACGCTGTTTTGCGAAGGACTGAATTGGAGGGAGAATTTACGGATTCCATTCCGCGCGCTCGAACAATTTTCGATCCTATCACGCGCCCCCACCACCGTCAAAAACCTATCACCACCTGGAAGAGCCTACTCACATCGTATCCCCCTAGCGGGGTTGAAGTGTTTGAGTGAGAAGAGACGGAAGGAGATGGCCGCCCGGCTGGGGGGAGAGCCGGGCGGCGCGCGGCGAGTAGAATGGCCGCGTCATGGCTACTTCCGTCCGTTATTTCGATCTGGTGCGTGAGATGAGAGACGCGTACAACCATCGTCTGCGGCTGGTCGAGAGCGCCAAGCAGCGGGGCATCAAGCCCACAGCAAAACTGTTTGCTACCACCGCACCCACGGTGCGCAAATGGCTACGCCGCTATCAACAGCGCGGCCCTTCCGGCCTGCTGGCTCTTTCTCGCGCTCGTCATCACCAAGCTCAGAAAACCCCTCCGCTCATCGAGGCCCAACTGGTGGAGCTCCGCAAAACACTTCCCACCTTCGGCTCGCGCCGCCTGATCCGCGAGTTCGACTTGTCCATCAGCCACCGCGCGCTGGAACACATCTGGCGCGAGCATGGGCTGCTGAAGAAACGCCAGAAGAAATATCAGCGTAAACAAGACCTCGCGCACATCAAAGCGCAGTGGGCTCTGTTCCAGCAAATCAGCGCAGATACCAAGGATTTAAACGATATCCCGCGCTACTGGACGCAAGCGCGGCGCCTGCACTTGCCGGTGGTTCAGTACACCGCTCGGGAGATCCGCAGCGGTCTGCGGTTCTGGGCTTTTGCGCAAGCACGCAGTGCTTCAGCCAGTGCGGTGTTTGCCGCGCGCATCCAGCAGCATCTGCATCGCTACGGCCTCTCGCTGCGCGATCTGGTTTGGCAGACCGATAACGGCGGCGAGTTCAAGGGAGATTTCCCCAAGGCCCTCGGCGACAGCCAGCATGTGCGCATCCCTCCCGCCGCGCACACCTACCAGAGCGACGTGGAAACCGTGCACCGCCTGGAGGAAGATGAATTCTTTGACCTCGAAGACTTCTCTAGCCGCGGCGAGTTCCTCGCCAAAGTGCACACCTACCAGCTCTACTTCAATCTGGCTCGTCCCAACTCGCATAAAGAAAATCAGAGTCCTTGGCAAATCATCGAGCGGCTCGCTCCCCGCTCGCCCCTCGCACTCTGCTTGCTTCCACCCGTCTTCCTCGACTACTACCTCAATGACTCAGGGGGATACGATGTGGGTAGGCTTCCCTAAAACCTATCACCACACAAAAACGGTAGGGTGGGTCTTGGGTCTTCTTGCCGTTGTAGCGCCGCGCCTTCTGGCCGGCATCTTGGGTTCCCTCCAAAAAACAAAACCCGTCATTCCGAACGAAGTCCGCCCAGTGAGGGATCCCTCTTCGATCTCACCGCGCCACCAAGCGCGACCCATGTAGCGCTGGCTTTCATGCCAGCGCTCTCGGGTTTCTCTTGGTAGGGCCGCAGCACCGCTGCGCCCCATCTCGCCAATCACAACCGCACATTCATTCCTCCAAACACCATCAACGCCGTGCCAACCCCGCCACCCCCCCTCTTCCGCTTGCCGCTCTGCAATCCCTCAGGTAAAGTCTCTTCCGGAGGGCGCAATGGCGGCCAATCGAGAGCAGGTTCTCTGTTCCCAGTGCGACAAAACCGAAGAATACTGCACCTGCGAAAAGTACTGCACCATCTGCAAAGGCCAGAGCAATGTCCGCCTGTGCACCGACGGCCTCTACTATTGTCCCGAATGCCGCGAAGCCTGTGATGTCGCGCTCGCCAACGATCGCTAGCCGTGTCTACTTTGCCCCATCAAATTTCGCTTCTGATGGACCCGGATGAACGCCTGGTCGCCGCCGTAGGTGGCGCCGCTCGCTATCTCGCTGACGCCGCCGGACTCGGCAACGAAACCATCCTCCAATTCCAGGCCTCCGTAGTCTCCGCCTGCAAACACTGCTTCCATTGCCACTCTTCAGGCATCCCCTGCGGCATCACCCTCCGCCGCTCTCTGGATCGCCTGGAAGTAGAAGTAAATCTCCCCGGCACCGAACCTCCCGACCAGGTAAAACCTGCCTGGGAAGGCATTGACGAAGTAGCCTGCGAAACTCGCGACCACGCCGCCATACTCCGTCTAACCAAATTCGTAGCCCCCAATCCCCCCGCCGACTAATCCAAAACAAAAAAGGGCGCCAAAGGCGCCATGTAGCGCTGGCTTTATGCCAGCGCTCTTGGGTTTCTCTTCCAATCCACCAAAAAACACGTAATTCCGAACGTAGTCCGCGAAGTGAGAAATCCCTATTCGCCCCCCGCCTCTTACCAACCCACCAGTGGCGCAGCCACTCCCACGTGTGTCTTGGGTTATGTAGTGGCCGAACTTTAGATCGGCCACACCTCCCCCAAAAGTAAAACCACGTCATTTCGAACGAAGCCAGAAATCCCTATTCGCTCCACGCCTCGAGCTTGTCGGTCTTCTCTTTAGGGGGTCGGAGCTCCAGCTCCGACATTACAACCAGGAAACCTTGGGCTTCAGCTCCTGAGGAATCCTCCTCAGTTCAACCCAACAAATACCAAACGACCCTCACATCTTAAACGCGAACGTATTCCTCTTAATCAACGACGTCATCTGATCATCGCTAACCGTCAACGCAATCACCACGCGATCCCCCGACGGCGTGACATTCGCCTGATCCAACAACTGCGCCAGATCCGGATTCGACTTGCTCGCCTCATACTTCTTGTACAGCAGCCCCGCCGCCATCAATTGACTCAACGTGTTCGCATCTTGCGTCGACCCGCAAACCGCCTGGAACTTCGCATCCACTCCGCTGCTCGCATTTGCCGTAATGATCATCGCCTGCATCCGCTGCGCTAGCGCCGCCGCATCCGGAAACTGCTGCACTTCCGGGGCAAGCTGCCCCAACGCCAGCCGCGAGTAACCCGGACCAAGCACCGCCCACACCACGCTAGATCCATTCACTTCATTCACCAGGTTGTACATCTGCTCGTTCCGCATGAACCCGTCTTCTTTGCCCAGGCGGATATCCAGCAATTTTTCCAGCAGCGGCTTGTGCCCAAACACCGCCTTCGTCGAATCCAGAAAGAAGAAATACAAATCGCCTTCGCCGGATCCGGATCCAAAGGCAAACAGCGTGTAGTTTTGAATCTTCGTCACCGACAAGTTCTGCTGCTTGAAATAGGCTTCCGTCGTTTCTGGATTGTAATTTCCCATCGCAATTCCCACCGTCATTTCGCTCGAGGGAATATCCGTTGACACGCCTTTGTCCGTCTTCGTCGTCGATTCCGGCACCAGCCCCCAGATCAATTCATCCACCTGCGTATTGGGATCCACTCCCGCCGACGCCAAAAACTTCTCGAACTGTTTGAACCGGTCCGGCAGCAGTTGCTCCCGCAGGGCAGGGAACCACTTCTCCCCGCGCGCCGTTTTCAGGTCCACGTAGCCAAGCTCTCCCGTGTTCTTCGGGAACAGCGCGATTGTGTCCGCGCTCACGCCGGTCGCCTTTGCCGGCCGCGCCAGCACTGCGCCCACCACCAGCAGCGCGCACGCCGCGACCATCCTCATCCCTGTTTTCCTCATCCTCATCTGTTGCTCCTTTTTTTGCGGCTGGGGGAACGATCCTCGAACCTCTATTTTACGACACGCTTCTCCCGCTAGCCTAACCGGGTGCGCAGTTCGGCAACCTTGGCCTTCATCTGCTCCACCGTGACCGCGTCCTTCAATCCTTCCAGGTTGATTTCCACGTTGGCCAGGGCGCCATTCGCTGCCGCTACTGCCATTAGACGTGCCACCAGCAAATCCGACTTCATAGATGCCGCCGCGATCCGTTCCAGTTGCAACAGCCGCTCATTCAGCTTTGCAGCCGTCGTCGCCACGCGCAGCGGCACCTCCGCCGCCCCGTTCGTAGCTGCCTGAATACTCGCCTCGCGCTTCGCGATCTCCTCGTCATTGCCCTGCGGCAGTTTGAACGCCGCCATCACCGCGTCATACGAAGCCGCATCCTGATCGATCGCCACCGTCAACTCGTCCGCGGTCACACGCAACTCCTCCAGCGCCTCGGACAATTTGTCCACGTGCAAAATTTGCGATTTCTTTTTCCGCGAAAGTCCCGCCACCATCTGCCCCAGCCCCGCCGCCAGCGATCCCACATACGCGGAAACGCTTCCTCCGCCCGGTGTCGCCGTCGGTGCCGCAATCGCATCCAGAAACGGCCGCGCCAGTCCAGCCAGCTTGCCCTCTCGCGATTCCACCGGCGCTCCGCCCAGCGTGGCCTCAAGCTTGTTCTCGAACACCTGCGCCGGCGAAAAATTCTCCAGTTGCAGAAAATAATCCGCCGCCATCTCAATTGCTTTCTTCGGCACCAGCCCCACAATCTCGCTTCCCACTGGCATCACGCCGTACCGCTGCGCCTCCCGCTTCACCATCTCGTACACCCGGTGCATTGGCGTCTGCTCGTAATCCGTCAAATTGATCGACACCTGCGCCAGGTTCCGCGCCTTCAATTCCACGCCCATCGATTTCACGTACCGCAACCCGCCGCTCGAATAACGAATCGCCTTCGCAATCTTGTTCGCGATGCTCACATCCGAAGTATTCAGGTTCACGTTGTACGCGACCAAAAATTTCCTTGCCCCCACCACCGTCACTCCCGCCGTCGGGTGCAGCTTCGGCTCGCCGATGTCCGGCTGCCGGTCGTGATTCTTCTTCAATTCCTCCCGTAATCCCTCGAACTGCCCGCGCCGCACATTTTCCAGGTTCACCCGGTCGGGCCTCGTCGCCGCCGCCTCATAAAAAAAGATCGGAATCCGGTGTCGCTTCCAGATTTCATTTCCCACCCGCCGCGCCAGCGCCACGCAATCTTCCAACGTCACTCCCTCAATCGGAATAAACGGCACAACATCCGTGGCCCCCACGCGAGGGTGCGCCCCCGTATGCGTGGTCATATCGATCAGTTCCAACGCTTTTCCCGCCCCGACAATCGCGGCCTCGCCCACAGCTTCCGGGTCGCCCGCCAGCGTAATCACGCACCGGTTATGATCTGCGTCCATCTCCCGGTCCAGCACATACACCCCGGGCACACTGCGCATCACCTCCACAATCGCATCCACCTTCGCAGCATCACGCCCCTCAGAAAAATTCGGCACGCACTCAATCAACCGTTTCATATCCCCCCTATGTAGCGCTGGCTTCATGCCAGCGCTCTTGGGTTCCTCCCGTAGGGCCGCAGCACTGCTGCGCCCCATCTAGGAAAATCACAACAACTCACCAAAAAAAACGTCATTCCGAACGGAGTCCGCAAAGTGAGGAATCCCTCTTCTCTTGGGTGCTCCACTCTGAGTCCGCGAAGGGTGGGTCTTGGGTTTCCCAATCACCACCGCAAAAAACCACCACAAAAAAACTCACCGTCATCCCGCGGAGTGGCACAGGCACTCCTGCCTGTGTTCTTGGGTTCACCCATTCCAACCACGACCCCCATCACTCCCGCATCCAAACAATCTCTCCCCGCTTCATCGTCATCCACCCCCGCGCCATCCCAAAATAATAGGGAATTTCCCGATAATCCTCCACTTCGAACACCGCCACATCCGCCTCTTTCCCCACTTCCAACGACCCAATCCGCTTCTCCCTCTTCAACGCAAACGCCCCATTGATCGTCGCCGCCGCAATCGCCTCCGCCGGAGCCATCCGCAACTCCGAACACGCCAGCGACAAAATCATCGGCATGCTCACCGTCGGGCTCGTCCCCGGATTGTAATCCGTCGCCAGCGCCACCACCGCTCCCGCCTCAATCAATTTCCGCGCCGGAGCATAATTCTTCCAACCCAAATGAAAATCGCATCCCGGCAGCAGCGTCGCCACCGTCCGCGATTTCGCCAGCGCCCGAATATCCGCTGCATTCACCTGTTCCAGATGATCGCAACTCGCCGCCCCAAGCTCCACGCCCAGCAAAGTCGCGCCCGTCCGCGAAAGCTGTTCCGCATGCAACCGCGGCGTCAACCCAAACTCCTTAGCCTCACTCAAAATCCTCCGCGCCGCTCCGCGCGCAAACGCCCCGAGATCGCAAAACACATCGCAAAATTCCGCCAGCCCCTCATTCACCACTTCCGGCAGCATCTGCTCCAGCAGCAGCGCAATATACCGCTTCGTCCCATCCGACTTCCCGCGAAATTCCGCAGGCACAACGTGCGCACCCAAAAACGTGGACACAATTTCCAGCGGCTGCTCGCCATTCAATTCCCGCTGCAGCAGCAAAATCTTTAACTCGCTCGCAACATCCAGCCCGTACCCGCTCTTCGCCTCCACCGTCGTCGTTCCGTAACTCGCGAACTCCTCCAGCGCCGCCCGCGCCCTCCGCTTCAACGCCTCCGCGCTGGCCTCCCTTAATTTCTTCACCGAATTCAGTATCCCGCCGCCTTTTCGCGCAATCTCTTCGTAACTCGCCCCCTGTATCTTCAGTTCATATTCTTCCGCGCGGCTCGCCGCATGAATCAGATGCGTATGAGAATCCACAAATCCCGGCAGCACCACCCGCCCGCCCACATCCAGTTTCTCCACGGCCCGCGCATCCTTCCGTGCCTCCACCTGCGCCCGCGTGCCCACTGCCGCGATCTTTCCATCGCGCACCAGCAGCGCTCCATCCTTCACGATGCCTAAGTTTGAAAGGGAATTGCCTCGCCGGGGCGCGCCTCCCCGCAGCGTCAGCAGTTGCGAAGCACCTGTAATCAGCAAGTTCTCGCTCAAAGCGTCGTTATCGCATCTCCGCGGGAGACGAACTTCGCTTACGCACCCACTCCTACCCCTTGATAGGCCGGGACAAAAACTTCCTTCACGAATGTCTCGATGGGAGTCGGCGTTGTGTTTTCCGCCGAACGCGCTTCGGTCGGCACCACAATTCCATCATTCAGTCCCTGGAACATCTCAATGAAGTACTCCGCGGTCTTCGCCGGCGTTCCCATCTGCACCAGCACCTTCTGCACTTGGTCGTACGGGAACTGCGCATACCGCAGCTCAGGCTTCTGCAGCGCTTTCCCAATCACCGCCGTCACTTCATTCATCGTCAACTCGCGCTCGCCCAGCAACTCTTGCGTCTGCTTTCCCTTGAAGTCCAGTTTCAAGAGCCGTTCCGCTGCATAAGCCCCGATGTCCCTTGTCGCGATCATAGGTGTCGGCAAATCCGGCTTTAGCGCTCCGCCGTACATTCCCATCATCTGGATCATGCCGATCGCCGCCAGGTGATTTTCCATAAAGTATGCCGCCCTCAGGTGCAGTACGTTAAGCTTCTCCACCGCGTTCACCTTCTGCTCAGCGTAATGCAACCCCAGAATTGGTCCCGATCCTGCCGGAGCTTGCGCCCCATAACTGCTCAGGTGTACGGCGTAGTGCAATCCCGCATTTCGCGCCGCGCTTGCAATCGCCATGCTCTCCCGATCCTGATCCGCGCGGTAATCCTGCGAAGCCATCCCCGGCGGCAACATCAAAAACGCCGCGCGCACGTCCTGCAGCGCCCGCGTCATCGCTTCCACGTCCCCCACATCGCCGATGAACGCCTCCGCGCCCTTTTGCACAAACGGCTGCAACCGCGCCGTGTTTCTTCCCACGACACGTACCTTCTCGCCCTTCTCAAGCAGTTTTCTAGCAATGACAGAGCCGATATGCCCTGTTGCTCCCAGCACTGTATACATAATCTACTCCCTCGACTGAATTCTCATCCATGGCCCAACAGCACACCTACAAGCCCCGCCCGAAGTTGTCCGCGTCGCATGCACCTGCATCCGCGTCCAATTCCGGTCAGAGCATCGGAATCTTCACACCTGTTTTCTTGGCGAACTCGATGGCTTCACCATACCCTGCATCCGCGTGGCGCGCCACCCCGATTCCGGGATCGTTCGTCAACACTCTTTCGATGCGCTTGCCCATCTCTTTGGTGCCATCCGCGCACGTGACTTGCCCCGCATGTTGTGAATATCCAATCCCCACTCCTCCGCCATTATGGATAGACACCCACGAAGCCCCGCTCGCCGTATTTACCAGCGCATTCAGCAGCGCCCAATCCGCCACCGCATCCGAACCGTCCTTCATCGATTCCGTCTCGCGATACGGCGAAGCCACCGACCCGCAATCCAGGTGATCCCGCCCCATCACAATCGGCCCCTTCAAGTCACCCTTCGCCACCAGTTCATTAATCGCCATTCCAAACTTGTCCCGCTCCCCGTAACCCAGCCAGCAGATCCGCGACGGCAATCCCTGGAACTTCACCTTCTTCTGCGCCAGCGTGATCCACCTCTTCAAATGCTCGTTCTCCGGAAACATTTCCAGCACCAGCCGGTCCGTCCGCGCGATGTCCGAAGCCTCTCCTGAAAGCGCCGCCCACCGGAACGGTCCCTTTCCCTCGCAGAACAGCGGCCGGATATACGCTGGCACAAATCCCGGAAAATCGTAAGCGTTCTTCACCCCGCCCTCAAACGCAAATGTCCTTATATTGTTTCCATAATCAAACGTCACCGCTCCCAGCTTCTGCAAATCCAGCATGCCTTGTACGTGCTCGGCAATCGCCGCAATCGCCCGCTTCCGGTATTCCTGCGGGTTTGTCTTGCGCTGCTCCGCCGCTTGCTCCAGCGTCATTCCATTCGGCACATAACCATTAATAGGATCGTGGGCGCTCGTCTGATCCGTGAGCACGTCCGGCACAACTCCGCGCTTCGCCAGCTCCGGTATCAGGTCGGCGCAATTTCCCACCAGCCCCACCGAAGTCGCTTCGCGTTTCCTCACTGCATTCTTCAGAATGCGCAGCGCCTCATCCATAGACGTCACCATCACATCGCAATATCCCGTCTTCACACGCTTCTTGATTCGTTCCGGGTCCACGTCAATTCCCAGGAACGCCGCGCCATTCATGGTCGCCGCCAGCGGTTGCGCTCCACCCATTCCCCCCATCCCGCCGGTCACTACCAGTTTCCCGCTCAGGTCCCCGCCAAAATGCTGTCGCGCCAGCGCGCCAAATGTCTCATACGTCCCCTGCAAAATTCCCTGCGTCCCGATGTAAATCCAGCTTCCCGCCGTCATCTGACCGAACATCATCAGCCCGGCGCGATCCAGTTCGTTGAATTTCTCCCAATTGCTCCAGTGCCCCACCAGGTTCGAATTGCAAAGTAGCACCCGCGGCGCATATTCATGTGTACGAAACACCGCCACCGGTTTCCCCGATTGCACCAGCAGAGTCTCGTCGCCTTCCAGCGCACGCAGCGATTTCACAATCGCGTGAAAACAATCCCAATTCCGCGCGGCTTTCCCCGTTCCGCCGTACACCACGAGCTCATCCGGCTTTTCCGCCACTTCCGGATCGAGATTATTCAGCAGCATCCGCAAAGCTGCCTCTTGCTGCCACCCCTTGCAAGAAAGCTCCGCCCCCCGAGGCGCCCGAAATGGCCCACGCCCAACCGCCGGATCACTCATCCCCGCCGACAAAGTAGCCATATCCCATTCCTCAAGCCCCATCTTATCCCACCATCCCGAATGTAGCGCTGGCTTTATGCCAGCGCTCTTGGGTTCCACCCAACCAACACACACACGCGCGCTATCATCTTTGTCCGAACTCTTCCCCAATCAACCGACTGCCAAAACACACCAACCAACCCCACCGTTGCACCTACTTTCCTTCTAAGGTACATTCAAATTTCGCATGGCCTACACTTCACTCCCTGCCGCTCTTCTCCGCGCCGTCGATCAACATCCCTCCCAGCGCGCCCAGATGTACCGCTCCGCCGACCGCTGGGAACCCATCTCCTCCCAGGAACTCCTTCGTCGCATCGCCGGCCTGGCCAATTGTCTCGTCGAACTCGGCGTCAAATCCGGCGATCGCGTCGGCCTCTTCGCTCCCAATTGCCCCGAATGGCACACCGCCGATTTCGCCATCAACGGTTCCGGCGCGGTCACCGTCCCCATCTACTTCAACGAATCTCCAGACCGCATGACCTACATCCTGAATCATTGCGGCGCGCAAGTTGTCTTCATCGCTGGCCTCTCGCAACTCGGAAAATTTCTCCAGATCCGCCAACAACTCGCTCACGTCCAGCACGTCATTGTTGCCGGAGCCGGCGACACCCTCCCCGAAGAATTCCTTCGCTACGAAACCCTCCTCGCCACTGCCGGCCCCGCGGACATCGCCTCTTACCGCAAGCGCGTAGCCGACGTCGTTGCCTCTCAGCTCGCCTCCATCATTTACACTTCCGGCACCACCGGCGAGCCCAAAGGCGTCATGCTCTCGCACTCCAACTTCAGTTCCAACGTCGCCGATTCCTGCGAGAACATCGTCCTTCATCCCGAAACCGATATTGCCGTTTCCTTTCTCCCACTCGCCCACGTTTACGGACGCATGCTGGATTACCTCTACCTCTTCCAGGGCTGCCCCATCGCCTACGTCCCCATCGTCGAAAACGTCGCGCAGGCCCTCACGGAAGTCCATCCCACTGTCCTTGCCGCCGTTCCGCGTTTCTTTGAAAAAATTTATGCCCGCCTGATGGAGCAGGGAAGTAAAGCCACCGGAGCCAAACGCAAAATTTTTAATTTCGCCATGCAGACCGCCCGGGAATCCGCCGGTTGGCGCTGTGGCGAAAAATCCGCTGGCCTTCTCTTGAAATTAAAATGGGCCATCGCCGATCGCCTCGTCTATTCCAAAATTCGCGCCGGCACCGGCGGACGCTTGCGCCTGATTCTTTCCGGCGGCGCGCCTCTTTCGAAAGCGCTCGGAGAATTTTTCTGGGCCGTCGGTATTCCCATCTATCAAGGTTACGGCCTGACGGAAACTTCTCCCGTCCTCACCAACAATTATCCCCACAATCGCGTGGGCAGTTCCGGCCGTCCCATCGCCAACGTGCAAATTCGCATCGCCGATGACGGCGAAATTCTCGCCAAGGGCCCCTGCGTCATGCAGGGCTATTACAAAAATCCCGAAGCCACCCGCGAAGTCCTCTCCTCGGATGGCTGGTTCGAAACTGGCGACATCGGCTACCTCGATAAAGACAACTATCTCTTCATTACCGATCGCAAAAAGGATCTCCTCAAAACCGCCGCCGGCAAATTCGTCGCCCCTCAACCCATCGAAAATATTCTCAAGACCAGTCCCTTCATCCTCAACGCCATGGTCGTCGGCGATCAGCGCAAATTTGTAGTCGCTCTCGTTGTCATCAATCCCGCCACTCTCGCCTCCAAACTTTCCGAAGAAGGCCTCACCCTTTCTTCCAGCGCGGAAATGGCCGCGCATCCCCGCACCTATTCCCTGATCGAAAACGAAGTCTCCCGCCTCACCTCTCACCTCGCCCAATACGAGACCATCAAGCGCTTCGCCCTTCTCCCCGACGATTTCACCTTCGACAGCGGCGCCCTCACCTTCACCATGAAACTCAAACGCCGCGTAGTCGAACAGCAATACCACCACCTGATCGACAAACTCTACTCCGACGTAACCGAACCCCGCCCCCTGATCCCCAGCTAACCCCACCAAGTAGCATAGGCTTCAGCCTGTGCCCCGGGTTTGTAGTGGCCGGTCTTCAGACCGGTGCCTCTGCCCCCAGGCGCCGCGCCGGGGCCTCTTGGGTTCTCTTGGGTCAATCTCTTGGTTTTTTTTCCCCTCGGTGCCCCACCCTGAGTCCGCGAAGAGTGGCTCTTGGGTTTCCGAAGGATGAGTCTCGGGTTTCCCACCAAACAGAAAAGCTCCCATGCCACCCTGAATGCCATGTAGCGCTGGCTTTATGCCAGCGCCTCTTGGGTTCCTCTTCTCCCTAGGGGATCGAACTTTCAGCTCCGACATCAAAGGGGCTGACCACGGGGCTTCAGCCCCTGAGGAATCCGTCACTTCTCGACCGACGAACACACATAACAAAAAAAAACCGTCATTCCGAACAAAGTCATCGAACTGAGGAATCCCTCTTCGATCAATCCACGATTACCCACCCCCAAAAATACCCGCTGTCATCCCGAGGAGCCCACGACGAAGCATCTCTTCACTCCAACGCGAAAACTCAAATCCCCCGCAGCGCCAAAGCGCCAGCGGCGCGCCACAACACAGCCCCGCCCTCAAGGGCGGGGTACTCACTCTTCCCCAACCAATCAGACCCCCCAAATTAACCGTATCCACCCCCATCCCCGCAGCATCTACTCCAACAGCAACTCACCGGGAGGTTCTTATGCCAAAAGCAGCCACTGCCACTTCCACCGTCCGCACCTATCCCACAAGCATCGGCGTACCCGAACACAATCGCCAAGCCATCATCGCTCTTTTGAACGCCCGCCTTGCCGACAGCACCGACCTGCGCACACAAGTGAAGTGGGCCCATTGGAACGTCAAGGGTCTGCACTTCATCCAACTTCACGAACTTTTTGATTCGATCGCGGCCCATCTCGAGGACCAGACCGACACCATCGCCGAACGCGCCGCGGCGCTCGGCGGAGTCGCCAATGGTACTGTCCGCGAAGCCGCCGCCAAGTCCGGCCTCAAAGAAGCTGACCTCTCCGCCTCTGACGGCCCGTCCATGCTCAAATTCCTCGTCCACAACGTGGCTCACCACGCCAACGCCGTCCGCACCGCCATCCAGGAATCCGACGACCTCGGCGACGCCACCACCGCCGACCTCTTCACCCAACTCTCTCGCGAACTAGACAAAGATCTCTGGTTCCTGGAAGCCCACCTAACCCAATCCTAAGTAGCACATCCTTTAGCTAGTCCTCTTGGATTTGTAGTGGCCGAACTTTAGATCGGCGCTTCTGCCCCCAGCGCGCCTTTTGCGCAGGGCCTCTTGCGGTCCAAATACCTAACTAAAAAACCGCATGTCATCCTGAGGAGTTCGCGACGAAGGATCTCAACCCACGCGTCTTGCCACGAACTACACCATCCTCCCTTTTCCAATTTCCAACCTTGTCTCTCTCCCCACTTCCCGGCAAACTATTCCCCCATGCCCACTCCATCCCTGCCCAACGAAGAACCGCGCGTCTCCTCTCCCTCGCGTTTCCAATGGCTCAACTGGTCCGGCTTTTTGCTGGCCTTTCTCCAAAGCGTCTGCAGCACCTTCATCGCTCTCCATGGCATCCGTCTTCTGGTCGGCATCGGCGCCGTAGTCCTGGCCTCTTCCGCCTGGCATTTAGCCGAACGCCTCCACGCCGACGCCATCCGCATCCCCATGATGCTTATCGCTCTAATCGGCTCTCTCTTGAATCTCGCCGCTCTCTGGCAAGTGCGCAGGCTCCGCCGTCGCCAGTCTTCCTCTTGGCGCCAACAACCCCTAACCCAAAGCGAGCGCCGCTCCGAGGCTCTCCAACTAGCCCTATCCCTACTAACTCTTGTCCTCTTACTAGCCGAAGAAATCGCCCACCACAAACTAAAAGGCACCCTGTAGCATAAGCTTCAGCCTGTGCTCTTGGGTTTGTAGTGGCCGGTCTTCAGACCGGTGCCTCTGCCCCCAGCGCCGAACTTGCGCGGGGCCTCTTGGGTTCTCTTGGGTCGATCTCTTGGGTTTCTTTTTCCTGGGTGCCCAACCGAGTCCGCGAAGGGTGGGTCTTAGGTTCTTTTGGTTCCATTCCAAACTTCACGTAATGCACACACCTCAACCACCACTCTCAATCACCGCCGCAATCCGCTCATGCAACCTCGCCCTATACCCTACCGGCAACTCATACACCCGGTCGTCCGCCGTCAGCACCAGAATATTCCGCGTCGAATCCAATACCGCCGAACACACTTCGCAGCTCTCCAAATGCTTCTCCACCGCCGCCAGCAGCTCCGCATCCAGCTGCTTGTCCAGGTACGCGGAAATATGTTCCCAAACGTGTTTGCATTCCAGCTTCATTGGAACCACCTTCGGAAAAATCCGCCGCGTGCCGGCTTTCCTTGACCAGGGAAGGGAACTTGGCTCTTCAAGTAAGGCGCCAGCATCTTTTGCAGCATCATCCGCGCGCGGTGCAGCCTCACCTTCACCAGCGTCACATTGATTCCCAGCGCCGCCGCCGTTTCTTCCTGATTCAATTCCTCAATATCCCGCAGCACAAACACTTCCTGGTATTTCCGCGGCAGCGCCGCCACCGCCTCCTGCAACTTTTCCCTCAGCTCCTTGCGCTCCAACGCCTCCAGCGGAACCTCCCGCCAATCCGTCAGCACTTCAGGAGTAAAATCTCCTTCGCCATCGTCTCGCTGCTCATCCAGCGAATCCTCCGCCGCCGTCTTCGCCTTCCGCAGACGCTTCCGCGCCTCATTCATTGCAATCGTCACCAGCCACGTGCTGAACTTCGCCTCACCTCGAAAACTTTTCAAGTTCCGGAATGCGCTGATCATCGCTTCCTGCGCGCCGTCTTCCGCCTCCGTCTCGTTCTTCAGAATCGCAAAAATCGTCACATACACCAACCGCTCGTACGGCCGGATCAACTCGTGGAACAACTCGCTCTCCCCGGCCACCACGCGCGCGATTATCGCTCTTTCGTCGGTTGTCGCCGCTGCTTTCATCCCACCCTTTTTTTGCAATTTACAATTCTAATCGGGCAATCCAAAACCGTTCGTTCCGGCGTACTTATCCTTCTTCATCGGAGTCCATCTCCGGCCAAAAGTAACAGAAATTCTTTTCCCGTTTGTCATGCGCCTCCCCTCGCTCCCCTGCATCTCACAAATTTTCTCCTCTTTTCCATTCCACGGGTGTAACCTTCCCCCTGCCCTTGCGTCACACAGGGGCAAATCGCTTTCCGGCCACTGGGGTTCGCGAGCCTTGACGGGCTCCGGGCATTTCCGGAACTTCGCTGACCCTCCCGGCCGAGATTCCGCTCTGGCTTCTTCTGGCTGGTCCCTGTCCGGATCGCGATTTCACGTTCCGTAAACTTCAAACTGGAGGGAAGAAACACCCATGACAAAAACCACCAAGGCTCTCATCACTAGCGCAGCGGTTGCTGGCCTGCTCGCAGGTACCGGCGTCGTTGCTCGTGCTTCCACGGGATACAACACGGCCAAGACTTCGTTCTCGGCTCTCAGCCAGGACAAGCCGGACACCACCAAGAAGCCCGAAAAGCATGCTTGTAAAGGCCAAAACTCCTGCAAAGGCAATGGCGGTTGCAAGAGCAGCGACAATGGCTGCAAGGGTAAGAACAGCTGCAAGGGCAAGGGCGGCTGCGCTACCGACGGCTCAAAGATGCCGAAGTCGTAATCCGAATCCCGCCGGAGCAGTGGCACCCACCCGCCACTCTCCGGATCTCAATGTCCCAATGTAGTGGCCGGTCTTCAGACCGGTGCCTCTGCCCCCAGGCGCCACGCCGGGGCCACTTGGGGTACGTAGCATAGGCTTTAGCCTATGCTACTGGGGCCATCTCTAGGCGTGACAAAAAATCACCCAGGCCGTCCCACCCAAGTCCGCGAAGGGTGGGGAAGGTCATCTTCCCTCCGACCGGACGCCTCTGAGGCGGCCCGTTTCCGTAGCGCTGGCTTTATGCCAGCGCCTCTTGGGTTATCTTCTCCCCGAGGGGGTAGGAGCTTTAGCTCCGACATCAAGCAAACCGAGCCGTCCAACCCAACGAACACAAAAAATCCACAGTCCACAAATCGAGGAATCCCTTTTCCTCCTCGCCATAATCCAGGAGCCACGTAATGCCCGCAAACCGCTTCAATAGTTTCACCACCTACGCCGCCGGCATCGGCCTGCGCATACCCCACTACGACCACATCCTCACCAACAAACCCACCTGCGACTGGTTCGAAATCATTTCTGAAAATTTCATGGTCGATGGCGGTCGTCCCCTTCAAGTCCTCGACCAGATCCTCGAGCGCTACAAAGTCGTCCAGCACGGCGTCTCCATGTACTTCGGTTCGGCGGAAAAACCCAATCGCGAACATCTCCGCCGCCTGAAAAATCTAGTGGGCCGCACAAAAACTCCTTGGCTCTCCGATCATCTCTGCTGGGGCAGCGTCGACGGCCGCTACACTCACGATCTTCTCCCCATGCCGTACACCTTCGAAGCCGCGCGCCTCACCGCCCAAAAAATTCGCGAAGTCCGGGACTTCCTCGAAGTTCCCGTAGTCGTCGAAAATGTCAGCAGCTACGCCGAATATCACGTCTCCGAAATGTCAGAGTGGGAATTCCTCAACGAAGTCGTCGAGCGCGCCGACTGCGGCATCCTTCTCGACGTCAATAATATTTACGTATCCTCGCAGAATCACAGCTTCGATCCCGCCGTCTACGTCAACAGCGTCCCCGCCGATCGCGTCGCGCAGATCCACATTGCCGGCCACTCCAAATATCGCAAATATATTCTGGACACCCACGATCACCCGGTCATCGATCCCGTCTGGAAACTCTACGATCGCGCGATTCAACGCGTCGGCCACACCGCCACGCTCCTCGAATGGGATGACCGCATTCCCTCCTTCGACGAAGTCCACAACGAAGCGCTAAAGGCCAACAAATATCTCGCCAGCGCCTCTCTCGCGGCGGCCGTATGAATCTCGCCACTCTCCAACGTCAAGTCGCACGCGCGGTCATGACTCCCCTCGCTCCCTCCGACCGCATGCGTCGCTCCGCCCTCGATGGACGCTCGCTTGCCAAGCTGGCCAAAAAAATCATCAAACCCAACGACCGCCTCACGTCCTTCGAACGCCTCGAAATTTACAATCGCCAATATTGGTTCCGCGTTCTCGACGCCCTCTCCGACGATTTCCCTGGCCTGCGCGCGGTTCTAGGCGATCGCCGCTTCGATGCCCTCGCGAAACACTATTTAACCGATTGCCCCTCGCGTTCCTTCACCATGCGCAATATCGGCTCGCAACTCGAATCCTGGCTCCGCAAACATCCGCGCTATGCCCCCGGCCGCCATCAACTCGCCATCGACATGGTGCGCCTCGAGTGGGCCGAAATCGAAGCCTTCGACGGCGCCTCCGAACCTCCGCTCACCGCCGCCGCGCTAGGGGACGTAAGTCCCGCAAAACTCAGGCTCCGCCTTCAACCGTACATTCGCCTTCTCGATCTCCATTTCCCGGTAGATGATCTTCTCCTAGCCGTAAAACACGACGCGCCCGCCGACATCGCCAGCAACGCCATGGAAGAACGCCAAAAACGCAAAAAAGTTTCCGCCGTAGCCCGCCTCAAACCCGCTCCGGTCTACCTGGCCATCCACCGCCTCGAAAACACAGTCTATTTCCGTCGCCTGGAAAAAGAAGAGTTCGTGCTCCTCCAATCACTCCAAAAAGGTCGCACCCTGGAACGCGCTATAGTCTCCGCCTTCCGCGCCAGTAAAATTCCCCCACAACAGCGCGCACCCCACGCCGCCTCCTGGTTCCAAAATTGGTCCTCCCTAGGCTGGTTCATCGTGTAACCCCAACCGCTTTTCCATCTCCAATGGACGATGCCAACAAGCCGCCGGTCTCTGTAGTGGCCGGTCTTCAGACCGGTGCTTCTGCCCCCAGGCGCCGCGCCGGGGCCTATTGGGGTAGCAGCATAGGCTTCAGCCTGTGCTCCGGGGTTGCAGCGCTGGCTTTCATGCCACCTCTTGGGTTTCTCGTAAGTTTTCCGTTCCCAGGTGGCCCACTCCGAGTCCGCGAAGGGTGGCTCTTGGGCTGGGTGCCGCACCCTTTGCCGTCCAAGGGTGCGGGGTTTTCCTGGGGTCCATTCCCGGGCGCGCCACACGCCGCAGTTGCGTGTGGGCTCTTGGGTTAAACAAACATAACGTGCACCAACTTAAACTTTCAGCCGTAAGGAGCAAACTGATTTGCCAAAACGAATCACATAAATGCAGCCGAGGCCAGTTAGGCCGAACTCAGGGGGTCGGAGCTTCAGCTCCGACATTCAGACTCAAAAGAACTGGGCTTTAGCCCCTGAAAACTCCGCGAATGCATCGATGCGACGGCTTCTAATTTTCTATTTTCTGATTTCCATTTTCTGAATCTCAATTTTCCATTTTCCGATTTCGCAACACCGAGGAGCACACAAACCACATGAATCCCGCCATCACCCAAATCCGCAAAATCTACGCCTGGGCCGTTCTTGCCGCCAGCACCCTGGAATCGCCGTTCTTACTCTTCATCCGTCTCTACTGGGGCTGGCAACTTGCCACCAACGGTTGGGCCAAGCTCCACAATCTCTCGCGCGTCTCAGAATACTTCACCTCCCTCGGTGTCCCCGCGCCTGGGCCCACGGCCGCCTTCGTATCCTCTGTCGAACTCGTCTTCGGTATTCTCCTTGCGATCGGCCTGCTTTCACGCTTTGCCGGCCTTGTCCTCACCATCGACATGGCCAACGCCTACGTCTTCGGTGACCGCGCGGCTCTCCTCTCCATCTTCTCCAACCCTGACAAATTCACCGCGGCCACTCCTTACACCACGCTCTGCGCGGTTCTGGTCATCCTAATCTTCGGCCCCGGCAAATACGCCCTAGACTTCTACCTCCTCCGCCGTTACCCCTATCCGAAATTGTAGTGGCCGGTCTTCAGACCGCAGGCGCCGCGCCGGGGCCTCTTGGGGTACGTAGCATAGGCTTCAGCCTGTGCTCTTGGGGTCCCCGCCGAAGAGCCCCGGTCAACTCCGCAAATCCAAAAAATGTCATCCCGAACGAAGTGAGGGACCTGCTTTCTCCCCTCTTGCGTGCCAACTCTAAGTCTGCGCAAGAGTGGCATCCAGTGGCTCACTGCACTCCTGCCTCTGTTCTTGGGTTCAATTTTCCTGAAGTTGAGTCACCAAAGGCGAGAACAACCCAGCTCCGAACTCGCGACTACCAACTACCGACTCCCGACTTAAAACTTAAAACCCTACCGCGCCCGATACTCCCCAAACCCCGGACCCACCCGCATCGAATGGTGCCACGACAACGGAAACGCCCACCACACCAACGCCCCCAACACTGCCTGCCCCAACGCCAACGGCAAAATATTCCGCTCCGTCGCAAACAACCACGCCATCGCCACTCCGCCCACAAACGTCAGCGGCACCAGCACCGGATTCGGCCAGTGCAACACCGCAAACACAACTCCCGACAGTACCGCCGCCGGCACCGGTTTCTCAAACGCCGCCAGCAGCCGGTTCGTCAAAAACGAATTCAGCCCCACCTGCTGCAGCAAACAAAACGCTAGGTAACCCACGAATCGTTTCGGCTGCAGAAAATGTGTCGGCATCCGGTGCAGCATTCCCAAAAACAATCCCGCAAAACAAATCAGCACCGCGCTCGGCACAAAAAAATACGCCGCCCGTTTCGTTGCGCGCCACAAATTATCCGCGCGCCACCCGATCGTTTTCGGCGTATCCCTTCGCGCCACAAAACTTACCACCAGCCACACCACGAACACCCACCACGTCCATGACGCGACTGCCTGCAACTTCCATATATATGTCCCAACGAATACCGCGAAGGCCAGCGATTCCACCAGGCAAGACCACCGGTAAGCACTCCACTTCACGCCGACTGTCCCATCGCCTTCCGGTTCTCCTCCGGATACTCGCCCGTCAGTTCCAGCAAATGCTCGAACAGCGTATCGATGTCGTCCGTGGCCCCGCTCTGTCCCAGATATTCTTTCAACTCAAAATCCGGAAATCCCAGGTTCGTCACCCTACCCGGCAGCAATTCCCGCAACCGTCGCGCCGGCACTTTCCCCACTCCCAAAATCGCTTCGTAAATCGCCTCATTCAACTGATCCGCAAACACATAATTCTTCAGCAATCCCGCCAGCCTCTCCCGGTTGTCCGGTTCAATCAAGTCGGAGCACAGCAATCGCACGGCATCCTGCTCGAATTGCTCGCGCGTGGCCCTGTATCTCTTTATCGTGGCCATCATCTAAATAATGGCTCATCCCTGCCTTCGGGCACAATATAGGCTTTCTTTTGCGCAGCGGAAGGGGAAATATGCCCGGCCAACATCGCATCCTTATCATTGGCGGCGGCTTCGGCGGCCTGGTCGCCGCGCAAACCCTCAAACGCGCCGACGCCGAACTCATCCTCATCGACAAGCGCAACTTCCATCTCTTCCAGCCGCTTCTCTACCAAGTCGCCACCGGCTCGCTTTCTCCCGGAGAGATTGCCGCTCCCCTTCGCTCCGTCCTTCGCCACCAAAAAAACACCGAAGTCCTTCTCGGCGAAGCCCATGATCTCGATCCCGTCGCGAAAACCGTCACGCTCCTCGATGGCGGCGTCTTCCCCTATGACTCTCTCATCGTCGCCACCGGTTCCAAAACTTCCTACTACGGCAAAGACCAGTGGCGCGCCGATGCTCCCAGCCTTAAAACCGTCGAAGAAGCCACCGCCATCCGCCACAAACTACTCTACGCTTTCGAACGCGCCGAGCGCGCCGGCACCGAAGAGGAAGCCCGTGCCTGGCTCACCTTCGTCATCGTCGGCGCCGGTGCCACCGGGCTCGAGCTCGCCGGCGCTATCGCGGAAATTGCCAAAGAAACCCTCCGCCAGGATTTCCGGCGTATTCGTCCGGAAGAATCGCGCATCATTCTTCTGGAAGGCGGCCCGCGCGTCCTCGTCTCTTATCCCGATGACCTTTCCGCCAAAGCCGAACAGCTCGTCACCCGTCTCGGCGTCGAAATCCGAAAGAACGCTTTCGTCACGGACATCGATTCCGAAGGCCTCACCTTCAAACATGGCGACACCACAGGCCGTCTCGATGCCAAAAACATTCTCTGGACCGGAGGCGTCGTCGTCACTTCTTTCGGCCGCCGCTTGGCCGAACGCACTTCCGCCCCAACCGACAAGTCCGGAAAAATAAAAGCTCTTCCCGATCTCACCATTCCCAATTTCCCGGATATTTTCGTAGCCGGCGATCTCGCTTACGTTGAAACCAAAGACGGCACTCTTGTCCCCGGCGTGGCCCAACCCGCCATTCAAGAAGGCCGCTACGCCGCCAAAGTCATCCTCGCCCGCCTAAAACGCCAGCCCAAACCCGATCCATTCCACTATTTCAACAAAGGCGATATGGCCGTAATCGGCCGCGCCGCCGCCGTCGCCAACATCTTCGGCATTCACGTATCCGGCATCATGGCTTGGCTCGCCTGGCTCTTCATCCACCTCATGTACATTGTCGAATTCCAAAGCCGCGTCCAAGTCTTCATCCAATGGGGCTTCGAATATCTAACCTTCAGCCGCGGCGCCCGCATAATCACCGGCCCCACCGAGCCCCAATTCAAATCGCAACCTCAACCCAAATCACAATCCCAACCCAAATCCGAAACCGAATCCAAATCCGAAGCCCAACCAAAATCTAAATCCTCCGCCGCCCCCTAAATTAAATTGCCAGGTCACTCGCGCCCCGAGGCCTCCGATCATGTAGCGCTGGCTTTATGCCAGCGCTTCTTGGGTTTCTCGCCTCCCAAGGGAATCGCAGCTTCAGCCCCTGAGGAATCCCTCTTCCATCGCAACAACATCACAACCCTCCCTCAATCCCACCACCAACCCTGCTACTCTTTCCTCATGCCCCGCCCCGATCACTGGACCCGTGTCTCCCGCCTCGGCGCCGCCATCGTCCTCACCCTCTACTTCCTCTTCCTCCTCTACGCCGCCCGCGACCAATCCGGCTTCCTCTTCCTTGATTACGCCAATCTCATCATCCACGAAGCCGGCCATTACTTCTTCAGCTGGGGTCCGCACACGCTCATGATTCTCGGCGGCACTCTCGGCGAACTCATCGTTCCATTCCTCTGCGTCATCTTTTTCTTCTATCAGCGCCAAACTTACGGTCTCGCCTTCTCTCTTTTCTGGTTCTTCGAAAATTTTCTTTATATCGGCACCTACATGGCCGACACACGCACTCTCTCACTCCCCCTCGTCAACTCCGACGAAAGCGACTGGACCATCCTCTTCTCCCACTGGCACATTCTCGAATACGATCAAAAAATCGGCCACCTGACCCGCCAACTAGGCTGGCTAGGCATGCTCTCCATCCTCGCCTGGCTCTCCTTCCGCCTCTACCGCGATTCCCAACCGCCCAACAACGCCCCATCGCGCCCGCTGTAGCGCTGGCTTTATGCCAGCGCCTCTTGGGTTCTCTTCTCCTCTACGCAAATAAAAAACACGTCATTCCGAGCGAAGTCCGCGCAGCGAGGAATCCCGCTTCGATTTCTCAACACCACCCACTCCAACCGCCATCACTCCGCGTAGGGTCGCAGCACTGCTACCCCATCTCCGCACAATCTCAACAAAACAAAAAATGTACCCTCCCGCCCCCAACCGCGATCTAAACTGACGGTAGGGTCCGCGCCACAACTCAAGTCGCGTCCCACAAAATTCTTATCATCCAAGAGGAACAATGAGCGAAGCTGCAAGAACCGTCCCCACAGTCGATTCCCAAAAGCCCAAAACCTTCACCGCCAAAGCCTACGCCGCACACAGCGCCACCGCTCCTCTCGAGCGCTTCACCATCCCGCGCCGTTCTCCTCGCCCGCAGGATGTCCAGATCCAAATCCTTTTCTGCGGAGTCTGCCACTCCGATCTCCACCAGGTTCGCAACGAATGGCAAATGGTCGCGCCCACCACATATCCCTGCGTTCCCGGTCATGAAATCGTCGGCCGCGTCGTCAAGGTCGGCAGCGCCGTCACCAAATTCAAGGAAGGCGATCTCGCCGCCGTCGGCTGCATGGTCGATTCCTGCCGCGTCTGCGCCAGTTGCCGCGATGGGGAAGAACAATATTGCGAAGTGGGCATGACCCTCACCTACAACGGCGAAGACAAAATTCTCGGCGGCGTCACCTACGGTGGCTATTCGGACAGCATCGTCGTCGATGAAAACTACGTCCTTCGTGTTTCTCCCAAGCTCGATCTCGCCGGAACCGCGCCGCTCCTCTGCGCCGGCATCACCACCTATTCGCCCTTGCGCCACTGGAACGTCGGCAAAGGTCAGAAAGTCGGAATCGTCGGCCTGGGCGGCTTGGGCCACATGGGCGTGAAGTTCGCTCACGCTTTCGGCGCTCATGTCGTTCTCTTCACCACGTCTCCCAACAAAGCGGCAGACGCCCGCCGCCTCGGCGCCGACGAAGTCATCATTTCTAAAAACGCCGACGAAATGCAGAAACACGCCAGCAGCTTCAACTTCATTCTCGACGCCGTTTCCGCCGAACACGATTTGAACGCTTATCTTCAGTTGCTCAAGCGCGACGGCACACTCGTCCTGGTGGGCGCTCCGGAAAAGCCATCCCCCGTTTACGCCTTCAATTTATTAATCGGACGCCGCAGCCTCACAGGCTCTGCCATTGGCGGCATTCGCGAAACTCAGGAGATGCTCGACTTCTGCGCCGAACACAACATCACTTCCGACATCGAGCGCATTCCCATCCAGCAAATCAACAAAGCCTACGACCGCCTCCTGAAGGGCGATGTAAAATACCGCTTCGTAATCGACATCTCCACCCTAGCCCAATAACCCACACCGATCCCGCGTAACGTGCCCCCGTTTTCCAAACCGCCGCGTCCTACCTCGGGCCGCTTCTACTTGCCATGTAGCGCTGGCTTTATGCCAGCGCCTCTAGGGGTCCTTTTTCCTTAGGGGGTCGGAGCTTCAGCTCCGACATAAAATCCACCAACCACGGTCTTCAGCCCCTGAGGGATCCTCCTCACTCCCCCGGCACCTTCACGGCTCCACCCTTCCCCAACCTCGAAAAATCCTTCGCATACGCCCGCAATCCAAAATTCGCCGTAATCCTCGAATACCCCGCCACCAACTGCGCCTTGTAATGATCCTGATCCCACTCCAGCGTATTCTTCGGATCCACGTCCAACACCGTCAAATCCGTCGGATCCATCACCAATTTCCCAAACTGCACTTTGCCACCCTCAAACGCCATAAAACTCCCCGCTTCCTTCGGCGCCGGCAGCGACTTTCCCCCATCTCCAAACGTCGTCACAATCGCATTCTCCTCCACTCGCACTCCCGTCAACTTCCCCTTGATGTGCGGTGGTGGCAACAACGTTCCCAAATCCATCAGCAAATCATTCTTATCCGTATCGATTCCCGGAATTTTGCTGGTATTCACCAGGTTCGCCAGCTCCACTCCAAACATTCCCATCAACCCTTTCACCGGAAGCTTCAGCGCTGTGATCTTTTCTGTGTGTACCCGGATCCGCCCGTCGGGCGTAACATTCAGCGTTCCCGCCGTCGCAAATGGAATATCCCCTTTGGTGTGCAATTTCCCCTTAATAATCAATCGCCCGTTATCGATCGACACTTCCAAATCCTTTAACGCCGCATCGCTCTTCTTGAACACATAGTTATTCATGATGTCCGTCAACGCTTTCGGCGAAATCGACACCGTTCCACTCGTCACCCGCACTTCAAACGAATTTTTATCGTCAAACACCACCATCTCGTTTTTCCCGGTAGGCCACACTTCGCCCGACAGCACCACCAGGCGCGCCGCCGCCCCCGGCGTCAAATGAAACAACACATTCCGCATCTCCGCCGTCACACCGCGATTGCTCTCCTCCGCTTTCGCCGTAGGTGCCCCCGGCACCATTCCCGTAGTCGGGCTCGCCGGAGTAGGCGCCGGAGGCAACGCCGAAGTCTGCACATTCACCGGCGTCTTGCTCTTCGAACAACCCACCAACCAAAATCCGCACATCGCCATCAACACAAATCTCTTAGTCGTCATCGATCCCCCACGAACAGGTCCCTTGCAACTTACGCCGTCCCCCAATCCCATAGCAAGCCTCGATTCACCCTACATATCTGTAGCGCTGGCTTTATGCCAGCGCCTCTTGGGTCCTCCTCGTGTAGGGCCGCTTTCCGAAGCGGGCCGTTTCTTCTCCGCCGCGTAGGGCCGCAGCACCGCTCGCGCGCCCCACACGCCCAAGCACTCCTGCCTGTGTCCTGGGTCAATGTAGTGGCCGAACTTTAGATCGGCCAGCCTAAGCAAAAAAAACACACGTCATTCCGAACGCAGTCCGCGAAGTGAGGAATCCCTCTTCGATCGATCCGTCTTCCGTCTGTCTCTTCTCCTTAGCCTGCATTATTCGTGAAGAGTGATTCAGCGGCTCTTTTTTTTGAGAGTGTGACAACCTGCGAGTAAGGGCAGAGGTAAGTGGAACGGGAAGACTGATTCTAAAGTTGTTAGTGGTGTTGAAGTTCAGGTTTTGAAGTGAAACGAGACACTCCTACCAGCCAGTTGACGTGTAAAAAGTTTATATCGTGGAGACTCTGGATTATCCGCTTTGCGCGCCCAAGCTCAAAGCGAGACGAAGGAAGCTATCGCGGTAGGGAAACGCTTGAGGGAAATGCACCACGATGCGACGCACCGTGGCGACGACTTGGGCTCCGAGTTTTAGAAAGTGTTCACGCAAGGTAGCGACTTGCGCCCGGGCGTGGTGGGTCCGGGCCAGGCGAAGGCGCATTTCTTGCATCAGCACATAAGCCGTCGCTGTCAGTAGCACCCGGAATGTGTTGGCCAAGAAGTTCGAGCAACTGGTCCGGCCGATCTGCATGCCGTCGTGCAATTCCTTGATCCGATTCTCGATGTCCCCCCGCTGACAGTAAACCTGCTCGTAAATCCACTGGGGATCCTGTTTTAAGTTGGTGACCACAAAGCGCGGGTTGTCCTTCGGTTCCTTGTTCGCGGCGCGCACCACCTCGGCTTTGTAGATGACCCGTCGTTTCCACGGCCAAGTCTTGCGGGTAGCGTATCGGCACTCGCCATAGACATGCTCGGTTTGTCCGGAGACCTCCGACGCACGACGAGCCCACTGCATAGCCGATTTCACTTTACGCTTCAACACCGCATTGGAAGCTAGGTTGACGAGGTATTCCACCTTCGGTTCGCAGTCCAGAAAATCCAGCACTTTCGGGGACGCGAAGCCGCCGTCGAGGCGCACCCGGATTCTCGCCTTAGGAAAAGCGTCCCCTACTCGTTCGATCAATCGGCGCAGAATTCCCAGCGCACCTGCCGAACCGGGCGCATTTCCGGGCCGTAGCACCGCCGCCACCAAGTACTGCTCCGCCTCGCCATCAAAGGTGAGAAAACAAACCATCGGCAAATAACAATGCGAATCGTAATGGCGATTGAAAAACGAGAGTTGTTGCGCGCCGTGGGTGGGGTCCTCGGTGGGATCCAGATCGATAGTGATGCGCCGAGCGCGACCATGCAGGCGCTTGCGATGTCGTTCAATGACCCGCCCCGCCAGCGCCTCTGTCATGCGCAACAGTTCCTTGCGATTCGGAGCATTTTCAAAACGCGACAGCGTAGGTTGCGAAGCCAGGTCTTCGCCGTCGACGGGATCCCGACCGACCAGCATCTTGTGGATCGGATCGCAGGCCAACCGTGCCGCGTCGTTGGCGTCTTCATATCCCAACGCGATGGCCATGACTCGCTGCGTAATCAACTCACACAACTCATGCTGCACCTTACCCGCTTGCCGGGCATCTCTCAGACAACCCGCCAATGCCGAAGTCAGGCCCAAACGCCGCTCGGCAGCTTGCAGCAGAATCGCTCCGCCATCGGAACTGCCCTGCCGTTGGTCAAACTTCGCAACTACCGGCCGATCAAAAATATCTGGAAAAAGGAGACAGTCTGTTGTGGTATGTTCGGACAAGCGAAGGCCTCACTTTTGGTCTCAAATCTGACTAGACAACGGATTTGTACCATAGCGAGGCCTTTCGTGCTTCTGAAATCATGAATTTTCCAGGTTAGGGGGTCGCAGCTTCAGCTCCGACATCAATCCATCCGTTCACCGGGCTTCAGCCCCTGAGGAATCCTCCTAAATTTTACCCGAGGAACACAAACAACCCCCCGTTATTCCGACCAACCTCCGCGAACCAAACGCTTCCTCTCCACCAACCAAAAACAATTTCATGAGATAGTTCTCCCGCGCACCCATCATGACCTGGACCCAACTCTACGATCCCCTCGGCCACTGGTGGCTCTCCACCCTGGTCGCCGCCCTCCCCATCGTCATCCTCCTCGGTCTCCTCGCCGGCCTGAAAATCCGTCCCCACTGGTGCGCCATCGCAGGCGCCACCGCCGCCGTTCTCTGCGCCATCTTCATCTTCGGCATGCCCGCCAAACTCGCCGTCACCAGCCTCTTCTACGGCGCCGCCTTCGGCCTCATCAAAATTGTCTGGATCGTCATCGCCGCCGTCTTCCTCTACGACATCTCCGTGGACACCGGCCAGTTTGAAATCATGAAGCAGTCCGTCGCCTCCATCACTCCCGATCGCCGCCTGCAACTTCTTCTAGTCGCCTTCTGTTTCGGCGCATTCATCGAAGGCGCCGCCGGCTTCGGCGCTCCCGTCGCCATCGCCGGAGCCTTCATGATCGGCCTTGGCTTCAATCCATTCCACGCCGCCGCGCTCAATCTCATCGCCAACACCGCTCCCGTCGCCTGGGGCGCCATCGGCACACCCGTTCACACCCTCGCCGTAGTCACCGCGCTCCCCGAACACGACCTCAACGTCATGCTTGGCCGCATCCTTCCGCTCACCGCCGTTCTCGTTCCTTTTTGGTTGGTTCGCGCCATGGTCAGCTGGGAAGAAACCTGGGAAGTTCTTCCCGCCATTCTCGTTGTCGGCATTTCCTTCGCCGGAATGCAATTCTTCTGGTCCAACTATATGGACAGCAATCTGGTCGACATCGCCGCCGGCGCAACTTCCATGGTCGCCATGCTCATCTTTCTTCGCTTCTGGAAACCAAAACGCATCTGGCGCTTCGAAGACGAACGCGATCCCAATCGTCCTCCGCAAAAAATCACCGTGCCCGCCGCGTCAAAAAATCCCATCGTCGTCGATCAAATGGACGACGAGTGGGACATCCGCCAACTCCAGCAGGGAACTGCCGCCCGCGCCTACACTCCTGCGCAAATCGCCAAAGCCTGGCTGCCCTTCGCCATTCTTTCTATCTTCGTTCTTCTCTGGGGATTACCTTCCATCAAGAACGCCATGGGCCGCGCCACCACTCCCGCCTTCGCCACCGGCGGCTGGGAAGTTCCGTACCTCCACAAAACCGTTTTCCGCGCCCCGCCCGTAGTCGCCAAGCGCACCGCCGAAAGCGCCAAATTCGATTTCAACTGGCTCACCGCTACCGGCACCGCCTGTTTCCTCGCCGCCCTACTCTCCGGCCTGATTCTCCGCGTGAAGCCCAAAAAACTCCTCACTATTTTCGCCCACACCCTTTTCCGCATGCGCCACGCCATCGTCGCTATGTCTTTTATGTTGGGTTTGGGTTACGTCACGCGTTACTCCGGCATGGACGCCGTCCTCGGTCTCGCCTTCACGCGCACCGGCTGGCTCTATCCCTTCTTCGGCACCTACGTCGGCTGGCTCGGCGTCGCTCTCACCGGCAGCGACACTTCCTCCAACGCCATCTTCGGCGGCCTTCAGCGCATCACCGCCGAACAACTCAACCTCAGCCCCATCCTCATGTGCGCCACCAACAGCGCCGGCGGCGTCATGGGCAAAATGGTTGACGCACAATCCATTACCGTAGCCACCGCCGCCACCAATCAGGTCGGCAACGAAGGCCTTATCTTCCGCTACGTCTTCTGGCACTCCATCTCCCTAGCCGCAATCGTAGGCATCATCGTCATGCTCTACGCCTACATCTTCCCCCACCTAATCCCCCAAATGTAGCGCACAACAAAACCGATCTTCGCTCTTGGGCTCTCATCTGCGTAGGGCCACGATAAATCGTGCTCATACGCGAGCCAAGTAGTGGCGGGTCTTTAGACCCGTGCTTTCTCCCACAACATAACAACCCATCATCTCGAGCGAAGTCCGCGAAGCGAAGGATCGGCTTTTCCTCGCTCCTGGGCACCAGTGGTTGGTCAGGACGTTGTACGCACGGGAGCGCGGCTGATTGGCGGAGCGAAGCCGAGGCTACCATGGGGGCGTGTGAAGTTGTAGTAGTGCATCCAGGGTGCGAGTTGCTGGTTGCGTTCTTCAGAGTCTGCGTAGTGGCGTGCGCGGGCCCATTCCCGCAGCGCGGTTTGGATGAAGCGTTCGGCTTTGCCGTTGGTGCGCGGCGTATACGAGCGGGTGAAGTGGTGCTGGATGCCCAGTTGCGTGCAAGTCGCGTGGAACAGGTGGGAGCGATAGCAGTGTCCATTATCCGTAAGCAAGCGGCGGATAGAGATACCGTGTTGGGCGTAGAAGGTCACGGCCTGGCGTAAAAAAGTACAGGCGGTTTCGGCTTTCTGATTCGGCAAGATCATGGAGAAAGCCAGCCGGGAATGATCATCGATGGCGATGTGCAGGGCTTCAAAGCCTGCGCATTGCGGGCGACCACGCAGCCGTCCATCGCCGCGCACTTTGACCTGCTGAAAGCGGGTCATTCCTTTGATATCGAGGTGCAGCAGATCGCCCGGCGCGGCATGTTCGTAGCGCACCGAGGGAGGAGCGGGATACAGATCGCGCCAACGGCTGAGATGAACGCGCCGTAGGATGCGGCTTACCGTGGCGGCGCTGAGCCCGGTGACGCGGGCCATCTGATAGCCAGGACGATTTTCGCGGCGCAGGTTCACGACCCGCTCGCGGAGATCGGCAGGAGTACAGCGCGGACTGCACCGCGGGCGAGACGATCGATCCAGCAGGCCGCTAGGGCCTAAGGCGCGATACCGGCGCACCCATTTTGTCGCTGTCTTTGCCGTGACGTTGAAGGCGGCAGCTGCCGCCTTCAACGTCACCCTCCGCGATACTGTTTGTACTAAGGCTTCTCGACTGCGCAACGTCAGTCGGGCATTCTTGTGAATGTCCATTCGATCCTCCGGAAAGTGGATTGCTCAGCACAATCAGCTTCTCCGGTCCCGGTCGAATGGACAACGTCTTGAAAGACCACAGGTGCCCCACTCTGAGCGCATTCCACGAAGGGTGGGTCTTGGGTCTCCCATCTTGCTTTTGTAGGGCCCGCTTTCCGCGGCGAGCCGTTTCCCATAGGGGCGCTGCACTGCTGCGCCCCATGTCCGCAAGATCACAACCCGACTCCCCTCGTGCGAGTTTCGCATTTGATCTCCACTCACGTCCGCGTAGGGGCACGATAAATCGTGCCCCTAGGCGAGCCACGTAGTGGCGGGTCTTTAGACCCGTGCTCTCTCCCACCAACATGACAACCCATCATTCCGAGCGCAGTCCGCGAAGCGAGAAATCCCTCTTTCCTCAACTCAACAACAAAAGCCCGTGCACCGCTCCCCCGTTTGACCTTCCCCCTCCAATCAGGCAACCTGCTCTTCGAACCCAAATCCTTCTCCGAGGCCACGCCGCCGTGCAAGCAAACCTCCTCCAACGATTCCGCGCCATTCTCGGCTCCAAATCCCTCATCTCCTCCCCTGAAGACCTTCACACCTACGAATGCGACGCCCTCACCAACTTCCGCGTCCTCCCCACCGCCGTCCTCCTCCCCTCCACCACCGAACAAGTCCAATCCATCCTCCGCCTCTGCCATCGCGAACGCATTCCCTTCGTCGCCCGCGGTTCCGGCACCGGCCTCAGCGGCGGCGCGCTTCCCGTCGTCAACGGCATCGTCATCAGCCTCTCGCGCATGAATCGCATTCTCGAAGTCGATATCCCCAACGCCCGCGTCACCGTCGAACCCGGCGTCATCAATCTCGATGTCACCGCCCGCGTCCAGCCCCACAATTTTTTCTACGCTCCCGATCCTTCTTCGCAATCCGTTTGCAGCATCGGCGGCAACGTCGCGGAAAATTCCGGCGGCGCCCACTGCCTCAAGTACGGTTTCACCACCACGCACGTACTCGGCCTCGAAGTCGTTCTCCCCGACGGCTCCCTCATCCACCTCGGCGCAAAATCTCTCGACGCTCCCGGCTACGATCTCGCCGGCGTCTTCGTCGGCTCCGAAGGCACTCTCGGTATCGCCACCAAAATTATTCTTCGCATCGTCAAGCGTCCCGAATGCGTGCGCACGCTCCTCGCCGCATTTCCCGGCACCAACGAAGCCGGCGCCGCCGTCAGTGATATCATCGCCGCTGGCATGTTCCCCGCCGCCATCGAAATGATGGACAACCTCGCCATCCAGGCCGCGGAAGCCGCCGTCCACGCCCACTATCCCGATTGCGGCGGCTTGCTCCTCGTCGAACTCGACGGCCCCGCCGCCGAAGTCGAATTCCTCATGCAACACGTCGGCGAACTCTGCCGCAAAAATGGCGCCACCGAAATTCGTCTCGCGCAAAGTGACGCCGAACGCGCCCTCGTCTGGAAGGGCCGCAAAGCCGCCTTCGCCGCCATGGGCCGCATCTCTTCCCACTACATCGTCCAGGACGGCGTGATCCCGCGCACCGCCCTCCCGCAAGTCATGAGCGAAATCACGCGCCTCAGCCGCGAAGCCGGCCTTCGCGTAGCCAACGTCTTCCACGCAGGCGATGGCAATCTCCATCCACTCGTCCTCTACGACGGCCACATCGAAGGCCAGGCCGAAGCCGCCGAGTCTCTCTCCAACAAAATTCTCGAAATCTGTCTGGCCGCCGGCGGTTCCATCACCGGCGAACACGGTGTCGGTGAAGACAAAAAGTGCATGATGTCCAAAATGTTCAGCGAGCCCGATCTACGCACCATGCAACGCGTCCGCTGCGCCTTCGATCCCTTCAATCTTTCCAATCCCACTAAAATTTTCCCCACGCCCCGCCTTTGCGGTGAAAAGCCCGGCGAATATGTTCCGCATCCGCTGGAATCTGCTGGACTGGCCGAGCGCTTTTAGCCGCATGTCCACCACCGCCTCCATCGAACAGCAACTCGTTCCTATCGTCGGCGCAGAAAATCTCCGCGCCGCCTCCGCCGCCGACCGCATCGGCAACCTGCAACCCAAATTCGTAGTCGAGCCTTCCACCGAACAACAACTAGCTGCCGCCCTTGCCTTCGCCAACAAGTCCGGCCTCACCGTAATCCCTCGCGGCGGCGCCACAAAACTCGATTGGGGCAATCCGCCAAAATCCGCCGACCTCATCCTCTCCACTGCCCGCCTCAATCGCATCCTCGAACACGCCTGGTCCGATCTCACCGTCACCGTCCAAGCCGGCTGCACCCTGCAATCTCTCCAGCAAACTCTCGCCGAACACGGCCAGCGCCTCGCACTCGACGCCCTTTGGCCCGATCGCGCCACCATCGGCGGCGCACTCTCCACCAACGACAGCGGCGCGCTCCGTCTTCGCTTCGGCTCACTCCGCGATTTAATCATCGGCGTAACTCTTGCACTCCCCGACGGCACCCTCGCCAGCAGCGGCGGCAAAGTCGTAAAAAATGTTGCGGGCTACGATCTTCCCAAACTCGCGACCGGCGCCCTCGGCACACTCGGCGTCATCACCCGCGCCGTTTTTCGTGTTCATCCGTTGCCTCACGCGGCCGCCACGCTCACCTGCGTTGCAAATCAGGCCTCCGAGGCCGCGCACTTGTTCGCTCAATTGTTGGACTCGCAACTCGCCTACTCCGCTCTGCAAACGCGCGTTCAAGCCAACCACAATCCCCAATTTTTCGTGGACATCATCTTCGAAGGCACGGGGCAGGGAATTGCCGCGCAAATAGCGCAGCTCCAAACGCTGGCGTCGCCTCTCTCCTTCTCGCCATCAGACCATTCCGTCTGGCAAGCCAGAGAGCAACTCCACTTTCAAACCCCAGCAGATACGTTCTCAGCTCTGTTTAAAATTTCCGCGCAGCCAGCCGACGCCATCCTCGCTATTTCCGATTCCGCCACTATCGCTGCTCGCGCGAGCGCGAACTTCAGCGCCGTAGTCCAGGCCACCGGTCTCGGCACAATCCTTCTCGCGGGCGATCAGCCCGTGGTCTCTTCCGTCGCCCAAACATTTCGCAAAAGGATGGAAACCGCCGGCGGCTCGTTAGTCGCTCTAGGCAACGCCGCCCTCACCGCCGAACTCGACGCCTGGGGCAATCCCGGTGACGCCCTGCCGCTCATGCGCGCCATCAAGCACCAACTCGATCCAAACAACACGCTCAATCCCGGCCGCTTCGTTGGGGGAATCTGATCGCATGTCCGCCGAGAACAAACTTCCCATTCTTCCCAGCGCCTTCGATTCCCACCAGCCTCCCGCGCAGGAACTGATCGACAAATGCGTCCACTGCGGCTTCTGTCTTCCTGTCTGTCCCACCTACGTCCTCTGGGGCGAAGAAATGGATTCCCCGCGCGGCCGCATCTATCTCATGAACATGGCCCTCAACGGCGCCACTCCGCTCAACGAAAAATTTGTCAGCCATTTTGACTCCTGTCTCGGCTGCGTGGCCTGCATGCCCGCCTGCCCCTCCGGCGTCGAATACGGCAAACTCATCGAAGCCACTCGCTCCCAAATTGAACGCAACTACCATCGCCCCGCCTTTGACAAATTCCATCGCCGCCTGCTTTTCGAAACCTTCACGCGTCCCGCTCGCCTCAATCTCCTCCGCTGGCCGCTCCTCATCTACCAGAAATCCGGCCTGCAATCCGCCCTTCGCGTCATCGGCTTCTTCAAACTTCTCCCCAAATCCATCGCCGCGATGGATACATTACTCCCTCCCGTCATGCCCACCGAACCCGTCGCGCCCGTCACTTTCGCGCAAGGCGAAAAGCGCCGGCGTGTCGGCCTTCTGCTCGGCTGTGTCCAGCGCACTTTTTTCTCTCACGTCAACGCCGCCACCGCCCGCGTCCTCTCCGCCGAAGGCTGCGAAGTCGTCGCCCCACAAAACCAAACCTGCTGCGGCGCGCTCTGCGTTCACGCCGGAGAAGAATCCGCCGCGCTCGACTTCGCCCGCCACACGATCGAAATCTTCGAACAAGCCAACGTCGATTCCATCGTCATCAACGCCGCCGGCTGCGGCTCCAACATGAAAGAGTACGGCCATCTGCTCCGCAACGATCCCGCCTACGCCGACCGCGCCCAACGCTTCGCCGCCAAATGCAACGACGTCACCGAACTCCTCGCCGAACTCGCCCCGCGCGCCAAGCGTCATCCTCTCCAAGCTCGCGTAGCCTTCCACGATTCCTGCCATCTCCAAAACGCCCAGGGCATTCGCACGCAACCCCGCCAACTCCTCTCCCAAATCCCCGGCCTCACCCTGCTAGAAATTCCCGAATCCCAAATCTGCTGCGGCTCCGCTGGAATCTACAATCTAGTCCAACCCGAACCCGCCACCGAACTAGCCAATCGCAAAGCCACTCTAATCTCTACCCTCACCCCAACCCCCGACGTAGTAGCCACCGGCAACCCCGGCTGCCTCCTCCAACTCCAATCCTCCCTAGCCAAATCCCCCCGCCCCATCCCAGTCCTCCACACCATCCAACTCCTGGACATCTCCCTCCGCAGCGCCCCCCTCTTCCCGTAGAGGCACAATAAACCAGGCGAGTCCGCGAGCCCCACGTGTAGTGGCGGGTCTTTAGACCCGTGCTCTCCTCTTGGGGTTCCCACCAACAATAACCACCCGCCATTGCGAACGAAGCCCACCTGGGTGCCCCGCCTTCGGGTTTGTGAGGGTGGGCTCTTGGGTCGTCCACGTGGCACAGCCACTCCTGCCTCTACTCTTGGGTTATGTAGTGGCCGAACTTTAGATCGGCCAGGACCCCACCCCGAGTCCGCGAAGGGTCCTTGGTCTGTAGCGCCGCGCCTCCGGCCGGCATCTTGGGTTCCTTCGCTCCCCAAAAAACCAACCGCGTCCTTCCGAACGAAGTCCGCGGAGTGAGGAATCCCTCTTCGATCCATCCGCCTTCGCGAGGGTTTCTCACCATACAAAAAATCTGTCATCCCGAGCGCAGCGAGGGACCTGCTTTTCCTCCACCTCCTCCACTTTCCCCCTACCAACCCCGCCCATTTCGCGGTATTTTCTACACACGCGGACCATCGTCCCAGCTCATATGACGCACCCGCCACTCCGCCGCGCACCCCTCTCTCGCCGTGAAGCGACGGAACGCATCTCCCGCGCCAGCGAAGAATCTCGCCGCATTTGGCTCAAAGCCCAACTCGCAGGCCGCGACGCCACGCACATGCGCCACACCCCAAGTGCCCAAGTGGAAGAGCTTGCTCATGACCGCGAATTTCGCCGCCGCTACCGGGACAAAATGCTCGCCCGGTTTCTTCACGCTGCCATCACCGGTACCCGCGCCGGCATGGGCAATATCCAACTCTTCGATCGCCCCTCCCGTCTCCTGCACCTTCACATTTCGGAAGGATTCGCCTCCGCCTTCCTCGATCATTGCTCTTCCGTCGCCGCCGGCCACGGTGTCTGCGGCCTATCCGCGCAAACTCTTGCCCGCGTCGTTGTGGAAGACGTCGCCGACAGCGCCATCTTCCTGCGCCATCCCAGTCTGGAGGCCATCCTGGATGCAGGCATCCGCGGCATTCAATCCACTCCTCTCGTCAGCTCTCGTGGAAATGTCCTCGGCGTCTTTTCCACCCACCATAAAACTCCGCATCGTCCCTCCGTCCGCGACCTGCAAACCATCGACTACTTCGCCCAGTACGCCGCGACCCTCCTCGAATGGCATGACTCCCCAATCGACGCCCGCCGCGACGCCCCCAAATCCCGCAATCCCCGTCTCAAGGCTAAATAAGCGACAATTCCGGCATAGTTATTATTGTAGTTATTCCGCGAAATCAATAGAATGGCCCTTGCGAGCCCTAATCTCGCGAACCCAGGTTGTATCCAACTGCGTCTGCCAGACCAGTCCCCACTCTGGATCGGCGGCAAATGGGTCCGGGTCCAGGCCTTCGACAGCTGAATCAATCGAGGTGCCCCCGTGGCTGCCAAAGTAACTCAGCGAAAAAAGAGTCGCCCCTCTAGCCTCAAAGCCAGCGCGCCCGGCGCCGCAAAAAGCGACAGTCTCCTCATCGCCGCCATTGGCGCTTCTGCGGGCGGCATCGAAGCACTTTCAGATTTGCTCACCAACCTGGCTCCCAACACCGGCATGGCTTTCGTCCTCATCCAGCATCTCGACCCCAAGCATCACAGCATGCTCGCCGAATTGCTCTCCAAGAAAACTTCCATGAACGTTCGCGAAGTCACCGACGGCATGCGCGTTGAAGCCGATCACGTCTACGTCATTCCTCCCGACGCCACCATGCCCATCACTGACCACACTCTCCAGCTCACGCCGCGCGAACAATCTCACGGCGTCCACATGTCCATCGATCATTTCATGCGTTCTCTCGCCGAAGCCGAAGGCAGTCGCGCCATCGGCGTCATTCTCTCCGGCACTGGCACGGACGGCACACTCGGCATGGCCGAAATTCAGGCGCAGGGCGGCGTCACTTTTGCCCAGGATGAAAACTCCGCGAAATACGACAGCATGCCCCGCAGCGCCATCTCCGCCGGCTCCGTCGACTACGTGCTCCCGCCGAAGGACATTGCAAAGGAACTGGCCCTTATCGCTCACCACCCTTACGTCGCTCGCGCCAGTCTTGTCGAGGCCGAACAACCCCTTCCCTTGGAGAGCTCCGGCCTCAACATTATCTTCCAACTCCTCCGCAGATCTTCCGGCGTGGATTTCACCCATTATCGCCAGACCACCATTCTTCGTCGCATTCAACGTCGCATGGTCGTCCACAAAATCGCCAAGCTCAACGATTACGTAAAATACGTCCGCTCCGATCCCGCCGAGATCAAGGCTCTCTATCAGGACATCTTGATCAATGTCACCAGTTTCTTTCGCGGCCCCAAAATGTTTGACGCCCTCAAGTCCGATGTCCTTCCCAATATCTTGAAGCACCGCCCAGAGGGTTCCACCATCCGCTGCTGGACTCCCGGCTGCGCTTCCGGGGAAGAAACCTACTCCCTCGCCATCGCCCTCCTGGAATTCCTCGGTGATAAAGCCGTGGAAACTCCCATCCAATTCTTCGGCACCGATGTCAGCGATCCCAGTATCACCAGGGCCCGCAGCGGCGTCTATCCCGAAAATATTCAGGGGGACGTTTCCCCCGAACGCTTGCGCCGCTTCTTCACCAAGGTCGATAACGGCTACCGCATCAGCAAATCCATTCGCGATATTTGTATCTTCGCCCAACACAACGTCCTTAGCGATCCTCCCTTTTCTCAGATGGACGTCATCTGTTGTCGCAATCTCCTCATTTACCTGGAACCCATCCTGCAAACCAAAGTCATCTCCATCTTCCACTACGCTTCCCGCCGTGGCGGCTATCTCATCCTCGGAAGTTCCGAAGGCGTCGGGCCCACCGCTAATCTCTTCACCCCCGTCGACCGCAGCCAGAAAATTTTCCTCAAGAAGTCCACGGCCTCCCGTCAGTCCGTCAGCTTTTCCCTCAGCAATCCCGCCGAACGCGCGGAACTCGGTGTCATCCGCGTCCCTGCAAAACCCCCGGACAACACCTGGAATTATCTCGAGGCTCAGAAAGAATTTGACCGCCGCCTGCTCAGTCAATACGCTCCCGCCACTGTCTTCATCAATGAAGACATGGAAATCATTCACACCCGCGGCGCCATCAATCGTTATCTAAAAATTTCTCCCGGCCGCGCCAGCTTAAGCGTCCTCAAAATGGCTCGCGAAGGCCTGCTCATGGATCTCCGCAACGCCATCGCCCGCGCCAAAAAGGACAGCGTTTCTGTCCGCAAGCAGAACGTGGAGATCAAGGATAGCGATTCCCCGCGCGGCGCTCGCTCCATCCACTCCATCCGCTTCGAAGTCGTTCCCATCACCGTTGGCAATCTCAAGGAAATGTATTTCATGGTCATTTTCAAGGACGAGCCCGCCGAACCTCTCCGCGGCAAGGCAGGCCCTCGTCGTGGCGCCGCGCTGCGTCAGCCCGAAGCTTCCACCGCCAGAATCCTCAAGCTTGAACAGGAACTTAGCGCCACCAAGGAATATCTGCAGTCCGTCATCGAAACTCAGGAAGCCACCAACGAGGAACTGCAAAGCGCCAACGAAGAAATTCTCTCCAGCAATGAAGAGTTGCAAAGCACCAATGAGGAACTGGAAACCGCCAAGGAAGAACTTCAGTCCGCCAACGAAGAACTCACCACCGTCAACGACGAACTCCGCAACCGCAACGTCGAAGTCACTCAGGCCAACAACGACTTCACCAACCTCTTCTCCAGCATCGACGTCGCCGTCATCATGATCGATCGCGACCTCACCATCCGCCGCTTCACTCCCGAAGCCCAGAAATTCTTAGGCCTGATCCCCGCCGACGTCGGCCGCCCCCTCCTTAACATCAACCCCACCATCGAAATCCCGGACTTTCAGACCATGGTCCTCACCGTAATGTCCACCTTCCACACCGTGGAAAAGAAATCCACTCCCACGATGGCGCCCGCTACCAGCTCCGCATCCTCCCCTACCACACCTCCGAAGACCACATCGACGGCGCCGTTATCACCATAATTGCCATCTCCTCCCCCACCGTCTCCGCCGCCCCCTGAATCAGTGCCACAGCCCTGGCTTCCCCACTCTGAGTCCGCGAAGAGTGGCTCTCGGGTTTCTCTTGGCCTCCCACTCACACAAAAAAATCCCGTAATTCCGAACGCAGTCCGTGTAGTGGCGGGTCTTTAGACTGTCGCTCTTGGGGTTACTCTTGGGGTTCCTCCCAGGTTTCCCGTCACAAAATCCCCCGTCATTCCGAACGAAGTGAGGAATCCCTCTTCGATCGTTCCTTCTCACCTCCAACACGCGGCACACGCACTCCTGCCTGCGTCTTGAGTCTAAATGTAGTGGCCGAACTTTAGATCGGCCACTCCGGCCCCAGCGCCGCTGTTGCGCGGGGCCTCTAGGGGTTCCCCGCGAGGAATAATCTCGCAATAAAGAAAACACGTCATTCCGAACGAAGTCCGCGAAGTGAGGAATCCCTCTTCGCGATTTCAACCAGGCAGGACCATCCCAAAAAACTAAACTTCCAATATCACCGGCAAAATCAACGGCCTCTTCGACGTCTGCTTATTAATATACTTCTTCAAATCCACTCGAATCTTTTCCTTAATCACAGACCAATCCCCACGCTCTTCCAGGTTCGACGACTCCACCGTCCGCGACACCACATCCCGCGCACCCTCCAGAAACGCATTTCCGTTCTCGCTCATCAACCCACGCGTCACGATCTCCGGTGACGATTCCACCTTCCCGGTATGCTTGTCGATCGCAATAATTGGTATCACCACTCCTTCTTCCGACAGATGTTTCCGGTCGCGAACCACCAGCTCTTCAATCTCTTCCAGCGATCCCGAATCCACCAGCACCCGTCCCGCCGCCACCGGATCGCGCCGGTACGCCCCATCTTCCGTAAACTCCACGCACTTCCCATTTTCCAGCAGCATGATTTCTTCGCTCACGCATCCCAACTGGTGCGCCAGCGCCGCGTGCCGGAACAAATGCCGGTATTCTCCGTGTACCGGAATAAAATATTTCGGCTTCACCAGCCGCAACAATAGCTTCTGCTCTTCCTGGCTCGCGTGTCCGCTCACGTGTATCGGCCCGCTCGCATTGTCGTAATACACCAGCGCCCGCCGCCGGAACATGTGATCCAGCATCCGGAAAATCGCCTTCTCATTTCCCGGAATAATTCTCGCGCTCAAAATCACCGTGTCGTTCTCGTCGATCGTCACCAGTCGGTGATTGTCCACCGCGATCCGCGACATCGACGACATCGGCTCCGCCTGCGATCCGCTCACCAGCAGCAGCAATCTCTTTGGATCGAATCCACGAATATCCTGCGGCCGCACCACGATCCCGTCCGGTATGCGCAATAATCCCAGATCGTGCGCAATCTCTACGTTGTCCACCATGCTGCGCCCGACAAATCCCACTTTGCGCCCAACGCGCTCGCCAATATCGATCACCTGCTGAATCCGGTGAATCGATGACGCAAAGCACGACAGCACCACTCGCCGCGGCGCCTGTCGCGTCAATTCCTCAATCCGCGGCACCACCACCCGTTCCGACGGCGTAAATCCCGGCCGCTCCACGTTCGTCGAATCGCTGAACAGCGCCAGCACTCCTTCATTTCCGTATCGCGCGAACGCGTGCAAATCAAACGGTGCGCCATCCACTGGCGTCTGGTCGATCTTGAAATCTCCGGTATGAATAATCACGCCAATCGGCGTGCGGATCGCCAGCGCCACGCAATCCACCGTGCTGTGCGTCACCGGAATAAATTCGATCTCGTACGGCCCGATCTCCACCATTCGCCCCGGCGTCACCTCAAACAATTTCGCCGATTCCAGCAGTCCCGCCTCTGCCAGCCGTTTCTTCACCAGCGCCAGTGTGAACCGCGTCCCATAAATCGGCACATTCAAGTCGCGCAAAATATAAGGCAGCGCGCCGATATGATCTTCGTGCCCGTGTGTCAGCACGATTGCTTTCACATGTTCTTGGTTCTGCTTCAGGTAGGTAATGTCCGGAATCACCAGGTCCACGCCCAGCAACTCCGATTCCGGGAACATCATTCCCGCGTCCACTACAAGGATGTCCTCCCCGTAGCGGAACACCATCATGTTCATTCCAAATTCGCCAAGCCCACCCAGCGGTATAACTGTCAGCGTCTGCGTACTATTGCTATTAGTCTTACTCAATGAATTTTTTTCTCCACCACCAAACACTAAATCGTATCACACTGCCACCCGCCCCACCCCAACCGCATAGCCTTCAACCTGTGTCTTGGGTTTGTAGCGCTGGCTTCATGCCAGCCGCTCTTGGGTTCTGTCTCCGCGTCCTCCGCTCTCCTACCTCCGCGCCCTTCGCGTTAGAATCTCCAAATCCCCACCCCACCTTGTCCCACCAGTCCACCTGCGCTATCGTTACCTTCCGACTCCACCCGAAAGGACTCACCATGCGCCGCCGTCTAATCTCACTCTTCTTCACTCTCGTTCTCTGTCTAATCTCCACCTCCGTCCGCGCCCAGCAACTGACCCAAGCCGACAAAGACAAGGCCATCCAATACCTCGAGTCCACCAAGAAAGATGTCCTCGACGCCACCTCCGGCCTTTCGCCCGCTCAATGGAATTTCAAGTCCGCTCCCGATCGCTGGTCCATCGCCGAATGCATGGAACACATCGCCGCCGCCGAAGACTTTATCCGCGGCATCATCATCGAAAAAGTGATGGTTGCTCCCGCCGCTCCCGGCCGCGACGTCGTCGCCATTGACGCCGCCATCATCGAAAACGTTCCCGCGCGCAAAACCAAAGCCCAGGCCCCCGACCCGATCAAGCCTTCGAATCGTTTCGGCTCCCCGCAAGGTTCCATCGATCACTTCGTCGAAAGCCGCTCCAAAACCGAAGCCTTCGTCAAAGACACTCCCGGCCTTCGCGATCACGCCGCCGACGGCCCCTCCGGCGTCAAGTGGGACGCCTACGAATGGGTCCTCCTCATCGCCGCCCACTCCGAGCGCCACACCAACCAAATCAAAGAAGCAAAGTCCGACCCCAACTACCCCAAACAATAACCCCTCCTCGTAGGGGCACGATACATCGTGCCCCAGGCGAGTCCGCGAGCCCGCGTGCTGTAGCACAGGCACTCCTGCCTGTGTCTTGGGTTTGTAGCGCTGGCTTTATGCCAGCGCTCTTGGGGTCTCTGTCGGGCGCCGCCCCGCCGCCCCACATCCGTAAAATCTCCGCGCCAAAAGCCTTCCTAATCCTTCCCCCCAAAAAACAAATGTGCAATCGACACCAACAGCACCGCCCCCAACGTCGCCGCCGCCAACGAAAACAAAAACGTGTCCGTATGCACAATTCCCAATCTCGTAAAAATCCATCCCCCAATCACCGACCCGATCAATCCCAATAACACGTCCCCAATACACCCAAACCCTTTTCCCCGCGCAATCTTTCCCGCCAGCCATCCCGCCACCAACCCCACCAATATCCACCACAGCAATCCATGCGAAGACACCACCACCAAACTCCGAATATCGTACGAAGTAGCTCCCTGCTGCATCCCCAACCCCGCCATCAAACTCATATTTCTCTCTCCTTATATCCAACCAAATCCATCTCGTGCTGTGTCACAACAAAAAAACGTGTCATCCCGAGCGCAGCGACGGACTTGCTTTTCTCTTCCTCCCGGCTGCCCCACTCTGAGCGCCTTCGGCGAAGGGTGGGTCTTGGGTTCCTCTTCTCTTTAGGGGGTCGGAGCTTCAGCTCCGACATAACAACCAACAAGACCGGGCTTCAGCCCCTGAGGAATCCCTCTTCGATCTCAAACCCACCGCCCGTGCCACAGGCACTCCTGCCTGTGTCATGGGTTTGTGGTGCTGGCTTCATGCCCAGCGCTCTTGGGGTCTCTTCGTAGGGGTGCCGCACTGCTGCGCCCCATGTCCGCAATATCCCCAATCTCAAGATTCCTCACATCACCACAAATATCCCCCGTCATTCCGAACGAACTCCGCGAAGCGATGAATCCCTCCTCGATCGCTCCGTCCAGTCCCCACAAAAAAACCACGCGCTGTCAGGGTCCCCGACGAAGGATCTCAACCACCGTGTCTTGCCTCCCAACCCCAATTTTCTATTTTCCCTTTTCTATTTTCCCGCCCCCGGAGCCGCCTCCTGCTGCGTCATGCAATGCAACGTCCCCAACCCCAGCACCAAATCCCGGCAATGTATCCCCACCACTTCCCGCCCCGGAAAAACTTTCGCCAACGTATGCAACGCCACTCGATCGTTCGCATCATTAAACGTCGGCACAATCACTAATCCATTCGCAATATAAAAATTCGCATAACTCGCCGGCAATCGCTGCCCATCAAAATACACCGCCCGCGGCATCGGCAGCGTCTCCACCTGCAGCGCCCGCCCATCCTGATCCTTCATCCCCCGCAGCCGCCGCAAATTCTCCTGCAACGCCGCATAATTCGCATCCGTCCGGTCCTCCTCCACAATCGTCACCACCGTGTTCTCATTCACAAATCGCGTCAGATCGTCCACATGCCCGTGCGTGTCGTCCCCTGCAATCCCATTCCCCAGCCACAACACATTCGTCACACCCAGATATTCTCGAAACACTTCCGCATAATCTTCTTTCGTAAATCCCGGATTCCGCTCCCGCACCTTACTCTGCAAACACTCTTCCGTGGTCAGCAGCGTCCCCTTGCCATTCACATCAATCGATCCGCCCTCCAGCACCACCCGCCGCCCATTTCGCATCGGCAAAAACACGCGCCGTTTCAATCGCGCATTCGCCTTGCTCACCGCCGCCGCGTCCTTCTTATGGTTCGCGTACTTCGCCCAACCATTAAACACAAAATGGTTGTACGCCACTTCGCCCGCCGCATTCCTCACGCAGATCGGTCCCGAATCCCGCATCCAGCCGCGATCCGTCGGCACGCGAAAAAAATCCACCGCCTCCAGCTTCGCTCCCGCCTTTTTCAAGATTCCCCGCGCCCGTTTCTCCGCCGCCGCATCTTGCACCAGCAAAAACACCCGTTCCACCTGCGACAGCAGCCGCACCATTTCCGCGAACGCCCACGGTATCGGCGCAAATTTCCTCGGCCAATCCGTCAACTCATGTGGCCAACCCAACCACGTAGCCTCATGCCTCTCCCACTCCGCCGGCATCCAAAATCCCAACTCCGAAGCCGTCTTCCCATCCCGATTCTTATTCATAATTTTTCGTCAAAGTTAATTTCCAACATCCGAGCAAAGTGGCACAGTCACTCATGACTGTGCTCCAGGGTTTTCCAATCAAAACAAAAAGCACAATCAAAAACACCAAAACAAAAATTGTCATCCCGAGCGACGCGAGGGACCCGCTGTTTCTTCCTCCTGGGTGCCCCACTCTGAGCTTTTTTTGTGAAGGGTGGGTCTTGGGTCAACTCCACTCCCAACATCAACCTTCACTCCTCTTTAGGGGGTCGGACCTTCAGGTCCGACTTAAAATCTCCCATCCTCCGGGCTTCAGCCCCTGAGGAATCCGACTGTATCGCACTGGATAAAAACAAAGATCCGCCGTGATCCTAAGGAGTCCCTTGGGGTGCCGCACCCTTTGCCTTCCAAGGGTGCGGGTTTAGATTCAAGTAAACCCACAAAAAATCCGCGCTGTCATTCTGAGTAGTCCGCGACCAATGATCCCATCACAACCCCGCCACCTCTTCTCATTCACCTCCCAAACTTCCCAAACCTCCTTCACCTCCTCACTTCCCCCACCTCTCCAAAATCCCCCCATACGCCTCAATCCTCCGATCCCGAAAAAACGGCCAATTCCTCCGCGTCTCCTCGCTCTTCCCCGGATCGCACTCCACCACCAATATCTCTTCCTTATCGTTCGCGCCCTCGCTCAACAGCTGCCCCGAAGGATCCGCCACAAACGAACTTCCCCAGAATTCCAATCCCGCGTCACCTTTCTCCGGCTTCCCCTCAAATCCCACGCGATTCACCACCGCCACATAAATTCCGTTCGCCACCGCATGCGCCCGTTGGATCGTCTTCCACGAATCCAATTGCGCCGCGCCGAACTGCGCCTTCTCAAGCGGATGCCATCCAATACTCGTCGGATAAAAAATCACCTGCGCGCCCTGCATCGCCGTTATCCGCGATCCTTCCGGATACCACTGGTCCCAGCAAATCTGCACGCCAATCCGCGCGTACTTCGTATCGAAATTCAAAAATCCCAAATCTCCCGGAGTAAAGTAAAATTTCTCGTAGTACAGCGGATCGTCCGGAATGTGCATCTTCCGGTATTTCCCCAGATACGATCCATCCGCATCCAGAATCGCGCACGTATTGTGATACACCCCCGCCGCTCGCCTCTCAAACAACGAAACCACCAGCGCCACCTTCTTTTCCTTAGCCAACGCGCTCAGTCGTTCCGTACTCGGCCCCGGCACCGCCTCTGCCAAATTAAAAAGTTCCGCATCCTCCGTCCGACAAAAATATTCCCCCGCAAACAATTCGTGCAGACAAATAATCTGCGCCCCGCGCGCCGCCGCCTCCCGAATCTTCCCCTCCGCCCGCGCCAAATTCTCTTCCTTATCACCCGTACTCCGCATCTGCACCAGTCCCACCGTAAACTTGTCAGCCATCTATCTCCCCATTCCCCCAAAATTAATCACATCACCACACAAACTTAGATTCATTTCCAACCCATCCATCCACAAACTCCACGTCAAACCTGATCTTCTCAACTCCCGCACCAAACAAAAAACCTGTCATCCCGAGCGCAGCGAGGGACCTGCTTTTTCCTCCTCCTGGGTGCCCCATGCGCCGCTGTTGCGTGTGGGTCTTGGGTCCATGTAGTGGCCGAACTTTAGATCGGCCAGCTCCTGGTTGCCCCACTCTGAGTCCGCAAAGAGTGGTCTTGGGTTCCTCTTCTCTTTGGGGGGTCGGAGCTTCAGCTCCGACATAACAACCAACAAGGCCGGGCTTCAGCCCCTGAGGAATCCCAACTCGCGACGACTAACTCCCGACCAAGCCTCCCAACTCGCACGATTCTACTTTCCTTCTTCCTCCGTTTGTACTATCAATTCCCCTGGCCTTGCAATTCTTCCGCCTGCATTCTGCATTTGTTTTGTGTTACAACTCATTCATCATTCTTGCAGTTCTTGTTCTTGTATCACCCGCTTTGCAAGCGGCCGTTCTCTAATTTCACGCGCTGCCACATTACACTTCCATTCGTGTGTATGATGGCACCGGCCTTTTCTGAGGAGCACTAATGCCCAAATCTTCCAAATCAAAATCCAAATCCAAAACCGTCACCGGCCGCGTCCTCCACGATCCCGTAAAGGACAAACTCCGTCCCATCTTTCCCCTCGATCTCTCCAAAATTAAAACCATCGACGACCTCGTCCGCGCCATGGGCAACACCGCCTACACCGCTCGCCAGATCGGTGACGCCGCCGACGTCCTCGAAGCCATGGCTCGCGACAAAGATTGTTTCAACGTCATGACCCTCGCCGGCGCTCTCACCGTCGGCAAAATGGGCCTCGTCTTCTGCGATCTCATCGAATCCGGCATCGTCAAAGCTATCGTCTCCACCGGCGCTCTCATGGCCCACGGACTCGTCGAAGCCACCGGCCTCTCCCACTTTCGTTACGATCCCAGCAAGATGGATGACAACGAACTTTTCCGCGCCGGCTACAATCGCGTCTACGATTCTCTCGAGCCCGAAACCAATCTCGATCACGTCGAAGAAGTCGTTGACGGCATCCTCGAACAATGGGATCCCAACGAAACCGTTTGCAGTTGGAAGCTCCACAAACGTATCGGCGAATTCCTCCAGAAAATTACCAAGGGCCGCGGCATTCTCAAATCCGCTTTCGAACACAATGTTCCCGTATTCGTTCCCGCTTTCTCCGATTCCGAACTCGGCCTCGACTTCGCCCTGAATAATTACGCTCGCAAACGCGACAAGCGTCCCGCTCTTCGCTTCGATCCCTTCGAAGATTTTGAGAAGTTCGCCACCACCATGCTCGCCACCAAAAAAATGGGTATCTTCACCATCGGTGGCGGCGTCCCGCGCAACTGGTCCCAGCAATTCGGTGTCTACGCCGAACTCATGGCTCGCCGCGGCTACGAAAATCTTCCCCTCAAGCGTTACAACTACGGCGTCCGCATCTGCCCCGAACCCGTCCACTGGGGCGGCCTAAGCGGCAGTACCTACACCGAAGCCGTAAGCTGGGGAAAGTTTGTCCCCCCAGAAGAAGGCGGCCAATTCGCCGAAGTCCTAGAAGACGCAACCGTAGCGCTCCCGTTAGTAGTAGGCGCAGTCCTACAACGCATCAATTACCTAAAATAATCCGTCCGCAACGTCACCACCTCTTGGCTCCGCTGGTTGCCCCACGCGCCGCCGTCGCGTGCAGCACCGCAATCCCAAACGTAGTGGCGGGACTTTAGTCCTGTGCCTCTGCCCCCAGCGCCCGGCGCGGGGCCTCTTGGGTTACTCTCCTCGCTGGTAGCGCCGGCATCTTAAGTTCCACCACAAAAAAAAACGTCATCCCGAACAAAGTCCGCGAACTGAGGAATCCCTCTTCGACCCAAACAACGATTGCTGGGTGCCCTACCCTCGGGTTTGTGAGGGTGGGTCTTGGGTTTCTCACCAAACAGAAAAATCCATGTCACCCTGAATGCCGTGTAGCGCTGGCTTTATGCCAGCGCCTCTTGGGTTCCTCTTCTCTCTAGGGGGTCGGAGCTTCAGCTCCGACATAACAACCAAAAAGATTGGGCTTCAGCCCCTGAGGACTCCGCTCCACTCCAACCCTGAGGAGCACCAAAAAATAATCTTCGTCGTTCCAAACGAAATCCGCGAACCGAGCCATCCCTCTTCGATTTAAACCACACACAAATGCTCTCCGCGTCCTTCGCGCTCCTAACTCTGCGCCCTCCGCGTTAAACCCTTTCCCCCACTTTTCCATTTCCCAACCCAATCCCCCGCTCTAAACTCTCGCCCTCAGGAGCCTCCATGCCAAAATCCGCCACCAAACTCTACGACGTCCACCCCGGCGTCGCCATCCTCCAAAAATGGATCGCCGAACTCAAACCCAAAACCGGCCGCTCCCTGGACGAATGGATCGCCCTCGTCAAAAAGCAAGCACCCAAGGATAACCAAGCCCGCCGCGCCTGGCTCAAATCCAAACACAATCTCGGCACCAACGCCGCCACATGGATTGCCGATCGCGCCGAGGGAAAGGGAGGGGAAGAAGACTCCCCCGAAAAATATTTAGTCACCGCCGCGGAATATGTCGAGGAACAATATTCCGGCAGAAAATCCGCGCTGCGCCCCATTTTCGACGAACTTCTCCGCCTCTCCAAATCTCTCGGCCCCGACGTCAAAGCCTGCCCCTGCAAAACCATGGTTCCTCTCTACCGCAACCACGTCTTCGCCCAAATCAAGCCCGCCACCAACTCCCGCACCGATTTCGGCCTCTGTTTCACCAGCTACAAAGGTAAACTCCACGCGCCACTAATCGACACCGGCGGCCTGGCCAAAAAAGATCGCATCACCCACCGCCTCGAAATCACTCACCTCGACCAAATCGACGCCACCCTCCAAAAATGGCTCTCCGCCGCCTACCACCTGGACGCCTGACGATCCCTCCCCGTAGCATAGGCTTCAGCCTGTGTCTTGGGTTCAGCCCAAGTCGCACAGGCACTCCTGCCTGTGCTCCTGGGTTTCTCCCTGTTTTTGTAGCGCCGTGCCTTCAGGCCGGCATCTTGGGGTTCCCCCCACTCCCCAAAAAATTTACCCGTCATTTCCGAACGAAGTCCGCGAAGTGAGGAATCCCTCTTCGATCTAAACCACCTACTCCTCTTGGGTCCTTCCTCTCCAAAACCAAAAAAATCCCTCCGCGCTCTCCGCCTCCCCTCCGAAACTCCCGACTCCCAACTACAAACTCCCGGACTCCACCCCCATTACTCCTTCGCAACTCCCTCCATCGCACTCTCATTTCATGCTAACGTACCCTCACTAGCATCCACACCATCCCCCCGGGAGCCCCAATGCCACGCCGCCCTGGCCTTCTGCTCGTCTGCCTTCTCTTCGCCCCTAACGTCTTCGCGCAAGCAAACGCCGACGCCACCTACTCCGCCCTCCGCAATCTCTCGCTCTCCTCCGAATCCGTCTCCATCACAAATTACGATCTCAAGCGCGACGCCGGCACCTTCCGCCTCCGCTCCGGCACCGTTTGCTTCGTCGCTCCCGTCAACAACAAAGTCACCGGCGCGGTCTTCGTCGGCGATGGCATCTTCCTCCTCAATCCTCCCTCGGATTCCGAACGCAAAAGCCTTCAATACCTCACCAAAACTCCCGAGTTCAACGAACATTTCGAACGCGCCCTCTTTCGCTTCACGGATTCCACTTATGACGATCTCAAGAAAGCCGGCACTCCCGCTTCCGGCAGCTGCGATGCCAACATCCTCAAGGATTCCCAAACCGTCACGCGCCACAAAATAAAACACAATCTTGAAATCGATATTCTCGCGGAACTCCTAAGCCCCAATCCCCGCCCGCTCTTCGTCGCCTTCATCCACGGCAAAAATTACAACGGCAAGGAACTCTTCCAGCTCGATCCCAATCGCGATCTCGATCAAGTCCTCTTCTGGACCTACGACGAAAATAAATTTGGCGAATGGGCTTCCTTCAACTACACCGAACCTCATCCCGTCGGTTCCGTCGGCAGAAATCTACGCATGGACCATCACACCCTCGACACCACTTTCGAAAAAAGTGGCGCGCTTTCCGGCAAAGCCACCACTACCTTTATCTCCATGCGCGATGGCCTCCGCGTCGTTCCCCTCATGCTCTTTCCTACCCTCCGCGTTTCCTCCGTCACCGCCGATGGCCAACCCCTGCCCTTCATTCAGGAAGACAAACACGATGACGCCGACTTCGCCATCATTCTCCCCAAGCCTCTCGCCGCCGGCGAGAAATTCACCTTCACCACAATTTACGCGGGCAAGGAAGCCGTGACGGATGAAGGCGGCGACAATTATTTCCCCGTCGCTCGCCAGGATTGGTATCCCAATTCCGCTTCCGGCGGTCTCGGCGAATACGCCACCTACGATTTAACCTTCCGCATTCCCAAAGGCCTGAAACTCGCTGCCACCGGCGCGCTCGTCAGTGATACCAATGAAGGCAATCAAAATGTTACCGTCTGGAAAAGTGAGAATCCGCAAACCGTCGCAGGCTTCAGCTTCGGCCGCTTCAAAATGGAAGAAGCCAAACTCACCAAGCCTCCCGTGCTCATCCAGTCTTTCGCCAACGAAAACCCTCCTGCCTGGGTTCAGTCCCTCAAGCAAAGTGTCACCGGCGATCTGCCCGGCCAACGCGACGCTCCCGTTGCTCTCGGCAGCATGGGCACCACCGGTCTCAACAAAAAAGCCCTCGCCGAATCCGAACTCGCCGTCCAGCTTTACACCGATTACTTCGGCCCTTCGCAATTCACCCAAATCCACATCACCCAGCAAACGGCCTGCAATTTCGGACAATCCTGGCCCGGCCTCGTTTGGATTCCCATCTGCTATTACTTTGACAATACCGTCCGCCACGAACTCGGCCTGGATTGGGGCGATCGCGGCTACTGGAAAGTCGTCACTCCCCACGAAGTCGCCCACCAGTGGTGGGGCCACACCGTCGGCTTCAGCTCCGGCCGCGATCAATGGATGAGCGAAGGCTTCGCGGAAATGTCCGCCTCTCTCTATGTTTCCTTGATCGAAAAGGATCAGAAAAAATTCATCGGCTTCTGGAACGACGAGCGCGACCTTCTCCTTGAAAAAGATGCTCAGGGTTACCGCGCTATCGATGTCGGCCCTCTCACCGTGGGCTATCGCGCCAACAATTCCCGCACCGGCTACGAAATCACTCGCCGGCTCATTTATCCCAAGGGTGCTTACGTCCTCCACATGTTGCGCATGATGATGTACGACAATCACACCGGCGACGCCGAGTTCAAAGCCATGATGCAGGATTTCGTCAACACCTATCGCGGCAAGCCCGCCACCACCGAAGATTTCAAAGCCATCGTCGAAAAACACATGTCCCAACAAATGGATCTCGACGGCAATCACAAAATGGATTGGTTCTTCAACGAATACGTCTACGGCACCCAACTCCCCGCCTACAAATTCGACTACAAGTTCGAAACCGCACCCAACGTCGAGATTTCCTTCAGCTTCAACCTCGCCCAATCCAACGTAGACGGCTCGTTCAAAATGCTAATCCCCATCTACCTCGAACTGGACAACGGCCACATCTACCTCCTGGGCCGCGCCCACCTCGCTGGCTCCAACTCCGCCCAAGACAAAATCCCCCTACGCGGCCTAAAAGCCCCTCCTCGCCGCGCCGTCCTCAGCTACTACAACGACATCCTCGCCTCCCCCAACTAGCCAGCCCCGCAGGCGCGCTTGCTCACTCCGCGTAGCGCCGCGCCTTCAGGCCGGCATCTTGGGTTCTCCGCGTAGGGGCACGATACATCGTGCCCCCGGCAAGTCCGCGAGCCGCCCTCTAGAGTTTCCCACCAAAAATTACCCGTCATTCCGAACGAAGTCCGCCAGGTGAGGAATCCCTCTTCGATCTCACCGCACCACCTCTTGGGTTCCTCCCGTACGGGTGCGGGTTTAGATCCAAACCAACCCGACTCCCCACAAAAATAAACGCGCTGTCGTCCTGGGGACTCCGCGACGAAGAATCTCAACCACCGCGTCTGACTCCAATTTTCATTTTTCCGATCTCAACCACTCCCCAACCCAACTCCGCGTTCAACCGACACCCGCCCCTCGTCGTCGCATCACCACCACCGCCACCCCCATCGCCGCCACCAACAACCCCGCCGCCAAAAAATACGCCGCCCCCGGCACATGCACCCACGCATTCTTCTCAATCGACGCCGAAAACACCTGCGTAAACAACACCGGCCCCGCCATCCCAGTCAACGCCCGCAATGAATTTATCGCCCCCTGCAATTTCCCCTGCGAGGACGCATCCACCCTCTGCGACATCAACGACTGCATCGCCGGCCCCGCCACTCCCCACAACGCAATAAACGGAATCGCCGCCAGCGCTCCCCAACCTTTCCACGCTAATCCAAATCCCAAAAATCCCAGCACTCCATAAAACAATCCGCTCGTCAGGCTGAATCGTTCTCCAAATTTCTTCACGTACGGTCCCACCAACCCGCCCGACACAATCACCGCGCACACCCCCACCAATCCCAGCGACAATCCAATGTCTCGCTGGTTCCACCCGTATCGATATTCCGTGTAAAGCACCCAAACGCTTTGCAGCGCCTGGTGCCCCAGGTAATAAAGGATCACCACGATCGACATTCCCGCCAGTTCCGGATGCGATCGCAGCAGCGTCAACGATCCCATCGGGTTCGCCATGTGCCACGCCGTCTTCGCTCGTTTTTCCTTCGGTAGCGATTCCGGAAGCACAAACAATCCATACAAAAAATTCGCGATGCTCAGCGCCGCCGCTGCCCAGAATGGCGCCCGCAAATTATATTGACCCAGCAGCCCGCCCACCGCCGGCCCCACCACAAATCCCACTCCAAACGACGCGCCCAGCATCCCAAATCGTTTCGCGCGTTGCTCCGGCGCAGAAATATCCGTAATGTACGCAAACGCCGTCGACACGTTCGACGCCGTAATCCCCGAAATCAACCGCCCCACAAACAACCACTTCAGCGACGGCGCCATCGCCATAAAAATATAATCCAGCCCCAATCCCAAGCACGAAATCAGGATCACCGGGCGCCGCCCGAACCGGTCGCTCCACGCGCCCAGCACCGGCAAAAACATAAACTGCATCAGGTTCCAGATGAGCCCGAAATACCCCACCATGTCCGAAGCCCGCGCAATATTCCCGCCCTCAAACTGCTTGATCAAATCCGGCAAAACCGGCGCAATAATCCCAAACGCCAGAAAATCCAGCAGCACCGTAACAACAATAAATGTCATCGTCGCCCGAGAACCGGACGACGCGCCACCGCCACCTACATCAGCAGGGAACTGCCCCCCACCCGAACCCGCCTCAATCTCATTCATGCGCCTTAAATGTCACCCAAGCCACCTGAATTGTACAATCCTTTATCTTCCCCCACACTCCAAGTGGCACCACCACTCCGGCCCGTGCCACTGGGTTTCGTAGCGCTGGCTTTATGCCAGCTCTTGGGTTCTCTGCGTAGGGGCACGATACATCGTGCCCCACTCTGAGTCCGCGAAGAGTGGCTCTTGGGTCACTCCATCGTAGCGCCGCGCCTTCAGGCCGGCATCTTGGGTTCCCGCTGCTAATAACAACCAGTAATTCCGAACGGATTCCGCGAAGTGAGGGCCCCGTCTTCGATCCTGACCTGTCCCCTCCGCCGAGCGCCAAACTATGTTCATCCCGCGAACGCGCTCTGCAACTCTTCTTGACGGATCGGGTGACCAGGCATATCGTGGCAATACTTCTCCATTCCGCTCCGTGCTATGACGCAAAGCCTGGGGGGCGAAACCATGTACCTGGTCTGGTTGACGGCATTGGTTCTGGGCTCCGGGTTCGCCATCTCCGGCGGGCCCAAATTAAACGGCAAATTACTCAACTTATCTATCATCCTCGGCTGCATGGCCCTGGGTTTCGGCATCGGCTATGCCGCTGGTCTCGGTAGCGGCAATATGGGAAGTATCCCCGATGCCGGTGTGCCTTTCTCGATGATGTTCGGAATCGTCGCAGCGTTCGGATGCGTGTGTCTCAACAACTGGCGTCAAAAGCAAGATGGCGCACCAATCGATAGCGCGGATGCCAGTCAAACGGCGGGTCAACAACCCATGGGTCCCCCGCCCAACCAAACCCAACTGTGATCCTCATTGTAACTTTTGACAGTTCCCAGCAGCACTCGCCGCCCTCACACTGTTCCCAACAATAACCTGAGGATCCGGCTCCACACCCCCCGAACCCCGAAGAACGGCCTCCAAGCCTGAATTCTTCAAGTTGTCGCCCGGATCCTCATCTCCTATCCAGCCGCTGAAGTAACCGCGGTTCGGGCGCGAACCTAATCACACCATCACGAATGCCCCATCACAGATCGAATTACTGCGCCGGTGCCGGCGCCGGCGGCGGCAGCGTAATCGACTTAGACAACGTGAACGTCAGCGCCGTCTCCGCCGGAATCTCGATCTGTTTGTTCCCGGTCATCGCGCCGCCCACCAATCCTCCAGCCGCGCCCACCAGCGCTCCAATCCCGGCTCCTTTTCCTCCACCGGCGATTCCGCCAATCAACGCGCCCCCGGCGGCCCCGCCTCCGGTCGTCGCCGCTGTCCTCTTTCCTTTTCCCTTTACAGTGCTGTCCAGCGTGCCCGTCTGAATCGAGTAGTTTTGCCCGCGAATCGTAATGCTCGTCAGCGCAATGGACAACTGGCCTTCTCCCTTGATCTTTCCTTTCTCCTTTGCCGTGATCACCGTTCCTGTCACGCCGGATCCCTTCGGTATCGCCGTGGCTCCGTCTAAAGACACCGGCCGTGCCAACGAACCTAGAAAAGTTTGCCCCGCCTGGCTCGTCTTCGAACTCAGCGACTGATTGATCGTCACAGTCAACGCTGTCCCCGCAGGTACAACGATCGGCTGAGGCGGCGGTGGCGCCACCGGTGCTGGTGCCGGCGTTGGCGTCGCCGTCGGAGTATTCGCAGCCTGGTCCGCCACTGCCCCAGCTGCCGCCTCACCCGCGGACACCACCGCAGTCTCATCGACGACGCCCGTGTTTCCCGGTTCGTCATGCGCAATTTGTTCCACTTTCTTTTGCGTGGCCTGGTCCTTCACCGTGCCGCGCAACGTCACCTTGCCATCTTTCGCCGTCACGCTCACGGCGGAATCCTTCGTGTCTGGATCGGCCGTCACCTTTGCTTGCACGTCCTGCGCAATCGTTTCGTCGTTCGCCTGCTTCTTGCATCCCGCCGCGAAACTCAACAGCGCGCCAACAAGCACAATCGAAACGTAAGGCAAATGACCGCCAAATTGCTTTCGCATCTCAAATCTCCTATTCCTGCAACCACCTGGCAGGAGCGTCGTTAGTTTCGTCCATACTTTAACTCATGCGTCGCGGACTTGCAGTCCCCACCGCCATGCCAAACAGCCCCGCAACTTCTCAATTCGCTCACAATGAAAATTGCAGCCCCGGAGCACACACTTCCTCACACAGAGGGATTCCTGGGAACAAGAATTCCAGGGACATAACTGCCCGTCAGGCGCAACGGTGGGATAAACAGATATGCCCACGCGGCGAACTGAGCGAAATTAAATCCCCAATCTTCTTCAAAGTCAATACTCCCCCAAAATTCTCACCCTCGATCTCGATGACCTATGCGTGTTTACACCTAAAGATATTTCAAACCTTGAAACCGCACGCCGCGCTCGCGGACTCGTCTGCACCGCTCGCACCACGAATTTCTCTCCATCAGTTGCGACGGCAACCTGCTGCTCGTTTCGAGACGCGGCCACATTGCGCCTCACCCGAATTGTTGCCGGGATTTCCAACTCCCCACAACAACGTTTCCGGCCTTTCAGGAATACTTGTCCGAGTACGCGACTTACGGCGACTTAGCCGGGTCTCAGAAAACAATCTTGATGATCCGCATGACCAGTTCTTCCAGCGGCATAATCATGAGTAGCAAAGGCAGCAGGGGCGCGGCAGTGGCAGCAACCAGCCGGGTTATGTCACGAAGTCCAAAAGGTACAATCCTCATTTCACGGACGCCAGCATAACTATTACCCAGGTCGGCTAGGGATTGAATGTCGGCAGTCCCCAAAATCAGCTCATCATTCTTCTCGCCGTCTAGCCATTTTTCATCGAACGCCGTCACATACTTGTTCGCCAGATTGCCATACCGAGCCAGACCTCGGCGTTTAGCGCGAGCGAGCTGCGGGGAAAACATCGTGAGGGGGCCGAGAATCGCGAGAACGAAGAAACCGACGAAGATAGCAGCCGTTATTTTGAAGGAGGGCAGCGTCTGGCCTTCGAAGAGTACACGGCTGGCTATTACTCCGGACAATAGCGCTCCCTGCGCGAACAGCAAAGGTGAAAATGCATAACTGCTCCTGCCCAAGAACCCGATTCCTCCGGCATGGTCAGGATGGGCTGGCATCAGACGCAACTCCAACCTGGAAATTCTCCAAAGAAGCCAAAACCAGATAAGGATTCGAAAGTACCAACGCAACAAGATGAATTGAAATATAGGAACACTGACAAAAGCGTTCCAATAACCTGCAAGTGAGAGGTGAAAGCCCGTGGCATCGGACACGCCGTACCAGGTGGTACCCAGAAACGCGATCTTATTCAGCCATATCCAATGACCAACGGTGTAAACAAGAATCAGCATGCCAATCTCAAGGGGCACGGAGTTGCGTACGCGAAGAGCTGCTTGGATTGCGGCTTGGAATTTGGGCATCTCTTCGGCGGTAACAATTCGGCCCTCGACAAATCGTTTCACCACGGTCCGGGTTCGTTTGTGCACAATAATTTCGGCACCAATGAGAACTGGCAGCGCAACCAGAAACCGCACGTGTGTCTCAAGGTCCCGGAGAAAACCGAGGTGGCCGTTGCTGAACAATTGCCCGCCGTATAAGCAAAGTAAGAACAGCGGCACCCAGGTAAACAACGCAAAGAGCAGAACCCGGCGCAGCACCAATTCAAGGATCGGACCGGACAAATGAGTTTTTCTATAAAGCTGATATAGCGGGCCGCCCAGAACCAGGGAGAAGTCGGGCGGTTCCTCAAAGGGCGAGGTAGTGTTCATTGTTCTACAGCCTCAAATGAGTCGGGCAGATGGCCCAGAAGTCCACTCTGACTCCTGAGCCAGCCCGCGAAATGTGGGTCCCGATAACGGTCGTTATGGGGTCACGATATTAAATAGCGGGTCGAAATTGACCAAAAGACCGGTCAGTTCGTTGAACTTTTGCTTGTCGCCTGTCATTTTGGCTGCTCCGGAGGCGAGTTCTTTATCAATGGTTGAGGTCCGCAACAAAATATTGTCCATACTCGAGCGTGACATCGTAAGCGTGATGTCTGCTCTGGGCAACCCTTTGTTCTCCGTGTAGGTCAATGCGGAATTTTTTAGGGTTACTGCGAACTTCTCGTGAGTGTCCGGCAGGCTCCAGTTCATTGTAATTACTTTACCCTCCGCCTTGGGACCATCTATCCGCATCCCCATGAAGTCCAGAATCATCTCCATCGACATAGCACGGATGGTATCGGGACTTGCCGTCTGTGTCGCAGGAATTTTCGGAACTCCGTTGCGGAGTTCAAACGCACCCATTAGGAATTCATTTCGCCAAGTAGGATCTTCGGTCTGATAGCCGAGTTGCTCCAATGCATCGGCCTCCACTTCACGTGAAGCCTCGTTTTCAGGATTCGCAAACACTGCACGATTGCCGAGTTCAGCGGACCAGCGGTAGTCGCCTTGATCGAACGCCGCCTTTGCTTTCTGAACAACAGCGTCTTCGCCTCCCATCGCTTCCACGTAACGTTTCCCGAGCTCCTCTGGGGGCCACGGATACAGGTTGGCGGGGTTAGAGTCGTACCAGCCGATGTATCGCTGATAGACAGCCTTTGAATCGTGGTTCAGAGAACCGTAATAGTCTCTGGTGGACCAGTTTTGGTCGAGAGATTTAGGCAACTTCATTTGTTCCGCAATCTCGGTCATGTTGTAGCCCTGATTCAGTAGGCGAAGGCACTGGTCATTGATGTACTTATACAAATCCCGCTGCTTTTCGAGGAAATCAACCACTTGCGCGTTGCCCCACGTGGGCCAGTGATGAGAGGCAAAGACTACTTCCGTCCTATCCCCGAACATGTTTAATGATGTGTTTAGTGCCTTCCACCAGTTCGTTGCATTCCGTACTTGGGCTCCGCGCAAGGTCAACAAGTTGTGAAGTGTGTGGGTTGCGTCCTCAGCAGTACAGAGCGCCTTGAATTGAGGGAAGTAAAACAGCATTTCTGCTGGCGCTTCCGTAGCAGGGGCCATCTGAAAAATGATTTGAACCCCATCGATAGTCCTGGTCTCTCCAGTTTTCGTGATTATGTCGGTCGGCGGAATCAGTGTGACAGTTCCTATGGAAGTGGTCTTACCCAAACCTCCATCGACTTGGCCGTTGGGACCGCGAGGCAGCAGCGCACCGTACATATAGATTGCGCGGCGGCTCATCGCATTGCCCGCGAACACGTTCTCGCTGACGGATTCCTCTAAAAACCCCTCTGGTGCATAGATGTGGACCTTTCCGGAAGCCACATCAGCTTCGGAAACAACACCCTTCACGCCACCGTAATGGTCCACGTGGCTGTGGGTATAGATGACTGCGACCACGGGCTTTTGTGGACGATGCGCGTAGTAAAGGTCAAGCGCCGCCTTGGCTACTTCCGTCGAAATCAACGGATCGATGATAATCAGGCCCGCGTCGCCCTCGACGATGGTCATGTTCGACAGGTCAAAGCCGCGTACTTGATAGATGCGATCCGTGACCTTAAAAAGGCCATTCGTCATGTTGAGTTGTGCAATTCGCCAGAGATTCGGGTTGGCGGTCGGGGGCACATCCTGTTTCAGAAACTCGTAGGTACCCAAATCCCATACCGAATTCCCACTCGCTCCGACGATCTTCACATCTGGCAATGTGGCGATGAATCCTTTGTGGGCGTTCTCGAAATCCTGTTTGTTGCTAAACGGGAGTTCCTGCAAAACTTGTTTGTTGTGCTGCTTGTGGCTTCGGTCGCTTCCTTTGGAGCTGTTTGACCGTACGCGGGTATTCCACCCAATACGGCACCGCAGAATAACGCCATGAACCATAACCTAGATAACATCGTGTTTCCTCCGAGTTTCGGGTAATCCAATTAGAAGCCATCTCATAAATGCCTCAGGAGGATGACAGCACAAGCGAGTTGGACCATCCCGAGGAAATTCTCTGGGTAGTATTCCCAGCGAATGACAATGCGACGAAAGTTATGAAGCCAGGCGAACAGGCGCTCGATCTTCCAACGGCGGCGATATCGACGCAGGCGGCGACCGTCTTGAGTTGCGGGGGCCACACGCACAAATTTGTGAGGTGCGATGAGCTGCACGCCGTAGCGTTGCCGGATGTGTTGGTCCAACGGATCGCTGTCGTAAGCGCGGTCACCGATCATCCGCGCAGGAGTTTCTCTGAGGAAGCGTTGCTCGAGCGTGGCTTCGACGAGTTTTGTTTCATGAGGCGAAGCGCTGGCCACGTGCACGGCGAAAGGAAGACCATGACCGTCTGCGATTGCCATGATTTTGCTGCCTTTGCCGCGCTTTGTAGGGCCAACAGCAGAGCCCCCTTTTTCGCCCCACTGAAGCTGGCGTCGATGAACGATTCGCTGAGATCCAGCTTCCCTCGGTCTCGTAAGTCCTCGGCAAGTTTTTGCAGCAAGCGTGTCAGCAGCCCGCTGCGCTGCCAGGATTGGAAGCGTCGATGACAGGTTTGATAGGGCGGATAGCGAGACGGGAGATCATGCCAAGGAGCTCCGGTGCGTAACACCCAAAATACGCCGTTCAAAACCGCACGCGTGTCCTGCCACGGCCTCCCGCGTCCATCGGCCCGTCGCTTCGGACGGAACAACCGTTCGAGAACCGCCCACTGGGCGTCGGTAATGTCCATGTTCTCGATTTACCCCATTGGCCATAAGTTTCAACTGCTCAGTCAGTTCAAAGTGTTTATGAGATAACTTCTAGTCTTTATACGAGTTTAGGAGAAGTCTAGGCGCCCAGATTGTGACGGCGGTCACAAGGGGAGCATAGCCAACTTCCTAACGCGCATCTCGTCAATGTGAATTCGGCGAAAAGAGCCAGAAAGTCCCGCTCGTGGCTCCTCGTGATGGGCGTGAACGTACAACGATGGAAAGAGCAGGCCAACCCAGCATGAAAACCGCGCCGTTCATTGCCGGTGCTCTTGGCTTATGTAGTGGCCGAACTTTAGATCGGCCACTCCGTCCCCAGCGCCGCAGACCTGCGGCTACGCTGCTCCCGAGAACCCGAGAACCAATCGGATTCGCATGCACTTGGTCCAATAACTCGCATAAACACTATCCAGCATAAGTAGAAGGCGTAACTGTTTAAGCCAGGCGGCGGGCGATGAGGAACCAGCCGTGCGGGTCTTCGCCGGAGAAAGCTCCCGCTCTATACTCAGCGCGGATTTCCAGGCGCACGGGCTCGATGGATTCGATTTCCCAGCCATCGGCAAAGGCATCGCGCAACTCGGACTGCGAGACGCGTCGCGGTCCTTGCGTTCCCGGGGTGGCGTCGCTGAAACAAAGCAGGAACAGACGCCCGCCGGGATTGAGGACGCACTTGAGCCCGCGCACGTAGCGAATGCGGTCCTCGTCGGAAAAAACGTGGAACAGGCCGGAGTCGAGCACGTTATCGAAGCGTTCGGTCCACTCATCGAGTTTTAGAGCATCTTTGACCAGGAACTTGACGATGAGGCTGCGCTCGGCGGCCTTGCGCCGCGCCGCAGCGATGGGTTCCTCCACGAAGTCGAAGCCGGTGACAGCATGGCCCCGTGCGGCGAAGAACAGCGCGTGTTCGCCAGTGCCACAGCCCGCATCGAGAACCGAGCCGAGAACCTTATCGGCCGCGGCCTGAAACGCAGGTTGGGCCTTGCCGATGTCCCACGGCGGGCTGCCGGCGTAAGAGTTGCGAAAGTGTTCGCGGTCGTGGGTCAAGACGTTGCTCGATAACACATTTCTCTTAGCTTAATACATCCCGTGAGCTAGAGAGAATGGTTCCAATTTTTCTCAATTTACACTTCCTCCTGGAAAGTCGGAACATGGGATTCAAAATAAAATAAGGATGCTGGGTGCCCCACGCTCGGGTATTGGAGCGTGGGTCTTGGGGTACTCTTTTCTCCCTATCTCGGGTCAATCGTAAGCAACACTTCGCTGCTCTGTGAGTAGTGCCCACCAACCTCCCAGTCACCGGATTCGCGTGCATGTACTCCAACTTTTCTCGTTTCTTCTTATCACTGTAAACGCGCGCGGAGATCTGCACTTCGTCACGTTTTGTTGCTATCAACGACGGGTGATCCCGGGAACAGTGCGGGTGCGAGATTTTGCATTGCGGATAAAATTCATTGGGAAGTCTATAAGAACAAGAAGGATTATGAGAACGGTCAGCATGATCAATCTGCGTGGGATGATGCCCGATCAGGCGAACATTCCATTCAAATGTCGCCAAACGGAGCGGGCAAGAATCATTTTACCGACGAATCGACGCTGGGCTTTTATATCCACCAGGTGCCATGCTCTGAGGGCAGAGCTTTGAAGAAACGTTGAGACTAATTGGTTGACTTCGTGCCTCAAAAGTCTGGCCACCAGGGCGCGGTTTCAAACACGGCAACGATAGCGTAGAATTTGGGCCAATTCCACGGAGAGCGAAAAACAATGCGCCGGTACCATCACATCGGAATTCCCACTACCGAAGCCAAGCCTGGCGAGACCCACTTGAAACACCTGAAAGTCTTTGTCGTCAGCCACCAGAAAAGTGAATTCGGCGTGGAGTGGATGCGTTTCGAAGCGGACGCAACGGTCCCGGATCTCGTCCGGCACGTCCCGCACGTCGCGTTTGAAGTGGCTGATCTCGCCTCCGAGCTCGCTGGCCGCGAAATTCTGATTCCTCCGAACAGCCCATCCGACGGCGTCTGCGCAGCGTTCATAGTCGAAAACGGCGCGCCCATCGAACTGCTCGAATTCACCGACCCCAACCACCCTGCCCGCCTGCAGAGCAATATGCTGAACCGGAAAAGTCCAGCCTAGCACTTCAAGTTTCCGGTTTCGCGGTTTCCCAGCACCTGGCGGAGCAGTGTAGACTTCACTGGCCGCGGATATCGAAGCGCTTGATCAATCCGTTTTCGATTCGAAAAATATGACCGACCATTTTGTCCGCGAGAAGGCTGCGGTTGAGATCGCGGACGACCTGATGCACTTCGACAACGATTTCCCCCTCGGGTCCATTCGAGAATTCGATCGGCTCGACGCGCGGATCGATCATCGCCCACTGGCGTGTCCAATACTTACGCACCCCATCAACGCCGTGAGCGTGTCCGCCTTCCATTCCATTTGCCCACATGACGTCCTCGTGCATGGCCGCGAGCACGCTGGCCATGTCGCGAGCGTTGAACCGATCGTAAACCCGCTTCAGGAGTTCTATTTCATCCGACATTGAAATCCCCGATCATCTTGTCCACGGCGCATCATCACCGATTTTCGCACGACTCGCTCTGCACCGCCTGATCTTCCCGCCTGACCGCTTCTCGCCAAGCCCTGGCGTTTTAGCCAAGGTCCACGTCGGTACTATGAGCCACTTGATTGCATAACAATGTCGGCTCCTCGACCCGAGTAAACTGTGGTTGCTTGACGACCTCAGGCTCGGGAGAAAGGAGCCGAACATGATGATTATAGGCGTAGATTACCACCCGAGCTTTCAGACCATTGCATTTTTAATTGAGGAGACTGGTGAGTACGATGAACGGCGGTTGAACCATAGTGATGGAGAAGCAGAACGCTTTTATCGGGGCCTGGAGCCGAAAGGAATCCGCGTGCGCGTAGGATTGGAGGCTACTGGATATTCACGCTGGTTCGAGCGACTGCTGGCCGAGCTAGGTTTCGAGGTATGGATCGGCGATCCCGCAGTGATCAAGACGAAGCGAGTCAAGAAGCACAAGACCGACCGTGAGGACCCCCGACTGCTGCTGCGCCTGATGCGGGAAAACATCTTCCCTCGAATCTGGGTACCTTGTCCCGAGAATCGGGATCTGCGACAGCTGTTGTGGCACCGACATCGGTTGGTGCAGATGCGCACGCGAATCCTGAATCAGTTGCAGGCGCTGGCGATGAACGAGGGTTATCGCTGGAAGAAAAAGCTGTTCAGTGCACAAGGGCGAGCATTGTTAGAGAAGCTCGCGTTGGCTCCTTGGGCCAGTCGGCGCCGGCAAGAGTTGCTGGAGCTGTTGGATCGCATGAATCCGACCATTGAAGAGCTAACCACAGCCGTCGAGCGAGAAGCTCGGAAGCGGCCCGAAGTGCAGCGGCTGATGACGCATCCGGGCGTGGGTCCGCTTACGGCCCTCGCCTATGTGCTGATCATTGGAACCTGGGAGCGCTTTCCATGCGGCAAGCAGATTGGCAACTACGTGGGGATGATTCCGTGTGAGGACTCCAGTGGCGACAAACAACGATTGGGGCACATCAGCAAGCAAGGCAACTCATTGTTGCGTTTCCTGCTAGTGGAAGCAGCCCAGGCGGCGGCACGTATCAACCCGGAATGGCGACGTCGGTATATGCACCTGGCGATGCGTCGGCACAAGAACATAGCCAGGGTGGCAATGGGACGGCGGATGGCGGTTCGGTTGTACTGGATGTGGCGGAACGGGTGTGAGTATTCGCCGTCGTTAGAGTTCGGTTCTGTACGCGGGACAGCTCGGTCCCGGACATGGCGTGAAGTAGAGCGCCGTCCACTTGATAGGGCATCCCGCTCCCTGCAAAGGGAGATTGAAGAAGTAATCATGGTCAAAGTATTGATCGAAGAGATGTATAGGTCGGACTGAAGCCGACCGAAAGATTACGAGCGAGCCGTGGTCGTCGAAGCAGAGGTCAATGAGAGACCAGGAAGACCACTCTTTGAAGTGAACGGAGAGGTGTGTTCAAAAAAGAATTTGACAGGGCCGACATTGTTAGAGATGTCCGTGAACCTCGTTAATCAGGCGCGACATCAACTGGTAGATGATCAGGAGTGAGCGTTGGGAGTGCCCCTTCATTCTGTCGGAGGACCATCACGCCGTCCGCTGCTTCGGGTGTGGTTCACTTCATAGCCTCCTCGCGCACCAAGCGGATATGCAAGCGCAGGTTGTAAAGGTGCGGCCTCAGGGACGGTGGCACCCACAAGCCGCTGGCTCGATCTTCCAGTTTGTCCAACCGTTCGACGAAATCCTTGTGATCTTCGGTCGACCCTGCAGAAGCCAACTCTCTTTCAAGGAGTCTCAGTTCTGAATAGAGCCCGTACACTCGGCGGCTCTGCATCGACATATATATTCTTGGTGAGACTCGAAGCAGGGGGTAGAGCACTCCCACCACCGGGAGCAGCAGTACAAGAACTTGTTGGACCAGCACGCCCAACCAAAACGGAAGATTTCGCTGAAGGAACGGAGACCCCGTTTTGTAGAACTGACGCGCATAAGTACTGAGCGGTAGGTCGATTGGTTCGGGAGCTGGGAACTGACCCTCCTTGTTGAATATGCCGGGTCCAAAATGAATCTTTGATGCCGCTTCCAACAGCAGGTATTGGATGGCCGGATGAAGATCGTCGCGCACGACTAAGCTGGCTTTTGGGGCGATTAGCAGCACATCTGTTGGCGGCCGGTTCTCCTCCAAGTCCGCTACGCCAGCAGGCAAGACCAGCTTGTTCAGGAACGGGTACAGGGCGACGAAGGCATCGGCCCTGCGAACCGGCACCAAGTCTATATTTTGGGTTACGAGAAGCTGGCGCACACTGAGAGTTTCCCAAGCGCCCATGAGAACCGCTGCGTCAATGTCGCCATTCAGGAGCTGTGCAGAAGATTCTTGCGGCGTGAGGGAAAGCAATGTCGCGGATTTCCGCTCGAACACGCCCACGCTCCCGAGGAACTCGAGAGCCAGCTTATGGCTGGCGCTGCCCTCGGGGCCAATGGAAATGCGGAGGTTGCGGAGCTGCTCGTGCGTTTCAAGATGTTGGTTGTGGGAGAACAGCCAGAGCGGTTCGTAAAACAATGTTCCGAGCGAGACCAGCCGTGGGGATTCTTCCCGGTTGGTGATTCCGCCGGGGATAATGGCGATGCTGATGCCCGACTTCGGATCGTTCAGTCGAGCAATACTGTCGACAGCCCCAGCTGTTGGCACCAGTCTTAAATCGATCCCATCTCGAGCGAATAGCTCTCGGTATCGTTTCCCAACCTCGGCATCGAAACTGCCTTGCGGGTCCACGGCCATAGCCACCGAGCGAGGGGGCGTCGGACGCAACAACGAAAACGCTAGCCAAATCCCAACCGCCGTGAGCGTTGCCACAATGATCGCTGCGATCAAGAGAAGTTGTCGATTTACCTGCTCACTCTTCAGAATGCCCATCACGCCGTTCTTGGGAGGCTCTCGTATTGCCATAGATCATCTCTGGTTGTGGAAGCTAGCCTAGGATCATTACTATAACTTCTCAAAATTTCAAAGAGCCCGTTTTCTCCAAAAAGGTAGGAAGAGCCGAGTCCTAATTTTCGGCCAAGTCCAGGTAAGTCGCGAAACCGGACATCTCTAACAATGTCGGCCCTGTCAAATCCTTTTTCAGCAAACTTCTCCCTCCACTTCTGGGAGTGGTCTTGTTTGTTCCGTTGACTTCTCGCTCGACGACCACGGCTCGCTCGTAATCTTTCGGCCGGCTTCAGTCCGACCCAAACATCTCTTCGATCAAAACTTCGACCAGGATTACTTCTTCAAACTCCCCTTTCGGGGAGCGGGATGCCCCATCAAGTTCACGGTGTTCTACTTCCCACCATGTCCGGTTTCGAGCTGTCCCGCGTACGAACCGAACTCTAGCGATGGCGAATAGTCGGAGCTATTCCGCCACATCCAGTACAAACGAACCGCCAGCCGTCGCCCCATCGCTACCTTGGCAATGCTTTTGTGTTGACGCATTGCCAGGTGTATGTATCGACGTCTCCAGTCGGGATGGACACGTGCTGCCGCTTGGGCTGCTTCCACCAACAAGAAGCGCAACAACGAATTGCCTTGCTTGCTGATGTGTCCTAGTCGCTGCTTGCGAGCACTAGACTCCTCACACGGGATCATCCCCACGTACGTGCCGATCTGCTTGCCGCGTTGAAACCGCGTCGGAGTTCCGATGATCAACACGTAGGCGAGTGCCGTAATCGGACTTACGCCGGGATGCGTCATCAGTCGCATCACTTCGGGTCGCTTTCTGGCTTCCCGTTCGACGGCTGCGGTTAATTCTTCAATCGTCGGATTCATGCGGTCCAGCAATTCCAACAGCTCTTGCCGACGCCGACTGGCCCAAGGAGCTAACGCGAGCTTTTCTAACTGCGCTCGCCCTGGTTCGCTGAATAGTTTTTTCTTCCAGCGATAGCCCTCGTTCATCGCCAACGCCTGCAACTGATTCATGATCCGGGTGCGCATCTGCACCAACCGATGCCGGTGCCAGAGAAGTTGTCGCAGATCCCGATTCTCCGGACCCGGTACCCAAATTTGCGGGAAGTTATTTTCCCGCAACAGCCGGAGTAGGAGTCGGGCGTCCTCACGATCGAACTTCTGCTTCTTCACGCGCTTGGCTTTGATCTCCGCAGGATCTCCGATCCACAGCTCGAAACCTAATTCAGCCAGTAGCCGCTCGAACCAGCGTGCATACCCGGTAGCCTCCATGCCTACCCGCACGCAGATTCCTCGCCGCTTCAGGTCTCGATAGAAAATTTCTCTGCTTGTCCATCACTGTGGTTCAGTTCCTGTTCACCACACTCACCTGTCTCTTCCATAAAAAATGCAATCGTCTGAAAGCTCGGGTGGTAATCTACGCCTATCAACATCATGTTCGGCTCCTTCTCCCGAGCCTATGGTCGTTAAGCAACCACAGTCTACTCGGGACGAGGAGCCGACATTGTTATGCAATCAAGTCAAGTTCCAGAACTTTATATGGACGATTAGCCGTTAATCAGGGTCGAAAATCACTGCGCGCGTGCTTGGCTAGGTTGAGGGTTGGGTGGTTCGATGCGATAGCCCAGACTTCGGAGTTGCCGAATCATTCTCCACGTGCGCTGATACCGGGATCGTTTGGTGACTGCTGGGCCCCGTTCTTCGTGACGGGTTTCCTGATGCAGGATCAGCCAGATCAGACGACACTGTCGATGCGCAATGACCCCGATGGCTTGATTATGTCCGAGGCGCGGGACACAACGGCGATAGATGATCTCGAAGATGCTTCCTTTGACTTTTACGGCGGCGTTAGCAGTCTGATTGAGCAAGCGCCGCATGTGACGGTTGCCCTTCGGAGAGCGGTGACTGTAGTTCACACCGGCGCTCTCTTCTTCGCCGGGGCAGGCACCGACCCACGAAGAGAGGCATTTCTCGGAGGGAAACGTCGCTGCGGCAGGGCCGACTTCGGCAATGATCTGCTGCGCGGAGTCCACTGCGAAACCCGGAACCTCCGCTAGCCGCTCGACCGCATCCTGGTGCGGATGGAGCAAAGTAGCCAGCTCTTGGTCCAGTTGACCGATCTGCTGCTCGAGGATTTGCAAGTGCTCCAGGGTCATTTTCAGGAGCCGTCGGTACACGGGCTTGAGGTTCGTGCACGCGCCGAGCGCATCACACAATTGTTCCGGTGTAGCCCGCAACCTTTCATGGGCCAAAGCGGCCAGCGCTGCGGGACTAGTTTCTCCGTCGGCCAGCGCGTTCAACATGCGCCTGGCACTGACGCCAAGCAGATCGGAGACCAGGCTGGACAACTTAATATGGGCCTCTTCCAGAGGTGACTCCAGTTGGTTGTTTAACCGCACCAGGTCGCGCCGCAACTGGTACTTCTTCCGCGTCACCGTTCGCCATAGACGCTGCTCCGCATCGGGCACAAAGCTCAGCGTCAATTCTCGGGCTACGAGTCGTTTCACCAGCCGCTCGGCATCGACGAAATCCCTCTTCCGCCCGCGCCGCCCGCGATTGGACTGCGCCTGCGCAAGATGCAACGTTCCGGACCGCCGCCTGGCTCCTTCCCGCTTCTCACGGAGCGGCTTCCAATACCGTTCCAGTGTTTCCCACACTGGTTTCCAATATTGAGCAGTCGATTCCATGACTATTTCCTCGGCCTCTTGTTCGAGCAGCCACGCAGCCAGCGATCGTAGTTGTTCCGGGTTGCCGCCAAACATTCTCCGCTCAAACTGGAACTCACTTTCGACTTCGACGTTGGAGACAACTACGGCCAGCATCTTCTTGTGAACATCGATTCCCGCGATTCTGTATGACATAACTCCTCCTGGCCGGGAGTGGAGAGCATGCTGCGGCTACCTTAACCAGGGTCACGGGCTATCGCCGGTTCCCCAAGGGAAAACAACGACGCCCAATTATTCGCTCAAACACGCACGCTCCGGATCAGACAGATGGACGGCCTCGAACTCTCCACTGATAAACGCGACCTCGCCGCTCCTGGCCGTTGCGATCTTACCCCGAAGTGATTTTCATGAGCTTTCGCGGGCCGCACGGCCCTAAGGGACAGATGGGAGAAGGCCGATCTCCTAGCGGGATGCGATACGCTCCCAATGTTTGACGTGCTCGAAGGCACAAGGAAAAGGAGACCGGCAATGCAGAAGATTAGCACTATGGGGACGAGTGGGGAAAACATTTTCGAAGGACAACTCACCATTGGTTTAGATCTGGGAGACCGCTCCAGTGCGTACTGCGTTTTGAATGAAGCAGGAGAAATTGTTTTGGAGCACAAGCTGGCGACCACCCCGGAAGCCATGAAGCAGGTATTCGGTAGTCTGCCGCGGTGTCGCATCGCGATGGAGACAGGGACGCATTCTCCGTGGGTGAGCCGACTGTTGACCGCGCTGGGGCACGAAGTAATCGTGGGGCATGCGCAGAAGGTGCGTTTAATCACCAAGAGCCGGCGAAAAGATGATCGCCTGGATGCGCGAACGCTAGCGCGGCTGGCGCGCATCGATCCCGAACTGCTGAGCCCGGTGAAGCATCGCAGTGCGCAGGCGCAGTTGCACATGACGGAGATCCGTGCACGAGCGGTGCTGGTGAGCGCGCGAACGGCGCTGGTGAATGCGGCCCGAGGATTAGTAAAGTCCTACGGCGAACGGCTGCGCAAGTGTGGCACGGAACAACTCCGTCGGGAGACCACGAGTAGCTTGAGCACAGGATTGCGTGAAGCTCTGGAGCCGCTGTTGCAAGAGGTGGAATCGTTAAACGAACGCATCCAGGAATACGATCGGCGGATCGGAAAGATGTCCAAGGTGACGTATCCGGAAACGGCGCTGCTCAAACAGATAAAGGGTGTGGGAGACCTGATCGCCACCACCTATGTTCTGACGATTGAAGACCCGCATCGCTTTCGGAAGAGCCGCGACGCGGGGTGTTTTGTCGGGCTGCAACCCGGGCGAAGAAACTCTGGGGAGAGCGAGCCACAGATGCGCATCAGCAAATAAGGCGACGAGTATCTACGGACACTGCTGGTGCAGGGGGCGCACTATATTTTGGGACCCTTCGGAGAGGACAGCGATTTACGTCGCTGGGGACTGAAGCTGGCGGCGCGAGGAGGAAAAACCGCCAAGAAGCGGGCAGTGGTAGCGGTAGCACGGAAGTTGGCGGTACTACTGCACCGGTTGTGGGTGAGTGGAGAAGTGTACGAACCGTTGCGCAATAGCCAGAAGGCGATGAGCCCAGCAGCATAGAGAAACCCAGCAGAGAAAGAGTTTGTACCGAACAGCTGAGCTCGACCGCCGAGTTTAGGTGACTGCGACTAAGTCCTTGCCCAACTTCCCTCGTAAAGAAGGAAGTCGAGGACGCTAATCAGGTGGCAGCGCCTACTGAAACGAGAACACCCAACTGGCACCGAGCGAAAATCGCTCACACAAGAGTGCGGATGGAAGGGTGGCGACAGAGGCGGCTTGGCTGAACGGGGAAAAAGAGAAGGACTCATGGAAAGAGCAAATCACTCTTGACATGGACCGGCCTTCTCATGGAAGGAGTTGAAGATTGAGTGCGTCGCCGTAATCGAATGAATCGAGAGAACTCCCCAATAAACGGTAACGCAGCAGAGGCCATAAAGTATAATGGCGGGTGGCCAGGGGCCGGTTGGCCTGCCTTTTTCCCACCCCAAAGTGAAATATCCGGGGTAGCGGAGCGTCTTATGGGGAATAGTAAGCCCTTCGCCTCAACATTCATAAGGAGAGAAGCTATGAAACGTTTTTCAAGGTTTGCCTTGGTATGGTTGGCGGTGTGTTTTGCATTGGCTCCCCTGCGGGCCCAGGAAGCCCCGAAGAAAGCGCCGGGGCCGGCTCCCAGCCCGTCGGAAGCCGTGCTGGAGTCATGGAACGACATCGGACGGAAGCTGATTGCCATGGCGAGTGATTTTCCGGAGGACAAGTTTTCGTATAAGCCGCAGGCGGAGTCGCGGACCTTCGTCGCGAATCTGGTGCACGCTTCGGCGTCCATGTACTTTTTCACGGATACCGCTGCTGGCAAGAAGCCCCGCAAAATGGCCTACGCCGATGATCCCAAGGACGTCAATATCAAGAACCGGGCGGATTTGGTAGCGTTCGTAAAGAAGTGCGTCGAAGACGGCGCCGCGGAGATCAAGGCCAAGGGCGACAAAGGCCTGATGGAAGCGGTCAACGACGGCGGGCCGCATCTGGACCGGTTGTATGACCTGGCATACGGGCTGATCGAGCATTCAGGAGAGCATTACGGCCAGTTGGTGGTCTATTACCGGGCCAACGGATTGGTGCCGCCAGAATCACGGCCGAAGAAATAAGGAAGTGAAGGACGTAAAGGAAGGAAATGAGGTAAAGGATTTGGAGGATTGGAGTACGGGGGCGCGGTGCAAATGCATCGCGCTCTTTTTTTGGGAAGGCTACTTTTGGAGTGCGGCGGCTCTGCGCAGTCGGATTATCAGGCCGCAGGGTTTCTTGGTTACAAGATTAGCCGCAAATGCGTTTTCCTGGGCGGTTACCGCTACCTCAGCGTGAACTACAGACCAAATGGAAAAGCGCAATTCGTGCATGACGTCACCATGCCTGGCTTGATGTTCCGATTTCCCCGTTTACCAGGCCTCATTGCGGGAAAAATTGAAACCAAGTAGATTCACGGGCGTGGATTTCCGGAGAAAGACATGTTGGTTCGGCCGTTGCCCCTGCTCAACTTCTTCGTCTTCCTGGTGATGTTCTCGATTGGGTTGCGTGTCAGCGGCGGAGAGTTGCTCGAAGTTTTGCGCAACCGCGCTCTGTTTGCGCGGACGCTTCTGGCAAATTGTGTCCTCATACCCTGCATTGGCTTCCTCTTGGTAAAACTCTTTCCGCTGTCGCCTGATGCCACTGTCGGCATACTGCTACTGGCTGCTATCCCAGGAACGCCAATTGCCCTGCAATTCACCCGCATGGCCAAGACACGGTTGGCTTTCGCTGCCGTGATGACCTTTGCGTTATCGATGGTGAGTATCGCATTGGCACCATTGGCTGTCGAAGTGATGCCGCAAACAGCGCAACGCAGTGAACGACCGATACTGAACTTAATCGCAAGTATTTTGCTGTACATTGCAGCGCCATTGTGCGCTGGACTGTGGATGGCGCTGCGTGTGCCGAGGAGTGCCGTTCAGTTGGTTCTGCCACTCGAAATTCTTGCAAGTGGCGTGTTTATTTTCCTGATGAGGGAGACACGCTTGGCGCGGCGAGAAGCCTTGTTTGCGATCGCCGGACACGGCACCATTCTGGCGATGTTTTCCTTGCTGATTATATCAATGCTAATCGGGTGGATCATCGGTGGCCCTGACAATGAGTCGCGCCGGGTGTTGGCGACTGCTACTGGAATGCGCAGCGTGATCGTTGTGCTCTATATAGCTCGGTATTGCTTCCCCGGCACCAACATCTACATGATCCCCATTGTGTATCTGTCCTTGATGGTTCCCGCCAATCTGCTTTTTCACTTGGCATTCGTGGGATGGCACAAATTGCGGCCTACGGCGACGCAGGCTTAATACCGGCACCGTTTACCAGGACCCGCTGCACTCGGCTCAAATGCTGGGTAAGATTAGAAGTCCCGCCATGGTCTCCACAGTGGAACGCTTGTGTAGTGTACGTCTGTGGGCCTGTTGAGAAGTTCTATGACTTTCCCGAGAAGCCGTTTCAACAAGGTGCGTAGGAAAATTCCGACCTTCATCAGCGTAGACTAGCGCCGAGTGGCGTGGGCGTCAATAGAACATCGGGAATCGAAAAATCCTGCAACCGGGTACTGGTAAGAACTTGATTGCATAACAATGTCGGCTCCTCGACCCGAGTAAACTGTGGTTGCTTGACGACCTCAGGCTCGGGAGAAAGGAGCCGAACATGATGATTATAGGCGTAGATTACCACCCGAGCTTTCAGACCATTGCATTTTTAATTGAGGAGACTGGTGAGTACGATGAACGGCGGTTGAACCATAGTGATGGAGAAGCAGAACGCTTTTATCGGGGCCTGGAGCCGAAAGGAATCCGCGTGCGCGTAGGATTGGAGGCTACTGGATATTCACGCTGGTTCGAGCGACTGCTGGCCGAGCTAGGTTTCGAGGTATGGATCGGCGATCCCGCAGTGATCAAGACGAAGCGAGTCAAGAAGCACAAGACCGACCGTGAGGACCCCCGACTGCTGCTGCGCCTGATGCGGGAAAACATCTTCCCTCGAATCTGGGTACCTTGTCCCGAGAATCGGGATCTGCGACAGCTGTTGTGGCACCGACATCGGTTGGTGCAGATGCGCACGCGAATCCTGAATCAGTTGCAGGCGCTGGCGATGAACGAGGGTTATCGCTGGAAGAAAAAGCTGTTCAGTGCACAAGGGCGAGCATTGTTAGAGAAGCTCGCGTTGGCTCCTTGGGCCAGTCGGCGCCGGCAAGAGTTGCTGGAGCTGTTGGATCGCATGAATCCGACCATTGAAGAGCTAACCACAGCCGTCGAGCGAGAAGCTCGGAAGCGGCCCGAAGTGCAGCGGCTGATGACGCATCCGGGCGTGGGTCCGCTTACGGCCCTCGCCTATGTGCTGATCATTGGAACCTGGGAGCGCTTTCCATGCGGCAAGCAGATTGGCAACTACGTGGGGATGATTCCGTGTGAGGACTCCAGTGGCGACAAACAACGATTGGGGCACATCAGCAAGCAAGGCAACTCATTGTTGCGTTTCCTGCTAGTGGAAGCAGCCCAGGCGGCGGCACGTATCAACCCGGAATGGCGACGTCGGTATATGCACCTGGCGATGCGTCGGCACAAGAACATAGCCAGGGTGGCAATGGGACGGCGGATGGCGGTTCGGTTGTACTGGATGTGGCGGAACGGGTGTGAGTATTCGCCGTCGTTAGAGTTCGGTTCTGTACGCGGGACAGCTCGGTCCCGGACATGGCGTGAAGTAGAGCGCCGTCCACTTGATAGGGCATCCCGCTCCCTGCAAAGGGAGATTGAAGAAGTAATCATGGTCAAAGTATTGATCGAAGAGATGTATAGGTCGGACTGAAGCCGACCGAAAGATTACGAGCGAGCCGTGGTCGTCGAAGCAGAGGTCAATGAGAGACCAGGAAGACCACTCTTTGAAGTGAACGGAGAGGTGTGTTCAAAAAAGAATTTGACAGGGCCGACATTGTTAGAGATGTCCGGGATCCCCGTTTCGCTGCGTGTCGGTGTTCCTACCGGCCGGGATAGCTGAGAGAATTAAGCAGGCGTTTCTATAGGCTCCCATAGAGAGTCCAAATGCAGAGGAGAAACGCCGAGGTGACACTATGCCAGAATCAGCGACGGTCTACGAATTGCGTATTTATCACGCGGTCCCCGGAAAATTGGACGAACTCGTGGCCCGCTTCCGAGACCATACCGATAAGCTCTTTGGGAAACACGGGATGAAGAGTGTTGCCTACTGGACGGCGCTGGACGAGCCGGTGAAAAGCAGCACGTTCTTTTACATTCTGGAGCATCCGAGCCGCGAGGCGACGGCCGCGAACTGGAAAGCTTTTCAGGACGATCCGGAATGGAAGAGCGTGAAAGCCAAGTCTGAAGAGAACGGCAAACTGGTCGAGAAAATCGATTCCACCTATTTGACGCCGACCGATTTTCCCCGGCCGCTACGGATCTGTTAGGTCCCGATTTGTCGTGAAATCTCTAACGAGGTCGGCCGTGGCAAGAGCTTTTTCTGTGGTGTTGGCCTCCTCAGGAAACACCCATACACTAGCTTCTAAAGAGCGCCTTGATCGTTGCGTCCATGTGTTCACCCCTTACGCTCGGATCTGTGTCGCTTCATCGTTTCGGTGCTGCCTACCAACCATCTCTTCGGTCATTGCGGACCATGATGACTTATGCGAACTCCCTTCCTTTGAAGGGAGGCGGGTAGCCTAACCAACCGGACGGTGACAGTTCGCACCATTCGCGACTTCAAGCATCCCCGCACAGGCGGCACCGCATTGCTTCTGCCCACGACGACAGAACTCTTGGTAATCGATCTGATCGCGCAGCATGATCCACAGCCGGATGCCCAGCTTGCGGGCTGCTGCCACGCGGGCTTTCCCCAACCCCTTCTGCACCAGTTTGCGGCGATAGAATCGCTGCAGCTCAGGATCGCGGCGCACCGCATGAGCGCCGGCTTCATTCCAAAGAAAGCGCAGCAGCGGACTGCCTTGTTTGGTCAATGAGCCGAGCCGCTGGTGCGCTCCGCTCGAGTATTCGCGTGGAATCAGTCCGACGTAACTGGCCAGCGCCTTGCCATCGGCGAAGCGTTGCGGATCGCCCAGAAAGACATCCGTGGCCAACGCCGTGACCGGGCCCACTCCCGGATGGGTTAGCAGCAAGCGTGCCCCCGAGCGCTGCTCCGCTTGCTCGGCGACTTGCGCGGTCAGTTGCTGGATTTCTTCTTCCATCTTCCGGTACAGCGCCTGCAGCATGCTGCGTCGATAAGAGGCATGCGGCGGCAACGGCAAGAAAGCAATTTTCGCCTGCCCGTCGTAGCTCCAAAGGCTGGGACCGCGTCGCAAGCCATTGGCCAGCGCGATGGCCTGCAGCGCATTTTGGATCTGCGTGCGCAGGCGCACCCAGTGGTGGCGGTGCAGCAACAAGGCGCGCAGGTCGAGCAGTTCCTGGCTGGGCCTCCAAATCGCCGGAAAGCGATTTTCGACCAGCAGCTTCAGAATCAGTTCCGCATCGCGTCGATCATGTTTTTGCTTGCGGGGTTCCGCGGCGCGAATCTTTGTGGCGTCTCCCACCTGGCATTGAATTCCCAGCTCTTCCAGCAACCTCAAAAACCACTGCATCGGTCCAATCGCTTCGATGCCCACCAGCACGGGGTGCGGAAGCTGGGAATAAAACTCCCGCACCTCACTGCCTTCGTGCATCAGCGTGCGATTCACGACTTCTCCGGTCTCGGTGTCGAGCATCGCCACGGACTGCTGGCGAGCATGTAAATCACATCCTATAATTCGCATTCGGCCTCCTTCGTTCCGAGCGCTTCGGGGTGAACACCGTAAGTCTACTCGGCTCGTCGTGAGGCCGACCTCGTTATGACATCAACCGGTAACTTGGTTCCCTGTACTTGACTTTACCGATTTCGCCGTTTCCCAGGAGTTGACATAGCTTCCATGACAGCTAAGGTTGCAGTGCGACCGATGCACGAAGCTGTGGGTTTACCAAGGTTCTTCAACCAATGAGATTTCGTTGTGCAGTTTTCGTTGCTCTGTTTCTTCTTTGTGCGCGGCGTTCTCAGACCCAAGCTCTGAGTGAGTCGAAATTCAGTATCGAAATTCAAAAAGATGAGGAGGGGAATGGCCAACGGTCACTCTGACTAATCTCTCTGAGAAGATTTTGACTGCCTGCACAATCGAGAGTTCCACATCGGCGGAGGCTGTCGGATCAAGCGATTAGACAGTGTTGCATCGACCGTTTGAGCTGGCACCGTTTACCGGCACTTGACCGGTTAATTGTGACTTTCAGGATAACTTTCGGTTGACCGACGACACGGAGACTGTACGGAGTCTCGAAAAACTCATGACTCCATTCGCAAAGTGGCGGAGAGGCTGGATAATGTTCAAATGACATAAGGAACACTATGGTTGATCTCAAAAGGAGTGCGCTAGGTGCTGAAGTCAAGATCCTTGACCCACGCGATCCCGCTTCGGGCTCAGGCGGGGATGAACTGCTCGATGCAAGCGTTGTGAAGCGAGGAGAACAATGGTGGATGTACCTCGCGGGCCAACTCGGTGGATGTGGACCCACAGACATCTACAGCGCCTCACTCCCTCCGGGCGCGCCTCTCTCCGCCAAGGGGTGGAAGGTGACTCGCAGTGCTGCGGGAGTTTTGATACCTGTTGCCGAGCGTAGATGCAGCTCAGCATGGGACGGCAAAGGCGGACGTCACTGCCCGTCGTATGCCAAAGGTTGGGACTCTGACAAATGCGAATGGATCGAACGCATCTACTACGCAGGCGCGGCGGAGAACCTCTGGGGACCCTATAAGATTGGTTATCTGCAATGGGATGGCCAGAAGTGGATAGACCATCCAGAACCCGCGTTCGCTGCAAATGAAGAGTGGGAACACGGAAGCGTGTACGAACCGAACCTGATTTATCACGCTGGGAAATGGAAGATCTGGTACGTCGCCGGATCCAACCAGGAGGATTACCTCGTACACGGGTACGCAGAAAGTGAAGACGGAAGCGCCAGCTGGATCAAGCATGCTGTCTTTGCCCCGCCCGAAATGAAGATGTTCGATTTCTGTGTTCGTCAACGAGGAGATGCATTTGACGCAATCTTCTCACGAGTCTCAGCAAGGGAAGGCACGCCCCCGCCCGAGACTGGCTTGTGGTGGTGCAGAGCAAGGACACCAGCGGGTGCGCTTGCCGACTGGAGCCAGCCGATCCAGATTATGACGGCTGAAGATCGCGGGTGGCATTCCGGTCCATGGAAGCCTTCGTTTCAATTTCACGAGCAAATTGGAGAGCGCGCACTTGTATTCTTTAATGGGCTATATCGAACGATCGATCCAGGGCCATTCCCGTTCGCTTTCACTCTTGGCTGCCTTGAAATAGATCTGCTTTAAGGTTTTGCTTTTCAATGACTGTCAGCAGTAAGTAGCCGGTTTCCACCAAAGGAAACACATCGCTCCTGGATCACGAGCTACACGCAAGCTATTCCGAGTCAAAAGGCTCGTTGGGACATTTTTCTGGCTTGCCAGGTCCTGGTTTGCCGTTAACGGGACCTTGCCCCGTTTACATGCCCTCGGCATACTCGATTAGGTCTGGCCGATGATCGGCGGCGAGAGGGGGCCCTGTGCGAAGGTCTTATTGCTCAGGGTAGTCGCGGTAGTCGTGCCCGTGATTTCTGTGATTGCAATGACGTTAACCGTCGCGTTTGCAGTAGATTAGGGCGCTGGATGAATTTCTTGCGGAAATTCTACGGCGCATGTCGATTTCGGCGTTCGCAGTTCGACGTAGAAGTGAGGCGGGGAACTGAATCTCGCCGGCCGCAGACACTCATTCAGGAGAAATGACGATGAAATTCATGCTGATTCTAAAATCGACCAAAGACTCCGAAGCCGGCAAGATGCCGAGCGAGGAAACGATCAACGCGATGCTGAAGTACAACCAGGATCAAGCCAAAGCGGGAGTTCTGGTCGATGCCGCGGGTCTGTGGCCCAGTTCCAAGGGCGCGCGAGTCAAAATCTCAACCAGCGGAGAGAAAACGGTGACCGATGGACCATTCACCGAATCGAAGGAGCTGGTCGGCGGCTATTGGATTATCGACGTGAAGTCGCTCGAAGAAGCGATCGAGTGGGCGAAGCGAGCGCCGGCGACGCCGAACCAAGAAAACGAGATCGAAGTGCGAGAGTTTATTGCGTTCGACTGACTTTCCACCGAGTTTAACGGCGCCAGGATGTATGCGGCCGGCGCGTGTCAACGACTTTGAGACAGGTGTTCGCGAAATTTAGTGAGTTTTTCATGTGTTGGGGTTTTCCACCAAAAAATGTCGCGCCAGGATCGCCTGGGAGCGACGATCTCCAACTCGGTCGACCCACAGTATCCCCGCTTTTGTCCTTCTTCAAACGCATGGCGCATTTTCAGAGTCGATCGCTGCGGTCAGCGGTTCCAGAGCGGGCCTGTTAATCCAAACTTCGCTGGGAAGAGCCGGCGGTTTGGGAGCGCTTCGTACGAAGCGCTCCGGATGAAGTTGGTAGGCAACATCGAGGACTTCCTGGCGTTGCCGCAGAATGTGTTCCGCTTGGCCATAGTGCACCATCGCCGGCGTAAGCAAGCCCAGGCCGGAGTGGCGATGTTCTCCGTTATACCAACGAAAAAATCCCTGACAGAATGCTCGGCTATCTTGAATGCACCCGAAACGGTCCGGGAACTCCGGCCGATACTTTAGGGTGCGGAATTGGCTTTCCGAGTACGGATTGTCGTTCGAGACGTGCGGCCGACTATGCGTCTTGGTCACCCCCAGATCGGCCAGCAAAAATGCCACCGGTTTGGAACTCATCGAGGTGCCGCGATCGGCGTGCAGCGTAAGTTGACCGGGCTGGATGTGTTGTTTCTTGCAGCTCTCCTCGATCAGCCGCTTGGCCAGCTCGGCGCTTTCGCGATAAGCGACCATCCAGCCGGTGACGTAACGGCTGAAGACATCGAGGATCACGTACAAGTAGAAGTACGTCCATTTCGCTGGGCCGAGTAGCTTGGTTATATCCCAGCTCCAAAGTTGATTCGGAGCCGTGGCCAGGAGTTCAGGCTTCTGGTAGGGCGGATGCGTCAACTGATCGCGGCGCTCGCGAACCTCGCCGTGCTCGTCGAGCAAGCGATACATGGTGCGAATCGAGCAGTGATACTCGCCTTCATCGAGCAACGTCGCATAAACAGCAGCTGGAGAACGATCCTGGAAACGTTCTTCGTGTAGTCGAGCCAGAACTGCATCCCGTTCTGCCGGGCGGAGTGCGCGTGCCGACGAAGGCCGCGACGCGCTCACCCCCGGAAAAGAAGTCTTACGGACATCTCGATAGTAAGATGCGCGAGGCATACACAGAGCTTGGCAAGCAGCGCTGGTGCCAACGTCGTTCGCTAGCTCGGCGACAGCCGCCATCAGGATTTCTCCTCCGGGTCCTGCTCCGGAATCGGATGACCCAACAGCGCAGCGACTTTTTTTTGGACGTCGATGATGATGTGTGCCTTACGCAGATCTTCAGTCAAGCGAGCGTTTTGTCGGCGAAGTTTCTGGACTTCTTCTTCCATCGGGTTGCGCTTGGACTTCGGCCCGCGTTTCTGTGGCGTCAGAGCCTCGAGAATTCCCTGGGCCCGCTCTCGTCGCCAGTAGGTCAGCAGAGACGAATACAGACCTTCACGGCGGAGAAGAGCGCCCAGGCCACCTCGCGTCGTCGCAGCGACTTCGGCTTCTTGTAAGATGCGTTGTTTGTACTCCGCTGTGTAGGTCCGCCGCTTCGCCTTAGCAACGACTTCGGGATCCGGCCGCGAAACGGACGCTGGATCGGCGCCCGCTTTGGCTGCCGCTGCACTTCGCTGCGGCTCGCCAGGAGGCGAGCCTCCGCTCCGTTCCGCGGCAGCCAAACCCCCAAGGGAAAGAACAACACCAAGAGCATTCCCATTCATCTCTGATCTCTTCTTTCTCGCCCTTCTGCTCATTAATTAAGAGTACTAAACCTGTCTCAGAGATGTTGGCACGGAGGGTTGCGCGCCCAAGCTCAAAGCGAGACGAAGGAAGCTATCGCGGTAGGGAAACGCTTGAGGGAAATGCACCACGATGCGACGCACCGTGGCGACGACTTGGGCTCCGAGTTTTAGAAAGTGTTCACGCAAGGTAGCGACTTGCGCCCGGGCGTGGTGGGTCCGGGCCAGGCGAAGGCGCATTTCTTGCATCAGCACATAAGCCGTCGCTGTCAGTAGCACCCGGAATGTGTTGGCCAAGAAGTTCGAGCAACTGGTCCGGCCGATCTGCATGCCGTCGTGCAATTCCTTGATCCGATTCTCGATGTCCCCCCGCTGACAGTAAACCTGCTCGTAAATCCACTGGGGATCCTGTTTTAAGTTGGTGACCACAAAGCGCGGGTTGTCCTTCGGTTCCTTGTTCGCGGCGCGCACCACCTCGGCTTTGTAGATGACCCGTCGTTTCCACGGCCAAGTCTTGCGGGTAGCGTATCGGCACTCGCCATAGACATGCTCGGTTTGTCCGGAGACCTCCGACGCACGACGAGCCCACTGCATAGCCGATTTCACTTTACGCTTCAACACCGCATTGGAAGCTAGGTTGACGAGGTATTCCACCTTCGGTTCGCAGTCCAGAAAATCCAGCACTTTCGGGGACGCGAAGCCGCCGTCGAGGCGCACCCGGATTCTCGCCTTAGGAAAAGCGTCCCCTACTCGTTCGATCAATCGGCGCAGAATTCCCAGCGCACCTGCCGAACCGGGCGCATTTCCGGGCCGTAGCACCGCCGCCACCAAGTACTGCTCCGCCTCGCCATCAAAGGTGAGAAAACAAACCATCGGCAAATAACAATGCGAATCGTAATGGCGATTGAAAAACGAGAGTTGTTGCGCGCCGTGGGTGGGGTCCTCGGTGGGATCCAGATCGATAGTGATGCGCCGAGCGCGACCATGCAGGCGCTTGCGATGTCGTTCAATGACCCGCCCCGCCAGCGCCTCTGTCATGCGCAACAGTTCCTTGCGATTCGGAGCATTTTCAAAACGCGACAGCGTAGGTTGCGAAGCCAGGTCTTCGCCGTCGACGGGATCCCGACCGACCAGCATCTTGTGGATCGGATCGCAGGCCAACCGTGCCGCGTCGTTGGCGTCTTCATATCCCAACGCGATGGCCATGACTCGCTGCGTAATCAACTCACACAACTCATGCTGCACCTTACCCGCTTGCCGGGCATCTCTCAGACAACCCGCCAATGCCGAAGTCAGGCCCAAACGCCGCTCGGCAGCTTGCAGCAGAATCGCTCCGCCATCGGAACTGCCCTGCCGTTGGTCAAACTTCGCAACTACCGGCCGATCAAAAATATCTGGAAAAAGGAGACAGTCTGTTGTGGTATGTTCGGACAAGCGAAGGCCTCACTTTTGGTCTCAAATCTGACTAGACAACGGATTTGTACCATAGCGAGGCCTTTCGTGCTTCTGAAATCATGAATTTTCCAGGCTAGGTTAGTGGATTCATGTTCGAAGACCACGCTGCTCAATCCGAGGCAAAAATGAGGAATTTAATCTACGCAATCAACGTTACCTTAGATGGCTGCTTCGACCACACCAACGGGGTTCCCTCCGATGAAACGCTGCTTGAACATTATACGCGCACCTCCTGCGAGATGCTGACCTGATCGTCTACGGGCGTAAAACTTATCAACTGATGGTTCCGTACTGGCCGGATATCGCCAAACATCGTTCTGACACAAAAGCAGATATCGAATTTGCCGACGCATTTTGCTCCATCAACAAAATTGTTTTCTCACGATCGTTAGCCAGCGCCGAAGCAAACACGAGAATCGTTCGTACGAATCTTCGAGACGAAGTACGTAAATTGAAACAGGAGCAGGGCAAGAACATTTTAGTCGGTGGCGTAGATATCCCCTCCCAACTGATAGAGCTTGGTCTCGTGGATGAGTATCGCTTTGTCGTTCAGCCAATCATTGCAGGACAAGGGAGACGGCTGCTGGACGGGATTAGCCTGCAGGAGAAATTACAACTAGAATTCGTTGACTCCAAGATTTTTAAATCGGGAGCTGTTGCTCTTCGTTACTTGAAACAGTGACAGAAAAAATGGCCGAAACTCGCGCCGCGCTGCGTCAATAATCCTCATTTCCTTTATGCACCCTACGTTCCGATAGTGCCTGGTCAACACGCGAATCGGCTGCTGAGCTGCCGCTCCTCACTTTACGAAATTTATCCCCATATGCCGCTCCCTTGAATCTAAGTCCCAAGCCGATCTGGGGGCCATCGGGTGCGCGCCCGGTTCGTTCTCGGATTCGAGTCAAACGTGAGGTTCGTTTAGCGGTCTTCGAGCTTCAGCGGGAGTAACGCTCACGCCAGTGAATGGAGAGCAACTTGGCTACTGGAAGTGTACCGACACAAAATCCAACAGCGACAGAACACGCCGAGCATCATGACGCCGCGCGAAGAGCCCCTTGGCCATGGCTCCGTTACGTCACTCCTATCGCCGTTGTCCTCCTCGCTGCCGCTCTCGTGTTCACTCTTACGCGAAACTGGAATGCGTGGGAGGGCGGACGAGTCGAACAGGTGACCGACGATGCGTATGTCCGAGGTGACCTCACGCCCTTGAGCACGAAAGTGCCGGGGATCGTCCGCGCCGTCAACGTTTCCGACTATCAGAAAGTGCACGCCGGTGACTTGTTGGTCGAATTGGATGACGAAGACTATCAGGCGCAAGTCGCCCAGGCCTCTGCAGCCGTCGAAGCCGCCAAGGCCGCTATCGAAAATAATCGCCGCCAGCGCGAACTCCAGGATACCAAAGTTCAGAGGGCTCTCGCCGGAATCGATCTCGCCACGGCACAAATCGCCGCCGCCCAGGCTGGAATCAACGCGGTTCAGGCCGACGTAACCCGCACGCGCGCTGAACGCAATCGCCAGGAAGCTTTGCTCTCAACCCAGTCCACAACCAAGCAGCACGTCGAGACCGCCGTCGCCGATGAACAACGCTCTGCCGCGCAAGCCGCAAGTCGCGAAGCCGACCTGCAGCAAGCCAAAACCTCGCTGAACGCCAACGAAATCGCGGTCGAAACCGAGCGCCGCACGAAGACCGTCCTCGAATCGCAGGAGCATCAACTGATCGCCGATCTCCACGCCCGGGAAGCCGCCCTTGCCGTCGCTCAGATAAACCTCGGATACACCAAAATCCACGCGCCCGCCGATGGCATCGTCGGCGAACGCCAGGTTCGCCCCGGCCAGCTCCTCTCTCCCGGGGCGCAAATTCTGACCTTCGTTGCGGAGACCAAATGGGTCCAGGCCAACTACCGCGAAACCCAACTCACCAACATGAAAGTCGGTGATCACGCGGAAATCCGCGTCGATGTTTTCCCCGGCCAGGTTCTGCAGGCCCACGTCGCCGAAATAGCGCCCGCAAGCGGCTCTCAGTTCGCTCTGCTGCCGCCCGATAACGCCACCGGCAATTTCACCAAAGTTGTTCAGCGCATCCCCGTCAAAATCGTATTCGACGACACCAAGCACGCCGCCGAGCTTCGTCCGGGTCTCTCCGTCGTTGCCACCGTGCGGACAAAGCAGTAATCCGATCCCGACATGGCCTCCGCAAGCACATCACTGCATCCCCCAACCAAATGGCAAATCGCCGGCGCTCTGGCCAGCGCCGTGCCTTCTGACCTTTCCCGCAGCCCCGTCCTCGGCATCATCGGCGTCGTCATGGGCGCGGGTATCGTTACCCTCGCGGGCCGTCTTCTCACGCTCGGTACCCCAGACCTGAAGGGAACTCTCGGCATCGGCTACGACCAAGGCGCGTGGCTCGGCAGCGCCTTCAACATCGCCTTGATGTTCATCGGCCCTTTCACCGTCTATCTCGGAGGCCTTTTGGGTGCCCGGCGCGTCCTCCTGATCGCCGGCGCCGCTTTCAGCGTTATCAATTGTCTTCTGCCGTTCATTCACAGCTACAGTCTCTTGCTCGCGGCGCTCGCCTTTGGCGGTCTCGCCTCCGGCACGTTTTATCCCCTGACGCTCTCTTTCGCCCTGCGCAATATTCCGCTGCGCTTCCTCCCATTCACGCTGGCCCTTTACGCAAGCTTCGTCGATGGCGCCGTGAATATCGCTCCTTCCATGTACGGCTGGTTCCGCGACCATCTTTCCTTTCGCTGGATGTTCTGGAGCTTGGCGGTCCTCACTCCTGTCATGCTGTTCTGCATTTATCGCGGCATTCCCGCCAGCCCTCCCGCCAGCAAACACGGTTCGCCTCCCAGTTTCGCCGGTTTTCTTTACGCAAGCGCCGGCTTTGCCATTTTGTTCGCCGCGCTCGATCAAGGCCAGCGGCTCGATTGGTGGCACTCGGGCCTCTTCAACGCTTTATTCTTCTCTGGTGTGTTTTTCCTCGCGATCTCGCTCATTCGACGTCTCCGCAGCCCGAACCCTCTCGTCGATCTGCCCTTCTTGCGCCAATGGAACACCATTGTCCTCGGTTTTGCGCTGATCCTTTTTCGCTTCTGCCTGCTCGCCACCATTATTCTCATCCCGCAGTCGCTCGCCATCCACGGTTTCGAAGCGGATCAAATTGGTCCGGCGGTGATCTGGTCGGCTGCGCCACTCCTCCTTGTGGCGTTCATTGCCGCCCTTTTGTTGCTGCAAGGCTTCGATGCCCGCCTGATCATGGCCGCTGGTTTCGTGTGCATGGCCGCCGCGTCCATCCTCAACGCCGAATACACCAGCGCGTGGTCCGCGGCAGACTACTTCCGCTCGGAACTTTTGATGGGCGTCGGTCAATCCTTCGCTTTCATAGGACTCGTCGCAGACATCGTCTTGCAAGCCATGTTCTCCGGAGCCCTCGCGAAACCACAGGATGTGCTCACCTTCTCCGCGTTCTTCCACGTCATCCGCCTCTTCGGCGGTCAACTGGGCGTCGCCTTTATGACCCACTTCATCGCTGTCCGCGAGCGGATCCACTCCAATCTCCTCGGCCTTCACGTAGAAAACGGCCGATGGATCACGGACACCACCATCCGCCAACTCACTGCCGGTATGTACGGCAAGTCCGCCGGACTCCCCTCCGCTGCTGGCCGCGCGCTGGGCATCGTTGGCGCCCGCTTGCGCCTCCAGGCCTACGTGTTGACCTTCATCGACGGATTTCATCTCGTCGCCTGGGCCTGCGTTCTTGCTCTATTGTTGATGGCGTTGCTTCGAAAATCTCCGCTCGACTACGACGAACTCGCCTTTGGCCCAAGGCAAACGCAACTTCAGCCCGGAGGCGCACACGCATGAACATTCGAATCGCAGCTCTCTCCGCCTGCATTGCCGTCGCCGCGTTGCCGTCCCTCGCTCAGGAAACAAAATCAGCCGAACCGCGCCATCTCACCATCGACGAAGCCGTTCAGCTCGCACTCAAACACAATCACTATGTGCGCCTCGCTGGCCAGCGCGTCGAAGAATCGCAGCATGCCAAAGACGCCGCCCGCAGTTCCTATCTTCCGAACCTTCGCAACGACTCCAATGTCGCCCGTTTGACCGACACACAATTCATCGCTATCTCCCAGGGCAGCCTCGGCACCGTCGCCGGAGCGCCCATCCCCCAAGCAGCTTCCGTCTTGAATCAGGGAGGTCTCACCTTGGTCACCAGTGGCACGCAACTGACGCAACCTCTCGCCGAACTTTGGAAGGTTCGCTCCGCCAACGACATCGCCGCCGCCGAAATCAAAGCCACGCGCAGCAAGGCCCAGCAGACGGAAAACACAGTCGCACTCCAGGTCCACCAGCTCTACTACAAAGTGCTCATCCTTCAGACCCACCGCGAAGCCGCCCAAGCCAAAATCCGCGCCACCGATGACCTGCGCAGCGAACGCCTCGAGCAAGTCAAATACGGCGCAACCCTCGAACAGGAATCCATCGAAGCCCGCGCCCAGGCCCTCGATTCCCGCCAGGATCTGCTTGCAACAGAACTTCAGCTATCCGACGCCGTCATGCAACTGAACGACGCCATCGGCCTTCCCCTGGCTACCCAGCTCGTTCTCGATCCCGACGTCAACAAAGTCCGTGACACCTGCGAACGCGAGGAATGCCTTCGCATCGCCCGCGATTCGCATCCCGAAATTCGTGAAGCCCACGCCGAGGTTGAAAAAGCGTCCGCGGCCGTGCGTTTTGCCAAGCGCGAATACATTCCAAGTCTCGACGCCTTCGCGCGCTACAGCTACCAGGACAACGTCCCCTTCCTGGCCCGCAACTTCGGCAGCTTTGGAATTCACTTCGGCTACGACCTCTTCGATGGTGGGAAACGAAATGCCGAGATCGGCGAACGCAAATCCCAACTCGCTCAGGCCGAAGAGAGTCTCGCCCGCATCCAGGACGAAATCGATCTGCGCGTCCAGACCGCCTACAACAAGCTCGACCGCACCCGCGAAATGGTGAAAGTCTCCGAGGAACTTCTCGCCCTCCGAACGGAAGTGCATCGCGTTTCCGTTCAGCAACTCCAGCAGGGAACTGCCCTGCGCTCCCAGGTCGATTCCGCCGCAGCGCAAGAACTCTACGCAAAAACGTCCCTGCTGCAATCCCAACTCGACTACCTCGAAGCACAAGACGAAATGATGGAGGCGGAAGGCCTCACTCCCTGAGCGGGCATGGAGAGGTTGAAGAACTCGAAGTACAATCCGTGTTCGATAGCGTTCCTCAGTGCAAAGCTGAACGGCGTGCTAAGCGCTGTTTAATCCATCTCGCAAAACGCCATCCCCCTCGGCTTGGTACTTTTGCATTATTGATGTTCCCGGCTTTTCAAATCACAGTTCACAACTTCAGGATTCTTAACTATGCCTATCCCAACCGAACCGATCGGCAGCATCCCTCGCCCACCTCAACTCTTAGCCGCCGCATCAGATCTCTCCGCCGGCCGCATCTCTCTCGAACAATTCCAGTCCGCACAAGACTCTGCTTTGCGAGATTCCATCTCTCTCTTCGAACAAACCGGCTCCCTCCAACAAAAAAACACGTCATTCCGAACGCAGTCCTGTAGCGCCGCGCCTTCAGGCCGGCATCTTGGGCCCCCATCCTTAGGTTCAGAGTCCGTGTGACCACTCGTGTTTTTCGTCAGGCCATGGCTTCATCCACGCCGCACCTTCTGACGCTCCGAGCATCCGAAGCGCTGAAAAATCGCGGCTCTCAATCCAAACCAAGCTCCGTGGCATCTCCACACTACATTTCAAAAGTGTCCGGATTGGGACAGCTAACGGTTCTCTCATCTCTTATCATGCTGGCCATGGAGCAGCGCGGGAGTGAATCCAACATGAATCTAGGCACGATACAAATTGGCACTGCCATTGGTGTCCTCTTAACGCTGGCAGTTGGGATTGCGATTTCCTTTTCCATGCGGAAACACCGGCCGCGAAGACCGCGCGTCGATTATGGCGGGCCCTGAATACCTAGCCCAGCTTCGCATCAGAAAGGTCGTGCGCCATGACGGAGACAGCCGCCGGTCTAAGCGGTCACTTCGCAACAATACTCAACAGTTCGATGGACCAGCTGGACATCAGCCTCCCGGAACTAAGCAAGCAGGTCGGTATTTCGTGCGAACACGCCCGAAAACTCCAGGCTGGTAAAGCTCTTCCCAACGAACTGTTAGTGGAAAAATTAGCAACCGCTGTAGGCGTGTCTTTGGAAGAGTTACGAGGGGCGGTCCAGCGCGACAGGATGCACAAGAAAAACAGCGCGCAATAGTTGCGGCCGCACGAAAATTCGATGTTGCGAAATCTTCATCTGACCGCCTCTCTTGACGTTGCGACAGGACCATTCGTCCAAAACTCCTACCCAAAGGCGGCATAGCGAGCGTATAACTTGACCACGAACGAGCCAGGACCGTCGCTCAGCACCACTGAAACGGCAGGGTCTCAGCCTGCTCGGCCGCAGCCTCAGCCGAACCACCCGCCTATTCCTACAAAAGCGAAGAATCAACATATCCAGGTTTCACCCGCAGTCCTGTCCGCCGCACGCATAGACGGCGAAGACCTGCTCCGGAACTTGCAGACGTCTCTGGATGGCCTAACCCAAGCAGAGGCCGAAGAGCGGGCGCGCAAGACGGGACCAAATGAGGTGGCACAGGAACGGAAGCAAGGCTGGCCCATCCGCATCCTGAAAATCATCCGCAACCCGTTGGTTATTTTGCTGACCACTTTATCGGCAATCTCCTACCTCACAGGCGACGTGCGCGCCGGTTCTGTGATGGCGGGTATGGTGGCGTTGAGTGTGGGACTACGCTTCTGGCAGGAAGCCAGGGCGGATTCCGCCGCAGAGAAGCTGAAGGCCATGATTCATGTGACCGCCACTGTCGTTCGCGACGGGACGCCGAGGGAAATACCGCTCCGCGATTTAGTGCCTGGTGACCTCATTAAGCTGGCCGCCGGAGACATGATCCCAGGAGACGTACGGCTGCTCTCGACGAAAGATCTTTTCGTGAGCCAAGGCAGCCTCACCGGTGAATCGCTCCCGGTCGAGAAATTCCACGACCCCGAAACAAAGGAAGAGAACTCCGCAACCGAACTCAAGAACACATGTTTCATGGGGACCAGCGTAGAGAGCGGCACGGCAACCGCTGTTGTGGTCGTGACCGGCGTACAAACCTACCTTGGCAGCATGGCGCACTCAATCACTGGAGAACGAGTGCAGACGAGTTTCGACAAGGGCCTCAACCGTTTCACATGGCTCATGATGCAATTCATGGTTGTCATGGTGCCTTTGGTTTTCCTCATCAACGGTTTCACCAAACACGATTGGAAGGGAGCGTTTTTCTTCGGATTGGCTGTAGCTGTAGGCCTCACTCCCGAGATGCTTCCGATGATCGTCTCCGTTTGCCTCTCCAACGGCGCGCTCGCCATGAGTCGCAAAAAGGTCATCGTCAAGCGCCTTAACTCAATCCAAAACTTCGGTGGCATGGACGTGCTCTGCACAGACAAGACCGGGACGCTCACCGAAGATCGTGTTGTCCTCATGCGGCATTGCAACGTCGCAGGCCGTGAATCGGATGACGTGCTCCTGGACGGATACCTGATCAGCTATTTCCAGACAGGTCTGAAAAACCTCCTCGACCGCGCGATTCTCGACAGTTCCGACTTCCACGCGAAAGCAGTTGTTGAGAAATATAAGAAGCTGGACGAACTCCCGTTCGATTTCACTCGACGCATGATGTCGGTGCTCGTCGCCGACCCCGAAGGTAAGCCAATCCTTCTTACCAAGGGGGCGCCAGAGGAAATATTTCTCCGCTGCTCGCATTTTGAACTCGATGGCGAGTTGTCCGCCATGGACCCGGACTTGGTCGTCGGGCTGAAGCAAGAATACGACGACCTCAGCAACGATGGATTCCGCGTGCTGGCAGTGGCGACAAAGGATCTTCCCGGGAAACAAATTTGCGCAAAAGAGGACGAGCAAGAACTGTTGCTCAGAGGCTACGTCGCATTCCTGGACCCGCCCAAAGACACCGCAGCTCATGCCCTTGCTGCGCTGCACAAACACGGCGTGAGCGTCAAAATTCTTACAGGGGATAACCAGCTCGTTAGCCGCAAGGTATGCAGAGACGTCGGTCTCTCACCAGACCCCATGTTGCTCGGCGGTGATGTGGAGAAAATGACCGACGCCGAACTGGCCGAGGCGGCGGAGAAAGCGGCGCTATTCGCTCGCCTGTCTCCTGCGCACAAAGAGCGTGTCATCCGCATTCTCCGCGCCAAGGGCCACGTTGTCGGATTCGTGGGCGACGGAATCAACGACGCTCCCGCCTTGCGTGCGGCGGACGTCGGCATCTCGGTGGATACCGCTACTGATATCGCCAAGGAATCGGCAGATTTGATCCTGCTTGAGAAGGACCTTATGGTGCTCGATGGGGGCGTCCTCGAAGGCCGCAAAGTTTTTGCCAACATCGTCAAGTACATCCGCATGGGAGCGAGTTCCAACTTCGGGAACATGTTCAGCGTGCTGGGGGCGAGTGCATTTCTGCCGTTCCTGCCGATGGCCCCGATTCAAGTGTTGACCAACAACCTGCTGTATGACTTCTCACAGGTGCCTATTCCGGCGGACGCCGTGGACGAAGAGCAGGTCACTCGGCCGCGGCCCTGGAACATCGGTGAAATCAAACGCTTCATTCTCTTTATCGGCCCCATCAGCTCGATTTTCGACTATACGACTTTCTTCGTCATGCTCTGGCTGTTCAAATGCTGGGATCCATCCAAGGCGTCTCTATTTCAGACTGGTTGGTTTGTCGAGTCATTGATGACGCAGACGCTCATCATTCACGTCATTCGCACAAATAAGATTCCCTTTCTTCAAAGCAGAGCGAGCTGGGCCCTGACGGCCACAACGCTTGCAATCATGGCTCTTGGAATGTGGCTGCCGTATTCCCCCTTGGCTTCTGCGCTGGGTTTCACGCACCTGCCGGGACTGTACTGGCCAATCCTGATCGTCACGCTGCTCAGCTATGTCGGCCTTACCCAGCTAATAAAGGCGTGGCTGCTACGAAAGCAATGGATTTAATTCATTTTTCTGGCGACGGTAGTCAGCCCAAGGAGACTAAAGGATGCCCATGGCCAAGAAAGAGCAACACCGCACAGGGCGCATCGGCTGGCTGCGTGCCGCGGTACTGGGTGCCAACGACGGCATACTCTCTACCTCTAGCCTTGTGCTCGGTGTCGCGGCGGCGCATGCAACTCACAGCAGCGTATTAATCGCAGGCGTTGCCGGTCTGGTAGCTGGCGCTATGTCCATGGCCGCCGGCGAGTACGTTTCCGTCCACTCGCAATCAGACACCGAAAAGGCTGAGCTGGAGCTTGAGCGCGCGGAGCTGAAGGAAGACGACAAGGGCGAGCACAAGGAATTGATGGCCATCTACGTCGCTCGTGGGCTGGAACCTTCGCTCGCGAAGCAGGTGGCTGAGCAATTGATGGCACACGACGCCTTGGGCGCGCATGCCCGCGACGAACTCGGCATATCCGAAGCATTTCGTGCCCGTCCCATTCAGGCGGCGTTCGCGTCTGCCGCCAGTTTTGCTGCAGGGGCGGCCATGCCCATTTTGGTCACGGCCATTGCACCGGTCGCCAACTTGATCCCGTTCGTCTCTGTAACCTCATTAATGTTTCTTGCGCTTCTCGGGGGTTTAGCCGCGCGCGCTGGCGGCGCCAGCGTAGCCATCGGCGCCATGCGAGTAACTTTTTGGGGTGCATTGGCCATGGCATTAACCGCTGGAGTTGGACGGCTGTTCGCGTGATCGGGCGATGGCAACCAGCCTGAAATTCACTCCTTCAACTGATCCGCATGCGTACCGCAAGGTCGGTCCTATCTGAGTTTGAAAACTGTGCAGTTTTGAACAGTCCAGATAAGTGAACCCTTATAACATCACCCACCTTCGGGGCGATCTGCGATGGCAGTCGCTAGTCCGAACTGGCGCACGAGACTGTTTAAGCTCTAGATACGGAAACCACACCGATGGAAGCTAACAGTTTTCTAGGATCAGGCAAGTGGCGACCGACCGCGTTCCGGACGTTGACGATAGCGAAATTCGGTAACTCGCGCCTTCTTCTTCTCCCAGTTTCATTTGTTTTCGGCTTCGCTGCCTTCGCTTCAGGCCAAGATCATCAACGGGGTGTCGATAAGAGTCCCCAACCCTCGGCCACACGAGCTATTACGGGTATAACGGCAAGGGACTGGGGTCGAACGAAACGCCAGGATTGGCACCGATTCCCATACAGGATTTCAACGGCAGCACCGCCGAATTCGCGCTCCGGTACACATTCTAAAACGGTGACGGAGAGATAGAGAAGCGGCGGCGTTGAAGGTTGAGGTTAAATCTCTGGAAGACTGATGAATGTTCTTTAATTCGAATGGAGCTGAAAGATGAAGAAACTCAATGTGGAACTCTTTTTAACGGCTGTGGCGGCACTCGTTTTCTTGTTTGTTCTTGCATTGCCGGCGCAAGCGCAAGATGCATCGGCTGCGCTATACAAATCAAAATGTGCGGCGTGCCATGGCGCCGATGGAAGCGGTTCGGCCACGGGTAAAACAATGGGCGCACACGATCTCGGCTCTGCAGACGTACAGAAAATGTCAGACGCGGAGCTCACAACGGTCATCACGGACGGTAAGAACAAGATGCCCGCGTACGGAAAGTCTCTAAAGCCGGAACAGATTAAAGGACTGGTGGCCTACATCCGCACACTGAAAAAATAGATTCGCCGTGATGAGGGCTCCGTGCGACGAGTGTTCGATCGAAGCGAGCTTTGTTTCTTTCTTCGCGCACTGCGGCCTAAAGAGTAAAGGGTCAACGTCACCATCGAATGAGTCTACGAGAACGCATCCGAGACTGGTCGCAACCGGTCTTTTTTCTAAGCCAGAATGCCCTCACGGTCATAGGTACCGTGATTGCGACGAGTACCGCCCTTACCACAATCGCGTTTTGGTTTTACGAAATCTTCCTGCCGGGACCTCCGCATCCTTACATCGGCATTCTTTTCCTTCTGATCTTTCCCGGTATTTTTGTTCTTGGTTTGATGCTGATCGCACTGGGCATCTGGGTGCGGCGGCGAAGTCTTAAGAGCGCGGGGACTCTTCCTGAAAGTTACCCTCCGATTGCCTTGCATTTGCCCGTCGTGCAGCGGACGGTTGGGTTCGTCGCATTGGCGACCGTGCTCAATCTTCTCATTGTCGGGACGGCGGCATATCGTGGTGTGGAGTACATGGACACGACGAACTTCTGCGGGGCCACTTGTCACACGGTAATGCAGCCAGAATACACCGCCTATCAAAATTCTCCGCATTCGCGGGTGGAATGTGTCGAGTGCCATATCGGACCAGGCGCAACGTGGTTTGTGCGATCAAAGGTATCCGGATTGAAGCAAGTGTTCGCGGTAGCGTTCCACACCTATCCGCGCCCAATTCCTTCCCCGGTAAAAGACCTCCGTCCGGCGCGCGCCACTTGTGAACATTGCCATTGGCCCCAGCGCTTTACCGGTGACAAGTTTGTCGTAAAAACGAATTATGCGGATGACGAGAAAAACACCCCGCAGACTACAGCTCTCCTTGTCAACGTGGGTGGCCGCACCTGGCAGGGCTCGGTGGGGATTCATGGCCGCCATCTGGATGACGGTTCGCGAGTTCAGTACATCGCGAGCGATGAGCAACGGCAGGTAATTCCTGTCGTTTATTACACGGACGACAAAGGGAAGACCACCGAGTTTCTCTCGACGGATAGCAAGGTTCCGAAAGAGCAGCTCGAAAAAGGGGAGAAGCGAGAAATGGACTGCATTGATTGCCACAATCGCCCCACGCACACTTTTGAAATGCCCGAAAACGCCGTGGACGGGCAGATGTCCGTGGGGCACATCAGCCCAGCGCTCCCCTTCATCAAGAAAAAGGCGATCGAGCTGCTGAAGGCGGACTATCCCACCCGCGACGCGGCAAAGCAGCGCATCCTTGGCGGAATAGCGAGCTTCTATCAGACGAGCTACGCAGCGATTTATCAGTCTCAGCGCGCCGTTGTCGAGCAATCGGGAGAAGAGATAGCGGCGATCTACCTTCGCAACATCTTCCCGGAGATGCGGGTAACTTGGGGAACTCACCCCAACAATATCGGCCACACCGATTCACCCGGCTGCTTTCGTTGCCATGACGGTAATCATACCAGTGCCGATGGCCAGACCATTACAAATGACTGTTCGGCATGTCATCAACTTCTGTCTGCGGATGAAGACAATTCAAAGATTCTGAAGAAACTGGGGATGAAATAGAACTGAACCGCGATTGCGTCAGGTTGCTGAAAAAAAACGCGCACCCGAAACGTTCCTGCTTGCAAAACCAATGGCCGAGCCGGCTCAGCCCGTGGCCATCCTCTTTATTCCACAACCCAGATCGTGAATCCTTTCCCACCACGCACAAGCTCTTCCGCTGGGTCTGTGTTTATCAGGTTTCCAAGCCACGACAGCGACCTTCTGCCGATGACCACAGTGTCGCACTTCTGGGCCAGCGCCAGCGCAAGAATGTCTCTTGTGGCCCGTGTCCCGTCCACCAGATAGCAATAGTGAGCCTTGATTGCTCCAGCCTCTATGCCACCTTTCATCAGAACCTCATTCGCACGGTCTAATGCCCGCTGTTCCGTTTTGTCATCTGCGGAAATCCATCGAGACCTGTAGGCGCGCAGTCGTCCTTTTTCTGCCCCTCTGATCTCCATCAGTTGACGAGGCTGTGGCGGCAGACTGTGGGCCAGGCAAATTCGGAAATTCGGTCGGCCAGCGGCCATTTGGGCCACATACCGTAGCGCTTTTGTCGTCGCCGGCGATTCGTCAACAACCACAAGTATCCTGGTGTTCTTCATTTTGTCACTCAATCGATCGCCCTTCCTTTTGCAATACATACGTAACATTGCTGTCGACATGACGATCACAAAGTTCATGGATCGACCACGTCAGTTTAAGGAGTCAAGAAAGGACTTACTGTCCAATAGCGTACAGTGTGCCACTTAGACCCTCCTGAGGACGTCCCGCATACATGATCTAGGGCAAGGTGTCCAAAACTGAACAGTCCGCCCCTGAGATCTTCTTTATGATTTGCCATTGAACGTCGGGAAAGAGCGATATTGTCCGGTCTGGGCGGGTCGGACATCATCGGTTATCTCGCCGTTGTTCTATCATCGTAACCAGCACACCGTTTCCGCCCAGGCTTCACTCGCGCAGCCTCCAGAGGATAACGACTTTGACCACAGCGACGGAAAACAACCTGATTTCGGCTGAGGGCTACTACCAAGCTCTCCAAAAAAGAGACGTTGTCGGTATTGCCCGGCACTTGCATCCTGATGTGAGATTTGTCGGACCTCTTTCTGACCTGACCGGCAAGGAAGCAGTTCTAGTTGCCGCCAAGCGATTTCTGGCCCTCCTTAAGGGTTTGACCATGCATGCGACCTTCGGTTCCAGTGAGAGGGCCATGTTGACTTACGATGTCGATTTTGGCGAGCCCGTGGGCATCTGGCACACGGCCGTGTTGATGACCTTTAAGGACGGGTTGATCGCCAACCTCGAGCTTTTCTACGATGCCCGGCCGTCCGAGAAGAATTGAACAGGCGCGAGCTCTTCGTCGAGTTGCGTAAAACGGAAGCGCCCAGCCATAAGGCCCAATATGAATAACAAGTCTCGATTGATCATTTTGTTTTTCGCCTTTGCCGCAAGTTTTTTCTGGCAGCCGGCGATGTGGATGGTGGCTGTGGTTCTCGCCTTCGAGATGGTGGAGCGGGGTTGGAAGCAGTTGCTCGACGCGATCCGCGGGAGACATTCATCTTCACGGGAATCGATCCAGGGTGACTGGGAGTTGGAGCAGCAACGTGCCTTGGACCAGGAATTTCAACGCCAACAAGAAGAAGACCGGGTAATCGAAGCCGCCCTCCAGCAAAGCCAATACAAACACATCCCCGGCAGGCCGTGGGGCGATCCCGGTTCCTATGTCTCGGAGCAAGCTTCTCAGGAACTATTGGAACAACAACAGAAGAAGCTTGAAGACGAGAAGCGTGAGCAGGAAACTCGCGAATTTCTGAACTCCTGGGGTGAACGGATACTCAAAGAGCACGAAGCCGTTCAGAAACCAGGGCGAGAAACTGGGGCCAAACAAATCCGGTGGTTGCACTAGCCCGCGCTTCCTCGCAGCTCAGCCACAATATCCCTCTAGGCTCACTTCCTCTCAATGGCCTCAATCGCAGCGAACTTCCGCGTCACATGTGGTCGGGAACGCAGACCACCTGCATGCAGTTCGCAGCGCCTTCCAGGAGGGACACCGCAGGTTGGACAGGTAACACTGGACATCTGTTTTGGCGTCAGTTCGCTCTTCTTCATTCTCACAGAATGGGATTAAACGCAGTCGCAAATCTGTTCATTTTTGCACACCTATCACACTTGGTCACACAAAAGACAAGACCGGAAATGTTTTGTACCACACCTCTCGAAACCTTGGCATACAAACCGGGCCGAAGCGCCAGGTGTGATACAGTGCTCCTTCACGAAAAAACGTCATAGCTGTCCCATACGACGAACTATTCGCAAGGGCGAAGGTGCGCTGCAATGGCACGCAAGCTGGTCTGGATTGAAAACCAGGATTTTGAGGGCTTCGGCTGCTCTCAGTGTCAGTGGCTGTTCAAGTCTTCCGGTCCGTTCGTTGGTAGATCGCTCGATAAAATGAAGGAAGCGTACGAATCCGAGCGCGATAAAGAGTTCGCTGCCCACGTCTGCGCAAAGTACACAAGATCTACTAACCCAAAGACTGAATAGGTCGCCCCGGGGGAACCGCAACAGCTTCCCTCACGCCACCCCGGCAATCCACCCAATGAGACGAGCCCGATTGGCACAGAATCAAAAGTGTCCGTTTCTGGACAGACATTTATTGCCTCCTTTGCGATTGTGGCGATGCCAGGGAGTGTGGTCGCATATATGTCAAATACTTACTCGGATTGGTTGGGTCGCCAGGTAGTTCTGCAAATCGAAGCGGGGGAATCGCTGGTTCCCCTCCGTGGACTGGTCGTCAACGAATCGAATAATGCGCTCCGTTTTCGCCTCGACGGATGCTGGGACGTGGATATCTACAAGGAAATGATCTTGCGAGTGGAAGCGGAAAATTGCGAAGCTTTCCAGTTGCGGAACTGGACAGTCAGTAACAAAGCTCCATGCCCGGTGCGCTCTGACTCAATGCCCATGCTCGGTTGGAATCGTGTTTTCGACCGATGGTGGTCCAAAGATTCTTCATGGCAGTTGTGGTGGAAGACCATCATCTCCCCGGGATTGGCTGGAGTTATCCTGTTTGTTCTGGCCCTGCACATGAGTCTGCCGGGACCCATCACTCATTTTGCCCGGTTCATTTGCGACTATCTGGGATTGCTATTCTGCGCGGTATCTCTGGGCTGCGGACTGCGGATGCTCATCGAGTCGCTTACGACGCAATCGCATACCTCCTCCACGCAGTCGAAACCCCTGGCGTCACTTCTTGCCTGGTTTCGCCAACCTATGCACCTCTAACTCCAGAAACGGCCCGTCCATATATCGGTTTGGAGATAACCCATCGCGCCGTCGCCTGACAGGATTCGGGCTGGCAAAAGAAATTAATTGGAAGTAAGTGCAGAGGAAATTGAGCCTCTCTGCCTGTGGATGTGCTGGAATATAAGGCGGAGTGGGCGGCGCTCCGCCCGATGAACTAGGCAGTGGCTGTTTTGGCCGTGCCGTGATCTGCGATATGCGCCTTCGCTGCCTCCCCGGCATGATGCATCGCGTATTCGTGGTGACCTCGCGCCAGGTGTGCATGATGCGCTGCAGTCTCGTGTTTTCCTGCTTCATGATGCTTTGCGGCTTCCTTATGATGTCGTGCCGCGTTTTCATGGTGCTCTGCTGCCTTGCGGTGATGCTCTATTGCTTTTATTGACATAAATTTCCTCCTACCGATTACCGAAAGTTATTGGGGATATTCGCCACTTGTGGGCTGGGGTTCGACTTGGATTTATAGGCGGGATTTGAATGTACACCCGGCACGGTCGCGCCGCAAGGCAGTAGTGAGTGCGTTGCCCGGGGAAGGGGCCTGCGACGTTGTCAACTGGTCAGGGTCAAACTGTCGCAGGCCGAGAGGTAGAAAAATTACTGTCGATTGGATCGAAGTGTGTCCTTCCACGGAGATCATGTCTGTTCACAACCGCACACTTCCGCGCCGAGGCAGAAGCTAACACAGCAGTACTAGCGGATTCTCAAAGTGTGCTGTAAAGGGCAGCTTTGCAGCCGCGCAGCCCGCACAATCGACAAACGAAAGACTCGGGCGGCAATACTGTTGTTGAAAGGGGCCAACATGGGTAACTGGATCGGACAACGCAGGCTAATCTCGGATGTACAGATCAAGATTTTGCTATTGCTGGCTGGATTTATTGCCGTAACCGCCGTCTTGATATTCTACACCTACAGTATTTCGCGATAAGACATTCCCTCGCCCTGTCCATTTATGAACAGACTGGCGCGATACGCCCCACTAGTATCGACCGCATCGCTGACTTGAGGTATTCGCCCGACAACATCGGCCAGAGTCTTCGACGAAATTGGTGAGAAATGACCAGACATAAGCCAAAGATCCTATTCCTCTCCACTGGCAACGCTACCAGGAGCCTGATCGCGGAAGGGTGTCTACGTACCCTTACGGGCGACCGCTTCGATGTCGTTAGCGTCGGCGTCGAGGCCGGCCCCTCTAGTCCTTTGGCTGGCGAAGTGATGAAGGAAATTGGCATCGACATCTCGGCCCAGAAGCCGAAGAGTGTCGCGCAATCCTTGAAGGAACCTTTCGGTCACGTCATCACCATCTGTGATACGGCTAAAGAGAGAAATCCCGTATTTCCATTCTCGCTAAATGTTTTGCACTGGAGCGTAAGCGATCCAAATACCGCCGCTGGATTGCCCGAACGGGAAGCTGAGGTTTTGCGCCGCGTCCGGGACGAGATCAGGGGCAAAGTTGAGCAATTCGTGGCGGACAATCAGCAAATCAAGTCTAGTGAGCTTTCCATTGCGTGACGCATCCGCTTAATGGTCTCACTCGACGTCCCACGAGGGCGAAGCGCGACAAATCCGAGTTCGTCCTGCGTAACATTCTCGTATCTCTCGGCCCAGTATCTCTCGAACACGACTCCATGTTCGGAAAGAGTTCAAATCGACCAAGGTGGGAAACGCTATGCCAAATGAATCGCATCAAAGAGCTGCCGAGTTCCATGAACTCGCCGCCCATGCACATCGTGCCGCCGCTGCTCATCACGAAAAAGAAGATCACCAAAGCGGCCACGAACATTCCAAACAAGCACTGGAATACGCCAACAAAGCATTCCATTGCTCACAAGAAGCTCATCGGAAGTCCGTGAAGGCATGGGAAGAGTCACCCGGCGCGACGGCATCGAAGAAATCGACGGACGCATGAAACCGTCGAACAAGATTATCTCTCCCCTCAGTAGCTTCTCTTCAGGAGCCAGCCTGGGCGGCAAGGTCTCGCACTATCGGCGCAAACAGAACGTCTACACGCAAGGTGCGCCTGCTTACACGCTCTTCTACATTCAAGAAGGAGGGGTGCGGCTGACCACACGAACAAAACATCAACCATCGGCAGTTACAGCCATCCTGGGGGCTCATGACTTTTTTGGCGAGCTTTGTCTCGCAGGCTATCCCTTGCGTATGTCTACGGCCGTTGCCTTGACCGCCAGCTCCATTCGGACTATCCAAAAGGCAAAGATGCTCCAAATGCTTCGCAGCAAGAACAAGACCTCAAATTCGCTCGTGGCTTATCTTCTCTCCAGCGTGAAGAACTATCAGGATCACGTAGCCCACCTGCTCACTTCCTCTGCCGAACAGCGGCTCGCTCGCGTGCTTCTGCGACTGGCCCACCTGGACAGAAAAGGTCCAGCGGTTGTTGAGATTCCCATTTTAAGTCACCAGGTTCTGGCCGAGATGGTAGGAACGACACGCCCGCGAGTCAATTTCTTCATGAATCGATTCAGAAAGAAGGGCTACATTGACTACGATGGGGGCTTGGAAGTGCATCCGTCGTTGCGAAAGGTTCTCGCGTCGCTCTCTCGACCTCGGCGTGTAACCCCCTGATATTCCAAGACTTGCGGGGCTCTAAACGCAAGCTGTGAACGTTGTGGCAATTAACCCGAACTGTTCAATATTGAACAGTCAGTCGATCCGTCTCGCCTTAGCCTCACCCTACAGTTGCGGCCGATCCAGACTTGACGACACAAAAAAAAGGCAGCGGCCCGTCGACTCTGGGACGGGCCGCTCGAGTTTCTGGATTCAATCTTAATGATCCATCCAGTTTAATTGGGATTAGGGCTTTCGTTCAGCGCCAGGCTCACTCTCGTGCGATGGTTCGGACTCCCGGGCGGCTGCGGGTTTAGCCGCGGTTTGATGTTGCGTGGCAGGCTTTTGCGCGCTTTGCGCGTGAGAAGGCTCCTGATGTGACGGCTGTGAACTGGTCTTCGTGTGAACGGGTTTGACCTCAGGTTGCGCCTTCACCGGTTTTGCATGGTCTGCCTTGTTCTCATCGGCATGCGCTGCAGCATCCTTGTTCTCAGCAGACCTGTTCTCGGCCGTTTTCTTTTCAGCTGCCTTGTTCTCGTTGTTGCGACTTGCCTCTGCCTTGTTCTCAGCAGACCTGTTCTCAGCCGTTTTCTTTTCAGCTGCCTTGTTCTCGTTGTTGCGACTTGCCTCTGCCTTGTTCTCAGCAGACCTGTTCTCAGCCGTCTTCTTTTCAGCTGCCTTGTTCTCGTTGTTGCGACTTGCCTCCGCCTTATTCTCAGCAGATCTGTTCTCAGCCGTCTTCTTTTCAGCTGCCTTGTTCTCATTGTTGTGACTTGCCGCCGCCTTGTTCTCAGCAGTCTTGTTCTCGGCCGTCTTCTTCTCAGTCGTTTTGTTATCGTTCGCGTGAGTCGTTGCACCTTTGGCTGCCACCACACTCTTTCCCGTTAGTTCTCCGGACTTGGATGTCGCAGCAATTGGCGGCCTGCCATGATTCACCGATTGTAATTGTGAATGGTTTTCGCTGGCGGCCGTTCGATGTCCTGTTTGTGCGGCTGTTTCGGGAGTATGACGTTCATGAGCCGCCGCCTGTTCCGAAGTGGTCGCTCGCGCCGTTGTTCCACCGTGCCCGCCGTTATAGCTGACGTGGTTTCCCGCCCTACTATTGCTATCACTTTTTTCGTAGGTGTTATGAAAGCTCCTCGCATTCACGTTATTCACAGATCGGTTGTAGTTGAACTCGTTGTTTCTCCAATATCCGCCTTGGTAGCCTGAACCACCGTAGCCATAGCCGTAGTTTATGCCACCGTAGAAACCAACACTGGAGCCCCAGTAACCACCGTTCCAGGCATATGCGCTGCTATCCCATCCCCAGTACCCCGGCGTCCAGAGCAAACCAATGGCGGGCGGCTCGACCCAAGTGCCGGGCACCCAGAAGTAGCCGTCCCGGCCGTATGCCCAATAACCAGGAGTCCATAGATAACCTTCTTGGGGACAAATTGGTTGCGAGTAGGCCATTAGCGCGGGAGGAGCCACCTTGATAGTCACGGCGATCTGCGCGAGTGACACGACCGGGATGGCCAATATCGCAAATTATGAACAGTAGAAATCTCAATGAATGATGAATACGCATTTTCCTTACCTTGCCAGATCATCCTTCGTTTGCCCGATCTTGCTTTACGTTTGCGGGTTGCGCGGTGTCCAATAAGGTTCACTTCTTGCGAATCCTCGCGCGTGATTCGAAAAATGAGGATTACAAGCTATTCTCTGGAAGGAAATTCTGGCGCGGAATCGGCGTCGTGTTATCGGTGGCGTTTGCACCGTGCTGGTGTACTGAATTAGCGGATCCCGACGGCCACGACCGCGGTTGCCGGATGGGCGATCGGGTGAACCGGCATACCCGCCCAGGCGTTCATAATCCCCAGGACCTCATGGGTCACCTGAGTCAAACTTCCCGAGGTTCGCCACCAATGCGCGGGCTCGAACTCGTCGTCCGAGACCGCGTGTGTGTGATTAACTCCCCGCGTGATCCGAAATACATACTCCACAGAATGTGAACGCGCCGCGTGTGCGCTTTATTCGTGACGACGATCACCTTCTGCCCGCCCCTGGCTTTCAGCGTCGCGCTGATTGCATCCAGTTCGTCCGAGGTGTTGACGATCGGCGATTCCAGGAGCTTGATAGCGTTTGCGGGCACACCCTGCCCCCGAAGCACCCGGGTATTAACATCATCTTCACGGGGATACTCAATGCCCAAAGTTTTCAGCGCGTCCACAGTCGCGCCAGGATGAGTCAGCCAGATTTCCTTGGCATATCCATCGTGATAGAGCCGGGCTGCCTCCAATGCGCGAAGGGGCGTGTTCCCGCTGAGTACCGCAATCGCGGTGGCCTGTTCCAGCCCGTCTTCTCTGACTAGCCATTTTCCGACGCCAAGCAAAATTACCAAACCGGCCGTTACCCCCAGCAAAGTTAAGCCACCCAAAATCCAAACAAAAATTCGCCATGGCATCCCTGTGATTGCCTGCCGTTTCGTCTGCGTGGAACCCATCTCCGTATTTTGGAGCTTTTCATGACGTATTACTGTTCACTTCGGTACGCAATTCCGATCGAGGATTCCCACGTCGTGTCCACGTTGGGACAGACGAATGCACTCCGACCTACTACGCTTGGTTCTTGATAGACTTATTCGTTGTAGAAAAGACAGGTTATAAATATGTGGCAGAGAAATTGTCCAGTTTGTCGCCGCCCCTTGGAAAAGAAACAACCCGTGGAAACCATCCTCTGCCCGTGCGGTAAGTACCTCTGGAAGGGGTAGCTTGCCCTATTGATCGCTCAACATCTAATCGCCTCGTTGCTTCCCACTGCCCTGCGCAGTCTCAGGCGCTGGCTATTTCACCTCGGTGGCGTGGGCCTGATTCCGCTTGGCCTCCTGGACAACTCCCCCATTCCGCTTCCAGGCATCATGGATGTGGCGACGATTGTCTTGTCTGCACGCCAGCCACAGTTGTGGCTGTACTACGCCTTGATGGCCACTGCCGGTTCGATAATTGGTGGGTTTGTCTCTTACCGCCTTGCGCGCAAAGGGGGGAAAGAAGCGCTCGAGCGTAGGTTCTCCCGCCGGAAAATGGACAAGGTTACCAAAATCTTCGAGCGTTGGGGTTTCGGCGCTATCGCCATCCCGGCTTTGTTGCCCCCGCCCGTGCCTATGGTTCCATTTCTTTTCGCTGCGGGCGCCATGCAATATCCGCTAAGAAAGTTCCTGCTTGCGCTCACGCTCGGCAGGCTCTCCAGATACTTGATCTTGGCCTTCTTGGCCGCGCGTTACGGACGACAAATCATTGGCTTCATCACCGGACATGGTCATCCCGCCTCGGTAGCCATCGTCCTGGTCGTGGCGGCCACTGCTGCCGCAATTTTCTACTTCCGGGGTGGATCCCGCCCAAAAAGTGGAAAAAGAAGCTAAATCTGATCGCCCAATCAAATGGTGTTGGGGGCACGGCATGCACGGTACTGCCACAAGTGCAATTTAGGGTGGCAGCTTAAGGCCCGTCAGAAACTCACCCAGGATAGGACAATCGAACTGTTAGAGCTTTACGCCTGAAGACTTTGGAGTGATCCAAGGGGTAGAGGCTTAGCTCTCGCGTTCGCCGCTCATCTCGATCGTGGGTAGCCGCCCGGCGTATTGTTACTTTTGACGATTACTTCGCCTTTGCCCCTGGGTCACTATCCGCAAACAAATTGCGAACTGCGGCAATATCACCTCGCAAGGTTCTTCGTGCAAGTCAGAAAGAAGGCGAATCCATGAAGTGGATCGAAAAGGGCCCCCTCGGTACCGCGGTGCTTCTCGTAGTCCTGGGACTCACGTCTTCTTCACCGTCGACCGCCCAGCGAGTCACCGGCACGCCCGGCTCGCCCAGCGCCACCACCACCATCGACGGCAAGCAGATTCCGCCGCCTCCACCGAAATTCGGTGGCGTGATCAAGGAAGCTGCTAAGGACTCCACCCCGTGGTGGCCGCCTCGCGTCGTTCCGCCCAACGGCGCCTCCAATATTCTCCTCATCATGACTGACGATCAGGGCTACGGCGTCTCTGGCACATTCGGCGGCGTCATTCCCACGCCAGCGCTCGATCGCATCGCGAAAGCCGGCCTGCGCTACACGCAATTCCACTCGACCGCTCTCTGCTCGCCAACGCGCGCCGCGCTCATCACCGGCCGCAATCATCACTCCGTCGGGTTCGGTGTCATCGGCGAATTGTCCACCGGCTACCCCGGCTACGACTCCATCATCGGTCCGCAGAGCGCCACCATCGGCGAGATCCTCAAAGAGAACGGCTACGCCACTTCTTGGTTTGGCAAGAATCACAACACGCCAAGCTTCCAATACAGCAGCGCCGCCGGTCCTTTTGAGCAATGGCCCTCGGGCATGGGCTTCCAGTATTTCTACGGCTTCATGGGCGGCGAGACCGATCAGTGGACGCCCTATCTCTTCCGCGATCACACGCAGATCTTCCCATGGGTCGGAAAGAAAGATTACAACCTCATCACCGATATGGCCGACGATGCCATCCGCTACATGAATGAACTGAACGCAGCCGCGCCGGACAAGCCCTTCTTCATCTATTACGTTCCCGGCGGCAGCCACTCTCCGCACCAACCCAAGCCGGAGTGGGTCGACAAGTTCAAGGGCAAGTTCGACATGGGCTGGGAAAAGTTGCGCGACCAAATCTTCGAAAATCAAAAACGCCTCGGCGTAATTCCCGCGAACACCACGCTGACACCGTGGCCGGACGGACAAGCCGACTACGGAGGAGCCAAGCTGCCAAGGTGGGACTCGCTCTCCGCATTGGAAAAGAAAATGTATGCCCGCGAAGCAGAAGTGTTTGCGGGCTACACCGCCTACACCGACTACGAGATTGGCCGCGTCATTCAGAACGTCCAGGACTTGGGCAAGCTCGACAACACCTTGATCATTTACATCGTCGGCGATAACGGCACCAGCGCCGAAGGCAGTTTGTACGGCACCTTCAACCAGATGACCGCCTACAACGGCATCCTCAATGACCCCGCCGTCAAAGCCGTCAAGGCCATCGATATGTTGCACTACTCAGATTGGGGCTCGGATAAAACCTATCCGCACATGTCCGTGGCTTGGTCCTGGGCTTTTGATACGCCTTTCAAGTGGACCAAGCAGGTCGCGTCTCACTTCGGTGGCACCCGGCAGGGCCTCGCTATTTCCTGGCCCGGCCACATAAAGGATGTCGGCGCGATTCGCACTCAGTTCCACCACATGATTGACATTGTTCCAACCATCCTGGAAGCCACCGGCATTCAGGCCCCGGACACCGTCAACGGCATCAAGCAGAAACCAATCGAAGGCATCAGCATGCTCTACACCTTCGATCAGGCTAACGCCAACGCCCCGTCAAAGCGCGACACGCAGTATTTCGAAATGGTCGGCAACCGCGCCATTTACCACGACGGCTGGATTGCCGCCACCACTCCCCCCTCCCCGTCCTGGGAGTTGGGCACCGGCACCATGCCCGCCCTCAGCGACTACCATTGGGAACTCTACAACATCGCCGAAGACTATTCGGAATTCAACAACCTCGCCACCAGCAATCCCGCCAAGTTGAGAGAGCTCCAGGCATTGTTCCTGACCGAGGCCGCCAAATACCAGGTTCTCCCGCTGGATAATTCCGGGTTCGTACGCCTCCTCGCTCCCAAACCAAGCGCCGTCGCCGGACGAACCGAGTTCACCTACACCGGTGTAAATGTAGGCATTCCCGTCGGCAATGCTCCCAGCATTCTCGATCGCGACTACACCATCACCGCCAACATCAGCGTTCCCGACGGCGGTGCCGAGGGCGTCATTGCAACAATAGGTGGCCGGTTCGGCGGCTATGCGCTCCTCCTGAGTCACAGCTTCAATTGGTGGCTCAAATCCGAGCTCTTCAAGAAAATCGGACTGGCCTTGCTGATTCTAGGACTCCTCCTCATCTGGCTCGGCAAAAACGGCAGGTGGAGAAAACGTTTCGGCTACGCCTTCTTGCTAATCGCCGCGCTCGGACTCTTTGCCGTATTTGCCACCGAGTTGTTTGGCATCGGCCGAGGCAGACCCGTATTCGTTTACAACTTCCTGGATTTGGAGCGTTTCCGTTGGACAGGCCTCTCCGGACTTAGCGCTGGCAAGCACACCATCGTCTTCGACTTCAAATATGACGGACCCGGCCCCGCCAAAGGCGGCACGGGCGTCCTCTCGGTCGATGGCCACGAAGTCGCGCGCAAAACCATCGAGCACACCATCCCCTTGCTCATGTCCATCGACGAGACCTTCGACGTTGGACTCGACACCCGCACTCCAGTCGATTTTACCTACGACGTTCCATTCCCCTTCACCGGCACCATCGACAAGCTGAACTACAAGCTCGGCCCAGAGCAGATGTCGGCCGAGGATAAACAAAAAGCGGCGGAAATTCTCGCCAGAGCCAGAGACTAAGCGCTTCCATCAAAGGAGATCACTCGATGAGCCAGAATCACTTCACAATCGCTTTCCCGCTCAAGTCCCCCGCGGACGCCAAAGCTTTATCTGAGCAGCTTCCTCCGCTCATGCCCGCAATGTTCAAAGCCGAAGACGCCATCGGCACAATCCATTACTCGCGCTTCACCGTCCTCAGTGACAAAACTCTCCTCTTCCTCGGCGATTTCGACGGCGAGTTCGCCCAGCTCATGGCCGATCTTGCCAGAGTCACCGGACCAACCTTCGACGCCATCTTCCAGCACGTCACCGATCCGCCGCCCTCCCCCGTCTCCTCCAACTCCGAAGCCTTCGTCGAGTGGGCCGCCGCGCATCTTCTCACCGCCGTCAACCTTTACACCGCTTATCCCGACGTCACCGCTAAAGAAATCAAAGCGTTGGCAAAAGCTGCGGACATAGAGGGCGCCGGCGAACTCCATCCCTTCCTCGTCATCCTGCCCATGAAATCGAAACTCGCCTTCATCGAAGTCGAGCTCATCCTCCGCGCCCGTGGCAGCGGCACCACCAAAGATCTCGACAAGGTTGGCACGCCCCACTTCGCTCAGTTCGTTAAGCTCGAAGACAGTCAGATTGGTTTCTTCACCGTATACGACGGCTCCTTCGACAAATACATCGCCGACTTCACCAAAAATATCGGTCCCATCTTCGATCTCCTCTTCAAATTCACCAAGGGCGCGCCGCCTTCCCCTTGCCGCAAATATCTTCAGGAGTTCATCGATTTCGCCGCCGGCGCCAATCGCACTCCCATCGGCTTCTACCAGGCATATCCCGGCCTCAGCGTTCAAGACATTCACGCCCTCATCGCCGACAGCAAATCGCAAGCAGCCACGGGCGCATAAGGAAACCCGCAGTCGCGGTCCGACCATCGAGAACGCGCATCAATCAGGAGTCAAGCAGTGAGTCAAGACAACAAGACATCAATCGCGCCGCCGAAACAGGGCAGAGGCTTCCTCGACCGCATCTTCCCGCACACAAACCGTGACATCGCGCAGAAGGACGCTCCTGCGCCAACATTGCAAAAATCCACGCTCAACCTCGCCGATATTCAGGGCTTCATCCTCCGCGGCTATCGCATGCCTCTGGTCCGCCATTTCTTGCTCACCGTGAACGACCCCGCGCAAGCGCGCAAACTCCTAGGCAGACTAGTGAGCGGGGACGAATCGGACGCGCCGCAAATCACGACTGCCGAAAATTGGCACGTAGGCTTCGAGCCCGGCCCCGGCGACAATCCCGCCGAAGCTCCTCGTCGCAAGCCCGACTATTGCCTCAACGTCGGCATCACCTGGCCCGGAATGATCGCGCTGGAAATAAAACAACGCGTGCCAAACATTTCCTTCAAATCCTTCGACGCCTTCACCCAGGGCGCCTCCGAACGCGCGAAATTGGTAGGCGACACCGGGCCATCCGCCCCCGAACACTGGATCGAGGCCTTCCAAAAATCCAACGACCACGTGATGCTCACTCTTCACGCCATTAGTCCAGATGCGATGAACGCCTACACCGCCCGCCTCGTCTCTCTGATCGCCGAAAACAACGCCTTCCGTGAAATCTGGCGTCAAGACGGCGCAGCACTCATCGAAATCCAAAACGGCCAGCCCGTCCCAACTGCCAGAGTGCACTTCGGCTACACCGACGGCCTCAGCATGACCACCATTCGCGGCGGTCCGGAAAAATATCATCCCGATCACCAGCAGCCCTGCGACTCGTGGCTCTTCGTCTTGCAGGAAGAAGCCGAAAACTACATCGTCCCCGAACCAAAAGAACTCGGCCTCAACGGCAGCTTCGCCGTCTTCAAAATGATCGAGACCGACGTCGTCACCTTCGAAAACTTCCTCCAATCCAACAAAGACAAAATCGATCCCGAACTTCTCGCCGCCAAAATGTGCGGTCGTTGGCGCAACGGTGTTCCTCTCGCCTTATCTCCAGACACGGACAAACCCGCCAACCTCACTCCCGATCAAATGAACAATTTCGAATACGTAAACGCCGACGGTTCCGGCGATCCAAAAGGTTTGCGCTGCCCCGTAGGCGCGCACATGCGCCGCATCAATCCACGCGGCCAGCCTGTCACCGGACAAGGCGTCCCCGGTGGCAGCAACAACACGCATCGCCTCATTCGTCGCGGCCTGCCCTACGGTCCCACATACGATCCAACGAAGCCCTACGACGGCGTCGAGCGCGGCCTGCTCGGCTACTTCATCAACTCCAACATCGAAAACCAGTACGAATTCGTCCTCGGCCACTGGGTCAATGACAGCGAATTCGCCGGCGCCGTCCGTCTCAATCCCAAATCCAAAGATCCCATGATCGGTACACAGGATCCCGCCGAAAGCATTTTCGTAATCCCGCAGCCCAATGGCGCTCCTCCCATCAAAGTCACCGGTCTCTCCACGTTCGTAAAAACCAGAGCCGCCGCCTACTGTTTTCTTCCCAGCGTCACCGCGATCAAATTTATCGCCAGCTTGGGAGCGCGCCCATGATCCGCCGCCACTCAGGAGCCTTGCCATGCTCTTCCTAACCAGATGGTTTGGCGTAACCGCCACCGATGCCGACCGCAGTCTCCTCTCGGAAAAAGTCATCATCGACCAGATCGTCGAAAAAGTTCTCTTGCTGCAATGTAAATCCGCTGCCGAACAAAAGCGCCCGCTCGGCCGTGGCACCCACGCAAAAGGCACTTCCGCCCGCGCCCATTTCGAAATCTTCGACGTCACCGCCGGACGCGACCACAAACTAGGCGAGCGCCTCGCCAAGGGAATTTTCGCCAAGCCCGGCATTTATCCCGCAATCGTCCGCTTCGGCAACGCAGATCCCAAGGTCAATTCCGATTTCAAAGCCGATGTCCGTTCCTTATCTTTCTCCGTCGACCTCACTCGCGAAGGCGCTGTCGTTCCCGACGCAAACATCCCTCGCCAGGATTTCTCGCTGCAAAACACCACAACTCTTCCCATCAACGATGCCCCCGGCTTCCTTGCCATTATGAATCTCCTCACGGCCTCGAATCCCGCCGCCGGCCTCTTGTCTCTCTCCTTCAAAGACAAATTGCGCGTGCTGAGAATTCTCACCATCGCCCAAATCCAGGCTCACCAGAAAATCGGCCCGTATCAAAAGCTGCGTTACGGCAGCAACACTCCGTTCCGTCACGGTCCCAACGATGTCGTTAAATTTTCTGCGACACCATTCACGGATAATCCAGCGCGTCCTTTACAAATGGACAACCCCAACGCCTTGCAAGACGAACTCGCTCGCCACCTCAAGGAAGACGGCAAAATGAGCAGCTTCGACTTCGGAATCCAGTTCCTCGACCCCGCCAACATGACCTACTGGGGCAAGCCCCACGACGCAAATTTCTGGACCGAAAACGCCAGCATCAACTGGAAAGAATCCGAAGCGCCTTTCCACCCCGTCGCGCGCCTCACGCTCCTCGCCAACTCCCAGCTCACCAAAGACGCCGCCGACGCCGTCTATTTCGATGTCACTGGCCACTGCACACCCGACAGCACGCCTGTCGGCAGCATCAATCGCGCCCGCTGGCAAGGCGAAGTCGCCAGCAAGAAAGCCCGCACTCCGGTTGACGCAAGAACCGAAAAAGTCCTCGAGAGGTCCGCATGAACTGCCGGGGCCAAAAAGCGGTACACCAAAGTTTTGTTGAATCGGGATATGAATCAAAATCTTAGGAGGAAGTTATGATGAAACGTTTCTTGCCACTAATAGTCATGTTCGCGCTGTTCTCTCTCTCGTTCCTCGGTCTTACGTTACTCCGCATCACCAACGTCACAGCCAAAGCCGCACCGCCCCAGCAGTACCCCATGATGGACAAAGTCGCCGACAAGGTCATCATGAAATACACCCAATCCACCTGCGAACAACTGTGGGTGAAAAAATCCGAGAAAGCCCCGCCTACCGCCGAAGAACAGCGAGCCATCGCATTCCTGAAGAGCGATCCTCAAATGCGCGCCGCATTCATTAACAAAATTGCTCCTCCCATCGCCAACAAAATGTTCGATTGCGGAATGATTCCCTGAAAGTCGCCAGTCAAACTGTTCGTTTAATTGAATCGAGGAAAGTATGAACGTTCGAAGCAAATTATCTGGAGCGGCGCTGCTGCTGTCTTTGGCAGCCCTCTCCCTCGGTGCTGTCGCGGCTCACGCACAGAGCACAGCGCCACCCGCCAAGTCGAAAGCCGTAACACACAAGACCGCGCCTGCGCCTCCTCCTCTCGAGCTCGAGCCCAAAGCCATTGAAATCCTCAAGGCCACCAGCAGCAAGCTGGCCGCGGCCCACTCGTTGTCCTTCACGGCGGTAGAGACATTCGAGAGTCTCAGCCGTCAAGGCGCGCCTCTCGTTTATGGCAATAAATTCGAAACGGTTTTGCAGCGCCCCAATAAGCTTCGCGTTCTTCTGGAGGGTGATGGTCCTACTTCAGAGTTTTACTACGACGGCAAAATCGTTATGGCCTACGCGCCGGTCGAAAATCTTGTCGCCGTTGCTGACGCCCCCGCCACAATCGATAAGACCCTCGAGGCGGTTTTCCATTCCGCGGGAATCTACTTTCCATTTACTGACATCATCGTCGCCGATCCGTATGGCGACATGGCTCCTGGTTTGAAACATGCCTATTACGTCGGCCAATCCAAAATCGTCGGAGGCACTACCACGGACATCGTGGCCTTTGCCGGTAATGGAATCTTCGCGGAGATGTGGGTCGGCACGGAAGATAAACTGCCCCGCGTGATCCACGCGATTTACCTCGATGACCCTGATCATCTACGCCACAACCTGATACTCTCTGACTGGAAGCTTGACCCTTCCGTTTCCGATGATTTCTTTACATCATCCGCCGCCTCTTCCGCAAAACACATGCCCTTCGCCCATCCTCATCCGGAGACAGGACCAGGCGCCAAGCCAACGACAAAAACGCCAGCACAAAAAACCTATCCAGCACCACCGCAGCAATAGCAAGCAAGGAGATGGAACACACCATGAAAAAAATTATGATCGGGCTCTCGGCTTTACTGTTCACATTGTTTACCTGCAGTTCGGCTTCAGCCTACGGGCATGCGAATGCCTGGGGCGGCGGATCGACCACCCACTCTGGAAACACCACTACGCGCACCAACGCGTATGGCGGCAGTGCGACCCACACCGCAGGGCAGGGAACTTCGGCTTCCGACGCCTATGGCGGCTCGGCCTATCACGCTGAGGGTTCAGGCAAGACCACTGCCAGCAACGGCTACGGTGGCACTGCGACTCACACCGCGGGGGAGGGGACTACAGCTTCCAACGGTTACGGCGGCTCGGCCTATCACGCGGAAGGTTCTGGCACCACCACTGCCACCAATGCCTACGGTGCCAGCGCCACTCACTATGCGGGCGTGGGAACCGTCGGCACCACTTCTTCCGGCCAGACCGTCTATGCGAGCGACCACTATGCCGCACCAACCGCTTACTACGGCTATCATCCACCCACGACCGTCGCTGTCTATGGCTCCTCTTGCTACAACTGCAGCAGTGGTTGGGGTGCAGCCGGCGCCGCTGTGGCAGGAGCTGTGGTTGGCGCGACGGTAGCTACCGCGGTTGCTAGTTCAAACAACGCGGCCGCCGCGAACAACGCTTATGCCCAGGGCTACAATGCAGGCGCGACCACCGCCAACGTGGCCGCCGCAAATGCCAACGCTGCCGCAGCCAACGCGAACGCCGCCGCTGCCAATGCCGCCGCTGTCGCCGGTTACTACACCGTGGGACAGATGACCGCCGTTCTTCCTGCGGGCTGTATCACACCCAACGTAAACGGTCAGGCCTACTACCTATGCGGCAACACCTGGTTCAGCGCAGCCTACGGCGCCAACGGCGTGTACTACCGCGTGGTGACAGCTCCTTAAGAAAAATATCTCGATTGAACTTGCGCCATAGCGTTTCTTCTCAGCCATCGGACACCAACTCGGATTTTGAACGCTGGATGCTGTCCAAAATGCTGCGAACTCCCCGATAACCGGGAAAGCTCGTACTAAAACCAACACATTATAAAAAAGGCGCCCCTTTGGAGTACGTTTTGAGTGTCGTTGCTCAAACTCCTCCAGAAAGAAGCACCCTTTTATGACCAGCATTAAATATATCGGTATGGATGTGCACATGGAAAGCATTTCGATTTGCGTGAGGAACTCCGTCGGCAAGATCGTGATGGAGTGCGTCATCGAGACTAAAGCGAGTACCCTCCTGCAGTTCCTCGACGGGCTGCGCGGAGATTTGCGTGTCGTCTTCGAAGAAGGAACATGGGCGACCTGGTTGTACGACCTGATGAAGCCCCACGCGACGGAAGTCCTGGTGTGTAACACGCGCAAGAATGCCGTGAGAAAAGGCAGCAAGAGTGATCGGATCGATGCCCGCAAGCTGTCCGAACAGTTGTACATGAACAACGTCAAGTCGATCTATCACGGAGAGCACGGCTTGAGAATGATGAAAGAGTTGGCGCGCAGCTATCTAACCATCACCAAGGATCTCACTCGGGTCATGAATCGACTGAAGGCTTTGTATCGCAGTTGGGGCATTCCCTGTGCCGGCAACGAGGTGTACGCACCACGTTACCGTGCAGAATGGCTCGCCAAGATCAACGAAGCGGGCGTTCGGCGACGCGCCGAACACTACTACCAGCAGCTGGATGTCTTGCGGCCGCTGCGCCAGGAAGTGCGGCGGGATCTGTTGGTAGAAAGTCGGAAGCACAAAATATGGAAACTGTTGCGCCGGATTCCAGCGATTGGACCGATCCGGGCGGCCATTTTGATCGCGGTGATGCAGACCCCACAGCGCTTCCGCACCAAGCGCCACCTGTGGACCTACCTACAGCGGTCTGGGGCTGGAAACCTATGACAGCGCAGAGTACCGCGCGGTCCAAGGACAGCTCGAACGTTCCAGGAAACAGGCCACGGTTCGTGGCTTAAATAAGGACTACAACCACGACCTCAAAGATATTTTCAAGGGTGCGGCGATGAGAGCCAGCACTGCGACTGGACCGCTGCGCGATTTCTACGAAAATTTGCTCGCCAAGGGGAGGAAGCCTACGATGGCACGCCTGACCTTGGCCCGGAAAATTGCCGCGATCACTTTGATCGTCTGGAAGAAGGAGGTACGTTTCGACGCCAATTATTTGAAACCACAACAAGCAGCTTGAGCGCCTCTGGCTGAGAGTCTGTTCTGTCCCCGGGAACCATTTCCTGGCGGTGACCATCGGCTCTTGAGACGCGCGATTTCGAGGGGAAGTATCAACCGCCGAAGTCAGGCCCGTGCGTTACGCACGCGAGTCTCCGTACCTACCCTATGCCCTCTCGGACAATCGAACAAAGCCATAGGCCACGAGTCTCCGATAGGACCATGTGTTGCCACTCATCGCGTGGACAACGGTTAGGCTTGTTGTGTTTCAGAAAAAACGATGGGCGCGCCGTCACAACAGCGAAATGGAACCACAAGGAAGAACAATTGCTTCTCCGTTTCACAACCGGAGACGATGCAAAACCTTTCGCCTGGGGAAGACCACTCTCAGAGTAAGAGTGCACGTTCAGGCAGTTAGGCTGAATGCCGAGACAAAAAATCGATCGGCATCGAGCCGAAGGGGAGATTTTTGTCTTGACATTCCTTTTTATAGGACTTCGGCGGTGAGGCCATCACTCAGGACTTAGCCGTGAGCTCGTAGTATTTTCAATCCTGAGCTGAGTTATTTTGGATTCTCTGGGCTTTTTGGGTACGTCAATAAGCGCCCTGTATTCGTTCGACAAGGTACGAATCTGATTCAAGAGTGCATCGTACTCGGTGGTATTCAGTTTTGTCTGTTCGAGCTTTTTCCACAATGATTTGATGTGCTCTAATGCCTCGTAAATTCTCTCCATCCCCCCGCTCCCTCTCGCCCGCCGAAACTGCCAACGGCCACCTGCAAACGGCTTTATCAAACACGCGCAGGGCACCTAACTAAATTTCGCTCGTTCGCAAAAACACGCGCCCAAGCTTGCTTCCGTTCCGCCACTCTTGCCGACTTGGCCATGCGCGGCTTCGCCATTTCCTTCTCGACGCTGGTGAGTATCGAGTAGTCGAGTACTGTCTTATCTTGCTTATTCGACACGCCCGAGTATGCCATCGAGGTGGAAGCAGTACAGTCCCATTTTGCACAGTTGCGAGGCCCTTCCCTCATCACCAAAAACTGCCGTCAAGTCCCGGGATGTAGCGAAATCGTAAAGGTGGCTCATAGTACCGGCTTCTCCGGCAGCCCGACGCCAAAATCACCTTCCGCTATTACGCCGTCAATCACAGCAGTTGAGCAAACCCGAATATGTCATACGCGGTTAGCGTCTACGCCACGGAAGAAAAGACCGAGTATACTCGGAGGAATTTACTCCACGGGAATCTCAACTCAGGAGAAAAAATCATGGCGCGACGCACATTCTTAGCTCAACTCGCGGGGCTACCTTTCCTAGCGTTAGGGATGAAACCGCAGGACTCCAAAAAGCCTCTGAATATCACGATGAAGGGCGCGTGGGGACCCGATGACCCGACAAGGGCGTCATTTCCATTTCTCCATGGAGTCGCACTCGCGGAAGCCGGCCACAACGTGCAAATCTATTTACTCTCGGACGCCACGTCTTTGATGCGAAGGTCCACCGTGAACGCGATTTTTCCAGTTGGCTGGCCGCCATTGAGCGAGACACTCGCAAAAGTTGTCGCAAAACATATTCCGATTTATTCCTGCGGAGCCTGCTCCCGTGCCCGCGACGTCGGGGAAGCGGACTTGAATCAATGGGGTGCAAAATTCGGCAGTCCACCAATCTTTGTCTCGATTGTGGAGTGGGCGGACCGCATTATCGTCGAGTAAAAATATCGTTAAGGAGCTGGCGAGCGCAGGTATTCGCCTGTCCTCGCGTAAGCCACAGTAATACAAACTTGATGCAGAGTCGGCCCAACTTCCGCTTTGTTTGAATCTCGCCTAATCGCACAACTGGGTCTTAGCTCTTACAATGTCGTAATCTCATTCTCCCTCTTCTCCTGACCTCCATCATACGCGAGCGAGCGTTCACATCAGCCGCCCGGGAATCCGAACATTAACCATGACTGATTGGCTACCCAATGCGGGTATAGCTTCGTCATCTGATCGAACAGCTCCTTGTCCGACGTCGCGGTTTTCTGCAACCGATCGAAGTCCTGCAGGTAACGCTTGGTGTCTTGGATCGCCGAGGGAGAGTCGGGCGCGCCGGGCTTCTTGTGACCGGCGACAACGATCGCCGGGTTCAGCGCCGCTAACCGATCTAGCGCCGCGATCCAATTCTTTCGGCTCTCGGGGGTGGTGTCGCCGACGTACATGTGGCATTGGTTGTACACAACATCGCCAGCGACGATCAGGTCGAGCGAAGGAACATATAGTGAGGTCGTATCGGCACTATCGGTATGGCCCTGCTCAATGATGCGAAGTTCGTGGTCCTCGAGAGTGAACGTGTCGCGCTCATAGGGCTCAGGCGGAACCAAGTTAGTGGGCACCTGACCAGGAAAGCACCGGCGGGCTAACCGCTCCACTGGGGGAGAGAAAGCCATCTGCATGGCGTTCAGCGTCTTGAGAGTTGCTATGGCCCGAGCACCCGGGAAACGGTCGAGCAGAATGCTCAGACCGTAGAAGTGGTCGAAATGGGCGTGCGTTATAAAGATGGTCTGCAAGTTGCGGTTGTGCAGAGCAATCCAATCCGCGAGAGCCTGGGCCTCAGCCACCGTCATCATTGCGTCTACCAGCACCGCGTCATGCTCGCCGAAGATCAAAGTCGAGGTGACCGGGTCAAAGCCGAGCGCTTCGCCGAAGGGCCTCGGCCGCTCGCCGACCATGGGCTTTCCCGGGACGGTAAGGACGTTGACACCAAGCGTGTTCGACGTGATGGGGGCGGTCATGTGCGCGGTCTCTTTCAGTGCATTTGTGCCGTCCATTTGGTACTCCTTTCGATGTCAGACGAGTGACTGTTCAAGGCAAGATTCGCAGAAGCGCGACGACGAGTCTATTGGACCAACGTATCGACCATTCGCGGCACCCGCGTCGAAGCGTCTAGCTCCTGATTGTCGAGAAATCGGAACGTGGGCACTGGGCGTCAGCAGGAGATTCATGACGAGACGGATCGGAAGCTGGAGGAGGCGCGGAAACGGCGCCAGGCGCGCCGGCAGAACGCCGCTGGAAGAAAGATGAGTACCCGTTCAGAGTCGCAGGTGAAGTGGATAACTTTCGGATGGCCGACAATTCACCCGAGACCGTACGACCTACGTGTCGGAAGCGCTCGTGCTGGCTGTTAAAGGACAGCAACGCGTGCTACGGACCGAAGCCGCGGTTCATGTCCCAGAGCGGATAATGCGGCAGAGTGCCAGCCGGATCGCGCACGAATGCTTCCGTTTGAATTACCAAATCCCGCCTGCGCTGGCGTGCCGCAGGTCCAATGTCGACGCGGCCTAGGGCCGGTGTCTGGGCGCCGGCGCGGGTCGTTCCGGGAGGCGGTTTCAGGCCGTCAGACAGTTCACGTCTTTTCAGCAGCGTCGTCAGCGATTCCCGAATTTCTTTCGTTGCGGTGCGAAAGCGCTTCTTCCACTTTTCCTCAATATCGCGCGTGCGACGGTAATACTCTTGCTGCGCCTTGATGCCCGCTTCGGACAAGCGCACGAACTTGCCGCGGCCGCGCGCAGGGTCTCTTTCAACGATGATGTACGGCTTGTGCTGCCAGCCAATGCCTGCGGTCTCTTCCGAACAGCCGGTTCGTTTGGGAATCTCCGTTTCAGGGAGCGGCTCGTCACTGAGAACGCGGATCGCGTTTGCGCATAGCGCAATCGGCGTTTGGGACTCACGTTCGAAATCGAGCGCGAACGCGAGCAGAACTCGGGAAAGCAGCACCGGCAGCGGCAGGCCGTCTTGCGCAGCCGATTTCCGGGGCCCGAACTCCGGCAGCTTCAAAATCGCAACGGGCAAGCCCTGCGGCAATTCGAGGTCGATCTGGTGCTCTATTGCTTCTAATGAGCGGCGCAACCTCGTCGCGTCGTCGCCGAAGCGTTTCGACCAGCGGGCGTCGATTTCCGGGATCAGGTCGGGCCAGATTCTGACGGCTGTTTCACTGCTGGCCGTGAGCCGAACCGGCCAATCGGCGCGGATGCCTCGGCCGCTACCGAAACCGGCGCGCTTTCCGGGCTGCAGCGCAACGACGCCCCATCGTTCGAGGCAACCAAGCCCGGCTGTGCCGCCAGCCTCGGCTGTGAGCGCGCGCGAAGCCAGCGTTCGAGCCGAAATTGGTCCATCGGCCAAAAACTGCAGCACAATTAAGCCAAATGACCAGCGAGAGGCGCGCGCTACGGCTCTGCGTTTGCAGCATGCGGCGCTCGAATTCGCAATCGAGTTCCACACTATAGGCGACCAGAATTTGCGAGAGGAGGGCCGAACGCGGCTTGTGCGGAGCCGACATCATTCCATCGTAAGTCTATCACCGGCCGGACCTGCGAATCGCGAGGAAATGGCTCAAGCGCAAAGTGATTTTGACCGGAGAACAGCATCAAGCAGTGGATTTTCGCGGCGTTCTGCGAGGTAACCCCGATCCGTTCCGTGCGAGCGACGCGCCACTCGGAAGTTGGCACGGCAAGCCGGTGGCGGCGCTACAATGATTTTGCCGGGCGAGACGGAAGCGGCACTGCGGCGACCCAACCATGCTCAGGGATAGTCCGGGGGGCTCATCGAAACGATGAACGGAGCGCAGCAGCTTCGCTTCTGCGCTCCTCAAAAAACCACATCGGATCGGTAGACCCGGATGCCTTGAAAATTCCCGCCCGAAGGGCAGAATACTCTAACGGAGGGCGCCCTCTCTCCATTTCAGGCTGAACCGACACAGGACCCATTTGGACGGTTGATGTCATAACGAGGTCGGCCTCACGACGAGCCGAGTAGACTGTTCGGTGTTCACCCTACAGCGCTCGGAACGAAGGAGGCCGAATGCGAATTATAGGATGTGATTTGCACGCTCGCCAGCAGACTTTGGCGATGCTCGATAGAGAGACCGGAGAAGTGGTGAATCGCACGCTGATGCACGAAGGCAACCAGGTGCGGGAGTTTTATTCCGAACTTCCGCGCCCGGTGCTGGTGGGCATCGAAGCCATTGGACCCATGCAGTGGTTTTTGGACCTGCTGGGGCAGTTGGGAATCGAATGCCGGGTGGGAGACGCCGCTAAGATTCGTGCGGCGGAACCCCGCAAGCAGAAACATGACCGGCGCGACGCCGAGCTGATTCTAAAACTGCTGGTAGAGAAGCGTTTCCCGGCCATTTGGATGCCCAGCAAGGAACTACTGGATCTGCGCGCGTTGTTGCTGCACCGTCATCAATGGGTGCGTCTACGCACGCAGGTACAGAATGCGCTGCAGGCCATCGCGCTCGCGAATGGATTGCGGCGCGGTCCTGGCTTGTGGAGTTATGACGGGCAAGCGAAGATCGCGTTCTTGCCCTTGCCGCCGCACGCCTCTTTGCGACGGAGCGCCTTGCAGGCGATGTATGGCCATATGGAAGAGGAAATCGAGAAGCTGACGGTGCAAGTTGCCGAACAAGTGGAGCATCGCTCGGGAGCCCAGTTGCTGATGACCCATCCAGGAGTGGGACCGGTCACGGCGCTGGCCACGGATGTGTTCTTGGGGGATGCGCAGCGGTTCGACGATGGTAAGTCGTTGGCCAGCTACGTGGGCCTGATTCCGGAGGAACGTTCCAGCGGGAGACGACGGCGGCTCGGCAGAATCAGCAACAAGGTAATCCGTTGTTGCGCTTTCTGTGGAATGAGGCTGGCGCTCACGCGGCACGCCGCGATCCGGAGTTGCGGCGTTTCTATCGGCGCAAATTGATGCAAAAGGGGCTGGGAAAAGCACGCGTGGCGGTGGCCCGCAAGCTGGGAATCCGGCTGTGGATCATGCTGCCCCGCTAATCGGGACCTTGAACTCACACTTCCGTGGACCGCATATAATGGAGCGAATCTATGGACTTACCGAAACTGTGGGCCCACTTTGACAACCGGCGTCCTAGTTTGGCTGCCGAGTCGCCTTAACTGACAAGCTTATGTATCTCAATGCAATTCGTTCCTGTGTGTCTGCACACCGCAGAACGCGTTATACAACCAAGCAAGAAGCAACCCGGCGATAGCGCCGTCAATCAAACCATCGGCGGTGCCGATCACGACGTTGCTAACTGAGCGCGTGTCATGAAACCACGGATACACCGAACTTGTGAGCTGAATGAAATTGATTCCATAGCCCGGGAAAAACAGATTAATCAAACCGACAAACAATATGCCACCACCCCACAGCAGACCTGCGGCAATGGCCATGGCCTTAACTGAAAGTCGCACCATTGATTCCTCCTTAACACCCCGGTGTTGAATTTCGAGAAAACGAGCGTCGTGGTCCTTTTGCCTGGAGGAGGCCGCGGGGGCCGGACTTACTGATAGCTTGGCTGTTCGCATTTTGAGATCTCGATCTCTCAGTCGAGAAATCCGGACGCCCGTACCAAGTTCAGGGGAAAGACAACTCTGTACGGTGCGACCAACTGCTCTCGGTTCTGCCGCACTTGCCACGTTTCGTCCAGTTGTCCACCCTTGGAGCGCGACCTTGCTAAATATATCGCACTGCGATATATTTAGCAAAATGGGCGGGAGAGATCTCACACAGTGAGGTGTTTGACGGGGCGGAGCTCGAAAGGCCCCGGTCTTCGTCTCAACAGGAAATCATGGGTTGACATCATCCTGAGGGCTGTAAAACGGCAGCTCGGATGAGCAACTTGCGCATTCCGCCGTCTGTGCTTCGACTGACTTTCGTTGTCATGGTTCCGGGATTTGAGACGGTTGGGTTTCCGAATTAGCTTCTAAGGGAGGTCACAATGATCTCACCGGGCTCCCAAACTCAAGTCGCGCTCCGAAAAGTCCTCTTCGCTATTGACTTTTCGTCCTGTTCTGAAACAGCCCTCCGATACAGCCTTGGCCTGTCTCGCCGTTATGACGCCACACTATACATGGTAAGCGTGGTGTCCGCGGAGGTCACCTACGATGCTCAGCCACCCGACCCGTTGTACCTCCGGCATTCCGCTGAAAACAAGCTGGCTAAACTTGCAGACTCTGAACTATTCCAGGGAATCAAGCATCTTGAGCTCGTCGAAGAGGGGTTTGGCTCTGTCTCAAGGGTGCTATTAGAGTTGATCGAAAGACTTCACATTGACCTGATCGCGCTTGGCACGCATGGCCGCGGTGGAATAAAGAAGCTCGTGCTCGGCTCGGTGGCAGAAGAGATTATTAATCGCGCGCCTTGTGCTGTACTCACAGTTGGGCCGCACGTTCCCGCGAAATTGATATCCGGATTTAAGCTGCAAAGAATTCTGTGCGCGACCGACTTGCAGCCCGGTTCAGAGAAAGTGCTTGCGTATGCGCGATGGCTGGCGAAGGACGAGAACGCCCACCTGACTCTGCTTCATGTTCTCAAGATGCCCGCCGATGCTCCGTCAGAAAACCGAGTGGCGCGCAAGGACACTGCAATGAGGCAGCTTGTGCAGTTGCTTCCTCCCGAGACGAGCCCTTCCCTGGAAATACAGTCCATCGTGGAGATTGGTGCACCGGGGGAATGCATCCTGAAGGTGGCCGAAGACCAAGGTGCAGATTTGGTCGTGATTGGACCGCACCATACGTTCCACCCTCGCGTATCCGCGCATCTGCCGTGGGCCATGCTTCATCAGGTGCTCTGTCATGCCCGATGCCCCGTTCTAAAGGTATAGGACTGATGTCACCGAACAGTCCGTCACAACGTGAGAATCAAGTATTCCTTCTTCTTACGCTTGCAATCGGTGCCCTGACGGGCCTGGCGGTTGTTGCTTTTATCCTTCTGACGGAACGGCTGGGGATGCGGCTTTACCCCGTGGGCAGCGCAGCGTGGCGACGGGTGCTCATCCCTGTCGTGGGCTCACTTAGCATTGGGTATCTGCTCTTCCGCTATTTCCCGAACGCCAGAGGAAGCGGCGTGCCGCAGACCAAAGCCGCGCTGTTCGCCCGCGAAGGTGTGATTACCCTACGCACGATCATCGGAAAGTTCTTCTGCACCTCAATTACACTTGCGAGCGGCATCCCGCTCGGACGCGAAGGACCTGCCGTCCAAGTTGGTGGTGGCATTGCTTCGGTGCTGGGCCGCAGCCTTGGACTGCGACCCGAGAAGGTAAAGGCGCTACTACCGGTCGGGGCGGCGGCAGCAATTGCGGCCGCATTTAACACCCCGCTGGCTGGGGTGCTGTTCGCACTGGAAGAAGTTATGGGCGATCTCCATGCCCCAGTGCTGGGATCGATGGTTCTCGCCTCTGCTACAGCATGGGTGGTGCTGCGCCTGTTTCTGGGCAACAACCCTCTCTTCAACGTGCCGCAATATCGACTCGTCCACCCCTTAGAATTTGCGATCTATGCAGTACTCGGCGTCATCGGCGGTTTGGTGTCAGCGGCCTTCACCAAGTTCCTGCTGGATATGCGGGGGCGCTTCTTGCGGCTCCCCCGCAAGACCCTGTGGTTCCAACCTGCGGCTGGCGGCTTATTGGTCGGTTTGATGGGATGGTTTGTGCCACAGGTCCTGGGCGTGGGATATGGGTATGTCGGCGACGCCCTGAACGGGAGGATGGCCCTGAAACTAATGGCTCTTCTGGTCGTGCTGAAACTCTTGGGTGCCTGCACCAGCTATGCCTCAGGGAATGCCGGCGGGATCTTCGGCCCGAGTCTATTCATTGGTGCAATGCTGGGAGGTACTGTAGGAGATTTAGCGCATCGCTTGTTGCCCGCGTACACCGCGACATCCGGCGCCTACGCGCTCGTTGGCATGGGTACGGTCTTCGCCGGAATCGTGCGTGCTCCCATGACGTCGGTGGTGATGATTTTCGAGACGACGCGCGACTATACAGTCATTGTCCCTCTGATGATTTCAAATCTAGTGAGTTTTTTTATCTCCTCCCGATTACAGCGACAGTCGATCTACACTGCCCTAGCTTTTCAGGACGGCATTCATCTGCCCACGGCAGACACTCTCCAGCGATACCGCGAGCATCAGGTGATCAATGCGATGCGTGCCGCAACCGAGATTTTACCCACGCAGATCACGGTCCGCGAGGCCTTGGAACGAGTTCGCTCAAGCACATTGAAAACCTGGCCAGTGATCGATGGACGAGGTGTAGTAGGCGTCATCAGCTTGGCAACGCTCGAAGGCGAGTACACAAAAGGCACTCGTACCGAATTCTTAAGTGATCTTGTGGATGCACGCTCCTTCCCACACGTTCATAAGGATCAACCGCTTGACCTGGCCCTTGAACGTATGGGAGCGGCCGGCCTCGAACTTCTGCCAGTGGTTAGCCGCGCAGACATGAATGAGTTGGAAGGCATCGTAACGCTACGCGATGTCTTGGATTCGTATGGTGTCGGTCCTGTGACGCAGGCCAGCAGTTTGAAAGTAAACCAGCAGTGATTGCCTAGCGGGTGTCAACTCCCGATTTGTATTACATTGGACTGGATGCACACAAGCAGAAGATCAGTTACTGCGTGAAAGACAGTGGCGGCAAGTTATTTGCTGAGGGATGGATTCCCGCCACGCGCCACGATCTGGATTGTTGGATGAAAAACTTACCTCAGCTGTGGACTGCGGCGATGGAAGCCACCATGTTCACCGGCTGGATCTACGATCACTTGAAACCCCACGCCGTGGAATTGAAAGTAGCACATCCCTTGATGCTACGAGCTATCGCCGCGGCAAAAAGGAAAAACGACCGCATCGACGCCAGCAAGATTTGCGACTGTCTGCGCTGCGATTTCCTGCCCGAGTCTTATATGGCCCCGACGGCCATTCGCGAACGGCGGCGCACGCCGCCTCTACCTTATTCCCGGTAAGCGCTGCGTTTATCAGGTATGTGGATTACCCCAGTAACCTGTCATCCGCATTGACGCCGGATAAGTCATGCATGTCGGGCGGCAATGGAACGCTGCAGTGTATTTCCGTTCCACCTTGAGGTTTTGACCTAATCGCTATCGTCCCTTTCACCAGAGTAATTCGCTCACGCATACTGATAAGACCAAGTCCCTGGCGGTTCATTACAGTTTCAGGATCAAAACCCACACCCGCATCGCGAACCGAGAGACAGACACTGCCGCACCTCCCCGATAATTGCACTTGGAATCGGTCCGCCTGGCTGTGCTTCACGCCGTTACGTAAAGCCTCCTGCGCAACGCGAAACAGACAAATGGCAATATCCTTGGGCAACAATTTGGGCAGGTCCTTCTCGTGAAAATCTACCTTCACCTTGTGGTAGTTAGCAAATTCCTTACAGAGACTTCTCACTGCAGCTTTCAGGCCAAGCAACTCAAGCTTCGAGGAATGCAGCTCGTGGGATATTGCTTCGACATCCTTGCAGAGTTCCGAAACGTGTTTTTGCAACTTATTTATGTGCTTGCGAATCCCGGCGCAAGATTCGAGTGGCATTCCACCAAGCTCCGCCAACTCGATCGCTAACAACGCGATCTGTTGGCCGATATCGTCATGAAGCTCCCGTGCAATCCGGCTGCGTTCTTCCTCCTGCGCTTCAATGAGCCGCCCCCCAACCTTCGCCAGTTCCTCCTGCGCAATTTTGCGATCTGTAAGGTCCACAACGCTTACTAAATTAGTTTCCCCTAGAGATGCAAAGTAAAACTGAACGTAGCGGTACGAACCGTCCTTGCAGCGAACCATTGCTTCCATGGGTTCGATTTCAGATCCCTTCTTAATGGCATCCTTGACTCGCATTTGCCATTCAACCCTGACCTTTTCCCGATACATGTCATCTGGATAGGCAAGAGACCACCATTGGGCCACACTAGGAATCTCATCGAGTGAGTAACCAAACAGCGCAGTGAACTTATCATTGAGGAGCTCGTTCTTTTGTTCTAATCCGTGGGTAACAAGCATGGCCACTGGAGACCTTTGCACGATCTGCCTGCTGCGGTCTTCGCTTGCGCGCAGCTTCTCCTCCGCCTGCTTACCCTCGGTGATATCCGCGGTCATCCCAACCAGCCGGACCATCTTTCCGGCCTCGTCAAATGTTGCTCGGCCACTCTCTTCCAGCCACAGCAGCGTGCCGTCTGGCCGAAACCTGCGATATTGTGTTCGATATGACGATTCTTTTGGTGTCAAGGAATTTGCCAGGCTCCACAGCCCGGCTCGATCATCAGGGTGAATTAAAGCGAAATAATCTTTCGCGACTCCTTTTTGGGAGGCATCATCTAAACCCAGAATGCCTGCGCATTCTGCGGATCGCAGCACTGAGTCTGAGGTCGGGTCCCACTCCCAGGCATACATCCTGCCGACCTCGGCGGCCACGCGCAGTCTCTCTTCGCTTTCTCGCAACGCCTTCTGAGCTTGCAAAATATCTGTGAAATCGTGCGCCATCCCACGTACAAAAGGAACCTGTACTCCTTCAGTTCGTAGTGTGTTGGTGTACTTCCAAATCCGCGTGTCTCCGCTCTTGGTCCGCAGGCTCATGAATCCGCTAGCGGCGCCCTTCTCCCTAACCGCAGCTAGATACTTTGCAAGTTCCTTGTGAAGGTTCGGGCTTAGAAATTCTCGCAGGTTTCGGTTTTCCAGTTCCTCAGGCGCATAGCCTAGAGTCCGGGCGGCGGCGACATTGACGGTCAATAAGACACCGTTCAAGTCGTGGGTACAGATCAAATCGAGACTATTCTCAACTAGGTCGCGGTAGTGGTCTTCGTTCTCGCGCAAAGCTGTGACTCCAATTTCCGAAAGAACGCATTGACGAAATTCAATACCGATGGTCCAGGGGCAGCAAAAATAAGCCGTCTAGACGACCGGCCAGCATCTTCTCGGGCAAGGAAATTAAGTGTGTGGATCGTCGGTGCAACCTGTGGGATATATACTTAGGCACTGCTGGGCTTCGTGTCAACCTTGCTTCGCATTGAGACTGTGGCCAAGTCCCGGTCGCGAAATTCGGGAAGGTCCCTCCGTGCCAACATCTCTGAGACAGGTTTAGTACTCTTAATTAATGAGCAGAAGGGCGAGAAAGAAGAGATCAGAGATGAATGGGAATGCTCTTGGTGTTGTTCTTTCCCCTGGGGGTTTGGCTGCCGCGGAACGGAGCGGAGGCTCGCCTCCTGGCGAGCCGCAGCGAAGTGCAGCGGCAGCCAAAGCGGGCGCCGATCCAGCGTCCGTTTCGCGGCCGGATCCCGAAGTCGTTGCTAAGGCGAAGCGGCGGACCTACACAGCGGAGTACAAACAACGCATCTTACAAGAAGCCGAAGTCGCTGCGACGACGCGAGGTGGCCTGGGCGCTCTTCTCCGCCGTGAAGGTCTGTATTCGTCTCTGCTGACCTACTGGCGACGAGAGCGGGCCCAGGGAATTCTCGAGGCTCTGACGCCACAGAAACGCGGGCCGAAGTCCAAGCGCAACCCGATGGAAGAAGAAGTCCAGAAACTTCGCCGACAAAACGCTCGCTTGACTGAAGATCTGCGTAAGGCACACATCATCATCGACGTCCAAAAAAAAGTCGCTGCGCTGTTGGGTCATCCGATTCCGGAGCAGGACCCGGAGGAGAAATCCTGATGGCGGCTGTCGCCGAGCTAGCGAACGACGTTGGCACCAGCGCTGCTTGCCAAGCTCTGTGTATGCCTCGCGCATCTTACTATCGAGATGTCCGTAAGACTTCTTTTCCGGGGGTGAGCGCGTCGCGGCCTTCGTCGGCACGCGCACTCCGCCCGGCAGAACGGGATGCAGTTCTGGCTCGACTACACGAAGAACGTTTCCAGGATCGTTCTCCAGCTGCTGTTTATGCGACGTTGCTCGATGAAGGCGAGTATCACTGCTCGATTCGCACCATGTATCGCTTGCTCGACGAGCACGGCGAGGTTCGCGAGCGCCGCGATCAGTTGACGCATCCGCCCTACCAGAAGCCTGAACTCCTGGCCACGGCTCCGAATCAACTTTGGAGCTGGGATATAACCAAGCTACTCGGCCCAGCGAAATGGACGTACTTCTACTTGTACGTGATCCTCGATGTCTTCAGCCGTTACGTCACCGGCTGGATGGTCGCTTATCGCGAAAGCGCCGAGCTGGCCAAGCGGCTGATCGAGGAGAGCTGCAAGAAACAACACATCCAGCCCGGTCAACTTACGCTGCACGCCGATCGCGGCACCTCGATGAGTTCCAAACCGGTGGCATTTTTGCTGGCCGATCTGGGGGTGACCAAGACGCATAGTCGGCCGCACGTCTCGAACGACAATCCGTACTCGGAAAGCCAATTCCGCACCCTAAAGTATCGGCCGGAGTTCCCGGACCGTTTCGGGTGCATTCAAGATAGCCGAGCATTCTGTCAGGGATTTTTTCGTTGGTATAACGGAGAACATCGCCACTCCGGCCTGGGCTTGCTTACGCCGGCGATGGTGCACTATGGCCAAGCGGAACACATTCTGCGGCAACGCCAGGAAGTCCTCGATGTTGCCTACCAACTTCATCCGGAGCGCTTCGTACGAAGCGCTCCCAAACCGCCGGCTCTTCCCAGCGAAGTTTGGATTAACAGGCCCGCTCTGGAACCGCTGACCGCAGCGATCGACTCTGAAAATGCGCCATGCGTTTGAAGAAGGACAAAAGCGGGGATACTGTGGGTCGACCGAGTTGGAGATCGTCGCTCCCAGGCGATCCTGGCGCGACATTTTTTGGTGGAAAACCCCAACACATGAAAAACTCACTAAATTTCGCGAACACCTGTCTCAAAGTCGTTGACACGCGCCGGGTTCGCGCTAGCACCTTAAGTTCCGATTTTCGAGAGGGAGGCAGCTACAAGCTGAGTGGAGAGTGGGATTTGGTGGGGAATGTACATTCAAATGGTGCCGGGGGCCAGAATAGCACCCTAAGTCCATCGCTTGCATTCCGATTCGATCTAGCTGCGTAGCGTCGCAGCGTGACTGGACGCGAGCGGGAAGCAGATTTGAACTGACGACCTTCGGGTTATGAGTTCAAGTCAGCAACGCGGTAGAGACACTACAACTAAGTCTCGCTGAATCAATTGCCCTCTCACCCCGCTCTCTTCAATTCGTTAATCAAAATCAGGGGTTTTGCGCAGTGGGCCTGGAAAAGCATCGGGGCGAAACCCTCCGTGCGTCTTAACTGCGAATCGCCTGTGATTTATTGTTTCGAAAGTATGAGATACGCTCGGATGTGTCTATTCAATTTCGGCAAAATTCAGCAAAACCAGACCAAATTGCTCATACCGTAAGACTGTTACTTTTGACAATTACGGTTCCCTATCGCTTAAGTCACCATTCACTTAAGTCCTGTTTCTTCGCAATATTGCTCGACGGAAATCAATGCCTAAGCAAACCTTCTCCTCGTTCGAGGCTTTCTTTGACGCATTCCGGTTCGCAAATATGCGCCCCATGGTTCTCGGGCCCGCGGGTGAAAATTGGGTGCTCTCCACCCTGGTTCTCAACAATTTGAACATTCAATGGGGACAGGCAGAGGCGAAAGCGGTTGTAGAGGGGGCCCCGAGGGATGGTGGCGTATCGATCTTCCTACCGACCCGGACGCCTGCGGCATGGTGTTGGAACGGGCATCAGTTTGACGAACTTTCTCTGATGGTCGATGTGCCGGGCGCCGACTTCTGCTTAGCCGCCGACACTCCAAGGAGTTGGTGTGGCCTCTATATTCCGAATCCTGTGCTTGCGGACCCAAACGGAAATGGAACAACCGCTGTCGGTTCTAAGCGTGGGTTTTTTCAAGTGTCACGACAGCGGATCATGAGGTTTCGATCAGTCATTGGGCAGCTCGAAGCGATAGTTCAGAGAGCGCCTATGGTCCTGGAAACAGCTGCTGGGCAGAGGGCGGCGGCGCAGAAACTGCTTCGAGAGGTCCACAGCTTGCTTGGAGCACCGAACCTAGTCGAAGTCACGCCGGGCCGCCACGTGGTCCCGCGACGGCAGATCGTTCGCATGGCCATGGAGTTCGTCGAACAGCATGACCGCGAGTGTCTGTCCGTGGAACAGCTGGCTGCCGCGGCAGGTGTGTCTGAGCGAACCCTCCGCGACGCCTTTCTCAGGTACTTCGGGGTACCGCCTGTGCAATATCTAAATCGGAGAGCGCTCCACGAAATTCGCAAGGCGCTTTTAGCTGCCGATCCCCACGCGACAACGGTAGCCGAAACTGCCACCCAATTCGGCGTCTGGCAGTTCGGCCGCATGGCTCGGGATTATCGTTTTCTTTTCGGCGAACTCCCCTCCGAGACGTTGCGCCGCCACCTCTGAGAGCCGGTCTAATGCAGCCAGCAATAGTCGTACGCCGTTCACGCTGCCGAAGGTGACAAGGAAAAACAGCAGAAGGAAATTCAGAACATGGCCCAGGACACGCTGCATCGATTGTACAAAGTCGAGCCGAAGACGAAGGAAGCGGTCAGCCACGCAGCCGGCTACGCCGTCTTCAGCAACATGGGAGTAAAGATCCTCGTGGCTGGTTCCGGGAATGGAAAAGGCCTGGCGGTGAACAATAAGAGCAAGCAGGAAACGTTCATGAAAATGTTGCAAGTGCAGGCCGGGCTGGGAGTGGGCGTAAAGAAGTTTCGCGTTGTCTTTGTTTTCGACAACGAAAAAGCCCTCGACAGCTTCGTCAATTCAGGCTGGCAATTGGGCGGGCAATCCACGGCCGCAGCCAAAACCGGGGACAAGGGTGGATCGATGGCAGGAGCGGCGTCGGTCTCGGAGGGAGTCTGGATGTATCAGTTGACGGACAAAGGGTTGGCGGCGGAGATCAGCGCTACCGGCACCAAGTACTACAAAGACGGTGATTTGAATTGAGGAGTTCATTGGTAGCTATAGATGTCTTTGCGATTTCTGGACCTATTAGATTATCGACACAAAAAGGAGAGCCGGGATGAAAGAAGAGAATGACAAGAAGGAGCGGCAAAGCGATTTGAGCCGGCGGGACATGCTCAAAGGCGCGGTAGCGGGTGTTGCTGCGGCGGGTATATCCGCGGTTGACCCGACGTCCGTGGCAGCGCAGGCGAAGAGCGACCAACCTCAACCCGTGAATCCGTACGGCGGCGGGCCCAGCACAGGGCTGCAGTTTCCGCCCTATTACCAGCCGACGCCGTCTGTACGTAGCCGCATGAACTACTTTCCCGGCAGTGAACCGATAGGAAAGGACGAGATGCGCATCTCGTTCGTTGGCAGTTGTCCCTTTCCGCCGCGTCGTGATCAAGCTGGCACCTGCATCATGGTGGAGTTGGGCAATGGTGACCGCTTCTTCTTCGACTTCGGCCCCGGTTGCGTCAAAAACATTCTCGCCATGGGCGTCCCGGTCGCGAGCATCAACGACATCTTCATCACCCACTTGCACGTGGACCACTACCACGATCTGTCTTATCTCTTGCCATTTTCTGCCTGGTCGGGACGGTGGAGAATGCCGTTGCGGGTTACTGGACCCTCCGGTCGTACACCGGAACTCGGCACCAAGGGCATGGTCGCTGGCATGAAGCAGATGCTCAAATGGCACTTAGAGGCCTTCGATGCCTGCCCCATCGGGGACGGCTACGAGATCGAGGTGAACGAGTTCGACTGGAAAGACGAGAACGGCATCTGCTACGACAAGAACGGCGTCACCGTCCGTCACTGGCGACGTTCGCACGTCAAGGATGGGGCTTCGGCTTACCGCCTCGATTGGAACGGGCTTTCCTTCGTGTGGACCGGCGACGGCCGGCCCGACGACCTGACCGCCAAGTACGCCAAGGGAGCAGATGTATTTGTGACCGAGTTGCAGCCCGATCTTTCGCGTCTCAACATGCTCAAGTACGGACTGCCCGAATTCCTCTACAACTACACCGTGGACATCCACCATACGGTGGCTTATGCCACGGGCTATCTCATCAACCAGGTCAACCCCCGCGTCGGTATGGCCACGCATCTGGCGTTTGACGATGACACTCTCAACGAGCAAAGCGCCGACATTCGCGCGCATTGGAAGGGTCTCTTCCTCTACGGCGCGCCAGATGTTGTGACCGTCAACGTGACCAAGGACGCCATCTGGCAACGCGACGCAGTTCTACCAGGATTCGCGGGCCAGCCCTTGCCTCCTCCTACCCTGCTCTTCGGCGACCCGCTTCCGCTCAATACAGGTCAAGGCGTAGTCCCGCAGCCAAGGTTGCCCCGTGAGCAACAGCAAGAACAGCTAACGCGCGACCTCGAAATCGATCCTCACAAGTACTATCCACCAGACGTTTATCGCCAGCCTCTGACCAAGCTGCCGAACCCGCAGCTAGTTGATCTCATGGAGATGGCCAAGGTCATGGGCATCGACATAAGCAAGTTCAAGAAATAAACGCGAACCCCCGTCCCGTCGCGCTTCCTGCGGCGGAACGCTCGGGTTCCACGTCGCGCACAGTTTCTCTTCGAAGTCTTTTTGAGAGGAAATCTGAATCAATGGAAATCATAAACGATAACGGCAAAACCGTTCCGATGACGATCCTGACCGGTTTTCTCGGTGCCGGAAAAACCACGCTGTTGAATCGCATTCTCACCGGTAATCACGGCCTGAGAGTGGGCGTGCTTGTGAACGACTTTGGCTCAATCAACATTGACGCTGAACTCGTCGTCGGCGTAGACAACAACATGATCAGCTTGGCCAATGGCTGCGTCTGCTGCCAGATTCGCGACGACCTCATCGAGTCTGTGGACGCTCTGCTCGCGCGTACCGAGGGCATCGAATACATTCTGCTGGAAGCCAGTGGCGTAGCCGATCCCAGCGGGATTTTTGCCACGTTTACCGACGCTAACTTGCGCGACCGGACCCGGCTGGATAGTGTGATCTGTGTCGTGGACGCGGATCAGGTCTTCGCCCACCCAGAATATCCCCCTCTCATGCAGCTGAAGCTCCACCAGGTCGGCTTCTCCGACATGGTCATTTTGAACAAGGTGGATCTTGCCGGCCCTGAGCAAGTTGCGAAAGTTCAAGCGTGGCTAGACGAACATTTCAATCGTCTGCGCATCGTAGAAACCAATTATTGCGAGGTACCCTACGAAATTCTGTTGGGCGTAGGTCGATTCGACGCAGTTCGCTCAGGCCTTGCTTCGCACGCGCCTGAGCATAACTGCACCAGTCCGGCCTGCCATGAAGAAAACCACGGGCACAACCACGAAGGGCAGGATCATTCAAAGGTGTTTAGCACTTGGAGTTACGAGACTGACCAGCCGCTCGCGCTGGAAGCGTTGCGGGAAACCTTACGTAAATTGCCGGGGAATGTTTACCGCACCAAGGGAGTGGTCTACACCAACGACTCGCCAGAACGGCGAGCAGTGCTACAGGTCGTCGGCAGACGTGTGGACATTTCTCTTCAGGAAGAGTGGGGTGCTCGTGAACGGCGCACGCAAATCGTGGCCATTGGCGCTGCGGGCAGCCTCGACGCGAGCTTACTGAAACAAACCTTCGCCTCGTGCATTTCGGGTGCCGGCGCGAACGGCCGAGCATAAATTTCAGAAAGCTAGTGGTGTTGGAATGAGTTCAGAACAGAACCCGCCAGTTAAGGCTGACTCTACAGAAGTTTCCCTTGTGCGAGGAGGTCTCCTCTATCGAATGCAGTGTGCAGTAGGACTGTCGCGTCCAAATCAATGGAATCTCGGTCGCCGGATTATCGTACTGCTCGCTGTTGGCTGGCTACCTCTGTTTCTGATCACGGGGATTACAAATCCTAACGGCCTGCTATCTCTCTTGATGGACTATCGTGTTCATTCCCGGATGCTTATTGCTATTCCGGCGTTATTAATTGGGGAAGTCCTTATGGACAAGCGGTTCCGCGCGGTCTTTGGACAGGTTCGCAGCGCGCGCTTGTTGGACGCTTCAGACTTGACGCATATGGACGGCGTAGTCGCGAAGCTCGTGTGGCTGCGCGATTCGCTTCTGCCTGAGTTCGTTATCCTCGCACTAGTGATAGTCCATACTGCAACCGCCTACAAAGGTTTAGTCGACGTTACACCGTGGCTTGGGTACACGTCCGGCGGGGAACTGCACTTGACGCCGGCGGGCGTGTATGCCGTTGTAATTTGTACCCCTATTTTTCAGTTTTTGCTCGGCCTCGGGCTTTGGAGATGGTTGTTGTGGACATTCTTCGCCTTCAGCTTGTCCAGGACGAATTTGAAGCTGATTCCTACCCACCCTGACCGGCACGGAGGGTTAGGTTTTCTCGGGTTGACTTCGGCCGTCTTTGCACCAATCGTTTTCAGTGCGAGCGCCGTCATCGCAGCAACTTGGCGCAATGACATCCTTCGTCACGGCGCTCACCTCATAAATTTCAAGCTACCCACGATTGTCCTGATTGCCCTGATCGCGCTCATCGCGCTTGGGCCCTTGGCCTTTTTTGTTCCCCGCTTAGCGGCGCTTCGCCGGAAAGGAATCCTGGAATACGGAATCCTCGCCCAGCTTCACAGCACCGAGTTCCACGAAAAATGGATTGTGCATCGTGCGGGACATGAAAGCGAGTTTCTTGCCGCACCCGAAAGCATTACTCTCAACAATTATGGTCAAGCCTACGAGAAGATCGAAGAGATCAGCGCCTTTCTCGTAGACAAGGGATCGCTTTACACCTTAGTGGGCGCTGTGCTCATTCCGGCGCTACCTGCGATTCTCGCTGAGGTCCCGATTGCCGTCGTCTTGAAAGACCTGCTTGAGGCCCTCCACTGATTGGCTTTGAACAGAATCGCTTCATTTCCAATGTGACCGAAAGAGGAGTTACACCATGAAGGGAAGACCGATGGTCGTGGTAAAGTCGGTTATCCAACTCGCCAGGAGGCTGCATGCTGGTGGGCTGGAAGACAAGGCAATGTATATTGGACGCATCAAATTATTTATCGCGTTTGAAGTAGCACTGATACTGCTTTCTGCTCATCTCGCTTCCAGTGACGGGAGTGCGATTCCACACACCCAAGCAAACCAGCAGGCTGTCACTTCACTCGAATTGCCCGTTAACTTTGAGCGGCACGTAGGCGATCTGGATGGCATGGTAACGAGACGCCAGATTCGTGTTCTTGTAATCCCCAGCCGTTCCGGTTTTTTCTACGATAAAGGCCAGCCACATGGAATCTACTACGAAGCGTTCGACGAATTTCAACGCTTCGTGAATAACAGCTACAAGACCGGGAACCTGAGGATTAATGTAACGTATCTTCCGGTGCGAATCGAGCAACTCCAGGAAGCTCTCTTGCAGGGCGTGGGTGATGTCATCGGTTTCCCGTTGATAGTCACGCCTGAGCGCCAGCGAATCGCTCTGTTCACAACCCCTATTGATCCCGATGTGAAGCAGGTAATCGTGACCGGTCCCAAGCTGACTCAGATTAAAACTCTCGAAGACTTGAGCGGCAAAGAAGTTTATGTCAATCCATTGACCGTTTACTACCAGAACTTGCAAAACCTGAGCGAATCTCTCCGCAAAGCCGGAAAAGCACCGATTCTAGTAAAGGCGGCGGACCCCAATCTGAATGATGAAGACCTCTTGGAGATGGTCAACGCAGGATTAATTCCGGCAACAGTGTCAATCAGCATTCGAGCGAACTTCTGGGCCCAAGTATTCACTCACCTGACGGTACATTCCGACATTGTCGTGAAGAAGGAAGGTCAGTTGGCCTGGGCGACTCGCAAGGATAGTCCTCAGCTCAGACAGCTGCTAGATGAATTTCTAAAAAATCACGCACTCGGCTCATCGTTTGGTAATACGTTGGCACGCCGTTATGCGCAGAACACGAAGTGGGTAAAGAATTCGACCTCCACCGAAGGGATGGCAAAATTTCAGTCCTACGTGAGCTACTTCCAGAAATACGCGGCTGAGTACAATTTTGACTACCTGATGTTGGTCGCGCAGGGATATCAGGAATCCCAACTGGACCAGAGTCGGAAGAATCCAAGTGGCGCCGTAGGCATCATGCAAGTGATACCCAAGAATGCAGTGGCTCCGCCAATCAACATTTCCAATGTGGATGTCCCCCAGCACAACATTGAAGCTGGCGCGAAGATGCTGCGCAACATCGCAGACACCTATTTTAAAGATCCCAATCTCAACCCTCTGAACAAGACTCTCATGGTGTTTGCCTCCTACAACGCCGGACCTAATCGGATTGCGCGGCTACGAAAGCGGGCAAACGCGGAAGGGCTGGACCCCAATCAATGGTTCGGGAATGTCGAACTCGTGGTAGCAAAGGACATTGGGCAAGAAACCGTTCAGTATGTCAGCAACATCTACATTTACTACGTCGCTTATAAGCTCACATTGGAGCAATCACATTCCCCAAAGTGAACAACGAACTTTTCGTAGTGAGCGCAAGTCGTTGACCTTCCCCGCGCCGGGGACTTATTTCTGACATACGTTCCATAAGCACATATACGGCCCCGAGGAACAATTCCTAAAGGAATTCCAACCAAGGGATATGAGTACTGTACTTACCATTTTTGTTAGAAACAAAAAATGCTTTTTGACATCTCGAATGCCATGATGTAATTTCCTGCTGTACTTAGTGGTTCCGCCTTATGCGGCAGTCCACGGAGTAGATCGGTTGAGCGAGTATTACGGAGTAGGATGAATCTGAGTTAGCCGTTGTCGAGTAGACGCCCCACAGGCGACGCAAAAGACGCGAGGCAGATTCAGGCTCGAATCGTAAGAAGCACAATCGAACGCAAAACGTGACTGAAGTCAAACACATTAGTTATGGGTGTTTTTCTTCGGAGCGATTTGCGTCATGGAAAAACTGCTTTACAACCGTAGAGAAGCCGCATCCCTTCCAAGCGTTTCAATCCAGTCACTCGACAAACTGGTTCGCCGCGGCAAGTTGAGGTGTGTCCGTGTAGGAAAGCGTCTTCTAATACCTCCCGAAGCCCTTCATGAATTCACCAGGCAAAAGAATGCTTCTCCTCTTCGCCAGAGGGTGAGTCGATGAGACCGCCGAAGCCTTTTGTTGCGGCTGAGATCAAGGCGAGAGCGAACTTCGTCGAGATTGTTTCGCAATATACTCCACTGCGAAGGGCAGGGAAGCAGTACGTCGGGCGTTGCCCGTTCCACTCGGAACGACATCCGTAGTTCTACGTTCATACAGAAAAAAAGATCTTTCACTGCTTCGGCTGTGGCCCAGGTGGCGATGTTTTTTCGTTCGTCATGCGCATTCTTAACTGTGATTTTCGGCGCGCTGTGGAAATAGTCGCGCTGCACTCCGAGAGGGTAGCCCTCGCCAGCGACCCGCGAAGCGGGTCGCGTTTTGGCGTGGGCGAAGGGACGCAGTCCCTAAGGCTGCCGAAGGCAGCCGTCTATCATAGCCAGTCTCCTCAAAACTTACGCGCTCAAATTCTCGCAGAACTTAATGCAACAGATCGGCGGTTGCGGAAAATCCACGCTACAAATGATGCGGCTTCGGCGGCGTTATCAACCGCGTGCGATCCGCGCGGCGAAGCCGCGCGCTTTACTTGTAAGAATCAGAGCTAACTGTGAAATCTACTTTCCAACCTGATTCCGAACGCGTCGCGCTGATTGTTGAAAGCGCAGCTATGGAGGCAGGGCTCGCTGCTCGTTCCATACCAGGCGTTACCGGGACTGACGTGTGGAACACTCGGGTACGACAATGGCGAGAACGGGGAGTGTTCGAACAGCCATATTCGAGGCGTCCAAGGAAGTCAGTCGGTAAACGCAAGCGCCGACTGATCTCAGATTTGCGACGGGCAAAGAATATGCCCCCGAAGGTAGAAACGGGTGAGGAATTAATCCGACTCGGCGAAAAAGTTTGGCAAGACCGGGCGGTGCTGGCGAAAGCCCTTGAAATGTGGGAGCTAAAGATGTCGGCAGCGGCCGTTCGCCAAGCGCAATGCTCGCGTATCGGATGGGTCAGGGAATGCAAAGCGCACGGCCATTTGTGGCATCGAGTCTTTCGTTGCGGTCTCAGATTTTGCCCTCTTTGTATGTCTTCGGTATATGAGGCGCTCTTCTACGAAGCCTTGGAGCGTCTCGCTCCGGTGGCTGTGATCTCGTTCCGGAATGGCCAGCCAGGGGAAGTCGCCCCCGCCGTGTCATCGCTAAAATCGACTTCACAATTCGAAATGATGGGGAAATGCCGAGCGCTGAGAAGGTTCGGTGGTTCAATCGCGCAATTAGGCGATTCTTTGTGTGGCTGGCGCGCCTGAACGGATGGGCGAAAGGGGATTGGGGCGCGGCGTGGTGTGCAGAGTTCGGACCAGAGAATACGAATCTGCATGCTCACGCTGTGTTCTGCGGGCCATGGATAGAGCAGAAAAATCGTGAAGCATCGGCGTTGTGGTCCAAGGTTCTAGGGCAATATGCAATTCTTTCTATCAAGGCTGCAAAGAGTTTTCGGCATGCCCTTCGCCATGCGATTAAATATCCAGCGGCATCTTGGAAATATTTCTCGGCTTCTCCAGAACGTCTAGCCTCATTGGAGAAAGCGTTTTACACCGTCAAGCGATTTCATACGGTTGGCGCATTCTACAATCCCCCCAAAGACGCAAAAATTTCCCCGGTGATTCTAGCTCCCTATGACAAGTGTCCGACTTGCGATTCTCATCTTGTCGAAATCGCAAATCCGGGCTGGTTGACTCTCAATGAATTGATGCGAATGGGCTCGCAGGATTTTAGGGCATGGCAGCGCGATCAGCGATTGATGGGAAATTCGGCTGTCACAACGGGGGCCGGACCACCATGACGATCAAAACGAAACAATTCACGGGTGGCACGCTTCTCGCTTTGAGGGGCAGTGGTGAGGTGTCTGCGGACGAGTTGCAGAGGTGCTCGGGGCTAGCGGCGATAGCCAAAATCCTGGCCGTAGTGCTGTTGTTGTTCCAATCAGTGAGCGCACAACCCGCCGACGAGCCTTCTTTCGATCTTTCTAGTACGACTAACTGCAGGCCCCCTGGCCGAGGGCAACCCGTACCGGTCGCGAAACGGAACCCTGTCCAGATTGATCCAGAGTTGAAGGATTTCCTGGACACGTGTGTCATTCCGTTGCTAATTCGGGCTGCACTGGCTAAATCGGATTTTCAGGAGCCCAAAAAGGCTATTGTTTTTGAATCGGCATCGGTTGCAGACTACGAGCGAAAGAACGTGGAGGCCAGCCGATGATGGGGACGGAGCGCCGAATCGAGTTGAAGTGCGCGATTTATGCTCGGTACTCTTCGGAGAAACAGAACGCGAGCTCCATCGATGACCAGGTGCGAAAATGCTGCGACTACGCGGTGCGGTGCGGTTGGGAAATTCTACCCGACCATGTTTACTTGGACGAAGGGGTCTCCGGGGCGACAGAAGACCGCGATGGACTGAGACAAATGCTGGCAGCGGCTGCTGTCCACCCCCCGGCGTTTACCTGCGTTCTTGTTGACGATACGAGCCGCCTGAGCCGGAGTCTAGGTGATGCGGACCGGATTGTGAAAGAGCTAAAGTTCGCTGGAATCAAAATCGTTTTTGTCGCTCAAGGCTTCGATTCGGATTCAGAAAGCGCCGGAATGCTTACGGCAATCTTTGGCGGAATCAATGAACAATACTTGGTCGATTTAGGGAAGAAAACATATCGTGGTGTGGAGGGACTCGCTCGGAGAAAACTTCATACTGGAGGCCGTTGCTTTGGCTATCGCAATGTGCCGATCGAGCACGAATCTGAAAAGGATTGCCACGGAAGGCCAGTAATCACTGGCGTTCGCCTCGAAATTGACTCTCACCAGACAAAAATCGTGCAGCAAATATTTCAAATGTACGCGGAAGGGCGCAGTTTGAAATCGATCTCCAAAAAGTTGAATCAAGAGGGAATCCAGTCACCACAGCCACAGAAAGGACGCGTGTCGCAATCGTGGTGCCCCTCGTCGATTCGAACCATTCTTCGCAACGAACGGTATCGGGGGGGGGGTGTCATATGGGGCAAAACGAGAAAGGTTCGCTCACCCAAGACCGGCAAGCGCGTCTATCGCCCGAGGCCAGAAGCTGATTGGGTGCGTGCGGAAATTCCGGAACAGCGCATTATTTCCGATGATCTTTGGCAGCGGGTTAAAGGCAGGCTGGAGATTGTTAAGAAGCTTTACTCCGATTCCACTCGCCAAAACGGTTTCTTGCACACACGTGCGATGAACTCTGCTTATCTTTTCAGTGGCCTGCTGAAGTGCGCCCATTGTGGTGCGAATCTCACGATTCTGTGGGGCAAGGGCCGCAACAAATCGAGTCAGGTATACGGTTGCCCATTGAACTGGAATCGAGGTGATACGGTATGCGGGAACAAGGCGAGAATTCGACGCGGCGATCTCGAATCTAGGCTACTGGCTGGATTGCAGGAGAAAATTCTGCGAGAGGAAGTGGTGGATTACGTTCTCGAACAATTTGAAAGCGGGCTATTGAAAGAGCTGAGCAGTCTTCAGGATGAAATGAAGCAAATGAACGAGAGGAGGCTGGAGCTACGAAAGGAAATCGATAATCTAATGCGAGCGCTCGCACAGGGGCAGTTTTCGCCGAGCGTGATGGCAGCGATTGCAGAACGCGAGAAGGAAATCTCTGAAATCACTGAGCACGTGGTTTCCTCCAATGAAGAGTCGATCAAAACTCGCGTACGTCGGATGCGAGCGGAAGCCAGGTCGAAACTGAGGAATTTGCGCGGACTGCTCGGCGGTGATGTTACTGTTGCGCGGGCTGCGCTGTTGAAGCATGTCGAAAAGATCGAAATGGAGGTGGACGGAGAGACTTACATTGCGACAGGAAATTGGGATTTGCTTGGAGAGGGGATGCGACCTAGGGATGGTGCCGGGGGCCAGAATCGAACTGGCTACGCCCGCCTTTTCAGGGCGGCGCTCTACCACTGAGCTACCCCGGCACGCAATTTATTTAGTGTAGAGGCCGCTCCTCCACCTGTCAATTCGCCGCCCCATTTTCCTTCCGTGCCAGTTGCCGATCCCGCCCCATTTATGGTCGACTATTCTTCATGACCACCTCACACGCAAAATCTTCCGACCTCATCCCGGCTCTCGATAGCCTCGCCATTTCTTCCACCAGCGCCGAGTCCCTCATGAAGGGCATCGTCGCCCTTCTTCACGAAAAACTCACTCGCTACAATTGGGTCGGCTTTTACATGCTCGAAAAAGAAGGCGACCATGACGTTCTCGTTCTCGGCCCCTTCAAAGGCACCATGACTCCCCACACGCGCATCCCTCTCCATCAAGGTATCTGTGGCGCCGCTGCCTCCACCGGCAAAACCATCGTCGTCGACGACGTCAATTCCGATTCCCGCTATCTAGCCTGTTCCCTCGAAACCAAATCCGAAATCGTAGTCCCCATCTTCGCTCACAAAAAAGTCGTCGGCGAACTAGACATCGACTCCCACTTCCATGCCGCCTTCGGCCCCGACGACCGCAAACTCTGCGAACACGCCGCCCACCTCCTGGGCAAATTCCTGGAATCCCACCCCTAACCAAATCAAGTCGCACAGGCACTCCTGCCGTGCTCTTAGGTTTTGTAGCGCTGGCTTCATGCCAGCGCTTGGGGTCTCCGCCCCGGGTGCCCCACATGCCGCCGTTGCATGTGGGCTCTTGGGTCACTCCGTGTAGCGCCGCGCCTTCAGGCCGGCATCTTGGGTCCTCCCCGTAGGGGCACGATAAATCGTGCCCCCGGCAAGTCCGCGAGCCGGCTCCTGGGTTTCATCTTGGGTTTGTAGGACCCGCCGTCCGAGGCGCTCCGTTCTCTTCCTATTTCACAAACAAAAAACTACATCATTCCGAACGGAGTCCGCGAAGTGAGGAATCCCTCCGTCTTGGGTTTCCAATCCACGACATCCCCCCTCACCTCTCCCGATCGTCAAACTCTTTCATCCACTCGCTCCCCTTCAACACTTCCCGCGGCCGCGTCCCATCCGGCGGCCCCACAATCCCATCCTTCTCCATCAAATCAATCAAATGCGCCGCGCGCCCATACCCAATCCGCAACCGGCGCTGCAAAGTCGAAGTCGAAGCTCGCCCCATCTCGCAGCAAATCCTCACCGCATCGTGATACAACTCATCGTCCACATCGTCGGCGCCGCTTGCCTCGCCAGGCTCTTCATCAAACCGCGACCCGCCTCCGCCTTTGCCCTTTGCCGCTGGCTCCTTCCCGTCCTCATCCTTCGGCGCTTCCAGCAATGCCTCGTTATACTTCGCCTGCGCCTGCTCTCTCCAGAAATCGCAAACGTTTGTAATCTCGTCTTCCGTAACTAGCGGCCCATGGATCCGGTGCAGCCGCGCCGATCCCGCCGGCAAATACAGCATGTCGCCTTTGCCCAACAACGACTCCGACCCATTCGAATCCAGAATCGTTCGCGAATCCACCTTACTCGCCACGCGAAACGAAATGCGCGCAGGGAAGTTCGCCTTGATCAATCCTGTAATCACGTCCACCGACGGCCTCTGCGTCGCCAGAATCAAATGGATCCCCACCGCGCGCGCCATCTGCGCCAGCCGTGTGATCGATTCCTCCACATTATTTGTATCCACCATCATCAAATCCGCCAGCTCGTCGATAATAATCACCAGGTAGGGAAGTGGCTTGTGTTCGCTTTCCTCCACATTCTCAAACAATGACAGCGACTGCTGCTTCTGGAACGTCCGGTTATATTGATCGATGTTCCGCACGCCACGCTGCGCCAGCAGCTTCAGCCGGTTCTCCATCTCGCGCGTCGCATTGCGCAACACATTCGAAGCCACTTTCGGGTCCGTCACCACCGGTGCAATCAGGTGCGGTATCCCCTCATACAAATTCAGTTCAAGTCGCTTCGGGTCCACCAGCACCATCTTCACGTCGTCCGGCGTCCCCTTATACAAGATCGACATCATCAGCGAATTGATGAACACGCTCTTTCCGGTCCCCGTCGATCCCGCAATCAGCAAGTGCGGCATCGAAGCCAGGTCCGTCACGCGAATCCGCCCATGCAGATCCCGCCCCATCGCCAGCGTCAACTTGCTTGACGAATTGGCAAACTCCGTCGCCTCAATAATCTCTCGCAGCGCAATCGTCTGCCTTCGATCATTCGGCACTTCAATGCCCACCGTGGATTTTCCCGGTATGCGCTCGATCAAAATCGATTCCGCCTGCAGCGCCAGGCACAAATCTTCCGTCAATCCGATAATCCGGCTGTACTTGATCCCTGCTTCCGGCTTGAACTCGAACGTCGTCACCACCGGACCGGGATTGATCTGCGTTACGCGCCCTTCCACGCCAAACTCGTGGCACTTCGCCTCAATCGCCCGCGCCCTCATCTTCAATTCGTCTTCGTCCAGTTTGTGGCTGCCTTCGCCTTCCCGCAGCAATTGCACCGACGGCAAGCGGTAATTCGTGTTCTTCGTCGCCTTCGCATCCGCTTTCCCCGCAGCCACCGCCGTTTTTTTCTCCCGGTCCGGTCCCAGCATCACCACCGGCACTTTTTGTCCGCCGTCCTTCGCTGGTTTCTCCTCTGCCTCCGCCACCGCGGCTTTCTTGCTCTTGAAAATGTCTCCGAGTTCTTCCAGGTGGATCGTCTTCGCCGCCTCGGCGCTCTCGCCCTTTTCTTTACCCACAATCTGTGGCGCCACCGGTTTCCGCCCGCTCAATTTCCGTTCTTCCACCTCGCGCCGCATTCGCGCCTCTTCGCGCTCATCCCGCCATTCTTCCCAACGCGCCCGCGCCCGCTGCAATATTCCGATCTTCTCCATTTTCCCCAGCGGACCCTTCGCGCTGCTCGCCCACGCATGCGCCCCGCTGAAGCTGAATCGCGTTGTCAAAAACAGCGACACCACAATCATGATCAGCGCCACCAGCAACGCGCCCCAGAAATTAAATCCGCTCTGCAATCCGTGCGACACCGCTCCGCCCAGCAACCCTCCCGCGGGCAGCGCCCCTCGCACATCCGGAAAATGAATCATGGCCAGCAGGGAAGGGAGCGACAGCAGCAACAATGCATATCCTGCCAGCGTCGCCCATTGCGAATCGATCGCGCGGCTCCGGCACCACCGGTATCCCAATATCCCCAGTGCCACTGGTACTAAAAACGCCGCAAACCCGAATATCTGAAATCCCAAATCGGCCGTATACGATCCCACCGGCCCAATCCAGTTCCGCACCACATTGTCTCCCATCGATGCCGCGCTCACATTGAACGCGGGATCGTGCGGCGAATACGAAATCAGCGCCAGCGCGAGCAGCACTGCCGCCGCGATGCACACAAATCCAATCAACTCATTTAGCCGCTTATTTTCAGTAGGTGTCAGCAAGCGCACAAAATTTCTCCTCAGCGATAGCCGTTGTAGGGGCCGCCTCGTAAGGCGCACCGTCAAACGGCTTCGAGCCAGTGTAGTGGCCGGACTTTAGACCGGCCAACATGGCCTTTGGGGGAAGGCTGAGTACGCGCGCACACGCATTCGCATACGTCGCGATTCTCCAGGGGCGCGGCGCTGTAACGCCCCCAATTGGAGGAACACCGAAATCATACCAAACACTCCCCCCAGCACAAGCCCATCTTCCACCAAGTTTCCAAACCAGTGGAGTGCCTGTGCTCTTTGGATCTCTTGTAGCGCCGCGCCTTCAGGCCGGCATCTTGGGTTCCAGTCGCTGTACGGGCGCCTTCCGATGCGGGCCGCTCTCTTCCAATTTCACAAAGACCATCTACTCGACCAACCACTACCACAATCTTCGAAACTCCCGACTACCAACTCCCAACTCCCGACTCCCCCCTACCCCACCAACTTCGCCGCAAAAAACAACACCAATATCCCCACAATAATCCGGTACACCGCAAACGGCCCAAATCCCCGCTTCCTCACCCACGCCATAAACCACGCCACGCTTCCATACGCCACGATAAACGACACCACAAATCCAATCGCCAGCACGATCCATCCGTGCGCATCAATGCTCGTCACTCCAATCGGATTCTCCGTCTTCGTTCCATGCAGCGATTTATACAGCGTGTACAACGTCGCCATCGCCATCGTCGGCATCGACAAAAAGAACGAAAACTCCAGCGCCGACGCCCTCGACATCCCCACCACCTGCCCCCCCGCTATCGTCGACATCGACCGCGACGTCCCCGGAAACACCGCCGACAATATCTGGCACGCCCCGATCCACACCGCTTGCCCCAAACTCATCGCTTCCATGTGCCACGTGTGAATCAAACTCCCCGCCGCTCCCTCGCCCGCTGCTTCGCTCTTCGCCATCCTCGCATCAATAAACCACATCACAATTCCGCCAATCAGCAGCGCCGACCCAATCACGTACGGGCTCTCCAGATGTTGCCCGATCACCTTCACCAGCAAATAAGACGGAATCGCCGTAACCACAAACGCGATCATTACCAGGCTCAACGGGTGCGTCAGTATCGTCCGGTCGCCCCGCTCGCCCTTCGGAAACGTCGAGACAAATTTCGCAATCCTCTCCCGAAAATAAATCGGCAGCGTCAAAATCGCTCCCAGCTGGATGACAATCGAATACATCTTCCAATACCCGCTCTCCAAACTCAGTTGCGGGTAATGAAAGTGCAGCAAAGCCTCCGTCAACCTCAAATGCGCCGTCGAACTCACTGGAATAAACTCCGTCAACCCCTCCACAATCCCCAAAATCACACTAATCAAATAATCATTCACAATCATCTCCTGTCCTCAACGTAGCATAGGCTTCAGCCTGTGCTCCTGGGGTTGCCCTGCCACACCTCTAGCGGGAATCTTGTAGCGCTGGCTTTATGCCAGCGTCCTGTATAGTCACGCCAACCACAAATGATCTCGAGGATCCCTCACCCGAGCCTTTTTAAGGGGGCTCCTAAGACCCAAAATCCTAAACCCTATTCTCTAAACCCTTAACTCGTAACTCTTCCCGCACCACGCCATCACGTCTTTACTCTCGCCACTCGCCACTCGCCACTAGCCACTGCCTCACCCCACTGCCTCAAATCCTCTTCCTCATCTCAAACGCATCCACTTTCCCCAAATAATATCGTTTCAACACCGCCTCCGTACGATATCCATGATGTTCCCAGAACGCAATCCCGCTTTCATTGTCCACTGCCGTTTCCAGCAGCACCGAATGCACCTCGTTAAACCGAAAATGCTTTTCAATTTCCTGCAGCAACTGCGATCCCAGCCCAGACCGCCGTTTCCCCGGCGCCACATCCAGAGTAATAATGTGCGCCAGCGGCGGATTCTCTTCCGCCAGAATAAATCCCGCAATCTGCTTCCCGTCTTCCGCCACCAAACAATTCGCCGCCGGCAAACTCAAAAAATATTGCAGCGACCACTTGCTATAAGCAATCCCCGCCGGAAAACAACTCTGATCCAGCCTATACAAAGCCGCAAAGTCCCCACTCTCATATCCCCGTATATTCATAACGAATCACACACCAAACGCCATACGCTGACCACCAGCCGCTGTCATCCTGAGGAGTCCCCGACCAAGGATCTCAACCACCGCCTCTTGCCCCCGTGGCACAGGCACTCCTGCCTGTGTCTTGGGTTTCCGCCCTCCTGGGTCTTGTAGCGCTGGCTTCATGCCAGCTCTTGGGTTAGTGTAGTGGCCGAACTTCAGATCGGCCAACCTTCTCCCAAAAAACAATTTGCAAAAAAAAATAAACTGCCATCCCGAGCGCAGCGAGGGACCTGCTTTTCCTCTCCCGGGGCGCCCCACCCTGAGTCCGCGAAGGGTGGGTCTTGGGTTCCGCTTGGGTGCCCACATGCCGCCTCCGCATGTGGGCTCTTGGGTCGGGCTCTTGGGTCACTCCCTTGTAGCGCCGCGCCTTCAGGCCGGCATCTTGGGTCAACTCCCTCCGTAGGGTCGCAGCACCGCTGCGCCCCATGTCCGCAAAACTCACAAATCCAAACGACCAAAAAAGAAAAAGGGACACGCAAAACGTGCCCCTCTTCCCAAACCAAAACTCCCGACTCCCGACTACAAATTCCCAACTTCCTACAACTTCACCGTAACCGTCTTCACCTCGGTATAATTCGCCAGCCCATACTCCCCGAGCTCGCGCCCGATCCCAGACTGTTTGAACCCGCCAAACGGCGCCGCCGCATCAAACACGTCGTAGCAGTTCACCCACACTGTCCCGGCCCGCACACCATCCGCAATCGCGTGTGCCTTCGTAATGTCCTTCGTCCAAACCGCCGCGGCCAACCCATACAGCGATTTGTTCGCCCGGTCCACCACCTCATTAATATCCTTGAACTTCAGGATCGACATCACCGGCCCGAATATTTCTTCCTGCGCGATCTTCATATTGTCCTGCACGTCGGCAAACACCGTCGGCTCGATGAAATATCCCTTCTCACCCACGCGCTTCCCGCCCGCCAGCAATTTCGCCTTGTCGTTCTTCCCGCTCTCGATGTATCCCATCACCTTATTAAATTGCTCCTGATCTACCTGCGGGCCTTGCTCCGTATTTTTATCGAACGGGTTTCCCACCGTCCGCTTCTTCGCCCGTTCCACGCTCTTCTCCACAAACTCGTCGTAGCACTTTTCTTCCACAAACAGCCGCGATCCCGCGCAGCAGCATTGCCCCTGATTAAAGAACAACGCAAAGTGCGCTCCTTCAATCGCCTCGTCCATGTTCGCGTCCGCAAACACAATGTTCGGGCTCTTCCCGCCAAGCTCCAGCGTCACCCGCTTCAAGTTCGATTCCGCCGAAGCCTTCATGATCAGGTGGCCCACTTCCGTCGATCCCGTGAACGCCACCTTATCCACATCCATGTGCCGCGCCAGCGCCGCGCCCGCCGTCGGTCCATAACCCGGCAGCAGATTCACCACGCCTTCCGGAAATCCCGCTTCCAGAATCAATTCGCCCACGCGCAGCGCGCTCAGAGGCGTCTGCTCCGCCGGCTTCATCACCACCGTGCATCCCGCCGCCAGCGCCGGCCCCAGCTTCCACGCCTGCATCAGCAACGGAAAATTCCACGGAATAATCTGCCCCACCACGCCTACCGGCTCGTGCTTCGTGTAGCTGAAATAACGCCCTTGCACCGGGATCGTCTTCCCCTGAATCTTGTCCGCCCATCCTGCGTAATACCGGTAACACGCAATCGTCAGCGGCAAATCCGCCGCCAGCGCCACATGGTACGGCTTCCCGTTATCCAGCGATTCCAGTTCCGCCAATTCCTCTTTATGCTTCTCGATCAGATCCGCCAGCTTGTTCATCAACACACCGCGCGCCGACGCGCTCAATTTCTTCCGCCACGGTCCATGATCAAACGCCGTCCGCGCCGCCGCCACCGCCTTATCCACATCCGCCGCATCCGCCTCCGCCACCTGCGTAATCACTTCTCCCGTAGACGGATTGATCGCCGGAAAAGTCTTCCCCGAAGCCGCATCCACCCACTTCCCATTAATCAACAATTTCGTCGCATTAACCTTAACCTTAGGTTCAATCACGCTAGTAGCCGTAGCCATCTGTTCCTCCTCGCAACTCGCCGGGTCCGCCAAGGCTACACCCCCGAGCCCCCAATATCAACAATCCCAATCCATCCCATTCAAATTCGCGTAGGTACAGCCTTCATCCCGGCGTCTTGGGTCTTCCCGTAGTGGTGGGACTTTAGTCCCGTGCCTCTGCCCCCAGCGCCCGGCGCGGGGTCTCTTGGGTTTTCCTCAAGGGTTTTTCTTTCCCCGGCGCGCCCCACCCTGAATCCGCGAAGGGTGGCTCTTGGGTTCCGCTTGGGTACCCACATGCCGCCTCCGCATGTGGGCTCTTGGGTCGGGCTCTTGGGTCACTCCGTGTGGCGCCGCGCCTTCAGGTCGGCATCTTGGGTCTTCCCCGTAGGGGCACGATAAATCGTGCCCCCGGCAAGTCCGCGAGCCGGCCTCCTGGTTTCATCTTGGGTCTGTAATGCCCGCCTTCCGAGCCGGGCCGTTCTCTTTCGATTCCATAAATAAAAAAAACGCCGTCATTCCGAACGCAGTCCGCGAAGTGAGAAATCCCTCTTCGATTCCTGGGTCTAGTAGCGCTGGCTTTCACGCCAGCTCTTGGGTCTCTGCGTAGGCACGCCGCAACGCCACCCCCCATGTCCGCAACCCCACCGCGTCTTGCCTCCCACCACACTCCGAAAATCCCAACCCCAAAACATCCCTATTGCTTTCCCATACAAAATCCCCTATCCTCCTCTTGCTATCCCATAGGAGCCTCCGATGTCCCTCAAAAAAGACGTCCACCAAGGCACTCTCGCTCTAATGGTGTTAAAAACCTTAGAATCTCTCGGCCCCCTCCACGGCTACGGCATCGCCCGCCGCATCGAACAAACCAGCGGCGATCTCCTCTCCGTCAATTACGGCACCCTCTATCCCGCCCTCCTCAAACTCGAACAAGAAGGCTACATCTCCTCCGAATGGGGCACCTCCGAAAACAATCGCAAAGCCCGCTACTACAAACTCACCCGCGCCGGCCGCCGCCAACTCCAACGCGAAGCCTCCAACTGGGCCGAAACCACCACCATCCTGGCGCGCTTCCTAAACGAGCAACCCTCATGACCCTCCTCATCCCCAAATCGTCACGAAAAAATCCCCGCGCTGTCATCCTGAGGAGCGCCCTCCGCGACGAAGGATCTCAACCCTCGCGTCTTGTCACCAAAACCCAAATCCCCGCCATTCCTGTAGCGCCGCGCCTTCAGGCCGGCATCTTTGGTTTCCTCTTCTCCCTAGGGGGTCGGAGCTTCAGCGCCGACATAACAACCAAGAAGGCCGGGCTTCAGCCCCTGAGGAATCCCCTACACTCCAACTCAACGACCACCAAAAAAATCCACATCATTCCGAACAATTCAACAGCCTCCAGTGCCACAGCCACTCCTGCCTGTGTTCCTGGGTCACTCCCCTCCAAAAAAACTCCCAACTCTCCGGACGCCCAATGAAAATCCTCTCCACCATCCAACGCATCCTAAACTCCTTCCGCGCCCCCGCGCCCGACCACGACCTCGACGCTGAACTCCAATCCCACCTCCAACTCCACATCGACGACAATCTTCGCTCCGGCCTCACCCCACAAGAAGCCCGCCGCCAAGGCCTCCTAAAACTAGGCGGCTTGGAACAAACAAAAGCCCGAGTCCGCGACCAGCACCTCATCCCCTGGCTTCACTCCCTCCGCTCGGATGCCACCTTCGGCTTCCGCCAGCTAGCCAAAAATAAAATCACCACCGCCGCCGCAATTCTCTCTCTCGCTCTCGCCATCGGCGCCTGCACTTCCGCTTTCCGCCTCATCGACGCGCTCCTCCTCCGCCCGCTTCCCGTAGCTCAGGCCGATCAGCTCTACTCTCTCGCCCGCCTCGGCACTGACCCCGACGGCCAGCCCAGTGATTTCGACGGCTGGGCCTATCCCGATTTCCAACTCATGCGCGACGCCGCCAAAGGCCAGGCCACTCTCATCGCCATCTCCTTCGCCGACCGCGTCGACCTCACCTACAAATCCGATCAGGAAATGGAGAAAGCCAATCTCCAATACGTTTCCGGCGACATGTTCTCCGCCTTCGGCCTGCAGCCTGCCCTCGGGCGTCTCCTCACTCCAAATGACGACACCACTCCCGGTGCTCATCCCGTCGCCGTCATCTCCCACGATTACTGGACGCGCCGCTTCACCAACGATCCCAACGTCCTCACCAAAACTTTCCGCATCGGCAACAACATCTATCAGATCGTCGGCGTCTCCCAAGCCCCCTTCACCGGCACCGAACCCGGCACCATGACCGACATCTTTCTTCCCACCATGATGCATCCGAGCGTCGTTCGAAAAGACTCCACCTGGCATCGCACTTTCGCCATCGTTCAGCCCGGCGTCGCCATCGAACCGCTTCGCGCCAAACTCGATTCCATCAGCCGCGCCTTCGAAACCGAACGCTCCAAATCCTGGACCAACGAAACTCCACAGGAAATCGCCCGCGAACTCGATCAAGCTCTCTATTTTTCTCCTGCCTCGTCCGGCGCTTCCGTCTTTCAGCAGGACAATCGCCGCGCCCTTCTCGCTCTTGGCGTTCTCGTTTTCCTGGTCCTTCTCATCGCCTGCGCTAACGTCGCCAATCTCATGGTCGCGCAAGCCGCCGCCCGCGCCCGTGAAATGGCTCTGCGCATCTCCATCGGTGCCGGACGCCGCCATCTCGTCCAACTCGTTTTAGTCGAAAGCGCCATTCTCGCCTTTCTCGCTTCCTCCATCGGCGCGCTCTTCGCCTGGTGGTCCGCGCCCTTTGTAGTCAGCACCATCAATCCTTCAGACAATCCCGTCCGCCTCGCTCTTCCCGCAGACTGGCGCGTGCTCCTCTTCGGCGTCGCTCTCACGCTCACGGTCACTTGTTTCTTCGGCCTGATTCCCGCTCTGCGCGCCTCCGCCATTCAACCCGCCAGCGCCCTCAAAGGTGCCGACGGCGGCTCCAAAGATCCGCACACGCGCCGTCGCCTCATGTACGCGCTCATCGCCGCGCAAGTCGCCTTCTGCTGCCTCGTTCTTTTCGTCGCCGGTCTCTTCGTCTCCACCTTCCAACATTTATCGAACCAGCCCACCGGCTTCTCCACCGATCGTCTCCTCGTTCTCGATACCGTCAGTCACGATCCCGTTTCCCCTGTCGTCTGGCTACAGCTCGCCGAGCAACTCCGATCCGTTCCCGGCGTCGAGCGCGTCTCCGTCGCCAACCGCGCTCTCCTCGACCACTGGTCCAACAACAATTCCATCTCGCTCGATGGCTCCGTGCTTTCTCCCACACTCGGCTATTTCCTCCACGTCTCTCCCGGCTGGCTCGAAACCATGAAAATTCCTCTCGTCGACGGCCGTGATTTCCTCCTAACGGACACCACGCCTGGCGCCGCCATCGTCAATCAAACTTTTGTCAAAGTTTTTTTCAATGGCGAAAATCCCATCGGCAAATCTTTTTACGAACTCTTCGCCGCTGGCGACCGCGCGCACTATCAAATCGTCGGCGTCGTCCGCGACGCCCGTTATCGCAACATCCGCGAAAACGCTCTCCCCGTCGCCTATCTTCCATTCCTCTCCACCGCCGCCGATCCCTGGTGGAGTCACGGCGGCGCCGCCTTGCTAGTCCGCACCACCGCCGCAAATCCTCTCACTCTCGCCTCCACACTTCGCCAAGCCGTCCCGCAATTCCGCGCCGAATTTCGCGTCAGCAACATCCGCACGCAAAAAGAAATCATTCAAGCCCAAACCATTCGCGAACGCCTCCTCGCCACGTTAGCCTCCTTCTTCTCCGTAGTAGCGCTTCTCCTAGCCGCCGTCGGCCTCTACGGCGTCCTCCACTATTCCGTTCAACAACGCCGCCGCGAAATTGCCATCCGCATGGCCGTAGGCGCCCAAGCCCCCAGCATCGCCCGCTTAGTCACCCTTCCACTCTTCGCCACAGTGGCCGCCGGCGCAGCCGCTGGCCTCGCAGCTGGCCAACTCTCCGCCCACTACCTGACCGACCTCTTCTACCAAGTCCAACCCACCGACGCCCAAATGCTCCTTCTCCCCCCACTGGCCATAGCCGCATCCGCCGCAGCCGCCGCCCTACCATCCATCCTCCGCGCCATCCACACCAACCCCGCCACCACCCTAAGGTCCGAGTAACCCCAACCATGCCCCCACTCCAAATCAAAAAAACAACCGTCGTTCCGGACTCCCACCGTAGCGCCGCGCCTTCAGGCCGGCATCTTGGGTTCCTCCATCACAAAAAAATCCCTGTCATTCCGAGCGAAGCGAGGCACCACCTCTTGGGTTCCTCCTCTCTTTAGGGGGTCGGAGCTTCAGCTCCGACATAACAACCAAGCACCCCGGGCTTCAGCCCCTGAGGAATCCCCTCCACTCCAACTCGGCGTCAGCGCCCTCCCGTGGCACAGGCACTCCTACCTGTGTTCCTGGGTTTTTCCTCTCCGAAAAAACTACAAACTCCCAACTACCAACTCCCGACTCGCTTCTCCCCAACTCCCAGGACCCCCAATGAAAATCCTCTCCACCCTCCGCCGCCTCCTAAACTCCTTCCACAACCATCGCGACCTAGACGCCGAGCTCGACTCCCACCTCCAACTCCACATTGACGACAACCTCCGCTCCGGCATGTCACCCGAAGAAGCCCGCCGCCAAGCCCTCCTCAAACTAGGCGGCCTCCAACAAACAAAACTCCTCCTCCGCGATCAACACACCCTCCCCATCGCCGAATCCTTCCTCCGCGATCTCCGCCACGCCGCCCGCCTTCTCCTCCGCAAACCCACCTTCACCCTCGTCGCCATCCTCACTCTCGCTCTCGGCATCGGCGCCAACGCCACCATCTTCGCCATGGTCAGCCGCTTCGTCCTGCACTCCGCTCCCGTCGGCGATCCCGCCACTCTTCTCTCTCTCCACACCACCGAACGCAACGAATGCTGCAATTCTTTCACCTGGCCGCTCTTCACCGACGTCCGGGACAACGCCCACTCTTTCTCCGGCGTCACCGCCTTCGTCGAACTTCTTCCCGCCTCCATCTCCGGCAACGGCGATCCTCAGCGCCTTTGGGGCCAGGCCACCACCACCAATTTCTTCGACGTCACCCAACTCCCGCTCACTCTTGGCCGCGGCTTCCGCTCCGACGAACAAAATTCTCCCGTCATCGTTCTCGGTAATCGCGTCTGGAACTCCCGCTTCAACTCCGATCCCAACATCGCCGGAAAATCCATCACACTCTCCGGTCGCCTCTACACCGTAATCGGCGTCGCCCCTCCAAATTTCCGCGGGCTCGATCTCATCCTGGACGCGCAGTTCTGGGTTCCCATCGGCAACATCGATCAACTTCTGCCCAATACCAGCCACTTCGATTCGCGCGTCTATCACTGGATCGTCGTCGCCGCTCGCCTCAAGCCCGGCGCCACGCAATCCGAAGCTTCTGCCGAATTAAATCTCCTCGCGCAACGTTTCGCCGCGGCCCATCCCGACACGGATAAAAATCTCGGCTTCCGCTTCGAACAAGCCGGCTCACTACCTCCCCGCGATAAAAGCGTCTTTCTACTTTTTCTCTCCACCCTCATGCTCGTCGTCTTCCTCGTTCTTCTCATCGCCTGCGCTAACGTCGCCAATCTCTTCCTCGCGCAAGCCGCCGGACGCCAGCATGAAATGGCCGTGCGCATCGCTCTCGGCGCCACGCGCGCGCAACTTCTTCGCCAAGTCCTCACCGAAAGCATTCTTCTTTCTCTCGTCGGCGGTCTTCTCGGTATACTCATTTCCGTTTTCCCGCTCCTGTCACTCTTGATCTCAACGTCGGCGTCGACGCCAACGTTCTCGTTTTCACTTTTCTTCTCAGTCTCATCACCGGCGCGTTGTTCGGGCTTCTACCTGCCTGGACCGCCGCCTGGCGTTTCCCCTCCACCGCCCTCAAAGGCGAAGACGTCCTCGCGCGTCCCGGCCGCTTCTGGACCCTTCGCAACTTCCTCGTCGTCGCGCAAATCGCCATGTCGCTCGTGCTTCTCTGCGTCACCGGACTCTGCCTCCGCAGCCTGCGCTCCGCCGCCAACATTGATCTCGGCTTTCGTTCAAGCGGCGTTCTCGCCATGTCCGTCGATCCCCGCCTGCACGGTTACACTCCCGAACGCATCGTGCAGTTTCTCGCCGAACTCCAGCGCCGCGTCTCCGTCCTTCCCGGTGTAGCCTCCGTCGCCGTCACCGACGCGCTCCCGCTCTCCGGCGGCCACCGCAGTGATTCCTTCGAACTTGTCGGTCGCAAACCCAACGGCGAGGATCCCAACGTCGAACTCTTCATGGCCACTCCCGGTTATTTCGATACTCTCGGCATCCATCTCACCAGCGGCCACGATTTCTCCAACGAATCCGCCACATCGTCCCGCGTGGCCGTAATCAACCAAGCCCTCTCCGAAAAACTTTTCTCCAACGAAAATCCCATAGGCCAATCCGTAACCGGCGGCGGCCTAACTTACGAAGTAATCGGTGTCACCAACAACATCAAAGCCCGCTTCCTGGGCGAAGCCCCCAAGCCCGTCCTCTTCCGCTCCCTCCCCCAAACCATCTCCGCCGACCCCTCCTTCGAGGGCTACACCCTCCTAGTCGCCGTCTCTCCTCAACAAACTAAACACGTCATTCCGAACGAAGTCCGCGAAGTGAGGAATCTCTCTTCCTCTCCTCTCCGCGTCCTCAGTGCTCCGAACTCTGCGCCCTCTGCGTTAGATCCTTTCCTTCCCCAAAAAATAAAACGCGTTGTCATCCTGAGGAGCGCTTTCCGCGACGAAGGATCTCAACCTCCGCGTCTTGGCACACAAACAACAGACTTCTCCAGTGGCACAGGCACTCCTGCCTGTGTTCCTGGGTCGTGTAGTGGCCGAACTTTAGATCGGCCGGGTGCCCCACCCTCGCCTTCTGAGGGTGGGTCTTGGGTCTCTCTTCTCCTTAAGGGGTCGGAGCAGTTGTCCCACACGCCGCCCCTGCGTGTGGTTCTTGGGTTTCTCCACTCCCTAGGGGCTCGGAGCTTCAGCTCCGACAATAACAACCAAGAAAACCGGGCTTCAGCCCCTGAAGAATCCGATTCCACCACCTCCTCCCTCGCCCCCTCCGTCCGCGCCGTAAGCCGCGAACTAGACCCCACCCTCGCCGTCTTCAACGAACAAACCATGGAACACCACCTCCGCGAAGCCTTCTTCCTCCCCCGCCTGGCCGGCACACTCTTCGCCGTTTTCGGCACCGTCGGCCTCCTCCTCGCGGCCATCGGTCTCTAAGGCGTAATGAACTACTCCGTCAGCCTACGCACCCGCGAAATCGGTATCCGCATGGCCCTCGGCGCCCAAGCCAAAAACGTCCAATCTCTAATCCTCCTCCAAGGTTTAAAACTAACCGCCATCGCCCTAACCATTGGTCTCCCAGCCGCTTACGCCGTAGCCAAACTCTTCAGCTCCATCCTCTACGGCGTTCGACCCCACGACACCGTAACCTTTATATCCATGCCTCCACCCTCCGCTCCGAACCCAAACCTTCTCCATAACCAATGATGCTAACCGGTGCCACAGGCACTCCTGCCTGTGTCTTGGGTTCCTCCTCTCCTTAGGGGGTCGGAGCTTCAGCTCCGACAATAAGAACAAGAAAAACCGGGCTTCAGCCCCTGAGGAATCCTTCTCCGAAACTCCCAACTCCAAACTCCCGACTCCCGACCGCCTTCCAATCCCACCCCAAACGCATTACCCTACACTCATCCACCAAGGAGCCCCATGCCGCCTCTCATCCAACTCCGCAATATCGAAAAATCCTTCAACACCGGCGTCAACAAATTTTATGTTCTCCGCCGCATCTCCCTGGACATCAACGCCGGCGAATTCGTCACCTTCATGGGTCCATCCGGGGCAGGGAAGTCCACTCTGCTCGCCATCATCGGCATGCTCGACGCTTCCTGGTCCGGCGAATATTTTTTTCACGATCAGCCGGTCCACAAAATGAACAACAAGCAGCGCAACGAACTCCACAAATACAACATCGGTTTCGTTTTCCAGTCCTATCACCTCATCGACAATCTCACCGTCTACGAAAATCTCGAAATCCCGCTCTCCTATAAAAACATTCCGCAAAAAGAACGCGCCAGCCTCGTCTGCGACGCCCTCGATCGCTTCAACATCGTCGCCAAAAAAGATCTCTTCCCTAATCAACTCTCCGGCGGCCAGCAGCAACTCGTCGGTGTAGCTCGCGCCGTTATCCAGAATCCAAAATTAATTCTTGCCGACGAACCCACCGGCAATCTCCATTCCTCCCAGGGCGAAGAAATCATGCAGCTCTTCAAAAGATTAAATGATGCCGGCACCACCATCATCCAGGTAACTCACTCCGAAAAAAACGCCGCCTACGGCAACCGCATCCTCAACCTGGCCGACGGCTGGCTCCTCCCCGACAATCCCGCCCCTGCCACAACCACCCAAACCGCCTCCACCACCTAACCACCATGCCCTCCCACCACCAAACCCGCACTCTTGGGTCAAGCTCTTGGGGCCTCTGCGTAGGGACGACGCACCGCTGCGCCCCATGTCCGCACGATCCCCGCGCCTTGCCACCAACATGTAGTGGCCGAACTTTAGATCGGCCAACCTTCTCCCCAAAACTAACCCCCGTCATTCCGAACGGAGTCCGCGCAGTGAGGAATCCCTCTTCGATCTCTAACCCACCACCTCTTGGGTTCCTCTTCTCCTTAGGGGGTCGGAGCTTCAGCTCCGACATAACAACCAAGAAAGCCGGGCTTCAGCCCCTGAGGAATCCCCTCCCCTCCGAAACTCCCAACTCCAAACTACCGACTCCCGACTAGCCCCATGACCCACACCCTCCCAGACTCCCTCCTCCGCGACGCTCGCTTCTCCCTCCGCCTCCTAAAGAAATCCCCCGCCTTCACCATCATCTCCATCCTCACCCTCGCCCTCGGCATCGGCGCCAACACCGCCATCTTCTCCGTAGTCCACTCCGTCCTCCTGCGCTCCCTCCCATTCCCCCGCCCCTCAGCCCTCGTCTATCTCTCCGCTCGCAGCACGCTCTTCGATTTCCCCTACCTCGGCCTCTCGCTCCTCGATCTCTCCGACGTTCGCTCCACCGCCACTTCCTTCTCCTCCATCGCCGTCTTTCAGGATTCCCCCAAAGAACTCTCCAGTGACGGCAAGCCTCAGCGTCTCGAGTGCAGCGAGGTCACCGAAGATTTTTTCCCCGTCCTCGGTCTACGCCCGCTCTACGGCCGCGCCTTCACCAACGCCGATATGCAGCCCGGCACACGCTCCGTAATCCTCAGCAACGCACTCTGGAAAGATCGCTTCGCCGCCGATCCCGCCGTTATCGGCAAATCCATCATGCTCGACGCGCAGCCTCACACCATCATCGGAGTCATGCCCGCGCAGCCTCCGCTGGGTTTCGCCACAGACTCCCAACTCTTCACCGCCTTCATCCCCACCAAAGAACAACTCGCCGATCGCGGCAATCACGCTTACTCCGTAATCGCGCGCCTCAAGCCTCGCGTCTCCGTCGCCAGCGCCGAAGCCGAACTCAGCACCATCTCCGCCCGCCTCTCCTCTGCCTATCCCGACGTCGACAAGGACTGGAGCATTCACGCCACCTCCCTCAAACAATTTCTTCTCGGTGACGCCCAAGCTCCCCTCGCCATCCTCTTCTGCGCCGTCGGCTTCGTCCTCCTCATCGCTTGCGCCAATGTCGGCAATCTTTTCCTCGCTCGCGGCTGGGCACGTCGACGCGAATTCGCCATTCGCGCCGCCATCGGTGCCACTCGCGCCGCGCTCCTCCGTCAACTCGGCGTCGAATCCCTAATCATCGCCTTAGCGGGAGGCGTCTGCGCTTTCCTAATCGCCCTCTGGACCACCCAAGCCCTCCGCACCACCCTCCCGCCCGACATCCCCCGTCTCGACCAAATCCAAATCAGCCTCCCAGTGGCTCTCTTCACCCTGGCCGCCTCAATAGCCGCCGCCCTACTAGCCGCCGCAGCCCCAGCGCTACTAACCACCCGCACCGCGAGTCCATGTGGCGCTGGCCTTTATGCCAGCGCCTTATCCGCCATCACAAAACTAAAATCCACAAAATCAAAATCCGTCATTCCGAGCGCAGTCCGCGAAGCGAAAAATGCCTCTTCGATTTCAGCGACAAAAGAAAACCTTTGTCATCCTGAGCGAAGCGAAGGATCTCAACCGTCGCGTCTTGTCTCCCAACTTAACCCTCTCTCCCTCGACCCGGCCCAACACCAAACCTCCACCCCCCACAACCACCTCCGCCAATCCCTCGTCATCGCCGAAATCGCCCTGGCCGCCATCCTCCTGATCGGCGCCACTCTCGCCCTTCGCAGCTTCTCTCAACTCCTCCACATGGACCTCGGCTTCCGTCCCGACAACGTCCTCACCATCCGCCTCGATTTCCCCAAATTCCGTTTTGCCACTCCCGACCAAGCCATCGTCTTCGTCCAACAAGTTCTCTCCAGCGTCCGCGCCATTCCCGGCGTCGACTCCGCTTCTGTCGGTCTCGTCTATCCCATGTCCGACGAAGTCGCCGAAACCACCTTCGAAACCGAAGCCACTGCCTCCGATCCCAACCACGCCCAACAATCCGCTCTAGCCAATCGTGTAGCTCCCGATTTCTTCCGCACTCTAGGCATCCCTCTCCTCGCCGGACGCGATTTCACCGGCGCCGACGCGAAAGGGAAGTCCCCAGTCTTCATCGTCAACGAATCCCTGGCCAAAAAATATTTCGGCACCACCGACGTAATCGGCAAGCGCCTCTCCACCGATTTTTCTTCCGGCCATCCCGTCTGGGGCCAAATCATCGGCGTAACAGGCAATCTCCACCGCAGCGATCAATTTGACCCGCAAGGTGACGTCAGGCCCCAGGTCTACGCCCCCTTCTACCAATCCCCCCGCATAGTAGGTGTCTACCTCCTAGTCCGCGCCAACCCCCTCCCCCGCACGCCGGTGTCGCAGGTGGGTCCTGGGTCCCTCCCCCGTAGTGGCGGGTCTTTAGACCCGTGCCTTTGCCCCCAGCGCGCCTTAAGCGCGGGGCCTCTAGGGGTTTTCCTACCTCTCGGGTTACTCCGCTCCTGGCTCCCCCACACTGAGCCACTTCACCGAAGGGTGGGTCTTGGGTCAACTCTTGCGTCAACTCTCGGGTCAACTCTTCGTTCCATTCTTGGTTTAAATCCTGACTCTCAATCTCCCGACCATCCCGACTCCACCCTATCCCTAATCCCCGCCCTCCAAGACCGCATCTGGTCCATCGACAAAAACCAACCCATCACCTCGGTTGCAACCATCAACCAACGCATAGCCGAAGTAAACGCCTCCCCGCGCTCCCAAACTCTCCTCTTAGGCATCTTCGCCACCCTGGGTTTCCTCTTGGCCCTGATCGGCGTCTACGGTGTAATGTCCTACCTCGTCGGCCTGCAAACCCGCGAAATCGGCATTCGCATGGCCTTGGGCGCCACGCCTTCCCAAGTCCTCCGCCGCATCCTGGCCCACTGCCTGAAACTAACAACAATCGGCATCCTCCTGGGTCTAGCTGGTGGCCTGGTCCTAACGCGTTTCATGTCCTCCCAACTCTTCGCCATCTCCCCCAACGACCCCGCCACCTACGCCGCAGTCGCCCTCCTCCTCCTCCTCGTCTCCACCGCCGCCTCCTACGCCCCAGCCCGCCGCGCCTCCCAACTAAATCCCACCACCGCCCTACGCCACGAATAACAATCACCCAGTAGCATAGGCTTCAGCCTGTGTCTTGGGTTCTTTAGCGCTGGCTCTCATGCCGGCATCTTGGGTCCTCCTCCGTAGGGGCACGATGCATCGTGCCCCCGGCGAGTCCGCGAGCCGGCTCTGTTTCCCCATCAAAATAAAACCCGTCATTCCGAACGCAGTCCGCAAAGTAAGGACCGCTGCACCTTTCCGCGCCTTTTGCGGAAAGAATCCCTCTTCGCTCCACACAATTCCACATCTTGCTCCTCTCTTCTTCCGCGCCCTCAGCGATAAATTCCCCGGTGCGGGTGCCCTACACGCCGCCTCTGCGTGTGGGTCTTGGATTCCTCTTCTCCCTAGGGGGTCGGAGCTTCAGCTCCGACATAAAGCCAAGCAAACCGGGCTTCAGCCCCTGAGGAATCCCTTCCACTCCAATCAATCTCTTCCCGCTTCCGCGCTCCTCTACGAAGGATCGCAACCCCCGCGTCTTGCCTCCCAACCCCCTCCACCTCCTCCGAAAACTCCCAACTCCCAACTACAGACTCCCGACCTCTTCTCCTCCCGAACTATTTCCCCTCCCAACCGTATATATAACTACGAGGCCCCAATGCACACCATCTGGCACGACCTCCGCTACGCCCTCCGCAACCTCCGCAAATCCCCCGGTTTCGCCCTCGTCGCCGTCCTCACCCTGGCCCTAGGCATCGGCGCCTCCACCGCGATCTTCAGCGTCCTCGAAAACATCCTCATCGAGCCCTTCCCCTATCCCGACGCCCAGCGCTTTATGTCCATCCAAATCCACGACACCGAACAAAACCGACCCGGCGGCCGCGGCGGCTTCATCGGTCCCGAATTCCTGGACTACATTGCGCAAAACCACGTCTTCGATCGCGTCATCGCCAACAGCCAGTCCGACGTCCTCTACCGCTCCAGCGCCGGCACGCAACTCCTCCAAGGCAGTTACATCACTCCCGGCACTTTCGAATTCCTCGGCATGCCCGCTCTTCTCGGCCGCGTTATGCAGCCCGCCGATTACGAACCCGGCGCTCCTCCCGTCTTCGTCCTCCGCTACAAAACCTGGGTCACGCAATTCGTCGCCGATCCCGCTATCCTGAATAAAACATTCGTCCTCAACGGCATTCCTCGCACGATCGTCGGCATCATGCCTCCGCGTTTCGGCTGGGGAGACGCCGACGTCTGGATCCCCGAAAAACCCAACCGCACCGAAGTCGCCGCCGCGGCCAGCCCCAACCAACGCTTCTGGTTTTTCATGGGACATCTCAAGCCCGGCGTCACCACCAAGCAAGCCGAAGCCGATCTCAACGTCATCGCCAAAAGCCTCTCCGCCATTTATCCGAAATATTATCCAAAGCATTTCACCGTTCAGGTGCAATCGCTCACCGATCTCGTCGTCGGCGATTTCCGAACCACGCTCTACATCGTCTTCGCCGCCGTAGGTTTGCTCCTCCTCATCGGTTGCGGCAATGTCGCCAATCTTCTTCTCGCCCGCGCCACCACCCGCGAAAAAGAGTTCGCCGTGCGTTCCGCTCTCGGCGCGTCTCGCTATCGCCTCGTCCGCCAACTCCTAGTCGAAAGCCTGATCCTCGCGCTAGGCGGCGCAGCTCTCGGCGCACTCTTCGCCTGGGCCGGACTCAAATCACTCGTCGCGCTCATGCCCCAGGGCATCGTTCCCGCCGAAGCGCAAATCCGCCTCAACGCTCCTGTGCTCCTCTTCACTCTCGGCGTCTCCGTCCTTACCGCGCTCGTCTTCGGCCTGCTCCCCGCCATGAAAGCCTCGCGTACTGATCTCAACGACCCCCTCCGAGATGTCGGCAAAGGTCTCAGCGGCGGTTTCCGTCACGCCAAACTTCGCAGCGCCGTAGTCATCCTCGAAGTAGCTCTCTCGCTCACGCTCCTCGTCGCTGCCGGACTTCTCATGCGCAGCTTCGTCGCCCTTCGTGAAGTCCACCTCGGCTTCCGCTCCGACCACGTTCTCGTAGCGCGTCTTCCTCTTCCCGTCGAGCGCTACAAAACCGCCACGCAAATCGCCGGCTTCTATCGTCCGCTCCTCCAGCGCCTCAAAACTCTCCCCGGCGTAGTCGACGCCACCGAAACCAGCACGCTTCCCCCATACGGCGGCATCGGCAGCGAAATTGAAATTCCCGGCGGCAAATCCCACACAGACAAATGGCAATCCATCTTTCAACTCTGCAGCGAAGGCTATTTCAACGTGCTCCGCCTCCAATTTCTCGACGGCCGCCCCTTCACCGAAGCCGAAGTCGATGGCGCGCGCAAACTCGCCGTCGTCAACCAAACTTTCGTCAAAAAATATTTGCAGGGAGAAAATCCGCTGGGCAGGGAAGTGCGCATTCTGCAGCTCGCCGACTTCGAAGACAAAGTTTCCGATCCCGTGTTTCAAATCATCGGTGTAGTCGCCGACGCGAAAAATCGCGGCCTGCAGGATCCTCCCGAAGCCGAAATGTGGATTCCATTCACCGTCACCGGCTCCGCGCTCCGCGGCATTCTCGTGCGCACCACGCAGGATCCACTCGCCATGCTCAACTCCGTCCGCCACGAAGTCTGGGCCACCGATTCCAACGTCGCCCTCACCCTCACCGGCTCCATGGACGACTTCATCAGTCAGTTCTCCTACGACGGCCCGCGCTTCGGCTCCATCCTCATGATGATCTTCGGCAGCGTCGGCCTGATCCTGGTCACCATCGGCGTCTACAGCGTCCTCTCTTACACCACCGCCCGCCGCACCCAGGAAATCGGCATCCGCATGGCGCTAGGCGCAAAAGGTTCCGACGTCCTATCAATGGTAGTAACCATGGGCCTCCAACTAGTAGCCATCGGCGTAATCGTAGGCATCCTGGTCAGCGTAGCCTTGGGCCGCATAATCTCCACCCAACTCTGGGGCGTCTCCGCCTACGACCCATTCACGCTAATCTCAGTCCCAATCCTGCTCCTACTAACCGGCCTGCTATCCTGCTACATCCCCGCCCGCCGCGCCTCCCAACTAGACCCCATGACCGCCCTCCGCTACGAATAACACTAGAAGCCATCTCATAAATGGTTGGGCCCGATCTAAACGGCCGCTTTTTCAAGGACTTTGGCGACCCCAAAGCATTTATGAGATAAGTTCTAGTAGCATAGGCTTCAGCCTGTGTCCTGGGTTCTCCGCCATCCGCGTGGCACAGGCACTCCTGCCTGTGTCTCGGGTTTTGTAGCGCCGCGCCTTCAGGCCGGCATCTTGGGTTCGCCCCCGTAGGGGCACGATACATCGTGCCGCCGGCGAGTCCGCGAGCCGGGTGCCGCACCCTTTGTCCTTCAAGGGTGCGGGTTTAGATTCAACCCCTAAACCAATCCCCCCAAAAAACCGCGCTGTCATCCTGAGGAATCCCCAACGAAGGATCTCAACCCCCGCATCTTGCCTCCCAACCAACCGTCTCCACCTCCGAAACTCCCAACTACCGACTCCCCCCTGTGGCATCCCCACACAAATCATGCTACTCTCCTGTGGTAACCACACAGGAGGCCACATGTCTGACTCCAAACTCGATCTTCTTCAAGGCACCCTCGACCTCATGGTCCTGCAAACACTCCACACCATGGGCGCCCAACACGGTTACGGCATCGCCCGCCGCATCGAACAAGTTTCCGGCAACGAAGTCCTCCTCAACCAGGGCACCATTTACGCCTCCCTCGTCCGCCTTCAACAACGCGGCTGGATCTCCGCCGAATGGGGCACTTCCGACAACAATCGCAAAGCCAAGTTTTATTCCATCACCAAACGCGGCCGCAAACAGCTCCTCGAAGACGCCGCCTACTGGCTCCGCCTCTCCATCGTAATGTCCCGCGTCCTCTCCATGCCCGAATCCGAATAAGGTTCCAACCAATGCTCAGCCGCCATCCAGCTCGTGAACTTCTTCCCACTCCCCTTCGTTTCTTTTACAGGGACCAATCCATGATCCACGCCGCGAAAACCTCACGCGCCAAACAATCTCCCGTAGGGGCACGATACATCGTGCCCCCGGCGAGTCCGCGAGCCGTCCCCGGGAGGAGCCTCCGCGTCCTCTGTGCTCCTAACTCCGCGCCCTCTGCGTTAAAGCCTCGCTCTTCCCGAACGCACAACAAGCCACTGTCGCGCGCGAGTCTTAAGCTCTCATGTAGTGGCCGAACTTTAGATCGGCCAGTCCCCTCCCCAAAAATTAACCCCGTAATTCCGAACGCGCTCCTCGCAGCGGGGACCTCGGCACCTTTCCGCGTCTTTTGCGGAAAGAATCCCTCCTCGCTTCACAACCAACCACCTCTTGGGTTCCTCTTCTCCCTAGGGGGTCGGAGCTTCAGCTCCGACATAACAACCAGTAACACCGGGCTTCAGCCCCTGAGGAATCCCTCCTCGATCTCAATCCAAGCAACACGTAGCACAGGCACTCCTGCCTGTGTCCTCCGGTCCTCCGAGTTTCGTAGTGGCGGGACTTTAGTCCCGTGCCTCTGCCCCCAGCGCGCCTTCAGCGCGGGGCCTCCAGGGGTTTTCCGAACTCTTGGGTCCCTCCCCTCCGAAACTCCCAACCACAAACTACCGACTCCCGACCTCCGTCCCCCGGTGCAACCATGATCGAAACTCTCTTCCACGATCTCCGCTACACCTTCCGCACGCTGCGCAAAGATCCCGGCTTCACCGCCATCGCCATCCTCATCCTCGCACTCGGCATCGGCGCAAACATCGTCGTCTTCAGCGTCGTCAACACGCTCCTCCTTCGCCCGCTGCCATTCCCGCATTCCGATCAACTCGTCTGGTTCACCGGCAATCGCGGCGTCGGCGGACTCTCCGGCACCACCTACAACGTCGGCTCCTTCGAGGAATACGCGCGCCACGCCCAATCCTTCAAGGAAATCACCGCCTACCAGTGCTTCTGGGGCAGTTCCGAATTCAACATGACCGGCCACGGCGATCCGCAGCACATTCAAGCCGTCATGGTCGCCAACAATTTCTTTCACACGCTCGGCGTCACTCCCGCTCTCGGCCGCACCTTCCTTCCCGACGAACACAAAAAAGGCGCCGCGCCCGTCGCCATGCTCACCTATCCCTTCTGGCAACAGCAATTCGCCGGAGATCCAAATGTCCTTGGCAAAACCGTAGACTTCGACAACCAAGCCGTCACCATCATTGGCGTTCTCCCGCAATCCTTCGATTTCGCTTCTGTCTTTTCTCCCGGCCTTCGTGTCGATTTCTTCATCCCTGCCTATCTCGATCAAATTCGAAATTGGGGCAATACCGTCGCCATTGTCGGCCGCCTCAAACAAAATGTTCCCCTCACGCAAGCGCAAGCCGAAGTCAATTTCCTCTCTCCGCAATTTCGCGCCGCGCATCCCGATCCCGATTGGTTCATGGAATATCCCGCCGACCTCTCCTATCTGAAAGATTTCGTCACTGGCAGGCTGCGCCGCTCTCTCTTCGTTCTCTGGGGCGCCGTCGGCTTGATCCTTCTCATCGTCTGCGTCAATCTCTCCAATCTTCTTCTTGCGCGCATGGCCTCTCGCGGCAAGGAATTCGCCATGCGCACCGCTCTCGGTGCCAGCCGCAGCCGCCTCATCGGTCAACTTGTCACCGAAAGTCTCGTGCTCTCCGCGGGTGGCGCGATCATCGGCGTAGCCATCGCGTTTGGCGTCACCTCCTATCTAGCGCACCAAGGCTCGCTGATTCTTCCGCTACTCCACAGCATTAGCATCGACGGCGCCGCGCTTCTCTGGACGCTCCTAATCACCATCTCCGTCGGCATTCTCTTTGGCATCGCTCCCGGTCTCGCGCTCTCCGGCGCCAACGTTCCCGAAACTCTCAAAGATGCCGGACGCGGCTTCAGTGAAGGGCGCGGCCGCGGTCGCCTCCGTTCCATCCTGGTCGTAGTCGAAGTAGCTCTCGCCTGCGTTCTGCTAGTAGGCTCCGGCCTGCTCCTCCGCAGTTTCCTGCGCGTCCTCGATGTCGATCTAGGCTTCCAACCCAGCCACGTCGCCGTAGTAGACGTTGTTTACGAAGCCGGCGAAAAAGGCGAAAAAACCGCCGCATCGCTCCAGCAAATTGTTTCTGCCGTGACCGCTCTTCCCGGCGTGGAATCCGCCGCCGTTGCTGACATGCTTCCTCTCGATCGCGAGCGCAGCTGGGGACTCGTCAATCCCTCGCGCGACATACGTAAAGATGATGGCGAAGCCGCCGTCGTTCGCATCGTCACTCCCGGCTATCTGCAAACCATGGGCATTCGCCTCATCGAAGGCCGCGACATTTCCTGGCAAGACACGCTCACGAATCAGCCCGTCGAAATCGTCAACGAAACCGCGGCGCGCCGTCACTGGCCCGGCCAAAGTCCCATCGGCTTTCCCGCTCGTGGCGCCGGAGATAAACCCACCACCATCATCGGCGTCGTCGCCGACGTCCACATCAGCAGCCTCGAATCTTCTCCCGGCCCCGAAATGTATCTCCCCGTGAACTACGGCCCCGAAGGCTCGCAGCTAGTCGTGCGCTCCAAACTTCCTCCCGATGTTCTGACCGCATCGGTCATGCCCGTTCTCCGCCACCTGAATCCCGCGCAACCCAACAACACCTTCCGTCCCGTGCAATCTCTAATCGATCATTCCGTCTCCCCCAGAAAATTCTTCGTCTACCTCGTCGCCATCTTCGCCGCGCTAGGTTTAATCCTCGCTGCCCTAGGCATCTACGGCGTAATCTCCTATTCCGTCACCCGCCAAACGCAAGAAATCGGCATTCGCATGGCCCTAGGCGCCACCCCATCCATAGTCCAACGCGCAGTCCTGGGCCGCACCCTAAAACTAGCCGCACTCGGCGTAGCCGCAGGAGCCGCAGGCTCCGTAGTAGTCTCGCGCCTACTAGCCTCCTTACTCTTCCACACCGAACCCAACGATCCAGTCACCTTCGCCCTAGTAATCTCCATCCTCCTGGCCGTAGCCCTGGCCGCCGCCTACATCCCCGCCCAACGTGCCACCCGAATAGACCCAGCCATAGCCCTAAGGTCCGAATAAAAAAAAATGCCCATCCAATCACAATTCGCAAGAACTAGTAGCACAGGCACTCCTGCCTGTGTTCTCGGGTGCTCCGAGTTTGGCTTTTCCCGTAGTGGCGGGACTTTAGTCCCGTGCCTCTGCCCCCAGCGCGCCTTGAGCGCGGGGCCTCGAGGGGTTTTCCTAACTCTTGGGTTCTTCCCCTCCGAAACTCCCAACTCCAAACGACCGACTCCCAACTTCCTCGACTCCCCGGTGCAACCATGAACCTCCGCCTCCTCCATCGCCTCGCCGCCCTCTTCCGCCGAGACCAACTCGACCACGATCTCGCCCAGGAAATCTCCGCCCACCTCGACCTCGCCATCGAAGACAATCTCAAATCCGGCATGTCTCCCGCCGAAGCCCGCCGCCATGCCCTGGCCCAATTCGGCGGCCCGCAACAAGCCAAGGAAAATCATCGTGACGCCCGGAGCCTTCCCATGATCGAAACTCTCGCGCAAGATTTACGTTACGCCTTCCGCACCCTCGGCAAAGATCGCTCCTTCGCCACCATCGCCATTCTCATCCTCGCTCTCGGCATTGGCGCAAACATCGTCGTCTTCAGCGTCGTCAACACTCTTCTCCTGCGCCCGCTGCCATTCCACAATTCCGCGCAACTCGCTTGGATCGCTGCCAACAACGGCACCGGCGGCCTCTCCGACGTCACTTATCGCGTCGATGCCTTCGAAGCTTTTCAGCGCCACAACAAATCTTTCCAATCCATCAGCGCCTATGTTGCATTCCTCGCCTACTCCGATTTCGTTCTCAGCGCCGGCGATCAGCCCAAGCCCATCTCCGCCATGCATGTCGCCGGTAATTTCTTCGAGACGCTCGGCGTCCAGCCGCAACTCGGCCGTCTCTTCACTCCCGATGAATACGCCAAAGGCGGTCCGCCCGCTGTTCTCCTCTCGTATGCTTTCTGGCGCAGCCAATATGCCGCCGATCCCTCCATCGTCGGCCGCTCCATCACTCTCAACAATCGCGCCTACTCCGTCGTGGGCGTTCTCCCCGCTTCTTTCGATTTCGCGTCCGTCTTTTCACCCGGCTCCAAACAAGACGTCTTCGTCCCCACCGTCATGGACGAGATTCGCAATTACGGCCACATGCTCGCCGCCTTTGGCCGTCTCAAGCCCGGCGTCACCGCAGCGCAAGCGCAAGCCGAAGCCAATATTCTTTTCCCGCAACTCCGCGAAGCCGACGACAACAATCCCAACTGGTCAAATGACATTCAAACGTCGATCATCCCGCTCCAGGATTATGTCAGCGGCAAACTCCGCCGCTCTCTCCTTGTACTCTGGGGCGCCGTCGCACTCATCCTCCTGATCGTCTGCGTCAATCTCTCCAACTTGCTTCTCGCACGCATCGCTTCCCGCACCAAAGAATTCGCCATGCGCAGCGCTCTCGGTGCCAGCCGCGCGCGTCTAGTTCGCCAACTCCTCACCGAAAGCCTCGTCCTCTCCGCCATCGGTGCGTCTCTCGGCGTAGCGTTGGCCTTCGCCGTGACTTCCTACCTAGCGCACCAAGGCTCCATCGCTCTTCCTCTTCTCAACACCATCCGCGTCGACGCCGCCGCTCTCCTCTGGACTCTTTTCATCACCCTTCTCGTCGGCATTCTTTTTGGTTTAGCTCCGGGCTTGGCTGTCTCCAGCGGTAATCCGCAAGAGACGCTCAAGTACGCAGGCCGTGGTGCAAGTGAAAGTCGAGGCCACGGCCGCATGCGTTCCATTCTCGTCGTCAGTGAAGTCGCTCTCGCCTGCCTTCTGCTCGTAGGCTCCGGCCTGCTTCTCCGCAGCTTCCTCCGCGTTCTCGATGTAGACCTCGGCTTTCAGCCCGCGCGGGCTCTCTCCATCCGCGTCGATTACGACGACGCCGGAAAAGCCGATAAGCGCTCCGCCATTTTCCAGGAAGTTCTCGCGCGCGTTCGCGCCATTCCCGGAATCGAATCCGCCGGCATATCAGACATGCTTCCGCTCGATCGCAATCGTAGTTGGGGTCTCGTCGCCAAAGGTTCCGTTCACGGCAAAGACGACAACACAGACGCCTTCGTTCGCGTAGTTACTCCCGGCTACATCCAGGCCATGGGCATGCATCTGATCGAAGGCCGCGATTTCACTTGGCAGGATGCGCCCACCGCCACGCGCGTCATCATCATTAACGAAACCGCCGCGCGCCTGAACTGGCCCGGCCAAAGTCCCATCGGCCGCCCCGCGCAAAATGTCGGCGACAAAGACACCACCGTAATCGGCGTCATCTCCGATGTCCGCCAAACCGGCTTGGAAAATTCCGTCAACGCCGAAGTCTTCGTCTCCGCCGCGCAATTCACTCCCGATGGCGCCTCACTAGTCGTGCGCTCCAATCTTCCCGCGAACACTCTCGCGCCGACGCTGATGCACACTCTCCGCGAATTAAATCCCGCCCAGTCCTCCGTCCCCCTACAACCAATCCAACAACTCGTCGATCACGCCGTCTCGCCCAGAAAATTCTTCGTCTACCTCGTAGCCATCTTCGCCGCCTTAGGTTTAATTCTCGCGGCCCTAGGCATCTACGGCGTAATCTCCTATTCCGTCACCCGCCAAACCCAGGAAATCGGCATCCGCATGGCCCTGGGCGCCACACCAGCCATAGTCGAACGAGCAATCCTCCTCCGCACACTAAAACTAGCCGCCATCGGCGCAGCCGCAGGAGCCGCAGCCTCCGTCCTAGCCTCGCGCCTGCTAGCCAGCCTGCTCTTCCACACCGAACCCATCGACCCCACAACCTTCGCCACCGTAATCACCGCCCTAATCGCCGTAGCCCTAGCCGCCGCCTACATCCCAGCCCAACGCGCCACCCGCATAGACCCAGCCATAGCCCTGCGCTCCGAATAAAAAAAATGCCCACCCCACCAAAATTCGCACCCACCAGCGGCACAAGCACTCCAGCCCGTGCCACTGGGTTCTCCGAGTTTCGTAGTGGCGGGACTTTAGTCCCGTGCCTCTGCCCCCAGCGCGCCTTGAGCGCGGGGCCTCTAGGGGTTTTCCTAACTCTTGGGTTCCTCCCCTTTCCCTCCCCACAAAATAAAACACCCTGTCATCCTGAGGAGTCTGCGACGAAGGATCTCAACCCACGCGCCTTGTCTCCCAACACAATTCCGGTCCCTCTTCGCGAAACCCTTTCAGGTGCACTTCTCCCAATTACGCCGTAACATAAGAGTGAACAATCATGGACATACAACGACCATCCAACGCACGCGCCAAAAAAATACGCCGCATCCTCTACGCCTGCGTCGCCGCCATCTTTCTTGCCGGCGTCACCTTCGGCGTCTCGCGCCTTCGTCCCGCCGCGCCCGCCGTCGATAAAGCCACCATCTGGACCGACGAGGTCAAACGCGGCCCCATGGTCCGCGACGTTCGCGGCATCGGCACCCTCGTCCCCGAAGATATCGAGTGGATCCCCGCGCAAACCGATTCGCGCGTTGATAAGATCGTTCTCCACCCTGGCGCCATCGTAAAGCCCGATAGCATCATCATCGAACTCAGCGATCCCATCCTCCAGCGCGAAACTCTCGACGCCGAATATCAGCTCAAAGCCGCGCAAGCCGACCTCGAAAGCCTCAAGGTCACCATCAACAGCGATCTCCTCAACCAGAAATCCACTGCCGCTTCCGTCCACAGTGAATACGAACAAGCCAAAATTCAGCACGCTGTGGACAAGCAACTCCACGACCAGGGGATTGGCGCAGACGTCACAGAGCAGCTTTCCCGCGTCAAGGAACAGCAACTCGCCGTGCGCGCCCAGCTCGAAGACGATCGCACCAAAAACGCCGAAGATTCCGCCGGCGCTCGCATCCAGGCCCAGCAATCCAAAGTCGATCAGCAGCGCGCCCTCTACGATCTCAAAAAAAGCGAACTCGACGCTCTCCACGTTCGCGCCGGCCTCAGCGGCGTTCTTCAGGTTGTTCCCGTCGAAGTCGGCCAGCACGTCAAGCCCGGCGACAACCTCGCCCGCGTCGCCGATCCCAAACGCCTCAAAGCCGAAATCAAAATCCCGGAAACCCAGGCCAAAGACGTTGTCCTCGGCCAGCCCGCCACCGTTGATACCCGCAATGGCATCGTCAAAGGCCTCGTGTCCCGTGTCGACCCCTCCGTCCAGAATGGCACTGTCACCGTCGACGTCCAGTTCTCCGATCCTCTCCCTCTCGGCGCGCGCCCAGACCTCAGCGTCGATGGCACCATCGAGCTAGAAAACCTGAAGGACGTCCTCTTCGTTGGCCGCCCGGTCCACGGCCAGTCCGATTCCACCATCGGCCTCTTCAAGCTGGTCGACGACGGCTCCGAAGCCGTCCGCGTAAACGTCAAACTAGGCAAATCCTCCGTCAATTCCGTAGAAATCCTAGATGGACTTAAGGTCGGCGACAAAGTTATCCTCTCCGACATGTCCTCCATGGACAATTTCGACCGCATCCGCCTCCGCTAAGGACCCAAATTGAACTTTCCCCACCCCACCAACGTATCTACAGATGGCATCACGAAACCTATGCCCACACATCAAATCCTCACCCCACCCAGAACGTCTAAATCGCTGAGGCATCTTGTGTCCCACCACCGCAGTTGTAGCGCCGTGCCTTCAGCCCGGCATCTTGGGTTCCAATGTAGTGGCCGAACTTTAGATCGGCCAGCCTTTTCTCTGTTCCGAAACTTAGAACTTAAAACTGAGAACTAAATACCAAACAGCGAGGCTCACAAAAAATGTCCACCACCAATGACACGCTAATCAATCTCAAATGCGTCTCCAAAATCTTCTTCACCGACGAACTCGAAACCCACGCCCTGGACGCCGTCGATCTCACTATCAAAAAAGGCGAATACCTCGCCATCGCCGGTCCTTCCGGTTGCGGCAAATCCACTTTGCTCGCCATCCTCGGCCTCCTCGATTCGCCCACGGAAGGGAATTATTCCCTCAACGGCCAGCCCGTCGCCAGCCTCAAGCTCAGCGACCGCTCCCGCATTCGCAATCGCGAAATCGGCTTCATCTTTCAGGCCTTTAACCTCATCGGCGATCTTACCGTCTACGAAAACGTCGAACTCCCGCTCACCTACCGCGGCATGGCCTCTTCCGAACGCAAGGAAAAAGTCCAATCGGCCCTAGAACGCGTCCAGATGGCGCACCGCGCGAAGCATTATCCCGCACAGCTTTCCGGTGGGCAGCAGCAACGCGTCGCGGTGGCACGCGCGCTCGTAGGCGATCCCATGATTCTCCTCGCCGATGAGCCCACCGGAAACCTCGACTCCAAAAATGGCGACTCCGTCATGGAACTTCTCCAGGACATTCACCAAAGCGGCGCCACCATCTGCATGGTCACTCACGACCCGCGCTACGCCAACCACGCCGAACGCACCGTCCACCTCTTCGACGGCAAAATCGTAAACGAAACCCTCTCCTCCCAAGTCCCCGTCTAACTCCAACCGTAGTGGCGGGACTTTAGTCCCGTGCCTCTGCCCCCAGCGCCCGGCGCGGGGCCTGTTGGGGTTCTCCGAACTCTTGGGGGTTCCTCTGTTCCTGGGTTCCTGCCCCGAGTCCGCGAAGGGTGCGTCGAGGGGTCCTCTTGCTCTTGTAGCGCCGCGCCTTCAGGCCGGCATCTTGGGTAATGTAGTGGCCGAACTTTAGATCGGCCAACCTTCGCCGTAAAGTAAACCGCCACTCCGAGCGGAGTCCGCGCAGCCAGCACCGCCCCCCTTCGCGGAAAGAATCCCTCTTCGACCAACACAAAAAAACGCGTGTCATCCTGAGGAGTTCCCGACGAAGGATCTCAACCCACGTGCCTTGCCACCCAACGAAAATCCCCGCTCTCTCGCTTTATTCCCCCCAATTCCAATTTTCCCTTTTCGATTTTCACCGCAACACCCCTCTCCCCCTCATCCACTCCACCACCAACTCCCCCCACATCCCCACCGACGGATCCCGCAGATCCAACCCCACTCCATGCGGCGCCTCCGCAAAAATATGCAACTCCGCCGACACTCCCGCCTTCCGCAACGCCATATAAAACGCCACGCTATTTTCCACCGGCACCACATCATCCGTAGTGCTGCTCCACAAAAACGTCGGCGGCGTTTCCTTCGTCACTTGCAACTCGCTCGACAATTCCTTCTCCAACTCCTTCGGCGGATTCTCCCCTAACAAATTGTCCCGCGAATGCGTGTGCGCATAATCCGCAACCAGCGAAATCACCGGATAGCACAACACCGCAAAATCCGGCCGCGAACTCACACCATTGATTGCATCCGCCGCTCCCGCATTTCCCGCATCGAAATGTGTCTCCGCCGTCGACGCCAGATGTCCTCCCGCGGAAAATCCCATCACCCCGATCTTGTCCGGCAACACGCCAAACTCCTTCGCCCGCGCCCGCACCATGCGTATCGCCCGCTGCGCATCCTCCAATTCCACCGGATGGTGATATTTCGGCCCCAGCCTGTACTTCAGCACAAATGCCGTAATCCCCATCGCATTCAGCCAATTCGCAATCTGCCTTCCTTCATGATTCGTAGCCAGCCACTCATAACTCCCGCCCGGTATCACAATCACCGCCGGCCCCGGCGCATGCGCCTCCGCAGCCGCATACAACGTCAGCGTCGGCCGGTCCTCCTCCGCATCTCCCAACGCCCCCGGCGCCGCCCCCTCCCACAAACGCATCACCCGCGGCTCCGCCGAAGTATCCTGCAGCGCGCTCCGCTTCTGGGTCGCAGTCGCTTTCGCAGCCGGAGTACTCTGCGCCAAACCCACTCCCGCCATCGCGCTCCCCAACACAAAAAACATCCCCACCGCCAAAACGTTCCTCACCGTTCCCTCCCATACCCCGACCAAATAAAAACATTGTCAATCGTAGCGCTGGCTTTATGCCAGCGTCTTGGATTTCACCACCACAAAATAAAATACCCGCTGTCATCCTGAGGCGTCCGCGACGACGGATCTCAATTCCCGCGTTTTGCCTCCCGGCGATCCGCGATCCCACCCTCTCCGTGTCCTCCGCGCTCTTCCCTCAGCGCGCCCTGCGTTAGTCTTTCCCCGCGTCCCTCTCACTCCTTTACTTCCTCCACCTCCTAAACCTCCTCCCCCTTCATCGACAAATGCTATACTCCCCCTCACCGGAGGCCCACAATGTCCCGGCTCTTCGCTCCAATCCTCTTTCTTCTTCTCCCTCTCGCGATGCTCGCCCAAAAGCCCACCACCATCGCCGGCAACGTCTACTACGGAAACGAATACAGCGCCGCCAAAGACGTCACCGTCTCCCTCTACGACAGCCAGCATCAACTCATCGAATCCCAATCCACCACCGACGCCGGCCAATTCCGTTTCGGCGACCTCCGCCGCGCGCAATATTTCATCACCATCGACGCCCCCGGCTGCGAACATTACTCCACCGACGTCGATGTCTCCATGGCCTCCGACAAAGATGTCATCATCTATCTCAAATCCATTTCCAAATCCAACGAGTCCCTCCACTCGCAAACCGTCTCCGTCCACGAACTCACCATGCCCGCCAAGGCCCGCGAGTTCATGGAATCCGGCAAAAAGAAACTTTATGAAGATAAAAACGCCCAGGCCGCGCTCGCCGATTTCCAGCAAGCCTTCGCCGCCGCTCCCGAATATTACGAAGCCTCCTACCAGCTCGCCATGGCCCAACTCACCCTTGGCAATCGCGCCGATGCCGAATCTTTCTTCCGCAAATCCATCGATCTCAGCAACAACAAATATCCCGAAGCGCAAATCGGTCTCGGCGCCGTTCTCCTCGATACTGGAAAAATTTCCGAAGCCGACCAATCCATCCGCGCTGGCGTGAAACAAAATCCTACGCTCTGGCTGGGTCACTACGAACTCGGCCGCCTTCTCCTGAAACAAAATCGCCTCACCGAAGCCCAATCCGCCGCCGAAGAAGCCCGCCTCCTCGCTCCCGGCGCCCCCATCGTCTACCGCCTGCTCTCCAACATCCATCTCCAGCAAAAAAATTACACCGCTCTCCTGGAAGATTTAGACACGTACTTGACGCTCGACCCAGACAGCCCCGCCGGCCAACGCGCCAAACAACTCCGCGACCAACTCCAACAAAAACTCTCCCCGGCCTCCTCCACACCCTGACCGCACAAGTGGCACAGGCACTCCTGCCTGTGTTCTTGGGTTATGTAGTGGCCGAACTTTAGATCGGCCAGCCTCCCCACCCTGAGTCCGCGAAGGGTGGCTCTTGGGTGATCTTGCGCGGGCGCCGCACCCTTTGCTTTCTAAGGGTGCGGGTTTAGACGCAAATTAACCCAACTCACCACAAACCGCGCGCTGTCCGCGACCACATCATTCCGCTCGCGGTCCGCGAAGCGAGGAATCCCTCTTCGATCAAAAATTTCCACCACCTCCTGTCTCTCTTCCAACTTCCAATTTTTCCCTTCTCTCTTGTCCCACGCGAACACACCCCTGCGCACTCTCCAATAATTCCCAAATTTTCCAGGAAAACGTCCTACCGCGAAGGAAACATATACGATTCCAACAAATCCGCCCGCCCCTTATGATCCGTCGCCAGCACTTTCAACAAATCGCTCACCGACAACATCCCGCGATACCGGTTCTGCCCATCCAGAATGCACAAATGATAAACGCCGTTCTGTTCCATCGACCGCAAACTCTCTTCAAACGTCATCTCCGGCGTCACCGTAAACAACTCCCGGCTCATGATCTCGGAAACTTTCATCCACGCCGGACACCTGTTCTCCGCCGCCACCTTGTCCGATATATCGCTCTGCGACACAACTCCCGCCAGCTTTCCCGTCCCATCCATCACGCCCACCGACCGCACTTGTTTCTCCCGCAAATATTTTGCGGCTTCCATCACCGTGGTCTCTGCCGAAATAGAATACACATCCGTGCGCGACCCGATCAGCTCTGCAACCTTCATAACCACCCCCAAACCCAAAAACTTCCGTCATCCTAGTCCCCGCCCACCCCCATTGCAATCCCTTTTATTACCCACCCACCAACTCTCACTTCAGCCCAGTAGGGAATTGACGTGGCACAGGCACTCCTGCCTGTGTTCCTGGATTGTTGGGTTTTGTAGCGCTGGCTTCATGCCAGCGTCTTGGGGTGTCTTCGTAGGGGCGCCGCACAGCCGCCCCCCATGTCCGCAACCTCGCCGCGTCTTGCCGACTTCCCATCCACCTCACAAAAACGCCTCACTCTCTCCGTGCCCTCGGCGCTCCTCGCGCTGCGTCTTCCGCGTTAATCTTCCCGCGTTTCCCCATTCATCAATCCCTAACCTATCCAACCCCATATTCCTCCGACCCAAATTACAGGGAAACCCTGATTGATCCTTCACCCCTCCTCCGCTACTCTATCCCCCGTAACTGCGAGGATTAGGGGTGCTCTCTCTGGGCGGATGGGGGTGCCCCTAGTCCTCGATTTTTTTTGCCCCGACCGCTCTTCAGTGTAGAATTCCTTCTTCCATGGGTTCCCGCGTCCAACTCACCGCCTCAGACGGCCATCATCCTGCCGCGTATCTCGCCGAACCCACGCCCGCGAATCCCGCCGCTCCCGCCGTCGTCATCGTCCAGGAAATCTTCGGCGTCAACCGCCACATCCGCGCCGTCGTCGATCTCTATGCCAGCGAAGGTTTTTACGCCATTGCCCCCGCTCTTTTCGACCGCGTGCAACCCGGCATCGAGCTCAATTACAATTCCGCCGACGCCAACCGCGGCATGCAAATCGTCCAGCAGATCGGTATCGACAAGGCGCTCCTCGACGTCTCCGCTGCAATCAATTTCGCCGCGCAATCTGCTCCCGGCCGCAAAGTCGCCGTCATTGGTTTTTGTTTTGGGGGAACTCTCGCCTGGCTCGCCGCCACGCGTCTCAATCCCGCCGCCGCTGTAGCTTATTACGGCGGGCAAATCTCACGATTCGTTGCTGAACAACCGCGCTGTCCCGTCATGCTGCACTTTGGTGCAAAAGACAAACACATTCCCATCTCCGAAATTCAGAAAATCGAGCAAGCCCATCCCGAAGTCACCGTCTTCCTCTACGAAAACGCCGGCCACGGCTTCAACTGTGATCATCGCCCCGACTACGAACCCACCTCCGCCAAAATCGCCCGCGAACGCACCCTCTCCTTCCTCCGTTCCCAACTCCAACACTCCCACTCCGCCTCCTAATCGCCACAGCCAAAGTCTTGTAGCGCTGGCTTTACGCCAGCGTCTTGGGGTCTCTTCGTACGGGCGCCGCACTGTTGCGCCCCATGTCCGCAAAATCCCCAATCTCAAGCTCGCTCGTGTCTCCACAAAAAAACACCCGTCCCGCCTCCCAACCTCTACCCCTCCACCACTCCCCGTTCCTTCCTAACCAAATAAATCAAATACGCCACCAATCCCAAATTCACCACCAGCAACGCGACCTTCCACCCATTCGGATGCTTGAAAATCTCCCAAATCTCCACCGGCAACAACGAACTCGTCAACAAAATCGTCATCCACTCCGCCCACTTCTTGTAAAACCACAGCCCCAGCCCTTCCGTCAAAAACAGCCCCGCATACAGAAAACTCCCCGCGCCCACTTCCCGGATCCGCGTCGGCGTCAACTTCGTCGCTTCCAGCATCAGCCGCCCCACATGATGGCTCGCCGGTCCAAATCCAAGCCGCGGCACCCACTCCTCCAGAACTCCGGAAATATCACTATGTACCAACCGTAGCGCCACCACTCCCACCGCAACCATCAGCGCCGCCTTCGCCAACTTGAACAGCGCAATCCCGCGAATCATCCGCCGGTCGCTCTTCTTCATAATCTCCCGCACCAACCCCTAGCAAGTCTTCCCGCATAACCACATCCCCCCATTGTCCCACACCTCACGATAGGTCTTGTCCTTGTAGCGCCGCGCCTTCAGGCCGGCATCTTGGGTTCCTTCTTCTAGGGGTCGGAGCTTCAGCTCCGACATCAAGCGACCAAGCACAGGGCTTCAGCCCCTGAGGAATCCTCTACTTCTCGATCCGAGAAACACCAAACAACCCCGACATTCCGAACAAAGCCCAGCCAAGTGAGGGCCGCCACTCCCTTCGCGGAAAGAATCCTCTTTGATCGATCCGTCTTGTTCCATCCAAAAAATTGCACTTGTCATCCCGGGGAGTCCGCGACGAAGGATCTCAACCCACGCGTCTTACCCACCATCTCAAATCCTCGACGCCCACTTCCAATCTTCCGTCCCCTCACGCCCGAAACACCGGCTCCAACTTCCCCACACTCCTCTTCAACCCCTCCAACTCCTCCGCGCTCAACACCGGCAGCGGCCCACTCGCCAACTCCATCGCCATATCGAATATCTTTTCATTTCCCGGTGGCACCGCCGCCGTCACATCCTGATTCAACGTAAACCGCAGCGCCAGCTTCGCCATCTCCGGATCGGCGATCGGCTCGTACCAGCATTTCGCCCACGGCCGCTCGCTCTCTTTCATCTCCTTCGGCCACAATCCCATCGCCAGCGCCTTCAACGCCATCCGCGCCATCCCTTTTTCTTTCGCCTTCGCCATGATCTGTGGACCGAACCCGCCATTCTCCCACGCATTCACATTTACCGGAAACATCACGCTGTCCAGTTCCAGCGCGTCCATCAACCGGATCGCTGCCGGCGCGTTGTGCGCGGAAAATCCCAAGTGCCGCGCCTTGCCCTCCTTCTTCGCCGCAAAGAATAATTCCGCCGCCCCGCCCGGCGCCAGAATCTTGTCCACATCTTCCATCGAACCCACCGCATGAAACTGGTACAAATCCACATGATCGGTATGAAACCGTTGCAGCGTCTGCTCCAGTTCCACTCGCCCCGACTTCGCATCCCGCTTTTGCGTCTTCTCCGCCAAAAATATTTTGTTTCGGTAAGGCCGCAGCGCCTCGCCCAACTTCATCTCCGCCTCGCCATCAAAATAGGAAGGTGCGCAGTCAAAATAATTAATCCCGCGCTCGTAAGCCTCCGTCACTCGCCGCGAACTCTCTTCCTGCGGCATTTTGCAAACCACAATTCCGCCCAACGCCAATATCGAAAGCTCGATCCCATCTTTCCAAGCCCGCCGTGGCACCATTTCCATATTCTTCCCCCACGTTCCCGCTGCCGTGAGCGCCTCGCCCACTCCACCAATCGCCGCCGCCCCGCCAACCGCGCCCAAAAATTCCCGCCGGTCCATCCCCATACCCCACCTCCACCCCAAATTCTATGCCCACCCCACCACCCCCACAAACATTCTCTTTCCAACACCACGAACAATCTCCAAAAAAAAGTGCCTGATTATCCCGAAGAGTCCGCGACGAAGGATCTCAACTACCGCATCTTGCCTCTCAACAATCCGCGATCTCCGCGTAGGGGCGCCGCACCGCCGCGCCCCATGCCCGCAACCTCCCTGTGGCACAGGCACTCCTGTGGGTCTCGTAGCGCTGGCTTTACGCCAGCGTCTCGGGTTTCTCTTCCCCAGGGTGCCCCACACGCCGCCGCTGCGTGTCGGTCTTGCGTCTCCCAACGGCACAGGCACTCTTGCCTGTGTCTTGGGGCGGTCTTGGGGCTGTCTTGGGTTTGTAGCGCCGCGCCTTCAGGCCGGCATCTTGGGTTCATGTAGTGGCCGAACTTTAGATCGGCCAATCTTCTCCAACCCCAAAAAATAAATGTCATCCCGAGCGCAGCGAGGGACCTGCTTTGCTCTCCGTTCCGCTGTGCCCACTCTGAGTCCGCGAAGGCTGGGTCTTCGGTTCTTTCAACTCCCCGAAAAAATAATAACCCGTCATTCCGAACGCTAATACGCGCATTGAGGAATCCCTCTCGATCCGCCTCCCAACAATCCGTCACCACCTCCGCGTAGGGGCGCCGCACTGCCGCGCCCCGTGTCCGCAAGATCCAAAATCCCAGCACAGCACTACTATCTCCGCGATCTCCGCGCTCCTCCCTCAGCGCCCTCCGCTCTTGGGATTCTCCCAACTTTCCCTGTACTATCTCCACTAGCATTCATGCCTTTCATCTCCGAAGCCCTTTCGCCGCGCTACGTCCAAGCCTGGATAGGCGTGGCCTTCGTTCTTCTGTATTACCTCGTGCTATTTCTTGTTTTTCGTGTCAAGCCGCGCAATCCCATACTCATCCCCCAATATCGCCCGCCATTGGGGATCTCCCCTGCCCTTGCCGCGGCTCTCGTGGAAAATGGCAGCTATGAACGTGCTTTCGTGGCCGCGCTCGTCTCCCTTTCTCGCAAAGGCATCCTCGAACTCGGCCAGAACGCAGATCGCTTCGACCTCAAGAGATTACGCGAGCCGCAGGATTCTCTCCCGCCGGAAGAATCTGTAATTCTCACGTCCCTCTTCATTGCCATTCCCCGCTATTCGTTCGATTCCGTCGAATACGAACGTCTCTGCACCACCTACGCGGGCTTCATCGACGTTCTCGATCCCATCGTCAGGCCGGAGTTTATCTCCGCGCATTTGCCGTTCTGGTGGATCGGTGTTGCGTTTTCCTTGCTCGCCGCAATTCCTGTGGCTATTTCCACTGTCGCGATGGAAAATCACCCGCTGCTTGCCTCTTACGCGTTCTTCGCTATCTGGATTCTTCTCGGCGCTTCATGCCTGAACGCCGGGTTGCGCGTGTGGCCCGCCACTTTCCATAAGCTGACTTCTTTTATCCCTTGGGACGACCGGCCCAGCAGGCCATTGGACATCAACGACGCTATTCCAATTTTTCTGGCTGGCTCGGCCTGCGCCGCCTTTATGTTTCTTGCCGTCCTCACTTCCACCGTCTTCGCGCTATTCCTGGCCGTGTTGCTTCTTATCAACTTTATTTTTCGCCATGCCCTGAGTGCTCCCACTCGGAAGGGAAGCAGCGTTCTTGCCGAATTGCGAAACTTCCGCGAATTCCTCGCGCGCACCGATTCCGGCCGTCTCAATCAAGACAATCAACCAGGCCAAACTCCCCGCACTCTCGATGAATTCAGCGCCTACGCCGTAGCTCTCAAAGTCGAACACGCCTGGGGTGAAGAATTCGTCCAGAATCTCTTGACACTCCTCGAGTATCACCAGGCGTATAACATCCCACTCCCACGATCCCACTCCGCTCCTATCCTTCTCCGCCTCACCGCTCCCAGCAAACGCCGCCGCAAGAAATCCCCTCCCGGCCGCGCACAATCCCACCCAACACACCCCGGTAGCCGCCGGGCTTTGGAATCCCTACGTATACTCGTGTCGTTCGTCAGGGCATAGCTTCAGCCATGCCGTCACTGTTGCGAAATCACTGCGGCTTTAGCCGCTGAGGGATTCCGAACTTTCTCACAATCCCAGCCACCCAGTGGCACAGGCACTCCTGCCTGTGTCTTGGGGTTGTCTTGGGGCGGTCTTGGGTTTGTAGCGCCGCGCCTTCAGGCCGGCATCTTGGGTTCATGTAGTGGCCGAACTTTAGATCGGCCAGCCGCCCCACCCAGAGTCCGCGAAAGGCGGGGCTTGGGGTCCCTTCCGCACCGCCGAAAAACAAACCCCGTCATTCCGAGCGCAGTCCGCGAAGTGAGGAATCCCTCTTCGATTTCGCCGATCCCACACACAAAAAAAAGGCGGCGAGATCTCTCTCGCCGCCCACCTCTCCTCGAAAAAAACTCTACTCCCCCGGCTTAGCCGCCGGCGGCGCAGCCGCACCATCTTTACCACTTCCCGGCCCGCGCTGCCCGCGACCACCAGGCCCGCCGCGTCGTCCTTCTCCTCGCCGCGCCTGCATACGTTCCTTCATCGCCTGCCGCAACTTCTCCCGCTGCTCCGGCGTCAACGCATCCTTCATATTCAACCGAAAATCAATCCGCGATTTATCCATCGCCAGTCGCGAAGTGCTGATCGCCTGCAATTGCCGGTCGATAGCCGCGCGGTCCGGCTTATCCGCCGCCAGCAAATCCCGCAAATCAATCTGCTTCACTTCCAGATCGGCTCGCTGCTGAATCGCGGTCTTCCGGAAGGCCGTTTCCTGCTGACGAATCTTCGCCACTTGCTCCGGCGTCACGCCCACCTTCTGCTGAATATCCGGATTGCTCAACATCCGGGACAATCCAAACTCGCTCCGCCCATGTCCGCCGCGCTCGCCATCCCGTCCCATCCTCCGTGCACCGCCACGTCCTGCCGGTCCATCCGGATCGACAAATCCCTCGTCGCCGCCGCCCGGCCCGCCTGGCCCCATCATCGGTTCGCCCGGTGCCGCCGTAAAATCTCGTGGCCCATCCTGCGCCACCATCACTCCACAACTAAGCGCCAACGCCAGCGCCGCCAATCCCGTCTTCATCGCTATCTTCATATCCCAACCTTTCCATTTCCTTCCATCCATCACCCATAAATTCCCCCCAACCCCCAAATAAGTTCCCCGCCCCAACCAACCCGTAGCATAGGGCTTCAGCCTGTGCTCCTGGGTTATGTAGCGCTGGCTTTTATGCCAGCTCTTGGGTTTCCCATCAGACAAAACAACTGTCATCCCGAGCGCAGCGAGGGACCTGCTTTCCTCTTTCGTCCCGGGTGCCCCACTCTGAGCGCCTTCTGCGAAGGGTAGGTGGCTCTTGGGTCTTCTGCCTTTGTAGCGCCGCGCCTTCAGGCCGGCATCTTGGGTTTTTCTCGGGCAAAAAAAAAACACCCGTCATTCCGAACGGAGTCCGCGTAGTGGGGACCGCCGCCCCTTTCCGCGTCTTTTTCGGAAAGAATCCCTCTTCGATCGATCCGCCTTAATTCCGAAAAAATCCCCCTCCTTCCCCTTTTGCATCTCCCCAACTCCAAAGGTAAAATACCCACGCCGGGACACTTACTCACGACGTCCCCAATCCGCGCTGCACCAAAATTCTCAGGGAGCACACTGTGATCCACAAATCTTCGTCCATCCGCGCCATCATCCTCGCCGCAGTCGCACTCCTCACCGCCATCCCCGCCGTCGCCCAAACCACAGACCAAGCTCCCGCCGCCAAGCCCAAATCCACCACCACAAAATCCACCTCCAAATCCAACGCCATCCCCATTCCCGACATCCCCTACACCAAATTCGTTCTCCCCAACGGTCTCACCGTCCTCATCCACGAAGACCACAAAGCCCCCATCGTCGCCGTAAACACCTGGTATCACGTCGGCTCCAAAAACGAAAAAACCGGCCGCACCGGTTTCGCTCATCTCTTCGAGCACCTCATGTTCAGCGGCAGCGAAAATTTCAATTTCACCTACATCAACGCCATGGAACGCATCGGCGCCACCGACCTCAACGGCACCACCAATAACGACCGTACCAATTTCTTTGAAAATGTTCCCACCTCCATGCTCGATTACGTCCTCTTCGCCGAAAGCGATCGCATGGGCCATCTCCTCCCCGTCCTCGATCAGAAAAAGCTCGATCTCCAGCGCGGCGTCGTCCAGAACGAAAAACGCCAGGACGAAAATCAGCCTTACGCCGTCAGCGACGAACTCATTACCGTAAACACCTATCCCGATGGCCATCCGTATTCCTGGACCGTCATCGGCTCCATGAAAGATCTCGACGCCGCCTCTCTCACCGACGTCCAGGATTGGTTCAAGAGTTATTACGGCCCCAACAACGTCACCCTGGTCCTCGCCGGCGACATCACTCCCGAAGTCGCCCGCCAAAAAGTTGAAAAATATTACGGCGCCATTCCCGCCGTTCCTCCCATCGCTCGCCAGGAAGTCTGGGTCGCCAAGCGCACCGGCACGCATCGCGGCACCGTCCAGGACAATGTCCCGCAAGCCCGCACCTATCGTGTCTGGAACGTTCCCCAAACCGGCTCGCCCGATGAAGCCTTGCTCGATCTCACTGCGCGCGTTCTCGGCCAGGGGAAAACTTCGCGGCTCTACAGGCGCCTCGTCTACAAGGATCAAATCGCCACCAGCGCCACCGCCGAAGACAGCAACAACGAAATTGCCGGGCAATTTACCTTTGAACTCACCGCCAAACCCGGCGGCGATCTCACCCTCGTCGAAAAAGAAGCCGATGAAGAATTGCAGAAATTCCTGAAGGATGGTCCCACCGAATCCGAACTCGAACTCGCCAAAACGCAAATCTTCGGCCGCTATGCCCGCATCATGGAACGCATCGGCGGCTTCGGCGGCAAAAGCGACATCCTCGCCAGTTGCCAGACCTTTGAAGGTGATCCCGATTGCTACAAAACGTATCTAAAGCGCATTCAGGCCGCCACTCCCGCCTCCGTCAAGAAAGCCGCCGTCGAGTGGCTCAGCGATGGCGATTACGTTCTCCAAGTCACGCCCTATCCCACCGATTACAAAACCGGCCCGGCCATCGATCGTTCCAAGCCGCCCGCAGAAGGCTCCGCCGAATCTCTCAAGCTTCCTCCGATGCAACAGGCCACGCTTTCCAACGGCCTCAAAGTTGTTCTCGCCGAGCGCCACACCGCGCCCGTCGTCAATTTCTCGCTTCTCGTCAAAGGCGGCTATTCCTCCGATTCCACTTCCGCTCTCGGCACGTGCAGCTTCGCCCAGCGCATGCTCGAAGAGGGAACTCCCACGCGCGATTCCCTCAAAATCAGCGAAGATCTCGAATCCCTCAGCGCCAACTTCAACGCCGGCGCCAATCTCGATTATTCCAGCGTCAGTCTCAACGCCCTCAAGCTCAATCTCGATAAAGCCCTCGACATTTACGCCGACCTAATTCTCCATCCGGCTTTCCCCGAAAAAGAATTCGAGCGCCTGCAAAAAGAACGCCTCGCCGCCATCCAGCGCGAAAAGGTCACGCCTTTCTCCATGGGCTTGCGCGTTCTTCCCACGCTCCTCTTCGGCAAAGGTCATCCCTACGACGAAACCTTCATCGGCACCGGCAGCACCGACAGCGTCAAAAAAATGACCCGCGCTGATCTCGCCAAGTTCCACGACACCTGGTACAAACCCAACAACGCTACGCTTCTCATCGTGGGAGACACCACGCTCGCCGAAATCACTCCCAAGCTCGAAAAACTTTTTGCTTCCTGGAAGCCCGGCGACGTTCCTACTGTCAATGTTCCGGATGTTCCGCAGCCCGCGAAAGACGTCGTCTATCTCATCGATCGTCCCGGCTCCGGCCAGAGCCTCATCCTCGCCGCGCAGCTCGCTCCGCCATTCAACAATCCCGACCAGATTCCGCTCATGCTCGTCAACGACATCTTCGGCGGCAACTTCAGTTCCCGCATCAACATGAATCTGCGCGAAGACAAGCACTGGTCTTACGGCGTCGGCTCTCGCCTGATTCCCGCGCGCGGCCAGCGTCCTTTCGTCAGCTTCTCCCCCGTGCAGACAGATAAAACCAAGGAATCCATGGAAGTCTTGATCGACGAATATAAAGATATCGTCGGCGGCAAGCCCATCACCGAGCCCGAACTAAAAGACGAACAATCCAACGCCACTCTCGCGCTTCCCGGCAGCTTCGAAACCACCCAGCAACTTTCCGGCGCCTACGCCAACATCCTCCAATACAATTTGCCCGAAAATTACTACAACACCTTCACCCAAAAAGTCCTGGCCGTAACCCCGGCAGAAGCCAACGAAGTAGCAAAAAAATACATAGAACCAAACCACCTGGTCTGGGTAGTAGTAGGCGACATGTCCAAAGTAGAAGCCGGCATCCGCTCCCTAAACATAGGCGAAGTCCACAAAATCGACCCCGACGGCAACCCAATCCAATAAGCAGCGCATCCCAGTCGTCCGCACAACGTAAGGGCACGATAAATCGTGCCCCCGTAGTGGCGGGTCTTTAGACCCGTCTCTTGGGTTTCAATGTACTGGCCGAACTTCAGATCGGCCAGCCCCAACCCCAAGTCCGCGAAGGGTAGCTCCAGGGTTTTCTTTCCCTTGTAGCGCCGTGCCTTCAGGCCGGCATCTTGGGTTCCTTCACCAAGAAAAAACCGTCACTCCGACCGAAGTCTGCGCGGGTGCCGCTCCCTTTGCTTTTTAAGGGTGCGGGTTTAGACGCAAATCAACCCAAATCCCCACAAAAACCGCGCGTCTGTCACTCCTCCACCTCAATCCACTCACTTCAAGCCCTCCTGCAAATTAACCAAATTCAGCGGCTTCACCCGGATCACTCCTTTCCTCGGACTATCAATATCCGCAACCAACATAAACGACACCGCCACCACCAATGGCATCACCACCAGCCGTATCCATCTCCGGTCCGCGGGCCGCACATAATACCCAATCATCAAATTGCAGAGAATCGCGATCACCCACATCAACACCCACGCCGCAATCGGTATCCGGTTCCACCACGCCGCCTGGGTATATCCCTGCGAGTTCAGCACATCGTTCATCCCCGATAATGTCAGCGCCGCCACCGGCGTTGGCGTCGTTTCCGCCGGCCCCTTCACCGCGTTCCACAATTCCGCCTGCAATTGTGAGGTCCTCGCATTCACCTGTGCCAACTCCGCCGCATCGCGCGATTTGTAAAACAAAATCCGCTGTTCCAGATAGCTCTTCAATAATTCCCGAACTTTTTCTCCATTCGCTGCAGGCAGCAAATCCGCCCGCACGTATTCCGTCCCGATCGCATTCGCTTCTTCCTCTTCCAGATTTTTTCTCTGGTCGTACCGGCTGATGGCCATCGAAAACGTAAATCCAATAATCAACCCCAGCAATGTCAGCGTTGCGGTCAATACCATTCCCAAATCATCCCGTTCATCCGCGCTCAACGCTCCCCGCCTCTTGCGAAGCACGGATCCCGCCCACGACGCCACCCACAACGCCGCAAACGTAAACACCAACACCACACCAGGATGATTCATAATCGCCGCCATTCTCGCTGCCTCCCCAACCCCACACACTCTACCTTATCTTTGCACTACCGCAGCGCTCCGTCTCTTTCACGCAGGCACAACCTCCCGCCTCTCCTCGTACGTTCCAGGTTGTCTTGGTTTCAATGTACTGGCCGAACTTCAGATCGGCCAGCCTGCACCCGGAGGCCGCAAAAGGTGCCTCTCAAGTTTTTCCAACAAAAAACTCCCCGTATCACCAAACCAAGAGCCACAACGCGTTTCTTGTAGCGCTGGCTTTATGCCAGCGCCTCCCTATGCCTCTTGGGTTTTCTTCTTGTAGCGCCGTGCCTTCAGGCCGGCATCTTAGCTTCCGCCGTTGCCGGTGCCGCCTTCCGAGGCGGCCCGTTTCACAATCCCTTGTAGCGCTGGCTTTATGCCAGCGCCACGCCACGAAAAAATCACTACTCAAAAACGCCCGCTGTCATCCTGAGGAGTCCGCGACGAAGGATCTCATCCGAAACCCAACCACAAACCAAGCGATGATCACCTCCGAAACTCCTGACGACCGACCCGCACCTACCCCTCAACTCTCCTTCGTCACCTTCAACAACCTCACCTGCGTCGCATCTAACCTCTGCACAATCACTTCCGCAAACCTCTTCAACAACTCATATCCCAACTCATGATCCTCTTCCAGCTTCGACCGCAAACACCGCGCGTCAAACGCAATCGCTCTCGTCTCCTTCAACGCCCGCGCATTAAAATGCCAATGGTACGGCGGCGAAACCCAAGACCATCCCAAAATTTCCCCCGCCCCCACCTTGTGTACCGACGACCGCGGATGATTCGGCATCGTCAATTCAATCGATACCGCCCCACTCTCCAGAAAATAAAACACATCTGCCGGATCGCCCTCCAGAAATATCGTCTGCCCTTCCGTGAAACGCACGTTCTTCGCGCATCCCTCAATTGTCTTCAATTGCTTCTCAGACATCCCCTTAAAAAATGGATGCTTCTCAATCACCGACTCCAGTTTCTGAATCATAAATCTCCTTCCCGCGGCAGCCCAATCGCCCCGCCAATCGCATTCCCACTCTCACCTTCTATCCTCCTCCCCCCTCCACAATCCGCTGTGACCCCCATCACGCCCGCCAAATTCACCCGCACCAACCACCTCATCCCCAACACCAGTCACCATCTTCGCGCGTCTTGTGTAGCGCTGGCTTTATGCCAGCGCCTTCCACACACACACACGTCATTCCGAACGGAGTCCGCGCAGTGAGGAATCCCTCTTCGATTCCTCCGCCTTCGCATGTGGCACAGGCACTCCCGCCTGTGTCTTGGATTTTTCTTGTCGTTGTACCGCCGTGCCTTCAGGCCGGCATCTTGGGTTCGCACTGCGCTAGGGGCCGCCTTCCGAGGCGCGCCGTTTCCTTACCAACCTCTCACCACAAAAAAAAACACTTTCGGTCGCAGCACACTTCGCGGCTGCCCCACACGCCGCCGTTGCGTGTGGGTCTTGATTTCTCCCACTCGCCACTCCCCACTCGCCACTGCCCCTCACCCCAACACCGCCCCATACATCGCCTCGCCCCGCACCACCTTCCCCGCCTCATCAAACTGAAACAATTCCGCCGCCCTCGCCCTCTCCACTGTCTACGGCATCGTCCAGCAAAGTGGCGGCCACATCCAGGTTTACAGCGAACCAGGGAAGGGAACTACTTTCACCGTCTATTTCCCCAAAGTTGTCGAAGCCGGCCGCCGTATCGAAACACGCGTCAATGATTCCTCCGCCGCACAAGGCTCCGCCACAATTCTCCTCGTCGAATCCGACAAGCCTCTGCGCGAGCTCGCCTGCACTCTTCTCCAGTCCGCAGGCTATCGCGTCATCGAAGCCCCAGACGCCCAAGCCGCTCTCGACGTTCTCCGCTCCACCGCGCCCGTCGATCTTCTCTTCACCGACGTCATCATGCCCGGCAAATCCGGCCCCGAACTCGCCGCCGAAGCCAAACTCTTTCGCCCCAATCTCCCGCTCCTCTTCATGTCCGGCTATTCTGGCAACCTGATCACGTCCGCCTCCGCCCCCCTCCACGAATCCAACTTCCTCCAAAAACCCTTCACCCGACAAGCCCTACTAGCCCGCATCCAATTCCTCCTCCACCCCACCCCGGCACACAATAGCCAGTAGCGCTGGCTTTATGCCAGCGACGCACCCGCAAACTCGACCCAAACAATACACGTCATTCCGAACGAAGTCCGCGCTGTGAGGAATCCCTCTTCGATCTCACCGGGCCACCATGTGGCGCTGGCTTTCAAGCCAGCTCTTGGGTTGTCGTAGGGGCACGATACATCGTACTCCCGGCGAGTCTCCGAGCCCGCAGTGGCACAGGCACTCCTGCCTGTGTCTTGGGTTTTCTTGCTGTTGTGTGTCTTGGGTTTTCTAGCTGTTGTAGCGCCGCGCCTTCAGGCCGGCATCTTGGGGTTCCAATCTTGGGGTTCCAATCTTGGGTTCATGTAGTGGCCGAACTTCAGATCGGCCAGCGCGGGTGCCGCACCCTTTGCCTCGTAAAGGCCCGGGTTTAAACGCAAATCAACCCAACTCCCCAAGAAAAACGCTGTCATCCTGAGGAGTCCGCGACGAAGGATCTCAACCACCGCGTCTTGCCTCCCAACAAATCCGCGATCACCGCCGCGCCCCATGTCCGCAAAATTCCGGCGGCTTGCCTCCCGACCCACAAAAAAAAACCGTCATTCCGAACGGAGTCCGCGCAGTGAGGAATCCCTCTTCGATCACAACACTAAATTGTCCTTGGATTAAACCGCCGCGCTACCACACCACATCAATGCAACGACCGGTTCGCCTTCGCATCCGACTTCCGGTCCTTCTTCAACTGTTTCGCCTGCGCCTTTTGCGCTTTCTTCTGCGCCTTCTGCTGGTTCTTCGCCGCCTTCGCCCGGTCCTTGTCCTGCTTCTTTCCCGCTTGTGCCGACTTCTTGTTATATTCCGCCACGCTCATCTGCTGCGCCCGCGCCGGCAGCGCGCACGCCAAACTCACTCCCGCCAGCACCAGCAATCCCGCAATCCGCCTCATCCTATATCCTTCGCCGCAACCCGTAGTGTATACCGATCCCACGGCCCATGGCATCTCAACGGTGTCCTTAACCCAAGAAAAGATCCTTCATTCCGAACGGAGTCCGCGAAGTGACGAATCCCTCTTCGATTGCGGCGAAACAATCCCGTCCCACTACCCCTCCGCCACCTTCTTCAAATTCTCCAACCCTATCTCAAAATGCCTTCCCATCACACGATCCATATCCACAAACACGCCCATCAATTTCATCACATAAACATTCGGCCCTTGCATCGTCCACGTCACCCGCGTCCGCCCACCCACCGGCTCCAGCACAAACTCATTCACATTGTGCACCGCAAACGGCTTCTCAAAATCCACCTCTACCTTGATTCGACGGCTCGGCTCCGATTCCGTAATCGTCATCCGTCCTTTCCCCGTGCTCCCCGCGCCATCCCCGGATCGCCCTTATCCTGCGGAGCCCACTCCCTCCAACAATGAAGATCATCAATCAATCCAAAAATCTTTTCCGCCGAAGCGTCCATCACCACCGCCCGCTGAATCCGCACCACCCCCGGCCGGAAAGCCGCATAAACCAACACCGCAACACCACCAAACCCAAAATAAGAAATACCCGCCCCACACTTCACCCCCATCCCCCACCCCCGCGAAATCTTACCAACAAACCCACATGTGGCACAGGCACTCCTGCCTCTGAGTCCGCGAAGAGTGGGTCTTGGATTCCCAACCACACGCGACCGCACCGCACTGCCCCGCCCATCTCACAATCTCCCGTAGCGCTGGCTTTACGCCAACGTCTTGGGTTTCACCACCAAAAAAAACACGTCATTCCGAACGGAGTCCGCGAAGTGAGGAATCCATCTTCGATCACAGCAACTCACCATCATTTCCAAATGCACCCAACTCAACCGCCGCGCCACCCGCACTCCCCACGCGCTATACTAATCTCCTCGGGAAACTCACTCCCTCCCGGAGGCTACGCATGCTTCTCGATCTCGGCAGAGCGTTTTCCTTCCTCCTCAGCATCCTCTCCCTCTGGTACCTCATGAACGCCGCTTTCTTCGTCACCGCCACCACCTGGCAACAACGCCTACTCGCCTCCATCGCCTGCATAGTGCATCGTCAGCGGCTTCCTGTTCCGCCTAAAATCCGATCCTGCCGTCCCACTCTCGCGCACCCTCCCCGTCCGCATCTACCTCTACACCCTCCCCGCCATAATCCTCCTCTTCGCCCTAGCCTGGCTCCTGGACGCCTACTACGTCCCCCTACTCTGGAAAAACCAACCCTATATCTTCTAAAACACCCGTTTCCCGTAGTGGCGGGACTTCAGTCCCGTGCCTCTGCCCCCAGCGCCCGGCGCGGGGTCTCTAGGGGTTGAACTCTAGGGGTAATTGTGATCGTTCCCGGGCGCCCCACACGCCGCTCTTGCGTGTGGGCTCTTGGGCTATGTCTCGCTTCCCGTGCGACCGCCTCCAGGCGCGGACCGTTTCTTAAAACTTCTCAACCCCCGCTCTTCCTCCAAAACACCCCGCTCCCATCAATCGCCACCAACGGCGCCACAATTCCTTGGCTCGCACGAAAATCCTCCACCGCCTTCCGGCAGGACTCCACCGCGCCATAATCGTCCACAATCACAAACCCGCCCGCCGACACCTTTCCATACAAATTCACCAGCCCATCCATCGTCGAAGCGTACATATCCCCATCCAGCCGCAAGATCGCCAATCGCTCAATCGGCGCGGAGGGCAACGTGTCCTTAAACCACCCCTTCAAGAAATGCACCCGTTCGTCCAGCAATCCATGCTTCGCAAAATTCGCCCGCACCTGCTCCAAAGACACTCCCAGTACATCGCTCTTCTTCCAATGACGGTCACCCTCATCCTGCGCATACCGTCCGTCCGGCTTCGGCAGTCCCTCGAATGAATCCGCCGCCCACACCTGCCGAGTCGCATCCCCATACGCCTCCAAAGCCGCGCGCATAAAAATGCATGCTCCGCCGCGCCACACGCCCGTCTCGATAAAATCCCCCGGCACGTCCTCGCGCAAAACTTCCGCAATGCACCACTGCAAATTGTCCAGCCGCTTCAACCCAATCATCGTCTCCGCATCCGCCGGCCAATCTCGGCCCGCCTCGCGCCGCTCCAGATCGACATTCGTCTGCGTATAAATCCTCATCCCACGCTTTTCCAGGAACGCCGCAATCGGCGGGTAAGCCACCCACGCCATATGCTTGATCGTCAACGGAGGCCTCCGCAACGGCCGCACCGTCTCCGGAAAAATGTACCGCGTCAAACACTTCTTCATCAGATCCAAATACAATTCCGCCGCCCGCGATTCCATTTTCATAATTCCCAGTATAAAGCCCCATGGAGCGCGGTGGCTCGCTTGCCCTGTGCGAAATCAAAGAACCACCGCTTCCCTTGAGGAGTAACCCGACCCACCAAACTCCTATCCCCAACCAACGTGGGCGAAACGAAGATCCAAAAATAATCCCGCCCTGGTAGCGCCGGCTTCCAGCCGGCTCCAATCGCCCTTGTCACCAGCCGGCAGGATGCCTGCGCCACCACAATCCTCCCATCCACCTGCGCAGCCCCGAAGACGCAGCGCCGGGGGCGCGTCACAAGTTAGCCCAGCCCGCAAGGGCTGGGTATCGAACGCCGAATCCGCGAGCGCTGTAGGTGCGGCACATTCTTCTACGCGCCATCGCGCAGCCTTACTTCATCCGCGGCTCCCGTGCTAACGTACCCTCTGCACCAAATCTCCGGAGGCACACTCGTGTCCAATATCCCTCTTCGCAAAGGCGGTCCCAACGCGCGCATCGCTGTCATTCCCGGTGACGGCATCGGCAAAGAGGTCACACCCGTCGCCGTCAACGTCATCAAAGCCGCCACCGCCCGTCGCCATCACCATATCGACTTCGTCGAATTCGACTGGGGCGCCGACAAATTCCTTCGTGAGAAAATCACCCTCCCCGAAGGCGCTGTCGAAATGTTGCGCGACGAATTCGACGCCATCCTCTTCGGCGCGTTAGGCGATCCCCGCGTCCCTTCCAACCAGCACGCCGCCGACATCCTCCTCGGCCTGCGCTTCAAACTCGATCTCTACGTCAACGCCCGCCCCACCGAACTTTTCCACGAGCGTTTCACTCCGCTAAAAGACCGCGTCCCAAATGACATTCGCTTGATGGTTTTCCGCGAAAACACCGAAGGCATCTACGTCGGCGCTGGCGGCTTCTTCAAGAAGGGAACTGCCGACGAAATCGCCACCCAGGAAGACATCAGCTCCCGCAAAGGCGTCGAGCGCATCCTCCGTTTCGCATTCAACTACGCCCGCGGCCAAGGCCTGAATGACGGTGCGTCCCCGGTTCCTGTAGCGCAGGGCGAGTCCGCGAGCCCCGCGGGTTTCCCGTCAGCCATGGCCCATCCGCACCACACCACCCACAAACCCCTTCGCCTCTGCATGTCCGATAAGTCCAACGCCATGACCTTCGCCGGCGACCTCTGGCAGCGCACCTTCAAATCCGTCCGCGCCGAATACCCCGACGTCGATTCCCGCCACCTTTATATAGACACTCTCGCCATGGAAGTTGTCCGCGACCCCCGCCAGTTCGACGTCATCGTCACCAACAATCTTTTCGGCGACATCATCAGCGACCTCACCTCTCAGCTGGCAGGCGGCCTCGGCCTCGCGCCCTCCGGTAATATCCACCCCGGCCAGACCTCCCTCTTCGAGCCCGTCCACGGCTCCGCCCCCAACATCGCCGGAAAGGGCATAGCTAACCCCTTCGGCTCGGTCTTAGCCTCCGGCATGATGCTCGATTTTCTAGGCTGGCACGACGAAGCCGAACTCTTAAAGCAAAGCGTGAAGTCCGCCCTCCACACCGACGTCACCACCTCCGACCTCCACGGATCTAAACAAACACTAGAAGTCTCCGACTACCTGGTCAACTACGTCTCCAAGCATTCATGAATCACTTGAAGAGTCGGTAGTCAGTAGCCAGTAGCCAGTAGCCTGGAGGTATAACCCGGTGAGCGTAGTTCAATCATTACTTGAGGTTCTCACGGATGCAGCGGCGTCATCGATAAGCGTCTTTGCGGTGGCGGACGGAGTGAATGTGCAGTTCGTCCTCTTCCTCAACAGTGAACCGTACTCGATAGTCTCCGACCCGAAGTCGCAAGTCATTCGAATCTCCCTGAAGTTTCTTGATATCGCCTTCGCCGCTGTCGGCAAAACGCAGCAACGCGGCGAAAATGCGCATCGCGGTCTCCCGGTCCAAACTCCGCACGTCTGCTCGGGCGCGTTCTGACCAGACTATCTTCCTCACGCTTAACTCTTCTGTTTTATCGGATCGTTTCTTGTGAAGCCGAACTCGGCGAGCATCTCTTCGTGCGAGATTCCTTGGCCACCACGGCGCTCGAACCAGGCCTTCGATTCAGCAACCGCTGCGCATTCCTGTTCGCTCTCCGGTTCGTCATCCACCGGCGCATTGGCGATTGCGCGCGTAACTGGATCGAGCATGGCTTCCAGCACCGCGACCACGGCGGTGACTTGGCTGGGCGCCAGTCGCTCAATCAACTGGTGCGCGTGCTGCTTCTTGTTTGTCGATTCCGGCGCCATAGAAACCTCAGCATACCACCACAGGGAAGATGCTAACCATAAAGAGTTTCCGCCAATGGCTGTAAGCTAACGACGCTTCTCCCTCAACTGCCGACTTCAGACTCCAGACGCGAGACTCCAGACTACCGACTGCTCCGACTATTTTTTCTTCACCAGCAGCGTGATCAGTACGCCCATCAGGAAGCCGCCGATGTGCGCCCACCACGCTACGCCGCCGGTGGCGGAGGCTCCGAATTCGCCGATGCCTTCGAGGAATTGCAGCACGAACCAGTAGCCCAGAACGAACACCGCCGGAATCGGAATCAGGAAAATGAAGAACAGCATCAGCACATTCGCGCGAGGGTACAGCACCAGGTACGCGCCCATCACCCCGCTGATCGCCCCGCTGGCCCCAATCGCGGGCAGGGAAGAGTGCAAGTTGAACAGTACATGGATGAACCCGGATCCGACTCCGCAGAACAAATAAAAGATCAGGTAGCCCACGTGCCCGAAGTAGTCCTCAACGTTGTCACCGAACACGTAGAGGAAGAGCATGTTCCCCAGCAGGTGCATTAACCCGCCATGCAGAAACATACTGGTGAACATCGGATAGAACGCCATCTTGAAACCGAGATATCCCGCCAGAAACGCCGGGATGCGCATGGGCACGGTGGCATTGTGTATCAGGAACGCCTGCGCCGCGTGAGGCGGCAACCGCACCTGGTAAAAGAACACTGCCACGTTGGTCGCAATCAACGCCCAATTGACAAAGGGAAACGTGCGTGTCGGATTATCGTCTTTCAGCGGAATCATCGCGGAACCCTAAAGCGCGCAGCCATCGGCCGCACCAAAAAATGTCGGCGTGCCGACCAAAGCGAACCGCCCAACCATCATCGTTCATCACTGAACCTTCGTACGAATGTGATTCTTGGTAGCGCCGGCTTCCAGCCGGCAAGATGCCGGCGCTACCAAGCACCCCAACGCCGCCGCGATTGTCTGCCCGCGGGTAGAGTCTCCGATCCCGCGTAGGGGCGCAGCTCTGCTGCGCCCCTGTCCGCACGATCATCGCGTCTTGCCGCAGCCGTTCGTGCCGCGGTTGCACGCACAAGCGATTTTGCCGGGATGGGGTCCAGCAATCCCGGCCCCGTACGCAGAAAATGCAGAAATGTCGGCGCGCCGACCAATTCATCATCCTTACTTAAGGTAGCCGCTGCAAAATCCCGGGCCATCGGTCCCCAGCAACTGGCAACTCCGGCGAATCTCATCCGTGATCAGCTCGCACGAATTCTGCGCGTTGCATGGAGGGTGCGTTGCCGGAGAAACTTGCAGGCATTGCTTCACCATTTGTTCCGACCGCGCCTTGCCCACTTCCTTCAAACACGTTTTGTCTTCGGCTGCTTTGGCCGCCACCTCATCGCTCGATCCCGCCCCTGTCGGTTGCGCCGCTCCTCCCAACGCAAAATCCGCACTGCATCCCTGGTCCACCCAAATCCCCAACCCGTCATAGCCCCACGACAACCCTTCCTTACACGGCGCATCGCCATGTTGCTTCACCAGCTTTACGCCGTGGTGTGTATTCGCGTCGCAGTATTTCTTTCCGCCGTCCGAGGTACACGTCACTATTTTCACCGCACCAACCCCCGCAGTCGCCGCCCCCGGGCCGGGCGCAAAGTCTCCCTGGCAGCCGTGGTCCACCCATACGCCCTTATCGTCATAGCCCCACGATTCACCCTGCTTGCACGGCGCGTCGCTATGCTGCTTCACCAGGTGAGCGCCTTGCTTGGTGTCCACGTCGCAGTATTTCTTTGTACCATCCGAGGAGCACGCAATCGTCTGCGCCCTCGCGACGCCTGCCAGCGCCAGCATTGCCCATAGCCACACACCACATCGCCAGATACGCATCGCACACCCCCGGAATTTCCTGACCAAGATGCGATTACGCTACTGCAATTCCCCAAATTCGAAAAGCAAAAACGCGGCGGGATCCGTGGGGCCTGGTAGGCGGCAAAAGCTGGCCAAAAGCCGGGCAGGGAAGCGCAAGTTGCTGCTTAGGCGGCTCGAAGCAAGCGGCCACACGGCCGCGTCCTATAATATTTATTCGCGAAAATCCTGGTTAACAGAATCTGGAGCGCCTCCGAAAGGGCCGATATTGCTGGCGATTCGTTGCATATCACGTCGCAAGCGCATTTGGAGTGCGGCGGCTCTGCCGCCGCTTTCGCGGCGTAATCGGAGGCTCAGGGACGCGATGCAGTTGTAGGACCTGCCTTCTGAAGCGGCCCGTTGGTTTGTCCGTCTGTGCTCTCGGATCGGGATTAAAGAGAAAGGGACGGCCTCAGAACGCCGTCCCTACAAAAGCGTTGTCCCGACTCACACCGAAAATGTCGGCGCGCCGACCAAGTTTGCTGGCGTCAGCAGGCTGCCGCTGAGCGGTTGTGGAGGGGCTTGACTTTGAACGAAAGCTGGAGCGGGGCTCCCGCACTCCAGATGTCGGCACGCCAACATTTTCCTAGCGGAACAGCTGCTCCGCACGAGACTGGTTGTGTAGTGGCCAGACTTTAGACTGGCCTGTTCCAGTGTGGAAAGAGAAGATGGCTGGCCGATCTAAAGTTCGGCCACTACACAGGCGAGGCAATGTCGGCGCGCCGACATTGCCTCGCCGCGCGAAGCTCGCCTCGACATCGCTCGCGACTCACCCTGCGCCTTGCGTTCTCATGCGCTTCTCGCTTCGCTTCCTCCTCCAATCTCCACAGCTTACGGCACGCCGTCATTGCGTCATCTACCGTGCGTATGGTAAGTAAGTATGTTCTGCACGCGCGCTCGTTTTGCGCGGGAAGCGCCGTAAACGCTTCGCCCGCCTCGCGGTCGGCGCGCCGACATTGCGCATGCCTGCCCGCGAAACGGAAGCCATCATCCTGAAGACTTTCCCTCTGGGTGAGGCGGACCGCTTGGTCAGTTTTCTGGGCCGCTCCTCGGGACGTATGCGCGGCGTAGCCGCCGGCGCGCGCCGCCTGAAGAACCGCTACGGCTCCACGCTCCAGGTGCTGTCTCATGTGCGGATCTGGTACGTCGAACGGGAAACGCGCGATCTTGTGCGTATCCAGCAGGCCGAATTGCTCGACTCGTTCAACAAGGCCCAGAGCGATTACAGCCTCAGCACCGGCCTCGCGCTGGTCAGCGAAACCGTAGAGCAGGTTTTGCCGGAACACGAAGTGAACGAAGCGATGTTCCGCCTGATCCTGCTGACCGCCAAGGAAGTCGAGCGCCGCGGCGCCACCGCTCTGTCGCTGGCGTACTTTTCGTTCTGGACGGTGCGCCTGTCGGGCTGGCTGCCGCGCTTCGATCTTTGCGCCGTGTGCGGCAAGCCCTTCGGGAAGGGAAGCGCGTTCCAGGATTCATTTCATCCGGGACTGTATGACGCGGAGCACCGCCGCCCGGGGATGAAGCCGGTGTCCCACGAAGCGCGGGAACTGGCGGAAGTTTTCGCCAAGCAGCGTCTGGACCAGTTGGACGAAGGATTGACGGCGTTACCCGGAATGCAAGAGTTGCGCGACGCGGGTCTCAACTGGATCGAGCATCACACGGAGCGCAGGCTGGCAACACGCGCGCTGCTCGAAACGTGACTGGGTTCTTGGTAGCGCCGGCTTCCAGCCGGCTCAGCCACACCCGCCGGCAAGATGCCGGCGCTACCAAGAGTACGAGTCGCGGCACCTGGAAATTGGTCGGCACGCCGACCAAAGTTGGGTTGTGTAGTGGCCAGACTTTAGACTGGCCAGAGTTGCGATGCTGGCAGGGCTGGCCGATCTGAAGTTCGGCCACTACACAACCGTCGGAGCACAAACAATTTCGCGTGCTCAAGAATCGCTTTAGGAGTGTTTGTGATAGCTAAAGTAAAACTTGAATCCAAGCCAAAGCCTCACGGACTCACTTTCCAAGAACTCATTCTCAAGCTCATGCATTACTGGGACAAGCACGGCTGCGTCCTCCAGCAGCCGTATGACACCGAGGTCGGCGCGGGCACCATGCACCCGGAAACTTTCTTGCGCGTCCTTGGCTCCGCACCGTATCGCGTGGCGTATGTGCAGCCGTCTCGTCGGCCCGCCGACGGACGCTATGGCGAAAATCCCAACCGACTCTACAAACATTTTCAGTACCAGGTGATCCTGAAGCCGTCTCCGGCCGATATTCAGGATTTGTACCTGCGCAGCCTGGAAGCCATCGGCATCGACCTGCGCGCGCACGACATTCGCTTCGAGGAAGACAACTGGGAATCGCCGACGCTCGGCGCGTGGGGCATCGGGTGGCAGGTGCTGCTCGACGGCCAGGAGATCACGCAGTTCACCTACTTCCAGCAAAGCGGCGGGATCGACCTGGACCCGATCTCTGTGGAGATCACGTACGGGCTGGAACGCATCTGCTCGTTCCTGCAGGACGTCGAGAGCGTGTACGACATTCGCTGGACGAAGGACATGACCTACGGCGCGATCAGGCTGGCGGAAGAACAGCAGCTTTCGGAGTACAGCTTCGAGCGGAGCGATGCCAAGGCGTTGCGGTCCGAGTTTGAGTTGCACGAGAAGGAAGCGAAGGAACTGCTGGACGGGTGGAAGCAGTTGGTCGGCGCGCCGACCAAAGAGGGGCACGGGCGCGGACACGATGCCGGGCAGGTTGCGGCAGGAGAGGGAAGTTCGGTCGGCGCGCCGACCAAGACGCGGGAGCGCTACCCGATCCTGGCGGCTTACGATCACTGCCTGAAGTGCTCGCACCTGTTTAACCTGATGGATGCGCGCGGCGTAATTTCGACGACGGAGCGGGCGGCGTTGATGCAGCGGGTGCGGACGCTGGCTTGCCGGACGGCAGCGGCGTATCTGGAGCAGAGCGGGGGCAAAGATTTGGTCGGCGCGCCGACATTGCCGGGGGACAAGCGGCACGAGGTGCGGCGATGAGGGCGCACGATTCGCTCGGCGCGTTTGGAGTGCGGGAGCCCAGCTCCCGCCTTAGCGCAAATCCAAAGGCTAGCACGAATCCCCCAGCGGCAGCCCAGCTGCCGCCAGCAACATCTGTAGGCGCGGAGACATTGTTAAGGATTCCTAGTAAGAGCGCCGCACTGCTGCGCAATAGGTCCACCCGCTCTGTGTGGATTGGGCCGAAGAGTCGCAGCGCCATGGCGCCGATTACGGATCTAACCGAAATGGGGTCCGGCACCGATGGATCCCCACGAAGAGGGTCAGTCGATTTGGTCGGCGCGCCGACCAAGTTTGGGTTGTGTAGTGGCCAGTCTTTAGACTGGCCAGTTCATGGCTCAGCGAAAATGCGGGGTAGCACTGCGGGTGGCCGATCTAAAGTTCGGCCACTACACGTGACAGAGAATGTCGGCGCGCCGACCGAAGTTGCTGGCGGCAGCCGGGCTGCGGTTGGGTGGTTTGTGCTGGCGTTTGGATTTGCGCTAAAGCGGGAGCTGGGCTCCCGCACTCCAAATGTCGGCGCGCCGACATTGGCGGCGCTCTTCGTAGCGCCGGCATCTTGCCGGCTGGTATGCCTGGGCCGACAGAAAGCCGACGCTACCAGGAGTGGAGCTCGCAGCAGCAGGGCTGGTGGCCGATCTAAAGTTCGGCCACTACACGTGCCAAAATCGAGGGCGGTCGGCGCGCCGACATTTTTGCTTTGGTCTGAGGTGGCGGGATGAGCGCGTTGAAGAAAAGTTCGAAGAAGGCAGCGGCAGCGGTTCCGAAGAAGACGGCGTCTTCGAAGAGCGGTGCCGCTACGCGGCTGATCGGTCTGAAGACCGGCCAGTACACGGATCGGCGGGTGGAATTGTTGTTTGAAATTGGGGCGGAGGAGATTCCGGCGGGGATGCTGCCTGGGGCGGTGGCGGCGCTGAAGACCATCATCGAGAAGCATTTGACTGCGGAGAGTTTGAGCGAGGGAACTGCCGTTGAAACGTTCGGCGGCCCCAGGCGGTTGACGGCGGTGGTGCGCGGAATCATTGCCAAGCAGGCGGATGTGGAGATGGAAGTGACCGGGCCGCCGAAGGCGGTGGCTTACGACATTGAAGGCGCGCCGACACGTGCAGCCGTAAGCTTCGCGGAGAAGCAGGGCGTGGCGTTGCACGAATTGATCATGGTGACGACGCCGAAGGGCGAGAGCATCGCGGCGCGGGTCACGAAGCGAGGACACACCGCACACGAATTGCTGCTGGAGATTTTGCCGCGGGTGATCCACGACCTGCCGTGGCCGAAGACCATGACATGGACCGGGCTGAAGGGCGCGCGGTTCATCCGGCCAATCCGCTGGATCGTGGCGCTGCTGGACGGCAAGCCGCTGAAGTTTTCCTTCGGCGGAGTGGCCGCGGGAGATACGACGACAGGGCATCGCTTCCTGGGCCAACCACACATTCGCGTGACGAACTTTGCCGACTACGAGAAGAAGCTGCGGGCGAATGGCGTGATTGTGCGGCCGGAAGAGCGGCGTGAAAAAATCACGCGAGAGCTGGCCGCGCACAGCAAGCGCACCGGCACGCACGTCCACGAAGACGCGCACCTGCTGGACCTGGTGACCTACCTGAACGAATACCCGAGCGTGATCGAGGGCGACTTCGATCCATCGTTCCTCGAACTGCCGGATGAAATCCTGATCACGGTGATGCGCGATCATCAGAAGTACTTCGCGGTGGAGAAGCGAGGCGGGGAACTGGCCCCGCACTTCCTGGCGGTGATCAACCTGGCGAAAGATACCAAGGGACTGGTGCGCGCAGGGCATGAACGCGTACTGCGGGCGCGCTTTGCGGATGCGCGATTCTTCTGGGAGTCTGACCAGAAAGTGAAGCTGGCGGAAATTTTGCCGAAGTTACAGAAGGTCACATACGAATCGCGGCTGGGGAGTTATTTTGACAAGGTGGAGCGCGTGCGGGCGATTGCGCGCTGGCTGGCGGAAGGCTGGTACAACCTGGGCGTGCATCAGGCGCATGTGGCGGATGCGGACCGCGCGGCGGAACTGGCGAAGTGCGATCTGGCCACGGAGATGGTGCGCGAGTTCACAGAATTGCAGGGCGTGGTTGGCGGACTCTATGCAAAGGCGCAAGGAGAATCGGAGGAAGTGGCGGATGCGGTGTACGACCACTACCGGCCGGTGGGATTGGACGATCCAATTCCGCGGAATTTGACGGGATGCGCGGTGGCGCTGGCGGACAAGCTGGATTCGATTGTGGGCTGCTTCTCGGTGGGCGTGGTGCCGACGGGCTCGAGCGATCCGTATGCGTTGCGGCGCGCGGCTCTGGGCATCGTGAAGATTATTCTGGAGGAGAAGATGTACGTGTCGCTGTCGCTGTTCATCGGCGCGGCGGCTAAAGCACTGCTGACGAACGCTCCGAAGAAGGCGATTACGCCGCAGCAAGAGGCGCAGGTGCTGGAGTTTTTGCTGGAGCGCGCGCGGTTCGTGCTGCGGGAAAAGTCCGGGTACGCATACGACGAAGTGAACGCGGTGCTGGCGGCGGGCAAAGACGACCTGGTGGACGCGGAGAAACGGCTGAAGGCGCTGAAGGCGATTCGCAAGTCGAAGAACTTTGAGCCGCTGGCGGTGTCGTTCAAGCGCGTGCGGCGCATTCTGGAGAAGGCGAGTCTTGGCGACGAAGTGCTGACGATTAATAAGGACCTGTTCGAGAAAGACGCGGAGAGGGAACTGTACGCGGCGATGCGCAAGGCCGCGGGGAAGGTTAGCGAGGACAAGCGCGCGGGGCGGTATCAGGAAGCGTTGGAGGAGATCGCCGGGTTGCGCAAGGCGGTGGACCAGTTCTTTCTGGACGTGATGGTGATGGCGGAGGATGAGGCGGTGCGGAAGAACCGGCTGGCGCTGCTGGGAGAGTTGCTGCGGGAGTTTACGACGATCGCGGATTTTTCGGAGCTGGCGGGCGAGGAGAAGTAGTTTGGTCGGCGCGCCGACATTGGCGGGGGGGGGGTGCTAGCGTTGTTTGTAGCGCCGGCATCTTGCCGGCTGGGGTGGAAAGAGCCGGATGGAAGCCGGCGTTACCAGGAATCGAGTGAGGCGGTGGTGCGAGGGGAAGGAAAGGCAGGTCCTCGCTTCGCTCGGAATGAGATGCGGTTAGAAGATTCGGTGAGGTTCGGGAGAGATTGGCAAGGGGTCCAGCAGTGCTGGACCCCTACGAAGAGGGAAGGTTGGTTTGGTCGGCGCGCCGACCGAGAATGTTGCTACTAGAGTTTTGTGTAGGGGCTGGAGTTGAGGCCGGTGGTAGAGAGTAAGTTAAATTACAGAGAGAGGCGTACCGTGAAAAAGTGGGTCTATTTTTTTGGTGCAGGCAAAGCTGAGGGAGATGGCGAATGGCGCGACGTGCTCGGCGGCAAAGGCGCCGGGCTGGCGGAGATGACCAAGATCGGTCTGCCGGTGCCCGCCGGGTTTACGATTTCGACAGAGACGTGCGACTACTTTTACAAGAACGGGAAGAAGTATCCCGCGGAGCTGGCCAAGCAGGTGAAGGACAACGTGGCCAAGCTGGAGAAGGTGACAGGGAAGAAGCTAGGCGACCCGAAGAATCCACTGCTGGTGAGCGTGAGGTCGGGATCGGCGCGGTCGATGCCGGGAATGATGGAGACGATTCTGAACCTGGGGTTGACGGACAAATCGGTGCAGGGGTTGGCGGGCGCGACGAAGAACGAGCGCTTCGCGTATGACGCGTATCGCCGGTTCGTGCAGATGTATTCGACGGTGGTGATGGGATTGTCGAAGGAAGATCTGGAGCACCGGCTGCGTGCGATGAAAGATCGCCTTGGCGTGAAACTGGACACGGATGTGTCGGCCAGCGGCTGGAAAGAACTGGTGGCGGAGTACAAGTCGTACTTCAAGGAGAAGGCCGGGAAGGATTTTCCCGACGATCCGATGGAGCAGTTGTGGGGAGCGATTGGTGCGGTGTTTGGATCGTGGATGGCGGAAAAGGCGGTGACGTATCGGCGCGTGGAGAAAATCACCGGCTTGCTCGGCACGGCGGTCAACGTAGTGCAGATGGTGTTCGGCAACACGGGTGATAATTCCGGAACGGGCGTGTGCTTTACGCGCGACCCGAGCACCGGCGAAAAGATTTTCTATGGCGACTACCTGACAAATGCGCAGGGCGAGGATGTGGTGGCGGGAATTCGCACGCCGGTACATCTGACGCAGCTGGCGAAGATCATGCCGAAGGCGTATGCGCAGCTCGAGAAGGTTCGAGTAAAACTTGAGAATCACTACAAAGACATGCAGGACATGGAATTCACGATTGAAGAGGGCACGCTGTACATGTTGCAGACGCGCACGGGCAAGCGCACGCCTGCGGCGACGTTCAAGATCGCGATGGACATGGCGAATGAAAAGCTGATCACCAAGGAAGAAGCGGTGCTGCGCGTGAAGCCGGAAGACATCGAGCGTTTGTTCTATCCGGTGATCGACTCCAAGGTGGATAAGAAGTCGCTGCAGTCGAAGATCCTGGCGCACGGGATTGATGCGGTGCCGGGCGCGGCGGTGGGCAAGGTGGTGTTCAACGCAGCGGATGCGCAAGAGTGGGCCAAGAAGGGCGAGAAGGTGATCCTGGTGCGGCGCGAAACCAGCCCGGAAGATGTGGGCGGCATGGCCGTGGCGCAAGGCATCTTGACCGCGACGGGTGGGAAGACTTCGCACGCGGCGGTGGTCGCGCGCGGATGGGGCAAGTGCTGCATCGTTGGCGCGGAGACGCTGGACATCGACTACAAGAGCGGGTCGATGAAGGATGGGAAGAGCGGCAAAGTGGTGAAAGAAGGGGAGTGGCTGACACTGGATGGTAGCGGAGGCACGGTGTATGTCGACGCTTTGCCGCTGGTGACGCCGGAATTCCCGAAGGCTTACCAGACGATCATGAAATGGGCCGACGGCATTCGCCGGCTGGGCGTGCGCACGAATGCGGATACACCGCAGGATGCGCGCAAGGCCATCGAGTTCGGCGCGGAGGGAATCGGGCTGTGCCGCACCGAGCACATGTTCTTCACGGACTTTGAATTTCCGGAGAAGAGCCAGGAGCGGCAGCGAGCGATCCAGGAAATGATTCTGGCGGACGACAAAGAGAAGCGCGTGAAGGCCCTGGACAAGCTGTTGCCGTTCCAGCGGCGCGACTTCATCGGAATCTTTCAGGCCATGGACGGTTTCCCGGTGACCATTCGACTGATCGATCCACCGCTGCACGAATTTGTGCCGCACGATCGCGCGAAGCAGGCGGAACTGGCGAAGGAACTTGGCATCCCTGTAGAGACCGTGGCGCGCCGCGTGGAGCAATTGCACGAAGCGAACCCGATGCTGGGGCACCGCGGCTGCCGGTTGTCCATCACCTATCCGGAAATTCTGGAGATGCAGGTGCGGGCCATCATTGAAGCGGCGATTGAATGCCACAAAGGTAGAGTTAAAGTATTACCTGAGATCATGATTCCTCTGACTCTGGACAAAAAAGAGTTGGGGATTCTGGTCGATGCCACGCGGAGGGTTGCGGACGACCTGCTGAAGAAGGCGGGTGTGAAGTTGCCGTACCTGGTGGGGACGATGATTGAGTTGCCGCGCGCGGCGTTGTTGGCGGATGAGATTGCCGAAGTGGCGGAATTTTTCTCGTTCGGCACCAACGACCTGACGCAAACGACGATGGGGCTCTCTCGCGATGACGCGGGGCGCTTCCTGCCGGACTATGTGGATGAGAAAAAGGCTGGCGTGTTTCACGGGGATCCGTTCCAGACGCTGGATGTGAAGGGCGTGGGGATGCTGATCAAGTGGGGCATCGAAAGAGGCCGGTCGACGCGTCCTAATTTGAAGGTTGGCATTTGCGGCGAGCATGGCGGCGATGCGGACAGCGTGAAGTTCTGCCACCAGGTCGGTATGAACTATGTCAGTGCTTCGCCGTTCCGGGTGCCAATTTCGAGATTGGCGGCAGCGCAGGCGGTGATGGAAGAGAAGCAGAAGAAGGCGAAGAGTAAGAAGAAGTAGAGGGGTAGTGCTTGCGGTTTTGGTAGCGCCGGCATCTTGCCGACTGGAAGCCAGCGCTACGTGGACCCAAGAGCACAGGCAGGAGTGCCTGTGCCACATGAAGTAGAACTTGAAGTCGATTGCCCGGCTCGTGGGGAGTTGCGGTGAGGAGACTTCGGCTGGTGATGGCGGCGCTGTTGGCGCTCGTGATGTTTGTGGGCGGAGGAGTTGCTGCGGATTCGCGCCTGGCGTTGAAGGCGCGTGTTGTGGATGAGAATGGACTGCCCGTTGGCGGAGCTCAAGTAAAACTTGAAGCCGCTGGCGGGCAGTCTTTTTTGGCGGTGAGCGATGATACCGGGTATTTTGCCATCGCGGGTCTCCCACCTGGTGAATATAAGGCGCGCATTGAGAAGCTCGGGTTTTTCTTGTTGGCGGAGGAGAAGGTTTTCCTGACGGCGGAGACCGGGGAATTCACGTTCACATTGAATCATGAGGAGGAGGTGCGAGAGAAGGTGGACGTGACGGTGCCGGAGAACCGGATCGAGCCGACGGCAACGCAGAGCACGGAGACGCTGAGCGCGCAGGAGATAACGGACCTGCCGGTGCCGAGTTCGCACAATCTGGCGCAAAGCCTGATTGCCATGCCGCAGGTGACGATGGACAACGCAGGGCTGCTGCACATCGCGGGGGCGAGCAACACCGAGGTGCAATACCTGCTGGACGGGGTGGAGGTGGGCGACCCGGCGAGCAACGGGCAGACTTCGGAGATGATCGTGGACGCGGTGCGCACGGCGGAGGTGCAGACGGGGCGATTTGGGGCGGAGTATGCGCATCCGGGAGGGGCAATCCTGAACTACCAGACGCGCGAGGGCGACGATAAGTGGCGATTCAACGCGGTGGATTTTATTCCGGGGATCAATGTGCAGGATGGCGTGCAGCTGGGGAATTATTATCCGCGGGTGACGTTTTCGGGGCCGATTGTTCCGGGGGAATTGTGGTTTGCGGAATCGTTTGATTTGTTTCATACGCTGGCGGTGATCACGGGATTGCCGCCGGGGGAACCGGATCAGGCGCGGAACTGGGCAGGGGACAGCTGGTCTCGGCTGCTGTGGAAGATGTCCGAGAACCATAGTTTGCATGTGGGATTTCTGGCGAATGTGGATAGTGCCGGGAACGCAGGGCTGAATGCGCTGCGTCCGGAATCGACGACGACGGATTCGACGGCGCGGGAATTGTTTGGGGTGGTGAAGGAGCAGAGCAACTTTGAGAGGACGGTGGTGGAAGTTGGGGTTGCCGTCGAGGATTCGCTGAATGATGCAACGCCGCAGGGCACGGCGCCGTACGTGTTGCTGGTGAATGGAGCGGAGGGGAATTATTTCCAGAAGTTGCAGTACGACGCGCGGCGTTACCAGTTGTTTGGCAGCGCGATTCGCGGGCCGTTGAAATGGTTTGGGACGCACACGATTTCCGCGGGCGCGAATTTTTCCGGCGTGGAGCTGACGCAGGATTCGACGCGGGGAGAGATTCAGGCGCTGCGCGCGGATTTGACGCTGGACCGGCTGACGACGTTCGCGGGGGATGCGAATTTTCACGTGGCGAATACGCTGGCGGGGGGATTCGTGCAGGATTCGTGGTCGCCGAATGCGCATGTGGTGGCGCAGGTGGGCGTGCGCGCGGATTGGGACCGCTTGTTTCAGGCGGGGCTGGCGCAGCCGCGAGTGTCCGCGAACTGGATGCCGTGGAACGATAACCGCGCGAAATTTTCGATTGGCTGGGGGATGTACGACATTCCGCTGAATCTTTCGCTGATCGGGCAGGCGTACGATCAGCAGGAAGTGGACACGCTGTACGACCCGACGGGAAAAATTCCGCTGCAGGGGCCGGCGACGAGCGCGTTTATTTTGCCTGGGGGCGGCCTGACGAGTTTGCAGCAACCGTATTTCGATATTACGAGCGCGGGGTGGGAAGAGCGGATCGGAGAAAACACGCTGGTGAGCGCGGAATTGCTGGCGCGCGACGAGCATCACGGGTTGGTGTACGAGACGCTTTCCCCGGGGCAGATTGGTTCGGATTTCTTGCTGCAGAGTTCGCGGCGGGATAAATATCGCGGGGCCACGGTGACGGCGCGGCACACGTTCAAGAATACGACGGTGCTCTTTGGAAGTTACACGAGATCGAAGGCGACCACGGATCAGGTGCTGCAGCCGATGTTGGGCTCGCTTTATTTTGCGGCGCAGCAGCCGGGGGCGTTGAGTTGGGATGCGCCGAACCGGTTTTTGACGTGGGGGAGCGTACCGACGCCGGTCTGGGGGATTTTGTTTGCGTATTTGTTCGATTTTCACACCGGGTATCCGTATAGCTCGATCAACCAGCAGCAATTTTTGATTGGGGCGCCGAATTCGCTGCGGTTTCCGGATTATGCGAGTTTGACGTTGTCGTTCGAGAAAAAATTCACGTTTAAGAGCCGGATTTTCGCGGCGCGGATTTCGGTAATTAATGTGTTGGACCGGCAGAATCCGGATGTGGTGGTGAACAACGTGGATGCGCCGAATTATGGAATGTTTACCGGGGGGCAGGGGAGGGCGTTTACCGCGCGGTTGCGGTTTGTGGGGAAGAAGTAGTCGTGAGGTTGAAGAAGTGGAGGAGGGTTAGGAAGGCTAGGAAGAGAGGAGATGGATCGTTGGTTGGTGGCGGCAGCCGGGCTGCCGCTGATTGTTTTTTTGGAGGCGTTTTGGGGAGAGAGAAAGCGGAAACTGGGCTCCCGCACTCCAAAGGGGTCGAGCTGGCGCTAGTGGGTGGAACAATCCAGGGAGGGTGTGGGGGACGGGGATTGATCTAGTTTCTGGATGATTTCGCCGGTGGTGTTACCTTCGGTGTGGTGATCGGGGAATTGGTGGATGAAATCGAAAATGTCCTCTTGGTGGACATCTACAATTTGCCCGGCGTGAAATTGTTCGGCTGCCTCGGGATCGTTGGCGAGGATTCCCTGGATCCGATTGCCGCTCCAGCGCGTGACTTCGACCCACATCCATTCGTTGTCGCCACCGGGTGCAGTGAAGGGCGCTTTCAACAGGATGGATTCACCGGGAGCTAAGCCGGCATTGAAGACCGTGCGAAGCTCCGTTAATTTTTCCTTCTCTTTGCGACTGGCCTCGAGTAATTCCTCGCTGTGTTCGATAGTCCGAATGCTGTCTTCCGAACCGAAGAAACAACTCAGGAGAAGTTCCTGGCGCGAAGTGACGTCCACGCCCTGATAGGCGTCGGCGTTGACCTGGATGAGGCGATTTTCGGGATCGCCTTTATCGTGATGGCCCGGGACGAGTGTGAGAACGGCGATAGCTTTGGCATTGGACTTCAGCGAAGCCTGAAGGCGTTCGCGTAGCTTGGGGTCTTTGATGGCCGAAAGTTGCAGTTGGAACTGAGAGGAAGAGGTACTGAGTGATGCGCCTTCCGCGAGAGCTGAGCGAAGAGGTCGATAAGATCACCGGCCTGATTCTGCGAGTTGTGCGACACATGTTCGACGACTATGTCGGGAAGACCGAACTTGACCATTCCGAGCGAAATAGCGCGAAGCATGTCGTCGTACGGATAGAGATGAATTACGGTCTCTGCTTGGAGATGGGGGATGGTGTTGGGATCGGGCCAGGTTGCAAGACGGCGCTCGTGCCAGGCATCAGGCGAAAAGACTTCGCGGGACTCCTCGTCCCAAAGCAGGCCGCCGGTTTGGCGAGCGAGATCCTCAAGAAGAGCGTCGGCGGTGTGAAGACCGAGCCAAACTTTTTCTTTTGGATGAGCAAAATCGAGAATGATGGCTTGGCGCGAATTCTCAAGAGCCTGGATCTGCGTGTCGGTGAGGCCGTGATTGGAATGGTGAATCGTGTCCATGCCGGGCAGAGCGTATTCGTGGGGTACGTCCTCTTGAATCCGGATAGAGACGAACTGTGCGGTGGGTGCGTCGGGTAGTGTGTTGACGAGTTGAACGGATGGATAATTCTTGACGAGCAGTTGGCGCGCCATTGATAGAGGGTCTTTTGGGGAATTCGGAAGGAGATAGATCGCATATTCGAAGTGGATGTAGGCGCTCATTTGCTGTCCGGGAGCAATGCGTTGGTCAGAGGATCTGAGAGTGCACCCGGAAAGAAGAAGGAAAGCGACGAGCGCGACAGGAGGTAAGGAGCGTGAGGGCGAATTTTTTGGCAGCACGGAAGTAAAGGAAATGTAGTTTGGGGATACCGTTTCTGTCAAGTGGCTATGATGTGCTCTGACATTTAACCGCTGCCTAGCCTGCATTATTCGTGAAGAGTGATTCAGCGGCTCTTTTTTTTGAGAGTGTGACAACCTGCGAGTAAGGGCAGAGGTAAGTGGAACGGGAAGACTGATTCTAAAGTTGTTAGTGGTGTTGAAGTTCAGGTTTTGAAGTGAAACGAGACACTCCTACCAGCCAGTTGACGTGTAAAAAGTTTATATCGTGGAGACTCTGGATTATCCGCTTTGCGCGCCCAAGCTCAAAGCGAGACGAAGGAAGCTATCGCGGTAGGGAAACGCTTGAGGGAAATGCACCACGATGCGACGCACCGTGGCGACGACTTGGGCTCCGAGTTTTAGAAAGTGTTCACGCAAGGTAGCGACTTGCGCCCGGGCGTGGTGGGTCCGGGCCAGGCGAAGGCGCATTTCTTGCATCAGCACATAAGCCGTCGCTGTCAGTAGCACCCGGAATGTGTTGGCCAAGAAGTTCGAGCAACTGGTCCGGCCGATCTGCATGCCGTCGTGCAATTCCTTGATCCGATTCTCGATGTCCCCCCGCTGACAGTAAACCTGCTCGTAAATCCACTGGGGATCCTGTTTTAAGTTGGTGACCACAAAGCGCGGGTTGTCCTTCGGTTCCTTGTTCGCGGCGCGCACCACCTCGGCTTTGTAGATGACCCGTCGTTTCCACGGCCAAGTCTTGCGGGTAGCGTATCGGCACTCGCCATAGACATGCTCGGTTTGTCCGGAGACCTCCGACGCACGACGAGCCCACTGCATAGCCGATTTCACTTTACGCTTCAACACCGCATTGGAAGCTAGGTTGACGAGGTATTCCACCTTCGGTTCGCAGTCCAGAAAATCCAGCACTTTCGGGGACGCGAAGCCGCCGTCGAGGCGCACCCGGATTCTCGCCTTAGGAAAAGCGTCCCCTACTCGTTCGATCAATCGGCGCAGAATTCCCAGCGCACCTGCCGAACCGGGCGCATTTCCGGGCCGTAGCACCGCCGCCACCAAGTACTGCTCCGCCTCGCCATCAAAGGTGAGAAAACAAACCATCGGCAAATAACAATGCGAATCGTAATGGCGATTGAAAAACGAGAGTTGTTGCGCGCCGTGGGTGGGGTCCTCGGTGGGATCCAGATCGATAGTGATGCGCCGAGCGCGACCATGCAGGCGCTTGCGATGTCGTTCAATGACCCGCCCCGCCAGCGCCTCTGTCATGCGCAACAGTTCCTTGCGATTCGGAGCATTTTCAAAACGCGACAGCGTAGGTTGCGAAGCCAGGTCTTCGCCGTCGACGGGATCCCGACCGACCAGCATCTTGTGGATCGGATCGCAGGCCAACCGTGCCGCGTCGTTGGCGTCTTCATATCCCAACGCGATGGCCATGACTCGCTGCGTAATCAACTCACACAACTCATGCTGCACCTTACCCGCTTGCCGGGCATCTCTCAGACAACCCGCCAATGCCGAAGTCAGGCCCAAACGCCGCTCGGCAGCTTGCAGCAGAATCGCTCCGCCATCGGAACTGCCCTGCCGTTGGTCAAACTTCGCAACTACCGGCCGATCAAAAATATCTGGAAAAAGGAGACAGTCTGTTGTGGTATGTTCGGACAAGCGAAGGCCTCACTTTTGGTCTCAAATCTGACTAGACAACGGATTTGTACCATAGCGAGGCCTTTCGTGCTTCTGAAATCATGAATTTTCCAGGCTAGGTGGGTAACCCAAGATGCCGGCCTGAAGGTGCGGCGCTACACGGAGAAACCCAAGAGCCACACGCAACGGCGGGGTGTGGGGCAGCCGTCGAAGGAGTAGCCCAAGAGCGCTGGCATAAAGCCAGCGCTACATTGTTCATTGTTCATCGCCGGAGTGGTTATTGGGCTGTGGGTGTGGTTGGATCTTTGAGGTAGTTGGGGGAGAGGGTGGAATGGGATTGGGCGATGGGGAGTAGGGTGGGGTAGAACTGGACGAAGGTGGTGTCGACGGCGGCGTGTTGGGCGTGGCAGGAATAGCAGGCGGTGGAAGTGGGGGTCATTTTGGATGTGGGTAGCGCGCTTGTGGCGCTGGCGGCTGGGCTTGGGACGCTTGCGGCGTCGAAGCCGAAGAAGGCCCAGTTGCCTTGGGAGTGGAAGTGGGATTCGTCTTTTACGTGGACTTCCAGGCCCATGATTTCGGTGTCCTGAAAATTGCCGGCCTGGTTGATGGAACCTTTGCTTTTGGCGCCGCGGACTTCGAGGACGAGCATGGTTTTGTCGGGCCACGTGCCGGTCTTCAGGAAAGCCTGGTAGGATTCGGGATTCACAAAAACATTGTCGAACATGTGGTGGTCCATGGACATGGAGGCGGTGTAGCTCATGTCGAAGCCGGTGGTGAGGTAGACCCATTGGCGATAGCTGGCGGGGAGACGGAGCTGGCCGTCGGAGGTGTAGGAGGGGGCGTTGGTGGGGGCGGGAGATTGGCCGCGTGTGGTGAAGGCGGCGGCGATGGTGATGGCGATTAGGACTAGGAGAAATGGTTTGGTTTTCATGATTTGGAGTTTGGAGGAGAGGAGTGCGGAAGGGAAGACCGTTGGCTGCAGGGGAGTGTTTGTTGGCTGCATTTTGGGGGGAGTGGGTGGTGGTGGGGAGTATGATGCGGGGAGGTTTAGGAGGTTAAGGAAGTAAATGAGGTAAGGGATGGCCCAGTGCGATTGTTTTTGTGCGGGGATGCGGCGCACCTACGGCGCTCGGATTTTTTGGATTTGTTCCCAGCCCTTGCGGGCTGGGCTACCGTTGTGACGCGCCGCTGGCGCTTTCGGAGGAAGAGGAGAAGCCAAGAGCATAGTCAGGAGTGACTGTGCCGCGGAACCCTTAAGAAAACCATGGGGTGGGACACCTCAGGAGGCGAGAACCCAAGACGCTGGCATGAAGCCAGCGCTACCGGAGATTTTTGGATTTTGCCGACAATGGGGCACGGCCCTTCGAAGCTAGTGTAGACAGTGCGGCGGCCTCTACGAAGAGGATTTAGAGACGAGACGCGGATGTCGGAGAATAGATGAAAGAGAAGAGCGGAATGGCGGGGGCTTGGTGGTGGGCTGCTGTGGTTTGCGGCGGGTTGGGAGTGTTTGAGGGGACGCAGGCGGTGGTGGTGATGCGCGCGGAGGGGATGCATCACGCTTGGGTGAATTTATTTTTTACGATTTTGTTGGGGTGGGCGCCGTGGGCGGTGGTGGCTCCGGTGGTGCTGCGGGTGGGGAGAGAGCATCCCTTGTTTCAGGGGAGTTCGCGGCGAGGATGGTTGAGGCATGCGGGATTGTGGTTTGCGATTTGGGTGGGCGCGACTACCTGGAATACGGCGATTGAGATTTGGTTGAATCCATGGACGCCGGACAGCGCGCCGCCGGGATTTGTGGAATTGTGGCGGAACAAATTTTATGGGCAGCTGCTGGCGTCGGTGCTGTTGTATGGCGTGATTTTGCTGGTGGGATGGATGGTGGATTCGCGAGAACGGCTGGCGCGGCAGCAGATGGAGGCGGCGCAATTGAGCGAGCAACTGGCGAAGGCGCAACTGAGCGCGCTGCGTCAACAGATTGAGCCGCACTTTTTGTTTAATACGCTGAACACGATTGCGGGATTGGTGCGCGAAGGACGCGGCGAAAACGCGGTGGACATGATTGCGGGATTGAGCGAATTGTTGCGGCGGACGCTGCAGAGTTCAGACCGGCAAGAAGTGGCGCTGGGAGAAGAATTGGAAATTGTGGAGAAGTATCTAGAGATCGAGAAGGCGCGATTCGCGGAACGGTTGCAGGTGCGCGTGGAGGTGGCGGAGGAATTGAGGGGCGCGCGAGTGCCGAGTTTGATTTTGCAGCCGGTGGTGGAGAACGCGGTGAAGCATGGGATTGCGAAGCGCGTGCAAGGCGGGACGATCGGGATCAACGCGGTGCGGGCGAATGGGACGTTGGAATTGTGCGTGAAGAATGATGGGCCGGGATTTCCGGCGGGGTGGGAGAAGGAACGCAAGGGGATTGGGTTGGAGAATGTGCGGGAGAGGTTGGGGAGTTTGTATGGGGAGGCGGCGGGATTGAGGGTGGGGGAGGGGAGCGAGGGGGCGATGGTGAGGATTTTTTTGCCGTATGCGGAGGTTAAGGAAGTGGAGGAGTTTTAGGAGGTGAAGGATCGGACGTGGGATGGTCGGGAGTCGGTAGTCGGGAGTTTGTAGTTTCGGAGAGGGAAGAACCCCAAGAGGCCCCGCGCAAAGGCTGCGCTGGGGGCAGAGGCACGGGACTAAAGTCCCGCCACTACGGGAGGTGGGATGAAAATACGGGCGGTGGTGGTGGATGATGAGCCGTTGGCGCGGAGTAATTTGCGGGTGTTGCTGGGGCGCGATCCGGAGGTGGAGTTGGTTAGTGAGTGCGGGAGCGGGGCGGAGGCGCTGCGGGAGATTCGGAAGAAGAAGCCGGAGCTGGTGTTTCTGGATGTGCAGATGCCGGAGTGCGATGGATTTGATGTGCTGGAACAGTTGGGCGGGGATTTGCCTGCGGCGCTGGTGTTTGTGACGGCGTATGACCAGTATGCGCTGCAGGCGTTTGAGGCGGGGGCACTGGATTATTTGCTGAAGCCGTTTGATAAAGCGCGATTCGAGCGAGCGCTGCGGCGGGCTAAGGAACGGATTGGGCAGGGGCGGCCGGCGCGGGTTTCACGGATTGCGATCAAGAATGCCGGGGAAGTTTTGTTTTTGAAAATTGCGGAGATCGATTGGTTTGAGGCCGCGGATTATTACGTGTGTTTGCATGTGGGCGCGAAGACGCATTTGCTGCGGTGGAGTATGGCGGAAGTGGAGAAGGAATTGGATGCGGGAATGTTTTGCAGGATACACCGGTCGGCGATTGTGAATCTGGAGAGAGTGCGGAGATTGGAGAATGGCGCGGATGGCGGGGCAGAAGTGGTGTTGACCACGGGGGAGAGGTTGCGGTTGAGCCGGAGGTATCGGAGGGAGGTGCAGGGGAGGATGGGGTAAGTGGTGAGTGGGAAGAGCAGAGGGATTCCTCGCTACGCGGACTGGGTTCGGAATGACGTTGTGCTTTTTTTGCAAACCCAAGATGCCGGCCTGAAGGCACGGCGCTACAACGGCAAACCCATGAGCCACGCTTCGCGGACTCAGGGTGGGTTGGGTGGCCGGGAGTAGAGAAGAGGACCCCAAGAGCGCTGGCATAAAGCCAGCGCTACACACCTAGGAGCACAGGCTGAAGGCTATGCTACGGTTCGGAATCGCGGGGGATTTTTTGTTGGTTAGGGGAGGGTTAGGATTAGGGGTTGGTCTTTGGGGGAGTAGAGCAGGCGATATTTGGCGTCTTTGGTGGGTTTGGGGATGGGGAAATAGAGGTAGCCGCAGACGGGGATGGAAATTTTGTCTTCGGGGAGGCCTTTTTCGTAGAGTTCGCGCTCGATGATTTCGCGGTCGCGATCGGCGACGTCGGGGGGAACCGGAGTGCCAGCGGCTATGCCGACGCCGGCCGCAGTGCTGACGCCGCGCACGTGAACTGGTTGTCCGGTGACGGGATCGGTGTAGGTGCCGGATTCATAGCCGACACCGGCGGTTTCGGTGACATCCGCGCCGCCACCGCCGGAGGATTTTCTTTTTTCGAGCTTGGCGGCGATTACGGTGGGGCTTTCGGGGCGGTAGGGCGCGTCGGTTTTGATTTCGACTAGAGTGAAATCGGCGAAGGAAAGATCGACGGGTTCGCCTTTCTTCGGAAACACAGCAACATGAACGATCAGGCAGCAGTGGTTGACGTCGGCGGCGAAAGTGTCCGCGGCTTGTTTTTTGGTGAGCAGTTCGGCGCCGACGCTGAGGCCGTCTTGGTCGGCGTGAGCTTGATATTTTTCGGCGGAGGCGCGAGGGGCGGTGCCTGCGTGTTTTTCGGGGGATGATGGCGCATCTTGCGCGCGGAGGAACGGGGAGGTTAGGAGAAGAACGGTTAGGAGTACGAAAGAATGCCGGCGCATGAAGCACCTCGTGTTAAGTGTACGACGGAATGGAGAAGTGGGAAGGGTACGGAAGAACGGGTATAAGGAAGTTTAGGAAGTGAAGGGTGGATCGTCGGAAGGCAGACGCGAGCGTTGAGATCCTTCGTCGCGGACTCCTCTGGCTGACGGTGTGTTTTTGTTTTGTGTTGGATAGTGGGAAGACCCAAGAGCGCTGGCATAAAGCCAGCGCTACATGGGCGGGCTCGCGGACTCGCCCGCGGGCACGATTTATCGTGCCACTACGAAGAGGGAAGAAAACGCAAGAGCACAGTCAGGAGTGACTGTGCCACATGGAGGATGGAGATGAGAGTTTTGGGGATTTTGGTGGTGGCGGTGTTGGCGTGCGGATTGGTTTGGGGGCAAGCGCCTAGCGTTGGGGCTAAGGTGCAAGCGGTGGTGATTGTGGTGGAGGATCCGTCGGGAACCGTTGTTGAGGGGGCGCACGTGCGGATTTCGCCTGTGCCGGAGAATTTGCCGGCGAAGATGGAGACGGATGCGAAGGGGGAGTTGGCTCTGCAATTGAAGCCGGGCGGTTATGAGTTGGTCGGGGAGATGCGAGGATTCAGGGAATTGCCCGCACGAATTGATGTGAAAGAAAGTGGAACGGCGCAGAGATTTACGATTGTGTTGGAAGTCAGCAGGGAGAGCCCGAATGTTGTCTCCGCAGAAATAGCAAAGCCCGGTGCGGGCGAGCTTCAGCTTTCGGTGTATCCGTTTCACAAGGTGTATCGGATTACGGACGAGGAGTAGGAAGATGGCGCGGAAGACGGTTACGGTGCATAACGCGCATGCGAATGCGGATGAGACTTATGAGGGCGTGGAGTTAGGGGATTTGTTGATGAAGTATGGAGCGCCGATAGGGAAGGAATTGCGGGGGGCGGCGTTGGGGTATTACGTGGTGGCTACGGGCGCGGATGGGTATAAGGCGGTGTTTTCGTTGGCGGAGGTGGATCCTAGTTTTCATCCTGGGAATGTGTTGGTGGTGGACACGATGAATGGGAAGGCGTTGGATGCGCGGACGGGGCCGTTGCGGTTGGTGGCTGCGGAGGATAAGAGGCCGGCGAGAGGAGTTAGGAATTTGGTGTCGTTGGAGGTGAAGGGGGAGTAAGAATTTTGGAGGCGAAGGACGAGTGCGGGGATGTGGCGCACCTACGGCGCTTGGTTTTGATTTTGGTTCCCAGCCCTTGCGGGCTGGGCTAAGTTGTGGCGCGCCGCTGGCGCTTGGGATGGACGAGGGAGTGGACGGAGTGGGTTTTGCGAGAAACCCAAGACGCTGGCATAAAGCCAGCGCTACACACTACAGACGAACCCAGGAGCCGGGAACCCAGGAGGCGGGCTCGGGGACTTGCCCGCTGGCACGATTTATCGTGCCCCTACGAAGAGGGAAAAAACCGAGGAAATGAAGAGGGAAGAAACCCAAGAGCACGGGTCTAAAGACCCGCCACTACGTTAGACTCAAGAGCCACTCTTTGCGGACTCAGAGTGGGGCCGCCCCAGGAGACAGGGCCTTCGAGGCTCAGGGCAGGCAGTGCCTGTGGCACTGTAGTTTGTTATTTGCCGGCGCCGGTGGGTTGGGGGTTGGTGGTGGTGTTATTGGTGTGGTGGAACCAGTTGAAGGGGGATTTGTGGCTGGCTTGGGTGGTGTCGGTTTGTTTTTTCTGTTTTTTGTTGTGAGCGGTTTTGGTGCTTGATTTGGAATCGTTGCCGGAGCCGGCGCCCATGGGGCCGGGAGATTTGTGCCACCAGCCTACGGATTTGGGAGTGGCGTAGAGCGGCGCGTTTTTGGCTTGTTTGGAGCGATTTTGGCGGTGGTTTTTGGATTTTTTGGTTTTGTTGTCGGAGCCAACGCCGGCGGGTGGGGGAGTGGAATGGTGATGCCACCACCAATCTGCGGAGACGATGGGTACAGGGCCGAAGGCGGTGAGCAGGATTGCGCCGAGAAGGGCCAGAGATAGTCGCTTCATAGATGAAAGTCCCCTTTTGATGTTTTTAGCATGTGAGTTGTGGAGGGGGCACCTGTACGAAGGTACTCCTGTGGCGTGAGAGGGACGGGGTGGGGGTGGCGAGTTGGACACGAGGAGCGAGGCAGTGGCGAGTGGGAAGAGGGATTCCTCACTTCGCGGACTCGGAGTGGGGAGCTCGGCAGAAAAGCAGGTCCCTCGTTGCGCTCGGGATGACAGTTTTTTTTGTTTGGTGGGAAACCCAAGAGCAACGGGTCTAAAGACCCGCCACTACGTTAGACCCAAGAGCTCCTCTTCGCGGACTCAGAGTAGGGAGCCCGGGAGAAGAGCGCCCCGAGGCTCTCACTTCGCGGACTTCGTTCGGAATGACGGTTATTTTTGTGTGTCGGAACTAAGAGCCACTCTTCGCGGACTCAGAGTGGGGCTAGAAGGGAAACCCGAGAGCACTGCGTACCCCTGGAGAGAGTAACCCAAGAGGCCCCGGCGGGACGCCTAGGGCAGAGGCACGGGACTAAAGTCCCGCCACTACCAGAACGGGGTTGTAACGTATAATCGCGGGAAACTTATGGGACTTTTGGCGGGGACTCGGTTGGGGCCGTATGAAATTGTGGGACCGCTGGGGGCTGGCGGGATGGGCGAGGTGTATCGCGCGCGGGATACACGGCTGGGAAGAGATGTGGCTATAAAGGTGTTGCCCGCGTCGTTCACGGCGGATGCCGGAGCGAAGGCACGGTTCGAGCGCGAAGCGAAGACCATTTCTGGTTTAAATCATCCACACATTTGCGTGTTGTACGACGTGGGCCACCAGGACGGCGCGGACTTTCTGGTGATGGAGTGCGTGGAGGGAGAGACGCTGGCGAAGCGTTTGGAGAAGGGGCCGCTGCCGCTGGAACTAGTGGTGAAATTCGGGGCGCAGATTGCGGAAGCGTTGGACAAGGCGCATCGCAACGGAATTGTGCATCGCGATTTGAAGCCGGGAAATTTGATGTTGACGGCGACGGGAGCGAAGCTGCTGGACTTTGGATTGGCGAAAGCGGTGGCGCCGTTGGGAGGATTGCTGACGGTGACAGGGGCGAGTCCGATGTCGCCGGTGACGCAGCAGGGAACGATTGTGGGGACATTTCAGTACATGTCACCGGAGCAGGTGGAAGGAAAAGAACTGGACGGGCGAAGCGATATTTTTTCGCTAGGCGCGGTGCTGTACGAAATGGTGACGGGGAAGCGGGCGTTTGAGGGGAAGACGCAGTTGAGCGTGGCGTCTTCGATATTGGGACGCGAGCCGCTGCCGATACGCGATGCGAAGCCAGTGACACCGCCGGCGCTGGAGCACGCGATTCAAAGATGTCTGGCGAAAGATCCGGAAGAACGGTGGCAGGCGGCACGAGACCTGGCGATGGAGTTGACGTGGATTGGAAAGAGCCCGGGTAGCGCGAGCCAGACGGAAGCGGCGGCGATTCCGGGGAAAACGAAGAGGCCGGGAATATGGCTGGTGGGAAGTTTATTGGGAGCCGCGGCGCTGGGAGTTTTGGCGGGCGCGATTTTCTGGGGCGGAAAGAAGGCGTCGGCGGAGAGGCCGATGATTTTTTCCGTGCCGCTGCCGTTTGCGGTGCGGGACATGGCGGTTGCGCCGAACGGGCACACGGTGGCGGTGTCAGGTCACCAGGAAGGCGCGAGGAAGGGAACCATCTCGCTGTATGAACTGGGGTCGGAAGATGTGCGAAGTTTGCCGGGAACGGGAGGAGGGGCATTTCCGTTCTGGTCGCCGGATGGGAAGTCGCTTGGATTTTTCGCGGATGGGAAGCTGAAGAGGATGGACGTGCCGGGCGGACCGGTGCAGGTGTTGGCGGATGCGCCGGCGGGACGCGGAGGAGCGTGGAGCCAGGAGGGAGTGATTCTTTACACACCGACGGGAAGGTTGCGGAGCCAAATCTGGGAGGTGCCCGCGACGGGCGGAGCGCCGACTATGGTTGTTGGGTATGTAGAGGGGCTTGGAGGAGGAAGCCAGAGGTGGCCGCAGTTTCTACCGGACGGGAAACATTTTTTATTTTTGTCGGCAACGATTGCGAAGAGGGGCGAGAACGACGGGATTTATGTGGGGAGCCTGGGATCGAAGGAGTATCACCTGGTGGTGAGGACGTATGGAAATGCGGCGTATGTGGCGCCGGGATATTTATTGTATTTGCGGGACCGGGCGATCCTGGCACAGAAATTCGATTTGAAGACATTGCAAGTGACGGGAGAGCCGGTGGCGGTAGCGACGGACCCGCAATTCTCGCCGCGGATTATGCACGCGACGTTTGCCGCGAGCGACACGAGAGCTTTGCTGGTGCAAAAAGGTGGGAATGTGATGACGTCGCGGTTAGCGTGGTTCGACCGGACGGGAAAAGAAGTGGGAACGATTGGGGACGCTCAGGTGTATGCGAATCCGAAGGTGTCCTTTGACGGGAAAATGGTGGCAGTAGACATGACGGACGTGGGGAATTTGAATACCGATGTATGGACATACGATTTGATGCGGGGAGGAGCGGCAAAGCGGCTGACGTTTGATCCGGCGCTGGACGCGACGCCGGTGTGGAGTCCGGATGGAAAAGAGATTGCGTTCACGTCGAGCCGTGGGAAGGCGTTTTCTTTGTATATAAAGGACGCCGATGGATCGCAGGAGGAAAAAGCGATTTGCGAGGCGGAGCAGGATACTTATCCGAATTCGTGGTCACGGGACGGGAAAACGATTTTGTATACGGACGGAGTGGACCTGAAGTACCTGACGATGCCGGAGATGAAGAGCACTATGTTCATCAAAGCGCTGGCGACGGTGAAGAACGCGCAATTCTCGCCAGATGGAAAGTGGGTGGCGTACGCGTCGAACGAGAATGGAAGATGGGAAGTTTACGTGACGTCGTTTCCGGAAGCGAAGGGGAAGTGGCAGGTGTCTTCGGCGGGAGGAGATCAGCCGAGGTGGCGCGGGGATGGCAAGGAATTATTTTATCTGGGAGCGGACGCGCGGATGATGGCGGTGCCGGTGAAAACGGGAGGACAGTTTGACGCGGGGACGCCGGTGGCGTTGTTTCAGACGAATCCGAAGGAGACGGCGGCGACGTCGGAGCAGTACACGTATGACGTGGACCCGGGAGGGGAAAAGTTTTTGGTGAATACGTTGGTGGGGAATCGGGATGTGCAGCCGATGACGGTGGTGTTGGGATGGGGGGAGGAGAAGTAGGAAGTGGCGAGTGGGAAGTGGCGAGTGGGAAGTGGCGAGTGGGAAGAGGCGAGTGGGAAGAGGCGAGTGGGAAGAGAAAGCAGGTCCCTCGCTTCGCTCGGGATGACAGTTTTTGTTGTGCGGGAATCGGCCCGGCTTGGAAGGCGGGCTCTAGAAACCCAAGAGCCACTCTTCGCGGACTGAGAGTGGGGCGAGAAGGGAAACCCAAGAGTACCGCGTACCCCTAGAGAAGAGAGAGTAACCCAAGAGGCCCCGGCGCGGACGCCTGGGGGCAGAGGCACGGGACTGAAGTCCCGCCACTACCGGAAGGGGGATGTAACGTATAATCGCGGGCGCTATGGGGATTGGGGCTGGGACAAAGCTGGGGCCGTATGAGGTGGTGGCGGCGATTGGCGCTGGGGGAATGGGCGAGGTGTATCGGGCTACCGATACGCGGCTGGGACGTGATGTGGCGGTGAAGGTTTTGCCGGCGGCGTTGACTAGGGATACGGACCGGCTGTGGCGATTTGAGCAGGAAGCGAAGACCGTTGCGGCGCTGAACCATCCGAACATTCTGGGAATCCACGACATAGGAACGTATGAAGGATCGCCTTTTCTGGTAAGCGAATTACTGGAAGGGGAGACACTGCGTCAGAAGATCGATGCGGGGCCGATTGCGACGCGGCGGGCGATCGAGTATGCGCTGGGAATCGCGCAAGGACTGGCAGCGGCGCACGACAAAGGAATTGTTCACCGCGATCTGAAACCGGAGAACGTGTTCATCACGCGCGATGGACGCGTGAAGATTCTGGATTTTGGATTGGCGAAGCTGACGCGCGCGGAAGGCAGCATGGAAACGGCGACGACGATGACGATGGGAAGTCCGTCGACGATGCCGGGCCTGGTGATGGGAACGATCGGGTATATGTCGCCGGAGCAGGTACGAGGGGAAGTGAGCGACGGGCGATCGGACATTTTCAGTTTTGGCGCGGTGCTGTACGAAATGCTGACGGGGAAGCGCGCGTTCAAAAGAGATACGGCGGCGGAAACGATGACGGCGATCCTGAAGGAAGAGCCGCCGGACTTGCTTGAGACGGGATGGCAAGGGCCAATGGGGCTGCAGCGGATATTGTCGCGATGCCTGGAAAAGAGCGTGGAGCGGCGGTTTCAGTCGGCGAGCGATCTGGCGTTTGCGATTGAGGCGTTGAGCGGAACGGGGACGGGAACTTCGCCGAGTGTGGCCGCGGCGGTTGCGGAAGTTCCGAAGACGCGGCGGTGGGCGTGGATTGCGGCGGGCGGCTTGGCGTGTTTGGCAGTGGGCGCGGGGATTGCGTGGAGTTTGCGGCCGGGGCCGAAGCCGGTGCCGACGTTTCAGCGCGTGTCGTACGAAGACGGAACGATGATTCGCGGGAGATTTGCGTCGGATGGAAGAACGGTGGTGTACAGCGGAGTGTTGAGCGGAGGCGTGCCGGATACGTATGTGATACGCGAGGATTATCCGACGTCGGTGCCGGCGGGATTGCAAGGCGCGATATTGCTGGCGATTTCGAAGCAGGATCACATGGCAGTGCTGGTGCGACCGCACTTCTGGGCGCAGTACGATTGGGGCGGAACGTTGGCGCGGGTGCCGGTGGGAGGAACGACGCCACGAGAGTTGCTGGAAAATGTTTACGACGCGGACTGGGCGCCGGATGGAGAACAGTTGGCGGTGATCGACCGGAAAAATGATAAGTGGAGGGTGCAATATCCGATCGGAAAAGTTTTGTTGGAGACAGACAACTGGTTGAGCGACCTGCGTGTTTCGCCGGATGGGAAGACGCTGGCGGTGTTTCGTCACCCGCCGGAGGGAAAGGACGATCGGGGGTACGTGTTGCTGGTGGGGCAGGATGGAAAACAGAAAGTGGTTTCGAAGGAGTGGGAAGCGCTGGAAGGAATGGCGTGGACAGCGGACGGGAAAGAAGTTTGGTATGGAGCGGCGGCGGCCGGGGATCAATATTGCGTGCGCGCCAGCAATGTGAAAGGCGAGGAGCGCACGGTGTACTGCGGAACGATGGGAACGCGAGTACACGATATATCGCCAGCGGGGCGGACGCTGGTGACGAGCGACGTGCTGCGAACGGCAATCATGGCGATGGAGCATGGGTCGAAAGAAGAGAAACCGGTAAGCGGGCTGGCGCAGAGACTGAATCCGCGGTTGACGCCGGACGGGACGGAAGTGGTGGTGACGGACGCGACAGAGCGGGGCGGGTCCGACTATTCGGTGTACGCGCAGAAGATGAGCGGAGGAGCGCCGATGCGAATTGGCGGAGGCGGGTACGGCACGGATGTGAGCGACGACGGGAAATGGGTGTTGGTGGTGCTGCCGGGAGAGGCGAAGGGAAAAGTGCAAGTGATACCGGTGGGAGCGGGAGAAGCGCAGACGCTGCAGTGGGAAGGATTTGCGGTGGTCTGGGCGAACTGGTTCCCGGATTCGCAACATATTTTATTGCGAGGAAATCCGGAGGGGCAGCCGGTGGGATTGTACGAGACGGACCGCAGCGGAAGCGCTCCGAAGATGCTGGTGAACGATGCGCCGGGTTGGGCGGATGTGATGCCGGACGGAGAAAATTTATTGCTGCTGGTGGGAGACACGCTGGTGAAGCGGTCGTTGAAAGATGGAAGCGAAACGAAGATGCGGACGCTGGAGCCGGGGGAAGTGCCGGTGGATTGGGCGAAAGAGCCGAATCATGTGTATACGCAGATTGCGGGCGCGACGAATGTGCAGATTTTCAAGATTGATTTGGGGAGCGAGAAGCGGGAGCTGTGGCAGACGATCGCGCCGAAGGATTTAGAAGGGGCGCTGCTGGTGATGGAAGCGGGGACGATTACGCCGGATGGGAAGTGGATGATGGTGAATTATGTGGATCCGTCGGGGGAGTTTTATACGAGTGAGAATTTGCGGTAGTTTGGGTGGAGGCGGATGGATTTTTGGTGGGGTGTAAGTTGAGAGCCTTCGCAGGATTCCTCAGGGGCTGAAGCCCGGTGAGAGGTGGTGTTTTGTCGGAGCTGAAGCTCCGACCCCCTAAAGAGAAGAGAGGAAAGATTGCACAGATCTTGCGGACATGGGGCGCGGCGGTGCGGCGCCCCTACGAGGAGTAGAGGGAAGCATCGCGCGAAAACAGTGCGGTGGTGCGGCGCGGTCCTCACTGCACCGAGTGCGTTTGGAATGACATGGCTGGTGTTTGGGGATGGCTGGCCGATCTAAAGTTCGGCCACTACATTGGACCCAAGAGCCACCCTTCGCGGAAGGTGCTCAGAGTGGGGCACCGAGGAGAAGAGGAACCCAAGACGCTGGCATGAAGCCAGCGCTACGCGGAGGAGGAGAAAAGCAGGTCCCTTGCTGCGGTCGGGATGATGTGGGTTTTATTGTGTTGTTAGGAGGCGGGTGAGTTTGGATTGGCGAATGGTGGGTCGGGTGGTGGTGGGGTTGCTGCTGGCGTTGGTGGGTGTGGCGGCGGCGCGGGCGCAGTTGCAGGGACACATTTCGATGGCGAAGGATGTGTACTTTGCGGGCGAGCCGGTTTACGTGCTGTTTGAATATACAAATGTGGGGAAGGATGCAGTGCAGTATTCGATGGGCGACCCGTATGCGGAGAGTTGCGGCGGATACAAGCTGGAGGTGTCGGCGCAAGCGGCGAAGGAGAGCGCGAGTTGCGGGGAACGCGGCGGCGCGGGCGAGTGCATGGTGGGGAGCGAGATTTTGGCGGCGGGAGAGACGCGGCACCAGTTGATCCTGGTGAATTACGCGCACGATTTATCGAAGGCGGGGAATTACGAGATTCGTGCGACGCAGGAAATGAAGTATGCGACGGCTACGGGGGATGCGAGGCTGGCGGCGGCACAACAGCAGTTCAAGGTGGAGCAGCGCTTTACGATTCAGGTGGTGAAGGCGGATCGCGAGAGGCTGGAGGCGATTTACAAACCGTACGTGGTGAATTTGAGTTCACAGGACGACGAGATTCAGAGGGAAGCGGAACGAGCGATTGTGAGCGGTGCGCCGCCGTGGCTGGAAGATACGATTGTGGGGATGCTGCGGCAGTATACGTCGCGGGAATTTGCGTTGCTGGGACTGAAGAATTTGAATACGGCGCGGTCGCGGGAAGAGTTGGCGAAGATTGTGCAGAACACTTCGGAGGAGACGGACGAGAATTTGACGGCGGTGCGTTACCTGGCGGAGTTGGGGGACAAGAAATATTTTCCGATGCTGCGGGAGATTGCGAAGAAGCAGCCGGCGAATGAAGGAAGAGAGTATGTGTTGGCGGCGGCGGAGTTGGGCGGAGACGATGCGGTGCCGTTTTTGCAGGAATTGTTGGGGAGCGGGGATGGAGCGGCGCGAGCGAACGCGGTGATGGGATTGGGGAAGACGGGGAGCAAGGCGGCGGTGCCGTTGTTGATTGAGGCGCTGAAGGATCGGGAGTTGGGGAAGTTGGCGGGGGAGGGGTTGGTGGAGTTGACGCATAGGCAGGAGGGCGATTGGGCGGCGTGGTGGGCGGGGAATGGGGAGAGCGCGGCGGTGTTTGGGGTGGGGGATTGCGATTGGAAAATGGAACAGGGGAAGTAGGAGATTGGAAAGAAGGTGGAGGCGGATGGATTTTTTGGTGGGGTTCAGGTTGAGATCCTTCGTCGCGGACTCGTCAGGATGAAATTTTGTTGTGAGGAGAGATTGGGAAGGATTCTTCAGGGGCTGAAGCCCGGTGAGAGGTGGAGTTGATGTCGGAGCTGAAGCTCCGACCCCTAAAGAGAAGAGGCAGGGGTCCAGTGGGAACGACGGCGAGTGGCGAGTGGCGAGTGGCGAGTGGCGAGTGGGAAGAGAAGAGGGATTCATTGCTGCGCGGACTCCGTTCGGAATGACGTGTTTTTTTTGTGGAACCCAAGATGCCGGCCTGAAGGCACGGCGCTGCGACGGCAGGAGAACCCAGGACGCAACGGCGGCGTGTGGGGCACCTGAGGAATTCAGGGAACAGCAAGAGGAACCCAAGAGAGACACGGGTCTAAAGACCCGCCACTACGTGAACCCAAGAGCCACCCTTAGCGAACTGAGATTGAGGAATCTAGGGGAAGAGAAACCCAAGACGCTGGCATGAAAGCCAGCGCTACTCGGAGGGGAGAGACCCAGGAGGCACAGGCTGAAGCCTATGCTACGCGGGGCTCGTGGACTCGCTGGGGCACGTTTTATCGTGGCCCTACGGTAGGTTATTTTTGCCAGTGGGCTACGTGGACTAGTTGGAAGAGGGAGCCGTTATTGGCGGGGTTGGGTTCGATCGAGACCAAGTGTTGGTCGGATTTGGTGCCGGATTTGAAGAGCAGGCCGTTTTTTTCGGGTTTGTCGGAGCCGCAGGTCAGGGGTTTGTTGTCGTCGTCTTTGTCGCTGCTGTCGGTTGCGTTGCCGGTGGAATGCGAGCAATCGAGAACTTTGCCGTATTTGGAGAGTTTCTTTTTGTAGTAGTCTGCGATTTTTTCGGGGGAGTCGTCCGACTCCAATTTCAGCACAGCTAATTTAACGCCGGAACCGCCGCCCCAGAGATCGAAATTGATGCCGGGGGAGTCTGAATCTTTGTCGATGTGGCGGCGGGCGCCGGGATAGAGAGGTAGACCGATGTCTTTGGCGTCGGCATCCGCGGCCATGGTGATGCCTGCGCCTTTTTCTTTTTGGTCTTGGGCACGGGAGGGCAGGAAAGCGAGAAGGAGCGCGGCTAAGACAGCGGATGTGCGTAGGACGGGCATGGAGCCTCCTTGGTTGGCTGTTAATGATACGTGGGGAGAGGTGGGGAAGTTCCGTGGGAGGTGGCGAGTGGCGAGGAGAAGAGGGATTTCTCGCTGCGCGGACTCTTTTCGGAGTGGCGTGATTTTTTTGTGGAACCCAAGATGCCGGCCTGAAGGGGCGGCGTTACAACGGCTACCCCCAAGACCCACCCTTCGTAAAAGGCGCTCAGAGTGGGAATTCAGGGAACAGCAAGAGGAACCCAAGAGAGAGACACGGGTCTAAAGACCCGCCACTACATGAACCCAAGAGCCAATTCTTCGCGGACTCGCCCGGGGCACGATGTATCGTGCGCGTACGGAATGATTAGAGGATGGGGAAGAAGAGGTCTTTGGGGTTGGCGCTCCAGCCTTGGATGGAGTGGGGGCTGATGAGCGTGGGGGTTTGGCGTTCGGATTTGTTGCTCATCAGGAGTGAGTAGCCGTTGGCCAAGTAGGAGGGGATTTCGCGGTCATCGGTCAGGGGGATGTAGGGGCCGTGTTTGCCTAGTTGGACGCGGTAGCGATTGTCTTTGAAGCGATGAGGGAGCAAGCGGGTGCCGACCTTTTTTCCGCGAGAGATGGTGGCGAATAGCATGTGTGAACCCCCTAGAGATTTTTGATGTGGGTAGTTTAGGGGTGCGGGGTGCGGGAGGTAAGAGGAGTGGGTGTGGAAATGTGTGGATGGATTTTGGGGGAGTTGAGAAGTGGCTAGTGGCTAGTGGCGAGTGGGAAGGGGATCACTCGACGGGCATTTTATTTTGTGGGGAGGGGATTGATCGAAGAGGGATTCCTCACTGCGCGGACTTCGTTCGGAATGACGGGGATTTTTTGCGATGGGGAGCGGGAGGAAAACCCAAGAGAGTCGGGTCTAAAGACCCGCCACTACATCGGAATTGAGAATTGTGGAATTGCGGGATTTATTGGGTTAGTTGATTTGTTGGGCTGAGGTTAGGGCTTGGTTGATGCTTTTCAGGCATTGGAAATTGTCTTTGACTACTGTGGATTTGATGTTGTCTTTGGTGACGAGAGTGGGTTTGAGGAGGATGGTGGGGACTTCGGCTTTGCCGTTGTTGATGGCGCCGTCGGCGTATGGTTTGTTGCCGTTGGCGAGGCGAACGGCTTCGGTGGCGGCGGTTTCGGCTTCGGTAGTGATGGGCTTGTAGACGGTCATGGACTGGGAGCCCTGAGCAATGCAGATCACAGCGGCCAGATCGGCGTCCTGGCCGGAGACGGCGACTTTACCGGCAAGATTGTGTTCGGTAAGAGCTTGAATTGCGCCCCCGGCGAGGCCGTCGTTGGAGGCGAGGACCGCGGCGATGTTGCCTTGGGAAGAGTCGATGGCTTTGAGCGTGAAGAGGTAGGCTTCGGTGGGCAACCAATCTTTGGTGTAGGAATCGGCAATGATCGTGATGTCGCCGCGATCGATGTAAGGCTGGAGAACTTTCATCTGCGCGTCATGAAGAGTTTTTGCACCCTCGTCGTTGGGAGAGCCGGCGATTAATACGTAATTTCCCTTGGGCGCCTGCTGCACGAGATATTCGGCTTGCATGCGGCCGATTTCGCGACGATCGAAACTGATGTAGAGATCGACGTCGCTGTTGAGGACCAGGCGATCGTAACTGATGACTTTGACGTGAGCGGCTTTGGCGGCGTCAACGATGCGGCTGGCTTTGACGCTGTCGTGAGGAAGAAGAACGAGAACTTTGATGCCGGATTTGAGCATGTCCTGGACTTGCTGGAACTGACGATCGTCGTCGCCACCGGCGTCGGCGGAAACTACCTGCATGCCGAGTTGCTTGGCGCGGACTTCGAAGGAATCGAGGTCGGTCTGCCAACGTTCGCCGTTCATGGCTTCGATGGAGAAACCGATTTGCGGTTTGGCGGGGTTTTGGGCGTGGGCGAGTTGCGGGTGAAGGGCGATGGCGAATAGGGCCGCGAGAAGCGTCAGATTGCGGCGAGAGATGGTCACGAGAATTTCCTCCGTACTGCAGGACCTAGAATTTTTGGTAGCGGCTCGCGAGCGTCGAGCAGATCACGACGGCGCGACAGGCCGATTCGTCTTAGTCAGTATCGGGGCGGAGTAGAGGGGACGCAACGGTGGGAGGCGGATTGGTTAGCGATGGATAGGGCACATTTGGGAGGGAGGGGCGGAGTTTTATCTGAGTGGCCAGCCCTTGCGCGTGAAATATCTGTCGACGAGTGGTGAAAACAATCTGAGGGTGAGACCTACAATCCCGAAAGTGATGGCGAACAGTCCGGTCAGCAAACGGGAAATCAGAGCGTGTGGCCACATTATCCATGGAGGGAACCAGGCGATGAACACCGCAAACAAGATGAGCAGGGAGATGAGGACCCAGCGCCGGGGGCGGGATTTGGGTTTGAGTCGATGATATAGCCTGCCGCGGAATAGCATGTCGGCGGAAAGCAGAACGGCGGCCGCAGCGATGACGGCTAAGAGGCAGAAGACGATGAGCGTTCCGTTGCGTGAGAGCATGGTGGTCTATTTCACAGCAGAGTAGCCGTGGTTGTCCAACTCGGCAGAGAGAGTTGGAACCCAGGATGCCGGCTGGAAGCCGGCGCTACGAGAAGGGAAGAGAAAGCAGGTCCCTCGCTGCGCTCGGGATGACAGGTTTTTGTTTTGTTTGGTGGAACCCAAGATGCCGGCCTGAAGGCACGTCGCTACAACGGCGGGGAAACCCAAGATGCCCCGCGCACAATCGGCGCTGGGGGCAGAGGCACGGGTCTGAAGACCCGCCACTACGTGAACCCGGCGGGCTCGTGGACGCGCCGGGGGGCACGATATATCGTGCCCCGCGAGGTGCGAGTTGGATGGGGGCGTTGACGTTGGGGGGTTGGGGGGCTAGGATGCGGGCAAGGGTTCTGGGTTAATGATTGGAAAAGTGTTTGGGCATTATATGGTGCTGGAACAGGCCGGCGCGGGGGCGATGGGTGTCGTTTACCGCGCGCGGGATGAGCGGCTGCAGCGCGATGTGGCGCTGAAGATTCCGGCGGAAGGCGCGCTGCTGACGGAAGAATTGCGCGCGAAGTGGCTGGCGGAGGCGCGGGCGGCGTCGGCGCTGAATCATCCGAATATTTGCACGATATATGAAGTGGGCGAGTACCAAGGGCAACCGTACATCGCGATGGAATACCTTGCGGGGCGGCCGCTGAACGCGTGCATCCCGGACGATGGATTACCCACGGAGACGGTGTTGGAGTATGGCGCGCAGATCGCGAGCGCGCTGGAATGCGCACACTCTCATGGAGTGCTGCACCGCGATTTGAAATCGGCGAACGTGCGGAGGAGCGCCAGCGGCGAAGTGAAAGTGCTGGATTTTGGGCTGGCGGTGAGCTTGAAGGATGCGCCGGTGGAAGGAGCCACGCAGACGAGTCCGACGTCGGGGAGCGGAGCGCCGGGGACGCTAGCGTATCTTGCGCCGGAGGTTTTGAGCGGAACGCCGGCGGATGCGCGGGGAGATATCTGGGCGCTGGGCGTGTTGCTGTATGAGATGGCGTCGCGGGCGCATCCGTTTCCGGGACGCACGATGTACGAATTGTGTGGCGCGATTTTGAAAGAAGCGCCGCGGCCTTTGCCGATGCACGTGCCTCTGGGATTGCGGGCGATTATTTTGCGGTGTCTGGCGAAGCAGCCGGAGCAGCGGTATCAGAGAGCGAGCGAAGTGAAGGCGGCGTTGGAGGCGTTGCATTCGAATGGAGGAATGATCGCGGCGGCTGCGGCGGCGGGAGTAATTGAGGAGGGGGAGAAGAAGTGGCGAGTGGGGAGTGGCGAGAAGAGGAATCCAAGACCCGCATGCAAGAGCGGCGTGTGCACCCAGAAGAAGAGGAACGCGAGGCGCGGAGTTGGTATTTTGGGCGGTTGGGATTTTTGTGGGGATTGGGATTGGTGGCGGCGGTGGCGGCGGTGATTTATTTTGTGCCGGGGGCTAAGCCGAAATTGGGAGCGCCGGTGCCGGGCGGGGAATTGCGGCAGTTGCTGGCGACGGACAAAAATATTCTGGGGCCGGGACTTTCGCCGGATGGAAAGATGCTGGCGTATGTGGAGCAGGGAGAGAGCGGCGACGATCTTTATGTGACGCGAGTGGCGGGTGGGGAACGAATGAAGTTGACGAACGATGTTTCGCGAAAAAGCGAGCCGGTGTTTTCGCCGGATGGAGAGAAGGTCGCGTTTGCGCGAAAACTGTCGGGAGTAGCGACGCCGGAGATTTGCACGATTGCGACGCTGGGGGGAGGAATTGCGACGGTGACGCAGGACGGGTCGATGCCGGCGTGGTCACCGGAAGGAAACAAGCTGGCGTATGTAAGAAGAAAGCCGGGAGAGCCGGAAACGCTGGCGACCGTGGGGTTGGACGGGAGCGATGTGCGAACGATTCTGGCGGGGGATGCGATTTATCCGTTTTTGGGAGCGCCGACGTGGTCGCCGGATGGAAAAACGATCGCGGTGGCGCGGAGCCGTGGAGAAGACAGCCGGGAGATCTGGCTGGTGCCGGCGAATGGAGGAGACGCGAAGGAAATAACGCACGGGACGGGAGGAGTGTCCAGCGACATGCCGGTGTTTACGGCGGATGGACGGGGAATTGTGTTCCGGTCAAATCGCGGAGGGGCGCGAAATATCTGGTACATGGACTTGAATGGAAAAGGAGCGATACAACTGACGACGGGAGCGGGGCCGGATGCGACGCCGAGCGTGGCGCGGGATGGAACGTTGGCGTTTCTGAATTCGCGGACGCGGTATGTGCTGTTGCTGTATGACTTGACGACGGGGCAAAGCAAACAATTTTGTCCGACCAGGGAATTTTGTGGGGGCCGGCGTTTTCGCCGGATGGGAAGGAAGTTACGTACTCGCGCGGGGAGCCGGATGGGGCGTGGCATTTGTGGACGCTGGCGGTGGGAGGAGGAGGCGCGGCGTGGCAGTTGACGTCGGGAAAATTGCTGGAGATTTATGCGCGGTATGCGCCGGACGGGCAGGAAATTTATTACAGCACGTGGGGGCCGGAGCCGCTGAGTATTGGGCGCGTGACGGCGAAAGGCGGGGCGACGCGACCGGTGGAACAGAAAACGACGACGAGCGATTCGTATGCGGATATTTCTGCGGATGGAAAATCGCTGGTGTTTGCCAGGACTCAGAATAAGGTTTCGCATTTATTTGTGCGGGCGACGGATGGAACGGGAGAGGCGGGGCGAGTGGGGAATGTGGTGGGGACGGTGCCGAGGTTGTCTCCGGATGGGAAGTGGATTGCGTTCAGCCCGGATCGCGGATTTGATGGCGGCGTGTTTCTGGTACACGCGGATGGAAGCGGATTGAAACGCGTGACGGAACGCGGATGGTGGCCGGTGTGGTGGCCCGACGGTCAGCAGATTGGGATGCAGACGATGGGGCCGGAAGCAAATGTGGAGATTACGGTGGCGACGGGAGAGACGCGGGTATTGCCGGGATTGCGGTTTACGGGGACGAATTATCCGTTTGATGTGTCGCGGGATGGGAAGTGGTTGGTGACGACGAATGAGGTGGATGAGTCGGATGAGATTTGGTTTATGGAGGCGGGGAAGTAGTGGGGAGTGGGAAGGGAAGAGAGGATTCTTACGGCGCGGAGTTCGTGGTTGTTTCATTGGGAGGAGACGCTGAGGTTGAGATCCTTCGTCGGGGACTATTCGGGATGACAGGGTGTTTTTTGGGTGGAGTTGGTTGAGTGATTGAATCTAAACGCGCGCCCTTGAAAGCAAAGGGTGCGGCAACCGGCGGACTCTTCGGGATTTGGATGTTTTTTTTGGTTTAAGGTTGGGGCAACCCCAAGAGGAACCCAAGAGAGGCACGGGTCTAAAGACCCGCCACTACAGGAACCCAAGAGCCACTCTTCGCGGACTCAGAGTGGGAAACCTGCGGAGGGGAGAGAACCCAAGACGCTGGCATGAAGCCAGCGCTACGAGGAAAGAGCGCCGCGCTGGGGCGCTGGGGGCAGAGGCACGGGTCTGAAGACCCGCCACTACAACCCCTGGAGGGGAGAGGATGGAAAATTTGAGGGTGGTATTGGTGGCTACGCGGAACCCGTTGAATATGGGGGCGGTGGCGCGGGCGATTGGGAATTTTGGCGCGTGTGGATTGCGGGTGGTGCAGCCGTATGAGAAGGCGTTTCGAGAGGCGCGGTCGGCGGTGGGAGCGGCGGCGGTGTTGAGGGAGGCGGAAGAATGCGCGACGGTGGAAGAAGCGGTTGCGGATTGCGCGTTGGTCGTGGGAACGACGGCGATCGGGAATCGGGAGATCAAGCATCCGTTGCGGAGTCTGGATAAGGCGGGAGTGGTGATTCGCAGGCGGCTGGCGAAGGAACGCGTGGCGATTTTGTTTGGGTCGGAGAAGAAGGGATTGTCGAACGAGGATTTGAGTTATTGCCATTGGCTTTTGCATATTCCGACGCGCGGGGAACACCAGTCGATGAACCTGGGGCAGGCTGCGGCGGTTTGTTTGTGGGAATTGGCGCGAGGGGCTAGAAGTTTTGAAGAGGGAGTGAGGAAGGGACGCGCGGCGAAGATGGAGACGGTGGAGAGGATCACGAAATATTTGTTGGCAAGCTTGTTGCGGAGCGGGTATGTGGCGGCGCGGAGTGAGAGATTGGCGGAGGAGAAGTTGCGACGGATGGTGAGAAGGTTTGCGTTGGATGAGGCGGATGGAGAAGTGTTTTTGGGGATGGTGAGGAAGATGGAGGAGGGGTTGGTGAAGGAGAGTTAGGAGTGGAATCGGAGTGGGGGATTTTGTTGGGAGGCAAGACGTGTGGATCGAAGAGGGATTCTTTCCGCAAAAGGCGCGGAAAGGGGCGGCGGTCCTCACTATTCGGACTCCGTTCGGAATGAGGTGGTTTTTTGTGGGGGAAGGCTGGCCGATCTAAGGTTCGGCCACTACATAACCCAAGATGCCGGCTCGCGGACTTGCCGGGGGCACGATGTATCGTGCCCCTACGAACCCAAGACACAGGCAGGGGTGCCTGTGCCGCGGAACCCAAGACGCTGGCATGAAAGCCAGCGCTACAACCCCAAGAGGCCGGCCTGAAGGCGCGGCGCTACAAGGACGCTTGAGTTGGGGTAAGATGGCGCGGTGAATTTGGATTCGCGCATCGGGAAGACGGTTTCGCATTACAGGATTGTGGAACGGTTGGGCGGCGGCGGGATGGGAGTCGTCTACCGGGCGGAAGACACGCGGCTGAAGCGAGCCGTGGCGTTGAAGTTCCTACCAGGAGAGTTGGCGCGGGACGCGGGAGCGCTGGAACGATTCAAGCGCGAGGCGCAGGCGGCGTCGGCCATCAATCATCCGCATATTTGCACGGTGTATGACGTGGGCGATGAGCAGGGAGAAGCGTTCATCGCGATGGAATGCCTGGAAGGGCAAACGCTGAAAGAGCGGATCGAGTCCGGAAAAGTGACGCGAACGCAACTGGTGAAATGGGGAATCCAGATTGCGGACGCGCTGGCGGCGGCGCATGCGAAGGGAATTGTGCATCGCGACGTGAAGCCCGCAAATATTTTTATCACCGAAAGAGAAGACGCGAAGATTCTGGATTTTGGGCTGGTGAAGCAGACACCGGGCGGCGGCGCGGGTGTGTCTTCACTGCCGACGGTGACGAATGAGTGGGCGCTGACGACGCCGGGCTATGCGATCGGGACGATGGCGTATATGTCTCCGGAACAGGCGCGCGGGGAAGAGCTGGATGCGCGGACGGATTTGTTTTCGTTTGGCGCGGTGCTGTATGAAATGGCGACGGGAAAGGGCGCGTTCCGGGGAAACACGGCGGCGATGATTCACGACGCGATCTTGAATCGCGAACCGACGGAATTGAGCGGAAATTCGGCGGTGATGAGCGACGGGCTGGGGCACATTTTGAAGAAGGCGCTGGAGAAAGACCGGCGGCTGCGTTACCAGAGCGCGGCGGAATTGCGAACGGATCTCGAGCGGCTGAAGCGGGATACAGAAAGCGGAGTGGTGGCGAAGGCGAGCGGGAGAGCGAACGCGGCGGGCGAAGAGAAAAAACACAAATGGATCTGGGTGGGAGTAGCGGCGGGATTGGCGCTGGCAACAGTGGTGGGAGTGATTTTTTATTTGCGATCTGCGGGAAGCAGAAAAGTGGAAACGGGGAAGTGGGAGCAGTTGACGTTTTTCACGGATTCGGCGGTGTATCCGGCGCTGTCGCCGGACGGGCGGATGCTGGCGTATTTGCGAGGGGCCGGGACGTTCATGGGACCGGGAGATGTGTACGTGCAGATGTTGCCGACGGGCGACCCGGTGCAATTGACGCACGATCACAAAACGAAACTTAGCCCGATATTTTCTCCGGATGGAACGAAGATCGCGTATAGCACCGTAGACCCGTGGGATGTGTTGGAAGTGGGAGCATTGGGCGGGGAGCCGCAGGTGATGCTGAAGAATGCGTCTTCGTTGACCTGGATCGACGAAGGGAAGCGTCTGCTGTTCAGCGAAATGAAAAGTGGAAGCGGGTTGCACATGGGGCTGGTGGAGACGGACGAGGGACGAGGGCAGAGCCGGGAAGTGTATTTGCCTGTGGGAGACAGGAGCATGGCGCACCATTCGTATTTGTCGCCAGACGGGAAATGGGTGCTGGTAGTGCTGATGAACTCGCAGGGAAAATTGACGCAGTGCCGGGTGGTGCCGTTTGACGGGAGCGGGAAGGAACAGTTGGTGGGACCGGCAGGAGTGGCGTGCACGACGGGGGCATGGTCGCCGGACGGGAAGTGGATGTACTTGAGCGCGGCGAAGGATGGTGCGTTTCACATCTGGAGGCAAAGATTTCCGGATGGCGAACCGGAGCAGGTGACGTCGGGTCCGACGGAGGAAGAAGGAATTGCGATGGCGGCAGACGGAAAGTCTTTGATTACGTCGGTGGGAACGATGGACGTGAGCATCTGGATTCAGGACAAGCAAGGAGAGCGGCAGATTTCGTCGGAAGGAGATTCGTCAACGACGACATTTTCGGGCGATGGAACAAAGTTGTATTACCTGAAGCGGAGCGGGCGCGATCCGAAATCGGAATTGTGGAGGATGGACCTGAAGAGCGGAGAGAACGAGCGGCTGGTGCCGGGATATGGAGTGGAGACAGAGGGAGACGTAAAGAACTATTCGTTGTCAAAGGACGAGAAGCGCGTGGCGTTTGCAATGAGGGATGAAAATGGAATTTCGCATGTGTGGATCGCGCCGACGGATCATCGAGGTTCGCCGCAGAAGCTGGAGTCGACGGGGAATGAGGATTCGCCGCGGTGGTTGCCGAATGGAGAGGTGATTTACCGGGTGGCGCTCGGTGGAAAGAACTATGTGTACATGAGGAATGCGGAGGGCGGCGAAGGGAAGCAGGTGCTGGCGGAGCCGATCCTGGAATTGCCTTCGGTGTCACCGGATGGGAAGTGGGTGGTGGTGGCGGTGAGCGACGCCGAGGATCCGGAGCATCCGTATCGCATTGCGGCGTATCCGGTGGAAGGAGGAGGGCCGCGGGTGACGTTGTGCCGGACTATCTGCCGCGTGAGTTGGGATGCGAGCGGGACGCACATGGTGCTGAACTTATTCGACGGGGATCGTGGGCACAGTTTTTTCCTGGAGACGGAGAAGGGTGTGGGATTGCCGAAGATGGGAGCGGACGGAGTTGGGAACGTGGAAGAGGCAAAGGCGTTGGCGAAGACGAACGGGGTGGCGGAGTTTGTGGAATCGGCGATAACGCCGGAGGAGTATTCGTTTACGAGGGTGAGGGTGAGGAGGAATTTGTATCGGGTGGGAGTGGAGTGAGGGGGAAGTGGCGAGTGGCGAGTGGCGAGTGGCGAGTGGCGAGTGGCGAGTGGCGAGTGGCGAGTGGCGAGTGGCGAGTGGCGAGTGGCGAGTGGCGAGTGGGAAGAGCAGAGGGATTCCTCACTTCGCGGACTGCGTTCGGAATGACGGGGTTTTTTGTTGGGGAACCCCTGGACTCACCGTTCGCGGATTCGGAGTTGTGCCACGGAGTCGGATTCCTCAGGGGCTAAAGCCCGGAGGATAGGAGAATGTTATGTCGGACATGAAGGTCCGACCCCCTAAAGAGGAGTGAAGAGATTTGAGATTGCAGGGGAGAAGAGTGATCCCTAGACCTACCCTTCGCGGATTCGGAGTGCAGCGCCCGGGAGGGGAGAAAGCAGGCCCCTCACTTCGTTCGGGATGGCGGTTTTTGGGGATGGTGGAAAGTTGAAAGAGAACCCAAGACGCTGGCATAAAAGCCAGCGCTACCGGACCGTGAAGTCGCCGTGCGAGAGAGCTGGGACGGGAGTGATTGTGTGATGCGGATCGGAGTGGGGCACGATATATCGTGCCCCTACGCGGTGGATGTTTGGGTGTTGATGTGAGATTAATTCGACAAATTTTTGTGGTGGGGGGTTGCGTTTTGGTTTTGGCGATTTGGGTTGGTGTGTGTTTGGGTTGGGCGGCGCAGGCTGCGCCTGCGGCTGGTGCCGGTCAGGGAGCTGCTGCTGCGCAGCAGTCGGTTGCGTCGGCGGCTGCTCAGCAGGCTGCTGGTAGTGTGGCCGGAAAAGTGGTGTTGGAGGGGAGTGGAGTGGGAGTTCGGAAGGTGGTGGTGCATTTGGAGGGGGAGAATTTGGAGGTGAGGCAGGAGTACGAGACGGCTACGGATGCGCTGGGAAATTTTCGGATTGAAGGAGTGGCGGCTGGGGAATATGGAGTGACGATTCAGCGATTGGGATTTGTGCCTGCCAGCGGGAAGCAGGAGGAGGCGCGAGTTACGGTGGGAGCGGGGCAGGAAGTGACGGGGCTGGTTTACAAGATGCTGTTGACGGGAGTGGTGGCGGGGAAAATTACCGAGGCGGATGGCGACCCGATGCAAGGCGTGAGCGTTTGGGTGACGCGTGTGGGAAAAAATCGCACGGAGTTTGATTCCGCTGGGCATAACGCGGGAGATGCGGGGCAAGAGACTACGAATGACTTGGGGGAATACCGGATTGCGAATTTGCGCGCGGGACAATACATCGTGCAGGCGCAGGCGCATGGGATGAGTCCGGCGCCCGATCCGGTGGACAAGGGGAAGCCGAGAGAGAGGCCGATATACGCTCTGACATATTATCCGGGAACGGTGGAGGTGAAGCAGGCGAGCCCGGTGCAGGTGACGGCGGGAGTGACGGCGACGGCGAATTTTAGTTTGCTGGCGAGCCGGTCGTATCGCGTGAGCGGGACGGTGACGGTGGCCGGGAATCCGCGGAATGTGCAGATGTTTTTGGTGTCGACGACGGGGCAGACGGAAGCGCAGTCGTTGGGAGAAGGCGGGAAGTTTGTGTTTTTGAATGTGCTGCCGGGAACGTATGTGGCGCAGATTGTGGATATGAGCGGCGCGGGAGAGGGAGGGGCGCCGGAGACGCACACGCAGATGATTGGATCACCGATTGCGGTGAGCGAAGCGGACGTGACGGGATTGGTGTTGCAGCCGGAGGCGGGCGGGTCGGTGAAAGGAAAGGTGCGCACGGAGGGAGGCGAATCGCTCGAGTGGACGAATTTGAATGTGAGTTTGGTACGCGTGGCAGAAGGGGAGGAATTGCCGCAGATGGCGGACTTGGGAGCGCTGGGAGGAAATTCGGGATTGCAGGAGGATGGATCGTTTGCGGTGAAGGATGTGGCGGGCGGAACGTATCAGGTGTTTCTGGGCGGACCGGTGTCGGTGATGCAAGGATATTACTTGAAATCGGTGCTGGTGGGCGGGCGCGAAGTGGTGGATACGGGATTCACGGTGAATGGAGAGATGGTGCTGGATGTGGTGTTGAGTGCGAAGAGTGCGTCGATTCAGGGAACGGTGGTGGATGGAGATGGAAAAGCGGTGGGAGGAGCGACGGTGGTGACGATGCCGAGTACGGGACCGGGCGCGGGACGGGCGGGGAGAATGGATTTGTATGTTACGGGGCAAGCGGATGCCAGCGGACATTTTGTGTTGAGCGGATTGGTGCCGGGGGCGTATGTGGTGGTGGGGTTGGCGGAGGTGGACGGGGATTCGCGGAAGGCGGAATTTTTTGAGAAGTATGGGGAGAAGGGGACGGTGGTGGATGTGGATGAGGGAGAGAGGAAGGAGGTGGAGGTGGTGGAGGAGTAGTGGCGAGTGGGAAGAGAAGAGGGATTCCTCACTGCGCGGACTTCGTTCGGAATAACGGTTTTTTTTGGCGGCGGGATTTTTGTTGGAAGGCGTGAGTTGGCGGATAAGAGGAAGATTAACTCAGAGGGCACGGAGGATGGAGCGCGGAGAATTGGTTGATGGGGTTTAGGTTGAGATTTTTGGTTGTGGACTTTGCAGCATGGCAGGATGTGGCATTTTTTCGGTGGTTGAGTCCCGTTGAATCTAAACCCGCACCCTTGGAAGGCAAGGGGTACGGCACCCGAAGGGGTCAAGAAAGCCCAGGGCTGATTGATTGAGTCGGATTCCTCAGGGGCTAAAGCCCGGTGGTTGGCGGAATTTTATGTCGGACCTGAAGGTCCGATCCCCTAAGGAGGGGAGTGAAGAAAGATTTAACGTTGACGGGAACAGAAAACCCAAGACCCACCCTTCGCGAAAGGCGCTCAGAGTGGGGCACCCAGGAGGGGAAAACCCAAGACGCTGGCATGAAAGCCAGCGCTACGCGGAGAAAGAAGAGAGAAGCAGGTCCCTCACTTTGTTCGGGATGACAGTTTTTTAAATGGTGGGAAATTGAGAAAAATTTTTGTGAGTGTGATTTTTGTGGGGATTTTCTCGGCGTGGATGGGGAGCCCGAGAACACAGGCAGCAGTGCCTGTGCCGTGCGGCGGAATTTTGGGGCAGGGGAATGCTGGCGGGGCTGAAGCCCCGCGCCTACAACAGCGGGACGATGGCGCGGATTTGCACGTGACGGCACAGGCGCAGGCTGGTGGGAATGCGTTGCGTGCGCAGAGTTCGGAAAATCCGGGGAGTGCGGCGAATGCGCAGAATGCGGAGAGGATTACGCGGTATACGTTGACGCCGGAGAGGGAGCGGAAGGCGCGGGCGTTGGCAGCGGTGCGGTTGCGGCAGTGGGCGGTGGAATTGGTGTATGGGTTGGTGGTGCTGCTGGCGGTGTTGTGGTGGAAGTTGGGGGCGAAGTATCGGGATGTGGCGGAGAAAATTTCGGAGAAACGATTTGTGCAGGTGCTGGTGTTTGCGCCGCTGATTGCGTTGACGATTGATGTGTTGGAGTTGCCGACGGGGATTTATGAGAATTGGCTGGAGCGGGAGTATGGACTGTCGGTGCAGGGATGGGGATCGTGGCTTTGGGATTGGACGAAGGGCGAGCTGCTGTCTGTGATCGTGGCGATCGTGGTGGTGGGGATTTTGTACCGGGTGATCGCGAAATCGCCGCGACGCTGGTGGTTTTATTTTTGGCTGGCGACGATACCGTTGATCCTGGCGGTGATATTTATTGCGCCGCTGGTGATCGATCCGATGTTCCATAAATTTGAGCCGTTGCAGAAGAAGGATCCGGTGTTGACGGCGGAGCTGGAAAAGATGGTGCAACGTTCTGGACAAACCATTCCGCCGGAGCGCATGTATTGGATGGGCGCGGGGGAAAAGACCACGGAGTTGAACGCGTATGTGACGGGATTTGGCGCGTCGAAGAGGATTGTGGTGTGGGACACGACGATCGCGAAGATGAATACGCCGCAGATTGTGTTTGTGGCCGGACATGAGATGGGACATTACGTGCTGCACCATGTTCCGAAGGGGATTGCGTTCGCGGAGTTGGTGCTGCTGGTGACGTTTTATCTGGGATACCGGTTGATTGGGTGGGTGCTGGCGCGATGGGGGCCGGCGTGGGGAATACGCGGGATCGGAGATTTGGCGTCGTATCCGGCAATGCTGCTGGTGGCGTCGATTGTGGCGACGGTGATCGGGCCGGTGGGGAATACGTTTTCGAGACATCTGGAGCACCAGGCGGATCAGTATGGATTGGAAGTGACGCATGGATTGACGGCGGATGCGGGGGAAGTGGCGGCGCAGTCGTTCAATATTTTGGGGGACGTGGATTTATCCGACCCGGCGCCGGCGAGGTGGAGGGTGATTTTGTTTTATACGCATCCGGCGATACCGGAGAGGATTTTGTTTGCGTTGGGGTATGACCCGTGGGCGGGCGGAGGGACGGGGGAGTTTGTGAAGTGAGGCGGAAGTGGCGAGTGGCGAGTGGCGAGTGGCGAGTGGCGAGTGGCGAGTGGGAAGAGAAAAGGGATTCCTCATTTCGTGGACTGCGTTCTGAATGACGATTTTTTTGTTGTTGAAGCAGAAGACGCTGGGGTTGGGAGAAGGCTGGCCGATCTGAAGTTCGGCCACTACACCGGAACCCAAGATGCCGGCTGGAAGCCGGCGCTACAACGGCAAGAAAACCCAAGAAACCCACCCTTCGCGGACTCAGAGTGGGGCACTCGTTCGGAATGACGGGTTTTTTGTCGTGAGTGAAGAGGGCATTGGCAGAGGACTGGCCGATCTAAAGTTCGGCCACTACATGTACCCAAGATGCCGGCCTGAAGGCACGGCGTTACAGGCCTGACGATTTTTTGGTGGGGGTTAGTTGGGTAGGGGGGTGGTGGAGGATAGGGTTAATTTTAGGGAGACGCCGGTGGGGGCGGGGCGGTTGGGGATTTGGATTGGTTGCGAATTGCCCACCCATAGTTCGATTGGCCCGGCTTGGACTTGGCGTTGGCCGGCGGGGGTGACTATGGAGAGTTCGCGGGGGGTTAGGAGGAAGGAGACGGATTGGGAGGCGCCGGGGTTTAGGTGGATGCGTTGGAAACCGGCCAGGGCGCGGATGGGGGCACCATCGGTGTTGGGGTGGGAGATGTAGAGTTCGACGACTTCGTCACCGAGGAGTTTGGAAGTGTTTGTGACGCGGGTGGTGACGGTGAGTGGGGAATCGCCGGGGAAGGTGGTGGCGTCGATCGTCGACAGAATGTGCCGCACCTCCGGCGCTTGTGGGTCTGAGGCGGTGTTCCCAGCCCTTGCGGGCTGGGCTAATGTCTGTCGCGCCTCTGGCGCTTGAGGGTCGTTCGCGGGCGTTGCGGAATTGGCGGAAGCGTTGGCGGGGGCTTGGCGATTTTTGACTAGCTCGCTGTTGGGGATTGGGTGATAGCGACCGTCGGCGCCTTCGGTGGCGGCGATTGCCTTGGCGTACGCGGCAACGCCGGGGGTGGCTTCGGGAGTGGAGTAGGTGAAGGTGGAATAGCTCAGGCCGTAGCCGAAGGGATAAAGAGGTTGTTCGGTCAGGTAGCGGTAGGTGCGGTTGGCCATGCTGTAGTCGGTGAATGGGGGGAGTTGGGCTACGGACTTATAAAAGGTTACAGGAAGACGGCCGGCGGGATTGTAGGCACCGGAGAGGACGTCGGCTACGGCGGTGCCGCCTTCTTCACCGGGATACCAGGCATCGAGGATGGCGGCGGCGTGTTGATCGGCCCAGTTGACGGCGATGGCGCTGCCGTTGGTGAGGACGACGATCAAGGGTTTGCCGGTGGCGGCGAGAGTCTCGAGGAGTTGCTGCTGGGTGGCAGGGAGATAGATGTCGGTGCGATCGCCGCCGAAAAAGCCGGGATCGGAGTTGTCGCGTTCTTCACCTTCGAGGGCGGGAGATTCGCCGACGACGGCGATGACCACATCGGATTTGCGGGCGGCGGCGACGGCTTCTTCGGTGAGACTTGGCGGAACCCAGAGAAGGCGCGCGAACGATTCGCGGAAGCTGCGGAAATATTCGAGCTTGATGGGATACGCGTGGCCGGCTTGAAGATGGATGAGCGTCGTGAAGCTGCGATGGCCGCGTTGCCGGTAGTCGATCCAATTATCGATGAGGAGTTTGCTGTCGAAGTAGAGGCGATAGCCGCCGTCGGAGGTTGCGCCGATGCGGTAGTCGCCGTCAACGGGAGGGACGAGGTTGCCGGTCCAGCGGACGGAGTAGCCTTCGACGGGAACGCCAGGGCCGGGAGAGATGTTGTTGGAGAGGAAATCGACATCGGGATCGACGCGGGTAAGGGCAGGCGTTCCATAAAGTATTGGATTCGCGAAATATTGAGCTAGCAGGCCAGTGGATTGAGTTGAAGTGGACTGAGGTTCAGGAGGCACAGGATTGGCGGGGCGGAGGTAGGTGCCGGGAATTACTAGCTCGCGTGTTTCGGTCAACGGGGCGCCGATGGCGGAGTTGATGGTGGCGCTGGGGAAATGAGTTTTTATGCCGGCGAGGATGGTGGTGTATTTAGAGGGAGTGCCGTTGTAATTGCCGAGGAGGACATCGAGAGAATCGGCGGTGGGGCCGATTACGGCGATGGATTTGACGGAGGATTTCAGGGGAAGGGTGTTGCGATCGTTTTTGAGGAGGACGATAGATTCCTGCGCGGCGCGAAGAGCGAGCTGGCGATTGGCGGGGATGTCGACATCGGCGAGAGTGAGCTTGGACCAGGGAACGTTGGCCGGGGGATCGAACATGCCGAGACGGAAGCGCGCTTCGAAGAGACGATGGACAGCTTGATTAATGTCGTGCATGGGAAGGAGACGATCCTGGACGGCGTAGTCCAGGGATTGAAATTCCGGGCCGCAGGAAAGATCGGTGCCGGCTTTTACGGCAAGAGCGGAGGCTTGCGCGAGCGAGAGAACGTAATCATGGCCCTGGTAGATGTCGCTGATGGCCCAGCAATCGGAGACGACGTAACCGCGGAAGCCCCACTGATTGCGCAGTAGATCGAAGAGGAGATGATTGGCGCAAGCGGGCTCGTCGAGAATGGAATTGTAAGCGCACATGACGGAATCGGCGTGGCCATCGACGATGGTGGCGCGGAAGGCGGGAGTATACGTGTCATAGAGATCGTGGAGAGAGACGGGAACATCGAAGCGATGGCGTAGAGTTTCCGGGCCGCTGTGAACGGCGTAATGCTTGGGAGTGGAAACAGTTTTGAGATAGTGCGGATCGTCGCCTTGCAGGCCGGTGACGAAGGCTATGCCGAGGCGGGCGGTGAGGAAGGGATCTTCGCCGTAGGTTTCCTGGCCGCGTCCCCAACGAGGATCGCGGAAGATGTTGATGTTGGGCGACCAGAACGTGAGACCGTAATAGCGGCCAGTGTTGTTGTGGGCGATGGCGTCATTATATTTGGCGCGGGCTTCGGTGGAGATGACGTCGGCGAGGGAATGGAGGAGGCCGGTGTCCCAGGTGGCGCCGAGACCGATGGCTTGAGGAAAGACGGTGGCGATGCCGGCGCGCGCGACGCCGTGGAGGCCCTCGTTCCACCAGTTGTAGGCGGGGATTTGCAGGCGCGGGATGGCGGGGGCGACGTCTTGCATTTGCGAGACTTTTTCTTCGAGGGTCATGCGAGAGACGAGATCGTTGACGCGTTGTTCGAGAGGGGCGGAGGGATCGAGGTAGATGGGCGTGACGGTGGGAGGAGTGGTGGGGTTGATGGCGGGGGCTTGGGAATGGAGGAGGGTTGGGAAGAGTAAGAGAGAAAGGATGATGCCGAATTTTTGTGGGCGCATGGTGGTCGAGGAATTGTGGCAAAGGTGGAATGAAGTGTAAAGAGGAGGAGTGGTGGCGAGTGGCGAGTGGCGAGTGGCGAGTGGCGAGTGGCGAGTGGCGAGTGGCGAGTGGGAAGAGGAGAGAGGCTTCTCACTGTGCGAAGTTTATTCGGATGACGGTAAATTTTTTGAATGGAGACGAGACGCGGTGGTTGAGATCCTTCGTCGCGGACTCCTCAGGATGACAGGGCGTTTATTTTTTGGCGACGGAACGATCGAAGAGGGATTCCTCATTGCGAAGACTCCGTTCGGAATGACGTTTTTTTTGATTTGGGTGGAAGAGTACCCGGGAGAGGAGAAAAGCAGGTCCCTCACTTCGTTCGGGATGACAGGTTAATTTATGTTTGGGATTTTGCGGACATGGGTCGCGGCGGTGCTGCGACCCTACGGGGAGAAACCCAAGAGCGCTGGCATGGAAGCCAGCGCTACACGGACTTCGTTTGGAGTGACGGCGCGACTTTTTGGAAAGGTCTGGCCGATCTAAAGTTCGGCCACTACATTGGAGCCAAGACCCACCCTTCGCGGACTCAGAGTGGGACGCCCAGGAGAAGAGAGATTCATCGTAGAGTAACTCTGCGATCGTGCGAAATTTTATTGGGGGGCGGGGTCTTTTGGGTGAGTGGGAGTTGAGGAGGGTGGATTGGGGAAATGGTGGAGGAGTGGGATGGCGGGGGTGGTGGGGATTGCGGTGGGGACGGTGGTGGTGCATTTGGTGTTGGGGTGGAGATATGGATTCGATCGCGATGAGTTGATGGCGTTGGAGGATGCACGGCATCTGGCTTGGGGATATGTGCAGTATCCGCCGATGACGGCGTTTTTCGGGAGAGTGGCGCTGGGATTGTTTGGGACTTCGTTGGGAGGATTTCGGTTGTTTGCGGCGTTGGCGCAAGCGGCGGCGTTAGTGTTGACCGGGTTAATGGCGAAGGAAATGGGCGGAGGGAAATGGGCGGCGGTGGTGGCGACGTTGGCGGGGGTGCCGTTTTGTTTGGGGGCGGGCGGGTTGATGCAGTACATATCGTTTGATTATTTGTGTTGGGTGCTGGTGGCGTCGTGTGTGGCGAAAGTGGCGAGTGACGAGTGGCGAGTGACGAGTGGAGCGCACAAAGACCAAACCAAGGACCAAGCAGCGGCGCGGTGGTGGGTGGGGGTTGGGACGGGGATGGGGTTGGGGATGATGGCGAAGTACACGATGGGGTTTTTGGTTTGCGGGGTGGTGGCGGGAGTTTTGTTCACGGAGATGCGGAAATATTTACGGAGTGGATGGTTGTGGCTGGGTGTGGCGTTGGCGTGGGCGATCTGGTTGCCGAATTTGGTTTGGGAATGGCGGCGGAATTTTGTGTCGTTGGAGTTTTTGAGATTTTTGCATGTGCGGGATGTGAGCGAGGGATTGACGGATTGGTTTTTGTTGGGGCAGGCGGAGTTGACCTTATTGGCGTTGCCACTGGCGTTGGCGGGGTTGTGGTTCTGTTTTTTTTCGAACGAGGGGAAGCGGTTTCGGATTTTGGGATGGATGTATGCGGTGCCGTTAGCGAAGTTTTTGGTGATGCGGGGAAGGGATTATTATTTGGCGCCGGCGTATCCGATGTTGTATGCGGCGGGGGCGGTGTGGGTGGAGGGGAAGTTGGGGAAGTGGCGAGTGGGGAGTGGCGAGTGGCGAGGGGGAGGAACCCGAGACACAGGCAGGAGTGCCTGTGCCACATTGCGGGGGGTGATTTGGGTTTGTTTGGTTTTGGACATTTTGGTGGCGGGGGCACTGGCGTTGCCGGTGGCGCCGGTTAATTCGAGTTGGTGGAAGTTTGCTTCGCGGGTGGATTCGGTGTTTCCGGAGGAGATTGGTTGGGAGGAGTTTGTGGATGGGGTGGTTAAGGTGCGGGATGGGTTGCCGGCGGAGGATCGGACGCGATTGGGAATTTTGGTGGGGAATTATGGGGAAGTGGGGGCGTTGAATTTGTATGGAGAGAAATTTGGATTGCCCCGGGCGATCAGCGGGGTGAATTCGTCTTGGGAGAGAGGGTATGGAGAACCGGCGCCGGAAGTTTTGATTGTGGTGGGGTATCCACGGGAATTGTTGGAGCAGGAGTTTGCGTCGTGCGTGGTGGCGGGGCGGACGCGGAACCGGTTTGGGGTGAAGAATGAAGAGACGGTGGAGGATCCGGATATTTTTGTGTGTAGAGGGATGAAAAGGAGTTGGCCGGAGTTTTGGGTTAGGGCGAGGAAATTCGCGTAAGGTGAAAAGCAGGTCCCTCACTTCGTTCGGGATGACAAATTTTTTTGTGGGAGGAAAACCCAAGCCACAGGAACCGGAGGAAACCAAGAGACTACTGGACGGTGATTTGGAGCTGGGCGGTGGTTTGGTTGTAGGCGTTGGTGGCGTAGAGGGTGTAGGTGGTTGTGGTTGTTGGGGAGACTTGCACTGACGTGCCGCGTGTCGCACCGACGGAGGGGGAGATGATTACGTAATCGGCGTTGGTTACTTGCCAGCTTAGGGTTACTGGTGTGCCTGCGCTGACTGTGGTGGCGCTGGGAGTGAAACTGGTGATGGTGGGAGCGGGTCCTGTGGGGATGTTGGAGCTGGTGTAGAGCGGGGTGAGTTGGAGGACGTCGAAGTCGGCTGCGGTTACTCCGTCGAGCAAATGGAGATCGTCGTTGTTCCAGCGGGAGTCGGGAGTGCCGGAGATGTAGATGGCGGAGCCGTTGTCGGCGAGGATGAGGCCATAGGTTTTCATAGCGGTGAGGATGATCTGGTTGGTGGCGGAATAGCTAAAGATGTCAAAGCTGGCTTTGAGGCGGAGGCGCGCGCCCATGGGAGGAGCGGCGGCGTTGGTGCTGGTGGCGGCGTAGTGAGAGGCAGGCGGAACGAAACCGGCGCTGGTGTTGGGAAGAGTGAAACGAATGGCGTGATTGATGGCGCCGGCAGCAACCTCATCGTAGCGAACCAAGCCAGGAAAAATGGGAAGGCCGGCGGCGTCGGCGCTGGTCCAGGTGTAAGGGCGCTGTTCGTCGGAGAGAAGATCCCAGACGGCACCGGAGCCTGCGTCCCAAACGGCGGATTGCGGATAGGAAGAGTAAAGCTCGTAGAGGAAGCAATTGGATTTATCGAGGACGAGAACGTGGCGATCGCCGGAGCCGGGATTCGGGTAGCCTTCGATAGGAGCGGTCAGAGGAATGGGCATGGGGCCGGCGTCGGATTCGCTGCCGTACGAGGTGTAATCGATCGGGATGAGCGGCTGAGTGGAATCGACCACGGTATACGGAATACCGATGTAGGAGCCGTCGTATTCGCCGGAGCCGAAGTCGGGATGAACAGTAGTGGTTGAGCCTATGAAATTAATGATGGCGACGGAATTGGGATCGACGGCGAAATTCGAAACGTTGGTGTTCCAGAGACTGTTGGAAGGAAATGGAAGAAAGCCACCGAGGCTGGCGCTTTGACCGGTGGACATCTGCGAGCAGGACGAAGATTGCACGGAACCATTCACCTGAAAATTTAAAGTGGAAGAAGCGCTGCTGCCGGGGTCGGGATTTTCCACGGCTACGGGGAAGGTGCCCGCGGTGGAGGCGGTGCCGGTGGCGGTGAGTTGCGTGGAGCTGACAAACGTGGTGGCGAGCGGGGAATTGTTGAGGAGAACTTGCGCGCCAGAAATAAAATTTGTGCCGGTGACGGTGAGAGTGAAGACGCCGAGATTTGCGGCGGAGGGAGAGATGCCGGCGAGCGTAGGAGTGGGATTCCAGAGAGTGACGGCGGAGGAGGAAGATTTGGTGGTGTCGGCGGCGCTGGTGGCAGTGACGGTGATGGTGTTGGGAGAAGGAAGAGCGGCGGGTGCGGTGTAGGCGCCGGAGTTGCTGATGGTGCCGATGGTGGAATTGCCGCCGGCGGTGGAGTTTACGGACCAGGAGACGGTGGCGTTGGTGGAACCCGTGACGGTAGCGGTGAAAGTGTAAGAGGAGCCGGCGCGGATGTTGGCGGTGGTGGGAGAGATGGAGATGGAGACGGAAGATTGGACGGGGCCGCCGGGGGCGGTGGTTTTGGAGGCGGTGCCGCAGGCGGCGAGTGCGGTGGCGGCGGAAATTAGGAATAGGAAAATGGAAAATCGTTTGGGCGTGGCGGGGCGATGTTGGGGGCTATGCAGGGAGGACATTGAGGATAGTTTGGCGCGAGAGGAAGTTGGGGGGAACTGGACTGGGGGACAGATTTGGGGCAGGGGGTCGTTGGTCGGTGAGGTTCGGGAAATGACGGGGTTCTTATTTTGTGAATGAGTAAGAGAACGGAGCGCCTCGGAAGGCGGGCGCTGCAAGAACCGGAAGACCCAAGAGTGGAACCCAAGAGCGCTGGCATGAAGCCAGCGCTACACGGCTCGCGGGCTCGCCGGGGGCACGATATATCGTGCCCCTACGAGGAGAGGGTGCGTGCGCGATGTGTGTGTGGCGGATTGGTCACGCCTGTACTTGCGTACTATGGCGTGATTGGGGGGTTGCCGAAAAAATGGAGGGGATGGCAGACGTGTGTGGTGCGTCTGCGCGAAAAATTTTGTGCGCTTGGGAATTGGCGCAGGGGATCGAAATTCGTGTCATCGGCAGCGAACATTGCGAGCGCGGGGAAGCAGGCTGAGGGGAAAGAAGGAAGCGGAACGCCGCGGTCGAACCCGGTGGCATTGGAAGTTCTGGTCAACGTGACCGGAGCGAACGCAGGCGCGGAAGATGGCGCGCGGCACCTGTTTTCCGAAGAGACATCGACAGTGCTGGTGTTCAAGGATGGAGCGGTGATCCGTCTGGCGGCGCCGGTGGCCGTGGGGCAATTGCTGTTTCTGACGAACAAGAAAAGCAATCAGGAAGTGGTGTGCCAGGTATTGAAGAAGAAAAGCTTCAAGGCGAATTCGAGTTACGTGGAATTGTTGTTCACGGAAGAGCGAACGGATTATTGGGGCGTCGCGTTTCCGGAAGGCGCGAAGAGCACGCCGGAATTTGTCGTGCAGGAACAGGTGCAGGCGGAAGAAACCACGGCGGAGGTGGCGGAGACTCCGGTGGAACGGCATAGTGCGGAAGATGTGGATGCGCTGAAACAGGAAGTGGAAGCGCTGCGGGAACAACTGGCGTTGTTGGGAAAGAAAAACGTGGAAGAGGCTGGGGCTAAGGCGATGGCCGAGGCGCAAGCGGCGCGGGAAGCGGCGGCGAGAGAAATGGCAATGCGCGAGGCGTCCAAGGCGATGGACGCGTTGGAGGCGGAGTCGGGACACAGTGCGCATCAGGATGCGCCTGCGGGTCCGGGCTCGCATGGAAGTTCGCACGCGGAAGAACAGAAGCCGGCACTGCTGATGCCAAGTGCGCCGAAGGATACGGACGAGGTGGCGCGCGCGGTGGTGGGGATGTCTCTGCCGGTGTGGAAGTTGGAGAAAACGCCGGAAGAACAATTGTTGGAAGAAGAAGCGGCGTTGGGAGTGAAGCGGGAGCCGGAGCCGGTGGCGGCGGAAGTGCGGGCGGAAGAAGTGGCGGAGGAATTGTTGCCGAAGCCGTCGCTGGATTTTTCGCAGACGCCGAAGAAGGGGAAGGCGAAGGGAAAAGCGGCGGGCGCGGTGGTGACTCCGCTGGCGGCGAAATCCGGGAAGATGAGCACGGCGCGGGTGATGGCGCTGAGCGCGGTGTTGGGGTTGGCGGTGGCGGGCGGAGCGTGGTACGGAAAATGGTGGGAACTGTTGCCGATGGGGAAGAGCGCGGCGTCGGCGAGGCCGAGCGCGGTGAAGAAGCCGAGTCCGGCGAAGAGTGCGGCGGCGGGGGTTGCGGGGAAACCTGCGGCGGCGGGTAGTGGCGCGGCGAATGCAAGTGGCGCTGGCGTTGGTGCGGCTGTTACCGCTAAAGATTCTGCGGCGAGCGATGTGGCGGATGCGGAAGATGCGAATGATGCGGCGCGGCCGGGAGAGAGCGAGTCTAGCGCGGGGGAGCGCAGGGCGGCGGCGCGGGAACGTGCAGCGGCGCGGAGGGAAGCAGAGAAGGCGACGGAGCAACCGAAGAGCGCGGCGGCGGACGTTGTGCCCGCGGATGCGCCGTTGGTGGCGGCGAAATTATTGAAGGCGGCGAATCCGGTGTATCCGCCGGATGCGATGCGGAGCTACATCACGGGAGATGTGAAGGCGGAAGTGCTGGTGAATGCGTCGGGGCATGTGACGGACGTGAAAGTGATCTCGGGGCCGAAGGCGCTGCGCGATGCGGCGGTGGCGGCGCTGAAGCAGTATGAGTATGCGCCGGCGACGCAGGGAGGGAAGGCGGTGGAGGTGGTGAAGTTTTGGTTTAATCCGTAGTGGGGGATGGCGGTGAGCGGTAGGTGCGGTAGTTGGCGGGCGAGCAGTCCTGTAGGGAATCCATTCAAAAACATGCTGGTGAGTTGGGATCGGAAGAGGGATTCTTTCCGCAAAAGGTGCGGAAAAGGGGCGGCGGTCCTCGCTGCGCGGACTCCGTTCGGAATGACGTGTTTTTTTCTATGTGGGGGATGAGGAACCCAAGAGCGCTGGCATGAAAGCCAGCGCTACACGGCTCGGGGACTCGCCTGGGGCACGATTTATCGTGCCCCTACGGGCGCACGGCGGTGGGCTGAAGAGTCCGTATGAAAACCAGAAAAGACCGCCGCCCTCAGCGGCTAAAGCCGCACGGATTTTGCCGAGTTACGGCATGGCTGAAGCCATGCCCTGACGAAAAACACGACAATTCACACAAACTCTAGAGCGCTGCATCTACTTGTTGAAGTTTGGGAATTGGAGAGGGTTTTCGGTAGCGGCGGTGAGGGTGGATTGGTAGCGGTCTAGTTGGGAGGGATCGTCGATGGAGCCGTGGTGGTGGACTTGGCGCCAGTGGTGATCAAGCAGCCGGAAGACGCGAGTGGTGCGGAAGGAAAGTTCGGAGACGGTGGTGGGAGTTTCCAGGCGTCCGCGTTCGCGACCTACCGCGTAAAAAAGTTCGGCGGAAATGTGCAGGGAATAATTGTAGAACTCGACGGTGACGCGGATGGGGCCGGAGAAAATGCGTTCGTAGACGCGGCGAATTTCAGGCCAACCGCGCTTGATGCCGCCGAGGGGATTGTTCATGGAGACGTCGTCGAAGGGGGACCAATTCTGGCGCATTAGCATGATGTCCTGGGTGTTGAAGGCGCGATAAAACTGAGTGAGAGCGTGACGAGGATGAGTGAGATCGCGGAGATCTTCGAAACCGGTGATGGGGTCAAGTGCGGAGGAAAAAGCGGGTGATGCCATGGGGGCCTCTCAATGGAAAGTTGCTGAGCACGTAGGGTTGGACGCGGGGGAATGGGGGATGGTGACAGGGAAAAGTTTTGGTGAATGGAAATTTATGTGGTGGGGGAGGGAACTTGGGAATTGGAAGATGGGGAGATGTTTGACGGAGTGAGTTTTGTTGGGAGTCGGATTCCTCAGGGGCTGAAGCCCGGAGGAGCGGAGGATTCTATGTCGGACCTGAAGGTCCGACCCCCTAAGGAGGGGAGGAAGAGTCGTCGGGGTAACAATATCGTTTTTGTGGGGCGCCTGACGGGTTGATCTTGATCGAAGAGGGATTCTTTCCGTGAAGGACGCGGAAAGGGGCGGCGGTGCTCACTTCGCGGACTGCGTTCTGGATGACGGGGATTTTTGTTGGGGAACCCAAGAGTGAAGCAGGTCCCTCACTTCGTTCGGGATGACAGGTTTATTTTTGTTTTTTGTGGAAGGGAACTTGAGAGGAGCGCTGGAGTAGCCCAAGAGGGACGGGACTAAAGTCCCGCCACTACGTGAACCCAAGAGTTATGGGCAACGACGGGGCGCAGCGGTGCTGCAACCCTACTCGGAGTGATTAGTCGTCGTCACCGTGCAGGACTGCGGCGGTTAGGACCGTGGTCCACAGGCCGCGCTTGTCGCCAACGGCGGATTGGGTGATGTTCATGGTGCGGACGATTTTGTTGGAGATGCGGTAGACTTCTTTTTTTTCATCCCAGGAGAGATCGGGATCAAATTCGACGTTGAGGGTGGTGGCGAGCATTTCGGCGGCCAGCTCTTCGGCGTATTCGCCGGCGACTTCTTCGGTTTCACCGAAGGAGTGGTGCTCGCTCAAGTAACCGTACATGGGGCGTTCGCTGGGAAGAGCGAGGCCGATGCTGGCGGCGATGAGGCGATGAGGTTCCTTGGTGGAATTTTCGCTGATGACGGTGAAGGCGACCTGACCGGGCTTGATGAGCTTCAAACCTTCGCTGCGGGAAATGAGTTTGCAGTTGGGCGGAAAAATGGAACTGACGCGGACGATGTTGCACGCCGCGATGCCCGCGTTTCGTAGTGCCAGCTCGAAGCTTGAAAGCCTCTCGCGATGTTTCCCCACACCTTTGGTCAGGAAAATCTTCTTCGCTACGAACGCCATTGTGCTGGGTCACCGTTCAGATGGATTTTTTCGAGCAAAATATTTTACACCATTGAAAAAGTAACAAGCTTGAGGGGTAGTGTCAATGTAGTTCGCGCGGTGTGGGTTGCGATCGAAGAGGGATGTTTAGGAGCCGGATTCCTCAGGGGCTAAAGCCCGGAGGAGGGAAAAAGTTTTTGTCGGACCTGAAGGTCCGACCCCCTAAAGAGAAGATGAAGAGGAAGTGGCGAGTGGCAAGTGGCGAGCGAGAGAAATCGAGACGCCACTTTCGAGTCGTTCGGGATGACGGGGTTGTTCTGAACGGGAGAGCAAGAGAACAGCAGGTCCCTCACTTCGTTCGGGATGACAGGTTTAATTTTTTGCGTGGGTGAGGAACCCGAGAGTGGCGGGACTAAAGTCCCGCCACTACAGGCTCGCGGACGCGCCTGGGGCACGATATATCGTGCCCCTACAGAGAAAGGGTAGAGCAGAGGCTGGAGTGGCTGCGCGCCGAACAGAGGGTTATTCGCCGGCTAGGGCGTCTACTAGTTTGCCCAGGGGGCGGGAGAGGGCTTGGACTTTGGCTTGATCTTCGGTGGTGAAATCGGGGCCAGCGGTTGCGGTCGATTCGCCTTTGCGGCTGATCTGGATGACGCCGACGACTTTGCCGTCGTTGAGGATGGGGGCGCTGATAATTTTTTGAATGGATTCGCCGCTGGTGGTGGCGGCTTTGACGCCTTCGAAGACGGTGGCGTGACGCACGGCGGAAAAATTATTGTTAATTTCGGCGCGGCTTTCGCGGGCGGTGCGCGCGGCGAGAGCGGAGTTGCTGGTGAGCGGAACGAAGCCGACATTTTTCAGAGCGGCGGGGACGAGGAAATGGAGATGACGCCAGCGGTTGGACACGGCGAGGATGGCGACTTCGTCCGTTTTCACGCGAAGTTCTTTGGCGATTTTTTCGGCGAGAGTGGGCATGGAGATTTTTGACGCGGAGGATTCATCTTCCGCGAGGGCGGACGCGAGCTTTTCGAGTTCCAACACTAAAGTGATCGCCATGGCTTTAGAAGCTCCGTCCCGCAGGAAGGGAGATCGCGGGAGAGATGCAGTGATGCCTCCGTATGGTTAGTTATTATGTTCGTCTGTTCGGTGGGTTCTCGCAAGAATTTTTGTGGGGGGAAGGTGCTTGGGCGTGGGGTTCCAGCAAGAATTGAAAAGGGAAATTGGAAATTGGGGAGATTTTTGGTTTAGTGGCGAGTGGGGGAAATCAAGACGCACACGCAACAGCGGCGTGTCGGGCAGCCGGAGAATTCAGGAAAACCTCAAGAGGAACCCAAGAGAAACCCCAAAGACACGGGTCTAAAGACCCGCCACTACATGAACCCAAGAGGCACTCTTCACGGACTCGGGGTGGCGCAGCCAGGTGGCACGAAAGCAGGGCTACATGGCTCGCGGACTCGCTTGGGGCATGATTTATCGTCCTGAAGGCGCGGCGCTAGAGGAAGCCAAGAAAAGACCAAACCCAAGAGCGCTGGCATGAAGCCAGCGCTACAGTGGGTTGCGTTTGGTGGGGGGGAGTGCCTATACTGAAATCGCCGCTTCCCACCGCGCCGATCGGATTGCGCTCCACAAAAAGTTTTTCGGGACACTGGCGGCGGAGAGGGCATGTCTCCCACGACAACCCAGCCTGATTCAAATAGTTTGATCAGAGAGCTTCAGTTTTTATTCGCAAGCGTTGGCATCAAATACAACAATTCTAAGGGACTATTTTATTCATGAGCGCTGCGGCGGCATCGGCGAATGTACAGGCTGGGAGTTTGCGCTTCTGGCAGACGTCGGTTGGGAAGAAAGCGGTCATGGCGGTAACGGGCGTGATGCTTTTTGGATTTGTGGTGGGGCACCTTGCCGGGAACCTGCAGATTTTTGAGGGTCCGGAAAAAATCAATCATTATGCGGCGCTGCTGAAGTCTTTGGGGGCGCTGTTGTGGATTACACGGATTGTGCTGCTGGTGGCGGTGGTGCTGCACATCTGGTCTTCGTTTCAGTTGTGGATTTTGCAGCGCGAGGCGAGGCCGATCAAGTACACGAAGAAAGTGAACATTCATTCGACGTACGCTTCGCGGACGATGATGTGGAGCGGGCCGATTATTCTGGCGTTCGTGTTGTTTCACCTGGCGCAATTCACGTTCGGGGCGGTGCATCCGGGAGCGCCGTTCGATGAGCACAACGTGTACAACAATGTTGTGCTGGGATTCGCGGTATGGCCGGTTTCGCTGTTCTACGTTATTGCGATGACGATGCTGTGCTATCACCTGTATCACGGATTGTGGAGCATGTTTCAGTCGCTGGGGATCAGCCATCCGGTGTACACGCCGTGGTCGCGATTGTTCGCGAAAGTTTTCGCCATCCTGATTGCTATTGGCTACATTTCGATCCCGGTTGCGGTGTTGACCGGTGTTATTAAGCCTGTTTAGGGAGCCCGATTCGATGGAATTAAATTCGCATGCCCCAACAGGGCCGATTGAGCAAGCCTGGGATAAGCACAAGTTTGAGCTTAAGCTGATTAATCCCGCCAACAAGCGGAAGTACAACATTATTGTTGTGGGATCGGGGCTGGCGGGAGGCGCGGCGGCGGCGAGCCTAGGAGAACTTGGCTACAACGTGCAGTGCTTTTGTTATCAGGACAGCCCGCGGCGGGCGCATTCGATTGCGGCGCAGGGCGGAATCAACGCAGCGAAAAATTATCACAACGACGGGGATAGCATTTTCCGGTTGTTCTACGACACGGTGAAGGGCGGAGATTTTCGCTCGCGCGAAGCGAACGTGTACCGGCTGGCGCAGGTCAGCGTAAACATTATCGACCAGTGCGTGGCGCAGGGCGTACCGTTTGCGCGGGAGTACGGCGGGTTGTTGGACAACCGGTCGTTCGGTGGGGCGCAGGTTTCGCGGACGTTTTATGCGCGAGGGCAGACGGGGCAGCAATTGCTGTTGGGCGCTTACCAGGCGCTGGAGCGTCAGATCGGGCTCGGCACGGTGACGATGAACGAGCGCACGGAGATGCTGGACCTGATTGTGGTGGACGGGCAGGCGCGCGGGATTGTTACGCGGGATTTGTGCGACGGAAAGATTGAAGTACACATTGGCGATGCGGTGGTTCTGGCGACGGGCGGATACGGGAACGTATTTTATCTTTCGACGAACGCGAAAGGCTGCAACGCGACGGCGATCTGGCGGGCTTACAAGCGGGGGGCGCTGTTTGCGAATCCGTGTTTCACGCAGATTCATCCGACGTGCATTCCGGTGGCGGGGGAATACCAGTCGAAACTGACGCTGATGTCCGAATCACTGAGGAATGACGGGCGAATCTGGGTGCCGAAGAAACCGGGGGATAAAAGGCCTCCGGCATCGATACCAGAAGACGAGCGCGATTATTATCTGGAGCGGCGGTATCCGAGTTTTGGGAATTTGGTGCCGCGAGACATTGCTTCGCGGGCGGCGAAAGCAGAATGCGATTCGGGGCGCGGCGTGGGCGAGACGGGGCTTGGCGTTTACCTGGATTTTTCGGAAGCGATCAAGCGGCTTGGGAAGCACAAGATTGCAGAGCGCTACGGAAACTTGTTTGAGATGTACGAGCGCATTACCGGCGAGAATCCGTATGAAGTGCCGATGCGGATTTATCCGGCGATCCATTACACGATGGGCGGGTTGTGGGTGGATTACAACCTGATGTCAACGATTCCGGGGTTGTTTGTGCTGGGGGAAGCGAATTTTTCGGACCACGGGGCGAATCGACTGGGCGCGAGCGCGTTGATGCAAGGATTGGCGGACGGATATTTCATTATTCCTTATACGATCGGAAATTATCTGGCGACGGCGAAGCCCGCGAAGGTTTCCGCGGATGCGCCGGAGGTGACGGAAGCGGTTGCGAATGCGGCGGCGATTACGAAGAAGCTGCTGAATGGGAATGGAATGCGGACGGTGGATTCTTTTCATCGCGAGTTGGGGAAAATTGTCTGGGATTATTGCGGGATGGCGCGGAATGAGGGGGGGTTGAAGAAGGCGCTGACGCTGATTCCGGCGTTGCGCGAGGAGTTCTGGAAGAATGTGAAGGTGTTGGGGACGAATGAAGAGTTCAACCAGTCTTTGGAAAAGGCCGGGAGGGTGGCGGACTTTTTCGAGTTGGCGGAACTGATGTGCCGCGATGCATTGGAGCGCAAGGAATCTTGCGGCGGACATTTCCGCGAGGAGTTTCAAACGCCGGAGGGCGAGGCGCTGCGGGACGACGACCATTATTCGTATGTGGCGGCGTGGGAGTATCAGGGCGAGGGCGTGGCGCCGGGGTTGAACAAGGAACCGCTGACTTTCGAGTATGTACACCCGTCGCAACGGAGTTACAAGTGAAACTGACACTTCACGTTTGGCGACAGAAGAATGCTAAGGATCGCGGCGGGCTGGTGCGGTATGAGGTGCCGAACGCGAATGAGCACATGTCTTTTCTGGAGATGCTGGATGTGCTCAACGAGAGTTTGATCCAGAAGGGCGAAGAACCGATTGCGTTTGACCACGATTGCCGCGAAGGAATTTGCGGGATGTGCGGCTTCATGATCAATGGGAAGGCGCACGGAGGGTTTAAGGGGACGACGGTTTGCCAGTTGCACATGCGGCATTTTAAAGATGGAGATGTGATTTACCTGGAGCCGTGGCGCGCGAAGGCGTTTCCGGTGGTGAAGGATTTGGTGGTGAATCGCGGGTCGTTCGACCGGATTATTGCGGCGGGGGGATTTATTACCGCGCCTACCGGGGGAGCGCAGGACGCGAATACGATCCTTGTGGCGAAGGGGGCGGCCGACCAGGCGATGGATGCCGCGGCGTGCATTGGGTGCGGGGCTTGCGTGGCGGCGTGCCCAAATGCGGCGGCGGCGTTGTTTGTTGGCGCGAAGATTTCGCACTTGGGACATTTGCCGCAGGGGCAGGCGGAACGCGACCGGCGGGCGCTGGCGATGGTGCAGCAGATGAACGTGGAAGGATTTGCGAATTGCACGAATATCGGGGAATGCGAGGCGGTTTGCCCGAAGCAGATCCCGTTGGAAGTGATTGCGCGGACGAATGGTGATTATTTGAAGGCGGCGGTGCGGGAGAGGCCGGAAGGGGTTGCGGGGGGAACGGGGTGACGTTGGTTTAGTTTGGGGAACCCAAGAGGGAAGCAGGTCCCTCACTTTGTTCGGGATGACAGATTTTTGTTTGGTTGAGTTTTGTGTTGGAGTCCTCAGGGGCTAAAGCCCGTAGGAGCAGAGGATGTTATGTCGGACCTGAAGGTCCGACCCCCTAAGGAGGAGATGAAGAGAAGAGAAACCCAAGAAGGAAGCAGGTAAGGGTGAAGGAACCCAAGAGGCCCCGCGCTGGGGCGCTGGGGGCAGAAGCACGGGACTAAAGTCCCGCCACTACATTGGCGGCTACATGGGGTAGACATTGATGGATGGGGGGGTGGGGATGGCTCGGACGATATTGGTGATTTGTGTTTGTTTGGTGGTGGGGGCGGGTGTGTTTGTGGCGGGGCAGAGTGAGGCGGTATCGGAGAAGGCGAAGAAGCTGCACTTTTCGTCGATTGTGGTGGATACGCATGACGATACTACGCAGCGGCTGCTTGATCCTCATTTTGATTTTGCGGTGCCGCATACGGACGGGAACATCGATATTCCGCGAATGCGCGATGGCGGGCTGACCGCGATTTTCTTTTCTATCTGGATCAACGGAAAAATACTGGGGCCGGACGCGGTGAAGCAGGCGCTGGACCAGATCGATGCCGTGCGTGAGACGGTGCGGAAACATCCGAACGAAATGATGCTGGCGACGACCGCGGACGATATTCGAGAAGCGAAGAAGCAGCACAAGATTGCCGCGCTGATGGGAGTGGAAGGCGGGCACATGATGGGGAATGATTTGGCGGTGCTGCGAATGTTTGCGGCGCTGGGTGTGCGGTACATGACGTTGACGCACATGGAAAATAACGAGTGGGCGGATTCGTCGACGGCGAAACCGGAACACAACGGGTTGACGGATTTTGGCAAGGATGTGGTGCGGGAAATGAACCGGCTGGGGATGATGGTGGATATTTCGCACGTGTCGGACAAGACGTTTTACGACGCGCTGGAAGTGAGCAAGGCGCCGCTGATTGCGTCGCACTCTTCGTGCAGGGCGCTGTGCAATGCGGCGCGGAATATGACCGACGATATGATTCGGGATTTGGCGAAGCACGGCGGGGTGATCCAGATCAATTATCACGTGGGATTTTTGAGCCAGGAGTTTCGCGATTTTGAAAATGCTCATCCCGACGTGGAAAAGCAGATTACGGAGGAAGTGAAGAAGCGCTGCGGGACGGATGAGGCTTGCAGTGGAACGGCCGGGGATCAGATAGTGCGGGAGTTTATGAAGGAAGGGAAGCTGCCGAAGGTGGATTGGACGCTGATTGTGCAGCATATCGATCATGCGGTGAAGATTGCGGGGGTCGATCACGTGGGGCTGGGATCGGATTTTGATGGAGCGGTGATGCCGCTGGGAATGGAAGACGTGACGCATTTGCCGCAGATTACGGACGCGTTGTTGAAGAAGGGATATTCGGAAGGGGATGTGCGGAAGATTTTGGGAGAAAATACCTTGCGGGTGATGGGTGAGGTGCAGCGGGTGTCGCGGGAGATGAATGGCCGTTGAGCGGAATTGGCAGGAGCGGGCTCGGGGACTCGCGCGGGATGTACCGTGGCGCTACGGAAGAAAAGGGAAGACCCCAAGAGCGCTGGCATGAAGCCAGCGCTACACGGGCACGATATATCGTGCCCCTACGGATTGGGTGAATGGGTTTTGGTTGTAAAAGCGGCGGCTGGGCCGCCGCACTCCAAATGGGGGTTCAACTATCATGCGTGTTATGCGAGTGATTGTTGGTTCTGTTGTCTTTGGGTTGGTGAGTTGGGTTGCTGGTTTTGCGCAAACTCCTGCGACTGCGGCTAAGCCTAAGACTGGGACGGCGACCACACATACGGCTTCGCCTTATGATCGGACTTTGCTTAAGCCAGCGCTATTGAAGGATGTTGCGCCTGCTACTTATCAGGTGAAGTTTGTGACTACGCGGGGGGATTTCACGGTTACGGTGCACCGGGAGTGGGCGCCGCTGGGGGCGGACCGCTTTTATAATCTGGTGAAGCATCATTATTATGACGGGATGCGCGTGTATCGCGTGATTCCGAATTTCGTGGCGCAGTTTGGGATCAGCGCGTATCCGGTAATCAATGCGGCCTGGGCGCACGCCACGATCAAGGACGATCCAGTTACGCAGAAGAATTTGCGGGGAACGCTGACGTTTGCGAAGACGGGCGCGCCGAATTCGCGGACCACGGAAGTGTTCATCAATTTGAAGGACAATACCGGGCTGGATTCACAGGGATTTGCGCCGTTTGCGTCGATCGATGAGAAGGGAATCAATATTGTGGAGATGTTCTACGATCAGTATCCAGACCCCGCGGGGGAAGAACAGCAGAATATGGAGAAGGGCGGGGAGAAGTACATGGCGGGGAAGTTTGCGAAGCTGGACACGATAAAGACGGCGACGATTGTGGGAGGGGCGGGGGAGAAGGGGAAGTGAGAAGGAGGCGGAGTCCTCAGGGGCTAAAGCCCGGATTTCGCCGAGCGGTTTTGTCGGACCTGAAGGTCCGACCCCCTAGGGAGGGGATGGGTTTCTTGGTGCGGGAACCCAAGATGCCGGCCTGAAGGCACGGCGCTACAACGGCAGGAAAACCCAGGCAAGAGAACCCAGGCAAGGGAACCCAGGCAAGGGAACCCAGGCAAGGGAACCCAGGCAAGGGAACCCAGGACCCACCCTTCGGGGACTCAGGGTGGGGTACACGGCTCACCCAAGAGGCCCCGCGCTGGGGCGCTGGGGGCAGAGGCACGGGACTAAAGTCCCGCCACTACATAGCCGGTCCAGGGTCACTGAGGATGTATCCAAAGGATTGATGAAACACATCTAATATTTGCGGGTTGCGGTGGTTGACGGTATCGGAGACACTGCGTACCTTACTTGTATGTTGCTTGATTGCCAGAAGTGCGGGACCGCGAACGGCATGTGTTGCTGCTGTTGTTGTCGGCTTGTCCGCTCTGGCAATCGGTGCTTCGCGATGTAACGCGCGTTCTAATCGACGAGTTTCGAAGCCCACCTGCCAGAGTTAGCGGCAGGTGGGCTTTTTGCTTTTTGTTCTGGGATTTTTGGCGGGTTTGGGGCCGACCGGCTCGCGGACTCGCCGGGGGCACTATGTATCGTGCCCCTACGAGGAAAGGTTCGGAGTAAAGGCCGCAGGGTTCGCGGACTCGCCCTGGGCTACATGAGGACATCGGTTATGAGTGAGGTTAAGGAAACTAAGGCGCAGCGGGTCGAGAGGCTCAAGCGGGAGAAGAATGCCTGGGAACATTTGGATGAGATCCGGAGGTTTGCGCGAGAAGGGCATGGGTCGATTCCACCGGAGTGGCTGACGACTTATTTCCGGACCTGGGGAATCTACACGCAGGGAGATGGGAAGGGAGTGGTTGGCGGGTCGGGAGGGGAAGGACGGGCTACGCCATTTTTCATGGTGCGGATACGGATTCCTAATGGACTGCTGACTAGCCACCAGGTGCGTACGATCGCGAATCTTTCTTCGGAGTTTGGGAATGGCGTGGCAGATATTACGGTGCGGCAGAATGTGCAGCTGCACTGGGTGCGAATTGAAGATGTTCCTGAGTTGCTGGAACGACTGTACGCGATCGGACTGAGCACTACCGGGGCTTGCGGGGATGTGCCGCGGAATATTACGGGATGCCCGCTGGCTGGGGTGCATGCGCATGAACTGGAGGATGTAAGCGGGTTGGTGGAGGAATTGGACAAGGAGTTGGGCGGGAATCCGGAATTTTATAATTTGCCGCGGAAGTTCAAGATTTCGGTGACGGCTTGCCCGGACTGGTGCTCGTATCCGGAGATTAATGATATCTCGTTGATTGCGACGAGGCGGGTGAGAGCGGATGTGGAGGAGGTTGGGTTTGCGTTGCGTGTGGCGGGGGGATTGTCTACGCAGCCGCATTTGGCCGTGCCGCTGAATGTGTTTGTGCGATGGAATCAGGTGATTCCGGTGGTGCGGGCGATAACCGAGGTTTTTCGGGAGTCGGAGGTGTTGCGGCACTCGCGCGATAAGGCGCGCATGAAATACCTTTTCCTGGAACATGGATGGACGGCGGAATCGTTTTTGGCTGCGGTGGAAGCGCGGCTTGGGTACGCGCTTGATCCCGCGGAGCCGCTGGAGCCACCAGCGCAGGTGCATCGCGATCATCTGGGCGTTATTGCGCAGAAGCAGGATGGATTTTTTTCCGTTGGCGCGGCGGTGGTTCGCGGACGGATTACGCCGGAGCAATTGACGGTGGCGGCCGATCTGGCGGAGCGCTATGGCGATGGGCATGTGCGGAACACGCCGATGCAGAACCTTTTGCTGGTGAATATTCCGGAAGAGCATGTGGCCACGGTGACGCGGGAGCTTTCGGCGGCTGGGTTGCCGATTGAGTCTTCGTCGTTTGTGCGTGGGACAGTGGCTTGCACGGGATCGGAGTTTTGCAAGCTGGCGCTGACGGAAACGAAATCGTATGCGCGGTGGCTGACGGAGCAGCTGGAGGAGCGGTTTCCCAATTATCAGGAACAGCTTCGCTTGCACATTACCGGGTGCCCGAATTCGTGCGGGCAACATTGGATTGCGGACATCGGGATTGAGGGGAAGAAGATCAAGGCGGATGGGAAGATGGTGGACGCTTATTACTTTTGCGTTGGCGGAAGCGTTGGGCAATTTGCCGCTATTGCGCGGCCGGTGGGCTACCGGTGCGCGGCGGACGAAGTGCCTGAGGCGATTACGCGGCTGCTGGAGGCTTTTCACGTGCAGCGAGAAGGGAATGAGCCGCTTCAGAAATTCCTGGCGCGGCATACGACGGAAACCCTTCGGACGATTTTGGCGGGAGCGCCCACGGCCGAGGCGGAACGCGATCTCGCGACGGCGGCTACACCGCACTCTGTGGAGGACCGATGAGTTTATTTCCGGCGTTCGTGAAATTGGAAGGCCGCGCGGTGCTGGTGGTGGGCGGCGGTGCGATTGCTACGTCGAAGATTCCGACGTTGCTGCAAGCCGGGGCGCGGGTGACGGTGGTGGCGCCGGAAATTACGGGAGAGCTTGCGGAACGAGCGGGGAATGGCGAGATTACGTGGCTGGGCAAGGCGTTTGAGGCGGGGGACCTGGAGGGGAAATTTCTGGTGATTGCGGCTACGGCGATTGCGGAACTGAATGCGGCGGTGTTTCGCGAGGCGGATGCGCGGCAGATTTTGTGCAACGCGGTGGATGATATTGAAAACTGCCATTTTTATTATGGGTCGGTGATGCAGCGCGGCGATCTGCAGATTGCGATTTCGACGAATGGGAAGAGTCCGGCGCTGGCGCAGCGGCTGCGGAAGGAATTGGAGGAGCAGTTTCGGCCGGAGTATGCGGAGTGGGTGGATTGGTTGGGTGAGGCGCGGTTGCGGGAGCGGGCGGGGCGTACGGATGCGGAAGAGACGAAGAAGAAGTTGCATGAGTTGGCTTCGCGTGTGGAGTTCGAGAGGTTTTTGCGCGGTGGGTTGGCCGCGTCGGAAAATACGGTGCGGCTCGCGGACTCGCCGGGGGCACGATTTATCGTGCCCCTACGGGGCGGCGGTGAGAGTGGAGCGCCGGAGCGAAAGACCGCAGGGCTCGGGGACTCACCCTGCGCTACAGGTCGCGTACGGGATGGGGTTTATCTGGTGGGGGCTGGGCCGGGGGACGCGGAGTTGTTGACGCGGAAGGCGGCGCGGGTGATTGAGGCGGCGGATATTGTTTTGCACGATTCGCTGGTGAGCGCGGAAATTCTGGAAATGATTCCGGCCGGCGCGGTGCGGATCGATGTGGGCAAGCGGGCGGGATTCCGATTGCTGACGCAGGCGGATATTAATGCGCTGCTGGTGGATGCGGCGCGGAAATATCGCGTCGTTGTGCGGCTGAAGGGCGGCGATCCGCTATTGTTTGGACGGGCGGCGGAAGAAATTGATGCGTTGCGGGCGGAGAAGATTGCGTTTGAGATTATTCCAGGCATTTCGGCGGGATTCGCTTCGGCGGCGGCGGCACAAGTTTCGCTGACGGACCGGCGGCTGGCTTCGCACGTGTTGTTCACCACGTATTCGCGATCGCCGGAGACGGCGGTGCTGCCGGTGATGGGAATTACGTCGGAAACGACTATGGTGGTTTATATGCCGGGAGCGGATTATGCGGGCGTGTCTCACTGGCTGGTGGAATCTGGGATCGCTGGGGAGACACCGTGTTTGGTGGTTTCGCGGGCTTCGCAGCGGGAGCAGGCTGTGGAGTTGACCACGCTGGCGAGGCTGGGTTCGTTTGCGGCGCTGGCTGCACCGGCGTTGTTGATCGTCGGGAGAGTGGCTTCGCATTCGGCGGCGGCTGGTGCGGGGGCGGGATGGTTGCGGGAATTTGCGGAGGGAAGCGCGAAGGAATTGTCGATTTTGTGATTTAAGGAGGATGCGTGGCGGAGATTAAGTCGAAGTTTCGGATTTCAGTGGATACCTGGGCGGTGTTGCTGGCGCTGGTGGCCGCGGTGTTGGTCAGGTTGGGAGTGATTGCGAAGGTGCCGTGGTAGGCGGATTCCTCAGGGGCTGAAGGCCGGATTTTCTTGGCTCTTAATGTCGGAGCTGAAGCTCCGACCCCCTAGAAGAGAGAGTTTGAGTTTGGGATTTTGCGGACATGGGTCGCAGCAGTGCTGCGACCCTACGAAGAGGGAACTAAGAGCACAGGCTGAAGCCTATGCTACGGGAGGACCCAAGCGGGGTGTTGGAGGCGAGACGGGGTGGTTGAGATCCTTCGTCGCGGACTCCTCAGGATGACGGTGTGGCTTTTTGGGGTGGTGGGCGGGTCGATCGAAGAGGGATTCTTTCCGCAAAAGGCGCGGAAGGGGGCGGCGGTCCTCACTTCGCGTACTTCGTTCGGAATGACGGTTTTTTTGCGCGGGGCCTGGCAAAGATTTGGGTTGTGCGGGCTTGGAATCGATGCTGGCTGATCTAAAGTTCGGCCACTACACGAGAAGGAAGACCCAAGAACACGGGCAGGAGTGCCTGTGCCACTTGAGTTTGGTTTTGGTGATTTGAGTTTATTTTTGGGTCGGGAAAGGATGGTATGGCTGAGACTATTGCGCTGCCGCAGACGGAGAGTCCGCAGATTTCGGTTAGTGGGAAGTTTTTGAGGGTGCTGCCTGGGGTGGCGTTGCTGGCGGTGATTGGATTTGCGGGGAAGTTGTTGGAAAAGAATATCAATGGGTATGCGAAGGCGCACCACTTTCCTTTTCCGAATATTGAGTATGTGCTCTGGGCGATTTTGATCGGGCTGGTGATTTCGAATGTGTTTGGAGTGGCGGAAATTTTCCGGGCGGGCGTGGCTACGTATGAGTTCTGGTTGAAGGCGGGGATTGTGCTGCTGGGGTCGCGATTTTTGCTGGGGGATGTGGCGAAACTTGGCGGGGTGAGTTTGCTGCTGGTGGGGATTGAGATTGCGGGATCGCTGGCGTTTATGACTTTTTTGGGGCGGCTGTTCGGGCTGAAGCCGAAGCTGACGACCCTGCTGGCGGTGGGCTCGGCGGTGTGCGGCGTGAGTGCGATTATTGCGACGCAGGGAGCGATCGATGCGGATGAGGAAGATTCATCGTTTGCGATAGCGGCGATACTGGCACTGGGGGCGATTGCGTTGTTCACATTTCCGCTGATCGGGCACGCGCTGCATTTGAGCGATCACGCGTACGGGATTTGGGCGGGGCTGGCGGTGGACAATACCGCGGAGGCTACCGCAGCGGGGGCGCTGTATTCGGACGCGGCGGCGAAGCTGGCGGTGCTGACGAAGACGACGCGGAATGCGTTGATTGGATTTGTGGTGCTGGCTTATGCGATCTATTGGGCAAGCAAAGGGCAGGCGCAGAACGTGACGAACAAGGCGGCGTTTTTGTGGCAGAAATTTCCCAAGTTTGTTTTGGGATTTTTGCTGATTTCGCTGCTGGCGACGGTGGGATTTTTTACCAAGGATCAGGATACGGCGTTGGCGAATCTTTCGCGGTGGGCGTTTTTGTTGACGTTTGCGGGGGTTGGGCTGCGGACGAATTTCAAGCAGATGAGGAAGCAAGGGCTGCGGCCGTTTGCGGTGGGATTTATTGGGGAAATTGTGATTGCGGCGTTTACGCTGGTGCTGGTGATTGTGGCGGGGAGGCTGTTTGGGTTTTGATGGAGGGAGAACGGAGTCCTCAGGGGCTGAAGCCCGGATTTTCTTGGTGGTGAATGTCGGAGCTGAAGCTCCGACCCCCTAAAGAGAAAAGAAAACCAAGACCCACCCTCACAAACCCGAGGGTGGGCACTCAGGCATGGCTGAAGCCATACCCTGACGAAAGACATGAGTATTTATACGGACCCAGAAAGTTCCGACCCGCTGAACGGAATTCTAAAGGCCTAGGACGGTTATTAGTTCTTTTACGCTGGCGGCGCTTTTCTGTAGGGCGGCGTTTTCGTCCGCGGTCAACTTGATTTGGATTATTTGTTCGGCGCCGTTGGCGCCTAGTTTTACGGGGACGCCCACGAAGAGGCCGCGGATGCCGTATTCTCCTTCCAGGTAAACTGCGCAGGGCAGGATTTTCTTTTTGTCTTTCAGGATGGCTTTGACCATTTCTACCGCGGCGGCGGAGGGAGCGTAGTAGGCGGAGCCGGTTTTTAGGAGATTCACGATTTCGGCGCCGCCTTTGCGCGTGCGCGTGACGATGGCTTCGATTTTATCCGCAGGCAGCAGATCGGGGAGCGGAATTCCGGCTACGGTGGAGTAGCGGGGGAGTGGAACCATGTCGTCGCCGTGGCCGCCGAGGACGAAGGAGTGAACGTTTTCGACGCTGACTTTGCATTCCATGGCGACGAAAGCGCTCATGCGCGCGGAATCGAGAACGCCGGCCATGCCGAGCACGCGATTTTTGGGGAAGCCGCTGACTTTCATGGCGGCTTGAGCCATGGCGTCCAGGGGATTGGTGACGATGACGAGGATGGCGTTGGGGGAATGCTTGACGATTTGTTCGACTACGCCCTTGACCACGTCGTAATTGGCTTTGAGTAGGTCGTCGCGGCTCATGCCGGGCTTGCGTGGGAATCCGGCGGTGATGACGACGACGTCGCTGTTGGCAGTGGCGCTGTAGTCGCCCGTCGCGGTGGAAATTCCGGTAGCGAAGGAATCGGTGCGGGTGATGGGGCCGCTCTCGACCATGTCGAGGGCTTTGCCGGCGGGCGGGCCGTCGAGGATGTCGGTCAAGACGACGTCGGCGAGTTCAAGGTCGACGAGGCGTTGCGCTGTGGTGGAGCCTACGAAACCACCACCGACTACTGTGACTTTTTTGCGGCTCATTGCTGGGTCTCCTTTGGGCGATGATGAATTTGTAGTGGGTATTGAAAGAGCGCGGTTGGATCGAAGAGGGATTCCTCAGGGGCTAAAGCCCGGTGATTGGTTGGCTGAATGTCGGAGCTGAAGCTCCGACCCCCTAAGGGTGAAGAAAGCCAGGACCACTTTGGACGGGACGCGGTGCTGGCGTGGTAAACCCAAGAGAAAAGAAGGTCTCTCGCTTCGCTCGGGATGACAATTTTTGATGGGGCGGGGGGCATTACATGTTCTCGATTATGGCGGAGGCGAAGGCGGCGGTGCCTAGTTTGGTGGCGCCAGGGAGGAGGCGTTCGAGATCGTAGGTGACTTTTTTCTGTTGGATGGTTTTGGCTATGCCGTCTTCGATGCGCTTGGCGGCTTCGGACCAGCCCAGGAATTCGAACATCATGGCGCCGCTTAGCATGAGGGAGCCGGGATTGATGACGTCTTTGTCGGCGTATTTGGGAGCGGTGCCGTGGGTGGCTTCGAAGACGCCGTAGCCATCGCCGATGTTGGAGCCGGGGGCGATACCGAGACCGCCCACTTGTGCGGCGCAGGCATCGCTGAGGTAATCGCCGTTGAGATTTGGAGTGGCGAGGACGCTGTATTCATTGGGACGCAGGAGCATTTGCTGGAAGACGGAATCGGCAATGCGATCGTTGATCATGAGCTTCTTTTTCCACTGGCCCTTGCCGTGGGTGGCGCCGATGGAGTCGAGGACTTCTTTTACTTCAGCGTAGACAGTTTTCTTGAAATCTTCGGTGGCGGATTCCAGGCCGGGTTCGATCATAGCGGCGTTTTGTTCGACGGTGAGGCTGGGATTCTTGTCGAGATTGTCGAGAATCCAGCTTTCGCGCTCGGTGATGGTTTGCGCGCGAAATTCTTCGCGGGCGAGGTCATAGCCCCAATCGCGGAAAGCGCCTTCAGTAAATTTCTGAATGTTGCCTTTGTGGACTAGGGTGACGCTGGGTTTGTGGTGATCGAGGGCGAATTGAACGGCGCGGCGGACCAGGCGTTTTGTGCCGGTAGGCGAAATGGGCTTGATGCCTACGCCGGAATCCCAGCGGATTTGTTTCTTGGTGCCCTTGAGCATGTCGTTGTTGAGGAATTCGAGGAGTTTTTTTACCTCGGGGGTGCCGCTTTTCCATTCGATGCCGATGTAAACGTCTTCGGTGTTCTCGCGGAAGATGACCACGTTCATTTTTTCCGGCTCGCGGACGGGAGAGGGAACTCCGGTGAAATAACGGACTGGGCGAACGCAGGCGTAGAGATCGAGAATCTGGCGGAGGGCGACGTTGAGGGAGCGGATGCCGCCGCCGACTGGAGTGGTGAGCGGGCCTTTGATGGATACGCGGAAATCGCGGACGGCGTCGACGGTGTCGTCGGGGAGCCACTGCTTGAAGGTGTTGAAGGCTTTTTCACCGGCGAAGACTTCGAACCAGGCTACGTGGCGCTTGCCGCCATACGCTTTTTCTACCGCGGCATCGAATACGCGGCGCGAGGCTTTCCAGATGTCGCGGCCAGTGCCGTCGCCCTCGATGAAGGGGATGATCGGATTGTCGGGCACTTGGAGCGTGTTGTTCGCGTAGCCGATCGGCTTACCATCGGCCGGCACTGGCACACCGTTGTACGTGGTCTTCATTCGTTGGTCCCCCTGGGCGCGGCGCTGCGTGAATGCTTAGTTCGCGGAGCAATGGCGAACCAAAAACTTTACCACAGGGGAGGGCGGGCGTAGAAATCGGGAGGAAGGATTTAACGCAGAGGGTGCGGAGAAGAGGGGATTCCTCAGGGGCTGAAGCCCGTGCGTTTTTGGCTGCAATGTCGGAGCTGAAGCTCCACCTCCTAAGGAGAAGAGAGATAGGACCGAGTTGGAACATTGGCGTTGCTGGCGAGGGGAATAACCCAAGATAAAAGCAGGTTCCTCGCTTCGCTCGGGATGACAGAATTTTTTTGAGGATTTGGATTGGGAGGTTTTGGTTGGGATCGAAGAGGGGTTCCTCACTTCGCGGACTGCGTTCGGAATGACGGGATTTTTCTTTGGGTCGACGGAGAGGATTCCTCAGGGGCTGAAGCCCGGTGGTTGGTGTGGGTTGATGTCGGAGTTGAAACTCCGACCCCCTAAGGAGAAGAGAACCCAAGAGCGCTGGCATAAAAGCCAGCGCTACGCTGAGCCCAAGAGGACAGGCAGTAGTGCCTGTGCGGCGTTTATGGAATGACCCAAGAGGGACCGACCTGAAGGTCGGCCACTACGAAAATGCGTGATAGGTTGTGCGTATGGTTGAATTTGCACCCGGCGATTTACCGATTTGCGTGCGGCAGATATACTTTGCGGATTAAATTTTACTGGGAGGGAATTGATGCTTTTTGATTGGAACGCTTACCAGGCAGAACTTACGAAGGCTGTCCCCAATTTTGCGAAGCTGTCGCCGGATTCGTTGAAGGGTTATCAGACGCTTTCGGCAGCGAATGCGAAGAATTCGTTGCTGGGGGCAAAGGTGCGGGAATTGATTTCGATTGCCGTGGCGGTGACTACGCGCTGCGATGGGTGCATTACGTTTCATACGGACGCGGCGCTGAAGGCAGGGGCGAGCAAGGAGGAGATTGCGGAGGCGCCTGGGGGTGGCTATGGCGATGAATGCGGGGACGGCGTTGATTTATTCGTTGCGGGCGATGGATTCGGTGGAGGCGCATTCGAAGGGGTAGAGGGGAAGGGTTTTTGGCGGCGGTTGATCGAAGGGCGCGATTCTTCATTGCGCGGACTCCGTTTGGAATGACGTGTTTTTTTATTGCGAGATTACCCCAAGAGGCCCCGCGCCGGGCGCCGGGGGCAGAAGCGCCGATCTGAAGTTCCGCCACCACACAGGAGCACAGGCAGGAGTGCCTGTGCTCCTGAAGAGCGGAGTCCTCTGGGGCTGAAGCCCGGTGGTGTTGGCTTGATGTCGGAGCTGAAGCTCCGACCCCCTAAGGAGCAAAAACCCAGGAGGAAAGCAGGTTTCTCACTTCGTTCGGGATGACAGCGCGGTTTTTGTGGGGAGTTGGGGTAGTTTAAATTTAAACCCGCACCCGGCACCCGGCAAGAGGCGCTCCGAGTGGGGCACCCGGAGGTAGAAACCCAAGAGAGAGCGGGGGTTAGGATTTGTTTAGGTGGATGGAGCCGTCGCCGGTGCGGATGGAGAGGGATTGGCCGCCGCCGTTGAGTTTGCCGTGGATGCTGGAGGAGCTGAAGGTGCCTTCGACGGTGACCTGGAGGCCGAGGCTGATGTGGCCGTCGTGGGTGCTGGCGTCGAGGTTGGCTTGGAGGTCGCCGGGGACTTCTAGATCGACGCTGCCGTCACCGGTGTGGATGTTCCAGGGGGAGTTGACCTTGGAGCCGGCGGCAGCGCGGGCGTTGACGCTGCCATCGCCGGTGTGAATGGTGAGGCCATCGAAGCGGCCCTGGAGGTCGATGTGGCCATCACCGGCAGACGCGTCGACGACGCCATCAAGGCCGCGCGCTTCAATGTGGCCATCGCCGGAACGAAAATGCATATTGCCCTTGACCCCCTGGACGGTAATGCTGCCGTCGCCGGTGGTGACATCGACGCTGCCGTTGATGGATTCGGCTTCGACGGAGCCATCGCCGCTGCGCACGGTGAGGTCGGCGTCTTTGGGCATGTGAACTTCGACGCGCAAGCTGGTGTGACGCGGGCCCCAATTCCAGAAGCCGCCACCGGAAGTCTTTGCGAGAACATCGACGGAATCGCCGTTTTGTTCGGTGCTGATGCGGAGATCGCGATCAAGTTTGTAGCCGCTGTAGACGATACGAATCTCGACCTGTTTGATGTCGCCGGTGGATACGCGCACGGCGCCGTCGTCGGTTTCGACTTTTACGCGGGCGTGACCGGTGATGGTGAAGGTTTTAGTTACTTCGTCGGCTTGCGCGGAAAGAGCTGTGCCTAGCGCGAGAATTGTGATTGCCATCAAGCCCAATGCTGCCCGGGTTGCTGTCTGCGCTTTCGTGCGCTGGGGCAGGGAATTCACCGATTTGATCTTGACCGTCGTCCGCATCGCCATCTCCCTTGAGAGCTCCGTATGTGCCGTCCTATTACTTGAAACGCAGAATGGGGCAAAAATGTTCCGTCAGCCGCGCTGGCTGGCGGCCTTCTTGGGGCGTAAGGAAGCCAGGAAGTCGGCTACCGGCAGGGTGTTTATGACGTCCTTCTTCTCCAGCCAGCCGCGGCGGGCTACGGTGACGCCGTAGCGGATAAAGGCGAGATTGGTGGTGGTGTGGGAATCCGTGGAGATCACGACTTTTACGCCCTTTTCCTTGCACATGCGGAGGTAGACATCTTTGAGATCGAGACGGTCGGGATAGGAATTGCATTCCATGGCGACGCCGAATTTGGCGCAGGCGTCGAGGATTTTCTCCATGTCGTAGGCGAGTTCGTCGCGGCGGAGGAGCAAGCGGCCGGTGGGGTGGCCGATGATTTGGGTGTAGCGATTTTCGATGGCGGCGAGCATGCGGTCGGTCATTTCGGCGCGCTCGAGATTGAAATAGGAATGGATGGAGCAGACGGTGACGTCGAGCTGGGCGAGGATTTCGTCGGAGTAATCGAGCTTGCCATTTTTGAGGATGTCGACTTCGGAGCCGACGAGAACGCGGATGCCCAAGCCTTTGGCGTCGGCGGCGCGGAGATTTTTGATGTGCTCGGCCATGCGCTTGTCGTCGAGGCCATTGGCTACGGTGACGGCTTTGGAATGGTCGGTGATGGCGATGTATTCGTGGCCGAGGGCTTTCGCGGCCGTGGCCATTTCTTCGATGGAGTTTTTTCCATCGCTGGCGGTCGTGTGCATCTGCAGGTCGCCCTTGATGTCGCGGAGTTCGACGAGCTTGGGGAGTTTGTGTTTTTCGGCGGCTTCGATTTCGCCGGTGTTTTCGCGCAATTCGGGGGGAACGTAGTCCAGGCCGAGCTTGGAGTAGATTTCTTCTTCGGTGCGGCTGGCTATGCGAACGCCGGTTGAGGCTGGAGCGGGGGCGGACGCGGGCTTGGCGGGAGCGGCTTTGGCGTTGGGCTTTTTTTCGGACTTTTTCGCTTCGCCGGCTTTTAATTTGTTGCCCAGGGAAACGTTGATCTTTGCTCCGGCGCTTTTTGTGGGACGTTCCTCGACTTTTTGTTCGGCGTTTTTGTCGGCAGCGGTTTTGTCCAACGTGGCCATTTCATATTCGTTGAGGGTCCAGCCCATGTCGTTAGCGCGGCCACGCAGGCGGACGTTGTGTTCCTTCGAGCCGGTGAAATACAAGAGGGCGGCGCCGAAATTTTCTTTTTCAAGGAGGCGGACATCGACTTGAAGGCCGCTGGACAAGGTGAAACTGACTTTGTTTTCGCCGTGGGCGAGGACCTGATCGATGCGGGGGTAGGTGAGGATATGTTTGGCGACGGTGTCGATGACGTCTTGGCGGTTGGGGGATTCGGATTTTTCTTCGGCCATGGTGACCAGCAGATCCAAATCGCCAACGGTTTCTTTGCCACGGCGAAGAGAGCCGGCGGGAGTGATGCTTTCCACTACTTTTCCGGCTTTTTTGATGTGGTCGGCGATTTCTTTGGCGGCTGCTTCGACGTCGCTGATGAGGAAACGGCCGGAACCTTTTTTGAAGGTTTCGACGGCTTTGAGGATGTTTTGTTCGCTTTTTTCGCCGAAGCCGGCGAGGTCGCGGAGTTTGCTTTCGCGCGCGAGTTTTTCGACGTCGGCGACGGTGGCGCACTTGAATTGTTTCCAGAGGAAGGCGACTTTTTTGGGGCCGAGGGACTGGAGGGTGAGGACTTCGAGAAGAGTTGGAGGGAATTTTTTGGCTAGTTTGAGGCGGAGGGAGTAATCGCCGGTTTTGACGATTTCGGTGAGGTGATCGACCATGCCCTGGCCGATGCCGGGGAGTTCGAGGAGTCTTTCGGGAGTGGAGACGAGTTGTTCGACGGGTTGGGGGAGGCCTTCGATGAGTTCGGCGGCTTTTTCGTAGGTGCGGTAGCGGCCGATGATGGCGCCATCGATCTCGAGGAGTTGCGCGGTTTCGCGGAGAATGCGGGCGATGCGTTTGTTGTCCATGGCGGGAATTGTAGCGCGGAATTTGGGTAGGTGGGAGGAGGGGGAGTTTTGAGTTCCCAAGAGCACAGGCAGGATTGCCTGTGGGTTTGAAAACAACCCCAGGAACACAGTCAGGAGTGACTGTGCCACGGGTTTGGGAGGGAAGACGCGGTGGTTGAGATCTTTCGTCGCGGACTCCTCAGGATGACAGGGGCTTGTTTTTGTGGAGACGGATCGAAGAGGGATTCCTCACTGCGTGGACTCCGTTCGGAATGACGGGGCTTTTTTGTGGTGAAACCCAAGACGCTGGCATAAAGCCAGCGCTACGGGGGAGAGAGAAACCCCGGAGGCGGGCTCGCGGACTTGCCCGCGGGCACGATTTATCGTGCCCCTGCGAAGAGGATACTGGAGGGGGTGGGTGGTATGAAAAAAGCGGCGGGAGCTTGCGCCTCCGCCGCTTTTGATTCCAAACTTTTTAGGAAACTGGTTTGGATACGTTCGCCGCTTGGGGTCCTTTCGGGCCTTGCACGATCTCGAATTCTACCGGATCTCCTTCCTGGAGCGTCCGGTAACCATCGCCGACGATCGCGGAGTAATGTACGAAAACATCGGGCCCATCTTCACGCCCTATGAATCCGTAACCTTTCGAATTATTGAACCACTTAACTGTTCCTTGCACTTCGTGTCTCCTTTGGCAGGTGACCAACATTTCTACTCTTGGGGCGGATCAGAAACGAATCGCCGCCATGAGCACGAATTGCGTGGAGTGTATCAAAATGGTTTTCTTTTTCGCTACGAAAAAAATCCCGCCCTGTGCGTTTTTATGCAAAAAAACGTTTTAAACGGACGGTAGGGAACCCTACGATAGAAAAGTAAGGTAGTAAAGAATTCCAGCAATCGACTTTCCATCCTTGAGTTCACCGCGCTTGATCATGATTTTGAGTTCGTTGACGGTGTAGGCATGGGAAATTATTTTCTCATCGGCTTCGGGTTCGGCTTCTCCTGCCGTTAATCCTTTGGCTAAGAAAAGATGCATGCGCTCTTCGAGGAAACCGGGAGAGGGGAAAAAGCTCAAAAACGCCTGGTACTTAGCGGCGCGATAGCCGGTTTCTTCCTTGAGTTCGCGAGCGGCGGCGCGCTTGACGGATTCTCCGTGATCGACGCGGCCCGCTACCAATTCCCATAGGTATTGGCGGGTGGCGTGACGGTACTGCCGAATCATCAGGATGCGGCCGTCGTCGAAGACGGGAAGAATGACGACCGAGCCGGAATGCGTAATGACTTCGCGGGTGGCGCGGACGCCGCCGGGTTCTTCGACTTCGTCGCGGCGAACGCCGAAGACCTTGCCGTGGAAGACGATTTTGCTGTTGAGTATTTTTGCTTTGCCCTTCGTTTTGCCTGTGGCCATGGCGCTCCTTACCTTTACGTGATTCCCGACGGCATCATATACTCAAGTGGATCACTGCCAATATAGCGTCCATGCCTATCAATACCATTATTGTCGACGACGAAAAGCCTGCCCGCGAGGAGTTGGCGTTCCTGCTGAAAGCGTTCCCGGAGATAAATGTGCTGGCGACCGGGAAAAACGGCGTGGAAGCGGTAAACCTGATCAAAGAGCATAACCCGGACCTGGTGTTTCTGGATGTGCAAATGCCGGGGCTGGACGGGTTTGGCGTGCTGCAGAAGCTGGTGGAACGGAAGCTGAAAGTGCCGCACGTGGTGTTTGCGACCGCGTTTGACCATTATGCGGTGCAGGCGTTTGACGTGAACGCGGTGGATTATGTGTTGAAGCCGTTCGACAAGGCGCGGATTAACCGGGCGATACAGAAAGTGAAGCGGGAGATTGAATCGCAGACGAGTCCGACGGAGCGGCTGGAGCAGCTGGTGTCGCAACTGGCGGGAACGAAGTCAGCATCGTCGCAGCCGGCGAAAGTGCTGCTGCGTTCGCAACAGAGAATGCTGCTGGTGGATTCGCGCGATCTGATTTTTGCATCGATCGAGGGCGGGCTGATTTCAATCACGGCGAAGGATGCGGAGGGAACGTCGAATTACCGGACGCTGGAGGAGTTGCTGGAGGCGCTGGATTCGGAATCGTTCTGGAGGCCGCACCGGTCGTATCTGGTGAACATCCATCATATAAAGGAAGTGGTGCCGTGGTTTAAGTCGTCGTTCATGTTGAAGATGAATGATAAGAAGCAGTCGGAGATACCGGTGAGCCGGCAGCAGACGAAGAGGTTGAGAGAATTGTTTAATTTGTAGTGGTGGGGGCGAAAGGATTTAACGCGGAGGGCGCGGAGAGTCGGAGGGAGGATTCCTCAGGGGCTGAAGCCCGTGGTTGTAGGCGCTTATGTCGGAGCTGAAGCTCCGACCCCCTAGGGAGAAAAGGAACCCAAGACGCACCCTCAGAAAGCGAGAGTGGGGCACCCGGGACGGAGAGATTCCTCACTGCGTTCGGAGTGGCGTGTTTTTTTTGTGCGAGGAAGCGAAGAGAGGAAAAAGCAGGTCACTCACTTCGTTCGGGAGGGCAGAGCTTTCTTGTGGATTTGGATTGGGAGGTTGTGTTGGGATCGAAGAGAGATTCCTCACTTCGCGGACTTCGTTCGGAATGACGAGTTTTTTTAAAATAGGGAACGGAGAGTCAACCCAGGAGGAACCCAAGAGAGGCCGATCTAAAGTTCGGCCACTACACACCCAAGAGCACAGGCGAGAGTGCTTGTGCCATTTTGATTATGGAATTTTCGTTTAGTGATGATCAGAGGTTGATTCGCGATACGGTGCGCGAGTTTATGGAGGCGGAGGTGCGCCCGCATGTGAAGGAGTGGGAGCGCGCGGAATATTTTCCGGCGGAGGCGATCCGGAAATTAGGGGAGATGGGTTGTTGCGGGATGCTGATGCCGGATGAGTGGGGCGGGCCGGGGCTGGATTCGATTTCGTATGTGTTGATGCTGGAAGAAGTGGCGAAGATTCTTACGGCGATGTCCACGGCGTTGAGCGTGACGAATTCGGCAGTGCAGTTACCGTTGCTGGCCCATGGGACGGAGGAGCAGAAGAAAAAATATTTGAGGCGGTTGGCGTCGGGGGAAATTCTGGGGGCGTTTTGTTTGACGGAGCCGGCGGCGGGATCGGATGCGGCGGGGATTCAGAGTACGGCGGTGCGTTGTGGCGTGGGTGGTGGTGCGGGCAGCGGCGCTGGCATAAAGGCCAGCGCTACAGGAGATGGCTACCGGCTGAGTGGGGTTAAGAGTTGGGTTACGAATGGGTCGTGCGCGGGGGTGTACATTATTTTTGCTAAGACGGATGTGGCGGCGGGCGGGAAGGGGATTAGCGCGTTCCTTGTGGAGCCGGGCGCGCCGGGGCTGAAGATTGGGCGGCATGAAGACAAGATGGGGCAACGGAGTTCGCCGTCGGTGGAAATTTTGCTGAACGATTGCGTGGTGCCGGTGGAGAACCGGTTGGGCGAGGAAGGCGCGGGGCTGAAGATCGCGTTGTCGGCGCTGGATGGCGGGCGGATTGGGATTGCGGCGCAGGCGGTGGGCCTGGCGCAGGGAGCGCTGGACGAATCGGTGAAGTATGCGAAGGCGCGGAAGGCGTTTGGGAAATCGATTGGGGAGTTTCAGGCGATCCAGTGGATGCTGGCGGATATGCATACGGAGATTGAGGCGGCGCGCGGGTTGTTGTATGCGGCGGCGTACCGGAAGGATTGTTTGGGGGCGGGAGTGGCGGTGAGTTCGGCGGCGTCGGCATCTTCACGGGCGAAACTTTATGCGAGCGAGATGGTGAACCGGGTGGTGTACAAGGCGGTGCAGATTCATGGATCGCTGGGGTATTCGCGGGAGTCGGAGGTGGAGAGGATGTACCGGGACGCGCGGGTGATTTCGATTTATGAGGGGACGAGTGAGGTGCAGAGGACGATTATTGCGCGGGATTTATTGCGCGGATAGTTTTTAGTCGTTAGTTTTAAGTTTTAAGTACGGAAGCTTGCTGGGCGCTGGTTTACTTCATACTTAAAACTGAATACTTATTACTTTTTCCGAGGATGAGTCATTGACACTTACTACTAAGCGGGTGCTTTCGGGGATGCGGCCTACGGGGCGGCTGCATATTGGGCATTATTTTGGGGCTTTGCAGAATTGGGTTAGGTTGCAGGGCGATGCGTCGTATGAGTGTTTTTATTTTGTGGCGGACTGGCATGCGTTGACGAGCGATTACGCGGATACTTCGGCGATTGCGGAAAATTCGCTGCAGATCACGATTGATTTTCTGGCGGCTGGGCTGGACCCGGCGAAGTCTGTGATTTTCTTGCAGTCGCTGGTGCCGGAGCATGCGGAATTGCATTTGTTGTTGTCGATGATTACGCCGTTGGGATGGCTGGAGCGCATTCCGACGTATAAGGAAGCGCTGGAGAATGTGACGAACAAGGATTTGCATACGTATGGGTTTCTGGGTTACCCGACGCTGCAGACGGCGGATATTGTGATGTATTCGGAGCCGGGAAAGGGATTGTTTGTGCCGGTGGGGGAGGACCAGGTTTCGCATGTGGAGTTCTCCCGAGAACTCGTGCGCCGCTTCAACGTGAATTACGGACTTGAATTTGATTACGCTATTCTGAAACTCCAGAAAGAAAGGCGGCTTGCCGCTGAAATTCTGGGCCTGACAGGCTGGGAAAAAAGCGAGCCTGGAATCGCGGTTAGGTTCAGAGGTGCGGCTCGACAACTCGCCATCGAAATCGGTGTTGAGAACCTGCGCGAGCGCTTGGGGGAGCTTTCCCGATATTTCCCGTATCGGCCGACGCTTGAAGAGCCTGAAGTGCTCCTCACGCCGACGCCGCGAATACCTGGGTTGGATGGACGGAAGATGTCGAAGTCGTATGGGAATTCGATTACGTTGTCGGAGGCAGATGCGGAGATTCGGGCTAAGACGAAGGTGATGGTGACGGACCCGGCGCGGAAAAGAAGGACTGATCCGGGGAATCCGGATATTTGCCCGGTTTATGATTGGCACAAACTTTTTTCGCCGAAGGAGACGTTGGAGTGGGCGGCGGAAGGGTGCCGTACGGCGGGGATTGGGTGCATCGAGTGCAAGGCGAAAATGGCGGACCATTTGATTCGGTGGATTGAGCCGGTGCGGGAGCGGCGGGTGGCGTACGAGCAGAAGCCGAAGGCGGTGTTGGAGATTTTGGGTGCGGGGTCGGCGAGGGCGCGGGAGTTTGCCCGGGGGACGATGGAGAGGGTTAGGGAGGCGGTGTTTCACTGGAGGGAGAAGCGGCGGGAGATTGGGTTGGGTTGAGAGGCAAGACGCATGGGTTGAGATCCTTCGTCGCTGACTCCTCAGGATGACAGCGGGTTTTTGTGGTGGCGGGTGGATCGATCGAACAGGATTCCTCAGGGGCTGAAGCCCGCCACTCGATTGGCTTAATGTCGGAGCTGAAGCTCCGACCCCCTAAAGGGAATATTGAGAGCATGCTGGCCTGAGAGGAAAGCAGGTCTCTCACTTCGTTGGGAATGACAGGGTTTGATTTTTTGGTGAGGCTAGTGGAGCGAGGAGTTGGGATTTTGCGGACATGGGACGCAGCGGTGCTGCGGCACTACGGGAGATAGACCCAAGAGCACAGGCAGGAGTGCCGGTGCCACGGGAGGACGTGCTTGTATTGAGATCGAAGAGGGATTCCTTCCGCAATAGACGCAGAAAGGGATGATATGGGTCGGATTTTGAGGTAACCCAAGACGCTGGCGTAAAGCCAGCGCTACGGGGAAACGCAAGAGGGCAGCCTCCGCGGACGGCGCTCAGAGTGGGGCACTCAAGAGAGGGAAAATCCAAGACCCACCCTTACAAACTTGCAGGTGGGGCACCCGGCCTGTTCAGTGTTGGGGAATCACTGTAGACTGTTGGTCGACGATGGCATCGCCTTATCGAATTAACATACCGCTTTACGAGGGCCCGCTGGACCTGCTGCTTGATTTGATCAAGAAGCAGGAAATGAATATTCACGATATTCAGATTTCACAGATCACGTCGCAATATCTGGATTACCTGCACCAGTTGGAGGTGCAGAACGTGGACGTGTCCGCGGAATTCATTTATATGGCGGCGACGCTGATTTACATCAAATCGAAAATGCTGTTGCCGCCGGACCCACTGGCTTCGGCGGAAGAGCAGGCCGGGGACCCGCGAGAAGAACTGGTACAGCGGCTGCTGGAGCACGAGAAGTTCAAGAACGCCGCGCAACTTTTGTACCAGAAGCAGCAGATTGAAGAGAACGTCTGGTCCAAGCCCGACAAATCGCTCTATAACGACGAAGGAACCGAGGGCGAGCTGGTGGTTTCGCTGGTGGACCTGGTGCGCGTGTTCCAGCAAGTGTTGGAACGCAAGAAGGAAGTGACGCGCATCGAGCTGCAGCATGAGTCGTTCACGGTGGCGCAAATGATTGCGCAGTTGCACGGGCAGATTTTATCCAGCGACACGAACACGGTGAGCCTGGTGCAATTCTTTGAGGCTTGCCCATCGCGGCATGCGATGATCGTGGCGTTTCTGGCGGTGCTGGAAATGGTGAAGCTGCAGGCGATTGGGCTGTCGCAGGAAAAACAGTTCGGGGAAATTGTGATCAAGAAGGCGAAGGCGTTTGACGTGGCGTTTGACGACAGTGGAGCGCTGCGGATTGATGCGGAATATCAGTGATTGGAGCATTAAGTTGTAAGTTTTAAGTAAAACCGGATAAACTGGCGGCTCGGTTCACTTAGAACTTACAACTTATTACTAAGAACGTCTTCAGGAATTTGAGATCTCCATAATGACTGTCCTAGAACTTAAAGCTGCACTTGAAGCGATTGTTTATGCGGCGGACGAGCCGGCGACGCTGGAGCAGCTTGCGACGGCGCTGGGCGAAGACAAGATGCCGGTGAAGGCGGCGCTGGATGAGTTGATCGCGTCTTATGCGGCGGAGGATCGCGGGATTGAAGTGCGCGCGGTTGCGGGCGGCTACAAGATGTATACGAAGCCGCAGCATCACGATGTGGTGCGGCGATTTATCAAGTCGCTGCGGCCGCCGCTGAGGTTGTCTATGCCCGCGCTGGAAACTTTGGCTGTGATTGCGTACAAACAGCCGGTGACCGCGCCAGAGATTTCGGAGATCCGCAGCGTGAACACGTCTGGAGTGATCTCGACGCTGCTGGATAAGAAACTGATTACTACGGCCGGGCGGAAGGAAGTGATTGGGCGGCCGATTCTGTACAAGACATCGAAGGAATTTTTGATGCGGTTTGGGTTGAGCGACCTGGATGAGCTGCCGAGTTTGAAGGAGTTTGAGGCGCTGGCGCGCGAGGCGTTGGGGTCGGATGAAGTGGTAGCCTCGGACGTGTCCGAGGAGCAGGTGTCGGAATTGCATCCGGAGACGGATGTGGCGAACGCGGGCGCGGGGATTCATGAGGCGATGGAGCATGTGGAGCAGGAGTTGACGGAGGCGGAAGCGTTTCGGGAACATGAGGCGCTAGCGACGGATGAGGGAATGCCGTCAGGGGATCTGGACGAGGATCCGCCGCCGCCGAATGCGCGGTCGACGTCGGCGTCGTAGGAGTCGGGAGTCGGGAGTCGGGAGTTACCCCCAAGACCCACCCGCGGACTCAGGGTGGGGCACCCGAGAACGGAAAACCCAGGAGAGACCCAAGAACACAGGCAGGAGTGCCTGTACCACTCGATCGAAGTGGGATTCCTTGCTTCGCGGATTTCGTTCGGATGACGTTTTTTTGTGGACCCCAAGACGCTGGCATAAAAGCCAGCGCTACAAACCCAAGAGCACCACAAGAAAAGGCATACCCCAAGAGGCCCCGGCGCGGCGCCTGGGGGCAGAGGCACGGGTCTAAAGACCCGCCACTACAACTGCTTACCCCAAGCGGAGTGTGAGATGCTTCGTCGCGGATTGCTTCGGAGGACAACGTCGTGCGTGTTGTAAGAAGTTTCCTGCCTGATGTTTTCTATTTTCTAATTGCTGATTTCTGAAATTCGGTTTGGGGAGATCATTTCAGGCCTACGCCGTAGAAGTAGGTGTACGGGTTGGTGGGGGTTGCTGGGAGGGCGGATTGGAAGCTGGCGAAGATGGTGGCGTTGCCCTGGAAGGAGACGAAGAGATCTTGTTGGGAAGTGGCGGAGGCGATGCGGACGGTGAAGAGGCCGAAGCAGGGGTCGGAGAGTTCGTTGGCGGTGCCGTCGTAGAGGTAGGAGGAGTCGGCTACGGCGACTAGAGGACCGGTGGCCAGGGTGTTGCCCTGGCTGTCGGTGATGGTGATCGATCCGGCGGAAGTTACGGTGACGGTGCCGACGCCTTGCGTGGGCGTGCCGCTCTCGATGTTGTTCTGCTCGTTTTGCGCGTTGGCTTTTTCGTAGATGAGGGCGGTGTAGGTGCCGGAGGTGGCGGCGTCGAAGGCTTTGGTGGCGGCCTTGGGGAGGCCGAGGATTGCGCCAGCGCCAGTGTCCACGGCAAAGAGACCGTTTTGCGTACCGAAGACGATGTCCGCGGTGGAATCGGTTTCGTCGATGGTGAAGAAATCGCCGGAGTGATCTTCGGTGATGCTGGATGCAGCGAAGGAGCCGCCGCTGAAGTAGGGAATGTTGGTGGGCTCAATCAGAGCGACTGGGGAATAGGAATCGTGCGTGATGTCACCGTTGGCATCGATGCTGACGTTGCCGATGTTCAGGCCGCCCTGCGTGGTGCGGAACTGAATGTAATTGTAATTTTTTCCAGCGAGGTTGGCGAGGCTGATCGGACCGTTTTCGACAGCGGTGATGAGAGCGGGCGTGTTCTGGTTGGGGCCGACTTTGGCGGCTTCGATCAGGAGGGCGTAGCCGGGAAGTTCGTACGCGGCAAGGAGATTGCCTTGCGGGTCGGTGATTGTGTATGTGCCGTTGGTGCCGACGGTGTACGGGACTGTGCCGGATTGGCCGTTGGTTAGATCGTTGTAGGTGATTGTGGCGGCGGTGGAGTCGATGGAGATTGTTAGAAATCTCCCACGGAGGCGGTGCCGTTGTAGGTGCGGACGACGGCGACGGAGGGTGTGGTGTGGGTGGCGCTGTCGCTGCAGCCGGCTAGCAGGATTGCGGTGAGGATGAAGGATGAGAAGATTTTTCGTTTTTGCATGGGGCTCCTGGTGTGGAGAGGTTATCGGCAGGGTGGTGGGGAACTTTAGGGGTGGGGCGAGTGGGAAGCTTAGCGGGGCTTCGTTTGGGATGAAGGTGGGGTGGTGGGAAGACGCTACGGTTGGATCCTTCTTTTGGTGGAACCCGAGATGCCGGCCTGAAGGCGCGGCGCTACTCGGCGAGACAACCCAAGAGGCCCCGGCGCGGCGCCTGGGGGCAGAGGCTCGGGTCTAAAGACCTGCCACTACAGACCGAGAGGTGGGGTTGAGGATTCGCCCGCGGGTACCATTTAGCGTGCCCCCAACGAAGAGAGAACCCCAAGAGAGACGCAGGATTGGCTGTGCCACTTGGAGGGGCGGGGATTCTGTTATATTGACGGCTTATGCTGGAACGATTGCAGAAGATTATTGCGCGGGCGGGGATTGCTTCGAGGCGTCATGCGGAGCAGCTGATTTTGTCGGGGCAGGTCCGGGTTAACGGGAAGACGGTGACGGAGCTGGGGAGCAAGGCTGATCCGGCGAAGGACAAGATTGAGGCGGCGGGACGGACGATTGAAGAACCGGAGCGGCAGATTTATTTGCTGCTGCACAAGCCGCCGGAAGTGGTGTCGTCTTTGGCCGATCCGGAGGGACGGAAGACGTTGCGGAATTTTTTGCGGGGATTTCCGGAGCGCGTGTATCCGGTAGGGAATCTGGAGTATGCCGCGTCGGGGCTGGTGTTTTTGACGAATGACGGGGATTTGGCGGCGCAGATGTTGAAGAGCTGGAACCAGCTGGAGCAGACGTATCACATCAAGGTGAAGGGGATGTTGACGCTGGGCGATCTGGAGCGATTGAACAAGGAATTGCGGGTGAAATTGAAGACGGTACGGCAGCCCGAGGCAACGCGGAGGCATAGCGCGAATTATTGGTATCAGCTGCAGATGGCGGGGCCGAAGTTGGAAGCGCTGCGGAAGATTTTGTTTCGCGAAGGACATCCGTTGGAGAAGGTGATGCGGATTGGGTTGGGGCCATTGAGTATTGAAGGGATACCGCGCGGGAGGTATCGGGTGTTGGATGCGCGGGAGGTGGCGGGATTGGGGAAGGGTGGGGTTGGGAAGGGGAAGGTGGGTAGGTGAGTTGAGTGGAAGATTTGGGTTGGATGCTTGACGGTGGGAACGAAGAGGGATTCTTCACTTCGCGGGCTCCGTTCGGAATGACGGGTTGTTATGTTGGTGGGAACCCCAAGAGGAACCCAAGAGCACAGCACGGGTCTAAAGACCCGCCACTACATGGCTCACTTCGCGGGCTCCGTTCGGAATGAGGGGGTTTTTTGTTGGTGGAACCCAAGATGCCGGCCTGAAGGCACGGCGCTACAACGGCAACAAGACCCGAGACTCACCCTTCGCGGACTCAGAGTGGGGTGCCAGTGGAGGAGAAAAGCAGGTCCCTCACTTCGTTCGGGATGACGGGTTCATTTGTAATTTTGCGGAGATGGGACCGCGAGTGGGTTAGCCTAGATTGATGGAGCGATTACAGAAAATATTGGCGGCGGCGGGAGTGGCTTCGCGGCGGAAGGCGGAGGAGTTGATTGTTGCGGGGCGCGTCGCGGTTAATGGGATTGTGGTGCGGGAGTTGGGGACCAAGGCGGATGCGGCGGTTGATTCGATTAGTGTGGATGCAAAACCGCTGGAGGGGCCGCAGCGGTTCGTTTATTTTTTGCTGAACAAGCCTAAGGGGTACGTCACTACCGTTTCCGATCCTGAGGGACGGCCTACCGTGATGCAATTGCTGGGGAAATTGCGGGAACGGGTGTATCCGGTGGGGCGGCTGGATTATGCCAGCGAAGGATTGTTGCTGCTGACGAATGATGGGGCGCTGGCTCAGAAGCTGACGAAAGCGGGTTCGCACGTTCCCAAAACTTATCACGTGAAAATTAGCGGACGGCCGGACGAGCGGGCGATCCAACGGCTGCGCGATGGGATTACGATTTCGCTGGATGATGACCGACGGGTGAAGACTTCTCCGGCGAAGATCCATTTGCTGCAGGAGGCGGAAAATCCGTGGTATGAGGTGACGTTGATTGAGGGGCGGAACCGGCAGATCCGGAGAATGTTTCAGCAGGTGGGATTTCTGGTGGAGAAGATCAAGCGGGTGCAGTTGGGGCCGTTGACGTTGGATGTGGCGCCGGGGAAGTTTCGGACGTTGACGGAGAAGGAAGTGCGGAGGTTAAAGAATTTGGCGGTGGTGCCGGGGGGTTGAATGGGGCGGAGTGGCTGATTTGGAGTTTGCCCATTACGTAACCCAAGACGCTGGCATTAAGCCAGCGCTACAAAACCAGGTCCAAGAGACAGGCAGGTGTGCCTGTGCCACTCATTTTTGTTGATTTGTTACTATGGCGCCCCAGTGTTCTGGGGATACGTCTTTGGTGTGACGGGAGAAGAGCCAGTGGTGGCCGTCTAGATCTGTGGCGGCGTATTGGAATTCGCCGTATTCGGTTTCGTGTAAATCTTCGACAATTTGGGCACCTTGGGATTTGGCGTTTGCGTAGTGGGCTTCGATGTTTTCCACGAAGATGGTCAGGCTTTGTGTGGATGAGCCTAGTTGCGCAGGGCTGGCGGTGCGATCTTTTGGGCGATTCACCATGATGTAGGCTTTGCCTAGATGCATTTGGGCGCCGCTGGTGGGGTTGCTGCCGTAGCGGTAATGCTCCTGAAAGCCGAAGACGCGGGTTAGCCAGGCGACGGCGGCGTCTACGTCGCGATAGGTGAGGTGCGGGAGCAGGATGTCGGTGGGGACGGAGCGATTGTGGAGCATTTTCGGATGGTAGCACTGGAGGGCGTGGTGGTGCGGGTTGAAGCAGTGAATTTAAGGAGGCGGATGGATCGAAGAGGGATTCGTCAGTGCGCGGACTTCGTTCGGAATGACGTGTTTTTTTTAATGGGACGGAGAGTCAGCCCAAGAGGAACCCAAGAGACGGGTCTAAAGACCCGCCACTACATTAAAGGCATGCCCCACCTTTCGCGGACTCAAGGTGGGCACCCAGGAACGGGAAACCCAAGACGCTGGCATAAAAGCCAGCGCTACAAAGCCAAGAGCAGAGGCAGGAGTGGCTGTGCACTTGGGTGACGGAATCGGCATGAGAGCTACACAAAATCTGATGGTGGGCATAAGATAGGCTTATGACGCACACATTGGAAGAGTTGATACCGGATTATATTCAGGGGCTGCCCGCTTACGTGCCGGGGAAGCCGGTGGAAGAAGTGGAGCAGGACCTGAAGATTCATGCGGTGAAGCTGGCTTCGAACGAGAATCCGCTGGGGCCTTCGCCGAAAGGGATGGAAGCGGCGCGGCGGGCGCTGGGCGAGGCGAATTGGTATCCGGATGGCGGGAGCAAACGGCTGCGGGAAGTGCTGGCGGCGCGGAACAATGTGCGGTTCGAAGAGGTTTTTGTAGGGCTGGGATCGAGCGAGATTATCGATTTGGCTTCGCGAGTGCTGCTGCGGCCGGGGCTGGACGGGATTACGAGCGAAGGATCGTTTGCGCTGTTTGCGATTGCGATTCGGGCGAGCGGCGGACATTTGATTCAGACGCGGATGCGGGATTATGCGTTCGATCTGGACGCGATTGCCGGCGCGGTGACGCCGCAGACGCGCGTGATTTATATTGCGAACCCGAATAATCCCACGGGGACAGCTTTTGGGCATGAGGAGTTTGCTGGATTTCTGAAGAAGGTGCCGGGCGATGTACTGGTGGTTTACGACGAGGCATATCACGAGTATGCGGCGCGGCCCGATCTTCCGCGGGCGCTGGAATTGTTTCGGGAGTACAACAATATTTTGACGCTGCGGACGTTTTCGAAAGTGTATGGGCTGGCGGGGTTGCGGATTGGGTATGGCATTGGGCATCCGACGCTGGTGGCGGAAATGAATAAGCTGAGGACGCCGTTCAATGTGACTAGCGTGGGGCAGGCGGCGGCGCTGGCGGCGCTGGACGACGAGGAGCATGTGCGGCGATCGGTGGAGGCGAATTTCAGCGAGCGGCGGCGGCTGTTTGAGGAATTGCGGAAGCTAGGATTTGCGCCGGTGCTGAGTGAGACGAATTTTTTGTTTGTGCCGATTGGGCCGAGTGCGAAGGCGTTGTGCGAGGCGTTGTTGCTGGAAGGCGTGATTGTGCGGCCGATGGCGTGGATGGGATTTCCGGAGGCGATCCGGATTTCGGTGGGGAGTCCGGCGGAGAATACGAAATTGTTGAAGGGGCTGGCGGCGGCGCGGTTGCGTGTGCGTGCGGAGGTGGTGGGGTAGGAACGGAAGTGATCGAAGAGGGATTCCTCAGGGGCTGAAGCCCAGTGCTCGGTTGGCTTAATGTCGGAGCTGAACCTCCGACCCCGTAGGGAGAAGAAAACCCGGAAGAGTGGACTGCTCCAAGATGCCGGCGGGACCCCAAAATGCCGGCCTGAAGGCACGGCGCTACAAAACTCGAGAGCACCCCGAGAAAAGGCGAAGAGGCCCCGCGCCTGGCGCTGGGGGCAGAGGCACCGGTCTAAAGACCGGCGACTACAGCTGCTTACCCCAAGAGTCGCGGGGGTGCCTGTGCCACTTTGTTGGGGATTGACGTCTAATTGAAATGAAAATTTATTTGCCTGATGGTTTCAGCGGAGCTGAGGATCCTGTGCGGGAGTTGTTGCGCGATTCGAAGAGTATTGCGGTGGTGGGGCTTTCGTCTGATGTGCGGCGGCCTTCGTATGAGGTGGCGTCTTATTTGAAGGGGGTTGGGTACACGATTATTCCTGTGAATCCGAATGAGACGGAAGTGTTGGGGGAGAAGGCGTACGCGCGGTTGGAGGATGTGCCGGGGCGGATTGATATTGTGGATGTGTTTCGGCGGGCGGAGTTTTTGCCGGAGATTGCGGAGGCGGCGGTGGCGGTGAAGGCAAAGGTTTTGTGGATGCAGTTGGGAATCGTTAACGCGGATGCGGCGGAACGGGCGCGGGCGGGAGGATTGGTGGTGGTGGAGGATTCGTGTTTGTTTGTGGAGGATCGGAGGAGGCGGAGAGGATTTTAACGCGGAGGGCGCGGAGGGAGGAGCGAAAAAGGCGCGGATTCCTCAGGGGCTGAAGCCCAGTGCTCGGTTGGCCTAATGTCGGAACTGAAGCTCCGACCCCCTCGGGAGAGGAACTTCGAACTCTGCCTCAACGGACTGCGTTCGGAATTACGTTTTTTTTTTGGCGAAACCCAAGATGCCGGCTGGGAAGCCGGCGCTACAACTGGAGAAGACCCCAAGAAAGGGCTTACCCCAAGAGGCCCCGCGCCGGGCGCCGGGGGCAGAGGCACCGGTCTAAAGACCGGCCACTACGCGGAGAAACCCAAGAGCAGAGGCAGGAGTGCCTGTGGCACTGTGTTAGAAGCTGAAGACTTGGAGGTTGCGTTTGCCGGGGAGGATTATGGCCAGGTAGCGGCCGTCAGCGGAGAGGGCGTATTCGCGGACGGCGAGGCCGTGGAGGAGTTGGCGTGGTTCGGGTTCGAGGACGGGGATGGCTTGGTTGCGGTTGAAGGTGGTGAGGCCGGGGACGCGGAAGCTGACCAGGTCTGCGGATTTTTTTTCTACAGTGCGCTTGACGTAAATTTCGGATTCTTCGCCGTTCCACTGGAGGACGCCGAGGCCCACGCGCATGCGGGCTACGCGGGTGGGATGCTCGAGGTCGCGGATTTCCAGAACTTCACGATCGATAAAATAGGCAACTTTTGTGCCGCTGGGAGAGACGGAGAGGCCGCCTTGAAAACCGTCGAGGGTGGCGAGTTCCTTGTCGTCTTGCGAGAGGAGATCCAGGTGCTGAATGCGCGCGGGACCTTCCATGTTGCGGTCGCGTTCGATGGCGATGGCCGAATTGCTTCCGGGGATGCGGACGGCGGCAGTGAAGGTGCGGCCTTCGAAGGCTTTGGTATCCGGGCCGCCGCCGATGTAGAGGTAATGGAGGGAAAATAATTCGCGCGTGGAAATTTCCTCGGTGAGATAAACGAGGGTGCCGTTATCGCGCAGCCACATGGGCTGTTCGGCGTCGGTGATGAGGGAATCGGGGCCGCGTGGATGCAATTCGTGGCCGGAATCATCGAGGATGAGCAGGGCGCGAGTGTCGTCGTGGTGCTCGTCTTCGGGGTCGACGGTGGTGGTGAAAAGTTGTACGGCGATGTTGTGGCCGTTGGGCGACCAGGTGAAGGATTCGACCTGGTAGGTGAAGGGCTTGTCGCCGTGGGTGAATTTCTGGCCTTCGAGGATGCGGCGGCGCTTGCCGTTGGGTTCGGCGATGAAGATATCGTCGCGTTGCATGTCGTATTTTTTATTTTTGAACATGCGACGGACGGAGAAGACGATGCGGCCGTCGGGGGCGTAGGCGAAGGCAGTGACCTCTTCGTCGACGTACATTACGGGCTTGTCGAGATTTTGCGCGCGGAGGGTTGGCCAGGGAAGGAGGGAGAGCACGGCGAGGATGGCGAACATTAATAGATGCGGCGATAGAAATGGCGCAGAAACGGCCCGCCTCAGAAGGCGGCTCCAAGGGCTTTTTGGTGCCACTCGCGACATGTGCTGTGTTCTCCGAGGCTACTATGATAGCGCGAAGCTGCTTACGGCTTTGGTTGCGTGCCGGTAAAATCGGAACAGCAGGGCTTTTGAACCGGAGTGAATTCCATCAACTCCACACGGGTTTGATCCGGGTCGTACAGATTCAGTTGCCACTTGCCGTCTTTTCCGACTTTTGGTTCTTCGGCGGTGTAGCCTTTGGCGGCCAATTCTTTGGCTGCCGCGGCTACGCTGGGCACTCCCAGTGAGATGTGGTACATGACGCCTCGGGTGCGCTTATCCGCGTCGGGCGGTATGCGAAGCATATATTCGATCCAATCGGTGCCATCGGGGACTTGCATGGCCATCCAGTCGGTTTGATCCTCCTTCATTCCACCGTGCCAATACACATGAAAGCCGAGGATGCCTTCGTAAAATTTGCTCTCGGCATCGGCGTCTTTGATGATGATTCCGGCGTGGATCAGTTTGTGGCTGATGGCGCTGGCCGGTCCGGTTTCCGCGCCGGTGCGTTTTTGTTCGACGAAGACAATTTTATTTTCTTCGGGGTCGCCGGTCTCGAAATATTTTGTGCCGTCGGGGCGGGTGGCGATGCGATCGGCAGGGACGCCCTTAGCGGTCAAATATTCGCGCATTTTGGCGAGATTGTCGGTGGCCAGGCCGATTTCGACGAGATAGGAGCCGCCGGTGCCGGAAGCGGTTTTGACGAGTTCGACGCGCTGATCCTGGTTGACGATGAACGTGTCTTGCTTGGCGTCGCCGGTGTTGCCGTTGGTGAGGCCGAGTTCGCCGCCGTAGAAGCCTTTGGCTTTTTCGAGGTCGGTGGTTTTGAATTTGACGTAAGCGATGCCGAGGATTTTGGGGCGGGGGTCGGAGGAGGGGAGGGCGATGGCGGCCAGGGCCGCGACGGCGAAGATTATGAGCGCGGCTGCGGTGGCGCGGGTTTTTGCTTTCGTGGATTTTGACATTCGTTGCTCCTTGTTTTCGTGCGTCTTACTTCGCCGTGCTGCAGTGCTTTTGCTGGCGGGACTAAAGTCCCGCGCCTACGAATTCTTTGCCCCAAGAGGATTACCCCAAGAGGCCCCGCGCGGCGCTGGGGGCAGAGGCACCGGTCTAAAGACCGGCCACTACAACTGCTTACCCCAAGAGCACAGGCTGAAGCCTGTGCTACGTGTGAAACCCAAGATCCACCCTTCGCGGACTCAGGGTGGGAACTTGGATATTTTATTACTTATTGTGGGGCCGGATACGGGGAAGTGTAGTCCGCGCAGCACGGCTTTTCTACTGGCGTAAACTCGAGTAGTTCGATGCGCGTTTGGTCTGGATCGTAGAGGTTCAGCTGCCATTTTCCATCGCGCGCGATTTTCGGTTCTTCGGTGATCCGTAGGTTCAGGCGGGATTCCATTAACTGTCCGCCGGCTTTGCGCACGTCCGCTACTCCAAAGGAAATATGGTTCATTTTGCCCAGCGTTTGCTGGTCGGCGCCGGCGGGAACATTCAACATATATTCGATCCAGTCTGTGCCATCGGGGACTTGCATATCCACCCAATCGGTTTGGGATTCGGCGCTGCCGCCTTGCCAGTACAAGCGAAAGCCCAAAATATCCTTGTAGAAATGATCCATGGCCTCGCGATTTTTGACAACGAAGCCGACGTGGAGGATGCGTTCCTTGAGGGCCGCGTTGGAATCGGCATTTGGATAGTACGCCTTAAATTGGCGGGGCGCGTCTTTATCGAAAAAGGCGATGAGGTTGGACTCCGGATCTGCGACGCGGATCATCATGAACACGCCGTCCTCTACGTCGGCTTCGTAGCGGATTTTGTTTTCCTTGAAAACATGCGCGAGTTCTTTGAGGTTGTCTGCATTGAAGCTGATTTCGGCGATGCGGCTGATTCCGTCTTTGACGACCATGTGGGTAAGGAGGAGAAATTGGCCGGAGGGTAAGCGAAAGGCGGAGGGTTCCTGAGTTTCGCACCAATCGCAATCGCGTTTGGTGTTGGTGACGGCGGAGTAGAAAAGGCGAGAAGAGTTCATGTCGGTGACGTAGATGCGGACGCCGGCGATGCCGTCGATGTGGGGGCGGTCGGGTGGGTTGGCGTGGAGGGAGGTGGAGAGGGCGAGGAGCGCGGCGAGGACAGTTAGGGATTTCATTGGTGCGTCTCCGGTTGATTTTTTACCCCAAGACCCACCCTTCGCGAACGGCGCTCTGAGTGGGGCACCCGGGCGATAAGAGAAACTCAAGATGCCGGCTGGGAAGCCGGCGGTACGAACCCAAGAGGACCCCGAGAAAAGACGTAACCCAAGAGGCCCCGCGCCGGGCCCTGGGGGCAGAGGCACCGGTCTAAAGACCGGCCACTACAAGTGCCGCTATTTGGAGCCGGCTGCGGGTTTCTTTTTGAGTTTGGAGAATTCGTCCATTCTGGCGCGCAGGCGAGCTTCAAAACCTTGGTCTGTAGGTTTGTAGTAGGTGCGGCCGGAAAGGTTGTCCGGGAGGCACTGCATGTTGGTGATCTTTTCGTCGTAATCGTGGGCGCATTGGTAGCCTTCGCCGTAGCCGATGTTTTTCATGAGGCCCGTGACGGCGTTGCGGAGATGGAGTGGGACAGGATCGGCTTCGGTTTTGCGAACATCTTCCATGACGTTGCCGTAGCCGACGTATAGGGCGTTTGATTTTGGCGCGAGGGAAAGATAGACAGCGGCTTGGGCTAACGCCAGGTGGCCTTCGGGCGCGCCGAGGAAATCGAATGCTTCTTTCGCGGCTAACGTGACTGCAAGAGCGCCGGGTTCGGCCATGCCGATGTCTTCGCTGGCCATGCGGACCATGCGGCGCGCTAGGTAGAGGGCGTCTTCGCCGCTTTCGAGCATGCGGGCGAGCCAGTAGAGAGCGGCGTCGGGATCGGAATTTCTGACGGATTTGTGGAGGGCGGAGATGAGGTTGTAGTGTTCCTCGCCGGCTTTGTCGTAGCGCAGCATTTTGCGCTGGAGGATTTGCTCGAGGAGGTCGAGAGTGATTTGTTTTGTGTCAGCGTGGTCGGGTTGCGGCTTGGCGCTTTTTACGCAGAGTTCGAGGGTGTTGTAGGCGGAGCGGGCGTCGCCGTTGGCGAAGGAGGCGATGCGAAATAAAACTTCGTCGGAGGCTTGGATGTTTTCTTTGCCGAGGCCGTGCTCGGTGTCTTTCAGGGCGCGGCGGAGAAGTTCGACAATTTGCGGGGTGGTGAGGGATTCGAGGACGTAAACTTTTGTGCGCGAGAGCAACGGAGAGATTACTTCGAAGGAAGGATTTTCGGTGGTGGCGCCGATGAAGAGAATGTGGCCGGCTTCGACGTAGGGCAAGAAGGCGTCTTGTTGGGATTTGTTGAAGCGGTGGACTTCGTCGACGAAGACGATGGTGCGAATGCCGGTGCGGGAGCGGCGTTCGGCTTCAGCCATGACTTCTTTTATTTCTTTGATGCCGCTGAGTACGGCGCTGAAGGAAACGAATTCGCTTTTTGTGATGCGCGCGATGAGGCGCGCAAGAGTGGTTTTGCCGCAGCCGGGCGGGCCCCAAAGGAGCATGGAACTTAGATTGTCCGATTCGATTTGCACACGGAGGGGTTTGCCGGGGCCGAGCAATTTTTCCTGGCCGATGAATTCGTCGAGGGTGCGCGGACGCATGCGTTCGGCGAGGGGTTGCAAGCCGGGCGCGGTTTCCGGTTCGGGCATGCTGGCGAAGAGGGACATGGGTTAAGTTTAGGGGTTTTTGGGTTTTTGTGTGGGATTTCGGAGGACCCCAAGAAAAGGCTTACCCCAAGAGGCCCCGCGCCGGGCGCTGGGGGCAAAGGCACCGGTCTAAAGACCGGCCACTACTAATGCTTACCCCAAGAGTTGCTAGGCCGGAGTGGCAGTGCCACTGTTGCGGCCCTACGAGTTATTGGCTGCGTTGGCGGTAGGCCTCGTAGAGGACGACCGCGGCTGCAGCTGCGGCGTTCAGGGATTCTACTTGGGTGGCCATGGGGATGTGGATGCGGGTGTCGGCGGCGTGGACTATTTCTTCGGGGATGCCCGCGCCTTCGTTGCCTACGAGGAGGGCGGTTGGTTCGCACCATTCGATTTGCCAGGGAGCGCGGACGTCGGAGTTTTTTTTGTCGGGTTGATGGGCGCAGGAGGCCACGGTGCGGATGCCGAGGAGTTTGAGTTGCGCGAGTAAGACCGCGAGGGCCATGCCTGCGAGGATGGGGAGATGGAGCGCGGCGCCGGCGGAGGCGCGCATGGCCTTGGGCGCGAAGGGGCTCGCGGTGCCGCTTTGGCCGGAGGCGGCGGTGACGATGCCCGTGGCGCCGAAAGCGGCGGCGGTGCGGACGATGGTGCCAACGTTGCCGGGATCTTGAACACCGGCGAGGACGACTAGTAGGGCAGCGCAAGGCTTTCGTTGGCTGTCGGGAAGTGTCCCGCTTCGGAAAGCAGGCCGTACAAATTCTGCTTTGACTATTTGTTCTAAGGTTGTTGCGCGCGGGACTACCAGGGCGGCTACTCCTTGCGGGTGTTCGGTGTCCGCTATGCCTTCGAAGAGGCGGTCGGTGGTGCGGAGGACGGGGAAGCCGGTTTCGGGGCGGCCGACCAGCGGGGCGAGACGATCGCGGTAGCGTTCGGCGGATTCGCTGAAGAGGACGGCTTCGACGGAGCATCCGGAGGTTAGGGCTTCTTCGACTAGGCGAACACCTTCGACGCCGACGGCGCCAGAGGTTGTGGCCAGGCCGCCGCGCAGGGCTACGCGAAATTCTTTGAGCCAGCGATTTTCGCGGCTGGTGATGATGTCGGTTGCGGCGAGTGTTTGTGGATTAGGTGAGCCTGTGGCGCGTCCGTTGCGTGCTCTCGGCATTGCATGCTCCCGGTGGGGAGCGTAGCAAATTTTGGGGGTTGGTGGTGGGGAAGCGGTGAGGGAGGCGTGGGAGTGGATCTCAAGGAAGGAGAACCCAAGATGCCGGCTAGGAAGCCGGCGCTACAACGGCGAGAAAACCCAAGACCCACGCTCACAAATCCGAGGGTGGGGCACCCGGACAGAAGAGCCAAGAGCCGGCTCGCGGACTTGCCGGGGGCACGATGTATCGTGCCCCTACACGGAGGTTGCGCGGAGGTTGTTGGATTGCGTGGGGGGAGGACGTGTGATAGGTTCGCAGGCAGCGGCGAGTGGTGCGTGTGCTGCCGTGCGTCGCTCCAGAACAAGGTGGGTACCTTCGATTGTCCGCTGAGGTATTGAAGGTTAATTCCGCGAATCCCGATCCACGATCGATTCGGTACGCAGCAGGCTGGTTAAACCGTGGTTCGGTGATTGCTGTGCCCACGGATACGTTGTATGCGCTGGCTGCCGATCCCGTCAATTTAGCTTCGGTAGAAGAAATATTTCGAGTGAAGGGGCGCCCGGAACATCGCGCTCTGCCCATCCTGATTAATTCCCTGATTTATGCGCAAGTGCTGGCGAAAGAATTGCCGGACAATTTTTACCGGTTGGCGCAGGCTTGCTGGCCGGGGCCGTTGACGATTGTGGTGGATGCATCGAACCGGTTGCCGTTGAAGGTGACGGCGAATACGCGGCGGGTGGCTTTGCGGTGGCCGAAGAATAAAGTGGTGAATGATTTGATTGCGGAGTTGGGAGTGCCGTTGACGGGAACCAGCGCGAATCTTTCGGGGTCGCCTACGTGCGAGAGCGGGGATGAAGTTTTTCGGCAATTGGGTGACAGGATCCCATTGATTCTGGATGGCGGGAGTACGTCGGGATGTTTGCCGTCGACGATTGTGGAATTGCGCGGGGATCTCTGGTGTGTCGGGAGGGAAGGGGCGATCGCACCGGAAGTGATTCGGGAGACGTTGGAGGGGGATGACGGGGTGGTGGCGTAGGGGACAATGTTTTTGATATGAGAGGGAAAGCAGGTCCTTCGCTTCGCTCGGGATGACATCGTTTAATTTTTGCGTGGAAATGACGAGGGATTTTTTGTAGTGAAACCCAAGATGCCGGCTGGGAAGCCGGCGCTACAACGGCAACAGGACCCAAGATCCACCCTCACAAACCCGAGGTGGGGCACCCGGGAAAGAAAACAAACCGCAAAGAGGGGAAACCCAAGAACACAGGCAAGAGTGCCTGTGCCACGTTGAGGCAAGACACGGTGATTGAGATCCTTCGTCGGGGACTCCTCAGGATGACAATGGTGGTGTTATTTTCTAATTTCTGTTTTCTATTTTCTGGTTTCTAGATTCGGGGTGGTGGTTAGGAAATCGAAATCGCCTGTGGGGGATAGTTGGACTTGCAGGCGGCGGGAGTGGACGCTTACTTGATCTACGTACCAGAGAGGGACGTAGGGGAGATCTTCGGACAGGATTTTTTGGATTTGGCTGCAGAGCTCTTTGCGTTTGGTTTGATCCATCTCGCCGCGAATTTGTTCGATCAAGGCATCTACCTGGGAATTGCGGTAGCGGCCACGATTGCGGCCGTTTGGCGGGATTTTCTTTGAAGAGAAGACCAGGTCGAAGATGTCGGGATCGTTGTTTGCGCCTACCCAGGTGGAATAGCTGAGCTGAAAATTGCCTTTGTCGAGATCGGAAAATAGCGTGGCCAGTTCGAGGGGGCGCACCTCTAGGGTTACACCCACGCGCTTCCATTGGTCCTGGAGCGCGGCAGCTACCAGGCGGGCTTGTTCTTGCGTGGAAACTTTTAGAGTGAGGTGCATGCGCACGCCGTTGGCGTCGCGGGGGAATCCGGCGAGGTCGAGGAGTTGTTCGGCGTGGGCGGGATCGTAGGCATATTTGCGGACGTCGGGTTCGTAGGCCCAGTGATTTGGCGGGAGGATGCCGCTGGCTTCGCGGGCCTGGCCGTGGAGAAGATATTTTATGAGGGAGTCCCGGTCGATGGCGTAGGCGAGGGCCTGGCGGACTTCTTTTTTCTTGAGGATAGGATCTTCGAGGTTGACACCGAGGTACGCGAAATTTGTGCCGGGCTCTTCGGTTACTTGCAGTTCTTTTCGTTTGGCTAAAACTGGAATCATGTCGGGAGAGAGAGAGCTCATCTCTACGTCGGCGGAGCCTTTGCGGAGTTCGAGGGCGCGGACGATGGCGTCGGGGACTATGCGGAAGGTTACGTTTTGCACGGCGGGATTATTTGCGTTGTCGCGCGCGGTCAGGACCACCGAATCGTCCTGAGCCTGGCTTACGAATTGGAACGCGCCAGTGCCCACGGGATGCTCGCTGAATTCGCGGGTTGAGCCCGCGGGGACAATGCCTACGGCGCTGCGTTCCATGTTCCAGAGGAAGGAGGCGTAGGGTTCTTTGAGGTGGAAGATTACGGTGTTGGCGTCGGGGGCGTCGATGGAGGAAATCATGTTGAAGGAGCCGCGTTTGGGAGAGCGATTGGCGGGATCCATCATGAATTCGACGGTGAATTTGACGTCGCGCGAGGTGAGCGGTCGGCCGTCGTGAAAATGAATGCCGGGTTTGAGGTGGAAGATGTAGGTGAGGGGATCGGGAGTTTCCCAGGATTCGGCTAGATCGCCATGGAGTTTCATTTGGTTGTCGCGGACGACCAGGCCGTTGAAGATAAGGCGATCGATGCGTTGGGTGGTGCCGTCGGTGGCGTAGCGTGGATCGAGGTTGGCGGGGTTGGATTCGATGACGAAGATAACGTTGCCTACGGGGCGTGGGGGAGTGGCGCAGGCTTGGATTAGCAGGCAGGTGGCTAGGAGTAGGTTTGGGCGTTTCATGCGTGGTGATAGTTGGAGTTTAGCATTTTGGGGGAAGGGTGGATTTGTGGCGGTGGGGGATGGGAATTTTACGCGGGGCGCGCGGAGAGGTGAGGAAGTGGCGAGTGGCGAGTGGCGAGTGGCGAGTGGCGAGTGGCGAGTGGCGAGTGGCGAGTGGCGAGTGGCGAGTGGGAAGAGCCTCACATAGCGGATCTGGAAAAACAAAGGGTGTGGTACCCAGCGCGGAGAGTTTGGTGGCAAGACGCGTGTGTTGAGATCCTTCGTCGGGGACTCCGCAGGATGACAGCGGGCGTTTTTTTGTGGTGAAACCCAAGATGCCGGCCTGAAGGCGCGGCGCTACAACGGCAAGAGGAACCCAAGAGCGCTGGCATAAAGCCAGCGCTACATGGGTGACGACGCGGTGCGATTGAAGAGGGATTCCTCACTGCGCGGACTGCGTTCGGAATGACGGTGCTTTATTTTTTAAGAGGAGGAGGAGGGGGAGAGTTTGCCTAGGATTACGGGACGGTCGGCGCCTGTGGCGCTGGGGAGGTTGCCTGGGCGGCAGTGGAAGGTTTCGTAGGCCAGAAGTGCGAAGGCGTAGGCTTCTTTGGCTTCTTCGGGGACGCCTAGTTTGGAGGAGGGGATTACTTCCATCGGTGTCAGGGCTGCTGCTAATTGGGCCATGATCAAGGGATTTTTTGCGCCGCCGCCGGAGACTATGAGTTGCTGGATTTTATTTTTGCGCAGGACGAAGCGTTGGAGCGCGTCGACTACGGAGGCTACGGTGAATTCGGTGGTGGTGCGAATCAAATCGTTGGGGGCGGCGGCGTGTTTTTTGCCGAGGCGCAATAATTCCTGGAAATAGGCGCGGCCGTAATATTCACGACCGGTGGATTTTGGCGGGCCGAGACGCAAGTAGGGATCGCGCAGCAGTTCTTTCAGCACTTTTACGTTTAGCTTGCCGTCGCGGGCCAGGCGCGCACCGCGATCGAAGCGTTGCTTTTTGCGGGTGAAGTGCCAGACGAGCGCGTCCATCAACATGTTGCCGGGGCCGCTGTCGAAGGCCACGATTTGATTTGGTTTCGCGGCGGCGGGAAGAACAGTGAGATTGCCGATGCCGCCTAGATTGAGCGCGACGCGAGCAATTTTTTCATCGGCGTAGAGAAGGTAGTCGGCGTACGGAACTAGCGGGGCGCCCTGGCCGCCTACGGCCATGTCTGCTACGCGGAAATCGCCGATGGTGGGGACGCCGGTTTCGGCGGCGATTACGGAGGGTTCGCCGATTTGCATGGTGGAAGAGGTGGAACGGCCGAGGAAAGAAACGGGGCTGCCTTGATGGAAGATGGTTTGGCCGTGGCTGCCGATTAATTCGATGCGCGAGAGGGCTACGCGAAATTCGCGGCAGGCGCTGATGGCGGCGTCGGCGAAGGCCATGCCGAGACGGAAATTGAGCTGGCTGATTTCGCCGGCGGTGGCAGGGGCGCCTTCGGCGATGCGCAGGACTTCTTTGCGGAGGGCGTCTGGCATGCGGCGGGAGGCGTGTTTTAGTAATTGCGTTTTTAATTTTGGCGGGGCGCCGTGGATTTGGGCGAGGGCGACGTCGATGCCGTCGGCGGAAGTGCCGCTCATCATGCCGAGGACTAGCATGGTGTGTTTGTAACACAGGACGTTGGGGAGGGGTATTGGTGTGTTGGGTGGATGTGCGGAAGTGGGAAGTGGGAAGTGGCGAGTGGGAAGTGGCGAGTGGCTCACATAGCGGATCTTGTTTGGGTGATGGTGGCGTTTTCGGGGAGTGGAGGCAAGACGCTGGGGTTGAGATCCTTCGTCAGGGACTCCGCAGGATGACAGCGTTTTTTTTTGGTTGAGTTGAGTGGGTTTTGAATCTAAACCCGCACCCTTGAAAAACAAAGGGTGCGGCACCCAGCGCGGAGAGTTTGGTGGCAAGACGCGTTGGTTGAGATCCTTCGTCGGGCGACTCCGCAGGATGACAACGCGCGTTTTTTTTTGTTGTGGGGGGATCGTGAGAGAAGCAGGTCTCTCACTTCGTTCGGGATGACAATGCCGTTTTTTTCTTTGCGGTAGTGATGGATCGATCGCAGAGGGATTCTTTCCGCAAAGAGCGCGGAAAGGGGCGGCGGTACTCACTTCGCGGACTTCGTTCGGAATGACGGGTTGGTGTTTTGGGAAAGGCTGGCCGATCTAAAGTTCGGCCACGACATTGAACCCAAGAAGCAGCCTTTGTCCCTCACTTCGTCCGGAATGACGTTGTTTTTTTTGGTGAAACGCAAGATGCCGGCTGGGAAGCCGGCGCTACAAAGAGAAGAAGACCCAGGCCCCACACGCGATGGCGGCGTGTGGGGCGTCCGGCAAGCAAACCCAAGACCCACCCTCACAAACCCGAGCTGGGCACCCAGGAGAAGAGAAGAAAAACACGGGACGCAGGCGGGAGTGCTGTGCCACGTGAGATGCTGGGAGCGAAGAGGGATTCCTCACTGCGAGGACTCCGTTCGGAATGACGAAGTTATTTTTGTTGGTTAGGTGATTTGTTTTTTTAGGTCGGCTAGTAGATTCAGGGCGTCGAGGGGCTTTAGGTTGTCCAGGTTGGCGGATTTCAGGCGGTCGATTACGGCGCGGTCGAGGGCGGTGAAGAGGACGTTTTGGCCGTTGCCGTTGGGGGTGGCTCCGGGGGTCAGGGTTTCGCTCAGAGCGTGTTCGCTTTGTTCGTGTTTCTTCAGAACTTCGCGGGCGCGGTCGATTACGCTGCGCGGGAGGCCGGCCAAGCGGGCTACTTCTATGCCGTAACTTTTGTTGGCGCTGCCAGGTTCGACTTTGCGGAGGAAAATAATTTCGCTGGGAGTTTCTTTTACGCTGACGTGGACATTTTTTACGGCGGGGAGGAGTTCGGCGAGTTCGGTTAGTTCGTGGTAGTGCGTGGCGAAGAGAGTGCGCGCGCGAGTTTGTTTTTGCAGATGCTCGACAACGGCCCAGGCGATGGACAGGCCGTCGAACGTAGCGGTGCCGCGGCCAACTTCGTCGAGGAGGACTAGGCTGGAGGGAGTGGCGTGATTGAGAATGCCGGCGACTTCGCTCATCTCGACTAAGAAGGTGGAGCGGCCACGGGCTAGATTGTCGCTGGCGCCGATGCGGGTGAAGATGCGATCGGTGATGGGAAGTTTGGCCTGGCGTGCGGCGACGTAGCAGCCCATTTGCGCCATCAGGACGATGAGCGCAGTTTGGCGAAGGTAGGTGGATTTGCCGCCCATGTTGGGGCCGGTGATCAGCAGCAATTGCTGGCGGCCGGGTTCGAAGCAGAGATCGTTGGGAACGAAACGCTCGCCTTTTTGTTTCAGCAATTCCTCGATTACCGGATGGCGGCCGCCGACGATCAGCAATTCGCCGGTGGCAGTGAATTCCGGGCGAACGTAGCTGCGATCGGCGGCGAGTTTGGCGAAGGAAGCGAGGACGTCGAGCTTGGCGATGGCCGCGGCGGTGCGGCGGAGGCGAGAGGCTTTGCCCGCGATGGTGGAACGAACGTCGATGTAAAGCTGGCGCTCGATTTCGGAGATGCGTTCGTCGGCGGCGAGGATTTTGCGTTCGTATTCTTTCATTTCGGGCGAAGTGAAGCGCTCGGCATTGACGAGAGTTTGCTTGCGTTCGTAATCGGGCGGGGCGAGATGCAGATTGGGTTTGGAAATTTCAATGTAATAGCCGAAGACCTGGTTGTAGCGAATTTTCAGCGAGCCAATGCCAGTGCGTTTGCGCTCGCGCTCTTCAATGGAGGCGATGATCTGCTTACTGTGCTGGCTGAGGTCGCGGAGTTCGTCGAGTTCGGCGGAATAGCCGGTGCGGACTACGCCGGGCTCGGTGGCTACGGCGGGAGGTTCTTCGGCGATGGAGCGCTCGAGGAGTTCGCGGACGTCGGCGAGCTCGTCAATTTCTTCGTGCAATTCGCGGAGCATGCCTTTGGAGTTGGGAATTGCGGCTGCGGAGCTGGCGGACGTGTTGTCTGAGATGGGCGCGTCTTTGCGAGGAACGCCGTCGCCGGTGAATTCGCGAACGACGGGAAGTTGCGCGAGGGATTTTCGGAGAGCGACGAGTTCGCGGGGCATGGCCTGGCCGAGAGTGATGCGGCTGGTGATGCGCTCGAGATCCTGAATGCCGCGGAGCTCTTTGCGAATTTCACCGCGGACCACGGTTTGTTTGAGGAGATGTTCGACGGCGTCGAGGCGGGCTTCGATCGCTGGTTCGTCGATGAGCGGGCGCAAAATCCAGGAGCGCAGGAGGCGCGCGCCCATGCCGGTGACGGTGGAATCGAGCGCGGCGATCAATGTGGTGGGGCCGGTGGATTTGGATTCTTCGGTGAAGATGGGCGAGAGCAATTCAAGATTGCGGACGGAGACGGGATCGAGGACCAGAGCGTCTTGCTGCTGGTAAAAGCGGATGCGATCGAGATGCTGGAGGGCTTCGACGCTGGGGATGTCGCCACCGCCTGCTGCGTTTTCGCGCAGATAGTGGACGATGGCGGCAGAGGCGCACATGGCCTGGATGCGGGAATCCAAGCCGAAGCCGGTGAGTTCGGCGACACCGAATTGTTCGCGGAGGATACGTTCGGCGTAATCGCGCTGGAAGATCCAATCTTCAAGGCGGGTTTCTACGCCGCCTGCGCCGTCGAGGAGCGTGTTTTTGGCGGTTTCGAAAAGTTGTTGCGGACGGGGAAGAAGGGTTTCACGCGGGCGGAGGAGTTGGAGTTCGTCTCGTAAATCTTCTTCGGCTTGCGGGCCTTGGAATTCGGTAGCGAGGAATTCGCCGGTGGAGAGATCGACGAGGGCCAGGCCGATGACCTGGCTGCCGCGTGAGGAAGTGTCTTGCGCTACGGAGGCCAGGAAATTATTTTCGCGCGCGTCGAGAACGGCGACATCGGTGGCGGTGCCCGGAGTGATTACGCGGGAGACTTCGCGGCGAACGAGTTTTTTGCCGGGGCCGGGCTGTTCCATTTGTTCGCAGATGGCGACTTTGAAGCCGGCGCGGATGAGGCGGGCGATGTAGCCGTCGGCGGCGTGATACGGGACACCGCACATGGGAATGGGCTGACCCTTTTCGCGATTGCGGGAGGTGAGAGTGATGCGGAGTTCGCGAGCGGCGATGATGGCGTCTTCGTAGAAGAGTTCGTAGAAATCGCCGAGGCGGAAGAGGAGGAGGGCGTGAGGGTAGCGGGACTTCACGGCGTTGTACTGCTGCATCAGGGGTGTGGTGGCTTCGGACATGGGGAAGTTTCAGTAGTTAGTTCTAAGTATTAAGTTTTTGGTGGACAGGAGTCGTTGATTTTTGTGATTGAGAAACCCAAGAATACAGGCAGGAGTGCCTGTGCCACACGGACGCGGAATGTTCTTGGTGGATGGAGAGGGGAAACCCAAGACGCGCCCATCGCGGAAGGCGCTCAGAGTGGGGCACCCAGGGACGGAGAAGAGCCGGCTGGAAGCCGGCGCTACCAGCGAGGAGTGGCCCAAGAGTGCGGGCAGGAGTGCCTGTGCCACATGCGAGCGGGTCATTCTTGGACTCCTGATTCGCGGAGGATGAAGGCGTAGTCGAGGGCGATTTCGCGGAGGAAGTCGTAGCGGCCGCTGGCGCCGCCGTGGCCTGCGCCCATGTTGGTTTTGAGGAGCAGGAGGTGGCCATCGGTTTTCAGGGTGCGGAGTTTGGCTACGTATTTGGAAGCTTCCCAGTACATGACCTGGCTGTCGTTCCAGGCGGTTTTTGCGAGCATGCGAGGATAATTTTTGCGTTCGAGGTTGGTGTAGGGGCAGTACTGCTTCATGTAGAAATAATCTTCTTCGACTTCGGGATTGCCCCACTCTTCGTATTCGCCGACGGTGAGCGGAAGCGTGGCGTCGAGCATGGTGTTGAGGACGTCGACGAAGGGGACGTGGCTGACGACGGCATGGAACTTATCGGGCGCGAGATTGGAGACGGCGCCCATGAGCAAGCCGCCGGCGCTGCCGCCTTCGATGACGAGGCGTTCGGGAGAAGTGTAGTGTTTGGCGAAGAGATAATCGGCGCAGGAAATAAAATCGGTGAAGGTGTTCATCTTGTGATGCATTTTGCCGGCATCGTGCCAGGGCTTGCCGAGTTCACCGCCGCCGCGAATGTGAGCGATGGCGTAGATCATGCCGCGATCGAGAAGGCTCAGACGATTTGAGCTGAAGACTACCGGCATGGACAGGCCGTAGCTGCCGTAGCCGTAGAGGAGAAGTGGGGCGTTGCCGTCGCGGACGGTATCTTTGCGGCGGACGAGAGAGATGGGGATCAAAGTGCCGTCGGCGGATTTGGCGTGGAGGCGTTCACTGAGATAGTTGGCGATGTCGAAATCGCCGAGGACGGGTTGCTGCTTCTTGAGGTGCCACTTTTGCGATTTGAGATCGTAGTCGTAGATGGTGCGCGGCGTGACCATGGACTCGTACTGGAAGCGGACGAGTTCGGTGTCGAACTCGGGATTTGTGGAGAGCATCGCGTTGTAAGCGGGCTCGGCAAATTGCAGGCGCTGCGAGGCTTCCATGGCGGTGCGAGCCTGGCGCGTTAGATCAATGATGCGCAAGTGAGGGAGGCCGTCTTCGCGCTCGGTGAGGACGAGATGTGAACGGAAGGCTTCGAGTCCGGCGATCATGACGCCGGGGCGATTGGCGATGACTTCGCGCCAACGGGATTGCGCTGGATCGGAGGTGGGCGCGGTGACTACGCGATAGGTGCGGCCGCCGCTGTTGGTGCAAATGAAGAAGACGCCGCCGGCGGGATCGCTGGAGTTGCCGGGATGATGATCGACGTAATATTCGTGCTCGTCTTCGCGTTCGGCGAGGGTTTCGAAGCGACCGAAGGGGGAATCGGCGCGCAAGTAGCGTGCTTCGCTGGTGGTGTGGCTGTTGATGACCAGGAAGAGATACGCGCCACTGCGGCTGCGCTCGACATCCATGCGGAAGCGCTCGTCTTTTTCTTCGTGAAGAAGTTCGTCGACGGAATCGTGGGAAGAGGGGTTGGCTGGATCGGGAAAATTGTGGCGCCACAGCTGGTTGGAGCGCTTGGTGACTTCGTCTTCGGTGACGTAGAAGAGGGTGCGGTTGTCCATGGCCCAGGCGGCGCTGGTGACACGCTCGACTCGGAACTTGTGGGGTTGAGGTTGGGATGAGGCGGTGACCGGTGCGGCGAGATCTTTTACTTCGAGGACGTACTGGCGGAAGCCGATGGTGTCTGTAGCGTACGCTAGCCAGCGATCGTCGTCGCTGACTTCGAAAATGCCGAGGCCCATGTAGGTGTGGCCGACGGCGAGCGCGTTGAGGTCGAGAAGAATGTCTTCTTGCGGGGCGGCGGTGGTGCTTGCGGTTTCGTCAAGAGGCGCTGCTGTTGTGGCTTCGACGCTGATCTCGGTTACGCGGCCTTCGCGACGCTGAAAGTCTTCGGCGAATTCTTTGCGGAGTTCGGCACGCAGCTTTTGCATGACGGAATCTTCGCCCCAGTGTTCGTGCTCGGGGGTGTGAGGTAGTTCGTCGGCGACAGGCGATTCGGTTGTGATTCGTTTTTTGCGGCAATAGATAGGGTATTGCTTACCCTCTTCGGTGCGGGTGTAATACTCGTAGCCGCGAAGGCGGTAGGGGACGCTGAGATCGGTCTGCTCAATGCGGCCGAGCATTTCCTGGTAGAGCTTTTCCTGAAATGGTTCGGTGTCTTTCATTTCGGCATCGGCGTAGGCGTTTTCTGCTTCGAGGTAGGCGCGAACGCGAGGATCTTTCTTATTTTTCATCCAGGCGTAGTGGTCCATGCGGCGGTCGCCGTGGATGACGTGCTCAACCGGCTCCCGGTCGGCCAAGGGCGCCTGCATCTTGCCACCGCCTGCGCTGCCCACCGCTGCACCTCTCACGTTTGCGGGGCCGCCTGCGGCCCCATCGTCAGACCATTTCGCCATGCCATCCCCAGTTAAACGACAAGATACCGTGGGAGCAACCGAGGCCCAAGACTGCGGTCCCCCCAGCGGCAGTTACGACCCGCCATGTGTGACAAGCCATGTATAACAAATTGTAGGAAAAGCCGCCCCGCGATGCTCGGGACAAGCAAGGCTCGGGGACTCGCCCAGCGCTACAGGTGTTGGCCGAGCGGATATCGTAACTGAGTTCGGGGAGAGAGTGTAGGGCGGGGGCTGAGGAAAAGTTTGGAGGGTGGGGCGGCCCTTCTTCGCGGACTCCTGAGGGTGACGATGATTTTTTTTGGGACGGATTGAGTGGAGGGGATTCCTTAGGGGCTGAAGCCCGGTGCTTCTTGGCTCTAATGTCGGAGCTGAAGCTCCGACCCCCTAAAGAGAAGAGGAACCCAAGACCCACCCTTCGCGAAAGGCGCTCAGAGTGGGGCACCGAAGAGGCGGGCTCGAAGATTCGCCGGCGGGCACGATGTAGCGTGTCCCCACGAAGAGAAACCCAAGAGCTGGCGTAAAGCCAGCGCTACAGACTCAAGAGCACAGGCTGAAGCCTATGCTGCGGGGCGGGTGGGGCACCTCGGAGAAGAAAAACCCAAGAGATGCAAAGTTAGCTGGGGGTGGGGGTTCTCGATTACAATTTGCGGCATGGCTGAAGAGATTGAAATTAAGTTGCGGATTGAGAATGGCAAGAAGTTTTTGAAGACGCTTGCGACGGTTGGCGCCAAGGCGGTTGCTGCGCGGGTGCATGAGCAGAATTTGTTGTTTGATACGCCGGACGGAGGATTGGCGAAACATGGGCAGTTGTTGAGGATCCGCACGGAGACACCGGCGGCGGCTGGTAAAGGGAAGAAGAAGCGCGGGGCGAAGAAGGGGCCGGAGCGATATTTGTTGACGTTCAAATCGCCGCCGGAGCAGATGGCGATTGTACCGGCGGAGGCTGCGCGGAACCGGCGACACAAGGTGCGCGAGGAATTGGAGACGGTGCTGACGGATGCTGGGGCGCTGCAGAAGATTTTTGAGGGGTTGGGGCTGCGCGGCTGGTTTCGGTATGAGAAATATCGCACGCCTTATAAGTTGCCGGGGCGTTATGCGTGGGCGAAAGAGTTGATGATCGATTTTGATGAGACTCCCATTGGGACGTTTGTGGAGTTGGAAGGACCGCATGGGGCGATTGACCGGGCCGCGCGGCTGTTGGGGTTTCACCCGCGGGATTTTATTACGAAGAATTACCTGGTGTTGTATGTGGAGGAGTGTAAGAGGAAGGGTGTGGGGGCGACGCATATGTTGTTTGGGTAGTGGTGGGTTTGTGCAGTTGGATAGATCCAAGAGGGATTCCTTACTTGGCGGACTTCGTTCGGAATGATGTGTTTTTTTTTTGCGATGGTGGAACTCGAGGAAACCCAAGAGGCCCCGGCGCGGCGCCTGGGGGCAGAGGCACGGGTCTAAAGACCCGCCACTACACACCAACGAGGTGGGCACGATTTATCGTGCCCCTACGAAGAGAAACCCAAGAGCTGGCGTGAAGCCAGCGCTACAAACCCAGGAGCACGGGCTGAAGCGTATGCTACGGGGAATTTGTATGTGGTATGTGGTTTGTTCTTGACAACTTGTTGGGGCGAGGTTTATTCCTAGGCTCGGAGTGCATTTTCTCTGATGAGCGCGCCAAGCGAATTCGAACCTCACCCTAGTTTCCCCGGGATGCGGGTCCGGTTGTCGTTCGCTGTGCCGGTGGTAGCAACGGCTTCGACGCTGATCGTCCGGGCAGGTGGCGGAACAGTCCCCGAGGTGGGAATATTCCGATCGTTTGCCGGTGGAGGAGTGACTCCCGGGTAGCGAATGTTTCATTTTGGAGGAGGTTACCCGCGCCGGTCGCACCGTTCGCGGGATTTTTTTTGGTTTGGGGCGTCGGAGATTTGGGATTGTGCGGGGGTGCAGCAGTGCTACGCCCTTACAAAGAGGAACCCAGGACTCACCCCAGGAGGCCCCGGCGCGGCGCCTGGGGCAGAAGCACGGGTCTAAAGACCCGCCACTACGGGAGTGAAATCGTCGGTTGGTTGTCGGCGGAAAGGAGGCGAACGAGAGGATGCTTTACGCTACGGAGTTGATGGGATCGGCGGCTTATGACGCGCAGGGGAATTATGTGGGGCGCGTGCGGGAGTTTTTTATTGAGCCGGCGGATCAGCCGAACCGGGTGTCACATTTTTTAATATCGCGCGGGCGTTTTCAGCCGCTGGTGGCGCGGTATGACCAGGTGGCGAAGGTTGTGCCCGGGCGAATCGATTTGAATGCTTCGGAGCGGGCGCTGGACGCTTATCAGCCGAATGAGGCGTGGCTGGCGGTGCAAAAGGATTTGCTGGACCAGCAGATTATCGATACGGCGGGGCGCAAAGTGGTGCGGGTGAATGATGTGGACCTGGCGGAATTTCCGACGAATGCGCATGTGGAGTTGCGGATTGCGCAGGTGGATGTGGGCGTGCCGGGGGCGGTGCGGCGGTTGTTGCAGGGGATTGCGCCTTCGAGCCTGGTGCGGAAGCTGCAGAGCAAGTTGCCGCAGCGGTCGATCCGTTGGGAATTTGTGAATTTGATCGAGCCCGATCCGCTGCGGCGGGTGAAGCTGCGGATCACGCACGAAAAGCTGGAGGATCTGCACCCGGCCGATCTTGCGGAGATGATGGAAGAGCTCTCGGCGGCGGAACGGCAGGGAATTATTGCTTCGCTGGATGAGGAGACGGCGGCGGCAGTGCTGGCGGAGTTGGACGAGCGCTTGACCACGCAGATCGTGGAGAAATTGGATCCGGAGAAGGCCGCGGACATCATCGAGGAGATGGCTCCGGACGCGGCGGCGGATTTGCTGGCGGATTTGCCGAAGGAGACGTCGGAGGAATTGCTGGAGGAAATGCCGAATCAGGAGGCGAACGATGTGCGGGAGTTGCTGGCGTTCGATCCTGTGACGGCGGGCGGGATGATGAACACGGAGTTTGCGTTCGTGAGCGAATCGATATCGCGAGATGAAGTGCTGGAGTGGCTGCGGAAGCAGGAATTTAATCTGGAGCAGCTGGATACGATCGTGATTCTGGACAAGCTGGGGCATTTTGCGGGGACGGCGCCGATTGCGCGGATTTTTTTGGCCGCTCCGGAACAGCACATGAGCGAACTGAAGACGGAGCCGCTGATTTCGATTTCGGCGGATGCGCATGAGAAGGATGTGTTTGAGCTGTTCGATAAATACAATTTGCGGATGTTGACGGTGTTGGATCACGACCAGCGGCCGATTGGGGTGATTACGGTGGATGATGTGGTGTCGCGGTTGGTGAATGCGTGAGGGGGCGAAGAGAGTGGTGGGCAACTTTTAGGCGATGACACTTTCGGCGATTAATGCGTTTATTGACCGGCTGCGCGGGGGCGTGCTGCGTTTCTTCTCGAGGGGGAACCAGTGGCGGCACAGGATGTTTCTGTTTCTGGCGGTGATCGGGCCGGGGATTATTACTTCGAATGTGGACAACGATGCGGGCGGAATTGCGACGTACACGCAAGCGGGATCCGCTTACGGCTATGCGCTGCTGTGGTCGTTGATCCCGATGACGATCGCGCTGTATGTCACCGAGGAAATGTGCGCGCGGATGGGAGTGATCACGGGGAAGGGGCTGTCTGACCTGATCCGGGAGGAGTTTGGATTCCGGTCGACGTTTTTTGTGATGATCACGGGATTTTTTGTCGACCTCTTTAACGTGGTGGCGGAATTCGCGGGTGTCGCGGCGGCCATGGAGATTTTTGGCGTCAGTAAATATATTTCGGTGCCGATCGCGGCGGTGGTGGTGTGGACGCTGGTCTTGAAAGGGACTTACCGGTTTGTCGAAATCGTGTTTCTTGTTCTGTGTACGTTTTACCTGACGTATTTGTTCTCGGCGCTGCTTTCGCATCCGGATTGGGTACTGGCCGCGCGGATGACGGTGGTGCCCAGCATCCATTTCGATACGGGTTATCTCATCACGCTCACGGCTCTCGTCGGTACGACTATCGCGCCGTGGCAATTTTTTTATCTGCAGGCGGGGTTCGTGGAGAAGAAGGTGGGACCGCGGCAATATCCGCAAGCGCGACTGGACGTGCTGCTGGGCAGCATTTCGTGCATGGTGATCGTGTTTTTCATCATTATTTGCACGGCGTCGACGCTGAACCGCAACGGCCTGACGAATATCACGGACGCCGCGGAAGCAGCGAAAGCTCTTATTCCTCTGGCAGGGAAGTGGGCTGGGCTAACTTTTGCGTTCGGGCTGCTGAACGCTTCGCTGTTTGCCGCGACGATTCTGCCGCTGTCGACGGCGCATGTGATTTGCGAAGGGCTGGGATTCGAAGCAGGGCTGGACCATAAGTTTAAGGAAGCGCCGGCGTTCTACTGGCTGTATACGATTCTGATCGTTGTGGGCGGCGGCATTGTGTTGATTCCGAACGCGCCGCTGTGGAAGATTTTTATTTTCTCGCAAGTGGGGAACGGCGTGTGGTTGCCGATTGTGGTGATATTTATATTACTGCTGGTGAACCGCAAGGATTTGATGGGCGAGCACACGAATGGATTTTTCTTTAATCTGGTGGCGTGGGTTACGGCGATCGCGATGATTGTTTTGACGCTGGTGTTGGTGGTGCAATCGATTAATCAGTTTTTGCATCCGCCGGCGGGGTGATGGGGAGTGTGGGAGTCACGGGATTTGGGGTGGGTGGCAAGGCACGGGGATCGACGAGGGATTACTCACTGCGGCGCGGACTCCGATCGGAATGACGTGTTTATATTTTTTTTGTGGAAAACCCAAGGACCACCCTTCGCGGACTCAGGGTGGGGCACCCCGGGCTCAGGAGGCGGGCTCGAAGATTCGCCCGCGGGCACGATGTATCGTGCCCCTACGAAGAGAGAGGCAAGAAAAGGCGTAACCCAAGAGAGGGCATAACCCAAGAGGCCCCGCGCCGGGCGCTGGGGGCAGAGGCGCCGGTCTAAAGTCCGGCCACTACAAACCCAAGAGCACGGAGTAACGCATGAACGGAGAAACCCAAGAGCGCTGGCATGAAAGCCAGCGCTACACTTAAGAGCTGGGCTGAAGATTATGCTGGGGCGATACCGTTGGGGTACTTAGCGGAGGTTGGCAATTGCGCTGTGGGGGTTGGTCGTGTTAACTTTGCGCCGTAAAGAGGATTGAGCGGAATCTCACCGTGTCGCACCCACGCATCCAACTGGAAACTCTCGGACCTGTTACGGCGGAAGAGTCTCGCCTGATTGAAAAGCTTGATCTGGAGCGGCTGCCGCGGCATATCGCGATCATTATGGATGGGAATGGGCGGTGGGCGCAGAAGCGGCATCTGCCACGTGTGGCGGGTCACCGGTATGGCACGCAGTCCGCGCGGATCGCGATTGAGACTTGCGCGCGGTTGAATATTGAGGCACTGACGCTGTATGCGTTTTCGGTGGAGAATTGGCGGCGGCCGAAGACGGAGATTGAGTTTTTGATGGCGCTGCTGCGGGAATATATTCGGAAAGAAATGCCGCTGTTGCAGCGCAATAATATCCGGCTGCGGTTTCTGGGGCGGGCGGATGAGTTGCCGGAGGCGGTGCGACGGGATTCGCGCGAGGCTACGGGTGCGACCGCGAAAAATACCGGGATGGTGCTTTCAATTGCGCTGAATTATGGCGGGCGGGCGGAGATTGTGGATGCGATGAACGCGATCCTTGCGGCGCGGAATGGGCACCAGCCGGGAAAGCCGGTGACGGAAGAGGATCTGGCGCGGCATCTTTATACGGCGGATTTGCCCGACCCGGATCTTTTGATACGGACTTCGGGAGAGATGCGGGTCAGCAATTTTTTGTTGTGGCAGATTGCGTATGCGGAGATTTTTGTGACGGATACGTTGTGGCCGGATTTTAATCGGGCGAAGTTGTTGGAGGCGCTGCTGGATTATCAGAAGAGGGAACGGCGGTATGGGGCGATTGCGCCGCCGGCGTCTGTGGCGCGGTAGGGATTTTTGATGCGGAGGGCGGCGAGGTAGGAAGGCAGAGTTTGGGGGAAACCCAGGAGGCCCCGGCGGGGCGCCTGGGGGCAGAGGCACGGGTCTAAAGACCCGCCACTACGCGGCCAAGAGGTGGGCACGATGTATCGTGCCGCTACGATGAGAGAGGCAGGAGCACAGGCTGAAGCCTATGCTACGTAGTTCTGCTATGCTGTTTTTCCATGACTGGGACGCGTGTTCTTACTGCTTTGGTGCTGATTCCTGTTGTTTTGGCGGTTGTACTTTTCACTCCAACTTATGTGGTGGCGGTGGCGCTTGCGGTGGTTACGGTGCAGGCGTTGCGGGAATATTTTGCGTTAGGTGATGCGATTGGGCATCGAGCGTATCGGTGCTGGACAATTTGTTGTTCGGTGTTGCTGATCGCGCAGACCTGGTGTGCCACCAAACCATTTTGGGCGACCTTGGTCCCGCGCACCTACCCAGGTACACCGTCATACCTACCAGCACGAGCTGCAGAGATGGCACGTCTGCTGCACATCATCGAATCCACGGAAACTTTGTTTTTTTTGTTTGTGCTTGGTGTGACGGTGTTGACGCTGTTCACGCGTAGGCCGCTGGTGGAGGCTTTGCCGGCGGCGGGAATTTCGTCCAGCGCGTTGCTGCTGGTGGCGTTTCCTCTTTCGTTTGCGGTGAGACTGCACGCGTCGCCCGTGAATGGGCCGCGGTTGCTGCTTTTTCCGTTGGCGATTACGTGGGCGGCGGATACTACGGCTTACTTTGTGGGCCGGGCTATGGGGAAGCATCCGCTGGCGCCGCATATTTCACCGAAGAAGACCTGGGAAGGATCGATTGGTGGGATTGTTGGGTCTCTACTGATTGGTTATGCGGCTAGTTTCTTTTTGACGATTCCGCTGGTGCATCTTTTGGCGATGGCGTTTTTGGGGAATGTGGCGGGGCAGATGGGGGATTTGCTGGAGTCGGCGTATAAGAGGTCGGCGGGAGTGAAGGATTCGGGATCGTTGTTGCCGGGGCATGGAGGAGTGTTGGATCGGATTGATGCGTTGATTTTGTGCGTGCCGGTGGTTTGGTATTACATGATTTTGGTGGGAGTGTAGGTTTTTGTTGAGTTAGACGCGAGGCTCACGTTTCGTAACAGGCGGTCGGAGTGGGACGCCTGGGAGAAGAGGGGAAACCCAAGAGGCCCCGGCGCGGCGCCTGGGGGCAGAGGCACGGGTCTAAAGACCCGCCACTACGCGGCCGAGAGGCGGGCTTGCGGACTCGCCCGCGGGGACGATTTATCGTGACGCTAGTCGGATGGTGCCGCTAGTCGGAGAGAGCCAAGAGCCGGCTGGAAGCCGGCGCTACAACCCCAAGAGCACAGGCTGAAGCCTATGCTACGGGGTTTGGTGGGCTACAATTGAGATTATGGGGCAAAAACTTTTAGCGATATTGGGGTGTACTGGATCGATTGGGCGGCAGACGCTGAATGTGGTGGAAGCGATGCCGGAGCGATTGAAGATTGTGGCGTTGGCGGGGGGCAGCAATCTGGATGAGCTTGTGGGGCAGATCGAGCGGCACCGGCCGGAAGTGGTGTCTGTGGCGGATGGGAAGTTGGCGGATGAGCTGGCGCGGCGGCTGAGGGAAAAGAGTGTGGCGTTGCCGGCGATTCATCATGGGCGCGAAGGAATGCTGGCGGTTGGGACGCATGCGAGCGCGGACATTGTGCTGTCGGCGGCGGTGGGAGTGGTGGGGCTGGAGGCTACGTACGAGGCTGTGAAGCTTGGGCGTACGGTGGCGCTGTCGAACAAGGAAGTGCTGGTGGCGGCGGGCGAGTTGGTGATGGCGGCGGCTGCGAAGTCTGGCAGAGAATTGCTGCCGGTGGATTCGGAACACAATGCGGTGCATCAGTGTTTGCGGGCTTCGCGGCGGGCGGGGGCGGTGGCGAAGGAAGACGGAGGGATTCCTCGCTCCGAAGACTTCGCTCGGAATGACGGAAATAAAAATACGGAAAGGGAGGAGGCGCTTTATCCGGAGGTGCGGCGGATTGTGTTGACGGCTTCGGGCGGCCCGTTTCGGAAGACGCCGCTGGCGGAGTTGGAGAAGGTGACAATTGAGCAGGCGCTGGCGCATCCGAATTGGAAGATGGGAAGCCGGATCACGATTGATTCGGCGACGATGATGAACAAGGGATTTGAAGTGATTGAAGCGCGGTGGTTGTTTGGGATGGAGCCGGAACAGATCGATGTGATCATTCACCCGCAATCGGTGATTCATTCGTTTGTGGAATTTGTGGATGGAGCGGTGTTGGCGCAGCTTGCGCCGCCGGATATGCGCATGCCGATTCAGTATGCGCTGACGTATCCGGAGCGGGTGGAATCGCAGCAGGTGCAGTTGGATTGGCGGGAGCTGCGGCGGCTGGATTTTCAGAAGGCGTCTACGCGGCGATTTCCGTGTTTGCGGTTGGCGCGCGAGGCGATGAAGAAGGGCGGGGCGCTACCGTGCGCGCTGAACGCCGCGGATGAAGTGGCGGTGGCGGCGTTTTTGGAGAAGAGGCTGCCGTTTTTGGGGATTGCGGAAGTGGTGGAAGAGGTGTTGGCGGGGACGGGGCGGGGAAAGTTTGGGAGTATTGAGGATGTGTTGGCGGCGGATGGTGAGGCGCGGCGGAGGGCGGAGGAGGTTGTGGGGAAGGTGGGGGTTAGGGTGTAGGGCGTGATTTTAGCGCAGAGGGGCGCGGAGAGTTTGGTTGCGCGTGCAGGCTCGGAATGGCGGGTCTTGGGTTCTTCCAAGTGGCACAGGCACTCCTGCCTGTGTCTTGGGTTCTCGTACTCCTCTTCGTAGAGGTCGCAGCACTGCTGCGCCCCTTGTCCGCAAAAATCTCCAAAACTAAAATCCCATCATTTCGCGTGCTCAGGGTAGGGACCCAGGAGAAGAGGGGAAAACCCAAGAGGCCCCGCGCCGGGCGCTGGGGGCAGAGGCACCGGTCTAAAGACCGGCCACTACACACCCAAGAGCGCCCGCGCTACACGACACGTGCTACATGGAGTATGGGCTGACGGTTGTGGTGCTGGGGGGCTTACTTATTTTGGGTGGGGCGCATCTAATTTGGGGTGGTTTGATTTTGACGGCACAGCGGGTTGGTGGTGGTGCTGTGGGTGGTGGGAGTTTGCTACACTATTTTGGCGGAGTCGCTTGATCGAATGAACACAATAATTGGCATGGTGCTGGTGCTGGGCGTCCTTATCCTTGTGCATGAATGGGGACATTACATCGTGGCGCGTTTTTTTGGCGTGCGCGTGGATGTGTTCTCGATCGGGTTTGGGCCGCGGCTGTTTGGGATCAAGCGCGGAGCAACGGATTGGCGTGTGAGCGCGCTGCCGCTGGGCGGATATGTGCGTATGGCGGGGCAGGATATTTCGGACATTGATTCGGGCGATCAGAAGCCTACGGGAGCGCCGGATGAGTTGATGTCCAAGCCGCGTTGGCAACGGGCGCTGATTTGCGCGGCGGGTCCGGCGGTGAATTTGATTTTTCCGATTTTTCTGCTGACCGGGTATTACATGATTAAGGGCGAACCCCTGCCGAAGTACGAGCAGCAGCCGTTGGTGGCCTCCGACATCCAGAAAGATTCACCGCTCGCAAAAGCTGGCGTGGCAAACGGAGACCGAATCGTTTCGCTCGATGGCGTTGCGAATCCTTCTTGGGGAACGGCAATGCGCGAATTTGAAAAGACGCCGTTCGGCAAGACTTATCAGATCGTTGTTGATCATGACGGTACCACGCAAACTCTGGCGATCAACTCTGCGGAGATGAAAGCTCCGGACCTCTTGTTTGGCTATCCCCCTGGTGCGGGTTCAGCTTCCGACACGCCGGCAGTGGTCGGCGGCCTGGATAGTTCGCTTCCCGCGAAAGCTGCGGGGATTCAAATTGGAGACACTATCGTATCCGTCAGCGGCGAAAATGTAGCCAACTGGCACGCCTTCATCGACGCGATTCAGCGGTCCCAGGGGAAGCCAATCACTTTTGTGGTTCGGCGCGACGGAAAGCTTCTGGATTTCTCTCTCACTCCACAACAGCATAAGAATCAAAACGGCGAGACCGCCTGGATGGTCGGCATCAGCAGTGGACAGCAAGATGTGATGCCCGATGTTTATTTCCAGAGGGTGGGGATCCGCCAGGCCTTTTCCTTGGCATCGGTCAAAACGTGGATGGGCACGCAGATGGTGGTGGATGTGGTGGACCGGTTGGTGTCGGGGAAGACTTCGCCGAAGGAATTGCAGAGCGTGGTGGGGATTGCCTCTCTGGCGGGGAAGGCTGTGGAGGCGGGGTCATTTGCGGTAGTAACCCTGATGGCGATGCTGAGCGTGAATCTGGGGATTCTGAATATTTTGCCGATACCGATTCTGGATGGCGGGCAGATTTTGCTGCTGGCGCTGGAAGGAATTCGGCGGCGGGATTTCAGTTTGGCGTTCAAGGAACGGTTTATCCAGGTGGGGCTGGTGTTTCTTTTGGCGCTGATTGCGTATGTGACCTATAACGACGTCGCGCGAATGCTAATCCGGCATTCGTGATTCGTTTTTCAATTTTGGATTTTTGTGGGTACCCAAGAACATAAGCAGTAATGTCTGCGATGTATTTTTTTTTGTCCTACGCGGCGACGAAGGGTCTCAATCCACGCGCCTTGCCGCCACCCCTACTTCTTCTCCCGCTCCAAACAATCATTACAAATCCCGCCTACTTCCGTTCGCGACACCGTCACCCGAATATCGCAATCCCGCGCAATCTGTTCCTTCAACTGCTCATACAGCCGCGATTCAAACTCCCGTACTTTCCCGCACCGCAGACACGCCACATGGATATGATCCCGCGGCCCGTGCGTCTCGTAATAATGCCGGTCGCCGCGCAAATGCAGCAGATCGAGCTCATCAATCAAGCCCTGCCGCTTCAGCAAATCAATTGTGCGATAAACAGTAACCAGGTGTACTTCCGGATCGATCTTCTGCGCCCGCTCCAGGATTTGGTCCACATCCAGATGCTGCTCGGCCGAATCCATCACTTGCAGAATCACCCGCCTCTGCCGCGTCAGCCGTATCCCCCGCTGACGAAGTGCGTCCTGCAAATGTCCGGAAGGCTCCGCGGCATTAATGCGTTCGCCAGAGGAGACGCGGCGCGATGGAGTGGCAGCCATGGAGCGAATATCCTCGAAAATCCAAGTGTATCACGTAGCGCCGCCACCCTAGTCCCGTGCCTCCGCCTCCAGCGCGCGGCCTCTTGGGTTCACAACAAGATCCCCGTCAATCCGAACGAACTCCGCGAAGCGAAGAGAGACCCAAGCCCACCCTTCGCGGACTCGCGTCAAGTGGCTAGGCTAGTTTTTGGTGGGAGTGCGTGGCTAGGCGGGCGCGGACTTTTTGTAGGCGGGCGCGGGTTTGGGGGCCGGCGTGGACCAGGAATGGGCGGGGTTGCGGCTGCGTTTGGGCTTGTGTTTGTGTGGCTTCGCGATGGGCGGCTAGTTTGTGGGCGATGGCGCGGCGTTTGTCGCCGAAGGTCCATTGGAAGAGAACGTAGATGAGGAAGTCCACGCCTACGATACAGATTGCGAGAAAAATTGCCAGCGACATCGCGATGACTCCAAGTGCGCAGGAAGGCCTGCTTTTTGGAGATTAAGATTCGGTGTGCTGAAAAGTAATGAAGAGTTCGTGAGGAAGTTGTTAAGGTGCGGGGAATAGAAAAGGGAAATTGGAAAAGGGGGCCGTTCGGGATCCCGTAAGCGGCATTTATATGTTTGGGAAGGTAGTGACACCGGAAAAGAGCAGGTCCCTCACTTCGTTCGGGATGACAATATTTTCGTTTGAGTGGTTGGAGATTGAGAGGGAAGCCAAGATGCCGGCCTGAAGGCACGGCGCTACAACGGCAGGAAAACTCATGGCCCACCCCTTCGCTCACAACGCGCACAGAGTGGAGCACGCAGGGGAAGAGGGAAACCCAGGAGGCCCCGGCGGTGCGCCTGGGGGCAGAGGCACGGGTCTAAAGACCCGCCACTACACGAGAGGCGGGCTTGCGGACTCGCCCGCGCGGGTACGATTTATCGTGGCCGTAATGGCACGACGCGGAAACAGTTGCGGGGGCGTGGTTGTTTATTCTGTGGGCATGCGCATGGTGCGGTGGCGGGCTTGGCGTAGGCGGGCGAAGAATTTGTTGGCGGAGTGGATGTCTTGGGCGATTTGGAGTTTTAGGTCGGAGGGGGTGGAGAATTTTTTTTCGGGGCGGAGGCGCTTCCAGAAGCGGACCTCGATGGTGCGCGGGGTGAAGTTGCCGGAATAGTCGAGAAGGTGAGTTTCGACGCTTAGGCCGGAGCCGTTGAAGGTGGGGCGAATGCCAATGTTGGTTACGCTGCGGTGGCTGCTGGATTCGCCTTCGAGGACGGTCCGGGTGATATATACGCCGCGGGCGGGGAGCAGTTCTTGTTCGGGCTGGAGATTCAAAGTGGGGAAGGTGAATTTTCGGCCTGTGCCTGTGCCGCTGACTATCTGGCCGGTTAGCGCGAAAGGGCGACCGAGCATGCGCGCGGCGTGGCGGACGTCGCCTGTGCTTACGGATTTGCGGATCAGCGTGCTGGAGATAATTTCGCCGTCGAGGGTTACCGGTTCGTGGACTACTACTTCGAAGCCGTCGCGCATGCCCATTTCGCGGAGTAATTTAACGTCGCCGGTTTGGCGATTGCCGAAGCGGAAATTTTCGCCTACAACTATGGCGCGCACCTGCAACTGGCGCACTAAAATGTCATCGACAAATTCCTGAGCCGTTAATTCCGCCAATTCCTTGGTGAATGGGAGCACTACGGCCGCTTCCATGCCGATGGCGCCGAACCAGTCGATGCGTTGCTGGTTGGTGGAAATGCGGGGCGGGGCGGATTCGGGGCGCAGGATTTTCATTGGCGGCGGCTCGAATGTGAGGGCGGTGGCTACGGCGCCGCTTTCGAGGGCGCGCTCGATGGAGTATTTCAGGACGCTTTGGTGGCCGAGGTGAATGCCGTCGAAGGTGCCGATGGCGATTACGCTGCCGCGGCCGGTTGCGGATTCTGCTTGGGCGGGGCCATAGCGGGCGGCCCAGTCTTCTGCGGAGGAGAAGACGGTGATGCCGCTGGTGGCGCGATGACCGCGCACTTGCACTGCCTGAGATTCGGTGGCTACTTCCAGCGTTAGGCCGTCGTAGGCCAGTTGTACGTGCGGGTAGCCGAGTTTTCGCAGGCGTTCGTCGGTGGCTTCGTGGGGAAGATCGTGGGCGATGTGCGTGAACCAGGCGCGTTTGGGTTTCAGACGATCGATGAGCGCGAGGGCTTGCTCGACGGTTTGATGCATGGGATGCGGGACGTCTCGAAGAGCGTCGAGAATTAAATCGTCGAGATCCTCGAGGAGCGGGACGCTGGAGTCGGGGAGGCGACTGAAATCGGTGAGGTACGCGGCGCGGCCGAAACGGAAGCCGAGGACCTGCATTTCTCCGTGAAGCAGGGGAACGGGGATGAAGGGAACGCCGAGGAGGATGAAGGGACCGTCGACCTCGCGAAGTTCGACGCTGGGAATGCTGCTTAGCGTGGGACGCGTGTCGAAGACGTAAGAGAAGACGCGGCGGATTACGCGGAAAGTGTCTTCGGTGGAGTAGACGGGGATGGCGCCTTTCTGGCGGAAGTTGTAGGGGCGGAGATCGTCGAAGCCGAGGATGTGGTCGGCGTGGCAGTGAGTGAGGACAACAGCGTCGAGGCGATCGATGTTGGCGCGAAGGGCTTGCGTGCGGAAATCGGGGCCGGTGTCGATGACGACGTTTTGGCCGGCGCGGGAGAGGAGAAGAGAAGGACGGAGACGTTTATCGCGAGGATCGAGGGATTCGCAGACGGGACAGTGACAGCCGAGAGTGGGGACGCCCATGCTGGTGCCGGAGCCGAGGATGGTGAGGCGGATGGGTTCGGGAGGCATGGGAGTATTGTAGCGGGGTTTTATTTGGTGTGGTGGGATGGGGTTAGTTGGTGAGGAGGTCGTTGGTTGAATCTAAACCCGCACCCCTGAAAGGCAACGGGAGGGTGTGGCACCCGGTTTTTTTTTTGTTAGGCGGATTGAGTGGGAGGATTCCTCAGGGGCTGAAGCCCGACCTTGCCAGTGTTCATGTCGGAGCTGAAGCTCCGACCCCCTAAAGAGAAGAGGAACCCAAGATCCACCCTTCGCGAAAGGCGCTCAGAGTGTGGCACCCGGGAACGGAAACCCCAAGAGGCCGCGCGCAAGTGCGGCGCTGGCGGCAGAGGCACGGGTCTAAAGACCCGCCACTACAAACCCAGGATGGCGGCCTTAAGGCGCGGCGCTACAAGAGAGACCCAAGAGCCGGCGCGCGGACTTGCCGGGGCACGATGTATCGTGCCCCTACGAGGAGCAACCCCAAGAGCACAGGCTGAAGCCTATGCTACGTCAGCGCTTGGCGGTGCCTTTGGCTTGGGCAGTTACTTTGGCCATTTCTGCAGCCATTGCTTTGGAAATTTCGAGGTAAGTTAGTTTTAATTTGCCCAGGAGGTCGATCAGCATGTCGTCTTCTTCGGGGGCGAGGTTGCCTTTGGTTTTTTGTTGGAGGGCGTCGAGCATGTCAATTAGTTCGCGGGCGGCGTCGGGATCGATCATGGGCTGACCGGTGTTGGGGTCGGCGTATGCGCCCAAAACCATTGCGGCATTGCTGCCGATCATGCGAATGAGATTTTCGAAGGCGGGAAGTTTTTTGGGAGTATCGGCGGGAGGCTTCGCGCTTTCGGCATTGGCGTTGGCAGCGGCTTTGGCTTCGGCTTTTACTTCTTCGCGGCGCGCTTCGCGTTCCTGCTCTTCCACGACTTCCTTGCGGATTTCGCCTTCGGATGTGAATGGGCGGCGGTCGATTACCTTGAAGCCTTCGTCTTTGTGGTCGGACACGCTGGTTACCTCGCTTGGGGAGTAAGGTACAAGTTTAGCATGGGTAGGGAAGGGATTGAGGGGAGGGCAAGACGTGGTGGTTGAGATCCTTCGGCGGGACTGTTCAGGGTGAGAGGGTGCGCTTTTTTTTTTGCGGGATTGAGGAGTGGATTCCTCAGGGGCTGAAGCCCGAGGTTGCTGGTTCTTTTGTCGGAGCTAAAGCTCCGACCCCCCAAAGAGAAGCGGAGAACCCAAGAGCCCACTCTTCGCGGACTCAGAGTGGGTACTCCGGAGAAGAGAAACCCAAGAGCCGGCTGGAAGCCGGCGATACAAAACCGAGCTAAGAGAGATTTCTCGCTGCGCGGACTCTGGTCGGATTGGCGTGGGTTTTTGTTTTGCGGGTATGGGGCGATGCCCTGCTGCGCTTTTACTAGTGGTAACCCCTAGAGACGGAATGACCCAAGAGGCCCCGCGCTGGGGCGCTGGGAACAGAGGCACCGGTCTAAAGACCGGCCACTACACGGGCGCTGGAGAGGCGCGGGTACTGTTGGGGTCGTGGTATTCTTTTGGTATGCGTCGAATATTTATTTTTATTTTTGTTTTTGCGATTTTGAGTACGGGCAGGGCTGCTTGGGGGCAGTCGGATTTTGCGCCGTTTGAGAAGTGGCGAGCGGCGGTGCTGGCTGGGGATTCGGCGGCGCTGAGCGCGCTTTATACGCAATCGCCGGCGCCGGACATAACCGGGCCGGACAAGAAAAATATTTCTGTGCAGAGCGAACTGGCGTTCTGGACGGCGTGGAAGGCACAGGGGCTAACGAACATTACGGCAGAGGTGGTGCAGCAGGATCAGCCTACACCGGATATTCATTCGCTGGTGCTGCAGTTGACGCTGACTACGAAGCAGGGCGGCGCGACGAAGAAGCAGTTTGTGGCTATGTCGCAAAACTGGTTCCGGCAAGGGAATAGCTGGTATTTGGGAATTGTGCGGCACAGCGCGGCTACGAAGCTGCGGCAGCCGTTGGAGAATAAGCAGATTTATCCGCCGAATGTGGATGCGAACGAGGAGATTACGGAGGCGGTGCGAACTGCTGGGGCTTCGCACAAGCGGGTGCTGCTGGTGTTTGGCGGGAACTGGTGCTTCGATTGCCATGTGCTGGACGAGGCTTTTCATTCGCCGGAAATTGCACCCGCGCTGAACAAATCGTTTCTGGTGGTGCACGTGGACATTGGGCAGATGGACAAGAACCTGGATATTGCGAAGAAATACGATATTCCGTTGGAGCGGGGCGTGCCGGCGATCGCCGTGCTGGATTCGGATGGGAAGTTGTTGTTCAGCCAGAAGCGCGGGGAGTTTGAGGCCGCGCGGTCGATGGCTCCGGAAGATATTCTGGCGTTTTTGAATAAGTGGAAGCCGGGGACGGCGGGGCGTGGGGCGGCGAGGTAGGGTTGCGTTGCGAAAATGGAAAAGTGAAATTGGAAAAGCGGAAGAGGGATTTTCCGCGGCGCGGACTCCGTTTGGAATGACGTGGATTCCTCAGGGGCTGAAGCCCAACTTTCCTGGTTCTTATGTCGGAGCTGAAGCTCCGACCCCCTAAAGAGAAGAGAAAAACCCAAGAGTCCTCACTTCGCAGACTCCGTCTGGAACGATAGTCCAGTTTTTTAGGTTTTCACCAGAAAATTGAGAAAGGCTACCCCCACCACGCAACGGGACGTGTAGGGCGCGCGTGCGTTCGTATTGAGTTTTATAGCAAATGGCGAGGTTGAGATCTTTCGCTTCGCTCAAGATGATGAGGAGTTTTACTTATCGGTTGGGGCGGGAGAGGGGGCGGGTTTGGGTTTTGTGGGCTTGATGGAGGAGATGGTCAGGACTGGGCGATGGCCGGTTTCTACGCCTACGGCGTTGGAGAGTTTGCCGGTGGCTTTTACGGTTTTGTTGGCGAGGGCTTCGAGTTTTTGCGGGTTGGAATATTGGATTTCGATGGAAGTGACTTGGTTGCCGTTCACGGTCAGGGCGGGGTCGAGTTCGATGGCCCAGCCGGATGTTTCCGCGCCAATGGCCATGACGCGAGTGAGTTTGCCGGTGACGGTGAGTTTGTCGGATTGGGCGGGAGTGGAGATGGCGAAGAGGAAGAGTGCGATGAGTAGTGGCGGGAGACGCATGGTGGCTCCTGTTTTTGGTTTGGGGGGAGAGTTTAGCATGGGCGGGGTGGAGAATTTGGGACGGGATCGGAGAGTTGGCGGAGAGATTGCGGAGTGATTACTTACTGCGGGGACTGCGTTCGGAATGACGTGAGTTTTATTTATTGGAAATCGAGAACCCAACACCCTTCCTTCGCGAAAGGCGCTCAGAGTGGGGCATCCGAAGAGGAAATAGATAAGAGAGAAACCCAGGATGCCGACCTGAAGGCACGGCGCTACTACGGCTAAGAAAAGCCCCAAGAGGCCCCGCGCAGGGCGCTGGGGGCAGAGGCACCGGTCTGAAGACCGGCCACTACAAATGCTAAGAGCAGAGCCCCTCGGAGCTCAGGGCAGGTGGGACTCGCTTTGCCAGGTTAGTGGACTGAGTGCCAGGGTTCTTTGGTGGGGACGAATTGTACTGGGACATTTTTTACGAAAGTTTTTAGCCACGTGGCGCATTCTTGCATGCCCATTTGTTCGCTGGGGATGTGGCCGATTACGATCAGGGCTTTTTGTCGGTGTTGGGTGACGGCGTCGGCGGCGTATTCGACGGTTTCCCACTCGCGGGTTTCGCCTACCAGCAAGACTTGCACGTTGTCGTTTTCGAGGGCTTGAAATTCGTGGGCGGCGCCGGCTGCGCCGGGACTTAGCGCTATTTTTGTGACTTTCATTTCGGGATCGCCTACAACGCGGACTACCGGGGAATCGAGTTTTTTTGCTACTTCTTCGGCAAGATTTTTTACGGTGATTTCGGGAATCGTGAAGAAATATTGATTGTCGCGGTTCTGAAATTTTTCCCAGCCTAACGCTTTCGCGGTGCCGAGCTCGATGCCGTCGGGATTGCGCATGTGCCAGTGATCGTGGAAACGCCAGACTACCATGTTGTGTTTTTCGATGAAGGCGCGCTTTTCGGCCCAGACAGGATCGGTCTGGGGCATGCCTTCGGGGACGTCTTCGTGCGCGTAGAAAGTGGGTTCGTGGGTGATGACGAAGTTGAGGCCCTGGGCGGAGGCGCGTTCGAGGACGTCCATGGTGGCCATCATGGTTACGGCGATGCCGGTGACGGGGGTGTCTGGATTGCCGGCTTTGAAGGTGTCGACGGGTTCGGAACTCCAGGGGATGCCGACTTGTTTTTGGATTTCGGCGACGATTTGGCGGGCGTTGGGCGTTTGGGCATTGGTGGTGATGGTTGCGAGTAGGAGGAGGGTGAGTGTTGTCAGGGTTCGTGGCATGTTGGGATTATACGGTGGTTGGATTTGTGGTGGGAGTGGACGTGTGGTGGGTTTGTGGTGTGGTTGAATCTTAAACCCGGACCCTTATAGAGGATAAGGATACGGCACTCTGCATCCTGGAACGGAAACCCCAGGAGGCCGCGCGCAAAAACGGCGCTGGCGGCAGAGGCACGGGTCTAAAGACCCGCCACTACAGCCCCAAGCGCTGGCTTAAAGTCAGCGCTACAAACCCAAGAGCACAGCAAACCCAAGACAGAGGCGGGAGTGCCTGTGCTACTGGTTATTTTAGTTTTATGGTTTTTTGGGATTTGGCGGATTCGCGGGCGGCGTCTAGGATTTCGGAGACTACGACGTTTGTTTCCAGGGCGCCTGGGCCTTCGGGTTTTATTTCGCCTTTGACTACGGCGATTAGGTAGTGGAGTTCGTCGTCCATTGGCGGGACGAGGGCTTTGGCTTGAACTTGTTGGGCTTGTTTGTCGCCGGCTTTGCGGACTTCGAGGGCGTCGCTGCCGATGGTTTTGGCTTGGCCAGTGCGGCCGTAGACTTCGACGTCACTGCGTCCGATGGCCCAATTCCAGGAAGCCTGGATGATGCCTTGGGCTTTTGGATACGTGAGGATGATGGTGGCTTCGTCTTCCACTTTGGGGTAGACGTCGGGTTTGATTTGTTGCGTGACCGCGGTGACGGTGAGCGGACGCTGGCCGTGCATGACCCAGGTGATGAAATCGACGCCGTAGCAGCCGAAATCATAGAGCGCGCCGCCGCCGTTGAGTTTTGGATCGGTGAGCCAATTCAGAAATTCGGGACCGACGCCGATTTCTTTGGGACCCATGTGGCCGTCATGGGCGACGATCTTGCGGACGTCGCCGAGTTGGCCGCCGGTGGCGATTTCGTAGGCGGCGTTGCGGCTGGGTTCCCAGGTGGTGAAATAATTTACGAGGACAATCATTTTTGCGGCGTTAGCAGCGCTGGCCATGATGTGGGCGTCTTCAGAGCTGATGGCGAGCGGCTTCTCCATCATCACGGTGAGATGCTTAGCGCCGGCGGTTTCGCTGAACTTAGCGCAAGCTTCGACGACTTTGCGGTGCTCGGCGGTGTTGGTGTAAATCAGGACGGCTTGCGGATGCGTGGCGTTTAACATTTCGACGAAATCGGCGTGATAGAGGTTGGGGGCGAGACCGTATTTTTTGGCGTATCGATCGAAGAGGGCGCGGTCGGGTTCGGCGATGCCGAGGATGGAGATGTCGGTGCGCTTTACGGAGGCGGAGAAAAAGCCTTCGGCGTGGCCGTGGACCAGGCCGATTACGACTACGCGGAGCGGGGTGGTTTGGACGGCGCGATTGTCGAGGGGAGTGTCTTGGGTTGAGGGTTTTTGAGTTTGGGAGGAGGCGGGGGTTGCGAGGACTAGGGCGATTATTATTGCGATGGGTAGTGCGCGGAAGAGTTTCATTTGTTTGTTTCTCCTTTGGCGGTTGAGAGATCGGGCTTTTTTGCCTGTCGTTGAGATCGAAGAGGGATTCCTCACTTCGCGGACTCTGTTCGGAATGACGTGTTTTTTGTTTAACAAAAATTGAAACCCCATCCCCCACCCTTCGCGGACTCAGGGTGGGGGATGGAAACCCAAGATCCCACATGCAACTGCGGCATGTGGGACACCCGGGAACGGAAACCCCAGGAGGCCGCGCGCAAAAGCGGCGCGGGCGGCAGAGGCACGGGTCTAAAGACCCGCCACTACAACCCCAAGAGCTGGCTAAAAGCCAGCGCTGCAAGCCCTAGATGCCGGCCTGAAGGCTCGGCGCTACGAAGCCAGGAGCACAGGCTGAAGCCTATGCTACATATGGTGTAAATGATACGCGTAGGGTACGTTATCTCCTTTTTTGGGATGGGCGTAGGAATTCCGTTGCACACTTGGCGGTGTTTGGTGGGGTGGGGCTAGTGTGCCGTCCCGTAAATACGTTCACATAGTCGTTCGACTTTATCCAATATCGAATCGGCTGTAGCCGTCCAGACGAATGGCTGCGCATGGCGGTTGGAGTTCTTGACGTAGTGATCGATTTTCTCGACCAAGTCTTTCACGCTGCTGAAAGTTCCCCGGCGAATGGCTTGTTGTGTGATGCGATTAAACCAGATCTCCACCTGATTGAGCCAGGAAGCGTAGGTTGGAGTGAAGTGCACGTGGAACCGTGGCCGCGTGGCGAACCAGCGCTTAACTCGCAGATGCTTGTGCGTGGCGTAATTATCCACGATGATGTGCACCTCCAAGTTCTTCGGCACGTTCTTCTCAATCTCCCGTAGAAAACTCAGATACTCTTGATGCCGGTGGTGCGGTCGACATTTCGTGAGCACTTTACCGTTCGCCGTGTCCAGTGCAGCAAACAGCGTGGTGGTTCCATGGCGGCGATAATCGTGGGTCATTCCCTCAACATAGCCCAATCCCAGCGGCAACATCGGCTGGGTGCGTTCCAGCGCCTGAATTCCGCTCTTCTCATCTACGCACAAAACCACAGCATTTTCAGGGGGATTCAAATACAGCCCTACAATATCCCGTACTTTTTCTACAAAAAATGGATCGTTCGAAAGCTTGAAATGTTTTTGTCGATGCGGCTGCAAGCCAAACGCCTGCCAGATGCGGTGCACTGTCGATTTCGATACTCCCGTCTCGGCGGCAATCTGACGGATACTCCAGTGCGTTGCGCCTTTGGGTTTCGACTTCAGCGTCTTGCGAACTAATTGAGCAACTCGTTCGTCGCTAATCGGGCGGGGGCGCCCTGGGCGTAATTCCTCGTAGAGCCCTGACACTCCCTGTGCCAGGAAGCGTCGTCGCCATAGGCCTACCGTGACCTTGCTGGTCTCCAGTTGCTGCGCAATTTCCCGGTTGTTCTTCCCAGACGCGCTCAACAAGATAATCTTGGCCCGACGCACCAGCCCCGCCGGAAGAGAGCGCGAGTTGGCCAAGCTTTCCAGCTGCTCGCGTAACTCCGAATCCAAAACTAACGTCGCTTTAGGTCGTCCCATCGCCATAGGCACCTCCATTGTGCACGGGAGATGCCTATATTCCCAGCAATACTAATGCCAGTTATTTATGGGACAGAACACTAGAACTAAGGTGCGAAAACCATTGTAGTTAGGATTTGCTTGTTGGATTGGGCGAGTTGGCTGGTTGATTGCTCCCATGTGAGGCACTGAGGATTTTGGTCCGACGGCTTTTGCGCCCCGGTCTGGCGGACTCGAGACGGTTTCTTTAGGAGATTCTATTGATGCGTCGTTATCTGGTGGTGTGCGCTTTTCTTGCTGCTGTGATGCTCCTGCTTTCTGCGCCGCAGGTACGCGCGGATGGTTGGGGCGATGACAATTTTTCTTTCACTGAACAACTTAGCCCGACACAAACGCTGACCGTGGATTGGCAACTGCCGGCCGCTCCTGGAACCAGTTCGACGTACGTTGAGGGAATTGGGTTCGCCGAAATTGGCGTGAACACTTCCTATTTTCTCAACGGCTGCTATGCGGGAACGACGCAGGATGCGTTCCTGTTTCTTTCCGATGCGGCGGGCGGCGGGTTCATGGACGGTTTGAATTTCGGCCTTGGCGGAACGAACCAGGTGTATATGGGGCCGGAAGACAATCCGGTTTTCGTGCCGGGAACGTATGCGGGATATGATTCGCTGAATTTGGACGCGAATGGGAATTTGATCCCGGCTTCGCTGACGATCACGACACCGGAACCGTCTTCGCTGCTGTTGTTTTGTGTGGGTTTCCTGGCATTTCTCGGCACAGTGGCCGTGAAAAAACTCCAGGCCTAGTTTCCCTCAATCCCCCCTGACAGCCGCCGCTCCGGCACCCTCAACGGAGCGGCGGCGTTTTTTTGTTTTGGGAGGAAAATAGAAAAGGGAAATTGGAAGAGGCGCGTTGGTTTGGCGGTTGAAGAGGGATTTGTCGCTTCGCGGAATCCGTTTGGAATGAGTTGTTTTTTTTTTTGCGAAACCCAAGACGCTGGCGTAAAGCCAGCGCTACGGAGATTGTTGAGATGAGGCGCAGGTTGAGGCCCCTGCGCGTGAGAGAACGGGCCGCCTTGGAAGGCGGGCCCTACATGAGCGGTGCCTTGTAAAACGGTGGCTGGGACCGTAATCTGAGTTGGCGATGGCTCAGAAAAAAACTGTTAAGAGCAAGCCGAAGTTTAAAAACACAAACAAGAAGAAAAACAAGGCGAAGCTGGCTCGGGCGTTCACTCCTACTCGTGTGGGCGGGGAGTTTCAGAAGCTTGTGGGGGTGATGGCGCGGCTGCGCGCGCCGGGAGGATGTCCTTGGGACCGCGAGCAGACGCACGCTACTTTGCGGACTTATTTGATTGAAGAGGCTTATGAAGTTCTGGACGCCATGGATTCCGGCGATGATTTGAAATTTGCGGAGGAGCTTGGGGATTTGTTGCTGCAGGTGCTTTTTCATGCGCAGATTGCGCAGGAGGATGGCCGGTTTACGATTGCGGATGTGGTGCGGGAAATTTACCAGAAGATGATTCGACGGCACCAGCACGTGTTTGGGAATAAGAAGGCGAAGACAGCGGCGGATGTGTTGAGGAATTGGGAAAAAATCAAAGCGCAGGAGAGGAAGGAAGTTCAGGGAGGGAAGGAATCAAAGGATCGGAAAACGGAGGAGCTAGAATCTGTGCTTGATGGGGTGCCTCGGACTTTGCCGGCGTTGTTGGAGGCGAATCAGCTTACGCGGAAGGCGGCGCGGATTGGGTTTGATTGGGAGAATGTTGAGGGGATTTTAGCTAAGTTGGCGGAGGAGACGGCGGAGTTGCAGGCGGCGCTTGGGAAGCGCGTGAATGTTGGGGAAAAGCCGCAGGGCTCGGGGACTCGCCCTGGGCTGCAGGATATTGAGGGGGAAGTGGGGGATATTCTTTTTGTGGCGGTGAATTTGGCGCGGTTTTTGGAGCTTGATCCGGAAATTGCGTTGAAGAAGACGAGCCGGAAATTTTCGCGGAGATTTCGAGAGATGGAGAGGGTGGCGCGGGAACGGGGGACGACATTGGCGGAAGTGCGGCGGGAGGAGATGGAGAGGCTTTGGGAGGAGGCGAAGAGAGGAGAGTGAGTGGGTGGGTGACGGGTGAGTGGCGGCAAGACGCGGTGGCTGAGATCCTTCGTCGCGGACTCCTCAGGATGACGGTGTCGGTTTTTTGCGGGTTGGGTTGAGTGGTTGAATGTAAACCCGCACCCTTATACGGCAAAGGGTGCGGCCCCCGGCGGAAGGCGCGGAAAGGGGCGGCGGTCCTCACTGCGCGGACTTCGTTCGGAATGACGGGTTTTTTTTGATGGGAGAGTAAGACAGAACCTATGGGTGATGAAATTAGGATTCGGGCGCTGCATACGTTGGGGGAGTTTCAGAGGTGCGTGCAGATTGCGCGGGAAGTTTGGGGCGATGCGGAACTGGAGACGGAGCCGCACGTTACTTATGTGATTGCGGATCATACGGGCGGGCAGGTGCTGGGCGCGTTTGATGGCGAGACGATGGTGGGGTTTACGAAAGCGTTTGTGGGGCTGCACGAGCGCACGCCGTATTTGCATTCGCATATGGCGGCGGTGGTGGCGTCTCACCGGGACCGGCATATCGGGCGAGCGCTTAAACTTTTTCAGCGGGAGGATGCGCTGCGGCGGGACTTTCGGCTGATCGAGTGGACTTTCGACCCGCTGGAAACGAAGAACGCGCATTTTAATATCAACCGGCTCGGAGCGATTTCGCGGCGGTACATTCCGAATTTTTATGGGATCACGACGAGCCCGCTGCACCGGGCGATGCAGACGGATCGATTGCTGGTGGAATGGCAATTGGATTCGCTGCGAGTGGTGGCGGCGATTCATGATTTGAAAGAGGGGACCTTGAACTACCCAGCGCAGGTGCATGTGCCGGAAGGCGGGGCGCTGATTGAGGTGCAGGCGCGGTTGCGCGAGGAGTTTACCGGGTGGTTCGCGAAGGGGTATGCGGTTATGGGAGTGCGCGCGAGTGGGGGCGGGGTGGATTATTGTTTGGGGCCGTATTCGGATTTTTAGGTGAGGGAAATAGAAAAGGGAAAATAGAAAATAGCGGGGAGACGGTGGAGGCAAGACGCGGTGGGTGAGATCCTTGATCGCCGAATCCTCAAGATGGCGGTGCGTATTTTGAGAGTTGGGCTGAGGTTGAATCTAAACCCGGACCCTTATAGGGCAAAGGGTGCGGCACCCAGCGGCGCTGGCATAAAGCCGGCGCTACATGGGATTGAGTTGTGGTGGGCTGCCGCACTCCATGGTGAGGGTGATCGATGAGAGTGAATGGGCTTACGTTGCGGGAAATACATTTGAGGCTTTTGACGCCGTTTGAGACGAGTATGGATCGTGTTAGCGAGCGGCGGATTATTTTGGCTGAAGTGCAGGTTGATAATGTTTCGGGCTGGGGCGAGTGCACTGCGGGAGAGACTCCTTACTATTGTCCCGAGGATACGGAAACGGCGTGGCACATTTTGAACAATTTTGTGTGGCCGCGGCTTAAGGGGAAGGAGTTGGGGTCTGCGAGCGAGGTCTGGCCGCTGTTGGGGCAGATTCGCGGACACAACATGGCGAAGGCCGCGGTGGAAACCGCGGTGTGGGACGCGGAGGCGAAGTTGAAGAATATTCCGCTGTGGAAATTGATTGGGGGCGAGCGCGAGGAAATTGCTTGCGGCGTGTCGATCGGGATCAAGGAATCGCTGGACGAGCTTTCGGAAGCGGTGAAGAAAGAACTGGCGGCGGGTTACCAGCGGATCAAGATAAAGATCAAGCCGGGACAGGATCTGGCGCCGGTGCAGCGGCTGCGCAAGGATTTTCCGCAGATTAGATTGATGGTGGATGCGAATTCGGCGTATCGCGCGGAGGATTTGCCGCTGCTGAAGCAGCTGGATGCGTACTACCTGATGATGATCGAGCAGCCGCTGGGGTGGGACGATCTGTTTGGGCACGTGGAGATTCAAAAGAATTTGCAGACGCCGATTTGTCTGGATGAGTGCATTCATACGTACGAGCAGGCGGAGGCGGCGATTGCGCTGGGCGCGTGCAAGATTATCAACATTAAGCTGGGGCGCGTGGGCGGGTTATTGCAGGCGAAACGGATTCACGATCTTTGCCAACGGAAGGGCGTGCCGGTGTGGTGCGGCGGGATGCTGGAATCGGGAATTGGGCGCGCGCAGAACATTGCGATGTCTACATTGCCGAATTTTTCGTTGCCTGGGGATGTGACGGCGAGTAAACGCTATTGGCAGGAGGATGTGATTGCGCCAGAGGTTACGGTGAGTGCGCAAGGGACGATTCGCGTGCAGAGCGGGGCTGGGATTGGGTATGAGCCGCGGATGGATCGGATTGGTGGTGTGACGGTGAGGGAGGAGCGGTTGGTGTGATGGGGGGTTGGGTGGAACCCAGGATGCCGGCCTGAAGGCGCGGCGCTACAAGAGACAAAATATTGGGGTGAGGTGGCGACGGTAGAGTTGTTATGGTGCTTTCATATTTGCGTAATGGAGGGGGTTCAGCCTTGGTTGCCCGCCCAGGTTGAACACGTTTACACATTTAGGAGGATTTATGTCGAAGCAGGCAATTGAGCATCACCATAAGGCAGCCGAGCATCATGAACACGCGGCGCGTCATCATCGGGAAGCGGCGCAACAACATGAAAATGGCGAGCATCATCTTGCCGGACACCACGCGCATCTGGCGAATGGGCACCAGCATCATGCTACGCATCATGCGGCAGAGGCGGCGAAGGCTCATGTGGAGCATCATAGCGGGGCTGCGAAGAGCGCGAATGGTTGATGGTGGATGGAGCTAGGGCGCGGCGGTGCCGCGCCCTGGTGATTTGGGGGGGACGGATTGAGGGGGAGGATTCCTCAGGGGCTGAAGCCCGACCTTGCTGGTGTTTATGTCGGAGCTGAAGCTCCGACCCCCTAAGGAGCAGAGGAACGCAAGAACCCAGGAACCCAGGAACCACCCTTCGCGGAAGGCGCTCAGGGTGGGCACCCCTGGAGAAGAGAACCCAAGATGCCGGCCTGAAGGCGCGGCGCTACAGTGGACCCAAGACACGGCGTGACCCAAGACACGGCGTAGACCCAAGACACAGCGTTGACCCAAGACACAGCGTTGACCCAAGACACAGCGTTGACCCAAGACACAGCGTTGACCCAAGACACACGCAGGAGTGCCTGTGCTGCTGTGTAAGCCGAGAACCACCCTTCGCGGACTCAGGGTAGGGCACATGGTAGAGGAGAACCCAAGACGCTGGCATAAAGCCAGCGCTACGGGGCGAAAAGGTTCCTCGCTCCGCTCGGGATGACATTTATTTAATTTTTAAAGAAACGCGCGGCGGGACAGGTCTCTAATTTTTGCAATCAAACAACAATTTTTGCGATCAAAACAACGAGGGGGATTATAGGGTTTCTAAGTTTGTGATTGAGGAACGCTGGTGGAGTAAGGTGTGGTTGGTGTGGGGAGCCGACGTATAATTTGGGCGATGATTTTTTTGGGTTGATTGGCTGCTGTGAAAATAGAGGGTGGCAATGGCCGGGCGCCTTCGCGCGGCGCGATTGTTTTGGCTATCACGGTGTTGATGGCGATTTGGGCCGTGAATTTTCTGGTGGTTAAGGTTGGGTTGCGGTATTTGCCGGCGCTGGCGTTTGCTTCGTTTCGCATTGTGGCCGCGGGCGTGTTTATGGTGGCGATTGCGCCTTTGTGCCGGCGGTTGGCAATGTTTTCCGCGGCCGATCCAAATGAAAAATTCACGGCTCGGGATTTGTGGACGTTTGCGTACCTGGGATTCTTCGGAGTATCCGTAAATCAATTTTGTTTCACGCTGGGGCTGCGTTACACGAACGTGACGCATTCATCGATCATTGTGGGGATGGCGCCGATTTATACGCTGACGCTGGCGGTGCTGCTGCGGTTGGAACGATTGACGTGGCGCAAAGCGGTGGGGATGGCGATTGCGTTTACGGGTGTAGCGATTCTGGCGTCGGCTGCGGGGCTGTCGCATCACTCGCCGACGTTGATGGGCGATGCGATTACGGTGTGCGGGTCGTTAGGATTTGCGATGTATGTGGTGCTGGGGAAGCGGGTGGCGTCGACATACAACGCGCTGACGATGACTACGTGGAATTTTATTTTTGGGTCGGCGCTGCTGTTGCCGGTGGCCTTGCAGCAGGCTGTGGCGATGCGATTTCTTTCTACGTGGCGCGAGGTGCCATGGCAGGCTTGGGCTTGCGTGGTGTTTACGGGGCTGCTTAGTTCTACGGTGGCGTATTTGCTTTATTTTTGGTTGCTGCGGTATTTGGAGGCTTCGCAGTTGGCGTCGTTTTCGTATTTGTTGCCGGTGTCGGCGTCGGGGTTGAGTATTGTGTTTTTGGGGGAGCGCGGATCGTGGATGGAGTTGGTGGGCGGGGTGTTGGCGTTGTTGGGGGTGTATTGGATTGAGTCTACGCGGGGACGGTGATGGGTTGGTTTTGTGGTATGGGTTGGATCGAAGAGGGATTCCTCGCTGCGAAGGCTTCGTTCGGAATGACGTGTTTATTTTGGGGGTCAAACCCAAGACGCTGGCATAAAGCCAGCGCTACGGGGGAGGCGCAGCGGTGCTGCGCCCCTTGTGATTTAGTGGAGGCCGGCGGCTATGGTTTTTACTATGGTGCCGTTGGTGTCGTCGTCTTTCAGGGCCCAGACGTAGGCGCCGCCTAGACCGCCGGGGGCGCGGAAGTTGACGTAGCCCATTTTTAGCCAGACGGTGACGGGGTCGTCGTAGGTCCAGAAAGTGCCCGTGCTGGGCTGGTAGACCCACACGGCGATGCGCTTGGGATCGAAGTGGCGCGTGTAGCCGGTGAGGCTGCTGATAGTGAGATAGGTGGCGACGCCCTGCGTTTCGAGATAGTCGGTGGCGGGCGGAGTGGCTAGGGCAGTGGCGGACTGATATAGACCGTTGTTGATGTCGGGAACGCCGCTCCAGCCGTAGCCGTACGTGGGAATTCCCAGAACCAATTTATCCGCGGGCACGCCTGCTTTCAGGTACGAGGCGATGGTGTATTCGATGTAGAAATTTTCGGAGTAGTCGGGATCCTGCTTGTCATCGAAAAGAGGAGAAGCGTGATTGGTGGCCATTTCCCAATCGCCGTGGAAGTCGTAACCCTGGACGTTGTAGAAGTCGAGAGTCTGCGCGACTTTGGCTAGCTGGATGTTGGAGAAATTCTGCTGGCCAGCGGGACCGAACATGGTGAGGAGATAGTGTTTTTTGCAGCCGTCACCGAGAGCGTCAAGCTGTTTGCGAAATTCCTGCATGAGCAGCGTGGCGTTTACGGTGTCCGTGGCGGCGGGAAATTCCCAGTCGATGTCGATGCCGTCAAAGATGCCTGCGGCGGAAACTCCACCACCGAGATTGCCGTTGATGAAGAGATCGATGCAGCTGGCGACGAATGCCTGGCGTCCGGCGGCGGTGCTGGCCGCGGCGGAAAAACCGGGAGCGCCGGCGAGGGAGACGAGAACTTTGAGATTGGGATGAAGCGTTCTGAGTTGCTGGAGGGCGGCGAAATTGCCGTAGAGCGGGCCGGGATACGGAGTGCCGGTGACGCTGGGGAGATAGGGATCCTGGTAGTCGGCCCACGTGTCGGCGATGGCGCAACCGGTGGGGGTGGCGTCACCGAAAGCCTAGGTGAGATGAGTGAGTTTGTCGGCGACGCCGTTGGCCTGGAGATTGGCGACATTGAAGTTGGCGCCGTAGATGGACCACTCTTCGAAATAGCCGCCGACGACTTTGGAATGTTTTTCGGGTTCGTTGGCGGAAGAGAAAGCTGCGGTTGAAAGAGCGCACACAAGGACTGCAAAGACAGCGACTGAACGGAATTTCATAGGACACACCTCGGGCGGAAGAACCGGACGGTGAGACTATAGACCTATATAGCAGGGGAGGCAAGAGTGGAGTTTGTGGGGAATTTTGTGGGTGGGGAGTGAGGGGCGATATATAGCGGTGGGTTGGAGTGAAGATGGAAGAGTGAAAATGGAAATTGGAGGGGCAGAAGAGGGGGAGTCCTCAGGGGCTCAAGCCCACATCTCCAAGAGTCGTATGTCGGAGCTGAGGCTCCGACCCCCTTAGGAGAAGAGGGATTGGTTCGCGGACTGCGTTCGGAATGATGTGCTTTTTTGTGGTGAAAGCCAAGATGTCGGCCTGACGGCGCGGCGTTACATCGGCTAACTCAGGACCCACCCTTCGCGGACTCAGGGTGGGTATAAAGGATAGAGGAAACCCAAGAGGCCGCGGCGCGGCGCCTGGGGACAGAGGCACGGGTCTAAAGACCCGCCACTACAAACCCAAGAGGCGGGCTCGGGGACTCGCCCGGGGGCACGATTTATCGTGCTTCTACACGGGGAGATTTGGTGCCGCGATTGTTTGTTTGGTGGAGAGGGCTGTGGTGGTGCGGTGGAGGATTTCGTTGGGGGAGCCTATTGCTGGGATTGGGAGTAGGAGATTTTGTTGGCGGTAGAAATTTATCAGTGGGGCAGTGGAGGTGTTGTAGGCGGCCAGGCGGACTTGGATGGATTCGGGGCGGTCGTCTTCGCGTTGGAAGAGTGGGGCGTTGCAGTGATCGCAGATGTTTTCAATTTTTGGTGGCTGGTTGGTGATGTGGAAGACCGCTTTGCATTGGGAGCAGGTGCGGCGTCCGCTGAGGCGAGAGATGATTTCGGGCAGCGGGAGTTCGTAATCGATTACGGCGTGGAGCGGGAGATTTTCCTTTTCGAGCAGATCGTGGAGAGACTCGGCTTGGCTTAGCGTGCGCGGGAAGCCGTCGAGCAGGAAGCCGCCGGAGCAGCGGAGACAGTCGAGGCGTTCGCGGACCATTTCCCAGACGGTGTCATCTGGCACGAGCGCGCCGCGACGCATGTATTCGAGGGCGGCAGCCATGGCGGGAGAGGCCACGCAATCTTTTCGGGATGCGGCGGAGCGAAAGACGTCACCGGTGGAGAGATGGCAAGCGCCGAGTTGTTCGTGGAGGAGTTGGGCCTGCGTGCCTTTGCCTACGCCTGGAGGGCCGAGGAGGACGAGACGCCAAGCGGGGTTTTGTTTCTCGGCGTGAGGGGTGCAGTGAGCGGCGGGGCCTTGGAACCAGTGGGCGCGATCGGTGGTGGTCATGGGAGGACCTTTGAGGAGCGAAGGGGAGCGATAGTTACTGGTAACACGGGGCGGTGGGGTTGGCAAGGATGGGCGACACAGGGGCGACACATGGCTTGGGGAAAATAAGAAACGCCGGACTAGAGACCAGCGGTGGCGTGCTTTTGTTTTTGGTTTTGTGTTTGGTTGGACCAGGGGTGGACCAGGTGGGGCGGGTGGTGGCAGCTTGGAGCCAGTTGATGGTTTGGGAGCCGGAGAAGGGATATTCGGAGGGATAGTGGCAGAGATTTTTGCGCACAGGATTCCACCAGATGTCTGTCTTGAGGGCGGAGGATGTGGGACGTGATAGCCGAATTCCCACAAGATTTGGCGGGTTTTATTTTTGAAATGGAGAGAGGTGTGTTGTTTGAAGTGAGTGATAAAGGCTAGCGCATCGGAAACCGAATGCAGGCCTTCGGCAAGCACGTGGACATGGTCAGGCATGAGGCAATAGGCGTCGATGCCGAAAGATTTGACGACGGAGGAGTGGAGGAGGGAACCGAGGGCGTCGCCGGCGGCGACGGAGTCGGCGAGATGAGAGAAGCGTTGGGCGCAGGTGACCGTGAAGAAATAGGTGGAGCGGCCGAGATAGTCGAGCGGGTGGGCGGTGTGGTGGTGGATCATAGAAGAATCCATGAGAGTATTGTAGAGTAAGAGAATGATAAAGTAAATAGCGATGTTTCGGGCTCGAGGCAAGAGGGATCGATCGAAGAGGGATTCTTTCCGCAAAAAACGCGGAATGGGGCGGCGGTCCTTACTTCGCGGACTTGTTCGGAATAACGCTTATTTCTGAGGTGGAAGCCCAAGATGCCGGCCTGAAGGCACGGCGTTACAACCCCAGGAGCACAGGCTGAAGCCTATGCTACAGGGAGTTAGAAGGTTTTTACGGCTATGCGGGTGGGGTGGGGGCCGGCGGGGATCAGGGTGATTAGGGAGTAGGTGCGGGTGCGGATTATGGCGATGTCGCCGGAGGATTCGTTGGCTACCAGGAGCATGGGGGATTTTGCGCCGCGGTCGGTGGGGGAGAAGCGCATGAAGCTGGGCGAAGCGCCGACGGAAATGGGCGACGCTAGCATGCGGCGGTTCAGGATATCGACGGGGATTACGCGGGAGGCAGCGCGATCGGAGACGTACATTTCGGAGGCGTCGGAACTGATGATGGCGAAGGCGGGAGCGGAACCGAGGAGCATGGAGTCGCCCATTTCGTGGGTCCAAGTGTTGACGGCTTGCAGGCCGTGGGCGTCGGGGGAGATGACGTAGAGTTCGCCGCCGTCCGGTTTGAGAAGCATTTGCGTGGGCTTTCCGGCTAGTTCGAGATTGGTGAGGAGAACGGAGCGATCGAGATCGACTACGGAGAGGCGCGTTTGCGTGCGGCTCATGACGAAGGCGAGAGCGGAATCGGGAGTGATGAGGACTTCGTCGGGTTGCGGAATGACCGGGATGGAGTTGAGGAATTGGAGAGTGCGCGCGTCATGAATGGAGAGCATGCCGGCGCGGCGATTGACTACCGCGATATTTTTGCCGTCGGGCGTGAGGCGAGCCTGGACGGGTTCGGCGGCGGTGTGGGCGCGGCCGAGGACTTGGCGGGAGACGGCGTCGATGGCGACGAGTTGGTCGGAGGCGGCGGTGGTGGTGTAGATGCGATTGCCGTCGGGAGAAAAATCCAGCGAATAGGGTGAAGGACCAACGGGAATGCGGGTGAGTAGGTTGGTGGGCGCGTCGAGGACGAAGACGTAGCCGCCAGCGGAAGAGACGCCCCAAATTTCGTTACGCTTGGTGTGCTCGCGAAGGTCGGAGATGGCGGGGCCTACGGGAATTTTGGCGACGGCCTGGAGTTTGGCGAGATCGAGAATGGTGACGGAGCCGTCGTCGGTAGAGACGTAGGCGTACATGTGGAGATTGGGGCGGAGGAAGGAGGGGCGATGCTCGTTGAAGATGATGACGGCGGCGGAGACGAGGAGGAGGAGAAGGGCGAAATAGAGGCGTGGGTTCTTGGAGTGGGACATGGAATGAGATGAGGATAGCAGAAGTGGCGAGTGGTTAGTGGCGAGTGGCGAGAGAAAAGAAAGCGACGACTACACAAAGGACGCGGTGAAGGGTGAACGACCGGTCTTGTAGTGGCGGGTCTTCAGACCCGTGCCTTTCTCTTGGGTTTCTCTAGCTTTTTCTGCTGTGCGAGTGGGCTCTTAGTCTCCTAATCCCCGAAAACAAAAAACCAATGTCATCCAGAGCGCGGCGAGGACCTCGCTTCTCCCCTCTCAGCTGTCTGCCAGGGCGCGGACCAGGCCGGGAGGACTTGTGACTCTTGCCTCCATGTCAGAGTTTGCGAACCGGAAAATGGATAATCGGGGGGCGACGCGCATAAGTTTTTGCGAACCGGATTCCACCAGATGTGCCGGGCGACTTCGATGATCTGGTCTTTCGGCGAAAGGATGTGATCGTAATAGCTGAATTCCCACAACGCCTGCTGCGTTTTTCGTTTGAATCCGAAGGCGGTACGTTGTTTGAAGTGGCGGACAAATTCGAGCGCGTCCGAGGTGGGATGCATGCCTTCGGTGAGAATGTGGACATGATCCGGCATGAGGCAATAGGCGTGAATGGAAAAGTTGTTGGCGGCGGCAGATTGGAATAGAAGGGCCCGGACATCGGTTGCGATGGAAGGGTTGACGAGATGGGGATGGCGGTGATCGCAGCAGATGGTCAGGAAATAGATTCCTTGGCCGACGTAGTTTTGGGGATGGAGGCGGGAGGATTTGCGGTGGAGCATTGGAGGTATACTTAGTGAGTTAAATAACTTCTAGATTATATTGCGTAAAATAGGAAAAAGCTAGGGAAACCTATGAGGAAACCCACGAGGAACCCAAGAGAAAGGAACGGGTCTGAAGACCCGCCACTACAAGAGCCACTACGGGAGCTAGTTGATTTGGCGGTTTAGGACTTGGGCGATTTGTTGGACTTCGTGGAGGAGGTTGGCGAAGTCGGAGGGGAGGATGGATTGGATGCCGTCGGAGAGCGCTTTGTCGGGTTGGTGGTGGACTTCGACCAGGAGACCGTCGGCGCCTACGGCTACGGCGGCGCGGGAGAGGGGGAGAACTTTGTGGCGTTTGCCCGTGCCGTGGGAGGGATCGACGAGGATGGGTAGGTGGCTGCGTTTTTTTACGGCGGGGACTACGGCGAGATCGAGAGTGTTTCGGGAAAAGTCGGAGAAGGTGCGCACGCCGCGTTCGCAGAGCATGACGTTGTAGTTGCCTTCGGACAGGATGTATTCGGCGGCCATTAGAAATTCGTCGAGAGTGGCGGACATGCCGCGTTTGAGAAGCACGGGAAGTTTGGCGCGGCCCGCGCGTTTGAGGAGCGAAAAATTCTGCATGTTGCGGGCGCCGATCTGGATGACGTCGGCGTATTCCTCAACGAGGTCGAGGGATTCGTTGTCGATGGCTTCGGTAACGATGCCGAAACCAAATTGCTTGCGAACTTTGGAAAGAATTTTCAGGCCGGAGAGGCCGAGGCCCTGAAAAGAATAGGGCGAGGTGCGCGGTTTGTAGGCGCCGCCGCGAAAGAGATGGACGCCGGTGGATTGGAGTTGTTGGGCGATGGCGAGGCATTGCTCTTCGGTTTCCACGGCGCAGGGGCCGGCAACCATGGCGATGTGTTTTCCGCCGACGAGGACGTCACCAGAAGGCGTGGAAATTTTGATGATGGAATCTTCTTCTTTGACGTCGCGGGAGACGAGCTTGTAGGGCTTGGTGACGGGGATGCATTCGATAACGCCGGGCATGGATTCGAGGAAACCGAGATCGACGGCGCCGGAATTTCCTGTGATGCCGATGGCAGTGCGCGCGGAGCCGGGAATGGGATGAGCTTTCATGCCGAGGGAATCGATGCGGTCGCAGACGGCGCGGACTTGTTCGTCGGTGGCGTGGGATTGCATGACAACGAGCATGGGCGAGTCCTTTTTTTGGTGTGGGGTAAGTGTAATGGAAGGGAGTTTGGGAGGCAAAGAGTGAGGTGAGGGATTCAGAGGTGGTATGCGATTTTTTTGGGAGGCAAGACGCGTGGGTTGAGATCCTTCGTCGCGGACTCCTCAGGATGACAGAGTTGTTTTTGGAAAGGCTGGCCGATCTAAAGTTCGGCCACTACATGGAACCCCGAAACACAAACAAGAGCGCCTGTGCCACTAGGGAAATTTCTGTAGGGGAATGGCGGAGATGGAATTACGGGGAAGAGGGTAGAAACAGCGAGGAGGGAAGAGGCATCCATCATGTAGGAAAGCAAGGATGTGTTTGTTTGGAGTTGGGGGCGATGCAGTCGCGAAAGCCTCGATGATGGACCTGGAAATGGTTGATGATTGGGGATATCGAGATACCTTTAGGTAGTTTTGGGTTGATGGTGGCGGGAGGCGGGTTGTTGGTTTGTGCGGGGATTTTGTTGGGATTGACGCGGAAGGCGAAAGTCGAAGTGGAAGCGTCGACGGTGACGGATGAGTTGATGATTTGTTTGGCGCGGATTGCGGAAGGGTTGGAGGGATTGCGGGCGCCGAGCCGCGATGAGGTCACACGGGATGTATTGGTGAGGTTGCATGAGATTGCGAATGCGAAACCGGGCGGGAAGATTCGAGAGATGCCGGGAGTGTTTGTGAAGAGGTGAGGGAAAGCGAGGGATTTTGGATGGCGCGCATGCTGGTGGGTGCGCGCTTTTTTGCTTTTTAGGGGTGGGAGATTGTGATAGGTGATTGGGGGAGTTTGTGTGGTTGGAGGACCCCAAGAGGTGAGGAGTAACCCAGGAGCGCTGGCATAAAAGCCAGCGCTACAAACCCAAGAGGCGGCTCGCGGACTTGCTTGGGCACGATGTATCGTGGGGCACCAAGGGGAGAAACCCAAGATGCCGGCTGGGAAGCCGGCGCTACAAAGCTGGGCTCAAAGTTTGTGTGAAACGTGGGGCTGGGAGGGCGTTATGGGTTGGAGAATCATTGGATCGATTGGGTTGGTGGTGGGTTTGGGTTGTTTGGCGATGAGTGTGACTTGTTTGGCGCAGAGCGAAATGGTGGTGGTTAGTAAGGGGGCAAATGCGTTGGAGATTGTGGATTTGGGGACGTTGAAGGTGGTGGGGCAGGTGGGGGCGGGGGCGGTGCCGCATGAGGTGGCGGTGAGTGCGGATGGAAAGATTGCGTTGGTTACGAATTATGGTGCGCGACAGGACGGGACAACGTTGAGCGTGATCGATCTGGACGCGAAGAAGGAAATTCATCGCGTGGATTTGTTGAATGTGGTGGGGCCGAAGGGGGAGAAGTTTGGAGATTTGATTGGGCCACATGGCGTGGAATTTTTTGAAGGGAAATTTTATTTCACGGCGGAGGGAAGCAGGAAGATTGGGCGATACGATCCGGCGACGGACAAAGTGGATTGGGTGCAGGTGATCGGGCAGGAGCGCACGCACATGCTGGTGATCTTGAAAAAGACGCACACGATTTATACGTCGAACGTGAATTCGGATTCGGTAACGGCAGTGGAACCGAGTCGCGATGGCGGGCATTGGACGAATACCGTGATTCCGGTGGGCAAAGGGCCGGAGGGAATTGCGGCTTCGCCGGATGGCAAGGAAGTGTGGGCGGCAAATTCGGGAGATGGGACGGTGTCGATTATCGATACGGGAGCGAAGAAGGTGGTGGAGACGATCGATGTGGGGACAAAGCGATCGAACCGGGTGAAGTTTACGGTGGATGGGAAGTTGGTGTTGATTTCGGATATGGGCAGTGGGGAATTAGTGGTGGTGGATGCGAAGACGCGGAAGGTAGCGCGGAAGGTGAAATTGGGGAAGAGTGTGGAGGGAATTTTGGTGGCGCCGGATGGGAAGCGGGCGTTTGTGGCGGTGAGTGGGGAGGGGAAGGTGGATGTGTTGGATTTGGGGACGTGGGAGGTGGTGGGAGCGATTAGTGGGATTGAGGATGCGGATGGGATGGGGTTTGTACAGTGAGGTTTAGGAGATTGAGGAGATGGAGGAGATGGAGGAGGTAAAGGATTCGGAGGTGGTGTCGCGTTGGTTGAGGCGAGATGCGGTGGTTGAGATGCCTCGTTGCGGAGGAGAACCCAAGAGCGCTGGCATGAAGCCAGCGCTACATGCCGGGCGGGAGAACCCAAGAGGAGGCTTGGGGAGTTGGCGGGGGCGCGATGTGTCGAGGCGCTGCGGGCACTTTGCGGTTTGTGGGATGCGCGGAGATGGGAATTAGGGACTATACTTGGCGGAACTGCGGCCCGTTGGACCGTTGCTGAGACAAGTTGCGTAGGAGATGCGGGCATGAAATGGATATTTCTGTGCGTGACGATGATGGTGTGGCCGATGATGCAGCAGGAGGCGGCGAAGCAGGCGGAGGAGAAACCGGTCGCGGCGGAGGCAGCGAAGGCCAGCGCGGATACGCCGAAGCTGGTGAATCCGGTGAAGCCGACGGCGGCATCGTTGGCGGGCGGGAAGAAAACGTATGGAACGGATTGCGCGATGTGTCATGGGAAGACGGGAGCGGGGGATGGAGATCTGGCGGGGGATATGAAGTTGAAGCTGAAGGATTATCGCGATCCGGAGTCTTTGAAGGCAATGAGCGATGGAGAGATTTTTACGGTGATTGAAAAAGGAAAAGGGCAGATGAGCGGGGAAGAAGGAAGAATGAAGCCGACGCAGATTTGGGATGTGGTGAATTATGTGAGGAGTTTGGCGAAGAAGTGAGCGGAGACGGGGCGCGGTAGGACAACGCGCTTTTTTTTGGGATGCGGGCATCGAGGCAAGGCGCGGGGATCGAAGAGGGATTCTTTCCGCAAAAGGCGCGGAAAGGGGCAGCGGTCCTCACTTCGCGGACTCCGTTCGGAATGACGGTTTATTTTTTTTTTGTGGTCGAAGAGGAACCCAAGAGAGACACGGGTCTAAAGACCCGCCACTACAAGGACGCTAGAGTCAGCCTTCGCGGACTCGGGGTGGGGCACGAACACCGGCGGGAGTGCCTGTGCCACTGAAAAAAGGATAGGAGCCGGCAAGATGCCGGCGCTACAAATTGGCTACCAGTGGGAAAAGTGGGGGATTGGCGCGGTGTGGTAGAATAGGAAGTTTAATGAGAGAGAGAAAGAGCAGGTAGAAGGAACAGGTATGGCGGAATATCCATTGGTGGACAATACGGTATTTGAGGCGGATGAGGAGTATATCCCTCAGCCAGAACCGGAGCCACAGGCACCGGGGTGGATGGACGGGAGTGTACGGATTGGGATCCACACTTCTATTGCGGGGAATTATCTGAACGCGCTGGAATCGGCTCGGAAGCTGGGGGCGAACGCGCTGCAGATATTTTCGGCCAGTCCGCGCATGTGGCAGGTGGCGACGGTAAGGATCCCGTCATCGGATGCGAAGGCGTTTCGGGCGCGGCGGGAAGAGTTGGGGCTGGGGCCGCTGGTGATTCATGCGAATTACCTGGTGAACCTGGCGGCGACGCAGCCGATGTTGCGGACGAGGTCGATCCAGGCGTTTCACGAGGAGTTGGTGCGAGGCGTGGCGCTGGGAGCGGATTATATTGTGGTGCATCCGGGATCGCGGGGCGAGGCGTCGCTGGAGAGCGCGATTGCGTCGATCGTGGAATCGGTGAGACAGGCAGCGAAGCGCGTGCCACTGGGGAAGCTGCGGATTTTGATTGAGAATACGGCGGGGATGGGGACTTCCGTGGGATCGCGGCTGGAGGAAGTGGCGACGATTGTGAGCGGATGCAACCGCGGCGGCGGAATGAATCGTACGGATGACAGGCCGCTGGAGGTGGGCGTTTGCATCGATACGGCGCATTTGCTGGCGGCGGGATATGACATTCGCAGCGAGAAGGCGTTGGAACAGACGATTGAATTGATTGAGCAGACGATTGGGTTGGAAAATGTGCCGGTGCTGCACGTGAACGATTCGAAGATACCGCTGGGCGGAAGAGTGGATCGTCACGCGAATATTGGAGAAGGGAAGATCGGGCGGGAGGCGTTTGCGCGATTGCTGAAGCACCCGCGGTTGGGGACGTTGCCGCCGGAGGGATTGCCGGGGCGCGCGTTTTTGCTGGAGACGCCGATTGATGAGCCGGGAGACGACCGGAGGAATGTTGCAAAGCTTTGGGAGTTGGCGGGGGCGGAAGGGCCGGAAGCGGAAAAAGGATTTTCGATGTTGACGCCGGCGTTGAAGAGGGCGATGGATAAGGCGGGGAAGAAAGTTAGCTCAAGACATTTGCCGGTGAAGAAGAATAGGAAGGGAAAGAAGTAGAGGAATTAGTTTGGGGAAATTGGAAAATAGGGAAAAGCTGTGAAGGTGGCTGAGTTTGGTGGGTTGGGTTAGGCCGTAAAAGCGGCGGCTGCGCCGCCGCACTCCAAAGGGGACGGGGACAGCGTGGGGGACTATAGGCCGCAGGAAATTGAGGAGAAGTGGCAGAAGCGGTGGAATGAAAACCGCGTGTTTGAGTCGGAAGCGGATGTAGAGACGGAGTCCTCAGGGGCTAAAGCCCATACTTCTGTTGATCAAATGTCGGACCTGAAGGTCCGACCCCCTAAGGAGGGGGCAGAGAAAGAAGTCGGTGGTCGGGAGTCGGGAGTCGGGAGTGAGGAGCGGAACACTCAAGCCCCACCCTTCGCAAAAGGTGCTCAGAGTGGGGCATCCAGGGGAAAGCCAAAATATTATGTGCTGGAGATGCTGCCGTACCCTAGTGGGACGCTGCATATGGGGCACATGCGCAACTACACGATTGGGGATGTGGTTGCGCGAGTGAAGAGGATGAAGGGGTATAACGTGTTGCACCCGATGGGGTGGGACGCGTTTGGATTGCCTGCCGAAAACGCCGCGATCAAGAATCACACGCATCCGCGGGTCTGGACCAAAAATAACATTGCGGAATTTCAGAGAGTGCTGCGGCGTTTTGGGTTTTCCTACGACTGGCGGCGGGAAATTTCCACGTGCGAGCCGGAATATTACAAGTGGAACCAGTGGTTCTTTTTGCGGATGCTGGAGCGCGGGATTGCGTACAAGAAAAAGAGCCGGGTGAATTGGTGTCCGAAATGTTGCACGGTGCTGGCGAACGAGCAGGTGGTGAATGGAGGATTTTGCTGGCGGCATGAGGATACGCGGGTGGAAGCGCGGGAGATTGAGCAGTGGTTTTTGAAGACGACGGCGTATGCGGAACAACTGCTGGACGATTTGAAATTGCTGGAGGGTGGATGGCCGGAGCGGGTCATCACCATGCAGAGGAATTGGATTGGGAAGTCGACGGGGGCGAAGGTTTGGTTTGGGGTGGAGGGAGAAGTTGGTAGCCGGGAGTCGGTAGTCGGGAGTGAAGAGTCGGATTCCTCAGGGGCTAAAGCCCAAGTCTCCGAGCAGGTTTTGTCGGAGCTGAAGCTCCGACCCCCTAAAGAGAAGAGGGAGGAGAAGAGAGGACAGGAGCCATCCTTCGCAAAAGGCGCTCAGAGTGCGGCACCCGGGGAGAACCCAAGAACACAGGCAGGAGTGCCCGTGCCACAGCGGATTGAGATATTTACTACGCGGATCGATACGATTTATGGGGCTAGCGCATTGATTCTGGCGCCGAATCATCCGTTGGTGGACGGGTTGATTCGTGGGGCTACGGCGGAAGGTGAGGGATTGGCTGGGCGGGAGAATCGCGCGCAGGAGTTGACTAAGGAGCGGTTGGCGAAGCTGGCGGTGATGAAGCAGACTTCGGTGAAGATGGAAGATATTGCTACCGCGGAGAAGGATGGATTTTTTACGGGGCGGTATGCGGTGAATCCGTTTAATCGCGAGAGGATACCGATCTGGGTGGGGAATTTTGTGCTGATGGAGTATGGGACCGGGGCGATTATGGCGGTGCCTGGTCATGATGAGAGGGATTTTGAGTTTTGCAGGAAGTATGGGTTGCCGGTGATGGTGGTGGTGGAGGAGGTCGGGAGTCGGGAGTTGGGAGTTGGGGTTCAAGAGGCGGAGTCCTCAGGGGCTAAGGCCCAAGGCTCGGAGCGGGTTATGTCGGACCTGAAGGTCCGACCCCCTAAAGAGGAAGAGAAAAGCAGGTCCCTCGCTTCGCTCCGGATGACAAATCTCGCAACGGGCGGGGCGGACGGGGGAGAGAACCCAAGAACACAGGCAGGAGTGCCTGTGCCACTGACGGAGTATGGGATTAGTGTGAACTCGGGGCCGTATTCGGGGATGCGGACTGAGGATGCGATTGAGAATATGGCGGCGGATGCGGAGGCTGGGGGATTCGGGAAGAAGGAGACGATTTTCCGCTTGCGGGATTGGGGAATTTCGCGGCAGAGGTATTGGGGCACGCCGATCCCGGTGATTTATTGCGAGAAGGATGGCATGGTGCCGGTACCGGATGAGGATTTGCCGGTTGTGCTGCCGGCGAATCCGAAGTTGACGGGCGAGGGACAATCGCCGCTGGTGACCGATCCGGAATTTGTGAATGTGAAATGCCCGAAGTGCGGCGGGCCCGCGCGGCGAGAGACGGACACCATGGATACGTTCGTGGATTCGTCGTGGTATTTCTACCGGTATTGCGATCCACGCAATGACAAGGCGCCATACGATTCGGCGAAGGTGGGTTACTGGTTTCCAATTGAACAATATATTGGCGGGATTACGCATGCGATTTTGCACCTGCTGTATTCGCGGTTCTGGTGCAAGGTGATGCGGGATATCGGATTGATTTCGCATAGCGAGCCCGCGGCGCGGTTGTTTACGCAGGGAATGGTGCTGAAGGGCGGGGAAGCGATGTCAAAATCGCGCGGGAATGTGGTGGGCGCGATTGATATGGCGGAGAAGTATGGGGCGGATACGGGGAGATTGTATACGTTGTTTGCGGCGCCGCCGGAGAAGGATTTGGAGTGGAGTGAGGAGAGTATTGAGGGGGCTTGGAGATTTTTGAATCGGGTTTATCGCTTGGTGGAGAAGGGGGTTGGGGGAGCGGCGTCGGAGTCTTCAGGGGCTAAAGCCCAAATTTTGGAGCGGAGTATGTCGGACCTGAAGGTCCGACCCCCTAGAGAGGAAAGCAGGTCCCTCGCTGCGCTCGGGATGACTGGTGGCGGGGAGAGCGGGACCCCACGAACACAGGCAGGAGTGCCTGTGCCATTGTCGGAGGGGGAGAAGGGGTTGTTGAGGAAGGCGCATCAGACTTTGCGAAGGGTTACGGCGGATTTTGAGACGCGGTGGCATTTCAATTCGGCGATTGCGCAGATTATGGAATTGACGAATGCGGTGTATGCGGCGGATGCGAGTGTGCGGTCGGAAGTGCGGAGGGAAGTGCTGGAGATATTGGTGTTAATGCTGGCGCCGATGACGCCGCATCTGGCGGAAGAGTTGTGGGAGCTGCTGGGGCATGAAGGCGGATTGTGGACGGTGAGCTGGCCGGCGTTCAATGCGGAATTGGCGAAGGATGAGGAAGTGGAAATTGTGGTGCAGATCAACGGGAAGGTGAGAGGGAAGGTGAAGGTGGCGGCCGGGGCTACGGAAGATGAGGTGATGCGGTTGGCGCGGGGGGATGCGGGCGTGGCGGCGCATTTGGCGGGGAAGACGGTGGTTAATCTGATTTTTGTGAAGGATAAATTGTTGAATGTTGTGGTGCGGTGAGGGAGAAGTCGGTAGTCGGGAGTTGAGAGGAAGAGAAAAGCAGGTCCCTCGCTTCGCTCGGGATGACATGTTTTTTGGGTGGGATCTGAAGTTGAGATTGGTATGGGAGTTGGACGGCGATAGGTTGAGCGGGTTGCGGACATGGGGCGCGGCAGTGCGGCGCCTCTACGAAGATGGTGGCGGAGGTGGATGGGATGGGTGGGAGTGCACGGGTTAAGGCGGAAACGGTGGGGAAGATGAAGGCGGAGTTGGGCGGGGTAGTGGTGCTGGATTTTGGCGGGCAGTATACACAGCTGATTGCGCGGAGGGTGCGCGAACAGCAGGTGTTCAGCGCGATTTTGCCTTGCACTACCTCGCTGGAGGAGATTCGGAAGCTGGAGCCGGCGGGAATTATTTTGTCGGGCGGGCCTAGCTCGGTGTACGACAAAGATGCGCCGAAGTGCGATCCGGCGGTGCTGGCGATGGGAATCCCGGTGCTGGGGATTTGTTACGGCATGCAGTGGGTGGCGCGCAACCTGGGCGGAAAAGTGGAGCCGGTGGAGCGGCGGGAATACGGGCCAGCGCAGTTGAATATGGAGAAGTGCGAAAGCCACCTGTTCAAGAATTTTCCGGCCAGTTTGCGGATATGGAACAGTCACGGGGATAACGTGCTGGAGTTGCCGGAAGGTTTTTACAAGACGGGGATGACGGCGAACGCGATTGCGTCGGCAGAAGATCCGAAGCGGAAGATTTACACCGTGCAGTTTCATCCGGAAGTGAAGCATACGGAGCGGGGAACGGAGATTCTGCGGAATTTTCTGTTTACGGTGTGCAAGGCGGAGCCGAAGTGGAGCGGTGCAACATTTATAGGGGAGACCGTGGAGGTGGTGCGGGCGAAGGTGGGCGCGCATCACGCGATTTGCGGATTGAGCGGGGGAGTGGATTCGACGGTGGCGGCGGTACTGGTACATCGTGCAATCGGCGAGCGGCTGTCGAATATTTTCGTGAATACGGGGCTGCTGCGGAAGAACGAGTTTGAACACACGCTGGAAATGTACCGGGAGCGGCTCGGGCTGCGGGTTATTGGCGTAGACGCTACTGACCGGTTTCTAGGAAAACTGGAGGGGGTGACCGACCCAGAGAAGAAACGGAAGATCATCGGGAACGAGTTTATTGAGGTGTTCGCAGCGGAGGCGGAAAAGCTGCAGAAGGAAATGGGCGGGGACATTAAGTGGCTGGTGCAGGGGACGCTGTACCCGGATGTGATTGAATCTGTGTCGGTTAAGGGGCCTTCGGCGACCATCAAATCGCATCATAATGTGGGCGGATTGCCGGAAAAGATGCCGTTTGGGCTGATAGAGCCGCTGAGGGATTTGTTCAAGGATGAGGTGCGGAGTATTGGAAAAGACTTAGGTTTACCAGAAGAGATACTGGTGAAACACCCGTTTCCGGGGCCGGGTTTAGCGGTTCGGTTATTAGGGCAAATCACCCGTCCAGAACTGGCCATACTGCGGGAGGCGGACGCGATTGTGGTGGAGGAAATCCGGCGGGCGGGGCTGTATGAGAAGGTGTGGCAGGCGTTTGCGGTGCTGCTGCCGGTGCGAAGCGTTGGGGTTATGGGAGATGGAAGGACTTATGGATTGACGGTAGCGGTGCGGGTGGTGCAGTCCGAGGACGCTATGACGGCGGACTGGGTGAGGCTGCCCGGGGAAGTGCTGGAGAGGATGTCGACGAGGATCGTAAATGAAGTGCCGGGAGTGACGCGGGTGGTGTACGACGTGAGCAGCAAACCGCCGAGCACGATTGAATGGGAGTAGGGAAGAGGCGGGGCGGACGGATTTCCACAAGCTGGGTTTATTAGTTACAAAACTTTACAAAGCCAGAAAAGCGAAAAGACCGCAATGGCTGGCTTTTTGCGGCCTTTTACGGTGCCTTCAGTTTGTTTCGGAGGAAGGCCTCCGAAGGAAACTGCTATCTATTGGCCATCTTCTGCGCCATATAGAGGAGCAATTTGCGATCTTCGTCGTCGGCTTTGCTTAACAAGCGGCGAAGCTTGTTGAGGTACCGCGCCTCTTTGCCCGAAGTGCCCCAGGCAATGTCGTCAGACGACTTGCGCTTGGGCAGGTTGGGTAGCTGAGGGGGTTCCTCGCCGTCGTAGAAGAGTTGATAAAGTGGGCATTCGAGAGCGCGCGCCAGTTTTTCGAGCGTTTCAATGGCCGGCACTGTGTGGCCATTTTCAACGCGGGAAATATAGCAGCGAAGCAAACCGGTACGCTTCTCGATATCACCCTGGGAGAGTTTCTTTTCCTCGCGCAGAGCGCGAAGTCTGTCACCGATAATCATGGGTTGAGTATTCTACAGTTAGTTAACAATTGCAAGAGCAAATCGCAAAACCGTGTGATGATGAGAAGGTACTAGGGTACCGAGGGGAGGAGGTTGGGAAGGGGTGGACAGGGGGATTAAAATAGCGTAACCAAAAGAAGATGGCTAACGTCCCAAAACCAGAGGATACCGAGTTGCCGGTAGCATCGGCGGAGGCCAAGAAGGCCGAGCAAGGCACAGCAGCGCGGCGGGGCGATGACCGCGAACTGGTGCGGAGGGCCCAGCACGGAGAGAAGGAAGCATTTGAGGTGCTGGTAGCGAAGCATCAGGGTCGAGTCTTTGCGGTGGCGGGAGGGATCCTGAGGAATCGCGAAGACGTGGAGGACATCGCGCAGCAGGTATTTTTGAAGGCATATTTTTCGCTGAAACGGTTCGACCAGCGATCCGCGTTCAGCACCTGGCTGTACAAAATTACCGTGAACGAATGCTGGGACCTGCTGCGGAAGAAGAAAGTAAGGCCGCTGGTTTTCGAATCGGAATTGAGCGAAGAGCAAGCGCACGCGTACCAGTCCACAGAGCAGAAGCCGGAATTCGCGCCGGATGTCAGCGAACAGCTCGATACGAAGCAGCAACTGGACCACTGGTTGGAAGTCCTTGAGGAACGGGACCGGACGATGCTGGTGCTGAAGGAAGTGCAAGGATTCACCGTGGAAGAGATCGCGGAGATCATGGGGATTAACGGAAACACGGTGAAAGTGAGATTATTCCGGGCACGGCAGAAGATTGCGGAGAAAATGCGGCGGAAGAAACGCGCGGCAGGTGTTTGAAGTTTTGCAATTTTTGAAGTGAAGTGAAAGAGACCAGGGAGAAACGAGGTAACAACAGAATGAAAGAGCTCCCCAAGGACGAACAATTGGTTTGTGAATGGATGATCGGTGAATTGGAAGGATTGCCGAGTGGCGATAGTGCCGACGAGACCGTGGAGGTGTTGCTGGCACGATTGCCGGAGGCTGCGCGGGAGCATGCGGCGAAGTGCGCCCAGTGCGAGAGCGCGGTGCGGGATTTTGTGGACACGCGATTGGCGCTGGCGGAGATGAAAGAAAGCTTGCCGGAGGCTGGGCCGTGGTTCACGACACGGGTGATGCAGGTGATCGGCGCGCAGGAAGAAGAGATTGAAGAGCGGCAGAACGGCTTCTGGACCGGCGTGAGGCGATTGGCGCCACGCATTGTGGCTTTTGCGACGTTGCTACTGATGTTGGGCGGAACATGGGCGTTCCAGGAACGGCGAGCGGCGCGGACAAATGGGCCGGAACTGCGGCCGGCGGAGGGAATTTTCGAAATGGCGCCGACTGCGCCGGTGAACGACGATATTATTGCAAGCACGACTGAGGAGAAGTAAGCATGAACCAGGATGCACTGCGTAAGGCGCGGTTGTGGCTGGCCGTTGTGTTTCTGGTGGGGTGCGCGATTGGCGCTGTGTTCGGTTACAGCTTCGGGAGCCACATTTATGCGGCGCCGAAGCAGTCGCAGCCGACGGCGATGAGCGAGCCGGAACGACGTGCGAAGCGCGTGGCGGATATGACGAAGGAACTGGGGCTGACGCCGGATCAGAGCGCGAAGATGGATGGCATCATCCGCGGCGCGCACCAGGAGATGAAGGGAATTCGCGACAAGGCGGAGAGCGACGTTGATGCGGTGCGGGAAAAAGCGCGGAATGAGATGCGGGGATTGTTGACGCCGGAGCAGAAGCCGAAGTTTGAGGAGTTGGTGCAGAAGATGGATGCGGAGCGGAAGAAGCAGCAGGGCGGCCCTGGAAAATAGAAAAGAGAAGATGGAAAACAGAAGAGGGTTGGTGGTGGGGTAGTTGAGTTTTGCCTTCCTGTGGGATTCATAGAATATTTTTGATTTGGTGAGGTTGTAGGGAAACGGCCCGCCTCGGAAGGCGGCCCTACAAGAGCGGCGAACCCCAAGCTTCCGGCCTGAAGGCGCAGCGCTACGAAACCCAAGATACAGGCTGAAGCCTATGCTACTTGAATCAGGAGTTTGCCAGTGTTGGCGCCTGCGAAGAGCATGTTGATTGCTTGGGGGGCTTGGTCCAGGCCTTTTAGGAGGGTTTGTTTGTCTTTTATTTTGTTGGACATTTTCCAGAGTGCGATTTTTTGGGCGGCTTCGGTGAATTTGGCGGAGTAGTCCATGATGAGGAAGCCTTGTACGCGGAGGCGTTTCATTATGATCTGGCCGAAACTGGCGAGGCTGGGACTATTTTTGGTGTAGCCGGAGATCAGGCCGCAGAGAACTACGCGGCCGTGAAGATTCATGCGGGCCAAGACGGTTTGCATGATTTCGCCGCCGACATTTTCGAAATCGATGTCGATGCCATTGGGCGTAGCGGCCGCGAGTTGTTCCTTCCAGTCGGGATGTTTGTAGTTGATGGCAGCGTCAAAACCGAGATCGTCTTTAATCCATTTACATTTTTCATCGGAACCGGCGATGCCGACTACGCGGCAGCCGTGAATTTTGCCGATTTGTCCGGCGATGCTGCCAGTGGCGCCGGCGGCCGCGGAAACGACTAGCGTTTCGCCGGATTGCGGATTGCCGATTTCGAGGAGACCGAAGTAGGCGGTGAGGCCGTTGATGCCGAGGGTGCCGAGGAAATTCGTGTCTGAGAGGAAGGGGATGTTGGGGAGTTTGTGGAAGGAGCGTTTTTCGTTGCCGGTGATGAGGACGTATTCCTGGAGTCCGGTGAGGCCCGTGACCTTGTCGCCTTTTTTGTAATCTGGATGGTGGGATTCGACGATTTCGGCGAGACCGAAGGCGCGCATGACTTCGCCGATTTGGACGGCAGGCATGTATTGGGGGAAGTCGGCCATCCACACGCGCATGGTGGGGTCGATGGAAAGATATTTGACGCGGGCGAGGGCCTGGTATTCGGCGGGAGTGGGGACGGGGGATTCGGTGAGATGGAGGACGTCGGGGGTGATCAGGCCGGTGGGGCGGGAGGCGAGGATCCAGTGATGGTTGGTGGTAGTTGTCATGGGGAGGAGGATAGCAGAAGAAGGAAGTGGGGATTTGGATGGGGATTAGAAACTCAAGAGCAGAGGGATTCCTCAGGGGCTGAAGCCCTGCGAGTGTTGGTTTGATGTCGGAGCTGAAGCTCCGACCCCTTAAAGAGAAGAGAGGGAAGACTGCGCATGCAGAGGCGTGGTGTGGAACCCAGGATGCCAGCTCGCGGACTTGCCGGGGGCACGATGTATCGTGCCCTACGGACCCGGGACGGTGGCTGTGCCACGAAGAACCCAAGATGCCGGCCTGAAGGCACGGCGCTACAACGGCAAGAAAACCCAAGAGCCACTCTTCGCGGACTCAAAGTGGGTAGCGAGGGTGGGGAAAAAGCAGGTCCCTCACTTCGTTCGGGATGACATTTTTTTGTGTGAGGGGAACCCAAGATGCGGCTCGCGGACTTGCCGGGGCACGATGTATCGTGCCCCTACGAAACCTAGGACTCAGCGAAACCCAAGACAGAGGAAAAACCAAGACAAAGCGAAACCCAAGACAGAGCCAAACCCAAGACACAGGCAGGAGTGCCTGTGCCACAGTGTATAGAAAATACGGGAATTACGGTACAGCTTAGGTGGGTGTGGAGGCGTAGTAATGGAGGGCGGGCAGTTGTCCGGAAATGGGGACCGAGTGACTACCTGGCAGCTAGAATGTGCGCATTGCAACAAGAAGTTCCGGCATTCGGACGTGGACGAAACCACGCTGGACATTTTTTTGCCGGCGAAGCCGGAATTTCCGCCAGGTGGCATCGAGATTGAGTGTCCTCATTGTGGAAAGAGGGCGACCTACCAGAGGTATCAGTTGACCTACGAAGCGTAAGGCGTGGGTGAGGCGCGATTAGAGGGTCCTAATGTTTTGGCTGTTTGAATGGTTGTGTTGATTTGCTAGAGTCGGAATCCCCAACCAGGATGAGACCAGTTCGCCCATGCCATTGAGTGCACGAAAATCAGCTAAACAGCGGACGACAGGTGCAGGCGCCCCGGCGGACGCACGTCTGCGCATTATTGGCGAAGGGGAAATTGCGCAGCTGGTGCGAGGGTTTGACTGGGGCAGCACTAGCGTTGGGCCGATTGAGGTATGGCCGGACACGCTGGTGACTACGGTGAACCTGCTGCTGGCATCGCGGCACCCGATGTTTTTGTGGTGGGGGACCGGAACTGATCCAGTTTTATAACGATGGCTACAGGCCGAGCATCCGGGCGGACAAGCATCCGAGGGCGGTGGGACAGCGCGGTGCGGAATGCTGGCCAGAGATCTGGCCCATCATTGGACCGCAAATCGAAGAGGTGATGACGGAGGGGCGGTCGACGTGGCACAAGAACCAACTTGTGCCGATTAATCGAGACGGAAAACCGGAGGAAGTTTACTGGACTTACGGGTACAGCCCAGTGCGGAATGAAGATGGCGCCGTGCAGGGGACGCTGGTGGTGTGCACGGAAACGACCGAGCAGGTGTTGGGGGAACGGCGGCAGGAAACGTTGCTGGCGATCACGGGGAGCACGGAGACAGAAACTCCGGCTTCGCCACCGCAAGCCCTGGCAAGTTTTGTTGAGGAAATTATGGCAGCGGTTGGACGCGAGCCGGCGGACATTCCGTTTGCGGCGTTGTATCAGGTAAATGGAAGCGAAGTAGTGCGGCTGGGAGCGACGCCGAAGGGAAGTGGAGTTTGCGAGAGTCTGGAGACAGGTTTGAGGGAAGTGGTGCGCACGAAGATGCCGGTGCGGGTGACCGATCTGGACAAGCGTGTGGGCGAAGTGATCTGCAAACCGTGGCCAGAGCCGGTGACGCGGGCGTATGCGTTGCCACTGGAGATGCAGGGAGCGGGGGTGAAGGCGGTGCTGGTGTTTGGGATCAGCCCGCGATTGCCGTTCGATAAGAGCTATGAAACTTTTTTTCAGCTGGTGGGGGCGAAGGTCGCGGGGTTGCTGGAGAGCGAGATGCAGAGGTCGGAACTGGTGCGAGCGGCGATGCGATTCAATGCGCTGGCAGCCGCGGACCCGTTTGGAATGGTGATTGGAACATTTGATGGCAGGCTGGGGTATATCAATCCGGGACTTCGGAAGAGGCTGGGCTACTCGGAGGACGAAGTGCGCGCTGGAAAAGTGCGCTGGGATCATTTGACTCCGGCGGAATACGCAAAGGCCGACGCTGAAGCGGTGAAACAACTGCAGGCTAAGGGGAGCTGCGAGGTGTACGAGAAAGTTTTCGTTGCGAAAGATGGCCGGGCGGTGCCGATCCTGATCGGGGCGTCCGTGATCGATGCGCCGGGAGGGACGGCGGAGGTGGCGGAAAGAAAGCGGATGGAGATGAGCCTGCGCGAACTTACCGGGAGAGTGCTGAACCTGCGCGACGAAGAGCGGCGGCACATGGCGAGGGAGTTGCATGACAACGCCGGGCAAACGCTGGTGGCGCTGACGATGAAATTGTCTGCGATCAAGGCGGCGTCGGCGCGATCGGATGGAGCGATACGGACGCTGGCAACGGAGGCGAAGGGATTTTCGGATGCGCTGTCGACGGAGATTCGGACGCTGTCTTATTTGTTGCACCCGCCGCTGCTGGACGAGGCCGGGCTGGAATCGGCGCTGCGGTGGTATGTGGAGGGGTTTACGGAGCGCAGCAAGATTCAGGTGGAGTTGGAATTGCCGGAGGAGATGGAACGGCTGCCGCGGGAGATTGAGCTGGCACTGTTTCGTGTTGTGCAGGAGAGTTTGACGAACGTGCACCGGCATTCGGCCAGCCCGACGGCGAAGATCTCGCTGGCGCGGTTGGAAGATCGCGTGAGGGTGGAGATCAGCGATCGCGGGAAGGGAATTTCGGAAGAGAAACAACGAAATTTGACGGCGGCAAAGGCCGGAGTTGGAGTGCGCGGAATGCAAGAACGCGTGCGGCAATTTGGCGGAACGATGGAAATCGTTTCAAGCGGCGAAGGCACAACAGTGGTGGTTTGGTTGCCGCTGGGGCGTGGGTGAGGAAGTGGCGAGTGGGTTAGGGGTTTGGGAGCTTTGGGGTTGGCAGGCCGTAGGCTAAGAGGGCGCCTGCCGACGCAGCCAGGGGGATTACGGCGCTGTGCCAGATCAGGATGTGGGTGGCTTGGAAATTGGAGCAGTGGAGTTCCAGCATGAAGACGCCCGCAAGGCCGGCTAGGGTGCCTCCCGCTACCCCGGCAGTGATTTTGTTCAGGGCGAAGCCGCGGCGGAGGATTAACCAGGCGATCAGGCCGGCGGGGATGGCGTGGAGCAAGCCTACCGCGAGACAGACGATTCCCGCGGAGAGGAAGTGAGTCGTTTGGTAATCTCGGAAGAGAAGAGCAAAGACGGCCAGCAACGCGGCGGTGCCGGCTGCGAGTAACGCACCGGCAGAAAGGCGGCGGCGGCTTCCGGGAATGAATTCGGCGACAAATTCTTGTGCGGCGGCGTGCGCGAAGATCGCGAGCGTGGTGAAGATCAGGATGCGCTGCCACAAATCCATTTTTTCAATTCCATAGAATCCGGCGTGCAGTGCTCCTGCGAGCCCAATGGCGGCGCAAATGAAAACCAGCGCGGCTGTGAGCAGCCACGTCGGCGGCAGCGGGCGCACCGATTGCATTGACGACTTGATCGAGGCGGCGATGCGCTCGAGCAGCGCTGGGGCTACTTCCTGCGGAGCCTGAGCCGCTTTGTCCAAGGGCCCGTCGATGCGTTCGTCTCTCACAATGACCCTCCGCTTTGCCCTTTCTTGCGCTGCACTCCGCTCATTTTTTCGCGCAACTTTTCGTAGGCACGATGCACTTTTTGTTTTACGGAGCCTACTGTGGAAGAAGTGGCGCGCGCTACTTCCTCGAGAGACATGCCGGCGACCTTCAACAACAGGATGACTTCGCGCTGACTTTCGGGAAGAGGCGCGAGGAGCGCGGTCAAATCGTCGGATGAGGAAGAGTCGGCGGAGATGGGCGCGGCGGCTTCGGGCATGTCTTCGAGTCGGGATTCGCGCGCGGTGGTGCGAATGGTTTTGCGGTAATGGTCGACGCGGACGTGACGGGCGATGGCGTAAAACCACGGGAGGACTGGCTCGCCCGGACGATAGGTGTGACGGACTTTGTGAATGCGCAGCCAGGTTTCCTGGAGGAGATCGTCGGCATCGACGCGACTGGCAACCTGCGTGAGGAAAAAACGATGAAGTTGCGGGCTGAGGCGAGAGATGAGGGAGGTGGCTGCGGCGAAATCGCCCTGCTGATAACGGGACATCAGCATCTCCAGATCGCTGCCCGGGAACATGGGGAAGGGAGGCTCCTGGTAATCGTTACCAGTATTGCTGTGGGCGGGGGTTCCGTCCAGCGTGGTCATGAGTGGGCCATATGACTTGGCGATTGTGGGAATGGCGGCGCCTTCCCATCTTTGAGTATTCGAGTGGGGGTCGAGAAAAGTTACGGTGGGTGGGGGCGTTTAACGCCGAGAGCGCGGAGGTGGGACCGGAGAGGGCGCGGAGGGATTGATGCTTCCTCTTTCCTCAGGGGCTAAAGCCCGACCTTGCTGGTTCTCCTGTCGGAGCTGAAGCTCCGACCCCCTAAAGAGAGGAGGAATTGAGGAGCTGCCATTCGCGAAGGCGCTCAGAGTGGGGCCCCGGGAAAAGAGAAAGGGCGGGGGTTGGGATTATTTCTCGTAACTTTTGTTGGGGCTGGAGCGAATGCCTTGGTAGTGAAGATGCGCCGGTAATTTCGGTGGATCCCGGGTATGTGGGTGGGCGCGGATTCACTAAATCCACAAGGAGAACGCGATGATATTGCAAAGATTGAGGAAATTTGGTGTGTGGCTTGCCGGGAGTTTGCTGGCCGCGCTGTTGACGGTGGCTGCGGTTGCGATGGCGGGAGAGAACGGGCGCAGCGTGTTCGTGGTGACCAGCACGAATAACGCGAGCGGGAACAGTGTGGTGGTGTTCAAGCTGGACACAGCGGGAACGCCTTCACTGACGCTGGCGAACACTCTGCCAACGGGCGGGAAGGGCGGAGCGAGCACGAATGCGGGAATTGTGCAGTTCGAAGGCGAACTGGGAGCGGTGGCAAATTATGGATCGAATACCGTGAACCAGTTGGTGCGGTATGACAACTTCATCGGGATCGGAAGGACGATTCAGTTGGCTAAGGATTGCGTGAAGCCGGATTCAGTGGCGCTGTCGAACGGGCACCTGTTTGTGGTGGGCGCAAATTGTGCGGAGAGCCACTCGTGGCCGTTCGGGAATGTGGACGGAAGCGTGGTGAGTTTGTCCGACCCTTCGGCGGCGCAAATCGCGGTGGGACAAACTTGGGCGGCGGTGACGCTGTCTTCGGGGTCGCTGCTGCAGTTGCCGCTGACGCAGGGCGGCGCGCTTGGCGGAATGAGTTCCGCGGTGCCGCTGCCGAGCAACGCGAACAATACGCCGTTGGGAGCCGCGTTCTGGGAAAACACGTTGGGATTCACTCCGGCGCATAGCGCGGACAGTTTTGCAGTGGTGAACGAGGCTGGGGACATTTTCCCGATTGTTGGACCGGCGCCTGCGTATCCGACGAATGCACCGTGCTGGGTGGCTAAAGGGCCGAGGAGCGTTTGGTACACAGGGAATTCGCCGGGCGACGCGATTTCCATTTTCTTTACGGATGGACAAGGCGGAGTGTATTACAAGTCGATCGCTTTGGCAGGATCACCTACGGACATAACCGTGTCTGCGGACCGGAAGTGGCTGGCGGTGATTTATACGGCGGGAGGCCAGGCGTTTGTGTCGGTGTTCGGGATTGATACGTATGGCGACCTGACGCCGGTGGCGACGTCGAGTGCGATTGGAGTGGCGGGATTTAACGGGGTGGCCATCAGCGAGTGAGTTAGGGAGGCCGGTTCGGGGCCGGCCATTTTTTTTTGGTTGGGGATGGTGGATGGAACCCACCCGAGACGCTCGAGAAACCCGAGACCACTCTTCGCGAAAGGCGCTCAGAATGGAGCACCCAGGACCCGAGAGCCGGCTGGAAGCCGGCGCTACGAATCCAAGACGCCAGCCAGATACAACGGTTATTTTTCTTTTGGACGGGGAGCGGGTGTTCACAAGTGCGGGCTTGAGGAGGTGTATGATCGGGGCGTTTTTGGGAATTCGGGATTTGGGGGAGATTATGAAGAAGATAGTTTTGGGATTTGTTTTTGTTTTGGGATTTGTTGGTGGGGCGCGGGGGCAGGGGGCGGCGCCTGCTGCGCAGACTGGCGGGCCGGTGGCGAATCCGGTGATGACAGTGGTTCGGATGATGTTGCCACGGCAGGAGAAAAGTATTATCGGGGCGATTGAGGCGATGCCAGCGGACAAGTTTGGGTACAAGCCGACGCGGGACCAGATTAGTTTCGGGCATTTGGCGATGCACATTGCGCAGTCGAACAATGGATTGTGCGCGAAGATCGCGGACGTACCTGCACCGAAGACGGAGGAGTTGAAGGAGACGGATTCGAAGGATGTTTTGTTGGCGGCGGCGAAGGCATCGTTTGCGTTTTGCTCGACGGCGTTGGCGAATGTGGACGATTCGAAGTTGGGGGACAATGTGGATTTTGGGCGTGTGCAGGGGCCGCGGGCGTTGGGAGTTTTCTTTTTGGCTGGCGGGTGGTCGGATCATTATGGGGCGGCGGCGATGTATTTGCGGTTGAATGGGATTTTGCCGCCTACGGCGCAACCGAAGAAGTGAAGAGGTTTTACGTAAGAAGTTCAGGCGAAGAAGTGCGTGTGGCGCGGGTGGTTGCGGCGGTGAGATCGAAGAGATTCTTTGCGTAAAAGGCGCGGAAAGGGCGGCGGGGCCTTGATTCGCGGACTTCGGTCGGGATGACGGGTGTTTTTTAGGGAAACCCAAGATGCCGGCCTGAAGGCACGGCGCTACAAACCCGAGAGCACCCCAAGAAAAGGCGTAACCCGAGAGGCCCCGCGCCGGGCGCTGGGGGCAGAAGCACCGGTCTAAAGACCGGCCACTACGACTGCTTAAGAGGCAGGAGTGCCAGACGCTTTGATCGACGAGGGATTCCTCACTGCGCTGACTCCGTTCGGAATGACGGGTTTGTTTTTTAGGTGCGGGTCGGTGCAGTGATTGAGATCCACCCCAGGAGCGCAGGCTGAAGCCTGTGCTATTGGGCTAGCGGATCCAGCCGGGCTGGCCGCCGGCGTGGCGGAATTCGTCGTGGAGATCACTTAGGATTTGTTTGTCGTGTTCGATGGTTTGCTTCATGGCGTTGATTTGGTTTAGCAGATCCATGAAAGTGTCCGAGTAGACCTGCCCGGTGTCTTCATCCACGGAACATTCCTGAACGCGTTCGACTTCGAGTTGACTCTGAAGTGCGGGGAGAGCTTTCTCGTCCTGAGCAAGCTTTTGACGAGCGGCGGTGAAGCGGGCTTTCCAATAGGCGGCTTTGGCGGAGTCGTCGTCCTGCGATTTGCCGGGAGCGGGTGCGGCTTGTGGATTCGTGTCGGCCGCCGATGCGGAGGGCGGTCCGGTGACGGAAATGTCTTCGGGCGGTAGTGAGGAGAGGTCGTCGTTGGTAAAGACTTTTTGGGGGACGGATTCGGGTTGTTTGGATTTGGAATTTTGGGCGGCGTCGGCGACGGTGGCTGCGGGTTTTGGTGGCGGCGGAGGCGCGGGGGATTGTTGGGCCAGCGTGGTGAAGGTTGCGAGCAGAAATGCGAAGAGGGCCAGGGCGAATATTCGCGTGGGAAAGCGGAGGGGTTGTTGTACGGGCCTGTTTGGTCGCTCACGATTCATGGCAGACCCCGGAGTTCGCGGTAGGCCGATTGAGACGGGTGCAGGTCCTAGATTGAGGGGTGATGAGGTGGAAGGAAATAGGCCGCAGGTACCGGGTTGGCGAAAGGGGCAAGGGGGCGGCGGGCCTGGCTGCGCGGACTTCGGTCGGAATGACGGGTGTTTTGTGTGTGGAAACCCAAGATGCCGGCCTGAAGGCACGGCGCTACAAACCCGAGAGCACCCCAAGAAAAGGCGTAACCCGAGAGGCCCCGCGCCGGGCGCTGGGGGCAGAAGCACCGGTCTAAAGACCGGCCACTACGACTGCTTACCCCAAGAGCAGAGGCAGGAGTGCCTGTGCCACTGGTTTGAGGCGGGACGCTTTGATCGAAGAGGGATTCCTCGCTTCGCGGACTTCGCTCGGGATGACGGGTGTTTTTTATTTTAGGATTGGGAAAACCCAAGACGCTCCGTTCGCAAAAGGCGCTCAGAGAGGGCACCGGGGAGCGTAACCCGGGACGCTGGCATAAAGCCAGCGCTACGGAGGGGGGCGAGCAGGCAGTTTTGGGGGAACTGGATGCTCGCCGGGTGGGAGTGCCGGTTGAATACGAATTGCGCCGGGAGAACAGGGATGGCGCAATTCGTACCTGGACCGGCTGTGGAGTGGTTACGGGGACTATTGAAGCTCTTTTTCAAGGTGGCAACGGAAATGTGCGGCCGACCCAGGTTGACGTAGACGGATGGGGTTTGGTGGAGCAGATGGAAGATGGGGAAATTCAGGATGACCATCTGCGCATACTGAAGCTGCATGAACTTGTGGCCGTTGGTTTTGTGTGTGACCTTTTCGATCCAGAAGGTGGCGTAAACCACGGCGGTTTGAGCGTTTTCTTGTGACTGCGTTTTGCCGGCAACGACGGGATCTTCTCCAACTAAAAACTGAATGTTTTCGATGCCGCCGCCGAATTGCGGAACGGTGACAGCCGTCGTGGGCCCGGCAGCGCCGGAGTTGGCGTTTTTGAGGATGGTCACCGGGGTTTGCGTGGCGATGTTGAGCGTGGTGCCTTCGAAGGTGTAGCCGTCAGTGAGAAGTTTCTGGACGTCTGCTTGAAGGAGCGTGATGGGATCGTTGATGACGTCCTGCATGGGGACGCCGTTGATGTTTGCGGGAAGCGGCGGCTCAGTGGGCGTGGTGTCAAAGGGAGTACGGGTGTTGAGCGAGAATGGAGGGTTGAAGGGCCCTGCCGGGATGGGGCCGATCGGGACGGTGACGTCGTATTGAGGGAATGGAACGGCTGGCACGGTGGGAGCGGTGAGTTTTTCGGATGAGCCGGCAGCGTTGAAGACGATGGCCGGGGCGGTGGGTTGGACCGCAAAGGGCGTGCTGTTGAAGGATGGGAAAAGCGAGCCGTTATATTGCGTGCCCGAAATCGTGAGCACGGGTGAACCGGTGAAGGGCGCGGCGATTCCTTCGGCGAGCAAGGAGTTGCCGTGAGGGATGGTGCCCATGCGAGCAAGGAGTTGCGCGGGAGGAGGCACACTTTCGTCGGGGAATGTGGTGTTGGGTTGCGTGATCCAGATGCCGGGTTCGATGTGGAGGGCGCCATCGAGGCCTGCGTCGGTGATTTGTTGCAGGTAGGTGAGGCCGAAGAGGGAGATGTCGTCTTGGCCGAAGCCGCGATTAGGGATTGCGGAACCGATGGGGTCGAATTTGAGGGTTTCGCGGGTTTGGTTGAGCTGGAGGTAGAGGTCGGTGCTGTCGTGGAAGTCTGGCCGGGCGACGAGGTTGAAGCCGTGGCCCTTCCAAGTGCCGGCAAGTTCGGCGAGAAGGCCTAATTGTTTGAGGACGGTTGCGTTGTCTGGGGTGATACGGATGTCGGAGATTCTGGGGTTTTGGCCTGGTGCCATGCGTTGCTCCTTTTTTGTGTGGCGCGGTTCTGCGGTGCCGCGTTATAGGGCCTTGGCTGGGTGCTTGCTTCTGGTCCTGCGTGCGAGAGGGACTCGCGGTAGGAAGAAGTGTGCTTGAGGAGTAATGGGGCGAGGGGCGGGATCGTTTCAGATTGAGGGGGGAATTTTTCTTGTTCTTGGCGGACTAGCGCTTGGAGTGACGGGTTGTTTTGTTGGTGAAACCCCAAGAGGAAGAGCACGGGTCTGAAGACCCGCCACTACGTGGCTCGCGGACTCGCCGGGGGCACGATGTATCGTGCCCCTACGGGGAGTGACCCAAGAACCCACACGCGACGGCGGCGTGTGGGGCACCCAGGGAAGGAACCCAAGATGCCGGCCTGAAGGCGCGGCGCTACAAGAGGAAGACCCAAGAGACAGAGGGATTGCTCGCGTCGCGGACTTCGCTCGGAATGACGTGTTTTTTTGGTGCGCGGGTCGGGCGGTGGTTGATGCAACCCAAGACACAGGCTAAAGCCTATGCTACTTGGTTACTGGAACTGGGGCTTTTGGGGTTTTGGGGGGTGGTCGGCGTGCTGTTTGCGCATTTCTGCCTTTTCTTTTTCGGTGGGAGGGAAGCTTTCGAAGGCTTTGGTGATTTCCTGATTTATTTTGTCCCAAATTTTGTCGACGTTGAGAATTTTTTGCTGGAGGAGCAGGCGCCAGGCTAGATCTTTGCGCTGGACGTCGATTAGGTCGATGAGGAGGGAACCTTCTTTGGTGGTGGTGGAGGCGCTCCAGACGGCGTAGCTATAGGCCCATTGATCGAAGATGAAAGGATCGAAGCCGCCCCAGTCGTCGGTGGGGGCGTAGTTTGAATTGGCTTGCGTGTTGGCGAAATAGCGGACGACGAGGTCGGGATTTTCGTTGCGTTTCACTTCTTTGAGGCCACGTTTGGTGAGTTCGCGGGCGACGGCGTCATGGACGTTGTCGCGAATTTCGTTGGGGTTCAGTTGTAGCATGGCGAGGTGTTCGACGCCGCCGACGTAGGCGAAGGTTTTGTATTTGGAGAAATCGAGATTGGGGTTGAAGTCGACGTTTTCTTTGGCGGGGGATGGTGGGGCAAGGAGAACCGCGAAGAGGCAGAGGAGTAGGGCGGCGATTGGTTTGGGGAGGATTGTGGCGGTGTGCATTTGGAGGCTCCGTGTTTTTGGATACGCGCGTGGAATTGTATGGGTTGGTGGGGTTGTTGGGTATTGGTAGAAGTGACGAGGGTGGGGAAACCCAAGAGCGCTGGCATGAAGCCAGCGCTACATGGGTGGTGGATTTGGGATTGTGGGGACGGCTCGCGGACTCGCCGGGGGCACGATGTATCGTGCCCCTATGAGGAGTAACCCAAGAGCACAGGCTGGAGGGGATATAATGTGGGCGATTGGATGAGGAGAGTTGATGAGGCGAATTTTTTTGGTGGTGGCGGTTTTCGTTTTGGTTGCGGTTGGCGATTGTTTTGGGGCTGCGCCGGTGGCGTTGTTTTATTTGACTAATTCGCCCGAGTCGATCCGCTCCTTCTTAGCGCATTCTTCGCAGATCGATTTGCTGGTGCCTGCCTGGTATGAAGTAGACGAAAACGGCTTAGTGACCGGGGCGCCGGAACCCACGGTGTTGAAGCGGGCGCAGGAGGAAAAGCTGCCGTTGATGCCGATCATCGCGCTGTTCAGCAAGACGAAGTTCCACACGCTGGCTACGAATCCTGCTGCGCAGGGCGAAATGAATGCGGCGATGATTCGCGAGAGCAAGCTGCATGGGTATACGGGATTTCAGTTGGATATTGAGAATGTCGATTGGACGGATCGCGAGCACCTGACGGAGTTGGTAATGGTTTCGGCGGGGGCGATGCATAAGGCCGGTTTGCAACTGACGATTGCGACGGTGCCGAATGCTCCGGGTTATCCGGGGGCGGGCGGATTTGCGAAATGGATTTATACGGACTGGCGCGGGGCTTACGACATTGCGGCGATTGCGAAGTATGTTGATCTGGTTTGCCTGATGACGTACGACCAGCACACGCGGTGGACGATGCCGGGGCCGGTGGCTGGATGGGATTGGACGGTGGAGAATCTGGAGTACGCGCTGAAAGTGGTGCCGAAGGAGAAGTTGTCGATGGGGATTCCGTTGTACGGGTATCACTGGTATACGGGAACGCCGACGAAAGGAACGGAATTGGGCAGCGAGGAGAAGCCGGATCCGACGGCGGTATATATTGGGACGCCGAATGCGTTGCAGTTGGCGGAAGCGTATGGCGGGAAGGTTCAGTGGGACGCGGAGGATCACAGCGCGTATTTTTATTTTTACCGGGACCAGATGCGGGAATGGATTTTCTTTACGGATGTGCGCACGTTCCGGGATCGGTACGAGTTAGTGCAGAAGGATGGGTTGCAGGGATTTTGTTCGTGGGTGTTGGGGGAGGAGGATCCGGGGATTTGGGGGTTTTTGCCGAAGAGGCGGTGATGGGGATTGCGGACATTGGGGCGCAGCGGTGCTGCGGCCGGAGGGGCGGAGGGTTGGATGGCAAGACGCTTGGGCTGAGGCGACCAGGAGGGAGAAAAGCAGGTCCCTCGCTGCGCTCGGAATGACATGTTTTTTTTACGACGGGGATTGGGAACCCAAGATGCCGGCCTGAAGGCGCGGCGCTACAAGGAGAAGAGGACCCCAGGACACAGGCAAGAGTGCCTGTGCCACAAACTGTAGATCGTGAGCGGATTGTCACGGAGTTGTAAATTCTGGATGGGTGCATGAACTTATTTGGGGGGTGGCTCGTCCATTGCCGTATCGCCCCCTGGCGAGCGCGGTGGTCCAATAGGGCATCACGCTTTTAGCGTGTCTCGAAGGGCTGTGCTTCGTTTCCGCAATTGCTGCGGTCTCGCCATCCCGCTGGATCACGCTTTGGTAGTAGTGTGCCTCCCGGTCCTCGGCCGCGGGCAACGTGCGCGACACGGATTGCCGCGGAACACGAGGAACGAACGAAGAAGTGATAGGGGAGGTCCTCGTGGCTACTACACTCGCTCTGCGTCTTCCTTTGCTGCGGTTTTTATCTTGCTCATTTTTTGTGGCGCTCGGTTTGTTCGTGGTTCGAAGTCATGCGGCATCTTCGAACGCGAATGCGCAGAGGACCGATGTTGCGAATATTGATTTGCCGGCGATGCCTGGAGGGGGCGATGCGATCGCGCAGTACAAGCGCGCGTGTGCGCTGCTGTTCGATGCGCATGCGGCTCCGCCGGATTACAATACGGCGTTGCGATTGTTGCGGTCGTCCGCATCGTTGCACTTTGCGCCGGCTGAATTTTTGCTTGGCTATTTGTACGAACATGGGCGCGGAGTGGCGGTCGACTATGGCAAGGCGGCGGAATATTACCGAGCCGCGGCGCAGGGGGGCGATGCGGGGGCGGAAAATAATCTGGGAGGAATGTATGAGTACGGGCGCGGCGTGGCGAAGGATGTGAATGCGGCGTTCCAGTGGTTTAGCGCGGCGGCGCAGCATGGGAATGCGATGGGGCAGTATAACCTTGGGACGTTTTACGAGTTGGGTTATGCGACACCAGTTGATCTGGAGCGGGCCGCGCAGTGGTTTCGGGCGGCGGCGGATCAGGGGTTGGCGGTAGCGGAAGCGAATCTGGCGATTTGCTATTTCAAGGGCAGGGGCGAGCCGGTTGACTATGCGCTGGCGGCACACTGGTCGCAACTGGCGGCGGAGCAGGGATTGCCGCATGCGGCGATGAATTATGCGTACTTGTGCGAGCACGGGATGGGAGTGGCGCGGGATGAGCTGGCGGCGTACGTGTGGTATTCGCGGGCGGTCGCGGGGGGAGATAAGTTGGGAGCTGGGCATGTGAAGTCGTTGGGGAGGCATTTGTCGAAGGACAGAAGGAGCAGGCGAGTTCGGAGCTGGCGGCGATGGCGAGGAAGCCTGTGGCGGGTGGGATGACGGCGGCAGAGGGGGATGTGACGTTGATGGAGAATCCGTAGGGGGTGATGCGCGTTACGGCGAAGAGGGGTTGTTGGGCATTGTTAGAGAAGAGGGATTCTTTCCGCAAAAGGCGCGGAAAGGGGCGGCGGTCCTCACTCCGCGGACTGCGTTCGGAATGACGGGCTTTTATTTGAGGGCTTGGAATGGCCGATGGCCGATCTAAAGTTCGGCCACTACACGTGCGAAGAGAACGGGGCCTTGGAAGGCGGGGAACCCAAGATGCCGGCCTGAAGGCACGGCGCTACAAGAGACCGCGCGCGTGTTTTTGTGGTGAGTTGGGTTGAGTCGAATTTAAACCCGGACCCTTAAAAAGCAAATGGTGCGGCACCCGCTCGCGGGCTCGCCTGGGGCACGATATATCGTGCCCCTACTGGTGATTTGATTTGGCGTCTAGGTTTGGTGCGGGTGGCGTTTGCGGCGGGAGTGGTAGAGTTCTGCGGTTAGGGCTTTGGCGAAGGGGCGGCCCCAGAGGGCGATCAGGAGGGCGGCGCCGAAGAGGATTATGGCGTCGAGGCTGGCGCGGTCGCGGTGGGTCCAGTAGATGCCTTCTTCGAGATTTAGCCAGATGGCTAGTTCGGCGAGGGTGAGAGCGGCGCCTACGCCGTAGAGCAAGGCCATGAGGCGGCTGGCGATGAGCGATGAGGTTTCGGCTCCGTCGCCGAATTCGACCAGCCAGCAGAAGCCGACGATCAGCAGAAGCAAAATTCCCCAGACAAGATGATGGATGTGGGTTCCGTAAATGTAGATGTAGTGAAACGGGCCGAATTTGCGATAGGCCGCGTAGGCCGCCGCACGGGCGAGGGCGAAGGTGGAGAAGAATCCGATGGCGGCGAGGAGCAGTCGGCGCCTGGGACGATCGCGAACGTGCTGGTGGAAGAGCGCGGCTACTTTGGAATTGTGAAGGAGCAAGAGGACGACGGAGACTATGACAGCAATGGCGAGTGCGAACACCCAGGTGGTGAGCATTATCCGGCGCGCTCCTTGCTATGAATGGTGGGCAGGACGTTGCGTTTCGTCAAGATGCTGTGGCGGGGGCTAGGGCTAGATCTTCGTGGGGGAGCTGCAGGAAATCTTGAAGGACGGAGATGACGAGGGCATGGTCTTCGCGATGCGGGAGGCCGGAGACGGTGATGGTGCCTACGCAGCCGGTGCCTGCTAGGAGGATGGGGAAACAGCCGCCGTGGGCAGCGTACTCTTTTGCGTCGAGGCCGGTGCCGTCGTGGAGAGTTGTTGCCGCGCGAGCGTGTTTCAAGCCGATGGCGTAAGAGCTGCGATGGAAGCGGGTGACGACGTTGCGCTTGCGGCGAATCCAGTCGGCGTTGTCTGGCGTGGTGCTGGGCATCGCGTAGTAGAAGAGGGGAAAGCCGTGGAGCTGGATGTCGATGGCTACGGAGACGTGGCGTTTTTCCGCGGCGGTTTTGAGGGCGGTGCCGAGGGCCCAGGCGGTGGTGGCGTCGAAGGAATTAAATTGGAGGAGTTTTTCCTGGAGGGCGATTTTTTCTAGGTCTTGGTCGATAGTCATGTGGTTTCCGTGTGGTGGTTTATGGGTGTTTATCATAGCGCGGAATTGTTGGTGACAGATGGAAAGAGGAGAAGAGTCCTCAGGGGCTGAAGCCCCTTCTTGTTTTCGGCGGTAGCGGCACGACTGGAGTCGTGCCCTGACGTGACCCCAAACGCGGACTCCGTTTGGAATGACGTGTTTCTTTTGTGGAACCCAAGATGCCGGCCTGAAGGCACGGCGCTACAAACCCGAGAGCACCCCAAGAAGAGGCGTAACCCGAGAGGCCCCGCGCCGGGCGCTGGGGGCAGAAGCACCGGTCTAAAGACCGGCCACTACGACTGCTTACCCCAAGAGCAGAGGCATGAGTGTCTGTGCCAGTGGTTTGAGGCGAGGCGCTTTGATCGAAGAGGCTTCCTCGCTGCGCGGACTCCGTTTGGAATGACATGTTTCTTTTGTGGAACCCAAGATGCCGGCCTGAAGGCACGGCGCTACAACGGCGAGGAGACCCAAGCTAGAAGAACCGAGTCCTCAGGCGCTAAAGCCCGATTTGCCTGGAGCTGAAATGTCGGAGCTGAAGCTCCGACCCCCTAGAAGAAGAAACCCAAGACCCACACACGACGGCGGCGTGTGGGTCACCCACGGAGTGGCAAGACGCGATGAGGTTACGGGCATGGGGCGCAGCGGCGCTGCGGCCCTACGCGGAGGGGAAGAAACATCCCGCACCTGGCGCGGGGACTCGGGATAAAAATTGGGGGTTTGGTTGCGGATTGAGGTGGATTGTGGAGTTGGGTCGGCGCTGGCATAACAGCCAGCGCTACGGGACAAGGGTGGCGAAGAGGGGGCGGAGAGCGTGGTAGTTGTGGATTTGAAGGGCAGGCGTTATAAGCTGCTACAGATAGTGGGACCTGCCACTGCGACAAAGGGTGCGTCTATGAGCTCAAGTTCGGTTTCGACGGCGATTGGGAATGTACTGAAAACGTGGACATTTTCATTGCAGGACTACTCGCTGCTGACGATGAGATCCGTGCGGAACATGTTTGGAAAACGAGGATACTTTTCCGATCTGGTGGACCAGATGGACCAGATCGGAGTGGGATCGTCGCTGATCGTGGTGGTGGCGCTGTTTTGCGTGGGCGGCGTGGTGGTGTTGAATGCTGCGTCGCAATTCGCGCGATTCGGGGAAACGGTGTTGACGGGAGACGCGGTTTCGCTGGCGCTACTGCGGGAGCTGGGTCCGGTGTTCACGGCGCTGCTGGTGGCGGGGCGAAACGCAACGGCGATGGCGTCGGAGTTGGGATCGATGGTGGTGACGGACCAGGTGGACGCGATTCGGGGATTTGGAATCGACCCGATCCGGAAGCTGATGACGCCGCGGGTGCTGGCGACGGTGTTGACGCTGCCGTTGCTGGTGGCGCTAGGGGATTGCGCGGGACTGCTGGGAGGATTCGTGGTGGCGTGGGCGATACTGCACCTGGGGGCGGAACAGTTCATGACGCGCGCGATCAACGCGCTGGAGTTTGGCGACCTGGTGATCGGGTTCACGAAGCCGCTGGTGTTTGGATTTATTATCGCGTCGGTGGGTTGTTATAAAGGATTTCGAGTGAAGGGTGGGACCGAGGGAGTGGGGCGAGCGACGATTACGGCGTTTGTGGTGTCGTCGGTGGTGGTGTTGATTGTGGATTTGTTCATTACGCGGTTGTTGTTGTATGCGTTTAATTTGTAGTGGGGTGGCGGGCGAGGGGATTGGTTCGGTTTAGGTCGAAGAGGGATTCCCTCACTTCGTTCGAGATGACAAATTTTTGTTTCGGTTGGAAATGGAAGGAAACCTAAGACCGACGCGCGATGGCGCGCGTGTGGGACACCCGGTTGGTTGAGATCCTTCGTCGTGGAGTCCTCAGGGGCTAAAGCCCAAAGCTGAGAAGACCTGATGTCGGACCTGAAGGTCCGACCCCCTAAAGAGAGGAGTGAAGAAAAGAAAACACGAGAGTGGCTGGGCCAGTGGGCGGAAACCTAAGGCACGAAGAGGGATGCTTTCTGCAAAAGGCGCGGAAAGGGGCGGCGGTCCTCACTTCGCGGACTGCGTTCGGACTGACGGGATTTTTTGCAGGGAACCCAAGAGGACAGCAGGTCCCTCCCTTCGTTCGGGATGACAAATATTTTGCTTTGGGCGAGACGCGGCGGAATCCTCAGGGGCTAAAGCCCAAAGCGCGGAAAATGCCATGTCGGACCTGAAGGTCCGACCCCCTAAAGAGGGGAGAGAAGAAAAGAAAACCGGGAATGATTGTGCGCGTGTGGAAAGCCAGGACCCACACGTCACGGCGGCGTGTGGGGCACCCGGGAGTGGACCCCGAGATGGAGAGAACCCCAAAATGGGGAGGAACCCCAAGATGCCGGCCTGAAGGCACGGCGCTATTAAGAGGACCCAAGACACAGGCTGAAGCCTATGCTACTGGTTGGTGGCGGCGGATTGGGCGGTTTCGGTGGTGTGTTTGGTTACTGCGAACCATTCGGCTGTGGGAGTGCGTAGATATTTCAGGCGGAGTTGGGCTTTTTCTGTGGCTTCGGGGTTGTTGAGCTTCTGTTGGGCGACTATTAGTTGCTGAACTACAAAGGGCGAGTGCAAGTCGGAAGTTAGTTCGTCTACGGCGTTGGCGTAGTCGCCGCTTGCGGCCATGACGAGGCCGCGGGCGGATTCGTAGATGCTTTCGACTTTTTGATCGCGGGAAGCGGCGGCGAGTTGGTCGAGCTTCTGGATGAGGGCGTCGGCGTCGTTCGGCTTGTGGGCTGCTAGAGCTAGGCGGACTTCTTCGCGGAGCACCGTGGCATATTCCTCGTTGCGTTCGGCGGTGAGTTTGTCCGTGGGAACGTTGGAGAGGCGCGCTTCCATGGCGGCGAGGAGTTCGCCGGCGGCTTTCGCGTCTGGCGCGAGAAGAACGCGGGCATAATCGATTTCAAATTGAGCCATCATGTCGTTGGCTTCCGCGGCTTTTGCGGAAAGCGCAGCCAGCTCGGCGCGTCCTGTGCCGAGATCCCCTTGCCAGAAAAAGACGAGCGCTTTCTGAAATTCGATGTGCAGGATGTCGTGTTCGTCGGTGGCTATCTTGAGGGCTTTGTCGTATTCGGCGCGGGCTTGCGAATATTTTCCCATGAGGGTGAACGTGTCGCCACGTCCGTATTGCGAAGTGAGGAAGGTGGAGGAAATGTCGAGTGCGGCGGCATAGCGGGCGAGGGAGCCTTCGTCGTCACCGGTGATGCGCAATACTTCGCCGAGGGAATCCTGCGCGTTTGGATCATCGGGGAGCACTTCCGCGTACCTGCGCAACAGGCTGATGCCTTTGGCGGGTTCTAGCGATCCCACGTATGCGTAGCCGAGCGAATTCAATGCGGGCGCGAAATTTGGATCCTGCTCGAGGGATTTTTCCAGGAGCTTGCGGCCACGCACCGAGTCTTCCTGGGAGGAGAGCCAATCGCCGGCCAGATAGAGGACATGCTTGTCCTTGGGATGCTTCTGGACGAGATCGTTCATGGCGATGATGGCGGGAAGGGAATCGGCTTGCTGCGCGCCAACCATGAAGACAACGAGAAGTTTTTCGTCAGGTGCGCTTTTTGCGGACAGGGCCTGGGCCTTCGCTAAGGCATCGGGGGCAGAGTCCATCATGCGCGCGGCGTAGGACCAGACAGCGTAGGCGAGGGCGCTCTGGGGATCTTTTGCGGCGGCGAGTTGGGCGTGTTTGACGGCGTCGGCGTATTGCGCGAGTTCGTAGCTATCGAGTGCGAGTTCAAGTTGCTGCTTTGCGGCGACGGACTTGGATGCGATTCCGATGGAGCCGAATACGAATTGCGCGGATGGCGTGACCTTCACGGCGGGCTTGGAGGTGGCGGCCTTCGCCGGGGTGACGTGAGCGGACTGCTGCGACCAGGTTGGGGCTGCAAGCGCGCCCGTAAGAATCAGCAAAAAGACATTGGCTGCCGTGTGCCGCATAAGCGTTCCACTCCTCGCTTCGTTCCATCGATACCAGGGATACCCATTGAAGGTATCGGTAGAGGCTTTGCGGCGGAAACTGGACGGAGGTACAGGTGTGCGCATTTTGTGAGTGGTCAGGTTGGACACATTGTCTTAGAAGCTACTTGTGCGGGTTCGCGCCAATCTTGAAACTACACGTAACCTACCCAGAAAGGTTGTGTGTGGGAAGGATGAACGACCGTCGCTCCGTACGATTGCTACAACTCGTTGTAGTTGCGTGTGTGCTGTTTGTTTGCGCTTTGCCACTTTTTCCCGCGATGAAGAATTGGGCGCTGGTGGCCTCCGCGGGAAGCAAGCTGCAGGATGTTACGCTCGTGGACCTGGAGAAGCTTTGCAAAGGCTCGCAGAAGGCTTGGCCGGATGGGAAGAGTTTCACGCTGGTGATGCATGATCCGGAATCGCCGGAAATGCGGGCGGCGGTGCAGAAGCTGTTTGGCGTGGCTCCTGCCGAGGTGAAGCCGCTATTGGCCAAGCTGAATGAATCGCGAGCGATGATCAAGATCGTGGAGAACGATGAGGATTTGATGCGCACGGTGGAGGCTACTCCAGGCGCGGTTGGATTGGTGGATGTGTATGCGATTAATAGTTCGGTGAAGGTGCTGAGGATCGATGGGAAATTGCCGTTTGATGTGGGGTATTCGCTAAAGGGGAATTAGAAATTCGGCGATTCGAAAATAGAAATGGGAAAAGGGAAAATGGGGGCGGCGAGTTAGCGGGAGCTTTTTGGTGAGGGGTTTTGTTGGGTCCGGCTCTTGGGAGCTGGGCCCTTTTTGTTTTTGGGTGGGTTGGACCCAAGACGGAGGCAGGGACTTCCTCGGAATGATGTGGTTTTATTTTTTAGGATGGGAAACCCAAGATGCCGGCCTGAAGCGCGGCACTACTAGGGCCAAGAGGGAAGAAACCCAAGAGCACAGGCTGAAGCCTATGCTACTGCTTGGTCGGTTATGGTTTCGGTGGTGGATTGCCAGTAGAGTTTTTGGCCGGACCAGTAGGATTGGGCGGCCATGATGCAGGCTACGGAGTGGGCGAAGCCGTTGTGGACGGTGCAGTGGGGTTGTTGACGGGAGCGCAGGCATTCGAACCAGTTGGCCATGTGTTCGGTGGAGACATCGTCGATGCCCATGGGAGGAAGCGCGGTTTGGCCGGGCAGCAGAACATATTTTGAAGTACGCTGCTTGTCGATGTCCGGATCGTCTTCGTGATTTCCTTTTTCTTCCGCGATTTCATAGCGGGGACTGCCCTCGCCGCCAACGTTGGTGAGGGTGGCCTTTTTTCCCATGTAGCGGGTGAAGCTGGAAGAGTCGTTGCCAAAGCTGGTGGCGTAGCTGACGAGAAAGCCCTTTGGATATTCGAGCAAAGCCTGGAAGGTGTCGGGATTTTCGCGGCCGTCGTGCCACGCGAGGATGCCGCCGTTGGCGACTACGGAACGGGGGAAGTTGTCGTCCATGAACCAGTGCACGATGTCGATGCCATGGCTCATCCACTGATCGGGAATGCCGCTGGAAAATTCCTTGTAGAGGCGGAATTCACAATAAATTTGCGGATCGAACGGGCGATAGGGCTTGGTGAGAAGCCATTTGCGCCAGTCGGTGTCTTGTTCGCGGATGAGCTTGGATTCGGGACGGCCTCTCCAGCGCGGGCCGTGATAATTCCAGACGATTTCGACTTTGCTGACATCGCCGAGGACTCCCGTTTGAACTAGCTTGTGCGCGGCGATGGGATACGGTTCGCTGCGATGCTGCGTGCCGACTTGCACGATGCGTTTGTTTGCGATGACGGCATCGCGAGCGGCTTTGACTTCATCGAGTACGTTGCCCATAGGCTTTTCGATGTAGGCGTCTTTCCCAGCGTCGACAGTCATTTTGAGGAGCGGCGAATGGGAATGTTCGGGCGTGGAGATCAGGACTGCGTCGACGTCTTTTAGTGCGAGGACTTCTTCAATGTATTGAAACTGGCGGGGCGCGCGGCCGTAATACTTTGCGTTAGTGGCGAAGGCTTTTTCGCGATTGCGGCTCCAAAGATCGCAGACAGTGGTCATTTCGACGTTGTGGGAGGTCTTCAGTTGCGATGCGATCAAATCGAGATCGGAGCCACGACTGCCATTGCCGATGTGAGCCAGGGAGATACGATCGTTGGAGCCGGCGATTCTGCTGTAGGAAAGGGAAGTGTTTGCGGAGGCTGCGCCGCCGGCCAGCAACGCGGCGGATGTGGTCAGGAATGTTTTGCGGCTCATGGTGGATTTGGGATCGCTCATTTTTTCTCCTGGGCGGGATTATGCGAAATGCGAACGATTAATTGCCGGCATGGGAAGAGAACATCACGCGACTGATATCATGTCAAGCGTTTGAAAAGACGTGGGCGGAAAAAGCCGGCGCGGATTTCGTTTGCGGACTGGCGGAAAGTGGCGGAGATGATTCTGAAGGTATTTGAGGACAAGAGTTCACTGGCGAGGGCCGCGGCGACGCGGGCGGCCGCGGCGATTCGTGGGGCGATTGCGGAGCAGGGACGTGCGCGGGTGATTGCGGCTACGGGTGCGTCTCAATTCGAATTTTTGGAGGCGCTTACGACGATGCCTGGGATTGATTGGAAGGAGGTTGAACTTTTTCATTTGGACGAATATATCGGGCTGCCGGCGAATCATCCGGCGAGCTTTTGCAAGTATTTGCAGGAACGGTTGATTGACAAGACGGGGATGAGGAATGTGCATTTGCTGGACGGACGCGGAGATGCGGCGGAAGTGATTCGACGGACGAGTGAGGCTATTTCTGCCGCACCGATTGATATTGCGTTTGTGGGAATCGGGGAGAACGGGCACCTGGCGTTCAATGATCCGCCGGCGAATTTCGCGGTCGATGATCCTTACATCATTGTGAATTTGGATGAGGCGTGCCGGTTGCAGCAGGTGGGGGAAGGCTGGTTTCGGGATCTTACGGAAGTGCCTGCGCAGGCGATTTCGATGTCGATCCGGCAGATTTTGAAGAGCCGGGAAATTATTTGTATTGCGCCGGATGAGCGGAAGGCTAAGGCGGTGCAGGCGTGTTTTGAAGGAGAGATTAGCGTGATGGCGCCCGCGTCGGTTTTGCGGGGACATGAAGGGGTGACGGTTTATTTGGATGGGGAGTCGGCGCGGTTGTTGGGGGAGGGGACGTTGCGTGCGTTTGGTGGGTGATAGGTGAATTCGTGGGGTGGGAACCCCAGACCCGCCCCTCGCAAAGGCGCTCAGAGTGGGGCACCCAGATCGGCTGGGAGGATTGATCGGAGTGCTTCGAAAGCTGGCCGGTCTAAAGTCCGGCCACTACACGAGCGAACCCAGGAGCACAGGCTGAAGCCGAATTACGGGATTTTTTTAGGCGCGAAGATCCAGTTCGATGGCGTCGATCAGGGGGACGAGCCAGGCGAGGAGGGCCTGGTGGGAGGGATGTTGGACGTAGGCGTCGAGCGCGGCTTGATCTTTGAATTGCATGATGCCGCCGAAGGTGTAGCCCTTGCCGCGCGGAGAAATGTTGGGGCCGACGTGGGTTTGGAGAAGGCCGGGGATTTTTCCCTGGAATGCGGCGATGTCTGTTGCGGCTTTTTGTTTTTGCGCGTCGGTGGCGTTGGGCTTCCATTGGAAGGCGAAGACGTGGAAGACGGTGGCTGCGGCGTTGTCGATTGCTGCGGGATTTATGTCGGCAGCGAGAGTGGCGAGGGAGGTGGCGATTGCGGTTTTTTGGATCGGGGAGCGACGGGTGAATTTGGGCATGGCGTGAGTCCTTGTTCGATCATGTGAATCATTGGATTAGATGGGGAGCAAGGCTTCTTCGGTGCTGGGAAAAAAGCCGCAGGGCTCGAAGACTCGCCCTGCGCTACAGGTTTGGTGGAAATTACGGGGAAATGCTGGCCGGTCTAAAGTCCGGCCACTACATGGGTCAGGCGTGTTGGAGGAATTCGATGCGATATTTGGCGGCCAGGGAGGCGGCTTTGGACTTGAATTGAGCTTGGGCGGATTCATCGAGCGGGGGCGGGGGCGTGGTGCGCGTGGCAACGGGGACGCCCATCTCAAGGAAGAATTCTTCCTGGCCCGCTGGAGAGCAGATGCAAAGCATTCGTGCCGGTTGGGCGGATGAATTGTGGAATTGATGGGGAGCGTTTGCGGGGACGTGTACGGTTTCGCCTGCGCGTGCTGTTTGCATTGCGCCACGAAAAATAAAATCGAGCTGGCCCTCGAGTAGCGTGAAGGTTTCCTCGAAATCGTGACGATGCGGAGGAGGCCCGCCGCCGGGAGGAACGTACATATCGATGAGAGAGAAGCGGCCGGCGGTGTCTTTACCGGTGAGGAGGAGAGTGTAGGTGTCGCCTACGATTCCGACGTGGGGGATATTTTTGTTGTTGTCGGGCTGTGCGGTTGTGAGGTGGCGTTGCGGGTCGTCTGGAGGGATGGACATGATTTGTTCCTTTTGTGTCGTTTTATCTGATGCGTGGTGTGGGGAGGATTGTCACATGGGGTTTGGGTGCGGGTGAGGATGGAGGCAGGGGCAGAGGCAGAGGCAGAGGCAGAGGGATTCCTCACTGCGCGGACTTCGTTCGGAGTGACGGGATTTTTTGTCGCGAAATCCAAGATGTCGGCCTGAAGGCACGGCGCTACGACGGCAAGAGAATCCAAGCAAGAGAGCCCAAGACCCACCCTCACAAACCCGAGCGTGGGGCACCCAGGCTCTTTAGTGTTCGCTTTATCTGATGCGTGGTGCGAGCTGCGCTCCGCGGATGGATTTGGCTGGAGAAACTGTTGGATGTTTCGCGGCTACTGCTCGTAGTCTTCTACAATTTTGGGGTCACGAATTTTGGCTTCGTTTGGGTCATCGCCGAATTCTTCGAGGGCGCGGCGCTGGCGGAGAAGATCCCAATATCGATCGAGTTCGACTTTTATTTTGGCGAGGCGGGCGGTGTCTTGGTCGGAGAGTTCGCCGCGGGCGTAAAGGCTTTCTTCTTCCTTGACGAGGCTGTCGATGTGGTTCAGGACGGATTGATTGCTGAGTTCGTTTGCCACGGCGGTTCTCCTTGTGCAATTCGGTTGGGGAATGAGTTTACTGCGAGGGGTGGGGTTGCGCCAAGGAGGGTGCGAGGCAGGACTGGGCCACGATGTATGGTGCCCCTACGGAAGAAAAGATCGGAGGGAAACCCAGGAGGGTTAGTTGAAGCCGCCGGATTTGTAGATGGAATGGAGAACGGCGGCGATGATTACGGTGGTGAAGAAGAGCCAGATGTAGGGGACGCGTCTTAGAAACCATACCATGTGGTGGGCGCCCTTGGGGCGTGTCTTTGATTGTATCGGCGGAGTTTGGATTTGCTTGAGGAGGAATTGGGCAGGAGACGAAGGAGGGATTATTCGCTATTCGTTACGCAGAGACCCCAAGAGCTGGCATAAAGCCAGCGCTACAAAACCGAAGGCAGGAGTGCCTGTGCCACTGAAGATGTAGAGGAGCTGCCGCGCGGGGCGGCAGCTCTTGCGTTGGCAATTTGTTAGCTGGGTTTGTGGGGGTTTTCTTCGCGGGGGGCGGCAGCGTGTTGTTGGGCTGGCTTGGATTCGTGAGAGGCGGTTGATTTTTGTGGTTGTGGATGTGATTGGGGCTTGGATTGGTGAGTGGCGGCTGGTTTAGGTTCGGTGCGCGGCTTCGGCGAGGATTTTGGTTCATGCGTCGCGGCGGACTTTTCGGGTTTCGGCGTAGGTGCAGCCTTGGGTTGGTGCGTGGTGGCGGGTTTTGTTTCGGTACGAGGTTTGGGTTCGGATTTGGGTTCGCGCGTGGCGGCGGAGTTGCGTGTCGTCTCGCTGCGCGGCTGGGCTTCCGATCTTGTTTCGGGGCGTGGTTTGGCTTCGGCAGGTTTGGTGGTTGCGCGCTCATGTGACGGGGTTCTTGCCGGGGCCGCAGTGGAAGATCGGAATGAGGCTGGCTTGGCTGTGGCTGTTACGGCGGGACGGCCGTGGTTGACAGAGGCAAACTGATTGCGATTGGCGCGCGCGGTGGTTTGGAGGTGCTGCTGCGCGGACGTTGCCGCTACGTGGCGCTGGCGGGCGGCTTGTTCTTGAGCGGCGGTTGGGCGAGCGTTGATACCGCCGCGGCCGCCATTAAAGCTGATGTGATTATTGCTGGCGCGAACGGACGTGTTGTAGGTGTTGCGGACGACGTTGACGTTTACATTTGTGACGGCGCGGTTGTAGTAGAAATTGCTGCCGCGCCAGTAACCACCCGCGTAGCCGACACCGGTATAGCCGAACCCATAATTAATGCCGCCGTAGAAGCCGACCTGCGGCCCCCAGTAGCCGGCGTTCCAGTTATAGAAACCGCCGGTGAATGCCCAATATCCGGGGGTCCAGAGGAGACCAACTGCGGGCGGTTCGACCCACGCGCCGGGCACCCAGTAATAACCGTCGGGTCCGTAGGCCCAGTAGCCGGGAACCCATAGGTAACCGGCAGCGGGGCAGATGGGTTGCGCGTAGACGGGCAGGATAGGAGGAGCAACGCGAATGGAAACGCCAATGGCGACTTGCGCGCGAATGGCGCTGGGAATTGCGGCGATTCCTAGTAGGAGGAGGGCGGAAAAAATTAGGCGTGCGATACGCATCAGATTCACCTTTCCTTTGTGCATCGCTGGCGGATTTTTTGGCCAGCTTCTGAGTGAAGAGGAAGGCAGATTGAGAGCCAGAGTGGGGGCGAATTCGTAGAGCTTGAGGATGGAGGAAGACAGCGAGGGCGAGGTACAGGATTTTGTTGAGGAATGTTTACGCGAGGCTGAGAGAGTACAGCGGTAAATTTTTCCGGGGAGGTAGAAGTTTCGGAGGGGAAGGTACAGGGGTTGGTTGTAGGAATTGGGGGTGGAGGCGGATTGGATTCGGCGCTTCGCGGGTCTGTGCGGAAGGATAGGCTTTATTTTGTTGGCACGGCGCGGTGGTTGAAATCCTTCGTCGCGGACTCCTGAGGATGAGGACACGTGGTTGAGAACCCAGATGCCGGCCTGAAGGCGCGGCGCTACAACGGCAGGAAAACCCGGGCGCCCACAAGCAACGGCGGCGTGTGGGGCCTGAGGAATTCCGGGAACAGCAAGAGGAACCCAAGAGAGAGACACGGGTCCAAAGACCCGCCACTACATGGACGCTAGAGCCAGCCTTCGCGGACTCGGGTGGTCTCTGCAAGTTCACAACGAAGTGCAACGGGCTGATAATGACTCGGCTGTCAGACTCCAGCCGAGATCTTCTCGTCGCTGTTGCACTTCACATGTGAATCCACACCCTCGATGCGCTCGGGATGACATTTCTTATTTGGATTTGTTTGGAGAAAACCCAAGAGCTGGCATGAAAGCCAGCGCTACGAAACCCAGGACAAAGGCCGGAGTCCACTGTGCCACTGGTGGTAAGCTGTGGCGCTTGGAGGGATGGCGATGAATGAGTTGAGGGAGTGGTACCGATTTTGCGGGTGAAGAATTTTGCGGCGGCGATGGAATATTACGTAGGGAAGTTGGGATTTCAGAAGAAATGGGATTGGGGAATGCCACCTACGTTCGGATGCGTGACGCGAGGGAAGGTGAATCTTTTTTTTGTGCGAAGGGGCGCAGGGGCAGCCGGGGATGTGGATGTCGATTTTTTTGGAGGATGTGGACGCGTTGCATGAGGAATACAAGAAGAGCGGGGCGATTATCCGGATGGCGCCGGCGAATATGCCTTGGGGTACGCGAGAGATGAATGTAGTCGATCTGGATGGGCATCATTTGCGGATGAGAAGTGATGCCACAGGGCCGGCGGATGAGGATGGGATGAAGAGGTTTGCGGAGGTGGAGGAGGAGGGCTGAGCATTGGGCGGAGGGACTTGAGGCCGATGAATTTTTATTCGGTGGAGAATTTGTGGAGACGGAAAGGTGCGGTACAGGAGAGGCGATGCAGGTATTTGAGAGGCGGGCGCGGCCGGAGAGTTGGAAGGAGTGGAGGCGGAAGGGGCGCCGGTGGTCGGTGGCGCCGTTTGCGTTGGTGGAATACTGGATGGAGTGGGTGGTGTATGCGCTCAGCCATTGGACATTTCTGGAGGTGCTGGAATATTTGGGCAGATTTGGCGTGCTGGTGGCGGTAATTTTCTATTTTGCGGAATCGGGAGACCGGCTGAAGCAGAAGCATTACCAGGCGTGGCAGGTGATGAATTCGGCGGAGGGCAAGGGCGGGAACGGTGGAAGGATCGAGGCGCTGGAAGAGTTAAATGCGGATGGGGTGTCGCTGGTAGGAGTGAATTTGTCTTCAGCGTTTTTGATGGGAGTGCGATTGCCGAAGGGAAAATTGGCGCGGGCGAATTTTGATGGTGCGGATGCGCGGAATTCGGATTTGACGGGGTCGCGCGTGACGGATGCGAGTTTGCGAAGCGCGAATTTTCGAGGGGCGCGGCTGGAGGAGGTGTCGTTTGCGGGGAGCGCTTTGAGCGACGCGGATCTTGTTGGGGCGGATTTGCGCAATGCGGATTTGTCAGGGGCGAATCTGGAGAATACGGATTTGCGCAACGCGGATTTGCGGGGAGTGGCGTGGGGATCATTGCAGAGCGTGAAGGGCGCGAATGTGTTGGGAGTGAAGAACGCGCCGAGCGGGATGGTGGAATGGATGATGGGGCATGGGGCGGTGCGGAGAGAGGAGGAGTAAGGGGATTTGATTTGGGTGGCGAGAATTTGTGGTTGGGATCCTTCGTCACGGACACCTCAGGATGACAGGCTGTTTCTTTTTTGCGGATCAGGAAGAGTGGTGATGGAGGGTGGGGAAATTGCGGAAGGTGAAGGCGCAGTAGATTAGAAAAGTGTCCATATTGGGATTGCGAGGGGCGCTCCAGTCATCGGAGAAATGATAGAACCAAGCGCCGGTTTTGAGGGCGTGGGTCTCGTCGAGGGGAATGATGACGCCGGGGCCGAAATCGAAGGTGAGATTGATTCGGCGGGTATCGGGGATCGGCGTGTCTTTGGCGAAGACGATCGTGCCACCGTCCATATCGAAGACGGGTTTGCAGCGCCAGTGGTTATGCGCAATGATTTCGGCGCCGAACGTGAAGCTGGCGCTATAGGTGTATTTGCGAGGGCCATAGATGTCGTTGGAGTAGAGAGCGAGAGGTTTCAGATCAGCGTTCCAGCTGAGGGTGAAGTCGCGAAAAGTGTGCCAATGGTGTGTGAAACGAATGCCAAGGACGAAGAGGCGCTGATCCTTGAGGCTGCTCATGACGAGCGGATAGCCAAAGGATTGGCCAGCGTAAAGGGAGAGTTCGCGATAGCCGGGCGAGTCAGGACTGCGCGAGGGGGAAGGACTGACGAGCGCGGTCGCGGTGGAATCGGCGGTGTTGGCGGCGAAATCCGCGGATGGAGATTGCGACAAGACGGTGGAAGGTGCGAAAAGGAATAGCAACAGGAGAGAGGAGCGGATGTCCATCAGGACTCCAAGAATTTGAGTTGGGGCCTGTGCTGCGCGGGACGAGAGAATTTAGGGGAGGATAGGACAGGCGAGGTGGGAAGTAAAGAGATTGATTGTTACCAGGGGTGGTCGTTGGGGATGGTGTAGGAGACGTAGACGAAGAAGGAATCGAAGCCGGGGTTGAGGTGGGCGGTCCAGGCGTTGGAGAAGTGGAAGAACTGGACGCCGGTTTTGAGGGAGTGGCGGCTGTCGATGGGGATGTAGAGGCCGGGACCGAAGTCGAGAGTCATATTAACGCGGCGGGAATCGGGGACGGGAGTTTGCTTGGTGAAGGCGAGCAGGCCGCCGTTGACGTCGAAGATCGGACGATAGCGCCAGTGGTTGTGCGGAAGAATTTGCAGGCCGAGGGCGCCACCGCCGCCGTAGGTGTATTTGCGCGGGCCGTAAATATCATTGGAATAGATGGCGATGGGTTTGAGATCGAAATTGTAGTTGAGCGTGGTGTGATGGAATTCGATGAAGTGGGAAGTGAGGCGCGCACCGACGATGGCCAGGCGCTGGCCGGGAAGATCGCTGAGGATGAGGGGATAGCCGAAGGATTGGCCGGTGTAGATGGAGAACTCGTGGATATCGCGGAGGAACGTGCGGGTGGTGGAGGTTGAGGTGACAGGATTGATGGAAGAGGAATTGGAGTTGGAGTTGTTGGTGGGATCGGCGTTGGAGGTGTCGGCGGAGTTAGAGACGAAATCGGCGGACTGAGAGACGGCGCGGTGGGGAAGCGCGAAAAGGAGCAGAATCAGCGGAACGGAGCGAAACCGCATCATGACTCCAGGAACAAGTAAAGGACCACGCCCGGGCCCGGAGACGAAAGCATACGGCAGGAACAGCCGGGAAGCAAATACCGCGAAACTGGGAGATTAATTAACAGTAGTGGCGGGATTTTAGTCCCGTGCATCTGCCCCCAGCGCCCCAGCGCGGGCCTCTTGGCTGCCCAAGAGAGGGGCTATTTCAGGTGGCGCATTAGGGCGGCGGCGGATTGCGCGGCTTTTTTGATTTCGGAGAGGGGACGGACGTCGGGGGCGATGCCGGGGCCGGTGGAGTTGCTGAGCTTGTCGGCAAGAAGATCGGCGTTGGCGGAGATGACGCAGAGAAGATTGTTGAGGGCGTGAGTGATGACCTGATTCTTAGAGAAAGTCATGGCGACGCCTTCGGGATTCTGGAGTGGAAGATTCATTTGCTGACCTTTCTCGAGAATGAATTGGGATTTGGTGTCTGCGAGCGCGGAAGCGATGGCAGCGTGAAGCGATTCGGCGGAAAGCCGGTCGAGGGCGATGCAACGGGACGCGCCGGAGGTGGTGGCCTTTTTTTCCAGATCGGGAAGAGCACGGGAAAAGACAGCGACGATGGGGAAAGCCGGATATTCAGAGCGAACTTTTTCGACGAAGTGCAGGCCCTGAAAATTCCAGGCATGAACATCGACGGCGAGGGCGTGCCAGCGCCCGGCAGCGAGCGCGTGGAAAAGTTCGGCGAGAGAATCGAGGCGGCTGACGTTGAGAGAAGAGTCCGGGGCGTCGAGGAGAGCTTGAGAAAGCTTGGACCATGCGGCGTTTTCGCCGAGGAAAAGGATTTGGAAGACAGAATCTTGCATTGATCTTGCGTTTTAGAACTTGCCTCTGAAGCGAGAGTGAGGCCCTCCAGCCCACACTGCCAAGATTGAGACGACGTCTAAGTGCTCTCCTTTTTTTGAATTCGTGAGGTCTCTCTTCATTACATCGAAGAGGGATTCCTCACTTCGCGGACTCCGTTCGGAATGACGGCGTTCGCGGCTCGCGGAGGTTGCTTTAGCGCAATCTCCGTTCGCAATGTCGTGCTCTGCCTGGTTCCGACGACTGCGCAACCCAAGATGCCGGCCTAAAGGCACGGCGCTACAAAGAAACCCAAGACCACCCTTCGCGAAAGACGCTCAGAGCGGGGCACCCAGGACAACCCAAGAAAACAGGCAGGAGTGCCTGTGCCACTTGGACACGCATGGGGCCTGAGGAACGCCGGCGGGGTGGGCGTTCGAGAGAAAGTTCGTACTGCTAGTTGTCGCTGGACCGTGGATTGCCGCTCTCGCCAGAAGAAAAGAGACGATCAATCTCCGGGAGAAGGCGATCCGGCAAATGACTCTTTTGGACGAAAGAGTCGGCGCCGTGGCGACGACACTCGTCGGCAAGAGAAAGACCATTGAGTTCGGAAAAGATGATCACGCGCGGGTGGGGACTGGAGAGGCGGATTTGTTCGGCAGCCTCCAGTCCGTTCACCCGTGGCATGCTGAGATCGAGAAGAACCAGATCCGGCTTGTGGACGGATGCAAGTTGCACAGCATTCAAGCCGTCACTGGCGGTTCCTACGATCTCAAACCCGCCGGCGAATTCGAGGTAATCACACACAGAGCGAAGCGCTGTGGGGGAATCGTCGGCAATAAGTACGCGAATCGATTTAGTGGACTGCATTCCTTTTCCTGAACCGATTCAAAGATAGTGAAGGAAAACGAAAGGAAGAGGAATGGAGGGGAATGCCTAGTGAATTTGCACTAGGAGGGAGGGGAAAAGGAGTTTTCTTGGAAGGAAAGGGGAGTGAAGAGGGATTTTTTCGGGAAGGCGCAGAGAGGGAATTTTGATGAGGGAGTCGGATTCCTCAGGGGCTAAAGCCCTGGGGTTGGTTGATGTCGGGAGCTGAAGCTCCGACCCCCTAGCCTGGAAAATTCATGATTTCAGAAGCACGAAAGGCCTCGCTATGGTACAAATCCGTTGTCTAGTCAGATTTGAGACCAAAAGTGAGGCCTTCGCTTGTCCGAACATACCACAACAGACTGTCTCCTTTTTCCAGATATTTTTGATCGGCCGGTAGTTGCGAAGTTTGACCAACGGCAGGGCAGTTCCGATGGCGGAGCGATTCTGCTGCAAGCTGCCGAGCGGCGTTTGGGCCTGACTTCGGCATTGGCGGGTTGTCTGAGAGATGCCCGGCAAGCGGGTAAGGTGCAGCATGAGTTGTGTGAGTTGATTACGCAGCGAGTCATGGCCATCGCGTTGGGATATGAAGACGCCAACGACGCGGCACGGTTGGCCTGCGATCCGATCCACAAGATGCTGGTCGGTCGGGATCCCGTCGACGGCGAAGACCTGGCTTCGCAACCTACGCTGTCGCGTTTTGAAAATGCTCCGAATCGCAAGGAACTGTTGCGCATGACAGAGGCGCTGGCGGGGCGGGTCATTGAACGACATCGCAAGCGCCTGCATGGTCGCGCTCGGCGCATCACTATCGATCTGGATCCCACCGAGGACCCCACCCACGGCGCGCAACAACTCTCGTTTTTCAATCGCCATTACGATTCGCATTGTTATTTGCCGATGGTTTGTTTTCTCACCTTTGATGGCGAGGCGGAGCAGTACTTGGTGGCGGCGGTGCTACGGCCCGGAAATGCGCCCGGTTCGGCAGGTGCGCTGGGAATTCTGCGCCGATTGATCGAACGAGTAGGGGACGCTTTTCCTAAGGCGAGAATCCGGGTGCGCCTCGACGGCGGCTTCGCGTCCCCGAAAGTGCTGGATTTTCTGGACTGCGAACCGAAGGTGGAATACCTCGTCAACCTAGCTTCCAATGCGGTGTTGAAGCGTAAAGTGAAATCGGCTATGCAGTGGGCTCGTCGTGCGTCGGAGGTCTCCGGACAAACCGAGCATGTCTATGGCGAGTGCCGATACGCTACCCGCAAGACTTGGCCGTGGAAACGACGGGTCATCTACAAAGCCGAGGTGGTGCGCGCCGCGAACAAGGAACCGAAGGACAACCCGCGCTTTGTGGTCACCAACTTAAAACAGGATCCCCAGTGGATTTACGAGCAGGTTTACTGTCAGCGGGGGGACATCGAGAATCGGATCAAGGAATTGCACGACGGCATGCAGATCGGCCGGACCAGTTGCTCGAACTTCTTGGCCAACACATTCCGGGTGCTACTGACAGCGACGGCTTATGTGCTGATGCAAGAAATGCGCCTTCGCCTGGCCCGGACCCACCACGCCCGGGCGCAAGTCGCTACCTTGCGTGAACACTTTCTAAAACTCGGAGCCCAAGTCGTCGCCACGGTGCGTCGCATCGTGGTGCATTTCCCTCAAGCGTTTCCCTACCGCGATAGCTTCCTTCGTCTCGCTTTGAGCTTGGGCGCGCAAAGCGGATAATCCAGAGTCTCCACGATATAAACTTTTTACACGTCAACTGGCTGGTAGGAGTGTCTCGTTTCACTTCAAAACCTGAACTTCAACACCACTAACAACTTTAGAATCAGTCTTCCCGTTCCACTTACCTCTGCCCTTACTCGCAGGTTGTCACACTCTCAAAAAAAAGAGCCGCTGAATCACTCTTCACGAATAATGCAGGCTAGGGAGCGGAGAAACCCCAAGGCACAGGCAAGAGTGCCTGTGCCACTTGGAGACCCGAGACCCAGCCTTCGCAAAAGGCACTCAAGTGGGCACCGGCGGGGGAGAGAAAAGCAGGTCCCTCGCTGCGCTCGGGATGACAGTGTTTAGAGGGGAACCCAGGACGGAGGGGGGAGGGAATGGGGCGAGTTAGGGTTTGATGATTTGGTTGCGGATGGCGTAGTGGACTAGTTCGGCCAGGGAGTGGAGGTTGAGTTTTAGCATGATGTTGGCGCGGTGGGCTTCGGCGGTGTTTACGCTGATGCCGAGGAGATTGGCTACTTCTTTGTTGGATTTGCCTTCGGCGAGGAGTTGGAGAATTTCGCGTTCGCGGGGAGTCAGGCGAGGGCGTGCGGGTCTGTGGCCATCGGAAGGATTGATGGGGAGATCGTCGTGGCGGGTGGGCGCGATGCGGGTGGAGAAGTACGGTTTATGATGGCGGGCGGCGTCAACGGCGGCGAGGAGGACGCGGTCGGCTTCGTCTTTGAGAATGTAGCCTCGGGCGCCGGCCTGGACGACTTGATGAACGAGATCATCGGATTCGTGCATGGTGAGGATGAGGATTTCGGTGGAAGGCGAGGCGGTGCGGATACGGCGAGTGGCTTCGACACCGTTGAGGAGAGGCATGCCGATGTCAAGGACGGCGACGTCGGGTTTGAGTTTGGTGGCTTTGTCTACGGCTTCGCGGCCATCAGAGGCTTCGGCTACGACTTCCCAGCCACTGCGAGATTCAAGGAGCGCACGGAGGCCAGCGCGGACGACAGAATGGTCATCGGCGATCAGGATGCGAAGAGGATGCATCAAGAGGCTCCGTCACAGGTAGGGAGATAGTAGCGCGAATGGTGGTGCCGGAGGGGCCAGAAAAGATTTCGAGGTTTCCGCCGAGTTGGGCCATGCGTTCGCGCATGCCGGGAATGCCGACGCCGAGACGGATGGATTCGGGGCCGAAGGCGGTGAGGGTTGGGTGAGGGTTTCCCTCAGGGGCTGAAGCCCCAACGTGTTGGGCGGTGCAGTACGGCACGGCTAAAGCCGTGCCCTGACGTTCTTCACCCTTGCGCGCCTCGAACGTAGTGCCTCGGAGTTCTTCGATTTCGTTTTCAGCGGGGGCGTTTGGGTTTTCTGCAGGCACGGCGGTTCGAAGCTCAGCGAGAACTGAAGCCGTGCGCCTACGGGATTCGGGGGCGGGTGGGCGGATGCCGTGGCCGTGATCGGTTACTTCCAGGGTGAGGAGGGAGTCTTGCGTGGTTAGGTGGATTTCGGCGGTGCTGCTGCCGGAGTGGCGTTGGATGTTGGCGAGACTTTCCTGGACGATGCGGAAGAGGGCGATTTCTATGGGCTGAGGGAGGCGCGCGAAATCGATGGTTGCGAAGAGTTGCGTTTCGATGCCGCTGCGCTCGCTGAAGCCGTGGACGTATTCCTTGAGGGTGGAGACGAGGCCGAGATCGTCGAGCAGCGGAGGATGGAGGAGATAGGAAAGCGTGCGGATTTCGCGGGACATTTGCTGCGTGAGGGCGCGGGCTTTTTCTAGAGAACGCGCGGCGGCTTCTTCCTGGGAGGTGAGCGACTGGCGAACCTGGGCGAGGCTGAGATTGATGGCGAGGACGGTTTGCGCAAGGCCATCGTGAAGCTCGCGGCCGAGGCGGCGGCGCTCTTCATCCTGAAGCTTGAGAAGTTGCGTGGAGAGGTTGTGGACGGCACGCTCGGCGTTTTTCATTTCGGTGACATCGGCGAACGAGCTGATGACACGGATGAGGTTGCCGCTGGAGTCAAACTGCGGGACAGCGCTGCCAAAGATCCAGAGGATGCTATCGGAGCCGGGACGGCGGAAGGCTACCAGGCCGTCGTGGATGGGAGTGTGTGTGCGGAGAACGTAGGGAACGGGATGATCGGCGAAGGGAATGGGCTTGCCGTCTTCTCCGATCGCGTAGACGCCGAGGTCGGTGAGATGTTTGCCGACAGCAGTGCCGTCGGGAATATTGAACATGCGATGAGCGGCGCGATTGGCGAATTCTACATTTGCCTCGGGAGTATGAAGAACGACGGCGAAGTGGAGATCGCGAACGAGAGAACGGAAACGTTCTTCACTGGAACGGAGGATGTCTTCGGCTTCCTTGCGCTCCGTGATGTCGCGGACGATGACAAGGGTGCAACGTTGATCGCGGAGGTCAATGACGGAAGCGCTCATCTGGCCGAAGCGAATCTGGCCGGACTTGGTGCGGAAACGGAATTCGAAATCGCGGAGATGGGCGGAGCGATGCAAGAGGGCGAGAGCTTCGTCGCGGCGATCGAAATCGACCCAGAGATTCATTTGGCGAGGAGTCTTGCCAAGGACTTCTTCGCGGGTGTAACCGGTGAGACGGGTGAAGCCGTCGTTGACTTCGAGATAGCCGCCGTTGGGAAAGGGATTGATGCTGAAGGCGTCGGGGCTGTTGAAGAAGGCGGTGGCAAGGATTTCTTCGGAGCTGCGGAGGGCGCGTTCGGTGTCGAGAAGATTGTCCGCGACACGGCGCTGGCGGCGATTGGTGAGGATGAGGCGGACGGAGGAACAAAGGACGGAGGCAGTGACGGCGATCCAGGCGAAGAGCAATTGTTCGCGGGCGATGGAGCGGCCCATGAGGATGACGATGAGAGGCGTGGCGACAGGAAGAATCTGCGTGGCCACCATGGTGCCGAAGCGCGAACTGGAGGAAGAGAGCGGAAGAAGCTCGGGAGGCTTCCAGTAGACGGCGAGAAGAATGACAACGAAATAGGGAAGCATCCAGAGGAGATCGCCCCAGGTGGCGGAACTGACGGAGGAGTTGATGGTGAAGAGGTAGTCCGCGTCGGAAAGAACGGCAGCGAGGAAAGCGAAGGCGAGAACGACGGAAAGAGAGCGAAGCCATGAGGGGACGGAAGCACGCGAGCGAAGGAAAAAGGAGGAGGAAAGGATGGCGTCGCGGGCGATGTAGAGAATAAGAATCTGGCGGAGGAGGCCGTAAGGATCAGTTTTCCAGCGAACGGGGGAGTAGAAGAAGTAGACGTAAACGGTGACGGCCACGATGGCGACCTGGAGGAAATCGAGGAGGCGGAGGGAATCGATGCCGGCGGATTGGTCGTCGGAGCGGGGAAGAAAAATCATGAAGACGGGGGCGGACCAGACGAAGAAGAGAATGTCCGAAGGGGAAGCGGATTCGGACGAGCCGGGGACAAAGCTCTGGTAGTAGGTTGTGATGGCCTGGGCGGCGGTGTTGAGGGTGAGCGCGATGGCGAGAAGAAGCCAAATCTGGCGAGCGTAGCCGGTGGAGCGGAAGGCGGCGAAGAAACAACAGAGTGCGGCGAGAAGGACCATGCCTAGGTCGAGAACATTGGAGGCGAGGAGGGAGGCGAAAGCGGAACGGACAAATTCGAGGTCGTAGACCAGGAGCAGCGCGAGGAGAAGAGCGGCTGCGACAACGAGGCGAGACATCCACCTGGTGGGGAGCAATGGACCTCACAGATAGCGCGATTAGGGAGAGTGTACAACAGGGTGGGGGTTGGAAAACGGAAAAGGGAAAATTGAAAATGGGTTGGGTGGGCGCAGAGGCTGGGGGTTGGTGGGGCGCAAGAAGGGGAGTGTGGTAAGGTGGCGGCGATGTGGAGTGCGGAGGAGAGGAATATGAGGCGAGCTTGGGTGGCGGCGACGGGCGGGTTGTTTGTGTTGAGTTTGATGGCGGGAGTTTGGGTGAAGGGGCAGTCGACGGGAGGGGCTGGGTATCATGCGGCGAGCGTGGCGCAGGCGGGAAGTATTCCGTATCCGATGAATAGCCAGGCGCCGGGATTTGTGACGTTGGATGTGAGCCTGGATGCGAGCGGGGCTGTGCAGAATGTGACGGTGGTGCGGGACGTGCCGCCGTTTACTACGGTGGCGCAGGGCGCGGTGAAGAATTGGCAATTTTCGCCGGCGACTGTGGACGGACAAGCTGCGGCTGGCGTGGTGCCGGTGGATGTGGCGTTCAACCCGTACAACCCGAGCGGAGCGGGATTGCCGGGGGAATCGTTGCAACCGCCGAGTGCGACAGTGAGCGGAGATTTTCAGCCAGCGGGATTGGTGAAGGCAAATTACGCGGCTTATCCGCCGAACACGGTGGCGTCGGGGACGGTGGTGATGATGGTGCGTGTGGGGAGCGACGGAAATGTGCATCGGGTGCGGGTGTTGCGTGGGAAGGGCGTGTTGGCGGATGCGGCAACGGCGGAGGTGAAGACGTGGGGGTTTACTGCGGCGACGTATAGGGGGACGGCGGTGGGAGCGGATGTAGCGGTGGCGTTTGTGTTTGCGATGCCGCAGGCGGGGACGCGGTAGGGACGGCGGGGATTTTTGTTGGAAGGCAAGATACGTCGATTGATGACACGTTGCTGGTCGGGAGAATTGGGTTAGGTTGAATCAACAGCAAGAGGAACCCAGGGAACAGCAAGAGGAACCCAAGAGAGAGACACGGGTCTAAAGACCCGCCACTACAAGAGGAAAACCCAAGACCCACGCAAAAGGCGCTCAGAGTGGAGAACCCAGGAGGGGAGTAACCCAAGACGGAGGGATTCCTCACTGCGCGGACTGGGTTCGGAATGACGGGCTTTATTAGAACTTATCTCATAAATGCTTTGGGGTCGCCAAAGTCCTTGAAAAAGCGGCCGTTTAGATCGGGCCCAACCATTTATGAGATGGCTTCTAGTTTGGGAGAAAGAAAAAGGCGGGAGGCTTGGGCCACCCGCCTTGGTGAATCGTTAAATGGCTGACCTTGGGAGGTTAGCCAGGAGATTGAATGAAGCGCCCGCTGAAGTAGCCGGCCGCTCGATGAAGTGGTTTACAGAGGTTGAACGTTGGAAGCCTGCAGGCCCTTGGGGCCGCGGACAACCTCGAATTCAACGGCCTGGCCCTCATTGAGAGAGCGATAGCCGTCCGCCTGAATAGCGGAGAAATGGACGAAAACGTCCTCGCCGCTCTGGCGTTGGATGAATCCAAAACCCTTGCTGGCGTTAAACCACTTCACTGTACCTTGTTCTTTCACAGATGTGTTCCTTTAAAAGTAAAAGCTATTTGAAGCACTCTTTTTCCGGAGACCTTTGAAGGGAAGCCGGGCGTCTTTCGCTGATTCTCCAGACACCGCGGTAAAGCGGGATGGGAAACAAAAAAAGGCCGCAAGTTGAACCTGCGGCGCTTTTAAAACAAAAGGCGAAACAAGAGCAACAAACGCAGATACAGGATAGCAGGTACGGGGAGGAAGCGCAAGGGGAAATTTGAGTGGAGGGTTGGCAGATGTTGGAAGGGCGCGGACATTGATTGAGAGGCGTCCTTACTTCGTGGACTTCGCTCGGGTGACCGGGTTATTTTTTGCTGATTTGAGCCGTCTTGAAGTTTGGGTACTTGCGGACATGGGGCACAACAGTGTTGTGCCCCACGAAGAGAGCCCCGGAGTGAGGGCCCTGGGGGAGAAATTATGGTGTGAGTGAGGGGTGTGGAGTATAGTCGTGGGGTTTTTGGGTGAGGCTTTAAGCGTGTTTTTGTGGTGATACGAGACGTCTTGAGATTTGGGATGCTGCGGAGATGGGGCGCGGCGGTGCGGCGCCTCTACGAAGAGGAACCCAAGAACCGACACGCAGCGACGGTGTGCGGGATTAGGTTATAGGAGGGAATGTGTTGACGATTCGGGGATTGAGTAAGACTTATGCGGGTGGGGTGCAGGCTTTGCGGGGGATATCGCTGGATATTCCCACGGGGATGTTTGGGTTGGTGGGACCGAATGGCGCGGGGAAGTCTACGTTAATGAAGATATTGGCAACGCTGCTGGAGCCGGATGAGGGGACGGCGCAACTGGATGGATTGAACCTGGTGTCGCAAAAGGATGAGACGCGGAAGATTCTGGGATATTTGCCGCAGGAGTTTGGCGTGTATCCGAAGATGCCGGCGATTGATTTGCTGGAGCACCTGGCGGTGATGAAAGGAATTACGAACGGGAAAGAGCGGAAAGAGATCGTGGAGTCGCTGCTGCAGCAAACGAATCTGTGGGACAGCCGGAAGAAGGCGCTGGGAGGATATTCGGGCGGGATGAAGCAGCGATTTGGGATTGCGCAGGCGCTGCTGGCGAATCCGAAGCTGATCATCGTGGATGAGCCGACGGCGGGATTGGATCCGGCGGAGCGGAACCGATTTTTGAATTTGTTGAGCGGAATCGGGCGGAATGTGGTGGTGATTCTGTCGACGCACATTGTGGAGGACGTGCGGGAGTTGTGTTCGCGGATGGCGATTATCAGCCAGGGGCAATTGCTGCTGGAGGGGAAGCCGAGCGAAGCGCTGGAGAAATTGCGCGGGCACGTGTGGAAAAAGATTGTGGCAACGGATGCGGAGCGGGAAGCGATCGAGAAGTCGATGAACGTGATTTCGACACACCTGATGGGCGGGTTGCATGAAGTGCGAGTATATGCGGAGGCGTCACCGGGGGAGGGGTTTGAGAGCGCGGAGGCGGATCTGGAGGATGTGTATTTTTTGAATTTGGGGAAGGCGGAGAGGAATTGAGGAAGTCGGCAGTTGGGAGTTTGTAGTCGGGAGTAAAGAGGCGGCGCTGTGTTTGTAGCGATTTGAGAGCGGAAGATTTGGGGATCCTGCGGACATAGGACGCAGCGGTGCGGCGCCCCTACGCGGATGTGAAGGAGTGGGAATGTTTTGGACAATTTTTTGGTTTGAGATGAAACTGCGGCTGCGGAGCGTGTCGACTTATATCTTTTTTCTGATTCCGTTCGCGATGGTGTTTTTTTCGGTGTCTACGGAAAACTTTGGGCCGATCGGAGTGGGGAAGGTACTGAAGAACGGGCCGTACGCGCTGACGCTGATGGACACTTTCCTGACGATGTTCGGGGTGATTCTGATCGCGGCAATTTTTGGGCCAGCGATCCTGAGGGATTTCCAGCAGGACACGTACGCGATGATCTTCACGAAGCCAGTGAAGAAATTCGATTATCTGGGAGGAAAGTGGCTGGCGTCGTATGTGGTGTGCGTGTTCGTGTTCACCGGGTTGATCGCGGGCGGGATCGTGGGAGCGTTCATGCCGTGGGCGGACAAGACGCGGTTGGCGCCGTTGCACTTGATGGATTACGTGCGGCCGTTCGTGCAGATTACGATGGTGAATCTGTTTTTCCTGGGGGCGCTGTTTTTCTGCGTGGCGGCGCTATCGCGAAGAATCATTGTGGTGTACCTGCAGGGTGTAGCGGTGTTTGTGGTGTACCTGGTTTTGTTTCTGTGGGTGGACACGGCGAACAAGTTGGACCGGTTCTGGGCGTCGGTGGGCGATCCGATGGGGCTGATTCTGGTGAGAGCGGTGACGCGCTACTGGACGGTGGCGGAACAGAACAGCAAGTTTCTGGATTGGTCTGGAACAGTTCTTTACAACCGGCTGCTGTGGACGGGCGTGGGAATCGTGGCGCTGGCGGTGACGTACGTGCTGTTCCCGATGTCGGCGGAAGCGTTGACCTCGAAGAGAGCGAACAAAAAGGCGCGAGAAGCAGCGGAGGCGGAGGAGCAAGAGAAGAAGGCGCGTCCGCGAGCGGTGGCGCAATTGCCAGCGGTGACGCAGGTATTCAATGCGGGGACGACGTGGGCGCAGTTCTGGTCGATGACGAAGATGCGGGCCAGGAATATTTTTCGGGAGCCGGTGTTCTGGGCGATCGGGCTGCTGTTGGTGTTTTTCTGCGGGGCGGACGGCTGGCTGGCGGGGAATGTGAGCGGAGTGGATGTGTGGCCGGTGACGTATGTGGTGTTGAACACGATGTCCGGGGACGGATTCCTGTTCATGATCATCGTGGTCGCCCTGTACGCGGGGGAATTGATCTGGAGAGAGCGGGACGTGCGGTTCGAGCAGATCCACGATGCGTTGCCGGAGAAGGATTGGACGGATTGGGTAAGCAAGGCGACGGCGTTGACGCTGGTGTGCCTGACGATGTTGACGATCATCCTGGTTCTGGGTGTGGTGACGCAGACGCTGCGAGGATTCTATAAGTACGAGCTTTTACATTATGTGGTGGAACTGTACCTGATCTGGCTGCCGCAACTGCTGATGATCGTGCTGCTGGCGTTATTCGTGCACACGGTGGTGAGAAATAAGTTCGTGGGGCACGCGATCATCATCGGATTCATCATTTTGATTCCGGTGCTGTACCGGTATGGAGTGGAGAACCGGTTGTGGCTGTACGGGGAGATTACGCCGTATACGTACTCGGATATGAACGGGTACGGACATTTTGTGAAGGCGCTTGTTTGGATCAATTTGTACTGGCTGGCGATTGGCGGAGTGCTGGGAGTGCTGGCGATTGCGTTGGCGAGGCGCGGGACGGACACGCGATTTGCGATACGGCTGAAGCTGATGCGGGAACGCTTTCCGCGACTAGCGCCGGCGGCGGTGCTGTGCGCGGGGTTGGCGGTGGCGGCAGGAGGATGGTTCTACTACAACGCGCATGTGATGAACGTTTATCGGACGACGTTCACGGAGCGGGACCGGCGGGCGGAGTACGAGCGGCGATACAAGAAATATGAGAAATTTCCGCAGCCGAAAATCACCGATGTGGAAGTGGCGGTGGATATTTATCCGGAGACGCGGTCGTTTAGGGCGAACGGGCATTACGTGATGACGAACCGCACGGACCAGCCGATCACGGAGATTCATCTGACGGAGGCGCAGGAATCGATCGAGGAAGTGAAGTTTGACCGGGCGTTCAAGAACAAACTGAGCGACAAGGTGCACTTTTATGAGATTTATACGCTGGAACAGCCGCTGCAACCGGGGGATGCGCTGCGCATGGATTTCCGCGCGGCGTCGAAGACGAAGGGATTCAAGGACGGCGGCGAGCGCCCGGAACTGGCGTACAACGGAACGTTTTTCGACCGCGATTATTTCCCAAGCCTGGGATATTCGCGGCAGATCGAACTGGACGAGCCGGTGCGGCGGCGGGAAGAGAAGCTGGGGGAGTATGAGGAGATGGCGCCGCGAGGCGATCCGTACTATTCGAACCTGAATATTTTTACGCCGGATTCGGAATGGATCACGTTCAAATGCGTAGTGAGCACTTCGGCGGACCAGATTGCGATTGCGCCGGGATATTTGACGAAGGAGTGGACGGAGAGCGGGCGGCGCTATTTTGCCTACGACATGGGCGATACGCGAATCAATAATTTCTATTCGTTTTTGTCCGGGCGTTTTGACGTGAAGCGGGACAAGTGGAAGAACGTGAACCTGGAGGTGTATTACACGCCGGGGCATGAGTATAACCTGGACAAGATGATGGAGTCGGCGAAGGCGGGACTGGAGTATTACGAGACGAATTTCGGGCCGTTCCAGTTCACACAGTTTCGCGTTCTGGAATTTCCACGCTACCGGCAGTTTGCGCAATCGTTTCCGAACACCGTGCCGTTTTCGGAGGGCATCGGGTTCATCGAGAGGATGAAGAAGAGCGACGACCTGGATTTGTTGTACTTCGTGAACGCGCACGAACTGGCGCACCAGTGGTGGGGACACCAGCTGATCGGGAGCATGACGCAAGGGTCGAACATGATGTCCGAGACGCTGGCGGAATATTCGGCGCTGCAGGTGATGAAGAAGAAGTATGGGGAAGAGAATACGCGGAAGTATCTGAAGTACGAGCTGGACCGTTATTTGCGGGGGCGCGCGGGAGAAGTGCGGCATGAGCCGCCGCTGGCGCTGGTGCAGAACGAACCGTACGTCTGGTATTACAAGGGCGCGCTGGTGATGTTTGCGCTGAGCGATTACATCGGGGAAGACAAGTTGAACGCGGCGCTGCGCGGGTACCTGGAGAAGAACCGGTATGCGACGGGACCATATCCGGACACGCGCGGATTTGTGGAGGCGATGCGGGAGGCCACGCCGCCGGAGCTGCAGTACGTGGTGGACGATATGTTCGAATCGATTGTGTTGTATGAGAACAAGGCGACGTCGGCGGTGGTGACGCCGGAAGGCAGGAAGTACAAGGTGACGCTGACGGTGGAGACTGGGAAACGGAAGGCCGATGGATCGGGGAACGAGACGGCGATGCCGATACACGACTGGATTGATGTAGGCGTGTTCAGCGGTACGAAGGAACATTTGAAGAAGCTGTATATGGAGAAGAAGAAGTTTGATACGGACAAGTCGACGGTGGAAGTGGTGGTGGACGAGAAGCCGACGTTTGCGGGGATTGATCCGTACAACAAGTTGATTGACCGGAATCCGGAGGATAATTTGGTGGAGGTTAGTGGGAAGTAGTTTGGGAGTTGGCAGTCGGGAGTTTTAAGAGGTGGCGCGATTTTGGTTGGGTTGAGTTGGGTGTCGTTGTTGAGATCGAAGAGGGATTCCTCACTACGCGGACTGCGTTCGGAATGACGTGTTTTTCTTTTTTGGCGATATTAGGCGTTTTGAAATTTGAGATCTCGCGGACATGGGTGGCGACGGTGCGGCACGGCTACGAAGAGGAACCCAAGATGCCGGCCTGAAGGCACGGCGCTACAAACCCAGGAGGCCGCGCGCAACTACGGCGCTGGCGGCAGAGTGGCCGATCTAAAGTTCGGCCACTACATGACCCAAGAGCAGAGGCAGGAGTGCCTGTGCCACTCGGGGTGAAGGTTGTGCTACTGGGGGGACCAGGGGTGAAGGCGGGGGAGCCAGCGGTGGACGTTTTGGGTGTAGGCGGAGTAGGCGGGGCCGAATTTTTTGCGTAGGGTGGGTTCTTCGTAGAAGAGGACGAAGAGGTGGACGCCGAGGACGACGGCTGCGGCGGAGATGATTACCAGGGGATTGGCCTGGCCGAAGACGATCCAGAGGCTGATCCAGCCGATGAAGAAGCCGACGTACATCGGATTGCGGACGTAGCGGTAAAAACCAACTACAACTAAATTTTGCGGCGGTGCGATGGGCGCGGGTGTGCCGTGGCCTGTGCGGCCGAAGTCCCAGATGCAGCGGAGTGCGATGGCGAAGCCGAGGATGGACGGGATGGCGAAGAGCCAGCGCCAGGTGGGAGTGGTAGTGTCTGTGCGGAAGCCTAGCCAGGGTGGGAGAAGCCAGAACCAGAGAGCGAAGAAGGCGGCGCCAACGGCGAGAGACGCTAGCGTGGTGACGGCAGTGGTGAAGTGGGATGAAGGATGCGGTACGTGAACGGGGACGGTGGGCATAGGGTCCTCCGATGAAGGGAGTATGGAATGGGGGGAGGAGGAAGTAAAGGGAGGGAAAGTGGAAAAGAGAAATTGGAAATTTGGGCGGGGAGACGAGACCCGTGTTGTAGATCTTCGTCGCGGACTTCGCGGGGTGACAGCACGTGTTTTTTTGTGCGGCATCGGGGACAGGCGGGAGTAGAATCGGCGTGGTTATGGATGGGGAAGGTGGCTTATGAGGTATGAGGGATGAGATTTGTGCGATTCGGTGCGGTGATAGTTTGTGTTGGGATTTGGTGTGGGGAGGTGTGGGCGCAGGGCACGGTGGCGGGGGATGACCCAAGAATACAGGCAGGAGTGCCACCCGGCGAGGAGGTGGTTAGTGTGGTGCGGGGGAGGGTTGTGAATGCGGTGACTGGGGTGCCGGTGGGACGGGCGCTAGTGGTTGAAGGTGGAAATCAGGCGGCGGTTTTTACGGACGATCGCGGAGAGTTTGCGCTGAAGATTACGGACTCGAAGGTGGGAGTGGCGAACGTGACGATTGGCGCCAGAGAAAGGCGGCGGTTCGAGGTGCGGAAGCCGGAATTTTTGGAGCTGTCGCGGTCGATTCCGTACGCGTGGGGAGGCGGGGAAGATGCGGAGGACGTCACGATTGCATTAGTGCCGGAGGCGTTGATTGTGGGGCGTGTGGACGTGCCGGGGTCGGATGGAGAAGTGCAGATCCAGTGCCAATTGTATGAGAAAGAGTTTCATTACGGGCAAGAGACGTGGACGCCGGCGACGATTTTTCGGACGTGGGCGAATGGGGAATTCCGGTTCAGCGGATTGAAGGCCGGGACGTACAAGTTGATCACACACGAGCAGATGGATCGCGATTCGATGCGGCCGGTGCCGGGAGCGCCGATGTTTGGATACCCTCCGATTTATTATCCGAACACTACGGATTTTTCCGCGGCTAGCGCGATTGTGGTGAAGGCCGGAGAAACGGCGCAGGTGAATCTGACGGTGGCGCGGCGGGAATATTATCCGGTGCAGATTGGGGTGAGAAATGCGCAGCCGGGACGGCCCATGAATTTGCAGGTCGCGCCGATGGGCACGCACAGTCCGGGATGGTCGCTGGGATACAACCCGATGGATGGAGCGATCGAAGGAATGCTGCCGGACGGAAATTATACGGTGGAGGCGACCGCGCTGGGCGGCCAGGATCAATCGACGGGGATACTGAATTTCACGGTGCGAGGAAGGCCGCTGGAAGGGACGGCGCTGACGCTGGTGCCAGATGCGTCGGTGACGGTGAATGTGCATGAAGTGTTTCAAACGGAGCCGAGTAACTTTGGAAATGGAGAGGAAGCGACGCATACGATGGCTGGTGGAAGGGTGATGTTGAACGTGCATGTGAACTTGGAGCCGATCGGAGATTCCGAGAGGATGGGTTCGACGGAGGCGTTTCCTGCGGAGGGGTCGGATGGACACTTGCTGGCGATTAAGAATGTGGCGCCAGGACAATATCGGGTAAGAGTTATGCCCGGGCGGGGATATGTGGCATCGATCGAATCCGGTGGAGTGGATTTGCTGCGGCAGCCGTTGGCGGTGGGATTGGGAGGCGCGGCGGCGCCTATTGAGATTACGTTGCGCGATGACGGAGGCGAGGTGAATGTTTCGTTAGAACCAGGGGCGGGAGTGCCGGGAGGTGCAACACAAGACGGTGAAAATTCTTCGTCCGGATATGTGTACTTGCTTCCGATGGAAGAACACGGAGTTGAATCACCGCTACAGGGCCATGGGTTGCGGAATGGTTCAGCGAGGATCGGACAAGTGGCGCCAGGGGAATATCTGGTGGTGGCATACGCCGAGTCGGGGGCGCCGCTGCTAGGAAGTGACATGGAAGCGCTGGAGAGCAAGGGGAAAGTGATTCATGTGGAGGCGGGGCAGAAGGTGAGTGCGCAGGTGAAGCTGAATTCCGAGGATGGGGAATGATGCCGGGGCGGAGGGTTTGTATTTATTTGTGTGGGGTTTTGCTGGTTTCTGTAGGGCTTGTGCAACCCAAGACACAGGCCCTTCGCGACTCAGGGCAAGCACTTCGAAGCTCGGGGCAAGCAGCAGCGCCTGTGCCACAGGAGCAGGGGTACGTGATTGCGGGGACGGTGGTGAATGCGATTACGGGGGCGCCGCTGGGGCGCGTGAGGGTGTCGATTGCGGATACGCGCGCGCGGATGCAGCGAATCGAGATGGAGACGGGCGAGGGCGGGCATTTTGAGTTTGCGCATCTGGCTGCGGGGAAATATTCGCTGCAAGGATCGCGGCAGGGATACATCACGTCGTTCTTCGAGCAGCACGAGAGATACTCCACGGCGATTGTGACGGGGACGGAATTTGCGACAGACAAGCTGGTGCTGCGCTTGACGCCGATGGCGACGATCAGCGGGCACGTGCTGGATGAATCGGGGGAGCCGGTGCGAAGCGCGCAGGTGCAATTATTTGTGGAGGATCACAGCGGCGGGATGAGCCGGGTGAATCATGCGGGCGGGGCTTCGAGCGACGACCGGGGATATTTCGATATGGGAGGGCTGCAGCCGGGAACGTATTTTGTTTCGGCAAATGCAAAGCCGTGGTACGCGGTGCATCCGGCCAGCGGGGACGCGAGTGGTGATGCGGGGCAGAAAGTTTTGGCGGGGCTGGATGTGGCGTATCCGACGACGTATTACGGCGGAGGGACAGAATCGGATGAGGCGGCGGCGATTGAGTTGAAGGGCGGGGAAAAGCGCGAGATTGATATCCGGATGAACCCGGTGCCGGCGCTGCATTTGTTGTTTCACATGTCTATGGAGGAGGACGGGCGCGGGTTGCAGATCCCGATATTGCAGCGGCACGTGTTTGATATGACCGAAGGCGCTCCGGTGGGAGAACTGCGTCAGGTGGCACCGGGGGTGATGGAGTTCGCGGGAGTGCCGGCGGGGCGATACGACGTGAACATTCGAAGCGGCGATCCCAACGCGCCGCAGGAATTCAGCGAGATGGACCTGCGGCGCGACGGGCAGGATTTGAATGCAACCGAGGGCGAGGCGTTGGGGAAACTGAATGTGACGGTAAAGTTTGCGGATGGGCAGGGACTGCCGAGAATGTACGTGGTGGGGCTGCGCGATGCGGGGCAGAGAATGGCGCAAGCGATGCCCGCGGATGCGCGAGGGAACGTGACGTTTGAGGCGGTGAGACCTGGGAAATATGCGTTGGTGGTGCTGGCGCAGGGTAGGACGTATGCGGTGGTGCGGACTATGGCGGGGACTGCGGAGACGGCGGGGCATGATGTGATTGTGACGCCTGGCGCGGGGACGGATGTGACGGCGGAAGTGGCGGCTGGGGACGGGCTGGTTGAGGGCGTGGCGATGAAGCATGGAAAGCCGGCGGCGGGAGTGATGGTGGCGCTGGTACCGAATGATCCGGAAAGGCATGTGGAATGGTTTCGGCGGGATCAGAGCGATTTTGATGGGACGTTTGCGTTGCAGGGAGTGATAGCGGGGAAGTACACGATTGTGGCGGTGGAAGATGCGTGGGGATTCGATTGGATGAAGCCGGGAGTGTTGGCGGGGTATGTGAAGAAGGGGAAGAGTGTGGAAGTGGGGGGAAGCGGGATGGTGCGGTTGGAGGAGGGGGTGGAGGTGCAGGGGAGTCGGTAGTTTGTAGTCGGGAGTCGGAGTTTTGTTGGGAGGCAAGACGCGGTGGTTGAGATCCTCGTCGCGGACTCCTCAGAGTTTGAGTGGGGCGCCCGGGAGAAGATAACAGAAGATGGCCTCTAGAAAAGGCAACCCCTGGAGGCCCCGGCGCGGCGCCTGGGGCAGAGGCACGGGTCTAAAGACCCGCCACTACAGGATTGGGCGAAGAGCACGGGCCGGGGTGATTGTGCCGCTCGTTGGGGCGTGGGGTAGTACGGATTGGGGGTGGGGATGGTACTGGGTTGCTATTGGGGTTGGCGGTGGGGGTAGGGAGAATGCAGTTGTGTGGGAATGGTACGTTTTTGTGGTTTGGAGCGATTGGTGCGTACAGCGACTGCGGTTGGCTGCGGTGCGCGCAACGCATACGCGAGCGCGTTGAACTGAGAACGGCGGAGGAAGAGGAAGATGTCCCTATTACATTTTCGGCGAGTGGAACGCAGACGGACGCGACGGGCGGTGATGTGTATTAACGTGCTGGTGTTTGGCGAGGTTGAGGGCGGAGAGAAATTTCGTTATTGGACGCGGTCGGTGAGCGTGAGCGGGCATGGCGGCGTGGTGCTGCTGGAACAGGAATTGGGAGTGGGCCAGGCGCTGCATGTGATGAACGAATATAACGGGAAGAAAGCGACGGCGCGGATTGTGGCGGTGCGGAGTTCGAAAGAAGGACAGGTGCAGGCGTCGTTTGAGTTTGTTGAGGGCGGAGAGAAATTCTGGAGTATGACGTTTCCAGCGTCGGGAGCGAAGCCGATGCGGAGAGTGGCGGCGGGGCAGTCGGGAGTCGGGAGTTTGTAGTCGGGAGTTTGTAGTCGGGAGTTTGGTGCGTTGTTGGTGATGTTCTGCGTTTGTTGGAATTCCAAAAGACAATTTAGGTAGTTGCGAGACGGTGAGGTCGAAGAGGGATTCTTTCCGCGAAAGGCGCGGAAAGGGGCGACGGTCCTCACTGCACGGACTCCGTTCGGAATGACGTGGTTTATTTTTTGGCGGGGAAGGAACCCCAAGATGCCGGCCTGAAGGCACGGCGCTACAAGGGCAAGAAAATCCAAGAGCCACCCTTCGCGGACTCAGAGTGGGGCGCCGAGAAGAGGAGAAAAGCAGGTCCCTCATTTCGTTCGGGATGACAGGTTAATTTCTGATTGTGCGGACTTGGGGCGTGGTGGTGCTGCGCCGCGTACGGACAGAACCCCAAGACGCTGGCATAAAGCCAGCGCTACGAGAGCATAGGCGGGTGTGTGTGTTGGTGGTGCTTGCGGTTTGGGGGGTTGGGGGATTAGGGTAGGGGCATGCGAAAACTTATTTTTGTTTTGGTGGTGGTGGTTTTTGTGTGGATGGGCGCGGTGAGTGCGAGGGCGGATGCGCCGGACAGTGAGGGGAAGAATTGGAAGGCGGAATGGATTACGGCGGAGGGAGTGGCGCAGCGGGATGAGGTGGTGCTGCATTTCCGGAAGGTGATTGAGCTGGCGGCGGCGCCGGAACATTTTTTTGTGGATGTGAGCGCGGACAATCAGTTTGTGTTTTATGTGAATGGGAAACGGGTGGGAACGGGGCCGAGCCGCGGGGATTTGGCGCACTGGCGGTATGAGACGTTTGATCTGGGGCCGTTTTTGCATGCGGGGAAAAATGTGTTGGGCGCGACGGTGTGGAATTTTGGCGTGCATGCGGCGGTGGCGCAGATGAGCAACCGTACGGGATTTCTGGTGCATGGGAAAAGTAAGGCGGAACGGGCGGCGGACACGGATGCGAGTTGGGAAGTGGAGCAGGAAAAGGGAATTGCGACAATGCGGCCCGAGGCGGGGGGATTTTATTTTGCGGCGGGGCCGGGGGAGCGGTGGGACGCGGCGAAAATTGATTGGGATTGGGATCACGAGGGAATTACTGGCGGATGGACGAAAGCGGTGACGTTGGGGCACGGGGCGATGAGGGAAGAACGAGACGCGCCGAATAACTGGCAGTTGGTGGCTGATCCTTTGCCGGCGATGGGGATGAAGGAAGTGCCTAGCGGGAGGGTGGTGCGCGCCACGGGCGTGGCGATGCCAGCGGGATTTCCGGCGAAGGCTTTTGAGGTGGCGGCGCACACGAAGGCGAGCATTTTAGTGGACCGGGGAGAATTGGTTACGGCCTATCCGGCGTTGACGGTGAGCGGGGGAGCGGGGAGCAAGATTCGAGTTACGTATTCGGAAGCGCTTTACGATGAGAAGGGAGAGAAAGGGAATCGCGACGAGATTGCGGGGAAGCATATTGTGGGAATTTCGGATGAGTTTATTGCGGGGCCCACGGAAAAGAGTGGGGAAAACCCAGGAACACAGGCAGGAGTGCCTGTGCCACGGACTTTCATGCCGCTGGCGTGGAGGACCTGGAGATATTTGCAGATTGATGTGGAGACCGGCGAGGAGCCGATCAAGATTGAAGGATTGCAGACGTGGTTTACGGCTTACCCGTTTGAGGAGAAGGGATATTTCCGGGCGGATGATGGAATGACGGGGAAGATTTGGGAAATTGGGTGGAGAACGGCGCGGCTGGATGCGCACGATACGTATATGGACACGCCGTATTGGGAGAGGCTGCAATACATCGGGGATACGCGGATTCAGGCACTGATTTCGTACACGGTGGCGGGCGACGATCGATTGGCGCGACAAGCGATGGAAGCGTTCAACGATTCGCGCGTGCCGGATGGATTGACGCAAAGCCGGTATCCGTCGGAGCTGGTGCAGATGATCCCGACGTTTTCGCTGCTGTGGGTGGGGATGGTGCACGATTTCTGGATGTATCGCGGGGATGCGGATTTTGTGCGCCAGGAATTACCGGGAACGCGGACGGTGCTGGAGTGGTTTGTGCGGCGGCAGAGGGCGGATGGTTTGTTGGGGAAGATTGCGTGGTGGCCATTTGTGGATTGGGGAAAGGATTTTGATTTTGGCGAACCAGAGCAGGAGGCGGATGGAGGGTCGTCAATATTGACGCTGCAGTTTGTGGAGGCGCTGCGGTATGCGGCGGAGTTGGAGGATTTGTATGGCGACCGTCATTTGGCGGACGAATATCGTGCGGCGGGGGGGCGCGCGGCGGCAGGAGTTTTGAAATTGTGCTGGGACGAAAAGTATGGATTGCTGGCGGACACTCCGGCAAAAAACCATTTCAGCCAGCACGCGAATATTTTGGGGGTTTGGTTGGATGTGATCCCGAAGGAACGGCAAACGGCAGTGATGAACAAGATTTTGTCGGCAAGCGACAAGGGGTTTACGGCTGACGGCGCGGCGCCGAAGATGACGCTGGCTACTTATTATTTTCGATTTTATCTGGCGCGAGCGCTGGAACATGTGGGGATGGGAGACCGTTATTTGGAATTGTTGGGCCCGTGGCGGGAGATGGTGGGGTTGGGATTGTCGACATGGGCGGAATCGCCAGAGCCGACGCGATCGGATTCGCATGCGTGGAGCGCGCATCCGAATTTTGATTTACTGACGATTGTGGCGGGGATACGTCCGGAGAGCGCGGGATTTGGGAAGGTGCGGATTGCGCCGCATTTGGCGGGGGTGAACCATGTGGAAGCGGGAATGCCGACGCCGCGGGGGATGGTAGAGGTGCGGTTTACGAACGGGGTGGAGGGGTCGGAAGGAGAGGTGACGTTGCCTGCGGGGGTGGAAGGGGAGCTGGAGTGGGCGGGGAAGAAGGTGGCGTTGCACGGCGGGGAGCAGAAGGTGAAGGTGGGCAGAAAATAAATTGGGAACAGTTTGGGAGGCAAGACGCGTGGATCGAAGAGGGATTCTTTCCGCAAAAGGCGCGGAAAGGGGCGGCGGTCCTCACTTCGCGGACTCCGTTCGGAATGACATTTTTTCTAAGGGTAAGGTTCACAAGAGTTTGGTGGCTGTGTGGAGATAGATGGCCTATGACAGACTGGTTCGCGCGCCCGGTTCTACACGTGACGGACGTTGCGGCCTCGCTCCGCTTTTACGTTGATCGGCTCGGCTTCACGAGCCCCTGGCGCTACGAGGAGGACGGCAGAACGCACGTTGCACAAGTCGAGCGGCATGGCTGCGCGCTGATCCTGGCCGACACGTGGCCGGAGAAGATTGGTAAAGGGCTGATGTTCATTTCCGTGAACGTCGAGCGGGAGAAGCAGGTGGCCACGTTGGACGCGCTTCGCGCGGAACTCGAGGCCAAGGGCGTTTCGGTCAAGGATGGTTCGTGGGGCTACCGTCTACTGGTGGTCGATGATCCCGACGGCAATCAGCTCTTCTTCAACTATCCGAACGATACCGCATCCGGCAGGATTGTTGGAGATGAAGCGTAATCGTCCAGCGTCGCCAACGTGGCCGACTCTGCATCATCAAAGTCTGCACGGACCCTTTGTGGGAAGATAGTTTCCCGCTGCTCCAGCAGCCTTAAGTCCCGCTTAACGCTAGTAATCGCCGAAGATCTGGAAGCCAATTTGCTTTCTTGTCAGCGGAGGGTGCGTCCTTGTGAATGTAGCAGCTACGACTTCGGCGCTGGTGTTGCTGGTGGCGTTGGTTTGGGAATCCGCAACGTCCATGAAAAACCGAATACGATGGTGCGGCCTTGCGGACGAGCTAAGGCACGGTATTCATCCAGGTATTTGAAGAAGGCTGCGAAATCCTTGGCCGGGAGGATGAAATTGGCTTGGACACCCATGGCATGCACGGAGTAGAAGGGAATCGAGCTCTCGGGGACGGGCGGCAGACCTGGAATGAATAATGTTCCGCTGCTGTGGGAAACCTGCCATTGGTCGTACCCAATGAAGCCGAGTTGGCCCAGCATGCTCATGTCTTTTTTCAGGGGAAGCACCTGTCCAAGGCCCCACTCATCGGTGAACGCCTGGCCCGGTGTTATGTTGCTGCCACTCTTTTGTCCGTGAATTTCCCAGGCGGTGGTCATGTTTGCGCTGGTTCCCTTGTTCTTGGTGATGTAAAGCGTGGTTTGACTCGTTATAAAGTTGCCCCAATATCCGGAGCCCACATTGTTGGAGGCTCCTGGAGTGTATCGGCCCGTCGGCGCGATGAAGGCATATCCGGCGTCAAAGTCCACTCGATTCTTAATGTGCCAACCCATTTGCACTGGCTGGAAATACGTGTCCGCAAAACCGGATCCGCCTCCGCTGCCGCTGAGGCTCATAGTAGGTATGGCAGCGACTAAGTTACCGCTCGCCCAGTTCAGTTCCACGAAGGGCATGAAATATCGTGAGCGCTCAACGAACCCCATCTTGTGAAAGATTCCTTCGCACCGCAAAGTTACGCCATGACCAAACGTACAAAGAAGGCATGGACGAAGTGGCGAAGGTTGATCCGAGAACATGCACGAAGCGGGCAGACGGGGACGGCATTCTGCCGTGAGCGAGGGTTGTGCCGGCCGTATTTTTTCACGTGGAAGAAGCGGTTGCAGGAAGATACGCAGGCGAAGTTTCTGGAAGTGCAGGTAACCGAGAGCGCGCCAACCGGTGACGCGGTTGAAATCCGATTGCAGAATGGGCGAAGCCTAATGGTGCGGCCTGGATTCGATGCTGAACACGTGCGGGCGTTGCTGACGGTGGTGGAGGCAGCGGGGTGATTGGGCTGCCAAGTTTGCAGGCGATGGATCGTGCACAAGGAGCGCGGATCTGGATGACCAGTGAAGCGACGGATATGCGCTGTGGATTCGATCGGCTGGCGGAACGCGTGAAGACAGTGATCGGAGAGAACCCGCAAAGCGGCCATCTGTTTGTGTTCCGTTCGCGGCGTGGCGATCGGTTGAAGATTCTCGTGTGGGACCGGGACGGCTTCGTACTGTGGTACAAGCGGTTGGAACTTGGGGTTTTCAAACTGCCGCGAATAGAACAGGGCGCGCGATCGGTGGAGTTGCGTGCCAGCGAGCTGGCGATGATTCTGGATGGCATCGATGTTTCGAAGCTGAAGCGAGTGCCTCGCTACGAACGCGCCGCGCGAAGCAGAGAATAAATAAGTTCGCGAAGAAAAAAACAAAAACAACGCATAAAATAATCATCGTGTGTGCAACCAAGTTTCTGCTGTTACGTCTAAGCAGATATGCCCACCGTCGAGAATTCCTTGACCGAATTGCCTGACGATAAAGAAGCACTGAAGGCGATCCTGCGTTCGTTGGTGCAGCAGCGCGACCAGCAGCAACAGCGCGCCGACGACCTGTACTTGGAAAATCTGCAGCTGCAGAAAGAGCTGTTGCGCTACAAGAAGGCGACCTACGGACCGCGGGCAGATCGTTTGAGCGAGAACGAACTGGCGCAGGCGCTGCTCGAGTTTGCCGAAGAACTGGAACAAAAACCGTTACCTATAGAGAGCATTCTGCAAAGAGAAGCCGAGCCGGAAGTGCGACGCGTACAGCGGCGCAAAGGGCGGCGGGCCTTAGCGAATTTCGACCACCTTCCGGTCAGCACGCACGTCTATGAGCTGACTGCAGAACAACGACTCTGTTCTTGCTGCGGCGAGCAGCGAGAAGAGATCGGCAGCGAGGAGAGCTGGCAGATCGAATACCTTCCCGGACACTTCGAGCGCTTGCGGCATGTTCGCAAGAAGTATGCCTGTTCCCGTTGCGAACAAGCCGGCGAAAATCCGCAGATCGAGGCAGCGGCCAAAGCGGAGACAGCGATCGAGAAGGGTTTTGCCGGTCCGGGACTGCTGGCTTTCATTGTTACCAGCAAATTTGCTGATTACCTCCCACTGTATAGGTTGGAGGATATTTTCGAACGGCAGGGTTTTGAGATTTCACGGGCCACCCAGTCGGTGTGGTGCGGTGACGTAGCGGATGTGGTCGAACCGTTGTACCGGCGGATGGCGGAACGCGTAAGGCAGTCTCATGTGGTGGCCACCGACGACACGATCTTTCCGATGCTCGGACCGGGGCAGACACAGTCGTCACGCATGTGGGTGTACGTTGGTGACGAAGTAAATCCATACAACGTGTTCAACTTCACGTTGAACCGCGGACGAGAGGGACCGAAAGAGTTTCTGAAAGACTACACCGAAGTTCTGCTGGCGGATGCCTATGGCGGCTACAACGGAGTAGTGGCCGGCAACGCGATCACGCGTGCCGGATGTTGGTCGCACGCGCGTCGGAAGTTCGTGGAGGCCGAGAAATCGGCGCCGGAGATCGCCCGTGCAGCCGTAGATTTGATCGGTCGGCTGTTTGCGGTGGAAAAACAGGCCAAGGATAGATCCGTGGCGGAGAGACTAGCCTTGCGGCAGACACAGTCGGTGCCGGTGCTGGCCGAACTGCGACAGAAGTTGCTGGCATGGAAGGAACAGTTGCTGCCAAAGCATCCCATGGCAGAAGCGGTGAACTACACGCTCGGCCAATGGGAAGAACTGACGGTGTTCACCGGGGATGGCGCGGTGCCCATCGATAATAATGTAAGCGAACGGGAGATGAAGCGCGTGGTTCTGAATCGCAAGAACTCGCTCTTCGTAGGTAACCCTCGCGGCGGACGGACGGCAGCGATCCTGGCCAGCTTGACCAGCAGTTGCCGCCGGCACGAGATGGATCCGCAACTCTACTTCATGCAACTGCTGATGAATCTCCCTTCGTGGCCGGCAAGCGACCTCGACGCCTGGCTTCCTGATCGCTGGAAACGAGCTCACGCTGCCAGGTGCGATGCTTTGGAAATTCCACCTCTCGATTCCTGAAACATGTGCTTCACGTAGCGCTCACGAAATATCCGCCAAGGAATTTATGTTTCGGAACGTAATAGACGATGTTTTCATCCACCCAGAAAGAATAGGTCCCAGTAATGCTTGGCACCTTGTTCCCATTGGGTCCATTCAATTGGCTGGCGGAGTAACTGATCGGCATATTCGCATAAGTCAACCCAGGATCGGGAATATTGCCGGCATTCAGTTCATACTGTCCCGGAACCCATTGCCCCTTCTGTTGAGCCATCGCGGAGGAGCCGCCTCCCAAACAAATGCACACAAGAAACATGGCTATGATCAGTAGGCGAAAGCGCATTTATGTGTCCTTTCTTCCTGGAACTATGGATCGCTTGCTAACGAATTCACGACGCTGAACTAATTGGTTTATTTGGGTTTTGCGTAGCCGGTGAATTCCTGGCCCGGTTTTATGTTCGGGTATTGGGCGATGCTCTTTTCGTACTGCATGACGTAAGGAAACACGATGTCGCCCATCCAGCCCGTGTCCATCTTATAGAGAAAGCTGTTGTATCTCTCGCCGGGGTCGCTACCGAGATCGAAGAGCATAGGAACCTGAGGCGTGACGATGGGCTTGTCGAAGCCTTCGCTGTACCGAAACCACACTTTGATGTTGTGCGATTTGACCGACATCAGTGAGCCGTCCAGCCCGAAAAATATGAGGCCATCTCGACCGGTCGTCTTACTCTGACCAAGCAAGAACTTGGAGGCGTCGACGCCGTCCATCGGACGGTCGGTGGGCACCTTGTCTGAGGCTCCCGCAAGTGCGGCGAACGTTTTGTACCAGTCGTGGGCCGAGAGCATCTCATCGGTGACTACGCCGGACGGAACTTTGCCGGGCCAACTAACCATCGCGAGTGTCCGCATCGATCCCTCAGTAGGCGGGGTGGAGAAATCTCCACGCCAAGGGCCGTTGGAACCACCTAATGCGAAGGCGGGGACGAAGACCGTGGCGTTGTCGCTGGAGAGCACAATGAGTGTATTTTCTGCGATCCCAGCCTCCTTCACTGAGTCGAGGACCTGTCCAACGCGATGGTCCAACTCCGCAATTAGATCTGCGTACATGCCTAACCGGGTCGGGTCGGTCTGGTCGAAGTCCGGATGTGGCTTTTCTGGTGGATGAATGTGAGAGAAGGCTATGTAAGTAAAGAAAGGCTTGTTGCCCTTGGCGGCTCGCTTAATGTAATCGGTAGCCTTCCCGACGATCAACTCGTCAAGCAGTGGGCGAACTTGCATGTCCAGTTCGCGGACGGGGGTGGACTTTTGTCCCTTCTTGCCCTCCCAGATCTTGGGTGTCTCCTTTCCGTTAGCCTTGGCCCACGCCCTGTACGCTGCGTAGGCTGTATAACCAGCCTCGTCGGCGGTGTTCTTGTAGCCCCACCATTCATCGAATCCTTGGTCAGTAGGCAGCCGACCTTCATCCTCACCGAGATGCCACTTACCCCACAGTGAGGTTGCGTAACCCGAGTCCGAGAGGAGTTCAGCGATTGTGTACTCCCACGGAGCCAAGCCGCTCTTGCCTTCTCCGGGGTATGGCACTCTAAAAGTGCCACTACGTACCGACTGCCGTCCTGTCATGATTGCGCTACGCGACGGCGTGCACTGAGACTCGACGGTATAGTTCGTGAAGCGAATGCCCTCACTCGCGAGTTTGTCTATGCGAGGAGTCGGTGTACTTCCCCCTTAAACCGAGAAATCCCCCCAGCCGACGTTATCGACGAGGATGAAAACGATGTTGGGTTTCTTCCCCTGGGCCTTGGCAGCGGGTGGCGCAGCGACGCTGAATAAAGTAGCCACTGCGGCCAATGCCAGACTTACTGTTCCGTTCCATTTCATGGTCTCTCCTCGTGTTCTCACAACCATCGAGAATCAATCCGTCGATTTTGGGTAGACAAATCCCAACGTACACACTGTCACTTGGAACCTATCGAACAACCAGCGTCGCTGATGTGACTCAAGTCACAAATCCCGACTTCAACTCGGAGCGAAAGGGACTGGGCTTAACTCAAGATTGGACTTACCTTACGCTTCAAAACGCTTGGGAGGTATTGGCAAAAATAACACTGTGTCGGGAATTATCGGACCAAAAACAAGGGTAACTCCTGATAGACGGAGTAACCGTCCCAGTATGTATCAGTGGTCAGCTTTTGCCTTCGATCGGTATGAGGCGGCTCGCGGCTATCAGGTCTCGACCCGCGAACCGTGGAACAAAAAGCAGCCGATAATGATTAGCAAGGATGCGGCACCGATCATTTCGTTTCCGATGAAGAACCCCACCATCGGAACAGTGAATACAGCCTGAATCAACACAGCGAAGCCGCAGATCAGGGCGATAGGCTTACCCAAACGCGGTTCCCCGAACGTGACAACCAGTACAATGAGTGCAAGGACGATCCAACTCCACGCCATCGAGAGAAAGGCAACCTCGAAAACAGATTGCAGGGCAATGGGCAGATTCGACCCATGCACCGCCGTGGCGGAGAACTTTAGATATGCGAAGCAGTGCAAGATGGCAGCCACAAGCAGCACAACGCAACCCAACGTTACCAATGTGCGCGACACCGTACGGCGAGTAATCATCAGATTCGTCATTTCATCGTCAGGAAGGATGCATTCGTAGTTGCTGAACGAGTGAGGATGCCTGAAAAGCGAGACTGCGTCAATGGTGGCCACGGCAAGTTGGCGATAAACGGAGAAACCGTCCAAGTGGGTCCCGGTGCCCAAGTTTCCGATTTTGCAACTTGCCAGGAGTCAACGCTCATCTACCAGACAGGCGACGTGCGTCCCTCTTGCAGTCCAACGAGAGTTCAATTACTGAGGCCTTTCTGTTTCTGCAAGAACGGCGGTGATTGCCTTCAGTGCATAAGAACAACAAGAACAGTCTGCTCAGACCGCATCACCTGTGTCCGTAATCCGTGAAAACGTAATCTTTTGTCTTCACTATTGTGTGGCACGCGAACCCGCACTTGGCGTCGTTCCCCTGCGGTGGCTTGTCTTTCAAGTCCGCGGGCCGGAACACATTGGAAGCCGCGTCATACTCGAACGCGCCGTAACCCCATCCGCCGCTGTCCGCGAACCTCTTGCTGTCTTTCAGCATTAAATCAACGTCATGTTGTGTGTCTGGCAGCGTTGGTGCACCGGGTACATGCTCATTCACTTTCCCGTTCCAATGGACCTTCACCATCTTGGCGCCATCCGGAAAGGGTTTGCCGTTGCCCGGAATGCCCGCCTTGTAGGCATCGATCATCACAGGATTGCCGAGGATTGCAGCAAGCTTATCTCCGTTATGGCTGATGGCGATCACCGGCCAGCTTTCGTATCCCCTGAACTCAGAGAATGCCAGGCCATTCGGCACTTTGAGGGCGTACTTGTCCTGCGTGGGAATGGCAGTTTGTGTCTGTGACGGGACTGCTTTGGAGGCAGTGGCAGCGTCTGGGCGGGGCAGCTTGTGGATGAAACGTGCAAGCTCCCAGGTGTCGTTTTCAGAAATGCTCGACCGCCAGGAAGGCATGCCTGTAAGCCGCACTCCGTTTTGTATGATCCAAAACAGTTCCGCGTCGTTCCAATGCTGCACATGGGCTGAGCTCAGGTCCATGGCAGGCGGGTTCATGTTGCGCCCGAGGTTAGAGTCTCCGCGCCCATTCGGACCGTGGCATTGAGCGCAATTCCCAAGAAACACTTCCTGGCCCTGGCTCACGACCTCATCCGTCTCAGGCAACGGGTTCTTCATTTTTCCTACCTCCAACGGAATGACGACGTCTTTAGCCGCATTGGCCACACTGGTTTCACCTTGGGAAGGATGTTTGTCCGCTGTGCAACCCGGGAGGAAAGCGCCCAGCATCGCGCTGATCACGCCAAGTACCAGCTTGTGTTTTAGCGCCACGCTGCGATCAGTTCCGCGCCACCCGCCAATCCACGGCACACCCACAGATTCCCGCGTAAGTTCAGTCATGCTGTGTTCTCCTTCACAAAATTTTCTTAATTCAGATCGACGTCTGGCCCGCTGTTGCTATTCTGCTCCGCTACCTTGAAGCTCTTTGTGATCACTGATAGTGCGTTAGTAGAACATACCAGTGGGATATTCATGCGAGCGGGGATGCGTTTCTGATCTCCCGTTATCAATAAGCTGAAAATGCGCTGTTGAGAAAGTGCTGTGTGCCAGAAGGTCAGTGCATCCACTACGGTCACACCGTCTTTGATGTCTATCCCGGCCTTTGGGTCTAAGGAATTTCCTTCAGATCCTGTTCAGCTCCTGGGTAACGCGGTAACCGAAAAGTGGATCGCAGTGCCCAAGTTTCCGGTTTGGCGTGCCGGCTCAAACGGTCGATGCAACGCTGCCTCATCGCTTGATCCGACAACCTTTCCCATGAGGAATCTGTTTGGCCGTATTTGGTCAAAACCTAGCTAGGGTAGCCTTCCGGATGATCTAACCTAGCGAGCGATTTTGGCTTTTGTTTTCAATGCAGGTTACGTTCGAACTGCGAGTTGTGTCGGCCCATTGAGACCACCCGACTAACCGGGAGTTAACAACGAACGCACAAAAGTTTTGCCCTCATCGAAGAGCCCAGGCAGACCATGCCACGATATAGATAATGAAGAAACAAATGGTCGTTGCGCTTGTCCTGCTTTTGCTGATTCCCTTGGTCTTGATCCTGGGGGGATTGCTGTTCAGCCTCATTAATCCCGAAATTGCGGCAGGCCATCCAAATTATGCGCGGAACTTCCACCTCCTCACCATTGTGAAGCACCTATCGTTTTTGGCGTCGCTAGCGGTTGTAGCCATCTTGTGGCTGCTAGCGTGTTTCCTGGTGATTCGGTCCAAGGAGCGATCCTCCTTATGGTTATTTTTCTCTGCATTGGGCCCCGTCGGGTTCGCAATTCTGGTGACGCTGAAAAATAAAGCTCCCGAGGAAACGGACCGGTATACACGGTTTGTGCGAGGACTGAACGGCCCTCTGCGCGTCGGCTATGAAGTCTGCGCTTTCGTCATCATCTGGCTTCTCGCCTATCAAGCTATGGTTCTCAAACGCAATCTGATGATCCTATATGAGTCTGTCACCACTGGAACCTCGACCGCACAGATTATCGCTAGCCAGAATGCCTCGTCTGGAATGTGGGCGTTCGCCGAGGGCATCGAAGTGATGTTCATCGTGGTCCTTCTCTTTCTGCTTCGGCCTCTCCTATTCAACATCGTAGCTAGTGTGGCGGCCGCCATGACAACTACCAAGGCCCGTTGAGTCTCGACCGGGTGGCGGGAATCCATCCCTAAGCAAATAACTTGCCGCTACTGTCTTTCACGCAGTAACTGATCTCCTGCTTGTGCACATCTAGCCCGATGTAATACATAGGTTGCATGAGGAGCCTCCTTGGTGTTTCTGAATCAGCTTCGCGGCTGAGTTCAGCTCTTTTACACCATGCGCTCCTCCCTTGTCCTATTCATTCAAACAAACCAGAGGGAGAAGGCCGGTCTCCTAGCGGGATGCGATACGCTCCCAATGTTTGACGTGCTCGAGGCACAAGATAAAGGAGACCGGCGATGAAGAAGATTAGCACTATGCAAGCATTCAGTAATGAAATTTTGAAGGAGCAAAAGCTAACGATCGGTATGGATCTAGGAGATCGTTGGTCGTTCTATTGTGTTTTGGATGAAGCAGGAAAAATCATTCTGGAACAGAAAGTAGCAACAACACCGGAAGCGATGAAGCAGACATTTGGAAAGATACCGCGGAGTCTGATCGCATTGGAGACAGGAACACATTCTCCTTGGGTAAGCCGGCTGGTAACAGAGTGGGGGCACGAAGTGATTGTGGCGCACGCACAAAAAGTGGAATTGATTACCAAGAGCAATCGAAAAGATGATCGGCACGACGCGCGAACACTGGCACGACTGGCACGCATCGATCCCGAACTGTTGGGGCCAGTACGGCATCGCAGTGCAAAGGCGCAAATCCACCTATCGGTGATCCGGGCGCGGGCCGAACTGGTCTGTGCGCGAACGGCCTTGGTGAACGCAGCTCGTGGGTTGGTGAAGCCCTTTGGTGAACGACTGCCCAAGTGTGGTACGCAGCAGGTTAGTCGGGAGCTGGCCGCTGAATTGAGCGCCGAGTTGCGCGATGTTCTGGAGCCATTGCTTACAGAAATCGAATTGCTGAACGAGCGCATCAAGGAGTACGACGAACGGATGGAGAAAATCGCCAAGGAAGTGTACCCGGAAGTGTCCTTGCTAAAGCAGGTGAAAGGTGTGGGAACGCAGATCGCGCTGACCTATGTCCTGACGATTGAAGACCCGTATCGATTTCCAAAGAGTCGCGCGGTCGGTTGTTTTCTGGGGTTGCGACCTGGCCGGAGGAATTCCGGGGAGAGTGAACCTCAGAAGAAAATCAGCAAGGAAGGAGATCGGTATCTGCGAACGATGATGGTGCAGGGTGCGCACTACATTCTGGGACCATTTGGAGAAGACAGTGATCTACGGAGATGGGGATTGAAGCTTGCAGAGCGAGGAGGAAAAAATGCCAAGAAACGAGCGGTAGTTGCCGTGGCTCGAAAGCTGGCAGTACTGCTGCATCGGTTGTGGGTGAGCGGAGAGGTCTACGAACCATTGCGCAATAGCCAAAAAGCGATGCGCGCTGTGGCCTAAAAAGTTTCAATCCGAACAGCTGAGCTCGACCGCCGAGTCCAGGTGACTGCGATCAACTCCTGGGGCCCAACTCCCAGCCAAAAGGTGAGAAGAGAGGTCGATAATCAGGTAGCAGCACCTACTGAACGAGAACACCCACCTTGCACCGAGCGAATATCGCTCACAAAGAGTGCGAATGGAAGGATGGCGACAGGGGCGGCTTAGCTGGATGGGATAGACTGAAAGAAAGAAGAAAGCAAAAGTCTGCCTTGACATCAACCGGCCTTCTCATGGAAGGAGTTGCCTGCGGCTGCTGGAGCCGATTGCTAGTGGTAAGGCGATTTTTCTACAACAATGCAGAGTTAGGGCTGCGGAGAGTTTTTCGCGGCATCTTCTTTGGCCCATTGTTGTTTTTTCGCAGCGATGGCGTCTGGGGAGGGTTGGTAGGCTTTGAAGGCTTTTTTGATGGCGCTATCGGCGGACTTCCAGATCTTGTCCGGGTCGGTGTGGTAGATTTTTTCGGTGGCGTACATGCGCCAGGCCAGGCCCTTGGTATTGGCGTCAATCAATTCGATTCCTATGGTGCCTTCGTTGGCGGTGTGGGTGTGCATGGAGATGTACTGGACGGACCAGTGGCCAGTCCAGTAGGTGCCGTAGATGCCCCAGCTGGCGCCGTAACCTACACCAGATTCGCTCTGCGTCTCGATCCAATAACGTACAACTAGATCCAGGTGGCTTTCCGATTGCACTTCGCGAAGACCTTTTGCCGTAAGTTCACGAACGACGGAGCGGTGAATCTGGTTGTTGAGCTGGTCGGGATTCAACTGCATGCGGAGGAGCTTTTCGGTGCCGCCGAGGTAGGCGAAGGTTTTGTAGTTTGAAAAGTCGAGAGTGGGATCGAAATCGGTGGCCACTTTGGCGTTTGTTGGCGGGGGGATGAGAAGGAGGAAGAGAAAAGCCACTAGCGAGAGAATTTTGGTTTCTTGTGACATCTGCAAGGTTGTATCACGTTTGGGGAGAGTCGAGCAAACGAGAGCGGTGTTGGCTTGGAGGCACAGGCATATTCAATCCTAGTTTCAAAGCTCGACCTCGCACTGACTAACCAGGAATTGCGGTCGCCCGTGATATAGAACGGGCTGTGAATCATGGCAACTCAATTACGGGGATTCCAAATGTCGTCTCAGCAAAGTGATAACTATTTTGAACCACTACTGTCCGGTTGTCGAATTCTCATACCGACGTAACTGTCTGTAACGCTGGAGCTTAAGTGACATTTCGACTTTTTTCGATTTGAAATGCAAACGGCGTTTTTGGCTCCTCCTGGCTTGGTCTGATTCTGCGAAACAATGGGGTGTGAATACCGGACGAACTGTTTTTTCGCAGCTAATGGATTTTCTGCCCGCCTACGAGTTTCATAAATGTGTAAGCCGCTACCGCGGCGATCACAAGGTACAAAACTTTTCCTGCCGAGACCAGTTTCTCTCGATGGCTTTCGCACAACTAACGTATCGAGAGAGTCTCCGCGATATCGAAACATGCCTACAGTCTATCGGCGGTAAGCTCTACCACATGGGGTTCAGAAGCAAGGTGGCACGATCCACTCTGGCCGACGCAAACGAATCACGCGACTGGCGGATCTATGCCGACTTTGCGCAAGTCTTGATCGCTATCGCGCGGCCACTCTATGCGAGCGATCCGATCGATGTCGATCTGGACCGGAGTCTGTATGCTTTGGACTCCACCACCATCGATCTTTGCCTCTCGCTCTTTCCTTGGGCTAAGTTTCGTGAGCACAAGGCGGCGGTGAAGATGCATACGCTACTGGATCTGCACGGCAATATCCCCACGTTTATCCGCATTACGGACGGCAAAGTGCATGACGTGAACATCCTGGATGAGTTCTTTCCCGAAGCCGGTGCGTTCTATGTGATGGACCGCGGCTACATCGATTTTGAACGCCTCTTCGTGTTCACCCTCTGCTCGGCATTCTTCGTCGTACGCACCAAAGAGAATGTCTTGCTGCAGCGGCGCTACTCCCATCCTGTGGACAAGACCACAGGCGTGCGATCCGATCACACCGTCATTCTGACCGCGATCGATTCCGCGAAAGCCTATCCCGATTCCTTGCGCCGAGTCAGTTATCTCGATATCGAAACGAAGAAGCGACTCAAGTTTCTGACCAACAACTTTGTGCTTCCAGCATTTACGATTGCCCAGATCTATAAGTGCCGTTGGCAGGTGGAATTATTTTTCAAATGGATCAAACAGCACTTGCGCATCAAAGCTTTCTACGGCACCAGCGAGAATGCCGTGAAGACTCAAATCTGGATCGCCGTCTCCATGTATGTACTGGTGGCCATCGCTCGCAAGCGTCTTGGGCTGGAAAAGAGCCTTTACCAAATTCTACAGATTTTGAGCATCACGAGTCTTGAAAAAGTGCCCATTTTACAGGTGTTCGAAGCCTTCGACTCCCAATCGGAGTTACTCGATAACTCTAACCAGCTAATTCTGTTCGGCTTATAACCGGACAGCAGTGATTTTGAACAAACGTGGAAGTCGGGAGATAGGCCTGGCCCCTGCCGGTGCTTCCTGGACAAGTAGGTTTTAGTACGCACTCAATTTGCGATTTGCGGACTTCCGCCGGGGCGCTCGTAGGCAGATGCTTCAAGGGTTTTTCGTCAGGATCGCATCCTTCTCCAACCTCTTCACTACCAGCTTGACGAGCCCGGCGATTACTTTCTCAGCATTCTTGGGATTGAAAGTGTCGCTCACCCCGGTCCAAACAAGTTCTGCGTTAGGCGAGGTCACATCATATAAATTGGTTTCAATGCGGACAGTTGTGTCGTCTCGCAAGTAACCCGGAGAATAAACCTGACGGTAAACGGTACCGTAATAGCCGTAGAACCCGCCGTAGTAAGCATACGGAACCGCGTAACTCTGACCGGGAACGTAGGTCGTCTTTTGATCGACTTTAACGAGACGCGTCACGATCACAGCATCAATCTTATGATCGTGGATCTGACCCTTCAGATAGTCCAGATCCACATTGGGAGAATCTGGCCGCAGCAAGATGGTGTTTCCGGGAACAGCTTCAAAACCGTCTCTTGCGATCTTTGCGGAAAGCGCGTCTTCGAAATCCGCTCGGACCGTAGGGTTCTCACTCATCCCAATCACTAGAATTCTGTGGAAATGTTGGCCGGAGTATTTGGGGTTCTTCCAGCTCATTACAAGTTTGGTGGAACTGGAATATCCCGGAATCCATCCCGTCAGCAGGATGGCCGAAAGAAGCAATGACCTTCGCCAGCTCAAGCCAACCAACTTCTTCCTGCACGGACAGGTAGAAATACCATGATCCAATCCTCCGGCTTTTCGACTAATCTGGCCCTGACTGCGCGATTGACAGTTTGCGATCACTGGCTGGCATTGCCCGCCACCGGAACCCACACGTTATCCGGCGCCAGAATCTCTGATTTGGACAGTTCCGTGAGAATATTCACGCGCTGGAATCCGGCTTTTTTCTTCGGAGTTGCCAGGAAGACCAGATAGTACTGATTGTCGAGGGATTTCTGGAACTGGTCCAGATAAGGTTTGAAGCTGACCAGCGTTGACGTGCCCAGCGAGTAGCATTCCCCTCCAGTTTCATCCGCGATTTTGCAAAGTCCGCCGAATCCTAGCTGTGCGTCCCAAGAGCTACGACCTTCACGGCCAACTCCTGGCGAATAAATGGAATAAAAGAGAACGTTGTAGCGCTGGCTGATTTCGCTCGCGGAGGTGGCGTCAATGCTGATCTGAGGCATGCTGTGATACATAGGCTCAGTTCCCCAACGAGGTCCAAGCTGATCGGCTCTCGGCGTCTGACCTCGCAGCCGGTCGATCCCGTCGCTGACCATCAAAACCACGCGGCGCACATTTTGCTGAGGCCAGCCCTTGACGACGCTAATGAGCGAAAGATACGGGCTATCCATGGTGGAAAACGTACCGAGGGGCAGGCGAATGGCCTTGATGGCTTGCTCGTGGTCAGCGGTGAAATTCCGAACGAGCTTCACCGTTGCGTTCGACATATAGCCAACCGCTACGACCGTTGACGGTGGTTGTGCCTTGATAAATTCCTTAAGGTCGTTGAGATTGTTTCCCACTGCCGAAGTGTTGAGTGTGTCATCGATCAAAATCATTAATTGCAATGCGGCGTTGCTTTCTTGCGCGGGGATCAACTGCGTAACCTGCAGGAAAGTCTTCCCCTGCTTTACCTTCACTTCTTCCTGCTTCAAGCGCGGAACTTCACTGTCACTCTGAGCGCCGGTGTCTGTGATGACCACGTGAACCTGAACTACATTGGCCGGCGTCTTTTCCTGGGCATTTATGAGCCCACCGGTCAGAGTGAGAGCACAAAGCCCACCAATCCGCATGCACACGGCCGTACGTCCTGTCATGATTGCACCCCCATTTGAGTGGAGAAGAAAAAGCTGCAACTTCCGCCTACAGTTGTAGAAGAATCTCATCAGCGGGACAAGCTTTTTCGCTGACTTTCTCTTTAACGCCTCGTATCGACGGAGCATGCTGCGGGCGCCGTATCGGAAAATGGAGGAGGAAATCGAGCAACTGACCGCGCAAGTCGCCGCGCAAGCGGAGCAGCGCTCGGGGGCTCGGCGGTTGCTGACCCATCCGGGCGTGGGGCAGGTCATGGCACTGGCCACGCAGGTGTGCCATCGGCGATGCGCAACGCTTCGCCGATGGCAAGGCCCTGACCATTGTCCGCAATGACCGAAGAGATGGTTGGTGGGCAGCACCGAAACGATGAAGCGACACAGATCCGAGCGTAAGGGGTGAACACATGGACGCAACGATCAAGGCGCTCTTTAGAAGCTAGTGTATGGGTGTTTCCTGAGGAGGCCAACACCACAGAAAAAAGCTCTTGCCACGGCCGACCTCGTTAGAGATGCCGACTACACGGGAGTTAACGCTGGGTGCCGATAAAACGGTGGTTCTTTGCGGATGCGAACAAACCTCGTCCCGCTCCACAGCCACAGTCGGTCGATTTGAAAATTGCACTCGTTAGGCTGTATCCGCGTCAGATTCACGTAGCGTCTTATCCACGATCCAACACCCAGACTCACCGCTTTCGACCGGGCCTTCGTAACGCGACGAAAGGTCCAGCAGACTCCCCGCTTCTGGAAGTCTGGTGGGTACACAGCGTAATCGAGCCGTTTGGAATGACGTGCCACGACTCAATCCTACAAGAAATGCGCTCGTGGAACCCCTCCAGGTTCTAGAACGAACTTGATTGCATAACAATGTCGGCTCCTCGTCCCGAGTAGACTGTGGTTGCTTAACGACCATAGGCTCGGGAGAAGGAGCCGAACATGATGTTGATAGGCGTAGATTACCACCCGAGCTTTCAGACGATTGCATTTTTTATGGAAGAGACAGGTGAGTGTGGTGAACAGGAACTGAACCACAGTGATGGACAAGCAGAGAAATTTTCTATCGAGACCTGAAGCGGCGAGGAATCTGCGTGCGGGTAGGCATGGAGGCTACCGGGTATGCACGCTGGTTCGAGCGGCTACTGGCTGAATTAGGTTTCGAGCTGTGGATCGGAGATCCTGCGGAGATCAAAGCCAAGCGCGTGAAGAAGCAGAAGTTCGATCGTGAGGACGCCCGACTCCTACTCCGGCTGTTGCGGGAAAATAACTTCCCGCAAATTTGGGTACCGGGTCCGGAGAATCGGGATCTGCGACAACTTCTCTGGCACCGGCATCGGTTGGTGCAGATGCGCACCCGGATCATGAATCAGTTGCAGGCGTTGGCGATGAACGAGGGCTATCGCTGGAAGAAAAAACTATTCAGCGAACCAGGGCGAGCGCAGTTAGAAAAGCTCGCGTTAGCTCCTTGGGCCAGTCGGCGTCGGCAAGAGCTGTTGGAATTGCTGGACCGCATGAATCCGACGATTGAAGAATTAACCGCAGCCGTCGAACGGGAAGCCAGAAAGCGACCCGAAGTGATGCGACTGATGACGCATCCCGGCGTAAGTCCGATTACGGCACTCGCCTACGTGTTGATCATCGGAACTCCGACGCGGTTTCAACGCGGCAAGCAGATCGGCACGTACGTGGGGATGATCCCGTGTGAGGAGTCTAGTGCTCGCAAGCAGCGACTAGGACACATCAGCAAGCAAGGCAATTCGTTGTTGCGCTTCTTGTTGGTGGAAGCAGCCCAAGCGGCAGCACGTGTCCATCCCGACTGGAGACGTCGATACATACACCTGGCAATGCGTCAACACAAAAGCATTGCCAAGGTAGCGATGGGGCGACGGCTGGCGGTTCGTTTGTACTGGATGTGGCGGAATAGCTCCGACTATTCGCCATCGCTAGAGTTCGGTTCGTACGCGGGACAGCTCGAAACCGGACATGGTGGGAAGTAGAACACCGTGAACTTGATGGGGCATCCCGCTCCCCGAAAGGGGAGTTTGAAGAAGTAATCCTGGTCGAAGTTTTGATCGAAGAGATGTTTGGGTCGGACTGAAGCCGGCCGAAAGATTGCGAGCGAGCCGTGGTCGTCGAGCGAGAAGTCAACGGAACAAACAAGACCACTCCCAGAGGAGGGAGAGGTTTGCTGAAAAAGGATTTGACAGGGCCGACATTGTTAGAGATGTCCGGTTTCCTGACCCATAAGGAGTTGGGAGCGCGTCGCTCGTGAGATGCTTTTCGAAGACTGTTTCTTTCCTGAATCAGCGGTATTAGTATTCTCGCCATGGCAAAGAGAGATTCGACGCTGGCCGTCCCGCTGACTGTACTTCCGCGAAAAAGCAGCACCACCATGACTAAATCAGCGCTCCTCGCTGCGGCGCTCCTCCTCACCGTCGCGGCTCAAGGTTGTGCACGTCCCGCCCCGCCGAAGGACACACGCGCCGAAGACGAAGCGACGATCCGCGCCTACTCGCAAGCCCTCAATGAAGCCGTGCGCTCGAAGGACGTTGATAAGGCCGCCTCCTTCTACGCCGATGACACTTTTGGTTTCGGCTACGGCAGCGCCACGACGACGACTAAAGAAGCCACACGAGCCGACATGCAGAAGGACTTCTCTGTCCCGGGGTGGACGATCAGTTGGAAGACCGCGAGCGTCGTTGTCGCGCGCTCCGGCGATCTCGCCTACGAGCACGGACACTACATCTATACCACCACGGAAAAAGACGGGAAGCCCGAAATAAAAACGGGGAACTACCTTTTAGTGTGGAAGAAGCCACCCGATGGCGATTGGAAGATTGCGGTAGATACGGACGCAGAGGACCCGCCGCCCGCGCCGCCTACAAAATAACCTAAGCTCGAAACTTACGGTCCGGGACTGCCGGTATACGCCACGCGCGTCCGCCCACGAATCGAGCGCTCGATGCGGCCAATGACGTAGAACTTTTCGCAATGCCGCTGTAATTCCTGATTAACGTGGGCAAATGCGTCTTTGGCAGGACATTCTGTCTAGTGTCGTACTCGCGGATTGCGAAAATCCTCCAAAACCGGAATCCCGAAGCCAGCACTGGCAAGGCCTCTAGCTCTTAGGGCAGCAAGCATTTCGGCATCGAGGCGACTCTCACACACGCCTCCCAGTCCGTTACTGCAGTCCAACCTGCCCGTGGAGGCTTTCGTAAATCGCGTTTGAGTCGTAGCCCACGCCGCTCTTGAAAACGATCTCCGGGTTTTCGATTACCGTGATGTCTTTCGCGAGGTCGCCATTGAGTAGCACCAGATCCGCCTGCTTGCCTGCCGCCACGCTCCCAATTCGGTCGGCGGCGCCGAGGAACATCGCGCCATTTTGCGCGGCGATGTGAACCGCTTCGACCGGCGTGAATCCCCCCTCGACGAGAAGTTCCACTTCTCGCTGGTCGCCCAAGCCGGCCAGCGTTTGCCCGGTGCCGGTCGGATCGCAGCCGGCCAGTAGCATTCCTCCGGCGGCGACGAAATTGCGCTCGAATTTCATCTCCTTCTGAAGCCACTCCCGAATCAATGGATCGAGATCCATCATACTGGCTCGCACGGTCATCACCTTTGACCACGCTTGCGGGCTCATCAATTCGTGCGACCTCTTCATGATCTCCGAATTTATCGGCGGGCGGGCGGCGCCTTCGAATACGGCCAGCGTGGACGTGACGGCCACGTGATGGGCGACGACCGTGTCGATGGTTTTGCGCAACTCGGGACCGTCCGGGTCGATATTCTTGATGATTTCCGCGAGCATGCCGAAGTACCCGGAAAAATCATCCAAGCACACGCCCGACTTCTTTTTCGAGTAAAGTTCTCCGTCGGGCGCGCCGTAGGGACCGTGCTCCAGATTGTCAATTCCCATGTCCGCCGCTTCGTTGTAACCGACCGAGCAGAGATGGCCAGTGACCTTCATTCCGAGCTTGTGCGCCTCTTCGATTCCCGCGCGCAATTCTTCGGGCTTCACGTCCATGTAGGCTTTAACCGAAGTAAAGCCGACGGAGTGCCAGTATTCGACGAAGGCGCGGGCCTCTGCTGCATCCTTAAGGGGATGCAATTGCAAGAAAGCTGAGGGCGCGCCTTCGAGGTAAGGCGTGGTGAGATAAAGATCCGGTCCGGGCAATCGGCCGCCGTCCACGCGCGCCTTCACTTGCAGATCCGTGTAAGGCTCGATCGAGCCGGTCGTCCGCGCCGTGGTCACGCCGCTCGCCAGATAAAGCTGCGGAAAAGAAAAGGGCTGCTCGATGAAGATCGGCTCCCCGTCATTTGTGGCCGGATAAAAAAGATGCTCGTGCATCCCCACGAGGCCGGGAATCACGGTCTTGCCCCTCGCATCGATAACTTTCGCGCCCGCTGGCACGCTCGTGCTTGCCGCGGAACCCACCGCAGCAATTTTGCCGTGGTCGATGACGACAGTCTGGTCCGCCTGCGCAGCCGCGCCAGTGCCATCAATCAGTTGGACATAGGTCAATGCGATCACTGGTGAGTTCTCGCGAATGAACTTCGGGGCCGGCGCAACCTGTTGAGCATTGCCGGTTGAAGCAGCAAAAAGAAGAATGGCGACGAGGAACGTTCGCATGGACCCCTCCTGTTTTTTTGTTTTCTACTTCTCAGTTCACACTTCGATCGAATCTGTATTTTTCGAACATTCAGCGTGCTACCGATCGCACTAGCTCGGATACGTCAGTGCAAGCGGGACTATTTCTTGGCTGCGTTAGCTGCCATTCGAGCGCGGAAGTTTTTTTCCTGCTGCATTTCCTCGTCGCTGAAGGCAGATGCGAAGTCTTCGGGCTCGAAGACCTGGCGGATCTCTATGTCGGACTCGCCCTCGTTGGGACAGCGCTTGACCCACTCGATGGCCTCTTCGAGAGACTTGACCTGCCAGAACCAGAAGGAGGCGATGAGTTCCTTGCTTTCCGTGAAGGGGCCGTCAATGACGGTGGGGCGGTTCTTGCCGGAGAAGTGGACGCGGGCGCCTTTGGAGGAGGGGTGAAGACCGTCGTAGACTATCAAAACTCCGGCTTCTAAAAGCTCGTCGTTGAATTTGTTCAGGTCGGCCATGAGCTGGGGATCGGGGAGTGCGCCTTCGTTTTCGGTGTCTTCCGTGACTTTGACGATGACCATGAATCGCATTTTGTTTGTCCTTTTCGGGTTGAGTTGGTCCGACGTTCAAGTTCAGAGCTTAATTGATGCTCTATCGATACGTCGAACGAGAAGGTGCCGAATCGACACGGCTGACGATTTTTTTGGGTGGGGGCGAAGGCATACGTCGGGGGCTGAAGCCCAGCTTGTTGCGTGTCTGTAATGACCAGGGCAGTCGCTTCATTGCTTCATCAACACCCAGGGGCAACATGGCACGTGAGCCCGGAGTTCCCGTCTCCCACAAAGCAGCAACGGCGAGTTCAGGACACTCTGACGGTTCTTTCCGCACCGTTCGTCTTGCTGCTCTAAACCTGCGAGCCGGACATCTTCGACTGAGCTCCTAGCGGTACGCGGAAAGGATCCATCGGAATCGGCGCGTACTCGACCTCGATGATCTCGAGATGCTCCGTCTTTGCTGGCGCGCACAGGTTCACGCGGTCGCCGGGGCTCGCCTTCATCAGCGCATTGGCGAGAGGCGAGCGCCAACTGATGTAGCCGCGGTCGAGGTCCACCTCGTCGATGCCGACGATCGAGACGACGTGTTCGAGGCCGGCGGCGTCCTTGTAGGTCACGGTTGCGCCGAAGAAGACGCGCGTAGCGGCTGACCCTGGCCGCGGAGCAGCGGGATCGACGACCACGGCCGCGTCAATGCGTTTCGTGAGAAAGCGAATCCGCGAATCGATCTGGTTTAGCCGTTTTTTGCCGTAGAGGTAATCGGCGTTTTCACTGCGATCCCCGTTACTAGCAGCCCACACGACGACCTCCACCACCGCGGGCCGCTCGCGACTCAGTAGGAACAGCTGCTCGTCCTTCAGCCGCTGCAACCCGGCGGGCGTGATGTAGTTTTTGAGTGTCGGCCCCGCTTCGTCGCGCACCGGTCCTCGGAGCGGCCGCTTTGTTCGCATTTGCCAATCTGTCATGGGATTTCGTGCACTTGTGGGCGACCCAATCTCGGAAGGTCCGCTCCTGGGTCCCGACAACTCCTCGCACGGTAAACGTGACGTACGCGGGCTGGATGTTGAATGATACATCGGTCTTCCCGGTGGCACTCTTAGAAAATGCGGTGACCCGCATATCAAGGCGAAGAAGTATGCGGTTCACCAAAGCGGTGAGCCGATGAGAACTTCCGGAGATTAGTTGGAAACGTCTTTGGGCTTGGCGATCTTCTGGCCCGTGTCGACGACGAATAGCTGGTAGTTCGAGTAGGAATGGCGAGCATTGAACTGTTTGCCGCTCAAGTGGACCGTGATCTCGACAGACTCAGGAAGCCACAGGCTGACATGGCGTGCGGCGAAGACAACAGGGGCGTAGTCCAAAGACTGGTGCTCAAAATCGAGGAATAGTTGAGGAATGGGATAAAGAAGATCGGTTTCCAGGTGAATCACCTGAAATGTAGTCGCATCGACCCATGCGGTCCCCTTGAGACTGATAGGGTAGTTGCCCCTCTGGGTGCTGAAGGCGCTCATGGTATTGGGCCGGTCGGGTCGCTGTTGGAAATCGAGGAGATAGGCGGGGGCACCCTTCCAAATGCTCATGCCCTTGCAGGTTATATCGAACTGGTCGAGATGGACCGGATGAAAGACGAGGACAAGCGTAGTAGAGCCAAGGGCTTCGATGAAGCCACTTGAGTTAGCATAGCCATTGCGGTATTCATCCACGGAGAAGTAACGGGAATCACGAAGTTGGATGTTGGCGACGTACTTAGCCTTGACGTGGAGAGTGTCTTCCAGTGCGCCGTTGCGGCGCCGGCGCTCGAGCTTGACGATCTCCGTGGCGGTGATGCGATTGACGTTGTCCACAAATTCGCGAGCATTCGCAGAGACGTGGGGCAGGACATCGTCGAGGGAGCAGGAACCGAATGGAGATGGAGGCGGGGCGATGGGTTCGCGAAGGTGAAGTTCAAGGAAGGAATCGAGCGTCGCGGCGGTGAACTCCGCAAGAGGAAATTCGGCGAATGGGGCAGCGGATGAGGCGACGCTGCGTCGTGGCTCGAGGATCAGAGGGAAAAGATGGTCGAGGATGAGCGAGAGTTCGACCGATTCGCCCGGTGAAAGATTCAGGTCCAGGTGTGCGGGGGGAAGCGCCGCAGTGGACACCAGGACATGGTAAGGACCAGGCGGGAGATTTGGGAAAACGGCGCTGGTCGGCGTATCGACAATGGTGGAGATCTCGGAATCGAGGAGCGGGGAATGGATCTGGATCGTGGCTGGAAAATCGGAGTGGGGTTTGCCAAACGTCTGAACCAGGACAGTGATGGAAGCGCTCGAGGCGGAATTCGCTGCGACGCGAACGGGAGTGAGCGCAGCGCCGAGAACAAGGACGAGAACGAATGCAGGCGCCGAGCGAAGCATGAAGAACCTTCCGTCTAGGCTTGTAAGGACATCCGGAAATCCGCGCGGCGAAAGCGGTTCCGAAGGATAAAACTAGCGGGAGTGTACACCGGGGAGATGAAAAAGAATATGGGCTGATGCGAGGTGCGATAGCAAGATGGAAGAAACTGTCTGGCGGGTATATAACTAGGCGATGCTGAAAACTCCCATATCCCCGATGCTTTCTGTTCGACGAGGAGCTCAGGCAGTCGAATTCTACAAATCCGCCTTTGGTGCTGAGATTGTGTATCGTATCGATGTACCGGATGGCGCGATTGTCGCCCGCCTTTCCATCGACGGCGCGGAGTTTTGGGTGGCCGATGAGTCCCCCGAGCACAAGAATTTCAGTCCCGAAACGATTGGCGGCGGCACCGTAAGGATGGTGTTAGTCATGGACGACCCAGATACCGCGTTCGCAAAAGCAGTCGCTGCGGGAGCTGCTATCGTTTGGCCAGTGAAAAATCAACACGGCTGGCGCATCGGCAGAGTCATCGACCCGTTTGGCCATCACTGGGAGATCGGTAAGCCCGTATCGAATGAATGAACTCCAGTGAACTCAGCGGGCGACTGGTGTACGTCGACTGGCGAATAGCGCTCCGTTCGGCTTCCGACTGAGCCGTCTCCAGGTATTTGCGCGAGCAACTACTTGCCGGTTGCGCCGCCGAGGAATCCGGGCGTTGCCCTGCTTTGGAAGTCCATAGGTGCAAATGCGATCGAAACGAGGCTGTCCGTGAACCGGCCTTCGGTTGAGCTAATAGGTTGACAAAAAACAAACCCTCAGTCAGATTTAACCGCTAATAACGTGAAAAGCCGTGAATTGCCTCTGAGTTTGTCCCTTGGAGGAGCCGATGGGGCTTCGTGAGCAGTGTCAACGAAGTGCACACAGAGGCCCAAGTGGCGTACCCGTTTTCCAAACAATCTTGGTTTTACCCATTCTTCTCATTCTGCTTGCCTTGGCTGCGACAAGAACGTCGAATGCCCAAACGGCGATTCCCAATCCTAATTCCCCGCCACAAGCGAAGGCGAAGAATGTGCTTTTGCTGTTTAGCTCCGTGGAACGCAACTCCACTAATTGGGAGCCGTTTGACCCTTTGGTGCGGGCTCGTGTTCCGGGGCAAATCACCTTCTATCGCGCGTACCTGGACCAGTCGAAAATCACAGAAGAATCGTATCTGCAGAGCCAGGCAGAGACATTCCGCCGTACCTACGCTGGGGTGAAGTTGAACCTTGTCATCGCGGGTAATCCCGATCAGCTTCGATTCGCGGTGCTATACCACGACAAGATATTTCCAGGCGTGCCGATTGTCTTTACTGGCGTGAGCGCCAGGGAGTTGGAAGGGCAGAAGATATGGCCAGGGGTAACGGGCGTGACCGTGCCCGTGGGACTTCGGGAAACGATTGATCTCGCTCTCCACCTTCATCCAGATACCACTACCGTCGCCGTCATCGCCAATTCGTCGAACATGGATACGTACTGGGCATCAGTCGCACACACCGAACTTCTCCGTTATCAGGACAAGATAAAAGAGATCGACCTCGAGGGACCTGCCAGCGGCCAACTCCTTGAGCGCGTTGCTGCGCTCCCTCCTCACGCCGTGGTCCTTTTTCAACTCGCGCCGGATTCAAGTCGTCCGACATTCGGCGCGTTGGATCTCCTGACTGCGGTAGCACAGCGGCTGCCGACCTATTCCCCTTGGCCATCGCTCTGCCTGAACTATGGGTGCGTGGGTGGAGCATACGAAGACTGGCCGAAGGAAAGATCGTGGGTGGCGGAAATAGCATCACGCGTTTTGTTAGGTGAGCGCCCGGAGGCAATTCCCGTTGTACATGCTTCCGATCTTCAGGTGCGCGTGGATTCGCGAGCACTCCGTCGATGGAACATTCCGGAGTCGGCGCTGCCGCCTGGTAGTCAAGTCTTATACCGGGAACCGACGCTGTGGGAGCGGGTCCGGAGATATGCGATTGCTGCCGTTGCGGTGATTGTCGTTCAGTTTCTTTTGATCTTTGGATTGCTGTGGCAACGAGCGCGAAAGAGAAAGGCCGAAGCCGCGCTCCGTGAGAGTGAGAAACGCTTCCGTGGCCGACTGCTTGAGGCTCAAGAGGAAGAGCGCCAGCGAATCGCAAGAGAGCTGCATGACGATATTTGTCAGCAACTGGCGCTGCTGTCGACGGAGCTTGCTCTGGCGAATCGCGGTGTAAACGGATCATCCGATGTTACGAAGAAGGCATTGGAAGGAATTTGGCAACGTTGTTTGCACATTGGGCATGATGTGCAATCGCTGTCCCACCAGTTACACAATTCCAAACTTGAATTCGTGGGTGTCGTGAGCGCCATCAGAGGTCTGTGCGAGGAGGTTCGCAAACAATATGATGTAAGCATTGCCTTCAGGGACGAGAATGTGCCCGAGCGGTTGCCCGCAAACGTTTCGCTCTGCCTGTTCCGAGTCGCGCAGGAGGCTTTGCACAACGCCGTCAAATACAGTGGTGCAAAACAATTCGAAGTAGAAATAAAGGCTGGAGCGAATGACATTGAGTTGGTCGTGAGCGATGCAGGCGCCGGCTTCGACGTCGAAGAGGCGGTGACAAATCGAGGTTTGGGGTTGGTGAGCATGCAGGAACGCGTGCATCTGGTCCGCGGCCGGTTTGGAATCGAATCGAGACCCGGTTCCGGAACCAAAATCGTCGCTGCGGTGCCCTTGCTTGGTGCTGATGAACTGCAGCTAACGCAGGCGGTCACCCGGTGACCGATCAAAGATCAACCTCGCCGTTGGCGTCCCGTTGAATTTTAGTGTCGTCTCGTTTTAATTGAGCCTCCGCTTGCGCTCCCGCATGGTTAGCATCGTGCCGGCAGCCGCCAATACGACACCGGGAAGGAGTGGGTAGGCCGGCAAATGGAGCGTACTGACACCGCCCAGTAGCGTGCCAGCAGCAAAGCACAGCAAAATCACCGAGCCAATGATGGCTTCTCCCCGGAGTTTCGGATCAGTTTCCCCCAGGGCGAGTTGCACCCAACCGGATACGGCGTTGCGTAGGTTGCTGGCGAAGACGTGGCCGCGCGCGAGATAGGAATAGGCGTCCAGAAAGCCGCCGAGGATGGCGAAGAGGCTGGCGATCGCGAACATGCCTAAGAGCGAGCGCAACGAAGGAATGGAGTCGGTGTTTGGCGCGGTTTCGGAGACGGGATTGAGACCGCTAGATAATACCGGGATTCGATGTGACGAGAGTGATGGATATTGTAAGGCAACTGCCGTGGACAGTTCCTTCAGGGATGTTGCACATTACCAATCTTCACGTCGACCCTGAATTCGTGATAGTTGCGGAAGTCAATGATGTTGTGGCTGCAGTCGCCGGGGCCTCGGGGACAACCCAAGCTCTCCGCATGGACGGCAAGCAGAAACGATGTCCCGCCAATCCACACGTTCGCATAATCGACCGAGGATTCGATGGTATCCATCGGGAAGTCTGGTGGTATGTTGCGGGCCTGCATCTCGATTCGCAGGACGCGCGCGGTGCTCGGATCTATCCATACCGAGCCTTCGTAAGCCGGAACCAGAGTCTGAGAGTCAACGTGCAGCGTCCAGCGCGAAGTTTCCCTTGGCACTTCAAAGTCGTAAACCTGGGCGCTGATACCCGAAATGGAAGACGTCCCGGCGGACCGAAACCGGGCGTTCGTATCGGTGGAAAAAAGGAGCAGCAGTGTGGATGCAAATTCTCCAGTGGACCAGGACCCACTGATTTCCTCCAGGTTCGTGTCCGTGGGGCGGTCATTGATCTTCACGTTGCGATAGCTTTCCTTGGCTTGATCGTAAATGATTTCAGCCGAAACAACGTCCAGGGCTGTTTGCTCGCGGCCTCGCTGCCTATACCGCGCCATGACCTCCTGGCAAACAAAGTTGGGAAGCTTCCCTGAAAACTCGAAGGCCTGCTCTCTGGCCCTTTCGATCAAGGGTTTGGAGGGACTGAGCGAATGCGTGGGTATGGAGTCCGCCGGGGCCGAGGCGGCCGGCGGCGGGTCAGGACAGGGAGGTAGATCCGGCTGTTTGCCTCGCTTCAAGATGGGAGGAGCGTCGGAGCAAGCAGGCGTGCTCTGGGATTGCGATTGCGTTGCGGGCGGCGGGGAAGCCGATTTTGCCGGCTGCGATTGCGGCGAGGATCCGCTTTGCGCATTCAGGGAAATCGGAGTACTCACAACGAGGGCGAGTAGCACACCCTCGAGGCAGCTAGGTCTCCAACCCGAGCTAAAACTACGCACGATCCACTCCCATGATCTACGATTCCGATTTTGCCTTTTCGTCCCACAGACAGCATACACCCCACCGCCCTCCGTTGGGGCATCTCACAAAGCACACGAAAAGAAATAATCGTGTGGTGGGAATCACGTCGCTTTCGCTTTAACCTGTACGTTGGAATTGTCGGAGTAGCGAGTTGGCTCCTTGTGCTCATCGCGGGTTCGGCTGCAGTGAAACCCGGCGTCGATTTTGAGGAGACGATTGCGATGTTAATCGGTCCAATCGTCTACGGCTTCCTCGCCAATTTCTTTTACACGTTAGGCTGGATCGTAGACACGACTTCTTATGACGGTACGCCACGAACGCGGTTGTACAAGGCCGGAATTGTTTTTTCTGTTGTGTTGACCACGCTGCCCGGAGTTTGGGCTGTGGTTGCATGGTGCATCACCCTTATCACAGGTCACAAACTTGGCTGACTGGTTGCCAAGCAATCCATTACCCACATCTCCGGTTGATGTCATAACGAGGTCGGCCTCACGACGAGCCGAGTAGACTTACGGTGTTCACCCCGAAGCGCTCGGAACGAAGGAGGCCGAATGCGAATTATAGGATGTGATTTACATGCTCGCCAGCAGTCCGTGGCGATGCTCGACACCGAGACCGGAGAAGTCGTGAATCGCACGCTGATGCACGAAGGCAGTGAGGTGCGGGAGTTTTATTCCCAGCTTCCGCACCCCGTGCTGGTGGACATCGAAGCGATTGGACCGATGCAGTGGTTTTTGAGGGTGCTGGAAGAGCTGGGAATTCAATGCCAGGTGGGAGACGCCACAAAGATTCGCGCCGCGGAACCCCGCAAGCAAAAACATGATCGACGCGATGCGGAACTGATTCTGAAGCTGCTGGTCGAAAATCGCTTTCCGGCGATTTGGAGGCCCAGCCAGGAACTGCTCGACCTGCGCGCCTTGTTGCTGCACCGCCACCACTGGGTGCGCCTGCGCACGCAGATCCAAAATGCGCTGCAGGCCATCGCCTTGGCGAATGGCTTGCGACGCGGACCTAGTCTTTGGAGCTACGACGGGCAGGCGAAAATTGCTTTCTTGCCGTTGCCGCCGCATGCCTCTTATCGACGCAGCATGCTGCAGGCGCTGTACCGGAAGATGGAAGAAGAAATCCAGCAACTGACCGCGCAAGTCGCCGAGCAAGCGGAGCAGCGCTCGGGGGCACGCTTGCTGCTAACCCATCCGGGAGTGGGCCCGGTCACGGCGTTGGCCACGGATGTCTTTCTGGGCGATCCGCAACGCTTCGCCGATGGCAAGGCGCTGGCCAGTTACGTCGGACTGATTCCACGCGAATACTCGAGCGGAGCGCACCAGCGGCTCGGCTCATTGACCAAACAAGGCAGTCCGCTGCTGCGCTTTCTTTGGAATGAAGCCGGCGCTCATGCGGTGCGCCGCGATCCTGAGCTGCAGCGATTCTATCGCCGCAAACTGGTGCAGAAGGGGTTGGGGAAAGCCCGCGTGGCAGCAGCCCGCAAGCTGGGCATCCGGCTGTGGATCATGCTGCGCGATCAGATCGATTACCAAGAGTTCTGTCGTCGTGGGCAGAAGCAATGCGGTGCCGCCTGTGCGGGGATGCTTGAAGTCGCGAATGGTGCGAACTGTCACCGTCCGGTTGGTTAGGCTACCCGCCTCCCTTCAAAGGAAGGGAGTTCGCATAAGTCATCATGGTCCGCAATGACCGAAGAGATGGTTGGTAGGCAGCACCGAAACGATGAAGCGACACAGATCCGAGCGTAAGGGGTGAACACATGGACGCAACGATCAAGGCGCTCTTTAGAAGCTAGTGTATGGGTGTTTCCTGAGGAGGCCAACACCACAGAAAAAGCTCTTGCCACGGCCGACCTCGCGTATAGTTCAGAATCCAAGCCTCGGGAGACTTGGTCAGCGTTGAAGCCAGCAGTTAGAGGATAGCCAAATGAAGAAAAACCTCTTGTTAACGATCACGTCTCTGCTCTCGATCCTCTTCATGACGTTTCACCTGACCGACGACATCGTCCGTGGGTTCGAACAGGGAGGAGTCTCAAACCTAATCGCAGCGCCCATCTTGGTCGTTTGGCTTTACGGAGCGTTAGTGCTCGCCGGACGGCGATCGGGGTACGTCATAATACTCCTCGGGTCTCTCCTTGGGTTGCTTGTCCCCGTCCTCCACATGACGGGGGCACATTTCGGCGAGATCGCCAAGTCCAGCGGAGCCTTCTTTTTCATCTGGACGATGATCGCGCTCGGGGTGACCGCGCTCATCTCCGTCATCCTCTCGGTGCGCGGACTGTGGAGCCTGCGACGAACAACTCCCGATTAACGGTGCCAGCTCAAACGGTCGATGCAACACCCTTCAATGCGTTGATTCGACGCTGCTTTCAGCTGGCGATTTATTCGGAGCGGAGGGCATCTATGGGATTTATGGAGGCGGCGCGGCGAGCGGCGACGTAGGTTGCGAGGAGCGCGGAGGTTACGAGTATGGCGGCTACGGTGGCTAAAATCGCAATGTCCCAGGAATGGACGCCAAAGAGAAGGGAGCTTATGAACATTCCGGCGGCTATCGAGCAGGAAAGTCCGATCACTAGTCCGATTAGGGTCAGCCAGCCAGCCTCTTTCAGAATTAGCCGATATACCGAGCCACGCGTTGCGCCGAGCGCCATGCGCACGCCAATTTCTCGGGTCCTGCGGCTTACGGAATACGCAATGACTCCGTAAACGCCGATTGTGCTGAGCATCAGCGCGAGCGCGGCGAACCCTGCTGCCAGCCATGCTAAAACGCGATGCAGATACGCCGGCCATGAGCCCTGGATTATTTCAGACATGGTGGCGGCGCCAGTGGTGACAATTTCAGGATCGATTTTGTGGATGGCCGCGATTAGCGAGGGCAACACAGATGCGGCTTCTTGCGAGGTGCGAACCGCGATGTTGTAAGAAGGACCCGGCCCGTGCTCGGACGGGGAATAGACGACCGGCTTTTCGAGTTTATCCAAGGCGTACTCTTTGACGTCCGCCAAGACGCCTACAATTTCCAGGGGGTGTTGCGGTCCACTCAATTGCGGAAGACTGCCATGTTGATGATAGAAAATTTGCTGGCCTAGCGGATTTTCGCCCGGAAAATAGCGGCGCGCCAAGGTCTGGTTGATAATCGCGACAGTGGGGATATTGGTGCTGTCGTTTTCGTCGAAATAGCGTCCTTTGATCAAGTGCGCTTTGAGAACAGCCAAGTATCCGGGACTGATTACCTGGTGCCCGACCTCGTTGGTTTCGCCGAGAGTTGGCCTGCCAACAAAGCCGATTTGTGTGCTGGGAACTCCGGTGACGGGAAGAGACCTTGCCGTGCCTACGACAATGACGCCAGGCAAGCTTTGGAGTTGGCTCAAAATTTCTGTTTGCAAGGCGAACGATTGCTCGCTCTGAGAATACTTCGCTTCGGGCGCCGAGATCCCAAGGGTGGCTATATGGCTGGTGTCAAATCCCATATTTACGTGCAGCAATTCGTAGAGACTTTTGCCAAGCAGTCCTGCGCCTGCCAGGAGCACCATGGTAGTTGCGAGCTCTAGCACAATTAGTTTTGCGCCCAGTTGACGCCAGGATATTCCGGCGGCGCCGCGACCACCTTCCGCCAGACTGGACCGCAGGCTGGCGAACGGAAGACGGAGGACTGGAGTTATCACAAACAGAATCCAAGCGATCAGCACCAGCGCAGCCGCGAATGCTGTCACATTCCAATTCGAACCTCCGCGCAGATAGGGCATGGAGTCCAACATGTCTTCGGGAATCAATTTCAGCAGCAGCCGTTGCGTAAGCGTCGCGGTGAACAGACCGAGCGCGCTGCTGGCGGCTACAACAACGAACCCCTCGATGATGAACTGCTGCGTCAGGCGTCCACGGCCGGCACCAAGTACACCGCGCAGAGCAAATTCATGGCGGCGGCTTTCAGATCGAACCAGAAGAAGACCCGCCACGTTGATGTATGCGATCAGCAAGAGCAGCGCTGCACCGGCGAGCAGCGCAAGCAAAATTGGTTGGATGTCGCCCAGGATCCACTGGCTGAGAGAAAGGATATTCCCGCCACGATTTCTGTCGGGATCTGGATGTTCCTTTGCTTCTTGTGCGGCAATGGCTCGCACGTCGGCCAATGCCTGTTGAATCGTGACTCCGTCCTTCAGGCGAGCAACGACGCTCATGGCCATGCATCCGCGGCTCAAGTAGCAGGGATCGCTGGCATGAGGATGAAGGGTTGTCCAGAAATCGGCGGCTCCGGCGGGGGCGAACTCGAAGCTGCGCGGCAGGACACCGATCACGGTATAAGATTGGCCATTCAGCGTGACCGTTTTCCCCAGCACATCTGGCTTTCCGGCAAAGCGGCTTTGCCATGCGGCATAACTCAAGATGACGGTTGAGGGCGCGGCCAGCAAATCTGCGCTGTCAGGATTAGCGGGGAAATCCGTGCCCAGAATTGGTGCTACGCCAAGAATGCGAAAGAAGTCGCTTGTCACGCTGAATCCGTTGACGGGCTGCACGCCTGCGGCGTCGGAGAGAATAAAACCACTTTCACCGTCATAAGCGGCGATGGAAGCAAAGACACGATTGGAGCGCACCAGGTCGAGGTAATCGGGATACGAATAACCCAATTGCTGGCCGGCAAGCGGCGACGTCTTGAAGACTCCCATAAGCCGGGAGAGGTCGGGATACGGCAATGGCCGGATCAATGCGGAGTCCACGAAACCGAAGATCGCTACGGTGGAGGCGATGCCGAGAGAAAGCGTCAACATAGCTGTGATTGCGAAGCCGGGAGACTTACGCAATTGGCGGAGGGCGAAGCGGACATCTTGCGCAAGAGTTTCAAGGAAGTGTGGGCGCATTTAAGTTGCTTATGAAATTATGCGTGGACTTGCGGGGTGTCAAGGAGGAGGGAGTGTAGAGGTGCGAGATTCGAGAAGAGCCACGGCTGCGTGAGTAGGTGGCCGATCTAAAGTTCGGCCACTACATTTGCTGCGCTGGAACTCGGCTTCGTGGTCGGTTTCAGATTTTCGGTTAGCCGGCTATGTTCGGGGCGTCGCCGGTGTGATGGTCCACGATTTGGAACAGTAGGAAGGCGTGCACTGCGTCCGTGGTTTCCGGGCTGCTGGTAAGAATGCGAATCTTGGCACCTTTCTGGGTATCCGTGATGGTGTAGCGGATGTCAGATTTCAGGCGTGTCATCGTGGCTACACCGGGCGGGTTTGTGTCGTGAATCAACATGGGCGCATCAAAATCGCCCTTCGAGAACATGCCGACAATGTGGGTCAGGTGAATGCGAATCTGCTCGATGCTGGTCTTGTCGTTGGGATCGTTTGCTTCGACGATGATCTCGCCGCCGTCTTTGAGCAGCCGGAAATGATGGGCGGTGAGGTCGTGCGAGAAGCCCATCACATGGTCACCACGCTGGGTGACGCCATCTTGGCGCGTAGCCTGATCAGGCTGCGAAGTTTGTTGCGCCGGGGAGTAGCGTGGCAGGACGGCCAACAGGAGTAGCAAAATCATCGTTCGCATATCAGCTCTCCTTCTCTGCTGCGAATGATTTTAGGGAGGTGCGGGATGCCTGTCACGCGAAACCTGCGGGACTCGGCGCGCGGGATGTAGGCTTTGCATTTGCACACGGGGAACGTCGTAATCGGGAAGAGGGATTCTTCCCGCAAAAGGCGCGGAAAGGGGCGGCGGTCCTCACTGCGCGGACTTCGTTCGGAATGACAGGTTAATTTGTGATTTTACTGACATGGGGCGCAACAATGTTGTGCCCCTACGGGGAAACCCCAGGACCCACCCTTCGAGGACCCAGGGTGGGGGATCCAGGAGGGCCGATCTAAAGTTCGGCCACTACATGTGCTGCGCTGAGCGCGTCGGCCACTCCATTTTTTATGTGGGCATTTTGAAATAGAAGTAGAGGGCCAGGAAGAAGAAGATCAGGTCGGGGGACCAGGCGGCCAGGAAGGGGGGGAGTTGGCCTATGCCGCCCATGGCTTCGGTGAGGGCGGAGAGGGCCCAGTAGGAAATGCCGATGCCCACGCCCATAGCGATGCCGCCTACGGCGCCGCGGCTGCCGACGAAGAGGGCGAAGGGTACGGCTAGCATCATGCTGATGGGCGCGATCAACGGGTAAGCAAATTTTTTGTGAAGCTGGACGGTTAGCGAGGAAACATCGAAACCGGCATCACGAAGGCCGGCGATGTAGCGGCGGAGTTCGCGCCAACTCATCTGAAAAGCCTGGATCACTTCGCGATTGAAGTAGGTGGGAGGTTCGGTGAGTTCGGGGAACGATGTGACCTTGAAGGGCGTGTAACGGGAGACGGAGCCTCCGGAAAAATCGCGGACCCAGCCAGATTCGAGGCCCCAGGTATTTTCAGAGGGGAGCCAAGTGGCGCGAGTGGCGTAAATGCGGCGGCGCATCTGGTAGGTGACGGGGTCGAGTTCGATGACGGTGAGGCCACCGAAAAGTTTTTCCTTGGGGTCGAAGAGATCGTAGTTATAGACCTTGGAATTTTCGCCGAAGATCCAGCGCTCGGGGCGGGTGTGGGTTTGCGGCGGACGACCTTTGATGATGGCGCGAAGCTCGTCCTGACGCTGGTTGGCGTAGGGAAGATAGGTGTCGTCGAGGATGAGGAGCGCGGTGGCGATGGCCAGGCCGGAGATGAGAAGAGGAATAGCCAGGCGATAGAGAGAAATGCCGCTGGCTTTGAAGGCGATGATTTCGTTGTTCTTGCTGAGAATGCCGAGAGTGACGAGAACGGAAACGAGAGCGCCGAGCGGAGTGAATTGATAGACGGAATAGGGAATGAGGAAGACGAAATATTTGATGACGATCACGAAGGGGACATTATGGCGGCGAATGTCTTCGGCGAGTTCGAAGAAGGTGAAGATTTCGAAGAGAAAGAGGAAGGCGACCATGATGAGAAGGAAGAAATAGACGAAGCGGCGAAGGACGTAGAGATCGACGATGGAGGGAAGGCTGGAGTACGAAGGAAAATGGGATTCGCCGTTTTCGGAACGCGTGGAGGATTGGCGGGCCTTGAAGCGGCGGCGAATCAGGCGGCGAAAGGCGGTGAAGCGCGCGAAGATGGCGGGGGTGCGAGTTTCGCTGCGGTAGCGCTCCATGCGGGGGAAGAGCACGAACGCGACCAGGGCGATGATGATGTTAGCGGCCCAGATGCCGATGGCGGCGGGAACGACGCCTTCTCGAGCGAAGCCGGCGCCGGTGACGAGGATGAGGTAGTAGACAGAGATGATGACGATGGCAAGGAGTGTGCCGGCAGCGCGGCCACCGCGGCGAGGTTGAGCGCCGAGTGGAACGGCGATGAAAGCGAATACGAAACAGGCGAAGGGGAAGGCGAAGCGCTGGTTGAGTTCGACACGAGCATCGCGCCAGTTGGGGCTGCGATCGTTCCAGAGCTGGCGAAGAGTGCGCTCTGGATAGCTGCGGATGCGCTCCTGCGGTGGAAGCATGGTGGAAAATTCCATGGGCCAATCGGAGCGGCCGAAGGTAGTGATGGAATAATGATCTGGAGTGGCGCGAGAGAATTCGTGAGTGGTGCCGTCGTTGAGATGGAGCTCTAACTTGCCGAGGGCAGGTTCGGCAATTACAATCGCACTTTCCGCAAGAGTGATCTGGGAGTTGCTGTCAGCGCCGGCTTCGGCGATGAAGACGCCGTTCCAGTGTGTGCCGCTGACGGCGACGTCGTTGACGTAGAGGACGAGGTGCGGGAAGCGTTCATCGAAAACGCGGGGCTGGACGGCGAAGGAGATTTGGGAAGTGATGAGGGTGGCTTCGATGTCCCGGCCGGTGCGGAGGGATAAGGGAGCGAGCCAAGCGGTCATGATAAAGGTAAGGACCGCGCCGATCACGGCGAGAACACCAACCGGAACGAGAATGCGTTTGCGGGAGATGCCAAGGGAAGTGATGGCGATGATCTCGCTGTCCATGGACATGCGGCCGAGGCCGAGAAGAACGCCGATGAGGACGGCCATGGGAATGGTGAAGACGAGGACGCTGGGGACAATGCAAAGGAAGAGGACGATGACCTGATAGACGGAGCCGGAATGACGGACGAAAATCTCCATGATTTTGACGAGCTTGGGGACGAAGAGGACGAAGGTGAAGATGATGAGTCCGAGAAAGGCGTGGCGGATAACTTCGCGGGCTATGTAGCGATCAAGGAGACGCATGGGCGAAAGGAGGAGTGTAACATGGGGGAGACGGAGGTTGAGGAAGGGAAGGAGAGGAAGGAAGTGGAGGAGAATGCGCGTTTAGTGATTTGGTGACGTGGCTTACTTTTGTCGCGGGACTGGGGAGTTTGACGCGGAGGACGCAGAGGAAGGAGCGCGAAGGACGCGAAGAGATTGGTGGGAGAAGTGGTTGGGTTTAGGCAAGACGCGGTGGTTGAGATCCTTCGTCGCGGACTCCTCAGGATGACAACGCGTTTTTTTGGTGAGGGTAGGGAGCGAAGAGGGGAATCGGTGAATTTGGAATCTTGCGGACGTGGGGCGCAGCAGTGCTGCGCCCCTGCGAAGAGCAAGAACCGGAGTGTTTGGGGTGGCGGGAGTGACGGCTCGTTGCGGTGAGTGGTTCTGTGTTGGGGAGAGGGTTGGGGATGAATCGTATACATTTGGCGGTTTTGTGGCACATGCACCAGCCGCAATATCGGGACCCGGAGACGGGAGCGTATGTGTTGCCGTGGACGCGGCTGCATGCGACGAAAGATTATTGGGGAATGGTGAAGCTGTTCGAAGAGTTTCCGAAGTTTCATGCGACATTCAACATGGTGCCATCTTTGTGCATGCAGCTGGAGGAATATGCGAGCGGAAAATTCAAGGAGCCGTGGTTCGACCTGGCGTTTCAACCGGCGGAGAAGCTGACGAAGGAAGGGAAGCAGGAAATATTGGACCGGGCGTTTCAGGTGAATCATGAGCGGTTGATGGCACGATGGGCGCGGTTTGTAGAGTTGTATGAATGGTCGCGGGTGGCTGGCGGAGCGCAGGCGCTGGTGACATTTACGCCGCGGGACTGGCGGGATTTGCAACTGCTGTCGCAATTGGCGTGGATGGATGAAGAATGGTTCACGAAGGATCCGGTGGTGTGCCGGCTGGCGAACCGCGGAAAAGATTTTACCGAGAAAGATAAGGTGGATTTGAAGGCCAAGCAGATCGAGCTGATGGGCATGGTGTTGCCGACTTGCCGGGAAGCGGCGGCGCGAGGACAGGTCGAGATCAGCACAACGCCGTTTTATCACCCGATTTTGCCGCTGCTGTGCGATTCGGATATTGCGCGCGTGGCAAATCCGGGAACGCCGCTGCCGCGGCGGGCGTTCCGGCGGCCCGAGGATGCGCGGGAACAGTTGCGGCGGGCTAAGGAATATCACGTGCGGGTGTTCGGCGCGAAGCCGGTGGGATTATGGCCGTCGGAAGGATCGGTGTCTGACCAAGCGCTGGCGATTGCGGCGGAAGAAGGGTTTCGTTGGTTTGGGACGGATGAAGGAGTGCTGGGGCGGACGCTGAACGTGGGGTTTTTCCGGGACTCGAATGGAACGCCGGCGAATGGGGAGAGACTGTACCAACCGTGGCGATTGCAATTGAACAATTCGGGGATCACGGGATTGTTCCGCGATCATCATTTGTCCGACCTGGTGGGATTTGTGTACAGCAGGATGGATAGCGGGGCCGCGGCTGCAGATTTGCACGGGAGACTGCGGCAACTGGGCGAATCGGTGAAGACGGGGAAGCCGCTGACGATTTGTTTGTTTTTGGATGGCGAAAATGCTTGGGAATACTATCCGGGGAATGGAAGGCAATTTTTGCGAGAGTTTTACCGGCGGATCAGCGACGACCAGGATTTCCGGGCGTTGACGGCGAGCGAAACGATTGCGGCGGCGGGAGATTTGCCGACGACGAATGGGATTTTTCCGGCGTCGTGGATTAATGCGAATTTCGATGTGTGGATCGGAAATACGGAGGATGTGGCGGCGTGGGAATTGTTGTGGGATGCGCGGGAGGCTTACGCGCACGGGGTGGATGCGCGGGCGAAGGGAAGGACGGACGCGCCATCGGAGGAAGGGTTGAAGGAGGCGCAGGAATCGCTGCTGGCAGCGGAGGGCAGCGACTGGTGCTGGTGGTATGGGCCGGAACACAGCACGGCGAATGATGCGGAGTTCGATGCGCTGTACCGAAAACATTTGACGGGAGTGTACCTGGCGCTGGGACTGGTGGCGCCGGAGGAATTGGCGAAACCGATCAAGAAGAAGCCGGAGCGAGCGTACCAGTTGCCGCCAAGCGCGAATTTAAAGGTGAAAGTGGATGGAGTGGATTCGAGTTATTTTGAGTGGCTGGGCGCAGGCGTGTATTCGCCATTGCAACGCGGCGGGACGATGCACGGGCGGGTGTTTTATTTGAAGGAATTGCGCTACGGATTCGAGGAAGAACGCTTTGTGGTGAGAGTGGAATGTTTTCCGGATTCGCTGGCGGAGTTGGAGGATCCGGAATTTCGAATTGTGGTGGGGGCGGCGGAGGAGTTGACGGTGGTGGTGAAACTGGAACGCGGACGGATGAAGGAATTTGCGGTGGAGATGAACCGGGTGTGTTTGCTGAAGCCGGCTACGATTGCGGTGGCGGCGTTTCAGCGGACGTTGGAAGTGGCGATCTGGAAAAATGCGCTGGACTTGAAAGGGTTGACGAAACTGAAGCTGGGAGTGGCGGTGTGGCACGGAGGATTGCCGATCGATGTGATGCCGGCGGAGGGAGCTGTGGAAGTGCAGTTGGGGGAAGAGAATGCGGCCTGGGGGGTGGCGTAGGAGGAGTTGTTGGGAATTTGGGATTGGAGTGGCCCGCCGGGGAGTTTTGGCGGGCTTTTTTGTGGGGTGAGGGGAAGATTGGATCGGCAAGACGGGTCCGGTCGGGGCTGTTGCTGTGAGCGGAGGAATTTAACACAGAGAGCGCGGAGGTAGGAGCGCAGAGGGCGCGGAGATTGGGACCGGCGGTTGATGCGAGGCATTGAGATTGGGATATTGCGCCCCTACGGAGAGGGTAGGAAACGGCCCGCTTGGGAAAGCGGGCCCTACAACGACGAGATCGAAGACCCGCACGCAACGGCGGCGTGTGGGCATACGGCGCTGGCATAAAGCTAGCGCTACTGTGGGTGAGGAGGATGAAAATTTGGCGATAGTGGGGAATGTGCGTTGACAGGGGTGGAGCGATGGAATAGAAAGGACGCGGAGTGGGGTTGTACAGATGTGGTAAGTCCAGAAGACGATAGGGGTGAACGATGATAAAGCAGAGATGGGGGAGCCAGGGGAGGGATCGGCGCAGTTGTGGTTGGAGCGGTTTTGTTGGCGGATACCGTCAGCGCGCGGGCGGCGCAGGATCCGGAAGAAGGGACGCCGTTGACACTGAAAGTGGGACGGCAAATCCAGGCGACGGATTTCAATACGCAAAGCGCTGACGATGCACGTGATGCCGGCGAATACGGCGAATGGTAAAAAAGCGAGAGAGCTGCAGAAAAAGACAGTGCCGGCGGGCAAGAATTCGCAAGGATGGGGAGGAAACGGAGTTTCCTACTATCCGGGTGATTTGAGTTACCAGGGCGGAAACGTGGTGGAGACGGCGGTAAGCCACGCGGTGTACGTGAACTGCAACGGGAGCTGCTTCGGATACCCGACGAAATTTTTGCGGAATCTGCAGAAGAGCCAACTGATTCATGTGACAGACCAATACGTGGGCACGGACGCGTATAACCGTTACAGCGTGGGACAGAGCGGGATCATCGAGTACACGGTGAGCGGGTCGCTGGGACCGACGGATATCGAAACGCTGGTGCATGCATCGGCGGAGGCGTTTGGAAGCGGGTATGGACAGATCCACCATATCTTTTTCGCGTCTGGAATTGACGTGTGCGAAGATGCCGCGCTTTCGGTTTGCTACTCGCCGGACAATCTGGCGACGTGGTATTTCTGCGCGTTTCACGGGAGCATCGATTACACGGATGTGGGACATGTGCTGTTTACGGTAGAGCCGTATCAGAACGTGAACGGATGCGCGGTGGGACAGCCGAGTCCGAATGGGCCGGTGGTGGACTCGCAAGCGAGCGTGCTGTCGCACGAGACGATCGAAACAATTACCGATCCAGACGGGACGGCGTGGTGGAATACCGTTTCGTTGGATTTGTATGGGTATGAGATCGCGGACGAGTGCCAGAATTCGACGTTTGTGTACCAGACGCCGTCGATTAATGGGACGTTGTATGAGATACAGCCGCAGTATTCGAATGCGGTGCACGCGTGCACGTATCGACCGCCGTATGAATGAGGAGTGATTCAGGAGTTGGAGTGAACGCCCGCTTGAGAGATCAGGCGGGCGTTTTGTTTGGGGGGAGGAGGATTGGAAAATTGAAAGCGGGCCCTACAATGGCGAGACCCAAGACCCACACGCAACGGCGGCATGTGGGGCACCCGGCGAGATTGGTCGCGGCGGTGCGGTGCCCTACGACGGCACGAGAAGAGCAGGTCCCTCACTTCGTTCGGGATGACAATTTTTGGGGAGGGTGGAGTTGAAGTATTGAGAGCAATAGTTGGGGAACCCCAAGAGGGGCACGATTTATCGTGCTCCTACGCGGTGGCGGGGTTTTTAGTGGGGCAGTAGGGAGAGGGTGTTGGTCGAGGATTGAGTCGGTTGTGGACTCGGGTTGGAGGCTTGGGTCGTGGCTTCGTCGCGTTGTTTGGCAGTCATCAGGCGTTTAAGGTTGGCGCGATTGTCTTGGCCGGAGCGGTCGCCAGCGGAAATGGCGCGGGAATACCAGGTGTAGGCGGCGATGTAGTCGAGAGGAACGCCTTTACCTTGTTCGTAGAGGTAAGCGAGGTTGGTTTGGGCGGCGGGCAGACCTTGCTGGGCGGCTAGCTTCAGGAGGCGCGCAGCTTCGGTGTAATCGCGCTGGAGGGCGAGGCCGTTGAAATAGAAATAGGCGAGATTGCTTTGCGCTTCGGGAGCGCCGGCATCCGCGGCGGCGCGGAACCAGCGGATGGATTGTTCGAGATTGCGCGGGGTGCCCGAGCCGAGATAGTAGAGCGACGCGAGATTGCACTGGGCGACGGTGTTTCCGTGTTGGGCGGCGGCGGAATACCATTCGAAGGCTTTCGCGGAATTTTTGGGGACGCCCTGGCCGTGTTTGTAGAGAGACGCGAGATTATTTTCCGCGGTGGAATGATGCTGGAGCGCGGCGGCCTGGTAATTCTGGAAGGCCAGGGAATAATCGCGCGGGACACTTTGCCCGTGTTCATAGAGATAGCCAAGAAGGAACTGAGCGTTGGAATTATTTTGTGCGGCGGAGGCGCGAAGCCATTTGAGGGCGGATTGCGTGTCCGCGGGGGAAGAGTTGTGAGCCAGCAAGGATTTTGCGAGTTGGTATTGCGCCGAGGAATCGCCCTGTTCGGCGCGGGCCTGGAGATTGGAGATGGCCGCCGTCTGCGGAGTTTGCGGCGCGGCATGGACAGGCGGAATGGCCGCGAAGGCTGCCGCTGCGCAGAATGAGATGAACGAGAGGATACGAGCGACGAACGAGAACGAGCGAGATTGACGAGAGTGCATGATGTTCCCCCTTGACTAGAGTTGCGTTGCATTTACAGCGCGGCATTGCCAGCTGGTGGCCAACAAAACCGTTTGCACCTAGGCACACCACGGCGAAGGCGCGTTGGAGCGGGATTGCGGGCGCCGGCGAAATGGAGCAGGCACACGAGGTCCCGGCACGCGAAAACGCGTGGTGAAACCAGTTGTTCCACTCGGCTTGGCGGATCGTTACAGGTATAACGAAGGAAGCGGGGGAAAAGTTTGGTGGGAGAATGAAAAAAGTGGTTAGAAACGCAGGAAAGGTGGGAAATAGTTAGAGTACCTGTGGGATGGCCACATTAGACATGTGGGTATGCCACAGGAGGGAAAGGGGTTAGGGCTGGGTTGCGGAAAATGGAAAAGAGAAATGGGAAATTGGGGGGAAGGGAGGCAGGACGCGGGGTTGTGATGTGGATGGGAAACGGCCCGCTTTGGAAAGCGGGCGAAACCCCAAGACGGAGAAGCAGATCCCTCACTTTGTTCGGGATGATGGATTTATTTTATATGCGGAAGTTGGAGGTTACCCCAAGGCCTACTCTTCGCGGACTCAGAGTGGGGAAACCGAGGAGGCGGCTCGCGGACTCGCCGGGGGCACGATGTATCGTGCCCGTACGCGGAGGAAACCCAAGAGCACAGGCTGAAGCCTATGCTACGTGACGGTTGCCGATTGGGTATATCGGGATGTGAGGGTGGGGCATCCAATTCATTTAGCGGTGCAATGGAATTTACTTTGGGGAGATTGGCGATGGCTAAGAATTTGGCGGCGGTGATTTCCAAGGCTGAGGGGGAATTTGAGTTGGAGGAGCGGGAGATTCCGCAGCCTGGGCCGGGAGAAATTCGGATTAAGGTGGAGGCTTGCGGGGTTTGTCATAGCGACGCGGTGGTGAAACATGGAGCGTTTCCTTGGCTGAAGTATCCGCTGGTGCCGGGACATGAAGTGGTGGGATATGTGGACGAAGTTGGCAGCGGCGTGACGGAATGGAAGAAGGGCGACCACGTGGGAGTGGGATGGCATGGCGGCCATTGTTTTGTGTGCGATCGGTGCCGGCGCGGGGATTTTATAACTTGCGTGAACCAAGCGATTACGGGAATTACGCGAGATGGAGGATACCAGCAATATATGTTGGCGCGGCATGAGGCCGTGGCGTTGCTGCCGGAAGGAATGGATCCCGCGGAGGCAGGGCCGCTGATGTGCGCGGGAGTCACAACGTTTAATGCGTTGCGGCACAGCGGGGCGGTGGCCGGCGATCTGGTGGGCGTGCAGGGAATCGGGGGATTGGGACATTTAGGGATTCAGTATGCGGCAAAGGCCGGATATCGCGTGGTGGGCATTGGGCGCGGACCGGAGAATGCGGCGCTGGCGAAAAAGCTGGGCGCGTTTACGTACATCGATACGAAGGCCACAAATGCGGCGGAAGAGTTGAAGAAAATGGGCGGAGCAAGAGTGATTCTGGCGACCGCGCCTAGCGCGAAGGCAATGTCGGAGATGGTGGGAGGATTAAGCGCTGGAGGAACGCTGTGGGCGGTGGGAGCGCCGACGGAGCCGCTGGAAGTTTCCATGCTGGATTTGCTGTTGGCGCGGCGAGGGATTCAGGGTTTTCCGTCGGGGACAGCGAGGGATTCACAAGACACGCTGGAGTTTTCGAAATTTGCGGGAGTGCGGCCGATGATTGAAAAGTATCCATTGGCGAAGGTGAAGGAAGGGTACGAGAGGATGGAAAGCGGGAAGGCGGAGTTTCGTGTGGTGCTGACGATGGGGTAGTAGAGGCGGAAATCGGAAAAGAGAAAACGGAAAATGGGCGGCGCGGCTTTGGTCGCGCCGTTTCTTTTTTGTGGTGGGGATCGGTTGAGATCCTTCGTCGCGGGCTCCTCAGGATGACAGGGGTTTTTGTTTTTTGAGCAGGGGGCAAGACACGTAGATCGAAGAGGGATTCCTCACTTCGCGGACTCCGTTCGGAATTTCGCGGGCTTGATTGTGGTGGACTTTGCGCTGTCGGCTGGCCGATCTAAAGGTCGGCCACTACACGTGCGAAGAGAACGGCCCGCCTCGGAAGGCGGGCCCTACATAGGAGACGGAGTAAAGCCCAAGACCTACACGCAAAACCGGCGTGTGGGGCACCCGGCGCCGCCCTACGAGGAATGAGGAAACCCAGGACACAGGCAGGAGTGCCTGTGCCACGGTGGCATCGGGCTCGGGGACTCGCCCGGGGGCACGATATATCGTGCCCCTACGGTGGCGGGAATTTGGGTTCGGATTTATGATTTGACGGCACAGGTTGGGGAGGATGGGGGGATTGCTATGAGATTGGGACGGATTTTGTTGGGAGTGATGTTGGTGATGGGAATGTCGCCACGGTTTGTGCGGGGGGCCGCGGATGATGCGAATTTGGCGGCGCGGCGGCAGCAGTTTGCGTCGTTGCTGGCGGAGGAGTGGGAGTATGAAATGCGAGAGGCGCCGGAGTATGCGACAGCGGTGGGAGATTACCGGTACAACGACCGGTGGAGCGATTCTTCGTTGTCTTATCCGGCGAAGCAACGGGTGGATTTGCAGAAATGGCTGACGCGATTTGAGGCAGTGGACACGACAGGGTTTCCTGAGCAAGAAATACTGAGCGAAAAGTTGATGGTGCGCAATTTGAAGGAGCGCATCGAGGCGATTGATTTGAAACTTTATTTGATGCCGGTGGACCAGTTCAACGGAATCCACCTGGCGCTGGCAACGTTTGTGAATCTGATCCCGTTCAATACCACGAAACAGTATGAGGATTACCTCGCGCGGCTGCATAAGATTCCGGTGGTGCTGGACCAGACGACGGAGGTTTTGCAAGCAGGCGAGAAGGAGATGATGGAGCCGCCGGCGTATTTGCTGGACAAGACGGTGACGCAGTGCGAAGCGATTGCGGCGGCAGCGGGGGAAGCGAACGCGTTTGGAACACCGGTGACGCATTTTCCGGCGACGGTTCCGGCGGCGGATCAGAAGCGGCTGCATGATGAAATTATCGCGGCGGTGGATACGGAAGTGCGTCCGGCTTACCGGAAGCTGGAGAAGTTTTTGTCAACGGAGTACGCAGCGAAGGGGCGGAAGGACGAGGGAGTGTGGGCGCTGCCGAACGGGGATGCGCTGTACCGGTTTTATGTGCGGCAGCAGACTACGACCAACATGGACCCGGAAACGATTCACCAGCTGGGGTTGAAGGAGGTGGCGCGGGTGCAGGCGGAACAGTTGGCGATTGCGAAGAAACTGGGATTCGCGGACCTGAAGACATTTCGAGCTTCACTGAAGACGAACCCGAAGCTGGTGCCGACTTCGCGGGAAGATATTCTGGACATCTATCGAAAATATATTGCGCAGATGGAGCCGGTGCTACCGAAATATTTCGGATTGCTGCCGAAGACGAAGGTGGATGTGAAGCCAGTGGAAGAGTTTCGAGAGAAGGACGCGGCGGCGGCGCAGTATTACTCGGGGACACCGGACGGTTCCCGGCACGGCATCGTATTTGTGAATACGGGAGACTACCAGCACCGCTCGACTCCGGAAATGGAAGCGACGGCATATCACGAAGGTGTGCCGGGCCATCACATGCAGATTTCCATCGCGCAGACACTGCCTGAACTTCCGAAATTCAGGCAGGAGGGCGGCTACAACGCGTATGACGAGGGATGGGCGTTGTACGCGGAACGATTGGGGAAAGACATGGGATTTTACCAGGACCCCTATTCGGATTACGGACGGCTTTCGGGGGAAATGTTGCGGGCGATCCGGCTCGTGGTCGACACTGGCGTGCATTACAAACATTGGACGCGGCAACAGATGGTGGATTATTTCCATGAGTATTCGTCGGAGGATGAACCGGACGTGCAGGCGGAGACGGACCGGTATATTGCGTTTCCGGGGCAGGCGCTGGGATATAAATTGGGACAGCTGGAGATTTTGAAATTGCGGCAGCAGGCGCAGGATGAATTGGGAAGCAGGTACGATGTGCATGCGTTTCATGATGAGGTGTTGAATGGAGGGTCGTTGCCGCTGGATGTGCTTGATGAGCGGGTGACGACGTGGATTGCGAAGGAGAAAGCGGGAAAATAGAAGAGGGAAATTGGAAAATAGTTTGGCGGCGCGGCGTTTGGTCGCGCCGTTTTTTTTTGGGGTGGGAGGGGAAGATTTGGAGGCGGAAACCTCAAAACTCACGCTTCACGGACTTAGAGTGGGGAACCCAGGGAAAGAAAACCCAGGAGGGAACCCCAAGAAAAAGCACCGGTCTAAAGACCGGCCACTACACGAGCTGGGAACATTTGTGCGTTGATGAGTTATTTTTTGTGGCGGGTTGACGGGGTGCATTTTTTTGGTTTGGGGGAGTTGGATTTTGGTTTGGATTTGGCGTTTCTTTGTACGCGGAGGTTGTAGGCGGCTTGGAGGGCTCCGGCGAGGACGTCTTCGGAGGCGGCGGCGAGCCGGATGTGGGTCATGCCCGTGCGGCCCCAGCCACCGGCGATGGGGAGGAAAATTTCGGGGAGTTCGTCGACGAAGGATTGCTGTTGGTCGAGAGTGAGTTTGAGATTGCCGTAGCCTTGTCTGGCGTGGGCGAGCGTGGCGAAGATGTGGCCGTTTACGCGGAAGTCGGGATTACCCATGTGCGAGGATTCTTCGGCATCGGGGAAGCTGAGGGCGATGCGGCGGAAGTCGCGGATGTTCATGGGGAGTATGGTAACGCGGGGGCGGGGAATTTTGGAGGGGGAGGCGTTGGGGTTGAGGCTAGACGCTGGGGTTTAGATCGTTGCAAGTTCACAAACGAAGTGCAACAGCTCATAAGGGTTAGGCGTGGGAATGGGCGCGTGATTTGGTTTGGCGGGAGTCGCGGACGATCCAGGCGCCGAGGATGATCATAATTGGGTATTCGATCATATAAAGAACTATCGATAGGATTTCGGGATGGGCGTAGGGAGTCACGTATCTGGCGGAGTGCAGCAGTGCGCCCATCATGACGGTCTGGAGGAGAGTGAGCGTGAATGTGGCAACTAGAAGCCATCTCATAAATGCCTCAGGAGGATGACAGCACAAGCGAGTTGGACCATCCCGAGGAAATTCTCTGGGTAGTATTCCCAGCGAATGACAATGCGACGAAAGTTATGAAGCCAGGCGAACAGGCGCTCGATCTTCCAACGGCGGCGATATCGACGCAGGCGGCGACCGTCTTGAGTTGCGGGGGCCACACGCACAAATTTGTGAGGTGCGATGAGCTGCACGCCGTAGCGTTGCCGGATGTGTTGGTCCAACGGATCGCTGTCGTAAGCGCGGTCACCGATCATCCGCGCAGGAGTTTCTCTGAGGAAGCGTTGCTCGAGCGTGGCTTCGACGAGTTTTGTTTCATGAGGCGAAGCGCTGGCCACGTGCACGGCGAAAGGAAGACCATGACCGTCTGCGATTGCCATGATTTTGCTGCCTTTGCCGCGCTTTGTAGGGCCAACAGCAGAGCCCCCTTTTTCGCCCCACTGAAGCTGGCGTCGATGAACGATTCGCTGAGATCCAGCTTCCCTCGGTCTCGTAAGTCCTCGGCAAGTTTTTGCAGCAAGCGTGTCAGCAGCCCGCTGCGCTGCCAGGATTGGAAGCGTCGATGACAGGTTTGATAGGGCGGATAGCGAGACGAGAGATCATGCCAAGGAGCTCCGGTGCGTAACACCCAAAATACGCCGTTCAAAACCGCACGCGTGTCCTGCCACGGCCTCCCGCGTCCATCGGCCCGTCGCTTCGGACGGAACAACCGTTCGAGAACCGCCCACTGGGCGTCGGTAATGTCCATGTTCTCGATTTACCCCATTGGCCATAAGTTTCAACTGCTCAGTCAGTTCAAAGTGTTTATGAGATAACTTCTAGTTCATTACCCTTGGCGAGCAGCGCGACAATGACACCCACGAGCAGGCACAACAGTAAATGGCCGACAACGATGTCCGTGTTTCTCATCCAAGAAATATGGGCATACCAATTCGCGTGATAGTTATGATTCCAATTGAATATTGCGAACTCTATGCGTTCCGGGAAGGAGGCGCTCCATGCCAGCAGGAGAAATCCTGCGATGACGGAGCCGATTATGGACAGAGGGGAAGTGCGGAAGGAGGCGGCGAAGAGATGGGCTATGGATTTGAGGGACTGGCGCCAATACCAGCGGCGAGCGCGGGGGATGCCGTGCTGTGAGAGCACGTTGGAGAATTCTTCGTGGAGGTCGCCGGGAATGGATTCGGCTTGGTTATAGGGCGTGAAGAGATCGAGGAGCCAGGAGGCTAGGCGCGGCGGTTGCGGAGTGGATGGGACGTGTGGTGTGCTCATCACGTGTACCTCCCTAGAGAACGAAGACCCGCGGTCATGGTGTGGAGAGCGCGATGCGTGCGATGGACAGCGGCGACTCCTTTGGGGGAGACGCGGAAGAAACGCTTGGAGCGGCCGCCGCGTTCGGGAGTGGGATCGCCGAGATATGAAGTTACGTAGCCTTTGGACTGCAGGCGATCGAGGGTGGCGTAAATGGCCCCGATGGAAACGTCGCGGTCGATGCGAGATTCGATTTCGTGGCGAACGGTGACGCCGTAGGCGTTATCGCCGAGGCGAAGAAGGGCGAGGAGAACGATGTGCTCGAATTCGCCGAGGAAGTCGCGGGAGGGCATTATTTATACATTATAGAAGAAATGGTGGAGCGGTCAACGGGTTTTGGGGTGGGAATAGGGAATGGCCGATCTAAAGTTCGGCTACTACATTAGAACTGAAAAACCGAAGCCCCACCCTTCGCGGACTCAGAGTGGGGAACCTAGGACGGAAAACCCAAGAGGCCCCAAGACACGGGCTGAAGCCTATGCTACCTAGAAGGGGATATCTTCGTCGTTGATTTCGGGGCCGGAGGGGGCGGCGAAATCGTCGGAGGGTGCGGCGTGTTCGTAGTCGTCGGAGCGGCCGGCTGCGTGTGTGCCGCCGCCTGCGCTTGCGCCCGCGGCCATGCCGTCGCCGCGTCCGCCCAGCATGCGGAAATTGGTGGCAACGATTTCGAAGCTGGTGCGCTTTTGGCCTTCCTTATCCTGCCATTCGCGGGACTGGATGCGGCCCTCAATGAAGATGAGGGAGCCCTTTTTCAGATATTGCTGGGCGATTTCGGCTTGCTTTCCCCAGACAACAATTTTGTGCCACTCGGTGCGTTTTTGGCGCTCGCCGTTTTTGTCTTTGTAGGATTCATCGGTGGCAACAGAGAAATTGGCGACGGCCTGGCCGCCGGAGGTGTATCGGGTTTCGGGATCGCGGCCGAGGCGGCCGACGAGAATGACTTTATTGACGGACATTTGGAGCGCTCCAAGTCAGGAAGTTTGAAGAGTACGGAATCGTGCGTCGCGTTGCTCTTGAGGGTGGTGAGTGCAAAGCATCCTGATCCTTGGAAGATAGCATGGGCGGGAGGAAAAGGAAATTTGGAGGGAGGCGGGGAAGAGGAAAGGTTGGGAGGAAAGACGCGGGGATCGAAGAGAGATTCGTCACTTCGCTGACTCCGTTCGGAATGACGTGTTTTTGGGAATGAAGTAACCCAAGATGCCGGCCAGAGGCCAGCGCTACAAACCCTAGAGAAACCCAAGAGCAGAGGTAGGAGTGCCTGTGCCACTGGCAACCCGAGAGGCCCCGCGCCGGGCGCTGGGGGCAAAGGCACGGGACCAAAGTCCCGCCACTACGAGAGAGGCCCAAGATCGAAAGCGTGGTTATTTTTTATTTGCCGGTGAAGCGGGAGGCGGAGATGGTGGTGGATTGGGAAAGCTGGCGGGCGTTTAGTTGGCCCTGGTTGGATTTGTCCAGGCGGTGGAATTCGGCTTCCATGTAGCGCATGTAATCTTGTTTGGAGACCATGCCGTTTTTGTCGGTGTCCATGAGGAGGAGAAGTTGTTTGACGTTTTCTTCGCCTAGGGCTAGGCGGTCTTGGGGTTTGGGGACGTTGGCTTTTTGCGCGGCGGCGGTGCCGAAGACGGTGACGGCGGCGAGGAAGACGGTGGTGATTACGATTAGTCGGATTTTGTTTGTTGGACGATGCATCGGTGGCCTCCTTGGAGGTGAATGTACACCGGAAGGATTGTTAGAGATTACGCAAAGAATGGATGGGGTGGATTGGATTTTTTGGGGTGGGGTGACGTGGATGAAACCGAAGAGCGCGTTTTTCTGGAAATCGTGAACGGAGGTGGAATCGATGGTGACGCTGGAAATTTGACCACCGCCGCTTTGTACGAAGATACCGGTGCCGGTTTGGCAACCGTTGAGAGTGGTGCCGAGTTTGAAATTGCGGACAGTGGTGTGGCGAACGGTGCCGGAAGCGTTCTGGTAAGCGATGCCGAAGAAATCGGGGCTGCAGGCGGAGATGCCGGAGTTGGTGCCGTCGACGATGAGGCCGGTGATGGTGACGTCGGTGGCGTTGGCGACTAGAAGAGCGACGGCCAGGGGAGAACCGTCAAAGAGGCTGGTGGCGTTTTGCTGGAGAGCGGAGGGCATGAGAATGGCGCCGCTTTCGGCGTGGAGCGTGAGTGATTTCTGGACGACGACTTGTTCGACGTAAGTGCCGGGGCAGATGCGGATGTGGTCACCGGGTGAGGCAGCGTTGACGGCGGCCTGGATGGAAGTGTACGCGGCGGTGGGGCAGGCGACTTTGTCTACATCGACGAGGAGTTCGTTTGCAAAAGCGGGTTGCGTGAAGAGCGCGATGGCGAGGACGGTGAAAATCGAGAACAGAGTTGTGCGGAATTTCATGGTCATCCCCCTTTGAGTCACACACCAGAGACGAATCGAGCGTGCAAGCGAGATTGGCGGGCTTGCGGCGCCGGGCGAATGAAAAGTTGTTCAGGGGCCGAGAGTGCTGGGGTGAGAGGGACGATAGCAGGGTATTGGGCGGGGGGGGCAATAGTACGGGGTGGGGTTTAGAGGGCGCGAGGATTGTTGTTTGGGAGACATGACGCGGCGGTTGAGATCACATGGGGCTCAGCGGTGCGGCGGCCCTACGATTCCAAGAGAAAAGCAGGTCCCTCACTTCGTTCGGGATGACATACGTTTTTTTGCGGGGAAGGAACCCCAAGATGCCGGCCTGAAGGCGCGGCGCTACAAACCCAAGACCCGCCCTTCGCGGGCTCAGGGTGGGCGGCTGGCCAATCTAAAGTTCGGCCACTACACGGCGTTGACAGGGTTATGGAGTGGGCCTATGGTGGGCGGTTCTGGAAGGGGAGGGATTGTGATGCGGAAGAATGGGGTGGGCGTTGGTGCGATTTTGTTTTTGGCGATCGTGGTGGCAATGGTCATTGGATCGTCAGTTTGGGTGGGGGGGATTTGCGCGCAGGATTTGGGGCCGGTGGGGATTTTTGAGGGGCATGGGGATGTGGGAGCTGTGGGGGCGGAGTACAAGGGAAGCGTGGAGTATGACGCGGCGAAGAAGAGTTATCTGGTGGCGGGCAGCGGGGAGAATATGTGGGGTGGGGCGGATGCGTTTCAGTTTGCGTGGAAGAAGATGAGCGGGGATGTGGAGGTATCGGCGGAGATTACGTTTTTGGGGGAGGGGAAGAATCCGCACCGGAAGGCGGTGGTGATGGTGAGGCAGAGTTTGGACGCGGATTCGGCGTACGCGGACGTGGCGCTGCATGGAGTGGGATTGACGTCGTTGCAATATCGCGAGGAGAAGGGCGCGACCACGAAGGAAGTGCAGGCGACGATTTCCGCGCCGAAGCAGATACGGTTGGTGAAGAAGGGCGCGATTTTTACGATGTGGCTGGCGGGGGAAGATGGGAAATTTGTGCTGGCGGGGACGAGTCCGGCGATTGCGTTGAAGGAACCGTTTTATGTGGGGATTGGGGTTTGCAGTCATGAGAAGGATGTGGTGGAGAGAGTGGTGTTTGAGAAGGTGGAGGTTAGGTGACGGAGGTGAAGGAGGAGGACGAAAATTACGAGAGCGGGGAGTGGTGCGGGGAATCTTGCGAGGCGTTTGGAGCGAGGATTGTTGTGGGTGCGATGAGGGGTTAGTGGGCGGTGGACGCGGAGACGGCGACGCCCATGTCTTTCAGTTTGGCGCGAGAGCGTCTTTCTTCTTCTGTGCCGGGATAGCGCTTGACGACTTCACGAAGTTCCTTGACGCCGGAATTTTTCTGGCCGAGCTCGAGAAGAGCCATACCTTTTTTGAAATGCGCGGATGCCAGCTTGAAACTTTTGGGATAGTTGGTGATGACTTTGTCGTATTGCTGGACGGCGGTGTTGTAATCCTTTTGCGCGTACGCGATTTCACCTAGCCAATATTGGGCGTTGGAGGCGAGGTCGGTGTCTCCGTAGTACTTCAGATAATCGTCAAATTCAGAGCGAGCGAGATCGTATTTGCCGCTGGTGAGATCGCGGAGGCCGTTGGAATAGAGCGTGTCCGCGGATGGCGGCGGTCCGGAGGGCGCGGACGTGGGAGCAACGTTGCTGCCCGTGGGTCCGGATGGAGGCGCGGAACCACCGCCGGGCGTGGTCATTGGGGCGCCGCCGGCGAGACGGGAGTCGATGCTCTGCACGGAATTCTGAAGATCGACGAGCTGCTGATTGAGTTTGCCGATGCGCGATTTGATTTCCTCGAGATTGTCGGAGAGCCCCTGGACTTGCGTGGACATGGTGTCGAGACGCGTGCCGGAATTCGCCTGAACGTCCTGGACGGATTTCTGGAGGGAGGACATGGTGGAGTTGAGCTTGTTGACGGAATCGGAAGATTGCTCGATCAAAGTCTTCTGGACGGTGTGGTCCTGGGTCATTTGGGTTTGAATATCTTTTTGACCCTGAAGGAGGGTAGTGACGTCGCGCTGGAGTTCGATGATTTCGCGGGCGACGGCGAGGGCGGGCTTGGGCCCAACGAGACTGCCGGCAAGAGCGCTGAGAAGCATGGTGCCGACGAAAATGGCGATGTTACGCGTACGCATGAAGAGGCCTCCAAAGTGGGAAGAAGAATCCCGATTATCCAATTTACTGGCAGTGGAGGAATGGAGCAAGTGGTTGTGTGGGGAATTCAACGACATTACGAAAAAACGCTCTGATCCTATTTCACAAAGTCCATCTACTCGCCGGGTGCCCCACATGCCGCCTCTGCGTGTGGGCTCTTGGGTCACTCCGTGTAGCGCCGAGCCTTCAGGCCGGCATCTTGGGTCAGTCGTTGTAGGGCCCGCCTCGGAAGGCGGGCCCCACAACGGCAAAAACCCAAGAGAGCACAGGCAGAAGTGCCTGTGCCACGAGAGAATCGCCAACCCAAAAACCGAGCTCGAGGACTCGCCCGGGGGCACGATGTATCGTGCCCCTACGGGGTGCGGTTACTTGGCTTGGGTGAAGTGGCCGCGACGGTTTTGTTGGTAGCAGGCTTCGGTGGATTCGGTGCAGAAGGGCTTTTCTTTGCCCCAGCTGGTGGTGTTGAGATGATCGGCGGGAAGGCCGAGGCTGACCAGATATTCTTTGACGGCGTTGGCGCGGCGCTGGCCTAGAGCGAGGTTGTATTCGGTGGAACCGCGTTCGTCGCAATGACCTTCGATGGTGACGTGCACGTTGGGATAATTTTTGAGGAAGTCGGCGGTTTTCTGCAGGGCTTCCCGCGCGTCGGGCCGGATGGCGGCGGAATCGTAGTCGAAATAGGCGTCGCGAACTTCCTTGAGAAAGAGTTCATCGAAACTGGTGTTTGGCGCGACCGCGACAGGAGCGGGCACGTTGACGGAAACGCGGACGGTGGCATCCGTGCTGCCGCCGGCACCGCTGGCCGTGAGCGTGTAGGTGGTGGATTGCGTGGGCGTGACACTGGTGGACCCTTGCGGAGTGACGGCGCCGACTTCCGGAGCGATGGAGACGTTGGTGGCATCGGTGGTGGTCCAGGAAAGCTTGACGGATTCGCCCTGATTGATGGAATTGCGATCGGCGTTGATGCTGGCAGTCGGTTTTGTTGCCGCCGGGGGAGGAGTGTAGGCCGGCGGAGCAGCCTTGGGTGGATGTTTGCACCCAGTAATCAGAACAGCGAGAGCCGAAAGTGAAATGAGAAACGAACGAACAAGCGGGCGGTGTGACTGAATCATTGCGTGTCCTCCTGAGACACCGAGAAATCCCGTGTTGGGTCCGCTGGATGAAACGATAGTAACACCAGAGGGCCGGGTCCGGGTGATATGTCGTGACACGATATATATTGTATAGGGGATGAGGGAGAAACGAAAGGAAATGTGTTTGAAGAAGCACGGGGGCTGGTGGGTAAGAGTACGGTCATTGGAGAAGGCTTAAAGACAGTGATGAGTGGCTAGTGGCGAGGAAGAGGAAAGCAGATCCCTCGCTGCGCGGACTCCGCTCGGGATGACAATTTCCTAATTTTCGATCGGGAGGACAATTTTTGGTGTGCCGATCGGGGTCAGACGTTTTTAATTTTTTGCGCGGGGACATGGGTTAGCGGGTGGACCAGTTGGGGGACTCGTTGTGGCCGGAGGTGGTTAATTGGTGGGGAGAGGTGCCGTCGGCGAGCATGGTCCAAATTTGGCGTGAACCACCGCGCGTGGATTCGAAGACGATGTGGCGGCCATCGGGAGCCCAACTGGGGCGTTCGTTGCGGCCAGAATCGCGGGTGAGTTCGCGAAGCTGATGCGAGACGACGTCCATGATGTAGATGTCGTAATTGCCGGAAGGACGGCGCCACGAAAAGGCAAGAAGTTGGCCGTTGGGCGACCAGGCGGGATCGATGACGTAGCCCATGTCCGGAAGATCGATCTTGCGCGTATCTGTGCCGTCTGCATTCATCATGTACAACTGAGGAACGCCGCCGCGATCGCTGACGAAGGCGACGGATTGACCGGTTTTGGGATTCCACGCGGGAGAAGTGTCCGCGCCGTTGGATGCGTAGGTGAGACGCTTGGGACGATTGCCGCTGGCGTCGGTGACGTAGAGCGCGGGATTGCCTTGCATGGAAGAAGAGAACATGACTTGCGAGCCGTCGGGAGACCATGTGGGGGAATTGTTGGTGCCGCGATAGCGAGCGAAGGAAACGAGTTTGCCTGCATCGAAGGAGTACATGCAGATCTGCGCGCTGGTGACGCCGCTGACGGGAACGAAACAAGTGAAGGCGATGCGCGAGGCGTCCGGAGACCAACGCGGCGTGAGCGTGACGGAACCTAGAGAAGTGAGCTTGTGCTGATTGGCGCCGTCATAATCCATGACCCAGAGTTCCTTGGAACCGTAGGTGCCGCGGATGAAAGCGATTTGCGTGGAGGCGATGCTGCCGAGTCCGCCGGAGAGTTTGCTGATGATTTCGTCGGCGAATTGGTGAGCGAATTTGCGGACCTGCGCGTCCGTGGGAGCGCCGCGATAAACCTTGCCGACGATGGACTGGCTGGAAGTGCTGCGGACGTCGTACATCCAGGCGAAGATGGCGACTTCTGAGGAAGTTTCCGTGAGATTGCCGAAGGCGAGGAAATTGGCGTTGACGGGAGGTTGCGACCAATCGAGCATCTGGAGTTCGCCGGGCTGCGAAGGGACTTTTTGCGGGTAGAAATCAGGGCTAGCGAGATCGACGATGCCGGAGAAGGCGAGATCGTCGCGGACAACGTTGGTGAAGAGCGTGGCGTGCGGCTGGTCCGTGGCGGATTTCGGCGCGAAGTTCGAAACAGCGATGCGCGGTTTTTCGACGCCGAGGCCAGTGCCGGTGCGGAACCAGTCCTGGGCGAAGGAAGTTGAGGAGAAGAGAAGCAGCGTGAGGAGGCAAAGGACAACAGGGAGCGAAGTTTTTTTGACAGTCAAGCGATCCTCCGGGCGGTGAATGAGTAAAGCACGAGCGTTGGTTGCATCATCGGGTCATGCTCAGATCGAAGTCGAAGGTTACGTCTACGTAGCGGCCGGAATAGTCGGCGGGGAGAGGAGGGAAATGCTCGATGGAGAGGAGCGCGCGCGAGGCGGAATCGTCCATGGAGCGGTTGCCGCTGGATTCGGAGATGCGAATATTTTTTACGGTGCCGTCGCGATTGATGGTGAACGTGAGCGTGGTCTTGGCGCGACGAGCGGCGCGGACTCCGGGATCGATGGTGTTCTGCAACCAGTTTTGATTGACGGCGCGACGAACGGCTTCGATATACCAGCCATAGCGCGTGGCGAAATCGCCGCCGCCCTGGCCCTGCACGGCAACGCCGCCGTTGAGCGGGCCGGGCTGATCGGAATAACCGGTGGGAACATTCATCTGCCCGCCCTTGCCGTAAGGAACGGCGTTGGGAGGAGGCGTGGTTTTCTTTTCGAAGACTTTGGACTTTTTGCTGGGCGGAAGGACTTTTTCTTTGTCGAACTTGGGAATATTGGTGGTGTCTTTGGCCGGCTCGGGAGGTTTGGGCTGTGGCTCTTCGACGTTGAGACCCTTGGTAGGATCGACGACCTGGGATTCGGTGGGATTGATGGTGGGAGGCATGGGAATGCCTGCGCTGGAGGCGAGGGAAACTTTTACGCCGGTGTCGCCGCCGCCGACTCCGCCCCAGGCATCGCCGGTACGTTGGAGCCAGATGCTGGCGAGAAGGATAGCGGTGAGGACTACGTGGAAGAAGACAGAGTAAGAGAAGTAGCGTTTGAGGCTGAGGTCTTCCGAGGTGTAGACGGCTTCGGTCATTCGAGTCGGTAGTCGGTAGTCAGGAGTCGGTAGTTTAGAGCCGATTGTCGCTGGGTTTCGTGGCGACGGGGTGGTTGAGCTTCGTCGCGAAAGGCGCTCCTCAGGATGACAGCATTGTTTTGTTTGGCGGTTTGATTGTTGGACGCACAGGTGTTCGGAGTTTGGGCTGGCCGATCTGAAGTTCGGCCACTACATTTCGCGTTGGCGGCGGTGATCATTTGCTGCGGTCGGTGATGGGTTGGGTGACGATGCTGATGTTGGAGATGCCGGACTGGCGGAGGGAGTCGATGACGGTGCAGAAGGCGCCGAAGGGAATGGTTTCGTCGGCGCGAAGGAACACGACGTCGCCGTTAGGATTTTTGGATTGTTTTTTAATTTTGGGAGCGAGGTCGTGAATGTTGATGGGATCGTTGCCGAGATAGATGCGCTGATTCTTGTCGATAGTGACGACGAGTTTTTGCTCGGTGATTTCCTTGACGGTGTGCGTCTTGGGGACGTCAACCTCGATACCGGATTGCAGAATGGGCGCGGTGATCATGAAGATGATGAGCAGGACGAGGACCACGTCGATGAACGGGACCATGTTGATATCGGAAAGGGAGGTTTGCGTGGATTTGGATAGTTGCGGCATGGCGGCCTCAGGGCAGTAGAGGAAGTGACGAGTGGCGAGTGGCGAGTGGCGAGCGGGAGGAAAGCAGGTCCCTCGCTGCGCTCAGGATGACAATTTTGGTGGGGGACGTGGTGGTTGAGATCCTTCGTCGCAAAAGGCGCTCCTCAGGATGACAATTATTTTGTTTGTGCATGATGGAGGGAAGTGGGCAATTGGTTTCAACAATAAGAGCGGTGGCGAGCCACCGCAGTCCAAAGAGATTTGAGTTTGGTGGTGTGGTGCGCATGGGTTTAGCCGAAAGTTTTTTCGATCTGGGAGGTGAATTCGTTGGCGAAGGTGTCGAGGCGCTGGGCTAGATCGCGAATGTCCTGGAGAAAATAGTTGTAAGCGATGAGCGCGGGGATGGCGGCGAAGAGTCCGGCGGCGGTGGTGACGAGGGCTTCGGCGATACCGGGAGCGACGGCGCGAAGGCTGGCGGCACCGGAAGTGCCGAGGCCGGAGAAGGCGTCAATGATGCCCCAGACGGTGCCGAAGAGTCCGATGAAGGGAGTGACGCCGGCGGTGGTAGCCAGCCAGGACATACCTTTTTCGACGCGGCGAACCTCGTCGGTGGATGCCAACTGCATGTTGACGTTGATGGCTTGAAGGGATTTGACTTTTTGCGGCGCGGGATTGCTGTTACCGGTCATTTGCGATTGAAGTTCGCGATAGCCGGCAGCGTAAACGTTGGCGAAGGGAGAGCCGGCGGAGATGAGTCCTTGAGGATTGGCGACGCCCTTGGTGGCGCGGAAGATTTTGAGGAATTGATCGCTTTGGCGGCGGATGCGACCGAAGAGACCGAGTTTCTGGAAGATCAGCGCCCAGGAAATCAGGGAGAAGAAGAGCAGGATGCCGAGAACGGCACGGGCGACCCAGCCGGTTTGCGCGAGAATGTCAAAGATATTGCCGACGTAAAGTGCGGATAGCAAAGAAATGATGTCAGTCCCCTCAGTGTGAGCAAAATTTGCTGACAAAATTAGCGTAGCAGAGGAGTAGGGGTGAAGCAAAGAGTTATGAGGTTTGGGGAGTGATTAGATATGAGCGTGGGAGTGCGGATTTTTTGTGAGTGTGGGGTGGAAGTCGCGGAGAGAGTTTGTCGTTGTGAGTGGAGGCAAAACGCTTGGGTTGAGATCTTTCGTCGCGGACTGCTTAGGACGACAATTTGGAAAATGGGGAGACTTGTTGAGTTTGTCGGGGAGTTGGAGTTTTCAGGGGCTGAAGCCCGAGGTGCGGAGGATTCTATGTCGGACCTGAAGGTCCGACCCCCTAGGGAGCGGAGTGAAGAGAAGAGATTTAACTCCGGAGGCGAAGAGGCTTGGGGGAGAACGAGAGACCCAAGACCCACCCTTCGCAGAAGGCGCTCAGAGTGGGGCACCCAGAGAGAAAGAGAACAGCAGGTCCGTCGCGGCGCTCGGGATGACAAATTTTTTGTTGTTGGATTGGGGCCGATCCGAGGATTGGCTACTACATGCGCTACACGTGAGGGCGCAGTGCGACGGGAACTCCAAGAACACAGGCAGGAGTTAGAGGGAGTTGATGGAGTAGCGGATTACTACGCCGTCGACGTAGGTTACGTTTACGCGGCGGTCGGGGGTGGTGTATTCGAAGATTTGCGTTTTCAGGCCGGTGTCGCCTACAGATTCGGAAAGTTGTTTGCCTGGGCCGAAGAGAGTGGTGACGTCCTGAATGCTCATGCCGCGTTTTAATTTGGCGGTGGCGGGAGTGTCCGCAGCGGAGGAATCGGCTGGGGCGGGAGCAGGCGCGGCGGCGGTCGCGGGAGGAGTGGTGGTGAAGCTGACGTATTCGGCGAGGCATTGCATGACGCCTTCGGGAGTGAGTTGGTCGGCGGGGATGGAGCCGGACCAACGAAGGTTGAAGCGAGAGCCGCCAGTGGCACGATTTTGCGCGACAGCCGCGGCTTTTTGCTGGCTGGCATATTGGGCCTGGCGCTGGTTGGAGGCGTCCTGGCGTTCACGGCGGGCGCGTTCGCGATCAAGGTCGTGTTGGAGAGAGGCTTTCTTGTCGGGGTCATCGGTGTTGGCGATCTGATTTTCCAGATCCTTTTCGTAGGCGCTTTTTTCGACGGGTTTGGCGGTGACGGTGGTGTTGGTGTCGTCACCGGCGGTGCCGAAGCCGCCGCCATCGAGTTGAAATTCGATCATGTCTCGCTTGACGACGATGGTGGTGACGCGCGCGACGTCACCCTGATGGATTGCGACGCCGAATTGCTTGATGCGCGAACCATATTCTTTCCAATCCATGGGAGTGGGCTTGTTGAAGCGAAGGTCGACGCCTTTCTGAGTGCCGGGCATATCGATTTTGAGTGTGACTTGTTTACCGGAGAAATAGGCTTGCAGGGCGGCGGGGTTGTTGTCTTGTGCGCCCGCGGTGGCGATGGACAGGGCGATGGCGGCGAGGATCACGGCGGAGCGGAGCATTGGGGATAGCCTCCTGTGGAAAATGAAACCCAAAAACACAGGCAGGAGTGCCTGTGCCACTGATTTAGGCGTGGGCGGTACCGTAGGTGGAGTAAATTACACGGAAGCGGATGGACAGGCAAGAGATTCTGAAAGGAGGTATGTGACGGATGAAATTTGCGAAGGCGGTTTTTTGGGTGGCGGGGATTTGGGGAGTGCTGGTGGTGGCGCCGTTGTATTTTATGTTTGATTTGATTGGAAGACAGGACCCGCCGGCGATCACGCATCCGGGATTTTATTATGGATTTGTGGGAGCGGGATTGGCGTGGCAACTGGCGTTTTTTGTAATTGCGCGGGATCCCGCGCGGTTTCGGCCGCTGATGATTCCGTCGGTGGCGGAGAAGTTGAGTTACGTGATTCCGGTGGCGGTGCTGGTGATGCAGGGACGGACGCGCGGGCAGGATTTGTTGTTTGCGGGGACGGATCTAGTGTTGGGGATTTTGTTTGTGGCGGCGTTTGTGGCTACAAGGGGGGAAGGGGTAGGTTGGGGAAAGGGAAAATAGGAGAGGAGACGGAGTCCTCAGGGGCTAAAGCCGTGGTTTCGGGGGATTCTATGTCGACTTGAAGGCCCGAGCCTGGGGAGAGGAGAACCCAAGAGGCGCTGGCATAAAGCCAGCGCTACATGTGGGTATTAAGGTGGTGTGGGATTGAAAATTTGGAGAGGAGAATCGGCGAATGAGGAATTGGCGATGGGTTGGGGGGATGGGGTTGGTGGTTTGTGTTGGGTTGGCGGGGATCGCGGAGTTGGCTGGGCGATCTGAAGATCGGACGGTGCATGCAGCGCCTGGGGCGGGGAAATATGAGGCTACTGTCGAGTCGTTAGATACACATGCTTTGCCGGAGTGGTATGCGGATGCGAAGCTGGGAATTTTTATTCATTGGGGATTGTACTCGGTGCCGGGATGGGCGGTGCTGACGCCGGAAGCGGAGTTGCAGAAGCTTTCCCCGGAAGAATATTTGAAGAGGAATCCGTATGCGGAGTGGTATTACAACACGGTGAGGCTGGACGGATCGCCTACGCAGGAATATCAGAAGGAACATTACGGAGCAGATTACAACTACTACAATTTCGCGGAGACGTTTGATAAGGAGATACAAAGGTGGAAGCCAGAAGAGATGGCGGGCGTCTTCAAGATGGCGGGAGCGCGCTATGTGGTGCTGACTTCCAAGCATCATGAGGGATTCACGTTGTGGCCGAGTGAGACGCCGAATCCGACTTTGCCGAAGGACCGGCAGCATGCGACGCGCGATCTGGTGGGGGAGTTGACGGAGGCGGTGCGGGCGCAGGGAATGAAGATGGGACTTTATTATTCGGGCGGGTACGACTGGACGTTTGTGCCCGGGCCGATCACGGATTGGAAGCAGGCAAAGAGGGTGGAACCGCAGAGCGAGGCGTATGGGAAATATGTGGATGCGCACATGCGGGAATTGATTCGCAAATACCAGCCGTCGGTGTTGTGGAATGACATCGATTATCCGAAGTCAGGGCACCCGCTGGAAATCATGGCGGAATATTACAACGCGATTCCGGATGGCGTGGTGGACGACCGGTTCGGGGTGAAGCACGCGGATTTTGTTTCGCCAGAGTACGAGACGCTCAGCAAGATCAGCGAGAAGAAGTGGGAGGAATGCCGCGGGCTGGGAAGATCGTTTGGATACAACCGGGCGGAAGGCGAGGCGCAGACGATTGCGAAAGATGCGTTGATTTATTTGCTGGTGGACATTGTGAGCAAGAACGGAAATTTGTTGCTGGACGTGGGGCCGGAGGCGGACGGAACTATACCGGCGGTGCAGATGGACCGGTTGAAGGCGTTGGGAGCATGGTTGCAGCAGAACGGCGAGGGGATTTATGGGACGCGGCCGTGGAAGCGGGCCGAGGGCGAGACTACGGATGGGAAGAAGGTGAGGTTTACGCAGAAGGATGGGGCCGTGTATGCGTTTTTGTTGGGACAGCCGAAGGGGCGGGCGGTGACGATTAAGGATTTGCGGTTGAAGAATGGGGCGGAGGTTTCGATGTTGGAAGCTGGCGGAGGGGATGGCAGCGTTACATGGAGGCAGGACGGGGCGGATGTCGTGGTTGCGTTGCCGGAGAAGTTGGTGGGGAAGTACGCGTATGGGGTGAAGATGGCGGGCGTGGAGTAGGGATGGAAAATGGAAAATGGAAAAGAGAAAATGGAAAATCGGGGTCAGTAATGGTCAACGGCTGTACATTCCCTTTAGGGTAGCAGTTCCCGAATCGTGCCTCTCCAATCCAATGAGCCCTTGGATGAATGCGTCGACTGCCGTTGCATCAATCGGCATAGACATGAGAACGGTCTGAACTGTTCCAGCGGAAACGTAGCCAGCGTTCATCTTTATTTCCACAAACGCGTGCCCGGCGCCACCTAAACAGTGGAAGTTCATATCTATACCACCTCCCGCGAATTCCGGATCGAATGTGCCGAAGGTTAGTTTTCGTTCGTCAGAAGGTGTGAGCGGGAACCCTTTTAAAGCTAGCGCAGCCTCGCGCAACTCACCAATTGCCACGTAGACTTCCGCGCCACCACCGAAGGAGCCATTCCAAGCTGAGATTCCCAGCTTGAAGACGTCTTGGTCCTTGAAGATGATCCGAAAATTGGCGCCGATTTCCAAACTAGTGTTCCTCCTGTTTGCGGTTGGACACCCACGTAATTTAGCATCACCCAGCGGCGCGCGGGGCGGGCCAAATAGGCGTGTGGTAGACTGCGGGGGATATGGGGAATTTGTTTGATATTGGGGTGGAACGGTTGATGGGTGGGGGTGTGGCTGAAGAAAAGGCCGCAGGGTTCGCGGACTCGCCCCGCGCTACAGGTCGGGGGACATTTTATTTGGAGACGTTTGGGTGCCAGATGAATGAGCATGACTCGGAGAAGGTGGCCGGGGTGCTTTTGGCGCGGGGGTACAGGCAGGTGGAGTCGGTGGAAGCGGCGAATGTGGTCCTTTATAACACGTGTTCGATACGGGAGAAGGCGGCGCAGAAGGTGTTCTCGCGGCTGGGGGAGTTTCGGCCAAGAGGAAGTGGGGAGTGGCGAGTGACGAGTGGCGAGGAGGGGATTCCTCAGGGGCTAAAGCCCGATTTGGGTGACGGTGAAATGTCGGGCCTGAAGGTCCGACCCCCTAAAGAGAAGAGAACCCTTGAGGAAGGGAGAGCCGGAGCCTTCGAGAAAAAGAGGCCAGAAGATTCTTTGTTTTTGTCGGGCTCGGGTGTGGAGACCCAGGAGCCACCCTTCGCGCTTGGCGCTCAGGGTGGGGCGCTCGCGGACTCGCTTGACCGGTCTAAAGACCGGCCACTACACAGGCAGGGGAAGATTATTGGGGTGTTGGGGTGTGTGGCGCAGCAGGAGGGGGAGAGGATTTTCACGCGGGCACCTTGGGTTAGTTTGGTTTGTGGGAGTGCTAGTTACCGGAAGTTGCCGCAGTTGTTGGCGCAGTTGGAGGCTGGGGAGCGGCGAGTGACTGGGTTGGACACCGATACGGATGAGACTTTCGAGACTGAGGTTACGCGCAGGGACAATCCTTGGCGGGCGTATCTGACGATTATCGAGGGTTGCGACAAGGCTTGTTCGTATTGCGTCGTGCCGTTTACGCGAGGGCCGGAGCGTAGCCGTGGGAGCGCGTCGATATTGGAAGAGGTACGGAAGCTGGCGGATGCGGGGTACACGGAAGTGCAGTTGCTGGGGCAGACGGTGAATTCGTACGCGGACCCTTCGGCGAGGAAGATGCGATTTCCGGAATTGCTGGTGGCGGTGGCGGAAGTGCGCGGGATCCGGCGCGTGAGATTTACGACTTCACACCCGCGTGATTTTGGGAAGGACATTGTGGAAGCGATCGAGGCGGTGCCGGGAATTTGCGAGCATGTGCATTTGCCGGTTCAGAGCGGGTCGACAAAAGTGTTGCGGGCGATGGCGCGGACGTATACGCGGGATGAGTATCTGGAAAAGATTGCGATGATGCGCGCGGCGAAACGCGAGATCAGCATCACTTCGGACATTATTGTGGGATTCCCTGGCGAGACGGAGAAGGATTTCGAGGACACGCTGTCGCTGCTGGACCTGGCGCAGTATGACGGCGCGTTTTCGTTCAAGTATTCGCCGCGGCCGAATACGCCGTCGTTGAAGATGGAAGATGCGATACCGGAGGAAGAAAAGTCGCGGCGGCTGGCGATTTTGATGGAACGGCAGAGAGAAATTCAGCGAGTGCGGAATGAGAAGCTGGTGGGGAAGACGTTTGAGGTGATGGTGGAAGGGAAATCGCGGCGGGAGCACCAGTGGTCTGGGCATACGTCGGCGAATAAAGTGGTGAATTTCACTTCCCGCGGGGAAGAAAGTCTGGGAGACTACGTGCAGGTTGTGGTGAATGGAGCGACGCCAAATAGTTTGGTGGGAGAAAAGGCAGTGGCGAGTGAGTGGGAGTTGGCTCAGAAAGAGGAGAGTTTTCTCAGGGGCTAAAGCACGATTTTTTCGGAGCTAAATGTCGGAGCTGAAGCTCCGACCCCCTAAACGGCTTTGTGAGATGTGGGAGACAAGACGCCGTGGTTAAGATCCTTGGTCGCGGAAGGCGCTGCTCAGGATGACAAGGGCTTGGGCTTGGTTTTGGTTGCTAGAGTGTGGGAATCGGAGTGGCGGTCGGCATTGGGTAAGGAGGGCGCGATGGAAGTAGAAATGAAGATACGCGGCCTGATGATGGATCCGGTTACGCAGATGCCGATTGTGGTGCTGAAGGATGTGCAGGGGCAGGCGATCCTGCCGATCTGGGTGGGGGCTTACGAGGCAAACGCGATTGCACTGGAGATTGAGAAAGTGCAAACGCCGCGGCCGATGACACACGATTTGCTGAAGAACGTGCTGCAGGGGCTGGAAGTTTCCGTGCAGAGGATAGTGGTGAATGATTTGCGCGACGATACGTTTTACGCGCTGATTTGGGTGGAACGCGAAGGGGAATTAATGAGTATCGATTCGCGGCCGAGCGATGCGTTGGCGTTGGCGCTGCGGATGGATTGCCCGATATTTGTGGATGAAACGGTGTTGAAGAATTCGAAGGTGAGTTCGGCGCTGGCGGAGCGGACCACGAATGAGCAGTTGCGGAATTATCTGGAAGGGCTGAGCGATGAGGATTTGGGTAGATATAAGATGTGAGGGTAGAAGGTAGAAAAAAGAAAATTGAAAATGGCGGCGCGGCTTCGGTTGCGCCGTTTTTGTTTTTTTGGAGCGAGATTTTTATCGCGGAGGGCGCAGAGTGAGGAACGCAGAGGGCGCGGGGGATTTGGGGGCGTGATTGGTGTGATGGTAGGAGAAACGCCTGAATCGAAGAGGGACTCCTTCCGCAAAGGACGCGGAAAGGGGCCTCACTACGCGGACTTCGTTCGGATTCGGAATGACGTGGCTTTTTTTGGCGAAACCCAAGACGCTGGCATAAAGCCAGCGCTACGGGAGCGCTATTGTGGCGATGGGCGCGGCGGTCCTGCGCCCTAGGCAGAGAAACTCTGGAGAAAAGCAGGTCCCTCACTTCGTTCGGGATGACACGTTGGTTTAACGGGCGATGAATGGACGGTGGAACCCAAGAGCAGAGGCTCGGGGACTCGCCTGGGGCACGATGTATCGTGCCCCTACTGGAGGCGGGCGATGCGGCGGCGCCAGAAAGCTAGGAGGAGGATGCCGATTAAGATCAGGCTTAGGCTTAGGCCGATCCATAGGCCCAGGGCGCCCCAGTGTTTGTGGAAGCAGAGGTAGGCGCCTAGGGGAAGGCCCATCAGCCAGTAGGCGGAGAAGTGGCAGAGCATGGGAGTGCGGGTGTCTCCGGTGCCGCGCAGGGAGCCGGTGGCTACGGTTTGAATGCCGTCGAAGAGTTGGAAGGCTGCGCCAGCCATGAGAAGAATTGTGGCGCTGTGGATTACGGTTTCGTTGGCGGTGTAGAAGCGGGCAATGTAACGCGGGAAGACCAGCAGGACAATGCTCATGATGGACATGAAGGAAGCGCCGAGCAGGATAGCGGTGTTGCCAGCGTTGCGCGCAGCGACGGGATCGCGGCGGCCTAGTGCTTGGCCGACTCGGACAGCGGCTGCGGAGGAGAGGCCGAGAGGAATCATGTAGGTGAAGGCGACGGTGTTTAGGGCGATCTGGTGGCCGGCTTGTGCGACGGCGCCGAGACGCGCGATGAGAGTTGCGACCAGGGCGAAGACGGTGACTTCGGCGGTTTGCTGGAGGGCGGCGGGAACACCGAGAGCGATGAGTTGGCGGATGCGACTGAGATTCGGTTGAAGAGGCGTGTTGAGGAGTTCGGTTTTGTGGCGGCGATCGTACCAGAGGAGATAAACGACAAGAACGAGCGCGAGGTAGCCGCGGGAGATGCAGGTGGCGATGCCTGAACCGGTGACGCCGTAAGCGTGGAAACCGAACTTGCCGAAGATGAGGACGTAGTTGCCCGCGAAGTTGATGATGTTGGCGGTGACCAGGGCAAAGGCGATGGGGCGCACCATGTTCATGCCTTGCAGCGTGCGGCGAACAGCGAAATAGAGAAGGAGTGGAACGAGGCCGGCGGAAAGTGTGCGCATGTACGGCGCGGCCAAGACGGCTACGGGATGGGTGACGCCGAAGCGCTCGTAATAGCGGGGAATGATCCAGACAGGAATAGCGAGAAAGGGCGCGATAGCGAAGCTGAGGTAAATGCCGTTGACGAGCGAGGTGTGGCAATCTTCGCGGCGGCCGGCGCCGAAGGATTGGGAGACGAGCGTGTCCAGGCCGACAAGGAGGCCTTCACCGAAAAAGGCGAAGACGATGAAGATGCTGGAGGAGACGCTGACGGCGCCGATGGCTTCGGCGCTGTAAGGAAGGCGGCCGACCATCATGGTGTCTACGATGACCATGCTCATCCAACCGATTTCGGCGAGGATGAGCGGGAGGGCCAGGTGAAGAGTGGGGCGAAGTTCGCGGCGGAAGATGGGGAGGAAGGACATGGGTGGGTTTGAGTTTATGAAGATAGCAGAGTCGGTAGGGAAGGAGGTGTAGGAGGTAAAGGAAGTTGAGGAGGTAAAGGAAGTTGAGGAGGTAAAGGACAAGAGGTTGGTGGTGGGATTTGGATCGAAGAGGGATTCTTCGCTTCGCGGACTCCGCTCGGAATGACGGGTTTTTGCTTTGCGGGATGCCGAGGATCTTTGATTTGGGATTTTACGGACAAGGGGCGCAGCAGTGCTGCGCCCCTACGAAGAGGCGAAGAGGTGGTGACTGATAGGGGAGTTTGGTGGGGAAGTTCCATTGACCGAGGCGTGAGGGGACTCTAACGTTGGAAATTGGTGGTAATGCGTGCAGTTGTGGCAGGAGGAGTGGACGTGAACGCTACGAACGAAATGAACTATGCACTGAGGATGCTGCAATATATGCGAGCCGGAGCGCGGGTGAACTCGCGGGTGAAGGTGACGGTGCAGTGGACGGAAGCCGGGACAACCCACGAGGCGGATGGCTATACAGTGGATATCAGCCCGAAGGGATGCCTGGCGATTGTGCCGCAGGGATTTGCGGTGGGACAGAAGATGCGGATCAAGAATGGAAGCAATCAGAGAGAAGCGGAAGCGGTGTTGATCTGGCGCGGGCATGAGGGACGGAGTGGATGGGAGTTGGGATTGGAGTTGGTGCATCCGCCGGCGGAATTTTGGGGAGTGGAGTTTTAGGGAGTTGGTGAGATTGCAGGATTGGTGGGTGGCGCGGCCTCGGGGTCGCGCCGTTTTTTTTTGGTGGGTGGGGAAGGGAAGCAGGTCCCTCACTTCGTTCGGGATGACATTTTTTTAGTTATTTTTTGGTGGTGGAACCCAGGATGCCGGCCTGAAGGCACGGCGCTACGACGGCAAGAGAACCCAAGAGGGAGCCCTAGACCCCACCCTTCGCGGACTCAGGGTGGGGAACCTAAGGCACGGGTCTAAAGACCCGCCACTACATGGAGTGTCGAAATGGGAATTTGGTGGTGGGGGAGTTTTCCACTGGCGGGGGTAATTTTTCCTTGCGTGGGTTGGGGTGGCGAACATAGAGTAGGCGTATGCCATTGGGCCTGTCTGCCGGCATAAATACCAAAAGAATTGATGCAGTGTCTTTGACTCAAGAGGAGGAGTTTGTGCGTTCGGAGGCAAGACGCAGAGGTTGAGATTCTTCGTCGCGGAAGGCGCTCCTCAGAAGGACAGGGATTTTTATTTTAGGGTGAACTTACAGGAGCCCAAGACGCTGGCATAAAGCCAGCGCTACATGGTTTTGGCGTTCGAGAGGTAGAAGTGATTTGCGGAGTTGTGGCGGATCTTTTTGGATTGGGAGTGGAGGCGGTTGTAGATGACGGCGATTATCACGGTTGCGAACCAGAAGGGTGGCGTGGGGAAGACGACCACGGCTATTAATCTGGCTGCGGGAATTGCGACGAAGGGGCGGCGGACGTTGTTGATCGACCTGGATCCGCAGGCGAACTCTACGATCGCGTTTTTCGATATGGCGGACGTGAAAGAGTCCATGTTCGATGTGCTGAGCGATACGCGGACGCCGATGGCGAACATCATCAAGCCCAGCAAGGATCCGATGTTGAGCGTGGGGCCGGGGCGACTGGCGCTGGCGAAACTGGAGACGGTGCTGAGCGGGCAGTTCGATGCGCCGTATCGATTGAAGGACGCGCTGGCGCCGGTGCTGAAGGATTACGACTACGTGGTGATCGACACACCGCCATCGCTGGGAATTTTGACGGTGAACGCGCTGGTGTCCGCGACGCATTTGCTGGTGCCGATCCAGGCGGCGTATTTTGCGATTGAAGGCACGGACGATTTGCTGGAGACCTACGAGCGAATCCGGGCGCGGCCCAATCCGCAATTGCGGATGCTGGGCGTGGTGATCACGCTGTACGACAAGAGAACGAATATTTCGCGCGACACACACGGGCAGATTCGCAATGTGTTTGGCGAAGTGCTGTTCAAGACGAAGATCAGCAAAAACGTAAGGCTGGAAGAAAGCCCGGCGTACAAAGAAACGATATTTTCGTTTGCACCCAAATCTCCGGGAGCAATCGAGTACAAAAAACTTGCCACGGAGGTCGTCCAACGTGTTGAAGAAAGCCGGGTTGCCCGTCACGCTGAAGATGCGGCATGACGCGCACTACGTAGAATCACTGACAAGCTATAGCGGGGCAGCGGTGGGACGGATGATCCCTGTCGACCAGATCCGGCCGAATCCGGATCAGCCGCGCAAAGCGCTGGGAGACCTGCGTGAATTGACGGATTCCATCCGCGAAAAAGGCGTGCTGGAACCGCTGCTGGTGCGGTTCATGCCGCGGGAAGATTGCTACTACATTATTTCCGGCGAGCGGCGTTACCACGCATCTCGCGCGGCGGGTTTGCGGGAAGTGCCGGCGATCGAGAAGATGGCGGACGACGCCGAGACGCTGGAAATTGCGCTGATCGAAAATATTCAGCGGAAAGATCTGACGCCGTTTGAGGAAGCGGACGGATTGCAACGGCTGGCGCAACAATTCGATTACACGCATGACGATGTGGCGAAGAAAATCGGGCGGGCGCGGAGTTCGGTGAGCGAGACGCTGATGCTGCGGATGATTCCGGAATCGATCCGGAGGAAGTGCGTGGAGCATGGCGTGCTGTCCAAGTCCGTGCTGCTGCAAATTGCGAAACAGCCGACCGAGAAGAAGATGCAGGAAATGCTATCGCGGTTCTTGCAGGGTGGGTTGACACGGGATCAAGCGCGGAAGGAACGCGCGGAGGAAAAGACCGGGCCGCAGCGGCCGCAGCCGTTTGTTTTTCATTATGAGCCGGAGAATGAGGCGTTCCGGTTCCGGTTGCAGTTCAAGAAGAGCCATGTGTCGAGGGACGAGTTGATCCATACGCTGCGGGATATATTGGCGCAGTTGGAAGGGAATGAGGCGGATTCGACGGCGGCGTGAGGAAAGTCATTAGTAATTAGTTTTAAGTTTTAAGTAAGGATGGCGGCGCGGCTTTGGGGTCGCGCCGTTTTTGTTTTTGTGTTTGGATTTGGCGGGGTAAACCCTGGATCCACCCTTCGCGAAAGACGCTCAGAGTGGGGCACCAGGATAGCCCGTTTAGATTTCGAGCTTGTGCGGACATGGGGCGCAGCACTGCTGCGCCCCTACGAGGAGAAACCTAAGAGTCGGCATGAAAACCAGCGCTACAAAACCCGGGAGTGACCCAAGAAAAGGCGTAGACCCAAGAGGGCCCCGCGCGGACTTCGCGCCGGGGACAGAGGCTCGGGTCTAAAGACCCGCCACTACACCAAGAGGCAGGCTCGGGGATTCGCCCGCGGGCACGATATATCGCCGATACATCGTGCCGCTACGTGCGGAATTGCGGCGCTAAAGTGCCGACGCGACATGGCTGTATAATTTTTGGGTATGGAATTTACGGCGGGGCAGGCGGATTTGTTGAAGAGGTTGTTTGCGGCGGGGTTTCGGCCGATTGCGATACCGCCGTATGAGAGTGCGTTGTGCGTGCATCGCGGGGAGTGCGCCGCGTTGTTGGCGCCGGTGGAGAATGGCGGGTTGCGTTTAATGGCGCCGGTGACGCTGATGGTGGATGGAAATTTGAGTGTGAGGTTGAAGAAGCCGGGCGGGGATGTGTTTGTTTGGAAGAAGACCGAGGTGGTGGCGACGGAGGAGAGGTTGAAGGAGTTGGAGAAGTTTCGGGAGGAGTTGGTCGGGGTGCTGGGCAGTTATAAGTTGTAGGTTTTTAGTTTTAAGACGTGTTTTTTGTTGATGCGGAGAGTGAAGGTTCGTGCCCGCTGGAGTTGTAACCGGGGAGAGGGGTTGGAAATCTAAGGCGATATGACTACATACGATATTGTTTGCGTTGGAGCAGGACCGACTGGGTTGGCTTGCGCGATGGAAGCGAAACGGGCGGGGATGCGGGCGCTGGTGATCGATAAAGGATGCTTGTGCAATTCGATTTACCACTACCCGGTGAACATGGTGTTTTTTACTACGCCAGAATTGCTGGAGATTGGTGATTTGCCGCTGGTGTGCGGCGGGGAGAAGCCGACGCGGACCGAGGCGTTGAAGTACTACCGGAAGGGGACGGAGCATTACGCGTTGGAGCTGCGATTGTTCGAGAAAGTGTTGCGCGTGGATGGACATGCGGGGGCGTTTACGGTGGTGACGCAGACGGAGAGCGGGGGCGAGGAGAGGTACTCGGCGAAGAATGTTGTGGTGGCAACCGGATATTACGATTTGCCGAATGAGATGGGAGTGCCGGGGGAGCACCAGCCGCATGTGAGCCATTACTACACGGAGCCGCATGAGTTTTGGAACCAGGACGTGGTGGTGATTGGGGGCAAGAATTCGTCGGTGGAAGCGGCGCTGGATTTGTGGAGGAATGGCGCGCGGGTGACGTTGGTGGTGCGCGGAAAGGAATTGGGAACGTCGATCAAATATTGGGTGCGGCCGGACATTGAGAATCGGATTAAGGCAGGGCAGATTGCGGCGGTGTTTGGCACGAAGATCAAAGAGATCGTGCGTGACGGCGTGATGGTGGAGAACGGAGGCGGGGCGCGCTTGGTGCCGGGGAAGCAGGTGTTTGCGCTGACGGGCTATCATCCGGATTATGAATTCATCGAGGGTTTGGGAGTGAAGCTTGATCCGGAGAGCCGGAGGCCGGCGCTCGATCCGAATACGTTGGAGAGCAATGTGCCGGGGATTTACCTGGCGGGCGTGGTGGTGGCGGGGAAGAATACGAATGAAATTTTTATTGAGAATGGAAGATTTCACGGGAAGCAGATTGTGGAAGCGATCGGTAGGAAGTGAAGGAGAGTTAGGAGGTAGAAGGTTTAGGAAGTAAAGGAATGCGCTGGCGGTTGGGTTTGGTGGCAAGGTGTTGGAATCGAAGAGGGATTCCTCGCTACGAAGACTCTGGTCGGAATGACGAGGGATTGTAACTGGGATTTTGGAATGTTTGCTCGAGTTAGTGGGGGTTTGTTAGACTGGCAGAGTTAGCGTGGTTGGTTTCTGGTGGCGGGACTAAAGTCCCGCGTCTACGTGGTTGGTCAATCTGAAGATCGGCCATTATAGGGTGATATGGGAAATTTTCTGGGTGAGATCGGGGCTTCGGCGGTGGCGCTGGTGAAGGGTTTCAGCGTCACGTTCAAGACCATGTTTGAGAAGACGGTGACGGAGAATTATCCGGCGGCGCCTGTGAATTTCCAGCCGCGCTACCGGGGAATTCACGTGTTGCACCGCGATGAAGGCGGGTTGGAGAAGTGCGTGGGCTGCTTTTTGTGCGCGGCGGCATGCCCTTCGAATTGCATTTATATCGAGGCGGCGGAGAATACCGAGGACAAGAGAATTTCCGCGGGCGAGCGGTACGCGAAGGTCTATAACATCGATTATTCGCGCTGCATTTTCTGCGGGTATTGCGTGGAAGCGTGCCCCACGGACGCGATTACGCACGGACATGGATTTGAGCTGGCGACGTATGACATCAATTCGCTGGTGTACCGGAAGGAACAGATGCTCGAGAGTTTGAAGGGAGTGCCGCCGGTGGGGACGATGGCGGAGGGACGGCCGGAGATTAGTTCGCGGTAGGTTGGCGGGTAGAAAATAGAAATTGGAAAATGGAAATTTGTGGCCCCGAGGGATCGGGGCCATTTTTTTTTGATGGGCACCCAAGAGTGAAGCAGGTCCCTCGCTTCGTTCGGGATGACATTGCTTTAATTTTAGCTATTTTCTTGTGGTGAGCTTCAAGATGCCGGCCTAAAGGCACGGCGCTACAACAGCGAGAAGACCCAAGCAAGAAGACCCAAGACCCACCCTCACAAACCCGAGGGTGGGCCACCCAGGAGTCGGAAGTCCGAAGAAGTGGGTCCTGTAAATCATATACAGATAGCGAAACGTAAGGTGGCGGAGAGAGGGATGAATAACGAAGAAGGAAGAGGGGACGGGAGAGTGAAAGAGGCGAGCGGGAGCGAGGCGGCGGGCGGGCCGCAAAGGGCGAGGGTGCTGCGGCGCGGGGACATAGACGCGCAAGGCAAACCTCTGGGAGCGCCGGTGATGAGCCGGGTTCCTCGGGAAAACGAATCGAACTTCGAAAAACGAGTACGAAGCGCAAGCGAAAGTTCAGTGGCGATTGCGCGGCGTACGCGCCAGAGGGATCCGATCTGCCAAAAAATTATCGGACGCAGTATGTGCGCCAGGCTGGCCATTGGAGGCAACAACTTCCGCGGGCGAGGGGTTTTCCGCGGCAAGGACGGAGCGTTCGCGCTGTTCGATAAGCCAGCGAGCAAGCATGGCAGACGTGTTCTCTTCGAGCCATTGCTCGAGGAGCTCGGTGATTTCCTTGCGGAGATTGGCGGCGTGAGCAAGGCGAGAGAGTTCGTACGACTGAAGGGTGGTGCGGGAAGCGGAGAGAAGAAATTCCCAAGGGGCCTGGGGGCGGAACTGAGACACGTGGTCCTCCGGAACGGCGGAACGGTTGAATGGAAGCATATTAACAATAGAGTAATACATACGGCCACTACCATATGGATAAATAGGCTGTGGAAAACTGTGGAAAAGCCGGGAGATGCGGTGGAGGCATGCAGCGGGTGCACTGGGGATTACGAAGACCCGGACAGGAGCGCGTGGGAAGAAGATCTCGAGGATGAGGACGGGGTTGAGGGAGAGCGGGCGGAACGTGCTGGGGGAGAGTGTACGCGAGGAGAAGTAGAGGCGGGCGGGTTGCGGAAAACGTGCGGATGGTTCGAAGCAGTTTTGTTAATTCGATAGTAACTGGACAGGAGGAAGGATGAGAGAGAGGAGACGAGTGGTGGGAGAGGGGCAGGAACGAATGCCGACGCAGCTGGACGTGGTGCGACAGGTGATGTTGCTGGCGGCGCAGTACGACTCCTGGATGACGCTGGAGGAATTGGCACGGAAGACGAAATTTCCGGAGCCGAGTATTTCAGCGCAGTTGCGGCACTTGCGGAAGGAGGAGCATGGAGCGTTTGAGGTGGAAAAGAGGAGGCGGGCCAGCGATGAGGCGTTGCGGACGAATACGCGGGAGAGGGTCTGGGAATATTTGGTGAAGGGATGAAGCGCGGAGGGAATATGGGTGTTAAGGCGGAGATGGCGTTTGATGTTTGTTGGGAGGTTTATCGTGGGGCGCGGGAGGTGTTGGAGAGCAAACGGGGAGTGGCGGCGCTGGATTGGCAGCAAGGGTCGAAATATCTGTGGAGGCCGGACCTGCGGCCGAAGTTGAAAGATTGGGTGGCGGATTTCGCGTTGGCGGGGCAAGCGGCGTTGGGCGAGCCAGAGCGGGCATCGAGGATGGTGATGTTTCGTTTGTATTATTTGGGATTGGCGGAGTATGAGCGGGCGCGGCATTTTTTGGGATTGAGCGAGAGGGGCTGGGGGAATTGGTCGGAGGAGATACGACGCAGGTGCGGGGAAGAGTTGATGCGGAGGGGGATGTTTCCGCCGCGGAAGTATTTTGGAGGAAGTGGCGGGTGATTAGTGGCGAGTGGCGAGCAGAAGATTTGGAATATTCGGGAGCTGGGAAGCTGAGTCGAGCAGAGTTCTCAGGGGCTGAAGCCCTGTTCACTGTTGATCATTTTGTCGGAGCTGAAGCTCCGACCCCCTAAAAGAGAAAAAACCTGGAGTAACCGGGAAGACCCAAGACCCCACATGCAAAGGCGGCATGTGGGGCACCCAGGAACAAGAGGGACCCAAGACACAGGCAGGAGTGCCTGTGCCACTGGCGATGCGTCCCTACAATTTTTAGTTTAGGTAAACGTTAGCGGGTCGTGGAGGCGGAGTTGCTTGCCGGATTCGGTGCTTGGGACCCGCGTGTTCGTGGATAGGCGATAAAAATGGTCGAAGCGGTCTCGCGGGGACCACGCGGGCAGGGTGGACTCGCGTTGTTGGGTGAAGTGTTTTTGGAAGCCGATCAGGTCGATGCCGGTGCAGGGATCGCGCGGAGGCACAGGGCAGCGGGCGCAGGGATTGCTGCCTTCGAGATGGACTTCGCCGATGGTGAAGCGGATGACGCTGCGTTCGTTTTCGCCGAAGAGTTGATCTTCCCAGAAGGCGGGGACGCCGTCGATTTCGAGAGTGGCGCGGAAACGGCGCCGAACATTTTCGAGAGAGAGGCCAGGGAAGGCGTCGGGTATCGCGGGGAACCAGTCCGCGACGGCTTGGAGAGAAGCTGTGGAGACAATCGTGGGGCCGTTGGCGATGGGGTCGTCGGGAAAGCCACCTTCGGAATAGCGGACGATAATTTGCTGCTCGAAGAAAACGCTGAACCATTCGGCGGCGTCTTCGTGGTCCTGGGGGAAGGTGAAGGTGCGGGAAGGAATTTTGCGGCGGTCGGTGGGAACGGAGAGGGTGACGGAGTCGACGTTTGGGGAATAATTTGCGCGGATGAGATGGATGGCGGGAGTGCGTTTGCCATTGACCCATTTGCCGTCAACGGAATAGAGAGCCCAGGCGCGATCGAGGGCAAGGCCGCCGGACGGGGAGATGCGGGCCTCGGAGACGGAGACAGGGTCGAGAGATTTGATCGGGTGGAGACGGATGTGGGCGAGATGGGGCGTCGGAGTGGTGAGAGGCACTGGAAAAGTTTAGCAGAAGAGCGTTGGTGGAGGGCAAGACGCGGGGAAGAATGGCGAGTGGCGGGAAAGAAGAAATGGATTGGGAGGCAAGTAGCGGAAAGGGAATTTGTCGGGGGAGCCGGATTCCTCAGGGGCTGAAGCCCGGAACTTTGGAAAATTCTATGTCGGAGCTGAAGCTCCGACCCCCTAGGGAGGGGAGGAACCCAGGACCCGGGGAGAAACCTAAGACTCAAGGAGAGATCCAAGACCCAGGGAGAAACCTCAGACCCAGTGAGAAACCCAAGACCCACCCTCATAAAGCGAGAGTGGGGCACCCAGGAAAGAGGGATTGCTCACTGCGCGGAGTCCGTTCGGAATTACGAAGTATTTTGTGAGCGAAAGGATTTTTTTGATTGGGTGAATATTTCCCTTGACAGTAATTTACTTTCTGATATACTTGTGGCATAGAAAAGTGTATCTAAGCCCTAGCGATTTGCTGGGGCTTTTTGTTTTTGTGGGTGCGGGGCTGTGGCGGATGCGGCGCACCTACGGCGCTTCGGGATTGGGCTGGTTTTCCGCGCCCTTGCGGGCTGGGATTGCTTGGGTTTGCGGGTTGGGTTTGGGTGGATTAGTTTAGGTTGTAAAAGCGGAGGCGGGATCGCGGTTCTGCCGGCGTCATGGCGAGGCGATTTTTGGGGCGATGCTGGGGGCGCTGGCGTACGGGGAGCCGGTGGACTTGATGGAGCACTTGAGCACAGGCAGGAGTGCTTGTGCTACTGGATTGCTTGATTGATCGAAAAGTTCGAAAACGGGCGGGAGGGAATATGGGACGAGGGGCGCAGGCGCAGACACAGCAGTTGACGGATCAGCAGTTGGCGCAGACGAATGCGTTGAACCAGCAGTTGATGGGACAGCAGCAAACGCTGGGAGGGCAGCTGACGTCGCAGTATCAGAATATTTTGAATAATCCGGGATACAGTCCGGCGACGCAGGCGGCGATTACCGGGCAATCGCAGGGGGCGGTGGCAAGCGCGTTTGATTCCCTGCAGCAGGCGGCGAACAATCGCGTGGCGCAATCGGGAAATTCCGCAGGATTTGCGGATTTGACGGACGACCTGGCGCGGCAGAAGGCGCAGCAGGAAGCGAGCACGGCGCAACAGAACCAAGTGACGTTCGCGAACACGGCGCTGCAGCAGCAGAATTCGGCGTTGCAGGGATTGTCGGGATTGTACGGCGTGGACACGAATTTGTTGGGGAGGACTTTGGGGATTCCGTCGCAATTGTTGGGAGTGCGGGCGACCGCGTCGCGGCCCAGCGGATTTTTCACGTCGATGGGATCTAGTTTGGGTGGGTCGTTGGGCGCGTTGCCGTCGTTGTTTATGTGAAGTGGAGAATTGTCTTCGGTCGTAACGTGAAACAGCACCCGTAGTGGCGGGTCTTTAGACCCGTCTCTTGGGTTCCTCCTCGGAAGCCGGGCTCTAAAGACCCGAGAGGGAATCCACACTTCGCGGACTCCGTTCGCAATGACGCCCTGTTTTTTTCGAACCCCGAGCGAGAAGCAGATCCCTCGCTTCGGGATAACATTTACTTTTTGTTTTGTTTGATGATGAACCCGAGACCCACCCTTCGCAAAAAGCGCTCAGAGTGGGGCACCCAGGAAACCCAAGATGCCGGCCTGAAGGCGCGGCGCTACAAATCAAGGACAAACATGTTTTCTAGTGTGATGACGTTGTTGGCGGTGCTGTCGCTGGGGGCGCAATTTGTTGTGTTTTTGCGGTGGATGCATCGGAGGATTCGCGATGACGAGATTCAGCGCGCGTTTATTCGCGATCTGGCGCTGCGGCATTTGCCTGCGATTTACAGGGCATTGCACGTGATGGCTGAGCGGCAGGGAATTGCGCTGGATGAAATGCCGAGTGTGAATTATGTGGATTTGACGAATGGGCATCGAGGTAGTCGGTAGTCTGGAGTCAATAGTCGGGAGTTCGGAGTTCGGAATCGGATGCGGAGTGCTTTTGGGATTTGATCCTAAGTTGGTGGAGATGGCGCGTAGGGCGGCGGATGCGGAAGGATTGGACGCCGCGGTGGTGTGCGCAGTGGTGGAGCAGGAGTCGGCATGGAATCCGTGGGCGATGCGGTATGAGCCGCTGTTCTTCGCCAAGTATGTGGCGCCGCTGTACACGAGCAACAAAGTAGGAGCGACCGAGGCTTACGCGCGGGGATTTTCGTGGGGACTAATGCAAGTGATGGGGCAGACGGCGCGGGAGATGGGCGTGAATTCCCTGCACCTTTCGATGCTGTGCGATCCGGCGGTGGGGTTGGCGGTGGGCTGCAAAGTGCTGAAACGAAAATTGGAATTGGCGCGGGGAGAATTGCGTAAGGCGCTGCAGGCATGGAACGGCGGCGGGAATCCGGATTATGCGGATGAAGTGGTGGCGCGGCTGGCGCGGTACCGGTAAGGCGGAAGTGCATGCTTGCGAAGATTTGGTTGCGGCTGGCGGCAGTGGCGATTGCGGTGGTGTTTGTGGTATGCGTCGTCGTGGCCTGGCGCGCGGAGATCCGGGAACAGGCGCAGCTTCAGGAACAGCTGAAGAGCTCGCAGCAGGCGCTGGCTGCGGCCAATGCGCGGGAAGATGCACGGGACTCCTCCGTGAAACAATTGGTGGCGCAGATGCAGAAGAAACAAGCGGCGGTGCAGAAACCGGAGGAGGTGGTGGCGGCTTTGCCGGGCGTGTTGGACTTGCCGGAGCCGATCATGGATGACAACCCGGCGGTGGGTACGGTGAAGGGCGAGGACGGCAAAATCGTTAGCCCGGCTCCCCACGTAAACATGCCGGTGGCGGACCTGAAGCCACTCTACGACTCGGCCGTGGCCTGTAAGGAATGCCAGGCGGAACTGGCCGCGGCCCAAGCCGATTTGAAGGATGAGAAAACGAAGACGGGCGCGTTGGGCAGGGAACGGGACGATGCGCTGAAGGCGGCGAAGGGCGGATCGGTGTTGCGGCGCGTGGCGCGCGCGGCGAAATGGTTTTTGATTGGAGCAGCGGCGGGAGCGGTGGCAGCTAAAGTGGCGCGGTGAATTTGTGGTGTTGTGATTAGGATGCGGAGTTGCTGGGTTTCGCTGGCTGGCGCACCCCCCCCCCCGCGCCAGCCGGAAGTAGGTGGTTCATAGAGGTGGCCTAATCATCGGGAAGGCTTAAACAAAAGGCAGGAAAAGCTGAAGAAAGAGCTTGACAGTGGGTCCTATAAGCTATATTATGTTAACTACAAAGTGGGGCTGGATGCGGTGTGCTTAGGGTGCCCTATATTAAGGACTGTATTATTCCCTCCTTGTTTCGCCTTGATCGATTCCCTCCTTTTGTTGGTCATTTCAATCCGCTGAAGAATGACTCCGTTTTGTAATTTAAATCGTTAAGCTGATCTTTCGCTACGCAAAGTGCGCTCTGGATGACAATTTGTTTTTAGATTACGGCAGGTTTGACGGGCGTTCGTCGGATTGGCGGAACCCAAGAGCGGCCGGTCTAAAGTCCGGCCACTACACAGGCAAGATTGTTTCTTAAGATTTTGTAGTGGTGGGTCTTTAGACCCGTCGCTCCTGGGGTTCACCCAATCCCACCCAAATCCAATCCTTCGCTTCGCTCGCCGTAATAATCGGATTGCGAGCGACCCAAGAGGAACCGGTCTAAAGACCGGCCACTACATGGGCAGGATTATTTTTTGGATTTTAGTTTGTTGGCTTCGAAGTCCAGGTATTGCTGGAGGGCGTGGGGGTCGGCGCCGGCCAGGGGGCGGCCGTTGACGAAGACGGTGGGGGTGCTGCGGACGCCGACGAGTTTGCCGTTTTCGATGCTGGCGTCTACTTCGGCAGTGGCTTGCGGGCTGCTCAGGCAAGCCTTGAAGGTTTCGGCATTCAGTCCAGCGCGACTGGCAAACTCCATCATTTTGTCGTAGGCGTTGGCGGCGGAGATCAAATCCTGGTTGTCGTAGATGAGGTCGTACATCTTCCAGAAGGATTGGTGGTCCTGCTGGTAAGCGCAGCGGCCGGCGATGGCGGCGGTGCGTGCCCAGGGATGGATCTGGTCTATAGGGAAATCCTTGAAGATGAGTTTGACCTGGGGATAATTGGGGAGCATGCCGCGCACGGCGTCATGGAAATTGCGGCAGACCGGACATTCGAAGTCACCATACTCGACGATGGTGATGGGCGCGTTGGGATTACCGTAGACGGGGGCGCCTTTGAGATCGAACTTGGCGATGTTGGCGGCCAGGGGATCGGTGGTCAGATCATCCAGTTCCCCGCGCAGCAGATAACGGCCATCGGCGGTGAGATACATTTTGACAGTGTCGCCGCCGTCGGCACTTTTCACGTCAACCGAAATTTCCGAGAGGCCGGAGGAGCCGATCGGTTTGGGCGTGCCGACGGTGATGGTGTAGTCGGAGCCGAGAGCGTAGTAATTGCGGAGGAAGGCTTCGATGGATTTTGGGTTGCTGGCGGCGGGTTGTTGGCCGCGAGCGAGAGTAGCCGTGAAGGCGAGGGATACGATCAGTAAAAGGTTCTTAATGAGTTTCACGCGTGTCCTCGTTTAGGTGGAACGGAGAGTTGGTTTTTCAAGCGATAAAAACGAAATTCGTTTGTTGGTGCGGGTTGTGGGGCGGTTGACGTTGAGATCCTTCGTTGCGCAAACGGCGCCGCGCCGGCGATGATTGGACGTTTTTGGGAATGCGAGCAACCCAAGCAACCCCAAGAGGTACCGGTCTAAAGACCGGCCACTACACACCCTGGAGAAGAACCGGGCTGAGGGTCGGCCACTACATAGTATGGTGCGGAACGGTGTCATGGTACGAAACGCTGGGCTATGGGGAATGGGCGGCCGAAGCCGAAGGCGCGCGAGGTGATTTTGAGACCGGGGGCGGCTTGTTTGCGCTTGTATTCGTTGCGATCGACTAGCGCGGCAATGTTGCGGATGAGGCTGAGGTCGTAGCCGGTCTCGAGGGCGATCTCCTCGGGACATTTCACTTCTTCAATATAGGATTTCAAGATGCGGTCCAAAACCTCGTAAGGAGGAAGGGAGTCCGTGTCCTTTTGATTTGGACGCAGCTCGGCGGAGGGAGGTTTCTCGAGAGTCGAGTGGGGAATCAGTTCCCTTTCGCGATTAATGTAGCGCGCGAGCTCGTACACCATAAGCTTGGGCACATCGGAGATGACCGCGAGGCCGCCAGCCATGTCGCCGTAGAGCGTGCAGTAACCAACGGCATTTTCCGATTTGTTGCCGGTGCTGAGAACCATGGAACCAAATTTATTCGAAAGCGCCATTAGATAATTGCCGCGAATGCGCGCCTGGATATTTTCTTCGGTGGCATCTGGGGCAAGGCTGGCAAAAACGGGAGCCAGGGTTTGCAGGTAGGAATCGAAGACGGAGGCGATGGGGATGGTGCGGAACTCGATGCCAAGATTGCGGGCGAGGGCCTGCGCATCGGTTTTGCTGCCTGCGGAGGAATACGGGCCAGGCATGGAAACGCCGAGGACATTTTCCTTGCCGAGAGCGGTGACGGCAATAGCAGCGACCACAGCGGAATCGACACCACCGCTGAGGCCGACGATGGTCTTGGAGAAATTGCATTTGCGAACGTAATCGCGAGTGCCGAGGACCAGGGCCTGGTAGGCGCAAGCGAGTTCGTCGGGAGGCTGCTCGTGGATGTCGCCTTCGCCTGTGGTGGTATCGAAAAGGACGAGATCTTCCTCGAAGGCTTTGGCCTGCGCGCCGATTTTGCCGTTGGCGGTGAAGGCGGTGCTGGCGCCGTCGAAAATCAGGGAATCGTTGCCGCCGACCTGATTGACGTAGATGACGGGACGTTTGTGATGGAGCGCGGTGGAGCTAAGCATGCCGAGGCGAAGGGAACGCTTGTCGATGGTGAAGGGCGAAGCGGAAATGTTGATGAGGACGCTGGTGCCCTGGTGAATCAGTTCGGTGACGGGATCGCGGGCGTACATGGGCGAGGCCCAGAAAGTTTTGTCGTTCCAGACGTCTTCGCAGATGGTGATGCCGAGCTGTTCCTGAAAGAGGCCGTAGACATATTGTTTGTCGCCGGGTTGGAAATAGCGGGACTCGTCAAAGACGTCGTAGGTGGGGAGCAGCATTTTGGATTGCTCAAAGATCACGCGGCCTTCGTGGATGAGCGCGGCTTTATTGGCAATGAACTTCCCTGCCCGGTGATGATCGGGATTGACGCGGCCGGCATAACCAACGATGGCGGGGAGAGGCATTTGGGAGGCGACGCGGTTGAGCGTGTCATGATTGCGCTGGATGAACGCGGGGCGTTCGAGAAGGTCGAGGGGAAGATACCCGCAGATGCAAAGCTCGGAAAAGACGGCGAGGTCGGCGCCAAGACGCTTGGCTTGCTCGGCGAGGGCGAGGATGCGCGCGGAATTGCCGTCGAAATCACCCACAGTGGGATTGAATTGAGCGAGGGCTATTTTCATCCGGGTTGAAGATTAGGATAAGTGGGGATGCGGGGGAATGCAAATGGGGATGGTGCCGACGGATGGATCGAAGAGAGATTTCCCACTTCGCGAACTCCTTCGAAATGACGGTTCTTTTGATTAGGCATCATAAAGGGCCGGAACCCAAGAACTGGCATGAATGCCAGCGCTGAAACTAAGGAGTCGAGGCTGATATGAACGGATTCCTCAGGGGCTGAAGCCCGCGTTTTGGAGCCCATATGTCAGAGCTGAAGCGCCGACCCCCTAAGGAGAAGAGGAGCAGAAGGAAAAGATTAGTGGAGAGGAAGTTTGGAGCGGCTCGCGGACTCGCTCGGGCACGATGTATCGTGCCCCTACGAAGAAACCCCAAGAGCACAGGCAGGAGTGCCTGTGCCACTGGCACGGCTGAAGAGTAGGTTGGAGGGGGTTAGTCGGCGGTGGCGGATTTGGAGTGGGTGAAGGTGGTTTCGGGAGTTAGGCCGAAGGCTTCGAGGAGATGGGATTGTACTTGCGCGGAGACTTGGTTGATGGCGTCAACGCCTAGATCGGCGGGGCTGACGCGATAGCGGAGTTGACGCTGGCCTGCGGGAGTTTCGACGATGGCGAGGACGGCGTCGGCGACTTCCTGGGCGTTGGCGGCGCTTCCGGTAAGAACTTCGCCGACTTTGTCGGGAATTTGTGCGGCGGGGCCGTAGGTTTCTGTGCGGGCGTGATCGGCGGCGGTGACCATGTTACCGAACACCGCGGTCTGGTAGGCGCCGGGCTCGATGACGGACGATTCAATTCCCTGCCCTGCAAGTTCGTAATGATAAGACTCGGCGAGAGCTTCCATGGCAAATTTACTGGCGCAGTAGAAACCGAAGCCAGGAAGTACCACCCGACCCGCGCCACTGCTGACGTGCAGAAGCAAGCCGCTGCGTTGTTTGCGCATGAAGGGCAGCACGGCGCGATTGACGCGCACGGAGCCGAAGAAATTGGTGTCCATTAGTTTGCGGGCCTGTTCGACGGTGGTGGCTTCAGCAAGGCCGAGGACAGCGTAGCCGGCGTTGTTGATGGCAACATCGATGCGGCCGGCTTGCTGAATGACGGAGTGCACAGCAAGATCGACGGAGGCTTCGTCGGTGACGTCCATTTCAAGAACTTCGAGGGCGACGGATTCTTTTCCAGCAAGGGTGCGCAGTTCGGTGGCGTTGGCGGCGTTGCGCACGGCGGGATCGCGCATGGTGGCGTAGACGGTGTGGCCGTGACGGGCGAGGGTTTCGGCGAAGAGGCGGCCAAATCCAGTGCTGGCGCCGGTGATGAGAACAACTTGTTTGGATGGCATGATTCCTCCTGTGGTGGTGGGGAATTATGGTGAACCGGGAGGGGATGGAAGTAAAGGGTGGTTTTTTGTGTGGCGCGGCGGATCATTGGGAGGCAAGACGCGTCGGTTGAGATCCTTCGCCGCGGACTCCTCAGGATGACAGAGATTTTTTTTCAACTTGGATTGATTTGCGTCTAAATCCGCACCCTTAAAAAAGCAAAGGGTGCGGCACCCAGCCGTTGTAGCGCCGTGCCTTCAGGCCGGCATCTTGGGTTCCAGTGCAGAAAAAGAAAAGCCCCACCTGTTTCTACATGTGGGGCTTTTGGAAGGGCTCGCAGACTCGCCCTGTGCTAATGGATTTGTTTTAGACGCTGAAGGAGCTGCCGCAGCCGCAGGTGCTCTTCACGTTGGGGTTGTTGAACTTGAAGCCGGCGCCTTCGAGCGTTTCGACGTAATCGATTTCGACGCCGTCGAGGTACATGGAGCTCATCTGGTCGACAGCGACTTTGAGACCGTTGAAATCCACGACTTCGTCGGATTCGTTGGTCTGATTTTCAAACGCCATGTGGTACTGGAAACCAGAGCAACCGCCGCCGACAACGGCGACGCGCAGAGCCACCGGGACGGGGCTCTGCATATTCATGATTTCCTTGACCTTGGTGGCGGCAACAGGCGTTAGATTAACCATAATTTCGTTTGGCCTCCGCTCGCGGATTTGATCCACAAGCTAAACTCTTTTCCAGTATAGCACAGGCCGTAATGGGGTCCAGAGCATGTGCGGATTCTGTAATTCCCTGCCCTCATCAGCGCAGCTTGCGGTACCGGTAAAACACGACAACCCTCGTCAACAATGACAACATCGGCCCGGTCAGAGCGAGACAAGGTTCCGGGCTTCCCTTAAAATAGATGCATGATCAAGCATAAGGTTACGTTGTTGCCGGGCGAAGGAATTGGACCGGAAGTTTCCGCGGCAGTGCGACGGATTCTGGATGCTTCGGGCGTGCAGATCGAGTGGGAAGTGCTGGAGGCGCGCGCGGAGAATACGGACAAGGCCACGATGGGCGCGGAAGTTTTGAACAATGCGGCGATTGAATCTGTGCGGCGAAATCACGTGGCGCTGAAAGGGCCGATGGCCACGGCGATTGCCGGCGGGGCGCGCAGCGTGAACGTGGCGCTGCGGAAGAGTTTGGAGTTGTATGTGAATCTGCGGCCGGTGAAGAATCTGCCGGGAGTGAAATCGCACTTTGACGATGTGGATGTCGTGATCGTACGGGAGAACACGGAGGATTTGTACTCCGGGTTGGAGCATGAGGTGGTACCTGGCGTGGTGGAGAGTTTGAAGATTATTACGGAAAAGGCGTCGACGCGGATTGCGAAGTTTGCATTCGAATATGCGCGCAAGACCGGGCGGAAGAAGATTCACGCGATTCATAAAGCCAACATCATGAAGCTTAGCGATGGACTGTTTCTGAAGTCCGTGCGGGTGGTGGCGGAGAAATATCCGGACATCGAGTACAAGGAATTGATTGTCGATAATGCGTGCATGCAGATTGTGATCGATCCGCAACAGTTCGATATTTTGTTGCTGCCGAATTTGTATGGCGACGTGATGAGCGACCTGGCGGCGGGACTGGTGGGCGGATTGGGCGTAGTGCCCAGCGGAAATATCGGCGATGAAGGCGCGATTTTTGAGGCGGTGCATGGGACGGCGCCGGACATTGCGGGGAAAGGCGTGGCGAACCCTACGGCGCTGCTGATGAGTTCGATCCTGATGCTGAATTATATTGGCGAGGCGTTCACGGCGGATCGCGTGGAGCAGGCGCTGTGGAAGGTGTATCGCGAAGGAAAGCATAAGACGCGGGACTTGGGCGGGAACGCGAGCACGGAAGAGTTTACGGATGCGGTGATTGCGGCGCTGCCGCATGTGTGAGGGGACAGTCGGGAGTTGGCAGACGGTACTCGGGAGTTGGCTGTGCTCAGTGGAACAGGCACTCCTGCCTGTGGCTTGGTTTCACCACACCGAGACACACAATCTGTCATCCTGAGCAGCTCGCGACGAAGGACCTCACACTCCTCTTGGGTAAGCAGTTGAGTCGGGAGTCGGGAGTTACCCCAAGAGCACCACAAGAAAAAGGCATAACCCAGGAGGCCCCGCGCCGGGCGCTGGGGGCAGAAGCACCGGTCTAAAGACCGGCCACTACTACGAACTCTCCCTAGCCTGGAAAATTCATGATTTCAGAAGCACGAAAGGCCTCGCTATGGTACAAATCCGTTGTCTAGTCAGATTTGAGACCAAAAGTGAGGCCTTCGCTTGTCCGAACATACCACAACAGACTGTCTCCTTTTTCCAGATATTTTTGATCGGCCGGTAGTTGCGAAGTTTGACCAACGGCAGGGCAGTTCCGATGGCGGAGCGATTCTGCTGCAAGCTGCCGAGCGGCGTTTGGGCCTGACTTCGGCATTGGCGGGTTGTCTGAGAGATGCCCGGCAAGCGGGTAAGGTGCAGCATGAGTTGTGTGAGTTGATTACGCAGCGAGTCATGGCCATCGCGTTGGGATATGAAGACGCCAACGACGCGGCACGGTTGGCCTGCGATCCGATCCACAAGATGCTGGTCGGTCGGGATCCCGTCGACGGCGAAGACCTGGCTTCGCAACCTACGCTGTCGCGTTTTGAAAATGCTCCGAATCGCAAGGAACTGTTGCGCATGACAGAGGCGCTGGCGGGGCGGGTCATTGAACGACATCGCAAGCGCCTGCATGGTCGCGCTCGGCGCATCACTATCGATCTGGATCCCACCGAGGACCCCACCCACGGCGCGCAACAACTCTCGTTTTTCAATCGCCATTACGATTCGCATTGTTATTTGCCGATGGTTTGTTTTCTCACCTTTGATGGCGAGGCGGAGCAGTACTTGGTGGCGGCGGTGCTACGGCCCGGAAATGCGCCCGGTTCGGCAGGTGCGCTGGGAATTCTGCGCCGATTGATCGAACGAGTAGGGGACGCTTTTCCTAAGGCGAGAATCCGGGTGCGCCTCGACGGCGGCTTCGCGTCCCCGAAAGTGCTGGATTTTCTGGACTGCGAACCGAAGGTGGAATACCTCGTCAACCTAGCTTCCAATGCGGTGTTGAAGCGTAAAGTGAAATCGGCTATGCAGTGGGCTCGTCGTGCGTCGGAGGTCTCCGGACAAACCGAGCATGTCTATGGCGAGTGCCGATACGCTACCCGCAAGACTTGGCCGTGGAAACGACGGGTCATCTACAAAGCCGAGGTGGTGCGCGCCGCGAACAAGGAACCGAAGGACAACCCGCGCTTTGTGGTCACCAACTTAAAACAGGATCCCCAGTGGATTTACGAGCAGGTTTACTGTCAGCGGGGGGACATCGAGAATCGGATCAAGGAATTGCACGACGGCATGCAGATCGGCCGGACCAGTTGCTCGAACTTCTTGGCCAACACATTCCGGGTGCTACTGACAGCGACGGCTTATGTGCTGATGCAAGAAATGCGCCTTCGCCTGGCCCGGACCCACCACGCCCGGGCGCAAGTCGCTACCTTGCGTGAACACTTTCTAAAACTCGGAGCCCAAGTCGTCGCCACGGTGCGTCGCATCGTGGTGCATTTCCCTCAAGCGTTTCCCTACCGCGATAGCTTCCTTCGTCTCGCTTTGAGCTTGGGCGCGCAAAGCGGATAATCCAGAGTCTCCACGATATAAACTTTTTACACGTCAACTGGCTGGTAGGAGTGTCTCGTTTCACTTCAAAACCTGAACTTCAACACCACTAACAACTTTAGAATCAGTCTTCCCGTTCCACTTACCTCTGCCCTTACTCGCAGGTTGTCACACTCTCAAAAAAAAGAGCCGCTGAATCACTCTTCACGAATAATGCAGGCTAGAAGCTGGCGCGGGCGGCGATTTGGCGGATTTCGGGATTTTCGATTATGCGGCCACGAAGATTTTCGATGGTGGTTTGGAGCATGGCGCGGCCTAGATCCTGGCCATTGATGTAGAGAGTGGGAAATGATTTTAGAAGGCGAAGGATTGGGTAGAAGAGCGCGTAGGCTTTTGGGAGATTGGGAGAAGGTTTGGCGTCGATGAAGGCGGGGCGCCAGCAGTCGGCTTGCACGAGAGCGATGAGATCTTGTTCGACCTGGGCTTTGACCTGAGACCAGAACATGCGGCTTTTGGGATTTGTTCCGCGGCCACTGATGTAATGGAAGACGGCGTTCGGACTGTGGCGCTTAAGCATGTTGGCGACAGCGAGCGTGTAGGAATATGTGATGGTGCGGTAGTCCTCTTTGGAAACTTGCGTGACGGAGACGCCGAGACAGAAGAGACAGGCGTCAATGTTGCGGAAGGCTTCTTCGACGATCGAATAATCCAGAAAATCCTTGTGAACGAAGGTGCGAAGTTTGGCATTGGTGTGCATAAGCGGGCGGCGGGCGATGGCGCGGACTTCGTCGACCACGGAGGCGGTGAGGCAGGCGTCGAGAACGGCTGAGCCGGCGGAACCCGTAGCGCCAAAGAGCAGAATTTTCATGGGACCTGAGTTTACACGAAGTTGCGGTCAGCAGCGGAGCAGCGCCGCCGGGAAACCGTGACTGGTCATACGACTGGAAGGCGTTCCCCTCATGCCTGCGTAGTGGCGGGTCTTTAGACCCGTCATTCTTGGGGTTCACCCAATCCCACCAAAATCCAATCCTCCGCTTTCGCTCTCGATGACAAATTACACTTGCGGGATTGGGGCCGTAATCGGATTGTGAGCAACCCAGCAGGAACCGGTCTGCCGAGCAACCGTTGTTTTTGATCGCATCTTGACTAGTCATCTGACTAGTCGTAGCATTGAAAGAGGAATCCCTCTATGAGCAAATGGCAATTACAAGAAGCCAAATCCCGGTTCAGCGAATTGATCGACCAGACGCTGGAAAAAGGGCCGCAGGTGGTCACACGACGCGGCATCGACACTGCTGTAATTGTGTCGATCGAAGAATGGCATAAATTAAAGGACGAAAAGCGCTTGAACTGGAAGGACGTGCTTCTTGGCGAAGGTCCCCGGTTTTCGATTCCCCTCCCTAAGCGTGGCAAGGCGAGATCCCGTAAGGCGCCGGTGTTCGATTGATTCGCTATCTGATCGACACGAACGTCGTTTCGGAAGTGCGGAAGAACAAGCCGCACGGGGCAGCACTTGCCTGGATGCAGGACTTGGAACTGGAGCAGGTATTCTTCTCGGCGGTAACGTTCGGAGAAATTCAAAGAGGAATAGAACTCACACGGAAACAGAACCCCGTGAAGGCGAATGAGATCGAGGTGTGGGCCGCGCAGTTGGAGCGTAGCTCGAAGGTGTTGCCTATGGACTCCGCCTGTTTTCGAGAATACGCAAGATTGATGCATAAGCGTTCGCAGACGCTCGCGGAAGATGCGATGATCGCGGCGACGGCGCGAGTACACGGGTTGACGGTGGCGACACGGAACGAGCGCGATTTCCGCCATCTGAGCGTTGCGGTGCTTAATCCGTTCAAGGTTGGCAAGCCACACGCGAAAGAATGAGCTTCTGCAACTGACAGGGACTCAGTCCTTGTTTCTCATCAATCTAAGAGAAATCTAAGCTCCTGCCCCGAGGCTGAAGTTTTCTTGTTTACTTTCGCGTTAGGGCGAAATATCGTGGACTCATTGGTCTCCGACGAATGTCCCGCCGCGCTCCCCGCGTTGCGCCAGACGGGATGTTCTCCTGCAAGGAAATTGGGCAAAGGGCTAAGGGCGTCAGGACGCGTTCAGCGCGACCTGGGATAAATCTGCAGCGAGCTGGATCGTTGAAACTCTCACACAAAGTTTTTAGGACGCGTATCGAGGCGAATGCGCTCGAAGCCGCACTTTTCATTTCCTTGATGATTGCCGCTACTGTTTGGCTTGCAGGGTGCGGCGGAGCATCGTCCGTATCTCAACATGTCTCGACGGCAGCGCTACAGATATTGTCCGGCTCTTTGCCTGGTGGGACTGCCGAGAAGGCATATTCAGAGACGTTGACGGCTAGTGGCGGCACGGCTCCTTACAGCTGGAGTGTGAGTGCGGGAATGCTGCCAGCAGGTTTGACGTTGGCTGCTGCTATCGGAACGATTTCTGGAACGCCGACGACGGCGGGATCATTTAGCTTCACAGCGATGGTGACGGATTCAAGCACGCCCACGGCAGAGACGGCCACGCAGCCGCTCAGCATCACGGTGACGGCCGCGCCAGCACCAGTAAGCATTACGACGACTTCCCTGGCGAACGGCCAACAGGGTACCACGTACAGTGCGAGTCTGGCCGCTACCGGAGGCACAACTCCGTACACTTGGTCCATCAGTGCTTCTTCCCTGCCCCCAGGTCTGAATTTAAACGCTTCCACTGGCGCGATTTCCGGAACGCCCACGGCCGCCGGGACTTTCGGCTTCACCGTGAAGGTGACGGACTCGACGACGCCAACGGCGCAGAGCGCGACGCAAAAGTTGAGCATCGCCGTGGCGGCTGCACAAACTCCGGTAAGCATCACCACCACGTTTCTCCCCGAAGGCCAGCAAGGAAATACCTACACCGCAACTCTTCTCACTGCGCGAGGCGGAGTGACGCCGTACTCATGGTCCGTCAGCGCAGGAGCATTGCCGGCGGGTCTCACCCTTAGTTCCTCCGGCACACTCTCCGGGGTTCCAACCGCGTCTGGCTCCTTCGCGGTGACGATCAAGGTAAAAGATTCCACAACTCCGACGGCGGAGACGAACACGGCCAGTTTTACTATTACGATCGTTGCCGGTGCAGACCATTCGGTGTTGCTGACCTGGACCGCGAGTCCTTCACCTGCCGCGAGTGGATACAACGTGTACCGCAGCAACGCGAGCGGTACTGGTTTTTCGAAGATCAACTCGGCCCCCGTTTCCGCGCTGACGTACTCGGATGGCACGGTCGTCGACGGGCTAACCTACTATTACGCAACCACCGCCGTAGATTCAAGCGGCGACGAAAACACCTATTCCGAACAAATTCAGATCGTCATTCCATAACCCATAGGAAGATGACGAAGAGGGCCAATGATTGATATTCAAAGGCTGATGGACTACTTGCGGGATACCCTCCAGAGCAAAGAATCAATAGACCGTCTTGAGACGATTGTTCGAGAAGGGTCGTCGCGGGCCGGGAGAAGCAGGGAGCAAGTCTTCACACGGGAGTTTTTTTCCCGCCTTGAAGGATTTCTTTTACGTTCATACACGCCAAGAACTTAAGTTGGCGTCAGATAACGAAATCAAAAGCGGGCTTGGTGCTGAAGGGGTCGAGACTCTGCCCGATTATGGTTTCACCCCTGCAAGTAAAAGTGATCACGTGTTCACCAAATCCGAAATCATTAAATCAACGCCGCCCAGCGACTGGAGGCTATTAGGAACAAGTCATTTGAAAGGCCATCGAGCTTGTCCCGATTTTGCAATTCGGCGCCCTTTATTACCCTTTTCGGTTCTAGGCGAAGTCAAGTATTTCCGTTCGCCCTCACCCCAAGGCGCAGTGCGAGAGCTTTACAATGCAGCTAGGCAGGCCGTTTTCTACTTAGGGGCGTTTCGTGGCGAGTATGATTCGATAATGATCGTGGTGGCAGACGCTTCAAGCGGTCATTCATTCTTCAAGGGTATGGAACTGCTCAAGCCCGATCTTCTAAAGCGCTTTGGCCCAGAAACCGGGATTCATTTGCTGGCTGTCAAGCTTATATGACGGCATTTGCGAATACGGCATTTGCACGCTCCTACCGAAACTGTACCGACTGCTGAAGGCTGCGACGAACGCGTCCCGCTGCGCGCCCCCAGCGCGTTCCACCTGACGGGGCGCAGGCAATGGGACCGTGCTTTCAGAGTGAAACGAAAAGCGAATTGGCGACACTACCTACCGAGTGAAGCCCTAAGCACCGCCGAGTCCCAAACTCATTAGGCCGCTAAACGCGAAACCTTGATCAATATCGAAAAATACCCATGAAGAAACATCGAATACGCATGAAGTTACGAAGACCAGTCGTTCAACTCATCCTCGACACCGTCGGGATCCTGTCCGCGATCACCGTGGCGCTCATCCTGATCGCGACGCTTGCGCGGTGGTAGATTCCTCAGCCAACGGCCCGATCCCTCCTAACGCCATAACCCGCCGCACAACGAGGTACAGCGCCGTCAGCTGAATCCACTCACAACAAGAAATCAGATTAACGTCGTCTGCGCGCTAACGGGCGTACCACTGGTACACCATGAAGTAGACGATTACGCCGGTTACGGAGACATAGAACCACAGCGGCAGCGTCCAGCGAGCGATGATGCGGTGCTTGTCGAATTTCTGGAGCCAGGCGCGGCGGAGGGTGATTAGGATCAGGGGGACGATTACGATGGCGAGGATGGTGTGTGAGGTGAGCAGGGTGAAATAGACGGGGCGGATCCAGCCCTGGCCCTGGAAGTGGATCACTTGGCGAATGCGGATGTGGTAGATCACGTAAGAGACGAGGAAGGCGCAGGAGACGAAGAAGGCGGAGAGCATGAATTTTTTGTGCAGATTGATTTTGCCGGAACGGATGGCGGCGTAGCCACAGGCGAGGAGAATGGCGCTGATGCCGTTGAGGGTGGCGTTGAGGGCGGGTTGGGAGAACATGAATAGTTGTCAGTTATAAGTTATCAGTTTTTAGTAAAAGCTGAAGAGAAAACCTCGGGGCGGCCTGCACCTTATAGCGCCAAATTAGCGCGGCAGTTTGTCGTACATCATCAGGCCTAGCAAGATGGGGATGTGCATTACGGTGGCGTGCATAAGCCATTTCGCGCGCGTATTCGTTTTTGCGGTGGCGGCCCAGAGACAGACTTGAAGGCTGGCGGTGCACGTCACCAGGGCGCCGAAGAAGTAGAGGACGCCGGCGAAGCCCATCACGGCGGGGAGAAGGCTGACGGCTACCAGGGCACTGGCGTAGAGAATGATTTGGCGGAAGGTGCGCGTGCCGTCTTTGTCGACTACCGGGAGCATGAGAATGCCGGCGCGGGCGTAATCTTCGCGGTACATCCAGCTGATGGCGTGGAAGTGCGGAAATTGCCAGAAAAAAAGAATGGCGAAGAGCAGCCACGCGCCTGCATCGAGTTTGCCGGTGGCGGCGGTCCAACCAATCATCGGCGGGATCGCACCCGGAATGGCGCCGATGAACGTGGCCCAGATGGTGCGCTTTTTCAGCGGCGTGTACGCGAGCAGATAGCTGAGGCTGGTGAGAATGCCGAGCGCGCATGGAAGATAGCCCGCAGCGAAATACAGATCCAACGCGCCAGCAGCGGCGAGAATGACGCCGAAGAGCAGGGCCTCCGCGGGCGTGAGTAAACCGGTGGGCAACGGGCGGCTGGCCGTGCGGCGCATGTAGCGATCGGATTCGCGTTCGATGTAATGATTCAGCGCGGCGGTGCCGGCGGCAATGAGCATGGTCCCGCAGACGACGTGAATCATGTGCAGCCAGGGCATCGGGCCGCGCACACCCATGTAAAAGCCGGCGCCGGTGGTCATGAGGACGAGGAAAGAGACGTCAGGCTTGGTGAGTGCGATGTAGGCGCCGAGCTTGGTGGGCTGCGGGAGCGCCGCGGCGCGTGAGCGATCGTTGGACATTACGCAGGCACCTCACCTTTAGTAGTGACGAACAGCACTTCCCTTTTACGTGGAACGAGGCGGTAACACAACAGAACGGTGATGATCGACGTGGCGAAGAGGAACGCGCCGACGACGGTGTGGACGACTGTGAACGCGATCATCACCGGCATGGGTTGCGGCGCATCGGCGGTGATGATGCGCGACCAGAGCGAGCCGAGGCCGAGAAGAATTTGCAGGCCGACTAGCGCATGCAGGAAGAGGCGTGCGCGGGAGATGGAGGAAACTTCCGGGAAACGGCGGCGCAGAGTGCCCGCGGTCCAGATCACGGAGGCGAGAACGATGAGTGAGCCGAAGACGTGAGGCACGTAGGAGATGTAATGGTGGCGGAATCCAGCGCCGAGCAAGACCTGGAAGAAGATGAGGCACGCGTTGACGGTGACGACGAAATGGATTGAGGGCGCATTGCTGTCGGCGTATTGCGGAAGATCCTGCATGTACCAGTGGCTGGTGAAGAAGGCGATGCTGACGAGGATGGCGAACATGAGTTCCGCGGTGCAGGCGTGCATTACGGGAAGCCAGTAATGGAGAAGCTGCAGAACGGTGAGGCCGCCGAGGACACCCTGGAAAACTACCCCGGCGACCGCGACGAGGCCGAGTTTTTTCAGCCAGGGGCGCTCGTCGTAACGCCAAAGAAGAAACGCCAGAACGATAATCCAGATGCCGAGAATGGCGGCGACCACGCGATGAGTGTGTTCGATGCCGGCGCCGCCGTGAAGCAGGCGCAGCGGGGGGAAGAACGTGCCGAAGGAAGTTGGCCAATCGGAGACGGCCAGCGCGGCGTCATTGGAGGTGACTAAGGCGCCAGCGGTGAGGAGGCATGCGGTCCAGCACACGACAAAGACCGCGTATTTGTGAATACCCGGATGGTGCGTAGCTTTCATGAATTTCGGGCCCCAAACTCGAAATTATGATTTTCAACTCTAGTCTTGTCAACTACTTACGTCGGTCCAAAACCAAAATGTAGTAAAAACGTAGTAATTAACGCCGTCCAATCGCGACAACCTTTTTCTCGCGATCATCGCGGTATGCATAAGTTTTTGCGAGCGCTTCGCGCAAATCGGTCGTGTCGCTCACGTTGTAACGGTCGAAAATGCTCGTCGTCTTGTGGCCTGTGATTTTCATCGCTATCGTCTGCGGCACTCCGGCCCGGATCATATCACGAGCAGCAGTTCTTCTGAAGTCATGGAAGATCACCCCGTCGTACTTCATCGCGACTCTGCAGTGCGCGCATGAGCAGCGTGACGTCGGCTTTTGCGCTACTGCTGAACACTTCGGACAACTCATCTTGCCGAGCTTCGCTGCGAGTGCTGCTTCGATCCATTCAAGGCGGAACTGCCTGACTTGCTTCCCTGCTCTGTGAAAGACGAGCAGAGACGGCATTTCGCCCTTGATCGCTCTCGCTGCACGGCGGCGCGCAATGATCTCATGCAGCTCGCCGACAAGCGGCAGCTTCAGCGCTTGCTTCGCTTTCATGAACTGACCGGGCAGTGTCATTTCTGCGTTGTCGTTGCTGATATGCTCCCATCTGAGATTCGCGATCGACGAGAAGCGCATTCCCGTCAAGTACCCCCAACAGCAGAAGTCACGCAAGTCTTCTGGCAGCTGCTCGCGTAACGTTTCGAATTCGCTCTTCTCGAAGAAGTTCGTCCTGACGTTGTTCTTCTCTTCTGCTGTAAGCGGGCGCATCTTCGGTGCTTTGAGATCAGCAAGCAAGTACGCGCTTGTCAGCTCTCGCAACGTATTCGTGATCGTCGCGACAGCAACGTCTTCGCTGCGCTTCAGCTCGAAGTATTTGTCAAGATCATTGCCCGTCAGCTCGTCAGCCCAGTATGAGCCGAGTTCACGCCTCGCTTTTTCAGCCGCGTCTGTCCGCTTTTTTCTCCGCGAGAGGTCAGCAATGCGCACGTCGAGCAGATCGCTGACGCGCTTGCGCTCGGCTTTCTTGTCTTTTATTCCTGCTTCGCCCTTCGCGAGCGCCGTGCGGTGCACAGACTCGATGTCTTTCGCGGCGTCTTTGCTGAACTGCTTTGTTGATTCTTGGATGCGTTCACCGTTAAACATGAAGCGATACCAGTAAGGGCCGTCTTTCGTTCGCTTGAATACGCTCATTGTTTTCTCCTTTTGTTGTTGTTTCTGAACTTCCTGACATTGAAACCGACAGCACACTGATGACAGCAGAACTCTGCGTCTTTGCGCTGCGCGACGAAATAGGGCGTCGCGCACAAGTCGTACTTGCAGATGCGGGCGCGCTTCTCTTCGAGATCGCGCGCTAATAGCAAGCGCATGTACGTCGAGACGTCAGCCGGTGCGAGCGCTACGCTGTGCGTGCCCCACGTCATCGGCATGTAATAGATGTCCATCTCTTCTGCGCCGCAACAAAAGAACAGCTGCTTCGCATCGCGAGCGCGCCACGCGCGCTGCAGCTGCTCTTGCAACATGCGGACATCTCTGACTTTGACTTCGAATTGTTCGCCAGCTCCATCTGGAAGCTGTGCGATATCTGAGATCAGCACACCGTACGCGATGACGAACGCTTTTACGCTCGCAGCGTCTATGCGCATGTTCGCAAGACGGACATGGGGCGGATCGAGCCAGCGCTTCAGATTCACTCGTTCAGCGCTTGTGACTCCAAAAATCGTATCGTTGCGCACGACGACAGCAGGCGGATGCGGCAGTAGCCACGCAGCAGCGATCTCTGTCTTCATCGTGTAATACGTTCGTTTCATGCATTCATAATAAACGAGTTTACTACTGCTGTAAATACCCTTTTAGCGGCCATGTAATACGTTCATGCGTGATGCGCTGCGAGCTGTCGTGTAATACGTTCGCAGCGCTATGCGCGCGAACTCGAAAAACGCTATAGACGCACTGACTGCGACAACGTACAAACGAATTTATAAAGAAAGGGGGCATGCATGAAAGAGAACGAATTGACGATCACAGCAGCTCAGCGGGCGACACGCTACTCGCGCATGCAGGTCTACAACCTGATCTGGCAGCAGAAAGTCGAATCGCGCAAAGTCGGCAACCAGTGGTTCATCAACCGCCGCTCGCTTGAAAAGTACTGCGCAAAAAGCGGGCGCACTGTCGATCTCGTCGCAAGCGAGGCGTGAGATGAAGAAGTTGCTCAAGACAGAGCCACTCGTTGCCGAAAGCGTTCTGCCGATCGAGCGCGAGTTCGTCGACGTCGCTACTGCTGCAGGATGGACGTGCGCGAGCAAGGCGACGATTCGGCGCATGCTCACTGCTGGCGAGCTGACCCGTTACAAGTTTGGCAGCCGCACATTGATAAAGATCGCCGAGCTGCGCTCGCACGTGAAAGCGGATGTGTCATGAGAAAGCATTCTCTCGCACAAAGACAACGTCTTGACGCCGTCGCGAACGACGAGCGCAAAACATTCGTGCGCCGCGAAGTTCTAGCGAAGATGCAACAGCTGCGGAAACTGTCGCGCAGTAAAAATCCTATACAACGCGAGACTGTAGACGCGATACGGGACATCCTCGCGAACACGGATCGCGGCAAATTGACAATCATTGCAGAAGCGACTTTTCAGTGGCAGAAAAAGCAGCTGCGCGAGTTCTTGAGAACGAAAGACGCTGTCTCGTATCAAGATATGAAGGACTTCATCCACGCGAACGGCTGGGACAAGTTGTGGATATCTACGAGACGCCTTGCAGCTTACTGGCGCGCGTGCGCACGAACAGGGCACTTCTGATGCCGCAATCTGATGCGCTCACGTTCACGCGTTTTTGTGCGCTCACGGCGCAGCGCCAGGATGATGTCGGCAATTTTGCTCGGATGTTGCTCACTGATCGCAGTCTGCCCGCAACTGATGCAGATGCTCGTGCGTATCTCTCGCGAAAGTATGGCTTTGACAACGTCGTCGAGCGGACTTGGTCAGCGTATAAGAAGGCGAAGCGAAAGCAGGGTGACGCGCGCAACGTGCGTGGGCATCATTGAAAAGAGTTTCCTATGAAAAAAGGAAAAAGAGGATCGCGGTCAGCAGCCGCGATCCTCTTCGAAGGTGAGAAAACAAATGAAACAACAAGGAGCTTCATCATGTCACGAAGGTATGTGGTAAACAAAGCACTATCTGATGCGCAAAAAGCTGCGGTCAAACGCGGCGAGTTGATCCGCGTAAAAGGAGGGACGATTCAAGCGCAGGACTTTTTTGCGATGACTTTTGAGCAACAGTCAGCGCTACGTCGTCGTCAGCAGCATGTAAAAACGGCGCCGACGACGCAAACGGAGGCGCTGTTCGAGCTATGACAAATTCGCTCTTGCTTTACCGACAACAACGTGTCTTTACTGTGCTTGAAGAAGCGAAGTTCTTCTGCTCCTCCGGTCGAGAGCGAATTAGTGATTTTTTCGATCAGAGGACAAGATGCAGCAGCTCATTTCCCAAGCAAATTTATTCAACGAGTTTCTCACGTCTGAGCAACGTGAGAAAGACGTTTGCTGTTCGCAGCGGCGTCGCATCGTGTCCGAGGGGCGGGCGGGATCCCGCCCCTTTTTTCGTGCAAAGGACGCGACACATGAAGCTCAATCTGCCTGATTTTCTCGCGCAGTATCGTTCACCTCTTGAACGCGGCGATGCAATTTCTGATTTAGCAGCAGAGATTGCACGAGATCCACGAGCGCCGAAGTCGTCGAGCACGCGCTTGATCGACTATCTGCTCCGTCGCAATGTCGATACAGACGTTCTCGACGTTGTGCTCGCTGCGTGGAAGGCGGCGCGGCGATGAAAGTCTATTCAATCTTCAGCGACGTAGCTCGTCGTTTCTGTCCCGCCGACAAGCGGCCTTTTCAAATCGATAAAGAAGGCGTCTGTTTCAACCGTCTTTTGAAAGAGCCGCCAAACGAAGAGCAAGTTCTCACGTGCATACGAGTTTTGTCGCGCACAGTCGCTGCAAAGACTACTGGGGTATACAGCTACAGTCTGAAGCACACGATCCAACGCATTGAGAAGCGTTACGTCTCGAACGGAGCATGCATCGAAGCAGCGCGCCGCTTGCGATTGCAGATGTGGGTTAGCGCTGACGAAGAGTGCCCGAACGCGATGATCGGCGTGCGCTCGCGCTCGACGTTCAGAGGAGCACTGCGAGTCGTCATCTTGAATGCGAACGACGACGGCGTGTCGCTCTACGATAAGCTGACTGGAGCGCAACGATGAGCGCGCTCTCTTACGACTCTGCATTCAGAGCTGCGGGATTTGTTGTCCGTGGTAGCCGCTCTAGTTGCCCGTTCTGCGATGGTCGCTCGCGCTCGACTGTGGCGATCAAAGAAGGATTGTGGCACTGTCACCGCTGCCTGCGCGGCGGACACATCGGAAAACTCGCTCGCGAATACGGCATAGAGCTGCCTGCCCCTCGCGTACGCAAAGCGAACATTCTAAAAGCGCAATTCCGCGAATGGCTCGAAGCGAAGATGACTGAGCTTGCGAATTGCGAGCATCAGCTTGCACGCCGTGCAGCTTTAGCAATCGTCGCTCTCGCATCGTTCCCCGATATGAACTCGGCATGGACCGCGCTCGCTGAGTACTACGCGAACAAGCAGCTGTTCGAGCGTTTCTGGCAGTCTGCGAGCGACAAGATCGGCCGCTACTGGCTCTACCGGCAATGGAGACAGTATGGCCACTAAAGACAACATCTATACGGATGATTTTTTCAAGCCAGGGCCGAAACTCGCGAAGAAAAGCACAAACAGCACATCCGAAGAGAGCAGCGTTTTCCGTCGAGATGTTGCGAACGCCGCTTTATTCGCACGGATGCATGAAGGCTACGTTCTCTGGGTTGCAGATCAAGAAGTCTGGTATGCATGGGACGGACAGAGATTCCTTGAAAAGAATAACGGAGAGGTCATGCGCCGCGCGCGGATCACTGTCCGCCATATGTATGAAGAAGCGATGAAAGAAGAAGACTCTGACAAGCGAAAAGCGAAAATAGCTTGGGCTCTTCACAGCGAATCAAAACTGGAGAAAATGATCAGCTATGCCCAGAGTGAACCAGCACTAGAAGCAAGGAAATTTGAGGAAACGTTCGACAGCGACCCTTACCTATTTAATTGCGCGAATGGCGTGCTCGATCTCCGAACGGGAAAACTGTCTGATCATGACCCAAAGTACCGTATAACAAAACTCTCGCCAATTGCCTGCGGAGAATCTGCAGATTGCCCTGAGTTCTCAGCCTGGCTCGCGCTGACATGTAAAGGGGATGGCTCCCTTGTCGAATATCTGCTGCGCTTCATGGGTTACTGCTTGAGCGGTCTAACGCAAGAGCAATGCTTCTGGCTCTTCTACGGACCAACAAAGACGGGGAAATCCACATTCATCAAAATCTTGCGTGGCCTGATGGGCGATTATGCGACAACACTGCCTGAAGCAGCTGTCGTCGTCAACCGCTTCGCAAATCAAGAGCATGCCCTCGCTGAGCTTGCAGGCGTACGTCTAGCTACGCTTGTAGAAATCCGGCAAGGAGCACGCTACGACGAAGCAAAACTGAAACAGATCACGGGACAGGACCGCATCGGTGCTTCTAAGAAATATATGAATTATTTCGAGTTCGAATCTCACGCAAAGTTGGCAATGGCCGTTAATGATCGCCCAACAGTTCGCGACACAGGCGACGCATTCTGGAACCGCGTAAAGCCAGTGCCGTTTACAGCCTTCGTCAAACCGGAAAGCAGGATACCGAATTTGGATTTGCAATTTCTTAACTCAGAAGGCCCCGCCATTGTAGCGCTCGCTGCTTCAGCATTTCGCCGTTGGCATAAAAATGGATTAGTTGAACCAGACGCGGTTACAAGCGCAACGAAAGAATACCGAGATGAACAAGACGTTGTCGCTGAATTCATTGACGACGAGTGCGTGCGCGACAGCAACAGCACAGAAGAATCTAGCAAGTTGTACAAAGCATTCTGCGCATGGAAGAAGAGCAATGATTACCAAGTCGGGATGACCAAGACGCGATTTGGGATAGAACTAAAGCGGCTTGCGTTCGAACCTGTCCGGGACGGAGTTCGACGCTGGAAAGGCTTGTACCTGGTACACCCGGCGAATGCTGCGAAAAGAGATGAGAATACCGGAGGAATATCGTGAAAATCGACGTTGACGCGTTTGACGCGTTTGAGCTGTTTGTACAAAAGTCTCTTAAGGCAACATCCGGAATACTTTCAGACGAAAGCTATAAACGCGTCAACGCGTCAAAGGCTCGATTCTGTGCTCTCGCTTCTGCGGCTCTGCATCGTGTTTTCAACGACTTAGCGCTGCACTTCGTGTCGACAACTCGAAAAACATGCTCGCAAGTCATTGCGTTTACGCGAGTTAGCAGAGATGCGCGGCTGAGTGTAGTAATTTTCGTAGCGCAGCGAGCGTGCTCTAGGCTGTCTCTACGTGCTGTCAGCTACGTCGAAAGACGCGCATCTGACTCGGATCGCCGCTGTCCTTGTCTGCTATTGCGATTGTCCCTAGTCGTAGACGGAGTCTCGTCATGAAGCAGCAAGACTTGAAGCCTCGTAAGGGCGCAGCTCGTGCGGGGCTACGCGTGCTTCGTCGCCGAATCGAGATCGACGGCCTTGCTGCAATCGACAAAAGAACAGCTGGCGCTCAGCAATTCTTGTATTGGCGTGAGCAGATCATGAACGACTTGGGCGGCGAAGAGAATCTCAGCGCGCAGAAGAAAACGCTCGCAGAGCTGACAGCCCAGAAGAAGTTGATCCGTGATCACGTCGCAGCGTACGTCTTAGGTTTACCGACACTCGTGAACAGGCGAAAAAAATCGTTGCTGCCAATCGTGCTGCAGCTCAATCAACTCACTGACTCGCTTGAGAAAAGTCTAGAGCGTCTTGGGTTGGACAAACAGATGAAGCCGCTGCCGACGCTTGCTGAATACCTCGAGCAGAAAGAAGCCGCGAGCGACGAAGAAACGATTCCCGTGGAGGTTGAAGAAGCGAAGGAGAACGCCGATGAAACAACGTCGTGACATTTTATGGAGTGTCTCAGGTCATGGCGGCACAGAGCGCCCGCACGAAGTGCCGCAAGAAGATCCAGAAATCGTACGCACGCGTGAAGAGCTGCGTCGAGCAGAGGCGGAGTTTTATTTCAAGCAAGCAGAGTTGCGCAAGATTGTGACGAAGCGGGAAAGGAACAATCGCTGATGTCGCCGTTCATATCAGCAGTCGTGGGCGGTCTCTGTCTCGGGTTTTTCTTTGTGCTCATGTCTCGAATAAGGAGAGGCCGCTAGCATGCCGTCGACAACGATTCTCGCTGCGATGCGCGATCCTAAGCTCTTCGGGCGTTGGTTCAGCGCGAAGAACTGGCGCGGCGTCGATACATGGCGGACGTGGCGCGCGTTTCTTGCTGCGTTGTTCAGTCTCCCGCTCGATGCCGAAGCATACGAACTGTATCGCAAGTTCACTGAACGCGCAGACGCGCCGCTGCAGCAAGCGGGCGAAGCGTGGCTCGTCTGCGGAAGGCGTTCAGGGAAGTCACGCATCGCTGCGCTGATCGCAGTCTTCTTGGCCGCGTTCAGAGATTATTCGAAAGTCTTAGCGCCTGGCGAGATCGGAACTGTCATGGTGATCGCTGCTGATAAAAAACAGGCTAGGGTATTGATTCAGTATATTTTCGCATTCTTCGACGAGATCGCGATTCTCAGCAGCATGGTCTCGCACCGGACGAAGGAAAGCATCACGCTCGTCAATCGCATTCGCATCGAGATTCACACCGCTTCTTTCCGCAGCGTTCGCGGTTACACAGTCGTCGCCGCCGTTCTCGACGAAATCGCCTTCTTTGCGACAGGTGATTCAGCAGAGCCCGACTTCGAGATCGTCAACGCATTGCGCCCGGCAATGGCGACAGTGCCGAACGCTTTGTTGCTCGGCATTTCTTCGCCCTATGCGCGTCGCGGTGTCTTGTGGCAAGTCTTTCGTGATTGTTTCGGAAAGCCTGCTGCGCCTGCACTTGTCTGGCGAGCGCCGACGCGTGAGATGAACTCGACAGTTAGCGCTGTGACGATAGCAGCTGCGTATCTGCGCGACTCTGCGAGTGCGTCGGCAGAATATGGAGCAGAGTTCAGATCGGACATCGAAAGTTTTCTGTCAACCGACGTGATCGAGCAACGCGTCGTTCGCAATCGCATCGAGCTACCGCCGATCAAAGCTGGTGGATATTATGCGTTCTGTGATCCGTCTGGCGGCGTCAGCGACTCGATGGTGCTCGCGATTGCACACGCGGAAAATAAAGTCGCTATCTTGGACGTGATCAGAGAAATTCGTGCGCCGTTCGTGCCTGAAGCAGCGACGCGAGAGTTCTGCGATCTGCTGCGCAAGTATCACGTCGGCGAAGTTGTCGGTGATCGATACAGCGCTGAGTGGTGCGCTCAGACGTTTCAGAAATTTGGCATTCAGTATCGCGCGAGCGAGAAGAGCAGAAGCGAGATTTATTTGGAGTTCCTCCCGGCCGTGATGTCCTCGTCCGTAGAGCTGCTCGACAACGCTCGTTTAAAAAACCAGTTGGCGTCTCTTGAACGTGTCACGGGCCGACAGCGTGACGTTATCGATCATCCGCCGGGCGGTCATGATGACGTCAGTAACGCAGTTGCGGGCTGTCTCGTGCTCGTGTGTGCTGACTCTGGCGTGTTCGGCTTGTTGGAATTCGACGCGCGTGAAGCTGCGTTGCTCGAAGATCGACAAGCGCACGCACAAGCTGTTCTCAGGCTCCGGCAGGAAGCTGAGAACCGCACGAGCAACCCGTTTTCTCTCGCCAGTCAGCAGACGAGCGGGGATCATCTTGCCGGTCCCGCATGCTCGCAGTGCGGCGGCGCGACGGTCGAGATTTTCCTGCACAACTATCGTTGCGTGCAGTGCGGCGCGGTGTTTCAGCAGAGTCCTGACACGCAGTACGTGTCGAACCGCATCGATCTCGCAGAGGGACGAGTCGTGGACTCGAAGATTTTCGGAAAATTAGGAAGGGGGTGATGTCGCATGTTCAAACTATTTGGTGGCACGAAGGAAGTAGAACCAGACGAACTTCCTTGCGTTCCCGTCGAAGTTCCGATGACGCCGATACAGAACGCCGAGAACGAGGTCGCGCTGACGCAGGCCGATTACGACGCAGCGAAAGAAGAGCTGCACGCCGCGCAGGAAAAATTCAATGCGAAGCGTTTGCTGTGGCAGCGCAGCTTGGCCGCATTGGCATTGCTGAAACAGAAGTAGTTTTTTAGATTTTGAACCCGGTCGAGAAAGAAAGGCAGTTATGAAAGCTGTAGAAGCGATTTTTCCAGAGTTGGACGACGGTTTTCTTCGTGAATTCTCTCGCGTCGACACGACAGCAGTGACCGAGCGGCTCGACAACGCGTTCGCGAAGCTGCTGCACCCAGACAGTGACGAGATTTGCGTCAAGACAATCGACGAAGACGACGACTTCGGTGGATTAATGTCAAAGACGCGCAGCACGCAGAGATCGGCGCTCGCCGAACTAAGCCAGTACGATCCCACGGCGCTGCCCGTCGACGTGGCGACTGTCGAGAAGATGCACGACTCGTCGACGGTCGTCACCGACGAACAGTTCGAGCGGGACTTCGCTGCGAGCTGCACGCCAGCAGAGTTGAAGCTCGACCGCGAAGTGCGCGGGATGTTGCGCCGAAATAAACGACTGCCGTGGTCGAAGAAGCAGCAGAGCAGAGAGCAGCGGGGTCTGTAGTAGAGCAGTGATCGTAAGTCGATTCATTCGACTTACGATAAAAATCTTGGATTCAGAGAGGAAAAGCAAATGTCGAAAATCAAATTCAGTGAACATTGCGACAAAGTAAGCAAGTTGCACGGGCATTTGTCGAAAGGATTTTCCGGCCTCGTCACGCATTTCCACCGTTGCGCGAAAGCGACTGCTGATCACCCTGACGAGAACGTCGCTGCGCTCAGCGAGCACCACGCAGCAGCGGCCGAGACTTGCGAGAAGATGGCGCAGCATCACGCCGATCTTTCAGAGCAGCACGCGGCGATGGGCGAGTCGTCGGCAAAAGCCGAGCAGGACTACTTGAACAAAATTCGTCGCGACGGTGCGCAGGGCACGTATGCAGACGCACCCGAAGAAGTTCGCCTGCGCATGGTGAACCGCTTCGGCGGCGCGCCCGATCAGCGCGACGCGAGCAATCGCGCGAAAGCAAATCCAGTGAGCGGCGACATCGACACTTCACGCGTGCCCGCAGAACTCGAGGACTTGATCAAGTCGCCGGAGTAAAAAGTTTCCCGTCGCGTCGGCCCTTCCCCCGCGACGGGCAGGGCGGGGACGTCGCCAGCGCGGCGTCGGGTTCGTTCATTCTCCCGGCGTCGCGCCATGAGAGCCTTCTCCGACTTCTCGCGCGGCGTCCCGGTCCTAGAAAGTTTGCAGTGCGTCAGTCGGTCGTACGTGAAGCAGCCGAGAAGTGATGGAAGCGAAGCGCAGCAGAAGCACTTTGAAGATGAGCCTTCAAGGGAATGCAGTGAAAACTGCTAGTCTGCTGCGTCAGCCGTCATTGCTTGAGTGCAGGGTTGAAATCCCCTGCACGGTCTGGGGGCGCGACAGCACTCTAGTCCCACTATTGACTAGGGTCGCGCCTTTGGCCGTCGAGTAGAAAGAGGTCTCTGGATGCCGACATATTCGATCTCTGGAAACTGCAACGTCCCTGCGGGCGTCGTGATATATGCAGGCGCGCTGCAGGGCTCAGTCACTGCTGACGCGAGCGGCAACTACACGATCTCAAATCTCGTGAACGGCTCGTACACGATTGCCGTTCAGAATAAAGGCTACAAGTACACGCCGACTGTGCAGAACGTCGTCGTGAACAGCGCAAACGTGACTGGCGTGAACTTCACTGCGACAGTCGTCGCGTTTAGTTCGTCCGCGCGCAGCCGCGCGATGATTGCTGCCGTGCTCGCGCCACATCGAGGCGCCGCGAAATGACAACTGCAGAAGAATTTGTCTCGTCAGTCTTGTCGAGAGTGAAGTGTCTCGACGTGCTGCAGCGCAGGGGCGCCGTCAGCGTGACGTTCACGATGCTCGATCACGTTCCGAAGCAGTACAAAGACATCACGCGCGATGATCGTGCGCAGCTGTTCGCGTATCTGCTGCCGGCGGTAGAGCACTGGCTTAGGGCTTCGTAGTTCCGGTCGAGAGACGTATTGCGATTGCGCGTCCTGGCCTGCGCACCCGAACGGCGGCATAGACGGCGCGTAACGGTGCGCATTTCAATGCTGCGCCAATTCCTGCCAATGATCCTTGCCGGGATATTCAAACATTGGATGAATCAAGGATTCCAAATGCTGTTGCTGCCTTCCGAGGTATGCAATTTCCGCTCCGTCTGAAGGCGGCGCTCCAGGCTGCGGTGCCACCAGCCTAATTCCATTGCCTTGCGTGTTCCACCATTCACCTTGGAGCTCAATCCTGTCTGAATGGATTTTCACCTGTAAAACAACATGGCCCGCACTGTCTTTAATCTCCAACGCTTCTTTGCTGTAGTTCTTGTCTGCACAATATTGTGGATATACCCGCCAGTGATTTCTCGTGATTTCTGCGAGTAGATTCCCATTCCTATCCCGCACTGGGGACGTTAGCAATGGCCACCCCTTATACCCCCACTCAATTCTCACGCCCGAATCCTTAAAAAACGGCATGATATCCGGTGTACCGTCTGGCGTCATAAAAAACATACTTTTTCCAATTTGAAGCTGAGGAAATCCGTGGGATTTACCATCGTTTATAGCAGGTCCAGCACCAATGAGGTCGCCTTCAAGTGCAAGTGCTCGCTCTTCCTTCCATGCATCTCTAGCAATAGGGAAAAACACCCCAACAAAAATGGCCGCAGCTATCAATGCTCCCAGGATTCTCGTCTTTCTAGGATATTCGTGAATTTGCCGGACCGACGATTGAACGATATAGACAAAAATGCAAAAGCATAAAAACCATCCAGTCCATCTCCACAGAACTGGCATCTCGACAACTCCAAAGATAAACGCCAACACAACGTCCATTAAGAAACCAATAAGTTCTTTTTTCTTTTCTGGGTCTTTTGGAATCTCCGGAGTTCGCATGAACCAAGAACGAAGCCAGCGCATCGGTGCACTCCCCAACGTTACACGGGAAGAATAATTATACTACTCACCACTACTGTAGGTCCGCCGTGAAGCACAGAAGCGCGCAACATCATTGGGGGCCAAATTTATCTCAGTACCATTATGTAGAGAAGAGATACGGAAAGAACGCGCGAGCAGAAGTTTTCTTGACGGCGACGCTGCTGATCGTGCTTATTCTCGGTAGCGTTGTCGTCATGCAAATCAGCGAGACAGATGCCCAGAGAAAAGCTCGAATTGAAGCGAACGAAGCATTCATTGTTCGCATCGCGTGCAAGCTCGGAGAAAGAGCTTGCAGTGTCGCTCAAGAAGACGCGCGAAGAGTGAAGTGCAAACTCTTCCCGGAAGACTGCAGTAGTAAATGAGCTGAAAGCAGTGCTTGGATGAGGCGCTGAGTACTGGTAGCCATAGCCGCGACCGAATCGAGTGGTCGTAAGGGTGTTCTAATTGGGCGATACTCAAGGTTGAAGGCTGTTCGGTTTCTTGGCCTTTTCCTTATCCGCAAAGGTCTGGGCAATTTTCTTAAGTCGCCCCGGCCAGTCCCACATAAATCCCCAAGCGCGGAACACTTGATGTCTGTATTCTGACTGCCAGGCCTTGAGTCTGTGCAGAAACCCACCATAAATCTCCAGACGCTGAGGTACCTCCAAATTTCCAAAAGCGATGAGCGGCAGTTGGGAGTCGACCGTCGGAAATAACACGGACGCCACTCCTGAAGTCAAGATTTCGTAAAGATGTTCGGCCATCGGAACTGTCGCTTGCAAATCTTGCGCGTACAGGTCCGGCACGTACTCGAACGTAATATCAGCGTCGTTTTTATTTTTCACCCATTCCTGCAGCTCAAGACGTTGGGGTTGGTTCGTTCCTAAGGAGGAATTGAACTCTAACAATAGTTCCAGTTGCGAGGAAGCGTCCACGAACCTGGTCAAATTCCCGAAATACGCCCCCCACGCCGCACCTACACGTTCATTCCAAAAGTATTGGGCGCGGCCATTGGCTAGTTCACCCGCTCCAAACGGCAGGCCCGCAAAGGGCCAAAAGATAATCGGGGTTTTTACGTCACGGGACATTCGATTTGGTGTGACCCGAGTTACTATGCGCGGAAGAATTGTGGACAGGAACGGAAGCCTATTGCGCAAGACTGCGTAAACGGCAATTGCTCGAATGCCGACATACGTTTCAAAAGCAGGCCGCCACCAGTTGTGCGGGAACTTTCCCTCTTTCGTTCCACCGTAGATCTGGAAACGAATTAATCGATGGCACGCGTCAAACGTTTCCTCAAGAAGATCCGCGATCGCTTCTAACCATTTCGCATCCCCGTTGTGTTTGATGATCAATAGCCCTTGGTCGACAAGCGAATCCAGTGCCGGCAGAAAATGATTGGTCAGAAAATCGTTTAGATTCTCGACAACTGCCAGTAAATTGTCCGTGGCATCGGGCACGTCTGCGTTATCCCATTCCTCCACTAGTGTTTCCCGGCACACCTCCAGGAGCATGCGGAATCTAGATTGATCGTTGGTACCAATCAGGTCTATAACAAAAGTTCGGAGTTCATTCTTCGGCCCCACAAGTAAGCCAAATGTCGGTATCGAACTCGCCGTCGGTGCTTTTGAGGATCGCGCCGGAGGATTCAGCTCAAGAAAATGGGCAAGACGCTTTCTAGCTTTGTCCTCGGCTTCTTCTTCACTTCTCAGCTTATACATCAAGTCAAGGTCTGCCCTCTTGGCCCGAACCGTGTTGGTGTTTTTCTTAATCCAAACATCCCCTTCTTCGAGTCTCGTCTTGCCCTTTTCCGTGTGACCTTGCTTTATCACCACGATTGGTCGAGGCTGATTCTGTTCCAGCACGATCAGAACGAATGGTATTCCGTCGTCCGTGGTTACCTTGCAGGATTGAAACAACGGCATTGGATCGAGGTAAGAGCCCAAAATCTTTGATAGGTTGGCGGCATCAAACTCCTCGATGTTTGTGGTCGGGTAGAACTTTTTCTCCCTCGGGTCGCCCCCAATCACAATACAGCGCTCTGTGAGAGACTCCCCGTTAGCGACTGCTTGCACCAACTTAATGAAATCCAACCGATCATCTAGATTCTCCCGCCCCAAAGTGACGGAGCGTTTGAATTCGTACTGGGCTTGTTCGCCACCCTGCTTGAGTAGGGATTGCGCTTCTTGCCTATGGGTTTCGATCTGGTCCGATAGTCGCGCCTGTACTTCTTTGTTCTGTTCTGATTCCGGCACTGTGTGGGTAGGATATCTCACTCGCCCTGAAAATTCCTATCCCCTTGCACGTCCATACCTCGAGGCTGCGGGGGCGGGCAGGCGGTGTGCTAACATCTGGCGAATGGACGAGAAAAAGATTCTTGCGCGCATCGACGAGCTCATAAAGCGACCGGAAAAAGGCCTTGATCAGTACTCGGCCGCGGCTGGCGAGCTATACCACGGCACCGTCACGGTTTTGGGCCTCACGCATGGTGAAAACAGTCAACAACTCAAAGCGTTCAACGAAACTATCGAGGCTATTAAGAAATCCAAGAGACCCTTTTACGAGATCTCGCTGGAGACGATTAACTGCTCACTCGGGGTCCTCCAGAGCTTGAAGCGTGAAGTCGAAGAGGGACTAATTGGCAATCTTCGTAGAGAAGTTACGGGCGAAGTTCTCGGTGACTTCCTCCAACTCGCTCAAGCGACGCTCGACGAGGGGACCGATCCGAGCAAGAACGTGGCTGCAGTTTTGGTTGCGGCTGCGTTCGAAGATACAGTCCGCCGGTTGGGCGCACTGTACTGTGGTATTCATACTCGGGAAAGTTTACCGGATATTTTGATACGTCTGAAAAACGCAGACGTGCTTAAAGGCTCACAGGTGGGCGTAGTGCAATCTCATTTCCAGTTTCGTAATGATGCGATGCATGCTGACTGGGACAAAATCGACACCGTCGCCGTTCGTACTGTACTTTCATTGGTTCAAGAACTATTGTTAAAGCACTTCTCTTGAGAATGCCTACTTTGCTGGAAAACCTGATTGTAGTAAAAACGTAGTAACTCAGCGCTGCGAACGAGCGCTTTCTGTGAACGCACTGCGCAAAGGAAAGCGCTGCTAAGTCGTTGGTTTTAGTTACGCTTAGCAGCGCTTAGCAGTCTTTAGCTATGTGCTGTGCTTCGTCCCCCAAACCCGAAAGACAGAGTATAACGCAAGGTGGAAAAACCCTGAACCGGGGTGGAGTGTAGCAGGGGTTGGGGGAGATTTAAAGGAGGGGGAAAATGGGGGAAATTGAAGGGAGTGACCCGGGACCCACCCTTCGCGAACAGCGCTCAGAGTGGGGCACCGGGGGGAGAGAAAGCAGGTCCCTCACTTCGTTCGGGATGACAAATTATATTGGTGGTTGGACTTTGGTTGGTTGGAGATTGAGGTTGGTTGGGGGTTGAGGAGGAACCCAAGACTCACACGCAATGGCGGCGTGTGGGGCACCCGTCGAGGTTACGGTGGCGAGGTAAAATAAATCGAGGAGATTTTTGCGTGAAACTGGGATTGCCGGCTGGTGCGTTTGGGGCTTATTTATTTGATTGCGATGGCACGATTGCCGATTCGATGCCGCTGCACTATGTTGCGTGGAAGAAGTCGCTTGCGGAATGGAATTGTACGTTCTACGAGAGGGTTTTTTATGCGTGGGGCGGAAGGACGGTGGCGGAGATCATTTCGCAGTTGAACGAACAACAGGGGCTGAGCATGCCGGTGGAGCGGGTGGCTTCGCGGAAAGAAGAGTTGTATCGGGAATTGCTGCCGCAGCTGAAGGCTGTGCCGGAAGTGATGGAGCATATTGACGCGCAACAGGGACGAATTCCCTTTGCGGTGGTTTCGGGGAGCACGCGAGAATCGGTGACGGCGTCGCTGGCTTCGCTGCGGTTGCTCGATCGATTCGAGACAATGGTTTGTGCTGGAGAGTACGAGCGGAACAAACCCGACCCGGAATGCTTTTTGCTGGCGGCGTCGAGACTGGGAGTTGCGCCGCAGGCTTGTTTGGTTTTTGAAGATACGGAAATGGGGATTCAAGAGGCGGGGGCGGCGGGGATGGCGTCGGTGAAGGTTCCACCGCCGTGGGAGCGGGGCGGTGGGTGACCGGTGGGTCATTGCAAGTTCACGAGGGAAACGGCGCGCCTCGGAAGGCGGTCCTACAGACCTAAGAGCCTATGTGCAACTGTGGCGTGTGGGCCCAGGCGGGGAGGATTCCTCAGGGGCTGAAGCCCGATCTTCTTGTTTCTTGATGTCGGAGCTGAAGCTCCGACCCCCTAAAGAATGACAGCGCGGTTTTTTTTGCTTGAGTTTTGTCGGTTGGATTCAGCTCCAAGACCCACGCTGATGAACCCAGGGTGGCGCACCTAAAGAGAAAAGCAGGTCCCTCACTTCGTTCGGGATGACAGGTTTTCTTTGTGATGGGTGAGCCAATTATTGTGGTGGGTGAACCTAAGAGCACAGCCAGGAGTGACTGTGCCACTGCAGATTCATTGTAGGGACTATCACGTATAGCGATTTTGTCCCTGAAATGTAGAAATTCCCACGCGCTGGTGCGCGCGTGCATTCTTTCACCGCTCTGCAAGTTCTTGAGCAGCGGGAGTTTTTTGTCTTTGTGCGTGCGTTCGGCCTTTCAGTTGCACTTTGCTGTTGCGATTCCCCCCAGCGATTCCACCCAGCGCCAAATCTACTGTTAGGAGGAACGCGGCATGAAGAAGCAAGTGCAATTCAGGAAGTGGCCGGCATATTCGGCGTTAACGGTATTTTTCTGGTGCGGAGGTTTTGTGTGCGCGCAATCCGCTCCGGCGCAAAATCCTACGCAAAATCCAACGGCGCAGAGTCCATCGACGCAGGACCACAACGACGTGCGACTCTCCGACGAGCGGGATAGCACGCGCCGGGAACTCGCGAACTTCGATCGATTCCTGGACAGTCACCGCGAGGAAGCGGAACAACTGCGCAAAGATCCATCTTTGGCGGACAACCCGCAATTCCTGAAGACGCACCCGGCGCTGCAAACTTATCTACAGGAGCATTCAGCGGTGCGCGAGGAATTGAAGGAAAATCCGAGCGCATTTGTGCGGCAGGAAGATCGCTATGACCGCAGCAAAAACGACCGGGACCGCGACAATACTCGCCGGGAACTCACGAACTTCGATCGATTCTTGGACAGTCACCGCGAGACCGCCGAACAGTTGCGCAAGGATCCATCGCTGGCAGACAACCAGCAATACTTGAAGGATCATCCGGAGTTGCAGGCCTACCTGCAGCAGCATCCGGCGGTACAGCAGGAATTAAAGAACAATCCAAATACGTTTATGCAGGAAGAAGCTCGCTACGACCGTGGCGAGGATGAAATGAATCGTGGCGACCGCGGACACGATTTCGATCGCAACCATACGGCCAGCTTTGGAGAATTCCTTGGCGCTCATGCAAACATCAACGAACAACTTTCCAAGGATCCTTCGCTGGCGAAGCGAGACGATTACCTGCAGGACCATCCGGAACTTCGGGATTACCTGAATCAGCATCCTGAGGTGCGCGTGGACCTGAATAACGATCCACAGAGCTTCGTGAAGTCCTGCCAGCAGTTCAATGCCAATGGACAGGCCGGAAAGCCGAGTACGCCGGCTCCAACAGCTCAGATGCCTGAAGCTAAACCCAAGCAGCAGTAAGTAATGTTTTCGCGGAGCTGGGAGGCTGGCCGACCGGTCTAAAGACCGGCCACTACATGAGCCTCCCAGCCGACGGCGGAAGAGTGGTCGTAAGTGCGGGACGGTTGGAAACTTTTATCGGAGGCGGTATGAAATTTCGCAACTCACTGATTGTGGCTTGTGTTTTGGTTGCCGCGGTTCCTGCCAGCGCGGGCGGCAAGAAAAAGAACGTGCCCGAGCGCGCGATGCTGGAAAAAATGGAGGCGGTGCCTTGCGGCGCGAAGCAGAAGGGATTGAATGGATTGGGATCTTTCTGGGCGTCGGTGGGAATTACGCACGTGAATTCGGATGAAAAACTGTGCCCGCAATATCTGCTCAGGACCGACGAAATGGACTACCGGATCCGCCCGACGGACTTGAAACATCCGGTGATTTTGCCGATCGGGCAAGAGGTTGTGTTCAAGATCAAGAAGGATGTGATGCTCGTCGGCGTGGCCGATGGGGATAAGAAGATGCGGCCGTATGAATTGGTGGCTATGGAGCCGGCGAATCCGCCGGCGGAGAATGCGTCGGCGGAAAGAAAATAGAAGATGGAGAGTCGAAAATAGAAGAATGAGCGTTTCCAGTTTAGATGTATCGAGTCCCAGAGCAGCAACCCAAGACACAGGCAGGAGTGCCTGTGCCACGGGAGACTAGGGTTGGTTGTGGAGATGGGGGAGCGAAGAGGGATTCATCTTCAACTTTCCTGTCCCGTTCACGCGGTCGAGTTGGTGGTGGCGGTGGATTTTGGGGTGGCGGGGACTTCTACGGCTCTGAGGACCAGGTCCTGGAGGGCGGCAATGAAGGAGGGGGAATCGCCTACGGCGGGCATCATGCGGAAGCGAGTGATGCCGGATTTTTTGGCGTCGGCGCGGCCGTCGATATTGATTTCGTGGAGTGTTTCGATGTGTTCGGTGACGAAGGAAATGGGGACGACCATGGCCTCCTTGACGCCTTCGTGGCCGAGTTTTTCGAGAGTGGCGAGAAAGCTGGGCTCAAGCCATTTGGCGGGGCCTACTTTGCTTTGGAAGCAGAGCATGTGGATTTTGGGCCAGTTGGGATAACGCGCGGCGCCTTGTTCGCAAACGAGGCGAATGGTTTCGGCAACGTGCTTGGGATATGGATCGCCCTTTTCGACGAGACTCATGGGGAGGCCGTGGGCGCTAAATAAAAGATGGATGCGTGAGGAGTCCGGAAACTGGCGCAGGCATTTGCCGATGTTGGTGACTAGAGCTTCGATGTACAGCGGATGATCGTAGAAGGCTTCAACGCTGCGTTCGGGGAGCGTGTCGACAGGTTCGCCGTAGACGCGGCGCCATTCCTTGAGGCTGCTGAGCGTAGTGGCGTAGGAATAGTGGGGATAAAGCGGGAGCAGGACGAGTTCGTCGAGATGGCCGGCGGATTTGAGAGAGGCGACGGCGTCTTCGGTGAGCGGCTTCCAGTAGCGCATGGCGGTGACGGCTACGGGATCGATGTAGGGTTCGAGGGAGCGGACAAGGCGGGCGCGTTGACGTTCGGTGAGGATAGCGATGGGAGAGCGGCGACCGATCATGGCGTAGCGTCCGGCGACGGGAGGCGTGCGCTTTTTTGCGATGTAGCGCGCGAGGGGGCCGCGGATGAAATTGAGTGGGCCCAGGGGAATGATGTCGGGATCGAGGAAGAGGTTGCGCAGGAAGGGTTCGACGGTGGCGAGAGAATCAGGGCCGCCCAGCTGGAAGAGGACGATGCCGACGCGTTTTTTTGTGGTGGACATGGAGATCCTTTTTTTGGGCGCGTTGGGGTTAGTTTAGCAAGGATTGCTGGGTCATCCGCCCGTCAAAACAACCGCGGCTCCGAATCTCATGTAGCGCTGGCTTTTATGCCAGCGCCCTGATCACGAAGCAACTCAATTATTTTGCGCGGGGTAGCGCGTTTTTCAAGCGATCGATTTCGCCGCGCAGATCGTTGGTGCGTTTGGCTATCGTGACGTAGAAGAGAAAGAAGACGCCCCAGCCGATGATGTAGGCGGCAAAGACGCTGTTCAGATTTTTCATAGAGCCTCCGATTCGCGTTGAAGGATGTCTACTTCGTTTTTCATTTTTTCTAGGATGTAGCGTTCGACGATCAGGAATGCGGCGAAGACGTGCATGGCAAAGACGAAGAAGAAAAGGACTTTGCTCATGGTGGGATCGAGGCCGGAGCCGGGGCCACCCATGATGACCGGCTGGGGATGTTGCGTGCGCCACCAGCGGATGGCGCCGAAGACGAGGGGAACGTCGAGAAAAGCGAAAATGCCGAAGAGCGAACTGAGCAGGGCACGGCGATCGGGCTCTTCGATGAGCGTGCGGAGAAGAAGATAGGAGACGTAGAGAAGCCAGAGCACGAAGGTGGACGTGAGGCGCGCGTCCCAGGTCCACCAGATGCCCCAGACGGGATGCGCCCAGATGGGGCCGGTGATGAGGACGACGGTGGTAAGGACGAGGCCGACTTCAGCGGCGGAAACGGCGAGCCAATCGAATTTGGGGGCGCGCTTCCAGACGTAGAGAAGGTTGCAGACGAAGCAGACGAAGAAGGCGTCCATGCCGGACCAGGCACTGGCGACGTGGAAATAAAAAATGCGATAGATGAGGCCCATGGTGCGCTCTTCGGGCGCGACATAGAACGCGCCGTAACCAGCTGCAATGAGCAGGAGAATGGCAGCGGCCCCCAGAAGTATGCGTTTCACCATGGCGGATTTATTCCTCCAGAAGATATTCGCCGAAAAGCCATAGCGCCGTCAAAAAGACGAGATCGAAAACCGCAAGGAAGCCAATTCCCTTCCAAAGAATGACGGGTTCGCGATCGAGCAGGGTGACGCTGACGGCGGCGCTGACGACGAGGACCGGCGTAAGAAGCGGAAGCAAAAGCAGCGGGAGAAGAAGCTCGCGCATGCGCGCTTGCGCGGAAATGGCGGAGAGCGCGGTGCCAGCTACGGAGACGCCGAGGCTTCCAAGAAAGAGCACGAGGAGTAGATAGTGCAACTCCGGGAGGATGGGAATGTTGTAGAAGGCGGCGAAGAGGGGAAGCATGAGAATTTCGGTGACGAGGAGAAAGAGAGTGTTGGCGATGAGCTTGGCAAGGAAGATGGAGAAGGGATCGCTGACAGCGAGGCGGAGAGAGCTGAGCGTGTCGTTGGATTGTTCGCGGAGGAAGCACGGCTGGAGCATCAGGCTAGCGGCGAAAAGAATGGCTAGCCAGAGGAGGCCGGGGCCAAATTCGCGAGATTCTTCGGTGGTGGGATTGATGGCGAAGCTGAAAAGGATGAGAACGACGAGGATAAAGACGACGGTGGTTGTGAGGAGTTCGCGGGAACGAAATTCGGTGCGCAGTTCCTTGCCGAGCAGCGTGGCGGTGTTGGAAAAGAGGCTCATGGCGGTGGTCAGGCGTCTCCGAAGGTGAGGATGGAATGGAGGGATGCGCCGGAGTTGGTATCGGCTACGACGGAGCCGGCGTCAAGCTGAACGGCACGCGTGGCCAGCGCGGAAATTTCGGATTCGCCGTGAAGGCTCATGACGACGGTGCAACCGGAGCGATTGACTTCGCCTAGTGCTTTGGCGAGCCAGGAAATACCGAGGGGATCGAGGCCGGTGGCGGGTTCGTCGAACAGCAGAACGCTGGGGCGATGGACGAGCGCGCGGGCGATGGCGATGCGCTGGCGCATGCCGCGGGAAAAAGTGCGAACGAGAGACGAGCGGCGTTCGTACAGGCCGACTTCGCGGAGCAATTCTTCGGCGCGGGCGGCGGGTTGCGGAACATCCTGGAGCTTCCCGAAGAGGATAAGATTTTCTTCCGCGGAAAGTTCGTCGTAGACCATGGTGGTGTGCGCGACGTAGCCGGGGCGATTGTTGGCGGGCGCGGCGGAATCGGGGCCGGGGAACGAGAGAGTGCCCGCGGTGGGACGAACGATGCGGGCGGCTACGCGGAGTAGCGTGGTTTTTCCGGAGCCGTTGCGTCCGGCGAGTACGACACATTCGCCGGGAGAAATCTCCAGGGAGACGCGGCGAAGGGCGAAAAGGCCGCCATAACGCTTATCGATGTTTTCGAAACGAAGGCCGGTTGGGGAGAGAGAAGGCAAAATGTTTTTCCGCGTTGCGCCCGGTGGTGCTGGGCGGGAATTCCGTTGGGGAGCGTCTACGGATGATGCGTGTGGTTCATTGTAGCTAAAACACGCAGCCGAAGAGGGATTCCTCGCTCCGCAGACTCCGCTCGGAATGACGGGTTTCGTCATTTCTTGCGGTAAGGACCAACCCAGGAGGAAGTCAAACCCGAGAAAAAGCACGGGTCTGAAGACCCGCCACTACGGGGATTAGCCTTGGACTAGGTTGCGAAGGAGCTGGTCGAAACGGGCTTTTTCGCTGGCATAGTCTTCCTCGGAAATTGTGCCGGCTTGGCGACGAAGTTCGAGCCGGAAAATTTGTTCTTTTAGCGAGTCCAGAGTGACGGCTACGTGCTGATCGACTTGCGCCGAGACATTTGCTGGCACGGCGGGTGGCGCTTTTTTGGATTTTGAGGAAGCGGCAGGCTTCGATGGCTTTGCCGCAGGCACGGCGATGTCGTCGTCTCCGTCGGCGGGGGCCACGACTACTTCTTTGCGGGAGAGGAGGAGCGCGCCCATGGCGAAGAGGGCGATTAGGCCGGCGAAGATGTACCACTTGAAATCGTTGAGGCGGCTGGGGGCGGCGATTACTTCGGGGCCCTGGTTCTGGCGCGAGTTCCCTTCCTGCGGGGCGGCCTGGCCTTGCTCATCGGCGGTAGGTTGTCCCGTGGCGGCGCCGGAGAGACTGACGGTGAGAACGCCTTTTGCGGGAAGCGCGTCATGCGTGTAAACCATCATGCCCTGTTCCTGGCCGGCAGCCACCAAGCCATCGCCGGTTACGGTGATGCCCGGAGGAACGACCACGAGAATTTTTGCGCCGGGATAAGTAGCGGGCAATTTCACGGTAGCGGCATTATTTGTGTACGGGAGGCCATAGGAGAGGCGCACGTTGGTTTGGCCGGGCCGAAACGGAAACGCGATGGCGAAGCGGCCTTTGCCCTTGTCGATGGAAGCTTGCGTGACAGCCATGCCCATGGAGGTGGTGGTGCTGACCTGGCCGATGGTGGCGCCTTCGGGAAGCGCAAAATCAAAATTGCCTTCGGTGCGGAAGTACGCGGCGGGCGGCTGGGCAGTGTTCTGAACTTCATATTCTTCGGCGCCGACGAGCTTGTTGTCCTGCGGCTCAAAAATGATGACGTGAGACGGGACGGAGATGGTTTTGGGATCCTTGGAAATATCGAAGACTTCGACGTCCACGTTGGGGCGGCCCGGCGGCGCGAAGGTGTTGAAACTGACATCGTGGAACGTGGCGCGGATAAGAACCGGCGCGGTGCCGATAGAATCTTTAGTGACGGAGAAATGTCCTTGGGCGTCGCTGGTGGCGGTGGCGAGTTCGGTCATGCCTTGGGTGGGGCTGAGAAGATCGACCACGATGTTTGGTTCGGGCTTGCCCGTGGTGCGATTGATGACCGTACCGCTGAGCGTGCCCGCATGAGCGGCGGCGGCCAGGAGCGATGTGATGGAGAGAAGGAAAAGGATGCGCGAACGGATCGCCGTCATCGAGCGCTCCGCTCGGGAGCTACAGGGCGGACAGCGCGAGGGCGCCGCACTTGCGATTCAGTAACCTGTTCAATTTCGGTGAGGACCACAGCTGCTTCGTTTTCGAGAGAAGACATCATGAGTTCGTAATCGCCTTCGGAGTATTTTCCGGCACGGTGTTCGAATTTAAGATCGCGAAGATTATCATAAATCGCATCGCGACGTTCGAGGAGCTGGTCGAGCTTGGTGCGATGGGGAGCGAGATCGGAAGCGTCAGGTTGAATGCAAAAGATGAAAAGAAAGACGGCGGCAGCGAGGGCGAAACAGGCGCCGAGGGCGGCCCAGTCGGGGAGGATGGCGAGAAGCAAGACTTGAGAAAGTGCATGCATTCCGTCAGTCCTCAGTCTCGCGAGCGGCTTGCGCGCGGGCTCTAGCGAGAGGGTCGTTGGGATCGATGGCGGCGGCGTGGCCGGCTGGGGCGTGAGTCAGCGTGGACGGACGAAGGGCCCATTTGCGCACGATGAAAATGAGGATGCCTAAGCCGACGACAACGTAGAAAACGGGCATGAGCCAAGCGACGAGTCCGAAGCCTCTTTTCGGAGGCTCGACGTAGACTACCGTGCCGTATTCGGCGACGAAGGCGTCTATGATCTGCTGCTCGGATTCGCCTTTGGCGAGATGTTGATCCACTTCCTTTAGCATGGCCTTCGCGGTGTCACACGGGCCGGAGAATGATCCGCCGGGGTGGGCGCAGAGGCCGGCGCTCATGTCGCAACCGCGGCACATGCATTTGAGGTGAGTGCCGATTTCTTTGGCGCGTTGCGAATAGCCGACTTGCGCGGTGACGAGAGGCGCGGAAGCGAAGACGAGGAGCGCGAGTGCGAAGGCGATGCGTTTGATGAGCCGGACCTCAGGGGCTGAAGCCCCCCTAATCTTGTCGCCGGACGGCACGGCTGAAGCCGTGCCCTGACGAACCGCCGGTGTGCGAGTTCTGTTTACGACGCGGTTGGCGTTAGTCATGGCCTTCTCGCAGGGTGACATTAGGAGTTAGCGCGGGCGTTCCGGGAATCGCGGCGGCCGGTTGCGTGGCGGCGGACAAGACCAGCGTGGCGCGACGATTGGGCATCAGCGCGAGGAGCGTGCCCATGACGACCCACACACCACCTAGCCAAATCCATTTGACCAGCGGGTTGAGGAAGGCATGGATGACCGGGACGTTGGATTCGGGGTCCATGCCTGCATAGACAACGTAGAGATCTTCGCGGAGCGTAGAGTAAATGGCGACCATGGTGCCGGCGGCCTGCTCAGTGCCCTGGAACTGGCGCTTTTCCGGGTACAGCAACATGATCTGCTTATTGCCCTTGAGGACTTCAATGATCATGCGCTGCGCGGTGTAATTTTTGTCAACCTTGGTGTCGCCGCTTTGCAGCACGAGCGTGTACGGGCCAAGCTTGAGGGAGTCGCCAATGTTCATGGCTTTTTGCGCTTCGGTGTTAAATGCGGCGCCGGCAAGCCCGATGAAGATCAGCACCATGCCGAAGTGCACCACGTAGCCGCCATAACGCCGGGTGTTGCGCATGGCGAGTTCGTGGGCCGCCATCATTTTGCTCATGCCGGTGCGGGCGCTGATAACTTTTGCGCCGCGGTAAAACTCCATCACGATCGTCCAGGTGACAAATCCGCAGAGAGCGAAGCAGAACGCGGAGGCGGCCTCACGATAGCCGAGGATGAGCGCGGCGATTCCAGAGAGTGCGCCAACAACCAGCGGCCAACCGAAATTGCGCTTCAGGCTTTCGCCGGAAGTCTTGCGCCAGGCGAGCAGCGGGCCAACGCCGGTGAGGAAAAGAATGGCGAGGCCGATGGGGATCATCACTTTGTTGAAGAAGGGAGCGCCCACGCTGATGCGATTACTGGTGAACCATTCGGAAAAAACCGGGAAGAGCGTGCCGGAAAGAACGGCGATGCACGCGACGAGGAAAAGGAGATTGTTGAACAGGAAGCTGGATTCGCGGGAAACCATGGAATCCAGCATGTTTTCGCTCTTAAGGTAATCGCGATTCTTGAAGTAAGCGATGATGCACACGGCCATGGTGAGGAGAATAAAACCCACGAACCAGGAACCGATCTGCGAATTGGCGAAAGCGTGCACGGAACTCACCACGCCGCTGCGCGTGAGGAACGTGCCAAGAATGCAGAGCAAGAACGTGGAGAAGACGAGCCAGACGTTCCAGACCTTCATCATGCCGCGCTTCTCTTGCATCATCACGGAGTGAAGAAAGGCAGTGCCGGTAAGCCAGGGAAGCAAGGAAGCGTTTTCGACGGGATCCCAGCCCCAATAGCCGCCCCAACCAAGAACGGCGTAGGCCCAGTGCGCGCCCAGAAGAATGCCGAGAGATTGGAAGCACCAGGCGACCATGGTCCATTTGCGCGTGAGGTGAATCCACTTTTCGCCGGGGTATCTGGCGAGCAGTGCGGCCAGGGCAAACGCGAATGGAATGGTGAAGCCGGTATAGCCGGAATAAAGGTTGGGAGGATGAATGACCATTTCCGGATACTGGAGAAGAGGATTGAGGCCGTTGCCGTCCATGCGGGTGAACGGAGCGAGGACGCCGGCGGCGTTGACGGAGGCAAGAGTCTTGAAGGGATTCTCGACGAAATTGTTCAGCGTGAGGAAAAAGATCTGAACGCCAGCGAGGATGACGCCGACGTACGGCATGAGTTCGCCGTTTTTGTTGCGATAGACGAGGAGAACGGAAATGACATAGACAGAGAGGAGCGTGCTCCAGAAGAGCAGCGAACCTTCCTGGCCGGCCCAGAGAGCCGCGACTTTATAAAAGGTGGAGAGATCGCGATTGGAATGCTGAACGACATAGGCCATCGAGAAGTTGTCGCTGAAGAGGAGATACTCGAGGCTGATGGTGGAGATGAAAATCAGAACGCAGGTGGCGATGCCAGCCTGGCGAGTGCTTTTGATCAGGAGGGGATGGCGGGTTTTGATGGCGAAGATGCCGCCAATGAAGGCGTAGACCGCGCAGACAAACGCGAGCAGAAGCGAAAAACTACCGAATACATCCATAGGCCGTTCGCCCTCCCCCTCACGCCATTTTCGGTCCGCTATTCCATCGCGCAAACGGCGCGATCAGGATTGCAGGCTTGCCGGACTAAAGACCGGCCACTACGAAAGCATCACCGGGCGCTGTACGTGCTGCTGCTGGTTTGCGTCGCGCTCGCTGCCGTAGCTGGTTTGTCGCCGCCGGGCGCCGACTCATACTTGGACGCGCACTTGGCTTGAACATGTTCAGCAACGAACTTGCCATCGCCGGATGGGCGCCCTTCCACGAGAGCCTGGGACTTGTCCACGAAAGTATCCGGCAGAGGATCGGTGCCGACGTAGCTGACGGGTAGAGTCTTTCCCTGCTCTTCTAAAACAAAATCGATGCGGCCGGGTAAGTGTTTGATGGAACCGGGCTCGACAGTGCCGGCGAGGCGCATGCGATGGTTGCGGGCCGAACCCTGGAGGGACTGATATTCGGCGATGGTGTGGTAATAAGTCTTGCTTTCGCCGTACCCGAGCCAGGCTAGAAAGGCCATGGAGACCACGATAACGCCAATCCCAACACCGAATTTTGCACGAGTTTGCACAAGTCACCCCTGAGGAGTGGGCTCCGATTGAATAGTAGCATACCCAGAAGCACGTAGGTACGGTACCCAGTGTGGGGAGTAGGATCACCGGGCACAGTGACGCGTGTCACAGGGCAGAAATGGCTCAAGTGGCGGAGGCTGGGGCGACTGCGAGAGCGGTGCGGAAGGTTTGCAGGTCGGCTTCCGAGGGAGTTGAGGTAGGCAGGAATACGCCGGACGGAGGCAAGATCGGGCAGCCTAGGGTGGTGTTATGAAATTGGGCGAGGAGTGGCAGGAGGTCGGCGGAGAGGAGGAGCAGGCGCTTGGGTTTGAGAGAGCGACGGATGCGGGTGATGGCGACCGGGAGTTGCTTTGCCAGCAACGTTTGGGCTTGCGCTGGCGAGACGTTTTCGTCGAGGGGGCACTCGAGAATATGGGTGAGCATCAAGCCGAGTTTTTGGAATTCGATTTGGACGGATTCCGGGGACTTCCCTGCTGAGGAAACCTGAACGGCTTGGAGGATGGTGAAAGCTTCGCCGTGGAAAGATTCGTTGGGGGCATAGAGGAAGTCGGAATTGTTTGTGGGCGCGATAGAGGAGAGGAGCAGAGCCTGGATGTGGAGCGGGCGAAACCGTGTGGTCCAGGCGAGGCGTTCGAGGCGGCGGGAGATGTGGGCGGAGTCGGCGAGTTGGCCGCAGCCGTCGCAAGGAAGGAGCGTGGAAGGGGGCATGAGGGAAAATCGTAGAGCAAGAGAGAAGAAGAGGCAAATCGGGGTACATTGCGGAGAGGGACCGAAGAGGGGGGAACCCCAAGACGCTGGCATAAAAGCCAGCGCTACGGTGGAGTTATGAGTTATGGGTTTTGGTGAAACCCGAGACGCGGAGGCGAGGGCGGCGTGTGGGGCACCCGGGAAGGAAGAAAAAAGCAGGTCCCTCGCTGCGCTCGGAATGACAGTTTTTTTGTTTCTTTTTATAGGAGACTCTAGGTTCTGGAAGTTGCAGACATAGGGCGCGGCGGTGCTGCGACCCTACGAAGACGGAGGAACCCAAGACGCTGGCATAAAAATCAGCGCTACAAACCCAAGAACACAGACAGGAGTGCCATTTGTTGGGTCGGCTAAACGCGGGGATCGGAGAGGGGATGCGGATATGGACTGGAAAGAACATGGAGTCAAGATTGTGCATGCGGGGGAGTTGGATATGAACACGCCGCAGACTTTGGGGATGACGCGCGCGGCAGCGATTACGCATGCGCGAACGGGGGCGGCGAAATTGTGGGCGGGGACAATGGTGGTGCAACCGGATGCGAAGACGGGGCCGCATCATCATGGCGAACTAGAGACGGTGCTTTATGTGGTGAAGGGACGGGTGCGGATGCGCTGGGGTGATCATCTGGAATTGAGCGAAGAAGCGAGGGCGGGGGATTTTATTTATGTGCCGCCTTACGTGCCGCATCAGGAGATCAATGCGAGTGCGAATGAGATTTGCGAGGCGGTGGTGGTGAGGAATGGGCAGCAGCCGATGGTGGTAAATCTTGACGTGGAGACGCCGGAGCCGGCGAGCGCGGGGCGGCCGGGGATGCCGTTTCATCCGGGGGAATGAGAGGAGGCGGATTTCGGATGATGGGGTGGCGTGGTTTGGTTTAGTGATGCAGCGGGTTTGTTTTTACAGGCCTAATTCGGAAAGGCCGGGATGATCTTGGGGGCGAGGGCCCTGTGGCCAGTGGTAGAGGCGCTCTTCGGGGCGAATGGGTAGATCGTTGATGCTGGCGTAGCGGTGGTGCATGACGCCTTGGGGATCGAATTCCCAATTTTCGTTGCCGTAGGAGCGATACCACTGCCCGGAATCGTCGCGCCATTCGTAGGCGAAGCGGACGGCGATGCGGTCGTTGTCGAAAGCCCAGAGATCCTTGATGAGGCGGTATTCGAGTTCGCGATTCCACTTGCGGGTGAGGAACTGGACGATCTGTTCCCTTCCGTTGATGAATTCGGAGCGGTTGCGCCAGTGGCTGTCGAGGGTGTAGGCCAGCGCGACGTGTTGCGGGTCACGCGAGTTCCAGGCGTCCTCGGCTTTGCGGACTTTCTGGGCGGCGGTCTGGCGAGTGAAGGGTGGCGCCAGAATGACTTGAGGTTGAGTGCTCATAGGAGTTCTCCTTTACGGCCGATGGAACTTAGAAGCTAGCAGAGGAAAAGCAGCTACTTCTTTTTTCGGGGGTGAGGATGCATTGGCGCGCGGGTTAGCCCAGCCATTGCGGGTTGGCGTAGGTGCCGTCGAAATTGTGGCTGGTTTTATAAAGCTCGAACTGGCCGGCTTTGGCGGCTGAGACGGTTTTTGCGAGAAGAATTGCGACCTGGGAAGAATCCATGGGCTGAAAACTGCGCGCCGCCGCAAGGGCTTGCTGAAGAATGGGGAGCGAATCGCAGCCGGTGATGACGACGCTGGTGGGAAGATTCATGGCGTAGTGCAGGCACTCGGTGGCGGTGACGGTTTTGCTGTCGAGGATAATGTGGTCGCCCATGGGCTTCATGCCGAGTACGCCGATATTGTTTTTGACGAGGACGGGCAGAACTTTCTTTTCGAAGCTGTCGTAGTGGGCGTCCATTACGTTGAGCGGCATCTGCACGGTGTCGAAGCGGAAATTGTGTTGGGAAGCGGTGGCCAGCATTTTGAGATGAATTTCCGGGCTTTTGTGGCCGGTGAAACCGATGAAGCGAATTTTGCCGGCTTTTTGCGCTTCCTGAACGGCTTCGAGCGCGCCACCGGGTGCGAACACGCGATCGGGATCGGTGTCGCGAATGACTTCGTGGAATTGCATGAGGTCGATGTGGTCGGTCTGGAGGCGCCGGAGGGATTCGTTGATCTGGGCAGTGGCGACGGTTTTTGTGCGGCCATCGATTTTGGACATGAGGAAAGCTTTCTGGCGGTAGCCGTCGCGGAGGGCGTTGCCCATGCGAATTTCGCTCTCGCCACCGTTGTAGTCCCAACAGTTGTCGAGGAAATTGATTCCTTCGTCTATGGCGGCGCGAATGATGCGAATACTTTCCGCGGGATCGCTCTGCTTGCCGAGGTGATATCCGCCGATGCCGACCATGGAAACGGATTCACCGGTGTGGCCGAGCGGGCGATAGGGGATGCCGTTCATGTTTTCCGACTTGGAGTTGGCGGGAAGCGCGCCGACGGAGAGAAGGGTGGCGGCGGTCATGCCAATGAATTCCCTTCTGCTGACGCCAGCGTTTGGATCGTCTTGATTTAGGCTCATGGAAAGGCTCCTGTTTTTGTGTGACTGCACTTTGTTTAACTGTGCTGGGCAAACGCTATGCTACAAAACTTCAGGTCGCGGCGGATTTCTTTGCGGCTTCGGCGGAAGACATTTCTTCCATTTGCTTGATGACTATGGAGAAATCCTGATCTGCGTGAGCGACAAGGGCTGCTGTGTTGATTTTGCAAGAGGCGGAGGTTGCGGGCATGAGCGCGTGGACATCTTCGGCGAGATGGAGGATCAGGCGAAAATCCTTGTTCATCAGCGGGAGCGGAAATTGCGGGCTGTAGTCGTTGTGGGCGGCGCGGGAAAGTTTTCCGGCGTGGGCGGGGGCGATGAGGGCGGTCTGCGCGAGGACCTGGAGAAGAATGTCGCGGCTCAGTCCGGCTTTTTCACCCATGGCGACAGCTTCGGCGATGGCCTGCATTTCGATGCCGAGAATGGCGTTGACGACGAGTTTCATGGTGGTGCCGGCGCCGTTGGGGCCGAGATGAAAATATTTGGCGGCGATGGATTTGAAGATGGGCGTAGCTTGCTGGAAGATGTTGGGATTGCCGCCGGCTAGAAGAGTTACGGTGCCCTGTTCGGCGGCGGGGGTGCTGCCGGAAATCGCAACGTCGAGTGCCTGAACGCCGACGGCGGAAGCTTTGAGAGCGAGTTCGCGGGAGGTGGTCGGTAAAACGGTGGTCATTTCGAGAATCACCAAGCCAGGCTTGGCGTTGGCCAGGACGCCGGCGGAGCCGAAATATACATCGCGGACAGACTGATCATCGGTGAGGCAAGAGAGGAGTACATCGACGGATTGCGCAAGGGCCGCGATCGATTCCGATGGTGGGCAGCCTTTGGCTTTGAATTTATTTCTGTCGTAGACGGAAACGGAATAGCCGGCAGCGAGCAAGCGAGCGGCGATGCGGCAGCCCATGTTGCCGAGGCCGATGAAGCCGAGTTTGGTGGTGCCTGGTTCGAACGAATTCATGTTGCCTCCCTTGAGCGATTCCGTCTGCTTTGCTGGCGCGCGCGTTATTTATCAGATGCGCGGACCAGGCGCGATTCGACAAAAAACTTTCCAGGACATTTAGTTCTAGCGGGCGGCAGGACATTTGCTGGCGGATCGTTGGGCACGCGGATTTCCATTGTTGTTCTGTAGCTGGCGGGGATAAATTAATCTGCGGCAAGCACTTAGGGGGTTGTTGCTTGCACGGAGCGTCTTGCCCCATGGGGGTCCAGCAGTGCTGGACCGCTACGTTTTTGGCGCGGGACGACACACTGCGCGCGTGATATGTATATTTGTGGGGCACAGAACGGCTTGAGGAGTTTTTGGGCACGGCGATGGACGAGAGTTCGAAGTTCACGGAAGAACAACTTGTCGAGTTGAACCGCGCGCTGCAGACGCTTCATCAGTGCAACCTTGCATTGATTCATGCGACAGACGAAGGGGAGTTGCTGCGGTCCATCTGCGAAATCCTGATGGAATTTGGCGAATTTCGAATGGTGTGGGTGGGCTACCGGGAGGACGATGAGAAGAAATCCGTGCGTCCGGTGGCGTTTGCGGGGGTGGAGGATGGTTATTTGCAGGGGCTGGAAATAACCTGGGCCGATAACGAGAGGGAGCAAGGGCCTTCGGGGACGGCGGTGCGGACCGGGAAACCTTCGTGGGCGAAGAATATTCGTGAGGATGCGAACTTTGCGCCCTGGCAACAATATGCGATCGCGCGGGGATATGCGTCTTCGTTGTCGCTGCCATTGAAGCGCGGCGAGGAAACATTTGGTGTGCTGTCTTTGTATTCGGGGGAGGCGGAGAAATTCAACGAACAGAGCTTTGAGCAGTATGTGGAGCTGGCGGAGAACCTAGCGTATGGAATCGCGACGCTGCGCACGCGCGAGGAACGCAAACGGGCGGAGGAAGCCCTTCGACGCAGCCAGGCTTACCTGGAAGAAGGCCAGCGATTGACGCACACGGGAAGCTGGGCGTGGAATGTTGCGCGTCAGGAGAATGTGTATTGGTCAGAGGAGCAGTATCGAATTTACGGATTCGATCCGGCGCACGATCCTTCGACGTATAAAACGGCATTGGAGCGCATTCATCCTGACGACCGGGCCGGATTTCTGGAACGGTTGACGAAGGCGCTGGCGGGAAAACACGATTTCGAATTCGATTATCGGGTGGTGCTGCCGGACGGCACGCTGAAATACCTGCGGACGGTGGGGCACCCGGTATTGAATGAAGCGGGCGCGGTTGTGGAACTGGTGGGCACGGGGGTGGATATTACCGAGCACACGCTGGCGCACGCGGCGCTGCAGAAAGCGTTTGAAGAAATACGGGCGTTGAAGGACAAGCTGTACGAGGAAAATCTTGCGTTGCGCGAGGAGATTGACCAGGCGTCGATGTTTGAGGAGATCGTCGGGTCATCCGCGGCGCTGCAGGAGGTGCTGTCGCGGATTGCAAAAGTGGCGCCGAGCGATTCGACGGTTTTGATTACGGGAGAAACCGGAACGGGCAAGGAACTTGTTGCGCGCGCTATCCATAAACGATCGCAGCGGGCCGGGCGCGCGTTTGTGAGCGTGAATTGCGCCGCTATTCCGGGATCGCTGATCGCATCGGAACTTTTCGGGCATGAAAAGGGGGCGTTTACCGGCGCACTGCAGCGGCGGATTGGGCGGTTTGAGCTGGCGGAGGGAGGAACGATCTTCCTGGATGAGATTGGCGAGCTATCCACGGAAACGCAAATTGCTTTGCTGCGCGTGCTGCAGGAACGGGAGTTTGAGCGGGTGGGAAGCAGCCATGCGATCGCCGCGAATGTGCGGGTGATTGCCGCGACGAATCGCGATCTTATGGCTGCGGCCGCGGCGGGCGCGTTTCGCATGGACCTGTTTTACCGGCTGAATGTTTTCCCGATCGATGTGCCGCCGTTACGGCAGAGGATCGAAGATATTCCGTTGCTGGTGAGATATTTCATCGACCGCTATTCGCTGAAGGTGGGAAAGAACATTACGCGAATTGAAAAGCGGACGATGGATTTGTTGAGCGCTTACCAGTGGCCGGGAAATATTCGCGAACTGCAGAACGTAATTGAGCGGTCTGTGATCCTGTGCGATTCGGACGTGTTTGCGGCGGAGGCGAACTGGTTTGCGGAGCAGCACACCGACACGCGTGGTTCCCGGACGCTGCTCAATAAAAAGTTGGGCGAACAGGAACGAGAGATGATTGAGGCGGCGCTGGCGGAAACGAATGGCCGCGTGGCGGGAAATTCGGGGGCGGCGGTGCGGCTGGGGGTGCCGGCGTCAACGTTGGAGTCGAAGATCAGGACGTTGGGAATACGGAAAGCGAAGTTCAAGACGGCGTAGGGTGGAGGGGTGTGGAGTGCGGACTTTAAATCCGTAGAGGGGATTCCTCAGGGGCTGAAGCCCAGATTTTGCTGGTGGTGAAATGTCGGAGCTGAAGCTCCGACCCCCTAAGGAGAAGAGGAACCCAAGAGGCGCTGGCATAAAGCCAGCGCTACATGGCAGGGTGACATGGATTTTTCTGTTTGGTGAGAAAACCAAGATCCACCCTCACAAACCCAAGGGTGGGCGAACGGAAGGGATTCCTCAGGGCTGAAGCCCAGTTTTTGCTGGCGGTGAAATGTCGGAGCTGAAGCTCCGACCCCCTAAGGAGAAGAGGAACCCAAGAGACGCTGGCATAAAGCCAGCGTACATGGGCCGGGAGAAACGGCTGCTTCGGAAACCGGGCCTATGAAAGCGGGATGGTGCGGGTGCCAAGACACACCCTGACAAAGCTGGGTTGGGCACCCTGCGGGGTCTACAAAGGCGGGCGTGTCAGTGTTTGGAACAGTGTCAGTCAGGAATTCGCGAATTCGCGAAATTTCGCGAATTATTACCTTGTAACTCCCTTTAAATCAGTTAGCTAAGAGTGGCCGCTATCCTGCATGGTTTGCTGCGTTGTCGGCTCAGGGGCCATGCTCAAGATCGTAAAACTACAGATGGGGGAAGGCGGGATGGAATTCGCGCTCATCGGACGTCTTCAAGCCGAGCATGTGAATGAGGTGCGCGAATTGATTCGCCAGGAGCGGAGCGCGATTGTGTTCGATCTTCGCGAACTGCAGCTGGTGGATCGCAGCGCGGTGCAGTTTCTGGCGTCGTGCGAAAGAGACGGAGTGGTTTTGCGGAATTGCGCGCCGCACATCCGCGATTGGGTGACCCGGGAGGCCGGTAAGCAATCGGTTGGCAACGGGGACGAGGGCTGAGTGGCGCAGAAAGATTTCGAGGGACCTGGGTTGATGGTGGGAAGGAAATGGAACTTGCCAGTTACTTTCTCGGTTTCAGGAGAATGGACATGATTGAAACTAATTGCAGGAAAACGGGGAGTTTTACGATTCCGTTCCCGGCTTCGCAATCGGAGAGCGCGCGCAGGAAGGTTTTGGAGGAATTGTTCTCTTGCTATTCGGCGATGCTTTACAGGGTCGCGCTGCGCAAGCTTGGGAATCAGGCCGACGCGGAGGACGCGGTGCAGGATGCGCTGCTGTCCGCGTACAAACACCTGGATCAATTCAAGGGCAACTCGCATATTTCGACGTGGCTGACGACGATTGTGCTGAACTCCGCGAGAATGCAATTGCGGAAAAGGTCGAACAACAGGTTCGTGCCGCTGGACATGGGCGATGCGAGAGGGTTGGATTTTTCGGAGAGGTTCGCGGACGATTCTCCGGACCCGGAAGAGATATTGCGCAAAACACAGGTGCGGGAAGTTCTGGAACGTTCGATGCAAAGACTTTCGCCTCGTATCCGTGTGGCATTGCGGTTGCGCGTTGTGGAAGGATTGAGCACTCGAGAGGCGGCAGAACGGCTGGCGATCAGCGAAGGAACGTTGAAGGCGCGGCTGTTTCGCGCTTTGAAGCAAATCACGCCGGTATTGCGGGTGGCGCTTTCGCCTCGATCTAAGAAGCGCGCGAGTTTGCGGACGGAGCGGCTGACAGTGGCGGCGTGAAACGGGACCACATGGGAGGACAGTCTTGAAACTATACGAACTCTATCATTTATTTCTCGCACTGATTTTCACTATTGCGTGTGCCTTCGTTGCGGCCGTGGTGGCGCAAGATTTGAACTTTCATAACGCGCCGGCCGCGAGCGCTCAGCAGAAAGATCCTTATGCTGGACAGCCGGCGGCGATTGCGGCGGGGGCAAAGTTGTATGCGACGAACTGCGCCTTGTGTCATGGGGCACATGGCGAGAGAACGGGAAACATTCCGCCGGTGGCCAAAGGGCCGACGCAGACGGCGCCGGATGGGGAGGTTTTCTGGTTTATCACGACGGGATCGATCGGGAACGGAATGCCGGCGTGGGGGAGTCTGTCGGAGGAGCAGCGCTGGCAGATTGTGGCGTTCCTGAAATCGCTGAAGAATTCGACGGGCGCAGCGACTGCCGCTGCGGCTCCGGCGGACACTAACTACACGCCGGTTGCCACGAATGCGCCAGCGCCGCAGCCTCCGTTTACGGATTTTCGGTATGAGGTGCCGGGAACGATTCGAAAGATTACGGCGCAAGAGTTGCCCGCACCTTATGCGTCTTCGTCATCGAACAACGCGCCGAAGCTGGTGGCGCGGCCGGCAGATGCGTGGCCGAAAGCGCCGGAGGGATTTACGGTGCAGCTGTACGCGACGGGGCTGGATAATCCGCGAATGATTCGCGTGGCCCCGAATGGGGACTTTTTCGTGGCGGAAAGCAGCGCGGGACAGATCAAAGTGTTTCGCGGTATTACCAGCGATGGGAAGCCACAGCAGGTGAGCGTGTTTGCTACCGGGCTGAATCAGCCATATGGAATTGCGTTTTATCCGCGGGGAGAAAATCCGCAATGGGTGTACATCGGGAACACGGATTCGGTTGTGCGGTTTCCTTATAAAAATGGAGATTTGAAGGCTCGCGGGCCGGCGCAACATCTTGCGGACCTGCCACACGGCGGCGGGCACTGGACGCGGTCGATTGAGTTCACGGCGGACAGCACGAAAATGTTTGTGGCCGTGGGATCGTCTTCGAATGTGGACGATCCGGATATCACGCCGGCGGAAAAGAATCGCGCGGACATTTTGGAGTTTAATCCGGATGGATCGGGGATGAAGGTGTACGCGTACGGAATACGGAATGCGGGAGCGGGGTTGCTGGTGCATCCGACGACGCACGAATTGTGGTGTTCGGTGAATGAGCGCGACGGGCTGGGGGACAACCTGGTGCCGGATTACATCACGCATGTGCAGGAAGGCGGCTTTTATGGATGGCCGTGGTTTTATATGGGCGGCAATCAGGATCCACGGCACGCGGGGAAACATCCAGAGTTGAAGAATAAAGTGATTGTGCCGGACGTGCTGTTGCAGCCGCACGTCGCGACGCTGGAAATGGCGTTTTATGAGGGGACGCACTTTCCCGCGGAGTATCAGGGAGACATTTTCGCGTCATTACATGGTTCGTGGAATCGTTCGGTGCGCACGGGATATGAAGTAATTCGCGTGCCGATGCATCATACGGGGAAGGCGAGCGGCGAATATGAAGATTTTGTGACGGGATTTGCGGTGGACAATGGGCACGTGTGGGGCAGGCCGGTGGGCATCGCGGTAGCGCCGGACGGATCGCTGCTGGTGAGCGATGACGGGTCGAATTCGATCTGGCGCATCGTTTATACCGGCGGAAACGGGCAGAAGAACGCCAGCGGGCAAAGCGATGGAAGCGACTCCGCGAAAAGCGCAGCGAGGTAGCAAAGCTCTGAGCGCTTTGCTACTGACGGTTGCGGTGCTGGGAGTTTGCGCATTTCAATACGGCGATAAATATGGACTGAATAGTTTGCCGTTCGCGGAGGTGCGCCCGTTGGTTTCGGATTTGGCGAAGGCGCGGAAAATGGCTGCGGAAGGCAACATTGATTTTTTTGCGGGAGAGGATGTGCGCGGGGAGATGGTGACGCTGCGCGGCGAGCTTACGGATGCGAATTGTTATGTTGGAACGCAGACGCATGCTTACGATCATGCCTTTTGCGCGAAGCTTTGTGCGGCGGCGGGGAGCGCACTGGTGTTTATCGCGGATCGGGATGGGCAGACGTATGTGGTGTTGACTTCGCGGAATGGGGTGGCGGTGCCGGAGAATGTGCTTGATCAGATTGGAGTGCCTGGGATTTTGGTGAGGGGCAGAGTGTTGGAGGGTGGTGGGGTGAAGGCGTTGGCGATTGCGGGGTTGGGGGAGTGAGGACAGAGTGTCCTCGGGCGCTGAAGCCCAGATTTTGCTGGTGGTGAAGGGTCGGAGCTGAAGCTCCGACCCTCTAAGGAGAAGGGGAACCCAAGAGGCGCTGGCATAAAGCCAGCGCTACATGGCAGGGTGGGAGTTGAGAAACCGAAGACTCATCCTCACAAACCCGTGGGGGCACCCGGCATGTCGGGTGCCCACGGACCCAGGAGCACACGCAGGAGTGCCTGTGCCACTTGGCGGGCGTGGGTGCGGTGTGGGTTAGAGTTTTTGGTAGTTGGAGTTGGTGGTGGTTACTACAAGATCTTTGGCTTTGGCGTTGATTATGGTTTGTTGGGCGTAGTTGGGGCCGTTGGGGAGAGTGGCCATTATTACGTGGAGGGTTACGGCGTCTTTGGCTTCGTCGAGGTAGGTGTTGACGTCTACGGAAATGATTTTCTTGGCGGCGGTATCGAACTTGATGGTCATGCGATCGCCGGGCTGGGCGTAATTGGTGAACACGAGATTTACCGCGCCGGGAATTGGATTCAACGCGAAGTTGCCGGCTGCATAGGCGTCTTGCATGCGTTGCGCGTCGGGCGGGACGTAGAGAGAGAGCAGGCCTTTCACTTGGCCCATGTAGCCCTTAATTTCGGCTTTTTTCTTTTCGATGATTCGTTGCTTCAGGCGGCCACCGCTGGGTTCCGGCGGAGGAGCACCGATGGGGGTTTTCTGAACCTGGCCATCGGGACCGTACTGGCAGAGACTGCTCTGCGGCTCCTTGGCGTCTCCCTTTAAGGTGAGTTGAATAGTTTCGGTCCACTGATATTGGTGGAGTTGCTGTTTATTTTCGGCGGCGACGGCTTTTACTGCCGCTAGCTTCTGCTGCAATTCGGGACTCTGCGCGATCGCTGGAAGGCAGAGGACGACAGCTGCGGTGCTGATGAAAACTCTTTTTGTGATGCTGTGAGCCCAGTTCATTCTATTTCTCCTTGGTGCGAGTCGAAAGTTTTCGAAACTGCGTGGTGCGCTTCGTTTGTTTTGCGGAGTTGTGACCACGCGATGATACACCCCCTTGGCGCCGCAAGCATCCGGGCGGTAGTTCCCTGCCGCAGTGAGGGTCGCGCTGCCAACGTAAGGGCGTTGGCTTAGGTCGTGGCATTGCTGTGGTGGGCATTGTTGCAGCGAAATTCGAGTGGGCGAGCCGAAACTGATTGTACACTTTGTTTATCGAAAACATGGCCTACAGAACCAGGCCCTGAGGCGCCATGGAATTTTGGGTGCTCATTCTGACGGTGTGGGCTTTCTATCGTTGGGTGCAATCGCGCATCCGGCGACGGAAGGAGGATGAGCGATTTGCGCGAGTGATTGAGGCGCTGAACAAGCTTGAGCCGCGGCTGAAGGATCTGACGAAACTTGAGACGCGGGTTCGTGAATTGGAACAGCGATTCGGTTCCTCCACTTCCCTTCCTGCACAGCAGCCTGCTGCTCCCGCTCCGACTGCACTTGCGACAAAACCTGTTGAGCCGCTTGCTCCCGGAGCGATTCCGCCAACGGTGGAGATTCCGAAAGCGGTTGTTGTGCCGCCCGCGCCGGTGGCTAAGGAGCCGGTCGAACCGATCGGGCAGCCCGCCGACAATGGTGCAATTCTTTCGCCGTCGCCGACTCCGCCGCGGGCGAAACCTGTTAGTGCTCCGCCAGCCGCTCCAGTTTATCCACCTACGCCTGCGCGAGCTTCGCCTTCGCCGTTTTCGACGCCACCACGACCGGCGCCGGTTTCCGCGCGGGAGCTTAGTTCGCAGCTGGAAGAGACGCTTGGCAAAAATTGGCTGAATAAACTGGGAATCATCGCGCTGGTGATCGGAATTTCACTTTTCCTGGCGTACAAATTTCCGTCGCTCAGCAATCCGGAAAAAATCGGACTGGGCTATTTGCTTGGCTTCGCGATTCTGGGCTTGGGAATCTGGCTGGAGCGTAGCGATCGTTACCGGGTGTTCGCGCGGGCGCTGATTGGCGGCGGGTGGGCGCTGACGTTTTTTGTGACGTACGCGATGTATTTCGTGCCGTACACGCGAGTGATCGATACGCAGTGGGTGGACCTGGTGCTGCTGTTCGTGGTGGCGGGCGCGATGGTGGCGCATACGCTGCGGTACGACTCGCAGGTGGTGACGGGGCTCGCGTTTTTGTTGGCGTTCACGACCGTGGCGATCAGCCAGAACACGATTTACTCGCTTTCGGCTGGAGCGATTCTTGCGCTGGGGCTGGTGGCGATCGTACACCGGCGGGAGTGGTTCGAGCTGGAAGTGTTCGGCATTTTGGCTTCGTACATTAATCATTTCATCTGGCTGGCCACGGTGATCATGCCGATGGCGGGGCACCGGCGGATGTTTCCGGAATTCATGCCCAGCACGATTTTGCTGTGCATGTACTGGGCGGTTTACAGGTGGTCGTATATTGAGCGGCGCATTCGGAACGCGGGGCAGGAACGTGTTTCGACTCTGGCGGCGGTGCTGAATACTTCTTTGCTGCTGGGACTTTTCAAATATCAGTCGGTGCGGCCGGAGCTGGCGTTTTATGCGTTGCTGGCGCTGGGTGCGATTGAGTTGGCGCTGGGGCAGTTGCCTGCGACACGGCGGCGGCGCGTGGCGTTCATTATTTTGTCGACCATCGGGATTGTCCTGCTGGTGGCGGCGATTCCCTTTAAATATTCGGGGATGGATACGGCGGTGATCTGGCTGGCGGAAGCGCAAATGCTGATCCTGGCCGGGGTTTTTACGCGCGAAGTTTTGTTCCGGCGATTCGGGTTGTTGGTGGCGCTGCTGACTTCCGGAGACATGCTGATCAACCAGGCGCTGCCGAGGCTTTACGAGCGGATCTCACTGGCGCCACTAGTGGTGTTCGATCGCTTTAGGGAAACGACTCCCGCGACTGATGTTCAATTGGCTGTGAGCTTTCTGGTGGCGGCGCTGCTTTTCTATGGGAACGCGCTGGTGATTCCGCGGCGATGGAAAGAGTTGCTGACATCGGAAAGCGAAGGCGTGCTGTTTCGCGCGCTGTCTTATCTTGCGGGGGTAATGCTGTTTGTTTCGCTGTGGCTGGCGTTTCCAGATTCGTGGACGGCGGTGCTATGGGCGGCGGCGGCATTTTTGCTTGTGGTGCTGTCGCGCGCATTTTCCGCGGAGAACTTGAGGTATCAGGCGCATCTGTTCGCGCTGGCGGCGGTGGGGCGAGCAATTGCGGTGAATTATTTTCTTACGACGGCGTTTTCGCACACGGGGTTGTCGCTGCGACTGGTGACGATGTCACTGGTGATCGCGCTTTTGTATCTTTGCGCGCGGTGGCTGAGTTTGGAGGCGGGGGAATACGCGATTGATGCGTCCGAGCTTTACACCACGGCGGCGGCGAGTCTGGTGGTTTTGCTGACTTACCGCGAATGCAACTGGGCATGGATTGCAGTCGTGTGGGGCGGGTTCGCGCTGGTGCTGGCGGTTGTTGGAATTTATCGCGAGCGGCGGGATTTGAGTTTGCAGGCGCATGTGATTGTGCTTGCGGGATTCGTGCGCACATTGATTGTGAATATAGACGCGACCCAGGAATGGCATCACTTCACCGTGCGCTTCCTGACTTTTACGTTGATGGCAGTGCTGCTGTATTTGTGCGCGTATTTCAGCGGGCCGCGCGATGCGGATTATGCGCGACTGTTTTCCGCGCTGCATACGTGGGCTGGTTCGATATTGATCGGGGTGCTGGCGTTCAAGGAAGTGGCATCGCCGTGGATTGCGGTGACGTGGGCGGTGTTCGCGCTGCTGTTGCTGATTATTGGCGACCGGGTGAAACGGATCCAGTTGCATTTCCAGGCTTACATTCTGTCGGTATCGGCGTTATTTCAAATTGCGACGGTTAATTTGTTCGCGGTTGGGGCGTGGAGCCTTTATCCGCGGGTTTCGTTGCGGCTGGTGACGGTAGCGCTGGTGGCGGCGATATTTTATTTGTGCGCGCGGTGGGCGGCGAAAGGCGAGTTCGAGCAGGCTCGGGCGGCGGGGGCGGCGTACACGTGGGCCGCGTCGGCGCTGGTGGTTCTGCTGTTGTATTACGAATTGGCGGCGCACGCGGTGGCGCTGGGGTGGGCGCTGTTTGGATGGGCGTTGTTTGAGATTGGCGTGCAATGGAAGTCGCGCAACTGGCGATTGCAGAGTTATGCGCTGTTCGCGCTGAGTTTTGTGCGGGTGGCGACGTTCAATCTGGGATTTGGGCGGCGAGAATTGTTGCTTACGACATTGCCTGTCGCGTTCGTTTTTTATTTTGTGTATGTGCGGCTTGCGCGGCTTACCGATGGCGATAGGGATGGCACCGCTGCTTCTGATCCATTTGCACTGGACCGGCAGATTTACGCGGTCAACATTCTGGCGTATCTGGGATCGGCGACGCTGGTGCTTTTCGCGAGATCTTATTTCGTGGATGGGTGGGTGGTCGTGGCGTGGGCGGCGCTTTCGCTGGCGTTCATCGGGGCTGCGTGGGGCGCGCGGAAAGATGTGTTTCTGCAACATAGCGTGATTGTCGCGTTTCTGATTTTCTTGCAGTGCCTGGCGTATGAAGCGATCGCCAGCGATCTTGGTCGCCCTTCGTGGAAGGCCGACCATGGGTTCTATGTGGCTGTGGCGGCGGGCGTTCTTTTTGTGGGGCAGGCGTTTGCGTTTCCTTTGCGGACGCGATTTGCCGGGGAGCGGTCGGATCGTGCGGCGGGCGCTGGGTTGGAGCTTTCCGATTTGCTGCGACGGCCGGAACAGATTTATTTTTTCCTGCCGATGATTATTGTGACGTGGCTGATCCTGAATGAAGTTACGCAGGGGCGGGTGACGATCGGGTGGGGGATCGAGGCGGTGGCGGCGTTTTTGTTCGCGCTGATTGTGGGCGAGCGGAGTTTCCGGTTGGCGGGGCTTGGGTTGTTGCTGGTGTGCGTGGCGAAGATTGTGGTGTTGGACGTGTGGAGGCAGGAGCGGTCGGACCGGTTTATTACGTTTATTATTTTGGGTGTGGCGTTGTTGTTGGTTTCTTATTTGTATACGCGGTATTCGGAGGCGATCCGGCGGTATTTGTAGGGGGCTTGGGATCGAAGAGGGATTCCTGACTTCGCGGACACCGTTCGGGATGACGGGTTGTTATGTTGGTGGGAACCCCAAGAGAAACCCAAGAGAGAGCACGGGTCTAAAGACCCGCCACTACATGGCTCGCGGACTCGCCGGGGGCAAGATCTATCGTGCCGGTAAGGAGAGGGAGAGAAAATCCAAGAGCACAGGCAGGTGTGCGGGTGCCACAACGGTGCATCCAGTCAAGCAGGACTGGATGTGAGCAATTAGTGCATCCAGTCGTCGAAGAGGGAGATGTCTTCCAGGAGGGCGTCGTAGGAATCGAGAGCTTCTGTGAGCAGAGGCCTGGCGGTGATGGTGGCTGCTTTCAGATGCACTTGATAGCTGAGGGCGAACGCGGGATCTTCGAGCATGGTGCGGCGTAGAGCGGCTTGATCGGCCATGAGGCTGACGACAATTGTGTGCAGGGCCTTAATGGTGTGGATCAGGGTTTGTGGAGTACAACTATCATTCGGTTGGGGTTTGGACGAATGGGCTGGGGTTGACATCGCGCAAAACCTCCTTTCTGGAACTGCTTTTCGGGCACTGCTTATCTGAACGGCAACTTCTCCAATTACACAGGGCAACCTTCGGACGGAAAGTCGACGAAAAAGGGACGCGGCGGGCGGATCTATAACACCGCGTTCCCTGCTCTTTGCGCTTGGGCGGGAATCAATGGCGCGGAAGGAATATGTGCCTTGCCGCGCGAGGCGCGCTGGCAGCACGGACAAAAAGGCAATTTGGCGCGACGCGAAGGGGACAAGGCACGAGCGGAGACAGGTTTGTTGTTGGACCAGTTGGAGCCGCACTGTGGGAAACGTTGGAGGAGCAGCCAGTTTTGCGGAAGCGCGCTGCCATCGATGCGAACGTCTAAAACGAAACCGCAAGTGGCATTATTGCAGAGGAGAAAGTGGTTCATGAGTGGATACCTCCCTGACCTTTCGGACAGGGTGCGCGTGCAGGGGTTACCGGGTCAATACCGTAGTAATACTGACATGGGGGGCGCGTAGTTTGCGGTATGGATGCGTAGTTTACGGATAGTAGTTTACGGTAGTGCCCCAAGAACACAGGCGGGAGTGCCTGTGCGGGTTGGTTGGGTCAAGATGGAGTAATCGAAGAGGGATTCTTTCCGCAAAGGGGACGGCGGTTTTCACTCCGTTCGGTATGACGGGTTTCAATTTGATTCGAAAGAGAGGAATCCTCAGGGGCTGAAGCCCGATGGTCAGCTGACTTGATGTCGGAGCTGAAGCTCCGACCCCTAAAGAGGAAACCCAAGAAGACAGGCAGGAGTGCCTGTGCCACTGGCGGGATTATTTTTTTAGGCTTGGATCAGGAGGTGGCGGACAGCGTAGCGGATTAGTTCGCCCAGCGAGTGGAGATCGAGTTTGATCATTAGGCGAGCGCGATAGGTTTCGATGGTCCTGGTGCTGAGATCGAGGGTGACGGCGATTTGTTTATTGCTGTTCCCTTCCGCCAACAAGCGAACCACTTGCAATTCGCGGGCGCTGAGGAGGTCTGTAGAAAGTTCTTCATCGGTTGATGATTCGTTGGTGGCCGGATTTTGTTCGGAGGGATCGAGAGATACGGACGCGACTTGCAAATAGGGGCCGATGGGTTTTACCCAGATCACTGGACGAGAGCGACGATGAAGGCTGGCGGCCAAGCGCATCTCTGAAATTTGACGGCGGAGAGCCATGGAACGGTCCAAGAGATCGAGGGAACGGCGGAGGACAGGTTCGCAGGTTTCCGCGATTTCCTCCGTGGGGGCACTGTGAAATTCGGCGGCGTGATCGTTTGACAGATTACGGCCGGAAACATGGTAGAGCTTTTGGCGGAGATGCGTTTTTCTGGGAGCTTCGCAAAGAGTGGTGCCGATCCAGTGAATTCCCCTGGAGGGATCGCGCAAGGGGAAAAAATCGGCGATCCAATGCCTGGCAGCCGCATGGTTTGGGGCGAGCGGACTGAGCGGGACATGACGAAGAGTGGCGCCGGTGTCGCGAACGAATTTGAACGCGCGATGGACCTGCTCTGGGCGGCCACCGAGGAGCTGAGGCAAGGTTTTGCCAAGGCACGCTTGCGGGGGAATGCGGCTGACGGAGAAAAGAGCGGAGTTGACGGCGGTGCAGCGAAAAGATTCATCGAAGACGGCGACGGCGGCGGTGGAACTGCGAAGGGCGAGGGCAAGCAAGTGCTGGGCGCGAGGCGCCAGATCGGAGTCGCTGATCCACGGAGAAGAGTCGACGCGTTCGAAGGAGTGGGGTGGTGTTTGACAGGAGGGAGTGGGAGAAGGATCGCTGTTGCCGTTTGGTTTGGAATGACGATCAGTGCGCGACGGTTTCATTGGGCATCCCTTGCAACCATGGTCTCAACACTTCCAGCTTAATACTCACTTGCTCTAAGTCGTGATTATGCTGTCTGCGTTGGGCCACCAGCACAAGCGCGCGGTCAAACGCATTTTGAATGATGCGAATGGTACGGCGATTGAGGAGGTCGGGGGATCGGCCCTCGGAGAGTTTACAAAAAGTGGCAGCCAAATCGAGTTGCGCGAGAAGGCTGCGCCATTGGAGTTGTTCGGCGGCAACGAGAACGGGAGCACGGCGCCAGATGCGGTCGACGACGGGAGCACGCAGAACGGAGGAGGCAGCGAGAGTGGCGCTGGTTACGATTTGGCGGGAGTCGGAGGGAGTGAGGTCCAAGCCTTGATTGAGTTTTGCAGCGAAGGAGTTGGCGTGTGACCAGGATTCGAAAATGCCAAATTGTTGATCGACGATGGGTCCGGGCCGATTTTCGAGGGCGCGGCAAACCACCGCACAGTCCCCCCAATAGTCCGCCGCGAAAGCCAAGCGAGGCAGCGTCACAGGAGAAGTATAGAACGGAATGGGGAGGATGGGTAGTATGTTTGTGGTTAATTCACTTTGTGGGTAAAGGATTAGTAACATCTCAACCACCGCGTCCCGTCACCCAACCAGGTTTGCGATTTTGCGGACGTGGGGCGTAGCAGTGCTGCGACCCTACGAAGAGTGGGAGAACCCAAGACGCTGGCATAAAGCCAGCGCTACGAGGATTGTGGGCAGCTGAGAATTATTTGGAGACTGGGGTGTCTGAGGGGAGCTTGGCGCGGAGGCACCATTTCAGTTCCTGGCTCAGGTCGGTGATTTCCATGCCGGGCATTACGATGAATTTGCAGGAGAGCATTTCACGGGGCTCGTCGTCGTCGGGGAGTTGACACGAGACGCGGCAATATTGGCAATCCTGGTTCCAGCAGAAGCGGCCGTACGGAATAGTTTCCGGGCTGATGAACTGGAAGCACCGCAGCAAAGAGTTGCGCTCCGGGACCTGGAATTTCTTGCCCATGATGATGATATCAACGAGTTTTTCGTACGGACGAAAGGGTTCCGACATGATGAGGCAGTGTCCTTTGCAAACGGTGCGGAGTGAATTCCCCGGGGCAGATGGGCCACGCGCTGCCATTTCAGAGTAGAGCGGGGAGATTGGGGGAACAACGGAAGGATGGGAAGCGAGTGGCGAAAGTGGTACGGGGGTGGGGGAGGCGGCCGGAAGTCGGGAGTTGGTAGTCTGTAGCCGGGAGTTCGGAGTCTTCGTCGTTGGCGTTTGCGCTAGGTCTTTACGTTGAGATCCTTCGCTTCGCTCTGGATGACAATGCGTTGGAGTTGGCGGCGGAGTTGGCGGGCGATTTGGGCGGTTGGGTTTTGGTTGTAAAAGCGGCCGCTGGGCCGCCGCACTCCAAGGTTAGGAGAAGAATTGGCACATGCGGCGGAATTTTTCGTAGCGGTCGTGGACTAGTTCGCGGGGGGACTGGCTGGTGAGGATGAGGAGTTGGCGCTCGAGGACGTCGCCAAAAAGTTTGGCGGCGGTTTCGTAGTCACCGTGGGCGCCCCCGTCGGGCTCGGGGATAATTTCGTCGATGATGCCGAGCTCGCGAAGATCGGTGGCCATGATTTTCATGGCGATGGCGGCGGTTTCCGCCTTGGCGGCGTCGCGCCATATGATGGAAGCGCAACCTTCGGGAGAAATCACGGAGTAGAAGCCATTTTCGAGAATGTTGACGCGATCGCCGACGGCGATGGCAAGCGCGCCGCCGGAGCCACCTTCGCCGGTGACGGTGACGATGACGGGAACGGGGAGCCGGGCCATTTCGCGAAGATTGCGGGCGATGGCTTCGCCCTGGCCGCGTTCTTCGGCGTCGATGCCGGGATAAGCGCCGGGAGTGTCAACGAAGGCGAGAACGGGGCGGCCGAACTTCGCGGCGAGTTGCATGACGCGGAGCGCTTTGCGATAGCCTTCGGGCTTAGGCTGGCCAAAATTGCGAATGACGCGCTGCTTGGTGTCTCTCCCCTTTTGCTGGCCGACGACAGCGACAGGGCGGCCGCGAAATTTGCCCAGTCCGGCAACGAGGGCCTTGTCGTCACCAAAACCGCGGTCACCGTGAAGTTCGATGAAGTCCGTGATCATCAGACCGATCCAATCCAGCGTATGAGGGCGCTGCGGATGCCTGGCGATCTGGACGCGCTGCCACGGGCCTAGATGAGTATAAAACTCGCGGCGAAGTTCGAGAACTTCCTGTTTGAGGCGTTCAAGTTCGGTGTCGTCACCGTTCGGACTTGCCGAGGAGAGGCGGCGCAGTTCCTCGACATCCTTTTCCAGACGCTCGATTTCTTTTTGGCGCTCGAGAGTCGGAAGGCCCTTTTTATCTTTTTTCGCCGCGCACATTACGAAATCCTTTGGATACCCTCGTCGCCACAGATACGGTCGAGGGCAGCGATGAAGTCCGGTGTGACCCGTATCTTACGCTGAGATTGCACCACGGCAGTAGTGCCATCGTGGGCCTTGACCTCAAAGACCACCGTGCTGGGACCGGCGGCCTTGGCGAAAAGATCCTCGAGTTGCGCCAGGGCGGCCTCATTGAGGCGCTGCAGGTCGAGCTTGACGCGAAATTCGGGGGCGCCGTTGGACTCTGGCATGGATTCGAGTTTGCGGGCTTCCTGGAGGGAGAGGCGCGTGCCGGCTTCTTCCACCTGGACGCGGACTTTCAGAAGCAGCGGCTGGCCGGGCTTCAGAAGATTTTCGAGACGAGCAAAACTTTCGGGGAAGGCGAGAAGTTCCTGGACACCGGTCATGTCCTGCAGGGTGAAGATGGCCCAGCGTGCGCCTTTCTTGGAGCGCATGGGGCGCGTGCCGACGATAAGACCGGCCACCGCGATTTCCTTGCCGTTGCGCGGGCCTTCGACTTCATCGAGAGAAATGACGCCGAGTTCTTTCAGGCGCGACGCGTATTTTTCCAGCGGATGGCCGGAGATGTAGAAACCGAGCATGGCGTATTCGCTGGTAAGGCGATCTTCTTCGGACCATGGAAGTGCTTCGCGGAGTTCGAAGTGGACTTTGGGTTCGCTGGCGCCGCCGCCGAAGAAAAGGCCATGCTGGCCGGATTCCTTGGCGCGGGCAGCACGCTGGATGGCGGCGATAGCGTCATCGACGGAAGCGGCCATCGGTTCGCGGGGGCCGAGAGAGTCCATGGCGCCGCACTTGATGAGGCTTTCGAAGACGCGCTTGTTGAGGAAACGGGGCTCGATGCGCTCGCAGAACTCGTAAAGCGATTTGAATGGGCCGCTACTGAGGCGAGATTCGCGAATCGCTTTGGCGGTGTTTTCGCCGACGTTTTTGATGGCGGCCATGCCGAAGCGGATGGAATCGCCGACGGGAGTGAAGAAGAGATCGCTTTCGTTGACGTCGGGCGGAAGGATGGGAATGCCCATGCCGCGGGACTCGTTGATGTATTTGACCTGCTTCTCGGCGTTGCCGGTTTCGGAAGTGAGCAACGCGGCCATGAACTCGACGGGATAGTGCGTCTTCAGCCAGGCAGTCTGGTAGGCGAGGAGGGCGTAGGCGCAGGAGTGGGACTTGTTGAAGCCGTAGCCGGCGAATTCTTCCATCAAGTCGAAGATGCGAACGGCTTTCTTGTCTGGAATTTTATTTTTGTCGCAGCCGGCGAGGAACTTGGCGCGCTGGGCAGCCATTTCCTCCTTTTTCTTTTTGCCCATGGCGCGGCGCAGGATGTCGGCTTCGCCGAGAGAGAAGCTGGCCAGGCGATTGGCGATTTGCATCACCTGTTCCTGATAGAGGATGACGCCGTAAGTTTCCTCGAGAATATCCTTGAGCTGCGGAAGCTCGTAGCTGACTTTAGTTTTGCCGTGCTTGCGATTGATGAAATCGTCGATCATGCCGCCCTGGATGGGGCCGGGGCGATAGAGAGCATTGAGAGCGGTGAGATCTTCGATGCGAGTGGGCTGATAGCGGCGAAGAATGTCTCGCATGCCGTGGGATTCAAACTGGAAGATGGCGGTGGTGTCGCCACGAGAGAAAAGCTTGTAGGTGGCCTCGTCGTCAAAGGGCAGGCTGTCGAGATCGATCTTGACGCTGCGATTCTGCTCGACCATCTTGACGGCATCGTAGAGAACGGTGAGCGTGGTGAGGCCGAGAAAATCCATTTTAAGCAGGCCGATGCGCTCGAGCGCGTTCATGTCGTACTGCGTGGTGATTTCATCGCGGTTGGTCTTGTAAACCGGGACGAGTTCGGTGAGCGGCTGCGGAGAAATGACCACACCGGCGGCGTGCGTGGAAGCGTGGCGGGAAAGCCCTTCGAGGCGCAGGGCCACCTTCATCAGATCTTTGTATTTTTCGTCGCCATCCACGGCGGCTTTTAGCTGCGGTGATTCCTTGAGCGCAGTCTCCAGATCGATGCCAAGCGTTGTCGGGATGAGCTTCGCAAGCTTGTCTACATCGCCGTAAGGAATATCCATGGCGCGGCCGACGTCTTTCACCGCCGCCTTGGCGGCCATGGTGCCGAAGGTGATGATCTGGGAAACATTGTCTCGGCCGTATTTTTGCGTGACGTAATCGATAAGCTCGCCGCGGCGGCGCATGCAGAAATCGATGTCGATATCAGGCATGGAGACACGTTCGGGATTGAGGAAGCGTTCGAAGAGAAGGTTGTACTGGAGAGGATCGACGTCGGTGATGCGCAGCGCGTAGCTGACGAGGCTGCCCGCAGCGGAGCCGCGACCGGGACCGACGGGAACTTCCTGCGAGCGGGCGTAATGAATGAAATCCCAAACGATCAGGAAGTAGCCTTCATAGTGCATCTTCTTGATCATTTCGATTTCGGAAGTGAGGCGCGTTTCGTAATCCGCCAGCGGATTGCGCAGAAGATTTTGCTTGGCGAGGCGTTCGAGATTGGGAAGGCGCTGCGCAAAACCTTCGCGGGCCATTTTTTCAAAATAGCTGCCGGGCGTGTGGCCTGCGGGAACCTTAAATTCGGGAAGCGCGTTGGGTAGGTGTTCAATTTTAACGCTGCAGCGAGCGGCGATATCGACGGTGCGGGAAACCGCCTCGGGAACTTCGCGAAAGACTTCGGCCATTTCCTGGGCAGTCTTGAAATAAAACTGGTCGGTGGGAAACTTCATGCGATGCGTATCGCTCATGGTCTTGCCGGTCTGGATGCAGAGCAAGACTTCCTGGGCGTGAGCGTCCTCGTGGTGGAGATAGTGGCAGTCGTTGGTGGCGACGAGCGGAATGCCGGTTTCTTTCGACAGACGGATGAGCTGGGTGTTCACTCCCTTCTCGATGGGCAGGCCCTGGTCCTGAATTTCGAGGAAGAAATTGCCTTTGCCGAAAATGTCGCGGAGTCGGTAGGCGTTTTCGCGAGCCTTGTCGAATTTTTCTTCGACGATGCATTCCGTGACGGGGCCGCGGAGACAAGCCCCGAGAGCAATCAGCCCCCTGGAATGCTTGCTGAGGAGTTCGTAATCGATACGCGGCTTGTAGTAAAAGCCTTCCAGAAATCCCGCGGAGACGAGCTTGATAAGGTTGCGGTAGCCTTCGAGATTTTCGCACAGGAGAACAAGGTGATTGCTGCCGCGGGTGCCGGGCTCAAAATCATCGCGATCGTCGGAGGTCACCGGGCCGGATTTTTCGCCGCGATCGTGGCGGCTGCCTTTGGCGACATAAACTTCACAGCCGATGATGGGCTTTACATCGCGCTTGCTGGCCTCGTAAAAGAAATTGGCGGCGGCAAAGAGGTTACCGTGATCGGTGATGGCGACAGCGGGCATTTTCTGGCGTGACGCTTCGTCGAGGAGCTGGGAGGTTTCACACGCTCCATCCAGGAGACTGAAATCGGTGTGCACGTGAAGGTGAACGAACTGCGGATTACCCATGGAATTTAATTGTAGAACGCGGGGATGGGAATTGCGAATGGGATTAAGGGGATTGTGGATAACGTGGGTGGTGGTTGGGGAAAATGGAAAGTGGAAAATGGAAAGCGGGGAGCAGATGTTTTTGGTTGATGCCGGCCAGGTGGATCGAAGAGGGATCCCTCACTGGGCGGACTCCGTCGGAATGACGGTTTTTTATTTGTGGTAAAACCCAAGATGCCGGCCTGAAGGCACGGCGCTACAACCCCAGGGTCTCCCCTTCGCGAAAGACGCTCAGAGTGGGGCACCGAGGAGGGGAGAAAAGCAGGTCCCTCGCTGCGCTCGAGATGACAGGTTTTTTATTGGTGCGGCACCCGAGGAGTAGATGGTGATCTTGCGGACATGGGGCGCAGCAGTGCTGCGCCCTACGAAGAGAAGATGAGGTTATTTGGATTTTTTCTTGGGGGTGGGTGGTTTGGTTTGTTGTTTTTCTTTGGCGGCTTTGTCGGCGGCTGCCTTGTTTTTGGCGTGGATGGCTTCGGACGCGGCGTGCTTGTCCGCACCTCGGGTGGCTTTCTTCTCTTTTTCTTTTTTCTTGGGCGGTTCCTTGATGCCAGAGAGCTTGCGAAGAGTTTTCTCGCGCTCTTCGGGGGTTTTTCCGCGACCGTTCAACTGAATGGCGAACACTTCGTTGACGACCTGATCGAATTTCGGGCCACGTGGCATGCCCAGCGTTTCGAGTTCGGTGACGACTACGGGAAGCGCCTGGCGAATCGGGCGCCACTTGTGAAGGAAGGCCTTCAGTTTGGAGACTGCGGCGGAATTATTGGATTCCGCGAGGAGATACGCGACCACTTCGAGGGGAAGCTTCTCGATGTAGTGGTAGGCGTCGATAGGAGTTTTGCCTTTTTTTCCGGCGAGATCTTTTTGGGCGTCGTTGGCCTTCTCCGGGAATTCCTCGATCTCCGCGATTTCCGCGGCGCGAAAATCCAGCTTCGCTAAAAGATGGTTCAGCTCGCGGTCTTTCATGCGGCCAAGGATGGCAAGCATCATGGGCGTAGCCAAACGCGGGCGGAATCCGGCCATAAAGAGCTCGTCGCGAACTTTGAGGAGGCGAGAAATGGCCTCATAGTCGGGATGTTTTTTGGCCAGGAGCGGATGGACGAGCTCGAGAAGATTTTGTTCATCCCATTCCTTGAGGATAAGTTGCGGGCGCTCTTCGCGGGCGAGCGCGCGGAGCTCGTAGCCGGCGTCTTCGGGCGTGATGGTCTTTTGCAGTTCCCGCTCAATGGCCAGGTTGAACCATTCCTGCGTGCGGGATTCGAGTTTGAAGCCCATGCGAGCAGCCACGCGCAACGCGCGGATGAGGCGAACGGGCTGGTTGGTGAAACTGTGAATGATGAGAGCGCGAACTTCGCCGTGTTCGATGTCCGAGAGGCCGTTGGTGGGATCGAGAAGCAGGCCGCGGGATGCGGGATTGAGCGAGATGGCAATGGCATTGAGAGAGAAGTCGCGGCGGCGCAGGTCTTCCATGATGGTAGACCAGCGAATTTCGGGGCGGGTGCCGGGGCGCACGTAGTATTCGTCACGAGCGGCGGAAAGGCTGCCCTCGACTTCTCCGGCGAAAAGCATTTCTACGTGACGCAGCTTTTCGTCCTCGGAGAGGACTTTGGCTCCGCCCTTTTCGAGCTCGCGCGCAATTTTGGAAGGATTGCCTTCGATGGTGAAATCGAGATCGCGGAGGGTTGCGCCGGTGATGAGGTCGCGGACGGTGCCCCCGGTGAGATAAAGATTGAAGCCCAGTGCAGCGGCCAATTCCTGGACGCGGAGCATGGCGGCACGCTGCTCCGGAGAGAGGCGGCTTTCGAGCAAAAACATATAATCAGGCATTGCGCTCCTTCCACATTAGGGTGGGCGGCTGAAGCGGCAGCGCCCGTACCCACGTTAGTTCCCTTCCCGCTCGCTAAGCGCGCGGGTGATGAGCCTTGTAAATCTGTTTCAAACGCTCTTCCACAACGTGGGTGTAAATTTGCGTCGTGGAAATGTCGCTGTGACCCAGCATCAACTGGACGGAGCGCAGATCGGCGCCTCGTTCCAGCAGATGCGTTGCAAAACTGTGACGCAGCATGTGGGGCGTGAGCGCCACACGCAAACCCGCCTGACGGCCGTAGGCGGAGAGAATTTTCCAGACACCGACACGGCTGAGACGTCCACCGCGCCGATTCAGGAAAAGAACCGGCGAGTGCGCCATCGTGCCTTTGCCGAGAAGCTTGGGGCGCGCGTCGCGAAGATAACGATCGACGAGGGCCATTGCTTTCTTACCTATGGGCACGATGCGTTCCTTATCGCCTTTGCCGATGCAGCGGACGCAACCGACGGCGCGATCGAGATCCATCACGCGCAGGCCCGTCAACTCCGAAACGCGCAGGCCGCTGGAGTAAAGGACTTCCAGCATGGTGCGATCGCGCAGGCCGATGGCAGTTGTATCGTCTGGCTGGGCGAGAAGCTTTTCCACTTCTTCCAGGCGCAGATAATCCGGCAGCGAGCGGCGGATCTTGGGAGATTCGAGATTAAGTGAGGGATCGTCTGTGATGAGTTCCTGAATCTGGGCAAAGCGAAAGAAATTACGCAGGGTCACAAGATGGCGGGCAACAGTGCGGCTTTCGAGCTTCTGGCGGTAGAGGCTGGCGAGGAAGTCCACAAGATCGTCGCGAGAAATGGATTTGAGGGCGAGCTTATTCTTCTTGGCGAACGCGTCGAACTTGAACATATCTCGCGCGTAGGCAGAAACGGTGTTCGGGGACAAGCCCTTCTCGACGCGAACGTGAGTGAGATAAGCGGAGATGGCAGCAGAAACTTCCATCAGGAACCAGCCAATTCTTCGGCGGTCTCGCGCCGTGTAGCGATGCCGTAGACTTCTTCAATCTCCGGACAACGGAAAATCCAGGTGAGGCCGATGTAAAGAAGGGTGGCCCCACCAATCAGAGCGATAAAGATGAGCAGGTGATCGAAAAAGGAAGCTTGCAGCGCGGCCGGCGAGCTGGCGTAGTGATTGCCGACCATGCAGGCAACGCCCATGAGCGCGGAGCAGAGCGTGATCTTCCCGATGGAACGGAGAATGGGAATAGTGCCGAGGGCGCCGTAGCGGAGCCGGAAAATAAAGAACAGGGTGAAGAAGTCGAAGAGCGTGGCAAGAACGGTTGCGAGCGCGGGGCCGCCATTCTGAAAGCGGTGGTAGAGGAAATGGTTTTGGAGAAAGACGATATTGAACGCAATGTTCAGGGCAAAGGACATGAGCGCGACAATGACGGGCGTTTTGGTGTCTCCCGCGGAATAAAACGCCGGCACGATGAGCTTGACGCAGGCCAGCGCGGGGAGTCCGGCGGCGTAATAAAGCAGCGGACGCGCGGTCAGGCGTGTGGATTCGGCAACGAATTGGCCGTGTTGGAAGAGCATGCGGATGATGGGTTCGCGCAGGATCATGAGGCCGATAGCGGCGGGAATGGTGATGTAAGCAACTATGCGCACGGCGAAAGTGAGGGTGCGCTTTAAGCCCTCGTAATCATTGGCGGCGGCTTGATGGGACATCATCGGCAGGATGGCGGTGGCGACGGCGATGGCGTAACCGCCCAGAACCAGTTCCATGACGCGATCGGAAACGTACAGTGCTGCCAAGCTGCCACGCGGCATGCGGGGAGCGGTGACGAAGAAGGTGTCCACGAAAAAGTTGATCTGGGCAATGCCCATGCCAAAGAAACGCGGAAACATCAGGCGCGCGAAATTCTTCACGCCGGGATGAGCGAAAGAGATTCCAAAGTCAAAGCGCATGCCACGGCGAACAAGCTGCGGCACGAGAATCAGGAATTGCAGCGCGCCGCCAACCAACACGCCGACAGCGAGAGAGAGGGCGGGCCGCTGGAAATAATGCCAGACGAGGGCGGTAGAAAAGATGATGATGGCGAGGTTTTGCAACGCTGAGGTCGCTGCGGGTAGCGCGAAATTGTGGTAGGAGTTGAGAATGCCCATGCCGAGTGCGGCGAGCCCGGCGAAAAAGAGATAGGGAAAGATAACGCGGTTGAGCGCGGTGGCTTCAATCCAACTGCTGGCGCGATCCTGGGGAGAAGAGAACGACTGGATCACGAAGGGGGAGAAGATTACGCCGAGCACGGTGACGATGGCGAGGACGAGCGCGAGCGTCCAGAAGAGGCGGTTGGCAAATTTCCAGAGCTCCTCGGAGCTGGAATCGCGCATGTACGTGGTGAAGACAGGAATGAAGGAAGCGGTGACGACGCCGTCGGCGACCATGCGGCGGAAAAGGTTGGGGAGGCGGTAGGCGAGGACGAAAGCGTCGGCGGAGAGAGTGGTGCCGAGGAGGAAGGAGATGCGCTGGTCACGGACGTAGCCTAGAATCCGGCTGACGATAGTAACCAGGGAAATGATGGAGGCGGATTTGAGGATTTGCGTCTTTTCGGTCAAAAGCGGCCCTCGGGGACCTAAACCCAATAAAAACAATAACTTGACAGGAAAGGCAGGGCTAAATTAACATAATCTGCGATTTTGCGCAATTGTTTCGTGAATGTTAGCGGAAAAGACCGGTTTGAAGAGCAAAAGCCCAACCTCTACCCACAAAAAGGTGATCATCGAGCTTCTGGAGCGGAAGCTGTTGCGGGGGTACCTGAACCCAACGCGGTTGCCGCAGGCGGAAGCGGTCGATGTGTTGACGCCGGAAGGCGCGCACGAGGAGATTCAGTTGGCCAAAGTGCGGGCCATCTATTTTGTTCGGGACCTAGATGAAGACATTGAGATGGAGCGGAAGAGCTTCCTCAGCCGGCCGAAACTGGATGGCTTGTGGGTGCGGCTGCGATTTCGGGATGGAGAAAGTCTGGAAGGTGTGATCCCGAATGACTTGCTGGGATTACAGGACAACGGGCTGCAGATGACGCCGCCAGATTTTAATTCGAACACGGATCGAATTTTTGTCCCGCGAAGCGCGTTGACGGAGTTTTCGGTGTTGGGCGTCGTGGGAATTGCACGGAGGAAGGCTCCGGCAGCAGCGGCGACGCAGCCGCGGTTGTTTACGGAGGACGAAGAGTCGTGAGGCCTAGACCCAAGAGCACAGGCAGGAGTGCCTGTGCCACAGTTGGAGGCAAGACGCGGGGGTTGAGATCCTTCGTCGCGGACTCCTCAGGACGACAGTGCAGCGGTTTTTGAGTTGGTGTTTTCTTAGTTGGGTTGAGTTGTGGGTGCCGCACCCTTTGCCTTTTAAGGGTGCGGGTTTAAATGCAAATCAACCCAACTCACAACGAGAACCCAAGTTGCCGGCTTTAAGGCACGGCGCTACACGGAGTGACCCTAGAGCCCAGATGCAGAGGCGGCATGTGGGTCACCCGGGGAACCTAGGAGCTACTCTTCGCGGACTCAGGTTGGGACCCGAGAGGGGCCAAGAGAAGACCCCCTCACCTTGTGCTTACGATTATTTTTCTAGTTGGTAGGTTACTTCTGGCAGAACGGCGGTGCCTTCTATTCTGACCGCGTCCAGGGATTTTGGATCTAGGCCCAGCGCTTTCAGGATGGTTGGCGCCACTTGGGCGGTTGCCGTTGGGGCCGAGACTGTCTGCGGCGTGAAGCACGGGTTGGACACCAACAAGATGACGTTGGTGTCGTCATGCGCGAAGCCGCCGTGATCTCCGATGGCCGAGCCGGGACCAATGTAAGTCACACCCACATTCGGCGTAACAATGATATCCGGCGAACGCGGATCATCGCCTGGGGCAAAACCACCGACATTGTAATTGAGCGCGAGACTCGCCCCGTAGAAGATCTGTCCCAAGCCGATGGTTGCCGCGTTCGTTTCCAGCAGTTGCACGGCCGAGGTCACGCTTTCGCCTTTGGCCAGCCAGAGCACGGAGACATCATCTTCCGTGGCACCGATGCCACCTGGGGTCAGCGGGGACTCGGATGGCGGAATGGCCGGGCCCAGCAGTGTTGCCGGCGTGTTGGTGTTGGACACGAACAGACTCGGATCGATGGGCGACATGCCATGTTTCGCGGTGACGATGATGAGGGTGTTGTCATAGATGCCCGCATGCTTGAGCGCCTGGTCCATTTCACCGATGGAAGTATCCACAAACTCGATCTCGTTCAGCAGCTCCGCGCTGGGCAGCGCGGCGGCGTTCTGATAACCACCCGTGCCCACGCCCGCTTCGACGAGGACTTCTCCAGTGTATACGGCCTGAAAGTTCATGCCGAAAACCGCCGGAATCACTGCCGGAGCGCCGTCGTGGGTTTTGCCGGCAATCTGGTTTAGCAACGCATTCACCTTTATCGTGTCGTAGCACCGGATGTTTGCGAAGCTGTTGTTCCAGCCGGAGAGGCTGCTCCCGTCGGGAATCGTGGCGCACGAGACTCCTTCTGGTGTTGTAACACCGGGCAGCGCGACCACGTTCGAATCGACCTCTGGCGAAAAAAAGTCATTCACGCTGTTGCCACCCGGCCCAAGCACGAACGCCGTCGATGGATGCTTGTCGATCCAGGCGGTGTATCCACCAGCAGCGTGAACCACACCAAAGATCGTGTTCGTACGAACAAAGTTCCATGGATAGACAGGGGCACAGCCGCGCTTCGGGTCGCGCACGAGCTTTTTCGGATCGAGCGAGGCGATTCCGCCTTCGGTCAGCCCAGCGCCCGGCGCACCGCCGTTCAGCATGGTGTCGTCCAAGTCGACGCCTTGATCGTAATCTGTTGTTGTTCCCTGCGGCTGAGCGTACGGTGTGCAATTGCCGCCCGCCAAGCCCGTGCCCGTTGTTATTGTTGGCGGATCGAGCGAGCGGTCGTAGGCAACGTCATAATAGATGCCGGTGGATTTCGACGTGCCGCCAGTGACGAGTGCCGCCAGCCCCGGAGCGGAGTCCGAAGGCTTTGAAGACGAGGCAGCCACATAGTTGATTCCGGTCCAGCCGAGCGCTGCCAGATTCGGGCAATAGGGTTGGCCACCGTTTATTCCGGAAACGCCGCGCGAGCAGTTATAAAAATCCACGGCGTGCATTCCGTCAATGCTCAAGAGGAGCACATGCTTGACCTTTCCCGAACCTTGGTTGCCATCGTTGTTCGGCTTAGCCGCCGCTTCCTGCGTCAGTGACGCCATTGCTACGGCTGCGATACCAGCCAGCACAAATGTCTTCGCTTTCATGTACGACCTCCGGGGGCACAGTACCCTGCAGGGAACTCGCCTACATCAATTTTTCGTAAAATCTCAGCCAATCTCTTGAGCGGCATATTCGATCACGATAAACCTTGCGAGACAGAGTGAATTCAACGAATTTTTTCACAAAGATACAGAATTCATAACAGAGTCAACCAACCGCAACACCGCCGCTATAGATTGCAACCCTGGAGGGTTTTTCTATGACCAGCAAAAAAAATTTGATGGCCCTTGGGACAATTTTACTTGCGGCAGCAACCATTGCTCCGGCAGCGCGTGCGCAAAGTTGGGACCAATCCGACAATCCGAACGGCGTTCGACACGTTTTACTTGTCAGTATTGACGGAATGCACGCTGTTGATTTCACGAACTGCGCGAACGGCATCAGCACCGTCAACAATGGTGAACCGTACTGCCCGGCGCTTGCAGCGCTCGGCCAGACCGGCGTCAACTATGTAGCCGCCAGCACCTCAAAACCTTCGGATTCCTTTCCCGGCCTGATCGCCATCGTTACCGGAGGAAGCCCGGCGCTGACCGGCATTTATTACGACGTCGCTTATTCCCGCAATTTAGACGCTCCGGCGGAAACGACCGGCAACGGCCTCGCCGCTGGCCCGTGCACCCCTGGTGCGGCTCCGACTGGCACGACAACCGAGTATGAAGAAGGCATCGACATCGACCAAACCAAGTTGAATGGCGGCGCGCCCGGTGCGGCGCTGACGGACGGAGGCCTTGCCTCAATCAATACCCAGAGACTGGTACGCGACCCAAGTAACGGGTGCAATCCGGTTTATCCGTGGAATTTCGTGCGTGCTAACAGCATCTTCAGCGTGATTCACCAGGCTGGCGGGTACACAGCATGGTCCGACAAGCACCCCGCCTACATAGCGGTGGCCGCTGGCCTTGGTCCCAGTGGTTTAGATGACTTCTACGGGCCTGAGATTAACTCCAACGTGATTGCGCTTCCTGGAGTTACAACGCCAACAGGCCAATCCTGCGCGTCGATCCCCGACACCGGTGCAGACCTCACCGCCTGGACAAACAGCTTCCAGAACATACAGTGCTATGACACCTTGAAAGTGGACGCAGTCCTGAACGAAATCGCTGGAAGGAACCACCTGGGGACGAAGCAGACGAAGGTTCCGACCATCATGGGGATGAACTTTCAGGCTGTCAGCGTGGGCCAGAAGCTCATTGAGAAGAGCAACGGCGTGACAGGCGGATACTTGGATGCCGCTGGCACACCCACTACGGCGTTGCTGGGCGAAATCAAGTTCGTGGACGCCTCCATTGGCGCATGGGTCAAAGAGCTAAAAGCAAAAGGGCTTTACGATTCGACGCTGATCGTGATCACTGCCAAACACGGACAGTCTCCTATCGATCCGAGCCGCTACGTTTCCCAACTTATCAAAGGCACTTCACCTGTTACCCTACTTTCTAACGCAGGCTATATCCCCTATTCGGAATCGACGAACAACCCCGCTGGCATTGGACCTACCGAAGATGACGTCTCGCTGGTCTGGTTGAACAACTCCTCGGACACTCTACCCAGCGTGCAAATCCTTGAAGAAAATGCCACTGCCGCCGGCATTGAGCTCGGGCAGCTTTACTATGGCCCCACGGTGACACTCAACTACAACGACCCAACCGTAGACCCGCGCACTCCCGACATCATCGTGACCCCAAACGTCGGCGTTACTTATTCCGGCAGCACCTCGAAACTGGCGGAACACGGCGGCTTTGCCCACGACGACACCAACGTGATTTTGTTGGTCTCGCAATCCTGTTTCCAGCCCCGGACCATCCGCGAGGGAGTGGGAACGGCACAAGTTGCGCCCACCATCTTGAAAGCCTTGGGTATCGACCCTTCCGCCCTTCTTGCCGTTCGTGTTGAAGGGACGAGCGTTCTCCCCGGGGTTCAACTCAAGTAACCTTTCGCAAAAGCCTGTTCAAACGACAGCGGCCGCCTGCCCGGGCGTCCGCTGTTTTTTAATGCCAGTTCTCTGCCCATTGCCTCGTGTTTTGAAGCTCCTCGTTTGGAATGGCTGAATGGCGGTTTTTTTGGGAGGCCCAAGATGCCGGCCTGAAGGCACGGCGCTACAAAAACAAGAAGACCCAAGAGCCGGCTCGCGGATTTGCCGTGGGCACGCAGGGATTGGGTTGCGAGGCATGTCGCGGTGGTTGGTCTTTTTTGGGGTGGGAATTTTTGCGACGAGAAAGGACCCAAGACCCACCTTTTGCGGACTCAGGGTGGGGCATCCAGGAAGGCCGATCTAAAGTTCGGCCACTACATTTAGGCGGAGCGGGAGCTTTTCCATTGGAGTGGCGGGAGCTGGGCGTTGGCTACGCGCTGGAGATAGGCAATGGCGTGGGCGGTGGCACGATCTTTGCCGGATTCGATGTCGTCGACGGTTTCTGAAGGGGAGATCCAGTTTTTGCTATTGACGTTGTAGACGGACGCTTGCACCCCTTGCGCATTTTGTTCCGAGAATAGCCGCAGGTGTTCGGCACCCACTTTGACTTCAGCCCAGACGCCTTCATCTAGCATGGAACTCTCCCTCTGAGTGAGAAGCTATGGGGGAGTTTAGCGCGGAATGCCAGCAATTTTTTGTGCATGCGCGAGGCTGTATCGGATTTACAACTCGGGCCTGACCTGCTTTTCGTGAGACAAGAAAGGCCGATCAAAAGCAGGTCCTCGCGCAGACTCCGCTCGGGATGACAATGGTCGAGGGACACGTTCTTGATGCAAACCTCTGGCATGGGAACCCGGGCTACCAGGTGCCGATGCGAACAACGGCCTGGGTGGAAATTTTTAAGCCTTCCTGGGGATGAATCTGCGCGACGTCATTCATCCAGGAGCGGGTGTACTCGACGTTCAGGATGCGCCACGCGAATGGGCGGGTGATCACCCAATCGAAGCCACCGCCGACAGCGATGCTCGGGCCATTCTGCGCGGTTTCGAATTCATACGCGCTGCGCATGGGGTAATGGGCAAGCGTGCCGTTTCCGTTGTTCCATTCGTCGAGGAGTTGCTTCTTCAGGGGAAGGTTGTCGATTTCGTAGGTCACTTTTCGACCCCCGAACATAAATTGCCCGAAGGGAGAAAAGCGATGAGTGGCCAGCGGGGTCCAGCGGAAACCGCCGCCATAGAACAGGCTGTCCGCGCTGTAATTGTAGAACGGCTGATGCATGATCAGGCAGCCGCTCACTTCGGTGATGACTTGCCAGTTAGGATTGACGCGCGCGGCGCCAGAACCGCCGCCGCCGATGCAGGAGCCACCGCCGAGAAACGTTTCGTAGTATGGAAAAGCGGTGAGCTCGATGTCAGCCGCTTTGGAATGCGAATGAGTGAAGTCCACGCCTTCAGGCTTCCACGCATCCTTAACGAAGACGAAGGGCTTTTCGCCGCCGTTCCTATACTCTTCCATGAGTTCTTTTCGAAGATCGTAGTAGGAACCGAACAGGCCGAGGCGCGTGTCGCGGTTCCAGGGAACTTTAAAGGCCATCATGTTGGCGAAAGTGCGGCCGGGATTCAGGAAGCTGCGCACCAGAATAATCACCACGCGATTGTTGGTGCGATTTTCGAGGCCCATGATCACGTAGCGATCGGCGGCGTCTTCCGCGAGCATGGTGACGAAGCCCAGCGTGGGCGTGTCCACAAGAGTGATAAAGCCAGGGGAAGCGTGCAGCATCACGTTGCCGATGGAGGCTTCACTAATCGGGCCGATTTTCCACTGCGTGTGCCAAACGGCCGAGTAGGCCATGGAACGCAACATACTGATCCAGTATTCGCGGCCGTCACCTAACTGCACCAGGCGAAACTGCGGGTCGTTCTGCCGCTCGATGAATCCAAAGACCGAGCCTTCGATGGGATGGCCCACGTAGGGAGCCATGAACTTGTCGCTGTCGCTCCAGCCACGCAGTTCAGAAACGGAATCAGTGTAATGCGTGAACCAGTGGCCGTTCAGGGCATCGCGAGTGCCTGCCTCGGTGGTGAGGTTGAACGAGTGCATGATGCCGGTGAACAGCAAGGATTCGCCGAGCGCGGGCTTCCAGCGGAAGCGCGTGCCTTCCTCATTCTGTTTGTCTTTCGGGTTCGGCCGGATGCTGGAATCGTTTGCGCGCGTATTTGCCGGAGGCAATGGCGGCAGAGCCAGGAAATCGGGCGAATCGAATGGAGAGGCTGCGGGCGAGAGAGGCGCAAACCAGGCTTCGTCGATGGATTGCAGGAGCTCCGACTGCGCGTACAAAACGTCTTGAGGACCGGAGGAGATGTTTACAACTTGAACCTGCTGCGCAAGGAGGCTCCGCGCGTTCAGACAAACGCACGCCAGGATCGAAAGAAACATCAAGATACGCCTCGGGCTTACCAAAACCTGAAAACCCCTTTCCTATATTTAGTACTCGTACTACAAGAAATGTCTGCGGGGCGTCGCAGTGACTGGGACTATCCTGGCGGTTTAAAAACCTGAGACATTATAACGATTCCGATGCAAGGGGCAAACCCAAAGTTGCAGGGGGCTGTGGAAGGCTGCCTGTACTTCCCTCTTGAGGCTGTGCGAGACTCTGACGATAACCCAAGAAAACAGAAGACGGGTTGGGTGCAGGAGCTGACTCCATGAAATTGCAGGAACTCGCGCTTAAACTTGGATGCCGCCTGGAAGGAAATCCCGCAACGGAGATCAACGGTGTGGCGGGAATCGACCATGCAGGAGTGGGACAGCTGACATTTCTTGCCAACCGGCGATATTCGCCGATGTTGAAGAGCACGCGCGCGTCCGCGGTGCTTGTGGAAGACGGTGTGCAGCTGGAACGCGAAGACGGCCTGGAACCTTTGGCGGCCCTGCGCACTGCGAATCCGTACCTGGCGTTTGCGCAAGCGCTGGAATTGTTTTACACCGCGCCCGTGTATGAGCCAGGCGTGCATGCGACCGCGATTGTTGCGTCATCGGCAAAGATTGCAGTAGGGGCGCACATTGGACCGTATTGTTTTGTAGATGACGGCGCGGAGATTGGAGCGCGGGCGGTGTTGCACAGCTTCGTGACCATTTATCGCGGCGCGAAAATTGGCGCGGACTTTTTTGCGCACGCGCATGCCGTGGTGCGGGAAGGTTGCATCGTGGGAGATCGCGTGATCTTGCAAAACGGCGCGGTGATTGGCGGGGATGGATTGGGCTATGCGAAGCGCGCGGACGGAACGTGGCACAAAATTGTGCAGTCGGGACCGGCGGTGTTGGAAGATGACGTGGAAGTGCAGTCCAACGCATGTGTGGACCGCGCGACGGTGGGAGAGACGCGCATCGGGCGCGGGACTAAGATCGATGACCTGGTGCTGGTGGGGCATGCTTCGCAGGTGGGCGCAAATACGATGTTGTGCGGGCAGGTGGGGCTGGCGGGGTCGACGAAAATTGGGGACGGCTGCATTCTGGCCGGGCAAGTGGGGACCGCGGGGCATCTGACAGTGGGCGACGGAACGGTGATCACAGCGCAGAGTGGCGTGCCAAATGATGTGCCTGCCGGGGCGCTGTATTCGGGGTATCCGGCGGTGGAGAACCGGGAGTGGTTGAAGACGATGGCGGCGTTGCGGCGGCTGCCGGAGTTGTTGAGGAGGGTGGCGGAGTTGGAGGAGAGAGTCGGTAGTCGGTAGTCGGTAGTCGGGAGTTGGGAGTGGGGTCGCGCAGTTGATTTAGATCGAAGAGGGATTCCTCACTGCGCGGACTTCGTTCGGAATGCGGGGTTTTTATTTAGGTGGCGCCGGGAAAACCTTGGGGGCGCTGGTCCGGGGGAAGGCCGGAGGCTAGGCGATCGTGGAGTTGTTGGATTAGGGTTTCGCGTTCTTCGAGGGTGTAGTTGGTTGAATCGATGGGGTCGAGGAATTCGACCAGGATTGTGCCTGGGTGGATGTTTAGCTTGCGTTTTTCCATGATGCGGTGGGCGTTGGAGCAAGCGACAGGGACAATCGGAACGCCAGACTTGATGGCCATGACCGCAGTTCCCTTCTTGAAAGGCTGAAGGCGGCCGTCCGGGCTGCGCGTGCCTTCGGGATAAACCAAAAACGATTGGCCGTTGCGAAGCGCATCGATAGCTTTGTCCACGCTCTCGATGGCGGAATCGCGATTGTGGCGATCGACCGGAATAAAGTGTGCGGTGTGAAAGGCCTGGCCAACGATGGGCCACCCGAACAGCGAGCGCTTCAGGAGAATGGCGATGCGGCGAGGGATAGCGCCGACAACAGCGGGAGCATCTGCGGAGCTGGTGTGATTCGCGGCGAAGATACAGGTGCCTTTGGGAATGCGCTGGACGCCCTTGACCTGAACGTGGACGCCGACGCAGTTTACGAAGAACATTACGCCCTTGATGGCGGCCCAATAGAGCGGATCGACATTTTTTGTGAAGTAGGCGTAGAGGATGAGCGGCGGCCCGGCGATGAGAATGTAAAGAGACAGGAAGAAGCAGATGAAAGCGGTGCGGAGCATGGGTAGTAATACGTTATAAGTTTTTAGTTCTAAGTAAAGAGAGAGTTAGCGGTTGTGCGCAGTGATAGGATCGGTGGCGCCGTGGAGCATGCCATCACGGATGCGCCGGGCGCGGTCGGTGACGTCGGGGAATTCGACGACTTGAAAAAACTTTTCGCGTTGCTCGCCTAGGCGAAGGGAGACGTCCTGGTCGACATCCGCGCGGCGGATGCGCAAGTGGAGATCCTGGCCGGGCTTTTGCTGCGCGACCCAGCGATCGGAGCGACGCGGCGGATCGCCGCCATTCCAGCGAACGACGGTGTCGCCCACTTTCAGGCCGTTTTTTTCGGCGTTGCCGCCGGCTTCGACGCTGGCAACGGAGAACGTACCGTCCTGTTCCCTTTCCATCGTGAATCCCAGCGTGGCGCGCACAGACTCGCGCTCTTCGAGCGACAGGCCCGCTTCTGAAAACAGTTTGGTATAGGGGAGCGGATCGGCGCCGCTGACGTATTTGGAGAAGAAATCGTCGAGGGGGCCGCCGGTAATTTTCTCGGCGGTGAGTTTGACGTCGAGGCTGTCGCGATAAAACTTTCCGGACTTGGCAAAATCCTGATTCATGGCGCGCATGAGATCGTCGAGGCTGCGCTGATTGTCAGTGCGGTCACGGATGACGATGTCGAGAAGAACGCCGAGGACCTGGCCTTTTGTGTAGTAGGAGACGCTGCGCTGGGGCTGGTTGTAGAGCGCGTATTTATCCAGCCAGGTGTCGAGGCTGGATTGTTCGGCGCTCTGCCAATGCTCGGCGGAGCGGGTTTCGAGTTCGGTGATTTGCGAGGAGAGATCCTGGTAGAACTCCTGCTTGCTCCAGATGCCGGAACGGACGAGCGTGTAGGAGCCATAGGTGTTGGTGACGCCTTCGGCGAACCACAGCGCACGGGTATACATTTCGTGTGTGTAATCGACGGGCTCGAGAGTGACGGGGCGAATGCGCTTGACGTTCCAGAGATGAAAATATTCGTGCGCCGAAACGTTGGGGAGATAGTCGCCGGAGGGAATGTAGATGGCGGTGGAATTGGAATGCTCCATGCCGCCGCCTCCACCACCGGCGGCTTTGCCGATGTGGAAGATAAAGGTGTACTGGTCGTAGGGCGCGCCGTCCATCAGCTTGATTTCGTACATGCAGATTTTGCGCAGAGCAGCTTCGACGTCGCGGCGTTTGTAGTTGTCGCCGTGGATGACGACGTGGACGGGTGGGGTAAGGTCGTGGATGGTGAATTCTTCGAAGTCGGAAATTTCGATAGGACCGTCGGTGAGGGCGTCGTAGCTGGGGGCAGTGAGCGCGAACACGCGATTGGCCCCGGACACAAACATAGCAGTTGTTGTGGGGGAAGCGACTTTCCACTCAGCGGGTACGTCCCTCAACATAATGCTGCATTCTTCGGCGCGGCGATCGGGGATGTATAGCAGAATCATCGCGGGATTGATGAAGGCGTGGTCGGAGTTGAGTTGGGAGTTGAAGGGTCCGGAATCGTCCCAGAAGGTGGCGTATTTTACAGTGATGGTGCCGGAGGCTTTGACGTCCCAGGTGAGCTTGTCGAGTTTTTCGATGTCGACGCGATGGCCGTCGGCGTAGGCTTCGACCTGTTGAACGTGGCTGCTGAAATCGCGAATTTCGTAGAGGGCGTTCCACGCGGGCATCTGGAGTTTTAGTTCGGTTTGGACGTTGGGGATTTCCATGGAGACGTGGAAGAGGTGTTGATCGGGGTGCAAGATGGAGACCTCGTAGCGGATGGCGGCGGGGGTGGGAGTGGCGAGGAGGAGGAGGGTGGAAAGCGTGAGGGAGAGCAGGACAGAAAGAGTAAGCAGGTTCCTCGCTTCGCGGACTCCGCTCGGAATGACAAGTTTTTGTGAAAATGCGCGGCGGAAGAGAAAGGCCGCAGGGCTCGCGGACTCGCCCTGCGCTACAGCAGAGGATGGCCGATCTGAAGTTCGGCCACTACATTGGGCGGAGATTTGGTTCACTTGGCTCACACCTCAGACGCGGTTGGGCGTGCGTGAAGGCGTTTCAGTAGCTTTTCGCATAATCCATCGAAGCTACCATTGGACATGACCAAGAGCAAATCGTTGGGGCGCGCTTCGGCAGCGAGGAAACCGGCGATGGCGTCGGCGCTGGGGAGGACGCGCGCGTCTTTGCCGAGTTGGCGAACGGCGGAAATGATTGTTTCAGGATCGAGGCGCTGCTCGTCCGCAAGTTGTCCGGCGCGGTGAACGCTGCCGAGGATGACGCGGTCTCCGAGCGCGAGGGATTGCGGCAGGGCGTCTTGAAAAACGCGGCGGCGCATGGAATTGGAGCGCGGTTCGAGAATGGCCCAGAGTCGGCGATTGGGCCAGCGCAACCGGGCGGCTTCAATGGTCGCGCGGATGGCGGTGGGATGGTGAGCGAAATCGTCGACCACGAGAATGTTGTCGATTTCTCCCTTCACGTCCATGCGCCGTTTGACGCTTTGGAACGTGGGCAGCGCGGATTGCAGGGTTTCGGCGCGAATGCCTCTTCCCTGCGCAACGATAATGGCGGCGAGGGCGTTCAGCACATTGTGGCGGCCGGATGCGGAAAGAGAAAAATCGCCATACAGATCGCCCTTGAAGTGCACGCGAAAATGCATCTGGTCATCGACGATGGAGACGTTGCTGGCAACCCAGTCATTTCCCGGTTCGAAACCGTAGGTGATGACCGGGCAGAAGGCCTTTTCGGTGACGTTGCGCGGGGCTTCGCCGCCGGCAGAATCGCCCCAGACGATGACGCGGCCACGGCGCGGGACGAGATTGACGAGGCGCTTGAACGCCAACTGGTAGACGTCGAAATCGGAGTAAATGTCGGCGTGATCGAACTCGACGGAAGTGATGATGAGGTCGTCCGGCTGGTAGTGCAGGAATTTGGCGGCTTTGTCCCAGTAAGCGGAATCGTACTCGTCGCCTTCGAGAATGAATTCGGGGCCTCCGGCGAGGCCATAGCTCTTTCCAAAATTTTCCGCGACGCCGCCTACCAAAAAATTGGGGCGCTTGCCCGCGACATGGAAAATCCACGCCAGCATGGCCGTTGTAGTGGTTTTGCCGTGAGTGCCGCTGATTACGATGGAATGCTTGCCGGGAAGAAATTCTTCCTCGAGGATTTCGGATAGCGAGCGATGTGGGAGCTTGCGATCGAGCATTTCCTCGACTTCGACATTGCCGCGAGAGATGGCGTTGCCGACGACGATAAGGTCGGGCGTAGGAGTAAGATTTTTGGCGTCGAATGCGGTGGCGTATTCAATGCCGAAAGATTCCAGAAGCGTGGAGGCGGGAGGATACACGCCAGCGTCTGAGCCCGTGACTCTATAGCCGCGTTCGCGAAGCATTCCAGCCAGTGGCGCCATGGCCGAGCCGCCGATACCGATCATGTGAATATGTTTCATTTTCTTTCGCGCGTTCCTCATTTCATCACACCATCATTCTTATGGGACCACAGCCGGCTCTAGAATTTCCAACCGGCCCTCCCCGGAAGCGATCAATCGCGCCTGTACGCCGAGAGGAAGAGTGAGCATGGGCCGCTGCGTGTGGCCGATGGCGGCGCCGAACACGATCGGAATATTCAGAGGAGCGAGGATGCGTTCACAGACATCGTGGACCGAGGGGCTGTCTTTTACCGTGGCGGCGGAATCCGGAAAATCGCCGAGGACGATGCCGCGAATGGAATCGAACTTCCCGGCTTGCTTGAGGTGCATGAGCGCGCGATCGAGTTGATAGGGGCGGACACCGCGATCTTCGAGCACGAGAATGGCTCCGGTGGTATCGATTTCCCACGGAGTGCCGAGCGTGGTTTGGAGAAGCGTAATGCAGCCGCCGAGAAGGCGGCCATCGGCAACGCCGTTGGCCAGCGATTTGCCGGCGAGCGGAATTTCCCAGCCGGAGTCCGCGTTGCCGACCGCCTGGAGGAAAGAGTGTTCGTCGTAGCCGTGAGAATCGTCAGCGCCACGATTAAGAGCGGCGGCGACCATGGGGCCATAGAACGTGACCCAGCCGGAGGTCTGCCAGAGATACGTCTGCAGCGAGGTGAGGTCGCTGTAGCCGATGACGCATTTTGGTTCCTGTAATTGCCCGGCGAGATCGGTGTCGAGGAGATAGTTTGCGCCGTAGCCGCCACGGAGTGCGATGAGACCGGCAATTTCAGGATGGCGCGCGGCTTTGAGAAACGCTTCGCGGCGAGATGCGGCGGAGGCGGCGAAGTAGCCTTCTGGACCGGGAAGTTGGACGGGGGCGAATTCGTAACCGAGGCGGCGCAATTCGGCGAGGCCTGCGGTTACGTCGAGTTGTTCGGCGGGCGAGGAGGGCGCGAAGACGGCAACCTTGGAGCCTTTGCGGAGGGCTTTGGGTTTGCGCGGGGATGAGGGAGGTGGCGTCATGATTTGTGGGGCAAAGCGATTTTAGCGAAACCGGAGTGGGAGGGGGACGAGTTTTGCGGGGTGGCGTGCTCTGGAGGGTATGGCGCAGTAAGGCGCGAACCGTCTATTCTGACCTGCACGACGTGTTGACGGCACATTTGTAGCGCTGGCTTTATGCCAGCGCTCTTGGGTTATCCGACAGGCTTCCCCCCAAACACGCCCCAGTACCTCCGGAATCCCAAATCTATAGGGCCGGCCTTCCCTGGCGCCCCTTTCCTAAACACACCACTCAAATCCCATTCCCGGTAGCACAGGCACTCCTGCCCGTGCTCCGTCCCTCACGCCTCTCTTCTCCGCGCTTTTTGTGTCCCAAGAGCGCTGGCATAAAGCCAGCGCTACAGAATTAGAGTTTGAATTGGGTTAATTTTGCGAAGTGGCGCGCTCTGGCGTGGATTTCGGATTTTTTCAGGGTTAGGAGGCGCTCCAGGCCGAAGCGCTCCACGGTGAAGCTGCCCATGACGGAGCCGTAGACCATGGCGCGACGGAGGGCGGCGTCGTTGGTAGCGCTGCCGCCGGCGCTGGTGAGGTAGCCCATAAAGCCGCCGGCGAAGCTGTCGCCCGCGCCGGTGGGATCGTGCGGTTCCTCGAGGGGGAAGGCGGGGACGCAGAAGACACCGTGTTTGTCGACGAGCATGGCACCGTATTCGCCACGTTTTACGACGAGAGTGCTTGGGCCCATTTTAAAGATGTGGCGAGCGGCGCGGAGAAGATTGTGCTCGCTGGAGAGCTGGCGAGTTTCGGAATCGTTGATCATGAGGATGTCTACATGTTTGAGAGTTTCGCGGAGTTCGGAGTTGGTGCGCTCGATCCAGTAATTCATTGTGTCCATGGCGGCGAGTTTGGGAGTGCCTTTGACCTGATGGAGGACGTCGCGCTGGAGGTCGGGAGCGATGTTGGCAAGGAAAACGTATTTGGAATTGCGATATTTTTCGGGGAGGCGTGGCTTGAACTCGGCGAAGACGTTGAGATCGGTGGTGAGGGTGACGCGCTCGTTGAGATTTTCCGAATAGCGGCCAGCCCAGAAGAAGCATTTGCCGGTGGCGCGTTCGAGGCCTTCGATGTCGATGGAACGCTTGCGGAGCAGGGCTTCGTCTTTGGGATCGAAATCATCGCCGACGATAGCAACGAGATTGACGTGCGTGAAGAAGGCCGCACAGACGGAGAAGTACGTGGCGGCGCCGCCGAGGGTGCGTTCGACCTTTCCATAGGGGGATTCTAGAGCGTCATATGCGACAGAACCGACGACGAGCAAGGACATGAGATTCTCCTAGTGAGACTGTTTGGTGCTGATGCTGGGGATCGAAGAGCAGAGGGATTCCTCACTGCGCGGACTCCGTTCGGAATGACGGGTTTTTGGTTTGGGGAGTGGATTGTTGCGGCGTGTGAGAGTAACTCAAGATGCCGGCCTGAAGGCACGGCGCTACGCGAAGATGACGGAATGACGGGGTTTTTATAATTATTGCCAAGAAGCATGGGTTGAGGTCCTTCGTCGCGCGAAACGCTCCTCAGGATGGCAGATGGGTGGGGCGGCACGGTCGGAGTATGAGTCATGGTCATCGTGATGGTCTTGGTCGGAGTTATTTCAGATATTTGGCGATTATTGCGGATAGGTTCTTTTTTGTTTTGGTGGGGACCAGTTTGGAGTCCGTGAGGATGGCGTGTTTGAGGGCGCCGGCACATTTGCAGGTGTGTGCGGAAGGAAGGGTTTTGATGGCGTGGCGAAGAACGTTTTGGGCGTTGGCGGCGTTTTGGTTGAGAGTGGCGATGATCGCGGCGACGGTGACGGAGTCATGTTCCGGATGCCAGCAATCGTAATCGGTGATCATCGCGATGGTGGAATAGCAGATTTCGGCCTCACGGGCGAGCTTGGCTTCAGTGGCGTTGGTCATGCCGATTACGGAAAATTTCATGGCGCGATGATAGTTCGCCTCGGCCAGCGTGGAAAATTGCGGGCCTTCCATGCAGATGTACGTGCCCTTTTCGTGGACGGGAACGTTTTGCGCGCGGCAAGCTTCGCCGAGGACGGCAGAGAGTTGCGGGCACACGGGTTTGTCGAACGTGACGTGTGCGACGATGCCATTGCCGAAGAAAGTGGATTTGCGGCCCTTGGTGCTGTCGAAGAACTGGTCGGGGATGAGAAATTGTCCGGGTTGAAGATTTTCCTGGAGGGAGCCGACGGCGCTGACGGAGATGACGCGCTGGACGCCAAGAAGTTTCATGGCGTAAATGTTAGCGCGGAAATTCAGTTCGCTGGGAAGAATGCGATGACCGCGGCCGTGGCGGGCAAGGAAGGCAACGCGCTTCCCTTCTATCGTGCCGATGACGAAGGCGTCGGAAGGATCGCCGAAGGGAGTTTTGATGCGGAGTTCACGAGTGTCCGACAGGCCGGACATGGAATAGAGGCCGCTACCGCCGATTACGCCGATGTCGGCTTGAGGAGATTTGGCGCGGGCGGTTTTCTTCTTTTTGGGCTGGGGCATCGAGTGGTCTCCGGGGAAATATTGTAGCAGTGATAGGTGTCCGTCCCTTCGCGCCCTCAGCGTTAAATCCTCTCTAACGCGGTTCTACAAAGTAACGACCTAACGGTTTAGCTCCACAGGCTCCGCCTCGATTTTTCCGTTCTCTTCGTGCAGTGTAGCAGCGGCGACATCGGGATCGTGGCCGAAGACTACGATCCATTGCTTGGAGACAATGGGAGGAAGCCAGAGGCGCTTGGTTTCGAGTGATTGTAGGGGATAGAGGTCGTAAGCCATGATCCACGGTAGAGGAATGTGGTAGCGCGTGGGGAGCAGGTCGGCAACGAAAGCTAGGGTTTTGCCGCCGCCGTTGATTACGACGGCTTGGATGCCTGCATTGTGGCCGGGAATGCGTGCCACGGAAATGCCGGGGAGAATTTCCACGTCGCGGTCCACCAGATCCCAGAGGCCGAGTTTGGAGATGGGCGCGAAATTTTCCGTGAAATAGCTGGCGCGATCGCGTTCGGTTGGATTCATGGCGTGTTCGAGTTCGCTGCGCTGGACAACGTAACGGGCGCGGCGAAAAGTGGGGAGAACACGGTCGTTGACGACGCGGGTGTTGCCGCCGCAATGATCGAAGTGAAGATGCGTGTTGATGACCAGATCGATTTGATCGGGCTGGACACCGGCGCGTTCGAGGGAGTCGAGAAGAGGATCGCCGTCCTGGACGTTATAAATGGCGCGTTGCTTGGCGTCCCATTTCGTGCCGTTGCCGGTCTCGACGAGGATATTTTTGCCGTGGGCACGCACGCCCGCGTTTTGCTACAAAGAATTTGCATTCTTCAATAATTCGTTGACGGCTGAAAATGGATCTTGCTTTCTGGCGGCCACCTGGGCAGCCGCGGCCTGAAGACGCGCTTCGCCTTCTTTGCCATGCAGAACTCTTTCCAGTAATCGGGACTCCAGCATTTCGACCAGGCGAGTCTGCCAGTGTTCGATTTGCTTCCTCTGGCGCTGGCCGGTGGATTCGAAATGCTGGCGGAATTTGTCGATGGCGGACGCGAGATCGTCGATGCCGCGATTTTCCGTGGCTACGGTGCGGAGCACGGTAGGATGCCAGCCATCGCGCGGCATGACCAAGGAGAGCATGGCATGGAGTTGCTCTTCGAGGCGGTCGGCGCCTTCGCGATCGGCTTTGTTGAGTACGAAGATGTCGGCGATTTCCATCAGGCCAGCCTTGATGTTTTGGATGTCGTCGCCGAGGCCAGGAACAAGAATCACGAGAACGCAATCGGCGAGGCGAACGATATCGACTTCGTCCTGGCCGACGCCGACGGTTTCGATCAACACTTGGCGCTTGCCTGCGGCGTCAAGCAGCAACGCGACTTCGGCAGTGGAACGAGCGAGGCCACCCAGGAAGCCGCGGGTGGCCATGGAGCGGATGAACATGCCGGTGTCGGCGGAGTGACTTTGCATGCGGATGCGATCGCCAAGGATGGCGCCACCGGAATACGGACTTGTGGGATCGACCGCGATCACGCCGACGCGTTCTTCACGCTTGCGGTAAACGGCGGCGAGGCGATCAACTAAAGTGCTTTTGCCCGTGCCGGGAGCGCCGGTGATGCCGGTGAGATAGGCTTTGCCGGTGTGGGGGAAAAGGTGCTTGAGGAGTTGTTCGGACTCGGGGGAATGATTTTCTATGGCGGTGATGGCGCGAGAGAGCGCGCGAATGTCGCCTTGCAGGATTTTGGCGGCCCAGTCGGAGGCGGCGAGGGTCATCGAGGGCGTCCGGAGGGCGATGGAATTAGGTTCATTGGGTATTCAGAATAAATCATTTCCTCAGGGGCTGAAGCCCAGTGAAGCCGAATGGTTATTGTCGGAGCTGAAGCTCCGACCCCCTAAGGATCCGACCCATAAGACTACACGGAATTACTTCCATTATTTCTTGCCGAGGAGTTGGCGCGCAATGACCAGGCGCTGGATTTCGCTGGTACCTTCGCCGATGGTGCAGAGCTTGACGTCGCGATAAAACTTTTCTGCGGGATAGTCTTTGATGAAGCCGTAGCCGCCGTGGACCTGGACGCATTCGTTGGCGACACGGACGGCTACTTCGCTGGCGAAAAGTTTGGCCATGCTGGATTCGCGGGTGAAGCGGACATTTTTCTGGTCGGCGAGCCATGCGGCTTGATAGACGAGCAGGCGGGCGGCTTCGACTTGGGTGGCCATATCGGCAAGCTTGAACTGGATGGCCTGGAAATCGGCGATGGGTTTGTTGAATTGCTTGCGCTGTTTCGCGTAATTGGTTGCGGCTTCGAGAGCGCCCTGGGCCATGCCGAGCGCGAGGGCGGCGATGGAAATGCGGCCGCCGTCGAGAATTTTGAGGCTGCCGATGAAGCCTTCGCCGAGTGGGCCGAGGAGCTGAACAGCGGGAATACGGCAATCGGTGAAGATAACCTCGGAAGTGTCACTGGCGCGCATGCCGAGCTTGTTTTCTTTTTTGCCGGGGCGAAAACCGGCGGTGCCTTTTTCCAGGATGAAGGCGCTGATGCCATGAGATTCCTTGGCTTTGTCGGTGACGGCCATGGCCACGCAAATGTCGGCGTAGGAACCGTTGGTGGTGAACGTTTTGGAGCCGTTGAGGATCCAGTGATCGCCTTGACGAACGGCTGTGGTGCGGGTGCCACCCGCGTCAGAACCGGCTTCGGGTTCGGTAAGGGACCAAGCGCCAAGCTTTTTGCCCTGGGCTAAGGGAACTAGATATTTTTTCTTTTGCTCTTCGGTGCCGAATTTATGGATGTGATTGCTGCAAAGCGAATTGTGCGCGGCAACGAAGAGGCCGACGGAGCCATCGACGCGGGAGAGTTCTTCGATGACCGTGGCGTATTCGATGTAGCCGAGACCGGAGCCGCCGTACTCCTCGGGGAAGATGACGCCCATGAGGCCCATTTCGGCGAGCTTGGGGAGAAGTTCGGTAGGAAAGTGGGAGACTTCGTCCCATTCCATGACGTGGGGAGCGATTTCGCCTTCGGCAAATTCGCGGACGGACTTGCGGAGATGGATTTGTTCATCGGTGAAGGAGAAGTCCACGAGTGCCTCGCCTAATGGTGTTGCGTATAGCCAGTAAAAGTTTAGCTTATGGGATGGATTTGCGCACGATGGGAGTGCGGATCGAGTTGCGATGTAGTTTACGTTGAGATCCTTTGGCCGCGGTTGAGTTGCGCGCGAGAAAGCGGGGCAGGGCTCCCGCACTCCAAGTGTCGGCGCGTCGACATTTGGAGTGCGCAAGGCTGCGTAGCGCGGGCATCTTGCCGGCTGGAAGCCGGCGCTACCAAGAGTGGTTTACGGGAGTGCGGGTCAACACGGCTGGTGGCCGATCTGAAGTTCGGCAACTACACGAGCATCAGGCCAACGCTGTCGGTGCGCCGACGGTGTTGGCCGGCGGCAGCTGGGCTGCCGCTGGGTGTTTGGGTGCTAAGTTACGTTTGGGGAAGAGCGGGAGCTGGGCTCCCGCACTCCAAACGCTACCAGCCTACGGGGTAGTTGTTCTTTTTGTTTTGGGCGTCCAGCCAGGTTTTGAGCGGGGCAAAGTAGTCGGCTAGGGCGGAGGCGTCCATTTGTTTTTGGCCGGTGAGGACTTCGAGAGCATCGGGCCAGGGCTTGCTTTGGCCGAGCGAAAGCATGGCGTTGAGTTTTTCGCCGGCGGCTTTGTTGCCGTAAATGGAGCAGCGGTGAAGCGGGCCCTGGAAGCCGGCGGTTTTGCAAAGGGCGCGTTGAAACTGAAATTGATAAATGCGCGCGAGAAAATAGCGGGCGTAAGGAACATTTGCGGGAACGTGATATTTTGCGCCGGGATCGAAGTCGGCTTCGGTGCGCGCGACGGGCGGAGCGACGCCTTGATATTTCAGGCGAAGATCCCACCAGGCTTTGTTGAAATCATCGGGCTTGACCTGGCCGGAGAAAACTTCCCAGCGCCACTTGTCAACAAGCAAGCCGAAAGGTAAGAACGCCACTTTTTCCAGCGCCTGTTGCAGCAGGTAATCGATGTCGCCGGAGGCCGGCGGCACGCTTTCGATCAGGCCGATTTGTTTCAGATATTCTGGGGTGACGGAGAGCGCGATGGTGTCTCCAACCGCTTCGTGAAAACCGTCGTTGGCGCTGCCCTGGAAGAGCGGAGGCTGCATGTCGTAAGCGCGCTGATAAAAATTGTGGCCGAGCTCGTGGTGGATGGTGCGGAAATCTTCTTCGGTGATTTGAATGCACATTTTGACGCGCAGATCGTCTTTGGAATCGACGTCCCAGGCGCTGGCGTGGCAGACTACATCGCGGTCGGCGGGCTTGGTAAAAAGCGAGCGCTCCCAGAAAGATCCGGGAAGAGGCGCAAAGCCGAGCGAAATGAAAAAGTTTTCGCCGTATTTGACCATGCCCTTGGGATCTGTTTTGCGTTGCACCAAGATGGAAGTGAGATCGAAAGTTTGCGCGGGCTTCGGCGAATCCATCAGATCGTAAACGTTGTTCCATTCCTGGGCCCAGATGTTGCCGAGCAGGTGGGCGGGGATGGGACCGTTGGGCGGAACGACGTCCTTGCCGTATTTTTTGGCGAGCTGGCCGCGGACGTACGCGTGAAGAGAAAGATAGAGCGGGCGGAGCTGCTCCCAGGTGCGATCCATTTCCGCGGCGAATTGATCGGGAGGCATGTCGTAGTTGGAACGCCACAGCGCGCCGACGTCGGAATAACCGAGTTGGCTGGCGCCCTGGTCGCCGAGTTCAACCATGCGGGCGTAACGCTGGCGCATGGGAGCGCCCACGGCGTGCCAGCCGATCCAGGCGCGCTTTAGTTCTTCGGGATCGCGGCTGGTGGCCATGAGTTTTTCGATGGCGGTGACGTCGAGGCACGGTTTGTTCGCGCCATCGGGGCACCACTTCCCTTTTCCGTAGTCGCCCTCAAGCGAAGACAAAATCTGCGCCAATTCTTTTTCCGCTTTCGGATCGTCGGGAGCGGGAAAACCGCTGGCGAGTTCGAGCAGGTAGCGTTTGCGGGCGAGTTCGGGAGAAAGCTGCACGTGATCGAAGCGGTGAGCTTCTTTGGCGTACTGCGTGGCCGCGGTAGTAGCTTCTTCGTTGGCGTCGGCTGCGATTCCGTCGGTGTCAAAGGTGATGAAATTGTCGTGGACCCAGGAGGCGCGGCTAGCTTTGTTGCCAAGTTCGAAGAGGCGTTGCTCGGCGGATTCGATGAATTTCTTGGCTTCTTCGGGAGTGGGGGCCGCGCTTGGCGCTTGGGCCTGGAGAGCAGTGGAGGAAAGAGCTAGGACGAACAGCGCGAGTGCTGGAAATTTCGAGATGCGATTCATTGGGCGTTCCTTCTGGTGATGTGAGCTGCAAACTTCTCTCGGAGCGCAAAAATAAAAGCTTGTCATTCCGAGCGAAGTCCGCGAAGCGAGGAACCTGCTTTTCGGATGATCACCCACGGTATCCTACACAATTTTCGGCGAGAAAGTGCGACAGGTCTCCCGGACACGCGCTCCGCTAGAAGACCTACGCGCTGCGGCCTTGTTGTTTTTGGACTACGGCGCGTATTTCCGTCAGCGCGCGGTCCATGTCGGAGCGGTTAACGTCGCAGTGAGCGACCAGGCGCACGGAGTACAGCGCGGTGTCTTGTGCCCAAACTCCCTTGGGGTACAGAGCGTCGCAGAATTCGACGGCAGTGAAGCCCGTAGCTTTGCAATCGAAAATGACGATATTGCTGCGCACGGCCGCGGGGTCAATTACGAGGCCCGGAATTTTGGCGATGCCTTCGGCGAGATGCTTCGCATTGGCGTGATCCTCGTGCAGGCGCGCGGGAGATTTTTCCAGCGCGATCAGGCCCGCGGCTGCCAGCACGCCAACCTGGCGCATGCCGCCGCCGAACATTTTGCGATACACGCGAGCACGCTCGATGAATTCGCGCGAGCCAACGATCATGGAGCCCACGGGCGCGCCGAGCCCCTTGGAGAGGCAGAACATGACGGAGTCACATTTCTGGGTCATGTGCGCGACGTTATCGTTGAGCGCGGTAGCGGCGTTGAAGATGCGCGCGCCGTCGAGGTGCACCTTCAAGCCAAGAGCATGCGCCTGATCGCAAATTTCGTGGACGCGCTCGGTGGGATAGACGGAGCCGCCGGCCATGTTGCTGGTGTTTTCCAGACAGACGAGAGTGGTTTGCGAATCGTAATAGATTTTGGGGCGGATGGCGGCGTGGATTTGTTCCCAGGTGAGAATGCCATCGTGGCCGCCGCGAACCGGGCGCGGCGTGCAGCCGGCGATGGCGGACATGGAAGCGAGTTCGTAAAGATTGACGTGCGCGCGTTCTTCGCAAATGACTTCGTCGCCGTGGTGCGTCCACACCTTGATGGAAATCAGATTGCCCATGCAGCCGGTAGGAACGAAAAGCGCGGCCTCCTTCGCGAAAATTTCGGCGGCGCGTTTTTGCAGCAGATTAACGGTGGGGTCCTCACCGTAGACGTCATCGCCGACTCCGGCGGCGGCCATGGCGCGGCGCATTTCGTCGGTGGGGCGCGTGACAGTGTCGCTGCGGAGATCGACGGCGTTGGCGGCGGGCGAGACGTGGTCGGGATCTACGAGTTGATTGCCTTTGGCTACCGTGTAGGTCATTGGTTGTGTTGCTCCCAGAAACAAATTCTACAAATTCTTTCGTAATTCATTGCGCTGACGAAACCCAAGACCCCACCTTCGGAAAAGGCGCTCAGAGTGGGGCACCACCCAGGACTCGCTATCCAAAAATTCAAAGCCGCAGGGCTCGAAGACTTGCCCTGCGCTACGGGAGAAGTTCGACCAGGATTTCGTTGGAGACGTTCAGTTTTGCCGGGGCAAGCCTGAGGACGTCACCTTGTTGTTCTACCATGCCGGTGGATGCGAGGCGATCTACTTTCTGTTTCAGGTCGACACCATATTGGCGTTGGATGCGCGCGAGATCAATGCCGGCGAGTTGGCGTAAGCCCAGGAATAGTTCTTCTTCCAAAGCGGATTGCGAGGTGACGGACTGGAGGCCTTCGATGGCGCTTTTGCCGGAGGTGATTGCGGAAACGTAGGCAGCGGCATCATGGAGATTTGACCAGCGTTGATTGCAGGAGAAGGAGTGAGCGCCCGCGCCGAAACCGAGGTAGGGTTCGCGGCGCCAATATTTAAGGTTGTGCATCGAGGCATAGCCGGGCTTGGACCAGTTGGAGATTTCGTACTGCTCGTAGCCGGCGGCGCGCAGTTCGCGCTGTGCCAGTTCGTAAAAATCGGCCATGGATTCTTCGGTGGGCAGTTCGCGAGCGCAGTAACGCGAGCCGTTGTTGATGACTTCCAGGCCGAGGCGGGAGGACTCGTCAATTTCCATCATGTAGATCGAAACATGCTCGGGAGAGAGGGCGATGGTTTCGGCGAGGGAGCGTCGCCAGGAATCGTGAGTTTGTTTGGGAAGGCCGGCGATGAGATCGAAGCTGATGTTATGGATGCCCGAATTGCGGAGAATTGGCACCGCTTTGAAAATATCCGCGCTGCGGTGCATGCGGCCGGCGGCTTTTAGTTCTTCATCGACGAAAGATTGCGAGCCGAAACTGATGCGATTGATGCCCGCGGCGAACCATTGCGAGGCTTTGTGGGGATCGATGGTTTCGGGGTCGGCTTCGAGGGTGACTTCTTGCCAGTTGCTTTCGAAGGATTGGTGAATGGAATGGAGAAGCGCGGTGAGAAGTTCTGGATTCAGGAGGCTGGGCGTGCCGCCGCCTATGTAGACGGTGTCTACGGGAAGATCGAGAACGGATCCGCAATTTATCGAGGAAGCTTGGAAGAGTTCGTGTGAATTCGCGAATTCGCGCTGGATCGCGTGGATGTATGGAGCGAAGCGATCGGAGGACACTACGCCGGTGTGGAAGTTACAGTAGGTGCATTTGGTCTGGCAGAAGGGCACCTGGACGTAAATGCCTAGAGTGGACATGAAGAGTCATTTTAGCAGAGAGCGGTGGAGGTGGTTACGACCGGGTGGCAGCTGGCGGATCGCCGCTTGGTCGACGGTGCCGGTGGTCGATTAGGCGTGGCGGCGGGAGGGGGGATCCCGCACCCCAAGACAGCGGCGTAAAGCCGCTGCTACAACCGCGCATGGAGCAGCGCCGAAGGTTAGACACGGTCGGGGAGGACTTTTACGTAGATTTTGCGTTCGCGGGGTCCGTCGAATTCGGCTAGGAAGATGCCTTGCCAGCGGCCGAGGGCTAGTTTGGTTTCTTCTACGAAGATGAATTGGCTGGTACCGGTGAGCATGGTTTTTACGTGCGAGTCTGAGTTTCCTTCGGCGTGGCGGTAAGGACCGGAGAGCGGGATCAGGCGATCGATCGCGCCTTCCGCGTCGGAGGCTACGTCGGGGTCGGCGTGTTCGTTGATGAGTACGGCGGCGGTGGTATGGGGGACGTAGAGGAAGCAGGTGCCGACACGAATGCCGAGAGCGGTAATGATGCGCTGGACGTCTTTGGTGATATCAACGAGTTGAGTGCGGCGCGAGGTTTTGACGGTGATGGATTGCAAGGGGCCTCCGGGTTTTCGTTAGTGGCATTTGGTTGGCTTCGGTGCGCGGAAAGAAAAAGCAGGTTCCTCACTTCGCGGACTCTGCGCGGAATGATGGGTTTTTGTTTTCTCGAGGACAAAAAATCCAAGATGCCGGCCTGAAGGCACGTTGCTACAACGGGAAGAGTTTTGGAGGTGGGATTGTGGCGAGATGGACGGCCCTGCGGAGGAGAAACCCAGGAGGCCCCGCGCCGGGCGCTGGGGGCAGAGGCACGGGACTAAAGTCCCGCCACTACATGATCGGAAGAAGGGGGTTTTATCCATTTTTAGGGGATGGGGACGATTAGGTGGCGACCTGGTTTTTGGGGACTGGCTAGTTTCTGGAGTTCGAGGAGGCCGCCGGTGCCCCAACGGCCGAGGAATGGAAGGAAACAAAGATCGCGGGATTGCAGGGCTTTCTGGGGGAAGAGCAAATTTTCGAGGAAGGATTCGTGTTTGGCGATCAGCTTTTCGTGACGATCGAGTGCCGCGCCGGTTTTGTGACGAAGCTTTTCGATTTGATGGCGGATGCGTTTTTCGGCGCGCGCAATTGTGCCCTGAATGGTGGGATCGACCTTGGCGATGGCTTTATGAAGTTTCTGGACGCTTTTTTCCATCTGGCGAAGATTGGCGTCAAATTCACGCGCGAGTTTCTTGGGGACGGCGGAATTGTACATGCGATTGCGAAGAGACTGCGAGCCGCGCCAGACATCTTCGACTTCGAGGCGATATTTTTTCAGGATGCGTTCGGCTTTGGGATCGACTAGGGTGAAATCGGCGCGGGGGAGAATCACGGGCATGCGGCCAAGAAGTTTCTTGTAGAGCACCTGAGATTGCGCGTAATACGCAATTTCGGCGGGGCCACCGAAATAGGCGACCGTGGGAAGTAGAAAATCCTGGACGACAGGGCGGAACAAAGCGTTGGGGCTGAAGTTTTCGGCGGATGCTTCGACCCGGGGGAGCCAGTCTGCGCGGGGAGCAGTGAGTCCGCCGCTGGAAAAGTCGTTATTGGCAGCGGTGATCACCTGGCGATGGCCGTCTTCCATCGAAAAAAGCACGGTGCTGTGGGACGTGACTTTTACCTGGACTTCATAGCCCGCGTGTTCCAGTTCCCTGCCGCGTTGGAGAAGGAGGCCGTTCAGTTCGTCGCGCTGGACCAGCGCTTCTTTCAGGATTGGCGCGGCGATTTTGTGGAACTGTTCGTCGAGAGGATCGAGAAGGATTAAACCTTGGTCGGCGAAAATGCGCGCAAAGAGGGCAGCGAAGGCGCTGCCGTAGGTGGCAACGGGCGTATAGGTTTCATGGAGCATGTCGCCGAAGGTCTGACCGAGTAAGGGTTGAGCGCGGACGACGAGATCGTGGACTTCCTTGCCGAGGCGAATTCGGCCGACCGGAATCGCATCCTCGGCAGGCTTGGGAAGAGCAAGTTCAAGCAGATCGCCTTCGTGGAACCAGGAGACGTGGCGAACTTCGTCGACGTCGTGATCTTCGGTGGCCATCCAGAAAATGGGGACGGCAGGAATGCCCTTTTGCGAAAGTTCGTGAGCCGTTTGGATGGCGCTGAGAGCTTTGTAGAAGGAAAATGCGGGACCACCGAATAGCGCTACTTGCTGGCCGCTGACGACCGCGACGGCTCCAGCAGCGAGGCGATCGAGATTTTTCAGTGTTTCGGCGCCTGCACCGTAGAGAACATTTTGCGCGCGGAGGACGTCGGTGACATGGGCGCGACGGTCGGCGGGAAAACGCAGTTTTTTTGAATAGCGGACGACGGAGGCCAGATCGGGGGAGTGTTCGAAGAAGGGTTGGAGCTTTGGGAAATTCTCGACGTAGTCGCGGAAAAGCTTCGACGTGTGGGGCAACTGGTGAGGTAGCAGGGCGCGACAGTCCATGAGCGCTTAGATGTGAGCCATCGGAAAAGGTGACGGGGGAAGGGGGGAGCGTGGGCGTGTGTCGCTTGCGGTTGAGATTGAAGAGGGATTCCTCACTTCGCGGACTCCGTTGGGATTGACGGATTTATGGTAGTGGCCTGAGGAAAAAAGCAGGTCCCTCACTTCGATCGGGATGACAAACTTGTAGGTGGTCGCAATTTGTTGGGTTGTTGTTTGGTGGGTGATGATGGATGGCATAGTTTTATTTGTGTTATTGGCGATTTATTGGACGTGCTAGACGGACGCTGCGGCGGGATGGAGTTGCGCCACGGCGTCGGCGATGGTGCGCTTTTTTTCTTCCGTTAGCGGGAGAAGTGGGGGGCGTGGGAGGCCGCCGTGGAAGCCGCGAAGATCCATGGCGTATTTGACACCGGCGATGCCGTTTTCGGAGACGATACGTTTGGAGGCGTGAGCGAGTTGTAACTGGAGTTGGCGAGCTTGCTCGTGCTGGTTGCGCTGAACGAGGTCGTACACTTCGGCGCATTTCTCGGGAAGCGCGGCGGCTAGGGCCAAAATGGCTCCGCGGGCGCCGACAGCCAAGGCCGGATAAATGACGGAAGCGCCTCCCGTGAGGACGCGGAAATTGGCTGGCGCAGCCGCGACGACTTCGACGACGCGCTGCACGTTTCCCGAACTGTCTTTGATGCCGATGATGTTGGGATGCTGCGCGAGGGTTAGGATTTCCGGAGTTTCGAGGGTGATGCCGGTGAACTGCGGAACGGAGTAGAGCAGGATCGGGATGGGCGACGCATCGGCGACGGCGCGATAGTGGCGAATGTAGGTTTCCGGGCTGTAGACGGGCTTGTAGTAATACGGAGTCTTGACGAGCGCGACGGCATAGCCGAGCAAGGCAGCGCGTTTCGTGCGGGCGATGGTTTCTGCCGTGGATTCAGCGCCGGTGCCCGCGATGAGGATTTTGTTGGGCGAGGCCGCTTCCTGAACGGCGGCGAGAACGGAATCGGCTTCCTCGCGGGAGAGCATGACAGCTTCGCCAGTTGAGCCGAGAACAACGAAGCCGGCGATGGCGGTCTCATTGTACCGGCAGACATTTTCCACCACGCCTGCGAGGGAAACGGTTTCGTCAAAGGCAAAGGGCGTGATGAGAGCGGGGAAGACGCCGTGAATGTCCATGGTTAGTCTCCGGGGAGGAATGCACGAAATGCCGCAGGACTCGTGGACTCGCCGTGCGCTATAGGCACCCACGAGGAGAGGAAAGCAGATCCCTCGCTTAGCGGACTCCGCTCGGGATGGCAGATTTTAGCTGAAGTTGGAGTTGGTGAGTTCACGAATGGTTAGTCTCCGGAGGTGGAAGTGCCGGCGGTGGCTACGCCGGAGTTGTGGAGATCCTGGAGACAGTTTACCTCGCGCTGAAGTTCGTGGAGCGAGTGAATGCCGCGGACGGCGGCCTGAGCGGCAGAGAGCGTGGTGATGCAGGTGATGTTGTAGCGAATGGCGGCGCGGCGAATGGATTTCTCGTCGTAGAAAGATTCGCGGCCAAGCGGCGTGTTGATGACGAGATGGATTTTGCCGGTCTTGATGAGGTCGACAATGTTGGGACGGCCTTCGTTCACCTTAAAGACTTCGTCGCACGGGACGCCGGCAGCGCGGAAAGCAGCGCAGGTGCCGCGCGTGGCGACGATCTTGAAGCCGAGGGTGACGAGTTCCTTGCCCAAGGGGCCAATGTGGCGCTTGTCCCGGTCGTTCACGCTGATAAAGACGGTGCCGCCGCGCGGAAGTTTCTGCCCTGCTGCTAACTGGGCCTTGGCGAAGGCCTGTCCGTAGTCGGTCGAAATGCCCATGACTTCGCCGGTGGAGCGCATTTCAGGGCCGAGTATCGTGTCTACGCCACGGAATTTGTTGAACGGGAAGACCGGCGATTTCACGGAGTAGTAATCGCGCACGGCGATTTCAGCGACGCCGTTGTGATGAACGATGGGAAGCTTCATGTCCTTGAGGCGGCGGCCGATCATGAGGCGCGCGGCTACCTTTGCGAGAGGAACTCCGGTGGCTTTGCTGACGTACGGAACGGTGCGCGAGGCGCGCGGATTGACTTCGAGAACGTAGACAGTGTCTCGCTGAATGGCGTATTGCACGTTCATCAAGCCGATGACTTTGAGTGCGATGGCGAGACGCTTGGTGTAATCGCGAATGGTTTCCAGAACTTTGGGCGAGAGGCTGACGGGCGGAAGGACGCAGGAAGAATCGCCGGAGTGCACGCCGGCTTCTTCGATGTGTTCCATGATGCCGCCGATGACGACGTCGGAGCCGTCGGCGAGAGCGTCAACGTCGACTTCCGTGGCTTCCTCGAGGAATTGATCGATGAGAACGGGGCGCGCGGGTCCCATCATGGCCGCTTGCGCGACATATTCCTGAACGGTGTTGACGTCATAGGCGATGACCATCGCGCGGCCACCGAGCACGTAACTGGGGCGAACGAGGACAGGCATGCCGATATCGCCAGCGACGCGAGCAGCTTCTTCGGGCACGAGAGCAGTGCCGTTCCGCGGCTGCGGGATTTTCAATTCTTCGAGCAGGCGGCCGAAGCGGCGACGATCTTCAGCGAGATCGATGGATTCAGGAGCGGTGCCGACGATAGGAACACCGTTGCGTTTTAATTCGAGCGCGAGATTGAGTGGAGTTTGTCCACCAAACTGAACGATAACGCCACTTGGCTTTTCTTTATCGACGATGGCGAGAACGTCTTCGAGAGTGAGCGGCTCGAAGTAGAGGCGATCGGAGGTGTCGTAGTCCGTGGAAACGGTTTCCGGATTGCAATTGACCATGATGGTCTCGAAACCATCGGCGCGAAGAGCGAAGCTGGCGTGGCAGCAGCAATAATCGAATTCAATTCCCTGCCCGATGCGGTTGGGGCCGCTGCCGAGGATCATGATCTTCTGTTTTTGCGTGGGATTGGATTCGTCTTCCTCTTCGTACGTGGAATACATGTACGGAGTGAAGGATTCGAACTCCGCGGCGCAGGTGTCCACGCGTTTGAAGACGGGGCCAACGCCATAGCGCGCGCGCTGCAGGCGAACCGCGGCGGGGGTGGTCTTCCAGAATTGCGCGAGGTGCTCATCGCTGGTACCGATGCGTTTTACATCGCGCAGCAATTCCTTTGAAGCGGTTTCGACGGTGACAGCGGCGGCGCGGCGATTGACCTGGATGATTTCTTCAATCTGGTGGATGAACCAGGGATCGATCTTGGTGAGTTCGCAAATGTCGCGGGCGGGCATGCCGCGCTCTACGGCGGTGAGAATCCAGTGGATGCGATTCGGGCGCGGAGTGGCCAGCTTTTCGCGCAAGAGCGAATCGGGAGTTTCGGCGGGGGCGCGCCAGGGAGTGCTCGGCTCCAGGGAACGAATTCCCTTCTGCAGCGCTTCCTTGAAGGTGCGGCCGATAGCCATGACTTCCCCGACGGATTTCATCTGCGTGCCGAGGGTGCTGTCCGCGCCGGGAAACTTTTCGAATTGCCACTTGGGAATTTTCACGACGACGTAGTCGATGGTGGGTTCGAAGGATGCGGGAGTTTTTTGCGTGATGTCGTTGGGAATTTCGTCGAGAGACATCCCGACGGCGAGGCGCGCGGCGATTTTGGCGATGGGGAAGCCGGTGGCTTTACTGGCCAGCGCGGAGCTGCGGGAAACGCGAGGATTCATTTCGATGACGGTCATGCGGCCGTTTTCGGGATTGACGGCGAATTGCACGTTGGAGCCACCGGTTTCGACGCCGACTTCGCGGATGATGGCCGCGGCGGCATCGCGCATGCGCTGGTATTCCTTGTCGGTAAGGGTTTGCGCGGGAGCGACGGTGATGGAATCGCCAGTGTGAACGCCCATGGGATCGAAATTTTCAATGGTGCAGATGACGACGAAGTTGTCGCGGTAATCGCGCATGACTTCGAGTTCGTACTCTTTCCAGCCGAGGACGGATTCTTCGACGAGCGCTTCATGGACCGGGCTCATGTCCAGGGCGTGCGCGATAGCTTCCTGAAATTCTTCCTTGTTGTAGGCGATGGAGCCGCCGGTGCCGCCGAGAGTGAAGGAAGGACGAATCACGAGGGGAAAGCCGAGCTGATCGCAGAGGCGCATGGCGTCTTGCGCGCTGTTGACGAGTGCGGACGCGGGAACTTCCAGGCCGATTTTGCGGCAGGCGTCCTTGAACCAGAGGCGATCTTCGGCAACTTTAATGGCGCGGAGGGAGGCGCCGATCATTTCGACTTTGTGCTTTTCGAGAATACCGGACTCGGCGAGTTCGACAGCGAGATTGAGAGCGGTTTGGCCCCCGACGGTGGGAAGCAGGGCGTCGGGGCGTTCTTTAATGATGATTTCCTCGAGATATTCCTTGGTGAGCGGCTCGATGTAGGTGCGATGGGCCAATTCCGGATCGGTCATGATCGTGGCGGGATTGGAATTGACGAGGACGACTTCGTAGCCTTCGGCGCGAAGGGCTTTGCAGGCTTGTGCGCCGGAATAGTCGAATTCGCAGGCCTGGCCAATGACGATGGGGCCGGAGCCGATGATCAGGATTTTGTGGATGTCTGTGCGTTTAGGCATAAGAATTCGTCAGGGCACGGCTTTTGCCGTGGCGATTGTTTCGACCTTTCCAGTACCCATCCAAAATCGTCATCCCGAGCGAAGCGAGGGATCTGCTGTTCGCGGGAATGGGGCAAAGAAGCGATCCGCCAAGTCGTTCCATGCTGGATTTCTTTCTTCAATCAGCTTCACCTTTTTTGCGCGGCTCCAAGTACAGCCGTTCTTCCATAGAAGCAAGTCCCGCGCTGCGCTCGGGATGACACGCTGTTGTGGATGAGCGTCAGAATGGGGGACAGCCTCCCTTCTCTGGGTGAACGGCAAAACTGTGCTTTGGTGTGGCGGAAAAGCAGGTCCCTCGCTGCGCAGACTCCGCTCGGGATGACACATGAGGGAGGCAGGCGCGACAAGCGACGAGGCTTTGCTGTGATTGTAGCCAGAGCGTCATCCGCGGGAGCTCCCGGGTTGGGCGAATTCCTTCATCATGTCGGTGAATTGGGTGAAGAGGTAGTGGGAATCGTGCGGACCCGGCGAGGCTTCGGGGTGGTATTGCACGGTGAAGAGGGGAATGTTTTTGTGGCGCATACCTTCGTTGGTGTGGTCGTTGAGATTCAGGTGCGTAACTTCGACGTCGCTGGAGGGCAGCGATTCGGGGTCAACACAGAAGCCGTGATTTTGGGCGGTGATTTCCACCTGATTGGTCAGAAGATTTTTTACCGGATGGTTTGAGCCATGGTGGCCGAATTTCAGTTTAAAGGTTTTGCCACCCAGCGCGAGGCCGCAGAGCTGATGGCCGAGGCAGATGCCGAAAATGGGGACCTTGCCAGCGAGCTTGCGAATATTTTCGTGGGCGTAGGTGACGGGTTCCGGATCGCCGGGACCATTGGAGAGGAAGACGCCATCGGGTTTGAAGTTGAGAACATCTTCGGCGGGCGTGCTTGCTGGGACGACGGTCACTTCGCAGTGATGATCGAACAGCAGGCGCAGGATGTTCTGCTTGATGCCGAAATCGTAGGCGACCACTTTAAATTTATATTCTTCTGGCGCTGAACCGGACTCTCCCATCTGTTCGGCCCAGGGAGAAGTGGCGAGGTCGATGGAGCCCTTCTGCCAATCATAAGCTTTGGAACAGCTGACGCGGCTGGCAAGTTCGAGGCCGGCCATGTGCGGAAGCTGCTTGGCTTCGAAGATGAGTTGATCGGCGGGCGTGCCATCGGTGGCGACAATGCCGCGAAGAGCTCCCATTTTGCGAATGTGGAGAACGAGCGCGCGCGTATCGATATCCCAAATGACCGGAATTTTGTGGCGATTGAGATAAAGCTGCGCGGTTTCGCCGGAGCGCCAGTTGGAAGCAATCTGGGAGAATTCGCGGACGATCAGAGACTCGATGTAGGGACGAGACGCTTCCTCGTCATCGAGATTCGCGCCGACGTTGCCGATATGCGGATAGGTGAGACACACGATCTGCCCGGCATAACTGGGATCGGTGAAAACTTCCTGGTATCCGGTGAGGCTGGTGTTAAAAACGACTTCGCCGCCGCGGCGCGTGATGGCGCCGGCCGCACGGCCGTTAAATACGCGCCCGTCCTCGAGCGCGAGTGTGGCGGTTCTGTGCTGAACGTCCGTCAGTGTATCCTCCGTCAAACGTCATTTGTCGCTGGCCTCGGTTGTGGACAAGGAACCGAAGTGGTCCACGGGCCAGTAGGCAAAAACAGCGCGGCCGTAGATGAACTGGCTGGAGACCGGTCCGAAAACGCGAGAATCATTGGAACTGATGCGGTGATCGCCCATAACGAAATAGCTGCCGCGCGGAACGACAGTCGGGCCGTAATCGCTGACGTCGGCGTATTGCGGCGGAACGTAGGGCTCCGTGATTTCCTTGCCGTTCACATAAACGATGCCACGGCGAATTTCCACGCTCTCACCGGGAAGGGCGATAACGCGCTTGATAAAAGATTTGGAGCGATCGAGGGGATACCAGAAAACGACGACGTCACCGCGATCGATAGGCTCAAAGCGATAGACGAATTTGTTGATGAAAATGCGCTCCTGATCGGAGAGGAGCGGGGCCATGCTGGTGCCTTCGACCTTCACAGGCTGATAAAGGAAGACGATGATGACCAGGGCGAGACCGATAGCGATGAGGAGATCGCGGGTCCAAACGCGAATTTCGTGACGCAGGAGCTGATGCGACGGAGTGGGAGATTGTTCTTGTGCGACGGAGTGAGAAGGCGCTGCTGGCAAAGGAGATGAAGTGGCGGTGGGTGAATCGCCTTGTGGAGAAGGGATGTTGTTCTCGTCAGGTTTGATCATCTCGTACTGCCTCTTAGTTATAACACGGCGTCCAGATTTTATGCCAGTCGCGAAATGAAAAGCGACGGCAAAACAGCGGACGCAACGATTGGATTCGAATTGCGAGCCTCCTTGTGCGCTGCCAGATCGAAGGAAGTTTCGCAGCTCGGCTTTAATTAGACGAAAAAATGGCGCGTTCGGATGCTTGTCAATCCACTGAGAGTGCGAAGTTTATCGCGGCGAGCGAGGCGACTACAGCAGTTTCCGTGCGGAGGATAAGCTTTCCGAGGGAAGCTTCGTGGAAGCTGGCGGCACGGGCGGCGGCGAATTCGGAATCGGTCCAGCCGCCTTCCGGGCCGATGGCGAGGATGGCGGTGGATTCACGGACGCCGGAAAGAGTGTTGCGGAGCGAAGGCGCGTCGGGAGATTCGGAGAGAAGGATGCGAATGCCGTCGCCGGACGAGTTGAACGCGGCTACCGGCTTCGTGAGCGGATCGAGGATTGGGAGTTGAACGCGGCGGGATTGTTGCGAGGATTCGAGAAGAATTTTTTCCCAGCGTTCAGCGCGTTTTGCGGCGGCAGCAAGGAGAGCTTTTTCGCTGCGAGCCGACGCCAGCGGGACGATGCGGGCGACGCCGAGCTCGCTCGCTTTCTCGATAGCCCATTCGAAGGCGTCGAATTTTACTACCGAGAGAAGCAGGGTGGTTTGAAGTTCGCGGACGTAGCCCGGGAGTTGTTCGAGAAGTGCGAAGTCGATGCGATCGCGTGTGACGATGTCGATGCGGCCGAGCCAGACGGATGTGCCGTCGCTGAGTTCGTAGAGCTGGCCGGGCTGCGCGCGGAGGACGCGGCCGAGATGGTGGGCGGGTTCGCCTTGCATGACGGCGTGTTGGTTATCGAATTGGTCGACGAAGAAGCGGCGGCGCATGAGTGAGGGTATGTTGGCATGGATTGGGCTGGAGGTGAAGGTGGTGGGGTGGTGGGTTCGCGGGAAGTGCGACGAGGGATTCCTCAGGGGCTGAAGCCCGACGGTCAGTCGGCTCGATGTCGGAGCTGAAGCTCCGACCCCCTAGAAGACGAAACCCAAGACCCACAAGCAAGATCCACAAGCAACTGCGGCGTGTGGGGCACCCGCGGGATCAACCCAAGATGCCGGCCTGAAGGCACGGCGCTACAACGGCAAGAAGACCCAGGACCCACCCTTCGCTAAAGGCGTTCAGAATGGCACCCAGTACGGAGTCGGAGCGGAGGAATTTGCGAACTTGTTTGGGTTGTGAAAGCGGCGGCTGGCCCGCCGCACACCAGATTAGCCGAAGATGTCTTTTACTTTGTCGAATAGGGAGGAGCCTCGCTCGGCGGGCTTGTTGTCCACTTTCAGGGTGTTGTGGAGTTGCTCCATGAGTTTGCGCTGTTCTTTGGTTAGTTTCGTTGGCGTGATTACGCGGACGTGGTAGTACAAATCGCCGCGACCGCCGCCGTGGGGATCGGACAGACCTTTGCCCTTGATGCGGAAGACTGCGCCACTTTGCGTGCCTTCGGGAATTTTCAAGCGTTCTTCGCCGACTAGACCCGGGACCTGAAGTTCCGTGCCCAGCGAAGCCTGCGCGACGCTGAGAGGAATTGTGCAGTAGAGATCGGCGCCACGCCGCTCGAAGAAGCTGTGCTCTTTCACATCGAGGACGACGTAGAGGTCACCGGCGGGACCACCATTCGGGCCGGGTTCGCCTTCGCCCTGGACGCGGAGGCGCGTACCAGTATCCACGCCGGGAGGGATGCGAAGTTCAATGGTGCGCTCGCGGTCGACGCGACCCTGGCCGCGGCATTCCGGGCAGCGTTCCTTGACGATTTGTCCCGCACCCTGACACGCGGGACAAGTGCGATTGATGGTGAAAAATCCCTGTTGATAAATCAGCTGGCCGCGGCCGCCGCAGGTCTGGCAGGCAGCGACGCCCGTTCCCTTCTTCGCGCCGGTGCCGTTGCAGGCTTCGCAATATTCCTGGCGCGGGACGCGGATTTTTGTATTGATGCCCATCGACGCTTCTTCGAAGCTGAGCGTCATGTCATAGCGAAGATCGGCGCCGCGCTGAACACGAGTGCGCCCGCCGCGGCGGCCACCTCCGAAGAGATCTTCGAAGCCGAAGAAGTCGCCAAAGATATCGTGGAAATCCTGGAAGATGGTTTCATTGAAGTCGGAAGCGCCGCCCGCGCGGGCGAGACCGGCATGGCCGTAGGTGTCGTAAATCTGGCGCTTCTGCGCGTCACTGAGAATGCTGTAAGCCTCGGTACACTCGCGGAAGCGAATTTCGGCCTCTTCCTTATTCTGGGGATTGCGGTCGGGGTGCCACTGCAAAGCCGCTTTTCGATAAGAGGTTTTGATCTCCTCGATGGAAGCGGTTTTAGCGACGCCTAGCACTTCGTAGAAATCACGTTGTTGGGATCGGGGCATAGTTAGTTAGTTTGCAGCTCTATTCGATGCAGAACCTGGGTGAACCGCTACTCGGACCATGGCGGGACGCAAAACGCGGCCATGATAAAAATAACCGGGCTGATAGACCTCGAGAACGGTGCCATCGGGATGCTCGGTGGTTTCGGAGCGCTCCACGGCTTGATGAAGATGCGGATCGAATGGCTTGCCCTGTGGATCGACGCGTTCGGCACCCAGGCGGGCGAGGTTATCGATCAATTGTTTGTAGATCAACTCAAAGCCCTTGCGGTAGCCCTCGTATTGCGGCTCGCGATGCGCGGCGAGGGCGTGTTCAAAACCGTCCACGATCGGAATGAGTTGCTCGATGATGCGAGCCGTGGCACGCTGGCCCGCTTCGCGATTTTCTTTTTCGGCGCGCTTGCGGAAATTGGAGAAGTCCGCTTGATGGCGAACCAGCGACTGGCGCATTTCTTCCAGCTCGAACGAAAGCTTTCTTGCGTCGGCGTCTTCGCGCGGAGTGTCTTCGGCTTCGCCGTTGTTCTGAGACGGGTTGACGTCAAACTCGGGGTCCTTCATAACGCTTCCTCAATTCTGGGATGAGATGACCACACTAATCAATTTTACTCAAAGCTTCGCTAAAAAGCTGGGCGACATAGGCGACGGCGGTCATGGCGCGTTCGTAGTGCATGCGCGTTGGACCGAGGATACCGAGAGAACCCTGGGACCGGTCATGAGTGGAATACGGCGCGCTGATCAACGCAATGTTTTCACCGGTTTGGGATATTTCCTTCACGCCGATCTGCACGAAGACAGGCTCCGGAGTTTCAATGCAGGAGTTGAGCACGGTGATGAGTCGATGTTTTTCCTCGATGGCGGCGAGGAGTTCGCCCAATTGCGGCTGGTCGGCGAATTCCGGAGCGGTAACGATTTGCGCGGTGCCTTCGACATATATTTGCGACTGCGGACTTTCACCGAGAATTGTCGGATCGCAGAGAGTCAGGGCGCTACGAGCTATGCTTTCGTAACGTTCGCGTTCGTTGGCCAATTTTTGCAGGAGATCGGTGCGAATCGCTTCGAGAGTCCAGCCGGAGTAATGGCGATTCAGAAAATCGGCGGTTGCGTCTAGCTCTTCCTGAGTGAAAAGCCGGGGCGGGCGCAGGACTTTGTCGCGGGTGTTGCCGCCGGGCGAAATGAGCACGACAACGACGCGGCCATCGGGAATGAGCCACATGCGCGCGTGTTCGAGGATGGCCTTGCGCAACGGAGGTGAAACCACGATGCCAAGCCCTTTCGACACTTCGGCCAAGACGTGGCCGGCGCGCTCGGTGATTTGCTCCGGGGTAGAGCCGCTGGCCATTTCGCGGCTGATCCACTCGCGGTCTTCGACGCTCAACGTGGCTTGCGCGCCAATTTCTTGCGCGAAGAAGCGATAGGCAGCGGCTGTAGGAACACGACCCGCGGAAGTGTGTGGCTGATAAAGGTAGCCGCCATCTTCGAGGTCGGCCATGACGCTGCGGATGGTTGCTGTACTCAGTGGCTCTTCAAAACGCCTGGAAACCGCGCGCGAGGATACCGGCTCGCCCGTCTCGATGTATGTGCGGACGATATCGGCAAGAACCTGGCGATTGCGGCGATCCTGAAGAGCTGGGTAACGCATAAGCAGCACTCCTCAGCGGGTGCTAACTACCATTTTAGGAAGCCTGTCAAGCGGCGTCAAAGATTCCTTTGTGCGTTTGCCCTATCTCTAGGCTGGAATTTCGGGTTGAGAATAGAATATAAATCCGGCTCCGTCGGTGACTCCGCCTGCACTGAGTTGGCTCAGCGGAAACGCACCCTGTCGGCTCTGGGTCGGATAAAGTCTCGTCATATCTCTGACGAATGGATCGGTGGTACCAAGAACAGTAACCCTGGAAATGGCGGGACGATTCTCGATAGAAAGGTCCTGATGCAATTCCCGGGCGATGACTTTAGTCGCCTCGACGGTGCCAATTTGATCGGTCCAATCTGACGAGACTATAAGGTTCCAGTTCGAAGGCGCGTCGAGAGTCTCATTGTAAAACATGGCGAACTTGAAATCCCCATGCAGGACCCGCAGTCGCTCGACTACCTTTTGCACATTGGCTACCAGCGCGTCGATATGCATGCCAACACTCCATCCGGATAGGCTCCTACGGCATCCAAAAGCGCTCTGGCGTCAGACTGAGTATAGGTCCCCTCCGAATCGTATCTGCGCTCAGGCTTCCACCTGCAGACCAGCGACCAGTTAGCGAGAAACGTTATACTCAAGGTAAAAGATTGCTCCATACCGGCCAGCAGTCTCAAGTCATCAAAATCATGCGTCAAAAGACAACCCCTTAGCCGTTTTTCCGGGTACTCGGCAACAGCCAGAGTCGAACAAATCGCCGCCTTTAGCGCTAACTCTACTACATAACCGCATAAGTACGCGCACCCATCATAGCAACCCGCGGCAAAGAGCGCCTCCGCTTCTTTCAACCGCAGGCAAGACAATTTTTGGAGTTCGCGGCGCGAGGCCATATGCCACACTAACAATATAACCTATGGGTACAGATTATAGCAGGAGCCGCGGATTAGTTGTTATCGATTTGGGCGCGTTGTAGTTTGTCGGAATAGTCGATGTAGACGGATTTCCATTCGGTGAAGAAATCGATGGAGGCGACGGCGGCTTCGCGGTGGCCGTTGCCGGTTTGCTTGGTGCCGCCGAAGGGGAGATGCGTTTCGGCGCCGATGGTGGGGGCGTTGATATAGACGATGCCGGTGTAGAGATCGCGAAGAGCGGCGAAGGCGGCGTTGACGTTGCGAGTGTAGACGGATGCGGAGAGACCATAGGGGACGCCGTTGGCAACTTCAATTCCCTGCTCGAGATTGTCGATGGGAATCACGGAAACGACGGGGCCGAAGATTTCTTCCTGGGCGATGCGCATTTTGGGTTCGCAATCACCGAAGACGGTGGTTTCATGGAACCAACCTTTGGTGTAATCGCCTTGATCAAGACGATGGCCGCCGGTGAGCAGTTTTGCGCCTTCATTCTTGCCGATTTCGACGTAGCTCATCACGGTTTGGAGTTGCTGCTCGTTGATGACCGGGCCCATATCGGTGGAGGGATCGAGGCCGTTGCCAACTTTTAGTTGTTTGGCGCGCTCGACGAAGCGCGCGATGAATTCCTTGTAGAGAGATTTGTGAACGCCGATACGGCTGGCTGCCGTGCAGCGCTGACCGGTGGTGCCGAAACCGCCCCAGATGGCACCGTCGACCGCGAGATCGAGATTGGCGTCGTCGAGGACCAGAATAATATTTTTTCCGCCCATCTCCAGGCTGTAATGCTTAAAGTCCGGCGCGCAGATTTGCGCAATGATACGGCCGGTGGATGTGGAACCAGTGAAACTGACGACGGGAACATCTTTATGACTAGAAAGCGGCGCCCCTGCGCCCGGGCCGCCGCCGCTGACTAGATTGACCACGCCGGGAGGAACACCGGCTTCGGCCATCGCTTCGATGAGGTGATACGAAGAGAGTGGAGTGTCTTCGGCGGGTTTTAATACAACTGTATTGCCGCAGATGAGCGCGGGCATGATTTTCCAGGACGGAATCGCCATAGGAAAATTCCACGGCGTGATCAGGCCGCAGACGCCGATAGATTGGCGAACGCTCATGGCAAATTTATTGGGAAGTTCGGAAGGGGTGGTCTGACCGACGAGGCGGCGGCCTTCGCCTGCCATGTAATAGGTCATGTCGATGGCTTCCTGGACGTCGCCGCGAGTTTCGGCGAGGACTTTGCCCATTTCGCGGGTCATGTCGCGAGAAAATTCTTCCTTGCGCTTGACCAGAAGTTCTGCGACGCGGAAGAGAATTTCGGCGCGTTTGGGAGCGGGAACGAGGCGCCATGTTTTGTAGGCTTCGCGTGCGGCGGAGACGGCGGCATCGATATCGGATTGGCTGGAGAGCGGGAATTCGCCGACGATTTCGGCGGTGTTGGCTGGATTGTGATTCAGGTGGGTTTTGCCGCCGGTGGGTGCGACCCATTCTCCGTTGATGAAATTCTTGAAGACGCGCGCGGAAACAGCCGTGGCCATAATTCCTCCTGAGAGGAATTGAGAGTCTAACGACGGGCGGCGAGAGCGTCAAACGGGCGAAGTGAAAAGCAGGCGAACTGTCCGCCTCGGAAGGCGGGACGTACAACAGCAGCACCCGGGATTACGGGGGGTGGTTGGCAAGACGCGGGAGTTGAGATCCTTCGTCGCGGGCTCCTCAGGATGACAATGTTTTTTTTGTGGGTTGTGGAATGTTGAGGGGAAAACCCAAGAGGAACCCAAGAGACGGGTCTAAAGACCCGCCACTACATGAACCCAAGCGCCACTCTTCGCGGACTCAGAGTGGGAAACCTGCGGAGGGAACAAAACCCAAGACGCTGGCATGAAAGCCAGCGCTACGAAACCCAAGAGCACAGGCAGAAGTGCCTGTGCCACTGGGGATCACATGCAATGGCGGCGTGTGGGCCACCGGGCGAGAGTGTCACGCGGTGGTGGTTTCTCCGTAGTTTGTGCGCGGGAGGGTGAAGATGATGATGAGACAGACGATGGCCAGTATGGGCAGGACAAAGACGCTGCCTTCGGGGCCAGTGGTGCCGCCGCTCATGATGGGTTTGCCTACGGCGTGCGTGGCGAGTAGATGGTGCTGGACCATGAGTCCGCTGTCCGCGACGCCGTAGAGAAAGGATTGTGCCCAGTCCCACGAGGTGTGGAAGCCGATGGCCCACCAGAGAGAACCGGTGCGCCAGAGGCTGAGGCAGAAAACGAGGCTGGCGAGACCGGCGGAGAGCAGCCCGATGGGAGACTCTCCGGGATTTTTGCCGTGACCGAGACCGAAGAGGACGGAAAGAATGATTGCAGCGGTCCAAAAACCGAGCGCCTTGCTGTGCGGCGTCTTGAAGAGCCATGAATATATTCCTGCCAGGCCGCGAGTCAGGGTGAACAGAAGATAGCCTCGGGTGAGATATTCCTCGAGGAGACCGACCATGAGAAAGCCGAAGAGCCAGATCAGGGCGTAGTGCAGCGCGACGGTGCCGGAAAGCAAGCGGGCGTCGAAGACGAGCAGGCCGGTTTTCCAAAGCGTGAAGATCAGGAGCGATAGGCACGTGACTCCCCAAGCCAGGCCTGCGAAGAAGCGGGACAGCGGGCGCTGGCCGCCCAGACCATATACACCGTTCGGGCGTCTTTCGATTTTGGACATGATCCAGGTGACGATGAGAGTGATGAGGAAGGGGAGAAATTCGGCGTAGAACCCGAAGGTGGGGCCGATTTCGGTCTGGGCAGGGTTCGGTTTGGGAACGAGATGCGTGAGTTTGAGGAACGTCGTCATCCCGCCGAGAGATACGAACATGAGAACAATGAAGATGAGGAGGCCCCATCCTGCACGAAGGCCGTCTTTACCGAAGAAGATTTTATAAAGTGTGGATGGCGCCGTGGGCATGGGTGGCAGCAGGTTAATTGGATCTGGCGGCGGGTTCAGAGGGTTATTCGGGGGCAAGCTTGTAGGGTCGCTCAATATGTTGCTCCTTGTGGGATGCATTGTATACGTAGGTGGATGGAAATTTGAAAAGGGAAAATTGGAACTTGGAACTTGGAACTTGGAATGATTACCCCAGGATGCAGGCCTGAAGGCGCGGCGCTACGCGAGATTTGTGATCTCAATTATGCGCTCGTAGTAGCCGGAGTTTAGTCGTTGCGCTGTTGGGTTTGGACTTTTCGGGCGCAGGCGAATGAAATATTTTCCGGAGGCTTGCGGGGTCCAGACCTGGCTCCAGAAGCGCCACTGATCGGTTGCGGATGACTGGAACTCTTCCACCGGTACGAAGTTTTCGTCGGGATTGAAGCGTATCTCGAGGCCTTCGATGGGGCTGGAACCGCCCCACTGGATTCCCTCTACACGAAATTTGATTTTGCCGCGGACAAACCACTTTTCGACGCGAATGGGCATGGCGGCGAGATCGATCAGCGCGGGACGGTAATCCTGCGCGAGGACAGGCACGCCAGTCTGCATGGTGCGACTGGCGTATTCCTGCATCTGCGAAGTGGCGGGAGCATCATCGGGCACGAACGAAATTTCGTTCACCCACTTGATGCACGCGCAGCCGTACCAGCCGGGAACCAACAGGCGAACGGGTGCGCCGTGATCTGGGGTCAGTGGTTGCCCGTTCATTTTTGTGGCGAGAAATGCGCCGGAAGTTTTCAGTTGTTCGGATGTGAAGATCCAACTGGCGCCTGGGATGGAGCTTCTAGATTCGGACGAGTTTTGGTCGAAGCCGGAGATCAATATTCGGACGCTGGGTGAAGTAGGTTTGGCCTCTTGCAAGATTTCCTGTACCGGCACGCCGTGCCAGTCTGCGACGCTGAGCATTCCGAAATGCGCGCTGCGGGAATTGCCGGCGCACTCCATGAGGTGAAGCCCCATGGGCCGAGCCATTTTTTCCACGTCAACGGCGCGCAGCGTGATGGGCTTTTCGATGAGGCCGCCCAGTTGGATGGACCACGGTTTCGTGGTGTCCAGAAGTTTCGAGGCGCGCGTTCGAATATAGAAATCGGTGGTGGGAGTAACGGGATTTTCCGGGGTCAGCAAAGAAAGGTCTGTGAAGAGGCGGCCATCGAGTTCGGCGCCGAGGGGTTGGCCCATGGGCACTTTGCCTTCGTCGGCGAAAGGCACGACGCCAACTTTGCTGCCACCGCGGAGAGCATCTGAATCAAGAGCGGCCTGCGGCCACGGGAGTTTGTGGAGACCGGAGATCAGGAAGCTGCCGGAGATTAGCGATTGCTTCAGGAATGTTCTGCGGGGAGTGTCTGCGCTGCTCACGCGTGGGTAGAGTGATTGCGATTGAGGCATTCGGCGCAACGGCGAGGGGAATTATAGCCGCCATCGCGAGGGAGGAGCAAGGCGGTGGGAGCAAGGAACGGTCGGTGGATGTTGAGAAATCGAAGAGGGATTCCTGACTCCGCGGACTCCGTTCGGAATGACGGGGCTTTTTGTAGTGGGCGTGACGGAAACCCAAGAAGCCCCGCGCAATAGCGGCGCTTGGGGCAGAGGCACCGGTCTAAAGACCGGCCACTACATGAGAAGATTTGGAGGCGCGAGGCGGAATCGAACCGCCGATATGGGTTTTGCAGACCCATGCCTTACCACTTGGCGACCGCGCCACCGTTTTGTGGAGCTGCGTAATAAAAACGAAAAACCCATCAACCAAGGATTCTGGCGATGGGCTCGGTACTGCGATTTGGCTAAACTTGGTTCGCTGAGGTTTAGCCTCCCACACCAGAAGACACTTGCGCGCAACACATGCAGCAGCAACATGCGCGGGAAGCGTTGATTGGGTTGCTAAACATGCAGCAATCTTACGAGGGGGGAGGGTGGACGGCAAACGCAAATTTGCGATGGATGCCATCGAGGATTCATCGACGGGCAGGATTTCGGCAACTACACCGGGCTGGGTCTTCGGCATGAGTTGCGTAACTACGGCGTAACTTTTGGGCGATGCAAGGGTTAAAATCAGGCGACCCGTAACCAGGAACTGCGGCAGCAGGGCTGCCGCTCAGCGTTGGAAGTTTTGGTTTGGGTCGAGAAAGCGGGAGCTGGGCTCCCGCACTCCATGAAGGAGTGGTAATGAGATTGTGGCGAGCGGCACTGGCCGTGCCCGTTTTCGTGGGGGTCGCGGTGATCAGCGGCTACCTGGTGCGCGGAAGAAGCGACGACAAGCGCGGAGCACTTCGCGTCGATGGGCGCGAGCGCACGTATTCACTGCATGTGCCGGCCGAGTATGACGGAACGGAAGCGGTTCCGTTGCTGCTGGCTTTGCACGGGAGGCTAGGCACGGGCTCCGGAGAAGAACGGCTGGCTCATCTGGATAAGGTGAGCGACGAACATGATTTCCTGGTGGTTTATCCCGATGGACTTGACCGCAGCTGGGCTGATGGACGCGGCGGCACGCCCGCGGACCGCCAGCGAGTCGACGACGTGAAATTTCTGTCTGCGTTGATCGATGAGCTTGAGGATAAATACAAAATCGACCACACGCGTGTTTACGCAACCGGGATGTCTAACGGCGGATTCATGAGCGGACGCCTGGCGTGCGAGTTGGCGGATAAAATAGCGGCAGTGGCTATTGTGGGAGCGTCGCTGTCGGAGAAGGAAGCTGGCGACTGCCATCCGGCGCAGCCGGTTTCCGTGTTGATCGTGCAAGGGACGGCGGACCCAGTGGTGCCGTTTGCAGGAGGGCCGCTGGGAGACGCGGGAGCGCGGGGAGTGGTGTTGTCGCACGACGCGGCGGTGCGAAGATTTGTCGCGGCGGATCATTGCGCAGAGAACGAGAAGACGGAGCACATCCCAGACCTGGCCGGAGACGGCACGAGTATCGATGTGACGATGTATGGTCCGTGCGCGGATGGAAGCGAAGTGCGGGGGTACGTGGTGAATGGCGGAGGGCACACATGGCCGGGCGGGATGCAGTATTTGCCGGCAATGTTCATTGGGAAGACCACGCGGAATTTGGACGGGAGTGAAGTGATTTGGGAATTCTTGTCGCGGCACGAGCGGGGGTAGTGATGAACGCGGAAGTTTGTTAGGAGTTTTAAGTTTTAAGTTTTGGAGAACCCCTGGCGGTCGGACTTTCTAGTCGGGAGTCGAGAGTTAAGAGATTTGGAGTTTGAGTTCTTTAGGTGAACGGTCCGCCTCGGGAGGCGGACCCTACAAGCCCAGGACACTTTTCTTGCGGGTGAAATTGCATTTGGGGTTGCGAGTGCAATCCAAGAACACAGTCAAGAGTGACTGTGCCACCGGAGACCACCGACCCTTTGGGAAATGCCCTCAGAGTGGGTTGTCCAGGAACGGCGACCGCGGGCGGCCGCTGAGCGTTGGAATTTTGGTTTTGGTCGAGAAACCGGGAGCTGGGCTCCCGCACTCCAGGTTAGTTGCTGGGTTCGGTTGTGGGGGGCTCGGAGGAAGTGTTGCGCAGGCGATTGATGGAGTTGGGAGGAGGAGTGGGAGGAGCTAGGCCAGCGGTTTCGGAGCCCAGGCCCAATTTTTGAAGGGTGGGAGCATCGAGTTTACCGGAAGGAGTGAGACCGTTGGAAGTTTGAAACTGCTTCACGGCATCGACGGTGGAATCATCCCATTGGCCGCTGGGCGTGCCGGCGAGTGCGCCTTTTTTTGCCAGCGCTTCCTGAATTTCGCTGATGCGTTCAGGAGTGGGCACTGCCTGTCCTTTGACCTTCTTTGTTTTTTTCCTCTTAGAACTGGTGTGCTTCGATTTTGCGGTTGATGAACTTGTGGAAGGCGTCGTTACGGCTTTTTTATGAGCCGGAGGCGTAGTGGTGCTCTGCGCGGAGACGGCGGTCACAGTAATTGTGCCCGCCGTCAGAGCCGCGAGAAGCAGTGCGTTTTTCTTGCTTAGCAATCCACGCATAACTGAGCGTATGTACCTTGGTTATTTGCTGTCCGCCGCCGGAACCACGCCTGGCAGAAACACGGTCATGATCTGATCCGTATTGCTGCGGCGCAGAACCTTGAATACGACGTTTTGTCCGGGCTTGAGCTTGCTTACGGCGCTGCGATAGTCGTCAACGGAAGCGACGGATTGGCCGTTCACCTCGGAGATGACATCGCCGGGGCCGAAGCCAACATCGTCGGCAAAGCTGGTGGGTTCGACTTCACTGACCACCACGCCCTTGACGCCTTCGACGCCAACACGCTGCGCGCGTTCCGGAGTGAGGCTTTCGACATGCAAGCCGAATTCAGCGGGAGCGGAATCGTCCGGCGCATTGCTGACGCGGCCAGCGGTGAGCGGGAAGACATGCGTGCGATCTTCGACGGTGGCGCTGGTTTCCTTCTGTTCCTTGTCGCGGAAGTAGGTGATCTTCACCTTGCTGCCGATCGGAGCAGAGGCGATGGGATTCACAAGGTCGTTGCCGGTCTTGACGGGACTGCCGTTGATGGCGCTGATGACGTCGCCGCCCTTCAGTCCGGCTTTTTCCGCCGGGCTTCCGGGAGTGACGGCTTCAATGACCACGCCGTGCGTGGCGCCGAGAGACTTCAGCGTGATCTGGTTGGTGCCGAGTTCTTCCTGGAACTGCACACCGATGGAACCGCGGGTGACGCGGCCATTCTTGACGAGTTGATCGTACACGCTAATGGCGGTGACGGAAGGCATCGCAAAGCCAACGCCCTCATAGCCACGGCCGCCTGTCAGAATGGCGGTGTTGATGCCGATGACTTGGCCAGCCATGTCGACCAGCGGGCCACCGGAGTTTCCAGGGTTAATGGCGGCGTCGGTCTGGAGGAAGTGCTGGAACTGGCGGCCCATGCCGGCGCGATCTTTGGCGCTAATAATTCCGGCGGTGACGGTCGCGTTAAGTCCGAAGGGGCTGCCAATTGCGAGAACCCAATCACCCACCTGAACGCCATCGGAATTGCCGAGCTTGGCGAAGGGTAGTTCCTTGCCAGCATCAATTTTAATTACGGCGAGATCGGATTCTTCATCGGTGCCGATCACCTTGGCGTTGTATTTGGTGGTGTCTCCGTTGAGCTGCACTTGAATCCTGCTGGCCTGATCCACAACGTGATTGTTGGTGAGAATGTAACCGGCCTTGTCGAGAATCACGCCGGAACCGAGGCTGCGTTCGGCTTCAGGCTGCTGCTGGCCGCCCACACCGGGCTGGCCATCAAAGAAATGAAAGAAGAAATCTTCACTGGGATCGTCCGGATCACCCTGGGCGTGGTGGCGCTTGGACTTGCGATCAATCACTTGGGTGGTGGCGATATTGACGACGGCCGGTTCGACGCGATTCACGATCGAAGAGAACGAATTCGACGACGGGATGGGATCGGGCAGCGCAAGGGGCGCCGCAGTAGTTCCCGCAAAAGCAAAACCACGCATCGCCGAAACCTTGCCGTTCACCAAAGTGCCGATAAAAATTCCAATGACGAGAGTAGCCGCGATCGACACGATGGCGATCAACTTCCGACGCCGGGTCCAATCCACCACATTCCTAACATGATCCATCTGGAGTGCTCCTATTTATACCGTGGCCCAGTCCACCTGCCGAGAGTATAACACCGCGATCGGGCCGGGGTTTCTCTCACTATATGATGCGCCTCGACGTTAACTGGCCATCCGGCCGGGTTCCACTGGAAGCGTTTGTGCTTAACCATTGGACGCAGAAGAGCGGCGATTTGTTGTCAAGAAAACTTTTGGCTTGACAAGAACTTCGACATCTAGCATAAACGAAGTAGCCGTGATAGCGGCATCACGTGGCGATTTAGGGCGACTTGCTCCACGTAAAAAACTGCTAAAGAGCTGGTAGAGATCACAGAAGAAATAACCTCTGAGACCCTCCAAGCTTTTTGGCACGGAGGGTTTTTCATTTTGACCCACCGCGCTGCCCTCAGTCAATTGTCACGTTAACTCAGACGCAGGAATCGAATTGGAACCGATCTAAAAGGTCGGCACTCCAGGTCGAAATTCCTGGCGCAAGGTGACTTATGAAGGAAGTCTATTTTCTACGATGCAGGGAATGCGGTAAGAAGTATGCGAATACGCCGCAATCGTTCTGCGAAGAGTGCTTCTCTCCGTTGGAAGTGAGCTACGACTATGAAGCGCTGAGCCGGGTGGCGAAACGCGAAGCGTTGGTACACCGCGCGTTCAATATGTGGCGGTATGCGGAATTACTGCCGTTGCCGGAAGGATTCACTCCGAAGGCTTCGGTGGGCGGCACGCCGCTGGTGAAGTCTCGCAAATTGGGCCCCCAATGGGGCATCAAGAATCTTTACTTCAAGAATGATGCTGTGTGCTTCCCTACCCTTTCGTTCAAGGATCGCGTGGTGGCTACGGCTTTGGCGGCGGCGCGGAGATTTGGATTCAAAACCGTGGGTTGCTCTTCCACGGGAAACCTGGCGAACGCCGTGGCGGCGCAAGGTGCGCAACAGGGATTTGACACGACGGTGTTCATCCCGGCAGACCTGGAACCGGCGAAGATTTTGAACACGGCGGTGTATGGCGCGCGGATTATCCGCATCGACGGGAACTACGATCACGTGAACCGGCTGTGCACGCAGATTGCGGACCGCTTCCAGTGGGGATTGGTGAATGTGAACCTGCGGCCGTACTACGCGGAAGGGTCGAAGACCCACGGATACGAAATCGCGGAGCAACTCGGCTGGGAATTGCCGGACAACGTGGTAGTGCCGATGGCGGGAGGATCGTTGATTGGAAAAATCGCCAAGGCGTTTTGCGAGTTGGCGTATCTCGGATGGGTGGAACCGAAGCAAGTGAAATTTTTTGGGGCGCAGGCGACGGGCTGCTCTCCGATTGCGGATGCCGTGAAGCGCGGGCTTAGCCGCGTGGAACCACAAAAGCCGAATACGATTGCACGTTCGCTGGCGATTGGAAATCCCGCCGACGGGCACTATGCGCGGCGGCTGATTACGGAAACGGGCGGCTGGGCGGAATGCATCTCCGATCCGGAGATTATCGACGCGATCAAGTTGCTGGCGCAGACCGAGGGAATTTTTGCGGAGACCGCTGGTGGAGTTACCGCGGGCGTGACCGCGAAGCTGATTGAGCAGGGACGTATCCAGCCAGATGAGACGACCGTGGTGTGCATCACCGGAAATGGATTGAAGACAACCGATGCGATTGCCGCGGACTTTCCTGCGACGGAAGCGATCCCGCCGAAGCTGGAAGCGTTTGAGGCGCTGGTGGCGCAGAGGCTGGACGAAACGGTGCGATCAAATTGAGGTTGCGGCGGTGAAGAAGGATTCGAGATATTGTTTCGGTCGAGATCCTTCGTCGCAAACGGCGCTCCTCAGGATGACAATGTTTTTATAATTTAGGACTTACGGGGAATGGAGAAGGATGATGGCGATTACGATTGAGATACCGACGGCGTTCCGGCGTTTTACGGATGGCACGCCGAAACTGGAGAGCGGCGCGAAGACGGTGGCGGAGGCGTTGAATGAGCTGGTCACGCGCTACCCGGCATTGTCTCGGCATGTGCGGGATGACGAGGGGCAGATTCGGCAGTTCATCAATGTTTATCTGAATGATGAGGACATTCGATTCCTTGGCGGAGAAGCGTCCGCTTTGAAGGATGGGGATAAGTTGTTGCTGGTACCATCGATCGCGGGCGGATGATGGGTTGGTCGTCTTAGAGGCAGCATAAGAGATTTTAAGTGTTTGGCGGCAGAATTGACCTAGCGGATGGGCAGCCTTTGCCCAGGAAAATCCGCGTTCCAACCAGGAAACTACGATTCCCTTCCGCAAGGCGAGTGCATTGTTTGCATTGCGCGAACGCTGCGAATGGACGGAATTGGTAAGCGGGTTGCAATCCTAGAGACGAGACAGCACTAAAGCCCGGCGGCAAATTGCCGATAACCAGGTTGGTAGCTGATTGACGTCTCAGAGGAGAACATACTCATGTCCGTCTTAGGTATCGCAGGTAGCAGTTTGTTCAGTCTCCTTTCGCAGATTCAGAACACCCAGAGTAATCAGGGAAGCCAGACACAAACGAATCAGGGCACGCAGAGCAAGCGCCAGCAATTCCAGCAAGAGTTCCAGCAGCTTGGCCAGGACTTGCAGTCGGGGAATCTTTCCGCGGTGCAATCGGACCTTGCCACGTTACAACAGAATGCGCCGCAAGGCAGTCCGGCGAGCGGGTCATCGCAAAGTAATTCGCAAACCAATTCGCAAAACAATAGCCCGATCGCGCAGGCGTTCAACCAACTATCGCAGGATCTGACTTCCGGCAATCTTTCGTCCGCGCAGCAGGATTTTGCCGCGATCCAACAGGACTTCCAGAATCAGGCTACGCAGGGGCAATCGACGCAAGGACATTCTCACCACCATCATCATGGCGGCGGTGGCGGCAGTGACAGCGGTTCGAGCGGAGCGGGTGCGATCAGCCAGTTGTTTACCCAATTAGGATCGGCGCTGAAATCGGGAAACCTTTCCAGCGCGCAGCAAGTGTACAGCTCGCTGCAGCAGGATCTTTTGCAGTATGCGCAGGGCGGGAGCACAACGGCGGCCTCGACTTCGACGTCTTCCGGAACGGCCGGGACAACTTGGGTTTCGATTACCGCGTAAGGACGCATTCGCTGTTACAAATTTGGTTTTGTCTCACGCGGGCATGGCAACGCTGTGCCCCTCCCTCACGGAAACGGCGCGCCTCGGAAGGGGACCCTACAAGGGCAAGTTGCGGTAACTCATCCAGGCACCTAACCCAAAAAGAAAACGAAAAGCAGGTCCCTCGCTGCGCTCGGGATGACAGCGTTTTTTTTTGCACTTGAGGTTGTCAGTGCGAACCCCAAGAACACAGTCAGGAGTGACTGTGCCACTAGCACCCCGGACGTGACTCCGACTCGTTCGATCCAACACCGTGATAGGCTATTTGTGTGTTGGTCCTTTGCAGGTTGGGAGGATCGAAATGGGCTACTACGCCCTGTTCTATGAAGTTGTCGAGAATTTTGTCGAGTTGCGCGCACCCTTTCGCGAAGAACACCTGAAGCTGGCGGACCAGGCGAATCAACGGGGCGAATTGGTTTTGGCGGGCGCCCTGGCGGAACCCGCAGATGGAGCGCTGATCATCTTTCGCGGCGAACATCCTACGGCCGCTTCCTCTTTCGCAGAAAACGATCCGTATGTCCGGAATGGGCTAGTGAAGCATTGGGAAGTGCGTCCGTGGACGGTGGTAGTGGGAGGCGAAGCAAGAAATAGGGTGAGTGAGATCCAAGGAGAATCCTGAGATGGTAGTGCGATTCTGGTCGGCACGAACAACGCAAGTGCGATTTCCCGATTATCTGCGGCACTTTAACCAAAACGTGCTGCCCAGTCTGCGCGCAGTGGATGGTTTCCTGGAGGCGCGGGTGATCTCGCAGTCCGATGGCGTAGTGGTGCAATTCATCGCGGAGACGCTGTGGTCGTCGATGGAAGCGATTGATGGTTTCGCGGGGCCGGACCGGGAAGCGGCGGTGATCGCGGATGAGGCGCTACATTTATTGACGTCGTATGACCACCGGGTACGGCATTACGTGGTGGATTTGTGCGAGGACCGGCGGGTGGCGAAGTTGTCGGCTTGAGTGAGCTCCATTATGTCGAACCCCAAGAGGGAAACCCCAAGAGGCTTACCCCAAGACGCTGGCATAAAGCCAGCGCTACGTAAAGCCAGCGCTACGGTTGCCGGTTGTTTTTGGAGTGTTAAACTGATTGGATACGACTATGACACCCAAGACCCTTTACGAAAAAATCTGGAATAGCCACGTTGTACATGAAGAACCGGGAAAGCCCTCGCTGATTTATATCGACCGCCACCTGATTCATGAAGGCACTTCGCCGCAGGCGTTTGCCGGACTGAAGGCCGAGGGGCGCAAGGTGCGGCGCCCAGACCTGACCTTTGCGGTGATGGACCATTCCGTGCCGACGAAAGACCGGCTGCTGCCGATTGTGGATCAGGACGCCAAGCTGCAGTTCGAGGCGCTGGAACAGAATTGCCGGGAAACGGGTGTGCGCCTGTTCGATATGCACAGCAAGAATCAGGGGATCGTGCACATTATCGGGCCGGAGTTGGGAATCACGCAGCCGGGACAGACGATCGTTTGCGGCGACAGTCACACTTCGACGCATGGCGCGTTCGGCACGCTGGCGTTTGGCATTGGCACCAGCGAAGTGGAACACGTGCTGGCCACGCAGTGTCTGGTGCAGAGCAAGTCGAAGACGATGCACATTGTGGTGAATGGAAAGCGGCCGAAGGGCGTAACCGCGAAAGACATTATTCTGGCGATCATCGGCAAGATCGGAATCGGCGGCGGCACTTCGCATGTGGCGGAATATGGCGGCGATGCGATTCGCGAACTGTCTATGGATGGCCGGATGACGGTTTGCAATATGACCATTGAAGGCGGCGCGCGGGCGGGGATGGTGGCGCCGGACGATACCACATTTGCGTATCTGGAAGGACGGCCGTTTGTGCCGCGCGGGAAGGAATTTCAAGAGGCCGTGGAGCGGTGGAAACTGCTGACGACCGACGATGGCGCGAAATTCGATATGACCGTGGAATTGCGCGCGGAGGACATTGGTCCGCAAGTTACCTGGGGCACGAATCCTGGCATGGTGACCGGCGTGAACGGGCGCGTGCCGGACCCGCACGACTTTAAGGACCTGAACGACCAGAAGGCGACGGAAAGCGCGCTGAAATATATGGGCCTGAAACCGGGCACGCCAATCGTGGACATTCCGGTGGATCGCGTGTTTATCGGATCGTGCACGAATTCGCGTTTGGATGATTTGCGGGCGGCGGCGCAACTGGTGGCGGGCAAGCATATCGCGAAGAACATCAAGCAAGCGCTGATCGTGCCTGGTTCGCGCGGGATCAAGGCCCAGGCGGAGAAAGAAGGATTGGACAAGATTTTCTCCGAGGCGGGCTTTGAGTGGCGCGATGCGGGCTGCAGCATGTGCATCGGCATGAACGCCGATGTGTTGCCGCCGCACGAACGCAGCGCCAGCACATCGAATCGCAATTTTGAAGGGCGGCAAGGGCGCGACAGCCGTACGCACCTGGTGAGTCCGGTGATGGCGGCGGCCGCGGCGATTGCGGGGCATTTTGTGGATGTGAGGGAATTTGATGTGGCGAAGGTGGAGTAGAGGATAGTTGGGAGTCGAGAGTTGGTAGTCGGGAGTAAGAGGCGCAGAGTTATTGCTAATTTCAGGGGAATCTGTCGATGAAACCGTTTATCACGCATACCGGACTGGTTCAACCGATTGATAAGGTGAACGTGGATACGGACCAGATGGTGCCGAAGCAATTTTTGAAGGCGCTGACGCGGCAGGGATTTGGGCGGAAACTTTTTTATGATTGGCGGTATTTGCAGCCGGGGGAGAGGCCGAATCCGGAGTTTGTGCTGAATTTTCCGCGCTATAAGGGGGCTTCGGTTTTATTGGCGCGCGCGAATTTTGGATGTGGATCGAGCCGCGAGCATGCGCCGTGGGCGATCGGAGATTATGGGTTTCGCGTGATTCTTGCGCCGAGTTACGCGGACATTTTTTATAACAATTGTTTCAAGAACGGGATTTTGCCCGCAGAATTGACGGAAGCGCAGATTGAAGAACTTTTTCAGCGGACGGAAAAAGAAGAGGGGTATTCGCTGACCGTGGACCTGCCGAGCCAGACGGTGAAGGACAAGCATGGGTTGGAGTTCAAGTTTAAGATTGCGCCTTCGCGGAAGGAAGTTTTGCTACAGGGGCTGGATGATATTGGCACTTCCCTGCTGCACATCGAAAAAATCAATGCGTATGAAGCAGCAAATCGGAAGACGGCGGCTATGTATGAGGCCGTGGATGTGAAGAATTATTAGGAAGTTGGGAGTTTGTAGTCGGGAGTTCAGAGTGACCCAAGAATACAGGGAGGAGTGCCTGTGCCACTGGTGAGCGTGGGTGTTGAGTTGGAGTGGGGGGGATTCCTCAGGGGCTGAAGCCCGGATTTCTTGGTTGTTATGTCGGAGCTGAAGCTCCGACCCCCTAGGGAGAAGCGGGACCCAACAGGTGGCGGGGTTGGGATCGATGCGCGGACTCCGTTCGGAATGACGGGTAACTTTTTGTGGTGAAACCCAAGATGCCGGCCTGAAGGCTCGGCGCTACAACGGCAAGAGAACCCAAGACCCACCCTTCGCGAACAACGCTCAGAGTGGCGCACCCAGGAAAACCCTCGACGAGTCGTTTTGTAACTACGGACTGCGGACTCCCGATTACTGACTTCGGACTGGTTTTTCATTTTTCGCGCCACCAGGGTTTGAAGTAGACGCGGCCTTCGAAGATGGGTTCAGGTGCTTCGGGGGCAGCGGGCTCACCTAATAATTCGGCTAAGACAATTCCCGCTACTACCAGGCCGGCGCCCTTCCATGCGCGCGAGCTCAGGCGTTCGTGCAAGAAGAGATAGGACGTGATCACCGCGAAGACCGGTTCGAGGGCGAAGAGGATAGCGGCATGGCCGGGCGAAGTGTATTGCTGGGCCCAAAGTTGAACGGTGAAGGCTACGGCCGTGGCGAAGACAGCGCAAATCAGAATCGCACCGAAGAGCGGCCAGCCCCAATCGAAGCGAACCGGTTGCCAGTGGATTGCGCCGGCGAAACCCATCAACGGCCAAGCCATCAGCGCGCATCCGGCGACCTGAATCACGCTAAGCGCAGAGACGGAATGTTCCTGGGAATATTCGCCAACCAGAATGATGTGGACCGCGTAAAAGCCGGAGCCAATGAAGGTGAGAACGTCGCCGCGATTCAGGTAGCGCAAGCCCTCGGCCGGAACGGTCAAGAAATACAGGCCGATTAGCGCGGCAAAAGCACCCGCATAAATCCACTTTGTGAGCGTGCGGCCCCAGAATACGGCGAGCAGCAGCGGAACCAGGACGACGCTGGAGCCGGTGACGAAGCCGGAGTTGGTGGCGGTGGTGTATTGCAGGCCGGCGGTCTGAAAGCAATATCCGGAAAACATGAAGAAGGCCAGGCGCATGCCGGGGAAAATCTCGCCGCGCCGGATTCTGCCCACGACGCGGGGGCGAAACAGCGCCATCAGGACGGCGGCAATGGTGAAACGCACCGCGAGAAAGACGAACGGCGAGGAATGATCGAGGCCGGTCTTCACGACGACGAAAGTGACGCCCCAGATGAGCGAACAGAACATGAGCGACAGATCGGCTTGCAGTTTGCGATTCATGCGGAAATGCCCGTTCCAGGTCCACGCCAGTGTAGCCGCAAAGCCGCAGCGGACGAAGCGATGTCCAGCGGATTATGTTAGGCGCTCTTGACTCCAGCGAAGCGTGCTGTACATTCTCGTGTTATGCCCTTCCGCCAAAGGCTTCGCGTTGCATTTTGCTCGATTCTCGCGTTGCTCCTCACCGGCATCCTGGCTCCCACAGCCCCCGCAAAAGATACCTGGATCGAAGTGCAATCTCCGCATTTCACGGTGATCAGCAATGGCGGCGAGAAGGAAGCGCGGAAGATGGCCGACCAGTTCGAGCAATTCCGCGAAGTGTTTCACACGACGTTTCCGAAATGGCGCCTGGACCTGGGCAAGCCGCTGATTATTTTCGCTGTTAAGAATGAAGATTCATTGAAAACGTTGATTCCCGCTTATTGGGAAGGCAAGGGCCGCGCGCATCCCGCGGGTTTATATATGCCGGGAGAAGAACGGCATTACGTCGCGGTGCGGACGGACGTGGAGACCGACAATCCGTACCAGATCGTGTATCACGAATACACGCACGCGATCATGAACCTGAATTTTCGTGAATTGCCGGTATGGCTAAGCGAAGGGCTGGCGGAGTTTTATGGAAATTCCGTCATTCAGGATAAGGATGTGGAGATCGGAAAGCCTTCCCCGTACCACCTACAGGAGTTGCAGACGGAACGGCTAATTCCGATCAATGAGCTGCTGATGGCGGACCGCACTTCGCCGTATTACAACGAAGCGAACCACGCGAACATGTTTTACGCGGAGTCCTGGGCGATCGTGCATTACTTGATGATGGATCCAGAGGCGCGTAAGCAGCAACTGTTCACGAAATTCCTGACTTCGTGGGACGCCAGCGTCGATCAACTGGATGCGGCGGAGAAAGCGTTTGGCGATCTAAAGAAATTTGAAGCGCTGATGGAAGCGTACGCGAGGCAGCGGGCGTTCTACGTGACCAAGATCAGCACGACGATTCATGACGATCCGAAGAGTTTTACGAGCCGGGTGCTGCCGCCAGCGGAACTGGATGCACAACGCGGACTTTTTTACGCGCATACGGCGCGGCCGAAAGAAGCGATGGCCGCGATTGACGACGCGATTAAGGAAGATCCTAAGCTGCCGCTGGCTTATGAGGCGCAGGGATTTCTGGCGTATACGCAACAGAAATTTCTGCCAGCGGAAGCTTCGTTTCAGCACGCCATTGAGTTGGGTACGACGGATTATTTTCCCTATTACTTTATTGCGCAGGCGCAATTAAGAAATGGAAGGCCGACGCCGGAGCAAGCCACCAAGATCATCGATGATCTGGACAAAGCAATTCAGACGAATCCGCAGTTCGCGTCGGCCTACACCGCGCTGGCTTCAGTGTATTCCGCGAATCCGGCGACGTACGAGAAGGCGTATGTAGCCGGGCGGAAGGCCATTGAATTGGAACCGGGCAATCTGACGTATGCGACCGGCTACGGATATGTTTTGGCGAATACGGGGAAAACAGCGGATGCCAAGGCGCTGGCGCTACGGATTCAGCAGGCGGCGAAGACTCCGATGGACCGAGCGAATGCGCAGCAACTTCTGCAGGTGGTGGCAGTTCGCGAACAGTACGACAAACAAGTTGCCGCGATGAACCGGCAGGGCAACGAACAGAGCGCCGCTCCAGCGAGTGCGACAGGACAGAAGGCCACAGAGGTTCCGGTGACGCATGACGATCGTCCTCCCGCTTCGGTGAAGCCGTCAACCACTACTGCCAGCGGGAGTGGCAACGCACCGGCTTCGGCTGATGTGCATCACGGCGAGTCTGAATATGCCGTGGAGGGGAATATCTCGGCTGTCGATTGCGCGAGTGGTCCCGGTGAAGTGACGATCGCGGTGGGCACGTCCGCGCTCAGTTTTCGTTTTCAGAATATTGCGGGAGTGGAAGTGGTGACGACCGCAAAGCAAGATTCCGGAAACGCACCGGCCTGCGACGCGTGGAAGGGGCGCCGCGTTCGCATTTATTTTTACAAGGTGAAAGACAAACAGGCGATCGGCGACCTGAATACGATTCAATTCTTCTGATAAACGGTCTTGCCATTCACGACAGTGCGAAGCACTTCGGTCTTGAGGAACTCGCGCGGTTCGATTTTCGTAAGATCTTGGGAAAGAATGACGAAATCGGCAAATTCGCCGACCTTCAATTCCCCTTTCTTCCCCTCCATGAACTCGGCATACGCCGATCCTGACGTGTAGGCGCTGATGCAATCGGCCAACGGAAGTTTTTCCTGCGGGATCCAGCCGCGGGGAGGACCGCCGTCAATGCCTTCGCGGGTGACGCAAGCGTAGAGCCCGCGGAGAGGATTAATAGGCTCGACGTCGTAGTCCGTGCCGAAGGCGAGCCTGGCTCCGGCATTCTGCAAGGATTTCCAGGCGTAAGCGCCTTTGGAGCGTTCGGGACCGAGGCGCTGTTCGGCCCAACGCATGTCATTGGTCTCATGCGAAGGCTGCATGGAAGCGATGACCTGCAATTTTCCGAAACGAGGCATATCTTCGGGAGCGACGACTTGCGCGTGCTCGATGCGGTCTCTGCGGTCGCGGGGAGGATTGACGCGCACGAGGGATTCGAAAGTGTCCAGGGCGACGCGGTTGGCTTTATCGCCGATGGCATGAAAAGCGATTTGAAATCCCAGGCGATCGCGTTCGATAGCCATGGCTTTCACCTTTTCGGGATCCATGATGAGAATGCCGCTGGTGGAAGGATCGTCGGAATACGGAGCGAGAAGCGCGGCGGTGTGCGTGCCGAGAGCGCCATCGAGGAAGCCCTTGAGCGCGCCGGTTTTGAGCCATGGATCAGTGGTGCCGCCCTGAGCGCGCATGTTCTGCAAATCGTCGGTGGAAGCCGTGAACGGCAGCCATTCGGTGATGCGGACGGTGAGCTTCTTTTCCAGCTTGAGATCGTTATAGACGCCAAAATCTTCCCAGGTGGAAAAATCTTGAGCGGAGGTGACGCCGTTTTGCGCGAGCTCCTGGAGAACCAGTTCAATTCCCTTCCGGCGTTCTTCTTCGGAGGGATCGGGAATGCGTTGCGTGACCATTGCCGTGGCGGTTTCTTTCAGCAAACCGTTCGGCTCGCCATCGGCAAAGCGAGCAATCTCGCCTCCGACAGGATTCGGAGTGTCGGGATTAATCTCCGCGTGCTTCAAGGCCAGGGAGTTGGCAACAGCGATGTGACCAGAGACGTGATCGAGATAAACGGGATTGAACGGCGCGGCCTGGTCGAGTTGGAGCCGAGTCGGAAAACTCTGATCAGCCCAGCGGGATTGATCCCAGCCGCTACCGAGAATCCATTCGCCGGGTTTGTGCTGACCGGCAGCGGTTTTGACGAGTTTCAGAACGTCGTCGACGGAAGTAGCGCTGTTGAGTTGGAGAGTGAGCTTGTCGCGGCCGGCACCGCCAAGGTGAGTGTGAGCGTCGTTGAAGCCCGGCATTACGAAGTGTCCGGCCAATTGAACCACGTCGTTCGATTCGGCGCCGCCGCAATCCAGCAAAATCTGGGTGATCGTGCCGATGCAGAGGATCTGGCCATCGCGTATGGCCATGGCGTCGGCCCAGGGATGTTTGGGATCGTTGGTGTAAATGCGGCCGTGGAGGTAATACGTTGTGGGATCGAGCTTTGATTTTGGAGTTTGCGCGAAGATTTGTTGCGAGAGGGCCGCACATCCGAAAGCAATTACAAACAGAATCGCGCCGCGCGCAAAAAACCGCAGCGGCAATTTCATTGCGACTTCTCCGCAGCCAAACCGGAAACGCCGAGCAGGGTCAGCAGAACGCGCTTAAGGCCCAGTTCCCTGTCCGTGGGCTCATACCATTCCTGAAGCGAATGAGCGCCGCCGCCATTTCCGCCGGCACCGATGGAGATCGCTTCGATACCCATCGAGAGGGGAATGTTGGCGTCGGTGGAGGAACGTTCGTTACGGGACTTATTGCCAATGACGTCATCGGCAGCATGAAGCGCAGCCAGTAGCGCGGAATCGGCGGGAAGATCGCCCCCAGGGCGGCTGCCAATCAAATTGAGTTTCCATTCGAGTTTGCCACGGCTGCGGTCGCGCGAATTGTCCATCTCATCCTTGACGCCCGCGGCCATGCATTCGCGGAGCGCGCTTTCCATGCGGACGATTTCGTCTTCGCTCTCCGAACGGAGATCGACCTTGAGCTTGGCTTCGAAAGGAATCGAATTGACGGAAGTGCCGCCTTCGACCTGGCCAAGATTAAACGTGGTACGCGGGGCGGCGGGAATTTTGGTATTGATAAAGCGCACAGAACCACGAACGAGAGCGTTGATGGGATTGGGCATGCCGAAATCGGACCAACTATGGCCGCCGGGCCCGGTGATGACAACCTCGACGCGGCGGGAGGCCAGCGCCTTGGTGGTGACATGGTCGATGCCGGAGCCGTCCAGGACGATGACGGCGCGCAACTTTGGGCGATAGGCGTCGATCAGGGCGCGCATGCCGCGGAGGTTGCCTTCGCCTTCTTCGCCGACGTTTGCGGCGAAGAGGATGGTTCGCTGTGGCTTGATTTTCGCAACGTGTAGCGCGCGCGCGACAGCCAACAATCCGGCGAGGCCGGTGCCATTATCGGAGATGCCGGGCGCAACGAGACGGTCTCCTTCGCGCTTGACGTTGATTTCGGTGCCCGCGGGGAAAACGGTATCGAGGTGGGCAGAGAGAAGCACAACTTCTTTATCTTCCGCGCCGCGGAGTTCGCCGATGACGTTGCCGACCTTGTCCGTATATACGGACAGTCCTTCGGCGGAAAGGATTTCCTTCACAGCCTGGGCGCGCTTTTCTTCCTGAAAGGAGGGAGCGGGAATTTCTGTCAGGCGGATTTGCTGCGCGGTGGTCCAATCGAGATTGTGGTCCAGCCAATCGAGGGCGTCGCGCACCTGAGGTTGATCCGCGAGCGAAGTCGTACGGATAGCCCGCGCTGTGGAGGGAACGGCGGAGGAGCGAATGGGCATAGCCAAGAGGATAGCGCAAACGGCAAAGCGTTTCACTGTCACAAAGGCCAGGAAAATTTGGTAGCGCGACGGGAAAGATGTGCTTGCGACGTTCATGGAGGGATACACGGCATTCTATAACACGCGGACGTAGCAGAGTGGGGTTGGGTGAGGAAAAGGTTACGCGGCGGCGCCGGGCGCGTTGCAAAGGGCGTGGACTTCTTCGTCGGTCAGGACGCGCGAGGATTGCTTGGCCGCTTCAAATATGCGGTTCACGACTTCGTCGGTTTCGGCGATGCCGTGGCGGGCGAGCCAGTAAATCACGTTGGACTTGCCGCTCATCGGACCGATTTCGACGATTTGTTCCAGGCCGACAAGATGCGCGGGAACACCGCTGTAGACCGCGTCGGCAAGCCTGCGATCGTGGCTGCGGAGAGCTTTGATGATGGCGGCGGCGTGAACGCCAGTGGCGGTGCGGAAGGCGTCGCGGCCGAAGACAGGATAATTTGGAGGGATGACGGTGTGCGTGGCGGAGGCGACTTTGGCGCAGTAGGCGCGGAGGTATGAGAGATCGTTCTGGCGCAATCCCATGAGGCGCAAATTGATGAGAAGCAATTCCATGGGAGTGTTGCCGACACGTTCGCCGAGGGACAAGGCGACACCGTGGATCTGGCGTGCGCCCGCGGCAATGGCTGCCAGAGAATTGGCGATGGCCAGACCGCGGTCGCGATGGCCGTGCCAGTCGACACGAATGTCTTCGCCGGAAGGCTTTACGACGTTGGCGACCACGAATTTCACGAGATTGTAGGCGCCTTCGGGCGTGGCGTGGCCGACAGTGTCGCAAAGAACGATGGCGCGGGCGCCGCTGCGAATCGCGGTTTTGTAGAGGCGCTCGACGGTGGCGGGGTCGGTGCGCACGGTGTCTTCCGTGACGTACATGGAAGGCAGGCCGTGAGCGACGGCAAATTTTACGGCGTTCTCGGTGGTGCGCTCGAGGTGGTCGACGCTCCAATCTTCCACAAGCCTGCGAATGGGGCTGGAGCCGAGAAATGTGGCGGCTTCGATAGGAATGCCGACGCGTTGGGAAATTTCCACGATGGGGCGAATGTCGGCTTCCACGGTGCGCGCGGCGCAGTTGGGCTTGATGCGCATGTGGTGGTTGACAATTTCGCGCGCCAACGCTTCCGCATCTCTTGCCGCGCGTGCTCCGGCGCCAGGCAATCCGATATTTACGGAATCGATGGCCAGGGATTCCATCAGGTGCAGGATTTCGATTTTTTCTTCGATGGTGGGATCGTGGATGGACGGATTTTGCAGGCCGTCGCGCAAGGTTTCGTCATTGACGAGGACTTGCGTACCCTGAGGGATGGGGACTTGGCCAGCCAGATTCCAATCGTAGATCAGTTCGTTTTCGGACACGGCGGAGCGACCTCCCTGTCCTGCTTAGTATCGGACGGTGAAACTGTTCGGTTGTTGCTTGGGATCGGGGCGGTAGATGGTTTTGCAAAATTCGCAGCGATAGACTTCCGCGCCTTTGCCGACGAGCGTGGCGATTTCGGGAGAATAGTCGAACCAGCGCTTCAGATGGCCGTTGCAGAGTTTGCCTTTGGTATCTTTTTCGTCGCAGGCTCGCTGTTTGGGTTTGCGCGTTTTGACCTTGGGCGCAGCGGCCTTTTCTTCGGGCGGGGGAGCCGCATCCGCGACGGCTGGTGGCGTGATTTCTTCGGGCACGTGTGTTCTCCTTCGATTGCGCTATCGCATTTGCTACGGCTCAAAACCCTGTTACGCTTCAAAACCCGCAGGGCTCGCAGACTCACCCCGCGCTACAGGTGAATTAGAAGCCACGGTCGCGAAACATAGTTTTCATCGCGCCGCGGGCATTGCGCAGGCGCGCGGACAAGCCACCGCTGAATTCGAAGCGCAAAAAGGCGTCGGCTGCCTTTTCCAGATCAGGGCCGTAGCGATACCACCAGGGCTTTTCCATGCGCGGCAGCTTGTCTACATCCATATATTTTAGATGCACCATTTCGAGCAGGCCGGCTTTGCCGTGGGTGCGTCCCCAGCCGCTAAGACCTGTGCCGCCGTGCGGGGCTTCGGCGATGGCGAAACCGCAAATGGCGTCGTTGACCATGACGGTGCCGGCGCGAAGCTGCTTGGCGATCTTTGTGCCGCGGGCGGTGTCGCGTGTCCAGACACTGGCGGCGAGGGCAAATTCCGTGTCGTTGGCCAGGCGAATTGCTTCTTCGGCGTCGCGAACCACCTGGACGGCGAGGATTGGGCCGAATGTTTCGTCACGGAAGAGCTGCATGGAGGCGTCCGCGCCGGTGAGAACTGTGGGTTCGAAAAAGTTGGGACCGAGATCGGGCCTGGCGTGGCCGCCGCAGAGGACTTTTGCGCCGCGCTGGACGGCGTCGGCGATCAGATCGCTCATGCGCTGGACGTGCTGCGGGCGGATGAGCGGGCCAATGTCGGTTTGGGGATCGTTGCCGGGACCAAGGCGCAGCTTTTGCGTTTTTTGGACGCAGGCCTGGAGGAATTGGTCGCTGACGGAAGATTCGACAAAGACGCGTTCCAGCGACAGGCACACTTGACCGCAATTGGTGAAGCTGCCCCAAACGGCGGCGCTGGACGTGACGTTTATATCGGCGTCGGCGAGCACGACCATGGCGTCTTTGCCGCCGAGTTCCAAAACGCTGGGAATCAATTCGCGCGCGCAGGCTTCGGCAACGTGACGGCCGGTGAAAACGCTGCCGGTGAAGAAAACTTTGTCTGGGTGAGCATCGATCAGGGCCTGGCCGACGTCGCCACTTCCTTGCAACAGCGTGACGAGGCCTTCGGGGAATCCGGCGTCGCGAAATAATTTTTCGATCAGTGCGCCGCATTCGGGAGTGAAGTCGCTGGTTTTGCAAACGACCGCGTTACCGGCGGCGAGTGCGGGGATGATCTGGCTGACCGGAATCGCAAGGGGATAATTCCAGGAGCTGATGATGGCTAGCACACCGAGGGGCTCGTAGAGAAGGACGCCGGATTTTAATTTTGCGGCGGTACTGTGATGGGGGACTTTTTCGGGCTTGAGCAGCGACGGGCCGTGCTTGGCGTAATAGGCGGCGGTGTCCAGCGCGACGAAAATATCCGCGAATTTTGCTTCGGCGCGAGGCTTGCCGGATTCGCGGACGAGGGCGTCGGTGAGCGCTTCGCGGGCGGCGAGGATTTTTTTCTGGAGGATGGCGATTCGGGCGCAGCGGTCTTTTACGGGGACTTTTGCCCAGGCGGCTTGTGCTTCGCGGGCTTTGGCGATCAGGTGCGGGACTTGGAGAGGAGGGGTGCGTTCGTAATTCGCGGAGACCTTGCCGGTTGCCGGATCGATGGACGGAAGAGCTTCGAGAATGACGGGAGAGGCGGCCATGGGTTTGATTCTAGCGTAATGAGCGGGAGAGTTCACGTGGGGTGACTGGGATGGAAAGTGGAAAAGGGAAATCGGAAAATCGTGAACCCAAGAACCCACGCGCAACGGCGGCGTGTGGGGCACCCGGCGGCGGGGGAAATGGAAAATCGGAATGGAGCGTGCGGGAAGATGTGTCGCACCTTCCGGCGCTCGTCCCGGGATTCATTGGCGCCCAGCGCTGACGCGCTGGGCTAAGATTTGCCGCGCCTCTGGCGCTGATTACGCAATGAAGGCGAAGGTTAGGAACCATTTGGATTGGTGCTTGGCTACGGGTTGTATTTTTGTAACCAAGATTCTAGTTCGGTGAAGATGTCGCGGCGTTGTTCGGCGAGGCGCGGGAAATGGGGCGAGCCGGGATAGGTGACCATGCGGACGGTTTTGCCGCGTTCGGCGAGAAGGACGAAGAATTCTCGGCCCTGGAAGGTGGGCACGCGGAGGTCGGCTTCGCCGTGGAGAATCAGCAGCGGCGTGGTGACCTGATCGGCGTGCATCACCGCGGAAAATTGCAAGAATGCCGTGGGATCTTTTTCCTGGAGGCGCAGGTCGTAGTCAACCTGGCCGATGTCGCTGGTGGGAATGAAGCTGAGCCAATCGGTGATGCCGGCGCCTTCGACGGCGGCTTTGTAGCGATGCGTTTGCGTGACGGTCCATGAGGTCATGAAGCCACCGGCGCTCCAGCCGAAGATGGCGAGGCGATTCGGATCGGCCCAGCCCTGGGCGATGGCGAAATCCGTGGCACTGTCCACATCGCTGTAGGCTCGATCGCCGAAATGCTGATAGATGGCTTGAAGGAAATCGGTGCCGTAACCGGTAGAACCGCGATATTGCGGCTGAAGGACGACGTAGCCGAAGCCGGCAATCATGCGGGAAAAGAGATCGAAGTCCAGAGTGTCATTCGCTTCCGGGCCGCCATGCGGAAGAACGAGGAAGGGATAGCGCTTCCCTGCTTCGTAATTGGCGGGGAGAGTGAGGATGCCTTCGAGCTTGGTGCCGTCTTTGGCGGTCCAGTTCACAACACGAACTTCGCCGAGCGCGACCTTGGCGAGAGTGTCGTCGCCTTCGTGGGTGATCTTCTGCAGTTCCGTTCCGTGAAGCACCGCTACATTCATGGAGTGCGTAGGATCGCCGACGGTGAAGGCGAGGACTGGCGAGGCGGAAGCGAAGGGTGAGCCCACCGGCGTACCAGCGATGATGCCGCCCGACCAACGATAAGCGGGCGACAATTTTCCATCGCGATAGGAATAGACCTCAACGATCGTGCCCTTGTGCATTTCCAACCAAACATTACCGTGAGGATCGCCAACGCCACCCGCGATGCCTCCGTCTAGATGAGGCGTCTGATCCTGCGGCGTGCCACCGGAAACGGGGACAGTCCAGAGATGATCGGGAGTCAGCACATCGGTTGTGGTGCTGCCGAAGGCCAAATCTTTTCCGCCATTTGCCCAGGCGAGGCCGGCAACCGCGTTCGAAATCTCTGCCACTTTGCGGGCACCGTTGGAAGAGCAAACCCAAAGGAAAGAATGGACGTCATGATGGCCGATTTTTTGGTATTGGGTAACGACGGCCAACTGCGAGCTGTCCGGCGACCATGCCAACTCCGATACATCTTTCAATTCCGGGCACCACCAGGCACCTTGCGAGCCGTTAACGCTGGCGACGTAAACGCTGGTCACATCGTTTTCGACAACGTGACGAACTTCGGCCAGGGGATCAACCGGGCTCGGATCCGCGGTGAAGGCGAACTTGTCGCCATCGGGAGAAATCGAGATTCCGCCAATGCCGTTGGGCAGCGCAATAATTTGCGTGGGATTTCCGCCAGCGAGCGGAACGATCCCCAACTGGCCTTTCTTATCGACCTGGTAAGAACCGTAGAGAGACTGGCCGTCTTTTGTGAATCCCGACGGGTGGAATGACTCGGGCAGCTCCAGCTTGCGGCTGTTTTCTCCGGACACATCAATGAGGCGCCACTCGTTTTTTGTGGGCCCTTTGTCGCCATCATAGCTGACGTTGTACAGAATTAGTTTTCCATCGGGAGTGACGGCAAGGGCGCGGGCGCGACGAAGCGCGGAATAATCATCAAGACCGAAAGGATGCTTCTCCTGAGCGGCGAGCGAACGCGGCGTTACGCCGGCGGCACAAGCAAGCAGGAAAATGGCGAGAAATCGCAAGGTGGGTATCGTATGGTGACGTTTCATAGCGCGCATTTTATCCGAGACATGGGGAATTACAAACTCAGCTATAGCGCGAGGATAGCTGTACTCGTAGTACTTTGGTACCACTTATGAATAATATTTCCCGTGCAACCTTTCCTGGGCAGGCGGGTTTGACCTGGTAATCGAGCTTGTCGATTTATGACGGGCCTCGGTGGTTGAAACAGAATCGCAGTGACCACGAACTCAATTTAATAGCGTGAGGCTCGCCCCTCATCAGGAGAATACAAATGAAGTGTCTTTATTCGCGGGTGATGCTTGGTGCGGCCGCGGCTGCGGTGACGCTCTTTTCTCTAGGATGCTCTTCCGGAAGTTCCTCGACGGGGAGTCCTGTCGGACCAACAGCGCCGCAAAACGGCACGGTCAGCTTGATCGTGAGCGACTCGCCGACCGAAGATTGGGCAACGATCGGCGTGAAAGTGCTGTCGATCGCGTTGACTCCGCAAGGCGGGGGAACTCCGGTGACGGTGTACACGGCAGCAAGCTCGGCGCCGTGCATCAACTTGCTGCAACTCGATCAGCTCAATGAAATTCTTGGAAATGTCAGCGTGCCTGTGGGTACGTACACTTCGGCAACGATCACGATCAGTGGCAATCCGGGCGATGTGCTGCTGACCGCTTCGGCCGATCCGGAGACGGGATTTGCGGCTGCTGCGGGTTCGACGATTCCTTCCAGCCAGATTCAAATCATGAAGACGCAAGGCAGCGTGGGAAGTTTGACGGTGCCCGTGACATTAAACCTTGCGGCGCCGCTGGTGGTGACCGCGACGCAGAGCAACGCGTTGGATCTGGACTTCGATCTGGCGCATCCGGCGTTCATCGTGGCGCACGTGCCTCCTTCGGGCGGTGGCACAACGATGTGGGCGGTGAACTTCAATGGAACAATACGTCACCGGCGTATCTTCGACATCACACGGCTGATCCTGCGCCATCACTACGGAACGGTGACGGCGGTTTCCAGCGACAACACTTCGCTGACGTTCGACAAGGACTATCCAGTTTATCCGCCAACCAATCCGGAGACGGCCATCTCCACGAATCAGGCGCTTTCGATTCTGGCGGATTCCACGAATGGAACTCTCTACTATGACGTGGACGCGAAGACCGTGGCCACGATTAAGGATTTCAGCTCGATTGCCGCGAGCATCGTAGGCAAATATATTCGCGTGGCAGCGCGGTACCAGGAAGATGGAACACTGGTGGCCGTGCGACTGTGGGCGAGCAGTTCGTTTAACAGCGTGTGGATCAGCCCTGAAGGCCACGTGCTGCACGTCGACACAACCAGCAACACGCTGGTGGTTGAAAACGAATTGGGCGCGGGCGTTCCCTTGACGGTGGACGCGAACACGCTGTTCTTCTTCCGCACGCCTTCGAATGCGCAATCGGATGCCACGGCGATCGGACAGGGAACGGCGTTTTTGTCCAACCTCGTGCGTGGATTCAAAGTGCATGCGAGCGTGGTCGATCCGTTGGCGAGCCCGTTTGTTGCCAGCGAGATCGATATTGAAATCGCGCGCTACGATGGAACGATCACCGGCAGCAATTTGACCAGCTTCAACTACACGCGTGATTTCCACACGGCGAGCGACGATTACACGCTGCAACTGCCGTTTATTCCCTCCACGATGCCGAATGGCAACGATCCGCAGTCGGGCAACGCGATCACCGGATTCAAGTTCTGGAACTTTACGTTCCCGACGATCGTGGACAGCGGCGCGAATGCGATTTCGGACTTCGACAACGCCACGAATGGAACCGTGAACTTTGGCGGCAGCGTCGGCTTGATGCAGGCCGCAGGCGAGACGTATGCCAAGTGGAACGCGCAGAATACTCCGGCGGCGTGGAACGCGCCTTCGGCAGTGCTGACGCCCACCACGATTCCGCTGGCTGCGGCAGCGACGTCGTATAACAACGGCACCTTCACGGTTAGCGTCGCTGGCGGCACGAACGCGGTGACGGTGAACCTGAATACTACTTCCGGCTCTGCCACGCTGGTTTACCAGGTGGATTGGAGCAACGGCGTGTTGACGATCAGTCCGGTGGACATTACGACCACGGCTGGGCAGAACACGCTGTCGACGAACCTCGTTACCGGTACGCCGGTGAAGGTCTACGGAATCCCGCAGGCGAACGGCACGATTAATGGGTATGTGCTGACGTACTTCACGGGATTTGCGTCGGCCACGACGAACTAACTTCCCCCCTGAACGAGAGCGCCGCTGGTAGGGAGTCCTACCGGCGGCGTTTTTTGTTTTGGGAGAGTCCGGAGTTCGTAGTCGGGAGTTGGGAGTTTCGGAGGGGAAAAACCTAAGACCCACCCTTCGCGGACTCAGGGTGGGCACCCAGGAGGGGGTGATTGCAAGACGCAGTGGCGGTGCGGACATGGGGCGCAGCAGTGCGGCGCCCCTACGCAGAGATGGCAAGAGTTGGAGTGCAAGCTAGCGCTTCAAAAACTCCAGGATACAGGCAGGAGTGCCTGTGCCACTTCGGACTCCTAAGGATGGCAGTGACCATTTCGTTGGATGACGGACAGGAAGTGGTGTGGATGGAGAACCCAAGAGCGCTGGCATGAAAGCCAGCGCTACATGGTGGCGCGTTGAGATCGAAGAGGGATTCCTCAGTTCGCAGACTTCGTTCGGAATGACGTGTGTGTTTTTTTGTGTGGGCATATTACGTGGGGAGGCGGAAGGGTTCGTCGTGGTCTACGGTTACCATGAAGAGGCCTTGGGGGGGGACGGTGGGGCCGGATTTGGAGCGGTCTTTCAGGACGTAGAGGTTGTCGATGTCGGCTGGAGTTAGCTTTCCGCGGCCTACTTCTAGTAGGGTGCCTACCATTTTGCGGACCATGTAGCGGAGGAAGGAGCGGCCGTGGACGGTGAACCAGAGTTCCTGGCCGTCTTCGGTGCGTGCGAGTTCGGTGGAGAAAATTTCGCGCACCATGTTGCGTTCCTTGTCGTCGTCTTCGGAACCGGTGGACGCGGCGAAGGAAGAAAAATCGTGGATGCCAACGAAACGCGCCGCGGCATCTTTCATGGCGGCTTCGTCCAACGGAAATGGATAATGCAAGACGTAACGCCAGAGCATCGGGGGGAGAACTTTTCCGCGGTAGATGCGGTAGCGATAGACTTTTGCTTTAGCGGACCAGCGCGCGTTGAAGTCCGGGCCTTTCTCTTCGGCGGCTACGATGCGGATGGCGGGAGGCAAGAGGGCGTTGAGGGCGCGTTGAAATTCCAGGGCGGAGAGCGGCGATTGCGTGCGGAAGCTGCCGACTTGGCCAAGGGCGTGCACTCCGGCATCGGTGCGGCCGGCGCCTAGTAACTGGACGTTTTCCTGAGTGAGGCGGCGAAGGACGGCGACAATTTCGCCCTGAATTGTTGGTTTGTTGGCTTGAAACTGCCAGCCGTGAAAGTCCGTGCCGTCGTAGGCTATGGTGAGTTTGAAATAGCGCATGAAGAAGTCGGGAGTTTGTAGTTTGTACAACTCGTCTCATGAAACGATCGGTGTGAAGAGAAGAGTTTCCTCAGGGGCTAAAGCCCGGTTTTCGTGGCTCTAAATGTCGGAGCTGAAGCTCCGACCCCCTAACCGGCATTTATGAGATGGCTTTTGGTAGTTTACAGAAAGTGGGTTCTGGCTGCTGAGTTTTGCGAGTTGCCACTTAGGAAGCGGAGCGGACGAAGCGGCTGCCGGGTTTGACGGCTACGTTTCCTTGGCGGCAGAGGGGGCAATCTTCGGGCTCGTAGCTGTCAATTTTGAGTTGGATGAGGGCGTTGGATTCCACGGGAAATTCGATAGTGCCGCCGCTGCGATCGATCAAGGCACCCGCTGCAACCACACGGCCACCGGCTTCCTGGACTACGTGGATGGTTTCTTCCGTGGAGCCGCCGGTTGTCCAGACATCTTCGACGACAAGGACATGCTGATCGGGCTTCAGGGAGAAGCCGCGGCGCATAGTCATGGTGCCGCTACCATCGCGCTCGACAAATAAGGCGGGGATGCCGCCGCCAAGCTCATCGTTCGGAGTGGGCAGGGCCCGGGCTACTTCCTGGCCGATAATCACGCCACCGAGAGCAGGGGAAACGACAACATCGATGCGGGCATCGGAAAAAAGCGCTGCCAGGGCCTGGCCTAGTTTCTCCGCGTAACGGGGGTAGCGCAGAACCAGGGCGCATTGGACGTAGGTGTCACTGTGGCGGCCGCTGGAAAGCTCAAAATGGCCATGGCGGATGGCACCGGCCATCTCAAAGAGCTGAAAAAGTTCCTCGCGTGTAAACATACCTTCCGTCATTCGCAGAACTAACCCTTTGCACCACCTAAACGTCGAAACGTCAGGAGATTAGCTGCCAGTTCTCGCGTTGTCAAGGTTAGGGCGCCTTGCTAAACTGGCTTTTCCGTGTGTGCGGGATATTTTTGCCGGTTGCCACGCTTCCTTAAGATCCCGTCTTTTGAAACAAATTGGGTGTTGCGAACGTTTACACTAGAAGAAGCATCGGAATTACAGTAATCGCTGTATTAACGCTCCAAGTCTTTTCAATTGTCTGAGGTGAGGTTATCCCATGAAGAAGCCGTTAGTTCGACCCCTGCTTGCTGCGATCCTGGTTGGCGTGATGGCCGGAACGCCAGTGGCCCCGATCCTGGCGCAGGAGCCATCTTCGCCCGCGCAGGGACATGCCGCAGCGCAGGGCGGAGTACCGATTTCGCTGGGGGTCTCCAAGTTTGACTTCTCGAAGCCGCCGAGCTGGTTTCCAAACATCATTAATCCTTACCGGACGCAGTATGTCGATCCGGGCGTACTAACGAACTCGCCGCGTTTGGACCAGTTGATTCATGACGGCAAGATGCCGCTGAGCCTGCAGGATGCGATCGCGTTGGCACTGGAAAACAGCATGGACATCGTGGTGCAGCGCTATACGCCGTGGATGGCCGACGTCAGCTTGCTGAAAGCGCGAGCTGGTGGTTACGGCTACGGCACTCCCGGCAGCATTGCGGTGGGATCGACGGCGAACCTTCCGGAACTGTACTACGACCCGGTACTCACGCAGACGCTGCAGTTCGCCGACGCCACGATTCCGATCGCTAACCCCTTCATCTCCGGCTTGGGCGCCTCGGGCAGCACATCGACAGCGCAGCCGCTGTTCTCTCATACTGCGACATACAACACCGCTTACCAGCAAAGCTTCGCGACTGGCTCCTCGCTCAGCGTGTCTTGGGACAATACCCGAGCATCTTCTACGGCGGACAACTTTTTCAATCCCTACGTACAGTCCTCGATAAACATCGGGTTTCAACAGCAACTGCTGGCGGGCGCGGGCCGCTTTGTGAACCGGCGCAACATCATCATTGCGGAAAACAATCGTAAAATCGCAGACTTGCAGTTTGCGCAGCAAGCCATCACCACGGTGACGAATACCATCACGGCCTATTGGGAGCTGGTTTACGCACGAGAGAACGTGAAGGTGCAACAGCAGGCCGTAACCGTGTCTGAGAAGCTTTACAACGACAACAAAAAGCAGCTGGAAATCGGCACCATGGCTCCGCTCGACGTGACGCGCGCGGAATCCGAATTAGCTACGGACCGCCAGAATTTGATCGTGGCGCAAACCATTCAATTGCAGGATGATCTGACGCTGAAGAACTATATTGCCAAGGATCCGATGGCTTCGAATCTGCTGGACGTGGAAATCGTTCCGACGGACAAGCCGGAGAGCCCAGCGGCGGTGGAGACTTCTTCGTTCGCGGATGCTGTGAAAGAAGCGTTCCAGAAGCGCCCCGATCTTCAGGAACAGTATTTCAACCTGAAAAACGCGGAGCTCGACGTGAAGTTTACTCGCAACGCGCTGCTGCCCGCCGCCACGCTTGGACTGCAATACTCTTCCAACGGCCTGGCCGGCAATTCGTTTATCAGCGGCGCACCCGCAACAGTTTCTGGCGCTCCCGTCGTGGATGCGAACGGCGTGCCGATTCCGGGATATTACCTGCCGGAAACGGTCACTCCGACAACGGGCGTTGCCAAGCAGGGGTTCGGGACGGCGCAATCGCAGATCTTCCACAATAATTTCCCCGTATATTCCGGGCAGCTGACACTGAGCTTGCCGATTCGCAATCGCGCCAACCAAGCGGATAACATTCACGCGCAGTTGGTGGAGCGGCAATTTGAGGCGGAAGTGCAGCAGACAAAGAACAACGCGCTGCTGGACGTACGAAACACGACCATCGCCGTGGAGCAAGGACGCGCGCAGGTGGACGCGGCTACCAAAGCACGCGAACTGCAGCAACAGACGTTTGACGCCGAGCAGAAGAAATACCAACTGGGCGCTTCGACGGTGTACAACGTGATTCTGACGCAACGCGACTTGATTACCGCGCAAGGCACGGAATTGCGTGCGCTGGCGAGTCTTGCCGAAGCGAAGGCCAATTACGAACGCGCGCTTGGCCGGACGCTGGAGGTGAATAACGTGACGATTGCGGGCGCCAAGAAGGGCGACATCGAGAAAGACACGTTGATTCCCGGGACGATGAACGGGCAGGTGGTGGGAACGGAAGAGTTGTTCAAGGCGTTGGATAAGGGGTTGGTGCCGGGACAGAAGTAAGGGCGACGACAATCAGGTGTTGTGCGGGCTACGCAGCCCGTACGAGGGTATGTGTAAACCGGCCCTCAGCGGCTAAAGCCTTATTTTTTGCGGCGGTTGCGGCACGGCTGAAGCCGTGCCCTGACGTCACAGCCAAAAGCCTCAGGACGCACCTTCGGTGCCGTTGCTGAATCGGCGGTGGTGCGCTTGCCCGTTGCGGTTCTTTCGCATAGCATTACTTTTTGTGACGTGCTCCATATTGAATTCCTTATTCTACCCAGTTCCCTGCACGCTGCGACTTCACGCTCCGGGAGCGCCAATTCATGAGTGAACCTTCGGATATGAAGGCGAAAACGCCTGCCAACCCGCCAAATAAGCGCAATCCCTCCCCCGCCGAACAATCCTGGGAGAAAAATACGCTCGATCCCACGCTGGCGAAAAGCCTGGAGAGACAGAAAGAATTTACGACCACGTCCAGTTACCCCATCCGGCGGCTGTATACGGAAGCAGACCTGGGGAATTGGGATGCTGCGCGCGATTTGAACTTTCCGGGGCAACCGCCGTATACGCGGGGGATTCATCCCACGATGTATCGCACGCGGCTTTGGACGATGCGGCAGTTCGCGGGATTTGGGACCGCAGAGGACACCAACCAGCGCTTTCGCTACCTGCTGGAACACGGGCAGACGGGGCTGTCTACCGCGTTCGATCTGCCGACTTTGATGGGCTACGACTCCGACCATCCGCTGTCCGAAGGCGAAGTCGGCAAATGCGGAGTGGCGGTCAGTTCGTTGGCGGACATGGAAGTGTTGTTCGATCGGATTCCGCTCGCGGATGTCACGACGTCGATGACAATCAACTCGCCGGCGGCGGTGATCTGGGCGATGTACCTGGCGGTGGCGGAAAAACAAGGCGCGGACTGGAAGAAAATTTCAGGTACGCTGCAGAACGACATTTTGAAGGAGTATATCGCGCAGAAGGAATACATTTACCCGCCGGAGCCCTCCATGCGGCTGGTAATCGACACGTTTGAATTTGGAATGAAGCACACACCGAAATTCAACGTGATTTCGATCAGCGGCTATCACATCCGCGAGGCGGGTTCGACGGCGATCCAGGAACTGGCGTTCACGCTACGCGATGGCATGGAGTATGTGGAGTGGGCCATGCGACGCGGATTGCCGGTGGACGAGTTCACGCCGCAACTTTCGTTTTTCTTTAACGCGCACAATGATTTTTTTGAGGAAATTGCGAAATACCGGGCGGCGCGACGGATCTGGTACAAGGCGATGACGGAGCGGTACAAGGCGAAGAATCCGCGTTCGTGGGCGTTGCGGTTTCATACGCAGACGGCGGGATGTTCGCTTACGGCGCAGCAGCCGATCAACAACGTGGTGCGCACGGCGATTCAGGCGCTGGCCGGGGTGATGGGCGGAACGCAGTCTCTGCACACGAATTCGCTGGATGAGGCGTGGGCGTTGCCGACGGAGTTTGCCGCAACTGTGGCGCTGCGCACGCAGCAGATCATCGCGCATGAGACTGGCGTGACGAATACAGTTGACCCGCTTGGTGGATCGTACTTTGTTGAGGCGCTGACGAACGAAGTGGAGCAGGGTGCATGGGAGTACGTGCGGCGGATCGATGCGATGGGCGGAATGGTAGCGGCGATCGAGAAGAGTTATCCGCAGCGGGAGATTGCGGAGGCCAGCTACCGGTACCAGATGGCTGTGGACAACAAGGAAAAGATTATTGTTGGGGTGAATGAGTACGTGACGCCGGAGAAGCCGATCGAATTGCTGCAGATCGATGAGACTGTGGGGCGGCGGCAGGAGGCGCGGCTTTCGAAACTGCGCGCGGAACGCTCCGGGGCGGAAGTGGAACGGCGGCTTCAAGCGCTGCGCAAGGCGGCGGAAGGCAGCGACAATTTGATGCCGTTTATTTACGATGCCGTGAAGGCTTACGCGACGCTGGGTGAGATTTGCGAGGCGCTGCGCACTGTGTTTGGCGCGTATGAGGAAGTTGCTGTCACTTGATCCAGGATTTCGCGAACCGCTTTCTTTACCACAGAGGCTAAAAAGAATGCCGGAAAAGAAGATTCGGGTGCTGATTGCCAAGCCGGGGTTGGACGGACATGACCGCGGCGCCAAAGTGATTGCGCGAGCGTTGCGGGATGCCGGCATGGAAGTGATCTATACCGGGCTGCGGCAAACACCGGAGATGATTGCTTCCGCTGCGGCGCAAGAGGATGTGGACGTGATCGGCCTGTCGATCCTTTCCGGCGCGCACAATACGTTGTGTCCGCAGTTGATGAAACTGCTTCATGAAAAAGGCATGGACGACGTTACCGTGCTCGTGGGCGGGATTATTCCGGAGGCGGATATTCCAGCGTTGAAGGCGGCGGGTGTTGCGGGGATTTTTTTGCCGGGGACTTCAACGCAGGATATTGTGGAGTTTATTCACAGGCGGTTTGCGACAGCGAGTTAGAGTTGCTTGCAAAATATTGGCCATTCGGAATCCTCAGGGGCTGAAGCCCCGACCCCCTAAAGAAACAGCGGCTCCTCCAGAACGCTAGGATGCGGCGGCTAGAACTGCGCTGTTGAAGCCGTTGAAGTGAGAATCTACAGCATGAATCGGCAGCGGAAAGAAAACCCAGGACCCACCCTTCGCAAAAGGCGCTCAGAATGGGGCACCAGGATGCGAGTAAGGCACGGCTGAAGCCATGCGCCTAGGGTGTGGGAACGGCGCGTTCGAATTTCACTCTGGTGTATAGGGTCTGGAAGCCGAGACGGGTGATGTTGCGTTGGGAGTGGCTGCCGGGTTGGGCGAGGCTCATGGCTAGTTCGCAGCGCGCTTCGGCCGCACTTCGGAGGCGTGTGTGAAGAAGGGCGGTTTGTACGCCGCGGTTGCGGAATTCGGAAAGAGTGCTGGCGCCGAAGAGTCCGGCGATTCTTCCACGGATGGCGAGAGTTGCTCCGCCAACGACGTGGCCATCGATGCGCGCGAGGAAGCACTGCGTGTTTTCCACGATGGCGAACATTTTCATGACGCTTAGGATTTCGTGAGTGACGGGATAATTTTCGGCAAAGCCTTGTGCTACGGTCATGACCCAGAGGTCTAGCTCGTCCGGAGCGGCGAGGCGAATGTCGATTCCGGGAGCTGCCGGCGGCGGCGTTGCACCATCTAAAACCGGGCGAACCATGACGTTGGAAAATTCGCTGGCGTAGTAGTGGCGCTCTTTGTAGTGTTCGAAGAGCGTTGGGTCGGCAAGCGGGCAGGTTTCCACGCGCACGGGTTCGTTGCGGGAGAAATAGAACGCTTCGAGTTGATTGAACTCTTCCGCGCTAAGCGGGCCTTGCAAACCCAGGCCAACCGCCTGCGTGACGGGATTCCCTGCCCCGCAGTAGACGGCAAAACCACCGGCAATCCGTTCTACGGCGCCCTCTGAGTTGGATTGCATCTCGATCATCCTGTCGGCGCACCCTACCGCGGCCTGAGCTTCGGCAAGTTCGAGTTCGCGTGCGAGGTCCAAGGTCAATTGCAGATTCTTTTGTTTCAGATTCACGGAGAAATCCTTCTGCTGCCTTCTGGCAGCGCCTGGCGTCTCCCTTCGAGACGCCGGCGACAGCTATGCTTCGTAGGGACGATTCTACGAAGCTGCCAACTTCATTTTGCTGCTGGATTTTGCGATTGCGATAGTCTGCTAGCGAGTTGCGGAGCTGCGCGCACACTTGTCCCGGCGATCAATTACGTTGGTGTGCACAGGCGCCTCCGGCGGAAGATTGCGGCGTAGGTGGCCGCGGTGATTGAGAGCGTATCGTCTCAGGTGTCGCGGGTCAAGGCCCATGGAGCTTGGAGTTTGTGGCAGGAGGGCGAAGAAAATTTGGGTGGAACCCATGTTATGGGCTTGGGAGAGAGCAACCCAAGACGGACCGACCGAAGGTCGGCCGGTACGAAGAGGAACCCAAGAAAAGGCACGGGACTAAAGTCCCGCCACTACTAAGTCAACGGAACGTTGAAGTTGCAAGAAGGCAAGAATTGTAATTTGGTCGGGCGGCCAACCTGTCGATTGCGGTGAGGTGGAGGCTGTAAAAGCGGCGGCTGGGCCGCCGCACTCCATGGGGGGGCTTTGCTTCTCGCGTGGCTAACTCCGTATACTCAATGAGCTGCGAATTTGTTCTGCGAGGTCACCGCGTGTCCTCTTCGGTTCTTAAAAGTACCGTCAATCCCAAATCCCCACAATTCGAGAAAAACTCTCACCAAATGGTGGAGCTTCTGACCGAGCTGAAAAACGAAGAGGAAAAAATACGCGCGGGCGGCGGCGCGAAGGCGGTCGATTCTCAACACAAGAAGAACCGCTTGACCGCGCGCGAACGTGTGGCCGGACTGATCGATCCGGGCACGCATTTTTTCGAGCTCGGCATTTATGCCGCCTATGAAATGTATGAAGAGTGGGGCGGCGCGCCGGCAGCGGGAACGATCACGGGGCTGGGACGCGTGGCCGGCCGGATGTTCATGATTATCGCCAACGACGCGACGGTGAAGGCAGGCGCGTTTTTTCCTATGACCGCGAAGAAGGTGATCCGCGCACAGAACATCGCCATAGACAACCACATTCCGACAATTTACCTGGTGGATTCCGCGGGAGTGTTTTTGCCGCTGCAAGAGGATGTGTTTCCGGATACGGACGATTTCGGGCGCGTTTTCCGGAATAACGCGGTGATGACCGCCATGGGCATTCCGCAGATGACGGCGATCATGGGCATGTGCGTGGCAGGCGGAGCGTACCTTCCGGTGATGTGCGATCACATTTTGATGACGGAAGGTTCGGGGCTGTTCCTGGCCGGACCCGCGCTGGTGCAAGCGGCGATCGGGCAGAAAACTTCCGCGGAGGAATTGGGCGGGGCGGCAATGCACGCGCAGATCAGCGGGACGGTGGATTTTCGGGAGCCGGACGATGAGTCTTGCCTGAAGCGCATTCGCGCGCTGGCCGACAAAATGGGCGCGCCGAATCCGCCGATCTTCAGCCACGCGCGGCTGGCCGAACCGCTTTATCCCGCGAGCGAAATTTACGGCATTTTCTCCGGCGATCCCGGGAAGCAGTACGATATGCGCGAAATTATCGCGCGAATCGTGGATGGCAGCGCGTTCGAGGAATACCGCGCGGAATATGGGGAAACCCTGCTCTGTGGCTATGCGCGTATTGGCGGGTGGGCCGTGGGCATCGTCGCTAACCAGAAAAAACATGTGCAGACACACGCGCCGCACTCCGACGAGAAGCGCATTGAATTTGGCGGCGTGATTTATACGGAGTCGGCGGAGAAAGCGGCGCGCTTCATCATGGATTGCAACCAGAACCGCATCCCGTTGATTTTTCTGCATGACGTGAACGGATTCATGGTCGGCAAGGATGCGGAGTGGAGCGGGATCATCCGGGCCGGAGCGAAAATGGTAAATGCGGTGGCAAACAGCGTGGTGCCGAAGATTACCGTGATTCTGGGCGGCAGTTTTGGCGCGGGCAATTACGCGATGTGCGGCAAAGCGTACGATCCGCGCTTTATGTTCGCCTGGCCGACAGCGAAATTCGCGGTGATGAGCGGGGATGCCGCGGCGAACACGCTGGCGGAGATCAAGATCAAGCAACTGGAACGCGAAGGCAAGAAGGTGGACGAAAAAGCGAAGAAGGAATTACTGGATTCCATCAAGGCCACGTATGGGCACCAGACCGATCCGCGGTATGCGGCCGCGCGGCTGTGGCTGGACGTGATTATTGATCCGGCGCAGACGCGAGACGCGTTGATCTGGGCGCTGCAGGCGGCGGCGCTGAATACAGAGATTCGCGAATTCAAGACGGGGGTTTTGCAAACTTAAGAGCGCTGTTGCGTGCTTGCTCAATGGAGGCGAAAAGCAGGTCCTTCCCCCCGCAGAAGGCGCGAGGATTCGGGATGACATTCGTATTGGAAATCGACTCTAGGAAGTGGATTCCACCAGAGCAACTTAAAAGTTTGAGGAACCATGGACCCCATTAAGTTAATTGAGTGCCCGCGGGATGCTTGGCAAGGATTGCCGGAGCTAATTCCCGCGGAAGAGAAGGCACGCTATCTAAAGGAACTGATCGCTGGGGGATTTCAGCACATCGACGCGGTGAGTTTTGTTTCGCCGAAACATGTGAGGCAGATGGCGGACAGCGAAGAAGTGATGACGCGCTTGCTCAGTTCCCTGCCCGATGGGAGCAGGCTGCCGGAAATTATTGGAATCGTGGTAAACGAAAAGGGCCTGGAGCGGGCGCTCGCCGCACCGGGCGTGTCCACGATTGGTTACCCTTACTCGATCTCCGCGTATTTTCGCCGGTCCAACGCCAACATGAGCCGCGCGGAATCGCGGCAACTGGTGGAAACCCTGAAGCGAGAGACCAAAACGGCGAACAAGGGGCTGGTGATTTATATTTCGATGGCGTTCGGCAATCCGTATGACGAGCCTTGGGGGCCGGAGATTGTGCAGGACACGCTGGATTGGCTGAAGGACATTCGCGTGGACACGGTTTCGCTGGCGGATACGGTAGGAACAGCCACTCCGGAGTTGGTACACGAACTCTATTCGAAGGTGAAGGATCACGTTGCGGGAATTGAACTGGGCGTACACCTTCATTCGCGGCCGGACAATGCGGAAGAAAAAGTTCTTGCGGCGTATGCGGCCGGATGCCGGCGTTTTGATTCCGCGTTGACAGGCTTGGGAGGCTGCCCGTTCGCCGGGGACGAACTTGTGGGGAATATTCCTACGGAAAGCGTGCTGGCGGCGCTGGTGTCGGTGGGAGTCCAGCCGGAGTTCGATGGGGCGAAGCTGGCGAAAGTGATTGAAATGACCAACGAGATTCGTGCCAAGTACGCACATGGTGTTGTAGCAAGTTAGGAGAGCTCTCTATGCACTTCGAAACGCTGCAATTCGAGACTTCGGGCCACCTTTCCACGATCACGCTGAACCGGCCGGAGAAGCGCAACGCTATTTCCATCCAGATGATTGCGGAATTGCAGTCGGCGCTGGACGAAATTGAGAAAACACATACGCGCGTGGTGATTCTGACGGGAGCGGGGAAAGCGTTTTGCGCGGGGATCGATCTGGATTATTTGCAGGCGATTGGGCGGCAAACGGCGGCTGAGAATCAGGAAGACTCGAAGCGTATCGCGAAGATGTTTCGCAAGATCTGGAGTTACTCGCGGCCGTTGATCGCGGCGGTGAATGGACACGCACTGGCGGGGGGCTGCGGGATTGCTACGCTGTGCGATTTCACGTTGGCTGTGCCGGAGGCGAAGTTCGGGTACACGGAAGTGAAGATCGGGTTTTTGCCGGCGATTGTATCTGTGTTTTTGACGCGGCAGATTGGGGAGAAGCGGGCGCGCGATCTTTTGCTTACGGGGAGGCTGGTGGAAGCAACTGAAGCGAAAGAGCTGGGGATGGTGAATGAGCTGGTGCCGGCGGAAAATCTGATGGCGCGAGCGCATGAACTGGCGGAGACGATATTGGCGGCGAGTCCGAGTAGCGTGACGAGAGCTAAGCATTTGTTAGTGTCGGCGGCGGCGGCTGGGGTGGATCATGATCTGGAGCGCGCAGTACTGGAAAGCGCGCGCGTAAGGTGCACGCCAGACTTTAAGGAGGGACTGGCCGCTTTCCTAGAAAAGCGCAAACCCGTATGGCACGGCGAGAACGGTCGGAGTTAGAAGTTCCGAGCTCCCGACTACCGACTGCTGACTGTTTGCTGCATACTAGGATTCGTCTCGTAGATGGATCGGTAGGAACAAGCTTTCCTCAGGGGCTAAAGCCCGGATTTCCTGGCTGTAAATGTCGGAGCTGAAGCTCCGACCCCCTGAGCGGAATTTATAAGACAACTTCTGCTGCATCTATAAGACAGCTTCTGGTGCGGCGGGCTTACGAAACTACTCATGATCGAATATTACGATGTGACTGTACGTGTGCGATATGCCGAGACCGACCAGATGGGCGTGGTTTACCATTCAAATTTTCTGATCTGGTTCGAGGTGGGACGCGTGGAGATCATGCGCTCGCTGGGTTTCGACTACAAGCGCATGGAAGCAGAGGATGACTGCTACCTGGTGGTTGCCGACGTACACTGCCGCTATCACTATCCGGCGCGCTACGACGAATTGATCACGGTGCGCACGCGGATCCTGGAAGCAAAGAACCGCATGCTGAAATTCGGTTACGAGGTTTTTCGACAGACGGATCAAAAACTGCTGGCGACCGGGGATACGACACACATTTCCTGCCACCGCGACGGGCGCGTGACCCATTTCCCGGAGAAATATAAAACGGCGTTTCTGGCGATTGCCGCTTCCCTGCCCGACCGGAGCGAAGCATGAGCGTTGCGCTGACCGGCAACGATCTGACGTTCGCGCAGCTCTACGCCGTGGTGCTGGAGGGCGAAGCCGTGGAGACTGCGGCGGACGCGATCGCTCGCATGAATGCTTCGCGCGCCGTGGTGGAAAAACTTTTGACGGAAGGCCACACGGCTTACGGGATCAATACGGGATTCGGCAAACTGGCCAGCGTGCGAATTTCCGCGGAACAGGTGCGCGAGTTGCAGGTGAACCTGGTTCGTTCTCATTCGTGCGGCGTTGGGGCGCCGCTTTCCGTGGCCGAAACGCGGGCGATGATTCTGTTGCGCGCAAATGCGCTGGCGAAGGGATTGAGCGGGGTGCGGCCAGTGGTTGTGGAAACGCTTTGTGCAATGTTGAATAACCACGTGCATCCGGTGATTCCGTCGCAAGGTTCCGTGGGAGCGTCCGGCGATCTGGCACCGCTGGCACATCTGGCTCAGGTGGTGATTGGCGAAGGCGAGGCGATTTACAAGGACGAGAAGCTTAGCGGCGGTGAAGCTCTGAAGCGCGCATGCATTACGCCCGTGGCGCTGGAGGCAAAGGAAGGGCTGTCGCTGCTGAATGGCACTCAAGGCATGCTGTCCCTGTTAAGCCTGGCTTTGCGCGAAGCGGATATGCTTGCGGACACGGCGGATGTGGCCGCAGCGCTTTCGCTCGACGCGCTGCGTGGAAGTCCGGGGGCGTTCGATGCGCGCATCATGCATGCGCGGGCATATTCCGGTGCGGCGACCACGGCGCGCAATCTGGCTCATCTTAATGAAGGAAGCCAGATTCGCGAATCGCACCGTTCGCCGGACGCGGACAAACGAGTGCAGGACGCTTACAGTTTGCGCTGCACTCCGCAGGTGCATGGAGCTGTGCGCGATTCCCTTTTGCAGGCGCGGGAAATGGCGCTGGTGGAATTGAACAGCGCAACGGACAATCCGCTGGTGTTCGTGAAAACAGGCGGAGGCGGGGACATTATCAGCGGCGGCAATTTTCACGGACAGCCGCTGGCGATGGCGGCCGATCAGGTGGCGATTGCGGTCGCGACACTCAGCGGCATCGCGGAGCGGCGCGTGGAGCAGATGACCAATCCGCTGACAAGCATGCTGCCGGCATTTCTTACGCCTGACCCGGGACTGAATTCCGGCTTCATGATTGCGCAAGTGACCGCGGCGGCGCTCACCAGCGAAAATCGGGCGCTGGCCACGCCGCATTCGGTGGATTCCATTTCTACTTCGGGAAACCAGGAAGACTACGTTTCCATGGGCATGAGCGGGGCGCGCAGGCTGGAGCGCATGCTGCAGAATTTGCGGAATATTCTGGCGATTGAATTGTTGTGCGCTTGCCAGGGCATCGACCTGTTGGCGCCATTGCAGACGGGGGCGCTGGCGAAGAAGGCGCAAGAGGCGGTGCGCGGCGTGTCGAAGAAAGTTATTGCGGATCGCCCGCTGGCGCCGGATATCAACGCCGTGGCGCAGCTAGTAGCCAGCGAAGCTATTGCTAGGATTTTGCACTGATTGCGGCAACGCGTTCCGCGCCTTGCAAGATTTGGGCGAACATTTCACGATCGACATTCGCCCCGGTGGCCACAACGGCGACACGTTTCCCTTGTAATTGTTCTTTTTCTTGCAACGCCGCGGCCAACCCCGCCGCACCTGCGCCTTCCACAACATTGTGGGTGTCGGTGAACATGTGGCGCATGGATTCTTTCACTTCGTCGTCGCTGACGCGCACGATGTGATCGACATTTTCCAATAGAATGGCAAGAGCTTCTGGTTCCGGCTTGCGACAAGCCATGCCGTCGGCAACCTTGGTGGTGGCGGGCATTTCGACGACGATTTTCTTTTCGAATGACTCCGCGTAAGCCGGAGCGTGAGACGAAACCACGCCGACCAGTTTTGTTTTCAAACCCAAACCATTTCGAACGGCGACCGCAGAGCAAATTCCCGAACCCATGCCGATCGGGACGTACGCGACGTCAATATCCTTCACGGACGAAAACAGTTCCAGCCAGTAGCTGCTACGCCGCGGACGATGTCGTAGTGATGTGGGGGCACCATGTGAAGTTGTTGTTCTGCAGCCATTTCCATAGCCTTTTCACGCGCAGCCTGATAATCGGCGCCGAATTCGATGAGCGCACCCCCTTGCGCACGCATTGCGGCGTTTTTCTCGCGACTGTTGCCGTGGGGAACGAGGATGGTGGCAGAAAGGCGGAAGCGCCTCGCGGCGAGGGCCACGGATTGTCCGTGGTTGCCCCGCGTGGCGGTGATCAGACCCCGCGTTGCCGGCTCGCGCTTCATTAATTCCTCGACGTAAGCGACGGCAGTTCTGGCTTTGAACGCGCCTGTGGGCGTCTGGTTTTCGTGTTTCACCCAGAGCTCGGTACCCAAGCGTTCGCTTAAGAGCGGCCAGCAATATTGGGGCGTGGGCTGCATGACGCGATAGACGGATTCGGCGGCGGATTGAACTTCGGCGATGGATGGGAGATTTGCTTTCACGGCGGATTCCTGGCGCTTGTCTGGTTCGGTTGACGTGCTTTTGAAAGTGTACAGAAAAAACGTTCGTGAATAAAGGGGTGGCAACGGCGGAAGATAGCCAATTTGTCTCGCGAAGAGCAGGCAAGATGTCGGCGACAGGCGGGCCCTCAGCAGCTAAAGCCTTGTGTTATCCACGACCCTTGCGGCACGGCTGAAGCCGTGCCCTGACGTGAAGCAAGAGTTCATTCAGCATGAATGGGCCGTTCCCCCGGGAAGCCCAAGATGCCGGCCTGAAGGCACGGCGCTACATGGCTCAGCCCAGGGCTTCGAGGAAGTACATGAACATGCGGTAGCCGGCTATGTAGCTGAAGGGGGCTAGTTCGAGGGAATAGTGGCCGACTGGCAATTCCATGGTGCGCGGGTCGGCACCGTGTTGGCGGAGGGCGCGGAGCATCTGCTCGGTGAGTTCGGGCAAGAAGGTGGGGTCGTATTTGCCGTACACCATGAAGGTGCTTCGATTTGCGCCCATGCCGCGTTCGACGTACGGCATTGGGCTGATTGGCGCCCAATACCGGCGCAACTGTTCCACGCTGACTTCGTGGAGCAGGCCTTCCCAGACATGATTCGTGGTCATGCCCTGGCTGACGACATCGGCGAAATAGGTGGACACGTGAAAGAAGCCGCCGGCGCGAACGCGCTCGTCGTGTACAAGGGTGATATAGCCGACGGAGGAGCCGATGCTCGTACCCAAAATGCCCAAGCGGTCGTAGCCCTGGCGCTCGAGCCAAGAGAGACAGGCGCGCGCGTCCTGGACTGCCTGGCGGTTCGCTGCCAGCGTCAGTCCAATGTTGGGGCCGACCAACTGGTCGGCGCGCTCGTGTCCCTGCGCCATGCGGCGATCGTGGTATGGCAGGCTCATTTTCATGGCGCTGATGCCGATGCGCTGCAGCCAGTGACACAGCGCCACTTGGCCATGCCATTTGGCATTCCAATTCGAAAGGATCAGCACGGCCGGACCAGCCTTGCGCGCGGGGAAAAATTGCGCGTGGACGGTATTGTTCTCCGGCCAGGGCGAGGCGATCGGGCTGGTGAACGTCAGGACATTGTGGTCATCCAGGCGATAATCGTTCACGTCTGCCGTGGCGTACCAATCCTCGCTGCGCGCAATGGCTTCGCTGGCATATTCGGCGACATAGCGGTGAGGATCGTCCTGGCCGGGACGCCCGCCAAGGTGCTCCAGGCCCCATTCGAAGGGGCGGACCATGCGGTTGTCGTCGGTGGTCCAGCGCCGGTGTTCGTACCGGCGGATCCAATGCTCGTATCTGCTCATGGCCATAAGCTATCTAGTTTAGCGCAAGCGGCATGCGGGAACCCGGCGCGGGCGTGCAGAGGCCCCACTTACCGTTAGCCATCCGACACCGCGCACGCTTCGGTGCATTGAGCGGTGAGCAGGGGTGTGGCAGAGTCAAAGCTGTGATCCCCTTCTTGTTTTTTCTTTTCGGCATGGTGATTGGCAGCTTCCTGAATGTTTGCATTTCACGCATTCCGGAGGGCTTGTCCGTGGTTTCGCCTGGCTCGCGCTGCCCGCGGTGTATGACGGCGATCCGGCCGTACGACAATATTCCGGTGGTGAGCTGGCTGGTGTTGGGCGGGAAATGCAGGAATTGCCACCTGCCGATTTCGCCGATGTATCCGGTCGTGGAATTTTTGACCGGCGCTCTGTTCGTGCTGACCTATTACAGTTACGGGCTGACGTTGCCCACCTTTAAGTTTTTAATCTTTAGTTGCCTGCTGATTATTTTGATCGTGACGGATATCGTGGCGCGCATCCTGCCGGATGCGGTGAACTGGTTTGGATTCGGCCTGGCGCTGGCGTTTGCGACGCGTGTGCCTACGGACGGTTTCTTTGGTATATGGATATTCGATCGATTCATGCCGCCGATGTTGATCGGCGTCCTTACTGCGTTGGCGGGTGCAGCCTTCGGAAGCCTGCTGCTGTTGTTCGCGGCGACGCTCTACAAGCTAGTGCGCAAGCGCGAAGGCATGGGCATGGGCGATGTAAAAATGATGGCGATGGTGGGTGCGTTTTTGGGGGTTCGTGGGACGTTTTTGACGATACTGATCGGCACATTGCTGGGCAGCTTGATTGGAATTGGACTGGTTTCGATCCTGTACCTGTTCGGCTGGCGGAAGAATGTCGCGGAGCGCGCGCATCGCCGAGGGCTTGGCAGCCTGGTGACGCTTCGCTGGACGTTGGCCGCGGAATACCAACTTCCGCTTGGCACGTTTTTGGGTATAGCGGCGCTCATCGTGGTTTACGCGCTGCCTTGGCTGGGCTATCCGATCACTCCCGGCTTCTCTTACTTTCGCTCTTAGTACCGTGTGCCGTTACTGTTACGAGGACCTACATCCGCTGGCAACCTTTCCGGGGTAAACTGTCATTTAGTCAAAGTAGAACGTGTTCGCGGAGCTCAGTGCTTGGGCCCTTTTCGAAGGGGCTGGCTCCCGTGGAGGTCGGTATGATGCGCCAATCAACCGTGTTGCAATCGCTGTTGCGACTGACCGCGCTTGCCGCAATGTTCGGATTCACGGCCTATTGCCTGCCCGCGCAGGATCAAAGCACCGACGACGTAGCTGCCGCCGCCCGAAAAGCGCGCGAACAACAGAAAACCGCGCCTGCACCGAAGAAGGTCATCACGAATGACGATATTCCCGCGGCGAAGAACACTACTCCCGCTGAGGGCACCGATGCCTCCAAGGGGGATTCCGCACAAGCAGGTGGAAAAGCGGATGAAAACGATCCCAAGTCCGAAGCTTATTGGAAGAAGCGGTTCCAGGAAGCACGCGATAAGATAAGCCAATCCGAAAAAGAGCTAGATGTGATGCAGCGCGAACTGGAAAAGGATCAGGTGCAATATTACAGCGATCCACAAAAAGCGCTGACGCAACAGCACGACCGCTCCGACATTAACGACAAGACGGACAAGATCGACGCCAAGAAAAAAGAAATCGAAAACCTGAAGCAGCAACTCAGCGATATGGAAGATGAGATGCGCAAAGCGGGCGGCGATCCGGGCTGGGCTCGCTAAGCTTCTGCGCTGCCGCGCTTTGTTCTTGTAATTCCCTGCTGTTCCCTTCTATCCTCCTGCCAGCATCGTTGCATCCGCTCAGTCTCTACTCCTTGAAATCGGATCCGTGTGCCGAGGTGCAGATTTATGACTACTTTGCACGACCAATCTCCGGCGTTCCGTCAGGCATTGCTGAAGAGCGAACGCCTGCGCATCGTGATTCTCCTTTCGATCCTGGGGGCTTTTCTGGTGCTGCGGATCGTTCGCACAGCTATCGCGTGGAATCCAGAAAATGCCGCAGAGTTATTCTGGCTAGGCTCGTTCGCCATAGCCCTGGGGATACTTGAAGCTTATGTTTTGCGGGCCATCCGCCCTGCGATCCAGACGGGCCAAGATCTTTCGCACTACTCTTGGCTTGGCAACATTCTGATCGAATCCTGCATACCCGGTCTGATCATCGCGTTTATGACCAGTTCCTCGACGCCCGCGGAATACCGGGTTATCGCGAATCCAATCTTCGGGTTGTACTTCCTGGTGATCAGCCTCTCCGTTTTGCGGCTCAGCGAGCGGGTGAGCTGGCTGTGCGGCCTGTGTGCGGCGGGGAGCTATCTGGCGGCCGCGTATCACCATGGCTGGCGCCCGGGGATGGCACTGCTAAACGCGTCATTGCTAGCACCCCAAAAAATCGTGGTTACGTATGCAATCAGCCTGCTGGCGGCTGGCGTCGCGGCGGGGCTTGTGGCGCGAGAGATACGCAAGCAGGTGGAGGCGGCGCTGCGGGAAGCCGAAGCGCGGAGAGCGGTGGAACATTTGCAGCACGATCTGGACGTAGCGCGGTCCATCCAGCGGTCGTTGCTGCCTGCATCGATGCCACAGGTCCCTGGCTTTGAGATTGCCGCGTGGAACAAATCCGCCGACCAAACCAGCGGGGATTACTACGACTGGCAAGCGCTTCCCGATGGCCGCTTCGTGGTGGCGCTGGCGGATGTGACCGGTCACGGGATTGGACCGGCGTTGCTGGCGGCGGTTTGCCGCGCTTATTCGCGCGCCGTTTTCGGACAGCACGAGGGATTTCTGGAATCCATGGCACGAATCAATACGGCCATTGCGGCGGACGTGGGGGAGGGCCGGTTCGTGACGTTTGTGGCCGCGATTGTGGGCCCCCACAGTTCGCAAGTGGAACTTCTGTCAGCGGGGCACGCTCCGCTGTTCATTTACTGGCTACAGCACGATCGCTTCGACAAGATGGAAGCGCAAGGCTTGCCGCTGGGCATCTCTCCCGAGCTTATGTCGGAGCCGCCTCAAACTTTACCTTTTGCCAGCGGCGACATACTTGTGTTGTGCACGGATGGATTTTTCGAGTGGGCCAACGCCAAAGAAGAGTTGTTTGGCAGCGAGCGGCTGGAAAAGAGTATTCGAAGCAACCGGGAGAAACCCGCGGCTGAGATCATCTCTTGTCTATATAACGATGTGATTGCTTTTTCGGGCGGAACGCCGCAAAACGATGACCTGACGGCGATCGTGATCAAGCGAATCTAGAAATGCCGGCCGGTAAAATCGCGAAAGCCCAGGAGCCATCTCACAAACAAATAAGCAGGAAAGAGGAGAGTGTCCTCAGGGGCTGAAGCCCAGATTTTCTTGGCTCTGAATGTCGGAGCTGAAGCTCCGACCCCCTAAAGAGAAGAGGAATCCAAGACCCATGCTTCTAGTTCAGGTAGGGGCTGTCGGGAAGTTCGAGCTTGCCTTCTTCCAGGACGGCCAAGCCTTCTTCGAGGAGCTTGGTGCCTTTTTGCAAAGCTTTCCAGGCCACGCGCTCGGATTCTTCCGCTACCAGTTCGAGGCAGCCTTGAATGGCTTCGGGATTCCCCAGGATTTTCGTGTCCAGGAGGGGAACCAACTTCTCTAGCGCTCTGTCTTGAATTTGTTGGAAGGCCATTTCGACGGGCACTTCTTCCATGCACAATCCGCAGGCCATTTCCACGAGCGCGTCTTCCAGATGGATGCGCCGGATTCGGCCTTTCAATTCGCTTTTGGCGGCCTGGGCCATTCCGTTGTCTGTCACAATTCGAGCGTCGTTCATACCGGAGTCTCCCTTACTTGGACTCTTCCGTCTGCTCTGTCTCCGGTGAGACTACAGGCTCCGAGTGCGAGCCACAATAAGTACCGCGTACCAGCCATTAATGAAATGCACACATTTCCAGGGCCGGGTGCGGGCGCCTCTTGAGGCTCACTTGATAGATGCTTTTCGATTGGCCTTTGGTTTCGACAATTTGGCGTGGCGTTGCTCGAGTGTGCGGACGAATTTGGCTACACGGCGTTCCAGGGTGGCTTGTTGGCGGACGGATGTGAGGTAGCGCACGATCTGCCGGCGCAAAGCGGTGGTCATGCGTCGGAAAACGGCTTGCGCTTTGGGAGCGTTGCGCAAAGCGAGAACCAAAGCCGGGGGAAGGACGGGTTCGCGGGATTCCTCGTCGCGCTCCATGGCGATTTCCACAAAGGCGCCTGCATCCACTTTCAGTTTCTTGCGAATGTCTCCATGAATGGCCAGGCGATAGCAGCCTTTTCCGCGCGAGACGAGCGTGGATTGGAATGGGATGCGTTCGACTTCGCCTCGAACGGCGACGTGCGGCGTGTGATCGCTGATGGCTTGCGAAATGTCCACAGGCACATCGACAAAACGGATGAGCCCTACTTTGTAGATTCGGCCGGAGAAGACGTGAACGCCGTCCATTGTGGCGAAATCATACCGCAGTCGCGGCGGCTACGGGCGGATGCCCAAATGCAGCGCGACGGAGCCCAGAGTCATCAGGTGATAGCGGACATTTCTATAACCAACTTGCCGGAGGACGGAAGCGAATTCCTCCGGACGAAAGAAACGGGCGACGGACTTAGGGAGGTAGGCATAGGCCTCGGAGTCACCGGAAATCCAGCCCCCGATCTTTGGCAGGACCGTCCTTGTGTAAAAGCGATAAGCGTCGCCAAGGAATCCCGGCGCGGGTTCCGCGAATTCGAGAATGCCGATGGTCGCACCAGGTTTCAGAACGCGGAAAATTTCATTTAGCCCTTCCTCGTAGTTTGCGAGATTTCGAAAACCGAATGCGGATGTGACCAGGTCAAAGGAGCTGGAAGCAAAAGGCAATCGCAACGCATCGGCTTCCAGAAACGGCATGGGAGCGGCGCCATTCGCGGCCGCGGCTTTCTCCCGCGCACGCACCAGCATGGTGTGGGAAAAATCCGCGCCAAGGATCCGCGCTTTGGAGTTGCTTTGCAGAGCGAAAGCCAGATCGCCGGTGCCGCAGCAGAGATCGAGCACGACGGCATCGGGACGCGACAAGATCGGCTTGAGTTCCCTGGCGGTGCGCGAGCGCCACAGGCGGTCCATTTGTGCGGAAAGGAGATGATTCAGCAGATCGTAGCGGGGCGCGATGCGCGTAAACATTTCGCGCACTTGCCGCGAAGCATCCTGCTGGTTCTTTGCCCCTTCCGGCTGGGTGCCTTTGGGCAGGGCCGGCGGGCTACTCATGACATTTTCCGAGCGCCTCCATAGGGCGGAGGATCATTTGCGGGCCAAATCGCAACACGCAGATGGCGGCGTGCTGCGTGATTCCGTCATAAGACTTTGCGGTGCCCAGACGAGGAGAGAGGACGAAGCGAACTTGGCCAAATTTCGTTTTTTTGTCAGCGCGCATCAGGTTGAATAATTTTTCTGCCGGCGCGTTGGGCCATTTGGGTAACGTACCAATCTGCCGAACGAGGGCGATAATGCGGGCCACATCGTCGGGTGGCGTTTTAATGGTTTCATGGCCGAGCAGGGCGGCGCACATCATGCCCCAAGCAACGGCTTCACCATGCTGAAATGTTTTGTAGCGGGTGACGGATTCCAGGGCGTGGGCGAAAGTGTGGCCGTAGTTCAGAATTTCGCGCAGACCGGATTCGCGTTCATCGCTGCTTACAACTTGCGCTTTGATCTCAATGGACCGCCGAATGATGTGCTCCAGTGGCTGATGCTTGCGCGCCAGAATACTGGGCATGTTGTTTTCCAGGAAGGCGAACAACTTTGCATCGGCGATTACGCCATACTTGATGACCTCGGCGAGGCCTCCACGAAATTCCCTTGTTGGCAAAGTGCCAAGAACTTCGGGATCGACCAAGACCAAGCTTGGCGGGTAGAACGCGCCCACCAGATTCTTTCCTTCCGGCAGATTCACGCCGGTTTTTCCACCGATGGCGCTATCGACTTGCGCCACGACCGTCGTCGGCACTTGGACCAGCGCGACGCCGCGCAAATAGGAAGCGGCCACAAAGCCGACAACGTCGCCTACGACGCCGCCGCCGACAGCGATGAGCAGCGACTTGCGGTCGGCGCCCGCACGCACGAGTTTTCGCGCGAGTGCTTCGACGGTTTTCAGGTTTTTGGAGGCTTCCGCGTCGTCGAACAGATGGAGTTGCACGTCCGCGCGTGGAGAAAGACCGGTCTTTATCTTTTTTCCAAGGGCACGCCAAACCCGCGGCGAGGTCAGAATATGAATGCTGGAAAAATTTCCCAGGCGTGCAATCTCGCGGGAAGCATCACGCAACAACCCTCGACGGCAGAGCACGAAGTAATCGCCGGCAGCGGCGCGCACGCGAATGGCTTTTGATCCTGTGAGTTTCATCGCAATGAGTGAATTCATCCAATGTAGCACAAGCGTGTACGGCGCTAAACCGGTGGCGGCCCGCTGCGGTCGCATGACGACATTCTGCCGATTGCAAAAATCTTCGTGCTACCATATCCCCTTCGCCCGAAGAAGGCTTTGCATGACTCTAGCCCGCAAGGTCCACCACGCCGACTACGCTGTTGTCGGATCCGGGGTGGCGGGTGTGCGCGCGGCGATTGAACTGAGCCAGGCCGGCAGCGTGGTGGTGCTGGCGAAATCCTCCCTCAACGAATCTGCTACCGCTTATGCGCACAGCGGTGTAGCCGTTGCGCTCAATGACGAAGATGAAATCAGCATGCACGAGCAAGACACGATTGATGCCGGCGATGGGCTGTGCAATCCCGAAGCGGTCGCCCTCATGGTGGAAGAAGGCCCGAAATACATCACACAACTGATCGAGTGGGGCACGGAATTCGATCGCACGGGGACAAAGCTGGCATTCACGCGAGAGGCAGCGCATAGCCGTTCGCGCATTCTACATGCGCGCGGCGATTCGACCGGCCGCGAAATCAGCCGCGCGCTGTTGGGTCGGGCACACACGATTCCGCATCTTCATCTCCGGCCGCATACGTTTACGACGCGATTGATAATAGAAAGCGGCCACGCGGTTGGAGTTTACTTTCTTGATGAGACGGACGGCTCGTTACACGAACTGCGGGCCGGAGCGGTACTGCTCGCCACCGGTGGACTGGGGCAGTTGTATAGCGAAACCACGAATCCGGAAGTGAGCACGGGCGACGGAATGGCGATTGCGTATGAAGCCGGCGCGATTCTCAGCGACATGGAATTCGTGCAATTCCATGCGACGGCCCTGAACATTCCGCGTGCGCCGCGGTTCGCGTTGAGTGAAGTATTGCGCAGCGAAGGCGCGGTTTTGCGCAACATCAATCTGGAGCGATTCATGAAGCGCTACCACGAGGCCCATGATATGGCTCCCCGCGACGTGATTGCGCGCGCTATTGTCAGCGAGATGCACCGCACCAGCAGCAAGCATGTGTATCTGGACATGACTTCCAAATCGAAGGAGTTTTTCGAGAAACGCTTCCCGCACATTTATGCAACCTGCACGACGTATGGGCTCGATCTGGCGTCGGATCTTGCTCCGGTGAGCCCCGCCGCTCATTTTTCCATGGGCGGAGTGAAAACCGATCTCTGGGGGCACACGTCGATACAAGGCCTGTATGCCGCGGGAGAAACAGCGGCGAACGGCGTTCACGGGGCCAATCGGTTGGCGAGCAATTCCCTTCTTGAGGGGCTGGTGTTTGGAGCGCGCGCAGGAATCGCCATGATGAAGGACGCGCCGGGATCGAAGAAGAGTGCGGCGCACTTGCCCGGATCGGTGGTTCCCAAAACTTGGGCTGACGCCGAGAAACATGCGGGCAAATCGAAAACAAAAGCTGGCGACGGGGCGGCACTGGAGAAGCTGAAAGAAATTATGTGGAAGGATGTGGGGATTCTGCGCGGCGGAAAGGAATTAAAGGCGGCCGTGGAAGCGATTGCCGCGATGCAGTGTGCGGTATTGGAAAAAGATGGCCGGAGAGAATACGAACTCAACAATTTGCATGCTTTGGGCGAACTGGTCGCTCGTAGCGCACTGGCACGCCAAGAAAGCCGCGGCAGCCACTATCGCTCCGAATTTCCTTACCGGGATGACGAAAAGTTTCAGACGCACTCGATCGCCACGAAGGGCCATGAGGTGGCATTCGAAAAGAGAAGTGGAAAGGCTGCCGGCGGTTAGGAGCAGAGTGAATCGCGCCTACTTGTTCTGTAATTCCTTGATGGATTCGAGGATGGTGTAGCCGACGATGGCCAGGGTTTTTGGGCTGATCTTGTCGAGGGTGTCTTGCGTAGTGTGCCAGTAAGGCACGTCATGGGCAGCGTCGAGGTCGATGATGTCCACCGAAGGGACTTTGCGCTTGGTGAAAGAAAAATGGTCGTCGCTGATGGCGTCGGTGGTATCGGTGACGAAGACGGTCGAATAGCCCAACTTGTCCGCCGTTGCCCAGACCAGATCTGCAAGCCACTTGGTGGAACCGGCTTCGCGACGAAAATGCGGCGTGCGCCCTCCCACAAGATCGGCCAGGATGAACGCCTTGATCTTCGGCAAATCGCCGCTTTGCGCCAACTGCGCGGCCATTTGGCGGCTACCGTAAGTGTTGTCCGGATCGTGCCACTCAGTGTTAAAAGCCTCTTCCGCGTCAAAAAAAGCGATCCAGACAGCGTATTTTTGCGGCGGCTGCTTGCAGAGCGATCGCGCGACCTCCAGCATCACGGCGGTGGATGAGCCAGCGTCGTCGGCGCCGACAAAGTTGTCCATCTTCTTCGTGTCGTAGTGCGTGCCCAGCAGGATGATGCCGTCGTTTTTGCCGGGAATCTTCACCAGAATGTTTTTCATGGGCACGCGGCCGTCGGGCGTGTCCGCGGAAAACGAATCCGTGTCGACGGTGCAGCCGTAGGATTTCAATTCCGTTTCGAGATATTCCTGAAGCTTTGCAATCGCCGGAGTTCCGGGAGAGCGCGGCCCAAAACTTACTTGCTTGGCCACCTGATCATAGGCGCGCTTGCCATCGAAGCCGCCTGTCTTGTCCGCCGAAGGCGCTTCGTCTTCCGGCGCGATGGCGGGGGCGCTGCCGGCTACGGCGCTCATGAATGGAGGCTGCGCCGGGGCGGGTTTGTCTGACTTGCAGCCGGGAGCCACCAGCACACAGCAAACGGCTGCTCCCAGCACAAAGCGGGAAAACGTTTCGGAATTTTTCATGTGGATTGCCCCGCAGCCTCTTCGGCGAGCCGTTTATTCCTCTTGCGCACGACGACCGCAGACACACCGATTCCGACGAAATACAGTAACACCATAGGCAGCATAAAAATCAGCATGGTTTGCGCATCGGGAGTGGGTGTGATGATGGCCGCCACAACCGCGATGACGAGAACGGCGTAGCGAAAGTTTCTCCAAAGAAACTGAGGAGTGACAATCCCAAAAAGCGAAAGAAAGAAAATCAGGATGGGAAGTTCAAAAACCAGACCCAGCCCCAACAAGATCATCAGAATCAGGTCAAAGTATTCGTTGATACTCAGCAGCGGCGCCACGCTTCCGCCAAATTGCTGAAAGCCGACCAGAAATTTCAGTACATAGGGAAGAGTGATGAAGTATCCGAAGGCAATTCCCGACAAAAAGAGGAACACGGTAGAGAACAGGAATCCGGTGACAGCACTGCGCTCGTGCTTATAAAGCGCGGGCGCCACGAACAACCATAATTGGTAGAGCACCCACGGCGAGGCCAGCACGAGGCCGATATACACGCCCAGGGTGATTACGAGGTTCAGCGCCCCAGCAGGGTGGTTGTAATAGAGCTTGGACTCAAAGCCCGCTTGCTTGAGGGCTTTCAGCATGGGTTCGTTGATGAACCTGATGACTTTTGGCGAGATGTACACGCCAATGAATGCGCCGATTCCGATGGCGTAGAGGGAATTGATGATGCGTTTGCGGAGCTCGGACAGATGCTCAAAGAACGTCATCTGCCCCCCGGCTGCCTCCAGTCGGCCGGCAATGGAGGTGTCAGGCTGGTTGCTGTTGGTCATGAGAGGGAGGGATTTCCGTAACGGGCTCTGATTCTTCCTTGGCTTTTTCGGCAGAATCGGTGGGCGGTTCCGTTTCAGAGGTTGCGCCGTCCAATCGAGGGACCGATTCCGTCACAGGCTGAAGCACGGGAACTTCGCCGGAATGGCTGTGAGCCGCGGCCTGGGCCAATGCCGTGGTGGCGACCGGGGCCGGGAGAGCCGGGGGATTTACGGCACCCCGGGTGGCCGCATCGGCGGCGGCGTTCGCTTCTGCCACCTGCTTCTTCAGCTCGGCGATGCGGGCCTGGCGTTCCAGATCGCGCATTTCTTCTTCGAAGGCGCTTTTGAAGTCGTTCGAGGCTTTGCGGAACTCCGCCATGAGCTTGCCGAAGCTTCGGGCCAGTTCGGGCAGTTTTTGGGGGCCAAATACGACCAGCACCACCAGGAAGACCACGATCATGTGGGGAATGCTGAGCATTATGGATTTAGACGTCCCTGGGTGCCCTAAAGGTGCCCTGCCTGCATCATAGAAAGGGCAGGCAGGAGTGTCAAACGGCAGTTGGCATTGGCGGATTATATAGCACTCGCATGTTATAATCGGAGCTTTAGGCGAGCCAGGGGGTATTCATGAATCCAGAACGGCGTGGAGTGGTTTTAGTCGTCGTAGTGCTCGGTTTGTCGGCGATCCTGGGGGGAATTTATGGACCCTCGGTGCGCGCGACGACATCGTCCACGGACGACTTCCGCAGCTCAGTCGAGAGCTTCACTTCGGTGCTCGATGTGGTGCAGTCCAACTACGCCGAACCGGTGGATGTTGACCGCGCCGTGTATCAGGGCGCGATTCCGGGCATGCTGCGGATGCTCGATCCGCACTCCAATTTCTTCGACTCTCGCCAGTTTGCGCTGCTCCGCGAAGATCAACGCGGCAAATATTATGGTGTCGGCATGGTCGTCGCGCCGCGGGACACTCACACCATCGTAGTGGCCCCCTATGTTGACGCGCCTGCGTTTAAAGCGGGGCTGCGTCCCGGCGACGTGATCACCAAGGTTGACGACAAGTCCACGGATGGGCTGTCTACCACGGAAGTGGCGGACATGTTGAAGGGCCCCAAGGGCACCATCGTAAAGATTCAAGTGACGCGCGAAGGCTGGAACGATCCGTTGTCATTCAGCGTTACGCGCGATGAGATTCCGCGGCACTCGGTGGACATCGTCACCATGCTGAAGCCGGGGATCGGGTATGTGCGGCTGACGCAGTTCAACGAAACGACGGACCGGGAAATTGCGGATGCGCTGAAGCAACTGGGCGCCAATGGGCTCGACGGGCTGGTTCTGGATATGCGCAACAATCCGGGCGGCCTGTTGAATGAAGCCGTGGCCGTGGGCGACATTTTCCTGGAGAAGAATCAACTGATCGTTTCCTATCACGGGCGCAGCGCGCCGGAACGCCGGTTTTACGCGATTCGCGGCAATCAGGGTATGGAAGTGCCGCTGGTGATTTTGGTGAACAACAATTCGGCGTCGGCGGCGGAAATCGTTACAGGCGCGGTTCAGGACCACGACCGCGGGCTGGTTGTCGGCGAAACCACGTTTGGCAAGGGGCTGGTTCAGACCGTTACGCCACTTTCCGAGAACACCGGATTGGCGCTGACGACCGCGCGCTACTACACGCCCAGCGGCCGGCTGATCCAGCGCGATTACAAATCCATTTCGCTTTACGAATATCACTACGAGCGCAAGGTTCCCGAGCATCCGACGGAAATTCGCCAGACCGACAGCGGGCGGCAGGTAACGGGCGGCGGGGGCATCACGCCGGACATCGTTGTCGATACGCCGAAGCCGACGAAGTTCCAGGATGAGATGTATCGCGACGACGTTTTCTTTCCGCAGGAACAGGGCGTTGGGGGATTCACGCGCTATTTTCTGGGCACCAAGCCGGTGATTACCCACAGCTTTGAGGTGGATGACAAAGTGATTGGTGAGTTCCGCGATTACCTGACCAAACACAATATCCGCTACACCGAACCGGAATTTGTGGAGAATCAGGACTGGGTAAAGCGCAAGATCAAGCAGGAAGTGTTCATGTCAAATTACGGCACCCAGGAAGGGTTTAAAGTGCTGCTGGACGCCGATCCGCAGGTGCAGAAGGCCGTCGACGCCATCCCGCAAGCCCGCGCGCTGTACGAAAACGCGCGGAAAGTTGTGGCGCAGAAGAGCGGCGGATCTAGCAATCGTCTGAGCCAACCCTGATTCGTTAATTAGTTTTGTCCGAGGGGCGACTCACGCAGTCGCTCCTTTCTTTTTTGGCTGGACTGTTGCGCGGTTGCTTCTGAGGAACCTTTCTATGAGGCAACGCGCGGCCTCGATTGGAATACTTTTGTTCCTCTGCTAAAATCGGGTTGTTTGCTGTTCGTGGGCGTGTAGCTCAGCTGGGAGAGCGCGTCGTTCGCAACGACGAGGTCGCAGGTTCGATCCCTGTCACGTCCACCAAATCCTCAAGGAAAATGTTGGTTTTCAGGTTCACTCCCGATCATGAGTCACATTGACCCGAACAGAGCACTGTGAACGCAACAATTGGGTCGATTCACAGACAGGACCACTGCCCGCCAGTGATCGCACTCTATAATTCTGCTGAAAGGCTCCTCAATAGCTGTTGCGCCAACCCCTCGTAAACGGCGCAATCGGAGAAGCGGGTCCGGCACGAAAATGTCCAGTTACTTGAACATCGGCCTTGTATCGTGACTTTGCGGGTTATTCGCTGGAGCACTAAAGACTAGATTTCCATTTTGATGTGCGTTGAGAAATGGATTGTCGGCCACTCCCATCGTGACAGACCCTTTGTCTTTCTTCCAGATTCGGAACAGGGTGTTCCCGTCGGGCTCCGCCAGGAGAAGCACCGTCTGCACGCCCTGGCCATCCAACGTTAGCAATGCGTTGGCATAGCCACCGTCGCTCATTACGTAGCCTCCCCTTTCCGTTCCCGTGGCATCTGCAATGATCAATCCCGAAACCGGACCGTCTCTGTGATGCTGCTTTCCGAGGATCATCGGATCCGGTGCCGGGGCGGCCAGAATTACGCGGGCAACACCTCGATCATCCACGATGTTTAATCTACGGAGTGTTAACGTATTGGGTTTGGCAAAGTGGTGAAGGGTCCATCCCTGCCAGGTGCACAAAGCGAGAACCGCAGTAGCTAGCAAAAAGACAAGCAGCTTGGCTGATCTAATCTGCTGTTCTGCGCGCAGTAAACGAACTGACAGTTCCTCAATACCTATATTCATGTTCACTCCATCCGCTTCACGTAGTGGCTGACGGGGTCAGCGTTTGCCAAGATTGACGAGTGTGCAGCCAAATTTGTTGCGGCAAATGTTGCTTCCACCAAATCCAGCCTCGCCTTTAGCGGGTCTGTTCCGACTATCACGCCTGAATTTGCGAGCAGAATGCTGTCCACGGCGGGGTCATATCACGGCCAGTCTGGCCTGCCGTTGCCGTTTGGCTCAGTACTCCCCGGAATGAAATTACGTGGTGGCGGCGTGGACTTTGGTGCCGTAGTTAAGGCTCGCGTACCAGTCGCCTCGCCCTTGCGGGGTGAGGTCCAGGAAGTGCCAGATGGGAGCGAGCAGGTCGATGCCGCGCTCGCGGATGTCCGAAGCCATCCGAGGATGCGCGGAGTAGAAGTGGCGCAAGGTGCCGTCAGCGTCGCGGGTAAAAACGGAAACGGTAGAGTCCTGATGCCCTTCGCGGTCTTCAGTGCCGAAGTCATACTTGAAAGTGTTGCTGCCGGCGCTGAGGAGACGCAGCTTGTCCCAGCCTCTCGCACGAGCGAAGGTGCGCAGAGTGGGGATATCAGCGGCCGCGACAACGGCAACCCTTATTCTACGGCTGACTCAGGCGAGGTTTGTAGATCTCAGGGACTGAAAGCCTGCGTCCAACCCTTTTGATTGTTTAAAATTGGATGGAGACAAGCGCACGACTATGTTTTAAGGGGTTTACCGGATATCCCGGCTCAGTCCTGAATCCGAATATTGAGCAGCCCAGCAAATGTGGAGGCTGGGAGGCCATCTCTGGAGCACAAACCGCGAATTCTGTTCTTCTCAACACAGGGGTACTGGGACAAAGTACCAGGGAATATGCAGCAGTTTGGTACCGGCTCGCCATGTCCTCGGCGGGGGGGAACAGACTAAGATCAATCTAATGTGGGATTCCGACGGAGATTTACGATGATGCTCACTGTTCGGATCTTTACGATGACTCTCCTTGGAGTCTTGAGCGTGCCTGGCGGTTCGTGGGGACAAGCCAACAACAAGTTACCTGATGTTCAAGAATCCCGAATCGCTGGCGGTACGGGGGGAACGCCGGTGAAAAAGCTTCCGGTCATCACAGATGACGACATTTCGTTGCTGGCCGTGCGCGCACCTGCAAAGCCGACGGAGACCCTGAACGCGGAAGCAGCGAAGGACGCTGCGGCGAAAGAATCCGCTGGAGTTCCGCAAGATCCGGAGGACAGAAAAACGGAGATCCTGGCGCTCGAACATCAGGTGAAAGAGAAACAACGGCAGATCGAACTTCTGATGCGGATATTCGTGTGCGACGAACAAGCGTTCCTGAAGGATCCGAGCGGGCAGTTGGAGGATGACGACGCGCGGGCGAAACGCAAATTCGAGCAGGAGGAATTGCTGGAGAAGGCGAAGGAGATCGCGCAACTGCGAACGAGACTCAATCTGATAGCGTCAGCAGGCGTCGAGAAAGCAGCGCCCGCCGAGCAGTAGGATCAGAAAAGACGGGCCCTCATAGCCGCGCGGAGAAGCGCTGGCGTAGGACGAGCGTCTTACAAATGCTTTGAAGAAGCGCTCGCGGAGTGTAATCCGGTTCTTCCCACTACGAACCGGCGCGGGCTTTCTCTATGAACGCGGCCTGCTTGCCCCCTTCCAGGAACCGCTTGGCATCTACAGCGCCGAAAAGCTGGATGAGAGTCGCCGCCAGTCCCGTCCAGCCGGTTTGATGGCTTGCGCCCAGTCCGGCGCCGTTGTCGCCATGGAAATATTCATAGAACAGGATGTAGTCGCGCCAGAGGGGATCGCTCTGGAATTTCTCCGTGCCCCCATAGACGGGCCGCCGACCCTGTTCGTCGCGCAGGAAGATTCGGGCGAGCCGGTCCGTGATCTCCTTGCTTATCTCGAAGAGGTTCATCATTTTCCCTGAACCCGTGGGGCATTCGATCTTGAAGTTATCGCAGTAATAGAGATAGAGGTTCCCGAGGGCGCGGATGATGAGCAAGTTCACCGGCATCCATACAGGTCCGCGCCAGTTGGAGTTGCCGCCGAACATGCCAGTGTTCGACTCGGCCGGCAGGTAATCCACACCGTACTCCTGGCCGCCTACGTTGAAGACGAACGGGTGCTGCTCGTGGAACTTGGAGAGCGAGCGGATGCCATAGGGGCTCAGGAACTAGTTCTCGTCGAGCATCTTGGTCAGGATCCGCCGCAGCCGGTCCGGGTTGACTAGGGCCAGAATCCCCCGGTCCGCGACTCCAAAGTGTCCCGGGCCCGTGGGGTGGATGGTCTTCAAAAGTTCTGGCATCCGGCGCAGGCGCTCCCCCATCAGAACCATCGTCTGTGGCATGTTCTCCCGCACCGACTTTTCGACAATCGTGGTGGCGCACAGGGGCAGGAGCCCCACCATGGAGCGAACCTTAAGTCTCTGGGCGCTGCCGTCTGGTAGCCGCAGCAGGTCATAGTAGAAGCCGTCCTCCTCGTCCCACATGCCTTCCTGACCGGGCCGGTTCATGGCCGCGCCGATGTAGCAGAGGTGCTCGAAGAACTTGATGACGATGGGTTCGAAGCTGGGGTCGCGGAGGGCAAGCTCGAACGCGAGTTCCGCCATGTTCTGGCTGAACAGTGCCCTCCAGGCCGTGCCGTCCGCCTGCTCCAGGCTGCCGCCCGTGGGAAGCGGGGCGCTGCGATCGAACACTCCGATGTTGTCGAGACCGAGGAAGCCTCCCTCGAACACGTTCTTGCCGAAGCGATCCTTGCGGTTCAGCCACCAGGTGAAGTTCAGCAACAGCTTGTTGAATGTCGACTTGAGGAAGTCGATGTCCATCTCGCCGCGCTGCGCCTGCTCGGTGCGGCTCAGAAAGAGAGTTGCAAAGGCATGGACCGGGGGATTCACATCGCTGAAGTTCCACTCATAGGCCGGCATCTGCCCGTTGGGGTGCAGATAGGCGGAGCGGAGCATCAAGTCCATCTGCTGTTTGGCGAAGTCGGGGTCCACGATCGAGAGCGGGAGCGTATGAAAGGCCAAGTCCCAGGCCGCGTACCACGGGTATTCCCACTTGTCGGGCATGGAGATGATGCCGTGGTTCAGCATGTGGAACCACTCCGAGTTCCGGGAATTTCGATATCCATGATGGAGCGGGTTGGAGCGGTGCTCGTCCAGCCAGTTGTCACCGTCGAAGAAGAAGAACTGCTTGCTCCAAAGCATTCCAGCAAGAGCCTGGCGCATCACTCTGGCCTGGTCTTCATTCACGGTTGGGGGTGTAACGGACTTATAGAACTCGTCGGCTTCCCGAAGCCGGTTTGCGAAGATTTCATCAAATTGCTTTCCGAAGTGTTCACGCTTTTGGTTTGCAGAACGCTTGGAGAGCCGCAGGCGAATTACTTTGGTCTGGCCGGCGCCTACGTTGATCTTGTAATGGGCCGCGACCTTGGTGCCTTGCTTGCCCGGGTTCACCGCGCTCTGGTTGCCCTGCACCACGCAGTCGTTGATGCCGTCCTTGACGTAGTGGCTCTCGTTTTTTTTGTCCAGCGAAAAGCCGCTCGTGGTTTGTTTCGTTCTCGGTGAAGAGCAGCGGCACTTCGCCTTCGCAGGAAAGGATCAATTCACCCAGAAGCGGATGCGTTACCGCAACCACACTCGTGCCCGCCGCTGCCTCGATCTGCTTGAGGTCCGGTTTCATAGAGGTCCTATTTGATTCGGCAATCCACGACGACCAGTTGTTCCGGAACCATAATGTCGGCAAAAGATGAAGTTCCGCCGCCTCCGGTCCCCGGTTGGCCGCGGTGATTCGCACCAGTATGTCTTCCGGTCCGTCCTTGGCATATTCCACGAAAACGTCAAAATATCGGTCGTCCTTGAAGACGCCCGTGTCGAGCAGTTCATACTCCATGTCGTTCTTGGAACGACGGGCGTTCGTCTCCACCAGATCGGCGTAGGGAAACGCCCCCTGAGGATACTTGTAGAGGTACTTCATGTAGGAATGTGTTGGTGTGCTGTCGAGATAGAAGTAGTACTCTTTCACATCCTCGCCGTAGTTGCCCTCGCTGTTGGTCAATCCGAACAGCCGCTCCTTGAGAATCGAATCCTTGCCGTTCCACAACGCCAGCGCAAAGCAGAGGTGTTGTTTGTCATCCGAAATGCCGGCTAATCCGTCTTCCCCCCAGCGGTAGGCGCGCGAGCGGGCCTGATCGTGGGTGAAAAAATTCCAGGCGTCACCATTCTCGCTATAGTCCTCGCGGACGGTGCCCCACTGCCGCTCACTAAGATAGGGTCCCCACTTTTTCCACGGAAGTTTTTCCTGTCTCGCATCATCTAACCGCTGCTGTTCCGCCATAAGCATGATCTTCCTCCGCGCCGAGACTTTGCCCCACAGTTTAATTTCTCAGGTATTTCCTGGGTCTATACGCGATCGGATATATGTGCGTGTGAGCTCCATCGGTGAAAACCGCTGTAGGTGGCTAATTTCTTTGCCTAGTATAGGCTCCCGGGAAATGAGCAACAAGGATAGGAATCACAACGGGCCATGCAATCTTTCTGAGACCGAGCGGCAAACGTGTGACCTCAAGTCCTAGCTAGTCCGTTACTCATAGATGTGAATCCGCCGAAACGGGCCCGAAGACGGGCAAGCGGACAGGTGGAGACTAGTACCCGCTTGGTAACCAAGCTAATCGGGCATTTAGCCAAACTGGCGAGATCGGCGTTAGAAACTGTACAATTTCAGAACAGACAGGTCGGCCACCGTTACATATCTTCAATGCTCTAGCCCTCGCGATAGGGCTTCCAGCCAATTGTTTTTACAAGACGTAGAATCGGAGTGGCCGCCTTCGATTGGCGCATAGCTAAAATGTTGGTGGTCTTCCATCGCCCGTCACGTTTGTGGTCAGGCGCTTCGAGAGGAATTCACGAATCAAATTCCCACCCACTCTTCCCGCGAGGCCGACGGCAGCATTCGTGAAGACCAGGTGCGCTCCCCGATTCGCTTCCGGATAGTACAGATTGGACAGCGCTGCTGAGCCCACGTCGCCAAGCAAATAAGAATAGTTCGGCTGGTTACGGCCATGATCGCTGCGTGTGACAAATGCGGAGCCCACCGCATGCGCAAGGCGGGACTTGAAGGAGCCGGAACCCTGATAATAGTAGCGCGGATCCTGGTGAAGGAGCGTGGGGAAGACTGCATGAGTCAGCAAGTCACTGGTCCGTCCGTCCACAAACTTTGCGGCATAACGCTTGGCGTATCCTGACGCACCTTGGCCATACCCTGCAAAGGAGTTGTTAGCCTGCTCGATGCCGGCAGCGAAGCCGACGCCGATAAATGCAACCGGATCGAACGTGCCCCTAACGGCGAGAGAGAACTTCTGTTTCCAAGTGAGCGGGGCGGCATCATAAATGTAGCTTGTATAGAAGTTTGGGATGACGCCCACCAGACGCTGCTTCTCTGCAGCCCTTATCTGTTCAGCGGCGATCAGGTCGGTTGGACGGACCATCACCTCGATGCTCGCTGTTGCAACTGACAATGATATGTCGGGAAGCTCGTAGACCTGCTGGTCAGTGGCGAGGAACTCTACAGAAGTAAAGGGCGCAAAGCCCTTCGCGTTGACGACCACGACGTAGGAACCGGAAAGAATCTTCAAGAAGCTAAATTCGCCGTTCGCATCGGATAGCACGTGAAGCGATTTCGTTCCATCGCTATGCATCAAATTGACGTCTGCGCCGGAAACCGTGGCACCGCTCAGGTCCAACAATGTGCCTGCAACGCCGGCCAGCCCCTCCGCAGCGGGTGCCTTGGGTAAAGGTGCTCCCGGGAGGGAGCTACGGCTAGGCCCAAGCCCGGCAGTTTGTTGCTGAGCGGGCAATCTCCCAGAAGCCAGACACGGAAGAAGCGACGCGCAGGCGAGAATTCTCAAAAAGCGCTTCCAGGGCAGAGCGGAAGCCAGATTGCCAGGTTCAGCCAATCTCACGGGGCCCGTGCGAAGGGGAGTAGGCGGGGACATCATAAACGCACAGCAGGTTTGCCTTTGTTCATGCAATTCTTGGCGCAGATTTGTCACCTGTAAGAATGCCGCGCCGGCGGCGTCTGCTTTTTCACTAGAGCACAGAGAGAAGTGAGATGCTGTTCCCTATTGAACACTTCGCAGAATCATGAAGTCTCTAGGCGTTGCGCAATTTGTTATGGCGACGGTGGGTTTTGCGAATACCTCGCTGTCCGAGGCCGCGCCAAGGCGGCAGCGGCACCAGCAGTCTCGACCCTAAACCACTGGCTGCTTGTCGCGTTTTTGGCTGGATTGTTGAGTTTCCTTCTGGGTATGCAAAGCTCACCGTTGATGCGCCACCGAGAGCGTTTCCTCAGATACCCATGCGGGCTCTGGACTGAACCCATCGCGCAATCGTATAAAAACGTATTGCTTTAAGGTATCGATACGAGCTAAAGTGTCGCCCGACCTTAGCTTCCATTTCTAATTGGTCTCGGGGTGACTACTTGAAACGCTGCTCGCAGATTCTGTTCCGGTACGGGAGACGATGGAAGACTTTGACGCGCGCCGGCTACGTTCCAACGGCCGCTTCACTGCCGCTGGCTCAACCCTTACTGCTGCTTTTGTGGTTTGCGATGGGGGCGTTCCCGGCGTGGGCGCAAACGGGAGCGAGCCTGTCCGGCGTGGTGACGAACCAAAACGGCGCACCGCTTCCCGATGTCGCGGTGACAATCAGGAACATCGACACAGGGGAAACGCGCATGATCCCAACCGACGGCGCGGGGCGTTTTCGGGCGGCCGGCCTGCCTCCAGGGCACTTCGACGTTCGCGCGGTAAAACCCGGATTCGCCAATGAAACGCGTGCAGAAATCGTCTTGGCGGCTGGCCAGGACGCCACGGTCGACATTAAGATGCAGGTGAAGGCCCCCGATGCCTGCGCGAGCGGCCACGAGTTTGCCACTACCGATTGCACGCTGACCTGGCACGGGATCACGCTGTACGGCGCGTATGACGTCGGCGTCGGCTATGTCACCCACGGCTTGCCGGTAAACGGCTATAACTACGAAGGCGAATCTCTGGTGAACCGGAACGGCTATCAGTCTCGATTCCTCGTCGCACCGAATAACCTGCAGCAGACCGGCCTGGGCGTGCGTGGCAAGGAAGAGTTTGCGCCTGGCTGGGCCGTTGTGTTCAACCTTTCCACTGGCATCAATCCGCAGTCCGGACTGCTAGCCGACGCGCCAGCCACTAACACCGTCAACAACGGCCTACCCAGACGAAGCTATTCGATGGCCATCGACGGCGCGCGCGCGGGCCAACCCTTCAATGACGAATTCTATGGAGGTGCAGGGTCCGAACATTTCGGCACGCTGACCTTTGGTCGTCAGCGCTCTCTCGGCACCGATGCGATGCTCCAGTACGATCCGGTCAGCGGCGGCTATGCCTTTTCGTACATCGGGTACAACGGCACGATGGCTGGCGGCGGCGACACGGACGACAGCCGTTGGGACGACGCGCTGAAGTATCGCCTCGTCTATGGCCCGGTCCATTTCGGCGCGATGTATAAATTCGTGAATGGCTCCGGCGGATGCTACTCGGCCGCTACAGACTGGACTGCCGCCAACTGCACGCCGGAAAAGGCGCATAACAATGCCTATGGATTCGACTTCGGGGGCACCCACGGCAGGTTCTCCGCGGACGTGGTCTTCCAACATTACAACCAGGCGATCAGCGTGTTGAACCCCTTGCTGGGGCCGCAGAGTCCGTCGGCGCCATATCAGTCGACCACGAACAGCATCAATACAAACCCCATCACCGGCGTCAATCTGATCGACACGAACAACACGTTATATGGAATCGTGACGGACAACAGCGGCCTTATCGGCGCTATAAAGTACACGATGGACCCGTTCAAGTTTTATGCCGGCTACGAATACATCTGGCAGAACAACCCGTCGAACCCGTTGGGAGTTGGAGCCTCGGACCAGGGCGGTTATATCCTGAGCGGGGTCGAAGACAACAATCTTGATGCTCAAAAGTTGGTGCAGATCTGGTGGGCGGGCATGAAGTACACCTACCGCAGCAAAACCGACTTTACTGTCGCCTGGTATCAGCAACGGCAGAACGACTTCCGCATTCCGTCAACGTGCTCGCCCACCGCTGGTTTCCGCAGCTCCTGCGCGGGCACCCTAAACGAAGGGTCATTCTATGTGGATCATCACTTCACCCCGCGTTTCGACGCTTTTGCCGGAATTGCGGGTTCTTACGTGACTGGTGGTCTGGCCATCGCCATTCCTCATGGCCCCGGCGTACCCTATTTCTACGATAGCAACATTGCTCCGACAGTCGGCGCTCGTTTCGCCTTCTGATCGTTTCTACAACTTACCCGAACGCTGCAACCGATGCTGCCTTTTCAAAATCGGCGGCGATCTCTTTCATCACATAGGTCAGGTTGGATGCACCAGCGACCGTGACTGCGCACGCGTTACACATAATTATGGATTGACATTATGGATTGATAAAGGACGGCGTGATCTGTGACCACGCAAGCTGATATTGGTGGTTCTGAGCTAGAATCTGGTGGCGCGAGCTGCTCAAGACATCCACGGAGGAACCGTGAAGAAACTGTCCGGCTTCGTCATGATCGGAGTACTGATTGCGTTCTCAACCTTGCCTTGGCTGCTGAGTGTCTCCGCATCCGCGTCGCTTTTGGCCCAGCAGAATGTTCAGGGTTTGGATGACGACGAGTTGAAACACTTTGCCGCGCTGGATCCCATTGATACGCACACTCACGTCTTTCGGAACGAACCCGCGTTCCACGCAATGCTGAAACGATTGCACCTGCACTTGGTGGACATCTGCGTTTTTACGGACCAAGAGCCTTCCTTCCCGACCTTGCAGGCCGAGATCGACTCCGCGTTGGCGGTAACCCGCGCGTCCAAGGGGCATGTATCCTTTTGCACGACTTTCGATCCATTTAAATTTAGCTCTGCCCATTTTGCCGCGGATACCATTCGGCAGCTCGATCGAGATTCCAAAAACGGCGCGGTCGCGGTGAAAATCTGGAAAAACATCGGCATGGAGCTCAAGACTCCGGGCGGTAAATTTGTGATGCCGGACGATGCCGCGTTTGCGCCGATTTACCGGGCGATCGCCGAACACAACATGACGCTGATCGCTCATCTGGCAGAGCCAAATTCCTGTTGGGAGGCTCCCAACCCCACAAGTCCCGACTATAGCTATTACAAAGAGCATCCGGAGTGGTACATGTACGGCAAGACGGATCGCCCTTCGAAAGAGCAGATACTGGCGGCTCGCGACCACTTGCTGGCGGAGAATCCCAAGCTGCGTGTGGTGGGCGCGCATCTTGGCAGCATGGAAGTGGATGTGGACGAAATAGCGAAACGCTTCGATCACTACCCGAACTTTGCCGTCGACACGGCCGCGCGCGTAGCCTATTTCGCACTCCAACCGCGCGACAAAGTGCGGGCCTTCTTGCTGAAATACCAGGATCGCGTTCTCTACGGCACCGATCTGGAATATGGCCGGAAGAAAGATTCCGATAGCCTGCAAGAGTGGGAGTCAACCTACCTGCGCGATTGGAAGTTTTTTTCCACGATCGAAATGGTCGAGTTTCAAGGGCGAAAGGTGCAAGGCCTGCAGCTGCCGGACGCCGTCCTCCGCAAGCTCTACCATGACAACGCCATCCACTGGATTCCAAGGATGACGAACCCGGCGCAAAAGTGATCGTGTTTTCTGGAGCGGATGATGCCAGCCAGTCGTTGATTCTCGCTTGATGCTGATAGCAATCTGGTAGCGGCCCGACTGTATTAACATGCACTCGAACTTGCTATTCTTCAGCGGTTCCGTGTCGCAAGAGGACAAAGTAAGGAGAACGACCATGAAGTACAAACTGACGGGCGCGGCGGGATTGGCTGGGGCGTTTGTGGCGGGCATGGTGGTGGCGACGGCGTTAGGTGGAGGGATAGTTGGCGCGAGAGCAAAGACGATAGGGGCGGAGACGCAGGGCCAGCAAGTTGCTTTGCAGAGGGTCTTCACCCCGACGGTGACGGACGAAGACATTGCGTTGCTGCGGAAAGATGTACGTGCAATGAAAATGCAGGTGATTGCGCAGAACATGTCGCTATCAGACACGGAGGCGGAGAAGTTCTGGCCCATCTACAAACACTACGCGGACGATTTGCATGAGCTGCACAACTCGAAGTATGCGCTGCTGAAGCAGTACGCGGAGACGTGGGGAACGATGACGGACCAGGATGCGCTGATTTATGTGCGGCACTGGATGGAAGTGGACGCGCAGGCGCAGGCGTTGCGACTGAAGTATGTGCCGTCCGTGAGCCAGGTGTTGCCGGGAAAGAAGGCGGCGACATTTTTTCAGCTGGACCGGCGGCTGTCCATGATCGTGGATTTACAATTGTTTTCGCAGATCCCGCTGGCGCATGTAAAGGAGCAGCCGTAAAGCGTTTCTTTATAGAGTGCTTACAGGGGGCAGCGATATGAGTTGGTTTGGTGGAGCGAACAGTTGCTTCAAGCATTATCGATATGGCCTTGGCCTGGCGTTAAAGCTGAGTTTTCTGATCCTGCTTGGCCATAGTGCGGCGTCGAATGCAGCTGCCGATGTAAAGGTGGAGAAAGTTGAATTGCTACCGGGTGAGCAACGGTGAAGTCGAACTGATTGTTACCAGTGATGTCGGACCGAGGGTGATCCGATTTGGATTTATTGGCGGGCAGAATTTGTTCAAGGAATTTGCCGACCAGCTCGGAAAGAGTAATGAAGATGCGTTTCAATTGCGTGGCGGCGATCGTGTGTGGAAAGCGCCGGAGGACCCGGTTGCCACCTGGGCGCCGGATAACCTTCCCGTAGAAATCACCACCACTGCAAACGGGCTGATTGCTAAGGCACCCGTAGAACCGCGAACCCTGCTACAGAAAGAGATTGAAGTCAGGATGGCAGCTTCCGGAACGAACGTAACCGTGATTCATCGGCTTACGAACCGTTCGCTGTTCCCCTTGGAATATTCGGTATGGGCCCTGACGATGATGGCGCCGGGCGGACTTTCCATCACGGGTTTTCTACCGCGCGGCAAGCATCCGGCAAATCTGGAAGCCACAAACCCATTGGTGATGTGGGCGTATACGAATCTTTCTGACAAACGCTGGGTCTTCACAAAGAAATACATGACGTTGAAACAGGATCCGAATGACGCGGAAGCGCAGAAGATCGGCCTGTTTAGCCCTGACACATGGGGCGCCTATGTTTTAAATAATGAGGTGTTCGTGAAACGAACTCAGGCCAAGCGTGGAGAGACGTATCCTGATTTCGGATCGTCCTTTGAGGAATTTACAAACAACGAATTTCTGGAAATGGAGACGCTCGGGCCACTGACGAAAGTGTTGCCTGGAAAAACCGCCGAGCAGGTGGAGCAGTGGAGTTTGCACCGGGGTGTCCAGCTCACCGAGCTTACGGATGAGGCTATCGACAGAGTCATTCTGCCCCTGGTAGCTGCCGGTGCGGGTGAAAATTAGTCGGCTGAAGTGCGAAGCTCCCGGCAGTTGTTTTATGCTCTAAACATTAACCACAATTACCAGCCCATTTGGTCCATGCGCCTGAGGATAATCGCGCTGTAATTATTCATGCGCTCGGGTCGTCGCTTTAGCGGGGCCGGCAGAATTGCAGCGAGCCGTGCCGCCTGCTGCCGGCCGATATTGCGGGCAGGGATTTCGTCGTAGTAACGGCACGCGGAGTCTGCACCATAAATACCGGGGCCCCATTCGACCACGTTGAGGTAAATCTCCAGAATACGTTGTTTGCCGAGGACGAATTCGGCCACTGGCACGAGTGTGGTCTCTGCGCCCTTGCGAAGGATAGAGCGGCCCGTGCCGAAGAATAAGTTTTTTACGAGTTGCTGCGTAATGGTGGAAGCTCCGCGGGTGCGTTCTCCTTCCATATCTTCTTGCGCGGCTTTTTGGATCTCACCCCAATCGAATCCGTGGTGGTGGTAGAAGTTTGCGTCCTCGGCGGCGATGACCGCGTGCTGGAGATCGGGCGAGATCTGGCTGAGGGGAATAAATTTGTAGCGTTCGCGGTACGGCTTGTCGTGAATCCAGGCCTGCAAGCGGCGCTGCATGTGGACCGCGGTTGTCGGTGGATCGATCCACCGGGCGGCGACAAGCACCAGCGCAGCAAGCAACCAAAGAGCCACCACGCCAACGACAAGCCATAGAAAAAAGGATCGGACGAAGCTCGCCCGAGGCGCAGCCTTGGTGTCTCTACTCGGCATTTCAACGTTCGCCATTTCAGTCACATTTCAGAATAACAGCCTGGGCCGTATTCTCGTGGTAAGCTCACTGCAGCGCACAGGGCGCATCCGGTCCGCGGAAAGGACAGAAGTCCACCTGATCACAACAATTCGTGCTTACGAACTAACTTTCTGCCCATAAATGCGGACCTCGGGCCTACGAAAGGAAGTTCGTCATGCCGGTAAAACACCTCCCATCGAATCCGAATCTCGATCATCTCAGGTACCAAGCAAGAGACTTACTCAGGGATCATGCCGGGCGCGATCCAGGAGCGGCCCAACGGATCAGAGAATTTCATCCACGTTTCGATCGAGCCACAGACGCGGAGATATTCGCGGCTCAGCTCAGCCTAAGTGATGGCCAACTCACAATCGCGCGCGAGTGTGGATTTCCGAGCTGGACCAGGCTGAAACGGCATATCGAAAAACCGACCCTTTCCGATCGACTGAATCTGCCACATCACGAGCGAATTGAAGACGCTACATTTCGTCGCGCGGTAATGCTACTGGATGCGGGAGACCTATCAGGCTTGCGGGAACACTTGGACCGGCATCCGAAACTGGCGCACCAGCGCGTCGTCTTTGAAGGCGGAAATTATTTTCGCAATCCTACATTGTTGGAATTTGTGGCCGACAATCCTGTTCGCCATGGCACTCTGCCGCAGAACATTGTTCCGCTCGCGCAGGTGATTCTGGATGCCGGCGTGGAGCAATCCGCCCTGAATGAAACGCTGATGTTGGTGGCGACAGGCAGTGTGCCTCGCGAGTGTCGCCTGCAACTCCCGCTAATCGATTTGCTTTGCGCTTACCGGGCAGATCCCAGCAGCGCCATTGAAGCAGCAGCGTTGCATGGCGAGTTGGAAGCGGTAAACGCTTTGATCGGTCGCGGAGCCCGAATCAATTTGCCCGTATCGGCAGCTCTGGGACAGATCGAGGATTTCCGTAGATTGCTTCCGGACGCCGATAGTCGCGGCCGGCACCTGGCGCTCGCCCTGGCATCTCAGTTTGGCCGCGTCGAAATCGTGCGATTGCTGCTTGACGCGGGCGAGGATCCAAACCGGTACAACCCAGTTGGAGGACACTCGCACACGACACCGTTGCATCAGGCCGCTGGGGCTGGCTTTATCGAATTAGTTCGCCTGCTCGTCGAACGCGGGGCAAGACTAGATTTGAAGGATGTCCTGTGGCAAGGTACGCCGGCCGGTTGGGCGAGACACGGAGGCAGAACGGAAATTGAGGAATACCTTCACGCACAAGAGAGAAAGCTCGAATGAATGCCGGTTTCGCTTCATGGCGCTTCTGCTGCTATTCTTGATTCATCCACTTTTTGAGGGATACTGACTCCACTTGCCACCTATTCTCAGCGCTCAAGGTCTGGCCAAACGCTTCGGCGTAGCGCCACTGTTTCAGAATCTTGCGTTCATGGTATCGGAAGGCGAACGCATTGGCGTGATCGGGCCGAATGGTTCGGGGAAGTCCACGCTGCTGGAAATTTTGAGCGGGCGGATGCAGCCGGACAGCGGCGATCTGGCGATCCGCAAAGGCACGCACTTGAGCCTGGTGCAGCAGGTGTCCGACTATGAGGCGGGCGAGACGATTCATTCGGTTCTGGATAAGGCGCTCGACGAGGCGCAAGTTCCCGAAGAGGATCGCGCCGGGCGCATGGCCGCCATTCTGGGGCGCGCCGGATTCAACGATCTGGACATCCTGGCTTCCACACTTTCCGGCGGCTGGCGAAAGCGGCTGGCCATCGTAGAGGCGCTGGTGCGGCGGCCGGACGTGTTGCTGCTGGACGAGCCGACCAACCATCTGGATCTCGCGGGGATCGACTGGCTGGAATCGATGCTGCAAAACGCGCCGTTTGCCTGCGTGGTGGTGAGCCACGACCGCTATTTCCTGGAAAATGTGGCGAACGAGATTGTGGAGATAAATCCGGCTTACGAGAATGGTTCGTTGCGCGTTTCCGGAAACTACAGCGCGTTTCTGGAGGCGAAGGAAGAATATCTCCATGCGCAACGCAATCGCCAGTCTGCGCTGGAAAACCGCGTGCATACGGAAATCGAATGGTTGCGGCGCGGGCCGAAGGCTCGAACGACGAAATCCAAGGCGCGCATCGACAAGGCGCATCAACTGATCGGCGAACTGGCGGACATGAACGCGCGGACACGCACGAGCAGCGCGCAAATCGATTTTTCGTCATCGGATCGCAAGACGAAGCAGCTCATCACGCTGGATGACGTTAGTTATTCGTTTGGCGCGAAGAAGCTATTTGATCACCTGCACTTCATCATTACTTCGGGTATGCGCGTTGGCCTTGTAGGACCAAATGGCAGCGGGAAAAGTACGCTCCTGAGGCTCTTGAGTGGAGAGCTGAAGCCGACGCAGGGAAAGATGCGGCAGGCGGATTCGCTGCGCATTGTGTATTTCGATCAGAATCGCGTGCTTGATCCGGATGTGAGCTTGCGCCGCGCCCTTGCGCCGGATTCCGATTCGGTGATTTATCAGGACCGCATTGTACACGTGGCTTCGTGGGCAGCGCGATTTCTGTTTACGGGAGAGCAGTTGAGCCAGCCGGTTGGGCGGCTTTCCGGCGGCGAACGCGCGCGCGTGCTCATTGCACAGCTGATGCTGCAGCCCGCTGATGTTTTGCTGCTGGACGAACCGACCAACGACCTGGACATTCCGACGCTGGAAATTCTGGAAGAAAGCTTGCTGGAGTATCGCGGGGCGCTGGTGCTGGTGACGCACGATCGCTATATGCTCGACCGCGTGTCGACGGTGGTGCTGGGGCTTGATGGTTTGGGTCATGCAGAACGCTTCGCCGATTATCCGCAGTGGGAGGCTTGGCAGAGCGCGCAAACGGCGGGCGCGAAAAATAAAGCTGCGGCGGGTGTGCAGTCTGGCGGCAGCGCTCCGGCGGCTTCGACGACGTCGGCAGCGTCTGTGTCGAGGAAGAAGCTGTCGTACAAAGAGACGCGCGAGTTGGAAACGATCGAGCAGCGCATTGCCGATGCTGAAAGAGAATTGCAGGCACGGCACGATTCCCTGCTCGATCCGGCGGTTATGAGCGATGGAGTGCGGATCCGCGAAATCACGATGGAGATGGAAGCGGCTCAAACGGCGATTGATGCGATGTATGCGCGTTGGGCGGAGTTGGAAGCGAAGACCTAGCGGCGGTTGGCATCCCGGATGGGGCAAAAAGCAGGTCCCTCGCTGCGCTCGGGATGACAGTTGTTTTGTGGCGAAGGAACCCAAGATGCCGGCCTGAAGGCGCGGCGCTACAAACCCAAGAGCCAGACGCAACTGCGGCGTGTGGCGCACCCAAGAAAAGAATGGAAAACAGCATGTGGGGCACCCGGCCAGAGACCCAAGCCCCACCCTTCGCAGAAAGCGCTCAGAGTGGGGCACCCAGGAATTATTTTGTGGCGTTGCCTGGGCCGCCTACGGGGTGCAATCGCGGTAGGCGATCGTCCACTGGCGGAAGCTGGGGAAATGGCGCGTGCGGTTCGGTCTGATACCAGTAGGCCACGGAGAAATAGTTGTCGGAGCGGCCGTTGGCGTGGCCATGCTCGATGGTGGCCTTGATTGATTTTGTAAATGGGATTGGCGAATCGAGGTGGAAGCGGTAAACGCTGCTGCGGCTGCCGGCTTTTTCTTCGCCTACGACGGGCGCGCCGTACAGGGCATACGAAAATGGCTTGCCGCCGAAATCGTAAGCGCCAAGAAAATAATCTTCGGTTCCCGTGCCGTTAATCGAGGGCGTTTTCTCGCCGTCGATGAAAAACATGTCGTCACCTTCGCCCCACCAGAAATCCTGATTTTGCAACACGGACATGGTGACGCCCACGAATTGGCCACGGCCGGTGGCTTCCATCCAGGCGTAATTCCCTTCCCCGTAGAGATTTTTCTTGTCGTTCTGTAGCGGATCGTTGTTGTCTTTCCAATTTCCCGAAAAACCTTTATTGGGCGAAGCCTGGCGATACTGCGCGTGGAAATACAATGTGTCGGGCGCAAGCGGCTTGGCACAGGACTGGTAATCAATGTTGTAGTACAACGCATCCAGCTTCATCAGGCCCTGATTTTCGACGGTGATGCGCGCGTGCTTCTGAAACGGCATCGGGAAAAAGGAATTGACCGCGTGGTTGGGCGCAGCGGACACCGGCAGAGCCTCAAACGTGAAATACTCGCCGAGGCCGAGGCCGAAGAAATCGCCGATGGGGGCTTCCACGCTGGGCGCGGCTTCGCCGTCCCAATAGATGCGCAGGACCAGTTTCTTGAGGTGAAATGGTTCGTCGGACGAAAAGGTGAACCAAATGTGCGTGATGATTCCGGGGCCGGCGTCGTCCAGAATGGTGAGCGTCTCGCCCGGAGCGACGGTGCGGAAATCGTCGTTTCCGCCGGTGCGATCGTAGCTGGAGACGCGCTTCTGCACGTAGTCGTGAGGTTCGGTTAAGCCGCCGATCCAGTCGCGAGTCTGCGCGAACAACGCCGTACCAGCCAGAAAAAACAACAGCACTACGCGCCCACATGCCGCGATCATCCGCATATTTTCTCCCGCGTCTTTTTTCATTCGAACTAAATTAGTTGCCGGTCACGGCGTTCGGTTTCTCTAGCCTCTCGCCAATCTCTGGATCAGCCATAAACGATTTCCAAACGACCCCGCTGCGACAATTTTCAATCATTACCGCGATCGGCGCCTGATTCAATCCCTATATAAAGGTGACACCCAATCCTGGCCGAGATTGAAGGCGTCGCGTGGCCCATAAATATCCCACAATTCGCCGTCCAAATCGCGATGGTAATGTTTGAACTATTTCGCTGCTTCCTCGATGGTCAGAATGCGGTCGGCGGTAACGTCTTTCAGAGTTTGCGTGATGCCGCTGGGCCAGCTAATCTGAAGTTCTGAAATTTTTTCGTTCTTTCCCAGGCCAAAGTGTACCCGCGGATCGCTCGAACAGGCGTAGCCAACCGCCGTGGTCACTTCATTCCATTGTTTTTTGCCATCTTCGGTCGTGATACGGATCTGTGCGCCAATGCCCATGCGATTGCTTTTTGTTCCCACCAGCTTCAGCAAGATCCAATGATTGCCGTTGTCAGTGATGTTGTGAAACAGCTCCGCGGGGCCATTCAGCACGGAGACGACCATGTCCACGCGGCCATCGTTATCGAGATCGCCGAAGGCCACGCCGCGATGCGCCGCTTCGATTTGAAAATCGGGACCGGCCGTGGCGCTGACATCCGCAAATTTGCCATTTCCCAGATTCCAGAAAATTGTGTTCGGCTCGGGATATTTCCGCGCTGGGGTTTGTATGCTGATGTTGTCCATGACGTTGGCGCGCGCCACGAACAAATCTTTCCAACCATCGTTATCGAAGTCGGCGATGCCGTTGCCCCAGCCGGACATGTCATTGGTTTTGGCCAAGCCGCTGGCCACGGTCATGTCCTGAAATTCGCCTTTGCCCTGATTGATCCACAAAGGAAATTCCTCGTGCTCCACGGCGGTATGCCAGATGTCTGGCAGGCCATCGTTGTTCACATCGCGAAAATCGGCGCCCATGCCGGAGCGCGCGATTCCGTCGGGCGCGTAACCAACGCCCGCATCGAGCGCGACCTCTTCGAATTTCTTGCCTTTCAGATTATGGAACAAGAAATTCTGCGTGGTGTCATTGGCAACGAAAGCATCCAGGTAACCGTCACCATCGTAGTCGGCGAAGGTTACGCTCATACCTTTGCCAAATTGCTTGGCGATGCCGGTTTCTTCGGAGACGTCGGTGAACGTGCCATCGCCGTTGTTACGATAGAGGGTGTTGTGCGTCGGCGCGTAATATTTGGGGTGACAGAAGCCGCGCACTCCTTCCTTGACGCGGCAGTAGGGATCCTTGTTCACTTCCCAGACGCAATAATTCACGACGAAGAGGTCCAGCAGCCCATCGTTGTTGTAGTCAAACCAACCCGCGCCCACCGACCACATTTTCTTGCCGCTGAGTTTTGCGCCGCCGACGCCGGCCTTTGCGGTGACGTCGGTAAACGTGCCGTCTCCATTGTTGTGAAATAACTGGTTGCCGGTGACGTTGGCCACGAACAGATCCGGCCATCCATCGTTGTCGTAATCGCCAACGGCCACGCCGCTGCCATAGCCGATTCCGGCGAGACCAGCTTTTTCGGTGACGTCGGTGAAAGTGCCATCGCGATTGTTGTGGAACAGGCGATTCCAGTAGGCGGGAGTTTCCTTTTCCAGGGACGGTATCGCAGCTCCGCCGACGAGATAGACGTCCAGGTAACCGTCGCCGTCATAATCGAATAGCGCGACGCCAGCGACCATGGTTTGCGGCTGATTTTTATTTTCTATGTTTCCGGTCGCGATGACGTAGTGCAGCCCGGCCTTTTCCGCGATTTCTTCAAATCGGATAGGGCCTGCTGGCTGGGAGTTGTGGGGATTCGGAGCGGTTTTGTCCTGCCCCATGGCCGGCAGCAGGAGGATTCCCGATAAAATTAACAGCCGCCGCATTTCTTCATGCCTGATGGAAACCAACCTTTGTCATCGCGGCCTCGCTTCGTTGTTCTTTATGAATGTATTCCATACCAGGCCGGTCCGATGATTTTCCGCCCTTACCATGGTAATGCCCAAATCAATTCCAAGCACGTCGGCATCGTACCAGCCCGAAAGCGGATTGAGGGCATCCACGTAACTATACAGGCCTCAGGCTTTTTCTGCATATGTGCCGCGAATATTCCGCAGAACCTGCGTGCAATCGGAATAAAGGAACGGCGTTAACGGCGCGACGGCCAGGGCCTGCCCGCAGCGACGGAGCAATTCCCTTCTGTTCATTTCGCATGTGCGCATGAGAGCGATTCCTTTATTTGGCGATTTCCAGCTCGACGGGTTGACCGCTTCGGGAATCCGGGCTGACCCAAATTCGCGCCTGGCTCGGTTCGACGGTGCGATCGTTGTGAATGTCCCACAGGGCAAAGGCCTCGGGCGTAAGGGAAAACGTAACGGTCTTAGTCTCTCCCGGCGCCAAAAGGAGGTGCTGAAACGCCTTCAACGCGCGTACGGGTTCTTCCACGCTTGTGCCGCGCAAACCCACGTAAAGCTGGACGACTTCTTCGGCCGCGACCTTTCCGGTGTTGGTGACGTTCGCGGTCACGGTGAGCACGGTCTTGGCGTCGGCGGCACGATCACGCAAACCCGCGCAGAGTTCCTTGGCGTTTAAGTTCGTGGTGCTGAGCTGCGGCGCTGAGTATTGGAACTCGGTATAGGACAAGCCGTAGCCAAACGGAAATTGTGGCGCGTTGGGTTCGTCCACATAGCGCGAAACATATTTTTCCTCGATCGTCGTGCCCGAGCGAGTCAGGTCGACGTTGCCCGCGGGCCGTCCGGTGTTGAGGGAATTGTAGTAGACCGGAATCTGACCGATCGAATCTGGCCAACTCACGACGAGCCTGCCGCTTGGCACGGAATCGCCGTAGAGGGTGCGCACCAACGCCGGGCCTGCTTGCACTCCGGGGAACCACGCTTCCAGTACGGCCGGAACATGGTTGAAGGCCCACTGCAAAGTGAGCGACCTTCCGCTAAATAACACCAGCACCACGGGCTTGCCGGTGGCGGTCACTTTTTCCAGAAGCTCTTCCTGACGCCCGGGCAAATCCAGATGCGCCCGTGACCCGGCTTCCCCGGTCATGCTTCCCGCTTCTTCTCCCAGAGCTAAAATCGCCACATCCGCCGAGCGCGCCGCTTCTATTGCCGCGTTGATTTGTTCGTCGGTCGCCGTGCGGAAGTCGGCGCCCTTCGCATATTTCACGCGCTCCGCTCCTAAGCGCTGTGTCAAGGCAGTCTTCAGCGTAACCACGTCGGCCGGTTGCCCGTGTGCGGCCCAAGCGCCAAGCATTTCCTGCGGGTCGTCTGCAAGCGGGCCGATTAGCGCGACGGTACGGAACTGGTCGCTCAAGGGCAGAATGCGCGTGGAACCTTGCGGCTCATTTCTCAAGAGGACAAAGGATCGCTCCGCGGCTTCACGCGCGACGTCCAGATTCTCTTTCGTCAACGGCCCATGATTTTCGCGAGACTCATCCGTGTAAGGATCGTCGAAGAGCCCAAGCGCAAACTTCACACGAAGCACGCGGCGCACGGCGTCATCGATCTGCGCCTCTGAGACTTTGCCCTGCTTGACCAGGTCCGCCAGATGCTCATGGTACAGATTGCTTTCCATATCCATATCCACGCCTGCGGTGAAGGCTCTCCATGCGGCGGTTTCTCCATCATTGGCGATACCGTGTGCTTGCAATTCGGCGATGGAAGTCCAGTCACTATCCACCACACCCGGAAACCGCCATTCCTTCCGCAAAATTTGTGTCAGGGTAAACGGATTTGCGCTCGACGGAACTCCATTGAGCGTATTGAAAGCGCTCATCAGAGAAGCGCTGCCCTCATCCAGCGCCGCATAGAATGGCGGGAGATACACTTCGCGCAAAGTGTGCTCGGAAATTTCCGTGGTGTTGTAATCGCGGCCGGCTTCCGCTGCGCCGTAACCGACAAAGTGTTTCACGCATGCCGCGATGCTGTCAGGCGCGTTCAGATTGGCACCCTGGTATCCACGCACATACGCACGGGCGATAGCGCTTCCCAGGTACGGGTCTTCTCCTGCGCCTTCCACCATGCGGCCCCAACGCGCATCCCTGGCGATATCCACCATCGGCGAGAACGTCCAGCGAACGCCGGCAGCGGAAGCTTCCTGAGCCGCGATGCGCGCAGCCTTCTCGACGATTTGCGGATCCCACGTTGAAGCCAGTGCCAACGGAACTGGAAACTCGGTGCGGTAGCCGTGAATTACGTCCAGTCCATTGATGAGAGGAACGTGGAGACGCGATTTTTCCATGGCCACATGCTGGTAGAAGTTGGCGTCCTGAACGCCGCGCAAGTTGTAGAGCGAGCCGACCTGGCCCTTCTGCACCATTTCTTCGTAGCCGCCCGGCCCAGTTTCCGGCCCCGTCGGAGCGCCAACGGAATATTGAACCAGTTGGCCGACCTTTTCCTCCAGAGTCATTTCTTTCAGGAGGGCGTCGATTTTTTTCTCGACAGCGGGTGAGGCAAGATTTGACCTCACGGGCAACCCGTGGAATCCGGCGGATTCTGTGGGAGTTTGGCAACGAGTGCCAGGCAAAATGAGAAAGGTCAGCAGACAAAGAACGAGAGATAGGCGTAGAGAACGAGGCGGCACGGGTTTCAAACTCCTAGTCAGCGTGCACATGGTATCCCAATCGTCTGGGTTCGACGGCACGCACTACTTTTTGGGAAGCACCCCGTTGCTACTCGTCAAAACCGGGGCGGCCGGAGAGCGGCAAATCGTTATTCTAGCGGGATCGCGTGAAGCAGCGGCGCCTCACCCCGCAGCCGCCAGCCGCGTCCCCCGCCATTCCCTTCCGGACCATTGCAATAATAAATCGATTTATTAGATGAAATCTATAGCATTTTTCCATCCAACGAGGGTCGGCCAACGCAGCTTGCTATGCCTTGTTGCTCCCCTGCCCTCCGTTGTGCAAGACTACGCCTCAAGAACCATAATGGTACGGACAAAGAAAACCCAGCCTAACGGTGGTCGCTCTACGGGCAATTCGTCGATCAGCCTGAAGGAACTGGCTGCTCATCTTGGACTCTCCTCCGCTACCGTCTCCTTGGTCATAAATGACTCTCCTGGGGCTAAGTCTATTCCCGCCAGCACGCAGGAACGGGTGCGTGGGGCTGCTAAGGAGCTGAATTACCGGCCAAACCTGATGGCCCGGTCATTGCGCCAGAAGCGTAGCTTTACTATCGGCGTGATGGTCCCGGAGGTCAGCGAGGGCTATGCCGCGTTGGTACTGTCCGGGATCGAGGACCATCTTCTCCAGGAGGGGTATTTTTACTTTGTTGTCAGCCACCGGCACAGGACGGACCTGATTGAGGAATACCCCACCCTGCTGCAACAGCGCGCGGTAGAGGGCATTATCGCGGTGGACACGCTGTTGACGGGAGACTGCCTGATTCCGGCGGTCGCGATCTCCGGCCATCGCCAAGTGCCGGGCGTGACGAATATCGTTCTGGATCACAATCTGGCCGCGCACCTGGCTTTGGAACACTTGCTCAAGTCGGGGCACAAGCGCATCGCCATGATTAAGGGGCAGGACTTCAGTTCCGATACGGAAATACGGTGGCGGGCGCTACATAGCGTCGCGAAGCAACTTGGCATCACAATCCATGAAAAACTGACGGTTCAGCTCGATAATGACTCGCCTTCGCCGCAGGTTGGCTACAGTGTGACGCGAAGGTTACTGGACCGAGGTGAACCATTTTCTGCCTTATTCGCCTTTAATGATATTTCTGCCATCGGCGCCATTCAGGCGCTGCGTGAGTCCGGCAGACGCGTACCTGAAGATGTCTCTGTGATCGGCTTTGACGACATTCAGAGCGCGGCGTATCAGAATCCCGGATTGACCACAGTGCGCCAGCCGCTTCGGCAAATGGGAGTGATCGCGGCGGAGACGCTCCTTGCGCGAATCAATGCGCCGCGCCATACGGAATACCCCAAATCGATTATCGTGAAACCAGAACTGATCATCCGCGCATCCACCGCAAACGTGACGGCCGCGGTTGCTTCTTTGTAAATGATGCGGAAGCGGTCGTCTTCCTTTTATTTTCCGATCTCAGTAAAATTAGGAATGCGTTAGTTCTGTTTCCAATAGGTAACTACGACCATACGAAAATGACGTAGATGAAACACTCTCGTAACCTGGTCCAAGTGAAACTTGGCTTAGCCAGAGGTCATCTGTGAGAACGCTAACCGCCGACCCACTCTTAGCCGAAACTTCCCTTTTCCGTATTTCTCTTGCGCAATCTGCCCAGGATCTGGTCGAGTGCCAGCGCCTGCGCTACGAAGTCTTTAACCTGGAACTTGGCGAGGGTCTCTCCACGTCTGACCGATCCGGACTGGATATCGATCCATTCGACTCTTTTTGCGACCACTTGATGGTGCGGGATCTGGAATCCGGGAAGCTTGTCGGCACGTACCGCCTGCAGACGGGAGAAGTGGCCCGGCGCAATCTGGGGTACTACGGCGACCAGCTGTTTGATTTTTCGGTATACGATTCGCTTCGGAAGGAATTGCTGGAACTCGGGCGCGCGTGCGTTCATATTGATTACCGCAACATCATGGTGCTGCACGCACTGTGGAAAGGTATCGCCGTTTACGCTACCCGGAACGATTCGCGCTACCTGATTGGCTGCAGCTCTATTTCTTCTCAAGACGAAAATGTTGGTGTGGCGATGTATGAGGGCCTGAAGGAGAAGTACCTGGTCGATCCGTCTTTGCGCACAACGCCGCATCCCGGCCGCGATTGCCGGACCACTGGAGCCGAGGTAGAAGCAGCGCGTCCGCCCCGCTTGTTTCGCGCTTATCTGGAAATTTCGGGACGCATTTGCGGGCCTCCGGCGATCGACCGGGAATTCAAGACCATCGATTTCCTGACCCTGGTCGATCTGGCGAATCTGCCGGAACGCGTCCGAACGCGATTCTTCTAGCTTTCGCTACGAACCAAAGAAAAAGCACGGGACTAAAGTCCCGCCACTACCACGGCTCCGCTAAACATTTGTGAGATAGTTTGTGGCCTGCTCCGATTAGGGCGGTGTACACTGTTTCGGATGAGGTTAAATTTATGATATCGATCACTCCTGACAACGCCAGCTTCCTGCTGCAATACATGCTGCCGACCGTGAAGAACGAACACCGCATCACGCGAGGTGTAATTGAAGCGATTCCGCAATCAAATGCCGACTACAGACCTGACCCTCATGCGAAAACCGCGATGGAAATTGCGTGGCACATCGCGGCCTCCGAAGAACGCTTCTACAGCGCCATTGCCGACGGTGCATTTGATTTTGCGCCCATTTCGCGGCCGGAGAGTGTGCAGACACCGGCGCAGGTGGGACAGTGGTATGGAGAATCGTTCGACAAGAATTTTGAGCGGTTCCCCAATCTTTCGGGGGAGCATCTCGCCAAAATCCTGGATTTTCGGGGGATCTTTCAGCTTCCAGCGGTCTCGTGGTTCAACTTTTCCTTAAATCACAGCATTCACCATCGTGGGCAACTGTCCACGTACTTGCGCGCCATGGGCGGGAAGGTTCCCGCGATTTATGGGCAGAGCTATGACTCCGAAGCTGCAAAGAAGTCCGCACAGGCCTGATCGGGAATAAGCGTGAATTACGGAAAACCGATTTGTTTTCAGGAAAGCCGCAAGGATCGCTTTAGCCGATAAAGAGTTTCCCCGGCGTGTGGCATCAGTTTGATTCCTGCAGCTTCGCGGCCCATCCATTCCCCTGGCTTTACGTCTTTCGGATCCAGATAGCCGAGATTCATCCGGCGGCAGCGCTCCTCGGAGATGGCGGTGGCCAGCGTCACACGGATGCGGTCTCGCTCGAATCCGGTGGACAAGTCGAACGCGCCTTCGCCGCGCAAGTGCGTGGAATGCGCCAGCACTCCGCGAGGCACATCCGCAAAGTGTTTCCATTGCTTCACGAAGTAATCGCGGCAGTGATAGCCGATTTTCTCGATCTGTGGGCCGTGCGTGTAACTGAATTCCGTGATGTGCGGGGCGTAGAGCACGACTTCGCCTTCATCCATCATTGCCGGTTCCGCCTTGTACATGCCCTTCGCGGCGGTCCATATATCCGCATACATTTCCGGCATCATCGCTAGAGCGCGCCGGAACGGCTGGTCGACCCACTCGATATGCTTCTGGGCTGACAATGCAGCCGCGCATTTCCAGGCCGCACGCGCGCCTCCGAAGTAGAGTCCGGAGGCGCCTTCTTCGGTCACCACCAACGCCATGCAAGCTACGGGAACCTTGATTTTTGCGGCCGCGCGGTCGATCAATTCCCTAACCGGCGTGATTTCCGTGCCAATCACGTGATAGCTGCCGATCAGCGCGCCCAGCCAGTGCGTTTGATCGATCATTTCCTTGCCGCTGATGCCGGGGAAAAGATATTTATTGCCGCCGGAAAATCCGACGACCTCGTGGGGAAAAACGGGGCCACAGATCAAGACTTGATCGTACTCAAAGATGAGTTTATTGATTTTGACGGTGATCGCTTCGGATAGCAGGCCACCCGAAACTTCGGCTACCTCGTCGGCAGGGATTGTGCCGATCTCGGCAAATGTGTCTGGATTCTCCCAGTGATGGTTGAAAATGCGGGTGCGGCCGCACATTCCATTTTGTACCGGCTTCCCCATCAGTTTCGTCAACTGCTCGTCGCTCATATGCGGATGAGTGCCGAGCGCGACGATGTAGTCACATCGTGCGGCCCATTCTCCGATGGCTTCCTGCAATAGTTCGAACATCAGAGCCATGGGCATCGTGCGCGTGCCGTCCGGGATGACGATCAGAACGCGCTTGTCGTTGATTTCCATATCCCTTGCCGACGCGGCGACCAGTTGCCGCAGTTCCTCCTCGGAGAGAGTGGAGTCCGGATATCCTTTGCCGATCGTCATTGTCTTTCACCAGGCGCGTACTTAGTTTGTCCGCGCATTGCTGAGGGTGGTTGGCCGTGCGAAACTATGCTCCATTATGCGCACTCCTTTTGCCTCCTGCGCAATCCCTCCTTCAAGGCATGCTGCTTGACGCTAACCGGTGGCAGCACCTCGCGTGTGCCCCGGCGGCGTTGGCGGATGGCATTTCTGCTGGGTTTTGGGGTGGTCATTGGTTTTTTCGATCGAATCAACGTCGCGGTCTCGCAAGAGGCGCTGCATGTTTCTTTCGGTACTTCGCTGATCGCGTTCGGCTACCTTTCCAGCGCCTTCAGTTGGACGTATGGGTTGATGCAAATGCCCGCGGGGATGCTGCTCGATCGTTTTGGCATTCGGCGTGTCGGCCGCATCAGCACATTTCTTTGGAGCATCGCGTCGTTTGCGGCGGCGATTTCTCCCGGCCTTAGCGTATTCTTCGGCGCACGCTTTCTGCTCGGCGTCGCGGAAGCGCCGGTATTTCCCGGCAATGCAAAGGCTCTTGGCTATTGGTTTCCCCGGCACGAGCGCAGCCTGGCCATTTCTATTACGGACGCGGCCGCAAAATTTGCTCCGGCGATCGGAGTTCCCTTTCTTGGCGTACTGCTGCTGCATTTTGGTTGGCGCATGACTTTTGCCGCCACTGGCATACTCAGCCTGCTTTATTTCGCCTTGTTTTATCTTTACTACCGCAATCCCAGCGAAGATACGCAGCTTTCGCCGGAGGAATTTCAGTACATCCGTGACGGAGGAGGTCAGGCGGAGGATCAAACGCAGGGCCAAAGCGGAACTTTTGCGAATGACGTGGACCGGCTTGTTTATTTGCTGGGGCAACCCAAGGTGATCGGCCTTGCGCTCGGCTGGGGTGCGTATAACTACAGCTTTTTTCTTATGCTCAACTGGCTGCCCAGCTATCTTTCCATTGCGCATCACATGGATCTTCTGCATTCCTCGTTTTACACCGCTGCGCCGTGGCTGTTTGCGACGGCGACGGACATTGCGGTGGGGGGGTGGTTGGTGGACTTCCTGATTCAGCGGGGTTGGAACGCGAACCGTGTGCGGCAATCTGTGTTGATTGTGGGTACGGGATTTGGCTTGGCCGTTTTTGGCGCGGCGCATCCGAGCAGTCCGGTAGCGGCGCTGGCGTGGATCAGTTTGGCCCTCGGAGGGCTTGCGGCTGCGGCCCCGGTAGCCTGGACGGTCCCTTCACTGATCGCGCCGCGAAATAGCGTGGGCACGCTGGCGAGCATTGCGAATATGTCCGGGCAGTTTGCGGCGATTTCTGCGCCGATTATCACGGGCTACATCGTTTCGGCGACGCACTCGTTCGATTCGGCGTTTATTACGGCGGCGGTGATTTTGTTTGTCGGCATTACGGGTTATGCGTTGTTGCTGGGGCGGATTGAGCCTGTTCCAGAGCCGGGTTAGTGCTCAGCCAAAAAAAATAGAAGAACGGCACGCCTCGGAAGGCGGGCCCTATAAGGGCAGGACCGCCCTATTTGCCGATGGCGTCGGGCAGTCCTTTGTAATAGCGGAAACCTTCGATGCGCTTGCCATCACGCGTGCGGATAAAATCCAGGGCTTGGGCCTTCATCTGCTGCACTTCGGCTTCGCCTGGATTCGGATTGTAATTTTTCCAACCGGGACCGAATTGGCTGATGTAGTGCGCGTCCGCATTCACGCGCTTTTCCACGAAATCGCTGATGTCCACCCAAACGTTTTCGTCCTGGTAGTCGAAATCATCGTAAAACATGTATTCGGGGATCATGAACTCCTTCAATCCCTCCTGCGTGATCTGGCCTTCAAAGAGCAGCCGCCACATCGCCGCGCGCGCCGCATCCGCCGCAAGATAAGCAGCGGCGCGATGGTCGGATTTGTGCCAACGCTGATAATTTTTTCCCGGATCCCAAGCAAATAGAACGTCCGGGCGCAGCTTGCGGATCCACCTTACCAGGTTCTCCACGACCGCCTTGCGATCCTCGAATTCCAACAGTCCATCGTCATAGCCGAGATTGATGTAATGGTCGGCGGGAATTCCCAAATCCTTGAGCGCCGCCAATTCTTCCTGGCGCCGGATCTCCGCCAGTTGTGTACGCGAAAGCTTGGGATCCTGCGTGCCCACGTTTCCGGTGGTCAGGGTGACGATATAGACTTGGTTCCCGTGGGCCTGCAGCATGGCGAGTGTGCCGTGGGAAAGCGCGTCGTCATCGGCGTGCGCGCCGATCAGCATGATCGTTTTGCCGGTCCACTTTTCCACGGGCACATCCGGTTTTTGCGGTGTCATTTGCCCCGCGGCCATCGCCGTCCAAGCAAATATTCCCGCCACAGCAATCAACACGCGGCTCACGAATCTCATTTGTCCTCCTGAGTAAACTTTTTCACCGCTAACCGGCCACGAATTGTTTTGCCAGGGTGAGGGCGCCGTTCGAGTGGTTGGGATCGACCAGCTTGGCGCGCACGAAATCGCGCGTGCCGCCCCCTTTACCGGGAATTGTGGCGAAAACCTGGCTAAGGATCGCGCCTAGATCCTTGTTTCCGCTGTGGGCCTGGGCGAAAACCAGTTGGCCGGTGGATTCGTGAGCCAGAAGTGCAATGGTTTTTTCGCTCTTGGCAAGCTCGGTTGCCAGCGGAAGAAGCAGCTCCGCGCTTTCTTCGCGCAGAAGTGCAACAACGCAGCGCAGCCCATCGTTTCCGGCTTGGGAAGCCGCCAGCAGCAATTGAGCGCGGGCCACGGCGAGTTGCTGCAGCATATTTCGGAGATTTTTGTAGCTGGCGTCGCGTTCGGCGGTGAACTTTTCGATGGCCGCGAGCGCTTCCTCTGGCACGCAACTCAATCGCTCGCCGATCGTGCGTAGCAGACGGAAATCGTTGGTAGCCATCCGATCCGCGCGCGCGCCGCAGGCAAATTCCACGCGCCAGTCCTGACGAATTTTGGTGCAGCGGCGGACCAACACCACGCCAATCTGCCCGGTGCTTTTTACGTGTGTACCGCCGCACGGCTGCAGATCCGCGGCTTCAATCTCTATGGCGCGGAGAATTCCTTCGCGATCCACTTCCTTGCGCACACCGCGTTGCGCCAACTGGTCGGCGGTTCCATAGCGCACGTTGACCGGGCGATCTTCGAAGATCACCGCGTTTGCGGCGCGTTGAGCGCCCTGCAATACGTCCAGAGAAGGCTCTGGCCCGTGAAGATCAACGGTGCAGATTTCGTTGCCAAGATGGAAAGACACTGTCGGCAATCCAAATCGCTCCTGGAACATGGCGGAGAGCAAATGCTGGCCGGTGTGTTGCTGCATGTGGTCAAAGCGGCGGCCCCAATCGACGCAACCATCGACGGGACCTGGGGAGAACTCCTGGTCCACGATGTGGGCGATGTCATCACCGTCGTCGCGCACATCGAGAACCCGCGCGTCTCCAAGCTTGCCGAGGTCATTGGGCTGGCCGCCTGAGGTGGGATAGAACGCGGAGCGGTCCAACAGCACTTCCCAGCTTGGCTTGGGTCCAAATTCCGTGGGCATAGGCTCCGCGGGAGAACAGGAGAGCACGCGAGCGGTGAAATTGCGAAGGAAAGAATCGTCGTAATACAGTCGATGCGTGGCCATGAAAGCGGGATTTTAGCACAACCAAATTGTCCGCTTCGGAACTCGCCATCGCGGGCGCTTTTCCGGGGTGCATGCGCCGATTCCGGTACACTAAAGTTATGCCCGTCCGCTTTATTGCTTTGGACATTGATGGAACCCTGCTGAACAGCCACTTTGAAGTTTCGCGGGCAAATCGCGCAGCCATCGCCGAAGCCACCCGGCGTGGAGTGGAAGTCGCGCTGGTGACTGGGCGGCGATACGATTTCGCAATGCCCGTGGCGCGGCAGGTCGACGTGCCGCTAACCATGATCGTGAACAACGGGGCGCTGGTGCGCACGAAAGTCGGCCAGACACTGCTGCGGCATCTGTTGTCTCGAGAAACGGCCAAGCGCGTGATTTTGGCGACTGCCCCGTGGCGAGACGCGACGGTCGTCGTGTTCGATCGCCCCAGCGCGAACCAGATGATCCTGGAATCGATCGATTGGGATGACCCGACGCGAGGCGGCTACTACTCTCGAAATCGCAAGTTCATGGCCGCGGTTACGCCACTGGAGAGTTGCCTCGACGAAGACCCTCTGCAGGTGATGTATACCGGCTCTGTTGCCGCCATGCGAGAAGCCGAAATGACACTGCGGCGCGTCCAATTCGCCGAGGAGTTCACGGTGGCCGCAACGGTGTACGAGGATCGCGACTTTTCCATGATTGATGTGATCCATAAGGGAGTGACCAAGGGCACCACCCTGGCCAAATGGACAGCGGCGCGCGGTATCGCCCGCGAGGAAATCCTGGCTATCGGCGATAATCACAATGACCTGGAAATGCTATCCTTTGCAGGTGTCCCGGTGGTGATGGAAAACAGTGTGGCGGAGTTGAAGCAACGCGGCTGGCACGTTACGCGCTCCAATGACGAGGACGGTGTGGCTGCGGCAATTGAGCGATTCGCATTGGCGGAAGCGGCGGAATAGATTTGATCCAAAAACATATTCTTACAGGCTGTTTGGCGGCGCTGGCGCTCCTGCTGGGAGGCCCAACCGTGGCACGCGCAGACTACGTGGTGCTGCGGAACGGCGCGCGCCTGGACGTCACCGGCTACGAGATTTTGCCCGATCGCTACATCCTGCACCTTAAAGGCGGCGTGGCTGAGGTTCCGTTGAGCGAAATCGTGGGCATTGAGCCGGAAGACATTTTCGAACCGATCGAACTGCCGCTGACGGACAAGACCCCGTTCGAAAGGGTCATTCGCGCTGCGGCTGAGCGCTACGACATGGACGCGGACTTGATCCACTGCGTGATTGCCGTGGAATCGAATTTCAATCCGAAGGCGGTTTCCCCCAAAAAGGCGAGCGGCTTGATGCAGCTTCTGCCGCAGACCGCCGCGCAATACGGCGTGAAGAATATTTTTGACCCGGAGGAGAACGTCAACGCCGGAACGCGCTATCTGAAGGAACTGCTGGCGAAATATCACGATCTGACGCTGGCTCTGGCCGCTTACAATGCCGGACCGGAGCGCGTCGATCAGTATGGCCGCCGCGTGCCCCCTTATCTGGAAACCATGAAGTACGTGCAGCGGATCGCGAAGAGCTACGCGAAGATCAAGTCTCAGACCACGGCGCAGAAGCAACCAGGCTGAAGCGCGTTTTCCATGAAATTCTAAGGCTGGCCTACTGATTCGGCGTCGGCGCTTGCAGCGGCGGGATCTGATTCGGATCAGGATTGGTGTTGGGATTCTGATTTTGCGCGGGATTTTGGGAAGGATTCTGTGTCTGGGTGCCGTTCTGGCCGGGATTCATTCCGGAGGAGAAAGGCGAGCCCGTTGGCGACGTACCCGCCGGACTCATACCATTCGAGTTTACGGGCGTGCCGATGCCGGCGGAAGCACGGCCGACCGTCGTATCCTTCGAAGGATCCCAGATGAACTCGAACAATTTATAATTTTTTGCCTTCTCGTAAATCCGGAACGATTTTTTGTCGATCTTGCTGCCGACACCGATAATGTTGCCGCCGATGGTGTTGCTGGCGTCCATCGGTCCGGCAATCGAATGCGGTTGCGTGGGATCCTCGATCGTGGGATCGCCATTCGTTCCGAGGCTGGTATTGGTAGCGCCGGTGCCAGTGGCGGCGGTCGTCGCGGTCCCGACCGCGCCAGTCTGCTGTGTTGCCGTGGCCTGGTTCATCCCAAATCCCGTGGAGTTCGCGGAGTTGGAACCGAAGCTCAAAATCCCATTACCTCCAGACATTGACGAGGAACCAGCCATCGGCGATCCACCGACTCCCGGAGTGCCACCCATTCCGCCTAGTCCAATGGTGCGATTGTTGAGACTGCCAATGAGCTGGCCGTTCGGCCCAACGTAGATCAATCTCCACGATCCGTCGACCTGGTTCATGGGATCTTTGTAGGCCTGGCGCATGAAGCGAATGCCCGTCTTGGGCTTCGTCAAATCGTCCAGCGAAGTGGGAAAGCGATTCATCTTCGTGTAGTACATGCGAATTCCGCGGGTATATTGTTTCCCGCGCCACACCATTTCCTTTTCGCGCTCGCGTTGGATATTACTGAGGACGGTGGGCGCAGCTTCAGCCATCGTCAAAACCAGCAGTGCCAGAATAAACATCACCATCACCAGGGCGTACCCTGATTCGGCACCGCGCGCTCGACGATTGTGCAGACTTGGCCTCATGCGTTTGGCGGCATCTCTAGATTAGTGGAATTCTTTTTGCCCGTTACCGTGTCTTCATATTCGATGCGGTCGTTGCCAATGTGAGTTATCCGGATATGGTTCTGGACCACGTCGCCTTCTTCGACAATGTGGATGTCTTCGCCATCGAGAAGAAAGGCTCGGCGTGGACCATTCGTCGGCAGCGTGCCGTACCCGAAGAACTTCATGGTCAGTACCGGTGGAGGGGGTTCCGGCGGCGCGTGCACGGTAGGCAAATCGGGCGGGGGTTTCACTGCTTTCGCCGCGACAGTAGAAGCAGGAGTGACCGGAGCAGCCGGGCCGGCAATAAAAATATTGCGGCCGGAGGGCTTGTAGACCGTCGATTGAGACTCGCCCATTTCCTTGAAAATGATGCTGTAATCTTCGGCGTCAATTGGCGTATACGAACCCGCTGGCGTAACGCCATTGCTGGCCACTTTGCCGCGGCCAAAGTAGAAATACCAGACCACGAGGGCAACCGCCACGAGCACGCCCAGCAGGACTCGCTCTCGCAGTTCTTTGGTGGTCTGTGCCATTAAGCCTTTCGAAAATATGTGCGCATGTGCAACGCTACTCGCAAAACCCCGGCCGTCCCGTGGCTCGCATCGCCGGACTCCACAGCCAAGGAGTCCACAATGTAAACATTTTTGGATCGCTGCAAATGATTCAGGAACTCGACGATGCCGTTGTAGTCGCCGGTAACAGACGCTTCCATATGCAACTCGGTAAGGTTCCGTCCAGGCACGTCCTTATAGTTGATTTGCTCGGCCTCTACGATCAGGTGGGTATCGTGGGCATACTCATCGAGTTCCTGAGCAATCACGGACTGGCCTCTCGAAGCCGGCAGCAGCGTTCCTTCAAAGTCGTCGAATTTCTTCAGGATGTCTGGAATGGTCTGGCGGATTTTGGAAGCGCGTTCCACGTCCGCCTTCACCAGTGCCAACTGACGGGTTTGCGCGGTGAGCGCCCGTTGGTGATCGTTTTCCGGAGAGGTTAACCTGGCATTGAAATACATGAGGCCCGCGTCCGCCAGCAAAAGGACCGCCAAGCCCCCGATGATCAAGCGCTTCTTTGTTTGAAAATCGCCCATTCTCAAATACCCGTATAGATCGCCGAGAATTCCGCAAGGAACACATCCGTGCTTGGCGTTGCAGATTGTTTCGAAGGCGTTCCCAATCCCGTAAGTTGGATATCCGAAAAAGACCTGGAATCCTCAAACGCCTTCAGTAACTTTACCTTCGCCTCTTCCGACGAGCCAGCCACGACAAATTTCACGGCCGCCGAGCCGCTTTCCAGCTTCGGCTCAACCTTCACAATGTGTACGCCCGGGGGCAAGGTGTGCTCCAGATCCATGAACATCTTCGTCCAATTGAAACTGCGGGCCTCGATCACGCTGCCGACAAACTTGGCGCGCTCCTGAAGATTGTGGTTTTCCTCTTTTCCAAAGAAACGCACCAGTTCGTTACGCTGTTCCTGCACACGCGCCATTTCCTGCTGTAGCTTCCCTTGCCGCGCGCGGAACTCCTCGTCGGCTTTCCGCAGAGAATAAAAATGCCAACTGAGATAGACAAACAGCACGCTGGCAACCAGGCCAAGCAGCGCAGAACCCACCAGGAATCTCCGGTGGCTGACCAGCGGTTTGGTGGCAAGATTAAGTCCGACTTGCATAAATTCCCGTCAATTCCCCTTTAGTTCCGGTGAAGCATCCAGCCAACCAGGCCTTCCAATTCATGATCCGCCAGCGGCCGCGCCTCGGCTTTCAAGGTCCCATCCGAGATCGCCGCGCTCAACAAGGACCGCACAGAACACTTGAATTCGTCTTCCAGCGGCCGCACAAATTCCGGCAAGCGGTTCCCCAGGCCCGCGACGCGTACGGCCTGAATCCCTTCCTGCCACGTATCCTGATAATAGGCAGCCAGTGGATAAATCTCTTCCAGGAGCAAGTGCGGCGTCAGCGCATCGGTGTGAACCGGAAGTTCCGTACAGCGGAATCCGGCCAGCACGCCTTCTCTGACGATCGCCGTCGTAAGCGAAGTACCCGCAACGCGAGCCAGCAACGTAGGCTTTTGATCTTCGAGCAAACTGACCGCCGCCAATGTGGTGCTCATGACCACGCCTGGCCGCAGCGAAACTTCCTCGACCAGGGCCTCATATTCCTTGATGATGCGCAGCCGCGCGATGGCAGTGACCACATCCACGCCCTCGGCTTTCGGCGCCTGCCGCATGTAGGACAGCAGCGTTTCTTCCACTTCGAAGGGCACGCTTTTTTTCAGCTTCCACCGGAGCATCGGGACGGCTTCTTCCGCGCTGCGAGGAAATTCATCGAAATGTTGCACGAACACACGAATAACGGGATCGGGAACCAGCAGCGCTGAATCTTCATCCTTCGCGGCAATTGTCTGGCACACCTTGGCGAGCGCCGCTTTCACCGCACCGGCATTCGCGATGTTGGATTCGATGGCCGAAGGAACGATAGCGCCTTTGGGCAACTCCTCGATGTCATAGGAAACGTGGGTGCCCGCGCGGCCAAAGCGCACTCCGGCAACCCGCTCCGGCGAAATTTCGATCGCCAGCGGCGGATGCGGCGTAGCATCCATCCAGCGCATGAAGCGGCGGACGGCATCGACCTTGTAAATTCCTTCGCGAATGGCTGTGCCGCTACTCAACGAACGTCACCTTATTGATTTCTCGCAGCGTAGTTACTCCCGCGCGCACCTTGGCCAATGCGCTTTCACGCAAAGTAATCATTCCCTCGGCGATGGCAGCCCGCTTGATCTCCGACGTGGGCCGGCGGTCCACAATCATTTCACGGATATGGTCACTTAAGTCAAGCAATTCGCAGATCGCGCTGCGGCCATGAAAACCGGTGCCGGAGCATTCCAGGCAACCCGCGCCTTCGGCGAACTGAAAATTCGCGGCGGTGGCGGGATCGATACCCGATTCGGTCAACTCGATGTCCGTGAGCTTCTTGGGCCGTTTGCAATTGGAGCAGATCAGGCGGACCAGCCGTTGCGCCAGGATGCAGTTTAACGCGGAAACGAAATTGTAGGGTTCAACGCCCATGTTGATGAAACGGCCAATGACGTCGGTAACGTTGTTGGCGTGGACAGTGGTGAAGACAAGGTGGCCGGTGAGCGCGGACTGAATCGCGATCTGCGCGGTTTCCTGGTCGCGGATTTCGCCGACCATGATCTTGTCCGGGTCGTGGCGCAGAATGGAACGCAAACCCCGAGCGAAGGTGAGGCCCTTTTTCTCGTTCACGGGAATTTGCGTAATGCCGCGAAGCTGATACTCGACAGGATCTTCGATGGTGACGATTTTGTCCTCATCAGACTTGATTTCGTTGATGGCTGCATACAGCGTGGTGGTTTTTCCCGAACCCGTGGGACCGGTAACCAGCACCATGCCGTACGGCTCGCGAATGTAACGGCGAAAGCTCTTGGTTTCATCGGGCGAGAAGCCGACCACATCGAGGCTCAGGCTCTGGAATTTTTCCGAAAGAGTTTCCTTGTCCAGAACGCGAAGCACCGCGTCTTCCCCGTGGCTTGCAGGCATGATGGAAACGCGAAGGTCGATGAAGCGGCCTTTGTACTTCACGCGGAAACGTCCGTCTTGAGGAACGCGCCGCTCGGCGATATCGAGGTCGCTGAGGACCTTGATGCGCGAGAGCACGGTGGAGTGCCATTCCTTGGCGATGGGCTGCATGGCGTGCTGGAGCACACCGTCAATACGGTACTTCACGGCAACTTCACTGTCTCTCGCTTCGATGTGAATATCACTGGCGCGGCGTTCGAGGGCAGTGAAGATGATGGTTTCCACGAGGCGCACGACGGGGCTGACGGTGGTATCGCGTGTCAGGCGATCGCCGGAAATGGTCTCTTCGCCTTCTTCTTCGTCCTCTTTGGAAACCTGCAGGGTAAAAGCTTCGGTGGCTTGTTCCAGCACGCGCTGCGACTGTTCCGTGCGCTTCAGCAAATCACTGATCTGCCGGGGCGTCGCCACTTTGTAGGTGAGCTTCTTGCCCAACAGCAACGGCAATTCATCGCTCAGAATAACGATGCTGGGATCCGCTACGGCAATCACCAGGACGCCATCATGTTCCACCAGAGGCACAAAGTTGTACCGGAACATCAGGTCTGCTTGAATCGTTCGAAACAGGTCCGGATCGATCCGCTGCTCCTGCAGGTCGATAAATCCGCAGCGATACCGTGCCGCCAACCGACGGGCCTGGGTACGCTCCTGCTCGGCGTCCATCGGAGCGCCAGGAGGTAGCGCGCTATTCGGAAGATTTGGATCCGTAGCCATAGACTGTACTCACCTTACCTTGAGGTGCCCGAGACAGAGAACGAGAAAATCGGCAGATAGAGCGAAATCAATATCCCGGCCACAATTAGACCCATCACGATCAGGAGCACGGGCTCAATCAAAGAGACCATCGCGCCCAGCTTCAGTGAAACCTCCTCCTCATAGAATTCAGCAACGCTGTTCAACATCGGCGCCAACGCGCCGCTGGTTTCTCCCACCTCAATCATGTCCAGCGCCATCTCTGGCATCACGCGGTTCGCGGATAGCGCTCCGTGGAGCGACTCGCCTTCTCGAACCATTTGCGTGGCCTGGGTGACCGTCCCACGCACGAGCCGGCTATCGAGGGATTCGGAAGCAGTCGCCAACGCAGCGACCAGCGGCGTGCCTCCGGTCAGCAACGTACCCAAAGTGCGGCAAAACTGGGCTACCTGAAATTTCAACAACGTTTGACCCAGGACCGGCAGCTTGAATTTGAAACGGTCGAAGGCAATCCCGCCTTGTTCGCTGCGGGACCAGAAGAAAATTCCCAGGCCAGTCAGCGCCAGCAGCGCGATGAATCCCAGGATGTACATGCGATAGTCAACGGTAATGGCGATCAGAATTTTCGTTGGCGTCGGCAACTCCACGCCGAGATCGCGGTAAAGCAGGCCGAACTTGGGCACAACGAAGGTGACTAGATAAGTGACGATGCACGTGGCCGTGACAATCAACAAGGTCGGATATACCAGCGCGGCGACAAGCTTTTTTTGTACCGTGGTGCTGACCTTCTGATAGGCGATGTAATATTCCAGCACGCCGGAAAGATTGCCGCTCTTTTCGCCCGCGAGAATGGCCGTCGAGTACACTTTGGAAAACACACCGGCTTCGTCGACCGCTTCCGAAAGCGACTTCCCTTCCCGCACGCGATCTCGAATCTGAGTAAGGATGGGACGAAGCTTCGGAGCGCTCGCGCGCGTGGCCAGGAGGTCCAGGGCGCGGAGAATGGGCAGGCCGGCCTTGACCAGCGTGTTGAATTGCTGATTTAGCACCAGGAAGTCGTTGCCGCCAACCTTGCGTTCCCGGCGCACACCAAGGAAGCCGCTGACCAGCGTGTTGCGCGGATCGACCGAATACACATAGAGGCCGCGGTCGGCAAGCTTCTGGCGCGCTTCATCCTTATTAGAGGCCGCCTCGACGTGCGAAAAGACACGGCCATTGGCGTCGGCAACGCGGCAAACAAATTCACCCATAGCTAGATAGTTTACCTCAAGCGGACCTAACCCGAAATCGGCGAAGGCAGGCGATTCCTAGCCAGGGCAAGCCCAATGGCTCCTATTGCTTACTGACGCAGCCCAGGCATATCCGGTAGCAAGCCATCCACGATCACTACGTTGGGAGGCGGGATAAATTGAAATACCGCCTTATCCAAGGGGGGATTCCATCGCCAGCCGGTGAAGGAAAACTCCAGCACGATACCGCCCTCCTGCGGAATCACGATCCTGGCCAATTGGCCTAGTGGCGACAACTCGAATAAAACTGCTTTGGTCGCTGGCGATTCAGAACTGGACGCGCCACGCAGACTGCAGCTATAGACGCTGTCGCCAACCTGTGCTGGTTTTTGCGCCTGTGCCACCACCACCGCGGTACATAGCCGCGAAAGTTTCATATGAGAGGTGAGGAAGGCGAGGGGCGTGCGCCAGTCCTCGCTCTGCTTCGCCGGCATGCGCGTGGCTGTGTGGTCCGCCGGGGAATAGAACCACACGTATTTGCCGTCGACGAGGAACGTGTTCTTTTCCGGCTGTTGATAATCCCAGCGCATTTTGCCTGGACGCAAGAAATAGGCGTCGCCTGCCTCGACGCGCGTGAGTTGGCCATTTTCAAGATAGCGCTCAAGGAAGGTAGCTTGGAGGGTTTGCGCCGAACTGTAGTGGGTTTCGAACTGCCGCAAGAGCGGATCGTCCCCGGTCTCGGCCACAACGAGCGATACACATGCCAGGAAAAGGGTGAACCCGATTCGCACCCAAATAGTTTAGCAGCAGTTCGCTCTAGAGCGGAGGACTACCGATATTGGCAGGCCCCGTGGAGTTATACCGGATGACATTGCTCTCGTCGGAATAGAATCCGCGCTGCCCGGTGACGTTCATCTGAACCGGGTCCGCGTTAATCGTGAATTGGATCGCAGGCGTAACGGAAGCATTCTGCACATAAGTGAAAATGTATCCGGCCTTCGTGCCAGTCGCCAGCGTGGGATCGATGAAGCAGGAAGCGGTCACCGTTCCAGGACAAGGACTCACTCCGCCTGTGCCGAGATTGGCCAAGGACGCCGAGTAGCCTATATCGACGAACATGCTGGAATAGCCTATTTCTGACGTGTCGACAGAGTGAACAGAAGATACCGCGGAAGATTCATTTGCGGAGATTTTAGCCCGCAGAAAATTCGGGATGGCGATCGCGGCGATGATCAATATGATAGCCACGACGACGAGCAATTCGATTAGCGAGAACCCACGTTGTCGATTCTTCATTGGCGCTGTCTCCAGCGAACACATATGGGATGATTGGAAACGAATTCGACTCATATCAGAGCACACAAGGTGCCAAACATCATGGCCTGTAACTACATAAAGGCTTTGCTTTCAATGGCAAGTATATAGAAAATCTCGCCCGAAACGAACAGTGCCACGAACTGTCACAGTGAAGACAAGAAATGGCAATGTCTCGGAATCCCTGCCTCTTTCTTGAATGTTGTCCTCTACTATCTTACGCAAAAAAAAAACAGAGCGGGTTGAAAATCAACCCGCTCTGCCGAATTGCTTTATGCACAGTCCAGCGATTTAGAGCGCTGAGCTGGCGTTCGTGCAGCCCGTGCCGCTGTTGTCATAGTACAGGACGCCGGACTGGTCGGAGCAATAGGCGTTCGTGCCCGTCTGTCCCGCAACCTGCGGAAGCGCAAGCGAGGTGTAGGTCACGATTGGCGTTTGAGCACCATCGGTCACCGTGAAAACATACCCGCTCTTCGTGCCTGTGGCCAGGACGTTGTCGATCAAGCAAGCCGCGCCAGAGGTCGCGGTGGTCGCACAAGTACTCGCCACGCCGCCGAGAGCGGCCAAGGTCGCAAATCCAACGGAAGGATAGTTAGTGGAAAAGGTCACTTCCGCCGTGTTGATCGTACGGAGAGAACCGACTGCCGAAGACTGATTCGCTGCCATCTTCGAGCGCATCAGGTTCGGAATGGCGATGGCCGCGATGATCAGAATGATCGCCACGACGATCAGCAATTCGATAAGAGAGAAACCCTTCTGCTTCTTCATGAGATCTCCTTGAGAGAGTGTTTAGTGCCAGAGCACGCCTGAGAGATGAGCAATAGGTATGCCAACCTCAGGCGACCCGATTTTCGCGTGTCAGAAACCCGACAACATGATGATAATGGGACTTTTATCTTCACCTGAATGGAGCCGAAATCGAGTACTACCTAGGGCCGATTAGGGGGCTTTTGGGGCGTAATGTGACGCTTTTTGTCGGGGGCGATAGACGGAAAGAGTCAACTTAACCCCGCTGTTCGTCTGCATTATGGCACATTCGTTGATGCCTTGTCGCGGTCTTCAGCGGAAATCGCGCCCTGACCAACGCTTTCCTTTGATTTACAGCAGGAATCGCACGGTGGAATTCGTGAACGTTTTGCGCCATCGCGACAAGGGCTTGGATAATGGCGGTGTTCGTTATATTTTCGATCGGGCACTATCCATCCCCTGACGGGCTACGTGATCGCGCAGATGAGTCCCTCGATAATTCCGCTCTGTGAGGGGATGTTTACTTCCAGACAGCATCTTGTATGGGAACCCGGAAACCGCACAGCACCGTGATATTCTCGCCTCATATGCGTGCGGAGCTGTAGTTGATTAACGGAAAGCACATCGTCGTGGTGATGCCCGCTTACAACGCGGCGAAGACGCTCGAAATGACGGTTCACGAGCTTCCGGACACAGTCGACAAAACCATCCTGGTGGACGACCAAAGCAAAGACGAAACGGTGCGGATCGCGGAGGCCCTGGGCCTGCAAGTGTTCGTGCATGACAAAAATTACGGCTACGGACGAAATCAACAAACGTGTTACCGGGAAGCGCTGGCAGCTGGCGCGGATATTGTGGTGATGGTTCACCCCGATTACCAATACACGCCGGGCCTCGTAACGGCGATGGCCAGCATGATCGCGTATGGAGTGTACGACGTGGTGCTCGGCTCTCGCATTCTGGGCGGCAGTACCCTGCGCGGAGGAATGCCACTCTACAAGTACGTAGCCAATCGCTTTTTGACGGCCTTTCAGAACATCTTCACAGGCGCCAAGCTGTCCGAATACCACACCGGCTTCCGGGCATTTTCCAAGGAAGTCCTGACGACTCTGCCTTTGCTGGAAAATTCGGACGATTTTGTTTTTGACAACGAGATGCTGGCGCAGTGTCTCTGCTTTGGATTTCGCATCGGGGAACTCTCCTGCCCCACGCGATATTTCGGCGAAGCCTCTTCAATCAATTTTGCAAGAAGCGTGAAATATGGTTTTGGCGTGTTAGGAACGACCTTAAAGTGCTGGATGCAACGCTCGGGCATAGCGCAGTTTCGCATGTTCAGCCCGGCTGGGCGAAGGCTACTGATGGACTACTATCTTTCTTCACAGACAAGAGAGATGCAGGAAAGCGGCAGGAAAGCCTGATCAACCCACAATCCGAAGCAATTATCTTCCGAGCAACGAGTGTTACGGTTGAGGTATGGGTGTGCTTCGACCGGCCAGCAGAGCAAGTACGCTTTGCGCCTGGGGGTTCGCTGGATCAAGACGCAAAGACGTTTCCGCGTCTGAACGAGCAGCCTGGTAATCGCCTCGCTGGAATTGGATGGCAGCGCGGTTCGACCAGGCACGCGCGTTGTCCGGAGACTTTGCGATAACGTCATCCAAGATCTTCGCGGCGGCGGCGTTCTGGCGGAGTTTGCTCAACTGCGCCGCCAAATTCACCTGTATGGTGGCGTACTGGAAGTCGTCTTTCGGCGTCATCGCCAGTTGTTTCTGGAAAAGACTCAGCGCCTCCTGGTCATTCCCCAGGCGCGCTTCGGCTAACCCTAATAATCCAATAGCCTGCGGATAATCCGGATAAATATGAAGGGCGAATTTCAGTTCTCTGCGTGCTTCTTCCAGCTGTCCGCGGACCAAATACTGGTCTCCGACCCCAGCGTGCATCTTTGCGCTTCCGGGCACGGCCCGTTCGCCAGCAGTAACAAGCGTGAAATTATCGCGCCAGTCGCGGTTGCGCACCACGGTGCGTGCTGCCAGCGCCAGCAGAACAATTCCAAGCACCGTCCATGCCGCCGTTCTTTGCCGTTTCTCCAGGCAGATCCAGATCAGCGCGACGCCCAGGCAAAAGCCTGCCGAAGGAAGGTACGCGAGCCTCTCTGCCATGATCGTTCCCGTGGCTGTAAGCAGGTTCGAGGTAACGGAAAACGCAATCAGGTAAATCGCTCCGGCCAGAAACCATTCTTTCTTTTTCGTCCAGAAGGCCCATATCCAAAGAGCCAACACAAGAAGCGTCGCAATCACCGCGGGGGCGGTGCGGTGCCAGTTCGCATACAGGAGGATGGAATTGTAGGAGTAGTCGCAGGAAAGAGTGGCCGGATAGACCTGGAGGGCCACATATTTCCAAGCGATACGGAGAGCATTCAGGATTCTCAGACTGGCCGGGAGGTAAGCGAGCGGATTATCCAGAAAGGCGATGCGGTTGGCTCCGTAATGGCCGCCTTGTATCCTGCGGAGCACGACCAGATACGCGCCGCCGACGACTGCGATGCCTGCGTAGCGCCGGATGGATCTTAGCTTACCCTGTGCAGAGTCACCCGCAAACACAAGCGGAACAAACACCACCGCGGATTCCTTCGAAAGCAATGCCAAGAGGAAGCAGAGCAGCGCAAGATATGGCCGGTCCTCCAAATGAAGCAGCCACGCACCCAGCAAAAAAGCCGCGGCTAGTAATTCCGAACGCCCCACGATGGAGGCAACAGACTCGGTATGAATGGGATGCAGCGCGAAGAGCAAGGCGGCCGCCCAGGCCACCACCCCGCCGCTCGCTACATTCTCCAGCAACTTTCGCAAGACCAGATAGAGCAGCAATGCCACGATCGCGTTGAGCAAAACATTGACGAGGTGATAGCCAAACGGATGGTCGCCGCCGATGGCCCAGTTCAGCGCGAAACTGCCGATGGTAATAGGTCGAAAAAGATTGGTGACTTGGTTGGGCAAAAAGAAGCCGTGCCAGGAAGGGCTTGTGACCGCAGTGTTATGGAGGATATACGGGTCATCGTCCATGGTGAAACCGTTGAACAGCGTGTTGGCGTAAACCAGTACGGTCACCGCCAACAACAGTGTTATGCGCTTCTTTTCATTCATGCCGCGGCATCCTCTTGGATTTCGCGCAAAGTGCCGTTCCCTGCCCGTGCGTTTGCACAGGTTCGGCGACTCGCTGACAGATTTGACGCACCTGTAAGACAAAGCTCTACAGGTTGTGTTTCTTCGCATAGTGGCGGAAAGACCGGTAACTGATCTTCAGCAGATCGGCAGCCTGGGTACGAACTCCGCCGGATTTCTCGAGCGCCGATCGCAAATACCGTTTTTCTGTCTCCGCGATCACCTGCTCAAAATTAATTCCGTCCGCGGGAATCTGCACGCCCGCGGATTCACCCATGGCGGGGCCAAACACGGAGGAAGAACCCGCGACGCGATCCGGTAGCACAGCCAGCGAGATGTCCGAACCGCTTTCCAGGGCCACGGCGCGCTCGATAGTATTTTCCAGCTCGCGAACATTTCCGGGCCAGTCATAAGACTCCAGGCGGCGCATGGCCTCCGGTGAAATCCCGTCTATTTTCTTCCCCATGGAATTGCGGAAGGACTCAAGGAAATGCCGCGCCAGCAACGGAATGTCTTCGCGCCGGTCGCGCAGCGCGGGGACGTGCAACGGAATAACGCTTAAACGATAAAAAAGATCTTCCCGGAATTCCCCCGCCGCAATAGCTTTCTCCAGATCTTTATTGGTTGCCGCAATGACGCGAACGTCCACATCGATTTCTTCGGTGCTTCCCAGCGGGCGCACTTTTCCTTCCTGGAGCACGCGGTAGAGCTTCACCTGCATGGCCTGGTTCATGTTGCCAATCTCATCCATGAAGAGCGTGCCGCCATGCGCGGCCTGGAATAGCCCGCGACGATTCTCATTGGCCCCCGTAAACGCGCCTTTGGTGTACCCAAACAGTTCGGACTCCAGAAGAGTTTCCGGAAACGCGCCGCAATTGATGGTGATGAAGGGAGTGCCGGACCGCGCGCTGTTTTCGTGAATGGCTCGCGCCACCAATTCCTTACCGGTTCCGCTCTCGCCGGTAATCAGCACGCGGCTATTCTGGGGCGCCACGGTTTGGATCAGGTCAAAGATGGCCTTCATGTTGGGGCTTTGGCCGATGATGTTGTCGAGGCCGGTCAAACGGCGCAGTTCTCGGCGCAGATACCCGGCTTCCTTCTTCCACCTCATGCTTTCGGTAACTTCGCGCACAGCCACGCGCAGTTGTTCCACCAGGTCGTGGTCCTTAATTACGTAGCGGTTCGCACCTTCATTGGCCGCCGCGATGGCCGTCTCCAGGGAAGGAACGCCGGTGATCAGCACGAAGTAGGAATCAGGAGCCACTTCCCGCGCAAAGCGCAGCAATTCCACGCCGGTTTCGCCGGGCATGCGGACATCCGAGATGATGATGTCGAAAAGCGAGCCTTCCAGTTTGCGCTTGGCACCTTCAACACTGTGCGCCACTTCCACGCGGTGTCCTTCCTTTCGGAAGGTAATCTCCAAAAGCTCGCAAATGGATTTTTCGTCGTCGACCACCAGAATATGCGCCATCTCGCGGCCGGTGTCTTTCGGAGCGGTTTTCGTTGCTTGCATAGCGCCTCATTCAATGCGCGGGAGCTCAATCACAAACTCCGCGCCTTTATTCTTTTCGCTGAATACGGTGATTCGTCCACTATGGGCCTGAACAATCTGGTAAACGATAGCGAGCCCCAGCCCGGTTCCGCCCTCGAAATTCGATTGCAGGGGCTCAAAAATTTTTGCGCGTTCTTCCGGCTCCAGACCAACGCCCGTATCGCGAAACGAAATACGCAGCCAATCCGGGACGTGTTCGATTCCAACCGTCAGCGTGCCGCCTTGCGGCATGGCCCGCACCGCATTGTCGCAGAGGTTCCAGAACACCTGCCTGATCTTGCTGGAGTCCACTCGCGCGAGAGACACTTCTCCGTTGAAGGCGCGCACCAACTGCACGTTTTTCATCACGTCTGGCTTGCGCTCGATCAACATCAGGGTTTCCTCCAGCAACGGACGCACATCCTCTTGCTGGAAGGCATAGCTCTTTTCCCGGGAATAGTTCAGGAAGTCAGTGATGATGTGATTCAGGCGTTCAGACTCCCGGCTGACGATGCTGACCAGATGCTTCTCATCTTCTTCCAGTGGCACCAACCGCCCCAACTCCTTGACCGCACCGGCAATGGCCGTCAGCGGCTGCCTGATCTCATGGGCGATCGCGGCCGACAGGCGTCCCACAGCGGCCATGCGCTCTTTGGTTGCCACTTCCTGTTCCAAGCGCCGCAGTTCGGTCAGATCCTGGAAGTTGAAGACGTATCCACTGCGAGCTGCTTCCCGCGTCCGAAGCGGCGACACCGAAATACCCAGATAGCGTCTCTGCCCGCCCGGAATGCGCACCTCGATTTCACGCCGAAGCGACAGCCGCCCCGGCAGCTCCGACATTTCCCCGATCCAGAAATCCGGGCTCACTTCGCGCAAATTCCTGCCGCGCAACTCGCTGAACGAGCGCCCCAGAATTTCTTCTCCGGTGCGATTCAGGAGCACAACCATCCCTTCCATATCCGTGGTTACCAGGCCGCCGCGCATGGAATGAATAATGTCCGCGGTGAACTCCTGCAACTCCCGCAGCTCTTCCCTTTTCTGTTCCAGTTCCGAGCTTTTCTTGCGCAGGGAGACGCCGAGCAGGCTGGATAAATAGGCTACGGCCAGAAAACCAAACGTGTTCCACAGAAACCACAGACGAATGTTATCGAACGTCGGCGCCGCGATCGATGTCCTGGGAATTTTGCCGCTGTACACCAGCGCGGTCGTCAACGCCAGAGACGACAGGCAGAACAGCGCGGTCAGGAAAGTCAGCTGGCGAGAGAACAGGATGCTGGCTACGAGGATAACCAGCAGGTAGAGCGAAACGAAATTGCTGTCCTGCAATCCCGTGGCATAGACGATCGCGGTGATCATCCCCACATCGCAGGAAACCTGCAGCGCACCCAGCCACGAAGCCGTGGGAAGCAGCCGCACCAAGATCAGGTGGAGAATGCCGATGGTGATCCACAGGATGATGATGGGGAGGAAATAGCGGGTGCTGCCGGTCGGCGGAGAATACTGCGGCCATACTACACCCACTCCCAAAATCAGGGCGATCATGAGCAGCCTGACCTTGGTCAGCCACTCCAACCATTCCCGACGCGTTAATGTTTGCTCCATGCGGTGGAAGCGCGGCGTTGCTGCCAGCTTCCCTCCCCCAACCCTATCTTAAAAGAAATGGGAGGACAGGAGCCCTCCGCCTGCCCTCCCATTTCCGAAGTTTAACTATCCCGCTTAGTGTGAGTTGCTAAGTTTTCCGATCAAGGAGAACAGCGGCAAATACATGGAGATGACCACGCCGCCAACCACCAAGCCAAGGAAAACGATCATGATCGGTTCGAGGGCGGTCAGGAGGTCCTTTACCGCAACGTCCACTTCGTCCTCGTAAAAGTCCGCAATCTTCTGCAACATGGCGTCCATGGCGCCGGTCTGTTCGCCGACCGCGATCATCTGCGTCACCATGCCCGGAAACACTTCGGATTCCTTCAACGGTTCGGTAAGGGATTTGCCTTCTTCCAGCGATTTGCGAACCTTGTTCAGCGCGCGCTCCACAACCGCGTTGCCGGAAGTTTTGGCCGTAATGTCCAATCCTTCGAGGATCGGTACGCCGCTGGCGATCAGCGTGCCAAGTGTGCGGGTGAACCGCGCGACCGCGATCTTCCTCATCAGGATACCGAGAACGGGTAACTTCAAGACGATGGTGTCTAAGACGAACCTGCCACCCGGAGTTCCATACCAGATCTTCAGGCCAAAAATCCCGGCAACGAGCGACACGAAAATCAGGAAGCCGAAGATGCTGCCCACAAAGTGGCTCAACGCAATGACGATTTTGGTAGGCAGAGGCAGGTCCACGCCCAAGCCGGCAAACAACGTTGCGAAAATCGGCACGACCTTCCACAACAACAGCGTAATGACGGCACCCGCGATGGACAACACGCCGATCGGGTAAATCAAGGCGGACTTCACCGCGGCTTTGAGTTTGACGTTCTTTTCGATGTACGTGGAAAGGCGCTGGAGAATGGTGTCAAGAATACCGCCCGTCTCGCCGGCTTCCACCATGTTGCTGTAGAGCGGATCGAAGACCTTGGGATACTGCTTCATGGCGGTGGAAAGGTTGCTGCCGCCTTCGACCGCGCTGCGCGTGCCGGTCAAGACCTTCTGGAAGGTCTTGTTCTCCTGCTGGCTGGCAAGGATTTCCAGGCACTGCACCAGCGGCAAGCCGGCATCGATCATCACCGAGAACTGCCGCGTGAAGATGGCGAGTTCCTTGGCGTTGACGCCGCCGCCGAAGGTGGGCAGGTTGAACTCCTTGCCCTTTTCGGACACACGCGTGGGCGTGATTTGCTGCCGCCTCAGCAGGCTCTGCAGCTCCGTCTTGCTGTTGGCAGTCATCTCGCCAGCAACAGACGAGCCTGAGCGATTCGTTCCCTTATAAGTAAAGACCGGCATGGTATCTCCTCCTCAGCGGTCGAAAGTCTTTTATCGAACTTCGCACTTCCCCGGGTCTATCCAAACTCATCAAAATTAGTGCCGCGCGCCCACGGGCGACTTGCCCACAGGGCCCTTCCCACCGGTTTGCACGTTAGAGACTCCGCGATTGATCATGTCCTGCAATTCGTCAGGGTTTGACGAACGAGACAGCGCCATATCCAGTGTTACGAGCTTAGCAAAATAGGCGGCAGCCAGTCCCTGGTTGAACGTCTGCATACCGGTCTGGCCCGTACCCGTCTGCATCGCCGAATAGATCTGGTGAATCTTGTCTTCGCGAATAAGGTTGCGGATAGCTGGTGTCGGGATCAGGACTTCCATCACCATCGCGCGGCCACGCCCGTCGCCCCTGGGCAACAACGCCTGACAAAGGATGCCTTCCAGGACCATGGAAAGTTGCGCGCGAATCTGCGGCTGCTGGTGAGACGGGAAAACGTCAATGATACGGTTAATGGTGGACGCAGCGGAATTCGTGTGCAGGGTCGCGAAGGTCAAGTGGCCGGTTTCCGCGATACGCAGCGCGGATTCGATGGTTTCGAGGTCGCGCATTTCGCCGATCAGCACCACGTCGGGATCTTCGCGCAATGCGGCGCGCAAAGAGTTGGCGAACGAGTGCGTGTCCGCGTGGACTTCGCGCTGGTTCACCAGGCACTTCTTGTGGTTGTGCAGGAACTCGATGGGATCCTCGATGGTGATCATATGCTCTTCGCGTTCGGCATTGATCTTGTCCAGCATCGCCGCAAGCGTGGTGGACTTGCCCGAACCGGTTGGCCCGGTGACCAGGACAAGACCGCGCGGCTTGTCGCAAAGACCTTTCACAACGAGCGGGAGCCCCAAAGCGTCGAAACCTTTAATTTCCCAGGGAATGGTACGGAACACAGCTCCGACGGCACCGCGCTGGTTGAACACATTGCCGCGGAAACGCGCCAGGTTTTTCAAGCCGAAGGAAAAGTCCAGTTCCAGATTTTCTTCGAAGCGATGCTTTTGCGCATCCGTTAAGACGCTGTAGGCTAGCGATTTCGTGTCCGCGGCGGTAAGAGGCGGCATATCGAGCGGACGCAAGCGGCCGTGTACGCGCACGCGCGGCGCACTGTTGGTGGTGATGTGGAGGTCGCTGCCTCCCATCTCAATCATTTTTTTCAGCAGCTCGCTTAGTGTGATCCCAGCCATAATCTCTTGTTCTCCGTTCTATAGAACCGTTTCGCGGATAACTTCTTCCAATGTCGTCAATCCCAGGGCCGATTTGATCAGTCCGCTGCGCCGCAATGTGATCATTCCCTGCTCGATGGCCTTTTTCTTCAGTTCCAGAGCTGAGGCGCCAACAAGAATCAACTCGCGCAACTCATCGTTGATTTCCATCACTTCGTACAAGCCGGTGCGACCTTTATAGCCGCGCTTGCCACAGGTGGAACAGCCCTTACCGTGATACACCTTGGTGGTCTTGGCTTCTTCTGGCGTATAACCCGCGTCGATCAATGCTTGCTCCGGAATATCCAGTTCTTCCTTGCAGTTGCCGCAAACCCGGCGAACCAGGCGCTGCGCGCAAATCAGGTTGACGGAGGTGGCGACAAGGAAGGGTTCGATACCCATGTTCATCAAACGGCTGATGGTGGACGGGGCGTCGTTGGTGTGCAGGGTCGAAAGCACCAAGTGGCCAGTCAACGCCGCTTTCACCGCGATTTCCGCCGTTTCAAAGTCTCGAATCTCACCGACCAGAATGATGTTGGGGTCTTGCCGCAAGAAGGCGCGCAAGGCCGCGGCGAAGTTCAACCCAATCTGATCCTTCATCTGTACCTGGTTGATACCTTGCAATTGGAATTCCACAGGATCTTCCGCGGTCATGATGTTGGTATCGACCTGATTGAGGCGGGAGACCGAAGAGTACAGCGTGTTGGTTTTACCGGAACCCGTAGGACCCGTGACCAGCACCATGCCGTACGGACGCAAAATGTTTCGTTCGAACTTCTTCAAGGATTCCGGTTCGAAACCGAGCTTGGTCATGTCTAGCCGCAGGTTTTCCTTGTCCAGCAACCGGAGCACAATCTTTTCGCCGTACAGCGTGGGTACGGTGGATACGCGGAAGTCCAATTCCTTCTTTTTACCCTCAGCCTTGTACTTGATCATGATGCGGCCGTCTTGCGGCAAACGCTTTTCGGCGATGTCCAGCTTGGCCATGATCTTCATACGGCTGGTAATGGCGTCGCGAAGCTTCAACGGGGGGCTCATGACCGTTTGCAGCACACCGTCAACGCGGAAGCGTACACGCATTTCGTTCTCGTACGGCTCCACGTGAATATCGCTGGCGCCCCGCTTTACGGAGTCTGTCAGGATCAAGTTCACCAGCTTGATGATGGGCGCTTCTTCTGCGGCCTTCTCGAGCATGGCCGCGTCCATTTCCTGCTCTTCGGCGGCCAACTCCAGTTCCTGGTCTTCGTCGACCAGGTCCTTCATCAAGGAGCTAAGTTCTTCGTGGCTGGATGCGCTCCCGCCATAGAAACGGCTGATCGCCTCACCGATGGCGGATTCCGAGGCCACGACCGGTTCCACGTTGAAACCAGTCATGAACTTGATGTCGTCCATCGCGAACACGTTTGTGGGGTCGGTCATGGCGATGGTCAGCACAGACCCGACGCGTGAGAGCGGAATCACCTGGTAACGCAGCGCGGTATCCTGCGGAATCAGCTTGATGACATTGGGATCGATTTCGTAATACTTCAGGTTTATGGAGGGAACGCCGTACTGCCGCGAAAGCACACCCGTGATGTCGTCATCCGTAATAAAGCCCATCTTCGTCAGGCAGCTTCCCAGCTTCCCGCCATTGGAGCGCTGAAATTCGAGCGCTTTCTCCAGCTGGTCCTGCGTGATGAGGCTTTCTTTCAGTAAAATCTCACCAAGACGGACAGACATCCGTAGGACTCCCTAAACACAATGCACCCAACGCTCAACATAGCAAAGAGGCCGCGTTTGCGTCGTTCGATTTTGAACCATCGTTGTGAATTCGCTAATACCTGCCCAACGGAACAGGTCTGGAGCGCTGGGCCAGTGTCTATTTCTTGACTTGCAACACCTGCGTCGCTATCTTGCGAAAGAGATGTCTGCTACCCGCATTTTGCCGACCCAACACGATTTTCGCAATCGGTTCGCGCGTGCTTCGCGGCGGCTGGGCGCTTCGCAAGAGCCTGCGGCTTTGCCGGAACTAACCGTATATTATGATGCGTTGTTGAAGGCTTATGGCCCGCAACATTGGTGGCCGGGGCGCACGCGCTTTGAAGTGATCGTCGGGGCGATTTTGACGCAGAGTACGAATTGGTCGAACGTGGAGCTGGCGATTGTGGCGCTGCGCCGGGAAAAACTTTTGTCCACGCTTGCTCTCGAGCGCGTTCCGCTGGCCCGGCTGTCTCGCCTGATTCGTTCATCGGGATACTTCCGGCAGAAGGCGCGCAAGCTCAAAGCATTCGTTCATTTCCTTCGAAAAGAGTATCGAGGCTCGCTGGATCGCATGTTCGCCACGCCCACGTCAACCCTTCGCGAGCAACTTCTGAGAGTCCACGGTATTGGCCCGGAGACCGCCGATTCCATCCTGTTGTATGCGGGTAACCATCCTGTGTTCGTGGTGGACGCCTACACACGGCGAATCCTGGAGCGGCATCAATTGGCGCACGGAAAGCAAAGCTACCAGGAAATCCAGCGGCTGTTCGAGCAAAACCTTCCTGCGAGCGCGCCGCTTTTCAATGAGTACCACGCGTTGATCGTACATACGGGCAAGCATTTCTGCCGCAAAAGCGGTCCGCGTTGCGAGGAATGCGCGTTGAAGCCGTTTCTTCCCGCGGCTGTGGAGGCGCGACTATGAGCCCGGCTTCCACCAAGAATCGCGCAAGGCTGGTGATTGGCGGCGTGTTGGTTACGCTGCTGCTCGCCGCGGTGTTCACCCTAGGTTCGCTGGACGTGCCGATCGAACCGCGTTCGTGGCCGGACATCATGGTGCTGTATGCGGTGTCTTGTTTCATCGTCGCGGCGCTGCTGGTTTTCAGCCTGATCCTGATTCGCAGCTTCGTGCGCTTGCGAATGGAGAGCAGCAAGGCGCAATTGGGCGCGCGCTTCAAAACCAAGATGGTTCTGGGCGCCATGGCGGTTTCGCTGTTGCCTGTGATCTTCATGTTTTTCGTGAGCTATTCGCTGCTCAACCGCACCCTGGGCAGGTGGTTCCCCCGGCCGCTAGAAATTGCTTCTGAGGAAACCCAGAAATTATTGAACGATTTTGGCCGCAGCACCCTTCCTCGACTGCACACTCTCGGCTATCAGGCGGCCCTGCATGCCGATGAAGCGCCAGAACCGTTCTTGCAACACGCGTTGAGCCTGGGACTGGACGAGGCGTGGTTGTATGACGCACACGGAGCATTTCTGAAAGGCGGAGTGATCTGCGCCGACCAACCCGACGACCGGACCAAGGAGCTTTGTACCGTTAGCGGCGTCCAGGGTTCATTGCAGAACACTTTGCCGAGTGGCGTGGAAATTTGGGAGGCCAAGAACAGTACCTATTTCACTGCGCGCTTGCCCGTGAACTTGCGAGACCATCCCAACTCCACTCTCGTTGCGGGTTTTCGCACTAATCCAGACTTTCTGAAACGCTGGACCATCATCCGGGATCAGACGCAGCAATACGAGAACCTCAAGCAGAATTTGCGGGCGTTGAAACGCCAGATGTTGCTGATCCTTTTCTTTTTCACCGTTCTCGTCCTTTCCGCCGCGACGTGGGTCGCTCTCTTCCTCGCCAAGCAGGTCACCGTCCCCATCCAGGCGCTCGCTGAAGGCACGCGCGAGATTTCCGCCGGGAACTTCGAATACCAGGTTCCTGAACAAGCGCAGGATGAACTTGGCATTTTGGTCCGCTCCTTCAATTCGATGACCACGCAACTGCGCGACAATCGCGCGCAGATCGATGAGTTCACACGCAATCTGCAGCAAGCCGTGCAGGAGCTCGAACGCCGCCGCCAACTGATGGAAACGGTGCTCGAGAATATTCCTGCTGGTGTGATTTACCTGGACTCTGGTGGCGCGGTTCAACGGACGAACAAAGCAGTCGAGAGCATGTTCACCGGCGCGTCGAGAGAAGTGCACTCGCTTGAGGAGCTGGTGGGCGTAGACGCGCACCGGACGCTGCAGCAACTGATGAGGCGAGCGCTGCGCATGGGCGTGGTCACGCGGGAAATTGAAGTTGTGGTGAGCGATCGCGTGTTACACCTCGCCGTAACCGTCAGCTCGCTCGGTCCGCGGCGCGCCAACACCGGCTTCGTGATCGTATTCGACGACCTCACAGAAGTGCTGCGCGCGCAAAAATCGGCTGCGTGGCAGGAAGTAGCGCGACGCATCGCGCACGAAATCAAGAATCCCCTGACGCCGATCCAGCTTTCCGCGCAGCGTATTCTGCATCACCTGGAGCTTCGCGCCGGCGGTTCCGAAACAAACGCCAAATCGGAGATCGCGCGCGTCGCTCAGGAATGCGCCAAGCTCATCCTGCGCGAAGTGGCTACACTCTCGGCGTTGGTCAACGAATTTTCGCAGTTTGTGCGCTTTCCTACGGCGAAGCTGCAGCCGACGGATGCAAATACCACGGTCCACGAGGCGATTGAGGTTTTCTCCGGCCGGATGGATGGCATACGTTTGAAAACTTCGCTTGAGGGGAATCTGCCTGCCGTGCGCGCGGACAGCCAACTGCTCCGCAGCGTCATCATCAACTTGATCGACAATGCGGCCGAGGCATTGGAAGACGCGACAGTTCGCGAAATCTCCATTGCCACGCATCTGCGGCCGGAATCGGATACGATTGAGATTGCCGTCGCCGACACCGGCCACGGCATATCACCCGAGGACAAGGACAAACTGTTTCTGCCGCATTTTTCCACCAAGGATCGGGGCACTGGACTGGGCTTGGCGATTGCCGCGCGGATTATTTCCGAGCATGGCGGCTCTTTGCGCGTGGAGGATAACCGGCCGGTTGGCTCGCGCTTTTTGATTGAACTTCCCGTTGCGGAGTTGTCCGCCACCGCCGGAACGGAACGATTTGGAGCGGACACCGATCGATGACCGTTCACCCGAGAATTTTGATTGTTGACGACGAAGAAGGCATCCGCGAATCGCTTGCATCGATCCTGCGCGACGAGCGCTACTCCGTGGCTACTGTCGGCTCGGGTGAGGACGCACTGGCGCTCATTGCGAAGAGCGATTTCCAAGTCGTGCTGCTGGACATCTGGCTGCCCGGCATGGACGGCATGGAAGCACTTACGCGCATTCAGGATTTGCCTCGCCCTCCCGCGGTCATTATGATTTCCGGCCACGGCAGCATTGAAACTGCGGTCCGCGCGACAAAATTGGGCGCGTTTGATTTCATTGAGAAGCCCCTCTCGCTGGAAAAAGTGAATGTGCTGGTGCGGAATGCGGTGCAACAGCAGCGCCTACAGGGCGAGAACCAGACGCTGCGCAGCGAACTGATACATCGCTATCAGGTGATCGGCGATAGCGTGCCGATGAAAGCCCTTCGCCAGCAAATAGCTGTGACGGCTCCCACGAACGGGCGCGTATTGATCTACGGCGAAAGCGGCACCGGCAAGGAACTCGTCGCTCGCGCGCTGCACGCGAACAGCCTGCGCAACAAAGGCCCGTTCGTGGAAGTCAGTTGCGCCGCAATTCCTGAGGATTTAATCGAATCGGAACTGTTTGGCCACGTCAAGGCCAGCTTCAGCAGCGCCACCGAGGATAAAACCGGCAAATTCCTGAAAGCCGATAGCGGCACGTTATTTCTCGACGAAGTGGGCGACATGAGCCATCGCACGCAATCGAAGGTTTTGCGCGTGCTGGAAGAGCAGCGGGTTGAACCGATCGGCTCGAATCAGACATTGCGTGTGGATGTTCGTGTGATTGCCGCCACGAATAAAAACCTGGAACAGGAAATTGCGCGTGGCGCATTCCGCCAGGACCTGTTTTATCGCCTGAATGTGATTCCCTTCCACGTTCCGCCGTTGCGCGACCGCAAGGAAGATATTCCGGTATTGGCGCGGTTCTTTCTGAATGAGTTCAGCACGGAGTATGGAAAGAAGACGCGCGAGTTGAGCGATGGCGCGTTGGAAATCCTGATGCGTTATCCCTGGCCGGGAAATGTGCGCGAACTTAAGAATCTGGTGGAACGGCTCGTCATCGTCTGCCCGCAAGCACGCATCGAGCCGCACCATTTGCCGCCGGAGCTTTTCCGCGGCGTGGCAGAAAGTCCGCGGCATCCTTATTCCACGTTGCATGAGGCGCGAAGCGCTTACGAACGCGAGTTCATCCTGCGCAAACTTCAGGAACATCGGTGGAATATGACGCAGACGGCGTCCGCGCTGGGCCTTGAGCGCTCTCACCTCTACCGCAAAATGAAATCGTTGGGGATTGCCGCGCCGGAGTAGCCTATTCTTTCTCGTACTTCGTAACCTGATTTTCCGCCAGGGCTTCGAGCTGCGTGTGCCAATCCAACTCGCGCACCTTCTGCGGATTCTCGCGCCAATCAGGGACCACCTTCACGAACATGGCTAGAAAGATTTTCCTGCCCAGGAGTATTTCCAATTCTTTACGCGCGGCGGTGCCAATTTTTTTCAGCATCTCGCCTTTGTGGCCGATCAGGATTTTCTTCTGCGAATCGCGCTCGACGTGGAGGGTGGCGTGAATTCGCAACAGCTTCGGCGATTCCTCAAACTCATCGATTATCACGGCCAGCGCATGCGGCACTTCGTGATAGGTCAGATCAATTGCCTTTTCGCGGATGATTTCACCAACCAGGAACCGTTCGGGCTGGTCGGTAATCTGATCTTCCGGAAAGAACGGCTCACCCTCCGGCAATTGCTTAAAAATCTCTGCAAGAAGATCCAGGCAACCGTTACCCTTGCGCGCGGAAATCGGCACCAGCGCGGCAAAGGGAAACGCCTTGCTGAACACTGTGAGCAATGGCAGCAGCTTCGGTTTGGGCACCAGGTCAATTTTGTTCAACGCCAGAATTGTTTTGCCGCCGAAGCGCTGGCCTTTATCGAGCAGCAGAGTATCGGCATGCGGCAAGGTGCGGCTGGCGTCCACCATCATGAGCAACACATCGATCCCTTCAAGCGCCGCGGCCACTTCACGCATCATCTGGCGATTCAGCGCGGTAGTCGCGTCATGCAATCCCGGAGTATCCACAAAAACAATCTGACCTTCCGGGCGCGTAACAATTCCCTGGATGCGGTTGCGCGTGGTCTGCGGCTTCGAAGTGACGATCGCGACCTTCTGCCCGACGAAACGGTTCAACAGCGTGGATTTTCCGGCATTCGGACGGCCAATGATGGCCACGAACCCCGCCCGCTTCTTCTCCAGCTTTCCTGCTTTTTTCTCCGTCACATTAGCCTCAAAGCTTTCCTGAAGAGCCCGCAGCGACCAAACGCCGCGCGCGCAAACGCAACACCTTGCGTTGATTCGATTCCAGCACTTCGAAACGATAGCCTTCCAGATCGATTTTGTCTCCGGGCGCAGGCACCTTCCCCAGCGCGTGGCTCATCAGTCCGGCCATGGTGGTGACAGTCTCGTCGGAATGCTCTCCAAACTGCACGGACAATAGTTTTTCCACGTCGGAGATGGACATGCTGCCGCGCAGAACCAACGTGCCATCCGCTTCTCGCACCGCATCCGGCGCCGGTTGCACGCTGCCCCTGGCGCTTTCTCCCACGATTTCTTCTACAAGATCTTCCACGGTCGCGATGCCCGCCACCGAACCGTGCTCGTCGATCACCACCACCATGGACTGGCCCTTCTGCCGCATTTCCCGCAACAGGTCGGAGCCGACTTTTGTCTCTGGCACAAACAGGATCGGCTTCATCAACTCTCGCACTTTGCGTTTCGGCAAATCCGCATCGGCAACCTGCAACAAATCCTGCGCGTGCACTACGCCCACAACGTCGTCAGGGGATCGTTCGTACACCGGCATCTTTGCAAAGTTCGTTTCCACGTACTTTGCGTGCATTTCTTCCAGTGATGCGTCGGCTTTGATTGAGACTACGTCCGGCCGCGGCGTCATCACTTCGCGCACGCGCTTGTCACTGAACTCCACCACTTGCTCGATCAGATCCGCCTGCTCCGGCTCGATGATACCTTCCTCTTCCGCCACTTCCACGAGCGCTTCAATTCCCTCTTCGGTGCGCTGCTCTTCGGTGCGTTCCACTTCCTGCTCCGATATGCGCGCCAGCGATTCCGCGCCTTCCAGGAAAATGCGAATGGGCCAGACGAGCCACATGCCCGCGCGAACCAACGGCAACAGTGGCAAGAGCCAGCGTCCCGTCGTGCGGTACAGCAGCATGTCCGGTACGAAGTGCATCAGGATCACGACTTCGAGCGATAGGAAGACCAGAAACTGCACGCCAGCTTCCCAGCGATTCGGAACCAGGTAAACCACGCCTCGCGTCGTTTCCAGCACCACAAACGCCAGCCAGAAATGTCCGAGGATGCGGAAGGTGCGCCCGCCACTCCTGCGGTTGATGTTCAACCTCGGCTCGATTTCCGCTTCGAAAATTTCCAGGTGCTCGTGGACGCGCCCCGTGCTCATGCGCCCGAGCTCGCGGTAAATCAGCGTCAGGTAAGAAAAGATCGGCAGGCCCAGAGCCAGAACTAACAAGCTGCCGACGTAGGTCCACAGCAACATCAGCTCAGCCTCAATCGAGTTCGCAACGCGGTTTCCACTCGTTCCATCTCGCCGCGATCGGTCTCGTGATCATATCCCAGAAGGTGCAAAACCCCATGCAGCAGCAGAACGCAAATTTCTTCTGGCATGCTTCGGCCAAACGCTTTCGCGTTGCGCCTGGCTACCGTAGGGGAAATCGCAATGTCGCCCAGAAAGACACCGCGCAGTTGCTTCGCGCGGGCCCGCAGATTCCGTGGCCGCGTGCGATCTTCTGAGGGAAACGAAAGCACATCGGTGGTTCTCGGCTTCTTGCGAAAGCTTTCATTCAGGCGCCTCATTTCCGCATCGGTGACAAACCGCACGAACGCCGCACCTTTGCGCAGGCCCAGTTCGCGATTTATCCGCTTCATGAAACGTTCCAATTGCGGCAGAGGCAATGGCACGCGCTTCTGGCGATTTTCGATGACATGGATCTTGCTTGGCACGCTGGAGGCCGTGAGCTCACGCCGCTTACTGCCCATGAAAAGCTACGATGCCGGTTTCTCTGGAGCTGGCGGCTCTTTGTCTTTCACGGGCTCTTTCAAGGCCTGTCGCGCCGGCTCTCTCACTTGCCCGTGGCCGTTGCGCTGCGGGTGCGTGGCGTCGTGTTCCTCATACGCGCGGATAATCTGTTGCACCAGATTGTGGCGCACAACGTCCTTCTCGCCAAACTGGATCACGCTGATTCCCGGAATCCGCCCGCAAATTTCCATGGCTTCCACAAGGCCGGACTTTTTCCCCGCGGGCAGGTCAATCTGGGTCACGTCTCCGGTGATGACCGCCTTGGAATTGAATCCCAGGCGCGTCAGAAACATTTTCATTTGTTCGCTGGTAGTATTCTGCGCTTCGTCTAGGATCACAAACGAATCGTTCAATGTGCGACCGCGCATGAAGGCCAGCGGCGCCACTTCGATGATGCCCTTTTCCAGGAAGCGTTCCAACTTGTCCGCGTCCAACATATCGTACAGCGCGTCGTAGAGCGGCCGCATATAAGGATCGATCTTCTGCTGCAAGGTGCCCGGCAAAAACCCAAGGCGCTCCCCAGCTTCCACCGCAGGCCGCGCCAGGATGATGCGGTTGACCTGTTTCGTCAGCAACGCGCTCACCGCCATCGCCACCGCGAGATACGTTTTTCCGGTGCCGCCCGGGCCGATTCCGAACGTCATGTCGTGGCTCTCGATCTCTTCCATGTAACGGCGCTGGCTGGCGTTCTTCGGCGTGACAGTTTTCTTGCCGAACGAACGCGCGCGTACATGTTCGAACATCCCGCGCGGCGAAGTGTGCGGCTCTTCCGTGGCCACGCGCATTAAGGATTTCACTTCCGCGCTGGAGAGCACACGCCCGTGCCGCGTCAAATGGTTATATTCCTCGATGATGCGCACGGCCTGGTCGACGGACTCCTGCACACCCTCAACGGTCAGACGGGTGTCGTTCAGATGCGTTCGCACCTGCAAAACGTCTTCCAGCATGCGTATATTTTCGTCGAGAGTCCCGAAGAAGGGTTCCAGTTGCCCGGTGATATGTATCGTTCTCTTCATCCAATTGGAAGGTTGCGCTGCTTCCCGCAATGGGTGGCCGATGGGTTTCCTCCTGAATCTTTCCGGCTGCTCGGCAGCCTCAATAAGGAGAAACTACCTTCAACGTAGCGCACCCATCCGGCAGGGTCAAGTTAGAGTATTGTGACAGCCGCGTGCGCGGCGTGGCTGGCTCGAAGCCTCAGGACTTCGCGCAGAATCCTGCGGTCGCTCACGCATTTCCGCCAACGCACATCACACTCGCGAACAACACTGGCGTTCGTTTCATCACTCCGCGCTTCGTGAATTGTTCACCTGTACCTGTTTGATGAAAATTCGAGCCAAGGTCAGTATCGCAAGAATTACCTGTACTCTGGTACGTCAGAGCTATAGACGCAAACCATCGCTTCCTCAAAAATGACAAACATACCGAGATGCACTTGTGGGAATTAGAAAGCACTGAGGGAGGAAAGTATGATTCGCATGGCTCCAAAATACCTGGTTCTGAGCTCGGCGCTGCTGTTGGCCGCGATTCCAGCACTTGCCAACAATGAAGAAACGACGCCCAACGTGGCGCCATCCGCGGCGGCACCGACAGCGATCGTCAAGTGCCCCGGCGTCACCAGCATCCCATTTACTTCCGACGCGGAACAAGCATTGCCGTTGCGCGTTGTCGGTTCGCTCACCTGTGGCGAGACGGTCGCGGTTCTCTCCAGCGGCGAAGGCTACACATCGGAGATTCGCACGAAGGACGGGCAGGAAGGCTACGTCGCGCAGATGTATCTTGCCGCGACGCAGAGCGCGCCCGCGAGACAACAAAAGGCTCAGCCATCTTCGGCCAAGCCGGTGAATGGCGTAGTCCGCTGGTCCGCAGGCCAGCCGGGTTGCGATGAGTTCATTAGCCACGGCCGTCACGTGGAGTCGGCCACTGCCAATGGCATCACCGTGCAAGTTTCCGTGCAAGACAGCGGATGGAAGTATCGCGCGAACGTAGCCGTTTCGAATCAATCGGGCGAGCGCGTTGACGTGCTGCCCGGAATCGTGACACTAGACGAGTTGGCGCCGAACATGAAGACGCTGTATGCGGTCAGCCCGGAAAAGCTGGAGCACACCACGACACACCAGGTCCTGTGGACGCTGGTCGACGCGGTGCCTTCGCCGAGCGCAGTGGCGAATTATTCCAACGCGGATCGTCTGGCGAATCGCAGTTCTGAAGCGCCGGATTACCTGAATTCACATTTCACGCTTACTTCTTCCACGCACCACGTCGCGTTCGAGCGCACCGAATCCGTTGACGTGCAATCGATCGCTCTCAAGACGACCGGGCTGCCCAACGGCCAGATTACCGCCGGCGTGATGTGGTTTGAGCGCGACAACAACACCCACGAGCTTTCTATGCGCGTGCCCGTGGGTAACATGGTGTTCGACTTCCCGTTTTCCTTCGAACAGAAAAAATAACAACTCCCTCACGCGAAGGCCCGGCGCACCCCCACGCCGGGCCTTTTTCTTTTTGTAAGCCTTTTTGTAAGAACGCAAGAGGGATTCATCACTTCGCAGACTCCGTTCGGAATGACGTTTTTGGGGCGTGCAGCTAGGCGGTTCGTTAGGGAAGCCTACCCACATCGTATCCCCCTGAGTCATTGAGGTAGTAGTCGAGGAAGACGGGTGGAAGCAAGCAGAGTGCGAGGGGCGAGCGGGGAGCGAGCCGCTCGATGATTTGCCAAGGACTCTGATTTTCTTTATGCGAGTTGGGACGAGCCAGATTGAAGTAGAGCTGGTAGGTGTGCACTTTGGCGAGGAACTCGCCGCGGCTAGAGAAGTCTTCGAGGTCAAAGAATTCATCTTCCTCCAGGCGGTGCACGGTTTCCACGTCGCTCTGGTAGGTGTGCGCGGCGGGAGGGATGCGCACATGCTGGCTGTCGCCGAGGGCCTTGGGGAAATCTCCCTTGAACTCGCCGCCGTTATCGGTCTGCCAAACCAGATCGCGCAGCGAGAGGCCGTAGCGATGCAGATGCTGCTGGATGCGCGCGGCAAACACCGCACTGGCTGAAGCACTGCGTGCTTGCGCAAAAGCCCAGAACCGCAGACCGCTGCGGATCTCCCGAGCGGTGTACTGAACCACCGGCAAGTGCAGGCGCCGCGCTTGCGTCCAGTAGCGCGGGATATCGTTTAAATCCTTGGTATCTGCGCTGATTTGCTGGAACAGAGCCCACTGCGCTTTGATGTGCGCGAGGTCTTGTTTACGCTGATATTTCTTCTGGCGTTTCTTCAGCAGCCCATGCTCGCGCCAGATGCGTTCCAGCGCGCGGTGGCTGATGGACAAGTCGAACTCGCGGATCAGGCGGCGCGAGCCGAAGGTGGGAAGTGTTTTGCGGAGCTCCACCAGTTGGGCCTCGATGAGCGGAGGGGTTTTCTGAGCTTGGTGATGACGAGCGCGAGAAAGAGCCAGCAGGCCGGAAGGGCCGCGCTGTTGATAGCGGCGTAGCCATTTGCGCACCGTGGGTGCGGTGGTAGCAAACAGTTTTGCTGTGGGCTTGATGCCCCGCTGCTTGGCGCTCTCGACCAGCCGCAGACGATGGTTGTACGCGTCTCTCATCTCACGCACCAGATCGAAATAACGGACGGAAGTAGCCATGACGCGGCCATTCTACTCGCCGCGCGCCGCCCGGCTCTCCCCCCAGCCGGGCGGCCATCTCCTTCCGTCTCTTCTCACTCAAACACTTCAACCCCGCTAGGGGGATACGATGTGAGTAGGCTCTTCCAGCTAGGCGGTTCGTTTGACAAAGCGTAGGCACTGCCTTCAAACTATTAGTTTGAGAAATACGCATAAGGAGCAATAGATGGCGCAGGGTCAGTCTACGAAGATCAAGAAGAAGAAAAAGTCGGTACTAAAGCGCGCAGCGCAGTCACGTGAGCGTTATGAAGTGAATCGGGCCAACCGCACGCGCGTCCGCAGCGTCATCAAGCGCCTGCGCACCGCTATCACCGCGGGAGACGCGACGGCCGCCGGAAACCTTTTGAATCCCACACTGTCGGCTATTGACGGCGCAATTGCCAAGGGCGTGTTGCACGAGAACACCGGCAATCGCTACAAGTCGCGCCTGGCGCTGGCTTACAACTCGCTCAAAGCGAAAGCCGCGAAGTAAGCACTTAACAAAACTGTTTCCCGGCGGGCAGCGCAACACGTTGCCCGCTTTTTGTTGTGCGCAGGGGCTTTTTAGCCGCCTGACATCGAATCACCCAGCTGCAACGGCACGATCTCCGCTCAAGCGCCAAACCAGAAATTCCATGATGGCGCGCACGTCTTTGGCGCCACCTTTCAACCGGTTGTCCGCCTCTTGCAGCGCCTGCAAACCGTCCAGCAACCGCTCACGGGGAATCCTACGAGCGCAGCGAATGGCCAGCTCCGCCTGTTCCGGGCGCATGGCCAAAGCCTTGCCAGCCTGCCATCCATTGGTGGCGCCGCGCACTTCGCTGGCCTCGACCAACTTGCGGTACATCCAGGCCATGCCGCCAACCATCAACACCGGCTCTTCGCCTTCGCGCAGCAGCCGGTCGATAAACTCCAGGGCTTTGCGCGGCTGGTGCGACGCCAGCAATTCGGCCACTTCCCAGATGGTTGTCGTTTTTTCGGAAATCACCAGCAGGCTGACATCTTCCCGGCGAACGACTTTTCGAGCACCGGCAAACGTCGCCAATTTGTCCACTTCACTTTTCAGCCGCATCAGGTCGCCGTTCACGAATTCCGCCAAATCTTCCGCGGCGCCTTTCTCAAAGCTCACGCCTTGTTCCCTGGCCATCGTTTTCGACAGAGCTTCCGCGGCGACGATGCGCTCATCGGCGTTGTCGCCGAGTCTTACTTCCACGACAAGCGTGAGATCCGCGAGTTTTTTGCCGAGCACCATGCGCATATCCAGCTTTTCCGCTTCGATCACCAGCACGGTGAACGGCGCGGGATCTTGCACATACGCGACAATTCGTTCGACGGCTTCTTCCCTGGCCTTTTCTCCCAACTTCTCAATGGCTTCCGCATCCTCCAGAAATACGACCTGCTGTGAAGACAGCATCGGCAAGGATTGCGATTGGTCCAGCGCGGCTTGCGCCTCTCCGCGTTTCGCGGAAAAACGAGAAACAGCCCAGGTGCGGGCAGCTTCCGGCACAAAACGATCGATGAGCGCAGCCCGGCACGCATCGCGCAGGTAAGGCTCATCGCCCAGCAGCAGCAACGCAGGAACCGGCTTGCCCTTTTCCAGGCGCTCTTTCAATTGTTCGAAGGTCACACGAGCCATCAGTAGTTCTCAATCACGGCTGCCACCAAGCGGCTGGCAAAATCCCGGGCCATGCGATCGAAGGCGGGGTCGCTTTCTTGAAAGAACTCTTCCACGTTGGCACGGGAGTCGCTGGTTGTTTGCCCTGAGGTAGCGAGTTGGTATTCGTTGCGGAACACGAAATTATCCGTGTGGTAGAGAACTTTGTCGTTGTCCCGCTCGGTTAGGGTGACTTCGCACTTCATGGTCACCATCATTGCGGTGGCCTGCTCAGTGGAAGTTGTTGCCGTGGGCGTCTGAAACAACAGCGGCAAAATTTCCAGGCTCAGCACCTTCCCGGTCAGCACGGCGTCGCCAGCGTTCGGGTCGGATACCACTTTGTATTGCGTCTTGGCCAGAAATTCATGAATGGTTGCGGCGGTCAGTCTCTGCTCAATTTTGAAGGTTTTGGTGTTATTTTCCAGTGCGGGAACCGCGATCACATGAATGGTCTTCGGCAGCGCGTCGGGACCATGCCCGGTAATGTGATAACCACAGCCCGCAGCGGCCACGCTCACAACAACACACAAACCCAACAACCGGAATGTTCGACCCATCAGCCTTCCAACCATTCGGCAAGTTTACAGCCAGACCATGCCGGCAATCTCAGATTATCCGCAGCGCCCCAAAGCCACCAACCGCCGGGACGGGCGGTGTCCGCTTCTGGCTCGCGCACGTACACACCGGTTTCGCCGGCGACGCTTATGTTGCTCGGCGCCGCCTCCGCAGCCGGAACCAGCGAGAACCCGGCTTGCTTACAAACATCCATGAGGTTCGCCTGCTCTTTTGCCTCATCCACTTCCACGTACGCGGTGAACGTCATTCCATAAAATACTGGCGCGTGCACCAGGTTCAGCGCGATTTTCGAGTTCTCAGCGACATCGCCCACAGCCTTGCTGACTTCGGCGCGGAGTTGCAACAAGCTCTCGCGCAAACTGTGGCGGCTTTCTTCTCCATACCGGGGCAACAGATTGAACGCGGCTTGCGTTCCAAACACCGGCGAACCTATATTCTGAAACGAAAGCAATTGGGACGTTTGCGTTTCCAGTTCTTCGATTCCTTCCCTGCCCGCTTCCGAGACCGGCCGAAATACAACTGCCGTAAGCCTTCGCAAGCCGATTTTCCGCAACGTCATCGTCAACATGGAAATGGCCGTGGCGCCTGCAGAACAAACCGAATAGGTCTTTGCGTCCTTGGCAATATTTCTCCCGCTCACTGTGTCGATGCGCGGAAACCATGGCGGCGCGTCAGCATCCGGCAAACTTGCTCCGGAAAGATCCAGGATTCTCGCACCGGCTTCCCACGCAGGCCCCAAACATTTTTTACCAAAGGCCGTTGAACCTGTCAGAAATGCGTAGCGCGCGCCGTGAAACGTATCTTCTTCCACGCGCTGGATCACGGTGGCTTCGCCGCCTGCTTCGGTCAGCGTCCCCGCGACAACTTCTTCGTCCACCAGCCGAAAGTCCCAGCCCGCGAACCGGCTTTCTTCCAGCACGGATTTCAATTCGGCCCCAAGGAGTGAGGACGCACCGGCGATGACAAGTTTCTGGGAGCGACGGTCCAAAGCCATGGCTCAGGCGGTCCTGGCCACGGTGCGATGTCGAAACACTCGTAAAATATGCAGAACGATTCCGGCCGCGGCGTAAGTGCCGGCAAAAATCACCAGAAAGTATTCGGAATAGCGCCACGCAATTCCCACCAGCATCACGACCAGGATGATGGTGATGGACGGCTGCTTGCGCGCCCACGGAACATCTTTAAAGCTGTAATAGCGCACCGTGCTGGTCATTAAGGCGCCCAACGCCAGCAGCAGCACGAACCACGCATATGCCCATTTCTGATTATCGATGGGGCCGAACCAGTGACACGCGTGTACGATCGCGGCGACGACTCCGGCGGCCGCGGGTGTTGGCATGCCCACAAAATTCTTGTTGCCGCCTGGTTCCATGCCCTTCACGTTGAACCGCGCGAGCCGCCACGCGGAACAAATCAGGAATGCCAGGCAACATAGCCAGGCAAAGTGGCCCAAAAACGAATCGGCATTGCCAGCCACCATGCTGCGATAACCCCAGGCATACGCGAGTATGGCGGGAGCGATTCCGAAGCTCACCACATCGGCCAGCGAATCGAACTGCACGCCAAACTCAGTGTTGGTGCCGGTCATGCGCGCGATTCGCCCGTCCAGGGAGTCAAACAAAATGGCGATGCCGATGGCTTTTGCGGCGTGATCGAAATCTTCGCTGCGGCCCACCAGCGCGGCGATCGACGCGTAGTAGCCGCAGAGCAGATTCAGGCCAGTCAGGATACTTGGCAAAAGAAAGATTCCACGCCTCATGCGGTTCTGGCGTCGTTTGCCCTCGGGAAACGGCATGCTTTGTTGTTCGATGGCGTCCATCTGGTTCCTTTGTCCCAACACAGAGTACTACGAGCGCGCGTCATCCTGCAGTTTCTGTTCGGCTTTCTTGGATTGTGGACGCGGATCTGGTGTTTGCACGTGCGCACTTTCCGGCATCCGCGCGACCACGCTCGATCCGCCTTTCACATTTTCTCCCACTTTCACCAGAAATTCCGCCTCCGCCGGCAGCCACAGGTCCATGCGCGAACCAAAGCGCACCAGGCCAATGCGCTCGCCGCGCGCAACTTCATCGCCCGCTTTTTTCCAGGCCACCACACGGCGCGCCACCCAGCCGGCAATCTGCTTATATACAATTTCGCCGTGTTCGGTGGCCTGCGTAAACACGTTCTGCTCGTTCTGTAGCGATGCGTTTTCGTCCCAAGCCGCAATGAATTTTCCGGGTTTGTATTCCAGGTGAGTGATCTTGCCCTCGGCGGGCGCGCGGTTGACGTGTACGTTCCAGATTGCCAGAAAAATGCTGATGCGTTTTCCGGGCCGGCCGCTGTAGCTTTCGTCTTTGATGACGACCACACGCCCATCGGCAGGCGCAACGATTAGTCCCGGTTCTCCGGGAACGGTTCGGTCTGGATTTCGGAAGAAGCTAAAGACGAATAGGCCGAGAAAAACCAGCAGCGCGCCCGCGGCAAAGATCCAACCGTGGCCGATGGCCAGGAACAAAAGACCGATCAAAAGCGGTGGTAAGCCGAACCAATACCCTTCCCGGACCATAGCCTCCCCATCTCCGTCGCGGCTCGGTGCCGCGGGAGGACTTGGTCATTCTACGATACTTCGCTCAACCAGGAGGTCGATTAACGGCGGGCTACTGCGAATGTCTAGCACGCGCACTTTGGAAGTGCGCAGCGATGCGCTCCATTTCATCCTTTACGTGAAGCTTCAATTTTTTTAACCGGATTTCTTCGATGAGGTCTTCTGAATTGAGGTAGGGCGACTGCGAGAGTTTTTGAAGTTCGGATTCGTATTGCTTATGCTTTTCGGCCAGACGCTGATACTCGGCGTCTGCTTCGAAAATTACGTCCCGAGGACTCCGCTGTGCTGTTGCCATGCGTGTCTCCTGACGACTTGGATTGTGAACACTACATGAACGCAGACTAGCACCGGGAATCTCCGCGTCAAGGGTAAATTGGTACCGGCCCTGTGGATTTTTGGGGTACCTTCGTTTTGTTCAGTAACTTCTTGCGGAAGAACCCGTCCGCAGCGCCAACATCAGCGCCGCCTCGACGGGATTTCGATAGTATCCAGCGCGCTTTCCGACTTGGCGAAATCCCAGACCTTGGTAGAACGCGATGGCGCCGAGGTTGGATTCACGAACCTCAAGAAAGACTTGAAGTACATTCTCGCGTCCAAATCGTTCAAGCAACGCTTGAACCAGCGCCTTTCCGACGCCCGCGCTTCGCTCGCTTGGTTTCACTGCCAGATTGAGAATCTCGCCTTCATCCAGAATTCGTCGTCCAGAGATAAATCCCGTAATTTGTTCATCCTGTCCTGCTACGAGAAAGTAAGAAGGATATTGTTCGAATGTCTGGGTTAGCGATCCAACGGGCCAGTTCGCGGCTTCGGGAGACATTTGAAGTATTGCTTCAACTGCGGCGAGGTCCTCTTCGCGGCCCAATCGTACTTCGTGTTTTGACATGCTTCTCCAGGAACTAGCGCACACCGGTGGTGGCTCCCTTCCAGAAAATCTCGGCGTCAGAGCGACGCACGTAGTTGGCCTCGAGCGCCAGCGGGTCGCTGAATTGGCCCCGCGAAGCGCTCTCCTCGGCCAGTAGTCCTATAGTGGGAGCCAGTTCTGGCGAGGCTGCGAGCACCTCGTCGCCGCGGAGCAGCCGGGTCTTGAGTCTCTCGATAGATTTGATCAACTTCGGATCCAGGGACACCCACGCAACAGGTTCGCCGCCAGCCTGGTTGTCGATAGATTCGACAAACTCCTCGGGCGTGGCCACAAGTTCGGCTCCAATTCGTTCCAAGCCACCAGCGGTTCGCCGGAACAGCGCCGCGAACAACTGCCCCCTCTGCGCGTCGTAGCAAGCGGCCACGAGCCCGGCGTTATTGTTCGATGAACGGGCTAGGGCGTCCAGTCTGGGCACTCCCACAACCGGTTTCGCATACACTTCGGCCCAAGCCTTTACAGTCGTAAGCCCAACGCGCAGCCCCGTAAACGAACCCGGGCCGGTAGCGACAGCCAAGACGTCAACCTTTTTCAAACTGGAGCCGGCTTCAGCCAGGATTCGGTCAACCGCTGGCAACAGCCATGCCGAATATTCGCTGCCGTCGTCGTGTCGTGTTCCAGTGACCGGCGCGCCGTCCCGCACGAGGGACACACTTCCACGTCCTTCGCTGGTATCGATGGCTAAAGTAATCACGTCAGGAAATCACTCCCGTCAAGCTTACTCCTTCATACTGAATATCTTGCGAAAAACTACAGAGATGCCCAAGGCGGTCCTCAGGCAGGCGTTCAAGACGAAATCAGGTGGTCACTGAGCAATTCGACTGCCAAATCCTGCAGAAATTCTCTCTATCTTCCTGATTCCACTGGATATATCTTGACTCTTCCAACACACTTCTTTACACTCGATTTATCTTCCTGGGGGCGCGGACTTTATGGAATATAAGATCGGCGACAAGGTTGTATATCCGAATCACGGCGTTGGTGTAGTAGAACAAATCAGTTACGGCGTTTTGAACGGCAGAACTGAACGTTACTTCATGATTCGAATTATCTCCAGCGGTTTGCGCGTTATGGTTCCTTCTTCTAACGCGCCAGCGGTTGGCCTGCGATCTGTCATTCGTTCCAACGATGCGGTCAAGGTATTGGGCTTCCTCGAAAGAGGCAAGCTCAATTCGCATCATGACTGGAAACATCGTTTCAAGGAGAATTCCGAGCGCATGCGCACGGGTTCCCTTTTGGAAGTGGCTGTCGTGCTGAAGAGCCTCGTGTCTCTTAGCCGCAGCAAACCACTCTCCTTCCGCGAAAAGAAAATGTTGGAGCGCGCCAAGTATCTCTTGGTCAGCGAAATGGCCACCGCGCGCAACCTGACCGCGGAAAATGCCGAGGGCTTGGTGGTCAAATCATTGGCGAAGGCCAAATTGCAGTTTCCCACCTTGCAGGAAAAAGTCGACTAACTGAAATCAGTTCCATTTTGATCCGCGGGCAGCCCTCTGGGTTGCCCGTTTTTTTTGGTGTGCGACTGCAGATTGGTCACTACTAATCGCTACGCCAACGGCATGCTGGCCGTCGCATTCAAGCTATTGTCGGCAAATAGTTTGCGCTCGAAGCGCGGATAGGCTGCGGCGGCAATCATCGCCGCGTTGTCAGTCGACAATGCCCGGCTGGGAAAATAGATCTTCAACCCGCGAGACTTGGCTCGTTCCTCGAATGTGGCACGAAGTTGGCTGTTCGCCGCTACCCCGCCTGACACCAGGATCGTCTCCACACTGCATTCTTCCGCAGCCATTATCGTGCGTTCCACCAAATCCCGCACAACGGCGTTCTGGAATTCGCGCACGAGGCCCAGGGTGGCTGGGCTGCAAAGCGCCAGCAATTCCTGAAAGGTGCGATGACCGTTGCGCTGCACCTCTTCCCTCTTGCGGATCTCCTCGTTGTACTCAGGATGTTCGCGCACGTGATACAAAACAGCGGTCTTCAGTCCGCTAAAACTGAAATCCAGCGGGTTGCCGCGCGTTTTCGTTGGCCCAAACTTTGTTGGCGCCGGCGCATGGTTCGCTGCTGCCGCGAGCCGGTCCAGGATCGGTCCACCTGGATAGCCAAGACCGAGCAGTTTGGCCACTTTGTCATAAGCTTCGCCTGCGGCGTCATCGCGCGTCTGGCCGAGCTTGCGGTAGGCGAATGATGATTCGGTCTGCGACCTGTCAGCGGCCTTCACCTCATACAAAACCGTGTGCCCGCCGGAAACGATCAGGCACACTGCCGGTAGCTTCGGTATGTCGCCGTGCTGATGAGCCTCCAGAAACGCCGCGTGGATGTGCCCTTCCAGGTGGTTCACGCCGATCAATGGTTTGCCAAGCGCCGCGGCCAGCGTTTTTCCGTAGGTAATTCCGACAAGCAGAGAGCCCACCAATCCGGGGCCTTGCGTCACGCCAATCGCGTCCAATTCCGCGAAACTTAGTCCGGATTGCTCCATCGCTTCGCGCACCACCGGCACGATTTGACGCAAATGCTCTCGCGAAGCCAATTCCGGCACCACGCCGCCATATTTCCGGTGAATATCGATCTGCGAAGCGACCACGCTGGACAAAATCCTGCGCCCATTGACGACCACGGCCGCAGCCGTTTCGTCACAGGACGACTCAATGCCCAGAATCCGCGTTTCAGCAGTCACGTTCGCGCCCATTTGTCTCTCGCACCTTTATTTTAGCCTGTCTGGCTATTCGCTGCTGATCGGGCCAATCGGGCGCCATTCTTTGCCGTCAAATTGAATCACAAAGAGCTGCTTGATGGGTTGATAGTCGGTGGAACTGGTGGTGAGCCGAATTCCCGGGCGCAACATGGGAAGCTCCAGATCCAGGCCAGTCGCCTTTTTCATCACGTTGGCGCGGCTCAGATCGTGCCCACACGCCTTCAGCACCCCAACCAAGGCCTGCGCCCGTTCGTATCCGGCTACATTATTCTGGTCGCGCAAACTCGCCTCAGAATTGTATTTGCTCATCCAATCCAGGAAATCCCGTACGGCCGGATCGCGCTGGACTTGCGCCCGCTGCCAACCCTTCGAGCGAGCATTGGCGATTACGCCTGCGGCCTTCTCCAGCCCAGCCGGTTCGAGAAACGCAGCGACCGAGAGTGAAGCGTTTGGAATGAACTGCATCGGGTGCCATTCCAGTTCGTACGCTTTGTGAATCGCCTGGGTGGCAACCGGCCCAATCGCAAAATCCAGAAACACGTCGGCGCCGGATTCCTTCAGCCCGCGAATTTGGCTGTCCAGGTTACCGTCCAAAGGTTCGTAGGTGACTTCCTTGACGATCATCGACGCCGCTTTTGTGCCGAGTCCATCGCGCAAACCAGCCACGAATTCCCGGCCGACGTCGTCATTCGCAGACAGTACTCCAATTTTTCCCGCAGACTTATTCTGCAGAATATATTTGGCATACGCGCGAGCTTCGGTTCGATACGTGGCGAAAAATCCCATAGTCCACGGATAGTGAACCGGATCGTCAAACACCGCCGAGCTAGATTCCAGAAAAAGCTGTGGCACCTTCTTCTCATTCAGATAGCCGCGAATGGCCAGGTTGCTTTCCGTCCACAGCGTGCTGAACAGAAGGAGCACGTTATCTTCATTCCACCAATTTGCGCGCCAGCGGAAGCATTTTCTCGCTGTCGCACCCGTTGTCCACGCTTATGAACCTGATCTTGCGTCCGTTGATTCCCCCGCGATCGTTGATCATCTGGAAGTACGCGGCTTCCGCCCGCGCAACCGCCGCATACTCCTTGGCCCATCCGGTATAGCAAGTGATGTTGCCGATCTTGATCTCTTCCGCGGTCACGCCCGGCTGCGCAGGCTCTTGGGCTGACGCATTCCACGAAAGAAACAGCACCAGCAGAAGTGCGCTGCTCAGCGATTTGGTTACGGACTTCATAAGTGGCGGCAGTTCCTTTTCGAGATTTGGTCGAGGCACATGCTATCACGCGCGCCCTGGATGGTCCTCGGCTCACAGCCCCGGACGTAAAGCAATCCTGTTTTTCCCTGATGCGCGGTTTATTCTTCAGTTTCATTGACAAACGTTAGCCCTCACGGATACTGTCGATGAGGAGCAAATTTCTTCGACCGCGCCCACGAACAAAGCCGATCACATGACTGAAGAGCAAAAGCCGTCCCCGCTGAATACTCCGAAGTACCGAAAAGTTCGCAAAGCCGTGTTACCCGCCGCCGGTCTTGGCACGCGCTTTCTCCCTGCCACGAAAGCTCAGCCGAAGGAAATGTTGACGGTTGTCGATAAGCCGCAAATCCAATATGTCGTGGAGGAATGCGTCGCTTCCGGCATCGAGCACGTCATTATCGTCACCGGCAAAGGCAAGAATTCGATCGAAGATCACTTCGACTATTCGCCCGTACTCGAACGATTTCTGGAAGAAAAAGGCAAAACCAAACAAGCCGAAATGGTTCGCGATATCAGCGACATGGTTCAAGTCAGTTACACGCGCCAAAAAGAGCCTCTAGGCCTCGGCCATGCGGTTCTCGTCGCGAAAGATCTTGTGGGCGACGAACCGTTCGCGGTGCTCCTTGGCGACGTGCTCATCCCCGGGCCAAATCCAGCCACCAAGCAGTTGATCAACGTTTATGAAGCAACGGGCACGGGCGCCATCGCCGTGGAGGTAGTTCCCCGCGAGAAAACGCATCTCTACGGAATCGTGGATGGCGAGCCGGCACCACTGGCTCCCTTCGGCGAACGTTTGCTGCGCGTTCGCGACCTGGTCGAAAAACCCAAGCCTGATGAGGCGCCGTCCAACCTGGCGATCACCGGACGCTACGTGCTGCCGTCCGCGATCTTTGAATGCCTGGAGCGCACCAAGCCCGGCGCCGGGGGCGAAATCCAGCTGACGGATGCGCTGCGGCTGCTGGCGAAGGAACAAGGCTTGTGGGCGCTGATTTACGAAGGAATTTCCTACGATGCGGGGGAGAAACTGGGTTTCCTAAAAGCTACGGTGGAACTCGCGCTGCAGAACAAGGAATTCGGCCAGGATTTTCGCGCGTACCTCAAAACATTAAAGCTGTAATTGCAGCGAATTTCCAGAGAAGCCGCTTCCCTACTTCTTCGACGATTTCTTTTCTTTCGATTCCTTGGAGTCAGACGCCTTTGCGTTTTCCTTGGGAGCGTCCTTCCCGGAATCTTTGCCGGCGTCCTTGCCGGAGTCTTTCCCTGATTCTTTCTGCTCCGGCTTGCTGTCGCTGCCCGCGCTCTTTTTCCCGGCGTAATCGGTGACGTACCATCCGGCGCCTTTGAATTGAATGGAAGGCGCGGTGATCACCGACTCGACTTTCCCGCCGCAATGCGGGCATTTCTTCAAATGGGGCCCGGCCACAGGCTCGATTTTCTCGGTCCTTTTGTGGCACTTCGTGCATTCATACTCGTACAACGGCACGGTCCGTCCTCCTGCGTACATGTCAAAAGAACGATTATAGCATGCGCCGCCGAGCCGGTTCCGCCATGCTAAACTGGCTTCCTGTCAATTCCATGAGCGGCAATGCGCATTCCGAATCGTCCCCGCAGCTCCATGGCTGTTTGTACCTGGTCGCCACGCCGATCGGTAACCTGGAAGACATCACCCTGCGCGCGCTGCGCATTTTGAAAGAAGTCGATCAAATTGCGTGCGAAGACACCCGGCACACCTTGAAGCTGCTTAATCATTTTGAAATTCACAAACCGCTGGTGAGCTACCACGAGCACAATGAACTGACTCGCGCTTCCGAACTGGTACTGGCGATGGAACGCGGTTCGACCGTCGCGCTGGTCAGCGATGCGGGCATGCCACTGGTCTCCGACCCCGGCCATCGCCTGGTGACACTGGCGATTCGCCATCATATTCCCGTGATACCCGTACCTGGGCCCGCGGCGTTGTTAGCGGCGCTATCGGCTTCCGGATTGCCCAGCGAAGAATTTGTGTTTATTGGTTTCCTGCCCGCTCGCAGCGGGGAACGCCAGCGCGCCCTGGAGCGCTTGCGCATTGAAGACCGCACGCTGATTTTCTACGAGGCTCCGCACCGCATCTCCGATACGATCGCGGATGCCGTGGCGATTCTGGGCGACCGGCCTGCATGCCTGGCGCGTGAAGTGACGAAGCTACATGAGGAGTTCCGGCGCGGCAAGCTCACCGACATTTTTCAAACTTTGGATGAGCATCCGGCTAAGGGCGAAATGACTCTTGTGATCGGGCCCCCGGAAAAGGGCGCTCCCGGGGCAAATATTGACACGGCGCAATCGCTCGCCGCTCGTGTCGACGAGCTGATGCACCAGGCGAAATTGGATCGCAAGGAAGCTTTAAAACTGGCGGCTAAGGAACGTGGAATGACCAAGCGCGACGCCTATCGCCAACTCCTGGACGAAAACCCACCGGCCACTGAATAGCGACACAAAAACGAAGTCCGGAAGCCCTGTTTGTACTTCACGCAGCCGATTCTGGACGGAACATACGTTGGAAGCGCGGGCCGACGAATTGCACGCCGACGACACGCTCGCCGTCAGGTTCCGATGGGCTGACGTGTACGACGCGGCCTTGCGTCTCGAAATCACTTTCGTCGCGCCGCATGGCCGGGCCTTGCAGTGGTATCCGGATCTGCAGGCTGGAACCAATGGCCACGTCAAAGCGCGTGCGGAACGCGGCTCCACTGCGGCATAAATTTTCGCTGGCGGTTTCTTCCTCGAAGCTGAAGCCACGCGCGTCTTTTCCCCAAACGCGCAGCGGCAAACGCACGGAAATTCTACGTTCGGAGCGTTGCCGCAGGGACCTCTCGATTTTCTGGCTGCTCATGGGCTGGATTCCCCCAAACGGCCGCTTTCCGCTCAAAGAAGCGTTCGACGTTCTCGACCACTTCCCCTGGCGTGCGCGCCAAATGCACGATCCTACGTAGCTCGCTGCCATTTCCCACCCCATGGGTAAACCAGCAAGCGAACTGCTTCATTTTTCCCATGCTATCCGGTGCATTGGAGTTAAGAATTTGCTTGTAGTAGCCAGAAAGTAAACGGTGGCGGTCATCCTCGCTGGGGACGCTGTAGCGGCCGGTCTCTCGAAATTCCTTCATCTGCGCGAAGATCCACGGATTGGTCGCCGCGGCCCGCCCGATCATCACCGCATCGCAACCGGTTTCCTGCACCATGCGCCCGGCATCTTCCGGACACTGAATATCGCCATTGCCGATGATCGGAATTTTCACGGACTGTTTCACTTCCGCAATGATCTTCCAATCGGCTTTGCCGGAATAGCCTTGCAGCCGGGTTCGTGGGTGAATCGCGGCGGCTTCCACGCCCGCCTGTTCCGCCATCCTTACCACTTCCCGCGCCACGATTGAATTTTCGTCCCAGCCCGCGCGCAATTTGATCGTCAGCGGGATCTTCACGGCGGCGCGTACGCTGCGAAAAATCTTGTCCAGCAAAGGCAATTCCCGAAGCAACCCGGAGCCGCCGCACTTGACGACTTTCTTCGCAGGGCAGCCGAGGTTGATATCCACCGCGTCGTAGCCCAGGTCTTCCACCATGCGCGCCGCTTCGGCCATCACATCAGGGCTCGCGCCGAATAATTGTGCGGCGATGGGATGCTCGTCTTCCTGGAAATAAAGGTACCGCTGCGTCTTTGCCGGGCTGCGCGTAATTCCCTCAGAGCTAGTGAATTCAGTCATCAGCAATCCACATCCGCCAAGGCCGCGAATCACGCGGCGAAACAGCGTGTCCGTTACTCCCGCCATTGGCGCGAGCACAGTTGCAGGGCGGATACACAAATCCCGCACCTTATATTCCGCGGGAATCAAGGCGGAATAGGTCGCGTCGATCAGGCGCTCGCTGTTGCCGAATATGTCGCGAGTCCGCTCGGTGAAATGTGGATTGTCGCAGTTAATTTCCTTGTTCCTTCTTCGGTGCTTCCACCGGCTCGTCCGCCAGATATCGGTCCAGCCTGAGAAATTTGCGGCCCAACGCACCACTGTACGCCGACCAATTCTCCTCCCCGGAATCGATGGCCATGGCGGCACGCACAGCTGCCACCTTGGAATCCATATCGTCCAAATAATGAAACACCAGAGCTTCGCGGATCATCGGCAATTTAGGCGAACCAAACTCATACTGGCCGTGGTGGCTGATCAACATGTGTTCGACCACCGTCTTTAGTTTCGCCGGAAAACCTGCGATGGCGTCCATGGCCTTGGTCACGGTTTCCAATTCCATAACGATGTGACCCAGCAGTTGCCCCTCGACCGTGTAGCCCACGGAGCGCTCGTAGCACAACTCGTCCAGCTTCCCCACGTCGTGAAGCATCGCGGCGGTCAGCAACAGGTCCACATCCAGCTCCGGGTAGTGCGCCGCCACAAGTTTGGCCAGGGCGCACAAGCCCACGACGTGCTCCAGCAACCCCCCGAGATACGCGTGATGCATCACCTTCGCCGCAGGGGCACGCTTAAATCGCGACGCAATGTTTGGATCGCTTAATATCTGGATGACCAACTCTTTCAGATACGGGTTCGACATGCCCTCGGCGGTGTTCAACAGGCCCTGGTACATCTCATCCACATTGAACGGAGTGTGCGCAAGAAAATCCGCCAGGTCGATCTCTGCGGGCTTCGCTACACGGAACTGCTGCAACGATAACTGGGGTTTGTTGCGGTAAATCTCAACGCGCGCTTGCACCTTCACAAAATCGTCGCGATTCACTTCCTTGGCGTACGGCTCAAACTGTTCCCACATGCGCGCTTCGATGGTGCCGCTGCGATCGCCGAGTTCCATGCGCAGGTAAGGTTTTCCCGTGTTGGTATTGCGGACCTCTTTCTCATGCACAAGGAAAAAACCGGTGATCACCTGATCTGCGGTCAAGTCCTTGACGAAAGGGCTCTTCATGTTCCCGTCGTTTTCCCGAACAGAAGATACTTTTTGTGGCCCTTCTTCTCTTTCGTTGTTTCGGGCGTGGCGCTCACTTCCTGAATTTCGGAGTTGCCTCCGCCGGCCATCTCTTGATAGCCCGGCTTGATCACTACGTAGCTCTGTTCCCGCAGCGTCTTCAAATATTCGCGCAGTGCCGGCTCCATTTTCTGGCTATACAGGTGGTCCTGAATTTCGTTTTCAACCTTTTCGAAGGGCTGCTGTCCTTCGTCGTAGTGCTCCAGAACCTTCAGGATCAGGAAGCCTTGCTTGGTTTCAATCACGTCGGTCATCTGGTTCTTGTCCATCTTGAAGACGATATCTTCCAACTCCTTGGAAAGTTCTCCGCGCTTATAAACACCCAGGAAGCCGCCTTGTTGCGCCGTGGCGCCATCCGAAAAGCGTTTCGCCAGTTCCGCGAAGTCTTCACCGTCTTTCACGCGATCATGCAGCTTCTGGGCCTTGGCTTTCAATTCCGGTATTTCCGACTCCTTCTTGCCTTCGGTTTTGATTTCGATCGCACTGAGAGCCACTTGCTCTGGCTTGATGAAGTCTTTCTTGTGATCGTCGTAATACTTCATCTCTTCCTCGTGCGTGATGGTGATGTGCGAACCCACTTCGCGACGAATCACTTCCTGGGTCAACAGGCGATTGCGGATCTGGCTCTTGAAATCTTCCCAGTTCATACCCGGCTGAGAGGACACGGCCTTTTCCAGTTCGTCCAGGTCCTTTAAATTGTTCTTCTGGCGGATCTGGTCCAACTGCTTCACCACTTCGGGCTCAACGTTAATGTCCATGTCTTTGCCGCGCTGTGCCAGTAAAGACTGGTCGATCAGATCGCGCAGGGCATACTTCTGCCCATCTTCTACAGCTACTTGTAATTGCTCAGGCGAGCACCTGCCGTTGCATTCTTCGCGAGCGCCATCGGCTGCCGCGGCCTTCGCTCTTTCCAGTTCCGATTGCGTGATGATCTCGTTATTCACCCGCGCCACGATTTCCTCGACCACCTTGCCTTCGCCGGTGGTCTTTTTCGGCGGCGTTGTGGGGGCGTCGGCCTTCTTCGGCGCAGTGATCTTGGTGTCCCCCGTGGCCGCCGGTTCCGGCGTTTCCATCTGAGTCTTCTCGAGCGCGGGCGGATTTTGAGCGGGAGGAGTTTGTGGCGCCGGGCTCTGCGCCGGTGGGTTCTCCGCCGGCGGATTTTGCGCTGGTGGATTCTGTGCCAGCAGTGGCCACGCAATCAAAAATCCGGCAATGAATGCTACTTTTTTCATGGTTTTCCCTATTTTCTCCACTTCGGAAGTTTAACTTGGATTGCCCGCCCTGTCAGCTTTCGCTTTGCCCACTCAGACCCAGCAAAACCTTGCGCAGGGCAGTCGTAACCGGTTCGCCCCGCTCCACTTCCATCCAGAGCACGCCGCTGGGATCGAGCTTGATTCCCTTGCGCGAGCGCACCACCTTAACCACTGCCGCCGGCTCCAGCGTTGTCTCCGGATGGAAGCGCAGCGCGATCTTCGTTCCCTGGCGCTCGACCGCGGCAATCCTCAGACGCTCACACATGGATTTGAGGACCGCAAACTCCAGAAGGTCTTCCACGGCTTTCGGCAAAGCTCCGAAACGATCTTCCAGTTCCTTGTGGACATCCTGTTTTTCCGCCTCGCTGGCCACCGAGGAAATGCGCTTATAGGTGCGCAGCCGCAGATTCTCGCTGGGGATATATTCGGGAGGAATGCGCACGTCCATGCCAAGGCTCAAGGTGGTCCGTAGCTCGGGGGTTGCCTCTTCACCCTTGAGCTTGGCCACAGCGCGCTCCAGCATTTGTACGTACATGTCAAAACCGATCGATTCGATGTGGCCGTGCTGCTGGCGGCCCAGCATGTTGCCGGCGCCGCGCAATTCCAAATCCAGGGCTGCGATGCGGAAGCCTGCGCCCAGTTCGCTGAATTCCTTCATCGCCGCCAGCCGCTTCCTGGCAACATCGCTCAAGACTTTCTCTGGTGGCACCAGCAAATAGGCGTAGGCGCGCTGGCTCGAACGGCCAACGCGCCCGCGCAACTGGTACAACTCCGCCAGGCCGAGACGGTCCGCACGATTGATCAGGATCGTGTTGGCGCGAGGAATATCCAGGCCATTTTCCACGATGGTGGTGGCCACCAGCACATCCGCTTCGTCGCGGATGAACTTCAGCATCACCTGCTCCAGCTCTTTTTCCCCCAATTGGCCGTGCCCGACGACCACACGCGCTTTCGGTACAAGTTTGGTTACCAGGTTCCCAAGCGAATAAATGGATTCGACGCGATTGTGGATGAAATAGACCTGGCCATCGCGCGCCAATTCGTTTTCGATGGCCTTCTTCACGAGCTCTTCGTTGAACGGCGAAACGACCGTCTGGATCGATAAACGGTCACGCGGCGCGGTTTCGATCACGGACATATCCCGTAAGCCCACCAGCGACATGTGAAGCGTGCGCGGGATCGGGGTGGCGGAAAGCGCCAGGGCGTGAACGTTTTTGCGCATTTCCTTCAGGCGTTCCTTGTGGGCGACGCCGAACCGTTGTTCTTCATCCACAACGAGCAAGCCCAAGTCCTGAAACTTCACGTCTTTCGAGAGCAGCCTGTGGGTCCCGATCACGATATCGACCTTGCCGGTCTCCAGATCCGCCATGATGGATTTCTGTTCAGCGGGGGTGCGGAAGCGGCTGAGCATTTCGATCCGCGCGGGGAAAGCCGCGAACCGCTTTTTGAATGTTTCAAAGTGTTGGAACGCCAGCACCGTTGTAGGAGTCAGTACCGCCACCTGTTTGTTCTCGCTGATCGCTTTGAACGCCGCGCGCATGGCTACTTCCGTTTTGCCGTAGCCGACATCGCCGCATAGCAAGCGATCCATGGGCGATGCCTTCTCCAGGTCGCGCTTCACGTCGGCGATCGCGGTCAGTTGGTCCGGAGTCTCTTCAAACTCGAACGCGTCTTCAAACTCTCTTTGCCATGTGCCGTCGGGAGAAAAAGCAAAACCTTGGGCGGTCTTGCGTTCCGCATAGAGGGCCAGGAGCTTGTCCGCCATATCCTCCAGCGATTTGCGGACGCGGGTCTTGCGCGTGTTCCAGGCCGTGCCGCCGAGCTTGTCGAGAGCTGGATGGGTCCCTTCGACTACGCGGTAGCTCTGCACCAAATCCATACGTTCCAGCGGGACGTACAGGCGAGAGTCCTCGGCGTAGCGCAAGAGCATGAATTCGCCGCGCCGGCCGTCGGACTCAATCAAGCGCAGGCCCTCAAACTGGCCAATGCCGTGATCCACGTGGACCACATAATCTCCGGGCTTAAGTTCCGCAAAATCCGCGAAGAATCCGGACGTTCGAATCTTGCGGCCGGGCCTCTCCACCGCTGGGGCCACATCGAACAAATCCGCATTTCCGTAGAGCGTGAGTTTCACTTCCGGAAAGGACACACCCGCAGCGAAAGGCGCGCGCACTAGCAAGAGGCGCGCCGTTTCCGATGCGCTTTCCGCAGTGAAACCGGCTGCGGCTTCTTCAGTCTCGCCCAAAACGTAGGGCACTTCGTATTCGCGGCAGATGTCGGCGTAGCGCTCCAGTTCGCCGGTGCTGGCCGCCGTCAGGAATGCCGTTCCACCCACGGAACTCTGCGACCGGATATCGCCGAGACACGCAACCACATCTCCGTGGAACCGCGTGCTTGGCCGGGAAATCAGTTCAAAACGCTGACCACCAGACTGCGCCAGATTCAATTGCTCCAGCTCGATGCGCGAGGTCTTGTGCAGGGCCCTTTCCCAGCCTTCTTCATTCCAGAAAAAATCAGAGACCAGCGGCGCATTGGCTTGGCCGTGGCGTTCGTAGTTCTCTGTCGCCGCTTCCAGCATTTTCTTGCGCGTCTCGCGCAGCGTTTCCGGTTCGTCCACAAAGACGATGGGCTTCAGTGAACTTTCCGCCAGCTCAAACAGTGCAGCGGCGCTGGGCTCTTTTGTAGTTCCGTACCATCCTCCAGGCTCCCACTCTTCCGCCTCGCGGCTGCCGGGAGCAGGCACGCTCCATTCCGCCAGCGGCAGAATCGTGGTTCGCACTACCGGCGAGATTGAACGCTGCGTCCGCGGGTCAAACTCGCGCACAGACTCCACCGTATCGCCGAGCAATTCAATACGCACGGGCCGCAACGCTTCCGGAGAAAAGACATCTACAATTCCGCCGCGCACGGCAAATTGTCCGGGCAATTCCACCATTTCGGTTCGCGCATAACCGATGCTTGCCAGGTGCGTGATCAGATCTTCGTGATTCGCTTCGGTATCTTTGGCCAGCGTGCGCGCCAGGGTGAGATAAACGTAGGGATCCTGATAACGCCACAGCGCCGCCGCAACCGGCGCGAGCACAACGGACACTTCTCCATTCGCCAATCGATAGAGCGTGGCGGCCCGGCGTTCCAGAATGTCGGCGTGAGGTGGCTGCGAATCCCAAGGAAGGCTATCGAAGGCGGGAAGCACCGCGATACCGCCGGTAGGGCCGGGGAAAATCTGCGCGAAGAACCGCAGCGTTTCCGCCAATTCCTCCGCGCGACAGTTGTTTTCGGTGATGAAGAACGCTGGGCGCCTTAGCTCGTGGACGACATACGCCGCCACGAGGGGTTTTGCCACATCATGCAGGCCGGAAAGGCCGACAAGGTTCGCGCCCGAGCGCACTTCTCCCACCACACCCTCCAATGAAGGGTGGCGCAGAAGTGCTTCCAGTCGTTCTCTCACCGCCGGCAGTATCATTTCTTCCGAGATCGGTCCCTTGGTCCGGCGCGCCCTTTCACTGTCCTGATTTGCGAATTCGTTTCAAAACTTCCGTCGTGGAATAACCGGGCACATTGGGAACCAGCACAACTTCTCCGCCTGCCGCTTCCACTTCTTCGCGGCCGACGATCTGATTTCCCGGCCAATCGCTTCCCTTCACCAAAATGTCGGGCAATAGCGCCGCGATCACCTTCTGCGGTGTCAGCTCATCGAAAATAACTACGCCGTCCACGCACTCCAAATTCGCAAGAATTTCCGCGCGTTCTTGTTCGGGAATGAGCGGCCGGCCTTCGCCCTTCAAGATGCGCATCGATTCATCACTGTTGATGCCCACAATCAGAAAATCTCCCAGCGCACGGGCGGCTTGCAGGCTATGAATGTGTCCCGGATGAAGCAGGTCGAAGCCTCCGTTGGTGAACACCACGCGCTTGCCGTTGCGTTTCTGACGGCCAAACCGCACAATTATTTCTTCTAATGTCAAAACCGCTGGATGCAAAGGCTCTCCATGTTTGCTGAACCAAGCAGGACCGCCGATAGATCAGTTTATCATGCTCTCAAATTTGGCTGTTTCCCGGAGGGCGTCACTTGAACAAGAAAAAGCAGCTGATTCAAGCGCTAGTCGGGATCGTGTGCCTTGTCCTCGGGGCGCTTCTCGCGTTGTACTCCACGCGCCGGTATGAGGAGCACCGTTATATCGTCGATGCCGCGGCGTGCCGCATGGATCTTTTGATGGTCAGCCGAACCGATCTGCTGGCCAGGCCGGATACCGGATCGGTTGTGCTGCTTCACGGAATCTCGGCGAACAAAATCATCATGCAATATCTGGCGCGGTCGTTTGCCGAACTCGGCCTGCGCGTGTACGTCCCCGATCTTCCCGGCCACGGTCGTTCGCCTGGACCGTTTACGCCGGAACAGGCCGAATCGTGCTCCGCTTCGCTGTTACGTGGCCTGGCGGCGCGCGGCATGATTGTCCCAAATCGCACCATCATCGCGGGCCATTCCATGGGAGCTGCCGTTGCCCTGCGCATCGCCGAGAAATTTCGGCCGGCAGGCGTGATCGCGATTTCGCCCGCGCCCATGATTCCGGCTCACGGCGTGATTCACGAAAATCTTTTGTTCCACACACTGCCGATCCTAACGCCGAACACGCTTGTTATCGTTGGCCAACTAGAACCGGAATGGATTCGCGGGAACGGTGCCGATCTCGTGTCCAACAGCCACGATCCGTCCGTGAAATTTGAGCAAGTGCCGGGGAACACGCACGTGAGCATGCTATTTTCTCCCACCGTGGCTCGCGACACCCAGGCATGGGCCGCGCGCGTTCTTTCGATTCCAGACAACGCGCCACTGCCTTCAAACGCCAACCTCATTGGCTGCCTTATCGGCATTGTAGGTTTGCTGCTGATCGCGGGTCCTTTCCTGCGCGAAATGGTGGGTGGCCAGCCACTGCCGGACGTGGAAAGCGCGACTCCCGTGCCCAAACTGCGCGGCGCGCTTGAAGTGTTGCTGTTGTCCGTGGTTGCTGTTTATCTTCTGCAGTATTGGCAGCCGCTGCGAATCCTTCATCTTTTCGAGGGAGATTATCTTGCCAGCTTCTTCCTGATCGTTGGCGTCGGGCTAATCCTGTTGCACCTGAAGCCCGCGCGCGAAGGTTTCCGTACTCGCCCGGTGCTGTGGATTGGCGCGGCGGTTGCCGGTTTGCTTTTGCATTTTCTAGCCACCGGCTGGTTCGAAATTACGGCCACGGGCGCATGGCTGAATGTGCCGCGTTGGGAGCGCTTTCCGCTTTTCATGTTGGCTGTATTCCTTTTCCTTTACGGGCTCGAACTTGTCGCCGGTCCCGCAGTGAGTTGGCGCGCGCGCTATCCGTTCTGGATATTGCTGGTGGTGCTGGCCTGGCTGTCTCTCGCCGGCGCGATGGTGTATTTGAAGAGCGGCGAAATCCTGCTGGTGCTGCTATCGCCCTATTTCGCGCTGCTTTTCGTGCTGTCGGGACTAGGTATTCAATTGGTACGCCGCGAGTCAGGCTCTCCGTCAGCCGCAGCATTGTTCGGTGCTATACTTCTTGCGGGGTTTTGTCTGGTGCTCTTTCCTTTATCCTGAGAGACGCTGGTTCCCCGAATTCGTGGGCCATCCCTCCTGCGCCGGAGATGGAAACAACTGAAATTGCGGTGACGAAATGGCTGACTATGTCATTGTCGGTGGTGGGCCTTCTGGTGCCATGTGCGGCGAACAGCTCGCGCGTGCCGGCCACTCCGTAGATATTTTTGATGAGCACTTGGCGTGGGAAAAACCATGCGGCGGCGGCCTGACGTACAAGACGACGCAGTGCTTCCCTTTCCTGCTCGACAATCCACTGCCCAAGAAATTAATTCAGAAGGTTGAACTGATCAGCGCGGAAAACCAGCGCGCACAACTGGACCTGCTGCATCCCATCGTTATTTATTCCCGCACTATTCTGAACGGCCTGCTGTTGGACCGCGCTCGCGACGCCGGCTGCCGGGTTCATCATTCGCGCGTGCAGGGCGTTGAGACCTCTGCGGACAAGCCGCGCTATGCTGTGGACAGCCAGTGGCGAACCACCGATTTTCTGGTGCTTGCCGGCGGCGCGCGCAACCAATTTCTGCCCGGCACGCGCGCTCTTGCCCGCGACGAACTCGAAATGACCCAAGGGTACTTCGTACCGCAGACAGCGGATCAGATCCTGATCAAGTTTTTACCGGAATTCGAAGGCTACATCTGGTCGTTCCCGCGCGCCGATCATCTTTCCCTGGGAATTTGCGGAAGCATGCAAACGCATACCAGCAATGAATTGCGCAATCACCTGCACCAATTTGCAGGATCGGAAAAGATCGAGACGGCACACGCAAAATTCTACAGCCACGTGCTGCCTTCCCCGCAGGTGCGAACACTATCTGATCGGGCGGTGATCGGCCGCAACTGGGCGCTTTGTGGAGATGCTGCGGCGTGGGTCGATCCGCTCACTGGCGAAGGGCTTTTCTACGCGATGCGCTCGGGCGAAATTCTGGGCAAGTCTCTCGCGGAGGGCTGCCCGGAGAAATATCCAACGCGCGTTCGCGCTTCGTTTTCTTTGGAACTGGAATTTGCCGCTCGCATCGTGCGGCGCTTCTATCGCGGTTCGTTCTTGGGCACCGCGGTCACCACGCGCATGGTGCAATTCCTGCAGCGTAACGCCGTGTTTCGCCAGCTTCTGTCGGATTTGTTCTGTGGCACCCAGGATTACACCACGCTGAAGCAGCGCGTGCTCAGCCATCTTGGCGGGACGCTGAGCCAGTTCGTGAACAGCGTGCTTCGCTTCGATCATCCCGCGGCGAAAACGCCTACGTCCGACGCGGCGGATTAAGCCCTCCCGTTACGCCAGCACTTTCTGGAAGCGTTCAAACGCCCAATCAAGTTCTTCGCGCTGAATTACCAACGGCGGCGCGATGCGAAGAATATGGTCGTGCGTTTCCTTGCAGAGCACGCCCTGTTCCTTCAACGCCTCGCAATATTTTCTCGCTTCGGTGTTTAACTCAATCCCAATCCACAAGCCGCGCCCGCGAATTTCTTTAATCACCTGACTGCGCAGGCTACGTAACTTTGCCAGGAAATAGCCGCCGAGTTCTTCGGAACGCTCGGACAGTTTTTCGTCGATGAGCACACGCAGGGCAGCTCTTGCCACGGCGCAGGCCAAAGGATTGCCGCCGAAGGTGCTGCCATGATCGCCGGGGCCAAAAACTCCCAGGATTTCCTTCGACGCCAGCACTGCCGAAACGGGATAGAAGCCTCCGCCCAGCGCCTTCCCCACGATCAGAACATCGGGCCGAATTCCTTCATGCATGTAGGCGAATAGTTTCCCGGTGCGCCCGAGGCCGGACTGAATTTCGTCCACCATCAGCAGCACGCGATTATCCCGGCAGATAGCTGCCGCGTCATGCAAATATCCGTCTGGCGGGATCACAACGCCGGCTTCACCCTGTATCGGCTCGCACAGAAATGCGCACGTGTTCGGCGTAATGGCGTCACGCAGCGCTTGTGCATCGCCGAACGGAATGATGCGAAAGCCCGGCGTCAGTGGACCGAAGCCGCTGCGATATTGCTCGTCGCTCGAAAAACTGATGACCGTCAGCGTGCGGCCGTGAAAATTGCCGGCGCACACGATGATTTCGGCTTTTCCATCCGGGATTCCTTTTTGTGTGTAGCCCCATTTCCGGGCTGCCTTTAAGGCCGTTTCCACCGCTTCGGCGCCGGAGTTCATCGGCAGGGCCATTTCCATTCCGGTCAGATCATGCAAATCCCGATAAAGCAGTGGCAATTGCGTGTTACGAAACGCGCGCGAAGTCAGCGTCACTTTGCGTGCCTGCTCGATCAACGCCGCTAGAATGCGTGGATGGCAGTGCCCCTGATTGACCGCCGAATACGCCGCCAGGCAATCGAGATAACGTTTCCCTTCCACGTCGTACACCCAGCAGCCCTCAGCCCGCTCGACGACGACGTCCAACGGAAGATAGTTATGCGCACCATACGCGTCTTCCAGGCCGATCAATTCCTTTGCGCTTAGCAACTGTTCTTCCGTGAGTGCCATAAATCACCTGGTTCCTTGCCCATGTGTGACGCGGAGACTCTTGCGAGACCTTGAGCCACTGGAGCGTCTGCTCTCAGGTCCCAAGTCCTCGAAGCTAGGGGACACAAGCAGCGGCGAGGCCGTCCATTTCGCCGTGCGGCAGGAACTATTGAAATCATTGCATTTTGGCTACAAAATGCGCAATACCTAAGGGTGATGGCTGTGACGACAGGACCGCTTGCTGGCGGTATCCAACCTGCGGCATTTCGCGTCTTACTGGCGGAGATGACCTACTCATGAATTCCGCTTTTCGCTTCTTCTTTCAGCCAACCCCGGGCCCTGCTGCGATTTTCTTCATCCGGCTGGCGGTGGGGCTGATTTTCTTTACACAGGGCGTGCTGAAGTTCACTGATCCGGGGATGGGTGTTAATCGTTTCACGCGGATCGGATTTCCGCACCCGGCATTCACCGCTCACTTTGTCGGCTGGTTCGAAATCATTTGCGGCTTGCTGGTCCTCATTGGGCTGTGGATTCGCGCCGCGTCAATTCCGCTGCTGATTATCATCGTCACCGCGATTGTCACCACCAAGCTGCCGGAGCTTTCCCGGCCCGCTCAGGGCTTCTGGTACATGGTGAGCGATGCGCGCACGGATTTTGCTATGCTTTGCTCGCTGCTGTTCCTGATTCTTTCGGGTGGCAGCACGTGGGCCCTTGAGCAATCGCGGCGGCCGCCGCGATAATTGGCGAACGCGGCTTAGATCGAAGAGGGATTCTTTCCGCAAAAGGCGCTGAAAGGGACGGTGGTCCTCGCTGCGCTCGGAATGATGTTATTTTTTTGGATGCCTGAGTGATCATGCAGAGAATGTCAGATTCCCGACGTGAGTTCTTACGAACCGCCGGCCTTGCCACTGGCACGTTTCTTCTGGCGAAATCGCTCGTCGCTTCCGACGCTGATCCGTGGCAAGCCGCCATTCGTGCCGACTACACAGTGCGTATTCAAAACGCGGCGATCGAAATCGCACCCAAGCACTTCGTGGGGGTGACCACCTACAACGGGCAATTCCCAGGCCCGCTTTTGCGGTTTAAGGAAGGCCAGACGGTCACGATCGACATATTTAACGACACAGACACTGCCGAGCAGCTTCATTGGCACGGCCAAAAAGTTTCCAGTGACGTCGATGGCGCCGCTGAAGAAGGCACGCCGTATATTCCAGCGCACGGCCAACGCCGGATTTCCTTCACTCCCAATCCATCGGGGTTGCGCTTCTATCACAGCCACAATCGAGCCGGCGCAAACCTTGCTGCCGGGCAATACAGCGGCCAGGTCGGGGCGGTTTACATCGAACCGAAATTCTCTCCGGGCAATTACGATCGCGAAGTATTTTTGGTTATGAAAGAGTTTGAGCCGACTTTCAGCCGGGGCGGCGATATGGACATGAATTTTCTTTCTCCGGCCACGCGCGTGCAATCGCTGGAAGAAGCAGGTGAGTCTTCGATGAAGGTGTCGTTGGCCAAGGGCATGCCTCATGGCTTTGAAGTTGGTTATGGATCGTTCACCATCAACGGCCGCATGTTGGGCCATGGCGATCCGGTTCGCGTGAAGGCGGGCGAGCGCATGCTGCTGCACGTTTTAAACGGCAGCGCGACGGAAATTCGCAGTCTGGCCCTGCCGGGGCACACGTTCCAGGTGATCGCACTGGATGGAAACATAGTGCCGAATCCTGTGAAAGTGCCGGTGCTGTGGCTCGGAACCGCCGAACGAATTTCCGCGATCGTGGAGATGAATCATCCGGGCGTCTGGATTCTGGGCGACCTGGACAATGACGATCGCCACCACGGCATGGGCATCGTGGTTGAGTATGCCAGTCACCAAGGCGCGCCGGCGTGGGTAACCCCTCCACCGTTCAAATGGAGCTATGTGCGGTTTGCTAAAGCGAATGCTTCGCCTGTGCCTGCCGACGAAGTGATTGAGATGACGTTTGCTAAACAGAACGCCGCGCACGAGGGCTTTAACCTGTGGACCATCAACGGCGCTGTTTATCCAATGACGCAGGGCCCGAGCCCCGCCACTTTTCATTTAAAAAACGGAAAGCGCTACCGGCTTAAGATGCGCAATGCCAGCGACGATATCCATCCGGTCCATCTTCACCGGCATAGCTTTGAGTTGACGCGAATTGCGGGAGCGCCGACAGCGGGAATCTTGAAGGATGTGGTGATGCTGGGCGGTTACCAGGAAGCCGAAATCGATTTCGTCGCCGAAAATCCGGGTCTTACGCTATTCCACTGCCACCAACAGCTGCACATGGACTTTGGCTTTATGACGCTCTTCGACTATACGTGACGACAAATATCGTGCGCCTCGGCGGCGAAGCCGAACTTGGGGAATTTGAGATTGAGGGCTGGGAAGGGCTGGGGAAGAGGAATTAAGCCAATCAGGCAAGCCGGGCTGCTTGCCTTTGGGTGTGCGTGGTGAACGCAACTCTCATGAGGCCGACGAGCAGCAGACCGCTCAAGAGCAGCATCCACACCGGGGGCTCGGGGACCGCTGTGGCGCTAAGTGTCGCGTCAGCAATGGAAATAGCTTGTCCATAGGTCTGCGTGCCGTAGGGGCTGAAATTCTGCACGCATGTTGTGGATTCGCAGGCAAAAATCTCCGCGTAGCCTAACGCCGGCGGGGTTGATGGGTTGGCGCAGAAGAGAAGCTGAACGTCGATTTCGTCGTAACCATCCGTGTTGCCTGGTGTGACTCCGTTCGCGATCTCCACCAAGCCGGAGGATGGCGCAAAATTGCTGCAGCAGTTCCCGGTATCCAAGTTTAGCGGACCCGAGGAACTGATCGAGAACGGACCTTGCTGGACAGGGTCGTAACTCGTATAGATGGGACTGCTTGAGGTTGACGTGTAATCGAGCGTGAAGGAGTAAGCGACATTCTCCGTACACGCGCCGGTACAGCCACTGTTTCCGACGATCGTCAAAGTGCCGGTGACGTCATAAGCGGCGACCACAGGATTGGAACCGTCGGCTTGTGCCCTGCCTGCAAAAACTGCTACGACTGTCAGAAGAAAAACTGCCCTCCAAGTTTTCATCGTTTAGGACCTGCTTCCAGGTGTGAAACTGGCATGTATAACACCCCCGATAGCAGGTGGAGCATTTTGACAACCATCCATCGGGCTCAAGGCCAGGAGGTATCCTTCTCATTTTGCGACACTTCCAGGTTGGCTCGCCGTGGGAGTGGCGGATATTGGAAAGTGTTTTCATTCTTTGGGAACCTCTGTTACGACTTTCCTAGTACTTGCCAAGTGCTTCGTCACTCGCGGTTTATCGGAACTGCAAGGTTCTTCTGGCTACCCATTTTCCTCCCAGGCGGTCCGTCTCGGAAGCGAGGCGCGTAGTACCTTTACCCAATCCCGCATCGAACAGAGTATTCTCCCAAGTGACCACGAACCCCATGGCGACAACGGCTACCACAACAACGGCGGCGGCTTCCTCTAAGCCCGCGAAGAAAAAGATCAATTGGCAGTCCTTGCCTGAAATCTGGGACCTGATAAGACCGCGCAAAGCCGTGCTCGCCCTCGGACTCGTTCTGGTGGCGATCAACCGCGTCGCGGGGCTTGTTCTGCCCGGCTCCAGCAAATACTTGTTCGACAACGTAATTGCCAAAAGGCAGGTGCACCTGCTGACGCCGCTGGTGTTGATTGTGATCGGGGCAACGCTGATACAGGGACTGACTTCGTTCACACTGACGCAAGTGCTGTCTAAATCCGCGCAAAGGATGATTACGGAATTGCGCAAGCAGGTGCAGGCGCACATTGGGCGGTTGCCGATCAGTTTTTACGATGCCAACAAGACAGGCGTGCTGGTGTCTCGGATCATGAGCGACGTGGAAGGCATTCGCAACCTGATCGGCACGGGACTGGTGGAGTTTGTCGGCGGAGTGCTGACGGCGGTGCTGGCGCTGATCATTCTGCTGCGCACGAGCGTGTTGATGACGTTGATCTCATTTGCCGTGCTGTTGGGATTTGGGTTTGGGCTGAACAAAGCATTCACGACCATTCGCCCGATTTTCCGGCAACGGCCGAAGATCAACGCGGAAGTGACGGGCCGGCTGACGGAATCGCTGGGCGGCGTGCGCGTGGTGAAGGGCTATCACGCGGAAGAGCGCGAGGAAGTTGTGTTTGCCGGTGGCGTGCAACGGCTGTTGGATAATGTGCTGAAGACGCTGACCGCGACCTCGTTCATGAGTTTGTCTGGCGCGACGTTGATGGGCATTGTGAGCGCCATCATTATGTATTTGGGAGCGCGGCGGATTCTGGCAGGAACAATGACGCCTGGCCAACTGATTGCGTACTCTGCGTACCTGGTGCTAATGGTGGCGCCGGTATTCCAGATCGTGGCCATCGGCACGCAAATTACCGAAGCCATTACCGGGCTGGAGCGCACGCGGGAAATTTTGAACGAATCGAAGGAGGATCAGGACCCGAAGCGCACCGTGACGCTGCACCGCATTGAAGGCAGGGTGCAATTTGAGGATGTGCATTTTGCGTACGAGGCAAATAAGGAAGTGCTGCATGGAATCAGTTTCGTGTCTCAACCAGGGACGGTCACGGCGCTTGTGGGCCCGTCCGGTTCCGGCAAATCCACGATTATTGGCTTGATTTCGGCGTTTTATGTACCGACGCAGGGACAGATTCTGGTTGACGGCATCGATGTGGCGACGGTGCGGCTGAATTCTTATCGAACGCAGCTTGGAATCGTTTTGCAGGAGACGTTTCTGTTTGACGGCACGATCCGGGACAACGTGGCGTATGCGAGGCCGGACGCGACGGAAGAAGAAATCATGGCCGCTTGCCGCATTGCGCGCGTGGATGAATTCGCGGAAGGCTTCGATAAGAAATATGACACGTTCGTGGGCGAACGCGGCGTGAAGCTTTCCGGCGGTCAGAAGCAGCGTGTGTCGATTGCCCGCGCGATTCTGGCCGATCCACGGATTCTGATCCTGGATGAAGCCACATCGAGTCTGGACTCCGAATCAGAGGCGTTGATTCAGGAAGGCTTACGGTACCTGATGCGCGGGCGCACCACGTTTGTGATCGCGCACCGGCTTTCCACGATCCGGCGGGCGGAACAGATCCTGGTGGTGCAGGATGGCCGCATTCTGGAACGTGGCACTCACGAGAGCTTGTATGCGCAGCAGGGGCGCTATTTTGAGCTTTACAACAAACAGCACGCGGTGGAGACGAATCTGTTTTTGGCGCCGGGCGAGGGCGATAAGACGGACGGAGAAGCGGGCGATAACAACGGGAGCGGGCCTGGCGCAGGCGGTCTGCCGGACGCGATTCGCCTGATTCGCTCGCAGAATTCCTGAGCGGCCGCGAGCTTTTACTCACCGGACGACAGGTTTACCTGAAAATTTGCGGAACCCGTTAGAGCGACGGGCGGCGCACGACCGCCTTCTTCGCCTGCGCGGCTTGCGCGGGCAGCAAAGTGGCCATTTTGCGGATCATCGCGAGCACCAGGCGTTTGTCGCCGTCGGAAAGCGTGGTGCTGTACTTCTTGATTTCGGCGAGGAAGCGAATTTCGTCCTGAGAAAGCTCGCCGAGCATCTTCTGGGTTTCCTTGTCACGCGGGGTTTCCGTGCCGGGAAAGAAATCGGCCAGGGAAATTTCCATGGCTTCGGCGATCTTGGCGAGAGTTTCAAGCGAAGGAACGGTATGCCCGTTTTCGACGCGGGAAAGATAGCAGCGCAGCAGGCCGGTGCGGCGTTCAATGTCGCCCTGCGAAAGGCCGCGTTGGCTGCGATAGGTTTTGATGACTTCGCCGATGTTTACTTGTGGTTTCTCTTTAGGCACGGTTTCCTCCGACGGAAACAGTAGCTTAGTGGCTAACAGTAGGACTGGCAAGGGCGAAAGGATGGCGAACTGTTCCTAAAAGTAACGGGTGTCGTAACCTGAGTTGGGATGGCGCCTGCCTGACAAAATGGGAGAGCGAAGAAACGCCTCCAAGATACTTGGGATCTTGCGGACATGGGGCACAGCAGTGCTGTGCCCCTACGCGGATGGATTCGGCTGCGTTTTAGTGGGTTAGCTGCGCGGTTGCTGGGGCAATGTTGTAGCCGTCTAGTTCGAGGACGGGGGGTTTGCCTCCGGCATCGTTCTGGTCGTAGGTGGCGGTGACGGATTTTTCTTCACCGGGCAAAAGCGAGAAATAATTGTCGTCCCAGAAAATGGGAACGATGTCGTCGCCATCTTTGCCCTTGGTGGCGCGCAAATGGACCTGGAAGGCTATGCCTTCGCTTGGATTCTTGACCGTTACGGTGATGGTTCCCTTTTCGCCGGATTGCGCGCCGGAGGAACTCCACTCCAGTTTGACCTGCGGCATGGAGTTAAGCCCGGTCAGGTCTGCGAAATCCTTCTGCGGCGTATAGACGGTGTCGCGCTGTTTGGACCAATCGAGCGTGTCGAGCTTGGTGGAGAGCCAGTAGAAATTGTCGCTTATCAATTTGCCCGAGGCATCGTGGAGATACAGCTTCAGAAAATAAGTGCGGGAGAGATTGGCCGGTGAGGACAAATCGAAAGCCTTTACCACGCCGTCCGCCGGGACATCGACTTTTGCGTTGTGCTGATCGATTTCCTTGCCATCGACGTTGAAGAACCGCGCCGTGGCTTCCAGACCCTTGATGGGCTCGTAGGTGCCGTTGACGACCGCGACGGAGTTGTCGTTGTAGTCGTACTGCACGTGGACGATTTCCTGGGCCTTCTTTGTGCCGAAGTAGCCGCCAGCGGGGACGAGATAGTAGTCGTAGAGATGCCAGATGAGCGAGGGCCAAGCGTTGTCGAGCATCCACTGAATGACGCCGGTGGAAGTGTATTTGTTGCGGGCGTAGGCCTCGAACATGGAGCGCTCGTTGTCGTAGGCCATGGCTTGGGCTTTGCGCTCGTAATCATCGAGAGACGTGGGAGCGCCGTAGCGTTTCGTGAGCGCGTCGGTGAAGACGTTGACGGTGGCGAAACGGTCGCGGCCGGAGTGGAAATTCCAGTATTCGTCGATGGGCCACAGGTGGTCCTTGGGAATAAATTTCTCCAGGCTCTCTTTTGGGGGGATTGCAGGGCCGGGACTGGTTTCCGTGTTGTAGCCGTACGCACCACCGGCTTTCGTGTCCGTGAGCCAATAAACGGGGGGAACATATTCGTACGGGCCGGTCATCTTCACGCCGGATTTGCCGGTGACGGTGGTGGGCGCTTCGCTGGCGGAAGAGACCGTGGGATTCGGCCACTCCAGTTCTTTCAAAATGCCGAGGTACATGTTTTCAATGTCTGGTGGCGGCGGATTGTCGCTGCCGTAGAGCCAGACAAACACGCTGGGATGATTGCGCAAGCGCGAGATTTGATCGGTGAGCGAGGCGGCGGCGATGGACTTGGTTTCCGGCGTCCAGTGCTTCCAGCGTTCCCATGCGTCGCAACAGATCCAGCCGGGCATGACGAGAAGGCCCATGCGATCGGTTTTATCGAAGAATTCGTCGCGATCGGTTTTGCCTTCGAGGCGAATGGAATTCAGGCCCATGTGTTTAACGTAATCCAAATCGGCATCCAGACGTTTGGAGGACCAGCGGAGGAGCATGTCAGGAGCCCAGGCGGCGCCGCGGATCAGAACGTTTTTGCCGTTGACCTTAAAGAGCCGGCCGCCGCTGGCGGTGACTTCGGAGGTAACTTCGCGAATACCGAAAGCGACGTTGGCGCTATCCGATTCGCCGCCGCTGGAGACGACGCGGAATTTTGCCGTGTAAAGATACGGTTCGCCCATCTGGTAGGGCCACCAGAGTCGCGGTTGCAATAGTTTCAGCTGCGAAAATTGTTCGGGGGTAACGCGAACGGTTTTGGATTCCTTGGCGGCGAGTTCGACGGGCTGACTGATTTTTGCGCCTGCGAGATCGACTTCGAGGGTGGTTTTTACCGGGTGGTCCGTGGTGTTGGTGAGAAGCGCGCTAACGGTGAGCGCCGCAGATTTGTAATCCGAGCCGAGTTTGGAAGCTACGAACGGACGGCGCAGGGAAACATCGCCGGTCTCCGACAAAAACACTTCGCGCCAGATGCCCATGTCTTTATCGGGAGGGGTGGGATTCCAATCGACCCACGTGAGACCGAGATCATTTTTTTCCGGGGCGAAGACTTCGACGGCGAGGGCGTTCGGGCCGTCCTTTTTGAGAAGCTGGTCGATACGAAATTCAAAGGTGCGATAGGCGCCGGCCACGTCGGCACGATCGGCGATTTTCGTCCCGTTCAGCCAAACGTTGGCGCGATAGTTGATGCCGAGGAAATGGAGCCACGCCGCAGGCTTTCCTGCGCTGCTGGGCGCGGCAAACTCGGTACGAAACCAGAACGAGCAACGATACGGGCTGTCCGAGGGCATATCTCGCGTGGCGAAAAGGCCCTTGGTGTCCGAGACAAACCCGGGAAACGACTTCAGATTCATTCCAAAGTTGGGATCAGGAAGCGATTTGTCTGTGACCAGCGCGCCGACAACGGTGCCCGGCACTTCGGCGGGATGCCACTTGGACGCGTCAAAGCCGGTGACAGAGATTTGTTCACCCTTGGCGCTATCCTGGCAAGACGACTGCATGCGCCAAGTCCCATGAAGATCTTGGCGAACGGCGGGCGTCTGCGCCGATGAGAAAGCTGCGGAAACAAGCGTGACCAGCAGAGCTAAAGCGGAGAAACGGAAATGGCGGAGTGAAGGCATGAAATTCCTCTGGAACAACTGGCCCAGTGTACATTAAATCGATTCAATTATGGAATGGTTCTTGGATCTGCCGTATCTCATTAAGATCTGTCGCCTAGACATAACATACTACTCTGTAGTACTATTACAACGTGCTAGAGTTCGTCGAGTTGCCTGTGTTTACGAGACGCCTGGAAGCTTTGGCGAAAGAGCAGGCCGATGACGTATTGCTGGCAATTCAAAATGACCTTCTGGAGAATCCGACTCGCGGGAAAGTTGTAGAAGGAACAGGCGGCGTCAGAAAGGCAAGAGCCGCTGACCCATCTACGAACAAAGGCAAGAGCGGCGGCTTCCGGTATTTGTACTATTTCATCGAGCGGGACAGGCAAATTTTTCTCTTGATGGTGTTTAGTAAGAGCGACCAAGGTAATTTGACTTCAGAACAGAAGAAAATGCTCAAGAAAGCCATCGTTGGATTGCGGGAGGAGGACCATGAATAGCGACCTGTTTAACGAAATGATCTCTGATCTTGCCGAGGCAAAGAAGCATCGCGCTGGCAAGAAATCGAAAGTACGTGTTTCTCGAATAGCTTTTGAGCCTGTTGAGCTCAAGCCCGCGGAAATCCGCGGCGTTCGGGTTAATCTCGGGCTCAGTCAACCGCAATTTGCGGAGTTCCTCTGTACTAGCGTCGGCACCGTGCGAAGCTGGGAACAAGGCTCGCGGAAACCTCAGAGCGCTGCCCTGCGGTTGTTGGCAATTGCAAAAGAAAAACCGGCTATGCTCCTGCGAAAGCGCGCTTGAAAACAGGACTAACTTCCATTGCCCCACGACGTTCGCGGATGCAGATGTTATCGAATTTACGGCTTAAGTCCGTCGCCGCCCAGCACTGAGGTTACTTTATACTTGGTCCCGGAGGAGGGAGTCGAACCCACACGGGGAGTGATCCCCGGCAGATTTTGAGTCTGCTGCGTCTGCCAGTTCCGCCACTCCGGGAGAACTGTATTGAAAATAGCATGAGCGGAGAGGCGGGTAAAGCTGGCGGCCCGCCAAAAGAGTTGCGATTGCGAGGGCCGCAGACGCGGGCGCTGGATTGCTTTCGAGAAGAGGCAGGTGTTCAATACCAGCGAGATTTAGGAACTGCGAGCTCGAAGTGAGGCGGGGATGAAAACTATATCGCGTCGAGGTGTGCTGCGATCGTCGGCGGCGTTGGTGGCGGGAGCAGTTGCGTGGCGGCCGAACGCGTTCGGGCTTTTTAGGGGCGCACTCGGTGCGCAGGAAGCGCCTCACATGAATTTTCCGACTGGCGCGCGGGAGCGGCTGGCGGTGGCTTCCTGGCCATTTCGCGCGGAAATCGAGAGCGCTCACAACGAATACCGCGACAAGAAGCGTCCGGGAATGGATTTGCGCGATTTTGCGGTGAGGGTGCGCGAACAATTCGGAGTGCCGGGAGTGGAGCCGCTGAGCGCGCACTTCCCTTCCACGGACGAGCGCTACCTGATTGGATTCCGCGAGGCGATTGAAAAGGCCGGTGTGCACGTGGTGAACATTCCGGTAGACAATTCGGCCAGTTATTACGACGTGGATGCCGCGACGCGAAAGAAGGCAGTGGACAACGGGAAAAAGTGGGTGGACATTGCGGTGATTCTGGGATCGCCGAGCGTGCGCACGTCGATGGCGGAAGCGAAGAACTCCAAGCCCAATGTGGACGCAGCGGCGGAAAGCGTTCGAGCGCTGGCGGACTATGCGGCCGGCAAAAATATTCAGGTGAACCTTGAGAACGATGATTTGGTCAGTGAAGATGCATTTTTCGTGGTGCGCGTGATTGAGAAAGTGAACCATCCGTATGTACACGCGCTGCCGGATTTTTGTAATTCGATGGCCAGCGGAAATGAGAAGTTCAATTACGACGCGGTCGCAGCGATGTTCAAGCATGCCTATAACATTTGCCACGTGAAGGATTCCGAAGTGGGCGACGAGGGGAAGGTATTTCGCGTGGACCTGAAGAAAACCTTCGGCGTCCTGAACGCCAGCGGCTACAAGGGTTACTGCTCGATGGAGTGGGAAGGGCCGGAGGATCCTTACGTGGGCACGAAGAGGTTGATCGCGGCGTCGTTGCAGTACCTTGCGTGAGTTTGGGGATGATTGGGGAGAAGAGAGTTTAGCTGGCTGAGGTTTGATGGGGCGGATCGGTTGAGATCCTTCATCGCGGACTCCTCAGGATGACAGCGCGGGATTTTTTTTCGTTATCAGGAATGCTGGAGGGAACCCAAGATGCCGGCCTGAAGGCACGGTGCTACAACGGCGGGAAGACCGCGCTCAGAGTGGGCAATCGGGAGGGAAAAGAAAAAAGCAGGTCCCTCGCTTCGCTCGGGATGACAGTTTTTTTGTGGCGCGGATGGTGGGGCGATATAAGGAATTTTGGGATTTGGGATTTTGCGGACATGGGGCGCAGCAGTGCGGCGCCCCTACGAGGAAGGTGGCCGGCAAGGCGCGTTGGTTGAGAGCCATCGTCGCGGACTCCTCAAGATGGCAGGCCCACCGAGATGGTTCGCTTGCGGGTGGTGGAGGGAGACGGTAGACTCGCGGCCAGAATGAACACTGCTACAGGTCAGGAAGTGGATCGAGCGCCGCTTGGCGACCCGCACGGAAGATTGTTGGGCTTTTGGGCGTTGATCGCAACGCAGTTCCAAGGCGCGTTCAGCGATAATGCGCTGAAATGGCTGGTCAGTTTTCTGGTGTTGGAATCGAGCATTTCGCGCGAACGACGCGATTTTTTGTTTGTACTGGTTGTACCTTTGGTGTTTGCCGTGCCCTTCCTGATTTTCTCTATTCCCGGCGGATATTTGGCAGACCGTTATAGCAAGCGCAGAGTGACGCAATGGACGAAACTGCTGGAACTGCTGACCATGGGCGGCGCGACGTACGCGCTGTGGGTGAACCGGCTGGACCTAGCGGCGGTGACGCTGTTTTTCGTGTGCATGCAGGGAGCTATATTCGGGCCGTCGAAATATGGTTTGTTGCCTGAATTGTTGCCAACGAGCAAGTTGAGTTGGGGCAACGGCGTGATTGAGTTATGGACGCTGCTGGCGGCGATAGGCGGAACGCTTGCGGGGGGATTCCTAGCGCATCATTTTCGCGGGCAGCAGCAATGGTCCGGAATATTTCTGATGGCGCTTTCTCTGGTGGGGTTGATGACCAGCCTGGGAATCAGCCGGGTGCCGGCGGCGGATGCGTCGCGGCGTTATGAATGGAATTGGGCGAAGCAATTCGTGGAAGAGATTCAGAGGATGCGACAGGATGCGGTCCTCTGGGTGGCGGTGATCGCCAATACTTTTTTCTGGTTTCTGGGCGCCATTCTGTTGCTGAACATTGTGTTGTATGCGACGGATATTTTGCAGGTGGACGAGGCGCGGAGCAGTTACCTGCTGGCGGCGCTGAGTTTGGGGATTGGAATGGGAAGTTTTCTGGCAGGGCACGTTTCCGGGCGAAAGATCGAAATGGGTATGATCTTGCCGGGGATGTCAGGGATTGTGCTGGCTACCGGGGCGTTGTTCGCGCCGGGATTGAGCTATGAAATGGTGATGTTGCTATTGCTATTGGTGGCGCTGGGAATTTCCGCGGGATTTTTCGTAGTGCCGATCAACGCGCTGATTCAAAACCGGCCGAGGCCAGAGGTGAAGGGGCGCATGATCGGAGCTGCGAACTTGCTTTCGTTTGGGGGGATTGCCCTGCAACCCTTAGCGCAATATGCGATGTTGCGGCTGGGCCACCCGGACCCGGGCCATGTTTTCCTGATCTGCTCTGTAGCGTGCATCGGGATGGGATTTGTGCTGGCGCGGATGCTGCCTGAGTTGTGGCCAAGCGCGCTGTACTGGACGAGGCTGAGACAACGGGCTAGCCTATAGGTGTCTCATTTTGGAACAGACGGCCCAGGGGCCGGTTTGGCTGGAAATTAACAATGGAAACCGAAAGTACAGGAACGGGCTCGCGCCCAGAGTTCCGTGGGTTGCAGTATTGGATGGAACGGGCGCTGAAGGAGCTGGAATCGGTGCGCGAGGCGGCCGAGCCGGACGCGGTACACGACCTGCGCGTGGCTATCCGGCGGTGCCGCTCGGTGGCATCTGTGATGGAAGAAGTCGATCCGGACGCGGCGTGGCCGGACATGCGCAAGCTCGGGAAAAAGCTGTTCCGGCAACTGGGCGAACTGCGGGATACGCAGGTTTTGGAGGAATGGGCAAAGAGCCTGGGGCCGGAGTCCGATGCCGTGCGAGAGCGGCTGCTGGCGGCGTTTACGATAGAGGAAAAAGAACAGCAGCAGGCGGCGTTGAAGGCCGCAGAGAAGTTCGACCAAAAATCCTGGCGAAAACTGGAACGCAAGCTACAGCGGAGGAGCCGTTTGGTGCCCCCGGACAAACTCGCAGCGGAATGCCTGGCGCTGGAACGGCTGGAGGCCGCGAAAGAACTGCACGTGCGGGCACTGCGATCGGAGAAGCCGGAGGCATGGCACGAGCTGCGCATTGGCGTAAAGCGATTCCGATACACGGTGGAGAGTTTGCTGCCCGCGCGTTATGAGGAGTGGGGAGAGAACCTGAAACAGGTTCAGGACTTGCTCGGCGAGGTACACGACCTGGACGTGCTGTCTGGAAAAATTGGAGAAGTGGAAGGCGAACTGGACGAATCGCGAAGTGCCTGGGGCGAGCGCATTGCATCTCAGCGGCATGAACGGATCGAGAATTACCGGCGGCTGGCGATCGGCGAGGGCGGACTGTGGCAGCACTGGAGGCGCGGATTGCCCGAGGGCAATCGGTTGGTGGCGGCGTCGCTGGCGCGCTTACGGGCGACGGCTCGAGCGCTGGAATTGAACACACGTAGGGCGACACTGGTTTGCGGCCTGGCGATGCGATTGTTTGACGCGCTGATGAGGCTGCATGCGGACGCCGCCCTGGCGAATAAAGACTCCCGGAAGATCATGCAGGCGGCTTCGCGGCTGCACGCCATCGGGGCGGGGCTGGATGTGAAGTCACCGCAAAAGGCGGCCAGAAAATATTTGAAGGCCATGGTTTTGCCACCCGGGTGGACAGAGACGGAATGGGAAGTTATGGCAAATATTGTGCGCTACCATCGCGGCGGATTGCCGGATCAAAGGCAAAAGTCCTTTGCTCGATTCAAGCCGGAGGAGCAGAAGACGATCTCTGTGCTGGCGGGGATTTTGCGATTGGCACGGGCGATCAGCAAGTCTGGAGTTTCGTTGACGAAAGGATTGCGCGTGGAGAAGTCTGTGGATGCGCTGATCATTCATGTGCCCGGGCTACAAGAGGGCGAAGAGATGGCGGCACGGTTGGCGGCGGGGAAATTTTTGCTGGAGAGCAGTTTGGGGGAGCCGGTGATTGTGAAGGCAGCGACGTTGGCGCCTAAGTTGGTGGAGTTGCCGCGGAAGGAAGAGTCGCCGGAGGCTAGCGCGGCGGCTTCGGATTAGGGGCTGGTTGCTGGCAGTGCGTTAGGTTCTTGTTTGGACTTTACGTTGAGAGCCTTCGTCGCGAAAGGTGCTTTTCAGTTTGCCAGATGGCTTTTTTGACGTTAGATGAGGAACCGGGCCGCCTCGGAAGGTGGGCCCTACAACGCTGACCCAAGATGCCGGCCTGAAGGCGCGGCGCTACAAGAGGATCCAAGAGTCCACATGCAGAGGCGGCATGTGGGGCACCCGGCAAGCTGTCGGAATGACAGCGATTTAAAACCACGATAAAACCGAGGAACTAGCCTGAGGCTGGTCACTACGAGAGCGAGTTGTCTTTACTTGCCGGCTTTGCGGAGTAGTTTGGGTGTGGCTAGCCAGATTAGTTCGCCGCTGGGAGGGCTCAGGCGCTTTAGTTGGACGAAGGCCACGCCGGCTTTTTTCAGCGAGGAGATATGATGTTTCGTGTTGATGGATGTGGCGACGAGATCGTCGAGATGCGGGGCGTGGCCGAAGACGAAGACGCTGGAAAGATCTTTATCTTTGGCCAGTTCACGGAAGAGTTGCAGGGGCTCGGCACCGGGCAAAAGCAGGTCTGACTTGCGGATTTTGTGCTTCGAGTATTCCAGGATTTCCGCAAATATTTCGGCCGTTTGAACCGCGCGTAAATAGGGGCTGGTGAGGATCAGGTCGGGAACGGAAGCGACCTCGGCTACGCCTTTGGCTACCTGACGGGATTTCTCGATGCCCTCGTCGGTGAGGAAGCGCTCGGTATCCGAGGGACATTTTGGATCTTCGCGGTCCACGGCGATTCCGTGGCGCACAATGTACAGCTCCATCGGCGGCGAGCCTCCTATGGTTACATCTTACAAAAGCAAATATGTATGGGGGGTAACAAGAGGGGTTGGGATGTGAATGAGTAAGGTTAGGGTTGGGCCGACGGGGCCTCGGGCCGTTACTAAAAAGTTACGAAAAAAAAACGCGTTATCAGAAATCTGTTGATTCTAAAGGGACATTTGACGGTGTAAGTCGTTTGTTTTCTAGTAGATTGAATCTACTTGATTCTGAAAGGGTTAGGAGGGAGGTTGATTTTCCTGAGACTGGCACCCAAGACAGAGGGATTCCTGGCTTCGCGAACTCCACTCGGAATGACGGTTTTTGTGTTGGGCGGGTTGATCAGGCGTGTGCTGGGATTTTGGGACCCAGGAGGGAAGAAAAAGCAGGTCCCTCGCTCCGCAGACTTCGCTCGGGATGGCAGGTTTTGGTGGTGATGGGGATTGTGGTGGTGATGGTGGAGGTGTTCGTGGTGATGATGAGAGTGTCGGAAAGACCGCTGGCTCGAGACTCGCCTGCGGGACGGAACCGGTCTAAAGACCGGCCACTACGAAGGCGTCTGTCAGCACACGGAAATACATGTGGCGATTTGTGATACATGTTTGGGTATTTATCAATGTGATAATCATGGGGTGGGGGAGGGGCGGCGGAAAAAGAGTTGGAGGTGAAATTCCTTTTCGAAGAGGTTGGAGCTTCGTTCGGCATCGCGGAGATCTTCGGTAACATCGCCGCGGGCCTGGACCTGGAGGGTGACGGCGCCGCGCTGGAAGGTGGCACGGAGGCTGAGGATGCGCTGGCGGTGGGAATGGTCAAGGCCTTCGGCGATGCGAACGAGGGAGGCGAGGCGACGGGCGATGCGCTTGTCGTTGTTATTCAGGACTGAATAGGCGGGATGGTGACCATCGGGTTCGGACTTGCGGTTGTGATAGCGGACGACGGCAGCGACGATATTGCGGTCTCTGCCTTCCAAACCGGGAATGTCGCCATTCAGGGCCAGGTATTCGCCGTGTTTGTGGTGGCCGCGATGGCTGATGCGATGACCCGAATCGTGAAGGAGAGCCCCGGCTTCGAGCTGGACTCGCGCCTGAACGGGAAGATGGTGCAGCGGCTGGAGTTGATCAAAGAGCATGAGGCTGAGTTCGCGAACATGCTCGGCATGGCGCTGGTCGTACTCGAGACGGCGACCAAAACTGCGCGTTCCGACCAGGATCTGGCGAGCGTCGGCATTGTAGCGATGTGGCTCTTTGCGGGAAAAGGCATCGCGTGCGATTTCCTGAAGGAGACCTTCGCGTAGGCCGACACTGGGGATGGCGAAGGTGCGGATGTTGAGATAACGGCCGAGAGTGACGAAGATCAGGCCAGCAACGGCCATGACATCGGCGCGATCGCGGCGGACTCCATAGGCTTTCATGCGCGAGCGAACGTCGCGCTTCAAAATATCCGGGAGGCGTTCGCGGAGTAACGAGACTTCGAGGGTTGGCAAGCCATCCTGGCGCGGTCCGGGGGCAACGTTGGCCAGAGTTTCCGCATTTCCCCCGAGGGCCACGGCTACGCGATCGGCAAGATTGGGACGCACCGGGAGACGCGATTCCAAGAGGGCGCGAACGTAACGGCGGACCTGCTCGGCTTGCGCAGGTCGGATGACGCCGGGAAGATTCAGCGTGCTCATCAGGCGCACGGTACCGAGCGGGAGTTGAACGGCGTGGGTTAGGGTATGGTCTCGCAGGATGCTGAGTTCCAGGCTGCCGCCACCCAAATCGGCAATGCAGCCGGCGGGGGCTTCCGGGCCCAGAGCGGCAAACACCGCTTCCCTGCCGAGGCGGGATTCTTCCCTGGCGCTGATGACTTCCAGAGTAATGCCGGTGGCTTGCTTGACGCGGCGGATGAGCGTGCCGCGGTTCTGAGCTTCGCGAGAGGCGCTGGTGGCTACGGCGCGGTATTTGGTGACGCCAAATTCCTCCATGATTTCGTGAAGATGGCGGAAGGCTTTCATACCCTTTTTGAGAACTTCCTCGGTGAAGCGATGGCGAACAAAAACACCTTCGCCCAGGCGCAACGGATAGCGTTCGGTGATGAGCGGTTCAATATCGAGGCCGGAATAGGCGCGAGCGATGGACAGGCGGACTGCATTGGAGCCGGCGTCGATGGCGGCGATATGAACGGGATCTGGCATGGTCGAGGTTACCGCCAGAGATGGGCGAGTGCGGAGGAAGGCGTGTACTTGGTGGCGCGAATGCCGAGATGCTCGCCGATACGCTGGCGAAGCTGTTTGTTGACGGTAGAGACGCTGGCTTCGCCGTCGAGTTCGATGAAGGCGTTGCGCTTGGCCATGACTTCGAATTCGCGCTTGATCATGGTCTGGTAGCGAACGAAAGACCAATAGAGATCGTGAGAGAGAGACATGTCGCGGCCAGCTTCCCAGTAGCTGATGGCCTGGGCCTTCTTGAATTCGCGAGCGAAGGCGGTTTCTGGGCGGACGTTGAGCCAGAAAGTGAGATTGGGGCGAAGAGCCATGGCGTAGAGACCGGTGAGATAGTCTCGATTGATGCCGCGAACAACGCTGCGAGCGATCAGGGTGAAGATGAAGCGGTCGGCGAGAACGATTGCACCGGAACGAAGAGCGGGAACGATGCGATGTTCGAGTTGGTCGAAAAAATCGGTGGAGTACATCAGGGCGAGAGTGAGGCGGGTGACGGCATTTTTGGCGAGGAGTTCGTCAATGTCTCGGCCAACCAGGTTGGAACGGCGGAGACCGCTGGTCTGAACGGCAAAGCCTTCGGACTCCAGCCATTCCTGCAGGAGGGCGATCTGCGTGGAGCGGCCGGAGCCGTCGAGACCTTCTATGACAATGAGATTGCCTTGCAGTTCGGTGGGATCGAGGCCGACAAGATGCTCGCCAAAGAAAAATTGGGCGTCTTCGGAGGACTCCGGGTGGGGCTTGGCGGGCTGTTCCGAAGAAGAAACGATGGGGGTGACCTTCTCTTTGTCTTTCTCCTGGTCAGGCATGATCACTCCACCACATCGGGGCGCGGGGCGAAGCGCTTGAGATCGATTTTAGAGGCGACAATATCGCGCATTTGTTTTTGCAGCTTGTTGACGGGCAGGGTGCCGTCGAGAACGACAAAATTATCGCTGTCGACCATGCGGTCGTATTCCTCGAGGATGCGTGCCTGGAAGAGTTTAAAGCTTTCCGAGCGGTCGTAGGAGAGGCCGAGATCCATGCCGGCTTCGTAATATTTTAATTTGGGACGGCCACTGAGGATGCGATCGACGGCGACGTCCAGAGGCGCGCGGAAATAAAAGACGATGTCGGGGATGGGAGCGAAGCGATAGAGATTGCGCAGCCAGCGATGAGAGCAGCCGCGAGCTGCGTCGCGCGCGAAGGCAGTGTAAATGTAGCGGTCGGCGAGGACGAGGTAGTCGCCCTGGAGGAGCGGCATGATCTGGCGTTCGCAACGATCGGCGAAATCGGCGGCGTGTAATAGAGAGAAGGTTGTGGGCGTGAGCAGGCGCTTTTGTTTGCCGCGGCGAGTGGCGGATTTGACCAGTGGGGAAGAGTTCCACTCTGTGAAATGGAGGCGATAGCCGCCAATTTCGAGCCAGCGCTTGAGCAAATAGAGTTGCGTGCTTTTGCCGGAGCCGTCGGTGCCTTCAACGACGATCAGGGCACCGGGATAGGCGCGGCTGGGGACGGGACGACCGGGTTGCGGCAGCGTGGTTTTCGAGGCTTCCGGACGAGGAGGCTTGAGAGTGGTGGTGTCTTGATTGTCCATGAGCGGGCTCGTCGCGAGCCCTTCGAAACGTTGAGCGTAATCTGTCATTGTTACTGGAACATTACAACACAGATGGGATGGGAGGGGCAAAGTGGGGAGGGTTTGGGTGGTTCCAATTTGGGTTGAAGAGGGATTCCGCGGTGCGTTCGGAATGTTTTTTTTTGACGGAGCCCAAGATGCCGGCCTGAAGGCCCGGCGCTACAAACCCGAGAGGCGGCGCAGTGACGGCCCCTCCATGGTTTGAGATTTTGCGGACATGGGGCGCAGCAGTGCGGCGCCCCAACGTAGAGGCGACGGCTCGCTCTAGAAGAAGGAGAGGCGGATGGATAGGAATTTTTTGGGGTTTTTGCGGAAATCGGAGATTAGGGTACGCATTTCTCCGCTCAGGGCGGTTACGTTGTCGTAGAGTTGGGGATCGTTGAAGAGTTTGCCGGCGGTGTTGTTGTTTTTGTTGAGCTTGGCCGTGGCTTCGGAGAGGTTGGAGCTAGTGTCGCGGAGTTTGTTGTAAAGAGTGTCGTCGGTGGCTAGCTTGCCCAGGGTGCCTTTGCCAGCGCGAACGTCACCGATTATGGCGTTGCCGTTGGTGAGCGCTTCTTTGGCTTGATCGTAGAGAGTTGGATCGTAGAGGAGTTTGCCGAGAGTGCCCTTTTGCGCGCGCAGGTCGGCAAGAATGGTGTTGATCTGATCGACGGTGGTTTCGACCTTGTTGCCCATTTCGTCTTTCATGATGAGCTTGCCGAGTGTGCCCTGGCCGGATTGCACGGTGTTGGCGATCTGATCGGCTTTGCCCAAGATGCTGTTGAAGCGATTGTAGGCCTGATCATCGGTGAGCAATTTACCGATGGTGCCTTTGCCATGCTGGACGTCCGAAACGATGTCTTGAATTTGTTCGCTGAGGGCTTTGAGGTTGGCGAGAACGTCGGCGCTGCGCTCGACGACTTCCTGCATGGCTTTTTCCTGACCACCAGTGACGGATTGGCCGTCTTTGAGTGGAACACCGGTGTAGCCGCGCTGGATGTTGACGTAGCGGTTGCCGAGCAAACCTTCGGTGACGAGGGTGGCGACGGAGTCGGTGAGAATATCGTTCTGGAAATGCCTGTCAAGACGCATACCGATCTCAATGTTGTGCATTTTATCGGGCGGCTTGCCGTTCTGGCGCGGAACGAGGGTGATGAGCTCAACGTTGCCAATTTCCACACCATCGAGACGAACAGGCGCGCCTTTGGCGAGTCCAGCAACCTCTGGCAGGAATGTGTTGAGCCGATACTTCGGGCCCCAGACGCCGACACCGGTAACGTAGAAAATGGCGACGGCCAGAATCAAGAGGCCGACGAGGACAAATAGCCCCACGCGCAATTCGGCCCAGGTCAATTGTTTACTGCGCGCCATTACTGAAGTCCTCCGACAAGGAGCAGGCCACCACTCCGCACCATCGCAACACTATACAAGAGTTCAAATTAAAAACCGCTGCAAATACTCATCCGTGGTTCTCAGCATTTCTTCGGGGCTACCTTCGAAATAGATGCGGCCATCGCGGAGAACAAGAAAGCGGGTGATTGGCTGCTTGCCACGATCGTCGGAAGCGCCCCTGCGCACGGTGCGCGTTTTGGGATCGAAGTGAAAATTAGCGAGGGCAAAGCCGTCTTGGAGGCGGTGCGTGGCCATGAGCGCGGTTACGCCATAGACGTCGCGCAGGCGAAGGATGAGAGTAATGATGGTTTGCGAGGTGATGGGATCGAGGCCTGCAGTGGGTGAATCGTACAGAACGATAGGCGGGCGAGTGATCAAAGCGCGCGCGATGGAAACGCGGCGACGCATGCCGCCGGAGAGTTCGGACGGCAGCATCTCCATCGTGTGCTCGAGTTCGACGAAGCGAAGGACTTCCTGGACTTTTGGGGCTACTTCTTCGTCGGTGGCGCCATCTTCCTTGAGGCGATAAGCGACGTTTTCGGCGACGGTGAGCGAATCGAACAAGGCGCCTTCCTGAAAGACGAAACCCACCTGGCGGCGAAACTCCAAGAGTTCGTGTTCCGATTTGTCCGAAACCTCGTGACCCAGAGCGTAGATGCGGCCGCGGTCTGGAATGAGCAGGCCAGCGGCGAGTTTCAAGGCGAGCGTTTTACCAGTGCCAGTTTCACCGAGGAGGATGAGGGTTTCTTCGGGGCGCGCGGAGAACGTGAGGCCGCGAAGAATCGGGCCCTCTTCGAAACCGATCCAGACATCGTCGAAACGCAAAGCAACATCGGCGTCGACGGGCGGTGCGATGTTGGGGCTTGGAGGAAGTGAGGACATGGTGGTTAGAATTTGTCCGCCAAAAAGCGTGCGGGCTTGGTAAGGAGATTGGTGAGCGAAAGCGCGGACATTCTGGCGTAGTTCTGAACGTCGAGGACGAACTGTTTGAATGCTTCGGTCAGAATCTGGACTACTGAAGCGGTCTCCCGCGCGGAAGAATGGAATTGGGTGACCTGGGAATGCGCGTCTGACACGGGCTCTAGAAAAACCTCGCAGGAAGCGTAACTGGAGCAGCGAGAGGCGTCAAGACGGGATGCATTTCGAGGCGCAGCGAGAGGGCGTGAGGCAGGAGGTTTTGCGGACAATGATACACTTGGTAGTTTATGCTGCGCTTCTATACGGCGGGTGAGTCGCACGGGCAGGCGTTGATGGCATTTGTGTCGGGATTGCCGGCCGGATTGCCGATTGACGTAGAAGCGATCAATCACGAATTGCACCGCAGGCAGCTGGGATACGGACGCGGGGGGCGGCAAAGGATTGAGAAGGATCGCGCGGAGATTTTCGCGGGAGTGCGGCACGGACAAACAATCGGCGCGCCGATCGCGGTGCGGATTGAGAATCGCGACTGGGCGAATTGGGAAAAGATACTTTCGGTAGAAGCTTCGGATGCGCCGGAAGCGAGTTTGAAGAAGCTGGTGGCGCCGCGGCCAGGACACGCGGACCTGGCGGGTTCGCAGAAATTTAATTTTCACGATGCGCGGTATGTCCTGGAGCGGGCTTCGGCGCGGGAGACAGCGGCGCGGGTGGCGGCGGGAGGATTCGCGCGGCAACTGCTGGGGCAATTCGGGATTCGCATCGCGAGCCATACGATCCAGGTGGGGCATGTGCGGCTGGAACGAGCGGTGAAATGGGAAGAGATTGAAATGATTTGCGGAGACCTGGAATCGCCGCTGCGCTGCGTGGATGCGCAAGTCCAGGAAAAGATGAAGGCGGAAGTGGACGCGGCGTTGAAGGCCGGAGATACGGTTGGCGGCGTGTTTGAAATTGTGGCGCACGGAGTGCCGGTGGGGCTGGGATCGCACGCACAGTGGGATGAGAAATTGGACGGGCGGCTGGCGCAGGCGCTGATGAGTGTGCAAGCGGTGAAGGCGGTTGAGATTGGATCCGGGATACTGGCGGCGGGATCGTATGGAAGCGAAGTGCAGGACGAGATTTCGTACGATCGAGCGAAACGACGATTTCAGAGGAGCAGCAACCGCGCCGGGGGATTGGAAGGCGGCATCACGAATGGCGAGGATGTTGTGATTCGGGGATACCTGAAGCCGATTTCGACGCTGAGGAAGGCGCTGGGGACCGCTGACATGGTGACCAAGGAGCCGGTGCAGGCGGCTTACGAGCGATCGGATTGGTGCGTGGTGCCGGCAGGGGGAGTGGCGGGGGAGGCGATGGTGGCACTTGTGCTGGCGGATGCTTTTCTGCAAAAATTTGGAGGAGATTCTCTCGCCGAGACCCGACGGAATTTCGAAAGCTATGGCCGACAAATCGACGAGTTCTGAAGCCACAACCGTGGCAAAAACGACGGTGACGCCGGAAGCGCCGCCGCGGAAGATCTATCCCATCGTGAAATACGGCGATCCCGTACTGGAAAAACCAGCGGCGACGGTGCGAAGTTTTGACGCCGAGCTGCAGGAACTTGCGGATGATATGTTCGCGTCGATGTATGCGGCGCAAGGTGTGGGATTGGCGGCTCCGCAAATCGGGAAGAGCATCCGGATGACGGTGATTGACGTTTCGAACGGGAAAAATCCGGAAGCGAAAATCGTGCTGGTGAATCCGGAAATCGTGCATGCGGAAGGCGAAGTGCGCGAGGAAGAAGGATGCCTGTCGATTCCGGGCTTTCGGGGCTATGTGGTGCGGCCGCAGTTTGTGACCGTGAAGGCACAGAACCTGAAGGGCGAGCCGTTTGATATTCGCGGCGAGAATTTGTTGGCGCGGGCGTTTTGCCATGAGATCGATCATTTGGCCGGGGTGCTTTTCCTGCAGCATCTGAGCATGCTGAAGCGCGACCTGATCAGGAGAAAGATCAAGAAGTTGAGGAAAGAAGGCGAGTGGTAGGTTCGGCGAGTGCGCAGGCGGGTGGCAGTGTGAGCCGGCTGCGCATGGTGTTTTGCGGCACTCCGCAGTTTGCAGTTCCCTCCTTAAAGAAGCTTCTGTCACAACCGGAGTTTGAGATTGTTGGTGTGTTTACGCAGCCCGACCGGCCGAGGGGCCGCGGCAATGAAGTGTCTTTTTCGCCGGTGAAGGAAGTGGCAAGCGGGGCGGGGATTCATGTTTATCAGCCGGAAAAAATACGCGCTCCAGAGGTGGAAGAGCAACTTCGTGCGTGGGCGCCCGACGTGATTGCGATTATTGCCTACGGCAAGATCATACCGGGACGGCTGCTGCCGATCCCGCGGCTGGGCTGGATCAATCTTCACGCTTCCCTGCTGCCGAAATATCGCGGAGCGGCGCCGATTCATTGGGCGATTGCCAACGGCGAAGCGATTACCGGGAACACGACGATGCGCATCGACGCAGGGATGGACACTGGCGAAATGCTGTTGCAGCAAGAGTTGGCCATCGGGCCACACGAAGCCGCGCCGGAATTAAGCGAGAGGTTGTCGGAAGCTGGGGCGGGGTTGATGATCGAGACGCTGCGGGGGTTGGCGGGGGGAACGCTGGCTTCACGACCGCAGGACGCGGCTGGGGCGAGCTATGCGCCGATGCTGAAGCGCGAAGATGGACGAATTGATTGGGGGCGGCCAGCTCAGGAAATTTATAACCGGATGCGGGGGTTCACACCTTGGCCGGGCGCGTTTACGGAGTTCAGCGGGCAGATGTGCCATGTTTTGGGGCGGCCGCTGGCGAAGGAGAGCTGTGCGGACGGGCCAGGAACGCTGGTGGCGGAGCAGGGGAAGTTATTGGTGGCGTGCGGGGCGGCAACCGTAATGGAGCTATCGCACGTCAAAGTAGGGGGGCGCAAACAAGTTTCCGCGTCAGAATTTGCCAATGGCGCGCATTTAAAGCCTGGCGAACGGTTTGGACACAGCTAATTTGCAGAACACCACCTGGTCAGGCATACTCGCGATTTGTAGCGCTGTTGTGGCGTGATGAGTGAAGGCGCAGAAGAAGAAGCGTTTCCTCAGGGGCTGAAGCCCGGATTTTCGTGGTTCTGATGGCGGAGCTGAAGCTCCGACCCCCTAAAGAAGGATCGAAAGCTAAGGAAGGATCGGAAGCTGAAGAAGGATCGGAAGCTAGATGAAGCTTTTTGGATTTTGCGGACATGGGGTCCAGCAGTGCTGGACCCCTACGGGAACATAGAGATCGGACAGGGATTCCAGGTAGGTCTTCAGGGGCTGAAGCCGTGCCCTGACGAAATGCACGAGTATTGAAGGTTCAACGTCCTAAACAGCATCTATGAAATTATTGTTTCGCCGCACTCACCTTGGTTCAGGGAGCAAAAAACACATGAAACGCAGCCAGCTCGCAGGAATACAAGCGGGAGTTTCTCTGTCCATTCGGCGGCGGTTGCGGCCGATGGGCGCTGTGCTGATGGCGCTGCAGCTCACTACGCTTCCACTGGCGGCTGGGCCCGCGCCGGCCGACAAGCCTGCGTCCGCGGCGGCGGCGGATGTGGTGCTTGCAACGATGCGCACGGAACTGAACCGGGCGAAGGCTGAGCTTTCGAAGAGCGATCCCGCACCGTATTTTTTGAGTTACACGGTGTATGACCAGGATCAAATTGTGATTGCCGCCGCGTATGGAGGGATTTTGTCCAATTCCACGACGCGGCGACGGACAGCGGATGTGACCATGCGCGTGGGAACGCCGCAACTCGACAATACGCATGGGCAGAGCCGAGGCAGCGGCATGACCTCCGGATCGTTGCCGCTGAATGACGATCCCGATGCGGAAGCGCGGGTGCTGTGGGAACTGACCAACCGCGCTTATAAACGCGCGGCACCCGCTTATCTGAACGTGAAGACGAATACAGCGGTGGAAGCGGAAGAAGAGGATAAGTCTCCCGATTTTTCCAAGGATGCGCCGCAAGTACACAGTGACGCGAAACTGAAGGAACCTCCGTTCGATCGCACGGCGTGGGAAGAGGAAGTGAAGAGGCTGTCCGGGGCGTTTCGCAATTATGCGGACGTGTATTACTCGACGGTGGTGCTGCAGGTGTCCACGTCGAATTCGCGGACGGTGACGAGCGAAGGAACGGAACTGGCGATGCCGGGCTCGACGGCGCGGCTGGTGATGGAAGCGCAGACGCGGGCGGAAGACGGGATGGACCTGTTGCGCGTGGAAACATTTCAGGCTCCCGTGGCGGGGGGATTGCCACCGGAAAAAGAATTGATGGGCAAAGTGGAGAAGATGGCCGTGGATTTGAAAGCGCTGCGCAATGCGCCGGTTGCCGAGCCTTACGATGGGCCCGCGTTGTTGAGCGGACGCGCGGCGGCGGTATTTTTCCACGAAGTTTTGGGGCACCGGTTGGAAGGTCACCGGCAGAAGGACGAAGAAGAAGGACAAACGTTCACCAAGAAAGTGGGGCAGCAGGTGCTGCCGACGTTTTTGACGGTGGTGGACGACCCGACTATCAAGGAAGTGGACGGAATCAAGCTGGCGGGAACGTATTCGTATGACAACGAGGGAGTTCCGGCACAACGGGTGGAAGTGATTGAGAACGGAGTGCTGAAAAATTTCCTGATGTCTCGCATGCCGATCAAGGATTTCGACAGTTCGAACGGGCACGGGAGAAACCAACCGGGATCGATGCCGACAGGGCGGCAGGGGAACCTGATCGTGTCTTCGACGCAGACGGTGCCGGAATCGGAATTGCGGCAGAAGCTGATCGATGAAGTGAAGAAGGAAGGCAAGCCCTATGGGCTTTATTTCGACGACATTCAGGGCGGGTTTACGCTGACGACGCGTTCTTCGCCGCAGTCGTTCCAAGTTTTGCCGGTGATCGTTTACAAGATTTATCCGGACGGGCGGCCCGACGAATTGGTACGCGGGGTGGACATCGTTGGGACGCCGTTGGCGGCGCTGACGCGGATAGTGACGACGGGCGACAAGCAACACGTGTTCAACGGAGTATGCGGCGCAGAGAGCGGATACGTGCCGGTGTCAGCGGTTGCGCCGGCGATGCTGTTCAGTGAGCTGGAAGTGCAGAAACGAGCGCACGGGCACGATCGGCCACCGATTTTACCTGCGCCGGGCGTGGAGACGGCTGCAGCATCGAAGGACGTGGCGAAGAAGGCCGAGGTAAAGCCATGACGCGGAAGGCTACCTCTTTTCGTTTGATTCTTGCGGCACTGCTTTTGACGGGGAGCGCGACGGTTGGGTTGGCGAAGGCGACGGCCAGCGACGCGGGAAATGACGCCAGCCTGGACGCGGCACGTGAGGCGGCCAAGGGAGATGCGCTGCTGGAAGCGCTGCTGACGGAACTGGACCGATCCAAGTCCGAATTGAGAATGGATCAGGTGAAGCCGCCGTACTACATCGAATACCGCGTGAATGACATGGATACGTTCAGCTCCGAGGCGGCGTTTGGGGCGCTGCGGGAGAGCGACCGGTCGCACCTGCGGTTTCTGCGCGTGGTGGTGCGCATTGGGGATTACAAGCAAGACAGTTTTTACGGACAAGGCGTGGGGACAGGATCGATCCTGCCGCTGGACAACGATCCAATCGCGCTGCGGCGGCAGATCTGGCTGCTGACGGATGAGGCGTACAAGAGCGCGGCGGATGCGTATGCGGAAAAGCTTTCGGCTTTGAAGCAATTCACGCCGGACGCGAATCCCGTGGACGATTTTGCGCAAGCACCCGTGGTGACTGCGGTTGGCGAGACGGTGTCACTGAAGGTCGATTCGAGCCAGTGGGACAAGACTTTGCAGGACGTGACTGACCTTTATCGGGAATATCCGGGAATACAGCTGGTGGATGCGTCAGCGCGGTTTACGGCAGTGAACGAATATTTTGTGAATTCCGAAGGAACGATCGTGCGGCAGGGACGCACTACAGCGACGGTGACGCTGTCGGGGTCGACGCAAGCGGCCGACGGAATGCGATTGGGACGGAGTCCTTTCTGGACGGAACAGCGGCCAGACGAACTTCCCTCTCATCAAGAATTGCTGAAAGAATCAAAGAAGATGCTGGACACCTTGCAGGCATTGGGTAAAGCACCGATTGTGGAGGAGTCGTATCGCGGGCCGGTGCTATTCGCGCCGGACGCGGCGAACGATATCGTTGCGGGACTGATTGGCGATAACGTACTGGGAAGGAAGCCGCAACCGGGAAGGCCGAACCGAACTGTGGGGGCATTTGCGACGAGTTATAAAACGCGAGTGCTACCGAAATTCGTAACCGTGGTGGACGACCCGACGATGAAGACGTTTGACGGGAAGGCGCTGTTGGGAAGCTATGCGGTGGATAGCGAAGGAGTGAAGGCGCAGGCGGTGACGGTAATTGACAAGGGCATGTTGGTGAATTATTTGCTGAGCCGGCAGCCGCTGCGGGATTTCCCGGAATCGAATGGGCATGCGCGGGCCACGCCGGGAAGCTCGCCTATACCGAGTTTGGGCGTGCTGATCGTGAAGAGTTCGGAGCCGGAAGCGGTGAAGGCGTTGAACGACAAACTGAGACAGATGGCCGCCGATGAAGGGCAAGCGTACGGCTACCGAGTGGATACTTTGGGGCCGGGCAATGCGCCACGACTGCTGTACCGCGTGTACGTGAAAGATGGCCACGAGGAGCTGGTGCGCGGGGCGGTTTTCAACGAGTTGGATGTGCGCGCGCTGCGAAATGATTTGGCGGCCGTGGGCGACGATCCGCTGGTGAGCAATCGTATGGGCGGATTGCCGGAAACTATTATTTGCCCGTCATTGCTGTTTGATGAGCTGGAAGTGAAGCGGGCGGATACGACGAAGGAAAAACTTCCCGAATATCCCGCGCCGGATTTGAAACCGTGAGCGCCTTTCGGTACTAGGTATGGTGTTGGACGATGTGTCGCACCTACGGCGCTGGTTGATTCGCGGATTTTTTTCCCAGCGCTTGCGCGCTGGGCTAGCTTTTGCCGCGCCTCTGGCGCTTGGCGTTTTAGGAAGGCGCTGGCATAAAGCCAGCGCTACATGGGAAACCCAAGCCTACCCTAAGAAATCTAGGGTGGGCGCCCAGCGGCGCGAGATTTTGCAAGGCAGGGGAATAGAAACGCGACGAACAGAAAATCGTTGACCCGCGAGCGACGGCGAACGAAAGTAAAGATATGACGTTACGCGAGCGACTTGAATGGGCCACGCGGATGGCGTTTTTGGTGTTCATCCTGGCGTCGGCCGCCTTTCTAAGCGCGATTACCGCGATGCGCATCGCCATCCACGGGCGAGAGACGACCATGCCAAACCTGGTGGGAAAAGATGTGGGCGAGGCCAGCAAAGCGCTGCGGTCGAAAGGTTTGATTTTGCGGGTAGCAGACCGCGTTTACAGCGACGTACCGATCAACCAAGTGGTGAGGCAGACTCCGCCGCCGGGAATGCTGATGAAAGTTTCGCAACAGGCGCACGTGGTGCTCAGCCTGGGCCAGAGGGAATTGCAAATTCCCCCGTTAGAGGGAAATTCGCTACGAGTTTCCCGCATTGAATTACTGCGGGGCGGATTGCAGGTGGGCGAAGTTTCGTCCGTGAATTTGCCTGAACTTGGGACGGACGTGGTGCTGCAGCAGAATCCGAAACCGGGCCGGGGGGCGGCTACGCCCAGGGTGGATATGCTGGTGTCGGCTGGGCCCAAAGAGCCGGCGTATGTGATGCCGTACTTTATGGGGCTGAACGAGATCGACGTGCAGCACCGACTGGACCAGGGGAATTTACACCGCAAGATTAATTATGTGGCGGCTCCGCAATGGCCGCATGGCACGGTGATCGACCAATCGCCGCTGGCGGGAACGCGCATTGGGGCGAATACGGAAGTCGAGCTGACGATCTCTAACTGAGCGGGTTCTCCGCTTGGATTGTTGAAATTCTACAAGAAATGCGGAACAAGTGGCGGGTTTGGCTCGTTCCATGCACTAGTGGGGTGGAGGTGTGTGGATGCGAGTGATGCTGGCAGTGCTGGCCGTGGCGGCTTTGGCGGTTGCCGTGGCGCAGGGGCAAAATCCGATCAAAGTGGATGTGAACCTGGTGAATGTGGCGTTCACCGCGAGGGACGCGCATGGAGCGCTGATTGAGAATTTGACGCGAGACGATGTGGAGCTGTTCGAAGATGCGGCGCCACAAAGGATCGAGTTTTTCGCGAAGAGCACGGATCTGCCGTTGACCCTGGCGCTGATTCTGGACGTGAGCGGGAGCCAGGAACACTTTGAAAAGAAGCATGAGAAGGACCTGGAGATTTTTCTGCACGAAGTGCTGGGGCCGAAGGACCGGGCGTTTATGGTGTGTTTCGGAAACCATTTGCGGCTGGTGAGCGACTATATGAATTCGCCGGACGAGATACTGACGGGCTATCACGATTTTGATAAAGGTAAGCGGCACTTCCCGGTGATTGGGCCGGACGAAGACCGTGATCTGGGCACGGCTTTCTACGATTCGATTTATTACAGCGTGGAGGAGAAATTGACGAAGGCGGAAGGGCGCAAGGCTATTTTGATGTTCAGCGATGGAGAGGACAATTCGAGCTCGCACAATATGATGGAAGCGATCGAGGCGGCGCAGGCAGCGAACGTGATGGTGTACACGATTCGCTATACGGAGACGAACAAGCACGGCGTGTTGAATGCGCGAAATAAATATGGAATCAGCGTGATGGACCGGATCGCGAAGGAAACCGGGGGCGCGCACATCGATGCGCAGCACACCGACCCGCACACATATTTCCGGCAAATTGCGGAGGAACTGAGGACTTCTTACGAGCTGGCTTACTATCCCACAAATAAGGCCCACGATGGGACGTTTCGAAAAATTCAGATCAAGCCGAAGGATGAGTCGATCAAGGTGAGGGTGAAGACCGGCTATTTTTCGGAGTGAGCGATTGGCGCTGCCGCTTGCGCATGGGGCTGCAAGTTGGGTTAAACTTCCACCACCATTGACGGGCTCCGCCAGGCTCGCATGGCACACCATTTTCTGGATCGACTCGCATGCTGAATCTAATTGTAAGTTTGTTGCGCCCGTATCGCGGAATCCTGGTGGTAATTTTTATGGCCATGCTGGCGCAAATGGCCATGACTGTGGCGGCGCCGTGGCCGCTGAAGGTGATTCTGGACAATGTGGCGGGGACGCACCACTTGCCGGCGTGGCTTGCGCACTTCCTGAAGCCGTTTCTGAATGACACTGACAAGATGAGTATTGCAGCGGCAGCCGCGATAGCGACGATCGTGATTGCACTGCTGGGCGCGACCGCTTCGTATGTGGGGAATTATTACACGACGAGCGTTGGGCAGTGGGTGGCGAACGACTTGCGCTTGCGGACATACCACCACCTGCAGCAGCTTTCGTTGAAGTATTACAGCGGGCATGACACCGGAACATTGTTGAGCACGATCACGGCGGACGTGCAAACGATTCAGGCGTTCGCGTCTTCGTCCACATTGGGGATATTGGTCGATCTGTTCACCATTGTGGGGATGCTCGGAGTGATGTTCTGGCTGAATTGGGATTTCGCGCTAATTGTGGTGGCGCTGACGCCGGTGATGCTGCTGCTGATTTCGCGATTCAAGAAGGCGGTGAAGAAAGCCACGCGAGAAGTGCGTAAACAGCAGAGCAACATTGTGCAGGTGGTAGAACAGGATTTGCAGTCGATGCGGGTGATCAAGGCGTTTGGGCGACAGGACCTGGAGATTGAAGAGCTGACGGAAGTGAGCAAGGCCACGGTGGAGGCGTCTTTGCGCGCGCGGAAGGTGAAGGCGCTGCTGTCGCCGCTAGTCACCGTGACGGTGTCGCTGTGCACGGCGTTTGTGTTGTGGAGAAGTTCGGCGCTGATGTTGCGGGGAGAGATGACGGCGGGCGCGTTGACGGTGTTTTTGTACTACCTGGCGAACTTTTTCAAACCTGTGCAGGATCTGGCGAAGATGACAAATTCCATCGCGCAGACAGCGGTGGGTGTAGAGCGAGTGCGGGCAATACTGGAGGCCGACGACGTGATTCCGGAAAAGCCGGATGCGAGCGACCCGCAGCCGTTTCGCGGGGATGTGAAGTTTCAGAATGTGGGCTTCGCTTATTCGGCGGAGTCGGCGGTGTTGAAGGATGTGAGCTTTGAGATCAAGGCCGGGCAGATGGTGGGAATTGTCGGGCCGACCGGGAGCGGAAAATCGACGGTGGTGAGTTTGATCCCGCGATTCTATGACCCAACGTCCGGAACAATTCAGGTGGATGGCACGGATGTTCGCAGTTACAAGTTGGACGGGCTGCGGAATCAGATTGCTTACGTGTTACAGGAGACGGTGCTATTTCGCGGAACCGTGGCGGACAATATTGCGTACGGGCGGGGCGGGGCGACACGGGATGAAATTATGGCAGCGGCGAAGCTGGCCAATGCCGACGAGTTCATTGCAAAAATGCCGAACGGATACGACACGATGGTGGGCGACCGCGGCGACACGCTCTCGGGTGGGCAGCGGCAGCGCATCGGAATTGCGCGCGCGATTATTCGAAACAACCCCATATTGATTCTGGACGAACCGACGGCGGCACTGGATACGGAATCGGAGCAGCTCGTGATCGAAGCGCTGGAACGGCTAATGAAAGGGCGCACGGTGATTACCATTGCGCATCGCCTGAGCACGATTCGCGATGCGGACAATATATTGGTGCTGAAAGAAGGGATTGTGGCGGAGCAAGGAACCCACGAAGAACTGCTGGCGCGCGGCGGAATCTACGCGGAACTCTATCGTGTACAATTCGAAAAGGAACCGGTGGGTCAGGCCGGGAAAATCGCTTCGTGAGCGGGATCGGAGTTTCCTCAGGGGCTGAAGCCCACAGGAGCGGAGATTTTTTTGTCGGACCTGAAGGTCCGACCCCCTGAAGAGGGGAGTTAAGAGAAGAGATCTAAATTGGAAAATGAGGAGATTGTTAGGTTTTGGGGAGGGGGTGGATTCCTCAGGGGCTAAAGCCTGGAGGTTGGGAGAATGTTATGTCGGAGCTGAAGCTCCGACCCCCTAAAGAGGGGAGGCCCAGGAAGGAAAATTGAAAAGAGAAATTGAAAAGAGAAATTGGAAAGTTGTTTGAAGAGAAGCCGGATTCCTCGGAAGCCCTGATTTTGTGCTCTAGTGCCGGAGGCGAAGAGTCTGTGTGTGAATTGAAGAAGATTGCCCTCAGCGGCTAAAGCCGCGCTGATTTTGCACGTTGCGGCATGGCTAAAGCCATGCCCTGACGAAAAACGCGAGTAGAACTTGAGGAGGTAGTGTGACGCACAGTTTGATTGTGCTTCCTGATGATACGGCGGCGCCGCTGTTGAAGGCGATCGCTGCGGCGCGAAAATCCTTGCGCGTGAAGATGTTTCTGTTTTCCGACCCTTCCCTGCTGAAAGCTGTATTGGCGGCGAGGAAACGGGGCGTGGACGTGCGGGTGATGCTGAACCCGGCGAGGCGCAGCGGTGAGGCGGACAACAAGCTCACCAAGAAGAAATTGGAAGCGGGAGATATTGAAGTGCTGGACAGCAACCCGGAGTTCGACGTGACTCACGAAAAATCCATGGTTGTGGATGACCAGATCGCGTTCGTGAAATCGTTCAACTGGGTGGCGAAAAACCTGGCGGAAACGCGGGACTATGCGGTGGCCACCACGCGCACAAAAGAAGTGCGAGAGATCATTGAATGCTTTGAGGCGGACTGGAAGCGGAAGCCGTTCGATGGAAGCGACGACGGGGAAATGATCTGGTGCAAAGGCAACGGGCGCGACCGGATTTCGCAATTTATCGATGAAGCGAAGCACACGCTGTTTGTGCAGAATGAGCGGTATCAGGACGCGGTGATCATCGAGCGGCTAGTGCGCGCACATGAGCGTGGCGTGAAGATACACGTGATGGCGCGGCCGCCGCACAAGCTGAAGAAAGAAAAACTGACGGAAGGCGTGGGCGGATTGCGCATTTTGGACGATGTCGGGGTGAAGGTTCACAAGCTGAAGCATTTGAAGCTGCACGCGAAGATGCTGCTGGCGGATCATTCGCGAGCGATCGTGGGATCGATCAACCTTGCGCCGGGGAGTTTTGACAGCCGGCGGGAGTTGGCGATCGAGGTGTACGCGTCAAACGTGGTGCACCGGCTGGAACGTGTGGCTCATCATGATTGGAAGCATTCGCATCCGTTGGATTTAACGGATCAGGGGCTGCTGGCGGAGATGGAGCAGCACAACATGGATGCGTCGAATGAATTGGCGTTGCATGAAAAGAAGGGGAAGAAGAAGCGGGGATAGATTTCGGCCGCGATGACGAATGCAGTGAATGTATTTTTTGAGTGGCGGTTGGTTTGAATCTAAACCCGCACCCTTGAAAAAGCAAAGGGTGCGGCACCCGCGGTTGCGCCTGCGGGGATTTTTTTGTTGCGTGTCGACCGTAAAAGCGGGGGCGGGGCCGCCGCACTTCAAAATGTTAACGGAGGTAGCCCCAGTTGTGGAGTTTGTCTGAATCTTCACCCCAGCGGTCGCCTATGTCGGTGCGGTAGTACATGTTGGGGATCAGGATATTTTTGATACGCGAGTAGGCTTGGGCTTGCGCTTGTTTCATGGTTTGACCGATACCCACTACGATCAGGACCACGCCGGATGTACCTGCTACCAGCCATTGTTGATTGACGATTTTTACGTCTTCGATGTGGATGCCTTCGAAGACGGGGCGTTTGAAAACGATGGCGGCATTTTTGCTAAAGGATTCGAAAGTGGCTTCGTCATCGAAGGGGAATGGCGGGACTACGATGCGCACGCCCACCTGAAAGCCGCTACGCGTACGCCATTTCGGCTCCAGACCGTTGGCGAGATCCCAGAACAAATCGCTGATGGGCGTGAGAATGCCTTCCTGCTGGATGCTGATGGTGGGATAGCCAAAGCGCGAAGTGAATTCCAACGGATAGATGCCGTTGTTGTTCACGATGCAGTTCACGTCGATGTAGCCGACGTAGCCTTCTTCGGCAAGCTTGGGCTCCATCTTCAGCAATGTGCGGTTGAAGAGGGCGTTGGGCTCGCTCCAGAACATGGCGGTGCCCATTTCTCCGGTGGGAGGGCCGACTTCGCCGGGAAAAAGTTTTTTGTGTTCGAAGTTGATGTTGATCGGGGTGATGAATTTTTTTCCGTTGAAGAAGCCACCGACGGCGACTTCGACACCGTTGACGCGGCGCTGCAACTGAAAGATTTTAATTTCGTCGGCGAAGGCGCGCTTGTAGGCTTCCAGCATTCCGATGACGTCGTTACCGTCTTCTTCTTCGCCGACAAAGAGGCGGCGTTTGACGTTTTGCGCTTCGCCGCTGGGCTTGATTACGTAGCGGTCGGGATTTTTCTTGACGAACTCAATGGCGGGGTCGAAGGAATCGAAATCCTGGTACGGAATGATAGTGACGCCGGCTTTTTTCAGTTCTTCCTGGCCGAAGGAGCGATCGTCCTCGAGATTGTCTGTGTAAGTGCTACCGCCGATGACGGGTTTGCCGGCCGCGCGGAGGGCTTGCGCTTTGGTGCCCTGCCCTAAGGTATCGTCAAAAACGATGATATCAGCCCATTTGACGTCTTTTTCGTAGTCGCTGGATTTGGGGACGAAACCGTCGGCGATGTCACGTTCCTTCTCGTTCTCGACGTAATAGCGGACTTCGTGACCTTCTTTGACGACCTGCCAGGCGATGTCTCCGATCAAGCTGGAGAGTGAAACAAATAGAAATTTTCGTTTTTCCATGAGTGAGACCCTTGGGCGCTGCGGCGAAGGGTATGGAAGCATTGTAGTTAGAGAGGGCGGAGTTGGGTATTACAAAACGTTAAAAAAGTATGTGGGGTGCGCGGGGGATTAGGGCGCGGGCGGTGGATTTGGGTTTGGAGGGAACGGAGCAGTCGAGATCCATTGTGGCGAAAGGCCCTGCCCGGGATGACAAGTACGGCGGCGAGAATTGGGTTGAGTTGAGTCTAAACCCGCACCCTTGAAAGACAAAGGGTGCGGCACCCAACTGACCCCGCGAGGGTGGAGAAACTCCAGGCGGAGTTGGGTATTATGAGACGCTAAAAATGTCGGGTGGGGTGACGTGATAAGGGAACGGGGGTAATTCGTGTTTGGGGAGGAAACCGGGGTGAGGGTCGGTAGCATCACAGGACCAGAGTGGTGCCCCTGTACCAAGGGGCTAGCTTCTCGGCATACCTGTGCTAAAGTGCAGGTTATACTGAGAAGGTCCGAGCCAGGTACGGGGATTCCCAGTCCGGCCAAGAGCTTAGGCAAGGGACCTTAAGTCGGCAAATAAGAGAGGTGAAGATTGCGGCGATTTGCGCTTCTTCTCGTGTGTGCGCTCGGGTTGGTTGTGGCCAGCGAGTGCGCCGCCCAGATTCCAATCATTCATAAGAAGAAACCCGTCGATAAGTCCACGGACGCGACCAATACCGTCGAACCCGATAAGCAGCTGTATGACAAGGCCATGAATGACATCAAGCATGGCCGCCACGAGGTCGGACGACTTGGCCTGCAGACCCTGATCAACACGTACCCGGACAGCGAGTATCTGGCTAAGGCAAAGCTGGCGATCGCGGATTCTTATTTTAAGCAGGGCGGGTCCAGCAACATCACCCTGGCGATCAATGGGTACAAAGACTTCATCGTGTTCTTCCCGTTCCTGCCGGAAGCCGCATACGCGCAGATGCAAGTGGCCATGGCGAACTACAATGAAATGCCAAAGGCCGATCGGGACGCGACGCACACGAAGGCCGCCGAAGAAGAATTCCAGACATTTTTGCTGAAGTACCCCAAGGACCCACTTGCGCCGGAGGCCGAGCAACACCTGCGCGAAGTGCAGGAAGTGCTGGCCGAGGGACAATTTCGCGTTGCTTATTATTATTACGTGAAAGGCGACCGCCGGGCGGCCGCGGGACGTTTAATGCCGCTGGTGCACCGCTACCCGCTGTACAGCAAATCGGACACGGCTTTGTGGATGCTTGGAGATATTTTCGAGAAGAGTGAACGCAAAGATCTGGCAGGAAGCTACTACGCGCAGATCGTGAAGAACTATCCTTTGTCGGTGCACGATGCCGATGCCAAAGCGAAGCTGAAAGATTTCGGGATGCCCGTGCCACAACCGGATCCGAAGGCGTTGGCGTGGATGACCGCTGAACAGAACACACCGCGACCGAAGGAAACGGTTGTGCACCGAGGGATGGGGATGCTGCACAATGCGCCGGACGTGCATGCAGCGGCCGCGCATGGTTTACCGAACCTGGAACCGGACGACGACGATACGGGTGGAGATATTCTGCGTGGCGGGAACCACTCTCAAATTGCACCTGGCGGCAGCGGCACGAACGCGGTGGTGGAGGTGGTGAAACCGGGAGACGCGCCACCGGCAGGGACGCCGCCTAGCGGGGCGGCCAGCGAGGATGTGAATTCGACTACGGGCGGAGATACTGCGGGCACTGCGCCTGCGGCAACAGGCACGGCGGCTGCGGGTGCCGATCCGGCTCCAGCTGCGGCGGCGGATGGGACTTCTCCGGCAGCGGGAACACCGGCGGCTGCGGGCTCGACTCCTGCGGCAGGAACGGCAGCGGGTGCAACTGCTGCTGGAACTGCGACTAGCGGAGCGGCTTCGGATGGTTCGTCGTCCAGTACGGATACAGCCAAGGATGACAATACGCAAGCTACGTCGGCCGATTCGACGCAGAGCCAAAATCAGAAAGAATCGAGCAGCAAGAAAAAGGGATTGAAGAAATTTTTGCCTTGGTAGTTTGAGCAACGCATGCGCGTGTTCGCGCGACATGACGGAGAACGGCCTGCCTCGGACGGCGGGCCTACAACGTTCGGATCACCCCAAGATGCCGGCCTGAAGGCACGGCGCTACACGGCAAGAGAACCCAAGACCCACCCATCGCGGAGGGGCCAGAGTTGGGCACCCAGGAGATGAAAAAACAGGCCCCTCGCTTCGCGGACTCCGCTCGGGATGACACGTTTTATTTTTAGGAGTGATCGGTGTTGGGAGCGGTGAGTTTAAGTTTGTGAGGACAGGCGCAGCGGTGCTGCGACCCTACGCAGAGCGGCATGGTGGTGCTCGCGGAGGTAGCACCAGTTGTGGAGTTTGCGTGTTGGGAGTTGCGTGATCAGACGGGCCGCAGGGCTCGCGGGCTCGCCCTGCGCTACAGGTGTCGCTGCAGTGGGACTGGCCGTTGGGACAGGGTTACGAAATGGAACAAACCATGTCTACTTCCGACACATCTCGCGTGTAGTGCAATTGACGGCTTCCGTACCGAGTGCTCCAATTGGGTTTGCAGCTAGCACTATGGGCGGTGGCGACTGCCCGGAGGAAGTTCGGTGGCCAAGATACTGGTTGCGGACGACAACAGTAACATCCAGAAAATGGTGGGGCTAGCCCTGAAAGACCAGGGTATTGAGGTGGTTGCCGTGGGAAATGGCGAAGCGGCTGTTCGCAAGATTTCGGATATTCGCCCGGACCTGGTTCTGGCAGACGTGTTCATGCCGGTGCGAAACGGATATGAAGTTTGCCGGTACGTCAAAGAGGATTCTTCGCTTGCGCATATTCCGGTGATTTTGCTGGTGGGGGCGTTTGATCCGCTGGATGAACAAGAGGCGCAGCGCGTAGGCGCCGACGGCGTTTTGAAAAAACCGTTTGTGCCGCCCGATCCGCTGATTTCGATGGTGAAGTCCGCGCTACAACGCGCGGGAGTTCCGCTGGGACCTCCAGCTGCCGCGCCAGAGAAGGCGCCTGCGATGCCAAAGCGTTCCACTGCCGATCTTCTAAGTGGCGGAATGGGCACGAAGCTGACTCCGGTGGTTCCCGAAAAATTGCCTGAGATTTCACCCGAACCGTTGGAAGAATTTCCTACGGCTGCGCCGCATTTGAAGATTGCGGCGGGCAGCGAGCCATTGGCATTTGGAAGCTTGCTGGATACATCGGATTCGGAAGACATGGCGATCACCGCGAAGCCGATGATTAATCTGTCTCAGGGCAGCAAATGGAATGAGGAATCGGACGAGGTAGAGGAAGAAAAAGAAGAGGGCGAGAAAGCAGGCGGCGGGTGGCGTCCGGGTGGACTGGACGAAGTGATCGAGCGCGTTGCGCAACCCGAGGTAGCGGCTGCGCCGGATTGGCGCGATGAGGCATTCCACGGCAATTCGCCGGCGACAAGTTTTCCAGCGACACAGTGGGTTCCCGCGGTCGAGCAGACAGAGTCTGCGGAGGCGGCGGAGTCTCATTCTATCGCGGTGGCGACGGTGCCGAAGCCCGCGGATAGTCCAGTTCCCTTTGCGGGAGACGCGTGGGCCGCGGCCATGGCGGCGGGAGTTGAGGACAAGCTTGCGGAAGTGATTGCGCCCGTGACGCCTGTTGTGCCTGAAGCGGAAGCGACGCCGGAAGTTCACGCGGCGGCGACGCAAGAGACTGTAACTGAGGTTGCGCCGGAAGTTCGCGAACAGGTTTCGGAACAGATTGCGGATGTGGCGCCGGGGATTGACCAGGGCGCGCGTGCTCCTGAATCAGCGGCGAGTTCATTTGAGCAGCCTGCGGTTTCTGAGCCCGCGAATTGGGCTGCGGCTCCGGAGACGGCGTGGGAAAGCGAAGCGAAAAAGGCTGCGCTGCTAGCGTCAACGTGGGATGCGCCGAAACCGTTTTCTGTCGATGAGACACAAGAGATTCCGGCTTATGTGGCAGAGCCCGTGGTGGAACACAGCGAGCCTTTGGTGGAGACCCCGGCGGAGGAATCGCCCTATTCGGCGGAGCCGATCGCGGCGCATGAGGCCGAGGAGCGGGTTGAAGCTACGGTGAGTGAGACGGTTGTGGCTGGTGAAGCTGCGGTGAGTGCAGTTGAGACTGGCGCAGGCTTCGAAGCTGCTGAAGCGAAGACTTTGGAGACGTGGGAGCCGGCTGCTCCCGCTGCCGCAGAGACGCGCGCGGAAGAGCCTGTTGTGGAAGAACCGCGTATAGAAGCGCAAATGGAAGCGCCGCACGTTGAAGAAACGGTCGCTGTTGCGCCACAGGTCGAAGAGCAGGTTGTGGTGGCTGCGCCCGCGGAAACGGCTGTGGCTAAGCCAGAGGTTGCGGCAAAGCTGGCCGAGCCGGATATGGACGAACTGGTTGCGCGTGTACTTGGGAAGATGAATCCCGAGGTGCTGCAGCGGGTTACGCGAGAGATATTGAAGCCGGTGATTGAAGCCATCGTGCGGGACGAAATCAACTCTAAGAAGTCCTGATTCCCCCACATCCACAATTGCTATTGATCCAGCGGGCGAATTGACGGGCTGGACTGCGTGCCCGTATATTCAAAGATTCCCCTGCGAGCGATGGAGTTTTCCTTGCGGGCGTGATGGGAACATGAGGATGGAATGCCGCGAGAGATAGCCAAAGCGTACGATCCCAAACAAATTGAGCCGAGATGGGCGGAGTTTTGGGTTGCGGAAAAACTGTTCAAAGCGGACCCGAACGCGCCGGGACCGGTTTTCTCTATTGTGATTCCGCCGCCGAACGTGACGGGGATGCTGCACATCGGGCACATGCTGGATCACACGGAAATTGACGTGTTGACGAGGTGGCACCGGATGCGCGGGTACAACACGCTGTATTTGCCGGGAACGGACCATGCGGGAATTTCGACGCAGCGGGTGGTGGTGCGGCAGTTGTCTCACAAGGGGATTCACTACCGCGATTTGGGACGCGAGGAATTCATCAAGCGTGTGTGGCAATGGAAGGAAGAGAGCGGCGGAACGATCCAGCGGCAAATGAAGCAGATTGGAGAGTCGTGCGACTGGAGCCGGGAGAAATTCACGCTGTCGCCGGAATTGTCGCGAGTGGTGCGGGAAGTGTTTGTGCGGCTGTTCGACGAAGGGCTGATCTACCGGGAAAAGAGGATAGTGAACTGGTGCCCTGGGTGTCGCACGGTGTTGAGCGATTTGGAAGTGCTTCACGAGGAACGGAATGGACACCTGTGGTACATCCGCTACCCGGTTGTGGGATCCAAGGAATTTTTGGTGGTGGCGACGACGCGGCCGGAGACGATGCTGGGCGACACGGCGATTGCTGTACACCCCGAGGACGAGCGCTACAAGCATTTGATTGGGCAGAACGCGATATTGCCGCTGATGAATCGGAAGATTCCGATTATCGGCGATGAAATGGTGGACCGGGAATTTGGTACCGGAGCGGTGAAGATTACGCCGGCGCACGATCCGAACGACTTTGAGGCGGGCAAGCGGCATAACCTGGCGTTTATTGATGTGATGACTGAAGACGCGCATATGAACGAGAACGCCGGGGCGTACGCAGGGCTGGAGCGATTCGCGGCGCGGAAGAAAGTTGTGGAGGACCTGCAGGCCGAGGGACTGATTGAGAAAATCACCGATCACACAAATGCGATCGGAATTTGCGAACGCAGCCATACGATTGTGGAACCGAGGATTTCGACGCAGTGGTTTTGTTCGATGAAGCCGCTGGCGGAACCGGCGATCGCGGCGGTGGAACGCGGCGATATTCAGGTGATTCCGGAGAACCGGCGGGAAGAATATTTTAATTGGATGAGGAATATCCGCGACTGGACGCTTTCGCGGCAGCTATGGTGGGGACACCGCATCCCCGCGTGGTATTGCCAGAAGTGCGGGCTGGTGATTGTGGCGCGGGAAGATCCGGCGAAGTGTACGCGGTGCGGGTCGGGGGAGCTGGAGCAGGACCCAGACGTGCTGGATACGTGGTTCAGCTCGGCGTTATGGCCATTTTCGACGCTGGGCTGGCCGGGGGACACCGCGGATTACCGGAAATACTATCCGACAAGCTTACTGATCACCGGCTACGACATTTTATTTTTCTGGGTGGCGCGGATGATCATGCAGGGGCTGCACTTCACGGGAAAAGTTCCCTTCCGCGTGGTGTACCTGCACTCGCTGGTGCGCACGACCAGCGGCGAGAAAATGTCCAAATCGAAAGGGACGGGGCTCGATCCCGTTGCTTTGAATGAGCAGTACGGGACCGATGCGATGCGCTTTTGCCTGGCGTCGATGGCTGCGCCGGGGACGGACATCGTGCTATCGGACGACCGACTCGGCGGCGCGAAAGCTTTTGCAAACAAGATATGGAACGCTGCTCGCTTTTTGTTTGTGAACCTGGACAAGTTTGAGCAGGGCGGGATTACGCTGGAAGAATTGGCCGATCCGGCGATTCGCGGGAAGGCGCCGCACGCGTTTGAGGGGCATGTCCCGCTGGTGGATCGCTGGCTGTTTGCGCGCTTGGCGGAGACGGTGAAGACGGTGAACGATGCGCTGGGGAGTTACCGTTTTCATGAGGCGGCGCAGAACGTTTATCAATTTTTCTGGGGCGATTTCTGCGACTGGTACATTGAGTGGATCAAGCCGGAACTGCAGAATGCGGATCGTGTGCGGGCCACGGTGGCTTGGCGGAATCTGTTCGCGGGATTTGATGCGGCGCTACGGCTGCTGCATCCGTTCATGCCATTTTTGACGGAGGAGCTGTGGCATCAATTGCCGCAGAAGGCCGGGGCGAAATCGATTGCGCTGGATCGTTATCCGGAGCCGCTGGCTTCGTGGAATGATGCGGAGGCTATCAAGGAGTACGGGCTGGTGCAGGAGATTATTCAGAGCTTGCGGACGATTCGGGCGGAAATGAAGTTGGATCCGAAGAAAAGGGTGGCGGCGGAGTTTTCGAGCGCAGATGCATGGGCGCGCGGGGTGATGGAAGCGAATAAGGATGGAATTTTGCGGCTGGCGATCCTGTCGGAGTTTGCGGTACGGGCGGAAAAGCTGGCTGAAGGTGGCGGCGGAACACGGTCAACGGCGGAGTTTGATGTGCGGATCCCTTATGCCGCGGACACGGTTGATGTGACAGCGGAGCGGGTGCGGCTGAAGAAAGAGATCGAGGGGCTGCAGAAGGCCATTGCATCGAAGGAAAACCAGTTGGGGAATGAGACGTTTCGGAGCCGGGCGCCGGAGAAGATTATTGCGCAGATGGAAGAGGCGTTGAATGGGCAGAGGATCGAGTTGGGAAAGTTGGAGGAGCGGTTGAGTCAGTTGGGTGAGGGTTGAGGTTCATTGTTGTGATCTTGCGAACTTGGGCGCAGCAGTGCTGCGCCCCTACGGGAGTTGGCGGATTGTTGGGAGGCAAGGCGCCTCGGTTGAGATCCTTCGTCGTGGACTCCTCAGGATGACAGGCGCTTTTTTGGGGAGACGGGCGGATTGATCGAAGATGGACTCTTTCCGCTGAAGACGCGGAAAGGGGCAGGGGTCCTCGCTGCGCGGAGTTTGTTCGGGATGACGTGGTTTTGTTTTTTGAGGATGGGAAACCCAATATGCCGGCCTGAAGGCGCGGCGCTACACGGCAACCCCAAGAGTGAGCGAACCCCAAAGCCCCCACGCAACGGCGACGTGTGGGGCACCCAGGGAATGAAAAGCAGGTCCCTCGCTACTCGGACTTCGTTCGGCATGACGGGTTGTTATGTTGGTGGGAACCCCAAGAGGAACCCAGGAGAGCACGGCACGGGTCTAAAGACCCGCCATTACTCGGACTCCGTTCGGGATGATGGGTTGTTATGTTGGTGGAACCCCAAGAGGAACCCAGGAGAGCACGGCACGGGTCTAAAGACCCGCCACTACTCGGACTTCGTTCGGGATGACACGCTTTTGGATGGCGTGCTGTTGGGCGTGGCGGGTTTGGGATTTGTGCTGCGCCCCTACGCGGAGTGGCGAAGGGCGGTTGCAGTGCTGCGGCCCTACGGAATTGATGCGCGACTGCTTGTCGATAGCGTCTGGTGAACGTAAGCTAGGACCGGCGGAATTACAGGACCAGGGCCGAATGCCCCAATCACCCTCTTTACCAGGAACAACTGACCGGCGGCTGGCAGCGCTTCTGACGCTGCTGTCAGAGAACGCCACGATTGTGATCAGCGGCGCGAGAATTGCGCGCGAAGTGGGAATGTCTCGCTCGACGGTGTGGCGGTGGGTGCAGGAACTACGGAAACTGGGCGTGCAGGTGAAGGGACAGCGGAGCACGGGCTATTTTCTGGAGAAAGTGCCGGATGTTCTGACGCCAGACCTTTTGCGCAAGAGGCTAAAGGGGAATCTGTTCGGGAAGCGGGTGTTTCATTTTTTCAAGATCGACTCCACAAATCGAGTGGCAATGGAATTGGGTTACGCGGGCGAACCGGAAGGAACCGTGGTGATGGCAGAAGCGCAGACGGCGGGACGCGGACGTTCCGGGCGAAGCTGGCACTCGGAAAAAAGCACAGGATTGTACTTCACGGTGCTGCTGAGACCGCGACTGGCTCCGGCGCAGGCTCCGCTGCTGACGATGCTGGCGGGAGTTTCGGCGTATTCGGCAATTGCGGCGCAGACAGGGCTGGTACCGGAGCTGAAATGGCCGAACGACCTGTCGCTGAATGGGAAAAAGCTCGGTGGAATTTTGACGGAGATGCATGCGGAGCCGAACGTGGTGCGGTTCGTGATCGTGGGCATCGGGATTAATGTGAACCAGGAAAAGTTTCCGCCGGAGCTGGCCACGATTGCGACGTCGATCCGGAAAGAAGCCGGGCGGCTGAGCTATCGATTGGAGCTGCTGGTGCGGTTGCTGACGCAATTCGAGAGCGATTACAATCGATTTCTGCGCGAAGGCCCGGCTTATGTGGTGGATCGATTTGAAAGTGTGTCGTCGTTTGCGCGCGGCCGGAAGGTTCGTGTGGATACTGGCATGGAGAGCTACATGGGAACTACAGCGGGGCTGAGTTCGGAGGGGATGCTGCTGGTGGCCAGGGACAATGGGCAAGTGGTGACGGTGATTGCTGGGGATGTGACCGAGGTTCGTTGAACGATGCTGCTGACCATCGATGTGGGAAATACAAATACGGTGCTGGGCGTTTTTCGGGATGAGGAGCTGATCGCCAACTGGCGGCTGACGACGGCCCGCACGCAAACGGTGGACGAATATGGAGTGCTGGCGCGCAACCTGTTTTCCATCGCGGAATTGAACAAGGAAATGATCAGCGGGGTGATCATCAGTTCCGTGGTGCCGCCGTTGAATTGGACGCTGGCGGAAATGTCGCGGATTTATTTGGGGAAGAAAGCGCTGTTTGTGGAGTTGGGCGTGAAGACGGGAATGTCCGTACACGTGGATAATCCGATGGAAGTGGGCGCGGACCGCATCGTGAACGGAGTGGCCGCGTTTCACCAGTACGGAGGACCTTGCATTGTGGTGGATTTTGGCACGGCGATTACGTTCGACGTGATTTCCGCGAAGTGCGAATTTCTGGGAGGGGTGATCGCGCCGGGAATCGGCATCGCGTCAGAGGCATTGTTTTCGCGGACGGCGCGGCTGCCGCGCGTGGAAATTAAGGATCCGGGAAAGGTGATTGGCACAAACACGGTGACGAATATGCAGGCCGGTTTGTATTACGGGGCCGTGGATATGGTGGACGGAATGCTGGCGCGCATTAAAACGGAAATGAACGCGGACCCAACGGTGGTGGCTACGGGGGGACAAGCACGGCTGGTGGCGCGAGGATCGAAGCACATCCAGCATGTGGACGAGTTTTTGACGCTGACGGGTTTGCGATTCATCTGGGAAAAGAATCAGCCGTCGGAAGCGCATCGCGATATGGGTAAGCCTGTGGCGGTTGCGAAAGGCGATTCTGGCAAATTGAAGAAGGGGTCGCGGTGACGGGAGAACGTGCCGCAGCGATCATCACAAGAGAAGAGTGTCCTCAGGGGCTAAAGCCCAAATTTTTGAGGCGTTGATGTCGGAGCTGAAGCTCCGACCCCCTAACAGAATAAGATGCAGTTGAGGTTCTGGCGAGAGAGTTGTTTAACGGCAAAAGCAGGTCCCTCACCCCGCAGAGGGCGCGGGGATTCGGGATGACAAGTGTGGGCGGGTTCGGGAAGTGGGCGGGGATTCGGGATGATCGCGGTGGGAGGATTCTGGAAGTGAGTGTGAAGGGAGATGCGGCGGGCCTCAGCGGCTAAAGCCGCACCATTTTGCCGAAGGTACGGCATGGCTGAAGCCATGCCCTGACGAAGAGACGGAAGCTGGTGCTGGCGAACTAAACGGAGATGGCGCTGGCCGGCGAGGGACTGTTCACAGCAGACCTGAATCTGCGGCTCATTCATCGGATTTTTTGAAATGGTGGCTATGGATAATTGGAATTACTTTAATTATTTCACGGAAATTGAGGAGCATTTTTGGAAGAGGCGCGGGGCGCACTTGCTGGTTTCGCCCTTGGATTGGGCCATTATGGAGACGTGGCAGAAAGCGGGAGTGCCTTTGGACGCGGCGATCAAGGGGATTGATGCGGCGCTCGAAAGTTACCAGCGATCGCGGAGGGGCGCGGGGAAGGCGCTGAAGAGTTTGGCGTATTGCACGGACGCGGTGCTGGAGGCGGCGCAGGAACAGCAGGAGGCGGCGGCAGGAGCTCAGCCGGCGGCGAAGGCACACGAGAAAGAGCCGTTTTCGCGCGAAGAGTTGCGCGCTTATTTGCAGCGAAACGCAGAGATGTTGCGCAAGGCTGCGGGACTTCAGAAGGATACGAGCGCGGGGCTTGGTGACTTTTTGCGAGGGGCGGCGGAGAAATTGTGCTCGGCGGAAACTTTGCTGGAGGCTCCGTGCGCGCTCGATCTGGAAGATTTGGAACGGCGTTTGACGATACTGGACGAGAAGATCCATGCAGCGCTGTTGACGCATGCTGCGGAGGAGTTGCTGCTAAAGATCCGGCGCGAGGTGGATTCGCAATTGGCAACTTATCGGCGCAAAATGAAAGCGGAGCAATTGGCGTTGGTGGAGAAGCAGTACTCGCAGAAACGGTTGCTGGATGAATTTCGATTGCCGCGTCTGAGTTTGTATTACTTTACGTAGGTTTTCGGTGGTTCTCTGCTAATTGAGATTGGGAAATTGCGGATCGGTTGAGATCCTTCGGCTATCCTGGTCGGATAGCCTCAGGATGACAGTTTGGCAGGAACTTTTAAGTTGGTTGCCGTACACAGGGAAAGACAGGATTGATCCTATATGGCTGATGAGTTACAGTTATCAATTGAGAAGATGATCTACGGCGGTGAAGGATTGGCTCATGCTGATGGGAACACGGTGTTTGTTCCGTTCGTGCTTCCGACGGAACAGGTGCGCGCCACGGTGCGGACGCGGAAGAAGAAGCTGATTCACGCGAACCTGGTGGAAGTGGAGAAGGCTTCCGCATCGCGGATCGCCGCCGAGTGCCCACATTTCCGGGTTTGCGGCGGATGCCATTACCAGCACATTGAAATAGGCGAACAGGTACGGCTGAAAAAAGAGATTTTGCGGGAAACGCTGTCGCGGCTGGGCGGAGTGCAATGGGCGGGAGAGATTAAGGAACATACGGCGCAGCCTTATGGCTACCGGAATCGCGCGCAGTGGGCTTACCGCGACGCGTTGCCGCGGGCGTTTGGCTATTTTCTGCCTGAGAGCGCGCACATTCTGCCGATCGATCAGTGTCCGGTGCTGTCGCCACGGCTGGCAGAGACATTTTTGCAATTGCAGGAACTGGCGCGGGGCAATTCTCTTCCGCCGGGAGTGCTAGAAGTTGAGGCGTTTGCCGACGGCGTGGACGAAAAGATTGCGTTGAATGTGGCGTTTGAGCGCTTTCCCGGACCACCGAAAGCACTGGCAACGAAATTCAAGGAAGCACTGCCGGCTCTGGAGAGCTTGCTGATGCTGGATCAAAGCAAGAACCGGTTTGAATTGGAAGGACCGGGCTATTTGATTCAGAAGGCGGGGGGATTCGAGTTTCGCGTGAACCATTTGTCTTTTTTCCAGGTGAATCGCTTTCTTGTGGAAGATTTGCTGCAAACGATGGTGGGCGGCGCGAAGGGCGGCTATGCGCTCGATCTGTATGCGGGCGTGGGATTTTTCACTTTGCCGCTGGCCAAGGCGTTTTCGAAAGTGGTGAGCGTGGATGCGAATCTTTCGGCCACGCGCGATTTGCGGCAAAACGCGGAAATTGCAGGGGCTTCGATCGTTTCCGAGAACGAGCACACGGAAGATTTTCTGAAGAAGGCTCAGGATAAGCCGGACCTGGTGCTGCTTGATCCGCCTCGGGCAGGGCTTGGAGCTGAGGCTGCGGCGCGGCTGGCGAATCTGGGCGCGCAGGACATTGCGTATTTATCTTGCGACCCAGCGACTTTGGCGCGGGACCTTGCGGTGTTGACGGGATCGGAACGAAAGCCGGAATCGCCGGTTTCGGCCGAGCATAAATACGAAATTGCGGAAGCACATTTGTTCGATTTGTTTCCGCAGACTTTCCATATCGAGACGTTGGTGAGGTTGCGAAGAGCTTCATGAAGCTGCCAGCCGTTGCGATTGTCGTCGGATTTGCCGGCGGCATTTTGCTCGGGCTGGAGCCACTTCGAGCTTTTCACGCAGCGCACTCTTCCCTTCCCGCTTTTATAGGCGCGGCGATTATTTCGCTCTTGATTGCTGGATTTGTCCTGGCGTGGCGAGGCTTTGTTTGGGCTTCGGCGACGATTTCGCTTGCGGTGTGGGTTGGGCTTGGCGTTTTTGGCGGGTGGCTGGCTGAACTGCCGCTTCCTGCGGAACATATTTTGTCGCGATTTGCGGCGGCCCAAATTCCACTGAAGACTCCTCTACGGTGGCACGGCGTTTTGCTGAGCGAACCTACGCGGCTTCCGTGGGGCTATGGGCTGGATGTTAGCCTGACGGGAGTGGAGAAGGCTGACGGCTATTTGGCAGTTATAGGCGGGATGCGCGTGGGATTCACTCCCAGAGAAAATGAGACGGCTTTGCCGGAGCTTCACGCGGGGGACGAAATATCTGTGCTGACGGAAGCGCGGCTTCCGACGATCTATAAGGATGCGGGAGCGTTCGATCGGAGAGAGTTTCTTGCGCGGCAGGGGATTTTTGTTTTGGCGACACTGCGCGCCAGCACGTTGCTGGAAAGGACGGGGAGCGCCCCGGATACGCTACGATTCAGGATTGCGCGGCTTCGTGGACGGTTGCGCGACAGCGTGGATCGGATGTTTCCGGGGTCGCCGCAATCGGCCGGGATTTTGAGGGCGATGCTGCTGGGCGACCGGAGTTTTGTGGATCGAGTGGAGTCGGCGGACTTCCAAAAGACAGGCGTTTTCCATGTGCTGGTGGTAGCGGGATTGCACGTGGGTGCACTGGCGGTATTTTTATTCTGGTTGGCGAAGAAGTTGCGGCTGCCGCAGATTGCACGGACTTGTCTTGTGCTTCTGGCGCTGCTTGGTTATGTGGCTGTGGTGGAGCAGCGCGCGCCGGTGTTGCGGGCGGCGTTGATGGCGGCGATCGTGATTTGCGGGGCGCATTTTTACCGGCGGCTTGATTTGCTGAATTCAGCGGCGCTTGCTGCGTTGGCGCTGCTGGTGGCTAATCCCACGTTTGTGACGGACACTGGATTTCTGCTTTCGTTTTTGGCCATTGCGAAGATTGCGGGACTGGCGTTGCCGCTGATTCAGAGGAGGGTGCAGCCCATTCTTTGCGCGCTGGAGAATTGGAGGGATGTTACACGGGACGCCAGCCATCCGGTGGCCATCGCACAATTCCGGCTGGATTTTCGCGATGCGATTTTTGCGGCGACTTCGCAAATGGGGAGCCGTGCGGCGAAGTGGGTGCAGGATTTCGGGGCGAAGAGCGCGCGCGTGGGCTTTCGCGTTGGTGAATTGTTTGTGCTGTCGTTTGTGTTGCAAGTGTGCATGCTGCCGTTAATGGCGCGCGATTTTCACCGCGTTTCGTTGTTGGGCCCGGTGGCTAATTTGTTTGCCGTGCCGCTGACGGGCGTGATTGTACCTTTGGGATTCTTCAGCTTGGGCCTGGCGAGTGTTCTGCCTCGTGCTGCCGTTGTGATTGCGCACCCGCTGATCTGGTTGGTGTTGTTGCAGCAGCATATTGTTTCTTTGCTGGCGGCGATTCCGTTTGGGAGTTACCGGATACCCGGGCCGCCGGGGTGGGTGATCGCGTGTTTTTTTCTGGTGGCTTCGGGCGCGGTGGTTTGCTTGCGGGCGGAGAGCAGGACGCCGCGATGGCCGCTGCGAGTTGTGAGTGTGTTGCTGATTTTGATGGCGGTGGTTATCGCGACACATCCGTTTCGACCGTTGGTTACGCGGGGCGATCTGGAAGTTACGGTGCTGGATGTGGGACAGGGAGATTCAATTTTGGTGGTTTCGCCGAAAGGCAGCACGCTGTTGATTGACGGCGGCGGGATGTTCCAGGGATTTCGTGGTCGCGAGGAGCATTTGGGGCCGGAACCTGGGGAGGAAGCGGTTTCGGCATATTTATGGTCGCGAGGATTTCAGCGACTGGATGCTGTGGCGCTTACGCACGCGCACCAGGATCATATCGGCCGGGCTGACGGCGGTGCTGCAGAATTTTCATGTGTCACGATTGTTGCTGGGACGCGAAACGGCCGCGCCTGCATTCGCGAAGCTGAAGCGGTTGGCGGCAAGTCTGCATATTCCAGTGGAGCATGAGCGGCGGGCGGAGAGTTTTTTTTGGGACGGAGTGCAGGTGGATATTCTTTGGCCGGAGATTGCGCAGGAAGAGATTGCGCCGCTGGCGAAGAACAACGATTCGCTGGTGATGCGTTTGAAGTACCGGGATCGAACGATTTTGTTGCCGGGGGACGCGGAAAAGCAAGTGGAATATCAAATGCTCGGCGAGAATGAGCAGGCGTTGCTGCATGCGGATGTGCTGAAGGTGGGGCATCACGGGAGCAAGAATTCGACGATGCCGGAATTCCTAGGGGCCGTGGCGCCGAAAATCTCTATCATTTCGGCCGGCGAAGAAAATCCTTATGGGCATCCCAGCCCGGAACTTCTGGAGTGGCTGGAAGGGAGCGGGACACGGATTTTCCGGACGGACCGGGATGGAGCGGTGCAAGTGTTGACGGATGGGGAGAATTTGCAGGTGAGTTGTTTTGAGGAGTGCCCGGGGATCGCCGCGGTTTCAGCGAAGACGCAGCCACCAGATAAGAACCAACCCGGCAAGCAATAGGGCAAAACCGAGCGAGGCCTGGTATTCGTGATTTTTTTTGTACTGGGTCCAGGAGAAAGCGGAGCCATTGGCTGGTTGCTGTGCGACGAGTAGCTTTGGAAAAAAGAGCGGGACGGCGGTGGCGTAGGCGGTGAAGGTGTGCCCGTGCTTTTGGCGAAGCTCCATTGCTTCGCGGCGCATGACGAAAGTATAGACGAGCGCGAAATAAACGAGGAGGAGTGCCGCGGCCCATACGGAATGCATGGCGAGGCCGGCTCCAAGGGCTAGAAAGCTGCTGCCAAAGTAGAGTGGGTTGCGTGTGCGGGCGTAGGGGCCGGTGGTGGTGAGCACTTCCTGCTTGTGCAGGTAGCCCGCGGCGTACGCGCGGATGCAAAGGCCTATGATTCCGACTAGTGCGCCGACGGCGATCGATAGTGGAGTGGGGCGGGCGAGCAATAGCGTGACGACGGCGACTACGTAGCCCAGACGGACGCGCCAACGCGCAAAGAAATCGAGCGCGGTCACGCGGCGACCCCTAAGCGTTGCTTTACGGCGGCAAATACGGCGTCTACGGAAAGTTCCAGCAAGGAAGGATCGGCTACATTCGAACGACCGTAGTTGGTGATTGCGTTTGGACTGCGCAGAATGAGCTGGCCTGGCGGATAGGGGCCGTTTCGTGTGGGATCCGTTGGACCGAACAATGCGATCGCTGGAGTGCCGAGAGCAACCGCTAGATGAAGAGGTCCGGTGTCTCCTCCGACGATGCAACGCGCGCCGCGAAGGAGGGCCATAAGGGTTCCCATTTCGCCGTCGTAGGAGATGGGTTGAGCGTCGCCACTGGTGGATTTTACTTCGGCTACGAGCGATTCTTCGCCGGGACCGTAGTTGACTACGCAAGGAAGGCCGATTTCTTTGCGAATTTTCTGGCAGAGGGCGCCGAAGCGATCCGAGGGCCAGCATTTGGCCCGCCAGCCACCGCCGGGGCTGAGTACGATATACGAGCCCAGTCCTTCTCTGGCGAGATCCTCGCGGACTCGAGTTGCACTGGCATCGTTCACTTTCAGATTTACCGCTCCCACCGGTTGTTTTGAGCCAGCGCGAGCGGAGAGTTCGCCATTTTGATCGGCGATGTGCGTGGTTTGGCAGCGGACGCTATCGGTGTAAAGAATCGGAACGCCAAATTCGCGGATGGTGGCGGAAGAAAAACCGATGCGCTCGGGAATGCCGCCGAAGAAAGGAAGAAAGGCGGACTTCCATAAACCCTGGTAATCGATGGCCGCGGTCCACTTGGAGGAGCGGAGCTTCCCAACGATGCGACGAACGGAGGCGAGGTCGCGCGAATCCACGGGCCAGATTTCTGTGGCGAGGCCACTGCTGGCGACCAAATCCACCCAACGAGGATGCGTTAGCCAGACGATTTCGGCGTTGGGGAACGATGCACGCAGACCGGCGACGGCTGGGAAAGTGTGCACGATATCGCCGAGGGAGCCAAGGCGAACTACGACGAAGCACGGCTCAGCCATGGGGGCCTTTGCGGATGGCGTCAAGGAAGGCGCGAGTGGAATGGTCTTTGGGATCACCTACGATGGCTACACGGATGCCGAGGCGATCGGAGATGGCGCGTTCGGGAACGCTTTCGGGGGTGTAGTCGGTGCCTTTGGCGTGAACGTCTGGGCGCAGCTCCTCAAGCAATTGCTCGACGTTTGGTTCGGGGAAGAGCAGGACGAAATCGACATCGCGCAAGGAGGCGACCAGTTGCGCGCGGGCTTGTTCGTCGAGGACTGGCCGGCCGTGGCCTTTTAGATTTCTGGCGCTGGAATCCACGTTCACGGCGACGACCAGCGCGTCGCCTTCTTTTTTGGCGCCGGAAAGATAGCGAACGTGGCCGACGTGCAACGTGTCAAAGCATCCGTTGGCCAGCACGACGTGCTTGCCCTGACGTTGCAGTTCGCGCACGGCGGAGCGGACGGCTTCGCGAGAAAGAATTTTGGATTGGGCGGACCGCATAAAAATTGCCTAAGGGGCCACCCCCGCCGAAACTTTTCGGATGGCATCGAGGAGTTCGTTGCGAGAGACGGTGGCGGTGCCGCGCTTCATGACTACGAGGCCGCCCGCGATATTGGCGATGTGGGCGGCTTCGACGGCGGAAGCGCCACTTGCCAGAGCCAAAGTGTATGCGGCCAAGACGGTGTCGCCGGCGCCGGTCACGTCGACTGCCTGGTCGCTGCCGTGAACGGGAATGTGGACGGTTTTTTCGCCGGTCTGGAATACCGCCATGCCGTCTTTGCCGCGGGTGATGACGAGAGACTGGAGTTTCAATTCGCGCAGGACTTCGCGGCCGCAGCGCTCGAGTTGAGAGAGATCCTGGCCGATGGCGATATTGTGAAGGGCTTCGATTTCGGCTTCGTTGGGAGTGGCAGCAGTTACGCCCGCGCGTTTGTAAGCCATTAGCTCGTAGCGAGAGTCGAGGCTTATGGGAATTTGTCGCTGCTGCGCGGTCACGGCTTCGCGTACTGCTTCCGGTGTGGCGACGCCCAGGCCATAATCGGAGATTGCCAGTGCGTCGGCATTTTTGAGCTTTGTGTTTAGCAGTTGCTGGATTTTTTTGCGATGAGATTCTGTAACCTGCGATTGCGGTTCGTAATCGACGCGCAATACCTGTTGGCCTACGGTATGCGCCCAACCAGCGAGAAAGCGCGTTTTTGTGGGCGTTATGCCGCCCTTAATGCGAACGATTCCCGAAAGGTTTACGTTCATTTCGCGAAAGGTGTGGAGAAGCAAATCGCCGGCTTCATCGTCGCCGACGGCGCTGATGGGGGTGACTCTAGCGCCGAGGGCTGCGAAATTGCTGGCGGCATTGGCGGCACCTCCGGGAAGAACGCGCGTTTCACGGTGGCGCAAAATCAAGACAGGAGCTTCGCGGGACACCCGTGTGATGGTGCCGTACTGGAAAGAATCCGCGACGAAATCGCCGAGGAGCACGACGCGTTTGCCTTCGAAGCGCTCGACAACATCGGCGAGGGAAAGCAGATCGGGGGCGCCGGGAGAGTCTGTGTTTTCTTTTTTGCGTTTCATCCCTGTTGCACCAGAATCCAATTCGCGGCTAGCTGCAAATTTTCGACGATCGCGTCAGGCTGCCGAGGCCATTCGCCGGAGTGCCAGGTTTCTTCGCCGCGGCCGTATCCGCTGCGAACGAAGATTGCTTTACAACCCGCGCGAAACGCCAATTCCATGTCGCCGTAGCGGTCGCCGACCACGAAGGAGCGCAACAGATCGATGTGATGCTCGCGCACCGCACGCTCGATCATGCCCGTTCTCGGCTTGCGACAATCGCAATCGTCAGCGGAACTGTGCGGGCAATAGTAAACCGCGTCCACATGGGCTCCATCCGCTTGCAGTTCGCGCTGCATGCGCTCATTCACTTGCTGTACGAGCGGCTCCGGAAAATAGCCACGGGCTACGCCGGATTGGTTGGTTACGACAATCACAGCCAGGCCCGCTTCGTTCAGGCGGCGGATGGCTGGCCCCGCAAAAGGAAACATACGAAATCTGTCTGGATGATTCAAGTAACCGACTTCCTCGGCGATGGTGCCATCGCGGTCGAGGAACACGGCGGGCTTGCGCAGGAAAAGTTCAGACAGAAGCCACCTCCGAGAGCCGCGAGCGCAGCGCTGCTTCCACCATTTCCGGCGTAACTGCGGTCATACAGCGATGGTCCGTGGGGCAGCGGCGGAGGAAGCAGGGACTGCAGTAGGGCTTTTGCTGGACGAGAGTCGCGAGGGGCGTTACGGGCGCGGTTCCTTCGGGGTCGGTGGGGCCGAAGATCGCGACGACCGGCAAGCCAACGGCTGCGGCGACGTGCATTGCGCCGGAATCATTTCCCAGGAAGAGATGGCATTGCGATAAAAGCGCGGGCAGTTCGGCGATTGTGGTTTTTCCTGTCAGATCGATGGGAGGATGGCGCAATTCAGTGGCGATCGCGGACGATACTGCAGCTTCGGTCGCGGTGCCGAACAGGACTACGTCGGCGTCGACTTGAGAAAGGATGGCGTTTAGAGATTTGGCGAAACGGTCGGGGGGCCAGCACTTGGCGGAACCGTAGGAGGCTCCGGCGCCTACGGCTATGCGGAGAGCGTTGGGGCGGACACCGGCTTCGCGTAGAGTTGATGCGGCTTGTTGTCGCTCAGGATCGCTTACGCGCAATTTGATGTGCGCGTCGTCAGGCAAGGCGTCTGTCCATCCGACGCGACGGAGCAATTCGAGATAGTAGAATTTTTCGTGTGGGGGAATTTCGCCGGGCTTTGGGACGGGAATCGCTTTAGTCAACAGGAAGCTTCTTCCGTCGCGGGCGTAACCGATTCGTTGAGGGATACGGGCGCGCCACGCAAGCCAGGCCGCGTCGAAGGCATTTTGCAGTAGCAAGGCGACATCAAATTGTTTGGCGCGCAGGTCCTTGGCTAACCCTTCTCTTCCCTTCCAGCCGCGATGCGGACCTTTGGGATCGTAGGGAATCAGCTCATCGCAGATGGACTGGTCGCGATAAATGTCGGCGACGTAGGGGCGCGCGACAATGGCAATGTGAGCATCCGGAAATTTGGTGCGCACCGCGCACAGGGCGGGGAGCGCCATGATGGCGTCGCCAACCCAGTTCGTGGCTCGGATCATAATTCTCATGCGAGGTTACCGGCGGCGAGCTTCTGGTGAATCAGTTCCAGGAATGCCGCTTCTTTGGAAATCAATAGATCGATTACGGCGATGTAGACGGGAAGGTCGGAGAAGTGAACACCTGCGAGGTTTTGCGCGTCTTTTTCCGTGGTGACCAGGGCTTTTGCGCCCGCAGCACGCGCCGTTGCTTGCAATTCGGCGGCATCGCGCTGGTCATAGTGATGATGGTCCGGAAATTCGGACTGGCCCGCGAGCGTGAGGTTCCAATTCTTCAGGTCCTGGAAAAAAGCCAGGGGATTGCCGATTCCACAAAATGCGTAGAACGGGCCGGTGGCAAGTTCCTCGGAGCTCATGAGTTGCTTCGCTTCATCAAAGCGACGATAGCCAAGCAATTTTGTGGCGGCGGAAAATACCGGATAGTCCTGAAACTTTTCGACGGCCGCGGCAGTGCCGGGCACGGTTTCGATGCGGGTGAAGACAAGCAAATCGGCGCGGGCCATGGCGGAAATAGGTTCGCGGAGGCGGCCAGTGGGGAGCATGGCTTGTTTAGCGAGGGGCTGAGCGGCATCCAGGAGTAACACGTTCGCGTCACGCGCCAGTTGCAGATGCTGGAAGCCATCATCCAGTAGAAACACGTCGACCTTTGCTTCAAGCTTCTTGCCTTCTTCGTAGCGATCCGGGCCAACGCCGAACACGGCGCGCTGCTGCAGCCGGTGTTTCATTAGCTCGATTTCGTCACTGGTGCCGTCATTGCCCTTGTAGCCGCGACTCAAAATACCCACGCGCTTCCCTTCCGCGAGCAGCCGTTCGGCCAACCAGATCACCATGGGCGTCTTGCCAGTGCCGCCGACGGTGAGATTTCCCACGCTGATGACCGGACGATCCAATCGCTTTTGACGAAGAGTTCCCTTTTCATATAGCCGCGCGCGCCATTCCGTGACTGCGCCGTACAACACCGACAGCGGCCAGAGGAGCAACCGCAGCAGCGGCGGCAGGTTCATTGAGAAGCGCCACCGAATTGCCTGGCGACTTCGGCCATGACGCGATCGAGAGCGCCGCGACTGGTTTCTACAAGTTGCTTCGCGGAATCTCCCATGCGCTTCATTTTTGCGGGATCCTTCAGCAGGTGAATCCACTCTACGCCGGCGTCTTCCGGGCTTTCCACCTGGATGGCAGCGCCGGCTTGCACGAAGCGCGCGGCAATGTCCGCAAAGTTTTCCATGGAAGGACCGAAGACAGGAACTTTTCCAAAGGCGGCGGGCTCCAGAATATTGTGGCCACCAGCTTCGACCAGGGAACCGCCGACAAAGGCGCCATCGGCCAAGGGGTAGAGTGAGGCGAGTTCGCCAATGCTATCGAGCAAAATGACGGTGGTGTCGGCGGAGATGGCGTTGGAATTTCCGTCGGTTTTCGGTGTGATGCCCGGGCCAGGCACAGGTATTTCCGACCTGCGAATAAATTTACGGTGAGATTCCTCGATGAATTCGGCGGCGGGGACGAAACGCTCCGGCTTGCGCGGCGCAAGTACGAGCAAGGCGTTTCGAAAGTCGCCCTGGACCACGCCGAAGGCAATCAGCGCGAGCGGCTCTTCCGTTGCAACAACGCTGCCGGCGACGATCACCGGCCACCTTTGGAGACGCTTGCATTCATCGGCGAGCCAGCGAGAAAGAGGCGTCGCGTCAGGCAGGCTCATATCGTATTTGAGATTGCCGATGACCTTCACACGATCCGCGGGCGCTCCCAGTGCATGAATGCGGTCGGCATCCGTGGGCGTTTGCATAAGAAAGGAGGCGGCGTTTCGAAGAGCAGATTCCAGGAATGGGCGGAGGTAAAAGCCGAAGAGGCGGAGATATTTCTGGTAACGCGCGAAGGAGCCGTCGGAGATACGACCGCTGGCGAAAATGACGGGGATATTGCGTTTGCGGGATTCGCGCAGGAAGTTGGGCCATATTTCAGTTTCGAGAATGATGATGAGAGCGGGCTTCACGGAGTTGAGAACCCGGCGGACGCTGAAGCCCCAATCGAATGGGAAGTAAATCACGGCGTCGGCGAATAGCATGCGTTCTTTCGCAAGCGCGTAGCCAGTTTGCGTGGTGGTGGATACAACGAGGGGACGCTTCGGATACGTTTCTTTGAGACGCTTGGCCAACGCGACTCCGGAAAGCGCTTCGCCCACAGACACGGCGTGAATCCAGATAGCACCGGGGCGGTCCGTTGGCAGGCGGTCTGTGGCGGTGGTTACGAAGCCGAGGCGGTCGCCGAGGTTGGAAAAATATTTTCCGTGGCGGATGCCCTGAATCAGCCAATACGGCGCCGTGAACAGGGCCGCGAGACCCATCAATATGCTATAAACGAAGTACACTCGATTTGGACTCCGGTTAGATCCGGGATTTGTGAACGCCCGAGGTCAAACAAGCAGGGGCAACCCTGCTTCTTCCCCATGAATCGAAGGCCTCAGGATGCAAACATTCTATTATAGCCTCATGCGAAACTTCCTCGCCTGTCTTCTCACGGCTTTTATCGCCACTTCGGTTGCCGCACAAAACAAGGATGCGACACAGAGCGCGGGGGATTCTTCCGCTGCGATGCATGAAAAAATCACGGATTCGCATGAAGGGGTGACTATCGGCCTTAATCCATGGACGGAAGCGAGCGAGTACAAGGAGAAATTCCCGAAGAAGTCGCCGTTTGCGAAGGGCGTTGTGGCCATTCACATGAGTTTCCGCAATGACAACAACTACGCGCTGAAAGTGAACTACCAGAGTATCCGCCTGCTAGTGGAATTGGGCGAAGACAATCGCCAGGAAATCGCGTCGCTTACGCCGGATGAGGTTGCGGACACAGTGATGTTGAAAAACAACGGTAAGGACCCGACAGCCAAACGCATTCCTTTGCCGATACCGATACCGAGCACTGGCCCGAAGTCCGCGCGGGATTCGAATTGGACGGCGCTGCGGGACGCTTGCCAGAATGCAGGAATGCCGACGACGGTGGTGGCAGCGCACAGTACGGTGGCCGGACTGATCTATTTTGATTTGAGGGGAGAATTGGACCTGTTGCAAAACTCTCACCTGTATCTGCCGAATATCGTCTCCATGGGAGATAATCAGCCGCTTTCGTACTTTGATATCGCGCTCGGACACGGCACGTCCGAGTAAATCGCGTTTTCGACTGACAGATAAATCCACAGCGCAATTTTGGCCGATTTGCCGGACCCAAGAGGGTCGGCTACCATGGAGTGTCGAACAAATCGTTGTTCCAAACCCAAATGCAAAATCTCTTAGAACAATTGAACCCAGAACAGCGCGTTGCTGCGGAAACCACCGAAGGGCCGGTGTTGATTCTTGCCGGAGCCGGTACCGGGAAAACGCGCGCGATCACATTTCGCATGGCCAACCTGATTTCGAAGGGGACGCCGGCGGAAAGGATTTTGGCGGTCACGTTTACGAATAAGGCCGCGGAAGAAATGCAGAGCCGGGTGACCGACCTGCTGCTGCGTGCAGGCGTGCCACCCGCGAGGCCGTGGATTTCCACGTTCCATTCACTGTGCGCAAGGCTTCTGCGCCGTGAGGCAATCCACGCCGGGCTGCCGAAGGATTTTGCGATTTACGATGACGACGACCAGATCACCGCGGTGAAGCTGGCGATGGGACGGCTGAGGATCGAGGAAGACGGACTGACGCCGCGCAACGTGCTGAGCCGAATCAGCTACGCGAAGAATCATGGAGAGACACCGGAGCAGGTGCGGGCGACGGCGCTGGGGCCGGACATGCGGAAGGTCGCGGACATTTTCGTTTGTTACGAAGAGTTACTGAAGAACAGCAAGGCGGTGGATTTCGACGACCTGCTGCTGCGTTCGGCGCGGCTGCTGCGGGAATCCACGGATGTGCGGGAACGCTGGCGCGCGAGGTTTGCGTACATTCACGTGGACGAATACCAGGATACGAACCGCGTGCAGTATGACCTGTTGCGTTTGCTGACGAACGAGCACAGGAACGTTTGCGTGGTTGGCGATGAAGACCAATCGATCTATCGCTGGCGCGGCGCGGACGTTTCCATTTTGCTGAGCTTCTCGCAGGATTATCCTTCGGCGAAGGTGGTGCGGCTGGAGCGGAATTACCGGTCGACGCAAGCGATATTGGATGCGGCGGCGGCGGTGGTGTCCAACAATCCCGGGCGGCTGGGGAAGAACCTGCAGGCGCAGAAAGAAAAGGGCGCAAATCTTCGTTACTACGAGGCGCGCGATGCGCAGGCCGAGGCGGAGTTTGTGGCTGGCGAAGTGGAACGGATTTTGAGCGACGATCCGGACCAGACGTGTGCCGTGGAATACCGGACGAACTTCCAGTCGCGTTCGTTCGAAGAAGTGTTCCGGCGGAGAGGGATTCGCTACAAGCTGGTTGGCGGATTCAGTTTTTATAACCGGGCGGAAGTGAAAGATGCGCTGGCGTATGTGCGGCTGGCGCTACATCCGGAAGACGATATTTCGCTGCTGCGGGTGTTGAACGTTCCGGCGCGAGGGATCGGAAAGACGACGGTTGATGCGCTGCGAGAGATCGCCGATCGAGAAAGACTTTCTTTGTGGGATGCGATTGAGTCTTTGATGACGAATCCCGCTTCGACGCGGGCCACTGCCCCGTTGCGGGCGTTCCGGGAACTGGTGGTGCGGCTGCGAGAGGCGTACAACACCAAGGAACCCGCGGAATTTCTGCGTTTTCTGCTAGAAGAAACCGGCTATATGCCAATGCTGCGGGACCGCAACACTCCCGATGACGTGGCGCGGATGGAAAACCTGGAGGAATTGGCGCGAGCGGTGGCGGAAAGCCAGGAAGCCGGGGAGTCGTTTACGGATTTTCTGGATGCGGCGGCGCTGGTCAGCGATGCAGACTCGTTCGAAGACAAGCCGGGCGTGACACTGATTACTTTGCACAGCACAAAAGGGCTGGAGTTCGATCACGTGTTTCTGACCGGGTTGGAGGAAGGCATTTGCCCGCATAGCCGGTCGGTGAAAGAAGAAAAAGGAATTGAAGAGGAGCGGCGGCTCGTGTATGTGGGAATGACGCGAGCACGAAATTCGCTGACGTTGACGCGGGCGGTGTACCGCCGGATTTTCGGAAACGAACAGCAGATGCGCGCTTCCCTGCCGAGCCGGTTTCTGGCCGAGGTACCGGCGGACCTTGTGGACACCGTGCGGGGATCAATGGCGGAGATTGGCGAATCGAGGTGTTACGAGCCCGATCCGGAATATTCGTATTCGGCGGAAGAGTTTGTGCGGCGGGCGCGGGGGATAGCGCCTCCGGCACAACGCGCGCCGCAGCGGCGGGCTGCGCCTACGTCACCTTCGTTTGGATCTGCGTTTAAAGGCGGGAAGAGGGCCGACCCGTTGCTGGGGCAGAAAGTGCGGCACCCCGAGTTTGGAGTTGGAACCGTGGTGGGAGTTGAGGGCGAGGACGAAGACCGGCGGTTGAGTGTGAGTTTTCCTGGGCGCGGGACGAAGAAGTTTGTGGAGAGGTACGCCCAGTTGCAGCAGTTGTAGTGTTGGGCTCGCGAGCTGGCGCAAGAGTACGTCACCTTAAGGTTGGGAGCCTTGGTCGCAAACGATGCTCCTCAGGATGCTGCCGGCAGGATGCCGGCGCTACCAGGACAGTTGGGACCTCATCTGAGGAACCCACGGCCCGCCCTTCGCAAAGGACGCTTATCGTGGGCACCCAGGGCGGAGCCCACAATAGATCGAAGAGGGATTCCTCACTGCGCGGACTCCATTCGGAATGACGTGTTTTTTTGGGGGTTGGAAACCCTAGCCCCACCCTCACAAACCCGAGCGTGGGGCACCCGGGGCGGGGCGAGGCGAGACGGGGCGATTGTGCGGACATGGGGCGCGGCGGTGCGGCGCCCCTACTCAGAGACCCCAAGAGCTGGCATGAAGCCAGCGCTACGAAACCCAAGAGCACAGGCAGGAGTGCCTGTGCCACAAGATAAGCCCGGGCGCTTCGGGGGTGTAAGTTGCGTGTGGGATGGTGTTCGCGATAAAGTGGGCGCGATCAATCCTTGTAAATTCCGTGGCGGGCTTTTTGGTGGGCACGCATGCGCGCGGATGGGATCGGAGAGCTTGAGTGGCGTCAGCACTGTTCCGCTGTAAAAGCATCGACCAGCTTTTGTCCGACTCCGAAAACGCGGAAATCAAATTAAAAAAATCGCTGGGATGGTTAAGCCTGACTTCGCTGGGAATCGGCGCGGTGATCGGTTCGGGGATCTTCACGATCGTGGGCACGGCGATCGCGGGGCAGACGATGCAGGTTTCGTCGGTGCTCAATGCGCCGCTACTGCAATATCTTCTGACGCGATCCACTTCATTCGGACGGCCGGGCGCGGGACCGGCGATTGCGCTTTCTTTCGTGCTGGTTGCCATTGTTTGTGGATTTGCTTCGGTGTGTTATGCCGAACTGGCGGCGATGATCCCGATCGCGGGCAGCGCGTACACGTACACCTACGCGACGATGGGGGAACTGATCGCGTGGATTATCGGTTGGGACCTGATTCTGGAATATGCCGTGAGCAACATGGCGGTGAGCGTGGGGTTCTCCGCGCACGTTGTGGCGCTGCTGGACTGGTTCGGTTGGCATCCGAACCCGCGATGGATTTCTCCAGCGTATCTCCCCACGGGACTGCAGGACTTGCAGGGCAATGACATTTACGGGCCTGGATGGCATTTCGGGTTCAACTGGCCGGCATTTATCATCGTGATGCTGCTGACGGTGATTCTAGTGCGCGGGATCAAGGAATCGGCGGAAACCAACAACGTCATGGTGTTTTTGAAGATCGTGGCGATCATGGTGTTCGTGATGTTTGCCGCGCGTTTTATTCACCCGGCGAATTGGCACCCATTCGCGCCGAACGGATGGCCGGGCATTTTGACGGGCGGTTCGATCGTTTTCTTCACGTACATTGGGTTCGATTCCGTGTCAACGGCGGCGGAGGAATGCAAGGATCCGCAGAGGGATTTGCCGCGAGGGATTATCGCGACACTCGTGGTTTGCACGGTGTTGTATATCGCGGTGGTGGTGGTGCTGACGGGGCTGGTGCCATGGCAAACGCTGATGGGCGACGCGGCGCCGGTGGTCAATACGATGAAGAAGCTGCATTTTGGCGGGGTGCGGCTGGTGGTTTTGCTGGGCGCGCTGATGGGAATGATCTCATCGCTGCTGGTGTTTCAGCTGGGGCAGGCGCGCGTGTGGTTTGCGATGTCTCGCGACGGATTACTGCCGCGAATTTTTGGCCGGGTACACCCGCGATTTCACACCCCGGATTTTTCCACGTGGCTGGCAGGATTTGTGGTGGGGATTCCTGCAGGACTGCTGGACATCGGCACGCTGGCCGATTTGTCGAATATTGGCACGCTGTTCGCGTTCGCACTGGTTGGCGGGGGCGTGTTGATTCTTCGTTACCGCGAACCAAATCGACCACGCGCCTTCCGCGCGCCCGGCGGTCCGATTGCTCCTGTGCTGACTATCCTGACGTGCTTGCTGTTGATGGCCGGCCTACCGATCATGAACTGGCTGCGATTCTTCACTTGGCTGATCATAGGACTGGTGATTTATTATTTCTATGGGCGTAGGAAGAGTACGCTTAGGTTGGCCGCCCCGAGCAGGTGAGCCCTGCCAAGGACACAATTCATGCCCCGGCAACGGTTGTGGAAGGTAGGAGGTACGGGCAAGGCCTTACTGTTCCTTGCGTTGGTGGAGTTGTGCAACCCTGGCGCGGGAATTGCGTGGGGCACGAACGCGCAGCGGCTGATCGTGAACCATGCCGTCGATACACTTCCTTACGATTTGCGGAATTATTTCGAGGCGAACCGAGACTTCCTGATCGAACATGTGAACGATACGCTGAACGTGCTGGATAAGCGTCCGAACGAAAGACAAAACCACTACGTTGAGCTTGATAAGTATGGGAAATTCCCGTTTGAGGCCTTACCTCGCGGCTATAAGGCCGCGCTGGCCAAATACAGCAAATCCAAAATCGATTCCACGGGAACGCTGCCTTGGCAAATCGGCGTGTACAGCGCGAAACTGACGGAAGACATGAAGACGGGCCACTGGGATGAGGCAAAGGTTGATGCCGCGTTCCTGGCAAATTATGTTGCGGAAGCGCACGACCCGTTTAACACCACCGAGAATTATGACGGCAGGTTGACCGGACAGACCGGCGTGAACGAGCGCTTCAACACCATTTTGATCGTCCGCTACGGTTCGTTTTTCCCGTTGAACTCACATGACGCGGTATTTATTACGGACCCGACCGACTACGCGTTCGATATGTGCCTGAACGCGCACAGCGTGCTGGAAGCTGTGCTGCTGGCCGATCGCAATGCGAAGCGCGGACAAAGTTCCTACACGGACGAATATTACGATCGCTTCTACAATCTGGCGGCGGCTCCGCTGATCAAGCAATTGTCCGATGCCGCGACGGACGTTGGTTCTTACTGGTTGACGGCCTGGACCAACGCAGGAAAACCGCCGTTGCCGCACTAACTGGTTCCCGTGGAACATAGCGCCCTCTCCGCCAAAATCGCCGCACTGCCAAAAGCGGAGTTGCATCTACATCTGGAAGGATCGATTCGTCCGGCGACGGCCGTTGCTTTGGCGGCGCGGCACCGCATAACAATAAGCGAGGAAGAGGTTCGGCAACGCTATGCTTACAGCGATTTCACGGCGTTTATTGAGGGGTTCAAGTGGGTGACTTCGTTTGTGCGGGAACCGGCGGACTTCGCGCTGATCGTGACGGACCTGGCCGAGCAGTTGCTGGCGGAAAACGTGGTGTATGCGGAAGTGACGCTGTCGATTGGAGTGATGCTGTTACGGCAGCAGAATCCGCAAGCGAATTTTGAGGCGATGCTGGCGGCGGCCGAGCTCTTTGAGGCAAAAGGGTTGCGTTTGAACTGGGTGTTTGACGCGGTGCGGCAATTCGGCGCCGATTTTGCGATGCAGGTTGTGGATTGGGCGAAGCAGTGCAATTCTCCGCGAATTGTTGCGTTCGGTATCGGCGGAGATGAATTGAGTGTGCCTACGAAGAATTTCCAGGCGGTTTACAGGCGCGCTGCGCATTGCGGCTTGCACCTGCTGATGCATGCGGGAGAAATTGGCGGCCCGGAAAACATTTGCGAGGCCGTGGAATTGTTGGGCGTGGAACGGGTTGGCCACGGAATCGCGGCGATCCACGATCCGGCGCTGATGGATTTGCTGGCGGCGCGACGGATTGTCCTGGAAGTGTGCCCGGTGAGCAATGTTCGAACAGGGGCGTTGGCTACGCAACTTCGGGTTGATGCGCCGTCGATCCGGCAACACCCGCTGCCACAACTGCTGCGGCATGGAATCCCCACGGTGCTCTCGACGGACGATCCTGCGATGTTTCACACGTCGCTGCGCGAGGAATACCAGCACGCTAGAGAGATGGGACTGAACGAAGCAGAGCTGAGGAAACTGGTGTCCAACAGTTTTGATTTTTCGTTTGCGGAAGTGACCCGGTAGGTTTACGGTGTTGCCGTACTCCACGCGAGAAAGGGCCGATGCTATACTGAGTTTATGAAAGCTCATGTCTGGGTAATGCCAAAGCGCACTGTGCTCGATCCGCAGGGTCAAACTATTCAACATGCCCTTTCCGGCCTGGGATATTCGCAGGTGGAGGACGTTCGCCAGGGCAAATTCTTCGTGCTGAACCTGAATGGCTGGAATCGGGACGAAGCGCAATCGCAACTTGAACGTATTTCCAAAGAAGTGCTGGCCAATCCGGTGATTGAAGAATACCGCTTCGAAATCGTGGAATAGGTTGAATCCATGACTTCCTTGCCCTGCCGCACACATAACCGGTCTAAGCTGGGCTTGATTTCTCTATTTTTGTTTGGCGCAGTGCTGTGTGTTTTTGGCTGCAAGCAATCCGCGTTGCCGGTGGTGGACGATCCGCAACTGAAACCGATTCAGGCGATGCTGCAAGAGCATTTGCCGCTGGGAAGCACACAAGGAACAGTAACGGAATTTCTGTCCTCACAAGCATACCCGATGGAGCCTTCGGATCAGGCGGATACGATCGTCGCGAAGATCCGGCATATCGATACGGAAAGAATGCAGCCGGTGACGGCGCGCGTGACTTTTCACTTTGACGTGAACGGCAAGCTCAAAACCTATGAGATCGTACGCACGTTGAACGACCCCATTCCTCAGTAACTTTTACGACTTCCCACCCGCGCGCATGGAATGTTTCCGAACAGGCCCGTGCTAAGCTAAACGCCTGGCAAACAGGAGAACGTTGGCATGTGCGGGATAGTCGGCTATATCGGCTCCAAGAAGGTGGTCCCGGTGATCATCGAAGGGCTGCGGAAGCTGGAATACCGCGGCTATGACTCGGCCGGAATCGCGGTGGTGGATACGTCCAGGAAACTGCACCTGCGACGGGCGCCCGGGAAACTGCGCAACCTTGAAGAAGTAATCCAAAACTCGCCAATCGAAGGCACATATGGAATCGGCCACACGCGCTGGGCCACGCACGGACGGCCGACGGAAGAAAATGCGCACCCGCATCGCGATTGCACCGGGCAGTACGTTGTGGTGCACAACGGAATCATTGAAAATTACCTCGAATTAAAGGAAAAGCTGCAGAAGGAAGGCCACAAGTTCGTCACCGAAACGGATACAGAGATCGTGGCGCACCTTGTGGAGAAATATGCGAAGGAATTGCCGTTCGAAGAGGCGGTTCGCAAAACGCTGAAGGACCTGCGGGGAATCTATTCGCTGGTGTTTTTGTCGGCCAAGGATCCGCAGAAGCTGATCGCGGCGCGCATTGGGCCCCCGTCGGTCATTGGCCTGGGCGACGGCGAATATTTTGTGGCCAGCGATATTCCTGCGTTGCTGGAGCACACGCGGAACATTTTCTTTCTGGCAGATGGGGACGTAGCGATTCTGACCAGGGAAGGCGTTCGTGTAACGGACCTGGAAGGCAACCCTGTGGAGCGGCCGGCTCACCAGGTCACCTGGGATCCGATCATGGCCGAAAAGGGCGGCTACAAGCATTTCATGCAGAAAGAAATCTTCGAGCAGCCGCGAGCGATCCGGGACACGCTGCTCGGGCGAATTTCCCAGGACACCGGCAAAGTGTTTCTGGATGACATGCAGATTTCCGAGGAGCAATTCCGCGGCTTCCACAATGTGCGCATCGTCGCGTGCGGGACGAGCTGGCACGCGGGTTTGGCCGGGAAGTTCATGATTGAGCGGCTGGCGCGGATTCCCGTGGAAGTGGATTACGGCAGCGAATTTCGCTATCGCGATCCGATCCTCGATTCGAAGACGCTTACGGTTTGCATCAGTCAATCCGGAGAAACGGCGGACACGCTGGCGGCCCAGCGCGAGGCGAAGCAAAAAGGTTCGCCGACGCTGGCGATCTGCAACGTGAAGGGTTCGATGATTACGCGCGAGGCCGCGGGGACGATCCTGACCCATGCAGGACCGGAGATTGGTGTGGCCTCGACGAAAGCGTTCACGGCGCAGATTGCGGCGTTGTTGCTGCTTGCGTCGTATCTCGGGCAGATTCGCGGCAAACTTTCGCCGGAGGCCGCTCGCAAGTTGATGCTGGAATCACTACAAATTCCGCACAAGGTGGAAACGATACTGCAGGCGGATGCGACGGGATTGTACGATTCGCTGGCGCGGCAATTTTTCCGGCAGTCGGATTTTCTTTATCTGGGGCGCGGCATTCACTACCCGATTGCGTTGGAAGGCGCGTTGAAGCTGAAGGAAATTTCGTACATTCACGCCGAAGGTTATCCATCGGGGGAGATGAAGCACGGCCCGAACGCGCTGATTGACGAAAACCTGCCGGTCGTGGTTTTGGCGACGCGCGATGAATCCGATCCGGCGTCCATGACGCTTTACGAGAAGAGCGTTTCGAATATCAAGGAAGTGAAGGCGCGCGACGGGATCGTGATATCGATTGCGACGCAAGGCGATCATTTGGCGCGTGAAGCTTCGGACCACTTAATTGAGCTGCCGCCAACTTCCGATCTGCTTTCGGTGCTGCTGGAAATTGTTCCACTACAATTGCTCGCGTATCACATCGCGGTGCGGCGGGGCTGCGACGTGGATCAACCGCGCAACCTGGCAAAATCCGTCACCGTCGAATAGAACCTGTCTTATAAATCGATACGAAGAGAGGAGTTCCCTCAGGGGCTAAAGCCCAGATTTTCCTGGCCCGGAATGTCGGCGCTGAAGCGCCGACCCCCTAATCTCCATTTTTTAAGGCGTGTTTCCATCACATATTTTGTACATGTTTTGTACATGGGTCTTTGCCATCCTTTGCGGCAGGAACTAGAATCAAACCGGAAGAAGGGTTCGGCGGCCAGGTTGGATTTAGCGGGATTTATCCGGGGGTTAGCTATGAAAGCGATTTACGCTCGCTGTATTTTATTTGCTTTGATCGTATGGCTGGCCGCAGGTATTCCTGTTCTTTCGCAGACCACTCCACAGCGCTTTGTTGCCATCACCATTGATGATCTACCCGCCGGGGACGCGAATTCGATGACCGGCGCCGAAATCGTGGAAATGACCACGAAGTTGCTGACGACGCTGCGGGAACAAAAAGTTCCCGCGATCGGGTTCGTGAACGAGCAAAAGCTGTACAAGGTTGGCGAGGTGGACGAGCGCATCAAGTCGATGAGCCTGTGGCTGGACGACGGTTTCGAGCTTGGCAATCACACGTTCGCGCATACTTCGCTGAATCGCGTGACGCTGGCGGCATGGGAAGAGGAGGTTGTGCGCGGGGAGACGGTTACGCGGATGCTGATGGCGCAGCACAAGATGAAATTGCGATACTTGCGGCACCCGTACCTAGATGCGGGGAATGATCTGCAAACGCGGCGCGAGGCGGAAGCGTTTCTCGCTCAACGCGGGTACCAGGTGGCTCCGGTGACGATGGATGCGTGGGACTGGATGTATGCGGGCGTGTATGCGGACGCGCGGAAACGCCAGGACACCGCACTGCAGCAACAGTTGGTGAGTTCCTATCTTTCGTACACCACTACGATTTTTGATTACTACGAGAAGCTTTCGAAGAGCTTGCTCGGCTACGAACCCAAACAGGTTTTGCTGCTTCACGCGACGTGGCTGGAGGCGGATCACGTTGGCGACGTTCTGGACCAGCTGCGCAAGCGCGGATATCAGTTTATCACGCTGCAAAACGCGATCAGCGACCCGGCGTATAGCACTCCCGACGAATATGTGGGTGAGGGCACGGGCTGGATCGACCACTGGGCGATTACGCGCGGGCAGCCACCACTGGGAGAGCCATCCTTTCCGCAGTGGGTGATCGACAAGTCTCGCGAGATTCACAGTAAGAACCAGCCGACGGCGGCTTCGGACTGAAACAGAACGGTGTTCCGTAAAGCGGCATAAATTTTTGCGATGAGCTACTATAGCTTCATGCGGTCCTGTTACCGGGTCTTTCCGCTTGCTCTGCTTTTCTTCCTCAGCTTTGCACCCCAAGCCTATCCACAGACAGCTACCCTGAAGGAAATTCGCGCTGAAGGATTGAAGACATTCAGCGAGGCACAGGTGGCTTCGCTGTCTGGACTGCAAATCGGAACTGAGGTTGGGCGGAAGGAGTTGCAGGACGCCGCCGACCTGCTTTTGCGCAGCGGACTGTTCGCGAAGGTGAACTATAAGTTTGACACTCACAATAACGATGTGACGTTGACGTTTCATCTGGAAGAAACGCCGCGATTGCCGGTGGCGTACGATAATTTTCCGTGGTTTGACGATAGCGAACTGTCGGACGCGATTCGGAAGGATCTGCCGTTTTACGATGGGACTTTGCCCGAAGGCGGGACGGTGGTGGACCTGGCGGGCAATTCGCTGGCGTCTTTTTTGACGGCGCACGGCCTGAAGGCGGAGATTCAACATTATGTCCTGGCGAATCCGCTGATCGACGGGTCGGAGCAGGAGTTTCAAGTAACCGGAGTGACGCAAACGATTGCCAGCATGGACTTCAGCGATCCTGCGTTGGCCAGCAATCTTGCTGTGCAACAACATCTTTCGGAGGTGCTGCGCAAGCCTTACTCGCGGCTGACGATTGATGTATTCCTGGCGGAGGCTATCCGGCCAATTTATCTGCAGCAAGGCTATCTGCGGGCGAAGCTGGGGCCCGCGCAGGTGCGGCTTTCGGGCGATCCGAACAAGAAATTCCCCGAAGAGATTCCGGTTTTTGTGCCGTGCGCGCCAGGGGCTGTCTATCGCTGGCAAGAAGCGCAGTGGCAAGGAAACAGCGCGGTGCCGTCAGAAACTCTCAAGGCAGCGATGCGGTTAAATCCCGGTGATGTGGCAGATGGCATGACGATCGAAGGCGGTTGGGAACGCGTGCGAGACGAGTACGGGCACCTTGGCTATTTGGAGGCTAAGGTCGAGCCGGTGGCGAAGTACGACGATCAGGCTCACACGGTTACGTATACGGTTGCGATCACGGAAGGCAAGCAGTACCGGTTTCACGAGATGACGATCACGGGGATGTCGCTTGCGGGAGAAAAGATGATCCGGGATGCATGGCCGATCAAACCGGGCGACGTGATGGACAAAATCGTGTTCGAAGAATTCCTGATGCGGCTGGAGTCTCACCGCGAAGTGATTTTCAAGGATTTGCCAGTGCATTACGACACCGTGGGGCATTGGTTGCAGACGGATGCGGAGAAGGGGACGGTTGACGCGTTGCTAGATTTTAAGTGATGGATGTTTGGTAGTGGTGGTGAGTTTGCGGTTCAGAGTGCACGGACAGCTTCGGAAAGCGGGCCGTATAAGAGCGGAAAACCCCAAGATGCCGGCCTGAAGGCACGGCGCTACAACGGCAAGAACCACCCTCCGCGGAACGGGCTCCGAGTGGGGCAGCTGGGAGGGGAAAGAAAAGCAGGTCCCTCGCTTCGCTCGGGATGACCGTTTTTTTTTGTGGCGCAGTTGGGTTGGTGCAAAAACGCGGTGGTTGAGATCCTTCGTCGCGGACTCCTCAGGATGACGGCGCGGGTTTTTACATGTCACGAGGAATGCGGGGGCTACGGTTGTTAGCTGGTATCGTTGCGGATTCGGGCTGAGATATACTCAAGGCTTGAATGAGTGCTTTGGTGCAAATTCGGATGGGTGAGCCGTCGGCTGAGATGGCTGGGGAAAAAGAGCTGGGTTTGCTTGACCGGCTGGCTGCACTCCCTTCGGTGATCGTGGCACTTTCGGGGGGGATTGATTCGGCATATCTGGCCTGGGCCGCTCATCGTGCTCTGGGTGACCGCGCGCTGTCGGTAACGGCCATTTCGGCCAGCTATTCCGCTTTCGATCGGGAGCAGGTGGAGATTTTTCTTCGCGCGACAGGGGCGCGGCATGAGTTTGTGGAAACCCGGGAGCTGGAGAATCCGGCGTATCGCGTGAATGACAAGAACCGGTGTTATTACTGCAAGGACGAACTGTTTTCTGTGCTCGATGCGATTGCATCGGAGAGACGGTTTGCCGCAGTCGCGTATGGGGTCAATGCCGATGACATTTCGGATTTCCGGCCTGGCCAGCGCGCGGCCACGGAACATCGAGTGCTGACGCCGCTGCTGGACGCGCAACTGCATAAGCCGGAGATTCGGTTTCTGGCGCAGCGGGCCGGGTTGCCCATGTGGGACCGGCCGGCTTCGGCGTGTTTGGCATCACGGCTGCCGTATGGGACGCCGGTAACCGAGGAGCGTTTGTCTCTGGTGGAACGGGGCGAGGTGGAGCTCCGGCGATTGGGATTCCGGCAGTTCCGCGTACGGCTGCATGACACATTGGGACGGGTCGAGGTGGCACCCGAGGAGCTGCCCCGGGCGTTTACGCCGGAGATGGCTTCGGCGATTTCCGCCGCGCTGAAAGCCGTTGGATTCACGTATGTAACCCTGGACCTGGAGGGATACCGGCAGGGTTCCTTGAATGAAACGCTGAGCAAATCCGCGGGAACATAATCGCTTCAACTTGCGTATCTTTTGTACAGGAGGGCAGAGTGAGGCATACGACTTCCCTGACCAGAACGACTCGCCAAGCCTGGATTCCAGGCGCTTTACTGCTGTTCGCCAGCGTTGCGCTGGCCCCCACCCGCGCCACTGCCGCGGATAATGCTTTTGAGCGCACGTTTACAGTGTCCGGCGCCGTGCGGCTGGAGTTGAATAACGGCTCGGGCAACGTGGAGATTCGCGGAAGCGCCGACGCCAAGGTGCATATCGTCGGCAAAGTGACGCCGGGATGGTCGGTGTTCGGCGGCTCTGAGAAGAACGTTCAGGAGGTTCTGGCGAATCCTCCCGTGGAACAGCATGACAATGTGGTGCGCATTGGCCGGAACAATTCGATGTTTCGGAATGTTTCCATCGATTACAAGATCGAGGTCCCGCACGATACGGACATTGATGCCAGCGTGGCTTCGGGCGGCATGACGATCGACGGTGTTCGCGGGCCGGTCAAAGCTTCTTCGGCTTCCGGCTATCTCCACGTGTACAACGTCGAGAAGGACACGCAAGTGTCCGCGGCTAGCGGTGGCATCGACGTTTCCGGGATCGGCGGAATCCTGAGGGTGAACAGCGCTTCGGGCGAAATCGTTGTGGCCAATGTGAAGGGCGACCTGCAGGTCAGCGCGGCTTCCGGATCCATTCGCATTACCAACCCGGGTGACCGCGTGGAAGCGTCGGCAGCGAGCGGCGCGATTGAAGTGAACGGGGCGAAGAGCGACTTGAAGATTCATGCTATTTCGGGTTCCGTGAACGTTTCGGGCGACCCTAGCGCCAGCCGTTATTGGGAACTGAAGTCGGTCTCCGGGTCCATCGATATTCGCGTGCCACCCAGCGCGAGCTTTCTGTTTACCGCCGAAACTACTTCCGGGGATATTCGCACAAATATCCCGGTAATCCTTGAGGAACAGGGCAAGCACTCTCTGCGCGCGCACATCGGATCTTCTTCAGGGCGCATTGAAGTGCATACGGTGTCGGGCGGCGTTGACGTTCAGGGAACGTAGATTAGCAGACGTGCTTCCGGCACGCTGCAAAAGTGCTTTCACCCCGGTACAATATAGTTTGTGTTGATCCACCGCCACGTGATTGTTCGCCGACTCCCCCTTCTGATTTGGCTGGCGTTGTGTATGCCGGTAGCAGGATGGTGTCAGCAGGGTCAGACGCCGCCACCTTCGGCGCCAGCCCCGGCGGCACCCGTGCTGGCGCCGCAGCATGCCGCACCTGAAAAACACCCACAGCAACAGGACATCGAGAGACTGGACCTGCAAAGGGCGATCGACAGCGCGGCTAACGATCGCGCGGCGCTGGTTAAAAACCTTGAGGCGTTTCTAAAGAAATATCCGGAATCCACGCAGCGGCCGCAGATCTACCGGGCGCTGGTGGAATCCAGCCTGCAACTGCGGGACTTTCCGCGGGCGTTGGATTATTCCGAGCGGCTGGTTTCCTTAAATCCCGATGACATTTCCAATACTGTTCTTACCATCCAACTTCTGAATCGCTATGGCGACGTGCCGGGCTACCGGCGCGCGGTTTTTTACTGCAGCCGAGTGTTGGAGTATGTGGACCACACGACGCCGGCCGATAAGTCACCACGAGTCTCTCCGGAGGACTGGGAGGCTTCGAAGAAAAAGGATAAGTCTTCCCTGCTGCTGGTGCGCGGCGACCTGTATCAGAAATTGAACGACAACGTGAACGCGCAAAAGGATTTTGAAGCGAGCTATGCGCTTGTGCCCAACGCCAACGCGGCGGAGCGGCTGGGCGAGCTTGCGGAATTGAATAAGGACCCGAATGCGGCGATCCAGCAATATGCGCGGGCGTTTGCGCTGACCGATGGGGCGAATAGCGCCACTTCCCGCGCCGAACTGCGGAAGAAAATCGGGAATGTGTGGCGGCTGGCTCATGGATCGGAAGATGGGTTGGGGGATTATATGCTGCACGCGTTCGACGCGAGTACGGCTGCCGCCACCTTCACGAAGCCCGCGCGCAATCCCAATGGCAAAGAACCTTATGATTTTGTGTTGCGGAAGGTGAGTGACGGGAGTGCGGTGCGGCTTGCGGATGCCAAAGGGAAAATTATGGTTCTGAGTTTCTGGGCGACGTGGTGCGGACCTTGCAAGGAATTGGAGCCGCTGTTCGAGAGAGTTGCAGCGCGCTATGCTTTGAAGCCGGATGTGGTGTTTTATGCGCTGAACTGCGACGACGATGAATCGCTGGTGGGGCCATTTCTGGCGGAAGAAAAGCCCAAGACGCCCGCGTTGTTCGCGGACGGTCTTGACCGGCTTTTGCGAGTGGATTCGTTTCCCACTACGGTGATCCTGGATCGCAGCGGGAAGATTGCGTTTCGGTCGGATGGATTCGATCCCGACGATTTTGAAAAATCGCTGGGGAGTGCGATTGATCGTGCGGTTGCGCCCGCGGGTGCCTCGGCGGCAGCGGCGGTTCGACCTTAATTCCCTGCCGGGCGTGCCTGCGGGAATGCCGCGGAAATTTCTTGTGCGGCACAAACTGTGTTCCTGTGGATTCGAATCGTGTCTTCGATTCGCCTCGCGTAACCTCCGGCTAGTGTAGTGACCACTGGGATTTTTCGTTTTCTTGCTTCTTCGAAGACGCCTCGATCGCGCGACTTCAGACCCTCCATGGAAATATCCAAGCCGCCCAGCTGGTCGTCGCGATAGGGATCGGCGCCGCCTAGGTAGAAAACCATGTCCGGCTGGAAATTATCGAGCGAGCGGCGGACTGCGGGCAGAAGAGTTTGCAGATATTGATCGTCGGCAACGCCATCTTCAAGATTGAGATCCAGGCTGGAGGCGGGTTTGTGGGCGGGGTAGTTGTTGAGTTGGTGGATCGAGACGGTGAAGACGGAGTCGTCTTTCGAGAAGATCGCGGCGGTGCCATTGCCGTGATGAACGTCGGTGTCGATGACCATAGCTTTGCGGATGGCATTGTCGTGCTGGAGGCGGCGGATGGCCACGGCGACATCGTGAATGGCGCAGAAACCTTCGCCGTGGCCGGGGTAGGCGTGATGAAAGCCGCCACCGAGATTGCAACCGAAGCCGTCGTGAAGGGCGAATTGGGCAGCGGCGATGGTGCCGCCCGCGGCCAGCCAGAAGGCTTCCACTAATTCTGGCGAGTAGGGGACTTCGAGTTTCATTTCCTCGCTGCGAGTGAGCGTGCCGGTTTTTAGTTTGTTGACCCAGTCGGCGGTGTGGACGCGAAGGATGTCGGCGTCGGAGGCGGGCGCAGGGCTTAAGAAATTTTCGTGGGTGGCGACGCCGTCGGCGAGGAGGGATTCGGCGAGGAGGCGGAATTTTTGTGAGGGGAAGACATGGGCGCCGAGATGGAGGTCGTAGCGTTCGTGGTAGATGAGTTTGAAGGGGAGCATGGTTTGCCTCCGGGACGCAGGTTATTGTAATTCGCTTGGAGGGCAAAGGGAAAAGCAGGTCCCTCGCTGCGCTCGGGATGACAACATTTATTTAAATTTAGTATTCGCGTTCTAGGATGAAGTCGGGGAGGGTGCGTAGGGCTCGGCCGTATTCGGCTTCACCGCCGCCGTTGATGCATTCTTTGGCGCGACGGACGTAATCGATGGCGAGGTTGCGGGTGCGATCGAGGGCGCCGGAATCGCGAACCAGGGCGACTAGCGTTTCGGGCTGCACGGAGTGGAATTCTTTTTCTTCTAGGACGCGGGCGACCATTTCGCGAGCTTCGCGGTGTCCGTTTTCCATGGCGTAAATCAGCGGAAGCGTGACCTTGCCTTCTTTTAGATCGCTGAGGACAGGCTTGCCGAGTTGTTCGCTGGAGGCGGTGAAATCGAGAAGGTCGTCCACCAATTGAAAGGCCAGACCGGCATAGCGGCCATATTCGGCCAGGGCTTCTTCGTGCTGCTCGTCAAATCCGCCGAGAGCCGCGCCGAGGCGGGCACAGCCGCTGAAGAGGCACGCGGTTTTGTGGGTGGCTAACTTCAGGGCGTCATCTTCGGTGACATCCATGCGGCCAATTTTGGCTAACTGGATGAGTTCGCCTTCGACCATTTTCTGGGTCAGGTCGATGAGGATATCAAGCACATGAAAATTCCGTTCTTCCAGCGCAATTTGGAAGGACTGCATGTACAGCCAGTCTCCCGCGAGGACGCTGCGGTGATTTCCCCAGCGAGTGTTGGCGGAGGGACGGCCGCGGCGAGTGTCAGCACTGTCGATCACATCGTCATGGATCAGAGTGGCGCTGTGGAGCAACTCGACTACGGAGGCCAGTTTGATGGCGCTGCGGCGACTGACCTGATGCCCGGATGCGTAGCCGTGACAGAGCAACAGGAGTGCGGGCCGGAGGCGCTTCCCTCCCCCGCCAAGCAAGTAGCTTGTGATTTCTGAAACAGGCTGATAGGCCGAGGCGCTTTGGCGCGACAATTCCTGTTCGACCAGGACGAGGTCTTCCCGCACAAGCTCAAAAATTTCTTTGACAGTGAGTAACGCTATGGCCGTTCTCCTGAATTCGCGCCCCTGGACCCGCGCGATACCGCAACCGGATTCGAGACCGGTTGAGTAAGTTTGAAAAAACGCCGGAAATTGGCGGCTGTAGTTGCGGCCGTTTCTTCGGTCCCTAAGTTTCTCACATTCGCAAGGGCCTTGGCCACCTCCGCCACATAGGCGGGCTCATTTCGTTTGCCGCGCACGGGCTGGGGCGAGAGGTAGGGAGAGTCCGTCTCTATCAAGATGTTTTCCAGGGGCACAGCTTTCGCAACGTCGCGAATGTTCTGGGCTTTTGGATAAGTCAAATTGCCAGTAAAGGAGACCATGAAGCCGAGGTCGAGGCCACGCCGTGCGTCTTCGATGGTGCTGGTGAAGCAGTGCAGGATGCCGCCGAGGCCAGTGGGCCTCCAATGGGTCTCGAGCATATCCAGGCAATCGGACCAGGCGTCCCGGCAATGGATGATGATGGGCAATTTGGCGGCGTGGGCGAGTTGCATCTGATCGCGGAAGACGCGTTGCTGGACGTCGCGGGGGGAGTGGTCGTAGAAATAATCCAGACCGATTTCGCCGAAGGCAATGACTTTGGGATGCTTCGCGAGGCGGGCGAGAGTGTCCAGATGCGCGGGAGTGACTTCCTTGGCTTCGTGTGGATGGATGCCGACGGTGGTGTAGATCCAGTCGTGGGCTTCGGAGTATGGAATCGCAGCGTCCAGCTTTTCCGGACCGGGACCTACGCCAATGGCGAGAATCGTGTTCACACCGGCGGCGCGGGCGCGTTCGAGCATGGCGTCGCGGTCTTCGTCGAACTGCGGGAAATCGATGTGCGCGTGTGAATCGATCAGGTCCATGGACGTTTTGATTGTGTGGGGACGGCTACGATACACTATTTTAGGCGCGAACCTACCTCCACGTCTTCGTGGAAGCCGGCTAGCACCGGGCGGCCGTCAGGGCCTACCGATGCGGCAACGATCATGCCGTTGGACTCAACGCCGCGGAGCTTGCGCGGCGCGAGATTGACTACGACGACTACTTTGCGGCCGATGAGCGATTCCGGTTCGTAGAATTGGGCGATGCCGGCGCAAATCTGGCGGACTTCCGAGCCAATATCGACGGTGAGCTTCAGGAGTTTGTCTGCGCCGACGATGCGCTCGGCGGTTTTGACCTGGCCTACACGCATTTCTACTTTCGTAAAGTCCTCGATAGCGATTTTCTCGGTTGGTCCGGCCGCGGGTGCTGCAGCAGCGGCTCCAGCAGCAGGAGCAGTGGCTGCCGGAGCAGCCGCGGGGGCCGCTTGTGTGGGATTGAGTTCTTCGTTTGCCATGGCTTCGATCCTCTCTATAGCTTCGGTTTTTTCTACGCGCGGGAAGAGCGCCTCAAACTTTCCTAGAGTTATTCCTGGCGCTAATTGCCCCCAACGCAATCCGTCCAATGGTGTCACCCCAATCGCGATCGGTTGACCGAGGAGCTTCCATACCTTGGTGGTGCTGTCCGGGAGGACTGGATGCGCCAAAGCGGTGACGATGCGGAGGAGCTCCGCGGTGGTCCACAAGATTGTGGCTTTGCGGGATTCCTCATCCGGCGAAGTCCCCAGGGCCCAAGGCTGTTCGGTGGTCAGATATTTATCCGCGATGGCGATGACGCTCCAAATTGTTTCGAGAGCACGGGCGAATTCGAATTTTTCATAGCGTTCTAGGACTTCGCCGATGGCGCTTTGGGCTTCTTTGGCGAGGACCTCGTCCTGAGGGAGAATCGTGCCGGGTTTCGGGACCTTGCCGGCGAAATTCTTTTCGAGCATGGCGGCGGTGCGGCTGGCGAGATTGCCGAGGCCGTTGGCGAGGTCGCTGTTGTAGCGGGTGACGAGGGCGTCGTAGCTGAAGTTGCCGTCCTGGCCGAAGACCACTTCGCGCAAGAGGAAATAGCGCAGAGCGTCCATGCCGAGCATGTTGGTGATTGGCCGCGGCAAGACTACGTTGCCTTTGGACTTACTCATTTTCGCCGCGTCCATGAGGAACCAGCCATGCGCCCAGACCTGCTTTGGCAGCGGGAGCATCGCGGCCATCAAGAACGCAGGCCAGTAGACGGTATGGAAGCGGATGATGTCTTTGCCGACGAGGTGCACATCGGCGGGCCACATGCCGCGCTTCTCGAATTCCGGGCCGCCCACGGCGCTGATGTAGGCGGTAAGAGCGTCGAACCAGACGTAAAAGACGTGGGGCTCTTCACCTGGAACGGGGATGCCCCAGCGGATTGTGGTACGGGTGATGCTGAGATCTTTCAGTCCGCCTTCGACGAAGCTAACGATTTCGTTCCGGCGGCTATCGGGCTGAATGAAATTGGGGAATTTCTTGTAAAAATCCAGCAACGGTTTCTGGAAGGCGGAAAGTTTGAAGAAGTAATTCTCTTCCGTCACGGTTTCTGTGGGGCGGCCGCAATCCGGGCAGGGATCGCCGGGCTTGGCATCGTTCACGTAGGCGTTGTCGTAGATGCAGTATTGGCCGGTGTAGTGGCCTTTGTAGACGTAGCCATTTTCTTTGCAGAGTTTAAAGAGCCACTGGACGGTGCGGACGTGGGAGATATCCGTGGTGCGGACGAATTCGTCGGCTGTCAAACCCAATTCATCCCAGAGGGCGCGCCAGGTTTCCGCCATGCGAGCGACGAATTCAGATTCGGGAATACCGGCTTTTTGGGCGGCGCGCTCGACGTTCACGCCGTGTTCGTCAGTGCCGGTGGTCATCACCACGTCGTAACCGCGCATTTTTTTGTAGCGGCGGAGCACGTCTGCGACGACAGTCGTGTACGTGTGGCCGATGTGCGGCAGACCGTTCGTGTAGTAGATCGGCGTGGTGATATAGAATTTTTCTTTTCTCTCAGCCATTCCCTGTCCCTGGTGTGCTTTGCGAGCCGCAGCGCTTGGCTCGGTGATGCCGATTTTCAGCCCTTATATTGCTCTGCGAAGTGAAGCATGGCCTGCTCCATGACTTCGTGGAGCGGCACGTTTTTCTCCTCTGCCAGTTTACGGCAATCGTCAAATTCGGGCGAAGCATGCTGGACGCGGCCGGCGGTTCGCGACAGCTTAACGCGCACTTCGCCAAATCGCGTGGATACTTTGACAAACTCGCGAGGCAAGGCGTGGCGTTCGACCAAGTGGCTTCTGATGCCGAGGGTTGTGGTCTCTGCGAAGAGCATTGCCTGGAATTTTGCTTCGTCTTCGGGCTTGCATAATACCGTGACGAGCGTGCCGGGGCGGTTCTTTTTCATTTGGACTGGAGTTGCGAAGACGTCCAGGGCACCGGCGGCCAGTGCCTTTTCGAGGAGGTAGCCGAAAATCTGCGGATTCATGTCGTCGAGGTTGGCCTCAAGGACGCGAATCGTGCCGCCATGGGTATCGGCGGTTGTTGCGGCGATCTCGCCCGCCATGATTCGTAATACGTTTGGCTGGCTTTCGAGATCGGCGGTGCCGGCACCGTAGCCGATGGCGCTTGTTGTCATCGCTGGTTGCGGACCATAGTGATCGCAGAGGGTTGCCACAATGGCGGCGCCGGTCGGGGTTACCAGTTCTTTTTGCACGCCGGTCGAATACGTGGGCTTGCCGAGCAGCAGGCGTGCGGTTGCCGGTGCGGGGACGGGCAGAACCCCATGGGCCATTTTTGCGGTTCCACCGCCTACGTTGAGCGCAGAACAGGCAAATTTTTCGAAGCAGAGTTCTTCGAATCCGATGCAGGCGCCTACAATATCCACGATGGCATCCAGCGCGCCGACTTCGTGAAAATGAATCTTCTCGATGGGAACATCGTGGACTGCTGCTTCTGCTTCGCCGAGCTTTCTGAAAATGGCGCTGGCACGTTCCTTTACGTTTGTGTCCAGATTGGATTTGTCCAGGATTCCAAGAATCGTGGTCAGAGAGCGGTGGGTGTGCGTGTCTTCCGTTTTTACGAGGACATGGGTGGCGGACATGCCATTCTTCCAGACTTTTTCAGAGGAAATCTCCCAGCCGGGCACTTGAAGTCCCTGGAGCTTTGCGCGCAGCAGGTCGATTGAGCAGCCTGCATCGACCAAGGCGCCAAGCGTCATGTCTCCGCTGATTCCGCTAAAACAATCAAAATAGGCAGCTTTCATTGTGGGAGAGGCTCGTATTGATACTATCGGCCTCCGTGTGAGGCGTCAAACGCGAGCGAGTTCGAAGTTATAAGTTCTAAGTTTTAAGTTTTAAGTATTGAGTAGGAAGAAATTTAGGAAGGTGCGACCGCCGCGCGATGGCTCGTTCATGGAATCGTTGCTGGTATACTGGGAAATTCCAGGTTCATTCAAGAATAGACTGAGGCACCGTGTATCTAACGATCAGGAATCGGCTTCGCGACGCGCTTGCGGCTTTCATTCAGAAAACGTATGGGATCGAGCTTGCCATCGTGCTGGAGAAGCCGCCGAAGCTGGAGATGGGCGAGGCCGCCTCTCCCGTTTGCTTCGAGCTTGCGAAACGACTGAAGAAGGCTCCCCGGGCAATCGCACAGGAGATTGCCACGTCGTTGCCAAAGATCGACGGCATCGCTCGCGTGGAAGTGGCGGGCGGTGGTTACCTGAACGCGTTTTTCGACCGCGTGGCTTTTTGGGAGGGCCTCGTGGGGACGCAGGATGCCGCCGCGCTACCAGGGACTAAAGCGAGACAGAAGGTGATCGTCGAACACACGAGCATCAATCCCAATAAAGCCGCGCACATCGGGCATCTACGCAATGCGGTGCTGGGCGACACGATGGTGCGGCTGCTTCGCGAGGCCGGGCGCGAGGTTGTGGTTCAGAATTACATCGATAACACGGGAGTGCAGGTTGCGGACGTGGTCATCGCGTTCCAACAGATGGAAAAGAAGACGCTGGCTGAGGTGAAGAAGCTCGCCGCCGAACCACATTTTGATTATTTGTGCTGGGACCTTTATGCGAGGGCCACACAATTTTTTGAAGAAGACAAGACGCGCGCTGGGCAGCTCCGCGGGGAAACGCTGAAAGCGATCGAGGCGGGCACGGGTGAGACTGCGGAAATGGCGGCGGTGATCGGCGACACGGTTGTGGGCTATCACCTGCGTACCATGGCGCGACTGGACATTTATTACGAATTGCTGGCGCGCGAGAGCGAAATTCTGCATTTGCATTTTTGGGATGCGGCGTTTGAAAAGCTGAAGGCTAGCGGAGCGATTGAGTATGCGACGTCGGGGAAGAATGCGGGTTGCTGGATAATGCCTTGGGAGAAGGATGTGGAGGAGGCAGAGGAGGCGAAGGAAGCAAGGGATTCGGAGGAGAGCGATTCATCCGCTCTGGAAGATCAGGCGAAGATTATTGTTCGGTCTAACGGAACTGTGACTTATGTGGGGAAGGATATTGCTTACCAACTTTGGAAGTTTGGGTTGTTGGGCAAGGATTTTCACTATGCGAAGTGGCCCGCCCCCCCCGGGGGCAGAAATCTGTGGACGACTACTACGGGGCCGAATGAGCCTGGTGCGCCGCATTTTGGTGGCGTGGACGTTGTTTATAACGTGATCGATTCGAGGCAGGCTTATCTGCAGGACGTGGTGGCGGAGGGCGTGCGCGCGCTCGGCTATCCCAAGGAAGCCGAGAACTCCATCCATTTTGATTACGAGATTGTGGCGCTCACGCCGCGATGCGCCGCGGAGATGGGCTACGACATCAGCGAGGAAGAATCGAAATCGTACGTGGAGGTGAGCGGGCGCAAAGGGTTGGGAGTGAAGGCGGACGATTTGATTACGCGCATGCTGCAGGCAGCGCAGGCACGCGTGCTGCAGAAGCAAGCGACGATGGCGCCGGAGGAATTGGCAAAGACGGCGAATGCCCTGGCTGTGGGTGCGCTGCGTTTTTTCCTGCTGAAGTACACGCGCAATACAATTATCGCGTTCGATTTTGAGGATGCGTTGAAGGCGGAGGGCGAAACGGGTCCTTACTGCCAATATGCGGTGGTGCGTATTCGTGGGATTCAAAGGAAAGGTGCGGAAGTGGCGGCGGATCGGGCTGCGATCACGCGTGATTCTCTGAAGAAATTTCTGGATGGGGCAGACAACGCGGATGTTTGGGAACTTGTGCTGCTGGATGGTTCGCTGGACTATGCCATGCATGCGGCGATTGTCGGGCAGGAACCGGCGTTTGTGGCCAAGTATGCGTTCCAGCTAGCGCAGGCTTTTAATAATTTTTATCACAAGCACCACATTTTGTCGGAGACAGACGAACAGAGGCGCGCGTTTCTGATTGCGCTGACGGAGTTGGTCGAACACCGGTTGGTGCAGACGTTGAAGCTGCTGGGGATTGAGACGCCAGAGAAGATGTAGGAGGGGGATCGATGGATTTGTGTGCGCGGGGCGCTGGCGTAAAGACCAGCGCTACATGGAAGACTGAGGAGCGTGGGGATTGGAAAAAAGGGGAAACCCAACAGCAACACGAAACGCCAGCATATGGGCACCCCAGGAAAGGGAAAACCCAAGATGGCGGCCTGAAGGCGCGGCGCTACAACGGCAAGAGAGCCCAGGACTCACCCTCCGCGGACTCAGAGTGAGGCACCCAAGAAGGAGAAAAGCAGGTCCCTCGCTGCGCTCGGGATGACAAGTTTTTGTTTTTGTGTGGGGAAACCCAGGAGCACAGGCAGGAGTGCCTGTGCCACATTGTATGGTGGGCGCAGCCCTTCGAAGCTCAGGGTAAACAGTGCTGCGCCCCTTCGAAGAGGCTACAACGACATGACTAGTTGGATGATTGTGCGGAGGGCTACGCCGGTTGGGCCTTTGGCTAGCCAGGGCTTGGCGTCGTCGTTCCAGGCTGTGCCTGCTATGTCGAGGTGAATCCAGGGGGTGTCGCCGGCAAATTCGCGGATGAACCATGCGCCGGTGATGGAACCGCCGCCTTTGCCGCTGCCGATGTTCTGAATGTCGGCGAAACTGCCCTTGATGAACTCGCGATATTCGTCGTCCATAGGAAGTTGCCACATTTTTTCGCCTGCTTGTTTGGCGCTGGCGAGTAGCTTGTCGGTCCACGCCTGGTCGGAGCCGAAGACGCCGACGTTTACGTTGGCCAGCGCCACTACGATTGCGCCAGTCAAGGTGGCTGCGTCTACGAGATGCGTGGCGCCTAGTTGTTTTGCGTAGTGAACGCCGTCGGCTAGGATCAGGCGGCCTTCCGCGTCGGTGTTCAACACCTCGATGGTTTTGCCGGACATGGCGGTCTGAATGTCGCCCGGCTTTTGCGCCTTGCCGCCGGGCATATTTTCGGTGGCGGGCACAACGCAGATCACTTTGACGTTGGGCTTGAGAGCCGCAAGAGCGCGCATGATGCCGATCATGGTGGCGCCACCGGCCATGTCGTACTTCATTTTCTCCATGCCATCGGCGGGCTTGATCGAAATACCGCCGGTATCGAAGGTGACCGCCTTGCCCACCAAGCCGACTACCGGAGCGCCTGGTTTTGGATTTTGTGCTGGGGTGTAGGTAATCACGATCATGCGAGGAGGCTCGACGCTGCCCTGCGCTACGCTTAACAAGGCACCCATTTTCAGATCCGCAATTTTCTTATCGTCGAGGATTTCGACGGCTAGACCGGCTTCCTTGGCCATGGCTTCGGCCTTTTCAGCGAGGATTTTCGGAGTGAGCTTGTTCGAAGGCTCGTTCACGAGATCGCGCGCGAAATTTTGCGCGTCGGCGATAATGCGGCCGCGAGCAATTCCCTTCTCGCCGGCGGGCTTCTCTGAGTCGCCGTAGCCGGCAATGGCTGCGGAATCGATGGACTTGTGATTCTTCTTTTCGCTCTTGTATTTATCGGTCTCAAAATCCGCGGTGACAAAACCTTCGGTGACGGCTTGGGCCGTTTCTTCGTTGGCGGCGCCTTCGCGGACGGCGAATACAAAATTGTGGACCGAGCGAGATTTCAGGTATCGCAAGGCTACACCCGCAACTTTCCGCAGGGTGGCGGTTTTCAACTGCTCGCGTTTCCCTGCCCCGATGAGGAGCAGGCGGGCGGCTTTGAGTCCCGCGGGCGCGTGGATGAGAGTAGTTTCGAGCGATTTTCCGGTGAGCTCTCCGCTTTTGTGGAGTCGAGAGAGCAGGCCGCCGGTGAGCTGGTCGAGTTCGGCAACGCGGCCTTGTGGGCCGTTGTTGTCTTCGAACACGTAAGTAACCAGCGCTTCGGTCTCCAGTGCAGCGATTGGCTTCAGTTCTAAGGTGATTTGCATGGTGTTTCTATCGCCTCCGGTTGCGATACATAGCTTGTTCCGCTTCCCGGCGAGCTTCCTTGGTGCGCTCGTCGTGGCGGCGGTCCCACGACTTCTTGCCCTGTGCCAGGGCGATTTCAACCTTGGCAATACCGTCACGGAAATAAATCCGCAGGGGAATGACGGTCAAACCTTTGGATTCGATGCGGCCCGAAAATTTATGGATTTCACGTTTGTGGAGCAGCAATTTGCGTTCGCCCAGCGGCTCGTGATTCCACGGACCGCCCGGCATGTATTGTGCAATGTGGGCGTTGACGAGAAAAGGGCCGCTGGGCTTGAAGTCCACATACGCATCGCGAATGTTGGCCTTGCCTTCGCGCAGGGCCTTCACTTCCGTGCCGTGCAACACCAGGCCCGCTTCCAGCTTCTCAAGGATATGGTAATTATAAGAAGCGGCACGGTTTTGGGCGACAATCTGCTCCCGTGGCGTTTTGGCGTCTTTGGCCTTCTCAGTTTTCTTAATAGGCTTGGTCACAATCTTTCATTTTACCTGATGCTGCGTCTAAAGACAGTGAAGCGGAAGGGTGGCCCTAAGCCTCGCTCCTCCGCGGCTCGCTCCTTGCAGCTATTTTGGATGGTCTAACTCGCGCACATGCCCTGCTGCAACGGTAAAGGGACATTGACACATGGAACGATGGCTTAACAGAGGCGGTACGTGGCGGCCTGCTTGCCGGGCCGACAAGGCCGATGCTAGACTCCAAAGGCAAGGAAAGACGGAGTTTGCTTCCAGGACTAATCCCGGAGAGTCTATGCGCCGCTGGAGTCTGTTGTTGGTCTGGATTGCTGTGGGAGTAGCTCTTGCCGGCTGCCCGAAACATGGCAATGGCAATCAGAACTACAAGGCCGGCGAAAAAGCCGCGGACCTGAAGGACTACGACGCGGCAGTGGACTACTACGGCAAAGCCCTTGCTGCAGACCCACATAACCCTTTTTATCGCATCAAGCTGAATGACGCCCGGTTCGAAGCGGGTCAAATCCACCTGCATCAGGGCCTGAAATTGCGCGAAAAGGGTGATCTGCAGGGCGCTATTTCGGAGTTTCAGCGCGCGCAGATCCTGGATCCGTCCAGCCAGATTAACGACCAGGAATTGAGGAAAACCTTGGACATGCTCGCGGAGCGCGCCCGCGCCAGCGAGCAACAAACCGAACAACCGTTGATGGAGAATGGCGAGGCTACGCTGGCGTCCGCGCCGCCGGAATTGAAGCCGCTGTCGCGCGCGCCGCTTAACCTGAAAATGGCGAACGACACGAAAGTGGTTTTTGACACCATCGGCAAGCTTGCGGGTATAAACGTGATTTATGACCCCGACCTGCAGGCACGGCGCATTCCGTTTGAAGTGAGCAACGCGACGCTGGAGCAGGCCCTGGACATAGCAGCTCTGGAGAGCAAGACGTTCTGGAAGCCGATTACGGAAAACACGATCATGGTGATTCCGGACCAGACGCAAAAGCGTCGAGATTATGAAGAGCAGGTGGTGCGCACGTTTTACCTGAATAACGTGGCGGTGGCGCAGGACCTGACGGAAATTACGACCGGCCTACGGCAATTGCTGGATTTGAAGCGGATTTCGCAGGTGAATGCGCAGAATGCGATCGTGGTGCGCGACACTCCGGACAAACTGGAGCTGATCGATAAGATCATCAAGGACATCGACAAGGCCAAGCCGGAAGTGATCATCCAGGTGGAAATTCTGCAGGCCAGCACGGATAATTTGAAGAATCTGGGGATTCTGCCACCGCAAAATATCAGCGCGACGATCAATCCGAATAATTCGACCACCAGCAGTTCCACCACGACCACGACGACCAACACAACCAACGGCATCCAACTGAACCAATTGACGCATCTGAATCAGAGCGACGTGGTGTTAACCATACCGAGCGCCACTGCCAATTTCCTGATGACGGATTCTTCGACCAAGATTATTCAGAATCCGGAGATTCGAGCGTTGGACGGGCAGCAGGCAAAATTAAACATCGGGCAGCGCGTTCCCGTGGCTACGGGCAGCTTTCAGGCGGGAGTCGGCGTCGGAACTACGGCCGTAAACCCATTGGTGAATACGCAATTCCAGTACATCGATGTTGGCGTGAATATCGATGTGACCCCGCACATCCATCCGAATCGCGAAGTGAGCATGAAGCTGCAGGTGGAAGTTTCCTCCGTGGCAAGCTATGCAACCATCGGCGGCATTCAACAGCCGGTGATCGCGCAGAATAAAACGCAGCAGGAAATCCGACTGAAGGAAGGCGAAGTCAGCATCCTGGCGGGGTTGATTCAGCGCACCGACACCAAGACATTGAATGGCTGGCCGTGGCTGGCGAATGTTCCGATCATGCGCTACTTGTTCTCCGCGGATAATACGGAGTTACAGGACAGCGAGGTGCTGATCGTTCTGACTCCGCGCATCGTGCGCATGCCCGAGTGGACGAAGGCGAATCTGCGCGCGCTGTATTCGGGCACGGAGACGATGCCTGCGGTTCGCAAAGAATTGGACGTCAAGACGCCGAGCTCGAATCCGTCTCCCTCTGCTACGACGCCAGGCGCGGTGGCTCCGGCGAGCTTTTCGAATCCGGGTGGAGCGCCGCCAGTCACGCAGGTTACGCCTCCGGGCGCTGCGGCAGTTCCGGCGACCGGCGCGGCACCCGCTCCCGCGGTTAACACTCCGCGAATTCACTTTGAACCCGCGATGCTGAATCTGAGTCCGGGGCAGACTTCGACGGTTGGGATTGCGGTCGACAACGTGTCTGACCTGTTTTCGATACCGCTGATGATTCAGTACAACCCGGCGGTGATCAGCATTGAAGAGGCTCGCCATGGCACTTTCCTTTCCGGCGGCACACAGGAAATTGCTGTGGTGCAGCGTGTGGACAAGGAACACGGCCAGGCCATCATTTCCGCGACGCGCCAGCCGAACACTCCGGGCGTAAGCGGAAGCGGGACGCTGCTGGGGATCGTGATTAAAGCGATTGGGCCAGGAACTTCGAACCTGTCGATCGTGCAGGTGAATGCCAAGGATTCGCAGCAACGATCGATTCCGCTGGTAACGACGGAAGCGACGGTTCGCGTGCAGTAAGCCTTGCTCTTTGAGCATCCGATGCGTGCGATTCATCACAAGCGGCGAAAAAGTTCAGAAGCGGGGATGACTCTGCTTGAGCTGATTGTTACCTGCGCGATCCTGCTGATTATCTCGACGGCGGCGCTGCCGATTGCGCGATGGACGGCTTACCGGGAACGCGAAAAGGAGTTGCGGCGCGATTTGCTGGACATGCGAGAGGCGATTGATCGTTACAAAGACCTGGCCGATCGCGGTCAAATTCGCGTGGACATTTTGACTGGCGGTTATCCTCCGGACCTGGAGACGCTGGTTAAGGGAGTTCCGCTGGCTGGGGCGGCGGGCGGAGCGCAGGGGAAGAAGATTCACTTTCTGCGCAGAATTCCGATTGATCCGATGACCAAACAGGCCGATTGGGGCTTGCGCTCCGTGGAAGACGATCCGGACTCCACAAGCTGGGGCGGCAAAGATATTTTCGATGTGTATTCGAAGTCGACCAGCACAGCCATGGATGGCACAAAGTATTCGGATTGGTGAAATGATGCAGAGACGTACATTCATTCCGTTGCGTTTTCGCCGCTGCTCATCGGGTAGCGATGCGCTTGCTCGCGGCGGGCAACGCGGGTTTACGCTTATCGAGTTGATGATCGTGATTGCGATCATCGCCATCCTGGTGGGAATGGCTGCTGGAATTTATTCGAAGACAATCCAGCACGCGCGCGAATCGGTGTTGCGAAAAGACCTGCAGACGATGCGGGAAGCCATCGACAATTACACGCTGGACAAGCAGCAGGCTCCGCAATCATTGCAGGATCTGGTGGACGCGCATTATATGCGGCAGGTGCCGATTGACCCCGTGAATCAACAGAATGACTGGGTGCCGCATTATGGCGATGCGGTTCTGTCTCCGGATCAAAGCAGCACCGGCATGGACGACGTGCATTCCGGGTCGGATGAGGTAGGAAGTGACGGCACGGCGTACAACACCTGGTGATTTTCGCTGAGGCGTTGGGATATCGTTGCGGTTGTGAGTTGCGTGCGAGCGGGGCTGAGTAGAATCGCTAGAAATTTGACGGAATCGTGGCGCTCCGCTATAGTGAATATGCGGGGTGGAGCAGCCTGGTAGCTCGTCGGGCTCATAACCCGAAGGTCGTCAGTTCAAATCTGACCCCCGCAACCAATTAGAGATGTGAGGCCGGGCACAGGCGCCCGGCCTTTTGTTTTTGGGAACGGAGAAACGCCACGCCAACCCAAGACCCACGTACCAAAATGCGGAACGTGGGGCACCCGGCTGACAACGTAGCTTCTCAGCACGTCGCCGCGCAGGTCATCTCCGAAACATCAATCCCGATCATCGAACCGATCTCAGGTTTGCCCGCGTTTCGGTATGTTCGGAGATTCGAACCGAACTGACCACTCAGCGACTTACAAAGAGAGACGCACGACCGTGATGAGGGACTTCCAACAGATGCGGTCGGTAGTCGGAATCAGAGAGTGTTTCTAGAAATGACTTCGGCGATTCGACAGCTTTCTCCAGAACGTTTTTCGAAATCAGAGTAACGAACAGGGCGCACGAGCGTGCCTGACAGTTGACCGACCGATACGGATTGAACTCTATGTCCGTGTACCCGGCATATTCGCTCAAAGCCGAGAATTGCCTCCAGCACGGGAAGATCGCGTTGATGTAAAGCCAGTCGTAGAAGACCGTCTTAGGCTCAAGCGGGAAACGAGTGCCATTAAACTCGAACCCCACCAGTTTTCCCGACTTTTGGAGCCGTGTATCGCGTCTGGCGTCCTTCACTTCTGCGGCGGCGTACAGGTCAGTAAAGGGGCCGCCATGCTCAAACACCTTGCCGCCCTGAAACGCCAGTTCCATGGGAATATCGCCGAACTTCGAGGTGTGGACTTTCAAGTTGAAGGCGCTGAGGAATTGACCCAGCGGACTCTCGGACTTCGTGGAAACCTCAAGCAGAGGGGAAAGTCCCCTCTTGGCGGCTGCCGCGTGGAGCGCCTCGATGTTCTTCTTCTTCTGGACGGGCGCGAAACCGGGGTTCCACTCAAGCTGACATAGTATCTCTTTGACCAGTTCGGGTGTGTCCGGCGACGGCACGAAGATGGGTCTCTCAGCCATTGTGGATGTTCCGTATCAAATCGAGCGGAATATGCTTGGGGACAAGAACTTCGCATTTTTCAGCTTGATCCAAGCGCCTCTTCACTGCTGGGTCTCTCCAGTTGGTGCGAGTAAAGAGCACTTCGAAGTCAATGAACTTGCGTGCTTCCTCGATGGAGTGAGTCTGGACTCCTGCTTTGTTCGATACGTCATCGGTGAACAGCACTCCATTGTAGTATAGAACCTCTGGGTGAATTTCCAGAAAGATGGAGTCAGTTATTCGCTTGTCTTGTCGAGCCACAAACTCCATAGGGTGGTTAGACCTGAAGCACAAGTGGACGTACTTATCGAGACCTCCCACTTCATCAAGATTGTGGCTCAGTTCATTGCCCCCCGGAGCCGCTATCTTGATCCCCTTTTTCCGCAGTTTAGCCAGCGAATACAACCCGTGTTCCCGAATCGACGGCAGATTCCTGCGATCCGTAAGTGGAACAACATCCTCACTGCATCGAAAGGGTCAGGTTTCGCCATTGAAGTGCGAGTCTGCCATATCCCCTGCACGTTGCCAAGGCTGGGTAGGGAGCGCCGACATCGTTGTTGATCCGGTGCTCCGCTACGCAGACTCGGTACAGCTTCGGTACAACTCAACAGGAGAAACGGGAAGTTGGGTTTTCAGCTAAGCAACGCCACAGCAAGCATTTGTGAGATTTTTGCCCTTTTTTTCTATGAAGTTCATAACCCGAAGGTCGTCAGTTCAAATCTGGCCCCCGCAACCAATTTGGGATGTAAGGCCGGGCACAGGCGCCCGGCCTTTTTGTTTGCGGATGGTTTTGTGGCGCGGCCGTTTGGATGGAATAAGGGTACACTTTAGCTGTTCCACGATTTTCGGAAGCGGCAGGTCATTGTTGGGAGGAGAGGATCATGGGTAATCGAGACGCACGAGGGCGGGAAAAGAAAAAGCCAAAGAAGAAGGAGATTAAGCTGCCGAGCAGGCCGGCGGCAAGACCGGTGCCGGAATATAAACCGGCGGTGGTGCCTCAGCCGCCGCCGAGTGGTGAGAAAACTTCGTAGGGCTGGACTCAGGCGTCTTTTGTTTGTTTTTTTTTGAGCTGAAGAGCCCACTCTTCGCAAAAAGCGCGAAGCGTGGGCCACTCGTCATCAAGAGCGGTAAATCATAAATGTAATCAGTGTTGGGCTGTTCGGATTCTCTGATGCTTTGCCGACAGTGATGCTGAAAACGCCATTTCCTCGCATCCAAATCGTCCCGTCGTGCGTATCTATTGCGGGTGCTCCATATTTACCTCTGAGCGTTGCGACGACCACACTTTTATCGCTCCCCGCGACGGCATAACTGAGCTGAAGTAGCTTCTGGTCTTGGAACATAGCAGTGAGACCTTGAACACAGCCATCTGCGGAATGCCTTTCGGGAGAACAACCCGCATCTGCGTGCGCTTTCAGGTCAAAGATGGAGACATTCTCCCACTGGTAGCAATTCTTGGTTTTGGTCGATGAGTCCACACACTTGGCGTTAGGGTGGTTTGAAACGAAAGATGACAAGCTTTCCCCGAGCGTGTCCGCTCCCAGTTGCAAAGAAGTTGAGTCACTGGAGTCGGGCTGATTTTGAGCCCAAAGAAGAGGCGGCGCGGTGAATAGCAACATAATGAAACACATTCGCATAGACAAGCTCCGTCTCGACAATCTGGTCTGGCTACAGGGTATCCGATCATGAGTATACAACTGACCATCGACAGGTTCTGTTCTTACAGGTGGGGCATAGTTGGACTCTGTGGAAACTCCGGAAGGCGGTCCTCAGCGGTAAAGCCGCGCTGATTTTGAGACAGTAATGGCATGGCCAGTCTTTCATTTCTTGATGAAGGTAGAAGCTTGCGGCGAGACTGTGTGCGATTTCGTTGTCGGGGAATGATTGGATATGCTAGTGGCTGACTTGGGTTTGCGGGAAAAATGGTGTCGACTGAGATGATGGAAGGCGATTTGCAATCTAGAGAGCAAGCGCGCAAGGTGCGCAGAATTTTGTTTGTGGCTTTCGGCGGATTGCTGGCGTTGATGGTGGTTGCAGGTTTGGATGCGCTGCATTCGTTGCGACAATTGGACGGACTCGAGCGGCAGGTGAATCAAAGATATGCGACGCACACGCAGGCGCTGACGACGATACTGATTTCGGTGCACGTCTATCATGACCAGATGGAACGGTATTTGCTGAGCGGAGAACGTCCCGAAGCCGATACGGACACCGTCGATGATGTGCGGAACTGCGGTTCGAGAGTTCATGACGCGTTGCAAAAGTATCCGGCGGATACGGAACCGGACGAGCGGGCACTGCTGAGCGAGATACAAAAGAGATTCACGGAGCAGGAAAGCTCTTTCGCCGTGCTGGTCGGCCAACGCGGCGGCGAAAGACGCGAGGAAAGGCAGGAGCACATCGGCGAAGAAATGATGTTGCGCCGCGCCTATATCCTGCGAATTTCGAGGGACGTTTCTTCCTTGAATGACGAAAAGCTGATGGAAGCAAAGCAGGCGTTGGCAATCGATTTTCGCAATACACAGACGCGGCTTATGTCGATGGTCACGCTGTCCTTGCTGGCGGGGCTGATTTTGTCGCTGCTGGGGGGATTTTATATTTTGAAGTTGGAGAGGCAGGGCCGCAGCCGCTATCAGGAGCTTGTTGCCAGCCGCGGAGAGCTGGAAGCGCTGTCGGCACGGTTGGTGGACGCTCAGGAAGAGGAAAGACGGTCGATTTCACGCGAATTGCACGACGAAGTTGGGCAGACGTTGGGCGCGCTGCTTGTGGATTTAGGGCAATTGTCGAAACTGGTGCCCGCAGAGGACAATTTTCTGCAAACGCATATCGCGAGGATCAAGTCCATCGCAGAGACGGCGGTGAAATCGATTCGGAATCTTGCGTTGCTGTTGCGGCCTCCCATGCTGGATGACCTGGGGCTGGTGCCTGCGCTGGAATGGCAAGGACGGGAGATTTCGCGCCGTGGTGATATGGAAGTTGACGTCCGTTCCGAAGGTGTGTCCGAGCAAATTCCTGATGACGTGAAGGTTTGCATTTACCGGGTGGTGCAAGAAGCGCTGACGAATGCGGCGCGGCATTCAGGAGCAAAACACGCGCAGGTTTCCGTGGTTCAGAGCGGAGAGAATATTCGTGTGCAAATTGCCGACGACGGAAAAGGATTTGCCGCGGAGCGCGCCCGGGGCATGGGGATTTTGGGGATGGAGGAACGGGTAAAGCGTTTGGGCGGAAGCCTGAACATTAAGTCGGCACCAGGGAAAGGCACAAGGGTGGTTGCGGAAATCCCGGCGCAGCGGCTGGAGTCTGCCTGAACTCATGAGGAAAATACGGCTCCTGCTTGCCGATGATCATAAGTTGATGAGGAGCGGACTGCGCGTGTTGCTTGAACAACAGGCAGACTTGACGGTGGTAGGCGAAGCATCGGATGGGCGGGAGGCGGTGGCGCTGGTGGGGTCGCAGAGGCCGGATGTGCTGGTGATGGACATCGGGATGCCGAGCCTGAATGGGATTGAAGCCGCAGGACAGATTACGCAGAGTCATCCGGAAACCGCGATCGTGATGTTGAGCATGCATTCGGACGAGAGCTATGTTCTGCGTGCACTGAAGGCAGGTGCGAAAGGATATCTACTGAAGGACTCGGCAGAGGCGGATTTGATACGAGCGGTGCATTCGGTCGCGGAGGGCAAGTCCTTTTTTAGTCCCGCGGTCAGCAAAGTTTTGTTGGACGATTATGTACGCAAACTGAAGCGTTCGGGGACGGATGATCCTTACGATCTGCTGACGCCACGAGAGCGGGAAGTGTTGCAGCTTGTGGCCGAGGGCAAATCGAACAAGGAGATTGCGCAGCTGTTGAATTTGAGTGTTTATACCGTGGAGACGCACCGCTCGAACATCATGGAAAAATTGAATCTGCACGGGGTTCCGGAGCTGATTTTGTACGCGGTGCGTAAGGGCATCATTTCGTAGGGTAACCCAAGACACAGGCAGGAGTGCCTGTGCCGCAGTGGTTGCGGACATGGGGCGCAGCGGTGTTGCGGCCCTACAAAGAGTGAGCCCACGACGCAATGAGGAAGAGAACGGGCTGCCTCGGAAGGCGGGCCCTACAACGACTGGGAACCCAAGACGCCGGCCTGAAGGCGCGGCGCTACAACGGAGTGACCCAAGAGTCGAGGAGTAACGCAAGACCTACCCTTCGCGCGAAAAGCGATGTCTAGATTCCCTTCCCCATTCCATCTGGGCACTACCCAATCACGGGGTACAAAGATACCTACCGCCAGGGAGGCGTGTTTGCCTGCCTGAGGACATCTTATTGTGTGCGATCGAAGAAGCGCATCCAGCAAAGCACGGCGGACAGGGTGCGCAAGAACGCTTCACTTAAGGACGGACAGATGAAAGCAAATGCGATTTCACTCAAATCAAGACCAGCCGCTCTCGCCCTCGGATTGGCATTGGGAGTCGCTGGAGTCGGTTTTGCACACACGATTCAGAAGAGTACAAAAGCAACGGAGAAGGCAGATACGAATCCGCCAGCCACTTTGAAGTTGGCTGATGTCAACGAAGGAGCAAGCAAAACAAGTTTTGCTCCGGTCGTGAAGGCAGTTCTTCCCTCGGTTGTGAATATTTCCTCTTCGAAAGTTGTCAAAGCCAGCGCCGACGGCATGGAACAGATGGAGCAGGATCCAATGTTCCGGCAGTTTTTTGGGCAAGGTGGAATGGAAGCGCCGAAGGATCGACGTGAGAAGGCGCTCGGCTCCGGAGTGATTGTCAGCCCAGAAGGTTACGTATTGACGAACAACCACGTGGTGGAAGGCGCGACCGACGTAAAGGTCACGCTCTCCGACAAGCGTGAATTTCAGGCGCGCATCGTCGGGACAGATCCGAAGACGGACGTTGCGGTGCTCAAGATTGACGCCGGCAACCTTGTGCCGCTTACGATCGGCGATTCCTCCAAGGTGGAGGTAGGCGATGTGGCGATCGCGGTTGGCGATCCGTTCGGTGTCGGTCAGACGGTGACCAAAGGCATCATCAGCGCAAAGGGCCGCGGAGGCCTTGGCATCGAAGACTACGAGGATTTCCTCCAGACAGACGCGCCCATTAATCCCGGCAATTCCGGTGGCGCGCTGGTGAACGATCGCGGCGAACTGATTGGCATCAACACCGCGATCATTTCGCATGGTTCAGGCGGCAGCCAGGGCATTGGGTTTGCGGTTCCCGCGAATCTCGCGCGCGAGGTGATGGACCAAATTCTGAAGAACGGCAAAGTTGTTCGCGCGTATCTTGGAATACTGCCGCAAGACGTTACCCCCAGCATGGCAAAAGCGTTTGGCGAGAAAGAAGCCAAGGGCATCGTGATTGGCGACGTGACTGCCGGCAGCCCCGCGCAAGAGAGCGGCATTCAGCGCGGCGACATCATTCTGGAGTTGAACGGCAAGCCCGTGAGCGACAGCAACCAACTGCGCATGACGATTTCCATGATGACGCCGGGCAGCAGCGTTAACCTGAAGACCCTACGCAACGGCAGTGAACGCGACGTGACGGTCAAACTCGCGGAAATGCCCACGGAAACAGCCAAGCTGAATTCGCAAGAAGAAGGCGGAAGCAAAGCGCTGGACGGCGTGGAGGTCTCTAACCTCAACCCGGAAATCGCGCAACAGCTAGGATTGCCCGCGAGCACGACAGGAGTCGTGGTGGCCGGTGTCGATCCTTCCAGCAAGATGGCGGAGTCCGGTTTGAACCGAGGCGATGTGATTCAGGAAGTAAACCACCAATCTGTGAAGAACGTTTTTGAGTTCCAGAACGCGCTTAAGAAGGGTGGCGACGAGCCGCTGTTGCTCGTCAATCGCGGCGGCAGAACGCTGTATATCACCGCGTAATTCGAACGCTTCCCCGGAGGTCTCTGTGCCAGCCACGCGGTAACGGCTGGCACAGGGGCGGAAGCGTGGCCTTGGAAGCATAAACAACCCGCTAAGGATTGAATGTGTCTCCCCGAAAAGAGAGGAAGGAGAAGAAGGAAATGAAAGATCGCAAGATTCGGATCAGGAGCAGCGCGGAAATCAAGAGCATGTCTGATGACAGCCGTAAACGGATCGATCTCATCGACAAAGATATGGGCCCGAAGCTGCAAACACTAGACAGCATCTTCGCTGAAACTAAAAACCATCCCGAAGAATTTCAACAGCTCTACGTCCAGCCCTTGCTAGAATCCGGCCTCACTTTGGAAGAGTCATTCTCACTGTTAGTCGACGGTATACTCCGCCCCAATTGACTGCTTGTTCGACCGCTTCCAGCCTGATTCTCCCGGTGACCCGACGAGAGGTGACGAAGATCACTGCAAAGGGGGTAACTCTGCAGTCAAAGTCAATTACCACGCTGTGCGGACGCAGGGGATTCTCAATACGCCCACTCAGTGGCGGAACGCCCTCGCGACAGAACCGACCTGAGGAACTGAAGAGGTATTACATGAGAGGCTCCCCTTCCATACTTCTCGCAAGTGTGGCAGTTGCCCGATGTGCGCTTTTTTGCGCTCTTGCGATTTGCTTTTGCATTCCTTCCCTGGCGCAGGACGCTGACATTAATCGATACACGCTCTATACCGGTTTCGATTACATGGTCAGCCCTGCGCGTAACCTCACCGAACGCGGCTTTGATATGGACTTCGGCGTTACGGTGAAACCGTGGATGGCGCTGGGTGGAGATGTCAGCGCTATCGGCGATAGCGTCATCAGTGGCGCGGGCACGATCAACGGAAGCGAGACGGTTTACGCGCCGGCGGTAAGCGCGGCTGGTATTCCCCCGAGTGCGATCCACGTGCCCTTCCGGTCGACGAGTTACACGTTTGCCGTAGGGCCGCAGTTTTACTGGCGCAGGTGGAAAAGGATTACGTTTCTTGGCCGGCCGGGTTTCGGGGGAATTCACGAGTCGGCAAACCTGAGTTTCCCACCTCAGCTGGGGCCCTTGTTTACTGAGCTGGGAATTCCCGTTCCCAATGCGCACCAGACCGATACGACGTGGTTCATCGGTTTGGGTGGCGGGCTCGATCTCAACGTCAGCCGTCACGTGGGACTGCGCTTCACTGCCGACTGGGTGAATACACACCTGTTCTCCGATCTACTGACGAACCGGCAGAATTACGTGAGGTTCACGATTGGTCCGACATTTCGTTGGGGCCATTTTTAGCAGGAGCTGGGCCGCGATTCTCTAACAAGGAGACAGGCTCGATCAGCTGACCAGCCGTGACGCGTGACTGGCCGCACGGCCACGAGCCCTTCCCAGGCATGAAACCTGAAACTCTTAACGATATTTTCTCCGCCATTGTGGAACGAGGGCAGGCTCGCGTGATGATGGTCCGAGGAGAAACCGGGTGGGTCTCCATCAGTGCGCGAGAGCTCCGCGAAGATGTACGAGGCATGAGGCGGGCGCTGAATGAATGGGGAGTGAGCAAAGGAGATCGAGTCGCGATCCTAAGCGAAAACCGGCCCGAGTGGGCAATTACAGATTTTGCCTGTCTGCAATTGGGCGGGGTGGTGGTGCCCATTTATTCGACGCTGACAGCTCAGCAAGTGGCCTTCATTTTGTCGCATTCCGGGTCGAAGGTCGTGGTGGTCTCTACAGGGCAGCAACTGGAAAAAGTGCTATCGATTAAGGGCCAGACGGGTGTGGAACGCGTTGTAGTAATGGATGAAGTTAAGAGCGGCGACGCAGTCTGGATACGACAGCTGATGCGAGACGCTCCCGTGGAACGCGATCCAGGATTGGAAGAACGGGCTGCCGCGGTAACCTCAGAGGATCTGGCTTCCATTATTTACACATCGGGTACGACGGGGATACCAAAGGGTGTGAAGCTGACGCATGGCAACTTGACCTCGAACATGCGGCATTCATTGGACGGTTTTGCGGTTGGCCCGGGACAAATCAGCATTTCCTTTCTGCCGCTGTCGCATGTAACCGCGCGCCATGCCGACCTGACGCTGCTCCACCGCGGCGTGACATTGGCCTATTGCCCGTTTATCGAAAATCTGTCACAGGCTCTGCAGCAAGTGCGGCCGCACATCCTAGTGGCGGTACCGCGGGTATACGAGAAGATTTATGGTCAGGTGGAACAAACAGCCAAGCGGCTTCCGCAGCAAGCCATCTATCGCTGGGCGCTGTTGGTTGGACGTGCAAATGCTTCCGAAATTTCGGCGGGAAGAATACCAACCGCGGCGGCGTGGAAGCTCGCGAATAAAATCGTATATTCCAAAGTGCGGGAGCGGCTGGGGGGCAGGGTGGAATTGTTCGTCTCAGGCGGAGCGCCGTTGGGCAAGGAACTGGCAGAGTGGTTTGCCGCCATTGGGATACGCATTCACGAAGGATACGGCCTCACCGAGACCTCTCCGGTGATCGCGCTGAATTCTCCACAGGCACACAAGTTGGGTACGGTTGGTCGCGTGCTGCCCAATGTGGAAGTCCGGATCGCCGAAGATTCCGAAATTCTGGTTCGCGGCCCGTCCGTGTTCGCGGGTTACTGGAACCAGCCCGAGGAGACGCGAGAAGCTTTTGTGGATGGCTGGTTCAAGACGGGCGACATTGGCCGGCTGGATGAGGATGGATTCCTCCAGATCACAGACCGCAAAAAGGATCTGCTGAAAACCTCGGGTGGAAAATTCGTGGCGCCACAACCGATAGAGAATTCGCTGAAACTGAATGCGCTCGTCGCGGCCGCGGTAGTTCTGGGCGACCGGCGCAGGTACCCATCGGTGATCATTTCACCGCACTTTCCTTTGCTTGAGGATTGGGCACGCAGCAAGCATATTTCCTGCTCGTCGCGGGAAACGCTGGTCGCCAATCCCAAAGTCCGCGAACTGTACAACGACATCGTCAGCCAAGTAAACCGGAACCTGGGCCGGCACGAAATGCTGAAGAAGGTACTGCTGGTGCCACACGAATTTACGGCCGACGATGGCACGATGACTCCGACGATGAAAATTCGCCGCAGGGTGATTGAGGAACGGTATTCCAAGCAGATAGCGGAGTTGTACGAGGACCGGACGAGGCACAGCGCGTAAAGCAGCCCCATCTACCACCTCTGCACATAGCGGCAAGAGGCAGCTTGTCACTGGCACGCGTGATTTTACATCACACCCTGTTTTCCTTCTCATAGAGTACTTACGATTCAAGGGAAGAAGGACCAATTGTGAGGAGGAAGTCCCGAGAGTCACGGGGTGTGAGTACGCGGGGCTCATCGCGCAGTATGTCTGCGGGAGACGCCGCGTTCCTAAACATTGAACGAAAAGAGATTCCGCTGCACATTGCCAGCGTGTGTATTTTCGATGGACCGTCAATCGTCTGGCAGAAATCATCGCCAGCGTCGCGTTGGCTGGAGAAATTTCTTTGGGGGCGGCTATTTCTTCTTCCGTGGGTGGCGAGCCACGAGAAACTCGGGCGCCACCGCTGAGAAAAGCGGAGGAAAACAGCGGTTCGCTGCAACCGCGAAACTTGGTGATTTATTCGCCGGCCAGCCGACGAGCTACAACGCCATAAACCAGCGGGCTGAAGACCATGCCAATGTGTGTCGCGGAAACCTCGATATCCACATCGGGGTCACCTGTTTGACAGACACGCCAATCCAAGATTCCATCCTTCTTCGTGTAAATCGCGGTCTGCCGCACGGATTTCGGAATCTCGCCCTTTAACGACTCAACAAACTCGCAAGTACACCTGGATGTGTAGCAGGCCGGCAGGACACTGCGGCCGTGCTTCTCCAGGATCTGTCTGCGCACCATGTCGGCAGCATTCATGACAGAAGTGCGAGCACCGATGCCGCGAATGGGCGCTCCCAGCGTAATCACTGAATCGATGCGCTCCGGCATTTGGGCAGCGGCCGCACGGGCCAGCGAACCGCCAAGACTGTGACCTACCAAATGGATTTTTCCCTTGGAGGAGGCGTTGGCTTTCTCGATGGCATCGTTCAGATTCCGGCGAATTAGCAGGTTCGGGCAGTCGGCGTTGATGGGGATGCCGGAGTAATACGCTTTATACCCGATGCGCCGCAACCAAACGGCGAATTGTGATAAGTACAAATCCGTGCCCAAAAAGCCCGGCACCAACACCACTCCGGATCCGTCTCCGTGAGGAATTCCGAATCCCCAGTAAATCGGGGAAACCTGCAGAAATGCCAGTTCCACTCCGGCAAGCCATTCTTGCCAGACGGGGAACTGGGGCGATTCCTGCCTTTTGTGAGGCTTCCGTCGAGAAGCTTTCATTGAAGTCAGTCTACCCGACGTGTGCCGCGACGCAAGGAGCACCCGCCGACTGGGTTGTTGGAAATGTTACGGGCTGCAGCGAATTTTGCCGTTGCTGGCGCAGCTCGACAATCTACCCCCAGCAGAAGGAAATCGCGGATCAGGCTACGTTGGCAACGTGTTTTCCTTCACCAGCTGCCTTCCTCGCCGCATGATGCATTCTGTGCCCGCGCCTAGCAGGCTTCCGGCCACTTTTTTCGCCCGGTCCCTTGGGGGTCATTGCCAAATCCAGCAAGGACTTCTCCGCATTCACGAAATTCTTCATGCTCTTCTCGGTCAGTTCTCCCAGAGACGGACGCGCTTCCTTGCGGGTAACTTCCTTGAATCTTTCGCGACCCGCTTTCGCTGCGCCCTCGAACTGTTCGATGGCCAAGTCCATGAGCTTTTTCTGGGTTTCGAAATATTTCTCCGCGCCCTGGCGAGTGACTTTTGTCAAAACTTCCACGCGGTCCCGGGGGGGCTTGTGCGCGGGCTTGTCAGCCTTGGTTGCAGCGGTCACCTCCTGCATGGCCAAATCCAAGAACTTCTTTTCACTGTCGACAAACTCCTGGATTCCTCGCCGCGTCAGTTCTATTACACGCGCTGCTGCCTGCAACTTTCCATCTTCCCGGTAAGATTCGGCAACGGCGTGCGCCTGCTCGGCTGTAGCGTCCAGCAGGTTCTTCTGCATTTCGATGATGGTACCTACTCTGTGGCGGGCCACCTCGGCCACAGCTCCTGCCGTTGCAGGAAGACGCAGGACGTCTTTTGCTCCATCCAAGGCCAGCGTCGTTTCGTCCGCTGCAAGATCCAGCAGGATTTTCCCAACAGTGGTGAGGTTCTCGACACCCTTTTCCGCAATCCCTGCCACGGACGCGCCGAAACGTGTACCGGGCTTGCTAAATCCATCTCTAACCATGCCGATCAGCAATGCATTCTCTTGAGCCGCCAGATCCGTGAGGATTTTCTGCGCGGCCACAAAACTTTGCACGCCTTGACGAGCCCAGCCCGCCAGCAAACCGGGCGAGGCCGATTGTGTAGCCTTCTTTTCTCTCGCCTTCATATAAATTCTCCTCTCAAGCTTCGGAATACTGCACTGCAGTATACGACTCGACTGTACGTCCGGGGCATGACCGTGTCAAGCTATTTGTCAGAGAATATGGCGAGCAAGCCGACTCGTCGGAGAACTGATGAGCAACCCGGAAGTTATCATTCGCAAATACAGTGACCGCCGGCTGTATGACACTGGGGCGAGCAAGTACGTCAAACTCGATGACATCGCTGGTATGGTGCGGGATGGCCTCAACGTCCGGGTGGTGGATGGCCGCACCGGGAAAGACCTGACGCATCTGATCTTCACGCAAATCATCGTGGAGAACGCTCGCGAGCAAGAGATTGCGCTACCTTTACAACTTTTGACGCAACTGGTCCGGGCTTCCGACAAGGCTACGCATGATTTTTTGACCTGGTACCTGAACAACACTCTCGATCTCTACCAGAAGGCGCAAGAAACCGTGCACTCGCGGCTGTCCACTGCAAAGAGCGCGGTGGCAAGCCCGCTGGAATTCGTACGCAATCTTCTTGCAGGACATTCGTTACGCTCGCAAGGGCCGCCGGTGGAGGCGGAGGAACTCGAAAAACTTCGTGACCGGGTCGAAGAACTTCAGACGCGCTTACGACGGCGCGACAAGGGCGGCCGGACCGGGACTAAACGCAAACGACGCACCCGGCGAGAGCGATAAGGCAGACGGGCAGCCGACGATTGTTAGACTGTCACGCGGTGCCGGCAGCGGAGGCAAAGAGGAGGCCGGTGGCTACCCTTCCGCGGGATCCGACTCCGCGATCGCCTCTGCCTTACGTATCGCTTTCTCGTGCAATTCCCAGGAATGGATGGCTTGCTTACACCCTTCCTTTGCCAGATCAGTGCTCATTCGCCTTTCTGCTTCGTCGAAGGTTTGTTCCGCGTTTTCTCTGGCGCGGTGTGCGGCGCTGTCTGCCGCAATGACCTTTTCGAGCAGAAGAGCGATTTCGGAAGCGTCTGATTCCGGTTGTTGGTGCGTGGTCTCTTGTCGCCGAGCGGCTCCGGCCTTGTTTAGCGTTTTGTAGGTTGATTTGACCTCATTGCTCCAGCGCGATTTGACGCTCCGGTTCAGCCGGTCCAACGCAGCGTTCGCCCGGTCCGCAGCCTGGCGTACCCTGGGTTTTTCAAACAGCCACCTGAACGCCGACCAGTCCCTGGCTTGGTTCATCAATTCTTTGGCTTCCTGGACCTCTGGCAGTTTGTGCATGCGGGTTTGACTCCTCAACAGAAAAACGTCCAGAACGCAAACGGCTCCCCATTTGCGGGAATTCTAACAACAAAGGGGATGGAACAAAGTGAGCTACATCACTTGCTTTTTTGGAGGAGGTGATCCGTCATGGAGAATCCCGTTTGGGACCAAGCCAAGAGCCTGTGGGCAACCTAGAGCCGCTTGGCACATAGGATCGGCGATTTACAGACGCGAGTGTTACTGACATTTCTTTAGGTCGTAATTCTCTTCCCTTTTGCTCTGTGCATACGGCTGTTCGCCGACCCGCTTCGCACCAGCGAGCTCTATCAAAGAGATGCGATGGGGTACACGAGGATAGGCATTCTTAAATGGTAGCTTCCCTGCTTGGTTCTATCGCGGACATCATTGTGCGTGTACAATTGCGGGTAAGTTACGGTCTATTATGGGTGTTGTTCAGAAGTGTTACTGCTTATTTTCAGTTTTTTGGACCTTGTCGGCCCCGTCGCTTCCCGCCAATTCCTGGAAAGGGGTCGTCCGCGAAAAGTCCGGCCACCCGGTGGCCAATGCTATCGTTTCTCTGCGGGCTACGATTGGAAGTGGGAGCTACTCCTCGACTACTTCCGCCGCGGGCGAATTTCTTTTTTCTGATATCGCTGCGCAGAGTTATATCGTCTCCATCGCCGCAAACGGCAGGACATGGAAGACAGCCGAACCCATGCTTATCAAGTCCGGGGATTCCCTGATCGCCGATGTGGAACTGTCAGATCAAAACCAAAGTGCGGTGGTTATTGCCCAGGCAATCAGCGTGCCGCAGGTATCCACCAATACGTCCAAGTTAACCAGCGGCGAAGTTTCCGGCTTGCCTTTAAACGAGCGCGACTTCAGCAAGCTTTTGTTGCTGGCCGCCGGCACCATGACCGACACCAACGGTGCGGCCAACTTCACGCAGCAGTTCACGGTGAATGGATTGCGCGGCACGGCCTCTGTTTTCGCCATGGATGGGGCGGACAGCAGCGATCCGGAACTGGGAGGCGCGACATTCTCCAACTTCAATGTGGACGCCATTCAGGAAGTACAATCGAGTTCCGGTGTTATGCCGGCTGAAATTGGCCAAGGGGCTGCGGGCTTCACGAATGTGATAACGAAATCCGGGACCGAACAGATTCATGGGAGTGTGTTTGAATTCGTACGCAATGCCGCGTTCGACGCGCGGAATTTTTTCGACCATGAAAGCGTGGTCGAACCCCGGCGCATTCCTCCGTTCGTGCGCAATGAATTTGGATTTACCAATGGAGGGCCCGTGGTTCTTCCCGGCGTTTACGATGGGCGCGGGAAAACATTTTATTTTGGCGAGTATCAGGGATTCCGGCAAGTCCTGGGCACTACGCAAGTTTTCGCAGTGCCCACGGCCGACGAACGCAAAGGAATCGACACAACAACATTTCCTGGCGACACGTTAATCGTTCCGGTCAGTCCAGAGATCGCGCCGCTGCTTGCCCGTTATCCGCTTCCGAACGATCCTGGTGGTGCATTTGGCGACCGCACTTATGCGGCTTCGTCTAAAGTTGTCACCGATACGAACCAGTTCTCGGTGCGTATCGATCAAATCATCAACGACAAAGCCACGCTGTTTGGCCGCTTCAGCCTCAATCAAGTGGACGGCCCGACTACGAATCCGGATCAAACTGCCGTCGATCCTGGCTTCGCGGTAAATTTTTACGACCATCAACGGAACGCCGCTTTACGCTATTCGCAGACCCTTTCGTCGACGCTCAACTTTTCTGCAACGTTCGGATATGACCGGAGCACTCCGATTTTCCCCGCTTCGGATCACACCGATCCCGCTCTGGTGTTCGGCGACGGACTTTATATCGGATTTAACACGGCGGATGGCTCCATCTTTGGGTCTTACGGGAATTTGTACCAAATCAAGTTTGATATGAGTGACATCCACGGGCCGCACAGCTTCAAATGGGGCTTTGAAACGCGATTGAATAAGGACGCCACAATCTTCGGCACGAATCCCAGCGGGGTATACACTTTCGGTGGAGGCACCGCTTATTCTCCCGTGGAAATTACCTCTGTCAGCGGCTTGCACAATATTCTTCCGGGCCAACCCCTCCCCGATTCTCTCACTGGACTTCTGACGGCCACTCCCTATTCGTATTCGATCACGGCAGCGGCCGCGACCACTCCCATCGGCGATAGATTCGATGAAGCCGCCGTGCGCCGCGAGGCTTACAATTTTTATTTTCAAGATACATGGAAGCTTTCACCGAAGTGGACCGTCAACTACGGCTTGCGCTACGAACTGAATAGCCGTATAAAAGAAGCGAAGAACCGCACTTCCATAGCGATTCCGATCGGGCCAGACGGCAAGGAAACTTCGTTTCTGACTTCCGGCGCCACGCAGGAATTTCTGTACAATCCTCAGCCCGTTTACCCGCTCGACTGGCGGGGTTTCGGCCCGCGGATTGCGATCGATTACGCCGCCACTCCGACCACGGTAATTCACGGCGGCGGCGCCATCACCACAATTCTTCCCAACTTGTGGCAAGACAATTTCGTCACCGGCGGGATCCCGCTGGTTTTTCAGCCGCTCACCACCGCCCTTCCCGGCGTTCCTGTTCCCTTTCACAACACCGCCGTTCCACTCGCTCTCCCGCCCGCATACACGACTGGCGGCCAACTTCTTTTTCCCAATGGCAACAGTTCCGACGTACCCGCCAATACGCAAATTGATTTGCAACGGTTCCAGAAAGATCTGGCGGCATTGACGCCCGGCGATCAAACGCAACTGCTGAGCGCGGCCGTGATTGCTCGCGATTTTCGCAACGGTTACATCGGGACGTACACTTTGGGCATCGATCAGCAAGTCGATAAAGCGAAATTGAGCGTTGCTTACGTGGGAACCGCCGGCATCCATCTTGCGCGGGTGTTTTCGCCAAATGGGTATGCGGGAGCCGATCCCGCCTACGCTCCCTACACGCAATTTAATTCCGGGGGGCAGGCGACCGGTGGATTCGGGCCAGAAGCCGTGATGCAAACCGGATCTCATTCCGATTACAACGCGCTGCAAACCAGCATCAGCCAGACGAATTCGAGGATTGGGCTGAGCTATCAGGCCAGCTACACTTTTTCCAAATCCATCGACGATACCAGCGCGGTTCTGGGTGGACTGCCTGCCAATGCGGGGGTGATTCTGCAAACTTTGCCGCAGGATCCTCTGCGCCCTCAGGACGACAAAGGGCCTTCCACCTTCGACATCACGCATGTTTTTTCGCTAAGCGTGATTCAGGATCTGCCGTTCGATCGCATCAGCTTTCTCCAGCCGCTCAGCCGTTATGTTACGCAGGGATGGCAGTTCCTCAACATCACTTCTCTTACGAGCGGGCCGCCGTTCACGGTTTACTCTGGCATTCAGCAGACCGGGGCAGGCGCGGGCGGAACGGATCGTCCCGATTTAGTTTCCATGCCGGATTTTTCGACCAGCCGCACCGTGCGCGAGGATTATTTTGGGCGCGGCGCAAACAATAGTTCATTCTTTTACATTCCCATCGACCTTGCTGGAGGGAGCGGGCCCAATTCCGGCTTCTTCGGCACTTTGGAGCGCGACACGTTTCGCGGCCCCGGCTTCCATCAATTCGATATCGCACTGATCAAGAACACGCCCTTCGGGCATCGCAGCGGAGGCGAACTTGGCATCCTGCAATTTCGCGCGGAATTCTTCAATATCTTCAACATCGTCAATTTTGGCCTTCCTTCCAACACTGTGCGTGGCAGCGGGTTTGGGATCATCAGTAAAACCTCGGGACCATCGCGGCAAATCCAGTTTTCATTGAAAATAGTTTATTGACGGCCAAGGACGGGTGTCGGACAGATTCGCGGAAAAGCTTTCGGTATAGGGATTCGGCGGCTAGGGAGGGGTTGCCGGGCTGAAACCCGGCGCCTACGGGTGTTCGGCTCCTTGTCGTCTTAACAAGTTCTTGATGAACTTTTGAGGACTTCTGAGCGCCGAGTCATCGAGACTGTATGTTCGCGCGCTTGCAAAGCGGGGTGTATGGATTTTCTCAGCGCCGTCCAATACGTGGTGTTCCTGGCGATTGTGACGGCTCTCGTGAAGCCGTTGGGCGGGTATGTGGAGCGCGTTTTTTCGAGGAAGCAGACGATCCTCGATCGATTATGCGTTCCCATCGAACGGCTTATTTATCGCTTAAGTGCAATTGATCCTGACGAAGAGATGAGTAACAAAGAGTATGCGACGAGTTTCGTGCTGTTTGGGTTGACTTGCACGCTTCTTTTGTATGGCATCCTCCGGCTGCAACAGTTTCTTCCGTGGTTTTTCCCTCAGTATTTCACGACCCCGCTGTCGCCCGACCTGGCACTGAATACCGCGATCAGTTTTTCGACGACCACGACCTGGCAAGCGTATGCAGGTGAAAACGCCATGAGCTATTTCAGCCAAATGGTGGGACTCTGCGCGCAGAACTTCCTTGCGGGCGCCGCAGGCCTGGCCGTCGGCATTGCGTTCATTCGCGGACTTGCCCGGCAACTGTCCAGCACGCTGGGCAATTTTTGGGTCGATCTGACGCGCGGGCTGTTGTGGATTCTGTTGCCGGGAGCATTGTTGGGCGCTCTGTTGTTTGTGTCACAAGGCGTGCCGATGAACGTTAATCACTATGCAGTGGCTTCAACCGTGGAAGGCGCGAAGCAGGTGATACCGCAAGGTCCCGTGGCCGCGCTGGAAGCGATCAAGAATCTTGGGACAAATGGCGGCGGATTCTTTAACGCGAATGGCGCGCATCCGTATGAGAATCCCACGCCGTTCTCGAACTTGATCGAACTGTTTGCGATTCTGTTGCTGCCAGCGGCATTGACGAACACGTTTGGCAGGATGGTTGGGCAACCGCGGCAGGGCTGGCTTTTTTACTGCGTGATGATGTTTCTTTTCGCATGCGGATTGCTGTTCGGACATCGACTGGAACAAAAAGGAAATCCGCGCTTGGCGGGAGTGGATTTCCGGAGCAGCGAAATACAGCCGGGCGGCAACATGGAAGGAAAGGAAGTGCGGTTCGGAATTGGCGGTTCTGTGCTGGCGGCGGTCGTTACATCCAATACGGCGACAGGATCAAATAATTCCGCGAATGACAGTTATACGTCGCTGGGCGGAATGGTTTTGCTGGTGAACATGCTGCTGGGAGAGTTGGTGTTTGGCGGGCTGGGAACAGGGCTTTACGGCATGGTGATGACGGCGGCGATTGCGGTGTTTCTGGCGGGGCTGATGGTTGGACGTACGCCAGAATACTTGGGGAAGAAGATCGGGCCCGCCGAAAATAAGATGATCATGCTGTTCGCGTTGGCTGCACCTTTGTTCGTGCTGCCACTTACGGCCATTGCTGTTAGCACGAAAGCGGGATTGTCTGGATTGATTACAAACGGCGGCCCGCACGGCTTTACTGGAATTCTTTTTGCTTATGCTTCCTGCTTCGCGAACAATGGCCAGAGTTTTGCTGGTCTGAGCTCCAACACGCCGTTTTACAATTTGACGACGGCGGTTGCGATGATGGCGGGCCGGTTTGCGCTGGCGATTCCTGCGCTGGCGTTCGCCGCTTGTTTTGCGCGGCAAAGAAACACGCCATCGTCGTCCGGAACACTGCCCACGCATTCGCTTCTATTCGGGATCCTGCTGACGGCGTGCTTGATCACAATGGTGGCGCTTAGCTACCTGCCGGCGTTGGCGCTCGGTCCCATCCTGGAACGCTTGCTGTACGGCACCTAGTGCGGATGGGCGAGATCCAAATCGTGCCATTTCACTTTCGCCAGGCTCTGTGCCGATTTGAACCGCGCGGAAATTCTGATTCATGCCATCGAAAGTTTTTCGGTCGAAATAACAACTTCCTTACGAACTTCCCAACACTTACTTAGACCCTTCCGCGCAAGTTAACGCTGGTCATCCATTTCACAGGTCGAATGGGAGGCTTCAAATGCGCAATGGAAAGATTTGCCTACGTAGTGTTTTTGGCTTACTTGTGCTTATGAGTGTTGCGGCGACAGGGGCTCGCGCTCAGTCGACGTTCGGCAACATTCGCGGCACGACGCTTGATCAGACGGGGGCATTTATCCCGCAGGCGCAAGTGAAATTGCACAATGATGATGAGAACACGGAGTTCACCGCGACCAGCGACGATCACGGAAACTACGCGTTTGAGAACGTGAAGTCCGGCCACTACAGGCTGACCGCCAACAAGGATGGCTTTGCCGATGGAATTGTGGACAAAGTGGAATTGGCAGCGCGGCAAAACCTGCGGCTGGATGTCACGCTGGCGTTGGCGTCACAGAGCCAGGTGGTGGAAGTAAGCGAAGCCGCCGTGCTTGTGAATACTGAAAACGCCACACTCACGGATTCAAAGCTGAATAGCGATATCACACAGATGCCGCTGAATTCGCGCGCGGTGTCCACCAGCCCGTTGGCGGCGCTGGCGGTTTCGCCGGACGTGGTGAAGGACTCGCAAGGAAATGTTGCGGTGGGCGGCGCGTCGTCAGCGATGGTGGGATACTCGGTGGACGGAATTTCCACGGCGAATGTGCGCCAGAACGGAGCCTTGCAGGACACGTATCCTTCGTCGGAAGGAATTGCGGAGATGAAGGTCACGGCGTTCAACAACAATGCGGAGTTCGCGCAGATCGGCGACGTAACGTTTGTAACCAAGAGTGGAACGAACCAGTGGCACGGCAGCCTATTCGAGTATTACCAAAACGCGTTTCTGGACGCGAGGATTTTGAATTTTCCGACGCAAGCACCGAAGAATTTCAACACATTTGGCGGCAGCCTCGGCGGTCCAGTGATCATTCCCCGACTCTACAACGGGAAGGACAAGACTTTTTTCTTTTTTGCCTATGAGGGAAATCGCAAGAATGTTTCGTCGCCAGAGCAACTTCTGGTCCCCACGGAGGCAGAGAGGAACGGCAATTTAAGCGGGCTCGTGGCCACACAGGGCAGTCCGTTGCTCGATCCGTTTACCGGTCAGGCGTATGCCAACAATACAATCCCAAGCGGAAGCGGGTGCAGCAATTCTAAAGATTGTATCAATCCGGTTGCGCAGGCGCTGCTGAACTACTATCCGCTGCCGAATACGAACCTGGGCGTGGCCAACCCCTCTTACAACTACCAGACTTTGGTGCCGATCCCTTCGACGACAAAGGGCTGGGACCTGCGAGTGGATCAAACGATCACGCCGAAACAGCAAATCTATGCTCGTTACAGCTGGAAAAACTTGCTGAACAATGAAGGCGGCAGCGGGCTTCCGGCGAATCAGTTTCTGCCGAATGTGGTGTCTCACGATCAGAATCGAAGTTTCCTGGTGTCTTACAATTATGTGATCAAACCGAATCTGATTAACGAATTCCGCTATGGATTCACGAACTTCAACGAGAATGATAGTTTCCCGATTCAGGGCAGCTCGGCAATCAATCAATTAGGCCTGCAGGGCATCAACATTTCGCAGCATCCGGACGGCGATGCGTTCCCGACTTTTTCGTTCAGCGATGGCACCATCTCATCGATCGGACAGGACAGGACAGGAACGACGATCTCGCAGAACAGCCAGTTCACCGACAACTTTACGGATATCGTGCATAACCACACATTGCGGTTTGGCGTGGATGTGCGTATGGTGCGCTACAACGCGTTGATGTTCTTTCAGCCCTCGGACGATTACGGCGACTTCACCTTCAGTCCCGGACTGTTTACGAATTATGCCTTCGGGGATTTCCTACTGGGTTTGCCACAGCAATCCTTCTTCGCCACTACCAGTCCTCAAGTTAACGCGCGCACGACGCAATACGGCGTCTATGGTCAGGACACCTGGCAAGCGAACAATCATCTGACGGTGAATTTCGGGTTGCGGTGGGAGTTGCTGCCGGCGTTTACAGAGGGCATCGGCGACCTGGGGAGTTTTGATCCGAGAACCAACAGCGTGCTGGTTCCGAACGCGCTGTTCACGACGCTGGCGAAAAACCCTTCGCTTCAGCCGGTGTACAACGAGTTTCTTGCGTCCTTCAATGCCTGCTCGCTTCCGCAGCGAAATATGGCGTTGCCCTGCTCTAACGTGGAAACGGCCAGCCAAGCAGGCGTAACGCAGGGTTTGCGGAAGCTGTATCTGCGGGATTTTGATCCTCGGATCAGCGTGGCTTACCGGCCGTTCAACAATAACAAGACCGTGATTCGCGCGGGTTTCGGAATTTTCACGATGACCACACTGGGTCCACTCTCATTCAATAATGCCGGCAACCCGCTTTCGGCTCTGATCACCAATGTGAATGCGGTGTTCAATGGCAATGTGTTGCAAGCGCCGCAATTCCAGTTCCCGCAGACGGCACCGTCCACACAAACAGTCACGTATGGTGGGGGAAGCCTGGAACAAGCGAATGATCCGAACTTCCGCGATCCGCAAGCGGCGCAATGGAATCTTACGGTGGAGCGGCAAATCACTGTAAACACTGTTGCTCGCATCAGCTATGTGGGTATGAACTCGTACCGCCTTCCAGTCACGGAGGATCTGAATCAGGTAGCTCCCAGCACAACTCCCTATTCACCCAGTGCGGTTCCATACCCCAACTGGTTTCTGTTGATGTCTTCGCAGAACGCGGGCAGTTCGAATTACCAGGCGATGCAACTGGAAATGGTGCATAAGTTTTCGCACGGCCTGGCGTTTCAAGGAAGATACACGTGGGCGAAGAATATCAGTGACGCGCAAGGCAGCGATGCTCCGACCGTGTTCTCTGGCGAGGAATCGTACGCGGCCGAGGTTGCGAACCGTTTCGATCTGCGCATGGACCGCGGCAACGTGGTGGCCACACCGCGGCAGCGATTCCTGCTGACAGGCACTTACCAACTTCCGTTTGGCTCGGGACACCGCTGGGGCAATTCGGGGTGGATCAATTCTGCGTTGGGCGGCTGGAATTTGAGTACGGTGACAACGATCCAGACTGGCCAGTGGCTGACTCCGACCATCAATCCTACAGGGCCAAATTCGAATGACCCTTCGCAGATTAACGACCAATCCAACACCGACATTGCCAATCGCACGGGTGCTTCCCTTCGTCCGGACTGCGTGGGAAATCCGTATGCGGGCCAGAGTTCCTCGCATTTCTTCAATATCAGCGCTTTTACCTCGACACCTGTCGGCGCTGGCCGTTTCGGAAATTGTGGATTGGGCATTTTGGAGGGCCCCGGCATGATCGACGTCGATGCGGGCCTGGCGAAGCAATTCCAGTTCGGGGAACGGTTTCATTTGCGCTTCGAGGCCACGTTCACCAATGTGTTGAACCACACCAATTTCGCGCCGCCAGCGACGAACATCAGCAATCCGAATACGTTTGGAGTGCTGCAAGCGGCTCTGCCGCAGGGCTCCGGCGGGAACCGGACGGGGCAACTCGCGCTGCGGCTCGATTTTTGAGAATCCGTGAGGCAAAGCGAAGAATTGCGTTTGCGCGAAGCACTAAGAGCGCTGGCATAAAGCCAGCGCTACATTACCAGCGTTACAAAGCCAGCATTACATATGTGGCGCTCGGGCTAGTCGGTGACTTTGGTCCAGGTACTGTCTGGATTGTATTCGGCCATGGCTGCGGCGAGATCGGAAGTTTGGTCGCCGAGATCTTTTTGGTAGACGACTCCCTGTTGGTTGATGATGAAGGTCATAACGCCGCTTACCTTATATTGTGCGGGATAGGCAACCAGCGCGACTCCGTGCGTGAGCTTGCCATCGCTGAGATAGCTTTTCGCTCCACCCTTGGCCGCAGCGCCCTGGGCTTTCAGAATCCGATAGAAATAGCCGTGATAGGGCTCGCTTGCAGCGCTGCCTGGCGTACCGCCGTAGCCCTCGCCGCCCGCTTTCGCAAGAAAGGGACCGGCAGGGCTCGCGGGTTCGTCTTCTTTTGTCTCCCAGTAGAGCCCATTTTGTTTACCGGGCTCGCTCATCAATCGCAGCGCATAAATTCCGGCGGGCAAGTCGTCGTGGCCAACGGAGGCGTAGTCTTTCTGCGCGTCAATGAACCCGCGGCAGGCGGCAATCGCACCGAGTTCGTTGTGGCCAATGCGGCGAAAGAGCAGCTCCTGTTTGCCGGCTTCGGTATCGAATCTCCATTTACCGCCATCGTTGACGATGGGAATGGGCATCGGCCAGTCGTTCGCACCGACCTGAAGGATGCGGGTGTTAGCGTCTTTGCGCACGAGAGTGTGCTTGGTTTCGTAAGATTTTACAAAACGCTGCATGTTCGCTTTGTCTTGAACGGAGTCGCCTGAAAAGACCAGTTCTTTCCCTGCGTCGCCAAAGACGGCGAGCATTTCATCCTGATTTCCATCCTGCGAAGCCTTGACTAGGGCCTGGACGGCCTGCTCGGGAGTGGCAAACGTTTTTTGTTCCGCGGGTTTTGCGGATGCAGCGAAGAGGAACGAAGCGAGCAGGAACGCAGTCAAGATGGTTGTCATGCGAATTTTCATGTTGCGGCTCCAGTGAAGGGTATTCATGGCTTACTTCTTCCGGCCTGCAGCGGCGTTGGGCTTGGAAGTTGAACCCATGCTTGCCTGACCGCGATTACTTGCGGCTCGATCGCTCTTTGGATTGCTGGCTCCGCCAAAAGCGCCGCCGTTGGATGAGGGCTGTTGTTGGCGATTGGCTTGTTGCGGGGCAGGGCGCGCTGCCGGCTGCGGGTTGTTTTGCGCGGGTCTGGAGGCGCTGGAATTGCCAGTGGCAGGTCTTGCGGCTGGCGTGTTGCCTGTGGCGGGTCGCGCGGCTGGCGTATTGCTTGTGGTTGGCCGTGTTCCGCCAGTCTGGCCGAAACCGCGATCGCCGGAAGGATTTCTTGCCGGGGAATTGCCGGTGGCTACGCGATTGTTTGCACCAGCGTTCGCACTGGCGCCTTTGTTGCCCTGGTAGGTGGTCTGGCCCTTCCAATTATTGTTGGCGTTGTTTGCGGCGGCAGGACGTTGTGCACTATTCGGATTATTTCCGGGATTCGCGCCGGGTGGGCGATTCTGAATATTTCCGGTGGCCGGCCGAGTATTGGCGCTGGCGTTTCCGTTGTTGGCAGGACGATTTGCCTGATTTCCCTGATAGGTGCCCTGGCCCTTGAAATTGCTTGCGTTATTGTTGGCGGGCGGCCGATAGTTCACGCCTTTGTTTCCGCCGGGATTGTTTCCCATGCTCCTGGCGTAAGTGCTATTCGGATTATTGCGGTTGTAGGGGACTGGCTTCGGCTTGTAATTAGAATTCAGATTATTGTTGTTGTTGAAGCGGTTGTAATAATTATTGTTATTGTTGATGTAGATGTTGTTGTTGCCGTAGTGTACCGGGCGATTGTAATGATAGCCGCCGCCATAACCGGGGTAGTAGATCGGGCGATACGGCGGAGGATAATAGGGCCGCGGACCGTAGTACACACCACCGTAACCCCAGGCCGGATAGTAATAATTATTGTTATTGATGGCCATGCCGACGGCGATGCCCGCGCCAAAGGAAAGCAGACCAATCGCGACAGCGGTTCCGGTGCTCACGCCGGAGCTCTGCTGCTGAACGACGACGGTGGAACTGCTGGTGGAAGCGGCCGGGGCGCTGGAGGTGGTGGTGGTCGTGGTGTAGCCGCTGGGAGAGGTGGTCGTTGTGGTGGTGGAATAGACGCGGCTGGGATCGTATTGGGGAATGTAGACGACTTTGGGGTCGGTCGGTTTAAGTTCGACGACTTCCCTGCCCTGATCCTGCTTGACGTCGACGGTCATCTGCGGAGAACTCTTCAGCGCGCCATTGTCAACGGCTTGGGCGCGAAGTCTTTGCACGGAGGCCAAGACGGCCTTTGGATCTCCCTGATAGGCGGCGCCGAGTTGCTTGGTCCAGTCAAACTGCTGGCACATAAGATCGACGACGGTGGGATAGTGCAAGAGCGCTTGCATCACGGGGGTGAAGCCGGCCTTGCTGGAGGCTTGGTCCAGGGCCGCTTCTTTCAAATTTTGATTTTCGGGTAGCACGAGCCAGTTGCCGCCATCCATCACTTCCTGCGGATCGACGGAAGCTTGGAGCAACACGGCCAAGACGGGGTCGGGGTAGAGAGCGACGGGGGCGAGGAGTTCATCGAGGCCGTCGGCTGTGAGGTTGACTGGAGGCAATTGCGCCTGGGGCTGCGCTTGCGCCTGCGGTTGGCTCTGGTCGGTGGAGGCGGGTTGAGCGGTTTGCGTGGCCGGTTGCTGCTGCGCGGAGGGATCTTGTGCCGATGAATCTGCAGGTGGCTGTTGAACAACGGCTGCGGGAGAGGAATCTTTGGTGCCGCAGCCCTCGATTCCAGACGTGGCGCTCAAGAGTAAAAATGCCATCACAAATGACATACAACATTGAATGCGTTTCATAATTCCTCGCTGAGGGCCTTCCACTTTCGCTGTAATGGTGGACGCACCGGTGGGGCACACCAGTCTCTCGTCTATCCTGTCCCCCTGGCCGGACGTTTGGTATTGGTAGAAATGACAGGGTGATTTGGCGAAGCTTCAGGCGCGTTGGGCAGCGCTGCCATCGCGAGGAGGTCATCCGGGCAGAAAAACGGCACCCTGTAACATCTGACAATATCGATATTTCGGAGGATGGCATATGGTGGGTACCGATTGGGCTGCGCTGCTTGCGACAGGAAGCCGATGGCTACAATTGCGCCGGTATCTCTGGGCAGCGGCCCGACGGGAGCATAAGCGGGATAGAGATGGCCTCTTATGGCGGGTGCGTTCGCACAAGTGGGCGCGTTTTCCTCGGGGCCGACCGAACACTTGTAGCGCAAGGGAGTTTGGCACGATTCTGCAGGACGATTGCCTGCGTCGTGTTCGTGTTTATTGGGTGCGGATCATTCCGTGCGCCGGTGCTGGCGCAAGGGTACCCTGACATCTTCCAGGGCTCTCGGGACGTGCTGTACGCACAAGCGCAACTGCTCGACTCAGTAGACGAGGCGTGGTTTGTTCCGCTTTCGGCGGACTTTGCTGAAAGCTCATCCTCCGATTCGCCCAATCTTCTGACTCTGCCGCCATTGCCTCCGGCGAACTCGCGCGCCAATGACTCCAGTATCAAGCCGAATCCGAAGGACGAAGAAAAGGGCGAAGGCACGCGCTTTCGTTGGAAACCGGCGCTTGGCGAATCGCTGTTGTTCACGGGAATCATGCACACCTTCAACCTCACGACCGAGGCGGGCACCCGCGACACGCTGAACGGCCACTGGTTCGCGCATTACACCGAATCGGTTTCGGAATTGCGCGGGTGGAGTGACAGCGACAAGTTCATGGCACCCTATGTTGGGCATCCCATCGAGGGCTCGGTTTTTGGTTTTATCGAGCGGCAGAACGACCCGCAATTTCGTCTGGTGCAGTTTGGCGACGGACGCGAATATTGGATCAGTATGTTGCGGTCCATGGCCTACGGGGCTGTTTGGCACACACAGTGGAAGATCGGTCCTGCCAGCGAAGCGTCCATTGGAAACGTGATGCTGCACGCTTCGCCGGGATTTATCACCTTGGTCGATACGCCCACACTCGGGTTCGTGACCATGCTAGCGGAAGACGCCGCCGATCGCTACGTGATCATGGGCCTGGAGAATCGCACCAACAATCGCGCGGCGATCATTCTGGTGCGCAGCTTCCTGAATCCCGGCCGGACGTTTGCCAACATGATGGCCTTTAAGGTTCCCTGGAACCGCGACACGCGGCTGGGTTTGTTTGGTCCTAACTACGATCTTCGAAAAGAGCTCATGGAAGAGTACAAAGACGGCGGAGAGAAACCTTTCGTGTTCGTAAAGGACTCCTGGAAGCCCGCCGGCGTGGACTTCAATCATCCACATTCCAAAGCTGCCGACATTGAGCTCACGGCTTTCCCTTACTACGAAACGTTTCTCGGCGGTGGCTCGTGTGTCGGGGGTGGTGGCTCTGGTGCCGCTCGCGTCAATCCTTCCTGGCAAGTCATCACGGAAGTCAGCGGCTGCCTGATCATGCACCAGCCGTTCTATAACTATAGCGCTGACAGCCTGTTCTACGGCGGTGGTTTTCGCTGGACACCGCTGTCCACCCATCGCTTTTCTCCCTTCACGCAATTCATGTTCGGCGGGAGAAAGGTTACGCAGGAGATCGACAATCTGCCCCTGAAGAAACAACTGCTGACCGAATGGAACAATGGGAGCGGCGCTCTTGCGCATTATCCGGCGCGCAGCGCGTATGAGTTCGAGACCGCACAGAACGGTCCGAGCATCGCGGTGGGCGGCGGCTTTGATTGGGTGGTCACGCGACCGTTTGCGTGGCGCATCATCAACGTGGAATACACGCGGTCATGGATAAACGACGTGGGTGCGATTCATCCGCAGGAGGGGTTGAAGATTTCCACGCAGGCGGTGGTGAGAATCGGTACGTGGTGATGGGTGAGTCGCACACGGTAGAGTTGGTGGCGCGACGGTCGGTTGGGAACCTTCGCTTAGGATGACAGTTTTTTTTTGGTGGCTCTGCGGGTGGGCGATAGTCGAAAACCCAAGACCCAAACCCAAGAGCGCTGGCATGAAAGCCAGCACTACATGGGAACCGGGAAACGGCCCGCCTCGGATAACTAAGCTACTTGGATTCGGGCTGGATTATGTTCTCTTTTTCTAGTTCCTTGGAAACTACTTTGACCAGGTCTTTGATGATTTTTTTCACGGAGCCTACGTCGAAGGTGTTGGTGGTGCCGGTCCAGACGAGTTCGCCATCGGGCTTGGCGGTCGAATAGGAATTGACTTCGACTTGCGCTTGCTTTTCGGTTTCCATGTAGCCGGGCGTATAGATGATGGGTGCGAGCGCGCCGTAATAACCGTAGAAGGTGCCGTAGTAGGGGAAGGGCGTGTAGGTCTGGCCAGGGATGTAGGTGGTTTTGGTGTCTTTCTTGGTGAGGCGAGCGACGACGATGGCGTCGAAGTTTTGTTCCTTGACGAGCTCGCGCATATCGTTCATGTCGATGGGAGTGAGATCGGGGCGCGGCATAAATTCGTAGCTAGGGTAGGCCTTGGCGCCTGGGCGGGTCATGGCGGCGACGAGCTCGTCTTCAAACTCGGCGCGGTTTGCAGCTTTGCCGTTGAGCGCGAGGACAAGAATGTTCTTGAAGGTGCCGCCCGTGTAGTTCGGATTTTTCCAGGTGAATTCGAGTTTGGGCGCGGCGACGGTGAGCAGCGCGAGGCTTGCGAGAACAGCCGCCAGCAGTAAAGACTTTTTCCTCATGTTATTCCCTCCGTGGACTCCGTCTCATCTGTTCCCACTAAAATGTCCAGCCGAGGCCGGTGCTAATGCCTTGGGCGTTCTTCTGGGCGTTCAGGGGCGGGCGACTGTCGAAATTATCCCAGAAGGAAAAATTCAGGTAGAAATTGTTAGAGAGCTTGACGCTGAAGACGTCATTGGTTGTAAGGCGGATGCGGCCAAAATCGGATAAGCCCGGGAAAACCAAGACTTGCGATTGAAGAGTGTAGCGATCGAACTGGAAGAGTTGATATTCGGCGCCGAGAAGTAATTCCGCGTTTTGCTGGGTGGGCTGATTGATGCCAGATTGATAGCCTGCCCGCGTATAGTCGGAGCCTGCAAGCCAGCGCAAGGTGTTGTGATTATTGCGGGCGAGGAAGCGTCCATAGGCGGCGCCCAGGGTGGTGCGCAGGACGAGATCCTGTTGGGAGCTGTGGAGGAAATCCGAAAGGCCAATGAGGTAAGAATTGCGATTAAGAAAACGCTCGCCGAAAGATTGCACTTCGAAGAGGTTGGAAGTGGTGCCGCCAGTTTGCCCGCTGAAGGAAGCAGTGTAGGAAGCGCCCGCAGCCCAATGTGTGGCGGGGTATTCGGCGCTGGCTGAGGAACTGAGCGAAGACTGGCCGTTGCCGCTAGTGTAATTGTAGCCAAGATCGATGCTGCCCTTGAGCTGACGCCAGAAAGTTCGCTTTTGAGATTGGATCTCGACAACGTCGGTTCCGGCGACGGGAACTTCGACCCCTTCGGCACGGACGATGACGTCCTTGCCGGGCGCGCCGGCCGCTTCGACTTTGGAAATCGATCCGGTCAGGCGCTTGCCGTCGCTCAAGACGATCTGAAACGTGGCTTTGCTTTCCACTTTGTCGACTTGCAGCCAATCCAGTCCTACGGAGCCAGCAAAGTAATCGGTTTGAACGTAGAGGATACCGTCTTGCAATCGCTTCACTTCACCGGTGAGGCGGTCGCCGTTCTTCATGATGATGGTGTCATGGCGGTTGACCTTTGCGAGCGACGAAGCAGCATTGGACAAGCAGAAAAACAAACAGATAAAGGCGAATGCGACTCGAGATCTGAGCGACATTGGTTCGTGCTCCTGGTTATCGGCTAACCCCGCCGGGCTGACCGCGCGAGTGATTGCCAAACTGTACTGGACAATCCGGTGCCGCAACAAGCCGAGCACTGTGCAATGTTTCGAAAGAACTGCGGGTGGTTCGCCCCTGAGTGAGAAAGCTCGAAACTTGCCTCATACATAGAGAGAAGATTTTCCTCAGGGGCTAAAGCCCAGACTTTCTTGACCTCAAATGTCGGAGCTAGAGCTCCAACCCCCTAACTAAGGCTCCCTGCCACCATTCTTGAGACCGCGTCTAGTTCTGCTGCTGCACCAGGGGAATTTGCGACGCCAGTTGCAGGTCGATCAGAGTGCTGAGACGGCGATCGATCTGGAAGAACGTGGCGGTCTTGGTGCCCGGCAGAACTTGACTTACGATGGGCACGTATTTGATGCGAAGTTGCGCGGTGGCTTCATCCAAGGCCAGAGAACGATTGAGCAAACTCTTCGCCTGAGCATCCGTTAACTTGCCAAAGCCCGCCGCGTATTCTTTGATGAGGGCATACTTCTGATCGCCGATCTGGGTCATTTCGGCGGCATACTGGTCGTAAATGGGCCAGAACTTGGTGGCTTCCGCGTCGGTAAGGGTCAAATTCGCGGCGATCATCTGCTTTTTCTTAGAACGGATGTCCTGGCGCAATAACTGAATGTCCTGATCGGTGACCGTCGGAGAATTCGTGCTGGCAGCCGCTTGCGCGCGCACCTCCGGAGCAGCCACCATCCACGCACCAGCCAAAACCACCACCGCGATTAATTTATTCCGCATTTTCATGCTCCTTGTGTGCTGCTTGAATTAAGTTCACTGCTGCCGTGCGAACGCTTGTCAAAAATCTACAGGTGCTGGTAATTGGAGTTCTGCATAGCGATGTTGAGCTGTTTGCTGACGCCATCGATGGTCATACCGGAAATGTGGTTGGTGCCATCAGGAAGGCGGCTGAACTGCACGGAGAGGTTCATGGCGTCCTTGGGATCATCCATGTAGGAAGCGATCTGGACTTCGAGCAATTGTTTTTGCGTTTTGTCGAAGATGAGGGTCATGGAGTCCCCAGGCTTGATGTAATTCTTAATGATCAATTTGGCTTCATTGGGCATGCCGTCGACGGAGCCCAAGGTAATGTTGCCCTGCTGAAACGCCTGCTGGAGTAGATCCTTGTCTGGGGGGACGTATTGCTGGGCAAGAGCCTTCATTTGGTCGGCGTAGTCTTTGTATTCTTCTTTTTTCTTGGCGACGACGTGACGCTTGAGGCGGCCGCCACTCTCTTCGGTATCGGCCGGTGGATCGAGGGAGGTTTTTTGCGGCTTGCCGTCGGGGCCAAGGCGCACCTGGAAGTGCTCCTGTTTTTTCTGTTCGCCCTTCAGGCTGATGGTGACCTGCTCGTTCCAGGTGTACTGGGCGAGCTGTTGCTTATTTTTGACGCTAGCCTCTTTCATGTCGGCGACGCGCTGCTGCAGTTCCTGGCCCTGTGCGCGGGCTTGGGGAACGCAGAAGGCGGCGGCTAGAAGCGCCGGGAGACCGAGAGTCAAAGCTGTACATCCGTGCGTTACCGTAATTCGCATAGAACTCCTCTCAAGATGAACTGCGCGTGCTTGGCGCCCTAGCTTTTGGGCGGAAAATTCTTCAAGAGCTTTTGCATGGCCTTGTCGAGGTTTTTTTGTTTCTTTTGCTGGTTGGCGCTGGGATCAAGGGTTTTGGAGGCGCGGCCGGTCCAAACGAGTTGTTTGGTGGTGGGATCGTACATATCGAGCACGAGAGTGCCGATGGCGATGGTGGACTGTTGCGCCGTAGCCATGCCGCCGCCCCAACGGAGACCGCCGCCCATGCCGTAGGCGTTCCACTGTTTCTCCTGATTGAGGGAGACTTGATAGCCGATGTAGAGATTGGCGGTGTCGGCATCAATCTTGGTGAGACCTTTGGCCGCGAGTTGATTGTCGATGGACTGCTTAATCTGAGCGTCCACGATCTGGTTGGGATAGGTGGCACCCTGAACCGTCACCCATTTATAGGTGTGGTATTTCGAGAAATCTATTCCGGGCATGGAGTTGGTGCTGACATCCTGGGCGGACGCGAGTGTGCCGGCCAAGAGCGCGAGCAACAAAGCCATACCGAATTTTGCAAATCTGTTATTCAACATTATTTCGTCTCCTTTTTTCACACCGAGAATGCAGTGAAGCTCATTTATTTCTTTTCGCCGGGTTCTGAGACACAGCGAAAGCCGAGATGATTTGTGCCCGTGGTGACTTCGCCTTTGCCGCGCGTGCCGACCATATAACGCGAACAATATTGGTCAGTGCAAAGGAAGGAACCGCCGCGATGAACTTTTTTCTTTTCGTTGGGTTCGGCCGGATCGAATGGCGCGTCGGGGCCTTGAGGATTGCGCGCTACTCCACCCTCTTGGGCTAGTTGATAGTAATAGTCGGGACGATACCAGTCGGAAGTCCACTGCCAAACATTACCGGCCATGTCGTAGAGACCGTATTGATTGGGGGCGTATTGGGCGACGGGGGCGAGGCCGACGAAGCCGTCGGCACCGGTGTCCTTGTTGGGAAATTGTCCCTGAAAAGTATTGGCCATCCACTTACCGTTGGGCTTAAATTTTTCGCCCCACACGTAAGGCTTGCCGGCAAGGCCACCACGCGCGGCGAATTCCCATTCGGCTTCGGTGGGCAGGCGCTTGTGGGCCCACTTTGCGTAGGCTTCGGCGTCGGGGTAGGCCACCTGAACAACGGGATAATTTTCTTTTCCACGGATGGAGCTTAGTGGCCCGGTCGGGTGGCGCCAGTCCGCACCTTTGACGTATCTCCACCATTGAAAATGATCGTTCAACGAGACGGGGTGATTGGGGGGAGAAAACACGACGCCGCCGGCATAGAGATTTTCTGGAGGCGCATCGGGAAAGTCCTCGGGAGAGGGAGTTTTTTCGGCAATGGTGATGTAACCGGTGGCTTTGACGAAGGCGGCAAATTGAGCGTTAGTTACGTCGGTTTTGTCCATGAAAAAGCCGTCGACGTAAACGCGGTGGATTGGGCGCGAATCCCTGGTCGCTTGCATCCCGACCATGTTCATATCCGGGGGATCCTGAGCGCCCATGGAAAATTCACCGCCGGGGATCCAGACCATTCCTTTTGGAGCGGGACCCGGGGAGGGCTTGGTGTTCGGTACCGTTGGACCAAAAGCGGCGGATGGAGATGCGGGTGGCTTGGAGCCTGCGTGCAGAGGGGAGGTGGGTAGATGAAAGATCGCGCACAAGACGGCGGCGACGAACAAGAAGGGTGTAACGGTGAGAAGAGTTCGACGGGTGACAGGAATGGCAGGGTGAAGGGATTGCGAGGACTGAGCGTGGTCGCGCGTGAAGATTCTACTTCTCAAATGGCCGCCTAAGGAACTATGTGTTTCGCGCGAAAAAGGACGCGCGTGCATGAGGAGGATGCGCTGTGGGAGGGGTGGTGAGAATTGTCAAAACTAACAGTGGAGGGGGGTTGGAGCTGGGAGTAAAAGGGGTGGGTGCTGCAGGAGGCTGAGCGAAGAAACCATGAGCCACCCTTCGCGGGCTCAGAGTGGTCACCAGTTAGGGTGGATATGATGCCGTATAAGGACTTAGGAAGGCTGGCAGGATTGAAAAGCGGTATGCCTATCGTCGGATGGCTATAGGAAATGGCGCAATTTGGATCACTGTGACGGGTGACCATAGAGCTAAGAATTCTGATACAATGCGGGCACCTGCAGAGCTTGTATTCTGACCTGGATTATTGAGCGGTGCGTTGACCGTTTTGGTTAATCCAGCCAGCGACACTCCACCGCCCATGGGGAGATGACAGGCTCTTGAGAACGTTAATTCGGACTGATCTTCGCTCCGCTCATGTCCGAGAATCTAGCTGCCCAACTAGTTGCATTCTAGATTAGTCCTGAAGACAGGTACCTATGACCGCTCTCTCGCCGAGGGTCGGTAAGTACAACACGGTCCAAGTCCGCCCGCGCGCTACTGCGTCTGGGTGGATGACTGCCATTGCGGGACGCATGGGATTCGGTGCGGGCCGCGAAATGAATTGGGGAGCAAAGCGACGGCTGTCTTTCTGGCCGACGGCCATCCTGATCGTTTTTCTCTTCAAAGCGTTTGTCTCCCTGGCTCTAAAACCCGATTCCCTACTGGTCGAGTACGGCGGGATCCCCTATTTTCTTCTGCTGGTGGTGGCAACGGCTTTCGCGATCCGGAACGGAATCGACGGCACGCTAAAGAGCCGACCATTCTGGGTTTTCATGGCGCTCGGTTATGGCCTGTGGGCACTGGACCAATCGATTTTCCTGTACTACCAACTGGGCCCACACATTGAGGTGCCGGACAATTCGATGGCCGATCCGGCGCTGTTTCTGCACGTAGCACTGTTCATGGGGGCGGTGGCGACATTTCCCCACCGGGACGGAAGCGACCGCAAAGTCTACGAATCGATTTTAAACGCACTGTTGACCGTGACTTTCTGGGGCTTTCTTTATTTTTACGCGGTGTTTCCGTACCAGTTGTATCCGAATGCCGCAGGCTACGCTGTGAGTTTTGATGCGCTGTACCCGCTGGAAAATTGGGCACTGATATTGGCCGCAGCTTTCTTGAGCCTGCGCGCGCGTGCGCCCTGGAGATCGATCTATCTGCATTTGCTGGGCGCGGCGACGGTGTACGCGTTGAGTTCGGCGGTGGCCAATTTTGTGACGGACACCAGCGGATATGTGAGCGGAAAACTGTACGGCGTTGGGCTTACGGCGGCGGTGTGCTGGTTTGCGTGGATCCCAATCCGGGCGCGGCAATTGGCCGGAGCCAAAGTAAGAGCGAGGCTGGCGGAGAGCGGGCGAGGGTCGCAAGTGTCGGGATGGGCGATGGTTGCGGTTGTGCTGATCTCGATGCCGATTGTGTGGGAACTGCTGCGAAGAGAAGGGGTCAGTGGCGTGCGCACCTTCCGTGTGCTGGTGGCGTTCGTGACGATCCTGTGCCTGGCCAGCGCCGCATTCATCAAGGAATATCTGGCGAAGAGCGAACTGGCCGCGCACCTGAGTACCACGAATGAGCGGCTGCGATTGGCAATGGACTCCGCGAGCGCGATGGGGTGGGAGTGGGACGCCAAGAACAGCAAACTTTCGTGGTTCGGCGACCTGAAGACAAACTTTGGAATCGACGCCGAGATGTATGCGGAGGGCGCAACTGGATTTCTGGAGCGCTACGTACACCCGGAGGATCGCGAACAAGTTTTCGCGGCGGTCAGGGATGCGCGGAAGAATCACACGCTGTACGAGGGAGAATTCCGTGTGGTCTGGCCGGACGGAACACAACGGTGGGTGACGGCGAAAGGGGAATTTCAGTATTCCGCGAAGGGTGAAGCGGAGCGCATGCTAGGCATGGCGGTAGATATTACGGAGCGGAAGCAATTGGAGGCAGCACTGCAGGAGCACCAACAGCGAATCGTAGCCATTGTAGCATCGGCGATGGATGCGATCATCGGGCTGAATGACGAGCAAACAATCGTGCTTTTTAACGAGGCGGCAGAGAAAATGTTCGATTGCCCGCGAGACCAGGCGACCGGGAGTCCCGTAGACCGTTTCATCCCGGAGCGATTTCGCGAACGGCATGGCGCGCACATCCGCAGGTTCGGGGAGACAGGCAGCAGCAGTCGCGCGATGGGCACGCTGGGAACTTTATGGGGATTGAGGGCGAATGGCGAAGAATTTCCGATTGAGGCGTCCATTTCTCACAGTAACGTTTCCGGGAAACTGTTCTTTACGGTGATCATCCGGGACGTGACCGAGCAAAGGCTGGCCGAGCGGGCGCTTCGCAACAGTGAGGAACGATTCCGGCTATTCATCAACCACAGTCCCGCAAGCGCCTGGCTGAAAGATGAGCAGGGCCATTACATCTACATGAATGCGACCTATTTGAAGCAACTCGGCGTGCGGGCCGAAGATCGATGGGGCAAGACGGATTTCGAAATTTTCCCGCGGGAGATCGCGGAGGAATTCACGAAGAACGATCAAGCGGCGCTGGCTCTGGGCCACCCAATGGAGTTTACCGAGGAATCGATCGGTCCGGGAGGAGAGCCATGCACGTGGCTGACGTACAAGTTCCCATTCCGGGATGCCTCCGGCCAGATGGCGGTAGGGGGAATCGGCATCGACATAACGGAGCGGAAGAACGCACGGGAAGCGCTGCAAGCATTGACTGGGCGGCTGATTCACACGCAGGAAGAGGAGCGAGCGCGCATCGCGAGGGAACTACACGATGACTTCAGCCAGCGGCTGGCGCTGCTGGGCATCGGTCTGGCACAGCTTTGGAAGGCATTGCCTGACGAAAGCAATGCGGAACGCGAGAACTTGCTGGCGATGCTGCAAGGAACGAAGGAATTGGCGACGGACCTGCACACGCTGTCGCATGAACTGCACTCCAGCAGACTGGAGCATGTGGGGCTTGTATCGGCGTTGAACGGACTCAGCCGGGACGTGAGCGAGAAGCACAAAATTGAAGTGAAATTCAAGGGATGCGAGCTTGGGTTCAAACTGTCGCAAGATGCGGCCCTGTGTCTGTTCCGAGTGACGCAGGAAGCGCTGGCAAACGTGGCGAAACACAGCGGCGCTAAGAGCGCACAGGTTGAGCTCGAGACCAACGGAAATGCCGTCACCGTAAGCATCCGGGATTCGGGCAGAGGATTTAATCCTGGCACGCGGAAATCGAATGCTGGCATTGGATTGATCGGAATGACCGAGCGGCTGCGGCTGGTTGGCGGCCAGTTGGTGGTGAAGTCTCGGCCGAATTCTGGAACAGAAATTGTCGCCGAGGTACCGCGGAGCACTGCTGAAGCTGGGGCACAAACAAAATCTAAAGTTGTCGGGGGATAAAATGATGAAGCGCACACGAGTATTGCTTGCGGACGATCATCAAATGTTGGCGGATGCCCTGAAGGGAGTGCTGGAGCCGAAGTTCGAGGTAGTGGGCTCGGTACGGGACGGCCGCGCGCTGGTGGAGGCAACCGCCAAGCTGAAGCCGGAGGTGGTGGTTGTGGACGTTGCCATGCCGAAACTGAATGGGCTGGACGCGGCACGGCAAATCAAGCACAGCATGCCACAGGTGAAGCTTATTTTCATGACGATGAACGAAGACCCGGACCTGGTGGGAGAAGCATTTCGTGCGGGTGGCTCGGGATTTTTGTTGAAACAGGCAGCGGCGTTCGAGTTAACGGCCGCAATCGACAAAGTCGTGAAGGGCGGCTCGTATGTGACGCCCAGCGCTGCAGAGGGCCAGGCGAACATCGCGTTGCGTGAGCCGCAAGCCCGGCAACATGCCGCGGAGCCAACACCTCGCCAACGGGAAGTGATTCAACTGCTGGCGGAGGGGTGGTCCATGAAGGAAGTGGCTGCCGTTTTGAACATTACGAAACGGACGGTTGCGGCGCATAAGTATGCTGTAATGGAACTCTTGCAGCTGCGTACCAATGCCGATCTGGTGCAATACGCCATCAAGCAGAGAATTATCTCGATCTAGGTTTCTGGGGCAACACGAGCTTCGTTAACTTTTCGACCCGCATTGTAATTTCTACCAATAGTCAAACTTTTGAATCACGCGCACTTTCATAGCAGAAGTGTGGTTGTGCGGTCACGGAAATGAGCTCCAGGGCCAGATGATGCGGCGGGCCTGACTGGCTGCACATCTCGATTGAGGTACTTGGAACTGGGAGACGGCTCCGAGGTGAGCTCTAATGAATGGTAGGCGAGTAGTGCTCGCGGACGATCTAACCCAGGTGCTGAGCGCCGCGACAAAGCTGTTGCATGGGTGTTTTGAGATTGTTGGGATTGCGTCGGATGGAACTAGCGCACTCGAGACGATAGTGACGCTGGACCCGGATTTGGCGGTCCTGGACATATCCATGCCGGGGATGAGCGGGATTGAGGTTGCGCGGGAGCTGAGAAACCGCGGCGCGAGAACAAAAATCGTATTTCTGACGGTGCACGAGGATACGGACATTCTGGCTACGTGTATCGCCGCGGGCGGCTTGGGATATGTGGTGAAGGTGCTGATGGAAACGGACTTAATTCCGGCAATGAATGAGGCATTAGAGGGGCGCGAATTCGTTTCGCGATTTCCCTTGCAATGAGACCCGACTGGGTTGTTTGGCCAACCGGCGTTAGAACGTTAGGGTGTCACTTTTGACAATTACGCTCGGTGGCGGTTGGGCTCAGGATGAGAGTGAACCTAAAGAATCTGAGGCGAACGCTGCCGTCAGAAGAGCGGCCGCGTCGTTCGCCTCAGTAATCCGCTAAAGGCTCGCCCGTAAGCGCTCCCTGAGGGGTGGGAAGTAGCGCGTTCCGTCAGGAGAGGCGAACGTGGCAGGGAGCGAAAGTACAACTTCAGGGCTGTCCGCGTGGCCGGCGCCCGCCGGTGCGCAACGCGCGTATCACGCGATGATCAAGCCCATCGGGGCGATCTGCAATCTGGACTGCACCTACTGTTATTACCTTCACAAACAGGAATTGCTCGGCAGCAACAGCAAATTCCGCATTTCTGACGAAATTCTGGAAACCCATATACGGCAGTACATCGAGGGGCAGGATCGCAGCGAGGTGGTTTTTTCCTGGCAGGGTGGCGAGCCGACTCTGCTGGGGCTGGAGTTCTTTGAGAAGGCGGTTGCGCTGGAGCAGAAATATAAAAAGCCACATCAGCGCATCGAGAACGATCTGCAGACAAATGGAACGCTGCTGGATGACGAGTGGGGCGTGTTCCTGAAGAAGCATGGTTTTCTGGTGGGATTGAGTATTGACGGGCCGAAAGAACTGCACGATCGCTATCGCGTGGCGAAAGATGGAAAGCCTACGTTCGATAAGGTGTTTGCGGCGGCACAGATGCTACACCGGCATGGAGTGCCGTTTAACGCACTGTGCGTGGTGAATCGCGAGAACGCGAAACGGCCGCTGGATGTTTATCGATTTCTGAAGAATGAAGTCCGCGCGCGGGAAATACAGTTTATTCCGTGCGTGGAGCCGAAAGGGTTTCAGAACATCGCGCCGCAGAAGTGGGATCCGGCTACTTTACCAGTGCAGAATTCGCCGGCCGCGCATCCGGGACATCCGGATTCTGTTGTCACGGAGTGGTCCGTAGACCCGGATGACTGGGGTTATTTCCTGTGCAAAGTTTGGGACGACTGGTATCACCGGGACATCGGCAGAGTGTTCGTCAATCATTTTGAAACGGCGGTGGCGCAGTGGAAGGGTATGGATTCGCAACTGTGCATCTACCACGAGTTTTGTGGCAAAGGCGTGGCGCTGGAGCACGACGGTAATTTGTATTCGTGCGATCACTATGTGTACCCGGAATACAAATTGGGAAACATTCTGGAGACTTCCAGCTCACGGATGGTTTTTTCCGAGCAGCAAACCAAGTTTGGATTCGCAAAGCTCAATTCCCTACCCCGGCAATGCGTGGAGTGCTGCTTCCTTTTTGCATGCAATGGGGAGTGCCCCAAGAACCGAGTGATTCGAACGCGCGATGGCGAGCCGGGATTGAATTATTTGTGCAGCGGATTGCAGAAGTATTGGCGGCACATCGACCGGGACGTGAAAGACATTTGCCGGCGGTTGGCTCGAGGAGAAGAGTTGCGGCCGCGGTGAGGGAGAAACTGTGGGCGTGGTGTAAGGGAACAGCGGAGGAAAGTGCATGAGTAACTTAAAAGAAGTTCTGCAGGGCAAAGGGCTACTGAAGTTCGCGGGTGTGCTGCCATTGTGTTTGCTTGCGGCTGCGGCCTCCAGTGCGCAGCAGACTGCCGCACCGCCATGCTCGCCGGCGGCGACACAGGCACTGAATTCGAAATCTTTGCCTGCGCAACCCAAGCCATTCGGTGGGGTCATCAAGCGGGATGCGCGGGAATCGAAGCCGTGCTGGGATCCGCGCATCGTCCCGCCCGAGGGCGCGCCAAACGTTTTGCTGATCATGACGGACGATGCGGGCTTCGGTGTGTCGAGCACGTTTGGCGGAGTTATTCCCACGCCCGCGCTTGACCTGATCGCCAAGAATGGACTGCGTTATACGAATTTCAATTCCACGGCGCTTTGCTCGCCGACGCGGGCCGCATTGATCACCGGCCGCAACCATCACTCGGTGGGATTCGGCGTTATTTCGGAGCAGGCCACAGGTTATCCGGGCTACAACAGCATCATCCCAAAGGACAAAGCTACGATTGGGACGATCCTGAAGGAGAACGGCTACTCCACGGCATGGTTTGGCAAGGACCACAACACCCCCGCGTTCGCCGCGAGCCAGGCTGGACCGTTTGATCAGTGGCCGGTGGGCATGGGCTTTGATTACTTCTATGGATTCGTTGGTGGCGACGCCAATCAATGGGAGCCGAACCTCTTCCGCAACACTTCGGAAATCTATCCCTATGTGGGACACCCTGGTTGGAATCTGACGACGGCGATGGCCGACGACGCCATCGAGTACATGAAGCGACTGAACGCGGTGAATCCCTCGCAGCCGTTTTTTCTTTACTACGTGCCCGGTGGAACGCATGCACCTCATCACCCAACGCCGGAATGGACCAAGAAGATCAGCGACATGCACTTGTTCGATAAGGGCTGGGACGATTTGCGCGAACAGATTTTTGCCAACCAGAAGAAACTGGGAGTGATTCCGCCGGACGCGAAGATGACCCCTTGGCCATCGGACTTGCTAAAGCACTGGAATCAACTCACCCCCGACGAACAGAAAATGTTCCTGCGGCAGGTAGACGTGTTCGCGGCATATGTGACTTATACCGACAATGAAATCGGGCGGGTGATCCAGGAAGTTGCGGACGAGGGCAAGCTCGACAACACGCTGATTATCTACATCGAAGGCGACAACGGCACGAGTTCCGAAGGGACTCTGAATGGCACTCCCAATGAAGTGGCCATGTTCAACCAGGTGGATGTACCGGTTGAAGTGCAATTGAAGTATTTCTATGACGCGTGGGGAACGGATAAAACCTATAACCACATGGCCGTGCCATGGGCATGGGCATTCGACACACCTTTTTCCTGGACCAAACAAATCTCGTCGCATTTTGGGGGCGTGCGACAAGGTATGGCGATTTCCTGGCCGGGACACATCGACGATCCCGGCGGCATCCGCAACCAGTTCCACCACATGATTGATATCGTGCCTACGATCCTCGAAGCCACGCATATTCAGACTCCCGAATACGTTGATGGCATCAAGCAAAAACCAATCGAAGGTGTAAGCATGATGTACACCTTTAGGAAAGCCAATGCCAACGCTCCTTCGACTCATCACACACAGTATTTCGAGATGTTCGGCGACCACGCCCTCTACCACGACGGCTGGATCGCCAGCACAAAGGTGATGCGTGCGCCATGGGATACCGGCAAGATCGTCAAAGAGAACCCGGCCGATTACCCATGGGAACTGTACGACCTGACGAAGGACTGGACGCAGTTCGACAACGTCGTCGACAAGTACCCGGCGAAACTCAAAGAGTTGCAGGATTTGTTCTGGAAGGAAGCGGAGAAATACCAGGTCCTTCCGCTGGACAATTCCGTCGTTGCTCGTATCATCTCGCCGAAGCCCAGCCTGAGTGCTGGCCGCACGGTATTCACATACTCTGGCGAAGTGACCGGCACGCCAAACGGCGATGCGCCGAGTATTCTCAACTCCTCCTATAACTTCAAGGCCGAAATCGAGGTACCCGATGGCGGTGGAAATGGAATGCTTGTCACGCAAGGCGGCCGCTTCGGTGGCTACGGTTTCTATATTCTGAAGGGCAAGCCCGTCTTCCTCTGGAACTTGGTGGACCTAAAGCGCGTCCGCTGGGAAAGCCCCGGGGCACTGACGCCTGGCAAGCACACGGTCGAGTTTGATTTCAAATACGACGGACTCGGCATGGGCACGCTCGCCTTCGGTAGCCCCAGCGGCGTCGGCCGCGGTGGCACGGGCGTCCTAAAAGTGGACGGCAAAGCGGTGGCCACGCAAACGATGGAACACACTCTTCCCTTCATTCTGCAGTGGGACGAAAATTTTGATGTCGGCGCCGACACAGGTACGCCGGTGGACGACCAGGACTACGGGGTGCCATTCGAATTTAACGGCAAGCTGGATAAACTCACTCTCACGATTGATCGCCCACAGTTGACTTCCGCCGATATCCAAAAGCTGCAAGAGGCGCAGCGCAACAACAAAACCAGCGAGTGATTGGGTTGGTCGGCGGTGTTACGGAGCCTACGGGAACAGCAAACGGCCCGCCTCGGAAGGCGGGCCCCACAAAGACGACGAAAATCCCGATCCATCCTTTGCGGATTCAGCCTGGGCCGATGAACGCGGACCCACGAGAATGTGGCGGCGTGGTTGCGACGACGAACAGTGCTGAAGAATAGTGCGGACCGGGCTACTGCTTGTCGTAGACGACGACGTTGCCGTAGGTTTTGCCCTTTTCGTCGGTGCCTTTGCCTTTAATGGTTAGGGTTTTTCCGTCCTTGGAAACGACCAAGGTGCCGGTGCCGACGACCTTGCCTCCCCGCGTAAGGGTGGAAGTGATGGTGTTGGGCGAAGTGAGATTGGCGGAGATGGCGTCTGCGCCGTACGGCCCGTTGCCGGTTATGGGATAGCTCTTGCCATCAAGATTTGTGGTGTATTCAAACTGCTGGTTGGTGCCGTCCGAGTTGGTGCGATCGACATCGATCTTCATTCCGGTCGGCGTAGAGACGACGATGCGGGTTTCGCTTTTGCGGGAAGGACCTTTTTCAAAGTTAGATTTGGCGGGATTCATTTTCCAGGTGCCAAGAAAAGCATCGGTTTGCGCCACAGCGGACAATGCAGTGAAAAGAGTAAGTACTAGGATCGCGACCACACGGATGGCTGTAATGTTGAGGCGTTGCTTGGTGTTTTGAGCCGAAGGTTGCTGGACAAACCACGAGGATACCCGGGGTCGAGCGTTACGACTGAGTGACAGCAGTGTGTTCATTTGTGTTACCTCCCAGAGTCGCCTTATATCACGCAAACTCTCTGTCACTGCGACAGCCGCATTCACTCTGCTAGAGACGGCGAGCTTTAAGAGCGGCGGCCCTTGTTACTTTTGACAATTACGTCGAGCGAGCGCCATGGGCAAATATCACCATGCTCGGCGAAACAGTTGATAGATCTCGCCAGCGCGATACTGCAAACTTCCTGATTCACGCGGAGTCCTACGATGAAGGCAAAAAGATTCCAGCAAGTGCTGTCGACAGCGCTGAGTTTCGTGCTGGTGGCGGCTTCGACGCAGATGTTGTACGGATACCAAACAATTCCCTCTTCGAATCCAGGGCCGTTGACTCCGTCCGAGACGGGACAGCAGACCGCAGCGGAGCTACAGGCACTGGTGGCGCCGATCGCGCTATATCCGGACTCGCTGGTGGCGCAGATTTTGTCGGCGTCCACATTTCCGGACCAGGTGGCCATCGCGAATTACTGGCTGGGAGAGAACAAAAGCCTGACGGGAAGCGCTTTGATGCAGGCGGTCGATAAGCAGAGTTGGGACCCCAGCGTAAAAGCGCTAACTCAGTTTCCTTCGGTGCTGGAGAACATGTCAACAAATCTGACATGGACTTCCTCGCTGGGCGAAGCGTTTCACGATCAGCAGGCCGACGTGATGGCGGCAATTCAGACATTACGAACACAAGCTAAAGCCAAGGGCACGCTCAAATCCAGCTCGCAAATCACTGTGGTGCAGCAGTCACCGCAAGTGATCGTCATTCAGCCTGCCAATCCACAGATTGTCTATGTTCCGCAATACAATCCGGCCGTGATTTATGGGTACCCCTATGTGGTCCCCGGATATGTGGCTCCCGTGTATAGCACGGGCGATGTGGTCGCCGCAGGAATCATCGGATTCGGGGCAGGAATCGCGGTGGGAGCGATGATGGCGGGCGGCTGCTGCAGTTGGGGCTATAGCAGCTGGAATTGCGGGTGGCACGGAACGGCCGTGGTGTATCACGGAGGCGGATACTACGGAAACACGGCGTGGCACGGCGGGTATTACAACGGCGGATACCACAACAGCTACGGATACAACAACAACTACAACCATTACAACAACTCGAGCTACAACCACAGCAACTACAACAGCTACAACAAAAATATCAGCGGCAACACGGTCAATGTGAACAAACAGAGCGCGCAGAACTTCGGCGCCGATCACTCCGGCAGTTCTTCCTGGGCGAATCACGGGAGCTGGGGAGGCGGCAGTTCGAACGCGTTCAGCGGCATGAGCGGACATTCTGGTTCCGGTGGATTTGGCGGGTCGGATGGCTGGTCGTCGCGAGCGGACAGCAGCCGCGGTTGGGGAAGCATGCACTCGAGCGGATTCAGCGGCGGGCGATTTGGTGGAGGTGGTTTCGGCGGCGGAGGATTTCGCCGATAGGTTTGGAAGCGGACGGAGCACAGGGATATTCGGAATTCATCTTGGAGGAATGCGTATGTTGTCGGTGAACTGGAAAGCACGACGCCTTGGAGCGCTTTTGCCGGGGGTTATTTTGGCAGTCACATTCAACTCTTGTGGCAAGACGGAAAAACCGGCGACTGCTGAGATTGCGCAGAGGACCTTCGCTTCTCCGGAAGAAGCCGGCGCCGCATTTCTGCAAGCGGCGAATTCCGGAGACCAGGTTGCATTGCTGGCGATTTTTGGACCGGATGGTAAGACGGCGCTATTTTCCGGCGACGCGGTGAAAGACAAAGACAATCTGCAAGATTTTGTTGCGGCATATGACCAGATGCACCGGTGGCGAGAGATAAAGGTGGGGGGAGAAGTTCTGTATATCGGCGCAGACAATTATCCATTCCCGATTCCTTTGGGAAAGAATACGGCGGGACAATGGGTGTTCGACACGGCCGCGGGGAAGGACGAGATTCTGGCGCGCCGGATTGGACGGGACGAACTGACGGCCATCGCCGCAAGCAGCGCGGTAGCGGAAGCGCAGGCCAAATACTTTGCCAAGCAAAAACAATACGCCGAGAAATTTATCAGCGATGAAGGCAAGCAGAATGGATTGTACTGGCCAGTTGAGGCGGGCCAGGCACCGAGTCCCTTTGAGGACATGCGCGATTTTGCCAAAGCTGCGGGCTACACAAACGCGGGAGATAAGGCGCAGGCGTTCGGCGGCTACTACTTCAAGATCCTGACCAAGCAGGGAGCGGGGGCCAAAGGCGGCGCGAAAGATTATCTGGTGAACGGAAAGCTGACGGGGTTTGCGATAGTGGCGTATCCGGCGGAATATCGCAATTCGGGAATCATGACGTTCGTCACCGGGAAAGATGGCGTGGTCTACCAAAAGGATTTAGGTGAAAAGACCGTGGACACGGCGGCGGCGATCACGGAATACGATCCGGGCGACGGGTGGAATCCGGCGCTGTAGGTTGACAGGGTCATAAGCAACGCGACAGTTCCCAGTTCATTCGTGCGTACGCAGGAACGGCTGTGCCACCGCGGTGGACGATTCCTCCGGCTCGAATATGCGTTCCACACGTGCCGGAAAAAATAACATTTCTGCGCGGTACTGGTAGTTATGACAATTCCATCTCCTTGTCATCAGGGCCAGTATTGCCACGTCAAAGATACTCTGACTCGCTGCCTCGGTATCTGAATCTGAACGCCGCGGCTCCTGGTTATCACATAATTTCGGTCCGCCCAAAACCAAGTCTATTGAGTTTCGAAGAGTAAAGAAAAAGGAGGATGTCTATGAAGAAGTGGTCAGGAAGAATTACCCTTGCCTTGTGTTAGTGGCGCTACTGTTTGGTGCGGTAAGACCACCGACCGCCGAGGCGCAGGACAAGAAACCGAACATCGTGTTCATCATGGCGGATGACATCGGCTGGATGCAGCCGAGCATCTACCATCGTGGATTGATGGTTGGCGAAACGCCCAATATCGACCGCATCGGCCATGAAGGCGCGATCTTCATGGACTACCTCGGCATGCAAAGTTGCACCTCAGGACGCAATGCCTTTTTTACGGGCATGTATCCTTTGCGCACGGGAATGATTCCACCTCAACTACCAGGCAGCCCGTCTTACTTGCGGCCCGGCACACCAGCGCTGGCGAAGTTCTTGTTTGATCTTGGCTATACGACCGGCGAGTTCGGCAAAAACCACTTAGGTGATCACACTGCAGCCCTTCCTACAGCGCACGGATTTCAGGAATACTGGGGCTGGCTCTATCACTTGGACGCCATGGAGCAGGTAAGCTTCCCAGATATCAACAGCAGTGAAACGGTACAAGGCATTGCACCGCCTTGTATGAACACGCCGGTTCCCGGACTCAAGGAGGTCCCCGGAGCCGTTGACCCCAGAACCACGACCTGTCTGACGCCGCCGCGACCAATCATCTGGTGCCATTCTTCCGACGGAACAGAAGCGAATCAGACATGTAAAGACGAAGGCCCGCTGTCTCTGGAGCGTTCGAAGACGGTGGACGAAGAGACCTCTGCGAAGGTCATTGACTTCCTCGACCGCAACGACCCCAAGAAAACCGGAAAGCCGTTTTTCGTGTGGTACAACCCGGCGCGCATGCACGTCACGACCGTTCTGTCGCCCAAGTACCAGGCGATGATCGGCGAACAGGGAGGCAAGGATTGGGGTCTCAACGAAGCCGGCATGAAACAGTTGGACGACAACATTGGCTACGTGATCAAAAAACTCGAGGACATGGGCCAATTGGACAACACGATTCTGGTGTTTACTACCGACAACGGCGCCGAGACGGTTAGCTTTCCCGACGGTGGCATTACTCCGTTCAAGGGCCAAAAGGGCGAAGCTTGGGAAGGCGGTTACCGCTGCCCGCTGGTCGTACGTTGGCCCGGTCACATCAAGCCAGAGACCGTGAAGAACCAGATGTTCGCTGCGCTCGACTGGCTGCCTACGTTAGTAGACATCGCCGGCGGCGCTAAGGGCGATGAACTAAACAAACAGATCATGGCGGGCAAGTACCCCGGTATCGTCAAGACCATGCTCGACGGGTTCGACCAGCGTGCGTATCTTGAAGGCACGTCGGATAAGTCGGCGCGTGACGTCTTCTTCTACTACTCGGGTGCAACGCCGTCCGCAGTTCGCTACAAGAACTGGAAGATGTATTACTCGATGGCACCCGGGGGAGCGACCGGATGGTTCAAGCCCCTCGAAACTTATCACTGGACCCTGGTCGCAAACATCAAGCGCGATCCCTTTGAGCAGGCTGTCGGCTTCGGGGATTCAAAGTCGGCCGGAGGCCTGGGCGGCCAAATGGGCTCTCCGTCTACCGCTTATCTCTTCGACTGGAACATGCTGCCAATCGGCCAGTCGTTGGGATGAAGGAACTCTATTCCTACAAGGAGTTCCCACCACTGCAGGCGGCTGAGACCTACAACCTGGATGGGATTCTGCAGCAAATGGAAAAACAAAAGGGCGACGACTAGTTCAGCTGTCGCTTGAGTACGAGCTGACATCGTGGGCGCTCCGGAAGAGCGCCCACATTTCCTAAGACCATGGCTCCTCAGCAGGCACCGCGCGAAATGCAGGCTACTGATCTGAATGCCAAGCGCCACCCTTGGAAAGGAGAACTTTTGTGGAACTAACTCGCAGAGATTTGTTCAAGACGTCGGCAGCGGTTGCCGCATTTGCCGCTATGAGTCGCGTGTCTCGTGCCGCAGATGACCCACTACCATCCTGGAATGACGGTGAAGCAAAGAAGGCTATCCTCGATTTCGTACACAATACCACCGACCGCGCCAGTTCGAAATTCGTCCCGAAAGAAGAGCGCATCGCGACGTTTGACCAGGACGGCACCTTGTGGGTTGAGCATCCGATGTACTCGCAATTGATATTTGCGCTGGACAGAGTTGTCGCGCTCGCGCCGAAACATCCCGAATGGAAGACGACGGAACCGTTTAAGGCGGTGCTCAGCGACGATCGAGAAGCCATGGCGAAATTCACGATGGCCGATCTAGAGAAGATCCTTATGGCCACACACACGGGCATGTCCGTCGAGTCCTTCCAAGCGACCGTGAAGGAATGGACTGAGAAAGCCAAGGATCATCGCTGGAAGCGATCGTACACCGAACTCATCTACCAACCGATGCTGGAAGTGTTGCGCTATCTGCGCGAAAAAGAGTTTAAGACATACATTGTGACCGGGGGCGGGCAGGACTTTGTGCGGGCTTACTCGGATAGAGTCTACGGCGTACCAATCGAAAACGTGATCGGTTCCGCGATCGATCTGCATTACACGCATAACGCCGCCGGTGATGGGATTCTGATGCGGCCCCCCAAGTTGCTGCTCAACAATAATTTTTCCGGCAAGCCGGAAGATATTTACCTGTTCCTCGGACGCCATCCCAAGGCGGCCTTCGGCAACTCCACCGGCGATAAACAAATGCTGGAGTACACGCAGGCGGGAGGCGGTGCAACCCTGATGATGATGGTGCTGCACGACGATGCTGACCGCGAGTATGCCTACGGGCCAGCCCAAGGATTGCCTGACACGAAGGTCGGTACCTTTACGCAAGTGCTGTACGACGAAGCCAAGTCCAAAGGCTGGCCGGTGATCAGCATGAAGAACGACTGGAAACGCATTTTTGTATTTGAGAGCTAGGTATTTGTGAAGAGGTGATAGAGAGATCCGTCAAACGCGGCAGCCGCGTTCGATCTGGCCGTGCTCGTCGGGAAAGTGAACCCCAAAGATGCATTAGCGCTCTGCGAGAAAGCGGCGAAATTGGATCCTGAGAATCCCAAGTATAGCGGCGCGGCCAACTACTATGGAAAGCAGCTGAGAGTGAAGGTGATTCGTTAGTTTTTGCGATCGCGACGCTTTATAGCCAAACGGTTGATTGTTAGTTTTGACAATTACGACGGTCTGAGACTTGACGTAATTGTTAGGCACAAGGCACGGGAAACACACATCTCCGCCTTCACACCTTAGCTTTCCCGCTCCGGAATGCTCTGAAGAAAACATGGAACGACGGGCCCGCGAAGAAGTGTCTAGCGGTATTTCGGCTTTGTGACGGCGAGCGGGAGCCGCACAAAGCGATGAACGAATCGAAATAAAAAAGGAAGAGAGTCTGTGATGAATTTGCCCAAGAAAATGAAGCTTAGTTTGGCGGCGCTGGCATTTTTGCTCCCGTCAACTCTGCCGGTGAAGGCGCAAGAGGCACCTGTAAGTCCGGAGGGAGCTGTGGTTGCCACACAGGCGACGCCCGCAGCAGCGACAAGCTCCGAGGAATTGAGAAAGCAGTCGCAGAATCCGATCGCCAACCTGATCAGCGTACCCATTCAGGAGAATTGGAATTTCGGCATCGGACCGTCCGACCGCACCCAAAACGTGATTAACATCCAGCCGGTGATTCCGTTTAGTATCTCGAAGAATTGGAACCTCATCACGCGCTGGATTACGCCGATCATTTACCAGCCACTTCCCGTGGCACAGCCACCTGGGGCCCCGAATCAACAGACAGGGGTTTACGGACTGGGAGATATTAACCCTTCCTTTTTGTTCTCGCCGAAGAAGGGCAAGGTGATCTGGGGCGTTGGGCCGACTTTTGTGTTCCCCACAGCAACCAACACCAGGTATCTGGGGCAGGGGAAACTCAGTATCGGGCCCTCGGTGGTCGTGCTGGTGCAGCCAACCCATTGGACGATCGGTTTTCTAACCAATAACTACTGGTCGGTTGCCGGTCAATCCGATTTCAATTCCGCAGGCCAGGTCAATAAACCTCCCGTAAACCAGTTCCTCCTGCAATGGTTCGTCAACTACAACATGAAAAAGGGCTGGTACCTGAAAAGCGCGCCAATTATTACGGCCAACTGGAGAGGCGGCACCAGTGGGGTGTGGACGGCGCCGTTCGGCGGAGGAGTGGGAAGAATCATGAAGCTTGGATTCCAGCCAGTGAACCTCTCCGCGGAGTTCTACGGCAACGCCGTTCATCCGGCGGGAACTTCGCCTTGGACCCTGCGCTTACAATTTGTGCTGCTGTTTCCCAAGCTAAGTCCGGAGCAGGAGAAGATGCTGCTGGAGCAAAAACTGAAGCAGATGCAAGAGCACCCGCCAGCGCCACCCAACCAATGAAGTCATAGGTACTTTTGACAATTACGGAATGATGGGATCCGGGGCAGTATTTCGCGTGAAGCTGGGTGTGCGTAATTTCGCCCCACCGGAAAAACAGCTCCATTTGAGTTTTATGAGGGAAGAGGAAGAGGAGGACAAGAATGAAATGGTCTGGAAAAATTAGTTTGGCATTGGCGACCGTGGCGACGCTGTTCGGTGCATCAGTACCGCCGGCCGCCAAGGCGCAGGAGAAGAAGCCCAATATCGTCGTGATTATGGGCGACGACATCGGAATGTGGAACATCGGGGCTTACCACCGCGGGATGATGGCCGGCAAGACGCCGAACCTAGACAAGCTGGCGAAGGAAGGCATGTTGTTCACGGACTATTACGCCGAGGCGAGCTGCACGGCGGGTCGCGCGAACTTCATCACCGGTGAGCTGCCGATCCGCACGGGCATGACGACGGTAGGACAAGCGGGCGCGAAAATCGGATTGCCCGCCGAGGCCGTGACCATTGCGACGATATTAAAGTCGATGGGTTACGCCACCGGTCAGTTCGGAAAGAATCACCTCGGTGACCAGAATGAGTTCCTGCCGTGCGTTCACGGTTTCGACGAGTTCTTTGGGTATTTGTATCACCTGGATGCGATGGAAGACCCGGCGCATCCCAACTACCCGCAGGATCTCTTGAACGTGGTGGGGCCGCGCAACATGGTTCATTGCTGGGCGACCGACAAGGATGACGCGACGGAGATGCCGCGGTGGGGCAAAATCGGCAAACAAAGGATTGAGGATGCCGGCACGCTCTATCCGAAGCGCATGGAGACCGTGGACGACGAAATCCGCGACCTTTCCATCAAGTTCATGGACAAAGCGAAGAGCGACAACAAGCCGTTCTTCGTGTGGCTCAACCCGACGCGCATGCACATCGTGACGCACCTGTCGCCGAAGTATGAAGCGTTGCGCAACGCCGAAAATGGCTGGTCCGAAGAAGAAGCGGGGATGGCGCAACTGGACGACGACATCGGCCTGGTGATGGCCAAGCTGAAGGACATGGGCGAGGACAGCAACACGATTGTGTTGTTTACCACCGACAACGGCACGGAACTTTTCACGTGGCCGGATGGCGGACAGACACCGTTCGCGCAGTCCAAGGGCACAGTGCTTGAGGGCGGCTTCCGGGTGCCTGCGATCCTTCGTTGGCCCGGCCATGTGCCGGCAGACTCCGTGCAGAACGGAATTTTCTCTGGGATGGACTGGCTCCCGACGTTCGTTGCGGCGGCGGGCAATCCGAACATCACCGAAGAATTGCTGAAGGGCAAAACCATCGGCGATCGAACCTACAAGAACCATCTGGATGGTTACAACCAGTTGGCTGCCATCACGGGCAAAGGCCCATCCGCGCGTCATGAAATTTTCTACCTTGGCGAAAGCACGGTCGGCGCAGTGCGGATTGACGATTACAAATTCCGCTTCATCGACCAACCGCAAGGCTGGCTGGGTGAGAAGACACATCCGGACGTGCCGTACATCACCAACCTGCGCCTGGATCCATTCGAGCGCACGGGCTGGCCCAGCAACGGAACCAAGGATGGAGCGCAGCAATACTTCGATTGGTTCAAGTACCAATTCTGGCGCTTCGTGTTCGTGCAGCAGATCATGGGCAAGGAAATCCAAACCTTCCTCGATTACCCGCCGATGCAGCGGGGAGCGAGCTTCAACCTGGACGCAATCAAGGCGGAGATGGGGAAACGGATGGCCGAGGCAGAAGCGGCGTCCAAAGGCCCCAGCAACTAGTTCGGAGCCACGTCATGCAGGGGCGGCTCGAAAGGGCCGCCCTCTTTTGTATGTATTGGCGTAGCCTGCCTGCGAAGAGCTGCTCGTCTTGAGGATGACCCCAGAGCCCGAATGAAGGAGTAGAGCGGATCAGTATTGTTCCAGCGACGACGAGAATGAGGCGAGCGTCCAAGGCAGTCTGTATAGTCGCGATGCTGGCGTGCTTCGCTTGCCTACCAGCGCACGGGCAAGAACAGACAGAATTTCTGCCAGAGATTGACGCACACCTGACCATGAATTCGACGTTCCGAGCTTACCTGCAGGCGAAAGACGATCGGGATGGCGGCGACCCGACGCAATTCTTGTTTGGGCCAAGCCTGCAGATTTATCTGAAGCCACTGCTGAAGCTGAAGAAGGTAACGGAGTTCGACCTGGACGATTCCAAGTCTCGATTCCTGGTTTTGGAAACAGGCTACCGTTACGTCGCGGCGCCGGGAGCGCCGCTGGAAAACCGGTTGATCGAAGGCGCAACTTCGAATTTTCCGCTGCAAGCGGGATTTTTCGTTTCGGACCGGAACCGCTTCGAGCTGGATTGGAAAAACGGCGTATTCACATGGCGCTACCGGAACAAGTTAACGGTGGAGCGCACGGTTGCGATCCACTCTTATCATTTCATCCCGTATGTGGCGGCGGAACCCTTTTACGAAACCCAGTACCACAAATGGAGCACCACTTCTCTTTATGCGGGTTCGTTATTCCCGGTTGGGAAGCACGTGCAGTTCAACACCTACTACGAGCATGACAACAACACCGGCAAGCACCCGAACCAACAGGTGAATTCCGCGGGATTGATCCTGAACCTGTACTTTTCCCTGAAACAATGAGAAAACAAAACTTGACGCGACTGGCGGCGGACCTGTCAGAAGTGACAATTACCTCCCGCCAACTCGGCTGCCAATATCCGACATTCGTTTTCTTTTAGCTTTGGGCAGAATGCGGAGGGGCGGCTGGTTATGGCCGCTATTTGTGATCGGATCAGTCGGGGTGCGCAGGTTTAGCCGTCGAATTGGCTGTTTTGGGCTCAATTTTGGTTTGGAGGACTGAAATGTTGCATTCGGCGGGGCATGGCCGGAATTCGGGGATGGGTTGGAGGTTGATCGCTTTGGCATGCCTTTTCCTGGTGGTGCCGGTGGCGTTGCGGGCGCAAGAGTCCGAGGAGTTCGACCAGTACAAGCTGCGGATCGGTGGGTTCTGGTTTTACTCGCAACCGACGGGAACAATACAGGGGCACGCCGATCAGTACCCAGTCAATTTTCAAAAAGATCTCGGCTTCAGCGATTATTCCACTGGACTGGGATTTTTGGACTGGAAGTTCACGCATAAGAATCACTTTTATGTGCAGCTTGTGCCGCTGTTCACTTCGAAGCAATTTGTGTTGAACCGGACGATTACCTTCCAAGGACAGACGTTTGATGTGGGCGCGCAGGTGAACAGCCAACTGCACGCGTTTTTCGTTGCGCCCGGCTACCAGTATGACATTATCCGGCGGAAGCGAGGACATCTTGGGCTGGCGGTACAGATGGACCTGTTCAAATCGACGGCGAAAATAGTGGCGATAGGGCAAGTGAACGGCGGAGGCAGCATCACTGCGGGAACATCCGCGAGCGGTTCCCTTCTGGCGCCAATTCCGGTGGCGGGCCCGCAATTCCGGCTGTATCTGACAAATTCGCCGCGCGTGTTCATCGAGGGCAACGTGTATGGGATGTATCTTTTCGGGTACGGCAGCTTTGTATCTTCAGCGGGCGATCTGGGAGTGACACTCCAGAAGCACATAACGCTGAATGCGGGTTACCAGCTTGCGTCGCACCTGACGGTAAACGGGACGCAGGACCGGCTGGCGCTGCAGTTGTCACAGAAAGGCCCGGTCGTCGGGATGGAATTTTCTTTTTAGGGGCGCCGGACGGTGGCAGTTTCGTTCCCGAGAGAAGTTTCGTAAGACAGTAAAATTGAGGAGAGATTGCATATGAAAAAGCTAGGACGGTTGGCAATTTGTTTGATTCTTGGAGCAGGGATCTGCGTGGCGCAAGACCTGGTGAGCATCATCCACGGAACGATCAAAAAGGTGGATCATACCACCAAGACGATTGTGGTGAAGACGGCGGACGGCACGGAACACACGATAAAGGTGACGGACGACGGAGTGGTGAAAGGAACGAAGGACGGATTCGACGGGTTGAAGGAAGGAACGGTAGTGGTGGCGCGTACGACGGGAAAGGGCGTTGACGAGACCGCCGTGGACATCGGCAAGGTGAGCAAGGACGGCTTCAAGGAGACCAAAGGAACGGTCGAAAAGTTCGATAAGGACAGCAAGACGGTGGTGGTGAAGACGGCGGACGGAACAGAGAAGACGTTCGAGCTATCCGGCAAGGCTCTCGATGACGCAGCGAAAGGCACGGGCAAAGGCGTGGAAAAGGGCGCGAAAGTGACGGTGTACTATACCGAAGAAGGCGGAAAGAAAACCGCGCATTTCCTGGCGGATTAATGCCGACGGGAAAGGGAGGATTCTGACCCATGGCTGCGCCCTGCTGCGGCGCCTGGTCTTGGCTGTGGCGGAGGCCGATTCTCGCGAGAGATCTCCGGCAATAGTGACGTGAGAGAGGTAATTCGATGGGGCCGATCGTGAATTGGGGAAGCGATTGGGGGTGGGGCCTACCGCTGATCGTGTTGACAGTAATTATTCACGCATTTGGCCTTGGCGTGATTAACAGAAGGGTGTCGACAGTCCGGACCATCGCCGGTCGGGTTCCAAAGTTCTCCGTGGCTGCGATCATGGTGACAGGATGGACGGCGGTTGGGGCCACGGTGCTGCACGGATTTGAAGGAGCAATTTGGGCGATGGCTTACCGTTTCCTGGGGGCCGTACCGGACAACAAATCCGCCATGCTGTATTCATTGGGGGCGATGACGACGTATGGCCATGCAAGTATTACCTTGGCACCAGGCTGGCAGTTGATGGGCACATTGGAGGCGCTGAACGGCTGGATCCTGTTCGGGCTGACGACTGCATTTCTGTTCGCGGTGATGCAGAAGGCATGGCCGGCGGCGGAATAGAATTTTCGCAACGCCTCGCGGTGCCCCTGTCACTTCTGACAATAGAATCCGGCGTCCACTAGTGGAAGGATGCAGGGCCAGAGAGTTCTGTTTCGGTCAAGGAGGGTTTTTCATGCGATTAGCGATTGTTGGCCTGTTGGCTGCTGCGGTAATGCCGTCGCTGAGCCGGGCACAAGGTCCGATTTTCACCATCACTCCGGAACAAAGCGACGTTAAGTTCTTCGTGAAAGCTTCCGTGGCCATCGATGGCAAATTCAAGAAATGGGATGCCACGCTGACCTTTCCGTCCGTGGAGGCCGAGTCTGGTGTACTCGATATCAAAATCTATGCCGACTCGGTAGACACGGGCAGCGGCATGAAGGACGACAAATTGAAGGGCAAAGAGTTCTTCAACGCTAAAGACGACCCGTACATTACGTTCCATTCAACCAAAGTCACGCAGACAGGTCCGAACGCCTTTGATGTGCTGGGGACCTTTACGATCCGCGGGGTGTCGAAGCCAGAAACCCTGAACTTTACCATTACCGGCAAGGGGACAGGCGAGGGCACGATTAAAGGAACCATGGCCTTCGACCGTAAGGAATTTGGCATGAACAGTGGCATTCCATTTATCAAAATCGCGGATCGCGTCGAGGTAGATGTCGCCCTTAAGGGCCATAAGGTCAGCGGACCGCCGCTGGTGTTCAAGGAATAGCAAGCAGGCCGTGTGAGGGACTCCGCCCGCGCACGATACAGGGAATAGGTTTCCGTGTTCCGCCCGTGAGGACGGGGAGCTTACTTCGGGTGTCCCCTGAGGTAGAACGCACTAGTGGGCGAGAGGGAGCAACACCAATGACTTCCACTGCACGATGGGGAACAGCGGCAGCGAAGCTCATGTTACTGGCGCTAGCGTGCGGGTTGCCATTCGGCGCGCGCGCCGGCGAGGACAAAGAAAAGCAGCAGAAGCAAATCCAGGACATGGCGCAAGACACGCTTCAACGGCTTTACAAGGCCGAGCCCAAGTCCAAAGCGGCGGTCAAACATGCGGCTGCCTATGCGGTGTTCAGCGACTTGGGAGTGAAGATCCTGTTCGCGGGCTCTGGCAATGGAAAAGGCATTGCCGTGAACAACCGGAACAAGCATGTGACGTACATGAAGATGCTCGAGGTGCAAGCGGGGCTCGGAGTCGGGGTAGACAAGTATCGGGTGGTGTTTGTATTTGACAACGAGCAGGCGCTGAACCACTTCGTGGATTCCGGCTGGGAATTTGGCGGACAGACCACGGCCGCTGCCGAAATGGGGGCCAAAGGCGCCGCAATGAGCGGGGCGGTTTCCGTGGCCGATGGGGTGTGGATGTATCAATTGACGGAGACTGGATTGGCCGCCGACATCAGCGCGACGGGCACGAAATACTACAAAGACGACGGCCTGAATTAGATCACTTGCGAAGTGATTTTCCCGGAAAACTTTATGGATGGTTCAGCTCAGCCTCCCTTGAACGAAGCCGCCGCTGAAGCTTCCTTAGTTCGCGGCGGGCCATTTTATCGAGTGCAGCAGGCCTTGAGGCTGATGCGCCCGAATCAATGGAACCTCGGACGGCGCATTACGGTCTTGATCGCTGTGACTTGGGTACCACTGGTTGCGATCACTGCTGCATTGAACCCCGACGGCTTGATTTCCCTGCTGAAGGATTACCGGGCGTACGCCCGCTTTTTCCTGGCGATTCCGGCACTGCTGATAGGCGAGGTGCTGATGGAAACGCGGTTCCGGGCAGTGATGGCGCACATACGCGAGGCAAAGCTGCTGACGGAGGTGGACACAGCCTATATGGACAAGGTAATCGCGGGGCTGGTGCGATTGCGCGATTCCCTGCTGCCCGAGTTGGCAATTCTGGCGCTGCTGATAATTCATACCGTAGCGTCATACAAGGGACTGGCGGATGCTACACCGTGGCTTACACATCGCGCGGGAAATGAACTGGAGTTGACGGCAGCGGGATGGTACACCGTGGTCGTAAGCACATCGATATTCCAGTTGCTGATGGGGCTCGGGTTGTGGAAGTGGCTGATGTGGACTTTTTTTGCGTTCCGATTGTCGACACGCAATTTGAGGCTGGTTCCCACCCATCCGGATAGGCATGGCGGGCTTGGTTTTCTTGGGCTGACTGCATCGGCATTCGCACCGGTGGCGTTTGCCGCGGCGGCAGTGATTGGAGCCACGTGGCGCGAGGCCATCTTGCATGATGGGGCGCGCCTAATGGACTTCAAACTGCCGGCCATTGCCCTGGTGGTGATCGCTGCGCTGGTCGCGCTTGCGCCTCTGGGCTTTTTTGTGCCGAGGTTGGCACAGCTGAGGCGAAATGGGATTCTGGAATATGGAGTTTTGGGGCAAATCCACAGCACGGATTTTCACGAGAAATGGATTGTTCACCGCGCCGGGCACGAAAGCGAATTTCTGCAGGCAGCTGAGACCAGTTCCCTGGCCAATTTCGGCCGCGCTTACGAGAACATTGTTGCGCTGAGACCCTTTCCGGCGGACCGCGGAGCGCTGATAACGCTGGCGGCTGCGGTGGCGGTTCCGGCGCTGCCGGTGATTCTTACACAGGTGCCGCTGATCGTGGTCCTCGATGACCTGCTGAAGGCGCTGCATTGATTCGGAGTGATGGAGCCCGCGGATCGGGTAGAGGTGCCAGTACTAAGTACTGATACGGTGGTCCCACTGTTCCTTTTGACAATACCCTTCCTTTGTTTCACGCGTAAAAATGCACCCCGAAAGTTCAGAGTCGGTTCTCGACTTTCGCTAAGGAGAGAGAATCTTATGCCGCAGACAGAACAATCGAACCGCAAGTCCTACAGGTGGGTGGCGATGGGCTTGCTCGCAACCGGGCTGCTTATTCTGGCCGCTTTTCCAGCGCTTTCGGCGAGGCACGATAAATACGAGACCATCGAAGCTACCGCCATGGGCACGGGCACACAGATGGGCCAGAATGCGGGCATCTCCGTGGAGATTTACGACTTTTCGACGCCTGAGGAAAGGCAGATCCTGGTTGACGCCTTCAACAAGGGACAGAACCAAGGTCTCGTGAATGCGCTGACGAAGATGCGCGCCGTTGGCCATATTTCCGTCACCGGCACGATCGGGTATGACCTGGCGTTTGTGCGCATGATCCCAACGCCGACCGGCCGCAAAATTCGATTCGTCACCAACCGTATGCTGAGATTCGGAGAGGTGTGGGCGGACTCACAGTCGACGGCATTCAACCTGACAGGCGGAGAGTTTGACATTAATGACACGGATAAAAGCAAGAGCACGGGCGTGCTCTATCCGGAGTGCCAACTGGCGATTGACAAGCAGGGCCAACTGCAGATCCAGCTCACGCAAAATCCGTGGAATTTGGTGGATGTGCTCGACTGGAAAGGGACGCCGGGAACGAACTGACGACGATTGGAGAGCGTCGTTTCGACAAGGGGCGAAAGTGAAAGATACGGGCCTCGAAAGAACGTCATTCTAAGATACAGCGAGGTGTCATATGAAGAGCAGGCCGTTTCCAATGATTGTGTGCGGTTTGGTGGCGTTATTGCTGTTTGTGGTGGCAGGCCACACGCTTGCGAAGGACAAGAAAACCAAGACGACGTTTTGCTCCAACGCACATCCTGAGCAACTGTGTACTGCGGCGAATACCTGCGGGGCTAACGGGGCGCCCTGTGTGTTGGAAGTGAAACGCGTCGACGGGGGAACGGAAGCTTCCGTTACACCAAACATCGCGAACTTCAGCAAGGACGCTCCGGTTTGCGTCAAAACAGGCGCGAACGTGACATGGCAAGGTGCGGGAAAAAATACGGGACTGATGATCGATTTCGGCAACTCTTCGCCATTCGAGCCATCGGGAACGATCATGGGAGGCTCCGACCGGCCGGTCAGCGTGGTGGCGAAGAAGGCGGGATGCTTCAAGTACACCGCGGGCGCGTGCACTCCCGGTTCTATGTACGGCATGTGCGGGAATTCGGACCTGGAACTGATCGTCACAAGCAGCGTTAAGTAACACAATAAGGTAGTTGGAATTACAGCGATAAGGATAAAGCTGAAAGTCAGCGCAATTCGGATATTACTCAGGAGATTGATCCATGAACACTCAGCTTTTCCGCATCGCACTCTTCGTTTCTCTCTTGTCTCTTTGCGTGTTTCCGGCTTTCGCACAAGATCAAGGGCCCACTGATGCGTATTCCGGCGTTGCGATGGGTACCGGCGGAACGGTGGGCGGCAAGAGCATTCAGTTTGATTTTCGAATCACGCAGTACACCACCGACGAGGAGGTGCAGAACTTCGCACAACTGGTGAAGGACAAGGGTACGGACGCTCTTCGGCGGGCGCTGGAAAAGGAAGACAAGGGCCGGATAAGCCCAGTCGGTTCCACTGGCAATCAGATCGCGGTGGCGCGCAAACGGCAGCAAGGAGAGAACACGATCATTACGATCGTGACGGCCAGGAACATGCCTTTCTTGGAACTCTATAACAGCGGACGCAGCACGAATTATCCGTTTGGTTTTCTGCAGGTAACAGTGAACGCCAAGGGCGAAGGCACCGGGCAAATCATGGCGGCAGCAAAGATCCGCTTCGACAAGAAAAGCGGGAAATACGAGATCGAGAGTTTCGGAAACCAGTACATCAAGGCCCTGAACATTCGCCCGTGGAAGTAATTGCTTACGCCCTACATTCTTGCTGACGAATCGCGCTCGTTGGGATTCAAATTACCGTGTGCCTAGACGCTGCCCCAGAACGCTAAATGGCTATTGTAATTATTGACAATGGTCTGCCCGCGTAGCTTCTGTCAGAAACATGAAAGCTAGCCTGAAGCGATTGCTGTCAGACGGATCCAGTCAGGCTATGCAGTCGGAGTGAATCAATTCGAAGAGTCCGCCCGAGACCAGCGACGATTTAAGTTTCAGCAAACGAAGCGAGCGAATGGAGGAAGTGCGATGAGATTCAGTATAGGAAATTGGAAGCTACGCGTTCTATGCAGTGCAGTTTGCCTTGCTTTGCTGGGGAGCCTGGCGTATTCGGCCGCACCAGGCAAACCTCAGATCAAAGAGGACGAGAAATCAAAGGTCACCGGAACGATCACAGGCCGGAAGGGGGACTTAGTGTCGGTAAAAGAGAAGAAGACCGTCGCGCTGTGGTGGTAAGCCTGAATGACGATACAAAGGTGGAACGCAAAAAGGGAAAAGTTGAATTTTTCCGCCATGAAAACATGGACGTTACGGCTATGGTGCCCGGGCTGACGATCGAAGCAGAAGGTGTAGGCAACGCGAAGGGACAGCTCGTGGCCAAGAAAGTCACGTTCGTTCCTGACGAGTTTGCGGTTGAGGTGGCGGAAGAGCAACAGATCATGGCCAACAAGGCAGCAGCAGGCCAGGCACAAACCACAGCGAATCAGGGCGTAGCGGCGGCGGGCCAGGCGCAAGTCTCGGCAAACCAGGCGCAAACCTCCGCGAATCAAGCGGGGAATGCCGCGGAAGCCGCGGGAGACGTGGCGGTGATGGACGCAGCAGCCGTGAAACTGGTGAACCAGCGCGTGTCTGATATGGACGACTACAAGACCGTGGCTGAGGCCGGAATCTATTTCGACAGCGGGAAAGCAAATCTGGATGACGCGGCGAAAGCGGACCTGGACATGGTAGTGGCGGCGACCCAGGGCGTGGAGGGCTATCTGATCGAAGTGGCCGGTTATGCCTCGAGCACGGGGACGAAAGCTGAGAATCAGCAGCTGAGCGCAGAACGCGCGGCAGTCGTCGTGCAGTATCTTCAAGTCAAAGGGAATGTTCCTCTGAGGCGAATCGTGGCACCGGCGGGCTATGGGGCAACTCATCCGGCGGCGAAAAATAGCGATCCGCAGGGACGCGCGCTAAACCGCCGTGTGGATGTGAAGGTCCTGCTGAATAAAGGAACCACGGAAGGGCTTTAAAAGGCAGCGGCAGCCATCGCGGTTGCCATGCTTTCGTTGGGGCGAGGGGAATCTGCACACACGAACCTTGTGGGATTCCCTCGCTAAGGGAAAAAATCACGACAGGCCTCTCTTTGAGAGAACGGCACGGAGTTGAAGTGCCCCGTGCTACGTTGAAGTTATGTTTCGCCCCGGGCTAAAAGAATTGAAATGAAACGCAGTCCAAAGGGTCCAAGACTCGTTCCAGCCATTCGCCTCGTAAGATTCTGTGTATTTTTTCTTTTGTGTGCTTGTTTGCCACAAGTGATCCGAGCGCAAGATCCGGCACCGAGTGCGCAGTCGCAGGAAACGCAGTCACAATCCCCGAAGGATACCGCTCAGAACCCCACAACTTCTTCTACGACAGAAACCAAGGACGAAGAAAAAACCGCAAAGGCTGCTGAAGAGAAGAAAAAAAAGAAGAAAAGAAGGCTCACCGGGGAGCCTTCGTAGTTGCACCGTTACCAATCGTGAGTCCGGCGATCGGGTCGGGGATTGTGCCCGTGGTGGGTTACATTTTCCCTTTACAAGTCAACAAGGAACATCCTGAACCCTCGGTGATCGGGGTGGCTGGACTTGGCACGAACAATGGCACACGCGGCTTTGGGATTGGCGGCGACGTGTACTTGAAGGAGGCGCGCTACGAGATCAAGTCGGTGTACGTGCATGGGAACATTGACTACAACCTTTACGGTGTTGGTTATGTGAATGCGAATGCGGGGCTGAAACTGCCGCTGGCGCAGACAGGGCAGGTTTTTTTCATCGAGTTCCTGCGCAATATCGGTTGGGACTTTTACGTTGGCGGGCGGTTCGTTACTGGCAACTCCTTTATCACGATCAAACAAACTGAAGGAGGCCCTTTACCACCTATCCCGCCGGGTGTGGGGCTACAGACCGATCTGCGGGCGCTTGGCATGGAAGTGGTGCGCGACTCGCGGCCGAACCGTTTTTATCCGGTCAAGGGAAGCTTGGTGGACTTCACGGGGGATTTTTTCGCGAACAGCCTGGGCAGCAAATACTCGTTTCAGTCCTACAAATTCACATTCAATAAGTACGCAAGCCTGAACTCGAAACAGGTGCTGGCGTATAACCTGTTTTTTGTGGCACAGGCGGAGAGCCACCGTTTTACGGAAATTGCATTTATGGCACGAACAACGAACTGCGCGGATACACCGCGGGACGCTATCTCGATCACTATATGTTGGGAACACAGTTGGAGTACCGACTGGAGCTGCCTTGGAGGCTCGGCTTGGTTGCCTTTGGCGGCGTGGGAGAAGTGGCGCCTGGGGTGGACAAATTCCGAGGGAACGATTTCCTCCCTGCGGGCGGCACAGGCATACGGTTTCTGCTGAGCAAGAAGTATCACGTGAACCTGAGGACAGATTTTGCGTGGGGGAAAGATAACTTCACGTGGAGCGTGGGCGAGGCGTTTTAGATTAGGGAAAAGCCGCGAGGCTCGCGGACTCGCGCCGCGCTACAGGGACCCTGTCTTTATTGACAATGGCGTGGCCGCGTCCGATCTGTCAAAAACGAGGACCTGAGAAACTTCAGGCCGATCCGGTCATGTGAATGCCTTTTGACGAATTGCGGAAGGAGCCGAGAGATGAAAGTGAAAGTGTGGAGAAAATGGTGTGCTCTCGCGATGTTTCTGGCGCTGCCCGCAATGGCCATTACGCTGCTGGCGCAACAGAGCAATTCGCTGGTGGTCAGCGGGCAACAAGGTCAAGCATCGGTGATCCAGGTGCAGGGGCGCAATTATGTGGAAGTAGACGGCCTGGCGAGGGTGGTCAGCGGGACCATCAGCTTCAACGGCAATCAGATTGTGTTGACGATTGCCGGAGTCGGGGGAAATTCTGCGCCGGCGGCGGCAGCCCCCGCGGCGCCCGCTTCCGCGCCGGGGTTCTCGAACGAGTTTAAAACTGCGGGAATCGAGGCGATGGCTGAAATTCGAGAGTGGCACACGGCGTTGAAAACGGCGATCGAACGGGGTGTGCCGCTCAACGCGGAGTGGCTTACTCCTTATCGCGCACAGGCTCGGGAAGCGCTGCGGCTGGCGTCAGTGGCCATCAATACGGATTCGGACAGGAGCGTCTACCCGTTCGTGGTCAATGAGTACAACAACATGGGCGCGTTAACGGACAAATACCTGCAAATGACGAAAAACATGACGTACATCGATCCGGATTCATTGAAGTCGGACCCAGTGGACCAGAAGATTGTGACGTGTGCACGGTCGCTGGCGTCCATGGCCACGGCGAATCAGTTTGTCGATGACGGATCGTGCCAATAGGCACAGCGGAAAGAGGGACTCGTATTAGAGTCCGGGCCGCGCGGAAAGCAGGCACGCTAAAGCAGCACGAACACCCCAAGACCCACCCTTCGCAAAAAACGCTCAGAGTGGGACACCCAGGAGAGGGTCGCAGGCTGATTGTTAGTTCTGACAATTACATCGGTTGAGGGCCTGCGACAGAATTTGGGCATCAGAGTGGCGGTGGCGAAATGAGGTTGATTTGGGATTGAGGGATAAGGGAGACAAAATGAATTGCTTCTGGAAGGCTGCAAAAACAGGTGTACTGCTTGCGACCGTGGGGGCGTTGTTTGCCGTACCCCGGGCGAGCGCGCAGGCCCAGACGCCGGCGCCAACGACGATGAACTCGCCCGATCCAAACGAGACGAGCACCAACGACGGCTGGCATGTGGGAATTACGCCGTATATATGGTTCGCCGGCATTCACGGGACCTCCGGGGTACTCGGTCACGATGCATCGGTACACGCGGATTTCAGCGACATTTTCAACTACCTGAATATCGGGGCGATGGGCGTGCTGGATTTGCGGTACAACCGCGTGATCATGCCGGTCGATTTTTTGTGGATGAAATTGTCCGACAATCAGGGGCTGCCAGTGAACGAGATTGGGCTGAACTCGATTAAGGCACAAATGACGGAGACGATTCTGTCACCGAAGATCGGTTATCGCATAGCGGACGGAAAAAGAGTGAAGGTGGATGCATTGTTCGGCATTCGCTACTGGCACCTGTCCACGACATTCACGCTGCAACCACAGATCGCTAACGGGTATTCGCAATCGGCGAGTTGGACGGACGCGGTGGCGGGAGGAAGAATCGAATTCGCGCTGACCCCAAAAGCCACGGCAACCATTTTCGGGGACGCGGGCGGAGGTTCAGCACGATTGGATTATCAAGTTGGCGGTGCGCTTGGATACAAGGTGAGCCGGAGATGGGTTGTGCTGGTGGGATACCGGTATTTGAACGTGGATTACCGGCCGAACGGCAAAGCGCTGTTTGTTTACGACGTGGCGATGCCGGGAGTGGCGGTTGGGGTGACGTTCACCATCAAGTGAGGTGGGATCGGGAAGTTTGGCAATGAAGTTTTGGATGGAAATGCGGCGGGCACTTGCGGCTCGGTAGGAGCTGGGCCGCCGCAGTCCGAAACGGGAGTTTGGTATGCGATGCGCGGTGAGGCTTGGGGGAATTTTGGCGCTGGTCCTGGCGTTTTGTTCGTGCGCTTGGGCGCAGGACCCTGGCTGGCCGCGGAAGTTGGTGAAACCAGGGGGAACGGTAATTATTTATCAGCCACAGGTGGATAACTGGCAGGATTACACGGACATCAAGTGGCGGGCAGCTTTTCAGATGACTCCCACGGGCGGGAAACAAGTGGTGGGCGCAGCAACGTTTGACGCCACCACGGAAGTGAACACTGACACGCACACGGTGTTCATGTTCAACATCAACGTTTTGAATACCTATTTTCCGTCGCAAGATCCCGCCACTTCGGCGCAAATGGATCAATTGTTCCGGACGTTTGTGCCGCTAACGTGGACTGCTTCGTTGGACCGAATTATAGCTTACACGCCCAGGCCGCAATCGGTGAAGACTGTTGATTTGAGGAACGATCCACCGTTTATTTTTGTCAGTTACAATCCCGCGATTCTCTTGGGCGTCGACGGCGAGCCGGTACTTTCGGACATTTCGAAAACGAGTTTGAAGTATGTGGTCAACACCATGTGGCCATTGTTTTTCGACAAATCCCAATCGCAATACTACTTACTGGTGAACAATATCTGGCTGAGCGCGGGCGACCTGCACGGGCCGTGGGTACGGGTGAACAAGCTTTCGAAGGAGTTCAGTAAATTGCCGGACTCTGGAAGATTTTCGGACGTGAAGAAAATGGTTCCGCCTCCGCAGGTGGCCAGTGCCATCATTCCGCAGGTTTTCTACAGTACTGTGCCGGCGGAAGTGATCTTGTTTGATGGAGAGCCCACATACACAAATATCCCCGGAACGCAATTGGTGTACGCGAATAATACCGACAGCCCGTTGTTCGTCTACAGTCCAACGCAAACTTATTATTACCTTGCGGCAGGACGCTGGTTCAGTGCGCAAAATCTAACTGGGCCGTGGACTTTCGCTACCCTGAGCTTGCCGGCGGATTTTGCCAAGATTCCGCTCTCCAGCCCGGCAAGCGCGATACTCGCGTCCGTGCCAGGCACTTCGCAGGCTAAGGATGCGGTGTTAATTGCGCAAATTCCAACGGTGATGCTGCTGAATCCGACGACGGCGGCAGCGCAAGCGAACGTTGAATATACGGGTGCGCCGCAATTTGTGCCCATCGAAGGCACGACGCTGTCTTACGCAACGAACACCCCGGACAAAGTGATTCAGGTTGGCGACCTTTATTATTTGTGTCTGCAGGGCGTGTGGTTCATGTCCACGACGCCGCAGGGACCATGGACGACCGCGAGCTCCGTGCCACAAGTGATTTACACCATTCCGCCGAGTTCGCCGGTGTACAACGTGACCTACGTGACGCAGGTAACCACTTCCACGGGCTACGTGCAATCGAGCTACACGGCAGGTTATCTCGGGGCGTTTGTGATGGGCGCAGCTGTGGGAGCCATCGTGGCCAGTGGCAGCGGTTACTACTATCCGCCTTACATTGGATATCCCGCGTATGGATATCCCGTTTATCATCCCTACCCCACGTGCTATGGCGCCTATGGAGCGTACGGAACTTCTTATTACCACACATCGACAGGGGCGTATGGCGTTTCGCAAACTGCGTATGGGGCGTACGGGTCGGCGACTCGCACGGCTTCCTACAATCCTTACACGGGAACATCGACGCGAACGGCTTCGACGACCACAGCATATGGAAAGCAAAGTGTCGGTCAGGCATATAACCCATACACCGGATCCTATGGCGCGACGCACCAGGGATCGAGCCCAACGGCACAGTGGGGAAGCTCCTATGTTTCGCAGGGCAACAAATCCGCCACAACACAGCACTATTCGACGGCGAATGGAACAGTAGCGTCTGCCCAGGGATCGCAGGGCGGAAAGGGTTATGCCTCTTCCAGTGCGTACGGGAATTCGTATGCCGGCAAAAATTCGAGTGGCGATATGTATGCGGGGCACGACGGAAATGTGTATCAGAACACCGGTTCCGGCTGGCAAAAGTCCAACGGCAACGGCGGTTGGACCAACGTGAACACCACGCAGCAGGACAAGTCGAACTACGAACAATCACATCCGAATAGTAAGACGACCGCGCAGTCGGACAAGTCGAGTTATGAGCAGTCGCATCCAAACAGTCAGGCGACGGCGCAGAGCGACAGGCAAAATATGAGTCAGAGCCACTCCTCCGACAGTTTTTCTTCGCAAAATATGGACGCGGACAAGCAGAACCGGGAGAGCGGGGCAACGCAGAGCCAACACTATCAAAATGGCGATCATAGTTTCGGCGGATTCGGCGGAGGCGGACGGAGTTGGGGCGGGGGCGGGCGCAGCTGGGGTGGTGGAGGATTTCGCAGGTAGTCAGACCGGGGCTAAGGTTCGAGACGGAATGGAAGAAACGAAGTAGAGAAAAAGGGGAAGATCCATGAATCGAATGCGCTTTGGAAATTTTTCAGTTGGGCTGGGACTGATATTGGCCGCACTGGCTCTGGCGGTGGTTGCGGCCGCTCAGGATACGCAGATAAAGGGGCTGATCACCGGACGGAGTGGAGCGACCATGGCCGTCAAAACACAGGACGGCGAAACCATCACCGTGGCGCTGACTACGGACACGCAGGTGCAGGAGATAGAAGGAGCGTTCAAGCTACGCAAGAAGGATCTTGGGATGACCGCTCTGATTCCCGGACTTCCTGTGCAAGTCAAAGGCTCCATGAACGACAAGCATCAACTGGTGGCGGATACCGTCAAGTTCAAGGGATCAGATTTGAAGACCGCGCAGGACATCCAGGCGGGACTGGCGCCCACCGATCAGCAGGTACAAGCAAACGCGGCGCAAATTAAGGCGACGGAGCAGCAGACCGCCGCGCAACAGCAGGAGATCGCCGCAAACCAGGAAAAGATTGCGGCGGAAAAGGCGGCAATTGCGGCGGCTAATAAACGGTTTGGCGAACTTGGCGAGTACAACATTCTGGGCGAGGTCACCGTCTACTTTGGAAATGGAAAGGTGGCGGTCGATCCGCAATACAAGCCGCAGTTGATGGACCTGGCGACGAAAGCGAAGACGATTGACGCTTACATCATTCAAGTGCAGGGCTACGCGTCCGCGGTCGGCTCTGCCGCTCTGAATCAAAAGCTCAGCCTGGAACGCGCTGACAACGTTCTGGCATTCCTCGAACAAAACGGGCAGATTCCCCTGACAAACATTCTTGCGCCTGGGGCAATGGGAACGTCTCAGCAAGTAGCGCCGAACGCGACGACTGAGGGACAGGCGGAGAATCGCAGAGTGGTGGTCAGGATATTGCAGAACAAAGGAATCGCGGGCACGTAACGGAGTAGACGGTTTGGCGAATTTGTCTTCGCCCAGTGGTATTTCGAAACTGCCGCGCGCCGGAACCTTGAAAATACCGGGCAGCCTGACCAAACTGTGCTCAGTGTGCGATGAACCCTAAAATCGGAACAGCACAATCGAATGGGGGAGCTGCAAGGATCCACCTTAAAGTTTTCCTGGGAAAGCTTACGATTGCGTTGACCTCCCTACTTTGCGCCGCGGCGTTGGCCACAGCGCAAGAGCTTGCTCCCCGCGCTTACGTGATTACTCCATTGCAATTGAATGCGATCACGCTGACCTATTCCTATTACACGGGAAGTTTGCAGTTCGATGGGGCTGTGCCGATAACCGGCGCCACCGGAAAAATAAATATCCCGGACATCACCTATTACCACTCGCTGAATTTTTTCGGGCGTTCCGCCAACATTATTGCCTCGCTTCCGTACGGAGTGGGAAACCTGCGGGGGTACGTGGCGGGAGCCGAAGGGCATCTCTACCGATCCGGTTTGCTGGATTCCTTTTATCGATTCTCGGTAAACCTGAAGGGCGGACCGGCAATGCCTGTCGATCAGTATCTAAAATGGCACCAGAAAATGCTGATTGGAGCCAGCATCAAGATCGTGACGCCCACCGGGCAGTATGATCCAACGAAGTTGATCAACTGGGGGAACAACCGCTGGGCGTTCAAACCGGAGATTGGCTATTCGCAACGATGGGGGCACTGGGTGGTGGATGCCTACGGGGCCGCGTGGTTCTTCACAACCGACCCAGAATTCTATTCGCACAATGAGCTGGTTCCCGGAACACAGACGCAATCGGAAAATCCCATAGCGGCATTCGAAGGACATCTCAGCTACGACATTAAACCCCGGCTTTGGGTGTCTTTGGACGCGAATTTCTGGCGCGGCGGGGAGACGAGCTTGAACGGAGTGCCAAATTCCAAGACCCTGCAGCAGAATTCGAGGATCGGGGTGACAGCGGCGATTCCGATCACAAAACACCAATCATTGAAGGTGAGCTATAACGATGGCGCGTACATCAACTACGGCGGAAACTTCCAGAACATTTCCGTGGCTTGGCAATATTCGTGGATCGGCTGGCCGAAATAGAAATCAGCGTGCGGTTACAGGCGAAAAGCGCGCTGCTTTTCGGATGCCCCGATCCCGGAAGCGGATTCTCCATAAATCGCAACAAGCGGTTCGTCTCAGTCGCGTTGCTGCTGAGGCGGCGTAGTGCACACTGCCGATATGCACGCATACCTTGTGCTGGGTAGGCTGTCGATTTCATGATTCGCGGCCTGGTCAGTTATGCGCTGAATAATCGATTCATAGTCTTGGCCCTCACGGTGCTTCTGCTGGTGTGGGGTGCGATTGCCTTTCACAACCTGCCGGTCGAAGCGTATCCCGATGTAGCGAACAATTACGTGCAAGTAATTACGCAGTGGCCAGGGCGTGCGGCGGAAGAAGTCGAGCAGCAGGTCACCATCCCGATCGAAATTCAGATGAATGGAATCCCGCACCTGGAGCATTTGCGGTCGGTATCCCTGTTTGGACTCTCCAGCGTGATGCTGATCTTCGACGACGAGTCGCAGAATGATTCGAACCGGCAAAAGGTACTGGAGCGGCTATCCCAGGTGGTTCTGCCCAACAATCTGCAGCCGGAAATGGGGACAGACTGGAGTCCTGTCGGGCAGATCTACTGGTATTCGCTGTAGAGCACGAATCCAGAGTATGACCTGATGGAACTGAAATCACTGGAGGATTGGACCCTCGAGAAACAGTTCAAGTCTGTTCCCAACGTTGTGGACGTGGTCAGCTTTGGGGGAACCACGAGGGAGTATCAGGTTCAACTGGACCCGGACAAACTGATTGCCTATGGGCTGAGCCTGGCCCAGGTGGAACAACAACTCAGCAACAACAACACCAACGCGGGCGGCAGCTTCATCAAATCCGGCCTGCAGCAGATCAATGTTCGCGTGCTTGGTCTGTATAAAAGCGTGCAGGACATCGAGCGAACGATGATCGCCACGAGGAACGGCACCGTGCTTCGCGTGAAGGACATCGCGACGGTGACGCAGGGTCCGAAAATTCGCCTGGGCCAGATCGGCAAAGCCATCCGTCGCGAAGACGGAACGGTTGTGGACAACGAAGACACGCTCGAGGGTATCGTGCTGCTGCGCAAGGGCGCGAACGCGGATGAGACGCTTGCAGCGATTCACAATAAGGTTAAAGAACTGAATGAGTCCATTCTGCCGCCGGGGGTCAAGATTGTTCCGTTTCTGGACCGAAGCGACCTGGTGCATCTGACGACACACACGGTGTTGCACAATCTGACCGAGGGCGTGCTGCTGGTTTCCATCATTCTGTTTTTCTTCCTGGGCAATCTGCGCGGCGCAGTGATCGTGGCGCTGACAATTCCCTTCTCTCTTCTGTTTGCAGCGATCTGCCTGGACCTAAATAAAATTCCGGCGAATCTGCTTTCCTTAGGCGCTTTGGACTTCGGAATGGTAGTGGACGGCAGCGTGGTGATTATTGAGAACATCGTCCGGCACTTCGGCCTGCCTGCTAATGCAGAAAAAACTTCGTGGGAGCGGATTCGCGAAGCGGTCTGCGAGGTGATCCGGCCAGTATTTTACGCACGCGCCATCATCATCACGGCGTATCTGCCGATCTTCACGCTGCAGAGCGTGGAGGGACGGCTTTTCAAGCCGATGGCCTGGACCGTGAGTTTTGCTCTGATTGGAGCGCTGATCTTTTCGATTGCGATCGCTCCCGTTCTGGCGTTGCTGCAATTCCGCCATGGCATTCACGAATGGCGAAACCCGGTAATGCAGTTCTTGCGCGAAAAGTATCGCATTGCAGTCCGGTGGGCGATTGAACACCGGACCATTACGGTAGGCACCGGAGCCCTGGCGTTCGCGATTGCGATTTTCCTGATGTTCAGCGGCGCGATCGGCTCTGAATTCCTGCCACACCTTGATGAGGGCGCCATCTGGGTGCGCGGCACGCTGGCGCCAAGCACCGGCCCGGACGAAGGAACGCGAGTGATGAATGAAGCGCGCGTCGTGCTGGCTTCCTTTCCCGAAGTAACAAAGGTGGTTTCTCAGGTTGGGAGGCCGGACGATGGCACGGATACCACAGGCTTTTTCAACACCGAATACTTCGTTGATCTAAAGCCCAAAAACGAGTGGCGGCCCGCGTTCCACGAGAACAAGGATGCACTGATCGGCGCAATGGATCGTGAACTCAGCAAGTATCCTGGGGTGCTTTGGAATTTCTCGCAACCTATTGCGGACAACATGGAGGAAGCCGTCAGCGGAGTGAAAGGTGAGCTGGCAGTGAAAATGTATGGGAACGACCTGAAGGTGCTGGAGGAAAAGGGCGATGAAGTCGTCAATGTCATGCGCGGCGTTCCCGGTATTGAAGACTTGGGGCTATTTCGCGTCCTTGGGCAGCCCAATCTGAATATCAGCATCGATCGCCAGGAGGCCGCGCGCCACGGCATTAACGTCTCCGACATTCAAGATGCAGTGGAAACCGCGGTGGGAGGGAAAATCGTCAGCCAGCTACTGCAAGACGACCGTCACTATGACGTGGTCCTGCGCTATAAGGAGCCTTATCGCGACACAAAGGAAGCCATCAAGAATATTCGCCTGATGGCGCCGACGGGCGAACGCGTGTCGCTCGGTCAACTCGCGCAGATTGAGTCCGTGGATGGCGCGTCGGAAATTTATCGCGAGGCAAATTCCCGGTATGTGGCCATCAAATATAGCGTGAGGGGACGCGACCTGGGGAGCGCAGTCGAAGAAGCCATGAAACTCGTAGGCCAGCGGGTAAAACTGCCAGTGGGCTACCAAATGAAGTGGGCAGGGGAATATGAGAGCCAAAAACGCTCGCAAAGACGGCTGATGATTGTTGTGCCCATCACGCCGCTGGCGATCTTCGTCGTTCTTTACACCATGTTCTCGTCGGCAAAATGGGCGGGTTTAATTCTTGCGAATGTGGCGATCGCTCCCATCGGCGGGCTGCTGGCTTTGTTGATGACTGGAACGCATCTCAGCGTTTCTTCCGGCGTGGGGTTTCTTGCACTGTTCGGAGTTTCCGTGGAAACCGGCGTGATCATGTTGGAGTACATCAATCAACTTCGCGCTTCCGGCCACTCCATCGAAGATGCGGCGATTGAAGGGGCAGTGCTGCGACTCCGTCCGATTATGATGACAATGCTGGTCGCGAGTCTCGGCCTGGTTCCGGCAGCGCTTTCTCGCGGGATTGGTTCTGATTCGCAACGCCCTTTCGCGATCGTAATTGTGGGTGGCCTGGTCGGAGCGCTCCTGCTCAGCATTTTCTTACTTCCCACGCTGTACGTGTGGGTTGCGCGAGACGGGGACACGCTGCCGGCTAGCGAAGAGTTCGAAGAGGGTATTTAGGACAAATCTCTAGACCGAGAGCAACCGCTCGAAGAAAGAGCGATAGCGTTGGAAGGCCAGGCGCAGATCTTCGGTTGAAACATCTGAGCCGGCGTGCCACTGCTTTTCCAGTTTCTCTCGTTCGGATGCGAACTGGGTGGCTAGTTCGTGGATAGCTTCGGAGACAAGCTGGTCAGCTTGTTCTACGGCATGGCGAGGCTCATCGACGAATCCCACTTGCAGATTTTCCCATCGGGATCGCATGCTTCGACACTGTTCGCCGGCAAACAGCGGTGTGACTGGCTGTACCGCAGCTTTCTGTGGCTCTGGCCTTGGCGCCATCCTTGGCTGCGATGGCGTCTCGCGGGTTATCGAGGGATCGGTGACCTCAGAGGTTGGTACGGGTTCGCGTGAATCGCCTCTCACGATGATTTCGTCGCTCACGGACCGGTCCTTTCCAGTTGCGCGTACTCCGGTTGGCCGACGAGTTCTTCGAAGAGGGTACGGTAGTTGAGCATGGCCTTGCGCAGCTCTTCGGTAGAGACGCGGCGCTGCACATTTCTGAGGGCAATCTCATGTCCTTCGCGATAATTCTCCACGACGAGCGGGTGATCGACGGAGATATCATCGGCGCGCTGTTCGAATTCCAGCAAGGGATAGCCTTCGGCGGACATCACTTCACCGATCAACAGATCCGCTTCCGTGAGTGAATTGGCGGGATCGTCGACGAATCGCGCCTGAACCTCGCGCCAGTTCTCCTGAAAACGTGCACGCTCGGAATCGCTAAGCGGCCGGAGCTGCATCTGCCACACTCTCCGTTGGCAGCTCTCTAGGCTCGCTTCCGCCGCGTGACGGTCGCCAGTTTGCGCGACGGCCCGGCTGTATTCGGGACCGAAGCGTTGTTTCAGTTTGCGCGTGCGAGATTGCTGCTTCAGATAAGCCATCGCCAGACCAATTGCAGTACCAACGAGCAAGGCGATTACGATGGCCGCGGTGATACTCATGTACATTCCTCCATTTTAATTGTTCTTCAACAACGCTTCAGAGCTTCCGGGTTTTGTTATTTGTTTGGGGGGAATTTTTTGAACATTTTGTCGACTGCTTTGTCCAAATCCTTTTCGTTATGCTGCGAATTATTCGAAAGCGTGTCGCTGGAAACGCCGCGCCAGATCAGGTGCTTGCTGTTTCCGTCATACATGTCGATGACGAGCGTGCCGACGCGATAATTCTGGACGGTGGTAGTGGACATATCGCCGAAGCCGCCCCAGCCCCAACCGCCGCCCAAGCCGTCGTAGAAAGTCTGGTATTCCTGCTGACTCTTCGCCGCACCCACGGCCATCACCACGACATCTCCGCCGGACGCCACTTTCTGCCAACCTTTCGCGCTCAAATCCTTATCGACGGCATCCTTGATGCGAGGTTCCCAAAGCGGGTCGCCCGTCTGGACTTTTCCCCACGAGTAGGTGTGAAAGCTTTCGAAATCGGCTTTCTTGTCGTAGTCGGTGCGGACATCCTGCGCGAAAGAGGCTGCGCAGCAAAAGAGCGCCGCAGCGCTAAACTGATATACCGCATGAGTTTCATCCCTTCTCTCCTGTCCTGCCGGTTCCCACTCCAGCAGTGCTTGTCCGGAAGGCCGAACTCACTCTCACGGACGGTTAAGCTTGCGATGCACCCCCATAGGTGCTCAACACACCTGAGACTGTCGCGGATGTGACCTGAATGGTTTTGGAGCGGTTTCCAAGCTGACTTTTGGGGGCACCTTACTGCATGGTGGCCATCATTTAGCGGACATCCCGTACGGCGGGACAGGGTTAGTTCTTCGCCGCCTGACCATGTTCTGGCTCCCATAATGCCGGAATGGCAGATACGCTTGATTACAAGAAGGTTGCGCGGGTGAGAGCAACTTCCTGCCAGCACTAGGGTTTCACCGGATAGCTGGCACCCAGCGCAGCTTCTTACGCAGGACAGGCAAGTCATCAGTGCAAATGGAGTTCAAGGGGAACCTTATTATAATCCGCCTCAACAAGACTGCAGTGTCGCTCCTCTTTGTGGTTCTTTCAGCTTTAGCGTTGCCTTCGGTGGCGCCCGCACAGATCGCTGTGGGCGTCTCCATTCATATTGGGCCGCCCGCCCTGCCCGTTTACGTCCAGCCCGTATGCCCGGCCCCCGGGTACATCTGGGCACCGGGCTATTGGGCTTATGGACCGGCGGGCTATTTCTGGGTTCCAGGGACGTGGGTGCTCGCTCCGACGCCTGGATACCTGTGGACCCCGGGGTATTGGGGTTGGGGCGGTGGCGTGTACGCTTGGCATGCCGGATATTGGGGCCCACATGTGGGCTTCTACGGCGGCATTAATTACGGATTCGGCTACGGCGGTGTGGGCTTCGTCGGCGGCGAGTGGCACGGCGGGGTCTTTCATTACAACACAGCGGTGACGAACGTGAACACCACCGTGATCCATAACACCTACGTGAACAATACGGTGGTGAATCGGACCGTGGTGAACAATGTCAGCTACAACGGAGGCGCAGGCGGCGTTACTGCCCAGCCCACAGCCCAGGAACGGGCAGCTATGAACGAGCACCATGTCCAGGCAACCTCGCTGCAAACGCAACATGAGGAAGCCGCGAGGAGTGACCGCAGCATGCTGGCGTCAGAGAATCATGGACGTCCGGCGGTGGCCGCCACAGCGCATCCTGGCGTGTTCAAGGGCGAAGGCGTTGTGGCAGCGCACGCAGCCGGCAACAGCAACCGGCCAAACAATATGCAGGCGGATCGTCCACCCAGCGCGCGCACCAACAATTCTTCGAATAACAATGCAAATCGGCCAAGCGATGTGAACTCGCATTCCGAGGATCGTCCGCCGCAATCGGCCGAGCATTCCGAAAATGCGCACAGCAACCAAAACAATTCGAACCATCCGAACAATTCGCAAGGGAACGCGAACCACAACAATAACAACAACCATCCCAATTCTTCGAAGCCTCCGCAGCATCAGAACAAACCGCAAGAGCACGAGTCGCACCAAGGCGGAGGCCACGAACGGTAGCGCGCTGCGGTTCCCTTCGGAAGAGCGCTTGTCATCAAAGACAAAAGGCCAGAACTTAGGAGCTCTGGCCTTTTTGTGATGCAAGCTGATTTTTGGAGGCGCGCTATCTACCGCTCCACCAGACGATGGTTACACCGATGCACACAACGGCTATGCCCAACCATCTGTTACGGCTGATGCGTTCACCGAGAAAGCCTTTGGCTCCAAAGGCGCCGGCCGCGTAACTCAGCGCGCTAACAGGTACTACGAAACTGACTTCTCGAAAAGAAAGAATTGCCAGTAGGGAGAAGAATCCAAGAGCCATCATGGCCACACCAACCCACATCCACGGCAAGCGTAGTCCGCGGAAGACGAAACTTGCTATCGATTTCGGGCTGAAGTCGTGGACTTCCCCCATACTGTGCATGGCGCGGCTCACGCACAATTCCCCGCCGGTTCCAGACACGACAATGAGAAAAAAAAGGAAGACCGTGAGCATTCTTATTGGGCTCCGTGCGCGCGCGGAGAAGTCCTCCCCACGATAAATACTCCGGTGCAGATGACCAGCACGCCGAGCCAGCGCAACGGGCTGATCAGTTCTCCCAGCACAAAATGGCTCAGCAGAGCGACCGTGGCGTAGGAAAGTGACGTGGAGGGTTGGACGTAGCTATAATCCGCCCAGCTCAGGATGAGCATGTAGGCTACAAAAAATGTGAGCAGGCAGGCGATGCCTAGCCAGATATAGCCGCTGGAGAGAATGCGCGTGACCACGGGCCAAAAATCCGTCAGAGTCCACGTGGCGGCCGAACCCACGCCCTTCATTCCCTTGCCCAACAAAACGCTGCCCATCGGCGCGAAAATTACGATCACAAAAATCGCTAGATACGTCTTCAGGTGCAGTCCCGGTCCAGCTTTCATGCAGTCTTCGACAGCCCGAACAGTTTTTGGAGCTGCTGTCCGGCGCCGGTATGGTCCTTTCTGCGAGGTGTCTTATTTAATGTTACTCTATGGATTGAACTCCTCCAAGCCAGCTACTCAACACGTTATATTGATTTTTGTTGTGTGCGAGGAGCTTGCTACGGCTGATTCTGGCCGTTGCATGTTCAGGACGGAATCTGGCGTTTCGCTAATGTGGCGCGCTTGGCGCCGCGCGAATTGGCCATAGACGTAAGGTATGACCGACTGTGAGAATTGAGCTCTACATTTTTCTGGGCGTCGCGGCAATTCCCTTCATCTATTATCTTCTCTCCCTTTATAGCACCTGGAAATTCTTCGCTCAGCCGACACAGTCAACCTCGGGCCAGCCAGCTTTTACTCCCCCGGTGAGTTGCCTGAAGCCGATCAAAGGGCTGGACGAGGGCGCGTACGAGAATTTCGCCAGCTTTTGCCGGCAGGATTATCCGGAGTACGAAATCCTGTTTTGCGTGGATGAAAATGATCCAGCGATGCCCGTGCTGAAACGCTTGATGCAGGATTTCCCCGACACAAAAATCCGGCTGCTGTACGGTCCCGATCACGCGGCGATCAACGACAAAGTGGCGCGGCTCGACCGGCTATCCAAGGAAGCGCGTTACGATGTCTGGGTTCTAACGGACGGAGACGTGCGAGTGGAGCCTGGATATTTGCGTTCCGTGGTTGCGCCGCTGCAAGATCCGAAGGTTGGCAGCGCCACTGTTTTTTATACGATAACGAGCGAGAATACATTCACGGAAAAGCTGCAGGAACTGGGCATGATGTGCGATTTTTTCCCGGGCATCCTTGTGGCGTGGCTGCTGGACGGCGTGAAGTTCGGCTTTGGCCAGACGATCGTGACTACGCGCTCCGGAATACAAGGATTTGGCGGATTCAAAGCGATTGAAAGCCGGCCAGCCGATGATCTTCTGACTTGCCGGCTGGTTGCAGAACAAGGCTTCGAAGTGAAATTACTTCCGTACGTAGTGCAGACCACGCCGGATTTTCGTTCCATGAAGGATTTGCTGGTGAAGCGGACGCGTTGGATGACGGTGATGCGGAATATGCGGCCCTGGGGGCATTTGGGGTTGATTTTCACGTTTGGATTGCCGTGGTCGTTGCTGGCGTTTGCCGTGGCTCCGAGCTTCGCGACCGCTGGCATTTATTTGGGCGGCTATTTTTTATGCCGGGTGCTGATGACCTGGTTGGTCGGTGTGCACGGCCTGAAGCAGTCTGGTTTGTGGTCGAAAATGTGGATGATCCCTGTGTGGGACGCCACCGCGTTTGCCATCTGGTTGGCTAGTTTTACGCGCCGCACCATTCGCTGGCGCGGGGTTGATTATATTTTGCGAGATGGGCAACTTACGCTGGCGAACGCGGATGGTTCGCGAGGCGTCTCGCCGCAACCGCAATCGTGAGCAACAAAATCGCAGTCGTGGGCGCCGGAATTTATGGCTCATACACCGCAATTCGCCTGGCGGAGGCGGGTCACACCGTTGAGCTATTTGATCCCATAGGGATTCTGCGCGCGGCTTCAGATATCAACCAGTTTCGCATTCATTCCGGTTATCACTATCCTCGCAGCCCGGAGACTATCGAAGAGACCCTGGAGACGCGCGATGAATTCATCGCCACCTTTGGGCCTGCGATTGTGCGCGGCACACAACATTATTATGCCGTGCCTAAGGTTGGTTCGCTGACGCCGCCTGACGTGTATGAAGAGGTGATGGCCCGTCACAATCTCCGGCTGCGACGGTGTGAACCGCACTGGATGAATTTTGATTTTATCGACCGATGCTACGAGGTGGACGAGAATATCTACGATCCGCAGGCCTTGCGCGGGTTGCTGGAGTCGCGCGTCTGCGCCGTTGGCATCAAATTTCGCCGAGAAGCTTATCTGGCTTCCATGCGCGGCGATTATGATTTCGTGATTTACGCTACCTACGGCATGGGTCCGAGCAGTGGGATGTTTCGCTCCGCAAAATATCAGGTGGCGGAAAAGATTCTTGTCGAAATGCCAGAGCCGCTGCGACGCGTCGCACTGGTCGTGGTCGATGGCCCGTTCACCGCGTTCGATCCTTACGGCAACTCAGCGAATTCGCAATTTGGCTCGGCGAAAAATACCAATCACTGGACTACGAACGATCCTCACGAGCCAATTCCCGAGCCCTATGCCAATATTTTGAATCGCCCGCGTTTCGAACCGGTAGCGTTTAGCCGATTCGAAGCCATGCGCGCGGATGCTGTTCTTGCTGTTCCACTGGCCAAGAATGCCGTGTATCTTGGTTCGCGGTTTACCATACGCGTTGTGGAAGACAATTCGAAGGAAGATCGCCGCACGTTGTATCTGCAGGAAAATGTCCCCGGTGAGATTCACATTTTTTCCGGGAAAGTGGTGAGCGCGGCAAAGGCCGCACGGTTGGTGTGTGAAAGGATTGCTCGCGGTGATTGAACTGCCCAAGTATGTGATCGTGGGCCGTGGCCGCTGGGCTTCGCGCATGACCGCGATTCTCGCCGGCGAAAATCGCCGTGTGGCTTTCTTGGAACAATCGCGCCGCGTGCCATCCGAGGACGACTCCGCCTATCGCGAACGGCTTCGCTCGTCTTTCAAAACCAGCGGAGCACAGATTGCGTGGCTTTGTGTTCTGCCGGGCGATCATATTTCGGTCATGATTGAGGCCGCCGTTGAAGCGGGCTTGCATGTGGTAGTCGAAAAGCCGTGGTTCTGCTCCGCGGAGGAAACACGGCGCCTGCAGGCGCTTGGCAAGCCTCGCAACGCCGTGCTCGCCATTCATTATGAATATTGTTTACTGGAACAAGTGGAAACGTGGCGGCGCGAATGGAGCAGTGCGGCAGGGCTGAGTTTTGCGGGACGTATGAAAGTTAACCGCCCCAATCACACGGGCATTCCTGCGCTGGACAATCTGGGATCGCATCTGTTCTCAATCCACCAGTACTGCGTTCCCAACTCCGTTATTGCAGAGATCGATTGCGGGTATGAGCAGCCCGATGAACGCCGCGTCTGGCTGACAAAGCAAAACAACCAGATCGCTGAAATCGATCTGCTGGCGAATAAGGAACCCATCATCCAACGTTTTATCGCGCGGGTTGAGGCCGCGATTGGTGGATCGGAGTTTCCGTTAGATTTGAGTTTTGCCTTAAAGGTAGCCGAGCGCACTGCGTTCTGGCGCCAGCAAACGCAACAGCGTTAGCGCTTGCGGCCCTTGCTTACCGGCACGCGGGTTTCTTGTCCCGTTGCGCCAGCGAGGGCAGATTTGGCGGCGACGCCAATCTGGATTCGCCTTTCGTTCTTGGGTTCGCGCCAGTTCACTTGCGGCAGCATTAATGCGGGATCGACGCGATCGCGGTACTTCACGGCGATGTTCACCATGGAGTCCAACAACGATTCCGAAAGCGTGTGGGGTTCCAGGCCCAAATCGACGAGCTTAGAGTGCTTGGCGTTGTAGTAGTGCTGTTCCGCTTCAACGCGGGGATCGGGGATGTGGTCCACTTCCACGTTCAGACCCAACTGCTTTCCAGCGACCTGGACTTTGTGCGCCAACTCCAACACCGAGAAGTGTTCCGTGAACTGATTGTACACGCGGCACTCGCCACGCGCGGCGGGGTTCAAGCACGCCAACTCGACGCAGCGAACGGTGTCACGGATATCGAGGAAGCCGCGAGTTTGGCCGCCTGTTCCATATACGGTCAACGGCTGCCCGATGGCGGCTTGCACGCAGAAGCGATTCAGAACAGTGCCAAAGACGTCGTCATAATCGAACCGGTTGATGAGTGCATCGTCCATAGCAACTTCGTCCGTCATGGTGCCGTACACCACGCCCTGATTCAAATCCGTGGCACGCAAGCCCCAGATCTTGCAGGTGAACATCATGTTGTGGCTGTCGTGCACCTTGGAGAGGTGATAGAACGAGCCCGGCTGCTTCGGGAATGGAAGGATGTCTTTGCGGCCATTGTGCTCGATGGTGATGTAGCCTTCTTCGATGTCGATATTGGGCGTGCCGTACTCGCCCATCGTGCCGAGCTTCACCAAATGGCAATCGGGAAGGACTTCGCGCATGGCGAAGAGCACGTTCAACGTACCCACGACATTGTTCACTTGCGTGAAGACCGCGTGCTTGCGATCAATCATGGAATAGGGAGCGGAGCGCTGCTCGGCGAAGTGCACGATCGCTTCGGGCTCGAAAGTTTTCAACGAGGACAGCAGAAAATCGTAGTCGGTCACATCGCCGATGAACATGTCGATGGTCTTGCCGGTAAGACGACACCAGGTCCTTAAGCGATCGCTCAGCGGCTGAATCGGCGTCAGAGTTTGCGCGCTGAGCTCATGATCCCATTGCCGCCTTATATAGTTATCCAGAATCGCGACGTTGTGTCCTTTCGCGGACAAGTACAACGCGGTTGCCCACCCGCAATAGCCGTCACCACCTAAAACGACAATCTTCATATCTTCTCTTCCCCTTATAAGCAGACGTCCGCTGATCCCTCAAACGCAAGAATCATAGTTTTACTGCCATTTCCAACCAGGCTGAGTCAGGTCCCCATGTCCAATCCCGCTTGGACGCACAAAGCACATTAAAGCTCTGAACCAAGATTCATCGATTCAATTCATTTATTTTACTATGCCCTTCCCTTTGGCTGCATCAAAAAATTCTTGTGCTTTTTGGGCCCCATGACACCTTGCTAGCGGTGGTCCGGCCGGGCCATGGCTCGGGTTGACTGTCCGCCTTGGCCCTCCTGTGGTAGAAGTACCCTATGCTCCCTCCCTGGTTCGGTGAGTTCATGGGCACTTTCGTTCTTATTTTGCTCGGCGACGGAGTAGTCGCCGGCGTGCTGCTGCGGAAATCGAAGGCAGAAAATTCGGGCTGGATCGTGATTACTGCCGGCTGGGCCTTCGCTGTTATGGCCGGAGTTTTCACGGCAATTGCCTGCGGCAGTCCGGAGGCGCATATCAATCCTGCTGTAACCCTGGCGGTGGCGATCAAGTCTGGCGATTTTTCGCACTTCCTACCTTTTATCACGGCGCAAATTGCGGGCGCGTTCCTGGGCGCCGCTTGCGTGTGGATCCATTATTACCCTCATTGGCGGGAAACACCGGAGCCCGTGGCGAAGCTCGCGGTGTTCAGCACGTCACCCGCGATTCGAAATGCGCCGGCGAATTTTGTCAGCGAAGTGATCGGCACGTTCATTCTGATTTTTGTCGTTAACGCCATTTTTTCGAAAAATATATCGTCACTCGGACTGCCTGCTGGGCTGGGCCCGGTGCTGGTTGGAAGTCTTGTGTGGGGCATCGGGCTTTCGTTAGGCGCCACGACGGGGTATGCGATAAATCCCGCGCGCGACCTTGGCCCTCGCATCGCGCATGCGGTTTTGCCGATTGCCGGCAAAGGCTCATCCGATTGGGGCTACAGTTACATCCCGGTGTTTGGCCCTCTGGTCGGCGCCGCACTGGCCGGACTTCTGGTGAAATTCCTGGCCATCTAAGGAGCTGTCATGCCCGCTTATCTCGGAGCGCTTGACCAAGGCACCACCAGCACGCGCTTCATCGTGTTCGATCATGCCGGGAGGATTGTTTCGTCGGCGCAGGAAGAGCACGAACAAATTTATCCAGCGCCAGGCTGGGTGGAACACGACCCTGACGAAATCTGGCGGCGCACACAATCCGTTATTCGTCGAGCCATGCAGCAAGAAATTCTGCAACCCGCCGACCTGGCTGCGATCGGCATCACCAACCAGCGCGAAACGGTGATTCTGTGGGACAAAAACACCGGACGGCCGTTTTGCAACGCTATCGTGTGGCAAGACACGCGCGTCGAAGGCATGGTTGCCGATTTTGCGAAGCAAGGGGGCATCGACCGTTTTCGCGCGAAAAGCGGACTGCCTCTTTCCACGTATTTCAGCGCGCTGAAGATTCGCTGGATTCTGGACAATGTTCGAAATGCGCGGAAGCTCGCCGAGACGGGCGAGATTCTTTGCGGCACCGTGGACACCTATTTGATTTGGCAACTGACGGGTGGCGTCCACGGGGGCCTTCACCTTACCGATGTGACCAACGCGAGCCGCACTCAACTTTTGAATCTTGCGAGCTTGCAATGGGATCCGGAGATTCTTGCCGCGTTTGATATTCCCGCGAACATTCTTCCGCGTATCGCTTCCAGCAGTGAGTTATATGGTGAAGCAACGCTCGATTCTATTGCTGGCGTGAAGATTGCCGGAGTGCTTGGTGACCAGCAAGCGGCGCTCTTCGGCCAGACATGTTTTCAACCCGGCGAAGCGAAAAATACTTATGGCACCGGCTGTTTTCTGCTGATGAATACCGGCGAACAACCATTTTCTTCGTCCTGCGGGCTGCTGACCACGGTTGCTTACAAGCTTGGCGGCGCGAAGACTGTTTATGCGCTGGAGGGCAGCGTCGCCATCACGGGAGCGCTGGTGCAATGGGTTCGCGACAACCTTGGACTCATCCAGAAAAGCTCGGACATCGAGGACCTGGCGCGTTCCGTGCGCGACAATGGCGGTGTTTATTTCGTTCCTGCGTTTTCTGGCCTTTATGCGCCTTACTGGCGCAGCGACGCTCGCGGCGTGATTGCCGGGCTCACGCGATTTGCAAACAAAGGCCATCTCGCGCGCGCCGTGCTCGAAGCAACCGCTTACCAAACGCGCGAGGTGCTGGAAGCGATGGAGAAAGATTCGGAGATTCACCTGTTCTCTCTTCGAACCGACGGCGGCATGGTGGAGAATGATTTCCTGATGCAGTTTCAGGCGGACATTTTGAACATCCCGGTGCTGCGGCCTGCCATCAAGGAGACTACCGCATTGGGTGCGGCGTATGCGGCGGGGCTTGCTGTGGGCTACTACTCCGATCTTCAGGATTTGAGGGGAAATTGGTCGGCGGAGCGGACCTGGGAGCCACACATGGAGGAAGCTCAACGTGACACTTACTATCGCCAGTGGAAGAAAGCAGTAACGCGCTCGTTTGCCTGGCTGGATTGAGCGTCGTCGATAGTGATGGCTGAATGATTGCAATATGCGGTCTGGAAGAGTGACAATTCACGGTTTGCGAAGTACGAGTTCAGGATTGACCAATCAAACTTTCGGGGTCCTTACATGATGAAGAAAGTGAAATGGGGCATTCTCAGTACCGCATCGATCGCGCAGCGCCGCGTACTGCCCGCCATGCTCGACTGCGTGCATGCGGAACTCGCCGGAATCGGGTCGCGCTCGCTCGATAAGGCAAAGGCCGTGGCCGCGGAATTCTCGATACCTAAAGTTTACGGCTCGTACGAGGAACTGTTTGACGATCCGGAAATCGAAGCGATCTACAATCCACTTCCCAATCATCTGCATGTGGAATGGTCGATCCGCGCCGCCAGCCGAGGGAAACACGTGCTGTGCGAAAAGCCACTGAGCCGCAGTGTTGCGGAGGCTCGACGCTTGCTGGAAGCGCGGGACAATTATCACGTCAAGATTGGTGAAGCGTTTATGGTGCGCACGCATCCGCAATGGCTGCGGACTGTTGAACTTGTGCGCGCGGGCCGGATTGGAAAGTTTCGATCTGTCCTGGGCTACTTCAGTTACTTCAACGTCGATCCCGCAAACACGCGCAACATCGCCGATTGTGCAGGCGGTGCGTTGATGGACATTGGTTGTTATCCCATTAAGACGTCACGAATGGTTTTTGGGGAAGAGCCTACGCGCGTGATCGCGTGCATCGAACGCGACCCCGGCTTCAAGACGGACCGACTCACTTCCGCGATTCTCGAATTCTCCACCGGCCAGTCGGTCTTCACGTCGTCGACGCAGATGGTCAACTACCAGAGAATGCAATTTTTCGGCGATGCCGGCCGGATTGACATCGAGATTCCTTTCAATGCGCCCACTGACAAGCCTTGCCGCATCCTGATCGACGACGGCAAGGATCTCTATGCAGAAGGCAGCGCGATCGTCGAAACTTTGCCCATCTGTAACCAGTTCACGATTCAGGCCGATCTTTTCTCCGTGGCGATCCGGGAGAACACGGAAGTTCCCAATCCACTGGAAGATGCCATCTGCAACATGGCCGTGATCGAAGCGCTGTTCCGTTCCGCGCATTCCGGCAGATGGGAAACTCCTGAGCGCCTGTAGCGTTTCGACGCTGACTCCCATTAGAGCTTGAGGAACAAAAAAGGGCGCCGAACTTCCGGCGCCCTGACCTGATTGCGTTTTTCCCGCGAGCTAGTCGTAATATTCCTGGCCGAGATGCGTGATCAAATCTTCGCCCTGCATCCAGCGCAACGTGTTTTTCAGCTTCATCAATTGAATGAACAGATCGTGTTCGGGATAAAGTTGCGGAGCGGTCATCGGCGACTTGAAGTAGAAGCTCAGCCACTCCTGAATGCCGCGCATTCCGGCGCGCTGTGCCAGATCGAGAAACAACACGAGGTCGAGCACGATCGGCGCAGCCAGGATAGAGTCCCTGCAAAGAAAATCGACCTTAATCTGCATCGGGTAACCCAGCCAGCCGAAGATATCGATATTGTCCCAACCTTCTTTGTTGTCGCCGCGCGGCGGGTAATAGTTGATGCGCACCTTATGATGGATCTTCTTGTACAGCTCCGGATAGAGGTGCGGCTGCAGAATAAATTCCAGGGCGCCGAGCTTGGATTCTTCCTTGGTCTTGAACGATCCCGGATCCTCGAGCACTTCGCCGTCGCGATTTCCGAGAATGTTTGTGGAGAACCAGCCATTCAGGCCGAGCATGCGCGCTTTGAAGGCCGGCGCGAGCACGGTCTTGATCAGGGTCTGACCTGTTTTGAAGTCTTTCCCGCCGATCGCCACGCTATGTTTCTGCGCAAGCTCCTGCATCGCGGGAATATCCACGGTCAGGTTGGGTGCACCGTTCCCGTAGGCGATCCCGCTGGTGATGGCCGCCCAGGCATAGAGCATGGAAGGCGCGATGGCCGGATGATTTTCCTTCATGGCCTTTTCAAAGGATTGCGCGGTCTCATGCACTTCATGCTGCTTCATAAACACTTCGGTAGACCCGCACCACAACATGACCAGGCGCGAACAGCCGTGCTTCTTTTTGAATTTAGCGATGTCGTCTTTGATTTGCAGGGCGATGTCGTACTTCGTCTTGCCTTTCTTTACGTTCTTGCCGTCGAGCATCTTCACGTATTCACGGTCGAAGGCCGCTGGCATGGGCTTGATCTTGGACAGGAACTGCTTCACTTCCGCCAGGTGGTGCGCTTCCAGGACGCCTGCTTTCGCGGCCGCTTCATACGAACTATCCGGGAAAATATCCCATCCACCGAAGACCAAATCATCCAGTTTCGCCAGCTTCACAAAATCCCTGATCTTCGGCGACCGTCCGTCGGTTCTTTTTCCGAGGCGGATCGTGCCTAGCTGCGTCAGCGATCCCACAGGCACGGCTTTTTTCTGGCGCACCAGCTCGACACCTGCCATGAACGTGGTTGCCACCGCTCCCATTCCTGGCAACAGCACTCCGAGCTTCCCTCGTGGCGGAGCAATACTGTTTGGCTTTTCCATGAATTCCTCAGTTTTTCAGTTGGTAGACCTGCACAGGGCACAGCAGTTCATTGCAAACACTGTATCCCAAATTATTCATTTTGGGGGATGCGGCATCGATATGCAAACGAAAAGCGGCTTTTGCACAGCAACTTTCTAACCATTTTGGCTTTACCTCTTGTGAGTCTTACTCGTCGTTGGCTACTTGGAGCTGGCTGCCTTGCCGGCCATATCTAATTCCACGTTCACGACCGGCTTCACTTTCAGTAGCCAGTTGCTGGGATCTTTGATGCCCCATTGTACGTACGGCACGTCAAAGTTCGCCCTTCCGGTCCAGTGATCGCCCGTCATTTCCGCATGAACGTCGGCAACGATTTCGTGTTCACCGCCGTGAAGAAGTAGCACGCCGCGCAACTTCACATCGGATGTCCCGGTGAGGGAGACTTTACCGTCGATCTGTGCGGGGCGAAAAATCGCGTCGTGATACTTGGCGGTCTGCAGAATTTCTTTGTGCATGCGCTCATCACGCGAACTGTTGCCCGACTCCCCACTGGTTGCGTAGACCGCTACTTCTCCGCTGGCTTTGCCAGTCTCCGGGTCGAAATGCACGGCCGATCCTGACTTTAGGGCAAATGTGCCGTGCACGGTGTGCAGCGTGGTGTCTACTGTGTAGTGGACTTTGCTCTGCGCGGGATCGACGTCCAGCGTCACTTCTTTTACTGCGGTTTGCGTCGATTGTGGTTCCGGCGGCGCTGCGGTTGCCGACAGGAGCACGGCAATTCCCAAAATTCCGAAAACTGCTCCCATTGCTGATTTCCATCCGGAAACTCGCACTCTATGTTCTCTCCCTCAGCTTGCTAGAAACTGCCAACCTAGTTCGAGTCCCGTGGTGAGCGCTGCTTTCGTGGTCGAATGGCCCACGTGAATGGCCAGCAATCGCCGAAAAAGTTCTGGATTGCGGCTCAATATTTTCATTGCACGAGAGCGCATTTCTCCGTATCGACCGAATTGGAGCATCAATTTGCCGATCCAGAGGGGGCGTCGCGATAATTTTTTGTGGGCCCGGCCGTACAACCTGAGATCTCCCGCACGCATTGCTTCCGCCAGCGCCTGTGACTGCTGAAACGCCAGCCGTAAGCCCTCGCCGGTAATTGCATCGACGCCACCTGAGGCGTCGCCAACGAGTGCAACGCTTCCTTGCCAAACCCGCGCCAGCGATTGCACCGCCGTGACTGCGCCTCGTTCCCGGCTAGCTAACTCTGCGCCGGAAAGGCGCTCGCGCAATACCGGCAGAAGATTCAACACATGATCAAAGCCGGCCGTCTCCGCCGTTTCGCCCAAAGTCACGATACAAACTTCCTCGTGCGAAACCGCGGTGACGTATGCCTGGATGCGCTCCGCCCAATAAATTTCCATGTATTCCGTCCAGGGACGCACGCGATAGTGTCTGCGGCTGGCCACTCGATAACTGGCTGTTACCCCGGAATTCAAATCGCACCATTGCCGCACGCGAGAGTGGCCGCCGTCCGCGCCAACAATCCACTGCGCTTGCACCGTTCCGCCGTTCAAGTACACACCGTGATTCGCGATCCCGACGACGGGAGTTTTCCAAAGCAGCTTGACACCGCAATTTTCAGCTTCGGAGATCAATATTTCATGCAGACGGGTACGGCGGATGCCAATTCCCTGCCCGCCTGGAAAATCTGCCGCCGCCGCAGTATCGCTTTCCAGGAATCGGATTCCTCGGAATTGGTAGCCGGCTCCGCTGAGCAACTTCACGCCTAATTGCCCGAGCGCTGCTAGCGTCTCTGGCATCAGGCCTTCGCCGCACGCTTTATCGATAGGAGGCTCCGACCCGTCCGCAACAGTCACCGCAAAACCTTTTCGCCGTGCGGCAATCGCCGCCGCCAGTCCCGCAGGCCCTCCCCCGATTACAAAGACTTCCGTTCGCGCTTCCCTCGTATGCACCCATTCCACCTTTCGTGGACGACTCTATCAACTCGCGTTCATGGCGTTGTCAGCGGATTGTCAAATGTTTCCCGCAGGGCGTGGCAAGACTCTAAAAACAACCGACGCACTCTTTGTCGCCATATCAGTCAAATGATGCGCTCCTGTCTTGCCGGGATGCCTTTCGACTTAACCAATTAAAGCACTTTGTTATATTAAGTCCACAGGGAATTCTCGCGGTTCGAATAATGGCACTTTGCAATGAGCCGGGCCACCCGCCTAACATAATTACATCTTATTTTAGGATGCACTTCTATTAATTTGACTGATTCACCCCGATAGGCCCATGCTTGTAGTTCGCTGGCGCTCGCTGATTCCCTGCCGCCATGCGAACTGCGGGTGTGATTAAGGCCTTTGGATACCCGCGCGTGGATAGCGTACGTTCGATTCGGGGAGGAATCATTTCGTGACCGACAGTCCGTTGAAGCCTCGCAGTTCCGCACTCACCGATGGAGCTCATCGCGCTCCTGCCCGCGCCATGTTGCGCGCGGCCGGATTGAAGGACGACGATTTTCGCAAACCCCTGATCGGCATCGCCAACACCTGGATCGAAATCGGTCCCTGCAATTACCATCTCCGCGAGCTTGCCGTGCATGTGCGTGACGGCATTCGCGCCGCCGGCGGGACTTCCCTGGAATTCAACACAATTTCCATCTCCGACGGCATCACCATGGGCACAGAGGGGATGCGCGCTTCACTGATCAGTCGCGAAGTAATCGCGGATTCGATTGAACTCGTGACCCGCGGCAATTTTTTTGATGGACTGATCGTCCTGGTGGGTTGCGACAAAACGATTCCTGGCGGGGTGATGGCGCTGGCTCGCTTGAATATTCCTGGGCTGGTTCTTTACGGGGGCTCCATCGCGCCTGGGCAATTTGAAGGGCATGCCGTCACGATTCAGGACGTTTTCGAGGCCGTGGGCGCTCACGCGCGCGGCAAAATGACGGACGCGCAACTGAACGAATTGGAGTGTGCTGCATGTCCAGGAGCGGGAGCGTGCGGCGGCCAGTTCACCGCGAACACCATGGCGCTGGTTTGCGAATTTCTGGGCATTGCGCCGATGGGATTGTCTAGTGTTCCCGCGACGAACGACGCTAAGGGCCAGGCCGGCATGCTTGCCGGAAAGCTTACACTGGAACTTTTAAAGCGAAACGTGACGCCCAGCAAAATCGTCACAAAAGCAGCGATCGAAAACGCAATTGCCGGCGTGGCAGCTAGCGGCGGCTCGACCAACGCCGTTCTTCACCTTCTCGCTATCGCTCGCGAAGCCGGTGTTCCTCTTTCGATTGACGATTTTGATCGCATCAGTTCGCAAACGCCGATTCTGGCCGACCTGAAGCCAGGAGGACGCTTTGTCGCAACCGACCTATACGCAGCAGGCGGTACTTCGCTCCTCGCAAAGCGCATGCTTGAAGCAGGGCTGCTTCGCGGCGACTGCCTCACCGTCACCGGACGCACGCTCGCTGAAGAAGCTGCCCAAGCCAAAGAAACGCCGGGCCAGCAAGTCGTCCGCGCAAAAAGCAACCCGCTCAAGCCGACCGGCGGCTTGGTCATTCTGAAAGGCAATCTTGCGCCCGAAGGCTGTGTCATCAAGGTGGCCGGCCACAACACGCTGAATTTCCGCGGTCCTGCGCGTGTGTTTGACAGTGAAGAAGCTGCGTTCACTGGCGTTGAAAATGGGCAGATCAAAGCTGGCGACGTTGTGGTGATCCGCTACGAAGGCCCTCGAGGCGGCCCTGGCATGCGCGAAATGCTCGCGGTGACTGCGGCACTTGTTGGCGCCGGCCTCGGGGATTCTGTTGCGCTGCTTACGGACGGCCGCTTCTCTGGCGCCACGCACGGGCTGATGGCGGGACACGTCGCTCCCGAAGCTGCGGTCGGCGGGGCCATTGCCGCTGTGCGCGACGGCGACACCATCGTGTTTGACATACCCAACCGCACGCTGAGCGTGGAAGTAACCGATGCGGAACTACAGAAGCGACTTGCTTCCTGGCAGGCGCCGAAGCCGAGGTACGCTAACGGCGTCATGGCCAAGTATGCGTTGCTGGTTTCTTCTGCTTCTTTGGGCGCGATCACTGCGGTGCCCGCGAATTTTACTTCCGGCCCTGAGCCGGTTTCAACGGGGAGAACGCTATGAAGCTCACTGGTGCGCAAATTCTTTGCGAAACGCTCGAGCGTCTGGGCGTACGAGACATTTTTGGCTATCCCGGCGGCGCGATTCTCCCGGTCTACGACGCGATTGGCAAATCCAAGCTGCACCACATATTGGTGCGCCACGAACAAGGCGCCACGCACATGGCCGATGGGTATGCGCGTGCTTCCGGTGGCGTTGGAGTGGCCATGGCTACGTCTGGCCCCGGCGCGACAAACATGGTCACTGGCATCGCCACGGCGATGCTTGATTCTTCGCCGGTGGTCTGCATCACCGGGCAGGTGAGCAGCAAGCTGCTCGGGTCCGACGCGTTCCAGGAAGTGGACATTACGGGCATCACGATGCCGATCACGAAGCACAACGTGGTGGTCTCCAGAGTGGAAGACGTTGCACGGACGATCCGGGAAGCATTCATCATCGCCAACTCGGGACGTCCCGGCCCCGTGCTTGTGGACATCACGAAGGATGCGCAGCAGGCCACCACGGATTTTGAGTGGGAAACCACGGAGCCGCAACTTCCGCCGAAGCGCCATCGCAACAACCACGACCAAGAGGAATTCGACCGCGCAGTGGAATTGCTCAATTCCGCCAAGCGGCCGGTGATTCTGGCTGGCCGCGGCATCATGCTTTCCGGAGCCATGCGCACGTTCGAGCAATTCGTGCGGACAAGCAATATTCCCGTGGCCATGACGCTTCTCGGCATTGGCTGCTTCCCTGCCACCGATCCGATGAACCTGGGCATGATGGGAATGCACGGCGAGGCTTGGGTGAACACTGCGATTCAGGAAGCCGATCTGCTTATCGCCGTAGGTATGCGCTTCGACGATCGCGTCACCGGCGATCTACGCACCTACGCGCGAAACGCTCGCAAGATTCATATCGAAGTGGACCGCGCGGAGATCAACAAAAATGTGAAGGTGGACGCGGCGATCATCGGCGATGCCGGGGAAACGCTCGCCAACCTTCTTCCGCACATCCACGAGCGCGACCACAGCGAGTGGATGGCGCACATCAAGGAACTGAAGGGCGATTCCGCAGTGCGCGATATTCAATCCTTGCCGGACAGCGGACATCTTTACGCCGCGCACGTGATTAACGATCTGTGGAAGGTCACCAAGGGCGGGGCCATCGTGGTCACCGACGTGGGCCAGCATCAGATGTGGGAGGCGCAGTATTACCACCACGATCAGCCGCGCACGCTGATCACTTCCGGTGGACTGGGCACCATGGGCTTTGCGTTGCCCGCGGCGATTGGCGCGAAATTCGCCAAGCCCGATGCGGAAGTTTGGGTAGTGGTGGGAGACGGTGGATTCCAAATGACCAGTTGCGAACTGGCCACCATCGTTCAGGAAAAAATCAAAATCAACATCGCCATCATCAACAATGGCTTTCTCGGCATGGTCCGCCAGTGGCAGGAATTCTTCTACGACAAGCGCTACGTGGCCACGCCGCTGGTGGCGCCGGATTTCGCGGCGCTTGCCAATGCGTATGGGATCCGCGGCGAACGCGTCACCGGACGCAAGGAAGTGGTGCCGATGATCGAATCCGCGCGGAAGTCTGAACAGGCTGTACTGCTGGACTTCCGCGTGGAGCAGGAAGATTCCGTTTATCCGATGGTTCCGGCGGGCGCAGCGCTGCACGAGATGATCCGTCGGCCCAACAATCCTTTGGTGGAGACGGCTTCCGAGCCATAATCTGTGTAGCAGTTTGTTGTGGCCGGGCTTTGGACCGGCTTGCGGTGCAGAAAGACTGAGGAGCTAATGCAAACGATCGTTTGTTATGTGGAGAATAAACCGGGCGTACTGAATCGCGTGGCGTCACTCACGCGACGCCTGGCCATCAATATTGATTCGCTGACTGTGGGTCCCACGGAAAACGAGGAAATTGCGCGCATGACCATTTGCGCGCACACGGACGAAAACGGGGCTCGGAGGCTGGAAGCCAGCCTGGAGAAGCTTGTCGACGTTTTGCTCGCGGAAAATATTTCGGACCGCTCGATGCTTGAGCGTGACCTGGCCTTGATCAAAGTTGCCGCGGATCACATAAACCGGCCTCACCTGATGGAACTGGTGAAAGCGTTTCGAGGGCGCGTGGTGGATGTCTCGCCGGAGTCCGTAATCGTGGAAGTTTCGGACACGACGGAAAAGATCGATGGCTTGCTCGAAGTTCTGCGTCCGTTTGGCGTGCTGGAAATGGGGCGCACCGGGCGCATCGCCATGACCAAAGGCAGCGACGTGCTGCGACCTCCGACCGGGGCCACCAGCCATTCCAAGCACAAAGATACTGCTCCGGCGTCCAGCTAGCTGCGTATCGCAGGGATGATGTCGATAGATTTTCGCGGGGAGGGCGGGCTGCAGCCTCTTTAGCACAAGATTTTTTTTGGCCGCAGCGCGGCCCACGAAAGGAACAATCAACGCAATGGCAAATCTCTACTACGACAAAGACGCAGACCTCGCCTTAGTGCAGGCGAAAAAGGTCGCCATCATCGGCTACGGCTCTCAGGGTCACGCCCACGCTTTGAATCTGCGCGATTCCGGGGTGTCGGTGGTTGTCGGACTTCCTGAAGGAAGCGCTTCCCGCGTCAAGGCGGAAAAGGATGGCCTGACGGTAAAGACTCCTGCCGAGGCCGCTGCGTGGGCAGACGTGATCATGATTCTTGCTCCGGACACGCGGCAACCCAAGCTTTATAAGGAAGCCATCGAACCAAATCTCACGCCGGGAAAGACGCTAATGTTTGCGCACGGCTTCAACATTCGATTTGGATCGATCGTGCCGCCCAAGAATGTGGACGTTAGTATGATCGCCCCCAAAGCGCCCGGGCATCGCGTACGCGAAGTGTTCACTGAAGGCGGCGGCACTCCCGCGCTTCTCGCCGTGCACCAGGACTCTTCCGGTAAGGCCAAAGCGTTTGCGCTGGCTTATGCCAAGGGCCTGGGGACGACCCGCGCCGGTGTGCTTGAAACGACTTTCACTGAGGAGACAGAAACCGATCTTTTTGGCGAGCAGGCAGTACTCTGCGGCGGTGTGAGCGAACTGATTAAGGCTGGGTTCGAAACGCTCGTCAATGCCGGCTATCAGCCGGAGGTGGCTTATTTCGAATGTCTCCACGAGTTGAAGCTGATCGTGGATCTGATCTATCGCGGCGGCCTGAGTTATATGCGCTACTCGATCAGCGACACCGCGGAACATGGCGATTACCGTGCCGGACCGCGCATTGTCACCGAGCAGACACGAGAAGCGATGAAAAAGCTTCTGGCGGAAATTCGCGACGGCAGCTTCGCAAAAGCGTGGATCGAAGAAAATGAAAAGGGCTGCCCCAACTTCCTGGCGAAACGGAAAGCGGAGCAGCAGAATGGCATCGAACAACTGGGCCCCAGGCTTCGCGCCATGATGCCGTTTTTGAATCCGATTGTCGCGCCGGGATTGGAAGTTTCTGTGGCGACCGCAAAGAAGTAGAGCGCGCGTTTGGTTTTGAAGGTATCGCGGGAGAATTGGTGATTGTGCCGAGATGGGGCGCAGCAGTGCTGCGCCCCTACCAAGATATTCGTCGCGTTGGATTTCCACTATCATAAGGTTCGTGAACAAACACCTCTTGCGATTGCTGCCTCTGTTTATTGGGGTCGGCCTTCTTGTTTCTGTTCCGTCCCTTCAAGCCCAAACTGCAAAAGGTCCTGAGGCCTCGCTGCGGCCCGGCCCCGAACCGCCTGACGCGCCACTTGAATGGAAGCAACTGGTCGGTATCTATGAGTACAGCGAACTCAATCAGCCAGATCAGACCATGATTATCCTCGAGCGTGATCAACATCTGTTTCTGCAATCGACAGGAGCTCATCGAACCAGTTCGGAAATCCGCGAGGCGCAGGGGAATGTCTGGATTGGCGGTGAATGTGAACGCCAGTTGGGCTATGGCGAAAAACGGGACGCGAACGGAAACGTTACGGCGATGTCGTATCTCAATGAGTTTTTCACACGCACAGACGCAGGCGTTGATCCGGCACATTTTTACCACATCACTCCTACTAAATCCGTCGAGCAACTGAGGGCGGCGGCGCTTACCGCAAAGCCACCTGTTGAAACGGGGCCTTTTCGCAAGCCCGAACTGGTTGAGCTTGCGACGCTTGATCCTGCGATCCATCTCGATATTCGGTATGCGCAAACCGACAATTTTCTTTCAACGCGCCTTTACACGCAGGCACGCGCATTTATGCAACGGCCTGCGGCGGAAGCGCTGCTCCGTGTTCTGCACAAACTGCAACCACTGAGTTATGGGCTGCTGATCCATGACGCCTACCGGCCATGGTATGTCACTAAGCTTTTCTGGGATGCCACGCCGCCTGAAGATCACAATTTCGTGGCCGATCCGCAAAAAGGTTCGCGGCACAATCGCGGGTGCGCCGTCGATCTGCCCCTCTATGACCTGCGCACCGGCAAACCCATCGAAATGCCCGGGCTGTACGATGAAATGTCGCCGCGTTCGTTCCCCAATTTTCCGGGAGGCACATCGCTGCAGCGCTGGCATCGCGACTTACTTCGCCGGGCCATGGAATCGGAAGGATTTACGGTGAATGAAGACGAATGGTGGCACTTCGATTACAAGGACTGGAAGCAGTATCCGATCCTGAACGTGCCGTTTGAAGATCTGCACGCCAGTTCCCCACGCGGCTGATTACTGCGACAAGCTGTTCGCTTGGGTCGGCGTGCCTCCCGGTTTCGGTGGTGTCGCCGAACCGAGGGCATCATGGGCGGTCTGCTTCTTCAAGTGCCTTGGGCCAAGAAAAAAGGTGTCGCACTGGGGACACCACTGCGGGCGCAGATTCAAAACTTTGCAGAGGAGCTTCACCGAAAGGCCCGCGCGCTTCACACGGTAAGGCTCGGGACTCTTGCACACTGGACAGGTCCGCCCTCGAGTGATTTTCTGGAACATCATAAAAACTCTCCCTACATTGCCTTCCGTCAGGTGCCCAGATAATTCACGTGCACGTAGGTGCGGTGTGCACGGTGTCCAGCTTCTCCGGGCGGCCCGGCCGGCGCTGGCAACATGTGGTTAATGAGAATAGGAACCGCTTCTTCATTCCTCCTGCTCCGCAGGTATGAATGCGTTCGTGCAGAATGCACGGAATCCGGAGTTCTGGACTGGGCGGGATGCCAACATTGTGACGCAGATCACGTCGTGGAGGATACAGAAAACTCCGAGATTCCCATTCATCTGGCTTTCACAACCGGGCGGGCAGAATCTCACTTAGTTTCTCCTAATCTTCGCCTACCCCGGACCAGTTGCCGCCGCAGTAGTCCGCGGGCACAAATTGCCGATTCATGCCTTATCATCGCACGATGCCCTCCTCCAAGTTCCTGCTTCTTCATTTGGGCACGTCCTCCTTTACCGCCAAGGGGTGGGAGAAGGCCTTTTATCCCCCGCAAACCCAGCCGCGCGATTTCCTGTCCTACTACGCCACGCAATTTGACACGCTGGAGGTCGACGCTACCTTCTATCGCACTCCTGCCGTGTCTACGGTCAAGAATTGGTATGCCAAGACTCCTTCCAATTTCCTGTTCGCTCTAAAGACGCCCCAGGAAATTACCCACGGACGCATGCTGCTGGAGGCGGATTTGCTCATGAACGAATTCCTGCGCGCTACCGAACCGCTCGGGGAAAAACTCGCGGTCATCCTGCTGCAGCTTCCTTACTTCAACAAAAATGCGTTCGCCGGCCCAAACGAATTTTTGAATCGATTGAAACCATTTCTTGAGAAGCTGCCCACGCAACCCCGATTTGCATTGGAAATTCGCAACAGGCACTGGCTTGTGCCCGCGCTCTTCGATCTGCTGCGCAAACACAACATCGCATTTGCTTTGATTGACCATCCCTGGATGCCTCGTCCATTGGAATACCTGGCCCAAACCGACCCGATCACTGCGGACTTCAGCTACGTTCGCTGGCTGGGTGACCGCAAGGCCATCGAGGAACGCACGCAGGTGTGGGATAAGACGATTGTCGACCGTTCAGGGGATCTGCAGGAATGGGTAGATGCTTGCCGGAACTTCATCAAGCGCAAAATCCGATTGTTCGCATTTGCGAACAATCACTATGGCGGTTACGCTCCGGAAACCCTGCGCCTATTCGAAGATTTGCTGGAGGAACGGTGCGGTGACTTGGCTGAGCAGGCTGCGGACGAGCAGCCCAAGCGGACTGTCCAGGCTCTGGCTGCACCTAGAACTCGTGAACGAACGTTGTTTGAATGACGACTGAGATTTTAAATCGCAGGCGAATCTGATGAGCTTGTCATCCCAACACTGTCGTGCCTAACTCGGCCACGCGTCTCTCGTACACTATTTCGCACAATCCGCGTTTGCTATAAAAACGGAATAGAATTTTGTGGCCCGCTTCAATCTTTGCGCGATTTCAGGACCGCGCCCTTGAGTTCCACCCAGTTGCCGCTGACGAGGTACTCGCCCTCGCGTCCCTGGAGTTCGAATCTTCCATCTGTTTTCAGATTCAGAGGCGCGGCCATGCAGGGCACCGGCTTACCCGCCACATGCGCTTCCGTGCACACGTATTCGCCCGCGAGCTCGCTGGTTTGGCCCATCGTCAGCCCGGCCCACAGCAAGAGGCACAAACCCGCGCCCAGAAGCCGAGCCGTAGACTGCAGGCCGCTGGAAACCGCCATGGCAACCTCCCGGGCCTTGCGTGCGCCGTCGCGCTCGGTGCGGGACCCTTGAACCTCTTCGCTCCTGCAAACGGCGCACCAGTCACCTTCCCCACAACCAACTGATGTGACACGCCTTACATCGAGACCCGGTCCCGCTCCTGAGCCCGCTTTGGGAATACAACTTCCCTTTTTCTTTTCTTCGGAAGCTTTCTGCCCAACCAGATTTGGCATCCCGGAAAAGAATATGCGCAGTATATTAATTATTTAGTACTTGTGTCAATCGGTAACTCAGCTATGGCGGCGCCATCTTTTCGTGGGTCAGACGCCCCGTAATTCACGCCGACGGCAAAATCTCTCATGACGGCCTGGCCGCCGCCCACCGCGGAGGAGTACGTCCCCATCACCCGAATCTTGTGCCCTTTCGCCGTCAACTCTTCGCGGACCTTACCCGAAATGCGGTTTTCCATTTGCACGTCGCAGCCTTCGAATGTGCGCTTGGTAAATCGCGGAGCTTCCAGAGCAGCTTGAATATTCATCTTGTAATCCACCAGATCGGCGATGAATTGCGCGTGCGCTTGAGACTGATTCCAACCGCCCATGATTCCAAACGCCAGCCGCGTGTCTCCTTTCTGAGCGAAGGCCGGAATGATCGTATGCAGCGGACGTTTTCTCCCCGCCAGGGCGTTCGGCGAAGATGGATCCAAATTAAACAGCGCTCCGCGATTCTGCAGAGCGAATCCGGTTCCCTTTGCGACGATCCCCGAACCAAATGCGTCGTAATTGCTTTGGATCAAAGACACCATGTTCCCATCGCGGTCTACTACCGTCAGATAGGTAGTGTCTCCCGCGCCGGGTAGTGTACCCGTGGCCACTTCGCAATTGGCGTGATCGGGGTCGATCAATTTCGCGCGTTCGGCGGCGCGATCTTTCGATAAAAGCGTTTTGACGGGAAGCGTTTCGTAGCGCGGGTCGCCGATGTATTTCACCAAGTCAGCGTAAGCCAGTTTCTTAGCTTCGATCATCGCGTGCAATTCATTCGTCGATGCGAAGCCGTAGTCTTTTTGCCCAAGTGGAAATGTTTCCATCATGTTGAGCATCATCAGCGCCGCCAGGCCCTGGCCGTTTGGCGGGAGTTCGTAGACCGTCCAATCGCGATAGGTGGTCGAGATGGGTTCCACCCATTCGGCGGAATATTCGGCAAGATCCTGCGGGGCCATAACACCGCCATGGCGCTTGATCGTTTCCAGCACGCGCTTGGAGATTTCTCCCTTGTAGTACGCGTCTCGTCCGTGGTCCGCGATCTGTTGCAGGGACCACGCGAGGTCCGGATTGTGGAACACTTCCCCGGTTTTCGGCGGGCGATCGTTCGGCAAGTAGACCTTCGTGGCCTCGTCATCGCCGCGCAGATAATCCGTTTCCGTTGCCCAATAGGCGGCCACCCATTCGGTCACGGGATAACCGTTCTTCGCGGTTAGGATGGCCGGAGCGAGATCTTCTGGCAGTTTCTTCCTGCCGAACTTGTCCGCCAGTTTCTGCCAACCGTCCACGGCCCCAGGCACCGTGATAGCGTTTGCGCCATGCTGCGGCATCTCTCGTAATCCTTGTTTGCGCAGCGCATCGATCGTCAACGCCTTCGGCGCCCAACCGCTCGCGTTCAATCCGTAAAGTTTGTTGGCCTTCGCGTCGTAGACAATGGCGAACAGATCTCCGCCGATGCCGTTCATCATTGGTGAGACCACGCCCATCATGGCGTTGGTGGCGATTGCCGCGTCGACGGCGTTGCCGCCCGACTCCAGAATCCGCACGCCTGCCTGCGCTGCCAGCGGTGATTCAGCAGCCACGATTCCGTTCTGAGAGATCACCATCGAGCGGTTTTGCGATCGGTCTTGCGTTGTGCTCATGCTGGCCTCAATTAACAGCACTGCAGCGACAAAAATCGCTTTTTTTGCGAAACGGATTTGGCCCACTGGGGGACTCTCCCTTTGAACAAATAAAATCTTCCGCGATTTGCGAATTTCGCGAACGGCCAATGCACTCTAACCCGTGCGGGCGAAAATCCGCAAGCGTGCCCTGACAGGCAAATCTTTTCACGCACTTCAGGAGTGGCCGGTCCTGGCGTATGATGCCCCGGCCCATCCTTTCGGGCATTCTATGGATACGCTGAAGATCACTCTGATCGGTGGCCCAACCGCTTTATTGGAAGTGGGTGGCTTGCGCGTGCTCACCGATCCTACCTTCGATCCGCCCGGCAGTTACAGCGGCACGGTTACATTGACGAAGCTCACGGGCCCGGCCCTGACGCCGCAACAGATCGGCCGCGTGGATGCGGTGCTGCTGAGCCACGACCAGCACGTCGACAATCTCGATCGCAGGGGACGGGACTTCCTTACTTCTGCCGGAATTGTGTGGACCACACACGCCGGGGCGCAGCGCCTTGGCAAGAATGCGAATGGATTGGCTCCGTGGAAGAGCACGCAACTACGCAGCCCGGGCGGGCGAATTTTTCAGATCACGGCGACGCCGGCTCGACATGGACCGGTAGGCATTGAACCGATCGCCGGCGAGGTGATCGGCTTTGTGATTTCGACAGAAGAAGGTGAGCCACTGGTTTACGTGACGGGCGCTACAGTGTGGTATGACGGCGTCGCCGAAGTGGCCAAGCACTTCCCTGTGAAAGTAGTGGTGCTATTCGCCGGGGCGGTTCAGGCTCGCGGACCCTTTTATCTGACAATGGATACCAATGATGCGCTGGAAACCGCCGAACATTTTCAGGGAGCGGCAATTGTGCCTGTAGACAACGAAGGGTGGCAACATTTCAAGCAAAGCCAGGAAGACCTGGTGAACGCATTTGCCGCGCTCGGCGTTGCAGAACGATTGCACCCCCTGCGTCCCGGTATCCCGCTCTCGCTAGAGATCTAATCGGTTCGCCCGATTTTGGCCAAGGATTACCCATTAAGTCTTCGTTTTTCCGGCGATTTGGCGGCTCAACCCTTTGGCAGCGTCCCTTTCTTCCGATAGAATGCTGTCGTGCCTGACACAAATCCTTCTTCTACCAAGCCGCCCGCGGCAGAGCAGCTTCGCGCGCGCCTGGAATCTCTCCTCGTCGCCCATAATTCCGATCCTTTCGGCATTCTCGGGCCGCATCCACTCGATTCGGCGGAAGGACGCCGGTGGGCCGTACGCTTTTTTCAGCCGCGCGCGCTGGAGGCGGAAATCCTCCTGCGCGGTCTCTCCTCGGAAACGCTGCCCCACGAAAACGTTTTGGAACCAATTGCGATGCGCAAGCTTCGCCCGGAGGGATTCTTTGAAGCGACTCTGCCGGGCGTCAGTGAAATGGCGCCGGCACCTTCGAGCTATCGTATTCGGTTTCGAACGGAATACAACGAAGTGATCGAGGGCTACGACACCTACGCTTTTCCTTTTCTGCTTACGGAATTCGATCTGTATCTCATGGGCGAAGGGCGCCACTACGACGCCTACGAAAAACTTGGCGCCCACGTAGAAACGGTTGACGGCATCAGTGGCGTACATTTTGCGGTCTGGGCGCCCAACGCGCACCGCGTCAGTGTCGTCGGCGATTTCAATCATTGGGACGGCCGCGTAGATCCCATGCGTTTTCGGGGTTCCTCCGGTATCTGGGAGCTTTTCATTCCCGAACTGGGGGAAGGCACGATATACAAGTTCGAAATCTTGAGCGGCGACGGCGCGGTCCTACCGCTCAAGGCTGATCCTTATGCGTATTCGGCAGAGCTCCGCCCGAACAATGGCTCGGTAGTCGCTCGCATCGATAAGCACCACTGGGCCGATTCCGCCTGGATGCACGAGCGTACCCGCAAGATCTGGCTGGATGCGCCGATCAGCATCTACGAAGTCCATCTGGGATCCTGGCGGCGCTTCCCCGAAGACAACAATCGCTGGCTGAGCTATCGCGAACTGGCGGATCAGCTCATCCCGTACGTCAAGGATCTCGGCTACACACACATCGAGCTCCTGCCGATCATGGAGCATCCGTATGACGGATCGTGGGGCTACCAAACACTTGGCTACTTCGCCGCTACCAGCCGTTTCGGCACTCCCACGGATTTCATGGACTTTATCGACCGCTGCCACCAGACCGGGCTCGGCGTGTTTCTGGATTGGACTCCCGCGCATTTTCCGCGCGACACGCACGGGCTGGCATTGTTCGACGGCACGCATCTTTACGAACACGAAGACCCGCGCCAGGGCTCGCATCCGGACTGGGGCACACTCGTTTACAACTACGGGCGCAACGAAGTGGTGAATTATTTAATTTCGAACGCACTCTTCTGGCTGGACAAATATCACATCGATGGATTGCGCGTGGATGCCGTCGCATCAATGTTATATCTGGACTACTCCCGCAAGGCCGGCGAATGGATTCCCAACAAATATGGCGGGCGCGAGAATCTTGACGCTATCGATTTTTTCAAACGCCTGAACGAAGTGGCGCACCAGCGCTTTCCCGGTATTTTGACCATTGCTGAGGAATCCACCGCATGGCCCAGCGTGTCTCGTCCAACGTATCTTGGCGGTTTAGGTTTCAGCCTGAAGTGGAACATGGGCTGGATGAACGACACGCTCAGCTATTTCTCCAAGGATCCGGTGTTCCGGCGCTACGAGCACAACAAGCTCACCTTTTCGCTCCTTTACGCGTTCACCGAAAATTTCGTACTTCCCTTTTCGCATGACGAAGTGGTGCATGGTAAGAATTCGCTCCTCCACAAAATGCCAGGAGACATGTGGCAGCAATTTGCCAACCTGAGGCTGTTGTTCGCTTACCAATTCGCGCATCCCGGAAAAAAGCTGCTCTTTATGGGCCAGGAGTTCGCACAACGGCACGAATGGAACGAAGCGGGCAGCCTGGACTGGCATTTACTGGAGTACGAATCGCATCGCGGCGTGCAATGCCTGGTGCGCGATTTGAACAAGGTGCTCGCCGAGGAACCGGCTCTGCACCAAGTCGATTTCGATTGGCAGGGCTTCGAATGGCTGGACGCCAACGATTCAGACAACAGCGTTTTTTCGTTCGTGCGCCGTGGCAAAAATCCGGACGACATGCTTCTGATTGTCCTGAACGCGACGCCGGTCGTGCGCTATGGCTATCGCATCGGCGTTCCGCGCGCCGGCCATTTTGACGAAGTCCTGAACACGGACGCGATTACCTATGGCGGGTCCAACGTGGGCAATCTTGGCGGCATGAATACCACCGAGCACGCGTGGATGGGCCGCAGTTCTTCCCTGGCCCTCACGCTGCCTCCGCTGGCAGCCGTCTTCCTGAAGTGGCGCCCGTCCTGATTCCCTAGTTCATGCAACCCTATGCTTTGCGCTAGACTCTTAGAAGAAGAGTCTTAAAGTCTCTTCGGGAGAAGTATGAACGTGACTTCACCGACTCATTTGATGAATAAATTGATTCGATTCGGATCTGGATTCCTGCTCGCAGGCACGTTTGCTTGCGTTTCCCCCGCTCAGGACCCGGGCCCGCTTCCGACGCCTCCTGCTTCACGCACGCAAGCACCTCCTCCACCGCAAAATCAGACCTATCACACGGCCCCTCCGCCAACACATATCCACTCCCCGGGCGACAACCCGATCACTACGGAGCCTCCCTCGGTCCCGGCCGACCAGATCATCAAGCGCTTTGCCGAACGCGAAGCCGATTTCAAGCTGGAACGCGACAATTACACCTACACGCAAGATTTCGCCATTCAAACCCTCGACGATGACAACCGGCCCGACGGCGAATACCGCATGACCAGCGACATCGTCTTCACTCCCGACGGAAAGCGCTTTGAAAAGGTTACCTTCGCCCCGCAGAACACGCTGGAACGCATCATGCTCAGCGAACAGGACCTCGACGATGTCCGCAACGTGCAGCCATTTGTGCTGACCACCAGCGAACTTCCCAAGTACGACGTGACCTACGTTGGCCGCCAGCAGGTCGACGAGCTATCTACCTACGTCTTCGACGTAAAGCCCAAAGTGATTGAGAAGAAACAGCGATACTTTCAGGGCCGGGTGTGGGTGGACGACAAGGATATGCAGATCGTCATGACCGATGGCAAAGCGGTCCCCGATATCATCTCGAGGAACAATGAGAACGTCTTCCCTCGTTTCCGCACCTACCGCGAGAACATTGAGAAGGGTTTCTGGTTTCCGGTTTACACGCGCGCCGATGATTACCTGCACTTCAGGAGCGGCGATGTACATATTCGCATGACCATTCGCTATTCGAATTACAAGCGCTACGGCAGCACCGTCAAAATTGGCTCGGCTCGGGAAGTAAAATAAGCCAGATGACCGGTTTCGCCTTCGCGCCTGCGCCCAACTTATCGTTCCCCATTAAGTACCTTTCAGGTATCCTAAAATCAGGATTGGAATCACGGTTCTGTGGGGAGTCTCTCGTTTGTCTTCTCGCGCTACTCACGCCCGCGCGATCCCTGTACGCAGTACCAGTTGTGCTTTGCGCATATCTCCAGGAGGGATGGTCAAGACACCCTGACCAGTTGAGGGCACACTGTTCATGGGTGATAAGCGGCTGAGGGTGCACGTGTTGAAAATTGAAAAATTCAGGGTGAGGACCGCAGAGGCCCGCAGCCTCTGTCGTGTCCCAAAGGCCTCGCGACTATCGTGGGGATGCGGCGCTTTGCTGCTGCTTCTGTTGTTGATCTTTCCCGCGCACGCTTCCGCCAATTGCGAATATATTCCCGCCGGAAAATCTTTCTGGATTCGCCTGCTTGATCCAGTCGCTTCGTACAGCTCCAAACGCGGCACCTCCGTACGGGCGATACTCATCCAGTCTCCCGAGTGTGGGTCCACTCCCGTCTTTCCCGCGGGCCTGGAAGTGGATGGCGAAGTCATGTCCGTCCGCAAAGTTGGCATGGGCTTCGTGCACGACACCGCGGCGCTGGAGATTCAGTTCAACCGCCTGGTCACCTCGAACGGCGAGATCCTGCCTATCTCTGCGCAGGTTGTGGAAGTCGACAACGCGCGTGAAGTAGCCAGCAAGGGAATCATTCATGGCATTCGGTCCACGGACACGCCGCAGGGGCGCATCACCAGCGGCTTGATCCACTTGCCCACGTACAATCCCTACGGCGATGTGACGCTGATGGTGTATCGCTCCCTAAGTGTTCTGCCCGAGCCGGAAATCTATCTTCCTCCCGGCACCGATCTTCGTCTTCAAATCGAAGTGCCGCTCTTCGTCGCGGATCAGCCTGAGCTTCCCGTCGTTTCCTTCCAGCTCGACGAATACGAGCGCGGGGACATCGAACAGCTACTGCAGGACGTTCCAGAGCGCACCACCACCCGGTACGGCAAGGACGCCGACCTCGTCAATCTTTTGTTCCTTGGTTCACAGCACCAACTTCAGGACGCCTTCACTGCGGCAGGCTGGCTTCCCGCCGACCCCAATTCACGCATGGCATTCCTGAAGCAATTTCATGCCTTTCTGACTTTCAGCAATTATTCCACCATGCCCATTTCGCGTCAGATGCTGAATGGCAAGCCCCAGGATTTGACGTGGCAAAAAAGCTTTGACAGCTATGGCAAGCGCGAACACGTCCGCATCTGGACGGAGACGCATACAGTGATGGACCAGCAAGCATGGCTCGGCGCTTACACCCGCGAGACCAGTGCCGCCCTTTCCTTCCGCTATCATAAGTTCATCCACCACATCTCTCCCAACCTTGACGATGGCGTCAATATGCTGGTGCGCGACCTTACCCTTTCCGGCTGTGTCGATTCCGTTTACCTGATGCCCAGGCCGGACGTTCACCAGGTGATGGTGAACTCCAGCGGAGACGAAATGCGCACCGACGGCATGCTCACCATCGTGCAGCTTAAGGATTGCAACCGGCCTTCCATCGAGTACACCCGACTCAATCCCCTTATTCCGATACGGCCGCGCTCCCCGGTGGTGCGTTATTTCCGCAATGAAGTGCTTCTGTATAAGAGCGATGTGATCCGTGGCAACATCCTGTATGGCGCTTTTGATCTCTGCCGGATGGGCATCCATTCCTTCCGTCACCGCCATGACGGCTACGGGGACATTGACGACGGTCTGCCGCTGTCCCCGGTCTCCCCTCAAACGCTTTTCCCCAACCTGGAAAAGGGCGAAATCCCCCTCGGCGACTGACCTTCTGGCATTTGGCAGGGGCTAGCAGCCTCAAATCTCGCTCACTGCGGAACTTTTCCTTACCCCTCTCCGTACTACTAACCAAAGGAGCTTCACATGAACCATTTTTCACGGGGTATCCTCGGCTTTGCCGGCTCGCTGTTGCTTGCCGCCTGCGCGATTTTCCCTGCCCACTCCTTCGCGCAAACGCCTTCGAAGAGCGACCAATGGATCCATGTAAGAGTGGAGAGTAAGGACGACAAGGGCGAGACCGTGCGCGTCAATGTGCCGATTGAGATGGCGGCTAAGGTTCTTCCCGCGATCAACCATGAAAATCTCCAGGGCGGGAAGGTCCGCATCGACCATGCCCATCTTAACGACGTCGACCTGCGCGCGATTCTCGACGCGGTTCGTTCCTCGAAGGACGGCGAATATGTGACTGTTCAGAGCAACGAGGAGGACGTGCGCGTGGCCAAGAATGCCGGCTACCTCTATATCCATGTCACCGATAAGAAGTCTGGCAAGCATTCGGACAACGGCAAGGACACCAAGGTGGAGATCAAGGTGCCCATGAAGGTAGTGGATGCGCTGTTCTCCGCGGGGAAGGACGAACTGGACGTGGTGGCGGCTCTTCGCGCGCTTTCCTCCAATGGAGACACCGAACTGGTGAGCGTCAAGGACGACCAGGAAACCGTACACGTCTGGATCGATTCCAAGAACGTCTCTGACTAAACCACGGACTTTGCTCGCTATAAGGAGAGATCAAAATGCTCTTTCTCGCCAAAGCCGCTCTGGGATTCTGTGGCGCCCTCACGCTCACCGGGGCTTACGTCTTTCATGAAGGCGTGATCCGCGTGGACGTGGATCAAAATTGCAGCAACGGCTCGCATGTCCATCTGTTTGTGCCTGCAACGGTGGTTCCGGTTGGCTTACGCGTCGTACCGTTCCACCATCTGGAGCGCGCCGCAGCGCAGGCTCGGCCATTTCTACCGGCGATACGCGAACTCTCCAAGGAACTTCAGAAATATCCGAACGCGGAACTGGTCGATGTCCGCAATGGCACCGATCACGTGCGCGTCACAGTGCACGACGGAAAACTGTACGTCGACGCCGTGAACAATACCGACAACATTCATGTGAGTTTCCCGGTTGAGACTATTTCCGATGTGGCGGACCGCTTGGAGGCCGCGGCGCCAGGCGTTTAGAAGCTCTTTGCGTCTCCCACTTCCGCGCGGAAGTACGCTACCGGGGTAGTTCCAAGCGTTTTGCCGAACATTGCTATGAACGCGCTGGGCGTGCTGTAGCCGGCTTCCAGAGCTGCGTGCGTCACTTTGGCTCCCCCTGCCAACAATCGCATTGCCTGCATCAAACGCAACTGCTGCCGCCATTTCCCCAGCGTCATACCTATCTCAGTACGGAACAATCGCTCCATGGTTCTTTTGCTGGCCCCTGCGCGCTTGCAAAGCTGCGCGAGCGGAGTGCGGTCACTGGGGTCCGCGAGTAACACTTCGGCGATGCGGCGCGCCCGGGGATCCGCGGGATTCGGAAGCTGAAGCGGGATCATCTGAATTGTCTTCAGCTGGTCCAGAATAACCTGCACAAGATGCCGCTGGTGGGCCACCGACTTCTTCAGCATCTTCATGGCGCAAGCCTCCAGGATCAATTCCTTCAGTAGTGGCGAAATATTCAGCACGCAACATCCTGCATGCAGAGTCTTACAGGCCAGATTCGGCCTCAGGTACAGCGTGCGCATCGCTACAACTCCGGAGATCGCGATGCAATGTGGCACCTTCGCGGGGATCCATACGGCACGGTGCGTTGGCACCACCCAGGTTCCCTTCCCGGTACGCACCGTCATCACTCCCCTAGAGGCGTAGACCAGTTGATCCCACTCGTGGAAATGCCACGGGATTGTCTCCCCGTGCGCATAGTCGTAGGTAAGCGCAGTGACCTGAGCGGATGCATGCGCCCGGCGGTCCAGAAATGCGGCTTGTCGCATTTTCGACATTTCTTGTCACAATAGCGAAAGCACGGAGTATTCGCAACGGATACCTTTGCGGCGTTGGGGAAAACGCACATGAACTTGATCCACCGCCGCCTCTGTCGGTCGGCCACCTGGCACAATGTCCTTCGGGAATATGTTGTGCCATGGGTGCTGAAAGATGTGTCCCTCGGTTCGAACCTATTGGAACTAGGACCCGGACATGGTCTGACTACCGAACTTCTCCGGCCTCACGTTACGCATCTGACAGCGCTGGAGATTGATGCCCGGCTTGCGGATTCGCTGGCCGTTCGCTTTACGAACAGCAATGTGACGGTGGTGCGCGGCGATGCCGCGGTTATGCCTCTGAAGGATGCCCAATTCTCTGCGGCGGTTTGCCTGCATATGCTGCATCACGTTCATTCGCCAGACTTACAGGACAAGGTTTTTCGTGAAGTGTGGCGCGTGTTAAAGCCCGGGGCTGTGTTCGTGGGGGTGGATAGTCTCGGCCTGCAAAAATTCTGGATGCGCGCCATCCACTTGGGGGACACGCTCGTTCCTGTGGACCCGACCACACTTGCCCCGCGCTTACGGACGGCGGGGTTTCAAAAAGTCTCAGTAGACGCCAACCCGCACGCGTTTCGTTTTCATGCGCAACGTCCAGCGGAAGGCTCGTAGAAGTTTCGCGATGAAGGAGTAGCCCATGTTGAATCAATCGATGGCGGTTCGCATCTCGCGCGGTGAGTTCGTGGCAGTTCTGGGGACATTCTTCTGCCTGAAGGGCGCGCCGGCATTGGCTGGGCCTGATCCGTCGCCCTGTTCGGCCAACGCACAGAGCCGCGAGCTTGATTTCTGGGTGGGCGATTGGGATGTCAGCTATCCGGGCGCCGCGAATGCCAGCTCGAGCAAGGTTTATCTCGAACTCGGCAAGTGCCTGCTGGTCGAAAATTGGAACGGCGGAAAGGACCACGAAGGGATGAATATTTTCGCGTACAGCACTGACGATCGACACTGGCACGGCCTGTTCGCTGACAATGAGGGGCGCGTCCACGTGTTCGAAGGAAAAGTCTCGGGCGGCGCCGCGGAATTCATCGGACCAAGCCGTGACGCCAAAGGGGAAAGCGATCTCAACCGCATCCGCGTCACCCGCCTGGGCGCCGATGGCGTCGAGCAAACCTGGGAGAAGTCCTCCGATAATGGCGCGTCATGGAATATCGTATTCCGCGGCACTTATTCCCGAAAAAGTGGCGGCGCGGGTACCCAGAAGCCCGGGAAGTGATCTCTATGCGCAGGTATTTTGGGAGGGGGTTCTTTGTGGTTCTTGTATCGGCGAATTTAGGTTTCTCCACTTTGCCATCCGCTCTGCGCGCCGATCCGCTGCCGGTAGTAAAGATTTCTAACGGTGTGCTCCGGGGAGTCTCTCTCAGCACATCGGTGAGTCAGGTCGCGTTCCTCGGAGTGCCTTGTGCCGCCCCGGCCGTCGGCGAACTGCGCTGGAAACCTCACAACCTCCGAAGAATTGGGATAGCACGCGTGACGCCAGCAATTTCGGTCCAGTATGTCCGCAGTTCCCGCAGCCGATTCGTCAGACGCTACGCCTCGCGGTAACTAACTGGATTGCAGACGCTTCCTAACCCAGTGGGAAATAAGCTTCGTCCTGCAGGGCTTCTTTTTTCCATCCTGCACGCAGAAGTATGGCCCGTCCGCTCTCGACCATGCTGGGATTCCCGCAGAGATACGCTGTCGTGTCCTCAGGTTTGAGGTTCCAGCCGTCGGCGAATTTGCGGATTACGTCGTCGACGCGGCCTTTTTCGCCGTTCCATGCCTGATCTTCCCACGGGCGGCTCACGGTGGGGACGTATTTCAACCAGGGTACTTCGCCAGCCACACGCTCGAGTTCGTCGCGGTAGCCAAATTCCTCACTCCGGCTAGCGCCCTGGATGCAGAACAATTTGTGTTCGCCGGGCATCACGCCTTCACCCTTTTTCCAATCCTCAAAAATCGTGCGCACATAACTGACATACGGGGCAATGCCGGTGACCGTCGCGAGCAGTAAGTGGTTCTTGCGCCCGCTGCGCAAATCCAGTGTGAACCGGCCTTTAGCAAATCGCCGCAGGAGCAGCGGAGTGCCCTTGTCCATCGCGTAGAGCAAAGGCGTCAGCGCGCCATTTGGGACGCGCTCTACGAAAAATTCCAGCTTTTTCTCGTACGGCGACGAACACATCGAATAGGGACGCTCGATATGTTTCCCATCCACTTCCACGCCCAATGTGGCGTATTGGCCCGCAAGGTACGGCAACGGTTGACTGGACTCAACGTGCAGCAAGAACAAATCTGGCGCCACCTCTTTGCGGTCCACAATCGTCGCGTGAAAGTATTTGTCTGTCGCCATCGCCGTGTTTCTTCTCCTTCGATGCCGCGCCTGAGAAAAAGACACGGGCGGGACGCCCCTGCGTTCCCGCCCGCATGTGGTCTCTTCCCTGTTTCGCGTGCCGCTTGTCCGGCTCCTATTGTGGAGGTTGCTGCTGTCTCTGCTGCTGCATTTGTTGCATCATCATCTGCGGATCGAATTTCTGAACCGACCCGGTGATGCGCTCCGGATAATCGTTCAACACTTTTACCAGCACCATGGAATGGTCCTTGCTCATTTCTTTAACCAACCCGAAGGGTGAAGCTTTATCGGTGACCCACACGTCGCCGCCAGTTTTGTCATTTTTCCAGTGTTCGCAATCAAACGTGCCCGCGGGTACCGTGATTGATTCCGTGCCCGCGGAGTGCCAATCCTCCATATTCTCTTCCAATTTCGTTCTCTGAGCCGCTGAGGGGTTGAACGGCATTTCCATGGCGCCTTTTCCCGGCATCTGGAAAATCATCTTGTGAAACTGGAAATCGTCGGGAGTCATCAGCATTTTGCCCAGGATCGTTTTTCCGCCTGGCTCGGTCATCATCATTTCCATCCAGTAGCCGTCTTTGCCGTCCACGCTCTCTTTGCCCACGATTCCCATGTCCATGGTGCGGACTTTGCTATCGGAGCCGGTTTTGGAGGTGGTTTCATACTCCGCGCCCTTGCCAACGACCGGATGAAACATCTTGGTGAAGGACGGCCGCTTGAACATATCCATGCCCATTTGAGCACGCGCAGGCATGGCGCAAGCCAACAGCAACAGCATCACTGTCCATTTCATCCACTTCATGTATTTCTCCCTGGTTTCTTGGAACACCCGGTTCGCAGCAAGGCGAACCGCCCCAATTCTGCTTCTCTCATATCAGTTTCGGGTTTGTTGCGCAATCCCGCGCCTGAGGAAAACTTAGGAAGGATTTGGGATTCTTTATTCGTAGGCCAGCGCTTCCACTGGATCGTAACTAGCCGCCCTCAATGCGGGAACTGTAGCGCCCAACGCCGCTCCAAGCAGCGCCAACCCAATCGAAGCCATCACCCAGCCGGCCGAAATCTGAATGGGCAGTGAGGGATTAGTTTGCTTCAGAATCGCCTGTGTCAGGAAGGTGATACCGATCCCCACCAAGCTTCCAATAATCGCCAGCACGGTGGTCTCTCCCAGCAGCATCTCCGTGACTTCGAAGCGCGTAAATCCCAGGGCTTTCAGGATGCCGATTTCCCTGGTGCGCTCCATCACCATCGTGTGCATATTCATCAGCACCACCAGGAAGCTCACCACGATTCCCAGCACGACCATTGTGCGTATGAAAGGCTTCAGTTCGGGCAGTTTCGACGAACTCATGAGGGAGACATACTCGGACATGGAGCGCACCGTGTTCTGCGGGTTCAGCTTCAGGATTTCCGCGCGTGTCGCTTCCGTGTCTCCTTTGCTCCTCACAAAAAACACGGAAACATGCTTATCGGCGCCCATGACGTCCTGCGCCGTCCCCAACGGGATGTAGAAGCGCGCGCCCTTTCCATGCACTACGATTCCTGAAATTCGGAAGGGCCGGTTAATGAGTATCACAGTGTCTCCGACCTTCAAATGGCGCGACTGCGCCGCGATGTCGTCTGCGAGAGCTTCGTCCGGTGCTTCGAAGGGGCGTCCGGCTCGGAAGATAAATCCTTTGCTCAAAGCGTTGTAGCGCTTGTAGTCGATTCCGTAAATGACCACCAGTGTCTTCGGGTCGGTCATCATCAATGTAGGAGCGACTTCGTCGACACCCGGCAATTTTTCGATTTCATCGCCCAAAGACTCTTGCATTACCGCGCTGGAAAACGCGAAGAAAATCGACGCGTTGGGCGGCTGCACGACAATATCCGCGCCCACGCCCTCCACGCGCTTGCCCCAATCGGACAATACGCCGGACGTCATTCCCACGATGAGCAGCACCAACACTACCTGGATGGCGATGGCAATAACGCTCAGGAAGCAGCGCAGAGGGCGCGCCGCCAGGTTACCCCAGAACATCTGCATCATTGAAAATGGGCCGTTGGTTGTTTCTTTCATGCGTTTTTCGTCTATCTCACTGTAACATTCACGAATTCTGTCGGTCAGAATTTGTCACAAATATATTTTTCAGCGTTTGATTGCACGACTCCCGCCTTCGCGCAACAAAAAATATTTCTCTCGCGTTAAGTTTTGCACACAAAAGTGGAAAACCTTGTGGAAACTACAGGAAATCCCCGACTAACCCGCCGACTTTCAACGCGATGATCCGGTTTGCACTGTTTTGGTGCAATTCCCCTCTCTCTCGCAAACAATTTTTTGAAAATTCTTCGCCGGGGTGGTTCCGCACGTGCTTCATAGCAAATCTTTTGTGCCGAATTTATGGAGAGGCATTCCTAATACCACTTCGGTGGCCGCTCCAGATGAATCTTGATCACTTGCTTTGGATCCGTGATGTCGTACCAGTGCCCGTACGGTTTCCAACCGTCGGCCACAATCTGCACCAGCACTCGCCCCATGGGCGCGTCTGGCACGTGCGCCACTCCCTCCTGGTTCGTCTTCACGTTCACTTCAAATTTCTTGTCCTTGATCAGGTGTTCTTCGATGGTCTTCACATAGACGCTGGCATTTTCCACCGGCTTGTTGGAATCTCCGGCGGTGACTTCAATGGTCAGGCGATTGGCTGGAGCGGGCGCCTGATCTTTTTTCGGCGGAGGGGCCTGGTCCTGCGCAGCGCACATTACTGTCGTCAGAACCAGTAAGGCCATCAGGATCAGCATGCAAATTTGCCAAGACGTTCTTCTCATGGTTGTCGCTTCAATCCTGTCTGGAAGTTCTGGAAACGTCAAGAGTGCACCATTTGACTCGCTGCGCCGGCTCCTGTAACTTTTTTCTAGCCTCGACAAGCTGGTATCCATCGCTGCGATGGTCCGCTTCGTCCTCCGCTCGTTTCTGCGCACGCCATCCAAGGAGAGATGCGAATGGGATTTGCTACCAACGCGATTCACGTAGGTCAGGAACCGGATCCTTCTACCGGCGCCGTCGTTCTGCCCATCTATCAGACCTCTACCTACGTCTATGAAGAACTCGGAAAGACCAAGGGCGGCTACGACTATGCCCGGACGAATCATCCAAACCGCAAGGCTCTCGAACGTACGATCGCTAAGCTCGAAGGAGCGCTGGCGTCCTATGTTTTCACTTCCGGGATGGCTGCCGTTGATTCCGTGTTTCGCCTGCTGCGGCCCGGCGATCACGTGATCGTTTCGGAAGCTGTTTATGGCGGCGTCTATCGCCTGACCACGCAGCTTCTCGTGCACTTTGGCCTGGAGTTTTCCTTCGTAGACACGTCCGATCCGGCGGTGGTGCTCGGCGCGTTCCGGCCGAACACAAAGATGATTTACATCGAGACTCCTACGAATCCGACGCTGCGTATCACTGATATTTCCTCGATGGCCAAGCTCGCCAACGAGCGGCATGCGACTCTGGTGGTCGACAATACTTTCCTTACTCCTTATTTGCAGCGTCCCATCGAACTTGGAGCACACATCGTCGTCCACTCGCTGACCAAATATCTTAACGGGCATAGTGACGCAACCGGCGGCGCCGTTGTCCTTACGCGTCCGGACGACGCTGAAAAAATTTATTTCATTCAGCGCTCCGCTGGCGCCGGTCTTGCTCCGATGGATTGTTTCTTAACCTCTCGCGGCATCAAGACTCTCGCTGTGCGCATGCTCCAACACAATGCCAACGGACTCGCGGTCGCGCGCCATCTGGACGCACATCCTAAAGTGCGCAAAGTGTTTTATCCCGGGTTGATTCATCACCCTCAGCATGAACTTGCCCGGCGTCAGCAGAAAGGTCCCGGCGCCATGCTTTCGTTCGACCTCGGCACGGAGGATTCCGCGCGTCGCTTCCTGAATCAGGTGAAGATTTGCTCGCTCGCGGAGAGTCTTGGCGGCGTGGAATCTCTGATCTCTCTTCCAGCTCAAATGACACACGCGTCCATGCCCAAGGAAGTGCGCGACCGCATCGGCATCACGGACAGCCTGGTGCGACTCAGCGTCGGCATCGAAGACGTCGAAGACATCATGGCGGATCTGGATCAGGCACTGCTGTACATCTAGCCGAGCTAATCGGGAAGTGCGTCGCAGGCATTTAAGACCGGTCGATCTTGCGGACATGGGGCGCAGCAGTGCTGCACCCCTACCCAGAGGGTCATCTCTAATTCAGGCGGTAGAGTCGCCTAGCCACTTTAGATACTCTTCGGAGCCTGTCACTATGGGCAGGACTATGAACTCCGGCGTGTCGTAGGAGTGCAGGGTCAGAACTTCTTTCTGCAATTCTTCCACTCGTTCGTCGGTGGTCTTCATCATCAACAGATACTCGCTGCTGTTTTTGAGCTTCCCTTCCCACGCATAAAATGATTCCACGGCATGCGTCACGATATTCACGCACGCGGCCAATCGCTTCTCCACCACACCGCGCGCAATTTTTCTGGCTTCTTCCAATGTCGCGCAGGTCACCAGCACCACGCGAAACCTCGTCTCCCGTTTCATTGCTGGTTTCTCCACACACGATTCTATAAGACCTGCGGACTGCTCCGCCGCTTATGTGTTCGCAACAACAGTTCTGGTCCCCAGCGCCACAGTGACCACATCCACGCGGGATTGGGCAATACCGCTCTTCCCCACCTGATGGAAACCGATCTTCAGGCTGGTTTTATCCACGGCGATGCGCAGGTATCCATAATTGGTATCGTCGTAATGATTCAGCATCAGGCTCTTCGCTTGCATCACGGGCTTCGCCGGCTCCAGGTAGTCCACTTCGACTCCGAACTGGGGCTCCTGGGCGGGCTGGCCACTTTTGCCCTGCACCAGCTTGAGCACGTCGTGGCCTCCGTCTCCGCAAATGATAAAGGGCACATTAATGGTGTTGGACCCGAATTGGATTGTTCGCGTGAAGCGCTGGTAATTGTGCGCATGACCGGAAAGAACCGCATGCGGATAGACGCCCTGTGCCTTGCAGATCGTGTCTATCTGCTGGAGCATGTTTGGACTTCCTAAATGATCTCCACCGGTCCCGCTCGACTTTGGGCCAGGGGAATAGCAAACGGCGGGTGATGCACGGCCAGCAAAACCGCTCCCGCATATTTTTCTTTCTTGATGCGCTGGAGCTGCGCGGCGAGAAATTGTAATTGGTAGTCAGGCACCGCCGCCCACTTACCATTTTCGCTCGAAATCACCCCGGGATCTTCCAGCGCATTGCTGAATAATCCAATGATCCGCACAAACGGGGCATCAAGCGAAAAACAAACGCCTGGCTGGGTCATCGCCGTACGGTGCAGCGAAGCGGCCTCTTGCGTGATCGTTGGCGTTTGCGCGCAGAAGTTCCTCATGAAAATGGTCAGCGGCGTATCGGCGGGAGCCGTGCCGGGGATAATAAAGGAATCGTGATTGCCCGGAATAGCGAAAATCGGCGCGGGATAATTGCGATAGGGTTCGTAAAACTGATCGTAGTAAGACTGCGATTCGCCAAAGTTATAAACCACGTCGCCCAAATGATAGAAGAAGGCCGGGCGGTTCGCGGCGTCACTGGTGCGGCAGTCATTAGTGACCTGGTCCGACACACGCAACTCGCTTCCGTACTTACCCTCGCTCGACGCACCGGTGTCTCCGGCGCAATGAAAAATAATTTTCCCGGCCTTCTCTATGGTCTGCACGGCCTCCGGTCCGTGGGGTCCCATCGCGCTTTCGAATGTGTACAAATCGCCCGCCAGTGCTCGCGACGGCTCGAATGCCACCACGTCTTTCGTCAGCAGTTTCTCGATCTCTTTGTATTGCTGGTTATCCGAAGGATGTTTCACCTTGAATTGTTTCGGATCCGGCGTCAAATTTCCTTCATTGAATACCGGTTGCGGCAGCGGCGTGCTCTTTTCTCTTGGCATGACGGCTCCTTCAACACTTCGTATTAGTCAGAAGGCGAGTCTTACGCGGCTGAGGCCTTCCTAGCGTACCTTACAAAAGCATCCGTTACTGTGTCGTGAAACCAGTCAACAAGACCGCAACTTTCCGCCCGCAAATCGTGTTTCTTGTTCATAGAGTGGGCCCCAGGAATAATGAAATACGGGGAGCGCTGCTTGTAAACTGCGCACCCCAGCGCGCCATGTGTGTCACAAGTCGAGGAGAATCCCATGATCCACAAACGCCTGCAGAGCACGATGTTGCTTGCCGCCGCCTCTCTTACGCCGCTCGCGATCGCGGGCTGCGCCGCCCACGTGCGCGTTTATGACGATTATTATTCGGATTATCACTACTGGAACGATCGTGAAGACCACGCGTATCGCATGTGGCTGGCCGAACGCCACTACGAATATCGCGAGTATGCGCGACTCAACCACGAGCAGCAGCGCGAGTATTGGACGTGGCGCCACAACCACCCCAACGCCGGCCGTTAGCCTGTAGTCGTCGATCTTCAGATCGGCCAGCCTAATTTCCATCGAGGGCTCGCAAAAGAGAGCCTGTCCTGAAAACTGAAAAAGACTGCCCTCAGCGGCTAAAGCCGCACCCATTTCGCTGCAGTTACGGCATGGCTAAGCCATGCCCCGACGAAAAACACGAGTATTCGCACAGACTCAAAGGGGCGGGCCTCTCGCATAATGCGATCATGTATTTGCAGATTTTTACGCGCTGCTGCAACCCCGTTATACTGTTTGTGCGCCAATGCAAATCATCCGCCAAAACATATTCCGTCCGATCGCTCTGCTCGTTGGCCTGACGTTTCTTTTCCTCTCACCCTCCGCCGCTCAAGACCAGTCGCAGGATCAATCCCAAAGCGTCATCCACGTGGACGTAAATCTCGTCCTTGTTGACGCCACCGTCAAAACAAAAGCGGGACAAATCATGTCTGGCCTGAAAAAGGAGGATTTCGAAATTCGCGAGGACGGCGCTCCTCAGAAGATTGACATTTTCAGTCGCGACGAACTCCCGCTCAATGTCGCGCTGGTGCTCGATCTCAGCGATTCCATCGGCCCATTTCTTGGTCCCCTTCGAGAAGCCGCAAACGTGGCCCTTTCGGCTCTGAAACCCGAGGATGAGGTCGCGCTTTTCACCTTTTCCACCGAAGCGCAGTTGCGTGTGCCGTTTACCAACGACAAATCCAAAATTGCACAGGCAATCAGTGCGTTCCAGGTTGGCGGGGCCACGAACATCAATGACGGAATCTTTCTGGCCGCGCAGTATCTGCTCAACACGCCTCCCAAGGGTCGCCGGGTCATCATCCTCATCAGCGACGACGTGGGCACTGACGCCGGCGGCCAGGGTACTCGCGACATCGTGACGGAAGCGATTGCCGCGGACGCCGTGCTCTACAACCTGAAAATCCCCGGTTACAATCCGCCAGGAACTCTCTATTACGCCGCGATGATTCCGGGCCTGGTCAACATCCGCAAAGTGACGGACCAAAGCGGCGGCGAGATTTTCGATGTTCCCGACGTGCCCCATCTGGACAGCGTCTTTCGCGCGCTGATCGAGCGCATCAAAACCCGCTACACCGTGGGCTACTACACGAATGCGAACGGCGCCAACGGTAAACCGCACAAACTCGACGTGCGGCTGGCTTCTTCCTTTGGGAAAAAGGGACACGACTACGTGATCCTGTCAAAAAGCGGATACTACGTGCACTGAAGATTGTGGATTGAAGACGCGCGGTGTTTATTGCTTTTAATCCAGGTGTTATTGCTTTAGTCCGATTGATTCGATGGTCTCGAACAGCTCCGCCGGTTCGGCGGTCTTAATAACGTACCCATCCGCGCCCGCTTTCAGGGCTTCCTGCCGCGCGTGCGGCGAATCGTGCATGGACAGGATCACGATTTTTGTTTCTGGCACGGATGACCGAATAGCCTTAGCGGCCTGCAAGCCATTCATCACCGGCATACTGATATCCAACACGACCAGCTCCGGCCGGAGTTTTTGCACCAGGTCGATAGCTTCCCGGCCGTTCGCAGCTTCCCCGCAAACGGTCCACTCCGGTCGCGTTTGAAAGATCGAGCGGACCCCCTGACGGATCCACGCATGATCATCCGCAATGATGACTCGCACCCCAGTTCCCCAAGCACTAGGATGTACATCGCGAGACAGCAAGCCAATACCTTGTTTCCCGTATTTAAATCGTTTTCCTAGTTTCCTCCCGCGGCGTCGCCATCGCACGAGCCAGCAATTCCTTTTCCGACCGGTGCTTTATTGGACCACGCTTCCACCCAATGTCTCTTGGCTTTCATGCCGATCACCTCGCCGGACCAGCCACAATGGCAATGCGAGGAGAAATCATAGCCATCGGCGACTTCCAGGTTCTGGTTAGTGCTGTTGCATGCGGTTACCAGCGGTCGGAAGCACACCGGACAAGCAAATAACAATACGTGGGCAAATTGTGGCGGCGCAGTTTCCATCTAGATCCTCCTACGATCAGCATGCCCGCCCATGATGCAAAACAGAATTCCAGTTTAGGATGATTTTTCCGGGGGATTCTTCCCTAGTGTCGATCGCGTAGTGATTGTCGGATTTCCCTTTACCTCTCTAGAGGCACTGGCGTGTTTGTTCATTGCCAGTTTAAAAAGTGGTATGCTTTCCGCCGGATCTTTCCTTGGAAAACACAAAAAGCGGACGTGCGCTGACGGTCCGGCTTCTCTCCTGTGGTCAAAGGAGTTTTCTATGAGATTCTCGGTCGGCCCTCAACTCTCGTTTCGCGGTTTCAGTATCGCCACTCTGATATTTCTGTTTCTGTTACCCGCCTGGCCTACGCGCGGCACGGAAACCAGGCTCACCGTCCATACGGAGTTGGTTCTCATTCCCACTCTCGTCACCGACAAATCTGGAGCGCACATTCGTGGATTGAAACAGGAGGATTTCACGGTCGAACAAAACGGCAAGGAGCAAGAGATTGCCACGTTCGAGGAAATCACCAGCGACACGCGCCGCTTTTCCCTTCCAACCAATCCTGCGGAGTTTAGTAATTCGTTTGTGGGCGGGCCTTCGGCAGGACGAATTACTCTGATCGTTCTCGACCTCATCAACACGCGTTTTTCCGACCAGGCTTCCGCCCGCCAGGAACTGCTGAAATATTTGACGGAATCGGTCGATGTGCGCGAGCCTACCGGACTTTACGTTCTTACGCGCTCCGGCATTCAGGTGATCCATGACTTCACCACCGATCCTCAGATACTGGTAGCTGCTCTTCATCAGGTGAACGGCGACCCAGACCAACTGGTCGATAGCCCCGATGACTCGGCGGCCAGCGGGAGTTCCAGCGGACCCAGCTCGGGACAACCGCACGCAGCCGCAGGAGGCAAGAGCGCAAAATCGTCCGCGGTTCACGGCGAGGCTTCCAAGCTCCAGAGCGTGCTGGGCGGCGGCGAGCTGAATTTTCAATCGTTCGAACAACGCATGGCCATCACTTACACCTTGGAAGGCATGCAGCAGGTCGCGCAGGCCTTGGTGGGCTTTCCGGGACGAAAATCACTCATTTGGGCAACCGGCGGGTTTCCGTTCAGTGTAAGCGACACCATGGGAATTGCGCCCGCTGGCCGGGATACGCTCACGGATGTTCTGCCTTTGTACGAGCGCACCTGGCAATTGCTGAACGATGCGCAGATCGCTCTCTATCCTGTGGACGTCAAGGGGCTGCGCACCGCGGTGCCCAGCGCTTCGCGTTCCGGCTCTTCCCAGGGTGGGGCGGGCCGCCCGCCGTCGAATAATCGCTCGTTTCGGCAGATGGATACGCAAGCGACGTTTCAGACTTTCGCGTCCATGACCGGAGGCCGCGCCTATTTTAACTCCAACGATCTCGTGAAAGGTTTTCACGACGCCGTGGACGATTCCTCCACGTACTATATGCTCGGCTATTATCTCGATCGATCCGACACCAAGTCCGGCTGGCAGAGGCTGAAGGTGGAACTGAAGCACGAGCACGGAGAAGTGCGCGCACGCAGCGGCTTCTTTGTGACAAATTCCACCAGTGATCCTGAGAGCAGCCGCTCCAACGACATCTCCTCCGCTTTGCAGTCTCCCTTGGATTTCACTTCGATTCCGTTGTCGGCGCGATGGAACAATATCGAAGCTAGCCAGCAGCAGGGTAAAAAGCACGCGAATTACGAACTGCGTTTGCCCGCTGACTCTTCCCTGATCAATAAACCCGACAACAATCATATTGTGGTTGACTTCGTGGCACTGGCACGAACGCCCGAAGGCAAGCAGGTTGATCAGCCGACAGGCAAGAAAATTGACACGCATCTGACGGCGCAGAATTTGTCCGCCGTGCAGCAGAACGGAGTGATTTATCGCGGATTCCTCGAGCTTTCGCCCGGCCAATACACGGTACGATTCGTGGTTCGCGACGACCTCAATGGCCGTACCGGCTCCGTCGAAGCGCCGCTAAAGGTGGATTGAACCTTCAAGGCGAAGTGCGCCAGCTTAATCGGACGAATAGAAAGCAAATATGGTCTGCAAGGGTGGCCGTGGACTGTTCGACACGCGGTTAGAGAAAAGTTGTATCTGTGGATCATGCGGATGGAGCAAAATCCATGATTGGGAAGAGAAGCTAACCCGCCCCGCTTCCGAGTGGATACGAACGGCGAATGAAAATTAATTGGGAAGAACAAGTTGGCAAGTTGTGGCGCGTGTACGGGCGCCACATTCTGGTTATTTTTGTTGTGGTGCTGCTGGTCCACGACGTTTTTGGCACACACGGTTTTCTGGCCATGCGGCTGAAACAGAAAGAGATTCGCAAGGTCAGCTCCGTACTTGACCGGCTGAACAGGGAAAACACGCTACTGGAGCAGGACGTTCAGGATTTGAAGAGCGATCCGCAGACCATCCGCAAGATTGCCCGCGAGGAACTGGGGTTAGCGCAGCCCGGCGAAGTAATCATTAAGTTGCCGGCTCCGGAGCAGCCGGCGCCTGCGCCCGCAAAGCCTTGACCTTCGCCTGTTTGTAGCGCGTCCGCAGGATCGACAGCCCCAGCATTGCAGTAAAGATTACGCACAATCCAAATGTGGCTTTCGGGATCGAGCAGCCGTGCTTCGGCAAGATCGACAGCCATCCATATACAAATTCGATGTGCACCCAATAGACCAGCAGCGATGTTTGCCCCAACTGAATCACGGCGCTGAAGCCCTTTTGCGCGAATCCCCATTTGCACCAGGAATACACCAGCGACAAGATAATGAGCAGCACTCCGCAACGAGCGAGAAGAAAATTTGGGCTCGAATGCCAGTAATCGTAGACCGCGTAGAGACGAACCGGCAGCGCATCGAAGAGTATCGACAGCAGAAGCGCCGCAACTCCGCCAAGCCCAAGTAATCCAAAGAAGAGCGATTCCCGCGTCCTGGCAAAATCGCTGAACACCAGGAAACCAACCGCCAATCCCGCAAACGCAAATGCACACCACGGGAAGATCGGGAACAGCCAGTGTTGCGGCTGGTTATAGGTATGCGTACCGTTGATGTACGTTTCGAGCGGCCAAGGCAAGAACTTTGGACGCCACGTGGTCCAAAGCGGCGGCGTGAGTAATGCGATGGCCGTGGCGACCAGCAGAGCCGAAACAATTCCCCGTTGACGCGCCATGGAAATCGTTGGCGCCGCAGTGAGCCAGCAAAGAACGCCCATCAGCATCATGGACAGTCCCAGAATGTTGAGCACATCCACACGCAGCAGGTCCGTCCATGTCACCCATTTGTAGCCGAGCGCATATTCCTGTATACGAAACAGGATTCCCAGGGCGAAGATCTCCGCACCGCGGCGAATGGTCTGTTTCGCAATCGCCGAGCGGCCAATGCCCTTCTCGCGCAGCTTTTCCGTCACCAGCGCGAACGAAACTCCCGCCAGGAAAATGAACAACGGCGCAGGAAGCGTGCCGCCAAGCTGCGATAGTTTATACAGTTGGGTGTCGTGCAGTTCGGGACGCAGCCAGGAGTCATAGCAGTGCGTCTGGAACATCAGCAGACACGCCAGACCGCGCATCCAGTCAATGTAGGCGAGGCGTTTCAAGGGGCGGCTCTTCCTCAGTTTACCGATTTCTGCGTGCGGGATTCCGGCAAGATCCGGCGGGATGTGCAAATATTGCTAGGAACAGGAACAAGGTGAGGCGAGCGAAGCGATGAAGCAATTGGGCCCGTGGTCGGTGTTGGGAATCTGGGCAGGATGTTGTCTCGGTGGCGCACTTTTTGCCTCATGGCAAGGATATGGCGGAAGGGCGTTCGCGGCAACGTTGACGTGCTTTGCGTTTCTGCTTTTGGCGATGTTGTTGCTGGCGGCGAGGGGGGTAACGGACGGAATCAACGCGAAGTTTGGCGCGGCCGGCGGAGCATTCCTCGGGGTGTGTGTGCTGCTGGCGTACATCTTCTATTTGCTGGGAACTGGAAGCATCTCTTGGGCGAGAATCGCCGTTGTGGTGGGAATGGTCTTTGTGCCGGTGGGCCTGGCAGTTTGGGCTGGCAACGCGGCGCCCGGAGCTTGGCAGGATTTTGCGACCATCCTTGGGATTTGGGTGGTGGTCAAGTTTGGCCATCGAATCTGGCAGCTGTGGCCTTACCCCGACGGCAAACTGTCACACGTGCTGACCTCCATGGTGGCGGTGAGTGTGGCGCTGGCTTCGTTCTTGCTGATCCGGCGCACGAAGGGGATCGGCTATTCCATTGGGTGGGGAAAACGCTGGGGACTGTATATTGCCGGGAGTTTTCTGGCGTTCGCGTGCATCGCCATTCCACTGGGCACCGCGTTGCATTTTATCGCGTTCGCGCCGCAGTGGGGAAAATGGGCCGCGTACGCCGGGCTTTCACTGGCGATTCTGCTATTCACAGCGTGGCCGGAAGAATTGCTGTTTCGCGGACTGCTGCAGAACTTTTTATCGAAGGCTTCGAAGAGCGAACTGGCAGGATGGTGGACGGCGTCGGTGCTGTTCGGCTTTTCACATATCACGAACCTGGGATTTCCCAACTGGCGTTATGTGATATTGGCGACGATCGCAGGCTTATTTTATGGCTGGGTGTGGCGAAAGACCGGATCGATCTTCGCTTCCGCCCTTGTGCATGCCGCGGTTGACGCCGTTTGGCATTTCTTCTTTCGCACTCTGTGAAACGGTCAATTGAACCATTCGCTGCGATAGGCGAGCCACCAACTAAAGGCAAGAATCGGGATGGTGGCGCCGAGAGCCCACCAGAACGGCAGAATAAGGTCGGCTACCAGGCCGATTGCCATAAAGGACATCCAGAAAATTTTGCGCTGCACGCCCTCAGTCTAACCCGGATCGCAACACGGCGGAGCGAAAGTGTGGCAAATCTGTGCCAAGTACGATAGAAGGGGACGGGGCAACGCGATCAGCTTGAGGAGGCTTTGTGATGGTTGAGCTACCGAGCAGTTCGACCCGGGGATTTCGCGTGCATTGCTATGAACATGAGGATGCGTTGGTGGCGGAATGCCATGGAAAGCTGACATTTGAGAACACACAAGTGCTGAAAGATTCCGTGCGCGAACGGATCCCGGGCCACAAGAGGGTCGTGATTGATCTGAAGGAAGTGCCACAGGTGGACAGTTCGGGGCTCGGCGCGGTGGTGGGCCTGTATGTATCCGCGAGGACGCGAGGCTGCCAACTGGAAGTGGTAAACGCGAGCCAGCAGGTTCGGGATTTGTTCAGCATGACCAACCTTTTGTTGCTCTTTGAGCCCGCCGGACGCCACCACGGCAAAACAATTTAGGATAGACGGTAATCTTGCGATCTAGAGCCATGGATCTTGACGCAATTCATAAGTGTATATACAATTCGTATATACATTTTCGAGAGGATCCACCATGACAATGGTGAGAGTTTTCAAGTCCGGGAACAGTCAAGCAGTGCGCCTGCCCAAGCAGTTCCGCGTAAAAAGCAAGGAGTTGGAGATCGAAAGACGCGGAAATGAAATCGTGCTGCGCGAGCCCACTGGGGGAATGGAACGGGCATTCCATCTAATCGCGAGCTTGCCAAAAGAAATCCTGGATATTCGAAAGAAGAAGGACAAGCCGCAAAAGCGTAAGGGGCTCTGATGGAGCCCAGTTATCTGATCGACACTAACACGGTCATTTATATTCGCAAAGCCCAACCGGAGTCTGCGTTGCGTGCCTTTGAGCAGTTGCGGCGAGGTGAAGCGATCATTTCCGTGATCACGTATGGCGAACTTCGATATGGAGTTTCGAAAAACCCGGAGCGGGCAGCGGCGTGGGAAATTCTGGCCAGAATCACAGATCTGTTACCTGTTTCCCCATTGCCAGCCGGTGCCGGCGAGATCTACGGAGAAGTACGCGCCGAACTGGAGAAGAAAGGCCAGATCATCGGGAACAATGACCTGTGGATCGCGGCGCATGCAATGGCGCAAGGACTGACGCTGGTCACCAACAATGTGAAGGAATTCCGGCGAGTTGGGGGATTGAAGATTCAGAACTGGGTTGGGCAATGAGGTAGGCCTCGCTCACAGTTGCGATCTAGTTCCACGGCAGCAAGACGATTTTCCCGGAAGTTTGGCCTTTTTCGAGCATGGCGTTGGCGAGAGCTGCGTCTTTCAGCGGGAACTTTGCTCCAATGACAGGTTGAATCTGCCGGTCGACCAATAGCGCAAACAATTTTGATAGATCTTCGCGGAACCAGTCAGGGTGCTGATTTCGAAGCTTGGTCACGTTATACCAGACCGCCTGCTTTCCGTCGGGAATGAGCTTCATCAGGCCGAGCAAGGCGAAACCAGCTCCCGCAGCCAGTTGCCCCTTCGAAACCGCCGCCTGGACGCCATAACAGACCAGGCTCCCACCGCGCCGCAAACAGCCGTAGGATGTCCACCACTGTGGTCCACCGATCGGATCCAAAACACAATCCAGCCCGCTGGGAGCGAGATGCCGGATGCGATCCGCAAAATTCTCCGTGCGGTAATCAATGGGCACCGCACCCAGCGAGGAAACCAACTCGTGTTTCGGCTTGCTGGCTGTGCCGAACATGGTTAGCCCGATAATTTTCCCCAATTGCAGGGCTGCCGTGCCAACCCCACCCGCCGCACTGTGAACCAGCATGCTTTGGCCGGAGCGCATCTGCCCAACTCGGTGCAACATCTGATACGCCGTGACATAGTTCAATACCAGCGAGACTGCCTCCGCCGGATCGAGGCGATCGGGCACAGGGACCAGATGCTCCTCCGGCACAATCGTGAACTGGCTGTATCCGCCGGTCATCAGGAGCGCCGCTACCCGCTGGCCTACACGGAAATCCGTCACGCCTTCGCCGACAGCATCAATTTCGCCAATGATGTCATAGCCGGGGACGAACGGAAATGGTGGTTGACCTGGGTACATCCCACGGCGCATAAGCACATCGGCGAAGGCTACGCCGACGGCATCGACCCTTACCCGCACTTCCGCTGCGCCCGGATTCGGCAGGTCCTCTTCTACGAGCTTGAGAACTTCGGGCCCACCCTTACATTTGATGATCACGCGCGTATTTTTCTGTGGAGACACGAGGAAACTCTTTTCTACACGGTAAAGCTAGAACAGCGCTGGGATGCCGCGTGCCTACAGCGGGATATATGCCAAGCCCTCAGACCTAAGAAGGAACAACATGTGAAACCACGACTGAATCCGTCTCAGCGCACGACTCCGGCCAGTGGTGAGGATGCCGATGCGTACAAACGTTTAGGCATGCGGCCTGCGAGGAAGGCCTTGCGTCCTGCGACCACCGCGTCGCGCATCGCCTCGGCCATCAAGACAGTATCCGCCGCCTCGGCAATGGCCGTGTTCATCAGCACACCATCGGCGCCAAGCTCCATCGCTACCGCGGCATCGGAGGCCGTGCCGACACCAGCGTCAACTATCATGGGAACTTCGGTGATGCGTTCGCGCAGAATACGCAGGTTCGCGGGGTTTTGAATGCCCAGGCCAGAGCCAATGGGAGCGGCCAGCGGCATCACGGCAGCGGCGCCAGCGTCAATCAGCTTGCGCGCAGCGATGAGATCGTCATTGGTATAGGGCAGAACGACGAAACCTTCCTTCACCAAAACTTTGGTAGCTTCGATGAGCTGTTCCGTGTCTGGAAAAAGAGTCTGCTGGTCGCCGATCACTTCCAGCTTGATCCAGTTCGACAGGCCGACTTCACGTGCCAGCCGAGCGGTGCGAATCGCTTCATCGGCGGAATAACACGCCGCCGTGTTCGGCAGAATGAAAATCTTCTCGCGATCAATGTAATTAATCAGGGATTCTTTGGACTTGTCTGTCAGGTTGACGCGCCGCACCGCAACCGTAACCATGTCCGCGCCTGAGGCGACGTGCGCACGAGCCATTTCCTGGAAGCTGCGATACTTACCGGTTCCAACGATAAGCCGAGAACGAAAAGCGCGACCTGCGATGACCAGTTGATCGGACATGAGAACTTCTCCAAGGGAATTGTAGTCCTTGCAGACTTCGGGAACAAATCGCTCGGTCCACAACTCGCTTTACATTACCGAAGCGCTTGACCAGTGGCCCGGGATGGCATTCGCGCAGTAGGGACACTTCCCTGCTTTGAGCCGATTCTCCAAAACGTTGTGCCAAGAACGGCGAATGACCAGCTTCTTACAATTCGGGCAATAGGTATTCGCTGCGTCGGAATGGATGTTGCCTTCATAAACGTAGTGAAGCCCGGCTTCGCGCGCAATCTGGCGAGCGTAGTGGAGAGTCTCCGGCGGCGTCGATGGTTTGTCCTGAAGTTTGAAGTCCGGGTGAAACGCAGTGAAGTGCAACGGAATGTCGGGACCAAGATTGGCCAGGATCCAATCGGCCAGCTTTAACGTTTCAGCGGGGTCGTCGTTAAGCGTGGGAATCATCAGGTTGGTGATCTCAAACCAGACATTGGTTTCGCTTTTCAGCCATTTCAAAGTGTCGAGGACAGGTTGCAGGTGGGTGAGCGTAATTTTGCCGTAGAAATTTTCAGTGAATGCTTTCAGGTCGATGTTGGCAGCGTCGATATGGTCGTAGATATCGTGAAAGGCTTCGCGGGTAATATAGCCATTCGAAACCATCACCGTCTTCAGGCCGAGAGGTTTGGCTGCTTTGCAAATATCGATAATGTATTCGCCCCAGATCGTCGGTTCGTTATAGGTAAACGCGATGGATTCGCAGCCGTGTTTGCGGGCCAGAAGCGGAACGTCTTCGGGAGGAATGTGCTTGGAGTGAACCTGGTCCTGATGAGACTTGGAAATGTCCCAATTCTGGCAGAAGAAACAGCCCATGTTGCAGCCAGCCGTGCCCATGCTGAAGATGCGCGTACCCGGAAGAAAATGATTGAGCGGCTTTTTCTCGATCGGGTCAACCTGAAGAGCGGCGGGAGAAGCGTAACCGAGGCTGTACAGTTTGCCGTTTTGATTGGCGCGAATGTAGCAGAAACCGGATTGCCCATGACCGATGTGGCAGTGGCGCGGGCATAGGTAGCAGTGGACGCGATTGTTCGCTTCAGGCTCCCACCAACGCGCTTCGTGGAGCGCGGGAGTGGATTGGAGGATCTGGAGGGTCGACATAAATCGCAGACCTCTTCATTTATTATACGCTCGGGCGGAATGGGACGTGGAAATGCTTCGCACGGGTTTTATTTTGTGGTGATACGAGGAATTTTGAGATTTGGGATTTTGCGGAAATGGGGCGCGGCAGTGCGGCGCCCCTGCGCGGAGAACGGGGTATTTTGGGGGGAATCCAAGATGCCGGCCTGAAGGCACGGCGCTACAAGGCGAAGAGCGATCCCTCAGTTCTTAAGAGTGTTGGGCGCGGCGGCGAATAGCAGCCCAATCGGCGAAGGATTTCAGGTTGTGGCGGTATTTCCAGGACAGTGCCAGAAATTTACGGGCGTCAAGGCCAGTGGCTTCTTTCCCGAGAAAGGTTTCAAACCGCCATTGGATGTAGGGGCTTTTCCAAGGCTGAAGGCGATAGCCAGATGAAGCAAGCCAATAAAATTTGAGGAGGTTCCACACGGACATTTATAAGTTATAGCTTTTCTGTTTTAAGTAAAGATCTCTCCGCACATGTCAGAAAAGCGTCAACCACCATAAGGAGCAGAGACGTGTTCGTGGACCAGGAGCCAGGAGGTCCCGTGTTTTTCCCAGATGCCGGTGTAGCGGATCGGCGTATCGATGGTTCGGCCATCCTTCAACTTCACCGTCAAATGCATTGGCACCGTAGTCCAGGCAATGATCCCGTGACGCGTGACCCGGAGATCCTTGCCCGCAGTGAGCGAAACCGACTCCGTGCTATCGAGAAAATTCTTCTTCACACCGGCGTCGTACTCTTTCCAACCTGAGTACGAAAACGGCGCGACATCGTAGAAGACCAGGTTGTCGTCCTTGGCATAAAACTTCGCGGCTTTGGCGGTATCCCCGGAACTCCAGGCAGCACAATAGCTGTCGATTAACTTGCGAAACGTGGTGTCGTCGGAAGCTTTCTGCTGCGCACGAGCACCGGCAAAAGTGAGCAGCCCTCCGAAAAAAGCAAGGAAAACGTAGAGAACCCAGTGATGGCGCGGCCCCGACGTAGGCGGTGCAGACAAAGAATTCTGGGACAATTTGCACCTCTTCGAAGCAAAGGTCCGCCGGGGTTAGCTGACCTGGGCGGTCATGATTTCGTGTAGGCCTACCATAGACCGGTTGGGGGCGGTTTTCAAGGTCGAGACACCAACCGGCGCGTTGGCGGCATTCGCCGACTCCCAAGCGCAGTTCGCCGATTTGTGCGTGAAGACCGGTAGGACTCGCTCTACTCTGGCTATGGGCGGCAGGAAAGGCCACCTGGAGGGTGCCATGGGGACGGAAGCGGCGAGAGTAACGAAGCGGAATCGAGTGATCGCGGGTGTCGCATGGGCAGCGGGAATTGGAATCACTCTTGTAGAAATGCAGTTCGGCATGGATTATGTGTTGTCGCACGTAGTGAACAACATGTCGGCCATTGTGGGCTGGCTACCGATGATCGGGGTTCTAGTGAAGCAAGTTTGCAGCTGACTAGCATGGCGAGGACCACAGCGACCGTGACGCACGGAGAATGGAAGATGGGAGAGCGGAGTGAGTAGCGAAGACAAATTCGATCCGAACAAGTTCAGCCAGGACCTGCACGACCGGATCCATCAGCGCATCCACGAGCGCATGGACGGTCGCCAGTACCGCATCTTGAACGCGAGGACCCGCGTGCTGCCGGGACTGGTTCTGGTGATCATCGGTACGGCGATTCTGCTCGATCACATGGGGATCCTGCCAGTTGACCGGATTTGGAAATTTTGGCCATTGATCCTGATCGTGGTTGGAGCAACGCGATTTTTCGAGTCTCGCGACCGGGTGTCCGGTTCGGTGCTGATGATTGTCGGGTCGGTATTCCAACTGAGCACTCTCGGGTATTTGCGAATAACGGTGGCGGACTTCTGGCCGATCATCCTGATCGCGGTTGGGATTGGGTTGATTTGGAGCCGATTTGAATTACGGATACCCAAACTGAGCCCGACTTCGACTTCTCCGGAAGGGCCGAATAAGATCAGCGTGGCGACGCTGTTCGGAGGGGTAGAACGGCGCATTAGCACGAGCAACTTTTCCGGAGGGACAGCGACGGCAACATTTGGCGGAGTGGAACTGGACTTCCGAGCGGCAGACATCGAAGGCGAAGAAGCAGTGTTATACGTCGAAGCAGTTTTCGGAGGAATCGAACTCGTCGTTCCGGAACGATGGACGGTGGTATATGAGGGGCAAAGCATTTTCGGCGGCTACAGCGACGAAACGCGGCCGCCACTGCCGGACGTTCCGGGAGCGCCGGCGAGGAAACGATTGATCCTGCGCGGGCAAGCGCTGTTTGGCGGGATCACGGTAAAGAACTGAAGCAATCCATGGACAGAGCAAACATCGGCAAATCCGCGTGGGCGGTGCTTTGGTTCGCAGGAGTGCTGTTTGCGGCGCTCATGGCGACCATGTTGGTCACCAATTGGGGAATGAACTGGGTGGCAGCGCTGATGGTGGCAGTGCCCATGGCAGCGTTAGCGCAGGGAATAGCCTGGTCTGCGCGATTCACGTGCCGCAGCCATCCGCTGTTGGGCAAGGACGTGTGGCACACCGTACTAACGCATGTGGCGGCAGCGGTTGTGCTCGCGTATCTATGGGTAGGCATCGGGAAACTTTTGGCCCAATGGATCGATTCCGGGCTGGGGATGAGCGGGACTTATAAGCAGTTTGCGGCCGCGCAGATGCATCTTTACGGGGTCGGTTTCTCCTACTACCTGTTAGGCACGACATTCCATTACATGCTGTTCGCGCAAAAGGCCAGCCAAGAGGCGCAGGAACGCGCGCTGGAGTCGAGCGTCCGCGCGCGGGAAGCGGAGTTAAGCGCACTGAAGGCGCAGATCAATCCGCATTTTCTCTACAACAGTTTAAATTCGATCAGCGCGCTGACTAGCATCGATCCGGCGCGGGCTCGCGAAATGTGCGTTTCGCTGGCGGATTTTCTGCGGCTGACGCTGGGGATGGGAGAGAAGGCGGTCATCCCATTGCGAGAAGAGGTGGGCTTGCTGGAAAAATACTGTGCGATTGAGAAGGTGCGCTTTGGCGAACGGCTGACGGTGAAGGAAGAGATTCAAGAAGAAGCGCAGGAATGCCTCCTGCCCCCGTTGCTGCTACAACCGCTATTCGAAAACGCGGTGGTGCATGGGATTGCGCAAATGCCGGAAGGCGGCTGGATCAAGCTGCATGCGGCCAGGAATGGCGGGCGGATGTTGCTTACAGTAGAGAATTCGTGGGATCCAGAGGCAGGGAGTTCGCGCAGAAACGGCGTCGGGCTGAGAAACGTACAACGGCGTTTGGAAGCACGTTATGGCAACGAAGCGCAATTGCAGGCGAAAGCCGAAGACGAGATATTTCGTGTGAGTCTGTCATTCCCGGCAGAGACGGAGAAGGCAAAGTGAACGGCGGCAAACGGAAGTGGAAGGCATTGATTGTGGACGATGAGGAGTTGGCTCGAAAACTGATTCGGGAAATGCTCGCCACACATCCTGAAATCGAAGTTGCGTCGGAGTGCGGAAACGGCATGGAAGCGGTAAAGGCCGCAGGAGAGCACAAACCAGATTTGTTATTCCTGGATGTGCAGATGCCAAAACTGACGGGCTTCGATGTGCTGGAACTGATCGATCGTAATGGCGTGGCCATCGTGTTTGTAACCGCGTTCGACCAGTACGCGATGAAGGCGTTTGACGTGCATGCGGTGGATTATCTGCTGAAGCCGTTTAGCCGCGAGCGATTTGAGGCAGCGCTCGAAAGAGCAAAAAGCCAGGAGGGGAAGAAAGTTGTGGATGCAGCGGAACTGGCTGCAGCGTCGCGCCCTGCCGGCCAGTATGCGGAACGGATTGTGGTGAAAGACGGCACCAAAGTGACTCTGATCGCGGTGAGTAAACTGGATTATGCCGAGGCGCTCGACGATTATGTGTCGTTGGTGAGCGAGGGCAAGAAACATTTGAAGCAGCAGACAATTTCAGGTTTGGAGTTGGCACTGGACCCGGCGTTATTTGTGCGAATTCATCGCTCTTACATCGTGAACCTGGAGCGCGTAGTGCGCATCGAGCCATACGCCAAAGATAGCAAGGTGGCAATCTTGACTAGCGGAGTGAAACTGCCGGTGAGCCGGGCAGGATACGCACGGCTCAAGACGCTGCTGGACGATAAGCGGTAGGATTCATTCCATTTCGGGACAGCTCTCTGTTCATTTTCCACATAGGCTTTTTCGCGCGTTCGAATTGAACCTTGACAAGAAGATTAATACGCTTATATTCAAACTGCTCATTCGCATTTTTCCCTCAATCCCCCTTCTCGGTTAACACTTTGATCGCTGCGCATGAGCAATGAGCGAGTGTGTCGCCCGGCCACTTGCTGCCGCCACTGCGCGGAAAGGGGAACACATGAATCTCCGGAGAGAGTTACAGAACTCCCTGGCGACACAACGTACCATACGTTTCTTTGGCGCAATGGGACCATGACCGACTTGGGCACGCTTCCGGGAGATTCGTTGAGTTACGGAAATTCCATCAATGATAAGGGGCAAATCGTAGGCGTGTCCTGCGACGCCAGCGGAAATTGCCGGCCGTTCCTTTGGGAGAATGGCACAATGACTGACCTGAACACTCTGATCCCCGCAAGTTCGCCGATTTCTATTTTTTATCCCGCTCTGATCAGCAATTCTGGCGAAATTACGGGTTACGCCTACGACGCAACCACCGGAGATTATCCCGCCTTCCTGGCGGTCCAGGGTGGCGGGGGAGAGCATTGCTCCGCCGAAGCCACGCCTCGGTTTTCCGTCAACGCGTTGACTCTGCCAGGGAATGTTCTCTCCCTGGTGCAACAACGAGGGGTCAAGGGCCGGTTTGCCGGAAGCGCGAAACAACCACAGTGAGAGCGTTCAGGCTTTGGGAGGCGCTGGACGCTGGTGAATGATCATCCAGGACGTTCCGAACTTATCCCGGAGCATGCTGAACCGAAACGCGAAAAAGGTTTCCTGCATTGGCATGAAAATTTGACCACCGTCGGCGAGAAGTGTGTGAATGCGCTCGGCCTCCGCGGTACTGTCTACACTCAGCGAGAGATATGCGCTTCGCATAGGCTGAAAGCGATCTCCCAGAACATCGTTGCCCATTAGCTCTGTATCGCCCAAAGTCATGCTGGCATACATAACCGCCTTCTCCCAGCCCGGAGGGATCTTCATAGGATCGGGCTGCTGATCCTGCGTCATCATCACCGTGATTTTTCCGCCGAGATGTTTTTCATAAAAGCGAAAAGCTTCGGCGCAGTTTCCGCCGTAGTTGAGATAAGGGTTCAGCTTCATGATGCACTGCATCCTTTCGAGTTGTGGAGGGGGCTTTCTGGCCCGGGAAAGAATATACACTTCACTTGCATTATGCAAGTGACCTGTGCAAGCCGCTTAATTGCTGGAGCGGCGCACCCAGATGCGACACGTCGCGGTCTTGCCGAGGTGGATGGTCTGGCCGGCGACGCGCAACGTCAGCGTCTCGTCGTAACCACGCTCGACGACTTCCACCTTGCTGGCAGGCAGCAGGCGGAGATTTTCCAGAAAATCAAGGAAGCCTTCATCTTTCTCATACACGCAAAGGATAACTCCGGAATCCCCGGATTGGAGTTCGGAGAGAAGAACGCCACCTTGTTTGCGAAGCTGCGCCACGCCGCCGCTCAACGGAACACCGTGAGGGCAGGTTTTGTGAGCGGCGAAGCGTTTCAGCAGGAGCGCTTCGACTTCTGGAGAAATCGCGTGCTCCATCCTCTCCGCTTCCGCGTGAGATTTGGCCCAAGGCAGGCCGATAACTTCCGTGAGAAGCATTTCGGCAAGCTGATGGCGAAGCATCAAGTGCTGGGCAACCTTGCGCCCTTTGGCGGTCAGCAGGATTTGGCCGCCGCGCTGGACTCTAACGTGACCATCGCGCGCCATGCGCTTAACCGCAGCGGTGACTGCGGGAGGAGTGACGTCAAGTTCCTCAGCCAGACGCGCGCTGATGGGAAGCTGGTTCTCCTCGCGCATTTCCCAAATGGCCTTGAGGTAATCTTCTTGCGAAACACTGGTCTTTTCTCGGCGCAAAGAATCTCCGATACGATCAAGAACTGGCAGCCCGCTCGACGGAGCGAAGCCGGCTGGCGAGCAACAAAACCCGGGATTCCAGTTCCTCTAAAATTCTCTGATAAATGACAGGGTCCGCGCCATAGGGATCTTCCACGTGCCAGTTTTCAATCTTTTGCGCGAGAGTTTGATCACCGGTTGTGTCGCCGTTTTCGAGCAGTTCCCGGAGCGGCTGGCCAGACATGTTGATGATGAGGTCGGCATTCTCCATATCCGCGCGAAGCAACGGCTTGGACGCCAGCCCCTCGATCGAATACCCATTGGCAATCAATGTTTTTTCTGTGGCGTCGGGAAGGTGGCCGAGCGGATAGAGACCTGCGCTGGAAGCTTCGATGATTTCGGAAGCGATCTGGCGAGTGATGGCTTCGGCCATCGGGCTACGGCAGGCATTGCCAACGCAAACAAACAGGACGCTGTGCTTCAGTGTGGCCATAGAAGTATTGTATCGCGCCGCGGCCAGAATCATGGAGCGAGCCGCAAAAGTATCGATGCACAACTGGTAAGGAAACCCTCATCGTCCCCAGAGAATGCATTTAATTGATCGCTCTCCACATCGATCAGCCCAATCACTTGGCCAGCAGCAGTGATAATCGGCACGATAATTTCCGAGCGCGTGGTGCCAAACGTGGTCAGCCAACGAGGATCTTCTTGAACATCGGCGACATTCACGATGGAGCGGAGCGCGACGGCGGAACCGCAAAGCCCCTTCGAAAGCGGAAACCGGGGAAATGCCGGCGGTGTGGTGCCAGTGCACGCGATCATGCCGATGTCTGTGGGGGTGACCTCGTAGATACCAACCCAGCAATAGCCGCGTTCGCCGGCGATGGCTTCTGCAACGCGTTTGGCCGCCAGCGCGCGATCCGGAATTTCACGAAGTAGATCGCGTAGACGAGCAAGAAATAGTTCCTCTGTCACCAGTGCTGCCCCTTACGAAATGAATGGAAGTGCGTTAGCGCCGGGATTTTTTCGGTGCTGAACCATTCGCGGCAAGTTCCAGGAAATGTTCGTGGACCGTCGTGTCCGAAGTCAGTTCCGGGTGGAACGTCGCGGCGAGAATATGTCCCTTTTCGACCAACGCGGGCTTCCCTTCGAACTTGGCCAGAACACGGATGCCTGCAGCAACTTTTTCGATGACAGGACCGCGAATGAACACCATTTCCAACGGATCTTTCTTCAGCGTCGAGCTACCGAAGAAAACGTCGCTGGCAAGTTGGCGGCCGTAGCCATTGCGTAAAACCGTCATGTCCAAAAGCTTGAGCGAATCCTGCGCGGGATTTTTCACTTTTGTGGCCAGAAGAATCGCTCCGGCGCAGGTGCCAAATATCGCTCCGCCTTTGCCGGAGAAATCGCGAATGGCGTCGTACAGGCCTTCTTCCTGAAGGAATTGCAGTTGCGTGGTGCTTTCACCGCCGGGCAGCACGAGGCCGTCACAACCTTCGAGGTCCGCAACTGTGCGCACTGCAACGGTATCCACACCGAGTTTGTGAAACATCTCGGCGTGGGCCTGAAAATCACCCTGGATGGCGAGAATACCGATTTTCATAGTGCGTTGCCCTAGGAACATTGGTCAAAAAAGTTCAAGTTGAGATCCTTCGCGCACAAAACGCGCTCAGGATGACAAACTATTATTCTTGCAGTGACGCAGAACGTGAACGAATCACCAGCCACGAGTGGCAAGAAGATCCTTTTCTTCGAGCTGGCGAACGTCGATGCCGGGCATGGCTTCGCCTAGTTGTTCGTGAGCTTCGAGAACGATCTTCGGATCTTCGAAGTGGGTGGTGGCCTTCACGATGGCTTTCGCGCGCGCTTCGGGATCGCTGCTCTTGAAAATTCCGGAGCCGACAAAGACAGCCTCCGCACCGAGTTTGCGAACGAGCGCGGCGTCAGCGGGAGTAGCAATGCCGCCCGCGGAAAAATTGGGAACCGGCAGCTTGCCCAGGCGGGCTACTTCGCGAATCAAATCGAGAGGCGCGCCATATTCCTTGGCCTTGCGCATCAATTCATCATCGCGGAGTGTGGTGAGCCCGCGCATCTCGCTCACAATCGTGCGCATGTGCCGAACCGCTTCGACCACGTTGCCGGAGCCCGCTTCGCCCTTGGTGCGAATCATGGCTGCGCCTTCCGCGATGCGGCGAAGCGCTTCGCCAAGGTTGCGCGCGCCGCAAACGAACGGGACGCGGAAATCGTGCTTCCAAACATGGTTTTCTTCGTCGGCGGGAGTAAGGACCTCGCTCTCATCGATGAAGTCCACTTCCAGCGCCTGGAGAACCTCGGCTTCCACAAAGTGTCCGATGCGCACTTTGGCCATCACCGGGATGGTGACGGTCTTCATGATTTCGCGAATCACCTTGATAGAGGCCATGCGCGCGACGCCGCCTTCTTTCCGGATGTCCGAAGGAACGCGCTCGAGAGCCATCACTGCGCAGGCGCCTGCTTTTTCAGCAATGCGCGCTTGCTCGGCGGTGGTGACGTCCATAATCACGCCGCCTTTGAGCATTTCCGCCAGGCCGACTTTCACACGCCATTCGTTGGATCCTTTGGCCCCATTGTTGTGAGCGCTTCCGTTTGGTTTCTTTGTTGCCATTTCCTGTCTCCTCTCAATATCGAAATTCACGGATTCGGTTGGGCCGTCTGGGCTTCCGTAAAATGCGCTTGCTTGACGATTACGAATCGCCCTTTGCCGCGGGCCAGCAAATTCCCCTGCAGATCATGGATTTCCGCAACTCGAAAGCGGTTTCTCCCCGTCGCTAGTTCCTGCCAGCCTTCCACAACGATAGGCTTGTCGATGGGCACGGGCCTTTTGTACTCGATGTTCATTTCCGCCGTGACCGCGCTCTCATCCGCCAGGCGCGACAATTTGCCCATGGCCTCGTCCAGAACCACCGCGATAATTCCTCCGTGCGCGAAACCGCCGCCACCCGCGTAATCAGGACCGAGAACGAAGGAACCACGGGCGCGGCGTGCGTCCAGATCCAGATCGAATGAGAGCTTCATCCCCGCGGGGTTTGCTGCGCCACAACCAAAACAGCGGTTAGTGGCTTTCGGTTCGAGTCTAAGAATGTTGGCCATATCCTTGTTCTTCTCGGCTGCTTACACCAGTGCGACGTGGGCCCTCTCTGCACGGCGCGATCCGCGCTGACGCTTACGCATTTCCACGCGCAGAAGCTCGGAAAGCATGGCAACACCGCGTGAAATTTGTTTTTCGTTCAAACTGGCAAAACCCAGGCGCAACGTGTTCGGCAATGGCGACTGCACATAGAAATAACGCCCTGGGGCGAACAGGACGCCACGCTCGCGCGCATGCATCATCAGTTCGCTGGCATCGAAGCCCGGCGGAAGCTCCAGCCACAAACACATGCCGCCTTCGGGCCGTGTCCAGCGCACACCCTCTGGCATGAACTTGCGCAAAGCCTCATCGAGCGCGTTCAGCCGGTCGGTATAAATCTTGCGCATGCGCGCAAGATGTTTGTGAAACAGGCCGCGCTTCAGGAATTCGGCGAGCGTCGCTTGCGCGAGTTGATCCGTGTGCAGGTCGGCCATTTGCTTTACCAGGCGCAGGCGCTCGATCGCAGCGGGGTGGGCAACAATCCAACCGACGCGCAGACCGGGAAATGCGACCTTGGCGAAGCTGTCGATATGAATCACCAGGTTTGAGCGATCGAGCTGCTTCAGCGAAGGCAACCGCTCGTCGCGGGAATGCAGCCGCGCGTAAATATGATCTTCCACGACCGGAACCTGGTAACGGCCGGCAAGCTCCAGAACGCGGCGCCGCGAAGCGAGCGGCATGGACGTGCCGGTGGGATTCTGGAAATCTGGCGTAAGAATCAGTAGCTTCACGCGATTGTTCGCGAGCGTGGACTCCAGAGCTTCGAGATCAATCCCAAGCGGGCTATCGGGCTCGGCGTGAGTGCGCACGGGCACACCCAGGCAGCGCGCATGTACACCGTTGAAAACCGCGGACGCGCCAGGATAGGTGGGATTCTCGAGAACCACCGTGTCTCCGGAACGGACAAAGGCTTTGGCGATCAGGTCGAGCGCTTGCTGGCAGCCGTCGGTGATCAGCAACGAGTCATCCTTCACCGAAAATCCATCGCGGCGCAGAAGATCGAGCAGTGCTTCTTTCAACGGCGCGTAACCATCGGAGGCGCCGAGATTAAGAATGTCTTGCCCTTCCCGGCGCAGCGCAGCCTGTGCGCAGGCTTGCAATTCTTCCACGGGAAAAAATTCTTCCGCAGGACGCGCCATCACAAAGGAAAGCGCATTGGCGGGAGCGGAGGCAGTCAGCCGCGTAAGGACTTCTTCGCTGCGTTCATCGGCGAACAAAAGTTCCCAGCGAAGGCCGTCGGAATTGCCGGTCAACGTGGATGGAGCCGGCGGCGTGATCGTCAGGCCATTGCCGTTATTTCGAATAAATGTGCCGCGGCCCACATGTCCCTGAATCAAACCTTCGGATTCGAGTTCGGCGTAAGCATTGGCGACGGTGGTGCGATGGACGCCGAGCACCTGGGCCAATTCGCGGCTCGCGGGAATGCGATCGCCCGGGCGAAGGTCACCGGCATGGACCAACGAACGAAGCTGGTCGCGCAGTTGGATATAGAGGGGGATATGGCTTTCGGGTTGAAGGTGTAATGGCAGCATTGTCTCTCACCCTGATGGTATTTTAACAGAAATTGGCCTGCTGCAAGAGCCAATATGTCTTGCGAGGCGGCGGATCAGGGATTCTGGGAGAAAAAGGGATTCGTGATGGGGTGGTAGCCCAGGCGCCCGTTCTTTTCGTCTTCCGCAAGATCGCGGATGCAGATTTTGGTGAGGTCCTTCGCCTGGCATTGGTAAATCTGCTTCAGCGGAAGATCTTCATCCTCTACATCGTAGGTGCCGGACTGCATGTCTTCGCTGTCGTCGTCAGACGCGGTGACCACGCGGCTTCCCTGCTGGACACGAACGCGAAACTGCCGCGTGGACGGCTCGTAGTTCGAAACCAGGAAGCAGTGGCCGATACACGCGCGATCGGGAATATGCAGATAGATGGTACGGTAATCGTTGGGAGCAAAAATTGTGGACAGCGTTCGCGTACCGAACGGCAATTGCTGCGTGATCCGCCGCGTGCTGGCCTCCATGCGATTGAGGAAGCCGGTATCCTGATAAATAAAGACAAAAAATACCGCGGCGCAAACTCCGGAAAAAACGAGATGCCAAGTGCGTGAGGGCAGTGAAGTTAGCCAACAGAAGCCAAGCATCGCGCTGATCAGAGTCAAGCGTGTCACCAGCGCGCCGATCCATCCCCCCGTCGGGTCGGTGTGAAGATTCTCTGGCAGCAGCGCTGTGGCACAGAAGGAAATAAAATACAGTTCGAGGATCAGCCGGCGGTCTTTCCAGAACTTGAGACGCTGCGTTTCGCCGAAGAACGCGATGGCGCTGGCGGCTAGCACAAAAACAGCCATGGCAATTGTGAACCATACATAGCGATAGCCGAAGACATGGAATTGATCCGCGCCATTGAGTTCCCAGATCGGCGTTTCACGCCATTCCACTTCATAGCCGTGATGGTGGGCAACAAACTCCCGCGCGACAACGAGAATCACGATGGCAGTGGCGGGCAGAAGGAGTTTCCACACGCCTGGGAAGCGGAGCCAAAGCAGGCGGTAAGCCGTCGTGCCTAGAAACCATAAAAACCCCAGAGGGTGGGCCAGCAACATGAGCGGCGCAAGCAGCGCGCCTGCGATCAGCCCACTCTTGCGAGCAGGCCACACAAGAGCCAAGCCAACGCTGGCCAGCCCGAGAGACAAATAATAGTTCATGAAACCCATGTGGAAGATATAGCTATAGCTCAACATGGCGATGCACGGCGTGAGCAACCACGGAGGCTTTCCGCTGACAGCTCTCATGAACACGAACAGTCCCCAAAAGAAGATAAGCACGCAAATGGACACGGCGATTTTTTCGGCTGCGACCAAACCGAATGCTTTGCCGAAAAACGAAAGCATCAAATCGAACGAAATGTTGTCCCATTGCCACACTGTGTAAACGCCGGGCGCTCTTCCCTGCTGCACCAGCTGGGCGAGCCAAGCGTTGTAAACGTGGCTGCCGAGATCGCCGGCTTCGATGTGGGCATGCCAGAAGCAAGGAGCGAGGAGCACCAGGGAAATCAGCAGGTACAACCGGTAATTCTTCCATTGGCCGGGCCATGGATGGGCTCTCCATAAGGAAGCCGCTTGCGATGGATGGGGCTGTGGTGTTTTTGGATTCGATAGCGAGGCCATTTTCGAGTATTCTAGCGCTCGACTGGGCTGTGTTGCCTCAAGAAATTCACTCCGCATTTCGCCTGATTGCATTTCTCTGAATTGTTTGAAGGAGACGCTATGAGATTGAAGTGTAGGGAAAGTGCGTGGCTGGTGACGGTGGCGATTCTGTTTGTGGTCCCTTCGCTGCTGAGTGCCCAGGAGAGCGCAGGCACTTGCCCACCGAAGACGCACATCGAAAATGTGGAGGACCACTACGGAAAGACCGTGGTGGTGGACCCGTACCGTTGGCTGGAGGATCAGGACAGTAAGCAAACGCGCGCGTGGATCGAGGCGCAAGACAAGTGCACAGAAGCAGCGCTCGGCAAACTGCCAGACAGAGACGCGATCACGAAGCGTCTCACTGAGTTATATCGAATCGATTCTTACGGGCTGCCGGAAGAGCATGGCGGCCGCTATTTTTTCACTAAGCGGTTGGCGGGACAGGATCTGGCGCAAATCTGCATGCGTCAGGGGGCGAAGGGCGAAGACGTGGTGTTGGTGGATCCTTTGCCATGGTCGGCGGACCACTCTGTTAGCGCCGTTATCGAGAAAATCAGCCGGGACGGAAAATTCCTTTATTACGGGCGCCGCGAGGGCGGGCAGGACGAAGTGACTGTTCACGTGCTGGATATCGATGCGCATAAGGATCTGCCGGACGTGTTGCCGTCCGCGAATTATGGTTCTGTCGAGCCTACCAACGATCACACCGGAATCTACTACGCGAAGGCGACGTTGGAAGGGCCGCGCGCGTACTACCACGCCATGGGGACTAATCCGGCGAGCGACAAATTGTTGTTTGGCGAAAAGTTGGACAAGGAGAAAGAGCTGGTGCTGGAACCTTCCGAAGACAATTCCTATATTTATTACCTTGTGATTTACGGCGCCGGTTCGGAAAAGACCGAAGTTTACCTGCAGAACCTGAAGGAACATGGCCCGATTGTGCCCGTGGTGAATGACCTGAATAATCTGTTCTGGACAGCCTGGGCGGGCAACACGCTGTTGCTACAAACGGACTGGAAAGCGCCGCAGTGGCACGCCTATGCCGTCGATCCACAAAAATTGTCGCGCGAAAACTGGAGAGAAGTGGTGCCGGAGTCCGACATCAAGATGGACGTGGTAATACCGGCCGGTGGAAAGCTCGTCGCGACGTACATGCGCAACGCGGCGACAGAACTAAAAGTGTTCGATTGGGACGGCAAAGCCTCCTACACCGTGCCGTTGCCGGGATTGGGAACGGTACAAGTATCCGGCCGCTGGGGATCGCCCGAAATTTATTATGCGTATACAAGTTTCAATTATGCGCCGACCTTATTTGCGTACGATGTGAACACGAAAGCGTCCTCCGTTTGGGCAAAGAGCAACGTGCCACTGAATCCAGCGGATTTTCATGTGGAGCAAGTGTCTTTCAAATCGAAAGACGGAACAAAAATACCCATGTTCTTATTTTCGAAGAAAGGTGCGCAGCGCAACGCGGAAACTCCAGTGTTACTGACTGCATATGGAGGATTCGACGTGAATATCACGCCGGATTTCGAAGAACTCGCCATCGTGTGGGCCGAACGCGGTGGAATTTTGGCGGTTCCGAATCTTCGTGGTGGCGGCGAGTTTGGGGAGGAATGGCATCGCGCCGGAATGCTGGAGAAAAAACAAAACGTATTTGACGATTTCATCGCCGCTGCCGAATATCTGATTGCCGAAAAATATACGCGGCCGAGCAAACTGGCCATTGAAGGCGCAAGCAATGGAGGCTTGCTGGTGGGCGCGATGCTGACGCAGCGGCCGGATTTGTACCAGGCGGTGGTTTGCGCCTATCCACTGGAAGACATGCTGCGCTTCCAGAACTTTCTTGAGGGCCCTTACTGGGTGGCGGAGTACGGCAGTGCGGAAAACGAGCAGCAATTCCCTTTCTTGTATGCGTACTCGCCGTATCACCACGTGAAACCGGGCGTGAAGTATCCAGCTGTACTCTTTATCACCGGCGATGGAGACACTCGCGTGGCGCCCCTACACGCGCGGAAAATGGCAGCGCGCCTGCAAGCGGCAACGGCCTCGGATCGTCCAATCCTGCTGCTGTACGACACCGTATCCGGACACTCAGGCGGGCGTCCGGTCAACAAGCAAATCGAAGAAGACACCGACACACTGAGCTTTTTGTTTTGGCAATTAAAAGCAGGAAATAACTATAGTGTGCCGTCCCGTAAATACGTTCACATAGTCGTTCGACTTTATCCAATATCGAATCGGCTGTAGCCGTCCAGACGAATGGCTGCGCATGGTGGTTGGAGTTCTTGACGTAGTGATCGATTTTCTCGACCAAGTCTTTCACGCTGCTGAAAGTTCCCCGGCGAATGGCTTGTTGTGTGATGCGATTAAACCAGATCTCCACCTGATTGAGCCAGGAAGCGTAGGTTGGAGTGAAGTGCACGTGGAACCGTGGCCGCGTGGCGAACCAGCGCTTAACTCGCAGATGCTTGTGCGTGGCGTAATTATCCACGATGATGTGCACCTCCAAGTTCTTCGGCACGTTCTTCTCAATCTCCCGTAGAAAACTCAGATACTCTTGATGCCGGTGGTGCGGTCGACATTTCGTGAGCACTTTACCGTTCGCCGTGTCCAGTGCAGCAAACAGCGTGGTGGTTCCATGGCGGCGATAATCGTGGGTCATTCCCTCAACATAGCCCAATCCCAGCGGCAACATCGGCTGGGTGCGTTCCAGCGCCTGAATTCCGCTCTTCTCATCTACGCACAAAACCACAGCATTTTCAGGGGGATTCAAATACAGCCCTACAATATCCCGTACTTTTTCTACAAAAAATGGATCGTTCGAAAGCTTGAAATGTTTTTGTCGATGCGGCTGCAAGCCAAACGCCTGCCAGATGCGGTGCACTGTCGATTTCGATACTCCCGTCTCGGCGGCAATCTGACGGATACTCCAGTGCGTTGCGCCTTTGGGTTTCGACTTCAGCGTCTTGCGAACTAATTGAGCAACTCGTTCGTCGCTAATCGGGCGGGGGCGCCCTGGGCGTAATTCCTCGTAGAGCCCTGACACTCCCTGTGCCAGGAAGCGTCGTCGCCATAGGCCTACCGTGACCTTGCTGGTCTCCAGTTGCTGCGCAATTTCCCGGTTGTTCTTCCCAGACGCGCTCAACAAGATAATCTTGGCCCGACGCACCAGCCCCGCCGGAAGAGAGCGCGAGTTGGCCAAGCTTTCCAGCTGCTCGCGTAACTCCGAATCCAAAACTAACGTCGCTTTAGGTCGTCCCATCGCCATAGGCACCTCCATTGTGCACGGGAGATGCCTATATTCCCAGCAATACTAATGCCAGTTATTTATGGGACAGAACACTAGAAGCCATCTCATAAATGCCTCAGGAGGATGACAGCACAAGCGAGTTGGACCATCCCGAGGAAATTCTCTGGGTAGTATTCCCAGCGAATGACAATGCGACGAAAGTTATGAAGCCAGGCGAACAGGCGCTCGATCTTCCAACGGCGGCGATATCGACGCAGGCGGCGACCGTCTTGAGTTGCGGGGGCCACACGCACAAATTTGTGAGGTGCGATGAGCTGCACGCCGTAGCGTTGCCGGATGTGTTGGTCCAACGGATCGCTGTCGTAAGCGCGGTCACCGATCATCCGCGCAGGAGTTTCTCTGAGGAAGCGTTGCTCGAGCGTGGCTTCGACGAGTTTTGTTTCATGAGGCGAAGCGCTGGCCACGTGCACGGCGAAAGGAAGACCATGACCGTCTGCGATTGCCATGATTTTGCTGCCTTTGCCGCGCTTTGTAGGGCCAACAGCAGAGCCCCCTTTTTCGCCCCACTGAAGCTGGCGTCGATGAACGATTCGCTGAGATCCAGCTTCCCTCGGTCTCGTAAGTCCTCGGCAAGTTTTTGCAGCAAGCGTGTCAGCAGCCCGCTGCGCTGCCAGGATTGGAAGCGTCGATGACAGGTTTGATAGGGCGGATAGCGAGACGGGAGATCATGCCAAGGAGCTCCGGTGCGTAACACCCAAAATACGCCGTTCAAAACCGCACGCGTGTCCTGCCACGGCCTCCCGCGTCCATCGGCCCGTCGCTTCGGACGGAACAACCGTTCGAGAACCGCCCACTGGGCGTCGGTAATGTCCATGTTCTCGATTTACCCCATTGGCCATAAGTTTCAACTGCTCAGTCAGTTCAAAGTGTTTATGAGATAACTTCTAATCGAGGCGGAGCGTTAGCGCCCAGCTTGGACGTCGCCAAGACGCTTCAGGCGATCGCGCAACTTGCGCTGAAGCGGCGTGGGCGTATTGGGATTGAACGCCACCAGATACCATAGCGGCTGAGTTTTATCCCGGCTGAGCAGCGTCAGCGTATTCGCGTCGGCATTGGGATGGCGAGCAACATTTTCCCGAATGGCGCCATACGGATGGCGAGCCAGGCGATTCAGCGTTTTCGCATTGGCCCGCGGATGCTCGCTGATCAAGCGGAGCAAGTAAAAATCTTCCTTCGGAGCCTGCTTTGTGAGCTTTTCCAGCATCTCCGGCTTGGCTTCTGCGCTGAGAACCAGGCCGATCTTTTCGTCCCACGCGGTATTGATGTGATTCAATTCGCGAGTCCGCGCATGAATCAACTCTTCAAGGATCCGGCGCTCCTGCTGCATGCGGGCAATCGGCAGGCTGGTGCCTTCCAGGGAATCCAGGACACGGAGCAAGTGCTGACGTTCACCAAAGACAATCTGCGAGGTGCGCGGAATCCGCCCTGTCTCTTTTTCTTCTTTGTATTGCACAAGGTCTGAACGTCGCATGGTTCGATGCTCCCAATTTCCTTCGGGCCTGGTCCCAAATGGGACGTACTGGCTTGCTGCCTGCTCTGGATTACTCATGGTCCAAACCGCTTTCTGGTGAAGCTCAAAGTGGATTATGGCCGGGGGATGGGTTAGCGTAAAGTTTGGCGCCGGAAGCCTGTGCCCGAAGTGCAACCCGGCAAAACCTGTAGAGGATGGGAATTCGGGAGGCGGGCATGTCCGCATTCGAAGAACACCACGAAGAACTGGAACGCTACGAACAAATGTTTGGAAAGGAACGCGGGCGCCTGGCGGTGTCGCTGGACCGCATCACCAACGCGCTGGTGCTGACGGGGCAGCATGGCGTCTACTGCACCAGCCAGAGAAATCCCACCGTACCGGCAATGGACCTGCGGATGATTTCGCAGGAGTTGACGCACGCCAAGGAATTGATTCAGTCGGTAATGGAAGAGATACGGAAAGCACGGCAAGCCGCGCAAAATGCGGGTTAACGCTTCGACTTGGGAAGCACAAATTTCAGCGCGGTGTGGGTGGCGCTGAAGCTGACGACTTTGATGTCCACTAAGCCTGCTTTGAGTCCCGATGAACGCACGTCCGCTTCGCTAATCACCGTTTGCCCCTTCGGATAAACCAACCACAGAGCGGTTGCGCCGTGAACGGACTTGGCCACGGACGGAAGGCGGCTTAAATCTTGCTTCTTGTTCGCGGCGAAGAAAATCCATGCAGAATCCTTGGAATCCTTCCCGTCACTCACGCCAGCGCGGATTTTCTGCAGGCCTGTACGAAAATCAGTGGGAAAAGTGCCCACGAGAGAAACCGGCTGGCCAGACTTTACGCCGAGTTTGTCCAGAAGCGATTTAGGATTGGCAATTTTTTCGCGCCACTTGGCCGCCTGAGGGCCCAAAACAAAGACGAACGCGCCTTCTTTCGTCTCCACCTGCAGTTCGCCATCTTTCGCTTGCAACCCGGTGATAGCGCTGACCGCGATTTTGAAACGAGTGTCGCCTCGAAAAAGGATTTCCCCGGATTCCAGCAACGCTTTTCCGGAAAAGAATTTCCCCTGATGATGGACGGTACAGGCTACTTCGCTTCCCACGAGGACCTCCGCGCGGCAAAGGATAACAGGCGGATCAAGCTGGAGAAGATTACTTCAAAAAAGGATTGCTGTCTCGCTCGTGGCCGATCGTAGTGCTGGCACCGTGGCCCGGATGGACAATGGTGGAATCGGGGAGCTGCATGAGCTTCCCTTTTAAAGAGGAAATCATATCGTCGAACGATCCACCCCAAAGATCGGTGCGGCCAATGCTGCCGGCAAACAGAGTGTCACCCGAAAAAAGTTGCGGTTGTCTTAGGGTGGTGTTCGCTCCATCGGTCGGCAGATACAGCGAAACGCTACCGGGCGTATGGCCGGGAGTGTGAAGGACGTTCGCGAGAAAATCGCCCCACTGCAGCACATCGCCCTCTTTGAGCAACTGATGCACTTCCACCAATTCCGGGGGACGCACGCCGAGAAATGCCGCCTGCACTTCCATGCCGCGATACAGCGGCAGGTCGTCGCTGTGCATCATTACGGGTGCTCCCGTGTATTGATACAACTTGGCGAGTCCGCCGACATGATCGATGTGCGCGTGCGTGCTGACGATGGCTTTGACCTTGAGTTTGTAACGCCCGAGCAGGCCGAGAATGCGCTCGACCTCGTCACCAGGATCGACCACCACGCACTCGAGCGTGCGCGGGTCGCCGATAATGGAACAATTGCATTGCAGCATGCCAACCGGAATCTTCACGTAGATCATTTCCTGGTTGGCCGCGTCGGGCATCCGGTGTGCTGGGTTCATTCCGTCCACTAGGAGAAGTATATCATTGGGCCTCCGGCGCATCATTCCTGAGGGCGACCAGACGAAGGTCTGCGCAGGGTGGTTTGCTACACTGAGTTGGCCCGTAGCGACAGGAGCTTGAGTACGTGGAATTGCCCACCGACACACGAACCACGGCGTTGAGCGAATTGCACCGCAGCGCCGGCGCGCACATGGGTGTGTGGTTTGGTTGCGATTTGCCGGACAATTTTGGAGACTGGCGGGCGGAATACCGGGCGTTGCGGGAGAGCGTTGCGCTTGTGGACAAGAACTATCGCGCGTATCTGGAGTTCACCGGACCGGATCGTGTGCGCTATCTCAACGCCATCCTGACGAACGATATCAAGGGGCTGAAAGAAAACCACGGAACCGTTTCTCTGTTTCTCAGTCCACAGGGACACATTCAAGCGGAGATCGAGACCTATGCGCTTGGAGATATGCTACTTTGCGTTTCGTACGCGATCATTCGTGACCGCCTGATTCCTGCAATGGATAAATACATCATCATGGACGACGTGACCCTGACCGATCGAACGGATGCGTTTGCGACTCTAGCCCTCGAAGGGCCGAAGGCCGCCGCTCTAACCTCGGCGGTCAGCGGAGTGGATCTTTCGGGGATGGATGAGTTGGAATCTCGGGAAGCCACGATCCGAGGGTTTGCCGGCCGCGTAAGCAAGCGTTCGCCGGGAGGAATCGCGGGCGCGGAATTTCTGGTTGCTCGCGAAAAGGCCGCGGATCTCTGGAAAATATTGGACGAAGCCGTTCGCCGCGAGGAAGGAAGCCCAGCCGGATATCAAGCGCTAAACGCAGTGAGGCTGGAAATGGGCATTCCGTGGTTTGGATATGATTTCGGTGAGAAGCAGATTCCTCACGAAGCAGGCTTGCAGAATTCGCATATTTCGTACACGAAGGGCTGCTATACAGGGCAAGAGATTGTGGAGCGGGTGCGCTCGCGCGGCCAGGTGAATCGCGTGCGAGTGAGTCTGAAATTTGATGCTCCAGCCGCGCCGCCGGCAAATACAGCTTTGCTCGCGGATGAAAAAGAAGCTGGCTACATAACCAGGGGCGGATTTTCTCCCGCGCTCGAAACGTGGATTGGCATGGGTTATGTGAGGCGAGAAAAATCCGCAGCAGGGAGCCAACTCGCGATTCCCAACGGCAGCGCTACCGTTATCGCCACGCCGATTGCTTGATCCAAAATTACTGAGATAGAATTGCATCTCCCCGATCCCCTTCGATTGGGAGCCGACCCATGTTCGAACGCTTCACGGAAAAAGCTCGCCGCGTGATCTTCTTCGCGCGTTTTGAGGCAAGCCAGTACGGCAGCCCCTTCATAGAAACCGAGCACATCCTCCTCGGGCTTATGCGCGAAGATAAGGCACTCGCCCGGCGTTTGTGGTTGCGGGCGGGCTCTCTTGAAGCTTTGCGGAAAGAAATCGAAAGCAAGATCACTCGCGGCGAACGGATATCGACCTCGATCGAGGTTCCTCTAACCGCGGACGCCAAGCAGACATTGCACTTTGCGGTAGAAGAGGCCGGGCGTTTCGGGCATAAGCATGTCGGAACAGAGCACCTCCTTCTGGGATTGTTGCGTGCGGACAAAAGTGTGGCAGCAATCATACTCAACGCTCAGGGAGTGAATCTTTCCGACTTGCGGACATCCCTCACGCAGCAAGGAGCAGCGCAGGCAACAATCCCTTCGGACGTTACTCCCCGCGTTACAGAAGACGCGACGATTATTCTGCAGCATTTCTTGAGTGCGGTGCGCGCAGGCAGGAAACATGAGTCGCGAGATTTTTTTTTCGTCCAAGGCGCAATTTATCGATGCACGCGGGAAACGCTGGGCCGGCAAGAGGGAGTTGCAGTCAAGGTTCGCAGAACTGTTTGCGCCATTTGCCGCGCGTAACGCCAAATGTGTGACGGAAGAAATCGTGCAGCTACAAGATGGGCTTTGGGTTGAGGCTCTTTTGTGGGAAGACGTGCCGTCGCCGGAAAAGACACCGAGGGGTTTGTGCCGAATGACCGTGATGCTTGGGCTGACGGAATTCCCCGAACCGGAATGGGTAATACATAGCGTGCAAGTTACGCCGATTACCGTGATTTAAAACGTTAGCGCGCAGATTCGTTATGCTGGCCGATCTGAAGACCGGCGCCTACGCAGGCAGCAGCGTTCGCATTTGCTGGAACAAGCGGGCGCGGTCCGTTGGATCCATGGCTATGAACTGCACAGCCATCCCGTGGCCGTCACGGACTCGACGCACAATGGCGCGGCCACGCACTTGCCCGACGGGAAGATCCAAAAGAATCTGCACCAGGCAACGCATCGGAACGTGCTCCTTGGTGCGCACGAACAGTCCGCCGATGCCGAGACTATCGACGAACGAAACGCCACGTTTCGTGCCAGCCTGCCAAGCGGCAACAACGCTTTTCGGTGGCTTCACGCGAGGGTAACGCCGTTGATCAGGAGCGTTCATCAGGGCGCCTTTCCAGGCTAAAAGTTTAACGACCCGGCCGGGGATTGGTCCAGCGAATCTTCAATCAAACTCGTATTTGGGGACAGCCTGGTCTTTGCCCACGCGGCCTGCGGCGACGTCCGCCTCAAAGTAATTCTCGCTCTTGATCGGGATGCCCGATAGCCGCCGTAGAATCGCCAATTGGCCAACGTGAGTCATGATGTCGGCGATCGGGCCTTGCATCAACTTTTCCGGCGAAGCGTGAAGCTGTTCAGGGCCAGCGAGATAGTCATCGAAGCGCTTCAGGGATTCGAAGAAGCGCTGCACTTCGTCTGGCCACGGGAGTGGCTGTGAATTGTGCCAGGCGGGTTGGCCCTTGGCCATGCTCAGAGCCCAATCGAACAGATCGCCAATATGCCCAAGGAGTTGCACTGGCGTGCGGCAATTGTGGCCAGCCTGGAATTCCACATATCCCTGCGGGGCATCGCGCACGACTTTACCCGCGCGATACGCAATGGTAGCGAGCGAATGGCGCAACAGATCACGAGCGCTGACTGTCTCAGGCAGTTGCATGGCGAACAAGCTAACAGGTAACCGGGCGGGAGAAAAGCCGTTTTTGGAGCTAGTCCAGATTCAGGGCGCGCTTGAACGATCCCTTTTCAGCCTCAATCTTTTTCTGCAGCTGAAGAATGGCATACAACACAGCCTCGGGCCGCGGCGGACAACCGGGCACATATACATCCACCGGGATCACCTGATTGCATCCCTGAACGATGGCGTAATTGTTGAACACGCCTCCAGACGTGGCGCAAGCTCCCATGGAAATGACCCACTTCGGCTCAGGCATTTGATCGTACAACTGGCGGATCACGGGAGCCATTTTCTGGGAAAGGCGGCCGGCAACGATCATCAGGTCGGCCTGGCGTGGAGACGGCCGAAACACTTCAGCGCCAAAGCGCGCAACGTCAAAGCGCGAAGCGGCCATGGACATCATTTCAATGGCGCAGCAGGCCAGACCAAAACCCAGCGGCCAAATGGAACTCTTGCGAGCCCAGTTCACGGCCTTATCCAACTGCGTGAAGATGATGCCTTCATCCTGCAGCAGCTTGCCGAAATCGTCGGGTTTGGTGAGAGTGACGCTTTTGCCCAAGGTCGTTTCCATATCGTCCTCGCTCCTATTCTGGCATAGGGAGGCAAGGCAGACAAATGCCGATTCCAGATGTATCGAATCGGTCTGCCCTTAGGGGACGGTAAGCACAACCTTGCCGAATTGCTTGCCTTTCTCAAGATAGCTGTGTGCAGCGATGCAGTCGTGGAGCGGCCAAACCTTGTCCACGATGGGCGTGAGCCGGCCTTGCGCCACCAACTTCAGCACTGTCCGCAATTCGCTCTTGTTGCCCATGTACGACCCCATGAGCGAAAGCTGGCGCGTAAACAGAAAGCGCAAATCGATCTTTGCGTCGTAGCCCGTGGTGGCACCACAGGTAACCAAACGCCCGCCATTCGCCAGACTTTTCACACTGTTCTCCCATGTTGCCGTGCCCACGTGCTCGAAGACCACGTCGACACCGCGATTTTGCGTTAAGCGGCGGACTTCCTTGGCGATGGGCATGATGCCGTGGTGAATCACGTCGTCCGCTCCGATCTCCTTGGCCTTCACCATTTTCTCGTCGTTGCCTGCGGTCGCAATCACGTGCGCCCCAAAAAAATTCGCGATTTGAATCGCGGCGCTTCCCACGCCACTGCCGGCAGCGAGCACCAACACCGTTTCGCCGGGCTGGAGTTGTGCGCGGTGTACCAGCATGTGCCACGCAGTCTGGAAAACCAGTGGTATGGCGGCGGCATGCACCCAATCCAAATTTTCGGGATACGGCATGCAATTCACTTCGGGACAGCGAACAAATTCCGCACAGCCGCCATCGATCATGTAGCCGAGATTCGTATAATCGCGGCAAAGATTGTCGTTGCCAGAGAGACACGCCGGACACTTGCCGCAGGTCACCCCAGGCGCGAGAACCACTTTCTGCCCAACGTAGACGGTGTGAACATCCGGGCCGATCTTGGCGACCTCTCCCGCGACATCGCTGCCAGGAATATGGGGTAGCGGAATGGGCACGCCAGGCAAGCCGCGACGGACCCACAGATCGAGATGATTCAGGGCGCAGGCATGAACGCGGACCAAAACTTCGTTGGCGCGGAGGTGGGGCTCGTTGACATCGGTGTAATGCAGAACGCTGGGGTCACCATGCTGGTGGAAGACGATGGCTTTCATCAGAAACCTCCCAGAGGGGAAATGACATTAAACGATGGCCCGCGTATATATCGTATCACGATATGTTAGTGGCGTTCCCTCGGACAATTCTTGACGCAATATTAAACCCAAGGCAGGCGGGTGCCCAGACGCGTAGAATTGACAGGGGGAAGCACGGGCCGTAGGCTGAAGGACATGGACCTTTTTGAAGAGATCGTGCGGATGCGGCGCTCCGGGCAACGCGGGGCGCTGGCCACGATCGTCCATACCAACGGCTCGATTCCGAGTTTCGAGAGCTCGCGGATGCTGGTACGCGAAGACGGCTCGACGGAAGGCACCATCGGCGGCGGATGCGTTGAGGCGGATGTGTGGGCGGCAGCCAAGGACGTGATGGGCAAGGAAGCCCCGCGAAAACTGGTTTTCCACCTGAACAATGAAGCGACTTTCGACAACGGCCTGATCTGTGGCGGCACTGTGGAAGTATTCGTGGAACCCATTCTGCCGCAGCCCGTTGTGTATTTATTCGGCGGCGGCCATGTCTCGACGGCAGTAGCGAAAGCGGCGCAGGCCGCGGGATTTGGCGTTAGCGTGGTGGATGACCGGGAAGCTTTCGCAAATGCCACTCGCTTTCCGATGGCCCAGGAGATTTTCACAAGTTTCGATGACGCGTTTGAGAAACTGCATCCGAATGCCTCCAGCTATCTGGTGATCGTAACGCGCGGACACAAGGAAGATATGCGCGTGCTCGCGTGGGCAGTGCGCACGCGGGCGCGGTACGTGGGAATGATCGGCAGCCGCCGCAAGGTGTTGAGCGTATATAAAGCGTTGGAAAAAGAGGGCTACCGCATGGAAGAGTTTGAGCACGTGTTCGCTCCCATGGGGCTGGAGATTGGAGCACTCTCTCCCGAAGAAATCGCGCTGAGTATCGTGGCGGAACTCGTGGCCGTGCGGCGCAATGCGGATCCTGCGCCGTATAAGAAACTGAAACTGGAAACGGGTAGCGTCGTCGAGAAATAGAGAGAAGAATAGCGTCATGCTGGCCGCAGTCATCCTTTCGGGTGGGGCCTCCAGCCGGATGGGCTCACCAAAAGCGTTGCTTCCCTACCAGGGCCGCCCTTTCCTTGAACATTTGTTGGAAGTGACCATGCATCCGAAGATCGGCGTGCGCCGTGTTGTGCTCGGCGCTCACGCGGAAGCGATCGGCAAAGGGGTAATCCTGAAACCCGAAGAAGTTGTGATCAACGCCGAATGGCAGCGCGGGCAATTGAGTTCGATTCAGCTGGCGCTCCGCAGTTTGCCTGACGGAACCGACGGCATGCTGGTTTGCCCGGTAGACCATCCCTTAGTCAGCGGCTCGCTTGTGGGTGGCCTTGTGGACCAATTTTACGTCAGCCGTGCGCCCGTGGTCATTCCAGTGTTCGAAGGGCGTCGTGGACATCCCGTGATCTTCTCCGCGGCACTCTATGGTGAATTGGAAAGCGCATCCCATGAGCTGGGGGCGCGCAGCGTTGTTTGGGCGCATAAAGAGGAAGTGAGCGAGTACATTACGGCGGAAGAAGGATGCGTGGTGAATTTGAATGATCCGGCGACGTTTACGCGCATGACTCGCTCGATGTAGCGGCCACTATTTCGGAACTGCGCGCAGCAAAGCCTGCAGCGCATCGTGGGCCAATTGCACGGCGTGAAACGAAGCGGTCGGCAGCCCACCCAACGATGCGGCCAGCGATTCCGGAGAGATGGAAGAAACCTGGCGCAATTCCCGGCCCCGCATGGATTCCGTGAGCAGCGATGCGGAAGCGATTGAGGCGGTGCAGCCGCGACAGAGGAACCGCACATCGCAAATCACATCGTTTTCAATAATTGCCGCGAGTTGCAACAAATCTCCGCAAACCGGATTGCTGACTTTCACTTTGACATTCGCTCCGGGCAAATCCCCCGCGTTTCGAGGATTCTGAAAATGATCGAGCAGTTCCGCGCTGAACATGATTGGAAGTATCGCAGTGGGTGCGGCGTGTGACAATGGCCGTTGCACAAGATTATTCACAAACTTGATTGCAGATCGCCCGAAGAGAGAATCGGTTTGTGCGATAGGATTCTTTGAGCAGTTTTAGAATTGTGGGGGGAAATGAGGCAGGTGGTTGCAGCGGTGATTGAACGAGACGACCGCAGGCTGCTGATCGGCCAGAGGCGGCGCGGCGATACATCTCCTCTAAAATGGGAATTTCCCGGCGGTAAAGTGCGCAGCGGGGAGAAACTGGAAGAGGCGTTAGCGCGAGAGCTTCGGGAAGAACTGGGAGTTACGCTCGTAAAGAGCCGCGAAATCGCCAAGGTGCACTACCAATATGCGAATTACCCCGAGGAATTGGAAATACATTTTTTCGCCGCGCAGATTTCCCCAGGCGAATTGAAACCAATCACTTTTGAGCAGGTGGCTTGGGTCTTACCGAAAGAGCTGGCGCAGTACGATTTCTTGGCGGCAAATCGCGAACTGATCGGGCACCTGGCCACCGGAAAGATCAAGCCGGCGGAAGTTTTGGAAAGCGCGTAGACAAGCGCAGACCGCTGGCATAAAGCCAGCGCTACGGGGCGCGTGGAAGCGTCGATTACGACGTGACGGGGTTCGGCTTGTCGGGATTGATGGCCAGGTCTTTGATGGCATTCTGGACCGTGGCTTCGCCGACCAGGCCGTCCTGCGCAAGTTCGTGCAACGTGGCGACGGTGATGAACCGCGCATCCACTTCGAAGAATTCACGCAGCGATTCGCGGCCTTCGCTTCGCCCAAAGCCGTCGGTACCCAGCGTGGCGATGCGGCGCGGCACCCACTTCGAAATCATCGCGGGCAAAACCTTCAGGTAGTCCGACGCGGCAACAAACACGCCCTGTTCTTCGGCGAGGCACTGCGCGACGTAGGGAACGCGCGGCGTTTCGTCCGGATGCAAACGATTCCAGCGTTCCGTCTCGATTGCATCTGTGTAAAGCCCCTTGTAGCTGGTGACGCTCCACACATCGGCGGCAACGCCATAATTCTTTTCCAGAATTTCCTGCGCGTGAAGCGCTTCGTTCAGAATCGCACCGCTGCCCAGCAATTGTGCGCGTAGTTTGGCTTTCTTGTTAGTTGCGGCCCGTACCTTGTACATGCCCTTGAGAATGCCTTCTTCGACGCCTTTCGGCATCGCCGGCATGGCGTAAGGCTCGTTCATCACCGTGATGTAGTAAAAAATATTCTCGCCATCTTTGTACATCCGGCGAATACCGTCCTGAATGATGACGGCGATCTCGTAAGCATAGGCAGGATCGTACGCAACCAGATTCGGCACTGGGAGCGCGAGGACGTGGCTGTTTCCGTCCTGGTGCTGTAGGCCTTCGCCCGCCAGCGTGGTGCGGCCGGAAGTGCCGCCCAACAGAAACCCCCGCGTGCGCATGTCCGCGGCAGCCCAGATAAAATCCGCAATGCGTTGGAAGCCGAACATGGAGTAATAAATGAAAAAGGGAATGGTATCGATGCCGTGCGTGGCATATGCGGAGCCAGCGGCAATGAACGACGCCATCGAACCAGCCTCCGTGATTCCCTCTTCAAGAATTTGTCCGTCCTTGGCTTCCTTGTAGTACAGCAGCGTATTCACGTCCACCGGTTCGTACTTCTGTCCCACGCTCGAATAAATGCCGATGGTGCGGAACAGCGATTCCATACCAAAAGTTCGCGCTTCATCGGGCACGATGGGCACGATGAGCTTGCCAATTTCCGGATCCTTCAACATTTTGCGGAGCATCGCGACGAACGCCATGGTAGTGGAAACCTCGCGGCCGTCGCTGCCGTCGTGGAATTCGCGGAACAATTCATCGTGATCCGCAACCAGCGGCTTCGAACGCACTTTTCGCTGCGGAACATAGCCGCCAAGCGACTCCCTGCGTGTACGCAAATAGCGAATCTCCTCGCTATCTTCACCGGGACGATAGAACGGCACCTGGCTGACATCCTCGTCGTTCATCGGAATGCCAAAGCGCGAACGAAATTCCCGCAGTTCGTCTTCGTTGAGTTTTTTCTGCTGGTGCGTGACGTTCTTTCCTTCGCCCGCTTCGCCCAGGCCGTAGCCCTTGATGGTGCGCGCCAGAATGACCGTGGGTCCGCCTTTGTGCTCCACAGCGGCTTTGTACGCGGCATACACCTTGCGCGGATCATGGCCGCCAAGCCGCAGGCGCCGCAACGCCTCGTCGGGTAAGGGTTCAACCAATTTCAGCAAGCGCGGATCGCTGCCAAAGAAAAATTGACGGATGTAGTCGCCGGAAGAAACCACCAGCTTCTGATATTCTCCGTCGACCATTTCCCCCATGCGCTTCACCAGCAAGCCTTCAGTGTCGCGCTCGAGAATCGGATCCCATTCCGATCCCCAAAGAACCTTGATGACGTTCCAACGCGCCCCACGAAACGCGGATTCTAGCTCCTGAATGATCTGGCCATTGCCGCGAACGGGGCCGTCGAGACGCTGAAGATTGCAGTTGATGACGAAAATGAGATTGTCGAGCTTTTCGCGCGAAGCAAGCGTGATGGCGCCGAGCGATTCCGGCTCATCCGTTTCTCCGTCGCCGAGGAAGGCCCAAACTTTGGCGTCCGTGGCGGGCTTCAGCCCACGATTTTCCAGATAGCGATTGAACCTTGCCTGGTAAATAGCCATCAGCGGGCTCAAGCCCATGGATACAGTGGGAAATTCCCAGAAATCCGGCATCAGCCACGGATGTGGATAAGAAGAGAGCCCACCACCGGATTTCAATTCGCGCCGAAAATTTTCCAGCTTCTCAATGCTGAGTCTGCCTTCCAGAAACGCACGCGCGTAAATTCCGGGAGCGGCGTGACCCTGGAAATAAATGGTGTCACCTTCGAAGTTGTCGGAGCGCGCCCGGAAAAAATGATTAAAGCCGACCTCGTAGAGCGTGGCTGCGGAAGCAAAGGTGGAAATATGACCGCCAATGTTGTGCTCCATGCGGTTGGCGCGAACCACCATGGCCAGCGCATTCCACCGAATGAGCGACTTGATGCGCCGCTCCAGTTGCTGATCGCCTGGGAACAAAGGCTCCAGGCGCGCGGGAATTGTGTTGGCATAAGGGGTGTTGGCGGTGAAAGGGAGATCAATCCCGCTGACGGTCGCATGCGCGCGGAGGCGCTCCAAAATTTCGCGGGCCACGTCGGTGCCGCTGGAAAGCAGCACGGAATCGAGCGATTCCAGCCATTCCTGAATTTCGACGTCCTCGACGTGTCTCGGAGCGAATGTTTCCTGATCCATAGGAGCGATAACCCTTCCTTTGCGTCCTTTGCGGCGCGCACAGAGATTCCCTGCGCGCAAGCGTTCGTGACGCCCAATTTACAACAATACACCCTCGCACCACAGAGCGCATAACAGCGGTCAGAAATTTTCCCGATTCAGTACAGAGAAATTTCAAATGCAGCCGGTTCTCAAAGAGTTCGGCCACCGTCGAGGACCAGTGTTTGCCCGGTAAGAAACTCGGCGGTAATGAGATAGAAGACCGCGTCGGCCACTTCATCGGGCCGTCCTGTGCGGCGGAGCGGCGCGCGCCGAATGTAATCTGCCTGCCACTCCGGGGGATCCCCGGGCATGGTGATCGTGCCCGGCGCAATTGCGTTCACGCGAACGGTGGGAGCAAGTTCCTTCGCCAGAATCCGGGTCATCATGATGACTCCGGCCTTGGACAGGGAATGAGGTAGAAATTCTTGCCAACCGAGCAACCCGCCAATGTCGGCGAAATTAACGATCACGCCATGGCCGGATTGCTTCAGGTGAGGAGCGGCGGCTTGGCAGCAAAAGAACGGCGCCTTCAGATTAGTGTCGAGAGAAGCGTCCCAACCTTGTTCAGAGGTTTCGCCAAATTTCGTTTGGAGAAAATTGGCGGCACAGTTGATTAGAATGTCAAGCCGCCCGAAGTGGGCAGCCGCATCCGCAAAGAGCTTTTGGATCGCGGCAACATCCGTGAGCTCGGCGGAGAAAGCGGTGGCATGGCGGCCGAGCTTCTCAATTTCAGACACGAGTTCACGCGCCTCATTCGCCGATTTTCCGTAGTGAATGGCCACATCGGCGCCTTCATTTGCCAATCGCAGCGCCACCGTTCGGCCAATGCGTTTGGCGCCTCCGGTCACCAGCGCCACGCGGCCGTGTAGTTTCTTCTCGTCGATCATGCCGCAAAGGTAGCATATCCCCGGTACGCTTTTCGCCCTGGCAGCCGTGGCGCGCGCATCGGGACGATTTCGCTTTGGTGCTACAATCCACGCCGAAGTTTCGAGGCTTCCGATGAAATTGGATGTATTGGCCATTGCAGCCCACCCCGACGACGTGGAACTGACCTGCGGCGGCACGCTCATCAAAATGGTCCAGAAGGGTTACAAAACCGGGATCTTAGACCTGACAGCTGGGGAGATGGGAACGCGCGGCACTCCCGAAATCCGGGCGAAGGAGTCTGCTCGCGCGGCCAAAATACTCAAAGTCTCTTGGCGTGGGTCGCTGGGTGTTCCCGATTCGGACGTCCAACCCACCCGACAGAACAAGTTGAGGTTGGCCGCGGTGATCCGCGATCTCCGGCCGCATACTGTGATTATTCCCTACTGGGAAGCCAGGCACCCCGACCATTACCATGCCTCCACTTTGGCATATGAAGGATGCTTCCTGGCCGGGTTGAAACAACTGGCCATGGAGGGAGAGCCGTTCCGGCCATTCAAAATTCTTTACGCCACCTCGTTTGAAGGTATGCCTGCAACCTTCATCGTCGACATCACCAGGCAATATGAAACGCGGCGCAGGGCGATTCTGGCCTACGCTTCCCAATTCCGCCCAGCAAGAAGCGAAAAGCGCCAGAGAGTGTTTCTCGCGATCGACGAGTTGGACTCCAGAATGGACCTGCTCGCCCGCCACTACGGGCAGATGATCGGCGTGAAATACGGAGAGCCCTTCTTGCAGAAGGAGTTAATGGCGGTGGACGATGTCGTTGCCCTGCCGGTGCGCTCAATCTAGCCGACCAGCCGGCGCAAATTCACATTGAATCGTCGTCCATGGCCGGAGCAAACCCGGGAATATTTTGCCCTTGCGGGGTACGCTCGACCTTAATCCGTACCTGATGTTCGTCTTCGGCCCCAGACTTGCGAAGTACCACGATTGTGCTCAGGGCTTCGTTGTAGACGCGGGTAACCAGGAAAGTGTCCCCACTCTCCAGGTTTTTCCATAGCTGGCCTATCTGAATCTTTCTTGCGCTCATCGTCGTCAATGACTGTAGATATCCCGGCCAGAAGTGTCAACTGTCGCTTGACCGGAAGGCAATTTTGGCGATCCGGGCCTGGGCCGGGAGACAAAGGAAACCTTTGGAAAGGCGACTACATCCTACGCATAGAATAAGGGGTTTTGTCGCTTGCAACGGGTGTATACTCCGATTGGTATGGGGGGAGGCAGTATGATTGTTAACTCTTCACGCTATGCCATAGGGCTAGTTCTATTCGGGAGCTTGGCCGCCTGGCCGGCTCTCAGTTTCGCTCAAACCAGCGCCCCGGCCAATCCCGCCCCGGTCCAGGAGCAACCGAAGAATCCGTGCGCGCCACCTCCGGCGCAAACCACGCAAGGTTCCCAGACAACACAAGGCTCATCGACTTCGCAGCAAACCTCGCAGCCGGCCCCGCAAAAACCCAACGATTGCCCGGACGACGGCTCCACAAAGACACCCGCGACTTCCGGCCAAGCGACGACTGGCGATCAACCGGTTCAGCAACAGCAGACGGTACACCCGAAAAATTCCAAGGATGATGTGGATGCGATCGGCAACCGCAACGTCGGCAAAGGCGTGAACTTTTATTCGCTCGAACATGAAATTGCGCTCGGCAAACAGTTGGCGCAACAGGTGGAGCGCAGTTCAAAGATGATCGATGACCCGGTGATCACCGAATATGTGAACCGCGTGGGGCAAAATCTGGTGCGCAACTCGGACGCGCAAGTCCCCTTCACTATCAAGGTGATCGATTCCGACGAAGTGAACGCTTTCGCGCTTCCCGGCGGCTTCTTCTATGTGAACAGCGGACTGATCCTGCGCGCGCAGGAAGAATCGGAACTCGCCGGCGTGATGGCGCATGAAATTTCCCACGTCACCGCTCGACACGGCACCAAGCAGGCGACCAAGGCCGACATTATCCAGATCGGCGCGATGGCCGCCATGATTTTTGTCCCATATGGCTGGGCCGGCTATGGCATTTACGAAGGCATGCAACTGGCGATTCCCTTGACCTTCTTGAAGTTCTCCCGCGATGCTGAACGCGAAGCCGATTACCTCGGAATTGAATACATGTACAAAGCGGGCTACGATCCTAATTCCTACGTCACCTTCTTCGAGCGCATCCAGGCAGACGAGAAGCGCCGACCGGGCACGGTGTCAAAGATGTTCTCTACGCACCCGCCAACGCCGGACCGCATCGCCGCCGCACAAAAGGAAATCGCACGGATTTTGCCGGAAAAAGACGAATACATCGTCACCACATCGGAGTTTGATTCCGTGAAAGGCCGCCTGCGCAATGTGATGTTTGCGCGCAAGGTGCAAGACAGCGGTCCGGGCAAGCCCACGCTGCGCACGAAGACGGAGCAGACAAAACAAGGACAGACTCAGGGACAAGGGCAAGGAACGGCGCAGGGATCGGATCCGAGCAGTGGCGATGATGATCGCCCGACACTCAAGCGCCGGCCTGATGGCGATGACTCATCGAACCCGACGCCGTCACCTTCATCGACGCCACCGCCGTCGACGTCGCCATCGTCAACCTCGCCGTGATAGTGGCCTGATTGTAGGGATATATATTAAAGTGCAAAAGGGCGGCCCGTCGTGCCGCCCTTTTTCTTGCTTAGCGGTGTCCGGCCTTCTGGTGCTCTTCGGGGGCTGCGGCAATTCCCTGGCGGCGAAGTTCTTCTGCGTAGTATTTCCGGAAGAGCACGTCCCATTCCTCGCTGCCTTCCAGGATTTCTTTTTTCTGCGAGGTAATGCGCTTGCGCACCTCGACTTCAACTTTTTCTTCTTCTTTCAACACGTTGGTCATGGTCTGGACCATGTGCTGGCGGATGGTATCGCGGTCCTCGATGAATTCCACTTCATTGCTCTGCACCAGTAATTCAACAATCTGGTGAGAGATGCGCACAATCTTTTCGCGGCTCAATCGCATGGTTCGGTGTCGTCCCTGTTCCCTTCTCTACCGCAAGATAAGTTTGCGGTCGCGGGCAATCTGCCCCTTCACCTTCTTGAACATCTCCTGGTAAGAGACGCCGGTGCGGCGCATTTCGTCCTGATATTGTGTAAGGATATTGCGGACTTCCTCGTTAACCTTGTCTTCAATGGTGATTTCTTCCAGCATGCGCTGGCGCACCCGCAAGATTACCGCTTCCTGGTCTTTTTCCTTGATCTCGACCTGATCATCCTCCAGAAGCTTCTTGATAACTTCGGAGGCCATGTGGCCGACGTAGTCCCTGTTCAGCAACATATCAGTAGTGTCCTCGATGGAACTGTGAACTATTGAGTGTACTGGCCAAGCGGGAAATTCGCAAGAAAGGCGGCAAATTTTCGACGGGTGGCCGCCGCGCGCATGCTAAGATAAAAGCGGACGGGCGGTTAGCTCAGTTGGTTAGAGCGCCTGCCTTACAAGCAGGAGGTCGCAGGTTCGAGCCCTGCACTGCCCACCAAACTCCCAATCAAACAACAGCGATTTCGACACTCCGCAAAACGAATGCTCTTTTTGCCGACAATCCGGACTATCTCCTTGGGCGGCTTGCATCGGGAAGCAAAAGAAAGGGCCACTTCCGCGGGAAGCGCGTTTCCGTCAGCTGGACTGCTTCACAAATCGATGGCCACATCGCTAGTCGGCTGCGAACAGCAGACGAGAAGGTTCCCATCCGCCGGCTTGTCGAGTGGCTGCAGTCCTCTTACTTAGCCGCGGCGCACTTGCGGTCTGCCTCTCGAGGGATGAACCCGGGCAGGCCGGTTTCGACGACTTTGTTGAATCGATAGCGCGTCGTGATCCCTTTGATCGCCTCCATCGCACTTTCCGGAAGGGGCGAAACGTTAAGGCTCTCGCGAATATGATCCGAGCTTGTTGAGGTTGTAAGGATGGCGGTGCCTCGCTGGAGTGCCCAGGCGATACAAACCTGAGCGGCTGTCTTGCCTACTGCAGCGGCGACTTTTTTGATGACATCATCTTCGAGAAGTCTCGGCTCGAAGGAGTGGCCCAGCACCGCGAAAGCTTGGAACACGATCCCGGCTTCTCTGCAAGCCTCAAGCAGCTCCCATTGCGGAAGATAGGGATGCGACTCGACGTGCACAACCGCAGGCCGGATTCTCGGAGATCGATTGATTTCTGTGACATGTGTAATGTCAACATCCGACAAGCCGATTGCCCGGCACTTGCCTTCGTCGACCAGGCGCTCCATAGCACCCCAGGTCTCGGGCAATGTGACGCCATCGTCGTAAATGGTTTTGCCATTTTCATCTCTCGGATCCTGATCGTCGCCCGATCGAAAGGCAAAAGGTGTGTGCATCAGGTATAGATCAACGTATTCGAGCCGAAGCCTTCTGAGGCTAGCCTCGAAGGCAGGTTTGACACGCTGAGGACGGTGATTGTTGTTCCAGAGTTTTGTAGCAATGAAGAGATCATCGCGTTGGACCCTTCCTTCTCCTAGCACGCCTTGTATTGCTTCTCCCACCGCCTCTTCATTTCGATATCGCTCCGAGCAATCGAATTGGCGAAAGCCAGCTTCTAGAGCAAATCGAGTTGCTCGTAACGTATCGCCAGGATCGGGGATCAAGGTGCCAAAACCAAGGGCCGGAATGGCTCTCCCGTTGTTCATAGGGATTTTCCTGCAACGGGGTTCGTTCTGTTCACTCATTTTTCCTCCTAGCTATCGAGCCAACTCTTCCGACTAGTCGATGCGCAGGGTTTGTTCCGTAGAGTAGCACTAGGTCGTCGTCCGAGTGGACGCCGAGGAAATTCTCGCACGTGCGCGTCGTGCCGGCTTACCGGAAATGTGGCCCATAATACTGAGCGGTGTAGGTCTTGTCGCCCCTTAAGTGGCAGGCCGATGCCGAAAAGGGGATTTTACGTGTCGTTATCTTCGATTTTCCTTCGACGCCTTCACGCTACGCACAATGAAAATTGGACTCGGATTCTGTGAATTGCTACGCGCGCTGGCTGGCGGCGTTGCGGTGGCGTAAATAGAAACGCTTGTCGCAGCCGGCGCACCAGTAGGGGGCAAAGTGAAACGCTTTGTAGACGTGACGTTCGATCAGGCCGCGGGGCCGCTGGCGGTAAATTTCATCGGAGCCGCAGTGGGTGCAAGTGCGAGACAATCTGTGCAACTTATTCAGGTCGCTAGCTGGGGAAATGGGTAAAGTAGCCATCACGAACAATTCTCCTAGGGTTTTAACCTGGGGACAGTTCTAGTTTTAAAGGCCGGCCACTACAAGGGCGAGCCGTTCGCAGATCTACGCGTGCGCGGCCATTTCTCTTCTGGCGGCCGTGCCTCTCATCGCGTGAATCAGCGCCAGGTCCACGTCCGTGGGCTGCAGCGGGCAACGCAGCACTTCCTCAGCGCCCAGGCGCAGCGCTTCGAGATACTCTTCCCACTCGCCTGTGCACAACATCACCACAAATCGAATGTCTTCGGAGAGCGCGCGCACTTCACGAAGCAAATCGTTGTAAGAGCCGTCCAAGAGACGCTCCTCGCAAAAGACCACGGAAAAGGGACGCAGTCTCAGAACTTCTTTAGCCTGCTCGATGCTCGGCGCGGAGTAGCTGTCGATTGGCAGTCCGTCAAAAACACGCATCAACATTTTCCGGTTGTCGGGTCGACAGGAAACAATCAGTATTGGCAATCCGTTATCCATACAACTCCCCCCTGATTTCTAGCCTGCTACCCCAATAGATGCTTGAATCTTCAAAGATGGAGCTTATTTTTTAGCGGAACCTCCAGCGCGGGACAATCGGGGCAATTCTGTATATATGGCCTGACGGAGCGACAGTCGCACATGGCCTAGAACGGCTAGGGCGGCTAGGAAGACTGCTTGATGGCGGCCGGACTGTCGAGTGAGAGCAATGGACTGGAATTGCTTGATTCCCTCTGCGGGCGGTTGGGAATGGTCGCGACCACACGGGTTCCTTCACCGTTAACGGACACGATCTCCAGCGTCCCATCTAATTGGCGGATTCTTTCACGTATTCCTAACAACCCCACACCTAAGCTCGTTCCATCCTGTGAAGTGTTCATACCGACACCTTTGTCGCGCACTCGCAGCCGGATGTCCCCGTTCTGCCGGTCCAGAGAAACACTGGCGGTGGCGCTATTGGAGTGCCTGTGAACGTTTAGCAAGCATTCCTGGACCACTCGAAACAGAGCTGTCTCCACATCGCTCTCTAACCGGCCCAGGTCCGGAGCCACATCCACGGTCACGGATATGCCGCTGCGCTTGCCGAAGCCGTCGATGTACACGGCAAGCGCGGATTCGAGGCCGATTTCGTCGAGCAAGGGAGGATGAAGCAAATGAGAGATAGTTCGCGTCTCTGTGATCGCCCGGTTCAACAGCACCGAAATTTCGCTTACGCTTTCGTGTACAGCGGGTTCGCGGTCAAACCGGCGGGCAAGCTGATCGATGCCCATTTTCACGCCAACGAGATACTGCCCGAGGCCGTCATGCACATCGCTCGCCACGCGACGCCGCTCTGCATCTTGAATCTGCATCAGGCGGCCGGTTAAACGCCTGAGTCGCTCTTCCGCAACGCGCAGATCATTATTTACGGTCTCCAGTTCCCTGGTCTTGCGATACAGTTCGGCGAACACGCTTACCTTGGCGCGCAGCAACTCCGGCACGACTGGCACAGAGATGTAGTCCACAGCGCCCCTCTGGTAACCCTGGATGCGATCCACGTCCGTCAAATGCACGCCTGAAATGAAAATGATCGCCATGTTCTGGTAGCGCGGATGCTGGCGGATCATGTTGGCAAGTTCGAAGCCGTCGATGTCCGGCATGCTGACGTCGAGCAGAACCAGGGCGATGTCGGTTTTCAGAAGCTGGTCGAGTGCTTCGCGGCCGGAAGAAACCTTGATCAGATTTTCATTGAGGTCGCGCAGAATGGCTTCGTAACTCAGCAGCTTTGCCGGCTGGTCGTCCACCATCAGGATGTTTACCGGACCGTCCGCACGCATCGGTGCTTTTACCTCGGTCGACATAATTATCGATGTAGCCACAGGCGCAGAGCCGACAGCAATTGTTCTGTATTGACTGGCTTCGCCAGGTACTCGGAAGCTCCGGCCTCCAGGCACTTTTCCCGGTCGCCCTTCATCGCCTTGGCGGTCAGAGCGATAATCGGCATGCGCCAGCACAACGGGTTTTGCCGGATCACTTGCATCGTTTCGAATCCATCCATCTCCGGCATCATGATGTCCATCAACACGATGGCAACATCCGGCGTGGATTCCAAAGTGGCGATCGCTTCCCTGCCCGTGCCCGCGGTTAAGACGATCATCCGGCGCCGCTCCAGCACGCTGCTGAGAGCAAAAATATTGCGCACGTCGTCGTCGACGATCAGCACCTTTTTGCCGGCAAGCGCCTCATCTGAACCGTGCAACTTCTCGAGCATTCGCTGTCGCTCGACTGGTAGATCCGCGACGATGCGGTGCAGGAAGAGCGCTGTTTCGTCCAGCAAACGCTCCGGCGATTCCACGCCCTTCACCACCACGCTTCGCGCCAAGGTTCGCAGCCGTGCGTCTTCTTCGGCCGTGAGTTCTTTTCCGGTGAAAACGACAACCGGAAGTTCACTGAGCGCGGGACTCTCCCCAAGTTTGCCGAGGACTTCGAATCCGCTCATGTCCGGTAAGCGAAGATCAAGCACCACGCAATCAAAAGCACTTTCTTCCAGCGCTTCCAGAGCTTCTTCGCCGGTCGAAATAACGGTCACGTCAATGTCATCGTGTCCAAGCAGTTCCCGGATACTGAGTTGTTCACCGGGATCGTCTTCCACAACCAGCAACCGTTTTCGTCGAGGCGCGGCGTAGTCCTTGATTTTATCCAAGGCCATTTGCAGGCCCTCGGGTGTCACTGGCTTTGTGACAAAAGAAAACGCACCGCGTGCCAGTCCGTGTTGACGATCCTCATCCATCGTCAAGAGCTGCACAGGAATGTGGCGCGTGGTCGGATCTTGTTTCAGATGGTTCAGCACTGTCCAACCCAGCATGTCCGGCAGAAACACATCCAACGACACCGCGGTCGGCCGATACTCGCGCGCCAGCGAAAGTCCTTCGGCACCCTTGTTCGCCACCAGCACCTTGAAACCTTTGCTTCGCGCCAAATCGGCCAAAATCCGCGCGTAGTGAATGTCGTCTTCCACAATCAGCAGGCTTGTATCTCCAGGCTGCAGATCGTCGCGGTCGTCGGGAATTCTTTCCGGACTCTCTGATACCACCACATGGGCTAGCTGACGCCCAACCGTCAGCAATGCCGGACGTGACTCATGTGTCGCCATCGACGACGATGGACCAACATACGTCTTTGGCAGGTACAGTGTGAATGTGCTTCCGCCCCCAGGCTGGCTGCGTAGCTGGATTTCTCCTCCGAGAAGATTGGCCAATTCACGGCTGATTGCCAGGCCCAGACCAGTGCCGCCATATTTGCGGCTTGTGCCCGCGTCCGCTTGCTGGAACGCTTCGAAAATGATGCGCTGCTTTTCCTGAGGAATTCCGATGCCCGTGTCTGTAACTTCAAATGCGATGACTGACGCGGAGGTACTCAACAGCGGGTGACCCTCGCTCCATCCACGAGTCGCCACGCAGACGGAAACGCGCACGCCTCCCTGCTCGGTAAACTTGAAAGCGTTCGAAAGCAGGTTCTTCAGCACTTGCTGCAAGCGTTTTGAGTCTGTCACCAAACTGCGTGGCAGGTGGGGATCGGAATAAATATCGAACGTCAGGCGGCGGTTCTCCGCTTCGTGCCGGAAGGGCCGCGCCACCATCTCCAACAAAGTCGTGAACAAAACTTCTTCCGCTTCAACCGATACTGTTCCGGATTCAATCTTGGACAAATCGAGAATGTCGCTGATCAAGTTCAGCAGGTCCGTACCGGCTCCGTGAATCGTTCGCGAAAACTCCACTTGCTTCGCGGACAAGTTGCCGTCGGCGTTTTCCGCCAACTGTTGACCAAGAACGAGGATGCTGTTCAGCGGTGTGCGCAGCTCGTGAGACATGTTCGCAAGGAATTCCGATTTGTACTTCGAGGTAAGCGCCAGTTCCTTGGCTTTTTCTTCCAGTGCGCGGCGCGCCTGCTCGATCTCCTGGTTCTTGCGTTCCACTTCCACGTTCTGTTCGGCGAGTTGTTGCGCTTTTTGCGCCAGTTGCTCGTTCGTTTGTTGCAACTCTTTCTGTTGCGTCTGAAGTTCGATGGCCAACTGCTGTGATTGTTTCAGCAAACTTTCCGTCTGCATCGTCGCTTCAATGCTGTTCAGCACGATACCGATGTTCGAAGTGAGCTGCTCAAGAAATGCCAGGTGGGAAGCGGTGAATTCACCGAGCGATGCAAGTTCGATGACCGCTTTCACGCGATCTTCGAACAGCACCGGCAACACAATCACGTTTTGCGGCACTGCTTTGAACAAGCCAGAGCTGATAGTCACGGCATCCCGGGGGACTTCCTTGATCAAGACGCGTTTTTTCTCCGAAGCGCACTGCCCTACCATACCCTCGCCCGCTCTCAAGTGACGGCGCTGGCCCTCGGGAACGTCGTCGGCATAGGCCGAAAGCAGCACCAATTCCCCGTGTTCCTCCGTTTGCATCTGGTAGATCAACCCTTGCTGTGCGTTGACCAGCGGCGCCAATTCCGACAAGAGCATGCGCCCGACCGTCGAGAGGTCGCGTTGCCCCTGCAACATGTTCGTAAAATTGGCGAGGTTGGTCTTCAACCAATCCTGTTCCGTGTTGCGATCGGTGGTCAGTCGCAGGTTGTCGATCATCGTGTTGATGTTGTCTTTGAGTTCGGCAACTTCACCGCGCGCTTCCACCTGAATCGACCTGGTCAGGTCTCCTTTAGTTACCGCCGTGGCCACTTCTGCAATCGCGCGCACCTGATTGGTCAGGTTATCTGCGAGCAAGTTCACGTTACCGGTAAGATCTTTCCAGGTACCCGATGCGCCGGGGACGTTGGCTTGTCCGCCGAGGCGCCCTTCCACACCGACTTCGCGCGCCACGGTGGTCACCTGATCGGCGAACGTCGCCAATGTACCGGTCATGTTGTTGATGGTTTCGGCCAACGCGGCTACTTCGCCCTTCGCATTGACGGTGAGTTTCTGCGTGAGTTCACCGTTCGCGACAGCGGTTACGACTTTCACGATGCCGCGTACTTGTTCCGTCAAGTTAGCGGCCATCACGTTCACGTTGTCCGTAAGATCTTTCCATGTGCCCGCCACACCCGGCACTTGCGCCTGGCCTCCTAGTTTCCCTTCCGTGCCGACTTCGCGGGCCACGCGCGTCACTTCAGCGGCGAACGCGTTCAATTGGTCCACCATGGTATTGATGGTGTTCTTCAGCTCCAGGATTTCGCCCTTTACGTCTACCGTGATTTTGCGAGACAAGTCGCCACGTGCGACTGCCGTCGTCACTTCCGCAATGTTGCGCACCTGGCCGGTCAGGTTTCCGGCCATCGCGTTCACGGAGTCCGTCAAGTCCTTCCACGTTCCCGCCACGCCAGGCACGTTTGCCTGTCCGCCAAGTCTTCCTTCGCTGCCCACTTCGCGAGCCACGCGCGTTACTTCGGCGGCGAACGAACGCAACTGTTCCACCATCGTGTTCAGCGTTTCTTTGAGCTGCAGGATTTCGCCGCGTACGTCCACCGTGATCTTGCGGGACAAGTCGCCGCTGGCAATCGCTGTGGCCACTTCCGCGATGTTTCTCACTTGGCCGGTGAGGTTGCTGGCCATGAAGTTAACGTTGTCCGTCAAATCTTTCCACGTGCCCGCAACGCCCGGTACCTGCGCTTGGCCGCCAAGTTTTCCTTCCGTGCCCACCTCGCGGGCCACGCGCGTTACTTCGCCGGCGAACGCGTTCAACTGGTCCACCATCGTGTTGATGGTGTTCTTCAACTCCAAGATTTCGCCCTTCACGTCCACCGTGATCTTGCGAGACAAGTCGCCGCGCGCAACTGCGGTCGTTACCTCGGCAATGTTGCGCACCTGAGCCGTCAAATTGCTGGCCATGAAGTTAACGTTATCCGTCAAGTCCTTCCACGTACCGCCCACGTCCGGCACCTGCGCCTGGCCGCCCAGTTTTCCTTCCGTGCCCACTTCGCGGGCCACGCGCGTCACTTCGCCTGCGAACGCATTCAACTGGTCCACCATTGTATTAATGGTGTTCTTCAATTCCAGAATTTCGCCCTTCACGTCCACCGTAATCTTGCGAGACAAGTCGCCGCGCGCTACCGCTGTCGTCACTTCCGCAATATTGCGAACCTGGCCCGTCAGGTTGCTGGCCATTGAGTTGACGGAATCGGTCAGGTCCTTCCACGTTCCCGCAACACCCTGCACATCTGCTTGGCCACCCAACTTGCCGTCCGTTCCCACTTCGCGTGCCACGCGTGTTACTTCCGATGCAAACGAACGCAGCTGATCCACCATCGTGTTCAGCGTGTCTTTCAATTCCAGGATCTCGCCCTTCACGTCCACCGTAATCTTGCGAGACAGGTCGCCGCGCGCAACCGCCGTCGCCACTTCCGCAATGTTGCGAACTTGCGCTGTCAGGTTGCTGGCCATGAAATTGACGTTGTCCGTCAAATCTTTCCATGTACCCGCCACACCCGGCACCTGCGCTTGGCCGCCAAGTTTTCCTTCCGTGCCGACTTCGCGCGCCACGCGCGTTACTTCGCCAGCGAACCCGTTCAGCTGGTCCACCATCGTATTGATGGTGTTCTTCAACTCCAGAATTTCGCCCTTCACGTCCACAGTGATTTTGCGAGACAAGTCGCCGCGCGCGACCGCCGTCGTCACCTCGGCAATGTTGCGAACCTGAGCCGTCAAATTTCCGGCCATCGAGTTCACGGAGTCGGTTAGGTCCTTCCACGTTCCAGCCACGCCAGGCACGTTTGCCTGTCCCCCAAGTCTTCCTTCGCTGCCTACTTCGCGCGCCACACGCGTCACTTCTCCGGCGAACCGGTTCAACTGGTCCACCATCGTGTTCAGTGTTTCTTTAAGCTGCAAAATTTCGCCACGCACATCGACGGTGATTTTGCGCGAAAGGTCGCCCTTGGCAATAGCCGTGGCCACTTCCGCAATGTTTCTCACCTGGCCGGTCAGGTTGCTGGCCATGAAGTTGACGTTGTCCGTCAAATCTTTCCACGTGCCCGCAACACCTGGAACCTGTGCCTGGCCACCAAGTTTTCCTTCCGTACCCACTTCGCGCGCCACGCGTGTCACTTCTCCCGCGAACGCGTTCAACTGGTCCACCATCGTGTTGATGGTCTCTTTCAATTCCAGGATTTCGCCCTTCACATCGACGGTAATCTTGCGAGACAAGTCGCCGCGCGCTACCGCCGTCGTGACCTCGGCAATGTTGCGAACCTGCGCCGTCAAGTTTCCGGCCATCGCGTTGACAGAATCGGTTAGGTCCTTCCACGTGCCCGCAACGCCAGGCACCACGGCTTGCCCACCCAACTTGCCGTCCGTACCGACTTCGCGCGCCACGCGCGTTACTTCCGAGGCGAAAGAACGCAACTGGTCCACCATCGTATTGATGGCTTCTTTCAACTGAAGAATTTCGCCGCGCACGTCCACAGTAATTTTGCGAGAAAGGTCGCCGCTGGCCACCGCCGTAGCGACTTCGGCCATGTTGCGTACCTGTCCGGTCAGGTTACTGGCCATCAGGTTCACGGAATCGGTCAGATCCTTCCAGGTGCCTGCAACACCGGGCACCACGGCTTGTCCGCCCAACTTGCCGTCTGTGCCGACTTCGCGCGCCACGCGCGTCACTTCCGCCGTAAACACCCCAAGCTGCTGAATCATCGTGTTGACGATGTTGGCTGAACGCAAAAACTCGCCTTCCAACGGACGGTTGTCGACTTCCATGCGCACAGTCTGCGTCAAGTTTCCCTGGGCCACGGCCGCGATGGCACGAGTGACTTCCGTGATAGGCCTTAGCAAGTCTTCGGTGAGCGTATTGACCGAGCCCTCCATCTCACCCCAGGCTCCCTGCGGAATGTTGAAACGCACGCGCTCCCGGATCTTTCCTTCTTTTCCAAGGGTTTGTCCCAGACGTTTCAGTTCCAGCGCCATGTGTTGGTTTGCGCTTACGATGTCATTGAATGTGTCCGCAATCCGGCCCGTCAATCCCGTCCAGACCACGGGAAGGCGGACGGAAAAGTCTCCATTTTTGACGCTTAAAAGAGTTTGCAGGATTATCGCTAGTTCGGAGGATTCACTTTCAGAAAAACCATTGCTGCCATTTTTCCGCTTGGATCGTTTCTTTTCTTGGGGTGTGGAGATATCGGCGGCCATCTCTCCGTTCATGCTTTTACCTCTCGCGGTCAGTTGACCCAGGACCGCGGACCGTTAAATTCGCAGGCTCACTTTAAACATTCTTCGCCACCGAATTACAAAGTAGCACCAGACTTTTTACCAGCTTGGCTGTACCCGCTACAGTAGGGTGTTTCCTGTATTTTCTCGAATGTTTCCAAGGCCATTAACATGACGGGTTGTTACTGGCTATATTGCCTGCGCGCCGAACCAGCTACAGTCACCCTCGAACTGTTTTACGGGTTTGCTCGGATACAGTGATGACGCGAGGGTGGCTAAACTCTGTGGGCAGAGAGGATTTCATGAAAATTGCCCAAATTGCGCCGTTGTATGAGAGTGTCCCTCCGAAACTCTATGGAGGCACGGAGCGAGTTGTTTCGTACTTGACTGAGGAACTAGTACGCTTGGGTCACGATGTCACACTTTTCGCGAGCGGCGATTCCGTAACGGCTGCTCATCTGGAAAGCAGCTGTGCGAAAGCTTTGCGGCTCACCCGAACCTGCAAAGATCCGCTCGCCCACCATACCGTGATGCTCGATAGAGTTTTGTCGATGGCCGACGATTTCGACATTTTGCATTTTCACACCGACTATACGCATTTTCCGGCCACGAGAAATTTACAATTGCCGGCGGTGACGACTCTTCATGGCCGTTTGGATATGCCGGACCTGGTGCCTCTGTATCAGCAGTTTGACCGCCAACCCTTGGTCTCGATCTCCCAAGCACAGCGTCAACCACTTGGCCGTGTGAACTGGATTGGCAACGTATACCACGGACTTCCTCGGAATCTGTATCGGCCACAACTAAATCCTGGCCAATATCTTGCCTTCCTCGGTCGCATTTCGCCGGAAAAACGACCGGATCGCGCCATTCGAATCGCAGTGAAAGCAAAAATGCCGCTGAAGATCGCGGCAAAAATCGACGACGTTGACCGGCAATATTTTCAGACAGAGATAGAGCCGTTGCTGCGGGAGCCGGGAGTGGAATTTCTGGGCGAAATTAACGAAACGCAAAAATGTGCATTCCTTGGAAACGCGTACGCGTATCTTTTTCCCATCGATTGGCCGGAACCTTTTGGCCTAACCATGATTGAATCCATGGCCTGCGGTACGCCCACAATCGCGTTTCGTTGTGGTTCCGTGCCGGAGATTATCGACGACGGGATCACCGGCTTCATCGTCAACAGTGAGGAAGAGGCGGTCGTGGCGCTGGAGCGTGTTGCCGCCCTGAACCGCGCAATGCCGAGCCACGTTCGACCGCAGGTTCACGTCTTGCCGCATGGCCAAGAATTACTTGACGATATATGAATCGCTTGCCGACTACCACTCGCCGGCACCACGCGCCGTGCACTCGATGGAGATTTCCAGCACAATCGTGTCATGAAGCAGCCCGCAAGACGCGAAGACCTGCTCAGCATCGACCAGGAATTTTACATCAGGGCTACATCTTCGCTCGCCGATGATCGTACCCGTGTCTTGAAATACGGCGAAACCTTCACGGTGTTCAATCGCTATGGCGACATCGAATCTCTTGGCACTATGCAATTTGGCTTGTTTCATATGGAGACGCGCCATCTCTCGCGCCTGGCGTTCTACCTCGGCGGGCGCAAGCCTCTTCTCCTCAGCTCCACGATTCGAGAAGACAACTCCCTTTTGACTGTCGACGCAACCAATCTCGACACACCAGCAGGCGAAAACAGCCATGTCCCTCAAGGCACCATTCACATTTTTCGCTCGGCCTCGCTTTCCAAAGCCGTGTGTCACATGCACTTTCGCTTTTTGAATTACGGTGCCCACCTGCATCCCTTGTGGCTCGCCTTCGTCTTTGACGCCGACTTCGCCGACATTTTCGAGGTGCGGGGTACGCCACGCAAACACCACGGCCAGCGTTTAGAAGATTCCATCGAAGACAACGCTCTTGTGTTGGCTTACGAAGGACTGGACGGCGTTCGACGACAAACCCGCATCTCATTTTCCGCCCCGCCGGAATCGATGATCAACCGCGAAGTCGCTTTTGCGCGCGAGCTGCGCCCCGATGAAGAATGGAGCCTGTCCATAACGGTCACCTGCGAGAGATTTGCCCCCAAAGCTTCAAAAGCTCCAAACGCTTCGCCCGCGCGCCGTGCCGAGTCCATCTCCACGCCGATTTTTCGAACGCGTTTGATTGGTTCGAACAAACGCACTAACAGCTGGCTGGCTCGCTGCCAAGCCGACCTGATGATGCTCATGGAGGGCAATCCTGAGAACGATTATCCTTACGCGGGCGTACCATGGTTCAGCACGGTTTTTGGCCGCGACGGAATCATCACCGCCATGGAATGTCTCTGGATCGCTCCCGCTATTGCCCGCGGGGTTCTGGCGTATCTTGCGGAGACTCAAGCAACCAAAGAAGACCCGAGTCGCGATGAAGAGCCCGGCAAAATCATTCACGAGATTCGCCACGGCGAAATGGCGGCAACGGGCGAGGTTCCCTTCGGGCGTTATTACGGCAGTGTGGATTCCACTCCACTATTTCTCATGCTAGCCGGAGCCTATTTCCATCGCACCAACGACTTAGACTTCATCAAAAATATTTGGCCACAAATAGAAGCGGCTCTCCGCTGGATCGATACCTACGCCGACATAGATGGCGACGGATTTTACGAATATCGCCAGCGTTCCGAAAAAGGATTAACGCAGCAAGGCTGGAAAGATTCTCAGGATTCCATCTTTCATAAAGATGGCCGACTCGCCGAACCTCCTATTGCGCTCTGCGAGATGCAAGGCTACGTTTATGCGGCGAAACAATCGATCGCCATGCTGTCCGAGCACCTCGGCCAATCGGAGATAAGTTCGCAGCTCGCAACACAAGCGCGTGAATTGCAAAGCCGGTTCGATCATGCTTTCTGGAACGACGAACTGAGAACCTACGCCCTGGCGCTGGATGGCCATAAAAAGCAATGCGAAGTACGAGCTTCAAACGCGGGCCACGCGTTGTTCACGCGCATCGCCGCCCCCCCCGCGCGCTCGCCTTGTCTCAGACACGTTAATGGATGGCGCGTCTTATTCGGGCTGGGGGATTCGCACCGTTGCCGCACGCGAGGCACGCTACAATCCGATGTCCTACCACAACGGCTCCGTCTGGCCGCACGACACGGCCCTGGTTGGCGCGGGTATGGCCAATTATGGACAACAACGCCTTGCGGCACGGCTTCTTACGGGGATGTTTGACGCTGCACGCCACGTCGATCTAAATCGCCTTCCCGAATTGTTCTGCGGATTCCACCGTCGCCCCGACGGTACGGGACCGACCCTCTATCCCGTGGCGTGCGCACCGCAAGCTTGGGCATCCGGCGCTCCGTATCTTTTGTTATGCGCCTCTCTGGGATTTGAGGTCCGCGCTTCGGAGCGGCTCATTCAGTTCGATAATCCACATCTACCTGGGTTTCTCGACGAACTCCGAATTGAGGGACTCTCCGTCAATGATGCTTATATGGACTTGCTCATCACCCGCCACGACAAGGCCTTCGCCGTCGACGTTCTGCGCAAAGAAGGCACGGTCGAGATCCGAGTCAAGGACTGACTCCGACTACAGGAGATAACTGCCCCCGATACTGGCAATCGCGGATTGTTCCGAATCGCACTTCGGCCTACCGTGAATCTTGTATAGTGCTGGCCTTCAAGACGCGAACGCCGGGGCAAATATGGCCGTCTCAAAACGAAGATCCGTCATTCTGGTATCTTTCCTCTGCATCTCGTTCATCGGGTTCCTTAGCCTTGCTGCTGCCGGTCACACGCAACGCAGCGCGCCTCAATCACAGCAGGGAGATGTCCAGCGCGGCAAATATTTGGTGGAGGAAGTGGCCAAATGCGCGGAATGCCACACTCCCCGCGATGCACAGGGCAATCTTGATCCGCACGCGTGGTTACAAGGTGCCCCTATTTGGATCATGCCGGTGCGCCCGATCCAGAATTGGGCGGACCATGTACCCGCCCTAGCAGGTCTTCCCACTTATACGGATGAACAAATGGAAAGAGTGCTCGAAAAAGGAATCGGTCCCCAAGGCGAGGTGCTGCGTCCACCGATGCACATCTACCATATGACTCCGGCAGACGCGAAAGCCATCATCGCGTACCTCAAGTCTTTGCCTGCACAAAGTTGAGTTTGGCGTGTCGCTTTAGCAGTTGGCCACCTCTCGTTCGCGTTCAGGCGCCTTCGAAGCGACCAACCGAGCCTGCTAAACCTTTGCACTCGCTGCCCTACGGCTTCGCCCGTATTGGCGCGCGGTGGCAATCCACCTACCGTGAAAGCGGGTACTCATCCAGTCGGCCCCCAAATACAAACACAGGTTAAGAGGTGAATGATGAAGGAAAACACGCTCAGAGATTTATTCATTGACGAGCTTCGAGATCTTTACGACGCGGAGAATCGCCTCGTAAATGCGATCCCCAAGATGGCCAAGGCGGCCGAGTCCAGCGATCTGCGCTCTGGATTCGAGCGTCATCTTGAACAGACGAAGGAACACGTGGAACGGCTCAAGAAGGTTCTTACTTCTCTGGACGAAAAGCCCACGGCGAAGAAGTGTCCAGGAATGGCGGGGATTGTTCAGGAAGGCGATGAAATGATGGAAGAGGACTACGAGGGAAGCGTGAAGGACGCTGCCCTCATCTCAGCCGCGCAACGCGTGGAACATCATGAAATCGCCGCCTTTGGTTGCGTTCACAGCTGAGCCCGGGAATTGGGAGAAAACGAAGCCGCTGCGATCCTGGAAAAGACCCTGAACGAAGAGAAAGAAACCGACGCCAAACTCACCGAGCTGGCCGGGCAAATCAATGCCTCCGCAAACTCGGAGGGTACTGAGGACGAAGAAACCGAAGAAGAAGGTGAAGAAGAAGAAACTCGCGCCAGCATGCAAAGGCAAATCGCGTTCCGCAAACGCTTGATCCTGTTCCTGCCGGCAGCCGGCGACTGGCGACTGGCGTTTGTCGCCGGCTGCATTTTTGTCTCGCTCAGTTCTGAGGATCGCCTGTGGCCGCTTTTGCGACGTCGCCTCCGCCGTCTCGAGCAATATCCTTGAGCAAGCCGCCGCTCAACACCGAAGCAGGCTTCTCTTTTGTAATGTCTCTCTTTGAAGCGAACTCATCGCGGTGTTTAATCAGCAACCACGCCGTCTTCCCACTCTTGCCATAACTCTTGGTGCGCACGAGCGCCCACGATCCGCGCAGTTTCTTCCCATGCAGCTCAAATTTCAAACTGCCTTTCTTCAACCCTTCCGCGAACTCGCCCTCTTCGGGAGTCCATGTTCCCCGGTCCCACAACATCACGGTTCCTCCACCGTACTCGCCTTCCGGAATCACGCCTTCAAAGTTTCCATATTCAACGGGATGATCTTCCACCTGCATGGCTAGACGCTTCACACTTGGATCGAGCGATGGGCCCTTCGGTATAGCCCACGACAACAACACGCCATTCCATTCCAGCCGGAAATCATAATGCAGCTGCGTGGCCCGATGCTTCTGAATGACGTAAAGTAGCGAACTCTTCCGGTTGCCCGCTTTTTTCCCTTTGGGTTCCGGTGAGACGCGAAAATTTCTCTTCTTTCGATATTTTTCAAGCGGCATGACATACCCCTCTTTTCCGTGTTCAGACTTTCTTCAGGCGCGAGATAGCTGGCGATAGCGATTGACGAGATGAAAAAAAGTCCTCCCACGGATCCTTTTTCTTCAGCCGCATTCGAAAATTACCTAGATTGAAACTGGATGGATCGAGCTTCCCCGTCACTTCAGCCCACGCCAGCGGCGTCGAAACCGGCGCATGCGGCTTTCTTCGCACCGAATATGGACTCACCACCGTCTGCAACGGTCCATTGCGAAATGGATCCAGATAGACGCGCTCTCCGCGTTGCGCAATTGCGTGTTCCACAGTCGTCTCCTTTGGAAACGCACTCGCCAGGCGTGCACAAAAGTCTTCGGCAAACTTCAGCACTTCTTCCGCGTTAGGTCCCAGGCGAATGGGTACAAAAACATGCAGGCCACGGCTGCCGGACGTTTTCGGAAAGGAGCGCAGGCCCACATTGTCCAAAGCGTCGCGAACAAGCAACGCAACGCGGGCAGCGTCTGCAAATTTTCCGGAGCTTGGATCCAAATCGAAGCAGATCCAATCTGATTTTGGATACGTCTTTGCTCGTGTGCCGGCCACATGCACCGGAATGCATCCCAGGTTCACGAGCGCCAACTGTGTCGAAAGTTTCCCTCCCACGATATAATCGGTCGCTTTTCGTTTTCCACTCACGTTCTGAAATCGCTTTGTCGGGGTATCCTTTGGCATGCCCTCGGGTTTCTGTTTCTGGTAGAAGCATTGCCCTTCCATGCCGTCTGGACAGCGCTCAAGCGTCAAAACGCGATCTTCCACGTAAGGCTTCAAAAGCGGAAAAATATCGCGATAGAAGTTGGCCAGGTCTTGTTTCGTGTATTTTTCTTCCGGCCAGAAGATCTTGTCTGGATTTGAGATCTTCACTTCCGGATTCGTAGCAGCCGCTCGCATCTAGCCCTCCCGGCGGACTTCTTTGGCCTTCTTGTCGTCACGAAGCCCCAAATAGACCGGATGGCGCAACTTCCCGTCTTTGGTCCATTCGGTAAACGAAATCTGCGCCACCAGTTCGGGTTTCAGAAAAGTCACGTCAGACTCCTTCGGCAACTCTTCGAACGGTGATTTTGATTGAATGAGCGGTTGAAACTTCTGCCGCAAATTCTTCAGCGTCTCATCATCGAAGCCCGTCCCCACTTTTCCCGCGTAGTGCAACTCCTTGCCGTCGTAGACACCAAGCAACAAAGCCCCGAAGTCCAACCTCGTGCCTTTAGGCTTCGTGAATCCGCCGATCACGAATTCCTGTTCGTGGTGTACCTTCACCTTCAGCCATTCGCGCGATCTTCGGCTCTCATAAATCGATTGCAGGTTTTTTCCGACGACGCCTTCCAATCCCCGCCTGCTTGCTATTCGAAACGCCTTCAGTCCATCCGGATCAAGTTTCGCCGAAATCCTCAGACTCGGACCGAGACGCGTCAAACTTTCCAGAATCCCGCGGCGTGATGCCAAAGGTTCCCGCCTCAAATCTTTGCCATCCCGATAAAGCCAATCGAAGATGGCATACTCTGGTTTCCCTTTTCCCTGCTGTAACAGTTGGAAGCGAGAAACGCCCTTGGCATCGAAGACAACCACTTCGCCATCAAGCAGCAGCGTCTCTGCCTTCAGCGCCAGCACGGCTCGAGCAATTTCCGGATAATTCTCCGTGCGGTCAATCGCATTCCGCGAAATCAACGTCACTCGCGAGCCTTCCTTGTATGCGAGAATCCGCACGCCGTCATATTTTTCCTCAAATATCCAGTTTGCCCGCGTGAACGGCGCATCCACCAAAGTAGCCAGCATCGGCTTCACTCGAAAAGGAATTCGCACTTGACGATTATCCTCTCTCCTTCGGCCGTTGTATCTCTTTTCGGTCGCAGCGAGCAATATCCGGCGGCGATCTTTTGTAATCCGCTCTCGCCACCTCCGAAGCCGACCTCGGAAATGTCGGTGAGATCGCCGGATTGTGTGGCACTTTGATGCCACTCCGGCACCTCACTCACCAATTTCTCAGCACTGCGGCGACCCGGCGACTTCTTCGTAAAGCCTCCCGACACGGCGAGAATACCGACAACCCGCGAAGATTCGCGCCATTGGCGTTGCTTTGCCTTCATGGCGCGGCCTTTTCGCTGTTTTTCGGTCACTTTATTTTTCACGGTGGCTACCCCTGCTAAAATTATTGTTTGCGGACGCCGATAACGCCGCACTTCATTGGAACGCGCTGAATATCGCATTCCTCTCCCGTAGTTCAGGTATTCACTGCGCTTTTGACACCTAGATAGAGTATGTGAGGGGTAGCAAGGCTTCAGATGGGCGAAAAAAAGACTGCAAAGCGCCTCGTGTTCCACGGAAAAGCGCCCGGCGATTCTACCCCGCAAACCGCGGAAGCGGCGTCAACTTCCGGCCATCGTTATATCTACCTTTTGTCTCCCGCACATGCCGGCGGCAAGCGCGCCGCGATGCTCTTCCGTCCTGAAGCGGAATTCGAACTGGCGAAGCGATTACGTACAACTGGAATTTCCCTTGGGGAAGCCTTCAGCTTCATGAGCCCACTCTATTTTCGCGGAAAATTAGCCTATGCTTCCGCTTTTTCCAATACCCAACCCGGCTTTCCCGGCGCTTTTCTCATCACGCCGTCGCGCGGCCTGCTTCGCCCGGAAACCATCGTAAGCTTCGCGGACCTATCTGAACTCGCCAACGTTCGCATCAACGCGCAAGATCCCATCTACCGCGATTCTCTCGAGCGCGATTTACGCCGGCTCTCCGAAACTATCGGGCAGATTTTCCGCATCGTGCTCTTGGGAAGTATCGCAACGCGTAAATATATCCCGCTGTTACTGGAAATCCTCGGTGAACGCCTGCTCGTTCCCCGCAAATTCATAGGCATGGGGAACATGAGCCGGGGCGCGTTGCTTCTCCGTTGTTCGCGCGAGCGATGCGAACTGGAATATGTAACGGTCGCGCAGATATTGTCGCAGGAGACTTGACAGCCCGCGTTATCACTCCGCCTCAAGCAGATCGTCCTCGTCGTCGAGCCTCGGTTCGCCAACGCAAACTGGATGCCCACACACGCACGGCACGCGAGCAGATCCTCTGACGCTGGCACAGGACGAACTGCAAAACTGCTGCTCCGCGTCCACCAGGCACTGACAAGGTGAGTGCGCGCATTTCGTCAAAGTTTCAGAACCCATATCGCCTCCCTCCTTGAATTTCGATCCAGCCATGCCGTTTACGTTGGATTTTCAACATCGGGCACGGGGTGCGACATCAATTCCTTCCAGCGCCGAGACGCGAATTCCCCTGAGTAGGAGGATCAGGCATTCATAGCGCCGACGCCATCGAACATCTTCTCGAATCCTGCAGTTCAATTGAAAAAATTGTCAGATTTTTAGCAATTCGTGGGCTTTGCCGATTAATACCGGCATGTCTTCCGTTTTTGACACGACCGCGTCAACGCCGGCTCGTGCCGCCTCCGCTTTGACCGCTCCATCGCCGTACAAGCTAAAAAGAATAATCGGCATGTGAGGGAATAATCTCCGGAGAATCAACGCCGCCTGCAAGCCATTCATTACTGGCATCGACAAATCCAATATCGCCAGATCCGGCTTCAGTTCTTTCACAACTTCAATACCTTCCGCGCCGTTTTCGGCTTCGCCATAGTAGCGAAATCCATTTTCCAGCAACGCGTGACCGACAGTTTTCCGCACGGCGGCATTGTCGTCGACAACCACGACCGCCTTACCTTCGCCGGAACCTTTCGTAGTGCTCATATGTGCTTGCACGGCATATTTCCTTACCTTTATTGAATAACACTCAACCCGCTTGAGTAACCATCCACTGGTTACACTATTTTTGCCCCAATGAGTTCTAGAACCTTGCCGGATTTGCCGAATCGTACAGCAAGTAATGTATGTACATCCCACACTTCCATTGATTTAATCACTCAACGTTCGCTCAAGCCCACCCCTCACCAGGTGCGCTACTCCTTACTTCCAGGTAGAGGTGATGCAACTGAAGAAGCTCAGTATCCTGATCGCAGACGACCACGAGGTAATCCGGCGAGCTCTGCGGTCATTGCTGCTTTCTCGTCCCGAATGGTCCGTCTGTGGTGAAGCTTGCGATGGCAAGGAAGCCGTGCAGATGATTCGCTCTCAGCGGCCGGATGTTGTACTGATGGACGTCTCTATGCCGGAGATGAACGGCATCGATGCGGCGCGGATTATCCGGCGCGACTTTCCGGATACGGCCGTCCTCATCATTAGCCAGAACGATCCCGAAATCACCAAAAGGCAGTCCATCGCAGTTGGAGCTGCCGGATATGTAGCGAAAGCCGACCTGTCGCGTAATCTCCTCGGGGCCATCGATAAAATCATCGGTGTCCGCAATGGCAATGGCGCTGCAGCCCAGACTGGCGAAGCCGCCACCCACGCTTTGACCGAGGACCGCATCCCTTGGCTTGCCGGCGGCGGTGAAATGGGTGCGCTGATGCGCACAAGAGACTGGTCCGACAGTGCACTGGGACCTCCCGAATGCTGGCCGAAAAGTTTGCAGTTGAGCGCCGGCATCTGCGTCAGTTCCCGCTTCGATCTGATCGTTTGGTGGGGACCCGATTTGATCATGCTGTATAACGATTCCTACCGTCGAACGCTGGGAGCAAAACATCCCTTTGCGCTTGGCCGGCCCGGTCGTGAAGTTTATCCGGAAATTTGGGATGTGATCGGCCCTATGTTGGAGAACGTGTTGCGGACCGGCGAGGCCACGTGGTCTGCCGACCTGATGCTCTTGCTCGAACGAAGCGGCTATCCCGAGGAGACCTACCACACATTCTCCTATACACCGATTCGCGACCATCTCGGTAAAGTTGTCGGCGTAATCACCCCTGTCGCGGAAACCACGGATAAAGTCATCAGCGAGCGCCGCCTCTTGACTCTTCGAGACCTGGGAACGCGCAGTCTGGACGCTACCAACGAAAAGGAATCCTGGGAATTTGCTGCGCAAGCTCTGGGCGCTAATCCCTATGACATCCCTTGCGCCGTTCTCTACAAAGCGAATGATGATTTGACGAAAGTTGTCGCGGTCGCGAACACCGGGATAAGCGCCGAGGACCCCTTCTTCCTGAACGAAATCGAGCTCCGCAAAGGGAACGGTGCGGCGTTATTGGCTCCAGCCCTGAACGACGCCATTCACACCGGCCATCCAGTAGAATTAAGAGAAGGAGACGGATTCCATCTCTCATTGCCTGGGGGGTTCTGGGGGATAAGTCCCAACGAACTCATCGTCCTGCCTATCGCTCAGACCGGACAAGGGACAGCAATGGGAGCACTGATCGTGGGAGTGAACTGCCACAAGAAGCTGGATGATGACTACCGCGGCTTTCTGTCACTTGTGAGCGGTCAGATTGCAAAAAGTATTGCCGACGCCCGTCTGTTAGATCAGGAACGCGGGCGCGCAGAGGCACTCGCGAAACTTGATCGCGCCAAAACCACGTTCTTCAGCAATATCAGCCATGAGCTGCGTACCCCCTTAACCTTGATTCTGGGGCCGATCGAAGATCTGCTATCGCGCCACGACCCAATTACGATCTCGAGCAGCGAACTCCATCTCATGCATCGAAATGCCATGCGCCTGCTGAAGCTCGTGAATACATTGCTGGATTTCTCCCGCATCGAAGCCGGCCGCACGCAAGCGAATTATCAACCGGCTTCTCTCTCTCAAGTTACGACCGACATTGCCAGTGTATTTCGCTCCGCTATCGAAAAAGCGGGCCTGCGTTATGATGTGAACTGCCCTGATCTCGGCAAGTTGGTTTATATCGATTTGCAGATGTGGGAAAAAATTGTTCTGAATTTGATTTCCAATGCCCTGAAGTTTACCCCTTCTGGAAAAATCGCCGTCGAACTCAAGGCCAATGGTGACATGGCGCAGCTCACCGTGGAGGATACCGGCGTCGGCATTCCCAAGGCGGAGCTTCCCAAAATCTTCGAACGCTTTCACCGCGTCGAAGGAACTTCCGGCCGCACTCATGAAGGTACTGGAATCGGCCTGGCGCTCGTTCAGGAACTGGTAAAACTTCACGGTGGGTCGATTTTCGTCGAAAGCGAAGATGGCGCCGGTACGCGATTCATCGTATCCATACCTTTTGGGTCCGCGCACCTTCCGCAGGATCGCATTGGACAATTTACGGATGAGCTGGCCCGAGCGCGGCATCGCGCGATGTTTCAGAATGAGGCCCTCGCGTGGATTCCGATCGAGTCGGACCAACCGCTGCAGTCTGCCAACACCACGCAAGCGAATGCGAAACTTATCTTTGGGCGCGTCCCAAGCATTTTACTCGTCGAAGACAATGCAGATATGCGCGATTATGTGCGCCGCCTGCTCCAGGAAGGCGGTTACGAAGTAGAAACCGCAGGCGACGGCCAGCAAGCGCTCGTTCTTACGGCCAAGCGAAGCTACGACCTGATTCTTAGTGACGTTATGATGCCCAGGATGGATGGGATTCAACTTCTCAGGGAGATTCGTAAGGATCCCAACTTGAAGACTACGCCGGTCATACTTTTGTCTGCTCGTGCCGGCGAAGAGTTCCGCATTCAGGGTCTGAATGCCGGGGCTGACGACTATTTGTCGAAACCCTTCACCGCTCGCGAATTATTTTCCCGCGTTTCCGCGCACATCGATTCACACATTCGTCGTCACGAATCCGAAGAGCGCCTCAACTTGGCCCTGGAACTCGGGAGGATGGGTACATGGGACATGGATCTGGGCACCAATCATATGATCTGGTCCCCAAGCGAATACGAATTGCTGGGTTACAATCCCGAAGAAACTCCCGCGTCGTGGGAAGCGTGGAAATTCCGTATTCACTCACAAGACCTTCCCGCGCTTCTGCAGCAATGGGAAATTGCCAGAAATAAACGGCAGGATTTGCGCATGGAATACCGCATCATCTTGCCCAGCCGGATGATTCGTTGGATCGAAGACAAGGCGCGGTTTTTTTACGACGCCGATGGCAAGGCGTATCGCGTAATCGGAGCCTCGCGGAATATAACCAGCCGCAAACAGACGGAAGAGACTCTGCGCAGTGGCCGAGACCGCTTGCTTGAGGAAGTAAAGGGCCATCAGGTCGCTCTTCGGCAAAGCGCTCAGGAAGTGGCCACGCAGGCCAAACTTCTGGACATGGCCAACGATGCCGTGTTCATCAGTGATCTGGAAAACCGGATTTCTTATTGGAACCATGGCGCGGAGCGCCTTTATGGATGGAAGAAGGAAGAAGCCATTGGCCAGAATGCATCGGAACTTTTGCAGACGGAGTTCCCAGTCTCCTATCAGGAAGTAGTGTCCACACTAAAACAAAAAGGAGTTTGGGAGGGGGAGCTTCAGCAATCCACTCGATATGGCAACCGGATGACCGTGGCGAGCCGTTGGACCTATCGCCGCGACGCGAAGGGTAATCCCGTCGGCTGGCTGGAAATCAACTCGGACTTAACGTTGCAAAAACAAGCGCAGGAGGCCGCGCGCCGTTTGAGCGCTCGCATTCTGCAAGTCCAGGACCTCGAGCGCCGCAAACTGGCCCGCGATCTGCACGACAGCCTCGGTCAATATCTCGCAAGCGTGAAAATCAACATTCGGAGCTCGCTGCGGAACATCGAGTCCGAATCGGCTCGCAAAGTGCTCACGGAATCAATCGGCTTGCTTGAACAATGTCTCACCGAAACCAGAACGATTTCCTATCTTCTGCACCCACCCTTGCTCGATGAGACCGGCCTCGGCTCTGCGATTCGCTGGTACGTCGAAGGATTTGCGCAGCGCAGCGGCATCGCCGTCGCTCTCAACATACCCGAGACTGTTCCGCGCTTTTCCAACGAAATTGAGACGGCCATCTTTCGCATCCTGCAAGAAAGCCTGACGAACGCCCACCGGCACGCCAAAACCGAGCGCGTGCAAATTACCATGGACATCGGCCCACACACTGTGGCGTTAAGCGTAAGAGATTATGGTTGTGGCATCCCCCAAGAGCGCCTGCACTCATTCCTTGAGCGCAATGAAGGAATGGGCGTTGGCTTCGGCGGCATGCGCGAACGTGCCAGGGAGCTAGGCGGCTTGCTGTCAGTTAATCGTGCTGAAGAGGGCGGCACGGTCGTATCTGTCGAGATTCCGATTGTCTCGCGTGGCTCCCAGGATGAAGAAAGCGGAGAACCGATCAGCAGCGGCAGCGTTTTGTAGCAGGCATCTGGCAACAAACTCGCGTCATTCAATTTTCTGTGAGTGGACGTAATCACATCCGTCCACACCGCAACGCCAGCGGTAACGCGAGATATTGTCGTGGCTTTTGCTTCTGTAAAGCCACGTGTGATGTTCCGGACATTGCAACAGGTTTACGCCCGGTTCCTCGATGAAATAAGGCTGTTGCGGAGTCAAAACCACCGTGAAGTAACCAGTCAAATTGTCGAAACGCACGCTGCATCCACCACAATCGCAATGATAAGAAGCGATCGTCTGCGGTGTCTCATCGTCCGGCATGGCCTTCCATGATATTCCTTTCGCTTCGTACCGCATTTTATGATCGTCCCGTGGGCAGATCGGTTCTAGGGTGTGACTGAGCGAGTTTTCGACCGCTTGTGTCATAAATCAAACCGCTTTCTCTCAAACGCGTCCGTGCTTGTTTCACGCCGGCCGCGAGTGGTGGTGCGTGACGGTCACATAAGGCGAATGTGACGAATCATCTTTCGCGATTTTCGAAACGAATTCACACAATGGGCATTCCCGCGTAAGTTTCTGTAGCACGGCGTAGGATTTCGCAAATGCCGCTTGCAAGCGCACGAGCTCGCCGCCGATTTCCTTGCCGTGCCATCCCATCTGCCATGCTTCCTCGCGCCGCTTGGCCCATATTTCCAGCGCTTTTTGGCATTCAACCAGCAGCTCTTCATATTTGCTGCAAAACGATGTCTTGAAATCCAGTGTTTCCTTTTCCCTATTCATTTGAGCTCTCCTCTACAGAATTCGTAGTATCCCTGAGCCTTGAGTTCGTCCAACACCTCTACCTGTCATGCACATCATGAACCAATACGAAAAACAGTAAATCCACAGTCCACAGCAATTCTCAACGCAAACCGACGTACTTGGAGTGAATTTGTTCCGTCACGGAAGTACTTTTTTCTACAGGTATTTCCGCCAACAGCTTAACTACTGCATCTCGTAAGCGTTTCTAAAGTAAAAATGGGACGTCACGCAGGAGCGGCGATTTGGCTCGGCGAATACTGTAAGCGCCCGACCGCTGGAAATCCGCAGCCTGTTGATTCTAAACGCCGCCGGGATGGAGGTCGCACCGCCGCTCAATGGTTTCCTCCATCGGCTGCGACCCGGCACGTCGGTGGAACCGAAAGTCTGGCTACACTAAATAGAGTTTGCGCGACCGCTCGTCAACCGGCACAAAGCTCGTCAACGAAAGCGTCAGCTACTCTTCTTACGCGGAACCTTTGCGCCCTTTTTCCGGGCCTCAGACAATCCAATCGCGATCGCTTGCTTTCGGCTCTTCACTCGTCCGCCCTTGCCGCCTTTGCCCGAACGCAAAGTTCCGCTCTTGCGCCGCCGCATCGCGCTTCTGACAGATTTACCTGCACCTCGCCCGTATCTCGGCATAGCTTCCTCCCATTTTCCTCGTACAAAACACTACCGCGATCCAGCCGTCTTCCACGCCTCTTCGCGTTTCGCTTCATAGTCGTCAAATGCTTTCGCCAGGCCCTTCAACGCTTCGGCGGTCGTTTCAAACAGCGCCTGCGCCTTCGGATCGGACACTTTTCTTACATCGTCGCGGGCGCGCGCCGCAACGTCATTTAGCAGCAATTTCAGATGTTGTGCATGACGCCCGGGATCGGGGTCATTCGAAATTGCTTTCACGCGCTTCTCTCCGGCCGCTTCCTCTGCTGTTTTCGTTTTACTTTTATCCTCCGCCTGTCCAAACACTTCGATCATCGCGCGGTTGAAGGCGGGAATATCGTCGGGCTTTCTTGCAGACACCAGGTTCCCGTCGATCACAGCTTCCTTATCCACCCACTCCGCGCCGGCATTCCGCGGATCCGTCTTCAGCGATGGCCATGACGCTATCTTTCGCCCGCGGGCCGCGCCCGCTTCGATGATCGTCCAAAGAGCGTGGCAAATCGCCGCGACCGGCTTTCCCGATGCAAAAAATGATTTCACGAATTCAACAACCTTCGGATCCATCCGAAGCCTATCTGGATTCATCACCCCACCCGGCAGCAACAGTGCGTCAAATTGGTCTGCTTTCACTTCATTCAGCCGCTCATCCACCTTTACCTCGCTGCCCCAATCGGTGTGATTCCATCCGCGCACGGTTTCATCCTTAGGCGAGACAACCTTTGTGTCCGCTCCCGCTTCGTCGAGCGCTTTGCGTGGCTTCAGCAGTTCGTCTTGCTCGAATCCATCGGTAACCAGGATGGCCACCTTCATTCCTTTCACACTTCCCATCGCTTCACCTCATCAGTCACAAGTCGGTCGTCGATTCATATCATCATCGAGCGGTGAACCCGCTCAATCCGGTATTGCATGTAGTTCTTTCTTGGAGCGCGCGCGTCAGTTCTGAGTTCTCTCAAGAACATGCGCACCATCGATTGCTGGTGGCCTACGTGGTTCTGGAGCTGGTGAAGAAGTGCAGGATCAAGGAAATGATCGCGATCAGCAAAACAAGATGGATAAGCGCCCCGGCTACGTGAAAAACGAGGAAGCCGCCAATCCAGGCAATGAACAGCAGCAGAGCAATCACTAGAAATGGTCCAAATCTCATATGCCACCTTTGTTCGACACACACTCGGCCCAGCTTGCTCGATGAATGTAAACTCCTGGCCTGGTGCGGGACTATCGGAGCGATTCCCGAGAACGCGATGAAAGAGCCTTTACTTTTTCAAGGTTGCGTGGCTGGCTATGCGGTTCGGCGTAGCTTCCTGGATTTCGGAGTTTTGGCCGCCGGAGCATTCGCCAGGCTTTTCTTCAGCGCAGACATCAAATCGATCACCGGCGCCAGCCGTTTTGATTGCTCTGGTTTCGGAGCCGCGTGGCCTTTCGCCTTGCTCTCAATCAGTTCCTTCACGCGCGCCTGATACTGATCGCGGAATTCCTCCGGGCGGAACGGCTTCACCAGCGTCTTGGCAAATTGCTCGCCAAGAGCGATCTCCTGCTTCCTTAAATCTTTCAGGCCCGTCTGCTTGTACTGTTCCACCTTATGAATTTCATTCGGATAATAAATTGTGTGCAGCGTCAGGCCCTGTTGGAAAGCGCGAATGATCACAATGCGCTCTCGCTGGTGCAGCGTGATCCGTGCCACGCCTGCATATTCCAAATCTTCCAGCCTCCGTAGCAGCAAGTCGAAAGCTCGTTTCCCTCCTTCTTCGGGGATTGCAAAATAGGAAGTCTCAAAATAAATAGGGTCGACTTCATCCAGCTTTGCGAACTGCAGAATCTCCATCACTTTCGAGGACTTCGGCTGGATTTTCTTCAACTCCGCCTGCTCGACCAGCACGAACTTATCTTTGTCCACCTCGTAGCCCAGCGCCACTTCGTCTCGCGTTACCACTCGTTCGTCATGCGGGCAGTACAGTTGATGATGGATGCGCGTGCCGCATTCCCGGTGAATTTCATGGAACCGCGTGTGCTCATAACGCGCTGCGGCAAATAGCCGGACTGGAATGGATACAAGCCCAAAAGTAATGTGTCCCTTCCACAGAGTTGACGCCATGATTTCCCCCCCTTTTTTAGTCGTTCGATGATCCGGGCCCGAGGTAAGTTTTGCGTTGGGTGCAAATCTGTTGCGATTTCGTTTCGCCAGCATATAGAAAGCGAAACCTCCCCGATATTCAAGGTAAATTCCTCTCGCTTCCGCATTTTTACCATATTTACCTTATGGACCGAATCGTAAGGGGATGGCAACCTTGCTTTCGTTACGCTGTTGTTCGATCGAGGAGGCGACCCGGAGCGCTTCAGAGATGAAGCGAGAGGGCTGGGACGGGTCGCTCTCCTCGTCCATTGTTTCCTTCCTTTTTTCTTCCGCGGACTAATTGTCATATGGTCGCGCACGCAATCTCTCTTTTAGCCTGGGACTATTCTCACTAGCAGCAATCTCGATACGTTCCAGTCGCGTAAGCGTCCAAAGATATTTATGTACAAATTCGCGATCCACACCAGGCTAAGCCAAGCAACGAAATAGGCTCGCCATTCGCGAAGCAGCAACCGAAATTTGCATAATGCAGTAACGGCGGCGGCCACGTAATGGCTAAAACAGTATTCGCAGGCCAGCAGGTAAAAGAATTTTCGTTCGTACCCGCTCGCGGCATCCTTATTTCTCTTCGTGAACCATTCTCGCGGCTCTCGAAAGACTTCTTCGCGCGTGACCGTCCAGCTTATGCATGCCACAGGAATGCCGAGGACAAGCAACCAGAATAATTGCTCTCCCAAGCGCGCTGCCGGTGTGTTCATAAGAATTTGCTATCCTGCAAAACACTACTGAAACAAAATGCGCCGACTGCTGGCTCTCAACAAGCCTCACCAGCCGGCGCACGTGGCAGACAAAACTTCATACGGATTGCAAATCAACAAATTTACCGTCCGGCCCGACGCGCCATGTCATCGGACTTTGAGCTGACAGAAGACTCGCTCGTCGTCGAGATGTCTTCCGCTCCGGTGCGCTTCAGAACTTCCTTCGCGCGATCAATTTCTTCCGAAGTATCGCAGTGCACCGAAGTCAGGATCCCGCCCTTCTGCAGTCTTCCCTCATAGCGCTTCGCTTCATATTCCGGGATACCAAGCCCAACGAGTGCACCGGCAAATCCTCCGACCGCGCCTCCAACTCCGATTCCCGCCAGCGCCGCCATGATCGGTCCAGCGGCAATAAATGGACCAAGCCCTGGTATCGCCAACGCGCCAATTCCCACCAGCCATCCCAGCGCGCCGCCGATCACCGCACCTGAACCCGCGCCAGCTGCTGTCCCTTCCGGAGCCTTTGTTGCTTTCGCCGTCGCCAACTCCTTTGGACCCAAATTCTCTGGCAGCAAAATGGAAATGTCGGTGCTAGCGAATCCGGCATCCCGCAAATGCGTAATTGCAGATTCAACCGAACTGCGGGACGTGTAAATTCCAAGCACAGATTTGTTTTTTGCCATCTCGTGTTTCCCCTTTCAATTTTTTCGATCATTCAAGTATTCAAGTCGCAAGCGGACAAACATTATGGAGATGCGACGAGTGCAATCGTCGCAAGCCGTGCACAACTCTCCTATCGGGCGAACCCTGCAGCCATTCATTTGCGTCACCCGAGCAGCAAATGTTTTTGGATCTACGTTTCCCCGCGAATGAAATACGCGCTCCATATTTGAGCGGCCGCCCAATACAGGATTTACCTTATGGCGTAAATACGGTGTCCATATTTCAATACTTCCGTTTCCCAGTCGTCCCTACGGCCAGTTATTCAAAGTTCAGAGAGGCAAACATCATGGCTACCTCAACTGCCGCGACCCAAACACAGAAAGCCCCTGGCGCGATTCCGTATACGAAGAGTTTGCGCATTTTGGTGGCAGACGATCACGACATTCTTCGCCGTGGCTTGAAACAGCTTCTTACGTCTCACGCGGGCTGGCAGGTCTGCGCCGAGGCACGCACGGGAAGAGAAGCTGTCAGCCTCGCCGAAGAACACAAGCCGGATATCGTGGTCATCGATATCAGCATGCCGGACCTGAACGGTCTGGAGGCCGCTCGCCGCATCCGCAAGGCGCTGCCAAAAACCGGCATCATTATTCTGAGTCTCCATTTCTCCGATCAGCTCGTGAAAGATATTGTTGAGGCAGGCGCGCGTGCGTATGTCATGAAGGCGGACGCGGATCGAGATCTCGTGAACGCGGTCGAGGCGCTGTCCAATCACCGCACCTTTTTTACCGCGCGCGCCGCGGAGATGTTGCTCAATGATTTTTCCGATCGTGTCTCTTCTCCGCTGCAGCCTCCGGCTTCTCCGCGCAGCCGCCTCACCTCTCGTGAGCGCGAAATCGTTCAGTTGCTGGCCGAAGGAAAAAGCAGCAAGGAAGTGGCTTCCGTTCTCGGCATCAGCGTGAAAACGGCCGAAACTCATCGCGCCAATATAATGCGCAAGCTCCAGGTGCATTCCGTCAGCGAGCTCGTGCGCTACGCCATCAAGAACAGCATCATCGAGGCGTAATTCCCTTTTATCATTACCCATAATCCCATTGCTGCGGGATAAGCCGCGCCGTCGCAGGTCTCCGCTCCGGTAGAGACGAGGAACGCGCGCTCCAGCATTCCTCTCCCTTTGTCTCCATATTTCTGCGGATAGCCTGCGTTCCTCTGAGGTGCTTTTATAGCTCTGTTATTTGAAGTGATTCCAACAAATTTGCAGTGCTCAGCTTTGTGGCTCGGTTTTCGAAGGAGGCCCGGAATGATGTGGGACCGGATTCAAGGTAAGTGGAAGTGCTGCTCCGGCAGCCTCCGGGTTCAATGGGGGATGTTTATTTGTGACAATTCCATGGTCTTCCGCGGCAAGCGCGATCAGCTGGTCGGTGCCATTCGGGAGCGTTACGGAATTGCCGGGAAAGACGTCGAAGCGCAAGCCGACGAATTTGCGCGAAGCCTGATTTTGGGGGACTTCGACTTGGAAGCCGATCTTTCTTCAGCGCCCAGGGAGCAAGCCCGTCGCGGAGATAAATCCTAAGAAACATTTTCAGTTTGCAGTAACAAGAAGGCCGTAAACCGCATCGATCCGGCCCTTGTCGAAGGAACATCCAGAAAAGGCAGGTGTTTCTCATGATCAAGCGAAATAAGAAGAGTGAGTACGAATCCTTGCGGGTGCTCCTCCAGCAAAAACGCGACGAACTCAATAGCCGCATCGAGCGTCGTCGTCAGGAGATCGTCATGGATCAGGAACCCGAGGACGAAGTTGGCTTGGCCCTGCGCAATTTTTCCACGGGCATGGCCATCGCCAATATCGAGCGGGAAGTTCGCACTCTCGCCGAGATCGATCTTTCACTGCGCCGCATTGAAACCGGCGACTATGGCATTTGTGGGGTTTGTGGAGAAAAAATTCCCACGGCGCGATTGAAAGCCATTCCATGGACGCGCTGCTGCGTCGAATGTGCCGGTGGCGGCGTATCGCGCAGTGCACAGGGCCGTCGAACCCCGGATTATCAGCCGGATCTGATCTCTATTCCGTAAAATCGGTTCTCAAATCGGTGACCGTTACCCGCGATTGCCTTTGGTGTCCGGCAACACGTCCGCCACTCACATCTTTCAGATCGGGAGGTCAAGATGCCAGAAGAAGCCGTCGAACGCGCTCGTCACGATAAAGAAGAAGGAAAGTCTCCCAGCACCCAGGCCGGCGAATTTGTGCGCGAAGAGATGCATCACATTCGCGAGGGTAAGCATGGCGCTCAGTCACCGCAACAGGCGATTGCGATCGGATTGTCGAAGGCCCGTCGCGCCGGCGTTGCGTTGCCGTCTCCCAATCGCCGCATCCCCGCCAAAACGCGCAAGCAGGCCCGCCGCGACACGCAAAAGGGAAAGGGAATCCCCAATCGCAGACCTTCACGGGTACGTTCGAGCGCCACTTTAAATTTGTTAAAACGCGAAGACCATTCGGCCGCATCGCCTGCAAACTTATCGAAGCATGCTCGCACAGCTGCTCAGCGCCGTGGGAGTCAAGCGCGCCGCCAATCGGTTGAGAAGGCGATCCGCACGAAAGGAAAAGCAGGCATGCGTCGAGCAGCTCGCAAGGCCGCACGCACCAGCAGAAGAAAATCCGCGTAGCGCACCCGGTAAAATTCAGCACAAATGCCTCTTTTCACTTTGGTTTTACGCTTGCGGTTTACCAGCAATGGGCGCTAAGCCCTGCTTGCAAGGTGACCGATCAGCGAAATGATAAAAAGCGCGATGAAAATGTAAAAGATAATCTTGGCGATTCCTGCGGCAGCCACGGCGATACCGCCAAATCCCAGAACCGCAGCGATCAACGCGATCACGAAAAATCCAAGTGCCCACCGTATCATTTTATAGCCTCCTGTCCATACTGAACTTCCAATGTCTCTAAGCTACTTTTAATGAAACACGGATTCCATACGGCTCGAACCCTACTCTATCTCCTGTCACTCTGTATTGCCTTCAAATCGACCCCGTGCCTACAGCTTTCCACCTAGAGCAAACCGATGCGAGTTGTTGTCTAATAGCCTCGCAATGCAAATTCCGGAGGAGCGGACACACACCGTAAGTTAGGGCAAGACAACCACCGCTCATGCCGTCGGCCGTGAAAGCGAACACATAGCCAGTCAGAGGTACTCTATGCCTTGCCTCATCCTTATTCTGTTTGCCGCATTTCCGCGCATCGCACTCGTCTTGCTTTTCTTTTTCTCTAATTATTTGCAGCGCGCCTACCACGGTTTACTCTTGCCGCTTCTCGGATTTATTTTTCTGCCGCTCACTACGCTCGTCTACGCATGGATCGTGAACTCCGGCCTGCCTCTCGCCGGAATTAACTTGGTTATTTTGATCATTGCTGTGATAGTTGATCTGGGGGGCTGGGGCGGCGGCGAATACCATCGTCGCAGGCGCTGGTCCGATTGACCCCTTCGTGCAAGGCCCTATTCGGTATATCACTGGAAACCTACGCAGGACCCGCCCGATCACGACCTACCTGCCCGTGCCACGCGTATCTACAGAGCTTCATTCATTGACTTGGATGAGGGCTCACCCAAAATCGGATGTGGAGGAAGAATCATGATCAAGAAAGTGAAAGAGGGTTACAAGGTCGTTTCCGAGAACGGGAAGAAGAATCTTGGCGGTCCGTATAAAACGAAGGCCGCAGCGGAGAAGCGTCTTCGCCAGGTCGAATTCTTCAAACACCGCAAAGGCTAGCACCATTTCTTTTTTCAAATCCGCATGCATGCGGATTTGGTTTCACAAAGTGGGACAGGAGGTCGTCTTGATTCGGAATCGCAAAGAACCAAAAACAACTAAGCCCCACAGCCGCGTGAAAACGCACCGGAGCGACACACAAGTTCCACTCACGTCCAAGGTGCCCCGACTTCCTCCGACAGACAATTTGAATAAACACCCTGACGAAGCCTACGGCGACACTGAAATACAGCCACGCGGAAAGCACCTAGACAACCTGAAGGCAGGAACCAAGTAACTTAGCCGCCCATTTGAGCGATTCTCTTCTCTCTTTAATAGCAGGCGAAAACGGTCACTCGTACTTTATGTCATTACCTTTTGGACTTGAACAACACTTCCCTACCCAGCCTTATCGGATTGTCGTGAGGGCCAGAGGCTTAGTGAATCCTCGCATGCTGGAGTATGCAATCGTCCTGGCGGCAATCATCATTTCACTGGTGTCCGCCACCATCCATTTGCGCAATAGCTCCATCTGGTACGACGAAGCCATCACGATGCTCACAACTTCCGGTCACGCCCAACTCAATTGGACACTTGGACTTGCGCAATTCAAGCCCTCCGCGAATTTGGCAAAAATCGTGTCGGAACTTTATGAGCAGGACGTTCACCCACCTCTTTATTTCTGGACACTCGCACTCTGGCGTGTAGCCTTCGGCGAATCGCTCGAAGTGGCCCGTGCTTTATCCGCACTTTTCATCCTGGGCACTCTAGGTCTCCTCTATCGCCTGGCAATTGACCTACGCATGCGATGGGCGCCCGTCCCGGTTGTGGTCTACGCGTTATCGGCCGTAGGAATGCGTTACGCCTATAACGCACGCCCCTACGCCATGGTCTCGTTCCTTATAGTGCTGACGCTTCTCTTAGCCCACCGAAAGTCAAAGTGGACTGGGGTGTGCGCCGCCGCCTGCATCGCCACGCATTATTTTGCCGCGCTTTGCGTACTGCCAATTCTTTTCTGGCAATGCCTCGTGGAATGGAAAACCAATCGGCGCTGGGTTTGGCTCACCGTAATTACCTTCGCCATTTGTGATGCTCCTTTGATTCCGCTTCTTCGCGTTCACATCGGAGCGCGCCCGCTGCAATTTCCCGGATTCGGCATTTTCCACAAAGAAGTATGGGCACTGCTGAAAGGCTCGATCGAGAGCACTATGCCCAGCACCTGGCTGCCGGGTTGGACCATTGCGCTGTTCGTCGCGGCTTCTTTCGTGGCAGTCGGCTGCTGGTGGGCATATAAACGAAACAAGCTGCTGGTGCCTTTCACCTATGGGGCGTTCCTGTGCGGATTCTTGCTTCTCGCCATCGTCACAAACAAATCCATCGCCAAAATGCCCACGGATTATTACCTTGGCATCGCCGCTCCCTTTGCGGCCTTGCTCATCGGATACGGCGTCTCTGCCCTTCCGCGTGCCATTCCTATGCTCGCATTGGTCGTAATCGCCGGCGCGCTCACGCCAATTTCGATGACCAAATCGATCGACTACCGCGCCATGATGACCCAGGTCCGCGCACAGTGCCCCGACTGCCCGATCCTCGTTGGCGTCGGCTATGCCGGAGCTGTTCCCGCGTGCGTCTTGTATGAAAACAAAGGAATGAACGTCTACCTGCTCAAGCAAAATGATGAGACGGAGTCCGCAATCCAGCGCATGGGCACGCCGCGCACATTTATTTTGGTGCCCACAAACGAGCCCGCGACCACGGATCTCGAGCATCAGTTTGTGCAGACCTATCCATCCACCTGGAAAAATGGCTACTTTCAGATCGACGTACCCGATAGTCAGCAGCAAGAAATCGCCAGCGCCCCCGCGAAAGAAACAGCACACCCGTCAAAGCAAGAATCGCTGCCACAAATTCCAAGACAAATCGCCGCGCTTCGTTGAACGAGATTCACGCCTGTCCCTAAGGCCGGCGAACCGCTCGCCGTATCACTTACTTTGCGGCTGGAGCTATCGAATTTACGTAAACCTTTTGCGCTGCAAGTGAGGTTATAGGCTGGGTTTGCCGGCGCCGGGATTCGGACATTTCAAGTTTGTCAGTTCAATGGTTCTCCGTCGCAGGAAGTGCCCTCGGACAACACTGCTTCTTTCCACGGTTCAACCCAATGCTTGATGGACGTCACGCCGATCACATCGCCGGTCCATCCACAGTAGCAATGAGGGTTGAACCAATGTGCTTCCGCCTGTTCTAGATTTCTCTTCGTGCTGGCGCACGCAGTTGCCAGCGGATTGCCGCATTGCGGACAGCTAAATAGCAAGACATGCGCAAATTGCTGATCGATCTCCATTCATTCCTCCAAGGTAATTTTGAGGTTACCCCCATTCTTTCTCGCCGTCCATCCGACTTCGCTTGCCTGCCTGTCCTTTGGATTTTGCTCAACTCGCCTCAAAGTACAGCTATCACCTGATGGCAACCCCGCCCTAGTAATGGAACTATAGTCTGACGATCCCGCAGGCGTCTCTTAGAACGGATGTGAGGGACTGGGCCCATGCCACGCCGGACTTCAGGAACTTCTGATGCGCAGAAGGACGTGCCAGCGAACTCCGGCCATAAGCGCAAGGCCAAGCCGAATAAGTCCTCCAACCGCGTGCTTCCTTTCAGCCGCCGCGAACTGCCCTGCAAACAAACTCTGGAGTCCGTTCTGTCTTCCGCCTTTCGATCCGAAGATCATGAACTCGATCAAATTCTGCGCGCACTGGACGAGCTTTCCGATATCGTCAAATCAAAAAAGCTCGATCCCGCTGCCGTCCATGACGCTTTGAGAAGAGCTGCCGTGTGGGCTGTTGGGAAGTCTTTGCTCGATCGCGAGGTTCGTTCGCTTGCCATCACCGACGATCTCACCGGATTTTTCAATCGCAGAGGATTCCTTGCAGCGGCCTCGCAGCAACTGAAGCTCGCGCAACGCGATCATTTGAATGTGCTGCTGCTTTTCTGTGATGTAGATAATCTGAAAGCGATCAATGACTCCTTCGGTCATCAGGAAGGGGATCTTGTGCTTGTTCGCGCGGCAGACGCCTTGGAGGAGACATTCCGCGACTCCGACCTGCTTGCCCGCCTTGGAGGAGACATTCCGCGACTCCGACCTGCTTGCCCGCCTTGGCGGCGACGAATTTGCCATCCTCGCCTGGGAAGCATCGATTCCAAATCTTCAAGTCATGCTGTCACGCCTGGCGAAAAACCTGGATAAGGTGAACGCGGAGGAATCCCGCTATAAGCTTTCGCTCAGTGTCGGCGTGGCAAAATACGATCCACAATCTCCCGTTCCCCTCGGCGAATTGATGGCCAAGGCCGATCAAGACATGTATAAGCACAAAAGGCTGCGCGCCTTCGCGGCATCTTCCAATACCTGAAACGTTGAATTCCAAAAAAGTAGGAGGTTTTGTGCGGAAGGAATAGGCAGGGGCTGGGAACCCCGCCGATTTTGCCAATTAGTCAGACGAGCTCGCTCTAGAAGACGCCTTCTGATTTTTTACTTCCAGTTCATTCACAACTTGCCGCACATTCGGCACGCCGGAAGCAAGCTTTTCCACGCCCTCGCGTTGCCATTGTGACTTTACGTTGCCCGTTAGCGTGATTACGCCGTTTTTCACGTCGTATTTAACGCTGTTGCCGAGCTTATGTCTGACCAGCACAGCGTCAAAGTTCTTCTCGATGCCCTTATCCAGATCGGAGTCTACTTTCTTTGCTGTGCTCTCATCACCCGGAGGCCGCACCGCGATTTGGTCGGAGACCACTTCCGCGGAGGCAATGGATTTCGCGATGGATTCGGCTTGTCCGCGGTCCGCATCGGACGTCGTCGTTCCCTTCAGCGTAACAACTCCCTTGTCTCGATCCTGGCTGACGCTCACATCCTTCAGACCTGCTTGATCCAGCGAATTTCGAATCTGACCGGAGACGTCAGGATACTTGTCGTGCATGTTCGAGCAACCGGTAATCCCTCCAAAAGCCAACAGCGTTGCTACCACCGTTCCAGAGACTGTCTTTGCGTTCATATTTCTCCTTTTGCCGAGCCTTAGTCGCACTCACTTTGCGCGGCGCGATTGCATAAAATCTTCCTGGAACAAATAGTCTCGCCAGAGCGCGTCACTCTCCATCGGCTGTGGAATGTAGGATCGCTAAAATCTGAAGGTAGAAGCAGAGGATGAATAACACTGGCGGTCAGGATGACTTCCAGAACGGTCAAACTGCAAAGGCCCGCTTCGGATCACCGTGTGCAGTCACTCCGCAATCGGACATGGCCGCCAGTGCCTCTCAGGGTTCAGCACGCAGCGTATTTCGCGCCAATCAAAAGTTCCATCCGTAAATTGCCGCAAAAACACACAGAATCGCCATCAGCCTGCGTGGCGATTCACTGCAAAACGAGTGCGTAGGATTTCCTTGCAAACTCCGTCAATCACCCGATGCCACAAATGTCACAGTGTTTGCGAAAATGCCTAGGTTTGTGAACGGCTATCCTTGAAAACAAAACGAGGTGCCAATGTTAAGTCTTGATACCGTGCCCGATCATCCGAAAACTCCCATGCCGAAAGAGCCAACGCCACAACCGCCGCAGCCGGAATTTCCACCGAAGCGTCCCTCAGAGCCACATCTCCCTCCTCCTGATGCGGATCCAGGCCTTCCGCCCTTCCCGGGAAGTCCAAACCCGCAACTCCCACAACAGATGCGGGCCTGCTGGTTGCTCTAGCGTCCTTCTTTTTTTGATGGATTCTACTTCGTGCTGTCCGAGCTTTCGACTCGCGGCACGTCGACGCCAAGAGCCGTCGCAAGATCAATCAGATGATCTTGCTCGTTCACCAGAATCCCTCGAATCAGTTCGGCCATCGCGTATTCGCCCAGCGCTTCGCATTGACGCACGCGCTGGCGGTAATTTCGGATGGTTTCCGTTTCGTTTTTCAAATCGGCCCGTAGCATTTCTTTGTTGTCATCGGTGACATGCACCGGTTTCGGCTGCGCCACCGGCATACCGCCCAGATAATCCACCTGTTTTGCGATGATCAGGGCGTGCTTCAGCTCTTGCGCCGCGTGGTTTTCCAGTTCGCCCGCAATGTCCATATATTCGGCGCCCTTCAGCACTTGGGAATAAATCGTGTACGCAATGATGGCCTGATATTCGCGAGCCAGGTCTTCATTGAGGTCTTGAATCAGTTTTTCCCGCCCGTTCTTGTCACTCTTGCTCTTGCCTTTCTCCGCATCGCTCATTTTCCATTTCCTCCAGTAATTCAGGTATCAGAGTCCGCAAAATCCGGCCGCCCAGCCATCGAGTCTTTGGTGTAGGCGTGCAAGCTTCGCTGTGTACTTCGCCGTCTTCTTGCGCGACACGCAACAAACGGTGCTGCTTCTAACGTTTACGCGTCTGGGACTTACACGGTTGCCTTGATTGCATGTTTCTTGCATTCGGATTCGAATAGGCGCGGAGGTTACTAGCCCGCATTCGCGTTTCGCATTTTCCCTCGAGCGCTTGATAAGGGAATTTGCCTGCGGGACGAACACAACATGCTGACTATACTTTTAGTGATTCTGCTGTTGATGGCTTTGGGCGCGCTGCCGACTTGGCCCTATAGCCGCGGCTGGGGCTACTATCCAAGCGGCGGACTCGGCCTGGTCGTCGTGATTCTGGTCGTCTTGCTCTTGATGGGCAGGTTCTGACAATCCGGAGATGGCACTTCCTGGCGGCTCCTCGCTCCCGCACAGCCAGACCTCGCAGCCCCTGGCCCCGGGGTCAGAAGTAACAGTCGACAAGAAAAATGTGCCGCATTTCTGGTCCACTCTCGGCACTCTTCGCCAGATTGGACCTGGGATCGTCACGGGCGCTTCTGATGACGATCCCAGCGGCATAGCCACATATTCCCAGGCAGGTGCGCAATTCGGGCTCAGCGTCCTGTGGATGGCGATTTTTTCTTATCCGCTGATGTGCGCAGTTCAGGAAATCAGCGCGCGCATTGGCCGAGTGACAGGCAGGGGCATTGCCGCAAATCTTCTCAAAAACTATCCGCGACCCGTTGTCGTCACAATCGTTCTACTTCTTCTGATATCTTCAATTTTCAATCTGGGCGCGGATCTGGGCGCCATGGGCGAAGCCATGCACATGCTGGTTGGCGGCGCCCGCTGGATTCATATCCTTTGGCTGGGCATCGCTTCCCTTCTCCTCGAAGTGTTCGTTCGCTACACGCGCTACGTTAATTATTTGAAGTGGCTTTCCTTCTCTCTGCTCGCTTACGTCATCACCGTGCTTATCGTCCATGTCCCCTGGACCAGCGTGTTGTGGCAGTCGTTCGTTCCACCGGTTGCCAGCTTCCATGGTGCCTACATCACGATGGTCGTAGCTGTTTTTGGCACCACGATCAGCCCTTACTTGTTCTTCTGGCAGGCTTCGCAGGAAGCGGAAGAAGTGAAAGACCGCAAACTGGAAAAGCCCCTCATTCGCGCGCCAGAACAGGCTCCCAAGCAGCTTTGGAGAATCAAGCTAGATACGTATGTCGGTATGGCGGCTTCCAATCTCGTCGCTTTCTTCATCATGCTCACCGCCGCCGTCACGCTTCACGCCAACGGCAACACCGATCCGACGTTCTGACCGCGACCCAGGCCGCCAAAGCGCTGGAGCCTCTCGCTGGTCGTTACGCTTACATTTTGTTTTCCGCGGGAATCATCGGCACGGGCCTGCTCGCGGTTCCTGTTCTCGCAGGAGCTGCAGCTTACGCGGCGGGCGAAGCCATGCGCTGGCGCGTCGGGCTCCAGGTCAAATTCGGAAAAGCTTTGAAGTTCTATTTCACTCTGGGAGCAGCAATGTTGTTGGGTTTGGCGCTAAATTTCATTCATCTCGATCCGATTCGCGCACTATTTATTGCTGCCGTCATCAATGGGGTTATGGCAGCCCCGGTGATGGCCATGATGATGCTCATCACGCAAGATCGCAAAATCATGGATTGCTTCGCCCTGCCTGCCTATCTGCGTATTTTTGGCTGGGCCGGCACGCTTATCATGTGCGCTGCATCGCTGGCATTCCTCTTCCAAAGCCTCTGACCCGAACACAATAAAGGGCGGCCGTCGCCCCCACTTTCGTACGGCTCTTAACTAGAAGCCATCTCATAAATGGTTGGGCCCGATCTAAACGGCCGCTTTTTCAAGGACTTTGGCGACCCCAAAGCATTTATGAGATAAGTTCTACTTTGTTGGTTTTTCGTGTTCCTTGGGATCCTGGTTATGCCCTCCTTGTTGCTGCTTATTCTTGTCTTCATTCCGCGGATCGTCATGTGTCGGACGCTTCTCGGTCTCTGGAGCCTTCTTCGTTCCTTCGTTTGCCATTGATCCTCCTATGGATTCCGTGGTCTATAAAAATGCCACTGCAAGTCCAACCTAGGAGTTGCCGAAGAGGCGGGCCATGCGTAGCTCGCCTTAAAAAGACCAAAAATGTAGTTACCCGTGACAAATCGCGTTTCTGTTCGCCAAAAACGAAGCGCTACGTGGATTTCCGCGGTTGACTGCCCGAACCTCTGTATGGGCCTCCCTGTAGACCCCAGCGATAATGAATGGTTGCTTGCTCTCCCCGTACAAAGGCCCAATGACCGATGGCAAAAAAAAGCGATACTCATAACTCCAACCTATTGCGCCTCCCCCCTCGTGACGATGATGATCCACGCATCATCCAGGTGATTATCGAGACCCCCAAGGGCAGCCGCAACAAATACGCCTTCGATCCCGACCACAACCTGTTCCAGCTCAAAAAACTTCTTCCAGCGGGCATGGCCTTTCCCTATGACTTCGGATTTATACCCTCTACGCAAGCCGAGGATGGCGATGCCACGGATGTCCTCGTCCTGATGGATGAGCCTGCCTTCCCCGGTTGTCTATTGAAGTGCCGCTTCGTGGGAGTGATCGAGGGCGAGGCCTATAAGAAAAATGAAAGGCTACGCAATGATCGCATCATCGCCATAGAACAAGACAATCACAGTTACGCGCACATCAAACACGTCGATGATCTGGGGAAAGCTTTTATAGAGGAATTGGAAGAATTCTTCGTGAACTATCACAAACTGTCCAATTCGCAATATCGCATTCTCGACGTTCGCGGGCCCGGCGAGGCTCGTCGCCGCATGAAAAAGGGCATGCGCACTTTCAAGAAATAGTCCCGCCAATTCCTTCCCGGCTATTTTCGTACATCCACTCGTTCTTCCCGATATTCAACTGGCGCGCGCACTTCGCTCACCCGCGACCACGGTGGGACCGCGCTCGGACGTTCCGCCAGTAGATTCGCGATCTTCCCCAACGACGGGTGCGAATCTGCAACGATCTTCACGAATGCCGTCAACGGCACCGCCAGTAACACGCCGATCAGTCCCCACAGCCATCCCCAGAACAGGATGCCCACCGTCGCCGCTACAGGACTGATGCTGACGCGTCTTCCGATCATTCGCGGAACCAGCAGATTCGCGGAGATAATGTGCAGCGAAATCACCGTGAACACGATAATCGTTAACGCGCTCACTGGTTCATTTTGCAACAATGCCGCTCCCAGTGGCACTACGGCCCCCAGAATCGCTCCCAAAAATGGCACCAGATTCAGCAACCCACTAATTGTCCCCAGCACCGCGGCCCCTTGAACATGCATCGCAAAAAGCACCACACCGGTGATCAACGCCATCAGCGATCCGATCACCAGGTTCCCCAACACAAATCCTCTAACCATTCGCGTGACCCTCGTGGCCATCGCTGACACGTCGATTTCATCTCCCCACACAATTGCCAATTTCTGTTTCAGACGGTTCTTCTGGATCAACAAAAAAAACATCAGGAACGGTACCACACCGATTATGATCGCGGCTCCGCTCACCGGACCCACTCCGCGAATCACGTAAGAAGTCCACTCCGGATATTCCCCTCTGATTTTCACCTCAGGGACTTTCTTCGTCGGCATTTCGGAATTCAGGCGGCCTTCGTGCGTATTGCGGCAAGTCATCGACGACGTCGGAAACTTGCCGGTAAGATATATAAGCTAGCGTGCCGATCAGCACTGTCCCCGCAATAATCAGCACCTCTGCGGACACCGTGCGTGAAATGTGCCAGCGCTCGAAATACATGATCAGCGGATCAACCACTATCGCAAGGAATGACGCCAGCAGCAACGTAATGCAAAGCGAACTGGCGAAGTAACAGAACGCCAGTATCAGCGATAGCGCCAGAATCCACAGCAGAAACACAATTTGGCTCAGCCAGCGGTTCTGGACCAGGTCTTCGCGAGTCAGCAACGTAGGCCGCCTCTCTTCTCGCCAGGTTCTTCTTTGTTAGCTTCGTCTCCCGTACGCAAAGGTTCCGTCGCCCTTGCTCGGCAGCATGCTGTAGATGTTCAAGGGAATAAATCGGAGAAACCCTGCAGAAATCGCGCCGTCAGACCTGAGGTTGCGCAGCGCAGGCTAACTGATCGTACTTACCGTTGCTCACGGCAGCACAATACTCGTTGCGCGACCAGTGGTGCTATCGAACTGGCTGCGCTCACGCGAAAGCATCGGTGCGGCCCGTCTCCATCGCTATGTATCACCGCGGCATGCTACCGAATACCTGCTTCACGGCTTCCTGTGCCTTCTGCCTTTGCTGCGGTTAATAGGCGTGGATTAGCTCAACACTTACGCCGCCGATTTTGTCGGTGTCCATATAGTGGTACTGCCCCGAATCGGGCTTTCCGACATCTCCCCATGCTCCGGCCTGCCACACGGGAAAGCCGAGTTTCTCATAGGCAGCAGTAGCTTTGGAGAGATCGTCCACTGGCATGCCAATGTGCTGGATGCCTTCGCCATGCCGCTGCAGGAAATCTTCATAAATATTGGCTGGAGTGGATGGTGGCTGAATCCACTCATAACTGATGGAGCCCATCCGTTGAAAGCCCACTTCAAACGCCAGCGAAAGGGGCTGGCCGCGATAGCGCGAATCGTCGCGTGGCGTTGCATGCTCCAGCTCAAAACCAGGGAAGCCAAGCTTCTGCCAGAAGCCCCTGACCGCAGCCGCATCGCGAACAACAGGAGCGATGTGCGAAACGGTTTTCTGCTCAAGACGCTTGGGCGCCCCGCCGGGCCAGTAGACAAGGCCAAGAACATATTTGCCCTGTGGCTCCGTGTCGAAGTAGGTGTAGGTCACCGGCGTGTGGTCGATTTCAAGCGTAAGCTGCTGGAGCACACTTACGCCGAGGCCGGCCATGCGCTGAATTTCCTTGTCCATCACTTCCCTGGTGGGAACCTCATGGACAACAGAAAAAATGCCGTCCTTATGCTTTTCCAGGAAATTGTTGTAGGAGTTCAACTGGCCTTCGGCTGGCTGAAGGAAATCGACGGTCAGATTGCCGAGGCGGCCGGTAACCTGCAAGGTATAAATGGTCGCGGGCTTGCCATGATCCGTCCCCTCGGCTTTGATGTTCGCGTACTTGTGGATATCGGTCATTCCGAGTGCAATCCACGTGGGCAAAATCGCATCGATGTTCGGCGAGAGCCACGTGACGCGGTTGATGGTTTGATAGTATTCCGGCAACTGGGCGTGACAGGTTCCCGGCAGAAAGCACAGTACCGCAAGAAAGCGCAGAAGCTTCATCGGCCGCTCCGTTTCCCAGAAATTTCCTTGCAAGCCTGGTACAAAATGGAAGAATTGCGGAAACAAATTCGATGGATGTGTTAGAACGAACATACTAAACAATCGTTAGAAAGTAAGCAAGTCGAGTGAGGCGTACATTAAGATTCCTGGGATCTCCGAGCGAGTAGTCCTTTTTAGGGTTAAGAACCAGTTGGTGGCAGATCCAGCAGATGCCGCGCACGGAAAAAGCCGCCCAATAACCTTTCTTCACCGAGGACCCGTCGCAGTTCTGTGAAACCAAAAAAGGGCATCAGAACCACGAACAACAACACCGTTAGTTGACAAAAATCCCTTCCAGGATCCTCCAGCAAAGGCTGCGACGCTTTCGCGAAACGGCTCGTCATGATACAGGCCCACAGCGGCTTCTTCCAAAACCTTGAAACAAGCAAGCACAAAGGCGTAGGCGAACGACTTCAGCAACGTTGGATAGATGAGTGCCACGTCCCGGAACTGGTCGGCCAGATGTAGCTCTTGGCCAACGAGAATCACAGACTCATAGATGGCAAGCAAGGAGAACAGGCCGGCGATGGCCGTCTTCGTGCTGCTATTGCTTGAGCACCAATGGCGGCCCGCTGATGCGTTTCGCCTTGAGGTTTACGGTCACCTCCACGCGGTCGGCGATCTTAATGAAGGGGATGCCACTATTCATGCCGAATTCCTTGCGGTCGAAGGCCATGGTCCCTTTAATTTCACCCTCTCCTTTCGCTCTCGCCTCCGCCATGTCTGCAAGCGTGAACGTCAACGTTTCGGGCTTGGATACTCCGCGAATGGTAAAGGTCCCAGGCAGATCGAAGGTGTTGGGGCTGGTCTGCACGATCTTGTCGGAATGAAACGTGATCACCGGCTCTTGCTTCGCATTGAAGAAGTCCTTGCTCCGAAGCTTGTCGTCCTTCATACCGCTTCCGGTGTTCACGGAGTCAGCCTGGATCTTGATATCCATTACGCCGGTCGTCACATCCGTGGATGGAAACGTTAGAGTCGCGTCCCACTTTTCGAATTTGCCCACGATAGCCACAGACGCCTTAACAGAGAAGGTAATCGTGCTGTCTTCGGGCGTAATCTTGAATACAGGGTTCTGGGCCCGACTTACTGACGGCAGTATGGCAGAGGCTAAGAGGCAGAGAACAGTTAATCGCATGGAATAGCTCCCAGACCGAGAACGAAATAACCGCACCACATGTTTTCAGCTACGGCCAGCGATGGCTATTGTCAGAAATGACAGTATATCTAGATGTTCCGAAAGCGAGATGGGCCGATCCCTATCTCGTTCTGACTAAGAGGATTAGCTTGTCATTTTTGACAATTGAGAGCCGGCCATATTGACCGCACGGTTTTACTGCACAGTTCTGAAGGAACTGACGTCCCCTACCTGTGGTATCCGGGAGCGCATCTCGGACTAGGAACTGCATTCGAAAGAGCATTCTCATGTCTTTGGTGTCAATGAAACCAGCTATACGACCTAAATTACCAATGCCGGTACCCAGGATATAAGGGCACCGTAAACGGAGTTCGCCGAAGCGGGCACCATGTGCAAGGTTTCCGGTTTCGGAACTAACTAACCGGGCCCGTAGAAAATTCGTCTTAAAGTTGCGGGCTTCAACAGAAATTCTGTGTTGAGACGTGGATGCTGTTGCCCTCGCGTCGGAACTTCGGAGTAACGTGCAATGAAGATGGCAACTGGTGGATTGTGCTTGCTCCTTTCCGCACTCACAACACACGGACAGGTCCTCAAGTCCGTGTCGTCGTGCGAGAGCCTGTCATCCCTGGCGCTACCGAACACTTCGATTACCCTCGCCCAAGTGGAGCCGGCTGGAACATTCACTCTGCCTGGAACGGGCCCCGCGAGGCCGCAATTCAGCCAACTGCCGACCTTTTGTCGTGTGGGCCACACTCACTCCCTCGCCGGACTCCGACATCAAGATTAAGGTCTGGCTGCCGATTGCTGATTGGAACGGAAAGTTCCAGGCCGTCGGCAACGGCGGCTTGGCGGGAACCATTAGCTACGGCTGGCTGGCCTCGGCGCTGCAGGAGGGTTACGCAACGGCGTCGACGGACACTGGACATGCAGACGCCAATGCGTCGTTCGCGATCGGACATCCGGACAAAGTCATCGATTTCGCGTATCGTGCCGTCCACGAGATGGAGGTGAAATCGAAAGCCAGCATTGCGACCTTCTACGGACGCGCGCCACGGTTCTCGTACTTCACGGGTTGCTCCACTGGCGGGCGACAGGGCCTGATGGAGGCTCAGCGCTACCCGGAAGACTTCGATGGGATTATCGCCGGCGCCCCAGCGAATGATCAGACGCACCTTAGTGCCTGGCGGATTGCAGTGGAAGTGAATATCCTCCAGAGTCCAGCGAGTGTTGTCCCTCCCGCCAAACTCGCCATTCTCAATCGCGCCGTGCTCGGCGCATGCGACGCAATCGACGGCGTGACTGACGGCCTGCTGACGGACCCAAGCCAATGCCAGTTCGATCCTGCAACACTTTTGTGCCGTGGCGGCGATCGGGACGATTGCCTGACGACGCAACAGATAGAGGCAGTGAAGATGGGCTACGCCGCTGCAAGGCGAAAGAACGGGGAATTGATTTTCCCCGGATTAGTGCCTGGCGGCGAAACAGGTTGGGCCATGTTGACGGGCGCCAAGCCTGAACCTGGATCGATCGACGTGGGTATATTCAGGTTCCTCGCCCATGAAGACCCGGCGTGGGATTGGCGCACGTTCGATCTGGACCGCGATACCTCCCTGATCGACAAGAAAGCCGGTTTCATCGACGCCGTGAATCCGGATCTTTCGGCCTTTCGGGCTCATGGTGGGAAACTTCTCATCTATCATGGCTGGAACGATGGCGGATCCGACGGAGCGATCTCTCCGCTGAACACTATCAATTATTATGGGAGTGTATTGGGAGGAATGGGATCGCAGCAGCAGGATTGGCTGCGGCTCTTCATGGTGCCCGGCATGGAACATTGCGGAGGTTGGCCGGGACCCGCCCAAGTGAACTGGATGGCTGCGCTAGAGCGCTGGCGCGAGTCCGGAATCGCACCCGATCGATTGATCGCGTCGCGTGTTAGCGACAATCATGTAAACATGACACGGCCAATCTGTGCCTATCCAGCAGTCGCGAAGTACAACGTCGTGGGCAGCGCGAACGACGCGGCAAACTGCGCGTGCAAGGCACCTTGATCTCTGCTTTGAGCCACCTGAATACCGCTTGCAGCCACTGAGAAGTGCGAGCGCACCGCATAGATGCTGGATTGCAGAATTGTCCAGCCGTAGAGAGTTGACGACAAAAAGTTTAGGAAGGTAAGGTCATTGTCGAGCCAGTGCAATAGATGGTGTTGCATCGACCATCTGAGCCGGCAGAGGCGATGGGAACCTTGATTTTAGCGGACACTTATATGCTGACGTGGGCCTCGAACAGAGCGCCGGTTCGTGCGCCGGGAGGGAACGGCTCGGCGAGTTTTGCCATTTTGGGGTTGTAGTTCGCTCAAGGCCTCCGCAGCACGAGCCGCCACATTGGTCAGGACCAGGTCGGCAGCCGCTGCTGCCAAAAATACTCTGGTTTCTATTTTGTCCGGGGGCGCATCACAGACCTGTTCGAGCGCATTAAGAAGTTCAGCCACGCTACTGAAATGGTCATCGCGTAAATCGAGAATGTCAGCTGCAATACCCATGATTCTCACCTCGAATGAGCACAGCATAACATCCGAATCTCCTGTTGCACCTGTACAACAGGACAGGTGTATCGAAGTTGTGGTCAGTTCGAGGATGATCGCCTCGACGCGAGTATACTTTCGTGCAAGCGAGTTAGCGGGGCGCGTCTCGTTTGCGTGCAGTTCGTGTGTGCAGGAGCGGATCGATGGGGAAAATCGTGACAACGGGGCAGTTTTTGTTCGCTGTTGCGATAGTGGCATTGGGAATCGAAAATTTGATTTGCGCTCACTTTGGGCTGGCGGACGCTGGCGTCGCCTGGTTTCCCGTAAACCCGTTGCTTGGCTATATAAACGGTATCGCGCTGAGCGCTGCTGGTCTGAGTATAGCGGCAAAGTTTCATTCGCGGTTGGCGGCGATGCTCTTGGGGTATTTGTTTTTGGGGTACGTGCTGTTCCTTGAGCTGCCACTGGTCGCCGCACATCCCGCGGATTGGACTGCGTATGGGGTTCTTTTCGAAGCATTGGCCTTGGGCGCTGCGGCTTGGACGTTGGCACACACTTTGACAGGCGCCAGTTCACGATGGGAAAGTGTGTTGGCTAAAGCGACGGTCTCAGGTCCTTATTTGTTCGCGGTGTGCTTAGTCGTTTTCGGAAGTATTCATTTTGTAGTTGCGCGTTTCATTGCGAGCCTGATACCTGCTTGGATTCCCGGCAGTTTGTTCTGGGCGTATCTGACCGGGACGGCTCTCATCGCGGCAGGAATCAGCATTGCCATTCGGCGGTTGGATCAGTGGGCTGGGTCGTTGCTCGGAGTGATGTTCCTGCTTTGGGTAGTGCTTCTGCACTCGGCAAGAGTTGCGGCAGATCTTCATAACGCGGACGAGTGGTCGAGCGCATTGATCGCTCTCGCGATGTGCGGTGGCTCCTGGATTGTTGCCAACCATGCGAGGCGTGCCAAGTAGGATCGACGCAGATCGCACGGATTGAGAAACAAATGTAGGTTCGCTCAGTGTATGGGGAGCGCTTTTGCCAGACATGTTCGGCTCGGAGCCAACTTCAACGGTTGAGGTGTGGCTGTTACGCGCGAATGCCTTCGACTATGGAATCCGAGGCTGCGGTGTGGATGATGCGGCTAAGCTGCCAGCCGGAAGCAGCGAAAAGGTTGCGGAATTGTTTTTCGCTGCGTTCGCAGCCACTGGGGAAAATCAACATTTGGAGGTCGAGGAATTTGCCGGGAGCGAAATCGTTGCCGGGCTGAATTACAGCGTCGACTACGAGAAGTTTGCCGCCTGGATGCACGCCTTTGCGGCAGGCTTTGAGGAGCTTGATGCACAGATCGTCGGGCCAGTCGTGAATGATGTGTTTCATGATGTACGCATCGGCACCCGCTGGGACCGAGGAAAACATATCGCCGGACGCGAGGGTACAGCGATCCATCACCGGCTTCAGCGGTCCGATTGCCGCTCCTTCAAGAACGTGAATGGAAAACCAGGTGACCATCCCCTTACGGATATATTTGTTCATAAAGCCAGAGTTTATGGACAGGAAACCGATGATCTGATTCGCAAGTTGCAGAATTGTGCAGCCGTCGGGAATTGAACGAGTGGTGGGAGCGAGAGATTGGTTGGTCGGCTGACCATGATTCCGTCGCTCGCAAAGCGAAGATTCGGTTCGATGAGTTGTTGCAGCGGGCAAACAGTCGGGATGGGAGACAAAGTAGTCCTCCTCATTCCGGTTCACCTGCAGTTCGCTCATGCAGGCGATAGAGGCGGCGATTGCGGTGAAGGTGAGGCCGGTTGGGGCCACAGTAGCGATGCCAGAGGCGCGTAACGCGGAGCCAGGAAATAAATGGAGTATGCGGGGAAAAATACGATGGCTGGCACCGCGACCAGTGAAATTACAAACATGATTAGCAGGAGCGTAATAAGGCCAGCGATCACAGCCAGCGCGATGGTTTGGAAATTCCAGGTCAAGCCGGCTGCTTTCGCGGCGAGGACAGCTATGACCCCCATGCCACCGACAGGAACTAGCAGCATCAGGAGAACGAACAGCGTGACAATGCCGATGGCGATACCGGCGCCCATGGCCATTACAATTTTCATCCCGATGTAGCCGGCGTAACCAAGTTTCTCCGCTTTGAGCCATGACCATAATCTTTGCCAGCCCTCGATGGCGCTGATGTTTTCCAACGCCATTTGCGGAACGACGAAGTCTTTGGTCATTACATGGACGACAGCCAATAGCGCCACGAAGACGATGAGGAGCAGGAAAAGTCCTACGCCGAAAAGCACGAGAGGCAGCACGTGTTCACGCGGACGCGAGAACCAGCCGGCGGAGAAGGCACCCGCGACGGGGACTCCGATAAGGACGAAGAAAGCCGAGAAGGCCGCCAGCGTGAGTAGCAGCTGCCAGACAAACAGACGGAGGCCGCGACCCGTGTTGCGGACCCATCCCTGGCGGATGTGGCATTGCTTGGAAACGATGCTGTCGAACAGGATGAAGCGCATCACGCTGTTGATGTAGGTGAAGACCAGAAACAGGGCAAGTCCAGACACAACCAGAAATGCGATCACTCCGGCGGGAAGGGCGGGATGATGCGCGAAGTGCCACGGGAAACCCGTGGCAAACGGAGCCCCTCCCAAATGGTGATGGGTCGGGCCCGGATGGAAACCAGAGTGGCATCCGCCGCCGGAACCCATTTCTCCCGCCAAAAGTCCAACGAAAGCTAGACGCGCCCACTGGGCGAAGCGGAACGGCTCAAAGAGCTGCTGCTTTGCGTGTTGAAAGGCAGGGTTTATGGCATCCGCGGCTGAAATTGGGGTTTGCGCTGGCATGTTGCCTCCGATCAGCCCTACCTCCTGTTACGTTGCGAGGGGCGAATACATATCAGCAGGGTTGGCGATTAACCGAGGCATGACCGATCGCTACGCTAGGGGCGGACAGGATACTTTCTCACCCGGCTTTTGCTGTCGTTTGGCCACGAAGAGGGATTCCTCAGTTCGCGGACTCCGTTCGGAATGACGGGGTTTTAATTTTGTGGAAGTTTGGCCGATCTAAAGGTTCGGCCACTACATTAGACCCAAGCCACAGGTAGGAGTGTCTATGCCACTTATTGGATTGGCAAACGGAAAACGCAATTCAACGGGAAGACTGATCCCAAAGCGAATATCTGGAGCCGAGAGTGGGAGTTGAACCCACGACCTGCCGATTACGAATCGGCTGCTCTACCACTGAGCTACCTCGGCCCACTTGTTCACGATAGCATCCGCTGAAAATGGCTGTCAATTTAGTGCGAGGAAAGGTGTTCGCAATTTCAACGAAGAATTTCAGCTGCCTGCTGACCGGAGCTCTGAGTTTCTGCGATGTTGAGGCTTGAGCAACCTGGCGCGTGGAAGAGTGGTTCCGGTCTGCCGCGACATGGACTGCAGGGTTGCGGGTGTGTAGGATGAGGCGGGGCATCGCGCCTCCGTTGAGCTGTACAACTTGAGAGAGTTCTACCAGGTCATGCGGGGGATGGCGGTGCTCCTGAAGACTCCTTCGACCGTTGCCGCTAGGAAATTAGCGCAAGTTTGATGAGGGGCTGGCAGTGTGTGGCATGACACTTTGTGTCGCGCAGTCAGACCTAAAGTGTCGACAAAAATCGTCAGCGATCAAAACGGGCGGCTATCCAGCCTGTTGCCATCCCGACTGAAGCTATAAGTTGCTTATTTTCATCGATATTACAAATCTGCAACAAACTCGTTTTTACGTACTAGTACGGCCACCAGTATGCACTATTAAGCCGTGCATGTGCGCGCTCCTCGCACAGGATTAAAATTCCAGGTCAAGGAAATCTCTCAATGAAAAAGCAGAAGGGTTTCTCTCTTATCGAGTTGTTGATCGTCGTGGCGATCATTCTGATCATCGCGGCCATCGCCATTCCGAACTTAATGCGCTCGAAGATGGCAGCGAATCAATCTTCGGCGGTCGGTTCTCTCCGTACGATCAACACGGCGGAAGTGACCTTTTCCACTAACTATCCTTCCGTTGGATTTGCGACCTTGGCCGCTCTTGGCGGCGTGGCGAGCACTTGTGCGACCACCGCGACCTCTGGCGCAGCTTGCTTGATCGACAACGTCCTGTCCACAGGCACGAAGAGCGGGTATGTTTTCACGGTTACCCCTGGTGCCCAAACGCCAATCGTGACCTACACCTCGCTTGCTCTTCCCGTGGTTGTGGGACAGACGGGTACGAACGCATATTGCTCCGACCAGTCGGGCGTACTGTACTATAGCAACAGCGGCACGGGCTGCACGAACGCCAGCTCAGCGCTCTAAATCGCTGGACTGTTGAAACAAATTTGGCAGAGCGGGTTTGTCCCCGCTCTGCCTTTTTTTTTTTTGCGCGCGAGAGTTATTTATTGGAGAGCGGAATCGTCCACCGCATGACCCGCAGCGATTCGAGATGCTCTTCCACGCACCCAAGAGCACAGGCAGGAGTGCCTGTGCCAGAAGTTAGTGGGAAAAGGGATACATGGCCCAGCCTATGCCGATGCCGATCAGCAGGAAGAGCAGGAAGGACCAGAGGATGTACTTGATGCGATCTTTTGGCTGGCGGCGGCCAAGGAATCCGAATGCGATGGAAATGACGGCGGCGAAAAAAAGAAGGCCTGAAAATGCGTGGGGGTCAGTTGTCGCCAGGGCATCATGCCTTGCGGCCTCGCGCGGCTTCAAAAGCATGCAAGGCGGCCAGAAGATTCAAAACACCGGCCGTGGCTAGCAAACGCGTGCCGTAATCGCCGACGGCGTGGGAAACGTCCGCGCCCTGAACTTCAACAGCGCGCGCCAGAAAATAAAAACTGCCGGCGCCCAGATCGGCGACGTAGCCCAGAGTGTCAAACGCGTCGGTGCCGTCCGAAGTAAATAAATTGCCGCGCATGGAAGCGCCGGCGAGAATGAGCAGACCAACCGCGAGAAAGATGACGACGGCGCGGCCCCACATGCGCTGCAGAGCGTGGCCCAGGCCGGGAAGAAGCCAGCCGGCAATGGCCATGGCCCAAGCCTTGGCTTCCGAATAAGTTTTGCGCGGAGGGTGAAGCGGCGGAGGCTCCGCGGGCACAGCGGACGGAGGTGGCTCGAGAGGCGTTGGTTCGTTAGGTTCCTGGCTCATGCGATTTGGCGTGATCTCATTTTAGGCCAGGAGCGGCAAAATTTCCGTTTGCACCGCGCCGGTGACGCGCGCTTCCTTGTCGTCAACATAGACATCCACTTCGGTGCGCATGCCAAAGTCCGGCAAATAAATTCCCGGCTCGACGGAATTGCAAGTGCGCGGAATCAGGTGGCGCTCGTCCTGCGTTTCCAGGCCGTCCATGTTGACGCCGTTACCGTGGACGGAAGTGCCGATGTTGTGTCCAGTGCGGTGGAAGAAATATTTGCCGTAGCCCGCTTTTTCCACGACGGTGCGCGCGGCCTTGTCCACCTGCCAACCCCGCAGCGGCTTGCCTGCTTTCACACTGGAGCGAATCAGTTCCACGGCGCGATCGCGGGCTTCGCGGAGGACGCGGAAAACTTTCGCGTACTTTTCGGGAACTGTGGAGCCGAGATAGCCCATCCAGGTGATGTCGTAATACACGCTGTCCGGAGATTTCTGCTTACCCCAAACGTCAAGAAGCAGCAAATCGCCTTCGCGGATGGGCGCGGATTTTTCTTTGCTGGGACCATAATGCGGGTCGCTGGCGTTTTGATTGACGGCTACGTCCGGGCCTTCTTCGGTGACGATTCCGGCTTCGTCGAATTTGCGCAGCATAAATTGCTGCAGATCGTATTCGGTGATGGACTGCTTTTGCTTGACGGCGTTGGCGGCGTGTTCGAAGGCTTCGCGGACGATGCGATCGATGGCGCGGCCGGCGGCGGTGTGGGATTCGAGCTGCGTGCTGGTCCAACAGGCTTCATATTTCTGCACGAGGTCGGCGGAGGTGACGACTTTGGGGCCGAGGCTGCGCACTAGCTCGATGGTCCCGGCATCGACCATGGCGACATAGGGAATGGCATTTTTCGGTGAATACTGCATGGCCACTTTTTTGGATTTGCCGAGGGCTTTCTTGAGATTGTCTCGCAACTCTTTTTGGCCCGCGTAATAGAGCGTGTCTCCGGGGACAGTGGCGAGCGAACCAGCTTCAATTTTGTGGACGAGTTTCTTGGGAGTGCCTTTGGCGGGAACAAAATAATACCAGCGGCGGGTGCGCATGCCGTGGGGAAGATCGAGGATGCGCTGGGCGATGGGGTCGCGGCCGCGAAAATCGTAGAAGAGCCAGCCGTCCATTTTTGCGGCGCGCAGATCCGTTTGCAATTCGCTGATGGCGACCTTCATAAGAGCAGTTCCCTTCCCAGAGCGCGCAGCTCACGCTTCCGTCTGAAGCAGGTTTTCAATCTGTTGCCGGCTGACGCCAATGATTTCGACGCGCTTGGTGCGGCTTTGTTCACCGCTCCGGATTCTAACAGCCGATTTCGAGGTTTTCAAAACGGAGGCGAGGAATTCGACGAGGGCTTCGTTGGCGCGATTTTCCACGGCGGGAGCGCAGAGGCGAATCTTTATCGCGCCTTCGATGACGCCTGCGATTTCGTCGCGGCTGGCGCGGGGTTGCACGCGCACGGAAAATGTGACGGTGCCGCGCGCGGGATCGACAGCAAAATCGACGAAGCTCAACGCGTCACCTTGTCACCACGCTCTTTCGTATTGTACCGGTGGCTTGATTTTTACGCCGAGGATTTGTGCGGCGCGCCTGGGCCAGTAAGGGTCGCGGAGAAGTTCACGGGCAAGAAGCACGATGTCGGCCTGGCCGGTGCGGAGAATGGTTTCCGCTTGCGTGGGTTCGGAGATCATGCCGACGGCGCCAGTGGGAACGCCCGCTTCCCGGCGAATGGCTTCCGCAAAGCCAACCTGATAGCCGGGGCCAAAGGGAATGCGAACGTTGGGAATCGCGCCGCCGCTGGAAACATCGATGAGGTCGACGCCGACGTGCCGCAACTGCCGTGCTAGTTCGATGCTTTGCGGCAAATCCCAACCACCTTCTTTCCAGTCTGTGGCGGAGATGCGCACGAAGACCGGTTGCTGCTCCGGCCAGATTTCGCGCACGGTATTAGCAACGCGCAGAAGCACGCGAACGCGATTCTCGAAGCTGCCGCCGTAGTCGTCTGTGCGTTGATTGCTGAAGGGCGAGAGGAATTCGTGTAGCAGGTAGCCGTGGGCGGAGTGAATTTCCGCGACCTGGAAACCGGCCTGGAGCGCGCGGCGGGCAGCGGCGGCAAAATCCGCGACGACTTGATCGATCTCCGCGACGAAAAGTCCTTTCGGCAAATTGTAGCCGGTGTCGAAAGGCAAGGCACTCGGCGCGACCGGCGTCCACCCGCCATCGCTTGGAGGAATTGGCGCGCCGCCTGACCAGGGCACGGCGGTGCTGGCTTTGCGCCCCGCGTGCGCCAACTGGATGCCGGAGAGAGCGCCCTGCTCGTGAATGAATTGAACGATCGGGCGCCACGCGTCAACGTGCGAATCGAGATAGATGCCAGTGTCGGCCGGAGAAATTCGTCCGATAGCGCTGACGCTAGTGGCTTCGGTGAACACTAGCGCAGCACCACCGACGGCACGACTGCCCAGATGGACCATGTGCCAACTGGTGGGGTGGCCGTCTTTCGCAGAGTACTCGCACATAGGCGAAACTACGATGCGGTTCTTGAGTTCGGCCCCACGAAGACGAAATGGTTCGAAGAGATTCATTTTGATTGCCGGAAACTCACTTTCGCTGTCATTGGATTCACTGCGCACTGGCTCGGGTACCAAATAAAGCGGTGCCCACGCGAACTTCGGTGGCACCCTCGAGAATGGCTGCTTCGAAATCGTGCGACATGCCCATGGAGAGCACCGGGAGCTTGCGGAGCAGTTGCGATTCCAGTTGATCGCGCAAGGTTCGCAAGCGAGCAAAGTAGGGGCGAACTTCGTCTTGATTTTCCAGGTAAGGCGGAATGCACATCAGGCCGGCAAAATCGAGATGTTGCAGTGCCAGCACCTGCTCGGCCAACGCGGGCAGGTTGTCTTCGGACACGCCGCTTTTTGTTGCTTCGCCGCCGAGGTGGACTTCTATGAGGACGCGGAGCGGCTTTCCTTGTAGAAGCGCGCCGCTAGAGGCGCGGTCCAACTTTTGCGCCAGTGCAAAATCGTCCACGGCGTCAATGCTGTGGAATAAATTTGCGGCTTTTGCGGCTTTGTTGCTTTGCAAATGGCCGATGAGATGCCACGTGGCGGGGAGTTCGGCAATCCTAGCGCGCTTCCCTTCCCACTCTTGCACGCGATTCTCGCCAAAATGGCGGAGGCCGGCATCGAAGGCCTCGCGAATGGCTTCGGCGGGATGAGTTTTGGAAACGCCAATCAACGTGATTTCTTCGGCGTTTCTGCTCGCGCGGTTCGCGGCCGCGGCAATGCGTTGGTTCACACGCAGCAAATTTTCAGCGATCGTAGTTTGCGCCATACCAGAAGTTTCGACTCTAAAATCGTAACATGTCGGAGTCGCCAGCCCGTTTTTGGTTCGGTACAGGACGGCCATTCCTTTCGTTGCAGGGCATCACTTCTCCGGGTACACTGACTGACACGAGTGGAGCCCCCCACCGCACTAAATGATGACACGCGGAATACTTATCGCCATCGAGGGAATTGATGGCAGCGGCAAACACACGCAGGCCAAACTCCTCGAACACTCACTCTCAGCCAAGGGATTCCCGGTGTATGCAACGGGATTTCCGCAATACGATTCCTGGTTTGGCAGCATGGTAGGCAAATTTCTGAACGGCGATTACGGGCCGCTGGAGCAAGTGGATCCGCATTTCTCCGCGCTGCTGTATGCGGGAGACCGCTTCGAGTCCAAGGCGCGCATTGAAACTGTGTTGAACGAAGGAAAGATTGTGCTGGTGGACCGTTACGTGGCTTCGAACCTGGCACACCAGGTGGCGCGGGCGAGCGCCGAGAAGCGCTCTGAATTTTTGCGCTGGATCGAGCATCTGGAATATTCCATCTACGGGATGCCGCGCGAAGACCTAATCCTTTATCTGCGTGTGCCGCCGAGCCAGTCGCAAATGCTGGTGTCGCGGAAATCGGAACGGAAATACACGCAGGCGACGCACGACATTCAAGAGAAGAGCTTGCGGCACCTGGAAGACGCGGCGGAAATGTACGACATGCTTTCGCGCAGCCGGCCGTGGGCCACGATTCAGTGCTACGACGCGCAGAACAATACCCTGCGGCTGCCGGAAGATATCGCCGCGGAGGTCATGTCGGCCGTGGTGCCGATGCTGGAACCCGCAAAGAAGGCGTGAGGCATGGGATTTTCGGAGTTCCTGGGTAACGAGAAAATTGTGGCCGCGTTGCGTGGAGCGTTTCGCGCTTCGCGTGTGCCGCACGCACTGCTGTTTACCGGGCCGCGAGGCGTTGGTAAATACACGCTGGCAAGAATGTTTGCGCAGGCGGCAAACTGCGAGCGGATGACGGATGACTTCTGCGGCGAATGCGCAACCTGCCTGCAAATCTCGCAACTGGCCGATCCACAAAAATTGATGGAGCAGGGGCTGGCGGAACGCGGCGAGAGCGCCGACGCCGCGACCGTTGAGCGCGTGCCATTGATTTTGCAGAGCCATCCGGATGTATGGGCGCTGGTGCCCGATCCGGTGCGGCTGAAAAGCCCGGTGGCGCGACCAATGTTGCGCATCGGGCAAGTGCGCGCGGTACGGCGAGCCGCATATTTTCAGCCGAGCGGTCGGCGCAGAGTGTTTATCCTGGATGGCGCGGACACGATGCGCGCCGACGTGGCCAACGTGTTCCTGAAGATCCTGGAAGAGCCGCCGGAATCCGCCACATTAATATTGACGGCCACATCGCCGTTCAGCCTGCTGCCCACGATCCTGTCGCGCTGCATGCAGTTTCATTTCGCGCCGCTGCCCGTGGCCGAAGTCGAGAAAATTCTGAGCATGCACTCTGACCGCAAACCGGCAGACATCAAATTAGCCGCGCAATTGTCTGAAGGCAGCCCGGGGCTGGCTCTGGAACTGGACATGGAAGACGCAGTGGAGAAAAGGCGAACGGCTTTGCGGGTCCTGGAACGCGCGGCACGAGGCCAGGGATTTGCACAGTTATTTGCGGACACGGCGGCGCTCGCGAAGGATCGAGAATCGTCGTTTGAAGACTTGCTTGGCGTGTTTTATGGCTTGCTGTCAGACTTATTGGAGCTGAATGCGGGTGTGCGGTCGCCACTGATGAGGAATCCGCACCTTACGAAGGAGTTGGAAGCACTGGCGCGTACCGTGGATGCGGCATGGATCCGTCAAGCGATCGCCGGGATGGACCGGCTGGCGGGCGGTCTTCGGCGCAACTTGAACCGGCAACTGGGGCTGGATTCCCTGGCGCTCTCGCTGGCCTCGAACCATAGGAACCCCCAGGCGCGTCAATAGATTTTCTCGCCTACAGCAATTCTCTGCTACATAATAAGCGAAACCCTAGACGCGTTGGCCGCATCTCAAGGACAGGATCGTACCTTCATTCACATAAGGAGCAGTCATGGTGAATCGCCGCATGTTTCGTCCCAGCTTCGCGGAAGCCAAGGAGCAGGCCAGTCCCCGGCCTCAGCACAATGGCGGCCCCTTGCCGAGCAAAAAACCCGCCCCTCCCGAGATTACCCACGCGGAAAATTTTTATTGGGTGAAGCAGATGCAGAGCCGCACGCCGATGTCGGTGGTGCTGGACTCCGGCGAAGTGCTGCGCGGAATCATCGAGTGGTATGACCGCGACTGCATCAAGCTTACCCGCGAAGGCGCGCCGAATCTGATGGTGTTCAAGCGGCATATCCGGTACGTACATAAAGAGGATGAAGACGGGGAAAAGGGCGACGAGTAGTTGCCGGTAACTGGCTGGCATGGCTGAAAGCCATGCGCCTACGTGGAGTTACGGTCGCAGGTTGTGGCCGGCGGCGGCAGAGAAGGTTAATAGGGCTTTGGCCGCTAAAGAGCCGGATTCGTTGAAAATCTCGCACTCCGTGACAATAAAATTTCGGCCCCCGCGCAGCACGCGGGCGTCTGCTTTGATTGTGCCCCCGGGAACCGGCTCGAGATAGTTGATCTTGAGCTCCAGCGTGGCCAGTTCCACGCCGCGTGGCACTACTGTGTAGGCAGCGATGGCGGCGGTGGTGTCGGCCAAGGCAGCCAAGATTCCTCCGTGGACCACGTTGTGAATCTGCTTGTGGCGCGGGCGTACCTCCAAGCTGAAGATAGCGCGCCCATCATGGACGCTCTCCACGTCGAAGCCAAACAATTCGGTCGAGTTGCTCTCCTTCATGCGCTGACGGACTAGTTCCGTAACCCGCTTCTCTGCTTTGGTCAGTTTTCGTCGCATCCCGCTCGCTCCCTCTCTCCACCAAGCTTAATAAGCCGACAGACCGCCGTCGACGGGCACGGCCGTTCCGGTGATCCAGCAAGACTCGTCCGAGGCGAGAAAAACTGCCAATTCGGCCACATCTTCGGGCTTCCCAAACCTTCCAGCGGGCAGCGTGGCGATTCTGGCGGCTCGCGCCTTTTGGCCTTCGGGGGTGTCATTGAACAGGCCCTTCACCAGTTCGGTCTCTACGATGGCAGGACAGATACAGTTGGCGCGGACGTTTTCGTGGGCGTGGTCCAACGCTATGGCTTTGGTCAGCAGGGTGACACCACCCTTGGAGGCACAATAAGCGGCACGGTCCTTCATGGCGATCAGTCCCAAAACGGAACCGATATTGACGATGGCGCCTCCCCCGGTGCGGCGAAATGCGGGAAGCGCAGCGCGGGACATCAGGAAGGGTCCTTTCAGGTTGGTTTCGATCACCTGATCCCAGTCTTGCTCGGAGATAGTCTCGATTGTGGAGACGCTCAAGGTGCCGGCGTTATTCACCAGCACGTTCAAGCGACCGAAGGCGCGTTCGACCTCGTCTACGGCCTTGACGGTATCGCCGCTCCGGGTAACATCGCAGACGATAGCCCTACCATCCGCACCATTTTGGGCCAACTCGGCCACGACCCCGGCGAGTACTTCCTGCCGGCGGCCCAAAACGGCAACCTTTGCGCCCTCGCGCCCGAAGGCCAGGGCGATCGCGCGGCCGATGCCAGTGCCTCCTCCGGTCACAATCGCGACTTTCCCTTGGAGACGTGTCACGCGGAGCGCCACCTTTGCGTCTAATCGGTGTACCATTCACCGCTGGCAGGCAATGCGGCCTGCGGTTCGCGCGACTCTAGCATCCGGGCTCGCCATCCCGCAAGCGAGGCCATCACAACAAGTTTGGGGCAGGCCAGTTCAGAATAGAGGTTCAAGATGCGCATCGGCATAACGGGATATCCGACGTATGGCGGCTCGGGAGTGGTGGCCACGGAATTGGGCCAGGAGCTGGCCGCGCGCGGGCATGACGTACACTTCATCACGTATGCGCCACCGATCCGGATGAAAACGGATGATCCGCACATTCATTTCCACCAGGCCGCGGTGGTGCAATACCCCCTTTTTGATCATTCCCCATACACGCTTTCGCTTGCGGTGAAGATGCTGGAAGTATTCGAAACGGAATCGCTGGATATTCTGCATGTGCATTATGCGATTCCGCATTCGGTGAGCGCCTTGCTGGCAAGGCAGATGGCTGCGCCAAGGCGCTTGCCGTTTATTACCACGCTGCACGGCACGGACATCACGTTGGTGGGAAACAACCCGAACTTTTTGCCGATTACGCGGTACTCGATCGAGCAGAGCGATGGGGTCACATCCATCTCGGAATATTTGTATCGCCGCACAATCGAGGAATTTGGGATCAAGCGGCCGATCGAAGTCATTCCCAATTTTGTGAACTGCGACTTATATTGCCGGATGCCGAATCCGGAGCTGCGGGCGCAATGGGCTCCGGACGGCGAACCAATCCTGATGCACCTTTCGAATTTCCGTCCGGTGAAGCGGATTCTGGACGCGGTGGAGATTTTTGCTCTGGTGCGAGAGAAGATGAAGGCCAAGCTGGTGATGATTGGGGATGGGCCGGACCGGGAGCCTGCGGAAGAGCTGTCGCGCACGCGGGGAGTGGAGAAAGACGTACTTTTTCTAGGGAAGCAGAACGGCATCCGGGAAAAACTGGGGCAGGCGAATTTGTTTCTGTTGCCTTCGCAGCTGGAGTCGTTTGGGTTGGCAGCGCTGGAGGCGATGGCTTGCGAAGTGCCGGTGATTGCTACAAATGCCGGCGGCGTGCCTGAGGTGGTTGAGAATGGCGTGGACGGATATTTGGTTGAGCCGGGCGACGTGAAGCTGGCGGCGAAATATGCGATTGATTTGTTGTCGCGGGCGGATCGCGGACGAGAGATGGGGCAACGCGCGCGTATCGATGCGCGCAAGAAATTCTGCGCGAATGACGTGATTCCGATGTACGAGCAATATTACGAGCGGGTGTTGGGCTATCGTGATATGGCGGTGGGAATGTCGGTGAAGGGGTAGGCGGTCTGGAGTGCGGGAGCCCAGCCCCCGCTTTCCCACAATCGCAACAAAACTCAATCGATCAGCGGCAGCCCAGCTGCCGCCAGCAACCAACCAACTAAGAGCTAATAGTGGCGGGCTAGTTCCGAAGCGTAGTGGAGACCGACGCGTTCGCGGTTTTGAAAAAGCCACTGCGTCAAGCGAGTCTCTCCTGCTGCTGGCCCTTCGGGCGCTAACAGGTTGGCCATCAGACCTTTATATTCTTCCCAAGTCAGTACGACATCGCGGAGGAACAATCCTGCGATCCGCGTGGAGAGATAGGCCGCGAGTGTTGGCACGTGGACAACGCGCGCTGGCTTTCCCAATGCCACGGCGATCCCGCGCACTAGCTCTTCAAAAGTGAACGTCTCCGGGCCGACCGCGTTGATGACTTCGTTGCTTTGCTTTTCGATCGAATCGACGATCAGCATCGCCATGTCCTCAACATAAATGGGCCGGATGCCATAGCGGCCGTCACCCGGAATCCCAAACACCGGAAGATGGCGCACGAACCAGGCAATATTGTTGATCAAAATATCCTCTGGTCCGAAGATGACTGTGGGCCGCAGGATCGTATATGCGAGACCGGCATCGATCACTGCTTGCTCGAGCTTGGCTTTGCCGCAGTAATACGCTAGTGGCGATTCTATCGAGGGATTCGCAATACTTACATGCACGATGCGGCGGACGCCGGCTTTGTTTGCGGCTTCGATGAGCGTGATGGTATTTCGTACAGCTGCTTCAAACGTGGCGTGTCCATGTGGGAATCGAATCCAATATGTGTTGATTAAACAGGAGGCGCCGCGCAAGGGCTGTGCGAGCGCTTCGGGCTCCTGGAAATTGTAGGGAAAGACTTCCACCTTCTGGCCAAACCCATTTTCGCGTTCGGGATGGTTGGTGAGCGTACGAACTGCATAACCGCGTCTCAGCAATAAGCGCGTGGCGTATTTGCCGGTGTAGCTGAAGGCGCCGGTGATGACGACTTTTTCGGCCATTCGTCGCTCCGTTGTGGTAACTGCCTATCCGCGACTGCCAAACCAAACGTGCCATGCGAACAACCCGAGATAGCTGGCGGCCAAGCCGACGAAGAGCGAGGTCAGTAGAAAGTGCCCGGCAACAAACTTTTTTCCTTTTGGCCAGTCGGAATGAGAGAAGTAGAAGGCGTCGACGAAGATTCGTATCGTCCAGTAGCTTCCAATGAATCCGGCCAGACCGAGCGCTTCGCGATCGCCCCGCAGAAGCTCTGAATGCAGCGCCAACGTAAGCGCGCCAAACGCGACGATGGTCAGAACTGTGAAACCGCCTTGCACCCACAGGAGCTTGCGATTGAAGGGCATGAGCGATTGCAGATCGTGTTTCCAACGCAATTGATAAGGGACCTGAAAACTGGCGAACAAGATAAGGAAATGGCCGGCGCCTATTAGCCAGAGGTCGATGTTGAAAAATTCCTTTGCTAGCTGTGCGTTCATAGGGCGCGGATCGCCTCCATAAACGGGATGAATACCCGAGTCACAAACGCAGGATGAAAAAAATACCGGGCCTGCAGTAACAAGGGCCATGAACAACCAGCCTCGCGTGCCTTGACCGAGTCCCAGGTGCTTCCCGAGTGACGAGCGTTCGGCAATCACGCCAAGTCTTGAAGGAGGAAATAGCCAGTTGGCAGGCCATATCCTGCTTGCGCTGGCACGGAGATCACAGCGTCGTGAAGCAGTCCAGAGACAAAGAAAACCACCAGGCCGGCCAAGCCGACTGGAATGTATTTGCATGACGGAAGAAAAATCAGTTCATGTGCGAGTTGGCGGAAGCCCAGATTCCAGCCTTTGCCCCAAAATTCGCTGAGGGAGTGGGAGCGGAGTGGCGCAGCCATGATCGGTGGCGCCTGTACGCCGAAAGATTGCCAAAAGAGCGAGAGTATTTGAAACGTGCCGAAGTGAAGGATGAGAATCAGCCCTAACATCCCGACCCAACCGCGCAGCAACGGCTGAGCGGCCGGAAGAGTTCCTGCAACGAACCAGAGAAGAAACGCGCCAAGAGCGGCTTTGAAAATTACCCAAAACCATTCGCGGAATCGAGGCATCCGGGGACGATTTGTTCCGTCCAGAAAAGATTGCGCATCCATTCCGGGCCACGCGAGAAGATAGGCTGCGGAACGCCAGGGGGAACTACGGATTGAATTTTGAACCCTCCACCACGTCAGCCATTTCAATCCGGAGTAGATAGAGATGCGAGGAACCACATGAACACCCAAGGTTGCAAAAATGCACGGGAAACAAATGCAATCGAGGGCAATGTTAAAAGCGGGAGCCATGCGGAAAAGCTTGTCGGCCGTTTGGCGGATTTGGTGATTTGAACAGGTTGAGGAGGTGCCCAACTTTTTTGGCAACTTTCAAGAGTGTTGGCGGGAATCATACGACTACCTCGATATTGGGCACGAGGCATTTCCCGCCGCGCAACTTCGCCGCGCAGCGATCCAGCGGTAGTTGACGTGGAGCAAATTCATCATTCCTGGGATTGTGGAGAGCCAAACCAGCGGGCGCCCCCACCAGATCTGACGGGCTATGGCTACTACTGCGTCTGCTCCGCCGTAGTGTGTGCCATCGGAGAGGAGGAAGCGGAGTTCGCACAAGAGTTCCGGTTGCGATAGGCCGAGCAAGGCGCTTACGCGGGGATCTTGCAGCGGCGCTGTGGCGAAACCGCGGCGGGCGAGAATCGGGGCTAGCCAGCGAGCAAGGCGGGTGCAGAAGTCGCAGTCGGCGTCGAAGAAGAGCCAACCTTTGGCGTGGCGGCCTTTCGTGTCGGTGTATTCGCTCGCGAGAGAAATCATGGAGTCGCCCCCTTTTCTGGCGTGAGGAGATTCCTCAGGGGCTGAAGCCCGGAACTTGCCTGGCGGTTATGTCGGAGCTGAAGCTCCGACCCCCTAAACTTCGGACCTGCCGCAGAGCCGAGCGCGCTAATCGTGGCCTCACTTCGTCGCAGGGATTCCTTACTCCGCGGACTCCGTTCGGAATGACGGTGAAGCACGGGCGGCACGGACGGGTCACGGGACACGGAGGCTACCCTGCCTTCTTTTTGTCGGTGCCCAGGAGGGTGATGACTTTGCCTCGGAGTTTGCCTACACCTTTGAGGGCGCCGACGGGCATGTGCAGGACTTCGTCGAACAGGCCGGTCATGATGGTGAGAAACTCCAGCATGCTTTCGAGGCGCTCGCGGGTGTAAGCATCGGCGGGCGCGCTGCTCTTGAGTTCCTGCACGCATTCGCCGAGAACACGCAAAGTGGGATCGATCTCGCGCCGCTTGCGCTCTTCGGAAACGGTGCGGAAAATTTCCCAGACGTCCTTGAAGGTTTCGAAATGATCGCGGCGGTCGCCGAGGACGTGGACCACGCGCACGATGCCCCAGCCCTGCAGTTCGCGGAGACTGGTGCTGACATTGGAACGGGCCACGGCGAGAGTTTCAGCGATCTCGTCAGCGGGAACGGGCTTGGGTGAAAGAAAGAGCAGCGCGTGGACTTGCGCGACGGTGCGGTTGATGCCCCACTTGGTGCCCATCTCGCCCCAGTGCAAAATAAATTTCTGTGCTACGGGCGTAAGCTTTGGTGCCGATTCGTTGAGTTGTTCGCTCACTTTTTTCCTCCGGACTGCCGTGAATCCGATTCATTAATGCGCCAGCGGCGTACAAGGTCTTGAGCCGCTTCGGACCATACAGGAAAGCAAAACGGAAAGCTGTGATCTTGAAGGATGGCGGGAACCACGCGCCGGCTTTTGAGCAGAAGCTCCGTCTCTGTGCGCAGAATGAGTGCGCCGAGGGCCAGCATCCACGCGGGAGAAGGCAAGCCTAGCCGGATTCCCCAGGCGCCTCGGAGGCCGGCCAGAAATTGGCTGTTGGGGAGAGGATTGGGAGAAGCGAGGTTCACCGCTCCGGTGATTTCTTCGTGCTCGATCAGGAATTCGATGGCGCGGACGAAATCCACATCATGAATCCAGGACATGTACTGGCGGCCGTTGCCCCAGGCTCCACCGAGTCCGACGCGGACCATTCGTAGGATGATGGCGAAGATCCCGCCGGGCTCAGGGCTCATGACCATGGCGGCGCGCAGGGCGATTTGTCGCGTTTCCGGCGTGGGTGAGGCGAAGAAGGCTTGCTCCCATTGGCGGGCGACGTCGATGCTGAATCGCCAGGTTAGAGGCGCGTCGGGTTCTTCGCCGCCGAGTTCGCCCGTGAATTCGTCCATGGGACGGTCGTAGGTGTGGCGATAAATTGTGGCGGTGCTGGCGTTCAACCATAGGCGGGGCAAGTGCTTCAGGGATTGGATAGCGCCCCCGAGAACGGTCGTGGAGTCGACGCGGGAGCGCAGGATTTCGTCGCGATTGGCCCGGGTGTAGCGGCAATCGACGCTGCGGCCGGATAGATTGATAAGGGCGTCGGCGTCTTCTAGGGCTTCGGTCCAAGCACCGGTGGTTTGGCCGTCCCAGTGGAGCGTGCTCCAAGGGTGCGCGGTTGGGCTTGGGTTTCGAGTGAGAGTGATTACCTTGTGGCCTTTGGCGGAAAGATAGCGGGCCAGGATGCGGCCCAGGTGGCCTTCGCCGCCTGGAATGATGATCCTGAGCAGGCGGACGCGGAGTGAGATTGGGGTGCCAGGGATGGTTGCGGTGATTATGGCTGAGTCTGACATTTCAGTTTATACAGATAGTACAGTAATGACAGGTTTTTGTCAAGGAGATTAGGGGACGGGTCTGGGTGGCGGCGGAGGGCTGCCGCTGCTAGTCACTAGCTGGGCCTGGTTGGCTCGAAAGCGGGAGCGGGGCTCCGGCACTCCAAGATGGTTAGAACACGCTGACTTCGGGGATTACTGGAACTAGCTGGGGGACGTCGATGCGGATTTTGGTGCCTTGGCCTTCGTGGCTGGTGATGTCCAGGTTGAAATCGGCGCCGTAGAGGACACGGAGGCGTTCGCGCACATTGCTGAGGCCGATGCCTTCGACGTACACGTGGGGCAATTTTTCTTCAGAGATGCCGACGCCGTTGTCTTCAATTTCGATGTGCAGGCGGCTATCGCGATTGGAGGTGCGTAGGAAGATGCGGCCGCCTTCGAGTTTGGGCGCGAGGCCGTGTTTGATGCTGTTCTCCACGATGGGCTGAAGGAGCATGCTGGGTATGAAGGTTTCCAGGGTGTCTTCGCCAATTTCCTTGACGATGTCGAGATTGTCTTCTCCGAAGCGAGCTACTTCGATGTCGAGGTAATCGTCGATGAAAGAAAGTTCTTCGCGCAAAGGCACGAAGGTTTCGTGTTTGCGGAGGAGGCGGCGAAGAATATTGCTGAGCTTAAGGACCACGCCGCGAGCGGTGTCGGGATCCATGCGGATCAGCGCGGAGACGGTGTTCAGCGTATTGAAGAGGAAGTGCGGGTTGATCTGGCTGGAAAGGGCGTCCATGCGCGCGCGAAGCAGCAATTGCTGGTGGCGCTCGAGATTCATTTCAATACGGGTGTTGTTCCAGATTTTCAAGGGCGCGGCGACAGACATGAGCGTGCCGAGCACGACAAGACATAGCTTCCAATTCCACTGCGGGTCTAGCGCGAACAGCCAGCGGGGAGTGGTGGCCATGACCAGCGCGACACGGCCAAGTTCCAAGCCGACGCAAGTCAGCAGCGGCAACATTTCCCACATTATTTCGGCATTGTTGACCATGCGCATGATGGCTTTGGGGATGTTGAGAAAAGTGAATGGCCCGAAATTCCAGAGATCTTCCTTGTCTGGGATGAGTTGGCGAATCAAGCCGCCGAGCAGTCCGGCGGTGGCGGCGGCAGGCATGGCGAGCCACTCGTGAGCCATCAAGGCGGGAATCGTGATGATGGCGCCGCCAATGGGTCCGACGACGCGGCCGCCCAGCAAACCCATGAGGAACGCGCCTTCGAGCGAAAGGTCGGCGAACTGGTAGGCGGGGCGATAAAGGCGAAGGATTACACCGACTAGCAGAGCGGGAACCAAGAAGAGCATCAACTTTAGTTTTTGGTCCGGGTCGCGCTCTTCGGTGAAGAGCACGCGGCGGAATGTGTTCCAGCGGGCGAGCAAGGCAGCGATGGAGGAAGCGACGCCTACTTTGAGAAGCAGGGTGAAGAGAAGTTCGCGGATTGAGAGCGTCGTTTCCATGAAGGGTTCGTGGAGTCGTTTAATGCGAAGAGGGATTCTTCACTCCGCGGACTCCGTTCGGAATGACGGTTTTTCTACATAGGACCTCGTCCTATTGTAAAGAAATTGCTGGAAAGACTGCATGAATCTTGACGAAGGTGGCTCCAGGGGTAATTCCCCTCCCTGCTATACTGAATGGAGACCATGGCAAAGATAAAATCAGGAAAAAATTCGCGGAAGCGAAGCGAGGCGCAACTGATTGCCCAGGCAGACCTGCCGACGAAATATGGGCGCTTCCGGATTTATGGATTCCGGGGCGATGGGCCGCAGGAAGAAGCGGTGGCGCTGGTTCGCGGGAATCTGAAAGGGAGCAAGGCACCGCTTGTACGGGTGCATTCGCAATGCTTGACGGGCGATGTGCTGCATTCGCTGCGGTGCGATTGCCGGGCACAACTGGAACTGTCTTTGAAGAAGATCGGGAATTCGCCAACGGGGATCCTGTTGTATTTGCCGCAAGAGGGTCGGGGCATCGGGTTGATGAACAAGCTGCGCGCTTACGAATTGCAGGATGGCGGGATGGATACGGTGGAGGCGAATGTTTCGTTGGGATTCGCGGCGGACGCGCGGGACTACGAGTTTCCGGCGAAAGTTTTGAAGAAATTGGGCGCGAGGAAGATTCGTTTGCTTTCGAACAATCCGGATAAGGTGAAGCAGTTGGAATCGGCGGGGGTGCAAGTGGTGGAGCGGGTGCCTTGCCAGCCGAGGATTTCGAGGATTTCGCGGAAGTATCTGGAGACGAAGAAGAGCAAGATGGGGCATTTGTTGGAGGGGGTGTAGTTACGGTTAGCCGCCGCCTACGAATTGGACTATTTCGAGGCGGTCGCCGGGAGCGATTTGGGTTTGGTCCCATTGGGATTTGGGAAGAATTTTTAGGTTGTACTCGACGGCTACGCGGCCGGAGTTCAGGCCTAGTTGGGCGAGCAGAGCGGTTACGGTGGTGCCTGCCGGTGTTTGCTGGCTTTCTCCATTCACTTGAAAGATTACGGGATCTGGCATGACGCCCCCCGGTGTCAGGCTACCCGAGGTTTGGAGCGAAGTGCAAACCGGAGATGGCCTTTAGCGGCGCGATGTTCGGCGTAAATCACGAGAGCCGGATCTGAACCGATTATGCGCGGCATATCGAATTCGATAAGGGCGTGCCCTTGCGGGCCCGTTTGCGCGCGAAAGGTGTTGTCGTCCGCGCCGCCTTCAATTTGGACCAGCAGATTGGCGTCGGCTACGGCCTCGCCGGTCTGCTCCCTCACGGTGACAAGCAGCTTCGCGTGCCTGCCGGAAAGCCAGGATTTCGCGTTGGTCAATTCCAGCGAAAGTGTTTTGGGCCCGACGATCGCCGGCGCTGCCTGCTGGGGCTGCGGCGAGTGCGTTTCCGCGGAATGCATGGCGCTGGTTGCGACGGGAATGGGAAGCTGCAAATATCCGGAACGAATTTCCTCGATGACGGTGCGGTGCTGTTCTTCCACGCGCATTTTCAGGGCTTGCTCGCGGTCTTCATCGATCGGCAGTAAATCGAAATAATTATTGGTTCTGCGATGCAAGACGCGGCCCTGATAGTAGACGGTGGTGTCGATCAGGGAGTGCGGTTCGCCGCGATCTTCCGTCTGTATATGGAAGGTGACCGCGCCGTGTTTGAGGTTACTGTTGTGGCCGAAGACCATGTCCGCTTTCGCTCCCGGTCAAGAGAGAACTGAGCCGGAGACCTGCCGCTGACCCGTCCGGAAGAAAATCTCAGAACATTTGACCGGTGGCGTCTCACTCGTTATTATAACTCTTCGACCATGACCCCTTCTGGCTTGCATGCATACGTTCCCCTACTTATACACCTGCTGATAGCTGCGTTTTTGGCAGGAGCGCTGATCATGGTCTCGACGTTCATCGGCTGGCGGCGGCCAAGCAAAGTGAAGTCGCAGCCGTATGAATGCGGGATCACCCCGACGGGAGATGCGCGGGAACCGTTTTCTGTGAAGTTCTACCTTGTGGCGATGGTGTTCATATTGTTCGATGTGGAAGCGATTTTTCTGTATCCTTGGGCGTATATTTTCAAAGACTTGGCACGAAACGTGGAAACACGCTGGTTCGGCTTCATAGAAATGATGTTTTATGTAGCCATCCTGCTGGTCGGTTATATCTATCTCTGGAAGAAGGGCGCGCTTGACTGGCATAAGACACAGAAGTAACGCCGGCGCCGGCCCTTTGAGGATCACAGTTACGTGACGCAGCTCGCCAACGCAAACGCTAGTATTGTAGTCGAACGGCTTCGTGGGTGGAACGCACAAGCGGTCTCGCAAGTTATTGAATATCGCGGGGAAACGACGATCGTGGTGCCGCATGGACTGCTGCGAGGGGCGGCGCGGGAATGCCGGGACAATCCTGAACTTAGCTTCAATCTTCTGAGCGATGCGACGTGCGTGGACCGTTTTCCGGTTGAGCCGCGCTTCGAGCTGAACTATCAACTGGTGTCATTGAGCAGGTTGGCGCGCGTGCGCCTGCGGACCAGCGTGAGCGGGCAACAGCCGGTCATCGAATCGCTGGTTCCGGTGTGGCCCGGCGCCAATTGGCTGGAACGCGAGGTTTTTGACCTGTTTGGCATTCGTTTCGAAGGGCATCCGGACTTGCGGCGCATTTTGTTGCCGGAAGAGTTTGAAGGATTCCCGTTGCGGCGCGATTTTCCCGTGGAAGGCAAACGTTAGAACGCCCGGCGGATTGTGAACCATGACAACGGTTGAAACACCCATTGGCAGCGCGAAGACGATGGTCCTGAATATGGGGCCGCAACATCCCTCGACGCACGGAGTGCTGCGCGTGTTGCTGGAACTGGACGGGGAAAACGTGGTTTCCGCGGTTCCGGACCTGGGCTACCTGCACACCGGCATCGAGAAAAGCTGCGAAGACAAGACGTATTCGCAGGCGATCACGCTGACGGATCGCATGGATTACCTGAATCCACTGGGAAATAACCTGGTGTATTGCCTGGCGGTGGAAAAGCTGCTCGAGCTGGAAGTGCCGAAGCGGGCGCAATACATCCGCGTGATGTTGGTGGAACTGCAGCGCATCTCTTCTCACCTGGTTTGGCTGGGAACGCACGCGCTGGATATGGGCGCGATGTCCGTGATGCTTTATTGCTTCCGCGAGCGCGAAGAAATCCTGAAAATTTTCGAACGCTTTGCCGGCCAGCGCATGATGACGAGTTTCATCCGCATCGGCGGCGTGGCCCTGCAGCCTCCGGCGGGCTGGCGCGAAATGGTGAAGCGGTTCCTGGACATGATGCCGGCGCGGGTAGACGAGTATGAAGCACTGCTGACGGAAAATCGCATTTGGCAAGGGCGGCTGAAAGGCGTAGGTTATCTTCCGGCCGAAAAGCTGATCAGTTTGAGCACAACCGGTCCGGGGCTTCGCGCGGCAGGCGTGGCGTACGACAACCGCAAGGCATTTCCGTATTCCTCTTACGAAGAATTTGAGTTCAGCGTGCCGACGCGTACGGAATCCGATTGTTTTGCGCGGTATCTGGTTCGCGTGGCGGAGATACGCGAGAGCCTGAAAATTGTCCGCCAGGCGATGGACAAGATCACGGATGACGGAGCGATCAAGGCCGACGCTCCCGGTGTAATTCCGCCCGAGCGCGAGAAGATGAAGACGGAGATGGAAGCGCTCATCTACCATTTCAAGATTTTCACGGAAGGATTTTCCCCACCGCCGGGAGAAGCGTTTGCAATCGTGGAGTCGCCGCGAGGAGAACTTGGCTGCTTCATCGCCAGCGATGGTTCCCCGAAACCGCTGCGCGTACACTTCCGCGGACCTTCGTTCATCAACCTGCAAGCATTGCCGGATATGGTGAAGGGCCAGTTGATTGCCGACACGGTGGCGTGCATCGGCACAATCGACATCGTCCTTGGAGAGGTAGACAGGTAAGGGTGTATGGAACTTTCCCCAAAACTCGAGGCAAAGTTTGAGCAGTTGCAGAGCCGCTATCCGGTGAAACGCAGCGCGCTGATCCCGATGATGATGTATGCGCAAGACGAATACGGATCGGTGACCGACGAAATCATCGCGGAGATCGGGCGGCGGCTGGACCTGAAGACCGTGCAGATCGAGGAAACGCTGGAGTATTACTCCATGCTGCACCGCAAGCCGGTGGGCAAGCACCACGTGCAGGTGTGTACCAATATTGCGTGCATGCTGCGGGGCGGAAACGAACTTCTGGAACACGCCAAGAAGCGTCTGGAAATCGGAAACAAAGAAACCACGCAGGATGGCATGTTTTCGCTGGAGGAAGTGGAGTGCATCGGCGCGTGCACCGGAGCGCCCGCGATTCAGGTGAATTACGACTTCTATGAAAACGTGACACCGCGCAACCTGGACAAGATTATCGAGGAATTGGACAAGGGACGGCACCCCGAGCCGGTGCCGGTGATTACGGGAGCGTTGCACGAACGCAACAAACTGGAGACGCCGCTGATTAGCAAGCGGTTCGGCGTCAAGGACTCGCACAAGATTGATGTGGCGCTGCAGCTGGGCGCGTACCAGTCGCTGGAAAAAGCGCTGAAGACGATGAGTCCGGAGCAGATCATCGACGAAGTGAAGAAATCGAATCTGCGCGGGCGAGGCGGAGCGGGATTCCCTACCGGAATGAAGTGGTCGTTTGTGCCGAAAGATTCGCCGAAGGCCAAATACGTTATCTGCAACGCGGACGAATCGGAACCGGGCACGTGCAAAGACCGGCCGTTGATGGAAATGGATCCGCACCAACTAATCGAAGGGATCATCATTGCGGGCCGGGCCATCAACGCGCATCACGGGTTCATCTATATTCGCGGCGAATACCGCTACGTGCTGGATATCGTGGATGGCGCGATCAGCGAAGCATATGCGCGCGGCTACCTGGGCAAAAATATCCTCGGCAGCGGATTCGATTTTGACATGGTGATCCACACGGGCGCCGGGGCGTATGAATGCGGTGAAGAGTCCGCGCTGATGGAATCGCTCGAGGGCAAACGCGGGAATCCGCGCATCAAGCCTCCCTTCCCTGCTGTCGTTGGGCTGTATGGCTGCCCGACGGTCATTAATAACGTGGAAACGTTAAGCTCGGTGCCTGCGATCATCGCCGATGGCGGCGAAGCGTATGCCAATCGCGGCACTCCGAAGAACGGCGGCACGCGGTTGTTGTGCGTGGCCGGCCATGTGAACAAGCCCGGCATTTATGAAATTCCGCTGGGCATGAACATGAAAAAGTTTATCGATGAAGTGGCCGGCGGAATCCGCGGAGGCAAGAAGCTGAAGGCGGTGATTCCCGGCGGCAGCTCGTGCCCGGTGTTCAAGGCCGACGAAATTGATGTGGCCATGGATTACGACGCCGTCGCGAAGGCGGGATCGATGCTGGGATCGGGCGGCATGGTGGTAATCGACGAAGACACCTGCATGGTGGATATGGCACGGCGCATCATGCATTTTTACGCGCACGAATCTTGCGGCTGGTGCATTCCCTGCCGCGAAGGAACCTCGTGGCTGCAGAAAATGCTGGACCGTTTCCATGCCGGCTACGGGCGCGTCGAGGATATCGACTTGATGAACGAGCTTTCCAAGAACATGCTCGGCCGCACGTTCTGCCCGCTCGGAGATGCCGCGGCCATGCCGACGATCAGCATCGTGACGAAGTTCAGAAACGAATTCGAAGACCACTTGCAGGGCAAGTGCGCGTATAAATCCACCGAAGCTTTGCTGAGTTCGCGGTAGGGACCCATGGCAGAAACGAAACTCATCAATTTGAAGATTGACGACCGCGACGTGCAGGTGCCCGCGGGAACATCGGTCATCGAAGCGACGCGGCGACTGGGCGTGGAAGTTCCGTCGTTTTGTTATTTTCCCGGGCTTCCCCTGAAAGCCGCATGCCGCATGTGCATGGTGGAAGTGGAAAAAATGCCGAAGCTACAGACGGCGTGCACGCTGCTGGCCGGCGAAGGCATGGTGGTAAAGACGAATACAGAGCAAGTGAAGAACGCGCGGAAGGGCAATCTGGAATTCCTGCTGACGAATCACCCGCTGGATTGCCCGGTTTGCGACAAAGGCGGCGAATGCGAACTGCAGGACATGGTTTTCCGGTATGGCGCGGAAACCAGCCGTTTCGTTGAGGAAAAGATCCACCGGCCGGAAGAAAAATGGTCGGACCTGGTGTATTACGATTCACCACGCTGTATTTTGTGCTTCCGGTGTGTGAGCGTGTGCGACGACGGCATGGACGTGAAGGCGCTGGGCGTGGGAATGCGCGGCGCACACTCCATCATCATCCCGAACGGCGGCGATCACCTGAACTGCGAAGAATGCGGCATGTGCATCGATATTTGTCCCGTGGGCGCGCTGACCAGCGGAACGTATCGTTACAAGACGCGGCCATGGGAAATGCAATACGTTTCCAGCATCTGCACGCACTGTTCGAACGGCTGCAAGACCACGTTCAGCGTGCGTAATCACGAAATTCTGCGGGCGAACAACCGCGATCTCTCCGGCATCAACCAGAATTTCCTTTGCGTTAAGGGCCGCTTCGGCTTCGATTTCACGCAGCATCCGCAGCGCATCAAGCAACCAATGATGCGCAAGGGCGAACAGCTTTATCCGGTTTCGTGGGAAGAAGCGGCGCAGGAAGCGGCGAAGCGGCTGCACCAGCTGCACGCGGCGTACGGCGCGGACGGCATCGGATTCATCGGCTCCAACCGCACTTCGAATGAAGAGAATTACCTGCTGCAGCGGCTGGCGCGCGGCACCTTTGGCACCAACAACATCGATCACCATCGCACGGCGGATTACACCGGGCTGATCACCGCGCTGGGTGAAAAGGCAAGCGATTCGCAGCTCACGATGGAGCAACTGTACGAATCGAAAGCCGTGCTGCTGATCGGGAATGATGCGACGAATCAAAATCCGCTGGTGGCCTGGCAGATCCGGTCGGGAATTCGGCATCACGGAACGAAACTGTTCGTAATCGATACACAGGAAATCAAACTGGACCGCAAGGCGACGCAGACGGTGGTGCTCGGCCCGGTGCTGGAAGCTGCGGCGGTGCGCTGGCTGGCGACGGGCGAAGGAAATTTGACGCAGGAACTGGCGTCGCAACTGGGCGCGGTGAAGCAGGCGTTGGAAGCGGAATCGGACGTGGCGATTGTATTTGGATCGGCGATTTCGGGCGCGGCAATCGCGAGCCTGGTCGAGTTTGGATCGAGGTTGCCGGGCAAAACGCGCTACATGGCGCTGGGAGACTACGCGAACTCTCGCGGCGCCGCGGACATGGGACTGTTGCCCGACCGGTTGCCAGGATATTCGTATCTGGACGATACGGCTGCGGTGGCGGCGCTGGAAAAGCATTGGGGAGGCAAGGTGTCTTCCAAGCCAGGGCTGACGGCTCCGCAGATGATCGAAGCGGCACAGTCGGGAAAGCTGAGCGCGCTTTATGTGGTGGGAGCGAACCCGCTGGCGCGCTATGGAACGATCGGCTTTGGCCGCGGCAAGGTGCAGTTGATGATCGTGCATGACCTGTTCCTGACGGAAACTTCGCTGCAGGCGGATATCGTGTTCCCTGCGGCATCGGCGTATGAAAAAGACGGCAGCGTGACAAATACCGCCGGCGAAATTCAGCTGCTGCGCAAGGCGGGGGAAATGATGGGCACGCGCACGGACTTCGACCTGCTGCGCATTATGTCTCACCAATTGGAGAAGGCCGGGCTGGGCAAAGCGCTGCACTACAAGAGTCCAGCGGCGGTGTTCGAAGAAATTCGCAAAGTTGTGCCGGGATACGACGTGCAGCTCGCCGGACTTTTGACGGGTGGAGCGGAGCCCACGATCCCCCGTTTTTCGAAGAACGGACACGCGCCTTATGATGTGCCGGTTCAACTGATTCGCTCCGCGAACGACACTCTCTTTACCAGCGGCTCGCTCGGGCGATTTTGCACCATGATGCAATCCTTGCCGGAGGCGGAAGCAAAATCGTGAACGAATTCCTGACTCACTATGCGTTCCTGATCGTTCCGATCGTAAAGATCGCGATTCTGGTTTTCATTGTGCTGACGCTGGACGCTTACCTGACTTGGGCGGAGCGCAAGGTGATTGCGCATATTCAGGCGCGCTGGGGACCGCACCGTGTGGGGCCGCACGGTTTGCTGCAGCCGCTGGCAGATGGCGTGAAGTTCATCTTCAAAGAAGACCCAATGCCCGCGAATGCGGATAAGGTGGCGTATTTTCTGGCGCCGTTTATCACGCTAATGCTGGCGCTGACTTCGCTGGCGGTGATTCCCTTTGGGCCGCAGCGGTTTACGGTGTTTGGTTACCAGACGACCATAGGCATCGCGGATGTGGACATCAGCTTGCTGGTGCTGTTTGCGATCACGGCGCTGTCAGTGTACGGCGTGGCGCTGGCAGGGTGGGCTTCGAACAACAAATATTCGCTGCTGGGCGGCTTGCGCAGCTCGGCTCAAATGATCAGCTATGAACTGGCGCTGACTTTATCCGTTGTGGGCGTCCTGTTGATCGCCGGGGATTTCAGCTTGCGAAACATTGTGGACCAGCAAGCGGGGGCCGGAACGCGCGGGCTGTTCAGCTGGAACATTTTCCCGCAAATCATTGGATTCGTTTGCTTTTATATTGCGGCGATCGCGGAAACGAACCGCGTGCCGTTCGATCTGCCGGAAGCGGAATCAGAGCTGGTGGCGGGCTTCCACACGGAATATGCCAGCATGAAGTTCGCGATGTTCTTCATTGCGGAATACACCAGCATGATTACGGTGTCTTGCCTGGCGACGATCATGTTTTTTGGCGGGTGGCTGTCGCCGTTTCCGGATTCCTGGACGTTCACGCATTACCTGCCATCGGTGCTGATGATTCCGCTTGGGCTTTGGATAATTTTTGACGGCTTTCGCTACGAAAGCATGTTCGGGCGGTTGATGCTGCCGGTGGTAGGAACCGTGATTACGCTGATCGGGGCGGGATTGGTGGTGTTCCCGGCAGTGAACGATGCGATTCAAGGCGTGTTCTGGTTTCTGGCGAAGGTGTTCACGTTTTTGTTCGTGTACATCTGGATGCGCGGCACGCTTCCTCGTTTTCGTTATGACCAGTTGATGAGTTTCGGGTGGAAGTTCCTGCTGCCGGTGTCCATCGCCAATGTGGTTCTGACGAGCGTCGTGATTCTGTGGAGAATGCACTGATGAGTGCGCAGATGGTGATTTTCTTCGTGCTGGCGGCCATCGCGGTTCTGGGCGCGATCAGCCTGATTTTGCAGCGGCATCCGATTCACAGCGCGCTGTCCTTGATTGTGGTGATGGTGGCGCTGGCAGGATTGTACCTGCTGATGGGCGCGGAATTCGTGGCCGCGGTGCAGATCATTGTGTATGGCGGCGCGATCATGGTGCTGTTCATTTTTGTGATCATGCTGCTGAACGCGGGCGAGGAAGAGCGCACGAACGCTTCGAGGCTGGCGCTGTATGCCGGTGTACCCCTGGCGGTGGCAGTCACCGGGATGATTGCAGCCGCGATTCTGAATTCGCGCGCGGCGGCCACGGCGCCGGTGACGCTAACATCGACGAGGGATCTTTCCAGGCTGCTCTTTACGGAATTTGTTTATCCGTTTGAGCTGACGTCGTTTCTAATCCTGGTCGCGATACTGGGGGCGATTGTGCTGGCCCAGCGGGAGAACTGAAGATGATCCCGACGAACTATTACATAATGCTGAGCGCGATTCTGTTTGGCCTGGGAATCGTGGCGTTCGTATTCAAGCGCAACATCATCACGATTTTTATGGCCATCGAGCTGATGCTGAATGCGGTCAACCTAGCGTTTGTGGCGTTCAGCAAGGCGCATGTTGCCCAGGGCGGCCAATCTGATGGAGAAGTGTTCGTGCTGTTCGTGATCATCGTAGCGGCAGCGGAAGCGGCCGTGGGACTGGGTATTATCATTCTCACCGCGAGGAACCGCCGTTCGCTCAACGTGGAAAGCGTGAATCTGCTCAAACTCTAATGCCGATACTCGAACATCTTTGGATCATTCCGTTATTGCCGCTGCTCGGCTCGGCGCTCAATGGCCTGCTGGGCTGGAAATGGCCGAATAAAATTGTGCATTCGGTGGCCCTTGGGGCCACGGGTTTGTCGTTTGCGTGCGCGCTGGAAGCGGTGCGCGAATTTCTTGGCTATTACGAGATAAATCACAAAGCATTCGTCAAGCCGTTCTTCGACTGGATCTTGGCCGGCAACTTCCGTGCGGGCTATGACCTACAGCTTGATCATCTGAGCGTGGTGATGGTGCTGGTGGTGACCGGCGTAGGCTTTTTGATTCACATTTATTCGACAGGATACATGGCCCACGAAGAAGGCTACTGGCGGTTCTTCAGCCACATGAACCTGTTCATGTTCTTCATGCTGACGCTGGTGCTGGCGGAGAACTATTCGCTCCTGTTTGTAGGATGGGAAGGCGTGGGGCTGTGCAGCTACCTGCTGATCGGCTTTTACTACCTGAAGAAGTCCGCGACGGACGCCGCCAACAAGGCGTTCATCGTAAACCGTATTGGAGATTTCGGGTTCATGCTGGGGTTGTTCCTGCTGTACCGCACATTCCACACGTTGGATTTTAACGCGCTGTTCGCGCAGGCTGGGCCGTTGCCGGCCGAGGCTATGGGGCAATTCGGCACGATTACTGTGGCGTGCATCCTGCTCTTTGTGGGCGCCACTGGAAAATCGGCGCAACTGCCATTGTACGTGTGGCTGCCGGACGCCATGGAAGGCCCGACACCCGTCAGCGCGTTGATCCACGCCGCGACGATGGTGACCGCGGGTGTGTACGTTGTGGCGCGCTCACACGTTTTGTTCCTGCATGCGCCGACGGCGATGTACATCGTGGCGATCATCGGCTGCGCCACGGCGTTCTTTGCGGCCACGATTGGCCTGGTGCAATCGGACATCAAAAAAGTTCTGGCGTATTCGACGGTCAGCCAGCTGGGCTACATGTTCCTGGCATGCGGCGTTGGCGCGTTCAGCGCGGGAATTTTCCACTTGATGACGCACGCGTTCTTCAAGGCGCTGCTGTTCCTGTCCGCGGGCAGCGTGATTCACGCGATGGGCGGCGAGCAGGACATGTGGAAGATGGGCGGGCTGGGGTCCAAGATCAAGATAACGTTTTGGTGCATGCTGTTCGCAACGCTGGCGATCACGGGATTCCCTCCGTTTGCCGCGTTCTTTTCGAAGGACGAAATTCTGGCGGCGGCATTCAACTATGAGCATGGCGGAAAAGTATTGTACGGCGTGGGATTGGCAGCGGCGGTCCTGACATCGTTTTATATGTTCCGGCTGATTTGGCTGACGTTCTTCGGAGAAAAGCGCTACGACGAGCACCACGTCCACGTGCATGAATCGCCGCTGAACATGACGATTCCCCTGATGATTCTCGCGTTCCTCTCGCTGACCGGCGGTTGGTTCGCCCTGCCGACGCTTTGGGGCGGCAAGGATTACTTCGCGGACTTCCTCTCGCCCGTGCTTGGCGCAGCCGAGTCTCCCGTGGGAGAGGCTGCCTCACTGGAGCATATTCTTTCGGCTGTCGCGGTGGTTGCGGCATTGGCAGGGCTTATTGTGGCTTGGCGGATGTACGCGAAAGACGTGAAGCGCGGCACAGCCACCGGGCTGCACGAGATTCTGTACCACAAATATTATGTGGATGAGCTTTACCATGCTGTGATCGTGGGCCCGCTGCTTTGGATTTCGCGCAATGTGCTATGGAAGGTTGTGGACGTGGGCATGATTGACGGCACAGTGAACGGCGTGGCCAGCGGCACAACCGCCGTGGGAGACAAGGTGCGGCACGTGCAATCCGGCAACACGCGGAGTTATGCGGTGTGGGTGCTGATCGGAGCCGTTCTGGTGTTCGGGATTATTTTCTGGCCGATTCTGAAGCCAGCGCTGTTCGGAGGGATCTGGTAATGGCCCTCAACGGGCATTTGCTGACGTTTCTGGTGTTCTTCCCTGCTGCCGGGGCGCTCGCGCTGTTGTGGCTGCGCGGAGACGACGTGGTTTGGATCCGGCGGTTTACGCTGGTTGTGTCGTTAGTGGAATTTATCGCTTCCCTGCTGCTGCTGCGAATCGTTCCCATTGGCGTGACCGGGTATCCTGTCGAGGAATTTACGAAGTGGATTGCGTCCCCGGCCATCAATTACCACCTGGGTGTGGACGGAATCAGCATGTTCCTGGTGATTCTGACGACGTTTCTGACGCCGATATGCGTGCTGGCGTCGTACAAGGGCGTGCATTTCCGCTTTAAGGAATTCCACGTGATGCTTTTGCTGCTGGAACTTGGCGTGGTTGGCGTGTTTCTGTCGCTGGACATGTTCCTGTTCTTTTTGTTCTGGGAAATCATGCTGATCCCGATGGCGTTTCTGATCGGGATTTGGGGACACGAACGGCGTATCTATGCGGCGATCAAATTCCTGATTTACACCATGGCGGGATCGATCCTGATGCTGGTGGGGATCATCTGGCTGTATAACGCCACCGGGACGTTTGACCTGCCGACGATTCAGGCCATGATTCAGAGCGGCCAGCTGCAGCTATCGGCGCGCTCGGAGATTCTGCTTTTCCTGGCGTTCTTTGTGGCCTTCGCGATCAAGGTGCCGCTGTTCCCGTTGCACACGTGGCTGCCAGACGCACACGTGGAAGCGCCGACGGCCGGTTCGATTATTCTGGCGGGCGTGCTGCTGAAGATGGGCACGTACGGCATGATCCGCTTCTGCCTGCCACTGTTCCCGGAGGCATCGCATCGCGCGGCGCCGTATGTGGCGGCGCTGGCGATCATCGGCATCATTTATGGCGCGCTGGTGGCGCTGGTGCAGCCGAACCTGAAAAAGTTGGTGGCGTACTCTTCGGTGAGCCACTTGGGATTTGTGGTTCTGGGGATTTTTGCGTTTCGTGAAATTTCCATGCAAGGCGCGGTGTACCAGATGCTGGCGCACGGAATCTCCACGGGAGCATTGTTCCTGTTGGTAGGCATGTTGCACGACCGGCGGCACACGTTCGAAATCAGCGAGTATGGCGGCCTGTGCGTGCCAATGCCTCGGCTGGCGGCGTTTTTCCTGTTCGTGGCGCTGTCTTCGATGGGCTTGCCGATGTTGAACGGGTTCGTGGGCGAATTTCTGATTCTGCTGGGGACGTACCAAGCGCACTGGCATTGGGCATCGTGGGCGGCCTTGGGCGTGATTTTGTCGGCGTGCTACCTGCTGTGGTCTTACCAGCGGGTGTTCTACGGCCCGGTGACCCACGAGAAAAATCGCGATTTGGCGGATACTTCGGCGCGAGAGAACGGAATGCTGGTGGCGCTGTCCGTGGTGATTCTATGGATGGGGATCAATTCCCCATTCTTCACGCGGCGGGTTGCGGCGCCTTGCAAGGCCGTGATCGAGCAGATAAACCCCAACGTGATGCATGAGGCGGCGCTGCCCAAGGCGGGCGTGCCGCGAGATGGCGCTCACGCAGAGAATTCGGTGGAAAGGTTGGCGGCGCGCTAAATGCAATCCATGAACCAGGTGATGCTGCAGAATGTGTTCCACGTGCTACCGGAACTGGTATGGTGCGGATTCGGCGTGCTCCTGATGTTGCTGCAGCCGTTCGTGAAGAGCCGGCAAGCGTTGACGTTTACCGCGCTGGTGGGAGCGGCGGCGGGCACGCTGGTGACATTTTCCACGTGGCCGGGTAGCGGATTTTCCGGGTTGATTCAGTTCGACGTATTCGCCCTGTTTTTCCATTGGCTCGTAGGGCTGATTGCGTTCTTGGTGATTCTGTCCAGCGATTCTTATCTGGAACGGGAAGGCCTGGAAGGCGCGGAATTTTACGCTCTGATTCTTTTCGCCACCGCGGGAATGGGCGTACTGTCCTCCGCGCAGGAATTGCTGACGGCGTTTATTGGCTTGGAGATGTCGTCGATTGCCAGCTACATCTTGGCGGGCTACCGGAGGGATTCGATCAAGTCCAGCGAAGCCTCGATGAAGTATTTCCTGCTGGGCTCGTTTGCGACGGCATTTTTCCTGTACGGGATCGCGCTGGTTTATGGCGTCACGGGATCGACAAACCTTATGGCGCTCGCGAACGCACATGGAATGCTGCTGCGTGTGGGGCTGACGCTGATTCTGGTGGGACTGGGATTCAAGGTGGCTGCGGCGCCATTCCAGATCTGGACGCCGGACGTGTATGAAGGAGCGCCTACACCGGTGACGGCGTTGTTCTCCGCCGGGCCGAAGGCGGCGACGTTCGCGCTGTTATTGCGCATTTTCAGCACTGTGCATGCGGCGACGGATTTCTGGTTCTGGGCGTTCTGGGTGCTGGCGGTGCTGACGATGTTCGTGGGGAATCTGGGCGCGATCGTGCAGAACAGCGTGAAGCGCATGCTGGCATATAGCTCGATTGCGCATGCGGGTTACACGCTGGTGGCGTTTGCGGCGGTAACATCTGTGCGAAACGATCCGGATGCGGTAGCGCCAGCGTATGCGGCGGTGCTGTTCTACCTTGCGAGCTACTCGCTGGTTTCCATCGGGGCGTTCGCGGTGGTTTCGGAAATTGGCGGGCGTGGCGAGCGCTATCTGACGTATGACGATTATGCCGGGCTCGGAACGCGGCAACCATTTGCGGCCGCGGCGATGAGCCTGTTCCTGCTGTCGCTGTTGGGCTTGCCCATCACGGCGGGCTTCTTCGGCAAACTTTATATTTTCACGGCGGCGGTGAAGTCCAACCTGATCTGGCTGGCGGTTTTGATGGCGATCAACAGCATCATCGGGGCTTACTACTATTTTCGGTTGATCGTAGTGATGTACATGCGCGAGTACAAGGGCGTTGTGCCGGCGGATACCAGCAAGGGATTGAGCCCGACGGCGGCCATGGTGGTGACGGTGGCGGTGCTGATCACTTTGTACATGGGATTGCTGCCGAATCACATTTTGGGAATTGTTCTCTCGCAGCCGCTAATGCTGTCGGCGCGTTAAGACGTTGCAAACACATTTACGCCAGCCGCAAGGCCAGCACTTGAATCGTTCATGCCGCGGGTAGTTTAATCTAAACATAAGGTCAGGACCTGGATTTACCACATGGATGATCGGCGTCGCTCCGCCAATCCGAGTTTTCTTAACCGCGAACAGGATGTGCACGACGAGTTTCGGGCGCTCCTGGAAGCCGCTCCCGATGCCATGGTCATTGGCGACGAAAATGGCAAGATTTCGCTGGTCAACGCGCAAACTGAAAAGCTATTCGGCTACAACCGCGAAGAACTGCTGGGCCAACCGGTGGAAATGCTGATTCCGGAGCGATATCGCGGCGGACACGTGCATCATCGTCGTAGCTACACCGAATCGCCCCGGCTTCGGCCCATGGGCGCCGGACGGGAATTGTATGGCTTACGCAAAGACGGCAGTGAATTCCCGGTAGAGATCAGCTTGAGTCCGTTTCGTTCCGAAGGAGGCATGCTGGTCTTCAGCGCCATTCGGGATATTACCCTGCAAAAAATAGCGCAGAACGAGCTTCGCGAAGCGAAGGAAGCGCTGGAGACGCGTGTGCGCGAACGTACCGCGGAACTCGTGACCGCGAATGAAGCGCTGCAAGGCGAGATCGTGCAACGCGAACTGGCCATGAGGCAGCGAGACAGCGAGCAGGAACGGTCGCGACGGTTGGAAGAGCAGCTGTTGCTTTCGCAAAAGATGGAAGCGATCGGGCGGCTGGCGGGCGGGATCGCCCACGACTTCAACAATCTGCTCGGCGTGATCCTGGGAAATGCGGAAATGATGCTGAAGGCCGGACCGCCGGGCGCGCCACACTTGGAACGCGTGGAACAAATCAAGATGGCGGGGGAAGAGGCGGCGACGGTCACTAAGCAATTGCTGGCGTTTGCGCGGCAACAGGTGTCCGAGCCGCAGACGCTCGCTCTGAATATTGTATTGACGGATCTGGAGCCGCTGCTGCGGCGCATTGTGGAAGAAAACATCCGGCTGGAGATGGTGCTGTCGCGGGATCTGGGCGACATCAAGAATGATCGCAGCCAGTTGTCGCAAGTGATTTTGAACCTGGTGGCGAATGCGCGAGACGCCATGAAGAAGGGTGGACGGCTTCTCATCGAGACGTCCAACACCTATTTGGGTGAAGCATACGCGCGCGATCATCTGGACGTGGTGCCAGGGCCGTACGTGCAACTTTCCGTGACCGATTCCGGAGAAGGAATGGATAAGGAAACGGTCAGCCGGATCTTCGAGCCTTTTTTTACGACCAAGGAACAAGGATCGGGGTCGGGCCTTGGCTTGGCGACCGTGTATGGAATCGTACGGCAAAGCGGCGGGCACATCTGGGTGTACAGCGAGCCAGGGCGAGGCACCACGTTCAAGATTTACTTGCCGCGCGTGTCGGGAGATTCGGGCGTAGACGTCCTGAATGCGCAAGAGAAAGAAGTTTCGAATGGAAGCGAAACGATCCTGCTGGTGGAAGATTCGAAGCTGCTCGCGCGGGTGACGCGGGACTTCTTGATGTCCGCCGGGTACCGCGTGCTGGCTGCGGCAGAAGCGGCAGAGGCGCTGCACATTGCCGCGGAGTATCCCGGGCGCATCCACATCCTGCTGACCGATATAGTGATGCCGCACATGAACGGCCGGGAGTTGTCGGAGGAGCTGCTGAAGAGGCGTCCCGATGTAAAGGTGCTGTATATGTCCGGGCACACTGCGGGAGTAATCTCTCAAAACGCACTGCTGGAAGCAGATGTGGCGTTTATCGAAAAGCCGTTCACACATGAGGGGCTAGGGCGGAAGATCCGGCAGCTGCTGGAATCCTCGGATTAATCAAAAAAAAGAGCGCTAGGCATAACTGTAGTGATGAAGATCACACAGCTCTGTGCGATATGACCCACTCTGGGGCGTCGCTTTGGAACATTTCCGAAACGGCACTCATGACGCCTGCCTGCTAAATCATCTATTCCATTGAGCTTAATCCAGATTCGGGAATCGGGCGGAGCCCGCGCAGAGTGGCCAGCCGCATGCTTTTTCCCTATACGACAGCCTTGATTCCCAGAGGAAACGAAAGGACAACCCCAATGGCCACCAGCACAATGACAGCCAAGCATATGGGCGGCTACCTGCCGACAGCGGCGCAGAGAAAGCCCCGCACACCGTACGGATTCCCCGTTGTAGACGATTGTACGAGCTGCGATTTGCGGACAGACAGCTTCTTTTGCACGGTTTCGCCGGCCACCGCGAAAGCGCTGGGCGAGATCCGGCGCACGACGTCGTATCCAGCCGGGGCGATCCTGTTCATGGAAGGAGAGCCTGCTCGGGGCGTGTACATCGTCTGCCAGGGGCGCGTAAAGCTGCTGACGACGAATAGCGACGGCAAGACGCTGATTTTCAAGATTGCCAAGCCGGGGGATATCCTTGGGCTCAACCCTGCCATCTCCGGTACGCCGCATGAAATTACGGCGGAAACCCTGCAACCGGCGCAACTGGCGTATGTGAGCCGCGAAGATTTTCTGAAATTTATCAAGGAACACGGAGACGCGTGCTTGCAGGTGGCGCAGCATCTGGGACGCGACTGCCACTTGGCTTATGAAGTGATCCGGTCGATCGGGCTGAGCAATTCCGTGGAAGAAAAGCTGGCGCGGTTCCTGGTGGAATGGTCCGCCGGCGCTCAAATGACGAATGGCGGATTGCGCGTGAAGCTGGCGTTAACGCATGAAGAGATCGCGCAATTAATTGGCTGCTCGCGGGAGTCGGTAAGCCGGAGCTTCAGCGAGTTCAAGCGCAAGCGGCTGGTGGAAGTGAACGGGTCGACGCTGCTGGTGCAGGACAAAGCGGCGTTGCAGACGCTGGCAACGTTGTAGACCAGGAGTTTCTGTTTGGTCGGTGAAGGGGAGCATCGCCAGGTCGATGCTTCCCTTTTTGTCTTTGCCGGCGGTGGTTTTTGCGTGGGACGGGGTCGGTGGTTCCTTTCTTTGGAGTGCGGGAGCCTCGCTCCCGCTTTTACCACCAATACCTCACCACCAAAATTATCGCTACGCCGCTCTGCTCCGCGAAGGATCCAGCAGTGCTGGACCCTTCGCAGAATGTATGGCTGCGGGCGCGCGATGGTTACGGCGGCGGTAGGGCTGCCGCTGATCGATTTGTGGTGATGTGGGATTTCGCGAGTGCGGCAGCGGGGCTCCCGCACTCCAAAGCAAAAACGCCCGCTGCGGCTTGGCCGTAGCGGGCGTTTTTTCGTTTCCGTTTGAGACGGTTAAACCTTCAACATGATGATCGCTAGCGTGAACAGAGCCAGGGTTTCGACGAACACCAGGCCAAGGATCATCGCCGCGCGAATGGCGCCGGCGGCTCCCGGATTGCGGGCCATTCCTTCACACGCTGCCGAGGCGATCTTGCCCTGCCCGAGCGCTGCGCCGAACGCGGCAAGGGCCATACCGAAACCGGCCGCGATCGCGCCCACATTCTTCGCCGAGTTCGCGCCAGCGTCTTGAGCAAAGACGGCCGGAGCGACCACGAGCATAACAACCATAAGTACAGCTAAAGACAATACTGCTTTCTTCATAACTTCCTCCTCCAGAATAGCCGCCAGTGGGTGGTTCCCGGATCGACGTGATGCAAACCGGTCTCACGCTGAACGGCACAACCGAATCCGCAAGCCAGTTAAGAGAGCGGCGATGGACACGAGTCGCAACAAAGGCGCGGAAAAATTCTAGTGTTCGTCGGCAACGGCGAGCCCGACATAAATCGCGGGCAGGACCGTGAAAATATAGGCCTGAATTACCGAAACAAAGATGTGCAGGCCCACGAAGACCAGCGGAATAAAAACCGGGAAAATCGCGGCGATGATGCCGAGGACCGGGTTCTTGGTCCATGCCCATTCGAAGGGGCCAAGCAAAAGCCCGAGGAAGATTACATAGATAAGGTCGCTGGCAAAAATATTGGCCCAAAGACGAACGGTGAGCGAAAGCAGGCGCGCCGAAGTGGAAATAATTTCTACCGGGAACAACAGAATTGCTAGAGCCCAATCGCCAATCGTTTTTGGGGAACCGGCGAACGTCAACACATAGTGCACGGCACCATGATGGCGGATCCCTTGCCAGTTGAAATACAGAAAGACGAGCATGGCGCAGGCCAGAGGCACGTAGGGTTCCACCGTGGGCGAAGAAAATTCTGGGAAAATGCTGAGCAGGTTGGAAAGCAGCACAAAAATGGAAATGGTGCCGAGAAACGGAATGAACTTACTGGCGCCGTGAGGCACATTTTCCTCGAGCAAATCCTTGATGCCAAAGCCCATCGAATTCGTCAGCAGCATCTCTGCGGCCTGTTGAAAGCCGCCTGGACGCTCGACAGAGAGGCGCGAGCGAAGAATCAGGGCAAGAATCGTGCCGAGCAGCAGAACCACCAGAGACATGACGACATATTCGGGAATGGGATGTTCGTAATCAGCGGGCTGGATATGGAGCGCGTGGAGAATATAAAGCGCAAGCGGGCCCAGGTAGTGATTCAACCAATGTGTAAGTTGTTTTAGTTCATGTTCCATTCGTCAGTCCGGAGGACGCAAGATGCTGTGCACACTTACCACGATTGTGGCCGCTCCCAGAGCGCACAGACCCAAAACCATGCTTAAAACGGGAACGTTCAGATACTTAAAAATAACATAGACAGCGAGGGCTATCAACCCGTAGCGGAACATCGCTTTAAAATATGTGGCCACGGGAACAGCGGCTTTTTTCTGGTTGGCTTGCGCGGTGGAGGCTTCGGCGAGCGCGTCGACGCCCTGTTTGAGCCAGCGAAAATTGAACCACGCGAGCACCGAACCGATGAAAATGCCGATGCCCCATCGCCAGCCGTGGAAATAGGCGACCGGAAGAGCGGCGAGCGCGCCGAGGAGAATCGTCAGCCAGGAGATCTGGGATTCAGATTGGAGATCGGCGGAATTATAGGCAGCGGAATCAACCATCGTTATTACTTAGAGACGCGGCGGAGGATGTCTCGCAGGCCGCCGAAAAAGCCGAGGATGCCGAAGACTAGCATCAGGTACGGCTTGGTGTGCAGCCAGTTGTCCAGGAAGTGGCCGACCAGGCCGCCGACAACGATGGCAGCTACGAGAATGAACGGCAACTCCAGCGCCATGGCAAATTGGCGGCTGGCCCCGGCGGCAGATTGCTCCGCCGGTGTGAGCTTCTCGTTTTTGCTGGCGTTATTGTCCAAAGGCATAGCGGGCCAGGCGCGCGAATGGCTCAGGATACAACCCCGCCGCGAGGGTTACAAACAGTGTAGCGCCGAGGGCGATGGCTTGCGCGCTGGTCAGATGCGGAGCGGGCGCATCGCCGGGACTGCGCATCCACGCGTGAACAACCACGCGGAAATAGTAGTACAGCGCGGGAACGATATAGAGCGCCGCGAACACCGCGAGAATCGGGTGATGCGTTTCAATGAGCGCCTGGAAAATAAAATATTTGCCCATGAAGCCTGCTGTGGGCGGAATGCCCGCCAGCGAAAGCATGAAGATCAGCAGCAGAAGTGCTGCGGCGGGATTCCGCTGATAAAGGCCGTCCAGATCGTCCAGTGTGTCTCCGATGATGCCGCGCTGGCGCATGACGATCACCACCGCGAACGCGCCCATGGTCATGAAGCCGTACGCGATCAAATAATAAAAGATGCCGGTGACGGCGGTGTTGCGCTGCATGGTGGGATCCCAGGCAACGAGGCCGAGAAGAATGTAGCCGACGTGGGAGATGGAAGAATAAGCGAGCATGCGCTTGACGTTGTTTTGCGTGAGCGCGGCGAGATTTCCCCACGTGAGAGAGGCGAGGGCTACACCCGCGATCAGATAAAGCCAAGTAGGATGCGAGCCACCGAAAACGTAGAACATGAGGCGGAGAAGCAGGGCGAAGCTGGCGGTTTTCGAGCCGACGCTGATGTATGCGGTGATGGGCGTGGGCGCGCCTTCGTAAACGTCGGGAGCCCACTGGTGAAAAGGCACCGCGGCGACTTTAAAGAAAAGCCCGGTGGCGACCGTAACGAACGCGAGAACGACGAGCCAATCGACGTAACTGTGCGCGAAGGTGTAGCGCAGGCGGCGCTCGAGCATGTCACCAATCGCGAAAATGTTGGTGGAAGCGCTCAGGCCATAGAGTAGAGAAAAGCCGTAGGCCAGGATGCCGCTACTGAAAGCGCCGAGGAGAACATATTTCATGGCGGCTTCGTTGGAACGCTTGTTGCGGCGCAGGAAGCCAGAGAGAACGTAGAAGCTGAGCGCCATGATTTCCAGGCCGAGGAAAAGAACGATCAAGTCGATGCCGGAAGCCATGAACATCATGCCAGTGCAGGCAAACAGAATGAGCGCGTAATATTCGCCTTCCTGTTCGTGCTCCAGGTCCATGTAGCGGATGGAAAGCAGAATCACGAGGGCAGTGGCGGCGAGAAAGAGCATGGCGAAGACAATGAAGAAGCCGTCGGCCATGATGGTGTTGTGAAAACCTAAAAGTCCTGGGGGTCCCGCTGGATTCAGGCGCATGGCGTTGTACTTCACGATCTGCATCCTGAGGCCGATGGCGCTCGCGACAACTCCGAGCAGGGCGAGATAGGCGTTGAAGTGCTTTTCTTTTTTCTCCAGCAGGAAATCGAAGATAAGGATGCCCAGAGCAAACAGGACCAGTTCCATCTCCGGCAGGATGACCAGGCCATCGCCTTGGATGTACGTGAGTAAGGAACTGAAGGCGGAGTTGAATGCGGAGTGCATGAGGGTTCGTTATTTAACCCCGCTGGTTGGAACCACTGAGGTTGGGGAAGCTAAGGACGCTGAGGAAGTAAAGGACTCGGAGCCCGCAGAGGGTATGGCTGCGCTCTGGGTGTTTGGGGCGCAGCAGTGCTGCGACCCTACGGGGAGAGTGGTTGGGATCGCGGCGTTCTGTTCGTAAAAGCCGGGGTTCACTTGATGGACGATTTTGTCTACCGGACTGTTGATGAAGTTGAAGAAAGGCTTGGGATAAATGCCGATCCAGAAGGCCAGGGCCACCAGGGGAAGCAGGATGGCGTACTCGCGAAGATTCAAGTCGGGCAGGGCTTTGTTTGCGTCGTGGGTGACCGAGCCGAACATCACGCGCTGGTAAAGCCAAAGCAAATACGCAGCGCCAAGAACGATGCCGAGGGTGCCCCAAGCGGCCCAAGCTTTGCTGACAATGAATGTGCCCTCAAGAATGGTGAATTCTCCGATGAATCCGTTGAGCAGCGGCATGCCCAGCGAACTGAGGCTGACGATGAGGTAGATTGCGGCGAAATTCGGCATGGGCGTAGCCAGGCCGCCGAATTCGGAGATGAGCCGCGTGTGACGGCGCTCGTACAACACGCCAACGATCAGGAAAAGCGCACCGGTGGAGATGCCGTGATTGATCTGCTGCAGCACGCTACCAGAGAGGCCGGTCGGAGTAAGCGCAAAGATTCCAAGCGTGCAAAAACCGAGATGGCTGACGGAACTGTAGGCGATCAGGCGCTTCATGTCCTTTTGCATGAGGCAGACGATGGCGCCGTAGATGATACCGACGAGTGAGAGAACGATCAGGATGTGAATGATCTTGGCGCGTAGCACAGCGTCCGCAGGAAGCAACGGTAGAGAGAAGCGGATGAAACCGTACGTGCCCATTTTCAACAGGACGCCAGCGAGGATGACGGAACCGGCCGTGGGCGCTTCTGTGTGGGCATCGGGCAACCAGGTGTGGAACGGGAACATCGGCACCTTGATGGCGAAGGCGAAGAAGAACCCCCAGAAGAGCCACACTTTCAAGGAGTCCGGAAAATGCTGCGCGGCGGCAAGCAGCGTGGGAATGTCAAACGTCTGGACACCGCTGGCCTTCGAAGCATTGAAGTACAGCGCCAGGATCCCGAGAAGCATCAGCACGGAACCGGCAAGAGTGTACAAAAAGAATTTGATGGCGGCATAGAGACGGCGGTCGCTGCCCCAAACGCCGATTAGGAAATACATGGGCACCAGCATGACTTCCCAGAAAACATAAAAGAGGAAGAAATCCAGGGACATGAAAACGCCCATCATTCCGGTCTGCAGAAGCAGAAGCAGAATGTAGAACTCCTTGGTGCGCGTCTGGATGGCGGACCAGGAAGAAAGGATGGCGATCATGCCGAGCAAGGTGGTGAGCATGACCAGAAGCAAGCTGATGCCATCGAGGCCGAGAGAGTAGTGCGCGCCAATCGAAGGAATCCAGTCCGCGGACTCCGTGAAGGCGTAACCCTGATAGCCCACGGGAAAATGCAGGACCAGCGGGAGAGAGACAACGAAGCCAAGCACGCCAAAGAGATTGCCCACCAGGCGGTGAAGCGTTTGCGCGCCGCGCGGAATGAACAAGAGCACCAGCGCGCCAATCGTCGGCGTGAAGAGAACCACGCTGAGGAGATGATGAGAGAAAAGCTGCATGCGAATCGCCTTTCAGCGCAAACTGCGCACTAAAACCTGCATGTGATGACCGTAGTACGCGAGCAAAATCGCCAGGCCGATCAGGATAAAAACGGCATAGCTGGAGAAAATGCCGGTCTGAAACATCCGGATCGGATGGCTGAGCGAACGAGTGAACCTGCCGGCGAAATTCACGAGGCCGTCGACAACCCACTTATCCCACCACATGGAAATACGAGAAAGCATGCGCGCCAGCCAGGCCGCGCCGTCGATGCCCAGCCCATCAATCACCTTCGAATCGAAAAGAGCGAAAGCGGTGCTGAGATCCTTGATGCGATTGACGAAAAGCGCATCGTAGATTTCGTCGACGTAATACTTGTGAATCAAAAGATTGTGAAGGCGCGGCCACGAAGCGGAAACTTTGTAGTGCAGTTGCGGATGCTTCAGGTAGAGGTTGTACGCGAGCCAGATGCCGAACCCGGCGACGCTAACGGAAATGGCCATCAGGAACCATTCGACGAGCAACGTGTGATGCGCAAACTGAACGCTGATCGTTTCCGGGATGACTCCGCTGACGACCGGCTCGAGAAACTCTTCGAACGAACTCTTTGCGCCCCAGAGAGTAGGCAGCGCGAACCAGCCGCCCACGATGGAAAGAGCGGCGAGGATCATAAGCGGAACGGTCATGGTCTTCGGCGATTCGTGGATGTGATGCTCCAGTTCGGGGGAGACGCGGGAAAGTCCGAAAAAGGCCAGAAACAGCAAGCGGAACATGTAGAACGCTGTGAGTCCCGCAGTGACGATGCCGACGATCCAGAGGAAGAGATAGCGATCCATGCCCGCAGCACGCGAGAAGGCCTGGCCAAGAATTTCGTCTTTACTGAAAAAGCCAGCGAGCGGGGGCATGCCTGCAATCGCGAGCGTGGCAATCAAGAACGGCCGGGACGTGGCGGGAACAGTGTTCCAGAGGCCGCCCATTTTGCGCAAATCCTGTTCGCCGGAGAGCGCGTGGATGACGCTGCCCGCGCCGAGGAACAGCAGCGCTTTGAAGAAAGCGTGCGTCATCAGGTGGAAAATGCCGGCGGAAAACGCGCCCACACCCAACGCCAGGAACATGTAGCCGAGCTGGCTGATGGTGGAATAGGCGAGAACTTTCTTGATGTCGTTCTGCACCAGCGCAATCGATGCCGCGAAAATGGCGGTGAGCGCGCCGACGATGGCGACGACGTCCATGGCCGCGGGTGCAAGCTGATAAATGGCGTTCATGCGCGCAACCATGTAAACGCCGGCGGTCACCATGGTGGCCGCGTGGATCAAGGCGCTGACGGGCGTGGGGCCTTCCATGGCATCCGGCAGCCAAACGTAAAGAGGAAGCTGCGCGGATTTTCCGACGGCGCCGATGAAGAGAAGCAGCGCGATGGCAGTCAAGGCCGGCGCGCCGAAGGCCACGCGACCTTGTTCCAGCATGGCGGCGAGCGTTTGATTGATGCCTGCATACGCGACCGGATCAGTCAGGCCCTGCGAGGTGAAGCGGATCGTGCCGAAAGTGATCGCGATATAGAAGATGCCGAGCAGGAAGCCGGTGTCGCCGACACGATTCACGATGAACGCTTTTTTGCCTGCGTCGGCGGCGGACTTCTTCAGAAAGTAAAAGCCGATCAACAGATAGCTGCACAGGCCCACGCCTTCCCACCCGACAAACAGCAGAAGCAGATTGTTGGCCAACACCAGGGTCAGCATGGAAAACATGAACAGGTTCATGTAGCCGAAGAAGCGGTAGTAGCCGCCTTCGTGGCCCATGTAGCCGATGGAGTAAACGTGGATCAGGAAGCCGACGCCGGTGACGATAAGGATCATCACGCAGGAAAGCGGGTCCAGCAGATAGCCCCAGTCGGCGATGAATGGGACGGGACCGCCGGTGGCGGGGATAGGACCGGGCGTGACCCATTCGAACAGGATTTGCTGGAACACGCGATGGGCGGGGTCCATGAGGAACAGCGCAAGAGCGGCGCCTGCAGCGTGAATTAAGGATAGGAGAACGCTGCCCACGCAGAAAAAGTTGATGGCTTCTTTGGGAAGAAGACGGCCGATAAACAACATGATCGCGGCGCTGACCAAAGGAAAAAGCGGGATGAGCCAGAGATGTTCGAGGAAATAGTTGGAGGAGGTCATGGGAGGTGGCTTCCTCCAGTGCAGAAAGGCGATGTCCAAGGTGAACAGCAGATCCCTCGCTTCGCTCGCGATGACAATTTCAGCAGGGAGCGGGTCACCATTTCAGGAGATCCATTTCGTCGGCGAGGACGGTTTCGCGGTTGCGGAAGAAGGCGATCACGATGCCGAGACCGATGGCGGCTTCGGCAGCGGCGTCCGCGATGATGAACAAGGCAAAAACCTGGCCGGACACATCGCCGAAAATGCGCGAAAAAAGAACTAGGTTGATGTTCACCGCGTTCAGGATCAGCTCGATGGACATTAGAACGACGATGACGTTGCGGCGCGTGACCACGCCGATGCAGCCGATCAGGAACAGCGCCAGGCTGAGAAAAAGATAATGCGCCGGAGACATCATGATTCGTCCGCCCTCCTGCGATTCTTGGCCATCACCACAGCGCCGACCATGGCGACGAGCAACAGGATGCTGGCGATTTCGAAGGGCAACAGGTAATTGCTGAACAGGCTTTTCGCCAATTCCTCGGAATTTGGCGGCAGCTTATCCGCGGGCGCGCTGCCCTGAATCAGCAGTCCGCCGCCAGGCAGCTTGCGGGCGAGAAGCAGGATTACGGTCAGTTCCAGCGCGAGCGCCGCGGCAACCAGAATGGCGACGAGCCGTTGCATGCGAAACCGCAATTGGTGAATCGGCGCATCCAGGCGCACAAGCATGATGACGAAGATGAACAGCACCATGATGCCGCCGACATATAAAATGATCTGGGTAATGAACAGAAATTCGGCGCGAAGCTGCAGGAAGATGCCAGCGGTGGCCAGCAGCGTGGTGATCAGGAAAACCGCGGAGTGAATCGCGTTGCGGCGCGTGACCATCAGCGCGGCGCTGAGCACCGCGACGCCGGCGAAAAAGTAAAAAATTATGCTATCCAACATAGGAATCCGATGGGACGGCAGCGGCAGACGATGCCGCGGCGGTGCGTTTATCGTGCATGCGAACAAGGAACAGAGAAATTGCCAAGGTGAACGCGGTGGTGACAATCACGGTGAACCAGCGGTTCAAGCCAAATTCCGATGCCAGCAACAGGGCTAATCCAACGGAGAACACATTGACGATGGCCAGCGGAATCAAAATGTACCAGCCGAGATGCATGAGCTGGTCGAAGCGGTAGCGCGGCAAAGTGAAGCGCAGCCACATAAAAATGTAAATGTACGCGGACACTTTAAGGAGGAACCAAAACGCGCCGTTGAGCCCGGGCAGCGCAAATCGCAGCGGCGTAATAATCCAGGGCGTGATGAAAACGGCCGCCAGCCCGAAGCAAGCCAGCGCCACCGCCCACATAAACCCGGCCTGAATTTTCACCGGCTGCTTCCCTGCCCTGTGAATGCAATACACACCGACAAGGCCGACGAACACAGCAGGCAGGAGATCCAACCACCTCAGCCAGTGGACATTTGGAAAAGGCCGCAGCCAGCCGCCGAGAAAGAGCGTCGTTGCCACCGAGGCAACCACGATCATGTTGGCGTATTCGCCGAGAAAATAAAGCGACCAACGGAAGCCGCTGTATTCCGTCATGTAGCCAGCGACCAGTTCGGATTCCGCTTCGGGAAGATCGAAGGGAGCGCGATTGGTTTCGGCAATCGAGGCGACTAGAAAAATGAAAAAGCCCACGGGGGCCATGAAAATGAACCAGACATGACTGTTGAATTGCGCGGCGACGATATCGGGAATTCTCAACGTACCGGCGAGCAGCAAGGCACTGACGATGGCGATGCCGCCAGCTGCTTCGTAGCTGACAAGCTGAGCGGTACTGCGGATGGCGCCGATGATGGAGTAATGGCTGTTGGAGGCCCAGCCGCCAAGAATGATGCCAAGAAAACCGAGGGAGCTGACGCCAATGACGAACAGGATGCCGATGTTGATATCCTGCGCGACACGGAACGCAGGGCCAAAATACAGCGCGCCCATGGCGGTGAGCGCAGCAACCATAGTGATGACGGGAGCAAACCAGAAAATCAGGCCATCGGCATCTCGTGGAACGAGATCTTCCTTGATCAGCAGCTTCACCGCGTCGGCGATGGGCTGCAACAATCCGTGCGGGCCAACGCGCATCGGCCCGAGCCGCGCTTGCATGTCCGCCATGAGCTTGCGCTCGACGAGCACGACATAGCCCGCGATCAACGGAACGATCGCGACGATCACCACGGCGCACACGAGTTCGACCCACCAGGTTTGCAAGAAATGTAGGAGGGCTTGGGCGGTGGGATTCATGGGCTAGCGGTCCACCTCTCCGAGTACGATGTCGAGAGTGCCGATAACCGCGACCACGTCGGCGACCAGATGGCCGCGAATCATTTTGTCCAGCGCCTGAAGATTGATGAACGATGGCGGGCGAATGCGCACGCGATACGGCTGAATGGTGCCGTCACTGACGATGTAGTAGCCGAGGATGCCCTTGGGCGCTTCAATCGAATGATAAATTTCGCCCGGCGGAGGCTTCAGAACCTTGCCCACTTTGCCCATGATCGGGCCTTCCGGAATATTCTCGATGGCCTGCAGGCAAATCAGGCGAGACTGGCGCATTTCTTCCATGCGCACCATGTAGCGATCATAGGTGTCGCCATTGGTACCCACGGGAATTTCAAATTGATAGCGGTCGTAGGCCGCGTACGGCTGGGCTTTGCGCAGATCCCATTTCACTCCGGCGGCACGCAGAATAGGTCCGCTGGCGCCAAGGGCGATGCAGTCCGCGGCGTTGAGGACGCCAACGTTGCGCGTGCGGCCAATCCAGATGCTGTTGCCGGTAAGCAGAGTCACGTACTCCTGAATGCGGCGTTCGAAATCCTTGCAGAAACGCTCGACGTCTTTTTCGAAGCCGTCGTAAGCCTCATATTGCAGGCCGCCAATGCGGAAGGCGTGCGTGGTCAGGCGCGCACCACAATATTTCTCGAAAATTTTCAGGATTTCTTCACGTTCGCGCATGCAGTAGAACAGCGGGGTCAGAGCGCCAATGTCGAGCGCGTGCGTGCCGAGCCAGAGTAGATGACTGGCGATGCGTTGCAGCTCGGTGAGAATTGTGCGAATGACTCTGGCGCGCAATGGAGCTTCCACGCTCAGAAGTTTTTCGACGGCTTCGCAATAGCCCAGGCCGTTGCTTACAGCTGCCACGTAATCCATGCGGTCAACGTATGGGGCGAATTGCTGGTAGGTGCGGTTCTCCGCGATTTTCTCCACGCCACGATGGAGGTAGCCGATAACGCATTCGGTCCCGCGGACACGCTCGCCATCCAGCTTCAATTTGACGCGCAGCACTCCGTGCGTCGACGGATGCTGCGGGCCCATGTTGAGCACGAGCTCGTCGGCGCCGAGGAGCGTATCTTTTTGCGATGCGTCTTGCTGCACAGTGTTTGCCGCTTCTCCCAAAATTGCGTGCCCCAACCTATTGGCCGCTGTCGATGCCGAGATTTTCCCGGACCCACGCGGTGTCTTGCTGAAGAATGTCGTAATCCTTGCGCAACGGATGGCCCTGCCAGCCGTCGGGCAACAGAATGCGTTTCAGGCCGGGATGCCCGGCGAATCCGATGCCGAACAAGTCAAAAATTTCGCGCTCCAGCCAGTTTGCTGTGGGCCAAATTTCCGATACGCTGCCGGGCTGCTCGTTCGCGGCAACGGGAATCTTCAGCCGCAGGCGCATGTTGTGCGGAAAGGAATAAAGTATGGCGATCAGGTCAAAGCGTTTTTCGCGGCGTGGCCAATCGACGGCGGTGAAATCCTCGAGCAGATCGAATTTTTCTTCATCGCGAGAATAACGCGCGATGTCCTGGAGCTGGGCGGAGTCGATCACCAGGTAGGGCTGCTTGCGATCTTCAAGCGCATCGAGAATCGAAGCGCCAAAACGCTCACGGTAACGGCGGACCAGTTCGTTATCGAGCGGAATCTGTACTGGCGCGGGAGCTTTTGGCGCGGCAGCAGCCGGTTTCGCCGCCGAAGGAGCGGCGGGCGTGGGGGCACTCTTCGGCGGAGACGCGGGCGAAGCGCCCTTCGGCTCCGGCGGAGTACTTTCAGGCTCTTGGGATGGCTTAGGCTCGTCTGCCATGGACCCTGGGACCAATGTACTGCAACGCAACTATGAAAAATAGAGCAACAGCAAACTGCGGACTCGACTAGCTCCGGATGGCGAATAAAAAGGCTGCATGCGCAAGGAAGGAGCGAGAACGCAAACGCCATCCCGTATTGCGGATGCACGCATCCGCGACCTGGCAGCTATTCTCATCGTTCCTTGGCTTTCTAACATACGCGGTAAGGGCAGTCAATGAGCGGGGACACAGAGCGGTGGGAAAGTCTGGACGTTTTCGTTTTTTACTTTGGATTGTTACTGGTGGTTGTTGCTGCCCGGATTGTTTGGAGGTGCGGGCTGCGTTGTAAAAGCGGCGGCAGGGTCGCCGCACTCCAAAGTCAGGCCCAATCTAGGGCGCCCTTTTTGTAGAGCCAGACGTAGCCCACCAGCAGGATGCCGAGGAAGACGACCATGGAGATCAGTGCGAAGAAGCCCAGATGCGCCGCGAGCCAGGAGCGGTAGAGGATAGCCCACGGAAACATGAAGATGGTTTCCACGTCGAAAATGACGAACAGCATCGCGATTACATAGAAACGGGCGGAATAGCGGCCTCGCGCGTTGCTTTCGGCGGGAACGCCACACTCGTACGGCAGAAATTTTGCCGGGCCGCCGCGCGATTCCGGACGAATCAGTTTAAAGACGAGAAGCGTGACTACGGGAAAGGACAGCACGAGCAGAGCGAAGATGAGGACCGGAATGTAGGCCGTGGGCATCCTGAGCGATGCTAGCACACAAGAGCGGGCGTGACGCAAGGATCTAGGTCACGAAGGTTCGGAAAATGGACAAAAGGATAGCGCGGGTGATGGTTCTTAGGTTGAGATCCCTCGTCGCGAAAAAACGCTCCTCAGGATGACAGCGCGTGGTGTGTTTGTGGCTGTGGGTGTATTTGCGTGTGTTCGCTATTTTTCGAAGAGCAGTTCCCCGGCGCGTTGCGTGGCTTTCACTACAGCTTTGATCAGCGTGACGCGCAGCTTCCCTTCCTCGAGCTCAAGAATGCCGTCGATGGTGCAGCCCGCAGGGGTGGTGACGGAATCCTTCAGCAGCGCGGGGTGATCGCCCGTTTCCAGGACCACGCTGGCGGCACCCTTCATGGTCTGCGCGGCGAGAAGTGTGGCGATGTCGCGAGGTAGGCCCACTTTGACGCCGGCTTCGGCGAGCGATTCAAGAATAATGTAGACGAACGCGGGGCCGCTGGCGGACAGGCCGGTGACCGCATCCATGTTTTTTTCGTCGACGACCACCGTGCGGCCGACGGCGCTGAACATGGCCTTGGCAATTTCCAGGTGCGCTGCCGATGCGTGAGCGCCGAGGCAGATGCCGGTCATGCCGCAGCCAACGATGGAGCAGGTGTTGGGCATGGCGCGAATCACGGGAACTTTAGCGCCGGCGCGCTGCTCGATGTAGGAAGTGGGAACGGACGCGGCCACGGAAATGACCAGTGTTTTCTTGCCGAGGGCGGGCTTGATTTCCTTCAGAACGTCGCCGACAACCTGTGGCTTCACCGCAAGCAGAACCACGTCGGCACCTTTCACGGCGCTGCGATTGTTCGTGGTGACGTTGACGCCGAGTTCCTTCGACAGCGTGATGGCCTTTTCCGGATGACGGACCGTTGCGGTGACCTGTTTGTGCGAAAACAGCCCCTGCTTGAGATAGGCGCGAAGAAGTATGCCGCCAAGTTTGCCGATGCCAAGAACCGCGAGACGCTGATCAGAAAGTTTGGGAGTCATGGTCAGAACATTGTTACGGAGGAAGCGAGGATGGTCAACTGACGTTTCGAAGGGGAACACAATGCCGAACGGCAGAAACTCGAGCTCCGCGGCGGGTGGGATAATAAGGACAGCATGAATTTGCCCGCAAATCCGGCAGGACGGCTTCCCGATGCTGCTTCCCTTCCCGTTGAAGATGGCGAACGCGGGATCGGACGAAGGATTCACGATGCGTGCGCCTGGGCGCTGGAAACGGGAATCGAGTGGATGGTGCGGCTGTCGGGCCGCAAGATCCGCCGCGCGGATGCAACGTGGCTCGATTGCATTCTTGGACAGCCGGGCGCGATCGGCAGCGGCGTGTACCAGCGTATCGCCGCAACGAACCATTTGGAGTTGAGCACGCCTCCCGAGGCGGGCCTTATCGAGGACTTCGAGGCGCTGCGCGGACCTTCGTTCAGTCCAGATGCGGTGCACCCCAGCGTGCGGCATTTTTACGAACACACCGCTGCGTACAATCTCGAAGTTTGGAGCGAAGTGTATCTCGCGGGAAGATTTTTCCTCTGGCTGCTGGTGGAATTCATCAGCCGGCGGATGGACCAACTGAACTTTCCGATTTCTTCCCTGGAAGTGGCGAAGGGAATGACCAGTGAAGTGGTGCAATTGCGAGAGCCGGAATCGCGGCAGCTCGCTTATACCGGCTGGCTGCGGCGTTTCAAATCGAATGGAAAAGTCATCTATGCTGGAATTTATTCCGTGGCGCGCATTCCCAGCGAGGCCGATCCTTGCGTGAAAGTGACATTTCCCTGCCGCGGCAGCGCCAACGTTTATTTGCGTCCGTGCTCGCATGCGGATGGTTCTTTCGGACTGGTTTCGACGGGAGCGGGGTTTGGGCGCTCCGGATTTTATCGCGTCGTGGAAGCTGGCCCCGAAGCATGGCGTGTGAGGAATTTCACGACGCTGCATGAAGTTTTCCGCGTGTATGTCGATGAGGAAGGCGTGCTGCGCACGGACCACACCATCAGCTTCGTGGGGCTAACGATTCTCCGGTTGCACTACAAAATGACTTTGGCTGATAGGTCTAAACAGACTGGCGACGCGCGAGTGGAATCTTCGGTGCGGCCTGCCTGAATTTCAAGCTAAGGCGTCCAATTCACAACGAAGGTTAGTCGTGGCGCGCGCCACGTAGGACTTCTACCGCGTGCGGAAGCAGGTGCGCGACGGCGTTGAGCGATTCGATGGCGCCTTTGGGGCTCCCAGGTAGATTGATGACGATGGTTTTGCCGCGGATGATGGCCACGCCGCGAGAAAGGAGCGCGGTGGGTGTTTTCTCCGCACCTGCACGGCGAATTTCCTCGGCGAGGCCGGGGATAGTGCGATCGGCAAGGTCCAGTGTTGCTTCGGGAGTGTTATCGCGAGGGCCCAGACCTGTGCCGCCAGTCGTCAGTAGGACATCCGCACTGCCGGAGTCCGCAATGGCTCGAATCTGGTTACGGACCTGTTCAGGATCATCGGAGCAGCGCAAAGCGGAATTCACGTTCCAGCCGAGTTCGCGACAACGGGCGGCAAGGGCAGGACCGGAAAGATCTTCGCGTTCGGCGAGAGCTACGGAATCGCTGATGGTCAAAATGGCAATGCGCATGAGGAGTTATAAGTTGTTAGTTTTAAGTTCTAAGTAAAGAAAATCTTGCTGTCTGCACGGTCTAGAAGACCATCAGGACTAGGTCTAGGTTACAAGCTAAGCCGGAATCACGCACGAACATGATAAGGTCAGGCACTTACTTATAACTTAGAACTTAGAACTCTTCCTCAGCCCGTGCCCACCGTGTCGCGGTTGGCTTCATCCAGCAGGCGCATGGCTTCCATCAACAGCCCTGTGGTGGTGCGCGTCGTGGTGGTGGCGGTGGAAGCGTTGGCGGCATTGAAATCAATTTCGAATTCGCCTTCCGTCCACAGGACTACTTTCAGCACCGCATCGTCACCAGAAAGATCCTTGATCTTGGCGTCGCGGCACTGGCCGCTGGCGAAATACAGTTCGGCACGCTCGGAGGCCTTCTGCACCACGAGCCGGCAGGACTTTTGTCCCATTTCCAGGGATTGCAGCAGATCGATCATGCTCATTTCTTCCAAGCGCCCCTGAATCACGCCGGGACGGGAGGCCTGTTTCTGCAATTTCTCCAGGTGCAGGCGATCAACCACCTTTTTCGCCGAGCGTACCAGATCCTTGATGAGGAAAGGCTTGGCGATGAAATCCTCGGCGCCCTCCACGAGAGGGCGGAGACGCTCTTCAATATCGCTGCGGCTGGCCATAAAGAGAAACGGAATGTGGCGAGTGGCCTCGCGTCCACGCAGTTTTTCGAACAGCTGGCGGCCATTCAATCCCGGCATGTTGTAGTCGCACAGGATCACGTCGGGAGGCTCGTCGATGACTTTCAGCAAGGCGTCCGCGCCGTCAGCGGCGATCATCACCTCGCAGAAAGGTTCCAGGCCCCTGGCGACAAGATCTCGCACCATCGGATTGTCTTCGGCGACAAGCAGCTTGACGGTTTTACCGGAGGCCGCGCTCATCGCTTGGAGCTCCGGGACGGTTTCTTCGAGGCGCGGCTGTAGTCCCCGCTCTTCCCGCCGGTTTTCTCCAGCAGGTGAACAGCGGTAATCTCTACACCTTTATCAAGGGCTTTACACATGTCGTAGACCGTGAGGGCGGCGCAAGTAACGGCAACCAGCGCTTCCATCTCCACGCCTGTTTGCGCTGTGGCCGTAACCCTGGAAACCAGTTCCACCCCATCTTTGCATAGCCGTGGGGTCACATCAATGTGGGTAATCGGGATTGGATGACAAAGAGGTATCCACTCCGAAGTACGTTTGGCCGCGGCGATTCCGGCGATACGCGCCACCTCCAGCGGATTGCCCTTGGGGTTCTCCAAGCGGCGGACAGCGCGCAGGACGCGAGGAGACATGTGGACGAAGGCGTGTGCGACGGCGGTGCGGGTGGTGACGGCTTTGGAGGAAACGTCAACCATGCTGATTTCGCCGCGGGGAGAATAGTGGGAAAGCTTGGGCATCTTGGATGGTTTATAGGTACCCCGTTAGAGTACGTCGAACCGGGGCAGAACGGAAACTTTCTCGCCAGCGGGGATGTCCGGGCGGTCAGCAGGGACGAGCAGGAAGCAGTTAGCGCGCGTCAGGGCGGCAATGTCTCCCGAACCTTGCCAGGGCAACACGCGAACCTGCGGGCGTGGGCCCTGCCATTCGACGCGGGAAGGAAGAAAGTGCGTGAGGCCCGGCTTTTCCTGGACCGGCTCGGCTAAGGTAGCTTCGAGTAGCGGAAGCGGGCGAGCGGAAGCGCCGTTGAGGATGTCTATGGCCGGGATGACGAAAAGCTGGAACGTCACCATGGTGGAGACAGGGTTGCCGGGTAGACCGAAAAGCCAGGTGTTGCCGCAGCGGCCGAAAACTGTGGGCTTTCCCGGGCGCAGGGCTACCGCGTCGAAAAAGAATTCCGCGCCCATGCCTTTCAGGACGGGTTCGACGAGATCGTACTTCCCCATGGAGACGCCGCCCGACAACACCAGAATATCTTCCCGCAAACCTTGCTCGATTTTTTCCGAGAGATCGTCGGCGCGATCCAGTGCATTGACAAGCGGAACAGGTTCACCGCCCGCTAAGCGAATTTGCGCGGAGAGTGAAACCGTATTGCTGTTGCGAATGTGAAACGGGCCGGGCGTTTCGGCGATGGGCACGACTTCATCGCCGGTGGAAAGAATGGCTACGCGCGGTTTCTTGTGGCAGCGCAGGGTGGCGGCGCCCACTTGCGCGGCGACGGCCAGTTCCGCAAAACCGAGCCGCGAGCCTGGCGAAAGCGCCAGATCGCCAGAACACGCTTCGCTGCCGCGGGGAACGAAATTTTGGCCCGCCTGTGTGGCGCGATCGAAGATAACCGTTTCGTTTTCGCGGCGCGTGAATTCGATCATCACGACGGCATCCGCCCCGGGAGGAATTGCCGCCCCGGTCATGATTTGCACGCAGGTGCCCGGTGCTAGTGGCTCGGAAACCGTGTCGCCGGCTTTGATCTCGCCTGCGCAGCGTAGGCTGGCGCCTGGCGTGGCTTCGTTGGCGCGGACGGCGTATCCATCGCGAGTGGATCGATCAAACGGAGGATATTCGCGGTCGGAGCGAACCTCCTGGGCGAGGATGTAGCCGAGGGCATCCGACACAGGAAGATTGAGCGTGGGACGTGCAGTGGCGTGCGTTTTGGTTTGGGTGATTACGAGTTGGCGCGCGTCTTCGAAAGAGAGCATGCGGAGAAACATTGTAGCGCACACAGGAAAAGGCGTGAGGAGGGTTTCGAAACTGTTACCAGAGTTAACGATTGTGTCAGAGCACCCTGTCAAGATTCGTTGTCAAATATCTTATATTGCTCCGAAGCTCGGGATTTTATGAACTACAAATCAAGTACCATACAATCCATCCACGCGAAGAAATCAGAGCCCAACTTAAGGGTTGACATTGGCGAAGCTATGCATGAGACCATTTGTACGTGGCGACCAAATCAAAAACTACTCGCGCCGCGGAAATCGCGTTCGCATGTTTCCAACAGCTTTCAGCGCGAGAACAAAAAAACAGGCTTAATGCGATAAAAAAGCTCAAGTTTCATCCGAATAAAAGTAATTCCACAAAGCGTCCCACGCGGCAGTCCTTCTCTTCACGTTCTGAAGCTCAAGCAAGCGCTCGAAACCGCGGCGGGCTTTAAGCCGTTTCGCTTCTTTCATCTTTTTTGCAAATAGCTTTATCGTGCGGTTCTTAGTGGACGCTTCCCGCTGCGCTTTAGTCGACCCAGCCTGTTCCTCGGTCCTTGATCGTTCTATTTCATCGTCCGGGAAGACCATTCGGTTCTCTACCCCTAAAAAACTGCCCTTACTCTAACACATAACCACTTCTTGAGTGAACAGGAAGCGAATCCATTACACTGTATTGACACGCTCGGAGGGATGGCTATAATCGCTAAAGGGGTAGATTATGGATATCAGAGAGGCTGTCGAGCAAAGGAAAAAACAAATCGAACGTTTGCAGCGAGAAATCCAGACTTTGGAGGCGGCTGAAGAGCTTATCAAGGGTAAGCCGATAGAAAAGCCCAAGAGCCAGCCAGATATGGCTAACGCCATTCTGGAAGAAATCGGCAAGCCAATGCACGTCACTCAAATCTCCACCCAGATCAAGACCAAATTTGGACAAAACGTAAAACCAAACAATCTTGGTGTAATGCTCTTCCGATATGCCAAACGTGGAAGCCGCTTTTACAAAGTAGAAGGCAAACCGAACACCTACGGGCTTGTCAAATGGCAGCAAATATCAGAGAGATTAGATCACGTAAAAATGAGTGCGAGTTTATTAGAGGCAGCAAAAAATTGACTTTGCAACCTAGCGTCCCCATACAGAGAGGCGTGATGCGCCTGACTACCGTAAGTTCGAAGCTTGATTCAGCGTAAGGCCGTCATCGCCCCTACAGCCAGCGCGCTAGCAGTGTGCCTGGTTGGATGATAGTGGCGTCGCGTTCGGGGCCGGTGGAGATCATGCCGATTTCCACCTGGAGAAAATCGGAGACGAAGCGCAGGTAATCGATGGCCGCTTTTGGGAGGGTGCCGGCGTCCGTGGCGCCGTAGGTGTCCTGGCACCAGCCGGGAAGAGTTTTGTAGACCGGAGTGACGCGCTCGTAGACTTCGGCCGATGCTGGCATTTCGTGGAATGGCGAGCCTTTGTAGGTGTAGCCCACTCCGACTTTAATTTCGCGCTGCGTGTCGAAGACGTCGAGCTTTGTGACCGCAAGCGAATCGATCCCGTTGATCATTTTGGCGTAGCGCAATTCCGCCAGATCGAGCCAGCCGCAGCGGCGTGGACGGCCAGTGACCGCGCCAAATTCCTTTCCGCGTTCGCGGACTTCCTTGGCTTCAAGATCGGGCATTTCCGTGGGAAACGGGCCGCCGCCCACGCGGGTGGTGTACGCCTTGGAGATGCCGAGGACGTGGCGGATTTTCGTGGGAGGCACACCTGCACCGGTGGTCGCGCCGCCCGAAATGGCGCTGGACGAGGTAACGAAGGGGTAGGTGCCGTGATCGATGTCCAGCATGGTGCCCTGGGCGCCTTCGAACAGGACGGATTTGCCTTCGTCGAGAGCGCGATTCACCAATTCGGCGGTATCGCAGATGTAGGACTTAATTTTTTCGCCGAGGGCCAGCGAAGCATCGACTTCATGCGAGAAATCAACCTGAGCGCCGTAGGCACCCTGCGCAATGCGATTCTTCTCGGCGACAACGCGCGCAGCCTTCTCGCGAAACAAAACAGGATCGAGCAGATCGACAACCCGCAAGCCACGGCGCGCCATCTTGTCTTCATAAGCAGGGCCGATGCCGCGTGAGGTGGTACCGATTTTGTTGGCGCCGCGAGCCACTTCCGCCGCCATGTCCAGTTCCCGGTGATACGGAAAAATCAGGTGGGCGCGATTGCTGATGTGCAGGCGGCCTTTCACGTCGACACCGGCCTTCGCCAGCGTTTCAATTTCGGCCACAAGCGCCGCGGGATCGATGACCACGCCCATGCCGATGACCGCGTGCTGCTGCGGGCGCAAGATGCCGCAAGGGATGAGTTGAAGGACATAGCGATCCTTGCCAATGATGACCGTGTGGCCCGCATTGTGACCGCCGGCAACGCGGACAATATAATCGAACGATCCAGCCAGATAATCGACCACTTTGCCCTTGCCCTCGTCGCCCCATTGCGCGCCGACCACAACGACCGATTTCATGCGGAGCATCTCCTGGCTCGAGACCGAGGCGGCGGAATCCCAGCGAGCAAGAACCCACCGGACAGAAGTCTATGGAGCAAAATCCGTGCGACACACCAATTTTAAATCGTACGATGGGCGCTGGGGGAACGCAAGCAAGTCCGAGGCAGCCGGCTAACGCCCGCGGCTGGTTGTACTGGAAACAACTGACGGCAGAGTGGATAATGTTGGGCACCAAGGAATGGACCGCCCAGAGAAGGCACACTCTTGATTCTTCAGCAGACCGATCCCATCCTGGCGATTCGCCAGACCGACCACGCGTTTCTCTCAGGTTTCTTTGCGCGCGAATTCGGCAACGATTATTTCATGCGGCCGGAACCGTTTTCTTCGTTTTGTCTCGCCGCGGCCGAACACGATAACGGCTGGCAGGAATGGGAACTTGCGCCGGGCGTCGATCCCCGAACGTTTGTGCCGTACAGCTTCATGACCGTGCCCACCGAAGAGCATATTGCGCTGTACCAGCGCGGCATCGATCGCATTCTGAAAGTGGATTTGTACGCCGGTCTGCTGGTTGTTTCGCACTGCATGGGGCTGTACGACCGCTCGCGCGCCACTATGCCCGGATATTCTTCGAAATATGTGAAATCCCAGGAGCAGCACGTGGCCAACGACTTTGTGCAGCGGTTGCGCCTGCAGCAGCTTCGCCTGAAAGTGGATTTGCGCAACGATCCCGTCACCAAGCCGTTCACCGACGAAAAACTGATCAAAGCCAACGTGCAGCGGTTGGACGCCCTCGATCGCTTGTCCCTCTATTTCTGCCTGGGCGCGGGGGAAGATGCGTCAATCGAAGGCGTGCCGATCAATGACGATGGCAAGGAAGTGGATTGGGAAATTCGTCCCACTGGCCAGGGGCAGTTCACGATTCATCCGTACCCGTTTCGCCGCGATCCGCTGCAATTTGCGATTCTGGCCCGGCGCATCCCCAAGCGGCGCTACACGGATGATGCGGATTTTCAGGCCGTGGTCGCCGCCGCGCCATTCTTTAATATTCGCTTCTCGTTGCGTTCGCGATTCGCTTCGAATACCAGCCACGCCATTGCACTGTAGGCCGGCGGCCCGCGTTTTTCCTTAGTTTTCCACCGCGGTTTCGGGCACCACGCCCTTCCCTCTGTTATCATGGCCCCTGGCACACATGCGGCCAGATCGCATCTCGCTCTTTCCTCTGAACGTCGTACTTTTCCCCGGCGAGCTTCTTCCCCTGCATATTTTCGAGCCGCGCTATCGCCGCATGGTGCGCGAGTGCCTGGACGAAAAGTCGCCCTTTGGGATGCTGCTGGCCCTGCCGAATGGCGTCGCGCACGTTGGTTGCACCGCGGAAATTCTGGAAGTCACGCGGCGCTACGATGACGGGCGCATGGACATTCTCACCGTAGGGCGCCGGCCGTACCGCATCGTCGATCTTTACGAGGACGATCCCTTGCTGCAGGGCGCAATCGACTACCTGGAGGATCAAGATTCGCGCCTTGAGCCGGGCAATCAAGAGCAACTGGTTCAACTGTACGAAGTTTGTTACACGCTGCTTTTTTCCGGAATGCCTGGGAACCTCGCGCAGTCTCCGCCGGAATCATTATCGTTTGCGGTTGCTGGCGGGCTTCCGCTTGATTTGTTGTGGAAGCAGCAAATTCTGGAACTGCGTTCCGAAGCGGAACGTCAGGATCGGCTGGTCAGGTATCTTCGCGAGTGGGCCCTGCATCTACACAAGATAGACACTCGGCGCCATCGCGGAGAAGGCGTGGACCACGGATTGAATTAGTGTTCGGCGGGTTTTGGTTCAACCCGCGGATAGGGGCTTCATGACAGCAAGCAATTCACCGCATACGGCAGCTCATTCGAAACCGCGTACGATTGGCGAGCTGAAAAGCATTCCCGATTTCGACGCGCGCACCAGCACGCTGCCGGTAAAAAATGAAATTCGCCGCAATTTGCTGCGGGCGATTGAGCGGGGCGAGCCGTTGTTTCCCGGGGTCCACGGATACGAAGACAGCGTGATTCCGCAGATCGTCAACGCCGTGCTTTCGCGGCACAATTTTATTTTGCTGGGCCTGCGCGGCCAGGCGAAGAGCCGCATCTTGCGCGGGTTGATCCGGCTGCTGGACGCGGAAATTCCCGTGATTGCCGGCTGCGAGATTAATGACAATCCGCTGCAGCCCATTTGCCGCTCTTGCCGCGAACGATTGGCCGCCGAAGGCGACAACACTCCGATTGCCTGGCTGCCACGCGATCAGCGCTACGTCGAGAAGTTGGCCACTCCGGACGTCACCATGGCGGACATCATTGGCGATGTTGATCCGATTCGCGCGGCTCGCGGCGGGCGCGATCTCTCCGACGAGCTGACGATTCACTACGGGCTTCTGCCGCGCGCCAATCGTGGCATTTTTGCGATTAACGAACTCCCCGATCTCGCCGGCAAGATTCAGGTCGGCTTGTTCAACATCATGCAAGAGGGCGACATCCAGATTAAGGGCTACCCGTTGCGGCTGCCGCTGGATGTGCTGCTCGTGTTCACCGCGAATCCCGAGGACTATACCGCGCGCGGCAAAATCATTACGCCGTTGAAAGATCGCATCGGCGCGGAGATCCGCACGCACTATCCCACGACCGTCGAAGAAGGCATGACCATCACGGACCAGGAAGCGTGGACGAAGCGCGACGCTCACATCCGTGTGGACGTGCCGGATTATCTGCGGCAAGTGGTGGAGGAAATTGCGTTTCAGGCGCGCGAGGATAAGCGCATCGATCGCCGCTCCGGAGTGAGCCAGCGCTTGCCGATTACTGCGCTGGAAAGCGCGGTCAGCAGCGCGGAACAACACGCCGCGCGAACTGGGGAAACTCACGCGGTCGCGAGAGTTGCTGACGTCTATGCCGCGATGCCCGCGATTACTGGCAAGCTGGAGCTGGAATATGAAGGCGAACTGAAGGGCGCGGAAGTGATTGCGCGGGAACTGATTCGCACGGCGATTGGCCGCGTGTTCAGCAAATATTTTGGCGAGGTGGTCTTCCAGCCGGTGGTTCAGTGGTTTGAGGCGGGCAATGAGTTGAAGATTCCCGATGATGTTTCCACGAATCACCGCTTCCAACAGCTTTGCCGCGTGCAAACTTTGATGGATCACGTTGGCAAGCTTGGCGTGACAAATCGCAAGGATGAAGCCGCCGCAGCAGCCGCCGCGGAAATGATCCTGGAGGGGCTGTGGGCGCACCGGCGTGTGGGCCGCAGCGAGGAACGCGGCTTTTATGCGGAGAAGCCGCAGCGGGCGACGGAACCGCGCGAGCGCGAAAATCCCAACCGCCCACGGCGCACGTACAATTAGGCGCGAGGCTGTTGCGAAGGGATGTTGAGTCCGAGGTAGCGCGATGAAGATCGTCAAATACCGGAAGTACACGGGCGAGCCCGCCGACGAGGTCGATCTCGACGAGCTGATGAAGCGCCTGGGCGATTTCCTGCTGCAGAGCGGGTTCGAATCGCAGTACTACGGCATGTCTGAGTTCGACGCCGCGCAATCCATGGAAGCGCTACGCGACGCAATTCTTCGCGCCCTGCAAGAGGGTGAGCTGATTCCCGAAGACATGATGAGCGAAGAACTGCAGCAAATGTTGCAGGATCCAGGCGCGCTGAACAATCAGGATGTGCGCGACCTGATCGAGAAAATCATTCAACGTCTCACTCAGGAAGGGTTCGTCAATCCGCAGCAGCCTCCCCAAGTGACTCCGCCGCCCCAGGTCACACCGGGAGGGCAGTTGGGCCAGCCTTCGGAACGCAATCCGGATGCGCGGTTTGAGATCACGGACAAAGCCATCGATTTTCTGGGCTTCAAAACTTTGCGCGACCTTCTTGGATCCCTCGGCCGCAGCAGCTTCGGCCGCCACGACACGCGCGATCTTTCGACTGGCGTGGAATCCGGCGGAATTTCGCGGGCGTATGAATTCGGCGACGTACTCAATCTGGACATCAGCCAGACGCTTTCGAATGCTATTCGCCGCGAAGGCGTGAAAGTCCCGATTGACATGCAGTATCGAGACCTGATGGTGCACCAGTGCGAGTACCAAAGTTCTTGCGCCACCGTGGTTCTGCTGGATTGCAGCCACAGCATGATTCTGTATGGCGAAGACCGCTTCACTCCCGCGAAGCGCGTGGCGCTGGCGCTATCGCACTTGATTCGCACGCAGTATCCGGGGGACACGCTAAGCCTGGTGCTGTTCCACGATTCCGCGGAGGAAATTCCTCTGGGGCAATTGGCGCGCGTGCAGGTTGGACCTTACTACACCAATACCCGCGAAGGCTTGCGACTGGCGCAGCGCATTCTGCTGCGGCAGCGCAAGGACATGCGGCAGATCATCATGATCACGGACGGCAAGCCGTCCGCGCTCACGCTGGAGGACGGGCGCATATACAAAAATGCGTTCGGGCTCGATCCTTTCGTGGTCAGCGAAACGCTGGAAGAAGTGAACAAGTGCAAGCGCGCCGGGATCATGATCAACACGTTCATGTTGGCCACGGATTACAGCCTGGTGCAATTCGTGCAGAAAATCACGCAGATGTGCAAAGGGAAAGCGTATTTCACCACGCCGTACACGCTGGGACAGTATCTGCTGATGGATTACATGCAGCGGAAGACCAAAACAATTCACTGAGCGCGCACGAGAAATACTCCTACGGCTTACTTCCCTACCTTGAATACCTTAGCTTTGTCTTACGAAGCAATTGGAATGCCGATGCTGTGTTTAACCAAAGGGATACATAGAAATATTGATTTATCCGATCCGCATTTTTGCTGGCAAATATAGCTATTTCCGTGTACCTCGTTGCTGCCACTGCAGCGTCTAAAGTTCCAACAAACAGATAAAACAATTCCGCGCCGTCGCCTGCCGTGTCCTGCATCAGCGTACCAGCGGAAAACTTAAAAGGAGTTGTTCATGAAACTGTCAAAAATCTCAGTCGCACTTTTCGGGGCGGCCTTTCTTTTTGCTTCCAGCACATTCGCTGGGGACGTCAATAAAGCGAAGCTGAATCTCGATCAGAAGATCAACGTGGAAGGAAAGACTCTGGACGCCGGAAGCTACCGAGTCGAATGGAATGGTAGCGGGCCAAACGTTCAGGTCAATATCCTCAAGGGGAAGGACACTGTAGCGACTTTCCCTGCGCAGGTGACCGAGTCCGCGAATCAAAACCCGGAGAATGCGTATGGGTCTGTCTCGGCGCCGGATGGCACGCGGTCGCTGACCGCAATCTATATCGGCGGCAAGCGCACGATTCTGCAGTTGGATCAGAACGCTGCAGCGAACCAGCAATCGAGCACGCAAGGCTCGAAGTAACCGCACCATCGCCCATTCCTTCCCAGCATCCCGGGAAGGAATGGGCATTTTTCTGCGCATACGCCGGGTTCCGCTCCGTTCGGCGTTTCTTTGCGCTAAAATAATTGCATGCCGCTGTGGAATAAATTCGCTCGAAGATTCGGGCTGGAGGCGCCGTTGACGAACATCGAAGCTGGAAACACCGCTCCGCATTTTTCCCTGAAAACGCTCGACGGAAAACAATATTCTCTCGATTCGCTGCTGGAGCGCGGGCCTCTGGTGCTGGCTTTCTTCAAGATTTCCTGCCCAGTCTGCCAGTTTACGTTTCCGTTTTTGCAAAGAATCGCCGAACGCTTCGCCGGCAGAAACGCGTCGGTCGTGGGCGTTTCCCAAGATGATGCGCGAAACACAAAAGAATTTAACCAGGAGTATGGCGTCACGTTTCCGACTTTGCTGGACGACGCCGGCTACCCCGCTTCGAACGCGTACGGACTGACAAATGTGCCGACGATTTTCCTGATCGCGCCGGATGGCACGGTCACAGCGAGCTGTATGGGCTTCGACAAGGAGGGCCTGGAGAAGATTGCCGGCGAACTGTCTCAGCAGCAGAAAATCGCCGCCGCCCCGCTGTTCCGTCCCGATGAAATCATTCCCGCCTATAAACCTGGATGAGGATCGAAAAACTAGGTCCGGTCGGACCTAACAGAATCTTAAAGCTCTGATTCTTCGCGCAGCAGATCTTTGGCGTGTTTTGGCGGTTTTTTCCGTTTGTCGGGAATAACGCGCGTTGCGGCCGGGGCCAAGCCGGATTTTCGTGCCACGCGCCGGGCTTCGGTGCCTTTATCGAGCTTCTTCTTGCGGCTTTTCATAAGCGTTCAGCTCTTCTTACTGACAATTTCCTGCACAGCCCGGTAACCCTGATCGATGGCTTCGTTCGTATACGCAAACGCGCCCGCATCCGAATTGGCGATATGAATATTTCCAAACGGCTGGCGGCCAATTTCGTTGGGTGCTTGTCCCGCGGGCCAAACGGGATCGTAGAGCGAATTGTATTCGTAAGCGTAACCGTGCGGCCAGCGGTTCACGGTGATGGCTTCAATGTCACCGGCGGGATCGAAGCCGGCACTGCCCAGAATGCGCGCCAACTGGTCGCGGATGTTTCGCTCGAATGTGCTGAAATCCATCGTGAGCAGCTTCATGCGTCCGGTGCGTTGTTTTTCCCGCGCAGTGGCTCCAGGACCTACCGGCACGTACTGCAGGTGAAGCACACAGGATTCGTCGGACTTCTGCGTGAACTGGTAGCCGCCCATGCTCACCGGAAAATCCATCGCCACTTCGGAGAAGAACGCGCCGGGGCAGCGTACTTCATGCACTTTCAACTTTTTGAACGCCTCCCAATTTTTGATCTGCACATTCGTATAAACCAGCGGCACTTTCACGTTATAGGCCAGCCCTTGTTTTTGCGGCTCCGGCAATTCCGGACACATGTACGGAATCACCATATTCCAGCACGCGAGAATGCACTTCGCGCCCTTCATGACGTGCGCCTTCCCTCCCCTGACGTAGGTGACGGCCACACCGCCGGCCTTCTCGTTGGAGGCGTGCACCGCCGTGGAATTCAGCCGCACTCGCACGGCGGACCCGGCATCATCAAGTTTAGCGTAATTAAATTTCGCCAGGACCACGTCTTCCATCGTGTTTCCCGGCGCGACTCCGGGGATCATCGCGCGCACAAGCAAGCGCGGCACGGAACCGATGCCATCCGGAAAATGATAAATGTATGGCTCGTGATCCTGTCGCGTGACTTCCAGGCCCATCCCGGGACCGTCCGTATCCTTGATGCCGAGTCCCTTGAATCCCGGCAAATAGCCCAGCCCCGCCATGTCTCCCGCGGGAACGGCATCGATGCCCACGCCGTAAAGGCCGTACATGGAAGTGAAGAAAAACGGGATGACCTCTGGAACCACTTTCACGTTTTTCAGCAAATAATCCTGATAACTGGTTTTCGCCAGATAGTCTTTCTTCTCTTGTGGGCTCATGCCCGCGAGATAGTCAGTCTTTTCGCTGAAAAGCCGCAGAAGGTCCTTTTGGGTCGCGGCGGAAAGCGGCGTTTTGGCCAAAAATTCAGGCCATGGCGTCTCGTAAACTCCAGGAACCAGGCAGTCTTGGCCGAATGTTTCCTTGTCGAAGAAAATCGCCTGGCTCATGCCGCGCGATTCGTAAAATTTCTGGTCGTAATAGGTTTCGAACTTCTTCACCTGAATGCCAAGATCCTTGAACAACTGCTTGGCCTGCGTGCTGTAGAGGTTCGGACCTGTAATCGTTTGCGTGCCGCCGTAGCCGATGATCAGCCGATCGCCGCTGTGAAACTCATTGCGTTTCGCGTGGCCTCCAAAATCATCGTGATTATCGAGAACCAGAATTTTCGCCTTCGGGCCCGCGCTTTGCCGGTAGAAATAGGCCGCCGACAGTCCGCTGATGCCGCCGCCCACAACGATCAAATCGTAAGTGTCCAGGTCCGGCGCGGGGTTACTCCAGGTCTTGCCGTCGCGCATCGCGTGAGCCGCTTCCCACGATCCATCATGGCTGCCGCGCATGCCGGTTTTTGCGGGAGGATAGTAGCCGGGATCTTTCTCCGGCGCGTACCCGTTATCGGAATCCGTCAGAACGCGCGCCCAGAAACTTCCGGGTTGCAGCAGGCTCGCGCCAATTGCCACGCTCACGCCGTTCAGAAAATCACGCCGCGGGATCGGCCGGTCCATCCCCAATTCACGATCTTTTTTGTCCTCGGTCATCCTGTCCCCCACACCAAACCGCACCTGGCAAAAGCTTAGTCCATTTTGCGAACAATTCAAAAGTGGCCTGAACGAGCAGGGGAAAATCGACAATTGCGCCGGCGCCAGTCGTCGCCTATGCGTTGGGTTTTTAGAAGCTGAAGGTGACTTGTAGGTCGATCCGCCGATTGGATGTGGGATCGCTGTACGGGCGTCCCACCAAACCGTTGGCTTCTCCAAATAGCGGTGAGCCCAGATTGCCGACGAGTGGCAGGACGTTAACGTTGTTAAACACGTTTCTGGCCACAATGCCGAAGGTCAAGGAATAGCGGTGATTCGAGTTGCCCGCGTCAAAAAATCCGCCGTGTCCGCCACCACCGCCGCGAGTGGGCCGGCCAAACGTTCCGCCGCCGGGACCACCACCGCCGGAATTGTTTGCGCCCTCGATGGTAGGTCCGAATCCAATCGTCTTGCTGAGGCGCAGCATCAGCGCGAAACGGCCGGGGCCAACGCCGTAATACGCCGGAATGGGAGTGTAGTTGAGATAGTCAGCCGTTGCTGGAAACGCAAAACAGCCAAATTTGGTTTGTGTAGTTGCCGTGCATGGCGCGAATTGCGGACGGACGTTGTAGGCGGAGTCTCCAAAAGGATCCTGCCCTGTGGTGATATTGAATGGTACTCCCGAACTGTAGATAAGAAAGGGACTCAGGCGGAAGTTGTAGGGCATGCCATACGTACCGCCTAAAAAGATGCGGTTGCGAATGTCGTACTCCGCGGGTCCATAATCCTTCCAGGGTTCGCCGGGAATAGACGGCATGCTGGTGGCACCGGATGTGTCGCTGTTGGCGTAGTTGAGCGTGTAATAGCCAAAGAGCGAGAGCTTCGCGCCCATGCGGATGCTGCCATTCACGATGAACTGGTTCTGCTTGAATATTCCCTCGGACTCGTACTGGAAAAGAGGGTTTGTCGGCGTGACCGAAGGATTTGCGGGATCGATCGGGTTGATATTGTCGGTATAGAACTGGTGAACGCCGCGCGAATTCAGATAGGTAAAGGCGATGTTGGCGATGCGCGTGAGCTGTCGCTCCAGCGTGATACCGGTCTGCATGGTGTACGGAGCATGTAGATTCGGATTGTATTGATAATCGATGGTCCCGCCGCCGGCGACTGTGCCTCCGCATGCCGGAGGGATGGGCACCGGAAGTGGTGGGACGCAGTTCGGATTGCCGGTGATGAAAAAACTGGGATTCTGAATCAGGTATTGCTGCTGCATTGGAGCGACAACGTTAAAGCGATCCTGCGGCAATAACAGGCTATAGGTGAAGCGGTCATAAAAAATGCCGAACCCGCCGCGAAGAACCGTTTTTGGCGGATGTTTCGCATTGCCGCCAATTCCCCAGGCAACGCCGAGACGCGGTGCAAAATCGAACGTGTTGGCCAGATGATTCTGGGTCTCAAAGCGCAGGCCGTAGCTGACGGTGAGGTTGGGGCGAACTTTCCAGTCGTCCTGGGCGAACAAGCCCAAGTCCGCGAGGGTTACCGAGGTGGCGGGAGTGCCTGCGGTCTGCGAATAGTAACTGGCGCCGCCGAATCCATACGTTTGTTGAATCTGCGGAATCGTTAGCCCCGCCGCCAGTCCTTCGACGGTGGTTTGATAAACCTGAATGGGAGTTTCCGTCGGACAAGGGACTTGCGGTGTGGAGGTGCATCCAAACTGCGACTGGGTGCCGAACGTGAATACGCCAGTGAAGTTCGCTGCCGTGAAATTGTTGTCGGTAACGGAGCGCAAACGCCCCCCGAACTTCAGGGAATGCTTACTGAGCGTTTTGAAGACGGTGTCTTGAATCTCGTAATGGTTCTGGATATCGGAAACCGCGCCGCCGCCACTGCCGCTGCCATTGAATGCGCCGCCCACATTGATGCTGATGCTGGTGTTTACAGGATTGGTGAAGGTGTTGTCGTGCAGATACTGGAAGCGGATTTCGTTAATGGTGGTGGGATTGACGGTCTGCGTGTCGGTGAGCTGCAATGTTTGTTCTGTCTCCAGAACATTGGTTCCCTGCCCCGCCAAAGTAAATTGCCCGACTCCTTCATTGGTTTGCGAATCGCGAAAATATTGATAGCGCCCGGTCAGCGTGTTGTTTGGCGTTAATTGATAGTCGATGCGCGGGCTCAGGTTCGTGCGCATCTGAGGATTCGGAACCGCCTGGCTGAACGGCACGATGCTGAATTTGTTTTGCGAGGAAGTGCACGGAATCAGCAGGTAAGGATCGCCGCAAACAACGGTAGAGCTGACGATGCCCAGCGCGCCGATGTCCCGGTGATCGATATTGAAGAAAAAGGAAGTCTTTTTGTTGATCGGCCCACCAATGTTCCCGCTGTACTGCTCGGAGTTGTAGCTGGGCGTGGATTCCCCCGGCGGCAAAATCTCAAATGGATTGCGCGCATTGAACTGTTCGGTATTCCCGAGGACCATGAACTGCCCGTGAAACTTGTCCGTGCCCGGCTTGGTGAATATTTCGATGCGGCCGTAGCCGAGCTTGTCATACTCAGAAGAAAACGGGTTCTGGTTGATGCGAATTTCTCGAATGGAAGCTTTCGGCGGCAACTGGCCGGCGGTAAAGCCATCGATGTAAATCTGCCCGCCGTTCGGTCCGGCCGAAGGGCCCGCGAGAGCCTGAAGTTCGGATTCCATCTCGTCGGGATCGTCGGATAGCGCGTCCAGATCCTTGCCCTGAATCGTGATCGAATTGGCGTTATTGGAGGGATTTACGTCCACCTGCGTGGTGGTGGAGTTCACCTCCACTTTTTCCTGCTGTACTTCAATCTGCAAAGTGATGTTGGTGCGCGTGATTTGTCCCGTTGACACCACGACATCCGGCTGCGTGAATAAAGAGAAGCCCTGCGCCACGGCCTTGATCTGATATTTGCCGGGAGCGAGATTCTTGAATTCGTAAAATCCATCTTTGTTTGTGGTGGTGTCCATCGCCGCGCCCGAAGGCGTCGTCAGCAGCACCGTCGCGCCCGCAACCGACGCCCCCGACGGATCGGTCACCTGGCCTCTCAGGGTTCCGCCCGTCGCCGCGGTCTGCGCCGAAGCCAGTTTTCCGGCCAGAAAAAGCACCAAGCATGCTACACACAGACCGTGTAGAAATCTTCTCCAATCACTTTTTCTCATCAACGATTCTTTCCTGTCTCCGTGGGGATAAGATGTAGTTCAGTTTCACTGGGTGCCCATTTCGCCACCGCCGCCTTGGCTGAGGCTCCAGGGACTCAGAATGGACGCTACCTGTCCTTGCGAAGTGGCTTGCAGGATCGGCTCCACTCCGCCCAAAAGGGTGATGACCGTGGAGGGTCCATCACCTTGACCTGAAGTCGCGACCACCATAACTACATCGCCTTTCTGAAACTCGTTCAACGGGCTGGCGGGCAACCGGGTCAGCATTTGCTGCAGGTCGCCACTACCGCCGCCTCGCTGCGCGCCTCCCATGCCCGGGCCGCCGCTGTTGCTGGCTGCTCCCTGCCCTGCATTCGCATTGGCATTCGCTGGAGGAGTTCCACCGGGCTGGCCATCCGCAGGCTTGGCGCCACCGCTTACGCCCGCGCCAGGTGCAGCGCCAGCGCCCTTCAACCGAACCGCAATGCGTTGCACCATCTCTTGCGGCAATTTCCTCATTTGGGAATCGGGGGTGACTTTCAGCTCCACCGGTTTCTTGGTCGCCAGGTCGGTCAGCGTCAGCGTGCCCGCGGCAGCATTTACTCCGGTAACCATCCCCGCAATGTTCCGAAACGACCCAGACACAATTTCATCCGCGTTGAATTCTCCGCCATCGGCACTGCGCGCTCCCCGGGCACGTAACTGGTCGCCGGTGTGGATTTCGGTAATGGGCGCAACGGTGGCCTCGTCAAAATTCACTGAGCCTGGCGCATACCGACGAAGAATGGTGGTTTGCCCTGCGTGGACCACCACTTCCTTGCTGCCCGCGGCGGTCATGGTCTTGATGGTGACGGTGTTCTGCGCGGGATCGACGCCACTTACCAGGCCGCCGATGCCGTGGCGCTGCCATTCTTCGCGATCCTTCTGTTGTTTGACGGCGATGTCGGATTTGGTCATCGCCACGATCATGATGGCGACGGGCGTGGAAGCGTCCGCACCGGGCTTAACGCGCACCAGGATGCGATCACCAGGCTGCAGATCGCCTAGCTGGATGGGAGTCGCGGCCTTTAGATCCTTCGATCCGGGCGGCACGCGCAGCACCTTCACCTCAGGCGCCAGTTGAACCTTTAGCTCTCCGTTGCTGTCGGTGGCGAGGGTCAGAATTTCCCCGGAAATGGACTTGATGGTGCCGACGGCGGGCGGTGTTCGCTGGGCAGCAGGGGCTTGCGCCGCCAGCACCCCTGCCGTCAAGCCGGCACATGAGAGAAGCATGGTGCAGAACCACGCCACGGCAACGCGCTCAAACGAGCGAAATCGATTCAGCTCATAGACTTGCATTCAATTCTCCGGCAGTCCCCAAGCTGCAATGGCAGGAAGTGCAGCACTCCGAAAGGGCGCCCTATACACCCCTCGCGTTTGTGCCAGAATCCCACTGATATAGACGCGCAGAATCGCCCAAACCGTTTCAAAGAACTTGAGTTAAGGTCTATCAGCGGGACCAGCTAACAGATTCCCAAAATGGGCTGGTTTCGTCAAACAAGCCCGAAAGGTGCCATCTAATGCAATCCTTGTCCTCGTCGTCGACTCCGACAACCTCCATTAGTGACCTAATCCGTGCATTCACAATAAACTGGTAAAGGATGTTGACGGCAATAGAATTGCTCGCTAAACTCTGCCTGCTGTTCCGCCCCCGGGGATGATAGTGTCGACCAAACCATTCGTCGGGCTCATTTTTACCACTCTCGCAATACTATTGCTTTGCGCGGTCTCTGTCAGCGCCAACCCTGCTCCGAGCGTTAGCGGCGGGTCTGTCGCCGTGATGCAAAATCTGTCAGCTGTCGCCTTTATGGCGCAATTGTTGCCCTTAAAGCATTCGCCACCACCACCGCCGCCACGGCATGTTGTCACGCCCGAACCGGCTACTTGGCTTTACGTTCTGGGTGCGGTTCTGCTCGCTCTGGTTTTCGAGCGGAAATCGATCAAGCTCATTTTTGCTCCTGCCTCTTCCCGCTAAGCATGATTAAGCGCTGAGTTCCCTTGGTCGGAATTCGTGTGTCCACGGACATCGCTTGATTGTTAGCGTGGAATGTAGGTGTCCAGCAACGGACTGACTTCCTGCGCGAATCCGATCGCGCGTTTCTCGGCATCCGCCACACTTTCGGCACCCTCAATGGGAGTTTCGATGCGCACCATCGCCCCGTCCGTCCGATTCATCGCGATTGCGTCCCGCACCAGCCGCCATTTTGCCCAATACTCGCTGGCTTCGGTATGGCCGTGCGCCTGATACCAATACAAGACCACCATGCGATCCTTGCCTTGCGCGACGATGTAACGGTTGGCAGTGATTTCTCTGCCGCCTGCGGACAGCAACTGGATCACGCCGGAATTCGTCGGCTCCCACCCCGAGCCTGGTAGACAGTTTTTCGGCGAATGCATCGTGTCGCCCGCTTGCTGTGACGGGTAATACGCCAGGAACAACGTGACGGTCGGTGGGTTCGGGCGGTCGTAATCCCTTAACAGAAATTGTCCCGGCCCCAGCGTGGCGACCTCGTCGCTCGAAAGCCCCAGGTCCGTGCCGTTCCAGCCATTGATCGTGTGCGGGAAGTAAGCCAGGTTCGTTTGCGGCACGACGGCTTCGCGCGCGCTACGAAGATTCAACGCCATCGCCGTTGCCAGCAAGCAAACCAGCACGGACAAAAATCGCGGCCATGTGCCCAGCGGAATCATGCGCCCGCCTTCCGTTGACGAATGGCGTCGGAGCACCAATCGAACAAGCGGCGCAGGGCCACCAGCGCGAGGAAACAAAACAGGAATACCAGCACTCCCGAGGAGGTGTGATAAAAACCTTCGGCCCAATTCGCGTTCAAGAAGTTGCCGATCAGCCCGGTGAAGTTCGCAAAAACGGCGATAGGCACCGCGCATGCGATCAGCAGCAACCTGCGCACGATGCCCTTTTCAAAAATGTAGCCGTAGAATACGGAAACCGTGACCATGGACAGAAGCGATCGCAGGCCGCTGCAAGCCTCGACCACGTCCAAGGTCATCGTCGGCAGGCTGATCACATTGCCTTGACGAAAAACCGTGATGCCCGTAACGCTCAGGAGCGATGCGCCAAGACGCGACGCTACGAATTGCAGCGGCATGGCAATTTGATTGAAGATGATCGCGGGCAACGGAATCATCAGGAAGAGTGCGGCCCACGGAAACAGCAAGGCTCGGAAAAATTTCCAGCCGCGAAACTGAATCGCCAGCCCGGCCAGAAGAAACAGCAGCGAAGCGCGCGCCACGAAATTTTCCGCGCCTAGGACGCCAAGCACCAGAAGCGCCAGCGCCCCAACACGAGCAGGCCACTCCACGCTGGCTGCGGCGTGATTTTCTTCAGCCGCGCGCTTTCCTTCCAAACCGCCAGCGCCGATAACGCGGGAACAAAGAAGCCGTAGTTATAATCCGGGTCAGACCACCACTGTCTCACCAGCACCGCCGCAACGCGGTGATACAAGAGCCAAATGGCAATCAGCAACAGAAAAAACTGCGCGCAACCCTGCCAATCGCCGGCAGGCGTCGGCGCGGCGGCCTTAGTAATGTTTTTGGTTGTGGACGCCATGAGGCGGAGCGAACCCCTCCACCGAAGGACTCGGGTTGCAGGCGTCATTTTATCGCAACAGCGCTACGTCGCACTCCACTACTTGTAAGTGTCACAAAAGGCAGCGTGGGTGCCGCACCCATTGGTGTTTAAGGGGGCGGGTTTAAAGTGCGCGCCAACTCGCCGTGAAGCTGTTTAATGTGCGGAGTTTGGTTCGTTTCGCTGCGCTAGCTGACGGGTCTAAAGACCGCCGCTACAAAGAAGTGCTAGAAGAAAAACTTCAGTCCCAACCGAATGTTGCGGTCGCCGCCGCTTTGCACCAGCGGATTGGCGAAGCCCACGAATTCGCTAGCCAAGCCCGCGTCGTCGATGAATGGATCGATTCCCTGCCCTACGACGGAGCCGTAGTTGGGATGGTTGAAAGCGTTAGTGAAGTCCGCGTGGAACTGCAAACGGTAGTGCTCGGAGAAATTATAAGTCTTGAAAACGGCCAGGTTGAGCACGTTGGTGTGGAAGTCCCGTAGTACGTTGCGGCCAGCATTGCCAAAGGGAGTGCCGAACAACTGATCTGCAATGGCGGTGTTGGCAATGAAGCGCACAGAACCCCGAGCCACGGGCGTGCCGGTCTGATCACCCTGATTGATAGCGTTCAAACTGACAAGCTGCGTTGGCGATAGCGAGCAAGCCGAACCGTAAATCGTGCAAGCATCCCCAGCATAGATTCCCACAGAGTTCGCGGGAGCGCTGGCGCTTCCGACGAAAGGACGCAGCGCGCCATCAGGCAGCGTGAATCCAGCGTTGAAATTCGAATCGTACGGATTGGTCGCACCCGGTGGAGCAGAGCAGGCTCCCCCGCCGCTGACACAATTAAGCTCGAATTGCGATGGCGTGTACGGTTGTCCCGAAGAAAGCGTGTAAACGGCGGAAACCGCCCAGCCGCCGAGCGTGTGGCCCAGCCAGCCATGCTCCGAGCGGAAGAACGGAAGTTCCTCAATCACCGTGAGCACCCAGTTGTTGGGAAAATCCAGGCCGGACAAACCGTATTCCTGGCCGGTGTAATTGACTTGGCTTTGTGAAGTGGCATTCGTGCCACCAGCCGCGAGCGTGCCAAAAATTTCGCTGGCGTTGTCCAGAGTTTTGCTGAAGGTGTACGCGGATTTAAGAGTGAGCTGGTTCCACACACGGTTCAAGCGGATTTCCGTCTGCAGGCCGTTGTAATTGGAGAAGCCAGTATTCGTGCGGCTCAGCCGGATCCCCTGATTGCAATTGATGGTGCCGACGGCTTCGGGAACCGCAGCATTGGCGGCGGGACATGGCGTGTAGCCCGCGGGGACCAGGTTCGGATACAGATTAGAAAGGCCGAGAATATAAGGATTGGCATCGATGGTCTGAAAAAGATTGCGCGCGGCGTTGCCTACATAACGCACTTCCACGACGGCGTTCTTGGCGACTTGCTGCTGCACGCCGAGCGACCAGGAGTAAATCTTATCGGGGCCGAAGTTGGGCGAGAGCTGAACAAAACATCTCTTCCACCGAAGACTCTTCCGACCTCTGGCACTGCCCCAAGTGTGCTGGCCCGATGAAGATCATCGAGCGGCTTACGGCTGCCGAAATCCAACTTCGCTCTCCGCCAGTGGTCACGGCCGCAGCATGAAAGCCCTTCCTCCAATTCGTATTCTTCGCGTGCCTCGGCGCGGTTCGCACCTCTTCGCCTTGCCCCTAGATTCCTCTCCTCTCTCACCACCGTCATCACCTTCTTCACCACACTTTTTCTCCACAACCAGCTTCTGCACCCAAGGTGTCACGTGGTGCAGCCGCATGCTCCGCCGTGGCCAACCTCCACACCGCTCCTTCCCATCATTGAATTTCCATAACACCCGCGCCCGCCGCAAACCGGGTGGCTACGTTCTAACGGATTAATCAAACGCGCAAGGAACATCCCGCCCAGTTTTACGTTTCGGTGAAACGCGCGTCCGATTAATCACTAGCGTTACTGAGGAATCCAACCCCACCTGGCGAGAAACTCAGCAACACTGCTAGAGACAACAGCCGATCAGCGAAGGAGCAATCTGCGCGCCAAAACAGTTGCGCATTTGTAAAAGATATTGAAGCAATTTTTTCAATGGCTTACGGCACAAATCGCAGAATTTGTGGCGATTGTCTGGAACATGCCTCCATTTCTTTGTAGCGGCTATGGAATTTGGAGCCGTGATTATCGCGAATTGTAAAAAGTTGTGAAAGGCAGCGAGGCAAGTAATGGTGTGGGTGCCGCACCCTTTGGTTTTGAAGGGTGCGGCTTTTCTCTCGGGTTCGCCAGTCTGTCAAGGTTGATCCTTTGAACGCGGAGCCAGCATCTAAGTTCAGCCGGAGTTCACCCAAAGGTCACCCTCAGTGCATTGATGAAATGTCCGGGTAAGGGCAGAGTGTAAGTCACACGCAGGTAAATTTAGGTCCCGGTGCAAAAAGGTTTGCGAGGACGATTGGTGCGATTCTCCAGGGCGGAGTGAATCGCACGGTTGAAATCGCAAAGAGGTGGCTCCTCTTTCCGAGGGGAGGAGCCACTCTTCAATTTATCTTTTCGATGAAAAAACCCTCCGATGAAGGCTGAGATCTTATGAGTGCTTACCTGATTTTTACGCGAGAGAAAACGCTCGACCCAAAAGAGCTGGCCATCTATTCGAAGGAAGTCCCAACCACTCTAGCCGGACATCCGGGGAAGCCGCTCGCTTTTTATGGCCAGCAGGAAAACCTGGAAGGCCCCCCCACCGAAAGCACAGTCATCCTCGAATTCCCCACCGCCGACGCCGCGAAAGCCTGGTACAACAGCCCTGCCTATCGCCAAGTCCGCGAACACCGCTTCAAAGGCGCGCAATTCCGCGTCACCCTAGTGCAAGGAGTTTGAGAAAGCGCCAGTAACTTGTGCGTCGGCTGCGCTACCGTTCGATCTCTAGTTCTGTTTCGCGTTCGGGCGCTCTGCTGCGGGCCTGTCTTGGATCGTCCAGGTAATCGGCCAATTGCAGGCGCAGGTTTCCCGCGTTTGTCGCAAAACTCATGCCGGTTTCGAAATCGATCGAGTCATCGCGGATCATTCTTTCGATTTCGGCGTCGAAGTATTGCATTCCATCTTGGGAACCATCGCGCATGGCGTCCAGCAACGTCTTTCCCTCGCTCTCTCCTTTTTCCACATACTCGCGCGTGCGCACGGTTCCCTTCAACACTTCCAGTGCCGCGATTCGGCCGCGTCCGCCTTTGCGCGGCAGCAAGCGCTGCGAAACGATGAAGCGAAACGCTTTCGCCAGCCGCACTCGAATGCTTTGCTGCTCCCCCAGTGGGAAAACGCCGATGATGCGCTCGACGGTCTTCGAAGCGTCAATCGTGTGCAGGGTGGACATCACCAGGTGTCCGGTCTCCGACGCCTCCAGCGCCACTTCGATGGTTTCCCGGTCGCGCATTTCGCCAACCAGGATCACTTTCGGCGCTTGCCGCAACGCCGCGCGAAGCGCCAGCGCAAACGTGGGCGTGTCCATATGCAATTCGCGTTGATGGATCGTAGCTTTTTTGTGCCTGTGCGCAAACTCGATGGGATCTTCGATGGTCAAGATGTGGATGGCCCGTTCTTCATTCATTTGCCCGACGATGGCTGCCAACGTGGACGACTTTCCGGAACCCGTGGGGCCGGTCATCAGCACGAGCCCGTTTCGCAGGTGGGCGATTTCCTGAATTACCTTGGGCAAGCCAAGGCCTTCGAACGTAGGAATTTTCTGGGGAATGGCGCGCATCACGACAGCGCACGTGCCGCGTTGGCGGAACACGTTCACGCGAAAGCGCCCGATGCCGGAAATGCCGCAGGAAAGGTCGGCCGATCCGGTTTGATCCAGTTGCTTCAGGTGATGTTGGCTGTCGCCGATCAGATCGCACGCAATCGCCATCGTGTCGTCGGGGCTGAAGCGATTCAGTCCGCTGAACGCCAACTCCACCAATTCGCCATCTACTTCAATCTGCGGCAAGCGCCCCGGCGAAAAAATCAAATCGCTGATTTGCGGATGGGCTTTCATCATCGCCGTGATCAACTGCACGGTGCGAGAGACTGGCGCCGCTTTCGGCGGAGCAGCCGACTGCTGTCCATTTGCCGGTGCCGTAGGCGTGTTCGCTGAAGACACATTTTCGCTTTTCGGATTCAGTCCTGGCGGAGATGCAATGGTCATGGCCTGCCTTTTGTCGCGGAGCCCGGGGAACGCAGGTAGGAAACGACAACCCAAGTAGCCGAAGCCCGAAGGATTCTCAGAAAATTCTTAATCATTCTAGGTGATGCGCGAACGCGACGCAGCGCCCTTCACCACAGCACGCTGGAACTTGGTTACTGTCCCCAAGGACAGCACATTGTGTTCAATTCGCAACGAGTCTGTGCGGTTCGAACCGTAACGCTTTTTGGCGCACCGACACTACGACGTAGGGATGTTGCGGATGCGTTGGTCCTCGGACGACATCAACGCGGCGGCGCGCTTGAAGTTACTAATGCAGCCGTGCGCGACCGCCATACTGGAATAATAATCGTCGTAACGGAATCCATTTTCTCCGCGCCACATGGGAAATGCGCCACATGCGTTCAGCCATTCGTCGCAGACCGGAGTTATGTCCAGATACGTATCCGCGCTAAATCCAACAGCGTCTTCCCAATTGCTCGCGAAGTACAGCTTTCTTACCGTGTGCGCCGGTTCTTTGCGGACAATCGCGGGAAGCCCTGCATAAAAGATCGCGTCCTGGACGATTTCGTAGCAGGCGCGGTGGTCCTTGTGCCAACTTCCCTTCCAGTGGGTAACGATTGTCGAAGGCTTGCACTGGCGAATGAAATCACACACAGAAAACTTTGCTTCGTCATTCACAGGAATTTCGCCATCGGGATAGTGAAGAAACAGAGCTTTCGCACCAAGCGCCGCGGCAGCCTTCTCGGACGCTTCCTGTTGAGAACGTCCGTACTCCTCAGCCGGAACCGTGGGAGATCCGCGTTCGCCCAAGGAGAGACTCAGAAAGTAGCCTTCGCCTTTCAAATAAGTAGCAACGGCGACGGGCGCGCCCATGGCGAAAAAGGCGTCGCCGGGATGCGCCGCGATCACCAAAACGTTCGAAAAGTCTCGATCCTGCGCTCCGGAAGTTGAGTTTGCTGGACGACCTGGTAACTGCGTGGCGTTGAAGAATTCGCTTCTTACTGAGAGGGCAACTGCGCTGCCACTCGCCATTGTTAGAAAGTCACGCCGTGTTGGAGACATGGCTCGTCCTTCCTTTCGAAGAAGAAATGTCTGTCCTGCGTAAGCACAATGAAAAGCGCGAAAGACAGGATCTAGCCTCTGCCGCGCCGGCCAATCCGCCCCGTTGAACCTGCCAATCGCGCGACGCCTAGCAGATTGGCATGCGAACCTAAACGGCTGGTCACAATCCGCACCCGGCTTGCCGCGATCGGTTGCGCTTGTTCCTTCACGGCTTTCCGCAGTGCAACCAGAAACAAATCGCTCGCCTGTGCCAATCCTCCGCCGATTACGACAATTTCCGGATCGAACAAACTCACCAGATTTGCAACGCCGTAGCCCAACATGCGCCCCGCTTCAATATAGATGTCGATGGACGCGCGATCCCTACGCCTGGCCGCCTCCGCTACCTCTTCTGCATTCATTGCCCCGGCCGCACACGCAATCGCCGGTCCAGCGGCCAGCGACTCCAACTGCCCGGCGTTTTGCGCTGCCCTTCCCTTTATTTCCGTCACCACCATCCATCCGGCGCAGCCAGACAGTTCATGCGCTCCCCGCACCAGGTTGCCGCCGCTCAATATCCCGGCGCCGATTCCCGTTCCCAACATCAATACAATCGCATCGCTCTTTCCACGCGCCGCGCCACACCATGCCTCACCGAGCACTGCGGCGTTGCGGTCGCTTTCCACAATGACCGGCAGTCCGAGAGCACGTTTCAGCCGCTGCGCCAACGGCATCCGTCCCCATCCCTTTAAATTCGGAGCCCATACCGTCCCATCTCGCCTCACTAGACCCGGCACCGCAACGCCTATCGCCGAAATGTTTTTCTTTCCGCCATTCGCACGAATCAACTCGCGCGCAACTTCCACAATCTGTTTCACCGGCGCCAGCGAAGAACGCGTATCCACAGCGAGTGTCATCTCCTTCGACACTCGACCCTTGCTATCAACGAGGGCCCCCGCCAGCTTAGTACCGCCCAAATCGACGGCAACCACACATTTTTTTGCCATCGCGTTCATTCACCGATCGAACTCAACCGCCGCTTGCGCTTCGCCACCAGGATTCTCCACGCCAAAACGCATATCGCGGCCGCACCCACCAGCGGAACCATCATTCCGTAACGAACTCCCCACGCTTGCGAAAACTGTCCCACCGCCCACGGGAACGACATTCCTCCCACCAGGGCGATGCCAAATATGAGTCCAAATACAGTGCCCGATAATTTCCGGTAGCTATCTCCCGCGATAGCCAGCGCTGTCGGGAACACTCCCGCGTACGAAAATCCGAGAACGAGCACTCCTAAGCCCAACATGACGATCGAACGGTTCGCCAGCAAAAGCCCGGCTCCTACAAGCGCTCCCATACCACTTGTGAGCACCAATCGTTCTTTGCTCATGGTCTTTAGCAATTGCGCCACGACGAACCGGCCTGTCATCAGCGCAGCCCAATAGCCTGCCAGGATCAGTGTGGCCGTCCGAGCCGGAAACCCTGCTTCTCCAGCATAGGTCGAAGTCCAACCAGCGATGCTTGCTTCGTTTCCGGACTCGCAGAACAATAAAAATCCCAGAATCAGGACACCGGGATACCGCGCCACATGCAGGGCGTCGCGCCAGGAGAAACTCTGCGCCGCGGCCGCCGGTGGAAAACGCAGCGCCAGGAACAACAGAGCGCACGCCCCTGCGAGACCGGCGCAACAAAATAACTGCGACCTGACCGAAACAAGCGCCACGATGGTTGCCGCTAACAACGGAATGCATAGCGCGCCAATCCCATAAAAAATGCCCAACACATTCAACATTGGACCGCGCCGGTCGGGGTACAAATCAGAAATCAACGCGTTGGTCGAGGTGTTTAGCCCTCCGCCCCCGCATCCCAGCAGCAGTGCCGGTATCGCCGAACTGCCATAAGAATGTGCGAAAGCAAAGCCCAACATTCCCGCAGCCACCAGCGCTGCCGACCCAACCAAAATCAACTTATTGCTGATAACGTCGATCGCCGGCCCTGCCACCAACGTCGCAACAAAAATTCCCACATACAGCAGCAGGAACAGATTTCCCTGCTGAGCCAGATCGATCCGCAGCCGCGTTCGCATTTCTGGAAGTCCGAACAACGTGCCAAGCACGGCCATAACAATTCCAAAAACAAAAATTCCGGTCGCCGCGCCTCCGAACAAGATTCCCCGTCGAATCGTCTGAGTCACGGATTCACCTTTTCAAACGTTGCTCATACTCCTCGTACACACGGTTCATCTGGTCAGGAGGAATGCCAAGGACGTTGGGTGAAACAAACACCGGAGGCATGTGGCCCTTCGCAGCCAAATTCGCCGCCACTTGCGCAACAATGGACATCGCGATTGTGACGCAGGCCACGGTCGATCCGGCGGCCACCGGCGCTTTCCATCCGTCGATGTTCACCAGAGCGTCTTCGGCAGGCGTGCAATTGTCGATGACGACGTCAGCGACATCCGCCAATTTCTTTCCTGAAGAATGTGTCGCTTTTCTTTTGGCGTAGTTGTCCATAGAAGTTACCGCTACGGTGCTTAATCCGCGGCTCTTCGCTTCGATCAGAACTTCGATTCCAACGGCGTTCAATCCTCCGTGCGAAAACACCAGCATCACGTCACCCTTGCGGATCGGCTCGTTCTCAAACAGTACCTGAGCATATCCCTCTCTTCGCTCCAGCCATAGCAGTCCCTTCGCGCCGCCGCTGCCGATCACGTTTGTCCACATGAGGCGCATGTCCATCAACGGCCGGAAACCGGGATAGGATCCGTAACGCGGAAACATATCCTGCACCGGCAGCACGGAATGCCCGCTGCCGAAAAGGTGCACCAACCCGCCGTTGGATATGGCGTCCGCCATCAGCGCAGACGCCTTTTGTATATTTGCGATCTGCGTTTCCCAGATTTTTGCCAACACTTCACTGATCCGCTCTTGGTAAGCGCGAGCACTCACATCACCCTCCCTGTCGACTTTTATCGTTCAACTCAAAACTCAATCCGGTAAATGCGCACGGCTTGCGCCGGCACTTCCGTGTTCACGGAAAATCGTTTGCCTTCGACCTTTGCTGCGTCACCCGGCGGTGTCCCACCCGAGATAATTTCACGAACTTTTAACGCGGGCTTCTCGGGCGTCTCTACGAACTCCACTTTCGCGGCCGTGTCTGCATGATTGAACAGAAATACAAACTGGCCGCCTGGTCCATTCATCTCTCGCAGTTCGACCAGCGCCGGCGCCTTCAGGTTGGGGATGGTCAAGCCCGCCCATTTCGCCAAAATATCGCCAAGCGGGTGAAGCGGCGAGGGATTCGCCTCATTCCATTGGCCCGCGAACGTTCCCAGCAGAATCGCGTCTCCTTTTCCGTACTTGTGCTCGTAAGCCGCCGCAGTTCCGTCCGCGAACTTCGCCACCACCTTCGCGTTATCGTCGAGCACGGTAAAATGTTCCGCGAAGCTCGAGCCTGTGAACGAAGCGCCATCCCAGTTCACGGCCGCTTCTTTCGCGGGATCAATTGAAGTTTCTCGCACGCCGAAAATCTCCGTCCATCCAAATCCGGGGATCGCGGGCTCTGCGTGTCCCTCTTCGTTCACCCAACCGGGCCGCGCCTCCACAAACAAATGTCCGCCCTTTTCGACATACTCCCGCAACGCCGCCGCTTCCTCGGTCGTCATCATCAGAGGGTAGGGCAGCACAATCAGCTTGTATTTCTGCAGATTCTGTCCGGCCAATTCGCGGGAACTCAGGACTTCTACCGGGATATTGCGTTCGAAAAACATGCGGTGATAGCCCGCCAACGCATTGTGCATGGCCGTGCGCGAATTTTCCTCGTCGTATCCGCCGAGAAGCGGCACCAAGGGGCTGAAAACAATCGCCGCCTCCGCCGCTTTCGGTTTCGTAGCAAGCAGCAAATCGCTGTTTGCCTCAATCTCTTTCGCAGTCTCGCCGGCCCGCCGGCTTCGTTCCGTTAACGTTCCATCCAACTGGATCATGCCGTAGCCACCGCTCTCGTATCCCGCATTCATCGGATAGAACGCATAATAATTAATGGCGCGAGCCCCGCGCGCTACCATGCCCCAGGTCCACATCTCCAGATCGCTTGCGGACACTTCCGACCCGATTGTCGTTCCGTGTACTCCAAAGCCGCTTTGCAATTCGCCCACGTAAAACCCGCGTCCTCCGGTCATTGACGCGGTCAAATCCATCGCCAGCACCCGCCGGTTCAACGTCCAGTTGTGTTCAACGGCCGTCAGCTTCGGATAAAAACTGGTTCCAAAAAAATCCACCGAATCCCTCATCAGGAAATCGTCCGTGGGATCGTAAGGGTCGGCCAAGGTACGCACCAGGGGCGAAGGATTTGGTGCATGGCTCGTGGTCACATGCGAGGCATCCACCGCTCGCACCGCATCGTTTCGCATCTTCAGGTCTTCCGCGAGCTTGTAGCCATAGTAGACGCGCCAATCCATAAAATCCGTGTACGTCAGAATCGTCCCGAATCGCGGCGGTTCCACCTGCTTCCAATCCGTGAAGGTGCGGTGCCAGGCGGCGTTCAATTTCTCCAGCATCCCATATTTCTTCTGCAGCCATTCGCGAAAGCGCTCGATACTCGCCGGGCAATAACAAAACATCGGCTCGGCCTTGTATCCCACGCGAGCCCAATTCAGCGCTGCCGGCTCGCTCCACAAATCCCAGCCATAAAATGCAGGACTCTTGTCCGCGTGCCGCGCCACTTCCTGGAAAAAATCCAACACGGCTTTGCGGACATTCTTATTGTCAAAGCAGAATCCAGGAGCTGCTTGAGATGGAATCGGCTGCCCATCCTGCGCTGCGTAACGCCCTTCCGGATATTTCGCGCCAACCCATTCCGGGGCGGAATCGACATACACCTGAACGATCACCTTCAGGCCGGTTTCGTCTGCCAGGCGCAGCAACAAATCCAGATTCTCCAGGTGGTATTCCCCTTCGCGCGGTTCTCCCACATTCCATTCCACCCAAGTGCGAACGGTATTGAATCCCAGGCCCTTGATCTTCGCCAAATCCGCTTTCCACAGCCGCACCGAATCCCCATTGATCTCTTCCAACATCGGCGCGCGCGCTTTTCCCCCGCTATACCACACCGCCACCGGAAAAAAAGACGCCTGCGACCGCGTATCCGGCTCTGCCGGCACCGCCGCGCATATCAAAAGAAGCGTCACGCTAATTCGAAAGAGTTTCCTTCGCATAATCGACGGTTCGACCGAATTCCAAGCTCCCCTTTCCGCATGAAGCGCGTGCACAAGATAAGTGACGAACTGGCAGAGCCGAGTTCCCCAGCTACAACGAATCCCGCAAGCAAACATTTGTTCGGGCTTTTTCTCGTCACCGCAACCATAGCGATAGTATCAAGTTTCCGCCAGAGGTTAGCAGGAACCGCGTGGTTAGAGGAGAAGCTCTACGTTGTGCGACACGTCCTCAAATCTGATTTGAAAGTTTCTGCGCACATCGAGCGAAAATGTGGCGGGGCGTGTGGCGCTGAACACACTTGAACAAAGGGGATAGCGGAGGCGTGTGGAAGTCGAATCCACCACCCGTTCCGCGAAGGAACGCGTCGCCGGCTTTGAAGGCCGGGAAGGTCACCGGACCCCTTTCGCCCCCATGGGAGTATAGAGGCTAAGCGCGGACCGCTTCAAACTCGGCGGCTTCGTTTTTTAAGCGAGGGGTAGAAATACCCATAGACTTACCGGCGCTTTCTGCCGGGATTTATTTCCTGTGCGCTGACCGGTTGCCGCTGCCGCCGAAGAAGCAGGCCAAGCCGAACAGGTAGCCGAAGTTGTACCAGGCCCCATTGTTGTGGACTTCGTAGATGCTGAGATTGTTCTTGAACAGCGAGACCACAAACACGAACGGCGCAATAAAGCCCTGCCAGAGCCCCAACCAGAAGCCCGCAACCACGTTATGGTCGTTCGCCGTTCCTTTGTACTGGTTAGCTCCCGGAGCACATCCCGCCGCAAACATCACTAATAGCGCGACAAGCAAAACCAAAGCCAAAGAGGACTTCATCGCAGTTCCTCCTCTGTATATGTGTACGTACGAAGAGCACGAAAAGTCTCACGTGACCGTCAGATAGCGCTGGCGTGCTATGCTCTGCGCGAAACAGCCTCTCGAGGTGAAAATCATGAGAAACCTTTGCATCTTTTGCTTGCTTGCAATTCCTGTGTATTCCTTCGCAGCTCAGACGACCTCACCGGAGGGATTTCGTTTCTGGTCGGCGGCGTCGATGAATCAGGTTACGCAGGGCCTATCTCAACAGGCAGCGTCCGATCCGCACCATTTCGCTGTCGAACAACTAGCGGATTTCCCCAACGAGGCCACCTTGCTGGTTCACCGTGAAGCCGATGGCCAGCCCGAATGGCATGAAACGCAGGTGGACGTTGTCTTCGTGCAATCCGGTTCCGCGAGGCTCCTGGTGGGCGGCACGCTCGTTAACGGAGAAACGGTTGCGCCTCACGAAAAGCGCAATGGCGCGATTCAGGGCGGTGTTCGCCAGAAGGTCGCCGCCGGAGACCTGATTCGCATCCCGCCAAAAACGCCGCATCAATTTTTTCTCGATGGAGCAAAGGAACTCACGTACATCGTCATAAAAGTAAAAAGCTATTGAAGCCGCAGCCCGCAGCCACGCACGAATGTAGTGCGGATGGCCGACGCGCTACGGGATTTTCACAATGGTAGTGCATCTTCTTAAATCCGACTCGGAGCCGTCGGGCATCTGCGCCGCCACGGCGACCATATGGTGCCCCGGGTTGAACAGAATCGCGTCGGATGTGCCAGAAATATTCTTGACGAATCCCTTCGCGTGAGCCGGCGTGGGAATCGAACCCAGCTTCACCCGCTGCGATGTGCCATGGGAAATGTCATAAAAATTGAATTGCTGCACGCAAGCCTGCTTGATTTTGTGCGAACAAGCGGGAGTCTGCCGGAAGTCGTAACTGAAGGTAAAAACAATTTTGTGCGTAACTTCCTGCGCGCAAATAACGGAAGCAAGCAGAACTGAGCATGTCGCTATCAGAGTCAACCGGCGCAGTAGAAAGGACGTGTCCACTCCCCAGAGCTTACACCCGATCATAATCGTCGCGAGGCATGGCAAAGGGCTTGGGTTTTGCGATGTTCCTCTTTACCATCTGTCCATGCCGAAATATCCGCCCGGCCCGGAACAGGGATTCTTTGACGGATTACGCAGCCCGATGCGCCGGGATCCCCTGACCTTCATGACGCGAATCGCGCGCCAGTATGGAGACATTGTTTGCCTGCGATTCTTCCGCATTCGCACTTTTCTGATCAGCAATCCCGATCTCATCGAAGATGTACTGGTGACGAACGCGAAGAAATTTATCAAGGGGCGGGTGCTGCGCGCGAACCGCCATATTTTTGGCGATGGCCTGCTCACCAGCGAAGGCGACTTCTGGCTGCGCCAGCGCCGCATGATGCAACCCGCGTTTCACCGTTCGCGCATTGCCAACTATGCCTCCACGATGACGGCCTGCGCCACGCGGTTGATGGAATCATGGAAGCCCGGCGAACCGATGGATTTGCACGACGCGATGATGCGCCTTACGTTGCAAGTGGTGGGAAAAACGCTCTTCGGGGCCGACGTCGAACGCGACGCGCCGCAAGTGGGCGAAACCCTGCAAGTCCTGCTCGAGTTCACTTCCGACTTTCGCCGTCTGGTGATTACTCCGAAATGGTTGCCGACGCGTCTTAATCGCCAGACAAACCGCGCCGTTCGCCAACTTACACAAATCATCGATCGCATCATTCAGCAGCGCCGGGAATCCAAGGAAGATACCGGCGATCTTCTCTCGATGTTGTTGCGTGCCCAGGATGAAGACGGATCGCGAATGACGCCGCAACAGCTTCGCGACGAAGCGCTGACTCTATTTCTGGCGGGGCACGAAACGACAGCCAGTTCCCTTTCATGGACGTGGTGGCTGCTGGCGCAAAATCCCGAAGTCGAAGACAAATTGCACGCGGAACTCGACGCGGTTCTCAACGGCCGCGTTCCCACGGTCGACGATCTTCCGAAACTGAAATACACCAGTTGCATTTTGTCGGAATCGATGAGGGTTTATCCTCCCGCATGGGCGATGGCGCGACTAACTGTCGAAGATCATGAACTTGGTGGCTACCCGGTCCCGAAAGGTACCGGCATCGCCGCGGCGCAGTGGGTTGTACATCGAGACGCGCGCTGGTACGAAAATCCGGAACGGTTTATTCCCGAACGTTGGGAGAGCGGCGACCTGTTGCGGCAAATCCCGCGGTTCGCGTATTTTCCCTTTGGCTATGGCCCCCGCCAGTGCATCGGCAATACTTTTGCTCTCATGGAAGCAAACCTTGTCTTAGCTACCATCGCCCAACGATTTCGCTTTCGCCTGATTCCAGGGCACACGGTGGTGCCGCTCGCCTCGATCACGCTGCGACCGCGCCACGGCCTGCACGTAGTGGCCGAAGCACGCCATTGAGATGCCGCCATTTCTTGCTGGAACAATTTTAACGCCTGGTAAAGGTATTCCAGGTTGCGCGGCCGAAATCCACCAACGATGGAAAAATCAAACGCTGGCGCTCTGTATTGGCAGGGATGGCCTCCGCAGAATTGGCACCAGCAGCATGAGCAGGAAGAGAGGCAAGCAGATCGGCGGCGCGAACGCGCGTGGCGATGCCTTCGATCGCGACCATTTGGATGCGGCGATCGCGTCCAATCAGAAGAACCGCGGGGACAGCAATCCCGCCTTTTTCTTTCGCATTGAACAGACCCCAGGCGCGGACCACTTCCTTCTCCCTATCGCACAGAATTGGGAACGGTAACTTGTACTGGCGCCGTACGCGATCGGACTGCTCAGGGGGATCCACAGCCAGCGCGGCAATGTTGACACCGAGGGCGCGGAAATCATCGAAAAGATCGCGGAACTCCGCCAACTGACGGAGACAAAAAGGTCACCAGTAGCCGCGATAGAAAATCAGCAGGAATGAGCCATCGCCAAGGAGCGAAGATAGCGTGCGGGGCGTCCCCGTGGAATCGCGGAGACTAAAATCCTCGGCCAGCGCGCCGACCTGTGGTTTTTGCACTTCGTTCAAGGAAATCCTTCGAAACGAATCAGCCGGAATGCTCAGCCGGAGTGTGCGGTCTGGATCCCTAACTCCATCATCATATGCTTGCCGCCACCTCTGCACACGACGAATTTGGCGCTTCTATCGCTCGTATTAGCGGCCTGTCCCGCCGTCAGTTAACCGCCTGCGGAGCTGCTCCATCGCTAGTATCAAACGATTCGTTACCGCGCCGTTGGTTCCACCACAGCGTGCCAACAACAACACAAATTACACGTGGCGGATGGCGCTGACGATGCGCATGCGCATGGCGATCACGCCGGGAATCAAACCGCTGACCAGGCCGACGAGCAGGGCTAGCAGCACTCCGAAGAGCAGAACTTCCGGGGAGAGGACGAGGCCGCCGAGGAGGCCGCTCAAGCTGCTGGCGAGCGGCGGGATGGCAAGTAAGGCGAGAAGTACGCCCAAGGTGCCACCGACAAGGGCAACGAGGATGGACTCGGCGAGGACCAGAAGCAGGATCGCGAAATCCGAGAAGCCGACGGCTTTGAACACCGCGAGTTCGCGCGTGCGTTCGCGGACGGCGATGGCCATGGTGTTGCCAGTGACGAGTAGCAGTGTAAAAAAAACGATCACGCCAATGGAGACGATCAACAGCCGGATATTGCCGAATTGCTTGACCATATCGGCGGCAAAAACGGACTCGCTGTCGGTTTTGGTTTCGTAGGGCGAATTGGCGAATTCCTGATCGATGGTTTTGGCGACGCGAACGGCGTCGGAGGGGTCGTCAACGCGAAGGACGTACCAGCCCACCTGCCCTTTCATGTCCTGGGGAACTTTTTCGTTGAAATAATCCCAGCGAAACCAGAATTGCGTTTGGTCGGTTTTCGCAAGTTCGCCGTGATAAATGCCCACAAGATTAAATTCCCAGATCCCCGCGCCATATTGGGGAGCCTGGATGGGAATGCGGTCGCCGATTTTCCACTGGAAGCGGTCAGCGGTTTCTTTACCAACGATCGCGCCTTGACGGTCATGGAGAAATGCCTGCCATTGCTCTTCGGGCATAAGAAATTCGGGATAGACCTGGCGCTGGCCGGCCGGGTCGATGACAAACTGCGGAAAGAAATCCTTTTCGTCGCGATAAACGCCGGGAAACCATGTGTAGTGCGTGACGCATTTCACGCCGGGGATTTGCTGGATTTTATCTTTGTAAGCCAGCGGCGTGGGGTTGAACCAAGACGTGCGATTGACGACGATGAGGCGGTCGGCCTTGACAGTATTGGAATCAATGCTGAAGGCGCTGCGCACAACACCCAGAAAAGTGAACAGAAAAAGAGCAACCGCGAATGATCCTACAGTCAGAAGGAGGCGAATCTTCTTGCGAAGAAGGTTGGCGAGGATAATGCGGGCGAACTTCACGTGCGACCTCGGTTGCCTTCATTATCTACCTTTTTGGCGGTGAAGGCACTGCCGCCAGCTCGCCCAGGCAAGATGCAGGTTAACAATTCTTTACATTCGTGATAAACGCTGGGGTGCCACGTGTCGCGCTCCGTCCGAAACTGTGGAGGCTCCGCCATGAAATCCCTGTCAGGACTTCTACTGGGACTATTCTTGAGCGCGTCAACAGCTGCATTGCGCGAGTTGCCATCGCCGACCGAGCCGGTTTTGCGCTACGTGTCTGGTTCGACCATCAAGATGGAACAGCTTCTTGGCGAAGAGGACAAGCAGCTGCATCAACCCACCCTCAGTCGAACCGCTACACGATACGGAATCGAAGGCACAGACTTGGGCAATTCCTTTGAGCACGGTGGTCGCGTGTATTTTCTGTTCGGCGACACCGTGGGGCGTTTGCGCCGCGCGCTGGACACCATCGCGACGACCGATGCGGACGATCCTGACAAAGGCGTTCGATTGGATTTCCTTAAATCTGGCGCCGACTATCTGACCATTCAGCCGCCGGGTATCAGCATGGGTGCCTTCGAAGTGCCGGTAGCGGGCATCAGCCTCGGCGGACAGATGTATGTCGCCGTTTCGACGAACCACTCCGAGGACCGTTCGACGGACCGCTCCGTGCTCACGAAATTCACTCCGCCGGAAACTTTTCAGCCGTTACGAACGATCTCTCAACTTCCTGAAGGACACTTTGTAAAGATGTCGCTGCACATCGAACCCGAAAACATTGCTGGACTGCCTCCTGGCGGGCCGTTTGTGTTCGTTTGGGGCACGGGCTCCTACCGCAAGAGCGACGCTTATTTATCCATCGCGCCGGCAGCACAATTTGAAACTGGCAAGGGCACGCGGTACTTCGCCGGATTGGATCCGGGGAATGCTCCGATCTGGAGCGAGAAGGAAGCGGACGCCCGGGCCATCATGCAAAACGGCACGATGGGCGATCTGTCCGTAACCTGGTGCAAGGATCTTCGCCTATGGCTGATGACGTACGACAGTCGAGAGCCCGCGCCACGGGGGATATTGTTCTCCTATTCGCGCACGCCTTGGGGACCATGGAGCGCGCCGCAAATCATTTTCAACGCCATGCGCGATGGCGCCATTGGTAAATTCATCCACAATCCCCAGGCAGTTCCCGACGATGGCTTGGCCGGCCCCGTGATCGGAAAAGGCCAGGCGAATCCTCGCGCCGTTCATGGTGGCGCCTATGCGCCGTATGTGGTCGAGCGATGGACCAAAGTGAAAGGTTCCGAACTGAGCATCTACTACACGCTGTCTACGTGGAATCCCTACGTTGTCGTTCTGATGAAATCACAACTGCACATTGAGTAGCTACCCGCCGCCACACTTACGGTTAACGGATCTACACGCACAACTGTTCGGACACTGGAACTTTGCCCTCCTTCAGCATAGAATCGTTTTGCGCACGTCACTGGGCGGAGCTTGTCAATGGGTGTACCGACAGACATGCAACTCGTAGGGAAGCTAACCGAAGCGGATTTGAACAAAGTGCAAAAAGACACGCGCTCAAAGGCGTTTTGGAGCGCACTTAGCCCCGGCTCCATACTCAAACTCATAGTTCGCGCCTTTGCCATACTCATGGGTTTGGCCAGTATTGCCGCCATATCCATCGTGGGCGCGCTTTCCTTCGTGTTTTACGGCGCGGCCAAACTGCTCGGCAAAATTTCTCCCCTGCGCGACGCGTATCAATTTCTCTCCCGCGCCTACGACCGCTTCATCGACCGGCTCGGCCAAAAAGTTCTGAAAGACTCCCGAGACACTCCGGCGCTGAGGCTGATGATCTCCCTCACCCTTACCACCGTGCCGATTTTTGTGATCCAGCTTATTTTAGGGAAGCCGCGGCTTCTACTCGCGATCGCTTTCTATCTTTCCCTGTGCGGCCCTAAGTTTCAGCGCTCCGTAAGGATGTTCAGCACCAAACACCTGGAAGCACACCGGCCCCAGGGGTACTTCTCGGGGACGTACGATAAGGTCTTCGGCCGCTACGCTGAATTCTTTCTGGGATATTTTTATGGCGACCTTCCGGAACTGGGCCGCACGGTTCATGTCCGCCTACACCACAAAGAAAATAGCGGACCCGACGACAATGCCGCCACCAGTAGTTATGATCGCACCAGCCGCCTGGATTTCCTCCTGTATCTCTCGGATAACATTTGGACCACGCTCGGGCTTGCTCCATACGCCTACTTCAAAGCCAGAGGCGACGAAAAGAATCGCAAGCGAATGTTTTGGGGAATCGCGCGCTACCTGATCTATTTCATGGCGATTTTTCTTTTCAATTGGCGAATCGGGATCGTTTACGTTCTGGTTCCTCTTTTCGCTATGAACTTCATCATGGCCATCACTTCATGGGTCCAGCACGCTTTCTGCGACCCCGAACATCCCGACGATTATTTTATAAATACCGTGACCGTCGTGGACGAGGTGAACTTCATGAATGAGGGCTACCACCTCTGCCATCATCACCGCTCTGGCCTGCACTGGACCGAGATGCCCGCGCACCTGGAGCGCATTCGCGACAAAATGAAAGAGTCCGGCTCGCTGGTCTTCCGCGATATGGATTTTATGGATCTTTTCATCGAACTGACCCTCTTTCGCAGAATGCATGTGCTCGCCGAGAAGCTTGTTCCCTGGGAGCCCATGAGCCACGAACAGAAGATGGCTCTGCTGGAGAGCCGAACGAAACCCGCGCGTGCGGTTGTGGCGGAAGGTGTCGCGGTTTCTGCCTAAGCTACCGGATATTTGCAGTCGCGCCTGATAACTGTGACGAATCCCAATTCCATGAAGCGCCCCTTCGAGGTCACATTCCTGGGCTGGCTGTTCATCGTCGTGGGAATCCTCAGCACGGCCTACCACCTTTGGAAAGGTTCGCTCGATCGTTGGACCTTCCCTATTGTGCTTATCGGGGCGATCGCGGTCGTGGCCGGGGTCTTCCTGCTCCGGGGAGCAAGATGGGTTCGCTGGCTGGTTCTAGCGTGGCTCGCGTTTCATGTTGTCGCGAGCGCGTTGCAATCATGGTCGTTTGCGATGCCCCACTTCGTGCTTCTTTTGGTCATCGGCTATGTCCTGTTAGGCCCACCCACTTCCAAGTATTACCAGCAACCGCAACCAGAATAATTCGCTCCCATCTTCAGTAATACGTAATTCTGCCGACGCGAAATTTCATGTAACCATAATAGATGTATATGCATCTATGTGGCATGAGCGAACCATTTCTCCCCGTCCTGCCTTGTCTGTGCGGCAACTTTCGCCGTACTTCTCGCGCACTCACCCAGCTCTACGAAAACGCGCTTCGGCCGTTTGGGATGCGGGCTACACAGTTCACCATCTTGCAAGCACTGACGCGGACAGGCGAAGTGTCTCAACGAAAACTGGGCGAAATACTGGCGATGGACAGCACAAGCCTGACCCGCACGCTGGCAATCATGCGCCGCCGGGGTTGGATCCAGGAGCGGCCCGGTGAAGACCGGCGGGAACGGTTGCTGCGGCTGGCGAACGCCGGACAAAAACAGCTGGAGCGCGTCTTGCCGGCATGGGAGAAAGTTCAATCGCGGCTGCGGCGTCAGTTGGGAGAGCAGGTTTGGAACAGCCTTTTCCAACTGACACACGAAGTAACTCGCATGGTCACAACTCAAGGAGGCTCGCTATGAAAAACTATCTTCGGCTCGTCACAGTGCTGATCGTTGTCTGGTTCATTTCGGCGGCGTCTGCTTCGGCCTTGCAGCTGTTCAGAAACAATGCGAACCGCGTTGGAATTGCGGTTGCCATCGCCGCGGTGACGCCGCTTCTTATATTTTCGCTTTGGTTCGCCGGGTCGCAGAAATTCCGCCAGTTTGCGCTGTCTCTCGATCCGGCGATTCTGACTTCGGCGCAGGCCTGGAGATTGATCGGATTCACCTTCGTTCTGTTGCAAGCGCGGGGCGTCCTTCCGGCTATCTTTGCGTTGCCCGCGGGATATGGAGATATGGCGATCGGCGCGACGGCCGCCTTCGTCGCATGGAAACTTGCCACCCCCACACACCGCAACGCCTTCATTCTCTGGCAAGTGCTGGGGATCGTTGATCTGGTCACCGCTGTCGCCCTCGGCACCACCGCTCGGTTGCTAAGCCCGCACGACGCTAGTATGCTCCCCATGACGGTCCTCCCATTAAGCCTGGTGCCCACGTTCCTTGTGCCGCTCTTTACCATTTTCCATTTCATTTGCATCGCGCAGGCAATGAAGTGGAACGCCGGTTCCCAGCGCACCCATTTAGCGGCGGGACCCGCGCAGCATGCCGCAATCTAAACAAAGTGTCTGGCAATTGCTACGCGACGCGGGCTAGCGGGTGGCTTCAACCGCGGCGGGCTGGTTGCGCTTCAACGTGGCGACCAACTCGTACAACGCGGGGTTGGTGCAAACCTCGTAGTAATTGTGGCCGGAAGCTTTGCCGATTTTGCCGTCGGGCAGCAGTTCGCGCGCCACACCCTTGCGCAGTACCAGTAGCTCCACGCTTTCGCCCATAGGCACTTCGCCGTAGTACAGAATCACTTCTTCCTTGCTCCAGGGATATTCCAACGCGGTGTGAATAGTCTCCAGCGAAATTTCCTCGGACAACTTTTCGAAGCCCTCTTCGTTCAACTCAATGCCGTTCATGTTGTAGCGCACAAGGAATTCGTCCAACTCCTCCGCGGAAGCGCCTTCCATCGCGGTGAGAAACTGAAAAATGGAAAAAAGCGTCTTCTGTCCGGAAAGCATGCGCTCGGCGAGTTTGGCGCAGCCGGACAAACGATCGGACAAGTTCAACGCCTTCGAAATCATGATGCGCGATTCCCCATCCGTCCAATACGTGGGCGCCGAACCCTGGAACGCCACGCCAATCCCGATTTCCAGCGGCGGAAGCTGCGACGAGACGGCCTGGTCGTTATAGGAATTGCACACAGCCAGAATTTGCCGGGACAGTGCGCAAGCTCTGGCGACGGGCCTGGCATAGGCGCGGCTAGCTTCAGTCTCGAAAATAGCCAACACGATGGCATCGCCCTCAATGAAAACCTTTTTGGCCGAATAGCGGTCCAGTAATCGCTTCACCGGCTCGTGCAGATTCAGGCTGAAGTGCGAAGCGGGGCTCAGTCCCCTGCTCAGCAGGTCCTGGGTCATCTTGGTGGAACCGCGCACGTCCGCCTTGATGATCACGTGCGAAACCACCTGATCGTGCTCGGGCCGGGCTTCTTCGCGCAGCAGGCATTCATACAACTTGTTGTTTAAACGCGAAAGCTCGCGCACTTTTTCGGCGGTGATCAGGTTGATGCGTTCCATGCAAGCGGTCAGATGCTCCGCGTCGCGCAAATCCCGCCGCAAGCGCAGGAAGTCTCCAGCAAACCTGGCGACCATCGCCTGCGTCTCTTCCTTCGAATAACGCCGCACGCGCTTCGTCAATTCCTCGATCGGCTTCATGGACAGCCGCCGCGCCGGCACTTGCTTCAGCAATTCTTCCACGCGGCGCGCTTCTTCGCGAGAAACCACGGCTTTCTTCAATTGCTGCAAGTGCACCGGAGGGCAAAAATCGCCGGCCATCGGCCGAATTTCGTAGCTCGCCAGAAGATGTACGGTCAGCTCCCGCGCTTCGAGCAAGCTCGTCAGCTGCGCCAGCAGCCGCGCCCGAAATGCACGCTCTGCTTCGTCACCAGTAGCAGTATCAAACAAGCGTCGCGCATTATCCGGATCGTTCAGATAATCCCCAAGCTTGCCTTGCGTATCCTTGTTGACGAAATCTGCTTGCTGTTTGGCCAATTCCAATTGCGGAGCCAATTGCTCCAACTTCAGTTGCAGCTCTTTGATGCGTCTTTCCGCGCTCGTCAAGGAAGCGCGCAGTTCAGCGGGGTTCGCGCCGCTCAGGAATTTGTTCAACAGCCCTTCGCCGCGCTCCAATTTCTTCCGCAGCGATTCCCGTTGCTCGTCCAGAGCGCCAAGTTCCGCTTGCGCTTTCTCCGCCTCCGCTGTCAGCTGCCGGAAATCGTCCCCTGCCTTCGTCGCTGGCGTTTCCTGAGGAAGCGCAATCCCAGCCGCCTTCAGAAATTCCTGGAAGAGCGCGTCAATCGCTTCAAAGCGGTCGGGATCGCGAGCGTAATTTCCCAGGAGCACATAATGTTCCAGAAAATAAAAATCGTCTTTGCCGCCATCCAGAAAAATCAGCCGGTTCTTCAGCAGTTCGTAATACGGCGCATAATCTTCCCCGAACAGGGCACGGCGCGCCTTGGCCACCACGTTTTCTTCGATGTCCACCAGGATCTGCGCGACCGTCTGGCCGATCAGCCGCAAAACATCGCGGCGCGCGGATTGCATCTCGGTCAAACGCGCCTTGATGACGTGAGCCTGCTGGCTGCGTTCGAAATATTCCCCGCGCTTACGGATGTATTCCTTGCCATCCAGGATCACGTTGGCGAATTGATTCTGCAGTTCGCTGGTAAGGAACTTCAGGATCGCCAGCCGGAAGAGCAGGTCGATCTCCATGTTCTTCTGGTGCTTCGCGGTGGTCAGGGAATTCCGCAGCAAATCAGCCACCACTTTGCGGAACGACGTGGAATCCGCCGGCTTGCTGCTGCGAAACTCAATGCCCGAGAGATAGCTGTTCGTGGCGTTCTGGCGGATCAGATCGAAAAGATAATCCCGCGCGATCTGCACAAATTTGGGGCTGAGAAAAACGTCATGGCGGATGTTATCCACGCCGATCGCAAGCGAGCTCATCGGCAAGGTCACGTTATAACTTTTCAGCGTGATTCGGCCTGCGTCCGTCACGCCGAGCTGGAGAAATCCATTGGACATACCGCGGCCCGGTTACCCTCCTTCTCAACCTAGCAGCAGCCCTTGCGGGCAGCAAGGAACCGGAAGTACAGGGGTGGCGAGAGAGTAAGCGCTATGGGGTTCAAATAGCGGGGGTTACCAATGTGATTCGGCGGGAGTCGCCGCCCAGGTGCTCCAGCCGCACACGCAATTGCGGCCACGAGGCCTTCAGCGGGAACTTCTCGCTCCATTCCAGGATCACAACCGCGGGCCGCGCGAAGGCATCTTCCAGGCCCAGCGTGTCAAAATCGTGAAAACTCTCGATGCGGTACAGGTCGCCGTGGAATACCTTGCTGCCGCTTCCATATTCGTGAACCAGGGTAAAGGTCGGGCTGGTGACTTCATCCTCCTGCGCCGCGTGTAGACCAGCCACAATGCCCTTTGTCAGCGTGGTTTTGCCGCTGCCCAATTCCCCGGAGAGCAACACCAGCAGCGGCGGTTGCAGCGTCTCGGCCAGCTTCCTTCCCCACGCGATGGTTTCTTCGGCCGAATGTGTGATCACCTCTTCGGTCACTTCAGTCACGCCCCTGCAACTCCCGCAGCAATCTGGCGCGCGCAAACGGAATGGCATGCGCCACTTCGCCGGCCAGAATTCCGGAATTGTCCGCTTGTTCGCTGAGGAGATCGGCTGCCAACCCGTGCAGATACACTCCAAGCGCCACGACGCGCAGGAAATCCTCCTTGCCAAACTGCGCGATCAAGCCGCCGAGCAGTCCCGTGAGGACATCGCCGGAGCCGCCTTTAGCCAGCGCGGGATTGCCGGTTTTATTTACGAACACGCGGCCGTCTGGACCAGCCATGATGGTGTGAAAACCTTTCAGCACCACGTAGGCGTTCCAGCGCTTTGCCGCTTCGGTGGCTGTCTTCACACGATCCTTTTGCACTTCGGGAATGCTGCTGCCCAACAGGCGCGCCATTTCGCCAGGGTGCGGCGTCACCACCAGAAATTTTGTCTTTTTCTGCTGCAACAAATCGCCATGATCCTCGAAAGCATTCAGGCCATCGGCGTCGAGCACGATCGGAAGCTCCGTCTCCGCCACTACGCTTCGAAGAAACTCCTGCGTTTCGTGATGCTGGCCAATCCCAGGCCCCATGGCGAGCACGGTCATGCCTTTCAGGATGCGCGAGAATCGGCCCGAACGAATGGCGTCCAGGCTAGGTGTGCCTTCGCTGGTCGCCGGCAAAGCCTCGGTCATATATTCCGGATGAGCGCCGGCTACAACGGCGAGCACCGGCTCCGGAGTGGCGATGGTCACCAATCCCGCGCCCGTACGCATTGCCGCATAACCCGCCATCACTGCTGCGCCGCTCTTGCCCAGCGAACCAGCCACGACGAGAACGTGCCCGTACGATCCTTTATAAGCTTCCGCGGCCCGAATCAAAGGCAGCCCCGCAAATTCATCAGGGCCTGCCGAACGCAGAGTTCCCTTCCCGACCTCTTCCACCAACGCGGCGGGCGATCCAATCTCTCGCACCACCAGCTGTCCGCAACAACCGGCTTGCGGCGAAATTAATTGCCCGATCTTCGGAGCCGTAAACGTCACCGTCCAGTGCGCCTTCAGCACCGGCCCCGTTGTGGCTTCGCCATCGGCCAGCAATCCCGACGGGGTATCCACGGCCACAATCCATCCGGGCCGCGCAGCCGTGGCGCTCTGCGACAAGCGATTCATGTCTTCAATCGCCTGCCCGATCAAACCTCTGGCCGCGCCGCGTACGCCGGTTCCCAGCAGCGCGTCTACGATCACCTCCGCGCTGGACACTTCCGCCCACGCCTTATTCCAGTGCTCCTCGTTCTGCACCACCGTCACGTCGCCGAGCTCGCGCCAGCGTTCAAAATTCTTTCGCGCGTCTCCGCGCAATTCTTCCCCCTTGGCGAACAGGTACACGTGAACCTGCTCAACTTCTTCCTTCAAGTGGCGCGCCACCACAAATCCGTCGCCGCCGTTGTTGCCTTTTCCGCAGAGCACGGCCACGCGCCCGGGAGCATCCGGCATTTTGTTCCCATATTTTTCGAGAAAGAGTTCCGCTACACTTCTTCCCGCCGCTTCCATCAATTGCTCGCCCGGCACGCCGAAGCGCTCCGTTGTTAGGCGGTCCACTTCCTGCATTTCCGCAGCTGTCAGTGCTTTCATATCGATTTCCGCAGAGGACTACAGCATCCAGCCGCCGCTGACGTTCACCACCTGGCCGGTGACGTATTCCGCCTCTTCCGAGGCAAAAAACGAAACGGCGGCGGCGACGTCATCCACCGTGGGCGGGCGCCCGATGGGATAGCGCGCATCTTTCAGCTTTCGCGCTTCTTCCAGCGTCAAATCTTTTTCATCGATGCTGGAGGGATTCACAACATTCACGGTGATGCCATTCTTCGCTTCTTCCAGCGCCAGCGAGCGAGACATCGCCACCACGGCTGCCTTCGCTGCCGCATACGCCGAAATTTTGGCTTGACCGAACGCGCGTTCCGCTCCCACTGCGCCTAAATTAATGATTCGTCCCCAGCGCCCCTTGCGCATGAGCGGAACCGCGCACCGGCACATATGGAACACCGTGAGCACATTCGAATCGAAGATGCGTGTCCACTCCTCCACCGAAGACTCCACCAGCGTGCCCCAGCGAAATTCGCCAACATTATTTACAAGCACATCGATGCGCCCGTAGCGATCCGCCACGGTCTTGATCAATTGCTCGGCGCGCGCCGGTTCCGTGATGTCCGTCTCCACTGCCACGCAATCGGCGCCCGCGGCCTGCAATTGCCGCAACGCCATCTGCGCTGCCGCTTTATTGGCGCGATAAACGAGTGCGATTCGCGCCCCCTGCTGCGCAAGCCCCAGTGCGATTCCCCTGCCAATCCCTCGTGTACCGCCGGTTACGACCGCCACCCGGTTTCGCAACGACATTCGTCATCCTCGCAAAAACACGCCAGTATAGCCCACTCCGTCCGCCTCCACTACCTTACCTCAATTTCCCCAGCCGGTCAGTCTTCCAGCAAAGTAGTATTGCGCTCTTGTCCGTACACAGATTCTGGTTTAGCGAACCACGATTGACTGCCTGTGAGATTGCTGTTAGGTTATCGCCGTTCGCCCGGAGTCGGCGGAAACTCCACCGTCCGCCCTTTTTTTCCGTTGTGTTTTGATCATTCTGAATGGTTTGGACTCCCATTTTTGTCTCCGCCTTGTGAAGCTTGTCCCGCCATTCGATGCGTCCAGAAAGGGGCATTCGATGAGAAACCGTTTGGGCATTTTTCGCCTTTCGCTCGTCCTGGCGTTCGCGGTGATTTTTTCCGCACCTGCCTTCGCGCAGTACTCCAACAACGTCATGCCCGGCCCGGGCTGGCAAGTGATGAAGGCCGAATGGGGCTCTGGAAATCGCTGGATGGATGTCACCAATCAGGTGCGCATCCTGCTGTCCGGCAATGGCATGGTGAAAGTGAATAATCAAAATCTGGGCGGCGATCCCGCCGTGGGCGCCGACAAGATTCTGCGCATCCAGGCGAGAAATCATCAGGGCCAGTCCCGCGTGTTTACCTACAAGGAAGGCAGCTCCGTCGATGCCAGCCAGTTTTATAGCTACGGCGGTGGTGGCAAACCAGGAAACAACGGGCCCGGCTGGCAAGTGATGTATGCCGACTGGGGCGCGGGAAATCGCCGCAGTGACGTGACCGCGCGAGTGCGCACGATGCTCTCTGGAAATGGGATGGTGCGCGTAAACAACCAGAACCTGGGCGGCGATCCCGCGGTTGGCGCGGACAAGACCCTGCGCATCTCAGCGCGCGATGCCCGTGGCGGAGTGCAGCAGTTCACATACAAGGAAGGCGCAAACATCGACGCCAGCCAGTTTTATAATTACGGCGGCTACCCGGGCCCGGGGCCTGGTCCAGGCCCGGGACCCGGTCCTGGCTATCCTCCGCCAAATCCCGGCTACGGAAACCTGCAGATCGTTCGCGCCTATTACGGGCTGAACAACCGCACCAACGACGTTTCCCAACTTTTGCGCGGCCAGATCAACAACGGCGCGTTGGTCATCCAGGTGAACAATAACAACATGGGTGGGGATCCATGGCCCGGTGCGGACAAAGTGCTCACCGTGATTTACCGCGTGAACGGACGAGAGCAAACCGCCACGGTGAAAGAAGGCAACACTCTCAGGATCCCGTAGCGCGGATCCCTGCCGAATCCATTCCTGCCGCGCAGCCGCTATTTCAGTTTTGCAACAATCACCGTCATGTCGTCGGCCTGCTCCGGGCTGCCGGACCATTCTTCCGCGGCAGTCATCAGAGACTCCGCAATTTTGCGCGGCGAGGCCTGACGCACCCGTTGCGCGGCCGCTTCCAGGCGCGAAACGCCGAACTCTTCGCCATACGCATTTTCCGGTTCCACCAATCCGTCGCTGTACGCGATCAACACGGCATTCGGCGGCACATCAACGCAACCTTCCTTGAATTCGTAATCATCCACCACGCCCAGCACCATTCCGCCAACATCCAGGTGCTGCGCTTTGCCGTCGGATAAACAGAAGCCGGGCAGGTGGCCGGCATTCGTGTAGCGCAGTTTGCGCGCGTCCAGATCGTAAATCGCGATGAAAAACGTTGCAAAGCGATCGTCGCCGGTGTTTCGCACCAGGTGCTTGTTCAGCCGCGAAACCAGTTCCGACGTAGTCATGTTCTCGCTGCCCGGACTCAGCAACTGGCTGCGCAATGCCGCCTGCAGGCTGGCCATCAGCAAAGCCGCGGAAATTCCCTTCCCTGAAATATCCGCGATGGCAATGGCCACCTGCGTCGGGCTCAGCTGAATAAAGTCGTAATAGTCGCCGCTTACGCTGCGCGCCGCCTTGCAGATCGCTTCGATGTCCACACCTTCCACGTGCGGCAGATTCTCCGGGAACAGTTGATCCTGCACTTCGCGCGCGATGGAGATTTCGTTTTCCAGGCGCTGCAAATGCTTCTGCTCGGTAATCAGCCGGCTGATCGAGCCGGTCATGGAATTGAACGATTCTCCCAACATGCCGAGCTGGTCGCGCCGCTCCACCGGCACGCGCGCAGCCAAGTTCCCTTCCTGCACTGCCTGCGTCGCACGAGACAAATCCGAAATCGTCCGTGTAATCGCGCGGGTCAATCGCACGCCGATGATCAACGCCACAAGCTCGATCAGCAGGAAAAACGCGCCAATCAATTGCAGTTCGAACCCTTTCGCGCCGCCCAACTCGCCCAGTGACGCGAACAGCCGGTGATTCAGCTGCGATCGCCGCGCCTTGAAGAACGCAAACACCGGATGATTGCGCCCCTTCACCTGGCCTTCTGCCAAAGCGACGGCGTCAAGCTGCGAAAAACCGTCAACCACCGGATCCATCCACCTTTGCGGCGGCAACAGCGTTCTTTTTTTCGTGGTAACCCGCATGACGGCGCGATAACGCCTGCCGCCGATGGGCACCGCGGACTCCGTAGAATTGTCTTCCACGGTTTCCCAGAGCGTGAAGTCCACTGGCCCGAGATCGGGAGCCAAGCCTTCCAAAAATTCGGTCGTCACCGGCACCGTCAGTTCGATATATTGTCTGCCGCGCGGCGAACCCGCTTCCCGCATGGCCACCAGGCGCAGTTCGTTGCCATCCTGCACCAGGCCCTTGAACGCGCGCCCATCCTTCCCTGCTACCGCATGAAAATATCCTGGGTCCGCGCCGAAATTCACGATCAGGCCGGGCAATTGTTTTTCTTCGGCCACCAGTACTTGCCCAGCCAGCGCGCGGTCCATGGTTAGCTCATCCATGCTCGGCGGCAGCGTGGATTCCGCCGCCGCGATGGCTTCCGCGGAATTGCTCAGCATCTCCAGGCGGTCCTCCACATCGTGGAATAGAAGATACGCGCCCAATTGCGAATAAATGATCTGGCCCAGCAGGCTGGCGAAAATCAGCAACAGGATAATAGGTACAACCGCGATGAACAGGTACGCAACAATCAGCCGGTTTCGCAGGCTCCACAAAAGCTGGCTGCGCCAACGCGTCCAGAACCGGTAGAACAGATAAAACGCGGCGATAACCGCGACAAGCCGCAGCGGCCGTATGCCCGGTATCCCGTACAAATATTCCGCGTCCCACATGGCCACCAGGCCCAACAGGCAAACGGCGGCGGCCAGCCAGTCCACGATGGTCAGGCTCTTCCAAAACGTCTTTTGCGGATTTTCTCTCCCGGTCATGGCAGAAAAAGGTACAGAAACACTTTACCCGATTCGCGCAGGTCAAACGAGCCTGCTGTTAGAGGCGTGGGGAAGCCAGGCCGTGGCTTGACATCTATTCTTCCCGCAGTTGGGGATTGCGGACCCGGCTGTGGTGGCGGCTGTACGTAAAATAAATCACCAGGCCGATGATTAGCCAGCCAATCAAGCGCGCCCAGTTGACCCATCCAAGCTTGTACATCATGTAACCGTTAAACAGAATCCCAAGGATAGGTACAAACGGCACAAACGGCGTACGGAAGGGCCGCGATTGGTCCGGATTTGTGTGCCGCATCACCATCACAGCGATGCAGACGATGATGAATGCGAGCAGCGTTCCTATGTTCACCATTTTCCCGATGTCGTCAATCGGCGTGATGCTGCCCACGATCGCCGCGAGCAAGCCCACCAGGATCGTGTTTTTGTACGGCGTGCGGAATTTTGTATGAATGTCCGCGAAAAACTTACGAGGCAACAAGCCGTCATTTGCCATCGAATACAGCACGCGCGTTTGTCCCAGCAGCATCACAAGCATAACGCTGGTCAACCCAGCTAATGCGCCGAGCGTGATGATGTGAGACGCGGTCGCAAGCCCTCGATCGAGGAACGCCTCCGCCACCGGCGCTTCGATATTCACGTCTTGCCAGTGAACCATTCCCGTGAGCACGCCCGCGACAGCGATATAAAGAATCGTGCAAATCACCAACGAAACGATGATGCCGATGGGCAAGTCTCGCTGCGGATTCTTGGCTTCCTGCGCCGTGGTGGAAACAGCATCGAATCCGATGTACGCGAAAAATATGTACGCCGCGCCGGCTCCTATGCCTCCGAATCCCATGGGTGCGAAGGAATGCCAGTCCGTGCCCCAGTTCGCTGTGTTGATGTAATGTGCCCCCAGCGCGATCACAAAGAGCACAACGGCCACCTTGATCACCACGATGGTGGCGTTGAAGCGTGCGCTCTCCTTAATCCCGATCACCAGAATCGCCGTGATAATCAGCGCCACCAGGAATGCCGGTAAATTGAAACCAATCTCCACGCCGAACAGTCTCGGGGCATGAACTAAGTCGTGCGCGCGCTGCATCAGTTCCGGCGAATGCGCTCCCATTATCAAATCCACTTTGTCGAGGAATGCTTGCGTCCCCGGAACCAGCGTGGGGTCGACAGTGCTGGCCATTTGGCGCGCCACCAGTTTTTCCGCCGTGTGCAACCCGGTCCAGTGGTCGTACGCCAGCCATAAAGGCATCTTGACGTGAAATATGTTCAGCAGTTCGATGAAATGGTTCGACCATCCTGAGGAAACCGTGCTCGCGCCCATCGCGTATTCCAGCGTAAGGTCCCAGCCGATGATCCACGCGAACAGTTCGCCAAGCGTCGCATACGCATAGGTATAAGCGCTGCCCGCCAGCGGAATCATCGCGGCAAACTCCGCGTAGCACAAAGCCGCAAACGCGCAACCGAGCCCGGAGATCACGAACGAAAGCATCAAGCCCGGACCGGCATAGTGCGCGCCCAACCCGGAAAAAACGAAAATGCCCGCGCCAATCACTGCGCCGACGCCCAAAGCCGTCAACTGAAATGGCCCCAGCGTTTTCTTCAGGCTGTGCTCGCCGGACACTTTCGATTCCGCGATCAACTGGTCCAGCGTTTTCTTTGCGAACAAGGGGTTGCTCATGCAACTCCTCCTTTATGGGGGCCCCTGAACCTATAAAAGTTTCCGTCTCAACCGGCGGCGTGCTTGCGGCGGCTCCACAACCAGTACACCGGCACGCCCAGCAGCACGATGATCATGCCCATGCCGGCAGTTTGCGTTTCATACAGCAGCAACACGCCCATGATTCCCGTGGCTGCCACTATATACAACAGCGGCACCACCGGATATCCAAATGCCTTGTACGGGCGCTCCGCATTGGGCCGCCGGATGCGCAGCACGAAAATTCCCACGATGGTCAAAACGTAAAACAACAGCGCCGCGAACACCACGTAGTCCAGAAGATTGCTGTACAAATTTCCGTACGTGCCATCTGGCTTGCGCGTGCGCAGCAAAATCAAAACCACAATCCAGACACCTTGATAAACCAGCGCAACACCCGGCACGCCGCGATCGTTTAATTTGCCGGTGGCCTTGAAAAACAAGCCGTCTTTGGCCATGGCATAGGCAACGCGCGAGCCCGCCAGGATCAATCCATTGTTACAGCCAAAGGTAGAAATAATAATCGCCGCAGCCATGATCGCCGCGCCCTTGGCTCCAAAGATTGCGGAAAGCGCCGCGGTAGCCACACGGTCGTCCGGCGCATTCTGAATCTGGTTCAAAGGCAGCGCGCACAAATAGGCCAGGTTGGCGAGGCAATACAACGAAATAACAATGATGGTCCCAAAGGCCATCGACAGCGCCACGTCCCGCTTGGGATTCTTTACTTCTCCCGCCGTGAATCCGATGTTGTTCCAGGCGTCGGCGGAAAATAACGAGCCTACCTGCGCGACAGCAAGCGCGAGCAGCAAGCCATACCAACCGCTCGCCGCAGTCACCGTAGGCAAAATGCCACGCAAGAATCCAACGCCGGGCGTGATGGTGTTCGCGCCGCGAATCGCCCAGAGATGAGAAAAATTATCCGCAATCGCCGTGGCGTTTCTGGCCACGAACACGCACAGCAGAATCAGCCCAAGCAGCGAAAGCATCTTCGCCGATGTGAATATATTTTGAATCCATTTTCCCAACCGAACCCCGCGCGTATTCAGGAACGTCAGAAACAGGATCATCACCACGGCGACAAGTTGCTGCACAGATAAGCTGATCGCGAACTTCGAAGAAAAGTTGAGCGGCGGAATAATCCAGGTATTCGGCGAAATGGAGGGAAACAGCACGCCTAGATAACGCGCGAAGCCGATGGCCACCGCGGCGATCGTGCCCGTCTGGATCACCAGGAACAGCGTCCAGCCATACAAAAAGCCCCATAGCGGCGAAAACGCTTCCCGCAAATACACATACTGCCCGCCCGCGTGCGGAAACAGCGCCGCCAATTCCCCATACGAAAGTGCAGCAGCAATCGTCAGCAGCCCTGTCAGGATCCAGGTCAGCAGCAACCCGCCAGCCGAGCCCGTCTGCCTGCTGATGTCCGCCGCCACGATAAAAATTCCGGATCCGATCATTGAGCCAACGACAATCATCGTGCCGTCGAACAAGCCGATGGCTCGCACAAATTGATGTTCTGACTTAGTGGCTGGCGTATTGGGAACCGTGGTGGACTCTGCCATTCTTCGTTCGCCTCAGCGGTTTGCCGGGGGTTTCACGGCTTCCAGTCGTTCGATAAATTGCCTGGCCTGCCGCGCGGGATCGGCTGCTCGCAGAATGTCACTGATCACCGCGACAGAGTCGGCGCCCGCTTCGATCACTTCGGCCGCGTTTTCCAACCGGATTCCTCCAATGGCCACAATAGGCTTGTTCGTCAACGGCCGTAGCCGCCGCAAAAGCTCCGTACCCACCACCGGGTCGGGATTGGCTTTGCTGGTCGTGGCGAAGATTGGTCCGATAGCAACATAATCCGCCGAAGTGGCCACGGCCCGCTCAAATTGCTCCTGGTTATGTGTCGAAACGCCTACCCAGCGATCCCGCCCCACAAGAGCCCGCGCATTCTCCACGCTCAAATCGTCCTGTCCCACGTGAACGCCATCCGCCCCTGCCAGGTACGCTACGTCGGGCCGGTCGTTCACAAAAAAATTCGCGCGTTGCTGGCGCGCGACCTTCGCAATTTCCGTGGCGCTTCGCAGCATTTCCCCAGCACCCGGATTTTTGGCGCGATACTGCAGCAAGCGCACTCCCGCTTCCATCAATTGTCTGGCAATTTCCGTCGCCGGCCCCTGAACCAGCCCAGCGTCTAATATCACATACAGCCGTGGTAAGAGAATAGCCAAGTACAACCCTCCTTTCCACCTTCGTGGTGTCCCATGGTCCCACAACCCGCACGACAGGCAAATGATGGCCTAGCCGATCGCGCACGCCAACTACCTAGAAGACCACTCAGAATTTGAAGCCGACTACGAAGCCGAGCTCCAACGTCGCAGCACCGAGGACGCAATGTAGTGGCCGAACTTTAGATCGGCCAGCTTCTCTCGAAGTCACACAACCGCGAGTCCTCAGACCATCCTGCAAGAAAAAGCAAAAAAGCCACCGACACAAAAGCCCGCCTAGACCGAAGCCGAGCGCGCCATCCTGGCAATCGAACTCCGCAATTCCCTGCCGCGTGCCGCCAACGAACTCCCCGGCACCTAATCCCTACACCTCCCGTTCCAGTACCCAACTTTCTGGTTGATGTCATAACGAGGTCGGCCTCACGACGAGCCGAGTAGACTTACGGTGTTCACCCCGAAGCGCTCGGAACGAAGGAGGCCGAATGCGAATTATAGGATGTGATTTACATGCTCGCCAGCAGTCCGTGGCGATGCTCGACACCGAGACCGGAGAAGTCGTGAATCGCACGCTGATGCACGAAGGCAGTGAGGTGCGGGAGTTTTATTCCCAGCTTCCGCACCCCGTGCTGGTGGGCATCGAAGCGATTGGACCGATGCAGTGGTTTTTGAGGTTGCTGGAAGAGCTGGGAATTCAATGCCAGGTGGGAGACGCCACAAAGATTCGCGCCGCGGAACCCCGCAAGCAAAAACATGATCGACGCGATGCGGAACTGATTCTGAAGCTGCTGGTCGAAAATCGCTTTCCGGCGATTTGGAGGCCCAGCCAGGAACTGCTCGACCTGCGCGCCTTGTTGCTGCACCGCCACCACTGGGTGCGCCTGCGCACGCAGATCCAAAATGCGCTGCAGGCCATCGCCTTGGCGAATGGCTTGCGACGCGGACCTAGTCTTTGGAGCTACGACGGGCAGGCGAAAATTGCTTTCTTGCCGTTGCCGCCGCATGCCTCTTATCGACGCAGCATGCTGCAGGCGCTGTACCGGAAGATGGAAGAAGAAATCCAGCAACTGACCGCGCAAGTCGCTGAGCAAGCGGAGCAGCGCTCGGGGGCACGCTTGCTGCTAACCCATCCGGGAGTGGGCCCGGTCACAGCGTTGGCCACGGATGTCTTTCTGGGCGATCCGCAACGCTTCGCCGATGGCAAGGCGCTGGCCAGTTACGTCGGACTGATTCCACGCGAATACTCGAGCGGAGCGCACCAGCGGCTCGGCTCATTGACCAAACAAGGCAGTCCGCTGCTGCGCTTTCTTTGGAATGAAGCCGGCGCTCATGCGGTGCGCCGCGATCCTGAGCTGCAGCGATTCTATCGCCGCAAACTGGTGCAGAAGGGGTTGGGGAAAGCCCGCGTGGCAGCAGCCCGCAAGCTGGGCATCCGGCTGTGGATCATGCTGCGCGATCAGATCGATTACCAAGAGTTCTGTCGTCGTGGGCAGAAGCAATGCGGTGCCGCCTGTGCGGGGATGCTTGAAGTCGCGAATGGTGCGAACTGTCACCGTCCGGTTGGTTAGGCTACCCGCCTCCCTTCAAAGGAAGGGAGTTCGCATAAGTCATCATGGTCCGCAATGACCGAAGAGATGGTTGGTAGGCAGCACCGAAACGATGAAGCGACACAGATCCGAGCGTAAGGGGTGAACACATGGACGCAACGATCAAGGCGCTCTTTAGAAGCTAGTGTATGGGTGTTTCCTGAGGAGGCCAACACCACAGAAAAAGCTCTTGCCACGGCCGACCTCGTTAGAGATAGGTGACTTCCTGGGACCTAGGCGGAGGCGACCGTTCAGACCTCCCACAATTTACTGCTTCGCGGCCTAATCGTCAGTTACTACATGACACTATTTAACTATTGCAAATGACATGGTTCATCTGGGCACTGCAGGGTGACTGTGGGCACATACGAAGCCGTCGCACTGGAGTAACCACACTGCATTGACCTCCTTGGAAGTTTCACTCCCGACGGGGGTCGGAGTGTACTTCCCTCAAGGCCGTCCGCGCCTCTCCGAAGAGCAATATCCCGGAACGCAGCACCCCCTGAGGCGAGTCTCGGGTTTCACTTTGCATCGGGCCAGCCAGTCAACCCAGGCGCATTTCACGGAGGAAAATTATGAGACGTATCGGCATTTTAGGGTCGTTGGCATACGCCAGTGCAATAATTATGTTGGCTGCACTCGCTTTACCTGTACGTAGTGCTGGGCAGGAACAGAAGCAAGAGCCCACTCGTTACACCGTTACCGATCTAGGCACGCTTGGCGGAACATTTAGTCTTGCCGGGGGCCTAAGCAACACCGGCTGGGTCGAGGGATACTCCTTCCTGCCCGGCGACGCACTTAAACACGCGGTTCTTTGGCGCGAGGACGTGATCCATGACCTTGGCACACTGGGAGGTCCGATCAGCGATGCGGGTTACCGGCCTAACGATAGCGGCAATCTCGGAGGTGCCTCTGAGAATGGCGCGGCAGACCCGTTCGCGGAAAATTTTTGCGGCTACGGCGACAACCTCATATGCCTTCCGATCGTTTGGTGGAATGACATAAAGAAGATGACTCCGATGCCCACACTTGGCGGAAATAACGGCTGGGCTGCTGGAATCAATGATCAAAACATGGTGGTGGGTGTCGCAGAAAATAACACGGCGGAGCCAACCTGCGCGGGCACACCTCAGGTTTTTCAATTTAAGCCTGTCATCTGGACGCGGGGCGAGGTCCACGAACTTCATACGTTTCTCGGCGACCCGGTCGGAATAGCCTACGCGATCAACTCCTCGGGCCAGGCCGCAGGGTACTCGGGTAATGCACAACGTCTTTTCACGCTTTGCTGTGGCAAGACGGCAGGGTCATTGACCTCGGCAACCTCGGCGGCACAATGAACAATGAGGGCGTAGATATCAATAGCCTGGGTCAAGTGGTCGGCTACTCCGACTTGACCGGCGACACGACCTATCACGGCTTCCTGTGGGATAAACGCACCGGGATGATCGACCTCGGCACATTGCCAGGCGACGTTGCGAGCGATGCCGACGGCATTAACAAGCTAGGCCAGGTGGCAGGCGGGTCAGTAGATGCAGACGGCAACGACCGTGCCTACCTGTGGCAGAACGGCGTGATGACGGACCTCAATACCCTGATTCCCGCTGACTCCCCTTTGTATCTGCTCGAGGCCACGGGGACCATCAATGATGAGGGACAGATCGCTGGCATTGCCTTGCAGATCAGCACGGGCGAGGTGCATGCCTTCTTGGCGACTCCCACTACTATGTACTGGCCAATTTGCGAAAGGTCGAAGATTGTTCTCCCTGAGAATGTTCACAATTTGCTTCAGCAGCGACGGCACTCTCACCGATTCGGTGGTGGTTTTAGCTGAAAAAGCCTTTCTCTGCCGTATCGTTAGTTTGCTTCTTCGGTTGGTGTAATAGGTGGCCCCATGTCTCGCGTCACTTTCGGGGCATGGGGCTTGTCATTTACACGAGCATCAGAACGGAATTTCACGCGACCTAGAGGGACCGCTGCACTCACAGCCACATCGATTGCCTGGTAAACGGTGCCGGCGTAATCGTCGAAGTTGGAACCACTACCTATGTTTCCGGTTTTCGTTGAGCACACCAAAGAATCTCAGCGAACTTGTCCAAAAGTGGACAGCATTCAGCCGCAACAATCTCTATAAGACCCTATAGGGAGAACCAGCGAAATCCTAGCTCAGGCCCGTGGGCGCTATTGTTGCCACTCCGTAGGGGTCGAGAAATGAAGGAACATTTTGCAGAAACGTTGCCATGGCCGGGGGCCAGGATTATTGGTGTAGTTTATCTGCTTTACTTTCTGACAGCAGTATCCGCCGACGTGTTCATTGGCCAGAAACGGCTACTCGCATACGACGCAGCCAACTTAATCGCGTATGCGTTTTACATCTCGGTGACGCTGCTCTTCTACTACCTGTTTAAGCCGGTGAATCGCAACCTTTCGTTTCTCGCGGCGATCTTCAGCCTGTTGGGATGCGCGAATGATTTGCTTAGCCTTTTTCACCGAGCTCCCTACGAAATCAGCTCCCTTCTATTTTTCGGGCCGTATTGCCTACTGATCGGCTACCTCATTTTCAGGTCGACGTTCCTGCCTCGAATTCTGGGCGTGCTGATGGCGTTTGCCGGTGTGGGTTGGTTGCTGTTTCTGTCGCCGCTCGTGAACTATCTGTCGACGTATCTCAAAGTGCTTGGCTTCGTCGCGGAAATGTCGCTAATGCTATGGCTCATCGTAAAGGGAGTGAACGTTCGGCAGTGGAAAGAGCAGATCAGCGTAACGAGAATGCGCACATAAACACGCTTGGAATCGCCAGAGTCCCGATTGACGGGGTTCTCTAACGAGGTCGGCCATAGCATCTCTAACGAGGTCGGCCATAGCATCAATCGTCGAAGTGGCTACTATGAGCAGCCTTTCCGATTTGCGGACATGTCGAGGCTGGTTCCTCGGTGCGGTCCGCAGAGTGTACCTTCTCAATGCGAATTAAGGTGTCGGCGCTTTTGATGTTTGGGCTTTTGAGGCTTGCACTTTCGCTGCAGCATCTATGGACTCCTGGAATTGCTTGAACAGCGGAATGTCCGGAGTGTCGAGTCCGTCCTTCTGGTGATGTATCCAGATTGGTCCTGTCAGTGACCTATCTGGGTTGACGAGGTAGACGAAAAAGAGGTCGTCCCGTCCCGCGACCTCAGGACCAGCACCCACCCTGTCGCCTCCCTTTGGTTTAGGTTGGTTCGAGCCTAGTTCATCGTCAAGCCCACTCTCAGCGGGACCATTTTGGACTTTCCCGCCGCCGGCCCCAGCATTGAGACTGGCAATCCGACCTTTTTGAACCACGACGATAATTTCGGCGTCATGCCGTTTGACCGTAATCAAATATCGGTTCCAGTCATGAAAAGCGTTTTGCACATCCAAAATAGCCTGCCTGTCTTCAGGTAGAAGGTGGGGGTCAAAAAACTCTCCGTCCCAGGCTTCTACGTATACATAACGGCAATTCAGAAGAATTGCGGTGGGCTCCTGTTCCTTCTTGTTTGATGGGGTTTGGGCGGAAGCAACTGAGGTGAGGGTGATGAGAACGCCGATGGCGAGCCAAGCCGAACGCATGATGGCACCTCCCTGGACTAATTCGAGAGCATTCTATCCCCCATCAAGAGGTGTGTGAAGGGTCAATTCCTGATATCGTCCATATAAAGTTCTAGAATTTGACTTCTCCGATCACGCGACGAATCGGGACCTAGACGGACGATCCGCTTGTGAGGGGCACTACTCGGCATCAGCTGCATCGAGTGCAGCCTCGAATTTTTTAGCATCAACCAAGGAAAAGCTATTACAACCGCCTCCATAACTCAGGCCGACCTCTATTTCTCGTCTGGATTTTGGATCAGGATGGACAAGCACAACCGGAGTATCAGCCACCCTAGGAAAGGGAGTAGCTTCGAGAGGAGACGGAGCAGCCTCGAATCGAACGTGGAGCTCGTAGTTGCCGGCCTTCAACTGGTCAAAGCAAAACTTGCCGTCCTCCTTGGTTAATTGCATGGCTATTTCTTTGCCGCCCTGCAGGACCGTGACCTTCGCGTTTGCAATGCGGACAACACCACTCAGAACGACCACTCCACAAATTCGGTGGACCGGCTTGATAGGAGCGACCTCTACGCAAGTGTTCGCGGAAGAAACTCCGCTAGGCAGGGCGAGAAAAACTGCTGCAAGAAATGCAGCGAAGAATCGGCAAGCCCGTTTCATTAATCCCATTCTAGCGCATGCTCCGGACCTTCGTTTTGTGTTAGGCTCTTCGGCACCGCTGACGGAGTTCGTCGGCCCAGCCGACGCGAAAACAATCATCGCCAGGTCCAGAGATGGAGCAGCCGAAGACTGCCCAAGGAGGGCCTGATGAGTCAAGCACTGCTACACAACAAGGCCGCGAAGAGCCTGACAAGGATGCGATTCGTTCGTTCCGTGTGGATGTTCCGGAAGCGGAACTCACTGAATTGAGAAGGCGCATCCTCGCCACGAAATGGCCTGAACGCGAGACCGTTGTAGATGCCACACAAGGAGTGCAACTCGCGACGATTCAGGCGCTGGCGCGCTATTGGGCGACAGAGTATGACTGACTCAAGTGCGAAACGAAACTAAACGCCCTGCCCAACTTCATCACTGAGATCGATGGGCTCGACATTCATTTGATCCACGTTCGTTCGAAACATCAGAATGCGCTGCCAGTCATCGTCACGCACGGCTGGCCCGGCTCCGTCGTCGAACAGCTAAAAATTATTGATCCTCTCACCAATCCCACCGCCCACGGCGGAAACGCATCAGACGCCTTCGATGTGGTGATCCCGTCGATGCCGGGCTACGGGTATTCGGGCAAACCGACCACGACTGGTTGGGACCCTGATCACATCGCGCGCGCCTGGGTCACGCTGATGAAGCGCCTCGGATATCAAAAGTTTGTCGCGCAGGGCGGCGATTGGGGCGCGGTTGTCGTCGACAGCATGGGCGTGCAAGCGCCTCCGGAGTTGCTCGCCATTCACACCAACATGCCTGGCATCTTCCCAGCCGATATTGACAAGGCTGCTTTTTCCGGAGCGCCCGCGCCATCGGGTCTCTCCACCGACGAAAGGGTCGCTTACGAGCGTGTACAGTTCGTCTATCAAAAAGGAATCGCCTATGGGTACCAGATGGGTCTGCGACCGCAGACGCTTTACGGTATTGCGGATTCACCCGTCGGCTTGGCCGCTTATTTCCTTGATCACGACGCGCGCAGTTACGAGCTGATCGCACGCGTCTTTCAAGGACAAGACGAGGGCCTCACGCGTGATGACATCCTGGACAACATCACCATCACCTGGTTGACGAACACAGAGCTCTCCGGCGCCCGTCTCTATTGGGAGTATTTTGGCAAAGGAGGGTACTTCAATGCGAAAGGCGTCTCGATCCCGGTTGCCGTGAGCGTCTTTCCCGACGAACTCTATCCTGCTCCACGGAGCTGGACCCAGCAGGCATATCCGAAGCTCATTTATTACAACAAGCTCGATAAAGGCGGACACTTTGCGGCCTGGGAACAGCCGAAGCTCTTTTCAGAAGAGCTTCGCGCGGGCTTCCGATCGCTGCGGTAACGTTCTTCACCAGAGAGGAGAAGAGAATGACTCAATCCAGCGCTACACAACGAGGCAGCGAGCACGCAGATGCGCAGTTCAACACCGATCGCGCCCATCCGGGCCGGTGGACGATCACCTTCAGCAACCCGCCGATCAACATGTTTCTTCCCACAACGATCGTCGAATTGAGAGCGCTAATGACCGATCTCGAGGCGGACCCCTCCGTGAAGGTCGTAGTGTTCCAGTCGGCGAACCCCGATTTTTTCGTCGCCCATCTCGATGTCGCCAAAGCAGCGGAACGGCCAGAAATGCCGGACCTTTGGCGCGACTTTGTGCTGCGCCTCTCGTCCGCGCCCGTCGTGAGCATCGCCAAGATTCGTGGCCGCACCCGCGGCATCGGTAACGAGTTCGTGCTGGCCTGCGACATGCGCTTCGCCAGCCGGCAAAGCGCCCTATTCGGCAACCCCGAGGTCGGCGTCGGACTGGTCCCGGGCGGCGGAGCGCTGGAATGGCTCCCGCGCTTGGTCGGCCGCTCGCGCGCGCTTGAGATCGTCCTCAGCGGCGACGATTTCGATGCTGATATCGCCGAGCGCTATGGCTGGGTGAACCGCACGCTGGACGATGGCGACCTCGACTCGTTTGTCGATGCGCTCGTCCGGCGTCTGGCCTCGTTCGACCGTGAAACACTGGCCGCGGCGAAGGCCCAGGTCAATCGGTTCGGGAAGCCGACAGCTGCCGAGCTTCAGTCGAGCAACGACTTGTTCTTCCCATTGCTGGCCTTGCCCAGCGCCCAGGCGCGTCGTGCCAAGATCCGCAATATCGGTTACGGCGTTCCGAGCGACTTCGAATTGAACTTCGGCCGGTACCTTCCTACGTTCGGGCAGCCGGACGACGATGACACGGGTAAGCAGCACGGCTGAGATCGTCGCCCTGATGTCGTCGGTCCGGCCTCACGAACATTTCAGGCGAGCGCTTTATGCGGCGGATGGCCTCGCCGCCCCATCGGCCCCGCATCCGAGCGATTGACGTTTGGGCCGCGTAACCGTTTAGGAGAAGATTCGATGTCGCATCATTTCGATACCCCTACCGCAAAAGAAGACCCCCGCATCAACATCTGTGACGTCTACTTGTTTCGCGGCCGCCCGGGCACAACGGTCATGGCTTTGACCGTGAATCCGAACGCCGGCGTCGGCGCGCCAGACACCTTCCGCGATGAGGGCCTCTACGCCTTTCGTTTCGACACGGATCGCGATCTTCGTGAAGATGTCACCTTCAAGGTCCAGTTCGGCCCGCCCACGCCGATGGCGGCGAGCACCGGCACGTTCAGACCTTCGCGGTCCGGCGCGCCACGGGAGCGGACGCTCTGAAGGGTGCCGCGGGGGAACTCATCATTTCCGGGAATACGGGATGCGTCGTGAAAGCGGATCAGGGCTGCCTGGCATACGCCGGCCTCGCGCCCGATCTGTTCGCCACAGATGGCGTCGGTTTCGGTGCCTTCAGAAAAGCTCTGTGGTCCGAAAACCGGTTTGCCCCGGAAGCGTTCCAGAATCGCCAGAGCTTCTTCGGCAGCAACAATGTCACCGCCATCGTCCTCGAGGTCCCCAGCAGCCTGATCGGCCGAGGTGTGGTCCACGCCTGGGCTACCGTATCGCTCTACGGGCACGCGCCGGAGGTGCAGGTATCGCGTTGGGGCCTGCCGATGATCACCCACATCCTGCTCTCCGATCCTTCGCTGCACGACGCATCGGAAAACTACAACCGCGCGGTCCCGGCGGACGAAGTGGCGCTGTTCTCAAAATCAATGCGCGACTTCATGGAAAAAGTCACCGCGCTCGCCCACTCAGCGGCCGACCCATCGGCCTACGCTACGCAACTCCTCGCGCGCCTCTGCCCATCGGTCCTGCCGTATGAATTGGACACGCCCGCCTCATTTAGCTTTGCCGCCTTCAACGGCCGCGGCCTCTGCGACGACGTGATGGACGTGATTCTCACGCTGGTCACGAACACGGCCCTCGGCGATGGGGTGGCGCCCGATATGCAGCTCATGCGCCCGGATTTTCCCTATTTCGGCGAGCCGCACCCAACGGCGGCAAGCTCCGCAAAGCAGTGAGGGCGAGGGAGTGACCGTGGCTATTGCGCTGACCTTAGACTAGCTAACGTGTTTCATTAGTGACTTATTGTTTACCAATCGCTTGCCGACGGTGTCGCCGAGAGTCGAGAGGGCGAAGCTATTCTGTATTCGTAGCCGTCTCACCGCTGCCCACAAGAGCAGCGGGAGATTGGTAATCAAAGTGACAATCGAAGATCTAAAGAACCGCGGCGATACAATCCACCTCGATGTCGAAGCCGCCATACCAAGCAGGAACATTGATAAAGATTCGAGCAGGAGGATTCTCCGGGAAGTACCGCCTGTAGACCTCGTTAACAGCAGGAAACATATCTACTGACGTTACGTAGACATTCAGTTTCAGGATGCTTTCCAAGGACGAACCCGCCGTTTCGACACAGAGCTTAAGCTGGTCTAAAACGATCTCGGTCTGGCGCTCAATAGGCCCTCGGAAAATCTCTCCGGTTTTCGGATCGAACGGCGGAGCGCCTGAGACGTAAATAGTGTCGCCGTGTTTAGTCACCATCTCGGGCGCCTTGTACTTTTCGAGGTAGGTCGCCAGTGGCTCCACGCGAATGATTTCTCGTTTCATAGATGTCCTCAGTTTTGTAGACACGGTTTCGAGCAACCAAGAGCCGCGAAGAACAGACAGTCTGCGTGAGGCCATCGGCTAGGCCTCATCCGAATTGTAGACTCTTCTCCGTAATTTCAAAGTCCCGATTAATGGGGTGGTCTCAATAGGTCGACGCAACACCAGGTCGAACCCTGCCTGCATTGAAAACAAAGGCTAAATCGCTCTCAGGGGTTAGAACAGCCAGAGCACTACCCTAGCTAGGTTTTGACCGAATACAACCAAACAGAAGAGTTCTTCTAGGAAAGCATCATCGAATCAATGCATTGAATGGTGTTGCATCGACCGTTTGAGCTGGCACGACGGGACTTGCAGCGTTTATTTCGACGCGAATTTACTGGCGGGTGGCGCACCGTTAGCGCATTAAGATGATCTCGGGTGGCCCATCCTTGCGGGGTTGGCTCATGCAAGGGTGGGTCCTGGGCCCTCTTCTCCCTTGGGGTCGGAGCTTCCGCCGGGTGCCGCACCCTTTGGTTTTTAAGGGTGCGGGTTTTTTCAGAGTTTCCCGCAGCAAATTCCGGGCGTTCGCCTTCGTGGCTTATTTTCCGTTGATGTGCAGCAGCTTCTCGATGAAGTGCGTATCCATTTTTCCAGCCGCAAAATCCGGGTGCGCCATAATCCGCCGGTGCAGCGGAATCGAAGTCTTGATTCCTTCGATCACGAACATTTCCAGCGCGCGCTTCATGCGGCTGATGGCCTCGCCGCGGTCTCGCCCCTTCACCACCAGCTTCGCCACCATAGAATCGTAGTACGGCGGAATCACCGCATCGGAATAGGCCGCCGAATCCACGCGCACGCCGGTACCACCCGGCGCCTGGAACGTGGTAATGCGTCCCGCCGATGGCACAAACGTCTCCGGATCCTCGGCATTGATGCGACATTCGATGGAATGCCCGCTGAAGTTGACTTCTCCCGCGGCATCTTCAAGCCGTTCCCCGGCGGCGATGCGAATCTGCGCCTTCACCAGGTCCACGCCGGTCACAAATTCCGTCACCGGATGCTCCACCTGAATGCGCGTATTCATTTCAATAAAATAGATCGAGCCGTCCTGGTCCATCAGGAACTCGATGGTGCCCGCGTTGGTGTAGCCAATCTCTTCCATCGCCTTGACGACCTTCGCGCCCAGTTCCTTGCGGCGCCTGGCATCGATCGCCGGCGATGGCGATTCTTCCACCAACTTCTGATGGCGCCGCTGGATGGTGCACTCGCGTTCACCCAAGTGAATCACCTTGCCATGCTGGTCGCCCAGCACCTGAAACTCGATGTGCCGCGGATGCTCCAGGAATTTCTCCATGTACACATCCGGCGTGCCGAAAGCCTGTTGCGCCTCGCTGCGCGCCGTCTGGTAAGCCCCCAGAAGTTCCTCGTTGTTGCGTACCACGCGCATGCCGCGCCCGCCACCTCCCGCTGCCGCCTTCAGGATCAGCGGATAGCCGATGCGCTTGGCTTCCTTTGCCAGATGCTCTTCGCCCTCCACGACGCCTTCGCTGCCGGGTATGGTGGCCAGCCCCGCTATCTTCATTTCACGCCGCGCGCGGTCCTTTTCTCCCATCATCTCGATCACTTCGGGCTTCGGCCCGATGAAAGTGATCTCCGACGCTTCGCAGACCTTCGCAAAATTGGCATTTTCGGAAAGGAAACCGTAGCCGGGATGGATGGCGTCCACGTTGGTGATTTCCGCGGCGCTGATGACGTGCGGGATGTTCAGATAGCTTTCGCTGCTGCGCGGCGGCCCGACGCACACGGCCTCATCGGCAAAGCGAACGTGCAAAGCGTTGCGGTCCGCCTCCGAATATACGGCCACTGTCGCGATTCCCAATTCTTTGCACGCGCAGATGACTCGCAGGGCAATTTCCCCGCGATTGGCTACAAGAATCTTTTGAAACATAGTCGGGTGGGCCGCTTACCGCTTTCGGCTCGGCCGGATGCCGAACAGTGGCTGCCCGTACTCGACGGGCTGGCCATTTTCCGCGAAAATCCGCAGCACTTCGCCGCTGGTCTCCGATTCGATTTCGTTCATCAACTTCATGGCTTCCACGATGCAGAGCGTCTGCCCGGCGTCCACATAACTGCCGACCTTGACGAAGGGCTCCGACCCAGGACTCGGCGAGCCATAGAAGGTGCCCACAATCGGCGATTTCACCAGGAACAGATCTTCTCCGCCGCGCAAATCCGATTCCGCAGAGCTCGCGGGGGCCTCCGAGGCATGGGCCGCTGGAGCGGCTACGGCCCCCGGCACAATGATTTCCGCCGCAGGCCGTGGCGCAGCTACCACCACCGCGGCGCCCGGTTTCTTCAACCGGATACGCAAATCCCCGCGCGAATACTCAAATTCCTCGAGGTTATGCTCGCTCATGAATCGCAGCAATTGCTCGATTTGCCCGATCTCCGGGCTCGCAAACGTTCCACTTCCAGTCGTTTTCGACGGCTTTTTCCGTTTCATGCCTGTATTAGATTTCGATGAGATCCCGCGTGACGCGGGTCAAAACTTCACTGCCCCTGACCCCGACTGCCACATCATCTTCTATGCGAATACCACCGACTCCTTGGATATACACACCAGGTTCTATGGTAATCACATTTCCTGCTTCAAGTCGAATCGATTGCCCGCGCGCCAACCGCGGCGCCTCGTGTACTTCCAGCCCCAAACCGTGTCCGGTACTGTGTACGAAATAAGCTTCGAGCCCGCTCTTCTTCAGAACCTCGCGTGCCGCGGCGTCCACCTCGCCGGCTGTGGTTCCCGCGCTGACTGCAGCCGTGGCGGCCAGATTCGCATCCAGAACCGCGCGATACCACTCACGAGTGCGCCGTGAAGCCCGGCCCACATGTACGGTACGCGTGATGTCGCTGCAATAGTGGCCGAGTATAACACCCAGGTCCAGTACCACCAATTCATTTTTCCTCAAGCGCTTGGAGGTGGGGCGCGCGTGTGGCAACGCCGCCCGTTCGCCAAACGCCACGATGGTTTCAAAAGACGGGCCGCTCGCCCCCCGCTTCTTCATCTGATACTCGATTTCCGCGCCGATCTCGATCTCGCGCACTCCCGGCTTCAGCAACTTGATCGCGCCTTCCACCACTTCCCCAGCCAGGATGGCCGCCTTTCGCATCACCGACAGCTCCTGCGCATCTTTTTTCATGCGCAGGGACTCCACCATTCCCGCAGCCGCGGTGGCCCGGCATTTCGCGCCACACGCCTTCTGCAGCGCCTTCAACTGCGCCACCGTCCATTGCTCCGGGTCATAGGCAACCCGCGCGATCCCCTGCTTCTTCAGCCATTCCCCGGCAGAGACGTACAGTGCGCCCTTCTGCAATTCCAGATGGATCTCCGGGCACTCTGCCCTGGCTTGCGTCGTGAACCGACCATCCGTGATCAGCGTCGTCTTGCCCGCGCCAAGCGCCAGGATGCCGGATTCTCCGGTAAAACCCGTCAGGTAATACCAGTTCGCCGGATGCGTCACCAGCAGGCAATCCAGTTCCCGCCGCTTCAGTTCCTGAAGCAGACTGCGCCGTCTTTTTGCGTAGGAATCGCTCATAAAAAAATCGAGGAGACCTTTGAGTCTCCTCGATTCCAGTTTACCTGAAGGCTTCTATGTTTGCGAAAGCCCCGCGGAATTACCCAGGCAAAATTACCCAGGAATAATTCGCGGAGTCAGGAAGAACAGCAGTTCCGAAGAGCTGATGTTCACCGCCTGTTCGCGGAACAGTCGTCCGATCACCGGCAAGCTGCCGAGAACCGGCACTTCCGTGATGCTCGTCTGTTGCTGGGTGACGATGATGCCGCCAATCACGACGGTCCCGCCATCGGCCACAAGCACCTTGGTTTCCGCGGACTGCGTATCCAATGCCGGGATACCTTGAACGCGGGGAATGCCGTTATCGATTTGGGTGTTTTCCACGATCACGTCCATAAACACGGTGCCTTCAGCGGTAATCTGCGGAGTCACTTCCAGTTTCAGCACCGCGTCGATGTACTGCACCGAAATCGTGTTGTTGATGGTCGTCTGGATCGGAATCTTGGTACCTTGCTTCACCGTAGCCTTTTCGTTGTTCTGCGTGATCACCTTCGGCTTGGAGAGCAGTTTTCCAACGCCCTTCGCTTCCGCCGCCGTGATATACAGGTCAACCGCAAAGTTCGGCGAACGCTGCCCGAAGTAGAAGCCGCTCGTGGGCGCGCCCGCGGGCAGGTTCACGTTCAAGGGAAGACCGGTACCGCCCCCGGTGCTGCTGTTCGTCGACGTGGCGATAAGTGGAGGCTGCGGGAGCCCAGCGCCCGTGGTGATGGGGCTGATACCCGTCTGGGGATTGCCGCCAAAGATCGTGCGGCCGCTGGTGGTCGTGCCCGCAAAGCCCCACTGCACACCGATGTCCTGGCTGAACGAACGCGTTGCTTGAACCACACGCGCTTCGATTTCCACCTGCTGCGATTTGCGATCCAACTGGTGAATCAAATTGTCCAGAATCGGCAGGTTGGAAGGAATGTCGCGAATGATCAGCTGGTTGGAGCGGTCATCCGAAAAGATGTCGCCGCGGGAAGACAGGAACTTCTTCAGCGTGTCCCTGACCGTGGAAGCCTTGGCGTAGCTGAGAACGCGCGTCGTGGTGATCGGCGCTACCGCTTCCGCCTGAGCCTTCTGCAGGTCGCGGGCTGTCTCCGCTTCCTTCTTCAAAGTGTCTTTCGTGGCCACGCGAAGAACGTTGCCATTGAGCTGTTTATCCAGACCGTTGTTCACCAGCACGATGTCCAGTGCCTGATCCCACGGCACTTCATCCAACACGATCGTCAGCGTGCCCTTGACGTTAGGATCGAGCACGACGTTGAGACCGCTGATCTCGTGGATCAACCGGAAGAAGTCCTTCAGGTCCACATCCTTCAAGTTGACGGAAATCGGTTCGCCCGTGTACTTCCCGCTCGAGGGCGTCGGGCTGGCTATGGAAGACTGCGCTGCCTGTTGCGCCGCGACTGTCGATGCCGCCGTTGCCGCCTGCTGCATCGCTTGCTGCGCTGCCTGCTGCGCGCTGGTTTCCGCGTGCGCCGGCTCAGGGGTGGAGTTCGTCGTCGCCAAAGTGGCTGAGGGCTGGGTCAGTTCGTTCGGCAAAGAAAAATGTGCGGCTTGCGCATTGCTGGTCTTGTTGCTTGGCGCGTTCGCCTGCTGCGCTGTCGTCGTGGAAGCAACCTGTTTCGTCGCCTTCACCGGTTTGGTGGAGGCCACAGCCGTGGGCTCGTTAGCATCCGCGGGTTGCACCTGCACGTACACAACAACCGCGTCACCGTCATGCGTGATCTGATAAGGCGCCGAAGCCGTCAGGTCAATCACAACGCGCGCCACGTCCGGCCGGAACTGTCCCAGGCGCACGCCGCGCACCGGAGCCGAAACCCCGGGGATGTTGGTTTTCTGGACGCTAAGCCGCGCGCCCGTAAAGTCCAGCACCAGCCGCTCCGGATTCTGCATCCGCACCGCATGGACGTCCAGCTTGCCCGCCCCTTCGACGCGAACGGCCGCCCGCTGCGTATCCTGCGTGATGGCCACGCTGGAGATCACCGCTGCCGTCGTATTAGCCGCGGCGGACTCCTGCCCGCGAACGATCGCGGGGCTCCCGCCCAGCATCACGCTCGTCAATATCAGGCAGCCACACCGTAAGGCCCGCCAGTTCGTCGTCATTGCTGTTCTCCTGCACTGGAGTAGATTCTCTTATTCACTTGTCGTTCTACTGGTTTTCCGAATGCGTCTTTCCCAACCTCGTGGAACGACACACCATCTAACGCAATCTTGTCCACTTTTCCGTCGTACAACTGATCGCCTTCACGGAGAAAATAAGTCCTGGCCTGAGGATTGGTGACCACCGCAATCATGCCGTTGGGCGACTTCACAATGCCGTCCAGCCGCAAAGACGCCACTTGCAGGCCGGCTTTTCCGGGAGGCAAATTGGCGGAGACTTTCGCCGCCGCATCCTGCCGGCTGGTCAGAGACTCAAACGGATCGCGCCGCGCCACCTTGGCTTCGGGCGCCGCCGCTTCACTCGGCGCGCTGCTCGCCGCCGGTTTCTTGTGCCCTTTGCCAGCGGGCTTCGCCGGTGCGGGCGTGGTTTGCGCTTGCAAGCCCACTCCCACCGCGGTTAGCAGCATTGCGATTAGCAGTCTTGTCAGTCGACTCATAGTTCGCTCGTTCCTGCTCACGGTTTTTTCACAGGCGGCTTGGTCGTTTTTGCCCCGCCCGCTCCAGCCGGAGCCGTATCCGCCGGCTTCGTAAAGAACGTCGTAATCGTAAATACGCCTGTTACCGTCTCACCCGGACGAACCGGATACCTCGCCCCTTTGACCGTGCCGGTCGGATCGTCGAACTGCAGATCGCCGACGTTGATGATGCGCGACAGCCGGCTCAACCGCGAGAAAAAGTCCAGCACGTTGAAATACGACCCGTCCGCCTGTGCCTCAAACGGCATTTCGTAGTGAAATTCCTTGGGCACGATGTTCATCGCGGTCAGCCGGCGCAGTTGCACGCTCGAGGCGCTCGCCGCTCCCTGCACTTGGCGAATGAATTCGTCCACTTCTTTTTCTTCCGGCACGATGGTTTTCAGTGTGTCCAGTTGCTTGCTCAGCGCGTCCATCTGCTGCTTCAGTTCACCGTAACGCTGCTTATAAACCTGCAACTGCGTCACTTCCTGGTTCAGCTTGGTGCGCTGCTGCACTGCCTCGTCGTACGCTGTGCGCTCCTGGGCCACGGGCGAGACCGGAACATACAAGCCCACCAGCACCAGAATCACCGCGATCGCCAGGGCTACCAGCCCCTGCATGATTACCGACATATCTCGGAAAGGATTGGCCATGGCTTCCTCTTATCCCTTCTTCGCCGGTGCCGAACCTGAGGCACCCTGGGCCGGCGCGCTTGCCGGCTTGGCCTGTGGAGTTGTTACGTCAGGCCCGCTTGGAGCGATCTCCGCATCGATCGTGAACAGGAACGTTTGCACGGCGGTGTTCTTATCGTCCTGCTTCGATTCCTTGATCTCGATCTTCTGGAAATAACCGGAGCGCTTTAAGGCGGTAATGAAGTTAGCCACGGAATTGATGGACGCTGCCGCGCCCTGCAACGTGACCTCCGTACCCTTCTTGGTCATGGAGGTCAGCCAAAGATTCTCTGCCCGGGAAACCGTATTGGCGATCTGGTCCAACAACTCCTGGCCGCCGGTACGATCTTTCTGCAGTTGCTCAATGGTGCCGACACGTTGTTGCAGCACTATCTTCTGCTTCTCGAAAGCTTCCACCTGCAATTTGATCTGTTCCAGTTCCGTCTTCTGGCTTTGTAGTTGCTTGATCCGCGCGTTTTCTTCGTTCAGTTGCGTCTGCCACGAATGGTAGAAGTAGAACAGGAACAGGCATCCGAGCAGCAAACCGGCTCCGATGAACACGGCGGGCATAGCTGCCCCGGTATCCACCGGCCTGCGTGCGGCTCTTGGCCGTATTTGTCCAAGTAAGTTTATGCGGATCATGGCTAGTCGAAGCTCCTCAGCGCCAATCCCACTGCCACTACCAATCGCGGCGCCAATTCCCGGATCTGATCTTCACTGTGCTTCCCCGGGTTGATCAACACCTTACGGAATGGATTCAGCTCTTCCACCGGCATCGCAAATTCTTCGCGCAGCAGGTCCACCAGCCCTGGCACGCGTGCGGTGCCACCGGCGACCATGATGCGTTGAATGTTCTCGCCGCTGGCCGTGGCCCGGAAGAAATCGAATGTCTTTTGGATTTCCAGGGTCAAGATATCAGAAACGCTTCGCAGAATCTGGCCTTTCTGCTCGTCGGTGACGCTCGGCAGGGTTTCGCCCTTCTTCAGCCGTTCCGCGTCGTCGAAGCTCAGGTCCAGTTCCTTCTGCAGCGCGTCCGTGTACTGGTTGCCGCCCACGCTGACGTCGCGCGTAAACAGCGGAATTCCGCCGCGGACGATATTGATATTCATGACGCTGGCGCCGATGTTCAGCAATGCCACCGTCTGCCCAGCGTCCGGTTCGTAATTAATTTCGAAGCAGTTCTGCAATCCGAAAGCGTCGATGTCCACCACTGCCGGAGTCTTCCCGGCCTGCGCCAGCACGTTGGTGTGGTTCAGAATCTTGTCCTTCTTTACGGCCACGAGCAGCACGTCCATCTGCGAATCCATCGCTTCGAGCAGCTGGTAGCTGAGGTTCACGTCGGCGATGTCGAACGGAATGTGCTGGCTGGCTTCGGACGGAATGCGGTCGTACAGTTCTTCTTCGGTCATCAGCGGCAAGGGCACCCGCTTGACGATCACGGAGTGGCCCGATACGGATGTGGCCACGCTCTTCGTCTTGATCTTTTCCAGATCAAAAATCTTTGTGATGGCGTTGGCCACCTGCGGCGCATCCATGATCGCGCCGTCCACCACTGTATCCTGCGCCAACGACTCCATCCCGTAACTCAGCAGCTCATAGCCTGCCTTCGTCGATTTCAACTCCACGGCTTTGATGGAGCTGGAACCGATGTCCAGACCGACAAGCTGCCTGTTTTTCTTGCCCCCGAGTAACCACATATCGCGGCCTCTTTCCCTCACGCTTCGGCGAACCTAGCGGCGCCGTGCCACCGCTTGGCTCATCTTGCGTTCCATCCATCGATCCAGGATCGTCTTCCTAAGTTTCCAACGATTGCCCAGTTTAAACGCAGGTATTTCGCCCTCTGTGATGTACCGATACAGGGTATCCGGACTTATCCCAAGATACTGGGACGCCTGTCGTACGTTCATCACTTCGCGCGATTCGCTCACGAGGAACGCCCATCCTTGACCCACACGCCCCAGTTTCGGACATGTTCTGACCCGTTGGTTCCGCGAAAAATCCGTGGACCTGACGGGCATGACCTTGATCCCGTTATGTCATCGAGTGCTCACTAGCGTCAAGCCTTTCTCTCCCGGAGTTGTCCTAAGAACATCGGCAATCTTAGGCAATTGACCTGGTATTGTAGGCAGGTATCCCAACCGGTAGTGTTCCTGTTGTATCAAGATAACTATTACTTGTGCTTCCCGATGTGTTTTGCCCTGTCCCGCGGGACGGTTATTCTTTATCCGCACGCGTTGTTGCTTCATCGCGTTGCACTCCCAATCTTTCGAAAAAGAAATGCAATGTTCCGTTTCGTTCCGATAATTTTCGCCGTTTCGTTTCTCTCGCAGACGAATCCCCTCGCCCGCGCTTATACTGTTCGCGTCAAACCACTTCCGCTGCATTTGGAGATCCCCGATGAAGACCTGCTTGCTGCTTTCCAGTGTACTCCTGTTCCCTTTGTTGCTTTCCGCGCAAAATCTTTTGGTCGCGAACCAGGGCGATCACACCCTGCTGGTCATCGACACCAGTTCGCGCAAGACCATCTCCACCGTCGGCGTCGATATCAATGGTCACGAAGTCATCGCATCGCCTGACGGCAAATTGGCTTACGTACCCATCTACGGAAATTCCGGCGTAGGCAAGCCCGGCACTGATGGCAGCACCGTGCAGGTGATTGACATTGCAAGCGGCCGCGCCATTCACATCATCGATCTCGGCAAACCGGTTCGCCCGCATTGCGCAAAATTCGGCCCAGATGGGAAGTTGTACGTTTCGGCCGAACTCAGCAAATCGATCGATGTCGTTGACCCGGGCACGCGAAAAGTAGTTGCCGAACTTCCCACAGGGCAAGTGGATTCGCACATGTTCGTGCTGACTCCCGATGGTTCCCGCGCGTACACCGCCAACGTCTTTGCCGGCAGCGTTAGCGTCGTGGATGTGCGCAAGCATTCGCTGCTGGCCACCATCCCCGTGGCCGGGGAAGTTCAGCGCATCTCGATTTCGCCAGATGGCCGCACCGTCTACACTCACGACCAGAAGAAACCGCGCATCGCGCTGATCGATACCTCGAAGAACGCCATTGCAAAATGGTGGGACATTCCCGCGGAAGTGTATTCCTCCGCGCCAACTCCGGATGGCCACTGGCTCGTAGCCAACGCTCCCTCCGGCAAATTGTTCGTTATAGATACTTCGTCGGGGCAGGTAGCCCACTCGTACGATATTCCCGCATCTTCCGGCGAAACGATCGTGTCACCCGACGGCGCGTTGGCCTATATCAGTTGCCCGCAGGCAGGCACAATCGAAATCCTCAATCTCAAAACCTGGCAACTGGAACAACCAATCCGCCTGACAAAAGGCGTAGACGGCCTGGCCTTCGCTCCACCCACCGCTAGCGCGCGCTGATCATGGCGGCCGGTGCCCCACTCTGCATGCGGGCTCTTGGGTCGCTCTTGTAGCGCCGCGCCTTCAGGTCGGCATCTTGGGTCAGCCGTTGTAGGGCCCGCCTTACGAGGCGGGCCGTTCTCTTCCATTTCACAAATGCGCCCGGCCGCCGAAACAAACCCCTAAATCCCCAAACTCTTCCACAACGCGTCCACGCGCGCCTTCGTCGCATCGTCCATCAAAATCTCGTCCGGCCACGGCCGCGCAAATCCTTCCGTGGGCCATTTGCGCGTGGCATCCACTCCCATCTTCGAGCCGAAATCCTGCATGCGCGCCGCGTGATCCAGCGTGTCCACCGGCCCGAGCGAAAACTGCACGTCTCTCTCCGGGTCGATAGCGCAAAGCGCTTTCCACACCACCTCGCGGTAATCGTGCACGTTGACGTCGTGATCCACCACCACAATCACTTTCGTGAACATTGCCTGCCCCAGCGACCAGATCGCGTTCATCACCTTGCGTGCGTGCCCGGGGAACGATTTCCGGATCGACACTATCATCAGGTTGTGCACGATGCCCTCCGCGGGCATCGATACATCCACAATCTCGGGATGCGTCATCTTCATTAGCGGCAGGAATACTCGTTCAATCGCATAGCCCATATAAAAATCTTCCTGCGGCGGCCGTCCCACCACCGTCGTCAGATAAATCGGTTCTCTTCGGTGCGTCACACACTCGACATGGAACACCGGAAACTCGCCTTCCAGTGAATAAAAACCGGTGTGATCGCCAAAAGGCCCTTCCGTGCGCATCTCATTCAGGTTGACGTAGCCTTCCAGAACAATTTCCGCGTTCGCCGGCACCTCCAGTTCGTTGGTCTCGCATCTCACCATCTCCACCGGTTCCTTTTTCAGGAACCCGCTGAACATCATCTCGTCGAGATCGGGTGGAATGGGCAGAATGCCGCCCAGCGTTGTGGCCGGATCGGACCCAATCGCCACGCTGACCGGGATTCTTCCCTCGGGATTCGCCGCGCGCGCCCTGCGAAAATGTTCCGCGCCATGTTTTTGCGTTTGCCAGTGCATGCCGGTGGTGCGCTCGTCATACACCTGCATGCGATACATGCCCACATTACGTTTTCCCGTCACCGGATTTTTCGTGAATACCAGCGGAAACGTGATGAACCGCCCGCCATCCTGCGGCCAGCACTTCAGAATCGGAAAATCGAACAGGTTTATGTCGCTGCCCTTCCGCACAATTTCCTTGCACGGTCCTTCTTTTACGGACTTCGGGAAAAATGAGCCCAGTTCCATGAGCTTCGGCAGCATCTTCATCTTGTCGAAGAGCCCTTGTGGCGTCTGCATGTTCAGGAATCCGTGAATGCGCGCGGCCACGTCCTCCAATTTATCCACTTCGAATGCCAGCTCCATCCGCCGTTCGCTGCCAAACGCATTGATCAGCAGCGGGTACCGCGAGCCTTTCGGCTTCTCAAACAACAGCGCCATCCCGCCGGGATTTCCCTTCGGCCCCGGCAGCGCCTGTGCGCGCTGGCCCACTTCCGCAATCTCCAGCACCGGATCGACTTCCGCCTTCACACGGCGCAACTCGCCTTCTTTTTCCAGCCGCTTCACAAACTCCCGCAAATCCGCATATCCCACCGCATTCCTCCGCACACTTCCACGCCACGGCGTTCAACGGCCCACACTAACACGCCCCTCATCGCACGCGCAAAACATTGCGCAATGCCAATAAAAAGGCGCCGGATGTCGCCCAGCGCCTTTCGTTTTTTGGTGGATGCTTCGCCTTCTCGAACTATCTCTCCAGATAGCTGGATAAGTTCTTCTGCTGCAAATCCCGCACCTGGATGCAGGCATTCACCTGATCCTTGGCGTTTTGCAGGATGCGTTCGGTGCCCGGCAGTTTCTGCGCGGCAAAAAACTTCTGCGCATCGTCGCGGAGCCCGGCGTCGCAAAACGCTCCCGCGGCCTGCGCAAGGCTCACGGCGTCCGGGCCATCCACTTTCTTCATGATCGCGGGAAAATCGCTTTTGAAGAATTCCCACGCCTGTGATTGCACACGGTAATTGATCAGCGGGAAGTACAGCGCGTACAAGTCCTGGTTCTTCACGTCGGGTCCAAGCACCAGGTCATATGTGCGCTTGGCCAGTTCCGGCTGTGGAAACATGCCCAGCGCCTGCAAGTAAGATCCGTACTCCTCGGGATTTTTCGTGGCCTTCAAACGCGCCACGTATTGGTCGTACAGCACCGCGTCTCCATTCATTGCGGCAATCGTCAATGATTTCCCGGCCATTTCCGGGTTGACCGATTGCGGGTCCTTCATGTATTGCTCCGCGGTGGCGCGTGCTTTTTCAATCAGCACAGGGTCGCGTCCATATTGCGCGAGAATGGCAAAAATATCGCCGCGTAGAGCCTGGCGTTCCGGCGCTTCCCCCGCCACAGGCGTGTCGCCCAAATCCTTCGCGATCGGGTTCAGGAAGTCCCGCACCCATTTTTCAAACGCGGGCCTGTCGGCGGGCGTCACAAACCGGTCGTGAATTGCCGGGATATGGCTGAGCATAGTCTGCAGCACTTGCCGAGACCGTTCGCCTTGCATTTCTTGCAGCAGGTTCAAGTAATCTGCGATGTTCACCCGCCCGATCCGCACCAGCGCCCAAGCGTCGTCCGCGACGCGCACGCGGTCCTCCGCCGAAAGCGTGCTTTCCACTTCTGCGCTCATTTTTGCGAACGCGGCCGGATCGTAGCTGCTGCGATAGTAGCCGCGCGCGCCGGCGTTCCCGTAAACCCACGCCGAGCAGCCAGGCAGTTCAAAGGTCTCCGTCTTCTTCGTCAGCAGGTGATACACCGGCTGCTTCGTCGCCGAAGGCAGCAGGTTCACTGGGATCGGCCAAATCTCATCCGAGCCCGCGGCCATCTTCGTCGCGTCGGAGTAGTAGCGTTCCTGCGTCAGCGTCACTTCCGTTTTGTCGCCTTTGCATTCGTTCTTCACGCTGACCAGCGGCGCTCCGGCCTGCTCCGTGAAGCTCTTCATGATCTTGTCCACAGGTTTACCGGAAGTTTCGGTAATCTGACTCCAGAAATCTTCCGCGGTAGCGTTGGCGTACTTGTGCTTCTCAAGATAAGCATTCACTCCCTTCTGAAACACGCCGGGACCAACGTACGCTTCCACCATCCGCAGCACCGAAGCGGCCTTGCCGTAAGCGATCCCGTCAAACAGCGCCTGGATGTCCGCGGGAGTTTCCGCGTTCGCGCGAATGGTTCGCACGGAGTCAAGCGAGTCGGACGTGAGCGCTCCCAGCGTTTCCGCAATTTCCTGTTGTTTCACATTCCATTCCGGTTGCCATTCTTCCAGCGGCTTCCAGGCCATCCATGTGGCGAAGCCTTCGTTCAGCCAGATGTCGTTCCACCACTGCATGGTCACCAGGTCGCCAAACCACTGGTGCGCCATTTCGTGCGCAACCGTGTTGGCCACATTTTGCTTCGCATCGTAGGAAGAGTTCTTCTCGTCGATCATCAGAAAACTGTCGCGATACGTGATCGCTCCCACATTTTCCATGGCACCAGCGGCGAAGTCCGGAAATACGATGTGGTCCAGCTTTCCGTACGGATATTTGATGGAGTAATACTTGTCGTAATACTTCAAAACGTTTTCCGACGCTTCCAGGGCGTAGCCGGTCATATCTTTTTGCTCGGGCAAGGAACACACGCGAATCGGAATGCCGTCCGCTCCACCCTCGCGGCACACAAAATCTCCTACCAACATCACCACCAGGTAGCTGGACATTTTCGGCGACGGAGCAAACTTCAACGTATGCTTGCCGTCGCCCGGGCCCGGCGTGTCAGAAACCATCTTGCTATTCGAAATGGCCGTGTCGCCTTTATCTACGATGAGCGTGATGTTGAAGACCGCTTTGAGTGCCGGCTCGTCAAACGAAGGAAACGCGCGCCGCGCATCGGTGGCCTCAAATTGCGTCACCGCATAACTCCGGCGCTCGGACTTACTCAGGTAAAACCCGCGCAGCTTGTCGTTTAAAGTTCCCGTAAAGCGAATGTGGATTTCCGCCGGTCCCGCCGCCAGTTCCTTTCCCACGGTCAGGGTTGCCTGCTCTTTGGCTTCATCGAATGAGGTCGTGGCTTTCTGCGTTGCGCCTCCCGCAGTAATGCTCACGTCCTGAAACTCCAGTTCCGCGGCGTTCAGAGTGACGGCGGACGTGGGCTTGCGCACCTGGACGCGAATGGTCTCGTCGCCCGTGAACGTAGCCTTCGCCAGGTCCGGCGTAAACGTCAGGTCATAGCTCTCCGGCACCACCGTGTCCGGCAATCTTTGGGCGCGAACGCACAGACAGATCCCCAGGCTCAGCAGAGCCAGCGCAAAAATCCGTTTCATGGTCTTCCCTTCGTATGGAGTTCTTTTCCCGATGACTGGCCAAATGACAACTACCCCTGTGTATATACGCTCCAGGCTACCCGATAGTTCCAGTCCGGCCATACTTTCCAGCCATTTTAACCTCTTGCATTTTAGCGTTTTACGGCCAGCGCTTCAAAAGCTGGCGGGCACGATGCCGGGTCTAGACATGGCTCGGCCCGGCCTCTATCCTGATCAGGCCGATTCCATGAAGCGCATCTATCTCGATCACAACGCCACCACGCCGGTCGACCCCGCCGTCCTTGAGGCCATGCTTCCCTATTTCTCTGGCGATTTTGGCAACGCCTCATCCATCCACACGTTCGGCCAGCGTGCCCGCTCGGCAGTGGAAACCGCTCGCGAGCAGGTCGCTGCGCTCATCAATGCGCGCCCGCTGGAGATTATTTTCACCAGTGGCGGCACGGAATCGGACAATCACGCCATCTTCGGCATTGTTCGGCAGGCCCTTGCCGGCGCTCCGGCGGCACACATCATAACCACCGCTATCGAACATGAAGCGGTCCTCAACACCTGCCAGGCGCTCGAAATGCAGGGCGTGGCCGTGACGTTTCTCCCCGTTTCCCGCGATGGCTTGATCGATTTCGAGGCGTTGCGTAAAACCGTGCGGCCGGAGACGGTGCTGATCACGGTGATGCACGCGAACAATGAGATCGGCACCATTCAGCCCCTGCAACTGGCCGGAGAAATCGCAGCCGAACGCGACATTTACTTCCACACCGACGCCGTTCAATCCGTCGGAAAAATTCCGGTTGACGTGCAAGCGTGCCAACTCGATCTGCTCTCGCTCAGCGGCCACAAACTTTACGCGCCCAAAGGTGTCGGTGCCACGTACATCAAGAGCGGCACACGCTTGCAGCAGTTTTTGTATGGCGGCCACCACCAGCGCGGATTCCGTCCCGGCACCGAAAACGTTGCGGCCATTGTCGGCCTCGGCAAGGCCGCGGAACTTGCGCGACTGGCGCTCGTGGAAGATGCCACGCGCGTCTCCGCGTTACGAGACAAACTCGAACAAGGCTTGCTTTCCCGCGTACCCGACATCCGCGCCAACGCCGCAGTTGCCTCGCGCACGCCTAACACCAGCAACATCACCTTTTCCGGTATCGAAGGCGAAGCGCTCGTCATCGCTCTCGATCTGAAAGGCCTGGCGTGCTCCACAGGGGCGGCCTGCTCTTCCGGCGCCATCGAACCTTCTCATGTTCTCATGGCCATCGGTCTGCCACCTTCAGAAGCCCGCGCCAGTGTCCGCTTCAGCCTCGGCCGCCACACCACCCCCGCCGAAATCGACGCCGCCCTGGAAATCGTTCCCGCCGCCGTATCGCAACTCCGCCGACTTTCCCCCACCCACCACTCCGTAGCCCACCAGTAGCACAGGGCAAGTCCGCGAGCCCTGCGGCCTTCCCACCAACCACCTCCTGCCAAAAATAAAATAACAACAAAAAACCTGTCATCCCGAGCGAAGTCTTCGAAGCGAGGGACCTGTTTTTTCCCTCCGATACGCCCCACCACAAAACTACAAACAAATGAAATAACCCGCTAAACTAATAACAGCATGTCCACGCAAACACATATCGATTCCCTGCCCGTGGCCACGGAACAACAGCCTGGCCTTGTCGCTGTCGCCATGTCTGGCGGCGTGGATTCTTCCACCGTCGCGGCGGTCTTGCTGCAGCAGCAACGGCCCGTCGTCGGCCTCACCATGCAACTGTGGAATCAGCGCCGGCTTCCCGAGTTGCAGGGCGACGGCCCGGCGCAGCATCGCTGCTGCTCGCTCGACGACGTGTACGACGCCAAGCGCGTGGCCAAGCACCTGAATTTTCCGCACTACGTCGTCAATTTCGAAGAGCAATTCGAAGCGCGCGTCATCCGCCCCTTCGTCGAGCAATACCTTGCCGGCCGCACGCCCATCGCCTGCACCAATTGCAATACCGATGTAAAGTTTGAGCCGCTCCTTCGCATGGCGCGCCAGATCGGCGCCGAACGCCTCGCCACCGGCCATTACGCGCGTATCCACAAAGACGACCGCACCGGCCGCTACCAGCTCTTGCGCGCGCGCGACGATTCCAAGGATCAATCCTATTTTCTCTGGGGACTTACGCAAGAGCAGCTTTCACGCAGTGAATTTCCTCTCGGCGAACTCACCAAGGAAGAAGTGCGTCAACTTGCCCGCAGCGTGAACCTTCCCGTGGCCGAAAAACCCGAAAGCATGGAGCTGTGCTTCGTGCCCAACGGCAATTACGTGCAATTCATTCACGCCTACGCGCGCGAAGACGGCAAACCGCTGAGCGATAAAGAAGGAGACATCCTCAGCGAAGACGGCACCGTCCTCGGACGCCATTCTGGCGTGCACAATTACACCATCGGCCAGCGCAAGGGCCTGGGCTTCACCACCGGCAAGCCTGTTTACGTGCTGGCCATCGACCCGCAGAAGAACCGCGTCATCGTTGGCGAAGATGACGCCCTGCGCGCCACCACGCTCGAACTGGAAAATGTAAATTGGATTTCGATCGAGGAACCCGCCGCGCCGCTGCGCGCCCAGGTGAAAATTCGCCACAAGCACGAACCTGCCGCAGCCAAAGTGCAAGCGCTCCCCGGCCATCGCGCGCGCATCACCTTCGATATTCCCCAACGCGCCATTACACCCGGACAAGGCGCCGTAGCCTACGAAGGCGACACAGTTCTAGCCGGCGGCTGGATCGAGAAAAGTCTGTAATACAAGTCGGGAGTCAGTAGTCAGGAGTCAGTAGTTTCTTGACACACATATTTGCAGTCGACCGCTGCCATCGCAAATAAAAACGGCGCGCTTTTCCCAAGTGGCACATGCACTCCTGCCTGCGTCTTGGGTCTAAAACCTAAAATTAAGAACCGAAAACTGGTTGCCGACCTTCAAACAAAAACGGCGCCAGCAAAATTGCCAGCGCCGTAATCCGAATCCGAAACTCCTGACTACCGACTACAAACTCCCGACTTCTTTAAATAAACAACTCGTCTTCCTGCTCCAGGGTTTCTTCCGCGTTGTCCCGGCGGCTCCGGCGCGAGCGCAAGAAGTCCAACCCCACCTTGATGCCATGCACAACTGCCGAGGCTTTCTGCACTGGCCCCAGAATCGTCCGGCGCACCTGCGTTCCTGCGTCTTCTACAGCCTCCAGCGTTCCCGTTAAGATCCGGTCGGCGCGCACCAACTGCCCGCGTAAACGATCCGATGCCTCGCTGAACACTTTGTCCATTTTCTGCGCCTGCACACGCGCCAGGTAAACCACATGCGACGCGTCATCTACCAGGCTCGCTATTTTCGGCTCGGTGTCGTCCAGCAAGATTTGCGTGCGTGTCAGGATCGGCCCCATCCGCGTGTGCAGATCGGTGATCATGCGGTTGATGCCTTCGGTGGTGCGCTTGAGTTGTAGGAACAATCCAATCAGGATTGCCACCTGCACAATCAACGCAATGGCGGCGACGATGCTAAAGAACTCCATCCAGAATTGCATTCACACCCCACCCTTTCCGCTCAACACACGGAACCTCCCTGCATGCCAAAAATCCTTAGGACTTCGATTCGCGCAGAAACGCTTCCCGGCCCGCTTCCACCGCCGCCGAGAGGGAGTCCCGCTTGCGGCTGGCTACGTCCTTGCCGCGCTCGATCAACTCATCCGCGCGATCGCGCAGTTCCTTCGCCTTTTTCTGTGCAAATTCGCGGCCATCATCGGCGCGCTTGCCCAGGTATTCCCGAGTCTCTTCACCGGATTTCGGAGCGAACAGCACGCCCAGAAGCGCCCCAATGCCCACGCCTACCAGGAAAAAGCTCACTTTGGATCCTACATTGTCAGCCATGTTAACCTCCACAAAAACCGTAGCATAGACATGTGTAGGTGACAATACATGTTAACCGCTATTAACGCGACTAATGGTTATGCGCTCCCTTCGCTCTTTGCGTAGTGTTCCACGATCTTTTCCGCACTTTTTCGCGTTACGATGCGGCTCAACTCCTCCGCCGTGGCCCGCCGCAGATTCGCGATGCTCCCATATCGTTGCAACAACTTCTGTGATGTTCGCGGGCCGATTCCCGGGATGTCCAGCAGCGCTGTGTGGGTCTGCCGGGCCGCGCGCCTCTGGCGGTGAAAGGTGACGGCAAAGCGGTGAGTCTCGTCGCGAATCTGCTGGATCAAGTGCAACACCGGCGAGTGACGTTCCAGCACGCACGGTTCGTTTTCCTGCCCCAGTATGTAAAGTATTTCCTCTTTTTTCGCGATACTTGCCATCGGTTGGTTGATAATTTGCAACTCGTCCAGCGCCTGCGCCGCCGCGTGCAATTGTCCCAGGCCACCATCGATCAGGATCAGGCTCGGCATCGGTTTCTGCTCTTCCTGCAGCCGTTGGTACCGCCGCATCACCACTTCGTGCATGCTCGCAAAATCGTCGTTCTCGCTGCGCGGCCTGCCTCCCGGCCCGGGTTCCCCTCGAATGATGAACTTCCGGTAATCGGACTTCTTCATGCGCCCGCTTTCCCACACCACCATGGACGCCACCGTGTCCGTACCCTGAATGTGCGAAATGTCAAAGCTCTCGATGCGCTTGGGCTCCTCCGGCAGGTTCAGCGCGTTTTGCAACGCCTCGGCAATGGCCTTGGACGTCGGCTTCATCACGCGGAATCGCTGTTCGAACGAATGCTTCGCGTTGCTCTCCACCAGTTCCAGAATCGCCGCTTTGCTTCCCCGTTGCGGCGTGAAGATTTCCACCTTGTGTCCAGCTCGATCGCTAAGCGTTTCTTCCAGCAATTCCACATCTTCAAAATCGATGGGCACATGAATCTTCTTCGGCAGGTATTCCGCCTCCAGGTAAAGCTGCTTCAGCAGTGAATCCACAAATTCGTGCGGCTCGAAAGCGTCCAGAGTCTCCCAGTAAAATTCCCGCCGGTCCACGATGCGCCCGCCGCGCAAGTGAAACACATTGGCGGCCACCAACGGCGGTTCCGCGTAATAGCCGATCACGTCGGTATCGTCTCCTTGCGCCGACGCAATTCTCTGCCGCTCCTCGATGTCCTCCATGGTGCGCAACAGGTCCCGGTAAGACGCCGCCTCCTCAAATCGCTCCTGCGCCGCCGCGGCCATCATGCGCTCCTCAATGCTCTTCATCAGGTCGTGCCGCCGCCCTTCCAAAAACATGCGCACATCGCGCACCGCTTCCGCATACCGCTCGTCGGTCGTCAGACCCTCTACGCACGGCCCCAGGCAGCGCTTGATATAAAACTGCAGGCACGGGCGAACATGCGTCTTCGTTAAATCCACAAAGCAAGACGGCACCAGAAATCGTTTGTGAATGAAATGAATAATGCGCCGCGCCAAACCCGCTGGAAAGTACGGCCCAAAATACAGCGCGCCATCCTTCTTCACTTTTCGCGTGAAGTATACCCGCGGATATTTTTCGCCCATGGTCAGCTTGATGTACGGATACGTCTTGTCGTCCCGCAACATCACGTTGAACTTCGGCTTGTACTGCTTGATCAGATTATTTTCGAGCGCCAGCGCCTCGCGCTCGTTGTCCACCACGATGGTTTCCAGGTCCGCGATTTCCCGCGCCAGCGAACCCGTTTTCGCGTCCACCCACCGCGATTCCAGAAAATACGAGCGCACTCGGCTGCGCAGCGATCCCGCCTTGCCCACGTACAAAACGTCCCCGCCGGCGTCCTTGAACAGGTAAACGCCCGGCGTCTCCGGTAACAATGCAGCCTTTTCTCGTGGTTCCATGCGGTTTGTGGTGTCCGGGCTTTCCCTAGTCCGTATCCCCAATCTTACGGCCACTCCATATTCGATGCGAATCCCACCCTCGTGTGTAAATTCCCACGTACGTTCCGCGTAGCGCTGGCTTTATGCCAGCGCTCCCTCTCGCTCAATGACCCAAATTGTCGTGCGACCCACGCACGCTGCCATCCTGAGGAGCGCCTTTCGCGACGAAGGATCTCAACCACAGTGTCTTGTCGCATTCACAACGACGAGCGCCCCTGCACGAGCATGCCCCGCCCACAGCACACCTCGCTCCCCAGACTCATATATACTTTCAACTGCCGTTCTCCACGGCTTCATTCCTTCAGAAAAGAGGATTCCTCTCGTGAAATTTATGGACCTTGCCCGCCAGGCCTCGGCCGCGATTCTCGCTTCCGCGCTGCTCTGCCCCGCCATCACTGCTGACGAAGGCATGTGGACCTTCGACAACCCTCCCATCAAGCAACTCCAGCAAAAATACAATTTCACGCCCACCCAGCAGTGGCTGGACCATTTGCGGCTCTCCTCCGTGCGCCTCAATGACGGCGGCTCCGGCTCCTTCGTCAGCCCTCATGGCTTGCTGCTCACCAACCATCACGTTGCCCTCGGCCAGCTGCAGAAAAATTCCAGCGCCGAGCATGATTATGTTCGCGATGGCTTTTATGCAGCCACGCCGGAAGAGGAAATGAAGTCGCCTGACCTCGAAGTCAACGTTCTGGTCTCCACCGAAAATGTCACCGATCGCGTGAACGCGGCCGTGAAGGGCGCCAAGACTCCCGAGGAAGAATTCAGCAAGCGCAAAGCGGTGATTGCCGACGCCGAGCGCGAAAGCACAGCCAAGACCGGCCTGCGCTCGGACATCGTCACGCTATATTCCGGCGGCGAATATTGGCTCTACTGCTACAAAAAATACACCGATGCGCGCCTGGTCTTCGCCGTCGAGCAACAAACCGCGTTCTACGGCGGCGATCCGGATAATTTCACCTACCCGCGCTACGACCTGGATATGGCGCTGTTCCGCGTGTACGAAAATGGCAAGCCCATCGACAGCAAGGATTATTTGAAGTGGAATCCCAGGGGCGCCGGCGACGGCGAACTCGTATTCGTCTCCGGAAATCCCGGCGGCACCGAGCGGTTGGTCACGTACTCCTACCTCGTCAACCTTCGCGACAACGTGCTCGCCAACATCATCGAGTTACTAAAGAACCGCATCGCGGTCCTTAAAGACTATGCCGCGCGCGGTCCCGAACAATCCCGCCAGTCCACCACGCAGATATTTGGCCTGGAAAATAGCCGCAAGGTCTTCGAAGGCCGCCGCGATGGCCTGCAAGACAAAAATCTGATGGAGAAGAAGCGCAAGGAAGACCGAGACTTCCGCGGCAAAGTGGATGCCAACGCGGACTGGAAAAAGGATTACGCCAGCGCGTGGACCATGGAAGAAGAAGCGCTGCAAAAGCAGCGCCCGCGCATCAAAGAACAATTCTTCCGCTCCACCGATTCGCAACTTTCCGCGCTCGCCGTTCAAATCGTCACCTACGTCGCCGAAATCAAGAAGCCTGATGGCGAGCGTCTCGCCGGTTTCCACGATTCTCAACTCGATTCGCTGAAGCAGCGGCTCTTTTCTCCCGCTCCCATCTATCCGGAAATGGAAATTGCCCGCATGAGCGGCGCCCTCGACCTCGATCTGAAGGAACTGGGGCCCGATGATCCGTTCCTGAAGGGTGTGCTCGATGGAAAATCTCCCAAGGACGCGGCCAATTATCTTGTCAGCGGCACGAAAGTAGCCGCTCCCGCGTTCCGCAAATCCTTGGTCGAAGGCGGACAGGCTGCCGTTGACGCCTCCACCGATCCCATGATCGCGATGGCCCGCCGCATCGATCCCATTCGCCGCGAGCAGATCAAATGGTTCGAAGATAACGTCCAGAGCGTGGAACAACGCGCCGGCGAACTCCTCGGCAAAGCGCGCTTCGCCGTCTACGGCAAGAACACTTATCCCGACGCCACCTTCACTCTGCGGCTTTCCTACGGCCAGGTTCTGGGCTATCCCATGAACGGCACCGTCGCGCCCTACAAGACCACGTTTTATGGCCTTTACGACCGTGCCGCCAGCTTCGACTATAAAGTTCCGTTTGATCTTCCCAAGCGCTATCTCGACGGCAAAGACAAACTCGACCTTTCCACACCCTTCAACTTTGTCACCACCAATGACATCATCGGCGGCAACTCCGGTTCGCCCGTTGTGAATCGCAACGGCGATATCGTCGGACTGATTTTTGATGGCAACATTGAATCGCTGGTCGGCGATTTCGTTTACGATTCTTATCAGAACCGCGCCGTGGCCGTTCACACCGGCGGCATGACCGAAGCGCTGAAGAAACTTTATGGCGCGCAGAAACTGGTCGACGAAATGCTCGGGCAATAAGCCCGGGCAGGCAACTCAGCAGCGGTGCTTTCGAATCGCACGGACAGGAGGTTGCGTTGATCGGTCGAAGTAAGCTTTCTATTGCCGCTTGTATCGTGGTAGCGGCCATATGTTTCGCCGCGCGACGGGCATTGGCGCAAGACCAGCCGCCTCCGCCGCCGCAACCACCGCCGCCAAGCCCGCAGGAACCGGCGAAACCAAAACCGAACACAGATTCCGCCGCGCAATCCGCACCGGATCAACCTAAATGGGATCCGTTGCGCGCCGAAAAAGATCTGCAAGTCGGCAAATACTATATGGACAAAGGCGATCTCGACGCCGCCATTGACCGCTTCATGGATGCAGCCGATTCGAAACCCGGCTACGCCATTCCGTATCGCTATTTAGGGGAAGTCTACGAGAAAAAAGGCCAGAAAAAACCGGCCGTGAAGGCCTATCAACGCTACCTCGACCTTTACCCCAAAGCCGAAGACGGCGACAAAATTCGCAAAAAAATCGACAAACTCCACAAAGAAATCGACAAGGAAAAAGCAAAAGACAGCTAGCGGAGTTCACCGTAATGACGCGACATTGTCATCTTGAGGAGCGCTTTTTGCGACGAACGATCTCAACTGTAACCACCGCACCACTCCATCCGCCAGCAACTCTTCACCGCGCCAACTGATCCAGAAACTTCCTCGCCACCACAAACTGCGCGAACCTCTTCTCCTCCGCGCGAAACTCCGGCGAATGTGACACCAGCGTGCATCCCGACCGCCGCGTCGGATGCTTCACGTGCAGCATCTCGTGGTACAACACGTACTCCACCACAAATTGCGGAACTCCCGGCCGGTCCATCCGGCGATTCAACACAATCTGATTCGGTCCCGGATCGTAGCAGCCAAACTGCCTGTGCCAGCTCCGCGTGCTCCACCCGATGTGCGGCCGCTCCAGTTTTCCTTCGAAATATTCCCGGTTCAGTCGTTCGAACATGACAGACAGGTCGTGGTGCTGGCCCTGCGCCAGCGTTGGCACGGGCCGCACCCGCCTGCTGCGCATCCGGTCGATTCTCAACCGCACACGGTCCGATCGCGCGTATCCCAAATACTGCTGCACCAGCGCTCGCGGGGCTCTCCGCCGGTACACCCGGGAAAGCAGCAACGCCGCCGCTCCTTCCAGCACTTCCAGCGGCGCGCGCTTCAGCAAATCCGAAAAGCGTACGAACACCAGTTCCTCGCGCCGGCGGATTGTCAGCACCAGGCTGCTGTAAGGATAAAATTCCACCTGAAAATGTGGCGGCCGCCCATCGCACCCAAGGCGTGTGAACATTCTCTGCAGCAACGCCTCACCGCCCGGCACTTGTGTGGGATTCCGTCGTCGCGCGCTCAATTCTTTCGCCTCACCGGTGGCGGCGCGGCCTTGGACTTGGCCTTTTCCGCCTCGTTCAGCGCGTCCTGTGTGCCGTCAATGGCGTCGTCCAAATTGTCTTTGTAGACTTCCAGCTCCGGCCCCGAACTCGACAGCTTCTGCAGCACTTCCAGGAACGCCTTCGCCTTCGTGGCCATCAGGTCAATTCCCTGCCGGATGTTTTCCTGTTTTTCCAGCGACACTTGAATCAAATCGGCGGCATCGTCCACGCAACCGCCGTAGGAATTCATCAGGTAATTCAACATTTCCCGGTGCTTGTTCGCAGAAGGATGTTCCAGCTCATATTGAAATTTCTTCAGCCGGTCTTCTGCGAACGTCAGGAACAAAGTCACGCGCTCGTTCGGCGTGTCCGCATCGCGAATTTTGTCCGCTTCCAGATCGGTCAGGTAATCCTTCTCCGGCCGCTGCGCCCGCACAGACGAAACTATTCCCAGTAACCCGAACAGCGCCGTCGCCGTCGCCATCGCCACCCCGATAAAAGTTTTCCGCCAACTCATGGTTTTACCTCCGGCACGGGCGGCACTTCCTCCGGTTCCGGGGTCGTCCTCGGAAACAATATGCGAATCAGCTCGTCGTCGATGTCCAGAATATCCTTGCGGACAATTTCCAGCGGAGGCCGCATTTCTGGAGGCGCGGTCAGCAGCGTGTCTTCCACCTCGCGAATTCCCCGCCGCGTCTGCAGCTCCAGGTGCCGGTATTCACTCGAATGTTTGTCCGCGTCCGGCTCCTGCTTTCTCAGAAGCTCGAAACAGGCCCGCACGTTGTCCCGGTACTTTTCGAAAATCAGCCCCGCGTTCACAAAATCGCCGGCGGCGCTTTCCTTGCGGGTGGCATCGAATTGCGCTTCTGTCAGTCTGGCCAGCGCTTTTATCTTTCCACTGATGTGCGTTTCCTTATCAAAATGCTCCTGCAAATCGCTGATTTGGTCGACGCCCGCAACCGTCCCCGCCGCCAACAGCATCGCGCATAACCCCGCCCAGAAGCCCCAATGTGCGCCCCGGCCCTTACTTCTTTTTTTCCATCTTTTCCAGTACATGAATGCGCTGATTCGCCTGCCAAACTTGATCGGGATTTTTATTCCCGTCCAGCTCCAGGAATTTACGATACGCTGCGAGGGCGGGCTCTACTTGATTGAGTTTATCGTAACAAAGCGCCCGGATAAACCACGCCCCCGCTCCCGGCGTTTCCGCTTTCGCAATCACGTCCAGCGTTGCCAGCGCGCCCTGCCAATTCCCGGCCAGATAATATGTGGAGCTCAGATCCTTCCAGTACGTAAGATTGTTCCGGTCCAGCAGCAGCGCGGCTTTCAATTCCTTTTCCGCATCCACAAAATCGCGTGTTTGCAGATACGTCCTCCCCAACCCGCCATGCAGTTGCGCGTCGTTCGGCGCCAGCGCCAGCGCTTGTTTCAACGTGACGATCGCCGCATCCAGTTTCTTTTGCCCAAGTTCAATGTCGGCTTTCAGCTTCAACGATTCCAATGTCGGCTCTTGCCCAGGCGCGGTCTTATCGAGTTCTGCCAGCGCCGCATCGTATTGCTGCTGCTCCACCAGCAGGTGCACCATTCGCGCCCGCGCCGCGTTATCCTGCGGCTGCGCAGCCAGGTAATCGCGATACGCGCTCACCGCTTCCGGCTTCTTCTGCGCATCCAAACTCAGCGCCAACCCCTGCAGCGCCTCCGGCGCCTTCGGCTCAAGAGTCAGCGCCGCTCGAAATTTCGCTTCAGCATCCGCCGCGCGGTTGTTCTTGATATAAATGCGCCCCAACTCCAGCAGCGCTTCGCCATCCTTGGGATCCAGCCGCGTCGCTCCTTCGAACGATTCCGCCGCTCCCTTCAAATCTCCCGAGCGCTCTTGCGCCAGCCCCAGCAAATAGCGCGGTCTGCTTTGCGACGGAAGCAGCTCCACCGCTTTGCTTAATGGCGCAACTGCCGCCGCGGCATCTTTCTCCAACAGCAAAATTCCCAGGTTCAGTTGCGCCTCCGCCATTTTTGGATCGAGCGCCACGCATTTCTCATATTCGGCGCGCGCCTCATCCACCTGTTTCAAGGCGGTGTACGCGTACGCAAGCTGAAAATGCGCGTAAGCCACATCCGGTTTTTCCGCGATGAATTTCTGCAGCGGTGGGATGGCGGCATTGTAATCATTCTTGTCCAGTGCCGCTTGCGCTTCGTCCAGAAGATCGTTCAGGGGATTGCGAACCTTTTGCGTGCTTGTTTGCGAATTTTTCGAAGGCTGCTGCCCGCGCACCGGAATGGCCGCCGTACAGAAAAGGCACAGCGCCAACAAAACCAAAATACTTCGCGCGCGCTTCAACCCTCGTTCGATGGCCGTTTTCCCTTTTTTGTGCCGTTCCGCTTTCCGTTTCCGTTCCCCAACACCCGTGCCAGATATTTCCCGGTGTAAGACTGCGCGTTGCGCGCCACCTGTTCCGGCGTGCCCGTCGCGATAATCTTACCGCCTTCTTCCCCGCCTTCCGGCCCCAAATCGATCAGCCAGTCCGCGGACTTGATCACGTCGAGGTTGTGCTCGATCACCAGCAGCGAAGCGCCCGATTCCAGCAATTTCCGGAATGCCGCCAGCAGCTTGGCGATATCGTCAAAGTGCAAACCCGTCGTCGGCTCATCCAGAATATAAAGGATGCCCTGATTTTCCGTGCGCGTCAGGTGCGACGCCAGTTTCAGCCGCTGCGCTTCGCCGCCGGAAAGCGTTGTCGCCGATTGCCCCAGCCGCAAATATCCCAGGCCAATTTCGTTCAATACCCGCAGCTTCGCGGTCACTTTCGGCACGTTCACGAAAAACGCCAGCGCTTCCCTCACCGTCATTTCCAGCACGTCGTGAATATTTTTCCCGTGATAGCGCACTTCCAGCACGCTGCTCTTGAAGCGTTGCCCCCGGCATTCTTCACACACCAGCTCCACATCCGCCAGAAACTGCATCTCCACCGTGACTGTTCCATCGCCCTGGCACGTTTCGCATCGTCCGCCCGGCACGTTGAACGAAAAATGTCCCGCCGCATAGCCGCGCCGCTTGGCATCCGGCGTTTCCGCGAACAATTCGCGAATCGCATCGAACGCCTTCATATACGTCGCGGGATTCGAACGCGGCGTCCGCCCGATCGGCGATTGATCCACAATCACCACGTCCGGGATGTAGTGATCGCCTTCCAGCCGGTCGCAAAATTCTTTGATGCTGCCGCCATTTCGTCTTGCTGCCAGCGCCTTGAACAAAACGTTGTGTACCAGCGTCGATTTCCCCGAACCGCTGACGCCGGTAATCACCGTCAGCGTCCCCAACGGCAGCATCAGGTCCAGGTTTTTCAGATTGTGCAGCGTCGCGCCGTACATCCGCAGGAATCTTCCCGAAGGCTTGTGCCTCGTCTGCGGCACCGGAATTTTCGTCTCGCCGCTCAGGTAGCGCCCGGTAATCGACTTTGGATCCTTCAGAATTTCCTCATACGTGCCGGAAAACAGCAGCTTCCCGCCCAGTTCTCCCGCGCCCGGCCCCAAATCCAGGATGCGGTCGGCAGACTCGATCGTGTCGGGATCGTGCTCCACCACCAGCACGGTATTTCCCAAATCGCGCAACGATTTCAGAATATCGATCAGCCGCTGCGTATCTCTCGGGTGCAGCCCGATCGACGGCTCGTCCAGCACGTACAGCGCACCCACCAAATGCGAACCGAGCGACGTGGCCAACTGAATCCGCTGCGATTCCCCGCCAGACAGCGTCGACGTGAGCCGGTCCAGCGTCAAATAATCCAGTCCCACTTCATCCAGAAATTGCAGCCGCGTGCGAATCTCGTGCAGGATTTTGTCCGCAACCTTGGCTTGGCTTTCCGTCAACTTTAATTCCGAAAAAAACAGCCTCGCCTCTTTCACGGTCAGCTTGCACAAATCCGTGATCGCTTTGCCGGTAATCTTCACTGCGCGCGCTTCCGCTCGCAGCCGCGTTCCGCCGCATTCCGGACAAGTTGCATAACCGCGGTACCGGCTCAGGAACACGCGCACGTGGAGCTTGTACTTCTTGCGCTCCAGCCAGTTGAAAAATCCCTTCACGCCGTCATATTTATTTGCCGGATCGCCTTCCAGGACCAGCCGCCGTTGTTCCGCGCTCAATTGCCGCCACGGCACGTTCGTCGGAATGCCTTGCGCGCGCGCCCATTTCCGAGCGTCTTGCATCAGCACCTTATAGCGCGGCTTGGTCCACGGCTCGATCGCGCCATCGTCCAGCGATTTGCTGGAGTCCGGCACCACCAGGTTCAAATCAAAATCGATCGTATTTCCAAATCCCTGGCAACGCGGGCACGCTCCATATGGATTGTTGAACGAAAACAGCCGCGGCTCCGGCTCTTGATATAGCGTGCCATCGTTCTTGCATTCGAATCGCTCGTTGAACGTCAGCCGCTCCGCCGGATTCCCCGCCGAATCCTCGACAAATTCCAGAATCGCTTCCCCGCCGCCTTCCCGGTAACAAATTTCAATCGAATCCACGAGTCGCGCGCGCGATTCCGGATTCACCGCCAGCCGGTCCACCAGCACATACACAGCCTTGGCGAAATTCACGTCCAACAGCGTTTCCGGCGACGAAAACTCATGAACTTTTCCGTCTTGATACAGCCGGTTGAACCCGCGCTTTTGCAATTCCAGCAAAACAGGCCTCAAGGCATCCACAGCAGGCGCCGCCGCTTTCTTCTTCGAAGGCTTCTTCCCGCTCGCGGGCGGTTCCGGCGCCGCCACTTTCAGCGTGTACAAAACGTAAAAGCGCCGCCCCGGCTTCAGCGCCAGAATGCGATTCGCAATCTCATCCGGCGAATCCCGCCGCACTTCCGCGCCGCACTTGATGCAGAACGTCTGTCCGCAGCGCGCAAAAAACAGCCGCAAATAATCGTAAATTTCCGTGGATGTGGCGACAGTCGAACGCGGGTTCCGCGTCGAGTTCTTCTGCCGGATCGCCACTGCCGGCGCAATCCCGGAAATCTCGTCCACGTCCGGCTTTTCCATGCGCTCCAGGAATTGCCGCGCATACGCCGACAACGATTCCACGTACCGCCGCTGTCCCTCGGCATACACCGTGTCAAACGCCAGCGACGATTTCCCCGATCCGCTTACACCGGTAACCACCGTCAGCGCGTTATGCGGAATCTCCACCGTGATGTTCTTCAAATTGTGCACACGGGCGCCGCGCACAAGTAGAACTTCTTGTTGAGAGGCGGGAGGAGCGATAATTTCGTTCGTGGCCAAGGTCAAGCCCAGTCAGCGCGTTCTGCGCGCACTGCCTAAACCTCAAAGTATACGACCACCCGCCAACCCGAGCAAATTCACCAAAATCTTAGGCAATGACCGGTCTCGAACCCGAGAGCCATTGGCCAACTGGAACAAAACGGCCAATAGCGAACTCTCCATTAGCGCTCGTGCAAGTTAGAATGTTTTTCGGAGCAACCTCTTCGTGAATTTGCAAAACGGTCCCCTCGATAAGGGTCTAGTGGCTCTCATGGCTCCTCTCGTGGTTCTTCCGCCATGGATATGGTTGGCAGTGCGAACTCAACATTGCCTGCAAGTTATCACCGCCCATAGCGTCCCTTTCTCCAAGCGAACTATTTGGCTCGTGAAAGCGTTGGCCGTGTTCGTGGGCGCTGGAGGGCTTGATTGGGGCTCTGATCCAAGCTGGTATGCCATGGCTCTTTGCTGTTTTGCCGGCGGGGATCGTCGTATTTATTGCGCTCAAGGAAAGCGTGCAAGGAGTCGCGCCACGCACGCCTAGCCAAGATGCCAGCGCCTATCAAGCATCATGGAAAACCTATCGACCCCTTCGTAGTGATTACCGCCGTTCTTGGTGGTGGTTTGGTGGTTCATTCCTGATCGCGATTCTAGCTACGGCTTTCGCTAACAAAATGCCTGAGACCATTCAGAGTGGCCTGATCGCTGCCTGCATTGTCGCTATTTTAGCTTCAAGTCTTGCGATGAGCCTCAAGCAGCTGAAGTGGTTTCGTTGGCCGTGTCCACGTTGCGGATGCGCCTTCCGAGGTTTTTGGGGCAGGCCCTGGCTTCCGAAAAAGTGCGTGTATTGCGGCCTACCGAGAGAAGACAGCGCAAACCCCGGACCCTAGGAACTCTTGTTATGCTGCCCGCGACGGAGCGCGACCGTGTGTTGCGCGCGCCAACCGAAACGAAGCACGCAGCAATTGCGCGACCGAGATCACCACAGCAACAACCAACCCATAAAAGAAAGACCAATTAATAATTCCCAGCGTCCGCGCACTCACTGCTTCGCCTCCGGTGTTCCCCGGCACGATCCAAGTGCCCGCCATGAGCAGGAAGCACCATATCGCCACAGCCGCAACACTCATTCCCATGCGCGTCACGGTCCGAACCTGAATCCAGTCTGGACGAATCAAATTAATCCCAGCTTGCGCCATTCCCGCGAAGGCCAGCAGCACCACCGGCACATACAGCTGATGCCATACCGGCGCAAGCTTCAGGAAAGCGGCGGCTGGTCCAAGAATCAAGAACGGGTACTGCTGCACGGCGCGCAGCCACACAATCGAAACCGCCAAAGCGATCAGCCGCGAAACAGAATCGATTCGTGAAACACGCTGCGTACCTGCTTCATCTGCCACATGCGGATAAAACGCCCGGCCGCTTTTCTGCGGATCCCAGCGATCCGGATGCGTGGCCAATTGCCTGTCCACACCAACGAAGATAGCAGTGATGATCGCAAACTGAATCGCCAATTGGAACAGCAACACGCCCGGAAGCCCGGCAATACGGCCGACAGGCTGGCCGCTGACTACCAGTAAGGTGAACAGGAAAACGATGACCACACTCGTGATTCCCAGATTAAACGCCAATACCTTCGCATAAAATGGGAACAGCACCGGCCCAATCAGCTGCCTCCCGAACGAAAAGCTGCGCTCGTCCTGCCGGTAACGCCCCGCAACGATCAGCGGATGGCCATGCGCCTTCAGAATGGTTTCGATCTCCGCCTCTTTCAACGGCCTGCCCAGCTCCGCTTCCTTGTCTTCGATCTGCGAGCGGATATTTTCCGACAGCTCGCGAATAATATCGTCTTTCTGCGCAGCAGGCAGATAAGTCCGCACCGATTTCAAGTACCGATCCAGAAGCTCCATGACGTACTCCTTACACTGCGAAAATCCGAAGGCCCAAAACCAAAAGCACCCAAACTACCCCTTCACAATCCCGTTCAGCGAAGCATCGATGTTTTTCCACTCTGCCAGAAGCTGCTTCAGCAGTTGCTTGCCATTTGCGGAAAGCACATAGAAACGTTTGTTGCGCTTGTCCTCTTCCCGCCACTCGCTCACCAGCAGGCCCTGGCTTTCAAGGCGTCTCAGCAGCGGGTATAGCGTGCCCTCATCGATTTCCATGCCGTGTTCTGCCAGCGCCTTGCGCAGCGTGTAGCCGTACTGCTCTGTGCGCAGTTGCGCCAGCACCGCCAGCACCAGGCTGCCGCGGCGAAGCTCCATGCGAACATTTTCGAAAAGGTTAGAATCAACGGTCATATACTGTGCGCCACCTACTGTACGTCACACACTGTACGCCACACAGTATAACGTGTCAAGTCTTTTTTAGACAATTCCGCATCGCGCGCCCGGGCGTGCCGAACACATCCATTTCTCATGCTTGGATTTTTTCCGGATCAGCGGACCCGGCGTACAAAATTATCGATCAACGCGTCAATCGCAGGCCGCCCTCATGCGTTCTCACGGCCTGGCTTCATACACAATATTGAACGGAGTCTCTGTCGCCCGGCGGAACCGGGTAAATCCCGCCGCCGTCAACACTTCCCGGATCCGCGTTTCCCCCGCCTGCGCTCCCAGGCACAGCCCTACCTCCTGCGACCGCGAACACGGAGTGCACAGCAACGTCGAGAACGAGTAGTACACGCGGCCCACTGGATTCAAATTGTCCTTCAGTTCATCGTTCGCGAACGGTTCCACGATCATCCAAGTCCCGTCTTCGTTCAGCGATTGCCGAACGTGCTTCGCAGCGCCCACCGGATCGCCCATGTCGTGCAGGCAGTCGAATACGGCCACAAAGTCATATCCGTTGCCCGGAAATTCCTTGGCCTTGGCCACTTCGAAGCTCACGCGGTCCGCCAAGCCTTCGCGCTTCGCGGACTCTCGCGCTCCCTCGATGGATTTATCGTGATAGTCGAACCCGAAGAATTTCGACCTCGGAAATGCTTTCGCCATCAGAAGCGTCGAGGAGCCTTTCCCGCAGCCCACATCCGCTACCCGCGCGCCATTTTCCAGTTTCTGCTGTACATCCTGCAACGCAGGAATCCAGGAACTAACCAGGTTGGCCGCATATCCAGGCCGGAAAAACTTTTCGCAGCCATGGAATACTCCGTCCTCGTGTTCGTGCCAGCCCATTCCTGCCCCGCTGCGAAAGGACTCAGCGATTCTTGGTACCGCCGACAGGGATCCCAGGGCCAGTTCGAAGGCCCCTGGCAGGTACGCGGGGCTGTCCTCGTTGGCCAGCGCAAAGGCCTGCTCCACGCTCAAACTGAACTTATGCGTGTTCGCATCGTAGCTGATGTACCCGCCCGCGGCTTGCGAGGACAACCACTCGCGCAAATACCTCTCATCCGTTTTTGTCTTGGAAGCAAGCTCGGCGGGTGTCATCGGGCCTTCCGCCAGGGCCTTATACAATCCCAGCTTTTCCCCGATCACCACCATTCCGGCGTATACCGCGGCCCCGAGATCCCCCACAAATTGGCCGATAAACGCGTTCAATTTATTCATATCAAGAGCCTGGTGTGGTGCGGCAGCCATTTTTCTCTCCTTTAACGAAGGATCCGCGAGCGGGGGCTGAGCCCGCCATTGCTGGCGGATTTTGGTCTTCGGAACGAGCGATGTCAAGAGGGGTAATTCGAGGTGATGGATCGGTTCGTTACTCTTCTTCCAGCCGGATATGCCCGATGCCGCCCTCAACCGTCAGGTGAATCGTGCTGGGCGCTTTGCCGTACGCGGCGTTCGTGTACTCGCCATCTTCTTCCTTCAACCCATGCACATCCACGGATCCCAGGCCGCCGTGCACCGTGGCCACCACGCCCACATTCTTCGGCAGCCGGATCACCGCTTCGCCCACACCGCCATGAATTTCTGCTTGCAGATCCTTGCCCCGCTCGCCGGTTAAATCGACATTCGCCTGCCCCGCGCCAATGTTCAGCTCCAGCCGCGTCAGATCCACATTCGCCAGATTCAAATCCCCGCGCCCCGCGCCCACATCGATTTCCAGCTCCAGCGGCACGTGATTATTCACTTTTAGCTTCCAGGTATTATCCGAATTGGCCATCAGCTGGTTTGCGCTCTGTTGATTGATCGAAAGCGATCCCACGCCACCGTCCACCGAATAATCCACCGATGGCGCGGCCCATGAAGGCCCTGACGAAAAATCCGCTTCCATTAATTGGGTCGCTCCGCCCTCGATATGCAATTCCCCCGACGGCATGTGCACGGTCATGTGCACAGCTTTGGCATCCTTCAACTCCATCACCTGGTTCTCGTGCGTGTGGTGTCCGGAGCCCGCGGAAACATGCATCCAATCGCGATGCGCGATGCCGCGTTCGTGCCACATCAGCATCCCCAGGATCACCAAAAACACCACCGTGCCGATCGCCGTGCCCACTGGAAACACCGGCGCCCGGTCCGGATGATTGGTCCGCTGCGCGCGGTCGAAAAACATTCCCGCGCCAATAAAGATCAACACCAGCGGCCAATATTTCCAGATCACCGGCCATGGATAGAAGTCAGGAATCCAGCGCGTCATCAGGAACAACAAACCAACGGCAATCAGCAGTAGCGGAAATACCACCGAACTGCGCGGCTTGCGGTAGTCATCAGGCATGCTTGCCCCTTCTTCTCTCTACTACGCACAAAACTGTCCGAATGTTCCACTTGCTCCGCCAGCACCAACGCGGCCATCGTAGGCCCACTCCCCCGCGCCGTCAATTCCCTTCCGCGCGCGCCCCATGCTAGAGTTCGACCGAAGGAGCGCACAAGCCATGGCCCCGTTCGACCGCGTCATCTGGATCGTTCTCGACAGCGTTGGCATCGGCGCTCTGCCGGACGCGGCCGATTACGACGACGTGGGCCGCAGTACCCTGGGCCACATCGCGGAAGCGCGTCCGCTTCGCCTGCCCAATCTCGTCAAACTCGGCTTGGCCAATATTGCGCCGCTCGCGCATCTCCCGCCCGTGCCTGCTCCGCTCGCTTCCTACGGCAAAGGCGCCACGGTTTCGCCGGGAAAAGACACCACCACGGGTCATTGGGAAATGGCCGGTATCTGGCTGGACCAGGCTTTCCCCGTCTACAAACACGGTTTTCCGCCGGAAATCATCGATGCGTTCGAAGCGCAGATCGGCCGCAAAACCATCGGCAACAAGCCCGCCTCCGGCACGGAAATTATCAAGGAATTGGGCGAGGAGCACGTGCGCACCGGAAAACCCATCGTGTACACCTCTGGCGACAGCGTCTTTCAGATCGCCGCCCATGAAGACGTGATTCCCATCGCCGAACTCTACCGCATGTGCGAAATCGCCCGCAAACTTCTGGATGGCAAGCACCGCGTCGGCCGCGTGATCGCCCGCCCCTTCGCCGGCCCCGCCGGAAATTTCGTGCGTACTCCGCGCCGCCACGACTACGCCGTCGACCCTCCCAAGCCCATGCTCCTCGATGCGCTGCAGGAACGCCGGGTCCCCGTGTTCGGCATAGGCAAAATTCACGATATCTACAATGGCCGTGGCGTCGACGACTACGTCACCACCAAATCTAACGCCGATGGCATGGAAAAGCTCTCCGCCGCCGCACGCGATCGCCAGCACGGCCTGATCTTCTGCAATCTCGTGGATTTCGACATGCTCTACGGCCATCGCAAGGATGTCGAAGGCTTCGCTCGCTCTCTCGAGGAATTCGACGACGCGCTCACTGACTATCTCCCGCTACTCGGCCCGCGCGACCTCCTCATTGTCACCGCCGACCACGGCTGCGATCCCGACCCCCGCTGGGAAACCACCGATCACTCGCGCGAGTATGTCCCCATCCTGGCCTATTCGCCCCCCCAAAAATCCGGCCACAACCTCGGCATCCGCTCCACCCTAGCCGACATGGGCCAAACCATAGCCGAAAACTTCAACACCACAATCCCCTACGGCACCAGCTTCCTCCCCCAACTTACCTGACCGAGGCGGCCGTTTCCGACTCCTCGTAGCGCTGGCTTTATGGCAGCGCCCCAAGGATCATCACAATAAAAACCGCCTGTCATCCTGAGGAGTCCGCGACGAAGGATCTCAACCGACCCGTCTCGCCACCAAACTCGCGTCGACGTACCAAAAACAAAACGGGCGCCCCGATTCCTCGGAGCGCCAAAAACCAACCCTCAAATCTCTCTTACTTACCCGACGCCGTCTTCGCCCCACCCGGAGCGTAATACCCATTCCTCGTGCGAGCCACCAACTTCCCATGGCCACGAGGAGGAATCACGTCCACATGCACGCTGCGAAAACTTCCATCGCGCGCCGAATTCGAAGGATAGTACGCCAGCGTGTACTGGTGCCGGATGTCATGCGCCACTTGTTCGCAGATCGCATGCACGTCTTCCACATTTTCCGGGAAGTACGCCACGCCGCCGGACGCCTGCGCAATCTCCGTCAACGCCCGCTTCGCCGTCTTCGCGCTCTTCTTGCTTTCCTGGCTCAGCAATCCAATGGTGTAAATCACGGTATCCGTCTTCTGGATTTCGCGAATGGTCTTTTCCAGCGTGTTCCGGCTGGTGTTGTCCTCGCCATCCGTCACGATCAGCAGCACCTTCTTCTCTTTATTGCCTTTCTTCAAGTGATCCAGCGAACCGATAATCGCATCGTACAGCGCCGTGCTGCCGCGCGCATCAATGCGTTCCAGGGCTTCCTTCAATTCCGGAATGCTACTCGTGAAGTCCTTATCCAGGTCCAGATAAAAATCGTCGTTAAAGTTCACGACAAACGCTTCATCCTGAGGATTACTGCTCTGCACCAGGGTCAACGCCGCTTCATTCACGCGCGGCCGTTTATCGCGCATGCTGCCGCTATTATCGATCACCAGCCCCATGCTGACCGGAATGTCTTCGCGCTTGAAAATCGCAAGCTTCTGTTCGACTTTATCTTCGTACACACGAAAGTTGTCTTGCGTCAGCCCATCCACAAATTTTCCGCGATCGTCCAGCACGCTGGTGTGCAACACCACCAGGTCCACGTTCACCGCGATCTTTCCGCCCTGCTTATTGCCGCCATCGGCAGGTGTCTGACCAGGAGGAGGCGGCGGCGCTTGCGGGGACACCGGTATCTGCGCCAGCACGTTGCCAGCACACACCATGAAAATGAACAGGAAAATTGTGGCGATTCGCGAAAGGACGAATCGAACGTCAGTGCGCCGGCGCGTAGTACCCGGTCTTGGAGTACACAGAGAGCGGAGGGAGCCCTTTGGGCGCGCGCAGCTTAACTTTAATTTTGCGCCACCGGGCGTCGTGGACGTGGTTGCTTGGTCGGTATCCCAGTACATATTGGTTGCGTAGCTCCATGCCGATCTTGGACGCGATGTCCGGCAGATCATTTAGATGCTCCACGGCAAACACTCGGCCACCCGTCAACTCCGTAATCTCGGCGAGCAGCGAAGGGCCGTTGAGCTCTTCCGGTGTACGATTGCGATATCCAAGCGGGTCATAAATGCCGATGGCATAGAGCTGGGTATCGGCTTCTTTCACCAGCCGCTTGATATCGTTCTCGTTGTACCTACTATGATTATCTCCTCCATCGGAAAGGATGAGCAAGGCACGTTTGGCGTTGTGTGCACCCCTCATCTGGCTCAGCCCCAGGTAGATAGCGTCCAACAGGGCAGTCCTGCCCTTTGGGGCAGTCAGCATCATCCGGCTTTGGAGATCTTCTACGCTATTCGTAAACGTGCTGGTCAACTCCGCGCGCTCGTTGAAGCTCACCAGAAAAAATTCGTCTTGCGGGTTCGCGGTCTTAAAAAATTCCAGCGCCGCTTCCCGCGCCTTGTCCACCTTATTCGCCATGCTTCCGCTGAAATCGAAAATCACGCCAATCGAGATCGGCACATCCTCCGACGAAAAACTCACGATTTCCTGTTCAATGTTGTCTTCAAACACGCGGAAATTGTCCGGCTCCAGCCCGGTCACCAAGCGATTGTAGGGGTCCGTGACCGTCACATTCACCAGAGCCAGGTCCACATCGGCGCGAATCACTTTTCCCGGCACGATTTTCACCGACGGCGTGTCTCGCGAAATATTCGTCAAAGCTGGCATCGTCGCTGACGCCGGTGTCGCCTCTATTTTTGGTGGTGGTGGGCTTTCCTGCGCGAGGAGGGGAGTTACCGCACAAAAAACCAACAGGCACGCGATGGGGCAGGTTTTCGCAAGCCAACGGAGTTCACGCGTCTTGCACCAATCGCGGTTCACGGCCTTCCCCCATCCTTCCGGTTCGCCGGAAGGGCCGCGCGGAGACCACATCATAGCACCGGGATTTCGGAAGGCAAGTCCCATTCCTCCAGTACGCTGCATCTATTTTTCCCTTAGATCGGGATTACGCCCGCCGCCCTGTGTTAGCATCGGCTCCAGTGCCCCTGCGGAGTCTCTGCCATGTCTGATCCCAAAGTCGTCGTCGTAATTCCCGCTCGTTTTGCTTCCACTCGACTCCCTGGCAAGCCGCTGGTCTCCTTCGCCGGAAAGCCGATGATCCAGCACGTTTATGCCCGGGCCAAACGCGCTCAAACCGTACACGAAGTGCTGGTAGCCACGGACGATCAACGGATTATGGACGCGGTTTCCGCCTTCGGAGGTCAAGCCCGCATGACCCGTTCCGACCATCGCACCGGAACCGAACGGATTGCCGAAGTGGCGGCCCACGAACCAGGCGATATTTTCGTCAACGTTCAAGGCGACGAGCCTCTCATCGATCCTCTCGCCATTGACGCGGCCGTAGGCGCGCTCCTCGAAGAACCTCCCGCCCAGATCTCCACCGTGGCGACGGCTATTCGACACGCCGCCGACGTTATGGACCCCAACGTCGTCAAAACTGTGCTCGATTTCGATGACTACGCCCTTTACTTCTCCCGCGCGCCGATTCCCTGGATTCGCGACACCCAACAGAAGCTCCACGTCAAATATTGGAAGCATCTAGGCCTTTATGTATTTCAACGCGATGCACTGCTCGAATATCCGACCCTTCCTCAGGGCGAACTCGAAAAAATCGAGCAACTCGAACAGCTTCGCTGGCTGGAAAATGGCTGGCGCATTCGCGTCGCCGAAGTTCCCCACGACGCCGTAAGCGTGGACGTCCCGGAAGATATCCCCAGGGTGGAAAAGCTGATGAGAGAAGAAAAGCACACCGAGAATTAAACGCCACGGCTCCCATGGCCAGACTGTCTTACTCCCGCTTCGGGTGCCCCAGTCAGAGCGCCTTTCGCGCACGGTAGGTCTTCGTTTTTTCTCGCCGTTGTAGCGCCGTGCCTTCAGGCCGGCATCTTGGGTTTCACCACCACAGAAAAAACCATCATTCTGAACGGAGTCCGCAAAGTGAGGAATCCCTCTTCAGTCCATCCATCAAGTCTCCGAACTCAATCACTCCAACTAACCAACGAAGGTTCTCACCCGATCCGCGTCCGTAAACCTCACCACCAACAGGGGTTGCATCATCGACGCCAATCCCGCCTTACTGCTGTGTGATAATTCCCGTGGTCGTGCGGTCGTTGTCCGAGCACACCATCACCAACATACCCGCATTCACGAAGTACGCCTGAAAATCCAGCGTCAGCGAAGGCGATCCATTCACGGCGAATTGGTAGTGGTTGTTCAGTGTGCCGTTTCCGTTGATGGTTAGCGTCCCACCAATCGGAACATTCGAAGCTGAGGTCTTCGTGGACAGCCCCAAATACTGATAGTTAGACCCGCCGGAAATATTGCTCGAGCCAGAGGAGGACAGGCTGTACTGCACCACATATTCTTCCTCATACGGCACGGCCGTCGCCGTACCTAACTCGATGCCGCTCCAGCCCGAAGCGTAATTACCCACGCTTCCGCTTACCGTGAACGGCCCTGCGCTCTGCGCGTACATCTCTCCGCCGCCCACAAATCCTACGCTCGTCTCCAGCAGCGCGGCCTGCGCTGGCGAAATCATGTAAAACACATACGCGAATGTCGGCAATCCCGAAGCCTTGAACGTAAATGTGCCCCGCCCGCTGCCCGAATTCGCCGTGTCAATCGCGTAAGTAGCCGCGGAAATGTTTCCTCCCTGCGAAACATGCGTGTTATTGCCGTCATTATTGGTGTCCAGCGAAATCGTGCCCACCCCGCCATTCCCATCCGCGCTGAATCGCGCCGCGCGGCCCACGTTACCCGCGGTTCCCACAATCCCGTCGCCGTTGACCAGATACACGAAACTCCCGGTGAACTGGGAGTTCTGTGTCGGAATCGTCGCGGCTTGCTGTAGGGCATCTCCCGCGCTTCCTCCCAGTGTGTCTTCCTCCAGCATTTTGAAATGCGTGTCGTCCACGATATAAAACGCAAATATCCGTCCGTTGAACATCATCGTCCCGCGACCAAAGCTCGCGCCATTTCCGTTGTTGCTATCCAGCGCGTAGCTTCCCGGCGCAACCGCTGTCGCTCCTGAGGGAGCCCCCGCATTGCCATCGTTCGTGTCCATCACCCCGCCGGTGATGTTGCCGTTCCCGTCTCCGACCACCTGACCCACCATATTGATGGGTGCGGCCTTCGCGTTCAGAAAGGAAACTCCCGAGACGTTGAACACGTAGGGATGTCCGAGCGCCGCCGCCGTAAAGTCCGCGCTTGTTTGCTGGTTAAACGTTCCGCTGCCGGACGCGTTCAGGTCCGTCTCTACCATGTATCCCGTGGTGGTCGACTGCATCGCCAGCGCGATTTGCAGCGAACCCCCGCCTGCCAAAGTTATCGTCGCCGTCGCGCGTCCGTTCGACTGCACCTCGTACGTCCCGCTCGTGAACGACACGATCGAAGCTGGCGCACCCGTACTCAGATTCAGCGAGTCCTGCAAGCCGCCGGTAATATTTCCGCTTCCGTCCGCGGTGAACGACCCGATGCGCGCAAAATAGCCCCCAGACAAATCGACCCCGCTCATGGAAAATGCGTACTGCCCATTCAAACTGGCGTTCGAAAACGGCCCAGCGGGTGGCGTTGGAGGTTTGGACCCTCCGCAAGCCACCAAGCCCATCACCACCAGTGCGGTCAGTGCCGCGCCGAGCAGCTTTCTCACAGCGCGCCGCCTTGCGATTTCGCCCGTTCTTCCTGCCGCGGCGCCATGTAAGACAGCGGCATTCCCCGGACGCTTCTCACCGCCAACACTTGGGTGCCTTTTTGCACGACGCGCGCCACGAACTGCGTCCCATTCCCGTACGCCACGCTTTCCCCGACGATTCGCACCGAATCGCCGCTCTGCAACGTGAAGTGGTTCGCCGACAGCAGCCGCGCATCTCCCAGGTGTACGTCCACGATCCCGTTCCCGCTGCGCACAGTTACATGCGCCCCCAGCGGCGGCGCATCCGCCGAAGCCGCAAACGCCTCCACCGTACCCACCAATGTCACTTCCCGCGCCAGGTCGTACGAAGCCAAGGCAGCATTTGCGTCCGCAGCCGTCTTCTCTTGTCCAGCAGCCGCGCAGCAAAACACCACACCGGTAGCCGCCACCGTCACCCAATATCGCATTCCCGTCCGCATCGTTCGCGTCTCCGCGTCCTCGCTCATCAATCAAGCCATCTCCAGCTCACAAAAGGCATAAGCCAAGTCCAGGCGCTCTCCAGCATAATCGTTTCCAGCACCTCTGCAAACTCCAGTGCCCACTCCAAATATTGTCATTCTGAGGAGCGCGCCTTAGCCTCACGCGCGACGAAGAATCTCAACCGACCCGCCGCCTCACGCGCGTCAGCCTCCATCCCGCCCAACAAACCAAAATTCCGATTCTCCGCTTCCAAGACTTTGCATTGACACTCCCCCGCCTTCCGAACATAATTATACGTACGTCAATCCTGCGGAGGTTCGACAAGCTCAAATCTGCCCGGCAGACGCGAGCGACCTGGATGGCGCCAAAATATATTTTTGTTACCGGCGGTGTTGTTTCTTCTCTTGGCAAGGGCGTAGCAGCTTCTTCCATCGGATGTCTCCTCGAAAGTCGCGGCTTTAGAATCACTATCCAAAAATGCGATCCGTACCTGAACGTCGATCCCGGTACGATGAGCCCCTTTCAGCACGGCGAAGTCTTCGTCACCGATGACGGCGCCGAAACCGACCTCGACCTCGGCCACTACGAACGCTTCACTCACGTCAAACTTTCTCGCGACAATAACTGGACCACCGGCCGTATCTACGAAACCATCCTTTCGAAAGAACGCCGTGGCGATTACCTCGGCAAAACCGTTCAGGTCATTCCCCACGTCACCGACGAAATCAAGCGCTGCATCAGGCGCGTTTCCGAAGGCGTCGACGTAGTCATCGTGGAAATCGGCGGAACCGTCGGCGACATCGAATCGCTTCCCTTCCTCGAGGCCATTCGCCAGATGCGCCTGGAACTGGGCGCTGAAAATACCCTCTTTGTCCACGTCACCTTGGTTCCTTATATCGCCGCTGCCGGCGAGCTGAAGACCAAGCCAACGCAGCACAGCGTCAAGGAAATGCTTGGCATCGGGATTCAGCCGGACATTCTGCTTTGTCGCAGCGAGCGCCACATTTCTGCCGACCTTAAGCGCAAAATCGCCCTGTTTTGCAACGTCGCGGAATCCTGCGTCATTTCCATGGAAGATGTGAAAACCATCTATGAAGTTCCCGTGGAACTCAGCAAGGAAGGCCTGGACGCGCAGATCACTCGCCTGCTTCGCCTGGAAGATCGTCCCGCAAACATGCAGCCGTGGCTGGAAATGCTGAATCGCTTGCACCATCCCAAAGGCGAAGTGCGCATTGGGATTGTCGGCAAGTACGTTCAGCTCGAAGACGCCTACAAAAGCTTGCGCGAGGCGTTACTGCACGGTGGCTTGGCGCACAATCACAAAACCGTTATCGAATGGATCGAGTCCGAAGAAATCGATTCGCTAGAGACCGCGGAAAAGCGCCTGAAAAATTACGATGGCATCCTCGTTCCCGGCGGCTTTGGCAAACGTGGGATTCAGGGCATGGTTCACACTATTCAGTACGCCCGGGAGCACAAGATCCCCTTCTTCGGCATTTGTCTGGGCATGCAGTGCGCCACCATTGAATACGCGCGCGATGCCGCAGGACTAACGCACGCGGACAGCACTGAGTTCGATCCGCAAACGCCCGATCGCGTCATTTATAAACTGCGCGAGTTGCTCGGTATCGACGAAATGGGCGGCACCATGCGCCTCGGTGCCTGGCCATGCAGACTCGAACCCGGCTCCTTTGCGTACCAAGCCTATGGTGTAACGGAAATCAGCGAGCGCCACCGCCACCGCTACGAGTTCAATCGCGAATATGAGAGAACCTTAGTCGCCGCCGGCCTTCGCATCACCGGTCGCACTCCCGACGAAAATTACGTCGAGATCGTCGAAGCTCCCAACCATCCCTGGTTCCTCGGCTGCCAGTTCCACCCAGAATTCAAGTCCAAGCCGCTGGAGCCACATCCGCTCTTCGCCGCCTTCATAGGCGCTTCGCTGGAACACAAAATCCAGAAATCGCGCCCCACCAACGCCACCAGTACCCAGGAACCGCAGCCTCACGCGCCCGCCCTCCGCGCCGCCCCCCACGCCTGCGCCTGAATTGCGGCGCAAGCCCTACTTTTCAACACCGACCTCGGTGTTAACGTAGTTTATACTTGACAAATAGACGCGTACACTTTCTGCGAGCGGTGGTGTGCAAGGGTACGACTGGCCTTGGGTCCTGCGTTTCTTTCAAGGTTTTTGCGGGAGCCCACACGCCGCAATAGACTGTGGCTTGGGTTCCCACTCTCCCCCTAAACAAAACTAAAAAATAAATGTCATCCCGAACAAAGTGAGGGATCTGCTTTTTCCTTGGGTTCCCGACCAAAAAGCTCCCGTCATTCCGAACGGAGTCCGCGCAGTGAGGAATCCCTGTTGGGTCTGTAGGGCCCGCCTTCCGAGGCGGGCCGTTTCACTTTATTTCATTCCCACATAAAACAACGAACGCAACGCCCCCAAGCGACAGCCAATGTTACTCATCTAGTCAACAAAACCCACCTATAAACCACTTAGAATCAAGCAGATTCAATCTACCAGAAAACACAGGACTTACGCCGCCACTCTGCCCTTTAGAATCAACAGATTTTTTCTTGCGCGTTTTTTTTCTTACGCCCAGACCCTCGCGAACCGCGTGTAGGTGCTGCCCCCTTATTAACGGATTCGTTGCCAAAGGAAATCGCAATGGCACTGAAGTTTACAGTTGGCGCTTGTCCCGCGGGCTCAAAACGGAACTGGAACGTGCCGCGCGCGCGCGCAAAGCTCGCGTTTCCACCGTTCTGGATACAGCGGCCCGCGAATGGCTTGCCAAGAACGCTGTGGATGTCGCCGGCGACGAAGAGCAAAAACGCTTGCACGCTGCTGTCGCTCCATTCTTGGGTGCACTGCGGGGACGTAATCTACGCCGGTCGGAAACCGTCAGCCGGGAAGTCAAAAAGATCCTCCGCCGCCAGTATGGCCGCTAATCTCCTGATCGATACTGGGGCGATTCTCGCACTTTTGGACAAGAATGATCGTTGGCACTCCGCGTGCCTCGCCACTTTTCTTCAGTTACGTTTGCCTGCGTTGACGTCGGAAGCAGTGTTGACCGAACTTTTCCACCTCGTCAAACGCTCGCGAACCGAGATGGAGATGGTCTGGAAATTTCTTGCTCCAGGCGCAGTCACGCTTGCCACGATCGACCACTCGGAATTGCACCATATTCATACGCTGATGTCGCGCTATCGAGACCGTCCGATGGACTTTGCCGACGCAAAACTGGTCTATCTCACCGAGCGCGAATCGCTATCCGTTATTTTCACGACCGACCGTTCAGACTTTGAAACCTACAGGATCGCGGGCAAGCATCGTTTCAGGATCCTTCCCGTTGAGCGGCCATAGCAGCGCCTGTGGTATCTTCGCTTAATAAATGATTACCACTCGCGAAATCTCACTTGGCTCCTTACGCCTCGGCGGTAAAAATCCGCTCTTCCTTATTGCAGGGCCATGCGTCATTGAATCCGAATCCCACGCGCGCATGATGGCGGAACACGTCGCGAAAATTGCCGCCGATGCTGGCGTTCCGTATATCTTCAAAGCCTCTTATGACAAGGCCAATCGATCCTCGATCAAAGCGTTCCGCGGCCCCGGCCTCACCGAGGGCCTTCGCATCCTCGCCAAAATCAAATCCGATCTCCACCTCCCGGTCCTCACCGACATCCACGAAGCCTCCCAAGCCGCTCCCGCCGCCGAAGTCGCGGACATTCTCCAGATCCCCGCCTTCCTCGCGCGCCAGACCGATCTTCTCCTCGCCGCCGCGAAAACCGGACGCATCGTCAATATCAAGAAGGCCCAATTCCTCTCCCCATGGGATATGGGCAACGTTGCCGAAAAAGTCGCCTCCTCCGGCAATCCCAACATTATCCTCACTGAGCGCGGAGCCTCTTTCGGCTACAACAACCTCGTCGTCGACATGCGCACCTTCCCGATCCTCCAGAAGTTCGGCTACCCCGTCGTCTACGACGTCACTCACTCCGTCCAAATTCCCGGCGGCCTGGGCCATGCCAGCGGCGGCCAGCCCGAATTCATCGAAACGCTGGCCCGCGCGGGAGTCGCCGCCGGCGTCGATGGGCTCTTTCTCGAAACTCACGACAATCCCGCCGCCGCCCTCTCCGACGGCCCCAATGCCCTGCCCCTGGCCCAACTCCCGCAACTCCTCACCCGCATCAAAGAACTCTCCACCCTAGTTCGCCGCTGGAGCCCATCATGATCCATGAATCACGGTTCACGTTCCCATGAGCCTAGACTCCGCTCGCCGCGTCCTGCGCATCGAAGCGCAAGCCATAAACGATCTCCTCGCGCGCCTCGATGCCTCCTTCGACCGAGCCGTCGATTTGCTACTCGCCTGCAAAGGCCGCGCGGTGGTAACCGGCATGGGCAAATCCGGCCTGATCGGCAGGAAAATTTCCGCCACGCTCTCCAGCACCGGCACTCCTTCGTTCTTTCTTCATCCCGCGGAAGCGTTGCACGGCGATCTCGGCATGCTGGCACGCGGCGATGCCTTGCTCGCGATCAGCTATGGCGGCGAAACCCCGGAAATTCTCAACCTGCTCGAAGCGCTCAAGCGCCTGGAAATTCCTATCGTCACGATGACCGGCAACCTGAAATCCACATTGGCGGGCGCCAGCGAAGTTGTCCTGGATGCCAGCGTGAAAGAAGAAGCGTGCTCGCTCAATCTGGCTCCCACCGCGAGCACTACCGTCGCGATGGCTCTTGGCGACGCCCTGGCCATCGCGCTCCTCGACCGGCGCGGCTTCAAACCCGACGATTTCGCTGCGCTTCACCCCGCCGGACGCCTCGGCAAGAAACTCCTTCGCGTCGAACACTTCATGCACGTTGGCGACGCCTTGCCGCGTGTTTCGCCGGACACCCCGATGCCCGCCACGTTCCACGAAATGTCCGCCAAGAAACTTGGCATGACCACGGTGACTTCTCCCGACGGCAGACTCGCCGGCATCATCACCGATGGCGACTTGCGCCGGCTGATGGAAACGCACGGCGGCGCTACTCTCTCCATGACCGCGGGCGACTGCATGATTCGCACTCCGCAAACCATCGGCCCCAACCTACTAGCCAGCGAAGCCCTAAACCTGATGGAAAAGAAAAAAATCACCTCAATCGTAGTAATTGATCCCGCCACCCAAAAAGTCCTGGGAGTAGTCCACCTCCACGACCTGTGGACCCTGGAACTCATATAGTGCGACGCCTGTAGCGCAGGGCGAGTCTTCGAGCCCTGCAGCTATTCAACGCTGGCCAAAATCCCAATGCACACAAGATATTCGTCATTCCGAGCGAAGCGAGGAATCCCTCCTGGATTGATACCGCCAGTGGGATTCCTCACTCCGCAGACTCCGTTCAGAATGACGGGTTACAGTTGTGCGCGTTTATCGAACCAACTTCAACCGCGCCACCTCAACCGCCTTCTTGAGGAACGCTTCACCTTCCGGCGTGCTCCGCGTCGCGCCTTGCACCTTGTCTGGCCAATTCGCGCGGTCGGCCATCATGGCTTCCAGGCCCGCCAGGATTTCCGGATCGCCGCCCGTGAAGTCTTCGATCAACTTCTCCCAGCGATCCGCCAGTTCCTGCCCCTTCCGTCCCGCGGGATCTTCGCCGAGCGATGCTTCGACATCCGCATGCAACGCGGCCCGGTCCTTATTCGCTTTTTCCAGGTCTTCCGCGGACAAATTGCTCCTCCGCGCCGCCACCTTTGCCCGCGCTTCCGTGCTGAAGTACTTCCCCTTCCATTCGATATTCTTCTGCATTTCAAGCTCCTTCACGATGAGTTGAAACAGTTTCCAGTCCGGATCTTTCTTGGACTGAATCGACCGCTGGGCGTTGCTGATGGCGCGAATCGCTTTGTCCAGTTGCAGGCGCCTCGCGAACAACACATCGCGCTACTCTGCAAAACATCGGCAAGTTTTGCGTCCGGTTCCAGCAAGCCGCGGATCTGCTTCAGGGGAATGCCGAGAAACTTCAGAACCACGATCTGTTCAAGTCGCGCGAAGTCCCGCACGCCGTACAAGCGGTATCCCGCTTCGGAGCGCTGCTTTGGCCGCAACAGCCCCAGCCGGTCGTAATGATGAAGCGCCCGCACGGTTACGCCCGCCAGGCTGGCGAATTCCTTCGCGCGATAAACTTCCTTGGTTCCGATGTTCACGGCTTCCTCCAGGCTTATGCTCAAGCCTGACGCAACGTAAGGGTCAAGCAACATTTTTATCTAATTTCAGGCGCTTGTGGCCACTGCATCGGAAACCCAGGACTCCTGGATTCGCCTTCCGCTGCGGGCCTTCTGATACACTTTACGACTCATTCCCCCGATGGAGGCTCCCTTGTCCCGCAGCCTGAAAGTTTCCCCCGCACTCAAGAAACGCGCCGCGCAGATCAAAGTCCTGTTGATGGACGTGGATGGCACGATGACCAATGGCGGCGTCACGCTTCTCTCGCAGCCCGACGGCTCCGCGCTCGAAATCAAGACTTTTGATGCCCATGACGGCCAAGGCCTGACACTCGCGAACACCGCGGGCATCCGCACCGGCTGCATCACCGGACGCGAAAGCGGCGCGCTTCTTCGCCGCGCCAACGAAATGAAAATGGAGTTCATTTATATGAAGCAACCCAGCAAAATCCCCGCTTATGAGGAAATCTTGCGTAAAGCTGGTGTGACCGATTCTGCCGTTGCCTACGTCGGTGATGATCTCCCCGACCTTCCGATCCTGCGCCGCGTCGGCTTGGCCATCGCCGTGGCCGACGCCGTGCCCGAAGTCAAAAGGGCTGCGCACTTCATCACTCCATCCGTCGCCGGCCGCGGCGCCATTCGCGATGCCATCGAGCTGATCCTCAAATCCAAAGGCATTTGGGAAGAAATGATCGATAAAGCCCGCGCCTGATCCCGCTGCCGTCCAGCGAGTTCATGTTGCTTGACTTCCTGCAGGTACGGCGACAGACTCTGCCCGCAGATCGCTGCCGCACTTCCTCCTCTATCTTGTATCTTGCGGCGCCAAAAAGAGAGGATCCCTCATGCGAACGAACTACCTGGCCGTTTTCGTTGCTGCGGTTGCTTACTGGGTGCTTGGCGCGCTTTGGTATGGAGTTTTGTTCAACAAACCCTGGATGGCGCTAGAACACATGACCATCGAGCAAGCGCAAAGCGTGAATCCAACCGTCCCATACATCATCGCTTTCGTGCTGGAACTGCTGATCGCCTACTCGCTCGCGCAGCTTTGCATTTGGCGAAACGCCAACACTATCGGCCGGGGTGCTTCGGTCGGGGTTCTGGTGTGGATCGGCTTCATAGGCCCAATTTCGTTGATGAATTACATGTTCGAGATGCGGCCGAAAACGCTATTCGCCATCAACGAATTTTATCCCTTGGCCGGGCTCATCCTCATGGGCGCGATTATCGGCGCCTGGACCAAGAAACCTGCTTGATCGCCAGCCCTTACGTTTCCGGGCATTCTCAGGCGATAATGGAAGCTCACAATTTCCATTGCGAGGCTTCCTCTTCATGCACCCATGGCACGACGTTTCTCCCGGCAAAGATTTGCCCCGCGATTTCCAGGCGCTGATCGAAATTCCGTTGGGCTCCAACGTCAAGTATGAATTGGACAAACCAACCGGGCTGCTGAAGGTCGATCGCATTATTCATTCCGCGGTGTTTTATCCCGCGAATTACGGCTTTATCCCGCAGACCTACGCCGAGGACAACGACCCTCTTGATGTGCTCGTGCTATGCCAGGAACCTGTGCAACCGCTCGCGCTTATCAAGGCGCGCGCGATCGGCGTGATGACCATGATCGATTCCGGCGCGAGTGATGACAAAATCATCGCCGTCGCCACCAATGATCCCGAGTTCATCGATTACATCGAGGCGCGCGACCTTCCCCCACACCGCTTGCTGGTTGTGAAGCGATTCTTCCAGGACTACAAGCAGCTCGAAGGGAAGCAGGTTCAGGTCGAAGATATTCGCCCCGCGTACGCTGCCATGAACATCATCGAAAAATCACTGGCGCGCTACCAGGCGATGAAAGAAGAGCTTCGCGCTCCACATCCGTAACTGGTGAACCCTGTGCCTGTCACTCTCAAATGGATCCTGATTTCTCTGGCGCTCCTGTTCTCCGCCGCCTTTTTCCTGCTCAGCATGATGGCGGGCGGCCCGAAAGACGCGCTATACATGGTGCGCTACGCGCTGCCGCACATGCACCGCGGCAATCTGAAGGTGGGAGACCAAGCGCCGGATGCGCGGCTGGTGGCGCTCGATGGTTCCACGCGCTTTCACATTCGAGAACGAACCGAAGGCCGTCCGCTGGTGCTGGTCTTCGGAAGCTTCACTTGACCGCCGTTCCGTCGCCAGGTTGGCGACATCGCTCAGCTCTACACCGACTACAAAGATCACGTCGACTTCCTGACCATCTACATACGCGAAGCGCATCCCACCGACGAGTGGATGATGAAGTCCAATGAGAAGGACCACGACGATGTGTGTTACAAACAGCCGAAAAATATCGAAGACCGCATAGCCATCGCCAACGACTTCACCAAGCGCTACAAATTTGCCGTGCCCTTCGGCATCGACGAAATGTCCAACACCGCGAATGACGCATACGCCGCATGGCCGGAGCGCCTCTACATCATCGACGAAAGCGGCCGCATTTCCTACAAAGGCGGCAACGGCCCATTCAAATACGATCCGAAGGAAGTTCGCACCTGGCTCGCCCAGCGCTATGGCGAAGTAAAACACCCGGAACCCGCGCCTGCCCCTGCGGCCGCGGAAAAGAAAAGCTGACCACGGTCAGGTTTTTGACAGTAGCGTCGTTTTGCCAAATCGGTAGCAGAAGAAGAACAGGAATAGTGGATACACAATGCCCACCAGGGTTATAGGCCAGCCGGCATAGTGTTTGATTACGCCACAGAGAATGGCGACAGGCACGCCGACATACGCTGCCGACGGCACCAGAACGGTGGTCAGCCTGGAACCGACCAGTAGCGCGATTCCCGCGGCCAACAACAAAACGCCTCCAAGCGTTCCCAGCGTTCCGATGATCATCGGCTCGGTTTCGCTGTTCAGGATGCCTCGATAGACGAGCTCCTGCGTGCCACCAGCGGTTTGCAGTGCGCCAAATATAATTGCGAATAGTGCAACGGGCATTTGACCACGCATTGTGTAGTCCTCCTGAACGATGTGGATTTGAGAACGGTTATCCGACAGAGCGAAAAAATACCCAGGCGATTGCCGACGAAACCAGAAACGACACCGCGCCCGCAATCACCGCGGTGGATTCCAGCCGCGATGGAACTGCTACACTCGCCAATTCCCAAAGCGCCGTACCCCAGAGCGATACGATTCCCGAGCGGCCGCATTGCATTACGGCCTCTGACAGTTGATCTTCAAACACCTCTACCATGTCCGCACCGAAACGGACGCGCAACTCGCGAGGGTACGCGATCAGCAAGCATCCATAGATCCAGCCGCTCCAGCGAATGATCGGTTCCATATCGCTACTCCGCGGGCCGAGGCACTAATTTTTTCCTGCGCGCAAGTCGCACAACAGAATCCATGCGCCTCAATTCCGCCTCCAGCAAGAGCTTGCCGTTGCCCGTAAGCCGATAATAGCGTCGGCGGCTGTCGTGCTCGCCGACTACACCGCTCGCTGCCACTTCTTCGATCAAGCCCAGGTCCAGCACGCGCTGCAACGTGGTGTAAAGAGTTCCCGGTCCCATGCGGACTTCGCCATTCGACAAGGCCGTGGTTTCCTGCATGATGGCATAGCCGTGCTTTTGGCCGTCCGCAAGGGAAAACAGCACAAAAAATACGGCCGGCGTCAGCGGCAATAACCGCTGCAGATCTTCCGGAATTCGCTTTGGCTTCATCGCAACCGCCCCGGTTCCTATATCGGACGCAGATATATCAGTAACAGATATAGCTGTCAAGTGCATTTTGTAAAGGGCACTTCCCTGGCCGGTCGCGTGGAATTTCGCGTTACACTTCCCTCTGATCCATGAAAAAGACGGAGCAACCTCCGCGAACTCACACCGGCGCAGTGCATGTTGGCCTCGCTCGCGCGCTATCGAAACTGGGCTTATGCTCCCGGTCGCAAGCGTTCGGCCTGGTCCGCGACGGAAAGGTTCGTCTTAACGGCTCGATCGTCAGGAATCCAGAGGCTCCTGTACGGCTCGGCAAGGATCGTATCGATGTGGATGGCCACGCCGTTGCCGCCGCCGAAAAAATCTATCTGGTTCTCAACAAGCCGCGCGGGGTCGTTACCACTGCCGCCGACGAAAAGGGACGCGACACGGTCTACTCACTTCTGCCTTCCAATCTCCAGTGGATTGCGCCCGTTGGCAGATTGGACCGCGCAAGCGAGGGCCTGCTGCTGTTTACAAATGATTCTGAATGGGCCGCGCGCATTACCGATCCCGCCTCGCATCTGGACAAAACGTATCACGTGCAAATCGGCGCGGTGGCGAACGCTCAGCTTCTCGAGGCTCTGGAGCGCGGAATGGAAACTCCCAAGGACGGAGAACTGAAAGCCAAGCGCGCCTCGATCCTTCGCACCGGCGAGAAGAATTCCTGGCTGGAGATTGTTCTGGACGAAGGCAAGAACCGGCAAATCCGCCGGATGCTCGATGCGTTGGAGATTGAAGTCCTGCGACTGGTTCGCGTGTCGATCGGTCCTTTGGAGTTGGGAGATCTGGCAAAAGGCGCGCACCGGCATTTGAGTGCGGACGAAAAAGTTATGCTAGATAAAGAGATCGGCCCGCCTCGGAAGGCAAGCCCTGCATGATCGCGAACATCATTTCGCGGTTTCCAACTCGCTGGTGCCGTAAATGGGCGAATCCTTTGGGATCGGCTCGTTCCAGATGTAGTGGTTGAACCAATCCATGTTCGATTGCTGCAGCGCATGGATCGATTTCGGCTTATTCACGCCGTGTCCGAACCCGGTATAAAGGACCATACGCGATTCCACTCCCATATCTTGCAATCCACGATACAACTCGTAGCTGTCCGGCACGGGCACGCGCTTGTCGTTGCTGCCCTGTTGAATCAACGTTGGAGTCTTGGCCTGCTTGATGGTGGTGATCGGCGACGTCTTGGCGTAAATCTCTGGATCGTCCCACGGCGTTGCGTGCAGATATTGCCGCGTGAATGGCGTGATATCGGTGTTGACGTAGTAGGTCATCCAATCGCTGATGCCCGCGCCTTCGGAAATTGCCTTGAAGCGGTCGGTGTGCGTCGTCAAAAACGAAGAGATGTAGCCGCCCTCGGACCAGCCCATCGAAGCCATGCGGCTTGGGTCGACCATGCCCTTGCTGATCAGATAATCCACACCGCTCATCACGTCCCACATGTCGCCGACGCCCAGGTTGCGCACATTCAGAGCGCGAAACGCCGCGCCGTAGCCCGCGCTGCCGCGATAGTTCGGCTCCAGCACCAACGCGCCCTTGGCCAAAAATTGCTGAATGGGATAAGCATAGCCCGCCGCAGCGAGCATTGGCTCCGAAGTTCCGGTGGGACCGCCGTGAATATCCACGAACAAAGGATATTTGCGGGCTGGATCATAATCGGCGGGTTTGTATAACACGCCTTCGATTTCGGCGCCGTCCTGGCTCTTCCAGGAAATCACTTCGGGCTTGCCCAGGCTCCAGTCCTTTACCTGCGCGGTCATGTCCGTCAGTTTCTTTGGCAGGAATGGTGAGACGCGGGAAACAGATAATTCCCTCATGTGCGTTGCGTCTTCCGTAACGATCGCCACGGTCTTGAAATCCGTCGTGAAGGAAAAGTCCTCCGCAATGAACACGTCGGGCGAAGAAATGCGCTGAATGTCGTCGGACTGCGGATTAATCCGGAACAAATGAACATTGGTTTTCTGTACGGCCGCGAAATAGATGCCGTCGGGGCCCCAATCCAGGGGATATTGATCTTCATCAAATTTACCGGTCAGGTCTCGCACTTCGGCAGTCGTGGTTGCCGGCTTATTCACGACCTTGGCGAGTTCAACTGTCGCAATGTGGTCGTTTGCATAGTAAAAGTAAGGCTGCGCGAGCGCTGTCTGGAACGCCAATTCCTTGCCGTCAGGCGAAAACATGGGATTGGAGTCCGGACCTTCCAGCGCCACAATTTTCTTCATGGCGTTGTTTTTGAGAAGCTCCAGCAGATAAATGTCCTGATTGCCGCGAAAGGCCAGCAACGGGTTCGCGGTTGCGCTGAAGGCGATCTGCGTCGAATCCGGCGACCAGGCGAAACCGGTCACATTCATCGACAGGTCCGTTATCAGGCGCTTTCCCACCTCCGGAAGATAGTTCTTTTCGGCTTCCGTGACGTCCACGGACCACAACTGATTTTGCCGGTAATCTTTCTCAAATACTTCGTAATCGCTGTATTTTTCCTTGCGGTCCTTGCTCGCTTTGGTTTCCGGAGCATCCGCGGTGAATGCAATGGACTTGGAATCTTTCGACCAGTGAAACTCGCCAATATCCGTTTCCGATTTTGTCAGTTGCCAGGCCTCGCCGCCCTCCGGCGAAATCAGCCAGATCTGATGGCTTGCGGGCTTGCCCGATTCCTTGTCGGCCTCTTTCTTATCGTCTTTCTTATCGTCTTTCTTATCGTCTTTTTTCTCTTCTTTCTTCTCTTCTTCTTTTATCGCCGGCGTTATCGGCTCAATGGCGGCCGGTTCCCGTTCGGTCACGAATGCCAGCCAGCGTCCGTCAGGCGACCAATCCTCTCCGCCAGCCGATTTCTTGCCGCGCGTGAGCTGGAAGCTTTTCCCGGTTTCCACGTTCACCAGCCAGAGTTGCTGCACGAACTCGTTATCCTTCCAATTTGTTTCCCGGATTTCGTACGCCACGAATTTGCCGTCCGGCGAAATCTTGGCAGAACCAATGCCTTTCAGGCTGATGGACTCTTCGATTGTCGGCGTGTGTTTCGCTTGTCCCACCACTATTTTAGGCAGCATTATTCCGGCCGAAACGAGTATTGCCACGATGCTCGCGATCTTTTTCACAGTGTGTCCCTCCGTGTCAAACGGATGAGTCTACTCACAATCGTCTATCAGCAGGTACGCAAGTTTTCTGGCGGAAGTTCCAAAACGGGACGGACTATCGCCCCGCGCATTCCGTCCACCTGATCTTTTGCACAAGTCTTTCACGATTTCCCAACGAAGAACAACAGAAGCTGATAGAGTAGAGAGACCACTATGAGCATATTTTCTTCGTTAAAGCAGGACAAAACATTCCACCAGCCCGTCAATTGGGGCGTGACAGCTATCATGATCGCCCTCCACTTGTGCGCGCTCGCCTCGATTTTCTTTTTCACGTGGAAGGCGCTGATCGTCTGCATCGTGATGTGGTGGGTTGCCGGCAGCCTCGGCATCGGCATGGGCTATCACCGGCTGCTGACCCACCGCGGCTACAAGACTCCGAAGTGGATGGAGTATTTCCTCACCACTTGCGGCACGCTGGCGTTTGAAGGCGGGCCGATCGCCTGGGTCGCCACACATCGCATTCATCACCAGAACACAGACAAAGAAGGCGATCCACATTCACCGCGCGACGGCGGCATCTGGGCTCACATGGGCTGGATTCTGACTGGCCGGGCCATGCACCGCGACCGCACCGAACTTCTTCCGTATGTGCCCGACCTTCGCAAAGACAAGTTTCATCTCTGGATCAGCAAGTGGCATGTGGTCCCTTCACTGGCCGTCGCGATCCTGTTCTATGCGATTGGCGGTTGGCCCTGGGTTTTCTGGGGCGTCTTTTTGCGGTCGGTGATGAGCCTGCACTTCACATGGCTGGTGAATTCCGCCACGCACATTTGGGGCTCACAGCGCTTCGACACCGGCGACACTTCCACGAACAGTTTGTGGGTGGCTATCCTCACCTTCGGCGAAGGTTGGCACAACAATCATCATGCGCATCCGCAGGCAGCGCGCCACGGCTTCACGTGGTATGAAGTGGACATGAACTGGTACGGGATCTGGACGCTTCGCACACTCGGCTTGGCCTGGGACATTAAGCGGCCAAAGCTAGAAGCGGAACCTGCCGGCCGCCTCGCGGCCTGACGAAAACAAACGCTTCATCCCAGCTTATTTTGAACTGCCGACCATTGGGTTTGCCGGCTTGGAGAAGCGGGTACCTTGGAGGCGGTAGCCGTTGCGCGTGCGCACGTGACAATTCTTGAGGCGTGGCGAATTCAATTTTACGGTGATACTGCGCCAGCCGCGATTCGGGTTCGGTTGCGGATAGTAACTCAACGAATACAGATGCGCTAAGTCGTCGCGGATCGAGGCAAAGGCGCGCTGCTCGTCTTTCCAGCTTTTCGCGAAGTAGGCCTTGCCTCCGGTGGCCGCAGTCATGCGCTCGAATACCGCAGTTGAAATCGGCTCTAGTTGCGCCTGCTGCGTACTGACCATATAAATTGCCGTGCCCGTTGATTGCGCCAGTTCCGCCACGTCTTCCGGAGGAACGATGCTGGCATTGTCCGGACCGTTGGAGAAAACCACGATCACTTTGCGACCGGTGTATTGCGCGGCGTCTTTCACGGTGAGCAGCAGACAGTTGTATAGGGCCGCATCGTCACCCGCGACGGTTGTGCGCACGCCCTGCAGCACTTGAGACTTCTCCGAAGTCAGCTTCGCTGCTCGCGAAAGATCGCGGCTGTAGGAATAAAAAGCGATGCGGTCGGCGCCTTCCAGAGAACGGATGAAATCGGATATGGCATCCTGGGCGTATACGAACCCGCGATACATATAATTGCTGGTGTCAAACAACACAAACACGTTTGCTCCGGCGATCACAGAGTTCAGCTCGGCTGCGGTCAGTTGCTTGCCGTTTTTCTCATCTGGAGCAGCGGCACCGTTATTCAAGTCCCCCTTGGAAGCGGACGCCTCGATCAACTGCCTGCTGGGTTCGTTCCCTTCCCCGAAGGTCGCGATCTTCTGCGAGATGCCATCTTCCACGATGGAAAAATCGCCGGGCTGCAACCCGGTCACGTAATTCCCATGACTGTCGGTGACGGCCACGTTGAGTTGCACCAAATCTACCATCACGTGAATGTGGGAATCCAACGGCACGGGTTCCTGCGCCGTTATGCCTTGCACCACGTAGAGACACAAGGCTGCACATGCACTTAAAATTGAAACAAAGAGTAGTTTCTTCACGGTCGCTATCCTTATCCCATCCCAGACGTTTGCGCGCGGAATCTCCTCAGGAACTATTTTCCCGGTGCAGCCACACCGGCCGACAACGACGTCTTTCCCTTGCGAACTTCGTCGCCCGTCTCTCGCAACGCTCGCAGCGTGGCCGGCCAGTCTTCCAATTCGCTGGCCGCAATCCTTTCCACCATCCTGCGCGTCAGGTCTGGCACCATGCGATTCAGCACCACCGGGGAATAACCCATTTCATCCGCCAAGCGCGCCCAATAGAGATTTCCGGAATCCCAGCATTCGCCCATCAAGCGGCTATAGTTGCCGCCCAACGCGGGGAATGGCCTCACGTTGATGAACTCGCGCGCATACGTCTGCGTGAATACCGGATGGATTACGCCGAAGTCTTGCGACAAACGTTCCCAGCTGACTTCTTTCGGATCTTGCTGGATCAACGCATCCAGTTCCTTGCCTGCGGGGCTATCCCGTTCCAGGTCGGCCGGATATTTCGCTCTGAACTGCGCCGTCAGGAAGAAAGTATCGGCGGGAGAAACGCCTTCCAGCACTTCACTTTTTCTTCCCGATTGCAGGGTTTCCTCCAGCCACGCGCGGCGCTGCGGAAACATGCGTTCGGAAAGTACGCCGACAACCTTGGCTCGCAGATCTTCGTCAGTCAACGACGCGGTCAGCAATTCCTCTCCCGCGCGTTGATAGAGCGCCACTGCGTGCACCTCATTGCGGCTCACGTTCCACCAACGCGGCACGATGGCATTGCTCAGCAGGCCCGGAACAAATTGCTGCCAGATCAACGCCTGCACGTGATCGGGAGCAATGAAGTCTTGTTCAGACTCGGACAGTGCGTAGGGGAGATCGGCGAGCGATCCGATCAGGTGCGCGCCGCCTCCGGCGGGAGAGCCGGAACCAAAAAGCCGCGGCGCCTGCCACAGATGGTCCGCGCCGATGACGGTGTCTCCGGAGAAATCATGCGAGCGGACAAACAGCGGGTTATTGTGCAAGACCTGCGAACCGGGCGGCTCGTAGTAGGCGTAATTCATGCCGACCAAACTATCTCTGATAAAGGTGGCAAGCTGCCCACGGGCCGCTTCAATTTGCTTCGGCGAAGTGGGGGGCTTGAGAGTCTTGAGCAAATCGGTGCGCATCTGCTGTTCGGTGTGACGGTTGTTGTATGTGCCCGCAGCCCAGCGAGAGCGCTCGCTGTTGGTAAAGATGGGCCGTGGCATTTCGAATTCGCGAAGTTCGCCCGCCAGCGCTTCCACGCCTGCTTTTTCGGCGCTGTCGCCTTGCTCGATTTTTTTCAGGCCGTCATCCAGCGCAAACAACGTGTCCAGGGAAACGAGCCGCTGATCGTCCAGCACCAACCGGATGCGGTCGGCCATTTCCTTGTGCATTTGCTGGCCTTCGGCGGAGACTTGCGGCGCTCCAGCGAGTAAACTAATCAGCTCGTCCTGGGTTCCGCGCGTTTTCCCGGTTGCGGCGTTGAACACTTGCCCGAGGGAAGCACGCGCAGCCGTAACGAGCTGAGCGTCTGATGGGATGGCGTCGAACGGCCGAATCATTTGCATCCACGAAGAATTCAGGTGAGCCGAGTCGATTTCTCCCTGCCGCGCAAGGATTTGCCAAAAGCCGACATTGGCCTGGAAAATTCCCATGGCGTTTCCCCGCAGCGTGTGATCGGAGATTTTACTCAGAGCCTCTGCGGTCCGGAGAAAGTGAGTAATGGATTCGTCATTCAGTTCGGGGAATTCGCTGAAAATCAGATATTGATCGCTGAAGTCCGCGTAGCGCTCCGCCATCAACAGAACTGCAGCAGGGCTCAATCGCCGAGACGGCCCGCGCCGGTGATCCAATTCGCTCAAACAAAGATAGGCTTGCACCGGGCCGGAATCGGTTTCCATCCGCGAAAAAGCAAACATGGCTTCCGCCAACTGGTCCGGATTTTTCCAATCCGAAAAGTGCTTGGTTAAGCCGTGCATGAACTTGTTATCCGCCCTCTGGCGCAAAATTTCGCTCCAGACCTGCAATCCGCCGGGCACATAGGGATCGCCGTTGGCATCCCACTCCAACCGCGTGGTTAGCACCATCAAGGCAGGCGCAGGCCGAAAAGCCACTCTGGCACCCGCTTCCGCAGATGCTCCGGGGGAACGGAAAGCAGCATAATAATTCTTCAATCGATGGTTTGCGGCGAAGTGTGCCTGCTGGCTCGCGCTGGTTCGCGCTATCGCGTCATAGTACGCGGCCAACCACCCGCGATCCGCTGTCAGGAGCCGGAGAACGAAGTCCACCGGCGCGCGCGGGCTCGCACCGGCCATGAATTGCCAATCCTTTTCCGCCTCTTTTCCACCCGGGACCACGACGGCGCCGTCACGGATTAAGAGCTGGCTTCCGTAAAGATCGAGCGTGGGAGCAGTGGGAAGCAATTTTTCCAGCCCGATTTGTCTTTGCAAGGCGAGTCGCGTCTGCGGTTCGATTCGCGACATCGCCCAGTACAGCCGCGCCAACTGTGGTTCGTACAACAGGCTCTCCAGAAAATCGCGCTTCTGATCTCCCTTCTTTGCGTTCACCGCGACCCACTCCGCGGGCGTAAACAACGCCGGAACATTGCTGCCCTGATAGGCGTAGGTAAAGGGCGCGTCGTGCTGCAGCGCTTCCTCCAATTTCAACAACGGAAATCCTGAATCAATGGTCAGAAAGGCTCTTTCGGGATCGGCCGTGACCAAACTCATGCCATCGTGCCCACACTCTCCTTCCGTCCTGTATCCCAAGACACGGAGAAGTGCGTCCGCGTCTTTGCAGCCTTGCACTCGAAGGCTCGCTGGCTGGCCGGCGAGAGTGGTCAGTTCTTTTGCTTGTTGGACGTAGCGCCGCAACAAAATCAGGTACTCGGTCGATCTGCCCAATTCGTAGCCGTGCAGGATCACGTTGTGCGCAAGGATCGGCAACACTTCTTCCGACGAAACTCCTTGGCTGATTCCACTCATGCGCAGGAAGGATCGCAGCGGACCCGGAATCGTCACCTGATGTTCGGCTGCGGACGAATTCGCATTTTGGCCGGACTGGTCCGATGCAGAGGAAGAATGCGGAGGTGTCGCGGCGGGACTGCTTGGACACGAAGCGGTCTGGGACAGACTGCCAAGACAAAACAGCAGGAGGAAGAAAGAAGGTTTCACAAAATGCCCTCCCTCGACGCCTAAGGCGAGGCGGTCGCCTGGGTATGTTGCAGGAGTCTACTCCTACGTCGCGGCATATCCAATTAACATTTTTCTGATCCTCGCGTAAGTCGGGCAAAGCTTGTAGGGCTGCAGATTGGGGAGTTTCGGGATGGTACTGGCAAAGCCTTCACAGGCCGTCCACAGTGTCTTCACACGGACGTAACGTTTCGCCGATAAAGTCTCGCCTGTTTTGTCCGCGCTGCCTGTACACACACAGGTAAACGTCGGAACCTTATGGAGGCCTGGATCAATATGCGCAGAGTTTTTGCAAGTTTGCTTGCGGGAGTATTGCTCAACCCCGGGATGATATACGCTTCACCGGGCGGCTATAGTCCCACTGCTACACCAATCAAACACATTGTTGTGATTTTTCAAGAAAACGTATCGTTCGACCACTACTTTGGAACCTATCCCAATGCATTGAATCTTAAGGGAGAGCCCCCTTTCCACCCCGCACCGGGAACGCCGTCGGTAAATGGATACGGGGCGGCTCTTTTGACGCACAACCCCAACCTAAATCCTGCCAATAAGACGGGCGCCACGAATCCTTTCCGGTTGAGCCCGTCCCAGGCATCCACAGCGGACCAGGACCATGACTACACACCAGAACAGCAAGCATTCGATGGCGGCGTAATGGACCTGTTCCCGGAATTCACCGGAGCAGGAGGCACAGCGGCTGGCGGCACCGGCTCCCCTGCGATTTTCAACACCACTGGCCTGGCAATGGGCTATTACGACGGAAACACCGTGACGGGCATGTGGAATTACGCTCAGCACTTCGCAATGAACGACAACTCCTATGGCTCGAACTTTGGCCCATCTACACCGGGCGCGCTGAACCTGGCCTCTGGCCAAACGAATGGCGCGATCGATAACGTAAACGGCACCGGATCCTTGGTCGAGGATGGGAACGGCGGCTATACCGTGAACAGCGACTCGGACCCTGCCGGCGATGTTTGCTCAACCTCCACCGGTGAAAAGTTCTCCATGAGTGGCAAGAACATCGGGGACCTGCTTAATGCGGCGGGGGTCAGCTGGGGCTTTTTCGAGGGCGGCTTCGATCTGACGGTCACAAATAGCAACGGCACAACGGGTTGCAAGAGAAGCACGACCTCTGCGATCACCACGATCACCAAAGTCGACTATATCCCACATCACCAACCGTTCCAGTATTACGCCAGCACCGCGAACCCAACCCACATTCGTCCAGCATCGATTGCCGAGATCGGCAACCAGGGTCCAGCGAATCATCAATATGATACGCACGACTTTTTTGACGCCGTGAGCAAGGGCAACTTCCCCGCCGTGAGCTTCCTGAAGGCACCGGGCTATCAGGATGGCCATGCCGGCTATTCGGATCCGATCGACGAGCAGACATTTATCGTCAATACCATCAACTTCCTAGAGAAGACTCCGGAATGGCAAAACACCGCGGTGATTATCGCGTATGACGACTCTGACGGCTGGTACGACCACCAGATGGGTCCCCTTGTGAACCAGTCCCAGACACCTGCGGACGCCTTGAATGGCACCGGTTTTTGCGGCCAGAGCGCCACGAACATCTTGCCGGGAGTCACTGCGGCTTCCGCGCAGGGTCGCTGCGGCTATGGCCCACGTTTGCCCTTCATGGTGATTTCGCCCTACGCACGGCCGAACTTTGTGGATCACACGACCACGGATCAGAGTTCAATCATCCGCTTCATCGAGGACAACTGGCTGGGCGGCGAACGCATCGGGAACGGTTCGTTCGACTCCATCGCCGGAATCATCACCAACATGTTCGATTTCAACCATTGCCGGGAAGAGGATGGCATCCTGATCTTGAACCCGACGACGGGAGAGGTTGTGGCATCTCACGGGTGGTAATTCGCACGATTGAAAGAACACAGCCAAGAGTGGCCGTGCCACAAGTGGACTGAGTATAAAATGCAGCGGGCGGACGAATTCATATTCGTTGCGCCCGCTGTTTTTGTTTCTCATCGATCTTTTTAGTCGAAAGGCACAGACATGCCGATAAGCAGGCGCGGGTTTTTGCGCACAGGCACACTCGCAACCGGAGCAGTGTTGACGCAACACGGAGGAGGAAAGGCCGGGGTAACTCAGGCGCGGCCGGCGCTGGATCCCAACACGTTGACGCCGTTCGTAGATCCTCTGCCGGTTCCCGCGCTCGCGCGCAGCAATGGAACGAGGTCCAGTCCGGAAAATTCAGCGATCAAGATTCCCTACTATCGTGTGCCGATGCGGGCCTTCGAAACCAGGGTTCACCGCGATATGAAGCCGACACGCATGTGGGGCTTCGGCGGGATGTTTCCGGGTCCCACGTTTGATCTTGCGAGCGGGCAAGCTGTGCTGGTGGAGTGGGCCAACGAGCTGCCACAGGAACATTTTTTGCCGATCGACCAGACGCTGCATGGCGCGGAGGCCGATCAACCGGCGGTGCGGGCGGTGGCGCATCTGCATGGCGGCAAAGTTCCTCCCGAAAGCGACGGCTATCCGGCGAACTGGATCGTGCCGGGAAAGTCCGTGGTGTATCACTATCCAAATCAGCAGGATGCGGCGATGCTGTGGTATCACGACCACGCGATGGGAATTAATCGCCTGAATATTTTCGCGGGGCTCGCTGGGGCTTATATTCTCCGGGATAAGGTGGAAGACGCGCTGCACTTGCCCAACGGGAAATACGAGATTCCCCTGGTGCTTAGCGACCGCATGTTCGATAAAGACGGCCAGCTCTATTATCCGGTGTCCGACAAGGCGGATGCTCCGTGGATTCCGGAATTTTTTGGGAACGCGAATCTGATCAATGGGAAGTTGTTTCCGTTCGTGGACGTGGAGCCGCGGAAATACCGTTTTCGCGTGCTCAACGCTTCCAATGGCCGCTTTTACCATTTATCGCTCTCAAATAAATTGCCGTTTCATCTGATCGGGACGGACCAGGGACTGGTTGGCTCCCCGGTTTCGACCGGTAAAATCATGATTGCGCCCGGTGAACGCCTGGACCTGGTCGTCGATTTCAAGGATAGCGCGGGAAGTAAAGTCGTTCTTAACGATGACGTCGTTCCTTTGTTGCAGTTTCGTGTTTCGGGGACAGGTGTGAACGATGACAGTGTGTTGCCAAGTACGCTTCGCACCATCGAGAGGCTGCAGGAATCCGCGGCTGTGAAAACCCGGTTGTTGTCGCTGGATGAAGTGGATGACCTGGTGCAAAACCCCGTGAAAATGCTCCTGAACGGAAAGAGTTGGCACGATCCGGTTACGGAGAATCCGGTGCTGAACTCGACGGAGATATGGTCCTTCGTTAATCCCACGGACGATTCTCATCCCATCCATCTGCATCTGGTGAAATTTCAGATTTTGGATCGCCGAAAGATCGAGAACTTTGCGTATGTGAGCCACCAGCAGATCCGGTTCACGGGCCCACCGGTTCCGCCCGATCCGGACGAAGTCGGATGGAAAGATACCGTTCGCGCGCATCCGGGAATGATCACGCGGATCATCGCGCGATTTGAAGGCTATCCGGGCCGGTATGTGTGGCATTGCCACATTCTGGAGCATGAAGATAATGAGATGATGCGGCCGTACGACGTGCTGCCGAATAAATAGCATCGCGATATGCAGAAATTTTTTGGAGTTTGCTGGCATGGCTGAAGCCATGCGCCTGTGAAGCACTAAAGAAGAAAGAAAACCCCAGGACCCACCCTTCGCAAACGACGCTCAAAATGGGGCGCCCAGGAAAATCGGTGCGGTTGCTGAGGTTTGTTATCGGCGATAAAATCTGCTCTTGCCGCGTTGCGGAGGTTAGCACTTATGTGTCGAAATATCCGGACGTTGTTTAATTTTGATCCCCCGGTGACGGAGGAAGAGGTTCGAGCCGCTTCGCTGCAGTTCGTGCGCAAGATCAGCGGGTTTAACAAACCGTCGAAGGCGAATGAAGCGGCGTTCGTGGCGGCTGTCGATGGAATCGCCGCAATTTCCGGTCAACTCCTTCATTCCCTGGAAACGAACGCAACGCCGAAGAACCGGGAAGAAGAAAGACTCAAGAGGCAAGCCAAGTCCGCGGAAAGATTTGGCACTTGAATTTCTAGAGAGAAAAGTTTTGAGGAGTGTGGACCGGTTGAGATCCTTTGTCGGGGAAGGCGCTCCTCACGATGACAATTTTTCGGTGGTTGGCGGATCGGGGAGGGAAGCCTACCCACATCGTATCCCCCTGAGTCATTGAGGTAGTAGTCGAGGAAGACGGGTGGAAGCAAGCAGAGTGCGAGGGGCGAGCGGGGAGCGAGCCGCTCGATGATTTGCCAAGGACTCTGATTTTCTTTATGCGAGTTGGGACGAGCCAGATTGAAGTAGAGCTGGTAGGTGTGCACTTTGGCGAGGAACTCGCCGCGGCTAGAGAAGTCTTCGAGGTCAAAGAATTCATCTTCCTCCAGGCGGTGCACGGTTTCCACGTCGCTCTGGTAGGTGTGCGCGGCGGGAGGGATGCGCACATGCTGGCTGTCGCCGAGGGCCTTGGGGAAATCTCCCTTGAACTCGCCGCCGTTATCGGTCTGCCAAACCAGATCGCGCAGCGAGAGGCCGTAGCGATGCAGATGCTGCTGGATGCGCGCGGCAAACACCGCACTGGCTGAAGCACTGCGTGCTTGCGCAAAAGCCCAGAACCGCAGACCGCTGCGGATCTCCCGAGCGGTGTACTGAACCACCGGCAAGTGCAGGCGCCGCGCTTGCGTCCAGTAGCGCGGGATATCGTTTAAATCCTTGGTATCTGCGCTGATTTGCTGGAACAGAGCCCACTGCGCTTTGATGTGCGCGAGGTCTTGTTTACGCTGATATTTCTTCTGGCGTTTCTTCAGCAGCCCATGCTCGCGCCAGATGCGTTCCAGCGCGCGGTGGCTGATGGACAAGTCGAACTCGCGGATCAGGCGGCGCGAGCCGAAGGTGGGAAGTGTTTTGCGGAGCTCCACCAGTTGGGCCTCGATGAGCGGAGGGGTTTTCTGAGCTTGGTGATGACGAGCGCGAGAAAGAGCCAGCAGGCCGGAAGGGCCGCGCTGTTGATAGCGGCGTAGCCATTTGCGCACCGTGGGTGCGGTGGTAGCAAACAGTTTTGCTGTGGGCTTGATGCCCCGCTGCTTGGCGCTCTCGACCAGCCGCAGACGATGGTTGTACGCGTCTCTCATCTCACGCACCAGATCGAAATAACGGACGGAAGTAGCCATGACGCGGCCATTCTACTCGCCGCGCGCCGCCCGGCTCTCCCCCCAGCCGGGCGGCCATCTCCTTCCGTCTCTTCTCACTCAAACACTTCAACCCCGCTAGGGGGATACGATGTGAGTAGGCTCTTCCAGGTTGGCGGATCGGCGTGACTGTGCCGGTGCTTGAGTTATGATTGGTTCGCTTTCGCTTGCCTGACTGAAAATTCCTAAGGAGAAATTGCATGGAAATCGATACTCGACGCAGCTTTTTTGGCAAGATTGCGGCGCTGGCGGCCGGTGTGACCGGCGCGACGAAACTCTTCGCTCAACAGGGTCCACCTGCAAGCGCACCTGCCGCCGGAGGAGCCGCGGGAGAGATGCCCCGGCGCCCTGGCGGAAGCAATCACGTGCATGACGGAATTTATTATTTCTCCGGAACTGGCGCAAATGACGGCTACCCGAAAGAGGATCATGTGCTGGTGACGGACCCGTTCGAGAAGCACGTCACGCGGACAATGGATGCGCTGAAGAAATCGGTGGAGCGCAACGGGGGCACAATGGACAGCATTCTGCACCTGACGGTGTTTCTGTGTTTGCCTTTGGCGGATGGTGTGCCGATGCCGACCGGCAAGGCGCGATTCGACGCGCACAAAGCGCAGTACGATGCGTTGAATAAGATTTACGGAACATATTTTTCGCCGGGGAAGGCGCCGTCACGCGCGTGCATGGCGCTGGAATGGATTCCGGGAGATTCGCTGATTGAGATCGTGGGAAGCGCGAAGGTGGTGAATGCGGTGGCGGGAGGAGAATAAGTTTCGGCGGTGGCGGCAGCAGGGCTGCCGCTTTGGATTTTTGGATGAGGTTAGGTTTGTGAAAGCGGGAGCTGGGCTCCCGCACTCCAGAGGGGATACTTATGGGCTTACGGTTTGGGTGGGATCGACGGGCGTTTTTGGGTGCGCTTGGGGCGTTGACTGGTGGAATGGTTGCGCCGACAGATTTGGGTGCGTTTGGGAAGAAGCATAAGGCTGGCGCGGCGGGCGTGGACGGCAGTCCGATTGTGCCGATTACCAGCGGGCTTGGTTCGACGGGAGATATTTACGCGGAGCTGGGAGTTACGCCGCTGGTCAATATCAATGGCACGGTGACGGTGATCGGCGGGTCGGTGATGAAGCCCGAAGTGATGGAACTGATCCGGCGAGGCAACGAACATTTTGTATTGATCGACGAGCTGGAAGTGGCTGCCGGGAAATTCATCGCGAAGATTTGCAAGTCTCCGGCTGGCTATACAGGACTGGTGACGGGCGGCGCGGCGGCGGCGATGGTGGTGGGCTACGCGGGAATGATGACCGAGGACCTGGAACCGCGGATGCGAGACATTCCCGACGTGAGCAATTTTCCGCGGAATGAAGTGATCATCCAGAAGAGCCACCGCTATCCGTTTGACCACCAAATCCGGCAGACGGGCGCAAAGCTGGTGGAGGTAGAAACGCGGGAGGAGATGATTGCGGCGATCAACCCAAAGACGGTGGCAATCCACTTCACGAATATTTTGTCCGCGAATGGAAAGGTCAGCGGAGCCGAAACCGTTGCTATCGCGAAAGAGCATAACCTTTATACGTTCAACGATGCGGCCGCGGACGTTCCGCCGAAAGAGCGGCTGTGGGAATACCCGGCAATGGGGTTTGACATGGTGACGTTCAGCGGCGGGAAGGATATCCGGGGGCCGCAGGCTTCCGGCGTGTTGATCGGGAAGGAAGAGCTGATCCATTACGCGCTGCTGAACATGAGTCCGCAGGAGGATCGCATCGGGCGTTGCTGCAAGGTCGGGAAGGAGACGATTTTCGGGCTGTTGAAAGCGCTGGAGCTGTTCGTAAATGAGGACCTCGACGAAATGCTGAAGATTTACGACGCGCGAGCGCAGGCGATTACCGATGCCGTGAAGAAATTCGGGGTGACGGCGCTGCCGAGGCAGTTCAATCCACAGGCGCTGGGGAATGTGACGCCGCGATATAGCTGGCACATCGATCCGTCCCGACTGAAGATCACCGGGCCGGAAGTGATGCAGCAACTGGCGGACACGCGGCCGATGGGGATTGGCAGCATGGGCGCCGGTGCTAGCGGAATGCGAGGGCGGGACCCGAAGGCGCCCGCCGGCGGGGAGAATCATGGCGGCCACCACGGCCATCCAAGCGATCCGCAAAGCTTTGGCTTCGCCGTGTGGCAGTTGAAGGAAGGCGAGGATAAACTGATCGCCGGGCGGTTGGTGGAGATTTTCGGAGCGGCGCCAAAAGCTTGATATTTTTGGACCGGCTTACCATTCGAAGCGGCGTGGTCGTGATAATTCCGTGCGCACTGAAGGAAAACGCTTTCCAAGCTGGTGGGCGGAATTCCGCGGGACTTGCTCGCAGTCTCGCCTGCGGCTGCGGGATGTGGCGTCGTTCGTTTGGGTTAGGGGTGTTTCCAGCCGAAAGAGATTATTTCTTCGGCGTGGCATGAAGTTTGCATGGGCTACTTGCTGCGGGCTACTTGCCGCGATGTTTCAATCCGAACGGCCCTTACGCCAAAGAGCCCTGAAATTTGATCAGTACGGCAGGGGCCCGCGCCAAATTCGGTTCGTTTTTGGCTGATTCGCCAGAGAAAAACCAGGTGTAGCTATGTGGCAGAAAAATTGTCCAGTTTGCCGAAGTCCCTTGCAAAAGAAGAATCCCGCGGAAACAGTTCCTTGCCCCTGCGGCAAGTATGTCTGGAAGGGATGACCCTCCAGCAGTAGTCGCCTCCCCAGCTTGAGTTGCGATCAGGCCTATCTCTTACATTCTCGGCAGTTGTGTCGCTCGCAGGGGCTATGTGTGCACACTGAAGAAGAGCGCCCTGCGGCAAGAGGGACCGACCTCAGGTGGTGAGTACGAAGAAGGATCGGGTTTGTGGTGCGTGGGCTCTAAACCCGCACCCGCGGTCTCGGCACAGTCTGAAGCCGCAGCCTCCCGAGTTTAATTAGATTTTTGTTCCGCTGCTGCGATATTGCCGCGCAGCACGGTGACCGAGGCGGCCGGCAGCGTGTAGAGGGAGTTTTGTCCGCCGTCGATTGTGGACCTGAGCGCCGGACCGTCTGGGTCGGCGTAGCCATTCCTCCGCGCTGGATGCCAGTGGTACTGACTTTTGCCGAAGGTGATCATCGTGACTTGGCCTGCGAAGGCGCTGTGTTTATTGGATTCGGAATCATCGAAGACGATGTGCACGGCGTGGTCGTAATCATGGTCCTTGTTGATCAGTAGAACCGACCATTGCCCATCGGGGCGCAATACCGCGTAGGCCGTTACCAAAACATGGCCGCTGGAATCTTTGATGTCGCCCACGGCGCGAAATAACTTGTGCTCGGCGTCTTTTGGCTGCACCCACTCCTTCGTGAGCATTTGCGCGGCGAAATACTGTGAGGTCGGCGTCTTGATTTCATATTTCTCGTCGGTCATGAACATTCGATAGGTGCCCCAGCTGTTTTTGCAATTGGGATGCGGCGGGGAATACGGCAGGTCGTGGTAATAAAACGTACCTTTTCCGCCGGCGGTCAAAAATCCGGCGAACGAGTCGGCCAACCACAGAGCGCCAAACACGTCGACGGACGCTTCTCCGCCGTGCGCGTTGGTCTCCGTGTCAAACATCGGGATTCCCGGAGGCAGTCCATCGTCGCGCCAGACTTGCATGATGTGGGTGATCAACTGCGGCTCCTGGTACAGGTTTTGCCAGGGAGTCTCGCAGCCGTCATAGGGATAGTGCTCGAAGGACATGAAGGCAAAGTCCGAGAGGCGCTGATGGGCCCTGAGGTAATCGAGAAACCGGCCGAACCAGGAATCGTCGCCGCGCGCGTCTTTCCACACCTTGATGTCTTCGATTACGCCCTGGAAGACAGGACCGCCCAATTTCAAATTCGGATCGACGGCGTGAAGGGCCTTGGCCCATTGCAGGTATAACGCTCCATAATCTTCCGGAATCATGTACTGGCCGTCGGCTTCTTCTCCCATTTCCACATAGGCGATGGGGTACCCACGCTTTTCGACATAAGCGATTTGCGCGGCGGAATCTTCCGGCGTGCCGTAGAGCATGGCTACCGGAATAATGGCGGGCATGCCCCGGGTGATGCCGCTGGTGTAAAACAGATCGAAACCGGGCTGATCGCCTGAGGCCATCTGGTCTGGAGCAACGAAGAGATCGCTGGGTTCGTGCCACGGATCAACGGAAGAACAATAGGTTGCGGACTGCTTCTGGTCCTTGGAGTGGCGCAAGAGATCCTTGAATTCGCCTTTTTGGTCGATCGTGCCCAAATAAACTTCTTTGATAGCGTAGCCGACACAATTGCGTTTGTCGGCGCTTCCGTGGGTATCGCACGTGTTGGAGGATTTGGTCATCAGCACGCGCACCCACCGCGTGGTGACTCCGGATGAATCCAGGCGCAGTGTGACCGTGCCTCCTTTTGCGTTTTCGACTGCGCCAGATGCGAAATTCTTCCACTCGCCGGAAGCTTGTTCGTCCATGGCGTCGCCGGTGGCCCGCCAGTACTGCACTTCGTAGACGGTCGCGTAGGGTTCGGCCCATGCGATGCGGATGGCGTTGACCGTTTGCTGCGATTCCAGATCCATGACGATCCACTGCGGATGGAGCGCGTCACTTTCCCCGGTGAAGGTTTCCGTGAGATAAGGATTGCTTTTCCAGTAGGTACTCAGGTCGCCGTCATTCAGGCGCGAGAAAAGTTCGTCTTCCAGGCCGCCGTTGCGCGTGAATCCGCGATGCTGCAGGGCATAGCCGTAGGAGTGGCGAATCATTTCCGTGGGATTGGCGTCGCCGGTGAAATAGCCACGACCTGCTGGATCGCTCCAGGTGCCCTTTGGGTTCCAGTGCCACGCTTGTACGAATAGATCCGTATTTTGGCGGTAGCTGATCGCGCCCCAACCGGCCGATAAGATTTTCTGAATTGCTTCCGGCTTGAAAAATGGGTCGGTGGCGTTGCTGGGCACGCGATCCACTGTTGATCCGAGGGCATAAGGCGGGCTGAAGGTGTTCGCGACATGGCTGGGGGTGGCGTCGACTTGAATGGTTTGCGCTTTGGTGACCGGGGGCCAGGTCAGGAATAGAAGGGCCAGCAACGCACACACGCCTGTCGCTTTTGCGATTCTCTGTTTCATGCGGCCCTCGGGTTTGGTTCGATTTTTGGAAAGATTAAGCAAGTAGTTCCCTTTCGACGCGCGCTGGCCTTTGCCGAGGGGAAGCAAGAGAACATCACGCGTCTGATATGATGTCAAGGTTTCTTAAGCTGAATTTTCACGTATTGCTGTTGCTTTCTCTCACGATCCGCAAAGTCTTTGCAGAGGAGACTGACGAATGCTTCTGAAAGTTTTCGATGACAAAGTTTCACTTGGGAAAGCGGCTGCCATTCAAGCGGCGTCGGCGATTCGATCCGCGATTGCGGAGCGGGGACGAGCGCGCGTGGTGGCGGCCAGCGCCGCTTCTCAATTCGAGTTTCTGGAAGCGCTGACCGCTTCGCCAGGCATCCAGTGGAAACAAGTGGAATTATTTCATTTGGACGAATATATCGGGCTGCCGATGACGCACCCGGCGAGTTTCTGCAGATTTCTTCAGGAACGTTTGATTGGAAAGACAGGCATCGTGCATCATCACCTGCTCGACGGGAGCAAGGATCCCGGCGAAGTGATCCGTAGCGTGGGCAAAGCCATTAGTTCCGCGCCGATTGACATCGCGTTTCTGGGCATCGGCGAAAATGGACATATCGCGTTTAACGATCCTCCCGCCGATTTTGAAATCGAAGAGCCGTACATCACCGTGGCGCTCGATCATGCTTGCCGCATGCAGCAGGTTGGCGAGGGCTGGTTCAAGGATCTGGACGCTGTGCCGACACATGCGATTTCCATGTCCGTGCGCCAGGTTTTGAAGGCCAGGGAATTACTCGCGGTGGTTCCGGACACGCGGAAGGCCGCGGCTATTAAACTCTGTTTCGATGGGCCTATCAGTCCGATGGCGCCGTCTTCGATTTTGCGGAACCATTCCAACGCTACTGTTTATCTGGACCGGCAATCTTCGGCGTTGCTCAGTCCAGCGACACTTTCGACGCTGACGGCGTCGGCCTGAAAAATGGGCGGCCGTTCTGCGGTCTTGGCGGATTTCTGATGCAGAATGGTGCGCATTCTCGCCCAGCGCAAAATGATTCTGGCGGGCGTCGCCGCACGATTCCCCATCTGCGGTGGTGGATTGGCGGAATTCTCTTTGCGTCCACGGTCATTAATTATGTTGATCGCCAGACGCTTTCGCTTCTCGCTCCGTTCCTCAAGCACGATTATCACTGGACCAACACGGATTACGCCGCGATCGTGATCGCCTTTCGCGCTGCTTATTCCGTGGGGCAGACGCTGTTCGGCCGGTTGATGGATCGCGTCGGCACAAAACGCGGCTTGACCATCACTGTGGCGTGGTATTCGCTTGTTTCGCTGCTGACGCCGCTGGCGCGCGGATTTTACTCTTTTATGGGCTTTCGTTTTTTCCTTGGCGCGGCCGAATCCGGGAACTGGCCCGCAGCCACCAAAGCCGTATCCGAATGGTTCCCGAAACACGAGCGCGGGTTGGCCACGGCGTTTTTTGACAGCGGATCTTCCATCGGAGGGGCGATCGCGCCGTTCGTTGTTCTGTGGATTTATTTCCGGTTTGGCTGGCGCGCTGCATTTGTTGTTCCTGGGCTGCTGGGTATTCCGTGGCTGGTGGTTTGGCGCTGGCTTTACTACACGCCAGGGGAACATCCGCGCATCGAAGAGGGTGAGCGGCGCATGATCCTTGCTGACGCTGACGCGGACTTGCCGGGTTCTGCGAGCAGGGTTCGTCCTCGGTGGCGGGACCTTTTGAAATTGCCGCAAACCTGGGGAACGATTGTGGCCAGAACTTTTACCGACCCGGTTTTCTTTTTTATCGCGGATTGGTTTCCGATTTATCTGGTGGCCAAGGGGATTTCGTTGAAGACGGGGTTGTTCGCGGTGTGGATTCCCTTTCTGGCTGCCGATCTTGGCAATTTCTTTGGCGGCTTTATGTCCGGCTATCTGATCAAACGAGGGTGGTCCGTTGGCAACGGGCGCAAGGCACTGGCGGTGTTCGGCGGTATCGGCGTGACGCTGCTGATTCCCACGATTTTCACGGTGAACCTCACCTTGCTTGCGCTGCTCTTTGGCCTGGCGACTTTTTCTTATGGTTCGTTCACGACCATTGCGAATGTGCTGCCTTCCGATATTTTTCACAGCGATTCCGTGGCTTCCGTCAGCGGGTTGAGCGGAACAGGCGCGTCGGTCGGCACGATTATCGTGTATCTGTTGGCGGGGCGGCTTTCCGATGCGCGACTGGCCACGGGCACACATTTGTTCGATCCGCTGATGATCATTGCCGGGCTGATTCCCTTCGTTGGGATGCTTCTGGTTTTATTGCTGGTACGCAATACGGAGGCCACCGATCGCGGGCTAGTGCGCAGGATTTGAAGTTCGTGCGCAGGAGGGCGGATTTCTGCAGAATGATTTCGAGTGGAGAATAAATCGATGAGCATGGCAGCTTTCCAACTCAACGGTAAAATTGCGCTGGTTACCGGCTCGCATCGCGGGATTGGCGCGGCCATTGCGCTGGCGCTTGCTGCGGCCGGCGCCGATGTTGCGTGCAACGGCCGCGATTTGGACGCGGGAACGATTTGCGGGGAGATTCAGGCGCTGGGGCGGCGCAGCTGCTCACACTCGAAGCAGAGGAGTGGTACTTGCATGTGTCGCGAAGTTTGCATAGCGAACCGATGGGTGATGAGGAATGGATTAGGGTTCTTTGCGCCGGTCGCCCGGCAGAGAGCATAGACTGACCGTGGGACGAGATGGCTATCGCAGAGTGGCTTGTCGAGCAGGCAGAGTTTGCATTCCCCGTGTTTAGCTGATTTCTGCATGTTGGCACTGATTCTATTTGAATCGAGGATTCCGCTAAAATAGCTGACAGCACCTTCCAAGGAATAACGAATGAAGATCTACGTTACCGACTCGGGTCAGTTTAAGCGCCTGCTGGAGGCGTTGGTCGACGAACTCATCGACGCGCACGACCATTTCCGACTTCATCAGGATCTTAATGCCGCTATCCAAGATTACCAAGCGGAGTTCAACCAGTCTGCGGCGTTCTGGGCGTTTACCTTGAGTGCTCATATGGACGCCACCCTACTGCGGCTCTGCAAGGCCTATGATCTGTACGAAGGCAGATCGAGCCTCAACCTCAGGACTTCCTTCAGACTATCCAAGCCAACCTACATTTCTTCGACGAGCCAAACTTCCGCGAACAACTGAAAGACAATCCATTCGTCGATTCGCTTGCGGCTGACCCTCGGAAGCCAGATTCTGCGCAACTGCAAAGGATTTGGAATCGGTGAGCAATGCCGACCTCTTAGTCAAGAAGCTCACGATCTGGCGGAACAACTATTTTGCGCACCGTAGCCGCTCAAGCGCGCTAGACCCCAAGGGCTTCGCCAAGCAAAATCCTATTCTCTTCTCGGAGATCAAGGCGCTAATCGATAATGGGCTCCGTATCGTCAACCTTTACAGCGGTCTCTTTAGCGCCGCAGTCCACACAAGCTTACCTGTCAAGGACTACAAGTATCTTCTGAATGCCGTCCGAAGGGATTTAAAGGTGCGGGACGCGGAGCTTGAGAAGCAGATCGCAGCTCCAAAAAGCCGCATCGTGTAAGACGCAGTCGCCCCGCCCACAATCCGTATTATCCTGCTGACCCGTTTCCGCGGGGAGGGCTCAGATTGAGCAGCGGACTCTACTGAATCTGCAAGGTGAACCAATCTGAATGATGCGAACATAGAGGGCTGCATTTCAACTAGACAATCATTTTGTTAAGGTTAAGGAAGTCAGCCATGAGCAAGGATGCCACACTGCGCGGCCGCCGTGGATAGACCACTCAAGCATCTGCAATCAGCGGAGTTCGATGAAATAGCACGCGCTCTCGTGCCTGAGATCTTCGCGCTTGTAAAGAACAATGGCTTTGTGCCGCCGTTGGAAGTGCACCTCTCTGACTCAGACGACCAGCTAGTGTACTGCCTTGAAATGAATTCTCAAGGCCTATTCCGTAACCTAATTGACTCAAATCGTTCTCCCCGTGCTCGATTTGCAATCAAAGTCAGCTTGGCTGACAGGGACGGCAAAGTCTGGAAAAAGTCGTATGATGCGGCTGACTTCCCCTTGCTTGGATAGCATCAGATGTCGGGACGACGGGGAGCCCTACAAGTTGGCCGAATTTGAAGGCCTGCCCAAAAACTCCCTCTGATCGCGCCTCGTATCTCCATGATTCTAATCCATAGATATTTGCCACTCTGCTTGCCCAGAATCATGTTTTTGGGCGCGTCACCTGATTCCCCAATCTGCTGAGCGGAATCGTGGGAGCTTGGGCCCACTGCGGGCCGAGCAGTCTCGCCACCATCCGGGTGGTCGCCATCCTGAAACTATCGTTACTAATCCGATCAACTGCAGCGAACCGCCCTCCTCAGACACGAAACCTAAGATTCCTAAGCAGGCGGCCGACTACAGCGTCGACCGTTATCTGGTTCTCGTTTACTTTGTTTCGCCTTGCACCCGGTGTCGTGCCAAGGGCGCGGAAAGTTGACCGGACCGACTTTTTGTACCAGGGCGAGTGAGAGAGTTTACAGTAGCGGAGGAAGTTCTCGTGTCACTCACCGATGGCTCTCACGGCATGGTCCGCGTTGCGGGTCAGGCGCATCCCGTTCTGCAACGCATCAAGTAAGCCTTCCCCGCGTTCCGTCGCGGGCGGGCCACGCTTCCTTATTGACGTGGCCCCACATTTCCCGAGGGAGCAGGGCCAGTTCCGAGTAGGGGTCGGGCTGGCCCTTCGTTATGACATCAATCGGAAAAGTACGGACCAGTACCTATGTTTGTGCCGTCCGTCGTTGACTTAGCTGGGCGGGAAACATACGATGCGAGCTAAGGGGAAGGAGGAAGAGGTACCTTCCCGTGACCACTGAGACATCAGGTCACGATTCCTTCATCGGCCAGACCTTCGGCCACTATCGAATAATTGAGAGAATTGGTGGCGGCGGGATGGGTGTTGTTTACAAGGCCGAGGACCTCAAGCTCGACCGTCCTGTCGCCTTGAAATTCCTGCCGGAACATTTAGCCCACGACATCCATGCGCTTGAAAGGTTCAAGCGCGAAGCCAAGGCTGCATCTGCACTGAATCACGCAAATATTTGCACTATTCACGAAATCACCGAAGAACGCAGCCACATCTTCATCGTCATGGAATATCTGGAAGGCCGAACGCTGAAACGAACGCTGGCGGGTCGACCAATGGAACTGGATCAATTGTTCAATGTGGCAATCGAAGTATCTGATGCGCTCGAAGCTGCTCACGCTAAGGGGATTGTGCATCGCGATATCAAGCCAGCGAACATTTTCGTCACGACTGCGGGTCATGCCAAGATTCTCGATTTCGGCTTAGCAAAGGTTCCTACTGCGAAAACTGAACCTGAAAGCATGGGCACGCTCAGCACACTCGCTCTCGATCCGGACCATCTGACCAGCCCTGGCTCAACCTTGGGCACAGTCCGCGTACATGTCGCCGGAACAAGTACGCGCTAAAGACCTGGACGGGCGCAGCGACCTGTTCTCGTTCGGCACCGTTCTGTATGAGATGGCCACAGGTCAGCTGCCCTTTCGGGGGGAAAACACGGCCACAATTTTTGATGCGATTCTGAATCGCATGCCGGTACCGGCGTCGCGGTTGAATCCCGAATTGTCGCCGGACTTCGAACGCATACTGGGAAAAGCTCTGGAGAAGGATCGCGACCTTCGTTATCAGCACGCTGCGGATATTCGCGCTGATTTGCAGCGGCTGAAACGAGACAGGGATTCCAATCGTTCCGCGACGGCCGTGAGCGGCGCGTCTGGAGACCGTGGAACGACTGAGGAACGTCGAAACTGGTTGCGGCGTCATCGGTGGCACATAGTGCTTCCTTCGGTGGTGATTGTTGTTGCTGCGGTAATTTCGTTGGCATTCGATGTGGGCGGATTACGCAACAGGCTATTCCATCCGTCCTCCGCTGTGGCCCAGCCACAGATCCGCTCACTCGCCGTACTGCCGCTCGCGAACCTGTCGGGCGACCCAGCGCAGGAATATCTGGCAGACGGGATTACGGAGGAACTGATTTCGGAGCTTTCAAGCGTGCAGGGCCTGAAGGTCATTTCGCGAACGTCAGTGATGCAGTACAAGGGAGAGAAAAAGAAGTCCCTGTCGCAAATTGGTCGCGAACTCAATGCCGATACCGTACTGGAAGGCTCCGTGTTGCGCTCCGGAACCCGCGTCCGTGTCGAAGCCCACATGGTCTACGCGCCAACCGATCAGACCCTGCTCACCGAAACGTTTGAGGCGGATTTCGGAGATGTATTCAAGTTACAGGCTGAAGTGGCTGAAGCCATCGTGAAACACGTTCGCCTGAAGATGAACGCGGAACAATTGGCTCGCCTCTACCGCGTCAAGCATTCTGTGAATCCTGAAGCTGCCGAAGACTACTTCAAGGCAATGGAGCTTGACGCTACCGATTTCACACAAAACAAGGACTACCAGCGTTACTTGCGAGCAGCGATCCAGAAGGATCCCACTTTTGCGCAAGCTTACGTTGCGCTCGGGTGGGCACAACAGCTTTTGGGTGAATATCGATGGGCCCCACCACGTGAGGCCTTTCCCGAAGCCGAGCGGCTTGTTCGCAAAGGGCTGGAATTGGACGAACAGAACTGTTCGGGGCACGTAGTGCTCTTCCGTTGGCATTGGCGATATGAGTGGAACTGGCAGGATGCAGAAAAAGAGGTCCGGCATGCAAAGGATCTCTGCCCAAACGATCCCGAAGTTTATTGGGAACTCGCTTACTACTCCGGTTGGAAGGGCCACAAGGTTGAAGCACTCAAAGAGCTGGCCGAGTGCCGCGAATTAGACCCTACTTTTGAACGCGAGTTTAGGATGGAAGCGGCTATCAACTACTTCTCTCGCGATTTCGAGGGCTTAGTTGAGGTAAGTCGTCCATATACCGTCGCGTTCCCGAAAGATTGGTTAGCGCATTACTGGCTGGGTGTCGGGCTTGAAGGATCCGGACGAAGATCAGAAGCCATTCCCGAGTATCAAAAGGCAGTCGATCTATCGCAACAGAACACTGACCCCGTGGCTTCTCTGGCATACGCGTATGCGAGAGCGGGAAAGAAATCGGAGGCAGAGAAGATCCTTCGCGATTTCCTGCAGCGATCAGAGACCACTTACCTTTCGCCTTATATGATCGCGACGATTTACGCGGGTCTCGGGAATAAGGACAAGGCCTTCGAATATCTGGAGAAGGCCTATCAGGAGCGAACCCCGGATCTTCCCTATTTTCTGCGAGCCGATCTACGCATGGATACTCTTCGTTCCGATCCGCGGTTCCAAGACCTGATGCGACGAATAAATTTCCCGCAATGAATCGTTTACCGAAAGGTTCCTCATAGTACCCGCTTCGGCGATACCGCGTTCAAGGCAGTAACCTCGAAGACCTCGCAGGCGCCCCCCCCATTGACACATTCGCCAATACATGAGAGAATATATACCTGACTTGGCTGCCGTTGTTCATGTACCCCAAGATGTCGGCAGCCATCGCTTAATGCCCGTACCCCACGCGTAGATGGGAGTTATCGTTGCCCCACGGACGTGCTGCAACGAGACGGCATGCGGCTCAACTGGCAGCAGTACGTAACGGCGGGTAACACCCGCGTCTGACAGCCGCTCCCACTGCTTAAAGCAGAACCGCCAGTAACCCTACCTCGAACCTTGGGGCAGGAGTCGTCCTAATCAAGGCACTTGTGTGCCTGATTGGATGATTCTATGCCCAAACCCATCACCAAGATCGACGCCGCGAAGACCAGCGGCACCAGCCCCACTCTCGAATCCGAACCGAGCATGCGCTCGGGGGACCGCGCCAAAGGTACCTCTGCGCCAAAAGCCTCGCGTGATATTCTCAGTTCGCCGCCAATTCGAACGACTCAAAGAAAGCGAGGAAAAAGCATGAGTCGTCGAAAAGGCCAGAACCCGAAGCTGCGCATCGGAACCCGCAGCGATGGTTCTGAATATTTCTACTTTCAGTACTGGCTGGATGTTCCCGGTGAGGACGAACGAAAACGTCGCAGAGAAATAATTGGCCCGGTAAAGACAAAAGCGGGCGGATTGACGAAGACAGAGGCGGAGGCGAAGAAAATGAAGTTTCTGGCCGATCTAAACAGCCGCTTTCTCGCGCTGCCTTCATCGAAGACCTTCGCTGACGCAGTGAAGCATTACCGAGAGGTGTTCGCACCAAGAATGCTTCGCGATTCGACGTTCTCAACGGCAGACAGCCACTTGAAGAACCATCTCGAACCCGATTGGAAAGACGTGCCGATTGACCACATCACCATCGACACGGTTAACGATTGGGCGTGGAAGAAAAAACGTGCAGGACTGTCGTGGGTGACGATTAAGAATGTGCTGCGTACCATGCAGCGTGTTCTATCAGCGTCTTCGAAGTCCAAAACGGTTCCCTTCTCACAAGATGGGTTGGCGATTCCCGAACGCGACAAGCTGCAAATGAAGGTCAATTCGCGCAAGCATGTCTCCTACACATGGGAGCAGACCTTGCGAATTGTCGAGCAGGTCCAGCAATCGGAGACTTTAGGCGAAGCACGACAGGAGCAATACTCTACGCTCTTCCTGATCGCTGCTGCATCTGGTCTTCGTATCGGTGAGCTGCTCGCATTGCGCAGCGACGACATCGACTTCGATAGCAACACCATCCGAGTCGATGAGTCCGTGGACAAACTCGGGCAAATCGGGCCATGCAAGAACGTTTCAGCGTATCGCACGGTGGTTTTGGCCGATGTGGAAGGCCAGCACGCCATGCAGAAGCTGAAACAGTTCATCAAGCAGGACGGCCTGATCTTTCGTTCGAAACGCGGTGGGCCACTGGTGGAGAACTCGATTCTAGTGCAAGGACTTCATCCGGCACTCAACAAGCTTGGTCTCCCGAAAGCTGGCATGCACGCGTTTCGTCGCGGTTGCAACCGTCGCTGGGAACTTGCACGAGTCTCGGCAGCGGTGATTCGCCAGCAGATGGGACACGCATCAGCAAGCATGACCGCTCACTACACAGGCGAAATTCCGGTTGAAGTGGTAAAGAATTTCCTTCAATTGGATTCAAATGGAGCAGCGAAAGCGGCGTGATGCGTCTGTAAGTAGTTTATTTTGTTGGAGCGGGCGATGGGAATCGAACCCGCCGCAACACACGGCTAACCTATTGAATCCACTTATCTCTGCGGCTCGATTGAGGTCCACTCGGGTCCACAATCGAGGCTACCTTTTCAACTGCTTCACGGTGCGCTTCACCCACGACGTGCCCGTAAATCTGTAGGGTCGTGCGAGCGTCGGCGTGACGAAGTTGTCGTTGTACCACTTTCGGCGTTGCCCCGGAATCGAGCAGTAGCGCCGTGTGAGTGTGACGAAATGCGTGGAGGCCGCACCGTGGAATCTCAAGCGCGTCGAGAATTGGCCAAAGTCGGTGCTCCACGACGTTGTTGGACGAGGGTGGACGTTGGTTTCGGGTGACGAAGAGAAATCCATCGGGATTCGGTTGCCACTCGTTGCGGTAGTTTTTAAGAATGGTCACCAAAGCGTCGGGGATTGGAAGTGTCGTCTCGCTTTCCCGGCTCTTCGGAGTCTGAGTCTTCCCGTACCAAGCGGTTCTTCGGATTTGGAGTATTCGCTGTTCGAGGTCAATATCTCCCCACTGAAGTCCCAGTGCCTCCCCGGCTCGAAGGCCATCCAACGTACAGATGCAGAATAGCGTGCGCCAGGGCTCTCCAGCTAAGGCGAGGATTCGCTGAACCTGCTCAGTCGTAAAGTGCCGCGCCTCAGACGCGACACCGCGCGGTGGCAGGCGCAGCTTTTTCATATCGATCTGTTCGCAGCTGTAACCCCAATTCCGAGCTGTCGCGAGGATCGTGGAGATTGTTGCAATGACATTCAGGATTGTCTTTCGGCAGACAACCTTCGTTGTGGACCTCTCCGGCATTCGAGTTATGAATCGTTGCTGGTTCTCGACGCCAAATTCGTCCAGACGTAGTTTGCCAACCTCTGGAATGATGTAGCACCTGAGGTGCGAGCGAACCGCTCGCGCGGAGGATGGCTTTTGTGTGGTTAGCACTTCGGTTTCCCACCGTTCGATGAACTCCCCAAACGTAGCCGCACGTCCGGGCCGGTAGTCGAGGCAGTTGATACGGGCAAGTATGGTGGCCAAACGACGCTCGGCGAGGCGTTTTGTCGGCAGCTCGCGCTTAGTGCCGAGGATAACGGAACGCCGAACACGTTTTGTTGTTCCGGTGACATCCACCACATCTTCCCTATATCTCCCGACCCATTTTTCTTCTTTCTTTCCCTTGAGGAATACACGTCCATTCTGATACCGCTTTCGGGCCATCGAGTTCTCTTTTCCCGATGTCCCAACTGCCCTATGGAGACAGAGTGTACCAAATTCCGCGATGTTGGAATTGTGCGACATTTACTCTCGCCGAAAAGAGTGCCCGTGCACGCAAGAAACTGGCACCTTCAGAAGCCTGGTGATCTCATGCACGGTCAAAAGATCAGTGTGGTTTCCATCTCCGTTGTTCATCACTGTGGCTCCCTACTGCAAAACGCTGCGCGGACAAAACACTCTGCGCGGTCACCGCGCAGTTGGGCTGGAGCGACCCCACGAATTACTTTGGGCACGGAAACGTGCACAAAAGTGGGGTCGCTCCAGCCCAATCCGGTGTTTTGCCCCCGCCCAAATTCATCGTCGTGCCATGTGCAACTTCTTCTGCTACGGACTTTTCCGAAAATCCTACGGTGAACCGAAAAGTGAACGACACGTTGAACTGTGTGTTTCATGCACCGTTCACCCTCAGAAGAAGAATTCGGACGGACGCTTAGAGAAACTGCATATGAATAGAGTCCTTCTGGCGCGATGATTTTGTTTGCTTGCCGCGAGGTCGCAAAACACACTCCATTTCCGCTGTCGGAATTGGGGCCACGAAATGCGACCACAGAAGAGGAGCTGAGAAACGCTAGAGAAAAAATGCGCCCGAACCTCATACCGAACAATAGGCCGCGAGCTGCACGTATTTCTGAATGGGAGAAATCCGGAGTAGATTCAAGCCTCATTTCCAGCGGCTGATCTCGGCTCACAATTTCAAAGGGAAAGAAAGCCTGGCGACTCTTGACATCAGGCATCCCAGCCGTATTTGCCAACTCACGCATCGACGAGACGCTCCTACTATATAGAGGGGAAAAATCCGCCAAACCTCACCGGCTAAATCAAAGAAACCGGGGAGGTGGTCCTCTACTTATAAAGAGGCAAAAAAGAGGGGAAATGTCAGGCCACCAATTGAAATTTCTTTATCAGTCGCATTTGGCCTCTCCATGCTTCTTTTCAATTCGAAGGGAAGGCGGTTGCCGATAATGCGTTTATTGGGAGTTGGCTACGTGCAGTTGTGAGCCGCTTGCCTTTCACAGGTCACGGTTTTAGCATAAGCCCATGTTTGTTTCCGATTCGAGAGTGGCGGGTAATGGGAGCTATGCCTCACCGTGCTCTACTCGATTCGGCGTTTTTGCGCTCGCCTTTTTCATGTTGCCCCTAATTGCGATGGCGCAGGGCAACGCTGTTGGCAACACCCCCCAGGCGATTGCGCTGACCCGGCCAGCGGTCACAATCACGCTGAACAGTGACGCGGAATGGCGAGCCCCCCAATGGGTTGAATTTGACCAGCAAGGACACGCGCTCGTGCTTTACCGCGACAACAAAAAGGCTTCTCGCAATGGAAACTGGCACCTATTGAGGATAAGCGATGTTCTCGGAGTCTCCCCACAAAAGCAGGCGTTGACATTCGCTCCAATTGAAGAACCTGCTGACCCTGACGGAAACCGCAAGTGGGACACTGCAAATGGGTTCCTGCGCGTCAATAACAAGGGAACGCTAGCCTATGCGGTTTTTGATGGAGGAGTTGTAACGCGCAAGCCGGGCCCTCTCAATGTCAATGGCCTCAGAAACATAGAGTCAAGGTCTTTCAGAAACGCAGTGGCTATAGATTTGCAAGCCTTTCGAGTGGTGGCTAAGCGTGATGTTTCGAAAGAATTGGATTCTGCACGGTCGTCCACCGTCGATGCCGATGGAAATTTATTGGTATTACGAACGGGTGAAGTTTCGTGGACGGTAACAGCGCTGGGGCCAGACCTGAATGGGCACCCCCCTCGAGTGATAGGGGTACGGCAAGGCGACATCTATATCGAGGGTTGCTCACTAGAGCGAAGCGAAGTGATTCAATGTCGCCAAAGGAATGAGGTTGTCCGAATGGTTCCGGATGGCAAACTCGACTTTGTGGAATTGAAACAGAACTGGAAAATTGATGGCCCACTTTTGCCCTCCCAGGGAGATTGGGTAGTTGCCGCTTACACGATAGATGGGACTCAGTATATTTCTGACAATGAGTTATGGAGATTCAACGACGAGGGCAAACCTACCTTATCCACTACGTCTTTGGGGCCGATATGCCGCCAGGGATGGCAAGCTAGTGTTATAAGCCAAGACGGCAAATCCCTTCTGCTTTCGTGCTATGAGACGAAGGACATATTAGACACGTTCTTTCCTCTCGCACGGGCCGACCTGCAACTATTTGACGCAGTCAGTTTGCGTCTTCGCGCCACCTTGAAGCTTTCAACCCGGTCAAAAGACCTCTATGCCGTGTGGCATGGAAACGGGCAGACTGTGATAGCTGTGCTTCGTGATGGCAAGAAGCTGGACTTGTATACGATTGCGGACGGTCTCTGAAACCTTTGGAAAGAGGCTTCGATCAATCGGTGACCTTCATCCCGCGGTGACCCCTCCAATCCAAAGGCCAACACTACCCATCCAAATTGAAAACCTGCATACCTGCTTGTCCTAATGTACCGCATATGGTACATTGCTCCGGTGGGCAAGAAACCCAAATCCTCGACGCGCATAAGCGCCCAGTCTGAGGCGCTCGAAAAACAAGGCAAACGCGTTCCGGCGATCTTCTTTAGGACCGAGGCCGGGGGAGAGCCCGTACGAAATTGGTTGAGGAGTTTACCCTCTTCCGAGGATCGCAAGCGCATCGGCGAGGATATTAAGACGGTGGAGTTCGCCTGGCCAGTCGGGATGCCCATTTGCAGACCATTGGGCGGCGGTATCTATGAAGTGCGGACGAGCCTGGCTCAGAACCGAATTGCGCGGGTGCTTTTCTACATCGACAAGAAGGGCCGGATGGTCCTGCTCCACGGATTCATTAAGAAAACGCAGCGGACACCGGACGAGGACTTAGACCTGGCGAGGAGCAACAAGAGCAAGCACCAAAGGGGATTGAAATGAAAGTAAGAAAAAATCACAAGGTAATCGACCACAGCGGTTCGACCTTCGATAGTTTTCTCGAAGGGGAAGGAATTCGGGAAGAAGTCGAAGCCGTTGCGATCAAGCGTGTGCTGGCTTGGCAGCTTTCACAAGCCATGCAAGAACAGCAGAAGACCAAACAAGCGATGGCAAAACAGCTTCGCACTAGCAGATCACAACTGGATCGCCTGCTGGACCCTCAGAACGTTTCCGTGACTCTCGATACGATCACTCGGGCAGCGAGGGCGCTTGGAAAGCGCGTAATCATTCGAGTGGCCGATGCGAAGGCTAAACGAGCGTAGTCCGCACCTGCCTGCCGTCGCCAGCCTTCTCGGGAATCCATTTCTTCGTTATCGCAATAATGCGATAATTATGACGTGGAGAGCCTATGAAGCCAACCATCAAACGCGACCGTCACAGTCAAATTCTCGAACAACGTGCACACAAGAGCGCAACCTACCGTAAGACCTTCGGACGCACCTTGCACCAGATTGACTTGGCCTTGCTGGTGCGCGAGATGCGGGAGGATGCGGGGTTGACTCAGACCGAACTAGCCAAGAAGGTGGGCACTACGCAGTCTGTGATTGCCCGTCTTGAAGATGCCGAATACACCGGGCACTCGCTCACGATGCTGGAACGCATCGCGGCGGTCTGCGGCATTGCCCTCAAGCTCCATGCCGAGAAAAAGCCAAATTTCGACCGCGAGGTCGCGCTGGTCTAGTCCCAGAGTAAGTAATTGAACGACCGGCCGGATTCCTCTACAAATCGTTGGGGTCCAATTGAACCCAGTGGGGTCCATTTGGAGTCCAAAACGGTCCATTTTCAAGCTGGATTCAAGTAGGTTAGCCGTGTAAGGGCAATTGAAACATCGTGAGTTATGGAGCGGGCGATGGGAATCGAACCCACGTCCGAAGCTTGGGAAGCTTCTATACTGCCATTGTACGACGCCCGCCCGGCAGATCGAACTTTTCGATTATACACAATTCGGCAAAAGGTGGCACCGAGGTGTACTCGTCCAGTAGAGACTCTACCGGGTGCTACCAATCATTCTGAACGAGCACTGGGCCGGGGGAACAGCCTACTCACATCGTATCCCCTGGCCTGGCGCTGGCGCGGGTTGGCTAACTTTTTGCCGCGGCGCGGCGTTCTTTGCTGGCTGCGTAGATGGCGGACATATCGACTACGGCGCGAATTTCGACTCCGCCTGCATGCACGACCGGATGTTTGGACATGAGCTGGATGGCGTGGTTGAGGTCGCGGGCTTCGATCACGTAGATGCCGCCGATTTTTTCTTTGGTTTCCACGTAGGGGCCGTCGGTGACGGAGACTTTTCCGTTGACTATGCGCAAGGTTGTGGCGTTGCGCGCACTCTGTAGGCCTTCGGTGGCGACCAGGTGTCCGCTGTTGCGCAGTTCGTCGGTGTAGGCGAAAACTTCGTCCATTGCGGCGTTCCGCTGGCTCTCGGTCATTGTTCCCCAGCCTTCTTCACTGACATAGGCAAGACAAATATATTTCATGGGATCCTCCCGTTTTCTTGAATTGTAAACCGCTTACATTCGATAATCGTTTGGCAAAACGCAAATTCGACAAGGTGCAAAAATTATTTTTCGGCCAGTTCCTGGAGGCGCTTTTTCAGGAAATGGCGCTCCGGTTGCTGCTGGCTGAGGCTAAGGGCCTTCTCATAGGACGCGCGGGCCTTTTCTGTTTGGCCTAACTGGCGGCAAAGTTCGGCGCGGGCGGAGTGGGCTAAATGATAGTTTTCCAGATCCCCTTTGGCCAGGATCGCTTCCATCAACTGGAGACCTGCGGCAGGTCCGTCGCGCTCGGCCACAGCCACGGCGCGATTTAGTTCGACTACTGGATTCGGATCGACGCGCAGCAACAGATTATAGAGGGCTACGATTTCAACCCAGTCGGTGGCTGCGCCGGTTGGAGCTTCGGCATGCAACGCTGCAATCGCCGCCTGCAACGTGTATGGGCCAAAACGGCGCGAGGACAGCGCCTTTCGCACCAGCGCGATTCCTTCGGCGATCTGCTCACGATTCCATAGCGATCGATCTTGATCGTCCAGGAGAACCATTTCCCCGAAGGCAGAAACGCGTGCCGCGCGGCGCGATTCGTGGAGCAGCATCAGCGCCAGCAAACCCTGGGCTTCGGGTTCAGGCAACAGGTCAACGAAAAGGCGGGCCAGGCGGATGGCTTCCGTGGAAAGATCGTGGCGCGTCAGCGAAGCTCCGGACGAGGCGGAATAGCCCTCGTTGAATACCAGGTAGATGACTCGGAGGACCATGTCGAGCCGGTTTGGCAATTCGGTACGTTCCGGCACTTCGTAAGGAATACGGTCTTCGCGGATTTTTGTTTTTGCGCGCACGATGCGCTGGGCGATGGTGGGAGCGTGAGTGAGGAACGCGCGCGCGATTTCTTCCGTGGTGAGGTCGCAAACTTCACGCAGCGTCAGGGCCACCTGCGCGTCGGGGGCTAAGGCGGGATGGCAACAGGTGAAGATGAGGCGCAGGCGGTCGTCCTCGACTTCGGGCTGATCCCAAGCGGCGGGATCGACGCCACCGTACCGTTCGAGCATCGCATCCGTGACCGAACCGTCAAACCGGGCTTGGCGCCGCAATACATCAATGGCTTTGAATCTTCCCGTCGAAACGAGCCAGGCGCGCGGGTTCTCTGGCATTCCTTCGCGCGGCCATTGCTCCAGGGCGGCAGCAAAAGCAGTCTGCACGGCCTCTTCGGCTAGATCGAAATCACCGAGGAGGCGGATCAGCGTGGCGAAGACGCGGCGCGATTCCGCGCGGTAGATCGCATCGACCTGGTAATAAATTGGATTGCTAGCCTGTTCGTTCGTCATCGGCTTGCAGGGCCTCTTGCCAGCGGGTTTGCACAACGCCCGCACAATAGTATGTCGAATTCGAGGGCGCTTTTTCGACTATCCAATGTAAGCGGTTGATTTCCGGATGCGCTGGCAAGGGCTTTACCACTTTTCGCGCCGGAAAAGGGGAAATGCGATGAAAACGAGCGCTTTCATCATTGTTGGCATCCTTATTGCCGCGATTCTGGCCGGCTCGGGATGCAGTGCGCTGCCTCTGGCATTGATGTGTCTCCAGATTCTGGTTTTTCTTGCGGGATTTTCTGGAATCGTGGATTGGAAGTGGGTGCTGACTCTCAGCATCTGGAATTGGATGGTTGTACCGGCGACGGTTTTTGTTCCCACGCTGTGCGAGAAGGGAGCATTCCTCCATTTCGCGATTCATGCGGCAGCTTTGTTCGTGAAGATTTTTGTTTTCGCTAACGTGGTTGGAGGCAACGCTGGAGGAAGTGCAAGGTAACCATTCGCTGCTGGTTACTGCAATTGACGAAAGCGGTGGCAGCTCACCAGATGGTCGTTAACCAATCCCGTGGCTTGCATGAAGGCATAGCAAATCGTTGGGCCGACGAAGCGGAATCCGCGCTTCAGCAAATCCTTGCTCAACGCGACTGAAAGCGCGCTTTTGGCGGGCACTTCCTTTTGCAGCTTCCATTTATTCTGGACCGGCGCGCCCCCGACAAACTGCCAGATAAACTTGTCAAAGCTGTCGAATTCTTTTTGCACGCGCAAGAAAGCCTGGGCATTTGTGACGGTGGAAGAAAGTTTCAAGCGGTTGCGCACGATTCCCGGGTCGCGCAGAAGCTCCATGACCTTCTTGCCATCGAATCGCGCTACTTTCGCGGGGTCGAATCCACTCAGCACTTTGCGATAGCGCTCGCGCTTTTGCAGAATTGTGTCCCAACTCAGACCCGCCTGCGCGCCTTCCAGAATCAGAAATTCAAACCAAAGCCGGTCGTCGTGCACCGGCACTCCCCATTCTTCGTCGTGATATTTAGTATTGAATTCGTTGGAAGCCCACGAGCAACGGACCAGTTCTTTGCTCGCAGCGGTCAAGGCGTCACTTTTTCAGGATGGAATGAATAATGAGTGTGTTTCCACCCAGTAGCACGGGATCGGAGGTCAGTTCGTTCGTCCAGCGATCCTGGCGGCGCGCTTCGGGAGTCAACGCGGCCACGAGGCGGATAAGCGCGATGATTGGGAAATACAGCCATTGATTGCTTTTGACGCGGTCGCGGTAGACTCCCTGAATTTCGAAACCATTCAATTCGAGATAGTAGCGCAATTCGTTATAGCCGATGGGATTGGCATGCACTGCAATCTCGTTCTTGCCGGCAGTGTCATAGTGAATCTGCGCCTTGAATTTATTCGAGAGCGGCTTGAAGTGCGATGTATAGCCAAACACCAGCCACTTCAAGCGCTCCTCAACGTTCATGATGTTCGGAACGCTGATGATGAGGTGGCCGTTCGGTTTCAGTAACCGGCGATATTCGCGAAATGCTTGCGGTGGCGAATCGATGTGTTCGAGTCCGTCCAGCGACGTGATGTAGTCGAAGGACTGACTTTCATAAGGCAGCGTGCCGCTCAGGTCGCCCTTCTTGATTTCCGCATTGTCCAGACGGAAGAGCTCGTCATACAGATCGCATGCACGAACGTCGAAGCCGGCCGCCATGAGGCGTTCGACCAACGCTCCCTCGCCTGCGGGGCAATCCAAAATGCGTCCGCGTGGGAGCGGGCCGAGTACTCTCAGCACAGTCTCGTGCAAGCCCGGGCGAGACATGGCCGCAGGCCCGCGTTCGCCCGCCAATAATGGCGGATGATCCACGGGTTTGACTCTTCTGGAAGGAGCAATTTCCGGCGTTGCCAAGTTTCAGCGTCCCTGGACTGTTCGTTCTTCGAGCTTATCCAATGTGCCGCTCGAGCGCTTTTGTGATCTGATCTTTGGGCACCGCGCCCACAATTTGCTCGACGACCTGGCCGTCCTTAAAGACCAGGAGCGTGGGGATGCCACGGATGTTGAAGCGGCCGGCAGAGTTCATGGCTTCGTCGACGTTCAACTTGGTCACCTTGAGCTTCCCCGCGTAATCCTGCGCAATTTCCGCAACCGTGGGAGCGAGCATGTGACACGGACGGCACCATTCCGCCCAAAAATCGACCATGACCGGTTGAGCCTTGCTCGCGGTCAGCACTTCTGTTTCAAAGTTTCCATCGTTCACAGTCAGAATGTTCTCAGCCATAACGTTTTTGTTGTTTCCTCGACCGGCTGCAACCAGGCAGCCGCCTTCCTTGGATCAATTAGATGATGGAACTGCTGTTTGGTTTCGCACCGCACGGGCAGCTTCATATAGTTTCGCATATTCCGCCGCCGACGTGTTCCACGAAAAATCCTGGGCCATCCCATTCAATTGTATGCGTTTCCAGACGCCTTCGTCGGAGTAATGATGAAGAGCTTGACGGATGGCGTGTAACAGGGCGGAGCCAGAGTACTCCCAGAACTTGAAGCCGGTGCCGGTGCCGTGTTCCAGATCGAATGGTTCGATGGTGTCGTCCAGGCCGCCGGTTGCTCGCACCACAGGAACAGTGCCGTAGCGCAAGCTGTAAATCTGGTTCAAGCCGCAGGGCTCGTAACGCGAAGGCATCAGGAAAATGTCCGCGCCCGCTTCGACGAGGTGGGCCAGGCGATTATCGTAGGCAATAACGGCTCCGACGCGGCCCGGAAAATCGGTTGCGAGCGCGCGGAAGAGTTCTTCATAGCGCCGCTCGCCCGTTCCCAACACCGCCAGCAGAATGTCTTCCTGTAACAGCTCGCGCGCAATTCTCGCGATCAGGTCAAAACCCTTCTGGTCGGCAAAGCGCGAGACAATTCCCAGCACCGGGCGATTCGGGTTGTCTTTCAACAGTTGAAATTCATCGAGCAGCGCCAGTTTGCATTCGCGCTTCCCTGCCAAATTTTTGGCGGAATATTTTGCGGGAATCAGCGTGTCGCGGTCGGGGCTCCACGCCGAATAATCCACGCCGTTAAGGATACCGACCAGACGGTCGGCTCTCATGCGCACGACACCTTCCAGTCCGAAACCAAATTCGGATGTTTGGATTTCTTCGGCATATTTGCGGCTAACAGTTGTCAGGTAGTCGGAATAGACGAGCCCACCCTTGAGGAAATTGACGTTGCCGAAAAATTCGATGCCTCCGGGATGGAAGACCGCCGGGGGAATCCCCGCGCGATCCAACGACTCTTTAGGGAAAACGCCGTGATATCCCATGTTGTGGACTGTGAAAACTACCGGCAGGTCGCGCACGGCGGGGTCGTCCGCATAGGAGGTACGCAGGAGCACGGGAACCATCGCTGTTTGCCAATCGTGGCAATGGATGAGATCCGGCATCCAAACTTGCTTGGCGAGTTCGATGGTGGCGCGGGAAAACTCCGTGAAGCGCTCGGCGTTGTCCGGGTATTCGCGGTTTTTGTCTCCATACAAGCCTTCGCGATCGAAATAAAAGGGATCATCGAGAAAAAAATAGCGGACGCCGCGATGCAATCCGCCGTTGGCGATCGCGGGAAAGCGCAATCGGGTGCCCTGCGGGATGGTCATGCTGGCCAGGCTGATGGAGGTGGCTTTCACGCCGCGATAAAGAGGAAGAAACACGGCTACTTCGTGTCCCAACTTCACCAGCGCGCGCGGCAGCGCTTCGATCACGTCTGCCAAGCCGCCAGTCTTCGCGTACGGCAGCGCTTCGGATGCTGCAAACAGTATTCTCATGTTCAGGTGAATTTCTTACGCTATCGGACCCGGGTGCCAGCGTCAAGCGTCATCCGGGCAGATGTGGGGCTGTAGCACTCCAAAGAGAACGGCTCACCTCGGAAGGCGCGCCCAAAGGCAGGATGCAACGGCCTTCAGGTTCCTTCGACGATGCGAATGTCGCGCTCGACGGCGCCGACGAGTAATTTTGCGGCTGCCTGGTAATTTGGTCCTTCGAATGTTGCCGTGGCTTTGGCTACGCTCTCAAACTCGATGACCACGGTGCGTTCTTTGAGGCCCGCTTCGTGGACTTTCACGGGAAGTCCGCGGGCGATGAATTTTCCTCCTCCGGCTTCGATCGCCGGTGTTGCCAGCTTGGCATATTCCGCGAGGGCCGCGGGGTTCTTGATGCTTCGATAAAACGTGATCCAGTAACCTTTCGCCATTGCGTCACCTTTTACGTTGAAGTTTGTTCTACGCCAGGACGATTGTATCGCGCCAAACCGTGCTTCTGCCGCTCTGCTACACTCATTAAACCAATTCCATGGCAAGACAGCGGCTTGGTCAACACTTTCTTGGCGATCCCGGGTGGCGCGAGAAAATCGCTCGGGCCATTCGCGTTTCGCCACACGGCATTCAGTCGCCCGCACCGTCCGTCGACAAGAATTTTTGCTGGATCGAAATAGGGGCCGGGCACGGCGAAATGACAGAGCACCTGTTAAAAAGCGGGGCGCCGGTAATCGCTGTCGAGGTCGATCCTCCCCTGGTCGCCGGGCTGCAAAAGCTGGCGCTCAGCCATCCTGATCTGACCGTGGTTTCCGGCGATGTGCTAGAAACCGATCTTGCGGCGCTTGCCGGCGGCCGCCGCATGAGGATTTATGGCAATCTTCCCTACTACATTACTTCGCCGATCCTGCACCATTTTTTCCAATACGCGGGGCTGATTGACGAAGCTCACATTGTGATTCAACTCGAAGTGGCTGAGCGGCTTGCGGCGCGTCCGGGAACGAGCGATTACGGTTATCTCTCTGTGGCCACGCAGTACTTCTCGCGACCGGATCTTGCTTTGCGCATTCCTCCCGCGGCGTTCCAGCCACCGCCTGAGGTGGACTCCGCGCTGGTCACGCTGAAATTTCCGGGGCAAGCCGCTAACTTGGGAATTAGCGATCCGGAAAATTTTCTGGAGTTCGTGAAGACGTGTTTTGCGCAGAAACGCAAAACGCTTTCCAATAATCTGCGCTCGCTTGCCGCTCCAGCGCGTGTTCGCGAGATTTTGAGTGAATTGGAACTAAGGGAAGATGCCCGCGCCGAACGATTGTCCGTCGCTCAGTTCGCGGTGCTGTACCGGGCTATTTCTTCAACGCTGTCAGCAGACGGTCGGGATAATCGCTCATAATCCCGTCGACGCCGGCGGACGCGAGCATGCGCATGTGGGCAGGGGAATTTACGGTCCAGCAGACCACTTGCAAGTCTCGCTTTCTGGCTTCCAGCAGCAAATTGGGCGTCACAAGATCTCCACGAACAGCCATCTGGCGCGCGCCGATTTCCACGGCTTTTTCGAAGGGATTTTCGATTTGCCCGTTGTAAAGCAGTCCGGTCATCAAGGTTGGTTCAATCTTTCGCAGGGCGGCCAGAATGGCAGGATCGAAAGAAATAATCACACTTCTGGGGATCTCGCCAGAATCCCGCAGCGCGCTGATCATGGCGTGTTCCCCTCCCCAAAAACCACTGGGCTTCAGTTCGAGGTAGAAGACGACATCGTTCTTTTTGGTGAATTCCAGAATCTCTTCCAGCGTGGGGATGCGTTCGCTCATGAACTCGCTGGCAAACCAGGAGCCGGCGTCGAGCCGCCGCACTTCCGCCAGCGTCATTTCATGGACGGAGCCGTGCCCGTTTGTTGTGCGGTCCACGGTTTCATCATGGATGGCCACGAAGTGGGCGTCACGGGTGAGGTGCAGGTCGGTCTCGATGAACGAAACGCCTTGCACGACGGCGCGACGAAAAGCCGCGAATGTATTTTCCGGCGCGTATCCTGATGCGCCACGGTGGGCTATGGCCAGCAAGTGATTAGCTTTCTTTTGGCGTTATCGACCATTTACAATTTGGATGAAGAGCCCGATTCCTGTCGTATTCTAACAGTGTACAGCATGCGCCTTGGCTCGCTAAGCTCGGAGGCGCCGGTTGCACTGGGTTTGTGGCGCACCCGGAGGAAATTACGCTATCCGTCAAACGTTTCGTAGCCTGGCCTGTTATTTTCGCGCTGCTATCCACACCGGCCTTGTCTATTTTAGTCGCGCAGAACGCGCCTTCGAAAAAGCCAGCCAAGCTCGATGACCAGGTGCTTGCGCTTTCCCGGGAGATTCACCACCAGATTCTGGTACTTCCCTTTTATTCGGTGTTCGACTCCATCCGCTTCACGATGGACGGACATAACGTGACTCTTGCCGGCCAGGTGCTGCGCCGCAATATGAAGGAGCAGGCCGAAGCCGCGGTGAAGAGCGTGGAGGGCGTTGGAGTGGTCGTCAATAAGATCGAAATCCTGCCAGCGTCGCCGTCCGACGACGACTTGCGCCGCGCGATCTATAGAGCGATTTATGAAGACTCGACGCTGGCGCGTTATGCAACTCAGGATGTTCCGCCGGTGCACATCATCGTCGATAATGGAGTTGTTTCGCTCGAAGGATCGATCGATTCCCTTTCCGACAAGAATTTGGCCGGGGCGCGGGCGGGAGGCGTAGCCAACGGTGGCAGCGTAAAAAATAATCTGGTGGTACACGCCAAGGAGAGCGCGGCAGAATAGAACCGGATGATCGCAGTGGACTTTTCGCCAGGGGGCGCACAGTGGCTCAATCCAAGGACCCATATTCGAATCAAGGAGATTCTCGCGACACGCCGGCGCGGCAGAAGCTGGTGGCGCTCCGGGAAACCCTTTTACGGATTCACAAGTCGCTGCTGGACATGGAGCGACGGAGCTACGAAAAAGACCATGGCACGGTGACGGCCGGCGAGCTTTTCCGGCTGGTCGTGGATGATCAGCAATTTTCGTGGCTTCACAACATTTCCGAATTCGTGGTGCGCATCGACGAGAACCTTGCCAGCGAGGAAGGCGTGACGAACAAGGACGCGCATGTGGCGATTGCTCTGGCGCGAAAAATATTTGCGCCATCGGAGTGCGGGGACGGCTTCCAGAAGAAATATTACGACGCGATTCAGCGCGATCCTGCCGTGGTGATGGAGCACGCCGAACTCGCCCGCCTTTTTAATAGTGAACCAGTGGACCCGGAAAACGAGTAATCCGGCGGTTCCAGTACGAAATCACGATTCGTCCTAGAACCCGTATTCCCTTCAAAATAAATGGTTTGGACAATGAACTTCCCTATGAGCTAAGGATTTTCCCATCCTGTTCCTTCGTCCAGTATGACCATGCGCTAACTCTTTTGGATGCAACAGAACCAGTGGCACCTGTTTTGCTCCATTGAACTACGGTTCTCGAGTTTCCGAAGTCCAAAAGCAATGCGAGGTCTTGCATGAAGAAACTTTTGCTCTTCTTTTCGTTCCTGGTTTTTGTCGCCGCGGGGTTGCCTCCCGCCGCCCTTGCCGACGGCGACGGGGAATTCACCGTTACCGGAACCTATTCGGCTGGCACGATGGTTACGCCGCTCACAGCACCCGGCCAGAGTTTCACAATATCGTTCGACCTGCCAACGAATCCCACTTCGCTTATGGAAGATTACGTCACGGGCGACGATTTCTACCTGAACGCCATTCCGGCCAGTTATACGTATAACGGCTCGACGATCACTCTCAATAACGCGTTGCTGTCCTTCTATACGTCCTACTCGTCTTCGCAATCCGGCGGATTCTTCGTTGACTACTGCGCCACCGACCCAACTTGCATGACCGGCCTCGACTATCAATGGACTTTAGATGGCCCACAGCAATACACCGGCGGTGAGAGCGACCCGACACTGGTGCCTTCCAGCTTCTCTTACAACGGCTCACCGTTTTGGATTAACTATGATGCCAATCAGGTCTGCGCCACCGGTATTTCAGGCACGGTGACCACTAATGTTGTGGCCACTCCGGAGCCTTCGGCACTTGTTCTTCTCCTGGCTGGTCTCGGCGCGTTTCTTGTGTTCGTGAAGGTGCGCGGGTAACCCCGCGAGTCAGGCTTCGAGCAAGTTCGTTCCCCGTGTGGTGCGCTGCCGCAGGCGTGAACACACTCGCCAAACGTTCGTCCATCGCCTAAACTAATTAAGGAAGGTGATTTCCGCCTGGGAGCCACTCCCGAATGAACGGTCTGCGCCCACACAGCTCGAGCTTTAGGTCATTTCTGCTTCGTCTCTTTTTCGTGATCGGACTCACAGCGTCATCGTTACCGGCCAGGACTGTCGTCGATTTCAATCCCAGCCTGGATTTCTCCAGATACAAAACTTTCGCATTCGCCGGAGGCGTTGAGAATCTGCTGATGTTCCCGGTCAATCCGGACTTGATCAGCGAACGCGTCCATCGGGCGATCACCCGCGAGCTCGCCGCCAAAGGGCTTCGGGAAGTGTCGCCGAGTCAGAATCCCGACCTGGTGGTTCGGTATTGGGCAATTCCTTCTTCGCAGGTCAACGTGATCACGATGGGCGCGTGGGGAGCGTATCGCCCATTTATCGGATCCTATTGGGAGTGGCTTTACAACGAGATTTCCGCGAGCAGCGCGAAGGAAGGCTGCCTGATCATCGACCTGATCGATCCAAGATCAAAAGATCTCGCGTGGCGATTGTACCTGATTCATAAAATCACTCTGCCAGACAAGGAATGGAAAAAGGCGGACGATGAACTGACGAAGGGGTTCGAAAGCTATCCTCCCTCCGATAAAGAAAAAGAAGCAAAGAAAAAAGAGCGGGCCGCGCATCCTGGCAAATCCGAATAGCTCTGGCTCACGATCCAAACGCAACGTCCTACCACCACTAAGCACCGTCCGATTTCTGAAAATTCCTTGTCCCTTTCTTCCTGAGGATTGAGGTAGCATGTGGAGGCATTTCAGGAGAAAGCTCATGGCCAAGAAAGACAGACTCACCGTAGTTTCCCAGAGAATCGGCAAAGCGCTCGGCAAAGCGGACAAACAGGCTCATATTCACGCCCGCAAATTGTCGGCGGCAAGCAAGGTAACGCGCGAAGAACTCGAGGAAATTTCGAAGCACGTGGAAGCACTGAAGAAACAGCTCGCGAAGACGACGCACAGATTGAAGAAAGCTCTGTCGTAACCGGTTCATCCTCAGTCCGCCCCATAGCTGCACCGCCCGCGGTTTCGGTATAGCTTCGCCCCCTCCCGCAACTCTTCCGGCTGAAGTGTGTTTCATAGCATGTAGGGTGAATGAACAGCCCGGACAGAGATGAGCCAAGAAGCTCATTTTTTGAAGAGGTTCCGGGGCGGAAGCGAGGCAGGTTATGAGTTATCTAAAATATGTCGCGTTATTGGGGATTTTGGTCCTGGGAGTGGCAGGAAGCGCCCACGCTCAGGTGGCGGTTGGAGTTCGCGTGGGACCGGTTGTGGCGGGCGTTGGGCCTGCGCCGGCTTGCGCGTACGGATACTACAGCTATTATCCATACGCTTGCGCTCCGTACGGATATTACGGGCCTAATTGGTTTGTTGGCGGCGTATTTATCGGGGCTGGTCCGTGGTATCACGGATACTATGGGTCGCGCGGTTTCTACGGCCGTCCGGGTTATGGATATGGCTATAGGCCTGGATATGGGTCTCGGCCGGGATATGGTTATCACGCGCCGGTTGCCCACGGATTCGTTGGCGGCGGACATGCCGCAGCGGGTTACCACGGTGGTGCTAGCGTCGGCTTCCATGGCGGCGGTGGTTTCCACAGTGGCGGCGGTGGCGGCTTCCATGGTGGTGGCGGTGCCCACCGGTAATTTGTTATAGGCGGTGGTTTGTTACAGGGTGCCGAAGCAAATGCTGCGGCACCCTGATTTTCTTCCTCGATGTTTCTTCGAATCTCTCTTACACGTCGATCAAGCTCTGGAACAGCGGCAATCCCTCGCACAGCTTCACTAGGTGGGCCTCGATCTGAGGGGTGATTCCTATAAATTCAAAACCGTACATCGCGCCCTGCTTGCGACGCACAATTGCCTCAACGCGCTTGTCGGCGACGGGGGACAAGCGCACTTTTTCGCCAATCTTTAATTCCGTGGTCGTGGCCGCCGACAGACCGGCGACGCTGATTTCATAAGTCATCGCCGTAAACCACATGCCATCCTTCTTTCCCACGTAGAGCCGCTCAATGTATCTATGACGTGGATGCTTGCGCCTCTCTTCCATCATTCCGCCGGGCGTTTCTCGCTCGGCCGCCTGGACGTCCGCGCTCCTGCCGTCTCCGTGGGTGTTATCTTCGACGCTGCGCATGGCCCCCGATGGCATAGTTTTGTCCCTTAGCCGCAAGACTCGACGCCGCGGCTTATTCTCAGACGGAGTGTTACCCACGCCTCCAGCTTCGTTAAAGCTATCGGCGAAACGGCGCGAAGTATTAGTCACGGCGATTGTGAAGCGGAAGATATGCGAAAAAACGATGATTCTGTGTGCTTGTGTACCGGTACACTCACGACTCACATTTGTGTTCTCTCACCGAAGCTGTGTGCGGCCCGTCACCATTTCCGTGTAACCGCGCCATATAGAGTGATTGCAGTTCAACGGATCGGCTTCCGTTTAAGGGCCGATCTTGACCATACGCACCGGGGACATTCGCAGCGGGGGTACAGGAGATGTTGTCGATGTTTCATATCCATTTGTTCGTCCTGATGTTCACCTTGGTCTCTGCCGTCTGTCTCGCCGGGCTTGTTGCATATTTCTGCCTCGCGCTGCTGAAGAGCGCCCAGTGCCGCGAAGATGCCGAAGACGAGCAGCTGTGGGATTACCTGCTGAATCCAAGAACTCTCAAATCTCGCAACGACAATTAAGAGGGAAAGACCAGAGAGATTCCTCACTCCGAAGACTCCGTGCAGATTGACGGGCTGTGTTCCGAGGGAATCTTGTTAGCGTTCCCCTCTCCCGCGTAAGTTGTCAGATTACCTGGGCTGCGGCCTCCCCGTACTTCCCGATTAGTTGCTTCCCGATTCGTTGCTTGACTGCCGGCGGGTGCCAGAGTAGCGTACTGGCACGACGGACGAGCAGAGTCAGATTTGAATCACCCCCAGGTCGTGCGCGAGTTCGCTGGCGGGATGGTTGGCTTGGAAATCACGTCTCCTATTGGAGTGCAACTCATGTCCCCTGATTTCCGCATACTGCATTCGGGCGCAATCGCGGCATGGTTCAGCCCGAACTTTGTGGCGCGCGCAGAGCTGGTGTTGCCACTCGTTATCATCGGTGCGCTGCTTCTTTTCATCTATCTGCAACACCGTTGGCACGCACAGGCGCGCGAGCTGCAAGCCCGACAACATGCCTTGGGGAAACGCATCTCCGAGTTTGGGGAGCGCTTGGCGGCGGGTCCACTGGACCAGGTGGACAGCACCATCATTGCCGGCCTGAACGGCATGATCGAACTCCTCGATGCGGACCGCATTTGCTGGTATGAGGTCGAGGAAGATTCCGGGGCTCTGCTGCATAAGTACACCGCCAGCGAAGGCCCGACTCCACTGTCGCCCAAGATCATTCTTCCGGGGAAGATGCCTTACATGGCGGAACGCTTGAGCCGTCATGAAGTGGTCGTTCTGCAATCTCCGAAAGAACTCCCGCCGGAGGCAAAGGCAGACCGGCAATTCCTGGAGGAGCTGGGAGTGAAGTCTTTGTTGCTTATCCCGTCGAGCTACAGCCCCCGACGAAAGGGCGCCTTGGGCTTGTCTTCTTATTCCACGGAAAAAATCTGGGCGGAAGAATCCACCAGCCAATTGGCCATTGCGGCCAACATCATCGGTGCAACACTGGAAAGCAAATATGAGCAAGCGGCGCGCCAGGAAAGCGAGGGGCGCTTCCGGTATCTGTTTGCCCAGGCGTCCATCGGTATTGCGCTGGAAACCATGGAAGGCAGCATTCTGGACGTCAATCCCGCATTCTGCTCGATGCTCGGGTATTCTCCGGCTGAATTGCAAACTGCGACGTGTGCGCGCATTAGCCATCCGGAGGACGAAGAGGTCGAGAAACCTCTGTTTGAAGACTTGAGGCAGGGAGTGCGTTCGAGTTATGGGATGGAGAAGCGTTTCTTCCGCAAGGATGGATCGCAGATGTGGGGACTGGTGAATGTGTCTCTTCTCAACCTGAATCATGGCCGGGCACCGCTTGTGATTGGCATGGTGATTGACGTGACAGCGCAAAAGACCGCGGAGGCTTCGCTGTTTCAGAGGGATCAGGAGCTGCAGCGGCTGGCGGGCCAGTTGATTGAAGCCCAGGAAGACGAACGGCGGCGCATCAGTCGAGAATTGCACGACGATATCGGCCAGCGCGTGGCGCTGCTTGCGTGCGAGTTGGACCTGGCGTGCAGTCCTGCGGGGGCATCGCAAGAACGGGAAGGATCTTTGCTTTCGAAGTTGCGCAAGGAACTGGATAGCATCGCCACAGACATCCACGAACTTTCCCATGAGCTGCATTCTTCGAGCTTGCAGTGCTGCGGACTTAAGGTGGCGCTGAAGGATCTTTGTTGGAAGTATTCACACAACCAGCACCTGCAGATAGAACTGCACGCGGAGAATATTGATTCGAAGTTGCCGCCGGACGTGGCGCTGTGCCTGTTTCGTGTAGCGCAGGAAGCGCTGGCGAATGTGCTGAAGCATGGCGGGACGAAGAAGGTTATCGTGCGCGTGATGCAGGATTCGGAAAAGGTGCGTCTCAGCGTGAAAGATTTTGGCGTGGGCTTCGATCCTTCGCTTCAGTCAGCGGGGCTCGGCTTGATGAGCATGCGGGAGCGTCTGCGCTTCTGCGGCGGCGTGCTATCGGTGCGGTCCATATTGAACGAGGGCACGGAAATTTCGGCGGAAGTAGCTGCCGCCAAGAAATTGGCCGCTACCGCTTGAATAAGCCTCTGTAAAAATTGCTGCGCGCATGCGTGACCCCGCGGGCCTGCAGAGCGGCTAGCTCGGGCGCGGCTGCGCGGAATCCTCGTGGAGGATTTCATCAAGCGTTGTGGTGAATAGATCGGCGTCGGAATCCGAGAAAATCAACGGCGGACGAAGTTTTATGACGTTGTGGTGAGGGCCGTCGGCGCCAGCGAGGATGCCGCGTTCGCAGAGGCGATTGACGACATAGGCGGCTTGTTCTGTGGCAGGCGCACGGGTGGAACGGTCGTTGACCAGATCGATGCCGAGGAAGAGCCCGGAACCACGGACGTCGCCGATAAGCGCGTGCGTGTTTTGAAGTTCGCGGAGTTGCGCTAGCCAGCGCGTGCCAACCTCGAGAGCATTGTGCGGAAGATTTTCGTCGCGGAGAACATCCAGGACAGCGAGCCCTGCGGCGCAGGCGACGGAATTGCCGCCGAACGTGCTGAAAAACTCCATGCCATTGTTGAAGGAGGCCGCGATTTCAGGAGTGGTGATGACGGCAGCGAGCGGAAAGGCGTTGCCAATTGGCTTTCCCAGGACGACCATATCGGGAACGACGCCTTGGGTTTCGAAACCCCAGAAATGCGTGCCTAGACGACCGAAGCCGACCTGCACTTCATCGGCAATGCACACCGCACCGGCAGCGTGTACGTGTTTGTAGACTTCAGCTAGATAATTTGGCGGAAAAACAATTTGGCCAGCGACGCTTGGGAGCGTTTCGGCGATGTAGGCAGCGATTCCGCTACCAGTCGTTTTCATGGTGCACAAAATTTGTTCGACGTGGGAGGCGTATTTTTTGCCGAGGTCAGATTCGCCGCGGCGATAGCGACCACGATAGTCGTCGGGGATGGGAGCGATGTGTACCCACGGTTTTTGCCCGTGGCCACCGGGGCCATTGAACTTGTACGGGCTGATGTCAATGAGAGTGGAAGTGTGGCCGTGATAGGCGTGTTCGAGGACGATAATGTCTTCGCGGTTGGTATGGGTACGAGCGAGGCGAACGGCGAGTTCGTTGGCTTCGCTGCCGGAATTGAGGAAATAGCAGACCTTCAGCGCAGAGGGGAGAAGCGCGGTGAGACGTTCGGCGTAGCGGAGGATGTTGTCGTGGAGATAGCGAGTATTGGTGTTGAGCAGAGCAAGTTGCTGCTGCGCAGCGGCGACTACGCGCGGGTGAGTATGGCCGACAAGGGGGACATTGTTGTAGACGTCGAGATAAGCGCGGCCATTTTCGTCGTAGAGATATTGGCGCCAACCGCGAACGATTTTTAGGGGACGCTCATAAGAGACGCTGAGATTGGCGCCGAGGAGATTTTTCCGGACCGAAAGCGTTCTATCTAAACCGGGTGTGGCTGGCGGAAAACAATGTTCGGGGATTCGCACGATCAAATTTGGATCGGGGGAAAGGGAGGTGAAGACATCTCGTTGGGAAGGAAAAGCGACACCCGGAAAATCGGTGGAGAGATCGAGAAGGCCCAGAATGATCTGAAAATGGAGGTGCGGGGGCCAGCCGCCATTTTCGGAGGCGTCGCCAATGCTGGCGAAACCCTGGCCGCGTGCGATGGGATCACCTACGCGTAGGGAGTCTAGCGATTTCCGCGAAAGATGGCCGTAGAGCGTGAAGAACGGGGGACCGTCCGTGGTTTCGTGTTTGAGGATGATGACTGGGCCGTAATCGAGGGCGGAGCGATTGTCCGCAAAGGCGTGGATTGTGGCGTTGAAGGGTGCGGCGATGGGAGTGCCGGGTGTGGTAAAGAGGTCCAGGCCGAGGTGAATGGTGCGACGCTCGTTCGTGGGATTTTGACCCGAGGAAAAAAGTTGGGACGAGTAGAAGGGGCGGGGCTCGTTGTAGCAGCCAACGGCAACGGGGACGTTAGCAGCGCGCAGGATCGATTGAATTCCCGCGGTTGCCACAGGCTCGGCGAACCGGGAAGGATCCGCGCCAAGGAACGTGCTGCCGACGCTGAGATCAAGGACAACGCAATTCCCTTCCTTGAGATTTGCCGGGATTACTGGAGCGGGAGAATTCGCGGTGAGCCAGCGACGGATTTTTTCCGCATGAGGGACGGCAGGGAGGTCGCAGGCGGTGCGGAAGGTGTAGTGAGCGAAGCGGGGATGAATTTCGGCAAGACGTCCGAGGGCGTGCCAGGCTGGGACTTCGCTAACGGTGACATAGGGATCGTCTGGGACAAGCGACTGGCGACGGGCGGAGTTGATGACGCTGACGGCGAGACGCGCACAAAGCATGGGAAAGAAGGCGGCAATTTCTTCTTCGCGCAGAGGAAATACCTTGTGGTACGCGGACAGCAATGCGGATGCAGCAGAGAGAGGGCGTTCTTGGCCGAGGATGGCGTAGGCGGCGGCAACGGCGGGCTCGGCAACGGTGAAGCCGACGTGCATATCGCCGAAATCGATGACACTGAAAACGCGGCGGGGCAGCGGCCATGGTGGAGAGACGAGGGCATTATGATCGTTGGCATCGCCGTAAATTACGCTGCGGCGAAGATGCGGGAAGCGTGGGAGCGCTTCGGTTTCGAAGAGAGTTAAAAATTGTCCGGCGAGAGCACGACGCTGGGGATCGTGGACGTGGGAAAGATAGTCACGCGCCCAGAGCGAGCGGGAGACGTCCCATTTCAACTCGCGGGTCGCGGCGGGATGGGAAAAATCAAGGAGTGCGGTGTCGATTTCCGCGAGGAGGGATCCGAGAGAAGCGAGCAGTTCGGGGGAATGCGGTTTCGCTTTAGCTAAAGTGACGCCAGGAAGAAATGTGAGGAGCCAGACGAGGCGACTGCTGCCATCTTGCGTTTTGACATGAGAAAAAAGCTGGCCGTCGGTGGTCGGGATCACGCGTGGAAGAGCGAGATAAGGAGCACGCCCGGCGAGATGGGTGAGCGCACGGCATTGCATATCGACGAAGGATTCTTCGCGGGAGGGATGCATGAGTTTGAGAACAAAGGGGCGGGAATCCGAAGCGTGTAAATGGAAATTGTCGTCATATTCGCCGGGAAGAGAGCGGGCGGTCGCCTCCAGGCCGTAGAGGTTGAGCGCGATGCGATAGGCGTCGGAAGGAGCGAGAGGCGGGGCGACGCGGGCTTCAGGCATCATGCGGGAAATTGTAACGGCGGTGAGACGGGTAGAGCAAACCGAACGGCAATACGGTTGGAGCGGCGGACTGGTGCGAATTACATTGCGGCTGCAATTGGGTGGGGGGTGGGGCGAGCGCGCAGGACCAGAAAAATCATACAGAAGCTTACGATTAACGGGATGAACAGCCCTGCGCGAAGAGAATGCGTGGTTGTGGAGACGACGCCCACAAGCCACGGGATGACGCCGCCGCCGATTCCTGACATACCAAAGAAGAGGGCGCCAATCCAGGTGGAATCTTGACGGAAGATCGCAGCGAGCCAGGTGACGAAAATCGGATATTGCGGAGCCAGGCCGAAACCGGCGATCGCGGAACCCAGATAGAGCACGTGGGGCGATTGAGAAACGGCGATGATCGAAGCGCCGAGCGTGGCGACGAACAGCCCACCAATGGAAATCACGACCTGAGAAACGCGACGAAGCGCGAAGGGAGCGACGCCGCGTCCAAAGAGCAACGCGCCGTAATACACGGATGGAGCGACAACAAGGGTCAGCGAGCTTAGGCCAGGCAGACGCTTTTCGAAACTGGCGACCCAGCCGCCCAGAGCCACTTCAACGCCGACGTAAAGCATAAAAAGAAAAAGCAAGGGAACGGCCTGAGGCAAACGAAGATGCGCGAGCCAAGCCGCCAAAGGATAGGTGGCGCGCGCGGGATGCGCGGTCACGGTAGCTGTGCGCAGGGATAGATGGGCCACTACGAGTAGCGCGGCGCAAACGGCGATCGTCAGGGAGAATCCGCGCACATGGACGCGAGGGACAAGCGCCGCCACCAGAAAGGGGCAAAGGACGGCACCGATGCTCCAGGAAAAATTGAGAAAGGTGACGGCTGCGGCGGTGTTTTTGGAGGGCAACTGCGTGGCGCGCAGGTTTATGGAAGGGTTGGTGAGACCGTAACCGAATCCGTTGATACCGACCATGAAGACCGAAACAGTCCAGGGACTGAGTCCGAGAAACGCGAAACCGATCGCGAACGCGACAAATCCCGCGGCACAGACCCTGGCAAAACCGAAGCGCGGGAGAAAGACGCTGGTGAGAATCACGCCGAGCGTGCTGAAAAAGTATTGAGAGGTGAAGAAAACACCGGCCTGAGCATCGGTAAGGGACCAGGTATGGGAAAAGTAAGGCAGGATCGGGCCCAGGAGTGTGGTGATGACACCAATGAGAATAAAACTCAGGTGCAGGATGGCCCATTCGCGACGCGCACTGGCAGAAGAAAGAGCGATCGGGGGCGAGGCCATTGGAAAAGGAGTGTGGCACAAGATGAATGAGCGGACAAGCACATGAAAAGACGGAGTTAAACGTGTTCAAAAAAGAGGAATGCCTGGGGCGTCCGCGGTACTTATGGTTCCTTAATGTGGCACTCACCGTTTCCTTAGAGTAGAGGAGTATGCTTAGGGTGGTCGGGGAGCACCAGATGAGCGACGTGATTTTTGTCTTGTGTACGGTTGTGTTTTTTGCCCTGGGTATTTTGTATCTGAAAGGCTGCGAACGTCTGAAGTAAAGGTTGCCACCATGCTCGGAAATATCCTACTCATCCTGATATCCATTATGTTGTGCGGATACCTGTTTTACGCGTTGTTGAAACCGGAGAAGTTCTAATCATGACCGAAAACGGGTGGTTCCAGATTTTTCTGTATTTCGTGGCCGTGTTGCTGGTGACGAAACCGGTGGGAGTGTTTTTGTACCGGGTGTTTGAGAAGAAGGGGACATTTCTGGATTTTGCGCTGCGACCGATTGAGCGACTGATTTATCGCGCGACGGGCGTGGATGAACAGAAGGAAATGGGCTGGAAGGAGTACGGCGTAGCGATGCTGCTTTTCAGCGGCGTGTCGCTGGTGCTGCTGTATGTGATTGAGCGGATGCAACTGTGGCTGCCGTGGAATCCGCAGAAGTTCGCGAACGTGGCGCCGGACCTGGCGTGGAATACGGCAGTGTCGTTCACGACGAACACAAACTGGCAATCGTATTCCGGCGAATCGACGATGAGCTACCTGACGCAGATGGCCGGACTGGCGTATCACAACTTTGCTTCGGCGGCGGTGGGCATTGCGCTGGCCATTGCGCTGATCCGGGGAGTATCTCGGCGAGAATCGAAGACGATAGGAAATTTCTGGGTGGATACGACCCGGGCGTTCCTGTGGGTGCTGCTGCCGGTGAGCCTGGTTGTGGCGTTATTTTTTGTGTCGCAGGGAATGATCCAGAACTTGCGGCCATACACGACGGCGACGGTGGTGGAACCGCAAGTGGTGGAAACGAAGAATGCCGATGGCTCGGTGAAAAAGGATGTGGTGGGGACACAGGTGATCGCGCAGGGACCGGTGGCGTCGCAAGAAGTGATCAAGATGTACGGCACAAACGGGGGTGGATTTTTCGGGGCAAACAGCACGCACCCGTTTGAGAATCCGACGCCGTTGACGAATTTTGTGGAGATGCTGCTGATTTTTGCGATTCCGTCCGGGTTGACGTACACGCTGGGGCGAATGACCGGTTCGCGACGACATGGCTGGGCGGTGTGGAGCGCGATGGCGGCGATGTTTCTGGCGGGAGTGGTAGTGGTGTACACCGCGGAGTCGCGCGGGAATCCGCTACTGAAAGGCGTGCAAACGGCAGCGACGGACGCGCAGGCCGGCGGAAATATGGAAGGAAAAGAGGTGCGCTTCGGGATCGCGAATTCGGCGCTGTTCACGACGGCGACGACGGACGCGAGCTGCGGCGCTGTGAACAACCAACACGATTCCTTGACGCCACTGGGCGGCATGGTGCCGCTGATCAACATTATGCTGGGAGAAGTGGTGTTTGGCGGAGTGGGCGCGGGAATGTACGGAATGGTCGTGTTCGTCATTATGGCGGTGTTCATCGCTGGATTGATGGTGGGACGAACGCCGGAGTATTTGGGGAAAAAGATCGAGGCGTTCGACGTAAAGATGGCGGTGCTGGCGATTTTGATTACGTCGCTGACGATTCTGATTTTTTCGGCGATTTCGGTGGTATCGAAGTTCGGAATTTCGAGCATTACGAATCCCGGGCCGCATGGGTTGTCGCAGATTTTATATGCGTATACCTCATCTGTAGGTAACAACGGCTCGGCGTTCGGAGGACTGACCACGAACACACTCTGGTACAACTCCAGCCTGGCGGCGGCGATGCTGCTGGGGCGTTTCTTCATGATCATCCCGATCCTGGCCATCGCGGGGAATCTTGCCGGGAAGAAACACGTGCCGGAATCGCTGGGAACATTTCCAGTGACGGGACCGCTATTCACGGTGCTGCTCGTCTGCGTGATTTTGATTGTGGGGGCGTTGACGTTCTTCCCTGCTTTGAGCCTTGGTCCGATTCTGGAGCACCTGATGATGAATGCGGGAAAGGCGTTTTGAGGACAAGATGACAACGGCACAGGCAAAAAACGCAGCGATGACGGACCGGAAGATCCTGAAGACGGCGATTGTGGACTCTTTCTGGAAACTGGATCCGCGCTTGATGTGGAAGAATCCGGTGATGTTCGTAGTGGAAGTGGGGGCGGTGATTACGCTGGTGGTGCTGGTGTCGAATGTGGTGCGGCACACGGGCGGCTACTGGTTTGGGTTGCAGATCACGCTGTGGCTGTGGTTCACAGTGCTGTTCGCGAATTTTGCGGAGGCGATGGCGGAGGGTCGCGGAAAGGCGCAGGCGGAGACACTGCGAAAGGCCCGTGCAGAGACGGACGCGCATCGGCTGCGGGAAGATGGAAAGACCGAGGTGGTGGCGAGTTCGAAGCTCAGGGCTGGCGATGTGGTGTTGGTCACCGTAGGCGAATTCATCCCCGGGGACGGCGAAGTGATTGAAGGAGTGGCGTCCGTGGATGAATCGGCCATTACGGGCGAGTCCGCGCCGGTGATCCGGGAATCGGGAGGAGATCGCTCCGCAGTGACCGGGGGAACGCGCGTGCTTTCGGATGAAATCAAAGTGCGCATCACTTCGAATCCGGGCGAGACGTTTCTGGATCGCATGATCGGGTTGGTGGAAGGCGCGTCCCGGCAGAAAACGCCGAATGAGATCGCGCTCAATATTTTGCTGGCGGGATTGACTATCATTTTCCTGCTGGCGGTGGTCACGCTGCAGCCGTTTGCCATTTATTCGGGAGCGCCGCAGAGCATATTTGCACTGGTGTCTTTGCTGGTGTGCCTGATCCCCACGACGATTGGCGGATTGCTTTCCGCGATTGGCATTGCGGGAATGGACCGGCTGATCCAGAGAAACGTGATTGCCATGTCCGGCCGAGCCGTGGAAGCGGCAGGCGATGTGGACGTGCTGCTGCTCGACAAGACTGGAACGATCACGCTGGGCAACCGGGAGGCAACCGCGTTCCACCCGGCGCCGGGCGTGACGGACAGTGAGTTGGCAAGCGCGGCGCAGTTGGCTTCGTTCGCCGATGAAACTCCGGAAGGGCGCTCGATCGTGGTGCTGGCGAAAGAAAAGTATGGACTGCGCGGGCGCGAACTGGCACCGCACAACCCGTTGTTCATTCCCTTCACTGCGCAGACGCGCATGTCTGGCGTGGATATGGACGGAACGGAAATTCGCAAAGGAGCGCCAGAGGCGATTTCACGCTACGTGAGCGAGAAGGGGCAGGTGGTGCCACCGGAAATCAAGGAAAGTGTCGAGCGGATTGCGAATTCGGGCGGGACGCCACTGCTGGTGGCAATGAATCACCGCGTATACGGAACGATTGAGTTGACGGACATCGTAAAGGGCGGAATCCGGGAACGCTTTGATCACCTGCGCGCGATGGGCATTCGCACCATGATGATTACCGGAGACAATCCGCTGACTGCGGCGGCGATTGCTCGGCAGGCGGGCGTGGACGATTTTCTGGCGGAAGCGAAACCAGAAGACAAGATGGCGTTGATCCGCAACGAACAGGCGAAGGGCAAACTGGTGGCGATGACCGGCGATGGAACCAACGATGCTCCGGCGTTGGCGCAGGCTGATGTAGGCGTGGCCATGAACACCGGTACGCAGGCCGCAAAAGAAGCGGGAAACATGGTGGACCTGGATTCCAATCCCACCAAGCTGATTGAAATCGTGGAGATTGGGAAACAGTTGCTGATTACGCGCGGGTCGTTGACCACGTTTTCGGTGGCCAACGACGTGGCGAAATATTTCGCGATTATTCCGGCAATGTTTGCGGGAACATTTCCGCTACTGGGAGTTTTGAACGTGATGAAATTGCGGACGCCGGAGTCGGCGATTTTGTCCGCTGTGATTTTTAACGCGCTCATTATTATTGCGCTGATCCCGCTGGCGCTGCGAGGCGTAAAATATCGCCCCCTTGGTGCGGCGGCGCTGCTGCGACGGAACATGTTTATTTACGGGCTGGGCGGCGTGATTGCGCCATTCGTAGGGATCAAATTGATCGACGTGCTGGTGGCGTGGATGCATTTGGCATAGAGGCAAAGATGAAACGAAATTTACTGATCGCGATTCGGTTTACGGTGGTGACGACGATTGTGTTTGGGCTAGGCTATCCGCTACTGGTGACCGGGCTGAGCCAGTGGATATTTCCGAAGCAGGCGAATGGAAGCCTGATTGAGAGGAACGGCCAGATTGTGGGCTCACGGCTGATCGGGCAAGGATTTGCTGGAGATAAATATTTTCATCCGCGGCCATCGAACGCCGGGAGCGGCTACGATCCAACGGCATCGGGTGGGTCAAACCTTGGGCCTACTAATCAGGCACTGGTGACACGAGTGCAGCAGGACGTTGCGAAATGGCAGCAGGAAAATCCGGGGACGCCGATTCCTGCGGACCTGGTTACGAGTTCGGGATCAGGTCTCGATCCAGATATTTCTCCGGCAAGCGCGGAATTTCAGGTGGCGCGTGTGGCGAAGGCGCGAGGGATCAACGTGGAGCAAGTGGAGCAAATTGTGGCGAAACATACCCAGCCGCGGCAGTTTGGGATTTTGGGGGAAGCACGGGTGAATGTGCTGGAATTGAATCTGGATCTGGATACGAGCGCACCGGCAAGGCCGTAAGCAGAGCGACACTCACTAATAAGTCTGTAGCGGTAAAGGAAAGCATTTCTCCGAAGTAAAACCTTAATCATAGTCGTCAGAATGTGCAGTGAGGCCCTCAAAGATGCTCTCGATATCGCGGGCGGCATATATCGGCCTAAGGGGAGCATTGATATCGAGTTCGCGGACTGTGGTTCTGGTCATCAATCGAAGAGGGATTCCTCACTTCGCAGACTCCGTTCGGAATGACGGGTTCACTTTTTCTATCCGCCAAAAGTTGAGGAGGTCGTGTTCGTCGCCTCACTTGAGCTAAGCATCCAAGGCTCTGGCGACGCAAGCTTCTTAGCGAGATGAGCGGGAGGCGGCTTTGTGGGTTGGCTCTCTGGGCGGTTGGAAGCGGTAGCCGACCCAGGGTTCGGTCAGGATGAATTTAGGTTGGGACGGATCTTTTTCAATTTTTTTGCGCAGCTGGTTGATGACCACACGAAGATTCTCGGTTTCCTCACCGTATTCGGGCCCCCAAACAATTTGAAGCAGACGGCGGTGAGTTACCGGTTTGCCTAGATTGGCGATCAGGTGGCGCAAAACTTCGAACTCTTTCGGGGCCAAGTGGACTTGTTCCCCGCCCACCGTGACGCGGCGAGACTCAAAATCGACGGAGAATTCCTTAGAGACGAACGGCTGGAGGGCATCCGCAGAGGGATGACGGCGGAGGGAAGCGCGAATGCGCGCGAGGAGTTCCTCAATGCCGAAGGGCTTGGTGACATAGTCGTCGGCGCCAGCATCGAGAGCAATAACCTTGTCGCGTTCGGCACTGCGAACGGTCAGCATAATGATCGGAGCATCGGTGGAGCGGCGAATTTCGCGGCAGGTTTCAATACCGCTCATGCCAGGCAGATTCACGTCGAGAAGAATGAGATCGGGCTTCAGTTTGGAAGCCAACTCAACGGCCTCTTCGCCCGAAGAAACTTCGCTGATCGTGTAGCCACGGAAAGAAAGCGTGGAACGCAAAACACGGCGAATTTGCGGTTCGTCGTCGACAACGAGGATATTCGCGGAATTCATCGCACTTCACTCCCAACCTGGGCCACAGGAAGCGTAAACGAAAACACGGAGCCGCGGCCCAACTGGCTGGTGACCGCAATCGATCCGCCATGGGCGGTGACGATGGCCTTGGCAATGGGCAATCCCATGCCTGTGCCACGCACCTGATAGCGCTGATCCCGGCCGCGATAAAACTTGTCGAAGATAAGGCCTTGTTCGAAGGAGTCGATGCCCGGGCCATGATCGGCAACGCTGAAGGTGATGGCGTCGCCGGTGAGTTCGGCGGAAATAGCGATGGGCTGATCCTTCGGCGAATAGAGATGCGCGTTGTCGATCAACTGCACAAGAATGTCTTGAGTGCGCTGCAAATCGGCGCGGACAGGGGGAAGATTTTCGGGAACATTCAGGATGATGGGGCGGTCACCGAGTGACTTCTTGAGGTGTTGCAGCGCGCTGTCAATAATGTCCGCCACAGGAACTGGCTCCATATGCAACTGAATTTCTCCGGCTTCGAGCCGTGCCATTTCCGCGGCTTCTTCCACCAGGCGATTCAAGCGATCACACTCTTCGTTGATGATGGTCAGAAGTTCGTGCTGCTGGGAATTAGCGGGTGAGCTGAACGCGAGAAGATCGGTAGCGGCAGCCTTGATGGCGGTGAGAGGCGTGCGGAAATCGTGGGCGATGGAGTCCAGGAGCGCGGACTTGAGGCGTTCGCCCTGACGTTCGGCCTCGGTTTCGCCGATCTGCTCAATGGCGCGCGCTCGCTCGATGGCGATCGCAACGAGGGAGCTGACGGCGTCGAGGGTCTGGCGCGAGAGTCTGGCACCGGAGATGCCAAGGCTGCCGATGGGCTTGACGCCCAGGCGAACGGGAAGGAAGTACAGAGCGCGAACGTTATCGGAGCTGATTTCGTCCCGGAGGAAGGCGGATTTCATCTGCTCTTCGTCGACCTGCGCCGCGCCATAACCGGAACGATAGTATTTCTCCTTTTGGGGGAGAAACAGCTCAGCGGCGCCAGCTTCAAAACAATCCACGATGAAGTTGGGAATGGCGTTCATGAGCTGTATGACATTACCTTCGCCCAGCAATTTCTGGCTGAAGGCGTAAAGACGCTCCACTTCGCGGCGGCGGCCGTGAGCGGCATCAGCCGATTTGCGGATGCGGGCGGAAAGCTGGCTGCCCATGATGGAAGTGCAGAGAAAGGCAAAGAGCGCCACCCAGTTCTGAGGATCGGCGATGGTAAATGTGCCAATGGGAGGAAGGAAGAAATAATTGAACACAAGCATGGCGGAGATGGACATGAAGACGGAGACAACCATGCCCCACACGGCGGAAACTGCTAAAATCGCCAGAAGAAACGACAACGCCACCGTTGTCTGATTGACGTGAAGGAGCTTGCTGTAGCCGAAAGTGATAGAGGCGAGCAGGATGGCGGCAACGACGAAGCCGATCCCGCGCCCGGCGACCAAGCGCGACATATAGCTATTGTAACTCAGCACGAATTCCGACTGGGGAGAGAAAGAGCACTTGCCAAAGAAGCCTGAGGAATGGCTCGAGGTAGTATCGCCAACGGCGAAATCGCGTGGAATCTTCAAGCTGTTTCTGGGCTACGCCCCGGGTGTGGGAAAAACGTACAGCATGCTGAGCGAGGCGATACGGCGGAAAAGCCGCGGTGAAGACGTGGTGATTGGAATCGTGGAAACCCATGGCCGCAAGGGAGTGGTGGAACTGTCGAGCCAACTGGAAGCGGTCAAGCGCAAACAACTGGATTACAAGGGCACACTGTTCGAGGAGATGGACGTGGACGCGATCCTCGAGCGCAAGCCAACCGTGGTGCTGGTGGACGAACTGGCGCATACGAATATCCCAGGGAGCAAGCACCGGAAACGGTACGAAGACGTGCAGGAACTGCTGGCGGCGAATATCGATGTCATCTCCACACTGAATATCCAGCACATCGAGAGTCTGGCGCCAACGGTGCGAGCGATTACCGGGGTCACTGTACGGGAAACGGTGCCGGACTGGGTGCCGCTGTCTGCCTCTGAAACGCTGATGGTGGACTTGACGCCGGAAGCACTGCAAAACCGGATGAAGCGCGGAGACGTGTATAGCCATGAAAAAGTGGAGCAATCGCTGAAGAATTTTTTCCGGCGCGGAAATTTGATTGCGTTGCGCGAACTGGCCTTGCGACAGGTGGCGGAGCAAGTGGATCGCAGCCTGGAATCGTACATGGATGCAAAAGACATCCGGCAGAACTGGGGCGTGAGAGAAAGGATTGCGGTGTGCATTTCGGGGAGTCCAGCGGGGCAATACCTGATCGCGCGATCGGCACGAATGGCAAGAAGGATGGATGCGGAGCTATACGTGTTGCACGTGCAGCGTGAATTCGCGCCGAGGCAGGAGAATCCGAAAGTGCTGGAGGCGAACCTGCGGTTTGCGGAAAACCTGGGCGCGCAGGTGGTGAAACTGAAGGGACAAAGCGTGGCGGATGCGATTGCTGAGTTTGTGAGAACGAAACACGTGACCCAGGTGATTTTCGGGAGGGCGCCATTGCGGGACTGGCGCAAGTATCTGTATTTATCGGTGGTGCACCGGTTCTTGAGAGAATCGCCCCCGGTGGATGTGCACATCGTGACGCAGGAATCGGATGAAGCCGACCACTAGAGTAAGAAAAAAGGCCCACTGCCGGACAATCCTGTGTAGTCCGGGATATCTCCGCCCAAGAGATCCCAGCGGCCTTGCCAACGGTTGAAAATCAAAATCGTTGAGTCAACAGAAGACAAAGCTTTCTACACAGGATCGCTCGAAAGTGGGCCAACTGGTTTCGAAATCCCGGTCGGGACTACGCAGAGGAGCGTCTGCAGTGCCGCAACGGGAGGCAGTATACAAAGCCCTTATGCCAGTAAGGAACTGTCAATAGTTACAGTTTAGGCCACCGAGGGATGTTATTTCATGTCGCAGTAAACGATTACGGGTGGATTTGACCTTTAGTTAAACGATTAGGCTTTACCTACCGCGTTACTGATTGGAGTAATAGCCATCCCTGGTCTGGACGGTCAGATCCTTGTTTTTGGTGGTGAGCTGAAGCTTGTGGTAGCCGGCGCCGGTGTCCTTGTCCGGGGTATAAGTGAGGCTGTACTGGTTGCGGAGTTCTTCCTCGATCTCCGCGTAAATTTTGTCGACGGTTTCTTTCTTGGAGACCTGGAAGAGGCGGCCGCCGGTAGTCTTTGAGATTTGCTCGAGGATTTTCTTGCCATCTGGACGCTCTTCTTGCGGATATCGTCCACCGCCGTGGTGACCGCCACCGCCATAGGGACCTCGTGGTCCCATCATTCCGCCGCCGTACGGACCGTTGCCCTCATCATCCTTGAATAGGATCGAGTAGATGACGGTGTCCGCGCGTTGGGCGGATTCGATAGCTTCCGTCAAAGTTTCCTTGCTGCCGTGGTCGACGCCGTCGGAAAGAATGATCAGGGCTTTGCGGCCTTGCTGTTTGCTCATCAATTCGTCCGAGGCGAGGTAAATGGCGTCGTAGAGATGCGTGCCTCCGCCGCCTCTTTGGTGAGACCCGTGTCCACCGTAGCCTCCGCCGCTTCCACTGCCGCTGTCGGTGCCGCCGCCGCTACTTCCGCCACCACTGTTACCGCCGCCACGATTGTTGTCGAATTGCGGAGTTTGCAGCGTCTGCAGAGCGGCCTGCAATTTCGGGCGGGAGGGAGTGAAATCCTGGAGCAACTCGACTTCTTTGTCGAAATGAATCAGGAAAGCGAGATCCTTGTCTGCGCGGAGCAGGTGATCCAGGAAGCTATAGCTGGCGGTGCGTTCCTGGTCGAGAACTTTTCTCTGGCTGAGGCTGGTGTCGACGAGTAGCCCCAAACGCAAAGCCGCGTCGGTTTCGCGGGCAAAATAATTGATGGTTTGGGGGCGGCCGTCTTCTTCCAGGACGAAATCGTCTTTCTTCAGATCGGAAATGATCTTGCCATGCTTATCTCGAACCGTGGCCAGAAGGCTGACGGTTTTCACCTGGACAGCGATCTTGGACGGGGCTTTCTGGATCCCTTGGGGAGCGCTTTCTTGTGGCTGGCCAGGCGTGGCCGGAGCGGGGGTTTGTTGCTGAGGTTGCGTCTGAGCAGCCACGCCAAATGCCGGTAGGAATAGAAGCAAGAGCAAGCGGAGTGACCTTGAATGGTGTGACGCGGAATTCAGTCTAAAATATCGCAACGGAAGATTCATTTCGCTCCATAGCACGGGTCCAACCTGAAGTGTTGGACGCTGGTTCCTGGCATTCTGTTGTCCTGCGCGCACACGTTCACGGTAGCCGTAAGGCCCGGATGTATATTCCCGCTCGGAGCACAAATAGTTCCAGGATTGTATAGCGCGAGGCGGAACTAAGGATTGGTTTTCAGAGAATCATTGTAAGAATGGCGGGCCCAGCCAAGGTAGTGAGGATTGTTGCGATTGGCGTCATCAAGTTTCTGCAGCATCGCGGGAAGCAGTTCATTGTAGTCGGGGGTGCGCAGGCCGATCGCGATCTTCGCCAGCCTCTGGTCCGCCAGGCCTTGGTAGGCCATGGTGAGGAATTTCTGACTGGATTCCTGTACCTTCGCCGCTTTTTGTTCGACGGTTTCACCGTCTGTGGGAGTACTGAGTTCGTACATCATCAAAGTGACGCGAGGAACGGCGGAGAACAGCATCTTCCGCTGAGCAAGGGTGCCCTTGAGCAATTTATTCTGGATGTCGGCGTTGACGGTCAGACCGGCTGGTTCCGCGACAGCACACACGGCGCGATAGGCATCCGCCAAGCCTGACAAAAAACGCAAGTTTCCCGGGCCTTTATTCTCCGGGCGCTGTTGTGGCTCAATGTCCAGATGGATGCCATCAAAGCGTTCGCCGGAATGCCTGCGATTAAATTCCACGATTCCCTGGACGTGACGTAAGAGCGTGTCTCTGTGTTTGCCGGGTTCATCGGCTTCCGTGCTCGATAATAAAGCTTCCACTCGAATATTTGACCGGTGAAGAAGCGAAATGAGATGAACTAACTGGCCTTCTTCCGCGGGCTCGCTGCGTTCGGAGATGGAGACGTATATCTCGTTTATGCCTTGGGAGCGGCAGAACTCGAGCAGGGATTCCGCGGCGTGGGGAGCTTGCAGCACGGTTGGACTCTTCCAAAACCACAGACCATGGACCGGAGGAGGCGCGCCGTAAACAAAACCTGAGAAACAACAGGTGCAGAACAGAAAGAGGGTCGCTAGGCGAAACCACTCGCATGAAGTCGGCCTTAGCATTTTGCACCTCGACTGCTTGCAGAGGATTGGTAGAAAGGGCGCGCTTTAAACTTTTACGGTCTTGCCGGTGCGTGCAGCTTCGTAGATGGCCATCATCAGCGTGATATCGCGGAGGCCTTCTTCGCCGGGCGTGAGCGGATCCTTATTCTCCATGACGCATTGGGACATGTGATCCATCTCCAAGGCGAAGTGATCACGCACGGGGAGGTTGATCTCTTCAATGATGTTTTTGCGGCCGACTTTCATGCGCAAGCCCGAATAGATCGTGGCTGGATCCATATCGAGCCATCCTTCGGTTCCAATGACGCGATAACGATTTTGAGAAACATACCCGTAGCTGGAAGAGCAGTTCGCGAGGACGCCACTGGGAAAACGCAGTTGAAAATTGATGGTCTCTTCGACTTCCTTGAAGCGTGGATCATTGGGAGCGCTGTACATCATGGCGTTGATTTCGACCGGCTCCTCGCCGGTGAGGTAGCGAGAGGCGTTAAGGCCGTAGATGCCGATATCCATCAGGGAGCCGCCGCCGGAAAGATCTTTCTTCAGCCGCCACTGATCGGGATTGCCGATGTTAAAGCCCATATCGGCCACAATCACCTGAGTGAGGCCAAGTTCACCGGAGCGCGCCATGCGTATGGCTTCCTGATTGTAGGGTTCGTAGCGGCAACGGTAGGCGACCATGAGTTTCTTGCCGGCTTGCCGCCCAGCGTCGATCATTTTTTGGCAATCGGCGGGGTGGCAGGCCATGGGCTTTTCGGTCAGAACATTTTTGCCAGCCTGGAATCCACGGATGGTGTATTCGGCGTGCATGCAATTGGGAAGGACGATGTAGATGATGTCGACTTCGGGATTGTTCTTGATCGAATCGTAGTTCTGATAGTTGTAAATATTTTTTGGATCGATGCCGTAGCGCGCGGCCAGCTTGTTTGCTTTGTCTGGATGACCGCTGACAAACGCCACGGGTTTGGACTTCTCACATTTGGCGAACGCGGGAAGAATCTGATTGATGGACAGGCTGCCGAGACCCACGATGGCCCATCCCATTTTCTTTCCCGGCGGATCGGGCACCACAAGGCCTTGCTGGCCCATGGCTTCTTTCAGAAACGATCCCGCGGCACTGGCGACAGCCAGTCCTTTACCTACCTTGCCGAGAAATCCCCGGCGGGATATCTCTTTCACAGGCGCATCCGGCATGGCGTTCTCCTTTTTACTGTTGTTCGGCGCTTCGTTGCTTGCGGAGCTCTTCCAGCCGCTTTTTCAGATACTCCTGATATTCCGCCTTCAATTTTGGATCGGTTGGGCTGGAGTAGATCTCGCTCGACTTGTACTTTCCTTCCGCGAATTTCTTTTTGGTCCACTCATCGTGGATATGCGTGACGTCGGCGAGGTCCAGCACTTCCTTCACAAATTGCGGAGGAATGAAATACACGCCTTCGCGGTCGCCGACGGCGAGATCGCCCGGCATCACCGTCACGCCGCCGATACGAATGGGGATGTTGATGCCCGTGAGCATGACGTTGTCGATGGGAGTAGGGTCAACAGATTTGAAATAGGCGGGCATGTCGATTTCAGCGATACCGTCGAGGTCGCGAACGCTGCCGTCGACGACGAGGCCACCTTTGTGAGTGGCGGTCATGACGTAATAGAAAAGATTATCGCCGACGATGGTTCCGTCAACTTTCTTGCCGAAGAGATCAACAACGAGAACATCACCGGGCTGGAGCATATCGATGGCCATCTGATTGGTCAGGGGCAGAAGGCCACGTTCTTTGGCTTTTTTCTCCGCGACTCTTTCTACATCTCCACGCATCGGCATGAACTGCACAGTGAAAACGCGACCGACCATGGTCTTGCCGGGATGCAGGATGATAAATCCGTCGGCGTACTGATTGTTGTAGCCCTTATCCTGAAGCACGGCCCAAACTTCTTCCGAGGAAAGGTCGCGCGCCCGCTCGATTAACGCGTCGGGGATTTTTGGGCGACCGTCAGGAAAGCGGTCAAAGGGATTCGCGGAGGTGTAATCAATCAGATCCTGCCTGGAAAAAGTTACCAACTGGGCCGCGGCGAAGGCAGGAAAGAGGAGGACTATCGAAACTGCGGCGATAAGGACGAATCTGATTCGAGCGGAGCCACTGCGGAATGCGTTGGGCATGAAGGACCCTCATTGGTAAAAAGAATTATCGACGGCAAGCCATAGAATCCGCGCGACTGGTGCATGCGCCGGGGATACGCCGAACTTCTAAAAGCGGAGGCAATTTATCACGCTCGACCGCGACGCAGCAATGGTAGGATGCAGCCGTGATTCGGCACGATGAATTTTTTTGCGCCCAGTTCAACGGGAGGATAGGCTTCCATGCACAAAGACAACGGCGGCATGTTCGGCCGGCGTGAGCTTTTGAAAACCTCTGCGCTGGCTATCAGCGCGGGGCTGCTTTCGAACGAATCGGCTGAGGCTTATCCCAAGGGAGTGAACACCAACTCCAGTCCTTCGGAGCTGAGGATCACCGATTTACGCGTGGCTACGGTGGCGAAGCCGGGACCGAGCCCGTGCCCAATCATTCGCATCGACACCAATCAAGGCGTTTATGGACTCGGCGAGGTGCGCGACGGCGCCAGCCCGACGTATGCGCTGTTCTTGAAGAGCCGCATCGTGGGAGAGAATCCGCTGCAACTCGACAAGATTTTCCGCGAGATCAAACAGTTTGGCGGGCATGCGCGCCAAGGCGGAGGCGTTTCGGCCATCGAGATGGCATTGTGGGACATCACGGGAAAAGTTTACAACGCGCCAGTGTATGCGTTGGTTGGAGGCGGAAAGTTTCGCGACAAGATTCGCATCTACGCGGATACCACGGAGTCCAACGATCCGAAGATTTATGCGCAAAGAATGAAGGAGCGCAAAGAAGTGATGGGACTCACCTGGCTGAAGATGGATTTGGGAATTGAAATGGTGGCGGGCACGCCGGGCACGGTGACGAATCCGACGGACATCGAGCAGTGGAAACCGCACCAGCTTCCGCATCCGCTGTTGGCCATGGAAGTGACGGATAAGGGCATCGCGATGCTGGAAGAATATGTGGCAGCGGTACGCGACGCCGTGGGCATGGAGATTCCGCTGTCGATGGATCATCTGGGGCATCTGGGAGTGAAATCCATCATCCGGCTTGGCAAGGCTTATGAAAAATATAATCTCTCCTGGATGGAGGACGTGATTCCGTGGAACTTTACTGACTTGCTGAAACAAATTTCGCTGGAGAGCCCCACGCCGATTCTGACAGGAGAAGATATTTATCTGAAAGAGCCATTCGAGGTGCTTTGCGAGAATCATGCGATCGGGAAGATTCAGCCGGACCTGGCGACCTCTGGCGGCATCCTGGAGACGCACAAGATTGGCGACATGGCAGAAGGATATGGCGTGCCGATGGCGTTGCACTATGCAGGAACACCGATCGGTTGCATGGCGAGCGTTCATTGCGCTGCAGCGACGCAGAATTTTCTGGCGCTAGAGAATCATTCACTGGATGTGCCGTGGTGGTCGTCACTGGTGGAAGAAGGTGCGAAGACGCCCGTCGTGAATCACGGCTGGATTGAAGTGCCGGATCGGCCTGGGCTTGGTGTGACGCTCAATGAGGACGTAGTGCGGGCACATTTGGCTCCGGGGACGGGATACTTTGACCCGACGCCGCAATGGGATCAGGAAAGGTCGTGGGACCGGTTGTGGAGTTAAGTTTGAGCGCCGCAGCGGCGAGATAATTTACAAGCTGCGGGGAGGCGCGACGGAGTGGCGCTTGATCAGCTCTGGCGCTACGGCAATTTCGGGGACGAAGTTTGTGCGTGCCTCGATCCTCTCCAGCAAAGTTTGCGCCGCAATCATGCCCATTTTCTCGAGGGGCTGGCGAATCGTGGTCAGCGAGGGAATGGAGTACGAGGAAATCGCGATATCGTCGAATCCGATGATGGAAATATCTTCGGGGACGCGAAGTCCCGCTTCCTGAAAAGCACGCATGGCGCCGAGCGCGGAGATGTCGTTATAGGCAAACAACGCCGTGAATGGAATTTTCCGGTCCATTAAGGCTTTGCCATAAGGATAGCCGAGTTCGGGTGTCGATTCCGTACCTTCAATCTGAAGAACGAGCTCGGGCCTGATCTGTATACCAAACTTCTGCGCCACGTCTTCGATTGCTTCCCAGCGAGCCGCGGAATCGGAGCTCTTCGGCAGGCCGCGCAGGAACGCGATGCGCTCGTGGCCCAGTTCCTTCAAATATTGCAGGGCGAGTTCGGCAGCGCGATGATGATCAAGAATGATATTTGTGACGTTTTCGACCGTCTGGTGACCGGCGACAGCAACCGTAGGCAGATCAGGTTCTTCATCAATGGAAGTATCGATGGTGATCAAACCCTCGACGCCACGCGAAGTAAGCAATTGGGAGTAGGTCCGGAGCAGCTTGGGGTCGTGACGGTGAGCCACGGTGAGAAAAAAGAAATTGCTTTCGCGGAGGAAAGGCTCAATGCCGCCAACGATCAAGCTTCCGTAAGCGTCTCCGATTTCTTCCACGATGACGCCAACGGTGTAAGTGCGTTTCACGCGCAGGGAACGCGCCAGGAAATTTGGCTGGTAATTCAAATGGCGCGCGGCTTCTATGATTCGTTTGCGGGTGGTTTCAGGGATAGTGCGGGCAGCTTTTGTATCGTTGAGAACGGCGGAGACTGTGCCGGGCGTGAGACCTAAATACTGTGCTACTGCTTTCAGTGTTACGGTGCCAGCGGGTTTTGAACGGGAAGACTTTGCACCAATCATTTGGCCGATCCTTTGGCAGAAGCTGTGGGAGCGATATCACGAAGCACAAGTTCCGTCATTGCACTTCCTTCGACCTGTCGTTGCCGACATTCTAACTCTTCTGGAAGAGAAAAACATAGAGGGGTGTAACAAGCGAAAAAATTCAGTGCCCGGCCAGCATTCAGGAAGAACGTTTATCTACTGCCCGTTTCGTCGTCTCCGGCGGCCCCATGGTAACTTTCGGGCGGCCCCAGATAGCTCGGGCGAACCTCTCCAAGCTTTACCAGTAATTTTTCGAGGACAATTCCGGGATCGACCATACAGAATTTCAGGGTGTGATAACCGGCGCCCGAGAGTGCATGCGTGGATTTGCTGATGCGCACATTGTCTTCCACAGAGATCGACCAGTCCTCAACTGAATTTTTTTCAAGCGCGTCGATGATCTGCGGCGGCTGATCATCGAACGAAACAGCGTAACGGAGGCTGCGACCCGGGACAAAATTCAGTGAAGGAGCGAGCGTCGCGTCAAGTCCAACCTGGATGGGATCAAACAGATACATCTGGTATTCAAGGCAGGCACCCTTCTGCGGTGGCGTGACGCTTGCCGCATCGACCGGAAAGACCGACATAGCCGAGCCAGTCCGGCCGTAATCGGGGATTTTTTCCCAACGGGCCGATGAGCCATCGACTTTGCGGGTGTAATGGTCCGACTCCATCGAGACATATCCATCGGACTCAACGAAACCGTGAACGGAATCGCGCGCCGGCTTTTTCGGATTGAAGATCGAAAGGTTCAGCGTGACAGATTCTCCGGTGGAGGCAGAAACCTTTATGGCACCGGTAATCGTCCCAGCGGGAACTCTGCTCCAGTCGAGGCTGATGTGGACGCGCTGCTCTTTTGCAACATCGCCGGAGGATTGGCTCAAGACGATCCATGGCTCGTTGCCGCTGGCCGTAAAGTGAAACGGAGTACGACCTCGATTGAAAACGTCGAAGTAGCGACGGGGGCGAGTGAAAGTGTCGAACGGGGGAAGGAGCGGCTCTTCCGTTGCGCCGGGCCATGCCGACGTGGAGCCTTCCACAGCAATTCCCATGCTGGCGGCTTGCGGAACGTTCGGTTGCACGACGTCTGGCATCACGTTTGCAGGAGGGTCATGCCACGACGTGTAGCCGATATGGCTTTGGTCCATCATGTGATCCCATTTGCCGCCGGTGAGCGTGTGGTTGTAATAGGCGGAGAGATCAGCGTCGGCTTGAAATAATTTGCGGGCCTCGTCCGCGTAATCGTTTGCGCTGGCGCGCCCTTGCTTGGCGAAAAGGTGGTTCTTCCCTGCCGCGATATAAAGCTGCGTGACGATCGCCGGCGCCTTCAGAGGAAACAGGACAAGCTGAAAGAAAGCGTCGTGGTAGTTTTCCGGAAGTTTGCCGTAAATTGCTTCGGCTTGCTTCACGGCCGAGCGATATTCCGCGGAGATGCGATCGGCTTCTTCGTAATTGACCAGACTGAACGTGGTAGGTTCGAGAAGTTCAGGCTTACGCCTGCCAGTATATTTGCCGTACTTGGCGATCAGATCGGCGATTTCCGAAGCGTATGCAGGACCGAACTCGCGCGCGGCCCAGAGCTTGGTGAATTCGCCAAGGCGTTCCTTCGGCCACGCTTCGGGGTTCCAGGCAAACGTCAGAAAAAACTCCATCGGAAATTCCATGGGTTTCAGATCGCCAACGTTGACAATCCAGATGCGATTGGCGCCATAGCGATACGCAAGATTCATTTGCTCCCAGACTTTGGGAATGGGATTCGTGTTGATCCATTTGTAAGAACGAGGATCGCCGACGTAGTCAAAATGGTAGTAAATGCCCGCTCCGCCAGTGCGACGGCGTTCTTCGCGAGTGGGGAGACGGCGGATGTTGCCCCAATTATCGTCGCACCAGAGCAGAGTGACGTCGTCGGGAACGCGCATTCCCTTTTCGTAGTATTGCTGGACTTCCTTGTAGAGCGCCCAGTCTTGAGGGATTTTTCGCAGATCGGGATTCATTTTATCGGCGAGGATTTTGCGCTGGTCCGAAACAATTTTCTCCAGGAGGGCGACATTGCTCTCCTCGGACATGGGCATATCTCCATCGCCGCGCATTCCGAGCGTAACAATGCTCTCGTAATTCTTATTACGCTCGATTCCCTCGGTCCAGAATTCGCGCAGCACTTCACCATTGGTCGAATAATCCCACGGGCCCTCGCCGTGGCGCTTCCACTCCTGTTGCGCGCGCAGCATGGGCTCATGATGGGAAGTGCCCATCACGATTCCATATTCGTCGGCCAGCTTGGGATTCAGAGGATCATCTTGATTGAACGCACTTCCCCACATAGCGGGCCAAAGAAAATTACCACGCAAGCGCAGGATGAGTTCGAAGACCTTTACGTAAAATTCGTGATTATATCCGCCAAATTTTTCTTTGGTCCATCCGGTAAGTGCGGGCGCTTCATCATTCAGAAAGATTCCGCGATATTTGACGGCGGGTTCGTCCTGAAAATGACGGCCAGGCTTGACGAAGAGAGCATCCTGGTGCGGGATGGGCACGTCTGCCCACCAATACCAGGGCGAAACGCCGATCTGCTCAGAGAGTTCGTAAATGCCGTAGATAGTCCCACGCTTGTCGCTGCCAACAATGAGGAGAGCGGAGGAGACACCGGGAATAGGGTGGGCAACGGTCTGGATGAGATAAGACTCCCACTTCCCTGCCAGCGCGGCGGTATCGATCTTGTGATCGCGGATCAACTGGTCAAGAAGCGCGCTTTTACCCAACGTCGCGATGATAACGGCAGATTGTTGAGAAGAGGGCTGTTGAAGACGGACGGGGGGCGCAATGCCAGTCACGTTCTGAATGTCGTGGGAGAGATCGTGCGCGGCGCGGATGACTCCGGGGAAATCGTTGGAGTCGACGTAAAGTGGCGCTGCATCTTTTCCCTGGACCAGCGCGAAGTCACCCGGCTGATCTTTGGTATCGACAATTTGTTCCTGGCCGATCGCCCAAGATAGTCGAGGAAATATGGCGGAACCTAGAAGAAACGCAATGCAAAAGTTGCGGAGCATCCTGTAAGCAAACATCGACCGCAGGATATCACTTTGCGAGGGATTCTTTAACGTGGAGCACTTGATCGCCGGGGAGATTCTGAAAGGTTTGGACGATGCCCGATGGCCAATGAACTTCAATGAGCTTGGCTTTGGCATCCCCACCAAGACCGAAGTGGACGGGACCATCACTGGAAGATGCGTAGCCAACACTCGTGGTCATGTGGTTGTATTGCGGGCCCGCCGAAGTCACGATCTTAATGCGCGCGCCGATGCCATCGCGATTGCTCTTGGTGCCCTCCAACAAGATGTCTAACCAGTGATTCGAGTTTTCCGAGCGATTCATCCAGATTTCCGCGTTGCTATCCAGCGCCGCTACCACGACGTCGACGCGGCCATCGCCGTCGAAATCACCGAAGGCACATCCGCGGTGGCGCGCGGGAGGAGAGGCTTCGAAGCCCGCCTCCACAGTCAGGGCTTCCCATTGTCCAGTGGGACCGGGATTTCGGAAAACAGTGTTGTGCTGTTTGATCTGGTAGGTGGGCGTATCGATGGACTCCACATGGCCGCGCGAGACGAACAGATCCTTCCATCCGTCGTTATCGAAATCGAACAAACCTGGTCCGTAGCCGGACATCGCGCGGGAAAGTTTACGCATGCCGGTGGCATACGTCACCTCTTCGAAACCCTTTCCACCTTTATTCAAGAACAGGGGAAACGTTTGATCGTTGAGGGCAACGAAGGCGATGTCGGGATAACCGTCGTTGTTGAAGTCGCGAAAATCCAGTCCCATGCCGGAGACGAATCCGCCATCTTCGACCAGCGCCACACCCTGCTGAAAGGCAACTTCTTCAAATTTTTTTCCGGTGTTGTGGAACAGGAAATTGTAGGAAGTATCGTTGGTTACGAATAGATCGGGACGGCCATCTAGATCGTAATCGGCGACGCCTACCCCCATGCCTTTTCCAACGTGATCGCGAAGACCCCATGATTCCGAAGCATCTTCAAAAGTTCCGTCACCGCGATTGAGGAACAACTGATCGGGTTGACCTTGATAGAGTTTGGGGCTGCAGTAATCAAACGCTCCCGCAAAGGTGCAGAGCTTTTCTTTCTTCACGTCCCAGCGCAGGTAATTAATGACCACGAGATCGAGAAGACCATCGTTGTTGACGTCGACCCAGGCAGCGGCGGCGGTCCACAAAGGACCGAATTCGGGATCGACGGAATGATTCAGGCCGGCCTTGACGGTGACATCGGTAAACGTTCCATTGCCGTTGTTGTGGTACAGCGTGTTGCCGTGGACTCCGCCAACGAAGATGTCGGGGTAGCCGTCGTTGTCGTAATCGCCGACGGCTACGCAAATGTCATAGCCCGTGCCGACCAGACCAGCTTCCTTGGTGACGTCCGTGAACACGCCATTGCCATCATTTCGGAATAGATGGTTGGAAAACTTTTGCGAATCTTTTTTGAGCGTCTGAATGTTGGCGCCATTGGTGAAAAAAATATCGGGCCGGCCGTCCTTGTTGTAATCGAACACGGCGACGCCGCCGGCCATAGTTGCCGGAGCGTGGGGAGTTTGCAGTGTCTCGTCGGACTCCACGCGAAATGGCAAGGATTGGAGAGTAAATTTTATTTTGGAGACGGACGGGGCATTCTGCGGAATGGAAACAGCAGGGGGAATAAAGAGGAGAACCGGGAGCAGTGCAACACGAACAATGCGTGCATGACGAACAAACACTAACAAGTCCTCCACAGCGTTTTCCGTGAAGTGCCATGGGCATTTTCTCATAGATAGAAACGAAAAGGAGGTTCGGCGGTTGGATGTGGGTGCCGGCATTGCTCGGGCAGTCGCGATATGAGACGGGAGAAGCGCGTTCTAATGCCCGGCAGGGTGTGGGAACAAGTATCGAAGGAACCGCACCGAGCAAACAACTGCTCCGATTCTGTCTTAATGGGTAACCCCTGGCCTGTGCTTCGAAGCCGAGAAAGCCACTTGAGGCAGTATTGACAACCTGTGCATCTTCAATAGATTGCAGGGAAAAGACATTTACCGCCAGCGGAGAACATGAGTTTTCCCTCTAGAAAATCGATATTTAACATCGAAATTCCGAAAAAGAACACTTGACAACATATCGGCTGGGGAGTAAATAGGCGAGTAGTCGGTGGCGCGAAGTGGTCAGATTTGCGCTGTCATGCCATGTCTGCAATTGGCAATCAGGATCGGTCGATTGCGGAGAGGCAGGGTGCTTGGGGTGGTCGAGTACAGGCTTTTGCCTGGTTCTATTCCCAAAACTGCCAAGGTGCTTGTCAAAGCGTGATGAGGGCAAGGTGTGTCTTGCCGGAGTCTCGCTCGTAGGAATCTGGAGTGGCCAGATCTTCTAGATCCAGCTGTTGACTTGCCGTCAGGCGACGCTAAGCCGCCTGGGGCGGAGGCAAATAAATGAAATTTGTTTCGTCCTTTGATTCTCAAAGTTGCGTGCGTGCTTTGAGGAAATTCTCGATTTCGCACTTAGTGGTCTTAGCCTTACTGCTTCTTGGGGTGGCATTCCTTACCAGCGCGCAAGAGGCGACGATCGTGGGGACGGTTACGGATCCGAGCGGAAGCGTGGTTCCGAACGTGACTGTAACGATCACGAACACAAAGACCGGGGCGGTACGTACGATGACCACGAACGATGTGGGTCAGTACGTGGCACCGGGATTGACGAATGGCACATACGATTTGAAGGCGGAATCTTCCGGGTTCAAGGTGGAAGAGTCCAAGGGCGTAGTGCTGAACGTGAACGATCGCGTTCGCGTGGACTTTCAGATGAAGATGGGCACGAAGGCGGAGACGGTGTCGGTCGAATCGAACGCCATCGCGGTGCAGACCGACAGCAGCGAAATAAGTTCGCTGTCGAGCGGCACGCAGATGTCGGAGTTGGCGACAAACGGCCGAAGTATTTACACGTATGTTATTTTGACGCCGGGCGCGGCGAACCTGATGCCATCGTTTCAGGCGCCGACGTCGGTGGGCGCCAACGCCAACGTGAGCTTTAACGGGAACCGTCCGGGGCACAACCTGTACCTGCTGGACGGCGGCGAGAACTACGATCGCGGGTCGGGCGGCACGTCGAGCGTCGCGCCTTCCATCGACGCCATAGCCGAGACGCAGACGCTCACTTCGAACTACAGCGCCGATTACGGACTTTCTTCCGGCGGGACGATCAGCTCGGCGGTAAAGTCTGGCACCAAGGCGTTCCATTTTTCGGCTTGGGAATTTTTCCGCAACAACGATCTGGACGCGCGTAATTACTTTAACCCCGCGCCGCAGCAGGTTGCCGAACTCCGTTACAACCTGTACGGCTTTAACGTGGGCGGTCCGGTGACGTTCGGACATTTGTACAACCCGAACAAGAACAAGACGTTTTTCTTTTACAACATGGAATGGCGCAGCCTGATTCAGGGGCAGACCCTGAACGTGACGGTTCCGGAAGCAAGCACGTACGGCGGAGACTTTGCCAACGCGCTGCCCGCGAACTCCAAGGATGTGAACGGCAACGTGATTCCGAACTCCGGCTTGCACGTGCCCTGCGCGAATCAACTTTCGCCGGCACTGCAAACCGCTTTCATAAACGCGGGTCAGACGTTCAGCACGCCCACAGCGAGTGGTTCCTGCTCAGTGAATTCGAGCGTAACCGCGGCGCAGAACCCGGTCTTCCAGCCGTTTACGAACAACACCATTCCCGCGAGCCTGTTGAACTCGAACGCGGAATCGTTGCTGACGGCGGGCGGGAAATATGGCGGCATCTTCCCGGCGCCGAACAACGGTGCGCAGTTCCAGGGCGGCAATAATCTGCCGACGAACGTGCGGGAAGAAATTGTGCGCATCGATGAAAACGTCACGGACAAGTTCACCATCTTCGGCCATTTCGTGGCCGAGCAGGTGAACCAGAACTATGGCACGACGATGTGGAGCGGCGACAACGTGCCGTCCATCGGGAACACCTTCGGCAACCCCTCCTACGCGGCGGTGGTGCACGCGGCGTATGTGATCAGCCCGAACGTGGTGAACGAAGCATCCTTCAGTTACAACGGGAACCGCATCGCGATCACGCCGTTTGGCCTGGTTAGCGCGCCGAGCGATTTCACGTTCAACCGTTACTTTGACGGGCCGAACGTGGACAACCGCATTCCCTCGATCCAGTTGGGTGGCAGCACCGGATCGCAATACACGGCCAACTGGACGCCATGGAACAACGTGGCGAACAGCTACCAGCTTCGCGATGATGTTTCCTGGACCAAGGGCCGGCACCAGTTGAAGATTGGCGGTGACTGGCTGCTGTACAAGAAGGTGCAGGACTGGTTCCAGAACACGGAAGGTGGCTACAACTTCAACGGGTTCTATACCGGCAATGACTTTGCCGACTACCTGTTGGGCTATGCCAACAGCTACAACGAGAACGCGGTGAAGAGTTCCGGCCACTGGAACAACGTTTCGGTGGGCTTGTACATACAGGATAACTTCCGCGTGAACAACCGGCTGACCTTGAACCTGGGACTGCGGTGGGATGGCATTCCGCATACCTATGAAGCCAACAACGTCATGTCCAATTTCTATCCCAACCTGTATAACCCGGCCAATGCCGCCATCCTGAATCCAGGGGATCAATCGATCAGCCCGACCAGCCCGGGACTGGGCACCAGCCCGAACCCGATTTTGGCGGGACTGCCTCTGTATTTGAACGGCGTCGGCATCTGCGGGGAGAGTGGACTTCCCGCCGGGTGCGTGAACGGCGCTTGGAAGAACTTTGGACCGCGTCTTGGCTTTGCCTACGATTTGACGGGCTCGGGCAAGACGGTGATTCGTGGCGGCTACGCGATCATGTACGAGCGCGTGCAGGGCAACGACGTGTACAACATGGCGGGCAACGTTCCGTTCGCAGCGGGCGTGAGCTTCCCCAACGTGTTGCTGTCGAATCCCGGCACCAGCGTAGTGAGCGGCAACACGGTGTCGGCATCGACTCCGGTGAGCAGCATTGTGGGCATGAACCAGAATGAGTATGCGTCTCCGCGCAGCACGCAGTTCAGCATGGGCATCCAGCACTCCATCGGGAAGTCGGTGCTGTCGGTGTCCTATGTAGGCAGCCAGAACCGCCACCAGAACTATTACACGGAGACCAATCTGGTGCCAGAAGGCATACTGCCGGGGATGATCACGAGCAGCGCGCTGGCGCAGACCTACAATGCCAACGTGCCGTACCTTGGCTATAACAGCGTGAAGATGGCGTTGAACGAGGCCAACGGCGACTACAACTCGGTGCAGTTCTCGTTCCGCGGCAGCACGCTGAAGAACGATCTGACCTATCAGGTGGGCTACACCTATTCGCACACGAACGATTCGTTCAACAGTTCGGGAAGCGGTGGGGATCTGTATCCGGTGTCCAACCCCTACGAGGGATGGAAGTATGATTACGGACCGTCGGCCTTCGACATCCGCAACAACTTCTTTGCCAACTTCGTGTATCAGGTTCCGTTGCTGAAGAACAGCGGCAACAAACTGCTGAAGACGACGCTGGGTGGCTGGGAAGTCTCGGGCATCGTTACAGCCATCACCGGAGCACCGCTGAATATCGGCGTGACCGGGCAAAACGTGTGCAGCGTGGTACCCAACTGCGCCAACCGTCCCGATGTCACCGGGTCGCTGAACAACCCGCATACGGTCAACGAGTGGTTCGATACCGCGGCGTTTACGATGCCGGCAGGGACCTCGGTCGGCACGTTGTGGGGCGATACCCCGCGCAACTATGTGCGCGGGCCCGGGCGGCAAAACTGGAACATCTCGCTCTTCAAGAACTTCATGTTCAACGAAGAACGCGGCACCAACCTGCAATTCCGCGCGGAGTTCTTCAACATCTGGAACCATCCGCAATGGGAAGGCGACACCCTCAACGGCGGCGTCAGCACCAACCTCGGCGCCAGCAACTTCGGCGCGGTTACCAATGCCTATGACCCCCGGGAAATCCAGCTAGCTCTGAAGTTCACGTTCTAGCCGCGATTCCCGTAGCCGTTAACCCATGCGGCGTGGCGGATCACCCCCCGCCACGCCGCATTTTTCTTTCCCCCACCTTTAGCCGCCCTGCTGAACACGTTCAAGCAATAGCCGGGACTATCTCGCAAACACAGGTTAGTAAGCACACGCCGGACAGCGTCTGACTCCTCGCAAGACGTCTCAGACTATCCTCACTTCACGATTTGAAGGAAAACTACGGGGTAGGATTGCTGACCTCGTGGATTTTTCCATTGGCGGCCAGGCCATCCAGCCAACGCTTGGCGGTGGCCGCATCCGGACTGCTTGCATTGGCCTTCAGAAATTGGCGGAGGACCAGCGCCGCATCCTCGTAGCGACCGACGGCAGTAAAGCACTGTGCGACGAGCAATTCCACCTGCGGAGCAGAGCCATGCGCCGCAGTCCGCGCTTGCTGTGCCATTTCGAGAGCTTGCTCATACTGCTGGTGATGGTAGTAAGCTTTGGCGAGTGACCATTGTGTTTCCCAACTCGAGGTAGGCTCCAACTTCAGGGATTTTTCCAGCGGCGGGATAGCCTCATCATATTTTTTCTGATTACAGAGCGCCATCCCCAATGCCACAAAGACGCGGCCCTGATTAGGGTCGATCTGGGAGGACCTCTCGAGAACCGATTGCGCCTCGGCCCAATTGCTGCGCTTCATGTACAACATGCCCTGGACATACAGTACCTCAGGATTGCCGGGAGCGAGCTTCATCGCCTCGCCGATGTGCTTCTGTGCCTCGTCCAGTTTATTGTCGCCCATGGCCTGCAGGCCCTTTACCAGGGCTTCCTTGGCCTTGGGGGCGAGAATTGGGCCCGCAAGGACCCCTACAGTCTCGTTACCTGTATTCCGCTGGAGAGTGACGTCGACTTCCTCCCTGATGGGCGAAGATACCGTGACATCTTTTTGGGCAGTCTTATAGCCCGAAGCTTCGACAACAATGCTGAAGTCACCCACACCCCGAACGACGAAGAAGGCCCGTCCACGGGAAGTGGAGGACTGATCGATGGGCATGCCATTGCTATACAGTTTCACGGTGGCGGTGGACGTGATGGGCTCGCCCGAGGCGTCAGTCACAGTGATGGCAAGTTCCGCGCGGCTACCACGGGTCATGGTACCTTCCTCGGCGCTGTCTTGAGTGAGGGCAGGAAGCGCGCAGAGAGAAAGGCCGATCAGAAGCAGAAGCGAAACTCGCCCGAGGAGCGACGGCAAGCGGACCATCATGGAGGGGCCTCACTGCAGCCAGGAATAGGGTCAGAGTAGTCTTCGCTCCGGGAAGCGTCAAGCAGAACGTTTTTCGAAAAAGCGTGATTCATTTGCCGGGCACATGTGGACGAATCGGCTCCTTTAAGGCCGAGGTTGCAAGGCTATTGTGTTCAAGGATAATAAGCGGATGGAAAAAAGTAAGAGGCAGAACGGGGCGAAGAAAAGCCGAGGATTGGTGCTCGCCGGGGCCGCTCTCTTGCTGCCGTACTGGGCGCAGGGACAGAGCGCAAGCCCCGCCGATGCCATGGCACTGGAGCAACAAGGCAAGCTGGAGGAAGCGGCGCAAGCGTGGCGGGCGGTGATCCAGCAAAATCCAAATGACGCCGGGGCGTTTGCTAGCCTGGGGGTTGTCCTGTCCAGGGAGCAGAAGTATCCGGAGGCAGCCGAGGCTTACCGGAAGGCGCTGGCCTTGAATCCGAACTTGCCGGGCGTGCCGCTGAATCTGGGGCTAGCGGAATTTAAGCAAGGACAATTCGAAGCGGCGATCCCGCCGTTGCATGCGGCGCTTGAGGCAGATCCGCAGAGCATGCAGGTGATAACGCTTCTTGGTCTCAGTTGTTATGGCGCGAAGGAATTCACAGAGGCTTCGAAGTATCTGGCGTTAGCGGCGGCCTCCGACCCGGGCAACGCGGAATTGCACCAAACGCTGGCGCAGAGTTGCCTGCTGGCAAAGAAATATCCGTGCGCGTTGGAAGAGTTCAAAAAGCTGCAGGAACTTAACCCGAATTCCGCGGCGGTCCATATTTTCACCGGTGAGGCCTTGGACGGCGAGGGTAAGACTGAGGAAGCCATCACGGAATTTCAGGCGGCGGTGAAGCTTGCGCCGCAAGAACCCAACATGAATTTTGGACTCGGGTACCTTTACTGGAAGGCGCACCGGTATGACGAGGCAGTGGCGTCATTCGGAGCTGAACTCGCGATCGACCCAAAGAACGCACAGGCGCTGACGTACCTGGGCGATATTGCGATGAAGAAGGAAGACCCGGAAAAAGCCCTGAAGTTGCTGAAAGAGGCGACTCAATTACGCGATGACGTCCGCCTGGCCTACATGGATATGGCGAGTATTCTTGTGGATCAAAAACAATATCCGGAGGCACTTGCGGCGTTGCGGCAGGCGGAAAAGCTGGATCCCAAGCAGACCGACGCGCATTTCCGGATGGGGCGTGTGTATAGCCTGATGGGGGACGAGGCCGCCGCGGAAAAAGAATTTGCAAAGGTGCGCGAGCTAAAACAGAAAGAAGAAAAGGAAGAAGAAGACGTCGCTTCGAAGTTGGGGAAAAGTCCGGCACGCTAGGCTAATTGGCGAGGAGCGCGTCGTTGTTGCGGCCGAGGCTTGACTGACTTGCGCCTATTTTGCCGGAGCCGGAGGCTTGAGACTTGGGTCGAGGCGATTCGCTTCGGCAAATTCCGCTTGAGCGGATTTGGGGTCGTTCAGGCGAAGCAAGGCCATGCCGAGATTATAGTGGGCGTGCGCGAAAGAAGCATTCAGGCGGACGGCTTCGCGATAATTGGCAGCGGCCTCCTGAAATTTTCCCGCGTTGAAGAAAGCAGTGCCAGCGTTGAAGCGGACATTGGCGTCGTCCGGCTTCATGGGTATGAGTTTCTGATAAGTGGCGATGGCGTCGTCAAATTTGTTGGCGGCTAGCTGGCTGGCGCCAAGGCCGACGAGCGAGTCCGGAAAGTCCGGCTTTTGCGCAAAGGCCTTTTCGTAATAGCCGGCAGACTTGGCGTAATCCTTCTGCGCGTAATATGCGTTTCCCAAATTATAAAGGGCGTAAAAATCGTCCGGCTTTAGAGCTAGCGCCTTTTCGAATGATTGGATGGCTTCGGGGAGTTTGCCTTGATCGACTTGCGTCTGACCGAGGGCCAGGAGGACGTCCTGCTGATCCTGTTTGAGTGCGAGGCTCTTCTGAAAAGCAGTGGCGGCCTGGTCGTAGCGTTTGGACTTGTAATAAGCATGGCCGAGTTGCGCCCATGCCGCGGGCTGATCGGGATGCTTGGTGGTCAGCTTGTGATAGGCAGCGATGGCTTCGTGCGTCTGGCCGGTTTCGTCCAAAGCGCGAGCGTAATTTTCCAGGAATTCGGGAACGTCTGGCCGCAGCGTGTGCGCCTTGCGAAGAAAGGGCAAGGCTTCCCCGGCTTTATTTTCGGAGAGCAGCGCGGAACCCAGATTGCCCAGCGCGTCCGCGTTTTTCGGGTTGCTGGCAATTGCCGAACGAAACTGAGCAATGGCTTCGTCATTCTTGCCGGAATGAAGAAGCGCAGCTCCTAAACCATTTTGCGCTTCGGAGAAATTCTTGTGATGTTCGATTGCCTGGCGGTAGGCGGCAGCTGCGTCTTCGTATTTTCCCTCGTGGAATAGAGCAAGGCCCTTGTCGGCATATGTGGCAGCATTCTGCGGGGCGAGTTGGATAGCTCTGTCGAAGTCGGCGATCGCTTCGCTGTCTTTGCCGGTGGCCTCGAGCGCTTTGCCCAGGTTGTCCAGCGCGTCCGGAAATTCGGGTTGGAGCTGCAGAGCTTCGCGGAAACTTGCTACGGCCTGCTCGTATTCCTTCTTGTTGAGATGCTCCAGGCCGCGATGATTCAGCTTGGCCGCTTCCTGAGAATTTTGAGCATCGGTGTCCGCGATGATTCTTGCCGGACTATTGAGAAGAGAGATTAGCGCGATTGCGATAGCAACGGTCCAGCGACGAAACGACATTCTCATGAATTGCGGCTCCGTAATTCGACCTGGGGCGGCAGGAGAATAGTACTGAAAAGTGGACAGAGATTCACGCAGTTGCACATTCAAAAGGAGCAAAGATCTTGTTTACGGCTGAATCCGCTCCAAGGCAGGAGGAGCTTGTCCCGTCGGCGTCGCAGGCTTTTCGTTGCTTGAATGTTTTTTATTGGGAACTCCAATTCCCTTCCCAGTCTGTTGCGAGAGTCGCTTGAATGGCGACACATCTCCGCCAGCGATTCGCCTTAGAATTAAAATGTTGTCGCCGCCCCCCAGAAGTAGCTTCACTTCATCTTTACCGATCCATTGAACAACGGCAGGCGTGACATTTTGATCCGCGAACACGAAACGGACTGACCAGGAAGTGAGATCTCGTTTGTCAATGGAGTACGTCCCCTGCGATTCCGACTGGTCGAACACGCCTTTCTGAAATTCGCTCTTACCAAAGAAAATTCTCTGTGGGTAAAGCTCGATCGGTGCCTCGTCTGATTGTTCATCCTGCTGCAGAATTGCCCATGAACCTTGCAGTCCGTTGGCTGGGATCTGCGAAGCAATTTCCGCGGTTGCATCCCGATCAAGCTGTTCTTTTCGGGCCATGGATTCGCTTCTCCTGGCGGCGTCGGCGGGATCACTGAAAATGGACAGACGCAACGGCACAGCTAAGGTTAAGCAATGAATCGCGCCCTGGGATTTCGCCGCCGCCGTGGCCTCAATGGTGACAATTTGCGAATTAGGACCAAATGCGGCGTGAATCTGTTTCAAAGCTGCGGACTGTATGTCCGGTTCATAATCCTTATACGATGGGGCAAGAATCTGCCTGGATCCATCACTGCCTGTCCGAACTAATGCTCGTAACACACAACATCCCGTAACGCCAAGAGACCAGCGCCTGTGTGAGTGTTTGAGCCTTGGTTCTGCCTCCGGCCATAAGAAGGTATTTCCTACCAAGCAGAAAAAAGTTCCTGAAGCACTGCGGCGCCAGGCGCACCGTTGCGACTTAGTCTCCCGTTGACTCCTCCGTGCAGGAACTCTGTAAAACCTAGCTTCCAGACAACCGTGGTGGTAGAGTTTGCTCAAAGGACAGCGAAAGATAGCTTAAGACGGCAAAATTTCTGATGGGGCAAATGTACCTATTAGAACAAGCACGTAGCGAACTAGCTGTGTCGCGGCGTCACAATGGATGCGTTTGCGTCGGTGGACGCAGCTTGCGTCGGTCCGGGTCTTAAAAGGCAGTTATTCAGGGAACGGAGAATGAATTTGAGCGGACCACGAATTTTGGTGAGAGGCCTCATGCTGCGCGCGCCCGAATCGTTGCGGTCGTTGCGTCGTGTGCCAGTCCTTGGCGCTCTGATTCATGCTATCAGCCACCACTTCGTTCCGGCGGATGAGAAAGTCTGGGTACGCGTAGAGTCAGGCCCCACAGAAGGCCTGTGGATCGAGCTGAATCCCCGAACCGGCCAAAACTACCTCAATGGCAAAGGAGAACTGGCCGTGCAGCAGGCGCTTGCGGCACGAATTCAGCCTGGAGAGGTTTTTTGTGATCTCGGTGCGAATATCGGGCTGTTTTCACTAATGGCCGCGCGGCTCGTCCTGCGTGTCGATCGATGATTTCGCGAAGAGCAATCCTCCGCCAACGGTGATCAAGTGTGACGTGGAAGGGGCGGAAGTGGAGGTCCTGAAGGGCGCGAGGGAGACGTTACGCGCGTACCATCCGTTGATTCTATGCGAAATGCATTCGCCGGCAATGGATCGTACGGCGCGCGAAATTCTGCTGGAACTGGGATATTCTCTGGAAGCAGTCGACGAAACGCACGTGCTCGCGATAGGGCACGGGGATCAGCGCGACGACCACTACATGGAAGCGCAAACTTCACGTCGTCAAACAATCCAGTAGCCTTTGGAATTTGTAATGGATCGCAGCCCGTGTCCACGGTGTAGATTCAATTTTCTGATTTCGCGGTTCCGCGGAGGTCTTGGCTTTACGGGGTAGTGGGAGAAGACTTCTTCGGAGCGGCGGCCAGGGGCTTCTTGTTCCTTTTCCGCGTCGCCGCATGTTGAATGGCATCCACAGCTCCCGCAATGTTCTCCCGTGGCGACCATGTTGTCATTCGTTGCCGCGCCGCGGTGCCCAACATCTTCAAGCGATCACCGTTGGCGCGTAGTTCGCCGAGCAGTTTTGCCAGGGCCTGCACATCTCCGCATGGATAGATAAGGCCGGGATCGACAGGAGCGATCAAATCGGGGGCCGCGCCTACACGGTCGCTCGCGACGACGGGACAGCCGCAACAGGAAGCTTCGTTGACCACAACCGCGAAGGGCTCGTAATCGGAAGGCAAAACCATCAGGTCGGAGGCAGTGTACACGTCAGGCAATTCGGATTGATTCTTGAATCCAAGAAAACGCACCCGCTCCCCGACTCCCAGATCTTTCGCTTCCCTTTCCAGTTCCTGACGTTGCGGCCCTTCGCCAGCGTAAACCAGGAGGGCGTTGGAGAATTTGGACTGGGCGAAGGAGCGCAGCAGGTCCAGAGGCCTCTTCCATGGTTGCAGCTTCGCACAGAATAGAACCACGAAGGTATCTTGCGTTGCGCCCCATTCCGCACGAACAGCGGCACGATTCACTTTCTCGGACTGGGCGACCCACCAATCGTTATCGACCGAATAAGGGGTGAGGGTGATGCGCTCCGGAGGAATGCGAAGCGCGAGCATTAGATCGCGCGTGGAACTGGAGGGAACGATGACCTGATCTGCGAGAGAAAAAAGCATCGGCCAGTACGCGCGTTTCAGGAGGGTCTTCCACGACTTGCCATTTCGCGCAGCCAGGCTGGAAGCATCGGTTCCGAAAATAAATGCAGTTCCGCCGCGCTGGCTGGCAAAATAGGAAATCCAAAAGGAAGCGGACAAATAGCTGAGGTAACAAAGAACGGCGTCGAATTTCCCTGTTCGTATGAGTTTGAAAAGCCCCGGATTACGAAGGCCCCAGAAAGACTCGGCGCCAGAGCCGCGATTGGGGATTTCTTGCCAATGGTAGCCGTCGAGCAGCGGAATATCCCATTTCACGGTGATGTTGAACTCCGGGTCATGGGCAGGTTGCGCGCCTCGGAGAGTGCAGTAGGCCACGGAGAGGTCCAATTGAGGGTGCTGCGCCATGCGACGGAGTATAGGGACCATGTACTGCACGGGATGGCTGCAAATCGCGAGTACACGGTAGCGGGTCTCAAGCAAACGAGGCGACCTCAGTCGGAATCATTTTAATTGGCGGGAATCGAAAGTGTATATCAATTTCGCGGTGACTGCACGGGTGGTTGCGCACAGACTTCAGGCGACAGGACCAAAAATCAGTCTTCTGATTTCGCAGCTTGGCGATGATCTTCAACAAGGAAATTTGCGGGAATCTGGAATAGAGATGGGTCTGGCTCAGAGCGAGAGAGGTCGACGACGTGAATTACCACTGTCCCCTGTCGCGGGTCCCTGCGAGTCACCAACAAATTCACTTCGAGATCGGGAGAATACCAAGTCTCCTCAATGCTCGACAGCGGCTGGCTGTTGCCCTCAATGCCCGCGTTAACGGTAAGAGTTTCACGCGTTCCGACAACATTTAGGCCATCGATGGTGTCGGTTCCTAGGCTTTCACGGGAAAGCTCGCGTTTGCCGTTATCGAACGCGCCTGCCGGTGGGAGCGCGAAAGACGTAGGCGAGTAGTAGTCGGTAACATTGCACCGACGACCCGCCATCACGCAGTCGGTTCGGGTGTGGGCGACAGGGTCCATGATGATTATTTCGTTTACTCTGGATTTCTGACCAGAGTTGGCAGGGAAACGCGTGACTTTTTCACGGTAGATGCGGCCCTGGCCATCGCGGGCAAGTTTGGCGTTCTGATGCATGGCGACAACACTGCCGTCCTCGAGGGTGCGCGTCCAGTCAATGCTATCCGAGCCAGAGAATGGCTTGCCCGTAACAGGAAGAATCCTGATGCCGTTGATGCTGACGCGTGTGTCGCCGTCAGGTCCGAGCGATTGGGCAGTGGAATGTTGAGCGAGAAGAGCACCAGCAAGAAACGCGCAAATACCCAGCCGTGTAAGGAATCTCATGGATTAATCTCCCATCAGACACGGGAAATGTAGCATTATTTTCGGTTAGGATTCAATTACGTATCACACTGATTGTATATCGGCGCACTCATCGAGGCGGCCCACATCTTTTGGCTGCTGTTTTGTTATGCGAAGCAACATAATCAGCGCTGGCGACTGGTCACGTTACGGCTCGGGAAAGCTGCCCTGACCCGAAGCGTAGCGGATTCCGGCCCAGGTTCGTTGGCGAATTCCGTCGGCTCTGGATGGAAATGGGATTCGCTGGTTGAGACAAATGGAATATTGTAAGGATTGGAGAAGGATTTGAATGGTGCGCCCGGGGGGACTCGAACTCCCGACCTTCTGGTTCGTAGCCAGACGCTCTATCCAACTGAGCTACGGGCGCACTGTGATTTAAATATCGTAGCATATCCGGCGGGAAGCCTTCCAGCGTGGCAGGAAATTATGGCGGCGCAATTTCTTGAGGAACTTTTTCCTGATGAAGTTCGCGGATGAAACTTTTGCCATGGGCTTCCGCGCCCCACCATAACAATAGAGCCAGCGAAAGAATGGTGACGGTTTGAAAGCCGGCGAGCGCCCAACTGTAGCCGAAGCGCTCCTGCAGAGCGTATTGGATCGAGTTCGTGGGCGAAGCGATCAGAATGCCGAGTTGATAAGTGAGTCCAGGCATCAGGCCGCGGGCGGAGTCCGCCGCCAGTTCGTTCAAATGCACCGGGATCACTCCCCATGCGCCTTGCGTGGCCATTTGCATCAGCACCGGGGCAACCAGGAAGCCCAGCACGCCGGTACCGAACGCCCACAATGGAAGGACCAGCAGACACATTGCCAGGGCCGCGAGCATGCCGAATCGCCTGCCGATCTTTTGCGAAAGCGCGCCGAACAGAATTGCGCCGACCATCGCGCCACAGTTGTAAAGGATGGCGATGTTGGCCACTTGCCGCTGGCTCAGCTTGTGCACTTCCTTTAAAAAGTCCGGATACAAATCCTGCGTGCCGTGAGAGAGGAACATCATGAAGGTCATGAGGAGGACGAGGTACACAAAACGCTTCCAGTGGGATGCAACAATTCGCAACACCGCGGTCATACTGGCGGCACGATGCTGCGCCCAGGCTTCGGACTCCAGCACTTTGGCACGAATGTACAACGCTAACAACGCGGGAAGAGCGCCAAGCCAGAACATCCACCGCCAGCCCAGCGTCGGCAAGACGAAACGCGCGGCAATGGAGGCCAGTAAATAGCCCATCGGATATCCGCCCTGCAGAATGCCGCTGAGGACGCCGCGCCAGCGTTTTGGCGCCGCTTCCATGGCTAGCGAAGCCCCCACACCCCACTCGCCGCCCATGCCGATGCCGAATAATGCGCGCAGAACGAAGAACGCGGTGTAATTTGGCGCAAATCCGCAGAGGACCTCGATCAATGAAAAATAAATGACGTTGGCCATGAGTGGTACGCGGCGGCCGTAGCGATCTGCAAGCAGGCCGAACAGCAGGGCGCCAACCGGGCGAAGGGCCAGGGTCGCAGCGGTGGTGAGAACGATGGCTTTTTTGGTGACGCTAAACTCTCGCGCGAGGGTGTCGTACAGAAAAACGATGACGAAGAAATCGAAGGCGTCCAGCGTCCAACCGAGGAAGCCGGCCAGCAGCGCGTGGCGCGCCGACGGATTACCAGGCGAGTTGGTCATTTTTCGCGGGAAGCACGGGAAGTTGCAAAGCGCATGAGCCGTTACAATGCCACAGTTTGGCGGGGAAACACTAGGCGTCGAATAGGCAGGAAAGAGAAGAGTGTCCTCAGGGGCTGAAGCCCAGATTTTCTCACTCTAATGTCGGAGCTGAAGCTCCGACCCCCTAACCTGCAATCAAGAGTATCCCTGGGACGATATTGGGGATCTCGGCAAATGGATCAGTCATCGCAAGGACATGACGATGAGATCCTTCGACTCAGCAAAAAGCGCTGAGCCTCAGGATGACCGCGGTTGTTGGTGCCATGGTGGGCTTAAAAACGCCGTTACGCTTTCGCGCCTTCGAAATGAGCTTCGATTTCTTCCAGGGTTTTGCCCTTGGTTTCAGGTAGAAAGAACGCCGCGGTCACGAAATAGATGACGGTAAATGCCGCGAAGGCGAAGAACATAGTGGCGTAGCCGTATTTGCCAACCGTGGGCAAAAAGATGGCAGCGAGCGTGGTGGAAACTCCCTGGTTAATCAACAGCGCTGTGCTCATTCCATTCGAGCGGATGCGCGTGGGCATGAGTTCCGAGAGGGCTAGCCAGACGCACACGCCAGGGCCCGAGGCGTAAAACGCTACAAAAAGATACAGCGTAATCGCGACCAGCCAGCCGTTTTGCGTGCTCGGCATGGGAGTTATCCAGGCATTATCGACCTTGAGAGGCGCCTCGCGCGCGGCTTCCAGGTTGCCAAACGGGTTTGAAAAGAAAGCAATGACTTTGTTCGCAGGTATCGTGCTGTCCCGAGTGATCTCAACGGGCTTCGCGGATGGATCGTCCGAACGCACGACTTTCGAAGCGGCACGGAAATCGCCATAGGAATAAATGATGCTCAAAGAAGTTGCCGCGGTGTTGGCTGCCGTAGCGGGGATCATATTGTTGCTTAACAATGCGTCGGCAACCTTCGCGTCGTATGACACTGAGAGATTCTGGTCTGGCCCGACCATGGCCTGCACGGCGTCTCTTGCATCTATTCGGAGCCTTTCGGTTTTGTGAAATAGCAAGCCTGTACACACCAAGGCAAAAATGACTCCCAGAGTGCCCAGCGAAAGCAGGAATTTTCTTCCTTTGCGGTCCACCAGCAATACGCCGACGATGGTGAAGAGGAAATTCATCAGCGTGAAGATCACATAACCCCAATGAGACTGCACATCAGACAGGCCGCTTTGCAGAAGAATGTTGGTGTTGTAACCGATGATGGAATTAATGCCTGTAGCTGTATTGCAGGCAAGGATGACGCACGCGAGAATGAAGGGGATTACATATTTCCGCCGCAAGAGCGATTCTTTGACGCGACCGCCCATGGCGCCCATGGTCTTTTCCGCTGCGGAGGTTTCTTCCATTTCGCGCAGTTCGGATTCTGCTTGCTCCGTGCTGCGAGAACGCAGGAGCGCGTTCAAAGCGGCTTCCTTGTTACCGCGACGGAACAACCAGCGGGGCGACTCCGCGACCAGAAAACTCCCGATTACGAACAAAATACCCGGCGGGAGGGAAACCCAGAAAATGCCGCGCCATGCGTGATCTTTAAACTGGAAAAGTTTGGCCGGATCACCGAGTTTGGCCACTTCGTCCACGCGGATGCTGAAGTACATTCCGACCAGGGCTGCCGACACAATGCCCAGAGTCAGCAGCCACTGGAACATGGCAGTTCCCTTTCCACGACTTGCCGCCGACAAGCACTCGGCCAAATACAGCGGTACAACAACACCGATCAATCCGGCGCTAACGCCTTGCAACAACCGCCCCATCACCAGAGGGCCGTAGCCTTGCGATAGAGCAATCACCGGTATGCTCAAAATGAAGAGCACGCCGCTGAGGATCATCAGCCACTTGCGGCCCATCCAGTCGGCAAGAAGCCCGGCGAATAGTGTGGAAATCACGGAGCCTAGCAGAACCGCAGCTACTACGATGGAAAGTTGACCCGCGTTCAGGCGGGAAGTTGCTTCCAGATAGGGCAGCGCGCCGGCGACGATGCCGACGTCTACTCCGTAGAGTAGCCCACCGAGGCCGGCGACCAGCAGCAGGAACCGGTTGTAGCCGACTTTACTCTTCTCCAACACGACCGCGCCGCCATCCGTCATGATCCCGCCTTGGCTCCGATTTTTGAGCTGAGCCTATCGTAATGCCGCGTCTGGTACGCGCACTGAATTGCGCATAGCTATTCTCCACGAATAGCCGGACGCGCACCACGTCCACACCGCTTGCAGATCCAAATGTGTGGGTCGGGCTCAGTTTCCTCGGGATTCCAGTGGAAGTCAAAGGCTTTCTAAACCGTTTCAATAGGTGGAATTCGGCGTTCGCTCGCAGATGCTTCGCGAATTATGGGCTGAACCAGAAATTGAACGTAAAGAAAACCCGGCTCGCTGGGGGGAGCGAGCCGGGTGGGGGGTACCGCCTGAGGGGGGCCTGAGGGAAAGCCAAACTTGTTTAGTGCGTGGTGACGGCAACCTGTGTGGCGAGCACGCAAATCTTCTGAAGTTCCTCGTAAGTAAAGAACCACTCTTCTTTGTTTCCGGCGCGCTCCATGTGGCCGATGCCGGTCTCATGGGAAATTCGGGAAAGTTCATCCACCGGCAATCCCAGCAAATACGAGGCACGAGCCTGAGTCACATACTTCGGTATCTGATCGTCCATGGTTCCTCCCTCAAGCCGGAATTAAGGCCAGACCGTCTTGCTCTACGCGAAGGATCATATTCTTGTAGATATCGACGTCCCAGCCGTCTCCGATTCTCATCCTGACCGTGTCGCCACCCTCTTTAAGGAGCTTGCCGCGCAACGGAACCTGGATATCGCCTAGAGCCACCTGCAGAACCACTGCCTGCCCCAGCCACACGTTAAAGCCCGTTTGCATGTCCGCCCCTCGAAAGGATGTCGTGTGTTGCGAGTGCTAGTTTGGTGCGGAGGCAGGGTTCCCACAATGGTACAGCGAGGGTACTACGCTAGTATTTCGGTACTGCGGGAACTGATTTTCCCTTCTCGCAGCAGCAAATTACGGGAGTACGAACGTACCGTTTTATCGAGCCGCGGGTTCCATCGCACGAAGACATACACGTTTGACAAAGTCAGGTTTGTGACAGGTGACTCCTATTTACGCTTTCAGCCTGCTGAAGAAACTCGTCTGCGGCCGGGGATTGGCCTAGCGCTCGGCGGCGGGTTTGCGCGCGGCTACGCGCATCTGGGAGTGCTGCGCGTCATGGAAGAGCAGCAGATCCCAATCTCCTGCATCAGCGGAAGCAGCATTGGCAGCATCCTGGGCGCGGCATATGCAAGCGGAGTGCCCCTTGCGCGCATCATTGAAAAATGCAGAGAGATTCGTTTTCGCGATTTTGCGAGATGGCGCGTTTCGCGGTTTGGGCTGGCGAGCAATGAGCGGCTTGGCTCGCTGGTGCAACGATTCTTTGACTCGCGGCAGTTTGAAGACCTGCTGGTTCCCGCCGCGATTGTGGCCACCGATCTCGGCACGGGCGATCCAGTTGTATTCAAGCGAGGCAGTTTGGCAGACGCTATTCGCGCCAGTTGCGCTTTTCCGGGGTTATTTGAGCCTATCCAGATAGGGACGCGCCATCTTGCTGATGGCGGGCTGGTGGCGCCGGTGCCGACTCGAGCGGCACGCGAGTTGGGCGCTGAGATCGTGGTTGGAATTTCGGTGGGGATGCATGACGGACAAGCTGGGCCGCCGTCAAACATCTTCCAGGTCGTTAGCCGCGCGGTGAGCGCCGCGCAAAAGCACCAACTTGAGGGCTGGGAGCGTCACGCCGACATTGTCCTGCGCCCATCGGTGCAGGGCCTGGCATGGGACGATTTCGAACGCATCGACGAAGCAATGGAAGCGGGCGCCGCCGAGGCACGCTCCGCCCTTCCGCAAATCAAGAAGCTGCTTGCCGCCCATCAGGAACAACCGTTCGATCCCGGCCGGCAAGGTGAATTCCTGTTTGCCCAAGCCCTCCGATGAAGAATGGTGGTTCGTAACACACTGAAACAGCCTACTTAACAGGAAGGCAACGAGAATCCCTTATCTTCTGTTACCTTATTGGCTGGGGCAATTCTTGCGTGCTACGATCCCGGGTCTGCCCTGATCCCCAACTCTGCGAGGCTTGAAACCGATTGTTCCACTCGATCCTTCACTTTCTTCAATCGCTTTATAGCCCCGAGGGTTTGCGAGAACTGATTCGTTGGGGAGGGCCGCCACTCGTTTGCCTGATCATCTTCGTGGAGACCGGGCTGTTCGTCGGTTTCTTCCTGCCAGGCGATTCCCTTCTGGTGACCGCGGGCATCTTCGCGGGCCAGAATGTGCTCCCGCTGCGTTGGCTGCTGATTCCGGGGATCCTTTGCGCCATTGTCGGCGACCAACTCGGCTACTGGATTGGCAGGTCGGCTGGCCCGGCGTTGTATCGCCGCGAAGATTCCTTATTTTTTCGCCGGAGCCACCTGCAGAGAGCTCACGAGTTCTATGAAAAATATGGGGGACGCGCGGTGATTCTGGCGCGGTTCGTGCCGATCGTGCGCACGTTTTGTCCGCCGGTTGCGGGTGCTGCACAGATGCGCTATTCGACGTACCTGATCTATGACATTTTTGGCGGAACCCTGTGGATCAGCAGCATGCTGCTTGGCGGTTACATCGCGGGTTCGCGCATTCCGAACATCAGCCAATACCTGCATTACATCATCGGAGTAATCATCCTGCTGTCGATCTTGCCACCGATCATCGGCATCCTGAGGTCGCGGCGCGGCGCAGGCCAAGCAAACGCGCCCGCAACTTCCGGCGTGGTGCCGGAGGCAGAAGGCAAGTGACAGGTTCCCGGAAAGTCCGAGCCATCATTTTCGATATTGGTCGCGTCCTGGTCAGCCTGGATATACGCAAAGCGCAACTGGGCTTGGCGCAAGGGTTGTCGCTGACTCCCGACGAGCTTTGGTCGGCGATCGAAAAGGATCCGCATTGGCCAGACTGGCAAGAAGGCCGCATGTCCGCGCGGGATTGGCACCTGAACTTGTGCAAACGGCTGGGAATTTCGTTGGAGTTTGAGCAATTCAAAAAGGTTTGGAATTCGGCGTTGAAGCCAGAGCCAATCCTACCCGATAGCCTGTTCGAACAGCTGTCGAAGTCTTACCGACTTGGGCTGCTTTCCAATACAGACCCAATTCACGTCGCTTACCTGGAGTCCACTTACAGTTTCTTTCGGTATTTTGCCAAGCCCGTGCGGATCTACTCTTGTGAAGTGGGTGCCAGCAAGCCAAAACCGCTAATCTTTCGGGAAGCTCTGCGTGCCTGCAAAGTCAAAGCAGATGAAGCGGTCTACATCGACGACATTGCGGAGAATGCAGACGCGGCCAGCGCCTTGGGATTGGCGGGAATTCACTTCCGCGGGCGCGAAGAACTGTACGCGGAATTTGGGGTACTGGGAATAAGCCTTAGGTAGTATAGAACTACGTAGGAATCATTCATATGCGCGTAAAGATTGCCGGAACTAGTACTACCGCGACTTTCCACAAGCTTGCGCAACTTGTCGCTCTACAGTAACTTACCACCACTTCTCTACAGCTTCCCCGCGGCATCTAGCGTGCACTTTTCCAGATCAGCTACTACGCGAGGCAGCCGCTCCGCAGCGGCGCCAGATTTCAAGTATGAATACCCTTCGGGGTGAGGAGAACAGTTTCACCATGGCAGACGAATACTCAGTCCAAGAAACAAAGGGCAGTCCTTCCTGGCAATTGCCGGCAATCGTCATTCTAGCATTGTTGGCATTGGGCGGACTTGTTTACGGTTGGAGCAATTCCACGAAGGTCGACGAAGCTAAACAGGCTGTTGCCGACCAGATGAAGACTATGCAGGCGTCGGTGCAGCAAGATATGACCGGTCTGAAGGACCGTTTGACCGTTGCAGAAAAGACCAATACGGACCTCCAGGGCGACCTAAAGGTGGTCACCGACAAGCTGAAGATTACCCAAGGCCAGCTGAAGAAAGCCCGGTTGGAGGCAGAGCAGAACAACACTCAGACCACCGAGATGGTCAAGACGCTGGACACTTCGGTACACACCGAACTGGCCACCAAGGCCTCTACGGATGACGTGAAGACGGTCGACACAAAGGTTGCCAAGGTCAGCACCGACCTCGATAAGACCAATAGCGACCTCAATATGGCGCGCAGCGAACTGGGCACCCTGATCGCGCGCAACCACGATGAGATCGACGTGCTCCGCCGGCAGGGCGAGCGTGACTACACCGAATTCACCATCACTGGCAAGAACCAGCCCCAGAAGGTCGGCAACGTGACCGTGGTACTCAAGGGCGTAAACGAGAAGCGCAACCGCTCCAACATCGTCTACACCGTCGAGGACAAGAGCTACGAAGCGAAGAATGCCAACGTCAATACGCCTCTGTTCTTCTACATGTCTGGCTCGCACCAGCCGGAAGAACTCGTGATCAACAAGGTGGGCAAGAACACCATCAGCGGTTACCTGAGCGTTCCGAAGGCGAACTCCCAGGCACCGGCGACTGCAGCGGCTGCCACGAAGTCTGGCCGTTAATTCGCTATCAGTTCAATGAGGCGGCGGAAGGTTTCGACCTTCCGCCGTTTCTTTTTTCGTGTGACACGATTTTCGATACAATTCCCCTTCCCACAGGGGGCAAATAGTTGCGCTCTTCCAATACCGTCGTTTTCTGTGCCATCGATGATCTGATTCCCGTATCTGGCCGGCCGCTAACAGGATCCCCTGAGTTCCTGGAATCGTTGAGCGAAGCCGGTATCCCATGTGTCTGGGTGACTTCTCGCAATCGGCTTCAACTGGACGCCACCCTGCGCAAGTTGGGCCATAGCGAGCCGTTTATCGCGGAGGGCGGCTGCTGCGTTTATATCGCGGAGGACTATTTCCACCTGAAGCCCGAACGCACGGTTCGTTTGGGCCGGTTTATCGCGATCCCCGCGGCCAAACCTCAGCCCTCGGCGGCGGAAGCGCTGGAACTCTTGTCTGAGCAGACTGGCATCACTGTGGTGCCGCTTCGCTCCCTCTCGCCCCGCGAGCTGATCCAAAACACAGGCCTTCCGCGTAACGAAGCCGACGCAATCCAGCACCGCGATTTTGACGAGTTGTTTTTTTTCGCGGGAGCATCGGAGCAGGACATCCAACGATTTCGCCAACACGCCGCACACCTCAAGTGCGCAGTTCGGCCGCATGGGGCGTTTTGGTCCGTGGCAGTTAATCCGAGCGTGGGCACGTGCGTCCGCGAACTACGCAAACTGTATGACCGCGCCTTTCACAAAGCTGCCTTTGCTGTCGCCTTGGCGACTGCTGCGGATCAAGCGGAGTTGTTCCCTTCCTGCGATCGCGCGATCCTGCTGACAGATCGCGGACACGAAGAAGCAGCAATAAAACGAACCGCCGGGCCTGCACCGAAGTCTTTGCCGCTGTTCCAGCGCAGTTCCTGGGAAGAAGCGCTGGAAGCCATTCGGACCAGAAGCTTTTGAAGGAGGGAAAGTTTGATCCTAATGTGTGCGTTTCCTTTCACATGGTGACAAAAAGTGGAAGCGTTCCGAAATGAGAAACAAGCAAAAAGCCCTGGAAAACGCAGTACTGTTAGTCCTAAAACTAAGGCAAATTTCTGGTTACCAAATTGCCTTTACTTCACTTGCTTACGCCTTTATCGGGCCACTGGGAGGTCACTTATGGAATGGGTGCGACGCGTGTTTCATGTTCCCGCCACGGAAACGCAAACCGGCGTTGTTCTGGCGGTTTGCATCTTTGGGATGAGCATCATGTCCATAGTTCTGGTATGGCAGGCGCAGGTGATTGCCAAGCAGAACGCAGTTATCCATATGTTTGAGTCCCGTTTCGGGAGTTGATTGCGGCAGTGTTTGTTTCGCCACACACCCTCTGCCTTCTACTTTGTTTCTCCTTCTTTCTTCATCGCGGCGTGATTCAATCCTGTTGTTGAGACGTTTTTATTCAACAGGAGACAGTCAGCCGTGATTCGTTTAATCGCAGTCCTTGCACTTGCATTTACGTTTGCGTTCACATGCGTCGGCCAAGAGGGCTCCGCACCTCCGACCATTCACGACTCCAGCAGCAGTCATCATGCTCACCATACGTCGCACCACCACGGAAAACGGCACCACGGAAAGCACCATCACTCTGCGCACGCGGCGAACCCGCAATAACGAAGTTGACCGCTGGGAATAGTCTCGTTTGAATTCCGGCGTGCCGAAGAATTCAAAGGCATAAAAGAAAAGAGCCCTGACAGTGTCGGGGCTCTTTTTTTCTTTTTTGCTGTGTCGTGTGGCGAGCAGTTATTACAGCCACAACCCGTTCGCCGGCGACTCGCACCGCGTGCGCGGTGTGTTCAGCTTTGTTGCGCTTCTAAGCCCGGTGGAGTCATCAATAATCCCCTCCGGAGCTCCGGGAGCTCACGGCTTCGTTGTACGCCTTGGGGATGTTGACTGCAAGGCATTTCTCGGGGAATGGTTAGTGCACACTTATCCGTCGTGGTTGCAAAGCATTGCCCTGTGAATATTGCGGATTACTTGATAAACAGGCTTTCGCGAAGCTGGTCGCGTCCGACGAAAGACTTCATGGTACGGAAACGTCCGAACAATTCCTGAATTTCGCGGTTTTGTAAGGGCTTCTGTGCCGGCAAAATCGGCTTGGTGCTGAGCACTTGCAGCGTATTTGTATCCATCACGCGATAGCGCTGAAAGCCCTCTGGCTTCTTGCTGTGGAACAGCCCCAGCACTACTCCGCCGGGACGAAGCATTTCCGTCAGGTGGCCGACCAGGCTCTTCACCAGCACGGGATCCAGATAATCGAGGGAATCCCAAAGCAGCAAGGCATCGAACGAGGCTGCCGGATACTGAAGATTTTCTTCCAGGAATTTCTTCGCTAGCGCTTCTGGGGTGCGTTGCGCGTATTCTTCCGGGGTCAAGCGCTCCTTCGCGCTTGCGGATTCCTGTGACTGAAATTCCGACCAGTCTCGCAAAATATCATCAGAGGTTACGCGGAATCCTCGCTCGATAAAGAAATTGAGCGTCGTTTGCCACGCGGGACCGAGATCAAGCAGCGTGCCGCGTCCAAGTCCGTCCAGGTTCCACAGAAATTCCTTGAGGCCGTTGGAAACCCGCGTAATTTCCTGCATCTGGGGTTCGCGGTGCGGTCCAGCGGCTACCACGGCAGTATTCCCGTTGCCGACACTTCTTCCTTTTGGTGCTTGCGGCCGGGCGCTTTCGCGCGGGGCTTGTCCACCAATGGCAATTCCAAGTTTATTCAGAAGACCCATTTGTTAATCCGCCCCGGCCGTCGCCGCGCCGGGCACCGCGTTTGCGTCCTTGGCGGTCGAGTCCGTCGTTTTGTTTGGTTCAAGCTTCTTGCCGCGAGAGGCAGGGTCGTTCGCGGCTACTTTGCCGGTGGATTTGCCGGCTTCCACTTTGCCCCGCAGTTCCGCGCCGTCCTCGATGGAGATTCTCTCGGACTTCAATTCGCCCTGTACGCGAGCCGTGCTCCAGATCTGTATTCTCTCCTCGGCCGTGAACTTCCCTTCCGCCAAGCCGCGCAGAACGATCTCCCGTGCTGAAATATCAGCCTTGACCGTTCCGTTGGGTCCAACGGTGATCGCCGAGTTTGTAAGAGTGATCTTGCCCTCAATCGAGCCATCGATGAAGAGGTCCTCGGTGCCGGCCACTTCGCCCTTAATCTTAATTCCCTGGCTTATACAAGCCGGAGCCTTTTGGGATACAGGAGGAGCTGTACTGAGAGAACTTGAGCTTGTTTTCCCGGTCACAGTACTGCCGGATTGGGGAGACACTTCAGGAGAAGCCTGCGGATTCCCATCTTCCTTGCGCCACATGGGGACACCTCTAGAGGAATATTCTCAATTCAAAGTCGCCTGTCGTGGCTGGAGTTCGTACGCGACTCAGAATCGTTATGATATTACAGCACTTAGTCAGTGTAAAGGGCAAGTGCACTATTTTGCACCGGGGTTGTGACCATATTGTGCATAACTTTTCCTATCCTGTTTGTTGTGAGTTCGGTCGTCGCGGCTCCGTTTGCGCTTCGGTTTACGTCGCGTAATTCCCAAATTGCCTCGGCCATTCCGGCAAGTTCCCTGGTGAAAAGTTTGATGGACTTCCGCTTTTCCCACCAACGCTCAGGATCAAAATCTCCGTCGTGCGCGCTTGCTACGCTTACTGTGATTCCTGTAGGCATCACCTTGCCGTAGATATAGCGAGTGCGGCGCGTGTGGTAGTTGGAGGTCACGATTACCAGGCTTTTCCAGTGCCGATCCTTCGCGAGATTGGCGACCGCTTCCGCTTCTTCCCTCGTGCTGTCGGTGTCTTGCGTGAACCGCACGATTTTGTCTTTGGGCACCCCTCGCTCGATCAGATCGTGCTCCATCAATTCCGCGATCCCCGCGTCAGGTCGTAGCCGCCTGCCACTGGCGACAACCACTGGCGCCACACCTTGCCGGAACAATTCGGCGGCGTGAGTGGCGCGATCGGCGTAGAAATTGTCGTCGCCCAACACGACTAATGCATCCGCATGCGGTGCAGGCTCGTCAATCACCCAGGATTCAGCGACAAAGCCCAGAATGGGATGGCGCGCAAAATAAACCAGCGCGCACAAGACCACCACGAATAAGAGCGCCACGAGGTTGGTAACGATTCCTCCGTGCTCGCTTTTGCGTCTGGTCCAGCTAGGTTTCATGCGTTTGGATCGATGGAGCGAAGTTGCTCCGCGGCTTGTTCCGGCAGGATAGCGTTAAAATAAATTTCTTTGATGCTGTAAGATTTGCTGCGTTTTTCCACGATGGGCATGATTTCGATATGCCAGTGATAATCGTCTGCTAACGTCTTCCAGTAGCCCGCCAATTCGCCCTTTTTGTTTCGCGTATTGGGCGCTGTGTGAACAACCAGGTGAAACGCCGGCGCAAACTTCTCCAGCCTTCGCAAAACACGCCCGAGGAGCGCGGCCAATTGTCGACGGTTGGAGCCGGGCCGCGCCTGCTCGAAAAGGTGGTTGTGCCGCCGGTGCATCACCCAGACTTCGAAAGGGACACGGGATGCGTACGGGCACAGCGCGTAATAATCGCCCTGCACGTCCACAATACGCTTGCCCTGCTTTTCTTCCTGGCGCACGATGTCGCAGAACACGCATCGCTCGCGATCCTTGTACCATTCGTGCGCGGAGCTTAATTCATATTTAATCCGCCGGGGCACGAAAATTGTCGCGGTGACTTCGGAATGGGCGTGCACCCATTCTTCACCCGCCATGGAGCCTTGATTCTTGAAGACGCTGACGTATTTGAATCGCGCGTCCTTTTTTAGATCCGCGATGCGGGAACCCCATACCCAAAGGACTCGATCGATTTCGTCATCGGACAACTGCGAAAGGCGCTTGTCATGCTGGCGCGTCTCGACGACCACTTCATGTGCTCCGAGAGGACCCATTTTGTCGTAAATTCCTTCGGCGACTCGCGCGGGATCATTCTCCACCCGGTAGAGCGGATTTGGATGCGGGATGACGCGGACCTGCCACGTGCCTTCCGGCGGCCACGTCAGGATGCTGTTGGTTTGTTCGACGACACCGGGATCAAACGGGCAGGGTAACTCGACGTCTTCCACGCGCTCGCGCTGCCCACTGACCACCCAACTTTGAGAGACTGGATCTCGTCGGATTTCCATGAATCAATTATCGCGTGTAGCGCGTCGGCGTGGGGCCTTCTTCGAGCCGGTGGCGGTCCCATATCGCACCTTCGCGGCTATAATAAGCCATCTCGAAATCCTGAGTGAGTTCCAGCGCGTCGGTGGGACAAGCATCTTCGCACAAGCCGCAGAACATGCAGCGCGAGGTATCGTAGGTGAAAAACGTCAAAACCTTTCGGCGTGTGGCGTCGTCTCGCTCCCAGCCAACCACGATCAGGTTTTCCGGGCACGCGAGCGCACACAAATTGCACGCGATACACAGGGTCTCTCCGGTTTCCGGGTTTTTGTTAAGCCTAGGCGCTCCACGGTAACGTTCCGCCACCATGGGGCGTTCGAGCGGGTATTGCTCAGTGTAAATGTTGCCGGGAAATTGTGTCCTGAACGTGACGCCCATACCCTGCAAAAAATCTGCCTGGAATATCCTGGAGACCAATTCCTTCATGTTCTCAGTCTCTTGCCTCAGTGAGCTGTTGTCAAGGACTCCTGCCACGCGATTGCGAGTTATCAGCAGGGTTCAACGCAATTGCTGTGCGTCAAAGGGCATACTCAAAGCACGACATGTTATTCTCTTGCTCTCTTATGCCGGACGATCTGCATTTCATGCAACTCGCCCTAGAGGAAGCTCGCGCTTCCGCTGAAGCAGGCGAAGTCCCCATCGGCGCCATTCTCGTCCAGAATGAAACTATCCTGGCCCGAGCCGGGAATCGCACCATCCGTGATAATGATCCTACAGCGCATGCAGAGATTGTCGTCATTCGCGAGTCCGCGCGGACACTCGGCAATTACCGTCTCATTGATAGCACGCTCTACGTCACGCTCGAGCCTTGCGCCATGTGTGCCGGCGCGGTCATCCAGGCGCGTATTCCCCGACTCGTCTACGCGGCGGACGACCCCAAAGGTGGCGCATTCCGCTCCTGCTTCGAAATTCTCACATCGTCCAAACTCAACCACAGAGTCGAGGTAACTTCCGGGATTCTCGCTCCGGAGTCCGCTTCCCTTCTGCAATTCTTCTTTTCCTCACGCCGCTAATCCGTGGGCAGCTTTGGTAACTTAGCGGTTCTGGTGGAGCGATGGCAGCCATGCCGGCAATGGCCTTACCAACCAGAGGTCTGCTAAAATGCAATCTGCGACCACTGCGGAGAGGTGACTGAGTGGTTGAAAGTACTCGCCTCGAAAGCGAGCGTGCGGGAAACCGTACCGTGGGTTCGAATCCCACCCTCTCCGCCATACTAAAAATCCGCATAAGCCATCGTACTATTGATCGCTTGCTACCCCCTCGCTACCCTAGTGTCGCATTTGAAAGCGCACAGAAGGGTCAAAAAGCATGGAAATCGCCATCTACACCCGCGCGAAAAACGGGGCCGGTCAATGGCGCTATCACCGGGTCAAGACGGGCCGCGGAGTCAAGACCGGCATGATGGCCCCACCGTTTTATTTCCGCCGTGTCACCGGGCACCTAACCAGCCAAGGCAAGGCGCAACGAGCCTGGTTCCAGCTCAGAGCCGAAACGCTGCAGGCCGGCCGAGAAGAACTCAAGACCCTCGAACTTGCATTCGCGGCACAGGCAAAGGGGTTGACGGTTGCGGAAGCGGATGACCTGAACAACACTAATCGGACTCCGCTAAGAATCGCCGTTGAGAAGTTTCTTGAACTGAAGCGCGGCAAGGCACCCAAGACCGTCGCCCAGTACACTCTAGTGCTTCGACAATTCCGGGAACAGGTTCACCGCTTGTGGATGAAGTGAACGAGGTGGTCCTGGACAGCTACAAGCACCATTTGGAACAGGAGGGGTTAGCTCCCAAGACCATCAAAAACCGACTTCTGATCGTCTGTTTCTTGTTAAAGAAAAACGGTATTCAGAACTCCACCAAGCTGGTCGAGATGCCCACCATTGAAGAAGAAGTTCCGGAGCCGTATACGCAAGAACAAATCGAATCTCTGTTCGTTTACCTGGACCGCGAGGGCCTCCACGAAGAAAAACAGCGCTACAAGTTTTTCCTCGGCTCGTCGCTTCGAGAAAAGGAAGTGATGTTCGCCGAATGGGACGACATCGATTTCACCAGGGGCACCATCCGTGTTCATGCCAAGAAAGATGTTGGATTTACGGTGAAGAACCACGAAGACCGCCGCGTGCCTTTGCCGAGCGATTTGATCGAGAGCTTGAAGGAGCGCCACAAGAAACCGGCCCATGAGCGGTGGATCTTTGTCAGCCAGGCTGGGACGCCCGAGGGCCATTTCCTGCGCAGACTGAAAACGGTTGCCCTGCGCGCCGGGCTCAACTGCGGGCGGTGCCGCACCACGATCACCAAAGGAAGCTACGACCATAAGCACGTGACAGAAGTTACTTGCGCTAAAGCGCCTGTCTGTGAACGCTGGAAACTGCACCGATTCCGTAAGACTCGGGCAACCCGGTGGATGGAAGCGGGCATTCCCATTCGGAACATCCAGAAGTGGCTTGGCCATCGCAGCCTCGAGACCACCATGGTTTATCTCGGGTTGACAGGGGTCGAAGAATTGCGTTTAAAGATCGACGCCGCATGAGATTTCATTTGATCGTCAATCTGTTAAGACCGTCTGCGTTGAGTCACTTGTGCGGCCTACTGTCGCGGCATAACCGCGGATCGCCGAATCAGCAGGTCAAACCTGGGGTGCGGCAACTCGGCTTTTGCGCCTTATCGGATCCAAGTCCAAACGCGCGGCATCCTCTGGCGTGACTTCAACTATATGGATCTGCGGCTTCAACCTCTTCAGGCTCTTGCGGCTCTTCGGATTATCCTCAACACGCTTTTTGAAAATCTCCGCGTCCGTGCGATGAATAAAGAGGTAGCAATCGAATCCCTGCCGGCGGCCGAAAGCGGTGAATTCCCCGCCACTGACCATGGTCGCGGTCTGCATCGGGGCATAGCCGGGCGGCGGGGGTGAACCGGCCTTAGCATTTGTCCGTTGCAACCTCACGAGCCACATTTTCTTCCTCGTTGACACATGTTAAAGAATAATCAGTTAACGCTGCGATGAAAGAACCTTTCTTCTATTGTGCCGCTTGAAATGCCACGACTAAGTCACTCACAGCCGGGAAGGAACCCACGTAATTCAGGCAGTGCCGGCGCAATGTAGTGGTCGCCCAGAAAACATCAACATCTTCGTTGCGTGCTTCCTCAAAGAATTCATAAGAGCATTCCGACAGGAGTGCTCGAAATTGAAGCGGCACTCATCGACGCATACCCAGAAGCTACCAACGCAATCGGCGGACGGGCGTCAGACGAGCGAACAACGTACGGTGGTCTTTGACCTCGACAGACGATGAGCGCACGATGAAAAAGACGCCGACCCTGTCAACGCCATCACTACTCCCAACCGCCTCCGAGCGCCTGGTATAACTGCACATAGTTCTGCAATTCCGTGTACCACGCCTGTTCCAGGCTTAGCACCGAGAGAAAGTATTGCTGTTCGTAATACTGCACCTCGAGAAAGCTGGTGACGCCTCCCTGGAAGCGGACGTTGGCAAGGTCTGCCATTTTTTTGTATGTCTTCGTCTGCTCCTCCAGCTTGATTCGGTACTGACGCGACTGGCGGTAGCCCACGAGACTGTTGGAAACGTCCCCAAAGGCCAGCTGCACGGTTTGTTTGTAGGTCAATTCCGCCTCGTCGCGTTGCGCCCAGGCCAGCCGATAGCCGCTCATGATCCTGCCGCCCTCGAAGAGTGGTTGGACGGCCTGTCCTCCAAGAGACCAGAAGGTTGCGGGACCTTGGAGGAAACTGGTTATGGAGGTGCTTTGCGCCCCGAAGGCGCCGGTGAGTGAGATCTGCGGAAAGAAGGCGGCCTTGGCGACCCCCACGTTGGCATTGGCCGCAACCAAGTTCTCTTCGGCTTGGCGTACATCCGGCCGACGCTGCAGAAGCGCTGAAGGCAACCCGGCCGGCACCTCGGGCAGATGCGGTTGGTCAACCAGATTGAGACCGCGCGCTATGTTTCCCGGATTCCTGCCGAGCAGGATACTGATGTTGTTCTCGGATTGTTCGATCGCCTGTTGCAGAGTGATGACTTCCGCTTCTGCCTGCTGCACCAGGGTCTCGGCTTGGTACACATCGGTGATCGCGGATTCACCACCCTTGAACTTAATGTTGTTGAGCTTCAGGATTTCCTGGTCGGCTTTAACGGTGTCGCGTGAGTACACGAGCTGGGCGTCATATTGACGCAGCAGAAAGTAATTGCTGGCCACCGACGAAATCAACGAGACCTGCACCACGTTCTGTCCATACTGCGCCGCCAGAAGCGTGGCGCGTGCAGATTCGGTCGCCCGGCGGTATTGCCCCCAGAAGTCCACGACGTAGGACAGTGACAGTGTTGCGATGTCGAAGGTGGGCGCGTTCGGGTAAAACGCATTGCGCTCGTTGGTGATGCCATAGCTTCCGTTCACCGATGGAAACAGATTGGCGCGTGTGATTCCCAGGTCAGCGTTGGCCTGCAAGACACGTGTGGCGGCAATCTTCATGTCGTAGTTATTGGCGAGCGCTTCCTTGATGAGCCCTTGGAGGGTCTCATCCTGGAAGACACCCCACCATTTCATTTCGGCAAACTGCTCGCCGCCCTGCTGGGCTGTGGCATCTGGCGCCAGCCCGCGATACTGGCCAGGGACGGTCACTGTGGGACGTTTATAGTTGGGACCCACTTTGCATCCGCACAGCGCGAGCAATAGCACAAAAACGACGTACGTTCTCATGCTAGTCATCCCCGGCTCCCTCCGGGACAGGTCCAAGTCCCTGCTTTTGCGGCTCTTTTTTCTCCCCTGATATCCACATGCCAAACCGCTCCACAACATCGAAGCTGACGGGGATGAAGAAGATGGCCAACAGCGTCGCGGCCATCATGCCACCAATCACGCAGGTGCCCAGCACTTGCCGCGAGATAGCGCCGGCGCCGGAAGCCCTCCACAGAGGGACACAGCCGAGAATGAAGGCGAAAGCAGTCATGAGGATGGGGCGCAGTCTCGACCTCGCGCCGGTGAGAGCAGCGTCAAGGATGCTCTTGCCCTTCTCGTGTTCCATTTTGGCAAACTCTACGATCAGGATGGCGTTCTTGGCAGAGAGGCCGATGAGCATTACCAACCCGATCTGCGCATATACGTCGTTATCAAGGTGACGGTAGAAGAGGGTAATGAACGCTCCGAAGATGGCGATCGGGACTCCCATCAGTACGCTGAAGGGCAGCGTCCAGCTTTCGTACTGGGCCGCCATGATGAGGAAGACGATAAAGAACGCCAGCCCAAAAATGGTGCCAGGCGAAACGCCTTGGGCCGCCTTTTGCTCCTGGTACGACATGCCGCTGTAGTCGAAGCCCATCTGTTGGGGCATAGTTTTGTGGAAGACGTCCTCCAGAGCGGCCATGGCCTGACTCGAACTGTAGCCGGGCGCCGCCGAAGAGTTGATCTGCACGCAGTTGAACAGGTTGTAGCGCATGACGAACTCAGCTCCGGCGCGCTGGTAGGTGCTGGTGAGGGTGCTCAGGGGAACCATATCGCCCGCTGCGTTACGAACGTAGAACTTACCGAGATTTGCGGCCTGGGTGCGGAAGTCGCCGTCAGACTGCACGTATACCTGCCACTGCAGGCCAAAGCGGTTGAAGAAGTTGATGAGCGAGCCACCCATGAAAGTCTGGATGGTTTCGTACAGACTGCTCAACTGGATCTGCTGGGTCATGGCCTTGGCGTTGTCCACCTTCACACCGACCTGGGGAACGCCGAACAGGGCGGTGGTTAACACGCCCGATAGCTCCGGGCGCTTGCGGGCTTCCGCCATGAAGATTTGTGTATTCTTGGCTAGAAAATCAATGCCGCTGCCGGACCGGTCTTCAAGAATGAAGGTGGCGCCTCCCGACGTTCCCACGCCCGGAATCGCGGGTGGCGGAAACGAGAACGCAATTCCATAGGGCACTTTGGAAAGCGCCTGTTGCAGGTGGGCCTTGATCCCAGCGTAGCTGGTCTCCGGAGTCTTGCGTTCTTCCCAGGGCTTCAAGGAAATAAAGAAGAAGGAACTATAGGTAGCGTTCACGCCGCTCAACATGCTATAGCCCATCACCGAGCTCACGTATTGCACGCCGGGTGTGTCCATGATGATCTTTTCGACCTCCTGCGCAGCTTCAGAAGAGCGCTGCAGTGAGGACGAGTTGGGCAGTTGCAAGCCGCCATAAATGTAGCCTTGATCTTCGTCAGGAAGAAAGCTCTTCGGCAGGCGCTTGCCGTAGAAACCGGCACCCACGGTCAAGACCCCCAGTAACAGAAAGGCAACGCCCGCCTTTCGAATCAGATGATGACAAGCGCCGACATATCCGTCCGTGGCCTTGCCGAAAACATTATTGAACCAACGGAAGAAAGCGCCCAGGGGTCCTCGTGCTGGTTTCTTGGGGCGCAGCAGAACGGCAGAGAGGGCGGGGCTGAGCGTAAGTGCGTTGAACGCGGAGAAAAGAACCGAAATCGCGATGGTAACGGCGAACTGCTTGTAAAGCTGTCCGGTGATGCCGGGAATGAACGCCGTGGGAACAAACACCGCTGCCAGAATGAGGCCGATGGCAATTACAGGGCCGGAGACTTCCTCCATGGCTTTGATACTGGCGTCGTGAGGCGACATGCCCTCTTCGATGTGGTGTTCCACCGCCTCCACCACAACAATGGCATCGTCCACCACCAAACCTATGGCCAGCACCAGTCCTAATAACGAAAGCGTGTTGATGGAGAACCCGAGCATGGGGAAGACCATGAAGGTAGCAATCAGCGCGACCGGAACTGCGAGCAGTGGGATCAGCGTGGCTCTCCACCCCTGAAGGAAAATGTAAACCACCAGAATGACCAGGACCATAGCTTCGCCGAGGGTTTTGTAAATATCGTTGATGCCCTCGCTGACCGCGAGAGTGGTGTCGAGCGCGGTGATGTACGCCAGCCCCTGAGGGAACCTTCGTTTCGCCTCGTCCATAAATTTGAGGACATTGGCGCGGGTCTGCAGGGCATTGCTTCCGGGAGTCAGGTAAAGCGCCACGAGTGCTGCTGGCTGCGCGGGTTTAGCTGGCTTCCCCTCCTCCGACGCCGTTCCCAAGCGTGCCAAAAAGGAATAGTATTGCGATCCCATTTCCACCCGCGCTACATCTTTCAGGCGCAGGATGGAGCCATCGGGCTGGGCGCGGACGACAATCTCATCGAAGTCCTCCGGTTTGGGCAGGCGCCCGGGAGCGCGAACGTTATAGGTGAACTGTTGCCCTGACGGAACGGGTTCACCGCCGACCTGGCCTGCGGCATTGACCTTATTCTGCGCCTTGACCGCATTGGTGATGTCGGAAACCGTCACCCCCAGGCTGGCCAGCCGGTCAGGATTTACCCAAATACGCATGGCATACGGTCCGGCACCAAATATCTGCACTTGTCCAACGCCAGAGATACGGGTCAGCGCGTACTGCAGATTGATGATGGCGTAGTTGGCCAGGAAGACGTTGTCGTACGCACCGTTGGGAGAATATAGGTCGAGCAGCATGAAAGGGGCGGTGGTGCCTGGCTGCACGATCACTCCTTGCTGGTTAACCTCGGGGGGTAGTTGCGAATTGGCTTGCCCGCTCCGCATCTGGGCCAGAATCTGGTCGGTGTTGGTGTCGGTCCCGAGCTGGAAATCCACGTACAGCGTCATGCCTCCGCCGGAGCTGGCGCTCAACGAGTACATGTAGTTCATTCCGCTGACGCCCGACATCTGCTGCTCAATCGGTGTCGCTACAGATTCGGCAATCGTCTGTGCGTCCGCACCGGGATAAATGGCCTTTACCTGGATCATGGGGTCAGCGATGTCGGGAAACTGCGCGGTAGGCAGGCTAAGCATGGAGACTACGCCGGCAAGGACCATCAGAACGGCGATTACGATGGCCACAATGGGCCTGTTAATGAAGAATTTCGACATGGTCAGTTGCTCCCTGCGGTCTGCGCGGGGGGCACATAGGGCTTGGCACTTACCGGAACGCCTTCTTTGGCCATCTCCGGCGCCGCCGCCGCAAACTGCTGGACCTTCTGGATACCTTCAACGACCACCTTCTCGCCTGGCTTCAACCCCTCGCTGACAACCCAGTTCGTGCCGACCAGCTCTCCCATTTTGACTGGGCGGAACATGGCCTTATTCTCAGGGGTAAGCACAATAACCTGATATTGCCCCTGTATCTCGATAACTGCTGGCTGCGGCACCAACAGCGCGTTCTTGTTCTCACCGATCGCGATCCGCACCCGTCCAAAACCGCCGGGACGAAGCACAGCGTCGGGATTCGGGAATTCGGCGGCCATCTGAATGGTGCCGGTCTGAGTACCGACCTGCCGATTTACGTAGATGATGACGCCCCTATGCGGATAAGGAACGTCATTCGATTGGACGAACTCGACTGGCGTCTTTTTTAGCGAGGCCTGGCTGACTTTGCCGGTAATAATTCCCGTGACCTTGGGCGCGAAACCGAGAAAGATGCTCTCGCTGACGTTGAAGTAGGCCCAGATGGGATTGACCTTGGAGACCGTCGTCATCTTCGTAGCAGTCCCCACCAAGTCGCCAATCTGAGAACTCGACAAACCGGCAATGCCGTCGATGGGTGAATTGACCTTAGTCCAAGACAGATTCAACTGGGCATTCCTTAGGGCCGCCTCTTGGGCAAGAACTTCGGCCTTGAACGCAGCCTGATTGGCAAGGTCCGTATCGAGCTGCTTTTGCGGGATGGCATTTTGCGCGGCCAGCGGAGTGTCGCGGTCAACATTCGTCGTGGCCTCGGCAAATTTCGCGTGCGCCACCGCTACTTGCGCCTCGGCCTGTTCCACCGCGGCCTGATACTGCCGCGGGTCAAGCTCGAACAGAAGCTGGCCTTGCTTCACGAAGTAGCCATTCTGGTAGTCCTGCTTGAGCAGGTAGCCCTGCACCTTGGGGGTGATATCGACGTTCACTGGGCCGTTCAGTTGCGCCACCCACTCATTGAAGAGGGGCACGTTCTGCTGCATGACGTCGGCAACCAGCACCTCAGGCGGACCGACCTTGGGCTTCTCTGCCTTCTTCTCGCACCCGGCGAGTAACAACAAGGCAATGGCAAGCGAGCCCAGAATCAGCGTGTTTCGATTGCATTGGCGTATCCGCGATGATTGTTTGCGGAGGCTTGCGTTCTTTGGTTCCCGCCCACAGCCTTGAAACTCAGGTCTGGCTTGCATCAGTGTTCTCCTGGAATTACGTCGCGCAGCTCGGCACTCTTCTCGCGTAGGAGATCGCCCCACCGGCGACCGACTCGACGGTCATGCACAACAGTACTCTCTTTTCGATTAAACATTTCATCATGGATGCCAAGACGTTGTTTGTCACTATCGCCGAGATTTCTTTCCGGCGACGCCGTGCGACTGGCAGATTATTTCTAACGCAATCTCTTTAGTCAATAATGATGATAGGCTGCCTCCAGCTGCGTCTTCGCGGCCAAGATTCATTCTTGGTCCGGCTTGATCCTCACAACGTCGTACCCTCGACTGGCTGATTTTTCTAATTCGAATTCACTTTCACGAAGCTATACTTTCCACTGATTTGAATGCGCGGATCATTCGCTGACTTGTTATTCTGGTCCATGACCCAGCCGTACAAGAACTCTGCGCCGACATTAAACGACCCGAGGGGATTCCAGATCAGGTTCGTGCCAGTGTACGTAGCATGATTGTAGGTCGTGGGGAGCGCCAAATTGGTCTTGTTCACCGCGGCGTAGGAATAGAATGCACTGGAACGCACTCTCTTTAGCCAGTAATGTTGATAGGACGCCTCCACCCCAAACGCGGGCGTTGCTTGCAGATGGGGGCTTGGAGTTGAGGTTGGCTCGGCATCAATCCCAAGGCCCGAGGTATCCTGGATATATCGCGAAACTCCGTGTCCACCAGTGACCGCAAAGATCACATTGTCCCTCCCAAAGGTTTGGAAACCGACCGAAGTGTTCACACCGCAGCCGAAAACGGTACCTGTTCTCCCGTCGGGGAGATACGCTGCGATATCACGAAATATTGCGGCAACCTGGAAATGTCCGCGTTCGAACTCCTGGCGTAAGCGAATTGCTCCATCGGGGGCAGGGGCATTTGGCTGATCAGAGCCTAGCGGAGTCTTGAACAGGACATCGGAACTAGGCTTTTCCACGGAAACATAGAACGTCGTGCTGGGACCAAGCGCGAATCCATAGCGGACCTGCGGGTTTCGAAGATTGACCATTCCGTTAGGCCCTTGGAAGTCCAAGGTGTCTGGAAATGCGTCCGGGTCCATGAAGTTTGTGAAAGTCTGGCCGATCAGAATATTTTTCACCTGTGCATACGCGTGGCGCAACCGTGGCGTGGTTGTGGTACTTCCGAAAAAATCTGCTTCCACATAAAAGCGCACTTCTCCGACCTGTGAAGAGGGGATCCTGAAGTCCAGGCTCAACCGTGTCGGCTGGATGGAAACGTTTGCATTGTTTACCATGCTGAGTTGTGGAACAGGAAACGAAGACGGAACAAAAGCGGCGGTGTTCCCCGCCGGTTTTAGGTCATAAATGAAGTCCGTCTTGAAGTAACCGCCGATTTTCAGGATATCCTGAGTTCCCGGCAACCGGAAAAATCCGTTGTACTTTGGGTCGAGCGGCACGTTGTCGTGGCGTGGGGCTGCAACTGTGTCCTCAGAGAACTCCCGATACTGCTCCGTGGCTTCCCCAACCTGCGGAGAGGTTGTTCCTTGGAGTGGAGGTTGCGCAGTTTGGATGGTGCCCTCCTGTTGCGATGGAGGGACCGCAGGGGCAGTCGTTTGCTGAGTTGGTGGGGTCTCGGGCTTTGTGCCCTTCAACTGGTCGATCTCCGTCTGCATCTTGCTCATCTGCGCCTGCATCTGTTCGACTAGTTTGCGCAACTGCTGAGCCTCATCGTTCGAACTCTGCGATTGAGCGAGAGCACGCGCCGGAAGGATCGCGGCAAACAAGAGTGTCGCAAAAACAAGGTAGAGCTTGCGACTTTTCATTTCTTTTCTCCTTGCTCCCATTCGGGTCAATCCTTGTCAGGACAGCAGGATGATGAGGACCATGCCCCAGATCGTGAGGAAAGTGTTTCCGACGGCATAAGTAACGGTGTACCCGAGCGCCGGAACTTGGCTTTGTGCCATATCGCAGACGAGCCCAAGAGAAGCAGTCGTCGTGCGCGCACCGGAAACGATTCCAAGCAACAGCGCGTCGTGGAAGCGAAAGATGTATTTGCCGACGAACATGCCGAGAACAAGGGGCACCGCACTCGCCGCTGCGCCCCACAGAAACAGGCTGACGCCCTGCGTTTTAAGACCGTTGACGAAACCCGGTCCAGCCGAGATGCCCACTATCGCGATAAAAACATTGAGACCGACAGAGTTCATGAACCACACGGTGGGGGATGGGATCCGCCCGAATAGCGGGCGTACCGAGCGCAGCCATCCGAACACGAGGCCGGCGATCAGCGCGCCTCCAGCGGTCGACAAGGTCAGCGGAACTCCATGAATCTTCAGGACCAGCGCACCGAATAACGCGCCGATTGTGATAGCTCCACCGATAAACGCCACATCGGCGACATCCGTCGGGCGATCCGCGACGCCTAGCAACTTGGTCGCGGCAGTGGTGTCTTGCATGCGGCCAACGATGGTGAGGAGATCACCACGGTAAATCTGGGTGTTCGGAAGGATGGGGCCCACGTGAACTTCGCCGACGCATCAAGTCGATCGCCAGCACCGCGCAGATCACCCGCGCGATGCAAATGGTGGCGGCCTCGAAGATGCGCAAGGCCCAACAGACCACGCTGAAGACGCGGCCGTTCTCCCAACTGCTGTACCGCATCCAGCGGTACGCCGCGACCCATGCCAGTGAGTTCACCCATCCGCTGCTGGAAGTGCGTGCTGTTCGTAAGCGCGCGGTGATCCTAATCGGCACGGACAAAGGGTTGTGCGGGGCGCTCAACACCAACCTGTTTCGACTGGCAGCGCAGTTTGATCCGGCGAAGACCGTATTCGCTGGCGATGTCCGTGGGGAAAAGCCCCATTTAGGGGAATTTCGAGGCATTTGAGGCTTATTTCGAGTGTCGCTCGCAGGGAAAAAGACTCATTTCGGGGTGAAAGATTTCTACAGTCCCACGGGCCGGCCCTCGATCGATCCCGAAGTGCTGTTGCGATTGTTGCTGGTTGGGTATATCTATGGGATCGTCAGCGAACGGCGACTAATGGATGAGGTGCGGATGCATCCGGCCTATCGTTGGTTCACTCGTCTCGGTTTGACCAGGAGATTCCCGACAACTGGACGTTCCCCAAGAATCGCCGCGGTCGATTTCGGCAGTCTGGAGTATTTCGCAAGGTATTTGAGGAGATCGCGCCGTTGTTTAGCGGCGGGTTTCGTCGAAGGGCGGAATGTGGCGGCGGATGCGTTGGTGGGCCCGAAAAGCAGCGATTTTTCTTAAAACCCAGAAACTGATTATTCAAACGGAAGCAAGGCTTGTCAGGATCAGAATGCCTGACGCGGAATGGAGTGAGATCATCCATAGAAGCAATAAACTGGCGGCCGGACCAAACGCGCAAGATGCCGCGGAACGGTGGAATTCGGTCGCAATCTGGCGGTTTTCAAGCGGTGGGACTCTAAACAGCAATCATGAAAGGCCTGTGAGGGGGGTCACTGCAGGTCAGTCAGACACGTGCGCTAATAAACCCGAGGCGTCCGTCTAGGTTTGCTGGGCGTATTGAGCCAGGGAAATATCGCACGTTGAAAAACGTCAGCGCAGAGTGAAGGGGTTTTCAAACTCAAACAAGAAATCCCCATTTAGGAGTATGCATTATGGGACCGATTTCAATGCTGTTTCCAAATCCGGCGGTGAAGATTCTTGAAGAGCGGCTTTGGGAGGATGCCCGGAAGCGTTATTTGGCCGACCATCCTTCTGATTCAAACGACGACGCTAGAACCATAATTCGCAACGTAAAGGCCGTTTACGAAGATACGGTCGACGCGAAACTTAAGGAAGCGAACCACAAGATTAGGACGAAATGGGGACACTTCAAGCATGGAATGATAGAAGAGCTGAGGGCGGCCTTAGCCACACTACTCAGAATGTCAGAGCTCGAATGGTATTCGGTTGAGATTGGACGACTCCCTCGACCGAACGCTGTCGCCGCTCCTTATCAATTGCTGAAGCGTATGACGGCAGCTTTACTGTTTCAATCTCTTAGGAAGAGCATTGACTTTGAAGAGCTGGACAACGAGACATTAGAAGCGCTGGCTACCTACGCCGCTGATCAGAAGTTTCAAGAGGTCTTGGAGAACGCGCGTAGTAACTATGAATCCTACGAGATCGGCGACCAACATGTGCGTTATGTAATTGTCGAGGTCATTACGCGGGATAGCTACTTTCTCGGAGATGAGGGGCATCATTCTCTGATCGACATGGTGATACTTAGCAACGCTGGCGAAGGCCTATCTAATGGACACAAGAGTAATCAAAAAAACACAGCCAAGAGATGGTTCGACCAGGATCGAAAAAACAGGGGAAATGACAGGCGGTTTAGCGGTGATGGCTGGGAAATCGGGTTGGAAGAGCTAAAGTCTTGGGCCGCTAAGCCCTGAGGGAGTGCGAAGTCACGCGAGGCGAGATTCCGTGTTAGCCCCAGCGTAATCGTTCCAATCGGCCTCTGCCACTGCAGGGATAAACTTCATGGCTCGTTCGGCCAACGCGGTAATCGTTAGGCTGGGGTTGACGCCAAGATTGGTCGCCACTACAGACCCGTCACAGATGTACATATTCTTGTAGTTGAAGATACGGTGGCGAGAATCAACCACGCCGCGGCTGGCGGAATCGGCGATCACGCAGCCTCCGATACAGTGTGCAGTGCCTGGAACATCGAAGAGAATCTCCGGAAGCATGCTCATCGCAAATCCGCCAGTCAGTTGTGCGAATCTCTGTGCGAACTCGTTGGCCTTCGGAATGTAAGTGGGCACTTTCTCGCCCCGACTCACGAGAAACTTTCTGAATGGCCAGAACCAGGGGCGTCGCCAGCGCATCTCGATCTCTCCATCCAGCGCCTGCATGCAAAGCAGAATCACAAACTCACGGGCCCATCCAAATGGTTGCAGTACACGTACGGTCTTGAATGGATGACGGAGCAGAGAGAGGAGGATATTTTTTAACCAAAGTGCAATCCGCTGCGGACCGGGGCGGCCATCGGTTAAAATTGTAGTCAGAAATCCCATAGCGTCGGAGCCACTTGGATAGCGCACTGCTTCAATGTGAGTGTGCTCGTCAATATAAATCCCGGAGCCAATCGCGATGCCCTGCGACACATCCTGGGGGTAGCCCGGTGTGCGTGCCCCGATAAGTGATTCAGAATTAGTGCGCACGTGTTGACCCAGTTGGCTACTAATGGCCGGCAATGAGCCCTTTTCTTTGAGATGAAAAAGCAGTTCCATGGTGCCCAGAGATGAGGCAGAGAAAATCACCCCTCGGCAAGTGAATCGCCGAGGCTGGCGGCGAATCCACGCTGTAGACTTGACGGTGCCCACTTCGTATCCAGCGCTGCCATCGGTGGCGCCGCCCAGAGGCTTGACGTCCACTACCTTTGTTTCGGGAAAGAGCCGCGCTCCGTGCTTTTCCGCCAGATACAGGTAGCCCAGGTCCAGCGTATTTTTTGCCCCAAAGCGGCAACCCATCATGCAGCCACCGCAGGCGGTGCAGGTAGTTCGTGGTGGACCTTCTCCCCCGAAGAACGGATCGGAGAAGGTTTGATTACCGGGCTCTCCGGCCGCAGGTTGGAAGATGCCCACCCGCGTACAGTAGAAAGTATGCCCAACGCCCGCGACTTCCGCGGCTTTCTTCAGCAGATAATCGGCTGGTCCAAGAATTCTGTTTTCAGTCACACCCAACATTCGCGCGGCGGTTTCGTAGTGCTTGGGCATTTCCGCTTTCCAATCGGCCAATCCCGTCCAACATCCCGCTTCCCAAACTTTCTCAGGAGGAGCAAGCAAAGTGCTGGCGTAGGTGATTGATCCGCCGCCCACCGCACAGCCATGGAATATGGTGGCGTGCCTGAAGAACCGCATGTTGAAAAAGCCGCGTAGGCCGAGGTTGGGACGCCAGAACCAGCGATGGATTGACCAACTGGTGCGTGGCAGGCTGTCAGGCGTCCAACGCCGGCCCATTTCCATGACCGCAACACGATAGCCCTTTTCCACGAGTCGATGAGCGGAAACACTTCCGCCGAAGCCCGAACCAATGACGATAAAGTCGAAATCGAATTGATTGCTACACTGTTCCATAGGTTCACTATGTTTGCGATCGCCTGTTCCTAGGCCGTAAGCACTTCCTTGCGCACGCAAACCTTTGCCTCAATCACCTGCCCAATCCTCCGAAGAGCTTCGGCACTCTGCGGCGACTCAAGTCCAAACATCTGAAAGTCATGGTTCATGTCCTCCCACGTTTCGAGGACGACATCCGTTCCCTGCTTCTGGGCGCGATCCGCGAAGGCTAGAATGCTGTCGTAGAGAATCTCGGCGCGGCCAGCCTGTATATAGATAGGAGGAAGGCCGGTAAGGTCGGCCCATAGCGGTGACACCAGTGGATTCCGGCGTTCAGCAGCATCGCAAAACCAGTCCGCCCACTGGTCAAGCATTCGCTTCTCAATCCAGTCAAATTCCTTGGCGACCGGGTCAGTTTGGAAGTCGGTTGGTGGGGAGAGCGCAACGGCCAGTGCCGGCAGAGAAACCTTCGACTCCCGTGCCGCAAGAAGCAAAGCTAGCGTCAGATTACCGCCAGCCGAATCCCCAGCAAGAATCAGACTGTGAGGATCGGTGCCCTTTTCGATCAGCCACCGGTAGGCATAGAACGCATCTTCAAGCTGTGCCGGGAATTCATGTTCCGGTGCCAGACGGTAATCGAGGGCAAAAGTTCTGGATTTCGCAGCCATTGTGAACAACGCGATAAAGTTTGTATAGGCCTGCGGATAAAACGAGTATCCGCCGCCATGAAAATAGAGGACGGTAAGGGCTGGCGCCGTGTTCTTGCCTACATACCAGCTTCCACTGAACTTTTCTTGCACGACAGGCGTGATATTCACTTCCGACAAGGCCGGTGAACTAATCTTGATCGAGTCGAGATAGCGCCGGGCTTCTTTCACATCGCTCATCCGGAAGGCAGCAAGCATCTGCCGCTTCAACATTTGAGTGGCCAGTTCGATGAACCAGTTCCAGCCGGGCAGGCGTGGGCCTTTGAGAGCACGGCGAGTAGACACTTCGACAAGGGATAGGCTTAATTCTGCGGCAGAGCAGAGGCGATAGCGAAGCGGGCCGGTGAAATGTATCCGAGTAGTCATGCCGAATACCTTTCTCTACGCGCATAGGGAAGCCGCGCCGAGAACGAACCCCGGAATCCGCAAACGAATCGGCGGGTTTGGTGGCGGCGCCGCAACTAGAGTTCGAACCATGCCGTTCTCCTGTTGCCACCAACCGCAGAAGATTCGGCTGCCGGTGTGGCGGACTTGCATCGAGCTCCAGCCATTTAAGTCAAATTCAGCATCGCTGAGGCTCGCGATTACACTTCGGGCGTCTAGCCGCAAACCCTCGTGTAACGCTTTGAGTGCACTTTCCTTCGCGCTCCAAAGTAGAGCCACCAGGCGCTGGCGATGGATGGCAGGCGCTTCCGCTACGATCGATTGCTCTTCGGTAGTGAAATAATCAACGCCAAAAGCGTCGCTGTGCGGTTCCACCACTTCGAGATCGCAACCCAGCTGCACGCCGGGCATTGCTACCACGCAGGCAGCTATGCCGGCTCGGTGGCTTAGTGAAACGGTGGCCGCCGCCGGTTGGTTGCCGAAATAGGGTTTGGGCGCGCCCGACGAAGCTGAGCGTATTTCGATACTGGCGAGAACCTGGGGATCAGCAGGGACCTTTAAGTACAAAAAGTATAATGCCAGGGCGTTCTTGGCCGTCCAGCGTCCTAGTCTCCAGTCGCTTCGCCGTCTGGCAAAACGCATCGTGTTCAGGCGGGCGGCTTCGTTTGCGCTCAACCAATCGTTCTCTGCCGGTACATCTGCATCGGTTTGTTCCAACCAATATACTTCCATCAAGAAGCCCCAGATGCGGCGAATGCAGCCGTCTCTCCCACTCTCGGCTTTTCGACTTCGTTCTTTCCGGAATGCAATTCCCCTTCTCTCGCAATACCGCGTTCGACCGCATTGATGAGATAAGGCCGCAGGTTGGAGGGCGGAATTATGTAATTGAGAGCACCCACGTCGAGAGCCCGTTGCACGCAGTGCACACGGTCGAACTCGGAAGCCATCTCGCCCAATCGTTCAGAGTGTACGACCTTGAACAGTTCATCCCACTGAGAGCGCAACCGGCCTTTCTCAGCTCCGTCAGCCTGGGTGATCGCTTGGCTCAGCGCCTGCAGGCGTGCATCTTTACGGGCTCTGGCTTCGACCTCACCGGCGAAAACCACAGCCGCCGCAGGAGCGCCGCCGATGACTGAAGCATACGTTCCCTCCAAGGCTGCGACTTCGACGTTTTCATTGAGCGCGCGAGAGAAAACCACGTAAGCGCCTCCGTGATAACGAGAAATCACGCAAAACACGATCGGTCCTTGGAAATTCACTATCGCTCTTCCGATCTCAGCGCCGTACTCCAACTGTAGCCTGCGCATGGACTCGGGCGAGCCATCAAACCCCGACAGGTTCGCCAGGACCACGACGGGTCGATTGTTGCTGGCGGAGTTTATCGCACGTGCCACCTTCTTTGAGGATTGCGGGAAGAGCGTCCCGGCGCACCATTGATCCGGCCCGTCGGCGGGGACAAATCCTAACCGCGGCACCGGCCGAGATTCGATGCCGATGAGGCAGACGGGATAGCCGCCGAGATGGGCATCCCACACGACCGCGGTCTCGGCCGCGCGCATGCCAGCCCAGCGCTCGAGCGGAGGATGGTCCTGGTCAGCAGCCGCCATCATTACTTTGCGAATATCAAATGATTTCTTCCGGCCAGGATTGGTGTCATCCGATAAGATTTCGCCAATCAGTTCGAAGCCAATATCGCCGTTCCTGCCGTGAGGATGGACTCGCACATCTCTATCAATGGGATCAGCAGTCGTAGCCCGTCGGGGGAAGCGCTCGCCCGGCGCCACATAGGTGTGTTCGTAGTGGCGCAATAGAATGTGGCAAGCTTCGTCGATGTCGTGTGCCCAGTACTGCGCTTGTCCGTTGGGACCCATGATGCGGTCGTAGCCGCCGATCCCTTGATTGTCCTCCGCCGAGACGCTGCCGGAGTAATCCAATGCACGCTTGCCGGTGAGCACCATTGCCGCTTTCGGCGTCATGATTAGAATGCCCCGAGTGTGCATCAGCATGGTAGCCTCGGCATTCCAGTACGGTTGCGCGCCGACGTTGATCCCGTTAACCACGAGATTCACTTCGCCGCCTGCTTGCGTATATTTCACCAAGCCCCGTAGCACACGGGCGATCCAGTCCATGTTTTCGACCCCGCTGTCCATGGAGATCTTGGCACCCGCCGAGATGGGAAACCATTCCAAAGGAACGCCCTTGGTCTGGGCAAGATCCAAGGCTGCGAGGATGCGACGGCATTCTGGTTCGGCTATAGCGCCCAGGTCCTTGCTCGGATCGCCCAGCAACAGAACGCGTGCCATGCCCTCGGGATACTTCACTGTAAAATTGCGGATGATACCGACGATGATGTTTGCCTTGTTTTGACCATATGGACGATCGACGGCGACAAGACGGCCTTGCGGGTCAAGATCAAGTTCGACAAAATCGCCCGGCGGAAATTCCGCACGTGTGTGTTCCGGAGCAGGCGCGAGTATTTTGATGAGTTCGTAAGGGTAGATGAGTCCGCGCTGGCGCATACGGACGACCTTCTGGCCGTACTCGGTCAGCGGTTCGATTGGACGAAGTTGGTCGTCGGCCGGTCGAAACGTTATGAGCATGCCCCGGCCGCCCGGGCTCGAGATGCGCACCACCATATCGCGCAACTCGCCGGTTGTCGGACTAGGAATGCGTACGCGCACAATCACTTGTTCCAATCCCAGACCTTCGGTGGCGGGCGCCAGTTTATTCACGAGATCACGCAATTCATCCCGCCCAAGATTCAGGGTTGGCCACACGTTGAGCAATATGCGATTCCAATGGAGGCGTTGATGGGTCGGCCTTTGCGACTGAAAATGCCGTATGCTAGCCATCGCTTCCAATAACATGCGTTCCAGATGCGGCAGTTGCACGACTTTCCCCTCGCCATCTCGTACCGGAGTTGCATCGCGCACTTCCGCGCATGCGAACAAGCGCTCATCCTTCGGGTTATCGCGGGCCAGTGCATGGATGAGGTATACATCCTCGACCGACGGCAAGCGTTCAATCTTGAAATTACTGAGGCGCCAGAGATGCAACCGCTTTGCCAGCATGGGGTGGATTCCGCGGTAAAGCTTCTCCTCTTCATACGAACTTCCATTCGGGCGATACGTGAAATGCATGCCGGGTCTGCGCTGACCGTGCCCAGTAGCGGCGACCGAAGCCACGACGCGCCGGATGGATCGGGGGAAACCCACTCGGTCAAGCATCGAGCGCACTTCCTGTTGCGTAACATCCGGGTCCTCCACCCTGCCGGAATGAAAACAGTAAAAATCGATAACGATATCGTGATTCGGCGGGACGTCCGCGATCATCGGAAACAGCGCCCGCGCTGCCGCGGGGAGTTGGAGGTATTCGGAGTGCGTTGTGAAAACGTGAATATGTCGTCCCTCATGATCATACTCGGCCGATGCGCAGCATTGTCCATCCACAACCAGCGAGTGGAAGTTCGTGAGTTTTCGAATCCGGTAGTACCGCCAAGTCAGCGCCTCCAACATCAATTTGCACATGTTTTGATGGGCGGTTGCGAATCGGGTTGAGATCAGGGCGAACAAAGGTTGCGGACATTCGACCAATGCGCGGACTCTATCGTGGCGGTCAGCGGCATCGGGATTAGCGGCCAGATAGGCGAGGTGTTCCTCCATTTGTTCGTAGATCTGTTGACGCGCTCGCTCGAACTGCGGTTGATCGAAGTAGCGATAGCGCACTTCCCGGGCCAGGTCGGTAATGGCGGGGTAAAGCCCATTGGTGATGGAGGCCATCCGGTCGAGGAGAATTCGAAAGGACTCTTCCGCGTGCCGCGACCGTGTCCTCAGGCGTCGTTCCAGGATACTCACAACGGGACCGACTTGTTGCTCCGCTCGTTGGTGTGACTTGTAGATCCAGAGCAAGCTCTCCTCTAGTTCAGGGGACCGCTCCAGGGTTTTCACATCGTAGTGGGACAGCGCTCTCTCGAGCGAGCTTATAAAGGCACGAGGCAGTCGTCCACCGCGAGTGTCCAACATACGCAAGTAAGAAAAAAGATAGGCTTCAGCGCTGGGTTCTTCAGCCCCGGCCTGGCGGTTCACCTGCGGCTCACGCTGGAACAGAAAACATATATCCACAAAGATATTCAGAATCTCTTCTTCGCGCTTTCGTGCTTCGTCGCTGTCCAAGGGGCAATCCTCGCTCCATTCGGCGAGTTGCTGCGCGGTGTGCTTTGGATCCACGTCAAAACCCAACATGAGCTGGCGGAGTTCATCCAAGCTCTGTTGCCAGACCGATCGGATTGCGTCTGATTTTCCATTCGCGGGCTCGTGCGCGGCAAAGAGCACTCGGTCAGCGTTGGCAACGACATTGCCGTCCGCTATAGGGTCGATCTGTAAAAGTGGAGCTCCCGTATCGACTTGAATGTTAGGTATGGCCATTATTTGCCGAACTTTTCCGGGAAATGGGGCTACGAGCTGCATCTCCATCTTCATGGCCTCGAGCACAGCAAGACGGTCCCCGACCGCAACGGTATCGCCCGGCTTGACGAGAATCGAAACGACTACCGCCGGCGCCGGCGCATGCACCACGCCTCCATCATCTCGATCAATCTGGTGTGATACGCCGTCTACCTCGATCCGGTAATTCAGTCCCTGCACCACGGAGACGACGCGAAAACGCCGTCCGAACACAGTGAGCCAACATTCAAATTCGCCCCAACGCTCGATGTGGGCATCGATACGCGTTCCATCCATGTCCACGCGGTATCGCTGAGGTCCGAGGCGATAAGTTTTAGGCGCATAGCGATGGCCACGATAGCGCAGCTCCGCGGTCCAGCCGACGTCGCTGCGGACTTGTGGTCTCCCACGTACCGATGAAGCATAAAACTGCGCCTGCTCAACGGCGAGCTGGGCATCATAGGCCTCGATCGCGGCTTGAACCAGAGCGACATCGGCGTAACACCTGGAGACATGCTCACCGGTTGCCGCCAACTGATCCAGCCACCCGTTGTTAAATTCCCCGCACTGGACCTCGGGCCGGTTCAACAAGTCCAGCAAGAACGCTTTATTGCTGGTGCCGCCTTTGATGACGACTACGCTCTCGCGCAGCGCGCGCTGTAGGCGAGACAGCGCCTCCTTTCGATTTTGGCCGTAGGCGATGATCTTAGCGATCATCGAATCGAACTCCGCAGGGATGACATCACCCTCAGCGACGCCGGTATCGACGCGCACGCCCGGTCCAAGCAGAATTCTGAAGCGCTTGATAAGGCCTGGGGCCGGCGCAAAACCGTTATCTGGATCTTCGGCATTCAGGCGCACCTCAATGGCATGACCGCTTGTGCGAGGTGGTTCGCCTTCCAAGTGGCCACCGCGTGCGACGTGAATCTGAAGTTTCACGAGATCGAGCCCTGTGGTGCACTCTGTGACCGGATGTTCGACTTGCAACCGGGTGTTCATCTCCATGAACGAGAAGCAATCGATTTCTGGTTCATACAAGAATTCGACGGTGCCAGCATTGTGATAGGCGGTCGCTCGACTCAAGCGCACCGCGGCGTCGCGCAGTGACAACTCTTGCTGCGGAGAAAGTGCCGGAGACGGTGCTTCTTCGAGTATTTTTTGGTGGTGACGCTGGATGGTGCAGTCACGCACGCCGGCAGCCCACGTCTTCCCGTAGTGGTCGGCAATAATTTGCACTTCGACGTGGCGCGCACGTTCCGCCAGTTGCTCTAAAAAGACGGTTGGGTTCCCAAAGGCTTTGAAGGCCTCAGCCTGCGCGCTTGCAAAGGCCTGTGGAACGTGTGCGGCCGAATTCACCAAGCGTATTCCGTGACCTCCGCCTCCCGCGGTGGCCTTGATAAGGAGCGGATAACCCAAACGCTCGGCATGGCGCAAGGCGGCCTCGATGGTTTCCACCGGACCATTGCTCCATGCCACAACCGGTATGTGTGCTTCCTCGGCCAGTCGTTTTGAGGCGATCTTGTCGCCTATTCGACGCATCACATCGCCATCCGGACCGATGAACACGATTCCCAGTTCTTGACAAAGGTCGGCGAATGCGGCGTGCTCAGCCACGAAGCCCCAACCTACCCAGACCGCATCCGCCCTGGCGATCGCCAGCGCGTGTTCGAGCAGGTGATAGTCGACGTAACTACTCTTGAGATGTCGAGTATTGGCGTCGACGATTTGGGCAGGACCAAGACAGACTGCTTCGTCCGCCTCCCGCACAAACATGCTACGGCGGTCAGGGTCAGTGAAAAGAGCTATCGTGCGTAGCGAAGTGCCATGTTCTTGATTGAAGTCGCGAGCCGCGTGAATGAAACGCATGGCTGCTTCGCCGCGATTTACAATGGCCACTCGTTGAAATTCTTGTGGCATAACGCCTCAGATTGGCAGGCCTTGAGTGCAAGAAGTTACGATTCCTACAGTCCGACGGCCTGCAGTTGCTTCAACGGTTCTGCATCGACGGTGTTAGGAAGCGCCACAGTGCGGTAACCACGCATTTGCACATATGGGCTTCCTGCTGTGTCCACCACTTCGGCGTCAAAACTTCCTTGATCCGGTTTGGGCACGATTACGGCATACAAATCGCCTTCGGCCTGGTCAGGGCTTCGTAACAAGCTGATTCGATCGATGTATTGGGGCAAACCCATACGGCCTAGCGCGCTCATCTCCCAGAGTCCGGATGTTTGGAAGCAAAGTTCGATCAACCGCGGAGCCATGAGTGTTGGCTTTTCGGGTGGAAAATGATTGTTTGGCAAATTCTTTGCCATCTTTCCAACAATTCGATCTCCGTCGCTCCACGCCTGCTCCAGAACTTGGTATGCGGGTCCATGGAAGTAAATGCGGTAAATGTCGGCGGCCTTGATGATGTGCCCGTTCGGTGAGCCGAGCGCCGGCACGACCGCCGCATTGGGTAGTTGTTTTGTGAGGCGGACCTGAGCGGTAAAGTGCGTTGTCAATTGTGTCTCAGCCTGATTAGTAAGGGACCGGCGTCCGATCAAGCGGCACTCTGCCAGCAAGCTGTTGCGCTCCGGACGAATGACCGCTTCGATCGCTAAGACCCGAGGTTGGTTGCGATAAAACTTGAACGGCGCGAGGAAGTTCACATCTTCGATCGCTGCCACATTCCAGCCGGGAAGCAGGCATCGTGCTGCTTCGGCGAACGCTTCGATGCCCATGACTCCGGGCAGCACCGGTGTGCCATCGATTTGATGATCGTGCAAAAACGGCTGAATTGCCGGGTCCAGTGTCGTCTCTATTGTGAGGCCGCTCAGCAGGCCCATGCTTGTTATCTTGCCGATCATTGGACCCTGTGCCGGTAGGCTGTTCGAGGCTTCAGTCGCGGACGTAACCAGGCCGCCCGTGGCATCCCATTCGTTTAGCAGGAGCCCAAGGCGCTGGCCGATGACAATCTCGCCCTTGGTGCCTCCCAGAGTAAGTTCGCGGCGAATCAAAGGAATCCCTGCCTCTGGTGGCAGCATGTCGATACCTGCCAGTTCCATCATCTTAGGGATGGAGCCACGCGTGGCCATGCCTATGCCGCCCCATGCCGTCCAATCGATGACGATGCCACGGGTAGCTGGCCGGGTGGTCCGAAAGCTCGAGGTGATCTTGCACAACAGGTCATTGGCCGAGCTGTAGTCCGTTTGCCCCGCGTTGCCGAACCGTCCGGCAATCGAACTAAAGGCCACTGTAGCGCCGAGCGGCATGGCGCCGATGGCATGCAGAAGATTAAACCAGCCGTCGCTCTTGACATCGAAGACCAAATCGAATTCACGAGGGTCTTTGTCAGGTAGCAAGTGGCTGCGCTCCATGCCGGCGGCGTGCAAAAGCACATCGATGTGTCCGCTGCGCTCCCGCACCCGGTCGATAATTTTTGCTACAGCGCTTGCGTCCGTGAGGTCGACGCTGAAGTAATGAGCGATACCGCCAGCGGCTCGCACCGCGGTGATTGCACCGCATGCTGCTTGCGCTCGCTCCAGTGCTGCAAGCTCCTTTTCTACGAGGGCAGGCGTGGCGCGCTCACCCCGCGCTTGGATGCGTGCGAACAGATCACGCTTCAGGCCCTCCTTGTCTGCCACGAAGCGCTTGAGATCGAGATTCTCTGGATCAGGCTCGGGCACGAGATCGAGCAAGTAGAACGTGCCTCCGGAGGCCATTGCCAAATCGGTGGTGATTGCCGACACGATACTTCCCGCCGCGCCGGTGACGAGAAAGACTGTGTTGCTGTCTAAAGTTAAACCAGAGTTGCCATCGGCGGCGAACTGTTCTTGCAGACCAACCGTCCAGCGCAGCCCCTGCTTGTAGCCAATTTCGATGGCCCCGGGATCGCGCAGAGTTTCCTCAATCAGGATGTCGGCCACTTCCGCTGGCTTTCGTTCCATTTCAAAGTCGACAGCTTTGACCAGAGCGTTCATCCGCTCGCGCTTGTACGCTTTGGTGAAGCCCACGACCGCGCCACCTAACGGCGCTGATGCCCCGGCCTCATCGTAGCCATGCTGTCCACCGAGCCTTGTGGCTGACACCAGGAATGTGCCCGGTGCTGCAACCTGCTCATACAGAATTCGCATGGTGGCATTCAGTGATTTGACCCGTATCCGCAGGACTCCTTGCCAGGTGGCAAAGTCCATTGCACTGAGGTCTCCCTCATTGTCTAGCGCGGGTAGCCAGTACACTCCGTGTACCGGTCCCGCGGCCGTCCAGCTCTCCAGCCGATTCTTCAACGCGTCTACATCCAGCATCTCGTTGATGCGGAGGACTTCTACACCCATGGTCTGTAAGCGTTGCGCCAACGCGTCTCCCACTCCAGATTTGTCGGGCATAATGACGACTCGCCGACCGGACCCGAGTGTCACACCTGTTGGCTTGCAGATAGTGAGCGGTGGACGCAAGTTGGGAACCGGTACGCGGCGTGGAATACGATTGGCGGCGTCGAAACTAGCGCGGACCGGCCGGACAGTCGTAGCTGGCTTCGAGCCCGAAGATGCAGGTGGTGCCAGTTTTTTCTGCGCCGGCACTTGTTTCTCTTGCAGGGCAGAAGAGCTCGGAGCGGGCATTTCAGCCACGCCGGGCTGCCGACTGGTAGCGAACTTGATTACATGGGCCAGAGTAGGAAAATCCCGTAGCTTGAGATTCTCGTCGCGCGGAATGTTGTACGCCCCTCGTACGGCCGCAAACATCTCCGCCTGTTTGACCGTGTCGATGCCCAGGTCTGCTTCCAGATCGAGATCCAGGTCCAACATGTCTTTGGGGTAACCCGACTTCTCGGCCACGATCTCCAGCACCTTCTCCTTGATGGAATCATCTGGTACCGCTTGGGGCGAGCCTGAAAGCGGTGCCGGCACAGCTGGCTTGCTGATAATTTGTGAGGTTGCTGTTGCAGGCACACCGGCGAGGTCGGGTCGATTCTCATACACGAACCGGATGACGTGCGCCAAGGTTGGGTAATCCCGCAGTTTACGGTTCTCGTCGCGTGGAATCTTGTAGATCTCGCGGATGGCCGCAAACATTTCCGCCTGTTTGACGGTGTCAACGCCCAGGTCGGCTTCGAGATCGAGATCCAAATCCAGCATTTCTTTGGGATAACCGGTCTTCTCAACTACTAGCGTGAGAATGCGTTCCTTGACGGAGTCGCCCTCGACGACTGAAGTTAAAGTGAGAGCTGGTTTTTCGACAGCCACCTCCAATTTCTGCGTAGTGACTACTTCTTGCTTCGCTGCCACCGGGGCTGCGCCCAGGTCTGGCCGCTTCTCGTATACGAAACGGATCACGTGCGCGAGGGTTGGGTAATCCCGCAGTTTGCGGTTCTCGTCGCGTGGAATGTTATACGCGGCTCGGATGGCCGCAAACATTTCCGCCTGTTTTACAGTGTCAACACCCAGGTCGGCTTCCAGATCAAGATCCAAATCCAGCATGTCCTTTGGATAGCCAGTCTTCTCTACCACCAAGGCAAGAATGTGCTCTTTGACGGCATCACCTTCGGTGCATTGCGAGGACGTCACGGCAGCGGCTTGTTTTTCACTGGCCACAGCGGCATTCGGCATCGCGCATTGGACTTCCTGCTTTGCGACCACGGGCGCTGCAGCCAGGTCTGGACGCTTGTCATAAACGAAGCGGATGACATGCGCCAATGTGGGGTAATCACGAAGTTTGCGGTTCTCATCACGTGGGATGTTGTAAGCTTCGCGGATTGTGGCAAAGACTTCAGCCTGTTTCACTGTGTCGACGCCCAGGTCCGCCTCGAGATCGAGATCCAGATCCAGCATGTCTTTCGGGTAACCAGTTTTCTCGGCCACCAGTGCCAATATTTTCTCTTTCACCAGATCGTCCTTTGCCGCCGGTTTTGATGGAGCGGATGTGACGGGGGCAGAGACTTGAACGATCAATGTCGGTTCAACGACTGGGATGAGCGGGGGCACCCGTCTCACATTGGGGATTGGCGACGTCGGCGGCTGCAGTGTGCCGGTTGGTGCCTTCGTTTTTGCCGCCGTGGTTTGTAACTGCTTTGCTGCTTCGGGGACGCGCCCTGCCGCGGCTGCATCGCGCACACGGAGAGTGCGATGTACGACTTCCAAATCTACGGTTGGACAGCGCGCAACGCTATGGAGCCAAGCATTCCAGGCGGCGGCATCGGCGATGCGGTAGGCATAGCCGAGATCGTTCGGCCTGCGGCGTTTCCCGTCTTTGGTCTTTATCCAATGCAGCAGCATCATGCTGATCTGCGATCCGAAGCCCGCTCCCAAGTGCAAGGCATATTCCACGGGATAGCAACCGCCTTTCGACAGGTTTAGCTGTCCCAACTCCGGATCAACTTCCTTAAAATTGGCGACCGGTGGCACGCAACCGGTTTCCAATGCTTTGACTGCGACAACATCTTCGATGCCTGTGGCCATCGCGTGACCGGTAAAGCCCTTGGTGTTAGCGATCACTATACGATCCGCGATGTCGCCGAAGACTCGACGAAGCGCATGGATTTCGGCGCATGCGCTGCCGCCGCGCGCCGGTGTATACGTTTCATGCGAAACGAAAACTGTTTGTGGCGCGATCTGATGACGCGAAATCTTGATGCGTGCTTCGGCCTTGGCGATGAGGGACTCCATCACCTGGCCGATGTGCTGCACATCGAGACGCGTGCCGTGGAAAGCACTGTTGTTCGTCGTGGTGGACAATACTTCGCAGATCGGCTGTATTCCTCGTTCACGCGCGGCGTCCTCGCTCTCCACCACCAGCGCTGCGGCTCCCATGCCGATGATCATGCCGTGACGCCGGCGGTCGAAAGGAATGGCGGCATCCGCGACGGCTTCGTCGGTGGCTGCCGCTCCACTGGCCAAAAAGCCAGCCCCCATCCAATCGATCAGATGGTCGGAGGTGACGTCGTCGGCAGAGATGACAATTACGCGGCTGCATCGCCCGGCGTGGATCCAGTCCTCCGCCAGCGCTACCGCCTGTGTGGTGCTGGCGCAGGCAGCATTGATCTGGGTGTTGGGGCCGCGCGCGCCGATGAATTCGGCAAACTGCGAGTGTCCCATGGACAAAACACGGAGGAGGAAACGGCGATTGAAGGCGTACGGTTCTTCGTCGAGAGCGCCAGCGAGTTCGTCGATATGCCGGTTGATCTCCTGCACCAGAATGGAATGACCATTCGCTTCGACGGCACGTGGCAGAAGGCTTTCGAGCAGGGCCAACTGCTCGCGGTGTTCGTGGTCCACGTAATATCGCGCCATTTCCTCAGCAAACGAATTGTATCCAGGAAAGGCAGAGGCAAAAATCACACCGGTATCGTCGACCAAAGCATCTGGCAATGCCCAGCGATCCGGCAACTGCGTACCCCTGGTGGTGGTTTTATAGCGCATGATCAGCGGGATGCCGGCATCGCGTAAAGCATCGATACCCGCGGCGATCGCCAATTGGGTGACACGGTCCAGAGCGCCCACGCGCTCGGACGGAATGCCGAATTCCTTTTCCAGATCGAAAGCACCTCCTCGACCCGCGAGCTTGATGACGTCCGCGACATCACTGATGGTATCGAACCTGGCTTCTCCGTTCTCGCTCTTAACCAGACGCGTGATGTGCTTATCAAGCATGGCGTTCCGAAACCGCGTGGGAATCGACTCGATGAACTGATCGCCCCGTAGAATGCGCGCGATGTTGGCATCATCGAAGATGTGTTCGGTTCCGGGCAGGCCTAGCGCCGCCCCTGTAATGACCACCGGGGCGCCTTTCGAGACATCGTTCCGGTCGTGGTAGATCTCGTAGCCGCGATCGAGAACATCGGCAAACAAACGCCCGAGTTCGATGTAGCGATCGCCATTCGACGCGGCTGGTCCCGTGGGGGCGTCGCCTCCTGTGGACGCCGTGACCGGGATTGGTTTCGAGGTTTCCAGCGGTGAGGAAAAATCCTGCGCAGAGGCCAAAGCGGGCTCGCGCAAGCTCTCCGCGGCTCCACGGCCGAGTCCCGCCGCATAGAGGCCGCACAGCGCCTGATTAAACGCGACGATGTCACCAACTTTCGGATGATTGGTAAACAACGAAATCACATCACCGTGGGCGCCGAGCACATCCTCAGCAAATCCCTGTAATGCTTTCTTCGGTCCAACTTCAACAAACATTCGAGCGCCGGCGGAGTATAGGGTGTGCAATCCCTTAACAAATTGGACAGGCGATGCGACCTGCTGCGTGAGAATGTCCAGCATCTGAGGAACGGCTTCAGGTCCAGTGGGATAGAACTCGCCGTTGGTGTTCGCCACGATTGGCAAACGGGGCGATTCAAGACGCAGGCGTTCCAGAACTTGCCGCAGCGGTTTGCTCGCCCCAGCCACGATCGATGTGTGGAAGGCGTGACTCACCGTTAAAGCAGCCACGTCGTAGCCAGCTTTTTTGAAGGCTTCCATGGCCTGCTCGACGGCCTTGCTTGCGCCGCCTATTACCGCCTGACGGTTGCTATTAACGTTGGCGATGACGACGTAGCCGTCGATTGTGTTTAAAATTCGCTCAACTTCTTCCAGTGGAGCGAATACGGCGGCCATAAGGCCATTGTCCTCCATTGCTACTTGAGTCATTCCGCGGCCGCGAGCGCTGACTGCTTCAAGCGAATCAGCGAAGGGGAGGGCGCCGGCCGCGACCAACGCTCCGTACTCGCCCAGGCTGTGTCCCATGGTGAAATCGGGCGCGATACCGTACGCGGCGAGGAGCCGAGTCAGCGCCAGATCGGTTGCCAGCACGGCTGGTTGAGTAATCGCAGTTTGGCGAAGATCGTCTTCAGCCTTGGCGACCGCATCAGCATCGGCTAAGTCGACAAAGATGAACTTGCTGAGCGGCTTGCCCAGCAACGGCATCATGACGCGATCGGCTTCGGCAAACGTTTCAGCCACAATCGGCTCCGTTGCTCGGAGCAGCTGGAGCATGTTTACGTACTGCGAGCCTTGACCGGTATACAGGAACGCGACCTTGGGAGCGGGACCGTGACCATGGAAAATACCTTGTGCACGGAGCGCTTTCCACATCGCCGGTTGATTGACCGCCAGTGCTTTGAGCGCACTGCTTGCTTTGTCCGCCAGCTCACTCGGGTTGGCGTAGTCGATGGCCAGGCGCTCGGGCGCGCGCAAGTCCGATTCCGCCGGGGCAACTGGCGCCGGCGCACGGCCCGTTATGGCTTCCTTCTCAACCGCGCGCAAACGCTCGGCCAGCGCGGCCTCGGAAGCAGCACCAATTACCAGTGCTCCGCGCAACGGAGCTTTGTGATCTGAAGAGGCGTCCCCAACCTTCGTCGCGGCCATTAGCACCGGCTGTTCCACTTTCGAGGCGGTCTCACTGACGGCCACAAATCGCTTGCCGTTTCCGTTCAATCTGCCAGGAATGTATTCTTCCAGGACAGCGTGGAAATTGGTGCCGCCAAAACCAAAAGCGCTCAAGCCCGCCCGGCGTACGCCATCTGCCGTTATCGTCCACGGTTTCAGTTCGGTATTGACGTAAAGCGGAGAGTGGGCAAAGTCGATATCCGGATTGGAACGCTCACAATGCACGCTGGGCGGCAATATTTTGTCCCGAAGCGCCAGCGCAGTTTTCAGTAGGCCCGCAGCGCCGGCCGCTCCCTTGAGGTGACCGAAGTTCGATTTGACCGAACCAAGCGCCACTGAGCCGGAAGGGAGATGGAAACTACTGAGCACATCGACCATGCTTTGCACTTCGACAACGTCGCCAACGCGCGTGGATGTGCCGTGGCCCTCAATCAGCGTCGCAGTAGCTGGCGATAATCCGGCATTCTGCCACGCGCGCTCGATGGCCAATTTTTGGCCAATCGGGTTGGGCGCGGTGATGCCCTTTCCCTTGCCGTCGCTCGATCCGCCCATGCCACGGAGCACGGCGTAGATCTTGTCGCCGTCATGCTCCGCATCGGCCAATCGCTTGAGAATAAGGATGGCGGCACCTTCACCCATAACGAACCCGTCAGCCCCCGCGGCGTACGGCCGGGAGCCGGTAGCCGAGAGGGCTCCGATCTTGGAGAACTTGATGAAGGTCGAAGCGCCCATGTTGCGGTCAATGCCTCCGGTGATCGCCACGTCGAAATCGTGTTCTACCAATCCTTCCGCGGCGGAACTGACCGCTGCCATCGCAGATGCGCAGGCGGCATCACAAACATAGTTGGGGCCATGGAAGTTGAAAACGTTCGCAATACGGCCGGCAATGCAGTTGGCCAATTCGCCTGGCATGCTATCTTCGGTGATTTCAGGAAGCAGCTTCCCCATTCGGTCGTGCAACTCGCGCGTAATGCCCCGGCGGACCGCATCTGGCAACGCGCTGAAACTGGGGCTTTCAGCGAGTTCACGCGCATATTCCGGGAAGTACGCGCGCAACGCGGTGAAATAGTGCTTTTCGCCGGCCATCGCGTTGCCCAGGATCACGGCGGTGCGATTGGCGTCCAGCGTCCGCTCGGGATAGCCAAAGTCCTCTAGCGCTTCCCGTGTGCAGGCAATTGCCCATTTCTGGGACTCATCCATGGCATCGACGACGCGCGGCGGGATAGGCAAATGCCACTTGATGGGATCCCACACGTGCTCACGGACCCAGCCGCCGATCTTTGAGTAAGTCTTGTCCGGGACATTGTGATCGGTATCGTAGTAAAGAGCCGGGTCCCAGCGGCTGGGTGTAACTTCGCTGATGCTGTAGCGGCCGTCTTTCACGTTTTTCCAGAAAGACGCTACATTCGGAGCATCGGGTAAAACAGCTCCAACTCCGACAATTGCGATGGCGCGATAAGAAGTGCTTTCCATGATGAGACTCCTGCAAAACCCAGCTAAAGGTGCTATGCAGCCGCTTCCGTGTGCTTGGCCGCGCGGCCGTACAGAGCGTCTGCCACATAATCCATGTCGGAGATAAGGCCCGACTGCGCGCGGTGAATGGCGGGTAATCCCAAGCTGATTTCAAACCCGGCCATCTCGGCATCGCTTACGCCCCCGGCCCCGACGATCCAACGCAGACCGTCTTCGGCCACCTTGAGCGCGGCGTCCCGAGCAAAGATGCGACTGATCGCTGCCAGCGCAGTTGCATCGAAACGCCGGTTCGCTTTTTCCTTGAGCTTGCCTTCAAACAAAAGCCCGGCGCGGCGGGACAAGCTACCCGCGCACTCCGCATACGCGATCAACTCGCCCAGACGCAGCAGAATATGTTGATAGCGGGTTAGCCGCGCTGCGCGCGCTTTTTCCATAACTTCGGCCAATGCGTGCAAAGCCAGCGCCGCCACGTCAGCGCCCACATTCGGCTGGCGGGCGTGCAATGTTTCGAATTCTCGCGCTCGCTCGTGATAGTGCTGTCCTCGCGTTTTGAGATGAGACTGCCAGCGGTCGCGGCTGATCGTCATCTCCATGATCTCGGAAGTGCCTTCGTAAATCGTAGTGATACGAACGTCCCGGCTGATTTTTTCAACCATGTATTCGTGTGTGTATCCATAACCACCAAGCGCCTGGATACTGGCCTCGGCGGCTGCATTCCCGGCTTCGGTTGCCATGTACTTCGCAATGGCGCCCTCGGTGTTCAGGTTTCCTTCAGTACCGGCGTCTATACGCTCCGCGGTTTCCTCGATGTATGCACGGGCAGCCTCAAGACGAGCCACGTGTGGCACGATGAGCTTGTGCGTATATCCTTGTTTCTGGGAGAGTGGCGCGCCCGCCTGGATGCGCTTGGTGGAGTAAGGAATTGCTCGATCGAGTGCAGCCCAACCGGCCCCGAGGCCGAATGCCGCTACCATCAGGCGCGTATAACCAAATACGGCCTGCGCTTGATTCAGCCCCTGGCCTTCGATACCACCGACGAGCCTATCGGCGTCGACATAGACGTCGTTGAACGCAAGTGCCGCCGTGTTACTAAGACGGATGCCGTGCTTGTCTTCTGGCTCGTCGTGGGTGAAACCCTTCGCGCCTTTTTCCACGATGAACCAACTCGGACCGCTGGGCGTATTGGCCAAAACCGTGTAGGCATCGGCCACTCCGCCGTTGCTGATCCACTGTTTGTTCCCGTTAATTTTGTAGCCAATGACCCGGCCGTCTTGGTTGACTGGGTCCGCGGTAGTGCGAAGAGCCCCCAGATCACTGCCGGCTTCTGGTTCCGTGGCGCCATAGGCAAACAACAATCCCTCCTCAGCGATACGCGTCAACCACTTTTTCTTTTGTTCGGGAGTGGCCCCGACCGTGATCGGATCGCTTCCAAGGAAAGTGGCCAGGACTGCTGTCGCAACTCCCAGATCAATGCGCGCCATCTCTTCGCACACGCAATACACATCGAAAGCCCCACCCCCCAAACCCCCAAACTCTTCGGGGATGAAGAGGAGTTGAATGCCGAGTTGCTCCGGGCTGCACATGTCGTGAACAACATCGAGCGGACATTCATCACGATCGTCAAGCTCCCGGAGCACTTCGTCCGGCAGGCGTTTTTTGGCGAAGTCCCTCAGCGATTTCAAACTCAGCTTCAGCGTTTTGTTTGCAATCATTGGCCGTGCCTCACTTTGCTGCAACGTTGCGCATTTCGCGGACTTTGTTAGTCAATTCCGGCAAAAACTCCAGAATGTCATCGACGACTCCGACATCAGCTACCTGAAAGATCGGAGCCTTCGGATTCTTGTTAATGGCGATCAAGTAGGGACTACCTTTAATACCAGCCAGATGTTGAAACGCGCCGCTGATGCCACATGCGAGATAGACTTTTGGTTTGACGGTTTTCCCGGATGAACCCACTTGACGTGACTTCTCCATCCACTTGGCGTCGACCACGGGTCTTGAGCAACTCACCGCCGCTCCCATGGCTTCAGCCAGTTCCAGCGCGATGGCCACATTGTCTTTTTCCTGAATGCCACGGCCGATCGAAACCAGAACGTTGTACTTGGTGATATCCACTTCACCTGCTTCAGCGACGACCGTCTCCAGGTAGCGCCGGCCCGCTGCAAGAGGGCCCACCTCTCCTGATTTGTCGACGATGAGGCCGCGTTCTCCTGTTATCTCTGCCGCTTTAAACGCACCGGGACGTATCGTGAGGACCGCGCCCGATGAAATGTCGCACCGGACGTGAGTGCTCACCTGTCCCCCGAATTCCTGACGGACTACCTTCATGTAGACGCCTTCAACGCTGGCGATATCCAGCACGTCGGAAACGAAGGCCGAATTCATTTTGATGGAAAGACCCGGCGCCAGATCGATTCCGAAATGCTCGTGAGCAACAAGCACAATGCTGTTGCTTGGCAGGACCTTCTGCAGGGCCCCGCGAATCAATTCGGCATTAGGGTACGCAAGAACTTCGTTTGCGATTTTCCAAACCTCCCGGTAGGACGCGCAAAGGGTGTTGCACGCCGCATCGAGGTCAGCACCACAACCGGTGAGAATAGCCGTCAGCGGAGCGGTGCCATCGATCTTGCGCGCCGCAGCCGCCAGTTCGGACGCGGAATCCGCGACGATGCCACCCTTGTGTGCGATATAAGCGAAGATGCGAGCCATTATTTCAACCCTCCTTTGGCTGCCACTAACTCCAGAACTTTGTTGACGTTTTCTTCCCGGCTGCCGTGTAGAAGTTCGGCGCCTTTCCCCAACGAGGGAACGAAGTAGTCCAGTCGTTTCACTTTCGCTGTAGCCTCTCCTATACTGTCGGCCCCGATTCCCAGTTCCTCCGCGCTGAAGGTTGGGATGGGTACTGAGGCCACCTGCCGGATGCCTCGCATACCGACATAGCGCGGTTCATTAATGCCGGTCTGGATCGAGAGCACACAAGGCAGATCAATCTCATAGAGTTCCTTGTTGCCGCCTTCAATTTCTCGGCCGATTTTTAGCTTTCGGTCCTCAAGCAACTCGATGGAATTAACCAACGAAGCGAACGGACAGTCGAGCAGAGCTGCAAGCATTCCGCCTACCAGGGCACCACCATCCTCGGCCTGGACCCCGGTCAGAATCAGGTCGTAATGTCCCTTAAGCACGAAAGCTTTCAAGATAGTGGCGATGCCTCTGCCATCCGATCCATCGAAGGCTTGATCCCTGATTAGAGCCCCATGGTTCGCACCCATGGCCATCTCCCGACGCAAGACTTCTTCGTCATCTTCGCCCCCAACGGTCGCGACGGTAACGTTTCCCCCAACCTTGGCAACGATCTGCAGGGCTTCTTCGACCGCGTAATTGTCTGCTTCGTTGATCGAATAGACCAACTCGTCACGCTCGATTTCGTTTCCCGCGCTGTTGAGTTCAATCTCGTTTTCCGAAGTATCGGGCACTCTTCTTACGCAAACTAGAATCTCCACGTTCACCTCCACGAATAGCACTTAACTCAATTTCACTTGAGACTGGACGAAGCCGTCGCGCGCTCCTCGATTTCGGCGGCTGGCTCTTTTATTTCATCGAGGCGTGCACGAACGATTTGCCGGTCCACCAGTTCCGTCAGGTCGATGGCGGTCATTTTTCCTTCCATACCTGCGACCTTGATCGCATCTTCGATATTCACCATGCAGAACGGACAAGCCGTAACGATCACATTGGCCCCTGCGTCCGCCGCCATCTGTACCCGCTTGACTCCCATCCTCTGGTCTTCTTTCGGCTCGTAGAACAACATCAGTCCACCGCCACCGCAGCAAAATGAGCGATCCCGGGACCGACTCATTTCGACTCTCTTCAAACCCGGAATCGCATCAAGAACATTGCGAGGGTCGTCGTAGATCTGGTTGTGGCGGCCGAGATAGCAAGGATCGTGGTAGGTGTACACATCGTTTGGGTTTCCCACGGGATTGAACTTGATCTTGCCGGCATCCACTCCCCTGGCGATTACCTGGCTGATGTGCTCCACGGGCGGCACGGCCGTGTAGTCGTGTTTCAGCGCGTTGTAAGCGTGTGGGTCAGCGGTAACGATGCGCTGGACTCCAGAGGCTTTGATGGCATCGGCGTTATGGTCCCGCAAGGCAATGAAAAGCGTTTCCTCGCCAAACCGCCGGACTTCATGGCCGCTATCTCTTTCCGCGGCGCCGAGGATTCCGTAATTCTCGCCAACATGATCAAGTATCTTCGCCGTTGCGCGCCCGATGGCTTGCATGCGGTCATCGTAGGAGGTAATGCTATCGACAAAATACAGAGTCTTCGTGCCATTGCGGTCGCCAAGGGTTTTGACGCGACAGATTTGCTGGAATTCCTTGACGCTTGCCCAGTCAGCTCGTTTCTTCTCCAACTTACCGTAGGGATTGCCACGGCTCTCCAGTGCCTTTAAGGGCTTTTGCAGGGACTGGGGCACATTCCCGTCATCGACCATGCCCCGGCGCAAATCAACAATCTTGTCGATGTATTCCACCAGCAACGGGCATTCCTCTTCACAAGCTCCGCAAGTGGTGCAGGACCAGAGTTCATCCTGCGAGTAGATACTGCCGACCAGCGCCGTACCTGTATTCGCGCGTGCAAAAACTGGGTAGTGCTGGAAACTGTAATCTCTCGCTTTGATAGTGATGAATCGCGGCGATAACGGCCTTCCCACCGAATTGGCCGGGCAATTGTCTGAACACCGTCCGCAGTCTGCACAGGAATAGAAGTCAAGCATGTGCTTCCAGGTGAAGTCTTCGAACGTCTTAACGCCAAAGGATTTCACCTGATCCAGATGAACATCGCTGACGCCCCACCTCACCGGTTTTAGAATCTCCCGGTCCAACTTTGCGAAATAGATATTGAACAGAGACGTTTCCACATGGAACTGGATTCCAAAAGGCCGATAGCAAAGCAAGAAGTAAAAGGTCAGCTCATGGACAAGATAGGCGCCAAAGTAGAACCTCCCGAGCACAGCCATGGGAATTGATACGACGGCATTACGCAACATCCACGGAAGCGAAAATGCTGCCAACATTTCAATGGACTGGCCTTGCGGTGACTGCGCGGCGGCCTTAACAGCTGCAAAGAGACTGTCGGCCAGCATCAAAAGTGCGATAAGCGAAAGAAGAAAAATAGCGTCGGCTGTGTGGCTTTTACCGTACCTCGCCGGCACAGCATACCGCGCAGGTTTGAAAACCAGACGGCGAATTATGGCGATCACCATGCAGAGGAAAACAATGGTGGCAGCGTAGTCCGTGATGATGTCATAGATATGGCCGGCCCTGCCTGAAAGGCCGGGCATGACAAAATTCTGGGAGACGCCAACAATCAGTACCGAAAAGGCGCGAATAGCCAAAACCAGGAAGCCGGCAAAAATGAAAATATGCAGTGCTCCCGCAGCCCGGTAGCGTGGTTGTTTCCATTGCCCCAACCAATATTTCAGAACTCTTTCCAGCCGGACCCATGGCTGGTCAAGACGAAAATCCCGTTCTCCCCGAATGAGGGGAACCAGGCGCTTTGCCACGATGTAGGAAAATAATGCGATACCTAGGAGATGAATGACCAGGAAGAGGATGCGGCCCGAGACCAACCAGGACGTCAATTGCGCTGTTGACTGCATTCCTACCTCGTTCTCTATTCAATTGCGTAACAGTCCCTAGGCGATCAACTGCGCTGGGACTTTTTTCTCCGTATCCGGGGACTGTGGTGCTATCGATGATTCGACCAAGACGAGCGACCTCGTTGGAATAAACGTTGGGTCTGACGCCGGCGCGGGTGGCGGTGTCGAAGCGACTTTGTTCTGTGTGCGCACCCTTTTTGCTTTCTTCTTCTCCTGTTTATGCGAGGGTCTGACTCCAGCGGCTTCTCGCAGTTCCGTGAAGCTCGATCTCAGCAGTGTTTCCAAACGCCGCAGGTCCGGTGCTGCATGTACATCTCCGCTGAACCCAAAATATGCCGTGTCGTTGTAGGTCAAGATCGCGCAGTTGAGTGCCATCTCGCCGCCAACGGGTACGTAGGGGTAACAGTGCAGGATCTTATGACCGAGCACGTAGAGCGGATATTGCGGCCCCGGCACGTTGGTGCAGACCATGTTAAAAGGTGTGAAGGGCAACCGGCTCAGGATGCTGCCGCCCAGCGCCTGAGCCGAATTCGGGAACATGCTGATCAAGCCGCTGGCCAAGCTAACTAGCTCGGCAGCATGTGCGCGTTTCATAAACTCGGTTCTCTGATGGACGCCTGCGAGCAGCTTCCGAGGATTACGAATATCCAGCGGAATGGTAACCGGAACCAGGGAGATGCGATTCCCCAACTCGCCCGGACTGTCTCCGCCGCGCAGATTGACTGGCATCATCAAGCGAAGCAACCGCCCTTTAACGGGGTCACCATGCAGTTCGAGGTAACGCCGGACAGTGGCCGTGACAAGTGCAAGAATGACGTCATTCACGCTGGTTCCGCAGGCGTGACGGATGGCTTTGACATCAGCCAGCCGAATTCCCGCGCACGCAAATTTCTGCGGTCCGCGGTAGAGAACGTTGAAGCGCAGTCGCTCCGTCGGTGAACTGAGTTCAGGCAGGAGGCGGGTGAATTCGTCCGTGGCGAGGTCTCCACTGTTCGCGAGGAATCGCTCGACCATGCTCGACACGTCTGCAAGTGCGGCGAGAATTCGTTTGACGAAATCAGAATAGGAATCGACGGAGTCACTGACGATGGAATTTAAGACGCCCCGAGGCGGCGGCACTCGGCGACGAAGCTTGCGTTTGGGAAGGTGCGGAGTCACGGGGCTTGTATCCATCAGTATGTTCATGATGCCGACGCCAGCGATGCCGTCGGCGAGACAGTGATGAAGGCGGAGGATGAGCCCACTGCGATTACGTTTCAACCCATGCACAATGGTCAGATCCCACAGCGGGTGCCGCCGGTCCATCACCGTGCTCAGAATCTTTCCTGCAAGCGTCTTCAACTCTGTGTCGGAACCGCGCGTGAGCGTTACCTCAATTACGTGATTGTGGATATCGAAGGTGGGGTCGTATTCCCAGCTGGGAAGGCCAATGTTGAACAGTGAAGGCACCACCCGCTTCAGGTAGCGGGGGATGAGCGGCAACTTTGACTCAACAAACTGGACGCACTCATTGAAAGAGATCTCGCCATCACACACGCAGACACAGGCCACGTTGAGGGGCATACCTTCTCGTTCGAGATTCAAGAAAACAGTGTCACCCCATGAAAGGCGATCGCTCTGCACGTCACCATGCCCATCACTCTGCACGGCTAGCCTCCTGTTCCGTCGCCAAACTTCCGTTACCAACAACTGCGCTCTTAGTTCGAGAAAACAAATCGTGGCGCCAGCTTCACCAGTTTCAGCACCTTATAAATATCGCCGCTGACGCTACGCAACACGATTCTTACTCCTTTGCCCTCGGCTGTTCCCACGAAGTCTTCCATCACTCTGAGGACGCTCGAATCGATCCGGCGCACAGATGAGAAATCCAAAATCACTTCGTTTTCGACACTGTCCAGTTTTTCCATGGCCTCTTGCAGGGTTTGCACAAGGCGCTCTTCATCAAACTGGAGCCACACGACGGTCATTGCCATACGCACCACCATCGACTACGCGTTTTGTTGCTGAGATTCACTGGACACCACCGCCAGACGTCGCCCTTGATAAGCCTTCCAAAACAGCTCTAGTAACTCGCTCATCAGTGGCATACGAGGGTTTGACAACCATGAGGGATCGTCAAAGGCAAGCTTGGTTAAATCAGGCATTGCCCTCTCGAACTCCTCCTTCGAGATTCCCAGATCGGCGATCGAACGTGGGAACTCCAACTGTTCGAGTAGCTGTTCTGTCGCTGCTATCAGGTTCCTCACCTTTTCTTCAATTGTGTGGCCCCCCAGACCCAATAAATCCGCGACTGTGGCGTATTTCTCATGCGCGACAAACCCCTTTTGGTACGGCGAAGGCAGGAACTTGGTGGGCACAGACGCGTTGTATGCAATGACGTGCGGCAACATGAGCGCATTGGCGCGACCGTGCGCGACACCGAAGCGCGCCCCAAAGGCATGTGCCAGCGCATGATTTATCCCCACCGACGCGTTGGCGAACGCCATAGCAGCAATGCAGGCGGCGTTGTGCATCATGCATCGCGCCTCTTCATTGTGGGGATGCTTATACGCAATGGGCAGGTATTTGAAGACCAACTGGATAGCCTCCATGGCATTGGCGTCGGTATAGGCCGAAGCGTAAGTGGAGACTCCAGCTTCCAAGGCGTGGGTCAGGCAGTCGATTCCGGTATCGGCAGTGAGGTTCTTCGGCATAGACATAACAAATTGCGGATCGACGATGGCCACATTCGGCGTCAGCGAGTAGTCGGCCATGGTTACCTTGCGTCCGCGCTCTTTGTCGGTCAGGACGGCAAAGGGAGTGACTTCGCTCCCCGTTCCACTGGTGGTGGAGATAGCAATTAGCCGCACCGTGATGGCTTTGTGGGTCGGATATTGGATTACGCGCTTGCGGAGATCCAGGAAGGGCGTGGCCAGCTCTTCCAGGTCAGCCTCCGGCGACTCGTACTTGAGTTTCATGATCTTGGCGGCATCGATCACCGACCCGCCACCTAGCGCGATGATTTGGTCCGCTTTGTAGAAATTGAGCGCCTCCACTCCTTGCATGACAACCTTGAGCTCGGGCTCCGCATCGGGAATGACCGAGACGTGGACGTGGGTTCCCTCCGGAATGTAGCGTCGAACAAGGTCGACGAGCCCGAGATGCTCTAAAGCCGGATTCGTAACGATGATGGTAGAGCGGGATGGAAACTGGTGCACATTTTCCACGGCGTTCATATTGAAATAAATCTGATTGGGAACGCGGTACCACATGTGGGCTTGTGTCCTCCGAGCCACACGCTTGATATTCAAATAGTGGTAGATATTTACATTATCGGTTGTGCTGTTGCCGCCACCGGTGCCACATCCGAAGGAGAAGGTGGGCACCAGATCGTTGTAAACGCCTCCCACCGCACCGACTGAGCCCGGCGAGTTTACAATGATCCGCCCCGCGTTCATCACCTCAGCAAACTTGCGGATGACGTCGTCGTTGCGTGAGAAAATGACCGCAGTGTGTCCAAGTCCACCGGCGTGATTCAAATCGACGCAAACCCTGAAGGCCTCATCGATGGATTTCGCCCGATAGACCGAGAGCACCGGGAAGAGCTTCTCAACCGATAGGGGATGTTCGCGCCCTACGCCATGAATCTGTGCGATCAGGAGTTTGGTGTCCGACTTCACGGAAAGACCGGCAAAACGGGCGATATCGGTAGCCTTCTGCCCGACTGCCATCGGTTGCATAAAGCCGGTTTTAGGGTCGATTACTGTGCGCGCCAACAGCTCCGCCTCGTTCTCGTTACAGATGTGTGCACCGAGGTCCGCAAATTTCGTCAGCGCGACGTCGTAAATCTCATCATCGATTACGACCGTTTGTTCTGACGCACAGATGGTTCCGTTGTCGAAGGTTTTCGAGACGATGATGTCCACCACCGCGGTATTCAGGTCTGCCGTTTTTTCCAGGTAAACCGGTGTGTTGCCCGGCCCTACCCCCAGTGCTGGTTTACCGGAACTATAGGCTGCCTTGACAGCTCCCCTTCCGCCGGTGGCATCGATCAGGCTCACGTCTTTGTGCCGCATCAGGTAGGCGTTATCTAGCAACGTGTGCGAATGCAGACAAGAAAAAACCCCTTCTGGTGCACCATGTTTCAGCGCTGTCTCGTACATGATCTTTACGGCCTCGGAGGAACAACGCCAGGCGCTCGGATGAGGGCTAAATATCACCGCGTTGCGCGTCTTGATGGCCATGACGCATTTGAAGAGCAGGGTGGAAGTGGGGTTCGTAATTGGCGTGAGGGCGAAGATCACACCGATCGGTTCGGCCATCTCTACGAGATTACGCTCGGGAATCTCACGGATAATGCCAACGGTGCGTTTGTCCTTTATGTAGTGGTAGACGAATTCGGTGGCCACCATGTTCTTGATGACCTTGTCTTCCATGACTCCGAGCTTGGTTTCCTCAACTGCCAAGCGCGCGAGATGTTGAGCTTGACCTAAGCCAGCCAGAACCATCGACTTGACGATGCGATCGACGTCCTCTTGGGTAAATTGCGTAAAAACGATGGCGGCGGTTCTTGCTTGACTGACTAATTTGTCCAGGTAGGCAATTCGTTCTTCACTAAGGCATTCTGCGGCAAGCGGGACTTGAGACCGTTCCTGAACCGATTCGCTGGTACCCATTGTTGCCCCCGAAATCTATCTCTCGGCGCTCTTGGCAATGAGGCACTCGCGTAGTTCTTATTCCTTATTCCCAGTCTGGGCGGCTGTGAGGAAGGCAGCCTAAAAGCTGGCAAAATATCGCTGTTTTGTCAGCCCAGCACTCATTGCAGAACCCCACGCTATACGGGTTCACCCTAATTGCCTCTGCAGTCGCCGAGCCAATCTCCACACCGTCGTAACTCATCTTTCCCTAACAGTTCTTCGACACCTGCCATCTCTCCCTTGCGCCATTCCTCTCTTTCGTGCGTCTTCCGACACACAACAGCTGAGTTGTATTGCTCTTTCGAACACAACTTCTTCTGGTTCTGCGGTTGCCCGCATTCAAAACTCTAGGTATGGAAGCCGATCTGCCCACCCGCCTGGGCGAAGACCTCTTTAAACTTCACTCCCGCGCCAGGCGATGTGCGACAACGCTATACACAAGGGGACTGAAAACCATTCCGAGGTGCGTGGCGGACACCTCTACGTCGACCGCCGGATCGCCTGTTCGGCAGACATGCCAATCCACAATTCCGTCATTCTTGGTATAGATCGCGGTCTGACGCACCGATCTTGGCAGTCTTCCTTTGAGCGACTCCAGAAAATCGCAGGTACACCGGGACGTGTAGCAAGTTGGCAGCACGCCCTGGCCATGTTTTTCCAGTATTTGCTTTCGAACAAGGTCAGCAGCGAACAAGATCGACGCATGCCCCGCGACCCCTCGGATTGGCGCCCTGTGTAATCACAGACGCAACGCGGTCAGGAATCTGCGACGCGGCGGCCAGTGCGATTGAGCCGCCAAGGCTGTGGCCGATAAGATGAATCTTTCCGCCAGTCGCCTTGTAGGCCTGCTGGATAGACTCTTTCAACTGTCGCCGAATTAAGAGGTTGGGGCAATCGGCGTTCAGCTGGATACCGGAATAAAATGCCGCGTACCCTATGCGGCGTAGCCAGCTACGGAACTGGGTCAAGTAGAGATCGGCACTGAGAAAACCCGGAACCAGAATGACAGCCGACCCATCCCCGCGCGGGACTCCATATCCCCAGTAAAGAGGAGATAACCGTAAAAAGGCCAACTCCACTCCCACCAGCCACTCGTGCCAGATGGGCAACGTCTCCGTTTTTGGCTGTTTTGGCCGCACGCCTTGGCGAGGAGTCATGTTTTCCTCACTCTACGCTAGAAGTGAACAGGGCAAGACACGGCTGCGATGCTGCGTGAATAATTCGCGGTTCGGTTAACTCGCCGCCGATTCCCACCGGAGTCGGCAGGAATCGGCAATGGTGTCCACCTCCATACGAGTGACGCCGATCATGCGGTGTCAGTGGCAGCGGCCCTAAACGGCGACAGCTGTCCTCGCGCCTGCTGTCTTGTGCGTTCTTACACGCACTCTCCCCACCCGCGGGGCACCCTTGCGGGTCTCCCGCGCCACTCCTCTCGTCGTCGGTTTGATGGCCAGATCCAGCAGCGACTTCTCCGCCGCCACCAGGTTCTTGACACCTTTCTCGGTCAATTCTCCCCAAGACTGCTGCGACTTCCGCACTGCTGCTCTGCCATCACCCCTGGTTTTGCTAACCGTCTCCAACTCTTCGATTGCCAGTTCCAAAAGCCTTTTCTGCGCATCGATATATTTCTCGGCGCCTTCTCGCGCCATTTTAGTCAACACTTCCATCCGAGCCCGCGGCTTTCCACCAGGCTTGGCCCCCTTGGTGGCAGCGCTGATCTCATGCGCGGCCAAGTCGAGAAACTTTTTCTCACTTTCCACAAAGCCCTCGATTCCGCGCCGTGCAAGTTCGACTACCTTCGCCTCAGCCATCAGGCCTTTGCCTTCTTGATAGGATTCAGCCATGGCATGAGTCTGCTCTGCGGCCGCATCCAACAAGTGCTTTTGCATGCCTACTAATGTGTCGACGCGGTGGCGTGCCACATCGGCGACAACACTCCCGGCCGCCGGAAGCCGCAATCCTTCCTTCACGCCATCCACCACCAGGGCGGTCTCACCAGCGGCCAAGTCCAGCAGGATTTTCCCCGCTGATGTGAAGTTCCTGACACCCATGTCCGCCAACCCTGCTAGTGTTGCGCCCGGCTGGGAAATTGATTTGCCAAGGTTCTCCCGGACCATTCCGACAAGCAGAGCATTTTCTTGAGCGGCCAGATCCAGCAGGATTCTCTGCGCAGCCACAAAACTCTGGATGCCTTGTCGCGCCCACCCCATCAGCGGGTTCGCTGGCGGGGAGGCTCGAGATGATTTCTTTTCTTTCGGGATCATGATTGAATCTCCTCTCATTCCGCGGTATACTGCGTTGCAGTATCCAGCTTCACGGTATGACTCCGTTTCGTCCGTGTCAAGCTTTTTTGTCGAAGTCGCGTTAGAGACCGAGCTCCGAGGGCGAAATGAAAAACTCTGAGGTTCTTATCCGCAAATACAGCGATCGGCGGCTCTACGATACGACCGGCAGCCACTATGTGAAGCTGGAGGACATCGCTCGCATGGTTCGCGATGGCAGCGATGTCCGCGTGGTAGACGAGCGGACTGGCAAGGACGTGACCCACATTGTCCTCACTCAAATCATCGCAGAGACTGCCAAGGAGCGTCAGATTGCTCTGCCTCTGCAACTTTTGACACAGATCGTCAGAGCCTCCGATAAGGCTACGCACGATTTTTTGTCTTGGTATCTGAACAACACACTCGACCTTTATCAGCAGGCCCAGAAGTCCGTGAATACTGGACTATCGCAGGCGAAGAATGCGGCCTCGACCCCGTTCGACTACCTGCGCAATCTGCTGGAAGGCCAATCACGGCCAGCGGCGGCGCAGGACAGCGAAGTCGAACAACTGCGCCGTCAGGTTGAGGAATTGCAGACACGCCTTGCGTCTCGCAAGAAACCCGCCCGTCGAGCAGTCAAGCGAAAGCGCCGCGCCTGAGGCAACAGCCTTCTCTCCCTTAGCAGTCTGCTCATTCGTGTTCGATTCACGATTGGAGGTGCGAAATGGCGCAAGCTGTAAAGCCCACGGTCTTAAAGCCTGAAACCCTGGCGGCCTTTGAAAGCTATATCCACGAAGCCGAAACAAAAATGGAACAGACCCTACGCGCCAGCAGCTCATTCCTGTGGTCGGACGCCAATGCAGAGAGAGCCCAGCAGATCCACAAAGGACAGATTGCGGCGGAATTCTGGTCAGGTCAGGGGCCTGTCAAGGTGCCGGATGGCTTAATCCATGACTGGATCGGCGCCGCATTCCTGCCTTGTACGACGATAGACCAGACATTAGCGCTCATCCAGGACTACGATAACCACAAGAACATTTACAAACCAGAGGTGATTGACTCAAAGCTGATCAGTCGTCACCACAACGATTTTCAAATTTACTTAAGACTTCTCAAGAAAAAAATCGTGACGGTTATACTCGATACGGATCACAAGGTCCATTATAGTTCTGTGGGGCCCACACGCTGGCTTTGTCGCTCGCACACCACCAGGATCGCTGAGGTACAAAATGCCGGAAGCCCGAAAGAGACAGTGCTCCCTCCAGACACAGGTTATGGATTTCTATGGCGGCTTAGCTCTTACTGGAGATTCCAAGAGCGTGATCATGGTGTGAACGTTGAATGTCGAGCCATCACGCTCACCCGTGACGTACCTTTCGGGCTCGGATGGATAATCGAACCCATCATCCAAAAACTCCCCAAGGAGTCGTTGATAAAGACGCTCGAATCTACACGGCAAGGGGTGTGCACCAGAGTCGAATAGCTTTTCTGGTATCGCCAGGTTCCGTTCGTGGGTGAATGCGTTTGAGTCCGGTTGGCGGTGGGCAGTCCGAGGTCTGCGCCAAGTATCGCTGGGCACGCTGTGGGGTGACCAATGGTACAGCAATTTTGAGCGTGTGGAACTAATACCGTACAGAGGACGGAATGAATTCTCGATGCTATTCCGTTTGACAGGAAGGATACGGGGCCTGGCGGCATCATCAGGCCTCCGAGATAAGAAAAGGAGGATCCGATGTTTGCACGCCTTGTCACCATGCAATTAAGGCCGAGCCTCGCAAACGAATTTCCCGTCACATTTGAGAAGGAGATCGTGCCTCTCCTGAAGAAGCAGGAAGGATTCATGGACGAGTTGCTTCTGATTTCACCACAATCGAGGGAAATGGTGGCCATCAGTCTGTGGGAAAAGAAAAGCTACGCGGAGATTTACAATCGAGAACTGTATCCCAGGGTCGAGAAGATAGTAGAGAGATTCATTGAAGGAGTCCCTATCGTTCAGAATTTCGATGAGAAATTCGCCACTTTCCATGAGGTCGCCATTCCGGCAACGGTTGGTTCGTGAGCGGACGAGCTCGCATGCGGAATTATTCTGCTCTGATTCCAACTGCGAAATTATCGAGGATACAGGAATGAAGGCAACGTCAAAGATTGCGGTGTTTGATACCACTCTCCGAGATGGCGAACAGGCAGCGGGAACCCGCCTGGGGAGCCGTGACAAGATAACGCTCGCACGACAGCTCGCCCGGTTGAAAGTGGATATTATCGAGGCCGGCTTTCCGGCGTCGTCTCCGGAAGACTTTGATGCCGTCCGAAAGATTGCCCAGGAGATCAAAGGGCCTACGATCTGCGCATTGTCGCGCGCCGTGGCTGCCGACATCGAGTCCTGCGGCAAGGCACTAGCTAAGGCCGCCCGGCCTCGCATTCACACTGGCATCGGCGTCTCTGACATTCACATCATGGGCAAGTTCCGCGATGAGCGGTATGGGAAGACGCTTGAAGGCAAGAAGGCAAAACTGGTAGCGCTGGCCGTGGATGCCGTAAAACGTGCGCGCGACTGCGTTGGCGACGTTGAATTCTACGCCGAAGATGCCGGCCGCGCCGTTCCGTCGTATCTCTTCGAGATGTTGGAGGCCGTCATCGATGCCGGCGCGACGGTCGTCAACATTCCCGACACCACCGGTTACACCGTTCCCGAGCAGTACGGTGAACTGATTCGCAGCATTCGTGAAAACGTTCCGAATATTTCGCGCGCAACCATCAGCGTTCACTGCCACGATGACCTTGGTCTTGCCGTGGCCAACTCCCTGGCAGGCATTCGCAATGGTGCGCGCCAGGTAGAGGGGACTATCAACGGAATCGGTGAGCGGGCCGGCAACGCCGCACTGGAAGAAATCGTCATGGGCATCCGCACCCGCGCCGACTATTACGGACTGAGCACCGGAGTTGAACCTCGAGAGTTCTTCCGCACCAGCCGCATGGTCGCCGACATGCTTGGAATGCCGGTTCCAGCCAATAAGGCGGTCGTTGGCTCGAATGCGTTTGCGCATAGCTCCGGTATCCACGTGGATGGATTTCTGAAAGACCGTCAGACTTACGAAATCATGCGTCCCGCCGACGTTGGATTTACAGAGAGCCGGGTCGTCTTAACGGCACGCACAGGACGGGCTGGGCTTCGCTCACGGCTGGAGAGACTGGGCTACGAACTCTCGCGGCAAGAGCTTGACGCCATGTACCAACGATTCCTTGCTGTGGCGGATAAAAAGCAGGAAGTGCTCGACGAAGACCTGCTGGCACTGGTGCACGACGAATTGCCTCCGGTGCAGCAGAGCCTTAAGTTAGAGTACCTGCATTGTTACAGTGGCACTACGGCGATTCCGACCGCCACCGTACGCTTGCTGGTTAAGGGGAAGTTGAGGCAAGGAGCTTCGGTTGGCGACGGCCCAGTCGATGCCGTGTACAAAGCGATTGCGGGACTCACGGCCACGCATGCGAAACTCTTGCGCTATGACATTCGAGCGGTAACTGAAGGGACCGAGGCGATGGGTGAGGTGACCGTACAACTAGAGATAGGCAACCGGCGCGTCATGGGTCGTGGCGCCTCTACTGACATCATCGAGGCTAGCGCAAAGGCTTATGTGGACGCTCTAAACCGGCTGGGACCATGGCGGAGCGTGCCATTTAAGAATCGATGAGTTGAGTCTCCCATTGTCTGGGCCGTACCGCCCTACATTGTTGAGCTGTGTCCCAAATCACTGACAGGTGCTTGCCACGCACATCAATGTATTGGTGTGGTGGGGTCCCGATATTAAATGAGGGACAGAACAACCCTTCCCAAGCCTGTCCTGGTGAGCCCTACTTCAAACTGGGTCGTAACTTGCCGTCCCCTCCTTTCGTAGTCGCTGGGGACAGGTTGGAGTTCGGAGCATGGCCAACTTGTATGGTATCGAGTCAGAGGATGTCTGCCGGGCGACAATAGACGGGCTCTTGGAAATGACTCGCCAGGCTGAAAAAACCATGGATCAGGAGAAGATTTCCGCCTTGCGATCACGCCTTGAAGCTTATTACGGCGAAGGAAATAGCCGAACAGGTCGTGATCAAATGTCTCGGGTTGAAAACGCAATCTTCTGGCCCGCCGTCCGTGAGGCATATGTAAAGGTACCAAATCTCGCATCCCCAACGACGTGGCTGGAAGGTTTATATGACGTGGCATCAAGCCTGCGCTACTACCGGCCTAAAGACAAACGAGACACTTAAATCGACCAAGGAAATCTCAGGAGCTGTGCTGGACGCGATTGTCTTTTCTAGGTGGATTTGCCAATCATCTATAGCTTGGCCAGCAGCGACTCAATGAAATGGGTACGAATCGATGAAGTTCGGTTATTTCTCAGACGAAGAAGGAAATTGCCACATCCAACACGACGAAGCGGCGGTCGTTAGATTCGTCTTCAAGCACTACGTCAATGAACATAAACCAATGGACGTATTGTCATATGACCTTCCTATGGAAGTGAACCCGGGCGAACTTGGCGGTAACGAGTGGAAACGTCGTCATGTACACGCCATACTGTCCGACCCGAACTATGCGGGAGTCCAACCGACACCGGGAGGTTTTGTTCCAGGGCAATACCCTCCTATCATTCCAATCGAGCTTTTCCTTGCGGCTCAGGTGAGGCGTTGGAGGCTGACAAACCCGAAATCCAGGGCAAGAATCGACAACGCCTGATTTATCGGTATCTTCCACCGCAGCCCTGAGCCTCAAACCAACGCGGCTGTCGTGGATCTGAATTTAGTAAAGGTCACTGGCAAAGTAGTCGACGCGGCTTACTACGGCGGATCGAGGTGACGAACCATGGCTTCCCCTTTACTTCACGGGGTAGAAATAAAGGCTCCTTCGCACGCCGGCCAGCAGCACGTGCTGACGCCGGGCGCTCTGCAATTCGTTGTCGAGCTGCAGCGACGGTTCCAGGCTCGCCGGGTCGAACTGCTAGCCGCTCGTGCCGCGCGACAAAAGCGGCTCGATGCCGGTGAGAAGCCAGATTTCCTGAAGGGAACATCGAAAATCCGCGAAACGGAATGGACAGTGGCGCCGATTCCAGCGGACTTGCTGGACCGCCGTGTGGAAATTACGGGGCCGGTCGACCGGAAGATGATCATCAATGCGCTCAACTCCGGAGCGAAAGTTTTCATGGCAGATTTTGAGGATTCGAACACGCCCACGTGGACAAACCAGATTGAGGGGCAACTCAATTTGATGGATGCGGTGCGGCGGAAGATTACCTATTCGGACCCCTCCACGGGAAAAGAGTACAAGCTGAATGCGCGCACCGCGGTGTTGTTTGTGAGGCCGCGGGGCTGGCATTTGGAGGAACAGCACGTGCTGGTGGATGGCCAGCCGATGTCCGGCTCGCTCTTTGATTTCGGGTTGTACCTGTTTCATAACGCCAAAGAACTACTGGGATCAGGAACCGGTCCGTACTTCTATTTGCCAAAGCTGGAAAGCCATTTGGAAGCACGATTGTGGAATGACATTTTTGTATTTGCGCAAGACACACTGGGACTTGCGCAAGGGAGCATCCGGGCCACGGTTTTGATCGAGACCATACTGGCTTCATTTGAGATGGACGAAATTCTGTATGAATTGCGCGAACATTCCGCGGGATTGAACTGTGGGCGCTGGGACTACATTTTCAGTTTTATCAAGAAGTTTTCACACGATCCCCACGCGGTCCTTCCAGACCGTGCACAAGTTACCATGTCCACACATTTCCTGCGCTCGTACAGCAAGTTGCTGATCCGCACGTGTCACCGGCGAAACATTCATGCCATGGGAGGAATGGCGGCGTTCATCCCGATTAAGAGTGATCCAGTGGCGAATGAGAAAGCAATTGCCCAGGTGCGCGCAGACAAAGAACGGGAAGCGGGCGATGGACATGACGGTACGTGGGTAGCGCATCCAGGACTGGTTCCCGTGGCTGCGGAAATTTTTGACCGACTGATGCCTGGACCAAACCAGATCGACAGGAAGCTCGCTGAATTTCAAGCGACCGCGGAGGATTTGCTGAAAGTGCCGCCTGGCGATATTACGGAAGCGGGCCTGAGACAAAATATCGCAGTGGGCCTCGGCTATTTGGAGGCGTGGCTACGAGGAACTGGCTGTGTGCCGCTATTCAACCTGATGGAAGACGCGGCAACGGCAGAAATCAGCCGGGCGCAACTCTGGCAGTGGATTCACCAGAAGAGGCATCTCAAAGATGGGCACAAGATTGATGTTTCCTTGTGCGACAGCATCATCGACGAAGAACTGAGTAAAGCGAGAAAGGTCGGGGACGCGGCCCGCTTTGCCGCCTACGAGAAGTCCGCCCAACTGATGCGCGAATTGATTCGTGCGCCGCAATTCGTGGAGTTTCTGACCGTACCGGCGTATCAGCGGATTTTGCGCGAGGGTAACTAGAAGTTATCTCATAAACACTTTGAACTGACTGAGCAGTTGAAACTTATGGCCAATGGGGTAAATCGAGAACATGGACATTACCGACGCCCAGTGGGCGGTTCTCGAACGGTTGTTCCGTCCGAAGCGACGGGCCGATGGACGCGGGAGGCCGTGGCAGGACACGCGTGCGGTTTTGAACGGCGTATTTTGGGTGTTACGCACCGGAGCTCCTTGGCATGATCTCCCGTCTCGCTATCCGCCCTATCAAACCTGTCATCGACGCTTCCAATCCTGGCAGCGCAGCGGGCTGCTGACACGCTTGCTGCAAAAACTTGCCGAGGACTTACGAGACCGAGGGAAGCTGGATCTCAGCGAATCGTTCATCGACGCCAGCTTCAGTGGGGCGAAAAAGGGGGCTCTGCTGTTGGCCCTACAAAGCGCGGCAAAGGCAGCAAAATCATGGCAATCGCAGACGGTCATGGTCTTCCTTTCGCCGTGCACGTGGCCAGCGCTTCGCCTCATGAAACAAAACTCGTCGAAGCCACGCTCGAGCAACGCTTCCTCAGAGAAACTCCTGCGCGGATGATCGGTGACCGCGCTTACGACAGCGATCCGTTGGACCAACACATCCGGCAACGCTACGGCGTGCAGCTCATCGCACCTCACAAATTTGTGCGTGTGGCCCCCGCAACTCAAGACGGTCGCCGCCTGCGTCGATATCGCCGCCGTTGGAAGATCGAGCGCCTGTTCGCCTGGCTTCATAACTTTCGTCGCATTGTCATTCGCTGGGAATACTACCCAGAGAATTTCCTCGGGATGGTCCAACTCGCTTGTGCTGTCATCCTCCTGAGGCATTTATGAGATGGCTTCTAGCCAGACTGCGGATGGAATGGGAATGGCAGACGACGAGTGGAGCGGCATAGAGACCGTAGTGAATAGAGAAAGCGAGATAAGAACTGTTGACATGAAAGGACTTTTTGTCCTTGCGAGAGCGATGGAGATGAGCGAGTCACAAGCCAATTGAGCCGTTACGGATGAAGTAGAGCGACGTCAGACCCACTGCCAGCCAGAGCAGTAAGCCTTGTGCTAGCGGTCGCCACCCGACGGTGCGAAGAGTAGAGCGCGAGATGCCCGTGCCGATCAGAAAGAGTGTCGCTGTCAGACCAATCCGTCCAAGTTGGAACAGAGATTGAGAATAGTCGGACATCTCGGGGAGGTAAGTGTTCGCGACTGCAGCCAGGCAGAACAATAGGATGAAATAAGGAAAATGGATCTTCGATTTACTACGAGTGATGGTCGCAGTAGCCAGAGCGAAAGGCACAATCCACAGTGCACGAGCGAGTTTTACCGTAGTTCCGATGATCAGAGCTTCGCCGCCGTAACGGGCGGCAGCGCCCACAACGGAGCTTGTGTCGTGAATGGCCAGTGCCGCCCACAAGCCGAACTGCGTCTGCGAGAGATGGAGTAAGTGACCCATAGGTGGAAATATCAGCAACGCGGCTGAGTTGAGAATGAATACGGTTCCAAGAGAGACTGCCATCTCTTCCTCATCTGCTTCCACAATAGGCGCGATCGCGGCAATCGCGCTGCCGCCGCAGATCGCCGTACCGATCGTGATGAGGTAGGAAGAATTCCCGAATACACGAAGTAATTTGCCCAGAGAAAGTCCTACAAGAAGAGCGAAAGCGATGCTCAATGCGGTATAGAGAAAACCGCTGCGGCCGGCCTTTAACACTTCGTGCAAATTCATGCCGAACCCAAGGGCCACGACCGACGCCTGCAGGAGAAATTTCGCCAGGTGCCTGCTTTCCAGATGAAACGGGTGCGCCAGAGTGAGCCCATACGCGAGGCCACCAAGCAATGCCACGGGCGGTGAAACGAAACCGCTTGCCGCCAGTATAAGACCCACAAAAAAGATATTTTTGCTCACGGATCAAGTGTTGTCCGTGGGAATGCCAGCCGTCCAAGCAGCAATTCTAATTGGCGATAAGCATGACTTATTGGGCCATACTGTGCGTGCCTCGCTTTTTCGCTGATGTGCGAGATAGCAACCCTGCGCGCTCCAACGCGAATCTGCGGAAAGCTCCCGCCGCACCCAGCGGTTCGGGGCCACTTCGCGAAACGAGTGAAAAATTGCGCGCGATGCGCAGGCCTTTGACTTCGACAACTTTCAGGAGTTTCAACTCGAGCTCTTTGGCAATGGCCCACCGCGAAACGAATCCGATGCCAAGCCCGGCCTCAACGGCGGATTTGATTGCCTCCGTAGAATCGAGATACATCAACTTTTGAAAGGATTTCGTCTTGAACCCAGCTTTGGCGAGCGCAGCCTCGACAACATGCCGTGAACCGGAACCGGACTCGCGCAAAAGAAGCGTCGACGCAAGAAATTGGCTGGCTGAGACGCTGTCGCATTCCAACTCTGCGTTTGCGATTAACACCATTTCGTCTTCCATGAACTTCTCGACGCGGACCTCTCGATGCCGGGCAGGTCCTTCGATAAGACTGATCGACACTTTGCCCTTAAGGACGAGTTGCACCATTTCTGCCGTATTTCCACTTTGGAGCGACAGCCGAACGTGTGGATGCTCACTGGCGAAGGCTCCAATCAGCCGGGGAAGCACGTATTGGGCTATCGTCGTGGAGACACCTATGGCAAAATCTCCGGACAATTTTCCTCCTTTAGCGTCAAGTTCCTGCTCGGCCTTGGAGACAATCGCCGCAATTTGCTTGGCCGCTCGGAGCAGTACCAACCCTTGCGCTGTCAAAGTCACTCTATTCGCGGCGCGGTCAAAGAGACGCACGCCCAGATCGTGCTCAAGTGCCTTGATCTGAAGTGTAACGGCCGGCTGCGTAATGAAAAGATCCTCGGCGGCCTTGCGGAAGTTCAAGTTCTCAGCCACCGTGCGGAAAACTTTCAGTCGGAAATTTTCGAGTTGCGCCATGCAACGATTATCCACGAAAAGATCATTCATGGCCGGTCGGCCTTTCGGCGAGACAGGTTTCGAATCCGAAGAGGGTCTTCATGCTACTTTGAACTCGCCTCTATTTAGCGTCCGGAGCTTGAGGACAAGGCAACTTGATATCGCTTCAGCAGGTCATCGCGGATTCTTCTGGACGCGGCTTTCGTTAGTGAGTCGGAAGGCGCATCGTGGAGTTGCTGGATGGTGGATTCCAGGCTGGAGAGGAAAGCTCTACAGGGCTCGCAGCCACCGAGATGTTCTTCGAGTCTTTCGCAGGCCGAATCATCCAGGCGTTCATCAAGATAGTCCGAGAGTTGAGCGAAGAGGGCTTTACAGGAGCGGGGTCGCTTTGAAGTTATCGAGCCAGACACGCTAAGAACGCGCTTTGGAACTGAGGGCCGAAGATGCCGACGGGTCAGTTTTTGACGAACGAAGAGTCGGGCGCGGTGAAGTCGCACGCGAACAGTTCCGGGACGAATGCCGGTGATGTCTCCCACTTCCTCATCGGTGAGTCCTTCCATGTCCCGCAACACAAGAATAATCCGGTACTGCGGCGGCAATTCCTGAATTACGTCGCGCAGTCGTTTCGCTTGCTGGCTGCGGATGACCAATAACTCCGGATTAATCGGCCCCTCCTTGGCGAGCCGCGCAAGTTCGAGGCGATGGGGCATGAGTTCGTCGAGAGAAAGTTCCTGCTTGGGAGCGAATTTGCTCTTGCGCCGGCTCATTAAGCAACGGTTCTTGGCGACTTTATAGAGCCAGACAAGAAGAGCGCGTGGGCTTCCAAATTGGGGCAGGTGCGGGAGGGCTTTCAGCAGAACTTCCTGCATCGTGTCTTCGGCGTCTTCCCGCTGTCCACAGACCTTCATGCTGAAGGAGAAGACTGTTCCCTGCAGCAGTTCCAGCGCCTGTTCGATGGCCTGAGGATTGCTCTCCTCCAGCAACGCCGCCGCTTGCTCGATCTCTTTTCGCATTGTTTCCCAACGATAGCACACCAATCTTGTTCTACCCGGTGACTGGTCATAACCCGCTGACACAAAACCTGTTAGAAGGAGTACCGCTTGTCAGTGATTCCTAAGATCCGCCAACGTGCTTTCGTCTGTAACAAATTACTCGGAATTGCATTTGTTCTGGTGCACGGGTACCGGAAAGGGTCACCCATGGCTGATTAGAAACTGCAGTGCAAGGAATAAAGATGATCTCGGCAAAAGTGAGTCTTACGCAAGCGCTTAAATCGCAACGGCAGTTCATTGCGGAAACCGGCAGCGGCCACCACCTCATTCTTGATGACGCGGCCGGGGCCACGGGCGCAAAACCGATTGAACTTGTTGCTGCTGCCCTGGCGGGATGCACCGCCTTCGATGTAGTCACCATGCTGCGCCAGAAACACCACCAGAAGGTGACCGCCTATGAGGTGCATGTGGAGGCAGATCAGGCGGACCGTCCGCCACAGGTTTTCACTGCAATTCGTTTGCGCCACGTACTAACGGGTTTTGGAATCGACGAGACGGCGGTGCAACAGGCGATTCAAATGTCTGAAGAGAAATACTGTTCGGTTGGAGCGATGCTCAAAGAAAACGCCACGCTGGAGACCGTGTACGAAATTCACGAGGAACCATGCAGTTGGCTACTGTCGGCGCCCACCGTGGAGCGGATCTCCACGTGAGGCGAACGATGATTCAAGGACGAATGTCACACGGGGCCCGAATGTTGGTTGGCGCTGCAATTCTGTTTGCCTCGGTAGCCCAACTGGCCCTTGGGCAAGAGGCCACGAAACAGCCTCTTACTTTGGAACAGGCGGTACGCACGGCGCTGCTACAGAATCCGGACTTTCAGGAGAGCGCCGACGAAGCCGACGCGGCGCGCTCGCGATTGAAAGAAGTGCAATCCGCGTGGTACCCGCGATTCGATTTCCACCAAAACTTCACGCGCGGCAACAATCCGGTGTACGTATTTGGAACTAAGCTGACGCAACGGCAATTCTCCGCCGACGATTTCCAGTTGAATGCACTGAACACGCCTCTGCCTTTGGACAACTTTCAGACGCGTTTCGATGGGCGATGGAGGTTGTTTGACTCGGGCGAGACCCTCTTTCACCAACGAAGTGCGAGGAAGCTCGTATCGGCCGCTGACTTTGTGACCGAACAGGCGCGACAGGATCTGATCCTCGAGGTGGTTGGCTGCTACTACGGCGTGCTGGTGTTGCATGAAAACTTGCGGGCGGCGGACGAAGCGGTGAGGACGGCTGAGGCAAGCGTGCAGCGCATGGAGACCATGCACAAGGCCGGGATTATTGTGGATTCCGACTTGTTGAGCGCGAACGTTTTTCTGGCACAGATGAAAGACCGGCGGATTCGCGCTCAAAACGATCTGGCCCTCGCCAACATGCGATTGGCTCGCGAAATGGGGCTATCGGTGGATGCACCGACGCAACTTTCGCAGACCCTAACGGAGCCGAGAACCTTGCAAAATACCATTGAAGATTGGATCAAAATGGCGCTTGATAACCGGCCAGCGCTCCGCGCCGCACAGTTGCAACAGGACGCGATCGAGCAGGAAAGAAAAGCAGCGAAAGCGGAGTTTGGTCCAAAGATCGGGCTGTTTGGCAGCACGGAACGCGATGCAATGACCCTGGCAGGACCGTCGGGGACGAACTGGACGGCGGGAGTTGAACTGGACTTCAACCTTTTTGCCGGAGGCGCGCAGAAAGCGAAACTTGCCGAAGCCACAGCGAACGCAAGCAAAGCGAAACACGGCATGGAATGGTTCCGCTCCGGTGTCCAGATAGAAGTGAGAAAGGCGTATCTGGATGCGAACGCAGCGGCACAGCGCGCGGCCACTGCGCGAGGCGCCTCCGACCAGGCAAAAGAAAGCATGCGCATCGTGCAAAACCGCTACGAAGCCGGGCTCACTACGGCAACGGAACTCTTTCGCACACAGACTGCGCTACTGGAAGCCACCACCGGATATCTGTCCGCGCTTCAGGACTGGCAAGCAGCCAGGGCGCAATTGGAACGGGCCGCGGGCGTGCTGACGCCGGAGTCCGCGCTGGTGACGGGAGCAAATAATCCATGAACGGGACGAAGATCGTAGGACAAATGATGAAACGTCGAACCTGGAGTCTTGGGATAGGAATTGCGCTGCTGGCGGCGGGGTGCGCCGGCAACGACGCTGGCTCCGCTCAGAAGGTAGAAAGCGTCCCGGGAATTCGCACACAGAAAATTCAGATGCAAACGGTGCCCGATGAAATCGAGGCTCCCGGATCCGTAATTGCAATCAGCACGGCCCAGGTAGCTTCGCGTGCCATGGGAACGGTTTTGCAGGTACCCGTGCGCGAAGGAGACTTTGTGAAGCGCGGGCAACTGCTGGCGCAGCTTGACGAACGGGAACTCGCCGCACGCCGGAGTTCAGCCCAGGCGGGCGAGCAAGTGTCAGCCGCAGCGGTCGACCAGGCGGCAAAAGCAATCTCAGTTGCGCAGGCGCAAGCCAACGTCACCAAGAAAACCTATGACCGCTATGCCTACCTGAACGAACAGAAATCCGTGAGCCCACAGGAATTTGATGAAGTGTTAGCGAAATACCAAGCGGCACAGGCTGGTTTGGAGCAAGCCATCGCGGGTTTGCATCAAGCGGAAGCGGGAGCCGTCCAAGCGAAGTCGGAAGCGCAGGCGGCCTCAAGCGTGGCGAGTTATGCGCGGGTGGTTGCGCCATTCGTCGGACGCGTCGTCCGCCGAGAAGTAGAGCCCGGCTCACTTGTCTTGCCGGGAATTCCCCTCTTCATCATTGAAGATGCGTCGAAGTACCAGCTTGAAGTCACTTTGCCTGCGGACATTTTGACGAAGGTTCGTAAGGGCGCCGCAGCACGCGTGCAACTGGATGCGCTCTCAGACAAAACAATCGCGGGGAAGCTCGTCGAGATCGAAGCAGGCGCCGATCCCTCGTCGCACACGGCGGGCGCACGCATTGACCTGGCCCAAGAAGCGGGAGTGCAGTCTGGCCTGTTCGGACGAGCGTTCTTCACACAGGGACAAACGCGCGCGCTGACCGTGGCCAATGAAGCAGTGGTCAGCCGCGGCCAGCTGAACGGCCTGTATGTGGTGGACTCCAACGACATAGCCCACTGGCGCGTGGTGACTCTCGGCAAAAAGCTTGGAGACCAGTACGAAGTGCTGTCAGGCCTCAACGAGGGCGAGACCGTCGTAGTGAATCCCGGGACGCAGCAACTTGATGGCAAGAGAATCACGGGCGCCAGCGCTCAAGGCGGGGAGAAGCGTCCGTGAAACGTGGACTCGCCGGGAAAATAGCACACGCTTTTATCGACTCGCGGTTAACGCCGCTAGTCATTCTTTCATCGCTCTTGCTCGGGCTCTTCAGTATTTTGCAGACACCACGTGAAGAGGAGCCTCAGATCGTGGTACCCATGCTCGACGTGTATGTGGGCATGCCTGGAGCTTCCGCACAGGAAGTGGAGCAACGCGTCACGATTCCCATGGAGCGTTTACTGCGAGACGTGCCTGGCGTCGAGTATCTTTATTCCACCAGCCAACCGGGCGGCGCTTTGGTCATCGTGCGCTATTACGTCGGGATCAAAGAAGAGGACGCGATTGTCCGCACGTACAACAAGCTTTACTCCAACTTTGATCAGATTCCCCAGGGAGCAAGCCAACCACTGATCAAGGCGCGTTCGATTGACGACGTGCCAGTTCTCGCCGTGACGTTTTGGGGCAAGAACTATGACGGCTTTGCGTTGCGACGTATCGCCGCGGAAGTTCAGCAAGCCGTGAAGCAAGTGGAAAATGTTTCGGAGACCACCCTTCTGGGCGGGCAGCGGCGCGAACTTAAAGTCACGCTGGATCCGCAAAAGCTCTCGACATATCACGTCAGTCCGCTTCTGATCGCGCGCGCTTTGCAATTGAACAATCAGCGCCTGCAGGCGGGCTCCTTTGCAGAAGGCAATCAGCAGTTGACTGTCGAGGGCGGAGCCTTTTTGCACAGCGCGGCAGAAGCGCGAAGCGTTGTTGTGAATGTGCAAAACGGACGGCCGGTGTACTTGGGAGATGTTAGCAATGTTACGGATGGGCCCGAGGAGCCGGCGGACTACGTCTATTTCGGAACGGGTGGAGCCTCGGCATCACAACCCGAGACGTATCCAGCAGTGACTCTTGCCGTTGCCAAGCGCAAGGGAGCCAACGCCACGGATGTGTCGCAGGCAGTGCTGGCAAAAATCGATGGGGTGCGTGGTTACGTTCTGCCAAGCGATGTACAAGTCACCGTGACACGCAATTACGGTCAGACCGCAAAACACAAGTCCGACGAACTTCTCAAACACCTTTTTCTTGCGACGCTCTCCGTGACCTTGCTCGTCGCTTTGGCCTTGGGATGGCGTGAATCCGGCGTCGTCCTGCTGGCCATCCCTGTAACACTTTCGCTGACTCTCTTCATCTTTTATGCCTATGGTTACACGCTGAACCGCGTCACATTGTTCGCGTTGATCTTCTCCATCGGAATCCTGGTCGATGACGCCATCGTTGTCGTCGAAAACATCGTGCGCCATTTTCGGCTGGCGGAAAACAAAGGCCGGGCGTGGAGCGAAGTCGCCGTGGAAGCTGTTGACGAAGTTGGTAATCCAACCATCTTGGCCACGTTCGCGGTGATCGCTGCAATTCTGCCGATGGCGTTCGTGCGCGGCTTGATGGGGCCGTACATGCGGCCAATTCCCGTAGGCGCCTCTGCCGCAATGATGTTCTCTCTCATCATCGCGTTCGTGGTTTCTCCGTGGGCGGCGCTGCGTTTATTGCGTGGGCATACCGGGAAGCACGCCGATGGCGAACCGGAAGGCAAGGCCACGCGGCTCTACCGCCGAGTGATGTCGGGTTTGATCCGCAGCGCGCGTAAGCGCTGGACGTTCCTGGCCACCGTGGTCATCCTTTTTCTCATGGCCTGTTCGCTGGTGGCCTTCAAGTTGGTTCGCGTCAAAATGCTCCCGTTCGACAATAAAAGTGAATTTCAAATTGTCGTCGATATGCCGGAAGGTACGCCACTTGAACGCACTCTGGCGGTGGAACAGGAAATCGGAACGTATCTCGGCACACAGCCAGAGGTCGTAAACTACCAGCTCTACGCCGGAACCTCGGGCCCTTACAATTTCAACGGCTTGGTGAGGCATTACTATCTGCGTCACGGGGCGAATCAGGGCGATATCCAGGTGAATTTGCGGTCCGTGGAGAAACGCAGCCGGCAAAGCCACGAGCTGGCCAAGGAAATACGCGGCCCGATTCAGGAAATCGCGAAAAAATGGAATGCGCGAATCAAAGTGGCGGAAGTTCCTCCAGGGCCACCCGTCGTTTCCACCTTAGTCGCTGAAGTCTATGGCGCCGACTACGGGCGGCAGATCGAAATTGCGCGGCAAATTCGCGATATTTTCGAGCAGACTCCCGGGGTAGTCGACGCCGACTGGTACGTCGTTGCTGACCAGAAAAAGCTTGATTTCCAGGTGGAGCAGGACAAAGCGGGCGCCCGGGGAATCACCGCGGCAGACGTCTCGCAGACCTTGGCCATCGCCCTGGCTGGAAAAGACGTTGGTCTGATGCACGTGCCAGGAGAACGCGAAGATGTGCCGATCCACATGCAGATGTCTCGCGCGAGCCGCTCGAGTGCCGATGGTTTGCGCGAAATTTACATGAATGCGCCCGACGGCGCCATGGTGCCGCTGGGCCAACTAGCAAGAGTTGAAGAGCTTACGCTGGACAAAAACATCTATCGCAAGAACCTGCGGGAAGTCGTCTACGTGACAGCCGATGTGGCAGGGGCGGAAGAAAGCCCCGTTTACGCGATCGGCAACCTGGGCGACAAGATCACCGCTCTGAACCTGCCTGAAGGTTACAAGATTGAACAGTTCACCGCGATTCAGCCGCCTGATTCCAAAAAAATCGCCATCAAGTGGGACGGGGAATGGCACATTACGTATGAAGTCTTCCGTGACCTGGGCTTGGCTTTCGCCGCGGTTCTCGTGTTGATTTACATTCTTGTGGTCGGTTGGTTCCAATCCTTCAAAACGCCGCTGGTGATCATGGCACCAATCCCGTTGACTCTCGTGGGCATCTTGCCGGCTCATGCGGCCATGGGCGCGTTCTTCACTGCCACCTCCATGATTGGTTTCATCGCGGGAGCGGGCATCATCGTCCGCAATTCCATTATCCTTGTCGATTTCATCAAGCTGCGCCGCGAACAGGGTATGACCCTGGAAGATGCGGTTGTGGATGCTGGTGCCGTGAGGTTCCGTCCGATGTTGTTAACCGCCGCTGCAGTCGTCGTGGGAGCGGGTGTGATCCTGTTTGATCCGATTTTCCAAGGATTAGCCATTTCCTTGATGGCCGGAGAGGTCGCGTCCACGCTTCTTTCTCGCATGGCGGTTCCGGTTCTCTACTACATGAGCGAACGAGGTGGACAATGAAACTTGAGCGATATATCCGAATCATCGCGGGAGCATTCATTCTCGTGTCCCTGGCACTGGGGACTTGGGTCAATCACAACTGGTACTGGTTTACCGCGTTTGTTGGAGCCAATTTGCTGCAGTCCGGCTTTACCAAGTGGTGCTTGATGGAAGACATTCTTCGAAAGATCGGCGTCGGAGCAAGAGCGTAGGCCGCCACTAAGAGCGTCGTAGCGCCCAATCTTCTGCGATTCTGCATTTGAGACCGCCACTGAACTAGGGTAGTTATTTTAATGCGCGGTAGACATGCAGCGTCACATCAACCAGAAATAATTGCTTTCTTCGCTTCTTCTTTGGTCATCGCACGAGGATAACAGAGGGCGAAGCTTCGCTGGCTTCGCCCTGCCATCATGCTACTCGTCTTCTCTCGCGGCGTTGATCCAATTATTTCGTTAATTCGCCGGCATCTGCACGGGTTTTCTCTGGGCCACCAGCAATAGCTGAGTGCCACTATCCAGATGTACTTCCTTGCCCATGGATGTAATGAATGCAGCGGGTTGATTGCCTGCCATCACTGTTCCTAAACCGATCCCGCGCAACCCATAAACGCCCCGGCTGTTAGACATCAACGCGCCATTGTCGTTCAGGCCACCAACCGGTTTCGCGAAAGACGCTCCATCTTTCTCTTGGGCGGAGCCGGTCGTGTCTGGCACGGCCAGTGGAGAGGGCGGCATCACCGCATCCCTACCGGCCTGGATGTCGGCTCCTCCTTGTGGTGGGCCATAACCCAAGGGCGCGGTGTCCCTTCCCGGACTAGGCGGACCCATCACTTCGCTTTGCGGCAAAGCAATGGCGCGTACTTTCATATTCAGGGGCATCTCTTCGCCATGTTTCAGCATAGCTTTGTCGAACACAAACTCCACAGCGGAATAAGAATCTCCATTGGCGCGGGCCAAGGCGCGTGTCACGTGCCCCTCGAGTTTGGCATCTTCGGGAATCACGGTCTTCCCGTCGACTTTGCTGGACTCCATGGCACGCGCGGTAATTACATCGCCTTCCTTCATTTTTCGCGAGTCAATTGACTTTGTGAGTTGTACTCCGATGGCTGAGCCATTGGCCAGTGAACCATTCACTGCAACCGCCGGCGATGCCGGTGTCGGCGCATTTTTGTTAGGCCGAGCTGCAGCGGTTCCGATAGATAAACTTCCGATCAGAATCATGATTGCCGATCGATACATAGTTCCATGCCTCCCACAACCACTTCAGTTTTGTGGGCCACGTGTACCGCTGCAAATGAATTTGCAGCAGCAGAGCCATTCCTATAACAGGCACGAATGTTGCCAATTCCAAAAAAATTAGCTTCATTTTCTTAGATGCGCTAAGGGAGCGCCTCCGTTCCTATTTCTCGCTCCGAAGTCGCGCGCAGAGTAACCCGCGACGTGGAACTATAGCAATCACTGTAGAAGGCTCGCCGGTTTTGTGTGACCCGCAAGGTTGACTGTGGGATGTTTATTTACAGGTCGTAAACTTCGTTCGCACGGCGCGCGGTGCGCATGGATAGTGCTGGAAAAACGGCGGACCGCCTCCCGGTTGCAGGAAGCGGTCCGCTCGTTGTGGGGTTTGTGGGTGCTAAAGAAATTCACGCTTAGTGATGGCCGCCACCGCCGCCGTGGAATCCTCCACCGCCGAATCCACCACCATGGAAACCGCCGCCACCGTGGGAGCTACCGCTGCTGCTTCCCCGGAACCCACTTCCTCCGTGGTAACCGCCGCCAAAGGCGCCTCTGGATCCAAGTGCCACACCGCCCTCAGATCTTGAAGCGTAGTGGACCCCGTGACCGTAGTTGGCAGGATTTCCGTAATGATTTCCCGGGCCCCAACGCGCCGGCTCTGAACCCGTGGGCCTGCCCTTCGACACGAGCAACTGGACGGCAGCAACAATGTCGTGGAGTTAAGCGAAGTGGATTGGCGGAAGACCTCTGAGATGACTGCGGAAGCAAGGTCCGGGAATCCGCCTCTGACAGCCGCCCAAATCCATTAGGAAATACGGAACAGCGAAAACGTACAGATATTTCTTCCACCGCGTCACAAGGCTCAGCTGTGTGGCCAACTTGAGCACGCGCGTCGACACGTTTGCATCATCGTTGCCACAGGATCCGAGCGGATTCCAACGGAATCGCCACGCCGGAGCGGCGAGGTATCACTCGGGGAGTGTAGTCGTTCGATGGACGAGCGGTAGGTACCGCTGCGTGATAGACACAGCAGCGCGAGTCGTCAGAAGGTGGTAGTGCGCGCTTCATTTCAATGCGTACCGGGTCACCGCCGCTGACTCCGTCGGCATACAGTTCCACTCGCACTGTCTTCGGGTCGAGATCGCCTAGAAAGAGTTCGACTTCAAACAGGTGGTCATTTGCATTGGTATCAACCCGCAAGTCTCCGAAGCGTAAGGAGTCCCAGTTCCGATCCAGCATATGCTGCCAATCAACCATCTGCTTGCCAACTTCGCCTTTGTTGGCCATCCGCTCCCGGTAAGCGGCGGCAGCGGGGAGGTAGTGTTGCTCGGTGTATTCGCGGAGCGTGCGATTGACGGAGAAGCGTGGAGTCAAGCGCGCCATACTTTTGCGCATCCGCGTGACCCATGCAGTGGGAATGCCATTCTCGTCTCGCGTATAAAACTCCGGGATCACCTCGCGCTCGAGCAATTCATACAGGGCCTCTGCGTCAGCGGCGTCCCAAGCCGGATCGTCACCGTGTTCCTGGCCGTCACCCAACGCCCAGCCCACCTCAGGCGTGTAGGCTTCCGCCCACCAACCATCCAGCTCCGAAAGATTTATTCCTCCGTTAACGAGCACCTTCATACCGCTTGTCCCAGAGGCTTCCCAGGGCCGGCGCGGTGTGTTGATCCAGACGTCAACGCCCTGCACCAAGCGCTCAGTCAGGTTCATGTCGTAATCACCGAGGAAGATCGCATGGAAGCGCGCCTCGGACCAACGGATGAACTGCACCCATTGCTGGATCAAGGCCTGCCCCGCTTGGTCCGCCGGATGGGCCTTTCCGGCGATGATGAGTTGAACCGGACGCTGCGAATTGGTCAGTAGACGAAGCAGCCTCTGCGGGTCGTGCAGCAACAAGTTCGGCCTTTTGTAGGTCGCGAAGCGGCGCGCAAAACCCAACGTAAGGGTATCGAAATCAAAAAGGCGCCTTGCCTCCTCGATAGCCTCGGCCGACGCGCCAGCGGCGGCCAGTTGCCGGGACAATCGCTCGCGCGCATATTCAACGAGACATTTGCGCGCGTCGGTCGGTATTGCCACAGCCCGGCGTTGGATGCGTGCCCGCTATCCCTCTCCAGATTTTCCGACGGACCCAACCAGCGATCTTTTCCGCACACTTTCGTCCAGAGATCGTCGGATGCCGCCGAGTCCCAGCCACGCATGTGAACTCCATTGGTGATGTGTCCGACGGGTACCTCCACCGCGGGCCAGCGGGGAAACAGACGTCCAAACAGGGACCGGCTGACTTTCCCATGCAAGCGACTGACGCCGTTCACCGCTCCACTTCCCCGGATTGCCAGATAGGCCATGTTGAAACTCTCCGATGAGTCGTTTGGGTTCTGGCGCCCCAGGGCCAGCAAGTTATAGAGTGTGATGCCAAGCTTCTGTTCGGCGTATCCACCGAGGTATTGCTCAATCAGCGCTGGAGAGAAACGGTCAAAGCCTGCCTCCACCGCCGTGTGGGTGGTGAAGAGATTGCCCGCTCGAGTGGCGGCCAGTGCCACTTCGAACGACTGGCCCATTTCATCCATGAAAGTGCGTGCGCGCTCCAACACTGCAAACGCCGCATGCCCCTCATTCAGGTGACAGACTTCTGGTTCGATCCCGATGGCACGGAGCAATCGCCAGCCGCCAATTCCAAGCAGCAGCTCTTGCTTTAAGCGCAACTCCGATCCGCCTCCATACAGTTCGCTGGTAATCCCCCGGTGAGCGGGATAGTTCGCCGCGTCATTGCTGTCCAGAAGATAGAGCTTCACACGGCCGACCTGAACCTGCCACGCACGGAGCCAGACCGAATAACCCGGTAGGGCAATCTCCAAGCGCAACCATTCGCCATTGGGACGGCGCAACGGCGTGATGGGCAGCTGTCCTGGGTCGTTGTATGGGTAAAGAGCTTGTTGTGCTCCGTCTTTGTCGATCACCTGCCGAAAATAGCCTTGTTGATAAAGCAAACTCACTCCGGCGACCGGCACCCCCTGAACGCTGGCAGATTTAAGCTGATCGCCAGCCACATTGCCAAGGCCTCCCGAATAGATAGGGAGCGCTTCGCTCAGCATGAATTCCATGCTGAAATACGCGACGCAGGTCAGGGGAGCTTGCTGATGCGTTTGCTGGAACCACGCGGGCGCATCGGACGCTTGACGCCTGGCTCGCAACAAGGCGTCAACGTTCTTACGAAAAGCGGGATCGCCCAGGGCGCGCTCCAGACGCTCCCGCGACACCGTCTGTAGGACCACCCAAGGATTTTGTGTGAGTCCCCAGAGTGCGGGAATCGAGCGTGCGCCACACCCCGTCCGTGGCATGGTTCCACGACCAGCGCATGTCCAGTGCGAGTTCGGCCAAGGAATCGAACCCTTCGACATCCGTGGGCAGAAGGCTATATATCGGATGGCTGACGCGAGTTTGTTTGCTCATGGCTTTCCCTGGATTTTGTTCTGAAGCGAATCCTTGCCTGCCCCTGTGAGGGCTTCTCTCGTTACAGCGCACTTCCGTGGCTTGGTTCGAGGCATGTCAATCGTCTGGTCTTCCTCAGGAGGCGATTCAGATGACCCACTCCCCGAAAGCTCTCCACATAAGTCTTATAGATGCTCTCGGTCCTTGAGAAGATTCGGTGGTTCCATAGCTCCGGCGAATTCGACGACGATCTGATCCTACTTCTCTTGCGCAATCTTGGATCTGAAGGATAGTGAAAGTGGGAGACTTGAGGGATTTGCTCAATAAGGGCGAGACACGCGCTTCTCCCATAAGGGCTACTCCATCGTGAATGCCACAAACATCAGTTGGTCGTCCCGCTGAATCTGCAATGCCACGCTGCTGCTCGGCCCCAGCTTTGCCAGAGTCTCCCGCAATCGGCCGAGCGTGGTCATGGGATCACCATTCAAAGTCCGAATGACGTCGCCCGTTTCCAGCGGCACTCCCACTCCGCTGTCGGCCGTGCGCGCTGCAACCACAATCCCGTATGGATCGCGCAACGCCGGCAACATCGACGCAATTCTCTTGTCGATTTCAAGACCAATGATGCCCAATCGCCGGACGAGATTCTTCGACGGGTCTGCCAACGCCGTAACTTGGTCAATGTCGTGCTTCTCTTCCGCCACCGGCACATCAAACGGAAGTTGGTATTGTTGGCGCTGTACCACCAGGTGCACCTTCTCTCCTTCTTGTCTCCCCCAAAAATGGAATGCCACGAAAGGCAGCGACTCCGCCGGTCGGCCATCGATGCTTAACATCACATCTCCAATGCGTAACCCTGCCGCCTCCGCCGGGCCTCCGGGCAATACGTCAGAGATGATCACGCCCGTATTCCGCGGTAAGCCCAACGCCGCCGCGAGTGTAAGTGTGATCGTCTGCAGTCCGATGCCGATCTCACTTTTGTGCATGTGGCCGTATTTTCGAAGCTGCGCGTATGCCAAGCTAACGGCAGTCGATGGAATGGCAAATCCGAGCCCTTCATTTCCGCCGCTTTGCGACAGAATGAATGTATTCACTTCTCCCACCAGTTCACCATTCACGTTGACCAGCGGGCCTCCGCTATTTCCAGGATTGATCGGCGCATCGGTTTGAACGTACACCAACGGTGAATCCGGGTCGGTCTGCCTCGCTGTTGAGCTCACGACTCCCATGGTTACCGAATTGCGCAAGCCCTCGGGACTACCGAATGCAAATACCAGTTCGCCTTGGCGGAGGTCGCGATACGAAGCTACAGGCAACGCCTGCAGACCATCCGCTTCGACCTTCAAGAGAGCGAGATCCATCTCCCGCGTAACCCCGACAATCTGCGCCGGTACAATCCTCCCCTTCGCCGCCAGGACACTCCGTGCCGAACTATCCGAATCCACCTCAGGAAGGACCACCTGGATGCGCTGCGCACCGTTCACTACGTGCGCATTGGTAATGATGTATCCGCTGGAGTCGACCACGAACCCGCTCCCAATCGCGCTTTGCCTTCCTATCACCTCTCCCGTATTCCCGTGTCCACTTTCCCCAACTGTCCCAAAGCCCGTCACAAGAATCTGTACTACGCTGGGAGACACACTCTTGATGAGGGCTTGCACCGATTCGTTTACTTTGCGTAACTCATCTGTCGTACGCTGCTGCCCCAATGTCCCATAAGCACATCCAAGCCAAACAATTGCTGTAAAGAGCGAGCAGCGCGATAGACGGCACAAATTTGCAGAGATCATTCTTGGGGCGATAGGCTGAAACATAAAGAGCCTCTCTTTCCGTAGTACTACGATCCGCGATTCGATCCAACCCCACAAATGCCAACTCGTTTCCCATGAACGTCGCTACGCAGCGCAACTTGACTCGTTTAACTGCGAGAAAACTTGCATCTGGAACATGTACGCAAACTTGCAAGTGGTATCGCCTTCTTGATTGGCAGGCGTCCATGCGCAGTCGGCAATACAACTCTCCGAAAGACCGTCGTGCCTGGCCGTTCGTGCGTCTAAGATTTTCACAGAAAGATTCTTACAGGAACAGAGGGCTGCGAGCGTCGCGCTCGAGGTTCGCGCGATGATGTCGTTCGAGCAAAATAATATACTAGCGATTAATAGGAGAGAGAGATTTCGAACGGCGCTGCGCGCCGCCCTAACTCGCCGCGGCCCACCTTTTTGATCTCGCCACAAGATGCGAACCACGCATTCTTAAGATAAGTACTCGACGCGAACGGTGAAGTTGTGACTTTAGCGCGCTCACTGTCATATGCAACCTTCGGGCAGTTTCCTCCTCCCCCAGCCCTTCAATGTGAAAATGCTCAATCGCCGGCCGATATCGTGCGGGCATGGTCCGCGCCGTCCTTCGGAGAATTTCTGAGCGCTCGTTCTGGATGCAAATTTCCTCTGGGGAAGGCCGCGTTTCCGCCAATTCGGGCTTAGGGAAACTCTCGGCGGTGTCAGAAATGTCTGACTCCAGGGATACTGTCTGTCGTCCGGCAGTTTTGCGGTAGTGCGATCGCGATGTGTTCCTCACAATACTGTGCAACGAAGTGGAAAATGAGGAGCGCCCTTCAAACTGATGCAGCTTTCGAAAAGCCAAGAGCAGCCCTTCTTGCAGCGCGTCCTCGCAATCTTGTGGATTACCCAACATTTTTCTCGTAGCCTTCTTCAATTTTGGCAGGCAGGCTGCGAACAAGTCGTTGATCTCCGCCTCGCTCATGTGAATTGGAAGGCATTCGTGGCACTTCTCCGGTCCGGAGACTGTGGTGTTCCTCGATTGAGACAAATTCCCTCCCATACCCTGAAATCAATGTCGGTGTTTGATCACAGCGCTTCCTCTAGCAAATATGGTTCCACGGCTGGATCCCTGTCGGTGTTTTCTCGGCTCGCAGTTTCTGATCGACCGGTGCGTCGCAAGTACCCGCGCTAAACGCTGCGATAGACACGCACTGCGTTGCGATTGCCCCCTACAATCCCACCCAATTTATTGCCCGGATTACGCAGCAGCCAGGGTTTGGCACTTGCGGTGTGGAGCTCCTTTTGTTCGTTTTCTTCACAACATCGTTCTTTTTCTTTACAACACGTTGCGCGCGCGTTGACCTGCAAACCAGCCAGTGAGCCTGTAATCAACGATTTATTCGCGTATTTGCGTTTTCGCAGTCTGGAAGTGGACGTGCTACTGGAGTGCCCGGTGGTAGGACGGCGAAGAAGGAACCCAGTGCGACTGATATGGGACACGCGCGGTGTTTACGACGTCATCGTTGGCATACTCAGGTTTCTGCTTCTCTTCGCACTTGCGGCTGCATGCTCGTGATTGGCCTGACTTGGTGAACTTAATGCCTGCTTCGCAACATGGCGGAAGTATCCGGGGATGACATGAATTTTGTTTTTGGCCGCGTTGCACAGTTTATTCGAGATCCGGACGGTGAACTCAAAGGCTTCCTGCTGGAGGGCGGTCGCGAGGTTCGCTTGCCGGAGGCGCTAAGGGAATCTCTTTCGCCAATCGTTACGGAAGGGTGCTCCGTGGCGGTCGAGGGAGTCGCTCGAACGGGCGATTTTCCGGAGGGATACCTTCTCGCTACTCGAGTCACAAACATGGATTCGCAACAGTCAGCGACTTTGCCTGCCCTCAAACACAAAGGCAAACCAGGGATGCAGCTCACCAACACCCCAGTTGAACCTGCATCCCTGGCCCCATTGAGTTCGCAGCTTGGAGAGGAGTGTGATCCGGTCTCCCTGCCAGAGCCTGACGATCGCTCTAACAGTATTGAAGCCGAAAATGGCGATGCTGCTCCCCTACACCCTCCCTCTTTTTTCCGCTCGATGCTTCAGCAAACCGATGAGAGTGGGATAAACTTCGCACGCAATGATTCCGCGAGGAGCATTGGTCAGGCCTACGACAGCCTGCACCGCATACAGGCGATCCTGGCTTACCTGCACATCATGAAACACAGCGTTCCCGGGATCAGCCAGTTCCTGGACGAAGCGAAGCATACCTACGTCCAGGCGCTTGCCCGCTTTTCGGCGACCGACTTTCTCGGTGCCAAGGAATTCGCGGAGGCCTCCGGAAGCCTCTCACGGATTGTAGAAATCGTCATGGCGCGAACCCTGCGTTCAGACAGCACTCTGCCTTCGCTTGTTCCGCCCCCGCCCGACCATATTTCCGCAGCTCCGGAGTCGGTCAACGTAGAGGAAGATTTGGCGCATGCCGAGTCTGTCCTTTCAAGAATCCATTGGGTACTGGAGCATGGCACGCTTCCGTCGGAAGATCGTGCGCAGGTGCGCAAGATCGCTTCCTGGGGAGATGCTTTTTACAAACAAGCCCGGCACACTTATCGAAATGCCGTCCTGGAAGATGCTTCTGAATTTGCACAAGCGGCTCTTGCGGGGGCGTATTCGGCGGAACACGTTTGCCGGAAGTGGTACGCAAATCATCCGGCATCTCTCTGATAGATGCGGCCGCCAGTTCGGTTTCAAATCCAACAGGGGGCAGATTCCCAACCAGGGGATACTCTTCGACTGTTGGATAATTGCTATCATATTGTCAGCGGAGAGAGAGGAGGTACTCTGCCCTCCAAGTTCTCACTCTCCAGAATGAGTTTTCGGTGGCAAGTGGGCCTTCTGGGCACGCTCGTTGTCGTTTTATCTCTCGCCGTGCTACTCGCCATCGTCGCAACTCTTCGCTACACGAAGTCTGCCGTCCTGAACGCGGAAAAGAAACGCCTCACCGAATCGGCCAGAAACCTTGCACAGGAATATGAGGACCGGGCAGACTCGGCTCGTCGCAATCATCAACAACCGCCACTGGATAACCCAAATGACGGCGGTTCCCGGGAAGTCATGGCACTTGTCAGCCGGATCGTCCTTCAGAATCTTGATGGAGTAGGCGGTGGTTTCTATTCGTCATCAGCGGATACGCTGGTAGGAAACTTCTACCCCACCGGACAATCTTCCCTGGAGCGCGCGGAAAATGGCGACATTCCTGACGCGGAACATCAGTCCGTCCTGCATCTGGCGCGCACGGCGGCGGCTACTCGTCAAAGTACCGATCAGGTCATTGTGAATCCTTCCGGCGTTCTCCTCGTCAGCGCAATTCCTATTCGCGAGGGATATTCGGTGGTGGGGAGCGCCTGGGCAGTCAAACGCCTGCCCGATATTCCAGGAGCAAATCGCTTTCGGGCATACCTGATCACGACCAGCCTGGCTTTCGCCGCTTTGGCCAGCGTGTTGCTGACGTTGCTGGTCATTCGAAACCTACAAGGGGGCGTGCGGAAAATAGAAAATGGCTTGCAGGCGCTCGAAGGCAACCTGTCTTCCCGGGTGAACACAACCGACGAGCCGGCGGAGATCCAGTATATCGTCCAGGCCATCAATCGCTTGGGTAAAACGTTGAAAGAAAAAATCGACTATGAGAAGCAGATGGAAGGGCAGTTGCGTCATGCCGAGCGCCTAGCCAGCCTCGGCCGCCTTGTCGCCGGGGTGGCCCACGAAGTTCGCAATCCCTTGGCGACGATCCGCCTGCGGGTTCAGATGTGCAGACGCGACGCCGCCGATGTTAAGGTCAAGGAGTCCTGCCTCATCGCGTTGGAAGAAATCGAGCGCCTTAACGGCATCGTCAACCGCCTTCTGAACTTTGCCCGGCCGATTCAACTTGAACTGGAACCGATCGATTTGCGAGTGTTGGTGCGGGAGCGCGTCCGTTCCTTTGAAGATTTTGCGCAAAGCCACCACGTTCAATTGATGACCAATCTTCCCGGGCGTAATCTTCTTACTCTTGTCGACAAAGATCGCATGGCGCAAGTATTCGACAACATCATCCAGAATGCGCTTGAAGCCATGTCCGAGCATGGTGGAACGCTTTCCGTCACTTTGGCGTCTCATAACAAGAATGAAGAACCTTCCGGTGTTTGCGTCGAGTTTCAGGACACGGGTAGGGGCATGCCTTCCACTGTCGTTGGCCATGTGTTTGACCCGTTCTTCACGACCAAGCCCTCGGGCACCGGCCTCGGATTGTCCATTTCTCACGAATTGGTTCGCGCGCACGGAGGCGACATCATGATCGAAAGCGTAGAGGGACGAGGCACAAGTGTCCGCGTGACGATTCCAAATTCGCTTACGCCTTAGGCGGCAGGCGCTCTACCGACTCTCTCCAATGGCCACAACGATTCTCATTGTTGACGATGAAGCGAACCTGCGCAGAACGCTGGCGGAAATTCTGCGCGCGCGCGGTTACCAGACTCTGGAAGCCGATGACGGCTCCACGGCGATCGAATTGTTGAATACCACCGTTCCCGATCTCATTTTTAGTGATTGGAAAATGCCAAAGTTGGGCGGCGAGGAAGTTCTTCAATATGTTCACAGCCATCCCCGGTTGGCGTCCGTGCCGGTGATCGTCATTACCGCGTATGGTTCCAGCCACAGCGCCATCGAAGCGATCCGACTGGGCGCCTACGACTTTGTCACCAAACCATTCGATCTGGACGAAATCGTGGTGACCGCGGAGCGCGCCTTGGATCATTCTTCCCTGAATCGGGAGGTGATCCGTTTACACTCCCAATCGGTTCAAGGCTACCCTTCCGTCACCGGACGGCTGATTGGCGCCAGCGGCCCCATGCTGGATGTGTTCATCATGGTCGGCAAAGTGGCGGAAACCGACTCCACGGTTTTGATCTGCGGCGAATCGGGCACCGGGAAGGAACTGGTTGCAGAGGCCATTCACAATTATAGCCAACGGAAAAACAAACCTTTCGTCGTCGTCAACTGCGCGGCATTGCCCGAAAACCTTTTGGAAACCGAGCTATTTGGCCACGAGCGGGGCGCTTTCACTGGCGCCATAGGGCGCAAGGCCGGACGTTTTGAGATGGCCGAGGGTGGCACGATTTTTCTTGACGAAATTGGTGAACTCTCGCCTGCTCTGCAATCCAAGCTTCTGCGCGTCCTACAGGAACGCACATTCGAGCGCGTCGGTGGCACGGAAACGATCGTGGGCAATTTTCGCGTGCTCGCCGCAACGAATCGCGATTTGGAAGCTTCCGTCCGTGAAAAAGTGTTCCGCGAGGATTTGTATTATCGCCTCAACGTGGTGCGCATTCAGATTCCTTCTCTGCGCGAGCGTCGCTCCGATATCGTCCCTCTCGCCGAACATTTTCTGCGCCAGTACAGCGAGAAAAATGGCTTCGATGTAGTCGGCTTTTCCGACGAGGCCATTCTTATGCTGCAGAACTACTCTTATCCGGGAAACGTGCGCGAACTGGAAAACATGATCGAACGCGCCGTGCTGATGGCGCGGGGCCGCGTCATCATGCCGGAGCATTTCCCCGCCAAAAGCAATTCGAATGCGAATGGAAACTCACATCAATTCGAGATCGATTTACTGGACCTGCCCTTTCACAAATCCATCGCCGAACTGGAGAAACGCCTGATCGCTAGAGCTCTCCGGGAGTCCAGCGGTAACAAATCGGAGGCTGCTAACCGTCTTCAAATTAATCGCCGCTTGTTGTACAACAAGATGGAAGAGCACAAAATCGACGAGTAACGGGAGAGCCAATCATGCACACTGTTGCGATGAAGCGCATCGTGATCATCGGAGATAACGATGTCGAGTATCGCCTGGTAAAAGAAGTTCAGGTTCTCGGAGCTACGGGATACACCAGTTGTGACGCCCGTGGTCAAGGGGAAAGAGGTATTCGGCCGAGGCATGCGGAGTCTGGAAACACCAAAATCGAGATTATTGCTACTCCTGAGGTCGCACACAAAATTCTCGAGCATGTTGCGACGCATTACTTCGAGAAGTACGCCATGATCGCTTATCTGGATGACATCCAGGTGCTCCAGGGCGAAAAGTTCATCAAGGCGCACCATACACTGGACACTTGAGCGCAAAGGTCCGGTTCGAAAGAATTTTCAAGCTGATGAACCTGTGCATTTTGTTTACACGGGATGTGCGTGTTCGCCACACGTGTTCGCGGAGCTATGTGTCTGCCTCTTTGTGAGGTCGCAACCTACTAAAAGATAAATACTTAAGCATCCGAGATGAACCTTCCTCGTGGCATCGGCCTTGCTCTAACCCTCGAAGTCTGCAAGGTGGCCGCGGGGCCTCCTTTCACGTGCTTCTTTCGCAGAGTTTAATCATGAACGAATACTGGAGGCAAAATGGTCAACTGGAGACCATGGCTGGTGGTGTTATTCCTCGCGTGCGCTGCGTCCGGCTTGCACGCACAGTCTGACTACAATTACGGGCGCTACGAAATCACGCCATTCTTTGGTTCTCGATTTGGGGGAACGATTGACCTCAGTCAGCAAGGCAATCCGAACGTTGACTACCTCAAGATAAAAAACAGCATGGATTACGGCATTATGGGCGACATCACTTTTTGGCAGAACTTCCAGGGCGAATTTATGTGGAATCGTCAGCCTACTTCCCTGACTTCTCACAATCCCACCGACAATACGTTTTCCCCGGTATCGAATATGAATTTCGATATGTATCAGTTCAGCGTCCTCTATCAATTCCTGTCGCCAGAACGCAAACTTCGCCCGTACGCCGTCGCGGGTCTCGGTTTTTCGCACTTCGGCACTGCGCCCGTCGATGGCCAGTCGGTTTTGGGTTTCAGCAATCGATTTTCTTACAACCTGGGAGGAGGCTTGAAATATTTCTTCAACACTCATTGGGGAGCAAGGTTAGAGGCGCGTTGGTCTCCTTCGCACACGACTTCGGGAGAGACAGAGTATTGCGATCCTTTCTATGGCTGTTATCCGGCTACCGTCGCAAACAAAGCGGAACAGGGTCAGGTGAACATCGGATTGATCTATCGCTTTGGAAAATAGCCGGGCTATTTTCTTCAACGACTTATTCAACTGTCTCAACCGTGCTCTTTCTTCACATTTTCAGTGCCAAACGCGCATAAACCATACATTGTTCTTCGTTTTTCGCTTTCGCGTTCTGCCACAACTGAGTAAGAAGAAGCCAGTTGCTTGCGGCCGCTGAATCGAACTGTATCGGCATGCGAATTGCCTAATAGTAGGGTAAGGTCCAGGAAAAATAACACCGCGCAGTCCTGGCAGGAGCGCGTTATGAGACCTCTACTTGGGTTCGCAACTTGTGTTTTGGTCGGACTTGCCCTCTTTCCTTCTTCCATTCGCGCCGCGGACCAACAGCACGTGGCACGGCCCGGAACGTTGAATTATGTGGAAGGCCAAGTCACCCTTGGCTCTAAGTCATTGGACGCTTTGTCGATCGGCACCGTGGGATTGGACCCAGGTCAAACCCTGACCACGCAGAATGGCAAAGCGGAGCTTCTGTTGACCCACGGTGTATTTGTCCGTTTGGGACCGTCCTCGGCGGCTACAATGATCGCCTCGGGTTTGACTTCAACCCGCCTGTCTGTGGACGAGGGCGAAGCTTTCGTCGAAGTGACGGAAATCCATCCCGAGAATGATCTACGTATTCTCGAGGACGGTGTCTCGACCGAACTCGTGAAGATGGGGCTCTACAATTTCAATGCAAATCTTCACGTCGTTCGCGTTCTGGACGGCGAAGCAATCGTGGACGACGGCGAAAAATCGGTTACCGTGAAGGCCATCCACATGGTCGATCTTTCGGCCGTGCCTCTCAAAGTCCAAAAATTCGACAAAAAAGAAACCGAAGTGGAGGACCTTTATCATTGGACCAGCCTGCGCTCTGCATACCTCGCTGAAGCCAACGCCGATTACGCCCCCACTTATTCTCTAGGCGGCTTTGGCGCTGGTACGGGGACGGCTGGTATTGGGATCCATGGTTTGACGCGTACACGTTTCTTCCCGGAGACGGCATCTTCTATAGTCCCTTTGGTTGGGGTTTCTATTCACCCTGGTGTGCCTTTGGCGCTCCTGTGTTCTGGGGTGGTCATTACTATCATCATTTCAGCCCCACCTATGGACATTGGGGACCAGAAGCGCACTACCAGCTTCCGGCAAATTACGGCCACGGCGTTCATTACGCGTCTGGCTACAGCGCGCATAGTTCATTCCTGGGAGCAAGAAGTGGAGGTTTGCACGGCGGTGGATTCCATAGTGGTGGCTTTCACGGCTTCGGTGGTTTTGGCGGTAAAGGATTCCACGGAGGCGGTGGAGGCCATCGCTAGCCGCCATTATCAGTTAATAAAAATGCGTCCGGCACTTGTACGCTTGCTGTACGAAATTTGGCGAAATCTATCGAGGGTCGGTTACATCTCCAGATATGGGATTTGCGGGAACATGCACCCCAAGGGATCCAGATGGCCGGGATGAGGGCAGTATCGTTCACACAAGGATGAATTCTTACGAGGCTACTCATGAAACTCATTCGAGTGCTTGGGTGTGCAGCTATTCTGTTGACGGTCATCCCTGTTCGCGAACTGAAAGCACAGGCGCAGCAACCTTCCTCCGGCGCGCCGAGAATTCAGGTGACTTCAGCCTTGGTGTTTCTGGATGTGACCGTACTGGACAAAAAGGGCCATCCGGTTGTGAGCGGGTTAACGCAGGATGACTTCACCATAACGGAGGACAAGACCGCACAGCGCATATTCTCCTTCGAACCGCCGGAGACCCATGTCCTGGGGCCTAATGCCGCCGATAGCAACCCGGAAGGAAAGGCTCCAGTCACGATCCTGGTGCTCGATCTGTTGAATTCAAACTTTGATGACTTTGCGTACATTCGCTACGAAGTGCAGCGGTTTTTGATGTCCCAGCCGGCGCAACTCGCTTCGCCGACAGAACTGATGGTGGTTGGCAACGAATCTCTTGAGTTGCTGCAGGGGTACACACGAAGCAGAGCCGACCTGCTGTACGCGCTCAATCACTTACCCGCCACGCTGCCCTACAAGAAAATGAGAGGAGCGTTCTTCTGGGAGCGGTTTGCCAAGTCGATCGACGCACTGCAGCAAATTGCCCTGCAAAGCCGGGGCGTACCCGGGCGAAAGAACATCGTGTGGGTCGGCCGTGGCGGTCCTAACGTCTTTCTGGATCCACTTGATTTCAATGTAAAGCTCACGGACGAGTTGAAGCAATATGTGCACTCCACCACCAACATGCTGGTTGACGCGCGAATCAGCCTCTTTGTGATTTACCCCGGGCTGCCAGTCAGGGGTAGCGCCGTCGGATTCAGCGCGATGGAAGCATATAGCGATATCGGGGATGGCGATCCCTTTGCCGGAGACATCAATTTTGGCGTCTTCGTGAATGAGACCGGAGGAGGCAAGCTCTTCTACAATCGCAACGACGTTGATAAGGAAATCAGAACCTCCGAGCAGATGGGCGCGCAGTACTACACACTGACCTACCAGCCCCAGAACTTCGACGCCAACGGTAAGTTCCGGCGCATTCGAGTAACATTGCGGGATTCGAACCTCCGCGCTGTCACCAAGGCAGGCTACTTTGCTCCAGACAAGAATTCACCTAACAATCCTCTACAACAGCGCATGAGCAAGCTTGCCGAAGCGGTCCAGTCCACCATTCCGTTCAACTCTTTGAACGTGAGCCTGTCCGGCGTCGTGCATTACCCCGACAGCCGGAGTGCAGAGTTCACCGTGGAATTGAAATCGAAGAACGTTATCTTCCAACCCACAAATGACGGCAAGAGCACTGTGATTCTGACAGTGGCAGCGGCGAGCCTCAATGGGGACAGAACCATTCTCGCTTCAAAAATGGAAAACGTGACTCTGGTGGCGACGAATCCGGATGCGACCCAACTGTCACAGGTGCTGTCACGTTTCCAGCTGACGATTCGAGTTCCGCGAAAAACCCAGATCGTGCGCGTGGTGATGGAAAACCAAGACGCGGGGCGAATGGGCTCGGCTGATCTGGACCGAAAGACGATCGACGCCGCTCCGGCAAGGGGAACGCCAACGCCACAGGTACATCGACGTCCGCCAGATTCCGTGCCCGCGGCGACTCCGTAGACGCAGCACGAAACCTTCCAACTCGCAGATTGTCCCAGGAGATATTTACAACTGAAAGGCAGCCGCGATCATGAATCGAACAAATTGCAAGAAGGGGTAGCCCATCACTGCTGCCCCTTCCCCGCCTAGCTTCCTCTCCCCGTGAAGCCAGAAGCTGAGAAAAACCGCTCTTTAATTCACTCGCAGAAGGAGCGCGTCGCCATTCCTCAGAGACAGCTTCTGGACATTTGAGGCCAGGACAATTATTCCCTTCGGATCTGTCCTGCCGGCGTGGGTAATCGTAAGGTGCTCGATTCCGTAGGTTCCACACGCACCGCTTGAGAAGACCCACATTGCCTGCAGACTGTCATTGCCTTCCATCTCGCCACGGCATTTTGTACCCTCTTTTGCGCTGACCGGTACAAGGACGCCATCGGCCACCGATTTCCCTATCACTTTCGAGGTGTCGTCCGCGCTCATCACTTTTCCTCCTACTCCGTAGACGGAGTCTCCTCCAATCTGCGTCGTTGGCAACCAGTTGTAGGGCGTGCCCTCGTTAGGCGCTTCCTCGGGAGTTTGCGCTTCTTGTATCGCCATGAAACCGGCAATCGCCCGCAAATTTGTAGTCACAGGAACCCACTGCCCTGCCACATACACTTTGTCGAATTGCATGGTCACTTGCGAACCAGTCGCGTTCGAGTTCGGCGTGACGCTCACAATGTGCCCTTCCACCACCGATCCCTTGCGGATCTTTGAACCGTTGTTCAAAGGGACCTCTTGCGCAAGTTTTCCACGAAGAATCTGGCCCGCCTTGCACTTCTCAAACGACACAGAAGTGCCTAGAACTACTGGCAGAATCGTTCCGCTCGGAATCCGATCTGCCGAAGGAATCCCGGTATTTAGTGATTGCGCTTGGTCCCCAGATGCAGAAGCCGAGAACAAGAAAACCGGGAAATTGACGAAGCTTATTCCCTGAGCATGAACAGACCCAGCCAGGAGCGATGAGGACAAGGCAAGTACAATTAGGCCGATCCGCACCCCAGGCAACTCTCTCCGAAATGTCGTGTCATTCATATCCGCTCACCTCCTGGCCCAACGCTTCGCTTTTCTCCCTGGACCAACCCAAGGCGCATTGAGCTACGATCAATCCTGCGAGCCGAAAAAATCCAGCCCGACCGAACCTCTGTCCAGCCAGGCGGGATCTACCGTTTGAGACTCGGCGTCTCAATCCATCACTAAGGCAATTGACACTCCGTTTTTCCCCAACATTTTTGCCGTTGGAGCCTAGCCTCAGAAAAACGCTGAATTTCAAGAGATTATCACGCGCGGCCGGAATGGGCGACTTGCCTCTTGCTCTTTAATCTGCCCTGAAAACCCCATGGGAACTCTCCCCTGCCTCATCGTTGGAGTGTCGTCCCCGTTCGATATTTTCACACGATCCGTTCGCTATTTGCACACATCTATGTAGAGGCCGCTCGCTCATACTCCATTTCACTTCATACGCCAACTATTCAACTGCATGCATCCAAGCGCTGCGACAATTCCGAACATCAAGGCGAAAGGCAAGCCTGCGTCGGGGATTCTTCCCAGATTTTGACTACCTAAACCAGCGGCATACCCGATACCAAACCCTAAGCCCATACAGCCCAGGATGATAACCAAATTGAATAGCTTCCATTTCACGCTCTGTCCACCGGCAATAGCGAAGCCCGAACCCAATATCAACGGTGCCAACCAGACTAAGTGCATCGTTTATCCTTGGGCCTCCCCCGAAGAGCGAAGGCAGACCTCTCGCGAACTCCAACTCAAAAACGGGCGGATGAAGCAACTTAATTTCTAAACTGCAAGCTGGAGGCCATCAGCGAAGAAACATGCCCCGTCCGCCAGTAGAGAATTACACCTGTATTTTCCCGAAAGACTCTCGGATACCATCGGTGGTAGATTTTGCACGATCATTGGAGTTCAGACGCGCCCGTCGAGCCGCCAGGGTATAGCCGCCCATGCGCTCGACAGCTGTCCGTGTTTCGCACACTTGCGATGAATGGTACTAAAGAAATGCTACATCCTTTCTTTCTGAGAGCCATCTAACTGGCGTTAACGAGTAATCGTCTTGAGGCCAGCCCTGGCTCTTTAAATAATGAGGGGAGAAAATGGGCTTCGTTTGTATGTGTGCGCCGAACTAATCGCGGTCCAAGTGAGCGAGCGCCTTATAGCTGTCCTGGAACATCCAACAGTGGAGGATCTTGATCACATGCGTTCGTTACGGGATCTCCTGAAGGAATCACAAAAAACTGGGGTCGCGATAGGCCACTTCAATATTTCTGACCTGGTTTTATTGAAGGCGGTGTTTGGCGCTGCCCGGCAATTAAAGGTACCGGTATTGGTTGGTTTGTCAGAAGGCGAGCGTGAGTTTGTGGGAACGCGTCAGATTGCGGCGTTCGTGCAAAGTTTGCGCGAGGAATTCGATTACCCTATTTTTCTTAACGCGGATCATACGCACTCTCTCGCGAAGGGCGTGGAAGCCGCGAAGGCTGGATTCGATTCCATTGTCTTTGATTTGTCGGCTTTGCCCTTTGAAGAGAACGCGCGCCAAACCAAGCAGGCTGTGGAAACGCTGAAAGCAATTAACCCATCCATGCTGGTAGAAGGAGAAATTGGGGATATTGGAACCGGCTCGGAAATTCATGAGTCCTCTCCCGACCTGACGAAAGGGCTGTCGACCCCGGAACAAGCGAAACAGTTTGTCGAGGACACTGGCGTAGATATTCTGGCTCCAGCAGTGGGCAATATGCACGGAATGCTAAAGAGCATGGTGCAGGGAAAAACCAAGAAGCATCTGGATATCCAGAGAATAGCGGACATCAAGCGCGCTGCGGGTGTCTTCCTGACGCTCCACGGCGGATCAGGGACAGAGGATCATGATTTTCGCAAAGCCATTACGGCGGGAATCAACATTATCCACATCAACACAGAATTGCGGGTGGCATGGAGACGGGGCTTGGAACAAGGCTTGGCCAAGGAACCAAATGAGGTCGTGCCATACAAGATTCTGCCGTTCGTCGTAAATCCCGTGGAGCAGGTGGTTGTCTCGCGGTTGATGCTGTTCAACGGCCAATCGAGTGGCGCCGCGGGCTTGTAGTATCAATTTGCGGCCACAGCTGGCTATACCGATCACCACTTCTGTTTTCCAGCGCAAACCTTACTGCCGTAAGAGGCATCTACCGATGAAGGATGCGGCACTACTTGAGCCTTGCTTTCGGATACTTGCTTATTGGAAGTGTCGTGGTGCGGGGTGTCTCTGCGCAGAACCGGGACGACGGGGCTCCTCAGTCAGAAGGGAAAATCCGGGTGGAGAGCATCCTGGTGAACGAGCCCGTGACGGTACGCAATTTAAAGGGACAAATGGTCAACAACCTGGAAACCGGAGATTTTCGCATAACGGACAATGGCGTCGAACAAAAAATCACGCATTTTGACCTGGGTGGTGACGCGATATCGCTGGTGGTTTTAGTGGAAACGAGTTCGTGCATTGATTCGATTTTACCGGACTTGCGCAGGAGCGGGGTTTTGTTGAGCCAGGCGGTCATGGGTCCAAACGCGGAAGCGGCGATTGTCGGCTTAAATGACTCCGTGGACAAACTGCAGGAGTTCACGTCCAGTGCGGATGCAATTGATAAGACGATGGCGCGTTTGCAGGATGGAACGTCCGGGACGCGACTGTATGACGCAATGGCCTTGGGAGTAGAAATGCTGAGTGGACGACCGAAGCCCACGGCGACAGAGCCAGGACGCCGGCGCGTGATGCTCGTGCTAGCGGAAGCAGATGACAAAGGAAGCGAAGCAAAACTGGGCGCGGTCCTGCGACAAGCTCAACTGCAAAACGTGACGATCTGGAGCGTCGGACTTTCCACCCTACACGCGACATTCCTGAACAGAGCCAAAATGAAGCCGGCGGATCCTGGCTGGGGTAACAACAACTTGATACCTGTGGCGGTTTGGGCGGTTACGAATATCAGAGACGAAATTTCGGGGAACGGTCTGCAAATCGCTGCGGCAGCAACCTCAAAGTGAGGTCCCGCCCTGGCTATTACAGGGAAGGACCGGAGAACTAGCTTCAGTTCATGGCCGCGCTTACTGTGCCAACAAGGTCTTCCATCGTTTCCATGCGTCTTCGCGCGCTTTCTTGTTGGCGGCATCCGCGTCCGGGGCTTCGCCAGCGCGCATGAATCCGTGCCCTGCGCCGTCATAAGTGACCGGATCGTACGTCTTCCCCGCAGCTTTCATCGCAGTGATCGTGTCCGGAATTGTGGCGTCGATACGCGCATCGTTCCCGGCGTAAAATCCATAAACGGACGCCTTGATACGAGCCATTGCGTCAACGGCCGGCGGCGGCCCGTAAAAAACGAACGCCGCGGAAAGATCGCCGCGATTTGTCGCAAAACGGAAGGTCTGACCGCCTCCCCAGCAGAATCCCGCTACATAGAGTTTGCCGTTCGAAGCAGGCAGCTTCAAACCGTAGTCCGCTGCGGCGTTCAAGTCCGCCGTCACCTGATCTGGATTCAACTTGCTGACAGCCTCGGTCACCGCGCCTGCGGCAAAATCTTTCGTCCTTCCGCCATTCGGCGCCATGCCGCTCAACAGGTCTGGTGCGACAGCAATGTATCCTGCGGCCGCAACTTCGTCCGCAAGTTCCTGCGCCCAGTCGCTCAAACCAAAAATCTCGTGAATCACGAGAACCACCGGCCGCTTGTCTTTCGATTCGGGGTAGACGATCAGAGTCTCCACGTTGCGGCCATCATGCTTCACGGTAACCCACTCGCTATGACGCGGCGATTTCTCAATTCTCTCGCGCGCCCAGGATTGTGACCATTCCTGCGCGGTAGCCATTTGTGCGGCTAGCGTGATTCCGAATCCCACGAGCATCATTCCCGCGAATCGCTTCATGACTCACCTCATGTCAGAACATAGGCAGCGATAATAGTTTGTGCGCCGGGACTCCAGCAAGGCTTTTTAGAGTTCAGAGGTGGTGCAAAAAGGATTGCGGAGCCAGACTTGGGAGTTGTCTACGGTCACGTTGGCGGGCCTTTGAGGGTGCTTGTCAGGGGAGGCCGTCCGCGACATGATAGGTGAGCGGCCTGGATGATTTGGAATTCGGCGCAATGAAAAGCGCCCGCGGGAAAAGGAGAAAAGGATTCATGGCAGGAAAAAGACGTTTCATTGTGATCGCGTTATTGCCGGCGATGCTGCTGGCAGGAAGAGCCGTATATGCGCAGCGGGGCACGTCGCCAACGCCCGCGCCGCCGGCCAATATGCCGGAACCGTCCACGAAAGACGCGGCCTCAGGCCCGAGCGACACGGGCCAGCAGCAAGCGGTGAGCAAACAAGAAAGCAAAGCCATCAAGGCGTTTCGCGACGCGCCCGCTACCGACGCCGACAAGAAGACACAACTGGGCGAAGACTTCATCGAGAAGTATCCGCAAAGCCGCTATCGAGCGGAGGTGGTGACCTGGCTGGCGCGGGTGTATCTGGTCAAAGGGCAGGCGGATAAGCTGCAGGCTGCAGGAGACAAAGAACTGTCCCTCACACCCAGTAATCCTCTTTCATTGGCTGTGCTCGGCTCGAATCTGTCTCGCGCGGTGAACGCAAATACACCCGACTTGCAAAAGCACCTGGACGAAGCGGAACAGTTTTGCAAGAAGTCGTTGGAGCTTCTGGCGACCGCTCAAAAGCCAGGGAACCTGACGGAAGAACAATTCACACAGGCGAAGAACGAGACTTCCGGGGTGGCTTATAGCGGGCTCGGTGTGGTGGCGTTCCGCAAAGGCAAGTATGCGGACGCGATTCCAGATATGGAACAGGCCGTGAAACTGGGCGGCGGCAAAGACCCGGTGGACTATTACATTCTTGGGAAATCCAACGAAGGCGCATCGCATTTTGATGCCGCCTTGGCTGCCTACACAAAATGCGCCGGGATGCCCGGAGGAATGCAGGCCGCGTGCCAGTCGTCCGCAGACGAAGTGAAAGGACGTGCGGCGAGCGCGCCGAAGTAAATCGGCCGCCGCTTTCGCATCAAAGCCAATCAGGGCGCAGGGTAGGACTCCGGGAAACCGGTCACCATGTATTTACCGTCCGAAGCGCTCTCCAAAGACGGAGCGTAGAGCCCCAGCAACTGCCGGCGCCACCACATGCCGGTAGCGCGCTTGGTAGCAATGTCCGTGAACCAATATTGCCAAAGCACGGCGCGGACTTGCCTGGGCGGATGGTTGGGAAACGGGTTCGAAGCGAACAGAGAAAGAACGTCGCGATCATTCGACAAAAGCAACTGCTCCGCGCGAAGGACCCAAGTGTTATCGCGCCATTCACCCAGAGAAGCAAACCACAAATTCCATTCGAAGCGCGGTTGATATGGCGCGTAAATACCCGGAGCAACGGCCGGATTTTGCGGTTTGTAGCGAAACGGGTAGTCCGTCCAATGCAAGCCATCATCCGAACCCTGAAATTCGATTTCATAACGCCGCCAGGTCATGCGCCCGAAGAGTCCATACTGATCCGCAATGCGGAACGGCTGCAGCGCGACGATTGGCGTTGACAGCAGCGGAAGTGTGCGGAAGACTTGCTCGAGAATGAGAAAGGCGTTGGCGTAGAGAACCCAAGCCAGAAAGAACGCCGCGATCCAGAGGTGTGCCGCGGAGGCCAGTTGGCGCGCCGTGGTGATCATTGGCTGGACGGCGCGGGCTTGCGGTTCTGGCTGAGGTGCAGCGACGGTTTCCGAGCTTGCGACGGCTTCGGGCGAAAGATCCAGATCAATGATGGCTTTCTTTTCCTGCGGAGGAACACTCTGTTCCAGATTCGCGCGGACCGCCGCAATCCAATGTTGCGGCAGGAAATTTACCATGAAGCGATCGTCGAGAAGTAAGAACCCGAGGGCGAGCACAAGATAGTTTAAAAATGCGTAATTCGCCGTCAGAATGATGTTGATCTGAAGAAACGTGACGATGAAAAAGCAGGCGATCCGGAACTTGCGCGGAAGAAAAACCATCCACACCAATATAAGTTCAGCGACAACCGTGAAAACCGCCGCGCTCGCGTGGAACCAGTGCGGCATCTGCGAAACGTACCAGCCGAGCCAGGTTGGCAACGGGCCGTTTTGATAATACTGGTCCATAGCCGTGAAATCGCGCCAGGAAGGATCGCCGCCGAAATACTTGGCCAGTCCTGATTCGAAATAAATGCTGAACCACAACAACTGAAGGAGAAAGAGGCTGGCTCTCGACGGTGGCTCTTCGGCGCCCCACCCCGGCCGGAATCCGCTCGGCGCGAAAAACAGCGAGACAAAGCCGGCCGAGAGCAGCATACCATCCGACTGATAGCCGGAAAAATCCTGCGCAGCGGTCACGAACGACAGAAACATCACGAAGCAAATCAGCAGCATGGCGCGCGGCCAAATATTCAGTACCAGCAAAAGCGAAGCAATCAACCCGATCCAGCAAAGCGCCATCAGTGCCCGGTCGCTGCTGTTCAGCCAGAGCATCGTCGGCGCGTACCAATACCGGGACGAGCCCACATCTTGCGCGACCACTTTCAGATACATCCCGGCGGGGAGAAGCCCATCCGGTCCGAGCAGACCACGAATCTGGAACAGTAATGAATAGAACGCGGAGAAATAGATAATGCCCAAGGAGCGCAGAAACAGCCAGCGCGGTATCAGGTGGCCCGGTGCTCCAGGAGGACGCGGACCGGCAAACCAGCGGAGGAAGGATGGCGTCCAAGGATTCATTGGTACTGATGATAACGCCTGACGGCCGTGTCCCAGACGTGTCCACGTGATGCGCACGAGAGGACTACGGTTTGGGCGCGCCGGGAATGTGCAACGAGCACGTGCCGTCTTCGCAGAGCGAAGAATTCCAGCGATAGCGGTTGCGAGCCACCCAACTATACGCTTTCGCCGCAAGCCAGTGAATTCCGGGGACTGCAAGAATCCACGCGAGCAAATTCCAGCCAGGAAGAAGGCTGCCGATGCGGGCCCAGGCGTCAACTCCACTCCAGACGCGGCCGCGCGTATCGACGGCTTGCATCCAGCGCATTGCTTCTTCGCGATCGACCTGCGGGAACCGTGTTGCAGCGGTTGGATCGTGCAAATCCAGAGTTTCGACTCGTCCTCGTGTGTCAAATCGCCGCAGCCGCGCAACGCTGGCACGGCACAAGCTGCAGGAACCGTCGTAGAAAACAGTCAGATCATGCATAGCGGAACGCTGGCAGGTCGCCTCCTCATTCTATTTGATTCCATTTGCCCGGGAGATGATACCGCGCGACCAGTGGATTCGGATTGACAGGCAGAGGCATTAGTATCACAATGTGGTCCTAATCATGCTAGGCGAATTCGAATACTTACTCATCACCACCGCTGCCGGCCTCGGCGACGAGGCTTACGGCGCCGCCATCCGCGAAGAACTGGAGTCGATCGCGGGACGCAAGTGCTCGATTGGAGCACTGTACACAACCATCGAACGGTTGGAGAAAAAAGGACTGTTGAAGACCTGGATGGGGGACGCGACGCCGCAACGGGGCGGCCGTGCAAAGCGCATGGTGCGTGTGACACCCAAGGGCGTGCAGGCCGCGAAGGATTTCTATGACGCGGTCGTGCGCGTGAGCAGGGGCGCCTCCTGGGCAACGGGCCGGACGGGAAGCGCGTCATGAGCAGCTTGCAGTGGTCACTTGTGGAAGTTGCGTCGCGGCTGCTGGAACGCGACGAACGCGAGGCGGTGCTGGGCGACCTGGTGGAAACGCAAGAAAGTGCGTGGAACGGAGTGTGTAGCGTCATTGGGTTGGTAGTGCGGCGTCAAGCGCTGCTTTGGAAAAGTTGGCGGCCGTGGCTGGCGGGATTTGCAGTGGCGCTTCCGAGCAGCTTTCTGCTGATGGGAGCGTCGCTTTCGGTGAGTTGGAGCTACCAGCGGCTGCTTTGCCCCGAACTTCTGAAAGCGGCTTCGCTCACGAAGGGGTCTGGGCTTTTGGTGCTGCTGTGTCAGGCAGTATTGCTGATTGGCTGGTCGTGGTCGGGCGGATATGTGGTGGGCGCTGCGTCGCGGCAAACACTTTGGGCGAGTGCGCTGCTGTGTTATTCCCCCTGTTTGTTTTGTCTGTCGCGGTTCAGAGTGGAATCCTTATCGCGATTTTGTCTGCTGCCGTTTCTGGTACCCGCAATCTGGGGAGTGCGTCACGGCTTACGAACTTCCAGACTGAGGCTGGATACGGCATTGGTTTTGGCGTTGGCAGTAACCGCGCTGACCTTAATTGCTTCGGGAAGTGACGGCCAACGTTTGTGGAGCGCGCCGCGATTGAATTTAGATTGGGCACTGAGCTTGCCGGCATGGTACCTCGTTGCGACGTCGCAAAGGTCTGAAGTGATTACCGTTCGAAAATTAATGTCGAGAGCAAGTTTGGATTGAGGGAAATATGGCCAAGGAACTCACTCTCACTGTAAATGGAGCCAAGCAGACCGTGTCTGTGTCACCCGACATGCCGTTGCTGTTCGTGTTGCGTAATGAGCTGAAATTGACTAGCCCGCATATGGGCTGCGGGATGGCACAGTGCGGAGCGTGCGCGGTTTTGCTGGATGGCGATGAAGTGCGGACGTGCATTACTCCGGTTTCGTACGCGGAGGGTAAGCAAGTAACAACTATTGAGGGGTTGCCGGCGGTCTGGGCGGCGAAAAAGGGGCTGAGCGAAGCCGAAGCCGCGAAAACATTGCACCCGGTACAGCAGGCGTGGATCGACGAGCAGGTGCCGCAGTGTGGCTATTGCCAAAGCGGAATGATGATCGCCGCAGTGCAATTACTTTCACAGAACTCGAATCCAACGGTGGCGCAGATCAAGGATGCATTCACAAACACGCCACCTTCGCCACATCTGTGCCGGTGCGGCACATACGCCGCGATTATCGACGCCGTGCAACGCGCGGCAAAAGCGATGAAGGCGTGAGGGGAATGCCATGAGCCCGATCACCGAAACGGCTGAAAATTCTCCAACCTCCATGAAGATCACAAGGCGAGGGTTCGTAAAGATTGGTGGGGCGCTATTCGTTTCGGCGCTGTTGCCGCCGGGCTTCTCGGCCATGGCTGCAGAAGGCGGAAATTCGCTGGACCCGACTGCATTGGCATCCTGGCTAGAGATCCGGAGCGACAACACCATCGTGATGCGCACGGGACGCACAGAAACCGGCACTGGGGCGAGCGGATATTATGCGCAGGCGATCGCGGAAGAGTTGAATGTGCGGCCGGAAACGATCTCACTGATCATGGGCGACACCGACAAGACTCCCGACGGCGGATACTCCGCGGGATTTTTGTCCGGGATGAGCAACGTGCGCAAAGTGGCCGCGTACACACATCAGGCGCTGCTAGGTTTGGCGGCGGCGCAGCTTGGCGTTCCAGTTACCGATCTTACCGTTACTGACGGTGTTGTTTCAGGCGGTGGGAAGAGCATCAGTTACGGAGAACTGGTGCAGGGCCAGCACTTGGAGTTGAAAATTCCGGTTAAAGGCAAGCTGCCGAAAGTCGATTCGGCGGAGTGGGTGGGAGTCGCAGGCCTCGATGGCATCACCGTGACCGGAGAACCGCCGATGAAGGCAGCGAGCCAGTTTCAGGTGCTGGGCACGTCTTATCCCGTGCCAAGCATTTCCGACAAGGTGACGGCCAAAACGAAATGGAGTTGCGACGTCGCGCTGCCCGGGATGCTACACGCGCGAATGGTACGGCCGGCGACATTGGGCTCGACGCTGATTTCGGTTGGCGAAATCAATGAGCAACAGTTCCCGACAGCAGAAGTGATACGGAAAGCGAATTTGGTGGCGGTGGTTTCGCCCGACGAGTGGGAAGCGATCAACGCCGCACGGGCAGTTGTGGCGGCTACGAAATGGACGGAGTGGACCGGGCTGACGGGCAGCGAAACCCTCACAAAGACCTTGCGCGAATACCATTGGGGCGCGCCATCAGCGACGACAGGCAAGCCTGACGACGTAAAGGCAGCGCTGACGAGCGCGACGCGCACGCTCAGTTCGAGTTACGAACAGCCGTACGTGAGGCACGCTCCGATCGGTCCGTTCCTCGCGGTGGCCGATGTGCGCCGCGATGGCAGCGTGACGGTGTGGACGCATTCGGCGCAATCGCAAGGGTTGCGAGCGCGAATCGCGTACACACTTAGCGTGCCCGTAGACAAAGTCGTGGTGCGGTGGCTGGAGCAATCGGGACAGTACGGTCGCACAACGTTCGGTGGAGACGGCGCAGAAGCGGACGCAGCGATTCTCTCGCAATTGACGGGCAAGCCGGTACGCGTGCAATGGACCCTGGAGGAAGATCTGGAATGGTCGACGGCATCACCAGGATGGGTGTCGGACATCAAGGCCGGGCTGGACGCGAATGGCCGGATAACCGCGATACAGAGCGCGTTCTACTCGCCGCACGAGAGCGATGCGCGACTGCTCGGGGCCATTCTCGCTGGGATGCCCACCACCAATTCAAAACCAGGAATGTGGATTGCCACCGAATGGCCGTACGAGAAAATTCAGACCAGGTTGGAAGAAGCGTATGGCATGCCGAACATCGGGGCGGATTCGGCGTATGGAGGCTTGCGCGGAAACATCATGCGCACGCCGGGGCAACGGCAGCAGAATTTTGCTCTGGAAGGATTGATGAACGAAGCGGCGGCGATGGCCAAAGCCGATCCGATTCAGTTTCGCAGGGACCATACAACAGAGCCGAGGCTGCTGGAATTGTTGGATGCGACCGCGAAGGCGGCGGGATGGGAGGCTCGGCCGTCGCCACGTGCCGACTCTCGCAAAACCGGAAATGCCGCCGTGCAGGGGCGCGGTATGTGCATCATGCTGCGCGAGAATTCCTATTGGGTAGGGGTCGCGGAAGTGGAAGTGACGCCGTCGACGGGAATTGTAAAAGTCACAAAATTCACGATCGGCGCTGATCCTGGCAAGGTGCTCAACCCTCGGCAACTCGGCTTGTGTATGAAGAGTGGTGTAGCCATGGGCTTAAGTGAAGCCTTGAAGGAAGAAGTTACCTTTGACCGCAGCAAAGTGACCAGCACAAATTGGAGCCGCTACAAGATTCTGACCATGGAAGAGCTGCCGGAAATTAAATTGGTGCAAATCTCGCGGGATGACAAAGGATTCGGCGGCGGCTCCGAAGCGGCGAATGCCGTGGTGCCTCCGGCTGTGGCGGCGGCGATCTTTGACGCTACCGGCGTGCAAGCGAGAAGGATTCCCTTGACGCCGGAATACATAACGAAGTTGCTGAAAGGCTAACAATTCGAACGCCACGCCATTGCTGCGGGAAATTCTTGCACAGCTCGGCATAGCTAGGGTTTCCGCGGTAATAGAACTCCCCAGAAATTTTCGAAATTATTCCGCCATGCAGCAACTTTTTGAAAGACGCTGGGTTGGGGTCGGGAACCGCGGGTGTTGCCTGGGTGTGTCCAGTTTTGACGAGCTTCGGGCGTTCCCGTCGGTGAAAGCGGCCAACTCGCCCCGGCTGCTGATCGAAAACAACAATCTGGAGGACGAAATGAAACGACTCATCGTTTTGTTGGTGAGCGCGGTGATGCTACTGGTGTGCGCAGCGGCGGTCCATGGCCAGGACCTGCTTGTGCCTGCCGGAACGTTGCTGCAATGCACGTTGGACGAACCTAACTTCTCTTCTAAGACGGCGGCGGTGGGCGATCCTGTGTTGTGTCACTTGCGGACGCAACAGGAGTTCGGCAGGCCGCTGTTCCCAAGAGGCAGCATGTTGGGCGGACACTTGGAAGCGGACAAAGAGCCAGGCCATTTCGTCGGGAAAGGCTATCTGAAGGTCACGTTTGACCGCGTGATTCTGCCCAACGGAGACCTGCCTGTTCCGGCGAAGGTGATTCAGGCACGCGGCTTCAAGGTGGACAAGCAAGGCGCGATCGATGGGAACGGGCACGCGACGCGGGACGTGGTGGAGTGGATGATTCCACCACTGTGGCCGTGGAAGGTGGTCAGCCTGCCGTTCCGGGGGCCGAGGCCGACACTAAAGGGCGAAGAGCCACTGGAACTGCGGTTGATGGATGACATCATGATTCCGCAGCATTTGGCGCAAGTCGAGCATCCGGATCGCCCACCGACGGCGATCATCACGCGGCCAAGTTCGTATACCGAGCCGGCTCCTGCCGCCGCTTCTGCCTCCGCACCGGCAAGCGCGATGCATCTGGCGATGGATCGGACCCCAAGCGTCCCCGTGACGACCCAAGCATCGGAGCCGCCCCAAGCCAGCGAGCGGTACACAATCTTAGTGCTGAAATCGAATCAGGTGGTCGAGGTGATGAAGTATCACCGCGATGGCGACTACCTGATGATCGAGGACACGCAAGGCCGCACCGGTGCGCTTCAAGTGAAGAACGTGGATTGGATGAAAACATCGGAGATGACCGCGGAAGTGCAGTCCGTGGATATGCCGGCAATTTCACGACAGACGCACTGATTCGTCGGTGCGATTGAGCTGACGGAGAGAAAAGGTTCACCAGCGGTGCGGCGATCGCAGCGGTTCGTTGAAATGTGCAAATTGCCGGTACGGAAGCAGAAAGAAAGGAGTGGCTAAGTTGCTTGATTTTTGAGGACATGGGGCGCAGGAGTCCTGCGCCCCTACAAATAACCTTCGCTCAAAAGTTTAGATGTGGCAGTTGGTAGCGCCGCGCTTTTCCAGGTAGCGCTGGTGATACTCTTCGGCAGGCCAAAAGGGTCCAGCTGGCGTGATTTCCGTGGCGATAGGTTTGTGGAATTTGCCGCTGGCGTCCAGAGCCTGCTTGACCTTCTTGGCCGCGGCCTCTTGTTCCGGCGAATGGTAAAAAACAGCCGTGCGATATTGCTTGCCGAAGTCCGGACCTTGGCGATTTACCTGCGTTGGGTCGTGCATTTTCCAGAAAGCATCGAGCAGCTGTTCATAGCTGACTTTGGCCGGATCAAACGTCACCTGAACCACTTCGGCGTGGCCGGTAGTGTCAGTGCAAACGTCCTTGTACGTAGGATTTTCTGTGTGGCCACCGGAATAACCGGAGATCGCTTCAATGACCCCGGGAATGCGCCGGAAGTTGGCTTCCACGCCCCAGAAGCAGCCGGCACCAAACGTAGCAATTTCAGACATGAGACGCTCCCTTCGATTTTTGAGTATACACGGGCTTAGATGCGCGTGTGCCACATGACGGTGCGGCTCGGAAATGCCGCGTTAGGAAGCTTTCTTGTGCGCCGCGGCCTTGGCCCCGCCGATTTCGGCAAGCTTCTGTTGCGCCGGCGCCTTATACGGACTATCGACGGACGCAGCTTCCGTAAATGCTTTCGTGGCATCTGCATTTCGCTTCAGATTGAGGTAGGCATAGCCGAGGCGGTATTCATTGCGAGCATAGAGCACCGCATTGGACTTCAGGAGGGGGGCGGCTTTCGAAAGGTTTGCCACGGCCTGCGCGTTCAGCTTCTTCTGCAGGCTGATCTGGCCGAGGGTGCTCAGCGCCACACCTTGTTGGACGGAAGTCTCCGCTTTCCACTGGTCGTCGGAAAGATTGTCCGGCTTCTTGGCCGTATCGACGAGGGATGCGGCCTTCTTGGCGTAAGCCTCGGCCTGGTCGAGATGATCGCCTTTCTCGCTATAGTCATCGGCGAGAAGCAATAGCATGCCGATGTCGTTGGGATCCTTCGCCAGCGCTGCGTTGGCTACCTCCTGCATTTTGGCGCGATTCTGCGACTGCTGGTATGCGGAAGCGGCCATCGTGAGGGCCTGCTCGCCGTCGGGAGTCCCCGGATACATTTTCGCGAACCGCACAAAGTAGTCTGCCTTCTTCGCCGGATCTTTCGCGCTGTAGGCGCCGTTGAGCAACGCCTTTTCGACATAATCCTGATCTTCCTTCAGGGATGCCAGCTTGTCGGCCTTCTCGCGAGTCCAATCGTCGGCGTTTGCGCCAGCAGGAGCGGAAGAATTCTTGTAGTTCTGGAAAATCGAGTTAGCTTTTTCCCCGTAGGCGTACAGCTTGTCACCATCACCCTTTTCGGACGCGGCGCGCACCATATTGATCGCGTTGGTGTAGTTGTCAGGATCGAGGGCGAAGAGTTTGTCGCCGTATTCGAAGGCTTTGTCGTATTGCTTGGCGTTGATGTAGTAATTCACGTACTGCTCGTCGGCAACAATCTGAAAATCGCCCGTCGGGTTCGCTTTGGAAAAATCGTCAATCAGAGCGAGTTTCTGCGAGGGGTCGGCGGCGTTAATCGCGCTGAGCTGGTGATCTGCATCTGATCCGGCCGGAATCGAAACGTTCTTGCCGAGTTGTGCCTGGCAAGCGGGTGCGAAAGAAGCAAGGAGCAACAACAAGGCAGTAAGAATCCGTGTGGACGTCATACTTACCTCCCGAGGGTTTTCGAATAGTGGAACGGGGGCCTCTTAACCGCAAATCTTAGTGCGGCGGGGCACGGCGTGCAAACTATTTTACTTGCCAATACTGCGGAGCATCGTTCTCACCGGCGAATTTGACCTGATGTGGCTTAGCGCGAGATTATCGACAGTTTGGAGCGGAGGTTTGATGGATCTAGGGCTGCGTGGGCGCGTGGCGATTGTGGCCGCGGCAAGCAAGGGACTGGGCCGGGCGGTGGCGGAAGAGTTGGCACGCGAAGGCGCCGAAGTGGCCATTTGCTCGCGGAACGCGGCGGAGCTCGAAAAGGCAGCGGCACAAATTCGCAAAGCAGGCGGACGTGAGGTCTTCTGGCGCGCGTTGAACGTTGGTGATTCGGCGGCGGTTACAGAGTTCGTAGCGGCGGCCGAAGATCGCTTTGGAAAGGTAGACATTTGCGTTACGAATACCGGTGGACCTCCGTCTAAGTTATTTGCGGCCACAACCAACGAAGATTGGCAAGTCTGGACGGAACAGCTGCTGATGAGCGCGGTGTATTTTGCGCAGGCGGTGTTGCCGCGAATGCAAAAGAACAGTTGGGGCCGTTTTCTGACAATCACCTCGTACTCCGTAAAACAGCCGGTTGAAGGATTGCTGCTTTCCAATGCGTTGCGCGCGGGAGTGACCGGCCTGGTGCGAACCTTGGCCAATGAGTATGCGGCTTATGGAATCACCGTGAACAACGTGTGCCCCGGTTACACGCGAACGGAACGGCTGGACGATCTGGCGGCGATGATGGGGGCAAGAAGCGGTGCAAGCGCCGAAGAAGTGTTCGCGGGATGGAAAAAACTGATTCCCGCGGGGCGCCTGGGAACGCCGGAAGAGTTTGCGAGCGTGGTGGCGTTTCTGGCCTCAGAGCGCGCCGGTTATGTGAATGGAGTTTCGTTGACGGTGGACGGAGGAACGACGCGGAGTTTGTTGTAGCTTGCGCTTGGAACGGTACATCCAGGACCAGATTTTCTATCAGATGGGAAAAAGAGAGGAACGAATGAGCAACGTAACGGTGGGATGGCGTCTGGCGGTTTTCTTGAAACTTGTTCTTTGTGCGGCGCTGCTGTTCTGCGGCGCGCTCGTTCTGCGCGCGGATGAACCATACGCACCGAGCAAAGACTATGATCTGCAACATTCGAAAGTGTCGTTGCACTTCGATCTCGATCAGAAAAAGGTGATTGGTGACGTGACCCACACTGTTTCGCCCCTCCGCGAAGGCCTTGAAAAGATCTCCTTCGATTCCGTGGGCTTGCAGATTCAAAGCGTGAAGATCAACAAGTGTGAAGCAAAATTCTCCACGACGGACACCAAGTTGATTGTGGATTTGCCGAAGCCCGGCAAGATCGGTGAAAAGTACGAAATTGAAATCAAGTACGAAGGCAAGCCGACCAAGGGTCTGTACTTCATTCTGCCGGACAAGGATTATCCCAACCGGCCGAAACAGGTGTGGTCCCAGGGCGAATCGGAAGACACTCGCTACTACTTACCGACCTATGATTATCCGAACGACCGCCTGACGACGGAAACAATTCTGACGGTTCCCGCCGATTGGCAAACGGTTTCAAACGGCAAGCTGATTAGCACCACTGATGCGGGCAACGGCATGAAGACGTGGACCTGGCGGGAGTCTCAGCCGAGTTCCACGTACCTGTTCACTGTCGTCGCCGGAGAATTCACGGAAGTGAAAGACAGCTGGCGGAACATTCCGGTAACTTATTACGCGCCGAAGGACCGCGGTGACCGCCTGACTGTGAACTACGGACGGACGCCGGCGATGATCGAATTATTCAGCAAGAAACTGGGCGTGGATTATCCGTGGGGAAAATACGCGCAGGCTATGGTGGACGATTTCGTGGCCGGCGGAATGGAAAACTCCAGCGCCACGACAAATACGGCTAGCTCGTTGCGAAACCCGAAACTGGTGCCCGAATATCCCACGGATGAAGACGGATTGATCTCGCATGAACTGGGGCACCAGTGGTTCGGCGATCTGGTAACCACAAAAGATTGGGGAAACATCTGGCTGAACGAAGGCTTTGCCACGTTCATGGAGACCGTCTGGACAGAAGAGCATTACGGGAAGGACGAAGCGGATTACGATCGCTGGAACGCCTCGCGGAGTTGGTTTCAGCAACGGAACTTGTATCCTCGGCCGATCGTGCGCCGCGATTTTGATGACTCGAGCGAGTTTGATCAGAACGTATACAACAAAGGCGGTTGGGTGTTGTACATGCTGCGGCACCAGTTGGGTGAGTACGCGTTCTACGCGGGCTTGAAGCATTACTTGGAAGTGAATCGCGGGAAAAACGTAGTGACCGCGGATTTGATCAAGGCCATCGAGGAATCCTCGCACACCAATGTCGATCAGTTTTTCGATCAGTGGGTGTACGGAGCCGGCGCTCCGAAGTTCGATGTCAGCTACAGCTACGATGCGGCGAAGAAGCAGGTGGCTTTGACGGTGAGGCAGACTCAGCAGGTGGAGGGACGCGTGGGAATGTTCCATGTTCCGGTGGACGTGGAAATCACAAATGGTACCGGGCCGAAACTGTATCCCGTGGTGGTGTCGAAGGCCGAGGAAACATTTACGTTTCCATCGGAATCCGCGCCTCAAATGGTGCTCTTTGATAAGGGCAATCAGGTCCTGAAGTCTATGGAGTTCAAGAAAGACAAAAAAGAGCTGCTTAACCAGCTGAAAAACGCGGGAGAACTGGCGGATCGCGCCGATGCCGCGGTGGATCTGGGGAAGCTCAAGGCAGACGACGATGCAGCCGCTGCACTGGGCGAGGCACTGCGCAGCGATAAGGCGCGTGGTGTGCGGCAAGTTGCCGCGGAATCGCTGGGCGAATTAAATAGCCCGGCGGCAGCAAAGCAATTGCTGGGCGCGCTCGACGAAGTGAAAGAGCCGGAGTTGCGGGCGGCCGTCGTGCAGGCGCTCGGTTCGTTCAAGGAGACGCCAGAAATCACCGCAAAACTGGAATCGGTCGCGAAGGACGATTCTTCGTATCGTGCCCGTGCAGCGGCGTTGGGCGCGCTTGGCCGGATGAAGACGCCGCACGCATATGAGATTTTGACCGCGGCCGTGAATGGCGATTCTCCGGACGGCTTCCTGCGAAATGCGGCCTTGCGTGGACTCGGTCCGCTGGGCGATGACAAAGCAGTGCCTCTACTGCGGGAATGGGCGGCGCCCGGGAAGGAAATTCCTTCGCGGCAAGCGGCCATCGCCAGCCTTGCCCGACTGCAGAAAGATAATAAGGACATCACCAATCAGATCGCCAGCTATTTGGACGAGCCGCATTTTCCAATTCGAATGGCGTCGATCTTCGCGCTCGGTTCGCGCGGTGACGCGACTGCCGTACCGGCTCTGGAAGCATTGCTGAAGAGCAATGACTTGAGCATTGAAATGGCGCCAATGATCAAGACGCAGATTGAACGCTTGAATAATCCGGGCAAGGGTGGCCCGGGTGCGCGGATGGGAATGGGCGATGAAGGTCCGCAGCAGGCTGCGGCAGCAAAAGGTGGAGAGGACCAGCGGCTTAGCCACCTCGAACAGTTGGTGGAGGAAATGAACGAGCGGCTAAAAACGATCGAGTCTCGCCTTCCCGCCGCTGCAAAGCCGTAAGAGCTACGGTTCAGCGAAGAGGATACGCAGGTCGCGAAGATTGTTGCCCGTTGGGCCGGTGATGACGGCGTCGTCGAGCTTGGCAAAAAAAGTGTAAGCGTCGCTCTCGCGGAAACTAGCTCGTGGATCCATGCCCAGGTCACTCGCGCGAGCGAGCGTTTCGCCATCGGCTACGGCGCCCGCCGCCAGACTGTTGCCGTCAATACCATCCGTGCCCGCGCTGAGCACGGTGATTTTGCGGCCGGCGATTTTCTCCACGCACGCCAGGACGAAGGCGGAATTTCGTCCGCCAATTCCCTTCCCGGTCACAGGAGAACTCACTTCTCCGTCAGCAACGACGGCAACACGTTGCCCAGGATTTTCACGCTGCCAAGCTTCCAGTTGAGCCAGTAAATATTCAGCTGATTGTTCAACCGGCCAATCGTCGGTGGAATTATCGCAGAAGCAGCTGTAGCCGTAGGCTTCCGCGGCATGATGCGCGGCGTGAAACAGGTCGTCCAGCCCGAGTAGAACTTCGAAGCAAGCGTTGGCGAATGCCTCATGTCCAGGCTTTGGCGTCTCGGGCATGAGCTCGGCCTCAAGCCAGCGTTGCAGCGGCAGAGGAAAATTCCTCGCCAAATCGTACTCTCTAAGAATCCGTTGGACGTCCGCGACGTCCGTGGGATCGGGGAGAGTAGGACCGGAAGCGAGCGCGGCTTCTTTTCCCAACGGAACGTCGGTAACAGCCAAAGTGATTTTCTGTGCGGAGGCAGCCGCCAGGGACAGGCGCCCACCTTTTACGGCCGAAAGATGCCGGCGCACCGTGTTCATCGCATCAATGGGCGCGCCGCAAGTAACCAGGGCGCGGTGAATAGCCTGAACGTCCTCCAGGCTCAGAGCGGGATTGAGAGGAAGTTCGACAAGAGCGGATCCGCCGCCGGAAAGAAGAAAAAATACCAAGGTGTGTTTGTCGCAGTTGCCTAGAACGCCGAGAATGGCTTCCGCTGCACGCAAGCTTTCGATATCGGGCAAGGGGTGCCCTGAAACGAAATATTGCAGATCCGGAATTGGCGCAGCAGGACTGGTGGGAGCTGCGACCACACCCGTAAACGAAATGCCATAGGGAAGAATTGAGCAGAGACCATTCGCCATCGCATGCGCAGCTTTACCAATGGCAATAACTACGACGCGCGAAATCGCGGACAACTCAATTGTGGCGGACGATAGAACCAGCCGAGAGCGGTCAATTACCAGCTTTCGTTCCATGACTGCCGGGATATCAATGAACGCCAGCGTTTGACGGAAAATTTCTCGGGCAATCTGTTTTGTGGATGGCATGGCAGAAAATCTTCTATTCGGAACGGCGACTACCGGCACTGTCATTACTTCTTAAAGATGTCCGGGTTCAACATGTTTGGTGGGCGTTGGCCCTTAAACAGCGCAACCATATTGTCTGCCGCCATCACCGCCATTTTGGAGCGCGTTTCCAGTGAGGCAGAGGCCAGATGAGGAGCCAGCACCACGTTCGGTCGCTTGAGGCCGGGATGGATGAACGGCTCGTTTTCGTATACATCAAGCGCGGCCCCAGCGATTTTCTTACCCTCGAGAGCCGCGACCAGTGCGGCCTCATCGACCACCGGACCTCGAGAAGTGTTGATCAGAAACGCGGTCGGCTTCATGCGATAGAATTTTGGCGCATCGAACAAGCCGCGCGTGTCTGGCAGCAGCGGCACGTGGAGGCTGATGAAATCGGACTCGGCAAGAAGGCTGTTCATGTCGCGAAATTCCGCGTTCACGGATTTTTCAGCTTCCTCCGAAGCACGAACCGCATCTGTGTAAATCACCTTCATCTGGAAACCCGAGGCGCGGCGCGCCACGGCCCGGCCAATGCGGCCGAAACCCACGATGCCCAGTGTTTTGCCCCACACATCCGCACCGCAGAGCTGGTCCAGATTCCAGCCTTTCCAGTTGCCGGAACGCGCCAGAAGCTCGCCCTCGCCCAGACGGCGAGCGACGGCAAGCAGCAGCGTCCACGCAAAATCGGCGGTGGTTTCATCAAGAACGCCGGGAGTGTTGGTGGCGACGACACCGCGCTTCGTGCAAGCGTCCAAATCAATATTGTCGAATCCCACGGCGACGTTGGACACGATGCGCAGCTTGGGCGCGCCGCGAAGAAACTCTTCATTGACTTTTTCCGTAAGCAGGCAAATCAGACCCTCCCTGTCTTTCACGCGGCGCAAAACTTCATCTCGTGGCGGCCTGTCGGCGTCGGCCCAATACTGGATATCGCAATTTGCGTCCAGAATTTTTCTCGCGTCTTCGAATAAGGGATGCGTAGCATAGACTCTCGGTTTCGGCATTCGCTGGCCTCTGACTTGTGCTGGGACTCTACACTAACATAGCTAAAGAACGAATCGGCCTGAGGCCTTGCCACGTTGTGGCTCACGTCACTATAGTGAAGTTGTGAACCCTTCCACAGCATCAATTCATCCCGCTTTGCTCCGTCAAATGACATCGCTTTTGGCCGCGAAGAATGTTTTGGACCGGCCCGAAGATCTGTTGCTCTACGAGTTCGACGGTTCAGTTGAGAAGGCCAGGCCGGACCTCGTGGTCTTTCCTCATACAACGGAGGAAGTATCGGCGATTGTAAAACTGGCTGCGCGCCACGAAGTTCCGGTGGTCGGTCGTGGCGCGGGCACGGGGCTTTCGGGCGGGGCGCTGGCGCGTGGGGGCGGAGTGATGATCGTCTTCGCGCGCATGAACAAGATTCTTGATGTTGATTTGGATGGCCGGCGAGCCGTGGTACAGCCGGGAGTGGTTAATCTGGATATTACACGGGCGGTCGAACACGCGGGCTTGTACTTCGCGCCAGATCCTTCCAGCGCGAAATCGTGCACCATTGGCGGCAATGTGGCAGAGAATGCGGGTGGGCCGCACACGCTGGCCTACGGAGTGACCACGAACCACATTTCAGCGCTGGAATTGGTGCTGCCGGATGGCGAGATTGTGCGCGTCGGCAGTAAACATGGCGATTCCCTCGGATACGACCTATGTGGGTTGTTCGTAGGAAGCGAAGGGACGCTGGCCCTAGTGACGGAAATTACCGTGAAGCTGGCGCGCAGGCCGGAAGGCGTGAAAACGTTGCTCGCGATTTTCGAAACGATTGAGGATGCCTGCCAAGCCGTGGCGGAAATCACCGCGAGCGGAATCACGCCGGCAGCCTGCGAAATGCTGGACGGATGGACGCTGCGGGTTGTGGAAGATTATGTCCATGCCGGTTACCCGCGGGACAGCGGCGCTGTGTTGCTGCTGGAAGTGGAAGGATTGCGCGAAGCCGTGGAAGGACAGGCGGCTGCGATTGAATCCGTGTGCAAACAGTGTCACTCGCGGGAAGTGCGGCTGGCAAAAGACGACCGGGAACGCGATTTGCTTTGGAAGGGGCGCAAAAATGCATTCGGCGCACTGGGAAGAGTGGCGCCGAGCAACTACGTCCTGGACGGAGTGATTCCGCGATCGAAATTGCCGCTCGCTCTGGAGCGAATCAAGGAAATTGAAAAGAAATATGGAATCAACATCGGCAATATTTTTCATGCTGGCGATGGGAATTTGCATCCAATCGTTCTGTACGACCCCAGAGACGCGAAACAATTCGAAAATGCGATCGATGCTTCCAGGGAAATCATTCGCGCGTGCGTGGAGATGGGCGGCGCGCTCACCGGGGAGCACGGCGTCGGCATGGAGAAGAACGAGTTGATGGGGCTGTTGTTCAGTGATGCGGATTTTGCGCTGATGCGCCGGGTGCATGATGCGTTCAATCCGGATTCTTCGCTGAATCCAGGAAAGATTTTTCCGCTAAGCAAAGGCTGCGGCGAGATTCGCATTAGGAAAAAAGAAGCGGTGGGCGCAACGCTATGACGGCGACGGCGGATGTGGCAGGACGGTTAGCGGAAACCATCGGACCGAAACGCGTTGTATCCGCGGCGGAAGAACTGGAGGCCTACTCGGTCGATGCCCTGGTACCCAGCGCGATCGTGCGGCCGGGTTCGCCTGAAGAAGCCGCGGAGGTAGTGCGCTTTGCTTTGGCGGAGAAACTCGCCGTCCTGCCGCTTGGCTCGCGGAGCAAATCCGAATTAGGTCTGCCGCCGGAACGCTACGACATCGCTGTGGATATGACTGGCTTGCACGCCATCGCGCATTACGACGCAGGTGATTTGACTCTGAGCGTCGATGCGGGAATGCCGCTGCGCGAATTGGAAATGCATTTGAAACAGCTTGGACAATTCTTGCCCCTAGCCGTTCCTTGTTTCGAAAGCGCGACGGTGGGTGGAACAATCGCCTCAGGAATTGATTCGGCACTACGATTGCAATACGGTCCCGCGCGCGATTTCCTGATTGGCGCGGAATTTGTCGATGGCACCGGGAAACTTTGTAAGAGCGGCGGGCGCGTCGTGAAAAACGTCACGGGATACGACCTGCACAAATTGCTGATCGGCTCTCTGGGAACGCTCGGTATCATCACAAGCTTGAACTTCAGGACATTTCCGCTAGCGCCTGCATCTGGCGGTCATGTTGCCGGTTTTGACAACCCGCAGACCGCCCTGGAATGCAGGAGCGCGATCGAAAAAGCCGGATTGCCCTTAGCGAATCTGGAAGTGTTGAACCCAAGGGCTGCCGCGATGATTCGGGCGATCCTGCAAAGGTCCGGAGAAGCTTCGCCACCGGAACTGGAACGCGAGCAGTGGTTCGTCTACGCCTCGTTCGAAGGAAGCAAGGAAGTGGTGCAAAGGATCGCTGAAGAATTGGAGAAAATTGCGCGAGGCACGAAGTCGAAGTTCAGCCGATCGCTGGAAAATACGGAAGAGGAAGCCTTCGGCGGGATGCTGCGGGAATCTTTCGAATGGTTGCGCTGGGCCTCCGCGGCAAATGTGATTTGCCGGCTGGCGCTGCCGAAGTTGAGCGCGCAAATTCTTGCCGTACTTTCTCAAATGGCGGAAGAAGTTGCCCTGAATGCTGCATTTCTCGTGCGGAGCGTGGGCATTATTTATTTCACCGCGCTTGCGCAGGACGCTGACGAGATGGCCATCGCAGCCTTGGCGAAAATCGCGGTAGGAGCCAAGGCACTTGCACGTCGCGAGAAGGGCCACGTCACCTTGTTGCATGCTCCGCTGGCGATCAAACAAATGCTGGCCACCGAACTTGGCGCGATCGAGATCGATCTAGCCATGCAACAACGCGTGAAGCAGGCCTTCGATCCATCTGGCGTCTTTGCACCCGGTCGCGTAGTGGGAGGAATTTAGGTTGGCGGCCGCGAACACTATTCCCGGAACAATTCCCGTTTACGAAGATTACACGCGATGCGTGCACTGTGGGCTTTGTTTGAACCATTGTCCGACGTACCGCTTGTGGCAGTTGGAAGCCGATTCGCCGCGCGGCCGCATCCGCCAGATGATTCTGGTCAATGAAGGACAGTCGCCGCTCTCGAGCGGATTCGTGGATCACATCGATAAATGCTTGGATTGCCGCTCGTGCGAAACTGCGTGCCCTTCCGGTGTCGAATACGGAAAATTGGTGGAGCATGCACGAGCGCGAATCGAGGCCGAATATCAAAGGCCGTGGTTCGCAAAGATAGCGCGTCACGTTGTTTTCGAACGGTTGCTGCCATTTCCGAAACGCATTGCGACAGTGGCGAAGTTGCTCCGTTTCTATCAACGCTCGGGCCTGCAGTCGATTGCACGCGGTACAGGCATTTTGAAGGTGTTGGGCCTCGCGCGACGGGAACGGCTGCTGCCACGAATTGACGACCGATTCTTTTTCGGTGAATTGGGCAAAACTTTCCCTGCACGAGGACCGCGACGGGCGCGGGTTGCATTTTTTGCGGGATGCATTGCGAACGTTACCTTCAGCAAGCTCAATGAAGCGACCATCCGCGTGCTCACCGCAAACGGTTGCGAGGTAGTGGTGCCCGACGGGCAATTCTGCTGCGGGGCGCTGGCAGCTCACGCGGGCATGCGGGAAGCAGCGCGCGAACTGGCGCGAAAGAATCTCCAAGCATTCGCCATTGAGGAATTTGACGCCATTATCACGAATGCAGCGGGCTGCGGTTCAACACTGAAAGAGTACGACCAGCTATTTTCCCCAGAGGAGCGGGAACATGCGTTGGCAGCAGCATTTCAATCCAAGATCAAGGATGTCACCGAATTCCTTGCGCAACTGGGGCTGTCGGCGCGGTTGAAGCACATGACCCAGCGCGTGACTTACCAGGATTCCTGCCACCTGTTTCACGGCCAGAAAGTGCGAGAGGCTCCGCGCCAGTTGCTACGAGCGATTCCGGGCCTCGAATTTGTGGAGTTGTTCTATTCCGATATTTGTTGCGGATCGGCCGGCGTCTACAACGTCACACAGACCGAAGCGTCGCTGGAACTACTGGACGAAAAGATGAAGTATGCCAGGAATACGCGCGCCAACGTGATCGCAAGCGCGAACCCCGGATGCTTGCTGCAACTGCGAGCGGGAGCTGAAATACACAAAAGCGGCCAGGAAGTGCTACACGTAGTCGAACTTCTCGATCGTGCAATCGAAAGCTCCTAGCCTGACTGCCTCGATCAACCTTTCAACGCTCGCCGATAAGATAGCGGGAGCCACGCGGTCCCATTTTCGCGGAGTGAACCGCATTTGCCGGAACATCACAGCGCTCACCGGCATGATACGTTTTCGATTCACCGTCCATCGTGAGCGTCAATTCACCGCTAAGGATAATGTGAGCAGTTTCGACAGCGTGCGTATGGCCGCGATAACGCGTGTGAGGTCCATCTTCCCACACATACGTGTGCGAAAATCCCTCGCCGCGAAGTTGCGCGATCAGCTCATTCTCGGTCATCACCGGAATTCTAGCGCAGCGTCGGCGCTTCGGGAAACGTATCGCGCCCAGACACGGCAACGCCCTCCCTGCAGAAATGGGGGTTGCTGCAGAAAGGGCGCGCCGTCTTCAGGAGAGAAGATCGTTGTAACTAAAAACTAGTCGCCCGGAGGCGGAGGTGTCGCATCTGCACTCGCAGGCGGCGGACCTCCTGGACCACGCCGAGCGTGAGGCCGCATCGTAGCCTGTTTCACCGTATAGTCCGATGGCACTGTAAAAAGCGAAGCCGCCGGTTCGGTGCGCTGAACATTGGTAAGGGTGTAAGTGACTTGCCCAAGCCGGGGATCGTTGCGCACGATTTTTACCACCAGTTGCAACTCGGGCGAATACCATTGCTCATTCACCACCGTGATGGGATTGGAGTTGCCAATCTGCCCGGCAGGAATGACGCGCGTATACCGCGTACCCTGTGCGCTGACTCCGTTGATGGTTTGCGTTCCCAAGTCTTCTTTCTTCAGCGTGCCGTTGGCAATTTCCTCCTGAAAATGAGCTTCAAATTTGCTCTGCAAGTTCCCGGAGTTGTTGGCCCTGGCTGGCGGCACGGGCAGTTGCTCGGCCACCTTTGTGTCTGCGTGCAACACGTAAGCGGTCGAACCTACCGGGTCGTGAATGGTTACCATGGACCGCGGTGAAGCGGCTAATGGCCCGACGCCAGTAAAAGTGGTTTCGCGACGCGTACGTCCTTGGCTATCGCGATAAACATTCGACTGAACCTTACGGTCAATGACGTTGCCATCCGCGAGCGTCTGCTTGGATTCTGTAACGGCGACCGCGCTATACGGAGCGCCCGTCACAACTTTGCCCGGGTGCATTTCGCCGAATCCCAGAATCTCCATGCGGGGTCCCACTGGACCGCCCGGAAATTCATCCGGCGGCGGCGGGGGAGCCGCCGCTGGTTCCTGCGCTTGCAACGCAAACGCGCTCAACACGAGCGCCGCACTTGCCAAAAAATAATTTCGTTTATTTCTCATCACCGTTCTCCCCATTTCCGCTCTGCAGCCCCGCTGCACAAATCAATTGCTGGTCTCCGCGAAAGTCTGCGGCAAGCGCACGGCCTGCGGCAGCCCATCATCGCCAACCAGCAAATCCACTTGAATCCAATCGCCAGCATGTTCTTCATTCACCGTCAAACCAAGCGCCCCCAATGCAGCGCGCTGCATCTGGACGCGCACCACCGTCGCATCTTCCGGTGCCGGGGGCATGCTGCCCGGCAGAAGCGTGAAGTCACCAGAGCCGTTCGATGCCACGATCACATCATTCAGTTCGGATCCCGCAGGCGCGCTGACTTCCGACGATGGTCCCGAGTTGACCTTGGCAGCGGGCGTAAGTACCAGCGCAGGTTGAGTCTTGTTCGCCAGGCTCGGCCCTCGGTGCACGTACCAATTCGTCCAGGTCACGGCGAAGAAGAGCGCCACAGCCGCAGCCACGCTCCAGCCCAGAACCAGTGCCGCCCGCTGCGTCTTGACTGTTTTGTGTTTGGTGCGAAATTCCTGGCGCAGCCGCATTTCCACGCGCGCCGGAGCTTCCAGTTCCGCTGTCTCTGCGCCAAGCACGCGCAGATCTTCGCGCAAAGACAGCCAGTTTTCGTGCAGCGCCGCACAATGGGGACATTCGCGCAAATGCTCGCGAGCGGCCCTTTGTACTACGCTGTCTATTCCGGCCGAACCCAGATCGAGCCCCGCAGTCGCAAATTCTTCACAATTCATTCGTATCTCTCCGGCAAAATTCATCCGCGGCCTGCGTTAGCGCGTTTCGGTACTTCTCGCAATATCTCCAGCTTCGCAAGCAGCAACGCGCGGCCACGGTGCAGGCGGGAGCGAATCGTTCCCACCGGACAATCCAGCGTGCGCGCGGCCTCGTCGTAACTCATTTCTTCCAGTTCGCAAAGAACCACAGCTTCCCGAAACTCCGGCGGCAATTCCAGCACTGCCGAGCGAACTTGTTCCCGGCGTTCGCGAAGTTCCGCCCACCGCGCAGGCGTCATCTGTTCTTGAAGCTGCGGATACACATCACGGTCGGACTGGCCTGCTTCATCCAGTGAAAAGTCCCTGGGTGTGCGTTCCAGATGCTTCATAATACGGTTGCGCGCCACGCCGTATAGAAACGCGCCAAGCGTTCCCCGGGTGACGTCATATTTCTTTGGCTCTCGTACCAGCATCATGAAGACATCCTGCACAATCTCTTCCGCAGCCCAAGTGCTGCCCGTCATGCGTACGGCAAACCGAAAGAGCGGCGCCTGGTGACGGCGATAGAGCTCAGCGAAGGCGCGTTCGTCGCCTTTAGCCGAGCGTTTTAGCAGCGCGTCATCCCTGTCCTGTGAATCGATCTGCATCTCTCCTGGTATGACGCCCGCTTTCTAGGGTATTTCCCTGGACCCCGCAAAAAAGTTCCCAGGTTTCAGGCGGTTTTGGACCGCGGTAGCCCTACACATGGAACACGGAAGACCTGCTAAGAGTTTCAAGAATCTCGCTGTTAGCCCCTTGGGGTCAATGCCCCTTGCCTGGCCGAAACATGCTCGCGGCAATCCGAGTAACTAGCCGGCGCGGGACGATGCGCTGGGATTGCGCCCCAAGGTAGTTCCCGAGCCCGGAAATGACGTAACTCTTACCTGCCGCCAGCGCCGCCAGACCGGTTCGGGCCACCTTTTCAGCCGTTTCCTGCGCTTGTTTAGCGCTAAATTGCTCTTGTCCGGCCACAGCGTGGAACTCGGATTCCGTCGACCCCGGGCATAGCGCGCAGACCCGGATGCCGTGCGGTTTCATCTCCTCGGCAAGACCCTCCGCGAACAAAAGATCGAAGGCCTTGGTGGCCGCATAGGTGCTGATATAAGGAACGGCCTGGAAGGATGCTGTGGAAGCCAGAATGAGCAAGTCCCCATGGCCACGGGTAATCATATCGGGCAGAAAGAGACGGGTCAGGTGGACGACGGCTGTGCAGTTGACCTGCACCATGTCCAGAAGCCGTTGAGTCTCCACTTGAGGCAGCTCGCCATATTGGCCGAAGCCGGCGTTGTTGATCAGCAGATCGATCGCCAGCCCTTTTTCCTTAGTGAAGGCGTATATCTTTTCCGGCGCATCCGTCTGCGTCAGGTCCGCAACAAAAATTTCCACCTGGATTTTGTGCGACGTTTCCAATTTCGCGGCAAGCGCGGCAAGCCGGTCGCGCCGCCGCGCCGTCAGCACCAGATGCGTGCCGCCCGCAGCCAATTGCGTGGCGAGTTCCAGACCAATGCCGGCGCTGGCTCCGGTCACAAGAGCCCACTTCCCCTGCCATTCGGTTTGCATGGAGAGATTTTCTCAGGCCGAATCGGTTTTGCCAAACTTCAGGACCGTGTCTTTCAGCCGGCTGCCTTCGTGCTTCATCCGGTCCATTAAGCGCTTGGCCCACACAAACTCCGCCGCCAACAACGTCAGGCCAAGGAAAATCACCACCCAGCCCGGGCCGGGTGTGAAAAGCATCACCGCGCCCAGAAGCAACAGGGTGAAACCGCCTAAAATTTTGAAGAAGCGTCGAACCTGATCGATCGAACGAAAGAACATAAACCCTCGAGGGCGGAGGGGAACAGAAGTCACCATTGTGACGGCAGAAACCGCATCAAGCAACAGCCATCACTGAGCCGTGTGAATAAGTGCGAACCCACATTCCAGCTGCAACAGAACGCAGGCCACTTTGGCATCTGCATCATGATCACTCGATTCTCAGTGCGCTCATCGGTGAAATCGACGCGGCACGGTTTGCTGGAATCATTGCCGCGACAAAGGAACACATCACCAGCGCGCAGGTCGCGACGGTCAACGCCGGCGGATCCCACCAGGACACGCCGTACAACTGAGCAGATAACAGTTTGCCGGCGCCAATCGCCAGAGGTATCCCGAGGATTAATCCAACCACCACGCGAATGAAGGCGCCGCCGAGCACCAGGCGCACCACGCTGAGGCGATCCGCACCAAGAGCCATGCGGATGCCGATCTCGTTGGTTTTCTGTGCCACCGAGTACGCCGTCACGCCGTAAAGTCCCACCGCAGCCAGCAATAACGCCACAATTCCAAACAGGGCCGCCAGGCTCGCCACGGCGCGTTCCTGGTCAAAGGAGAGTTCCACCTGCTGCTGCATCGTCCGGATGCTGTTAAAAGTAAGGTTGGGGTCCATCTCCGCCAGCTTTTGCGTAATCAACGGCTCCAGCGCACCGGGGCGCAAATTTGTTTTGAGCATGATGCCGCCGATGAAATGCGAGCGCAGTTCGATCTTCTTCATCAGCTCTTGAGGGTAATCGACCGTTTGCGCCAACGGCACGAAGAACATGGGACGCGCCGGCTTGTCCAACGCAAAGCCGGCAAACTTTGCATCGCGGGCAACGCCCACGATACGGAAGTTGGCTACATTTTCCGGGTAGTCCAACCCAAAGTGCTGCTCGACCGGATCTTCACCAGCCTTGAAGAATCGCTTCACGAACGCTTCGTTAATGATGGCCACGGGCGCGGTGGTTTCATTGTCGGCGGCGGTGAAGGCTCGCCCACGCACGATCGGAATACCAAAATTCTGAAGGTAATTGGCACTCACGCGGTCCCAGGACGCGCCGCTTTCTTCATTCAGCTTAGCCGGCGGATGTCCCGCGACGAAGATGAGTTCCCCCCAGTTATCCGTCAGCGGGTTATACATCGCCAGGCCAGAGCCCTGCACTCCCGGAATTCGATTAAGTTCATCTTCCAGTCGGCGATACATGGCGATTAGCTGCGGCTGAGTGTAACTGGCCGATGGACTGTTCATGTCCACAATGACGCGCCCTTGCACCGCATAGCCAAAATCCTGGTGCTGCAGCTTATTCAAGCTACGGCCGAGCATCGTCGCACCGGCTACCAGCACGACCGAGAGCGTGGCTTGCACGACCAGCAAGGCCTTGCGGGCGAAGGATGACCGGTCACTGTTTCCGCGTCCGGACCCGTGCAGCGCTTCGGCTGGATCCGTGCGTGTGGCAAGCCAAGCCGGAGCCGCCCCGAAGATAATTCCCGTGACTAGCGCCAGCAAAAATGCAAATCCCAGCATTGCGAACGACGGTGCCGAACTGATCGGCAGGAAATGGGCGCTGTGGAACGCCAGTGCCAACAACAATCGCGCCGCAGCCATTGCCACCAGCAATCCGACGATCGCTCCTCCGATTGCAAGCAGCACACTCTCCAGCAACGCCTGGTACACGATTTGCATCGGCGTTGCTCCCACGGCCATGCGCACCGCTGTTTGGGCGCGCCGCATCACCCCGCGGGCCAGCAGCAAGTTCGCAACGTTAGAACACGCGATGAGCAGCACCAGACCGCACACTGCCAACAGGATTCGCAGGCTTTGGCCATACTCTTCCTTCATCACGGCCACTCCAGCGCCCGCCGGCACCACGTTCAGCACTTGCTTCGGCAGCAATTGGATTACCTGCGGCATCCAGTTCGCAGGATAGCCGGAATCGTATTGCAACCACTGGCGTAGAACTCCGGTGAGACGCGGCGACATTCCCGCCGTGGTCGCGCCGGGGCGCAAACGCCCGATCATCCGCAGCCATGCGGAGATGGGCTGGTGCAGTAAGCTACCCTCAGCAACGATCAGGGGTTCCTGCTGCACCGGAACCCAAATATCAGGCGGATCGCTTTCCAGGGTTTCCCCAAAAAATCCCGCGGGCGCAATCCCGATCACCGTGAATGGATGGCCTTCGACGACCAAAGTGGACCCGACGATGGACGGGTCGGCACCATAAGTGATCTGCCAAGCGCGATGGCTGAGCACCAGCGCTGGTGGAGCGCCTGGCCGATCGTCCTCGGGGGTCAGCACCCGTCCGTAGAACGCTCCGACGCCCAAGGTGGAGAAATAATGGCCGTCAACGAATTCCGAACGCAGTGGGCGTGCCGCGTTTTCCTTGCCCTGGCGCCTCACGCTCATCCGGCCACGCCCGGCCTGAAATGCGGTAACCTCCTCAAACTCTGGCGTTTCTTGCTTCAGCCGTTCGAATAGCGGCAGGGAAAACATGCCCCACTTATCCTGGGGACCGCCTTCGACGCAACAATCGTCGCCCTCGCCAACCCGGTAGAGCTTGCCCGGATCAGATACCGGCAAAGACTTCAGCATCACCGCGTGGATCAAGGAAAAGATGGCGGTCGTCCCGCCGATGCCTAGAGCCAGCGTGAGAATGGCTGTCGCGGTAAATACCGGAGCCAGTCGGAACTGCCGCAGAGCGTAACGAAGGTTGCCGGCGAAGTCTTTCATGCACACCTCCAATGCCATATGGTACGCATTTCTGGCCAGGGTAGTTCCCCACGATTTGAAGAGAATGGGTGGTGCCACAAGAATTCTTGGCTACCGGTTCGAACGACTCTAGTTTCGGGTAGCCGCGTTTATAAGCCGAGGCGCCGCACGCATTCGCGGATCATTTCTTCCTCCCAGACAGGACGTTGCGGGTTCTTCGGGTGAGTTCTATTGCTGGGGATTCTCCCGGTCAGATGGAGGAAGACGGCAGCCGAATGCTTGTAAGCGGGCACGGGGTCGCGAAACGCCACATTTCCTAAATGCTGGAGCGAGTCCGCGAGAGCAAAATACCGAGGGTCGGCTGCCTCCCAAAACCGGTCTCGCTCCGCGAATTTTTCGGGCGCGAAGGTCGCCAGGCCAAGGAGATAGTCGGACCCGTATTCGATCATGTTGATTCCCAGATCGTTGCCGGTATAAATCCGGAAGTCTGGCCGGTGAACATCGCGGAGGGCCAGACGCTCGAGTTCCAGCAAACGATCGAGGGAAGAGTGTTTGATGCCCAGGATTTCCGGGATTTCCAACAATCGCAGAAATGTTTCGGAGTCAAAAATCTCCCCGTTTGGCGCGAACATTCGCCCCAGTTCGAACGCGATAACGCCAGGATAGCTGCTGCACGTGTCCCGGTAAATCTCAGTTTTTTCTTTCGCCTGCTTCCCATGAAGGCGGCTAGTCTGGAATAGGATCGGTGTTCCCCCAAATTCAACGATCACGTCCATCTGTTTACGATAGAGTCCAACAATGTCGCCGGTCAGGCCCTCGATATAAGCGCCCGCGACGAATGGCACACCTTTCCCAAGGGCCTCCCGGGTCCACTGCAAGACGCTGATTTTCTCTGCCTCTGACAGAAAATTAACGTAGCCCGTATCCATATTCACGGCGTTTTCTAATCCCGCCTGTTGCGTAGCGCGGAGATGCTTCTGAAACGCCTCGACGGCCACTTGACCGTCGCTCTCGAATGGAAGCAGCGCGGCCGCGATGCCCTTGATTTTGCGAGGCCTTCTGGGTCGATCGAACGGAGATGTGGGATTCATGATCGCCCCGCCTTCGCTATTTTCAGTTTTGCGGCAAGCTCGGAGCGTTTGTAATGCTCGTCCAACGGATAGCAACCGGAAGGCAAGCCTTTGCGCGGTGCCGTTGTACAGTCACTGAAAGTCCGGCACACCAGTCGGTGCTGAATCGTGCGTCCTTCCGACGCATCGTGCAAGAGCTGGGGGTAAGACAACATCATCCGGCCCAGGCCGATGAAGTCCACCCATCCTTCGCGCACAGCCGCTTGCGCGACGTGAGGCAGAAAATCCTGAAGATAGCTGTACGCCGTTCCCACAATAATCAACTGCGGAAAAAAGGATTTGAGCTCTCGCGCCATCTCCATCTGTCGAGCAACGCCGGCGAGGGGATCCTCAGGCGGTTGATAGCCGTCAGAGGGTGGATAAAAAGCCGGGCGCTGGATGTGAGGATTGTAGTAGGGACTCCCGGCAGTAAGGTTGACCAGCCGGATTTCCAGCTCCTCGAGTAGAGCTAAGAATTGTTTCGTCTCGGACAAATCCATTTCGGTGGGAGTCTGTGAGTTCACGCCAAAACCCCAATGGTACGGGATCAGATGCGCGTGCGGCTCGGGAATTCCCGTCCCCATTTTTCCGGGTGAAGAGGTCGCGGGATCGGGTCGGAACGGTACCGTATCAAAGGCGGAGAGACGCACGGCAATCTGCAGTTCCGGCGCAATCGAGCGAATGCCTTCCACAACTTCGCGCAAGAAGCGCGTGCGATTTTCGAAAGATCCACCATATTTTCCGGGCCGGGTATGCGCACTCAGAAATTCGTGGCCAAGATATCCATGGCAATGCTTGATATCCACGAAATCAAAGCCTAAATCGCTGGCAGCGCGCGCCGCTCGATTAAAGTCCTCCACGATGCTTGCGATCTGTTCGTCCGTCAGTAAAAGTGAATCCGCAGACAGACCGAGCTTGGAATCGAGTATCGGGTGGTGATACAGAATCTTCGGTTCCGGCCGATCGTGCGCGTTGGGACGGCAGTAGCGGCCTGAATGAGTGAGCTGCAATCCAACGAGCGGCCGTTCTTCGCTCCCGCAAGTCTCCCGATAGGATTCGAGTAAAGCCGCTCGCAACCTCGCCAAACCCGCGTGCGTGTGCGGCGCAATCACCAGTTGATTCGGATTCGCCCGAGCTTCGTGGGAAACGGCAACGGCTTCCCCTCCCCAGATGAGGCTGGCGCCGCTGCTCCCAAATCGTTGCCAACGGCGCAGCGTGTATTCGCTGGGATTGCCGTCCGGCAGCCCGTCCCAACCTTCCATCGGTTGCACCGCGATGCGATTGCCGAATTTGAATCCGCCGCGCCCCAGTGGCCAGCGCAGAGGAGACTCCGGTCCGGCAATCAATTCACGATCACAAGGAATGTTCAGCCCAAGGACGTGCAAATGTTCCTGTAGCCGTTGCACGTATTTCACCGCGCCGAGTCGTAGGATCATGTCGTCTTCGCCAAACGGTTTGGCGATGGAATAGCATAAATGGCGGCCGCTCCAAGTACTCCCGCGGTGGCGATGATCTTCCATGCCAGGTCATAGCTATGCCGCGCATCGAAGATTCTGCCGACCATCCACGGAGCTGCCCACTGACCTATAGAGTAGCCCATGATAATGAGCGCCAGGAGCTTCCCCAACGCCGCCGTGCCGAAACATTCCGCAGTCACAAGCGGAACCAGCATATAGTCTGCGCCCATCGAAAACCCAAAAATGATCGCAAAAGTGTACAAGTCGACGGATGATGGAGCGTTTACGAGAAGGAATACCGACGCTCCAATTAGAAAATAGAAAAACGTCATGATGTGTGTTTTTCGAAATCGATCGGCAAGGTAGCCTACAATCACGCGCCCTCCCAAACTTGATGCAAGCAATACTGTGGAGAATCGCGCCGCGACCGTCGCCGAATAGCCCGCGTCCTTCAGAAAAAGAATGAAGTGCTGAATTACGGCACCGATCGTGCCAATCACTAAAGCCGATCCCGCAAGTATGAGCCAAAAGCTTACGGATCGAGCCGCTTGAGCGACCCCGACGGAAGATGGGCTCTGAAGTGAGCAGCCTTTCAGCGCCAATTCTGTTTCCACGATTGGTTCGGCATCCATGCCGAGTTCCTCCGGAGCGGAACGCGTCACCCACACCGCCACTGGAAAAAGCACAAGAAGAATCACCACGCCCAGAAATTGCAGAGCATGGCGCCAACCCAATGTGTGCGAGAGGTAGTTGATCAGCAACGGAGCAACCACTCCGCCCAGCCCAAGGCCAAGGTACGCATATCCCATTGCCCGGCCGCGACGCCTGGAAAACCATCGCGACACCAGCACCTGGTTCGGAATCGGCCCGGCAAGCACATAGCCCAACACTTCCACGATGCACAAAATTTCGAACTGCCAAAAACGCGTCATCCAACCCATGAGCAGCAGCGGGATGCCAACAAGGCCAACCCCAACCAAAATCACGGATCGTGCGCCGATCCGGTCGATCAGCGTTCCCGCCAAAACACCAAAAGGAAGCCCGGCGAACAGGAATCCGAGAAAAAATCCTTGCGTGACTTGCGCCCGGGTGAAACCGAGCGATTCCACGAAGTAGGGATAGAAAACCGGGAAACCATAGAAGATGATTCCCACAACGAAGAAAAGATTCAGGAAGGCGGCCAGAACAATCCACCAGCCGTAATACACACGAGTTGAGGAATCGCCTGAAGCGGGAACGGTCATTTATCTCCTATGCTTCGTGCTCGGCCGGAAGACGGATGCGAAGCTTAGCTTGAATGGCACGCGGATTTCATCCAAATTCGGGGCCAACGATTGCGCATTGGAATTCACGATTACCGGGATCCGCATTTGGCCCGCGAAACATCCGCGTCAAGTACCGGGCGGGAGCAAAGCTGTAAGAGCGCAACAGTTCAGTTGCCATCACATTGGCGGTCAAGCAGTCCACAATAAGAGTCTCGCGCGAAGAGTTCTCCAAAAATTCCTGTAACAGTTGTGCGGCGGCGGCTCGACTCTTGGCTACCCAGGGCCCAAGGTGATCGGCAAATAATCCTCTCCGGCCGAATGAATAGCCCTGTGGCGCGCCGTCGTTCCAAACGCCCATGGCAAGATCAGGCGACATGTCCCGCAGGGAATTCAGCAGGGGGCTGCGATTTGCGCCGAAAATTTCGTAATCGAATCGAAGGACAGGCTCTAGTTGAATCTCGGTCAATGTTAGTTTGCTGGCATTGCGCCGATTCGTGATTGCGTTACGTCTCTTGAGAATCCATCGTTCAATCTCATATTCGGTTACGAATCCTAACTTGCGGTAGAGCGGCTGTCCCAGAGGCGTGGCGTCCAGCTTCACCGTGGGAATTCTTCGCTCGTCGAGATATTCGATGGTCCTTTGCAAGAGCTGAGTCCCAATGCCTTGCTTCCGATATTCGGGATCGACCAAAACCATTCCAATCCATGCAAACCTGTTTTCGTAAGAAATCGTTGTTGCGGTGCCGCGAACCTCTCCTTGTTCTTCAGCGACAAAGCAACCGCTTGGGCTGGCTTCGAGGAAGCGCTGCCAGTCGTCGGCGGTCTGATTCCACCCCGCAAGCTCATTCAGGCGAAGACCCGCGGGAACGTCAGCTTTCGTCATCACACGAAGGTACATGCCCATAATTTCCTGAAGAATTGTAAACTCCAGGGAGAATATCCGAACCTTCAGGACTGTCGCTAATCAATTCGAATGACAACGCGTGGCAGCGAACCTATTAGAAAATAGAAGAGGGAAAATAGAAGATCGAAAATCATTATGGCAAGTGATCCGAACTCGATTCGAGATGTAGAGCAGCTGGAAGAGCTCCTCAGCGCGCCCACTCCCGGGGCAATTCAGGCAATGGGCGCTCTGGAAGGCGACATTGTCGTGCTCGGCGTCGGCGGAAAGATGGGACCGACCCTTGCGCGAATGGCAAGAAGAGCATCCGAGAAGGCGGGAGTGAAGCGCCGCGTCATTGGAGTGGCTCGATTTTCGAATTCGTCGTTGGAGCGGCAATTGCGAGCGTGGGACGTGGACACCGTGCGCGGCGACTTGCTGGACCAGAAATTGCTCAACGAATTACCTGATGCGCCCAACGTGATTTTCATGGCTGGTATGAAATTCGGCACTACCGGCCAGGAACCGCTGACCTGGGCGATCAACAGTTTTCTGCCTGGGCTGGTTGCGCAACGTTACCGCCAAAGCCGCATCGCTGTTTTTTCCACGGGAAATGTTTACGGCCTTTCTCCCGTTTCCAAAGGCGGCTCTCGCGAGCAAGACGATTTAAATCCCTCCGGCGAATACGCGATGAGTTGCGTTGGGCGCGAGCGGATGTTCGAGCACTTCAGTCGAGTGCGCGACACAAAGATGACGATTCTCCGCCTGAATTACGCTGCCGAACTTCGCTACGGTGTGCTGCTCGATATCGCGCTCCACGTCCATGCCGGACGGCCCGTGCCGATTTCAATGGGATACTTGAACGCGATTTGGCAAGCCGACGCATCGGCCATGAGCCTGCAGTCACTTGCGCGGGCAACATCACCGCCAAACGTGATCAATATAACCGGGCCGGAACTCCTCCGCGTGCGCTCGGTTGCGCAAGAATTTGCGAAAAGGCTGAATAAGTCCGTAACGTTTGAGGGAACGGAATCGAGCGACGCGCTCCTGAGTAATGCCGGGAAATCACATCAACTCTTCGGCCCGCCCCACGTGAGTGCGCAACAAATGATCGACTGGATCGCGGAGTGGGTCGGCAAGGGCGGTAATACTTTGGCGAAACCCACGCACTTTGAACAACGCGCAGGGCGTTTTTGAGCAGCGAAATCACCGGCAATCCCGGAGAGGCAAATGGCTCCAAAGATGGATGCGAGAATTCGACAGGTTCTGAAGACCGGCACGGTGATTCCCGCTCACCCGCTGGCTCTTAACGCAGACCGTCGGCTGGACGAACGCCGTCAGCGTGCATTGACCCGCTACTATTTGGCGGCCGGCGCGGGTGGCCTGGCCATCGGTGTACACACCACTCAATTTGCGATTCGCGATCCCCATGTCGGCCTGTTTGAGCCGGTCCTAAGATTGGCCGCGGAGGAGATGAACCGGGCCGACTTGGATCGGCCAGAACCAATCGTTCGCATCGGAGGCGTTTGCGGAGAAATCGGCCAGGCATTGCGGGAAGCACGACTGCTCGCAGATTTGACATACAGTGCCGGCCTTCTGAGTCTGGCTGCAGTGAAGCACCTCGATGAGCAGTCGCTGCTCGCGCATTGCCGCGAAGTCGCAGATGTTTTGCCGATTATCGGTTTTTACTTGCAGCCTGCCGTAGGCGGCCGGGCGCTCTCGTACAAGTTTTGGCGCCAGTTTGCGGAAATTGAAAACGTCGTTGCGATCAAGATTGCGCCGTTCAATCGATATCAAACGCTGGATGTGGTGCGCGCCGTGGCAGAATCCGGCCATGATATTGCGCTTTATACGGGTAACGATGACAACATCCTTATCGACCTGGTCACTCCCTTTGTTTTCAAAGTTGACGGACATTCCCGCGACAGGCGAATCGTGGGCGGCTTGCTGGGCCACTGGGCTGTTTGGACCAAAACCGCATCGGCACTTCTGAAAGAGTGCCATGACGTAGTGGCTGCCTCGCGAGAGATTCCGATGCGGGTTTTGCAGCGCAATGGCGAGGTAACCGATTGCAACGCAGCATTTTTCGACGCTGCAAACCATTTTGCCGGATGCATAGCGGGCCTTCACGAAGTGCTGCGCAGACAAGGCCTGCTGGAAGGAATCTGGTGCCTGAATCCAGACGAAACCCTCAGCCCAGGTCAACTTGAGGAAATTGACCGCGTCTACCGCAACTATCCCCACCTCAACGACGATTACTTCGTCCGCGCAAACCTGGACACCTGGCTGAAATAAAAAATAACAAACTCTATGCCGAGCGAGGAATCATGAATCAGATCGATCTAAAAGGACGTAAAGCCGTTGTCACCGGAGGAGCGCAAGGTATTGGCTTCTCCATTGCATCCCGTTTGATCGCATCGGGTGCGGCGGTGTCGCTCTGGGATCGCGATCAAGTTCTCTTGAACAAGGCGCAAATCGGTCTCGGCACTAAAGGCGAAGTGTCTATCGAGGTTGTGGACGTGTCCTCCGCCGAAGGCGTGAAAAAGGCTACGACGTCCACTTTGGGAAAACTCGGCAAGATCGATATCCTCGTTGCGAACGCGGGTATCGCAGGTCCAAACCTCAAGTCTTGGGAGTATCCGCTGGACGCATGGAAACAGGTGATCGACATAAATTTGACAGGTGTTTTTCTCTGTTGCAGCGCCATCGTTCCGCATATGTTGGAGCAGGCCTATGGCCGCATCGTGAATGTGGCTTCGATTGCAGGCAAAGAGGGGAATGCGAACGCGTCGGCCTACAGTGCATCAAAAGCGGGAGTGATCGCCTTCACGAAATCACTGGGGAAAGAAACCGCGAACAAGAATATCGCGGTTAACTGCATCACTCCCGCAGCCGCGCGTACCCGCATATTCGAGCAATTGACTCAGGAGCACATTGACTTCATGCTGTCCCGCATTCCACGCGGACGTTTTCTGGAAGTGGATGAAGTCAGTTCGATGGTCGCATGGCTCGTCTCGGAAGAAAATTCCTTCACGACTGGCGCTGTTTTCGATCTTAGCGGCGGACGAGCAACCTACTGAAGAAAAGGAAAAGAGGATGAAACTACTTCGCTACGGACCAAGAGGTTCAGAACGTCCGGCACTATCGGACAACCAAGGAAAACTCCGTGACCTGTCCGGTGTGATTCCCGATCTGTCTGGCGCCACACTCTCCCCTGATTCGTTGGCCAAGCTGCGCGGCCTTAATCAGGACGCTCTTCCCGAGATCACTGATTCTCATCGAATCGGCCCGTGCGTCGGCTCAGTGGGCAAGTTCGTTTGCATCGGTCTCAACTACTCGGATCACGCAGCCGAGTCCGGAATGGCCGTACCAAAAGAGCCGGTGGTTTTCATGAAAGCAACCTCGGCCATCATTGGACCCAACGACGATGTGATGATCCCGAAAGATGCTCTCAAAACAGATTGGGAGGTGGAACTCGGCGTCGTGATCGGCAAGAAAGCAAAGTACGTCGAAGAATCAGAAGCGCTCTCGTATGTTGCCGGATATTGCGTTGTCAACGATCTGTCCGAACGTGCCTTTCAACTCGAAGGTACCGGCCAATGGGTGAAAGGTAAGAGTGCAGACACCTTCGGACCGATCGGACCCTGGCTGGTGACTTCGGATGAAATTCCTGACCCGCAGAATCTGCGCCTCTGGCTTGAGGTCGATGGCCATAAATACCAGGATGGAACAACCAGAACAATGGTATTTGGTGTCGCTTACCTTGTGAGCTATCTCAGTCGATTCATGAGCCTTCAGCCGGGAGACCTCATCTCCACGGGAACACCTCCCGGTGTAGGTCTCGGCCAGAAACCGCCCGTGTATCTTCGTCCCGGCAATAGAATCAGGCTCGGTATTGAAGGACTTGGAGAACAGACTCAGACCGTCGTTCCCTTTAATTTAGTGAAATAATCGCGACGCCTTTTCCGAGCTTGCCCCGAGCCAGGAGCTGAGTGTGCTCCAGTGCCTGAATTCCGCTCTTCTCAGACACTTTCGGGCCACTCGTGTGGCAGTCTCGGCCAGCCTGCAGCGTTTCGGCTTTGAGCTGAACCGACCCGACGTTGTTCGAAATTCCGAAGGATTTTAAAAGTGAATCACGCCATTCCCGGTCAACTCCCCTTTGCAAAAGCTACCGAGCCTCGCTGACTCGTTGAGTAGCGCGGCGCCCACGAAAGGCTATTGGGTGGCCGACACTAGCTAGCGGGCCGCGAACTCCTGTTAAGCCGGGAAATCTGGTTCCCAGTACCAACTTCGGTAGTAACGCCGTTAATCAGGCATCTGGACTGTTTCCGAGTTGGCCCGCGACACTGGACGGTGTCGCGAAGCTCAGGCGATTCGCAGTTTCGCACTGTCACTTTTAACAATTTACAGCGCCGTTCCAACCCTAATAGATTCGCCCTCGCATAGGAGCGCGTCTGGCAGAGCATCATCTCCGGCGCGCGGAAACAATCAAAAGGAGAGAGACATGATGAAAGTGTTCTCAATCTTGGCGTCGTTGATTGTTGTGCTGGTTTTTCCTTTCACGGCGACCGCACAACAGTCCCCACACGGTCCCGCTTCCGGATTTTCTTTTGACGTCTACGGCGACTCGCGCTCCATGATGTACCTGCCGTACAAGCAGGAACAGGAAGCGGAAGCTCGCCAACTCATGGTGGACATGTTTGAACTGGTGCTTCCTGCAAAAGTTTCACAAGAAATGGTTGATAAATACGTGAAACTCACCTACGACCCATCGAATCATGAGTTGATACAGATCGTCATGCCCTTTATGACCGCAAGCGAAGTAACCACGCTCAGGGTCGACAAAGGCTGGGTCACGGAGGCGTCAGTAGAGGACATAAAGCTATTGCCCGGAGTGAGCCGCACCATGTTCCGGCTGGATGGCGGAGACTGGGTCGCGCGCGAGGTGGTGAATGACATCAAGAGAGACAACGCCAAATTTCTGCTGAGCACGGGTGATCTGGTTTGGTGGGGCAGGCAGGGTGGCAAACCGTCTGACAATCCCTACTGGAAATTGGTTAATGAAGACGTGTTGAAGCAATTGCCGCATCCCGACAAAGAGTTAAAGGCTGCCGGTCTGGATGGGCGTGTTTTTCCCGCCGTGGGTAATCACGAAGTATGGGAAGACACTGATGTGGAAGGCTTGCTGGCCTCGTTTCCCTATTTGAAGAAGTTTGGAGTCTCGGACAAGCAATTGACCTACAAATTTGATTTTGGGGGCGCACGCTTTATCTTCCTTTGGACCGGCAAGTACGACTATCGCGATCCCACCGGCTGGACTGGCACCCGGCCCACCTATGAAGAACAGATGAAGCAATTAGAGGCGTGGCTGGATGAGGCCAAGGCCGCCGGGACCAAGAAAGTCTTCATCACCTTCCACAACCCGACCTTCTGCCGCTCGGGCATGGGACCTATCCCCGAAGCTCAAAATCCTAACAAGACAATTGCCGCGTATGCGAAGGACTTGGACATCGTGGTCTTCAACGGACATGTGCACACGACCGAGGCTTACGAAGTGGACGGTGTGAAGTACTTCGTACTCGGCGGCGGAGGCGCGGAACAAGACCCGATTCTTCCCGGCAGGACGCACATCAAGGTCCCCGATGGCTATCCGCTGGACCAGTATTGGAAGGGCGAAGCTCCCAAGGAGGACTACAACTACCTGCACGTGGAAGTGAAGCCCGGACAACCAACGAAGTTCACCATTAATCGCTTCCGGCCGTGGTCTGCTGAGCCGTTTGCTTCCGTGGAGCTGTTTAAATGAAATCCGCCATCGGCATACCTGCTCTGCCTTTGCCCCCGTTTGTACTGCATCCGCTTACGGCTCTGCTCCTCGGAGGCTTACATGTCTACCTCGCCGCAGGTCATCTCTCGAAGCTAATCGCTGGTTCGCGCGATTGGACTGATATCTGGAAGGGTTTTGGCGCGTTGGCAGGAGCGTACATATTCGTGGCGCTCGCATCTCGCGGCCTAGCCGGACGCGAAGCGCTCAGATCGGCACGAAGTACGCTCTAAGTCCTTCCATGAGAAGGCCGATCCCGGTCAAGAGTGTTTTGCTCGTTCCATGAGTTCTTTTCCCGTTCAGCCAAGTCGCCTCTGTCGCCACCCTTCCATCCGCACTCTTATCGACCGTTTGAGCCGGCACGGCTAATCGGAGAAATGCCTACTAGTACTGCGTGATGGGGAATGACTGTTCGCAATCCCGAACTGACGCTTGCACGCCTGTTTGCGTTGTCGTACAGTCCACGCCACGCTATATGAAGCACTCCCCACAAGCCGGGTTTGTTCTGCTCATGGATCTGATGTTGAGTATGCTGTTGATGAGTGTCCTTTCAGCGATGGAAGTCCCTCGTGTCGTTCTAATCCAGCGAACCAACAAAACGTTTACGGCGAAGGCTCGCGTCGCAAATCTGGCCGGTGTCGAGAGTGCGATTAGCCTTTGCAACGCGACTCCCGGCTGTCACCCAGCTGTTGCTCTACGCGCAAATACCTTCACTCGGAAGCACAATTCGACAGGGAGCCTACCAATATACTTTCACGAGTCTCGGTGGGGGGTTGTGGACTTATCAGGCGACAGCGACGGGCAGTGTCTTTAAGCCGTTGGATGTGAAGTTGGCGGAGGAGCCACAATGGTGATTTTTGTCGGGACTCCTGCCGTGCCAAACGCGAGCGGTGAGGCCAAAAAAGGTGCTACGGCCATTGAAGTGAAGGTCAAAGGAGTGCCGCAGTCCACGACATCGGGGTCCGAGTTCCTAACCTTCGGCTCTGGATCGTCACACCAGATTGTGCTAACCCGGGCGAAATTACGATCGATAAGAATGGAGAAGCGCAGCGGACAGGTGTCGTCACATCGTTCGAGAGTGCTCGAATTCAATCTAAGAGGACTTATGTGAGCGCCATGATTTCTCTACAAAAAGCCCAAGGAGCTCTATGAATTTTTGGCAACATCTTTCCGTCTTTCATCTTTTGGCAGCGGTCATTCTGGCGCTGGTAATTGGTTCTGCGCATGCGGGTGACTAGAACTTATCTCATAAATGCTTTGGGGTCGCCAAAGTCCTTGAAAAAGCGGCCGTTTAGATCGGGCCCAACCATTTATGAGATGGCTTCTAGAAAACCTCAGACAAGACCAAACCTACTTCGCAGCAAGACCTGAAATATGTTCGACCTACCGATCCTGCTCTCTATGTGGGGTCCGATACCTGCAAAACCTGTCATGAAGACATTTACAAGAATTTCCAAAATACTGCGCACTTTGCCACCACCATGGAATCAAAACTGGATTCCGAAAAGGGTCCGGGCTGGCACGGTTGCGAGGCCTGTCACGGACCTGGAAAAGAGCACGTGGACGGCGGCGGCGACAAATCCAAAATTTTCACATTCAAGGATGCCTCTCCCCAGGCCACCAGCGCGCGTTGCCTCGGCTGTCACCAGTACAACGAGGAGCACAGCAATTACGACCGCTCGGCTCACTTGGCGAACGGCATAGGCTGCATCGACTGCCACTCGCCGCATAACGCCAAGGAAAGCCAGTTCCTGATGTCAGAAAAATCTCCAGAGCTCTGCTACAAGTGCCACATGGACGTGCGCGCCCAGTTCGCGCGGCCATTCCATCACCGCGTAAACGAAGGATTGATTCAGTGCAACGATTGTCACAATCCACATGGAAGTTTCCGGCCGAAACAACTACGCACGAACGCCTCTGGCGATGAGGTCTGCTACAAATGCCACACGGAGAAGCAAGGACCGTTTGTCTACCAGCATGAAGCAAAGATTGAGGGCTGCGTCGTCTGCCACTCTCCCCATGGCTCGACAAACGCGCGCCTGCTGGTTCAGAATCAGGTCAACCTGCTCTGCCTGAGTTGCCACTCGTCGGCCCTTGGCGCTCCGGGGACCCCGACCTTCCACAATCAAGCGCAAAAATATCAAGCTTGCACGCTCTGCCACACGGCGATCCATGGGTCCAATACCAGCAGCGTTTTCTTTACGCCATGAGCGGAGCAAATATGAAGAATCAGAAAAATCTGAAATCTTCCGATTTTCTCCGCCGCGAATTCCGGTCCGTCGTCTTTTTCACGCTTGCATCGGCGATGATGCTCGCCGCGCGCACACCCGCTCAGCAACCTGAAGAGCAACCTGGTATCGATCAGGGGAATTACAATATCAAGCAATCTGTGGAGTTCGGCGGCCGCTTTACCAGTGTTTCCGGGAACGAACAGACCTACGACACCATGGTCAACCTGCAGCAGGGTCCGCGACTTTTGAACTTCACCACGGACATGCATTCGTTGGACCCACGAGGCTCGCTGTTGACCGTTTTTATTTCAGCAACTTCGGCTACGGCGGCGATCCCAATGAAGTGAGCGCCATCCGAGTCAGCAAGAACAAGTGGTACAGCTTCGACGGCATGGTCCGCCACGATGAAAACTTCTGGGATTATTCCCTGCTGGCGAACCCGTTCAACCCCGCAACACCCATCGCCAACGCGCCAGCAAACTTCAATCCCACCGTGAATGCCCCGACGAATGTTTTGGGGACTCCGATTGTGGCCATTTCACCCCATTACTACAACACGCGGCGGAATCTGGAGAATTTTGGCCTGACCCTTTTGCCGGATTCGAAGATCCGTTTCCGCCTCGGATACAATCACAACACCAATTCCGGTCCCTCGTTCAACACCATTCACCAGGGCACGGAGCAATTCCTGTTTCAGAACATTTCTACCGGCATGAATCAGTATCGCCTCGGTGTGGATTTCCGTTTTCTGCCGCGAACCAACATCAGCTACGACCAGATCTGGAGCTATTACAAAACCGATCCCGGCACGATTGACGCCAACCAGCAATTCTCGGTCGGCACCGGCTTCCCGCCCGTGGACCTGGGCGTTTCCTTTAATGCCGCACCCTGCAGTCCCACCTTTCTGACCGGTGGCGTTGTCAGCCCTACATGTAGCGCTTACTACAGCTATTCCAACTATTCTCGGACGCGAATCAACGCGCCAACGGAACAGATCAGCCTGCAATCGAACTACTTTCCCAGCATACAGTTCTCTGGGAAATACATGTATACCGGTGGAAACATGGGTAATTCCCAGGATCAACTGGGATTCCTTGGGCGGGACTCTCGCCCCAATTTGTACGACTACACCCAGGGTGGCCCGATGATGGGCCGGCACGTTTCCTCCTATGCCGATTTCGGGGTCACCTGGCAGATCACAAACATGTTCAGCCTGGTGGACTCCTTCCACTACGGCACGTGGATGGAACCGGCGCAATTCACCGCTTCGGAATGCTCGTTTTTCAGCAGCAGCCTCATCGTTGCTCCGAATGTGTTCGCGCCAACGGAAACTCTTCCAGTCACCTGCGCCACTCCCGCGAACGGAGTTGTTGGTGTACCCGCGCACACCACGAGTTCAGGCCCGGACGTGCTTCTGAACGTTGATGCCAACTTCCTGAAGAATCAAAGCACCAGCAATTTGATCGAGGGCCAGGCACATTTTTCTCCTAAACTCGGGGCCTATGTCGGTTACCGGTATGAGCATCGGGTAATCGCCGATAATTTCTTCAATCTGCAGAACGCCATCTATTATCCGAACAATGCGGAGCGCGGCAACTGCGCTCTGGTGGCAGGAGTCTTGCCAGACGGTTGCACCCTGAATGCGGATGGGTCGGTTTCCTATGCAACGCCGAGCCCGTCATACAGTCCCCCGGGCATAACGGACATCAACTTAAACACCGCCGTGTTCGGCGTATGGGCGAAGCCGTTGAAAAATCTGACTTTCAATGTCGATGCGGAAATAGGAACGGCCGACAACGCCTTTACGCGCTTAAGCCCGCAGAATTCCCAGCAAGCGCGAGTTCGCGCCCAGTACAGGGCCGCCTCTTGGGTGAACTTGAGCGTCTATTTCACGACATTCGATGGTCAGAACAACGTCCTGGCCATGAATGGCTCGCAATTCAGTCGCTCCACGGGAGCCTCGGTTTCCATCACGCCCTCAGAGAAGTTCTCTGCCCAACTGGGGTACAACTACAACAACATCAATTCGAACCTCTTCGTCTGCTTCACCAGCAGCGCAGCACTGCCCGGCCTGCCTGCATGCCCGGGCGTGACCGGTTTGGTGCAAGAAACCTCCAACTACTCGGAAATCGTAAATACGGGATTTCTGGATCTCCTGTGGATGCCGACAAAACGCATGACCATCGAAGTGGGCGCAAATCTCTCCGGCGCCTCGGGATCACAGCTCAATCTGAACCCGGAGAGCCCGATTCCCACTCCGCTCGGACCGCTGAATTCCACCTGGTATCAGCCATACGGTAGCGTGGGATACCGGTTCGCAAAACACTGGACGGGGCGCGCCCGTTGGGACTATTACGGGTACCACGAAGATTTGAACGGCTCGTATCAGGATCTATACAACCCGCAGAATTTCCACGCAAATCTGATAACGCTATCTGTTCAAGATGCGTTTTAAGAGGACGGAAGGTAAGCGGGAATGCTTGTCGCCGAAAACGACTTAGGAAAGGAACATGGGAAAAGCAACGAAGACGGTTGGAGCGATCACACTAGCTGCGCCGCTGCTGGCGGGCGTTTGCCTGTTCGGTTCGGCTGCAAAAGCCGATGTGGCATCAGCCGAAGCGACGTTTAAGTCCAAGTGCGCGATGTGCCATGGGGCGGATGGCAAGGGGAAAGCGGAGCTGCTGCTCTTCTGTTACCGCATGCTCGGCTCTTTGCCGGACGCCGAGGACGCGCTGCAGGAGACGTGCTTCGTGCCTGGCGGTGTCGCGACAGCGTCAAGAGAGTCGCGCCGTTGCGCCCATGGCTCTACCGCGTGGCTACGAACGCCTGCCTCGAAAGTAGGTCTGTGGTGTGGTCCCCAGCATCGTCCGAAACATTTCAATGAAGGCACTTACACTGTCGTAACCGACTGCGATAGCGACCTCCGTGACAGATCTCTTTTGTGCCAGCATCTCAAGAGCAGCAAACAACCGCGCCTGCTGTCGCCAACGGCCAAATGACATGCCTGCCTGAGCCGAAAACGCACGCATGAAAGTACGGCGGGCCATTCCGGCAACATCTGCCCAAGCGTCCAGCGTGCGGTCATCCGCAACATCATCCAGCAGAGCATCTGCAACTCTGGCCAGTCTTTCTTCTGTTGGTATGGTCAAACGCAAGGGCTGCTGGTCAGGCTGTCGAATCTCATCACGAAGCGTGGCGATTAAATGCTTCTTCGCCGGGTTGAGCGGTTGGCGGAGGTCCCAACCGACCATACGATGAACTATGGCGAACAATAGCTCCGATGAGTTGAAGATGCAGGGCGTCTTGGGCAGTCCGCGACACATGGCCGGAGACAAGTCCACAATCGCTCCAGCAGCGCCCCCGACAGAACGCGCCGCGTGCTTACAATTTGGTGGAGTCCATGCGCAACGCTGGGAGGGAAACAGCCATCGTTCGTTTTCTGTTTCCACGATGAGCAACCCCTGCGTCAGTGCGACAAGTTGCCCGCGGTGGTGGCTGTGCTCTGGCGTCCAGCCCTCGACCATCCGCCTCTTGAAGTCATATGCCAGCACGGGCGTATCGCTGTCGTAGAGACGGCGCAGTTCTTCCATATTCTGAACCGAGAACATGGATTTACGAGCTTGACCCTTTTCCGACATAGTTCGCCACTTTCCCGTTAGCGGAACAAGCGAAACCCAGTTAGAGTACGCGGCAAGAGAAAGAAAGACAACACGGGAGCAGAAAGAACCATGAGAAAGCTGATCTACGGAATCAACATTACGCTGGACGGATGCTGCGACCACACGAAGTCAATTCCTGACGAAGAGCTGTTTGAATACTACATAAAGCTCGTACGCGAGGCTGACCTGTTGGTTTACGGGCGTAAGACCTATCAATTGATGGTTCCGTATTGGCCTGAAATCGCAAAGAACCCGTCTGAGACAAAAGCGGATAGAGAGTTTGCTCAGGCCTTTGACGCCTGCAACATCGTTGTTTTTTCGCGATCGTTAGAGCGGGTTGAAGATGGAAAGACGAGGATTGTTCGCAGCGATCTTCGCGAGGAAATACTTAAATTGAAGGAACAACCGGGCAAGAATATTCTTGTCGGTGGTGTCGATCTGCCTTCACAACTAATGCAGCTTGGCTTGATTGATGAATATCGGATTGTCATTGCGCCGATCTTTGCCGGAAAAGGACGGCGACTGTTTGAAGATGTAACCCTATCGGAAAATAGACACCTGAAGCTTGTCGAGTCTAAACTTTCCAAATCAGGAAGCGTTGCACTTCGTTACTTGAAACAATGACGGGAAGATGCGCGACCGATCTTGTTGAGACGACGGTAGCTTCGTAAGATGATCAGGCCCACGTGATTCCATTTGAAAGGCGGAAAAAGATGAGCCCGAACTTGAACTTATCTCATAAATGCTTTGGGGTCGCCAAAGTCCTTGAAAAAGCGGCCGTTTAGATCGGGCCCAACCATTTATGAGATGGCTTCTTGTTGGAGAAGCAAAGCACACGGCGCGAAATGTTGCGGAATTCCGCTGGGCTTGCCGGAAGCGCGTTGCTCGCCCACTTTTTCCGGCAAGTCTTTTGAGCGCCGGCGTTCCTGGCCTCCGGCAGCAGGCCGCAACGGCTCCAACTGACTCTCTGGCGGCGATGCGCGCGCAGATGGGCAGTGCACCTATCCAATCGCAAACGCTGGCGGAAAATCTCACCTTGCTTTCCGGGCCTGGGGGAAATGTTGTGGTGTTGAACGGTCCCGATGGCAAAATCGTGATCGACACTTTTCTTATGCCGGCCTGGCCGAAGTTGAAAGAAACGCTCGATGGGCTGGGCAATGCGCCGCTGAAGACGGTGATCGACACGCACTGGCATGTCGACCACACGGACAATAACGCCAATCTGCACGCCGCGGGCGCCACGGTGCTGGCCCACGAAAACGCCAAGACGCGCATGGCAGAGCCACACGACAGTGCGCTTTTCGGTTTGCACTTTCCGGCATCGCCTGCGGATGCTTTGCCGCAGCAGACATTCAGCACCAGCCGGGAACTGCGGGCCAACGGTGAAATCGTGATGCTGCAATATTTCCAGCCGGCGCATACCGACACGGACATCTACATTCACTTCCAGAACCAACGTGATTCACATGGGCGATACTTTTTTTAACGGCTTTTACCCGGTCATCGACGCCAGCACCGGAGGAAAAATCGACGGAATGATTGTCGCCGCCGACAAAGCTCTGCCCTTGGCCGACAACAACACCAAGATCGTTCCTGGGCATGGCCTGCTGGGCAACAAAGCCGATCTGACCAAGTTTCGGGACATGCTGGTTGTGGCGCGCGATCGCGTGCAAAAGATGAAGACCGCCGGCAAATCGGCCGACGAAATAGCGGCGAGCAAACCGTTTGCGGACCTGGACGCGACTTGGGGCAAGGGCTTTTTCACCGGCGATGTTTTTGTGAAGGTGGTGTATTCAGCGCTTTGAGTCGCAGGGCGCTTAATCTCCGAAACGCCAAAGGCTAGCGCGATTAGTCACCTTAAGTCGGCTTGTAGGTGGTAATCTGCGCGCTTGGCCACTCTCGCTTTCGCCGCCGTGATGAACTTTGTGTTATCGATGGTGAGTTTCGCATTAGCACCATTGGCTGTCGAAGTATTGCCGCAAACAGCGCAACGCAGTGAGCGACCGGTACTGAACTTAATCGTAAGTATTTTGCTGTACATTGCAGCGCCATTGTGCGCCGGATTGTGGATGGCGCGGCGTGTGCCGAGGAGTGCCGTTCAGTTGGTCCCGCCACTCGAAATTCTTGCAAGTGGCGTGTTTATTTTCCTGATGAGGGAGACGAAACACGGGCACGAGCCTCCACTCATGCAGGGACCCAACCAAGCGACCGGATGCAGGCTCTTCTTCGGGCCGATACGGTCTCAGTGAATCCCGGTCAACTTCGCAATTTGCGTTGCCCACTGAATGGAATTAGCCAGCCGCGCCTGGTTGCTCAAGTCTTGCTCGCTACTCTCAGCGAAAATTGTGCCCGCAATCTCCGCTACCTCATAGACATGCTCGCATCTAATTTGAGTTTTGAGAACGGCGCGTACGATTTCTTCCGCTTTGCCTAGAGCGGCCGTGATCGGAGGATCGCTGCCGCCGATCCTGGCGACAATCATTCCAGTGATGCGAGCAACTGCTTTCTTTGCGTCTTTGCCTTCTATTTTCATATTCGTTTCTACTCCTTATCCGCAGCCTTTTCCGTCTCGTCCCCCGCGCGGCACGCGAAACGGCAAGTTACAATTTCGCTGCGCTTTCCTCAAGTTCAAAGGACTTGACCCACTCGACGCTTCGTCGTACGAAGTATGCATTCTATTACATCTCTCAGGGGCTGCATTCGGCCCTTATCGGTTGCGGTCCCGTCTCGCGACCATGCCTCTTTCCCCCCGGGTGCCCCACACTTCACCGTCGCGTGTAGGTCTTGGTTGCTCAGCCCGTGGGAAGATCATTATTTTTATTTGTTTGGTCGACTGACATTTGCCTGCAAATTCTTGGTAACCCCCGCCGAACAAGCGGTTCGAGACGCCGCCCCGACGGCCTTCAATAATGCAGATCTCGTCCCTGTGAGGAAGATAATCGGTGGATCGGTTGCTCAGCGTCAGTACCCATACCGGCTTGACGTCGGAAATCCGACGCTAAGGGAAATATCAGTACGTCCGCTGTCTCGCAAGTCATCTGAATTCAAGCAGTTTCTGAGAGGCGCCAGTGGAGGGGGGCTTGCGATTACGGAAAGCGAAAGCGGGGTAACGAGCATAAGGCCTAGTTGTTATTAAGTCTCGCCCGAAAAACAACCAACGGTCAGTGATCGGCTCGACGAATCTCGTCCCGATTCGAGCCCGAAGTCCTTACAACTATGAATGGCTTGCTAAGAGAACCAGTAATGTCCCTCACGCGCGATTTGTCTGTATCCATGAATTCTGGAATGGAATCTAAGGGGCAGTTGGCTGATTAAGGAGTCCTGCGGATGTGGATTGTTCGAGTCGCTCTGGATCGCCCGTATACCTTCATCGTTCTGGCTTTGCTTATCCTTATTCTTAGTCCTGTCATGATCTTGCGCACGCCCACCGATATCTTCCCGAATATCAACATTCCGGTGGTCGCGGTCGCATGGCAGTACACCGGCATGAACCCCGAAGAGCTGGAAGGGCGCCTGACCAGCGTGTACGAACGCGTGCTGACTGCGGTCGTCGACAACGTCGAACACATTGAGTCAACCACGGTGAACGGCCAGGCCATCGTCAAAATCTACTTGCAGCCGGGTGCCAGCCTGGATACCGCGAACGCGCAAGTGACCGCCGGATCTCAGACCATCCTACGGCAATTGCCTCCGGGCACATTGCCGCCGCTGATCATCAACTACAGCGCCTCGAGCGTGCCGATTCTGCAGCTGGGCATTTCGGGACAGGGCCTTTCGGAGTCGCAGCTGAACGACCTTTCCCAGAATTTTCTTAGGCCACAACTCGTCACCGTTCCCGGCGCGGTGATTCCATATTCCTATGGCGGCAAACAGCGTCAGGTCATGATCGATCTGAACGAAAGTTTAATTCAATCCAAGGGATTGTCTCCCCAGGATGTCCTCACTGCCGTACAGCAGCAAAATCTGATCTCGCCTTTGGGAACTGCTAAAATTGGCCTCTTCGAGTACGACGTTCGTGCGAACTTCAGTCCCAGAACGGTTTCGGAATTAAACGATCTGCCCGTCAAGGTGGTTGGCGATTCCACCATTTATCTTCGGGACGTGGCTAACATCCGCGACGGTTTTGCTCCGCAGACCAACATCGTCCGCCAGGATGGCCATCGCGCCGCCCTGGTCACCGTCCTAAAGGCCGGCAACGCTTCCACCGTCAATGTTGTGAAGGGAATTCGCGACCTTCTTCCCCGCGTGGCACAAACCCTCCCGCCTGAGATGAAAATTGTGCCTATTGCCGATCAGTCTATTTTCGTCCGTGGCGCCGTGAGCGGTGTCGTCCGTGAGGCGGTGATCGCCGCATGTCTAACCGGGTTGATGATTCTGCTGTTCCTGGGAAGCTGGCGGAGCACCCTGATTATCGCTGTCTCTATTCCCTTATCCATCTTGACGTCCGTCATTATCCTCAGCTTTCTGGGCGAAACCATCAACGTCATGACCCTTGGCGGATTGGCGCTGGCCGTCGGAATCCTCGTCGATGACGCTACCGTCACGATTGAAAACATGGAGCGCTATTTCGAAGAAGGTCATGCTCAACGTGACGCCATCCTGCAAGGCGCCGCCCAGATTGCTGTTCCCGCGCTCGTGTCCACGCTTTGTATCTGTATCGTGTTCTTACCGATGTTCATGTTAAACGGTGTGCCGCACTACCTGTTTGTGCCGCTTGCCGAAGCCGTGGTGTTCGCCATGCTCGCGTCCTACCTCCTCTCGAGAACCCTGGTGCCCACGCTCGCAATGTATCTCCTGAAAACGAAAGAGGACAAGTCTGCCCCGTCGCGCAATCCGCTGGTCCTATTCCAGCGCGCGTTCGAGCGTGGATTTGAGTCCTTGCGGAATGCCTACCGGGGCCTGCTGACCGTTGTGGTCCACGGGCGTGCTCTTTTCATTCCCGGTTTTCTTCTTGCGTGTCTCGCCACCTTCCTTTTGGTTCCTTTTCTTGGTCAGGATTTCTTTCCGGGCACGGACAACGGCCAATTTATCCTCCATCTCCGCGCTAAGAGCGGCACGCGAATCGAGGAGACTGCCAAGATTTGCGACCTCGTCGAGGGCTTCATCCGCAAGCAAGTTCCCGCTGAAGAAATGGACAACATTCTGGACAATATTGGCCTGCCCTACAGCAGCATCAATTACATGCACTCCACATCCGGCCTCATCGGAGCGGGCGACGCCGACATCCTTGTGTCTCTCAAGGAGAAACACCATCCCACCGCGGAATACGTTCAAAGCTTGCGAGAAAAGTTGCCGGGGGAATTTCCCAACACCATGTTTTACTTCTTGCCTGCCGACATCGTTACCCAGGTGTTGAACTTCGGCCTGCCGGCGCCTATCGATGTGCAAATTGAAGGCGCCGATATACAGGACAATCGGGAAGTCGCCGCGCGAATGTTGCAGGAAATGACCAAGGTTCCCGGCGTAGCCGACGCGCATATACAGCAAGCCTTCGACTATCCAGCATTTGACATCACCGTGGATCGCACCAAGGCAGCCCAGGGTGGCTACGCCGAACGCGACGTTGCCAATAGCACATTGAACTCCCTCAGCGGCAGCTTCCAGCTCTCGCCGATGTTTTTCCTCAACTGGAAGAACGGCGTCAGCTACAACCTGGTGACCCAGACTCCACAATATTCAATCCAATCCCTGCAAGATCTGCAAAATACCCCTCTGAATTCGGCCTTAGCAAAGCGCCCGGAAATTCTCGCGGATATCGCTTCGGTCCAACGCACCAGCGAAATGGAAGTGGTTTCGCATTACAACATCCGTCGCATCGTCGATATTTACGCGTCTGTCCAGGGCCGCGATCTGGGAGCGGTTGGCCGCGAAGTCACGCGCATCGTCGATGCCAACCGGAAGTACTTGCCCCGCGGCAGCTTCGTAAGCGTAAAGGGCCAGCTGCAAGCCATGCGTAGTTCCTATATTGGTCTGCTGGGCGGTCTCGTCTTCTCCATCATTCTCGTCTATCTATTGATCGTGGTGAACTTTCAATCCTGGCTCGACCCCTTCATCATCATCACTGCTCTTCCCGCTGCGCTTGCTGGCATCGTTGGCTTTCTGTTCCTCACGCATACAACACTCAGCGTTCCGGCCTTAATGGGCGCCATCATGTGCATGGGCGTAGCCACATCCAACAGCATTCTTATGGTGTCGTTCGCGACCGAACGCCTGCAGCAACATGGAGATTCCATGGAAGCTGCCATCGAGGCCGGCTTCACCCGTTTTCGCCCGGTCCTTATGACCGCTCTCGCCATGATCATTGGCATGATTCCCATGTCGCTCGGCCTCGGCGACGGCGGCGAACAGAATGCCCCCCTCGGCCGCGCTGTCATCGGTGGCCTGCTGTGCGCGACTGTGGCGACCTTGTTCTTCGTCCCCACGGTTTTCAGTTTCTTGCACCGTAACGATCCTACGGCTGCACAAAAATCAGAGAGCGACGGGCATGAGCCTGCTACCGCGTAACCGAAAAGGAAAACGCATGACGCCTAACGAAGAAAATGTGAGCTCCACTCCCAAGCCGGAAACCAGCGCACGGCAAACTCCGGACTCCCCATCGCATGGGTATGCCCTCGGGCCGGGGGGGCGTCGAACGGCAATGGTGTTTGCGACCATTGGCCTCGTCTTGCTGGCAGCCGTTATTTACCTGGGAATCCATTCGCGCGCGGCTGCCGAATCACGCCTCAAGCAACGCACCGAAGAAGCAGCCGTTCCAATCGTCACTGTGATTTACCCGAAGGAGGGCGCGCCGACAGATGAAATTGTGCTTCCAGGCGTTACGCAGGCCTTTACCGACTCCCCGATTTACGCGCGAACCAACGGCTATCTGAAGCAATGGTATTTCGATATTGGGGCGCATGTGAAAAAGGACCAATTGCTCGCGGTGATCGACACGCCGGAAATTGACCAGCAGCTCCAGCAAGCTCGCGCGGATCTGGACACAGCCCAGGCTAACGTCGCCATCGCCAAAATCACAGCCGACCGCTGGCAAGGCCTGGTAAGTGACGGCTCGGTTTCCCAGCAGGAAACAGACCAGGCCGTCATCAACCTGAAGGCAACCCAAGCGACATCGGAAGCCAGCGCCGCCAACGTACGGCGCCTCGAGCAATTGCAATCCTTCGAAAAAGTTTACGCTCCTTTTGATGGAATCATTACTGCCCGTAGCACAGACATCGGCGCGCTCATCGATGCCGGCGCAGGTGGAAGCAGCGCGACTTCTGGAGTAGCGGGCGGCGCCAGCCCCAGCAGCGAGCCACGCGAGCTCTTTCACATGGCCGCCACCCGCACTCTCCGCGTCTACGTGGCTGTTCCTGAGGTTTACTCCCCGGGCGTGCGGTCTGGTGGGACCACTACGTTGACGCTCGATGAATTTCCGGGCGAAACCTTCCACGGCACCATCGTTCGCAATACCAATTCCATTGACCTTGCTTCGCGCACACTGCTCGTCGAGGTCGATATCGATAACCCCAGCGGCCGGCTCTTGCCCGGCGCCTATGTCTTTGTGCACTTCAAGCTGCCCCAGACGGTGCACTCTGTTACCGTTCCCGCGAGCGCGCTGATCTTCCGCAAGGAGGGCCTGCAAGTTGCCGTCGTTCGCGATGGCAAGGCGCAGCTCGTTTCCGTGAAAATCAATCACGATTATGGAAACAGCGTGGAAATCAATTCGGGCCTCCAGCCCACCGATGCCGTCATTGCGGATCCATCGGATTCGCTCGTAGACAACTCACCCTTGCGCCTGGCCAACAACTCAACAGGCGGTGCTGCGCAATGAAATACGCATTGGTTGCGTTTCGCTACATTGTAACAAGCGTCCTCGTCCTGCTTCTCTTCGCGCTGGAGAGCTGCACGGTTGGACCTAAGTACGTCAAGCCGAGCACCCCGACGCCCGCCGCGTTTAAAGAACAACCGCCGGCTTCCTCCCCCGGAGCGGGGCAGTGGCAGCCCGCGAATCCGGCCGACCAGGCAAGCCGTGGGAAATGGTGGGAAATCTTCGGCGATCCGGAACTCAACCAACTCGAAGAACAGGTCGCCACTTCGAACCAGGACCTGAAAGTGTACGAAGCACGCTTCCGCGAAGCTCGCGCGGCCATTCGCTTCAATCGTGCTTCGCAGTTTCCCACCATCTCCACCGCACCAACCATTGCCTATACGAAAAGCACCGACTATTCGCCGAGCTTTCCGTCGAAAATCAACGAGACCAGCACCGGCGAATATGTGTTGCCCTTCGATCTTTCCTACGAGTTGGACCTTTGGGGCCGCGTGCGGCGCACCCTTGCTGCCGCCCGTGAAGAGGCGCAAGCGACTTCCGGCGATTATGAAGGTGCCAAACTCAGTCTAGAGGCGGAACTCGCCATTGACTATTTCGAGTTACGCAGCGCCGATGCCCAGAAGCAGCTCCTTGACGATACCGTGAAAGCGTATAGCGACGATGTGCAGCTCACCACCCATCGCTTCAAAGGAGGTGCCGCGCCACGATCGGACGTTGCCCAGGCGCAAACCCAGTTAGATACCACGCGCGTCCAGGATACCGATGTCACCGTGCAACGAGCTCAATTCGAACACGCCATCGCCATACTCATAGGCAAGCCGCCCGCGGATTTCAGCCTGGCGGAAACGCCGCTCAACAATCACCCTCCAACGATCCCGCCGGGTCTGCCCTCAGATCTTTTGCAACGGCGCCCGGATATTGCGGCCGCGGAAAGGCGCATGGCGGAAGCCAATCAACAAATCGGTATCGCCAAGGCGGCGTACTTTCCCACGGTCTCTCTCGAAGGAACCGCTGGCTTCGCCGGTACGCAAGGGGCAAACTGGTTTACTTGGCCGGCCGGATTCTGGGCCCTCGGTCCAGTCCTCGCGCAGACTCTCTTCGACGCGGGACGCCGCCGAGCCACTTCCGAATCGGCACGCGCAAACTACGACGCCACCGTCGCCACGTATCGCCAGACTTCGCTGACCGCTTTCCAGGAAGTCGAGGACAACCTCGCTGCATTGCGCATTCTCCAGAACGAAGCACAACAGCAGGATCAGGCCGTCGCGTCGGCAAAGGATTCCCTGCATCTTTTCACGAATCGTTATAAAGGAGGAGTGGACACCTACCTGCAAGTCATCACGGCGCAGACCATCGAACTCGCGAACGAACGGAATGCCATCGATATTCTCCGGCGGCGAATGGATGCCAGCGTGCTCCTCGTCAAAGCTCTCGGCGGCGGCTGGGACGCCTCCCAACTCCCAACCTTCGGCGCCCGTCGCGTCAACGACTATTGATCTGCAGGGCCGCATTGGGTGTGTAGCGCTGGCTTTCATGCCAGCACTTGGCTTCCCACAGGCACCCCTGTCCGTGCTCTTAGCTCTCATGTAGTGGCCGAACTTTAGATCGGTCGGCCGTCCCACCCTAAGTCCGCGAAGGGTGGGTCTTGGTTCTCTCCGTACGGCCACCGCACCCTTTGCTTGGCCTTGGCGTTATCCGGCCACCTAGATGGCAGGGCAGCCTAGCGTCTGGATTGACGCGCACCGTCCATGGCGCGCCTCCCAAAACCGTGCTCTGTGCACAGGCTAAGAAGTGAACCGATTGGCCGGCTCGGGAGTATGTTTCGTCAAACCTTGGTTCTTCTTTCTGCAGTATTATGGGCAACGTCTTCCGAAGACCTGTTGGCGCAATCGGCAAAAATCAATTTTGTAGCGGACAGAAAAGCTACGGACATTCCTTTGGTCTTCCATCCTGAAACATTTGCCGTCTGGAGTGGGGGCGCACTCCTGGAGGTCGAGGATCACTTTTACAACAATCCGCTGGTTCACGTTGTGGACTACAGGGCAAAGAAATTTCTCGATTCCTTTTGACCATTCCCCATGGCGGCGGACCACACTTATATCAAAACCGCTTGCCAATCACTGCTCCGCTCGCTCATGCGCAGCGTTCGCCGCCGGGCGGCTACGTCCAATCGACATAATTGGAGATGTGGGTCCCGGTAGGGCCACCGGTTTTGCCCACAAACATCTGATTTCATTTTTCTTTTGTGGGGAAGAGACGGCAGCGAAGATGAACGTTGCAATCGGTGTAATGAACAGCGGCCCAGCCCATGTTCGGCATACTCCGTGACGATCATCACTGCTCTGCTCGCGAAGCAAGCGTATCCATTACATATCGATCCCCCCCAGGAGTTGGTGAAGCGCTCCCGGAGGTGCCGAGCAGGATGAACGCCCGGCAAGCGGATCGAAGATTCGAGACTCCTATGAATACCCATAGCGCTATTCGTGCAAGAAATGACTGGGGAGCTTTTCTGGCCACGCTGATTCTGGCAATGCCATCGACCGTAGCTTTTTTGTGCGCGCTAGCGCTGGGGCGCGACGTTCCGTGGCTTTTTACCTCTGCCTCTAGCCTATGGTTCATATACGAAGTCTCGCGCTACGTCGCGTACCTGGGTATCGTCATTTGCGCCGGTATTGTCGTTGCAGAAGCAACCCAACACCGAGCTTCACGGAAATTTGTGGTTCTCATGGGAGTCTCTCTGGCTGGAGCGGTGCTTTTGCTCTCGTACGCCGCGCAAATTTTCAAGAACTCTTGGTAGCGAGGCCTCGCGACGGGCCAGGCACTCTGCGAGACACCTTTCCAGAATGCGCCGCAAGCATCGTCCCGCGCTATGTGATCGCAAAGGGTCAAGCGTCGCCCGGCGAGATATCCTGATTTGTTCTATAAAAAAGAGAGTCAAGAAGAAACACCATTCCCGCGGCTGGAATTTTTCTTGCTTCGCAGCCAACTTGTTTGAGCAGGAACTGTTCCGATCTTCCGCGCCATGTGCTCGGTTGCTGAGCTTCACAGCCCAGCGGTTTGGGTTTTCTCTACCAGCGGTTTTCATCGCTTCCCTGCGCCGAAGCCGATCCGTTCCGAGACCAACAAAGCCGAACCGCGGTCAAATGGCGACCATAGTTCTATTAGAGACTTTCCGCCTATAGCTTTTTCTGGTTATCCGAGAGGGCCTTGGGTCGGGTGGGAGACTGCGTGCCCGAGGCACACTGCGCCTAACAAATCAGCTGAGACTCGCTCTCGAACCAGAGTGTCTCGAGAACTCCACGGCCACCGCCAGAGAAGATCCTCTGATGGCGCGGATGCGATCCGAGACACTCAAGCTGTTTGTGGTTTCAAATGATTGGCGTCGAAGCACACTTCTCTCTTCCACACGATCAAAACAATCGTGGCGATCTTTCTGGCCAAGGTCAGTCGCGCCATCTCCGGCCGCATGCCTTTGGCCACCAGCGCCGCGTAGAACTTTGCGAACGGACCAGGTTGATCGAAGCCGCGACCGCCGCCCCCACGTCGCGAAGCTGTTGGGACATGCGTCCATCCGCATCACAGAGAAGCATTACGCGCCTTGGGTGAAGAGGAGACAGGACAAGTTAGAAGAGGAAATGCACCGAGTTCTCACGATGGGAGTCGAATTTTAGCTGTACAATCCACTCCACAACTAAAGGCCGAATCGCGAAATACCCGCATGAACATTGGCGATTTGTATGGCGGAGAGGGTGGGATTCGAACCCACGGTAGGGTTTAGCCTACACACGCTTTCCAAGCGTGCGCCTTAAACCGCTCGGCCACCTCTCCGGAGGTGTGGTTAACCTTCCGATTCTAGCAAAAACGAAGACGCTGCGCAGGGACGAAGGAGAGAGCCGTGCAGGAAACGGGCAAGTAGACGAAGGCTACGGTGACGACAGGCGTGCTAGTGGGATTTGCCAGTTGGGGCGTATCAAGTAAACTAGTTGGGTTACCCCACGACTCCGGGGTCGTCTAATTGGTAGGACATCAGCCTTTGGAGCTGATTATTCTGGTTCGAGTCCAGGCCCCGGAGCCATAAATCTGGCGATTGCAAGGAAGCTGAAACCGGGCACCGAATCGCCAGAAGCGAGGGATGACGATGAAGCGGCTTCAACTCCACAGAAAACTTTCAGGTAGAACACGTTCCCGCGAAGCCGGCACAACGCTGCTCGAGCTGATTATTGCCTGCACGGTGCTGATGATTCTGGCAAGCGCGGCGGAGCCTCTGATCCGGCTGACTATTGTGCGCAGCCGTGAAGCTGAACTGCATCGGTGCTTGCGCGAAATTCGCAATGGCATCGATCATTACAAAGATATGGCAGACACGGGGGCGTTCCGCACCGAGATAACCAGCAACGGCTATCCTCCCGATCTGGATACATTGGTCACCGGCGTGACACTAGCCGGCAACAAGAAGGTTCGCTTCCTTCGAAGAATTCCTGTGGACCCCATGACCGGCCAACGCGATTGGGATCTGCGCTCCATTCAGGATGACCCGGACTCCACAGGCTGGGGTGGAGACAATGTGTTCGACGTGCACTCGAAATCGCAGGGCACGGCGCTGGACGGCTCAAAATATTCAGACTGGTAGCAGTAGCCCACGCAGTTCCCTGCCCTGGCCTCTCCTTCAAATTCCAATTGTGCGTCGAATTATTCTCCAACCTTACGAGCTGGAAGCCAGTAACTCATTCACGGCACGATATGCCTGATCGATGGCTACGTCCGTGTACGCGCTGGCGCCAGCATCCGAATTGGCGATCGTAATGCGGCCAAATGGTTGGCGGCCGCACACCCAAGGCTCCTCGCCGGCTTTCCAGTCCGGTGTATCGAGGCCAAAAGGAGTGTATGCGTACCCATGAGCCCAACGATTGACGGTGATGCCAGCAATGTCCGTGGCAGGATCAAAGCCCGCTCCACCTAGCATGCGTCCCAATTGATCACGAATATTGCGTTCGAACGTGGGGAATGGGGTCTGGAGAAGTTCAAAGCGTCCCACGCGATTCTGATCGCGAACCGGCAGACCAGGCTTGCAGGGGGTTCTGAGCATGAAGAGCACCGCCGGTTCTTCCGCCTTGCTGGGAAATTCGTACCCGCCAATACTGACAGGGAAATCGAGAGCGGTGTACGTGTGATAGCTACCAGGAGAAACGATTTGATGCACGCCCAATTTTGAAAAGGATGTCCAATTGCGGATGGCCACGTGCGTATAGACGAGCGGAGCCTTCACCAAGTACGAAAGCGCTTCCTTCTGAGTGTCCGGCAATTCTGGGCAGATGTAAGGAATCATCACGTTGTAGCAGGCAAGCACGCAATAATTGCCTCTCACGACTAAGGGTTTGCCAGAGCGGGTATAGGTGATCTGAACTTCCTTGGTCGTCGCGTCCTTTGCGGGGCCGTGCTTCACATTCACGACGGTGCTGTTCAGCCGCAGCCGCACAGCATTGTCCGCACGATCAAGGTGGCTGTAATCCGCTCGCGCCGTCACCACGTCCTCCATGGTGCTTCCGGGAATCGCGGCAGGAATCAGGGAGCGCACCAGAAGCCGGGCGATGGAAGCGTTTCCGTCGGGAAAATGAAAAATGTACGGTTCTTCTTTTTCGTGCGGCGGCAGGCCTAGTCCATCGAAGCCCGCGTATGTGAATGAACCGTAGTCGTCTCCGGCTTCGTAGCACTCATACGCAGGCACCGCCTCTATACCAACGCAGTAGAGATCGTGGGTGAAGGTCTGAAAAAAGGGCAAGGCGTCAGGCGAAAGTTTGCAATATTTCGTCAAAAACTCGGCGTAACTTATTTTTCTGAGCTGAGCAATCTTCTGTTCCTGCGACAGACCCTTCAAGTAGTCCACTTTTTCGGTATATACGCGCGCAATATCGTTTTGCACAGAACCGGGCAATGGGCTTTTTGCCAAAAATTCGTGCCAAGGCGTGGCGTTCATGCCGGTGAGGAGGCGGTCTTCGCCAAACGTTTCCTCATCGAAAAAGGCGGCTGTGCCAAGCTTGGTGTAAAGCTTCCGGTTGTACGCCTTGTAAAATTTTTGCGTGTCGATCCCGAGTTCGTTCAGCAGGCCCTTGGCTTCCGCGCTGTACTTACCCGGGCTTTCGATGGACTGCGTGCCACCATTGCTGAGCAACATGCGGCCACCGGCCTGGAATTCGTTGCGCTTGGCGTGGCCGCCAAAGTCGTCATGATTGTCCAGAATCAAAATCTTTGCGCTGTTGCCGGTTTTCTGGCGGAAACGGTAGGCCGCCGCCAAGCCGCTGATGCCGCCACCGACGACGACGAGGTCGTAGGCTTCTCCCGTTTGCGTGGGCTCGCCAAGCGCTTTGGCATTTTCGCCGTCACGCATGCGATGGGCCATTGTGAAGCTGCCATCATGATTGCCACGCATGCCGAGCTTCGCGGGAGGGTAATAATCCGGCGCTTTTTCCGGCGATGGATCATCCAGGATGCCTGCTGCCAGTAGCCGATCCGCAGCAAGAGATCCGGTAAGCAAGCTGGCACCAGCACCGATCGCGACACCATTCAAGAAATCGCGCCGCGAAATTCCTCGATCCATTCCCAAGGTCCGATCTTTTTTCCGTTTGCCCATCGTCCTACCTCGCGGATGCACAGTAGCGCAGTATAGCGCGCCTTATCCTTACACATTTTCAGCAAGCTTTCCTGGAACAAAAAATCCGGACCCGCAGGATTGTTTCGAACGGCATATCCTTCGAATTCCTAACCAAGACTGCTACTCTTTAGCCTGCATTATTCGTGAAGAGTGATTCAGCGGCTCTTTTTTTTGAGAGTGTGACAACCTGCGAGTAAGGGCAGAGGTAAGTGGAACGGGAAGACTGATTCTAAAGTTGTTAGTGGTGTTGAAGTTCAGGTTTTGAAGTGAAACGAGACACTCCTACCAGCCAGTTGACGTGTAAAAAGTTTATATCGTGGAGACTCTGGATTATCCGCTTTGCGCGCCCAAGCTCAAAGCGAGACGAAGGAAGCTATCGCGGTAGGGAAACGCTTGAGGGAAATGCACCACGATGCGACGCACCGTGGCGACGACTTGGGCTCCGAGTTTTAGAAAGTGTTCACGCAAGGTAGCGACTTGCGCCCGGGCGTGGTGGGTCCGGGCCAGGCGAAGGCGCATTTCTTGCATCAGCACATAAGCCGTCGCTGTCAGTAGCACCCGGAATGTGTTGGCCAAGAAGTTCGAGCAACTGGTCCGGCCGATCTGCATGCCGTCGTGCAATTCCTTGATCCGATTCTCGATGTCCCCCCGCTGACAGTAAACCTGCTCGTAAATCCACTGGGGATCCTGTTTTAAGTTGGTGACCACAAAGCGCGGGTTGTCCTTCGGTTCCTTGTTCGCGGCGCGCACCACCTCGGCTTTGTAGATGACCCGTCGTTTCCACGGCCAAGTCTTGCGGGTAGCGTATCGGCACTCGCCATAGACATGCTCGGTTTGTCCGGAGACCTCCGACGCACGACGAGCCCACTGCATAGCCGATTTCACTTTACGCTTCAACACCGCATTGGAAGCTAGGTTGACGAGGTATTCCACCTTCGGTTCGCAGTCCAGAAAATCCAGCACTTTCGGGGACGCGAAGCCGCCGTCGAGGCGCACCCGGATTCTCGCCTTAGGAAAAGCGTCCCCTACTCGTTCGATCAATCGGCGCAGAATTCCCAGCGCACCTGCCGAACCGGGCGCATTTCCGGGCCGTAGCACCGCCGCCACCAAGTACTGCTCCGCCTCGCCATCAAAGGTGAGAAAACAAACCATCGGCAAATAACAATGCGAATCGTAATGGCGATTGAAAAACGAGAGTTGTTGCGCGCCGTGGGTGGGGTCCTCGGTGGGATCCAGATCGATAGTGATGCGCCGAGCGCGACCATGCAGGCGCTTGCGATGTCGTTCAATGACCCGCCCCGCCAGCGCCTCTGTCATGCGCAACAGTTCCTTGCGATTCGGAGCATTTTCAAAACGCGACAGCGTAGGTTGCGAAGCCAGGTCTTCGCCGTCGACGGGATCCCGACCGACCAGCATCTTGTGGATCGGATCGCAGGCCAACCGTGCCGCGTCGTTGGCGTCTTCATATCCCAACGCGATGGCCATGACTCGCTGCGTAATCAACTCACACAACTCATGCTGCACCTTACCCGCTTGCCGGGCATCTCTCAGACAACCCGCCAATGCCGAAGTCAGGCCCAAACGCCGCTCGGCAGCTTGCAGCAGAATCGCTCCGCCATCGGAACTGCCCTGCCGTTGGTCAAACTTCGCAACTACCGGCCGATCAAAAATATCTGGAAAAAGGAGACAGTCTGTTGTGGTATGTTCGGACAAGCGAAGGCCTCACTTTTGGTCTCAAATCTGACTAGACAACGGATTTGTACCATAGCGAGGCCTTTCGTGCTTCTGAAATCATGAATTTTCCAGGTTAGGGCTGCATTCGGGGATGAGCAATGCAACAACCAGTCGTAGCAGCACATGAAGAAAAGGAAACGGGACGGCTGGAAGCGTTCAGCGACGGAGTGTTCGCCATCGCCATCACGCTGCTCGTTCTGGACCTGAAGCCCCCGCAACTGGCCGAAGGCGCCTCCGCGGCGCAACTCGGCAAAGCGTTGCTGCACCAATGGCCAAACTACATTGGGCTGGTGACAAGTTTCTTCACCGTTTTGATCATGTGGGTGCACCACCATGCCATCCTGCGCAATGTCTGCAAAACCGATGCATGGCTTCATTTTGCGAACGGCTGTTTGCTGTTTGGCGTGACCTTTGTTCCCTACCCTACTTCCATTCTGACGACGTATTTGCAAACGCCAGCGGCTAAGATGGCGGCAGCCTTCTACTCTGGAACATTTGTGTTTATGGCTTTGTGTTTCTACCTGCTGATCCGAGCTGCATTCCGCAAGCCGCTGCTTTCCGCCAGCGCTTCAGAAGAATTTATCAGCAAGACTTGCCACGATTATATGTTTGGGCCGCCGGCGTATTTGCTGGCGACATTGGCCGCAATTCTGGACGTGCGCCTCTCACTGGCGATTTGTACCATCTTGTGGATTTTTTGGGCGACCACGATTACGCGAAATACACGCGCCTAGACACTCGCAAACTTAGTGGTAGTTCGCGACAAGCTGTCCATTTTCGATGTGCATGTCCGCAATATCCGGAGGCAACTTCAGTTTCTCGCGATTTTCCGGCGAATCCATAAGCCGCTGCACAGCCGATTCCAGCGTGGACTGGGGGATCGGCAATGAACCGATCTGACCGCTAACCGGCACAAACTTCAAATAACCGTCTTGCGACCCGAGCTTCCCGACCAGATCGAGGGTCATGTCTTTGCCGTGGACATCGAACACCACATAGGCGTGCACCTGGTCGCCTTCCATTTGCACTTTTACATCGCGCACGGACGAACGCGCTTGCTCAATATCAGCGGCGGTGGGTGCATCGGGTCCGCCATCGGTAGTTGTTGATGCGCCTGACGCTGATGAGTCTGACGCCGCAGGGGAAGGAGCACCCGCGTTTTTCGCCAAATCCAAATGCGATGCCAGATAGGAATTAAGTTCGCTTTCGTCGAGGCGCAACGTGGCTTTCTGACCTTGAGAGACAGAGTCCTGCACTTCCTGGAGCTTCTGCTCAGCGCGCGCTTCGGCCTGAGGCGAAGATTGCACCGCGGGAGGTGGAGTTTTGTGAAGCAACAAGATCAGCGTGATGAGAGCTGCTAGATAGGTGGACCAACGAAGGAAGCGGAACGCCCAGACCCAGACGCTCACAGGTTTTTCCGCGGGCGCAACCGGGTTGGGAACGTTTGCGATGAGCATAGTCTTACCTCGCAAAGGGATGGCCACACCTCGGCCTGCCCCTTGGCTTACCTTAACCCTAGCCTCCGGAAAAGGTTGCGGCAATAGAACCGACGATCTATGCGGCCAATTCGGCACCTGTAGAGCCGCATCGCGTGTGGGATACTTTTGCGGCAAGGAAACGGGGAATCAAGTGCAAACAGAGGCGGAACTTGCACCGGTGACCAGACTCGGGGCGCGGAAGTTGCAGGCATACCTGGCGCTGGTGGCGGGAATTGTGTGCATCGCGTGGTCGGCAATCTTTGTGCGCTGGACAGACATTCCGGGGCCGGCATCGGCGTTTTACCGCATGCTGATTCCAGCCGTGGTCCTGCTGCCTACATTTTTGTTCGATCGGTCCGGCATTCGGTTGAATTGGCGCATGCTGGGGATTATTGCCTTGGGCGGTTTATTCTTCGCGCTTGATCTGGCGCTGTACAACACCTCTATCTTGAAAACGAGTGCGGCCAACGCGACGCTGCTCGGAAATAACACGCCGATTATAGTAGGCCTGCTAAGTTGGCTGATCTTGCGGAAGCGGCCTTCGGCGGCATTCTGGCTGGGATTGCTACTGGCGCTCGCCGGAACGCTGGTGATTCTGTGGGCAGATCTGGGCAAGCTTACTCGCCTTGGCGTGGGCGACCTGATGGCGCTGGGAGCCGCGGCATGTTTTGCGGTGTACCTGCTCGCCACCGAGCGCGTGAGAACTTCAACAAGCACTTTGGGTTTTTTGCGGTTGGCGATGATTTCCAGCACCGTGGCGCTGTTCCTGATCAATCTGGTGATGGGCATCTCTCTGCGTGTGCCGCAAGGTCGCACATTGTGGGCAGTGCTTGGATTGGGCCTGGTCTCGCAACTTGGCGGTTATCTGGCATTGACCTACGCCCTAGGACATTTGCCGGCGACCATCACTTCCGTGAGCCTGCTGACGCAAGGTCCGCTGACCGCTGTGATGGCCGCGCTTCTTCTAGCCGAGCCGTTGACCTGGCCGCAAATTCTGGGCGGAGTGTTGGTGCTCTCTGGAGTTGGCTTGGCGCACCGCCAGCGGCACCCGGAAGAAGAAGCAAATATTTAGACCGCAAGCCGCTCGGAATTTTATCCCAGTGCGAGAATCTCTACGTAATTGCCAGCGGAATCCTGCACGTAAGCGGATATTGTCACGTCACGATGCTTCTGCGGATCGCCATACACAGCCGGGTCGCCGGGAACAACCTTGCCTGCGGTGAGAAGCTGAGTAAAACTGTTTGCGCTTTCGAGCCGCCGCCCTGTCCAAATCTCACGAGGAACAACCATGCGCGTAATCAAATACGTTCTACTCGTCTTGGTGGTGTCTGTGTCTGTGGGCCTGCCGTGCCGTGCGCAGCAGAAGCCCGAACAACCGCTCACGACCACGCCAGTGAATCCGAATGTGAAGCCTGTGCCTAAAACGCGCCCAACTATCGGCGTGGCCCTCGAAGGCGGCGGAGCATTGGGGGAAGCACACATCGGAGTGTTGAAGTGGTTTGAAGAACACCACATCCCCATCGATTATCTGGCAGGGACTAGCATGGGCGGATTGGTTGGCGGCCTCTACGCCACGGGAAAATCCTCCGACCAACTGCGCGAAATCGTCAAAACAGCGGATTGGAATCTTCTGCTCGGCGGCGAAACCCCGTATCAAGATCTGTCGTTCCGGCGCAAGGAAGACGCGCGCGATATCCCGAATTCCATTCAAGTTGGGCTGAAGCACGGCGCAACGCTTCCGCCGGCCTTGAACAGCGGCCAACAGGTGACTCTTTTGATCGACCGGGAAACTTTGCCGTATTCCACAATCCAGACCTTCGACGATTTGCCGATTCCCTTTCGCTGCGTTTCCACGGAGATAGTTTCGGGAAAAGCCTACGTTTTCCAGCAAGGCTCGTTGTCCGAAGCCATGCGCGCCACGATGTCCATTCCCGGCGTGTTCGCTCCGGTGCGGCGAGACAATCAGATCTTCGTCGATGGCGGTTTGGTCGACAATCTGCCCACCGATGTTGCCCGCAAGATGGGCGCCGATGTGGTCATCGGAGTCCACTTGCAAATCGCACCGGTTGCCGCCAAGGAGATCCAGTCCGCGTTCAGCATTCTGGGACGCTCGGTCGAGCTGGTCATCGCCGAAACGGAAATCCGCGGAATGGCCGGCGCCGATCTGATCGTCAAAGCCGACGTCGAAAAATATTCGACAATGGACTACCAGAAGGCCGACGAATTGATCAGGGTTGGATATGAAGCCGCCGAGGAAAAAGCGCAAATCCTGAAGGCTTATGAGCTCGATGACCAGGCCTGGGCAGCTTACCTTAAGCAGAAAGATTCGCGCGTCCGCACAAGAATTGGCGTGCCGCAATTTTTGCGGATTGACGGCGTGACCGGCGAAGCGGCGATCAACATACAGAAATTTCTCTCCCCTCTGATTGGGAAGCCGGTTGACGAGCCTGCTCTGGAGCAATTGATCACGCGCCTTTCGGGGATCGGCCTCTACGACAGCATTTCCTACGATCTCATTCATGAAGACGACAAAGAAGGGTTGGTCATCCACGTACATGAAAAAAGCTACGCGCCGCCGATTCTTAGACCTGGAATTGTTGTCGACGGCACGCAAACGGACGATGTGACCTTCACCGCTGGCGCTCGGCTTACGTTTATGGATGTGGCTGGCTATCGCTCCGAATGGAGGACGGACTTTCAATTCGGGCAAACCTACGGGATCGCTTCCGACCTTTACCGGCCATTTCAGCCCCTCGGCCGATGGTTTATCGACCCGTTCGTCAACGCTCGTCAGTACACGTTTTTGATCTACAAAAAGAACAATCCTCGTGCGGACTACCGCATCGACAATGCGTCGGGAGGCGCTGATATTGGCTACGCGATCAGTCACTTCAGTGAAATTCGCGCTGGCTATGGCATCGGCTATACGAACGAATATTTGCGGCTCGGGACGCCCGATTTCGCGTCCGTAAACGGCCGAATCGGCGCTTTCCATATGCGCTACGTTCTGGATCACACCAACGAGGCGGTCATTCCGACGCGCGGCTACTACGTCCAATCCAACTTCTACTACTACGACACCTATCCCGACGCCACGGAGGCTTTTCCCTCCATGACTGCCACCGTCCAATACTTCCAGCCGATCCACAATGATTCCATTTTCGTCATTGGTTCCGGCGGCTCCACATTCGGCTATCGCAACACCGGCGATCCGCAGTTCTTCCTCGGCGGTGTCGGGCGGCTCACTGCCTACGGCCTGAACGAACTGCTCGGCAACCAGTTTTTCGTGGGACGGGTAGGGTACCTCCGGCAGATCGCCACTCTGCCAACTTTCGTCGGAAAAAACGTCTACATCATCGGCTACGGTGAGGTCGGAAAAATGTACGGCGATCCTTTCGGTGCTCCCCGGCTTTCCGGAGACGGCGCCGCAGGCATGATCGCCGACACTTTCCTCGGCCCGGTGTTTATTGGCGGAAGCGCGGGTGACACTGGCCATTACAAATGGTTTTTCCAGTTAGGGCGTGTTTTCTAAACGTTCATCCGGGAGTAACAATTTACAACTATAACGGTGGCTCTAAACCCGCTTAACGGAACCCGTCGCGGCCCATTCCTGAAAGGATGATTATGGCCACTGCCACCACCACAGCCACCACGCCTGCTTCATCGCATATTGCTGAAAAAATGAAAAAAGGCCCAGGCCGTATTGGCACGCTGGTCTTCGGCCTGGTGCTGATTGGCGGGCTAGTCTTCATCGGGACGAGTATCTCGCATGACCTCACGGACGTTGTCTTGGGTTCGGCGTGGCCCTATGTATTGCTGGGCCTCGCGTTGCTGGTGGCCCTGGGTTTCGAATTTGTGAACGGCTTTCACGACACGGCAAACGCGGTGGCAACCGTTATCTATACGCATTCTTTGGACCCCAACATTGCCGTGGTCTGGTCAGGTTTCTGGAATTTCTTTGGGGTGGTGACATCCACGGGCGCGGTGGCGTTTGGCATCGTCTCGTTGTTACCGGTGGAGTTGATCCTGCAAGTAGGCGGAAACGGCGGCTTTGCGATGGTCTTCGCGCTGTTGATCGCGGCCATCGTGTGGAACCTGGGAACTTGGTGGTTTGGGCTGCCCGCTTCGAGTTCGCACACGTTGATCGGCTCCATCATCGGCGTCGGCATCGCCAACCAGTTGATGAGTGCAAGAAGCGGCACCAGCGGTGTCGATTGGGCGCAGGCCGCCAACATCGGAAAGTCTTTGCTGCTCTCGCCGATCTTCGGTTTCTTTCTGGCTTCCCTGCTGTTTCTCGCCATGAAAGCAATCATCAAGGACAAGCGGCTTTACGAATCGCCGCAAGGCACTGAGCCTCCGCCGTTTTGGATCCGCGGCATGCTCATTCTGACCTGCACCGGTGTGAGCTTCTTCCACGGGTCAAACGATGGGCAAAAGGGCATGGGCCTGATCATGCTGATTCTGATCGGAACCGTGCCGACGACCTACGCTTTGAACCACGCAGTGACGGCGCGCGAGTCGCAAGATTTCATCGCTGTGTCGCGGCAAGCCGCGGACGTTGTTGGCAAGTATGTCGAAGGTTCAGCCGTAATCGGGGATCCGCGCGACGAAGTGACCGACTACGTGCGCACAAAAGAATTCAAGCCTTCAACCATGCTGGCGTTGCGCACCATGATCAACGACATCGGGACGGAATTGGCACAGTTCAAGGAGCTGTCCAAGGTGCCTCAGACGCAAGTGCGCAACTTCCGCAACGATATGTATCTCGTCAGCGAGGCACTGCGACTGATGCAAAAGTCCGGCAAGCCGGCGCTAGCCGCAGCGGACGTGGCTGTGCTGAAGAATTACAAGAGCCACGTGGATAGGTCCACGCGCTTTATTCCGCTTTGGGTGAAGGTTGCCGTGGCGCTCGCCTTGGGGCTTGGCACCATGGTTGGATGGAAGCGCATCGTTGTGACCGTAGGCGAAAAAATCGGCAAGAGCCATCTGACATACGCACAAGGAGCCGCGGCGGAAATCACCGCCATGTGCACCATCGGAGCGGCGGATGGGTTGGGCTTACCCGTCAGTACCACGCACGTGCTGTCATCCGGCGTCGCCGGCACGATGATGGCGAACCATTCGGGCCTACAAATGAGTACAGTACGCAATCTCGCGCTGGCATGGATTTTGACCTTGCCGGTCGCCATGATGCTTTCTGGCTTGCTGTTCTATGCTCTGCGCACTCTGGTATTCAAAGGCTAGTTTCGCCAATCAGAAACAACCGGAACAGGCTCGAGTCCAAGCCGATTACTTGCGCTCACGCGATGATTCATTGGACCGCCCGTGAATCGGCAAGGCCGAATGGCGGGGCATGACCACGATGAATACTGCGGAAACGCAATCGGCACTCCCGCACTTCCCGGGTACAAATTGCCATTGGCGAATCGCCGGAATAACCGACGATGCCAGGGACTCCTCGTCATCTAGAACGTCGATCGACATCAACTCGCCCCGTGCGTTGACGTGAGCCGCGAGAATTATATTGGGCGCGGAAAGAGCTCTGACGTTCAACTGCGGCTCGATCGTTACCGCCGGTAAGGCGGAGCGCTCTTCACTTTCTGTCGCCGGTATGTCGTAACGCCGCTCCGGCGATTTACCAGGCATCATGCTAGGCGAAGCAAACTGAAACACGATCCCGATTCGTGTTGTCTCATTCCCTTGGTGCGCAGCAGGCATGAAGCTCCAGGTGTGCGCTGCGCTCAGGACTTTGTCCACGAAGGCTTGCTGGCCTTGCACCACTTTGATGTCTTCCAGCTGTCCGTCGCCATTCACTGCAGCGTCCAGCACCACTTCTCCACCCTCGAGCGCTTCCGGAGGATGAGGCGCGGCGATCAGCGAAAGCGGTACAGGGGCAGTCGATTTCGCCAGCGCGGCATTCTCCGGTCCTACTTTATTCGCTCCTTCGCCAGCGGAGTGCCACGCAACGCCATGTTGCTGCAACAGAGGAATGGCGTAGTGAATCGGCACGGCGGCCCCGACACCGCTGTTGGGTTGCGCTGTGGCCGCGGCGACCGACGCCGCCTGCGCGCGAAGCCAGCGTCCCTCTACCAGTCCCACAACGGCTTGCGATTCGGCAGACACAACCGGAGCGCCGCTGTCGCCGAGCAGGACGTCATGATTGAACAGCAGTAGTTCGGTATCGCCGCGTCCCCGGTCCAGCTGTGAAAATTGATACTCCAGCACCTGGCCGGATGGATGATCTTCCGAAAACGCGTCGTACGTGTGCGGATCCTTCAATCGCGAGGGACGCAGCGCCGCCGCGAGCACGCCTTGCGCGGGAGCAGGCCACTCCACCGCCAGGGGCAGAAATCGCACTTGATACCTGCCCGCGAAGGGATTGGGTGTGGCGCGCAACAGTGCTACATCATGGTCTCGATCGATGGCAATGACCTCCGCCTTGAGGAGCCGCGGCGGCGCCATTGGAAGGCGCAAAACGATATACGGCTGCGCGTCGCTTAATTGGCTCAGGACGTGCGCCACAGTGAGCAAATATCCCTGCTGGTTGATGAAAAAACCGTTGCCGTAAAACAGGTACTGGAAGCCGCGGTCGGAAGCCGATTGGTCGACCGGGTAAACAATCGGACAAAGCGCGAAGGACAGGTCCTCCGATTCGCCGGCCGGTATAGGTCGGGTGCCAGCCAAGCCCGGCGTAAATGGATGGCACAGCACCACTACGGCCGCTAGCACGCCCAGAAGCGCGTTGCGCAGGTGTTTCATCTTATCGTTAGGATAGCGCCGCCTGAGTGGCGCGCAATGGACCGTGCGGCCAGCTGGCGAAGGAATTTGAAGTGGTAGCGGACAGTCATTAGATCAGATCGGTTCTAGGAGTTTTTCGACGAGAAAAGAAAGGACAAAAAATCGAAAGAAAGCTGGAAAAAGAGTGTTGACTTTCGCTTTTTATTCGCCTATATTCGCCCCCGGTAGAGGAAACGGGAAACGGGTGGCTTCGGCTCCATTGCCTTCGGGCTCTCCCGAGTTGGATGCCACCCGTTAAAACTACTGCCACCACCCGCTTCCCTGCCAGGAGCTTCCATGAACGCCTGTGTCGAAAATGTAGCGCCTGTAATCGCAGTGCCGCCTGCTGCGGCTCCCGAGAAGAAGCCGCTCGAGGCCCTGGAGACCGTGCCCTCTGGGATGGCCGCCATAACCGCGGAAAAGCGCTCTTGGTTTTCCACCACTTGGCTGGGCTTGGGTCAAACACGTCCGGCGAAAGAAATGCCGCACATCGTGCACGTCGATGTGGACGCATTCTTCGCGTCCGTCGAGCAACTGCTGAATCCGAAACTGCGTGGCAAACCTGTGCTGGTCGGCCGTGGCGTGGTGGCTTCCGCGAGCTACGAGGCTAAATTCCGTGGCGTGAAGACGGCGATGACGTTTCGGGACGCCCTGCGTATTTGCCCGAAGGCGATCGTGGTCCCCGGACAGTATGAGCATTACGCTGATTTCGCCGAACGCGTGCGGGGCATCCTGGAAACCTACACACCCGCAGTTGAAACGGCGGCGCTGGACGACTTTTATCTGGACTTTGCAGGAACGGAGCGTTTGTATCCAGACTTCGAGGCGACGTTGCGGCGGTTACAGGCAGAGATTTTGGGTCGAACGGGCTTGAGCGTTTCGGTGGGCGCGGGCAGAACAAAAGTTATAGCGTCGATCGCCTCGCGGCTCCAGCGGCCGCGTGGATTCCACGTCGTCGCACCGGGCACGGAAGAGGCGTTTCTGGCTCCACTGGCCGTGGAGAAGCTGCATGGCATTGGGCATATCCATGCCGAAGCCCTGGCGGAACGCGGCGTCTCCACGATTGCTCAACTGCGCCTGATCCCGAAGCCGGTACTGCAAGCGGCATTCGGCGAGGCAATTGGCCAACAGATCTGGGAAAGAGCGCGTGGGCTGGATGGACGCGAGGTGCTGCTACCGTCTACGCCCAAATCTATTTCGCGCGAAACCACCATCGAAGGCGGCACCATCGACACCGAATTCCTCGGCGGCTTGCTGGAATATTTGAGCGAGCGCATCGCCAAGGCGCTGCGCGAACATGGCAAGCAAGCACGCACGATCGGAGTGCGGCTGCGTTATGTAGACCATTATTCCGCAAACCAGACGCTGCGCCTGGCACGACCCAGCAATGACGAGCGTGAGTTGCTTGCGGCGGCGAAGGACCTGTTCGCAAAATTGTTCGCGCGCCGGGTGGCTGTTCGCCTGGTGGGTGTAAACGTGACGAACCTGGATGCCGATCGCCGTCAGAATGAACTGTTCGATGCGGATGCGAACCGCCGCTGGTTCCTGAATCGCGAAGTGGACCGGGTACGCGGCCGCTACGGCTGGAACGCAGTGTTCTACGGCAAAGGATTGGAACTTCGCGAGCACTATGCCACGAAGGAAAACGGCCTGGTCTTGTCAACTCCGTGCTTATCCAGATAGGTTGGAGCTGAATTTTTCTTGGGGCTTCAGCGGCAAAACAAGTGACGCGTGATTCGTAACTCGTAACGGGTGGAAAAACCCGGTGCGAGCATCTCCCTTCCCTCATACCGTCGTCATAACAAATTCGTGGATTGCGCCTTGATCCGGCTCTCCTGCGCAGCTGCACGAGCCTGGTCGTTGTTCGCGGATCGCAAGGTTCTGTCATGTTCGTGCACTTGCATTGTCACAGCCATTATTCGTTTTTGCGGGGCGTCAATCCACCGGAAGAGATCATCGCCGCGGCGGCAGAGCAGAACATGCCGGCTGTGGCCCTGACGGACACCAACGGAATGTATGCCGCGGTCCCGTTTTACCAGAAGGCGAAAGCGGCAGGTGTAAAGCCCATCGTGGGCGTGGCGCTGGACATTGCCCTCGCAGCAGAAATCCCGAGACAAAGCGTTCAAACCGTGCCGTTGGTGCTGCTGGCAGCGGATTCTTCGGGCTATAGCAATTTGTGCCAGTTGACCACGATTCGCCATTTGGGCGAGCTACGCCCAAACCAGAAAACATTTGCGCAAGAAGCGGGGCGTCCAGTCACGATCGACGAATTAGCGGCCCACAGTGATGGCGTGATCGCGCTATACCCTGCCTTCTTGTCATTCCGAGCGGAGTCCGCGCAGCGCAATCTCAATATCTCCGCGCCGTTGAAAGACATCTTCACTGATCGGCTGTACCTCGAGGTGCAACATGTCTCGCCAGGAGATGGGCGAACCCTCCGGGAGGCAGAGCGACTTGGCCGCGAGCTGAGCATCCCACTTGTGGCTACAAGCAATGTGCACTTCCTTAAGCCGGAAGAGCATCTCCACCATCGCGCCGTGAACGCCATCCGCACAAATTCCCTACTGACCACAGTCGTGTCGCCAGAGATCACTACGAGCGAAGCGTGGTTCAAACCGGGCGCCGCAATGCAAAAACTTTTTCCGGATCACGCGGAACTGCTGCGCAACACGTTGCAAATCGCCGACCGCTGCGACCTAGAACTCCAATTGGGCAAACTCATCTTTCCGCATTTCCCTGTGCCCGAAGGTGAATCTCCATTCTCCCACCTGTGGAAACTGAGTTTCGAAGGCGCACAAAAACGCTACCGCCCACTGCGCCCCGACGTCCTCGCCCGGCTGACGCACGAACTGGAAGTGATCGAAAAACTCAACCTGGCTCCCTATTTCCTGCTGGTGTGGGACATCGTGGAAGAAGCCCGGCGACGCGGAATTCCGGCGGTCGCACGCGGCTCGGCTGCCAGCTCCATGGTGACCTATGTCCTTGGCATTTCCTGTGTATGTCCGTTGCGCTGGGGTTTGTATTTCGAACGTTTCCTGAACGTGCAGCGCGGCGATTGCCCGGACATCGATATCGATATTTGCGGGGCGCGCCGGGACGAACTGCTCGATTACGTTTACACGCGCTGGGGAGCGGAGCACGTGGCGATGATTGGCAGCTTCATCACCATGCACGCGCGGCTGGCGATACGCGAAGTGGCCAAAGTGTTTGGCGTTCCGCCAAGCGAAGTGAATGCCTTCACCAAGCGGCTGCCGCATCGCCCCGTACGAGAGATCCTGGGCGCGATCGCGCGTCTCCCGCAATGCCGCAACCTGCCGGTGAACGACGAACCCTGGAAAACGATTCTTCAGGTGGCGTTGCGCCTGGATGACGCTCCGCGGCACCTGGGAATTCACCCGTGTGGCACAGTGATTTCCGGGCAGCCGCTGACGCATCTGGTGCCTCTGGAGCGGGCAACGAAAGGAATCGTGGTGACGCAGTACGACATGAACGCGATCGAGGCGCTCGGACTTATCAAGATGGATTTGCTCGGACAGCGCGGGCTGACCATGATGTCGCTGGCGCTCGACAACATTGAAAACAAAACAGCGGAAAGCAGCGACGTGGCAGCAGATGGCGCAACTCCCTGCCCGCAGGCACGTTCGATCGATTTTGCGGCAATCCCGGAAAACGATCCCGGAACACAGGATGTGATCGCCGCCGGCCGTACCATGGGCATTTTTCAGATTGAGTCGCCCGGAATGCGCGGATTGCTGCGCATGATGAAGGCTCGCACGCTGGAGGAAATCGTAGTGGCGCTCGCGCTGATCCGGCCAGGCGCTTCCGAGTATGGTTCCAAGGAACTGTTCCTGAAACGGCTGCGCGGAAAAGAACCAGTGGTGTACGCGCATGAATCTCTGGTGAGCATTTTGGGCGAGACGATGGGTGTATGCATCTATCAGGAACAGGTCATGCGTATCGCCCAGGCTGTGGGCAGCATGTCTCTGGCGGAAGCGGATATCGTTCGAAGGTCCGCGGCCAAATTCTCTGGCCAGCGCGAACGCGAGCGCCTACGCGGCAAATTCCTGAAAGCGGCAGAGCAAATGGGCTTGAAGGACGCCGAGCGCGAAGAAACCTGGATGATGGTGGAAAAATTCGCGGGTTTCGGTTTCTGCAAAGCACACGCAGCAACCTACGCGGATATTTCTTACCGCATGACCTACCTGAAGACCCACCACACGGCGGAATTTCTAGCGGCGATGTGCAGCGCGGGAGCCGGCTTTTATCACGTGTCGGCGTATGTTGAAGAAGCGAAACGGTGGGGAATCGAAGTGCGGCTGCCGTGCGTAAATCGTTCCAGGATGGAATACTCGTCCGAAGCGTTGGCAGATGGCAAGAAAGCTCTGCGCGTGGGACTCATGCAGGTGAAAGGATTGCGCGTAGAAACAATTCTGGTGCTGCTGCATTCGCGCCAGGCGCAAGGCGCGTTTCGTTCTCTGCAGGATTTTCTTGCGCGGGTACCAGCAGAACGCGATGAAGTGGAGGCATTGATCACGTGTGGCGCATTCGATGACGTATGCCATACCACGCGTCCGGCGATGCTCTGGCAATGGAATCTGCTGCAAGCAAAGCGACAGCACGCGCAACGGGATCTGCGGGCGGACTGCGCAGCAACGGCAGTGGCCGGCGTGTCGGCAACGCTGTTCGTCGAGATGGATCAGCACGACTCCATCGGGCTGGCACTGCCGGAATTCGACACGGCCGATTACACTCCGCAACAGAAATTGAGATACGAGCGCGAACTCCTGGAGGTCTGCGTCAGCGGCCACCCATTGGACTTTTTGCCACGAGATGGCGAGGCCTGGAGCGACGAACTGGCGCAGTTGCAGGGCAAGCGGGTCACACTCTGCGGCTGGGTGGTGACTTATCGCCACGTCGGTACAAAAAATCATCGCAACATGATGTTTGTCACGCTGGAAGACCAGCGCGGGCTGTTTGAAGTTATTCTCTTCCCCGATGCCTACGACAAATATGGCGACTTGGTTTACGAAACACGCGCGATGCGGGTCACCGGTACAGTGCAGGAAGGCGAGCACATCAACGGACAAATGCTGGAGAAGTTGAGTGATTGAAATAGTTGGGAGTCGGTAGTCGGAAAAACGGTAATGATTCGGCGAACGTACGAGACGGAGACGACCGCTGAGCCGCAAACGGCCCAGCCTGCGCAAAACGGCGAAGCCTGGCTGGGGCGAAATCGCAGCGATAAACGCCGTTTGTGGGAACGGCTGAATCCGCGACACCGCAAACAGTTGCGAATGCTGGCGGAGGCGCTCGCCCTGCAGCAAAGTCACGCGCGTCTGCCCGAGGCAGCGCGGCTACGGCTGGACGCGGCAATAGGTGAGTTGGAGCGGGTGATGCGCCGAATCGCGGCCGTCCTCGCAGAGGTGGCTGGCCGGACACCACCTCCCCGCTGAATCTTGCGGCCACCGTCCTCCGGACGCATACTGGCCCCATGAGCGCCGTGAGCCGCCAAAGACTATTCTTGGGCCTATCGATCCTGGCCATCCTAGGCTTCTGCGCCAGCGCTACCCGCGCCGATGAAATCCGGCTGAAAGACGGCAAGAAACTCTATGGCGTGATCGTCGGTTACGAAGACAACATGTTTAAAGTCAAAACCGACTACGGCTATGTCCTCGTCGAAAAAGACAAGATCGCCTCCATCATTCCCGAGTCGCCCGGCCAACCTGCTCTCGCAAAAACCGACCCAGCTCCGAAACCGGCCGCAGCGAGTGACGCTAAAGCAACGCAGCCAGAACCGACGCAAAAAGAGAAAGCAGCCGCCATTCTGACGAATGCAAGCGGACGGCCGGAACTACCCGTAGCTAACAAAGCATCGACGGACCTAAAAGCGCCGGCCGTAAGAACGGCACCTGCGGGACCAAAAGCAGCGCTCGTCACGGCAACCGCTCCACCGCCCCCGCCAAAGGAAGATCCGCCGGAGAACCACGAAGAAATTCAGGGAAATCTTTACATCAACCATCAATTCGCTTTTCGCATGTATAAGGCGCCCAGTTGGCAGATCATCGATGGAGCAGGACAGACCTTGCCAAATGCGATTGTCGCGATGGGGACTTCCAACGAATCCACGCTGCTGGTGATCGGCCACGAAAAATCCAAAGAGGCATTAGAGCCGACCGCGCAAACCGTCGAAAAGCGCCTCCACGACGTGTACGACAACTACCGGCTGATCTCGCAAAGGAAAACGGTCATTGGCGGACAGCCGGCGATCGAATACCGCTACCAGGGCATGGCAGATGACCACGACTGGTCGGGCACGCTGTCCGTGGTAGCCCACGGCGGTGAATTTCTGACAGTGATGGGAATGACGTTCGCGGATACGGACCTGATCCAGATTCAAGAGAACGTGATTGCGCGGTCGATTGCTAGCCTCGATTTCAACGTGAAGTGACACGCGTCCGCCACGTCTTCCGGCGCCACTCTGGCTAATTATTAAAAGGGTTAAAAAGGCAGTCCGAGCTTAGCTCGCCGCGGATTCTTGCAACTTGCGGCTTTCACGGATCATCGCGATCAGCGCTTGGACGGCGCGCGGCAGGCTGCGGTCACGCCGATAAACCAGCGCTAGTTCACGATACAGGTCGACACCTTCCACATTCAGCAGCTTCACGTCACCCGTCTTGACCTGATCGCGCGCGAAGCTCTCGCTGATGATGGAAATACCCACATCCGCCGCCACAAACGTCTTGATCATCCCGATGCTCGGCAATTCCATGGTGATGCGCAGGCGCGAGCGATGTGGCCGGAAAAGCTTATCCAGCACCTGGCGCGTGTAACCGGTCTTCGGAAAAATCAGCGGCGCCGCCGCAATTTCATCAAGGGTCACATGGCTGCGTTGCGCCAGGGGATTCTTGCTGCTCACAAAGAAACGCAGCCGGTCCCGATTGATAATGTGCATCTTCAAGTTCGGCGATTTTAGCGGCAGCGTCACAATGCCAAGATCCAACGAGCCATCCTCCAGCCGCTGGAGAATCTTATGGCTGAAGTTGCGGTAGATGCTGATATGCACCAGAGGGTAGCGGCGCTGAAACTCCGAAAGAATATCCGGCAAGAGGTAGAGGCAGGTAGCTTCATTCGCGCCAAAGGCGACCGGGCCCTGCACCACATTGCCGCGATCCGCCACCACTTGCATGGATTCGTCTCGCAGGCGCAATAGCCGCTCCGCAAACTCGAACAACACTTCGCCCGCGGGCGTCAATTCCACGGATTTCGCCGAGCGATCCAACAGCTTGGCGTGGTAAGCCTGCTCCAACTGGCGGATTTGCGCGCTCACGGCGGATTGCGAACGGAACACTTTCTGACCCGCCTTGGAGAAGCTTTTCAGTTTGGCGACTTGTACAAACGTAGTTAGTTGGTCGAAGTCCATAGCCTCAACTCTCGCTTACGCGTAAGAGTATAACTGAATTGGTATAAGGAAAAAGTGGTGTTCCTGCCGGGCTCAGGCATAGTGCGGGGCGGCACTCTCAGAAAGCCGCAAGTAATTCCCGGCTTCCACAGGTATGGGTTCCAACACCGCGCCGGGAACCGCTTTCCACGCATCCTGCAAGGTCCCCTGAAAATGGATCGGCTGAACGCGCACAAACGGCAACGAAGTCCTTCGCGCGAGCAGACGCAGAGCGACCGGGCTGTCGGTTAACGCAACATGCGATTCAAGCAGACGGCGCAGATTGCACTCTTCCGCTTCCTCGAGTTCGTGCGCCTGCACAAATTCCAGATTCAGAACGTGATCCATCTCGCGCCGCAAAATATACGCAAGCCCCCCGGTCATCCCGGAACCAAAATTCAGTCCGATCGGGCCGAGAACCGCGACGACGCCCCCGGTCATATATTCGCAGCCGTGTTGTCCCAGTCCTTCGACGACCGCAACGGCGCCGCTATTGCGCACGGCGAAACGTTCACCTGCCTGCCCTGCCACATAAAGTTGCCCGGACGTTGCGCCATACAGCACGGTGTTCCCGGCAAGAACGTCGCCTCGTTTGGAGGCATTGTGTCCGGCTCGAATGACGATCGTGCCGCCGGAAAGCCCCTTGCCCACGTAATCGTTGGCCTCTCCCGCAAGTTTCAACGTAAGTCCGGAAGTGAGGAACGCGCCAAAGCTTTGTCCGGCGGTGCCGCGAAATTCGCGCGTGGCGATCGGAGGCTCCTTTTGTTGCAAGCGCTGGCTCATGCGCTCGCCGCTGAAGTGCGCGCCAATACTGCGATGATAATTATGGATTATCGATGATGCCGCACCAGGCAACTGCGTGTGTTCGAAGGACAATTCCGTTTCTTCCACGCCACCATCGAGCACTGATGTTTGCTGCGGAAGAACGCGGCGCGGCTTGGATACCGGAATAACCAGCAATGCATCGAGGCCAGACTGCGTTGCCAAGCGATCGTACCAGCCGCGAAGTTCTGTGAGCGAATGCACGCCAAGTTGCGAGAGTCCTTTGCGAATTTCCTCTGCCAGCGCGCGGAAATAAGCGATGACCATTTCCGGCTTGCCGTTGAAACGCATCCGCAGGGTTTCGTCTTGTGTCGCGATGCCCACCGGGCAGGTGTTCAAATGACACTGGCGCGCCATTACGCAGCCGATGGCAATCAAGGAAGCGGTGCCAAAGCCAAATTCGTCCGCACCAAGCGTCGCGCCGATAAGCACGTCGCGGGAAAAACGCAAGCCACCGTCCACGCGAAGTTTCACGCGAGAGCGCAAGCCAGCCCGCAACAAAGTCTCGTGCGTTTCGCGAAGGCCGATTTCCCAAGGAAGGCCGGTGTTCTTGATCGAGGTCAACGGCGAAGAACCCGTTCCACCATTGTGGCCGCTGACGGTGATTACGTCCGCACCCGCTTTCGCTACTCCGGCGGCAATCACGCCGACGCCTGTGCCGGAAACCAGCTTCACCCCGATGCGCGCCTGCGGATTCACCGCGCGCAAATCGTGAATCAGCTGCGCAAGATCTTCGATGCTGTAAATGTCGTGATGCGGAGGCGGCGAAATCAACGGCGTCCCCGGCGTGGCATGCCGGATTCGCGCGATGTATTCCGTAACTTTGCGCGCGGGAAGTTGGCCGCCTTCGCCGGGCTTAGAGCCCTGCGCCATCTTGATCTCAAGCTCTTCGGCGCGCACCAGATATTCGGCAGTAACGCCGAACCGGCCGGAAGCTACCTGTTTGATCTTATTTGACGAGCCGGGGGTTCGATACAAATCGCTGTCTTCGCCGCCTTCACCCGTGTTACTCCGGCCGCCCAGTTGATTCATCGCAATCGAAAGTGTCTTGTGCGCTTCCGGGCTCAGGGAACCAAGCGACATCGCTTGCGTGCTGAAACGCGCGAGTATCGATTCCAGTGGCTCCACTTCTTCAATCGCAACCGGCTGCTCAGGCAGCATCTCCAGCAGGTCACGGAGAAATGTCGGTCCATCGGCCTTGGCTAACTGTTCATACGCGTCGTAATGGCCATCATCCGGTTTACGCACGTGCGCATGCATGCGGCGAACAAGATCGGGTGAAGTAGCATGAAGCTCCGCGCCTTTGCGGAAGCGATACAGGCCATGATCCGCCATATCGTCCGTTGCTCCGCCGTAACCTGCGGCGTGCATGAACAGATAATCCTGCAGCAACGAATCGAGCGTCTTCGTACCGGGATAACACGCGGCATCCTCGAAATATTCCCGGCAAATGTCTTCGTCCAAGCCGAGCAACTCAAACAGGTGGCTGTTGCGGTAACTGGCCAACGTCGAAATGCCCATGCGCGCCAGAACTTTGCGCAGCCCGGCCAACATGCCTTTGCGAACTTTGTCGAACGCGCCTGCCTCTTCCGTTTCGGCGAATTCTTCCGCGAGGTACGGCACCACGGCGCTGGCTCCGGCAGCAAGCAGCATCGCAACGTGATGCGTCTCAAAAACCTGCGCGCTTTCGACCACCAGAGGCAAGTTCGCCAATTCCCGATTGACCAGAGTTTTCCAAGCGTTGGCAGCAGCCAGCAGAGCGGGCAAAGCCGCGCGTTCCGGCCCAAGGCCGCGATCGGAAAGGAGGAGGAGCCCCGGGCGATCGCCGCCACTCAGAGGGGTAGTCTTGCACTGAGTAAGACAGCGGCGCGCACCCGGGACTCCCAGGGTGGAAGAGAATGTAAAGTCGATGGTTTGCACAGGAGCCAGTTCGCTGTACAGCGAAGCCAACTCTGCGGCACTCAAGATCGGGCTCGCCAGGAAATGGCCATGGCCCAGCGGAACTTCCAAGGACATCACATGGGATTCGCGCAGCGGGTCGATCGGTGGATTCGTCACCTGCGCGAAACGCTGCTTGCAATAATCCCAAAGCGGGCGGTGAATCATCGAAAGAAACGCTGGAGGCGCATCGTCGCCCATGCTCCAGTCCGCTTCTTTTCCGGCAAGAAGCGGGCGAAACATAATTTTGTATTGATCGTCGGACCAGCCCGCCGCGGAGGCTAGGCGCTTCGGATGAAGAATCGCCGGGCGCTCCGCAGAATCGTCCAGCCGCAGAACACTCGAACGCGTAAGGGCCTTGCGAGGAATCTCGGCGGTGACTCTCTTCAGGAGTTCGCGCCAGCGCAACAATGAACCGGTATGCGGCGTGGCCAACAAAATTTCTCCCGGCCCTAGCCGATGCCGTTCGGCAATGCGCGATTCTTCCATATCGAGTAAGCCTGTCTCGGACCCGGCAATGACCAATCCATCGTGGGTCACCGTATAGCGCATCGGCCGCAAACCATTGCGATCCAGCTTGACGCCCACGGAAAGCCCGTCGCTAAACACAAGCGCGGCGGGACCGTCCCACGGCTCGCCCTCGCGAGACAGCGCTTCCAGCGCCGCACGCACGTCCGGAGAAATAAACGGATCCTGCGAAAACGCGGGAGGCACCAGCGCCAGCATCGCCGCTTCCACGCTTTTCCCTTCGAGCAGCTTCAATTCCAGCGCATTATCAAAACTCGCGGAGTCGCTGACGTTTTCTTCCAGCAGCCGGAACCACTTCCCTACCCCAATGCGTTTGCGAACCTCTCGTTCGCGCGCGCGCAACCACCGGCGATTGCTGATCACCGTGTTGATTTCGCCGTTGTGCGCCACGTAGCGGAACGGCTGCGCAAGCTGCCAGGAAGGCTCGGTGTTCGTCGAATAGCGCTGGTGAAACACCGCGAACCGCGTCGCGAAGTCGCTGCTGCGCAAGTCTTCATAAAAACGCGGGAATTGCCAGGGAGTCAGCAATCCTTTGTAGACAACCATGCGCGATGAAAGCGAGCAGAGGTAACAACGCTCCGGCAGAACGCGTTCCGCGCGTTTCCGCAGCAACCAAAGGCTGCGCTCGAATTTTTGGGCAAAGCCGGGACCGGAGTTGCGCGCGCCCGCCGGTTCTATAAAGAACTGCCAGATCTCCGGCATGGTTTCCAGCGCCCGCTGGCCCAGCGAATTTGAGTTTGTCGGCACGCGGCGCCATCCGACCAGCCGCAACTTACTTCTTCCGATGGAATCCTCGATGGCAATACGAGCATCGGCCAGGCGAGTTGGCAGGGCAAAAAGCATGCCGACGCCAAAAACCTCATCCAGGGCAATCTTGTCTTCAGCCGCGCGCGCACGAAAGAAATCGACCGGGAGGCTAGTGAGCAATCCCGCACCGTCACCACTGGCGCCATCCGCGTCAACTCCACCGCGATGCGACAGGCGCTCCAGCGCTTGCAGCGAATAGGTCAGGATGTCATGGGTCGGCGGACCGCCCAGTTGGGCGATAAAACCAGTGCCGCAAGCGTCATGATCAGGGTGTCCCCAGTTGGGATGGCGCGACCTGGATGTCCGGTTAGGACAGCTGCACATACTAGTGTAATAGTGTCCAAACCGCAGAATGTACAATGCAGAATTTTTCTGCCATGCATCTGTTTTGCAGGGGTGGCCAAAGGCCTAACTACATTAAAACTTCGTAACTTCGCTGAAGTGAAAATTGCGGATTTTCATTGGGGGAACCACCATTTCGAACGCTTCCTCCCCGGCCGCCCGCAGCGCCGGGCCCAGACATTCAACGTTCCTTAACATCTCCAGGACCGATTGATTGAATCGGAAATTCCTGGCGGCTTGGGAAATTTTACCCTTTTCAATCTGGAACAGCCCATCGCGGGTCATCCCGGTCATGATCTTCTCGTAAGGGTCCACCTCGCGGATGTACCACAACCGCGTGACCAGCAACCCCCGGTCGGTCGAAGCAATCATCTCCTCCAGTGAGGTTTTCCCGCCCTCTACCACTAAATTGAGGGGAGCTTCTCCATATTCGTTGGGGAGCGGAAAGCCATGTCCGGTGTTTTTTTTGCCAGCCTGCTTGGCCGAACGGCGCGAATACACCAGATTCTTGACCACCCCGCAGTCCACCAGCGCAACTCGTTGACGAGGCATTCCCTCCCCGTCAAAAGGCGCGCCAAGTTGCAGCGGATGATATGCATCGTCCGTGATCGTGATGTTCTTGCCGAAAATGGCTTTCCCGACGCGCCCAGAGAGGCATGAGCGCTTGTCCGCCACGGCGGTGGACGCAAAATCGTAGAAGAGGAAGCCCACAAGGTCCAGAACTGCTGCAGGCTCCAGCACTACGGTGTACTTTCCGGGCTCGCACTCGACGGGATTCTGCGCTCGCGTCGCCTTTACGCTGGCTATTTTCGCAAGCGCCGAGGGATCTACCTGGCGAACGTCTCTGGAATTAGCTTTGGCCCAACTCGCCGCGGAGCCTTGCTGCATGGTCACGGAGAAAGTTGAATGCGTTTGGCGGTAGGCGGCAGACAACCCGCGGGAATTGACAAGGACGCTTTGGGTCTGGCCGCTGGAGAAAATTCCTGCGGCAACCTGTCCCCGTCCCTCCGCAAACTGGCAGGCATTTTTAACGGCGCGGGCGCGATCATCCGCCGTGAGGGCCGCTGTGGCCGGAGAAAACTGCCGAACAGCTCGATACTTCTGCTTTCTCGGCATAGGCAAAAGGTGGGGATCCTTCGGCTGATGCGAAGCCAGGGACAAACAATTGTCGATAGCCGAACGCAAGGAATCTTCGTCAACCCGGTTTGTCGTGACGCGCGCGGTACACCCCTCAACCGCGGTTCGAATAGAGACCACCAATCCCTGCTCGGCGACATTCTGGTGAATAGCGTTGTTCGCAAAGCGCGTGAGAGCCTGAATGGTCTCGTCGATATGTACTTCGGTTTCCGGAACGCCACGCTCCTTCGCCAGCCGCAAAACCCTGGCGCCAATCTGGTGTAGTTCTGGCTCCGCACGTAATTCCACCGTGGGCATGCGTTTCGAATCGGATTGATTTTTGAGCGTGCTCATTGGTTCGAAAAGGCCGTGCCGATTTTCACGTTGCGAAAACGCGCCGGAGAAGCGCCGTGGCCCGTGCCCATCACTTGCATCGGCTGGCCCTTGCCGCAGTTCGGAGTGCCCCATAGCACCCAATTCTCCGCATTCGTCACGGCGTCACAGCTATTCCAGAATTCGGTGGTAATCCCGCTATAACTGGGATTCTTCAGCATGCGCCCCTTCTTGCCGCCTTTGATTTCCCAGCCGATTTCAGTGGAAAACTGAAACTGGTAACGGCGATCATCGATCGACCAGGAGCGATTTGTGTCCATCAGGATGCCGACGTCAGTATCGGCAATCAGATTCTCAAACGTCCAGGGTCCCGGAAGGATACTGATGTTCGTCATGCGGATCATCGGCAAGCGATTCCATCCTTCTGTGCGCACGGTACCGCCGGAACGCGGCAAGCCGATCAGATGGGCGGTTTCGCGGCTGGAAAGATAGCCGTGGAATTCGCCGTCCTTGATCACGTCGATGCGCTGCGCGGGGACGCCCTCGTCATCGTAGGCAAAAGTGCCAAGCCCGGCTCCATGCGCCATCCTCGCATCAGCAACCACGTTGACGATTGGCGAAGCGTAACGCAAATTATGCAGCTTATCGAGCGTAAGAAAACTCGTGCCCGCAAAGTTGGCTTCCTGGCCGAGCACGCGGTCTAGTTCGATGGGATGACCCACCGATTCGTGAATCTGCAGTCCCAACTGGCTGCCGCAAAGAATCAGTGTCCCGGTTTTCTCCGGACATTGCGGCGCGGAATGAAGCGCGACCGCCTCTTCCGCAACTCGCGGAGCATGGCGAAGCAGTTCCATCGCTTCGATCAGTTCGTAGCCGCCAAGAACGTGCTGACCGCCAAAACTATTTGGATACGAGCGCTTCTGGATCTCGCCGCTCTGAAACGCCGTAGCCACAATGCCGCAACCCGAAGTCACCCGCCTTTGATGAATCTGAGAGCCGCTACTCGAGGCGAACCACGTGTCAATCTTTCGAAACTGCATATCCGTCTCTGACAGCGTGACGCCCTTGACCTGTCGCATAGCGGCATCCACAGCGAGCAACAGATCGAGCTGGCTTTCCAGTGGAAGCTCGAAGGGATCCTTCACACATGGGCCCTGCCAACTATCGATGTACGTGCCTTCCGGCGCCAGCCGCACGTTTTCTTTCTTTGCCAACGCCGAGGATCGCGCGATGGCCACTGCCTGCACCGCGCACGCAGCCACGCCGTCTCGCGTCAACTGGTCGGTCGAGGCAAATCCCCACGCTCCATTTGCCACCACGCGTATTCCCAGTCCGATCGATTCGCTTTGCCCCAGCGTGCCGACCCTCCCGCTCTTCGTAGTCAGGTCGCGCTGGCGGTGGTGCATCACGCGCACGTCGGCATACGTTGCGCCGCGCAACCGTGCTACCTCAAGCGAATGTCCGCAGTAATCCCACATGATCCCACCAAAAGTTTGGGGCGCCCCGATGCTTCGAGACGCCCCAAGTAAGATAACACGCTCCGGAAGTTGCTTCGCCCGCTTATGTGCCTTCCTGCCACGAGGCAAGATACTGTTCCTGCTCGGCGGTCAGCTTGTCCAGACGATGCCCCATGGACTCCAGCTTCAGCCGTGCGATCTCGCGATCCAGATCCTCGGGAACCACGTACACCTGAGGCTTCAGCTCCTTGTGATGCTTCACAAGGTATTCCGCGGAGAGCGATTGGTTCGCGAAGCTCATGTCCATCACCGAGGCGGGATGACCTTCGGCCGTGGCCAGATTCACCAGGCGCCCTTCGGCGATCAGGTAAACCTTCCGCCCGTCCTTCAACAGGAACTCATCCACCAACGGCCGAACTTCCCTCTTGCCCGAAGACAGCGCCGCAAGCGCAGGAATTTCGATTTCCACATTGAAGTGGCCGGAATTGCAAACAATGGCCCCGCTCTTCATCACTTCGAAATGTTCGCGGCGGACAACGTTCTTGTTGCCGGTAACGGTAATAAAAATATCGCCTTCCTTGGCGGCATCGGCCATGGGCATCACGCGGAAGCCATCCATGACGGCCTCAATGCCCTTCACCGGGTCAACCTCCGTTACGATCACATCCGCACCCAAGCCCTTGGCGCGCATGGCAGCGCCGCGGCCGCACCAGCCGTACCCGGCGATGACCACCTTCAATCCGGCGATGAGCACGTTGGTAGCGCGAATCACGCCGTCCAGCGTGGATTGCCCTGTTCCGTAACGATTGTCGAAGAAATGCTTGGTCATGGCATCGTTGACAGCGATGATCGGATACTTCAGCGTGCCGTCCTTGGCCATGGCGCGCAAACGAATCACCCCGGTAGTCGTTTCTTCGGTGCCTGCAATGACGTTGGCAACCAGATCCTGGCGCTTGGTGAGCAGCATGGTGACGAGATCGCAACCGTCATCCATGGTGAATTGCGGCTTGTGCTCGAGAGCCGCCTTCATATGCTGATAGTACGTGTCGTTGTCCTCGCCCTTTATAGCGTAGGTCGGAATATTGAAGTCGCGATTGAGTGACGCCGCCACTTCGTCCTGCGTGGAGAGCGGGTTCGACGCGCAAAGCACGGCATCTGCGCCGCCATCTCGCAACGCGATCATCAGGTTCGCGGTTTCGCTGGTCACGTGCAGACAAGCGGAAACACGCAACCCCTTCAGCGGCTGTTCCTTGATAAAACGCTTGCGGATATGTTGCAGGACAGGCATCTGCTGCTGCGCCCACTCGATCTTGCGCTTACCCGCATCGGCCAAGCCGATATCCTTGACGTCGCCCTTTTTCAGTTCTGCCGTAGCCATTCTCGCTCTCCTCATTCATTGTCTGAAACTTAGACTTGGAACATCTCTGACTTCCGGATTTTACCTGCAGCAAATCGGGGACACTTGCTCCCGTAAAGCCTCTCGCTTTGAAGTGCGGCCTGCAATAGCTCTATCGGCTTTTAGCGGCGAGCTGCGACTTCCGCGACTGCTGACGAGCCTGCCGCCTTGCGCAATGCGTCAGCGCGGTCCGTGCGCTCCCAAGTGAAACCTGGTCCAGTCCTGCCGAAGTGGCCGTATGCCGCGGTCGGCTTATAGATTGGCCGGCGAAGATCCAGCGTTTCGATAATAGCCTTTGGCGTCAATGAGAAATTTTCGCGCACCAACTGCGTGATTTTTTCTTCCGGGATGGTGGCTGTTCCAAAAGTATCCACCATGACCGAAACGGGCTCGGCCACTCCGATGGCATACGCCAACTGCACTTCCGCGCGCGAAGCCAGTCCCGCCGCCACGATGTTTTTGGCGATATAGCGCGCCATGTAGCACGCTGAACGGTCCACCTTGGAAGGATCCTTACCTGAGAATGCTCCACCGCCGTGACGGCTGTAACCGCCGTAGCTGTCCACAATAATCTTCCGCCCGGTCAATCCGGCATCGCCCATCGGGCCGCCGATCACGAATCGCCCTGTGGGGTTGATGTGGAACTTGGTCTTCGCGTCCAGCATGTTGGCAGGCACGATGGGCTTGATCACGTGCTCCATCACGTCGCTGCGCAATTGCTCATTCGAAACGTCGTCGCTGTGCTGCGTGGAAATCACCACGCATTCCACACGCGCTGGTTTGCCGTCGCGATACTCGATGGTGACTTGGGATTTTCCATCAGGACGGAGGAAAGGGAGTTTCTTGCTCTTGCGGACTTCCGAGAGGCGTTGCGTCAAGCGGTGCGCCAACTGAATCGGCATGGGCATCAATTCTTCGGTCTCGTCGCAAGCATAGCCGAACATCAAGCCCTGATCGCCCGCGCCGCCGGTATCCACGCCCATGGCGATGTCCGGCGACTGGCGCTTTACGGTGCACATAACTGCGCAAGTATTGGAATCGAATCCGTAGAGCGCGTCATTGTAGCCGACCTGATCGACGGTCTTGCGAATCAGTTCGTCGTAGTCAACGTGCGCGCTGGTCGTAATTTCGCCCGCCACCACCACCAATCCCGTGGTGACCAAAGTTTCGCAGGCTACGCGCCCCTTGGGATCCTGGCGCATTACTTCATCAAGTACCGCATCCGAAATCTGGTCGGCGATTTTGTCCGGGTGGCCTTCGGTCACGGATTCGGATGTAAACAGGAAATTCCTCTTTGCTTCGCTCAAAACATCTCTCCTATCTTACGTTTCAACGTTGGAGGCAGGGTCAGACACACACCCTATCTCCCGCCCCATCTTTAAAAGAGGGCAGAGTTTATCTTTTTCAGGCTAACATTCCAAGCACAGGGAATCAACGTATTGATTTTACGCGGGTTAGGCTTGCACTCAATGGTGCATTTCCAGCACTGAATGGCATTTCAGCACATTTTCCAGTGGTTCGAAAGTGCACCCCGCCGTCCGCAGTCCGTCCAGTATCTTCCCGCTACGGCGATTAGGTCGACGGTTGAACTCCTACCAGCAAGGCCAGTTCCCTCCATTTCCAATGGCAATCCACATCCTCAAACCCCATCTCCCGCGGCCAATTCAGTTGCGTATACATATCCATGAGCTTGTTCGAAGGATCTTCTTTGTCCGGCAAAATATCCAGCTTCTCCAAGAATTGGTTGTGCAGCCGCGGCGTCGGAGAGGCAACGTGTTCAAGATTGCAAAACACACCGCCTGGAACCAGCCGGTTGAAAATTTCGGAATATAGCGCGCGTTTCCGTTCATCGACTAAATGATGAATCGCAAAGCAAGAGACAACCGCTGAAAACTTCCCCAAATCCGGCAGTGGCTCCGATAGATCGTGAGCGACTACTCTTACCTTCTGGTCTTTTGCAAAACGAGCTCGCAGTGCATCCAGCATGGTCGGCGAAAAATCCAGCGCCACAAACTCCGCGTCGGGCCGCGCTGCCTTCACCAGTCCTAGAAGCCTGCCTCCTCCGCTTCCCAGGTCCAGAGTGCGTTCGGGTTTGGGCGGCAGAAATTCCAGCAGTGCCGCCTCGCCTTCCACGCGATGCGGGATGGAATCGGCGCGCCCCAGATAATCCAGCGCGTGTTCGGCGGACGACCAAAGATTGACGTTAGCTGTGGATGTCATATCCAGCATTTTGCATGCGGGATCAGCGGGAAACAAATCCGTAATTCTTATGTCCAATGTGAAGTACTGCTTATCGCAATCGTAAGGCTTGGTGGATGCTAGGCTGCATCGTCCGTGTCGTCCGCCTGAATTTCCAACTTGCCTTTCGTCTTCTTGGCCATCAGGTAGGAACGAATGAATGGATCGAGATCACCGTCGAGAACGCGGTCCACATCGCCCACCGAAAATTTAGTCCGGTGATCCTTGATCAGCCGGTAAGGCTGCATGATGTATGAACGAATCTGGCTGCCGAAGGAAATATCGAGTTTCGATTCATCCAGGCGATCGGTTTCATCGCGGCGCTTCTGCATTTCCAGATCGTACAGTTTCGAACGCAACATCTTCATCGCCATTTCGCGGTTCTTGTGCTGGCTGCGGCCCATCTGGCAAGCAACTATCACGCCCGTGGGAATGTGCGTCAATCGAACGGCGGTTTCCACTTTGTTGACGTTTTGCCCGCCCTTGCCGCCGGAACGAAACGTGTCCAGCTTGATGTCCTCCGGACGAATGTTCACCTCGATGCGGTCATCCACTTCCGGAATCACGAAAACGGACGCGAACGAAGTGTGCCTCCGCGCCGCCTGGTCGAAGGGCGAGATACGCACCAGGCGATGTACTCCCGTTTCTCCCGCGAGCAGCCCGTAAGCGTTCTCGCCGGTAAATTGGATCGTAGCGTTCTTGATTCCCGCTTCTTCACCGGGAGTTTCATCGAGCACATCCGCGCCAAAACCTTTGCGCTCTGCCCATCGCAAGTACATGCGCAACAAAATCGAAGCCCAGTCCTGGGATTCCGTGCCCCCAGCCCCTGGCTTGATAGTCATAATGGCGTTGAGGTGATCGTTCTCGCCGGAAAGCAGCGTCTGCGTTTCCAACTCACCAAGATAAGAATCCGCGGACGTCAATTCGCGGCTAAGGTCCTTTAACAACTCTTCCTTTTGTGCCGCGTTGGTTTCGCCCTTGGCCAATTCGATGTACGTTTCCACATCACCAGAGATGGCGGCAAGCTTCTCGTCCGCGGCGAGATTGGCCTCCGCGCGCTTGCGGTCGCGCAGCACCAACTGCGCTTGTTCCTGATTGTTCCAGAAATTCGGATTGGCGGTGCGCTGGTCGAGAGCTTTTACTTGCGCGCGATTGTGCTCGACGTCAAAGATAACTCCGCACAAGTTCGATGCGCTGCTTCAGTCCTTCGTATTGATGCTGCAGGTCTTCCAGGATCATAGTGGCGTACATTTACCCGTATCAACTAACGAGTTCGCTTGTCCTTTCGAAAAGTAATACCCACAAGAATAGCGGAAACCAACACGCACATCCAGGCGAACCAGTCGTCTAGAATGACGTAGAGCGTCCGGTCGGTGCGAAAATCGTATGGCAAATCCGCGGAACCGCGCTCGTCGCGGTGAAGCACGCGCGTGACGGTGCCATAAGGATCGATCGACGCGCTGATACCGCTGTTTGTATCGCGCAGGATCCAGCGCCGGTTCTCCACGGCACGCACGCGGGCCATCCGCAAGTGCTGCTCAGCGGCGGCAGAAGTGCCAAACCATCCGTCGTTAGAAATGTTGACGAGAAGTTGCGCCCCCCGATCGGTGAACTCCCGCACTTCGCCCGGATAAATCGCCTCATAACAAATGAAAACCGAAAACTTGTATCCGTTTGCAAACAGGCCGACGCTGCGGTCTCTCCCCTTATGAAAGCCGCCCACTTCCTCGGACACGCTCGTCACCACCTGGTGTATGAACGGGAACGGCTCGTACTCTCCAAACGGCACAAGGTGAATCTTGTCGTAAGAAAACGTTCGCTGGCCAAATTTGTTGAGCATCGCGCCGCTGTTAAAAGGAAACATCGTCCGGCGCGGCGCGCCATTCACGATGTCCGTCTCTGGCCTCCACTCAATCACGCCGACAATCACGGGATTATGAAAATCCGTGGCCAGATGTGCAATATACGGCGCAAAATGTGGATCCTGAAACGAAAATGGCGCGGGCGCTTCAGGCCAGATCAGCAGGTCCGGCTTCACCCCGGTCGACGAGGGCCGAAGACTCAGCGCATCAAGATCAACTAGATCGGACTTGTGATCGGCATACCAATCGCCGACATATTGCATGTTTTCCGGAAAATCAGGTTGCACCACGCGGGCCCAATGATGGGCTTCCGCCTTGGGAACAAACCGCGGGCCGATGGCCATTACCAATAACAGCACCGCGAGAACTACGCTAAAAATTCCAACTCTTCCCTTTCTCTGCTCCGCCGGCCCACAATCGGTCCAGAGTAACAACGCGTTGAAGGCGGCCGCCAGAAACGATAAACCATAAACGCCGGTAATGGTCGCCAGCTGCAACAAAGCGGGATTCTCCGCCGGCGCGTAACCCAACAAGCTCCAGGGAAAACTGATCTCCGGCAGATAAGCGCGAAAGACTTCCGTGGAGATCCAGAGAAAAGGCGCTCCTGCCAGCGCCAGTGTATAGCTACGCAAGGACAAGCGCTGCACCGACCAGGCGAATACTCCGATTGCAGCGGCCCACACCGACCCGATCAGCAAGAGCACGCCCCAACCCGCTGCGGTAGACATTCCGCCGTGAATGGAAAGAGTCTCCGCAATCCACGACACGCACGTGAGCACGAAAGTCAATCCGTGGGCAAATCCGCAAAAAAAAGCGACCCGCGCGCGCGAACCCAGGATGCTCGCGAGCAATAACGCCAGGCAAAACCAGGAATAAATGCTGGGAAACGAACCGTGGTAGGACAGCGAGAGAATCGCCCCGCTCAACGCTGCAAGCACTAGGCGGAAAATCGCAGGCGTTTCGCGCAGGAGATGCGGGCGCAGCCAGGAATACCAGTCCGGAGACGCCATCAGTGTTTTACGTAAAACGCCTTAAAGCCCTCGCCTTCGAGGCCTTTCTTTGCGGCGTCGGCGCTTTTCTGATCCTTGAACGGACCGACCTGCACTCGATAATACTTGTCTTTTTGCGGAGTTTGAACGTAAACCGCGTAATGCTTCTTCTGCAAGCCTCCGGCAATCGCAAGCGCGTCATCTTGCTTCAACAGCGCTGCCACTTGAATCACATATGCGCCACTGGGAATCAGCGGAGTGTTCATCGCGCTCTTATTGGTCTTTGAAGAAACGCGTGCCGATACCGGCTGCGGCTTCGCTTCGCTCTTCGCGCTGGCAGGCTTCGAGGAAGCCGTTACCGGCTTGGAAACGGGTGGCGTGTCGAGGTGCGGATCCGCGTACGCAGTGCTATGGGTCGCAGGAAAAGTCCACGCAGGCGTGGAAGAATTTGTCGAAGGATCGGAATCGCCCGCGGAATTGGCGTCTTCGGTGGATGATCTCTTCGGAGCCGGATCGTTCTTCGGCATGTAAACGGGCTCCGGCTTGCCCGTCGCGTTCATCGCCGCGCGCACTTGCCCGTCATATTGATTCCGGCCCATGACGTACCCCAACGTGAAAAACACGCCGGAGAACAGTAGCATCAGCAGAAACAGACCGATGACGTGCTTGCTTTCGAGCACACGATCGCTTGCCCCGCGTTTTCCCCCGGAAGCCATTCTTATTTTGTCGACCCCCCGATCGACTTTACCCAGCTATTAATAATATCGATTGGCAGGGGGAAAACAATCGTTGTGTTCTTTTCGACACCTATCTCTGTCAAAGTCTGCAGGTACCGTAACTGTATCGCCGAGGGCTCCGTCTCCAGAACTTTGGCTGCATCGGCGAGTTTTTGAGAGGCTTCGAACTCGCCCTGGGCATGAATAACCTTGGCGCGCCGTTCGCGTTCGGCTTCCGCCTGCTTCGCAATGGCGCGTTGCATCTGCTCGGGAATGTCCACCTGCTTCACTTCCACCTTGCTTACTTTGATGCCCCAGGGCTCGGTGTCCTGGTCGAGAATCACCTGAAGTTTGGCGTTCACCTTATCGCGTTGCGACAGAATCTCGTCCAGTTCGAACTGTCCAACCACGCTGCGAAGCGTCGTCTGTGCAAGCTGCGAAGTCGCATACTGATAATTCTGCACCTGCGACAGCGCAAGGTTGGCGTCCACAACACGGAAATAGCAAACTGCGTTTACCTTCACCGAAACGTTGTCGCGCGTGATGATGTCCTGCGGCGGGACGTCCAGCGTCTCCAGCCGCATGCTGATGCGATACAGTGTTTCGATCGGCCAGAAAACCAATCGCAGACCTGCGCCCTTCGCCTCGGGCAATAGCCGTCCCAGCCGCAACACCACCCCGCGCTCCCATTCCTTAATGATGTTGATGGAGTTCCAAATCCAAAGCAGAAAAAAGAAACCGATAATAAGTATGCCAATCCCGCCAACTTGTAGCATCCTGACCTCCTCTGTTTGCCGCTCGATTCACTTCTCGATGGATGTTCCCGCGGGCAGAGGCTCAACGTCGAGCTTCAATCCCTCAACCTGGAGCACCCGAACTTTCGCGCCTACTGGAACGTCGCCTTTGGAGCGCGCGCGCCACAATTCACCGTGCACACGAATCATGCCTTCTCCCCCGCTGGGAAGCGCAATGGTGACCACCCCTTCTTCACCAAGCAGTTCTTCCTTGCCCGTGGCCGTTTTCCATTTGCGGGATTTCAACACCAGCCGCATCAGAAACACAGTTAGAAATGCGAAGGGTAGCGTCGCCGCCAGGGCAACGCCAAAACTTACTCCACCTGGCGTAAGCGGCGAGCGAATCAGAAACATCGCACCCAGCAACATGGACACAATGCCCCCGAGCAGCAAGACTCCATGGCTGGTGAACTTCGCCTCCATCACAAACAGCGCCAGCCCCAGCAAAATCAACAACACGCCCGCAAGATTCACCGGCAGAAGTTGCATCGCATACAGCGCCAGCAGCATGCAGATGCCGCCCACTACGCCAGGCGCAACAACACCAGGGTGCGTGAATTCTGTATAGAGTCCGAGCGCGCCGACCAGCAGCAGCAGGAAAAACACGTCCGGCTCCACGATGCGCGCCAGGAATCGTTGCCGCGCCGAAAGTTGAAAGTCGACGATCCTGTAGTTCTGCAGTGACAACATTTCTTTTTTCCCGTTGAATCGCGCGATCTCTCGCCCGTTCAACTCGCCGAGCAATTCCTCTTTGCTGCTTGCCACATAATCAATCAGGTGTCCATCCAACGCCTCTTGCTCCGTGAACGCTCGCGCGTCCGTGATGGCCGTCTCCGCCAGTTTCGGGTTGCGCCCGCGCTTCTCCGAAAAACTGCGCAGAAACGCGGTGGCGTCATTATTAATCTTCTTGCGCAGCACTTCGTCCATCGGCATCGTTACCCAACTGGGCATCAAGATCGGCGTGGCCGCTCCCGTTCGTGTCCCTGGAGCCATCGCCGCGATATCCGCTGAAAGCAGGATCAGAAATCCCGCCGAAGCCCCTCGCGCGCCATCCGGACTTACATAAACCGCCACGGGAACGGGCGAATCCAGAATGTGATGGATGATATCCGTCATCGAGTCGCTCAGGCCGCCCGGCGTGTCCATGGTGATGAGCACCAGCGCCGCATGGCGCTGCGCAGCGTCCGCCAGTCCTTCGTCGATATAGGTCGCAAGAACAGGCTCGACTTCCCCATTGAGTTTCAATTCGAGCACGAGTGGATTTGCGTTCGAGTCCGCCGCGACTGCCCTCACAACCAACCCCGGCCAAAACAGCGCAAACAGCACAGCGACAAAAGTAATCTTCGATAAGTAGCGGAACTTTCGTGGATCTTCAGGAGCGCTCATCGTGTGCCTCCCGTAGGCTTGCTCTTTTGCAAGTGATCGAGCAATTCCTTTGCTTCAGGATAATTAGGAGCGAGCTTGATGGCTTTCTCGGCCTCGGCGCGCGCCAAGTCATTCTTTTTTTGTTCCAGGTATATACGCGCAAGCATCGTTCGGGCGGCCGCCGAGTCGCGTGCCTCCAGTGACAACTGAAGCTCATGAGCCGCTTCATCCAGTTTACCCCTGCGCCGGTAAATTTCCGCCAATTCCCGGTGCGCGCTCGCGTTATTCGACTCCGCTGCCAGCGCCGAACGAAATTGTGTTTCTGCGGCATCCAGGCGACCCGCTCGCGCCTCTTGCTCGCCGCGCCGGATGTGCGCCACGGCGCCATTCGCGGGGACAACCGGATCGGCACCCGCGCTCTGTAGCATCCGCGGACCTTCCAGTTCCAAGCGAAGCGAAGTCATGTCCAATTCGCGCTTGATTCTTTCGTATCTCGTCAGCGAATCGGCGTTCTTCACGTCAAACTTCAACAACGGCAAACCGTTTTCGCCAAACGCTTCTTCCGCAGCCTCTCGCTGTTCCGCGGCCTCCTGTTTCTTTCCCAATTTATCCAGCGTGTAGATCAGGAAAGCCATATCTTCGGCGTTCTCTGGTTCTCGTTCCACTGCATCCCTGAAATGCGTCTCTGCCGCGGCCAGATCCTTCTGCTGCAGCGCGAAAAGGCCAAGGTTAAAAGGATAATCGTCTTCATCCGGATCGATATCGCGGGCCCGGCCGAGCGCCGTCAGCGCCGGAGGCAGATCGCCCTGACGCGCCCGCGCAATGGCCAGATTATTCAAAATCTCCGGCAGGTCCGCACCGGTGACCAGGTTGCGGTGAAGGTCTTCCTCCAACGTATTAAAAACTTCTTCCGCTTTGTCCGGCTGGCCTAACCGCAGGCGGCAAACTCCGGTGGCAAACGCGGCTTCCACCGCACGGGCATGCGTGGCGGGAACTCTCGCGTACCAGGGCAAAGCGGAGTTGCAATCATTTTTCTGGAAATACACTTCCGCGATCGCATAAGCGGGCTCAGGCCAACCTGGTTCGAGGCGCGCCGCTTCTTTCAAGTCTCTCAGCTTCGTCTCATCTTCGTTCGCCAGCAGTCCTCGAATGTATTGTTCGAAAGCCGCAAGGCTAAGCGATTGCTGCACCTGGGTAAATTCGGAAAAGCTCAGCGGGTATCCATGGTTGCAGGTCCCCAAAAGCCGCCACGTCAGTTTCGTCTGTAACTCCATCAGAGAGGTCAGCGCATCGCTCTGTTCGATCACCGGCAGCAGCGCAACCGGATTGATGCGAAGAAGCCGCGCGTTGATCGTGATCGTTTTTCCGTCGGACGTATAGTTCCCGAAAACGATGTAGTCGACATCCATCTCTTGCCCAATGTGCAGCATCGTGGACCGGCTTAGCTTCCCGGAAGAAGGCAGGCCATAGCGGTCCATCTCGCTTAACCGGCCGGCATGCGAATAAACCTGCTGTCCGGCTGCAGAAAGCTGTTGAATAGCTAACTCTTCCAGTCCCTCACCAATCCAATCGAGTCGCGCGCTGGAGCCTACGTTTTCAAAGGGGAATACCAGGAAGATGCCTTCTTGAGGAAGTGAGGAACGCTTGACGGGAGCGGTGTTACCGGCCTGTCCGGCAAAAAGCTCTCCCGCCCCTCCCAAAAGACAAATGCCTACAAGGAGCGAGCGGAAATTGCGCATACGGAGGGGGCGCGCTCTCATTCTGCGCCCATTGTAGCAGAGCCGGACCCGTCCATCTGGCAGAAACCGACCAGGTATCTCGCCTGTACACAACCGCAGCGCTGCGCAGCCTTCCGTGTCGTTTCTGATTTCACTTCCGCGGGTCTACTGCTGGATGACGTCGGGTGCCTTGCCTTCCAGAAAATCCTGCACCGCCGGATCTTTGATCACTAGCACGAACGAAGGATCCGATTTCACCTTATCGATCTCTTGATAGCCTTCGTCGCGGGCCTTCTTAAGGTAGATGACGCAACGCTCCACATTTCCCGACTCCGCGAACGATTTGGCCAGCAGGAAATAAAACTGCGCTCGTTCGCTGCCGATGGAGCGGTCTTGCACCACAGTCCCGGCACGCGACCGAGCCGAATCAAACGTGTCCGGATCAAGTTGCAACGCTTTGCGAAACGCGGCAATGGAGTTTTCGTAGTTCTTCTCGCCAAAGTACGCGTAACCCATGTTGAGATAGAACGCCGCGAAATCCTGGCGCAGCAAGATCGCCTTCTTGTAGGAACGGATCGCCTTGGCATATTTCTTGCGCTCGTAATAAATCGTGCCGACGTTATTCTGGGCGTCCGCGTAGTGCGAATCGAGTTTGGCTGACTTTTGGTAGCATTTCAGTGCCAGGTCCAACTCCGCCTGGTTGTGCAGGCTGATTCCAAGTTCATTCCAGTAAACAGCGTTTTTCGGCTGTTCCACCGTCAACTTGTGAAACAGGTCCTGTGCCTCCCGAAACTGTTTTCGGATCAGGTATAGCCGGGCCAGATCTTCGTCGGATAATTTCGGCTTCTGGTCGGTTGCCACGGCAGCAGCTGTCTGAACTTGGGCTTGCGGATTGTCTATATTGGTCTGAGCACAGGCGGGCAGCAACAGTGTAACCAAGAGGAAAGAACCAGCCGGAATCGCCAAGTAGCTTCGAGTCATGGCGAGTCTCCTTTGTCCCGATCAGGCTTGTCGGGATCTTTCTTCTTCTTGCCCCCAAAGATACCAAAAATCTTCTGTAAAGGCCCCTTTTTCTTTTCGGTCGTCGTGGCCGGTTGGACACCGTTCGGATCGTTGCCGTTTTGCCCGTTTTGCGCTTGCTGACCCGGAGCGCCATTCGCTCCGACGGATTGCGGCGGCTTGGGCGACCCGCCTCCAAAAATGTGCGAAAGAAAGGATCCTACTCCGCCGCCCGGGCCGTGCCCACCATGGAGTTCGCACAACTGAGTCGGTTGAGAACCGGCGATATAAACCTCTTCGCGCGTCACGGGACAAGTTGGCGTGGCGATTTCCAAAGTGTCTGAATCGATCAGGATGGAATCCACGCCATCGGGCTTCTCGAACGGCTTCACATCCCGGTAGCCCGGCAACGATGTGGCCTTGATCATGAAATCTGCCCAAATCGGCGCCGCTGTCGTACCGCCTTGCAATCCCAGGTCATGGTTATCGTCGAAGCCGATCCAGATCACACAGACCAGGTTGTTCGTGAATCCAGCAAACCAACCGTCTCGCGACGTGCCCGTCTTTCCCGCCGCTGGCAGCGTGAATCCTTTCGCCCGGACTTGCGCGCCCGTACCTTTATTGATCACGTCCACCAAAATGCTGTCCACCAGATACGCTACGCGTGGATCGAGAACTTGTTTGTTCGAAGGAGTGTTTTTCTCCAGCACATTGCCGTTCGCGCCGGCCACGCTCTGGACGTACATGGGCTCGGCTCGTGTGCCCATTGTCGCGAACGCCGTATACGCTCCGGCTACATCCACCGGCGTGAGTTCATAGGCCCCGAGTGCCACGGCCGGAGTCGGCTTGATATTGGGCGTAAGCCCCATCTGCCGCGCGATTTGCACAACGCGTCCATACCCCACCATCTCGGCCACTTTCACCGTCGCCACGTTCAGGGAGTTCGTCAGCGCCTGGCGAACCGTAACTTTCCCCATAAACTTCTCCCCGTAATTGTTGGGCGTGTACTCCTGGCCATCAAACTCAAATACTGTGGGCTCATCGTCAACGGTCGTGGCGGGCGTAACGATCGGTTGCGCGCCATCCACCGCATTGTTAAACGCCGCGGCATAAACGAACGGCTTAAACACGGAACCTGGCTGGCGATGTGCAAGCGCGTGGTTCAACTGGCTTTGCCCGTAATCGCGCCCGCCAATCATCGCTTTGATCTCGCCGGTGCGCGGATCCAACGCCACCAGTGCCACCTGTGCTTGCGGTGGAGGCGGCTCGTCTTCCGTTGCCTTCTTGCCCTTCGCCCTGCGCGCCTTTTCGTACTTCTTGGCCAGCAGCGCGTCTACGTTTTTCATCCCGCTCTCAACCGCCGCTGCGGCCGCCCGTTGCAACTGTGGATCGAGCGTGGTGTACACCCGGTAGTTCGTACTCAGCAGTTCTTGCTCCGAATATTTCTCCAGCAGGTGATCCTTCACCATGTCCACAAAGTACGGAGCTTCGTTACCCGTGACCGACGCTCTCGCCAACTTCAACGGCGTCCTCTTTGCGTCCTGCACATCCGCTTCCGTGACGTATTTGTTCTCCACCATCTGCGACAGCACGCGATCTCGTGCTTGCACTGCGCGTTCAGGATGACGGTCGGCCACCGAATAATAATTCGGCGCCCGGATGAGTCCGGCGAGGAACGCGCACTCGGGTAGTGTCAGTTGCCGCAAGTCCTTGCCGAAATACGCCACGCTGGCTTCGGCAAATCCTCGTATCCCGAAGCTGCCGCGATTGCCCAGATACACTTCGTTCGCGTACATCTCGAAAATCTGTTTCTTGGTGAAGCGCTGCTCCAGCTCGAACGAAAGCATGGCTTCGGCCGTTTTCCGCTTCCAGGTGCGGTCCGTGGAAAGAAAATAAGTACGCGCCACTTGCATGGTGATGGTGCTGGCGCCCTGCAACCCATGCTGGCCGTGGCGAATATCCGCCCAAGCCGCGCCAAAGATGCGGATGAAGTCAAAACCCGGATGTTCGAAGAATCGTTTGTCTTCGGCGGACAAAATGGCTTGCACCAGCACCGGTGGGAGGTCGTCGTAACGCACTGCCCTGCGTTTCTCTCGCGCGCTGTCGAATAGATTTGTGATCAGCTCCGGCTCAATCTCCGCCGTGCCCATTTCCGGCCCACCCGACAGCGGCCGGATCGCTTTGATTGTTCGCCCGTTGAACTGGACCGTGAGATCGTTTGCCCCTCCAAAATAGGAAAGTTTCGATGGACGGATATCGACCGTGTTGCCGTTGACGGTATATTCTCCCAGCGAATTATCGTCGGGTTCCGGCCGGTAACCAGAGCGCTGCAGATATGTCACCAAATCCTCGGTTCCCCAGGCTTGGCCGGTCGATATGTGCTCGGGGGCGGAGAAAATCTGCGTGGTGTTCTGCAGGATATGGCCGGACAACCGGGCATCGATCATCCGGGAGTACTTGACGTAATAGATCGTGAAAACAGTTGCGAAGATCAGGACACAGAGGGCTACGAAACCGAGCAGGCTCAGTCCAAAGGCAGACGTCCAGAAACCCTTTTGAAGGCGAAATCGCAAAGAAGTCCCCCAGAGCTGGCCAGTTCCTATTGTCTCGCACTATCGAAGCGGAACAAAATCGGGCTCGGCAAACAAAGGTTTGAGCAAGGCGTGCGCTACTCGGAGTGTTGCCAACCGGCTTACTTCATGTAGTCCCGGCCCTCGGACGAAGTATCGAAATTCAGGTCGGTCTTGTACACCAGAAAATCGACGGGAACAGTGTAGGTAACGCCGATTTCGATTCCGTGATTGGTGGTCGTCACCTTGACGTCGTCGCGAGTCGCGGGAATGTCCAAATCCTGTATCGTGTGGAAAATATTGTCTTTAATCTGATCTTCGGTGTAGCGATTCACGATCGCAAATCTGGCTTGTTCCGTCATTTTGTCTTTCAGTTGGTAATTGGCGACATAGGCGGGTATGGTCTTGAACGCCACAAAGACCGCAATGATCAGAAAGGCCAGATAAAGCAGCGCCTTCAGCCCGCCTTCGCCTCGCTCTGCTCGACGAGAAGATTCCCAGTTCCGGTTCACCAAAGGCTACCTCGTAGGCCAGGACCGCCGTCCGCCCGATCGGCCAGAAATTTTGTCCCAATAAAATTACGCTAACACTCCGCCGGTCCCGCTGTCGAGTGTGGGCGTGAAGAGGTGTTCGTAGTGCGCAATGGGTGAGGTAATCAGTAGGCGCGGGCGAAAATGGCGCGTTCTTTAGCGGGCTTATTGCAATAGACGCAGGTGCCTGAGCCCGCGCCGCCATTACCTAAAACTGCCGCTTGGTCCAACGGAATGCAGCGCATGGTCGCGCGAGTCTCTTCCTTCACTTTCTCTTCGCACTCCCCGCTGCCACACCAATGCGCGTACGCAAACCCCGTCTCGACGGCCTGCTTGAATTCATCGTAAGTCTCGGCCTCGTGGGTATTTACGCGCCGGAACGCTAAAGCTTTGTCGTAAAGGGCCTGGTGAATGTCGATAAGCAATTTCTCGATGGTGCCGGCCAAATCCGCCAGCGGTGCGCTGACTTTTCCTTCTCTGCCCGGCTTGTCGCGTCGGGCTAGCATGGCCGCCTGTTTGGCCACGTCCTTAGGGCCAAGTTCCACGCGTACGGGCACGCCACGCATCTCCCAATCGTTGAACTTCCAACCCGGGCTGAAGCCTTCGCGCTCGTCCAGGGTCACACGCAGATTGGCTTTCAGCAGTTGCGCCTTCAATTCCTTGGCGGTCTTCAGGACGCTCGCTTTCTCCTCGTCCGTCTTGAATATGGGCACGATCACCACCTGAATGGGCGCCAGCCGTGGCGGCATCACCAACCCTTGATCGTCGCCGTGCACCATAATGATCGCGCCGATGAATCGCGTCGAAAGCCCCCAGGAAGTCGTCCAGCAGAACTGTTGCACACCGGTGTGATCCAGGTATTTTACATCGAACGCCTGGGCGAAATTCTGGCCCAGGAAGTGCGACGTGCCCGATTGCAGCGCTTTGCCATCACCCATCATTGCTTCGATCGAATAGGTAACGTCAGCGCCGGCGAATTTCTCGGCGTCCGATTTCGCTCCCGGAATCACCGGGATGGCTGCTTCGTTCACGGCAAAATCCGTGTATACATCCAGCATCTGCCGTGTTTCTTCGACGGCCTCCTCGCGCGTTGCGTGCGCCGTGTGGCCCTCCTGCCAGTAAAATTCCAGCGTGCGCAAGAATAGCTTCGTACGCAGTTCCCATCGCACCACGCTGTTCCACTGGTTCATTAGCACTGGCAAATCGCGATACGATTGGATCCACTTGGACCACATATGCCCAATGATTGTTTCCGATGTAGGCCGCACGATCAGGGGTTCCGCAAGCTCTTCTCCGCCGCCGATCGTTACCACCGCGAGTTCCGGCGAAAAGCCTTCCACGTGATGCTTCTCTTTTTCAATGAAACTCTTCGGAATGAACAAAGGAAACGCCGCGTTCTGGTGGCCTGTGGCTTTGAACCGGCGGTCTAGCGCCCCTTGAATGTTTTCCCACAACGCCCAGCCATAGGGGCGCACGATCATGCAGCCGCGCACCGGCGCGTAATCCGCCAGCTGCGCTTTCAAAACCAGTTGGTTGTACCACTCCGAAAAATCTTCCGCCCGTGTCGGCAGCTTCTCGTCAGCCATGCGTCTCCCTGTCCATTTCCCCAACAACAGCCAAGCATTCGAGGTTAACGGACACGCTCTCTCACTGTCAACGCAACCACTGACATCGTGACTTGCCAGACTTCGGCTTATCTGGATGGGTTTACGCTAAATCGAGCTGCCCAAAAACCACTCCCAGTCTGAATCTTTCGCGTTTGTGCGAATTACCAACTCCGGCTCGCGCATGGCCACCCGGCTGTACGGCGCCACCGAATGCGTCAACCATACGTTTCCGCCGATGATGCTGTGGTGACCAATCCGTGTGTCCCCGCCAATGATCGTCGCACCGGCGTAAACCGTCACATGATCCTCAATATCCGGATGCCGCTTATTCGCCAGCCCCCGCACCAGCTCTCCGCCCGTATCGCGACGTCCCGTGGGATTGAAAGCTCCCAGTGTGACGCCGTGATAGAGCGTGACGTGCTTCCCGATCGTAGCCGTCTCTCCGATCACCACGCCCGTCCCGTGGTCGATGAAAAATGAATCGTCAATGGTCGCTCCGGGATGAATATCAATCCCGGTCCGGCTGTGAGCTAGCTCCGTCAGGATCCGCGGCAGGTACGGCACCTCCAACTTGTATAACTCATGGGCGAACCGCTGTACCGTGATCGCTTCCACTCCCGGGTAACTCAGCAAAATTTCTTCCAGCCCACTGGCCGCGGGATCATTTTTCAACGCCGCTTGCAGATCGGTTGCGAGCAAGTGCGCCAGGTGCGGCAATCTGTTCCAGATTGCCTTCACTACGCTATCCGCGGATTGCTGGACACTTTCGGGCGCTTTCTTCCCCTGGCAAGTGCAGTCAAAGTGCATCGCGCGCACGATCTGTTCGCGTAAACGGGATTCCAGATCTTCCACGAAATGCGCTGCTAATGGCTCGAGTGTTTGAGGGGGCGCGTAATACAAAGGAAACAACGCTTCCAGGTAGCGGCGGCAAAGTTCGTTTACTCCGTCTTTGCCAGCCAGACGGTATTGGTCATTGGTATCGCCGGAAAGCCGTGCCTCCAGCGCGCAACGAAATTCCTTCGCCAGCGAGCCTAATTCATTGTTCGGCGTTGTCATGGGCATTCACGATTCTTTGGATGCGCGATAGCGGGACAGAGGCGCAGCACGCGCTCCCCGCCCCGCATCGCATTCCGTTTCGTGTGTCGGTTCGTCTTAGCCGATCCCTTCGAACAGGATCGTGGAGAGATACCGTTCGCCGCCATCCGGCAGCACGGTCACGATGGTTTTGCCGGCAAACTCGGGCAACTTAGCCAGCCGGACCGCCGCAACTGCCGCCGCGCCGCAGGAGATGCCGCTGAGGATGCCCTCTTCGCGTGCCAATCGCCGCGCCATTTCCACGGACTCCTCATTGGTCACCTGTTCCACGCGGTCAACCAAGCTGAGGTCCAGGTTCTTCGGCACGAACCCCGCGCCGAGTCCCTGGATCTTGTGCGGCCCCGGCACCAGCGGCTGTCCCGCGAGCGTCTGCGTGATCACTGGGCTCACATTCGGTTCCACGGCCACCGAAATAATCTTCTTGCCCTTTGTGTTTTTGATGTAGCGCGAAACGCCGGTGATCGTTCCACCAGTGCCTACACCACTCACGAGCACGTCGATACTTCCATCCGTATCGTTCCAGATTTCAGGTCCGGTTGTTTTCTCGTGAATCTCCGGGTTCGCAGGATTGTCAAACTGCTGTGGCAGAAAATAGTGGTTCTTGTCCGATTCGTAAATTTCCGTGGCTTTCTTGATGGCGCCTTTCATGCCTTCCGGTCCCGGCGTCAGCACCAGCTTTGCTCCAAACGCGGCCAGCACTCTGCGCCTTTCCAGAGACATCGTTTCGGGCATGGTCAAGGTAATCGCGTATCCGCGCGCCGCCGCCACAAACGCCAGCGCAATTCCGGTGTTTCCGCTGGTCGGCTCCACAATTTCGATTCCCTGCTTCAGCACGCCACGTTTCTCCGCGTCCCAGATCATCGCAGCCCCGATACGACACTTCACCGAGTACGCAGGATTTCTTCCCTCGATCTTCGCGAGTACCGTGGCCTTCGCGCCTTCGGTTACGCGATTCAGTTTGATCAGAGGGGTTCTTCCAATGCTTAACGAGTTGTCTGCGTAGATGTTCGCCATAACTTAACCTCAGTGAAGTAGATTTGCTGTATCGGGACAGCATTCCAAGTATAGGACTCCTTTGCCCAAAAAACGTCAGTCAACGCCAACGAAGCCGGTTCTCGATCATTTATTTTCCTTATGCGCCGGATAGGCTGGCCGATACGCCGGATTGCGGTTGCTTGCGCACTCCGTTAAAATCGCAAATCAAGACAGAGTTGACGGGTTGACGGTCCAGTCAGGAGCGGCGATGACTACAGAAGCAAACGAACGCATGAAACGGCCTCTGGCAACGGTTGATTCTCAGATCGACACCTTGTTGGCCGAAGAGGCTCGCCGGCAAGCCACCGGCCTGGAATTAATCCCATCGGAAAACCTGGTCTCCGAAGCCGTCTTGGAAGCGATGGGCTCGATCTTCACCAACAAATACGCCGAGGGCTATCCCGGCAAGCGCTATTACGGAGGCTGCGAATTCGCCGACAAAGTCGAACAACTGGCCATCGACCGCGCCAAGGAACTATTCGGAGCCGATCACGTCAACGTTCAGGCGCACTCCGGCACATCCGCGAACGTAGCCGTTTACATGTCCATGTTGCAGCCCGGCGACACGGTTCTGGGGATGGCGCTCGCCCACGGAGGCCACTTGACGCATGGCCATCCGCTGAATTTTTCGGGCCGCATGTACAAATTCGTCGAATACCACGTCCGCCGCGACACCGAGCAGATCGACTATAGCGAAATCGAAGAACTTGCCCACCAGCACAAGCCCAAAATGATCGTCGCCGGTGCCAGTGCGTATTCCCGCATCATCGATTTCGAACGTATCGGCAAGATCGCCAAATCCGTCGACGCGCTTTTCTTCGTGGATATGGCCCATATCGCGGGCCTGGTCGCAGCTGGCGTGCATCCGAGCCCCGTGCCACATGCCGATGTTGTTTCCACCACCACGCACAAAACTCTTCGCGGACCTCGTGGCGGCTTGGTTCTTTGCCGCGCGGCATTTGCCAAGGAACTCGACAAGCTCACATTCCCTGGCACGCAAGGCGGCCCTCTCGTACACACCATCGCGGCGAAAGCGGTCTGCTTGAAAGAAGCTATGGAGCCTTCCTTCAAGGACTACCAGAAACAAGTGGCGGCCAACGCGAAGGCCATGGCCGCTGCCGTTGCTGGCCAGGGGTTTCGCATCGTCACCGGCGGCACGGACAACCACTTATTCCTAATCGAAGTTCACTCTCGCGGCATCACAGGTAACGACGCGGAAAAGGCTCTCGATCGCGCCGGCATCACCGTCAACAAAAATTCCATCCCGTTCGATCCCCTGCCTCCCATGAAAGCGGGCGGCGTTCGCCTCGGCAGCCCTTCGGTCACGACGCGAGGAATGAAGGAACCGGAGATGCAGCTCATCGGCGCTTGGGTGGCGGAAGTGCTCCTCCATGTCGGCGATTCTGCCATGGAGCAAAAAGTGCGCCAGCAAGTCGCTGATTTGGCCGCGCGTTTCCCGATCTACGAATCGCGTCTGCGATCGGCCGTGGCGCACGCGCGCGTCTGATCAAGCTGGTTTTCTTCGACTGACCACGGGCACGCTGCAGAGGTCGATCCCTCCACAAAGCGTGCAAAGCTGTATTTAAGGCCTCCGCGGATGAGTGGAACGTGTGGCGCCACGTCCGATAGCGCCGTTCTGCTTCGAAATAGCCGTCAAAAATGAGTTTTTCGTCATTCAGCCTGCTGAATTCCCGAAACTTTTACCCTCAACATGAAAAAATTCCCTAGAACGCAGAGTCCTTGACCGAAGACTGGCCCTCTGGTCAGTAGATTCACCGCCACCGAACCCGTAGCTTAACCACTAACCGAGAAATGCGAACTCTGGCATCAGCACCGCGTGATGTTTTCTCTCAGCGTCGGCTGATCTTTTGTGCTGCGGCTCGCCGCACTCCCAGGAGCTCGAAGCTTCCCGGTAACGTCCTCGACCCCAAGTGAGGTGGAATCAATGATGGATACGGAAGCATTCCGTGAGTTCAAGACCGGCTTGACCTTCCTGCGGGATAATTATGCCAACCGCGCCTTCGAACACATCAAGCGCGCCGCCGACATGGAAAAGAACAACCCTTACTACATGTCTTATCTAGGAGTCGCTCTCGCCCGCACACAGCAAAAATGGGCCGACGCCGAGCGCCTCTGTGACACCGCCGTGCGCATGAAGCGTAACCAGGCTCAGCTTTACTTGAATCTTGCCGAGGTTTATATGGCCGCCGGCCGCAAGGAAGATGCGCGCGAGGCGCTGATTGCCGGCATGAAATACGCCCGCCGCGATATCCGCTTGAACATCGCCATGGCCAAACTGACTCCGCGTCGCTCCCCGGTCTTTACTTTCCTGGAGCGGAAGCATCCGCTCAATCGTCACTTCGGCATGCTGCGGCACCGCGCGTTTCAGGCCTTAGGTCGTACTTAAGCACTCGATTTTCCCCACCCCCCAAACGCAAAAAGGGCGGTTGGCTTCACAGCCATCCGCCTTTTTTGTTTCCTAATTTCGTTTTTCTATTTCGGGCAGGTTACTTCCGCTGGCCGTAGCTATAGCCGCCATAGCCGCCTTGCATGCCCATCTCCATCAGGATTTTGAAGCCAACTCCGAACAATCCATTGGGTAGGTTCTCGCGCCGCACGACTTCCGCCAAATATTCTCGGGTCATCGCGGCCGGCTCTTTCGAGTACGGCATGGAAACGAAAAGCCGCATCCCCACTTCGTATGCCGGCTCGCTCGATTGAAAATAGACTCCATTTCGCGAAACGCTCAATGAGCCACGAATATCGTCGAAAGGATCGCGTTCCGGATCAGATGGACGGATGCGCATAAGCTGGTTGATCTTGCAGCGCCGACTGGATCGCCGTTCCGTGTGCGATGTTCGTGCCGGGGTTCCCCCGGGCGTTGAATTCTGTTTACCCATAAATTCGAGAGCCGACGACATTGCCTTTCACCTCTCCCAAACCTGCTAACTCTTTGTAGGGATAAGGTTAGTTGGGTTGCGGAAGAAAACCTATAGTGGGGACGTACTTGGACGCGAGTAGCCTTCCCATTCGTGATGATAGTACGAAAGTACCATCCCGGCAATTCCAGTTCTGAGGAAATCCCGGGAATTTAACGCCCCACCGGATGACTTCCCTGGTGCTTTTATGCCATTCTCTTCCCGGGAGAGTGCCCGTACAAACCGAGCATGCTCAAGAAATTCAAGGATTTGACCGAACGAGAGATTCTGGCGCTGGCCATCAGCAACGAGGAAGAGGACGGCCGCATCTATGCCGAGTTCGCCGACGCCCTTCGGGAGTCCTACCCTAGTACCGCCGAGATTTTCGAAGAAATGCGCGTGGAGGAAGCCGGCCATCGCGATCGCCTCCTTGCCATGTTTCGCCAGCGTTTCGGCGATCATATTCCGCCTATTCGCCGAGAGGATGTCCGCGGGTTCTTGCAGCGCCGCCCGGTCTGGATGATGCGCCCCCTGGGCGTGAAAGTGGCCCGGCGCCAGGCCGAAATCATGGAAATGGAAGCTAGCCGTTTTTACATGCGCTCCGCCAGCCGTGTTTCGGATGTTGCGACGCGGGAATTGCTCAACATGCTCGCGGATGAAGAACGAAAACACAGACGCGCTGCCAGCGAGTACGAAGAAAAGCATCTGACCGAGAAAGCCAGGTCTGACGAAGAGGAATCGCACAAACGGCTTTTCATGCTGCAGTTCATTCAGCCTGGTCTTGCCGGCCTGATGGATGGATCCGTTTCCACGCTAGCTCCTCTCTTCGCGGCTGCCTTCGCTACGCACAAGAGCTGGGACGCCTTTCTCGTCGGCATGGCCGCAAGCTTGGGTGCGGGAATTTCCATGGGCTTCGCGGAATCTCTTTCGGATGATGGCTCGCTCACGGGACGCGGCTCGCCGTGGATTCGCGGCACCGTCACCGGGCTGATGACCACAGCCGGGGGCCTTGGGCACACGCTTCCCTTCCTCATTCCACAATTCCGCCTGGCCACCGGCATCGCCATCATCGTCGTCGCTGTCGAGCTCGGCGTCATCAGCTATATTCGCCACCGCTATATGGACACGCCGTTCCTTCAAGCCGCCTTCCAGGTGATTGTCGGCGGCGTCCTCGTCTTCCTGACCGGCTGGCTCATCGGCAGCTCTTAGTCTTCAATCACGTCCTTTTTCAAATCGAATTGCAAATATACGCTGTATACTATACACTGTATAGGTGAGCGCAAACCGCACTGCTGAGCGCATCGCCAAAGTGGCTCTTTCTATCCTCGCAAAAGAGGGGCCCGAAGCCGTCAGCATGCGCCGTGTCGCCCAGGCCGTCGGCATCACTCCCATGGCCATCTATCACCACTTCCCCAGCCGCGAAGCGCTTCTCTACACCATCACCGATCGCGAATTCGCCAAACTTCTTTCGCATATTCAGGCGCATCCGCTGCATGGCTCCGTTGAGGACCGCCTCCTCGCCGTGATGGAAGGCTACGTCGATTACGCTTTCGTGCAACCCCGCGTCTTCGATTTCGTGTTCTCCCGAGTGCGTCCTGGCGCCCGCCAGTTCCCCAAGGATTTTCGCGCGCGCAAGTCTCCCACGCTCAATCCTGTGGCGGACATGCTCGCGGCAGAAATGGAAAAGGGTAATCTGAAGAAAGACGATGTGTGGGAATTGGCTTTTGCCCTTTGGGCCCACGTCCACGGCTACGTGCTGCTCTATCGCGGTGGCCGCATCTCTCTGTCCGAAAAAGATTTTCGAAAGCTGTTACATCGCTCCCTTCGGAGATTCTTGTATGGCCTTAAAGCTTGACCGTCCCAATCTCGCCGTCACCTTCGCTTTGTCCATCGCCTCGGCACTGGCGTTTTACTTCGGCACCGGTTTGCATCCCATCTGGTGGCTCACCTGGCTTGCCCCGCTTCCCGCTCTCTGGCTCGCCCCGCGCCTGCCGCTTTGGCAAGCCTTTGCCGCTTCCTTGCTCGCCTCGTTCGCCGGTTGGCTGAATTTTTGGCATTATTTCCGCCGCATTCTGGGAGTTCCGTCGCTCGCGATTCTAATTTCGCTCTTTCTGCCGGCGGTTATTTTCGCCCTCGGTGTCTTGTTGTTCCGTTGGTTCGTCCGCCGCGGTGGTCCCTTGCAGGCCGCGGTGGCGTTTCCAGCATTCTGGGTTTGCATTGAGTTCCTGAATGCTGCGACGTCGGTCCACAGCACTGCCGGCAACCTCGCCTACTCTCAGATGAATTTTCTGCCCATCCTGCAAATCGCTTCCGTCACAGGAATCTGGGGAATCAGCTTTTTCGTGCTTTTGTTCTCGTCGAGCATCGCCGCAATTCTCTCCACTTCTGGTTACACCGGGCAAAAGGTACGGCTCGTCGCAATTGCGGTTCTATTGCTTGCCGGCACTCTCGCTTTTGGCGCCTGGCGCCTTCACAACACAAAACCTTCACCTGTCGCAACCGTGGCCTTGATCGCTTCCGATCTTCCGCAAAACGAGTTGCCTTCAAAGCAGGGGGACGCCATTCGCCTTTTCCGAGACTACGCCGCACAAGTGGACGCACTAGCTGGCCAACAAGTCCAGGCTGTCGTTATTCCCGAGAAGATTGCTGTCGCCCTTCCCGCATATATATCCGAAGTTGACTCTCTCTTTTCCGGCGCTGCTGCTCGAATGGGCACTGTCGTGATCGTCGGCATGGTCCGCCGCGATTCCGACGGCCTGTGGAACGAAGCCAGAATCTACACCCCCGACGGCGTACCCCCGCGCACATACGAAAAACACCATATGCTTCCGCCGTTTGAATCCAAGTTCATCATCGGCACCACGCGCGAAGTTCTCACGGAGCCTTCCGGACTCTGGGGCGTCGCCATCTGCAAGGACATGGATTTTCCTCACCTCAGCCGCGAATACGGACTCGCCGGCACAGGACTGCTCCTGGTGCCCGCGTGGGACTTTGATGCGGATGGTTGGTTGCACGGGCGCATGTCATTCCTGCGCGGCGTCGAGGACGGCTTCAGCATCGCGCGCGCCCCTCGCCACGGCATCCTGACGGTCACCGACGACCGTGGTCGCGTCCTGGCGGAACGCAACACGAACGCTCAACCGTTCACGGTCTTGGTTGCGCAAGTCCCCGTTCAGCATGACGCCACGCTCTATCTACGTTGGGGAAATTGGTTTCCCTGGTTTTGCGTCTTGATTCTTCTCGTCTCTGTCATTACCGCCGTCAAATCGCGGTCCTGATTCGAGTTCGTCCCGACTCCTTCACCACATAGTTCACGATCACCCATTCGGGAGCATAACAAGTAACGTCCGAAGGTGAATTGCAGATGGCGCCATTCGCACCATTAATCATCCGCAACGAATACTTCAACGATATCGAGGGGCAGCGCACCGGCTACAAGACGCAATATTCCGAGCACCTTATCGGCTGGGGCCACTGGATTGGGAGCACCGTGCGCATCCGCCCGGAATTGCGTTTCGAGCATGCGTATGACGCTCGCGCGTAATTGGTCTTCGCAAGCGACGTCATCTTCCACTTCTAACTCAACTGCGAATCACACAAGTTTTATAGCGCTGGTCTTTCGGGCCAGCATCTTGGGCTTTCCGTAGCTTCTAAATTTGGGATTTCAATCCGAATGCGCGGGCGCATGGCTCGGTATGGTGCCGCGCCGAAAAGTTCGCCTCAAGAAACTCTGCAACCGGTCCATATAGATGTACACCACCGGCGTCGTAAACAGCGTAAGCATCTGGCACAGAATCAATCCGCCCACGATCGCCACGCCCAATGGACGCCGGATTTCCGAGCCTACACCCGTTCCGAGCGCCAACGGCATGGCGCCCAACAAAGCCGCCATCGTCGTCATGATGATTGGCCGGAATCGCAGCAAACACGCTTCGTAAATCGCCTCTTCCGGCGGTTTGTTTTCTTCGCGTTCGGTTTGCACCGCGAAGTCGATCATCAGGATCGCATTTTTCTTCACGATGCCGATCAGTAGGATAATTCCGATGAGCGCGATGATGCTCAAGTCCATATTAAAAAGGTCCAGGGCAAGCAAAGCTCCGATGCCCGCCGATGGAATCGTGGACAGAATCGTGATCGGATGAATGTAGCTCTCGTACAGAATCCCCAACACGATATACACCGCGCCCAACGCCGTCAGGATCAGGATGATCTGGTTTGACAGCGAATCTTGAAATGCTTGCGCTGTTCCTTGGAAAGACGCGTGCACAGTGTTCGGCACTCCCAACGCGTACCGGGCTTCCTCCACATGCTGGACTGCCGGACCGAGCGACGCTCCCGGCGTTAAATTGAACGAGATCGTGATCGCCGGAAAAATTCCCTGATGGTTCACGCTGAGGGCGGTATTGGAATGCTCGTAGTGCGAAAACGCGCTTAACGGCACAAGTTTGCCGGTATTCGAAGGCACGTAAATGTATTTCAACCCTTCCGGATTCTCCTGAAACTCCGGCGCAACTTCCATCACCACGTGATATTGATTAAGCCCTTTATAGATATTGGAGACTTGCCGCTGGCCGAACGCGTCGCCCAGAGCGTTGTCCACGTCCTGCAGCGAAATACCCAGCCTCCCGGCCGTGTCACGGTCGACCGCCAAATAAGTTTGCAGGCCGCCGTTCTGCTCGTCCGAATTGATATCCCGCAACTCCGAGATCTGTTGCATCCGCTCCATAATAATCGGCGCCCAATGATATAAGTCCGCCAAATTGTCGGCCTGCAGCGTGTATTGGTATTGCGCGCCGCCGAATCGTCCGCCGACGCTCACGTCCTGCACAGCCTGCAAAAAGATAGCCGCACCCGGAATGTTTGCAGTTTTTTCGCGCAACCGGTCGATCACGTGGTCCGCGTTCATCTTCCGTTCTGCCAGCGGCTTCAGTTGCGCGAACATCCGCGCGGTGCTCGTGCCGTTTCCGCCGCCCGTAAAAGACGCAACCGTATCGATCGCCGGGTCGGCCCTCACGATATCCGTAAACACGCGCATCTTCTTGGACATCTCCTCAAACGAAGTGTCCTGGTCGGCCTGGATGAATCCGTTGATGCGCCCGGTATCCTGCTGCGGGAAAAAACCCTTATTCACATGTTTGAACATGTAAACGCTAAGTCCCGCCGTGAAAATCGTCACGCACAGGATCAGAAACTGGTGCCGCAACACCCAGCGCAGCATGATGTCGTATCCATGCAGCATATGGTTGAACCCGCCTTCAGATAGCCGGTAGAAAAATCCATGCTTCTTCTTGTGATCGTGCCTCAAGAATCGCGCGCACATCATCGGCGTTGCCGTCAGCGACACGAACAAAGACACCACGATGGCCGCACTTAGCGTGACCGCGAATTCCCGGAACAGCCGGCCCACCAACCCGCTCATCATCAAAATCGGGATAAACACCGCCACCAACGATGCGCTCATCGACAGGACTGTAAATCCTATCTCGCTCGCTCCTTTCATTGCCGCCGCATACCCCGGCATCCCGTTTTCCATGTGCCGCGCAATGTTTTCGATCACCACAATCGCGTCGTCCACCACAAATCCTGTTGAGATCGTCAGCGCCATCAGCGATAGGTTATCCAGCGAGTAGCCGCACAGATACATTACTCCGAATGTCCCCACCAGAGAGAGCGGCACGGCCACGCTGGGAATCACCGTCGCCCAGTAATTTCGCAGAAACGCGAAAACCACGAACACCACCAGAACGATGGAGATCACCATGGCGCGTTCCACGTCGTGTACCGATGAACGTATAACGAGCGTGCGGTCCATGATTACGTTCAGATTTAATGCCGGAGAGATTGACGCGCGTAGCCACGGCAATGTCGCCTTCACGCGGTCGGCCGTATCGATCATGTTTGCGCCGGGCTGCCGGAAAATCGCAATGATCACTCCGCGCTTTCCGCCAAACAATCCAAGGTTGCGAATGTCCTCCACCGAATCTGTCACTTTGGCGATGTCCGCCAGCCGCACCGGCGCGCCGGCGTGGCCTGCCACGATCAGCGGCTCGTATTCGTATGCCTTGAATAGTTGGTCGGTATCGGAGAGCGCCCACGCACGATCCGCATTCGAAATTGATCCTTTGGCCAGATTCGAGTTGGCGGACTGGAGCGCCTTGCGCACCGTCTCCAGGCTGATTCCATAGCTATTCAGCTGCTGCGGGTTCACCTGAACGCGCACGGCGGGCTTGGACGATCCCCATGTGAACACCTGGCCCACGCCCTGAATTTGCGCAATTTTCTGCGCCAGGATCGAGTCGGATGCATCGTAGATTTGCCCGATCGGCAACGTGTCGGAGGTCAGCGACAGAAACAGCACCGGAGAGTCCGCCGTATTAACCTTGCGATAATCCGGCTGCGAAGGAAGGTCCGCTGGCAATTGACTGCGCGCTGCGTTGATGGCCGCTTCCACGTCTCGCGCGGCCGCATTGATGTCTCGATTCAAATCGAACTGCAGCGCAATTCCCGTGTTGCCAAGCGTTGAACTCGAGGTCATCTGCGTAACGCCGGCTATCCGCCCAAACTGGCGCTCCAACGGCGTCGCCACCGCCGATGCCATCGTCTCCGGGCTGGCTCCCGGCAAAGAAGCGCCCACGCCGATAGTCGGCAAGTCAACTTGCGGCAAAGGCGCTACAGGCAGATATCGAAAGGCGATTACTCCGGAAAGGAAAATCGCTATAGTCACCAGCGAAGTCGCCACCGGCCTTCGGATAAACGGAGCGGAGAAATTGGATTGAAAATTCATCCCTAATCTCCGGTAGCAGGTTCCTCAACAAGGTCGCTTGTTCCCAGGTGCAAACGCCGCGCCAGCCAGTCGAATGCCAGATACACCACCGGTGTCGTATACAGCGTGAGCAACTGGCTGAGAATTAATCCGCCAACGATGGTGATGCCCAACGGCCGCCGCAGCTCCGAACCCACACCGTGCCCCAGAGCCAGTGGCAATCCGCCCAACAGCGCCGCCATCGTGGTCATCATGATCGGCCGGAATCGCAACAAGCAGGCCTCATAGATCGCGTCCAGCGGGCTCTTTCCTTCTTTCCGTTCCGCTTCCAGCGCGAAGTCAATCATCATGATGGCGTTTTTCTTCACGATGCCGATCAACAGGATGATTCCGATCAGTGAAATAATGCTGAAGTCCGTGCGGCACAATAGCAGCGCCAGAATCGCCCCCACTCCCGCGGATGGCAACGTCGACAAAATTGTGATCGGATGGATGTAGCTCTCGTACAAAATTCCCAGCACGATGTACACCGTAACCACCGCCGCCAAAATCAAAAGCGGCTCATTGCTGATCGACCGCAAAAACGCAGCTGCCGTTCCCTGGAACGTTGCTTGAATGCTCGCTGGCAAGCCCACTTCCTGCCGAGCTTTCTCAATCGCGTCCGTCGCTTCGCCCAGCGAACCGTGCGGCGCAAGATTGAACGAAATGGTCACCACAGGAAATTGCCCCTGGTGGTTTATCGCCAGCGGTGTGGTTCCGGGTTCGAATCGCGTGAATGCGCTCAGCGGAATCTGTGGTCCGTTCGCCGAGTGCACATAAATATTTTTCAACGCGTCGGGGTTTTGCTGGAAGCTGGGATCCACTTCCATCACCACGTGGTATTGGTTGAGCTGTGTGAAAATCGTGGACACTTGCCGCTGGCCAAACGCGTCATAGAGCGTATTGTCAATGTCAGCTGGGAAAATGCCCAGCCGCGAAGCTGTGTCCCTGTCGATGGTCAGCGTCGCCAGCAAACCGTCATTCAGCTGGTCTGTGGCCACATCGCGCAATTGCGGCAAAGTTTTGAGTTTGGCCACAAAGATCGGCACCCAATGCGCCAATTCCTTTGGGTCCACATCTTCCAACGAATACTGATATTGCGTTCGAGACACGCGGTCTTCCACCGTCAGGTCTTGCACCGGCTGCAGGTATAGAGTGATTCCGCTCACTTTTGCGAGCTCCGGTTGCAGCCGCCGGATCACGTCCGAAGCGCTGATCTTTCTGTCCGCCAGCGGTTTCAAGTTGATCTGGATGCGACCGCTGTTCATGGTCGTGTTCGTTCCATCGATACCAATGAACGAGGACAAGCTCTCCACTGCTGGATCACGCAAGATCACGTCTGCCAGCAGTTGCTGCCGCGACGACATGGCTTGGAACGAAACGTTTTGCGGCGCTTCCGAGACGCCCAGGAGCACACCCGAATCTTGCACCGGGAAAAAACCCTTCGGCACATAAATATAGAGAAGGATTGTGCCCACCAGCGTCCCGACCGTCACCAGCAACGTAACCGCGCGGAACCGCAACACTACCTGCAGCGTCCGTCCATAAAACGCGATCACGTCCTCGAACAGCTTTTCGGATTTTCTGTAGAACCAGGTTTGCTGCGCTTCGGGCTGGTGCTTCAGCAGTTTCGCGCACATCATCGGCGTCAGCGTCAGCGATACCACCGCCGACACCAGAATCGTCACCGACAGCGTCACCGCGAATTCCCGGAACAGCCGGCCTACAATGTCGCCCATGAACAGCAGTGGGATCAGCACCGCGATCAAAGAAACCGTCAACGATACGATCGTGAACCCGATCTGCTCCGACCCCTTCAATGCCGCCTGTAACGGTGAATCGCCCTGTTCGATGTAGCGGCTGATGTTCTCGATCATCACGATGGCGTCGTCCACCACAAATCCCGTGGAAATTGTCAGCGCCATCAGCGAAAGATTGTTCAACGAGTAGCCCAGCAGGTACATCACGCCAAACGTGCCCACGATCGAAAGCGGCACGGCAAAACTGGGAATGATGGTCGCGCGTATGCTGCGCAAAAACAAAAAGATCACCATCACCACCAGCGCGATGGTCAGCAGCAGCGTGAATTTCACGTCGTCCACGGAGGCCCGGATCGTGGCCGTCCGGTCCGTCAGAATCTCCACGTGCACCGATCCCGGCAGCGCCGCCTGCAATTGCGGCAAGATCTTCTTCACGCGATCCACCGCGCTGATGATGTTCGCGCCGGGTTGCCTTTGAATATTCAAAATAACCGCCGGCCGCTTGTTCGCCCACGCCGCTTGCCGGACATTCTCCGCGCCGTCCGTCGCCACCGCCACGTCGGACACGCGCACGGGTCCGCCGTTACGATAAGCAATGATGATGGGGTTGTAGCCTGAGCTGGAAAGTAGCTGGTCGTTGGCGCCAATTGTAAAAGCCTGGTGTACGCCATCGAACGTGCCCTTCGCCTGGTCCACGTTCGCATTCCCGAGCGCTGTTCGCAGATCCTCCAGGCTCAGTCCATACGAAGCGAGCGCTGTCGGGTTCGCCTGCACCCGCACAGCTGGCCGCCGCCCGCCGCTGATACTCACCAGGCCAACCCCGGAAAGTTGCGAAATCTTCTGCGCCAGCGTGGTATCCGCTAGATCCTCAACCTTTTCCAACGGCAACGTATCGGACGTCAGCGCCAGCGTCAGGATTGGCGCGTCGGCGGGATTGATTTTGCTGTAAATAGGAGGATTCGGCAGGTCTTTGGGCAGAAGCTGAGAGGCGCTATTGATTTCTGCCTGTACTTCCTGTTCCGCCACGTCGATATTCAAATCCAAAACGAACTGCAGCGTAATCACAGAGCATCCGAACGAGCTCGTCGACGTCATCTGCTGTAGCCCGGGAATTTCCCCGAAGTTTCGCTCGAGCGGTGACGTCACCGAAGAAGCCATCACGTCCGGGCTTCCCCCAGGATAAAACGTGGTTACCTGAATTGTGGGGTAATCAACTTGCGGGAGCGCGGAAACCGGCAGCTGCAGGTAGGCCACGTAGCCCACCAATAGCACTCCCACCATCATCAATGTAGTGGCAACCGGCCGCAGAATAAACGGCCGAGACGGATTCATCGAACCGGTCCTCCGGTTGGAGCACCCAGAGTGGAACCGTCCGGCAAAAACGAACTTTGTGCGGCGCCGCCGCCTGGCCTTTGCGTATGCGGGTCAACCACAATGCCGTCTTTCAATTTGTCCTGGCCATCGATCACTACCACGTCGCCATCATTCAAACCTGTCGCGATGCCCGCCACGTTTCCGGCCGTGTTCGCCACGTTCACCGTCTTCACAGAAACGGCATTGCCTGCGTTTACGCCAAACACATACGCGCCATTTGGGCCTCGCAAGATCGCCGTTGTCGGCACCAGCACAACATTCTTTTTCGTGTCGACCAGGAGATGAACATTCACAAATTGATTCGGAAACAACTCGTTTTTCGTGTTATCGAACACGGCCTTCAACTTGTACGTCCCAGTCGTCGTGTCGATCTGATTGTCAATTGTCAGCAATTTCCCCGTAGTGATTTTTTGGCTATTGTCGCGGTCATACGCCTCTACGGACAACTGCTTTGCGCCGTGCATCTTGGCGATAACATCCGGCAGTTGATCCTGTGGAAGGCTGAACAACACGGCGATAGGCTGTAACTGTGTAATCACCAGCAGGCCGTTCGTATCCGTGGCATGCACGATGTTTCCCATGTCTACCAGCCGCAATCCCACCCGGCCGCTGATTGGCGCAGTGATGTGCGAATACGTGATCTGCAGTTTGGCGTTGTCGATCGTGGCCATGTCCGCTTTGATGGCACCTTCATACGTCCCCACCTGCGCCTGCTGCGTATCCAGTTGCTGTTTCGGAATCACGCCTTCCTTGAAGAGCAACTGGTACCGCTCATAATCCACCTGCATGTCCTTCAATTGCGCCTGATCTTTTGCAAGCTGCCCCTCGGCCTGCTCCAGTTGCACTTGATACGGACGCGGATCGATTTCAATCAGCGCGTCTCCCTCTTTCACGTACTGGCCTTCGGTAAAATTAATTTTTACGATTTGTCCGTCTACCCGGCTTCGTACCGTCACCGTATTGAATGCTGTCACCGTCCCCAGCCCGTCGAAATACACGGGCAAGTCCCCGCGATGCGCCGTCGCCACCACCACCGGCACCGCCGCGCCCGCTGGCTGTCCCCCATTTTCACCGCTAATTCCGCCGTTTGTTGTCGCACCGTTTGCCTGAGCGCCACGCGAATGGAAATACCACCAACCGCCCGCGACAACCGCCACGAGCAAGAGCACAATCCACCATTGATTGCGGGAAGAGCCTTCGCGGCTCAGGGAGACTCTTGAAGAAACACCACTTCGGTCTGCGCTTGGCGCATCGACCTCATCGATTCGGGCCATTCCGATAACTCCCTCTTTTCTCCGGTCCTGGTCTTCTACCGCGGAGCGTACGGCGCGGGATTAAATGCGAGCCTGGCGGAAATACACTTAAAGTGTACCCCATTCAAACAAAAAGGCTCTTTAATAGATGGACGCCCCAGCCCATGAATTGGTTACGCTTCTGGAGTGTGCTCTAACCCCTTTTTACAATTCTCCTTACGTGTCCTTACGAATTCCATCGTGCAGAATTTCCCGACCCGTCGTACACTATCGGCCGCTTTAGTTGAAACCAACAGATCGCGTGTGCCCCATCGCAGGGGAGGAGAATCAATGCTGAAGGGCGTCATTTTGGGAATCTTGCTAGGCTTTTTGCTCGTCTTTTTCGGCGTTTATTATTACTTCTCCAGCGGTCGCGCACCCGTTGCCACCAAGGGTCCGGAAATGCCCTTCGAGCACAAATTGGCTCACATCGCCCAGCACGCCTATCTCGATAAACTGCCGCATACCCCATCCCCAGTGCCCGAAGATGAGAAAAATTTCATGGAAGGCGCGAAAGTCTACAAAGAGCACTGCGCTGTCTGCCATGGCCTTCCAGGCGAACCGAAGACCGCCGTCGCCGATGGGATGTTTCCAGGTCCACCCCAACTCTTTCGTGGCACAGGAGTTACCGACGACGAAGCTTGGGAAACGTACTGGAAGGTTTCAAACGGAATCCGTATGACGGGTATGCCTGCTTTCAGCGATCATCTCGGGGAGACCAAGATGTGGCAGGTCAGCGTTCTGGTGAAAAACGCTGACAAAATCTCTCCCGCGGTGAAGGCAGAGTTGGCGAGCCCGTTTGTGCCTTCCGCCACCCCGACGTCCCCACTGCCGCAAGCTGCGGCGCCCAGCCCTTCTTTGCCGGCGCCGACGCAAAACACGCCGACACCACATAACTAAACTCCTGGAGGGCGGCGACGCGCCACTGCTTTTGTGGAAGGTCTTTCACCCCCGGGTCCCTGCTAACTTGTCGGCTCGTCGTATCTCTGGAAACATCCACGCCCATAGTACCGTTACCAGAATTGTGCCTACACCACCCAGCACCACCGCTGGTACCGCTCCCAGCCATTGCGCCGCCAGTCCAGACTCAAATTCTCCCAGCTCATTCGAAGCCCCTATGAAAATCATATCCACCGCGTTCACCCGGCCTCTCATCTCGTCCGGCGTCTCGATCTGAATCAGCACGCCCCGCACGACTACGCTGACCATATCCGCCGCGCCTACAAAACACAGAGAAATCAGCGATAGCGGCAAGCTTCGCGAAAATCCAAACACCATGGTGAATACGCCGAATCCTCCGACGCACCATAACATAGTCGTTCCTGCGCGCTTTCGAATCGGCTTAAACGCAATCAGCAGCGCCATCACTCCTGCGCCGATTCCTGGAGCGCTGCGCAACAGCCCCAGTCCCCATGGCCCCGTGCGCAGAATTTCTTTCGCGTACACCGGAAGCAGCGCCACCGCGCCTCCCAACAAAACGGCAAAAAGGTCCAGCGAAATGGAGCCCAGCACCAATTTGTGCGACCAGATGTAACGGAAGCCTGCCAACACCGTCCGCAACCTGAACGGCTCTCGCGGCCGCGGGCGGCTCTCAATGCGGATTTTCATTGTTGTGAGCACCGACAAAAAGCCGGCGAAGAACGCCGCCCCGTAAACTAGCGCAGGTCCCCGTGAAAAGGCGTACAGCAGGCCGCCGAGCGCCGGACCCAAAATTGTGGCGCACTGAAAAATTCCGGAGTTCCACGCCACCGCCCCCTGGAACTGTTCTTCCGGCACCAGTTGCGGCAATAACGCGCGGCTTGCTGGCATGCTGAAGCTGCGCACCACTCCGACCAGCAGCAGGATCGCAAAAATCGGCGCGACGGTTTCCACGCGATGCAGCACGCTGAACCACCGCGTCACCGCAAGCAGCAGGGCAGAGGACAGTGCATAGCCCGCGTAACACACGGTCAGCAGCTTTCGTCTGTCGAAGCGGTCGGCCGCGTGTCCCGCCAATAGGAACAGAAACACCCCAGGCAGGAACTGCACCAGTCCGGTCAATCCCAGGTCCAGCGGCCGCTTGGTGATTTCGTACACTTGCCAGCCAACGGCGACGGACTGCATTTCCGTGCAGAACACGATGCAAAAACGCGCGATCTGATAGAGCCGGAAGCTGGAAAACTGGAAAGCGGCCGTGCCGGAGGTAAGCCCTTGGTCGGTTGTCCCCATCCCTCATTAGAATGCCATAGAACTTCGCCGTTCCTTCATCGCTCATCGCTTCCCCGCCAGTTCCATGCGAAGCTGCACGTCCTCATTGTTTCCATCCGCCACTTGAAATTCCAACTCACCCACTTCACAAATTCGCTTTACCGTTGTAGAAGTAGAAGTCTCCTCTCACGTGCATTTTTTCTTCCCCACGCTGAGTGGCCATTTCAGGAGTCAATTTCGTTGTTCTTGCGACCTGCTACCCTCGACGAAGCGCTGCACACGCTGTCCCACACGCATGCCATCATCCTTTCCGGTGGCACCGATCTGTTCCCTGCCTTCACCGGCGGCCAGTTGAAGGGCCCGATCCTCGACATCTCTGGCATCAACGAGCTCAAGGGAATCCGCACTTCGCAGGATTTCTTCCACATCGGGGCCCGCACCACCTGGAGCGAATTCCTCGCCGCGCCCTTGCCTTCCGGATTTGACGGCCTTCGCGCCGCTGCCCGCGAAATAGGTTCGATCCAGATTCAGAATCAGGCCACCATCGCCGGTAATATCTGCAATTCCTCTCCCGCGGCCGATGGAGTCGCAGCACTTCTGGCGTTGGATGCCGAAATCACTTTGGCTTCGCACGCTGGAACCCGCGACCTTCCACTCGCCGAATTTGTGCAAGGCAATCGCAAAACCGTCCGCCGGCCCGATGAAATTCTCACTTCGATCCGCATTCCGCGGCGCTGGCAAGACGCGGCGTCGAGTTTCATGAAGCTGGGCGCGCGCCGCTATCTCGTCATTTCCATCGTCATGGTTGCCGCCAATTTATTGATCGACGAAGATCGTTGCGTTCGCGAAGCGGCCATCTGCGTCGGATCATGCTCGTCCAAAGCTCTTCGCCTCGCGGAACTGGAAAATGCTCTCGTCGGCGCAGCTATTGATTCGCCGATGCTGCAGATTGTCAGCGCCGAACATTTTTCCGCGATCTCGCCAATCGACGACATTCGCGCCACCGCAACCTATCGCCAAGAAGCCGCACAGACACTGGTCCGTCGCGTACTCGCCGATTGCGCAGGCAAGGTTCTCTGACGATGGAGACCACCCTCACCAAACTGTCGATCGCGTTGAACGGCAAGACCGTCCCCGTGCAGTCCGATCCGCGCACGCGTCTCTCAACCGTTTTGCGCGAAGAATTTCGCCTCACTGGGACCAAGGTCGGTTGCGATGCCGGCGATTGCGGCGCGTGCACGGTGCTCGTCAATGGCAAAGCCGTGTGTTCCTGCCTCACCGCCGTTGGCCAACTCCCGGACGCCGAAATCCTTACCATCGAAGGTCTCCGCGATTCATCTGCGCAGTTCGACCGCCTCCAGAAATCTTTCCTTCAACACGGAGCGGCGCAGTGCGGCATCTGCACTCCCGGCATGCTCGTCGCCGCCGTTTCGTTACTTGAAGAAAATCCCGTGCCCACGGAAACCGAAGTAAAGGATGCCCTCGGCGGAGTCCTCTGTCGCTGCACCGGCTACCGCAAAATTATTCGTGCCGTAATGGAAGCGAACACCGAGCCTGTCTCTGCAATCGCTGGCGATCCGTTGAGTCCAGTCGGCCAACGTCTTGTGCGCCTCGACGGCCATCGCAAAGTTACCGGCCAGGATACTTACGGTGCGGATGAGTGGCCCGAAGATTCCCTTGTCCTGTTCGTCATCCGCTCGCCCTACTCTCACGCCAAATTTTCTTTCGGGGATCTGCAACAATTTGTTCGGGAAACGCCTTGCCTCCAGGCGGTCTTCACCGCCCGCGATGTCCCAGGCAAAAATTGCTTTGGCGTACATCCCGATTTTGCCGATCAACCTGTCTTTGCTGAGAACGTGGCGCGCTATCTCGGTGAAGCGGTGGCAGCCGTTGTTGGCGATGCTCCAACCATAGCAACTTTCGATCCCAAAACGTTCCCTGTGACGTGGACGCAACTCCCGGCCCTGCTGACACCCGCCGAAGCGCAGCTTCCCGGCGCGCAGGCCGTTCACGAATTTCGGCCTGACAACATTCTTGTGCGCGGTCACGTCATCCATGGCGATGTGGAAAGCGCATTACGCGAAGCGGCGGTTGTCGTCGAAGCCGAATATGAAACCGGGTTTATCGAGCACGCTTACATCGAGCCAGAAGCAGGTTTCGCTCGTCGCGTCGGCGATCGCATCGAAATTCAGTCCTGCACACAATCTCCTTACATGTCGCGCAAAGATATCGCCGCGATCCTTGGCCTCGACGAAAGCGCCGTGCGCATCGTTCCCACTGCCGTGGGCGGTGGTTTCGGTTCCAAGCTTGATCTTTCCACGCAGCCGTTCCTCGCCGTTGCCGCGTGGCATCTTCGCAAGCCTGTAAGAATCGTTTATTCGCGCCCTGAATCCATTCGAAGCACGACCAAGCGCCATCCCTCAAAAATTCATTGCCGCGCCGGCGCCACCGCAGACGGAAAATTGCTGGCGATGGATTTACAAGGCGAATTCAACACCGGCGCGTATGCTTCGTGGGGGCCAACCGTCGCGGCGCGCGTGCCTCTCCACGGTTCTGGGCCGTACAAAGTTCCCCACTATCGCGCAGACACCCGCGCCGTCCACACACATATTGTTCCCGCGGGAGCCTTCCGCGGTTTCGGTGTGCCGCAAGGCACGATTGCGCAAGAGCAGCTTTACGATGCTCTCGCCGACAAACTCGGGGTAGACAAACTCGAGTTTCGGATCTTGAACGCTCTCGAAGATAACAGCCCAACCATCACCGGCCAGGTCTTGGGCGCGGGCGTCGGGATGCGCGCTTGCTTCGAAGCTTTGCGGCCGCGTTGGAGTCTTGCGCATGAAGAAGCCGCCGCATTCAACCAGGAACACGGAGTCAGGCGGCGTCGCGGCGTCGGCGTCGCCGGCATGTGGTACGGCTGCGGCAACACTTCCCTGGCGAATCCCTCCACCATGCGCATCGGCCTGCAACGCAACGGGCGCATCGCCATTCACATGGGCGCGGTCGACATCGGCCAAGGCTCCTTCACCGTCGTCACCCAAATCTGCGCCGAATCTCTCGGTGTGCCGGTCGATCGCTTCGATCTTCTCCCCGCAGACACCGACGTTTCTCCCGACTGCGGCAAGACCTCCGCTTCCCGCCAAACCTTTGTCAGCGGAAACGCGGCCATGCTCGCAGGCAAACAATTGCGCGCGGCGATGCTCAAAATGTTTGGAGGCGGATGCGCGGAAACCACAAGAATCGTGTTAATGGACGGTATAGTTCTGTTGATGCTAGGAAAAGTGCGCAGGTACGAGCAACTGGATAAATTCCCTCTCGACAAGCGCGGCTACGTCGTCAGCGCTGAAGCCACCTACGATCCTCCCACCCAGCCGCTCGACAAGAACGGTCAGGGCATTCCCTATGCCGTTTACGGATTCGGCGCTCATCTCGCCGAACTTGAAGTTGATCTCGAACTCGGCACCATTGGCATTCGGAAAATTACCGCTGCCCATGACGTCGGCCGCGCAATTAATCCCATGCTCATCGAAGGCCAGATCGAAGGCGGCATTGCGCAAGGCCTCGGCATGGCGCTCATGGAAGAATTTCTTCCCGGCAAAGGCGAAAATCTCCACGATTATTTGATTCCCACCATTGGCGATGTTCCTCCCATCGAATCCATTCTCATTGAAGACTCTTCGCCCGTGGGTCCTTTCGGGGCAAAGGGCATTGGCGAACAAGCGCTCATTCCCACCGCGCCCGCAATCCTCAACGCGCTTTACGACGCTGCCGGCGTGCGTATCTACAAACTTCCTGCCACTCCCGACAAAGTCCGCGCCGCCATTATTGCGAGAATCAACTCGCCGCGGGGAAATTCGCATGACTGAAGTCCTGCCCAAAGATACGATCCGCTGCGACGCCTGCCCCGTCTTGTGTTACATCAAGCTCGGTCAAACTGGCGCCTGTGATCGTTACGGCAATTTCCACGGTCAACTTGTGCGTGTCGACCCGCACATCCTCCTTGATCGCGCGAAATCTCAGGGCACTCCGCTCGTGCCGTTCCTCGAACGCGAAGGCGAATGGGACGGCAAGCTCACCAAGTCCAAAGACACGTTCGTCACCGCCATCGGTGCCGGCACAACTTACCCCGACTACAAACCCGCTCCGTTCATCGTTTCGTCCGAAGTCGCTGGTGTGGACATGGTCACCGTCGTCACCGAAGGCATCTTCAGCTATTGCGGCGTAAAACTGAAAATCGACACCGACCGTCATCTCGGCCCCGAACGTAGTCTCGTTCGCGCGCAGGGTGAACCCGTCGGTCATGTCACCACCGCCGAGTACGGATCGCAAATGCTTTCCATCGGCGGCGTGCATCATCTTACCGGTGGCACCAAGAGCGAAGGCCGCGTGACCTGTGAAACTCTTCTCGACCTTTGCAACGGCAAGGAAGTAGCGCTCACCATCGATGAAGGTGCCAGCATCACTGTCGCCGCCGGAAAAGCTCCCGTCGTCAATGGGGCGCAGGAAGAACGCATGCGTGTCGGCTGTGGTTCCGCCACGATCGGCATGTTTGCAAAGCAGTGGTTTGGCAAAGTGGACGAAGTGGTCGTAGTCGACGATCACATCACGGGCGTCCTCTCCGAACATCAAGCCGGCAAAATGCTTGGCGTCCGTGAAACCGGCATCGCCATTCAGGGCCGCCGTTCCACTCCCGGCCGCTATTTTCAGGTGGCGCAGCCCGGTACCGGCTGGGGCGGCACAAATATTTCCGATCCGCTCGTCATTCTCAAACCATTCAAAACCAAATTCGCATGGCCGCAACTGCGCCTGCTTATGGTCAGTACAACCGGTGAGCATTTTGCTTACTACGAACTTGACGACACCTTACGTCCGGTCGAAAAGGAACTGCCGCCGCAATTGCAGGAATCCGTTGCGCGTATCCGGGAAAATTGCGAGCCCGCGCTCACCACTGTCCTTTTTATGGCTGGAGCAGGAGGCTCTCTTCGGGCCGGAGCCACGGAAAATCCCGTCAAGCTGACCGATTCCGTCAAACACAGCTTCACTCGCGTCACCTCTGGCGGCGCTCCCGCGTATATCTGGCCTGGCGGCGGCATCACTTTCATGGTGGACGTTTCGCGCATGCCAGAGAATGCTTTTGGCTTCGTTCCCACACCCGCGCTGGTTGCTCCCATCGAGTTCACGCTGAAAATATCGGAATATGCTGCGCTAGGCGGACACATGGACTACGTCCGTCCCCTCGAAGACGTCCTGCGCGAAAAACAACGCCAGCGCCAGCTAAATTCGCTTCCGGAAAATCCGTGGCCACTCAAACCGCCAGCCGAAAACGATTACCGCAAATGAAGCAGCGCGCCACAATTCGCCTGCTTCCCGATGGCCGCCGCCTACACCTGAATGACGGCCCCATCGATCTTATTATTGGCGCCGACGCCGAACCGTTCGAAATCCGCCGCGCCTACAAAGCCGCCACAAATCGATTCGTCACGATCCTCGATCAGCTCTGCGCTGAGCTGTCGCTGCTGCGCAGCAATATTTCTGTGATCGCACAGTCGACCGGCCCCGTCGCCCGCCGGATGTTTGAAGCTGTCCTGCCTTATCGCCATCGCTGTTTCATCACTCCTATGGCCGCTGTCGCCGGGGCGGTCGCTGAAGCCGTTCTCATCGCGATGACCAACGCCGCGCAACTTCGTCGCGGCTACGTAAACAACGGCGGTGACATCGCAATGCATCTCGCCCAAAACCAAAGCTACAAAATCGGTGTGGTCGAGCGTCCCGAAACTCCCTCGCTCTTTGGCTCCATAGAGATTTCCGCGGCAACTCGTGTCCGGGGAATCGCCACCAGCGGCTGGCGCGGCCGCAGCTTTTCGCTCGGGATCGCCGACGCGGTCACCGTCCTCGCCGAAACCGCCTCCCAAGCCGACGCTGCCGCTACGGTCATCGCTAACGCAGTCGACCTTCCCTATCACCCCAGCGTTACGCGAATCCCCGCCCGCGAAATTGCGCCAGACTCCGACCTCCTCGATCTGCCAGTCACTCGCAATGTCGGGCCCCTTTCGCCATGGGAAATTTCTCAAGCGCTGGACGCAGGCGAAGCCGTGGCCGAACAACTTCGCGCGCAAGGCCTGATTCATGCCGCCGCCCTTTGCCTTCAGAGCCAAATTCGCTCGATCTCCGACTCCTGCACTTGTAGGGCCGCCCTTCCGAGGCCGGCCGTTCCGGAACTTGAATCACCGCCATGGAGCATGCCAAATGCCTGAAGTGAAAGTCCGCAAGCGATCCCTCACCGTCGAAGAAATTTTCCACGAAGGCGGCCCAGTCGCCGCAACGCCACTCCGCCGTGCCGCGGCTCTCGCCGTAATCCACAATCCGTTCTCCGGCAAATACCACGAAGAAATCGCCGGCTTCATGGACGATCTAAAACCACTTGGCCTCCAGATGGCCAATTCACTCGTCACCGCGCTGGGCGGCGATCCCAAAATCGTGGAAGGCTACGGCAAGGGCGCTATCGTGGGCCAAGCCGGCGAAATTGAACACGGTGCGCTGTGGCATGTCCCCGGCGGTTATGCCATGCGGGAAATTCTCGGCGGCGCAAAAGCTATCGTCGCCTCCACAAAAAAAGTTGGCGGACCGGCCACACGTCTCGACGTTCCCATCACACACATCAACGCGTCCTACGTTCGCAGCCATTTCGATTCCATGGAAGTGGGGATTGCAGACGCTCCCCGCGCCGACGAAATTCTTCTGGCTCTAGTCATGACTACCGGTCCGCGCATCCACGCCCGGGTAGGCGGTTTGAAAGCTTCCGAAATCAAAGGCGAGGATGGCCTCCGATGAAATCCAAAATCCGCAAAATTGTTGTCTTCCTGGAAGAAACCCACAGCGAAATGGGCCAGCCCGTACAGCCGCCCACGCGACGCGCCGCCGCTGTTGCCGTAATTGAAAATCCTTTTGCTGGAAAATATGTGCAGGACCTGACCGAACTCACGGAAATCGGCGAAGAACTTGGCACATTGCTCACCGAACGCGCCATAGCCGCTCTTGGCATCCCTGGCCCGTCTGCCGAAAGCTACGGCAAAGCCGCCGCGGTCGGCGAAAATGGCGAACTCGAGCATGCCGCCGCGATTCTTCATCCCAAACTCGGCGCACCCGTGCGGAAACTCCTCGGCAAAGGCGCGGCGCTGATTCCCTCGTCCAAAAAACGCGGAGGCCCCGGTGTCACCCTTGACATTCCGCTCGGCCACAAAGATGCCGCCTTCGTCCGCAGCCATTTCGATGGTATGGAAATTCGCGTGAACGACGCCCCGCGCGCCAACGAAATCCTGGTCGCCATCGCGGTAACCGACAGCGGCCGCCCCCTCCCACGCGTGGGCGGTCTAACCAAAGACCAGATCAAAGGCGAAGACGGCCTCCGCTAATTTGGAGTGCGACGGCTCGCCGCCGCTGTTACGGAGTAAGAAGAAAACGCCGAGATAAATCGATAACTCAAACACGTAGATAAAAGTCCGTCTTCGCCACCCGAACCTCACTTCACTACCACCGGGACCCGACCAGCCGGCGGCGTGTTCCGACTCCTCTCACTCCGCACAACCCCATCAATCATCGTCATTCCGATTCCCGGCAAATCTCCCAGCCGCACACTCTCCAGCAAAGTCTTCCCCGCCGAATGCTGCGGCGCATCCATGAACACAAAATCCGCTGCCCGGCCCACCTCAATCAATCCGCAATCCAACCCACGCATCCGCGCCGTATTCCCGGTGGCGAAGCAAAACACAATCTCCGCGGGAATTTCTGCCAATGAAGAAAGCGCCGCGATCACGCGAAGAATTCCCAGCGGCTGCACTCCAGAACCTGCCGGCGAATCCGTGCCTAAAATCACGCGGTGAAACTGCTTCAACTCCTTCGCTATTCGTAAAGTGAACAACGCCGCGCGCTCGTTCCCGTTGTGTACAATTTCCAGCGCCCGCGGAGATTCCTCGCACAAAGCCCTGATCTGCGAGTCCGGCAACGCCGTGTGCCCGCCATTGATATGCCCGATCACGTCCGCGTCCGCAGCTAGCACCACATCCTTGTCAATCAAGTTCGATCCTGGAATCGACGGTCCGCCGGTATGAATTGTGCTCTGCATACCATGCTTTCTCGCCCAGCCCACCATTTGCCGCGCGGTCGCCCCGTCTTTCACGCTGCCCAGTCCCACTTCGCCCAGCAACTTCACTCCCGCTTCCGCCAAAGATCGAAAGTCCTCTTCCACCATTCCTTGTTCAATCACCGGCGCCCCAGCCAACACTTTCACGCCGCTCGGCCGCAACGCCGCAAATGTCCGTTGCGCGGTAATCGCAAGCGCCTTAAGACCCACCACGTCCTTCGGCCGGCCCGGCATGTGTACTTCTCCCGCCGAAATCATGGTCGTGACTCCGCCATGCAAACAGCTATCGATCCATCCCAACTGATTCTGCCGCGGCGTCCAATCGCCCGCGACAGGATGCACGTGGCTGTCAATCAAGCCAGGCACCAACGCCGTTCCATTTGAGTCAATAATTCCCGTCGCACTTTCGCAATCCAACTCTTTCTCTTTTCCGATGGCGCTGATTCTCCCGCCCTTCACCACCACCGTGTCCGCCTCAATAATTGGTTTTTCCAAATCCCCGCTCAGCAGTAACCCAATGTTGCGAATCACAAGTTTCGTGCCGGTGCTCGTTTTTGCCGCTGGTTCAGCCGACATATCGCGCCGCCTCCGTTTTAATCCGCAGTGTCTGAATTCGGCCGCTCTTCGCTCAACTTCACAATCAATTCCCCAAATAAAGTGTTCGCCCACGCAAACCAGGCGCGCGTATATTTCGCGGGATCATCCTTTTCAAACGATTCGTGCATGAACCCAGTCCCCGCATGTGTCGTCTTCAGCCATCGCAGGCACTGCCGAATTTCGGCTTCGTCGTTGCTCGTCATCGCCTGCGCAATCAGCGCCATCGGCCAGATCATGTTCAGTCCTTCATGCGGCCCTCCGATTCCGTTCGCCGCGATGCCCTTGAAAAAGTAGGGATTGTCATCGCTCAGCACGCGTCGTCTCGTTCGCTGATAAACCGCATCTGTCGCCGGACAGCAACCCAAATAGGGCAAGCTCAGCAATCCCGGAATATTCGCATCGTCCATGAACAACTGATTGCCGTATCCGTCCACCTCGAACGCCCAAATCTCTCCGTCGCTTGTTTTGATTCGCCCGTACTTCGCCAGCGCCTCTTCCACTTCTCCGGCCAGCCCCTGGCACTCAGCCGTAAATCTCGCATCTTTCAATATTTCCGCAGCCATCTCCGCCAATTGCCTGAGCGAAACCACTGCAAACAAATTTGATGGTACGTAGAAGGAGTACAGACATGCATCGTCAGACGGACGGAACATCGTATAAATCATTCCCACCGGCCGCGCTGGATTCCCAAATCCTCCCAGAGCCTGGGTGTCCGTGGGCGTTTCCGTCTTGCGCTGAAAATGATACGACCCTGGCCCATTTTTTCTTTGCTGTTCCCGGAATGTCAGCACTACCCTGCGCATCGCCGCCGCCCATTCTGGATCGAATGGCGTGGTATCGCCCGTGGCCTTCCAGTATCCATGCGCCAGCCGGATGCAGGAGCACAGTGAATCCACTTCCCATTTCCGCTCCGCCACTCCGGGCCGCATCTCCGTCAGATCTCCGACCGCCCATTCCAGCGCTTTCGCACTCTTTGGGTCCGGCAGAAACGCATTTGCATACGGATCGATCAAGATGCATCGCGCCTGCCTGCCAATCAGACCTTGAAACATCTTTCGCAAATCGCCATCGCTCTTCGCCAGCGCAACGTACGGCCACACCTGGCACGCAGAATCGCGCAACCACATTGCATCGATATCCCCGGTAATGATGAATGTGTCCAGGTTTCCACCCACCGCCGAAAATTGCACAGTCGTGTCCAATGTGTTTGGGTAGCAGTTCTCGAACATCCACGCCAATTCTGGGTCGCCGATCCTGCTCTTAACCCGGACAATCGTTTCTTCGACCGCGCGCGAGACAAATTTCCTCTGTCCCACGGATGGCCGCTTCGAAACAAACGCTTCCGCCGGAGCACTTCTGCACACTCGCGGCACCGCCATCCCAGCGGCACCATACACCGCAGCTTTTATCACTTCGCGTCGACTGTGCTTGATTGGTTCCCACCGCCCAATGCCCATCAAGGTTTCCTGCTCATCACAACGGTTGTGGTTCTTTGTCGCGGTCCTTTTTCGTATCTCCCCAATGCCGTTCCAGAAACCGGCGCGCCAGTTCCTGGCCGCCCAACCCGAACGCGATCGCCAACCCCAACATCGTGGCGCCAAAAACAATCGAAAACGCCGAGATCACCGTCTGCTTTGCCAATCCCAGTTCCTCCAGCGTCATGGTGATCGCCAGAATCCAGATCACAAAACGGATTGCCCAGCTGATAATCCTCGCCGACGGAAGTCCGGCATTGACGGCGGCAAGCAGCGCCGCTCTCGAAAGAAAATTCGCAATGGCCACGCCCAGGAACAAAATCAGGATCGCGATAAACACTTCGGGTAGAAACTGCAGCAACCGCGAAATCTGCGCCTGCAGGCTCGCCACGCCTAGCACGCTCAGTCCAATCAAAATAAACGCGAACCATGTCACCCAAAACAAAGAGCGGCTCAACAACTCCGACATCGCCGGTAGATGCGCCATGCGCAATACTCGCGAAGCACCCGCTTCTTCGGACACCCGGTCAAGTCTCGTAAGCCTCAGAAGAGCCCGCAAACAATACCGGAGCACGAACGCCACAAGAAGTCCGACCGCAATGATGATCAGCATCACGACGAAATGCGGCAGGAACTCGGCAATCATGTGGACAAAATTCCAATAGGCCTGCTCTAGCCCTTGCAGGATGGTCTCTCTCATGATTTCACCTCAATTTTCGCTTTCCATCTCTCCCTCAAATAGGACTTTTGCAATTCGAACTCGGAGCAAAGCATCTCATTCGCCGCCTCGATCTCCGACGGAGATGAGTCGGCATGCTCGACCAGAAAGGAATGAGTCATGCCGCGATACAGCGGCGCCAGAGCTTGCACCAGGTGATCCCTGTTGATTACTGCGTGGTGATACGACGCCGCGAAGTCGTACAGCGTCCTCACCCATAGATCGGATCTGAATCGAAATTTCCCTTCCTCCAACGCCACCATGTTCTTGATTTCAGCGTGCGTTTCGGGGTCGAGGATCGAACTCAAGATTGGTTCCAGATCGCTGACTCCCGCCCGGAACATCTCAAATATTCTGTGGCGATCCATCTCCGTCGCTTCGGACGTGAGTTCCGGCGTCGGCCCGAAGGTCGGCACAGATGCCGATTTGTCGATATCAAGCCAAAAATCCTGTTCGTTCTCCAGGCACCAGAACAATCCACCCACCGTCTGCCGCAGGATTTCGACGATGTCCGTTCCCGCGGCGATCGCCGGCGGCGTTTTTTCGCCAAGATACGCTTGGCAGCAAGAAAAATCGGAACCAATCGCGGAGATTGCCATCCATGCTTCCGGCCGAGCCCGGATCGCCTCTTCTTGCCAAACTCGCTGGTTCAGGCAATGCGAAGCCAAACGCCCGGAAAATCCCCATTCCGATGGAAAAATTTCACGGATTCCGCTTCCAAACACAGCCCGGCTCATCGGATACAAAAGGTTCCGCACCAGCAGGCCCTGATATTTGTGCCTGGTGTACAGCGGCGCCACAAAATCAAATTTTTCCCGATATACCGGGCCCAGCAATTTTGCAATCGAATCCGCACTCAGGTTAGTACTTGTAGAGGACACCACCGCGCAAGCCCTTGCCCTGAGCAGGTCGGCCACCGCCAGAATCGTCCGTAACGCAACCCCCGGCAGCGGCGGAGCGGAAAAACTGGCCGTCACGCGATGGATCGTGCGTAGCGAAGTGATCCCGGGCACACGGACATTCCCTTTTCCCGTGACAACTGCCGCCGGTTCTGAAGAGCCATCTCCATCCTTATCCTCAGAGCCGTCCATCAGCACGATCACCACACGCTGGCGGATGAAGTGTTGCTGATAGCTCTGTTCGATTGCCTGTACGGCCTGACGGACGGGGTTTGCGGCGTTGTGCGTGGAAATGCCCACAAGAAGATCCACTTCGCCAACACTCATTAATTGGCGAAGCAAATCATCCGCTAAAAAAGTGTCTTCAGCCAAGACGCCTCAACTTTCATTTCAATTAATCGTTGGCGCCGGTGTTCAAACTGGCCAGCACCACAGGGCGGATGCAGACTCTTGCCTCACGATCAAATCCGACGCAGCTGAAACCAGTAAAATTGATACGGTCCCAGCGTCAGTAAGTATGGCAAATTCCCAAATCGCGGAAACAAGCTTCTTCCAAACATCTCGATAGGCACGTACCCCTTATATCGTTGCACATCCAGCTCCACCGCCTGCGCGGTACTGGAAAGGTTGTTCACCACCAGCACGATGTCATCGCCGAATTGCCGTGTGTACGCCAGAACACGGTGGTTCGACGGGTTCAGAAAATGCATTGATCCCCGGCTGAATACTCGGAACATATTCCGCACCTGAATCAGCGATTTCATCCACAAAAGCAGCGAATGCTCGGACCGCTCTTGCGCATCCACGTTCACCGCCTGGTAGCCGTACACCGGATTCGAAATCACCGGCGCGTACAACCGCTCCGGGTCGGCGGTTGAGAAACCTGCGTTCACCGTGCTGTTCCATTGCATCGGCGTCCGCACTCCATTCCGGTCGCCAAGATAAATATTATCGCCCATGCCGATCTCGTCTCCGTAGTAAACAATCGGCGTTCCCGGCATGGACATCAGTAATCCGTTCAACAGTTCCACGCGCCGGCGATCGTTGTTCATCAGCGGAGCCAACCGCCGCCGGATTCCACGGTTGATGCGCATGGACTTGTCCATCGCATACTCATCGTACATATAGTCGCGTTCAACTTCCGTCACCATCTCTAGCGTCAACTCGTCGTGATTGCGCAGAAAAATGAACCATTGGCAGCTCTCGGGAATTTCCGGCGTCTGCTCCAGAATTTCGATGATTGGCTTGCGATCTTCCAGTTTCACCGCCATGAACATTCTTGGCATCAGCGGAAAATGAAATGCCGCGTGAAATTCGTTGGATTCCCCGAAGTAAGCCCGCACGTCTGCCGGCCACTGGTTCGCCTCCGCCAGCAACATCGTTCCCGGGTAAGCTGCGTCCAAACGCTTGCGAATCTCGCGGATGATCGCATGTGTTTCCGGCAAGTTTTCGCACAACGTCCCTTCGCGCTCCACCAGAAACGCCACCGCATCCAAACGGAATCCGTCCACGCCCAAGTTCAGCCAGAACTTCATTACTTCCCACACGGTCTCAAAGACCGCGGGATTGTCGAAATTCAGGTCGGGTTGATGGCTGAAAAATCGGTGCCAGTAATATGCTTTGGAAATCGGGTCCCAGGCCCAATTCGAAGTTTCCGTGTCTACAAAAACGATCGGCACTCCCTGGTAGCGCGTGTCCGTGTCGCTCCACACGTACCAGTCTCGTTTGGGATTGTCTCGGGAACTGCGCGCTTCCTTGAACCAGGGATGCTGGTCCGAAGTGTGGTTCACCACCAGTTCGATAATCACACGAATCCCACGGCTATGGGCTTCCGTCAGGAACGCCTGGAAATCCTGCAGCGATCCGTAACTAGAGTGAACCGAGGTGTAATCCGCGATGTCGTACCCGTCGTCGCGCAATGGCGACGGATAAAAAGGCAAGAGCCAGATCGCGGTAATTCCAAGCTCCTGTAAATAGGGGAGCCGTTGCGTGAGCCCTACGAAATCCCCGATGCCGTCGCCATTGCTGTCGCAAAAGGTGCGCACATGGAGCTGATAAATGACGGCGTCTTTATACCAGAGATTGTCCCTTTGCAGCCCCAACAGTTCCTTCTCCTTTTAGTCCGCAGGATCGTCGTGCAGATCCCGCCCAGGACTTTTATCGTGCTCCAAACCATTCAGACAAGCCTCAACGCGCTCGGCTGACCAAATTTCCGACTCTACGTCAAAGATATCTTGTATCCGCTGGCAAGTCATCTCCGTTCGCCGTTGCAAAAATTTCGACACCGGCAACTGTCATATCGCGGGTACGGCCGATAATGGATGTAGCTTCAATGAAGCGGGTCGCGGGAGAGGATGTCACCTTGGCGGGTCGGTAGCGGTCAAGCTGTCAAAATGAAGGGGAGGTCGGTCAGCTCCCGAGTTTAACGCGGACGTGCTCCAACGAAAGGAATGAAGACCGAAAACGCGTCAGTACCCGGCGCCCACCAACTCCATATGCGTTTCAATCAAAGAGTCAGGTCGAACCCAAGAATCATACCGAATCAAAATACGGGTTCCACCGCGGCTAACGAGCAGCCACAAACCGTGCATATATCCGAGCTTGGCGAACAGTCGGACAAATTTCTCGATATCGTACGTATTTGGCGCCGTCAACTCGTCGTATTGCATGCCGAGCAATTCTTCGCGCCCGTATCCAACCAGCTGGCAAAAATTATCCGAAACCTCAACGAACTCTCGATCGTGGTTTACAACAGTTACGTAGTCGGACTCTGCGCGCTGACGATACCCGCCTTCTTCCGCGGTCGTCGATTCCAGACTTCTGGTTATCCATGCGAGGTATTCGTTCCCGAATCCGTGTTGCATAGCGCCTGGTGCCGGATACGGCTTCCTGTATGACATGAATCTGGCCCCTTTCGTCCCAACACAGAACGAGCTTTTCGACGAGAGCCCGTACCAAATTCGCCAGACTGTAAGGGACACACTGCGTGTGCGGGCTGGAAATCGTTTTCTTGCTTGGAATACCAAACACCGCAGTTCTTCCACTGCTTGTCACACAGAACGCTCTGTGCGTTCACACCTGCACGAGCGCCGGCGTACTGATCCGGCTGATCTCAGTGCCGCACAAATCGTTGTCGGTAAATCAGCTAAGCAGTCGTGCCTTTTGCACTCTCCGGCGCTTCTCCTTCTTTATCGGCAACTCGTGCCGCCTCAATGTGCAATCCTTTATTGGCATCGAACCGCTGTTTTCGGTCCAGCCCCTTGATGAACTCCCGCGCGGCTTTCGCAATCGCCCCAGCGATGGTTGTCGCATCCACCTTGACGTTTTTTTCGTCACTTCCCTTTTCACGATCCTCATACCGCAATTTCACGCTATATGTGTTCATCGTCTCTCCCTCGATCTTTGCTTACTTCAGCTCAGTTAGATGTTTCTTCCTCTATCCCAGCACCGATGAACCTTTGAGTCAAATCGGTTTGGCGCGTTTGGAGTTGCTTACCATTCCAAGCAATCCTAACCATCCCCTGCCTGGCCGGAGGTGTCACCGCCATCGGCCTTGTGGGATGTTAGATGGAATCTTCGCCAGGTGTGGCGAGTTACGACGTCCTTTGCAACTCATTGAAAAAGATGGCGAATGAGCCTGTAAGCCGGATTCTGTACGGTGCGGCTCTGGCGAGCCTGCTCCGTGACGATCATTCCTCTAGCCCCGGTCTCGCGACCGGGATCCAGCGACCTACCCGAGGGTTCATCCTTCCATGCGGCTTGCGCTGCACGAAAGGGAAAGCGCTTTTTCAAACGCTCTCAGCGAGCCGGGCCAGCTCTCCCCTCCTATTTGGTCTTGCACCACGCGGGGTTTTCCTTGCCTCCGTCATCGCTGCCGGAGCGGTGGGCTCTTACCCCACCTTTTCACCCTTACCTGCTTCGCGTTCCATTCGAAGACCTCCCGAAGGTTTTCCTTCGGTCTGTCACCGGGAGACGCTCGGCCGGCGGTATATTCTCTGTGGCACTTTCCGTGAACAGTAGCACAGGCTTCAGCCCATGATCTTCTTCCGGCAGCACGTTCAGAGACGAGCCGCGAAAGGCGCACAAACTCAAGTCTGCGCTACCGCTCCCCTGGCGTTACCAGGCGCGTTGCCCTTCACTCTCAAGCCTTGCGGCCCAAAAGTTTCCTTTGCTCCCGCAAAGGGGTGTCCGGACTTTCCTCCCGCCCGGCCGCTTGCGCAACCAAGCCAGCGATCATCCAGCTCACCCGCCAACTCTATTATAACCCGGCTCCACGTCAGCAAAGTTATCGTTGTTGCTTGCCTATAGTGGGTATAACATCCGCGATATGCGGGCGAAACCAAAGATTTTCTAGTCAATCAAATCAAACAGCAAGCTGCGCTCGAAGAGCAGCCGCTCTCCGAACTCGAGATACAGATGCTCTATTACACAGAAGTTGGGGCTTCAGAACAAAGACAGAAACTGGCCCACGAATTCGACGCGTTGCACGACGCGAAAGCCTACGAACAAAAGATCAGCCAGCTGATGAACCATTCCTATAAGCGACTCAAAAAGGAAGACCCGACCGGAGAGGGAAACTGGGATCGCGCAATCCGCCGTCTGAGAAAAGGAGATCATTACATTCTGGTGATGTGGGGTGGAACTTCTCTCACAGTGCAGGTTATTATCCTCGGACTCGCGGTTGTATTTTTTTCCGCACTATACGGACTCAAGTGGATCGCAAAAACAGTGGCGCCGCCTGATCCACATCTGGCACTTAGTGTCTTTTTTGGCGCGATTGTTCTTATTTTCGTCTTTCAGCGACAGCTCGCTTCCACTTTTGGATGGATTGTTATCCATACAGTAGAGCGATTGACCCATGACAAGAACGAAGAAGAGGAGCACTCCTAACGAGAGTGCCTTTCTATTTTGCACCGAGTAATTTCTCAAACTCCGCTTCCGTCAGAATCGCCACGCTCAATTCCTTCGCTTTGTCGTACTTCGATCCCGGGTCCGTCCCCACCACGACGTAATCCGTTTTCTTGCTCACCGAGCCGCCCACTTTTCCGCCATGCTGCAGCACCAATTCGCCGGCTTCCTCCCGCGAACGATTCGCCAGCCCGCCAGTAAACACAAACGATTTACCCGCCAGCTTCTGGCTCTTTATTTCACGTTTCTCCCCTGTCGGCCGCACGTCCGCTTTGCTCAATTTCTTGATGACGTTCCGATTGGCAGCTTCGGCGAAGAAGTCCGTGATGCTCGCCGCCACCTTCGGTCCCACCTCTGAAACGTTTTCCAGATCCTCCGTGTTCGCCGCCGCCAGGTCGTCCAGCGACGAAAAATGTTCCGCCAGCAACTGCCCCGTGCGCTCGCCCACAAACTGGATGCCCAGCGCATAAATCAGCCGCGAAAGCGGAATCTTCTTGCTCGCTTTAATCTCGTCCACCAGGTTCTGCGCGGACTTTTCCCCCATGCGCTCCAATTCCGCTACATCCTCCATCTTCAGCGCATATAAATCCGCAACGTCTTTCACCATTTTCTTTTCCACCAACTGGTCCACAATCTTCTCGCCCAGCCCATCGATATTCATGGCGTGCCGCCCCGCAAAGTGCTGCACGGACTCCTTTAACTTCGCCGGGCAAGCCGAATTCACGCACCGATACGCCACTTCCCCTTCTACTTTGTGAATCGTGCTTCCGCACACCGGGCATTTCTTTGGCATCTGAAACGGCCGGCGATCTTTGCCTTCCTTCACGACTTTCAACACATGCGGAATCACTTCGCCCGCGCGCTCCAGCAGCACCGTGTCGCCGATTTGGAGCCCGAGCCGATCGATTTCGTCCATGTTGTGCAGCGTCGAACGGCTCACCGTCACGCCGCCCACCTGCACCGGTTCCAGCATCGCCACCGGCGTCAGCGTTCCCGTCCGTCCCACCTGCACGATAATGTCGTTCACCACCGTCTGTTCCTGCCGCGCGGGATACTTATAGGCAATCGCCCATCGCGGCGCCTTCGCCGTGAATCCCAGTTCGTTCTGCAGCGCCGTGGAATTCAGCTTGATCACCACGCCATCAATTGCGTACGGCAATTTTTCGCGTTTCGTATCCCAGCTTTCGCAATATGCGATCACCGCATCAATCCCGTCGCACAGTTTCCAGTCGTCGGACGCGCGAAATTGCATCTGCTTCAACGCTGACAACGAATCCGAATGTTTCGCGAACGGCACTTTCCCGTCCACGTACAGGTAATACGCGAAGAAATCCAGCTTCCGCTGCGCCGTAATTGCCGGGTCCAGCACGCGCACCGCTCCTGCGGCCGCATTCCGTGGATTCACGAAAACCTTCCCGCCAATTTCTTCCTGCTGCCGGTTCAGCGCCTCGAATGACTTCCGCGTCATCATGATTTCGCCACGAACTTCAAAACTCTTTGCCAGTTTCGCCTTCTTCAGTACCGCCGCGTCCACGCGTAGGGGAATCGACCGGATGGTTTTCACGTTCGGCGTAACGTCTTCCCCGGTACTTCCGTCGCCACGCGTCACCCCGCGCACCAGCAAACCGTCTTCGTATTGCAACGAAATACTCAGCCCGTCAAATTTGTGCTCGGCAATATATTCGTTCACCAGCCGCCCGGTGCCCTCTCTAACGCGCCGGTCCCAATCCTTCAGCGCATCGAAAGAAAATGCATTGTCCAGACTCAGCATCGGCCGCGCATGCCGCACGGTCGTAAATCCTTCGCGTGGGGGACCTCCTACGCGCACGGTCGGCGAGTCTGGCGTTTTCAATTCCGGGTGCGCGGACTCCAACTCCTTCAGCCGGTTCATCAGCTTGTCGAACGCGGCATCCGAAATTTCCGGATCATCCATCACGTGATACAAATACTCGTGACGCCGGATATCCTCGCGCAGCTTCTCCGCTTCTTTCTTCACTCTTCCATTGGCTTTCGCCATTTGTGCCTTCGCCATGCACGCCTCGTGTTCGCCAGCGTCTAAACCGCTAGGTATTATAGGCGACCTCCGGGGCTAAGCGGGTTATCACTCCGCGGCCCCGGCTCATTGCTTATTGGCTTAATGGGCCTATTGGGGAAGCACGACCCTCGTAGACACACGGTAGCGCCGGTAATCCGTATAGTGGTGCACGTTCCGGAACTCCAGCAGGAAAGGCCGGTCCACATATTTACCCAGTTTAACGTCCACGCTTACATCGCGTGGAAGCCATAAGGGCATGGCAACATCCACAAACTGCACTTCATCAAAATTCACTTTGGTGGTCTGCGCTTGCAGCCCAATCTCTGGATGTGGCGCAAGCAGATCAGTGCGCATCCGGACAACATGGAAATTTTCCTTATCCACCCAGGCAATTCCTTGCGTCAGCATCTGCACAACGTCCCCGCTTGGCCCCGCCATCGTTACCACCAGATTCGCGTTACTGGAACGCTGCGCGAATGCCACCACGTATGTTTCTCTCGCGCCAACCTTTTCCTCGCCGAGAACCCGGAACGTCGAATCCTGCTGGAACGCCGTCGACAAATGCGCGCAGATCAATGCGAATCCGGACGTAACCAGAAACCCCCGGTGTATTCCCAGCTGTTCCAGCCGGTTTCCGTTTTCGTCCGTGCGAAATTCGTCGAAGTCGGCTTGCGTGCCGTTGCCTTCGCGAAGGATCAAATAATTGTCTCGCACGGACTCGCCCGCGACGGCAACGCCGAAGCTGCCAAGTCTCTGCTGCTGAATCTCCTCGTTCGCCACAAGATCGATCGCATTGTTGAAAAACTCGTCCACCCCGTCGCCGGTCTTTTTCAGGATCATCGGTAAGTCCTGCTGATCCTCGGCGGCGCGAATCCCCTTCAACTCAGGGATTTGCTTTACGAGTTGTTTCAGGGGCTCTTCCAGGTAGGGTTGCGGCTCGGCCTTTTGTCGGGTCTGCTCAGTCTGCTGGCCGAACGCAAAAGCGGCTCCCTTTGCGCCAGCATGACGCCCAGAACCCGCGGCGCCCGCTACGAGAACAAAACAGAGGGATAGAACTGCCCGAAGTGGCAGCCAAAGAAATCGATGCGACGTGTAATTTGTCGCACGCAAGCCGATAGACATGACCCCGCCTGAAGCACGCTCCGGTCTTTTCCCACTAACTCCGCGCTTCATGAGCAGTCGTTAACATAACACACCAATTCGTTCCTGATAATTCGCAATGGACAATCGCTTGGCCTGCCACACCGGCGCAATTACATTCATTTGCGTTTCACGTGCCGTGATCTTTTTCAGTTACAATGAACCTTTGGCCACAGCTCAAAATTTATGGACGCGCTCATCCAAAACGCCCTGCTGATTCACAACCCTAACGCTGGTAACGGCGGCAATGGACGGCGCAAACTTATCGATCAGGCGCGCCAGATCCTCGCATCCAGCGGAATTCACGCCGATCTCGCCGAGACGACCGGGCCCGGCCATGCCACCGAAATTGCTCAGCAAGCCGTTCGCGACCACCGTCAACTCGTGATCGCTTGCGGCGGCGATGGCACCCTCAACGAAGTCGTGAACGGCCTGGCGCAGTCCTCGAATGGAGACCGCGTTCCCCTGGCACTTCTCCCCGGCGGCACCGCCAACATTCTTGCCAAAGAACTCGATCTTCCCTGGGATATTCCGCGTGCCGCCCGGCGTCTCGTTTATGGCGACGTTCGCGAAATTGCGCTGGGACTTGCCACGCCGCTCGAGCAACCCGAACGCAAACGTTTTTTCCTTTCCGTTGCCGGCGCCGGCCCGGACGGCATGATTGTTTATTCTGTCGATCTGGGACTGAAAGCCCGCGTTGGCATCCTCGCCTACTGGTGGCAAGGCGCCCGCGAAGTCTTGCGCTACACGTTTCCGCGCTTCCGCGTGCGCGCAGGGGATCGGCAACTCGAAGCCACGCTCGTCATCGTGGGCCGCACAAAAAATTATGGCGGACCTTTCAAAATTACCGACCAGGCCGATTTATTCGAAGATTGTTTCGAAGTGATGGCGCTCACGACGCAGAGTGGGCTTCGCTATCTTAGTTACATCCCCACTTTGTGGATGGGAAATCTCCGAAAAGAAGAAGACGTGCACTTCTGGAAGGCCGAATCCCTCATCTGTGAACCACTCGATGCCAACCCGGTCTACGCGCAAGTCGATGGCGAGCCGCTGACGCGTCTTCCCGTGGAGTTCTCAATCGTTCCACGCGCGCTGAAACTGCTGGTTCCTCGCGATTCCGCGGCGTCCAACGGCAGCAGCGCCGTGAAACCATAAGCGGCACCATTTTGTGAGATAGTTTCTATTCGTGGACATCGCCACACACGCCCTTACGTCCTACGTCCTAGCGCGCGGATTTTTTCCTCGTCGTCGCTGGCCCGTTTTAGCCGGCATCGTTTTCGCCGGAACGATTGCCGATGTCGATCTCATCAGCGCATTCTTCGGCCCTCGAGCGTATTTCGCAGATCGTCGCACTTACACTCACTCCCTGCTCGGCACCCTCGTCATCGTTCTCCTGTCGGCTTTGCTCGCCCGCTATCTCAGCAGGAAACAACCCGAACCAATCGCTTCGCTTCTGTCCCCTCTCGCTTTCGCCGCTGTCGTTCACACTGTTCTGGATCTTTTCCAATCCGAAGGAATCGCGCTTCTATGGCCTTTTCGCTCAACGCGCTATGCCATGGATTGGCTTCCGCACATCGATCCCTGGATTCTTGCCATCTTCATCGCCGGAATTTTGCTGCCAGAGATCCTTCGGCTGGTCACTTCCGAAATTGGCGCGAAAAGCAAATCACCTCGCGGACGCAATGGCGCGATCCTCGCGCTGCTTGTCGTTGCTGCGTACGTCGGAGCGCGCGGGCTTCTTCATTCTGGCAGCATCGCCACGCTCGAACCCCACTCCTATCACGGTGAATCCGCGCGCGTAGTCGGGGCTTTCCCGGACGCGCTTTCGCTTTTCACCTGGCACGGCGTGGTAGAAACCACTTCGCTCCTGTGTCAGGCGGAAGTTCCAGTTGGTCCCGGCAGAACTTTTGATCCGGAAAGCGCCGAATGCCTCTATAAACCAGAACCTTCTCCCGAACTGGCCGCCGCCCAAAACACGTATGCAGCGGAAGAATTCATCCGTGCTGTTCCGTTTCCCCGCGCGGTCGTCGCAAAAACCCAGACGGGCTATGAATTGGTCATTCGCTCCATGCGCGATCTCGTCGAAGACGAAACCCGCCACCGTGTCGCCGCCCTCATTCAAGTCGATTCCAATTTTCACGTTTCCAGCCAATCCCTCGTCTGGTCCACCGAAATCCATCTTCGTTGACCTCGCTTATTGCGGTGGTGTCGTCCTGAAGCGCGGTGCTGTTCCGCGCTGAACGATCTCAACGTCCACTTCAACTCAGACCTACCGTGAAACTCAAAGGTCGGCTTCTACGCCGCGCTTTCAGTTCCCGCCTTGTCCCTCAAAATCAATCGTGACAATCCGTAACTCACGGCCACAAACACCACCACCATCACCGCCACTTGAATCTTATGTTGCGCGATAAACGGCATCGCCTGTTCCCCATAGCGCGTCGCCAGATACCCAATTCCGAAATAACGAATCGCCCGTGCCAGCGCGATCGCCGAAGCGAAACTGCTCATCGGCACTTCAAATACGCCCGCGGCAAACACAAAAATCTTGAACGGCGTCGGCGGAGGCAACAATGCCGCAGCCAGCATTCCACCGAATCCGTTCTTCTGCACCCAACGGCGGATCACATCCCCGCGCTCGCCCGCCTTCTTATGAAAAAATGCTTCCCCGCCTTTTTTCGCGATGAAATACAACAGTACACATCCCAGCACGGAACCCGTCATCGCCATCGCGGCATACACGGGCATCCGGAGCGGTTTTTGTATGCAAAGCTCGATCAACAGCAGGTCGTTGATCACCGGAAACGTCAGTATCGAGGAATCAAGGAATGAAATCAGGAACAATCCAGGCGCGCCCAGAGCCCCGGCAAACGTCACAATCTTCTGCCGCCAACCGCTCAAGTGTCCTGTCAATGAAAATTCCTCCGTCAAATCCAATTCAGGAGTTTAACAGAGGAACCACCGCGCTTCCGCCTAGGCGGCGCTCGGTTTACTCAGTGCGTGATTCTTGATCGGCAATTCCCGAATACGTACACCGGTAGCGGCAAAGATCGCATTCGTGACCGCGGGCGCAACCGGCGGTATTCCCGGTTCGCCTGCGCCACCGAGCGGCGCGTCGCTCTCATGAATGTACACATCAATCGCCGGACATTCCGCCAGGCGCACCATGTCATAATCCGGAAAATTTTGCTGAACCACAGCGCCGCGATCGATGGTGATCTCGCCATACAACGCTGCGCTCAGTCCAAAAATAATCCCGCCTTCCATTTGCGCCTTGAATCCATCCGGATTCACCGCCATGCCACAGTCCGCCGCTGTTGTAACCCGGTGGACCTTCACGGCTCCGTCACTCGTAACTTCCACTTCGACAACATGCGCCACAATAGTTCCAAAACATTCCACCATCGCGATTCCGCGTCCGCAGCCAGTAGGTAGCGGCGTGCTCCATTCCGACTTCTCGGCGGCCATACTCAGCGTGGCGGCGTAGCGCGGCTTCTCCTTCAAAAGGGCAAGCCGGTACTCCAACGGGTCGCGCTTCGCCCGGTGCGCCAGTTCATCGATAAATGACTCCACAAAAAATCCATGCCAGGAAGCCTCCACGCTGCGCCATGGGCCGGTGGGAACATGTACCGGTACTTTCGCCGTTCCATAAAATTGATTGGACACGTCATACACGATGTGCGCCTCGGCATTCGGATCGTCGTCGGTCGTGTACTCGTTCACCCAGGTAAGCGGCAGGCCGTCGTTGTTCACGGCGGCGCGGAAGCGGCTGGTCACGTTCGGGCGGTAGTAATCGTGTTGCATCTCCTGTTCGCGCGTGAAAATAAGTTTGACGGGTACGCCAGGCGCTGCAATCGCGGTTTTCACCGCATATGTTAGGAAGTTCCACAAGCCCGGCAACCGCCGCCCATAACCGCCGCCACTCGGCAGTAAGTGAAATGTAACCTTATCCAAAGGCAGTCCGGCCGTTTTCGCGCAGAACGCCCGCGAACCCAAGCCGTCTTGCGTCCCGGACCACACTTCGAGTGTTCCATCCTGCTTATACACGGCCGTCGCGTTCACCGGTTCCATCGGAGCGTGCGCAAGATAGGGCACGTTGTACATCCGCTCCACGAGCGCTCCGCCATTCAGCGTGTCAGCGCCAGAACCGATGGAGAGGTCCTTCTTGATTTTTCCGTTTTTCAGCGCGTCCAGGTGCAAATCGCGAATGGTCTTTGAGCTGACGTCCGCGTTGGCGCCATGATCAAACACCGGCTCAAGCGCATCGGCCGCATTGCGCGCGCGCCAGAAACGATCGGCCAGTACCACAACTGCGTCATCCAGGCTTACCACTTTCTTGACGCCGCGATTTTGCGCAACCCCTCCGTCATTCACGGAAACAAGTTTGCCTCCAAACGTCGGCGATATTCGAATCGCCCCGTACCACATATCCGGCAACTGCGTATCGATGCCATATTTCGTAGCGCCATTCACCTTGGCCGGAATATCCAAGCGCTCAACGGGCTTCCCGATCAACTTGTACGCGTTCTTCGACTTCAATTTCGGATGCGCGGAAGGACTATATTCCGCAGCCGCCGCAGCCAGCTCGCCGTAACCGAAACTTTTTCGTGACGACATGTGGATGACGCGGCTCATCTCCGTACGAAACTCCTCAGCCGGCGCATTCATCCGCGCCGCTGCTGCTTTCACCAGCATCTCGCGCACTGCGGCTCCGGCAACGCGCATGCCGTACACGCCAGTGAAGCGTACGGCACAAGAGCCGCCGGTAGTCTGCAGATCCATGTATTCTGCGATTACGCGCATCGAATTGATCGCCGATCCACGCAAAAAGTTCGGAATGGAATCAACGGTCTTGTTCTCTTGTTCCAGGGCGAAGCCTTCCGCCATCGCGCTGTTCGCAAACAGTGGGTCGCTAGGCGCACTTTCCGCCCGCACCTTGGTCCAATCGGCATCGAGTTCGTCCGCTGCCATCTGCGAAAGCGAACTGAATATTCCAGTGCCCATATCGCAATGAGGAATCACGGCGGTGATAGTGCCGTCATTGGCAATCTTGATCCAGCTCGCCAGAAAGCGCTCACCCGGTTTAGCCGCCATCAGATTTGCGCGACCAAGACGGCCGCTGGGCCAAAGGGCATACCCAACGATCAATGTCCCCGCCGCGGTTGCTCCGCCGATCAAAAATTTTCTTCGATTCATCTTGGGCCACCCGCTGCCTGGTGCACAGCCAGCGCGCGGACCGCTGCGCGAATGCGTGGAAGCGTGCCGCAACGGCAAATATTGGTGATGGCTGCGGCAAGCTGATCATCCGTGGGGGTTGGATTCGTCGCCAGAAATGCGCCGACCGCCATAATCATGCCCGATTGGCAATAGCCGCATTGCGGCACCTGATGTTCGATCCACGCTTCCTGCACAGCGTTCAGCGAGCCTTCGCCAAGTCCCTCGATGGTTCGAATCTCTGCATCCGCCACGGATCCCACGGGAACGCTGCAGCTCCTCATCGCTTTCCCGTTTACATGCACCGTGCAGGCCCCGCAAGCGGCGATTCCGCAGCCAAACTTCGTGCCCGTCAGATTCAATTCATCACGAATTACCCAAAGCAGCGGCGCGTCCGGCTCGACGTCAACCTCGTAGCTCACTCCATTCACGTTGATATGAATTCCCATGACTTACCTCCCGGGATGCGGAGTGCGGCAGCAGCAAAGCGCGAAATTAAATCCACCTGCAAAATTCCGAACGGGGTACTTCTGTTGCCGCCGCACTTCTCATCCTCTCAACGCGACATTGTCTTGTCTTGAACGATAGTGACCTTCGGCGTAAGTTGCCGGCGTCATGCCGGTGATGTTCTTGAAGCGGCGATGAAAATGGCTCTGATCTGAAAATCCCAGTTCGGCGGCCAGTTCGCTGATCGACCTGCCCATTTGTAATTGCTTCCTTCCCTCCTCGATCCGCAATTGGAGAAGCCATTCGTAGGGAGGCATGCCAACGAGCCGACGGAAGGAACGGATGACGTAGGCTTTCGACAAGCCGGTCAAATCGGCAAGTTCGCTCAACCGCACATTCCGGTGAAGATTCGCGCGAAGATACGCCTGTATCCGGGAAACATGCGATGGCTCACGCCCGGTCCACCCGTGTGCCTTAGCGCGGGCATGCCGAAGGAAAAGGCAAGCAACATCAGAGATGAGTTGGCTTTCCGCCGCAAGAGAGGGAGATCCAAATTCAAGAGAACGGCAAAGCCGGCGCAAACTGCAAGCAAGGACCGGGTCGCGAATCGCTACTCCGGGGAATATCGGTGGAGCTGTTATTCTCGGCAAAATATCCTTCACCAGTTCGTCGCGAATGTGCAGCATCGAGTAACTGATCCTGCTCTTTTGCAGCGGATACCCGGTGTGGACATCGCCTGGGTTGATCGCAATGATCTCCCCAGGTCCACCGCGCTCGTTCGATCCCTTGTGCCAAATGCCGCCAGTCCCGTCGTCGACGACACCAATCGACCATTTGGAATGGCTATGCCTGGGATATTCATGGACAAAGTGGACAACGCGGAAACACTCGAGATGAGGAATCTCAGGGACCGTCCAGGAGCGCGTAGTACTGATCCGCATATCTGCCGAGTATGCCACGAACGACAACCATGTTTCTCGGAATTTCAGGAGCCCCAGGCTGGCGTCCGCGATACTACAAAAGCGTCTCGATCGCTTCCACGATCACGTCGTACACGCGGTGCAATTCGTCCGGTTCGATCACATACGGCGGCATTACATACACCACGTTTCCCAACGGTCGCAGCAACACACCGCGCTCCAGAAAAAACCGGTACAATTTTGGCCGCAGCGCTGAAAGATATCCCGCATCGTCCGCCACAAATTCCATCGCGCCAATCGCGCCAATCTGCCGCACATCCCCCACTTGGTGCATCCCGCGCAAATCGGCCAAGCGCCCTCCGTGAATCTTCGCAATGGTGGTGATGCGGTCAAACACCGGCTCATCTTCAAAAATCCGCAGGTTTTCATTTGCCGCTGCACAAGCTAGCGCGTTTCCCGTGTACGAGTGTCCATGATAAAACGTGTGCATCCGGTTTTCGCTGCGAAACGCCGATTCCACCCGATCCGTGCAAAGCGTCACGCCCATCGCCAAAAATCCGCCCGTGATTCCCTTCGACATGCACATTAAATCCGGGACAACATTCGCAGAATCGCACGCAAACATTTTCCCCGTTCGCCCGAATCCTGTCAGCACTTCGTCCGCGATCAGCAACACGTCATGTTTCGTGCAAAGCGCCCGCACTTTCTGCAGAAATTCCACCGGATGCACAATCATGCCGCCCGCGCCTTGCAACAATGGTTCCACAATTACCGCAGCGATGCGCTCGCTCCGGCCTTCCAGCAGTTTTTCCAGTTGCTCCACGCACTCGATGTGGCAGCTCTCCCGCTTCAGCCCCACCGGGCATCGATAGCAATAAGCCGAATGGACTCGATGCACCGCATAACGCATCGATTGAAATGGCTGCGTGAATGGCGATTCGTCGCTCACGGACATCGCCCCCGCTGTGTCTCCGTGATACCCATGTGCCAGCGCCACAATTTCTGTTTTTTCCGGGCGCGACAAATTCACAAAATGCTGTACCGCCAGCTTCAGTGCCACTTCCACTGCCGTCGAGCCGTCGTCCGAGAAAAACATGTACTTCAACTCGCCCGGCAGCCACTTGCTCAGCCCCACCGCCAATTCCTCGGCCGCCTCATGCGTAAATCCCGCCAGGATCACGTGCTCAAGTTTTCTTCCCTGCTCTGCAATCGCGGCGGTAATACGCGGATTTGCGTGGCCGTGCAAATTCACCCACCACGACGAAATTGCGTCAATAATTTTTCGTCCGTCCGCCAAATGCAGATACACGCCTTCGGCCCGGCTCACGAGCAAAGGCGCGGGATCGAGTGCGCCATTTGTAAATGGATGCCAAATCTGCAGCGACGACTTCATTGTGCAAAAGCGGATCGATCGAAGTGGTTCAGGAAGACTTGCATCAAAGCCGTGCGGTGCAAATTCGGCAGCTTGGGAATTTCGCCGATCACCCGGACGTGTCCGAATTTCTCGATGGTCTCGCGGTTTTCGCGGTTCTGGTCGCCAATTAACACCACGCCATGCACGGGCAATTCCGCCGCGTGCAGCGCCGCAAGCGTCAATAGCGTGTGATTGATTGTGCCCACGCCACTGCGCGCCGCCAGAATCACCGGCAGCTTGAACTTCACCATCATGTCCAACATAAACTGCTTCCCATTGATCGGCACCAGCACTCCGCCGGCTCCCTCCACGATCAACCAATCGTTCAACAAGCTCGTCGGCGGGTTGATGCGGTTCAAATCGATTTCCACGCCCGCCCACCGCGCCGCCAAATCCGGCGAAACCGGCGGCACAAATTTGTACACCTCTTCCAGCGTGCGATCCGTCCCGATTCCCGCCAGCCGCATCACCGTTACCCGGTCAGAGCCTTCCAGCGTCCCCGTCTGGATCGGCTTCCAATACACCGCATCCAGCGCCGCGCAGAGCAGCGCCGCCAATGTCGTCTTCCCGACGCCCGTGTCCGTCCCGGTGATAAAAAAATGGCTTCTCATGCGTATCTCGCTGTCATTCCCGTCGTTTTCCCTTCGCGCCAATCCACCAGGCACTGCACTAATCGCTTCAGCTCTTCTTCCGTGATTCCCGTCGTAAGTGAAAGCCGCAACCGCGACTTCCCTGTCGGCACCGTCGGCGGCCGAATGGCCCGTACGGCAAATCCCGCTTGCTGCAACATCTCCGCTGCCTGCAGCGCATCTTCATTGCCTCCCAAAACCACCGGCACAATCTGGCTGGTGCTTCCAGCCGTTTTGAATCCCGTCTTGCGAAGAGCAGCATTAAATCCACTGGCCCGTTTCAGAAGTGTGTGCCGCTCCGCTTCCATCCCCACCGCCAGTTTCAATGCCGCTCCAATTTGTTCCGCGAAGTACGGCGGCAGCGCCGTGCTGAAAATAAATGTGCGCGCGTGATTAATCAGGTGATCTTTAACCACCGCCGGTCCGCATACAAATGCTCCCGCCGAACCCAGCGCCTTCCCGCACGTGTGAATCGTGGCCAGAACCTGCGGCAAGATCCCCGCTTCGGCTGCTACACCACGTCCCCCCTTGCCCTGCACTCCCGTTGCATGCGCCTCGTCGACAATCATCGCCGCCCCATACTTTTCCGCCAGAGCTGCCATCTCCATCAATGGAGCGACATCCCCGTTCATGCTGAATACGCTTTCCGTTACGATGATTCTCCGCCATGGCGCGCCGGTCTCCCGGCGCAATTCGTCTTCCAACGCACTGAGGTTGAGGTGAGGATAGATGAGTTTCCGCGCTCCCGACAAGCGCATTCCGTCGATGAGACTTGCATGATTCAACACGTCCGAATACACCACGTCGTCCTTGCAAACCAGCGACGACACCAATCCCATATTCGCCGCGTAGCCACTGCCGAAAAATAGCGCTGCTTCGGTACCCGCAAACTTCGCAAACTCGTCTTCCAGTTTCCGCCACTCCTCCGTATGACCGGACAGCAATCGCGACGCTGTTCCTCCCACTCTCGTGGCGTTTTCGACCGCTCGCAGCACCGCTTCCCGTAACAACGGATGCTCGGATAGTCCCAAATAATCGTTCGAACAAAAATCCACGCCTCGGATTTCCACAAGACGCCGCCGCTGGTGCTGGTGGTCCAGCGCTCGCAATCCCTCTCCGAGCGTTGCCTTCCACGAAGATATGACGTCATCCGGCATGAGATTCCAGTGGCTTCATTCCCAGGCTCTGCAACAACTGTTCATCCTCATCGGGGCCTGGATTTGGTGTGGTCAACAATTTTTCGCCCACAAAAATCGAATTCGCTCCCGCCAAAAAGCACAGCGTGACTGCCTCTGGCGACAATTGCTTCCGCCCGGCCGCCAAACGCACGCGCGAACCCGGCATAAGGATGCGCGCCGTAGCAATCGCTCGCACCATTTCCAGTGGATCAAGCGCGGGCATCGAGGCCAATGGCGTTCCTTCCACTCTCACCAGCATATTGATTGGCACGCTCTCCGGATGTGGCTGCAACGTGGCAAGCTGGCAGAGTAAACCAATACGGTCGCTCGCCTTTTCTCCCATCCCCAGAATCCCCCCGCAGCACACCGTGATCCCCGCGCGGCGCACCGACGCCAATGTCCTCAACCGTTCCTCGTACACTCGCGTCGTAATAATCGACCCATAAAATTCCGGCGACGTATCCAGGTTGTGGTTGTACGCCGTCAATCCCGCTTCTTTCAGCCGCACAGCCTGCGCGTCCGTCAACATCCCGAGCGTGCAGCACACTTCCATGCCTAATGCGGACACCCCGCGCACCATCTCCAGCACTATCTCGAATTCCTTACCTTGCGGAGCCTCGCGCCACGCCGCGCCCATGCACATGCGCGTCACACCCCGGCTCACAGCTTCCCGCGCCACGCTCACCACATGCTCGGGATCGATGAGTCCTTCCCGCTCCACGTCCGCCTCATAGTGCGCGCTTTGCGGACAATACGCGCAGTCCTCCGGACAGCCGCCCGTTTTGATGGAAATGAGTTGGCACGTCTGCACGCGATCCGGTTTATGGAACTCCCGATGCACCGTCTGCGCCCGGTACACCAGTTCCGGAAGCGGCGTCTCATAAATCGCCTGCACTTCGCTCTTCATCCAGTCGTACCGTAATGCACGGCTATTATTCGACTGCGCCGGCACTTCCGTTTCCTTCTTCATTTTATTTGTTCACCTGGCCCGGCAGTTCGAAGCAAGTACTCTGTAGCCCTTCATACTATCACTAGCTCTTCCCCACAGACCATTTCTCGCAATCGATGGAAGAGCCTACTCACATCGTATCCCCCTAGCGGGGTTGAAGTGTTTGAGTGAGAAGAGACGGAAGGAGATGGCCGCCCGGCTGGGAGAGAGCCGGGCGGCGCGCGGCGAGTAGAATGGCCGCGTCATGGCTACTTCCGTCCGTTATTTCGATCTGGTGCGTGAGATGAGAGACGCGTACAACCATCGTCTGCGGTTGGTCGAGAGCGCCAAGCAGCGGGGCATCAAGCCCACAGCAAAACTGTTTGCTACCACCGCACCCACGGTGCGCAAATGGCTACGCCGCTATCAACAGCGCGGCCCTTCCGGCCTGCTGGCTCTTTCTCGCGCTCGTCATCACCAAGCTCAGAAAACCCCTCCGCTCATCGAGGCCCAACTGGTGGAGCTCCGCAAAACACTTCCCACCTTCGGCTCGCGCCGCCTGATCCGCGAGTTCGACTTGTCCATCAGCCACCGCGCGCTGGAACGCATCTGGCGCGAGCATGGGCTGCTGAAGAAACGCCAGAAGAAATATCAGCGTAAACAAGACCTCGCGCACATCAAAGCGCAGTGGGCTCTGTTCCAGCAAATCAGCGCAGATACCAAGGATTTAAACGATATCCCGCGCTACTGGACGCAAGCGCGGCGCCTGCACTTGCCGGTGGTTCAGTACACCGCTCGGGAGATCCGCAGCGGTCTGCGGTTCTGGGCTTTTGCGCAAGCACGCAGTGCTTCAGCCAGTGCGGTGTTTGCCGCGCGCATCCAGCAGCATCTGCATCGCTACGGCGTCTCGCTGCGCGATCTGGTTTGGCAGACCGATAACGGCGGCGAGTTCAAGGGAGATTTCCCCAAGGCCCTCGGCGACAGCCAGCATGTGCGCATCCCTCCCGCCGCGCACACCTACCAGAGCGACGTGGAAACCGTGCACCGCCTGGAGGAAGATGAATTCTTTGACCTCGAAGACTTCTCTAGCCGCGGCGAGTTCCTCGCCAAAGTGCACACCTACCAGCTCTACTTCAATCTGGCTCGTCCCAACTCGCATAAAGAAAATCAGAGTCCTTGGCAAATCATCGAGCGGCTCGCTCCCCGCTCGCCCCTCGCACTCTGCTTGCTTCCACCCGTCTTCCTCGACTACTACCTCAATGACTCAGGGGGATACGATGTGGGTAGGCTTCCCTATTTCTCGCAATCGATCCGTTCCTGTGTTTCGTGGCAGTTGCCGGAGTGTCTATCACCATATTTCTTCCCATTCTTCACCGCTCGTTGGCGGAAACGTTGCTAACCCCCTGAATTCAATTGTTTGAGGGCCATGAATCAAATAGACGCTGATTCGACAATCGCCCCTTAACCCTCTTGCCCCGTGTTGTATAAAATAAGTGTTGGAGCCCCATACCCAACGATTGATGAGAGCACCAAACGTGCGGCACAGGAATACCTTGCGGCCAGACTCTCCGAAGATGGATTGACCCATGAACAACGGCTACATCGAGACGCCGCCGTTGCGCTTGCCCCCGTGGTCTGGAAGCGAGTCAAGGACACCGTGATCACAAAGTGCGTTGAGTGGAACGCGATCACCCAGGAAGAGACTTTAACGTGTAAAGAAACTGTCCTCGGCGATCTGCGCGTCCGATGCGCCGGCAGACCTTATCAAATGGTGGTGCACTTCGATTCCCCACGGCGTTTAGTCATGGTCGAGAATACCGCTCGTCAGGAACACGAGCCGAAGGTGATTCTCTGCATCGAAGCTTATGTGGCGGAATCCGGCAGGGACGCTCATCTCGTGCGCAACAACGAGCCTGTGAACCTCGATACGCTCGTTCTCGGTCAGCTTCGCGTTTTGGCTGGCCTGAGCCGCAAAATGAGCGGTTAACCACGATCTTCGCTCCATCGGGAGAGGCACTTTGGGCCGCGTGGCGTATCTTTTTATACACAGTACTAACCTATGGATTCTTGTCACCTGGGCCACTTTGCGTTTGGATAAGAAGTGTAGTCGCAACTACTCCCTCAGGTGGTCTATGAAACGCTTCGCGTTGTGTTTTGCTTTCGCCGTTTGCGTTCTCCTTCCTCTGTCCGCCAGTGCTCAAAATACGGGCCGTATCGACTGCCCTCGCAATGACCGGGCCGATTACGTCTATCTCTACAGTTCCCTCACAACCATGGAAATCCGCTCTACCCTGGACTGCGGCGCAGTCGTCACCATCACCGGCCGCTTTGACAATTTCTTCGCCGTCCGCACAGCCAAGGGTGAAACCGGTTTTGTTCCTTTAAGCAAGGTCATCGTGCTCACGGACCAGGTCGGGCCCGCCACGCCCGCGCCCTCCGGGCCGCCCGCCCGTGAACGCATGTACTACGACGAAGCTCCTCGCGAAGCGCCCGCTGCCGCCGCTAACCCCAACGCCCCGGCGTTCATTCTCTTGAACGACACGACCATTCACCTGAAGTTGACGAAATCCATTTCCTCTAGCACCGCCCACGTCAACGATCCCGTCGACTTCGAAACCCTCGATGACATTTTGATTCAGGGCGTCCCGATTATCAGGAAAGGCACCGAGGTCACCGGCGTTATCATCGACGCCGAACCTAAAAAACATTTCGGCCACGGCGGCAAGCTTGCCTTCAACATCACCACCATCCGTCTGGCCAACGGCGAAATCGCCCCCGTGCGCTGTTACCAGCAATTTCAAGGCGCTTCCAACAACTCTTCAGAGTCCGTTGTCCCGCTCTACACTGGAAAAGACACCGAGGTCCCCAAGGATTCCACATTCACTGCCTTCGTCGACGGCGATGTTCATCTCACGCGCGACACCTTTGTAGCACCCAAAGATGGCCCTTCCTCTACTCCACCCGAGTCACTCGCGCATTCGACCCAACCATAGCGGCCATTCCATTCAGCTTGCCCATTTCATTCTGAAACAGTCGATTTTTCCACTTCTTCCAGCCCAAATGGTTTGACCCCGCTATCAGCGAAATGTTATAAATCACAGTTATCCATTCGCTCCCCCTGCGACACAGGGTATTGTCGGGGTAGACTTGCCCCCTCCTAGGGGTCAGAGGAAAATCGCGGGCGATGCGATGGATTCCTGTCTCGTTCAAAACTGTGGGACTCTTGCCCTTGCAAGCGAGAAGCTCCCGGTTGTTTGTGGATAACGATGTTGCAGGTTCAATGGACTCCGCTCCCCGTTGAGCCACGTGTGTGCTGCGAAATGCAGTCTGGGGCCTCAACGGGCAATCCGCTCGGACGCTCTGCCCCACAAATTGATTGGTCAAGGTTCTGGAGGATTTTCCATGCTCATCTCGATTGTCCCTGCCTGGCGGAAAGTCAGAAGCCTGGCTTCCCGTTTTTCAGTCGGCCTTGCGCTCACGCTTTTTTCTGCCGTAGGTCTGTTTGCCGGTTCCGCTCCGGAAGTGGGAGGCGAAGCAAACCTTAAGCTGCCGGATCTCTCGTCGGTCTCCTTTCTCGGCATTGATGGTCACAAGCTTCTTCTGTTTGGCATCGGCATCTGTATTCTGGGCCTGCTGTTCGGCATGACCATTTTCACCCGCCTCAAGAACATGCCCGTGCACCGCTCCATGCGAGAGATTTCCGAGCTTATCTATGAGACCTGCAAGACCTATCTCGTTACGCAGGGCAAGTTTCTTCTCCTCCTCTGGGTTTTCATCGCCATCGTCATCGTTCTCTATTTCGGCGTGCTCTCCCCTGTTCCCGGCAAGCCTGTTTTCGTCACCCTCCCCGTTATCTTGATCTTTAGCTTGATCGGCATGGGCGGCAGCTTTAGCGTGGCCTGGTTCGGAATTCGCGTGAACACCTTCGCCAATTCCCGCACCGCCTTCGCCGGCCTTCGCGGCATTCCGTATCCCATCAACAAGATTCCCCTGGAAGCGGGCATGAGCGTCGGAATGATGCTTATCAGCGTCGAGCTCCTGATGATGCTCATCATTCTTCTATTCATCCCACGTGATTATGCAGGAGCCTGCTTTATCGGCTTTGCTATCGGCGAATCTCTTGGCGCGGCCGCGCTCCGCATCGCCGGCGGCATTTTCACGAAAATTGCCGACATCGGCTCCGACCTGATGAAGATCGTTTTCAAGATTAAGGAAGACGATGCGCGCAACCCCGGCGTTATCGCCGACTGCACCGGTGACAATGCGGGAGATTCCGTTGGCCCCACCGCCGATGGCTTCGAAACCTACGGCGTGACGGGCGTCGCCCTCATCACATTCATTCTTTTGGCCGTCAAGAGTCCTACCGTCCAGGTTCAATTGCTCGTCTGGATTTTCGTGATGCGCATCATCATGCTCATCGCCAGCGCCATCGCCTACTTCATCAGCAGCGCCATCCAAAAAGCTCGCTTCGCCACAGCCAAGGACATGAACTTCGAGACCCCGCTCACTTGGCTGGTCTGGATCACTTCCCTGGTTTCCATCGCGCTCACCTATGTCGTTTCCATCCTGATCATCCCCGTTCTCGGTGGTGACGGCACGCAATGGTGGAAACTTGCCACGATCATCTCCTGCGGCACTCTTGCGGGTGCGGTCATCCCGGAATTGGTCAAAGTCTTCACATCCACCGAATCGCGCCATGTCAAGGAAGTCGTCGCTTCCGCTCAGGAAGGTGGCGCGTCTCTCGGCATTCTCTCTGGCTTCGTTGCAGGGAACTTCTCGGCCTATTACCTGGGCCTCGCTATGGTTGGTCTCATGTCCGCCGGATATATGATGAGCCGCCTCGGCTTGAGCGAGCTCATGGTCGCCGCTCCCGTGTTTGCCTTCGGTCTCGTCGCCTTTGGTTTCCTCGGCATGGGTCCCGTCACGATCGCTGTCGATTCTTACGGCCCGGTGACGGACAACGCGCAATCGGTTTACGAACTCTCACTGATCGAGCAGATCCCCAATATCGCTCAGGAATTGAAGAGGGACTACAACATCGATGTGGACTTCGAGCGCGCCAAGCATCTCCTCGAGGCCAACGATGGCGCCGGCAACACTTTCAAGGCCACCGCGAAACCCGTGTTGATTGGCACTGCTGTCGTCGGCGCCACCACCATGATCTTTTCCATCATCATGGCACTCACCAACGGCCTCACTTCCGGCGTCAACAACCTTTCACTTCTGCATGCACCGTTCGTGCTCGGCCTGATCACCGGCGGCGCCATGATTTACTGGTTCACCGGCGCTTCCACGCAGGCAGTCACCACCGGCGCCTATCGCGCCGTCGAATTCATCAAGGCGCACATCAAGCTGGAAGGCATTGAGAAAGCCAGCGTTTCGGACTCCAAGAAAGTCGTCGCCATCTGCACGAAGTATGCGCAGAAGGGCATGCTGAACATTTTCATCGCCGTTTTCTTCGCCACGCTTGCCTTCGCCTTCGTCGAACCCTTCTTCTTCATCGGCTATCTCTTCTCTATCGCCATTTTCGGCTTGTATCAAGCCATTTTCATGGCCAATGCCGGTGGCGCATGGGACAACGCCAAGAAGATCGTCGAAGTCGAACTCAAGCAAAAGGGCACTCCACTGCACGACGCCACCGTCATTGGCGACACTGTCGGCGATCCATTCAAGGACACGTCCTCCGTCGCTCTCAACCCGGTCATCAAGTTCACCACACTCTTCGGCCTGCTCGCCGTGGAACTCGCAGTGAAACTCACCTCCGACACCGGTGGCGGCCTTTCGCACCTCCTCGCTGCCGTCTTCTTCGTCATCTCGTTCATTTTCGTCTACCGCTCCTTCTACGCCATGCGCATCAGAGGCGCCCAAGCGGAATAGCGACTAACGTAACGCACCACTTTTCTTCCCACAGGCGCCCACGCACTAAGGGCGCCTGCTTTTTTGGAGTTCACCAAAGTGTTAGAATGCACATCATGAATAGAATCTTCTTCGTTCTCACAAGCTGCCTGTTTCTGATGATTTGCGCCAGCAGCACTCACGCGCAAACTGGCACATGGAAAATCCACGATCTCAATCGTCCCGCGCCCACGGTCATCACTCCCGGAACCTCCAGCACTCCGGATTCTCCGGGCAAAGCTCCATCCGACGCCATCATCCTGTTCGACGGCAAAGATCTTTCGCAGTGGCTCGCTGAGAACAATGGTCCAGCGAAATGGAAAGTGGAGAACGGCTACGCTGAAGTTGTGGCTAAGACCGGCTACATCCACACAAAAAAGCCATTCGGCGATTGCCAACTGCACGTGGAGTTCTATGAGCCCGTTCCGCCAAAAGGCGAAAGCCAGGAGCGCGGCAACAGCGGCGTTTTCCTAATGGGACTTTACGAAATTCAGGTCCTCGATTCTTACCAGAATAAAACTTACGCCGACGGGCAGGCCGCGGCCGTCTATGGGCAATATCCACCCTTGGTGAATGCATCGCGCCCGCCGGGCCAATGGCAGTCTTACGACATCGTCTTCCACTCTCCGCACTTCGACGCGTCGGGCAAATTGCTTAAGCCCGCGCGCGTTACCGTCTTCCAGAATGGTGTTCTCGTGCAGGACAACGTGGAAATTAAGGGCCGCACCGCCATTGGGGATATCCCCACCTATGTGCCTGGTCCGGACAAGGCCCCGCTGGCTCTGCAGGACCACGGCAATCCCGTGCGCTACCGCAACATCTGGATTCGCGAATTGTAATTTGGAGTGCGGCGGCTTGCCACCGCCTTTACCTTCGTAAAACCAAATCAAAACAAAAGTGCAAGGGCGTGCGCGTGCGTCGAGGTCTTCCTATGCCCGCACCAATCCCACAAACTTCCTGGGATTATTCTCAAACCCCGGAAACACTGGCGCCAAATCCTTCACACCCAAATGTTTCGTCAAAATTTCTCCCACCACAGAGCGAAAGTCCGTCGTTAGCGCCAAATCACGCCCCTCGTTCAATTGATGGTCGTTCAATCCCGGCCATTTTCCATACACTCGTCCGCCCTGCACATCGCCGCCCATCACGAACATACAGTTCGCATGTCCGTGATCGGTTCCACGGTTTCCATTCTCTTTCGCTGTGCGTCCGAATTCGCTCATGGTGACCACCACAATATCCGCCATCCGGTCGCCCATGTCCTGATGAAATGCCGCCAGCGATTGCCCCAGGTCCTTCAGCAAATTCGCCAACTGTCCTTGCGCGCCACCTTCATTCACGTGGTTGTCCCAGCCGCCGCAATCGAGGAATAACACTTCTACGCCGATGTTCGCTTTGATCATCACGCCGATCTGCTGCAACCGCTGGCCCACCGCGCTCTTCGGATAATCCGCTCCATTGTCCGGCGGATATTTCGTGGTGTCGATCTTTCGTAGCATATCGATAGCTTCAAACGTTTCCGTGCCGGTGCCGTGCAACGCGCGATCCACCGACTGCGAGTACATGGCTTCGAACCCACCCTCCGCCACGTTGGCCATTGCCGCCGATTGTGGTTGCACCTTGAATTGCCGCAAATCCGGAATCGCAATCGCTCTCGTACTTCCCTGCAGCATCCGCGGCAAGTTCGGTCCCATGGCCACCGCGCGAAATGGCGACGCATTTTCTTCAGGCACCGTTCCAATCGCGCGATCCAACCATCCATCTTCCGTAGCTTTCACGCCCGGGGTCCCAGACTCCATATAATCCTGAGCATCGAAGTGCGACCGCGTCGGATCGGGTGATCCCGCCGCATGCACAATCGCCAATTGGTCGTTCTGAAATAGTGGCGTCAACGCGGCCAATCCGGGGTGCAGTCCAAAGAATCCGTCCAAGTCTAGCGCCGCGTCTCCGCTTCCGCGCTTTGGCGCAGGAATCGCGATCGTCGGGCGCATACGGTAATAATTTGGTTCCGCGAACGGCACCACAATGTTCAAACCATCCGCCGCTCCGCGCTGAAACAACACGACAAGCTGTTTTTTTCCTGCTCCGGTCGTCGACGCAACCGCGCGCTGCAAAAACGCAGGCATGGTGCTCAAACCCACCAGCCCAATTCCGCTTTGCTTCAGGAAATACCGCCGCGAAAATTTCGCCGCCCGGGCTCCCTCGCAGCATTGGTTACTCATGGTACCTCGCTTCTTCAACGATCTTTTCTAATTCCGCTCTTCCAATTTCAGTTTTCGATCTCTTCATCGCCTCTGAAATTCCGGCGCGCCCAGCACCAAACCCGTCACCACTCCCAAATCCACTTGCTTCACCGGATCATCCAATTTCGCTTGCACCACTTGCGGATTCTCCAATTGCCGCTGCAGCGTATCCACTGTTCCTGGCGCTGCTTCTCCCAGAAACACCTGGACCGCGCGGTCCAATGTGACCTTGGCATCGCCCTCGCTGTCGCTTCCCAGCAGCGCCGTCACGTCGCTTCGCGACCCACGCACTTTGTTTCCCGCAAGCGCCAGCGAAAAATTCAGCCGGTTCAGCAGCGCTCCCGAATTCACCCAAGTCTCCGCCTTATCCGAATATCCTGTAGGCGGCTGACACTGGTACAAAGGTTCTCCGATTCGGCCCACCCACTGCACCAGTGGCATCGGCGTATCCACGTCTGTGCCCAGCGCTCGCACCGAAGACACAACCAGTTCGTATGGTGTCTTCACCTTCGCACGGTACGCGTCGCGCGACCAGAACTCAGGCGAATAAATCATTGTCCGCATCACTTCCCGGATATCCCCGCCGGACTTCTGAAAACTCTTTGCCATCCGATCCACAAGCTCCGGCGGAGGCGTGTCGGAAACGAATCTTCTGGCCAACTTGATGGAAATAAATTTCGCTGTGTTTGGATTCTTCGACAGCAGGTCGATCACTTCTTCGCCGTCCTTCATCCCGCCCGCATGAATCTTCTTTCCCAGCACCACTTTCGGATCCGGATCGTGCACTTTCTCATCAAACTTGAATTGCGCCAATTCCCGCGGCTTTTCAATCGTCCAGCCGGTAAAGCATCGCGCCACTTCCGTCACATCTTTCTGCGTGTAACCGCCATCCACACCCAGTGTGTGCAATTCCATCAATTCACGCCCGTAATTTTCGTTCAGGCCACGCTGCTGTTTTTTCTGCGCCTGCTGCGGCCGTGGAGGATAACCGCGCCGCTGTTGCCGCATCGCGCGTTCCATCGCCAGACGCTCCGCGGCGTTTGGGTCGGCGCTCAAAAAATTATCCAGATAAAACAGCATGGCCGGACTCTTCGCCGTCGCTGTCAGCAAATCCTTGAACTTCCCCAGCGCATTTGGCTGGATCACGTCCCGCTCGTAGGACGTCAGGTACCATTTCACTTCGCCTTTACCTGCAAAGACGTTGAAGTGGTTCAGCCAGAAATCATCCATCACCTGCTGTAGTTGCCGGTCGCTGTAAATCGCCCGCGTCATCTTGGCCATGGCCAGTTCTTCCACCACGCGTTGCGGCCGTTTGCTGTCATCGGAAATCGCTCGAGGCACGGCGTTCGGGTCCGCGCCCAAGACATCTTTTTTCCCACCGGCTCCCCTGGTAGCCGGATTCAATTTCATCGGGGACGGCGTATCCGGGGTCGTTGCTGCGCTCGCCATCGTTCCATTGTTCTCGGCCGCTTCATTTCCTCCGCCGCTGCCAGTGTCCATGTCCCGCGCCATCGCCGTAATGGCGTCGTCGGCCTGTTTTTGTGCCATTTGCTCTGGCGACGGTGGCTGTTTCGCCTGCTCCGCTTGCTTCGCTGCCTGCTTCGGGTTCGGATATTTCGCCATCAACTGCGCCGACGTCATCGTCAGCGTCGGATAAATGTTCAGGCGCGCTTCCACGGCCTTGTCGTCAATCTCTTTCGGGCTGAGCTGCAGATCAATCCATTTCGCCAGGCCCATCTGCTTCACTCGTTCCACGTCTCCTGGCCGGGGCCCGTAGGCCAAGCGGTTCAGCGCGTGCTGGATCGCCTCATCCGTACTGAGTTCCGTCACGGGCAGACCCTTCAGCACCGGGTCCTGATTCTTTTTCTTACTGTTTTTGGTGGTAGCTGCAGCCAGCGCCGGCGCGTCCAGCACAAGCGTAAACAGGCAGGAGAAGGTTAGCAGAATTGCCAGCCGCGACTGGGGTGTGTACGAAATCCACCGCGCAGCCGCCTTTGGGACGCGACTAGTACGCTCGACACACGTAAGGACAAGGCATCCGCGCATATCCCTCAGATTAACCCTGTCGACCCTGGAAAGTTGCTGCCCCTTAACCTGGAAAATTCATGATTTCAGAAGCACGAAAGGCCTCGCTATGGTACAAATCCGTTGTCTAGTCAGATTTGAGACCAAAAGTGAGGCCTTCGCTTGTCCGAACATACCACAACAGACTGTCTCCTTTTTCCAGATATTTTTGATCGGCCGGTAGTTGCGAAGTTTGACCAACGGCAGGGCAGTTCCGATGGCGGAGCGATTCTGCTGCAAGCTGCCGAGCGGCGTTTGGGCCTGACTTCGGCATTGGCGGGTTGTCTGAGAGATGCCCGGCAAGCGGGTAAGGTGCAGCATGAGTTGTGTGAGTTGATTACGCAGCGAGTCATGGCCATCGCGTTGGGATATGAAGACGCCAACGACGCGGCACGGTTGGCCTGCGATCCGATCCACAAGATGCTGGTCGGTCGGGATCCCGTCGACGGCGAAGACCTGGCTTCGCAACCTACGCTGTCGCGTTTTGAAAATGCTCCGAATCGCAAGGAACTGTTGCGCATGACAGAGGCGCTGGCGGGGCGGGTCATTGAACGACATCGCAAGCGCCTGCATGGTCGCGCTCGGCGCATCACTATCGATCTGGATCCCACCGAGGACCCCACCCACGGCGCGCAACAACTCTCGTTTTTCAATCGCCATTACGATTCGCATTGTTATTTGCCGATGGTTTGTTTTCTCACCTTTGATGGCGAGGCGGAGCAGTACTTGGTGGCGGCGGTGCTACGGCCCGGAAATGCGCCCGGTTCGGCAGGTGCGCTGGGAATTCTGCGCCGATTGATCGAACGAGCAGGGGACGCTTTTCCTAAGGCGAGAATCCGGGTGCGCCTCGACGGCGGCTTCGCGTCCCCGAAAGTGCTGGATTTTCTGGACTGCGAACCGAAGGTGGAATACCTCGTCAACCTAGCTTCCAATGCGGTGTTGAAGCGTAAAGTGAAATCGGCTATGCAGTGGGCTCGTCGTGCGTCGGAGGTCTCCGGACAAACCGAGCATGTCTATGGCGAGTGCCGATACGCTACCCGCAAGACTTGGCCGTGGAAACGACGGGTCATCTACAAAGCCGAGGTGGTGCGCGCCGCGAACAAGGAACCGAAGGACAACCCGCGCTTTGTGGTCACCAACTTAAAACAGGATCCCCAGTGGATTTACGAGCAGGTTTACTGTCAGCGGGGGGACATCGAGAATCGGATCAAGGAATTGCACGACGGCATGCAGATCGGCCGGACCAGTTGCTCGAACTTCTTGGCCAACACATTCCGGGTGCTACTGACAGCGACGGCTTATGTGCTGATGCAAGAAATGCGCCTTCGCCTGGCCCGGACCCACCACGCCCGGGCGCAAGTCGCTACCTTGCGTGAACACTTTCTAAAACTCGGAGCCCAAGTCGTCGCCACGGTGCGTCGCATCGTGGTGCATTTCCCTCAAGCGTTTCCCTACCGCGATAGCTTCCTTCGTCTCGCTTTGAGCTTGGGCGCGCAAAGCGGATAATCCAGAGTCTCCACGATATAAACTTTTTACACGTCAACTGGCTGGTAGGAGTGTCTCGTTTCACTTCAAAACCTGAACTTCAACACCACTAACAACTTTAGAATCAGTCTTCCCGTTCCACTTACCTCTGCCCTTACTCGCAGGTTGTCACACTCTCAAAAAAAAGAGCCGCTGAATCACTCTTCACGAATAATGCAGGTTAGGGCAGGTGTTACCTAAGCATAGCTGGTTTTCGTGCCCATTTAGCGGCCATTTCACCTGTTAAATCAGCCATCCAGAGCCCACGCCTCTTAATTGCTCACGCTAAATTCCACCGGCCTTTGCGGTGCCTGATTATTTTTCCCATCCACCGCGAGCAGCACCAAGCGATACGATCCCGCAGGCAATTTGCTGGAATCGACTCTTAGGGCAAAAGGCACGACCGGATTCCCTTTCTCCACAAAAGCGTCCAGCGGAATTCCCCCCGTGAACAGAACTTCTTTATTCGCGCTGTCAAAAATCCGGTAGCCGGCCGCAACCTTTGTCGTTGGTTCCGTCTTCAACAATGGCTCGTACAATTCCGAGTACAGTGTGATGGTATCCGTTTTCTTGAACTGGTAGCTCGCCGCCGGCGTAATTTGCATGCCCTTCACGATCAACGGCTTGCGATCTTCCAGCAGCGTCGCATCCACTTCCGTCGGGATTTCATCCACGCGCTGCATACTCGACGACAACACCACGCCGCCCAGCGTGAACTTGTTTCCGTCGTACGCGTCGATCTGTAAAGGTTTCTCCATCTTGGCAAATCCTTCTCCGCCCGAACTCAACACTACCGCCAGCTTGTAAGTCCCCGGTGCGGCATCGAACTGGTTCTGATAGCGGTACGGCGCCTTGGTGAACTCCTTCCACTCGTCCTTCTCCATATCCATGCTCAAGGTGTCGCTGAACCGCGCTCCGACGCTTCCATCGGACTTATATGCAATCCCCAAAATGTTCACGTTCGCGCGGTATTTTCCTTTGTCCTTATTAAACACCAACGCGTCTCCGGGGATTTCCATGGTCAGGTTTACGCGCGCCACGTTCGGAGCTGCGTAAAAGTAAGGCGCTTCCATGCTCGCGTGAATCGTACCCGTCGTTGCTCCGCTCGCCTGCGCCTCCATCTGCTTCTCCACCGGCTTCCCTTCCAACGGGTTCGTTGCCCGCACATTGCAATATCCAGAGCGCGAGCGCACTTCCATTCCCCCCTTGTTCAACTTCACTCGTAATGTGTGGCAGCTTCCCTCTTCCGTGTCGTGCGGTACGTAACCTAGCACATAGAATTGGTTCATCTCCGCCGCGATGCGCTGCAACCCTCCCAACAGGTCATTAGTGTTGTAAATCGCGAATCCGCCTGTGCCTTCCGCCAGCATCTGCATCACCTGTTGGTTCGTGGATGCCATGTTCGGAATCTTTGGCAACAGCACTTGCGGCTGGTTCATCGGATTGTTGTAGTAATTCGAATACGGCGAACCCACGGCCCCCGGTGTCCCTGATGTACCACCGGCCTTCCCGCCTCCGCCCGTGCCAGTTCCCGTGCCGCCCTTTCCGCCTCCGCTACCCGTACCTCCGCCTGTGCCCCCCGTTCCGCCGGTACCTGTGCCACCTCCGCCGTGTCCTCCGCCCCCGCCCGTGCCACCCCCTGTGCCACCTCCGCCTGCATGTTGCGGGTCCGGCATCAACGCTGGGCTATAGCCCGCCAGCACTAGCCGCGACATGCCAGTTCTGGCGGCGCTTGTGTTTCCTTTTTGCAGCGGCGTCGTGAGCTTGACGCTGGGCGGAGTCAGTCCCCGTACATCGAGCGGATAAATCGCCACATTCGCCTTATTGCAGGCGTCAATCGTTGCCGTGAGCTCTGTCATATTCTCTGTGTTCAGCGGAAATCCTGCCGTAAACAGGATCAGCATCTTTCGGCCCGGCACACCGCGCAGATTCTTGGCCAGGCTGCGGATGGCCAGCAGCATCGTGCGAACGCCGAAATCCGCTTCCGCATTGCTCAATGTCGGTTGGCCGTTCATGGCCACCTGCATTGCTGGAGAAGACTGCCCAGTGGAGTCAATGTTTGGTGTTTTGGTTCCGCTAACCGCCGCCTGCAATAGTTTTGTATTCGACGTGAAGTTCTGTTGGATCACCAGGCTGCCGGTAAAATTCACGATTGCCATCAACTGGTCCGGCCCCGCGTTGCTCTCCACGAACTTAGCGGCTGTATTTCGAGCCTGGGCCTGATCGCCCGTCTCCATGGTCGTCGTATCAAAGAAAAGAATCATGTAGTGCTTTTGTCCTGCCGTTTGCCGCGCTGGATCGGACTCAGACGAAAAGCTCGTGACCGTCTGCTCTTTGTTGTCCTCGAATACCTTAAAGTCTCCCCGCGTCAGGTCCGTGACATAGTGCCCTTTCTTGTCCGTCACCACCGTATCGACCAGCACGAGCTTCGACTCCGTGCGGATCACTTCGTCCGTCGGCACTGCCTGTGGCGGCGCTGCTGCCGCCGGTTTCGCCGCGTCCTGCGCCGGCGGTGAGGACTGTGCCTGGGCTCGCGCTCCCTGTGCTTCCAGCAACATCGCAGACAGCGCCACCGCTGCCGTCCATTTCCCAGACAAACCGCGCATCTTCGATGTTTTCATCTCGTCCCCCATCCAACTTTCAATACGGTATGACCACCGCGCCATTCTTGGCGGCCATTTGCGCCCCTTCCGAGTCCCGGACCACTTGCCTCACCATGTATTTTCCCGGTTTCAGTTCAAAGCTCGATTTCATCACCAGTCCTGTATGCGCCAACCTGTCGAACGTCTTGTCCAATAGTCGCATTTCCAGAATTTTTTCGCCGCCGGTTACAAAATTCCCGTTCTCGTCGAAGATCACCGTCGCCACCGTCAGATCGTCGAAATTTCGCCCATCCGCCTTGCGAAAGTGGATGCCCTTCACGTCAATTCTGGAAACCACGCTCAAGTGCGCCCCGGCGTCGCCCGTCTTGAAGTATTGCGTCTGAAAATCCAAGGGCAGTTCCTGAATCTCGTCCTGCGAAAAAACCGCTTCCTGGATCTCTGCCTTCGCCTGCTCGTTCGGGTCATTCACTTTTCTCGGCGCGTAATATCCCCGCCGCGCCTGTATGTTGTACTTCCGCTTGTCCGTCAACGTCACCTTGATCGTGTGGTATTTGCCATCCATCTTCTGGTTCTGCGGGGAAAATCCCAGGACGTAGGAGACTTCCGGCGCAGCGCCTGCCCGGCTTAGCCCGGTTGCCAAATCATTAGAATTTTGAAAAAACGTGCCGCCGGTTCCGTTCGCAAAGTCCCCCAGAACGAACGCATCGTCGAATTGTTCCTGCGTCCGGAACTGCGTCTTCATGCTCGCCGTCTGCGGGGTGTCCGTGTTGATTTGTGAAATGTCGTCCAGAATGTCCGGCGTATACAATCCTCGCGCATCCACGGTATTGATCACGATGCTGGCGTGGTTGGCCCGGTCGATAATCCCCATTTCGTCCAGAAACTGCATGCTCAGCAAAAATCCTGGCGACGCCAGCACCATCACCCGTTCTCCAGGCATCCCGCCCAATCGCCGTATCACGTCTTCCAGCGCTCGATAGGTATACTCGTTGTCCTCATCGCCGGCAACCAAAGCTTCCTGCAGAGCCGACTGCGCGATCGTCTGCGCCTGCTGCATCATCTGCGGATTCCCCTGGAACATGCATTGCAGCGTCTCCGACGCAACCACCGGCAGTACCGTCGGATCGCTCTTATTGATCGCTTGATCGGCCATGTAGTGAGTCACATCCGGGCAATTCGTTACGGAATTGATCTTTCCCATCTTTGGCCGCGGCAGCACTTGGTCCAATGTTTTTATCAGCGCCGCTTTATCGCTCGTGTATTCCAATTTCAATTGCTCGGATGTGCCAAAGATTCCGATGCGGTCCGACGGCGTCATGTTCTCAATCAGCTTCTTTGCGCTGTTTCTCGCAAACATCGCGTCCTGCATCTGCAAATGGATATCGTCGAAGACCAGCGCCACGAATCGCTCCGGCAGCGCCACTTCTCCCTCGGTTTGTTCCTCGGCGCCCTGCTGCGTCTTTGCCGCTTCCTCCATCCGTTTCCTGCGTGTCTCCACAGTTTCCACGTCAAACGTGCTGATCGCTTGCAGCTTTCCCTGGTCGTAAACCTGAAAATCCTCGCGCTTTAGATCGCGTACCAACTCTCCCTTGCTGTCGCGCACAATCACTTTCACCTGGACGAGGTTCACCCGCAGCTTGAACGTTGTGCTCGTATCCTTACTGCTAAGTTCCGCTTTCGGTTCTGCTGTTTTTGGCTGTTGCGTATCGAGCGACGCCGTGGATAGTGCAGCGGGTTGTGCGGCTTGCGTTGAAGCTGGATTCTGGCTCGTCGGCGCTGTTCCACTCGGCTGGCCGCTCGCAGGCGTCCCGCTCGTCTCCTGCGCCCGCGCGATCACCATCCCCATCAGCGCGAACGCAAGCAAAGCCAACCACCTCATGCGATGGTGACGCCACTTCTCGTAGGCAGGCCCAGGCGTACTCCCCTCCCTTGCCCCCATTCGCAACCTCCTGACCTCGCACTCCGCCAGGCCGGTCACTCCGCGCGTGTGGGACTCCCCGACTATAGGCTCAGCCATTTTTCATGTCAACGCAGCGCAAAATCGCTACGAACACCTTCTCTATTGCATATGGCGGAAAACGCAACGGATCTACGGCTCGGTCTTCGGTGCGGCGATTTTTTCTTTCTCGTCGACGGCGAATAGCATGTAATTCCCAAATCGCATTCTTTGATGGACGCGAATCCCCTTCAAATCGAGATAGTGTTCCGCGGTATAAGGAACCCACATTTCCTCGTCCTTGCGGCTGAAATGTACTGGGCCATAGTCGACAACAGTGTGATCGGCGGTCAACCGTATCTCGGGGACCGGGTTGATCAAGTCTGTCTGCAATCTCACGATTTGATAGCTATCCGCGGTGAACCACGCGCGGCCTTTCAGCGCAACCAGATACGATGGATGATTCGGCCCGAATGAGTAAGAAAGCGTTGTGTTCGGTCTATCCGGCCTCTGCCGAAAATAGATCTGCCACAGGCGATGGCCGTTCAGCGTGACCATCCCCTCGCATTTCATGTAAAAAGCGCCGCTGTCGTTTGGATGGAATATCAGCAACAAGGCGGGCAATCCCTTGGAAATGACTCCGCCAGGCGAATCGGCGGGAGTCGGATCGCTGTTCAAATATTCTTTCACGTTCAGGATCCCGGGTCCATTCTGTTTGATGGACACGATGTAGTCATAGGTCCAATGACCCTCGCTGGTGACGTCTCCGGCTTTATTAAGCGTCTCCTGGGATATCGACTGTGTGGAAGTAAATTGCTCGACATCATCAACGAATTGCTGAATTCTATGCCCGACCTTTGGCAGTACCTCGTCCAAATCACAGGCCGTGCCCGGCTCCACAGGCGCAGCAACGTCGTCAACGTCCGGTGGCAGCCAATGCTCACCTCGCGCGCGTGACCCGCCTGTGCCGATGGTGTTCGGGTGTCCTGGATCGGACGCGCGATGCTCGGGCGAAGGGAGCGCGCTGAGTGCCGTCAAGGCTTCATCCGGTTTCTGCCCATCGGAATCTCCGGCACCGGCGCTTTCGTTGCTCGACATCATCTTTTCGATTTGCCCGATCTGACGTTTCACGAGCTCATAGTTCGGGCCTGGAGGGAAATAAGCCAGACAGTTGTGCAAATGCGAAAGCGCCCCGGCTAAATCGGGCTTTGCTACCAGGATCACCGCCAGAAGTTGCTCCGTGTCCGGTTGCACATGAAGAGGATCCATGGAAAGGGATTTAACGGCGCTGGCCTCGGCAACGTCCAGTTTTTTGAGATGGTAATTGGCGAGCGCCTTGTAATACCAGAGGTCCAGCGTGCCACGTGGATTCAGTTCCAAAGCGCGGTTCATTTCGTCGTTCAGCTCGCTCCACTTCCCGGCCTGTGCGGTGAGCGGGGCCATCTGCTCATAGGGCAGAGCAAATTTGGGATCAGCGCTGACGGCTTTCGAGAATGAGCTAAAGGCGGCTGCGGACTTGGAGCTCGCTTGAATTTTTCCGAGCTGGTACCACGCTTCGGCGAATTGAGGATAGATGTCCACGGCCTTCTGGAGTTCGCGCTCAGCACGGTCGGGCTTATTGTCGAGCCACTCCTGGCGCGCTTTCTCGAATGCTCTCATGGCATTCTTGGGAGCGGACGCCGTGGTTACGCTGACCGCGCTGCCGGCTGCCCCTTCTTCGCGCTTCAGCGTGATGGTGCCGATATTGGGTTGATCCATCACTCCGCGATCCACAATGGTGAGTTCGGAAGAGTCAAAACCGGGCAACACCGCCGAAACCTTGCAACCCGCATAGCGCGTGAGCAGTGACTTCTCTGGACCTACCCTGGTTGAAGGATTAAGGGATGAGGCGACACTAATTTCAAAAATGCCGCGAGAATCGGTCTTCGTCGTATAACGGGCTTCTCCGCCGCAACTCACCGTGACAGCGATCGGGTCCCAGAGAAGCGCGTTATTCGGCACCGTCACGTTACCCAGGAGGCGATCTCCGGTACGTTCCAGCGCGTATGCTTTGTCCCAATCCCGGTTCAGGTATGCGCTTGGATCACCGTTGCTCATGGGATTAGCTGCCGGCGGAGGCTGCGGTTTAGAACCTTGCGCGAAACAACAAACCTGGGGCACAAGAAGACCGACGACAATCAGCGAGAACGTCGTTCTCATCATCTACATCACCTGGTAACTGAAATTATGATCCTTTTAAAGGTCCGCCGAAAGAATAATTTCCTTTGAGGTGAACTGATTCGGCGCTTGACTTAATGAGGACAGGAACTGCCTTGGACTAGATATTCACTTGAGGACAAACCCGTTACTCGTCCCAGTCTTCCACGTAGTGCCTTTTCGCGGTGGCGCCGGTCGTTTCGGAGGAACAGCCGCATTGGCCGCACAAGATGGGTAGTGATTCCCCGTCGAGTTCTTCCTGGTTCTTTTCGGACGTGACGCGACAGATCACGATCGGGGAATGGCAGTCGGGACAAGCGAACAGCATCGTATGCGCGAATTGCGTAAGCACTAACCGGTCTCCCGATTCAGCTGTCATTTGAAACATCCCGCAACGACACCATACTCGGATGCAGTTATTATTGCAATTATGTATATCATTTGATATCCATCGGATGGCAAATCGCACGGCGCTTCTCATCAGCTGCTCGCGACAGGACGCGGAGATGATTCGCGCCCGCGCACGCCGTGAGCACCACTCGGTCAGCGGCTATATGTTGCATATCCTCGTTCGGGCGGTTCGCTTTGAGGAGCTGATTTTTTCGCAAGTCAATCGGCTAGCACGCCTGAACGGAAGAGCCTCGCAACGCTTCGTTCCTGCCCTCGAAATCAAAACAAAGATTCTCCTTCGTTGCTCCGCGGAAGAAGCCGAACGAATACGAACTGCCGCAAAGCGCAGGGATGCGAGCATTAGCAAATTTGTGATGCATTGCCTTTCACGTTCCTGGAATGTGGAAAATACCCCTCCGCAAGATCTGCACGCGTAGACGCGAAACTGCGCCGCAGTTTCTTTCCCATCCGTCTATCCCTGCAGGAATCGCTGTATTGTTATTGCGCATCAGCGACGGGACACTGCCATTGTCTTATAGTTTCGGCAAGAAAGGATATTCCATGAGCAATCAAATCGGTGATCGTTACACCTGTTCGGACCCAAATTGCGGCTGCGAAGTTGAGATTGAGCGGCCTTGCAACATGCATGCGGCTTCCACTCGGCCTGGAACCGCTTCTTCGGAGGTCGATGCCACGGAATTCCACGGCGCGACCAAATCATCTGGTGGTGAGAATATTTCGACCGTTGGCGATTTTGGCTCGCAAGGAGCATCAGGCGCGGGTCTTTACGGCACCACCGGTTCGGGACGCAGCGCCACCACCAGCGGGCGATATGACAGCACCACCAGCATCCCGAACGAACCGCGCCATATTTCCGGGGAACCAACGCAGGAACGCTCACTCACTTGCTTCTGCGGAAGCCGGATGCGACTCTCGACTCAGAGCTCCAGAGCGGCTAACGCGCGATAATCATCGCCGCTTCACACTTCGAACCGTCTCGCTTGTGTACCCTTCCATCCCCCACACGTCTTGCGCTTCGACGTGCCTGAGCACATACCGGTCACCGCCTTTGACGCGCACGCGGAAATAAGTCTCTCCGGGCGCATACCAGCCGTCTTCCACTTCCTCAACCTCAAGCGTTTGCTCGCCCAGTTTCAACCGCGTCGGCCGTTCGTTGGCTTTGTAACCAGAATAGCTCTCCACCTTGACGCTGAGTAGTGATACGTTCCGCGTTTGTCGCTCATCCCCCGCCATTGCTCTTGATAACCGCCCTTTCCGCGTTCCATGCGGCGCCAAAAAAAACGATAACCGCCGAAAGTTGCATCCACACCAACAATCCAATCACCGCAGCCAGTCCGCCATACACCACGTTGGCCGGCATCTTCCTCACATAAAACCCAAACAGCGCATTCGCCAACCACCACAGCAGCGTCGCCATCGCCGCTCCCGGCAATACATGGCTCAAATGCTTTTCGCGTGGCCGCGCCACCCAGTAAATCACCGTCAACGCGAGCATCGCCAACACCATCGCTGCCAACGGGAAAAATATTAACCACATTCCATGCACGGGCGCGTTCTTTCCCAACTCGCCCGTCAGCCAATGCCGCAACGGCCTGCCAAATACTCCCAAAATTCCAGCAGCCACGATCGGCGCCATCGTGATCAGCAGCAACAGCAAACCGCGCAACTGCCGGTGTAGGAACCCGATTCGTTCCTCATCACCATATATCCGGTGAATCCCCTCCATCAGTAACTTCATCACTTGCGTTCCGCCGATCAACGTCCCGGCCGCTCCCGCCAGCGCATACTTCCACACGTCCGGTCCGCGACGGTCTAGAAAGTCCGCAACAATACCCTGGCTGCCGGGCGGCAAAAAGTCCGTGAAATTCCGGAACGCCTCGAGGGTTCCGCTTTTATTCCCGATCCACGTCGACGCAAATCCCACCGTTAACAGCATTGTCGGGAAAAATGCCAGAAACACGTTGTACGCGATCGCCTGCGTAATCGTGCTGCACTGCGGGTACACTCGCCCCACCATTCGCCACAATCGATTCGCCAAATCGCCCCCTTACCCGCATTATAGCCATTCGCTCCGCTTCTTTGCTTACTACTACCCCTGCATTTCCCAGCATTTCCGATCCATCCTCACAAATCCGGACGAAGCATTGTACCCTCGCGACCAACGTTTTATTCTTCCGTGTTCCCCACTCGGGTTATATCCTGTCATAGCATGGTATCCTCGCAGTTACCGCCCCTTGCGTGCCGGCTGGTCTTCCGACCGCCGTCCAGGCTGCCAGAGGCCACATGATGAAAGCTCTGCGTTTTTCCGCGTTCGCTGACAAACTTCAGAATCTTTCTGTCGAGCTGCTGCCGGACCCACTCGTCCATCTGGGCGAAGCCAAGATCAAAATCGTCGCCGCTTGCATCAATCCCAGTGACGTCAAAAATGCTCAGGGCCACATTCCCGCCACCACGCTTCCGCGCACGCCCGGGCGTGACTTCGCCGGTATCGTCATCGACGGCCCCGAGAATCTCCTCAATGCGCATGTTTGGGGCAGCGGTGGTGATATCGGATTCACTCGCGACGGCAGCCACGCTGAATTCCTGGTCATTCCCGCCGAAGCCGTCTCCGCCAAACCTCGTAATCTCTCCTTTGAACAAGCGTCTTGCGTCGGCGTGAATTTCCTCACCGCTTACCAGGGACTCTTCCGCTGCGCCAATTTAAAGCAAGGTGAAACTCTTCTTGTTACCGGCGCGCAAGGTGGTGTCGGTTCCGCGGTCATGCAACTCGGACAAACTCACGATGCCAAGCTTATCGCCGTGGACCGTAAACCCCTTCAGCCGGGTCAGTTCGACGGTCTCGATTTGATTGGTTATGTGGACACGTCGGAGTCCAATCTCAAGGAGGCCGTGGACGAAATTACTAAGGGTCAAGGTGTGAATGTCACTTTCGATTGTGTTGGCGGCGAACTGTTCGAGCCCGTGCTCTCCACGCTCCGGCAACTGGGGCGCCACGTTGCCATCACTTCCGTGGGCACAACGCGCGTGAGCTTCGATCTAGCGAATTTTTATCATCGCCGCCTTACTCTCTTTGGCGTCGACTCCGTCGCACTCACCGTTACCCAAGGTGCCAGCCTTCTCTCTTCCCTCACTCCACTTTTCGAGGCAGGCCTGCTTCAGCCCTCAACGATCGCCAAACGTGGCTCGCTCGATGATGCGTTGCAGCTCTATTCTCACGTGGCCGCCGGCAAAGCGGGTAAAGCCGTCTTCGCGCTTCCCGCCACAAGCTGATTTCCCAAGGTCGCACCATTCCGTGGGGTACGCGGGCCACATCCTTTCGCATCTCTTAAACCGGGTGGATTTCTAGCTTAGTTTATGTGCGTGGCTGATGCTGCAGGGTCTACTTCTTTTCCAACATGACTTCGGTGGACTTGATCACGGCGGAGACAGTGTCTCCGACCTTTAGCTTCATTTCATCGGCGCTGCGCTTCGTAATCACACTCTCGATCAGGCTCTTGCCCACGCGCACGACCACATGGGCCATCACTCCCCCGAACTGGAGTTCCACAATCTTGCCTTCAAGGCGGTTTCGCGCAGACAGTGTCATGGGCAGAGAATATCGCGATCAGTTTTAATCGTCCACTCCTTCTTTTCTTGATGCAAGGCGTCAGATTTTCCACAGTCATACACAGATTTGCACAGGAAATTAGGGTGGACACCTATTGCCAACTTCCCGTGCTGGGGATATTCTGCCCTCAGATTGAGCCGAAGAGCCTCAAAAACTTTGCGGCGCAATTGAAAGAGGGCGCAAGAATCGCAAGATTCGAGCGCCCTCAATTTTTTTATCTGGCTTCTTTTCTCCCCTAGGCCGTTTCACAATCAATGCTAGAACGAGATGAACTGTCCGGAATCTGCCAGTCTTCCCGGGGGAAACCTTGTCGATACACTTCGCTGGCCATCCCTCTCTGCCCGTCATTGCGACCCACCTGTTGGCGCTTCACCTGATTATTGTGGGTCCGATTCTTGACTATTTTGAAACACGGCCACTGCGGCGCAACCCGAGCCCGCAGCGGCGCATGCGCTATTACCGGTTCACGTTCGTTTGGCTCTGGGTGGCGACCGCCGTGGCGTGTTGGGCGCAAGGCTTCAGAGATCTCGCGACCCTGCGCGGTTTAGGCATTCACGTGGAATGGTTGCGCGCACATGCCTGGGCCTGGTGGCTGTTGGCGTCGCTTGTGGCCGTGGTGGTAATTCTGCAGTTAATTCTGCCGGTCGTCCAAGTCAGCATCAAGTATCGCAACCGGCCTTTTCTTGAGCCCAAGCAACTCGAACCCCTGCGCTTCTTTCTGCCTTCTTCCACCGCGGAACGCCGCTGGTTCGTCGCCCTGGGCATTACAGCCGGCTTCTGTGAAGAGCTGCTCTTTCGAGGATTTTTGTTGCGCTACGTGCACACGTGGCCGCTGCATCTCGGTTTATTTTGGGCCATTCTCGCGGCAGCGATCGTATTCGGCACCCATCATCTCTACCAGGGAGCCAAAGGAGTGATGTCCACCAGCATCGGCGGACTTATTTTCACGGCTATCCTGATAGTCACCGGCAGCCTGTGGGCCGGGATGCTCTATCACGCCACTGCGGACATGAGTATCCTGCTCTACTGGCGGCCAAAGCCGGCCGTTGGTTGATTCCCGGATTTGCACAGATATGCACAGAAATGCACTGCAAGAGTGTGAGAGACCACTTGCCAACCACAAATGGGAAGAATATGGTGCCGCCAGATTGAGCCGGTAAGCCTCAAAAACTTCCCAGCACAATCAAAAGAGGGCGCGAGAGCCGCAAGGCTACTGCGCCCTCAATTTATTGATGGCCAGCATCCGGCCGCGTGGTCGCTCATTCTTCGAGCCTGCTACGGGAGACAGCCACCGCTTCCACTTCCTCGCAAGAGACTTCCTTATCGGGCATGTTCAAAGACTTCAACCTGTAATACATCACGTACAAATTCTCGATTTGTTTTCTCTGCTGGAAGATCGCAGCTGAAACAATCATTGCCATTATGCTGTACGCCAAAATGTATCCCGCCACCAGCAATGGAGCGGTCGTGGTATTTGCGTAAGGGCCGTACCCGCGCAGAGAACCCCAAACCGCAAATCCACTCATTAGGAGGCAGGCTCCAGATACCTCCAGCGGACAAAAGCGAATGGCGGCCCAAAACAAAAACGGCACGCTAAAAAAGAGCTTAGGGACCCAGGAGACGATGGGCGGGCCAAAATTCAGTACGCAAATCGCGGTGAGCCCAGCGAGCAGGATGGTTGCTTCACACCATTCCGTCCAGCTCAGCGAATGATGGCGATGCATCAATAAAAGCACCAGGAACGGCGCCAATATCACGGAACCCAGAAGGTCCCCCACCCACCAGACAGACCAGACATTCCAGAACCCTGACCATTTCACCATGCCACCCAAACAGAGTAAGCCAACGCCCATGGTCGCGCAGAAAGTGGTCGGCACGATTCCCGCCAGGACAAAAAAGCGCAGCACACCTTTCGGAGTAAAAAAAGCATCCACGCCATTCGCAAATTTCTTCACCAAAAATACCGCGATCATCACCTCCAACATATTTCCAAAGGCGATGCCCAATGCAATTAATGGCGTTCCTGTCGTCGTCAGATTGACCAGAAACCCTCCGGCGAAGATCCCCGGGAGCGCCTTGTTGCCCTTGATAAAGAGCGCAGCCAGCGCGATACCCGCGGGAGGCCAGAAGGCCGTTGCGTCAGGATTCGGTATAGCCAACTGCTGTCCGAATTTTCCCGACACGAAGTAGGCAATTGTGATGACAAGAAAAAGCAGAATATTCCGAGGGTTGGTTGCGGACGCCGTTACGCTTCGGATGGACTCAGCTTGTCTGGCAACGAAACTCTTCCCGCCGGACGTTGAAATCATGGAGACTTCCTCCTGCCCGTTTGTATGCTTCAACGGGACGAGCTTCGCACTGATCTTGTCACAAGATGACAATCTTCGGGTCGCAGGAGCAGACATTGGGAAGTGGTGGGAATTACCGGGCGCGAAGGTGTGATTGTGTCTCCTCTCCATAGCTAGAACCTGCGAGTTCCTATTTGCAGATGGAGAATGCTTACGGGAAACGGCGGCTACCGCCTTTACGCGAGAACTCACCGTCTCTCCCGAAGTGCTACAGTATATGCTTATCCGCGATTAGCCAAATTGTGTCAAGTACCGCGACGGACACCGCTTAACGTCTGTGTGATTGCTGAGTAATAAGAATAAAGAGAAGTTTACATTTGAATAGCCCCTCAAGTTCTAGTTGTATAAAAAGGGCAGAATGAGGTAGTTTGTGCCGCACGGAGATAGAACATGAACCTCGGATCACGAATTCGGATTGTGAGAGAAGAAAGAAAGCTTTCTCAAGGCGACCTGGAGAAGCGGACTGGCCTGCTGCGCTGTTACATTTCGCGCGTCGAGAATGGGCATACCGTGCCATCGATCGAAACGCTGGAGAAAATTGCTGGCGCGCTGGAAATGAAGCTCTATCAGCTGCTTTACGATGGCGACGAACCTCCGAAGGAGCTGGAACCAAAAAGCGATCTTTGGGGAAGCTCGGGAAAAGAAGCAAGATTTCTCGGAAAGTTTCGACAAGTATTGCCGAGCATCACCGAGAGCAACCGAAAGTTATTGCTTTTCGCGGCATCGCGGCTCGCAACTGCAAAGAGATCGCGTTCCTAGGATTCCTTAGTCGCGAAATAGACAATATTTATCCCGGCGGGGCGGCCAGCTACAGCGTTTGAGTTTGCGCTGTAGGGTTTGCCCTGATTGCCGCTGCCTCACCGTGCGTCACAATTTATATGATGCGTCATCGGAAACGAAATGCGATTGCGGTGTTTGTGGTGGCGTTGCTGTTGTTTGCCGTCCAAGCGGGATTGTGGGTGCAATCCACAAATCATGCACGGTCGGAAACCGACAAACAGAATATAGAAGGCCACCATCCCCCGAATGAAATGGCGGGAATAGCGGGCATGTTCCTGCTTGTCGTGGCGGGAGCGATTGCGGCGATTCCGAGCCGAGAGATGGCCAGCAAGAGATCCAGATAAGCGAGTTCCCTACTCGCGAAGTTTGCCTTGAGTCAGCCGCGGTTGCGAGTGAGCGTTCCGCCAGCGCTCACGAAGATCAAATGAATCTCAGGGAAGCGGCGCCGATGGCGAACGGAAAACGAACGCCACAACCATGTAGGATTGGATCGGATTGCCCTTGTATGTTGCCGCGCTGAAATTCCAATTCTTCAAAGCGCCGGTTGCCGACGCCGTCAGCGGCTGAATGTCTCGCAGAGTCGCGACATTGGCGACGTTGCCGTTCGTGTCCAGCTGAACGTTCAGGACCACCGCTCCCTGGGTTTTGGCCTTGGCAGGATACGGCGCGAAATTGGCCGTGTTCAGTTGCGGCGGAAGAAAGTCGGGATCCTTCGTAGAGATAGGCTGAACCTGCGCTGGTGGCGGCAGCGGAATATTGTCCGCTCCAAGAAAACCGGGATTGTAGACGATGTTGATCGTGAGCGTGGATTCCACCGGCTTTCCATCCAGCGTAGCCGGCGAATACGTCCAGGAGCGCACTGCCGCTGCGGCCTGCGCAGACACCGAGGAAATGTCCCTCAGAATTCCCACGGCCGTCACTTGACCTGCCTTGTCCAACCCTACCGAAAGCGTCACCACGCCCGCGTCGAGGCTGCTCGTCGGGTAGGGAATGTTTCCCGCTTTGCTCAAGTTTGCTGGAACGAAATGCGCCGGCCCTCTTGCCTGACATGTCGTCACGCATACCACAACAAGCATCGCCAGCAGCACGCTTTTGGAAAGATTGAAAATTCGCCTCATCGGTTATGCCCCGCCGTTCTTCGCTCAAGAGTTTGCCTTGTACACCCTATCTGGATACTGGCCGATGTGTATTGTCAAAAGTAACAGGCAACTTTAAGGAGCGGTCTTAAGTCCCGGAAGGCACGACGTGCCGGGCGCTAGGCGTGCAGAATCTGCGATTTGCTGTATAGAAACCTCACGGTGTCTTTCTAATGGCTTGCGCGAGTCGGCGAAACGTAAACTAAAAGGCAACCGTGATCGAGCAAAAGATCAATGAACTCTTTGGCGACGCCGACTCTACTGGCTTTGGAACGGGCTGGTGGAGCGGGATATTGTCGGTCTTTTTTGGATTTCTTTCCTTCGGGGGAGTTTTGTGCCTGCATTTTCCCGAACTGCTAAGCTCTCCTGAACTGCGTTCGCATTATCCCATGCACACCATGCGCGTCTTAATCCAATGCATGATCGTGGGGGCAATTTTATTCGGAATCATTTCTTCGATTAAGCGCAAGAAAAAGATTTTGGCATTGACCGGAATGTTGCTGGCCATCGCGGCAACCGCTTTGGGCGGATCAAGCGTGCAGATTAACGGTACTTTGCACGATGGGCCCGCCATCGGTCTGGACTGGTTTTTGCTTGATCTTTTTTTGATGGCACTCATCTATGTGCCACTCGAAAGACTGTGGCCGCAGCATCCAAAACAAGGAACATTCAGGAACGAGTGGACTTTGGATGTGGTTTATTTCATGTCCACCCATCTTCCTCTGCAAATTTTGTCTTTTCTGGTTTTATTGCCCGCTACCCAAGCCACTAAATATCTGGGCGTTCCGATTCTTCAAGAATTTATCGCTCGAATACCCTGGTTGTTGCAATTTGTTCTTGCCGTTGTGGTTGCGGACATTGCTGAATATTCTATTCATCTGGCTTGCATAAAGTGCCTTTTCTGTGGCGCTTTCATGCCGTACACCATTCCTCAAAGGCGCTCGATTGGATCGCGGGCTCACGTTCCCACTTTGTGGACGACACACTTGTGCGCGGATTTATCCTTGTTCCTCTCATGCTTGGCTTTTCGCAATCGATCATCCTGGCGTATTTGATCTTTGTCACCCTTCACGCCACCTGGACTCATTGCAACTTCGGCCCCAACGCAAAATGGCTGGAAAAGTTTTTGGTTATGCCCAGAATATCATCATTGGCACCATACTTCTCAAAAAGAGGGCATCGATAAGAACTTTGCGATTCATTTTCCATGGATTGATAGACTTTTTGGAACTTATTACTATCCGGAGGAATGGCCGCAACATTACGGCCTGGACGGCGAAGAAATTTCGCCTGACTTTTTCAGGCAAACAATCGATCCATTCACAAAGAAGAGGAAGAGCGCCTAGAAATTCAGCGCATCCAATGGAACGTCTTTCGGTAAATCTATGCCCCTTGCCGTTGCCTTCACCAAGCCAAAATATTTCATAAATTTGACAGTCATAAATCCAAAGTCGTACTCGGATTTGTCATGGCTAAGCCGCAAAAGACCTGGATAGTGGTGATGATTATTCTGCAAGCAGGCGCTGAAGGTTGCGGTTACCGGCAGCCACTCGCCAATATTCATGGCGTTGTCTTCTTCATCGTTATACCGCCGGTATCCGAATTTCCGAGTGTGGGTCCAATAGTTCTGAATCATATTGACCCACAGTGCAAAAATGCGCATTCCAAACCACATCACGAGCGCAAACTTTAGGTCGCCTACCAATTTCCATAAGAGATAAAGGCTAAGAGCTTGTACAGGTATTGCAAAAAGAGGACTCGCGATGACCCGAAATGTCGGGGACTTTAGGATCTTGTCGCTGGCCACATTCTCAATGCATTGATACGGCATCACACAGAGATATAGAGTTCGCCAAAAGCCATCGCTTGAGAGTTTATTGGGATCGCCTGGATGGTCGGCATGCGTATGATGCAGTCGATGGCGATTCACCCAGGCGATGGGATCCACATAGATCCCGAAGATGTTATTCACGACAATGACGGATTTTATGAACCATTCCTTATAGGCGAGCGCACGATGAGCAATTCCCATGTGAAGGACATCGGCCAAATACAACCCGGCAAGAAACCAGCAGAAGATAAAATAAACGGCGCCGATCAACATTCCAGTCCAAGGTCCCAAATGAGCTGGGGCGAAATACATGCAAGCCAGCAAGTACAACAAAATAATCAGATAGCCGCTGACATTGTATATTTTCATGGTGACTCCGTTGCGTTATTCAAACAGAAATGGGAAATCCTTTCAAATAACAAGTTCAATAGATGAAGGCTATAGTCCGAAGTTCTTCACGGTACCTGACTATTTTGTTTCCGTTTCCTCGTAACGCAGCGACTCCCAACATTCCCCACGCTTCACCCAGACATCCCCGACCGCGAGTTTGAGAACCTGACTTTTGCCGTTGATCGAGGGGAAATTTGCCGACGCGCGGTACCGGAGCAGCGCGGCATTGGCACCAATGGGGTTGAGCTTGAACTCGCTGAGCGAGTAGGCAAGGAGAGTGACCTGGCCCATGGAGTTTACCGCGCACCGTTTGTCGCACTCTCCGGTGCCATCAACAGATACGCTGGTGTAGTCGTCGGCCAGCAAATCCGCAAAAGCTTTCGAGTCTTTGTTATTGAACGCGTCCCATACGGCTTTTTCCCTTTGTTCCAGGATGGATTGCAAGGTTGCAGGCGTGGAGGCCGCATTCTTACGTCCTGCCTTTTGTCCCGGCGTTTCAGCGAGGAGGCAGCAAGTTGTCACGCAGAAAGCCAGCAGGGTGATGAAACAACGGGACCTTGAAGGTGTCATGATGCCCTCCAAACACCGTAAGCGGGATACGGATAAATATTTCATGGAAGTGTTTTAGCAGCCTTTGCGCGCAGCGCGAGAAGCTCCAGCACCACCTGGTTCTCCGCCTGGGCAAGCTGCTCGACCGATTGGCCGTTTGCTTCCTTCAGCACGCCGTCGATCACCGTCTGCATCAGCGCCGGCGTGACGTCGGGCATTTCGAGTTTCTTCATTTGGCCCACGAAGCCTTCCATGAAGTGCTCCACAAAGTGATGGATTCCGCCGGGGCCGCCGCCCAAATGCCACTGCAGGCTTGGGCCCATCACACCCCAGCGAAGCCCCGGCCCATAGCACACGGCGATGTCTGCGTCCTCCACACTGACGACACCTTGCTGAATGAGATAGAGAACCTCTCGGTAGAGCGCGGCTTGAAGCCGGTTCCCGACATGGCCGGGCAGAGCCTTGCGCAGGCGGATCGGCCTCTTGCCGATAGACGCGTAGAACGCCATGGCTCGCTCGATCACCGCCTCAGACGTCTTCGCCCCGCCTACTACTTCAACCAGGGGAATGATGTGAGGAGGATTAAAGGGATGGCCAATCACGCAGCGCTCGGGATGTTTGCAGCCCGACTGAATGATATCCATGGTGATGCCGGATGCGCTGGAAGCGAGAATCGAATCCGGAGGAGTGAGTTCGTCCATCTGCGCGAACACCTTGGCTTTCAAGACGAGTCGTTCCGGGACGCTCTCCTGGACAAAGTCGGCGTTCGACAACGCCTGCTTCATGTTGGGCGTGAAGGTCAGGCGGTCGCGGCTTGCGCCCGAAGCGAGGCCAATGACCGTGAGTAGCTTCCACGCCTCGTCAACGCACTCGCGTAAGTTGGCCTCGGCGTTTGCTGCGGGATCTGTCGCGATAACGTCAAAACCGCTTGCCAGGTACTGCGCCGCCCAGCTTGCGCCGATCAAGCCGGTACCGACGATCGCTACGTTCCGAATCTGCGTATTTGCCATATCGTTCTCCATGAAGAAACCTATTTCCTCGAAACGTCTAGTTGCTCGCAACTCGCGCTTTGATGGCGGTGTGTGCCGCTGGCGTCTCAGGTGGACCGTGCCGGAGCGCGCGATCGAGACGCCATGTTAGGGGCGCGAGCGGAGGCAAGTCAACGAAGAGGGGGCGGCTTAGGGGTCGAGGGCAGATGAACGACGTTACGGAGAAGATGGAGGCTAGTAGCCACATCTGAGCCGCGAGCAAGTTATACTTCTGTCCCATGCAACGCGACCAAGAAGTTATCGAGCGATGGACGGGCTCTGCGCCGTACTGGGAAAAGCACCGCGAAATCATCAAACAGATGTTCGCGCCGGTAACGGAAGCTCTTGTCGAAGACGGGCAAATTGGCAGCGGGCAGACAGTTCTGGATATTGCCACCGGTCCGGGAGAGCCTGCCCTGACGATTGCGTCGGTGGTCGGCCCACGAGGCAAAATCTACGGAGTCGATCCGATCCCAGAGATGGTCGCAGCGGCTCGACGGGAGGCCAGTCGTCTTGAGTTAGGAAACGCAGAGTTTGACGTGGCTTTTGCGGACCGCCTGCCGTTCCCGGACAATACTTTTGACGCAGTGGTTAGCCGATTCGGCGCGATGTTTTTTCCGTCTCCTCTCGACGCGGTGCGGGAGATGTTACGAGTACTCAAGCCGGGCCAAAAGCTGGTGTTGGCAGCCTGGCATTTTGCCGAAAGAAATCCATTCCACTTTTCGCTATCGTGCGTGATCGACCGTTATGTGGAATCGCCAGCACCCAAGCCAGATGCGCTGGACGCCTTCCGGTTCGCCAGTCCAGGCAAGTTAAGAGAAATACTGAACGAAGCCGCGGTGACAGCGCCAACCGAGCGCCTGCTGCGATTCAAAATACACGCGCCAATGTCAGTTGAAGACTATTTCGCGCTACGCATCGAGATATCCGAGAAGCTTCGCGAAAAGATGAGCACGCTCTCGCAGGAGCAGATGACGGAAGTGAAGCGTGACGCACTCGAATCTATCCGTGAGTATTCCACGGGCCGTGGGATTAGTTTCCCCGCTGAAGTTCTGATCGTGAGCGGAAGCAAGCCGGAACGGGAATAGAGTAAAGAGAATGGAGGACTGAGATGAAGACACAATGGATTTGGGCGGGAATGGTGGCCGCGGTAGGGATAGCTGCTCTGGCGTCTGGGCAGGGATTGCCGCCCGGGCCGATGACCACACCAACGATGAATGTGGGACCGGCAGCGGTGGCAAAGGCAACAAATCCCGCGCCGAGTCCGGCGGCAAAAAATCAGAGCCAAAAAACAGCGATAGGAGTGGGACCGGCGCAGGTGAAGGCTTCCGGTCCGTCAGCGTACTGGACAGACATGGTGGACCTCAACGGCAACGGGGTGGAAGAAGACACGCAGTTTCTGTTCGATAAGCGGCGCGGAATGCTGTACACGTACAAGCAGGACGCCTACCAGTGCGGGAACGGGACGTCGCAAAATGGAGACGTGCTGATGGCAATTTATACGCAGGGAAACAATGCGGGAAGGCCGCTGGGGTCGGGATGGTACGTGGTCGCCGTCAAGGCTGGGCAATGCGGCGAGAAAAAAGCCGGGCTGTTCGGATGCCGTTTCGACGCCAGTGGAAAGCCGGCGACCTGCGGGGCCGCGAAGGTTAAAGAAGAGTCAGGCGAGCTAGCGTTGGTGATCAAGAAATAGAGGAAAGTTCAGATGTCTTGATGCAAACTTAGCGTCTCGAAAGACCTGGAGCCGTTCCGCTGGAACTCAACGCTTCCGTCTTTGCCAGGAACTTTGTATGGCTTTAACTCCAGCCCGATTCATGGCGAGGGTAACTTCTGCAAGTGTTTTGCTGCTCGGTTTACTTTTCCCCGTATTCGCTCAGCGCCCAAGCGGCCGCGCGGTTACTGATATTCCCACCCCGCAAACTAATCCAATCACGGTGAAGATTTGCGTTCGAGACTCGAGAGGACTGCCGCTGGAATTCGCAGCGTTTGTCAGGCTGTATTCTGCAGTTTCACGCTACGACGTGAAAAGCGCGACGGGCGAAAGCTCCACTGCAAATTTTCCGAACGTTCCACCCGGCGAGTATGAAGTCGAGGTTCGCGCTCAGGGCTACCAGACAGCCTCCGAAGAGGTAGACGTGGTCAGTTTTGGCGGCGACGTTTCTGTGTATCTGTACCTGCAAAATGAGACTGGTGATCCGACGAACAACGTCCCGGGCAAGAGAGCGGTTATGGCTCCAAAGCTGCGGAACGAAGTGGAAAAGGGGCTCAGCGTGATGCAGAAAAAGGATTACGCCGGGGCGCGGGCCCATTTCCTGAAAGCTTCTCAAATGGCGCCAGCTAACCCGGATGTGCTTTATCTTTTGGGGACGGCCGAACTCGGATTGAAAAATATAGACGCCGCTAAAACTGATTTTGACAATGCGCTGAGGTTGGAGCCTTCCAACCAACGGACTCTTCTGGCTTTGGGAGATGTCGAGTTGCAATCTGGCGACGTTTCGTCCGCGATCCTAATCCTGGAAAAAGCGTTTGATCTGAACGGAGCAGATTGGCGCGTTCATTATCTTCTTGCGTCTGCCTATTTCCGTGCGGGATGCTTGCCAGAAGCGGAAACGCATGCCTCGAGAGGAGCAGCGCTGGCAAAAGAGAAAGGCGCTGCAATCCTGTATCTTCTGGGAGAGATTCAGGCCGCTGAGGACAAAACGTCCGAAGCCAAAAGAACACGGGAACGAATCCTGGTTGAATTTCCAAACGATCCCATTGTTCGCGAAACAAAAGGCAAACTGGCAGGGGCCACGGCGATCTCATCGGTCGCCAAGCAATCCGCGAACGCGATTGCAAAACCGCCAGTACCTCAGGTGACGCCCGCGGGACTGATTCCGGTCGAAGATCATCCATGGGCTCCGCCAGACATCGACGCCAAGGAATATCGGGTTGCGAGCGATGCCGCTTGCAACATCGACGAAGTCCTCGCGCGCGCGGACCTGCGATTAAAATCTCAGTTAATGAATTTTGAAAAATTTACCGCTACCGAACGCATTGAACATCAGCAAGTGGATCGCTATGGTGTCCCCGGGCCAGTATCCAGCAAAGAATTTTCTTACATTGTGTTCGTTCGTAAAATTCCGCCGGATGTGTTTTATCTTGAAGAAAACCGCGCGGAAGGAAATGATCTCGCCGCCTTCCCAACTTCCCTTGCGACCACAGGTTTAAATTCGCTGGGGATTTCGGTGCTCAAGGCTTCCTCAACCAGGAATTATGAGTATCGATGCGAGGGGCTAACAAATCTTCGAGGAGAAGCTACATGGCAAGTTCGTTTTGAGGAACGGAAAGGTGCAAACAGTACGACGCGCCAGTGGAGGAAGAAGGGACAGATCGTGAATATTCCCTTGAAAGGCCGCTTCTGGCTGACGGCAAGTAATTATGACCTGTTGCGAATTGAAACAGATTTGGTAAAACCTTTACCAGAAATCGAGCTGAGTTTGGACCATCTGATCGTGGACTACGGGCCGGTGAGATTCGAGAACGGCAATGTAAGACTCTGGTTACCGTGGTCCGCGGAAATGTTCATGCAATTGCACGGCAACCGCTACCATCACAAACACTATCTGACGAATTATTATTTATTTTCGGTAGACACCGCTCACAAGATTGGCGCGCCGAAAAACGGCACAGGCGATAAGAATAAACCGTCACCTGAAGCCGAGGCTGCTCCCTGATGCGCGCAGTGAAAATGAAATGCTTCTTTGATGGCCCGTGCGAAGCGCGCGCGGGTCTTTGGATTTTGCAAACTGTTGGTAGAGAAAAACCAAACCACAGGGACTCATTGCCCCGCAACCGACAAATGGCGCGGAAGGTGAGAACAGATCCTGTTCTATCGGGCAGCGAGCTGCGAAGCAAGAAAAATTCCAGCCATTGGAGTTGTGCTTTTTCTTCAATGCTATCTTATGGAATAAATCAGGATTTGGCAGGCTTGTGAACACGGCCTCTAAAAATCTTACACAGTTTCATGAGCAGAAGCACAGGCAAAGTCCAAAAAAGACCGCTCAACATTGGGATGAGCGTGTCCGTCAGTCTAGTGGCAAGATGTGCCGGTGACTCTCTAGGGTCACATATCATCACGAGCAGCCAACCGGGAAAGTTCAACACATCAGTCAAGGTGTCTAACCAAGGGTAGAGGCGCTCAATTCCGGTCGGGGTTGAGTTCATCCACCTTGAACTACTGTTCCACCACCACGCGAGTGCGCACACCACACACGAAACTAGCATTGTTGCCGTTTCCAGACGATATTTGCGCTGTTTGGAGTCGTCCCTCATGATTTCGGGTCCGAGTCTCGGCGCGCCATTTTCTGTTTCATTGGTACGGTAGGCTCGGCGAATGAACTTCGCACAGAGATAAAACGGGCCGACAGGAAGGGGTGAGAGAACGAGAAGAAACACCAAGGGCTCCCACAGCGGTTCTCCATCGGGAGGCGGGAGAGGCATGATTGCGCCCATCACCCACGCAGACATCACGAGACCCGCGAACCCTGCGACGGAGGCGACCATCACAAACAGCCTACTCTGCGAGACACAGTTCGTTTAGACCGCCAGGCGACCAAATACCCAACGATGAGCGCAACAATGCTACTCGCGAAGACGGTTAGTACCAAAACGTTTTTAGCGTCGTCCGACACACCTCAAGAATAGCGCCCGTAAGGGGTGAGCGATTTCGGTCGTGAATCAATAGTGTTGAAGAAGAAACTACAACGGCTCAATCGTCGAGCACAGCGAATCGTAGATGACGGGTATTTCGCGCTGGATAATGCAGCAGATCAGATTGCGGAGCTTGTGCGTGGATTTGTGAAATAGCGTCGCGGGAAGGAGAAAGATTTAACGCAGAGGGCGCGGAGGATACAGAAACTATGGTGGCAGAGTAGGCACCGTTCGCGTTTGAAGGCGGATTAAGACTGCATAATGCATTATGGCCTCAACGGTTTTGGCGAACGGTGGACGCGGCGGGCAGCGTCTGGATGGAGTGGATCTGCTGCGGGGTCTGGCGATCCTTTTCGTGTTGATGAACCACGTCAACATGCGGCTGTTGATCGCGAAGGTGCCTTACACTGGCGGTCTGCCTGACCAGCTTGTCTCATCATTGGTGTGGAATGGCCTGCCAGGGGTGCAGATTTTTTTCGCGGTGTCGGGATTCCTGATCACGTCCACTTCCCTTCGCCGTTGGGGCTCACTGCCTAAAGTGAGCCTTAGTGGTTTTTATGTGATGCGTTTCGCCCGAATCGCGCCGTTGCTTCTGTTGCTGTTGGCCCTGCTAAGCGTGCTGCACTTTGTTGGCCTGCAACATTTCGTGGTATCGGCGAAAACGGGAGGGCTTGGGCGCGCGCTGTTTGCCGCGCTTACGTTTCACGTCAACGTGCTGGAGGCGCGACGAGGATACCTGCCCGGGAATTGGGATATTTTGTGGTCGCTGTCCGTGGAAGAGATGTTTTATCTGTTCTTCCCATTGGTGGCGCGGTTCTTCGGCCGTGGAAAGCTGCTCATTGCGCTGTTGCTGGGTTTTGTCGTGCTGGGGCCGTTTGCGCGCACGTTGTTCACTCACGGTAATGAAGTGTGGAAGGAATATTCGTACCTGGGAGGCATGGATGCAATTGCGTTGGGCTGCCTCACAGCGCTGCTGGTAAAGCGATTCCGGCTCTCTCCCATCGTTTTATGGACGCTGGGCATCGCCGGCACGGTTCTTTTGATTTTCAGTCTGTGTTTTTCGCTACAGGCAAGACCCTGGGGCTTGAGCCGCCTTGGGCTGGATATGACGATCCTCGCGGTGGGCGCGTGCATGATTATTGCGACGATTGCGCAGACAAACTGGGAGGGACCGTGGGCGATGAGAGCCCTACTGAATCTTGGCCAACGCAGCTACGAAGTTTATCTAACGCACATGTTTGTGGTGTTCGGGTTGTTTCAACTCTTTGTGCTGTATGGGAAGCCGATGAGGGGTGTACCCGGGCTTTTCATTGTGACGATTGTTGCGGCGGGCCTGTTGGGGGAATTGGTAGCGAGATTCTATTCAGAGCCTTTGAATCGATTGATACGCGAACGGTGGCGAGGCGGGAAAACCACGGCGGTTGTGTCGTTAGGAGTGGCGAGCGCTGTGCAAGAAGCCGAACAAAAAGCTGATGCTGGGGCATGAAGTTTTTAACGGAGAGGGCACAGAGATCGGGCACGGAGGACACGGAGTACTGACCAGCTGGACATGGCAGTTTCAGTCGCGAGGATGGAACAGTGCGATGCGATTTGGGTGGTGCGTTGTAGCTGGCCTTAGCCATGGCTCTGTAGCGATTACGGATGTGCAAGGGCCGTAGGAGCAGATTCGGATTGGACGAGCCGCGGCTTCGTGCTTCAGACGCTGGAGGACTGCATTGAGGATGGAGCCCTTAAAAGGAGTGTAAAGAAAGAAGACTGTGCCGGCGGAGAAATCCGCCAGCCGCGCATCCTGGTGGATGAACGTAACCTTATTCTGCAGGTTCAGCCGCTGTGCGCATTGGCGGGCGCAGTCGATGTAGGCGGATTCGGACTCGATGCCAATGTTGCTGGCATGGGTGCAAATAGAGGCGAGCAAGGAAACGTGGCCCAAGCCGGAGCCAAGATCAACCAGCACATCGGCGGCGGTGAGCGCGGTCAGTTTGAGCAGAGTGAAGATGTGGCGGGCAGGGGTGGGTTGATAAACCACTTTTTCGGAATCCCTGGAAATGTGTGCGGCGGCGGGTTCTTCGAACTGAAACACTCCGGAGATAAGCTCATCAAGATAGTCGTAGCCCATGCCGTTGGCGGAGGCGACTTCATTTTCGATGTCCAGTAGCGGATTGATCCAACGAAGCAAGACATCAGGCCCGGATCCGCCTTGAATCTCAGTGCGAATGGATTCGTAGAGTTCGCAATTCGCGGATTCTAGCCTGGCGCAAATTGCTCTGGAGCGGCGATAGAGTTCTGGCTCGATTGAGTCAGCCGGGAATTGCGCTTGCGCTTTGCTGTATCGGAAATACGCGTCAAGGCGGTCAAGCGCTTCCAGACGCCGGCGCAGTTGATTCGGCTGGACGAGCGAAAGGTCATTGTCCAACTGCTCGACGAGGTGCCGAAGTGCATCGGTCAAATGTTGTGAACTCCGTTTATCTGGCGGTGCAGGATTACCCGCGGTTTCATTTTAGGGTATAGCATCGCGAATTTCCTGAAGAGTGTCGCCCGCCTGATGCCCGCCTGATTTCCGAACATTGCGCCGGATCAATATTCTTGGGGTGTTCTTTTTGTCCATCCATTGTTCTACCACCAATCGGGGCCATCCATAGGCAGCTCCGAATTTCGCGAAGAGTTTCTTGAGATTCGCTGCCCTGAAATCTCCTGAAAGTGATGCAGTAGCGGCAACGTTAGACGCAGCTGCTGGCCCTGCAAAAGTTCAGGCCCTGTTGTGGAGCTGGGTGTCGACCCATAATGTTCTTATGGACGTATTGTTTTATTTAGGGCTTATTTCAAGCTGATTTCTGAAAGGAGGCCACGACAGAGTCGTGGATCTGATGCAGGTGGCTGGAAATCGGTGCTGTCTTACTTCGGGTGGTGCGATTGCGGACGGGGAGGATTGATTTGGGACCAATATGGGGCTTGGCAATGGACGAGCGGATTTTTAGCATCGTTGACTATGGACACACATTCTGAGGACCTGGTGGCGAGCAATGCGATTGTTGCGTGGTTGCAGGAACGCGAAGAGGAGATCGCGGCGTTGTTAGCAGAGCTGGTTGCGATCCCTACTGAAAATCCGCCGGGCAGACATTATCGACCTTGCGTAGACCTGCTCGAGGGACGCTTGCGAGAAGCTGGCCTGGATTGTAAGCGGGCCGGGCCGCGTGTTTCACAAGATGATGGTGAGTGTTCCCCTGAAAGTTTGCTGGCAACTTACGGTATTGGCGAGCGGACGATTTATTTTCATGGGCATTACGACGTTGTTCCGGCGCAGAACCCGGCACAGTTTCAGCCGCGCCGGAAAGAACACCTCTTGTTTGGGCGCGGATCTTCCGACATGAAGGGCGGAATCGTGGCGATGCTCTATGCGATTCGCTCTCTGAGAGAAACCGGAGTGGAACTGAAAGGAAAGATTGCACTGACACTGGTTCCGAATGAAGAAACGGGTGGAAAAGATGGCACGGCGTGGCTGGCAGAAGAAGGATTGCTGGGGCGCAACGGAATAGGAATGCTTTTGGCGGAACCTACAAGCGGCGTGGTGTGGAACGCCAATCGTGGAGCGATTTCGCTGCGGGTGCGTGTATTGGGCAAATCTGCGCACGTCGGATTGCAACATCAGGGTGAAAACGCTTTCGAACGAATGCACATGGTTGTGGGAAAACTGCAGGAGCTGAAGCACGAAGTGGAACGACGAAGCACGAGATTAAATGTTGGTTCGGAGCAAGCGCGTAATTCGATATTGATGTTGGGCGGGGAGAGTGGTGGCGGAACAAACTTCAACGTTGTGCCCGGGGAATGCTGGTTCACGATCGACCGCAGGTTTAATCCTGAAGAGGACCTGGCGACGGAAAAAAACAAATTGCTGGGAATTTTGGAGGGCTGCAAACAGGATGGCATTCCTTTGGAATGGGAAATATTTCAGGAGGGTTCATCATCGACCTGCGACGAAGATGGGTCGCTGGGCGAGGCGTTGTCCAGAAGCGTCCGCGTGGTAACCGGGGAAGCGCCGCGATTTGAGATGTGCCCCGGACTGTTGGAGACGCGTTTCTACGCCAAGCAGGGGATACCGGCCGTGGCGTATGGTCCTGGATTACTGTCGGTATCGCACGGCCCGAATGAGTATGTGGACTCGAGGCGAATCGTGGCCACGGCCGCGATTTATGCAATGACGGCTGTGGCAATGCTGAATGCGCGTGAATAGGTATTTGCTGGACGAAAGCTTGCGTGTTGTCTACAGGACTGTTGTAGCAGAGCTTTTCTTAGTGTCTTCGGAATGCATCCCAAAAGGGGCGTTCAGGGGCGGGCGTCGAGGTCGGATTCGGCTACGGGAGGCGGGGCCGGCGCGTCTCCTGCCAGGCCCAACCGCTGGCGCGAGCTGAACATGGCACCTCGCGCTTCGCGCTGCGGAGCGAAGGCAGACAAACCGAGCGGCTGATGAATGTCGTCATAAATCGCCTCGATGCCGCCGCGCAGAAAATACGTTTCGTGCCAGAAACCGGTGCCGCCGGTGTCGCGCAGAAATTGCTTCCACCAAGCGCGGTGAGGCTCTGAACGCGCCCAGGCTTCTAAGGATTGAAAATCGCGCCAGTATTGACGCATGGCGAGGTGCGGAGGAAAGAGCGAAACGATCAGATACTCATTCAGCAAAAGACCTTCGGGCTTGGCGTTCACAGAGTTCTGTGTTTTGGGTCCGAAGCCGAGCAGCGTCTTGAGCCCGCTCAGCATATTCACACGCATGCCAAGATATACCACCACTAAGTCGGGATAGCCGCTCAGATCCACCGTGATGCGCTTAACCGCTCCCGCCATAAGAAGCCTCCCTTGCCTGTTTTCATTCGTTACTCGAGCGCATCGTACGCTTCTGATTAGGTCTGGACAACCGAATTGCCACAGCGTCTCGGTTCGGAACCCGTCAAATCCGATGATACGACAGTGTGTTCAGGTTACAGTCCGATAGGCTCGGCGAAGGGTGGGTCGCAGCAGCGGCGGATGATGGCGAGTACCGTATAATAAAAACCTTTGTTGCACGGGAATCGTGGGGGATACGACGAGGTGCTGTCTCGACGGCAGGCGATCAGGGCGTTGGCAGCGGCTGGAGTCAGTGCGACTGCCGTTGGACTTTATACTTGGCGCATTGAGCCTCATTGGCTTGAGTTCACGCACTCCTTTTTGCAAATCCGGGGCCTGCCCAGGGAAATTGAGGGATGCACGCTGGCGCAGATCAGCGACTTGCATATCGGTCCACAGGTTGACGATGACTACATCATCGAATCGTTTCGAAGAGTGAAAGAGATCAGGCCCGACTTCGTTGTTTACAGCGGCGACTGGATCAGCTATCGGGGGGCGAAGCAGTTTGGTCAACTGCAGCGCGTTTTGGCCGAGATGCCCTATGGCCGGCTGGGAACCGTGGGCATTCTGGGAAATCACGATTATGGTTTCAACTGGCGGATGTTGGATGTTGCGGAGCGGGTTTCGAAAATTGTGCGCGCGGCGGGGGTGACTTTACTGCGCAACGAGGCCGCGGCCGTTGGTGGGATACAGTTCGTGGGAATCGATGACTTGTGGAGCCCGTGCTTCGATCCGGCAAAGATTATTGGAGAGAAGAGCGCTGATGCTTCTACGCTTGTGCTCTGTCACAACCCGGATGCGGCCGACCTGCCAGTCTGGGGAAATTACGAGGGTTGGATTTTGGCTGGCCACACGGATGGAGGCCAGTGCAAGCCGCCGTTTTTGCCTCCGCCACTGCTGCCGGTAAAAAACCGGCGGTATGTGGCTGGCGAAATCGAATTAAGCGGGAACCGTCGAATGTACATCAGCCGTGGAGTGGGGCATTTGCTGCGGGTGCGGTTTAATGTACGGCCTGAGATCGCGATTTTTCGGTTGGAGAGTGGTGGATAGCCGGGAGTCTGTCGTCAGGAGTCGGGAGTTAGGAGTGATCCATGTTGAAATCGGATGTGAATCGGCGGGACTTTTTCAAGATTGCCGCTGGGGCCGGGGCTGCTTTGGCTATGCCGGCTGCGGCATATGCTGCGGCGTCTTCAAAAATGATCGGGATTCAAGTTGGAGCAGTTTCGTTTGTGGATGAAGGTACGGAGAAAGTTTTGGATGTGCTGCAGGAACGCGCGTGCGTGAATACGCTTTTTCTTGCGGTGTTCACCTACGGTCGAGGAATTGCTGGAAGACAGATACCGGAACAGCCGCTGCCCGATCATGGCAAGCAGGAGTACGACTTGAATTTTCACGGCGGAAATTTCGCGACGCCGCATGCGCAGTATTACCAGAACACGGTGCTAAAGAATACGCGCGCGCCCGATCATGGCGATCTGGATATCCTCGCCGAAGTGCTGCCCGCCGCAAAAAAGCGCGGCATGAAAGTGGTCTGCTGGCTTGAAGATGTGTTTCGCGGCGACTTGCCGAACGTTGAGAAATTGCAGGAACGAGATTTGTACGGGCGGAATGCGGAGACGCTGTGCGTTAACAATCCGGACTATCGAAATTTCCTGACCGGCCTGGTCGAGGACTACGCGCGCTCCTATGACATTGACGGACTTATGTGGGGGTCCGAGAGGCAGGGAGCGCTATGCGACAGCCTGGGAGCAACGCATGATGTGCCGCCGGTCGATCCGGGTCGCGTGACCTGCTTTTGCACGTTTTGTCAGAGCAAGGCGAAGGAGCGCGGCATCAATGTGGAGCGCGCGCGGCAGGGTTTTCTGGAGTTGGAAAAATACGTTCGTGCTTCGCGAAGTGGCAACCGGCCCGTGGACGGCTACTACGTTGAATTCTGGCGGCTGCTGTTGCGATATCCGGAACTGGCCGCGTGGGAAATGCTGTGGACGGACAGTTTGCGCGAGACCTACGCCGCGATCTACGGAACGGTGAAAACAGCGAAGCCGAACGTGCCGGTGGGTTGGCACATCTGGCACAACAATTCCTTCAATCCCATCTACCGCGCGGAACAGGATCTTCACGAGCTATCGAACTATTCGGATTTCATCAAGGTGGTGATGTACAACAACGTCGGCGGCGAGCGCATGGCGTTCTATGTGGACAATATTGGCTCGACGCTTTATGGAGATTTGTCCAAGCAGGGGCTGCTCGATTTTGACTATGCGGTGATGAATTTTAAGGAAGGCAGCTACGAGCAGATTCCCCATACAGGGCTTTCAGCGGATTACGTTTTTCGCGAAACAAAGCGCGCGCTTGCGGGAGTGGCGGGCACGAAAACGCTGATCTGGCCGGGCATCGATATCGATATTCCAACGGAGCCGGGTAACAGCAAGTGCACGCCGCAGAGTGTAAAGGAAGCGGTGATGGCGGCGTTCCGTGCTGGAGCGCCGGGAGTGCTTCTGTCGCGCAAGTACTCGGAGATGCGGCTTGCGGATCTAGGCGGCGCGGGAGACGCAGTGCGGGAATTGAAACTGAGTGGTTGAGAACAGGTTGGTGGAGCGCTTTTTGTGCGGCGTTTTCTTCTCGTTTTCTGTCGTCCGGGACGAATGGTGCGCCTGCCGCGACGGGGACTTCCTTCACAACGATGGTCTGGCGCGTGGCCGTCAGCTTGAGGCCGAGCCAGATACCAAGAACGGCAAAGGTTGCCGCGATCAGTCCGCCGTAGATTTCGAACGAGTGCTCGATTGCCAGGAATCGATACTCCATCCGGTTCAGCAGAAAAACAAGATCCCACCGATTAAGCCGTAGATGAGCACGTGCGGCTTCATGCGTTCCAGAGAAAAAGATTTCAGGCCAAATTTACAGCGCCTATTCTCGTGTCGATCATAATACCGCAGACGGACCTGTTTTTTCTTTGACGGTGGCAGTGCCCTTAACTAGGATGGCGCCGAGAAATGGCAGGAGGTGGACCATGAGAGTCGGCGTCTACGTATATGGCATAGAGTCGATCGCCGCCGGCGTTCTGGACCTTGTGTGGGGCGAGTTTGAGCCTGCGCACCAGCCCATTCAGGCTTTCGGGGACCACATTCCTGGTGTTCAGATAATGGCGTATATCGGCGCCGTATGGCTGATCGCGGGGGGCGGGGCAATCTTGCGGCAGCGAACGGCGCAGTTTGGCGCGGTAGGACTGGGCATCCTTTACTGCATCTTCGGCGTGTGCTGCTTTCCGCGGTTCTATACGGCGCCGCTTTTTCTGGGATATAAGGCCAGCGTCTATATCGGCGTGTTGGGCACAGTGGGGATGCAGATTATCCTGGCGGTGGCCGCGGCGATTGTGTACGCGTCAGTGGGCTCGCGCGGTTCGTTAGCACCTCGAGCGGCTGCGATTGCTCGCTGGACATTTGGACTGAGTGTAGTCGTGTTCGGGCTTGTGCACCTGACTGGTGTTGAGTTTGCGGCGGCGATGGTGCCGAAGTGGATGCCACTCGGAGGAAATTTCTGGACAGTGTTCACGGATAGCCTTCGTGCTTGGGGGGTTGGCAATCGTCGCGGGAATCCTGGACGTTCTGGCGGCATGGCTGGTTGGCTTGATGTTGTTAAGCTTTAACGCGCTGGCTTTGCTGCCTTTGATTTTTGCTTCTCCGCACGACCATGTGGCGTGGGGAGCAAACGCGTACAACCTGACGGCGGTAGGAGCCGCGTGCATCGTCGCGGAATGGCTGGCAACACAGAAGCGGCAGGCGGTTCCGAATCAGTTAGGCGTGCAGCCAGCGAACCCGTCCCTGGCTTAGGGTTAGGGCAGGCTTATTGCTATTGCTCGCGCAGTTCGAGCGCGGCTTCCCAGCTCCGCGGGACTTCACTTGGGAGTTCGCAGCCGATCGATCGGTAAAGTCCGCGCAAACTCTGCCTTTCCGGCGTCCGTCAACTCACGGAACAGGCCCCACCCCGAGAGCCGTCGCCATAGTTGTGGGTCTAAAATCAAGGAGGATTGTAAGTTTTGACAATAGGAGACGAGAGAAATTCCATGCAGGATGGCCCGTCCGAGAGTAGATAGGAATAAGACGTGCGAACTCGACGTGCTGTGGCGAAGGAATGAGGCTAACCGTGAACAAACAAAAGTCGTGGAAAAAAATAAGCGTCGTCTTGTCGTGGGTTGGAATCGGCGTCGTTGCGCTGGCGGGTCTGATGGTGGCGCCGCAGCGAGCAGAAAGCCAGGAGATGCAGCAGCGCTTGGCCGAAGTGAAGCAATCGCTGGCGTTCAATAAACAGGTGCTCGCACAATACACCTGGATGGAGCAACAAGTCATAAGCGTCAAAGGCGAGCAGAAGAAAGAAGAGCTGTTTAACGTTCAGATGGGTCCCGACGGGAAGCCTCAGAAGACCCCGGTCGATCCCAGTTCGGTTTCGGACAGCGACCGGAAGATGCGCGGTCTGCGAGGGCGAATTAGGGAGAGGAAGATCGACGAGTACAAGGAATATGGCGAATCGATTAAAACTCTGATTGAGCAGTACGTTCCGCCGGACAAAGATATGCTGCAGCAGTCCTATCAGCAGGGCAACGTGATGATTGGTCCGATGGCGGGACAGCCGAACGAGTATCGAGTCGTGGTCAGCAATTACATCAAGCAGGGCGACAATATGACCATCGTGATGGACAAGACCACGCTGTCGATCAGCAGCTTGACGATCTCCACCTGTCTCAGCGATCCCAGCGATGCCGTGAATGTGAACGTACAGTTCGCGCGGATACCGAATGGCGGCCCGTTCCACGCCGCCACCGAGGTCATCAACGGGGTGAGCAAGCAGCTTACGATCGAAATCCAAAACATCGATTACCACCACATGTAGTCGGTTGTACTGCGACACGCAGCACCGCCAGCGCCGCAGACTGCCTTTGCAGCGCCCTTCTCGCCGCAAAACGAGTTTGCGGCTCGCTTGCCGTGGCCCGTGTAAAATACCAGTGTGCAGTGAGCTCGTTCTTTCGGCGATGATGCTACAAGGCTATTTTCGGGTTTTGAACCTTTTTGATATCGCCGAGGCGATTGAGTTGGACAAGTTGCGCGTCCTGCTCGGACCGGAGGCCGTTCCGCTGCCGCCTGCATTCCGTCACCGCACACCCGAATATTCTCAAGTGCAGCAGGCCCCCATCGTTGAATCGGTAGGATCGATCACGCTTCTTACAGGCGAGAGATTGGACGCCCGGATTAAATATTATTGGTTTGGCGTTGCTGCAGTCGAGCTTACGACGGTTTTTGAGTGCGACTTTGATGGCTTGTGTGGACTTTCGTCTCGTTGGATGAACGCTTCTGAAGTCGAGGAAGCCGCGGAGAAGCTGCTGCGCGATCAATTGGATCGTTTCGGCCCGGCGCTCGTCAGACCATCGACAAAATGGCTCGATGAAGATTATTTGATCATCGACATCGAATCAGCGAAACATCCGGACGGCCAGGCGGCAACCGGCGGAGAACTGCTTGAGTCGTACTCCGATCAGATTACGAGAATGGTCCGGGGAGAAGTTGTTTCGCTCTCGACTGCCGAGCGTGATGAGATCGTGCGTTCCGCTCTTTCTTATTACCCGAACGATCTGGTGGTTGTCGGCTGGGCGGCGGCCCTCGTTTACGATCACCCGGAGGCCACGCCGGCGGTTATAGAAATTCTGGAGTACGCAAATACGCAACTGCTCGAATTCCGGTATTACGACGACCTGCTGACCAACTTGCTGTCGCAGGTGTACAGTTCGCTGGAAGGCCACGAAAGTTTTTGGTCTCGCTGGCGATTATCGCGGCGCGCAGGCCGTTTAAATCGAATCCGCCTTGACATCATGGACCTGGCGGAGAGAACGGAATACGCGGTGAAATTCATCAGCGACACGTATTACGCCCGGGTCTACAACATTGGAGCGGCAAAAATTGGCGTCACTGATTACAGGACGCTCGTCGGCGAGAAGTTGAAAACCGCGGGAGAGCTTTACGAGTTCATGGTGGACCAATTCAACGAACGGCGCATGTTTGCGCTGGAAGTGGTTGTCGCCATCCTGGTTCTGCTCGACGTAATAGCATTGCTGCGCGGTAAGTGAGACTAGGCGGCCTTCTGTCAAAGTTCGCGGACTGAACAGAGGGGCTGGCGATGGAGTTATAGACAGGGCGGCCCGAGGAAGAGCCGCCCTGAAACTGCGGCTAAGTCCGGATAGTAGCGTTTTTTGCTATTGCTTATCGTAGACCTGGACATCATGCGTTTTCACGCCAGCCGCGCTAACGCCGCTTGAGTCAACCGTGGTGACTTTTCCATCTTTTGAAACGGTCACTTTGGATGTGCCAAGGAGTTTGTCGCCCTTTTTGAGGGTCGCGACAAAATGATCGGAGTCCGTGCGTTTGGCGGAAATGGTGTCTGCGCCGCTGGGAATGGAACCTGCGATGGGGTTGTCTTTGCCGTCGAATTTAACGGAGAAACCGTAGGTAATGGGCGTTCCGTCGGCGGCAACTCCTGAAAAGGAATATTTCACGCCATCACCTTGCGCCTCGACAGTGCGCGTGAGGCTCTTTGGCGCCGGGCCGGGATCGAACTTGGACTTGGTGACATTGAGTTTCCAAGTTCCGACAAGCGGATTGCTTTGAGCTCGCAGAGTGGAGCAAGCAGCTACAGTCAACAGAGCAATCGTGATAAACCGTAAGACATGCTTCATGGGTGGTCCTCCTTGGGACCGATACTTCCTAGTTCGGTTGGTGAAGCCTTTGCTTGGGGAAATTTCTTTGGATTGCAGGCCTTTAGAAATGACTATCGTGACGATATGACGCATCGTGCAGCAAGTCAATGATTATCGCAGGCGAAACCCGGCGAGGCTGCGGCATTTTCTTTGGGGCTTCTTGCGTTGCGGTATAACGATGTCCGTTCGTTTCTCACTATCAAACGGGTTCATATTTTTTTTCAAAGGACAACCGCAGAGCGGTTGCCGCGAACTCCTTCGAAAAGCAGGACGGAGTCCTGGAGACTCGGGAATTTGAACAGAAAGTGAGAAACGTCGATGTCAAACGCAACCAGCATAGTCGGCACCTGGAACGGTTTTGTCGCTTGGGGCTGTTCTGGTCCGCCAGTAAGTAATTCTTCTACAGTGTGGACCTTCCACGCTAATGGAACCTGGACCTACGCGTTCGGAGGAGGCCGATGGATTCAGGTGGAGGGCCTGGTGTTGTGGAATTTCAGCGCTGATAAAGAAGAGCCTCTTGCGCAGAAGAGTTTGGTCTATGCGGCCAACGTGACGCGGAATGCGTTGGACGGAATCATGGGGTACCCGGTCGCAGGACCGAGTCCTGGCACGGGATGTTTCTATGCCGTGAGAGAAAAAGAACCGCGCGAGGCAGCAGCAGAGGTAGTCGCTGCCAGCCATGATCTGACGAAAGGCCCACATAAGTAGAAATCCGTGGACGGCAAAGGAAGCCCCAGCGTAAGCCGGGGCTTCCCCATTTTGTAAGGTGAGAACAGGCCCCTTCGGTGCGTGTAGCGGAGATTTATGGGGTAACGACTGTCAGCGTTAAGTTTTGGGAATGGGAGGGCGCGTTGGTGGCAGTAGCGGTCACCGTGACGGTGTAGTTGCTGGAGTGGCCGGCTGGGGTCGAGGAACTGGAGGTAGCGCAGCCGTTGATAATCAGGGGAATCGCTAGCGCTGTTGCGAGCGTCAGAGTGCGGAGAACTTTTCGGGTTGGCACCAGTTGCTGCTTGTCGGTTGTTTGGAAGAATAACGCGACCAGAGCGAATGCCAGCAGGTAGATTGAGGCGAACCTGGACGTGGGGATTCGCGCGTTGCGGAAGGCTGCGAATAAATTTGCGGATGAGCTGGTTGTCGATGCAGCCGCGCTTGTCATTGCAGCCGCGGGAGCTTGAATGGAGAGCGTAGCTGTTACCGGGGCGGCCGCGGGTGTAACGGATTGCGGACTAAAGCCGCAGCTAGCGCCGGTAGGAAGGCCGGAGCAGGCGAAGCTGACGGACTGCTTGAATCCATTTGTGGGCGTGACGGTGAGGGTCATCGTGCCGATAGTGCCGGACGTGACGGTGAGAGACGGGCCGCTGATTGACAGTGAATAGTCCGGTGGGACGGCCGCGGTTGTGACGGTGATGGTGGCGACGGCGGAAGTCGATGGCTGGAAATTGGAGTCTCCGGAATATGCGGCGGTGATCGAATGCGTGCCGGCAGAAAGATTCGCGGCAGTGAATTGCGCGGATCCCGCGCTGAGAGTCACGGTTCCCAGCGAGGATTGCGAATCGAGGAACGAAACTGTTCCGGTGGGCGCGGCCGAGCCGCTGGCAGGGGCGACGTTGGCGCTGAATGTGACGCTGGTGCCGGAAGTTATTTGCGTGGCCGAAGTGGAGAGCAATGTGTTGGTAGTGACCTTGCCCGGGACCGAGACAACCACGGGAATCACGGCCGAAGTGGAGGCAGTGAAATTGGTATCGCCGGAATAGTTGATGGTAATCGAGTGGCTGCCCACCGCCAAAGTGCTTGTGCTGAAAGACGCAAAGCCGCCAGCCAGTGTTGGGGCAGCCAGTTGCGTTTGGCCGTCGAGAATGGTGACGGTGCCTGTGGGCGTGACAATGCCGGATTGCGGCACGACGAAGATGGTTAAGTTCAAGGTTTGGCCGGTGGTAAGCTGCGCACTGGGCGGAGTGACAGAAATGGTGGTTGCGACTTTCGGCAGCGCGACAACGACAACTGGCACTGCGGATGAGGTGGACTCCCCGTAATTGGAATCACCCGAATAGGTGGCGATGACGTTGTACGAACCGGCCGCTAGAGAGGAAGTAGTGCACGTGGCGATGCCCTGGGAGTTGAGCGTGCCGACACCGACGACGGTTGGGCCGCTGCTGAACGTAACCAAGCCTGTCGGAGAGCCGCTGCCGGAGGTGGGCGCAACAGTGGATGTGAAGGTGACACTTTGCCCCGCGTTCAGCTGCGTGGCCGACGCGGCGAGCGAGGTTGTAGTCGGGCCTGACGTCGTGGGCGCGGGAGTGAATACAAACACGCTGACCGAATAGGCGGGGAAGGTGTAGCTCACCGCGTTTGAAACCACAGCGACAGGCGTTCCCGCGACGATTTGCGTTAGGTTCGCGTTGCTATAGGTATAGACAGCGGCGGTCGAGGCCGGCTTGAAATTTGTGAGCGTCAAGGAAGTCTGGATGGTGCCGGTGGTCTTGTTGATGGTGACCACGGTGAGCGCGCTATCGGAAGAACGCAGGGCGCCGTAGACGGAAAGCTGGCTCTGGTCGGTGCTCGTGGAATTCACGGAAGTGTCACCGAACTGGCTGCCCGCGCCATCGTAATTACGATAGATGCGAAAACTGTAGGCCAGTGGAGCGGTGGGCGCCGGAACGTTCCACATATTGGCGAAATCAAGGCCCTGGGTGCCAAATATTCCAAGCACATCGGATTCCGTGAGCATGTCAACGAGAGGATTCGTGCCGCTGGCGAAACTATATTCAGAAATAGAAAGCTTGGTGCCCGGGTAGTAGGTTTGAATCCACCTCTGAAAGCGCGGAATCAGCTGCATGGGACCGTCGAAGTAATATTGTTCCACCCAACTGCCGGAGTTGAAGGTGGGATCCCAGAGGGCGCGGGTGGATTCGAGTTCGGCCGCGTCCGTGGAGCCTCCGCCATAATAATGCTCATCGAAATAATCTAGGATGCGCTGGTTGTTTGTTTGCTGGTAGGCGGCCATCTGCTGCAAGTAATATTGTCCGGCGTAGAGACCCCCTTGCTGCGATGGAGTGCCAATCCAGCCGCCTAGCGTGAAATCGACGGGGCCAAAGACTTTCGCGGAAGGATCGGTCTGCTTGATCATCGCGGCATATTGCTGCCCGAGGCTGATGATGGTGTCGTAATCGGGCTGAACGGGTTCGACGTCGCGATGCGTGTTGCTCCAGCCGCCGGGTTCGTTGTCCAGCTGATAATACGGAACGCCGCCGTTGGCAGCGGTGCCAAAGGTGGAGATGAGGTGCTGGATCCAGCCTTGCTGGAGTGCAACGGTGTTGTCGATATGATTCGCGTAAATGTTTGAGTCAAGAAGTTGCGTGCCATCTGTGGCGATGCTGTTGCCGCAATTGTCACCGTTGGGATGGACGTAGGGATTCGTGGATTGCTGCGCGCCGTAAACGGAAACAGGAAAGCTGCAGCTCCACGCAGCGGATTTGTTGACGTAGGGAATAATGGGAATGGTGAGAAGCGTGTGCGCGTTGGAAGCGGTCTTGTAGGTGTTGACCATCAGGTCGGCCGAGGCGCTGGGCGTGACCGTGGTTTCGCCGTTGCCGCCCATGAAATACCAATCGAAGCCGGAGTTGCTGGAATCGACTTGCCAGTTATAACGGGTGGTGCCGTCGCCGCCCCAGCGGATGTTGGGGACTTGAATTTCCTTGGCGTAGGTGGCGTCGAGGCCATAGTTCGCCAGGCCATAAATATCGGGATTGATGGGATGCGTGTTGCCGTCGGCGTCCACAGTTAGTGTGGGCGTCGTTTGCGCAGCGGTTTGCGGCGCCAGCGAGAGCATGAGCATGCACGCAGCGAGTAAGCAGAATGCGCCGCGGTTCGCGTTGGAACGCATAACGGCTCCCAAATCCTCTGGGAAGGATTTTTGTTTGATTTGAATGGATGACGTTAGCGGGCGGAGTGCGAGGCGGCAATAGTACGGCGGGACAGTGAACGTCGAGACGGGTTGGGCGGGTGACGGAAGTAAGTGCGAAGTTCGGAGAAGGGCCCGCCTCGGAAAGCGGCCCTACAACGGCGGGGAAAACCCAAGAACCCACATGCAACGGCGGCATGTGCGGCGCCCTTGAGGAGGACACATTAGGCGGGGCGATCGGGGTAGATTGCGTGAGGGAAGCGGAGATGGATGAGCAGAGCGCAGAGCAGGAGGACGAGGAGTGCGAGTATGCTGCCTTCGGGTCCGGCGGAACCTCCGGTTAGCCAGCTGGGGCCTTGGACAGAAGTGTTGAGGTAGCGGCCAACGCCGAGCAATCCGCTGTCGGGCGTGCCGTAGAAGAAAGTTTCCGCCCAATCCCAGGCGGCGTGGAAGCCGAGCGCAAACCAGAGCGTGCCGGTGCGGCGAATGGTGAAGCAGAAAAGCAAGCCCGTGGCGATAACCTGAAGAATGCCGAGAGCGTTTTCTCCATGATTCGCGATGTGCGCCGCACCGAAGATGCAAGAGAGGAACACGGCCGCGCGCCAGAAAGTGATGCGGCGGCTTAACGTAAACAGCCAGTAACCGCGAAACCCAAGTTCTTCGCTAACGGACACCGCGAGGAATGTGACGGCCCAGGCGAGGGCGTAAGAGTAAAGGACGCTGCCGGTGAGAGCGACGGAATCGATGCGAAAGTGACGGGACAGATAAAGGATAAGCAGGATCAGGGAAAGCATCGCAAAACCCCAGAGGGCGCCTTCCCAAAATCTTTTTCCGAAGGTCTGACTGGGAGGAAGACCGTAATCGTCGAGAGGGCGGTTTTCCAAGCGGGAAACGATCCAGGTGGCGAGAACGATGAAGAAGGCCATGATGGCTTTGGTGGGCAGTTCGCGTTGGACAGTGAAGACGGAGCTGTTACCGCCGATGGCGTGCAGCAACGCGAGAACACCAACACCGGGAAGAAGGAAGCCGATAGTGACAAAGATGAGAAGGCGGTGGCGATCGGTGCGACCCCATCGGCTAGGAGGCGGCGACGTTGTAGTGTTTTGGCGATTTGCCGCGTCGGCTGGTGCGCTCGCGTTTTGCAATTCCCTGCTGGAGTTAGGATCGGATTCGTCGGTCAGAAATTTGGCTCCTGGTGATAGATTCTACGCGAACTCGCTCTGTGAGGCAGGCGTTTACGGCGCGGCGCGCTTTGGCGGTGGGGCTTTGGCGAACCATTCTTCGAACCAGTCGAATGTGCGCACAGTGTAGTCACGGGAATCGGCGGGTTTCCCGATGGCGTGGCCTTCGTCGGGATAGACGACCAGCCTTACGGGCACGTGGAAAGTTTCGAGGGCGTGCCACCACTCGACCGATTGTTCCATGGGGACTTCGCCGTCGCGGTCACCGATGAGGATGAGCGTTGGAGTTTTCACGGATTTTACGAAGTGCATGGGATCGCTTTTGGCGTAGACTGCGGGATCGTCGTAGACGGATGCGCCGAAGAACGGAATCATCCACTGGTCGATGTCGTTGAGGCCGTAGTAGCTGAGCCAGTCGGAGAGACCGGCGCCCGCTACTGCCGCTGCGAAACGCTGCGTGTGCGTTTCGGCCCACATGGTCATGTAGCCGCCGTAACTGTGACCGCGAATGCCGAGGCGATGGATGTCGATCGGATAGTTCTGCACAATGTCGTCGACGCCGGTCATGATGTCCCGGAAATCGCCGCCGCCGAAATCTTTCACGTTTGCTTGCGTGAAATGTTCGCCCTGGCCGTAGCTGCCGCGCGGATTTGGGCAGAGAGCAAAGTAACCGAGCGCCGATGCGAGGCCCATGAAATGCGCATCCCAACCGGACCGGCACGCGGCGGACGGGCCGCCATGCACACTGACGATGAGCGGATAAGTTTTTGCCGGATCGTAATCCTTGGGCAACATCAACCAGCCTTGCACGCGCGTGGGACCGCTCATCCAGTGGACATTGCGCATTTCTCCCCATGCGGGCTTGATACCGGCGTTCAGATTCGTGAGTCGCTTCCAAGCGCCGATCGGCCCAGCCCAAAGTTCCGGCGGAGTGCTGCCGGATTGGCGCACGACGGCGGTGATTGGATCGTAGTTCGACGACGAGCGCGCAGCGGTCCAGATCGCGCCCGCAGGGGAAGCTATTTCTTCGCCCGTCCACAATGATTTGACCGCGCCGCCTTGCAGGCCGACGCTGCCGAAGCCGGCGTTTCCGTCCACATTCTGGGAAAAGGTGATGCGGTCGGGCGCGGTCCATGCTAGCGCGGATGGGGACGATTTGATGTCGGGCGTGAGATTTCGCGCGGCGCCGCCGGCGATTGGGACAACATAGACGTCTCCTCCGGTAGAACCCTCGTCGCTCATTAATCCTTCGATGAAGGCCACGTTTTTGCCATCGGGGGAAACGCGCTGGCCGGCCATTTGCAGCTTGGGCTTGTAAATTTCGCGCATCTCGCCGGTTTGCGCTTGCACGAGATAGAGGCGCGCGATGTACCAGTTGGCATCGCCGGAGCCGTGCGCGGCGGTGGCTACCCAGGATTGCCCGTCGGGAGTCCAGTCGTACTCGTAAACGTACACGTCGGCGGGCGTGAGCTGCGCGAGGTGGCCGGTGGCGAGATCGAGAGTGGCGATGCGTTGCTCGTACGTTTTTTCGTCGATGACACCGGACATCGGCGTCATGGGTTCCAGCGGCCCCGCGATGCGAGGTATTCCCTCGATGAAGAGAATGGCCAGCTTCGAACCATCGGGAGAAAAGCTCGGGGATTCGACGTAACCTTTCAGGTCTGCGTATTTCGCGAGCCCGGTACCATCGGGCGCGGCGGTCCAGACTTGCGCTGAGGGAACGTCACCGGGAAGATCGGCGATGAAGGCGAGGCGCTTGCTGTCGGCGGACCAGGCGACATCGCGGAGAGAGAGATTGCCTTCCACGGAGATGGATTGCGAAATTCCGCCAGCGACGGGAATGACCACGAGTTTTCGGTCCGCGAAATAGGCGACTTGCAGGCCATCGGGAGAGATGGTCGCGTGGCCGATGCGTTTTGCGCGGGGCATGGAGTCCAAGAGCGTGGCGGCGCGGGAGGGTGCGGCGGTTTTTTCTTGGGCGTAGAGGGGAGAGATGAGGAACAACGATACGATGGCGCCGAGAATCGCGAAATAATGTGGTGCGCGGGGGCGCGCATCGGCTGAGGTGATCGAGTTCATCGCAGCAGCTCCTAAAGTGAAAAACGGCATTGGTAATATACATGATCTGGCGGGGTCGTTTGATTGAAGGTGGAGATGGGTGGTGGCGGAAAAAGGGATTCATCACTCCGCGACTTCGTTCGGAATGCCGGAGAATTGGAGTAGTACACAATGAGAAGGGCGATGATTGCTGAGTTGGTGCCTGGTTCTTGCCTTGGTTGTTTCCGGCCACTACTTTTGACGGACAAATCAGCGCTTAGCGCGGTGCACTGGACAAACGGCCACCGGAGCCCGCGAAATTGTGGACATGGAGCGCCCCTTCAATTATTCCAGAGAGGAGTTTAGTTAACGCCGGCAGAGTTGTGCAGTCATGCTTTTCGGCGTCTTCGCTATTTTGCCAGAAGCTATAGACATAGACGGTTTTTCCGCTATTCGGAAAGACGATAAGTTGATCCAGAAAACCCTTCTGCTTGCGTAGCAGAGGGATTACTTCGTGTTCGACTTTTTGCAGGAATTGTGCGGCGGATTCCAACTTCAGGGACAGAGAAACCTTGCGAGCGTACATAGGACTCTCTTTCTATAGACGAAGAGAGAACGGTTCAGGGGACGGCTATCCGTTGTCGAAAGCCTGAGCGCGGCCTCGAATCGTGAAATGCAAAAATTTCCGTGGACCAGTCCCCGCCTTCGAGAACCTGGCCCAGAGTAGTTGGCGACTCTACAGGCAAAGCAAAACGAAATCTGTTCAATATTAGACAGTTTCAGCCACGGGGTTGGCGCGCACGTTGCAGCGCTTAGCTTCGGATGCTCGTCAGGCAGGATGTGTATGCACGCGCCGATGATGTTCCGAACCGTCGAACGCGGGGGTCTGAGCAAGCCATCGAGCTTCCACTCTTTTTAGCGCTTCCTGCAAATCCATTTTGTCTTTGCGCGCGTGGCGAATAGCGACACGCAAACGGTAGACCTGTTGCGAGGAAAGAAAGGACCTTCCGCGCTTGACGATTGGCTCCAGAAACCCGTTCCGCTGCAATTCCGAAAGGGTGACCTCGGGGACTCCGCAAATCTGGATGACTTGCTCAAAATTGTAGTAATCCGCCATGGCTGTGTATGTTCTCCTCTCAAAATTGAGGGAGGGAGCAGAGCTACACCCCCTCTTGCCTCGACCAAAAAACCGGGGGCTATGCCATTGCAGCGAATGCCACCTTGTGGAAGGTGGAGTATTCCGTATCGAGATTCCTGACGATGGGCTTTCCCTCGGTATATTTCTCAACGATCTTCTCGACTTTGGGATACAGTTCGCGAACGTAAGCTTCCGCGCACTCCCTGTTTTCCCACAAGCTGATGGCCACAACTTCCTTTCTCTCATGGGTGACGAGAACCAGTTCGTCCACGAATCCGTGGCAGTGCCTCAACAAGGGCAGGATTTCTTTTTCGAAAAGGACCGGGAATTCCTTGGCGAGATTTTCTTTTAGCCGCAGGGTGAGATGACGTGCAAACATGATTTCTCTCTTTTTTTGTTAATTCTGGGGGGGCGGGGGCTGCTGAGTCACCTACGCTTCCATCGGAAGGCATAGGATCGGGAGTTCATTCCGTCCCAGTTATAGTTAGCCTGAAAGCGGTATGTGGCGATACACCGGCGGTCACAACGCGCTGTGTCGCGTGACCTTAAATGCCGGAACTGGAGCTCCGACCCCCTAAGCGGCGCCGGCTATTGCAGCAGGGTGTCGATTTTCACTTCGTGCGTATTTTTCGTTCGTAGGCGCGCTCGCGGGCACGGAAGGTTACTTCAATGGTTTTGGCGACGCGACGTTCGCGGGTTTGTGGATGAGCGGCTTCGTCGATCCACTGGATAATGTGATTCTGCTTTCCTGCTGGAAATCGCGAGAAAGTTTCCTGCAGATCATTTTCCTTTAGGGCAGATCCCAATTCTTTGGGCACGGCAAGCACTGGCGGCTTTTCGGGCACAGTCAGGGAGACGCGCACAAGATCGCCGGGAGTGATGTCCAACTCAAGGCGTATGCGCTGGTTTAATTGGAGCCTGTGCCGCCCGCCTCCCAGGGGAACCAGACTGGCTTGGATTTCCACGGCGCCGTTTAGCCTGGCGACAATGGGAACGGGGCCGCGACGGCCGATGGCGGCGCTGACGCGCTGCGGAATTTCGAGTATGTAGATCGGGGCGCTCTGGGGTTTTACGAGAGGGACGGAGAAGACGAAACTGCGTGGGGCGGTCTTCCTGGGCATGTTGAATTGTACATTGGAGGCGCGCGATTGGCAGGAGGGATAGGTGGGGACATGCCGGGGAGGGCGGGGTTGTCGTACACTTTCCGTATGAGGGACTTGTGAGGAATGAAAATGACGCCCACTGTTGCGGCTGGGACAAAATCGGGTGCCCTGGATTTCAAGAAGTCGTTGGTGGAAACATTTGCGATCAATGAAAAAGCGAATCAACTGTTGTTGAGCCACGTTGCGGATGCTGCGTGGCAAGCGCCGCCGCCCTCCGGCAAAGGCCGTTCGATTGGCGCGATTGCCGCGCACATTCATCACGTGCGGCTGATGTGGCTTTCGGCGGCGGACAAGAATGGAAAGCATCCGGGGAAACTCGATCCGGATAAAGCGACGCGCGCGCAGATGCAATCGTCGTTGAAGGCGAACGCGATTCGCGGGCTGATTGAAAAAGCGCTGGACGATCCAGCGGGGAAAGTGCCGCACTTCAAGCCGGACGTGGTGGCGTTTGTGGGCTACCTGATCGCGCATGACTCCCACCATCGCGGGCAAATCACGATGCTGGCGCGGCAAGTGGGCCACGCAGTGCCAACACAAACGGGATTTGGGTTGCGGGAGTGGGGCAGTTTGTGGCGCGATTGCGGTTTCGGCAAATGAACAATGGCTCTCGGACGAACTTTCGCGTTGGTGTGGCTGTTCTGCTTCTGCTGGCGTCTGCAGGCTTAGCGCGCGGACAGGCGCATGCTCCGGCAGAGGGCGGGAAGAAGCTCACCTGGCACACGCTGGAATTTGCGATCGTAAAGTTCAACGACAACGCGCCGAATTCCTGGAACATTTATCATTCGGAGAAAAAAGGCGTGCTGCTGGTGCGCTTGTGGAAGCGCTTCCTGCTGGTGAACGTGCAGGACCAGGAAGTGTTCGACATCGATCCACAAAAAATCAAGGTGTCGGGCGACAGTGCGGAATGGTCGATGGGGGATGTGCCGGACAAGCCCATCGACACACCGGATTTTCTGGAAAGAAACGTGGGATCGATGGAGCGCATCCGCTTCCGGCTGGGGAAAGACGGCCACTTCCTGGAATTACAGATTCCGCTGGGGATGAACGGGCGACCGCTTTATTGATCGGACGGATGAGCTGATTTTTGCGCCGGCGCTTCTGGTGGCGCTTCGGGCTTCGACGGCTTCAGATGCGTTTCCGGCGGCATCGGCACGTGGGCCTGGCCCACGCGATAGACCCCGTAGAACCACGGAATTCCCAAAGCGCCAGTCTCGACGCCCACATTAATGCGGTCACCTTCGTGGAAACGATCGTAATCATCGGAATCAACCGCGAGGCGTTCGTACCTTCGCCCTTCCCGCCAGGAATAGACAAACAGGCGTCGGGTGCCGCGCACGATTCCCTTCATTAAGTAGCGGCCTTCAACGGTGGTCTGGTGATACTCGACCTTGCTGGGCGAATCGAACTTGCCATTGATAAACAGCGCGGCGGAAAGAAGGAACGGAATCGGAAGCAGGCCTGTAAACAAGTGTCGCAAGATTTCAATGTCTTTACGCGCGCGCGCCTGACGATCGAGAAAAATCGCCAAGGTGAGAGCGGCGAAAAATACGAGACCATAAAAAACGAGCATGGCATCGAGGTCCAGCGGGGGATAAACCTGGCTGAGATAAGGAAAGAGCAGCGAACCAGCCAGGAAGATGGCCATCTGGCGAAGAAGGCGGCGACGGAAAACGAGCTCCGCGGCAGCTGAGGTCAGTCCACAGTTGGGACATTGATCACTGGTGCGCGGAGACCCACAATCCAGGCAACGTGTCATCTAATGTAGTATACGGCGGGACGAACTAACTCCCCGCGAGTTTCGCGAGCAGATCCCGATAGTGGCGTTGGGCTTGATCCTCGCGAAGTTCAACGGTAACGCCCATGCCGAGACCAGGTTCCACGCGGCGGACCGAACATTCCAGCCACACGGGGCGATCGACAGCCAAGCGCGCGCGAAAGCCCGCGCCAACCCAGAGTACATCGTCGGCCTCAATGAACATGCCGCCTTCGCTGATATCGCGAGTGCGGGCGCGCAAGCGAGCAGAACCCCATTCGATCTCCACGACGGCCTGATAGCGGTAGCGAGGCGCTCTTCGACGTTCGGAGCTGATTCCTTCCGATTCTCGCATGTTCATGGACGTGGCACCCTCAGGGTGATCAATGGCGCGCAAAGGTCGAACCCAGTCAGCGTGCCTCTGCCATGAAGATACGACGGGAGGAGCTACGATGTTTCAGACACCGAAGGAGGATGTTTTGTTCCCGCCATTTGCGAGTTGGGCACATGCCCCCAGGAACATAGGCTGAAGCCTACGCTGCCGGTATGTGGGATAGAATTTGGCGATGGAAAATGGATTGCTCCGGCACTTGATTGCGGACACCTATACTCCAGAGAGCCTGGGGCAAATCAAGCGGGTGCTGGCGGAATACCGGACGCACGAGATCTTGCCGGTAGCGAATGGATTGTTTGCAGCTAGTTCGAGCCAGGCGGTGGATTCGGCGACCGGTTATCAGAATGTGTGGATTCGGGACAACGTGATGGTGGCGGATTCGCTGCGGCGGCGAGGCGAATTGGCTCCCGCGATCGCGTGCATGCAGGGCTTGACGCGGTTTTTCCAGAAACAAATGTCGCGGTTTCGCGAAATCATCGATGATCCGGTCCATGTGCTGCGGGAAGACGCGAACCGGCGGCCGCATATTCGATTTACCGCCCAGACGCTTGGCGAATTGCCGGAAAAATGGCCGCATGCGCAGAATGACGCTCTGGGGCACGCGCTGTGGTTTCGCTATGTCCTGGCAAACACGGGAGCGCTGCCCATGAGCGCGGCTGATTACGAAATTTATGGGATTTTCCCGGCGTATTTCGGAGCCATTGAATTTTGGCAGGACCGGGACAGCGGCGCGTGGGAAGAAGGACGCAAGATCAACAACTCGAGCGTGGGCGCGGTGGTGGCAGGGTTGGAGGAAATGCAGAAGCATCGTGCGGCGGCGGGTTCCGGCAGCCCAGCGAATCTGACTTACCTGGAGCAGTTGATCGCGAAAGGGCGCGATCGTTTGGACCGCACGCTTCCGTTTGAATCGCCACCGGAGCGATTGGTGGATTCCGCGCTGCTGTTTCTGATTCATCCGCTGAATGCGCTGCGCACGCGGGTGATGGAAGATGCCATCCTGAATCTGGTGCAGGCGCGATTGAACGGAGAGATCGGAATCAAGCGCTATGCGGGCGATTCCTATTTCTGCCAGGACTATGACGAGTGGTTTGCGCCGGGACAGATGAGCACGGACTTCAGCGAGCGGCTGGATTTTCGCGACGCGCACCTGCAGCCCAATTGCGAAGCGCAATGGTGCATCTTCGATCCGGAGCTTTCCATTATTTATGGGCAGAGATTTCTGGCCAATCGAGCAGACCGGGCGAGCTTTGAGAAGCAGGTGCACTATTTCAATCGCTCGCTGGCGCAGGTGACGCCGGGGGGCAAGTCCCCGGAGCTTTATTTCCTGAAGCACGGAAGATATATTGCAAACGTCCATACACCGCTGGCGTGGACGCAGGCAAACCAGGCGCTGGCGCTCTACCTGATGGAAAAGTCCGTGGGAGAAAACATATGAATTGGAACGGGAAGGCCGGGGTAAGACTGGGCTTGGTTGTATTGGCAAGCATCTTCCTTGCAAGCACGGTTTGCGCACAGGTGGAACGAAATTCGCTGGCGCAGACACCGCCGATGGGCTGGAACAGCTGGAACAAATTTGCGTGCAACGTGAGCGAGGATCTGATCAAGTCCGTGGCGGATGCGATGGCCACGAACGGGATGAAGGACGCGGGCTATCAATATGTGGTGATCGACGATTGCTGGCAGGTGAGCCGGGACGAAAACGGATTTATCATCGCCGACCCGCAGCGCTTCCCTTCCGGGATAAAAGCGTTGGCGGATTATGTGCATTCGAAGGGATTGAAGTTTGGACTTTACTCAGACGCAGGCGCGAAAACCTGCGCGGGACGAATGGGCAGCCAGGGGCATGAGTATCAAGACGCGATGCAATATGCGCGGTGGGGCGTGGATTATCTGAAATACGATTGGTGCAGCACGTTCACACGCAATGCCGAGGAAGCGTATTCCACGATGAGCAATGCGCTGCGGGCGACGGGTAGGCCGATCGTGTTCAGCATGTGCGAATGGGGCACAGCGAAGCCCTGGCTGTGGGGAAAAGGCATCGGGAATTTGTGGCGGACGACGGGCGACATCAGCGACGTGTGGAACAGCAAGAAGAAATGGCCGGATGGGAGCTGCTGCCAGTTGGGCATGGTGGACATTGTGGATTTGCAGGTTGGGCTGGAATCCTTTGCGGGGCCTGGGCACTGGAACGATCCGGACATGCTGGAAGTGGGCAACGGAGGGATGACGAACACGGAGTATCGCGCGCATTTTAGTTTGTGGGCGCTGCTGGCCGCACCGCTCATTGCGGGAAATGATGTGCGCTCGATGACGCCGGAGATCAAAGAGATTCTGACGAACAAGGAAGTGATCGCGGTGAACCAGGACAAACTGGGACGCGAAGGGCGGCGCGTGGCGACAAATGGAGACGTGGAAGTTTGGGCTAAGGACATGAGTGACGGGAGCCGCGCGGTGATATTGTTTAATCGCGGCGCGTCGGAGAGCGAAGTCGGCGTAACGTGGGAAGAGATCGGGTATCCGAGTCACCTTCCCGCGAAGGTGCGTGATCTTTGGGAGCACAAGGATGTAGGGTCGTTCACCGGGAGTTATACGGCGAAGGTGGGTTCGCACGCGGTGGTGATGGTGATGATTGCTCCGTGAGGGCATGTGCCCGATTGGGAAGATGGGTATAGGACGAAGAGGGATTCATCGCACGAAACCCGTGCGACGGCGCAGAGTTCCTCACTCCGCAGACTCCGTTCGGAATCACGGCCTCTAGAATAGGATTATAGGGCGGACAATATTGTGATGGAACAGGGAGAAAAGTATCGGGCAGGGCCATCGGATTTTTTGGCGGTGGAGCGAACTTTTCTGGCGTGGGTGCGGACTGGGCTGGCGTTGATGGCGCTGGGATTTGTGCTAGCGCGATTCGGATTTTTTCTTCAGGAATTCAGTGTGATGCGGCCAGATGCGCATATCGCTTCCTATGGCTACTCCCTGTGGTTCGGAACAACATTGATACTTCTGGGAGTGTTGGTTTCGGTGCTGTCGCTGGTGCGCTACCTGCGACTGGTTGGCGATCTGAGGAAGGGAGCAAATTCCTTTGGAAACACGTCAACGCTTGCGGTGGCAGTCGCGATTTTCCTCGGTGTGCTTGGACTCGCCATGAGCTATTATCTTGTCGCCACGCGACACGCGCCCGCCCAGAATCATTTCTCAGCGAAGGAGACTTCCATGGCCACACCTCCCGAAAATGGCATTGTGAAAATAGCCAGCCAGCGTTCCGTTGCCGATACGGTTGCGAAGCTGGAGTCGTTTTTGCAGGCGAAGAACGTGAAGTTGTTCGCAACCATCGATCATAGCGGCGAAGCGGAAAAAGCTGGGCTGAGCATGCCCAATACGAAGTTGCTCATTTTTGGCAATCCCAAGGGTGGAACGCCGTTGATGCTGGCTTCGCCGAGCGTTGCACTGGATTTGCCGCTGAAGATTCTGGTGGCTGAGGATGCGCCCGGAAAGGTTTGGATTTCGTATAATGCGCCGGGCTATTTGCAGCAACGGCATGGGCTGCCGGCGAACCTTTTGCCGAATATTGCGGTGATTGAAGGGATGGCGGCTAACGCGGGGCAGTAGTGCTGGACAGGTCGAAGAAAAAACAGGTTCCTCGCTTTGCTCGGAATCACAATTCTTTGTTTTTTATTTCATAGATCCTAGAGCGCGACTAGGAATGACGATTCGCTATTTGTGGTTTTGCCCGAAAGTTAGAAGGCGGCGTGATGTTTTGCGTTGGTCGCCATGAAGTGCTCGATTTGGGCTACGGGCTGGATGCCGCTGCGGGCTCCTACGGCGGTGCAGTTGAGGGCGGCGGCGGCGCAGGCGAATTCGAGTTGGCGCTGCAGTGGCCAGCCTTGCAGGAAACCAAAAATAAAACCTGCGTGAAAAGTGTCGCCGGCGCCGGTGGTGTCGACAGGATCGACGCGATAGGCAGGAGCGTAGTGAAACTGCCGGCCATCGCATGCCAGGACGCCATCCTGGCCTAAGGTGGCTGCGGTCAAGCGACAGGCGTAGCGTTGGTGTACTTGTGGAAGCGATTGGTGAAGGTCGGAGTTGCCAGTCAGGCGAATGGGAATGTCGCGGCTCGTGATGAGGAAATCGATGTTAGGTAAAAGGGATTCGTAGCCGGGATAAAGATCGTCGAGATCAGCGACGACGGGGATGTTTGCTTCGTGTGCCCATTGCGCGGCTTGCGCCGCAGCGGCGGTGTCGTGGCCGTCGAGGTGAAGCGCGCGGGCGTTGACGATCCATTCGCGCTGAACTTCCCCGGGGAGAAGCGTCAGGCGAGCATCGCGCTTCCAGAGCACGGTGCGTTCGCCGCTGGGATCGACAAGGATGAACGCTTGCTGGCTGTGACACTTGGGCGCGGTGAAGAGATGAGTTTCCACGCCGAGGCGCTCGAATTCAGCGCGATGGAGCAGTGCCGCATGATCCTCGCCGAGTTTGCCGACATAACGCGTTCGCAGGCCCCATTGCTGGCAGGCGGCCATGGCGGAAGCGACTTGTCCGCCGAGGAGCGCGTTGGCGGAATGAATTTCTACTTTTGAGCCGCGTTCGGGAAAATGCGGGACAGGGATGAGGGTGTCGGTGGCGTTTAGGCCGACGCCGACTACGTCCACTTTGGGGGTGGTGGTCATTGGGGGTGGATGAAGGTTGCGTCAGAGCCAGTGCGCGAATCGAACATGGTAGATGAAGTTTACGTTGAGATCCTTCGTCGCACAAAACGGTCCTCAGGAGGACAACGTTGGTCGTGGGTCCGCACAAGGCGCTGGCATGCTATATGGACTGCTAGTGAAAGTGGGTGGTGCGCCAAAGATGGCGGCCGCAGAGTAGGAAGAGGAGGAGAATGGCGCTGGTCAGGATTAGTGCGGGACCCCAGCGGAAAGAAAGATGCGGAATGCGCGCGATGGCGGCAAATGCCACGAGAATCGCGGTGGCAGTGGCGACTAGTAGCCAATCAAGCGGCGTGCGGCGGGGTGTGGTTTCGCCTGCGGCTTGGCGGCCTTCGAAGCGGGCAGCTACGTAATCGGCAGAGACGTTGTAGCGGGTGCTTTCGCGACCAGCGGCTTCTTTCCAGTGCATTTGTTCCTGGCCCGTGGCCGAGGAAAGGGCGATGGCGCCAACGCCCAGCATCATTAATAAGGAGCCGCCGATCACTTGCAGGTACGTGGCGTGGCTTTTGCCGTGCAGCTCTCCGAAAACGAAAATCCCCCAGAGCAGCCCCCAGAGCTGGTTGGTGTTGGAGAGCGGAATGCCGCGGCCGATGCCGACATATTTCGCGGCATATTGTTGGAACAGATCGCCAATCACCCAAATGAATCCGCCTAGCATGAGCCAGAAGATCACCGTGCGCGCAAGGATGAGTTCGTGCCACAGAGGAGCGAGGCCGTTGTAGGTGAGGGCTAGCGCGGCCATCATGCCGAGTTCGCCGAAAGTGAAAAAGGTGACGAACGAAAGCGGATTCATTCCCGTGAGATAGGCTTTGCGATAGGGAATGTACATGGTGCCCCAGAGGACACCGGCACCTAGTGCGGCCCAGACGCCGTTTAAGGAGTGCGTCGAGGAAGATTGCGACGACGAAGCGATTGCCAGAATTGCCGCGCCGACGCACATAATCAGCGCTCCACCCAGGACCCCAGCCCAGCGGCGCCATCCGGCTTGGCGCAATTCGTTGAAGAAGAGAAAACCCCAGAGAATGCCAAGAAGGCTGTTGGAATTCCACAGCGGGAAGGCGATGCTGAGGCCGACGTCGCGGATGGCGAAAATGGTGAGGGTATTCGCGACGGCCCAGAGGCAGCCGGCGAGAAGCGCCCAAATGATCAAATGCGGCGCGCGAGCTACGTCGGAGCGAACGGAAGTGGTGCCGAGGACAAGAGCGGGAAGGCTCCAGCGCGCGAGAAAGACTCCGACGACCATGATCAAAGAAATGACGATCGGCGAGATACCGATAGTGACGAGTTTGGTGGGCGCTTCGGCGGCCCCGAGCCACGCTCCGGCGGTGAAGCCGCAGAAAATGCCGAGGAGTTGCAGGCTGCGATGGCGGGATTGAATTGAAGCGGCGGATGCGGGCGCCGAATCGGCTGGCATGATTCTCCGAGAGAAATTCAGTGAAGAAATTTGAGCAGCAACAATCCGCCGAGGAGCACGGCGGTTGGGACCCAGAAGTGGATGTCGGTGAGGACGCTGGCGGTGCGGCTGCGCGCTGGTTCTGGCATTTATGTTCTCCGCGATAGCATTGAGGCAACGATCGCCGGGGATTATGGCAGATCGGAAGAGTTTCCACACAGGACAAAATTTGTGGGTTGCAGCGGTTGGGGCAGCATGCTAGCCTGAGCGAACAAAAGGCGAACAACTGGAGGTACCCTCTATGCTCGATTCTCCTGCCGTACGCTTGGCTTCGGTCACTCCTATCGAGAGTGGGCGGATGGAGCGTACGCGGAATTCTACTTCGCTGGAGCGGGTGTCGGCGGTGCTGGATACGTTTGCGGCGCGCGATGCGAACGGAGAGTTGCTGACGGCGGTGCGGCATTATCCAGCGCGGGCGGCGCAATGGGCGGAGTTTCCTGAGTGGGTGCATGGGGAATTGCGGGCGGCGTACCAGGCGAAAGGAATCAAGCAGCTTTATTCGCATCAGGCTGCGGCGGCGGAGGCGGTGCACGCGGGGAAGAATGTGGTTATCGTGACGCCGACGGCGAGCGGGAAGACGTTGTGTTACAACCTGCCGGTGCTGGACGCGATTCTAGGTGATGCCGATGCGCGGGCGCTGTACCTTTTTCCAACGAAGGCTTTGGCGCAGGATCAGTTAGCGGAATTGTACGATTTGAATTTGCGGTTGGATGGACTTGCGATGGGGAAAATCGAAGAATGCCGGCCTGAAGGCACGGCACAGGGCGGAGTACGAGGAAGCAGATTTGGCGTGTTCACCTACGATGGTGACACACCGTCGGATGCGCGCAAGGCAATTCGCGAGAAGAGTCATATTGTTCTGACCAATCCGGACATGCTGCATACCGGGATTTTGCCGCACCATACGCGGTGGACGCGGCTGTTTGAGAATTTGCAGTACATCGTGATCGATGAGCTGCACACGTATCGCGGGGTATTTGGGAGTCATTTGTGTAACGTTCTGCGGCGATTGCGAAGGATTGCGCGGTTTTATGGGCGCACGCCGCAGATTATCTGTTGCTCGGCGACAATTGCTAATCCGGGAGAACTGGCATCGCGGCTGATCGAGGAAGAGGTGGAAGTACAGTCGGAGAATGGCGCTCCCGCAGCGGACAAGACTTTTGTCTTTTACAACCCGCCCGTGGTGAATCGCGCGCTGGGAATCCGGCGGAGTTACATCAATGAGGCTTCGCGGGTTTCCCAGGAATTCCTGAAGCACGATTTGCAGACAATGGTATTTGCCAATTCGCGGCTGCACACGGAACTCATTTTGACGTATCTGCAGCAAGCCAACGCGCAATTTCCGGGAAAGCCGGAAACGATTCGCGGATATCGCGGCGGGTATCTGCCGACGGAGCGGCGCGAGATTGAGCGCGGATTGCGGGATGGGCGCATCCGCGGCGTGGTGACGACTTCGGCGATGGAGTTAGGCATTGATGTAGGATCGCTGGACGCCGCGGTGATGGCAGGCTATCCGGGCACGATTGCGGCGACATGGCAGCGGGCGGGACGCGCCGGACGACGCAGCGGAAGTTCCTGCGCGGTGCTGGTGGCTTCTTCGGCGCCGCTGGATCAATACATTGTGCGCCATCCGGATTATTTTTTTGGAAACACGCCGGAACACGCATTTATCCAGCCGGACAATTTGGAAATCCTGATCAATCATTTGAAATGCGCGGCATTTGAACTGCCGATTGCGCCGGGAGAACAATTTGGCGGCGTGGATGTACAGGATTTGTGCGCGCGTTTGGCGGACGCGGGTTACCTGCACCGGGCGGGCGAAAATTATCATTGGACGAATGAGGCGTATCCGGCGGACACGATCAGCTTGCGGTCGGTGACCAGCGACAACTTCATCATCATCGATATTACCGGCGCGCCGGACGTGATTGGCGAAGTGGACTTCGTGAGCGCGCTGACGACCGTGCATGAAAAAGCGATTTACCTCCACGGTGCGCAGCAATTTCACGTGGAGCATCTGGATTTTAAGGAGCGGAAGGCGTACGTGAAACAAGTGGACGTGGATTATTACACGGACGCGATTCGCTACACGCAGGTGCGCGTGTTGGAAATTGCGGAAACGGCGCGCGCGAATGAGGATAAGCCCGAACTTGCGGCTTGGCGTTCGCATGGCGAAGTGCTGGTGCGATCACAGGTGGTGGGATTCAAGAAAATCAAATTTTTTACTAACGAGAACATTGGAGCGGGGAAACTGGAGCTTCCTGAAAACGAGATGCACACGACATCTTACTGGATGACGCTGGAGCGGGCGCTGTTGGAATCGCTGCCGTATTCGGTCAGCGAGCGGCAATCGGGAATGTTTGGGCTGCTGCACGCGATGGAATCCGTGGCCACCCTGCTGCTGATGTGCGACGGACGGGATCTGGGGACGGCGATTGGAGAGCGGCCGCCTGCGCCGGATACGGACTCGGATGGAGCAGTAATTGCGCGCGACGCGAAGGACCTAAGCGGGAGTGCGATGGAACCGTGGACGAGCGGGCAAAGAGAATTTTTTGAGCCAAATCTTTATCTATACGACGCGTATCCAGGTGGGATCGGATTTTCGGAACCGTTGTTCCGGGCGCATGGAATATTGATTCGCAAGACGCGCGAGTTGATTCAGGCGTGCCCGTGCGATGCGGGGTGTCCGTCGTGCGTGGGGCCAGCTGGAGATTTGGTGCCGCGGGCGAAGGAGGCGGCGCTGGTGATTCTGGATCGTTTGCGCGCCTAGGAAATTAAAATGGGAAACCTGGCGGATAAATTTTCGCGATTGGCGGCGCTGAAGCCCGTGCGCGCAACTCCTGCGCGTCCGCCGGAATTGCGTTTGCCGAATGACACCGATCCAATCAGCCTGTTGCTGGGCGGCGGGATTGCCCGCAATCAATATGGCGACCATCTGGCGATCCGGAATTGGTTTTCTACGCCGGAGTTTGTGCAGCCTTCGCCGACCGCGTTGGAACTGTTGACCAAAGCATCGGGTTCGAACGGCAACCGTTCCAAGAATCGCGTGAAGGCTACTGCCGCGACACGACGGATGCGAGGACTCCTGGAGGATCCGGAGAAGTGGCTCTTCCTGGACACGGAAACGACCGGGCTGGCCGGGGGCGCGGGCACCTACGCGTTTCTGGTGGGGCTGGCGTGGTGGGACGCGGGCGGATTGCAAGTGGAACAGCTATTTCTACGCGACCTGCACGAGGAATATTCGTTGCTGCAGGAGCTTGCCCAGCGGATTGCGGACCGGCCGGTGCTGGTCACGTTCAATGGCAAGACATTCGATTGGCCGCTGTTGGAAAACCGCTTCACGATGACGCGGGCCATTCGAGTGCCGCAACTGGCGGCGCATCTGGATTTGCTTCATCCGGCGCGTTCGTTGTGGAGATTGCGATTGGGATCGGTGCGACTAGTCGAGCTGGAGCGACACGTGTTGGACGCGGCGCGGCTGGGTTGGAGGCGCGAGAATGATGTCGTGTCCTCGCTGATTCCTCAATATTACTTTGAATATTTGCGCGGCGGGACGGGACAGCCCTTGGCCGGCGTTGTGCGGCACAACCAGATGGACCTGCGCGGGCTGGCGGCACTTTTCGGAAAAATTAATTCCCTGCTGGAATCGCGCGAAGACGGATTTGGCGAGACGGATTCTCTAGACCTGTTCGGATTGTCTCGATTCCTGCATCGCAAGGGCGAAAAAGAACTGGCGCATTCCGCGTGCGCTTACGCGCTGAATGCGGGGCTGCCCGCGGAATATCGGCCGCAGGCGACGCGGGAATTGGCGTTGATGGCGAAGCGGCGCGGCGACCGGGTACGGTCTGCCTGCCTGTTGCACGAACTGGTGGCCAATCCGCAGGAAACCGTGTTTGCCTGCGAGCAATTGGCGATGCACTATGAGCGCCACGCGCGGGACCTTGCGCGCGCGGTGGAATTCGCGCAGCTTGGATTGAAGACATTGCAGCGCCAATTTGGCAGTTTACGCGACCCGTATGCGAGCACGCGGCACCGGCGGATGGAAGAAAAATTCGTGTGCCGGCTGGGGCGTTTGCGGCATCGCATTAGGACCGCGGATGGAGCCCCGCTGTTGGCCCGAACAACGGCCGCAAGCAGCGACGGGCATCGCGCTCTTTGAACTTTTGCAACCTCTGCAGTCCCGCTGAATTTGGAGGTACAAACCGGATGGATTCCCCAGGAACAGCTCGGCAAACTGGTGGTGGAGGAGTTATGGCCACTACGGAGACGAATTATCTGCGAACGGAACTGGAACTTCGGCGCGACCGGCTGCTCGCCGCTTCCGCGACGGAAACCAGCAATGGCACGCTGCATCAACTGCTGGCAAGCGTGGACGCGGCGCTTTCGCGTTTGCAGCAAGGCACATTCGGAATCTGCGAAACATGCCACGACACAATCGAGGCCGACCGGCTGCTGTGCAATCCCTTGCTGCGATTTTGCCTGGATCATCTTTCGTCGGAGGAACAGAGGGCGCTGGAGAAGGACCTAGTGCTGGCCGCGGTTATTCAGAAAGCACTGCTGCCGCCGCAAGACTGGGCGGTGGATGGCTGGCACGCGCGCTATTATTACCAGCCGGCAAATATTGTCAGCGGGGATTATTGCGACCTGATCGAGAATGAGGACGGATTTTTATTTTTGCTGGGCGATGTTTCCGGGAAGGGCGTGGCGGCTTCCATGCTAATGAGCCATCTGCACGCCACTTTCCGGACGCTGGCCGAGCAGAACCTTTCGCTGCAGCAGATGGTGGAGCACGCGAACCGGTTGTTCTCTGAAAGCACCACGGCGGGACAATTTGCGACGATGATTGTGGGCTCGGCAAAGCCAAGTGGGAAAGTGACGTATGTGAGCGCCGGGCACCTGCCGCTATTCCACATTTCCGCGGCGGGCGTGCGGGCGCGAGAAGCTACGGGTGTTCCATTGGGAATGTTTTGCACCACGAGTTTTCCGGTGTGCGAGCTGACGCTGGAGCCGGGGGACAAGCTGCTCCTTTATACCGACGGGCTCACGGAAATGTTCAATGCCGCTGGGGATGAGTTCGGGATTGCGCGGGTGCATTCTTTGGCGAAAAAGCATGGGGCTACGACGCCGCAGGGGATTTTGAGCGCGTGTTTGGATGAGATTCGGAATTTTTCGGCGACAGCAAAGCAGACGGATGATTTGACGATGATGGTGCTCCATCGGGAGCACTAGGAAAGAAGAGAAGAGTTTCCTCTGGGGCTGAAGCCGGTGCTCGGGTGGTTTGACGTCGGAGCTGAGGCTCCGACCTCCCGATAGGCGCTTACCTAATCGGCGCTTACCAGGATAGTTTTTTTAGCCATTGGGAGTAGATTTTTTGGTCGGCGCCTTCGGCGGTGATACAGTCCTGTGCTTGGCAACGGAAGAAGACGGCCCTGGACTGGGTGGTGAACTCCAGATCGTTTTTTGCGTCGGCAATCGGAGTGCGGTCGGGATATTTTTTCAGCAAGGCTTGGTGGTAGGCGTCAAAGAAGGCAGACGCTTTTTCGGGAGTGTCGAAGCGCACGCGGGTGAAGAGCATCAGGCGCTGCTTATCGTCTTTTTTCTCGTAGGTGGCGTAATCGTCGCCATCCCAGCCCGCGGCGACTTTCTTAGCGACATCGTCATCCAGATATTGCTTGAGAACTTCCTTCCACCCGAATTCACCCATGGCATTTTCTTCCAGCTTGTTCCAATCCCCGCCACCTACGCCATCGGGTAAATCCACTTTTACCGCCGCGGGAACTTTGTCGGCGCGATACAAGTCGGGGTGCATGATTTGCTGCGTTCCAGCGGGGGGCCGGGCGAAAATAGCGTCAAAACCGCCCCAGCCTCCGGTGCGTATGACCGACATGGAGAAGCGCAGTCCGTCGAAATAAGGAAACATCAACGAGTCCTTGATGAACGGCGGAGCTTTTTTAAGCATGGGTGTATCGCTCAGATCGCCCACGAAGATGGAAGGATCAACGTCGGGAATATCGCGCAACGTCAGGCCTTTGTCCTTGAGGATGTATTCCAGCATGCCAGCCATGGCGCTGCCTTCGAGGACAGATTCGCGGGCCAGTTCGGCGTCGTCGTTGGGTTTGGCGGCGCGGGACCAGGCCTCAATGTGAAAGTACTGATCCTGCAGAGCGTGCGTCAGCTCGTGAGACATGACCATGCGCTGCTCGTCGGGCTGAATCCAATCAGCGATGTAAAACTCATGCTGTTTGGGGTCGTAGAGACCCGCGATTTGTTCGGTCAACAGATCCACCAGGAAGCTATCCAGATTGAAATTTTTGGGGAGGAGACCGAAGGCTTCCGCGCTGCGGGCCGATGCGTAACGTTCTTTGGCGTCTTTTTCATCATCCATTTCCGCCAGGATATACGCGTGGATCTGCTCGCGGGAACGAATGGATTTTTTGAGAGGCGACTTGAGCTTCCAGCCGGTGATTTCGCTCATTTCGTTCATTACTTCGTCGGCGGTGGCGAGGAACTCCGGGTTTGCGGTGGTGTTGGCAGTAGCGGGAGCCGAGGGTGCGGGAGCGGCCTGTTGAGCCTGGGCAGGAGCAAGCGCTAGAAAGGTCAACAGGCAATACGCCGGGAAAGAGGACAAGTAGATTGCTTCGCTTTTCCTGTGCATACGGTGTCAGGATAACAGATTCCAGTCCTAGGACTGGCGAAGCGGGCGGAAAGCGTGATAAAGAGCGCAGGCAGAGGCGAGTGCGGAGGAAGAGGGGAAGTTCCGATTTGAACCAGCGCCATGGCTAATAAGGAGGAAATCCACAGGCTCAAACCTTGTTCCGCCTTCGTAACATAATGGTAACGATTTATAATGTGAATAGAACAGGTGACTTCCCGAAAGGAGGCACGCATGTATCCTCCCGGACTGCGGCTGCGGCAGGCCAGAGAAGCGCTGGGGCTCACATATCGCGACGTCGAGCGCGCCAGCTATCAGATTGCCGTCAATCGTGGCCGTCCGGACTTCATCCTGCACATCAGCCGCTTGGCAGACATCGAGAATCGCGGAGTGGTGCCAAGCTTGCACAAACTCTATTCGCTGGCGGCCATTTTTCATCTCGATCCTGCGGAGATTTCGAGCTGGTACGACGTACCGCTGAGCCAGACATTTCGCGAAGGTGCATATTTCCCGCCACCGCGGACGCACCTGAGCGCGTCGCCGGCTACGTCTGCGTTTACCGATCCCCTGGAAAATCCGGTGCGGCCGGAAAATACGGAACTATTGTTGAAGAGGCCGGCGGGAGTGGTTCCTGTGGCGGAGCCGGAGAGTTGCACGCAAAGCCAGCATCGTTATGGATTCGTTGGGTTGTCTGACCGGCGGATGATGCCGTTGCTGCGACCGGGTAGCACGGTGCTGATTGACACAACGCTGCGACGGATTGAGGACGCGGACTGGTCGAATGAATACGACCGGCCGATGTATTTCGTGGAAATACGGGACGGCTATCGATGCGGGTGGTTCCAGAAGGATAAATCGCGACTGATCATGCAGCCGCATACGCTTTCGCGGTGCGCGCCGGAGGCGTGGCTGACGCCCGATGAGGCGGAAGTTGTGGGGCAAGTGGTGGGGGTGGTCAGCTACTTGGGCGAGCCTTGGACGTATCGTCCTGCAGCAATTCCAGAAGGACGGCCAGATTGGAACGGTAAAGCTCTGTGAGATAGCTGGGAGCCTGAGGCGGCACCCATTGCGAGCAAGTTTCGCGGCAACGTAGGACATTTCCCCCAAGCGTGCCGGTCAAAGAACCCAGATACATCTGCAAATCCTCTTTTTGCGCATGCAGCGGCATTTCGAGCAGGCGTTCGAAGACTTCTTCGTGACACTTCTCGATGACCTGATCCACATCCTCCGCGCCGTAAAGACTCGCCAGAGTTTCATGAACATACTTTCCAGTGGCGGCATCGCGCAAGCTGAAAAGGTAGGCCAATCGCTGATAAGCGCCCTGGAGCGGCTCCAGGTAGTTGGCGGTCAGGTCGAAGAGGATCTGTTGGTACTTGCGCAGGTGATCGAGCATGTAGAGTAGCGAACCCAAGCCGTTCCGTCGACAGAACTTTTTCCAGCTCCAAACTCCAATCGAGAGAAGTGGCGACACCCTCCAGCGCAGGAGGGTGTTCATGCAAAAACGAATCTCGACGCTGTTTCTGCTTTCCGTAAGTTTACTCCTAGTCTGTTTGGTAGTCCCCAGCAATTCTCCTTCGCTTTCCGCGGTGCCGCGGGGCCCGGCGGTAGTGGCAGATGGGGTGCCGCTGCCGCCTCCCGGGCCGATGCCGCCACCGAAGGTGCAAGACCAGCCGCAGCTGGTGGCGATAGATGGCGTGCCTTTGCCTCCGCCGGGGCCAATGCCGCCCCCACCACCAAAGGCGCGGAACGTATTTTCCAGCTAGAAGGTGCGGCTAGAAAGCAGAAGAACGCGCAGAAGTTAAGAATCCTGCCATAATTGCGCCCAGGAGTGGCGTCAGATCGGACAGCTGCCTATTTACCTGCGAGTAAAGTGATGATACTCTATAGGAAATGTCCGCAGCTCTGATCTTGCGTAGCCTCCCCTGGGCGCTCAGCACGCTGCTGGAACTGGTGTTACTGTACTTTCTGGTACGGCGAAAAGTGTACCGGTCGCATCCCGCCTTTTTCTCGTACATATTGATTGCGCTACTTCAGAGCGCGGTGGTGGCCACAGCCTACAAGGTCTTCGGTCCGGCTAGCGCGGCATCCTACAACATTGGATGGGGATCGCAGGTCGTGGTAATCTGCGCGCGGTGGCTGGCAATCATCGAAATAGCCAAGAAGGCTTTGGGCGAGTTCAGCGGAATTTGGGCGATGGTGAGCCGGATTTTGTTTGTGTTGGGTATGGGCGTACTGGTTTATGCGATTCTGGGTTCACGGGACCAGTGGACGTTGGCGGTGTTGACCGCTGACCGCGCCGTGGAAATGTGCATCGCCAGCTTCATCGTGGCAATGTTCGTGTTCGTGAAATATTATCGCGTGCAAATGAGCCAAATGGACCGCATGCTGGCCATCGGTTTCTGCCTGTATTCCTGCTTTTTCGTGATTAACGATTCGATCTATCAGGCGTGGATCCGCACGGCGGGCCCGTTGTGGAATTATCTGGAAACGGTGACTTATTTGGCCACACTTCTGCTTTGGATTGGGGCGGTGATGCGGCATTCCGAATCGCCGATTGCGGCAAGCGCGCCGCCGTTGACGCCAGAAGATTACCTGGAGCTTTCCGGGAAGTTGAATTCCCGCTTGCACGTGCTCAACAACCGCCTGGACAAGCTATTCCATTCCGGGGACTCCCGCTCATGAGTGGCACCGTGATTCTATTCGTCGCTCTTGCCATCATCCTGGTTGCGCTTCTGGCGTGGGCGGTGCGGCCGCCGAAGAAAACGCTGCTTGCGGTGGACGATGTGTTCGACGCACTGGCTGAAAAACGGCACTACGCCAGGCTGCCGCAGATCCTGCAATCGCTGCGGCACGAAGATACGGATTTTCTATATACACGGGGCCACGACCACCTTGCAGGACGCATCCGCCGCGAGCGAAAGCAGATTGCACTTCGTTATCTGAATTACCTGGAGGACGAATACCATTTGCTGCTGGAGGCATCGCGAATCCTGGCGAGGATCGCGCCGGAAATTTCCCCGATGGACGAGTTTGCGCACTTCCGGTTGAACATGCGATTCGTACTGCTGTGCCGTTATCTGCGCTGGCGGCTACGGCTTGGGCTTGAACCGTGGAGCGTGTTTGGAATCCTGTCCGATATGGAAGGCGATATGACGCTGCAGTTGGAGGCCGCGACTACCCGCATCGGCGAACGGGCGGCGATTGCCGCGGAATTCCCGCTATTCCTGGAGAATCGACGCCGCGACTCCAAATAGTTTGGCCTCGACGGCAGCATACAACTCCCCCGGCTGAAACGGCTTTTGCAATATGGAGGCGTCCGGCGTCAAGAATCGTGCCGGCACTTTGTCCATAGCGGAAACTGAGCTGGTCCAGAGCACCCGCGGTCCCAGGCCGTGGTCAGCTTGAAATTGTTCCGGCTTCGCGTGGCTGGATTCGCCGTGGTAGAGCAATTGCCAATCCGCGACGACCAGATCGAATTCCTTTGCGCCCAGTAGTCGCCGCGCTTCTTCGACTGACGTCGACGTGGTCACCACATGCTCGATGCCAGTGAGTAACTCCGCGACCGCTTCGAGGACGGATTCGTTTGCATCGACGACGAGGATTCGTCCGTTGCGCATGGCCCGCGGTGCCTCGATTTCGGTGGTCTTTTGTGCGGAGACGCTTGAACGCATGGGCAGGTCAATGCGGAAAGCCGCGCCACGTTGCGGCAAATTCCTGACGCGAATGGTGCCGCCATGCTCGGTGACGATGCCGTAACAGATGCTCAGGCCGAGTCCAGTTCCCTTTCCGACCGGCTTAGTGGTGTAAAAGGGATCAAAGACACGGGACGAATCTTTGACGCCGGGTCCGCTGTCAATGAGTTCCACGAAAACCTGGCCTTCTTGGACTCCGGCGCGAACCCAGAGGTCGCCTTCAGTGCCAGCTTCGAGAATGGCGTCAATGGCGTTATTAATAAGATTGAGAAAGACCTGCTGGAGTTGATGGGGATCGGCGGGAACCTCCGGCAATTCGGCGGCGAGTTCGAGATGGACGCGAATCTGGCTCATGCGCAAGTCGTAATCGCGGAGGGCGAGAGTGTCTTCGAGAATGGAATTCAGGCGGACGGGGACGCGCTCAGGCTTGTGCTGGCGGGCAAAGCTCAGCAGGTTTTGCACGATGCGGTGAGTGCGCATGGCCTGTTTATAGAGCTTCTCGCTGTATCCCAACGCCTGCGGACCTACTTCCCCGCTGGCGGATAAGAGTTGGCTATAGCCGAGGATCGCGGTTAGCGGATTGTTCAATTCGTGCGCTACGCCGGATATGAGCTGGCCGACGGCGGCAAGTTTTTCGCTGTGGACCAATTGTTCCTGGGTGCGTCGCAAATGCTCGTAGGCCTGGCGCGTTTCCTCGTAGAGGCGGCTATGGTCGACGGCGCTGGCGACCTGGCTGCCGACAGCAGTGAGCAAACTGATATCGGCGTTGGAAAATTCCCGCACATGGTGGCTGCCCACAACCAACCCACCGATGATCTTTTCCTTGGCCCAAAGCATGACCACGTAAGCGGACTTGATGCCTTCTTTCCGCTGCATTTCGCGAACACTGGGCGGCAGAGGAAGTCCCTGGACGGACAAGAATGTCGCATGAGTGGAACGGAGTTGTTGCATCAAGCCGTTAGGAAGGGCAAACACGGGAAAGGTCTTGCCGAACTCTGAACGATGCCCGACGGCGGCCACGCGACGGACGGTCACATCATCCTTATCGAGAAGATAAAGCGATGCAGCGTCGAGATCAAAAAGCTCCAGCATTTGACGCAACGTGCGCTGGACAGACTCGCTGAGATCAAGCGTGTATGAGAGTGTTTCCGCGATGGAATTGAGGATCATCAATTCGCGATTGCGGCGGCGAATCTGCTGCTCCGCGCGGCGGCGCTCGCTGACGTCCAGCAAAAAACCCTGGTAGGCAATGACATTGCCCGCGGAATCGCGCACAGCGGTGGAGGATTCGCTGACGGTGCGGATTTCGCCGTCTTTGCGGCGGATATCAAACTCAAAATCGTTTACGGAGCCGTGTTCGTGCAAGAGTTTGCGCAGGCGTTCGTATTCGGAGGAATTTACGTAAAGTTGTTGGCCGATTTCGACTGACAATAGCTCGTCGCGATTCTCATGGCCAGTGATGCGCATCATGGCGTCGTTGAAATCGAGAAAGCGGCCGTTTACGGTGGCGATGAAGACCCCTTCCTGAACGCTGGCCACGAGCGTGCGATATTTTTCCTCCGCCCTTTTGCGTTCGGTGATGTCTTTCAGGACGTGGATGGTGCCGAGTTGACGGCCGGCAGGATCGATGAACTGGGAATTGGAAGCAAGGAAATAACCCTGTAGCCAGGGATCGGGCTCGTCGCCTTCGCCGGAAACACCTTCGCAATAGGGGCAAGTCTTGAAGGAATCGCCCCGAACATTGAAGAGCTCGCTAACAGAACGTCCGAAAATGGATTGGCTCTTACGGCCGAGGAGATCGGCGAGGCGCGCATTGGAGCGGAGAATGCGGCCTTCGCGATCGTGAACCAGGATGGGATCGCCGATGGAATCGAAGGTATAGACCCACTGCTGTTGGACGGACTTGATCTGTTCAAAGAGGTTGACGTTTTCGATCGTGGTTCCCAGAAAATTGGCGACGTTGACGAGATAAGTCAGCTCGTCTTCCTGCAGGCGCTTGCCGGGAAGTGTGCCGACATTCAGCATGCCGACCGGTCCCTCTTTACCGCAGAGCGGAACGGTGACGAGTTGCGTGATTCCCGCTTCCGCCATACTGCGCAGGACGTTGGCATCCTTTTCGTCTTCGAAGTACGCGATGCGGTATTCGCCCTGTAAAAGCTCTTGAACCCACTCTCGATTCAAAGGAATGCGCGGATGGAGTTTTAGATAGGTTTGCGAAAATCCGACGGACGCGCAGGTGACGAATTCGCCGGTGTCGCCTTTTCCTTCGAGAAGGCGGATGGTGCCATGACTGGCACTCACGCTTCCCGTAATTTGCGTGAGGACTTTTTGCAGAAGCTCCGGAATGGAGACGGATTGGCTGCTGGATGCCGTAAGCATGGTGAACTGGCGCATTTTCTCGCTGATTTCCTCGGAGCGCGTGCGCGCGGACTCCAGGAGCATGACGATCATGCCGATGCCCAAACCTGCGTTCAGAAAATGATCGAAGGCAAAACGCAGGAGGTGAACGTCTTCTTGTGTCCAGATTTTGCGATCGATGTTGTTCAAGCCCAGCAGCAGGAATGCTCCGGCGAGTAGTTTGCCGCCGTGACCGGTGACGGGAGTGGAAGCCCGCCAAAGGATCCAGCCGGCGCAGATGCAGATCGCACTATAAAGGATAGCCGTTTCCCAGCGAGTTTCGCCCCAACGCGGCACATTGCGCTGGTAATAACCGACGGTAAGAGCCATTAAAACGGTAAGCCACCACATGGGCCAGTAGAGGCGATTGGGTGCGGTGGCGTACTGAAGAATGGATGCGAGGAAGAGCGCTAACGCCGCGGCGCCGCCAGCAGAAAAAATGATTTGGAGAAAACGGTGCGGCTGATAGAAAAGCGCGAGTTCCGCGAAAGAAGAAAGCGTGAGACAGACCCACCCGCAGAGCCACAGGCGATAGAAGATCGTGGGATTATCGCGGCGGAGATGCAGGAACAAAACCAGCAGGGTGAGGCAAACTGTCGCCTCAAAGAAGGCAATACCCTGGAGGCCTTGGTTCGGCACCACAGCGGAACCTCCTAAATGATGGAACGAGTTGAAAAAAGAACGGAACCTTGGGCCTGCCCATTAGGACAGGCGGACTCGCTGTTCTTCTGACGCTAACACGCTATTTTCTGACTGGGCAAGGGTACCCAAAAGGAGGTGTGCCGTCCCGTATAATGCTGTTTGGGAGAACACCGTGGACGCTGACCATATCCTGGTAGTGGATGACGAAGAGGCGATTCGCGAAGTAGTTTCGACAATGCTGGAGTCGCGCGGATATCGCTGTACGGCCGTGAGCAACGGGCGATCGGCGCAGGACTATGTGCGAAAGCAAACTCCCGACCTGGTTCTGAGCGACATGATCATGCCGGAGATGGACGGGATCAAGTTGCTGGACTGGTTGCACGGATTCGATCCGGAAGTGCCCGTGATCATGGTGACGGCGATCCACGATATTTCGACGGCGCTGGAAGCCATTCGCCGCGGCGCTTATGACTACATCCTGAAGCCGTTTGAGAAGGACCAGCTGTATCACGGCGTCGAGAGAGCTTTGCAACACCGGCGGCTGGTGGTGGAGATTCGCAATTACCAGGCGGACCTGGAGCGCAAGGTCGAACAACGCACAGCCGAGCTGATGGCGAAGCATCTGGAGCTGGAGCAGTCTTACGACGACACTTTGGAAGCGCTGGGCAGCGCGTTGGACTTGAAGGACGCGGAGACCGAAGGACATTGCCAGCGCGTGACGGCCTTTACCATTTCCATTGCGAAGTGCGTTCCCGTCCCGATGACGTATTTGCCCATCATGGCCCGCGCGGCCTTTCTGCACGACATTGGGAAAATGGCGATTCCGGATTCGATCCTGCGGAAGCCCGGACCGCTGGATAACGACGAAAAACAAATCATGCGGACGCATTGCGAGATCGGCTATAACGTGTTGACGCGCATTCCCTTTCTCCGGGATGCCGCCGAGATCGTGCTGGCACACCAGGAGTTCTTTGACGGCTCCGGTTACCCGCGGGGATTGCGTGGAGAACAGATTCCGCTGGGGGCTAGAATATTCTCCATAGCCGACGCGTTGGATGCCATGATCAGCGACAGGCCTTATCGCAAGGCGCTGCCGATGGGACATTCGCGCGAGGAAATCCGGCGCTGTTCGGGCACGCAATTTGACCCGAAAATCGTGGAAGTGTTCATGTCTATCCCGGAGCAACACTGGCTGGAGCTGAGAGCAAACCTGGGATCGCCGTTCCGTTTGACGGATTTGAAAAATCTGAAGCCGTAGAGTAGCCGCCAAATTTTTGGCACGTGCGCTTGCTGCGTGCTATGTTTGTTCAAGAGCTTCCATGGCGTTGATACCGATCAAAACAGCTTCTGAAACCGGTTATTGCGACTGCGTGTGCGGCTGCTACGAACTGGCGAGCCAGCGGGACGAAGACAGCGGCAAAGGCTATTGCCCCGCCTGCGCGAAGGAGCACCTGGAGCGGAACGCGGGCCTGGGATTGGCGCAGCCAGCGCCTGTGAAAGTGGATGCTCACAGCGCAACGAATGCGCAAATCAAATCGCTTCCACCGGGTGCTGATCCGCCGGCTCGACTGCGTTAGATTCTCCTTTCCCCACAAGCGACACCGTTAAAACGAAAATCCACCCCCGTTGCGGGACTGGTGTTAAACTGTGCCCGATCTGTACCGCGGAGGCCGGCGTTCCCTTCCTGAAGTACCTTGGGACCTCTTTGCAGTTTCCTTGAGCGAGGTCGGAAAACTCTATTCGGGGGATTCTCGATGAAGCGCTTTGTTTACCTCATCTCCATGTCGGTATGCCTTTTTTGGTTTAGTTTGCTGTTACCATCGCTAGCGCACGCGCAAACCGCCAGCGTCGGGGGAGTGATTCGCGATCCGAGCGAAAAAGTGGTGAGCGGGGCAAAAATCACGCTGCTGAACACGCAGACCGGAATTTCCCGCGATGTTTCGACGAATGAGGAAGGTATCTTTTGGTTCACCAACGTGGCTCCGGGAGCGTATGCGGTAACCGTGGAGCGCGATGGGTTTAAGGAGATTCACATTCCGGACCTGACGCTGACGGTCAACCAATCTTTTACGTTTGAAGCTCATCTGGAGCTAGGTCCGGTGGCGACGACGTTGGAAGTGAAAGCGTCGGAACTGCCGCTGATCGATCTGGATAACGCGCAGATCAGCAACCTGGTCGATTCGAAACGCATTCTGGACCTGCCGCTGCTGACGCGCGACCCGTACTCGCTGGTGCTGCTGAGCCCCGGGGTGATTCAAAGCAACAGTTCGCTGGGCGGGTTTTCGATAAACGGCACGAATGAACGGAACAACAATTTTCTGTTGGATGGCGTGGACAATAATGACACGGATGTTCCGGGCGGTCCGGGAGGATTGAACGCTCTAAATCCGGATTCGGCACAGGAATTCCGCGTGATCACCAATAATTACGCGCCGGAATATGGCCGCAACAATGGCTCGGTGATCCAGATTTTGACGCGCAGCGGTTCGAACGACCTGCACGGCGATGCTTATTGGTTTGGGCGCTATAACGCTTTAGGCGCGCGCGATTTTTTCAACCCCGCTTCCACCGGGCCGCAGAATCCCTATACGCGCAACGATTTTGGCGCGTCGGCGGGCGGACCGTTTGTAAAGGACAAGGCGTTCTGGTTCGTCAATTACGAGGGGCAGCGCTTCATCACCACGCTGACGAACACGAGCGTTGTGCCAACCGCAGAGTTCAAGACGGGGCAATTTACGGCGCCGGATCCCAATACTGGTGCGCCGGTTCCGGTGGATGTGAGCACACCGAACAGCCCTGACAACGTTTTGGGGCTTCCGCTCGATCCCACGATGCAGAAGATTTTGGCGATGTATCCCAACCCAAACGGTCCTGCCGTGATTCCCGGCCTTTCCGGCGCGCTGTTTTATCCGAGCGCTTCCAGGTTGCAGTCCGATGCGTTCACTACCAAAGTGGATTACAACCTGACGAAGCAACATGTGCTGAGCGTGCGGTATACGTTCAACCAGCAGAGCGATCCCAATTTTAACCACAGCGATTTTCTTCCCAACGATCTGGGCGGCACGAGTTTGTACCTGCGCGACCAGAATGCTGCCGTCGGGCTTACTTCCACTTTCACGGACCGGCTGATCAACGAATTCCGCTTCGGCGCCAACCGTTCGCACCAGCAATATGGTTGCGATGGCGCAAAACTTTTCGACAGTTTTGGGCAGATCGATTCGCAAGGAGTGGGCGCGGATTATTATCTGCCGTTCGGCCAGCAAAATGTGAGCGGGTACGACGGCTTCGGTTGCATTTATCTTGGCGACGCGAATGCGCAGGCGCGATTCACAGGGACTTACCAGACGCTGGACAGTTTGTCTTATTCTCGCGGGCGGCATTTGTTCAAGTGGGGCGGAGAGTTTCGCGATGTGTACTCGAATTCGTATGACGATTTTGGCGTGCGCACGTTCTTGAATCTCGAGGGCTACACGACGTCGGGAATACAGGCGCTTCCTGCCAGTTCGCCGCTGGTGAACGACCCGAACACGGAAGACGCGGTGCTGGCCTTGCTCGGCTATGTGGATACGCAAACGCAATCGCAGTATTTCGACAAGAATGCGAATCGCGCTTCGACGGACTTGCGCGGATTCCGGCAACGGGAGTGGGCAGGCTTCGCGCAGGACACGTGGAAGCTGACGCCGAACTTTACGCTGACCTATGGATTGCGCTGGGAATACTATGGCGTGCCGTTCGAAGCGCACAACAATCTTTCCACGATTTTCACCGATCCCAGTGGACCCGCGCCGTTCACGTTCCAGTTGGTCGGGCCTGGCACCGGACGCACGCTGTACAAGAATCAGTACGACAATTTTGAGCCCCGGGTGGGCTTCGCGTGGGATGTATTCAAGGATGGAAAAACTTCCCTACGTGGTGGTTACGGCATATTTCACGACCGCGCATTCGGAAATTTGATCGGGAATACGCGCGCAAACCCGCCGTTTGCGTTGACGGCATTCAACAGCCCAGGGCTGCCGCTTTCGCAGGTTACGCCGCCCGCGCAGGTGTCCGTGCCCAATCCATATGTCGTGGAAGACGGATACGATTATTACGTGAACACGGTCGATCCGTTCTTCAAGACGCCCTACAGCCAGAACTGGAATTTTGGCGTCCAGCACGCGATCACGCCAACACTGACGCTGGAAGTGAACTATGTTGGCGTGAAAGGAACGCATGTTTTCCGCACCGTGGATGGAAATCCTCCGCAAAGTTACTCGCTGGTGCCACAACTGGTGGCGTATTGTTCGGTGCCCAATGCCTATAACTGCACGACGGCCACGTTGCAGTTCGACACCTTGTGGAACGGGGCTGAGAATGGCCTTCTTCCGTTCGATGCGACCAACAACAACGCCTTCGATACCGGCACGGGCACGGGCGAATATGAATTCAAATCCATCGGCAGCTCCATTTATAACGGCATGCAGGTGAATTTGCAGAAGCAGTTCACGCATGGATTTCAGTTTCAGGCGGCATACACGTATGCGCACACGCTCAGCAACGTGAACGATCCACTGACGCCGGCAGCCGGCAATGGCAACTTGCCACGCAATTCGCTGGACCTGCAAGCCGAGTGGGGAAATTCAGACTTCGATATCCGCCACCGCGGGGTGGTCAATTTTATTTACGAACCGAATATTGGTCGCGGGCGCGATCATCTGAGCAATGGATTCGTGGGGCGGATATTGGAAGGGTGGTCGCTGACCGGAATTATCACCGCGCAGACGGGACACCCGATTGATTTGTACGATTACGTGGATAGCAACCACACCGGGCAATACGCGCGGCTGACGCAAATCAGCCCGAGCGCGAGCCAGCCGCCGGGTACGGATAAAACCTTCACCGGGCCAGCGGCCAGCGCGTTTATCACCACGCCGTTCGATGTGCTGCCCAACGTGGCGAAAAATAAATTCTACGGACCGGGATTGGTCAACATAGATATGGCGGTGCTGAAAAATACGTCGATTACGGAGCGAGTGAAATTGCAATTTCGCTTGGAGACTTACAACTTGTTCAACCATCCGCAATTCGGACAGTTCGACAATTTTCTGTCGGACAGCACCTTTGGGCAATCGCTGTCGACAATTACCCGGCCAGACGGGACGACGAGCGCGCGTCAATTGCAGTTCGCTTTGAAGCTGCTTTTCTGACCGCAGGGAGTGGTGAAGGGTTGTGGCTATTTCCCCAGGTACATCAACGCTAGCAGGAAGAGCCAAAGGGCGTCCATGAAGTGCCAGTAGTAGGAGGTCACTTCAGCGGCGACACTGCGGGTGATTCTTGCGGAATCATAATTTCGCCGGGCCACGTAGATCAGGGCGGCTACGCCTCCGAGAAGATGCACGCCGTGAGCGCCGGTGAAAATGTAGAAGAAGCTGCTGGCAGGATTGCTGGCCAGATAAATTCCCTGCTGCACCAGAACGCGCCACGCCACCACCTGGCCAATCAGGAAAACAACGCCCAAAACGGTAGTTATCAGCCAGAAGCGTCTAAAACCGGAAACATCGGAGTGCGACAGGCGGGTTCGCGCGAGCTCCAGAGTGCCGCTGCTGGCCAGCAACACGATCGTGTTGACCCAGAGCAGCCAGGGAATGTGTACGGGGATCCAATCGGGACCGCCCTTGCGCACAAGAAACGCGCTGGCCAGTGCCATAAAAAACATCAGAACAGAAACGATGCCGATGGCGATGCCAGTGTAATAACGCGCCGGGGAGATCGGACGATTGGGACGTTTTTTTCCGTCGTCGCCACCGCCGCCGTTACCGCCCGCGGGAGGAATATCTCCGCCCCCGCCACCACCTTTTTTTTCGATGATGAGTTCGATATCTGGAGGTGAAATTGTGCCCGGCATGCTGTTCCTTTCGTCGGCTCAACGAGCTTTCTGTGCCAGCAGCTCCGGCGAGAGATACTGCGGTACAAATTCCTGCGCCGGCGTTCCCGCAAGCTCGTAGGCTCCGCGGTAAACGACAGGCGTGCGGCCATCGAAGTTGCGCGCCGGGGCGGGTGAGCCAACACTCCATTCGAGTGTGGTAGCGTGCCAAGGGTTATCCGCTTCCGTTTTTTTCCTGTGCAATAAACTGCCAAAGAAATTAATGACGAAGAGGAGTTGGGCGCCAACGGTCCAGATGGTGGCAACCGTGATCAGAGTACGAATCGACGCACTGGCGGAGGCGAGCGCGGCGCGCTGGGCGTCCGGCAACAGCGTCGATTGCGTCAGCAGGCCCATCCAGTGCATAGGCATGAAGATGCAGTAGACACCTGCGAAGGTCAACCAAAAATGTGCTTTGCCGAGGGTTTCATTCAGGCGGCAGCCAAACAGTTTCGGGAACCAGAAGAAGAGTCCGGCAAGAATGGCGAACGTCGCGGCTACACCCATCACCAGGTGGAAATGGCCAATGACGAAATCCTCGCTAACAGCCGTCCGTGAAAGATCATGACGTGCCAGAAAAATACCGGAGAGGCCGCCGGCGATAAAGAGCGAAATGAAGCCGATGGCAAAAAGGACGGACGTGGTGAACTGGATGCGCGCATCCCAGAGCGTTCCGAGCCAACTGGCCAACAGGATCGCGGCGGGGATGCCGAGAGAGGAAGCGAGCACGGAAAACACCAAAGGCGCGTAGGGATTCATGCCGGTGGCAAACATGTGATAGCCCCAGACGCAAAATCCGACGACGCCGACGGCGCAGATCGCAAGAACGACCAGGCGCTCTTTCCAGACAGGCTTGCGCGAAAAGGTGGCAACTAAGTGTGTGATGATTCCGAAACACGGGAGCATCGCCACGTAAACTTCAGCCTGCGCGAAATACCAGAACAGGCGCTGCCAAAGGATCGGGACGTTGCCCTGGCGCACGAGATTTTGCGGCTGCTGCGCCAGAAACGCGGCGGAACTGAAAAAATCGGAACCGAGCAGCCGGTCGGAAAGAATTACGGTGCAGCCGGCCAGAAGCACGCTGAAGATGAGCATGCTGAGGATGGCGTTCACGAACCAGGCCCACGCAGTAACCGGCATGCGGGGCAAGGTCATGCCAGCGGTACGGAGTGAAATTGTAGTAACGCAGAAATTCAGTGCGCTGAGAAGGGCGGCCAGCGAGAAAACTGCGGCGCTGATGAGCCACAGGTCAATACCCAGGCTGATCGGGCCGAAAAACGAAGCAGTCATGCCCGCAAGAGACGCAACGGTGAGCCAGAGCGAAAGACAATTTAATGCGGGGAAGGCCATTTCGTCGGCACCAATTTGCAACGGCAAAAGGAAATTGCCGAAGCCGAGTTGCGGCGCGGCGGTCAGAACGAAAAATACCATCAGCGAGCCATGGAGCAAGCGCACCGCGGCAAAACGTTCCGGAGTGCTTTCGAAGCCGTTTAGAAATGGAATCGCGGTGTCTGGCCAGGTGGTGTGGACGCGCAGGAGAGCGGAGAGAACCATGCCAACGAGAACGCTGGCGAGGGAAAGCCAGAGGTATTGCAAGCCGATGGTTTTGTGGCGCGTGGAGAAAACGCGTCGGAGCAGGCCGGAGCCCGTGGATGGGGAGGCGTTGCCTCCTTCGTCGTAAGTGACCATTTTCGAGGCAGTTCGCTCGCTGCGGTGCTCTGGACCAGTTTGTATATTACCGCCTGGTCAGAAAATTGGGAAGCAGGCGGTTGGCTTGGATTGCAGGCTCAAGAACATTGCAGGGAAGGCTCACGTGATGCGGGACGATCCCCAAAATTCCTACCAGTTGATGCAATAGCGGTTTGAGAGGCGCTGGCATAAAAGCCAACGGTACAATGTTTTTGTCGTGGCTCATTGTAGGGAGGGGTGCGGAAACGTGGCGGAAGATAAGTGGGCAAATCCGGAGAAAATGTGGGACGAGCGGTTTTCGCAGGCGGAACCTGTTTACGGAGACCAGCCCAATGCGTTCCTTGCAGCGCAATCGGCTCGATTTCAGCGAGGAATGAAACTGCTGGTGCCCGCCGACGGTTACGGGCGCAACGGGATTTGGCTGGCGCGGCAGGGATTTTCCGTTCACACCGTGGATTTATCACCGGTGGGCGTGGCGCGGGCGCGTAAGACGGCTGAGGCCGCGGGCTTGGCAATGACGATCGAACAAGCCGATCTTGCGGCGTGGAAGTGGCCAGAGGCGGAGTTTGATGGAGTTTTCACGATTTTTCTGCATCTGCCGCCGGAAGCGCGGGCGAAAGTGCATGGCGCGATGCTGCGGTCTGTGAAGCCAGGCGGACTCGTGATTCTGGAGGCGTTTTCAACATCGCAACTGAAATATTCCTCGGGCGGCCCGAAGCGGGTGGAATTGCTGTATACGGCGGAGATGTTGCGGCAGGATTTCGCTGGGGCGGACGCGGTTGTGCTGCAGGAAAAGGAAGCTCCGATTAGCGAGGGGACAATGCATAGCGGCGCGGCAGCAGTGGTGGATGGAGTTTTTCGACGGTGAGTGTGCTATGCGGTAGCTGGGTTGTCGCTGACGTTGGGTGATGGGGCGCAATTGCGGAAAACGGGAGCTTGGCTTCCCGCGCTCCAAGGGTTACTGAAATTGTTTTTGGAAGGTAGCGAACTGCTCGCGTAGGGTTTCTAGTTCGCGACGCAGGTTGTTTACTTCGTCTTCGAGATTGCTAATACGGTCGGCGTCCGCTGCGGAGGTGTGTGCACTGGACTCGTGGGCGTCTTCGTTTTGTGACGCGAAGGATTCCTGCGGGGCAACGTCGCCTGAGAGCAGATGCATGTAACGCGATTCTTTGGTGCCGGGCTGTCGCGCCAGGACTTTCACGAGCGGGGGTTCGCGGCGCTGGAGCAGGTTGAGCGCGGCATGCACAGCGTCCAGATCTTCGAAGGCGTACATACGCTCGGACCGCGTGCGAAGTTCCCCCGGCGTTTGCGGACCACGCAGCATCAATACACACAGAACCGCGATTTCGTGGCGATGAAAATTGTACAGTTCGTTCAAGCGATGCTCGAATTTCGCCACGCGGGAATCTCCGCCTGCCGAACGCGCCATGGCCTGATCGGTCAAGGAGCGCAGCGCTTTCCTGACGGTTTCCTCGTCGAGAGTCATCACCGGATCGCGATTCGATTTCTGGTTGCAGGCATTGATGAGGGCGTTGACGGAAAGCGGGTAATATTCGGGCGTGGTGGTTTCCTTTTCCACGAGCGCGCCCAGGACTCGTACTTCTGTGGCGGATAGTTCCGGTGTCATGGAGAAATGATAGCAGCAGTGTGCCGAGAGCCGCGTTTCAAACCAGAAAGAACGGATCGGACGGAGGCGCGATGTATCGAGTGCCTTAGGGTTACGAACCTGGTACTTAAGCTGTCAGGAGGATGTCGAGGTGGAGCTGCAGGCGGCATAGATCTTCTTTGGCAACTACGGCGGTGACACCGGCGGCCAGGGCTTTGATGAGTTCGGCGGAGACGGTGAAAAGGATGATAGGCACGCTGATCTTCATGGCGCGGAGTTCACGCGCGGCCTGAAAGCCGTTCATGCGCGGCATGGTCAGGTCCAGAATGATCAAGTCTGGCAGAAGAAAGCGCGCTTTTTCCAGAGCGTCCAGGCCATCGACAGCTTCGCCACAGACCTCAAAACTTGGTTGGCCTTCCAGGAAATGACGGACAGCGGTGCGGACGAAATCACTGTCATCGACGATGAGAATATGTTTGGTCAAGGGCCACCTCCGCCGCAGGTGACAGCCTTAAGCTGGAGAGCACCTTGTTCATAAACCCTACCGTAGCAACCAGATGAGGCAGGCTCAAGACGGCTGTTCGTGTAGGTATTCCATGGACGTCGAGAGGCACCGGCGATCTTTTTGGTGCACGCTTGTTCGCAGCGACGGACCACGCGCGTGTTTAAAATCGAAAAAGATGGCATGCTTTATGCTCCAGCTCCTCAAAGGAGATTTGCTATGCGGAAAGTGATGGCGTTCCTGGCGTTTTTGGTTGTTGGGCTGATTCCTGGACTGGTTCCTGGTGATACGGTGGCAGTGGCGGGTGACACTCCGACACCGGCGACACTCGTTTCGGAAACTTCGGTGGCGTGCGGGAGCAAGCAACAGGGCAAAAAGCAGTCGACGAGCCTACTGTGCCAGCAGTACACGGTGCGAACCTCTACCACGGAATACCAGGTCCGGCAGGAAAAGCCGTCGGACAAGGATATTTTGGCGCCAAATACGCCGATCGCGTTCACGTTGAACAAAAACAAAATGAAGTTCAAGGTGAATGGGAAGAAGTACGAGTTTTTGGTGGTGGGGACGTCGGCCGTGGGAGCGCAACACGATAGGGGTTAGAGGCCAGCAACTGCGGCACCCGCGATCACTTCTATTAAGGCCATCCGTGGTGGTAAGTGCGCGTAGAATGAACATAGCGAGTTATGAAAGCTAGGAAAGCACAATCGCCGGGAATGCCGCGTAAAATCGTGGGCTTCCATCAAGATGAACGCTTCGACTGGGTCGCCGACCTGGCATGCGGTCATCGCCAACTCGTACGGCATAATCCACCGTTCACCTCCAGGCATTGGGTGACGAGTCCGGAAGGACGGAAGGAGCATATCGGCCGGGAATTGCCGTGCTCGCTGTGCGCGTCTGCCTCTTCCAGTCACTGAAACTAGTTCAAGATGAATGCTTTGCGCGCCCACCCGTTGTCCGGCATCAACTTCTTTTATAGAAATGAGATCTCTGTCTAGTTGCGGTGATTGAAAAAGGCTGAAACGCTTTGCTCCCTTTCATCACTAACTCTATGGGGCCTTCATTGGTTGTGACTAGAGGTGTTTATGGTCCTTAACATCACAACCAGCAGGATAGCTGGAGTCGATGTTGTGTATCTCTGTGGAGCCATCCCGTTTGGGGAAGAGTCGGCATCTTTGCTGATTCACGTGAAAGAATTGTTGAATGAATCCCACCAAATCGTGCTCGATCTGGGGAATGTCACTCAATTCGACAGTGGCAGCGTGGGCATTCTCGTGGCGGTGAACGACGCGGCCCGGAAGGCTGGTGGTGAGATCAAGCTTGCCAACCTTGGCGATCACACCCGAGAAGTGCTTCGGATTACGAAGTTCCTGACCGTATTTGAGATATTCAGCAGAACAGAAGATGCAATCGCATCCTTCCATAGGCGTGAGCAGACAGCGTAAGTCCGCAGGAACCCAGCCTTCGCAAAAAGACGCTCGGAGCGGCTTTAGTCGGAGCGGCGGGCGAGAATGAAGTAGGCAAACTTTAGTTCGTCTTTGAGTTTTAAAGTGCCTCCGGCGACAAAGGCGATTTTCAGGCCAAAGTCGGACTGCGCGATGGAAAAAGAGCCCTGCGCCCTGATGGTGTCTTCGCCCACGATGACCTGTGGATCCAAGGCGACGCCTCGGGTGATGCCGTGAAGGGTCAAATCGCCCTGTACTTTCACTCGATACATATTTTCGCTGATCTTTGACGCGGTGACTTTCGAACTGACGTACTCCGCCTTTTGATAATTGTCGCGTTCCAGGAGTTCATCAAACATAACGCGCTCGATTTCACGGCGGTCCGAACTGCCCTCCGTGCCAACATCTCTGAGACAGGTTTAGTACTCTTAATTAATGAGCAGAAGGGCGAGAAAGAAGAGATCAGAGATGAATGGGAATGCTCTTGGTGTTGTTCTTTCCCCTGGGGGTTTGGCTGCCGCGGAACGGAGCGGAGGCTCGCCTCCTGGCGAGCCGCAGCGAAGTGCAGCGGCAGCCAAAGCGGGCGCCGATCCAGCGTCCGTTTCGCGGCCGGATCCCGAAGTCGTTGCTAAGGCGAAGCGGCGGACCTACACAGCGGAGTACAAACAACGCATCTTACAAGAAGCCGAAGTCGCTGCGACGACGCGAGGTGGCCTGGGCGCTCTTCTCCGCCGTGAAGGTCTGTATTCGTCTCTGCTGACCTACTGGCGACGAGAGCGGGCCCAGGGAATTCTCGAGGCTCTGACGCCACAGAAACGCGGGCCGAAGTCCAAGCGCAACCCGATGGAAGAAGAAGTCCAGAAACTTCGCCGACAAAACGCTCGCTTGACTGAAGATCTGCGTAAGGCACACATCATCATCGACGTCCAAAAAAAAGTCGCTGCGCTGTTGGGTCATCCGATTCCGGAGCAGGACCCGGAGGAGAAATCCTGATGGCGGCTGTCGCCGAGCTAGCGAACGACGTTGGCACCAGCGCTGCTTGCCAAGCTCTGTGTATGCCTCGCGCATCTTACTATCGAGATGTCCGTAAGACTTCTTTTCCGGGGGTGAGCGCGTCGCGGCCTTCGTCGGCACGCGCACTCCGCCCGGCAGAACGGGATGCAGTTCTGGCTCGACTACACGAAGAACGTTTCCAGGATCGTTCTCCAGCTGCTGTTTATGCGACGTTGCTCGATGAAGGCGAGTATCACTGCTCGATTCGCACCATGTATCGCTTGCTCGACGAGCACGGCGAGGTTCGCGAGCGCCGCGATCAGTTGACGCATCCGCCCTACCAGAAGCCTGAACTCCTGGCCACGGCTCCGAATCAACTTTGGAGCTGGGATATAACCAAGCTACTCGGCCCAGCGAAATGGACGTACTTCTACTTGTACGTGATCCTCGATGTCTTCAGCCGTTACGTCACCGGCTGGATGGTCGCTTATCGCGAAAGCGCCGAGCTGGCCAAGCGGCTGATCGAGGAGAGCTGCAAGAAACAACACATCCAGCCCGGTCAACTTACGCTGCACGCCGATCGCGGCACCTCGATGAGTTCCAAACCGGTGGCATTTTTGCTGGCCGATCTGGGGGTGACCAAGACGCATAGTCGGCCGCACGTCTCGAACGACAATCCGTACTCGGAAAGCCAATTCCGCACCCTAAAGTATCGGCCGGAGTTCCCGGACCGTTTCGGGTGCATTCAAGATAGCCGAGCATTCTGTCAGGGATTTTTTCGTTGGTATAACGGAGAACATCGCCACTCCGGCCTGGGCTTGCTTACGCCGGCGATGGTGCACTATGGCCAAGCGGAACACATTCTGCGGCAACGCCAGGAAGTCCTCGATGTTGCCTACCAACTTCATCCGGAGCGCTTCGTACGAAGCGCTCCCAAACCGCCGGCTCTTCCCAGCGAAGTTTGGATTAACAGGCCCGCTCTGGAACCGCTGACCGCAGCGATCGACTCTGAAAATGCGCCATGCGTTTGAAGAAGGACAAAAGCGGGGATACTGTGGGTCGACCGAGTTGGAGATCGTCGCTCCCAGGCGATCCTGGCGCGACATTTTTTGGTGGAAAACCCCAACACATGAAAAACTCACTAAATTTCGCGAACACCTGTCTCAAAGTCGTTGACACGCGCCGCTGCTTACTTCGTCCATGATATCGAGGGAACCGATCGTAATGGTCGCGCGCACCGACGCATTTTGCAGCCTGTCCGGGGCGAAGGCTATGTTCCCAACGATATCCCGAATCGCAAACTTGGGACTATGCGCGACCACCGCCGCCATGCCTGCCGCAAACGCCTGCACCGTGAACAGACTCTTTGTTGCATCGATCGAGAAATGGGCCAAGCCTTCCTTTACTGTCGTCATGCGATTCTCCATTCTCTGCAATGGCAGTTGGGGTTGCCAGCGGCTTGCAAGCAAGGCGGGCTGGGCCTATCTAGCTGCGGCTCCGTTCTGGAGGCAAATGCCAGGCAGAGTATCTGTTGTTTGTCAGATAACAGTTGAGAGTCTGAGTGGTGCTTGGAATTGCAAGCAAGTAACCGATTCCGGCCTGGAACGCTCCTTCGATCTCGTAAAGTCCCGTGGAAACAAAGGAATTCCAGGTAGCACTTCTCTGAGGGAGTGTGCAAATGTTCAGCCGGGATAAGTTGCTGAGGGCGATCACAGAGGATATGGAAGCGTGCGTAAAGGCGAAAGACGCCTGCAATCCTTCCGACACTCGGGCGCAGAATCAACTTCAGTACGAATTGTTGACATTGAAAAAGCATCTCCAAATGACGGGAGATGCCGGGAACGATCAAACCGCGCTGGAATGCGTCGTACGATCACTGGAAAGAAGCATGGGCGCCGATTACCAGCATTGGCGCGATGTGGCGCGGGAATAGCCGAGGAGAAGCAAGCGCTTCCCTGCTGCGCTCGGTTCCCGTAAGCCTATCTTTTTCTTGACACATCGGCGCCCGGGAATAATATGCCACTGCCGGTACCCGTTGAAGTAACCATGCGAGTGGTCTTTGATGGGTTTCCGGCCCTGCCCTCAAGCCGGCTTGCCAGACGCAAACGAATCCTCAAGTCGCTGCCCTAATGGGAAAACGGTCTCAACGAGAGCGCCGAGACTTGTGAGGCCCCACCATGGTTGAGGAGGGCCTCGCGTAGTTGCCGTGCGCACTGCGGCTGTAGCGGACGAATCTGCGCTACTGCTCAGGTTGAGGTTGAGGCTCAGGTTGGGGTTCAGAGATAGCTTGATTGTCTACAATTCGGGATTCGGAGTAACCCGAGTAGATGAAGTCGCGTCCGTCGTTACTGCCAGCGAAGAACCAGCTCACGATTGCAGGCGGAAATCCCTCCTCAGTTCCGCTCGTATCAAGGACGAAATATGGATCGCCGGACGGATTTGGATAAGAATCCCCAATCGTCATGAGCGTGGCTAAAAGTTGAGACTCGCCCTGACTCCATACTTGCACGACAGAACGGTTCGAACTGCTGCGGAGCAGTTTGAACACATAGGTGCCCGCTGGTAATACCTGGCCCGGAATTTCAACATCCTGATCGAAGGTCACAACAGTTTTCTTGTCCCAGTCGTCCGCTTTTGCGCCGCAACTGGAGCGATAGCGTCAAAAAGACTGCGGCGAGTGCTAAAGGGATGATGCTTAGCCTTTTCATGAGAGGCCTCCAGATTGAGTTTGGCCGGGGGTATGCTGGGAAAAGGCTGGGTCGAGGGCAAAGTGTTGGATACGTCGCCCGCTTTTATTAGACGCCCTGTGGACAGCCACGCGCTACCGGCTTTGAACACTAGTACCGCTGTCAAAAATGCTGTATGAAGCCTCCCCAAATTTCCCTTTTGCACCTGACGAATAAGTTGATTAGAAGAGTATTTTGGCGGGAGTAATGCACGGGAAACGCGGATTTTTGCGATATTGCAGTGTTTCAAAAAGAAGATGGTGCGGTCGAGTGGAGTCGGGAAAGAACAGCAAAATTATTGGTGTTTTGACGTGTTTTAAGTCTCTGTTCCTAATGTGTTCCTAGTATTTTGAAGGCCCTCTACTTCCCGCGCGTCCTGCTCAATCCTCCAACTTCATCACGTCGCGCGTCGAACCCGTCGCGGTCCATGCGATATCCACAGCCTCCGAAATCCCGCCGTTAAACACCTCACCACAGCGTGCTAGCCTCCGCTGCGGAGGTCCCATGCCAGCGAACGAACTGACCGTTTCCTACGCCAAGCACGAGATTCGTGTCGTGAAGACGCCGACAGATGGTGCACGCCTTTATATTGACGGGAAGTTGCTCGACGTTACCAGCGATCTTTTCGAGAGCGAAAACGAGCCTACGCTCGTGGGAATGTTCGGGGACGACACTCAAGTCGAAGCCTTCGTGACGCCGACGCAGGTATCGGTTCGCGTTAATGGTGAGTGGGTGGCAGGTGAGGGTGAGCAGGCGTACGCTGCCGCAGACTAGCTTAATCCTCCAACTTCACCACGTCCCGCTCGCTCACGGTTGCCACTGTGCCTTCGCCGGGCGGAAGTATCGATGGCGGAGTTTCCTTCGGCCAATACAAACGCATTATAATCAGCCTGGATTAATCAGACTTGTGAGTGTGTCTTGCCTGTACTCCCTTCAAGAAGTCGTAGAATGAATTTGCCAGCCTCGGCCTGCCGTCCGCGTCGCGCGGCAAATCCAACAGATCCCGGTCGAACGGGTGCCTCGCATAGTTGTTATAGCAGGGCCACACCTCTACATGCGAAGTTCCGCCATCCGGTCTAGCCGTGACGTATTCCCAAACGAGCACGACCGCGTTAAATCGCCTGGACCGAGAAAAAACATCGATGAAGGCTTCCGAGAAGATGGCCTGAGCGGCTTTCTTATCTTGCATCCAGTTTGCCGGAATGTGCATATACACGATGGCTGGACCAGTTGTTGGAAGTTGCGTTCTTTTGTATCCACTTGTCCGGCGTTGCCACCGGCCGGATGTTGCGCGAGCACCAATCGGTGCCCATGAAAACGTCCAAAAAGGCGGATGCTATACCCACCTCTACAACTTGGCGCACACCGCTCGTATTTGATTCGAGGTGGGTCATATATTCAGCCAACTCGATGAAGATGTTTTGACGGGGTGCTGTGGCGTTGGTTGCGGTCACACTCTCAATATAGCAAACTGCTCCTGAACTCCTGATTTGTTCGCCTAACCTCTCTCAAAGCACTTAATTCGGGCTAGCGGGAGACGTCCGCTCGGGGAGCGGTTGCTGTGTTCATTTGGATAATTCGGGGGTTTCGAACATGACCTGGGGCTGGACAAACAACGTTATTCGTCTTTCCTTACCTGCTTCTCGTGAATCAGCGCGGTCTCGTCGGGCCTATAATCCACTTGCAGGTGTAAGCCATTCTGTCATCGTGCGGCTAAACGGCCGACTTTGTATTTTTCAGCAATGCTATGGGTATCGTTTCCGCCACTCTCGGTGCTATCGGGCGTCTGGTGGATTATGTTTTATGAAGTCCACAAAGCGGTACTGCGATGTCTTCCCGCATTCTGTGCAACGAATCCCAGTGTTCGTACGCGACGTGCCAAAGTACTTGAAGATGCGTCCACACTTCTTGTTGTTGCATTGAAGGTCCCACCACCGTTCCTCTTTCTCCTGCATGGATTTTCTCCTACCTGCGATGAAACAAGGTGAGCAACTCTTTCCCACGTCTGTAGTGGGCGGCGTTCAAGAAGTCAAACGATTCTATCCCCACCTGCTTCGCATTCTCCGTGACACACTTGCCGTACGCTTCGATGGCTCTCTTCCATCTCCACCAGTTGAAGAGAGCGGTCAGCCCCCATGCGATGAGTCCGACAACCAAGCCATCCTTGAAGTCGGAGAGAAGCGTCACAACGCTGACTGTCAGCAGGAAAACTTTAATACCTCCAAGTGACTTCTGCATGTATGCATCTTGGAGGAGGTCCATTCCATTCGTAACCTGCGACTCGATGTCGCTCCGCGTGAATGGCGCTTCGGCTTCTGCGTATGTGTCGGAGTCGTCGGTCATTGTAGTAGCCTCCACACAGTGGGAGATACTACCACGCGTGCGCAACTACTGCTGTTTCTTTCTCAATCGACGGTCCTCAAAAGGGCCAGTTATTCTCGTCATATCTACGCGTTATCCACGCTTGGGATAACGTCGCCGCCACTTTTTGCGCGCTTCCTGCAACTGAATAACGAACACTTCACGCGGCGGTCTGCCCAGATTCGCTTGCGGCGTCAACATATCCCGGCAAGCTTTCCCGAATTGAATCAACTCCTCGTCAGATAACCGCTGCAGGTGTTTACGGATATTTTCTAAGTTGAACTCGTTGGTGCCGACACTTTGCATCGCTGCCCCTTCTGGTAGAGGAAGGGACTCGCTGGCGGAATTTGCCAGGGAAAGTATAGCGCTAATCCGTACACATCCCTTCGTGGTATGCTCTCCCGCAAGAGTGGGGTGTCCGATGCGTGAACTGATCCTTGTGCTGCGTTCGATAGCGTTCCTTGAGCCAGTTGGAGATGGCAGCTACAGAACTGGCAGCTTCAGAACTGGCGGCCCCTACTGGCAAAAGCTGAGGCTTCTGTGCCATGCACTGCTGTTCATTGCCTGGGAGCGGTGGCAATCTTGGCGCAGCAAATCTCCCACAGTAAGTCTCCCGCAGAGTAAAGAGCAGGGGTTTGTGAATAAAGAAGAGGTAGCGCTGGAAGAGGTGCTGAAAACGGCGCAGGATTACATCGATGCTCTCAATTCGCTGTTGAGCATTCACTGCGGAGGGACGCACTGCACAGAGCAACAAGCCGCAGGAGAAGTAACAAAAACTCATCTGAAGTGGCGCGAGTTGCGGTTGGCATTTTTCAATAACCGAGTAAAACTTTCCCATTCTGGCAGTAATCCCATATAAGAGTAGACTTTCTCATTCTGCGGAAGTGGGGACGACAGTTGCGAAAAATGATTTATATCGGGCCGCCAGACCACCTTTTGTTCGCCAGTGTCGGCGACTACATCTGGTGGGCGATTCGGCCGCCCAAAGCAATCGGACCCGCCTAAGCAGTAGACTTTCCCATCCTGAGAGGGGTTGGAACGTCCCTCCGTGCCCTTCTTATTTCGCCCTCGTCATCAACTCGTGCCGCCCTTCCGCCTGCGAATATTTCTCCGACTGCGAACTACTTGTCGGGAGCGGCGATTATGTTCTTGCACCCATAGAGTGTGGTGGTGTCGGAAGATTGAATCAATAGTGGCGCAAGCACGATGTTTGGATGCTTCTGGCATAGCTGACCAATTGTTTTCCCGAAACCCATCCGTATAGCATTCATCATTTCTATATCTCCCCGCTCACGCTGATAAAAGGAATTGGCGTCGTGACGAATAGCGTCCAGTTTCGTTAGAGTATCCTCATCGGCGGCGTCCAACTTTTCAACCTTTGGCAGAGCAGCTACGCAGCGCCCAACCACAACGTTGCCGTCAGTCGTCTCAACCCAAGATTGTCTAACGCAGTACCAATCTCTTGGTTGGTGCTGCTGTGCTTGAATCCTTGGAGCAACAGCGACAAACAGAAGGATCGCCAGAATAGGTTTCATCATTTGGCCCTCATCATCATCATTTCGTGCCGCCCTTCCGCCTGCGAATACTGCGGATTCTTGATCTTGAGCCAGCCGATGCTATTGCTTTTATAGATGCCGAGTTTGCGCTTGGCTACGATTCCTTCCAGATCGTGGGCGCAAATCTCATGGAAGAAAGCTGTGCCATCTCGTTCGATGTGCTGGGCGTAAATGATTCGTTCCTTGAGACGGCTAGGCGATCCTGGATGCCGCGACTTCAGTCTTTAATCTGCAAATGGGCTCTTCGCCAGTCGTCGTAGATATCAGAGACGCTTTGTTCCGACCGATTGATTTCATCCCAATAGATGCTGTTCAGGGCGACTATGAGGTACTCGCGATCTGATACCGTCTTGGAGAGATCATCCAACTCGATAAAACACATGTCTTGAACTGTCATTTCATTCTCCTAGGCAGGTTGATTGCTTATACAGCGATGGCCCCTACGCCGGGGGTGGATGCTTACTCGTGGAGGACGACGGTCAAGAGAGAGGTATTGATCTGAAGACCGCCGTTGTACTTGATGAAACCAAGCTTCCTGAATTTGTTCATGAAAAAATTCACCCGCGACCGCGTGGTCCCAATCATTTCCGCCAGCGTTTCTTGCGACATTTTGGGAAGTACTCCCTGAGGCAGGTCTTCCTTACCGTAGCGCGCAAGCAATAGAAGAGTGCGGGCGAGCCGCTTCTCGCTCGAGTTGAATAACTGGTCGACCAAATCCTGCTCGATTCGGATGTTCCGTGCCAGCATGAAAGTGAGGAACCGGTCGGAAAAATCATGCTGCTCGTGAAGCACCTTAAACATTTCACTTTTCTCGATTTCGAGCACAGCAGAAGGTGTAATCGCGGTAGCTGTCCCCATGCGGACGGGCTGACCTGCCAGGCAACCTTCACCAAAGAAGTCGCCCGGTTGCAGAATTGCTACGACCGCCTCTTTGCCGACCTCATTAACGACGGTTTGCTTTACACCGCCTTTTTGCACGTACATAATGCTCTGCGCAGGATCACCTTGAGAGTAGACGACCCCAGCTTTCCTAAACTCTACGACTTTTCTCGCTATGCCAGCCGAATCAAGAAAAGCTTGGACATCGAACGCAGCGTGCTCTGTGGAATTTCTCTTGGATTTGATGTTGCTTGAATTCGCGGATTTTTCGTTGGATTTAATGCCGTTTGAATTCGCACTTTTGCGCATAAAACAACCGCCTAATTGCAATATTATCACATTCATGAGGTTCAAAAAGTAAAGAGGGATGGCGGTTAGGAAACAGTTTGAAATGGGGTCTGTAGATACTGTTCCAGAATAAATTGTATTACTTCTTCGAAAGGTCGCCCGTAAAATGGCTTTCAACATCCACTATTCTTGCGGACTTCGCCATGCGCGGCTTGGCCATTTCCTTCTTGACGCTCGCATATGTCGCGTTCTTGGGTTCCTTCTTCACTTTCTTGTGCGACATGTATCTATCATCACTCCAAGGTGGAAACGTTGCAGTTCCATTTCGCACAGTTCCGATGCATTTAACCTGATTGCGTTACCGGACTGAGTTTTCGAGTGCATGCGAGTGGTGAAATAAAAGAACGGCGAGATAACCGATGCCGTCCGACCCGCTCAGTCCAAGATCAGGCCGAACCGATATCGCTCTTTCCCGCCGTTCAGTTGCACATCCTATGGATTGCGGAACTCTGCACTGTCCAATTTTGGACAGTGTGAGGACTTTTGATTGCCTTATATGGACTAGCTTTTGACGCTAGTTACATGGCCGTGTCCATCCCGCTCTTCGTTTCCTTTGAAGTGGGCGTTATCAACGCGCTTCGCTGGTTCCGCTTTTTCGCCACGGGTTGGCATTGGGCCCTTATAGCCGTGCTTTGGATCGAAGTTGTTGTCTACCTTGCCCCGGAAATTGTCATTGCCATGAAACCACGGCCCAGCGCCAACGAAGACGTCCGCGCTGAACCATTCTGGGCCGTAATATCCGGCAGGCGCACAGTTATAAGGAGCGGCGTTATAGTAACCGTAAGGACAGTCAGGGGCTACCCCGACCTCTACAGTGGCTTGAGCCTCTGCCTTGGGGATGGCTACCGTGAAGCAACTTCCAGCAACGGCGGCCAAGATCAGAAATGTAAATCCACGCATAAAACCACCTTTTCTATGTCAGTCTATCTTTCCATCGAACGTCTGATCTTAGAGCGATTCACAACGCCGCGGCTGTGCGTTATTGCGCACTTTAAAAGATTTACATCCGAGAGGCAATAGGGGAGTCACACCCTGCAAATACGCTGTTATCTCTGGACGTGTTCAATATTGTACAGACCGGCGGACCCCACTCTCCTACGCTGTAAATTCGGAGCAAGACGATTTGGTTTTGGGGCTGGGCTTGCAACAATGATTCTCGAATACGATATTTTCCGAATTGAAAAGGACGGCCTAACTTGGCTCGGGCCAGCTATAACCCTCGACGACGCTAAGGCACGAATTCAACAACGCGGCGCCACAGAGCCGGGAGATTACTTTATCTTCGATCAAAGCACCGGAGACAGAATCCCATTGAAAGTTCAGGCGTCTTAGGGCATAGCGGGTGCAGCGCCAAGCGAGCATGCTCTGGGTGCCTCTCCGATGGCGGGAGTTCGTATGAAGTTGACCAACACCCTCTATTGTTCTAATTTTTATAGAAGCCATCTCATAAATGGTTGGGCCCGATCTAAACGGCCGCTTTTTCAAGGACTTTGGCGACCCCAAAGCATTTATGAGATAAGTTCTAGTCTACTTAGCCGTGGACATGTCGATGCTACACGAAGTGCAAGCACCGAATCTAGGACTGGCGTTTGCTCTCTTTGATGCACTGTGGCTACTCGGTGGATTGGTGTCTTTGTACGGCATTTTTAAGGGATTAAGGTTTCCATCCAAGCGAACTCGACGTGGAAGTGTGCGGTTGAGAACAGACGCGATCTCCGCAGAAGGATAGACTTCGGCTCAATCGACAGTAATTTCCTCACCCCGGCCTGCGACAGTTTGACCCACCAGTTAACAATGTCGCAGGCCCCTTCCTTGGGCAGCGGTTCGCTACCTATTTGGATTGTTTGTTCTTGGAAACTGTGCGCAGACGTGTGCAGCAAACTCTTTATCGCGCTCGGCTTCGTAAGCTTCCTTCATCTTATCCAACGCTCTGCCAACGAACGGACCAGTCGGTTTGAACACCCACTGGCACTCGGAGCATCCGAAGCCCTCAAAAATTCTTGGTTTCAATCCAGACCAGCTTGCGTGCCATTGTCGCGCACCTTCATCATGTGCGAAATAGTGCAGCTTCGTCTTACGGGGACAGCTAGGACATTTTCGTGAAAGAGCACTCTACCACACCCGGCGCTCGGGTGCGTCTTTATAGGACCCATATCGATTTGGGCACAGCGCTGCCCGCTGAATGCGATTCAGCGCACAGGTCTTTGAACAAGCAAGGTTTCGGAGTTGGCTTACCTTATTGTGACGGTAGTCACATACGAACGTGGCTGCTTTCCGGAGACTGCTGGTAGTGCCGTTGGCCAATAGGCCATGCGGAGCCACGCCGGGGCAGCAGACAGGAGTCTCACTTGGGCGGTGGAGACTGCTGAGTTTGCAGCCCCGGCTTAACCGAGTGGTGCCCGACGACCCTATGACTGTCACTTTTGCGAATGGCACCAAGGGAGCACAAGCATCAGTATCCCGGAAAACAGGCGCCTTTCGTACGGGTTTCGTTTAGGTCAAGTTCCGTGAATGTAAAGGCCAAGGTTGACCGCGTAGGAGGGACGCCCCATGCAAACTGTATCTCGCCATGAGAAAGGGCCACGCTTCCTGATTGCGGATGACCATGCGATGTTCGCTGAATCATTGCGAGTCTATCTGGAGAAGACTTGTACGGTGGTCGGCGTAGCCCTAGACGGCCAAGCTATGGTGGCAGAAGCCATCCGGCTCCAGCCGGACGTGATTGTTGTGGATGTCGGCATGCCGCTTTTGAATGGACTGGATGCGGCACGGAGAATAAAACAAAAAGCTCCCAATATTAGGTTCATCTTCCTGACGATGCGGGCTGATCCGAATCTCGCTGCGGCGGCTCTCGAACTTGGTCCGGTCGGATTTGTGCTGAAACATTCGACAGGAGAGGAGTTGCTAAAGGCCATCGACCACGTCTTGCATGGAAAGCCATATTTAACTCCGAAGTTGAAAGCACAAGATTGGGTCGAAACGAAGGCCAGAGCACGGCAATTCTCGAAGGAAATGACCCCCCGACAAAGGGACATTGTTCAGTTGCACGCTGAAGGGCGGCCCATGAAGCAAATCGCAGCATTGCTTAACTTAAGTGAAAAGACCGTGGAATTTCACAAGCATCACATCATGGAAGCCTTCAACCTTCACAGCAACGCCGACATGGTCTTATTTGCCGTGAAGCAAGGATTAATCTCGATCACGTCCTGACGGTCTAGCGGATCGCACCATTTATCCACTGGGTGTTTATCGGAAGAGTGGCTATTAGTATGCTACTTCGCCTTCGTCATCAACTCGTGCCGCCCTTCGGCCTGCGAATACTTCGGGTTCTTGATCTTTAACCAGCCGATGCTTCCGCTTTTGTAGATGCCCTGCTTGCGCTTCGCCACGATTCCTTCTAAATCGTCAGCGCAAACGTCTTGAAAGGGTTTATCTGCGCCAACGCGAATAACCCCAGCCTCCTCCACCAAGCAAGAAAACAACCAAAAGGATAATTAATATCGTCATCATCGGAATCCTCCCAGATGAGAAAGTCGATTGGCTCGTTCGAAAAAGAGTCGAGTCGCTTGCCCATAGCCCCATGTTATGTGAGGGAAGGACGGATTTCTGTGCACATTGAGACAACAAATCTGATTTAGGAATCTCAACAAACGTTCACAATCGCACAGATTGCCAACAGTCCGGCAATTTTGCAGTAACCTAAAGAGCACCGGTGAGCGGCAAATTCACACGTCATGCAGGCGGGACGGCGAGATGACCGATACTGTCCGAGCCGCTCAGTCGCCCGAGCGCAGAGCAGACCGGCCAATATCGCTTTTTCTCGCTGTCCCGTTCGAAATAGTAGAAATCGCGAAGAATACCCGCTGTTCAATTTTGCACAGTCTTGCGGAAATAGCCTTGATAGGTTCTTTTAGTCCCTGAATCCAACAAGGCTGGTTTGTTCATAGCAGGCAAGCCAGCCTCCCACCTAGCGAATCAACCCGACGTTTCGCCCTGGTCATCAGCCCTGCTTCCGCCAAGGTGAGTGCGCTGCGTTCTTTTAGGTGAAAGTGGTCAATATTGAACAGACCACCGCACCCCACGGCTTTAAGCTGTAAGTTGCCAGTAAGACATTGGATTGCAAGAATCTGGAGGCTTGGAGCGATGAAGCCCGAATACGATATCTTTCGAATTGAAAAGAACGGCTTAACTTGGCTTGAGCCAGCTATAACCCTCGACGAAGCTACGGCACGAATTCACCAACGCGGTGCAACAGAACCGGGAGATTACTTTATCTTCGATCAAAGCACCGGAGACAGAATCCCATTGAAAGTTCAGGCGTCTTAATCTGCCCACCATTGGGGAAGGCACAAAAAAAACAAAAAAAAAGCGGCCTTAGTACTTCAAGTACATAATCGGCCCTATTGCGGATTCGCCCACGCCCGCATACAGTCACCGACGAGGTCGAAGTGATGTCAAACTGGGAGATCAAGTGCAAACAGTGCGGTCACTCGTTCACCTTCGAGAAAATTAAAGATATGCTCGAGAATTACTATTTTCTTGTTAAACCGAAATTCCCGAAAGAAGGCCTGTTGCGAGAATGTCCTTTCTGCTTTTCGAGGCTTGCGTATTTGCCGATTGAACTGTGTAGTGCTCCCCTCTAAAACTGGACACCTCATCTAGAAGCCATCTCATAAATGGTTGGGCCCGATCTAAACGGCCGCTTTTTCAAGGACTTTGGCGACCCCAAAGCATTTATGAGATAAGTTCTAGGTAGAATCAGGGCCTCCCAACAGGAGGCAATATGGGCAGGAAACCACGCGTAGATCGATCCCCGGAAGAGAAGTGGCAGATCGTGCAGGAAGGCATCAAGAGCGGGAACGTGTCGGAGACGTGTCGACGTCACGGGATCGCTCCGAATCTGTTCTATCGCTGGAAGGATGAAGCGGAACAGGGAGCGAAGGCAGCGCTTGGGGGGAGAAGCGCTGCCGCGGCCGAAACCGAGAAAGACCATCGCATCCGGCAACTCGAACGAACGCTGGGGCGGAAGTCCCTGGAGATCGAAATCCTAAAAAACGTCGTGGGGGAGTGAGCTGCAGTGCAGTTCATTCCCAGGCACGAGAAATGATGACGCAGGGATACACGGCCACACTGGTGGCAGCGACGTTGGCCATCAGCCGGTCGAGTCTGTATTACCGGAAACGGCCGCGAGGCAGCCGGGCGGACCGGACCTACGATGAACAGATCGTGATGGCGTGCGGAGAGAAGCTGGCGTATGGCTATCGACGGGTGGCGTGGTGGTTGCAGCGGAAGAAAGGTCTGCCCGTGAATCGCAAGCGGGTGTTACGGGTGATGCGAGAACGTGGGTTGCTGGTACGCTCGCGTCGTCTGCGGGCACGACGAAAGAAAGAGTGGGGCCATGTGGAAGCAGCCGAGCCGAATCAAATCTGGCAGTCGGACATGACGAAGATCTGGGCAGGTCCTGCCGTGGGCTGGGCGTACCTGGTGTGCGTGATCGACTGCTGTACGCGTGAGATCGTAGGATGGAATCTCTCGCATCGCTGTCGGACCGAAGACGCGCTCGCAGCAGTGGAGCAGGCCGTGCTGGAACGGCTGCCCGCGGGCAGCCGCGAGGAAAACGTGACGCTGACGACGGACAACGGAACGCAGTTCACTTCCTCGCGGTTCCTGGAAACGCTCGCACGGCTCGGCATCACGCACCGAAGGACGGCGTATCATCACCCGGAAGGCAACAGCTACATCGAACGATTCCACCGCAGCTTGAAAGAGGAGGAAGTCTGGACGGCGGAGTATCGGACTTTGGAAGAAGCGCGTGCCAGCATCGCTCGTTGGATCGAAGAGTACAATCACGACCGGCCTCATCGCGGAGTCGCGAATCGCACCCCGCACGAGGCCTTCTTGGCTTTCGCAGCTGTACTAAGAAATGAGGCCCTGACTGTTCTATCGGGCGTGAACGGGATTTGTAAGTTCGCGTTGTAAAGGGGAGGGAGGCAAGCCAGGTCAACTCGCCTCCCTTTATGCCGATTAGTCTGACGGAGGGTGGCTAATCGGATATGCATTGTGTTCATCTGACTCCGAAAACCTGAAGAAGGTTACAGGGACTTTCACCGCAGCAAAGGTACGGGGCGAGCAAATCGCTTCCCGCGGCCTTCCCGTGCTTGCCTTTCCAAGCATATCCACAGGAAATAAAATCATCTTGACGAGCACACTTGACAATATGTCTGTTAGTAGTATAAGCACGTGCTCAAATGGCGGTCTGCGGCGAGTGAACCTACCTCTCGGGCCACCCCAAGAGCGCTATCGGACAGCCGTTTTTGGTATCGTCCCCGACTGGTTTTGCGAAATTCGGACTCGCGACAGATCAGGTGCGAATCGTTTTGTTGTTCTCGACGTTAGGCACAAGGAGCCGATATGAAAAGAAAGGTAATTATCCCAATCGTTTTTGCTTTATTAGGGTGTTCGAATATCTATGCGATGCCGGGGGCGATCCAAGGAAGCCAAATCCCGGATTCCGCCGCGTGGAGAATCTTCCTTGGTGCAAAAGGGGAAGCGGTCAGCACGGCGGGGCATAGCAAAAGCTTCACGTCCTACTTGGCCTTCCTCAATGGAAAGCTTCAACCTAACGATCTGGCAATCTTCCAGGCCGTTTTGGAAGATTACGGAGCACGGAGCGTGTCCTTGCGGAATAGCTACAACGAGGAGGTAGAAGCTGCCCCCACTGATTCGCTGGCGATGAACTACCAATACAACCTACAAGTATCGTTGGCGCAGTTGGTTCAAGAGGAGCGGAACACGCTGCAATCACAGATGAGTGCGGCGGCCTTCAATTGGCTGAATTCCTTCGTTCAAGGGGAAAAGGAGCGGATGACGATTTCATCGTCCGACTTCTCTCTCGTTTCATCCAAGGTAACCCCTCGCCCTGTGCTGGTCCCGGCGTCAATGAAGATGTCCATGCCCCAGGGAGTGCAGATGGGATTCTCATACTCATCTTACGGCTCGATGTGGTTGACCGTTTCCTCGTACGACTCTAACTACAATCCATCTGGGACGCTTTACGTGCAGTTGGGCCTGGAGGGGACTACCAATCCATGCTCCGGTCAATGTCTCGAAGCAACCCACACACCTCAGGTGGAGTATATCCATAATGGCACCGGATACACGGAAACCGGAAACGGCCTCCGAGACCGATCTCGTAAAAGTGCTGTGTTCGCTTTCGGGAGCCCATACGCTTGGGTCTCCATTTCCTCTTAGCTCCTCTGGTTACATGCAGGTCGAAACTGCGAAAACTTTTACGGCTCTCAATGGGGGACTCAACTGGACCTACTGCAGCGGTAACTGCGGACCGACTTGGACGCCCTTAACTATGGAGTGCACCTCCGCTACTTCCCCGCCGGATTATCAGCCCGCGAGTGCATATCTGTATTTGAGCAATCAGTATGTATTAATGGAATTCGAGCAAGTCACGAGTTGTATTCGTCCAGCTACAGGGTCAAAATGGAGTTGTGATACGCCGAGCATAGACGCATCTACAATCACGCTGACTCCCCCTTTTCCAACTTATCCTGACGCAGCTATCGCAATGGCCTGCACGAAACATCCATAAGCCGTTTTAGGCAGCACAGTAATCGTGTTGCAACTCATGTTGAAGGCGAATCGCGCTTTTGCGATGGCGGCTGAAAAAAACGCTGGCCGGGGGTGCCTCTAACCACGTTGACGGTAACCTGAGGCTTTGGAATAAAAGGTTCGAGTTTGTCGCGGATCAGTTTAGTTAAGTCCGTACTTGACAATCCTGTAACCTTTAAATCATTGAATAGAGGCAAAGTAATAGTTCCGTCGCGCTTGACCAAAACCGTGCGGGTAACTTCGGGGTGGTCCCACACCGAGATCTGAATGCTATCTCCCGCACTGATTCGGTAAGTGCCTGCTACTGGTGCAGTAGAGCCCTGTTTTTCTTGGGCGATCACAGATTCGCTGAACGCGATGGTGGACACCAAGACCGTTGCCCACAACCAAGCCCGAGAGTTCCTAGATTTAACCATAAAGGATTCCCCTTGCTAGGGAGCATATACCTAATTTGGGGCCTCGCGCCAGACTCGGTGAGTGTTTCAGTTCAAAAATGTAGTCGGGGTCGTTGAAGGGCTTGGCGATGCGGAGGCGCATCGGATGGATTCGAGGGAGCACGGCTGATTCTAGCATCCGTGGTGGCATGGGCCGGACAGGCGGTGCTAGGGGCCTTTCTGGAGTTAGGCAGGTGGCAGGCTGGTATTGAACATGTCGAACAACACCTTCCATGAACCGTCCGCCTGTTTTTTCCACATGGTTAAATATTTCCCTTTGTCCGCGATAGCTTTGCCTGATGCGTCCTTGTAACTCCAGTCGTAAGTGCCACTCTTGTAGCCAAGGTCGCCCGAATCAGCGACACCGACTTTTTCTGGATGCCACACCAGTTTGAAGTCTGGAATCGCAAATGCGCTCGCCGTCAATTTCGCAATGGCATTCTTTCCCGTCGCAGCAGGGCTATTGGGCCACAGCAGGGAACCTTGTTCGTCACAGAACGCCACCGATTTGTCGACGTCTTTTTCGATATAGGTTTTCAGCCACGCGGCGTCAGCAGCCAAGACGGCACTTTCTGCCTTTCCTTTTGTCTGGCAAAGTGCTGTGCATGCACCGACGATTAGGAAAACTAATCCCGTAATAACAGTCCGCTGCCGTGATCTCATTTTGATTCCTCCTCTGGCGACCGCATCCCCGTTAAATACGCCGGAGTCTACCACAGTGACGGAAAGGTCCTGTGTAACGGCCTAATCGTCCATATGGATTCTGGGAGGAACTTTCCTTCGTGTAGGAGAAAGCCAGGAGTTGACTTCCCCGACGCAACTGAACCACAGAACAGTTATTTGGCTGAAACCCGAAATGCTAGGCTGACTTCAAGCCACGAAGAAGTGGTCCCGGTGCAAACTATCACCAAAGGCCCATTGGAAAGAACGCTGTTATTGATTGCACCCTGCTTGAGGAGGAAGTTCATGTCTATTCTCTCGGGATTTCGCAGGCTGCTCGTCGCCGCCGCGATGACCGCGCCAATGTTCACTTTGCCGGTCGCGCACGCCCAGATTGCCGTCGGCATCGGTATCTCCGTGCACGTTGCTCCACCCGCTCTGCCCGTGTACGTGCAGCCCCCGCTCCCCGCTCCGGGCTATATCTGGACCCCCGGCTACTGGTCCTACGGAGATGCGGGTTACTATTGGGTTCCCGGCGTTTGGGTGCAACCGCCCAGGGCAGGCGTTCTTTGGACCCCTGGCTACTGGGGCTTCGCGGGCGGCGTTTACGGCTGGCACGCTGGCTACTGGGGCTCGCACATCGGCTTCTATGGTGGAGTTAACTACGGCTTCGGCTACGGCGGCGTCGGATTCGTTGGCGGCGAGTGGCGCGGCGGAGCATTCGCCTACAACAGCGCCGTCGCGAACTTCGGCAGCGTCCACGTCACCAATGTCTACGAGAACCGCACCATCGTCACGCAAAACACTATCATCAATAACGAGCACGTCAGCTTCAACGGCGGCGCGGGCATCCAGGCGCAGGCATCTGCAACGGAGCTGCAAGCTGCCAACGAGCAGCATATCCAGCCCACCGCCAACCAGGTTCAGCACCAGAACTTCGCTGCTCAAGACCGTTCCCAACTGGCTTCGGTAAACCACGGAACTCCCGGAACTCCGGCGGCTTCCAACGTGAATGCCTATCATCAGGTCGCTCAGGAGCACGCACAGTCGCAGCCGATATCGGCTGCCGACCGCGCCGCTGGTCAAAACTATCACCCCAACGAGCGCGAAGCCAACCAGGATCAGCGCATCGCCAATGGCCTCCGCAGCGGTCAGATGACATCTGGTGAAGCGGCCCGCGCCGAGCGCACGCAGTCGAACATCGATCAGCAGGTCCACAATGATCGCGCCGCCAACGGTGGCAAGCTAACAGGGCAGGAGCGCCAGCAGATCAACAGCGAACAAAACGCTGCCAGCCGCCAGATCTACAACGAAAAACACAACGCCAACACCGTCAAACCCAACGAGGTAGACGACCGCGAGGCCAATCAGCAGCAGCGCACCGCCAACGGCCTCCGCAGCGGTCAGATGACCTCCGGTGAAGCCGCCAAGACGAATAGCAACCAGGCCAAGACCGCCCAACAGGTTCACGACGAACGCACCGCTAACGGCGGAGCCCTCAACGCCAAGCAGAAAAAGCAAGTCAACAAAGAGCAAAACAAAAATAGCAAACAGATCCACAACGAAAAGCACAACGACAGGACCACCAAACACGCGGCCGACTGAACCTGTCGCTAACCAGAAGCAAGAGCTGCAGCGCGCGCAGAAAAGATCCACATGCCTGGTAAACGCTATGGCTGAGATGTCGTCTGTTATCCCCAATTGGGTGCTCGTACTGAATTTTGTCGGTATTGCCGTTGGCCTTCTCGTGCAGGCCCCTGTCGGTTGGAGAAAACCATGGCGGCCTGATGCGGGGGAGCACGGCTGATTCTAGAATTCGTCGTCGCTGGCGAAAATGCGGTCAATTTTCCGGAGACTGCGGATTCAGTTCACTTCCGATTGATGATTCAATGGAAATACTGCGCTTGCTGGCTTCTATGTAATCAGCGAATCTGTGTGCGCCGTCTGGAGACAGTTGTTTTTTCGTTTGTTCAAGCGCATCCAAGGCCAGTAGGTACATTTCCTTGCGAAGCGCGTGCATATCGTTTGGAGTCATTTCACCGAGCGACACTTTGGCGTCGTAGATAGCGGATAGTTTCGCGTTAGTCTCATAGTAACCGGAGATGATGCCCTTCAGCGCTCCTTGATCTGGTTCGTTGAGTCCGGTATCGTGCAGGGCCGCAACGAAGCGATCCGGATATTCCGCGTCATTCATGTATCTCGCAGCGCGATTGAACCAGCTGGATGCTGCAACATGAGTTGGAATTTTTTCCGGATTCAGGTGGCCGTCGATTATATTTAGGGCCGTGAAGCCGGGGGGCGGGTAAGTGGTGTGTTTCCGTCAGGCGAGTTTCGGGAAAGGTGACAGAACTGACGAGACTGTCATCCGTTTGCCCAGGTATATAATCAAGCCTATGGCGAACCAAAATGAATTTGCGGGTGTCTTTCCGAAGGTCATCCATCCGAGAATCGACGGCGAGACTACCATCTCCGAATACATTGAGAAGGTCGAAGGGGAAGTAGCGCTCGATACCTACGTTAAAGCGCAGACGTCCGCACCAGAAGTCGCGAAGCGAATTACTGAACTGGAGAATTGCCTACAGCACCTCGCAAACACAGTCTCGACTTCGTTCAATCTCGATAAGCATCCTGAATTGCGGACTGCCGTTGAGGAAGCAAAACTGATTCTGAAGAATCGACTCGAAGTGGAGTGACTTACTTTGGGCGTTGGGCTTTTACGAGGGACACCATAAGCCCTGTAGCAAGTAGCGCTGCTAGTCCGAAACAGAAGGACACGAAACGAAAGCGAAAAACGACGTAAGACACTATGCATATTACATAAAGAAAAACGACGACAAGGGTCCCCAAAATAGCGGTTTCTTTATGAGTCTTCATGTCGCTGCCTAGAGCCAAGAATACTTGGAGAAGGTCTCCTTGCGAGCCTTGTCTGCAACCTCATCAGTGACGGAGCCGTAGAACTGCAAGGCCATTCGAGCCGACTGGTGCCCAAGAGCCTGGGCGATTGTCTGAGGGTTCATTCCAGCAGCCGACATTGTGAAGCCAAGACCGTGGCGCATAGCGTGGGGGTGCTGCTTGGCAACATCCAAGCCAGCCGCCTGAGCGGTCTCAGAGAACCATTTGTGGAAGAATCCACGGCTCAACGGCTTCTCGGAGTTCCACTGGGATGGGAATAGATAATCGGTCGGCCTGCCTTTGCGATCCTTCATGTACGCCCTGAGTGCGCGCTGGAGAGCCTTGGAGATAGCGGGGTCGTGGACTTTACCGTTCTTGAGCCGTTCAAGGTGAATCTGGGCATTATCAAGGTCAACGTCTCCAACCTTCAAATTGAGTAGTTCGGAGACGCGCAAACCGAACGAGAAGCCAACTATCAGCATGCACTCATTGCGCTTGGCATAGCGGTCGTCCTTGCACGCCTTAATCATTTGCTGCAGTTCCTCGGGCGTGATGCCTTGATGGCTGCCCTTCTTCCAGCGGCGGCTGCGATTGGGGTTCTTGACTCGTGGACTCATGGCTCCTCCGATTAATGACATTAGATCACATATGTCATCTTTACGTCAAGAGGAAATACGGATGGACACCTTGAGACCATCCCGCAACGAATTGACGCAATGAACTAGCGCGCATCCAAGGCAAGCAACGACGCGGTCCTGAATCGGGAGGGGTGCGGACTCTCTCGGAGCAAATTATTTTTCGTGGTGGCCGCGCTTAGAGATTTTCGTTAGGGGAGGTGCAGGCTTTCGGCGAGGCCAGCCGCATCCGCCCCCAGCCTAGGGTCCCCTCGACCGCCGTGCGGCGTGGCTGTTCCGTACATTTATTGTGACGCTGCTCAAGTTTTCTTCAATCTAGGATTGATTTCGTCCGATGGCTTGACAGCCTGGCTGAGTTCCTGGCCCTGCACCAATACGGGTCTTGATGCTGTGACCATCTCTTCCGCCGACGAGCACGAAGTTGTGACCAAGTACATGATCGCTTTCCTCGATATTTATTTTCACAATCCAGACTCGGCTCCCTGGCTCGACTTGTGGATTCTGAGCCCCGAATATGCGCTGACGCATACGCCAACCGTGCAGTTCTTCAACTCCGAAGCCTGCCACGCAAATTTGCCTGACAATACCTATTTCAGGTATCGGCCATATCAGATTTCGAGTGAATGTGACGTTGCTCAGAAAGACCCGACAGGTTGGTTCGCGTCGGATCCGTCCTCAAGCAATTCTGAGCCGACGGTCACTAATACTCGCGGATCTAAGGCGCAAGCCTTACAACCCAAAAAGCCGTTCTAAGAGCATGAAGGGCTTGGCATTTCGTGGCAAAAATTGGGACAGCCGCCTGGGAAACGGCGTACCCGTCAATATGGATTCAAGTTTCCGAGTACGCGACTTACCAGGCAAGTGGAAATGGATCATCGCTCCCAGAGCTGTTTGTGCGCGTGGATCTTTACTCCTGCGCCAGCTTGTGGAGTTCTTGTCCATCCCGCAGGCCAACCTTGGCTTGACATCGCGGTTCCCGGGGCGTACATGGTTGGTCAGAGCTCCATCCCGTCTGGTGTTCTACGGAGGTCGTCATGCCCCGCTATGAGTTTTACTGCGAAGATTGCAAGAAGCCATTCGAAGTTATCCTGAGCCTTGCGGAATACGAAAAGGGCAAGATTAAGTGTCCGAAGTGCGGCCGCGAACACGTCCACCAAGAGGCCGCCGCTTTTTTCGCCGTGACCTCGAAGAAAAGCTGAAAAAACCGCGAGCCCTTTCTTTCAACGAAGATTTGAGACTCCTGCGAGTAGACTTCGAGCAAGTGTTGCGCCGAGGAAAGCAGACGTCCAATCCACTAGCGACCTCGGGTGACGAACGTGGTAGCAAGAGCTGCTATTTGCCGCTCACCAAAGCGGCCTAGCCAAAAATTAATGCGAAAATCGCCAGTACGAGTGATAGCGCAAGCGAAAGAATAAGAATCTTTTCGTACAGTCTGGGCGGTCCAGCGTTTCTTGTTCTGGTTTTCACAATTCTCTCAAAACCGCCTTGGGGAAATCGGTGAGAGATTAGTATTTGCAAGTATTATTTCTGGCGGATATACGTGGGATTACTCACATAAGAAGAGGCAGTCTTGAGCAATCGAATCGCAGAGGATGCGCTCAACGCTGACGTAACACACCCAATTTCAATTTCGAGTTTGGATGGTAGACGACGACTGATTGTGCTTGAGGACGATTAATCAGTCGCCGACCACGTCGAAGATCGCTTGCTGCTTCGCCTGGGAATCCTCGTCAGTCGTCCGTAGGTGTGAAGAAATAGGCTGGTTCTGCGCTTTTCTGCGAGTGTAGGACTACTCCGGTATATCCATTTCGGCAGCCAACCGATACCATTCCTCTTCGGTGCGATGAGACTTCACACCGCGAAACCACTCATCCGCTTCTTTCTTCGTCATTATCATTTTTGAGTTCGGATACTTTCGCTTCATTTGCTCGACGAAAGTCAGCTTCCGCCGCTTGCGGATTCCGCCACCGCTGCGATTGACTTCCCGCGCCGACAAAAACGCCTCAACATCCCGAGGGCGGAAAGCGATACTGCGCCCCTTCACGCGGATGAACTTCAACGCAATTCTGTCTTCGCGCAGGGCTTTGTATAAGGTCTTTGGGTGTATGCGGAGATGTTCGGCCACTTGCTGCGCCGATAATAGTTTGTCCATCAATCCCAATCCTTGAACGCTGTTCTGGTTCCAACCCTAGCCTTCGATTCATCCTTGGCCAAATAGAGGCTGGTCGTGCTGATGTCGCTGTGACCGAGAAGGGCGCTTACGGTCTGCAAATCCGAGTGTGAAATCATTACCGAGGCGTAGGTGCGGCGGAATCGGTGGAGGGTTGGTACACCATCGATCTCACCACCGTTTTCGTTGACTTTGCCGACCACTTTGTGAAGTTGTCGTATCAAGTGCATATCGGGACGCCCTAGCGTGTTCGGGAAGATGAGATGACTCTTCGGTTTCTGTCGCTCCCGTCTTTCTTCCAACCGTTTCAGTAGCACTCCGTCTTCCACGGGAATATTGCGGTTCTCTTTATCCTTGGGCTTCCAAATCCCAGGCTTCTCCCTCACCATCACCTGCTGCCGCTTCCAGTCGATGTCCTTCCACTCTAGGAATGCCACCTCCTCATCCCTCATGCCAGACCGCAAGAAAACGTGAATCAGATCGGCCTCGTTCACATCGGCTACCGCCAACATTGCCTTGATCTCTTCCGCGCTGTACTTGTCCGTGTTCGGCTTCTTCTGCTCACGGGGAACGTCGAGATAGTTCATCAGCCCCGTGTCGCCTTTTTGAGGCGCGCGGTCTCTGACCATCTTGATCCCGAACTTGTTGAAGAACGTGTTCAGGAAGCGAAAGCGCTTTGCAACTGTATTGTGCTTCGTGCCGTGAACACGTTTCTTGATGTTCTCGAACATGTGCAGCTTATACCGCTTCAAAACTTCCGCAGTGATCTCGTCCAAGAACTCCACTCCGCAGTGGTCCCTGAAATCTTCCACGGCGTTCTTATACCCTCGTTCGGTACCCTTCGACCTCTCTCCCGTCTTCGTGGCATCGGCTAGGTCTTGCAGGTAGACGGCAACCGCGTGGGCGATCTTCATGCGCCCAGACGCGTCTCTCGCAGGGCCGAGTTCGGTGATCGCTGACAGCCCCATCCGCGTCCTGGCCTGATTCAATTCACGGTTCTGGAAGGCGACGAATGCACGGGATAGGTCAGAGCCGACAGCTTCGACCCGCTGCTTCCCATTCTGGCTGTACTTCAAATAGTAGGATGTGGGTTCATCTGGCTCGACAGGTTTGCCATTTTTTATCTCGACAGCTTCAAATAGATACCGCTTTCCAACCTTCACCCGAGCCAACAAAGCGGCCTTTGGTCTCATCGAGCCGTTTTATATCACGAGCAGAAAAGACGCTCAAGAAAATTGTTCCTAATGTGTTCCTAAAATGCCCGATTTTAGGCTCCCAGCCGCTCCCAGGGACTCCCAACCGTTCCCACGGCACTATTCAAATACCCGCATGAACATTGACGATTTCACGATTTTAAAGGGATTTTGAATCTTTCGAAAAGAAGATGGTGCGGTCGAGTGGATTCGAACCACCACGGTATTGCTACCGCCAGCCCCTCAAGCTGGTGCGTCTGCCAGTTCCGCCACGACCGCACAGAGGAAAACCGTAAGTTATTGTAGCCGCGCCGCAGTGAACGGGCAAGGCGCGGGACTTATTAAAGTACGACGATCGAACTCCCGGTGTTGCTTGCCACCTGCCGCAAAGTTACTTCTTAATGGGCGCGGGCTGAGTCGGCGCTGGCGGTACTGGCGCGGACTTGGCTGGCGCAGGCTTGGAGTATTGCTGCAGGATGGAGCCATTGGAATCGACGCCGCGGTCCACGCGGACAACCAAGGCTAGCGCGCAAACCATGAACATCACCGCGCACCAAGTGGTGGCCTGCGACAGGACGCTGGCAGCGCCGCGCGGGCCGAAGGCCGTCTGGCTGCCTGCCCCGCCGAAGGCACCGGCAAGATCGGCCGCCTTGCCGCTCTGCAGCAGGACGACGATGATGAGCACGAGACAGTTCATGACGAAAAACGTGGTGAGCAGCCAAGGTGCCCAACGGAACCCGACGATTATGATCGCGAAACCCACGAGCAGCGCGACCGTCCACTTCATCCAAGCTGGCATTTCCTATACCTCAATCCTGAAAGTTCGTAAGAAAGGCACGACTGAAGCCGTGCTCTGACGTTCCTGTTACCGAGGCCAATCCTTTACCAGGCTGGCGAAGGATTTTGGGTCCAGACTTGCACCGCCCACAAGCGCGCCATCCAGCTCTTCCTGCGCCATCAATCCCTGAATGTTGTCAGGCTTGACGCTGCCGCCATAGAGAATCCGCAAGGCGGAAGCATGGCTTGGGGAAAACTGCGTGGCCGCACACTGGCGGACAAACTTGTGCACAGCGGCCGCAATCTCCGGTGTAGCTGTGCGGCCAGTGCCAATCGCCCAGACCGGCTCGTAAGCTATCAGGATACGAGAGAATTCCTCCGGGGTCAACGCGCCGACGCTCCCCTGGAATTGCTGTTCGATGACCTTTTCGGTATTGCCAGCTTCGCGGTCGGCAAGCATTTCGCCGATGCATACGATGGGCGTGAGTCCCGCTGCGAGAGCAGCTTTGGTCTTTTTGAAGACGGTTTCATTGGTTTCGCCGAAGAATTGGCGACGCTCGGAATGGCCAATGATGCAATAGCCGCAACCGGCTTCCACCAGCATGCCGGTGGAGATTTGGCCGGTGAACGCGCCCTCCTTCTCCCAAAAGACGTCCTGGGAGGAGATGCCGATGGTGGTGCCCTTGGCAGCTTTGACGGCGGCGAGAATATCGGTGAAGGGCGGAGCGATGACAATATCGCAATCGCTGATTTCGATCACCAGGGGTTTGAAGGCGCGGAAAAACGCGCGGGTCTGCTTCTGATTCTTATACATCTTCCAATTGCCGGCGATTACGCGGCGACGTTTGGTTTCGCTCATTTGTTGGTTAATGCCTCCACGCCGGGGAGTTTGCGGCCGCCGAGAAATTCGAGGGACGCGCCACCACCGGTTGAAATGTGAGAAATCTGTTTCGCCAGGCCGGATTGATGAACCGCTGCGACGGAATCGCCGCCGCCGATGATGGAAATCGCGCCGGCGGTCGTGGCCGCGGCCACGGCTTTCGCAATTTCGAGTGTGCCTTTGGCGAAGGCCGGCATTTCAAACACGCCCATGGGACCGTTCCAGACGATAGTTTTTGCTTTGGCAATTTCGGCCTTATAGGCTTCAACGGTCTTGGGTCCAATGTCCAAACCCATTTGGTCCGCGGGCATGGAGTTGGAGTCCACGATCCTGGTAGGAGCATCAGCTTTGAATTCAGGAGCGATCACGTTGTCCAGCGGAAGGAGGAATTTGAAGTTTTTCTGTTTTGCGTCGGTCAGGATTTTTTTCGCCAGGTCGATTTTGTCTTCTTCAACCAGAGATTTTCCGATTCTGTGACCCTGCGCCTTAAGGAAGGTGTAGGCCATCCCGCCGCCGATCAGCATGGCGTCGGCGATCTTCATCAGGTTTTCGACCACTTCGATTTTGTCGCTGACTTTTGCGCCGCCGACGATAGCCACGAACGGCCGAGTAGGATTGCTGACGGCTTTGCCGATATAGGCGAGTTCTTTTTCCATCAGCAGGCCTGCGGCGGACTGCTTCACGAATTTGGTGATGCCCACGACGGAAGCATGCGCGCGATGGGCGGAGCCGAACGCGTCGCATACAAACACGCCGTCGCAGAGAGCGGCCAGCTGTTTCGAGAAGGCTTCATCGTTCTTTTCTTCTTCCGTATGGAAGCGCACGTTTTCGAGCACGAGCACATCGCCATCCTTCAGCGCTTTGCTCTTGGCTTCGGCTTCCGGGCCAACGCAATCGGCGGCGGAGGCCACGGGCTTGCCGAGGAGTTCTTCGAGCTTGTTGGCCGCGGGCTTCAAAGAGTATTTGGCATCCGGGCCGCCCTTGGGCCTGCCCAAATGGGAGGCGAGGACGAGCCGCCCGCCCTTTTCTATGGCCAGCTTCAGCGTGGGCAGAGTTTCGCGGATGCGCGTGTCGTCGGTGACCACGCCGTCTTTCAGCGGAACGTTGAAGTCCACGCGAATGAAAACGCGCTTGCCACGCAAATCGAGATCTTGAATCGTAAGCTTGTTCATGATGAGTCTGCCTCTTCGTTCGTTTATGAAAAATCGACAAACAAGTATTGCCGGTTTTGCACGACCCGCCTTGTGAGGTGGGTGGCTGGATCAAGCCGGTGTTAACGCTGCCTACTTCCCGGCTATCGGTTTTGCTGGCGGCAGCTGGGCTGCCGCTGATCGCTAGTCGCCGCGGGCGTATGGGTGCCAAGGCGGGAGCCGGGCTCCCGCACTCCAAAGTTAGAACTTTGACGCCAGGAGCTTGATCAGGTCACGCACACGGCAGGAGTAGCCCCACTCGTTGTCGTACCAGGATAGAACCTTGACGCACTTGTCGCCTACAACCTTGGTGTAACCCGCATCCACGATCGACGAGTTCGAATTGCCCTTGAAGTCGCACGAAACGAGTTCTTCTTCGGTATAAGCCAGGATTCCCTTCAGCGGTCCTTCCGCAGCGGCCTTTAGCGCCGCGTTGACGCTCGCTACCGTCGCGGGCTTCTCCACGAACACGGTCACATCCACGACGCTGACATTGGGCGTGGGCACGCGCATGGAATAGCCGTCCAGCTTGCCATCCAATTCCGGAATGACGAGCTTCAGCGCTTTGGCCGCTCCGGTAGTGCTGGGAATCATGTTAATAGCCGCCGCGCGGGAACGCCGCAGGTCCTTGTGCGGCAAATCAAGCAGCTTCTGATCGTTCGTGTAGGAGTGGATGGTGGTCATCGTGCCGGCCACGATCTTGAACGTGTCCTGAAGCACCTTGGCGACGGGCGCCAGGCAGTTTGTGGTGCAGGAAGCATTCGAAACCACATGATGCTTCGCTGGGTCGTAGGTCTTCTCGTTCACGCCCAATACAAACGTGGCATCCGGATCGGTCGCCGGTGCCGAAATAATCACTTTCTTCACAGAACCGTGAATGTGCTTGCGTGCGTCCGCCCCCTTGGTGAACAAACCCGTGGACTCGACAACAATTTCCGCGCCCACGCCGGCCCAATCGATTTCGGCGGGATCCTTGGTCTTGAAAACCTTGAAGCTCTTGCCGTCCACGCTGATGGTGTCGTCGGTATGCGTAATGGTATTCGTGAGATTGCCGAGGACGGAGTCGTACTTCAGCAGGTGCGCGAGGGTCTTGGCGTCCGTGATGTCGTTCACGGCCACGAACTGGATGTCTTTGTCACCCAGAGCTGTGCGCATGATATTGCGACCGATTCGGCCGAAGCCGTTGATTCCAACCTTGATAGGCATTACTTCCTCCGGTGCGGGGTGTAGTGTGCGGCCTCAGATAGAGCGAAACAGCGCCGCAGGTAGAACAGAAAATGCTATGGGTAGTGTAGCGAAAAGTCAACGCGGCCCGTGTGTCGCGCGTCACGAAGGTTTGTACGGGTTCGTGGGGCAAGTGAGTTCAAGGTGAAACGCACGTACAAGGGCCGGTACACCTAGGTTGGAAAAAGGTGCTTCGCAACGCAAATCCTGAAGAGCTCGGAAGAGTAAAGAGCGCGAGGAACTAGAAAGAGAAATCCGGGAGCCTGGGGATCCAGGCTTCCGGCGTTTTCACTGTTGGCAGTGGTTACCTGCCAGATGGCGAAGTGGCGGGTTTTTCGTTGAGCGAGTAATAAATGAATTGCTGCCCGGTTAAGCGCCCCGGATAGAACCAATCCTGGATTGCTTTCGGCGTATCCGGACCGTGGGATTCGAAGGTGATTTTGGTATGGTTCGTGGTATGTTCGCGAACCACGGGGTCGGTTAAAACGATGGCGACGAGTTTTTGGCTGTCTGTGGAACGGATTTCAACAATGTTGCGTTCCTCGCCTGAATTCATGAGCGAAAAAGTGTAGCTTCCGGGAAGCAAGACGTGGCCGGGAATTTCTACAGGCTCATTGAAGGTAAGAATGGTTTTCTCGTTCCAGTTGCTCGCCTTTGCGGCGGGACCGAAGATAACCAAGAGCAGCGCCGCGCACCAGGCTAGAAGAATTGTTGAATATCTTCGCATGAGTATAGCCTCCTGATATCGCCGCACGGGGCCGAGAAATGTGACTTTCGCTAGTCGCATTCGGTGCGGTCTACGTAGGAGGAGCGAGATTAAGAAGGGCTGAGCGGAACTTCAGAAGAACGATTGCGGAAATCCTCCCACATTTGTTCGACGGACCGCCGGGAAGCGAGGTTGCGCAAAAAGCATACAGGCTTTACTCGATTTTGCAGGGCATGCCGCGTGCGGTGATACGTGTATATGTCTTGCCGCGTGAAAGGAAGGTGTTCCACTTGCTTACCGAGAGGAGGGCGTGGTAGGCTGCGCTCGGTTACCGAGGTGAAGCGGATGAGCAAACCGGCAGACTTGGTGCAAGGCACTTTAGATATGCTGTTACTGAAGATTCTGGCTCTGGAGCCGTTGAACGGTTTTTCGATCAGCCAACGCTTGCGGCAAGTGTCCGGAGACGTTCTTCAAGTGAGCGACGGATCATTGTATCCGGCATTGCACAAGCTGGAAGAGGAAGGTTGGATCAAGTCCGAGTGGAAGATGACGGAAAACAACCGTCGCGCCAAGTTTTATGCGTTGACGCGGCTGGGCCACAAGCAACTCGAAAAAGAAGCGCAGAACTGGAGCCGGCTTGCAGCCGCGATTTCCGGCGTAGTCAGTTTGCGCAAAACCTAAGCGCGAGGGGAGCGATGCGGGCGGCAAACTGGATATACACATTGCCATTGAAGTTGCGCTCTTTGTTCCGGCGGCGGCAGGCCGACCGGGAACTCGATGAAGAGCTGCGCTATCACATCGTATGCAAGACGGAAGAAAACGTGGCCAAAGGCATGACCCCGGAGGCTGCGCGGCGCGCGGCGCTACTGGAACTGGGAGGCATGGAACAAACGAAGGAAGCGTGCCGTGACCAACGCAGCCTGCCATTTGTGGATGAACTCGCGCAGAACTTGCGATATGCGGCGCGTACGCTGGCAATGCGGCCCGGCTTCGTTACGATCGCGATCCTCACACTCGCCTTGGGCATTGGTGCGACCACGGCGGTGTTTAGCGTAGTCGACCGCGTGCTCTTTCGCAGCCTTCCTTATCCGCAAGACGACCGCCTAGTTTCTTTTGGGGTGAAAGCGCCGTTCGAAGGTATCGAGTTCATGCTAGCTCCCGAATATCTTGTCCTGCGGAAGGAAGCCGGGCCGTTTGTATCGATGACATCGCTGACGCCCGGCCGAGCGGATTGCGACATCACGGAGCAGAATCCGGCACGGCTCACATGCGCTTTGGTTGAATCGAACTTCCTTTCAACTTTCGAGGTCCATCCCATCGCTGGCCGCGATTTCACGCGCGAAGACGATCTGCCAAATGCGCCGCGCGTGGCATTGCTTTCGTATGGATTGTGGAGGTCGCGGTTCGGGGCGGACCCGAAGGCCGTGGGGAAAATAATTTCGGTGGATGCCAAGCCCGTGGAAATCGTGGGTGTGCTGCCGGCAAGTTTCGAAATGCCGAATCTAGCGACGCCGGATATGTTGCTGCCGCAGGCGTTGGACGAAGCGGCGCAGGATCGAACGCATCCACAGCTGATTCTCAGGACCTGCGCGCGATTGAAACCGGGAATCACGATCGCGCAAGCGACGGCCGCGCTGCAACCATGGTTCCAGGATTCGCTGCGATTTGTGCCGCCGCAATTTCGCGCGGAGGTTTCGTTGCGGGTGCGTTCGCTGCGCGACCGGCAGATCGAGGACTCACGCGTGGGCGCGTGGGTGTTGTTTGGAGCAGTGATCGCGGTGCTGTTGCTGGCTTGCACCGACGTGGCCAATCTGCTTCTGGTGCGCGCGGTTGGACGTCAGCGTGAACTCGCCGTGCGGGCAGCACTGGGCGCGAGCCGCGCACGGCTAGCCCGGCAGACGCTTACCGAAAGCTTGCTGCTGGCGCTGACGGGAGGGCTCGCGGGGTGCTCGCTGGCGTATGTGCTGCTGCGAATTTTCATTTTCATCGCGCCTCAGGGCATCGTGCGACTGCAGCAAGCGTCGCTCGATCTGCGGGTCCTCACGTTCTGTTTTGGCGTTTCGGTGCTATGTGGGATTTTGTTCGGCGCTGTGCCGGCCCTTGCGAAGCCTTTGCCGGAATCACTGGTGGGAAGATCGGCACGTACGACGTCGCGAGGATTTCTTCGCCACGCATTGGTCACTGCACAAATTGCGGGGTCGCTGATTCTTTTGACCTGCGCGGGATTACTGCTGCGCAGTCTTTGGAAAATTCAGAGCGTTCCTACCGGCCTGGATGCGCAGCATGTGATGACTGCGCAAATATCGCTGGCGGAGCATCGTTATCCCGCCGCTGCGCAGCAACTCGCGTTCTACCGCGCAGTAGAGAGTAAGCTCGGGCGCATCCCGGGATTGGAACTTGTGGCGCTTAGCAATTCCCTTCCTCCTTCGGGCAGTATGCAGGCTACTTTCTTCGCGACCATCGATGTGCCGGGGCGGCCGCGTCCTGCGGAGGGCACCGGGGGAATGGTTGGGTACCGCATGGTGACACCAAATTATTTTCGGGCGCTGGGAGTACCGATCGTCCGCGGGCGCGCCTTTACGGACGCGGATCGGGCCCCGGCGGAAAATCCGGTGATCCTCAGTGAGACTCTGGCGGCGAAACTTTTTCCAAACGAAAATGCCATTGGGAAAATGCTGCGCTTCAATTCGGCTGATGCGAAAGCGCCTTGGCGAACGATTGTGGGGATTGCGGCGAACGTGAAGAACAACGGGCTGATCGCAGATGCCGATCCCGAGTTCTACATTCCCTGGAAAGACGATCCGGCGGCGTACGTGCTCCATTCTTATGTGACGTTTGTGACGTCGTTCAATTCCGCCACCGTGATCCCATGGGCGCGCACGGAAATTGCGAGCCTCGATCCCACGGTGCCGGTGGAGTTTGGGACGATGACCGCCAGAATCGGCAAGCTGACCGAACGGCCGCGGTTTGACGCGGTGTTGCTATCGCTATTCGCCGCGATCGCGGTATTGCTGGCAGCGCTCGGATTGTACGGAGTGGTGAGCTTCTTCGTGTCGCAGCGGACGCAGGAAATCGGTGTCCGCATGGCGCTGGGAGCGACGCCGCGCGGCATTTCCGCAATGGTACTGGCAAATGTGGCGCGCTGGACGGCAGCGGGCGCGGCTCTGGGCCTGCTCGGTGCGTGGTTCTGCACGCGACTGCTACAGTCGCTGCTCTTCGAAGTGCGCGCGCACGACCCGCTCCTCCTCACAATGGCGCTGTTAATGCTGGTCGGGGTCGCGCTCGTAGCCGCGTGGATTCCGGCACGCCGCGCGGCACAAGTCGATCCAGTAGTGGCGCTGCGCTACGAATAGGGTCATAAGTAATTTGTGGGCCTAGGGTAGTTTCGGAAAACGGACGGCGGAGAGGTTGGGCTCTCCGCCGATGATTGCGATCCGCTTGTGGCGCTTCGGTTAGAACGTAATACGCAGGTTGAATTCGAGCTGGCGTGGCGAGCCTAGGCCAAAGACGCCGGTGCCGAGACCTACGCGGTCCGACGGGCAGTCATACTGGGCTTGAGTTGCTGCGTTGGTGATATGACGCACGGTGCCGTTGATGGAGCAGGCCGCGCCATTAAGGATGCCACTCAGCGGAGACACCGAGGGGTCAAAGTTGGAGAAGTTGAAAATGTTGTAGAGGCCGACGCTGGGTTCCACGGTTAGCCGTTCGAAGAACGTATGGTGCCAAGCCAGCTTTCCATCCATGGCCCGCAGCCAGGACAGGCTGGGGTTACCGGCGGGTGCGAGCGGAATTTCCGGTGCGACGCCGCCCGCCAGCTGAAGCTGTGCGGCCGTGAAGAGTCCGTTCTGGATGAGCACCTGGCCCGCGGGCGTCGGATTGTTAGCGAAGTTGTTGTTGTAATTCTGAATGTACGCGTTGAGGTCGTTGCCGTTAATCTGGCGGCCGAAGCTGCCGACGTGCGTGCCAGGAAGCAAATCCCCGGTCGTGCCGTCTCCCGTGAAATCGGTACGGAAGATTTCACCGGGCAAGCCGGAGACAGGAGCGGCCAACTGGGCAGCCAGCGGAGAATAGAAGTGCGCGACGGTGCTGAGTTGGAATCCGCCGGGCAGGTCAAAATAGCCGCCGAAGGAAATCTGGTGAGTACGATCGAGAGCAGCCGGCCCGCTAAAACCAAGCGGGTTGCGATTGTCGATCGCGGTCAAGACGAAATCCTGGTCGCCGGCCGACTGGCTGTTGCCGGAACTGCCGAGGGCGCTGCCCGCGCTGATGAAACGCGAGAATGCGTAAGCGACCTGGAAATTCATGCTGTGCACGCCACGGATCGGGTTCTTCCATTGCGTTACAAGTTTGGCCTGCAGCCCGTTGTAAACGGAACGTCCGATCGGCTGGAGAATCGGGAATGCGCCTGCGCTGAGATTTTCCCCCGGGAAGGCGCAACCGATGCCGAGCGCTTTGTTGCACTGACCCACGCCCAGATCGGTGGGCGAGTCCAGCCCGTTGGCCGCGTAGTCCGCCATCGTGGCGCCCGGGCCTCCGGTGACAGGGCTCACGAAGGAGGAATGAAGAGCGCAGTTGATCGAAGCAGCATTCGTTCCGGTTCCGCAACCAAATTCACTGTTGGTTGCGGAGATGGCGGACAGAGCGGCGTTCTTGTCGAAGAAACGTGTGTCGCCCGCGTGGTTTATATCCGTGCTCAAGAGATAGTGGGTAGCGATGTTGCGAACGTAGTCGATGGTCACCACGGTTCCAGGCCGCAGCTGATGCTGAATTCCGATATTCATCTGAACGGAGCGAGGGGTTTTGTATTGCGGCGAAATCAAACCTGTAGGAATCGCCGCGCCGGAATCAATGATTGACGGAATGTAAGAAGGATTTGCACCGGGGGCGTTTACGCTGGCTTGATAGGCCTTCTGGAACGCCGCCAAATCCTGCGCGCCCTGGCCGATGGATTCGCTGCAAATGGATGGTCCGCTATTGCCAAAAAATTGGTCGATGCTAAGAGTCTGTCCGCCGAACGCCCCGCCGGGGCCAAAAGGGATCTGAGCGGCGGACCCGCCGCTGCAGGTGGTTGGGAATTGCAGGAACTCGCCGGTAGGCAGACGAAGTGGGCGATCAAAGAGCACGTTGTTGAAGATTACGTTTTCGAAGTACAGACCGGCGCCTCCGCGGATTACCGTCGTACCTTTGCCGGAAACGTCCCAGGCAAAACCAGCCATGGGTCCGACGTTGTTATAAGGATTGTTGACGCGATCACCCTGGTTGCCAACATAGCCGGGTTGGAGTTCGTTGATGGCTTGAATTGCAGGCAGATCCGCATCAACCCGGCCAGTATCGAAACCGTAACGAGCGCCCGCGGTGATCGTGAGAGTCTTAGTGGCTTTCCACGTGTCACCGATATAGGTTCCGAAACGATTGTCGGGTCCGAGGCCGCCCGCGGGGAGGCCGAACGCTTTCTGCTCGGTGGAGAAACCCTGACCGTTGCCGATGACCGCAAAATCGCCTATAGGATAACAAGTGGGATCGGGTTGATAGGCATTGGCTGTACCGGGATTGACGATTTCGGATTGGCAAGACCCGTTGAGCCCTTGCGCGGTGGTCGTCAGAGCGAAGTTAACGTCGGTTGGCGACAGTCCCGTGAAAACGTTTGGCGTCAGTGAGAAGAATTTCGCGTAGCCGCCACCCTGGATGTGGTTGTAATCGACACCATAGCGAATGGTGTGTGTTCCGTGAATCCAGCTGCCGTCATACTTCACCTGGTGATCGCTCTGGGGAGTTTCCTGCGGAGCGAGCAAGTTTGGGCCGGTAAAGAGAGATCCAATGTTTATGCTGACGGGAAAATTCGACAGCGGCAGACCCGACCCCAGGGTGGCGTCGGCGATGTTGTTCTGAAATTTGAGGTAGCTGAACCGGAAGCTGTGGCCGAAATTGCCGGAACTCCAGTCCATGCCGCCGACATCCTGGCGGGTCTGGTCAACGTTCTTGTAGATCTGGTAGCTGACAGCGCCGAATGCCGAGTCGACCTTGTTCTGAAAATAACTGAAGCGGAAAAAGAAACGCATGCCGCGTGGGCCGTTGAAATCCAGACGATCGGTGGTCAGGCCTTCTTCGAAAGGTAGAGGAGCTTTTCCGCTGAAACTGGAAAAGGGCGCGGCGACGGGCACGCCGGAGAAGAGCGATTGTTTCAGATACTCGCCGTCGATGAAGAAGAACAATTTGTCTTTCCAGATAGGTCCACCGAGATTGCCGCCGTAATTCTGGCGCTGAAAGGTCGTGGGGAATCCTGGAGGCGCGGGGAGAGCGGCAGAGATAGCATTGTCTCGGAAAAGGCCGAAGGCTTCGCCGTGGAAGGTGCTGGTGCCGTGCTTGGTGTCCACATTGACGGCGCCAGAGGAAGTGAGCTCGGTGGAAAAATCGAGCGAGGATTGTTCAGTCTGAAATTCCTGGATGGCACTGGCGGGAATGTCTTCGGTGGTAGTGCCGACGGTTTCGTCGCTGACGTCAACGCCGTCGACTTCGATGCGCGCAGTGCGTCCAAAACGGCCGCCAAAGGAGATGGAGGAGTAACCGACTTTTGTGGGGTCAAAGTTGCTGCCGTCCTGGATTTGCACGCCTGGTTCGAGCTGGGCGAGGGAGAGGAAGTTGCGGCCATCGATGGGCAGGCTCTCGATCTGTTCGGCCATCAGCACGCCTTGAACGGTGGGCTGCTCGGTGTTTACCGTCACCGCTTCACCGGTCACTTCGACAACCGTGTTGGTGGAACCAACTTCGAGCTTGATGTTGCCGGAAGTGGTCACGCCGACTTGCACGGTGGTATCGATGATTTCGGTTTTGAATCCTTTGGCTTCCACGCGAATGGTGTAGTTGCCTGGGATAAGGCCGGAAGCGCCGTAGGTGCCAACGGAACCAGAAACGAAGTTCGAGGACTGACCGGTATCTTTATTGACGATCGTGATTTGAGCACCGGCAACGGCGGCCCCACTCTGATCGGTTACCGTTCCGGAAATCGAGCCATTGGCAATCGTGGCTTGTGCGTGCGCCGGCGGAGCAAACACACCCAGAGCCGCGAACATCATCATGGCTGATAGAAATACAAATACGCGATGCAATCCTGTCGAAGTAAACATGTGACCCCCCACACGTAAATTGAGCAAGATCGTACGGTCGAATTGTCTTGATCGAACCTGAGAACGAAAACTACCCGGCCACCACGCCGAGTACGTGAGCCGGAATCTACGTCTTCGAGTACCGGGTAGTCAAGAGTAATTTGTTACTTTCTTGAATCGTGGATTTAAATGATGGGAAACAGCGTTGTCTCCGGCCGACGACGCGGGAGTACTAAGGTTGTGTAGAACCTTCCCGGCACTCGCAAGGAACAAAACCCCACTCCCGGCGCAGCGGGAGTGGGGCGAAGGGTGACACAGAAAATTGGCGAATGCGATCTAGAACATGTTCCAGAGGAACTGGTTGTAGACCTCGTGGTGATATTGCACTTCCGGGGCTTTCACGAAGGTGCCGAGGTCGTGAGCGCAGCGGTCCGCGGCGGCCTTCTTCAAATCCGCGTAGCGGCCCTTGACGTCCGCGCCAAGAAGCTTGCTGGTCCATTCTGCCTTGTTGAAGTTTTCGAGCGCAGTGTAGATGTTGTCTGGCAAGTAGCGTTCGGCCTGGCGCAGATTCTTGATCTTGGCGGTATCGCCGTCGACGCCGGTCTTGAAAATGGAGTACAGCGCAAGGTAGGGGTTGGCATCCGGTGCCACAGAGCGCACTTCGACGCGCATGCTCTTTTCGTTGCCGATGGGAATGCGGATCATCGAACCGCGGTCCACGGGCGATGCCTTGATCTGGTTGGGCGCTTCAAAATGCGGATCTAGGCGGCGATAAGCATTCACGCTGGGATTCAGAATCAGGCAAATGTCGTTGCCGTGAGTGAGAATGCGGTCAACGAAGGACCAGCCAAGCTTGCTCAGCTTTTCCTCGCCCTTGGGATCCCAGAATAGATTCTTGCCGTCCTTGGAGATGGAAACGTTGGTGTGCATGCCGCTGCCGTTGACGCCGACGACGGGTTTCGGCAGGAAGCTGGCGGTCAGGCCCATCTTGTTGGCCACCTGGCGGCAGATCAGCTTGTACAGTTGGATTTGATCGGCGGCGGCAACGACTTCGCCATATCCGTAGTTGATTTCGAATTGTGATGGCGCGACTTCCGGGTGATCCTTCTCGTTCTGGAATCCCATGCAACGCTGCACTTCAGCCGCAGTGTCGATGAACGTGCGCAAAGGATCGCCGGGGAGCGAGTGGTAATACCCGCCGGTGTTCACATACTCGAACTTTTGCGTCTCGTGGTAGTGCCGCTCGGCGTCGGGACCTTTGAAGAGGAACCCCTCGATTTCGTTGGCGGCGTTGAGTGTGTAGCCTTCTTTTTTGTGCAAGCTTTCCGCGTACGTCTTGAGGACGCCGCGAATGTCGCCGCTGTAGGAAGTGCCATCCTTATCGATGACTTCGCCGAAGACCAGCACTTTGCCACTACCAAAGAAATCCGCGGGCGCCCAATAGAACGAGGCCCAATCCATGCCCAAACGAAGATCGCTTTCGCGCTGCGCGGTGAAGCCACGGATGGAAGAACCGTCAAAGGTGAGATTGTCCCAGCTCTTCACCAGGAATTTCTTATCGTAATCGAGCATGTGCAGGCGGCCTTCCAGGTCGCTGAACAGGACGGTTACGGCTTTAATGCGCTTTTCGTCAGTGAGGTACTTGATGCGCTCTTCCTGGATTTTGTGGATGGGGGTGCGTTTCTTGCGTTGTTCTTTTGCTTTGAGATTGAGCTCTTCGAGCTCGTCATACGGGAGGGCTAGAAAATTACGCAAATCAGTCGACATGAATCTCCTCGAAAAAATTTTTTGGAAATGGAATGTGGCAAGTGCGGAAGCGGCATGCCTGACCTTTCGGTAGTTAAAGTATCGCGGCGGTCAGGCAAGGGTCAAATGGAAAACGGTGGAAAACGGAAAGGAAAATTGAATGGAGCGGATAGAAAAAGTGGATGGATGAGAGTTGTGCCGAAAAAGGACAGCGCGAGCGTGGTGGTGCAGGATCGGGGCGTGAGAATTTTCCTAACAACTGTGTTTACAGCAAATTTGGAATGGCAGGTCGCCTGCACTAGAGGATGTGACGTTTGGACAAGCCCGAATCCCGGCCAAATCAACGTATGCAGTAGGGCGCTGGAAATTCGAGTGGAAGTGACCCTCCATAGGATCCTACTGCACCAGCCTGCCAGAACCCCCACCGGGCGCCGAAGGTCTACCCCCAAGTTACATTCGGCGCCCGAACCTCCCCAGGCAGTGTGATTCGCGATAAGGTAAACCCCGTCATTCCGAACGGAGTCCGCGCAGTGGGGAATCCTCTGGTTCTTCAGTGGAGTGCGGGAGCCCAGTTCCCGCCTTTCTAGCGCGCGCACCCCAACCTCTCAAACCGCCCAGCGGCAGCCCTGCTGCCGCCATCCACCCACCTAACTCACCCAAATACAAACCGCCCGGCCTATAGCAGCACCGGGCGGTGGAAGGCTGAAAATTGTTTTGGCGCTACTGCTACTGCTGGCTAGGTGTTTCGGCGGTGGCGGGTGAACTGCTTGCCGCCGCTATGAAAGGAACGTCGATGGTGTTGTCCATCCGCGTGAGCATGCCGCTGTTCGCCGGCAGGTCGATTTCCTTGCCTTTGCGGGCGACCACGTAAATTGCGCCAGCGGCAAAGCCCAGTCCTACGCCGCGGCCGACGTTGCTGAAGATGACGCCGAGCAGCGAGCCACCACCGCCGCCTACGGCCATGCCGATCACGTCGCCCTTATAGTCGTGCTTTTCTTCCAGGACTTCGCCTTCGGTGATCTTCATGTCTTTGCGCGGCTTGCTGTAGTTATCGATGCGCGGCTGGCCGACGGCGAGAATGCTCATCTGGATGGGGATGAGGCGGCTGTCCAGCTCGATGGTCTTGAAGGTGAGATTCATGTAGGCCTGGCCGCGGAAAATCGAAAAGGCTTTGGCTTTCTGGATGGTGCCGACGACGCCGTTGACTCGCGTGCCGGCGGGAAGAATGATGCGGCTGTCGAGCGCAACGGGTTGCGCGAGGACGGCGACGAAGGGATCGCCTTCCTTGGAGTGCGTGGAGCTGATCGGGGTGAGAAGGGTGAGATGAATTTCGGTACCTTGTAATACTTGGCGTGAGGGCTCGGCGAAAGTCGGCGAGGCTGCCGCGCAAACCATGGCCAACGCGAGAATGAGCGATAGAACAACTTTCATGAACTTTCCTCCTGCTTGCACAGTCGTGCAGCAAATCCCCGTGACGTGGGGTGTCGGTCCCGGCGGTGGACCAGCGCTGGCGCGCGGACCTTGCGACTGTTTATGGACAGCGCGAGGCGGTTGAGGAGGAACTCCAACCGGAAGTTAGTTTAGGACAGGGCGTTAAGAAAAGGGGAAGAGGAAGCGCGCGTGTGTCCAGTTGAGCAAGGCCGTGATTTTGATGATTTGTGCCCGCAGCCCCCTACCCTAACCTGTAGCGCAGAGCGAGTCCGCGAGCCCTGCGGTTTTCTCCCAACGCGACGCGCAAATCGCGAACACGACTCCCCCTTCGCGGTGTGTTAGACTTTTCATTGCAGTCGCGCATGCGTGCGACTGCCAAGACGTGGAACTTCGGGCTCCGTGCAACGAGGTCCCGCGAACCCCGCCAGGCCCGGAAGGGAGCAACGGTACCGGGTAAGCCAAGTGTGCCGCGGAGTCTCCGAAGTTCCTCGTGTTGAAGAGAGTGGTCAGTTTCCAGTTATTAGTTTCAAGTAGAGCCGTTGGTTGCCTGCCTTAAGGCCTTGCTTTCCACCTTCCCTATCTTCAGGGATAAATATACTCAGCCCGAGCAGTTCCCTTTCCATATACGTCAACCCAACGTAAACTAGCGAGCATTCTGTCCATGGTGGAAGGATGACTCGTTTCCTCTTTTTCGTTTCTTTCGTGTTCAGTGCGCTCTTGGCGGGGTGCGACGACGCAACAATGATGAAGCGCTACGCGCCTCTGCAAGATGAACCGGTCGCTCGAAAATATCCACATACCTTGCGCGAGCGCAATCGCTGGGTTCTACGGCCCGTGGATTATCGCCGTTTCTTTACCGATCGGCGCATTGATTTTTCTTGATGAGCAGTGGCGAGACAAACTATTTGACGAGTCTGATTCTGAACGCGATGCTAGACTCGCTTTCGATGCGCTCCGTCGAAAACCAGAGTGAATACTCTGAGAGAGGTTTTGACTTTTTGTTTGCGGACGCAGAAAATGCAGGACACGTATGACCTACCAAGTGATCGCGCGGAAATGGCGCCCGCAGACCTTTGCGGACCTCGTCGGACAAACCCACGTAACCGAAACTTTGCAGAATGCGATTCGCAATGATCGCGTGGCGCACGCCTACATTTTTTCCGGCGCGCGCGGCGTGGGAAAAACCACGGCGGCGCGCATCCTGGCGAAGGCGCTGAACTGCGTCAAGGGGCCGACGCCGGAACCATGCGGGGAATGTGACTCTTGCAAGGAAATCGCGGCGGGAACTTCGTTGGACGTGATTGAGATCGACGCCGCTTCGAATCGTGGCATCGACCAGATTCGCGAGCTGCGGGAAATGGTGCGCTACGCGCCAGCGGCTTCGCGGCACAAAGTCGTAATCCTGGACGAAGCGCACATGCTGACCGGCGAAGCTTCGAACGCGCTGCTGAAGACGTTGGAAGAACCTCCGGACCGCGTGATCTTCGTGTTGGCAACGACAGAGCCGGAAAACTTGGAAGATACGATCCGTTCCAGATCGCAACATTTTCATTTTCGCGCGCTGACATTCCTGGAAATCACAGACCGCCTGAAGTACATCGCCAAGGAAGAAAAACTGAAAATTGACGATGGCGCGCTGAGCGTGATTGCACGGATGGCGGAAGGCAGCATGCGCGATGCACTCTCGCTGCTGGAACAAGCGCGCGCGTATTGCGGCGACGATATTAAGGATAAGGAAGTGCGCGAACTCCTGGGCGTTGTGCCCGAAGATGCGCTGCAGGAATTGGTGGAGGCGATTGCGGAACGCTCGGCGGAACGCGCTTTGGGATTGGTGCACCGGTTCCAGAGAGAAGGGCGGAACCTGCAGCACTTCTGCCGTGAAGCGATCCGGCACATGAGGAATTTGCTGATTGCGCGCGTGTGCGGCGCCGATTCGGATTTGATCGCCGCCACACCGGAGCAGCGGCCGGGGTTGGCGAAGGCCGCGGCACTTTTTACGGAAGAGGATCTGACGCGCTATTTCCAGATTTTGCTGCAAACAGATAATGAAGTGCGCCGCGAGATGGATCCGCGCGTACATTTGGAAATGGGATTGTTGCGGCTGGTGAATGCGGCGCGCCTCGCTCCCCTGGAAGAATTGCTGGGGGAAGTTGGCGGCGGGGCAGGTGGAAGAACGGGCGGCGGATCGGCACCGCGAAGTTCTTCAGCGAGTCCGGCGACGACTCAGTTCCCTTCTCGGACGGCTACGGCCTCGGCGCAATCGCCAGTCAGCACGGATTTTACGACGACTGCACCGGTGAAGAGTGCGGAAGGTTTTGGAGTGCAGAGCGTGGAACGGACCGCTTCCCTCCCTTCGTCAGCGCAAGCAGAAAGCGAACCCTACAAGACCAATGCTCCGTCTGCCACGCCGACTGCGTTTGGTTCAGGAGGTTCGGCAGCCGCAGTGGCGCCGGCTAAGGAAGCTGCGGAACGCGTTGTGCCTTCGCGCGACGTGATGAGGGCGGACGAGGTCAAACCCCAAGTTGCGGCTGCCGGATTGACCACGGAACAAGTTGCGCAAATCAAAGCCGCGATTCAGGCGCAACAGAAATTCATCGGCGAATTGCTGGAACACTCTTCGCGCTGGGAACTGGAAGGCGCGGAATTGCGAATTTATTTTTCTCCGGAAGAAAGCGGGTTCGCGGGATTGATCGAAGGGAGAGAAACTTTAGAGAAGATTCGTGCCGCATCGGGCAAGGTACTGGGGCGCACCGTGCGCGTCTGTGCTAAGCTTGAAAGTGCCGCAGCCAAGGAAGGAAACGGTTCGTACGCGGCGAGCACGCAGGAGATGCGAGCGCAGTTTGAGAACGATCCGATGGTGAAGTCGATGTTGCAAAGATTTGGCGGCAGAATTTCCGAAGTGCGCCGGCGCACGGGCGAGTAAGCAAAGGGAGGGAAAAACATGAACATGGAAGTCAGCGCTCTCCAACAAATGCTCTCGCGTCTGCGGCAAGTGCAGGAAGATCTGCAGCGCCAAGTGAATTCGGTCGCGGTCGAAGCCTCGGCCGGGGGCGGCATGGTCACCGTGAAGATGAACGGTCAGAAACAAGTGCTGGATGTGAAGATCGAACCAGATGTGTTTGCCAGCAAAGACCAGGAAATGTTGCAGGATTTGTTTCGAGCGGCGGTGAACGAAGCGTCGCGGCGTGTGGATGAAGAACTGGCGAACCAGATGAAGAGCCTGGCGGGCGGCCTGCCAGGATTGTCCGGCCTCAAGATCCCGGGATTGTTTTAGACTTTCACCCAAATTCGAGCACTCTGCTTTCTACCTTTCTTGTAATTTCAATCGTTTCGGATCAGGTCTTGTACTTCCTCATTGCAGGAGAACAGGAACATGTCACCGAACACCTCTCCAGAACTGCACAAATTTATTTCAGCAGCCAAAGAGCACGGAGCCAGCGATGAATCTCTCGTCGGCATCCTGGAAAACGCAGGCTGGCCAGAGCTGAGATTCTAGGAGTGCTGGGCGCACGTTACGAATCTCTCTCCGGCGTTCCGATTCCCCACGGAAAAAGAACAACCACCCCGGCCAAGGACGCGTTTCTCTATCTGCTGTCTTTCGCGACGCTGGCGATGTGGACGATTTCGCTTGGGTCCATCTGCTATTCCCTGATTGACGACTGGATTCGCGATCCTCTGACACGCGACAACTATGGCGCCGTAAGTCTGTCGTTCCAAATATCAACGGAACTGGCATGCCTCCTGGTTACTTTCCCGCTGTTCCTGTTCGTGATGCGCGTGATTCTTTCCGGGACGAGGCAAGCACCGGAAAAATTGGACTCTGGCGTTCGGAAATGGCTCACATACATCGCGCTGCTCATCGCCGCAGGTGTGATGATCGGAGACGTGGTAACCTTCCTGGCGTTTTTTCTGCGAGGGGAGCTCACCTCGCGTTTCATTGCCAAGGTTGCGGTGACGCTATTCATCTCCGGTGGAATCTTCTGGTATTACCTGGGATCGCTGCGAGACGCGCGCAAGGGAGTGACACATGCGCTTTAACCGGGATTCTATCGCGGCTCTCGTGGCTACGGCGGCGGTCGTCCTTGTCGTAGCCCTCGGGTTTTGGAAGACGCGCGGGCCCAGCACGCAGCGGCTGCTAAGGACAGATGAGAAAAGAATTCAGAACGTGAGCCAGCTTGCAAACGAAATCAACCAACGCTACCAACTCGACAAGCATCTGCCGGAGAAACTGAGCGACTTTCAAAGAACAAGGTACGCAGATCCAATCACTGGGAAGACGCCGGACTACACAGTGAAGAGCGCTACGGATTACATGCTGTGCACGGAGTTCGTGACTGACGGCTCAAAGGAAGGACTCAACGGAGCCCTTGCCTTCTGGAAACATTCCAAAGGATCCAAATGTTTCGAATTTCATGCCACCGAGCCGGTTCCCCCGGCGCCATATTTTTACCGGTGATCGGCGGATTGTGTAAATTTTGAGTTTGAGTTGTGAATCCTAGGAAACCCAAGATTAAAGTGGCGGTTTGCTTAGGTTGGTGGGCTTGTGCTACACAAGGGACATGCCTGACTTTGCAGCGCCTGTGGAACGATTGATTGATGAGTTGAAACACCTGCCTGGAATCGGGCAGAAGACCGCACAGAGGTTGGCGTTTCACCTTTTGCGGATCCCCGCGGAGGATGCGCTGGGACTTGCGGACGCAATACGCGACGCGAAGGAGAAAATCCGCACGTGCACGACCTGCCACAACATTACGGATAGCGACCCGTGTCTTTACTGTGTGGGCCCGGCGCGAAACAAGCGCACGATTTGCGTGGTGGAAGAGCCGCACAATATTCTGGCCATCGAAAAAACTCGCACGTACAGCGGGATGTACCACGTGCTGGGCGGCTCTCTCTCGCCGCTGCAAGGACGCGGGCCGGAACAATTGCATATCAAGAGTTTGATCGAGCGGTTGAAGGGCGGGGGCGTGGAAGAAATCATTATTGCCACGAATCCAACGGCGGAAGGTGAAGCAACCGCCGTATATATGTCGAAATTACTGAAGCCGTTGGGCGTGCGCGTCACACGAATTGGCGTGGGAATTCCCGTTGGCGCGGACTTGGAATATGCGGACGAAGTGACGATGCTGAAAGCGATGGAGGGACGGCGGGATTTGTAGTGGAAATTGGAATCGCAACGCGAAACCGCAGGGCGGTGCAAACAGTACCAAAAAACCTGGTGGAAGGTTGGCCCCGAAGCGGATTTTCGGGGCTTTTTCGCGAAAAGAGTACCGGGCACGGCGTGGGTAAACTGGGCTAGTACGTACAGAATGATTGTCTCTCTAGGCAAAAACTACGAATCAGGTTACAGTCCAGTTCCACGGTGGACGTCCCCGCCAATCGTCGCCAGTTCCCGCAGGAGCTGGATAGGAGGCGCGGCTTTGCCGGGATTAGCGCACTACATGAGTCAGTACGACCACGAACACAGTTCAGGCTGGAACAAACTGCTGCACGGGATCGGAATTCCGCTGATTTTCGCGGGAATCATCTTTCTGGCGCTGCTGCGCTGGAAAACAGGAGCGGCTTGCTTCGTAGGAGGCTGGGTGCTCTTGTTCCTGGGACATCGGATCGAAGGAAATAAACCGGCGTTTTTTCAGGGACCAGTCTATTTGCTGGTTGGGCCAGTGTGGGTCGCCAAGGAACTGTGGTCGTTCCTGACCGGAACACATCACGGTGCGAGCTCTGAGGGCATGCCTCTAAAGAAATCGTAGAGGCACGAACGCGAAGGCTATATAGCTAAGGTACGGCGACGATGCTGAATGACGACGAGAGCCCCGACTTGGCGGACGAGAGTGCCGATATGTCAACAACTGAAGGTGCGGTGAACGCAAGCACAGAGCTGCGCAAGCGGCGGAGCACGCGGATCGTCCAGGCGGTGCCTCTGGTGGTGACTGGCGTGGACGCGCTGGGAAGACCCTTCGCCGAGCGCACGTCGACCTTGATTATTAATTGCCACGGCTGCCGCTACCAATCCAAACATTACGTGCTGAAAAACATGTGGGTGAACCTGGAAGTCCCGCATTCGGAGCCGGGACATGCGCCCCGCCGCGTGCGGGGGAAAGTGGCATGGATCCAACGGCCACGGACGGTGCGGCAATTGTTCCAGGTTGCACTGGAACTGGAAGCGCCGGGAAATGTTTGGGGCATTGGATTTCCGCCCGAGGATTGGTTTTCGTTCCCGGAAGAGACTTCCTTTTTGCCGAACGCTTTGGCACCCGCGGACACCACCGGATCGCCTCTGCCACCATTGCCGGTGGGAACGCAACTGCCCATTGAAGAAGTGGAAGCCGGCGTGGCGACGCCCGACAACATTCGCGTGTTCCCTGCCCCGGTAAGCGCGACGGACGCTTCGATGCAGTTGGCGCGCCAGGTGGCGAGATTGCTGGCGGAAGCGCGTCAACAGATTCATGCGGCGGCGAGAGAAGCGGCGGCGCAAGCGGTGAATGCAGAGCGGCGCTTGGCGTTCGAACAGTGGGAACAAAAATTTGCGACCTTCCGTGAAGAAGTGGCGCGAGAGACGGCTCACGCCGTGGGCACAATTCACGAAGAGACAGAAACACGCGCGCGCACCGCACAGGCGGCCGCAGCCGAAGCGTTGAAAAACGAACTGCCGCGCTGGCTGGCCCCGCAACTGGAGCAACTGACGCATCAATTGACCGCGCAACTGGCCAGAGAAGGCGCCATCCAGCGGGATCAGCACGAAAAACAATTGTCTGGCGCTCAGGAAGTCTTGCAGACACTTTGCGCGCAGGCGGATGAAGCAGCAGCGAAATTGCGGATGCAGGCGGAAATGGCGGAGACCCAGGTGTCCGCGCGACTGCAGGCGGCGGTGAACGAAGCGCTGGAAGCAACACGCCTGCGAGAAGAATCGACGGGAACCTATCGCGAAACGCTGACTGCCGCGATCACGGAGATGAAGCAGCAGGCAGCGGAAACGCAAAATGCCGCGCAGAACACTCTGCGCGAACAATTGACGCAGGAAGTGCAGGCAGCGCAATCGCGTTGGCAAGAGCAGATGGAACAAGGCTTGCGCACGGCTCAAGAGCAGGCGGCAGACGCTCTGAAACAGCACGCCGAGGAAGTTCGAAAGCAGGTTGAGGACGAAGGAGCGAAGCAGAGCGGCGCGGTTCGGGAATCGTTGGAAAGCCAATCGCAGCGACTGGAACAATCTCTGGCGCAGGCGAAGGAAGCTACCGAGCGACTGGAGCAGTTGCCGACGCGCATTGAAACTGTGCAGCAGCAGGCTGTAACTGGATTCCAATCACAACTGGACGACGTGCTAAGCCTGCATCGTAACGAATTGCACCGGCGGTCGGAAACGCTGTTCGAAGAAATTCATGCGAGGATCCGGAGCAGTTTTGAAGCAGCCAACTGCGAAACGCTCGCGAAATTCGATCAGCAGATCCAGTCCATTGTGGCGCCACAAATTCAACAAACCGATGAAGCTATCCAACGGCTGGCGGGTGGACGCTCGTTGCTCGATGCAGCCATGACCATGCAGCAGGATCGCATTCGCAGTTCCGCGGATGACGCGTTTGCCGAATCGCTGGCGCGCTTTCGGGAGAATCTGGGCAGCGTTGAGCAGTTACTGAACGAATCGGCGCATACCATCACGTCTCGCCATCTGGAAGACATTGAGACCAAGGCTGCCGACCTGAAGCATCACTCTGTGGAGGAATTGTACAAGTCGGCCGAGTGGTATGAGAAGAAAACCCAGACCCAGCTGCAGAACTTGACAGAAAAATTGGTGGAAGATTCCGGAAAGCAACTGCGAGAGAAAGCGGGTGAAGTTCCCGGTGTGTTTGCGAACGAGTTGAACAACACGAGCCGGAGCTTCCTGATGCAGACCAGGCAGCAACTGGAAGAAGACGTGCAGCAATCGTTTAAGCGCGTGCAGATGTTATTTGCGGAAGCCGCGGACACAACATCGGCGGCGTTCACGGACGAAATCCAGCGCAACGCGCGGCAGGAGCTCGAAGGATTCACGCAACTGACGACTCGGTCCATGGAAGAGTCGCGGGAGCAACTTGATGCCGCCAGGGCGGACTTCAGCAACAAGCTGACGGCTCAGCAGGAGGAATTCCTGCGGCGATTCCAGGCGGAGATGAATGAAGCGGTCGGCAGCGGCGTGGTGGACGCACGCGAAAAGGTGGAAGCGGGCTTTTCGTCTTTGTGGGATTCGTGGAAGAAGATGAACGAAGCGAACATGGCGGAAATGCAGGGCGCTCTTGGAAAGCTGAGCAACGAGGGCGCGGAGCAGTACCGCGCGCGTTTGGAAAATATCTCTAACTCCTGGATGGTGGCCACCGTGGCGACACTCGATCATCAATCGCGAGACGTGATTGCGAAGATTGCAGCAACGGCAGAAGCGCAATTGAGGGAAGCGACCAGCGAGGTATTTGCGCGATTCGGCGACACGCTGCGGGAGCGGCTGCAGCAGATTGCGTTGGGATTCGACAAGCCGGGGCCAGCGAAGCAGTAGTCCGTCCGCGAGTTGTAAGTAATAAGTTTCCGAAAAACCGATTCCGTGGTACGCACTCAGTACCACTGTCATCCCGAATCCCCGTGCCGTTTGCGGGGTGAGGGATCTGCCTTTGCCTTCAGATGACGGCGTCAAGACTGGATCACTTGGAACTTAACGCTGACGACGACTCTCGGGCCTCGCCTTTACTTAAAACTTACAACTTAAGCCTCGCTCCGCGTTAGTCGATACGGCCCGCTGGCCTGTATAATCTTAAGGTTCACCCATGGCGAACCGAGCGTATTTGCGCGTTTGGACGCGCGACTTTACCGAGCAGACCATGATCGCGGAATTTGCGCGATTCCTCACTACGGCCCCACTCACCGAGGGCCAGGGGAATTTCCAGCAACTCACTGTGCAGCCCTTGGGCACCAGCGAAACGCCCGTTGAGGAATGGGACCTGAAGGAAGGGGTGTTCGGTCCGGCGGAAGTTGCGGCGTTGGCTGCACAACACATTAACGAAGACACCGCGTACATCGTGCAAGCCCGGTGGGATTTGTGGAGTTTCGACATGGAATCCCTGAAGTGGAGCTACGGGCCACAACCGCTGGTGCTGGTTTGCCAAGGGAAAGCATACGATGGCGGGCTGGCGACTACCGAAGGGCATTTTCACGCGGACCTTGGATTTGAACACTTTTTTACGGGGCACGCGGGATTGCTGGCACCGGGGGCGGCGAAGAATCCCTTTGAAAGCTCCGACCATCCGCTGGAGAAAACCTTTCGCAGCTGGATGTCCACTCCGGAGAATCTGAAGCAGTATCACCAGAAGACACGAGAGAACATCCAAAAACTGTTCGGCTGGGTGGAGAGCGTGGAAGCAGCTCTTCCGGTGGAGCGCAGCGAATTGTGGAGCGAAGGCGAAGAGAATTTTGAGGCGCGGCTTGATGCAATTTTGGCGCAGCGCTAAGCGGGAAGTTTTGAGTTTTCAGAGAAGAGAGGATGGCGAGATGGCGGGGTGGCGGGGTGGCCGACGCCTTTTGTGGCTGGGGACTTGCGCAGTGGCATTGGCCGCTGCTTTTGCTGGCGCGCAGACTCCGCCGCCCGTCGCGAAAAAGACGGCAGCTCGTCGCGCGAACGAGTTTACCCTGGCTGGGCTGAGGCCGGGCATAGACAAGCTGGCGCGAGCGGTGCAGCTATACCGGACCATTGATCCTAAAAGTTCAACGATCGATTCCCAAACTGTTTGGAAGGATCCGTGTCGTAAGCAGATACTGGCAGTCGATTTCGACACTCAAAAGAAAATCCAGGTGATTCGAACTGGAGCTGTCGCGTTGACTGGCGATTGCATCGCGTTGCCGCCGAGCCCTTGGAAAACTGGCCGAGGCTTAGCGGTAAACGATCCGGCGACGAAAGTAGTGCAACTCTACGGGGAGCCGGATTCGAAGAGCCCTAGCACACGGGACGGGCAGCCGTTAGAATTGTGGTATTACGCGTTTGACTGGGCGGGACCGGACGTGCCTCAGGTGATGGAGGTGCTGTGCACCCGGCAGAAGGACGGGCAGCCGAGGCGAGTGGTGGAGATAACGCTGGCGGCGCCTAGTTTGTGAGATTCGGTAGGTCGAGTGGCGGGTGGGTGGCACGTCACGCAGTCCAGCGCGTATCGTTCGGAAAGGACCTGGATGACTCGTTTCCTCATGACTTCACTACAGCCGTGGAAAAGTGCTCCGGTTCACGCAACTAAACCTGTGGTGGACCACGTGTCTGTCGCGCGCAAATATTTTAGCGCCGCATTCCTCGCGGTAGCCCTGCTTTTCGCTGGCTGTAGTTCCGGACCGCCCAAACCCGCCGAAGAAGCTGCGAAGAAGCCCGCCGAGCCTGCTGTTCCCGAAGACATTCAAGACGCCGCCCACGCGCTGCTGGGAAGCGATGCGCAAGTGCTGCTTTTTGGCGATTTGGCGAAGACCGGAACAGAACAATTTCTTGCGGCCAACGTCGTACCTAATACGCCGAAGAGCACGGTGGCGGGCACTGTTGTGACTCGAGCGGTGGTGGCGGAAAACGTGAACGGACAATGGACGGAACTGGTGCGAGCGGACGAATACCTGAAGAACCAGAAAGGCTACTTGGCGCTGACGCCGCTGCAGGCCGTGCAAGGCTGGAAACTGCAATACGAAAATAGCCCGGAGCAGGGTATGTCGCTTTACTTTACGCCGATCAAGCAAGGTGCCGCTGAGAAAACCCTGCCCATCGCGGTACGGTGGAATCCGGAGACTAAGCGGTACGAATCGATGGATATGACTTACCAACATTTTCTGGGCGAATCGCCCTCGCTCGGCAGCCCGAGGTCCTCATTACGATGAGTTCGCCGGCCACAACCGGGTCCGCAGGAAACGCCGCGAAAAAAGCACCGAAGACTTCGGCGCGGAAAAACCTGCGCGGGTTGTTGCCGTATCTGGGGCGATATAAAGGCGCGATTGCCTTCGGACTGCTTACGCTGGTGTTGATGGGACTGATCGGCAGCATCGTGCCGCTGACCACCGGAATCATCACGGATACGCTGGCGGGAAGTTCGCGGCCATTCGAATTTGTGACACATGGAGCGAACGACGTTACGCCGTTGAATTGGCTGAGCAACCTGGTGCCTTATTACCAGCCGCACAGCCGGCACACACTATTGATTTACGTGCTGATCCTAGTTGGGTGCATCGCGATTAAGGGCGTGATGTCATTCGGCACGCGTTGGATTCTGATCGGAGTTTCGAGAGACATTGAATTCGACATTCGAAACGATCTGCTGGACCGCTTGCTGGTGATGGAGCCGGAGTTTTATGTGCGCAATCGCACGGGCGAGCTGATGTCTCGTGCGACCAATGATCTGAATTCCGTGCGCATGGTGCTGGGGCCGGGAATCATGTACAGCGGCACGACCATCGTGACCATGGTGGTGTCGATTTCGGTGATGGTGATTTTGTCGAAATCGCTGACCCTGTGGGTGCTGCTGCCAGCGCCGATCGTGGCTGTGGTGGTGTGGTACTTCGGAAAAATCATCCACGAGTTGTACGAAATCATTCAGGCGGCGCTGGCGACGCTTTCGGCCAAGGTGCAGGAAAACCTGTCCGGCGTGCGCGTGATTCGCGCCTATACGCAGGAAGAAGCGGAAATTAAAGGATTTGACGAACCAAACCGGGATTATGTCGCCAAGAACGTGAAGCTGATCCGCACGTGGAGCATGTTCATGCCTTCGCTGCAGGCCATGATCGGCGTGACGTTTCTGATTGTGCTGTGGCAGGGCGGGTATCGCTTTCTGAATGGCCAGATGTCACTGGGGTCGTTGATTACGTTTAATACCTACCTGGGTTTTCTGGTGTGGCCGATGATCGCGCTGGGTTGGGTGACGAATATTTTCCAGCGCGGCGCGGCGTCAATGGGACGGTTGAACTATATTTTGACGGCCAAGCCGCAGATCGATGACAAGTTCGCGAAAGTTCCCCAGGGCACGCGCATCGAAGGCGAAATTGAGTTTCGCAATTTGACGTTTGCGTATCCCACAACCATTTCGGGTAATGGCGCCAGCAGTGCAGGTTCGAATGGCCATGGCGCATCGGAATCGCGGCCAGTGTTGAAGAACATCAATCTGAAAATTCCACCGGGATCGACGCTGGCCATTGTGGGCCCCACGGGAAGCGGGAAGACCACGCTGGCGGCGCTGATTGCGCGACTTTGGGAAGCTCCGGATGGACAGATTCTGATCGACGGCCGGCCAATCCGGGAATGGCCACTGGAAACGTTGCGGCGGGCGATTGGTTACGTGCCGCAGGATACCTACCTGTTCAGCGAGACCGTTGGCGAGAACATCGCGTTTGGGTTGGACCAGCACGAAGAGCCGCAAATCCTGCAAGCCGCGCAAATCGCCAGCCTGCATGCGGAAGTGGAAGAGTTTGCCGAAGGCTACAAGACCATGGTGGGCGAGCGCGGAATCACATTGTCCGGCGGGCAGAAGCAGCGGTCCGCGATTGCGCGCGCAGTGATTCGCGATCCGCGCATCCTGATCCTGGACGATTCCCTTTCCTCCGTGGACACGCAAACGGAAGAAAAAATTCTTGAGCGGCTGCGCGGGATTATGCGCGGCCGGACCACGGTGCTGATCGCACACCGCACGTCGACGGTGCGGGATGCGGATCAGATCGTGGTAGTGAAGGACGGCGAAATCATCGAATCCGGAACGCATGAAGAATTGTTGGCGCATGGCGGGTACTACGCGGATTTATACCAGAAGCAATTGCTGGAAGAAGAGCTCGAACGGGCATGAGCAATATTCACGAGGAAGAGGCGCTCGGTAAGGCCTACGATTCGCACTTGATGAAACGGTTGCTGGAGTATATGCGGCCGTACAAGTGGCGGGTGATTTTCGCCTTGGCGTTGGTGGCGGTGGTAACGCCTCTGGAATTGGCGCCTCCGGCACTTTTCGGAAAGGCCATCGACAAATACCTGGTGCCAGGCGTGGGACATCACGTCAGCTTACGGGACGCGCGGCATGGGCTAGTGCTGGTCAGCGCGATCTGGCTGCTGGTGATCGCGTTTGATTTTCTGGCGCAGTACATCCAGATCCGCATCATGCAGCGCGTGGGCCAGCAGACGATGTACGATATGCGCGCGGAAATTTTCGGCCGGTTGCAGCGGTTGCCGATGTCTTACTTCGACCGCAACCCGGTGGGGCGGTTGATGACTCGCGTGACCACGGACGTCGACGCCTTGAACGATCTGTTTGCCGCGGGCGTTGTGACCATGATTAACGATTTCTTTCTGCTCGTGGTTATGGCCGTCGTTCTGTTCGTGATCGATGCCAGGCTCGCATTGGCGGCATTGGCGGTTTTGCCGTTTATTTTCGTAGTGACAATCGTCTTCCGGAAATATGTGCGGGACGCGAACCGCAAAATCCGCACGGCGATTGCGCGCATCAACGCGTTTTTGCAGGAATACATTTCCGGAATGAGCGTTGTGCAACTGTTCAATCGCGAACGCAAGGCGCGTGAAGAATTCACCAGACGGAATAAAGACAACATGCTCGCGTGGCGCGACGCCATCCTGGCTTATGCCGTTTTTTATCCGGCCGTGGAATTCCTCAGCTTCGCCACGATTGCCTTGATTTACTGGACTGGTGGAATTCGCATCCTGCACGGTACTTTGACGTTGGGCATTTTGACGGCGTTCACCATGTACGCGCAGCGGTTTTTCCGCCCCATTCAGGACTTGAGCGAAAAATTCAACATTTTGCAATCGGCGATGGCTGCTTCGGAGCGCATCTTCAAACTGCTGGACGAACCTATCACCATCGAATCGAATCCCAACGCTGAAAAATTGATTTCACCACGCGGGGAAATCGAGTTTCGCAATGTGTGGTTCAGCTACAAGCAAGGCGAGGAACTTGCCGACGAGGATTGGGTGCTGAGGGACGTCTCGTTCCTTATTTCTCCGGGGCAGACCTTCGCGATTGTGGGCCATACTGGCGCGGGAAAAACAACGTTGATCTCCCTGTTGTTGCGCTTTTACGATATTCAGCGCGGGCAAATCCTGCTGGATGGAGTCGATATTCGCCTGCTTGACCTGCAGGAACTGCGGCGGCAATTCGGAATTGTGCTGCAGGATCCGTTCCTGTTCACGGGGACGATCGAGAGCAACGTGCGGCTCGGTACCGCAGGAATTACGCGGGCAAACGTGGAACATGCGCTGGACGAGGTTGGCCTGGGCGACTATGTGCGATCGCTGCCGCTGGGCGCGTCAACGGAAGTAAACGAGCGCGGTTCCACCCTTTCCGTGGGCCAGCGCCAACTGATTAGTTTCGCGCGGGCGCTGGCACACAATCCGCGCTTCCTGATTCTGGACGAAGCCACTTCGAGCGTGGACACGAAAACGGAATTGTTGATTCGCGAAGCTCTGGGCCGGCTCTTGTCCGGCCGCACCGCGTTGGTGATCGCGCATCGCCTCAGTACCATCCAACACGCCGACCGCATTCTGGTGTTCCACAAAGGACGTTTGCGCGAAGAAGGCGCGCACCAGGAATTGCTGGCTCAGCGCGGCATTTACTACCGGCTGTACCAGTTGCAATACAAAGAGCAGGAGTTGCACAACGGCGATGGAGTTCACCCCGCGCCGGGCACTCCCGCATTGCCGGCTCCTTTGCCTGCCAGCGACTGAACGAATCCCTTTGATGCCGCCCATTCCTTTACTTCTTTCCGCCGGCGAAGCTTCCGGAGACATGTACGCCGCCCAACTGGCGAACGCGCTGAAGGCTCGCCTGGATGTGCAGCTTTTCGGTATGGGCGGACCGCAGATGCAAGCAGCCGGCGTGGAACTCGTAACCAACTACGATGAAGTCGCGGTTGTGGGCATCACCGAAATCGTGAAACACTTGCCGTCATTGCTGAAGGCGATGGACCGCATCGTCACAGAAGCCGAGAAGCGCAAGCCTGCTTTTGCAATCCTTACCGACTTTCCTGGTTTTCACCTGCGGCTGGCGCGAAAGCTGAAACCCAGAGGCATTCGCAATGTGTATTACATCTGCCCACAATTTTGGGCGTGGCGGCCGTGGCGCGCAAACCTGATCCGGCGGCGCTTCGAAAAAGCGCTGTGCATCTTTCCGTTTGAGAAGGAGTTTTTCAGCAAAGCGGGAATTTCCACGGAATTTATCGGGCATCCGCTGGTTGGCACCGTCCAGGCAACGAAGGACCGCCGGCAATTCTGCGAATCGCACGCGCTGGTGGCGGGGCGGCCGGTGGTCACCGTGCTGCCAGGTAGCCGCAGCGCCGAACTCGCGCATCATCTGCCCGTACTACAAGAGGCCTGCGCGCGCATTCACGCCAAAATGCCCGTTCAGATTGTGGTGGCTGCGCCGCACGCGAAGGACTCAGCATTGTTGAAGACAGGCTGGCCACAGGGGCCAAAGCCTTGTGTGGTGGAGGGCGAGACTTACAACGCGTTGGCGGCAGCCGATGCAGCAATCGTATCCAGCGGGACGGCTACCGTGGAGGCGGCGCTGCTGGATGCGCCCATGGTGGTGGTCTACCGGGTGTCTCCGCTGACGGCTACCCTAGCGAAGCCGCTGGTGCGCACGCCTTATTTTGCGATGGTCAACCTGATTGCGGACAAAGAGGTGGTGCCGGAGCTGGTGCAAAACGACTTCACGCCGGATCGCGTGGCCGGCGAGGTCCTAAAGCTTTTGCAGGACCCCAACGCGCGGCGGACGATGAGGGCGGGACTGGCGGAAGTACGGACGCGCCTGGGGCCACCGGGGGCAGTGGACCGGGCGGCAGATGCCATTACGGATTTATTGGGGCGGAGCGCTGGCAACGCTTCTTGAGCCCTTGTTATCCTATATAGGGATTCCCCATGTGTGAACTTGAAAGGACGTCGATGACCTTTCGCCGATGGACCTGGGCTTGGTGTGCGGCCGCCATATTCTCTTTGTGCGCCGTGGTGAACGGTGCCGCGCAGGCTCCGCTGCAGTCAGTGCAAATTCAGCAAGGCCCCCAACCACAGCAAGTACCGAGCTTTCTTGCCGACAAATATGACGTATCGGCGTACCTGGACACCGTGGCGCAGGGGATCAACGCGGTGGCGAAGGTGGAATTTCGCGCGCAGGAAGTTTCGCAAATCGTCAGGGTAGAGCTGCACGAAAATTTGGAAGTGCGGGACGTAAAAGGGGCAGACGGAAAAACACTGCCATTTCAGCGCGAGCCGCAGAACCCGTTGTATCTGGTGGTGACGCTGCCATCGCCGGTACCCGCGGGACAGACCGTGTCGCTGACGTTTACGTATGGCGGATTGCTGGCGAATGAAGAAAACAGCCCGGTGCCGAATATACGGATGGCCTCGGTCAACAAGGACTGGTCGTATCTGCTGCTGCCAGGGCGTTGGTTTCCACTGACGAATTTTCCGTCGAACCGCTACAGCGCCACATTTAAGTTGAATGTGCCGGATACCCTGGCCGTGGCGGGAACTGGAAAAGCGGAAGCGCCCCAGCCGATGCCGATGCGTTCTCCAGCAGAAGGCAAACGGCTGATGTACACCTTTCACGGAGATAAGCCGGAACCCTACGGGTCGTTCGTGATCGGAGCGCTGCAACTGAATCCCAAAGAAGCGGAAAATATTAATGTGGCCGTGTACGCGCCGCCCGCGCAATCCACGAAGGCCCAGGAATTCGCGAATGAAGTGGCGCACCAGGGAGTTATTTTCTCGGACATGTTCGGAGAGTTGCCGGAACAGGATTTGACCGTGGTGCAGTTGCCGGACGGAACACTGCGAGACTTTGCTGGGCCCGGAGTGGTGATGCTGTCGCACCGCATCTGGGATCCAAAAATAAGCGACCGGATACTGAGCCAGTTGGTCGCTTCGCAGTGGTGGGGCGTCGGCGTTTTGCCGGCGAGCACCGCCGATGTGTGGATCACCGACGGGCTGGCGCGCTATTCCGAGGAGCTTTACGCGGAACAGGCCATCGGCAAAGAGGCTGGCCTGCGCGCGATTGACGAGTTCGCGGTCGGCGCGCTTATGTTTGACAACTCGGCGCCCGTAGCGCAATCGGCGCGGCTGGTTCCTTATTCCCCCGAGTATCGCTCCGTAGTGATGAACAAGGGAGCGATGCTCTTTCACATGCTGCGAGCACAGATGGGAGATTCCGGGTTCAAAGATGTGTTGCACCAGTTTTACGCAAAGTATGAAGGAAAGACGGCTACGATCGCGGACTTTGAAGCCATGGCCGTTGCTCGTGCCATTGCGAGCACGAAGCAGGGAGCCGATCCACCGAACCTGCAGGGCTTCTTTGCGCAATGGCTGAATTCCACAGGAATTCCGGAATTCTCGTTGGATTATGTGGTTTATCGCACGCGTAAAGGATTCCGCGTGATCGGCAAAATCAAGCAGCCGATCGACACGTTCAGCATGCCGATGCAAATCCGCATCGACACCGAAGGAAATCCGGAGACCAAAACTGTGGAAGTGGCGGGAACGGAGTCGCCGTTCGAGGTGGAAACATTCGGCAGGCCGAAGCCGGGCGGGATTCACGTCGATCCTAACAACACGATCCTGAAGAGCACGCCGGCGCTGCGGGCGCGGGCGGCGATTGCGCGCGGTGAAGAACTGGCCGAAGTGGGCAAGTATTACGATGCCGTACAGCAGTATCAGCGGGCGCTGAGCATCCAGCCGAATCGTTCGCTGGCCAATTTCCGCATGGGCGAAGCGTTTTTCTACCAGAAAAATTACCAGGCGTCGGCGAATGCCTTCCGCGCGGCTCTGGAGACGGTGCCAGAGCCGTCGGAGAAGTGGACCGAGGTTTGGAGCCACATTTATCTCGGCAAGATTTTCGACTTGCTGGGGCAGCGGGAACGCGCTTTGCATGAATACGACAAAGCGCGGCAGACCAACGACAATACGGGTGGTGCCCAGCAATATGTGGAAGCGTTGATCAAGAAACCGTATACGGAAGGCGCGCAGGTGCAAGTGAGCGCCCCGGCGACCGGGACTCCGGCGGACTCCAAGGGTGGCAATACAGATATTTCCCAGCCCGCTTCGGGCGACAAGCCGGTCCTGAAGAAGCCCTCGTCGAATTAATTAGAACTTATCTCATAAATGCTTTGGGGTCGCCAAAGTCCTTGAAAAAGCGGCCGTTTAGATCGGGCCCAACCATTTATGAGATGGCTTCTAGTCTGCCAGGGCTGACCTAAAACAAATGTAAAAACTGTACTCCGGCGCTCGCTAGTCAGGAACAAATGACCTGCGAACTGCGTAGTAGTGGTAGTGAGAGAACAGGCCGAGATGTGTGTCCGCTGGCTCGGGATGCTCTTGGCGGTTCGACCAGGGGGTGAATCCAAATGAATTCATGGCGCTGGCTGCGGGTTTTGCCGTTTGTTTCACTGAGCGCGATTTTGTTTGGCTGCGTTGTCAGGGCGGACACACCGTCGAACGCGAAGGCAGCGGCGTTTCACAAACCGGACAAGACAACGATTGCGGAGCTGGAGCAGCAAGTGCCGGTTCTTTTGAAAGAAGGTACGGTGCCAGGAGCTTCGCTTGCGTTGATCCGCGGCGGGAAAACGTACTGGGTGCATGGCTTTGGAGTGAGGGATGCGAAGAGCGAGCAGCCCGTCGTCGAGGATACGATTTTTGAGGCTGCGTCATTGAGCAAGCCCGTCTTCGCGTACGCGGTTCTGAAGCTGGTGGATCAGGGGAAGTTGGACCTGGACGCGCCGCTCTCCAAATATTTGCCAAAGCCGTATATCGAAGGCGATCCCAGGTTAGACAAGATTACCGCGCGATATGTACTGAGCCACAGAACAGGATTTCCCAACTGGCGTCCCGATGCTGGGTTGACGATTCACTTCACACCAGGGGAGCGCTTCAGCTATTCGGGCGAAGGATTTGTTTATTTGCAGAAAGTGGTCGAGCAGATCACCGGGGAACCTTTGAACCAGTACATGACGGAAGCGGTTTTCGCGCCGTTGGGGATGCGCAGCAGCAGTTACGTGTGGCGCCCGGAGTTTGACGCCGTGACAGCGATGCCTCATAACGCGGCCGGGCAGGTGGGAGACAAATACAAACCGAAAGACGTGAATGCCGCATCCAGCTTGCAGATCACGGCCGGGGATTATGCGTTGTTTGTGGAGGCGCTGCTGGATGGAAAAGGATTGAAGCCAGAGACGCTGCGGGAAATGGAAAAGCCGCAGATTGCCGTAAATCCAGAATGCACGAATTGTACGGAGACCACCCCGAACGAACTTTCCAAGAGCGTGTTTTGGGGTCTGGGCATCGGCATCCAGGAAACGGCGCAGGGAGAATCGCTTTGGCATTGGGGCGACAACGGGCAGTTCAAGGCTTACGTGGTCGCCTATCCCAAGCAAAAAATCGGAGTGGTTGTGTTCCTGGATGGCGAAAATGGACTGTCGATCATCGGCGACCTCTTGCAAACGGCTATTGGTGGACAGCAACCGGCACTCGGTTGGGTGAAGTATGATCGGTACGATTCGCCCTCGATGCAGTTCGCGAAAACCGCGCGGGAAAAGGGCGCGACCGAGGCCATCAACCGGTTTCGGCCGGAACTGATGCGCGGCGACATCTCCGAAAATTCCATCAATTCGATAGGTTATCAATTATTGGCAGCGAAGAAATTGCAGGACTCGATCCGGATTTTTCAGCTGAACGTGGAATTGCATCCGCAATCGTGGAATGTGTATGACAGTTTGGCTGAAGCGTACATGAACGATGGCGAAAAGGTGTTGGCGATTCAGAATTACAAGAAATCGCTTGAGCTGAACCCCAAGAATGGCAACGCAACGGAGACGCTGAAGAAGTTAGACGGGAATTAGGACGTCTTTCGTCACACAGCGGACGCTGGAGTACCCCACCCACGGGTTTTGTGAGAGTGGGTCTCGGGGTTCCCCGCCTACCATCGCACCCACTTGGAAGCTCAGCGCGAAGCTTAAGAGGGAAACTTAGGGGGTCGGAGCTTCAGCTCCGACATTCAGCGCCAGGAAATATGGGCTTTAGCCCCTGAGGACACTCCTCTCTTACTGGACCAACTTGCCGTCTGTGTCGCGGATTTCTGTTTTGCCCAGATTTAATTTTTTCATGTCGACCTCTATTTTGGCGCGGTCGCCTACGGCGAGGACAGTGATCTTGTCGGGTTGAATGTACTTCTGGGCAGCGGCCTGGGCTTGTTCGGCGGTGACGGCATAAATCTGCGCGGGCAGCAGCGAAAAATAATCCATTGGCAAGTCGTAAACGTAGATGTCGGAAAACACGCCCACGGTCTCCGCGGCGTGTTCGAAACGCCCGGGCAACGATTGCGCCACGGCGTCTTTGGAGGACTTCAGTTCCTCGGGGGTCATCGGCGTATCGCGCATCCGGCGCAATTCTTTGAATACTTCGCTGGTGGCTGCGGCAGTCGCGTTGGTGCGCACGTCGGAATAAACTATGAAGGGCCCCGGTGCGATGTGGTAGTTGAAGAAGGAGCCGGCGCCATAAGTGTAGCCGTGCTCTTCCCGCAGGTTCATGTTGATGCGGCTGGAGAAAAGTCCGCCGAGGGCCGAATTCATCACTTCGAGTTGCGGATAATCCGGCGTCGAGCGTGCGGGACCGAGAGAGAAAAAGACCAGCGTGGTCTGTGGCGCTTCGGGACGGTCCACAAGGATAAGCTTGGCGTCAGAGGCTTGCAGCGTGCCCCGGTTGGCTTCCGGTGCGGCGCCTCCCTTCCACTGGCCAAATTGCTTTTCGAGCAGCGGCTTCAGCTCCGCCAATTTCATATTGCCGGTGACGATGAGCGCCGCGTCACCGGGAAGATAGTTTTGCCGCCAAAACGCGGACAATTCTTCTCGTTTAACGGACTTCAGAGAATCCGCGGTGCCAATGTCCGGATAGCCGTACGTATATTTCGTTCCATACAACGCGATCGAGTAAACACGCGTGGCCACCGAAAACGGATCGTCCTTCTCCTGCACCAGCGCCGCTTCCCGCTCGGAGCGAACACGATCGATTTCGGTTTGCGGGAAAGTGGGATGAAGAACTACGTCGGCGAGCAATTCCAGGAGATCGGGGAAATTTCGCGTTAGAGATTCCGATCCAACGCGCGAGGAATCCATCAATGCGTGCGTGTCCACCGTTGTACCGAGATCGGCGGCGCGATCGGCGATCTGCAACGCGGAGCGCGTTTCCGTGCCCTGCTGCAGCATGCGCGCGGTGAAGCTGGCGAGGCCGGGATCGCCAATGGGATTGGCTCCCGTGCCGCGTCGAAACACCAGGCTGGCGGCGACAAGCGGCAGGCCCGGTCGTTCGCTATAAAGAACCGTGAGGCCATTCGAAAGTTGGAATTTTTCTGGCACCGGAAGATGCGGCACCACCGCCGGACCCGGAGCTGGCGGTTTGTCGCGCCAGGCAGCGTCGGCATTTACGGCTTCGCCGCCTGCTTGGGCGGTGCCCTTGGCTTCCGCCGGCGGCGAGGGCACTTCTGGGCCAAGATCCTGCTTGCCCGGCACAGCGTAAACAACCACGCGCTGGTTCGGATTCAACTGAGTTTTGGCAAAAAATTGCACGGCATCCGGCGTGGCGTTTTCGTAGCGCGCCAGATCGGCGGCCAGAAAATCCGGCGTGCCGAGATAATGGTTGTAACTGCTCAGAAGATCGGCGACGCCATTCAGAATTTCCAGACCGGAGATAGTGCGCGTCTCAATTCCGTTTCGCGCCCGCTCTAGTTCTTCCGCGGTCGGCCCGGAGGTACGAAACGCTTCGATCTCGTCATTGATGGCTTTTTCCAGAACTTCAGGCTTCACGCCGGGGCGGGCGGTGGCTTGAATCTGGAACACGGAGTTCAGCGTCAAGGATTGCTGGTATGCCTGCACATCCAGCGCGAGTTGTTTTTCGTAGACGAGCTTCTTGTAGAGGCGGCTGGATTTTCCTCCGCCGAGCGCGTCGGCGGCGATGTCGGCTTCGGCATCACCGGGTTTGAAGATTGGCGAGGTAAGCCACGCTAGATAGACGCGCGGCAGCTGTATATTGTCCTGGACCACGGTGCGGCGCTCGGTCGTGATTGGCGGCGTGACTACTTTTACGCGAGGCACTTCCGGGCCGCTCTTCAGCGGTCCGAAATATTTTTCGACCAGTTGGCGGACCTTGGCGGGATCGAAATCGCCGACGATCGTGAGGCTGGCGTTATTCGGCGCGTAATACAGTTTAAAGAAATTGCGCACGTCTTCGAGTTTGGCGGCCTGAATATCCGCATGCGAGCCGATCACCATGGGGTAATACGGATGGTCCTTCGGAAATAATTCGTGGAAGACGGTTTCCTGCGCAATGCCGTACGGCGCGTTTTCGTAGCTCTGGCGGCGCTCGTTGCGAACCACGTCCTGCTGATTGGACAGATTGGCCTGGTCCAGCTTGTCCGGGAGGTAACCCATGCGGTCGGATTCGAGCCAGAGCGCGAGTTCGAGCTGGTTGGAAGGTAGGGTCTCGTAATAGTTGGTGCGATCGAAGCTGGTGGTGCCGTTGAAATCGGAAGCGCCCGCGGCTTCAAGATAGTGAGCGTGCGAACTTCCGGGCACGTGCTTCGAACCTTCGAACATCATGTGTTCGAAAAGATGTGCAAAGCCAGTGTGACCGGCTATTTCGTTGGCCGCGCCCACGTGATACCACAGGTCGACCGCGACCAGTGGCAGGCGGTGATCTTCGGAAAGAATCACCTCGAGGCCGTTGTCGAGCTTATAGCGCTGAAATTTCAGCTCTGGGACTTGCAGTGGCGCGGGCTTGGCGGCGGGAGTTTGCGCGGCGACAGGAGCGATCGAAACTATGGCGAGGCAAACTAGCGCACAAAATCGCATGGTTATTTTCATGAGCAAAATTATCTCAGAAAGTCCGGCGGGATGATAATTGCAGGAATTTCGCGGGAGCTTGTTTGCTGGATTGGTTGGGTGGAGGCGTTTCGTTTGTGAAAGCGGCAACGGCGAGCCACCGCGGTCCGAAGGACCCTAAATGCCCGATAGGCCTGTGAGATTGGCGGCGGGTTGGCCCTTTTGCTGGATCAGAACGCGGAAGCGTTCGCCCATACCTTCGGGGAAGATCAGGGTTTTTAGTTGGAGGCGGGCGCGAACGCGATCGGTTTCGCTTGGATCATCATCGTAGAGATCGGCGAATTCGTTTTCTTGGCCCAAGGCGAGAAGAAAGGCGATCTGGGAGACCAAACCTAACGTCGAGAGTTCTGCGCGCTCGCCCCACACGCGCATGGCTGTGAAATTTACGTGCGCGGTTAGATCCTGCTCTCCCGGCGCGGCGAAATATTCTTCGCTGGCGCGATGATTCGCGTAGGCGAGCACGGTACCGGCCATGTGATGCGCATCGAAAAGATCGGAGGCTTCGTGGCCGTAGTCGATGGTGAGAACGAAACCGCGTTCCAGGCGGCGGCCGATCTCCATGATCCAGTCGCAAGCTTCCAGCGCGGCTTCGGCTTGCTGGCCATCGATCAGCGTGATACCTTGCGCGGCAAAATATTCGGAAACGGCACAGGTGGAGAGCGGCATGCGCACTTCCGAAAATGTAGCGCCATCGCTGGTCACAAAAATCTCAAGAAGCTGGCCCTCTTGTTGAATGACGCGGTGAACCGGGAGCGCATCCAGCAACTCATTCGAAAAAACGCAGCCAACGGGAATTTTCGCGGGCATCTCGATAGTGGATTGGCAGCGCCCCTGCGCGATGTGCGGAGCGATGCGTGCAGCCAGTTGGGTGCAACGCGCGGGGGATCTTTCGACTGCCACATAGTGGAGCGCTCGATAAAAATCCGGAAGCTTCGTCTCGGAAAAATCCAGAATGTGCGCGGCGAGGCGGCCCGTGCCTGCGGCGGCTTCGACGAGATGAAACTCCGTGGGACGTCCCACTTGTCCCCACATTTCAGCGAATTGACGCGCGAGCAAGCGGCCGAAAATCGGATGAACATCGACGCTGGTATAGTAATCGGCGAAGCGGCGCACTTCCGGCTGGTTGTAATAGCCATGCAGCGGATGATAGAGACACTCGCGCATATATTCCGCGAAGGTGACGGGGCCGTAGCGGCGAATGCGTTCGGCAAGCAGCGTAGCAAGCGTCACGCGCCAGTCGCTCCCGCGGCGAGATCGTTTTGCAATTTGTCCCAGGTGCGCTGGAAGGTGTCGCGAGAGCGTTCGTCGAACAACACGAAATAAATAGTTTCGAGCGAAGTGTCGCCTTTAAGGTGCCCCGCAGCCTCGGCGAGCATGATTTGCGCGCACTCATCGATGGGAAATCCGGAAACGCCAGTGCCAACGGCGGGAAACGCGACACTTTTCAATTTGCGCTCCGCGGCCAGGCGAAGGGAGTGTGCCGTGGAAGTGCGCAACGACTTGGCGGTGGTACGCTCGCCGCCCAGCCCCATGCTGGCGGCATGAATTACATACCGTGTTTTGAGTTTGCCTGCCCCGGTGATTACCGCATAACCCACGGGGATGCTGCCGATTTCGTCGCATTCTTTTTGTATGGAATCGCCGCCTTTGCGCAGAATCGCCCCGGCAACCCCAGCGCCCAGCATCAGGTCATTGTTCGCCGCGTTCACGATGGCATCCGTTTCTATTTCCGTGATGTCGCCTTGCTGGATGACGATGCGTTCGCTGATGGATTTCATGATTCGCTTTCTGGCCCGGGCACTTTAGGATTTGCCGTGGTGCTGGTCATGCTGCGTGTAATCGTACACGCCGCGCCCTGATTTCCGGCCAAGCCGGCCTTCAGCGACATATTGCTTGAGAAGCGGACTAGGGCGATATTTTTCGCCAAGCGTTTGATGCAAATATTCCAGGATTCTCAGCCGCACATCGAGGCCGACCAAATCGACCATTTCGAATGGACCCATGGGATGATTCAGGCCGAGTTTGAGGGCCTTATCGATGTCGGCCGCGGAGGCCACACCCGCTTCGAGCATGGCGAAGGCTTCGTTGCCGATCAGCGCGTTGATGCGCGAGGTGACGAAGCCGGGCGACTCGTGCACGACGACGGTTTCTTTTTGCATGCGATGCGTAGTGCGGACGGTGGTGGCTACCGTATCGTCCGAAGTATGCGAGGTACGGATAATTTCCACCAAACGCATCTTGGGCACGGGATTGAAAAAGTGCATGCCGATGCAACGATCGCGCGAATCCAAGTTACCGGTAAAGTCGCTGATGGAGAGCGAGGAGGTGTTGCTGGCAAAAATAGCGCCGGACTTGGCGACGTGATCGAGCAGGGCGAACAGTTGTAGCTTCATTTCCAACTCTTCGGGCACGGCCTCGATGATCAACTCGGCATCGCGAACAGCTTCCGCTACAGCGGAGCAGGTGCGGATGCGCCCAATTGCGGCGTCGCGCGCAGCGCCTTCGACTTTGCCGCGTTTCACTCCTTCGTCCAACGCGTCTCGAATCCAAGCGACGGCTTTGTCCAACGCGGCTTCGTTCACATCCTGAAGCAGTGTTTCGAATCCGCCAAGCGCGGCAGCATAGGCAATGCCGCGGCCCATCGTGCCCGCCCCAACCACGGCGATGGTTTTCATCTCCACGCGATTCTCCTGAAGGCGAAGACCATTATTGCGTAATTTACGGTAAGCGGCCTCGTCGAAGCCGACGATGATCTGCGAGCCGGAAACAAGAAGAGGCCTGCGAATCAGATTAGGCTCTTTGGCCATGAGCTTCAGAGCCTCCGGACGCGCTGGGGTATGCTCGGCCATGTTGCGCGTGCGGTAAAGCTCGTTGCGGGTATTCAGAAAACCTTTATAGTCGCGAGCACCGATCAACTGATCGAGTTCGGATTCGCTGAGACGGTCGGCGTCCAGATCGCGCGCCCTGAAATCGATTTTCAATTCCTGCAAAAGAGCTTTCGCCTTGCGGCAGGTCGTACACGAGGGCTTTTGGTAGAACGTAATTTTCGAAGCAGCCATGTTCTTCTCTCAGTGGAATAAAATCAGTAGCGGGGAACTTTGGGGTCGATTTCCAGCGACCAGCGGTCGATGCCTCCGGCCATGGATTTGGCGGACTTGACGCCCTGGGCGCGCAGCCAGTTGGCCACATCCATGCTCCTCATTCCGTGATGGCAGAAGCAAATCACATCTTCGTCGGTGTCGAGTTTCTGAAGATTCGCGGGAATCGTCCCCATGGGAATAAGCACGGCACCCTCGATGTGGCAGATGGCGTACTCGTGCGGCTCGCGCACATCGATAAGCATCATTTTTTCGCCGTGGTCCAGCCGCTGCTTCACATCGCTTGGCAGAATTTCCAGATCGTTCATTCTCGCTCCTTCGTTTACATATCAATCTTACACAAGCCCGCGGTTTACTTGTCGCCGGACAGCATGCCACTCAAAACGGCGATCATCATGAACAACATCACACCGACAACCAGGCAACCGAAGATGAGACCAATCAGCTTGGCGGCGCGATGCGGTGGCATAAGAGCAACCCGCAAACGGTTATTGAATCGAACCCTTGGGCGAAATCCACTGCTTCTCGATGGCCTGGATTTCGTTGACCACAGCGAGATCCTCGGGCTGCGGCAGCATTTCGTGCCGATGCTGGCGATAGTCTTCTTCGTTCAGCAATTCACCAGTAACGCTATACGGTTGACGCGCGTGTTCGCCGATATAGCGATTGAATTTCACGTCGGGCACATAAAGCTTGGTGTGACCTGCGGGGACATTTTTATTGATCATGTCCACAAGCTTTACGCATTCCTGGCGATAGAGCTCGCGGCTGTGTTCGTTCATGCGCTCCAGGTTGGCTTCGGCCTGCGCGGTGGGTTCGTCGTAGCGGCCTTTCAAGCCCCACACATAAAACCAATGCGCGGAACTGGAGCGATCGACGCCAAATAGATCGAGACTCACCGGGATCCACTTGTTGATGTATTTCTGAATGATCTGCTGCGGCACGACGCCGGCTTTGACGATGCGCTTGATGCCGTCTTGCCCTGTGCCCAGATGGAAAGATTCTTCCTTGAGCATCGGAATCATGGATTGCGCAAGCGGCGCAAAGCCAGAAAAGCTGAGCATCGTGAGCTGGTACTTGCCGTCGCGATCGACAAAATCTGTGTACACGAAAAAGTCCAGCCAGTTGTTGACGTCCTGGTTGAAGGCGCCCAGCAAGCGCTTCTGATCGAAGGCGCGGCGCTCCAGCATTTTTTGCGCTTCGACGCGGCCGCTGTAGCCGAAATGATTCATCAGCAGGTAGCACATCTGCCAGCCATGGCGCATTTCTTCGGTGACCACGCGGCAGAGCGACTGGCGATCGTGTTCGCTAGGAGCGGTTTCGAAGAGGTGACGCTGCTGCTCGACGGAAGCAAATTCCGTATCGCCCTGGTAGACGATCAGGTTCAGCAACGCGTCCCGCATGCGTTGATCTGGAATCTGCATCACCTTTTCCCACTTGGGACGGCCCTTGTACGCTCCGAATTCGATTTCGTTCGAACGCGTGGGACCAAATTTGGCTTCAAACTGATAGTTCGCGATTTCCGGATAGGCGACGCCTATATCCTTTTGCCAAACGCGGAACAGGTCGACCCAATCGTCGAATGTGGATAAGCGAGTTGCCGGCATACTTCAACCTCCCGGGAACGAAATTTTCAGCCGCGCAGGCCTGCCACGCGGCACAGCGAGTCAACAGAACGCCTCCGTCACTCTCCACGAAAAATGGGTGGACGCTTTTCGTGGAAAGCGCGAATCCCTTCCACGCAATCATGCGAATGGAAGCATTTGAGCTGGTGCTCCACTTCCCTCTCGAGGGCTTCCCGAAGAACTTGTTCATCACGCGCGAAAATCGTTTGTTTTATGGCGCGAATGGAAAGTTGCGGACCGGTGGCAATTTTTGCGGCCAGGCTCTGCACTTCCGCTTCAAACCGGTCCAAAGGAAAAACATGATTTACGATGCCGAGTTGCAACGCTGTTCTGGCGTCGATCATGTCGCCGGTGTAAAAAAGCTCGGCAGCTCTCGATGGGCCAATCAATTGAGGAAGAAAGTAGGTGCCGCCATAATCCGGAAACAAGCCAACCTTTGAAAAATTTTGACCCAGAACCGCTTCTTCGACGGCAACTCTTATATCCGCCGCCAGCGCGAGATTCATGCCCGCACCCGCCGCCGGACCGTTCACGGCGGCGATGACGGGCTGCGGCATGGTGCGCAATTTCAAGACGGCTTGCATGCCGGAGCGCAGGATGGGACCAATTTCCATGTCGTCTCCCTTGGTCCGGCCTTCGCCGATTACCGCGAGATCGCCGCCAGCGCAGAAGGCGCGGCCGGCGCCGGTGAGAATCACAACGTGGACGCTGGAATCGGCGGAAATGCGCGTCAGAGCTTCATTGAGAGCGACCGTTAGATGATCGTTCAGGGCGTTGAGGCGATTCGGGCGATTCATCGCCAGGGTCACAATGGAGTGATCACGCGATTCTAGAAGAACCGGTGTGGGAGCGGACGAATGGCTAGCTTGGCTCATTTTGTTTCTCTGTGGTTAAATGCTCAAACTCGTTCTGCTTCCTTGGCTTCCATTGCTTGTTCCACCAAACGCGCCAATCCTCGAAAATATTTCAAGCGGTCGGACTTGCTGGGCGCGTGTTGCGCGTTGATGGCGGGGAGCACGTAAACCCGCGCGCCATAGAGCAGTTCTTTCTGCAAGCCAAACTTACACTTGCGCTGCGCAAACTGCTCGTAAGTCATTTTGCCGTAGAAGGCCACCACGCGAGGACCAAATTCCTCCAGTTTTTGGGAAAGCACGATGCGGCCCTCGGCGAAATCCTCGCGTTTCAGTTCCTCCACTTCTTTGGTTGGACGCTTCACTAGGTCCGTGAGGCCAATGCCAAATTCGATGATCCGCCGGTCGTCGGGATAATCGAACGGTTCAGGAACCACGCCGCTTTCGAATAGCGTGGGCCAAAACAGATTATTTCGCCCGGCGTAGTAATGGCCGGCGCGCACGGAAGACTCTGTGGGATTGCAGCCCACGATGACCAGCTTCATTCCTTTTCGGAGGTAGTCAGGCAGCGTTTTCATTCGTCCTTCAGTCAAAGCAAAATCTTAATGGCGAACCGCTCCAAAGAGTTTACTTCCCTTTGAAGTTTGCGGCGCGTTTTTCGACATAGGCGGCCAGGCCTTCCTTGGCATCCTCACTGGTGAACAACAGTTGCTGCAATTCGCGCTCGAGACCCAGAGCCTCCGCGAACGGAATCTCCATGCCCGTAACCACGGACCGCTTGATGCGGCCAACGGCTCGGGATGCCTTGTTCGGCGGGCAGAACTGGCGGGCGTAAGCCATCACGTCTTCCCAATACGATTCCTGTTCGTAGATATAGTTAATCAGGCCCATCTCCAGAGCCTCTTCGAAGCTGAACGTGCGGCCCGTGGCCATCAGCTCAATGGCGTGGGCGCGGCCAACGGCGCGGGCAAAGCGCTGCGTGCCGCCGGTGCCGGGCAGCACGCCGAGGTTCACCTCTGGCAAGCCAATTTTTCCGCCTTCTTTTTTCGCGATGCGGATGTCGCACGCCAGCGCAATCTCCAGCCCGCCGCCCACGGTGTGTCCATTTAAAGCGGCAATCACCAGCTTTGGCGTTTGCTCCAGGCGGCAGAGAGTTTCGTTGGCGTGTAGGCAGAAGTAATACTTAAACTGCGGATCGACCTTGGCGAGCATGGGAATGCTGGCGCCCGCGGAGAAGAATTTCTCTCCGCCCCCGCGAATCACGATAACGTGGACGGATTCGTCCATGCGCACGTTGAGAATCGCCGTGTCGAGCTGCTGCATCATCTCGTAGGTGTACGTGTTGGCCGGCGGATCGTCCATCTCAAAGATCGCTACGCCGTCTTCGACGCGGTACTTCACGAGTTCTCTCGTTGCAACGCTGCTGGTGGCCATAAGCTGTCTCCTTCCCTCCGTCAGAATCCCGTGGTGTGGCTGCGGCGCTCAGTCCGAACTGGCGACAGGGGAACCCGCCTGCGACAGCGCGTTCTCCTCTGCCGGCGCCTTCCGGACACCGTGAAGAAAAATGCCGACGATCGTGTCCGTCAACTCGACTGCGCCGGGGTCAACCTTCGGGTTATGCCATTTGTAAACCCAGTTCATCATGCCAAACAGGCTGAGGACGGCGACCCGGGGATTAAACTCCCGAGCTTGGGCGTCGGCATCCAGCCCATCGAAGATTTCACGGGCCAAGGCGTAATAGCGACGCTTCGTAGCGGCCACTTCCTCGCGATAAGGAGGCTCCAGGGCCTCTTCCTCGTGCGACAGGACCTTCATCTCGTTGGGATGGGAGAGGAAGTACTCGATGTGGTTCTGGACCAACGTCCTGAGGCGGGCTTCGGGTTCATACACCTGCTTCAGGCGAGATTGCAGGCGCTCCACAATAAATGTAAATGATGTATTTTGTATGAGATATAGCAGTTTCTGCTTGCTCTCAAAATAGTAATAGAGGCCGGAGAGGGAGATCCCAGTGGCGCGGCTGATATCGCGGATGGATGTGCCCTCAAAGCCGTGTTCCCCGAAGATCTGGGCGGAATGCCGAAGGATGTGCTGGAGCTTGGCCTCGGAGTCGCGAGCAACGGGAAGTGGGGAGGAGTGGGACATAGTGTCTCGAACGTTCGTTCAAGTACTCTAGATTCCTGCCGGATGTCTGTCAAGCAGGTTCGAGCAGGTTCGTTGCGACTTGGTGCCATGGGAGTGCCTCTCCCGCAAGAATGACTCAATGACTTTGCGTGAATAGCGGCAGTTCCCTGCCAATGTGTCTTTCCAAGGCGAGCGCGTATACCTTCTCGGCAACGGCGAGGTCCCAGGCGGCGATGCCGTTGGACTTGAAGAGGGTGATCTGCGCGTCATTGGCGCGACCGGGAGCTTTCCCTGCTACGAGATCGGACAATTCGCGGACGGTGCTCCAGCGCTGCGGCTGTTTGGTAAAGGGGATGATCAAGTCGCCGGCTTCCTGCTGCGATTGCGCCAGGGAATCTACGAAGATGAGGCTGGCTTTCGCCACGGTGGCTTCGTCCAGTTCCTGTTTGTGGGCATGATTCGCGCCAATGGCGTTGATGTGGACGCCTTGCGCCAAGTCTTCGCCATGCAGCACGGGTTGGGCAGAGGTGGTTGCGGTACAGACAATTTCTGCCGTGCGCACCGCGGCGGCGGCCGAGTCCGCTGGGTAAACGTTGATCGCCAGGCGCTCCGACATTTCCTCGCTGAACTGATTCCTGCGCTGGGCATCACGTCCATACACGAACACAGACTCAAGCATGCGAACATTGTGAATGGCTTCGAGTTGCGTGCGCGCCTGACCGCCCGTGCCAAGGATGGCGGCGATTTTGGGCAGCTTGCGAGCAAGATATTTTGTGGCTACACCGGAGGCCGCACCCGTGCGCAATTGGCCCATATAGTCTGCTTCGATGAGGGCAAGCAGCTCACCGGTGGAAGTCGAGTACAAGGGCACGAGAAAACACAGCTTCCCTTTCACGTACGTGTACTGCTTCATGGCCACAAAGCCTGCCGCGGTGTCGAGCGCGGCCATGTAGTGGAAGAAGCCATGGCCTGGAAGTTCGAAGCGGCGGCGCGGGTGGACGGTGACTGTGCCCTCGGCTTGCTTGCGCGAAATTTCCTCGACAGCGGCAATGGCCATCGGCATGGTCAAAAGCTGGCGCACTTCCGCTTCATTAATATGCAGCGTCATGGCTTGGGTCCTTGGACATCGTGGCTGGGGACATCAGAACTTTCTGGCGCGGGATGAAATTCGACAAGCTGCAATTCGGTATCAGCCACTGAGCCGTGGTGGTGATACTGATAACTGAGAATGCCGAGACCAGGAACGACTTCGGCGGTGGTGTCGTCGGGAAGCGTTCCGAAATGCAGCGCGAACACTTGCTGTTCACCAGTGGGCGCGCCCTTCACCGAATCCAGTTTTCTGGCGGCCGTTTGTTCCACGACCCAGCAATACATGCCGTCGTCTCTGCCCTTGGCTTCCTCGCCGCAAAATTTGGCGTCTTGGCGCAGCGGCCACTGAAAAAATAAATTGTCTTGCACCATGAATTTGTCGAAGACGTGATCGTCGCCATTGAGTTTCGAAACATCGAAGTCCGGGCCAAGATTCTCATAGTAGACCTCGTGCTTGTCATTCTCAATCATCAGCCAGGGTTTGGCCTCCGTCGTACCCGCAGTCCAGTCGAGGTCCGAAGGAAAACCGCTAACAACGGCGGCCACCACGCCATTCTTGCGGATTACCTTTTCCACCGACATTTTCCAGGTGACATCTTCGCTCGACGGCTTATCGTTGTCGTAGTCGTACCAACCCACCGTGCCTTTGTATACCCAATATGTACCAGCACGAAAAGGAAAGAACTCGCCGGGTGCGGGCGCGATTTGCTTATGCGGCAACGCGAGCCCGGCGATGCACAGCACAATGGCGCAAATGAATCGCTTCATATGCGGAAAGCTTAACGCTTTCCTTTGGCTTTCTTCCCCGCGCCCGCGGAGCCTTTGCCAGATTCTTCGCGGACTCGCCGGATGACGGTTTGCACCAGATGATAGACGCGATCTTCCCTGGCGCTTCCCATCTCATGGAAACGGAATTCCGGTTCGCCCTTGGGACCTTTGCCAACACTCACGGGCAGCGCCCCGCAAAGATCATTTTCGATATAGGCGGTTTCGTAGCGGGATTTCTTGGAATTCCAGGTGTAAACGCGCAGGGAGGTGAAGTCACATGGCTGGCCTTCCGGGCTGCGCGTTCCCGCGACGAGATATTGCGGATGCTCGCCGGAATCGTCTGTGACGCGATTCAATTCAAACCACGCCACCGCACGCAGATTCGCTGAACTTGTGCCCGCTTGCACGGGATCTGGAAGATCGAGCGAAATGAATCGTGCCACCACCCAACCCGCGATCGGCACGGTCTGATCGCCGGGCTGCGTCGTGGTCATGACCGCAGAGTTTCGAATGGCGCCTTCGCCGGGAGGCCGGGTGGCGATGCCGCGCACCAAGTACCAATCCTCTTTCTTGTTGGGCTCACCCTCGGTGGCTTCCTTTTCCTTTTCGTCAGTCACCTGTACCCAGTCGGCCACGGCGCGCCCGAAAATTTCCACTTCGGTGCCGCGAGCAAACTGGTAGAGCCTCGGTTCCGTTCGACCGGGAGCGATGCGCAAATTGGTGGTGGTTTTGGTGCGGCCACGCGCCTGCACGGGCATTCCCTTGGACTGATCCAGAAGCTTTTCGCTGCGCTGCCAGAGGGCGGGATCCATCAGGTAGCGGCCATCGACCCATCCTTCCAAGCCGGCGGCGGTGCGCACTTTCGCGTAGTCGTTGCGATGCGCCAGCACGTCCACGCGTTCGCCGTAGTAAACCACCGCAACCTGCTCGCGAACTTGCGCCATGCTGCTGAATAGCGTCACACTGCGCTCACTGATATACGCGGAGCCGACGGATTCGTGTTTGGGGCGGAAAAACCAGGCCAACAGCACCACCACGCAAAGCAGCGGCACGGCCACCAACAATTTTCGCTTCATGCAGAGTCCCCGGAGGTGGCTAAGGCAGCGCGCGCCGCCGGAATCATTTCGCCGTTGGGATCGATGTGCTTCATGGTTTCGAGAGTTTCGTTATGTGATGCCAATTCCATTTTGCCAGTTTTCCAGGACGCGATGCGGGCGAATTGCGGATTTGCTACCAAATTGTAGCCGCTATTTCGAAAACGTATGCTGCATTTGCCCACAATTGCCGTGCAGATGAGTGTAACCGATTTGGAGACGTTGCCGGGTTGTTACGAGGCCGGGACGAACGACTGGAAGCGGTGCCGATTCTTACGTATGGTGACAAACAGGAGACACCCGATGAAATTCATGAAGAGCCTGGAGCCACTGGGACTCCTGGCATTGCGCCTTGCTCTGGGATTGATTTTTCTGACTCACGGCTTTCCGAAGTTGGCGCACCCCACGCAAGCCATGCATGAGTTTTTCGTGGCCCACGGGCTGCCTGCATATTTCGTATCGGTCGCCGGCGTTCTGGAGTGCTTTGGCTCCGTGCTGCTGTTTGTAGGGTTGTTTACGCGGCCGGCGGCTTTGCTTCTGACGATGGAGATGAGCGTGGCAATCTGGAAAGTTCACAGCGTGCACGGAATCATGTCGGTGAAAGACTACGAATTTCCTTTAGCGTTGGCCGCGGGATGTTTCGTGTTGGCCACCGTCGGCGCCGGACTGATTTCCGCGGATCATGTGCTCCTCGGAGAGAACGGCAAGACGCGCCGAACTTCGAAGCACAGCAGCGAGTAAGCTCCCGGGAGCGACGTCAGACTCGCGCAGGTGTGCTGGGCACGACAACGACCGGAGTCGAAGGCGCGAGCGGCAGCGCGATCCACAAGATCAGGTATAGCAACAGCCCTGTTCCCCCCAGAAAAATCGCAAGCAACCAGACGATGCGCACGATAGTTGGATCGAGGTCGAAATAATCAGCCAGCCCCGCGCAAACGCCGCCAAGCTTTTTATCCCGGCTGGAGCGCATCAGGCGCTTTGGCGGCGCCGCGTATGTGGGACCGGGGGCAGGAGCGCCTGCACCGAGCTTGGCGCCGCAGTTGTAGCAGAAATTTGATCCGTCAGCGATTTCTTTCTGGCAAGTTGGGCAAAGCATAGAGCACCCCCAAGAATTAGTGTTCCTTAGCGATTCTAAACGGAAGTACGAAGGAGTGAAGCGAAAAGTTTCCAGGCCAACGGGCATGGGCTCGCGCAGGGAAATTTCGAGCACCTTTTGTCACGGGAACATAGCAGTCCGCAATAATGGATTTACCGTATGTACTTTGCGCGCGCGAGGCAGCCGTCAGTATTTCAGAAGCTGATGGACCGCGGCGGTGATGTCGTCCGTCTGCGGCAGGATGGCGTCTTCCAATTTCGGGTGATAAGCGCAGAACGTGTCCATGGCCGCAACGCGCTTGACCGGCGCGTCCAGTTCGTCGAAGAGTTCTTCGCCGATGCGCGCGGCAATTTCGGCGCCATAGCCCCAGCTCATCATGTCTTCGTAAGCCACGATTACCCGGTGAGTCTTGCAAACTGTAGTGGCGATCGCCTCCCAGTCGTACGGAGAAAGGGAGCGCAGGTCGATAATTTCTACTGCAATTCCTTCGCGCTCGAGCGCCGCCGCGGCCACTTCCGCGCGATGCACCACCGCGCCGTACGTGATGATGGAGACCTGGCTGCCTTCGCGCACCACACGCGCTTTGCCGAAAGGAATGGTGAAATCCGCTCCGGGATATTCTGCGCGATTGTATGGCTGGCGGTAGAGATGTTTGTGTTCGAGGAACATCACCGGATCGTCGCAGCGGATCGACATGCGCAGCAGTCCCGCGACATCCAGCGCGGTTGACGGCATCACGACTCTGAGGCCGGGGCAATGCGTAAAGATCGATTCGCCGCTCTGGCTGTGATACACGGCGCCTCCGGTGAGATAGGCGCCGATGGCCACACGCAAAACAGCGGGCGACTTAAAGGTACCGTTGGAGCGCCACCGCATGACGCAGAGTTCATCGCGAATCTGCATCATGGCCGGCCAGATGTAGTCGAAGAACTGAATTTCCGCCACTGGTTTCAATCCGCGGGTGGCCATCCCAATCGCGCGGCCCACGATGCTGGCCTCCGCCAGCGGCGTGTTGAAGACGCGGTCGGCTCCGTACTTGCGTTGCAGTCCCGCGGTAGCCTTGAAGACGCCGCCTTTGCCTTTCACTTCGCGCAAATTTTCCTCGCGGCTGGCGTCGGCGACGTCTTCGCCAAAAACTGTGATCCGGTCATCGCGGCCCATTTCGTCGAAAAGCGTGGCGGCCACCATTTCCACCATCGTCTTCGGGGTTCCATGCGGTTGCGGCTGCGCAGCGAAGGCTTGCGATATGGGATCGATGTCCGGCGAGTATACGTTCACAAGAATCGAGGAGACTTCCGGCGGCTCGGCGGCAAGCGCCTGATCGGCGGCTTCGCGGACTTCGCGATCGACTTCCGCTTCCAACGATTCAATTTCCTTTTGATCCATCAAGCCCTCGCGGATCAGGAACAGTGAAAATTTTGATAGAGGATCGCGCCGCGCTTCGATCTCGCGCTCTTCGGGCGTCTTGTACAATTTTTCATCGTCGGAAAGCGAATGCGAGTAAGGCCGCGTGACATGCGCGTGAACCAGCGCAGGCCCGCGGCGCTCCCGCACGTAACGGATCGCTTCTTTGCAGGTCGCATAGCTTTCCAGAGGATCTGTGCCATCGCATTCGGCGACGTGCAGCCCCGGGAAGCTTTTCACCAAGCGCGAAATGCTGCCCCCCGCGGTCTGCACTTCGACGGGAACAGAAATCGCGTAACCGTTGTCCTCGACAAGATAGAAGAGCGGAAGCTTTTTCGCGCAAGCCGCGTTCAGAGATTCCCAGAATTCTCCTTCACTGGTAGCGCCGTCGCCCGAGGAGACATACACGATTTCTTCCGGCTCATGATTTACGAATTGGCCGAGGGGAGCGCGCTTGGCCTGCTCCAGCGCTTTAGGATGATGTTCGTAATAGAGTGTGGCTTCAGCGGCGCCCACCGCCTGCACGTACTGGGTGCCGGTGCAACTGGATTTACTGACGATATTCCACTTGGGATGGCCCCAGTGCGAAGGCATCTGGCGCCCGCCGGAAGCTGGATCATCCTTGGCTCCCACACCTTGCAGCAGCGTTTCCAGCGGCGTGACGCCAAGCGTCAGGCACAGTGCGCGGTCGCGGTAGTAGGGATAAATCCAATCTGCGCCGGGACGAAGAAGTAACCCCGCAGCCACGGTGATGGCTTCATGCCCTGCGCTGGAAATCTGAAAATAAATCTTATTTTGGCGCTTGAGCTGGATTTCCCGGTCGTCCAACCGCCGGGAAAGGAACATCGTGCGGTACATGCGAATCAGGGTTTCGCGGTCGAGACCCTGATATTTCTGCGATTCCGCTTTGGCTGTCTTCAAGCGCGTTTGCACTGCCATTCGGTCTTACCTCTATCGGAGAAATGGGAGTGATTCGGGCCGCGAACCTGGATTATACCGGAGGCGGCTTCCGGCGAGGCAACAGAACCTCTGTCGCCTTGTGCAAAACTAGAGTACTAGGCCAAATCTTCGAACTGCTTTTCCGTGTCCGCAAATTTTGCTTCTCCTGGTTTTACGATCACCGGAGAAGCTTCACGGAAAGGCTCTTCGGTGGGGATGCGATCCACCCAACGCTGCTCGGAAAGTTTTTCATGCCCGGAAAAACCGAGGCGAACGATCAGGCGAATGTCTTCGTTGGACGCGAGCGCGGCTTCGGTTTCCGTCTCTGTGCCGGCTTTGGCTCCGGATTTTCCCTTGCCCTTGGTTTTTGTGGCCTTGGTGGGTTTTGCGTCGTCGCCGTCGTCCGAAGCAGTTCCAGCAATCGCGGCTTCAGGGATCCGCTCCAGTTTGTAAATGAGCTTTTTGTCCAGGCGGAAGGCCTGCTTCCAGGTTTCCAGCTTGTGCCGAGCCTGCTGCGCCTTTTCTTCGTCCTTGGCAAACTCAAACAGCATGTAAATGTGAGCCATTCAAGGAGTGTGCGACCGGGCCGCAGGCAAGTCAAGAAACAGGCTACCTACCAAATATGTCCAATATAGCCAAATTGGCGGGTCGGCCGACCAAAGACAAAATTGACATGAAAAAGACACTCCGGCGACGAAACTGCGGTAAGATTCGGAGTCTGAATGAAGAATTTGCGTCCATTTCTTATCGCTCCGGGAAGAAAAATGGGTGCGTGGCTGTGCCTGATTGCGGCAGTGCTGCTGTGGTCTCCACTGTGGGCCGTGGCGTGGCAGTCGGCGCAGATGAGTTGCTGCGACGGCGGAATTTGTTTGGCGGCGGACCACGCGAAGCGGCAGCACCATTCGGCAGCGGGCGCTTCGGAAAAATCGATGACCTGCGAGCACCAGAACGGCAATGAAATGAGCCAGTGCGCCATGTCCTGCTGCCAGACAGAGTCCCACGTTTTCGTGGCGTCCATCGGTTTCGTGTTGCCAATAGCGCCGGTTTTGGCGCGCTCGCCTTATTTTGTGAAGCCGGTAACTGTCAGCGCCCCGCACGAAATTCTTCCTCCCGTAGCACCTCCCGATCACCCTCCGCGTTTGATTCCCTCCTGATTGCATCGACTCGTCTGGCCGATTCACACATTCGCGGATCATCGCATCCGCCGCGGTTCCGTTGCCGCCACACATTCAGGAGGATTTCGTGTTTCACAGGATTCTGCTTTTTCTGGCGTTTTTCGCGGTTTGCGCTACCGTAGCGTTTGCTACCGTTTTCGGCAACGTTCATGGAGTAGTGCACGATCCGCAGCACAGGCCGGTTGCCACCGCTACAGTAAAGATCAAGTCAGCTACTTCGGACTGGAACGAAACGGTCCAATCCGATCAACAGGGTTTCTTTTCATTCAACGCGCTGCCTGTCGGCGATTATGTCGTGACCGTCACCAAAACAGGCTTCGCGGACGAACAGCAATCCGTGACTGTGGTGGCGGATTCTTCACCGACCCTTCATTTTCAGCTCAGCATCGGCACCGTTAACCAGACGACGACCGTCGTCGCAGCGTCGCCGTTGCAAGTCGAGGGCATCGATTCCGTAACTCCTACGACCCTGGTCGATCGCCAGGATATTGCAGAAACGCCCGGCGCCGACCGCACCAACAGTATGGCCATGATCACCGATTACGTGCCCGCGACGTATGTCACTCACGACATGTTGCACATGCGCGGCGGCCACCAGGTGAATTGGCTGATTGACGGCGTGCCCATTCCAAATACCAACATCGCCACGAACCTTGGTCCGCAAATCGATCCGAAAGACATCGATTATCTGGAAGTTCTCAGAGGCAGTTACGAGCCGGATTACGGCGATCGCACCTATGGAATGTTCAATGTTGTGCCGCGTACCGGCTTCGCGAGCAACAACGAAGGAGAGCTGGTATTGAGCCTCGGGAATTGGTGGCAAACCAACGATCAAATCAATTTCGGAAGCCACACGGACCGCTTCGCCTACTATGCCAGCTTGAACGGCAATCGCAGCAACTACGGGCTGCAGACTCCTATCGGAGAAGTGGTCCATGACGCGGAAAACGGGTTCGGCGGATTCGCCTCGTTCATTTTCAACGTGAATCCAAGCAACCAGCTCCGCCTGGTCACCTCTTTGCGCCAGGATTATTACCAGATTCCGATCGACCCCAATCCTAACTCATCGGGAAACCAGGTCTATCCCAGTTATGGTCTTCGTGACGGGGAGCACGAAACCGATGGCTATGTCGCGTTTTCCTGGGTTCATACCCTCAACTCCAATTTTTACTTTACGATTTCGCCCTTTTATCACTACTCCAACGCCCACTACCAATCCTCACCAAACGACACTCCGGTGGTTACCAACGTAAACCAAACCTCCAATTACGGCGGCCTGCAAGCCTCTTTCAACGCCACGGTCTGGAAAAATGAAATCGAAGGGGGCTTGTACGGCTTCGCCCAAAACCAGAGCAACGATTTCTATAATTCCTTTCAACCTTGCGTACTTCCCTGCTCGCCCGCGAACAACCCCTCGATTTCCGCTGCGGCGATCACCGGGGGTGTTGAAGAGACATTTGTTGGCGATAAATTCAAGGTGACACCGTGGCTGACTCTGATCGCCGGTTTTCGCCAAACGCACTTCACCGCCGATATCATCGAAAATGCCGTGGATCCGCGCTTTGGCGTTGCCGTCCACGTACCTAAACTGAAATGGATATTCCACGCCTTCTACGGCAAGTATTACCAGCCGCCGCCATTGTTGACCATTACCGGTCCCCTGCTAGAGTTGGCAGCCGGTCAGAGTTTTACCTTCGCTCCTCTTCACGGTGAGAGAGACGAAGAACACCAGTTCGGCGTCACCATTCCTTTTCGTGGCTGGGCTCTCGACGCCGACAATTACCAAACTCTGGCGTCCAACTGGCTCGACCATAACAACATCGGCGAATCCAATATCTTCTGGCCGATCACCTGGTATTCGGCGCTCATCCAGGGCTGGGAACTCACACTACGTTCGCCACGTCTCTGGCACCGGGGCCAGTTCCACCTCGCGTACGCCAACCAGATCGCTCAGGCGACTTCCCCTATAACGGGAGGTTTGATTTGTCCGCCGCCTGTTTCGCCGACTTGCGGGCTGGACATTCCGCCGGGATATTCGCCGGTCGACCATGATCAACGCAACACGCTGAACTTCGGCTTCAACGGCAACCTTCCATGGCAATCCTACGGGTCGTTCAATGTGTACTACGGCTCGGGTTTCACGAATGGAATGCCAGACGCCCAATATCCCGGCGCTTATTTGCCTCAGCACACAACCTTTGACATTGCTCTCGGCAAATCGTTCGGCGAGAAATACAGCATTTCCGTCGATGCCGTCAACGTGGCAAACCGCCGGGTCCTGCTGGACAACAGCCTCACCTTCGGCGGTTTCCACTACAACGATCCACGCCAAATCTATGCGGAATTCCGCTACCGTTTTCATTATTAAAGAGCGTGGACGCGTTCTCCCGGCAGCTAGGGGGGAACGCGTCCATCAGTTCGCGCGAACTTTGCGTTAGAATTTACTGTCGTCTTTATTCGCGAGGAGATGTTGATGCAGAGAATTGTTTTATTCCTTGCCTTTCTGCTGGGATTCGCGTTCGCTGGCTGTTCATCAGTGCCAGAGAAGCGCTATCCCTTACAGGCTGAGGTCATTTCGGTTGAGGCGCCGCGGGGTTTGATCGTGGTGAAACATGGAGAAATTCCCGGGCTGATGCCGGCCATGACTATGCAGTACTCGGTCGCGGATCCAAAACAAATTGAGAATCTGCAGCCGGGAGACAAAATCACGGCCGAGCTTGTCGTGAGTGAGAGCAAAGGCCGCATGGAGAAGATAGTGCTCGTCAGCAAGGGCGACGGGAAGCCATCGGCCGGAACGTCCCAGCACATTCCCGATAAAGGCGATACTGTGCCGGACTTCGCGCTGCTAAACCAGGACGGCAAAACGATTCATCTTCGCGATTATCGCGGGAGAGTTTTGCTGGTGACGTTTATTTACACGCGCTGCCCGCTGCCCGATTTTTGTCCGCGCATGAACGAAAATTTCCGCGAGGTACAAAACGATTTGCAGGCGACGGACGGGGCGCAGGCTCACGCGGCGTTTCTGTGCATCAGTTTCGATCCGGAGCACGACACACCCGCGGTCCTAAAGCATTACGCTTCCATTTACGACAAACAGCCTAAGGCCAAGCCAGCTTTTGATTGGCAGTTTGCCGCGCCCGCGGCGAAGGACTTACCGGAAATAGCGAATTTCTTTGGCCTGGTGACGCAACCCGCGAACGCGCAGATCGTTCATTCTCTCAGCACCACCGTCATCGGTCCCGATGGCAAGGTCCAGAAGTGGTACGACAGCAACGACTGGAAGCCTGCAGACGTGGCGCAAATCATGGCCCAGCTTTTCGCCAAAGCATAATGCAACTCATTGCAGAGACTGCCAATCTTTACCGCCTCACCAGGTTCGGCATATTCAACTGCTTCCTGGTGAAAGAAGGTCCTGGGCTTACGCTGATCGATACAAACTTTCCGGGTTCTTGCGATGCCATCCTTCGCGCAGCCACTTCCCTCGGCTCTCCGATAACCACCATCGCCCTTACCCATGCGCACTTCGATCATGTGGGATCGCTCGACGCCCTCGCCAAGGCCTTGCCGGACGCACAAATCGTGATGGGTGAAAGAGAGTCCCGGCTGTTACGAGGCGATTTTTCTCTAGAACTTATCTCATAAATGCTTTGGGGTCGCCAAAGTCCTTGAAAAAGCGGCCGTTTAGATCGGGCCCAACCATTTATGAGATGGCTTCTAGATGCCGGCGAGAGTGGGAAACCGCTGCTTGGTTTCAAGCGCTCCCACGCTCCGATCCATAAATTGCCCCGCGAGGGAAATGAAATTGGCTCCTTAAAGGTTGTTGCATCCCCCGGCCACTCTCCCGGCATCTCTTTCCAGGATGTTCGCGACAATTCCCTGATCGCGGGCGACTCGTTCATCACTCAGAAGGGTGTGATCGCCGCGGGGTTTACAGCTTTTTCTTTCCTATGCCGGCCTGGTTCTCTTGGAATTGCGGCCTCGCCGCGATCAGCGCGGCAAAACTCGCGGCGCTGAAACCTGATCTGCTCGCTGTGGGCCATGGCCCCACGCTGATGTCGCCGTCCACACAAATGGATCGAGCTGTGGAGGTCGCATTCCAACAACATCCACCCCAAACTGAAAAATAGTTCTAGTGAGGAGTTCGGATGCGATGCCGCTGCCGTTATCGCGCGTGTGGCCGCTTCTTTTGTTGCATGGCCGATTCGGTGTCCATTAGACTGGAATGGATATTTTGAATAAGGCGATGGAGTTCGCCACAACCGCCTCGCTTTCGCTTCGAGGCTGATGACTCCTGGCTGCCGCGCGGCACCAGGAGTTTTTTGCATACTGCGCCGGAGCCGAACTGGAGATGCTTTGCGTATTTTGCTGATTGCTTTGTTTGGGGCGGTGGGAACGTTAGCGCGATATAGCTTACAGGGCCTGGTTCAAATCAAAATGGCCAGCACGTTTCCGTACGGAACCTTGCTCATCAATCTCACCGGCTGCTTTTTTCTCGGACTCATCGGGCAACTGACCTTGAATCGCATCATCGTTCCTCCGGAATGGCGCATGGCCATCGCCGTGGGATTTTTTGGCGGCTACACCACCTTTTCCAGTTTCGGCTGGGAAACCGCAAAAATGTTTGAAGCCGGCGAATGGCTTCGCGCCTCCACCTACGTCGCCGCCAGCGTAGTGTTGGGCCTGCTTCTCTCCGTGGCCGGGATTCGCCTGGCCAACCGCTTCTAGGAGCCCCGCAATGACACACGAGAAATTCGAAGGCGAACGCACCCTAATGCGCATCCACATCGGCGAGTCCGACAAATGGCATGGTAAACCGCTGCATGAAGCCATCGTGATGATGTTGCGCAAAGAAGGCTTTCCCGGCGCGACGGTATTGCGCGGCGTCAGCGGCTACGGCGGCTCCAGCATTTATCACACGGATAAATTATTGCGGCTTTCGCAGGACCTGCCGATTGTCGTCGAAGTGGTCGAGACGCAGGAACGCATCGATCAAATTCTGCCGCGACTGGATGAAATGGTGGAAGGCGGCCTGGTGACGCTGGAGAAAGTGCACGTCATTCTCTACCGCTCTGCAAAGAAATAATATCCAGCGAATTGCATGCGCCGGAAACGGGCCGCCTAGTGTTCTGTCCCATAAATAACTGGTCTTAGTATTGCTGGGAATATAGGTATCTCCCGTGCACAATGGAGGTGCCTATGGCGATGGGACGACCGAAATCGACGGTGGTGTTGGATTTGGAACTGCGTGAACAGTTGGACAGCTTGGCCAAGTGACGTTCTCTTCCCGCTGGCTTAGTGCGTCGAGCCAAGATTATCTTGTTGAGCGCTTCTGGGAAGAACGACCGAGAGATTGCCGCACAACTGGAGACGAGCAGGATCACGGTCGGCCTGTGGCGGCGACGGTTCCTGGCACAGGGGGTGTCAGGACTCTACGACGAGTTACGCCCAGGTCGCCCCCGCCCGATTAGCGACGAGCGAGTTGCCCAATTAGTCCGCAAGACGCTGAAGTCGAAACCCAAAGCCGCAACGCACTGGAGTATCCGTCAGATTGCCGACGAGACGGGAGTTTCGAAATCGACAGTGCACCGCATCTGGCAGGCGTTTGGCTTGCAACCGCATCGACAAAAGCATTTCAAGCTCTCGAACGATCCATTTTTTGTAGAAAAAGTACGGGATATTGTAGGGCTGTATCTGAATCCCCCGGAAAATGCAGTGGTTTTGTGCGTGGATGAGAAGAGCGGAATTCAAGCATTGGAACGCACCCAACCGATGTTGCCACTCGGATTGGGTTATGTCGAAGGAGTGACTCACGATTATCGACGCCACGGAACCACCACGCTGTTTGCCGCACTGGACACGGCAAACGGCAAAGTGCTCACGAAATGTCGACCGCGTCACCGGCATCAGGAATATCTGAGTTTTCTTCGGGAGATTGAAAAGAACGTCCCGAAGAACTTAGAAGTGCACATCATCGTGGATAATTACGCCACGCACAAACATCGGAGAGTTAGACGCTGGTTCGCCACACGGCCACGGTTCCACGTACACTTCACTCTAACCTATGCCTCCTGGCTCAAGTCGAAATCTGGTTCAATCGCATCACGCAACAGGCTCTTCGCCGGGGAACGTTTAGCAGCGTGAAGGAACTGGTCACAAAAATCGATCACTCCGTCAAGAATTCCAACCGCAATGCACAGCCTTTCGTCTGGACCGCCACAGCGGATTCGATATTCGCCAAAGTCGAACGACTATGCGAACGTATTTACGGGACAACACACTAGAAGAGGCTATGTGAATACTCGTTTTTCGTCAGGGCATGGCTTCAGCCATGCCGTAACCACCGCAAAATCAGTGCGGCTTTAGCCGCTGAGGGCAATCCTTTTTTAGCTCTCAGAGAGATTCCAGAAGACACGCTCTACATTGACTGGCCGCAGAGTACACTCTTCTCCATGTCTGAACCCACACAACCCAAAAGCTGGGTGACGCGCACTGTGCTTGGCGTTGGACTCACCAGCTTGTTTAGCGACTGGAGCCATGAAATTGCTACGGCGGTGCTGCCGGCATTTTTGGCGGCGATTGGAGCGGGCCCGGGGTGGCTTGGCGCGATTGAGGGCATTGCCGATGGGCTTTCCAGCTTTGCGAAACTTGGCGCGGGGCATTACACCGATCAACTGAAGAAGCGCAAACCTTTGGCTATATTCGGCTATGCGTTTACAGCCCTGGCTACCGCTTCGTTTGCTTTTGCCACGCACGCTTACCAAATTCTGATCGGCCGGTCCGCTGCGTGGCTGGGCCGCGGTGTGCGTTCGCCGGTGAAGAAGGCGTTGCTTGCGGCGGACGTTCCGCCATCGGCGTATGGGCGCGCGTTTGGCCTGGAGCGTTTGATGGACACGATTGGCGCCATCGTAGGCCCGCTGACGGCGCTCTGGCTGCTTCAAGCCACGCACCATAACTATCGCGCCGTGTTTTTGTGGACCCTGCTTCCTGGAATGGTGGCGGTGGCCAGTTTCTGGCTGCTGGTGAGGGAAAGACCGATCGAGGCGCGAAAGAAGCAGTCGTTCCTCACCGGTTTGCGTGCGCTGCCGAAAACATTTCGCCAGTTTCTGCTCGGTGTGGGCATGTTTGGTGCGGGGGATTTTTCGCACACGCTGCTGATTCTGTACGCCACGCGCATGCTTGCTCCCTCAAAGGGTATGGGGGCAGCGGCAAGCATTGCAGTGGGGCTCTATACCTTACACAACGTTTTTTACGCGGCTTCCGCTTACTTGAGCGGCTGGATCAGTGACCATGTGCCACATCGCAAGCTCGTGCTCGCCGCCGGTTACGCGCTCGCCGGCGCAACCGCAATTCTGCTGACAACAGCCCCGCATCAGCTGTGGCTGCTCGCCGGGATTTTGGTACTTGCTGGCCTGTACGTCGGCACGGAAGAAGCGTTGGAAGATTCCCTGGCCGCGGAATTGATTCCCAAGGAGCAGCACGGGATGGCATTCGGGACGCTCGCGGCCGTGAATGCCGTGGGCGATTTTCTTTCAAGCGTCGTTGTCGGGTTCTTGTGGTCCGCGGTCTCCATTCGCGCGGCTTTCTCGTTCTCCGCCGTCTTGTTCTTTCTCGGGGCTTTCATCGTGCTGGGCTTGCGCAGGTAGCGCGGGCGTTTGATCGCACAGGTGCCGCTGCGCTTGCCTCTCCGAGACCAACATGCGGCGTCGCACCTCTGCCAGCAAATATTTCCGCAGATTTTCCGCGACGACTCCTGGCTCCGCGAGCACGCGCAAATCGTTCACAGTAAGCTGCGGCAAAAACCCCAAAATAATCGAAATCGGCGTAGACGAATTGCGCACGATCGCCAGGCGGATGTTGTAACACTGCGACCATTTGCGATGATTAGCCAAAGCCTGTACCACCGCGACCGACACCTTTTCCCGTGCCAGCGCTTTCAACACCTGTGCTTCCGTCAAATATGGATTTTCGAGCGCGATCGGCATCACTTGCGCGTGCCCGTCCGCCACCAGCGCCCCGGCGACGCGGCTTGGTCCACGTCTGGCCAGCGTGATTTTTTGCCCGAGCGGCATTTGCGGCAGTCGCGCAACAATCTGTTCCTGCGCGTACCGCTTGAGCTCTTCGGATACCGCCGGAGATAGCGTGAACTGCACCAGATCCATCAAATACAGATCCTTCAACAGCCGCAGACCAACCAGCCGGGGCGTGCGCGGATGGAGTACCAGGCTTTTCTTCACCGCATAACTTTTCAACAAAACTTTCCGCCTCCCGATTTCTTCCAGAACCTCGGTGGGCAGATCCTTGCGTGAGAGCAACAGCGTCAGCTTGGTTTCGTCGAACGACGGATTATCCAGCACGGCCACCAGAACTGCAGGCACAGGGTGATAGATCAAGGCGTTGAGATCTTCGCCGGTGGCCGTCCGCGCGCGCGCTGCTTCCTTTTCTACTTCCACCGCTTATGCCCCTTCTTCGGCCGGCGTCAAAAGAACACGCAAGGCCAGCCGCGCGGCAGCCTGCGCTGCAGTCACCACCAGCGCGCCAAATTCCGCTTTGGGTGCGGCGGCGCGCAGCCGGTCATCCAGCAATTTGTCAAAATACTCCGAACGGCCCACCATGCCACCGCTCTTTACCAGCAGGTACCTCTGATCGTCCAGTTGCAGCCGTTCGCTCAAATCCAGCACCAACCCGGCAAGTTCCTCGGCGGCATCCTTCAGCAGCGCCCGTGCTTCACCATCACCTTCATCCGCGGCGGCCGTGACCACGGGAAAAATCCTCGGAAACACTTCGTCGGGCACGCGGTAAACCCGGAGCTGCAAATCTTCCCAATCCGTGGCGCGTAGATCGTGCAAAATGCGCGCCGCTAAAGGCGAATCAGGCATGCCGCGGTCTGCCGCGCGTATTGCAGCAATCGCGGCGCGGCGCCCAATGTCATACGCGCTGCCTTCGTCGCCGAGCAATGGCCCGTGGCCTCCGACGCGTATCACCTGGCCATTCAGATCGCGCCCAACCGCAGCGGATCCGGTGCCTGCAATCAGCACGATGGCGCGACCTTCCCCGGTAGCTTCGAGCGTCAAATCCAGATCCGTGCAGACATACACTGCCTGCGCGGGAAATTCTTCCGCCAGCAACCTCTTCATTTTGCGCTGCGATTCCGGCTGCGCTGTGCCCGCCAGACCCGCGCACACGGCGTGAATATCGTTTAGCGAAAGCTTGGCGTTCTGCATCGCGTTGCGGCCTGCCTCGCAAACTGCTGCCAGCGCGCCGCCAAATCCGACACGCATGGGATTCGAAGGACCGCTGCGCCCTTCAGCACGCACCAGGCCCGCCTCATCCATCAACACACACTCCGTCTTGGTGCCCCCACCGTCAAAACCGAGCACAAATCGCATACCCAAAGGATACGTGAGTTGGGCTGCATACGCGTAGTGGCGCAAGCCGAGGTGCTGAATTAGTTCGGATTTCATGGCATCGCCGGGTTTGGCTCCTTGACGCTCTTTGCTTCCGACACTATCCTCAACTGCCTTCGCTGCGAGAGCTCGCAACTTTGCGAAGCCGGAGCTTGATGCGCATTCATCCGGTCGACCTGATCATAGTTATTGCCTACCTTCTGGGCGTCACACTTCTCGGCCTTCGCTTCCGCCAGCAACAACACAATGTAAACGATTATTTCCTGGGAGGTCGCAGCACTCCCTGGTGGGCTCTGGCCCTCTCCATTGTGGCCACGGAAACTTCCACGCTGACGATTATCGGCACTCCGGCGATTGCTTATGCGACCAATCTCACCTTCCTGCAACTGGTGTTCGGCTATATCGTTGGCCGCTTTCTGATTTCGCTTTTGTTCCTTCCCGGATACTTTCGCGGCGAGTACCTTACCGCTTACGCGCTCATCGAAAAGCGCTTTGGCGAGAAAATGCGCGCGGTCGCCGCGTTGACGTTCCTTGTTACGCGCACTTTGGCGGAAGGCGTGCGTGTTTCCGCTATTGCGCTGGTGATCAGCGTGGCGCTGGGAACCTCCGAGCGGCTGGCGGTCTTCATCGTAATTGCGCTCACGATTCTGTACACGTTCGAAGGAGGCATGAAGGCGGTGATCTGGACGGACGTGGCGCAATTCTTGCTCTATCTCGCCGGAAGCCTGGTCACACTGGCACTGTTGCTGCACCGAATCCCTGGAGGCTGGCGTGAGGTCACGCAGGTTGCCGCGCTCAATGGAAACAAATTGCAGTTCCTGGATTTTCGTTGGAACCTGGCCAGTAACTATACGTTTTGGTCCGGCGTGATTGGCGGCGCATTTCTCACCATGGCTACACACGGCACAGACCAGACGATCGTGCAGCGGCTGCTCGCCGCTCGCAACCAGCGCGACAGCAGCCGCGCCATCATCGCCAGCGGCTTCATCGTCCTTTTCCAGTTCACGGTCTTTCTCCTCGTTGGCGTGTTGCTCTTTGTATTTGCGCAGCACACTCCCTTACTTGCACCTGGCGATCGCACCGACCGCATTTTGCCGCTCTTCCTGGTCCGCGAGATGCCCAGCGGCTTGGCCGGCCTGCTGCTCGCTTCGATTCTCGCCGTCGCCATGTCCAACGCCAGCGGCTCGCTCAACTCTCTCGCTGCCTCCACCGTGATGGACTTGAACGCCTTGCGCGGCCGTCCGATCGATCCCGCAAAATTCCTGAAAATTTCCCGGCGCATGACGCTTGTCTGGGGCGTGATCCTGATATTTTTCGGGCTGGTGCGTTGGGAACACTCACTGCTAGAGACCGGCTTGGCCATCGCTTCGCTGCCCTTCGGCAGCCTGCTGGGTCTATTCCTTCTCGGCACGCTCGATTCCCGCGCAAATTCGAAAGGCTGTCTGATCGGAATGTTCGCCGGGCTCGCCGTGGTTCTGTCTGTATATTTCGGCACAAGCGTCGCCTACACCTGGAATTTTTTGATTGGATCGTGCGTTACCTTCGCGGTGGGTTCCTTAATCAGCCGCGTCTTTCCTGAACAACATGCTCACGCTTGATGCTTATACATTCCGTGATGGTCTACACTCATTTGCCATGAACCTGCCCGGACACGGAAGCGCATGAGCGAAAAGCGCCTGGAACTTGTGCGCGGCCTGGGGCCGTGGGCGTCGGCCGCCATCGTCGTAGGCACGATGGTTGGCACCGGCATTTTCTTGAAGCCCGCCGAGATGGCGCGCGAGGGCCGCTTCGTTTCCATCGTGTTTGCAGCGTGGATTATTGGCGCGCTGCTCTCGCTTTTTGGCGCGCTGGCCTTTGCGGAACTGGGCGCCGCCATTCCTGAAGCGGGTGGCGAATATGCTTACCTGCGGCGCGGACTCGGCCCTGCCTGGGGTTTTATGTTTGGCTGGATGCACTCCATTGTGGGGCGGCCTTCATCCACCGCGTCCATCGCCGCGGGGATGATGCGCTTCCTTGGATTCTTCTTGCCCGCCGTGGCCGCGCCGCTTTTCACGGTGCACATCGCGATTCCCGGGCTGACCAACTGGATCCATCCTTACGATTTCGTTTTTACCTGGGCGCAACCGTTTGCGGTTTTCTGGCTGCTGGCGATGACTGGCGTGAATTATCTGGGCGTGCGTCTTGGCGGTGAAGTGCAAGTTTTGCTGACGAGTATCAAGGTGCTGAGCATCGGGCTGATCATTGGCGTTGCCTTTCTTCTTCCCAGCCCTGGCCCGCACCCTGCCGATCCGGTATGGCCGGTTTCTGCCAGCGGTGGTTTGCTCACTGCATTTCTGGCGGCGCTGGCTGCGGCGCTGTGGGCTTACGACGGTTGGGAGGATCTGAACCTGGTTGGATCGGAAGTGAAGGATCCACAACGCAATTTCCCGCGCGCGCTGGTGGGAGGGGTTTCGTTCGTCGCGCTGATGTATTTGCTGTTCAATGCCGCATGCCTGAAAGTTTTGCCCTTTAGTAGCGTGGCGAATTCGCAGCATGTGGCATCGGACGTTGTCGAACATCTTGTCGGCCATGGAGCCGCTTTGTGGATCACGCTTGCCATGGTGTTGTCCGCGCTCGGTTCGATGAATTCCTCGATCCTCAGCGGCGCTCGCGTGCCCTACGCGATGGCGCGCGATGGAATTTTCTTTAAAATTGCCGATGGCATTCATCCCAAGTACCGCACGCCGGGACGCGCTCTGATTTTTCAGGTCGTGCTCACGAGTATCATGGCGTTGACCGGAACATTCGAAGAGCTCACGAACCTTTTTATTTTCGCTGGCTGGATTTTTTATGGCCTGGCGGTAGTAGCGTTGTTCCGCCTACGCAAACTCGAACCCGGGTTGGAGCGTCCGTATCGTTGCTGGGGCTATCCCTGGGTGCCGGGCCTTTTTCTCGTAGGAGCGCTGGTGCTGACGGTCAATCTATGGTGGGTTCGTCCTGGCAGATCAACGATCGGCCTGGCGCTAATCCTCGCGGGATTGCCGTTTTACCAGTATTGGACTCAGCATCGCGTTACTTGAGATTTCCTGGGTGCCCCACTCTGAGCGTATTTGGCGAAGGGTGGGTCTTGGGTTTACCCGATTCAGGAGCCTAGGCCGCCGGCGGCAGTGGACCTGGTGTTCGAAGAAAATTCGCTGATTGGCAGCAAGACCGATTGCACCTTCTTGCGCACGCGAATTCCGGGATGCATCGCTTTAGCCATTGCCTCGATTCCGGTTATGAGCCGCCCAGCCGGCCGCGACACGACTCCATTCGCGTCTAGCGTAAAGATGCGGCCATCGCGCACCGCCGGAATGCTCTTCCACGTTTCCGAGAAGTGCATGGATAAATATTCGTTGCGGGCTTGCTGCGCTGTATAGCCGCAGGGACCGATAAAAATAACGTCGGGCTCGGCGTTCACAATTTCTTCCAGCGTTACTCGGCGCGACGGCACTTTCACTTTGCCCAGTGTGTCGATTCCACCGGCGTGCGAAATCATTTCGGGGACCCAATGGCCGCCGATATAGAAAGGATCGAGCCATTCCAGCAACACCACCCGAGGACGGTGCGTTATCTGCGCCACCGCCTTATCAATCTGCGCCAGGCGCTCTCCGATTTTTTCAACGAACGACTGCGCGCGTTCCCGCCGGCCAGTAGCTTCGCCAATCCACAAAATGTCTCGCCACACATCGCCCAGATCCAGGGGATCGAGGCTCAGCACTTCGGGGCGTTTGGAAATGTGTGCGAGCGCGGCGGCCAATTCATCCGGCGTGGCGGCGCAAACGTGGCAAAGGTCCTGTGCGATGATCAGGTCGGGCGCGAGCGATTCCAGAATATCCTTATCCACGCCGTAGATCGATTCGCCGCGCTCCACGTGTTCGCGCACCAGACGATCCGTTTCTGCGGGACTCACATCTTTGGGCAAGCGCGAGTGCACAGCGCAGGTCTTTGTCTTGGCGCGCGGAGGAAAATCGCATTCGTGGCTGACGCCCACGATTTCTTTGTCGAACCCCAAAGCAAACAGGGTTTCCGTGGCGGAAGGCAGCAAAGAGACTATGCGCATCCCGCGACTCTAACACAAACCCCGTTCCCATTCTTCGTTTTGATTACATAGTACCGGCTTTGACCGGCAGCGCCGGCTTGTATCTGTTTACGAAAGCCACGCCGGCACAAAGAGCGATGCCGGGGAGGATAACCCAGCTCAAAGCCATCGCCAGCAGGGAGCCGAGTTTGAAATCGGGCGCGATTCGCGGGTCGACGAAGAAGGCAAAGGGAAAAGTGACTGCGAGTATCACTGCAATCGCCAGTGCGGGAAAAGTCCCAGCGACATAAATTTGGTATCGGGCTCCGTCTTGGCGGCGGGACAAATATCCGCCCATGGCTCCGATTAGTGGCAGCAACAACAGCCATGGCAAGTACAGGATAGCGCTTCGTGGTTCCGCTCGATTCCAGATCAAGGGTTGCGCCCCAGCCCAAATGAGCAGAGCCAGAATCGTCCACGAAGTAAGCAAGGTCAGCAGACTCGGAATCCACATGCGCTGCGCTCGACCGTTCATCGTTCCCTCTTGTTTCGCCGAATTCAGTTGTGTGCTTAATTTCTTCCAATTCCCTACTTGCGCTCGCGTCTGCAGATCCGCCTGTCCTTCCGGCAGTCCGCTCAAACGCAACCTCTCGTAGGTCTCTTCCAAATGCGCGGCTAGCTCTTGCGCGACTTCCTCGAACTCCGCGCTGTTAAGGCGCAACGAACCGAGATTCTCGCGAACGTACCTTTGCCAATCACGCATGAGTCACCTTGGCAACACGCCGCAGCGCACGGAACAGATCGGCCCATTCGGCACGCATGGGCTTCAGCATTTTTTGCCCTCGGGACAGAAGCCGGTAGCACCGTCGGCGCTTCCCATTCGCGCCGGTTTGCCATTCGCCACGCAGCCACCCGCGACGTTCCATGCGATAGAGCAGAGGATATAGCGCCGCGAGCGTATAATGCAGCGCGCCACCGGACTGCTCTTCAATGCGCCGCCCGATTTCGTACCCGTGCAACGGTCCGTTTTCGAGCACGCTGAGCACCGCAAGTTCTGCCGTCCCTCGCTTCAATTCAGTCCGAATCATAGAGCATCCTCTTACATGTAAGCTTCTTATATAAAGGATCCAGTGTCAATAGTACCGGATTGCCCGTATCGCACGACTCTGAGGCAACTTACTTGTACAGGAAATACTTGCGCCGTATCTGTTCGAAGGCTTCCAGGGCCGGGGCCCAGGCCGCGATGATTTGCTCAGGCGGCGTGCCGGCTTTTAGCTGCTCCACGGTGGCGTCGTTCCCCAGCAAGACGATCGTTTTGCTTACGTCGAAATGGTCGGGATACATTTTCTGCAGCACGGCGGCGATTTCCAGCCCCACGCGCATACTGCGAACCGCTTCGCGATCCGTAACGCGAATCCCCACGCCTCCGCAATGCTGTCCCGCGTACAACCCGCTGACCGGAACGTAGGGCTGGTTGGCAAACCGCACGCCCGGCACATTCCGCGCGTTCAAAGCTTCGGCCACTTCGTCGCCATTGATCCACGGCGCGCCAAACTCTTCGAACGGCGCTTCTGTTCCGCGCCCGACGGATATCCCAGCGTTCTGAAGGACCTCCAAACCCGGATAAAGGATCGCACCCTTCAAGGTTCGCAAATTGGGCGACGGCGGAAGCCAGCGTATGCCGGTATTTTCGTAAAAATAATTGCGTTGCCAATTTTTCATGGCGATCACGTGGAGCTCGCAATTTATGTGGTTCTCTGCGTTGAACAGTTGCGCCAGTTCGCCGATGGTCAGCCCGTAACGCACAGGCAATGGATAATAGGCGACAAAGCTGATCTTGTCCGGATCGAGCATCGGGCCTTCCACAATCTCGCCGTTGATCGGGTTTGGCCGGTCCAGCACATAAAACGGAAGACCCTTCTTCGCGGCTTCCTCCATGCAGTAGCCCATGGTCGCGGTGTAAGTGTAAAAGCGCACCCCCGCGTCCTGCACATCAAACACCAGCGCGTCGACGCCCTGGAGCATGTCATCGGTTGGTCGCAAATGCTCTCCATACAGACTGAAAATAGGTAATCCGGTCGACGCGTCCTTGGACGAAGCGACCTTTTCGTCCGCATGCCCGGCGATACCGTGTTCGGGGCTGAACAATGCCACAAGTTGCACACCCGAAGCGTGCGCCAGAAGTTCGATCGTGGTGCGGCCCTGAAAATCCTGACCAGTGTGGTTGGTGATCAGCCCGACGTGTTTGCCGCGCAACGCCGCAAATTTTTCAGCCTCCAACACGTCCAAACCAGTCTGAACACGACCGGCATAGTGTTTCGGCGAACTCTTCTGCTTCTGTGCACCGAAAGCGTGAGGAGCCGCGCTAAGCCCGTACCCAGTCAACAGCCCAAGCGCCATCAAAGCTTTTCTACGGCCGTTACCCAAACTCGATAATGTTTTCATAGTTCCCAATGATATTCTGGAACGTGCCGTTCGCACCTTGATTGTGAGCGTGCAGTGCGCGTGCTATATACAGTCAGGGCGCAGGCGAGCGGCCGGGGGAATCATTCAAAAATGAACAGGCGCTACGCCGCACTTTTGCTTTTGCCCATCTTGTTCCTTTCGATTATGACAGCCAAGGCTCTTAGTCGCACTCATTCTCCAAACTCGTCGACCACCACGCAGGCGAGCCCGGAATCCACTTCGCCGCTGACACCGCTCAGCCATGAACAAAATAAGTGGGTGGAAGCCTCTCTGCACCAGATGAGCCTCGAGGAAAAGGTCGGCCAACTGCTGTTCACCACGTATCACGGCAGCTTCACGGCGACGGATTCGGATACCTACGCGCAGATGATGCACGACATCAACGACCTGCACGTGGGCGGCTTTATCACCATCACGCACGGTTCGCCGCTCGGCATCGTGAAGGATCAAGCGTATCCCACCGCTGTGCTGGCGAATCAGTTGCAGGCGAGATCCAAGCTACCGCTGTTGATTGGCGCCGACTATGAGCGCGGCACAGCGATGCGCCAGGACGAAGGCACTTCCTTTCCCACCGCAATGGCGCTGGCTGCCGCGGGAAATCCCAAAGACGCGTACACCATGGGCCAAATCACTGCCCTGGAAGCGCGCGCCGTCGGCGTGCAGTGGATTTACGCGCCGGTTTGCGACGTGAACAATAATCCCGGCAATCCGATCATCAATACGCGCTCGTTCGGGGAAGACGCCGCCCGCGTTGCCGAGTTTGCGAGCGAGTTCATTCGCGGCGTGGAAGAAAACGGCGCGCTGGCCACGGCGAAGCATTTTCCCGGCCATGGCGACACGGCCACTGACTCGCATATCGATCTGCCCACGATTAAAGCCGACCGCAACCGCCTGGAGCATCTGGAACTGGTTCCCTTTCGCGCTGCGATTGCCGCGGGAGTTGGCAGCATCATGACCGGTCATCTCAATGTTCCCGCGTTCGAACCCGATCCCAACACGCCGGCGACGCTCTCTTCGAACATTTTGACGGACCTGCTGCGCAAGCAGCTTGGCTTTCAGGGCCTGGTAATCACCGATGCGCTGGATATGGGCGGAATCACGGTGCGTTATGCCCCGGGCGAAGCCGCCGTGCGTGCATTCCTTGCCGGCTCCGATGCGCTGCTGATGCCTCCGGTGCCGGACGCCGCGTACCAAGCTGTGCTGGCCGCCGTGAAGTCCGGTCGCATCCCGCAAGAGCGGCTGGATGCTTCGCTTCGGCGGATTCTGCAAGCGAAGGCACGGCTCGGGTTGAATAAGGATCGCTTTGTCGACGTTGCTGCGTTGAATGAGAAATTCGGCAAGACGGCGTGGCAGGAAACGGCTCAGGAAATTTCGGATCACGGCGTCACTCTTTTGCGCGATCAGCAGCATCTTCTTCCGCTCGATGGAATCAACCCTACGCGAGGTTTGCTGGTCAGTCTGTATTCAGACCCGGAGCCGTACCCGGGAGAAGATCTTGAGGCTCAACTGCGAACGCGGTTTGATTCGCTTGTCTCGCTGCGCGCGGATACAAAATTCGTTCATGCGGACACGTTGAAGCTGCCGCCTGCCGATTCCTACGACGTAGTGGTTCTTGCGCTGTTTGTCCGGGTAAGCGACCGCAAGGGCGATATCGATATTCCGGCCGATCAAGTTCCGCTTGTCGATCAAATCTATAAATCCGGCAAGCCGGTGGTGACACTCGGCTTCGGCAGCCCTTATCTCATCGAGCGTTTTCCGCAGGCGCAGACGTGGCTCGCCGCGTTTGGCATCAGCGATGTTGCGCAGATTGCGATGGCGCGCGCGCTGTTCGGCGAAATTCCCGTTCGCGGCCATTTGCCCGTCACTATTCCCGGCGTCGATCTGAAGGCCGGCTTTGGCATCGAGTTGCCGGCCGATCCTATGAAGCTGCAGCCCATGGATGTACGCGGTGAAGCGCAATTGCAACCCGCGTTCACGGTGATTGAAAACGCCATCGCGGACAAGGCATTTCCGGGCGCTACAGTGGCCATCGGATATCGCGGCAAAGTTTCCTATCACGCGTTCGGCAAGCTTAGTTACGACAAAGATTCGCCCGCAGTAAAGCTGGACACCATGTACGATCTCGCTTCCCTCACCAAGGTGGTGGTCACTACCACTCTGGTGGAAAAGCTGGTCGAAGGCGATTTCGCTTCACCGCTCGACCTGAATGCTCCCGTCGAGCGCTACCTTCCGGAATGGGCAAGCGGCCCGCAACCGGAATGGCGGCACAGAGTCACGGTGATGAATCTGATGACTCACACTTCGGGCTTGCCGCCGTTCAAGGAATATTGGCGAACGTCAACGGGCAAGCAGGATACGCTCAGCAGGATTTTTGTGGAGCCGTTGGAGTATGAGCCGGGCACGAAGGTGGTTTACTCCGACCTCGGCATCATCCTGATGGCGGAAATTATCCAACGCCTGACCGGCAAGCCTCTCGATCAACTGGCCAACGAATATATCTTCGGCCCGCTAAGCATGAAAGATTCGATGTACAACCCGCCGAAGAAGCTTTGGCCGGAAATTGCGCCCACGGAGATTGACGATCGTTTTCGTCACCGCCTGATTCAGGGCGAGGTGCATGACGAAAACGCTTATGCGATTGGCGGCGTTTCCGGACACGCGGGAGTGTTCAGCACTTCGCCGGATCTGGCTGCGTTTTGCCAGATGTATCTGAACGGCGGCGTGTACGCGCACAATCGCATCGTCAAGCGCTCGACCATAGCGGAGTTTATTTTGCCGCAGACCCTCGCGAAAAACACGCGGACAATTGGCTGGGTAGCTCACTCCGAAAACGGATTTGCCGGCCACTATTTTTCCGCGCACAGTTTCGGACACACTGGTTTCACTGGCACATCTTTGTGGATCGATCCGGACCGGCAGGTGTTCGTTGTGCTGCTGACGAATCGCGTTAATCCCACCCGCGAGAACATGAAGATCGCGCAGGTGCGACCGACGTTCCATGACGCGGTCATGAAGGCGCTCGGATTTGGCACCGAAGCGAGCCATTAATTTCTAGCGTCGTTGTGGAGAGCGTGCCCTACATGAACCGCTTCTGCCTATAATCTTCCTCGGCTTGTTGGACCCGGTCGAGTTTGCCAAGATCCCGCCAGTAATATTTATCTGCGCGAAAGCTTTTAATTTTTTCTCCATGGACGGCCAGGCGCAAATACAGATCGATGATGGAAAACACGCCGTTCTCTTCCATCATTCCCAGCAACCGCGGACTGATCATATGAATCCCGGTGAACGCCAACGCCTCCGGTTTTTCCACCGCGCGTACCAATTCCTCTCTCCTCTCGCGCACGATGCGCCGGCCGCACAGTTGCGCCTGTTCGTCGAACAACAGATAGCGCGATGTCTCCCGTTCCTGCACGGCCAGCGTGGATAGGGCGCTGTTTTCGTCGTGCCGTTTCACCATTTCGGCAAAATCGATGGTGCTGATCACATCCACGTTGTGCAGCAGAAATGGCTCTTCGCTTTTCCTTGCCCCTTCCAGAAAAAACCAACCAGCCATTTTCAATCCGCCGCCGGTATCGAGCAACACGTCTTCCCGGGAAATTTCGACCCTCATTCCAAAATTGTCGTTGGCTTTGAGAAAATCCAGAATTGCGCCGGCAAAGTGATGTACATTCACGATCACTTCTTCGACACCGAATGATTTCAGGCGCGTGAGGGTAATCTCCAGCAGCGTCCGGCCGCCCACTTCCACCAGTGCTTTCGGCTTGTGATCGGTCAGCGGGCGCAGGCGCGTACCAAGCCCAGCGGCCAGCACCATAGCCTTCATTGGCCGAGTTGCTCCAACCCTAAGTGGCGCAACTCTACTTCCACGCCGGTTCTTCCGCGCAGTCGTTTCGCCAATTGCTCGGCCAGGTACACCGAACGGTGTTGCCCGCCGGTGCAGCCAAACGACACCATCAAGCTTTTGAATCCGCGCTGCTGATAATTACTGATGCTTGCGTCCACCAACGACAAAACGCTGGCCAGAAATTGATGAACACTTTCTTGCTGGTTCAGATATTCGATCACCGGCGCGTCTTTTCCGGTCAGCGCCTTGAAGCGCTCCTCGCGCCCGGGATTTGGCAAGCTGCGCCCGTCAAAAACAAATCCACCGCCATTGCCGCTTTCGTCCTTGGGTAGCCCACGATGAAAAGAAAAGCTGTAAACGTGTACGACGAGGTTTTGCGCCTCCGCAGCCAGCCCAAGCAGTTTTTCCGAGGCGAGCATGCTCTGGAACGCATCTGTCAGCGTCGGCAATTCAATTGGCAATTTCGCGTTGTGCAGCAGCCATCGCAAGTTTTTCAGTGCGTACGGCACGCTTTGCAGGAAATGAGCCTTGCGTTCGTAGAAGCCTCGAAAGCCGTAGGCTCCCAGGGCTTGCAGAATTCGCACGTAGACGTAGGCGTAGTAATAGCGTTGAAATTCCTCCCGGTCTAACTCGATGAAGGTTTCCAGAGAATCCAGATAATCTTCAAGAAGTTGCTGGCGAAGCGCTGGAGGCAAATCGGCCTTGGCGTCATAGAGCAGCGAAGCAATGTCATATTGCAGCGCGCCTTTGCGGCCGCCCTGATAATCGACGAACCAGGGCTTGCCATCGCGCAGCATGATATTGCGGGACTGAAAATCACGATAAAGAAAATAATCGCTGGGCGCGGTCAGCAAAAAATCCGTCAGTCGTCCAAAATCGTCTTCCAACGCCTGCTCGCTGAACGGAATGGCGGCGAGGCGCAAAAAATAATATTTGAAATAGTTCAAATCCCAGGCGATCGACTGGCGATCGAAGCTTGCTCGCGGATAAGAAACGCTGTAATCCAGATCGCGCGCGGCTTCCACCTGAAACCGCGGCAGCACCGCGACGGCTTTGCGGTACGCCTCGCTCACTTCTGGTGCAATGGTTTCCCCGGAGCGGTTATTGGACAGCAGATCGAACAGCGTGGTGTCGCCTAGGTCCTCCTCGAGATACGCGCCCTGGCTCAAATTTTCAGCATAGATTTCCGGCACCGGCAATCCGTACTTTCGAAAATGCCGCGAAAACGATAGAAACGCGACATTCTCTTCGCGCACGCCATAGAGAATGCCTACCGCGCTGGTTTTGCCCGCGGAAAGGCGAAGAATCTTGCGGCCCGAGGCGCTGAGCGCTCCTTGCAGGGCCTGGATGCGTTCCACCGGCTGGTGGAAGTATTCTTCAAACAGTTTTTCGAGCACGTCCATGAATGTTCCGCGCTTTCTTACATTTTAAGTGAGACGAAGCCTGATTCAGTTCTACCACAGCTATTTCCCGGGCCAGAATTTCGTTCCGGCAGAGTTGCTCTATTCGCTGTTATTTCCTAACGGCCTCGCGGCACGGCTATAATTTAAAAATGCTCTTTTCGAACAAGCAGGCCCAACGCAAAACGCAATTGCGCAAAGAACAACACCGCACGGAACAACGTAACCAGGCGTCCAAGAATCTCGATCACATGTCCTCGAAGGAAATCGTGCTGCTGATGAGCCACGAAGACCACAAGGTGGCGCCGGCCGTTGCGCGCGAAATTCCCGCGATCGCTCGCGCCGTGGATGGCATCGTCGCGCGCATGCAGAACGGCGGTCGCTTGCTTTATGTGGGTGCTGGAACCAGCGGCCGGCTAGGCGTTCTGGATGCATCCGAATGCCCCCCAACATTCGGCGTCTCGCCGGAGCTTGTGCGCGCGCTGATTGCCGGCGGAAGCAGAGCGATCACCCATCCCGTGGAAGGCGCGGAGGACAGCAGAGCAAATGCGCGACGCGAACTCGAAAAAATTGGGCTGAAGAAAACCGATTCGTTAGTGGGGCTTGCGGCCAGTGGCACCACTCCCTACGTTCTGGCAGCGATTGCGCATGCAAAGCGCCGCAGAGCGTTGACCATCGCCGTGACCGCAAATCGTAAATCACCGCTGGCCAAAGCCGCGCACATTGCCATTACGCCAGACGTGGGCCCCGAAGTTCTTACCGGTTCCACTCGCCTCAAAGCCGGAACCGCGCAAAAAATGGTCCTGAACATGCTCTCTACCGCTACGATGGTGCGGCTCGGTCACGCATACGAGAACCTGATGATCGATCTCACCAAGACAAATCGTAAGCTTCGGGACCGTGCCAAGCGAATCTTGATGGAGGCGACGGGCAAAAATGTGTCAGACGTGGAACACGCTCTGCGTCAAAGCAAACACAATTTGCGCGTCGCGCTGATCATCCTGAAACGCCGCATTTCCGCTGAACGGGCCCTGAAGGAATTGGAAGCCGCCGATGGGGATCTGCGTCGAGCTCTGGGCGAATGAACTAGCCACCCAAATGGACAAATTCCGAATTCGCGGAGGCAAACCTCTTCACGGCACAGTGCAAATTGCCGGTGCCAAGAATTCCGCGCTGCCTTTGATGGCGGCCGCGCTTCTCACCGCCGAGCCAGTCACGCTACACAATATCCCGATCGTGCGGGACATCGTGACCATGGCGAAGCTGCTGGCGTTCATGTCCGCGAAAGTTTCCACCAAGGAAATTCCCGCGAGCACGTACACCATCCAGTCCGAATCGCTGAACGATGCGGTTGCCCCGTACGAACTGGTGAAAACGATGCGCGCTTCGATCCTGACGCTTGGCCCGGCCATCGCCCGTTCGGGCGTGGCGCATGTTTCGTTGCCCGGTGGATGCGCAATCGGGGCTCGCCCCGTCGATTTGCATCTGGCGGCGCTCGAGAAAATGGGCGCGGTGATTGCCACCGAGCACGGCTACATTCAGGCGCGGGTGCCGCACGGCGGCCGTCTGACCGGCGCGCACATCGTGTTCGAAAAAATTACCGTCACCGGCACGGAAAATATCTTGATGGCCGCGGCGCTGGCCGATGGCATGACAACGCTGGAAAACTGCGCCTGTGAGCCGGAAATCACGGACCTGATCCACCTCCTGCGCAAAATGGGAGCCCACATTGAGGGCGACGACACCAGCACGCTGAAGATTAGCGGCGTCGAAAAGCTTCATGGCGCAACGCATTCCGTCATTCCCGATCGCATCGAAGCCGGAACTTTTCTAATCGCTGGAGCCATCACGAACGGCGATTTCACCATCGCCAATTGCAACCCCGGTCATCTTGGCGCGGTAATCGCGAAACTTGAATCCGCCGGTGTGCGCATGGAAATCCCAGATGCTTCGACGCTGCGTGTGCATGATGGACACAAGCTGGTTGCCGCCGACGTCATCACCGAGGAGTATCCCGGTTTCGCCACCGACATGCAGGCACAATATATGACGCTGGCAACGCAGGCCGAAGGCACTTCCGTGATCACCGAAACAATTTTTGAAAACCGGTTTCTTCATGCCAGCGAAATGGCTCGCATGGGCGCCCACATCACGATTGATGGACGCCGCGCCGTCGTTCGCGGCCCCACATCGCTGTCCGGCACGATCGTGCAAGCCTCCGATTTGCGTGCCAGCGCCGGCCTGGTGCTGGCCGCCCTCGTCGCTTCCGGCGAAACGCTGATCGACCGCGTCTATCACATCGATCGCGGCTACGAACGCATCGTTGAAAAGCTCTCCGCCGTGGGCGCGGACATCGAGCGCCTCCATAGTTCAGGGCAGTAAATCCTGGGGAAGTCCTGTCGAATCAATACACGCACTGCCTCTGGCCATCACGCGACTCGTAACACGGCAAAATTTCTCAAACTCTGTTAGAATCCCGCAGTTGCGCCAGAAGCGGATTAGCGGCTCCTTAACGACATGCCGCGCACTGACCACGGGAGGGATGAAATGCGAAACGCCCAACTTCTCGAAAAGATTGATGCCGCCATCGCCGAAAAGAGCCTGCTGAAGCATCCGTTTTACCAGGATTGGCAAATGGGCAAGCTGAGCCGCCAGGATCTGCAGCTTTATGCCGCGCAGTATTATCGCCACGTGGAAGCCTTCCCGAAGCATCTTCGCGTCCTTGCCGCCCGCTCTGAAGGGTCGATCCGCGACATCGTTCTAGAAAATCTGGCGGAGGAAGAGAACCCACAACACCCGCATCCGAAGCTGTGGCGCGATTTCGCCGCCACCCTTGGCGTGAATGAGGAAGATATCACGTGCTGCCCCGCGCTTCCCGGCACGCAGGCTGTGGTGGAAACGTTCCGGGAGATTGTGGGCGATCGTCCCGTGGCCGAAGCGGTTGCGGCGCTCTACGCCTACGAAGCGCAAGTGCCGGAAATTTCGACGACGAAGATTGAAGGCTTGCAGAAATTTTATGGTGTGCAATCGCCGAAGGGTTTGGCGTACTTCACCGTGCACGAACAGGCGGACAAGGCGCATCGCGAAGCGTGGCGCGGCTGGTTGGAAGAGCACGCTCACGGCGATGAAGAGGAAATCCTGGCCACCACGAACGAGGCGCTGGACGCGCTTTGGGGCGCGCTTGACGCCGTTCACTGCGCCCACGCTTAACTGCTACTTATTCTTCACGCGGCTGATGAACAGTTGGATGAAGCGCCCCGCATCCGAACTTAAACACACACGCGCGTTATTCTGCACAGGCACCACGCCGTCAATTTCGTAGTGATCGCCATGCAGCACGTTGTTTTCGTACGAACCCATGCGGTTCGCAACGGTTTCGCCACGCGTAAATTCGCCCCTGGTCTCAACGTCCACATGCATATCCTTGGTTTTGACCAGCGTCGGATCGATCACCACACCCACGGCCAGCGGATCATACATGGCCGCGCCGTCCCAGCCGTTTTTCTCTGATCGCTTGATGTAAAACCTCACGATTTTCGAAGCCACCTCGTTTTCGGGGCCGTGGCCCGCTTCCAATTGCGCCAGATGCTTGCGTTCAATCAAGGTGCGCTCGCCTACGTCGGAGCCGACCATGGTCACCATCCAACCCGCGTTGAACACGATCTGCGCGGCTTCCGGATCGCCAAAAAAATTCGCTTCAGCGGCGCCGTTCACGTTTCCGCCGTTCAGCGAACCGCCCATAATCACGATGTTTTTCACCAGGCCCACGATAGAGGGATCCTTCGAAACCGCCAGCGCAATGTTGGTCAGCGGCCCAACGGGAATCAGCGTGATCTCGTGTGGGTATTTGTGTACCAACTCGATAATCAGATCGGGACCAAAACGCGCATCGGCCTTGCAATTCGGCGCCGGCAGCTCAATGTCCGCCAGGCCATTCTTGCCATGCCAGTACAAAGCCGTGTAGGTCTTCTGCATCAGCGGTTGCTGCGCGCCTCCGGCCACGGGAATATCGCAGCGTCCCGCCAGGCTAACAAGCTTCAGCGCATTCTCCAGCCCTTGCTTGGCAACCACGTTTCCCGGCACCACCGTAATCGCTTCCACCTGCAGTTCCGGCGAATTCAGCGCCAGCAAAATGGCCAACGCATCGTCGGTTCCCGGGTCCGTATCAATAATCACGCGCTGCTTCTGCGCCTGTGCAGCGGCGGGCATCAAGCTCATACCAACAATTCCGATAAAAACCAGCAGGTGTTTTAGCATTGTCGACGACCCTCTTCGTCTGAGTTTCCGAATTCTTCTTTCCACTAAAACCAAAAGAAAAGGCCCCCGGAATCAGGGGCCTCTCCCGTCAGATTTTTCGAAGACTAGCTACCTTCGGTAGTGCTTGCGGTTGTGGCCGGAGCGGGAGCGCCCGGCGCGCCACCCTGGCTCTTGAGCGCCTGCTTTTCGCGCGCTTCCTTGATCAGTGCCTTGCGCGAAAGCCGGATTTTGTTGCCTTCGATCGCCAGGACCTTCACCAACACCTGGTCGCCAAGTTTCAGTTCGTCGCGCACGTCGCGGATGCGGTGCTCGGAGATTTCGCTGATGTGCAGCAAGCCGTCGGTGCCCGGAAACAATTCTACGAAGGCGCCAAATTCCGCCAGCCGTACAACTTTACCGAGATAGGTCTTGCCCACTTCCGCGCTCGCGGTGACGTCGCGTACCATCTGCAATGCCTGATCGCCGCCCGCTCCGCTGGTAGAGAAGATGTGCACGGTGCCGTCTTCCAGCACGTCAATCTTCACGCCAGTTTGTTCGATGATGGATTTGATCTTCTTGCCGCCCGGGCCGATGAGGTCGCGGATCTTGTCCGTGGGGATGCTCAACTTGTAGAGCCGCGGAGCATACGCCGAAATGGTCTCGCGATGCGCGCTCAGCGTCTTTTCCATGATGTCCAGAATTTCCAGCCGGGCCTTCTTGGCCTGCGCCAGAGCTTCCCGCATCATGGCGATGCTGATGCTCGTCACCTTGATGTCCATTTGCAGTGCCGTGATGCCCTCGCGGGTTCCGGCGACCTTGAAGTCCATGTCGCCGTAGTGATCTTCAGCGCCGGCAATGTCCGTGAGGATCGAATACTTACCGTCGTCGCTTACCACCAAGCCCATCGCAATTCCCGCGCACGGCGCCTTCATGGGCACGCCCGCATCCATCAACGCGAGCGAACCACCGCACACCGTGGCCATCGAAGAGGATCCGTTGGACTCCAGTATGTCGCTCACCACGCGCATGGCGTAAGGAAATTCAACTTCAGGCGGAAGCAGGTTAGCCAGCGCGCGTTCTGCCAGCGCACCGTGTCCGATTTCGCGGCGGCCCGCTCCACGCAGCGGTTTTACCTCGCCAACGCTGAAGGGCGGAAAATTGTAGTGCAGCATGAAGCGCTTGAACTGGTCTTGTTCGAACAGCAGGTCCAGTCGCTGCATATCTTCCTTGGTGCCCAGGGTCAACGTGGCCAGTGCCTGTGTTTCACCGCGGGTGAACAGCGCCGAACCGTGCACGCGGGGCAGCAACCCTGCTTCGCAAGTAATCTGGCGAACCTGGTCAAACGCGCGGCCATCCGGACGCCGCTTGGCCTTTAACACTTCCTCGCGGAAGATGTCTTCGCGCAGATGTTCGAGGGCCCGCTTCGTCAATTTGATTTTGTCTTCGTCGTCTTCGGGAACGGTCTTCAGGATTTCGTCCTGCAGCGCATCCACCAGGTGATAGCTTTCCTTCTTGGGATGCTTTTCGGTATTCAGCGCATCCTTCAGCCGCGCCCCATATTTCGTCTTGATGCCGTCGTAAAGGGCCTTGTCAAACGGAAACGGCTCGATCACGATCTTGGTCGGCTTGATTTGGCCATGCAGCTGCTTGATGCCCGCAACAATCTTCTTGATCTGTTCGTGGCCAAACTCCAGCGCTTCCGCAACTTTTTCCTCGGAAACTTCGAAGGCCCCGGATTCCACCATCACGATGCCCTTTTCAGTCGCGGCCACGACGATATTCAGCTTGCTGGTCTTCTGTTCGGCCACAGTCGGATTGGCCACCAGATTTCCATCCACCAAACCCACGCGAACCGCCGCGATGGGATCCGTGAATGGCAGGTCAGAACAGTAGGCCGCCGCGGAAGCTGCGGTCATGGCGATGACGTCCGGGTCATTGGCGCTATCCGCAGACAGCACCAAGGCAATAATCTGTGTTTCATTCCTCAGCGATTCGGGGAACAGCGGCCGCATCGGCCGGTCAATCTGCCGCGATACCAGAATTTCCTTCTCTGTCGGTCTTCCTTCTCTCTTGAAGAAGCCTCCGGGAATCTTTCCGGCGGAATATGTATTTTCGCGATAGTCCACGGTCAGGGGCAAAAAGTCGCGGTCACTGGCTTTTGGGGCGATGCAGGCAGTCACCAAAACAACGGTGTCACCATAACGCGCGGTGACGGCTCCATTTGCTTGCTTGGCAATCTTTCCGCTCTCCAGGATCAGCGTGCGCCCTCCCACTTCGATGGATACCTGGTGAGGCGCAGGGATATGATTATTCTCAGACATGTTTTCTTCCTTTGGCTCCTGCTCATGAGGAGTCCGTCCGTTCAAGGTGTCATTCAAAGAAAAAAGGAGGAATTGCCGGGGAGGGGACTGCTCCACGAGCATCTACACCAATACAAACGCCGTGCAATCTGCCGTCACAGACTGGGCTTGTTCACGTCCAACCAACCGCCGGTCGGCGTACAGACTCCGATGGGAATTTGTGCGTTCGTGAAGTTGCAAGCAGTATCGCGTACCGCCGGGCGATTCTTACTTGCGCAGGCTAAGGCGTTCAACAATCTGGTGATACCGATCCGGGTCTCGCCGGTTGAGATAATCCAGCAAGCGCCGCCGCTTGTTTACCATCATGATCAGGCCCCGGCGCGATGCATGGTCTTTTACGTGCGACTTGAGGTGCGTCGTCAAGTAGTTGATGCGCTCGCTCAACAGTGCAATTTGCACTTCGGGCGATCCCGTATCTTTCACGTGTGTGCGGAATTGTTCGATCAACATAACTTTGGCGTCGCTCAAGTGCCCCCCACCGTCGTCCCTTGAATTTTCCTCTTTTCTTCGACTCATTAAAAGTAGCATAGTTTTGTTTAAAGTGTAAAGGGCAGTAAACACTGCTTGAAGTTCTGATGACCCTGTCGTCCGCGCTGATTCTGCGGCAACTCCTTGCAACGCGGGCCTAAATCTTGTTCAATGCTAGCGGTAAGCCCTCAGACTTACCGGCACGCTCTCGCCCGTCGAGCTCCGGCCATCCACAGGAGAAATTCATGCGCAAAGTAATCGCGTTAGTTTCGGTGTTATGTCTCGCTCTGGCCCTGTTTGTGTTTGTTTCTCATGCCCGGCAAGATAAAGCGAATCGTCCCAGCCCGCCCGCAACAGCCACTCTGGATCTCGGCGGCGGCAAATCGGTCACCATTGATTATTCCAGCCCGCGGCTAAAGGGCCGCAAATTTGGCAAGGACCTCGCGCCTTATGGACAAGTGTGGCGTACGGGCGCCAATGAAGCCACCACGTTTGTCACTACCGCCGATATCACCGTTGGCGGCACTTCCGTTCCCGCCGGCAATTACACCCTATTCACGATTCCCAACCCGGACAAGTGGACTCTGATCATCAGCAAGAAAACCGGGGAATGGGGAACCAATTATGCCGGGCCGTCCAACGATCTTGCGCGCATTGACATGAAAGTCTCCGCGCTTCCCTCCCCGGTCGAAAATTTCACGATTTCATTCGATAAGACCGGCAATGGTGGCACCCTGAACATGGATTGGGAAACCACCCGAGCTTCCGTAGCTATTGCCAAGAAGTGACAACCCGCCGCGCACACGTTGCCGGCGACCATCACTACGAAGAAACTCGTCGAATTTGTAGGGCCCGCCTTCCAAGGCGGGCCATTTCTTAACCAACACCGAAGAAAACACCTAGCCTGATAAATTAACTTGACAACAAACTAGCTATATCGTACACTGGCTGCGCGAAGAATCGCGCCCGCAGCCATAGTGCGGGCGTTTCCATTTTAGGACTGACTCACGGGACCCAGCGACTAAGTCATTCAAATTCAACACTTGCGAAAATCACCCCAATAAGCTCTTTAAAATGAATACTTACGAAACCAGAACAAAACAAACGACTTACAAAGCCTCTAGAATCCGCACTTACAAGCCCCAAATCCCGTAATCCTTTCAGAATCTGCACTTACGAAAAAACGCACTTGTGGGTTCCAAACGGCCGACCCCAGATCGGCTCATATCACAAGCGTGCCCTTCCCGCTCGTCAATATGTTTGCGTCAAGCATTTCGCTTTTGCCTGGCCTCGTCCCCGCGCCCGCCACGTAGAGCACCGATTCGCTCACTCCGTCAATCCCCAACCACTCTTCCCACTTCGAATCTTGCAACGCCATGGTGCAGAACGGCGCTAGTCGCAGCCAGGTTGCCGTTAGGCAAAAGGTTTGGCAGAGGTGGCCAACTTCCGCAAGGACCACCCGGTAGCTACGCGGGAAGTCATACTTCCACTGCGTGCGCGAGAAGACCGCAGTCATGATGACCAGAAATGCGCCACGCGCAAACCACCACTGCCCTGCCAGATTCTTTTCCAGTTCGCGCGTTGTCATCCCTTCGCACAGCCACTCCAGTTCATGGCGCGCCGCATTGTAGTGATAAATTCCCTTTTTTAGACCCTTCACGCGCCGCACCAGAACGTAAGCCTCAATGGGATGCAAGCTTCCGCCCGAGGGCGACGTTTTTATCGCGGCTTTCCCCAACCCTGGCACATGGATCCATTGCTGAATGCCAAAGGAAAGTTCCAACGTCTGCGCCAAAGTGCGCAATGCCACGGGAGCGCGGCCGAATTTTCTCCAGGTGCGCCGGCTCCTCAGGATTTCCGGGAATTCGCCGGCGATGGGTTCGCGGGGAAGTTTCGTACGCGGTGCTTTGGGATAGCTCTTTAACGGGCGCGGCATCGGATCATGCCTGGCGCGCCGCTTCAGCTCCTCGAACGCGGCAAGTTGATCGTCCGCAAACTCCGTATCACTGGTGGAAAAATGGAAAAATCCCGCCGCCGGATTCCACCCGGCCCAACTCTCCATCGCCGCAACACGGGGGTCGCGCTGCTGGTCCGAGCGCTCCAGCACGCCATGTTCGCAAAGCGTTTGCAGAATCATGCGGACGGAGCTTTCTTCATAATCGCCAAGGTGGGAATTGATCTGGCGAAACGAGCGCCACTCGCCGCAATAATCCAGGGTGGAGCAAACCAGAGGCTCCGCGCTGATCCGCGTGCGCAGCGCGTAATTCTCAAACACCAACACGCCGTCTTGCCAATACAGCACCAGCGGCGTGCTCCGGCGATACTTCGCCGCAACGCGTCCCGTCTTGGCGCGCAAGGAATTTTTCGTTCGTGCAGCAGGCCTTTTCTTTATTGCGGAAGGGATAGCGTATTCCCAGCTGGTTATTTCACAAGCGCTTTAATCGCGTACGAAGGCTTTCCTTTGGGGCAATTCAGGATGACCTGCGACTTAATTTTTTTCAGATTCTGAATTTTAACTCCCAGCTGCTGTTTTTCTACGGCCGTAACCGCACCCGCCTTGGCTTTCGTGAGCTTCTTGGTTGCCGCATCAATCTGGTTGACGATTCCGTGGAGCGAGATGGTGACTTTCTTCGGCATGTGCTTTCCTCCTGTGCGGCGCTCTTGCCTCGAACGCGAATATTCCGACTGCGCGTCTTGCCGGAGACCGCCGGGCGTGCGCAGTCTATGTCAGACGTTCGTTACCGTCAAGAAAAGATCAACGCCGGGCGCCTACCAGCGGGCTCCTTTGCGACTAGGGAGTGGACGCACCGATCAGCTTTTCGCCTCGCATTTTGTCCACCAGGTTCTGGAATCGAGCTTCCTTGCGCAGAAACGCAAATTGCGGGTGCACACCCAGATTTACGATTCTGCCGCTGCGTTCGATATACGCTTTTTCCAGCCACTCCAGGGTTTTGTCGATGTCGTGAAAGCCCGCGTACACAACGGCGAAATCGTAAGCGGAGACGCCGCTTTTCCTTTGTGTCGTTTGCAATTCCTTCAAAATCTCTTGCGCTTCGCTATTTTTCCCGGAGATTGCATAAGCATAGGCAAGGTACACCTGCGGCTCAGGGTCCCCGGGGGAAAGCGCCATCGCGGTATGAAATTCGTCGATCGCTTCCTTGTAACGCTTTTGCTCCACATAAATCTGGCCAAGATAGATGTGCGCGGGCACGAAGCTCGGATCCATCTGAATGGCGGTCTTTTCTGCTTCTTCCGCGCGATTGTATTCGCCCGCCAGGTATTCGATGAAGCCCAGATTGGCGTTAATGATGAGGGATTTCGGATCGATCTCACGCGCCAGCTTGATTTCCCGGATGGATTCCTCCGGCCGTCCGATTGCTGCCAGATACAACGCGTACCAGTGAATCCCTTGCGCGTAGCTGGGATCGAGAGCAATCGCTCTTTGGAATTCCGGTTCAATATCGCCGCCTTCGAGAAGCCAAAAACGAACGGCCGCAAGCGACGTGTGCGCCTGTGCCAGCCGGTCATCCAGTTGCAATGCCCGTTCTGCCGCCTGTTTCGCCTTGGGAATCAGAGTTTGATCGGGTATCGAACCATTCGTGAGCATCAGAATGTATGTATCCGCCAATCCCGCATAGGCCGCGGCAAATGTTCCATCCTTGTCGATCGCCTTTTGAAAATAGCTTGCGGCGTCCTGAAATCCTTCGGGCGTGCGTTTTTCGAATTCATACTTCCCCCGTAGATACGCTTCATACGCTTCCGGCACCACGCTGCGGCTGCGCGCCAACTGGCTTTGCTCAGCGGCGGACAGTTCCACCTGGATGCCGCGGGCGATCGCCCTGGCCACATCGCTCTGCAGCGCGAGCACGTCCGTGAAATTGCGCTCAAAATTTCCAGCCCAAAGCGCTCCTTCGATGCTAGTCTGGAAAAGTTTCGCGGAGATCCGAACGCGGTCTCCGGCGCGCACCACCGATCCTTCGACGATGGCATCCACGTTCAATTCCTGCGCAATGTTGTCCAACGATTTCTGCGTGTGCCGGTACTGCATCACCGACGTTCGTGAAATCACACGCAACTTACGGATCTGCGAAAGCTCCGTGATGAGAGCATCGGTCATTCCATCCGCGAAATAATCCTGCGAAGGATCGCCAGAAAGATTTTCCAACGGCAACACGGCAATGGATTGAATCGCACCCGGCAAAGGCAAGCCTGGTTTCTTCCTGATGGTCCGGCCGTTCAGCCAATACAAAACTCCGCCCGTCAACGCGGCGAGCACGCAGAACACCAGGATATTCCTTGCGGACAGAAGCCGGGGAGGCTCCATCGCCTTCATTCGCGCGGTTGCGAAACTATGAGTGCGCGAAGCGGTGCTGGCCGCTTCCAGGGCCGCGCGCACTTCTCCCGCGCTCTGGTACCTTTGCCCCGGATCCTTGTCCAGAGACTTCTCAATGACACTGTTCAGCACCGGCGGCAATGGAGGCGAAATCTCCGGCGCCCGCTCGCGCAAAATCGCCGCACTTAGTTCAAACGCTGTGTTGCCACGAAACGGCCGTTGCCCCGCCGCCATTTCGTACAGCAGCACGCCAAGCGACCAGATGTCGCTGCGCACATCGGCTTCTTCGCCTTTCAGAATTTCCGGCGCGATGTAGGGCAATGTGCCGGTAAAGGTGTGCTGCGAATCCCAGGACTGATCCAGCACCGTCGTTCCATCGCTCATGCGGCCGGGCTCGAAGCGTTGCGAAATGCCAAAATCGAGAACTTTCAGGCGGCCGCTGGGAGTGACCATCACGTTCGCGGCTTTCAGGTCTCTGTGAATCACGCCGCGGCTGTGCGCATGCTGCAAGGCATCAGCCAATTGAAAGCCATACCGTTCCACCTGGTCCAGAGCCAGCCCGGTGGACGGAATCTCCACGCTGAGCGGCCGCCCTTCCACATATTCCATCGCGATGTACGGCCGGCCTTCCACTTCGCCGACTTCATAGACGGTGCAAATATTGGGATGATTCAAAGCGGAAATGGCGCGAGCTTCCTGAAGCGCGCGTTCGTGGCTGGCGGAGTTACCGGTGGGCAGCGTTTCGAGAAATTTCAGCGCCACATCGCGCTGCAGCTTCTCGTCGCGCGCGCGGTACACGACGCCCATGCCACCTTCACCGAGCTTTTGTTCAATTAGGTAGTGGCCCAGTCTCTGCCCTAACATGGCGATTCGTAAAGCAAAGTTCACCACACCCATCGTCATGTGGCAAGCAAAAGTCTATTTATTTGTAAGATTTACGGAAAGATTAAGTAGGTTGGCGAAGCTGGTTCTGCCGCGGTCCACCAGCACAACCGCCAGAATCACCAGCGCTGCCGCGATGCCCATTCGGATCGTGAGGTTTTAGTTCTTAGTTTTGCGGAAGAGGACGCAGTAATCGTCGGCGGGCCAATCATTCACAATTTTGTCCACGGTGAAGCCGGCGGCTTTCATTTCTTCGATCAAGATCTTCTGCGGTATGCCATGACCGCCGCGATTGGCGGGAACACCCGGCACCGGATCGCTTTCGGTGAGCCACTTCCGCGGGGGAAAATCGATGACGGCAAGCTCGCCGCCCGGCTTCAAGGACCGCAGCAGGCTTGCATCCATTTCCTGTGGCGCGGTGAAGTGATGGTAGACGCGACGGAGAACAATTTCGTCGCAACAGTTGTCCGGCAAATTGGTCTGTTTCTCCGCGGCTTGCACAACCACAACATTCTTCAAACCACGCTTTTGGACCGTTTCCTCGAGGACTTTCCGTTTCTTTTCATCCAACTCAGTCAAATAAACTTTTCCAGTTTCGCCCAACACCGCCGCCGCAGCGATGCCAATTTCTCCTTCACCGGCGCCCACGTCCGCAAGCGTTTGGCCGTTTTTCCAACCCATCAGAATGCGCAGTCGCGCGATTTCGTCGCTGGACGCGGCACCTAAGCACAGAATCAGCGAGAGGATGACGGTGCCGGTGAAAATCCGGGATCGTTTGTTCATAGAGGGCACTTACGATGTGGCTTTCGCGGCGCGCTCGCTATCCAGCATGGCCATTTGCCGTTCGTCGTAGCGAGTGCCCACGACGCTTTCGGCGGGAACAGCTTCCGCGATTCGCCGCAAGTCGTCCGGCGACAGATTCAAGTGCAGCGCGCCCATGGCTTCGCGAAGTTGCTTGCGCGTCCGCGATCCAAGGAGAGCCACGATGTCAACGCCCTGGTGCAAAACCCAGGCGATGGCCAGTTGCGTTCCGGTGACGTTGTGTTCTTTTGCGATGCGGTTGAGAGTTTCCACGAGTTTGGCGTTTTTATGGAGGTTTTCTCCGACGAAGCGCGGGAAATGCGTGCGCAGATCGCCGGATAACACTGGTTTCGACCCGCTCAGCAGGCCGCGAGAGAGCAGCCCGTATGCAGTGCCTCCGACTCCCAATTCGCGCAGGGCGGGCAGAATTCGGCGCTCAATTCCCCGCGACACCAGCGAATACTCGAATTGCAAATCCACAATTGGATGAATCGCAACGGCTCGTCGCACAGTTTCGGCCGACATTTCAGAAAGACCGATATGCCGGACGTAGCCTTCCTTGACCAGTTCCGCGATGGCGCCGACCGTGTCTTCGATGGGCACCGTCGCATCGAGTCTCGCCGGGCGATAAATGTCGATGTAATCCACGCCAAGGCGGCGAAGGCTGTAGGAAAGAAAATTCTTTACCGCGGCCGGCCGCGCATCGACCCCGATGAAGGCACCGTTCGGCGTGCGCATGGCTCCAAATTTGACGGAGAGCAAGACTTTATCGCGGCGTCCCTGAATCGCGCGGCCGACCAGCATCTCGTTGTGGCCCATGCCGTAGAAATCGCCGGTATCGAGAAGGTTGACGCCTTGATCGACGGCTTCCTGAATGGTGCAGATAGATTCCGCATCGTCCTGGGAACCGTAAACTCCGGACATAGCCATACAGCCGAGCCCGAGTTGCGAAACTACCGGGCCCGTAGCCCCAAGCTTTCTGCTGTTCACGAAGGCACCTTTCCGGCTGGGCCGTTATTCGGGGTTGCTTTAGCTTTTTTGCGCGCGGACCAGAGACAAGAATTCATCGCGCGTCTGTTTGTTATGGCGGAAAGAGCCAAGCATCGCGCTGGTGACCGCCTGGCCATGCTGCTTTTCCACACCGCGCATCTGCATGCACAAGTGGCGCGCTTCAATGATGACGCCCACGCCTTCCGGGCTGATTTTGTCGGAGATGGCGTCCGCGATCTGGCTGGTCATGCGCTCCTGGATCTGCAAGCGGCGCGCGAACATGTTGACGAGCCGCGCGATTTTGCTGAGACCGAGAACTTTTTTGCTGGGCAAATAAGCAACGTGCGCCTTTCCGAAGAATGGCAGCAGGTGATGCTCGCACAGGCTGAAGAATTCGATGTCTTTCACGACGACCATTTCGTCGTAGTGCACGCTAAACGTAGCGCCATTCAGCACCGATTCCAGGTTCTGGTTGTAGCCGCTGGTCAGGAACTTCAGCGCCTTCTCGAAACGTTCCGGCGTCTTTCGCAAGCCTTCGCGGTTCGGATCTTCGCCGAGAAGCACGACCATCTTGCGCACCAGATCTGCGATGCTCTCCTTCGGCGTTTCCACGTTCGGTTCGTGCAGCAGTATCTCTGTTGGCTTTGTCACTGGCATATTCCCCTCTTAGCGGACCGCCACGCGATCCTGGATTTCTTCCCCGGAATACTCGAAAGCGTTGTTGGACGTTTCTTCAATCCGCACGCGCTCGAGTTTGGCCAGCGGGAAGTGTTTCAGGCGCTGATAAATCTCCTTGCAAAGGTTCTCCGTCGTTGGCACGCTCGCGTGAAAGACCTCGACGTCCTCGTTCAGCGATTTATGATCGAAAGCTTCGATCACTTCGCTTTCCACGAAGCGGTCCAGATCCACCAGGTTCACGATCATGCCTGTGGCGGGATCCACCGTCCCGGAAACGCTGACTTCCACTACATAGTTATGGCCGTGTCCGTAAGGATTGTTGCATTTCCCGTATACACGGCAATTCTCTTCTTCGCTGAGCTGCGCGCTGTGCAGGCGATGCGAAGCCGCAAACCGGTAGCGGCGTCCGAACACGACCTTGAGCCCATTCATCATCCGTGGGTCGCCCCGTTGCGATAGCATTCGGCGAAAATATCCGCCGATTCGTAAAGCCGCACTTTGTGCAAGTGTCCCTGGGTAATTTTCGGCTCCAGAAGAATCCAGATCACGCGGACGATATTTTCGGTCGTGGGAATCTGCCCCTGCAGTTCCGGCACTTCGTAATTCAGGAATCGATGATCCATGCGCTCGGTGATTTCGTGTTCCAAGATCGCTTTCAGATCTTTCAGGTCCAGCACCATTCCGGTTACCGGATCGGGTTCGCCCGCCACCGTCACTTCTAGGGTGTAATTGTGCCCATGGCCATGCGGATTATTACACTTGCCAAAAATCCGCCGGTTCTCTTCGGCGCTGAGCGCCGGATTGTGATACAGGTGCGAAGCGGAAAACTCGATTTTGCGCGTCAGGTAAACCATTAGTTCCGTTTGTCTTTACTTCGATGCACCAGGGGTACCCACTGGATACTCCCTGCCCTTCCATTCCAGCTTACCCCGGCGATGGCTGCGGTACGAGGCCCATAGCACGCCGGCGAAGAGCAAGCGGCCGGCAATTGCGTGCAGCGCAAGGCTGGACGAAAACCGGTTGCGCTGCAATTCCATGGCATCGGCAACCAAAATAACGATTGTGCCGATCAATAGAACGACTAATGCAGACAAGGCCGAGGCCGTAATTCCCCAGACAGCGAGAGGAACTATTAAGGCGACTATGATCGGAAACGTAGCTCGGAAGAGTTCCTTCCCAACAGCCTCGGAGCTGCTACCCATCAACGGATACAAATTTTTCTTCCATCCTTCCCACATCGCGCCAAAAGTACGATACATTCGCACACGGACAATTCCCTTCCCCGTCCCGAACCAGATCCGATAGCCCGCACCTTTCACACGCTTGGCCAGAGCCACGTCTTCCAGAACGTCGCCCGCAACACTGGCGTGGCCGCCAACGGCTTGATAAACATCTCTCCGGATCAGTAGAAACTGACCGTTTGCCGCAGCCGCCGGTTTTGCCTGATCGTTCACATCATCGAAGGAAAATTTGTGCGCCAGGCGGCAATATACATACGGAGTCAGGGATTTTTCGTACCACTTTTTCATCACTTGCTCTGGAGAGAAAGAAACCATCGCAGCGTTTTCCTGAGAGGCAATCGCCATGGCACGCGCTGCCGAATCTTTCTCGTGTACTGCGTCCGCATCGGTGAACAAGAGCCAATCGTTTCTTGCTTCGCGCGCGCCAAGCCAGACTGCGTTGTTCTTCCCTACCCAGCCGGCTGGGAGCTCTTTCGTTTCCAACAGCCGTAGCTTGGGAATGGACTGTGCCAGATTGCCAACGATGGCCGCGGTCGAATCCGTGGACTGGTCGTTGATCACCAGGATTTCACTGATTTCCGCTTGCGGCGCGAGCGAATTCACACATGAAGCTATCGCGGCTTCCTCATTCCGCGCGGGGACGATTGCCGTCACCAAGGGCGTGTTTTGAGGGAAAACGCTCATAACTGTCAGGATTGTTTTCTCAGGCTTCTCGGACGTGGCTACTCTGCGTTATTATAGCGATATATGAGTACCCTCCTGCGGAAAATCATGGCGTGGGGAAGCATGGGCTTTGCCTTCGCGGTTCTTGCGTTCTTCACACTTCCCCACTACCGGCAAGGCGAATCGTCCGTCGCCGGAAAGACAGCCGAAAACTTCGCGATGGACCTGGACGGCAAGCCCGCGCACCTCTCTGACCTGCGAAATAAAGTTGTCGTGCTGAATTTCTGGGCTAGTTGGTGTGGCCCGTGCGTGGAAGAAACTCCCAGCCTGATCGCGTTGCAGCAGCGCATCGCTTCGCGCAACGGCGTGGTTCTCGGCGTCAGCGTGGACGAGGATCCCGCAGCCTACCAAAAATTTATCCGAGACCAGCACCTGAATTATCCGACGTACCTCGATCCCTCCAAGAAAATCGCCACGGATTACGGCACTTCGATGTGGCCGGAAACTTACATCATCGATCGTAAAGGCGTGATTATCCGTAAGATTATCGGCCCGCAGGATTGGAACTCCCCGGAACTGCTGGCTTATTTTGACGCGATCCTCGGCCAGACGTAGCCGGGTTCGTTCGGCTTCTACAAACTCTTCAACCACTCCGCTGATGTGGACATTTTCGCTCCCGCCTTCTTCAGTTCTTCCAGCACCTTTGCCGTTTCCGACGGTTGGACCGCGCGAATCAGATCGGTCAAGACCACAATGTCAAAGCCGGATTGCAGACCGTCCAGCGCCGTGGCGCGCACGCAATATTCGGTGGCAAGACCGCCAACAGCGATGCGATCCACGTTTGCTTTCCTCAGGCAATTTTCCAGGCCCGTCAACTCGAAGCCCGAATAGCCCGCGCCGTCCACCTGAACACCCTTGTGGACCACGATTTCGTCCGCGGCGGCGTGGAGCGGAGGCATGAGTTCAGCGCCGGGAGTGCCAGCGACGCAGTGAACCGGCCACGGGCCGCCGTTGGGCTGGAATGAGCTGTGATTTTGCGGGTGCCAATCTTGCGTGTAGACAATGACGGCATTCGCCCGGCGCGCCGCCTCGATGCACTGCTTCAGCGGCGCGAGCAAAGAAAGGGTGTCCGCAGCGGCTAATGCTCCGCCTTCGCAGAAGTCTCGCTGTACGTCCACCACGATCAGCGCCGCTTTCGCCATAGTATCCTTATCGATTTAGCTTTCGTGGTAATCCATCAGAATCAAGCCAATGATAATGAAGCAAACGGGCCAGACCCACGCCAAATATTTGCGCGTGTGATTCTCTTCCGGCAGGCGCAGTTCCAGCCACCGTGACCATCCCGCCACGATTCCGAATACCGCCAACGGCGTGTGGCTCAATTCCGCAAGCAATTCTTCTTTGATATTGGTGACCGCGTGCGTGTGCGTCAGCAGGACGACTCCACCCAAAGCGCAGACCGCGGGAAACACCATCGCAGCGGCCATGGACTTTACGCGTTTCGTCTCCACGCGATATTGAAATACGGCGAAAACAACGATCAGGATGACCGCCAGGCGATGCTGCAGCACGTCCGTTTGCGCGAAGCTCTCCCAAAATCCATTCGGGCCGAGCGGCCAATTCTCCGGATCGGCCCTGAGAAACAGAAACACGGCTAGCAGCAAAAACGACAACGGCCAGATTTTTGCCCACGAAAAATAGCGACTGCGGGAAAGCAGCGCCAAAATTCCCATCAGGAAAACCACCAGGCCAGACCAATTGTGATTGTATTCGGACCAGGCAATATCCGCGGGTGTGTTGGTGTCGAAACCGGAATCGCCGGGAACGAAAGACGCCGCCACTTTATGTCCCGACGCGACAGCTTGTTTCGTCAGCTGCTCGGTTGACTCCGAAATTTGAGCGAGTGGCGGGCTGGAGAAACGCGGCATGCGCGGGCCAAAGCGTTCGGCAATTTCATGGAGACTCACCCGGTCTTCGGGAAGGTCCACACTTGGCGGTTGCGCGGTCATGGAAGCGGCGGTGAGAATAACCGTGAGACCAATGCCAATTTCCGCTTCGCCGAAGCGCAACAAACTCCGCGCGCCCGTGCCTTGATCCGTCTCAATTCCACGAATGATGAAATAATTCGCTGCACCCAAAAGCAGAAGCACCAGGAACATAGCAATCTTTGCGCCAAGCATTACGCCATACGCGGTGCCATACATCGCATTCCATGAGCCGACGTACACCCATGCCATCGCAAACCCCGCCAGGAAGAGCACAGCTACGCTGATCTGCGCCAGACGCGAAAAGTTGCGCATGATCCGACTTTTGACTTCCGCATCGATCGAGCACTTCGCCGATAGCAAGAGGTAGGGCAGTCCGCCAATCCAGGTTGCAGTCGCAAGGTAATGCAGAGCAGTCATGCTGACCAGCATCACGCGCCCGTCCATGCGCGAGGCGGAATGGCTGGTCATTACCGTTGAAGCCAGGATCAGCGCCGTGGGCAGCATGACCAGAGGATGAACACTTTTCTTCAGCGCTGCCGGCCAAACCACCAGCGCCAATGAAGCCAGAATGGCCAGGATTCCAGCCCAGACAAAGTTCGCGCTGATGACCGCTTGCAGTGGAATATCGGTGGAAGACGTGAGCACCAGCGAATTGGCAATCACGAACAACAGTTGCGCTATGGCCAACGCCAGCGCCGCGCCGCGAATCAGCTTCCAGGCTGAGCGCAATAGTTCTTCGCTGCGCAGTTCAGCGGTACGCGTGACGATGGTCAAAAATACAATTCCACCGATGGCCACGGTCTGAAAACACAAGATCGCGGCCCGCAGCAGCACCACCAAAAATCCAAACATGCCTAGCAGTTGAACCATGCGTCTCGCTTAAGAACCTGTCACAGTGAACGGAACCGCGCCCCGGGTAATGTGTCCGTCGGGCGCCAACACTTGCCAGCGTATCGTGTATGCCCCCGGTTTCAGCCCCGTGGCCGAAGCGTTCACAGTGTCCGGCGAACTTTGCGCTCCGATCTGCAGATCGCTGACGGAGTTGTCTGGATTCAGCAACTGGATCTTTGATAGCTTGGCGTCAATGCGCACGTTGTACTTCAATATGATTGGCACATCCGGCCCTTTTACTTTGCTGTTCGCCGCCGGGCTTGATTCCTTCAAAACCGCGTGCCCTTCGATGATTCCGGCAACCAGGAAAAGCATTCCGAATATGGCGATGCTGGAAAGTACGCGAAAAGTTGTCAGCCTGCTCCGCTTCATTGTTCCTCTCGATCACAGGGATTCTGCTCCGCGCTACGAAGCATTCTTACAAATATAGCAGGATGGCCGCGAAGAAGCAGAAATTGCGGGATACGGCATGGAAAGGGGCCGACGACTCACTCGTAGCGGAGCGCTTCGACGGGATCGAGTTTTGCGGCTTGCATGGCCGGTAGCCAGCCGCTGATTACGCCAACGACGATCAGGATCAAGGTCGACAAGAAAAGTGTGGTCGTGGAAAGCGCCAGGTGAATGTCGACTTTGCCGCTGTCGTCTTCGTAGGCAGGGCCGAGGAAGGGCAGCGTGCCGATCGCGGACGTCAGGCACCAGGAAATGAGCATTCCGATTGCGCCGGCAGCCAATGTGAGCACCAGAGCTTCCATCAGGAATTGCCAGCGGATATGCCATTTGCGCGCTCCGAGCGCTCGACGCAAGCCGATTTCGCGCACGCGCTCTTCCACGGACACCAGCATGATATTCATTACGCCGACGCCGCCGATTCCCAGCGTCATGGCGCCGATGATGAAGAGCAAGCCTTCGATTCCCAAGGTAATGCCGTCGTAGATCGGCTTGAATTCCTGGCGTCCGAACATGGTGATGGCTCGTTTGTCGTTTGGCGAGAAATGCTGGCGGTTGGCAACGGCTGTGCGGAATTGCTGCATGGACTGCGCTTCGAATTGTGGCGCCACCGGCTCGTAGACCATCACGCTGGCGTAGCGCGCATCCCATATTTCCGCTGCCGCGGTGTACGGAATGAAGGCGGACTCATCGTCACAGTTGAAATAGCAACTGTCGGAGAACTTCATGTCCATGGTGCCGATGACAGCGAAACGGACGCCGTTAATGCGGACGGTTTCGTCGACAGCCGGTTCTCCGCTAAAGAGCTTTTTCTTAAGCCGCGCGCCCAGGACCACGACGCGGCGGCGTTCCTCCACATCTTCGGGCGAAATCCAGCGGCCCTCGGACGGAACTTCGTTGCGCATTTCGCCGTATTCGGGGAACACGCCGCGAGTTGCAGACTCCGAGAGCCGCTCATCATGAGAAATTCCTTCGAAGCGCACGGTTTCCAGTGTCACACGTTTGATCAAAGGCGACTGCGCCTTGACCCAATCTGCATCTTCCTGCTCGAAGTGAACTTCCTTGCCTGCCCGCTCTCCACCGGCCTGTTCGCTGGTGGTTCCTGGCCAGCAAATCACCGCAGCCTTGCCGAACACCTCGAATGTATAGAGCAGAACGCTGCGAAAGCCAGCGCCATAACTCAGTAGCAGCGTGACCGCAACAATGCCCCACGAAATTCCTGTCATGGTTAGCAGGGAGCGAACGCGATTGCGCCCCAGAGCCACCCACGCCTCTTTGAAGACTTCAATTAACATGGGGACTCCACGAATCTAGTTGACAGTTATTGGTATTACGTTTTAAGTAACTACAAGAAGGTGTTGCCAGGGAACAGTGATGCAGGACTTTCGGAAACTCGATGTGTGGCGTCGCAGCCATAACTTCGTTTTGCGCGTTTACAGAATTTCTGGACAATTGCCCAAGGATGAGCGTTTTGGTCTGACCAGTCAGATTCGCCGGGCGGCTGGATCCATTCCGGCGAACATTGCCGAGGGCTGTGGGCGTAAGAGTAGAGTGGAGCTTCGGCAATTCCTTTATATATCTATGGGATCCGCTAGTGAGCTCGAATACCATCTTCTTTTGGCGCGCGACTTGCACATGATCGACGCCAACGACTATCGCGAAGCCGAAGCCGAACTTCTGGAAATAAGGAGAATGCTCCCCGGATTGCTCCAGAAGCTTATCCAATGAATGTATAAAAGTGCAACGCACGGTCGGGGCTTCTCTTTCTTGAAACTTAAAACTTATTACTTAAAACTAAAAACTCATCATCAACCCCCTGCCTCGAAGCGCAGGGCTTCTATGGGATCGACGGAGGCGGCGCGATTCGCGGGGTAGAGCGCGGACAGGACGGCGATGAGTCCGAGCAGGCTTATCGTTAGGGCTGCTAGTTTCCAGCTTGCGTCCAAGCCGTCGAAGTAAGGAATCTTGGGAAGCAGGTTGACCAGGCCGCACAGTCCGTAGGAAATGATCAAGCCCACGCCGCCACTGATGAAGACGACGAAGATCGTCTCCAGGAAGAATTGCCGCAGGATGGATTGCCTGGTTGCGCCCAAAGCCTTGCGCACTCCAATCTCGCGCGTGCGCTCACGAACGCTGACAAGCATTACGTTCATCACCCCGAGTCCACCGAGGAAAATGGTCGCCACACCCACCGCGCCCATGAACACTTCCATGCCCACAAAGATCATGCGGTTTGCCTGAGCATTTTTCACGGTGTCCCAGATGCTCGCGGCCTCTTCATCGCGGGGATCGAAGTTGTGCAATCGCCCGAGAGTCCGCCGGATCTGGCGCACGCAATCGGGATGAGTTTCGAGCGACCATGGCGCGGCGAGGATACGGTCCACGGAATGCTCCACAGCCGGCGGCTTGTTCGGAAAATCGCGTTTCATGGAGTTGAATGGGATGAAAATCTTGCGAATGTCGACGCCGTCGTAGCTGGAATTCTGATCCTTGGTCTTCATCACGCCGATCACTGTGTAGGGAATACCATTCAGTTCGATGGTCTGGCCCAAAGCTTCGCGGTCGGCGAAGAGCTGTTTTTTCGCGTCGCTGCCCAGAAAAGCTACGCGGCGGCCCTGTTCGTTGTCTTCGTAATTGTAGAAACGTCCCTGAGCGACGGTAATGCTGCGAATTTCGGTGAACGGCGGGAGCGAGCCGACCGTATCGAGGTCGCCGCTGTTGAATGCGCTGTGAACCTTAACGTTGTTGCCCAGTTCCGGCATCACGTATTTGCAGGCCGGCGATTCCTTGGCAACTTCTTTGTAGTCGTCTTCCATCCAGTGCACCGCGCGACCGGAGCGTGTGCCTCCCGCTTGCATGCTAGTGCGGCCGGCAAAAACGATCATGACGTCTTTTCCGAAATTTTCCTGCTGCTTCTGGATGCCGCGGCCAAGGCCCTCTCCGGCAGCGACCATCAGCGTGATCGAGATAATCCCCCAGGCAATACCGAACATGGTCAGCATGGTGCGCCGCTTGTGCGCCCAGAGCGTCGCGATGGTGTCGCGCAAGAGATCGCGAAAGGTCATAAGGCCCCGTTATTGGAGGACAACTTGCTGTTTTTCGTTCAGTCCGGAAACGATTTCCGTTTTTACGCCGTTGGAGATTCCCAGCTTCACGGGAACTTTCTTCCGGCCGTTCTCTGCCTTGGGATCGGGCAATTCCACGGAGGCTTTGCGATCCTTGTCATAGATCAACGACGCCTCCGGCACCATCAACACGTTCTTCTTTTCCTCGAGAATAATTTCGGCGTTCGCGGTCATATTGGCTTTAAGTTCGCCGGAAGGATTGGAGATGGACACGCGCACCTCGAACGTGGTGACGTTGTCCTTTTCCTTGCCAAAGGGCGAAATGCGCGTAACTTTGCCGGTAAACTTTTTGTCCTTGAAGGATTCCACCACAATGCGCGCGGGTTGGCCCAGATAGACCTTGCCAATGTCCGCCTCATCTACTTTTCCCTGGACGTACACTTCACTAGTGTCGCCAAGAGTCATAACCAAGGTGGCTTGCGAGCCCAAAATCAGAATCGAGCTAACGCCGTCCCCCACGCTGACGTCGCGGGAAAGGACCAAGCCGTCGATGGGACTGACAATCGTGGAATTCCGCAAATCTTCTTCCGCGTTATCGAGCGCGGCCTTGGCCTGGGCGACTTGCGCATTGGCCTTGGCAATTTCTGCCTGGGATACGATCAGGTTTCGCTGCGAGCTCACCTGCTTGTTCAGAGCCAGTTGATAATTCTTTTCCGCATCTTCGACGAAGCTCTTGGACATCACCTTGTCCGTGTACATTTGCTGGGCGCGCTCCATATTGAGCTTGAGGAACGGCACATCCGGACCTTCGGCGTCCACCTTATTGCGTTCGAGTTGCGCTTTGGCGGATTCGAGAGCGGCTTGCGCGGCCTGATAATTGGCCTGCTCTTCCCGGACCACCGCTTCCAACTGCACTTTGTCGAGTTCCACTAGAGTTTGACCCGGCTTGACCTTGTCGTCATAGTCGACGTAGAGCTTCTTGACCATGCCGCTGGCTTTGGATTTCACTTCAACTTTGGATTTGGGCTGAATTTTTCCCGTGGCCACAACCACGCGAGCGAGATCGCCGCGTTCCACGGACGCCAATTTTGAAGGATCAATGTCGTGGCTGGGACGCAGTGCCGCGTAGACGCCGTATCCTCCGCCCACCAGGACGACCGCAGCCACGGAAGCGATGATGATTCTCCGGCGGCGCTTCTTGGCCTTGCCGTTTGTTAAGCCATTTCCGTTACTGGACATACTCGACCCCCGCGTTGACCACGGATTCGCACACTCACCATTTGATACGAACCTCGTCGTAACAAAGTTCCCACCGCACCTGCCGTAATAGACGATATAGAGGGGTCAACGGTCAGGTGAGTGGCGAGCGAGAGTTAGAGTTGTGCGCGGCGCAGACGGAGCGCGTTGGCAATCACCGAGACTGAACTGAAGCTCATGGCCGCGCTGGCGATCATCGGGCTGAGGAGCCAGCCGAAAATCGGGTAAAAAATACCCGCGGCGACGGGAATCCCGAGAAGATTGTAAACGAAGGCGAAGGCCAAGTTCTGCTTAATGTTGCCCACGGTCGCTTGCGAGAGGCGCCGGGCACGGACCAATCCGCGCAAATCACCCTTGACCAGGGTGATTCCGGCGTTCTCGATGGCCACATCGGTTCCGGTGCCCATGGCGATGCCCACATCGGCGGCGGCAAGCGCAGGCGCGTCATTGATGCCATCGCCAGCCATGGCTACAATGCGCCCCTCGCTTCGCAGTTTTTTCACAACTTCGCCTTTTTCCTGGGGGAGGACTTCGGCTCTGACTTCGTCGATTCCTAATTCGGCGGCCACCTTTTGGGCTGGCTCGCGTCGGTCGCCGGTCAACATGACAACCCGCAGGCCTTGCGCACGGAGTTCGCGAATAGCTTCCGGTGTAGTGCGTTTCATTTCGTCGTTGAGCGTGATGGCTCCCGCCAGTTTGCCGTCGATGGCCACAAAAATCACCGTAACGACCTGCTTGCGTGGCAAATCCGCGGAGAATGCGAGGACCTCTTTCGAAGCGATTCCCTGCTCTTGCAAGAAACGCTCCGTTCCAGCGATCACGAGCTTGCCTTGAACCTGGCCTCGCACTCCTCCACCGGGGCTGGCCTGAAAGCTTGTGACAGGTTCCGAGGGCAGTTTGCGTTCTTCCGCGGCGCGAATGATAGCGCGCGCGAGGGGATGCTCACTGGAACGCTCGACGCTTGCGGCAAAAGTGAGAAGTGCGTTTTGTGAAAGTGCGGAGCCATCAGTGACATGGACCTCGTGAACAGCGGGCTTGCCTTCGGTGAGCGTGCCGGTCTTGTCCACCACGAGCGTGTCCACGCGCGCCAACGTTTCCAGTGCTTCTGCATTTCGCACCAGCACTCCCGCGGAGGCGCCACGTCCGACTGCGACCATGATCGACATGGGCGTGGCGAGACCGAGGGCGCAGGGGCACGCGATGATCAGCACCGAGACGGCGGCGAGCAGTGCGTGCGCGAATCGCGGCTCTGGTCCCCAAATGGCCCAGCCGATGAAGGCCAGGATTGCTGCGATGACCACGCCGGGGACAAAGAAACCCGCGACACGATCGGCCAGCCGCTGCATGGGCGCCCGGCTGCGCTGGGCTTCGCTGACGACTTTCACGATTTGCGCAAGGAGCGTGTCGCTTCCGATTCGCTCCGCCAGCATGACGAAACTGCCGTTGGAGTTGAGTGTTCCGCCGGTCACTTTGTCGCCCACGCTCTTGTCCACCGGCAGCGGCTCGCCGGTAATCATGGATTCATCGACGGCACTGGTGCCTTCCTGCACGGTGCCGTCAACAGGTACGCGTTCGCCGGGGCGCACGCGCAACAAATCGCCTTGGCGCACCTGATCCAACGCTATTTCGGTTTCGCTATTGCGGTAGGGAGATACGCGGTGCGCGGTCTGTGGTGTGAGGTGTAACAATTCGCGGATGGCTCCGCTGGTGCGCTGGCGTGCGCGTATTTCCAGGACTTGCCCGAGCAGGACCAGCGTGGTGATTACGGCCGCGGCTTCGAAATAGACTGCCACTCCGCCGTGCATATCGCGGAACGAAAGCGGGAAAAATTGCGGGAATAATGTGGCGGCCACGCTGTAAAGGTATGCCGCGCCTGTACCGAGACCGATGAGCGTGAACATGTTCGGGCTGCGATTTACGAGCGAAGCCCAGAAGCGCTGGAAGAACGGCCAGCCGGCCCAGAGTACCACGGGCGTTGCGAGCAAAAACTCAACGGCGTTCCGGGTGCCGCTTTGCCAGCGCAGGCCAAGTGCATCGCCGAGCATGGACAGGATCAGCAGGGGCAGAGACAGAGCAACGCTTACCCAGAAACGCTTGCGCATGGAATCGTATTCGGGATCGGGCTGCTCTTCGACGACGATGTCCATGGGCTCCAGGGCCATTCCACAAATCGGGCACGAGCCTGGTCCTATCTGAACGATTTCGGGATGCATCGGGCATGTGTAGCGGACATTTCTTGGCTGTGGCGCAGCGGGCGTGGCAGGTTGTTGCGAGTGGGGAGACTGTTCCATACCTGCACTGCCGGGGGCGGACAGAAATTTTTCGGGTTCGTTGCGGAAGCGCTCGGCGCATCTTGGCGAGCAAAAATGATAGGTTTTGCCTGCGTGTGCCACTTTGCCAGCCGACTTCCGCAGATCGACCATCATTCCGCAAACGGGATCTTTCTCCTTCGGCGCGTCGGGCAAAATGGGCAGACTAGAGAGTTGAGGGTTCGACATAATGTTTCGCTTGGATAGCTTACTATGTTGGATGTTTGGTGGTCAGATTCGGGCACGCTGCGGCGGCATGGAAGAGAGGTATAATCGTAGTCATGACACTCCTCGAAATCACGTACGAACTGCAATCGCCCTTGAGCATGGCGCAATTAAGCCGGCTCGGTGAATTCGCAAATACCTATGGCTTGCGCAAATTTCGCGTGGACAGCCAGAACCGGCTCACGTTTGAATATGACGCGTCGCGCTTGCGGGACACGCAGGTCGCTCATGTTCTTGGGCAGGCCGGCATCGCTGTGACGCGCAAGATAAATTAGAATTCTCCGCTTTGAACCCACAGCAGGAGAGAAGCTGGCTTTAGAATTCCTGTGCTCACTACATTTCTTCTCGTACTTCCGTAATCTCTGGACATAAATTTGCGTTCTGCGCCGCAGGCAACCGCTGCGCTAAGACACTCATCCACTCAAAGACAAAAGATTGATGCGTCGTTTTAGGAGAAATGCAGACGTGCGGAAAGATAGCTTGCAGCGGTGGGGTCTATTGATTTGGCTGGCTTCATTGGTGCTTTTCGTTGCGCTGCCGGCGGGGGCGACGGACAAAACTGTCACGTTCAAGATTCCGCCGGTGAAGATTCCGGTGAACGTAAAAGATCAGCGCATCACGATGGTGGCATCCGGATTGATCGCTTTGACTGCGAAAGCGCAGGGACTGAACATTTTGAACCTGCAACTGACCGCCGACATGTCTGACCTGCAACAAAACATGACGGAACTGCTCGGCGCGCAACTGGATAAAGACGATCACTGCGGCGACCGCATCACCATCCAGCACGCCACGTTGACTCCCGCCGAGCCCGCGAGCCTGGCGGTGGTGCAACTGCACTATGAGCGTTGGGCATGCGCAAAAGTATTCGGGAAGGAGCAGGCAAAGCGTGTGGTTGGCGGATATGCGGTCATTCAAATGACGCTCATCCCCGCGGTGGAGCTAGACAGCACGGAACTTCGACTGGTGCCGGAGGTGGGACCGATTCAGGCGGATGGATCGTTGGGCGAACTGCTGCGCTCTGGGACGCTCGGCGACATGCTGCGGGAGAAAATCCGGAACGCGATCCTGTCCGCCATGCAAAAAGGAACGGACCTTAGCGCAACGTTGCCGCCCGCGGTGCAGGGTTACGCGAAGATCAAGGATGCGCGATTTAAGGATGGCGGTGACGGGCGTTTGCTGGTGCTGCTTGATGGAGAAATCAAAATCACGAACGAACAGGTACAAGCGCTGTCGAAACAGGTTAAAGAACGAGTGGCGACGCAGTAGGCTTTCGCGTAACGAAGCAGTGGCTCGAAGAGTTTGGGCGAGGAAAGCGCAGAAAAAGTTGGGGCCCCGCTTGGGATCGGGAGCCCCGGAAGGCGCGTTTCAATGCCAGTGTCGTTTTCACACCGGCGCGTGGGGTCATCCATCCTAGCTTCCCTCTCAGAGGCAGGTGGTTACGAGTCCCCGGAAACCGCAAGCAAGCCCCTTCCCCCTCGCTTGTGGAAACCTGAAACCCGTTACTGAAACGCGCCCAACGACTACGCTTCGTGCACGCACAGCGCCAGCCTTTGGATGGTCTTGTAGTGTACTAACTTATTGAAAATATATGCCTTGTGAAGAATGCAGAGGCGACGTGTTTGGTCCAAATCAGTCCGGAAGGTTCATTTCGGAACCACGCGAAGTTTCGTTGTCGCTTGAACTTAACCTAGTACCCTCAGGACCCAGGTAACAGAGAGAATTGGTAAGCCAGCGCTATCGGTTTTTTGTTGTTCCGGGATGAAACTTGGGCGTATGAAAGTTTCCTTCCTCCTGCGACTTCGCCGTTTCACTCTTTGGCTCGTCTTTGATCTCGTGCTGGCCTCCGGACTGTTGGCGTTCGCCGCGTGGGCGGACACTTCGTCTCGCCTCCACCAGCCTGCCGTCGGCGGTTGCTACTGCGGATGCGCGATGGCAAAGACTTCTGCCGGATGCGGGAAGATGTGCGACCTGCCGAAATTTGCTTCGCGGCGCTGGGCGGTAACCTGTTCAAAACCACATGCCACGGCAAACATGGAAACGCCGGAGGCTCGGCCGCACCTGCCTCATCCACCGCACGCGGAACGCGCCAGCAACTGAAAACGTTGGCCGAGCTTCACTCGTTTAACAATTTGGCGAAGATGTCGGGGATTTCGAAGACGGCACGGTTTTTGAGGCGCTGGGTGTTGCAGCGAAATTCTGCGAGCTTTCCTGGCTGCATCAGCTGTTCCACGCCGCTGACGATTTCCCTGAAGTCGTGCAGTACGATTCCGACTCCCTTTTCCTTCACCCACTCGGTGTTGTAGCGCTCCTGCGGCAGCGTCCAGGCATTGCATTCGAGAATCACGGGCAGTTTGCGCACCATGGCTTCCGCCACGCTACCTGGACCGGGCTTACCTATAAGGAAGTCCGCGGCGCGCATCAATCGGTGGACCTCTTTGGTGAAGCCGACGATGTAAAGAGGAATTCTCCAGGCGCGCGCGCGGAATTTTTCGGCGAGCTTTTCGTTCCGACCGCAGATGACAATCAGCTGGAGCGGCAACGCGGCTGCTTCCAAGCGTTCCACGATGTCGTACATAACTTTTGAGCCAAAGCCGCCAAAGAGCAAGATGCCCGTGAGCAGGTCCGGTCGCAGATTCAGTTCGTGGCGCAGCGCGACTGGATCAACCGAGTCCTCCTGGTAGAAGTCCGGCCGAAGGATCATCCCGGAAGTGGCGAAAATATGGGCTGGATCTTTCCCTAATTGCCGAGCCTGCTCGACAGCCTTTTCGGTCCCGCAAATCACATATTGCTGGTTGCCCGGCTCGATCCAGAAGCGCGGAGGAAAATCGGCTAGGTCCGTGATGATGGTGACAAAAGGCCGGCCCGGGTAACAGCCACTCCAGGCCGCCGCAATCTCCCGGTTGAAATGGGGAATGACGGAAACCATCAAGTCTGCAGGTTGTTTCTGAAAATGGCGGGCCAGAAGTTTGACGATTGGACCGTGGAAGATGCGGATAGTCGTTTGCAACACGCGCAAAAGTTGGGTGGCACCGAGGGTCCAGCCGTTTCGCAGAAGTACGTTGTACTGCTCTTGAATGCGAATGCCCGTGAGTTTACGCAGGACGTCCAAATGATCGGTCAGGTCCTGAAACTGCACCAAATCCACTTGCCAAGGCCGGTTTTGTTGAGTAATCACGGTTTGCAGGGCCACCGCAGCGTTGCGGTGACCGCCACCCGCATCATGAAAGAGGATCTGGATTTTTTTCATGGAGGCATTCTCGCACAGGCGAATGGCTGCGCAAGAGCACTCAGCATGCCATGTGGAAAACTCTTAAACCCATTTGTGCTCAAAGAGTTGCACCAGATTTTTCATTCACATTTCGCCCTCTCTTCATGGTTTGTTCATATCTTTCGACTAATCTTTTTACATGCGATGCGACCTCCACGTCCACACCACTGGATCTGGGATGTGCAACACCCCGGGTCTCACACGCATTTGCCGCGAGTCCTATAACCAGCCAGAGGATGTCTACCAACGCTGCAAGCAGCGGGGGATGTCCATTGTGACGGTAACCGACCACGACTCCATTGAGGCTGCGGAAGCGCTTCGCAAGTACAGCGATTTCTTCCTGAGTGAGGAGGTGACGGTGCGGATGCCCAGCGGTACGGAGATGCACCTGGGCGTATACGGCATCAACGAGAAAGATCACACGGAAATTCAGCGGCGTCGCAGCGATTTTATCGCATTGCTGATGTACCTGACTGAGCGCAAACTTTTCTTCAGCGTGAACCATGTTTTCTCCGGGCTGACCGGAAAACGCGTGATGGAAGACTTCAACTGGTTTGCGTCGTACGTACCGGCATTTGAGGTGCGCAACGGCCAAATGTGGAAAGACGCAAATCAGAGCGCGGAACAGCTGGCGAAACGGCTTGGGAAGATCGGGGTAGCGGGAAGCGATTCGCACACGCTGAGCGGAGTCGGCATGACGTTTACGCAGGTTCCGGGATCGCGGACGGTGGACGAATTTTTCATGGGCTTGCGCGCCGGGCAAGGAGTTGTCCACGGCGCACATGGGGCTTACACGAAGCTGACTTTGGATGTGTGGGGCTTTGCCACTTCCTTGATCAAGGAAAAACCGCTGGCGGCGGCAATCCTTCCCTTCACGGTGTTTGTGCCTGCGATTACCGCGGGGCACTGGCTGAACGAGATTCGTTTCTGCAAGAAGTGGGCCGCGCAGCTGTTGGGAGAAGTGCGGCCGCGCATGCTTTGGGACGTCGATTCGAGCTTCGGGACCAACTGGGCCCGCTGAGAGATGGCCATGGCAGTAGCCAAAACGGTCTGGGGATTCATCGAGAACCGCGACCACCGCGTCATGCGGCGGGTGAACAGCTGGAGCGCACCGCGGTGGATCCGATTCTGGATGCTGACGGCCACACGGATGGGCGACGGCTGGCTGTGGTACAGCTTGGGCGCAGTGTTGCTGGTGTTTGGCGGCTTGCGCGGTTATGCGGCCTTCGGCGCGGCCGGCGCAGCTGCCATTGTGGGCATCTTCGTTTTCAAAGCATTGAAGAGGTTGAGCCACCGGCCGAGGCCCTGCCAGTTTCAGCCGCATTGCTGGTCCAAGGTGCTTCCTCCGGATCAGTTTTCGTTTCCTTCGGGCCACACTATGACGGCGTTTTCGATCGCACTTGTGGTGAGCTATTTTTATCCGGGGCTGGAATGGCCGCTGTATTTCCTGGCCGTGAGCATCGGACTTTCCCGCATCGTGCTGGGGATGCATTTCCTCAGCGACGTGCTGGCGGGCGCGGTTCTAGGGTCCGCGCTGGGTGTAGGCGCAATCGTCACGTTCGCGGCGTACGGGCTCGCTTAGCGTTCTTTCACTCTAAAGTACGGACTTAGGGTGTTCGGCCAGAGCTTTCTGGAAAGCCGCCAGGTTGCTTGAGTCGATCACGGCCGTGCCGGTGTCAACGAAAGTGGGCAACGGAGCGGCTGGCGCGGTGGCCCAGTCTTTAAACTCGTGCACGACGTTATGGTGCAAATCGTCGAGGAATCTTACGCCGTAATAGGCCATGACGTAGGGCTTCTGAACTACCGTTGCGGTAATCCACTTTCGTTCAATTCCCTCGAGCGTTTGCGGATCCTTGTCGAAGGCGACGATCCTGATTTTTTCTGTCATGTCCAAGCGGTGGAGAGCGTCGGCCGCGCCTTCTCCTCCCGAAGCTTCCAGGCAGATGATGCCATCGATTTTTTCCTTCTTCGTCAGGAGCGCGGCAATGGCATCTTCGGCGACGCGGGCGTCCCCTTTGTCGTCAATCGTATGAATAACCTGGACGCCCGGATATTTCTTCAATGCGTCGGTGACGCCTCGAACGCGCTCTTCGCTATTACGTTGCCCGATCAAAGTGACTATCACCACGCGGCCTTGACCACCGAGGAGCGTGGCCATGCGATTTCCGCTGTCCTGGCCGGCGCGGAAATTATCGGTGCCGATAAAAAGAACGCGCCTCGATTCCGGTGCGTCGGCGTCAATGCAGATGACGGGAATGCCCTGCAGAATGGCATTATCGATCGGTTCCTTGAACAACTTCGGATCCGCGACGGAAACCATGATGCCCGCGGGATGCTGCGCGACTGTTTGCTGGAAGGCAGCTAGCTCTTCGCTTGGAGAAAACGTTGTGGGCCCGACAAGATCGACTTTTACGCCGGTGTTCTTCCCGATGTCGGTCAAGCCAGCAGCAGCTTCCTGCCAGTACGGCAGATTGATATTAGTGGCAACCAGCACGTAACGTTCGTCGGGATCGTGGTACGGTTTTTGACAGCCGACAGCAGTAACCGCCAAGAGAACGATGCTGCATCCGAAAATAATTCGATTCAGTTTCATTTTCGGTCTCCTTTTTCAGAGGCTCTCCGCTGAGGTGTTCCGTGGGACGAGACCAGTTGAGATGCCGCAAGCCTAACACAAGCACGGCGCGACGGCGATGCAACACTTTCGTTTTTCTGGCACTTAGCGGATAGGTATACGCTGAGTTGCGTGCCGCACGCTTCGCGGAGTATATAGAACGGTTCCCTTTCTTGCGAAGAGGCCAACCCGGTGTCTGAACTACTCCTTGAAATCACGGTGGAATCTCTGGACACGGCGTTGGCTGCCGAACGCGGAGGCGCGGACCGCATTGAGTTGTGCGCCGAGTTGATTCACGGCGGGCTGACTCCTTCGGTGGATGCCATGCGCACTTTGCACGAAGAGCTGGAGATCGCGGTTTTTCCAATCATTCGTCCGCGCGCGGGCAATTTTGTTTACACAGACAAGGAATTTGTTGCCATGAAGCGGGATATTTCCGTGGTTCGCGACTTAGGAATGGACGGCGTGGTTTTTGGGCTGCTCCGCGCCGATGGTTCGATCGACATCGAACGCACGACGGAACTGGTGGAATGGTCGCGGCCGCTGGAAGTGACGTTTCACCGCGCGTTTGATGCGACACCGGATTTGCTGCAAGCGCTGGAAGACGTGATTGCAACGAGCGCCGCGCGTATTCTGACGGCCGGCGGAGCGGCGACTGTGCCGGCGGGCGCGGAGACTTTGCGGGAGCTTGTGCGATTGTCTGGGGACCGGGTTGCGATCATGCCTGGGGGCGGGCTGGACGCAACAAATATAGGCAAGATGGCCCAGCAGACATGCGCGCGGGAATTTCACTCGGGGCTAGGGAGTGTGCTGCCTTATGACAGCACCAATTTGCAGAGGTTTGAGGCGGAGATTCATGCGATGAAGCGGGCGCTGAGGAAGTGTGCGTCGCAGGGCTAGCTCTGTTGAGATACCCATGAGGCGTTGGTGCAGGGGCTTTGTCTGTAAAGGCGGTGGCGAGCCGCCGCACTCCAAAGAACCCAAGATGCCGGCCTGTAGGCACTGCTCTACGAGGACAGCGCGTTTCCTTTAGCGGACTGCGTCAGGCTTTTTGGGCTTGGCGGCGTAGGAATGTTGGGACGTCCAGGTCGTCCTTGGCCACTTCGGGAGTTACGTCGCGGACGTTTTGTTTGACCTGGTTGACGACGCTGGGAGGAGTGACCGGGAGTTCGGCCTGCTCCGGCACTTCGCGGCCCGCCTTCCAAGTGCGAGGCAGGAACGATTGTTTCTGCGGGATCTGTTTCTTTGCCGTTTCCTTGAAGCCGGCGGCAATCACGGTGATTTTCACCATGTCCTTCATGGCTTCGTCCATCACCGCGCCAAAAATGATGTTGGCGTTTTCATGCGCAGCTTTTTGAATCACGCTGGAGGCTTCGTGGACCTCTTGCAAGGAGAGCGAAGAGCTGCCGCAAATGTTGATGAGGATTCCCTGCGCGCCCTGAATGGAGTTGTCTTCGAGTAATGGACTGGAAATGGCGCGATTCGCCGCGTCCACCGCGCGGTTTGAACCGCTGGCGACCGCCGTGCCCATCACGGCGTAGCCTTGGCCGTGCATGATGGTGCGAACGTCGGCAAAGTCTCGATTGATGATACCGGGCACGGTGATGATGTCAGAGATGCCCTGCACAGCCTGGCGGAGGATGTCGTCGGCGATGCGGAAGGCGTCGAAGAAGCTGGTGCCGGGTTCGACGGTTTCCATCAAGCGTTCGTTGGGGATCACGATGACGGTGTCTACGACGCCGACCAGTTCCTGCAGCGCTTGCTCGGCTTGCAGCATGCGTCGCTTTCCTTCGAAAGCGAATGGCTTGGTGACGACGGCTACGCTAAGCGCGCCCAGTTCGCTGGCCAGCGAAGCTACGACGGGAGCCGCTCCGCTGCCGGTGCCGCCGCCGAGGCCGGACGTGATGAAAATCATGTCCGAACCCTCGAGCGCTTCAATAATTTTTTCGGTGTCCTCGAGTGCAGCTTTGCGGCCGACCTCTGGATTCGCGCCGGCGCCCAGCCCTTTGGTGAGCTTCGCGCCGAGCTGCAGTTTCACGGGCGCCTGAGACATTTTCAGCGCTTGTAGATCGGTGTTGGCGGTGATGAACTCAACGCCTTCCACCTTGGCGCGGATCATGCGGTTCACCGCGTTACACCCACCGCCACCGACACCAATCACCTTAAGCTTTGCGGGCTGCAACTCTTCGCTAAAGCTCATCCGGATACCTGCGTCTTTCGCTGTCATGCTGTTCCCCCCGTTCCGGCTGGTGAAAGTCCTTTATAAATCCCGTGTAAATGCGTTTCCACAGCCAGTTTTACCAGCCTGTGGAAAAAGTCTTCCCGCGGTCTGCGCGGAGCCTCAAGCCCCGGCAAACATTGCGCGCAATTTGGACACCAAACCGCCCGGCTTAGCCGGTCCGGCTTTTTTTGCTTTAGCCGCGCAGAGCACCAAACCTACGACCGTGGCATATTCCGGCTGGGCGACCTGGTCAGGTAGATCGGCGATGCCGCGCGGTTGTCCCATGCGCACCGGCAGATGGAAACTGTGCTCGGCCAGATCCTGCAAACCGTTCAGACGCGCGCCGCCGCCAGCCAAGACAAATCCTGCGGGGATTTGTTTCATCAAGCCTGCGCGGTGCAAGTCGTCGGCCAGGAGCGCGAGCAATTCCTGAGCGCGCGGTTCGATGATTTCCGTGAGCATGTGCGCAAAAATGGTTCTGGGCGGACGATCGCCCACGCTGGCAATTTCGATTGAGCCGTCGTCGCGAAGCAATGCCGCCGCCGCACAGCCATGATGACGCTTGATGCGTTCTGCTTCCGGAATTGGTGTGCGCAGACCGACTGCCAGATCGTTAGTGAAATGATCGCCGCCAATGGCCACAGCGCCAGTGTGGCGAACTACGCCTCCGCCGTAGACGATGAGTTCGGTTGTGCCGCCGCCGATGTCGAGCATGCAGCAGCCCAAATCGCGCTCATCCTGGGTGAGGCACGCCTCCGCGGAGGCGAGAGGCTCGAGGACCGTGTCGTTGATTAAAATTCCGGCTTTGTTTGCCGCGGTGACGAGATTCTGCGTGGCGGAACTGGAGGATGTGACGATGTGCACGTTCGCCTGAAGGCGCTGGCCTACCATGCCGATGGGATCGCGGATGCCGTCCTGCGCGTCCACGCGAAATTCATGAGGCAGAACGTGGAGAACCTCACGATCTTCAGGCAGAGAGATGTTTCGCGCGGTATCGATGGCTCGGCGCACGTCTTCGCGTTCAATATCGCGCGGCCGAGGACCTAAGGACGCTCCGCCCTGACAATTCACGCCGCGCACGTGGCTTCCGGCTACGCCAATGATGGCAGATTCCACCGGAACGTTGGCGACACTTTCCGCTTCTTCCACCGCGCGCCGGATGGAACTGACGGTGGAATCGAGATTCACGATCAAACCTTTACGCAGTCCTTTGGATTCCGCCGCGCCGAGAGCGAGAAAGCGCACCTGCTCGTCTTCCATCTCTGCAAGCAACGCGCAGGTTTTGGTGCTGCCGATGTCCAGCCCGACCAGATATTTGTCTTTCTTTGCCAAAATCGTCTCCTGCCGAATCGTTATCTGTTCTTCGCGGTGGTTGTGCTGGTGTCGGGGTTCACCACCACCTGCCGTGAATACTGAAGATCAATGGAATGCACTGTTCCGGAATTGGCCTGCCACTGCGCAAAATTTTCCACCAGCATCCGGAATTTACCGGTGAAGTCGGTTTGACCAAAGTGCACGGTGACGGCGTGCGAGTCGGTGTTGCCGCCCAAGCCAGCCATCACGACTCGCAGGTCGCGCGGATTGCTTAAATCCAATTCGCTGATCTGGTCGGGTGATCCTGGCTTCACGAGGTCGACATCCTTCATGAACTCCTCATATGTCTGCATGCGTCTTTCCCGCTCTTCCCTCGGCAAGCTCTCGGACAAACCAGTGACGATGGGGAAATGAAAATCTTCGCCCTCGGGGTGGTCGAGTAATACGCCATGTGCGTCAACTAGCGTCAATTCGGTGCCATTTCGAAAAAACGCAATGGGAGTGCGTTCCGTTATGAAAACACGCACACGGTTCGGCAAGATTCGTTGCACGCTCGCCTCTTCCACCCAAGGAAGTTCTTCGATCTCCATCCGCCGCTTATCCAGCGGGATTTTCAACAAGCTGAGGCCGCGATCGCGTGAGAAGAGCTTCTGAACATCTTCATGCGCGACGATGCGGTTGCCGTTCACCTCAATCTGATCCGGCTTCACCAGCAACATCTGCGGAGAGTAGAGCAAGTAGCGTACCGAAAACACGGTAGCGCCCAGGGCGGCGGCGCCCACGAGCGTCCAAACAAACACCTGGCGATAGTAAGTGCCGGTCTTGCCGCTGAATTTCTTGCGACGAATCTCCACCGGCTTTTGGCGGCGAAGGTAGCGGGGCTCGTCTTCGGAGACAAGTTCGGGACGGTACGGCTCATGTTCGGCCGCCGCTGAAGAAGCGTTTCGCTGGATGGGCTTTACGCGGTCCAAACGACCACCTCGTTTTCGAGAGTTACTCCATAAACTTTTCGGACGCGTTCGCGCACGTCGGAGATCAACCCCAGCATATCGGCGGCGGAAGCACGGCCGGCATTTATGAAGAAATTGGCGTGGCGGTCGCTGACCCGCGCGTCGCCCAAGGTGAGGCTTTTCAGGCCGAGTTCATCGATCATGCGCCCGGCGGAGGCACCCGGGGGATTCTTGAAGATGCAGCCGGCGCTCTTTTGGCCCAAGGGTTGGCTGCCGCGCCGCTTTTCGTTGCAGATACGAATGCCTTGAATGATTTCCGCGAACGGCTTGGAGGGAAGTCGGAGCTTCACTGACAGCATCATATCATCGGGTGCAAATGAAGTGTGCCGGTATTCGAACGAAATTTGATCGCCTGTGAGAATTTCTATTTTGCGCGCGGCCGCCCGGTAGATTTTTACCTCGCGGACGTAGGAACCGATCTGTATGCCATAGGCTCCGGCGTTCATGCGCAGCGCGCCGCCGACGGTGCCGGGCACGCCGATCAAACCTTCCATGCCGCCCAGATTGTTTTTGGCGCAAAGTGTGACGGTTTTGCCCAAATCGGCGGCGGCATCCACGCTGGCTATGTCGCCGTTGATCACAACGTCGGGATCCGGCTGACCCAATTGCAAAACGACGAAAGGAAGTTCGCCATCCATCACGAGGAGATTCGAACCCCCACCGAGGAATTTGTGAGGGACGGCGGCGTCTTCGAGAAGATTCAACAGATCCGGAATGGATTCGTGGCGATTGATACGCAGCAAATCCGTGGTGCCGCCGATACCGAGCGAGGTCAACTCTGCCAGCGATACTCCGCGCAGCAGATCCACCTGTAGCTTCGGCAGCGTTTGCAGAATTTTGGCGTTCTCAACCCGCATCTCTTACCTCATCACTTAGACGCAAGTCGGAGCCGAGCAGTATGGCCAGTTCATTGCTGGCACGGCTAACGTTTCCTGCGCCGATGGTCAGGATCGCATCGCCGGGCCGGGACTCGTGCAACAGAAACTCAATGGCGGTCTGCATGGATTGGAAATAATGCACGTTTTTGTGGCCGGCATCGCGAATGCTGTTGGCCAGGGCTTCGCTGGTAACGCCAGGAATAGGGGCTTCACTGGCGGCGTAAATGTCGAGCAAAGCCAAAACATCTGCTTGATTGAAGGCCCGTGAAAAATCGTCCCAAAGATGCTGCGTGCGGGTATAGCGGTGCGGCTGGAACAACACGAGCAGGCGGTTGAATTTGCAACCGCGCGCGGCTTCGAGGGTGGCGCGGATCTCCGCGGGATGGTGGCCGTAATCGTCGACGACCGTGATGCCATTCACCATGCCTTTGATGTCGAAGCGCCGGCCGACTCCGGCAAACTTCGCCAAGCCTTCTCGAATTAAATCCGAAGCGACGTTGAGGTAAAGCGCGACAGCCGCGGCGGCCGCCGCATTTCTAACATTGTGGATGCCGGGAGGGTGCGGCAACTCAAACATGCCGAGATGTTCGCCTTTGTAAGTGAGGCGGAATTGGCTGCCAAATCCGTTGGTATTGATATCGCTGATTACGAGATCGGCTTGGCTGGAAGTGCCATAGGTGATGATGGGCCGTTTGACGTTGGGAATAATCGCCTGGACGTTGGGCTCATCGAGACAGAGAACGGCGGCGCCGTAAAAAGGAACGCGGTTGACGAATTGCAGGAACGCGTTCTGAATGTCTTCAAGCGAGGCGTATTGATCAAGATGTTCGCGATCGATGGTGGTTACGACTGCCACTACCGGCGCAAACATAAGGAAGCTGCGATCACTCTCGTCGGCTTCCACGACAAAATATTCGCCCTTGCCGACGCGCGCGGTGGTGCCTGCCTGATTGACGCGACCGCCGATGACGAAAGTTGGATCGAGATGAGCTGCTGCCAGGATCGAGGCAACCATGGAGGTGGTGGTGGTTTTTCCGTGTGCGCCGGCAACCGCAATGCCGTATTTCAGGCGCATCAGTTCGGCAAGCATTTCCGCGCGGGGAATCACGGGGATTTTGCGTTTGTGCGCTTCCAGCACTTCCGGATTGTCGGCTTTTACCGCCGACGAAATTACAACGACGTGGGCGTCTTCCACGTTTTCCGCTTTGTGGCCTTCGTAAATCGTGGCGCCCAGATCCTGCAGGCGCTCCGTGATTGTGGAGGGCTTTGTGTCCGAGCCAGAGACGGAATAGCCAAGGGTGAGCAGGACCTCGGCGATTCCGCTCATGCCGATGCCGCCGATTCCCACCAAATGAATTCTCTGAAAATTGCGAAACGATACCATCATGTGCCTCTTGATTCTTTCCGGCTCGGCCGCTCGGCCTCTTCGATCAAATCGACGATTTCGCGCACCGCGTAAGGGTGGGCAAGGTTGCGCGCGTTCGCCGCAAGCTTTTCCATCTCTCCGGACTGGTCCAGGAGGGAGAAAATTTCCTTGGTTAAGCGTTCTGCGGTTAATTCCGGTTCGGCAATCAGCCGTCCCGCGCCGGCGTTGACCATTTCCTGCGCGTTGCGTAACTGATGGCTGTCCGTCGCTTTCCCAAAGGGAATGAAAATCGCTGCGCGGCCTGCCGCTGCCACTTCCGCGGCGGTGATCGCTCCGGCCCGGCAGACGATCATGTCGGCCCAGGCGAAGCGTTCCGCCATGTTGGAAAGGAAGGGCGCGACTTCCACCTGTATTTCGTGTCGCGCGTATGCGGCCCGCACATTATTATAATCGCGCTCGCCGGTTTGATGCACAATTTGCATCCCCGCTTTTCGTTTCGCCAGTAATTCCGCCGCGTCCGTAAAAGTGCGGTTGATCGGGAGCGCGCCCTGACTGCCTCCGGTTACGAGCAGACGAAAGGGCTTTTCCGGCTTTCGCGGTGTGATCGCGAAGAATTCCGGGCGCACGGGGCATCCTGTTACCACTGCGCGGGAGCCCCAGGCTTGGGCGGAAACTTCGTAGCCGGTGGCAATTCGTTTTGCCAATCGGGCTAGCAGCTTATTGGTCAGACCCGGCTCGGCGTTAGGTTCAAAAATTACGTTGGGAATTCCGCGCAGCCATGTGGCCAGCAGCATCGGCCCGGCGGCGTAGCCGCCAACACCGAAGGCAACGTTGGGATTGTGCCGTTTGAGCACGTTCCTGGCGTCCGAGAGTCCTGTTCCAAGCATTCCCAAATTTTTCAGCAGCGTTGTGCCGCCCTTCCCTTTCAATCCGGCCACGCGAATGGTTTCCAACGGCAGGCCCGCCTCGGGCACGAGCTTCATTTCAATGCCGCGTTGCGTGCCTACTAAAATCACCTCGCGCTCCTTGCCTCTCGACAGCCACTCTTGCGCAATGGCGATCGCCGGAAATACGTGCCCGCCGGTGCCGCCTCCCGCGATCAGCAGTTTCACCGTCGGCCTCTCAAGCCTGCAGGCCAGCGTTGCTGCTGCCCTGCTGCGCCACATTCAAGAGCACACCTGTGGCAAGCAGCATGACCAGCAAACTCGATCCGCCGTAACTCACGAAGGGGAGCGGAATGCCTTTTGTAGGCATCATGCCGAGCACCACGGCGAAATTGATGAGCGCTTGAAACAACACCATGGCTGTGGCGCCAAGGGCGAGCATGCGACCGAATCCGTCCGGTGCGTTAAACGAGGCGCGCAGTCCTCGCCAGGCATAGGCGGCAAATAACGCGATGATGATGGCGGCGCCGATGAAGCCCAATTCTTCGCAAATCACTGCGTAAATAAAATCCGTGTGCGCTTCCGGCAAGTAAAACAGTTTTTGTTTGCTCTCCATCAGGCCGACGCCGGTGAAGCCGCCGGAGCCGACAGCGATCAAGGATTGCAGCAACTGGAATCCCGCGCCTTGGGGGTCGCTTTCCGGGTGGAGGAACGCGGTAAGTCTGGCGTTGCGGTAGGAAACGTGGGTAATCAAGAAGAAGAGCACCGGCGTGGCCGCAGCGATTCCAACGGCGAGCCATTTCCAGGATAGGCCGGCGACATACAAAATCGCGGTCATAATCAGAACGATGTCCACGGAAGTGCCCAGATCCGGCTGCAGAACGATCAGGGCAACGCAAATCAGAATGGGAGCGACGGCGGGAAGAATGGTGTGCCGCAAATCTTCTTTGCAAAATTCGAGGCTGGTGGCGGCGCGACGCTTCAGGTCCAGAAACCATGCCAGATAAAGAATGACGGCTAGCTTGGCAAGTTCCGATGGCTGAATCTGCGCGGGGCCTAATTTGATCCAGCGGTGAGTGGCGTGAGACTTGTCCAGAAAAAATGTGCCGACGAGTAAGATGACGACGACGCAGAGAACGGAGTACACCACTGCCGGCTCGCGCAGTTTGTGGTAGTCGAGTTTCATCAGCGCAAACATTCCGAGCAGGCCGACGACCAGCCACAGGATCTGGCGGAGAACGAAATGGTAGGAATGGCCGAATTGTTGTTGCGCGGTGACCGCGGAGGCACTGAAAATCATCACTGCGCCCACGAGGCAAAGCATTACGGTCACTCCAAACAACCACCGGTCTGTATCTGAACGTCTGGCCACGAAAATTATCCTTTTCCCGCAGATTGCCCGGATGAATTTTGAGCGAGTGCGCGAACCAGTTCCTTGAAGACGCGGCCGCGATGCTCGTAATTCTGAAACTGATCGAAACTGGCGCAGGCCGGGGCAAGCAGAACGATGTCTCCTGGTTGCGCGGCCTGGGAGGCGATGGCCACGGCGTTATCGAGTGTCCCTGCGCGTTCAATGGCGACGCTGCCAGCGATCTGCTTGTCGATCTTGCCGGCGGCCGCACCGATCAGCAGGGCGAGAACGGCTTTGTCGCGAAGCGGCTTTTGCAGGACGGTGTAATCACTGCCTTTGTCTTTGCCGCCGAGAATGATCAGGATTCTTCCGGGAAACGCGTCGAGCGCTTTCAAGGTGGCGTCCACGTTGGTGGCTTTGGAGTCGTTGTAGTAACGCACGCCGGAAATTTCGGCGACGAACTCCAGGCGATGGTCAACGCCAGCGAAACTTTTTACCGCTTTCGCGATGGTTGGCGCGTCAACACCGGCGAGGCGCGCAGCGGTCGCAGCTGCGAGAACATTTTCGAGGTTGTGCGCGCCGGGAAGCGGGATCTCGGCGATTTTCATCACGAACTCTTCCTTGCCGTGGTGGACGATCACAACGTCTTCGCCGACGGCACAGGCGCCTTGTTTAACGCGTTGCTTGCGACTGAACCAGAACAGCTGCGGCTTGCGTGGCGCCAATTCCACAGTTGGTGCGTCGTCGGCATTCAGGACCGCGGCGTCCAGTTCAGTCTGCTTCCCGAAAATGCGCGCCTTCGCGGCGGCGTAGGCCTCAAGGGTTTTGTGGCGGTCAAGATGGTCTGGCGTAAGATTCAGAAATACGGCGATGTCCGGCCGAAACCTGTCCGTCAATTCTAATTGAAAGCTGCTTAGTTCAACGACCGAGACGGTTTCCGCGTTCATCTGATCGACGCAGGCAATCAATGGCGTACCGACATTTCCGGCGAGTATGGCTTTTTTCCCGGCCGTTTTCAGAATGTGGTGGAGCAAAGTGGTTGTCGTTGTTTTCCCGTTGGAACCGGTGATTCCGATCATTTCGCCTTCGAGAAAACGGTAGGCAAGTTCGATTTCGCTCCAGATGGTGATGCCCTTCGAACGGGCTTTCATCAAGAGCGGATCGTCGGCAGGCACGCCCGGACTGGGAACGATCAGGTCCTGCGCCAGATAGGTTTTCTCCACATGGCCGCCCAGTTCGAGAGTAACTCCGGCACTGCGCAACTTCGCCGGCACGTCGCCAAGTTCGCTTTCCGGCCGCGTGTCCGTGGCAGTTACGATCGCATTGTGTTTCGCGCAAAACAAAGCCGTTGCCACTCCCGTCCGCGCCAGCCCCACGGCCAGCACATGCATCTTCCGCAACTCAATCGATCCCGGCATCCGCGTTAACGTTCCTTCTCATGTGCAAAATTCATCGCAATTTCAGTGTGGTCAGCGCAAACAGCGCAAAGACCAGCGCGACAATCCAAAAACGGACGATCACTTTGCTCTCGCTCCAGCCCAGCAACTCAAAATGGTGGTGAATGGGCGCCATACGAAAGATGCGCTTACCGCGCAGCTTGAAGGAGCCGACCTGAAGGATGACGGAAAGCGCTTCGACTACGAAAATCCCGCCGACAAAGACCAGAAGCACTTCCTGCTTGATGATCACAGCGATGGTGCCAAGCGTTCCGCCCAAGGATAGCGAGCCCACGTCTCCCATGAACACTTCCGCGGGATGCGCGTTATACCAGAGAAAGCCGAGTGACGCTCCCACCAAGGCGCCGCAAAACACGGTGAGTTCGCCAACGCGCGGGATGTATTGAATTTCAAGGTAGGTCGCCCAGCGGAAGTTGCTGCTGACATAGGTCAGCACCGTAAGCGCGCCGGCCGCAATCACGGTGCAGCCAATCGCGAGTCCGTCCAAACCATCGGTGAGATTCACGGCGTTGGAACTGCCGGTGATCACGAGCGCGACGAACAAAAGAAATGGCAGGAAGGCGAGCGGCCACAAGTGCCCGGAATGCAACAGGCTGTGAATGACCAGGTCCGGTCGGAACCTTTTCACGAAGGGAAAAATCAATTGCGTGGAGTACGCGCTATGCGTCGCCAGCACCAGCAATACGAAACCTACAAGGGAACTGACCGCGATCTGAAGCACGATTTTGTTTTTCCCAGTTAAGCCCAGGTTGCGGCGCTTGGCAACCTTGGCGTAGTCGTCCATGAAACCGATGGCGGCAAACGCAATCAAGGCGAAGAGCGCGAGCATCACGTAGGGATTGGAAAGGTCCGCCCACATCAGCACGGGCACCGCGGTGGAAATTACGATGAGCACACCGCCCATCGTGGGTGTGCCGGCTTTTTTCTTGTGCTCCTGCGGACCTTCCTCGCGAATGTATTGGCCAATCTGCAACTCGCGCAGCTTGCGAATCAGCCACGGCCCGAATACCAACGCGAGAAACATCGCGGTCAGGCTGGCATACACGGTGCGGACGGTGATATAGCGAAAAACGTTCAGTGGGCTGAAATATTTTTGGAGGACGTGATAGAGGAGGTAGTAGAGCATGTCAGTAACCTCCTCCGGAGAGCGAAGGCGCATCGACGGGCGCGAACCTGCCCAGTAGGGCTTCGACGATCTTCTCCATCTTGACGCTTCGCGAACCCTTAACCAGCAGCAAGTCGCCGGACTTGACGAAGTCAGCTAAAAAGTCGGCGGCTTCCGTGGGTGTCACGAAAAATTTTGTGTGTTCGCGGGGAAGGCCTGAACCGACTGCACCTTCGACAATTTGCGCGGCATCGCCTTGTACGCCGATGACGAAATCAATCTTCCCGGATTTCGCAGCGTGTTCGCCCGCTTCGCGATGCAATTTCTGTGAGCTGGGGCCGAGTTCGCGCATTTCGCCGGCTGCTAAAATGCGCCGGGCGTAACCGGGAGTGGCGCCGAGCAGGTTGATCATCGCCTGCAGCGCCGCCGGGCTCGAGTTATACGAATCATTGATCAATGCAAATCCATTTGTGAAGCGAATCAGTTCACCGCGCATGGCTGGCGTGTGCAAACCGCGGAGCACAGCCTGCGCTTCGACCGCGCCGATATTCCAGACGCTGGCCGCGGCAATAGCCGCAAGCGCGTTCCACACGACGTGGCGACCCGGCAACGGCAATTCCATGCGCGTCCGTTTTCCCCGATGTACCAATGTGAACGAACTCCCCAGCGCGCCGCGGTCTTCGATTTCTTCGGAGGCAAATTCCGCGGGCTTCTCCACGCCGTAAAAAATGACGCGCCCCGGCGCCACTTCCGCCATAGCGGCGACGCGCGGGTCATCGGCGTTCAGCACGGCTACGGAGCTGCTGCCGCGCAAGCCCTCGATGAGTTCACGCTTGGCCAGCGCAATGTCGTCCACCGACGTGAAGTTAAGAAGGTGGGCGGGGCTGACCCTGGTCTCAATGGCAACGTCGGGAAGGGCGATGGCTGCCAGGCGCTTGAGTTCACCGGGAAAAGACATGCCCATCTCCAACACGGCCACGTCGTCCGTTTCTTCCAGGCGAAGCAGGGTCAGCGGCAGCCCGTACTCATTATTGAAATTGCCTTCGCTCTTCAGCACCCGTAGCTGCGAACCAAGCAGTGCCGCCACGATCTCTTTCGTTGTGGTCTTACCGACCGAGCCTGTGATCCCGCAGACTTTTTTGCCCCAATCTTTTCGTACGGCGCGGGCCAGCCGGTGCAAGGCCTCGAGCGTGTCCGGAACGGTAATGCAGCGGTCCTGCAGCCATCCGGGATAGCGCGAGACGAGCGGCCCCGCCACCACGCACGCCAGCGCTCCGCTTTCCATAGCTGCGGCCACGTGGTCGTGTCCATCGTGAGTCGGACCGTGAATGGCGATGAAGAGCTCTCCGGCACGTATCGTGCGAGAATCAATCGAGACGCCGGCCAGCCGGGCCATGGGGTCAAGTCCATGCCCGCATTGGCCCGCCACCGCGTCAGCCACTTGTGCAACCGTCCACCGCATAGTTTCCTCAAAAGGTTGGCTTTCTCATTGATTCGGCCGAGGTACTGGCCTCGGCCGTACAACGGAACTGCTCTATCCGTTCTCACCGGTTGAGGGCTCCTCCTTTATCTGCGAGTCACTGCTCTGGCTCGCAGGCCCTCGCCTCTCGTGCAGACGAGACGTGAGCGCTACGTGCCAAACCCTGCGAGTTCGCTGGGCGCTTCCGTGTACCCTCGTTCGTTGAGCGCCGCGCCCGCTACCTCGCGATCGTCAAAGTGAATCGTATGATCCGCAAAAATCTGGTAGTCCTCATGGCCCTTGCCTGCGAGCAGGACGATGTCTCCGGCGCGCGCTTCTTCGACGGCAAGACGGATGGCCTTGGCGCGGTCCGGTTCAATCATGTATTTGCCGCCGGACTTCTGCATGCCGACGACGATGTCGCTGATGATTTTCAGCGGATCTTCCTGGCGGGGGTTGTCGCTGGTGAGGATCGAGAGATCGCTGAGACGGCCGGATAGTTCGCCCATAATGGGGCGTTTGGTGCGGTCTCGCGATCCTCCGCAACCGAACGCGGTGATGATTCTTCCCTTGGGGTTGAGCTCGCGGGCGGTGCGGATCAGGTTCTCTAGCGCGTCGTCCGTGTGCGCGTAGTCGACGATGACCAGGAAGGGCTGGCCAAAATCCACGCGTTCAAACCTGCCAGGCACGGCACGGAGATTGCGGATGCCGGCTTCGATCACTTCATTCGGAAGTTCCAAGCCGATTCCCGCGCCGATGGCGGCGAGGATGTTGTACACATTGATACGGCCGACGAGAGCCGCTTCGACCTGAATTACGCCGGCGGGCGTTTGTGCGGTGAAGTTCAATCCTTTAAAGCTTAATTGAAATTTCCGGGCCTTTAAATCCGTGCCGTTCTGCAGTCCGTAGGTCAGGGTCCTTTTCCCAAGTCCCGCGAGCTTCTTTCCCCATTCGTCATCGGTGTTGATCACGGAGACGTCAGGCGCGCCGGAGCCGGTGCCTTCGAAGAGCATGCGTTTTGCCGCGAAATAATTTTCGAAGGTTTTGTGGTAATCGATATGGTCGCGCGTGAGATTCGTGAACACGGCGACGGCAAAGTGGCAGCCCCATAGGCGATCCATGGCGAGCGCGTGAGAACTTGCTTCCATCGTGGCATAGGTGCCGCCTGAGTCGCGAATCTCCGCAAAAAAGCTTTGGAGGTCGAGAGATTCCGGCGTGGTGTTCGGCGCAGGGCGTTCGCCGAGCGGCGTGTGGTAGGCGATGGTGCCGAACAAACCAGTTTTAGCACCCGACGCGCGCAGGATGGAATCGATCAAGGCGGAGGTGGTGGTTTTTCCGTTGGTTCCGGCAACTCCGACCAACTTCAGGGCGTTCGCCGGGTGGCCATAGAAATTAGCCGCGGCCGTGGCAAGGGCCTTTCGGCCTTCGCTCACGTGGATCCAGGGAATTTCACTTGGCCAACCCTGCGGCGTCGGATCTTCACTCATTATCGCTGCAGCGCCACGAGTCACGGCGTCCTTGGCAAAGAGGTTGCCGTCGGTGGCAACACCATGAATCGCCACGAACAGCGCTCCGGGGCGGACTTTTCGTGAATCATTCGTGACCTGACGAACGTGAAGTTCGCCTTGGGGCAATTGCGAACGTAAGGACACGCCATCGAGCAAGGTACGCAGAGTGATTCCGCCGGTCTGTTCCCGCTCAGCCACAGTGTGTTCCCGTTCAGCCTCTCCCGTTTGTCCCGCGCGCTTCTCCATCTCTGAAGTGCTACTGATTCCCGTTGCCATCGGCGTTTGTAAGCCCTTTTCCTATTTTGACTTGCGCGAATGTGCCGGAGTGTCCCCGAATTCCACGGTCACCTTCGTGCCCCGGCGTACTTTGGCTCCTGCCGCCGGTGTCTGTTGAATTGCAACATTCGTGCCAATCAAAACCGGGTCGAGTCCCAGACGCATGCAGGCTTCGGTTACGTCTCGCATTGTTTTTCCCGAGAAATCCGGCACCGCGATGTCGCCACCTTCATCCGCGGACATCAACACTTCGGGGGATTTCGGCACATTCATTTTCACCGCTTCGGGCTTGGCAGATTCTTCGGCGACTTCAGGTTGCGCGTTGAAATCGACCGCAGACAAATCGTCGAGCGAGCCATCTTCGGTCTCATTATTGTTTTTCCGGTAGCTGGCCTGGATCAACTGTGGGTTCACGGGGATGTCTTGCGGGACATCCAGATAAGGCAGAATTTGTTCCGCGATTCTTTTGAACACCGGCGCAGCTACTTCTCCTCCCCCGTGCGGATAACCGCCGGGGGAGTCGATGGAGACAAGGATCGTGACCACCGGATTATTGATTGGCGCGAACCCGGTGAAAGACGCGATCACATTTGTTGGCGAATATCTTCCGGTGTTGGGATCAATCTTTTGCGCCGTGCCGGTCTTGCCGGCTACGGACCAACCGTCCAGCCGCGCTTTGGGGCCGGTACCATGTAAAACCACGCCCTCCATTAAGTGGCGCAGGGTGGCGGCAGTTTCGGGGCGAATGATGCGCTTTGGATCGGTGATCGCAGAAGGGCCTTCGAGGGGGAGGGCCGTGTCGCCACGCTTCAGTTCATCGACGATGTGCGGCTTGTAAAGCAAACCGCCATTTGCGATTGCCGATACCGCCGTAATCATCTGCAGCGGCGTGACGCCCACTTCCTGCCCCATGGAAACAGACGCGATGGAATAGGAGCCCCAGTGCTCGAGGCGGTTAACCAATCCACGGCTTTCGTCGGGCAGGTCGACACCTGTGCGATTGCCGAAGCCAAATGCACGAATATAGTCGTAAAATTTCGGTGAGCCCAGGCGCAGCGCAATTTTAATCGCGCCCACGTCGCTGGAATTCGCCAGAATGTCAGCGACGGTGAGCATGCCGTACTTCTTGTGATCATGGATCAAGTGGCCGGCAACGGTTACCGCACCGTTCTCGCAGTTGAAGACTTCGTCGGAGCGGATCAAGTTCTGATCGAAAGCTGCCGCCAGGGTGATCAGCTTGAACGTGGAGCCTGGCTCGTAAATCTGGCTGATGGCGCGATCTTCTTTTCTTTCTCCGGACACGTCGAACGCCGCATTGGGGTTGAACTTCGGCCAATTCGCAAGAGCGAGGATGGCGCCGCTATTGGGATCCTGCACGATCACCGTACCTGCGGGGGCGTGCGTTTTTTCAATTGCCGCGGCCAATTCCCGCTCGGCGATGTACTGGATTTTTTCGTCCAACGTAAGGACGATGTTGACGCCGTGGTCGCGCTCCGCTTCTCCGCCATCAAACCAACGCTGTCGAGCGTCCGCCATAACCACAACTTTTTCTTCTTTGCCGCGAATCAGGCTGTCGTATTCGCGTTCGATGCCGCCCAGTCCCTTTTCGTCGACGTCCACAAAGCCCAGAACGTGCGCGCCTAACTCCCGCTTGGGGTAATAGCGCTGATTTTCTTCCTGAAGATAAATGCCCTTGAGGTTGGCGGACTCCACCTCTTCCGATTTTGCAGGCGTCAGCTTGCGTTTGATCCAGACGAACGGACTGCCCGAATCCAATTTCTCTCGAATCTCATCGGCCGGCATGCCCAACGGGACGGAAAGTAGCCGTGCCACCATGGCGCGATCCTTGATTTCCGCGGGAATGGCAAATGCGGATTGCACCGGGACGCTCATTGCCAGAGGGTGCATGTTGCGATCGTAGATGACGCCGCGCTTGGGATAAATGTCTATGGTGTGGCGCTGCTGGCGAGCGGCACGGGTAAGGTAATCACTGTGAAGAAATAACTGCAGGTAGGCCACGCGACCGAAAACAGCGGTCATCCAGAAGAGTACGAAGCCAGCAAGAATCAGCAAACGAACGTGAACTTTTTCTTGCTCCATGGTTCCTGGTTTCCGGCTCGCGCTCCGTGCGGATGTCGATGTTGCTTCAGAACTCGTATTTATTTGGCGCTCGCGGATCCTCAGGCGAGCTTAGGGCACGCGATTCGGCCGCACGTACTGGACAGCCGCAACCTCCGAACCATCCGGATTCCCATATTCGCGAACTTGGCTGGCGGTGGGCTGCGTCAAACCCAACTCACGCCGCGCAATCACATCGATGCGATGAGGATCGCGCAGGAACGCAATCTCCAGCTTCAACTTGCCGTTCAGTTTCTGGGCCTGCTGCGTCTTGGACTTCAGATCTTCGAGTTGGAAGCCCAGGTCGATGCAGCGGAAGTGCTGGTAGACATACAGCATGCAAAAGGCGGCGATGATGCTGCCGAGGGCCACGGTTTTGTACAGATTGCGCATCTTGACGGGTTCGACGTGGCGCACCAGGCGTGAGTTATCAATTTTCTTTACGGTGTAAAATTCGACGATCTGCTGGCGGTTTCCGCGATTCTTCGCGACTGCTTCGTGACTGGCGCGGGAAAGAAGTCTAGGTTTCAACCGCGCGGATTCCGTGTTTTGCCCAGCCGCAAAAATTTCTTCGTTGCCTGGCCCGACCCACTGATACGCTGTCGCCATGTTCACACCTTCTCTGCGCACCGGAGTTTCGCGCTACGCGATCTCGGGTTCGCTCTCTGCTCGTCTTCGCTGGGCACAATCACGTGTTTGGTGAGCACCTTCAGCGTTCCGTCGCACTGGCCTTGCTGGAACGCGTGCTTCACCGGACGGTCCTCGCGGGAGTGGTACGTAAGCACCACCCAACGGCCGCCAGAATTTAAAGTGGCAGGGGTCCGGGAAAGAAACTGCCCGAGTTCCTCCAACTCTCGATTCACCGCTATCCGCAGCGCCAGAAACGTTTTTGTCGCGGGATGCAGTTTCTGCCTTCCCCATTGCTTCCGGGCGCCTGCCACAACCGTTGCCAGGTGCGCGGTGTCCCGTAGGGGCCGCGCTTTTACGATCGCCCTGGCGATCCTTCTGGAATCGTGCTCTTCCGCTTCGCGGTAGAGGAGGTCGGCAAGTTCCTTCTCCGGCCAGCGATTCACAATTTCGTCGGCGGTTAGCGTGTCTTCCTCCGCTTCCCCGCTGCTCATTCTCATGTCCAACGGCCCCGCTTCCCGGAACGAAAAGCCGCGCTCCGGGCGATCAAGCTGCATGCTCGAAACTCCCAAGTCGGCCAAGACCCCGTCCACCGTCGCTATCCCCAACGCGCGCACGGCCTCCGAAATCCTGGAGAATGCCATTTGAACGAAGCTCACTTTGCTCGAGAACTCTTTCAGCCGCTCCCGCGCGATCTGCAGCGCCAGTCCGTCCCGGTCCAGGCTGATCAAGCGGCCTGAGGACAATCGGGCGGCGATGGCTGCCGAATGGCCTGCTGCCCCGAGCGTGGCGTCTACGTAGATCCCGTCCGGTTTTACGTTCAGCCATTCCAACACCTCTTCCAACATCACCGGCGTGTGTAATGCGCCCAATTCCGTTTGCCTGTCAGCCCGACTCGCCCGATCTGTGCCCGATGCCCGTTAAGAAACAGCCAGCAGCCCAAAAGCCGTCAAATCCCCAAATCGCCCAATACCTTATCGTCTTCGTCGGTGTACGGTTCCTTCTCCATCTGATCCACCGCTCGAGCGTCGTTCATGACTTCCAGATAGTCCAAGGTGCCCAAGACCGCCACATCGCCCTTCAACAGCGCCTTGTCTCTCAAAAGCGACGGCAAGAGCACTCTTCCCTGCCCGTCCAGCTCCGCCACTTGCCCGAAGTAGCTCGTTCTCATCAACAGCTTGCGCTTCGACTTGTTCGTGCTGGGCAACTTCGCCAGCCGGTCCTCAATTTCACTCCAAACCTTCATCGGATAAATGCGCGCCGACTCGCCCGTCGGGCTGGTGATGTAAAACTGGTTGCCATACTCCGTTAATTCGCCTAAAAAGGAGGCGGGGATCTTCAGACGACCCTTTTCGTCGACTTTGGCCGGAGAATTTCCCCTGAGTTTCATGAATCCCGTCTCGTCGGAGGACCAGTTTGCCCACTAGAACCACTGCCCCCTAGAAGGATCTACTTTGTTCCACTGCTAACCACTTCGCCCCACTTTTCACCACAGCCTACCTTGTTTCTGGCGCATGTCAAGGAAAATTCGTGTTTGATGTGGATAATTTGTTGATTTTAACGTGACGGAAAATTTGCTTTTCGCGCCACGACGGGCAGTGCTCGGGCGAAAAAAGATTCGCAATAGGTTGTGGGGCGATTGCGGGTAGTTGTTTCCCGTTTTGGGATGGTTGCCGGCACCCACTTGCGTTCCTTGACCGGGAGCAGGCATATTCATTTTGTAGGGACAACGATGGAAAAACCCGAACTAACTGCATTACCTAAGTTGGCCGCGGGCGTTCGCCTGAATGACAAGAGCCAAGTGCCGCGGAAACTGCTGACGGAAGGACGAGAAATCCGGCTAAGCGGCCCTAGCCTGGAGATCGTGAATCTTTGCGACGGCAAGCATACGGTGCAGCAGATTGCGGAAAAGCTTCATGCGTTATATCCCAAGGCGGAGCCAGAGCGGATCACACAGGATTTATTGAATTATCTGGCGCTGTTGCATGATCAGCGAGCGATTGAGTTTTGAGTTTTTCCAGGGAATAAGCCTGAATTTTCTTGCCTGCAGTAAATTGGGAACCCAAGACCCACCCTCACAAACCCGAGGGTCGGGTACCCAAGCCTCGCTAGGTTAGAACTGGGGCGGTTTTCTCGGTTTCTGCTTTCATTACGACTCGCGCGAAGAAGATCACGCAGGCGATCAACACGGCCGCTCCAAAAATAAGCAATGTGTATGGCGCGCCGATGTGTTTGGCCACGACACCGGCGATTAGAGCGCCGATTGGCATTACGCCCATGAACATCGTGGCGTAAACGGCCATGAGGCGGCTGCGCATTTCGTCTGGAACACGCTGCTGAATGATGGTGTTGGTGGCCGCCATCTGGGAGGTTGCGGCGAAGCCAACGATGAAGAGCACAGCCGCGCAGATCCAGAAGGATGTGGCAAACGCGAAGACAAGCAATCCGAGGGCGCAGGCTGTGCAGGTGGCGCCGATCCAGCGCGCCAGGCCTTTGTACTCCGTGCGAGCAGCGAACTGCAATGCGCCGAGCACAGCACCCACGCCTGCGGCGCTCATGAGAAGTCCTAGTGTTTTTGCGCCCCCGTGGAGAATGTCGCTGGCATATATGGGCAGGAAAACGGAGTACTGAAGACCGAAGAAGCTGAGGGCGCTGAGCAGGAGCAACGCGGAACGGATAGGAGTGTCGCTCATGGCAAAGCGAAAACCTTCAATGAAGCTGCGCACTGGGGATTCGCCCGTCGACCTGGACTCTGTGCGCGGGATGCGCATCATCAGCAGGGCGATGAGTACGGCGACGAAGCTGAGGGCGTTGAGAAAAAAGCACCAGCCTTCGCCGATCAGCACGATCGTGAAGCCGGCGATGGCGGGACCGATGACGCGCGCGCCGTTGAAGATGGAGGAATTCAACGCAATGGCATTGGGCAAATCCTCTTTGCCGACCATGTGAACGAAGAAGGCCTGGCGAATGGGCACATCGAACGCGTTGACGATGCCGACAAGGAACGCGATGAGGATCAAGTGCCAGGTTTTGATGAGGTGAGTCAAGGTGAGTCCGGCGAGCAGGAACGCCAGAATCATGGAAATGGTCTGCGTGGTGATGACGCCGCGGTGGCGGTTGTAGCGGTCGCCGACGTAGCCGCCCATCCAGGCGAGGCCGAGCATGGGCAATTGGCTGGCAAATCCGAAAAGGCCGAGGAGTGCGGCGGAGCCAGTCAGTTTATAGACGAGCCACTGCTGCGCCGTGTTTTGCATCCACGTGCCGATCAGAGAGATCAGTTGCCCGATGACAAACAGCTGAAAGTTCCGATGTTTCAGCGCCCGGAACCGCGTGGCCAAGTCGAAAATCTGATTTACCATTTTCTTGGATGATTTTAGCGCTAAAAGGTCGCGGCGGAGTGGATTCGCGAGAAGCTTGAAGGATGTGAGAAACCGAAGAACACAGGCAGGAGTGCCTGTGCCACGAGAGTGACTGAAAACTTGAACTAAATACTGCTTTACTCGTTAGGGGTGTCGGGGGCGCCGACGTGGGTGTGGCTTAGATCGTGGAGCATGGATTTTTCGTCATCGCTCATGCCACGGGTGAAGTTTGGATCGTCGAGGCGTTGATTGCGTGCGGATTCCGGCATGTTCTGGAGCACGCCGAGTTTCTGCTTCAGGACCTGTTGGCGATCCCAAGGCATCTGGCGCCATTTAGGAAGCACGTCATTCTTGATATGGTCGCGCTGTTCGGGCGTCAAGTGGGTCCAGATTGCCTCTTTCGACCGCAAGTCCTGGCGCTGTTGCGGGGTCATGTGGTCCCATTGATTGAACTGCTGGCGGATCCTGTTCTGCTTATCCGGTGAAAGATTCTGGAAGGCGCGGCTGTTCTGCAGGACGCGCTCGCGCTGCGCCGGCGACAGATCGCGCATGGTGTCAACCCACGGGCGAGCCGCACCCACGCCAAGCTGTTGCCGCGGATTCAGATTCGCGCCGCCATTTGGCCGGTACGCGTTGTTGTAATTTGCCTGTGGAGCCACATGCGATTGCGGGGCGTGGTTATTCTGGTTCGCCGGGGGATGATTGGGATTTGCGGGTGGACGGTCGGCATTGTGATTCTGATTTTGTGGATGCGCGGGAGCAGGCGCAGGCGCCGGATGGCTTTGCGGCGGACGATCGGGATGGGCTTTCTGCGCAGACACGTGACCGGGCACGGCGGCACAAGTGGCCACTGCCAGAACGATCACCCCGAATTTGAATCTCGTGCGCATCTCCGTCTGATTCCCTGGTTCCCTTCCGGCCTGTAGACCGGCGTTACAACCCTTACATCGGCTGCTGCGTGTCTGAAGCCTGGTCTGCCTGCACAGGCGCCGGCAGTTCCTTCAATGGCTCAAAGTTGGAGATAACGTCGTGATCTTCCAGGACCGGCAAATCCTCCATCATCTGTTCATCCGCGACTTGCGGGTCATTTCCCCAAGGCAACACGGGTGCGTGCTGCCGTTGAGAGAAACCCAGCCAGAGAGCGGCAACTAAAAGCGCGGAAGCGGCAAAGGCCACCCGCGGCGAAATCCGCAACCACGCCCACCAGCTTTGCTTGACCGGCTCCGCGGCTACAAGCGCATGGACACGCGCATCGAACGCGGGCGAGGGTTCGATCACCGGCAGCTCATCCAAGAGCCCGGAGACGGCGCGGAATTCCTGCACGCGCAGTTGGCACGTTGTACATGCCGCCAGATGCTTTTCCACATCCAGCCGTTCGCTTTCCTTTAACCGGCCATCGATGAAACTGAGGATCCGGTTTTCCATTTTTTCGCAACTCATAACAGCCTACTTTCCCTACCCATGATTCTTGACTTGCTGCGCGACGAGCGGGGCTAGTTCCACTCGAAGCGACTCATATGCGCGGAAGAGCAGCGATTTTAGCGCGCTCTCCGAGCAACTGAGAATCTTGGCAATCTCCGCGTAATCGAGCTCCTGATATTTGTGGAGCAGGACCGCGGCGCGCTGCTTTTCCGGCAACTTGTCGATGGCGTGCCGAATCATGTTCTTTCGCGCGTCTTCGACGAGATGCTGCTCGATATTCGGATGTTTCTCCGGAATATCCAGCGGCCGTTCGTCGCCGTCTTCGGCATCCATGGTGATCGGGGCATCAATGGAAACCTCCAACTTCTGGTAGCGGTTATCGCGAACCGAGTTGAGCGCCAGATTCGTGGCGATCCGGAAGAGCCAAGTGGTGAACTTGGCGCTCGGTACGTAATCTTCGCGAGCGCGATAAACGCGCAGGAAAACATCTTGGGCGAGATCTTCCGCCTGCTCCCTGTTGCGCACCATGCGGAACAGGAAGTTGACGAGTGGAGTGCGATAGCGGTGCAATAGAAGCTCAAAAGAAGCTTCGTCACCAGCTTTCACGTCCAGCATTAGTTGGACGTCGGTCCTGGCCATAGCACCCACACTGTAGCAAACACATTTGTTCTCAGAAAGTTGCGGCTTCGAGGCAGGGCGCAAGGAAGGTACGGGCGGCGGTTGAGGCACGCTTAGAGGTTAAATAAAAGCTTTAGAATCAGCATGCTAGCCACACCGATGAAAACGAGGAAAGCCATCCGCCAATTGGGCTCGCGATTGACTTCGGGGAGCAGGTCCGTGGCGGCTACATAGACCGTTACACCACCGGAAAGCGGGAGGGCATATTTGAGCTGGCTCTGGAGGAGGCTGGTGAGAAGCACGCCAGCAAGCGTGGCTGCGCCCAGAAGGCCGGCGGCACGGACGGCGTTGCGTTTGCCTTGGCCACTGGCGAGGACGACGGAGGCTATGGTGAATCCTTCTGGCAATTTATGGAGGAAGACGGCGACAAAAATGACCATGCCGAGCCAGGTGGAAACAAGGAAGCCCGCGGCGATGGCGACGCCGTCGAAGAATGTATGGATGGCCATGCCGAGGAGAACGGTGCGGCGCGCGTGGTGGCCGTGCATTTCCTGGGTGTGCGTTTCTTCGCCGAAGTGAAAATGAGGCGCGATGGTGTGTTCGAAAAGATGAATGAGGAAGTAGCCGATGAGGACGAAGAGCAGGGCGTTTTCGCCCGCGAGGTGGATAGATTCTGGAATGACCTCGACAAAGGCGACGCTCAGCATGTAGCCCGCGCCCAGCGCGAGAAAATATTGCAGGTACTGGCGGGGCCATTCGCGGCGGACCACGAAATAGCCGCCGAGCACGTTGCCACCAGCGGCGACGAGGCCAAGGAGAGCCGCGAGCGCGATTCGAAATGGAAGTTCGTGGGGCATGAAGAGAGTTATTAGTTCTAAGTAATAAGTTTTAAGTTAAGACTGGAGAAAGTGCTCAGTTATCAGTTCCAGCCGCAAGCTTCAAGTACCCTATAAGACTCGGAACTTATTTCTTAGAACTTATTTCTTAGAACTTATTACTTAGAACTTGTTACTTTGAACTTGTTCCTCGGAACTGAAAACTTCGAACTTATTACTATGAACTGCCTTATCCACTGTGGCGGAAGAGAATAACATCACCTTCCTGGACGATGTAATCTTTCCCTTCGAGACGGACCTGGGCTTTTTCTTTTGCGGCGGCGATGCTGCCGGCGGCGAGTAGATCCTGGCAACGAACCACTTCCGCGCGGATGAAGCCTTTTTCGATGTCGCTGTGAATTTCGCCGGCCGCCTTGACGGCTGTGGAACCTTTGCGAATGGTCCAGGCGCGCACTTCAGGTTCGCCCGCGGTGAAGAAGGGGAATAAGCCCATCAGATCGTACGTCGCGCGGATCATGCGATTGAGCCCGGGTTCCTGCAGACCGTAGGAGGCTAGAAGCTCAGTGGCTTCTTTCTCGTCCATCTCGGCGAGCTCGGCTTCCAGGCGTCCGCAGACAGCGACGACGGCGGTGTTGGGACGGCCTTGCAGCGCTGACAGTTTGTGCTTCTCGACGGCTTTGTCCATCTCGGCGGCTTCGTCGTCGCCGAGGTTCAGCACGTACAACATGGGGCGCTGGGACAAAAAGAGAAAGCCGCCGATGGGCTTGCGCTCTTCGGGGGTGAGTTCGAGCTCGCGGAGAGGCTTTTCGGCTTCGAGGTGGGCTTTGCACTTTTCCAGAACCACTTTTTCGAGTTCAAACTGAGGATCTTTCTTTTTCTTGAGATCTTTTTCGAGGCGCTCCAGGCGCTTGGTGATCTGCTCGTGGTCGGAGAGGATGAGTTCGAGGTCCAGGTTGGTAGCATCGCGGAGCGGATCGATTGTACCTTCAGAGTGCGGGACGCTGGGGTCGTCAAAAACGCGGATGACGTGGGCGATAGCGTCAACATCGCGGAGAGTGGCAAGGCTTTCGCGCATGCGCTCTTTTTGGACGCCGGGAAGATCGACATACTGGACGGAGGCGTAGGTGATTTTCTTGGGATTATAAAGTTTCGCGAGCTCCAGGAGCCGCGGCTCGGGAACTTTGGCTACACCCACGTGCGCGGTCTGCGCACCCTTGGCGTCGACATTGGCCTTGGTCAAGATACGGAACAGAGTGGTTTTTCCTACTTGGGGCAATCCAATAATGCCTGTTTGCATGAATCTAACGATCCTTCACTGGTGATGCGTTGTCAGGAGACTGGTTCAGGAAGAGAACCACCGGTGACAGTGCGCTAATTTCGATCAAGCAATCCCTCGATTTTAGCATATTGGTTTGCCTGTGCCGTTTGTTCCGGACATCCGGGCCGTTTTTGCGCTTACCAAATCGAGTCGCGTGTATTATCTTTATCCGCCGTTGGGCATTGTCCACCGATGACGGTCAACACTCCACCTATGAAGCTGGCTTTTGATCTTGAAGAAGCGCTGCGGCATTTGTGCGAACGCGACGAACAGCTAAAACGGCTGGCGGCGGAAACAGCGGCGTTCCAAATCGATCTGGAAGAAGGACAATCGCCCTACGAAGTGCTTCTGGAAGCCATCGCGTATCAATCGATTTCCGGCAAAGCGGCGGCGACGATCTATGGACGGATCAAGGCGCTGGGAGAAAATGGCCGGCCGCCCACGCCAGAGAAGATGCTGAAGATTCCGACGGCTAAACTGCGCAAGGCAGGGCTATCTGGCGCAAAGGCCGCGTCGATGAAGGACCTGGCGAAGAAGGCGCTGGCAGGAGTTGTGCCGACTCACGACGAAGCGTTGAGGCTTTCCGACGAGGAATTGGTCGAGCGGCTGGTGTCCGTGCGTGGTATCGGAGCGTGGACCGTGGAAATGTTCCTGATTTTCCGGTTGGGGCGGCCGGATGTGTTGCCCATTCACGATCTAGGCGTGAAAAAAGGTTGGTCGGTGGCGTACGGGAAGAAGCACATGCCGACGCCGAAGGAATTATTGAAATTTGGCGAGCGCTGGCGGCCGTACCGGACGGTGGCGAGCTGGTACATGTGGCGCGCATTCGAAAAAGCGGGTTACGCGTTCACAAACAAAATCCGCCCGCGAAAACCGCGGCGCAAGAAACGTAAGACGAGGCAGAAGCGCAAAGGTAGTTGAGTCTAGGCCCTGGCGAGCGTTTCCCTAACGAGCAGGAATAATCCCGCGAAACCGAGGATGAGGACGGCGCCTTCATAGGCTACGGAAATGTGGTGCAGGCGGTTGAACTCGACGCGGCGCGGATCGCCGTCGGGGGTATTGTGGACAGAGACCATTTGTCTTTTCAGGCGCTCCATGCGGTTGCTGACGGTGAACTGGGATGCCACGGTCAAGATGACCATGAGGCCCACGCAAAGAGCAGCGGCGTTTGTAAAACTGGCGAAATCGCGGGTGCGCACTAGCCGAGCCACCAGGAACAGCAGGCCCAGGAAAATGCCCGCAAAATGAAGACGCGTAAGAGAATAGCCCACCATCATGCCGGCGGCATCGCGGTTGCCAAGAATGGAAAACGCGCCTGGAGCCACTACAAAACTCAAAAACGCGTCTCCGCCGAGCCACAGGCCGAGACTTAAGAACTCGATCCCGCGCAGAAATGTCTGCATGCGGCCACTATACAAGAGGCCTGCCCCAGCGACCAAATAGCAAAAAGGTCACAAAAGCCGCAGGATCGTGGCACAGTTGAGCGGAAGTATGTGGGAGAATTCAAAGGAATGGTGGGCGATAAAGGATTTGAACCTTTGACCTCTCGCGTGTGAGGCGAGCGCTCTAACCGCTGAGCTAATCGCCCGTCTGAAACGGGTGGGATGTTGCGATTAGCGCGAAACGCGGAAGCAACACCCTTCATCTATTTGTAACAGGAAGACTAAGGGTTTTCAACCGATGCCGACTGTCACCTCTCAAGTGGTCACACAGCTGCAGAGATCGATTGCGCGCGCGATTTTTGGGAAGGAAGACGTCATTCAGCTGGCGCTGATCACGTTGTTGGCGCGCGGGCATCTGTTGATCGAAGACGTTCCGGGTGTGGGCAAAACCACGCTGGCGCAGGCATTGGCGAAGTCGTTTCATTGCACATTTCAGCGCATCCAATTTACTTCAGATTTGTTGCCGAGCGACGTGCTTGGCGTGAGCGTGTATAACCCGGAGTCTCGCGATTTCGAGTTTCGCTCTGGCCCGATTTTCGCAAACGTGGTTCTGGCGGATGAGATTAACCGCACCACACCGCGCACGCAGTCGGCGCTTCTGGAAGCGATGAATGAAGCGCAGGTGACCGTGGATGGGCGCACGCTGACATTGCCGCAACCATTTTTAGTGATTGCTACGCAGAATCCCGTGGAACATCACGGCACGTATCCCTTGCCGGAATCGCAGCTGGATCGTTTCCTGATGCGCATCAAGATGGGTTATCCGTCGCACGAGACCGAACGGGAGATTTTGCGCAGCCGCACGACGGACAATGCGATCGTGGACCTGGAGCCGATCGCGGATGTTTCTGATGTGCTGACGATGCAGGAATCGGTGACGCGCGTGAAGGTGGACAGCAGCTTGCACGATTACGCGCTGGAGATTGTGAATCGGACGCGCAAATCGGACCAACTGGCGTTGGGCGTGAGCCCGCGTGGGACACTGATGCTGCAGCGCGCCGCGCAAGCACGGGCGTTTCTGGAAGGCCGGGAATATTGCTTGCCTGACGACTTCAAGCAGCTGGCGGTGGCGGTGTTTTCGCACCGCGTTGTGGCCAGCACGCGTCACGCTTCGTTGCAAAAAAAGTCGGAGACCACGGAAACGGTGCTCCGCGAGATTGTCGATTCCGTCCGCGTACCCCTGTGAACCTGCGCGCATCGCTCGCGAACATCTGGGAAAAAACCGATCGGCCGGGAGTGCGCGCGTTTTTTCTTTCGATGGCGGCGCTGGCTGTGGCGTTCGTGCTGGCGCTGTATTCGGGAGCCGCGGCGCGCATCGGCAATCTGGCGCTGGCCAGCGCGACTGCTATGTCCGCGCTGTTGGTGGCGGGATGGGTTGGGGTCACATTGGTGCCCGTGCTGGCAAAGCGCACACCGCTGCGCTGGATCGGCTACCGGATGGAGTACCGGCTTCCGCGCGAAGGATGGATTTATATTGGCGGGATCGTGTTGGTGGCGCTGGCAGCCATCAATACCGGCAACAATCTTTTGTTCTTGATTCTTGCTTGCCTGATCGCGAGCATTCTGATGTCTGGGATACTATCGTCGATCACGCTGGTTGGTGTGGAATTGAGCCTGGAGTTGCCGGAACACATTTTCGCGCGGCAAACGGTGCGCGGCGTGGTGGAACTGCGGAACGAAAAGCAGACGCTGCCGTCCTTTTCCTTGCGAGTGGAGGGAACGAAGAAAAAAGATGCGCCGGCAGCGGTGCTGCTGGCGACACCAGTTTATTTTCCGTACGTTCCGCGGCGCGAGACCGTAAAACAGATTGTGCCGTTGCGATTCGCGCGGCGCGGATTATACCGGCAAGAGGCGTTTCGGATCATCACGCGTTTTCCGTTTGGATTTCTGCAAAAAGCGCGAAGGCTGGATAGCGCTTCCGAGGCGCTGGTGTATCCGTCCGTGGAAGCTACGCCCGAATTTCTGGAAGTGCTGCCGGGCATTCAGGGAGCGATCGAGAGCCTGGCGAAAGGGCGGGGGCAGGATTTGTACGCGTTGCGCAACTACCTGCCGAACGACAGCGCGCGGCATGTCCACTGGAAAGCTTCGGCACGATTGGGCTCGCTGATGGTGCGAGAATTTGCGCGCGAGGATGATACGCGGGTGGTGCTGGTGCTCGATCCACATAGTGATGCGGTCCGGCCGGGCGCCAGTGCGGACGAAGTGGAGCGATTCGAACGAACCGTGGATTTGTGCGCGGCAATCGCGTGGAGCTTTCACGAAGGCGGCGCGTTGATGGAATTTCGCAGTGCGTCGGCCGCTGTTCCCATGGCTCCCGCCACGGACAATATTTTTGCGGTGTTGCGGCAATTGGCGGTGGTACAACCGCTTCCCATCGATGCAAAGCAGCGCCGGCTGACGGAACTGGCCGCCGAAGCGGAGTCATTCAAGATCATCGTGACATCGCAGCCGCGAGGATCGATTCCCGCGGAAGTGTGGAATTCTTCGTATGTGGTGTTCGCGGAAGAATTCGCCGAGTAAGTTTCCTTGTTGAAAACCGGCTCGACTGTTCGCGTGGCTCGCTCGTATCTATGCGAAACTATGCGAACACTATGCTGATTGGTCCAGCACATTCTCGCTTTCGGAAGAAACTGCTCGCGTGGTTTGCTGAGTTTCAGCGTGATCTGCCGTGGCGGAGAACGAAAGATCCCTACCGAATCTGGCTATCGGAAATTATGCTGCAGCAGACGCGCGTGGCAGCGGCAATCCCCTACTACGAGCGTTTTTTGGAACGCTTTCCCGACGTTGGAGCTTTGGCGGACGCACCAGAAGAGGAAGTGCTGAGGCACTGGGCCGGGCTGGGCTATTACTCTCGCGCACGGAATCTGCAGAAGGCTGCGCGTCAGATCGCGGCGGAACATGGCTCGAGATTTCCCGACGCTGCGGAAAAGGCGCTGGCGCTTTCGGGAATTGGCGCATATACGGCGGCGGCAATTCTGAGCATCGCATACGGAAAAAAGTTGGCGGTGCTTGACGGTAATGTGGCACGGGTGATTGCGCGGCTTGGTGCGATCCACGGAGATTTACGAACTGGCTACCGCTGGCAGCAATTGCAGAAGCGGGCGGATGAGTTGTTGGCACCGGATGCGCCGGGTGACTGGAACCAGGCGATGATGGAACTGGGTGCCACAATATGCACGCCGCGGTCGCCACAATGTTTGCTTTGCCCCGTGGCTGAATTTTGCGAAGCGCGGAAGTTGGGTTTGACAGATGTGATTCCAGAGAAGCGCGGCAGGCGGCCCGCGGTGGAGATTACGCTGGCGGCTCTGGTGATGGTCGATCCGCAGGGACGCACCCTGCTTCTTCCGCCTCCCTCAACGGATAGAAGATCGGCGACGGCAGAGGATGTGACCGCTCTGCTTTCGCGGATGTGGCACTTCCCTACTATTCAGGTGAAAGGGGACGCCGCGCGGGAGCTACGCGCCTTTGTGAGAAAGTTTTCTCTATCGGGACATAAGTCCGGAGCCAAGTTGCTTGCGCTACGAAAAGTACGTCACGCAGTGACCTACCGGCAAATCACGCTGCTGCCTTTTCGCGTGGATGTTTCGAAACTGCCGGTGGTGGCAGGAGCAAAGGCGCTACCGCTGTCGGACCTGTCGGTGGTGCCGGTGTCTAATTTGACGCGCAAGGTGTCGCGGGCGGCCCTTTCGTCTGACGAAAGCTCTCGGAAAAACCTAAGCGCGCAGTCGATTTCGCTGCATTTCTGACCCGAGAACTACATGTAGCTTCGGAACGTCGAGCATCCGGGGATAACCCGCAGCGGGACCAGTCCATTCGTACGGTTATCCTTTGGGCCTGGCGCGACCGCCAATCGTTGCCAGGATGATATTCTGAAAATCGCACCATGGCCTCTTCGATAGCCACACCGACCAGTTCCCTGCCGGCGGACCGCTTTTACCGCACGGCGTTGTTTTTTTTGGTACTGACCTCCGTCATGACACTGGTGGGCACTGGCAAACTGGATCTGGTTACCACGATCCTTGCGCCAGCGCTGGTGTTGTACAAGGGAGTGCGTTGGTGGCGGGGGCACTCGCCGGAATTGAAGCAGTCGTTGGCCACGCGGTTGGGCATCGCGTACGTTTTCGTTTTTCCCCTCGACTTGTTGTTTGTGTCGCGCATGCTGGCTTCAGACGCACCAAATCCAGGGTTATACGCCGGACTGCTCGCAGTAGTGCATTTCCTGCTCTTTGTGACGATCGTGCGGCTGTACAGCGCGGCCACCGATCGAGATGCATTGTTCCTTTCGATGCTGGCGTTTGCCAGCGTGCTGGCGTCGGCGATTTTCACGGTGGACACGTCTTTCCTGATGTTCTTCGTGGTTTTCCTGGTGTTTGCAGTGGCGGTGTTTGTAGGGTTGGAAATTCGGCGAGGCGCAACTGGGGCGGTGTTTCCGCCGCTGGGTGTCGATCTTGGCCGCGAGCGGAAATTTCATCGAGCGCTCTTTCTGGCGGCGCTAAGCGTATCGCTGGGGGCGGTTGTGATCGGGACCGTGCTGTTTTTTGTATTTCCGCGGTTCAGCGCGGGCTATTTCGCGCGTACCGGGCTGCAACCATCGCTGATGAGCGGCTTCACGGACGATGTTGAACTGGGGCAGATTGGCGAGATCAAGAAGAACAGCACCGTGGTGATGCGCGTGCAAACGGGCGCTCCAGTAAACTATCCACTGCTGCGCTGGCGGGGAATCGCGCTGACGAATTTTGACGGGCGGCGGTGGTCGTCGCCGGAAGCGAAATTGAAAACAAAGCAGCCCGAACCTAGCGGCTGGATCTCGCTGGCAACCCGGTCACAGTTGGAGAGGCGGCCGGCGGTTCAGGTGGAATTCGTGATTTTGTTGCAACCGCTGGCGAGCGACACTTTGTTCGCACCCGCACGGGTGATGGTGCTTCGCGGCAATTTTTCCGGCGAAGCAGGAACGTATTATGGCGCAGTGCGACACAGCTTTGTAAACGTGGACTCCACCGGATCGATCTCCAATCCATTCCACAATTTTTCGCAAGTTCGTTATGAGGGTCTCTCGTTGCTGCCCGTTGCCCGCCCGGCCCAGGCTCGGTTTGCAGGAACGAGTTATCCGGACGACATTCGCCAGACTTATTTGCAATTGCCGGCCAAACTGGACCCGCGCGTGCCGGAACTTGCGCGAAAAATCGTGGGCAATGCCGACAATCCCTACGACCAAGCGTTGGCAATGGAAACGTATCTGCGCACGAATTTCGCCTACACCCTGAACCTGACGGGGAAACCTGGTGAGGATCCACTGGCGCACTTTTTGTTTGAGACCAAGGCCGGGCACTGCGAGTATTTCGCGACGGCCATGGCGGTGATGCTGCGCACGCTGGGGATTCCTTCGCGCGAAGTAAACGGCTTTTTGCCGGGCGAATACAATGACGTCGGCGGAGATTATATTGTGCGCGCCAGCGATGCGCACAGCTGGGTGGAAGCGTATTTTCCGGGCAGCGGTTGGGTGACGTTCGATCCGACGCCGCCTTCGAACGATGTTGCTTCCGGGGTGTTGTCGCGGTTGGCGTTATACATCGACTGGTTTCAGCTGACCTGGAACGAATGGGTGATCAACTACGATTTCTCGCATCAAATCACACTGGCGAGAAACGTGGGACAAGCTTCAGCAGACTGGAAAGAGCAGTTGCGGAAGAAGTTCCAGCGACTGCAAGACCACGGCATGGAACGTTTGACCGAGTGGCAGCGATCACACGACTTGCTGCGCTTCGCGGTTCCTGTTTTGCTGCTGCTTTCGCTTGTGCTTCTGAGGCTGGGTTGGGTGCGGGCGTTGCTCCGTTGGTTGAGCCTGGCGTGGCTGGCCCGCTTGCCGGAAGCGCAGCGAAACAATCCCGTGATCGCTTCGCGTCTGTATTCGGAGTTGCTACGGTTGCTGGAGAAGCGAGGATTCCCTAGGAAAGAAACGGAGACTCCGTTGGAGTTTGCCGCTTCGATTGGGTTACCAGGGGGGTTGGCCTCGGTGGTGCAGGAGTTCACGGATTTGTATGCGCGGTCGCGGTTCGGTGGTTTGCCTTGCGATGCGTTCCGATTGCGGGCGTTGTTGGAACAAGTAAGGTCCGCGCCGCGGTAACGAAACCAAGATCCCACATGCAACAGCGGCATGTGGGGCTCCCCGAAAGACCACACGGCAAGAAGACCCAAGACCCACCCTTCGCGAAAGGCGCTCAGTGTGGGCACCCAGGAAAGAAGTGAGGGGAAACTGGACGGGGCCGGTGTAGACTGTGGCGGAGTTTCGATCTTTCCTGATCAATTCGTGTAATGCGGAACTAGGTGTGGCATCGGTACAGATGTCGATCCCGGGAAAATCTCGGGTCGTTTTTTCCATTTAATAAAAACGGAGTTTATACATGTCCTTGGCCAAGTCTTTTGCTGTTTGTCTGGCGCAGTTCGCGGCAATTCTGTTTTGCGCAGGTTCGTGCTTCGCGCAAATCACGCAGCATCCTCTGGAAGCGCTGCGGACCGAGGAATATTGGACTGTGTATGACGTTTTGCAATCGAGCGGGCACATGGATGCGGATACGCACTATGCGAGCGTGCTGCTGCACGAGCCATCGAAGGATGTCGTATTGAGTTGGAAGCCCGGCCAGGACGTGGTGCGCGAAGCGGACGTTACCTTGATGCGAAAAGGGGTGACGATTGAGGCTCGGGTTGATATTGCCGGCCGGAAGCTGGAATCGTGGAAGGAAGTTCCGAGCGCACAGGCTGCGTTTTTTGTGAGCGAGATTCTGGGAATGTCGGACATGCTGCTGGACGACGCGCGGGTGAAGGAAGCTTTGGCAAAACGGGGAATCAAGGATCTGAACCAGGTGGAGTGCGCGTCCGTTCCCATCGGATTTTTTGCGTTTCCAGAGCAGGAAGGACATCGCGTCGGCATGGCCGAATGCACTTATGTGCACGGCGTTTATCACAGCTGGGGCCGAACGGTCAGCGGGCTGGAGATTTTGGTCGACTTCACGGACAAGAAAATATTGCGGGTAATGGATTCCGGCGCAGCGCCGGTGCCGAACGGTCCCATCAATTTTGAAGAAGCGCCGGAAGTGGAGCGGCCGGGAACGAAGCCCGGGATTATTTCGCAACCGTTAGGGCCGAGCTTCGAAATCAAGGATGGCGAAGTAGCCTGGCAAAACTGGCGTTTCCGCTTTCGGCTGGATTCGCGCAATGGCGTGATTGTGAATCTGGCGCGCGTGAATGATCACGGGCGGCTGCGGTCGGTTCTGTATGAGGGCATGGTGTCCGAGTTGTTTGTTCCGTACATGGATGAGACGAACGGATGGTCGACGCGGGTTTTTATCGATACCGGGGAATTTTATCCCGGAGGAATCCTGCAGAGTATGCGGGCAGGGCTGGATTGCCCTTCGAACGCGGTGTACTTCGACGGATTATCGAGCAACGAGAAAGGCGCGCCAGTGTTGCACCCACAGCAGGCTTGCTTGTTCGAAAAATTTGACGGCGACGTGGCGTGGAGGCACGGCGATGACACCGGCGTGTGGGGCAGGCCGAAGCGGAGCCTGGTGCTACGTTCCGCGGCGCTGATCGGCAACTATGATTACTTGTTTGATTGGATCTTCGAGCAGGACGGCAGCATCCACGTGGCCGCGGGAGCAACGGGAATCATAGAGACGCGAGGCGTGGCGGGAGAAACGGCTAGCGGGAGTCACGGTGCCGATGGCGTGGAGACTTATGGGCACCTGGTGGGAAAAAATACGCTGGGCGTCGATCACGATCACTTCTTCTCTTACCGGCTGGATCTCGACGTGGATGGTCAGAACAACAGTTTCATGGTGCACCGGTTGGTTCAGAAAAAATTGCCGGAAGGAAGCGCCCGAAAAACAATATGGGTACCGGAGCCTTTTATGGCCACAAAGGAGAGCGAGGCCATGATGGATATTCGGATGGACAAACCGACCATGTGGCTTTTCGTGAATCCGAACGTGAAGGGACCGCTTGGGCATCCGACGGGATATGAAATCATGGCGGGGCCGACGGCTGCATCACTGCTGGACCCGGACGATCCGGCGCAAAAGGCGGGTGCGTTTTCCGCGCATCAACTTTGGGTGACACCGTACAACGCGAATGAGCGATTCGCGGGAGGAACGTATCCCGTTTCCAGCAAGGGCACAGAAGGCCTGGCGGTATGGACGAAAGAAAATCGCAATATTGAAAATACCGATATCGTGGCCTGGTACACGATGGGCTTCCACCATGTTCCGCGCGAGGAAGACTGGCCTGTGATGCCCACGATGTGGCACGAATTCATCATCCGGCCGTTTGATTTCTTCCCCGAGAATCCGGTTCTGGACCTTCCGCACACGCCTTGAGCGGTGACCCTGAGCAAATGCCGCAGATTAGGGGCTGATCTACAGCGCGTGCTAAAATTTAAAGGTTACGCCAAGGTAGACAATCGCTCCATGCCAAAGGTTGGATTCATTTCGCTGGGATGCCCAAAGAACCTCGTTGATAGCGAGGTGATGATGGGCATACTTTCGCGCGAAGGCTACGAACTGACGCCGCGCGCGGATGAAGCGGAAATTCTGGTTGTCAACACCTGCAGCTTCATTGAACCAGCCCAAAAAGAATCGGTGGACGCTATCCTGGAGATGGCAGAGCACAAGAAATTCGGTGCGGCGAAAAGGTTGATCGTGGCCGGCTGCCTGGTGGAACGTTACCGCGACCAGATCCTCGAGCAGGTTCCAGAGGTGGATGCTGTCGTCGGCACGGGCGAAGTGGAACGCATCCTGGAAGCGGTGAAAGGGCAAATGAAGGTTTTGCCCGCTGAGCCGCCTTCGTTCCTGTATCACGATCTGACTCCGCGCATAATTACCACGCCAAAGCATCAGGCTTACATCAAAATTGCGGAAGGCTGCGATCATCCGTGTTCGTTCTGCATCATTCCGCAATTGCGCGGGACGTTTCGTAGCCGGCGATTCGAATCCGTAATGCGCGAAGCGCAAAACCTGGCCTCGGCGGGCACGCGGGAAGTGACGCTGATCGGGCAGGACACAACTTCCTATGGCGAGGATCTGGGCTTACGGGATGGGCTGCCGCAATTACTGGAGAAGCTCGCGGGAATTGATGAACTGTTGTGGGTGCGTTTTCTGTACGCGTATCCGAATCGCGTGACGCAAAAGTTGCTGGATACGCTGGCGGCACACCCGCGACTGGCAAAATATTTCGATATGCCGCTACAGCATGCGAGCCGCAACGTACTGGCACGGATGAAGCGCGGATCGAACGGCGACGCGTTTCTGAAGCTGCTGGAGCGCGTTCGCAAAACCATCCCGGGCGTGACGTTGCGCACCAGTTTTATCGTCGGCTTTCCGGGCGAGACCAAGGACGACTTTGAGGAACTCCATCAATTCGTAGCCACGGCGAAAATCGATTGGATGGGCGTGTTTGAATATTCCGATGTTGACAATGCGGCCAGTTTCCCGCTCGATGGAAAAGTAGATGCCGAAACGATTGCGGAACGGCGCGCACGGCTGATGGCGTTGCAGCAGAAAATTTCGCGAGAAAATTTGCGTGCGCACAAGGGGCGAACGGAAACTGCGCTGGTGGAAGGACTGTCCAAGGATAATCCGATGGTGTGGGAGGCGCGCCTGGAAGGGATGGCACCGGACATCGATGGGAAGCTGTATCTGACAGACATTGAGATAGCCAACGGCGAACTGGCGGCTACCGGCGACGCCGTGAAAGTGGAAATTACCAAGACCGACGCCTACGATCTGATCGGGCGCGTGGTGGAGATTCTGCCGCGGCCTGAGATCCTGCCGATGGCAGTGGTACCCGCTATGCCGCCGGTGGAAAAACTGACCCGCATTTCCACGGGTGCAGCGCTGCGCGTGATTGGATAGCTCCCCGCCGGGATTTGCGTCGTGCAGGCTGGAAATTCTTCGCTCTGTGCTCCCCCTGCGCTCTGTGGTAAAACACTTCCTTCGCCATGACATACAAATGCCCCATCTGCAAAAAGCCCACGGATTCGGAAAAAGACTCCGAGTTTCCGTTCTGTTCGGAGCGCTGCCGGCTGCTCGATCTGGGCGCGTGGTCCTCGGAAAAGTACGTGGTGTCTGACCCGATCTTCAACGAGGATGAAATTCCTGAGACCGACCGGCGAGCGTTGCACGAACGCAAACGGGATGATAATGAAACAATCCACTGAGGAAGTTCCCGCGGCCGGCAGCGAAAAACCGCGATTGGCCTATGCCGTTGCGACGGTGCTTGGCATCGGTTATTTGAAACCGGGACCCGGGACGTGGGGCTCGCTGGCGGGGTTGATCATTGCCGTATTTTCGCATCCTCTGACTTGGTTTTTATTGTTAGGCAAAGGCATTCAATTTGGCATGGGAAGGACGGAACCGCTGCTGAGCGGACCGATGGGCGCATTGATGTTGCTGGTGCCATCGATAGTGATCTGGTTGGTGATGGCTTACCTTGGGGTTCACTACAGCAGCCAAGTGGCGAACTTCGCTGGCGTTAAGGATCCTCAATATGTAGTGATCGATGAGGTTTCCGGAGTGCACCTGGCCCTGATACTCGGACTGGCGCCGTGGGCAACCACGTTCATGCACGTGTCCGACGCGAGCATGTTCGCGCTGTATGCGGGCATGAGCTTGTTGAACTGGAAATATCTGCTGGCCGCGTTTGTGATCTTCCGGATCTTCGATATTGTGAAGCCTTTTCCGTGCCGCCGTCTGGAGCACCTGCCGGGAGGCTGGGGAATCATGGCGGACGACTGGATGGCGGGTGTGTACGCTGCCATTTGCCTGCGTCTCGCGCTACACTTTTATGTGTTATGAAATTTGGGTTCGGAAGCACGCACGAAAAGAACGGTATTCCACACATTGACCGCATCTCGCCTGCGGCGGCGTTGCCTGGCGGTGAAATCACTATTTATGGGAGCGGGTTCCTCTCTCGTCATGGAGCGCGGCCCGTTGTGCGTTTCGGCGAGGCAGAAGCGGCGCTGGCATTGGCCAGCGGAAACCGCTTGATTGCGCGGGTGCCGGAGAATGTGACCGCGGGAACCATTCAAGTGGTGAACTCGAAACACGAAAGCCAGCCGTATCCCGTTGCACTTGCGTATCAAATTGCGGACAACCTAAATCCCGTGGCGAATCCGGCGGTGGACGCGATGGGAAATATGTATGTGACGTTCAGCGGGCCGCGCGGTCAACGTGTGCCGGTGTCGCTTTACAAGATTGGGCCGAACTATGCGGTGAAACCCTATGTGACGTCGCTGACCAATCCCACTGGGCTGGCGATCGGGCCGACGGGCGATCTGTTCGTTTCCTGCCGGCATGACGGCACGATTCATCGCGTGACGCCGAATGGTCAGGCAGAAGAATGGATCGAAGGCATGGGGATTGCCACCGGGCTGGCGTTTGACCGGGTTGGAAATTTATTTGTGGGAGACCGCAGCGGAACGATTTTCAAAATCAGCCCGCAGCGGGAAATTTTCGTGTTCGCCACGCTAGAACCTTCCGTGGCCGCATACCATCTGGCGTTTCACCCCAGCGGGGAACTCTACGTGACTGGGCCGACTACTTCGAGTTATGACCGCGTGTACCGGATCACGCAAGGCGGCGAAGTGCATGTGTTCTACCGCGGACTGGGCCGGCCGCAAGGGTTGGCGTTCGACCGGGAGCTGAATTTATATATCGCGGCGTCTTTTGCCGGGCGACGTGGAATTGTGCGCATTTCGCCAGAGGGCCACGCGGAGCATGTGCTGAGCGGATCAGCGCTTGTGGGCATGGCACTATTGCCCAGCGGCCGCGCAATCCTTGCCGCGAACAGTGCGCTGTTTACGCTGGATTGGAACGTCCACGGATTGCCTCTTCTCGGCTAGACGCAACTCCTCCCTTTGAAAAGTATCGAGGCTGTGACGACTTACGTTGGGGCCTGCGCTACAATATTGCACATGAAAGCGGAAATCATTGCGGTGGGATCGGAGCTGTTGACTCCGGACAGGATTGATACGAATTCGCTGTTTGTTACCGAAGAGCTGAACAAACTGGGGATTGAAGTGTTGCGGAAGACGATTGTTGGCGACAATCGCGAACTGCTGGCGGAGGCGTTTCGAGATGCGCTGAAACGCGTGCCGGTGGTGATCGCGAGCGGTGGGCTGGGGCCAACCGAGGATGATCTGACGCGGGAAACGGTTGCGGAGCTTCTGGGGCGCAGGCTGCAGCGTAACGACGGAGTTGTTCGCACGATCGAAGCGCGCTTTCGCAGCTTCAAACGGGAAATGCCTGCCGTGAATCTTCGCCAGGCGATGGTGCCGGAAGGAGCGGAAGTGCTGGAGAATCCGCGAGGCACGGCGCCGGGTTTGTGGCTAGAAGATAACGGACGGATGGTGGCTTTGTTGCCCGGGCCTCCCCGCGAGCTGAAACCGCTCTTCCTGGAACAGGTGTTGCCGCGTCTGCAGCGGCATGCCAGCGCTGTGCGGATGTTTCAGCGCGAGCTGCGGGTGACGGGGCTGGGCGAATCGCATGTGGAAGAGCGCATACGGCCGATCTACACGCGATACAAGGACGTGAACACGACGATCCTGGCGGTGCCCGGAGAAGTACAGATCCATTTACGGCGGTGGAGCGACGACGCGGTTGAAGCAAGCGCCACGCTGAATGAAATCGTGCGCAGCTTCGAGCTGGCGTTGGGGGACAGGATTTTTGCGCATGCGGGAACACCGCTGGAAGAAGTTGTCGCGCACTTATTGATGGAGAATCGGGCATCGATTGCGGCGGCAGAAAGCTGCACCGGCGGATTGCTGGCGGAGCGGCTGACACGGATTCCCGGCAGTTCGAATTATTTTCTTGGCGGGGTGGTCTGCTACAGCAACGAAATGAAAACGGCTTGGGCGGGCGTGCCGGCGGAAATGATTGCGGCAAAGGGCGCGGTCAGCAGCGAAGTGGCGGTTGCGCTGGCGGAAGGAATCCGGCGGCATGTGGGAAGCACATTGGGAGTGGGAATTACGGGAGTTGCCGGGCCAAGCGGCGGCAGCGAGGAAAAGCCCGTGGGCACTGTGCATATCGCAGTGGCGGGACCGGGGGGAGTGAAAGAAAGATTGACCCATTTGCCCGGAGACCGCGAGGCGATTCGCTTCTACGCTTCGCAACTTGGACTGGACATGGTCCGCATGCATTTCCTGTTTAACGGCCACACGCCGTCGCGCCGCGGCTCAGGCTCCTGAGCGGGACGTTTCCCTTGCGCCTATTCGTTGCCATTGCCATTCCAAGCGAAGTTCGCGATCCGCTGTCCGTGCTTTTGAAGGATTTGCGCGGGATTGGGCCCAAAGCGAAATGGGTGCGGGCGGAGAATCTTCACGTGACCTTGAAATTTTTGGGGAACAGCGATCCGCAGAAGTTGGAACAGATTGAGGGCGCGCTGAAAACGGTTCGAAGTTCGCAACCCGTCGCTCTGGGCTTTCGGGGACTTGGATTTTTTCCAAATGAAAAGCGCCCGCGCGTTTTCTGGGGCGGGATGGAAGCATCGGCGAACTTGCGGCCACTGGCGGAGAGTGTCGATCGCAGTTTGCACCAGATTGGTTTTCCACTTGAAGAACGGCCATTCACGCCGCATCTGACTCTGGCGCGTTTTGATCCTCCGGGGCTTCCACTAGCCCTGGCCGACGCAGTGAAACGACGCTCCTCCGACAATTTTGGCGAAGCGATCACCCGCGAATTTCATTTAATCGAAAGCAAACTGAAATCCACGGGAGCGGAGTACACTACGATTCAGTCGTTTCCCTTTGTGGCGGAGAGCTAGCGTCTGATGTCTGGAAATTCCGAGAGAATTGCGATGGTTGTGCTTGCCGGATACCTGCTGGGATCCATCCCATTTGGGCTGATTCTGGCGAAAGTTTTTGGCAGGAAGGATGTGCGGGAACACGGTAGCGGCAACATCGGGGCGACGAATGTCTCGCGCGTAGCAGGACCGCTCGCAGGGATTCTCACCTTGCTGCTGGACGCGGCGAAGGGCGCGGCGGCAGTGTTGTTCGCGGCGCGCTTCACGGAGCAGGCGGCGGGCGCCATGATGCTGGCGGGGATCGCGGCGCTATTGGGTCATTGCTTCCCGGTGTGGCTGAAGTTTCGCGGTGGTAAAGGTGTGGCCACAGCGCTGGGGGTATACATGGCGTTGTGCCCGCTGGCGATGACGGTGGGATTGATTGTGTTTCTGCTGGTAGTGGTGTTCTGGCGCTATGTGTCTCTAGGCTCGCTTTCGGCGGCAGCTGCGATGCCACTCTTGATCTATTTCCTTTGGGCGCCAGGTCACGCGCCACCGCTGGTTGTTACGCTCGGCACGCTATTTTCTGCTGCCCTGCTCTTCTACAAGCACGACGCCAATTTGCAACGACTGGTGGACGGCACCGAACCGAAATTTTCGTTCGGCAAGTCGGAAAGCGACAACGCATGAGCCGGATCGCGATTCTGGGCGGAGGAAGCTGGGGGACGGCGCTTTCCGTCGTGCTGGCACACAGCCGCAGGAAACACGAAATCCGGATATGGGTACGGGAAGCTCCGCTTGTTCAGTCGATGCAGGAAGAGAGGAAGAACCCGGTTTATTTGCCCGGCGTTCCCATCCCCGCGTGCGTCCAGGCTTCGAACGATTTGGGTGAAGTGATGCGCGAAGCGCAGATCTTGATTGGCGCCGTGCCCTCCGCGCACGCTCGCGGCGTTTATCTGAAGGCAGCTCCCTATCTTTCCGCGGACACGGTCATCGTGAGCGCGACGAAGGGACTGGAACCGTCGACGCACCTGCGGATGAGCGAAGTAATCGGCCAGGTGTTCGCACTGCAATTTATTCCGCGAACTGCGGTGCTCTCCGGCCCTTCGTTCGCGTTGGAAGCGGCGCGAGGGGACCCAACGGCCGTGGTGTTGGCGTCGCACGATCGCGCGCTGGCAGCGTTTCTTCAAGAAGAGTTTGCGGGTTCCACGTTTCGCTTGTACACGAATGAAGACGTGCTGGGAGTGGAGTTAGCCGGGGCTATGAAGAACGTGATGGCGATCGCAGCGGGAGCCTGCCAGGGGTTGGGTCTGGGCGCGAATGCTTTGGCGGCGCTAATCACCCGCGGTCTGGCTGAAATGACGCGACTGACGGTGGCGCTCGGAGGCAAAGGGGAAACGCTCAGCGGGCTGGCGGGAATTGGCGACCTGACGCTGACCTGCCACGGAGAATTGAGCAGGAACCGTCACGTGGGATTTGAATTGGGCCAAGGGAAATCACTTCAGGAAATTCTTGGCCAAATGAACATGGTGGCGGAGGGCGTGGAAACGACGGCAGCCCTGCTGGCGTTGGCGCGGGAACGAAACGTGGAATTGCCGATTACCGAGCAGGTGCTTAGCATCCTGCATTTGGGGAATTCGCCGAAAGACGCTATTCGCGCCATCATGGAGCGGCCATTGAAGCGGGAATAGCAAGCTAAGTGCTTGCCCGTTAGTACCTTAGTTCCAGTGGCATTTGCGCGTCGCCTGTCCTTTGGGCCAGCCCTGTTGCAGCACATTAGTCCCTTAAAATCTATATGTTGCGATGGCGGTCTCACTCCCATCCCTGTTGACGCGCCTCCGTTCCGGCCGGGTGCGCATCTTGTGGCTCATGCTCGGTGCGCTCCTGCTTGTCAGCGCGCTCCCTATCGGTTTGTATCATCGCCAAGTGCTGGAGCTCAGCCAGGAAAAGCTGGTGGACATGGAGCGCGTGCAGCAAACGGAGCTGACGCGTTCGCTGGCGCAGGAAGTCCAATTCTTCGAATCCAATTTGACGCAACAATTGATCAGCCAGCGGCAGATCCTCGCCTTGACCGGGCTGATCGATAACGTCACCGACCCGGCGGCCGAGCCAAAAGTAACGCGGCTGCTGGAAAACTTCGTTGACTCCAACCGCAATACATTTGTTTACCTGACGGCCGTGGGCCGCGACGGGAAAGGCACGAGCGCTTCGCAGGGAAACTTCCGGGCGGAGCAGGATCCATTTGTGGCGAAGGCGCTGCAGCGCGCGTTTGTCAGCTCGGTGCAGTCCGTTAAATTTCGCAGCGATCCTCTGGCATTGGCGCCGGACAACCGCCCGGCGTTCGTGATCGCTGTGCCACTGACGGATGGGCAGAACAATTTTACTGGCATGCTGGCGGCGGTGGTTTCCCTGGATCCGATCTTACGCCGGCTGCAGGATGCGAGCGTGCGTGGCCGAACTGTTTTCGTTGTGGATCACTTCGGTCACATCGTTGCGCATCCTGAGACGAAACATTTCGTGCCTGGCGAAGATTTGAGCGAGAAGTCGCACCTGGTTCAGCAAATCAAGGAATTGCCGCGGGAGCTGCGCACTACTGAAACGGTGCGCTTCACGGAAAAAGAAAACAATCACGATGTGGAGATGGTCGGGACGTACAGCACGTTTCCGGAAGTGAACTGGGCGGTGATCGCACAACGCAGCGTTAAAGAGGCGCGCGCCGACGCGGGAGTGACGGAATTGAACCGGCAGGCTCTGGCGTTCGTGAGTGTGGTGGTGTTGATCGCGGTGCTGTTCGGATACTTTTTCGCGGTTGGTATCAGCGGGCCGATCCGCAGTCTGGCGGCGTCCACGCGCGCCATCAGCCGAGGGGAATTTCACCAGCGCACTCCTGTGCGGGGGGCCGCGGAAATCAGCGAACTGGCCGAAAACTTCAACCTGATGGCCAGCGACATCGAAGAGTACATTGAGCGGCTGAAAGAAGCGGCGGAAGAAAATCGCGAATTGTTTATCGGGTCGATCCGCATGCTGGCGGCCGCAATCGACGAAAAGGATCCGTATACTCGTGGTCATTCTGGACGCGTGGCCAAGTATTCAACGGTGATTGCGCAGGAATTGAAATTGACTCCAGAGGACCTAGACAAACTGAAAATTTCGGCGTTGCTACATGACGTCGGCAAAATTGGCGTGGATGATCGTGTATTGAAGAAGCCGGGGTCGCTGACACCGGAAGAATTCGAAATCATGAAGACGCACACGACCAAGGGCGCAAATATCATGCGTCCCGTGTCGCAGTTGAAAGACATGTTGCCCGGCATCGAGTTGCACCACGAGCATCTGGACGGGCGTGGCTATCCTTACGGCTTCTCTGGGCCGCAGATTCCGTTGATGGCGCGAATTATCGCGGTGGCGGATACCTTGGACGCGATGACCACGAACCGGCCGTACCAGTCGGCAATGGATTTGGAATACGCGTTGGGCCGGATCAAGGCGCTGACGGGGTCGAAATTCGATCAGTCGGTGGTGAATGCGCTGGAATCCGCGGTGAAAGCGGGCAAGCTGCGGTTGTCCGCTGTTGAAGTTCACGTCTAGCTCTTCCCTTCTCTCCCATCTGTTACAATTTTGTGTTGCGCCTCTGGATGCGCTTCGAACTGTATGATTACCCTCTTTGGAAAACCTGAACCAACGCTGCTGGAGCGCCTGAAGGAATCGGTCAGCAAGACCAAGAACGCGCTCGCGGATACGCTGGATAATGTCACCAAGGGTGGGCGGCAGATCGATCCATCAGTGCTGAAGGAAGTGGAAACTGCGCTGCTTTCCGCCGATCTAGGAGTGAAAACAACACGCGAAATCCTGGATTCGGTGAAGGAACAGATTGCGCGGAATGCCTTGTCCGATGGCGCGCAGTTGAAGAAAGAGATCAAGGCACATGTGTTTCGGGCGCTCAACGTTTATGGCAACACGCCGACGCTGGTTGGGGCCGCGAACGGGAACGATCCCCGCGTGATTTTTATTGTGGGCGTAAACGGCGCGGGGAAAACTACAAGCATCGGCAAGCTGGCAAGTCGCTTGCGCCAGGATGGGCGCAGCGTGGTGCTTTGCGCGGCGGACACGTTTCGCGCGGCGGCTATCGAGCAACTGGAAATTTGGGCGCAACGCAATGGCGTGGAAGTGATCAAGCAAAAATCCGGGTCCGATCCGGCCGCGGTTGTGTATGACGCGATGGCGGCGGCAAAGGCGCGGAATGTGGATGCAGTGATCGTGGATACGGCGGGTCGGCTGCACACGAAATCGAATTTGATGACTGAGCTCGAAAAAATGAAGCGAACCGCCGCGAAGGTGATTCCCGGCGCGCCGCACGATGTGCTGCTGGTGCTAGACGCGACTACGGGGCAGAACGGGCTGGCGCAGGCCCGAGAGTTTACGACCTCGGTTGGCGTTACGGGAATCATTTTGACGAAGCTGGACGGCACGGCAAAGGGCGGAATTGTAGTGGCCATCTCCCGCGAATTGGGATTGCCGATTCGCTTTATCGGCACCGGTGAGAAGATCAACGATCTTGTGCCGTTCGATGCACAGACTTACGCGGATTCTCTGTTCGACTAAATACCGTGAACAATCACGACTTGCATTTCATGGAGCACGCGCTCGATCTGGCGCGCAAAGGCGTAGGACTTGCCAGCCCGAATCCAACGGTTGGTTGCGTCATCGTGAAGGACGGCGCGATTGTTGGTGAAGGCTTTCATCAGTATGACGCGTGCGATCATGCGGAGATCGTGGCGCTGCGACAGGCTGGGCAAAAGGCGCGCGGGGCGACTCTCTACGTCACTTTGGAACCGTGCAATCACACCGGCCGGACTGGGCCGTGCACAGAAGCCATCGTGAATGCAGGAATTTCGCGCGTGGTTGCTGCCATGGAGGACCCGAACCCAAAGACGAATGGGAGAGGCTTCGCCAGGCTGGGCGCAGCCGGAATTGAGGTGGCGAGCGGAGTGCTGGAGGCACAAGCGGAAAAATTGAATGAGGCATTTGCGTATTGGATTACGACGCACAAACCGTTTGTAACGCTGAAGTCGGCGCTGACCCTGGATGGACAGCTGGTTATGCCGCGGGTGCGCGGAAGCAAGAAGCGCGTGTGGATTACAAGCGAAGAATCACGCGCGGAAGTGCAACGAATGCGGCACGCGTCGGATGTGTTGCTGACGGGGATTGGCACGATTTTGGCCGATGATCCACTGTTGACGGATCGCAGCGGATTGCCGCGACGGCGCAGGCTGCTTCGCGTAATACTGGATACTAAGTTACGGTTATTACCCGCGGCCCGCATTGTGAAAACTGCGGAGGATGATCTGCTGGTATTCACAGCGGCTTCTTTGAAATCACCGAAAGCGCGGAAATTGCAGGATGCCGGAGTTGCATTGATCCCTGCGAAGACGCGTGGCGGAAGAATTGATTTGCGGGCGGTGCTGAAGGAATTGAGCAAGCGGGAAATTTTGAGTGTGCTGCTTGAGGCTGGTCCGAAGGTGAATGGAGCGGCACTCGAAGCTGGGATTGTTCATCGATTGGTTCTGTTCTACGCGCCAAAGATCGCTGGGAAAAACATTTTGCCTTTCGCTGACCTGCCCAAACGCTCATCGTTTCCGGCTCACTTACGGACTTTCGGACAAGTGGGACCTGATTTTCTTCTAGAATTAATGCCTGTACGAGATAAACATCGTTGAGATTTCCAACTCCCTACCCATGGTTATATCGGTACTGCGTTCTCATTCTGTCAACTGGTCCTTGCATTTTGTTGAGCGCAAAGCGTGGCCCCATAAATTTTCTTCTGGCGGGGCTATTTTTGATTCCGATTTCGTTCCTGCTCAGCGTTGCTCAAATCGCACCTGAGGGGGACCACTTGAGATACAGGCGGTTGTGGAAATGGAAAATAGTGAAATACTCCGAGATTGTAGAATGTCGGTCTCGGTGGATCTTCGGATATTTCCACACGCGAAACTTCCTACTGCCCTGGGGAAAAATCTATTTCCAAGAACGGTTAACTGGGGGCGCGTCCGGGTTCAATCCCGTTGAATTCATCCAAAAGAGAATGGGTCCCACATAGTTTCGACGGCAGAGGCGAATCGAACCTTTGTGCCAAAAACTCCTATTCAATCTAGGCTTTCTCTGCGACCATTTGGCATCACTTTGCTGGCTGTAAATGCTCTCCGCCGGAGGTCCTTCGCGAATGGCTGATGCTCCGCGTTCCTGGCGCCTCGGTTTCTGGAGCCTGATCGCCACACAATTTCAGGGCGCCTTCAACGACAACGGCCTGAAATTCCTCGTCCTCTATCTGATTATCGGAACAAATCTCACGCCTGATGAGGAAGAGACCAGGGTACTGCTAGTGGGCGCTCTGTTTGCCCTGCCCTTCATCCTGTTTTCCATGACCGGCGGTTACCTAGCGGACCGCTTCAGCAAGCGAGCGGTGACCATCGGGACGAAGATTTTCGAAATTGGCGTGATGGTGTTTGCGATTCTGGGGTTCGCGTTGCACAGCATGCCGATGTCACTTACGGCGCTGTTTCTGGCAAGCACGCAGGGAGCGCTTTTCGGGCCGTCCAAATACGGTTTGCTGCCGGAAATTCTTCCCGAAAATCGATTGTCGTGGGGCAATGGCGTCATCGAACTGGGCACATTTCTTGCGGCGATTGTGGGAACCGTGGTTGCGGGACAACTTCCGGGTTGGTTCGGAAACCACCAGGCTTATTCAGGCGTGTTTTTTCTGGCCTGCTCTGTTGTGGGGCTCATCACGAGCCTGGGAGTTACGAAAGTCCGCGCTGCCGATCCGACGAAGAAATTCCAAATCAATTTTCTGGGCGACCTGTGGACGAACGGGGAACGCATCCGGAAAGATCGCGTGTTGTGGCTCGCGGTGGCAGGAAACACGTACTTTTTCTTCCTTGGGGCGCTGCTGCAGTTTGACATCGTCTTTTACGGACGCGATGTGTTGGCCGTTCCCTCTTCGCGCGGAAGTTTGCTGCAGGCAGCCATCGCGATTGGCATCGGCCTGGGCAGCCTGGCAGCCGGATATCTTTCGGGCGGCAAAATCGAATACGGGCTGATTCCGCTGGGCGCTACGGGAATCACCGTTTTTGGATTTCTGCTCGCCCTCCCTGGCTTGTCCTTCACCACTGTTCTGGTTTTGCTGGCTGCGCTTGGCTTCTTTGGCGGATTTTTCATCGTACCGATCAGCGCATTGCTGCAACACAGGCCGGAGGAACAGCATCGAGGAGGCGTGCTGGCCAGCGCGAACCTGTTGTCGTTTGTCGGCATTTTGGGCGCTTCGGTCGTTTATTACATCTGCAAACATTTTCTGCATCTGGGCGCGTCGAGTATTTTCTTGTGGGCCTCGGTCGGCACATTGGGCGCGTTGGCTTATGTGCTATGGCTGTTGCCGGATTCCCTGGTGCGCCTGTTGCTGTGGATCGCCGCGCATACGATTTACCGGCTGGATCTGAAGGGGCAGGAGATGATTCCGCCGCGCGGAGGCGCGTTGCTTACGCCGAATCACGCTTCCTGGGTGGATGCGGTGCTGTTGGTGGCCGCCACGGATCGGCCGATTCGCTTCCTGATGTTCAAAGGCGTTTACGATAACCCGGTGATCAAACCGTTCGCAAAAATGTTGAAAATTATTCCCATTGCGTCCGATCAGGGACCGCGCGAAATGATTCATTCGTTGCGAGAAGCTTCCGAAGCTTTGCGCAACGGCGAAGTGGTGTGCATTTTCCCGGAGGGGGAGATCACACGCATCGGGCAGATGCTGCCGTTTCGACGCGGTTTCGAACGCATCATCAAGGGGATTGATGTTCCGATTATTCCGGTGAACATCGACGGAATTTGGGGATCGATTTTCAGCTTTTCCGGCGGGCACTTTTTGTGGAAATGGCCGCGAACGATTCCCTACCCCGTGCGGATTACATTCGGCAGGCCGCTGCCGCCGACGTCCACCGCGCCCGAAGTGCGCAAGGCAGTACAGGAACTTGGCATGGAGGCATTTCAGCGCCGTCGGCGGTACATGAAACCGTTGACGCGTTCGTTTATGCAAGCCGCGCGACGCCATCCCCGGCGTTTTGCAATGGCCGACGGACGCACACCGAAACTGACGTTCGGCGATTCACTAATCAAGGCCGTATTCCTAGCCAGGCGACTGCGACCGCTGTGGCGAGAGCAAGAAATGGTTGGGATTCTTCTGCCGCCATCCATTCCCGGGGCGTTGGTGAATTGGGCCGCGCTGCTGTCCGGCAAAGTGCCGATCAATCTGAATTACACTTCGTCGAATGAATCGATCGCTTCGTGCGCGAAGCAATGTGAATTGAAAACCGTAGTCACGTCCCGGCAATTTCTGGAAAAAGTGCCGATCCAGCCTCCCGGGGAATTGATTTATGCGGAAGACCTGGCGTTGAATCCCGGCTTGGGCGAGAAGATCGCGGCCTTGCTTGCAGGCAAACTGCTTCCTGCGCGGCTTCTGGAAATGTTCCTCGGAGTATCACGTCCGCCTTCGCTAGATGGCACGGCAACGGTGATTTTCTCCAGCGGCTCCACGGGAGAACCGAAAGGCGTGGTGCTCTCACATTTCAATCTGGCTTCGAACGTGGAACAACTCGAGCAGATTTTCCATTTGAATGAGCGCGACCGCATCCTTGGCATACTTCCCTTCTTTCATTCGTTCGGGTTCACCGGCACGCTTTGCCTGCCGCCTCTTGCGAGGATGGGTGTAGTGTTCCACGTAAGTCCGTTGGATGCACAGGCGATTGGCGCGCTGGTTGCCAAATATTCGGTGACGATGCTTTTGTCTACGCCAACTTTTCTGAATACCTATGCGCGGCGCATTCCGCCGGAAGCGTTTGGAAGTTTGCGCATCGTGATGGCGGGAGCGGAGAAGTTGCCGGGCCGCGTCGCGCAGGGATTCGAAGATCATTTCGGGCTTCGGCCGCTGGAAGGTTACGGTTGCACGGAGTGTTCGCCGGTGGTTGCGGTGAATACGTATGATTTTCGGGCCACTTATTTCCGGCAAGTCGGCGCAAAGCGCGGGACGATTGGGCATCCCTTGCCCGGCATCGCGATCCGCATCATCGATCCGGAGACGGGAGAATGGTTGGCAGTGGACAGGCCCGGATTGCTGCTCGTGAAAGGTCCAAACGTGATGGTGGGTTACCTGAACCAGCCGAAAAAAACCGCGGAAGTTCTGCAGGATGGCTGGTACAACACGGGTGACATTGCTATGGTGGACGAAGACGGATTTCTGCGGATCACCGATCGTCTGAGCCGTTTCAGCAAAATTGGCGGAGAAATGGTGCCGCACATTCGCGTGGAGGAAAAACTTCACGAATTGATCGGGGCTGAAGGGCAAGTGCTGGCTGTGACGGCGATTCCTGATGAGAAAAAAGGCGAGCGGTTGGTGGTGGTTCACACGTTGAAAGAAGACGCTTTGAAAGAATGCCTGGAAAAATTGGCGAAGAGCGATTTGCCGGCGCTTTGGAAGCCGCGGCCGGACCAATTCATCTACGTTGAAAAACTACCTTATCTAGGTACGGGCAAACTGGATCTGCGGAAATTGCGGGAGATTGCCCAGGTCGGTTCGGAGAAGTCGTAAGTCGTTAGTTTTAAATTCTAAGTAAGGACAGTTTATAGTTAGCGGTTAAGGTTTCTTGGAGCTTTCATGTTTACCGGCATCATCGAGCATTTGGGAACGATTCATTCTTTGAAGCTAAATAGCGATGGCGGGCGGCTAACGATTCACGCTCCAACGGTCGCGCCACATCTGGCTGTTGCCAACAGTATCGCGGTCGACGGATGTTGCCTGACGGTGGTGGCGCTCGAGGGGGAGGGATTCTCTGCGGATCTTTCCGCGGAAACGATTCGCAAAACGTCCATGGGTGAATGGGAAACCGATATGCGCGTAAATCTGGAACAGCCCATGACGGCGGGGAAGGAATTTGGCGGGCATTTTGTGCTTGGCCATGTGGATACGACGGGACGAGTGACGCGCCTCGAATCGGAGGGCGAAAACTGGTGGTATGGGGTCGAAGTACCAGAATCGTTTGCCAAGTACATCGTGCCGCAGGGATCGATCACCATTGATGGCATCAGCCTGACGGTCGCACGGTGGAACGGGCGCGTGGCGGAAATCGCGGTGATTCCGTTCACGTATGAGCACACGAACATCAAGAACAAGAAAATCGGAGACGCCGTGAATCTTGAAGGGGACGTGCTGGGGAAATATGTGGAGCGCTACCTGGAAGCGCGGAACGGAACGAAGCCATCGAGTAAGCTTAGCATCGAACAATTGGTCAGCCAGGGCTTTTGAGGTTCAAGCGGATTTCTTCGATCGCGCGCCGCGCCAGTAAAGAATTAGTCCGATGAAAATCGAGGCGAGTGTTCCGCCAACCAGCCGTACTTCAAAACTTAATTTATCGGTGCTTTCACCCGGCGGCACGAGGGAAACGAAGATGCCGAGCAGAACCACTAGGAAACCCAGGATGCCGCTGAGCCACAATCCGATTGTGCCTCCGGGAACCAACACGGCGTGGGCGTTTTCCGTGCGGTCCTTGCGGCCCGATAGTTTGATGACAGCGGCAAACATATACAGGAATGGAATGAAGTAAAGAATAATGGCGGCGTCGATGAGCATTTGATACGCGGATTGCACGGTTTCGCTCTGGATTTGGCTGAGCAACAGAATCGCGCCGGAAATGCCAGCCTGAACCAGGATCGAAATGTAGGGCGTCTTCCACTTGGAATGAATTTTTCCAAACGCCGCGGGCAGATAGCGGTCAATACCAACCACAAACGGCACGCGCGCTATGCCGGCGACGGTGCTGCCGACTCCGCCGGCGTTCCCTACAGAAACCAGCAGAGCTGCCAGGATTCCGAGAAAGCCAACTTTGAGGGCGACGGAGCCGAGGGTGATCGCGTGGAATACACCGCTCTTGGGATCGAGATCGGCTGCGGGCACAAGCGTTAAAATTGCAAAAGTTCCCGCGATATACATGAACGCAATCATCGCGCCGGCGCCAAACACGGCCCTAGGCAAAGTGCGGCGTGGGTCGCGCACTTCCTCGCTCATGGCCGAAACCAGTTCCAGACCGGTGAAGGCGAAAGCGATCTGCGACCAGAAATTTACGGTGTCCCAATTCCACGTGGGCATCATGTTGGCCCAAGTGAAGTGCGTCACTGAGCCATGCTTGAAATAAACCAGCAAAGCAATTCCAGCCAACATCAGCAGCGGGAGATATGTTCCGACACCGCCGGCGTTCTGTAGCCACTTGCCTATATTCAAGCCGATGATGTTCAACAAAACGGCAACGAAAAGAAGGATTAGGGAGACGACCAGCAGAAATGTGCGATCCTGCGAAAGTGTTGCACCTTTTTCGCCGATGACGTATGCGCTCATCGAAGCGCTGGCGAGCAACAAGCCGGGAAAATAAAATACGGTGTAAATCCAGTAGGTCCAGCCGGCAACAAAGCCGTGAAAATCCCCAAACGCTTCCTTGGCCCAGACGTATAGGCCGCCTTCATCCGGAAACCGTGAAGACAATTCGTTGATCACGAAAGCTCCGGGGACAAAAAAGAAAACCGCAGCGATGACCCAGAGGCTGATGGAAGATGTGCCGTTGTGTCCGGCGGCGGCGATCCAACGCGGGCCGAGGACAGTAGCGATGTTGAAGAGAAGCACATCCCAGAAACCCATGCTTTTTCGAAGCTGCGCCTTGGGATCCTTTGGCGCAGCAGTGGCAGTTGTCACAGGGTCACGTCCAGAGCGGGGATGAGTTCATCCTGCAGAAGGAAATCGTGAAGAAAGGGATCCTGCGAACTTTCAAATTCTTTCCACGAGCCGAAGTTCTGTGCCTTGCCATCCTGCAAGAAAACAATGGTGTCGGCGAGGCGCCTGGCAAGGTGGGTGTCGTGGGTGACGACGATGGATGTTTTGTGAAAAGTTTCCTTCAAACGAAGAATGAGGTCGCCCATGTGCCCGGCCATGATGGGATCGACCATCGTTGTCGGTTCATCGTAAAGAATCGCTTCGGGATTTTGCGCAAGGGCGCGGGCGATGGCCACGGCGCGTTTCATTCCCGTAGACAGCTCGCTGGGGACTTTCTCCATCACTTCTTCCACTTCCAGCATTTTTGCCAGCTTCGCCACGTAAGCTGTGATGTCCTCGTCGGTCAGGCCAGGTTGGCCTTCAAGCGGGAAGGCGATATTTTCCGCAACAGTGAGAGAATCGAAAAGCGCGCCGGACTGAAAAACCATGGTTACTTTGCGGCGGATTTCCTCAAACTGCCGCTCGGTATTATCGGTGACGTCCACGCCGTCGATGAAAACACGTCCAGAGTCCGCACGAAGGAAACCCATGATGTGTTTCAAGGAAACGGATTTGCCCACACCGCTGCGCCCCATGATGACGCAGGTTTCGCCGCGCTTTACCTTGAAACTGACATCGTTGAGCACGATGCGGTCGTCGAAGGCTTTGTTGACGCCGCGAAACTCGAAATAGTACTCGGAGGCGCTCCGGCCAGACTGCGCCGATGTCAATCCAGCTTGTTGGAGCGGTTCACTCATCGATTTCCTGTCTCCAGAATGCGGCGCGCGGCCTCATAGTCGTCTGGGGTGTTCATGTTCCAGAATAGCCGGTTATCGCTATCAAATCGTTTCCAGACCGGCTCGTCAAGCACTTCCATGTGCAGGCGTTTCATGGCTTCGGTGACCTTGCGTGTGCCTGCATCGAATGAGGTGCGAATGGCGGCGGCAGCGCCCGCTCGCCAACATGCACATAGCGGCTCGAGGCCAACACTGGAGCGTGGCGCGACCACCTGCGCGGAACTTTGCACGGCCCAATCCCGCAAAAAAGCCAAAAATTCCTGCGTGAGAAATGGCATATCGCAGCTGACGATGAGCGCCCAATCCTTTGCGGATGCGAAATTCTGGATTGTGGCTAGTGCGCTGAGAATTCCGCCTAACGGACCTTCGCCGGGCCATTGATCCGCGATCACCGGCCAGGCTTCGTTGCCATATTTGGCGGCTGGCGCGACGATGCGCACGCCTTCGCAGACGCCACTCAGAAGCTCGCCGGTGCGCTGCAGCATGCTCTTGCCGCCGAGCGTCACGAGCGCTTTGTCGGTTCCGAAGCGCGTGCTGCCGCCGCCTGCTTGAAGGAAGCCGTGGAACATTATGCTTCGTCGTCCTCCGCGGCAATTTCCTGGCCGGGGCGGCGAATGCCAAGTTCACGCAAGCGCTCCTGCAAGCTCTGGCGATGCAGGCCAATGGTGGCGGCCGTGCGAGAAATGTTCCAACGGTGGGCAGCAAGCTGCCGGCGCAGGTAGGCAACCTCAAATTTGCGTTTAGCTTCACGAAAGTGGGATTCGTTCAAGCCTAGATCCACGCCGTCTGCGCCGATTTTCGGCAGCAATGGAGTACCTTTGACAACTTCTGCCGGCAGATCTTGCGCGCCTATTTCTTCGCCGGGGCACAGGACCATGGCGCGCTCGATGGCATTTTTCAATTCGCGTACATTGCCGGGCCAATCGTAGCGCTCGAGAGTCGCCAGCGCGTCTTTGGCAAGACGTCCTGTACGCCCGAGGCGTCCGCTGTGAATCTGAAGAAAGGCTTCCGCGAGCGCAACGATGTCTTCCTTATGTGAGCGCAGCGGAGGCAGTTCGATGGTAACGACGCGCAGGCGGTAGAAAAGATCTTCGCGGAATTTGCCATCGCGAATCGCCAACGGAAGATTGCGATGCGTGGCGCTGATTATACGTACGTCAACGGGGATGGATTGGGTGCCGCCCAGCCGCTCGATCGTGCGATTCTCCAGCGCTCGCAAGACTTTCGATTGCGTGACCGGATTCATATCGCCAATTTCGTCGAGGAATAGCGTGCCGCCGTGGGCTTGTTCGAAACGGCCCTTTTTTTGTTGCGCCGCGCCAGTAAATGCGCCTCGTTCGTAGCCAAATAACTCCGATTCGATCAACGTTTCGGGGAGGGCCGCGCAATTCACGGCTACGTACGCTTTTCCGTTGCGTTGAGAGCGCGCGTGAATTTCCTGCGCCAGCAAATCCTTGCCGGTGCCGCTTTCGCCCAGAATCAACACTGTGGAATCAGCTGCGGCCACGCGGTCGGCAAGTTCGAACGCGCGGCGCATTGCCGCGGAACGGCCGATCATCTGGCCGAATTGGCCTTCAGCAGCCAAGCGCCGGCGTAAGGAATCATTTTCCTGTTCCAGTGAAGCGAGCTTCAGGAGATTGCCTACGCGCGTGCGTAACTCCTCGAGCTCGAATCCCTTCACCAGATAATCCGCCGCGCCGAATTGCAGCGCTTCCACAGCGGGCTTCGCGGTATCCAAAGCCGAGACCATCAGCACCGGCAACTGGTTGCCTTCGCTGCGCAGCCACTTAAGAAAAGCCAGCCCGTCTTCGCCTGGCATGACTACATCAAGCAGCAACAACTCTGGATTCTCTGTTGCCAGGGCCGAGCGCGCTGCGGCGCTGGAATCCGCTTCGACGATGCGGTAGCGGCCTTCCAGAGCGCGCCGAAGGGCGTAACGAGAAGCGGGTTCGTCATCCACGATGAGTATGGTTTTCATGTTGTGACGGGCTCCCAAGCGACGCGGCTGCTTGAGCCAAGGGAGATAACTTGAACCGATCTTAATCCGCGGTTCGCGGCGGGGACTGTAGAAGTTTGAAGCGGCCGACGATTTCTCCGCGAACTACAAAGGCAAGATAGACGGCCAGAAGCAGAAGCTCGGGTTCGATGGCATGGCGATACTTCACGCTTGGGTACGCAAGATAGTACGGAATGGGATAAATCAGAAGAAGCGCGGAGAATAGAAGCCAGCCACGGGGTCTGCGCGTGAGCACGAACAAAAAACCGAACCATCCCAGCAAAGACAGGGGCCAGAATTTCCATGGAACCCACCACTCGGGACGGCCGTAATATTCGAGGCTGGTGCCGTCCCAATACCACCAAGTTCGATGGAGGGTCAGATCCAGAAATTCGGCCGGATACTCGCGGATAAAGTCGAAGGAGTCTTTTTTGTAATAGTCGATGAAGCGCGGCTCGCCCCATTTCCGATATTGGGCCAAGACCCTGGGATTGTTGTTGGGGTGTTTGCCGTCGAAACCGAAGCCATTGCTGAAATGATAGTTGCCGAGATAAAATTCGAACCAATAATTGCTGCGCAGAAAGACAGGACGGTGAAACACAACGTAATTCCGCACCAGCCACGGGGAAATGATGGCGACGCACAACGCAGCGGAATAAACAAAGGGCCGAACCCATTTCTTCCCGGCCTCGTAGTTGGCATAGGCGGCGTAGAGGAATGTGACGGGCATAACGCTGAGCGGCGCCGGGTTGATCAAGGCCGTAAGGCCCCAGATGGCCCCGAGGCGCAACCACGATTTCTTGGTGCCCTGCTCCGCGGCGTCCAGGGTGATGAGCATGGCAACGGAGACGAGGAGAGCGCTGGCGGTAAAGTCCCAAATCCAGGAAACGGGCCAGCGAAAAAAAATCGGGCTGACGGCCCAGATCCATGCCGACCAAAAACCCACCTTGGCGCCAAGGGTGCGAGTGCCGAGTACGTAAATGGAAATTCCCGTAGCCGCGGCCATCAGGCACTGCAGCCAGATCATGACCAGCGCGGAGGCTTCCGACCACACGCCAAAAATCCGGAATAACAAGGCCATTGTGTACGGATACAGAGGAGCGATCCAAGAGGTGGGGCCGCTGTGAACATAAAAGGGCGAAGAGTAGCCGCGACCTTCGACAATGCTCTCCGCGATGCTGCAAACTTCGGCGCCGAAGGGCAAAATGTAGCCATGGGCGCAGATGTAGGTGCGCTTCCACAAAGCGAAGCCGTAGCGCAGGGCAAAGCCAGCCATAAACAGCGCAAAGTAGAGCAAGCGCTTGTCGCCGAACTGGATGGGCGCGGGGTCCGCGGGAGGCGGAGTGGCCTGTGCGCCGGCTCTCACCCGCGATCCAGCAATCAAGATTGAGACCATAGCGACAATTGTCCCGGGGACACAGAGGGGTGGCAAGTGATGTTTGGGCCTGGCGTGCCGTGAGCACCAAGTTCGAAACACGCAGCTTTCTGGCGGAGCAAATTGGATCTCGATAGCTCATGGTTTTTCGACGTGCGGGCGGGCGAGCAGGGCGATTTTGAACCTAGTTCCGGCGCCTTGGCTCGCGGGACTCTTCCGTTCCAGAGTGCCACCCAGTTCCTCCAAGCGCTTTTGCACGATGGCCAGGCCCAGACCGGTTCCGAGCGGCTTGGTGGTGAAAAACGGCTGCAGGACTTTTTCTTTTAGATCCGGCGGAATGCCGGAACCGTCGTCCTCGATGAATACGTAGCAGGCGCTGCCGTTGGCCTGCAGCTCAACTGCAACGTGGCCGCCCGAGGGAGTGGCTTCGATGGCATTCAGGACGAGATTTGTGAGGATGTCATTCACGGCTTCGCCGTTCGCGGCGACCCAATGTTCCGGCGACGGCTGCAGTTGGAGTGCGATGTCTCGCCGGACGGCTTCGGGATGGAGCATGTGGATAACATCGTGAGCCACCTGGGTGAGATTGCAGAACGAGCCTGTGTGGACTGGCCGCACTCCCAGACGGCTGAATTGCAATAGTTGATTTAGCTTCGCCGAGAGGCGATTGATTTCGTCCAGGACCATTTGGGTCTCTGAGCGTAGCGAGGTGGGCAGGTCGGGGCGTTCCAGTTGAACCTGCAAAATTGTCTTAATGGAGCCCAGGGGATTTTTGAGGTTGTGCGAAATGCTCGCCGCCATCTGGCCTACCAGTGCAAGGCGTTCGCGTTCGGCCAATTCCCTTTCGAGCTGCAGCTTTTCTTCAATCAAGCCGCAGAGATCGAACGCCGCTGGCCATTGTTCGCAAAGAAATTCCAATGCTGCGAAGGTTTCTCCAGAGATCATGGCGCCGTGCGAGCGAACTTGCAGAGAGCCAAGGTGTTGTGTTCCCCGATGAATCGCAAATGACTCTTCTGTACCAATGCCGCGGGTTTCCGTGGCGACGGGCACGGTGCCTTCGAGATCGAGAGAAAGGTGAACCTCAGCGAGTTGCAGTTGATCGGTGAGCCAGCGTTCGGTGAAGAGCCGGAGCTTATCGAGATCGCCCAGGCGCGCTACCTCATTGATTGAGCCCATTAGTTTTTGCGCGCGGTCCACTTCGGTCTGCGCCGTTTGCCGCAACAGGCCCCGGGTCAGGCGCTGGAGCGGCTCGAAAAAGACCACCGGCAAGAAAAGAAGAAGCGCGGCGGTGGCTTCCGGCGGTAAATACGGTTCAAACCAGACGCTCGCGCGGCGCACAAAGCTGAGATAGAGGAGAGCCAGGAAAATGCCAGAGACTGCATAGATAAGATTCCCCTGGCGGCCGATCTGTAGGACGTTGTCTCTTCTCACATCCCTGATGAGCGCGATCAACGGGCCGATTACTCCCCAGAGAACGATCATTTCAAAGAAGCTAGAGTGTTCTGCTGAAGCGAGTCCGCGCTGTTCGAGGAAGAAGAGCAGCACCGCACAGTCCAACAAAACAAAATCTCCGCACAGCCATCTGTGAAGCTTCTTCTGTTCGTCAACGGTGGACGCCGACAAGAAGCGCCACTGCCAATAAGCAGCGACGATGATGGAAAGGAAAAGCCAGAGTTGGAAGTACCCCCCCAACTGGAGCGAAGGCGTCGAAAAGCCGAAGTCTTGCCTGCGCTGAAGAGCATTTGATAGCCGAGACAAAAGAACGAACGCAGGAAGATATGCTGCCGCCAGCCACGCATATTTCGCAGCAGAACCTGCGATCAGATTTTGCAGCGAGGCGTACTCGACGTGGAGATGAACGACGAGCGCGGGAAGAACCCAGAGGCCGATGCAGAGAAAAGTCCAGGCAAACGTAAGCAAAGCATTAGGTGGAACGCTGTAGTAAAGCTGGGCGTTGAGCGCGAGCAGACTGCTGCCGCAAAACAGCGTCAATGCGAGACAAAGAAAAAAGAATACACGCTCGAAGTTACGCTGGCGGCGATGGCCGAGGATCACAACCATCCAGAAGAAAGGCAGGAGAGTGCCAGCAGTCAAAGTGATCAGGCGGGCGTAAGGGAACCAGTGCATGAGGAGATGGCGCGAGTCTACCGCCGCAGCAAAGGGCACGGCAATGGCCAAGTGCAAGGAAAATCTTGCGGCACCATCCTATTGATAATGAATAGCTTACCGTAGACAAAATCCACATTAAATCTGCGTAAACGCGCGGCAATCGTCCGGAAAAGGCTTGACTGGAGGGTGAAAGCTGATATATTAGCACTCGGTAGCGAGGAGTGCTAAACACCCTTTCAGCCCCTGCTGCCACAGTGACCAGTCACACCGTAAGTTCACCTAAATGGAGGTTTTTCGAAGATGGCAGTCAATCTGACACCGCTGCACGACCGTGTCATCGTGAAGCGCATTGAAGAGAAGGAAACCGTCAAGGGCGGGATCATCATCCCCGACTCCGCGAAAGAAAAACCGCAAGAGGGCGAAGTGATCGCCGTCGGCGCGGGCAAGCGAGAGAAGGGCGAGCGGGTTCCGTTGGACGTCAACGTAGGCGATCGCGTGCTGTTCGGCAAGTACAGCGGCAGCGAAATCAAGATCGATGGCGAAGAGCTCCTGATTCTGCGCGAAGAAGAAATTCTCGCGAAGTTGGGTGGAGCGGCAAAAGCGGCCAAGAAGTAAAGAAGTTCCCCGTTGTTGCTAGTGGTAAGTTCCGGATCTGGCTGGTTTCTGCGCCTGGATCTGGAAACCCTGGCCCAAACCCTTCGGGCCGGGACGTTGGAAAAAATTCAGGAGGAATGAAGAAATGGCGAAGCAGATTGTTACCGGAGAGAATTCCCGCCAGGCGATTCTACGTGGCGTGAATGCCCTTGCGGACGCAGTAAAGATCACCCTCGGCCCCAAGGGCCGCAATGCGGTGATTGAGAAGAAGTTCGGCGCTCCGATCATCACCAAAGACGGCGTGACCGTGGCTAAGGAAATCGAACTGCGCGATCCGCTCGAAAACATGGGCGCGCAGATGGTCCGCGAAGTCGCCAGCAAGACCAGCGACGTCGCGGGCGATGGCACCACCACCGCCACCGTTCTGGCCCAGGCCATCTTCCGCGAAGGCGTGAAGACGGTTGCGGCCGGCGCGAGCCCCACGGCTCTCAAGCGCGGCATTGACCGCGCCGTCGAAGTGGCCGTCGAGGAAATCAAGAAGCTCCACAAAGACGTGAAGGGCGACATGATCGCCCAGGTCGGCACCATTTCCGCCAACAACGATAAACAAATTGGCGGAATCATTGCCGAAGCGATGAAGAAGGTCGGCAAGGACGGCGTGATCACCGTGGAAGAATCGAAGACCATGGACACCACGCTGGAAGTCGTGGAAGGCATGCAGTTCGACCGCGGCTACCTGTCGCCCTACTTCGTCACCGATCCAGAGCGCATGGAATGCGTGCTGGAAAACGCGCTGATCCTGATCCACGAGAAGAAGATCAGTTCGATGAAGGACCTGCTCCCGTTGCTGGAGCAGATTGCCAAGCTCGGCAAGCCCCTGTTGATCATCGCGGAGGAAGTGGAAGGTGAAGCGCTTGCCACCCTCGTGGTGAACAAGCTGCGCGGCACGCTGCAGTGCAGCGCCGTCAAGGCCCCTGGCTTTGGCGATCGCCGCAAGGCCATGCTGGAGGATATCGCGGTGTTGACCGGCGGTAAGGCCATCACCGAAGACCTCGGCATTAAGCTCGAGAACGTGAAGATCGAGGACTTGGGCAAGGCCAAGAAGGTCACCATCGACAAAGACAACACCACAATCGTGGAAGGCGGAGGCAAGGCCAGCGAAATCGAAGGCCGTGTGAAGCAGATCCGTCAGCAGATCGAGAACACCACCTCCGACTACGACCGCGAGAAGCTCCAGGAACGTCTGGCGAAGCTCGTGGGCGGCGTCGCGGTCATCAAGGTTGGCGCGGCTACCGAAACTGAGCTGAAGGAGAAGAAGGCTCGCGTTGAGGACGCCATGCACGCCACCCGTGCGGCTGTTGAAGAAGGCATCGTTCCCGGCGGAGGCGCGGCCCTGCTGCGCTGCTTGAACGCCATTGACAAGCTGAAGCTGCACGACGACGAAGCGGTCGGAGTTGGCATCGTGAAGCGCGCGCTCGAAGAGCCGTGCCGGCAGATCGCCCACAACGCCGGCTTTGAAGGCGCGGTGGTGATCGGCAAAATCCGCGAATCCAAGGACGAAAACTTCGGATTCAACGCGGATACCGGCGAATACGTCGACCTCGTGAAGGCTGGCGTGATTGACCCCGCGAAGGTCACCCGTTTGGCGCTGCAAAACGCGGCGTCCATCGCGGGCCTGATGCTCACCACGGAAGCGCTGGTGGCCGAGTTGAAGGAAGACGACAAGAAGGCTGCTGCTGCCGGTGGTCCTAGTGGCCCGGGCGGCATGGGCGGCATGTACTAAGTTTGTCCAGCTAGCCCAGAAAACTCAATCCAACAAAAGGGTGGCCGATGTTCGGCCGCCCTTTTTCTTTGTTCTTCTCCATGCGAGTCTTCGCTCGATCGTGTTGCGTCCGCCTTCGCACCTGTACTGAATCTGTACTCAAGTCGCGATTGACCGCTTTCGGTTGCGGACATAGAGTCTCGGTCAATCTCCCCAGCTATTTTGTTTGCGGTTAAACGCGAGAACCGTTTTTATTTTCGCGTTAACGGCGCTTGCCAGGTCGTTGTCCTCTATGGGACTCGCCAGAGGCCCTAGCTGCGCCGTAGTTTGAAAAAAGGAGGAAATCGGGCCCCAGGTCAACACCTACCCCGCGGTCATTCGCGGCAATTTATTCGTCCCTGCATGAATCGCTGAAATGCGGTTCGCAGATTTACACCATCGGCAGCCCAGACCCCCACCGATTAACCCAAGTCCAGCCAAAACTTGGGGTGTGTCTTGCCCCCAGTTGCATCTCTGACTGGAGGATTGTAGAAATGAAACCGAAAATCAAAGTTGCAGGTTTGGCCGTTTCCGCGCTTTTGTGTCTTTGTGTCGTTCTTCCTGTTCGCGCTCAGCAGAATGGTCGTGGGTCCGGCGGAGCAGTAAGTAGTGCAACCGCGGCAAAAGATCCCGGCGTGAGGGCTGGGGCGGTGGACGCCGGCCCGCCGTTAACCAGCCTTACCAGCGCGCAGTTGCAATATTTTCAGGATGGGCAAAGCCGGTTCCAGGAAGTAGATCAAGTGGCAAACGGGCTTGGCCCCACGTTCAATTCCAACAGCTGCGGCAGTTGCCACGCGCAGCCCTCGGTCGGCGGGTCCAGCCCGTCGGCATCGCAATATCCCAATATTGGACCTAATCCACAAATGGAAGTGGCCACAGCAAATGGCGCCAGCAACACCATACCGTTCTTTATTACGGCGGATGGGCCTGTTCGCGAAGCCCGTTTTCCGTTCGTGGTTTCGAATGGCGCGGTCACACACACGCCTGACGGCGGAGTTCACGCCTTATTCACCATCACGGGCCGTTCAGACGCCACAGGCTGCAGCATGGCACAGCCGAATTACGAACAGATGCAGCAGTTGAACAACCTGATCTTTCGAATTCCGACGCCGTTGTACGGCGCAGGCCTGATCGAAAGCATTTCCGATGAAACCATCCTGGCGAACATGCAGGCGAATGCCAGCTTGAAACAACAACTGGGAATTACGGGACATCCGAATTACAGCGCCAACGATGGCTCCATCACGCGATTTGGTTGGAAGGCTCAGAATAAATCGCTGGAGATGTTTTCTGGCGAAGCCTACAACGTCGAGATCGGCGTGACCAACGAACTGTTTCCGAACGAACGCGCCGATCCCCCCGTCTCTTGCCTGATGAATCCCACACCGGAAGATGAGACCAATTTCTCGCAGAGTGGGAATCAAATTGTCAGCGACATCGTTGCCTTTTCCAACTTCATGCGCTTCCTGGCGCCGCCAGTACCGACCATGACGGGCATCCCCGGCAACCCAACAGCCAGTTCTATTCAAGAGGGACAGGCTATCTTTAACCAGGTTCACTGCAACATGTGCCATACAACGTCGTTGCAAACATCTCCTTCCGCGATGACGCCCGGCCTCAGCAATCAGACAGCGGCTCTGTTTTCTGACTTGCTGGTTCACCATATGGGTTCCGGGCTCGCCGACAACGTATCTCAAGGCTCGGCGGCCACCGACGAATTCCGCACCGCGCCTCTGTGGGGCGTGGGACAGCGGATTTTCTTTTTGCACGATGGCCGCTCCGGGCCGGCAAATGGAGGACTGATGAACGCAATTCAACAACACTCGAGCAATGGTTCGGAAGCAAACAGCGTTGTTACTTTGTTCAACCGCCTGTCTGCCCAACAGCAGCAGGATCTTTTGAACTTCCTGCGTTCGCTCTAATCCATCCAAGTACCGACAGCGCGTGCGGGTGACATCAATCGCCGGCACGCGCTTCGTTATTTTGCGGCGGGATAATCAAATTTCACGCTGGACAAATCCTCCAGCATGATCGGATGGACTTCGACGATCAGGTGGCCGGATTGCACCAGTGGATCGCCGCTCGCAATGCGATGTGCTTCCTCAAGCGAATCTGCTTTGATGATGGCAATACCGCGAATACGGTTCTGCTCCGCCAAGGGTCCAACGAGAACGAATTTTCCCGCCTCTACTTGAGACCGAATATACGCGAGATGTTTCTGCATCCGTTCCGCTTCTGGCATCGCCGTGTCCTCCTTGTCCTTCAACATCAGGATGTCGAGGTAATAGGGCTTTATGTTCTTCGGGATGTAAGCTGCCAGTGAATCGTCCGCTGGCCGTTGCGCCGAACATAATCCGGCAACTCCCATGAACGATAGAAGGGCAAGACGCACGATCGATAGTGTCTTCATGACGATTTCCTCACTTGGTCGCTGCAATGTACTGAGCCAAAATCGCCGGCCAACCGCCTTCGGCCCCAACCTGTTCGCGCATCTTCTCCCAACCTGCGCCGTGCCGCTCCAGGTGGCGGTGCTCGAATTCCACGCGCGTGGCTTCCGGTCCTTCGGCCACAAACTCCAGCGCGACTTCACTGGCTCTGGCCAAGTCCGCATTGAAAGTCCAATCCGGCTGCAAGTGCCAGGAGAGAACCACTTTTTTCGGTGGCTCCCAAGCCACAACCGTACCCCAAATGCACCCCGCGCCCTCAACGTTGATTTCGTACCATCGTCCACCGGCGCGGGGATCGATCAAAATATCCTTGAATGGTGGGCCACCGACATGGTGGCTTGCCAGCCACCACTGTCCCATGCGTTCCGTGAACACCTGGAACGCCTTTTCAATGGGCACTTTCACGTGCAGGGTTCTTTTTACGAGCGCGTTTAGAGCCGTTTCCGGTGTCATGATGCTTCTCCCTTCTGTATTCGTCTTCCGCAAACTTTTGAAAGGCGGCTAACGCCTGATCCCAAAGGTGGGCAAAATGGTCGCGCAGCAGGGCGATGCCCTCGGGATTCAGTTCGTAAATGCGCCGCGTACCCGCGCGCCGATCGCGCACCAGGCGAGCGTGCTTCAGAACGCGAAGATGCTGCGACACGGCCGGGCGCGAAACGGGCAACCCTGCGGCGAGTTCGTTCACCGCGCGCGGATGACTCCCGATCATTTCGAAAATGGCCAGGCGAGTGGGATCGCCAAGGGCAGCGAGGCCCTTTTGTATGTAAGTAGTCACTTACGGTAAGTTAATACTTACGGATGGTACCGTCAAGCACTTTTTTGCTTAATCCCATCAGCCGGCTGTCGCAAGAACATAGCCATGGTGACGCGCTTCCTTGCCTGCCTTTGCATGCTCCGCTAGACTTCCCAATGCCACACTTCGCTCCTCAGGGGGGGGAGCAAAGTACCATGCCGGGATTTTTGCAACGATTCATGCCACATGATGGGGATTTCTTCGTTCTGTTTCAGAAGCAGGCGGAAAACGTTGTCGTGGGAGCGCACGCGTTCGTACAGATGCTCGAACACTACACGGGCGTGCCCGAACAAGTGCAACGCATCAAGGCCATCGAGCATAACGGCGACGAGATTACGCACCAGATTTTCCGGAAACTCAATCAGACGTTCATCACGCCGTTCGACCGCGAAGACATCCACCAGCTTTGCAGCACCATGGACGATGTGATCGACCTGATCGATGCGGCCGCTAGCCGTTTTGTGCTGTACCGGGTCACGGAAGTCCGCCACGGCACACTCGAACTGTCCAGGGTGCTGGCCGCGGCCGCCGTGGAGCTCAAAGAAGCGATTCACGCGATGGAAACGCCGGACAAGGCCTTGCACCGCGTGATCGAAATCAACCGCCTAGAAAACGAAAGCGACCGCATCTGCCGCACTTTGATCGCGCAGTTGTTCGAAGAAGAAAAGAACCCGGTGGAAATCATCAAATGGAAAGAGATTTTTGAAGTAATCGAGACCGCTGTCGACAAGTGCGAAGACGTGTCAAACGTGATCGAAAGCGTCATTTTAAAGAACGCCTGATCCTGTGAACACATTTCAACTGGTTCTTATCACGGTATTTCTTACGCTGGCGTTCGAGTTTTCCAATGGCTGGCATGACGCGGCTAACTCGATCGCGACGGTGGTTTCCACTCGGGTGCTCACTCCCTTTCGCGCGGTCCTGTGGGCAGCCTTCTGGAATTTTGTGGCGGCCTTTGTCTTCGGCACCGCGGTTGCGCAAACAATTGGCAAAGGCATGGTCCACCTGGAATTGGTCAACGAAAAGGTGCTGCTAGCCGGCCTGCTTGGCGCCATTATCTGGAATCTCATCACTCTAACGTTGGGATTGCCCACCAGTTCGTCGCACGCGTTGATGGGCGGATATGGGGGCGCAGCAGTCGCCTATGCTGGGTTTAAGACGCTGGTGCCAGGGGGCTGGACCAAGCCCGTCCTGTTCATTTTTCTTTCGCCGATTATCGGAATGTTCGTGGGGCTTTTGGTCAGCATCGTGACCACCTGGATCGTGCGAAATCAACGGCCGCAGAAAGTGGACCGTTGGTTCCGCAGGCTGCAGTTGTTGTCCGCCGCGGCGTATAGCCTGGGCCATGGGACGAACGACGCCCAGAAAGGCATGGGAATCATCACTGCCGCTATGGTAGCCGGCGGATTGCTGAAGACTTACGAGGTGCATTATTGGGTGATCATTTGTTGCCATCTGGCGATGGCAGGGGGCACGATGGCAGGCGGCTGGCGCATCATCAAAACGATGGGGCAGCGCATCACAAAGCTGACTCCCTTTGGTGGGTTCTCAGCGGAAACGGCAGGCGCCGTGACTCTTCTTGCCACCGCACATTTTGGAATTCCTGTAAGCACCACACATACCATTACTGGTGCGATTGTGGGTGTGGGCTCGTCGCGCAGGCTTACGGCGGTGCGATGGGGCGTCACCCACCGCATTGTGTGGGCTTGGCTTCTGACCATTCCGGGAGCAGCGATCATTGGCGCGGCACTGTTCCGTGTTTTGTCGCCGCTATTGAAATAGTCCGTCCGCGGGAAATCGATGCTGATGCTAATTATGAGCGCTCTGTTTCTGGTCGTCCGCCAGATGTGCCTTTGCGGCTAGAACCTCAATCTTGTTAATCTCGGGATCCTTGGCGAACAGCTCCTTTGCTTTTGCCATTAGCGCCTTGGCGATATCGCAGGTCAAGTGCGCTTCGCGGCCACTCTCGTTAGCAAATGTGTCAAAGATCGCGTACCTCGAAGGAGCAATTTTCACCGCATACCAGGTGAGTGTGCCCGCTTCTTTCTCGGCAAGCGGCTGCGCCGACTTCAGGAATTCTTCTACCTCCCGCTCTTTGCCGGGTTTACTTTCGACAACTGCCCAAATTGCAAGTTTTGCCATGGTGAGATCCTCCCGAAACATCTGATGCCTGGGGAAGTTCATTCGGTCGAGCCGTTCATGTATCAATTTTGTAACTATTAAAAATCCGAAATAATTCTGAGCGTTTAGATATACACATTTGCTCGTAGGTGTCGCTTTTTCCACATCTTGGCTGGATTTCCATGGCTACAGTACTATCCCTGTTGGCCGTCGTGCCGAGGAGCAAAACTGGGGCGCTGGAAAGGCCAGTGAATGAGCAGTATACGGTTGCCTGTTGCGACAACGAGAGGATGGATCCAAGAATCGTTTGGCCCATGAAGTGCTGTACGTGCGTTTGACCAGCAAATGAGCAAGTCCCTCTAGGAAGATGATGGGCAAATGGATTCTACCAATGGCATTTCGGGCAAAAGTATGGCGCGGCGGTTGCGTTTTTTCTTGGGGATTTTTGGCGCCCTAATTTTGCTTGCAACCACCACCGGTCTCGTAATTTTGTGCGGCGTCGGCAAGTGGCTCGTTCGCGAAGACCCATTACAACCAGCAACGGCAATTGTGGTGCTGAGCGGCAACATTCCGACTCGGGCATTGGAAGCGGCGGCGCTCTATCATGAGGGATACGCCAAAGAAATCTGGCTTACGCATCCCGACGTGCACGCGGATGCGCTGAAGGAACTTGGCATTACCTATCCCAGCGAAGACGCGTTCAACATACGGGTACTGCGCAGGGCGGGCGTTCCGGCAAAGGCCATTCGCGTCCTGGACACACCCATCGTGAACACCGAAGAAGAGTTGGACGTTATCAGTACTACACTCAAAAACAGGGGCGGCAAAACCGTCATCATCGTTACCAATAAAGCCCACACACGCCGCGTGCACATTTTATGGGCCAGATATTTCGGAACGCGTGGTGAGGCGATCATCCATGGCCTGCCGGACGACGACTTTGTCGCGAACCAGTGGTGGAGAGATCCGGGAAGCATGACGCAAGTGTCCCACGAGGTTTTGGGAATCGTTAACGCCTGGGCGGGACTGCCTGTGAAGCGCGCGCCGAGGCCTGCGCCGGAGGTTGTGGCAGATGGTTCGAATACGCCCGAGCATTCAGCTGCGGATTAGCCATTAGATTCTGACGGAAACGGTCCACCTCCGAAGACGGGCCCTACGTAACCTCGGACAGACCTACGCCAGCGCCGGACCTTCCCGACATAGTAAATTGCCTTATAATGTGGGGGATGACTTCTCCAGCGGCAAACGCGTTTTGTACCGTCGAAGAAGCGGTCGAAGAAATCCGTCAGGGACGAATGATTGTCCTTGTAGACGATGAAGATCGCGAGAACGAGGGCGATCTGACGCTGGCCGCGGAAAAAATCACGCCCGAGGCCATCAACTACATGGCGAAATTCGGGCGCGGGCTGATCTGCCTGGCGCTGACCGAGCAGCGCTGCGACGAACTGAACCTCCCGCTGATGTCTCCGATCAATACTTCGGTTCATGGAACGGCATTTTGCGAAGCCATCGACGGGAAGCTTGGGGTCACCACCGGGATTAGCGCCTCCGACCGCGCCATCACGATTCTGACCGCGATTGATCCAAAGACCCGTCCGCAGGATCTGGCTCGGCCGGGCCACATGTTCCCTTTGCGCGCGCGGAATGGCGGCGTGCTTGTGCGCGCGGGCCAGACGGAAGCTTCCGTGGACCTGGCGCGGATTGCCGGGCTGAACGCTTCAGGAGTGATCTGCGAAATCATGAATGAAGATGGCACCATGGCGCGGGTGCCTCAATTAATCGAATTCTGCCGCGATCACAACCTGAAGATGTTGACGGTCGCGGACCTGATCCGCTATCGCATGCAACATGAGCGCTACGTGCGACGCATCGCCGAAGCAACGCTGCCGACGCAATATGGCGATTTCCGCATGATCGCGTATTCCAGCGACGTGGACCATGACCAGCATATCGCGCTGGTGCGCGGCGACCTGGAAGGGCCCACTCCACCGCTCGTCCGGGTTCATTCGCATTGCCTCACAGGCGATGTGTTCGGCTCTGTCGCGTGCGACTGCAGCCAACTTGTAGCGAAATCCCTTGAATTGATTGCCAAGGAAAATCGCGGCGTCTTTTTGTACCTGCACCACACCGGCCGTGGATTTACGATTGACACGCCGGAGACCCCGGGCGCATTGCCCAAGATTCATTTTCATAGCCGCGGGCAACTGGATCGAGAAGTGGCTCGTCAGCGCATGGTGCAACACGAAAGCGGCACTGGCGCGCAAATCCTGATCGACCTGGGATTGAAAGACATTCGCGTGGTAACCAATCATCCGAAAAAGGTTGTGGCTCTGGAAGGCTATGGAATTCGTATCGCCGACCAGGTTCCCCTGGATTTGAGCTCGCCAAAACCCACGCATCAGTGGAGCTGAAGTAGAGCTCTATTTTTCACAGAAAACCGATGACCTTAAGGCTCTTCCTCTTCGCTGGCGGAAGGCGGAGGAATGGTTGCGGCTGCAGGCGTCTTGCCGACGGATGTTCTCGCGGTAGGAGACTTGGCCGGGCCGGCAACTTGCGTCGCGGCACTCTTGCTTTGTGGTGCTGCTCCGACCGTAAGGTACTTGCGCATTTTTTCCAGTTTTTTTGGGCCGATACCGCGGATCGCTTGCAGGTCGTTCACACTTTTGAATCTGCCGTAGTTTTTCCGTGCCTCGATGATTTTGTCGGCCGTTGCCGGGCCAATTCCGGGAACCAGTTGAAGTTCCTCAGCGCCAGCAGTATTGAGGTTGACGGGGTGCGGTGGCGGTTTCTTCTTCGCACAAAAGCCCTGCGTCACCCAGAGCACAAGGATCGTAAGGAAGAGGAAACAAGTACATCTCGCCGTGCTGCTCCGGCATCCCATCATCTTATAATACTAATAGAGTAATATACTCTAATGCAATAAATATTTGCCGAGCAATCGGGACCTCCGCGCTACTGCAAGAGGTTGCCTTGCGCGTCGAAAACGGTGGGTTCGCCGAAGAGTGCGGCTTGCTCTTCGATCTGCGCGCGGTCACCCACGACTACGATTTGCATGTTGGCGGAATCGAAGTATTTCCTGACCGTCGTGAGCAGATCGACGGAGGTTAGGGCGCGCACTTTGTCGCGATAGGTTTCCAGGTAATCGGCGGGCAACTGATTGAGTTCGACCGTGGAGAATTGAGACAGCAAGCCTTCCTGCGTCGCCAATCCCATCGAGAATAACCCTGTCAGATAATTCTGCGCATCGGCCAATTCGGCGGACGGCACGGACAACGAGCGCAATTTGTCGAGTTCGTAGAAGATTTCCGTGAGCGATGCGGCTACCACGTCGTTGCGAACCGCAGCTGACACCGAAAAATAACCATGCTGCTTCAGGGGCGTGACGCCACTGCGAGGACTGTAGGTATAGCCCTTATCCTCGCGAATATTCATGACCAGGCGGGAATTGAATGCGCCACCATACAAGCTGTTGGCCAGGCCCAGACGGATCCAGTCTGGATGCTTACGTGTAATCGCGTGGCAGCCGGCCAGGATTTGCGTCTGGACCGAACCTGGATTGTGCACCAGATACACGCGCCGGCCGCTGAGTTTCGGCAGGCCAGGAGCTTCCATCGCGGCCGGTTTCTTCCCCTCCCAATTGCCAAAAATACTTTCCACGGTTTTCAGCATGGCCTGCGAATCAAAATCGCCGACGAGCACCAACAGTGCATTTTCCGGAGTGTAGATTTCGCGATAGACCTGCTGCAAATCCTCGCGCTTGTAAGCGGCGACCTGCGCTTCGGTCGGCGAAATTCGCGCGTAGGGATGCGTACCAAAGAGAACTTTGCGCAATCGCTCGCCCGCCAGGAACCCGGGCGAAGTGCGCTCCAGTTTCACTTCTTCCAACTTCTGGCGGCGTTCCCTTTCGAATTCGGGTTCTGGGAAGGATGCGTCGCGAGACAATTCATTGACCAATTGCAAAAGCGGCTCAGCAAATTCGCTGAGTCCCGCGAAAGAAATAGCGCTGGTGTCTTGCCCAGCCGTGGTACCCAGGTCGGCTCCCAAACGCCGCAGATCTTCTTCAATTTGGCGGCTAGTGCGTTTCTCGGTGCCGGTGCGCAAAACTGTGGCGGTCATCTCCGCGAGTCCAACGGAGCGGTCCGATACCAGCGCTTCGCCCGAGCGGAAGAAAAGTTCGCCGTAAAATTTGGGAATGGAATGGGCTTCGGCCAGCACTATCTCCAATCCGTTCGAAAGCCGCGCGCGCGTGCGCTTCGGCCAGGTCACCGGCCGTTCCGGCGCGAGGGCTGGAGCTGCGATTGCCACTTCCGGGGCGCGAGTCGCCATTACGCGGCCTCCTTCGCATCTTTATTGACCGGTGTCCGGAAAACGATAGCGCGGTTTTCAGGGCGCAGATATTTCTTCGCGACCGCTTGAATCTCTTCGCGCTTTACCGCCAGGAATCCGTCTAGAATCGTGTTCACCAACTGTGGGTCATTGTCGAAGAGCGTGAAGCAGGCCAGGAGATGCATCAGCCCATAGCGCGGCATGTATCCACCGCGGCCACCTTCGAGCGTCGAGTAATAGTCCGAACGCCATTTCACTTTCAGCTGGTCCAATTCTTCCTGGGAGATTCCCTTCTCCTGCACGTCGCGAAGAACGGAATCGAACGCCGCTAGCGTTTCCTCAGCGGAATATTCCGGCTTATGCAGAATGCGCGTGGACATCTGCGACGGGCCGTTGTAACCGAATACATCATCTACGCCACCGTCGGCTTCTACGGCGATTTGTTTTTCCAGCACCAGTTCCCGATGAATCCGTCCGGCGCGGCCACCGTGCAATGCCTGGTCCAATAAGACCATGGCATACCAATCGGGCGTACGGCGCGCCGGCATCACGTAGCCGATGGCCATGGCCGGCAGCGTGCCGAATTTTTCTTCCACGTGACCGCGTCGCTCTTCGGTCTGGGGCGGCTCGGTGGAATCGGCGAAGGGCGGTGCGGCCCCTGCCGGAATCGGTCCAAAATACTTTCCTGCGAGCGCCAACCCTTCCTGGGGATTCACGTCGCCCAGCAAAAGAAGGACGGCGTTATTCGGGACGTAGTATGTACGGAAAAATTTCTGCACGTCGGCTAGACTGGCGGCGTCGAGATCGGCAAAATTACCATAGAAATTATGCGAGTTGGCCCAGTTGCGAAATGCTACTGGCGGCATGTCTAGCCAGGGGAATCCGCCATACGGCTGGTTCAACACGTTGACCCGCACTTCTTCCTTGACGACGTCGCGCTGGTTGGTGAGATTTTCTTCATCCACTTTGAGGGCGCGCATGCGGTCGGCCTCCAGCCAAAGCACACGTTCGAGCGCATTCGAGGGCACGGCCTCGTAATAATTTGTTACGTCGTACATGGTCGAACCGTTCAAGACGCCGCCGCTCGAATTGATCAGCTTGATGTGCTGCATTTTCGGGGCGTTCTCCGAGCCCTGGAACATCATGTGTTCGAACAAATGCGCAAATCCGCTGCGGCCCTGCGGTTCCAGGCGAAAGCCGATCTTGTAGTACACACCAACGGTCACCACCGGCGCCGCAGCATCTGGCACGATCACCACGCGCAGGCCGTTTTCCAGCGTATCGCTGTGGATTGGAGTTTGTAGTCGCGTCACTCGTAGCCCCCTTTGGCTTTTGCAGCAAGTTTCGCAGTTCCTGAAATCGCGTCCAACTCCCGCAACATGGCCACAGGTTCGTGAGAGAGGACATGCGCTGCTAACCGGCTGACCGCGCGGTAGGCGTCCAGATATTCCGCCGGAAGTTCGCGCAACGCATGCTGGTGCGCGGCCACGACTCCGAAATCGCCGCGAGAGAGCGGTCCGGTCCACGCTTTCTGTGGCCCAAGTTTCTCGTAATGCTCCAGAACCTGGCGCGTCAACGATAAAAGCGCGCGTTGTGCTTCGCGCCGTTTCAGTCCCGTGGTCATCAGCATGCGTACTCCCGCTTCTTCCAGCGCGAGGCTCAATCCTGCGGCGAACGCCCCGGCTGCGTGGTATAGCGGCTTTTTTGCGGCCGAAATTCCCACGGGAACGCCGCCGAGCGAGCGAGCAATTTTCCGTGCGGCACGCGCGGCCAGTTCGTCGCCTTCGATCGCAAACACTTTGCCTTCCAGCGGAGGCACACTGACCCCATTGAAGGATTGCAGCGGGTGCATGGAGCCCACGGCCGCGCCGCACAGCTGAAGCGGCTCAAGAACGGAAGCTTCGACCGCGCCGCTGGTGTGCAACGCTACTTTTCCTCGCAGGCTGTCTCCCGCAACTCGCGCCAACTCCATTGCGACGGACCCGATCACATCATCCGGCACCGCGATAAGAATGATGGATGCGGCGGCAAGCGTTGCGGGAACACCAGCCGCGGGCCTGCCTGCACCTATAAATCGCGTCCCCTTTTTCGCGCTGGCTTCGGTTCTGCCGGCCACTACGGTAATTTTCCAGCCCGTCTCCCGCAGGCGGCGTCCGAGCGCACGACCTACTCGTCCGGGGCCAACGATGGCGAGGCTCTTTGTCATCCATGCTAGGATACCCTGAGGCTGGCTCGCGACTCCAATCGGCATGCATTTCTTCTGGATATTCTTCTTCGGGTTTATCGCTTTTTTCTGGATCAGCTATGGTCTGAAAGTGGCTTATGGCGCTGTGCGGCTGCCCTGGGTGGCGCACTATGCTCCCGCTGAAAATGCGGCCTGTCCGCCAATTTCGCTTATCCTGGCTGCGCGCGACGAACAGGAAAAACTGCCGGCGGCCCTGGCCACGCTGGTTGCCATCGATTATCCCGGCTTGGAGATTATCGCGGTGGATGACCGCTCGACGGACGGTACGGGAAAAATCCTGGATGAGTTTGCTGTGAACCATCCGCAACTGAAAGTCGTTCATGTGCGGGAATTGCCGAAGGGCTGGCTGGGAAAACCACATGCGCTGCAAAGTGGATACGAAATTTCCAACGGCGAGCTGATCGTGTTCACGGATGCGGATGTAAAGTTCCGGCCTGATTCGTTACGCCGCATCGTTTCGTTGTTTCGCGAGCGCGGCTTGGATCACCTGTCGTTACTTGGCGACGTGGAGCGCAGCGGTTTTTGGGACACCGTGCTCATTTCATTTTTTGGCATGGGGTTTCAATTGGCCACCGATCCTTACAACGTCAGCAATCCCGGCTCTCGTTCGTATGTGGGCGTGGGCGCGTTTCAAATGCTGAGCCGCAAAGCTTATGAAGGAAGCGGCACACACCGGCGATTGGCTATGGAAGTGGTTGATGACATGAAGCTCGGCAAAATCGTGAAGCTCGCTGGTTTTCGCTCCGGCGTAGCCGTGGCGCAGAACTATGTTTCCGTGGCGTGGCACCTGGGGTTGGGCAATCTCGTACGCGGCGTGGAAAAGAACTTTTTTGCCGGGGCGCAGTTTCGCCTTCCTGTGGTGGCCATGCAGATCTTTGGGCTGATTGTGATGAATGTGCTTCCTTTTGCAGGATTGTTTTTCGGCCATGGCTGGGTTCGCACGCTCGCGGCGGTCTCCGTACTGACCGCCATGTGCTTCCATCTCGGCGTAGACATCGTGATGCGCGTTTCGCCGCTCTATTGCCTGACCCTGCCGCTGGGGGCCATAATTTTCTCGTACATGATTTTGCGATCGACGATCGTCACGCTGCGTCAGGGCGGCATCGTCTGGCGCGACACGTTTTATCCGCTTGATGAGTTGCGCCGCGGCTTGGTCTAGGCCGCCCGAGAAGTGTTTCAGGTGGTGGCGGGCGGCGCTTCTGAAGACTCTTTTCCGAACAGTCCGGCCAGATCCTGCTGCTTGAGCGACTTGATGCGGTCGCGATACTGCGCGGCCTTTTCGAACTCAAATTTTTTCGCAGCTTCACGCATCTGACCTTCGAGTTGCGCCAAAACCTCGGCAAGCTGCTGTTCGGACTTGATGGAGGCCGCTGCGGCATCCAGTGCAGCAGTATCCAGTGGAATATTCACATAGTCGGCTTCTACAATGTGAGCCAGTTCCATGTCCACGCTCTTAATGATCGATTGCGGGGTGATATTGTTTTCCGTGTTGTACTCCATTTGCTTGGCGCGCCGGCGGTTGGTCTCGCTGATAGCCTCATTCATGGACTTGGTCCGCACATCCGCATAAAGAATCGAGCGGCCCTCCACATGGCGCGCGCACCTTCCCATGGTTTGGATCAGCGAAGTTGTGCTGCGCAGGAATCCCTCTTTGTCCGCATCCAGAATTGCGACAAGCGAAACTTCCGGAAGATCCAGGCCTTCGCGAAGAAGATTGATGCCGATCAATACGTCAAACTCGCCCTTGCGCAGGTCGCGCAGGATTTTGATGCGATCGAGCGTTTCCACTTCGGAATGCAGATACCGGCAGCGCACACCGATCTCACTAAAATACTCGGTCAAATCCTCTGCCATACGTTTCGTCAGCGTGGTCACAAGCACGCGTTCGTTTTTTTCCGCACGGATACGAATTTCTTCCAGCAGATCGTCCACCTGGCCTTTCACAGGGCGAATTTCGACTTCCGGATCGATCAGTCCGGTGGGACGAATCACCTGTTCCACGAACAAACCACCCGATTTCGTCAGTTCGTACGGGCCTGGCGTGGCGGAGACGTAGATCACCTGATTCACGCGGTGCTCAAATTCCTCGAATGTCAGCGGACGGTTGTCCAGCGCGGACGGCATGCGAAAGCCATAGTCCACCAATGTTTGCTTGCGCGAGCGGTCACCGTGATACATGCCGCGCACCTGAGGAATGGTGGCGTGAGATTCATCCACAAAGAGGAGAAAATCTTGCGGCACATAGTCCAACAGCGTCGGCGGCGCTTCACCTGGCAAACGTCCACTCAAATGGCGGGAATAGTTCTCGATGCCGTGGCAGTAGCCGATGGTGCGCATCATCTCCATGTCAAACATAGTGCGCTGCACAACGCGCTGCGCTTCCACATATTTTCCCTGCTTCTCCAACTCTTTCTTCCACCAGCCCAGCTCTTCCTGAATGCCGACGATCGCGCGATCGCGCTGGTCCTGGGGCATTACGTAGTGCGTCTTGGGGTAGATGGGCACGCGCGTCAGATCTTCCTGGCCGGAACGAATTTCTCCGGTGACTGGATCGAACTGGCGGATCATGTCGATCTGATCGCCCCACATTTCGAAACGGTAGCCCTGATCTTCGTATGTGGGATAGATTTCGATGATATCTCCGCGAACGCGAAACGTGCCGCGTTTCAGATCTTCACTCCGCTCGTATTGAATATCGACGAAGCGGCGTAGCAGCGCTTCGCGCGAAGTTTGCTGCCCCTTTTCGACCATGACAAGCATTCCGTAATACGCTTCGGGCGAACCGATGCCGTAAATGCAGGAAACCGAGGCGACCACGATAACGTCGCGACGTTCGAAGAGAGAGCGCGTCGCGCTCATCCGCAATTTATCGAGCTCGTCGTTGATGGTCGCTTCCTTGTCGATGTACAAGTCGGCGGAAGGCACATACGCTTCGGGCTGGTAAAAATCATAATAGCTGACGAAATATTCGACGGCGTTGTCCGGGAAAAAGCCTTTGAACTCATGGTAGAGCTGCGCGGCCAGCGTTTTGTTGTGGGCCAGGACGAGCGCAGGGCGATTTGCGGCTGCGATGACCTTGGCCATCGTGAAGGTTTTGCCCGAACCGGTCACACCTAGCAACACCTGATTCTTGTCTCCCGCTTCCAGTCCTCTGGTGAGCTGGTCAATTGCGGCAGGTTGATCGCCGCGAGGTTGATAATTGCTGCGCAGCTTGAAATTCATTTGCCAGGTCTCCTGCGGACTCGTCGGCCCCTGTCGAAACCTTCATTATAGCAAGGGCTGGCAAATCCTGGTTTTGCATCGGGTGAGGCTGGACGTGCGCGGAACCCAGATGCTTCAGCGTGCGGAGGACTGGGCGGGTGGAACGAATAAGGTCTCAAAATGGCTGGTCACTTCGACAAGATATTGCACCTGATTGCTGCCGTCCGACTTGGCGATAGTAACGTCCAGCGATTGCTGAATATCTTCGGTGGCGCGCACCAGCAAGCCCGTTTTCCGGGAGATATAGATCGCGCCCTGATTGGTGCCCTTGGCGGTTCCCGAGGTTTTCAGTTGATTTAGTTTGTAATCTTCTGGAGTCGTGTCCTGAGGATTGGATTTTTGCTTGAGAGTCGCGGTAACAAGAAAGACGGCGCATTGCTGGTCCGGGACAATGGGGCATTTTTCATCTTGAACGTAGGTTGTTTCACGCTCCCAGACAAGCTTTGCGATCGGCGTGGGCGCGGTTTCCACTTCGGTTGTTTTCCATTTCTCCCCGGGCTTTGCGCCGGAAGAGGGAAGCGTCCAGCCAAACGCAAATTGCGCAACCCAAAATTGCCACGCCATACGCTGTTGAGGCTCAAGATCGTCCAAACCGTCGGCGCGAGACAGGTTGCCATCTCCGCCGATCGTAAAGTCGATCTTGGTGAGATGCGCCGGAGCGCCGCTTGTTGCCGACGCGGAAGAATCCTCGGGGAGTAATTGCGTTTCCGCCGCCATCATGGGGCGATGATCCATCTCATGAAAATCGTGTACGGAAAGCTGCAGGTTCATGGAAACGTCCGCTTGCACCGGAGTCGGTTCGAACATCGTGGCCACATTACTTTTGGTTTTCACGTAACGATTCAGGCGCGCGTGGCTTTCGTAGTGCAAGGTTTCGCCGCCGTGAAGCCGCGGAAACAATTGAATGCGATCGTCGCACTTCGCCGCCACGGCGAGCAAGAGAATTCCAAAAACGGCAAGCCAGAGCGCCGCGCGTGGACCGGCTCCGCGTTGGCGGAATGCGCGCGTCATTTTTGCGGCGGTCCGAGTTTGCGGTCGGAGAATTCGCTGGTGGCTTCATAACCCTTGAGCCAGTCTCGATAGAGCAGAAAATCGTGCACTTCGTCAGGGAAAATTAATTGTTCGATGGAAACACCTTGTGCGCGCAGCCGGGCGACAAGATCGACGGTTTGCGAGAACATTACGTTGCGGTCGTCGTCGCCGTGTATGAAAAGTACTGGCGACTTCCATGAACTCACCGAAGCTACCGGAGAAGAAGCATGTGCCAGCTTTACCAGATCTTCGGGAATGTGTTTCCCTTCCCAATTATCGGCCGGCCAATCGTGGACGCCATGAAAGTCTACGCCCGCGGCAAACAAATCCGAGTTTCGGCCCAGGCCGAGCGCCGTTAGATATCCCCCATAGCTGCCGCCCCAAAGTCCGATGCGCTGGGCATCAACATCGGCGCGGCCTTGCAGATATTTTCCCGCCGCCACGACGTCCTGATACTCCGAAGCGCCTCGCCCTGCCCTACCTGGTGCTTCCCGAAACGTGCGTCCATAGCCGATGCCGCTGCGATAATTAATGGCGAGCACGATGTACCCATGGTTCGCCAAATACAGATTCATCGCGTAGGCGTTCGCGTAGTAGTACATGTAGTGCCAGCCTAACAACATTTGGCGCATCGGGCCGCCGTGAAGAAAGATCAGCGCCGCGCGCTTCTCCCCCGCCTTCAGATTTTTTGGCAGGAACAATTGCCCGTGAATTTCCAGACCATCGGCGGAACGAAAAGTGATTGGCTGCGGCGCGACCAGCCGGTCCGCCGAGAACGTTTGTTCCCAAGTCGTCGAAGAGATTTCCGTAGTTGTCTTGTCCCCGGAGAGTGTCGTGTGAAACACGCGGCCGGGATGGGTGCCGTCCGAGCCAAGATAAAAAAGGTCGTGATCGTTGCTGAGTACGACGGGTTTCCACTCAACACCGGTGGCGCCTTTTGATCCGGTCCACTGCTCCAAAGCGCTTCCGTCTATTCCAACGCTCCACAAATGCCGGCGGTCTATGTCCCCACAATTTGAGTTGAGAAATATGGTTTTGTTGTCAGAAGAAAATGACCACTGCTCCACTTCGCAATTTCCCGGAGTGAGGAGCTTCGCGGCGCCTCCTTCGATGGGAATCGAATATAGATGCTGCCAGCCGTCGGCTTCACTGGCGAACACCAAGCGGTCACCGCCCTCCCAGTTGATTACGCCGCCGCCCGTGTCTTCCGCCATGTACGGAAAAGAGTCCTGCAGCGCCGCTCCGCTATGCCAGACTTCGTGCGCACTGCCGTTCTCGACGTCTACGACCCAGATGGACCATGGATGCGGACGATCCGGCTCAATGAAATAGCCTTCCGGAGTATCTCGCGGCACGGCAGGCTGGCGCACAAACGCTACGCGCTTGCCGTCGAGGGACCACACCGCGTCGCGATCCGAGTCCACCGAAGGCGCCAGAAATTTCACATCCTGCGTATCCACGTCGTAAATCCCCACGAAACTGTGATCCCCCCGATCGGTCACGAATAGCAAGCGAGTACCGTCGTGTGACCATTCCACAGGATGGTTCTTTCCGCGCACCACAACCTGTCTGGGTTTTTCGTCCCCTTTCAGAGACGACATCCACATCTCGCCGCCGCGCGCGTAAACAACGCGACCTTGTTTCGAAACAGCCGGCGAATTCCCCGCGTCGATCTTCACGGGCGCGCCACCATTCCAGGAAATCGCCCACACCGATTGTTCCTCTCCCAATGGATTGCTGGTCGGATTCGCATAATCGCCCGCGGAATCCTTCCCTTCCCCACGGACATATACGATGGTGTTGCCGTCCGAGGAAAATCGCAGGTCTGACAGTTCGCCGCCATCGTCCTGCTGATACGTAGTCAACTGTCGCGCAGCAAAGCTGGGGCCTTCAGCGACCCAGACGTTGCGCATTCCCTGTTGATTAGACGTCCAAGCGATGCGATTGACGCTTTTGGCCGCCACCAAGTTTGAGTTGAATGGCGCACTCAGGATTTGTTCCAGCGTGAACGAGCCTTGGGCTGAGATTCCCCGTGCACACAAGCTCATGAGCAGCACTGCCGCCAGTCGAAATCGAATCATGGTTATCCCCTAGGTCTGGATATTTCGTTTCTCTTTCTGTTACGGTCGCGCTTGTTCTGATCCCGCGGGAAGCACCGCGACCGCGGGATTTTCCAATTGTCCGGTCACACGTAATTCGCGCGCTTGGGAAATCGTACGCGATCCGGATGCGGTTCGCGGCCTGGGAGTAAACGTGAGGTTGCCATCCATGCCAAACGAAATGGTCCCGGCCAATTCCGTTCTCTGATGCGGGGCTTCCAAGCGGAATCCGTCGAGCTGGAGCCTTTGATCCTTCAGCTGAAATTCCCCTTCCCCGCTCGTCCAACGAGAAGCACCGACGGAAGGGCCGCCCGATTCCGCGCTCATCTCCACGTCCCAGCCTCGAAATTCAACCTTGGCCAGCTTCAAGTCGCCGCCACCCGCCAATTGTTTCAGCAAATCTTCTTTTCCTACGCCAGCAGTGGTGAGGTGAATCTTGCCCGCAGCCAGGCCACTCCAACGTTCGCCCCAACGCGGCGGCCACGGTAACTGTGTTATGTTCACATTTTCGATCAGCGCATTCATCTCATATCTCGGTACCGGCGAGAATTGCGCCTGCATTCCGCCGCGAACTGTTCCCCCCGCCCATTGCGCTTCCACATCGCGCACTTCGAGATGCAGGGCGCGCAGCTCCAAGTGCGCGTGAGCTTTGGACAATTTGATCTTCTCGATGGTCAGCGTGTCCGCGGTCAGATCGCCCTCCGCAGAGACGCGGCGCAATAATTCGCTTGCATGGGCCGTGTTTGCGTCTCCTAAAAGCGATGGCAGCAGCCGCTGCAGCCAGTTTGGACGCGATCGTGGTCCGACCCAGCGGTCCAGTTCCGTTGCATCCAGATGATCGGCATGAAGCTCAAATTTCCAAGGATTGTCCTCGGTTACAACGATTTCATTTTGCTGCGAAATTGTTCCTGACCATGCCGCACCGAACGCATCCACTTTGCCAACCACGGCGTTGCGGCCTGCATCGTTCCATTCCAGGCGGGCGTCTTCCAGTCTTAATGGCTGGTTTAGCCCAGCTACCTGCAACCGCGCTTTTGCCAATTCGATCGAACCGCTGCGGCGCGCGCCCTTCAAGCTGCTTCCCCAATTCCACGCCAGGAAACCGGAGGCACCTCCGTCGTACTCCCATCCTTTATTCAAGGGATAACCGAATGCGGCAGTCAGCTTGAACACGGGCGCGGATTCGGGTAGATGCAAATTCAATCGTAGGTTACCCTGATGCGCTACCGAATCCTGGGTCAACGCGGCGTCAATACTATTTTCCGTGACTGCATTGCTTCGCGGCTTCGCGGCGTTTTTTTCCGCCTTCTCGTTTGCCGATACCGCCGCTTCTGTCGGGAGTCTCACGCGAAATCCTTCCGCGTCAAACTTTCCGTTCCGCACGATGGCGTGAAACGGATCGAGGTGCGCCACAATCTGTCCCGGTAAATGCAGCGATCCTGGGTCGCTCTCGATGGCGCCGGTATCCCATCGCAACGGCCAACCACTGGCGCTGACCGAACCGGTGATGAGATCGCTCAACACCACTTCCTCGGAAACTCCGGGCTGAAAACCGCGGTACCACGCCAGCAAATCTTCACCCTGAACGGCCATGCGCAAAAAGTGAGCGTTCCATGCGGCCGGGCCGGTGGTTTTCAGAACTGCCGTGCCGATCAAATTCGATTTTGGAAGCTCTACGAGGAGTTCTTCCGCGCGCGCTTCCCCAGCCGCCAGATTCCATAAGCCGCGCAGATTCAAGTTTACGCGTGGATTGTCGTCGCGCTCCGTCAAATCCCAGCGGTGAATATTCGTGGCGCGCGCCTGCAATCCAAATCGCCAAGTGCTGGCAACGGCGGTTTCCGCGGTCGGCTCCATTCCAATGCTGGCGTTTCCGTCCAACGCAAATTCGCCGCGCACGCCGGAATCGTTGCCGGTGATCAGGCGGAACAAATCGGCCAGCGACACTTTTCCCCAGTGCAAACGAATTTGCGCGGGCTGCAAGCGAGCGGACGTTCCGGCTACATAACCCGCCACCTGCAAAGTGCCAGTGGATTGCAGCGGCACACCGCTGCGCCAAGGCTGCGCCTCCAACTGCAACTGCCAGCGGCCGGAGGAAACCTGCTCCACGCTTCCGGAAACGTCTGTGAAAGCGAATGGACGCTTTTCGTCCCCGAGTTTGAAATTAATGCGGCCCTCGTCGAAGTCAACTTTCTGCAAGTGATAGGTGGATTCCGCGCGCGATTGCGTAGCCGTCACGGCCGAAGGTCCGCGGGCAGCCCGTGCCGGGGGCAGCCAGCCTTCCAGGTTCCAGTGGCCAGCGGCATTTCTGACCAGGATCAGGCTGGGGCGAGTGAAGGACATGGTGCCAAACTCGAAGTGGCCGCGAAGCAGTCCCAGCCAGCGAAAACGCGCGGTCATCTGGTCGGCGCGCAGGAAATATTCATTCCCAAATGCCGGATCTTCGCCAATGGTGACGGCGTCCACATCCAGCTCCGGAATGGGCAGGATCTGCACGGAGAATCGGCCGGCCTGCACCGGACGGCCAAATGCGCTCTCGAGATGCGCAATCAGGTATTCCCGCATGCGGTGCGTGCGCGCGAGAAGCGAGACGCCCGCTTGAGCGGCAAGTATCACCGCCATCAGCAGCACAGCGATTCCACCATATTTGCGGAAGCGAATCATCTTGAAGGGAGTCTCTCAGACCCGGAAAGAAAAGTGTAGTACCGCAGCCAAGGCGAGCTCAGTGAACCGTGTGCAGCATGCGGTTCCACCGCGTGCGCGCGGGAAGATGGACCAGAGTGTCGAAGATGCCCAGGACGCGCTGTGCAAAGGTAGTGTTGCCGTAATCCGCACTACTGGCATTGATCGACCAATAGATCAGGAACGGCCGGCCCATGATGGCATCTCGGTCAACAAAGCCCCAGTAGCGGCTGTCCAGGCTGTGATCGCGGTTGTCGCCCATGGCGAAATATTTTCCAGCCGGCACCACCAGCTCGTCGCCCTGGATATGTTTGCGAATATCGTGAGCCCACTCCGGCTGAAGAGACGACAAGTACATTTGTGTCCCAACCGGCGGAAAATTGTAGTTGAGGGGATCCCCGTAGCCCGCGGCGGGATCGTGCACCGCGTACGGCTCATCCAGAGGTTTACCGTTTACATAGACCTGCTGGTCCACAATTTTCAAACGGTCTCCCGGCAGACCGATCACGCGCTTTACGAAGTGCGGATGATCCTGGTACGGAAACTTGAAGACGATGATGTCGCCCCGTTGCAACTCTCGATACGGAAGGAACCGGTCGTACCACGCACCGCGCCCGCCAAAAATAAACTTGTTCACGAGCAAGTGATCGCCCACGAGCAGTGTGCGCTCCATGGATTGGGATGGAATTTTGAAGGCTTGGACAACGAAGCTGGTACCAAAAAGTGCCAGAATCACCGTCACTAACAGCGACTCCAGATATTCGGAGAGCGTCGTCTGGTTCGTGTGTGTATAGCTCTCCGGCCCCGTCTTTACGGGTGCCGGAAGTTCCTGGCCGGAAGGCTCTTCAGGCGTTACGCTTTCCGGTGTCAACGTCTCATCCGGCATTCGGCCCGACCTCTTCCTTCGCCTTCACTTCCGCTTGCCGCAGCTTTTCCAGCGCCTGCCGCGCCGCTTTCTGCTCCGCTTCTTTTTTTGTGCTTCCCTCGGCACTGGACATGCACTCGCCTTTTACCCACACCTGAACCAGAAATGTCTTCTGATGATCCGGCCCGCTCTCTCCTGCAAGACGATATTCCGCAAGCTGGCCACCGCGGCCCTGCAAGAACTCCTGCAGTGCGCTCTTACGGTCAGATTCGGAAATGCGCTCGCCATCCTCACTGGCCTGTACAAGAACCGTTTTCATCAGCAGCGCTCGCGCCGGTACCAGGCCGCCGTCCAGATAAATCGCCGCTATCACGGCTTCGAAGGCGTCGGCAAGAAGCGCAGGCTTGTCTCGTCCACCGGTTTTTTCTTCTCCGCGCCCCAGCCGCAAATAATCGCCGAGCCCAAGCCCGCGGGCAGCGATTTCCAGGGAATGTGCGTTTACAATCCGGGCGCGGCTTTTGGAGAGTTGGCCTTCCGTCCATTCCGGAAAATGAGACAACAGATATTCGCTGGTCAGCAGTTCCAGCACGGCATCGCCCAAAAACTCCAGGCGCTCATTGTCCTGAACAGCCGATCCGGTGAATGCGATATCCTCGCCGCGCGCGGCGCGCAATTCCGGCACCGCTGAACTGTGCGTCAAGGCGCGGTCCAGCAGGCTTGGGTCACGGAACTCGTAACCCAGCCGCTGCATCAGATGTTCGTCTTCACCGCGGACCATGCTTTCCGCTCCTGCTATTACTACCGTGGCGCGGCTGGCGTTATTTCGGCGCGCTCAGCTGTGTCGCACCCAGCTTCTTGGCTTCATCAATATTCGTCTTGCATGTTGCCTGCAGTCCACCGGGCAGTTCCGAGCACTTGGTGAAGTCCGTCACTGCCATATCGAAGTGCGAGGTTTTCTCGTTGCAGATGCCCAGCAGGTAGAAATTCACAGGATCTGGTTGCGGATCCAGTTGAACGGACTTCTCGAAATTGGGAATGGCGTCCGCGAATTTGCCTCTGCGGAAGGCCACCAGCCCAAGTCCGCTATAAGCCATCGACGCAACCATGTCTTTTCCCTTTGCAAATACGTCGTCCGGCATGTTCGGGGGTTTCGGAAGACTCGGAAGTAAATCCAGCGCCTTCTGGGAATATTGTTCCGCCTTGGCCAGCCGTTTGGCCGGTTCAGGAGTATTGGCATTCATGGCGCGGGGCAGCGCTGACCCAACGATTGCCAGTGTCTGTGCGTCGTTCGGCACCAGTTCGAGTTCCTTGTCTGCCGCCGCTTCCATCTGGTCGATCTTTCCTACGCTGAAGTAATACTTTACTTGCCAGTTATAGACTTCGGCGCGGTAGCGGCTATGCGGGTACTTCTGGACGAAATCAATCGACGACTGTTCCTTTTTTGCCGCGTCATCATTCGGCAGAGCAGAGAAAGCCTTGTACGCTGCTTCCTCTTCCGCATTCACCGGCGGGGGCGAACCTTCCAGAGTGAGCGGCGCGGATTTGTCCTGGCCCGCGGCAGGAGGCGTCTGCCCTTGCGGAGTCGGCGCTGGCGGTGTTTGTGCCGGTGGCGTCTGCGCAAACGCCACCGAACCGGCGAGCAACGCTGCCGCCAGGAAGAGACCCATCCTCAACTGAGTGCTGCTTGCTTTCATAACCCGTTCTCCTTTTATCATTCGTATCATGGCCGTTCTGACGGCTTTCTCAGATCCAGATCGCCCAATCCTTTTTGCGCCGCTTGCTGCGCGCGCTCCGGGGCTCCCTGGACTGCCAGCACCGCTTGATATTCCGACTTTGCTCGATCCAACTGCCCTTCATCCTCGAAAATTCGTGCGAGATAAATATGAGACCACGCCATCACCAGTGGATCCTGACTCGCGGCGGTTTGTCCGGATGTCAGCCGGCCAAACACTTCTTTGGCCCGCTCTGCATCATGATCCAACACGGCGACCATGCCGAGTCCATACCAGGCGCGCGGCTGGTCGGGATACTTCACGAGAACGCTCTTGAAAGAAGCTTCTGCGGCGCGTGGATTTTTTTGGGATAGTTCCCTTTCGCCGTCGGTCAAGGCCGCAATGGCCTCGGGATCATCAGGGAGCGTAGAGACGTGCACACGTTTGCGGGCAAGGTCTTCGCCGTTCAAACCCTTCGCCTGCGCTGCTTCTTGCGCAGGCGCAAAATGAATCGCGGCAACCCGTGTCTGCTCCGCTTTCAGATCAATTCCACGAATAAGATCTGGAAAGTAATTGCGAAACGCGGGCTCTGCCTTTTCATAGCCCGTCAAACCCAGAAAAATCGGCCTGACCAGAACGTAGCCGTCTTCATCATTGCTTTGCAGTGCGGCTTCCTTTTCACTGGGAGACATCTTCTTGAGCTTAATTTCCACCGCCCTGACGGTGCACTCTTCAAACCAGGAGGGAAAGTCGTCCTTGAGCCCGGACTCCAGCCGCGGCGCTTTGGCTGCTACTTCATAGAGTGGGCGCTTCACTGCGATAACGTGGGGATATTGCAGCGGAAGGCCGTCCAGCAGGAAATGTAGATACGCGTGGCGCACTACGTCGGTCGGAATTTCGTCGTTACCGCTCAAGATAATTGCGTAGTGATCCGTAAAGCTTCTGACGTTGGTGATTCGCCCAACCAGCGGCTCCACGATCACACTGAAGGTCTTTGGCATCGCTGGATCGACAAGCGCCCGAAGATAGGTGGTGGACTGGAAGAGGATATTCGCGATCGGATCGTGCAGCCTCTCAATTTCCCGGTCATACAATGGCTGCACATTTCGAAATAACTCCGCGATGTTTTGCTCCGTGTAGTAGTTGGAAAGAATGTCGCTGAATCCTTCCAAATCCAGAACGTCAGGAGGAAGTTCGTCGCGGCGGAGGATGGGACGGAATTTTGGTGCTGGACCCGAAACAAGTCCGAACCATACGAAGCGGGACAGCATCGCGGCCGGATCGCGAAATTGATGGCCTTTGTAGAACTCTTTCAACGCATCTACAGCAGGCCCCTTTTGCGTCCGCAACTTTTCGCGCATCTGCGAGCGGTAGGCGCTCCAGTTGTCGGGGTTCATGTCGCCCTCGAAGCCAGCGGCGTAGAGTGCGCACATGGTTGCGAACATGGCCTCACTAGTGTCTACGGTCGCGGCGGTCGCTGGAGCGGCCTTCGGTTTCGGTCTTGTGACGGGCGCCTGGGCACGGCAGACGCCGGCGGAGAAGGCTACGACCAGAAGAATCACACAAATCTTATCTCTGATTTTCTTTGGCATCTCTTGTTTACATAAGCGCGAACGTTGCCTGAAACAGCTCGCACGCCCCGGGGCAGGTTCATGAGGCTTGGATGGCGGTATCAAAGGATGATACGGACATTCAGGAATCACGCTGCCGCGTCCTGTAGCCAATGTACAGGCGCCCTTTCTATGAGTCAAGGAAGCGTCTTTGGGGGGCCTTATTCGATTCGGGCGGCCTGGAACGCTCTGCTGTACTCTGAACCTGATGGATGAGCCTGGCGGGATATTCGTTGTCCCTGCTCGTGACAACTTCGCGGCATTGGTGGCGTGCTTGCAAGCCCAGAATCATTTTGTTACGAATATTAAGCCGCCCAGCAAGGACGATCGCGTATGAAGCGTAGCCGCAGCTTCTTCCTCCCTTTCCCGTTGTTTTTTCTGGTTGCCGTTTTCGGGCTGAGCCTTCCTGGCCTTGTTGCCGGCCAGTCCGCTGTCGCGCCCGCAGCAAAGCAGATTATGTCCAAGAGCTTCACACTAGAGGGCGGAAAAGTTTGGACTGATACGGGCATCACGCTGGAGCCTGGCCAACGCGTGGTGTTCACGGCGGAAGGGACGCTGCGCTATTCCGATGCCAAGGCCGATAACGGACCGGAAGGATTGACCCGCGGGTTTAAGGATTTAATCCGGATCCTTCCATTCAATGACGCGGGACGCGGGGCGGTGATTGGCAAGATTGGCGACCCCGACATCGCGCAGCCATTTCTGATCGGTGCGAGCAAGGATGTGACGTCGCCCATCAGCGGCAAGCTTTCCATCGGAATCAATCAGGCGAATAGCGACACGGGCGACGGTTCCTATACTGTGAAACTAACAGTCTATGCCGCGGACAGTAACACAACCTTCGAGGTGTCGCGTGAAGTCTCATCCATGCCTGGAATCGACAACGCGCTCTTCGCGAAAATTCCCAGGCGCATTGGCGACAAGGAAGGCAATCCCGGAGACATGGTGAACTTCCTGATTATCGGCAACGAAGACGAAATGAAGAAAGTCTTCACTACGGCGGGATGGGTGAAAGTGGATGCGGACGTAAAAATGACGGTGCTCGCGGGAGCGCTGGCGAGTTTTTCCAAAGAGTCCTATCTGACCATGCCGATGAGCCCGCTATATCTGTTCGACCGGCAGCAGGATTATGGTTGGGCGCATGCGGAGCCAATCACAGTGGTCGCGTCTCGCAATCACCTGCGGATCTGGAAAGCACCGTTCACGGTGAATGGACAAACGTTGTGGGTTGGCGCGGCCACGCATGATATCGGATTTGAAAAAGATCAGCGCAACAACGGGCTCACGCACAAGATCGATCCGGACATCGACCTGGAACGCGATTACGTGGAAAAAACGCTATCGAGTACAGGTCTGGTCGCGGAAGTGACGCACTTTTTGCCAAAGAATCCGCTGCAGGAGGCCAAGAGCGCGACTGGAGGAAGTTTCCACTCGAACGGCCAGGTCTTGGTGTTGAAGCTGGCCAATGCCAGCAAAGCTTCGTCCTCCAGGGCTCTGAAATAGCAAATTTGCTTTACAGATCGAGTTTAGAGCCGCGTTCCCGCTTCAGGGATTTGCGGCCCAGCAGCGCCGTTCTGCCATAGTGCTCGCCCTCGAGGATGCGCACTTCGCACCACCCCCCACTGCCTTCCAGCGCTAGCAATCGTACGCTCTTGCCTGCCTCCAGCAGCAGCAGACGCTTCTCTGTGATCATCATGGATACGCCGACGTCGTCCTCCAGCGCGAGCAGCCGTTGCCATTCTTCCAGCGATTTTCCGTCGACGGGAGCAAGGACACATTCCGTGCCTTCTTCGGCGATCAGCGTGAATACCTTGCCTTCCATGGGACTGGCCGCGCCTCGGACTGCTGGAATGGGCGCGCTCGCTTCCACTTTGGCCAGAAAACGATAGCCTCGCCTAGGCAGCGTCTCTACAAACTTGGAATTGGTGGCGCGGTCGCCCAGGGCCAGCCGCAGTTTCTTGATTGCGGTGTTCAGACTGTGTTCAAAATCCACGAACGTGTCCGCCGACCAGATTTTCTGGCGCAACTCTTCGCGGGTCACGATCTGGCCGGGCTTTTCGAGCAAGGCCACTAGGACCTGCATGGGTTGGTGCTGCAGGGTGATTTTTTTGCCGCGGCGGAACAGTTCCCCCGCGTGAGAGTCCACGACGAAGTCGGCAAACTTCTGCGTACTGCTTGCGTTAGCTGGCGAATCCATACCCTGTACCGAAGCCAGAAAATATAGCAGAGATTCTGGCAGTTCTGTAGCCGTGTATATCAAGGCTGTCTTAGCTCCATAAGCTTGTCACCGGTTAACGGCAACGTGAAAATGTCACCCCATGAGGCAGGAAACGCCATGCCGTCTGCTGCACAGCAACGGCCTGTACTCGCGTCTTAATTAACCTACGATCAATCACTTACGGAATCTCCTGAATTCACCTTTGGTGCATCCACAGTTCACCTGGCGTGCATTGTCCTTTCTTTATGCTTGGTGCAAAGTGCGGCATGTCATTCAGCAATCTTCATTGCGAAAGACGCCGCAACACAGCCGAGCCGTCGCGGTTTTTGGGAGGCCCGATGTCGAAGGTGATTACATTTTGCGGAACAGACTGCTTGACCCTGCCAGTGCAAGATATGCGCATGAAGCGTAATGCGCAGGGATTGTCGACCGCGGATTTCCGGCGGCTGTTGTCGGAGTTGAAGCGTCGGCCTCCCTCGCAACGAGCGTTTTTGCGCAAGCTCTTGAGCCGCGCCATTGTTACAGGTGCGCCTGTCGGATTCCCCGCAGTAAACCACGCTGTTCGTGACCCCGTTAGTCCTTCCTAAATTCACCCACCACCGGAGGCGGCGTGCTATCCCTGGCGCAACCTTCGGAACCCTGAACCAGACGAAGCCCGGGAGCGATCCCGGGCTTCGCTCTTTCTGGAGGAGTTCATAGTTGTTAGTCCTAAGTTCATAGTTCATGGGAATCGGGTTTCTGGAGTTGAGATTGCCGATCGGCCACTACCGGCGAAGGTTAGGTCAGGTGCCATGCGAAGAGGGTTAGTAGGAGGAAGAGGGCCATGGTGGACAAACTGATTAGAGAGAGGGTTTTGCCTTGGCCCAGGAGGCGGTCGCGTGTGTCGGTTTTGAGGCAGAGGACGATGGCGACCAGGAGTACGCCGCCCCAGGAGACGGCGCAGGGTAGGCCGGGATAGCGTGCCAGGGCGGCCAGGGTGCGGTCGGAAGGCTGGTTGGCGGGGAGCCACCAGGGGAGTATGGGGGCGAAGCCAGCGGCCAGAACGAAGGTAAGAATTTTGCGGCTAACCCAGCCTTTCACTTTGGTTACGGGTTGGGTTTTGCGCAGGCTGCGGAGTTTGCGCCACACGAGAAATTCCCAGAGCAGGAGAGCGGCGGCGAGGGGCATCCAGCCGTAGAGCGAGCCTTCGCGGTCTGCCCAAAGCCAGCCACGGAAGAAAAAGATGGACGGGTGCGTTGCGGTCAGCGTGGGCAGGATGTAGAGGCCGACGACGGAATTGCCAATTGCGGCGAGGAACAGCACGGCCAGGCTGAATAGTTGGAGGAAGTGGCGAGCTGGCGCGCGGGCACAACGAGTGCACACGGGCCGTTCGGGGAAGATTTTGATTCCACAATGCTCGCAATACACGGCGACCTCACTTATCCGCAGTGATGACACCGCCCAAGGTGGGAAAGCGTAACGCAAGGGTTGGGCGGGGAATACTGGTCTGAGGTGTAACGGTGGGACGATGGCCTAGCCTGCATTATTCGTGAAGAGTGATTCAGCGGCTCTTTTTTTTGAGAGTGTGACAACCTGCGAGTAAGGGCAGAGGTAAGTGGAACGGGAAGACTGATTCTAAAGTTGTTAGTGGTGTTGAAGTTCAGGTTTTGAAGTGAAACGAGACACTCCTACCAGCCAGTTGACGTGTAAAAAGTTTATATCGTGGAGACTCTGGATTATCCGCTTTGCGCGCCCAAGCTCAAAGCGAGACGAAGGAAGCTATCGCGGTAGGGAAACGCTTGAGGGAAATGCACCACGATGCGACGCACCGTGGCGACGACTTGGGCTCCGAGTTTTAGAAAGTGTTCACGCAAGGTAGCGACTTGCGCCCGGGCGTGGTGGGTCCGGGCCAGGCGAAGGCGCATTTCTTGCATCAGCACATAAGCCGTCGCTGTCAGTAGCACCCGGAATGTGTTGGCCAAGAAGTTCGAGCAACTGGTCCGGCCGATCTGCATGCCGTCGTGCAATTCCTTGATCCGATTCTCGATGTCCCCCCGCTGACAGTAAACCTGCTCGTAAATCCACTGGGGATCCTGTTTTAAGTTGGTGACCACAAAGCGCGGGTTGTCCTTCGGTTCCTTGTTCGCGGCGCGCACCACCTCGGCTTTGTAGATGACCCGTCGTTTCCACGGCCAAGTCTTGCGGGTAGCGTATCGGCACTCGCCATAGACATGCTCGGTTTGTCCGGAGACCTCCGACGCACGACGAGCCCACTGCATAGCCGATTTCACTTTACGCTTCAACACCGCATTGGAAGCTAGGTTGACGAGGTATTCCACCTTCGGTTCGCAGTCCAGAAAATCCAGCACTTTCGGGGACGCGAAGCCGCCGTCGAGGCGCACCCGGATTCTCGCCTTAGGAAAAGCGTCCCCTACTCGTTCGATCAATCGGCGCAGAATTCCCAGCGCACCTGCCGAACCGGGCGCATTTCCGGGCCGTAGCACCGCCGCCACCAAGTACTGCTCCGCCTCGCCATCAAAGGTGAGAAAACAAACCATCGGCAAATAACAATGCGAATCGTAATGGCGATTGAAAAACGAGAGTTGTTGCGCGCCGTGGGTGGGGTCCTCGGTGGGATCCAGATCGATAGTGATGCGCCGAGCGCGACCATGCAGGCGCTTGCGATGTCGTTCAATGACCCGCCCCGCCAGCGCCTCTGTCATGCGCAACAGTTCCTTGCGATTCGGAGCATTTTCAAAACGCGACAGCGTAGGTTGCGAAGCCAGGTCTTCGCCGTCGACGGGATCCCGACCGACCAGCATCTTGTGGATCGGATCGCAGGCCAACCGTGCCGCGTCGTTGGCGTCTTCATATCCCAACGCGATGGCCATGACTCGCTGCGTAATCAACTCACACAACTCATGCTGCACCTTACCCGCTTGCCGGGCATCTCTCAGACAACCCGCCAATGCCGAAGTCAGGCCCAAACGCCGCTCGGCAGCTTGCAGCAGAATCGCTCCGCCATCGGAACTGCCCTGCCGTTGGTCAAACTTCGCAACTACCGGCCGATCAAAAATATCTGGAAAAAGGAGACAGTCTGTTGTGGTATGTTCGGACAAGCGAAGGCCTCACTTTTGGTCTCAAATCTGACTAGACAACGGATTTGTACCATAGCGAGGCCTTTCGTGCTTCTGAAATCATGAATTTTCCAGGCTAGGGGGTTGGAGGACGATTTCTGTTGAGGATTTTTGGAATACGGGAGAACGAGCCGCCTCGGAAGGCGCGCCCTACACGAGCGGGGATCTAGAATCCATCGTTTTGTGGCGGCGGTGGGACCGTAAAGGCGGGAGCAGGGCTCCCGCACTTCAAATTAGTGAGCGGTGATGGCTAGTTCTTTGGTGCGCGATTGCTTCCACAAGGCGATGTAGGGTTGCAGGTCTTCCATCATGCGAGCGAATTGGCCTAGCTCGAGGGATTGGGCGCCGTCGCTGATGGCTTTTTCGGGAGCGGGGTGGGCTTCGATGATCAGGCCGTCGGCGCCGATGGCCACGCCGGCGCGGGCTAGAGCAGGGACGAGACTGCGTTTGCCGGTGGCATGGCTGGGATCGAGAATGACGGGCAGGTGGGTCAACTCGTTCAGGACCGGAATTGCGGAAATATCGCAGGTGTTGCGGGTGGCGGTTTCGAAGGTGCGGATGCCGCGCTCGCAGAGGATCACATCGGGATTGCCGTGCGCGGTGATGTACTCCGCGCTCATGAGCAGTTCCTTGATGCTGCTGCTGAGGCCGCGCTTGAGAAGCACCGGCCGGCCACACTTGCCCAAGGCTTTGAGCAACATGAAATTCTGCATGTTGCGCGCGCCGACCTGCATCACGTCAGCGTAGTGCGCAACGAGATCGACGTCGCGATCGCCCATAACTTCGGTGACAATGGCCAAGCCGGTGGCTTGTTTGGCCTTTTGCAGTAGCTTCAGGCCTTCTTCTTCCATGCCCTGGAAATCGTAAGGCGAGGTGCGAGGCTTGAATGCACCGCCACGCAGGAGTTTGGCTCCGGCTTTGGCGACGGCTTCGGCGGAGCGCATGATCTGGTCTTCGCTTTCGACAGAGCATGGACCGGCGATCACGATAAATTCGTCGCCGCCGATTTCGGTGCCGTTCACCTTGATGCGGGTTTTGCCTTTGCGAAATTCCTTGCTGACGAATTTGTAGGGCGCGCTGATGCGCATGACATTTTCGACTTGCGGCATGGCCTCGACAGACTCGAGGCACGGTGTGACGTCACCGACACCGACTACGCCGATGACGACACGCTCTTCGCCTTCGATGGAGTGCACTTTGTAGCCGAAGTTTTTCACGATGGCGCAAACTTCGTCGATTTCCTGACGGGTGGCATGGAGCTTCATGGAGATGATCATGTCCTTTTCCTTCTTCCCCTCTGCGCGAACAGGCAGACACAAAATAAAAAAGCCCACTCGCTGCGAGTGGGCCGAATATCGGTGAATTCGACTTGCCTAGACGACGGCCCCTCGCTTCCGGTAGGTGCTGTACGTAAATCGCCACGAATACGAGTAGGGCTTGAAATTCACGGACGTTAGTGTAGCGAGTTCGGTGGAAAAGGCAAATCGGAAATGGTTATGGGGGGTATTAGCGGGGGAATGAGGTCGAGGAGTCAGGGAAACGGGTCAGGAGGGTCGAAAGGCTTAGTAGAGGAGGATGGCTACGCGGAAGCGGGTGAATTCGGAGGAGCCGGCGGAATGACAGGCGCCTACGGCAGCGGAATGGTATTTGCCGGACTTGAGCTTTTGTGTGACTTCGTCGGGGAGGTGGGTGATGTCGGACATTTCGTAACGGAGGACCGTCGTTGGTTTGGGGCCGGCCCAGCCGTCGAGTTCGCAAGTTCTGCGCGCGTCGGCGGAACCGGTGGTGACGTGAAGATCGTGTCCGGAGAGTTGCGAGGCGACCTGCTGCTCTTGTTCCTCCAGAGAGAGCGAAGGAACGGAGGTGGAGAAATCTTCGACGGCGAAGAGCATGTTGCCGGACTGGACGACGGAGATGCCGATGGCGTTTAGATCCGGGTCGAGAAGGTTGGCGCGGTGCGGCGGCGAGTTCATCCACTGAGAGTGGATGCCGATCACGGTGGGACCCTGAGCAACGTTTTCAGCGATGGTGCTGAACCGCGCTCCGGCCTGGCGAGCGCGGTCCTGCATGGGAGGCTCACCGGGAAACTGGTGCGAGAGCTGGTTCATCTGGGCCATGCGCAGGGCGTGTTGATGGGCCGCGGTGGCCAGCGCGGGATCCCAACGTAGAGCAAGCAAGCCCGCGGCGGCGCGATCGCGATTGGCCGCGTTGAGCAAAGTTTGGTCGGCGGAACTGGTTTGCGGAGGCGCTGCGTAGAACGACGGAGTGAAGAATAACGCCAGGACAATGATGGCGACGACGATTGTGAGACAACGCAAACCAGTAGCCACGGGAAGCTCCTGCTTTTATTGAACACCAGGAAATGGAAAATGGCGCGCGAAAATTCGGACAGGATTGTTGGAAAGTCAGCTGGTCGCGCGAACAGGAATGCGGGGGTTGCGGGTGGGCCGGAATCGACGGGTAGGTTTTGCGAGAGTCCTAGGTTGAGATCCTTCGTCGCGAATGGCGCTCTTCAGGATGACAACGTTTTATTTTGCTGAAGTACGTTTCGGCGCAAGATTAGCCACGTACGTGGACGGCGCTGAAGCTGAGGACGACGTGACCGCCGGCAGTGGGACGGCCAAAACTCAGCATCGGACGGAAGCGCGAGAAGATCAGAACCTGATCGAGTTGATGGCGGACATCCGGCGAATTCGAGCCGGAGAGGATGTCATAGGTGGACATCTGGCCGTTGGCGCTCACAGTGACGTCGACCAGAAGATCATCGTTTTGCAGTTCCAGATCGGGATGCTGCATTTGAGCCACGACCGATTCTGGATAATCCGAAAGCGCGATGAGTTCGGCGGGCTGTAGCAAGCCCGTAGGAATGTCATTGGGATCGGCGCGCACAGTGATGCCGGGAACGATCATGTGCAGTACGAAAACAAAAATGATAAAAGCGGAAAACAAGCCGCCAGTTGCGGGCACGGTCAATGGACGAAACACGTTGTCCAGCAGGATTTCCGAGCGATCCTTGATGCGCTGCCAACGCTTCTGCCAGCCCTGGGTTTCCTGTGCTTGCGCTGCGGCCACGCGAATGCGCACGGCCAAATCTGAAGGAGGCACCGCGCGGGGCACGCGCGATAGCAATACAGACAAGCGGCGATAGCGTTGCAGTTCTTCGCGGCAACCCTCGCAAAGGTCCAAATGTTGTCCAATCGTACGGCGTTCCTCGAGTCCCGGAGCGCTCACCAAGGCATCATCGAGATACCCTGCGAGCCGGGTTCGTACCGTCTTGCAGCTCATGATAGGTCCTCTCGCGTCCGTTCAGGACACATCGTTTCATCGGCCCCTGACCAATTGGAGGCACGTACATAGGCCGCTTGCAAACCAATCTGAGCGGCGAATCCAGTTGCTGGAGAAGCATGTTGCCGCGATGCTGACGTCGCTTCGTAGTGAGCCGCATGGCACTCGCCGAGGAGCGGCTCCAGAATTTCCTTGAGCGCGCGGCGGCCGCGAAGAATGCGGGATTTCACGGTGCCCACGCTCACTTCCAGAACTTCGGCCACTTCTTCGTAGCTCAAGCCTTCCAGATCGCGCAGGATGACCGCGCTGCGAAAGACGTCCGGGACCTGCTGCAGGGCGCCCTGGACGACTACCTGAATTTCCTGCGCCGCAAGTTGATCGAAGGGAGTAGCGCCCAAATCCTCTACATCGATCTGGGCAAATCCTTCTTCAGGCTCCGCATCAATCGAGACGTTCTTTTGCAGGTGGCGCTTGAACCAGCGGCGGTGATTCAGTGCTTCGCGAATGGCGATGCGGTACAGCCAGGTCTTCAAGGAGCTGCCCTGACGGAAATGGCGAATACCCTTGAATGCCTTCAAGAAAACTTCCTGGGCGGCATCGGCGGAATCCGCAGTGTCGCCGAGCATGCCGAGGATCAGATTGAAAACGGGACCGTGGTAGTGAGTGACCAACCAGTCGAAGGCCGTTTCCGAACCGGCCTGCAGCTCGGTGACAAGGTCGGCTTCATCTCTGCCCCACGAGAGGGCACTGGCCCAATCGGACACGATGTGCCTTTCTTCGCCTTGGCCGAAACCGGCGGCGGCGAACCGGCTTACTCTGGCTGGGAGGGAATCCCAACCTCTGTCCGCTCAGAATATTAGACACCGGAGGACGCGGAATGTTTCCACCGGCGGCTGGCCCCGAAGTGGGACCTAAAAATGATTGTGGCACCAGGGGTTTGGCAATGCAATGGGCGGAAGGTAATGGGCGTGGAGCATTGGTTGGTGCATTGTTTCGCGCAGACTGGTTGGCGTTTAGGTTGTTGAGATTGGCAGGGCTGTTGGGGTACGGGGGAAATGAGGGGCTGACGGCCTGCCTCAGAAGGTGGACTCTCTCCAAGGGAGAAACCAAGAGCCCACATGCAACAGCGGCATATGCGGGCACGCGTCGAAAACTCTTTGGAAGTCAAAATGGTAGAGGCTCGTGCTTCGTTTGGTCCGTACAAACGGAGGGAAGCGCTGGCGCACCAAGTGCGTCAATCAGAGTGACAACATAAGGCTAGTTAGGAACGGACCGGTAGTCGCGACACTTGCAGCCGGGAAAAAAACAAGGGTGGCGGAGTTTGCCTTTGGAGTCGCGGACGACGCGGTGGATCGATTTACCATGAGAGCATTTACAAGGCTGTTTCTTCTTGGGGTTGGTCATAGATTTAGTGGCCAGCATTTTACTATCTGCGGACAAAATGCACGAGAGAAATTCAGACAATTCCTGTGCGGGCTCCGCTGTAAGATTTTCTTAATTTTTCTCGCTTTGGGACGTTGTTCCTCGCCGCAAAAGGTCCGGGGATTCGGGATGGCACGCGGCCTGTCAGGAACTTTGAGAACGAGATGGGATCTCAGTAGAGAGGATGAATTTTAGCGCTTCAGGTGGGCGAGGTCGGCGGAGCGAAACGCTTCATTTACGGTGAGGAGGAGGGCTTCGCGAGTGAAAGGTTTTGCGAGAAATAAACTATCGACTGGTTTGTGGCCTTCCATCTGTTCGAGGTAGCCAGACATGAAGATGACTTTCAGATCGGGGATGAGAGCGCTGAGCCGCGAGGAGAGTTCCGTGCCGCGCATCCGTGGCATTACGATATCTGTCAGGAGCGCGCCAATTTCGGAGCCGCGTTCGGTGGCGAACTGCAAGGCTTCGACGCCATCTTTCGCTGCGAGCACGCGGAAGCCCGCAGTCTCCAGAAAACGTCCGGCAAGTTCGCGCACGGAAGCGTCATCCTCCACAACGAGGATCGTTTGCGCTTCTGCCATGCGGGGAAGAACCACGGTCTTCGCGACGGCGGGATCGCACGGCTCTTGTACCTGCGGCAGATAAACTTCGAAGCAACTTCCCTTCCCGGGCGCCGATTCCACCCAAATGAAGCCTCCACTTTGCTTGACGATGCCGTAAACCGTGGAGAGGCCGAGACCGGTGCCTTTGCCGACCTCCTTGGTGGTGAAAAATGGTTCGAAGATGCGCGCCAGCGTTTTTTCGTCCATGCCATGCCCGGTGTCGGTGACCGAAAGCAGAAGGTAAGAGCCGGGCACCAGGCCGGGACGCACTTGGGCTTGGGCGGAATCGACAGACGCGTTGCGGGTTTCGATGATGAGATTGCCGCCCCGCGGCATCGCGTCCGAAGCGTTGACAGTCAAGTTCATCAAAACTTGCTCGAGCTGGCCGGGATCGGCTTTCACGTTTTTCAAGTCCGCACCCGGGAGAAACACAAATTCAACATCTTCTCGAATCAAGCGATGCAGCAACTTCTGCATTTCGCCAACGAGATGATTCAGATCCAGCACTTTGGGTTGAAGAATCTGGCGTCGGCTGAAGACAAGCAGCTGACGCGTGAGCGCGGAAGCGCGGTCCGCAGCTTTGTGAATCTGCTCGCCGCTTTTGTAGGAAGCGTCGGAAACGCCCAAACGATCGAGGAGAAGTTCGCTGTGGCCCTTGATGATGGTGAGGAGATTGTTGAAGTCGTGAGCCACGCCGCCGGCGAGCCGGCCCAATGCTTCCATTTTTTGGGACTGGCGCAGCTGCTCTTCGAGTTGTTGGCGCTCGGTTTGGTTGCGTTGCAAAGTGCGACGCATGCGGTCAAATGCCCGCGTGACCTCAGCCACTTCCCCGCCGCCCCGCAGATGCAAACGAAACTCGTAATCGCCTTCCTCCAGCGCCTTCACGCCTTGTACGAGCCAGGCGAGAGGTTCGGTGATGGTGCTGGAAATGAGGAAGGCCAGAAGACCACCGGCTACAACCGCAAACAGGCCGAGGCGCAGGAGAAGATGATTGATGCGTTGGAGAAAGGCCATAGTGTCCGCATCCGAGCGGAAGACGATGAGACTGGCGCCATCGCGCTGGTCGGGAATGAGCGCGACCGAGCTGGCAAAATAACGCTGGTCGCCGAGAATAATCTGATCGGGGGAACCGCGGCCTCGCAACTGGGAATTGAGTTCCGAAGCACGGTAGGAATCCAGAGTGCTGACCACGGTTTGGCCGTCGTAACGTAGGGCAACCTCGCTGGACAGCAGATGGCCTAAGTCGCGGAGGCTGCGCTCGTCCAGTTCCTGACCAACAATGACGGTAGAAGACGGTCCATGGGCATCGCTGGCGAGTGGGCCGATGGGCTGGAGTTCGACTTGGTAGAGGCGGCCCTGTGCGAACCACCAGTCCGAGGTGCGTTTGTGCGCCAGAGAGGTACGCAGCATCGATTCCACGGATTCGGTGGAAAAATCGGGGTGAACGGTGTGGATGGCAACGACCTTGCCGCTGGCGTCGGCGAGAGCCATAAGGTCGCTGCTGGACGTATCCAGGGGATTGTTGGCGGAATCGATGAAGGAGCTGGCATCGTCATCAGAAAGGAAGGCGGAAGTGGCCAGCAGGTCGGCTTTACGAGACATGAGGACCTGGCGCTGATGCTGGAGTACTTCGAACATAACAAGGGAGTTATGGGCGCTGGTGGCCAATTCCTGGCGGGCTTGTTGCTGGACGGTCTGGCGCACGACGAGGAGTGTTACCCCGGTGAGTCCAGCGATGACCAGCACCATGGAGAGCAAGAACTTGGTCTGTAAGCGAAGATTGGCCAGTAATCTTGCCATGCGTGACGAAGACCTCAGCTGCCTTTAGACTTACGCTCTGGAAAAGTGATATTGGCATTTGTTAATGGAAGGGGGAATGGAACTCCGGTACTTTGACGGTAGCCAAAGGTACCAGGGCGATGTGCTTAGCAGAGCAATTAACGTGAGATAGACTGCGCTGAATTGGGGGTAGCGCGAAGGCATGCAAAGCGAGATGGCAGAAAAAGCATGGATGCTGTGGGGCCTGATCGGCGCTTATGTCGGAGCGGATGTGTTGTTCCTGCTGGCGGGGTTGTACCCGGGGCACGTGCCGGTTGTGGTGTCGGTGGCGCTGCACATTTTGCCGCCACTGGCCTTTGCGCTGGTTCATGGAGCGAGGATTTATGGGTGGCGAGGGATTCTGGCGTTCGCGATACTTTATGTGGTGGTGGGAAATGTCCTGGAAAATTTGAGCATCGCCACCGGATTCCCGTTTGGGCATTACGTTTTCACGGAGCGAATGGGGCCGAAGATATTGCAGGTGCCGCTTCTGCTGGGGTTGGCTTATGTGGGTATGGGGTATTTGTCGTGGACGGTGGCGCGCGCGATCTTGCGGGAGCGGATCAGTGAGCTTTCGGGCTGGCGGGTGGCGGCACTGCCGGTCTTGGCGAGCCTGGTGATGACAACATGGGATTTGGCCATGGATCCGATTTGGTCCACGGTGGGACGGCTGTGGACCTGGCAGCAGGGCGGAGGATACTTTGGCGTGCCTGCCAGCAATTACGTGGGATGGCTGATGACGAATTATGTGATCTACCAGTTGTTTGTGTTGGTGGTTCTGCGTGGACGCTCGGGAATTGCTTCCCAGAATAGGGCGGAGCGTGTGCCGCTGAGTTACCGGCGGATGGCGGTGATTTTTTATGCGCTAACGGGGATTGGAAATTTGTTGCTTGCGGTGCCGACACCACGGCACCCGGTGGTGACAGATGCCTCGGGATCGGCTTGGCGGGTGAGCGATATTACGTTGGCGTGCGGGGTAATTTCCGTCTTGGTGATGGGAGGATTTGCGTTGTGCGCTTGGGTGCGGTTGGGCGAGCAGACGCGAGAAGATGAGCGGAGTGTTAGCGGATAAGAAACTCAAGAAACGGCCCGCTTCGGAAAGTGGGCCCTACAAAGGCTGGGGCACCTGGGAAACTCGAGGCCGCGGGATTACTTTGGCGGGGCGTAGAAGAGGTAGTCGGCGGAGTAGCGGGAGCGAACTTCCTGGCCGGTGTGAGAGGAGTCGCAACTGGAGGCGGGGGGGTTGCCGCCTTTGGTGTTGATGCGTTGAATGCTGGTGGCGGGAGAGAGAACGCCGTTGCCCTCGTGGCCGACCACGTGGACCAGCAACCATTGCACGGACTCGAGATCGGGAGAAGGAGCATTGGCGACGGCTTTGCCGGTGACGCGGCTGCCATCGTTCGCTTCCCAAGTGGGGCCGGCAAAATGCTTGCCGAATGGTTTGCCATCCTTATCGAAGAGCTGGGCATCGGGAGCTTTCAGGACCCAGTCGAATTGTGTGACGCCTTCCTTGCAGGTATAGACCTGATCACCCTTGGCATGGACGGTTAAGAAAAGTTGTTCGCCGGCGGGCGGCTGAAGCTGCGGCGGAACGTTTTGCGCCAGCACCGGAAAAATGACGAGGAGTGCGAAGGTGAGTTGTGTGCAGACTTGCCGGCACATGGGGAATCCTCCTGTGGCAATAGATCGGGAGAGAAATATAACTCAAGTGGCGGGCAAGCGTGATGAAGAATTGGCGCTCGCGCTAGAGAGAGCGTGCGGCCGCGGCGGCAGATGCCCAGGCCCATTGGAAATTGAAACCTCCCAAGTGGCCGGTGACATCGACGACTTCACCAATGAAGAAGAGGCTGGGGACGAGACGCGATTCCATGGACTTGCCGGAAAGTTCGCGAGTGTCGACGCCGCCGGCAGTGACTTCGGCCTTTTCGTAGCCTTCGCTGGATGCCGGAATGAGAGACCAATTGTGTAGCTGCTTTTCGAATGCTGCGAGGTCCGGATTGGTGTAGCTGGAGGGTGCGTTGAATTCGAGCCAGCGCTCGGCGAGGCGGTTGGGAAGAAATTGCCGCAGCGCTTTGCGCGTGGTGGCCAGGTCGCGGCGGCTGGAGACGCGGAGGGGCGCGGTCGCGTCGCGCTCCGGAGTCAGGTCGAGATGGATGGGCTGAGATTCTTTCCAGTAGGAGGAGATTTGGAGAATGGCAGGACCGCTGAGACCGCGATGGGTGAAAAGCATTTTTTCGCGGAAGGAATTCTTTCCGGCGGTGGCGATGACCTCGGTGGAGACTCCGACCAGCTCGGAATAGCGATGATGATCGGCGCGATTGAAAACGAGAGGGACGAGAGCGGGGCGCGTCGGAACGATTTTGTGGCCGAATTGGCGAGCGAGGTCATAGCCGAAGGACGTGGCGCCCATTTTGGGGATGGAGAGGCCGCCGGTGGCGACGATCAAGATGGGGGCGCGAAATTCGGCGGACTCCGAGCGGAGGACGAATTCGGTGCCGCGCTGAACTTCGGTGACGCGGGTGTTGAGGAAGATTTGGACGTGGGCGGCATGGCATTCGGCTTCGAGAAGGTTGGTGATGTCCGTGGCGGAATTGTCGCAGAAAAGTTGGCCGAGCATTTTTTCGTGATAGGAGATGCGATGTTGCTTGACTAGCGCGATGAAATCCGCAGGAGCGAAGCGGGCGAGTGCGGATTTGGCGAAATGAGGATTGGCAGAAAGAAAATTTTCGGGAGTGGTGTGGATGTTGGTGAAGTTGCAGCGGCCGCCGCCGGAAATGAGGATTTTTTTGCCGATGCGGTCGGCATGTTCGAGTAACGCTACGCGGCGGCCGCGCTTGCCGGCTTCGGAGGCGCAGAAGAGGCCGGCAGCACCTGCGCCGAGGATCAAGACGTCGAAGGGACGGGGCAGAAGGACCTCGCGGTGTGTGCAGGCCAGTTTAAGACAGAGTGGGGGAGGAAGGAAGTGGAGGAGAGACAAGTTGGGGACGCGACGCGTAAATCGAAGAGGGATTCCTCACTTCGCGGACTCCGTTCGGAATGACGTGATTTTTCATTACAATGAGCGGAGACGACGGTAGCCATTTAATGATTAGTCGAAGGAGGTGGGGAGGTCGGGGTTGCGGAAGTGATGGAAGAGGTGGGCGATTTGAGAGGGGGTGACGCGAGTGAGGGAAAGCGGGGGAAGATTGTTTTCTGGGAAAAATTGAGCGCCGGCGGTTTCGTGGCTGTCTGCGGGGGCGCCGCCGACTAAGTCAGCCAGGAAAAAAAGTTTGTAGGTGTGAAAAGCGTATGGCGGATGCTCGTGTAAATTGCGATCGAAAATCGCGGCAAGTTTCGTGATGCGAACTTCGTAGCCGGATTCTTCGCGAACTTCGCGGACGGCGGCGAGTGAGGGAGGTTCGCCGACATCGGCCCAGCCGCCTGGAAGTGTCCACCAGCCATCTTCGAGTTCGCGGACGAGCAGGATGCCGCCATCGTTGAATACTGCGATGCGCACATCGATTTTGGGAGTGGCGTAACCGGATTGTTCGGCAAAGATTTTTTCAATCTGTTCCGTACCGGGAAGGTCGGAGCCAGCGGCCATCATTTCCGCGGCGATGCTGCGAATTTCGTGGTAGCGCTGAATGTCGAACTTGTCTTTGCAATAGGTGAGGCCGGATTGAGAGATGGCTTGCAGGCGGCGCGCCCATGCGAGCCATTGAGGAATGGACATGGAAGTATTTTGGCAGTGACGCGGACGGCGGACAAGTCAGGCGGTTGATAATGCGGTTACAAATTGAGGAAAAGAAGGATTTGGAAGAGGTAAGATGCGGCGGCGAAATCAGAAAGGACTTCCATGACGGCTCGGCAACAACTGGAGAAGTTTTTGGCGAAGTACGAGCCGAGCGTTGCGGTGATGGCGAAGAAGGCTTTGGGGAAAATGCGGAAACTGGTGCCGGGCGCAAACGAGATGGTGTACGACAATTACAACGCACTGGTGATTGGGTTTGTACCAGGCGAGCGGCCATCGGAGGTGGTATTTTCGATCGCGGTATATCCAAGTTATGCGAATTTGTTTTTTGCACAGGGAAAGGGCCTGCCCGATCCGGGTGGCGCTGGATCGAGCGAAGGTGCCGATCGATCCGAGGCAAAAGCCGAGAATAGAAATTCGGGCAGTGGCAAAGAAGCAGAGGCCGAGGCGAGTGGAGAAGAAGTAGTGGAGTGATCGCAAAAGCGGCGGCTGGGCCGCCGCGCTCCAAGGCAATCCGAGTGGGTGTGGAATGGCGTACCATGACAATGAAGACGGAACCTGAGGTGCATTGACGCCGCTGCCAGGCACAGAAGAGACCACCTCCGATTGGTCGTTGCTGGCGCGCATAGGGCAGAAAGACGAAGAGGCTCTGTCCGCGCTGTATGACCGGTACAGCGGATTGGTGTTTTCAGAAGCGAGACGGATTTTGCGCGATACGGGCGCGGCGGAAGAAATTTTGCAGGATTTGTTTTTCCAGGTGTGGCGCACGGCGGAACGGTTTGATCCGGCACGAGGATCACTGGCAGGATGGCTGCTGGTGGCGGCGCGCAACCGCGCCATTTCTAAATTGCGGAAGAAGGGCGGGCACTCAGAAGAACTAAACGAAAACGATGTGTCGTTCAGCGTAAACGTGGAATCGCACGCAGCACAGAACCTGCTTCTGGACAAAGTACGAACGGTGATGGGAAGCCTGCCGGAGAACCAGCGGGAAGCGCTGGAGTGCGCCTATTTTGAAGGAATGTCGCAGTCCGAAATTGCGGAGAAAACCGGCCAGCCACTGGGAACGATCAAGACGCGAATTCGAAGCGCGATGGAGTCTTTGAAGAAGGTGTTGAGTTGAGTAACGCAGAGCACATTCGATTGGAAGAGCTGGAGCTGCTTGCTCTGGGCGCGTTGTCGGCGGAAGATGCGGCGGCGATTGAGGCGCACGTGTCTGGCTGCGAAGAGTGCACGCTGAAGCTGACGCAGGCGCGAGGAAACGAAGCGCTGCTGAGTTTTGCAGTGAAGCAGGAGCGGCCCGCTGGAACTGTGAAAGCGGAATTGATGGCGCGTATCCGGGCGAATCGCGAGGCGCAGGAAAGAAATACTTGGCCACAGAAAGCGCCGGTGACGCCGAGCATTCCCAAACCGAAGGCGCGAGGTTCGTGGTGGAACTGGGCGTTGGCCACGGCAGCGGTGGCGTTGGCGCTGGTGAGTTTTGGATTGTCTTGGCAAAACCGGAGAATCGCGACGGAACTACAGAAAGAACACCAGGCGGCAGAAACGTTGATTCACGACCGCGAGCGGATTGAGAACTTGGTCGGGGTGCTGGCGGCGCCCGACACGGTGACGGTGAAACTGGCGGGTACGAGTGATGCCGCGAATGGCACCGGCTTGGTGAAGTTTAATGCGAAGACGGGCGTGGTTTTGTATGCCGCGGATTTGCCAGAACTGCCCGCTGACAAGAGCTATCAGATGTGGCTGGTGCCCGCGAACGGCGCTCCTATCAGCGCGGGATTGCTGGGACCAGGCGGGCATGAGTGGGGCAACATGTGGACGGGAGAAGTGCCGCCGAATACGCAGCCGAAGGCGTTTGCGGTGACGATTGAGCCGGTGGGCGGAATGCCGCAGCCGACCGGGCCGAAAGTGTTGCTAGGCGCAGCATGAGGCTAGCGGCAGAAATTCTGTTCCTCTAAAGGCTTCAAAATAATTACATCCAAAAAATGAGTGGGGGCGTACTCGAGTTGGAACGACGAAGTTCCGCCCCGTTTTGTCCGGCGAAGGAGCCTTGTGGTCCACGGCTTCGGCGCAAATTTTCGAAAATGAATGGTAGGCGGAAGCTGCAATCCGGCTGAACAGTTGTATTGGATTGACGGTGGTCCGCTGTTGCGGCGCTGACCATTCATCTCATCACGCCGGGCACGGGTAAAACGGCGTTTTCGTTCAGTACGGCATTAGCCGGGTCGGAGAAATTGACGGTGCCGACCACGGGAGGTCTTCCGTAGCCCGTCAGCGGAGGAAACGAGGCCGCCGACACGAACCTGCGCGGAGGTGCCGGCGGTTTCGGAAGAATTTGGAGGTTCAGGAAGTGGCGGAGATTAAGGAAGTAAAGGAGGGGCGTCCTAGTGTGACGTGTGGATCGAAGAGGGATTCCTCACTTCGCGGACTTCGTTCGGAATGACGTGATTTTTTTGTTGGGTTATGCGGCAGACCCCAAGACCTATCCTTCGCTAAAGGCGCTGAGAGTGGGGCACCTGGAGGTTACATGGGAATGGGATCGTTGGCGTGGCGGACCATGTACCAGCAGGGGCGATTGCCGGCGTGGGGGAAAATGGAGTGGCTGCAGGGGACGTCTTCTTGCGGATGGACCGCGTCAATTTCATATTCCACTTTGTTGCCCCTGGAGGAGATGGCGAGCAGGCGGATGCGATGAACGGAGCCGGTGCTTTGCCCCAATTTGGGAACGAAAACACGGAGTTCATACCAGGCGAAGTCTACCAGATAGAGAAGAACGAAGAGCGCCACGAGGCCGAGAAGAACGCGGCGGGCGGAAAAATCTTTTGAGCGCGGCGAAGCAGGCGTTGTGGCCATCAGATTATGTGAACCTCCGGGGCTAACGGCATTCTACACGGGTTTCCGCACGAAAACGGGGGATGCTGGCGCGCTTGAAACGAAGCAGAGTTTTGCCGAAAGGCTGCGCGCAAATCGTACGACTGGTCTAAGAAAGCGCATAAAAGGGAAGTATGGCCCAGTGGCAAGGCACCGCGCGAAAAGCACTGTTCAGAACAATAGAGTTATTGAGTGCGGGATTGGCGCATCAGATGCAGCAGTCAATTATGGACAAGCGCGGCATGGGGTTAACCTCCACCACAAATTCGTCCCACTCCAACTCACGCTAAGCCCCACGCCTCCTCCCATCCCAATCCAAACAAAGTGATCTGGTAGTAGAGTAGATCTCGTTATAGCCATCGAGTAATGGACCGATTACCTCGGGGGTATCGGTCTGCTAAGGTGAGTTGGCGACCGTTGCGATATCGCATTGCGACGTGGAATTTTGCGCGACGGCACAGGGAGCTGAGATGAAAATCCTGGTGGCAGTGGATGGATCGGGCTCTTCGGGCGGAGTTATTCGAGAAGTAACGCGGCAGCCATGGCCGGCGGGCGCGGAATTTGTGGTGGTGCAGGTGGTGGACCCGTTCTTTTTCACGAAGGCGCCGTTACCGATGGAAGAAGCAAAACAGAGCGCGCAAAGGTCAGTGGAGGAATTGTCAAAGCCGCTGCGGGACGCCGGATGGAGTGTGTCTCCCAACGTGATCCTGGATAATCCACGGCATGCGTTGCCGCGGGCGGCGAGCGAGTGGAAGGCGGATCTGGTTGTGATGGGGTCGCACGGGCGCGGCGCGGTGGGAAGGCTGCTGCTGGGAAGCACGGCGCAGGCGGTGCTGCGACATGCGGAATGTTCCGTGGAAATTGTGCGTGTTGTCAGAGAAGGTGACAGCAGCGTAGGCATGCGTGTGCTGGTTCCAACCGATGGTTCCACGCACGCAGAAGCGGCGCTGCATAGCATCGTGGAGCGGCCATGGACACCGAGAAGCGAGTTTAAAGTGCTGACCAGCCCGGAGTACCCGGTGCTGGTGGGCGAATACCCTTACTATGCGCCGGAGCAACTTGCGGACTTGACGAAACAAAGCCTGGAACACGCGAAATCGGCGGTGAAGACCGGCAAGGAATTGCTGGAAAAGGCGGGATTGCGTGTGACGGGCGAAGTAATGCAGCCGAAGGACACGCCCGCGCAATCCATCCTTGACGCCGCCGAGGAGTGGAAGGCCGAGCTGATCGTGATGGGCTCGCACGGACGAAGAGGCTTCGACCGTCTGGTGCTCGGGAGCGTGTCAGAAACAGTGGCGCTGCACGCAAACTGCTCCGTGGAAGTAGTTCGACTACCTGTGGCGATGAAAGCAGATCAAGCGGCGGAATGAGCCATGCGGCCGGTGTCTGGCGCCGGAGTAAACGTGCAATCCACAATTTGATCGATGGCGTAAATCGATTCCCTCTCACAAGAACGGCAGCGAAGAACGAAGACGCGAGAGATGAGCTGAAAATGAGTGTCATCGACGGGAGGATGGCCGTGATTCTCGCTGTCCTTCAGTAAAACGATTTTAGGGACGCGAACAGGCTTGCCACAGTGGCGGCAGTGGACTCCACGGAACTGTTGCGATGGCAATTCGAGAGGCATGGAGACTGCTCCTTAGACAGGTTTCGGCCGATTCAGGAAGCTGGAGAATACAAATGACCGGGGGATTTGTCCATGGCGAAGATAGCAGCTGGCTGAGGAAAAGGAAAGTGATGGGGGTCACAGGGGGGTAATATATTAAGGGGTTTATTATCAAGGGCATAGAACGGAAAAGAAGGCATTATTGCGGGTAAAGAGGTCTTTGGTTGTGGAAGGAAAATCGTTATTTTAACACTGCTGTAACATAGCGGAGGGCGGCTGTTCGGTAGCCGGAAATTCGCGCGGCGGGCGACGACACTAGTGGGAGTTTGTGCTCAGTGCGGTCGTACGCGATTGTGGTAAACTGAAAAAAGTTGACGGTGGGGCCGTGGCGCAGTTGGGAGCGCGCCTCGATGGCATCGAGGAGGTCGTGGGTTCGAATCCCATCGGCTCCACCAAACAAATCCCAATCCCCAGTAATTCCGCAGAAATCGACGTTTTCCCCAGTAAAACTGCATATTTTGAAGGAACGGTTGGGAGTCCCTGGGAGTCGTTGGGAGTCTAAAATCGGGCATTTTAGGAACACATTAGGAACAATTTTTCTTGAGTGTCTTTTCCGCCCGTGATATAAAACCGCCAGATGAGACCCAAGGTCGCCTTATTGGCTCGGGTGAAGGTCGGAAAGCGGTATTTATTCGAAGCTGTCAAGATAAAAAATGGCAAACCTGTCGAGCCAGACGAACCCACATCCTACTATTTGAAGTACAGCCAGAATGGGAAGCAGCGGGTCGAAGCTGTCGGCGCTGACCTATCCCGTGCATTCGTCGCCTTCCAGAACCGTGAATTGAATCAGGCGAGAACTCGGATGGGATTGTCGGCCATCACCGAACTCGGGCCTGCGAGAGACACGTCTGGACGCATGAAGATCGCCCACGCGGTTGCCGTTTATTTGCAAGACTTGACCGATGCCACGAAGACTGGGGAGCGTGCAGGCACAACCCAGCGCGGCTACAAAAGGGCCGTGGAGGCTTTCCGCGATCAATGCGGCGTCCAGTTCATGGAAGACATAACAGCGGATGTGTTGCGGCGGCACAAGCTTTACCTGTTTGAGACGATCAAGAAGAAGCGGCATGGATCGAAGCACAACACAGTTGCCACCCGCTTCCGCTACTTAAACACTTTCTTCAACAAGTTCGGCATCAAGATGGTGCGAGATAGATCACCTCAAAAAACCGACACAGGGCTGCTGAATTACGGGGATGTCCCACGGGAGCAGAAGAAACCGAACACGGACAAGTACAGCACGGAAGAAATAAAGGCGATGTTGGCGGTTGCCGATGTTGATGAAGCGGACTTGATTCACTTTTTTCTTCGAACTGGCGTGCGGGATGGCGAGTGCAGTTTCATGGAGTGGAAGGACATCGACTTTAGGCGGCAGCAGGTGATGGTGAGGGAGAAGCCTGGGATTTGGAAGCCCAAGGATAAAGAGAACCGCGACATTCCCGTGGAAGACGGAGTGCTACTGAAACGGTTGGAAGAAAGGCGGGAGCGACAGAAGCCGAAAAGTCATCTCATTTTCCCGAACGCGCTGGGTCACCCAGACAAGCACTTGATTCGGCAGTTGCATAAAATCGTGGGGAAGATAAAGGAAAAGGGCGGGGAGATTGAAGGCGTCCCGACGCTTCACCGCTTCCGCAGGACATACGCTTCCATGATGATCTCTCACAGCGATCTGCAAACTGTGAGCGACCTGCTGGGTCATGCGGATTTACAGACCACGAGCCTTTATTTGGCACCTGACAAACCGAAAGCCCGAGTTGGGACTCGCACCGCGTTTCGAGAGGTTGATTAACGAATGGCGATGGACAAACTATTGTCGGCACGGCAGGTGGCGGAGCACCTCGGTATGCACCCGAAGACTCTGTATAAAGCTCTTCGTGAAGATCGGCTCGCGTTGCAATTCATCCGCCTGAAGGGGCGCAGCATCGCTTTCCGCCCTCGGGATGTGGAGGCCTTTTTATCGGAGCGGGAAGTCAATCGTAGTGGTGGCGGAATTCGCAAACGGCGGAAGCTGACTTTTGCCGAGCAGATGAAGCGAAAGTATCCAAACCTAAAAATGATAATGACTAAGGAAGAAGCGGACGAGTGGTTCCGAGGTGTGAAGGCTCATCGCACCGAAGAGGAGTGGTATCGGTTGGCGGCAGAAATGGATATACCGGAGTGAGGGGTTCAGGCAGCCGAGAAACGGTTAAGGATTACTGAACGTTGGTAATGGTCGCGCTCTGCGGGTAAACAATGTCGACGTGCGGAATGACTTCAAAATAGACGTTGTCGTTCTTTTTGAGTTCTTGCTCGAAACCTGGTCGCAAGCCTGACTCGAACGTGATCTTCTCAACGGCCCATTTGCCAGTCTGACCGTCTTCTGGCAGCGTTCCCGATGCGTGACAAGTTTTCTTGTCCATTTCCAAACCGCAAATCAGTGTAGCCTTGCTGTCCGCGCTGTCCGTTGGTCCAACATAAACCCTGACGGTTCCGTAGAAGTTTGGAGCCTTATCTACCAACACGTCCATAGAAACAAGGTCGTCCTGCCGAATTTTCGTTGCCTTGATCTCCGCAGTTGCGGCCTGCTGCCCTCGACTAACATGTGCAACGATTCCGAATACCGCGAGGCCGAGAACTACTCCAATTGCGAATTTGAGCATGCAAGCCCTCCAGTACTGCTTAGTTGAAGTTAGTCTAATAACAGGTATGGCGAATGTAAAAGCGAACTTCATTAGGCTGAGGAGAGGCAGGCGAGGACGGCGGAGTATGTGGAGTTGTTGTTCAAGAGTGCGCTACGGAAGCAGTAGTGTAAACTCCGTGGCATCAAGCGAGCGAGCGTCCACTGCTCGTTCATCCGTTCATCCCATCTTATGTCTATCAGTTCCCGACTTTCCGGTGTCACGTGAACTGCGGTCACCGTGCCCGGTTGTTCATATTTGTTTTTGACGTAGTCGCCCATCTTGGGAGATTCGCCACTCGCGTATGGCATGTTTCCTCCGCCTGCAAGACTGTTTAATCTTTTATAGAGGAGGAATTTTTGGGATGCACGCTATCTTTCGGTCTATTTTTCTGGAACCAAGGCACCATCTGATCGCGGCACCCGAGGCGCTTGAGATTCAATTCCCATAGCCGTTATATCGGTGCAGCCACTAGCACGCATCCACCGCAACCACGGACGGCCACGTCCAAACGGCTTTACCGGACGCGCGCAGAACTCCGCCTCCGCGTTCACTGCTGAGCGAGAACGCGCCTCCGGTAAAGTTCTAACGTTTACCAGGACTTGACAGCCTGATTTGTAACTTTGCACGATAACTACCGATTGGCCGAGCAAAGGCGAGCCGACTCCAGGGTTGTGACTGCTATCGGGATTTATCAACAGTCGAGACGGTTGAAGGTAACGTCGCTAAGCGCCAGCAGCGGATGCTCGCACCTGCTTTGCGGGAGTCAGGGCGATGAGAGCGAGACCGATGACAGCGATAATGGCGAAGCCCAGCAGATCGTTGCGTAGATCGTGGTATTGGATGCCTTGCACAATCATGACGCCGTCATGAGCAAGCGTGGACCAGCCAGCGAAAAGGATGAGGCTGCGATGCTGACGCGGGTTGCGGGCGGCGATGAGCAGGAAGACGCCTAGCGAGATGTAAATTCCGAGGATCATCTGGTCCTGTCTGTTGATCGTCGACGCCGCGCCATCCCGGAGCGCGCCAGTGAGCGGGTAAAGGCCTGCCAAGCAAGCTAATCCCGATAAAATCAAGAGAACCTTAAGGGCGCGCTCACGGATCATAGCGAATCCTCCGTTTCCGCAAATGTCTCCGAAAACTTTTCATGCTTCGAAGAGTCAGCCGACTGAATGTTGTCTGTGACTGATCGGACATTCTATAGCAAGTCGGAACGTAGTTGATGAAATCAGGCGATAGCGCTCACGACCTGGACGGTTTCGGATTCTGGGCAGACGACGGGCTAACCGGAAGTTATCCCGTGTCAGACGGCTGGTTGTGGGAAGTCGCGACCTCTCAGTCCACTTGCCTGTGTCGTCGCGTTACCGGAGATGCGTGAAGTAGCACTTCACTTGTCGGAGTACGGCGTTTACCAGACTTGAGTCCGATACCTGGGAAATCTTCCTCCCCACCGTTATCAGTAATTACTGTTCGACAAGGCAGGTGCTAGTGTTCTGTCCCATAAATAACTGGCATTAGTATTGCTGGGAATATAGGCATCTCCCGTGCACAATGGAGGTGCCTATGGCGATGGGACGACCTAAAGCGACGTTAGTTTTGGATTCGGAGTTACGCGAGCAGCTGGAAAGCTTGGCCAACTCGCGCTCTCTTCCGGCGGGGCTGGTGCGTCGGGCCAAGATTATCTTGTTGAGCGCGTCTGGGAAGAACAACCGGGAAATTGCGCAGCAACTGGAGACCAGCAAGGTCACGGTAGGCCTATGGCGACGACGCTTCCTGGCACAGGGAGTGTCAGGGCTCTACGAGGAATTACGCCCAGGGCGCCCCCGCCCGATTAGCGACGAACGAGTTGCTCAATTAGTTCGCAAGACGCTGAAGTCGAAACCCAAAGGCGCAACGCACTGGAGTATCCGTCAGATTGCCGCCGAGACGGGAGTATCGAAATCGACAGTGCACCGCATCTGGCAGGCGTTTGGCTTGCAGCCGCATCGACAAAAACATTTCAAGCTTTCGAACGATCCATTTTTTGTAGAAAAAGTACGGGATATTGTAGGGCTGTATTTGAATCCCCCTGAAAATGCTGTGGTTTTGTGCGTAGATGAGAAGAGCGGAATTCAGGCGCTGGAACGCACCCAGCCGATGTTGCCGCTGGGATTGGGCTATGTTGAGGGAATGACCCACGATTATCGCCGCCATGGAACCACCACGCTGTTTGCTGCACTGGACACGGCGAACGGTAAAGTGCTCACGAAATGTCGACCGCACCACCGGCATCAAGAGTATCTGAGTTTTCTACGGGAGATTGAGAAGAACGTGCCGAAGAACTTGGAGGTGCACATCATCGTGGATAATTACGCCACGCACAAGCATCTGCGAGTTAAGCGCTGGTTCGCCACGCGGCCACGGTTCCACGTGCACTTCACTCCAACCTACGCTTCCTGGCTCAATCAGGTGGAGATCTGGTTTAATCGCATCACACAACAAGCCATTCGCCGGGGAACTTTCAGCAGCGTGAAAGACTTGGTCGAGAAAATCGATCACTACGTCAAGAACTCCAACCGCCATGCGCAGCCATTCGTCTGGACGGCTACAGCCGATTCGATATTGGATAAAGTCGAACGACTATGTGAACGTATTTACGGGACGGCACACTAGAAGCCATCTCATAAATGGTTGGGCCCGATCTAAACGGCCGCTTTTTCAAGGACTTTGGCGACCCCAAAGCATTTATGAGATAAGTTCTAGTTCCCACAACGCCGTTTGCGCTCTGCTTTAAGCCATTTGGTTTGCCGCTACCTCAAAGCTATTTCTTGCGAAGAATGTATGAGGGATGCACCAATCCTGTAGGCGGATACAATTCTTCGTGCGTACGGACAAAGCCAAGCTTCAACAATAATTGCCGCGACGTTTCGTTCGAAGGGTGATGTCCTGCAAACAGCGCCTCAGCTCCAAGAGTGTCAAAACCATAATCGATAACGGTGCGCGCTGCTTCTTTCGCTAGGCCTCGACTCCAGAAGGTAGGACGAAGGTGAACTCCTAACTCGTACACTCGGTCTTCTACACGATAGGGCCGAAGTCCTGCGCATCCGATGTGTTCGTTCCCATCCAATAGAAAGACGGGCCAGTACTGGAGGCCGTACTGTTGCATTTGTACGATCTCGTTTGCCAACCGTGCGCGCACCATCTCTGGTGTGAACGGCCCACCAATCAGCGCAGTCACCTCCGGGTCTCCCCAGAGGCTCGTCGCCAGCCGCAAATCCCCACCGTTCCAACATCGAAAGCCAAGGTGCACGGATGTCAGAAAATAATCCATGTGCGATCAGGTCTCGTGAACGGGAATTTTAATCTTGCTTTTCAAGCTGCCCAGCAATCTACACTTGGCTGCCTTCGCAGCCAATACTGTAAGTCACTTTTTGGTGCCGGTTCTCTCAGAGAAGATGGCAAGCCAGCTTTTGCCGCTTCTAAGAAACTCAAAAGCGCAAGGCTCCGAAAACGTTTGTGGTGGCATAGCACTAGCCGGGATAGATCGCGAGTAACACACTAAGGGTTACCAATTGAATTCCACTTGCCTGGTTTGTCGCATTTCTCTAACGAGGTCGGCCGTGGCAAGAGCTTTTTCTGTGGTGTTGGCCTCCTCAGGAAACACCCATACACTAGCTTCTAAAGAGCGCCTTGATCGTTGCGTCCATGTGTTCACCCCTTACGCTCGGATCTGTGTCGCTTCATCGTTTCGGTGCTGCCTACCAACCATCTCTTCGGTCATTGCGGACCATGATGACTTATGCGAACTCCCTTCCTTTGAAGGGAGGCGGGTAGCCTAACCAACCGGACGGTGACAGTTCGCACCATTCGCGACTTCAAGCATCCCCGCACAGGCGGCACCGCATTGCTTCTGCCCACGACGACAGAACTCTTGGTAATCGATCTGATCGCGCAGCATGATCCACAGCCGGATGCCCAGCTTGCGGGCTGCTGCCACGCGGGCTTTCCCCAACCCCTTCTGCACCAGTTTGCGGCGATAGAATCGCTGCAGCTCAGGATCGCGGCGCACCGCATGAGCGCCGGCTTCATTCCAAAGAAAGCGCAGCAGCGGACTGCCTTGTTTGGTCAATGAGCCGAGCCGCTGGTGCGCTCCGCTCGAGTATTCGCGTGGAATCAGTCCGACGTAACTGGCCAGCGCCTTGCCATCGGCGAAGCGTTGCGGATCGCCCAGAAAGACATCCGTGGCCAACGCCGTGACCGGGCCCACTCCCGGATGGGTTAGCAGCAAGCGTGCCCCCGAGCGCTGCTCCGCTTGCTCGGCGACTTGCGCGGTCAGTTGCTGGATTTCTTCTTCCATCTTCCGGTACAGCGCCTGCAGCATGCTGCGTCGATAAGAGGCATGCGGCGGCAACGGCAAGAAAGCAATTTTCGCCTGCCCGTCGTAGCTCCAAAGACTAGGTCCGCGTCGCAAGCCATTCGCCAAGGCGATGGCCTGCAGCGCATTTTGGATCTGCGTGCGCAGGCGCACCCAGTGGTGGCGGTGCAGCAACAAGGCGCGCAGGTCGAGCAGTTCCTGGCTGGGCCTCCAAATCGCCGGAAAGCGATTTTCGACCAGCAGCTTCAGAATCAGTTCCGCATCGCGTCGATCATGTTTTTGCTTGCGGGGTTCCGCGGCGCGAATCTTTGTGGCGTCTCCCACCTGGCATTGAATTCCCAGCTCTTCCAGCAACCTCAAAAACCACTGCATCGGTCCAATCGCTTCGATGCCCACCAGCACGGGGTGCGGAAGCTGGGAATAAAACTCCCGCACCTCACTGCCTTCGTGCATCAGCGTGCGATTCACGACTTCTCCGGTCTCGGTGTCGAGCATCGCCACGGACTGCTGGCGAGCATGTAAATCACATCCTATAATTCGCATTCGGCCTCCTTCGTTCCGAGCGCTTCGGGGTGAACACCGTAAGTCTACTCGGCTCGTCGTGAGGCCGACCTCGTTATGACATCAACCGGTAACTTGGCTACTAGTACTCGGACCCGCAGCAGTTGCGGATTTGCGACCGTTCGTCAGGAAACGAGGTTGGCATTGTTGCACTTCTCAGTGCCTCGAAACGGTTGCTAGCTACGGTGCGGGAGGCGCTTTTGGTTACGTATCGCCGACTGAAGCGACGAAACTTTGATGGGAGCGTCTTTTTATCGCGCCCCGTGTGCTATTTACTTCTTACTTCTTTTTCGGCGTGATGCCTGGGCGATTCGACGCGATCTGGGCTTCAACCGCCTTGGTTGCTGCGCCCTTCACAACAACTGCTGTACGTACCTTCTCTGCTTTCTTCCTCATTCTTTTTTCCTTCTGGTGTTTTTGGTTAAGCCGCCAGCGGCTGATCGACGGCCTTGCAAGTTACCGTCGACAATTTGTGGGGCGACCGCCACAGAATGGCCTGCTGAGGAACCTGTTAACGCTTTGGGCCGTTTAATCCGCGCATCCCGCTCGGAAGTCGACCGAATGGGTTGCCAATCGGTGGACGAGGCCTATACGCGCTCGGTGCTGGTGCTGGAGCGGGCGGCGTTTGTTCGATCCCCGATCCGCCACGCTGCTGTTGTTCCCATTGCGTGCGCGTTTGTACGTTTGGCTGTTGTCGGCCCCCGAACATGCGGTCGTGGTGATCGCGGCGTACGGCTTCCTTGTACTCGGCTTCTTCGCGCTCGCGGCGAATCGCAGCTACTTCGGGCTTGACTTCTTCCTCGTGCGTGCGAGGCAACATCGCCTCCGCGAGCAAGGCGAGTGAATCGCAGAAATCGTCTTTCTTTGACGAGTGGCTCGGCGATCCGTCGAACTTTTCAAGTTGCAATAGACAGATTTCGAGATCGGCGATTGCCGAGTTGAAGTACAAACGGCCTTGCTGCAACGGCCCTTCCAGGCGTTTGATGCGTCGTGCCTTGCTGTCACGCGTCGTGTTGATCGGGAGGTGCTTCATGTGCGGCGGGACGATGCCGCGTCTCATGAGTTCCTTCTTCAAGTTCATTTCGAAGTCAGCCCAGTGACGGTCTTCTTCGAACAGAATCACTTGCGGGTTGTGCCTTTGGATGAGCGGGATCAAGATGTTCTCGATGAGTTCCGAGTCCTTGGCACGCTCCAACTTCGCATCGACAACTACCAGAGCCTGTCTGCTATCGACAACTTGGTTGCGCCCTACGATTGCGCAGTTGAAGTCGGCGGTGCGGCTAACGCTTCCACCTGAACGATCTACGGCCAACCAGTTATTGACGTGCGCTGGGATACCGAAGAAGGACATCGACTTCACACGACGCCAGATTTCTTCGTGGTCGAACTGAACCTTGATGCCCTCGTCTTCCTTAATCCATTTGCACAAATACTGCGTCTTGAAAAAATTTAAGCCTTCGGGCGAGCGCATTTCATCGCGCACGAACTTCCAGTTGAGCTTCGGGAGGAAGTTCAGTTCGACGTCATCTTCCTTGAGATCGAGCAAGGCCTTGAGCATCGCCTGGGGCTTAATCGTCATCACGGGATCTACGCGCACAGCAAGCGGGCGTTCAGGATCTTGTTCGTTGCGCTTGATCATGACGTCGCCCAAGTCGTCTTCCACCCACGGAGTCTGGATGTTGAGCGCGAAGCCTGCGGGTTCACGCAGCTTCATGATCGAGCCGTGCTTCGATACCGCCTCGGCGCGTTGATCATCGTTGCTGGTGCCGTTATCGCGAGAGATCGGATCGTCAAAGAGACAGAAATCGAAGCGCGATCCCGTGTTCGCCGATTCCATCGAACTCGATTCCACTGAGTTCTGCGGCAGCCCGAGGTGCGCCAGCGGGTTGTCGTAGATCAACGATTGACCTTCATCGGGCGCAATCGCGAACTCGGGGAAGTACTGCTGAAACAACGTAGGCGAGTTCGGTGCCATTTCCAGATAGCCACGGAACTCTTTCATCGCCTTCTTCGACAATTTGTTGGTTTCCGAGACGATCAAAATACGCGCATCTGGGTACGTGATCGTCAATGTGAGCGCGAGGATGCGTGCCCAAGTCGACTTCATCGAGTTACGGCTGGCGACTAGGAGATATCTCTTCTTTTCGCTCTGGGCGTCGAGCCACGCCAGGGCTTGCTTCTGCGTGTACCCTGGATGAAGTCCTAGCGGGTTCCATCTGGGCGCGAACTCCGTCCATTCCTCGTGCTTCGTTCCGAAATCTTCCTTGCCGAGAATCTTCGATAGCTCGAACGCAGACATCTTGAACTTCATGCGATCCGCGAGCCACTGCTCGAACGTTACATCGGGGTGACGCCAGAAAGCGAAATCGTAGATCGCGAATAACTCGGCACGATTCAGCAATTCGCCAGGAACCCATTCCGTCGTCGGTTCGATGGCGGCTGGGGCTTTGGCCCCCGGCTTCCTCGCAAGACGAGCACGGATTCCGTGTTGGAACAAGAAGCGATTCGCGGGCACGTTGTTCTTGGTGGCCGCTAGCTGCGCCAAGTCGTAACACAGGTCGACTACGTGCTCGTTCTCGATCCCGCGTTGCCGCAGGAGTTCCTTGGCCTCGGGCTTCGGTGGTTCAACATTGCTGTCGTAAGCGAAGTTTGCGGTCTTCTTACCAGCAGCTCGGTTATCGTTGTGAATTTTCTTTCGACCTGGGGCGCAGACGTCGCAGTACTTCCTGTAGCCTTTCGCTGGGCGCGGGAAATCCGCACCACATTGTTTGCACACCATCATCGGGACTGTCGGGACTACAACTTGTTCTGTCATGGGACTCCTGGGATGGAACCATCCGAAAATGTGAATACGCCGCCCGTTTTTATTCGCGGAAAAAGATACCGAGATTTTTATCAAAGGATGAGGTGACTTCCACGGCGTCGTCGGCCCGAGGGAAAAGGGCGGCGGGGGCGGCCCCGCTCTGGCCTCGCTCGGATTGGAAAAATGGGACCCGAACAATTTCTAAGCGCGGCCACCACGAAAAATAATTTGCTCCAAGAGAGTCCGCGATCCTCTCCCGATTCGGGATCGCGTCGTTGCTTGCCTTGGCGCGGTCAGCACGGCATTGCTTTATTTATTGCGGAATGGTCCCGAGTCACGCTTGCGCCATGCGAGCGCCAGGATAGCGTCAGGACTGCGTCGTTTGCTTTCGCGTGGACTCTCGCTTGTGGTGCTCGATGAACTCTTTGACTGCTTGCGAGATCAGCCAATTCACGCTGCGCTCGGAGTAAAAGCCTCCAGGCTGCGCGCTGATCTTCTTGAGACCTTCGACGAGGTCCCCGCTCATGCGGATGGCTGTCAGGTCCTTTGGTTTGGTGTTCATTCGTTAAGTCTAGCAAAATCAGTCATTGTGTCAATATAGCAGTCTTATACACTGCTGTGTGGTGCATCGTTATCTGACTGATGATGCTATAGATAGATGTTATACAGAAAAAGCGAGGCACCATGAAATACTGGACGCCCGACGAACTACTGCGAATCCTGGCCGAGGCCAAGAAGGTCTCCGCTCGAAACCATTTGGTCGTGCTGTTGGCGTACAAGTTCGGACTTCGGGCAACCGAACTGTGCCGCCTGACCGTCGCTGCAAGCGTTTGAAGAACTCCATTCCCCTTGATCGCCCACTCGAATCCAACGAGAACGTCTTGCTCGATGAGAAGCGCGCCCTGGCGGCTTATTTGCGCGAGCGCGACGGTGAAGGCCCTTGGCTCTTCACTGGCCGCCTGAGCCTTGCGGCGCGCAATCGCCTTGCCGCAGATCGCACCAGCCTGAAAGAAGAGCGTCGGCTCGACGTCACTCCAGTCACTGGCATCTCCCGCTTCACCGTGACTGATATCTTCGAGGACGCCTGCATGAAGGCTGGCATCGAAGCGGCGCGCCGTTCGCCCCATAAGGCCAAGCACACCCTCGGCCGCCACGCCCACGAAGCTGGGGTAGACGTCTTCGACCTACGCCAGCTCCTCGGACATCGAGACATCAAGTCCACGGCATGCTACGTCGAAGTCACCCAGGACGAGGCACACGCTGTCGCTCGGTCCAAGATGGCGTCCCTGTTCGTCGCTGCCTGATCCACAACCCACAACCTACCTCGCGCTCGGTCTCGGGTTCGCCTGGGGCCGTTTCGTTTTGTGCGCGTCGGCGCGGCCCGCACGTATGCACGCGCCGTACGCAGGCCCGTGCTCGCGCTCACGTTGCCCCAGGCGCACGATATTTCCGAGGATTGAGGCGAAAGATAGGCGAATACCTGGATCGCGGTTGTGGGCCTTGTGACTCTCGAAGCAGAAAACTGGCCTAACACGCGGTTTGTCAATGAGTTACGCGAGAAATCTCTCGAAAATTGACTTTTTGAATGAATCCCTGCCCAATTTCCGTGTTCTGCCTCGGAGTCCTGGCACATTAGGAATCTTTGACCGCGAGTGGTTTGGAGGGAAACGGCGCGGTTGACTACCTCAGGTCTCGGCACAGATCAAAGGCTTATCCACTCGCTGTCCACCACTCGCTGTCATATAGGCAGATTACATGCATAAAAGAGTGAGTGTACGTGTATGACAGCGAGTGATGAAAAACGGGGCTAAGTTCAATTGGCTCATAGGCTCCACTCGCGGTCGTAAAAGTTGACAGCGAGTGAAGAAAATAGGCCCAAAAAACACCTTTGACCGCGAGTGGTTGACCGCGAGTGAAACGCTATCTTTGACCGCGAGTAGTTTGCCTACGGTGACCGCGTCGAATTGGCTTACGGCGTATGCTCCGCATTCCCACTTCGTTCACTCGCCGACCAGCCCAATCGGTAAAAACGCGCACCCGGTCCCTCACGCCCGTAAACCCCGCTTTTCGCCCTCTGGCCCGCTGGCCCCCCGAACTAGTCGGCCTCTTCTGGAATCGGAATGAACTTCGGGTACAACTGGCCATTTCCCTTCTTGATATTCACAGTCTCCAAATGGTGCTTAGAGTGGATGGCCCAGGCGCGTTCAAAGATGTGTTCCTCGTTGTCCCGTGCTGCGTTCGTTTTGCGCTCATAGTCACGACGGGTGAGTGCCACGAAGTACGGATCGACGCCTGCGGCCAACTGGCGGCGCATACCCTCGGTGATCTTCTTGATCAACCCGAGGTAGTAACCCGTGCGGTCTGGAACCTCGTCGGTGAAGTGCACCTGACGGATGACCAACTGGCGGCTGAATATCTTCGCCGCGATGTGGACGTCCTCAAGTTCGGCGATTCTGGAACCACGACCGAAGGCCGACATGTATGCGTCGAGCATCATGTTTTTCTTCCAACGCGCCTTCCTCTTGACGCCAACAGGTTGGGCATCCCAGAACCCTTTCAAGAAGTCGCGTGCCTCGTCGGACATCGTCATCTTGCCCGAGAATCCGAGCGCGTTGAATTCCTGCATGAGTTGCAGCATTTCGACTGGATTGATGTGTGGAAGGTCGCCAGCTTCGACTGGTTCGCCGTACTCTGGGTACAAGCGATCCCAGAGGCCGAGTTTAGTCTTGCCTGCGAAGGAAGACATGTACACGTTGCCGTCCTGGCCACACATCACGGCGCACATCCGTGCGTTGTTATGTGTCTTGGATGATGCCGTCTTGGCACTCCTGGCGGCCTTCACGACGCTGATCTGTGTGGAGTCGGCCAACTCGATCAGGCGATCCAGAATTTCTGGTTGCTTCGTGCCCTGAGTCTTATTGCCCAAACTTGCGACTTCATCGATGTACATCAGCACAGGCGCGTCTTCTGGCTTATTGAAGAACACGTCGCGGATACCTGCGCCCGAGTCGGCAGAATTGATCACCTTGATGCCTGCCATGTTGCCCTCGGCAGTGCCAGCGGTAATGATCTGCAATATCCTGCGCCATGCTTCGCCCTTACCCGACCCCGTCTCGCCGATCAATGCGGTGTAATAGCGTGGTTCAACGTCCAAGTTCTCGAAGTGGACTCTGCCAGCCATACGTGCGCCGACGATGGTCTTCGCGATAGCAAAAGCGTACTGCGGCTGCAATGTGGTACCACGGGTAGCGAGTTCGACGAACTTCGCATAGATGCCATTCACGACCGAAGGATCGAATGGAGGAATCGTTGTTAGTTCGTCGACGTACTCGACCTTCGGAACGCTCGCATCGGGTGCGACAACAATAGGAGTCTCGTTCGCCTTCATCTTCGTCGCAGTGGCAATTGCCTTAGCAAACGTCTGTTGTTCCAAACGATCCCACTTGTCGCGGTACAACTTCGAATGACGGAAGTCCTGGGACATCTTCTCAGTGTCACAGTCGTGGTACATCGCGAGCACAGTTGCGAACGCCATGTCGGCCTCGCTGTGCGACGGATAGTGCAAACGTCCGATGCGGTTCGAGATGACGAACGGCTGATCCGACACGATGTCGCCTTGCATGAAGATGTCGTACTTCGTGGTGCCGAACGCTCCCAGCAACTCGATCTTCGTGCCTTCGCCAGCATCAGCCGATGTAGCTTTTACCGACTTTGGCACGGGATTGTCTTCGCGTAGTTTGCAAATCATTGCGTACACTTCGGTCAAGTCGCATTCGACAATGTCGCCGGCGTCTTCAAAGTAGGCATCACCCGTAACCGTGAAGTAGCGTTCGGTGTCATAAATCTCGACCGCAGCCTTACCGTACCCGATGGCTGCATTCAAATTGAACTTGCGATCCTTGCCTGGAACTACGCCACGTACAAAGATGTGGATCCCCGTGCCTGATGGGGAAATCTCCACGTACGCGCCGTCAATTTTGTTGATGATCTCTTCGGCCCACGGTTTGATCTCGCCCGTAGCCTTGTCGCGGCAACCATCGAGATCGATTCCCGCGAAGCCATTGGCAAATTCAAATCCAACGCCGCTGGTGTCATTGAATATCGCAGCCGCTACTACCGACTGGTAGTCCGTCCATGTGGATGGATCATTGGCCTTAGCGTTCTGTCCGTTGACCTGATAGGGGACTTTATTACGCCACAGAACCCACTGAGGCGCATCTTTCATCGCCTTAGGTACGAACTGTAACGGATCGGCTTTTGCTTCCGCCGCAGCGTCCGCGTTAGCAGGAGCGAACAAATCGGCAAACGCGTCATCCTCGACGGCTACAGCCACTGCCACTGCCGTTTCGGTCGATGTGCTGTGTCCGTTCCCGTCGTTCCCATTGCGATGCTCGGTGATGTAATTCTGGAAGTCTGCGCAGAACCCGAGAATTGCGTCTACGTCTTCTTGCACAGAGAGATTGTATTGAAAATCGGTGACGAACCACTGCTTGACGGCATCAACACCACCGTTTTCAAGAAGAGCAACGCCCTTTAAGAACTTCTGTTGTTTCTCAGGCGACAGTTCGTGGAAATTAAGCACGTTCCACCTCCGCCTGGACAAGTTCGACATCAACGGCCGATGGCCCTCGTTTACCGACACCGATATTGAAAGTCACTTCTTGCCCAACCTGTGGAATGAAAGAGCAAGACGTAATGTGGAAGAAGTGGAGGTTCTTGCTCTCAGCAATAAACCCGAAACCTCGATCCGAAAAGTACCTCTGAATGTAACCTGATAGTTTCATCTCATATCCTTTTGCCCCAAAGGGCCACGCAACCTCTGGCCGCGTGTTCACTGCACCTCTTTCTATTGGCTCCAGTTCCTGCGACCCGAGGGCCGAGGTCACCAAGGCGCGGCCAGCGCCCAGGCGTTCATGCTTCGAAATTCAGTACTTCGCCGCTTCCGACTCTGCCGCCGCTCGATGTTCGGCGTGTTCCCGCTTCACTCGCTCGTTCTCCGCGATCATCTTCGCGAGAATCGGATCGCCCATTTGTGTCGCGGCCTGGATCGCAGCCTGCCCCATGCGCTTGAACACCTCAGCGTTCGCGTCGATCTTCGGTTCTTCTACGACTGGCGGGAAGACGTGGTCACGCGCTGCGCACATGCGTGGAATAAGAGCCGAGCTACGAATCAGACCCGAACTGTGGATCGTGTCGTAAACTTCGCGCCATTCAAAACCGTTCTGGAAACCCAAGACCGCAAGATCGAAAACTTCGGCTTCAAAATCTTTGATTCGTTTCCGCAAATCGGCGATCATGGCGGTATAGCGCGCCTCGGAATCGTTGCCAGGGACACCATTGCCTGATTCGCAAATCTTTCTGCAGATGACGAGAGAGTTTTCTCCCGCAAATAGTTGAGTGGCGACGAAGCGTTCCAAATCCGTCAAGGTGTTCACGATGACTCTCCGTATTTCGAAGGTGTCCTTGTCGTCAGATCGATTCCTTTACCAGCGGCCACGCCCGCATAGGCTTCTCTAATCGACTGCTGCGGCGACGTCCACGTATCCATCTGTTCGGCCTTTTGCATGACCTCGTTCGCAATCTTTACGTAGGATTTACCTGAAGCAATACCGCTTTCGAAAAGGCGCTTCAAAATCACTTGACGAGCCTCGGTATCGCCCGCAGATTTTCCGCGAACTGCCCTGATTGCGTGGTGGATGTTGGACGCCGCAGCTTGCTCGTCCATCGACGCTGCAGCTTCGGCTTCGATCTCTGCTCGTGTCGCGCGAGGCTTCGAAGTATGCTCGGAGTAACCCTGAATAGGCGAATCAGTCGAGTTCATCTTGCGCGTCAGATCGGCATCGTGTTTTAGCCTCTCCTTCGGAGTAAGAGGTGTGGGCTTCTCAACAACCGTCTCGATGACTTGCGCCACAGGTTTTCTAGGCAATCTTCCTTCTTGATCCAAGCGAAGAATCAACTCGGCAAGACGCCCGTGCGTCATTTCCGTATTGCCATGATAATCGGCCCAACGCCCCAGCGCGCTGACAATGGCGTCGAAAGCGATTTGAGATTTGATAGCGGCAACCTCGCCATCTGCGCGATATACGAACGGGCACAGAAGGTGCTCGGGCCACCACTTATGGAAATGCGCCTTCAAAATTGCCATGTGCTCTTCTTGAGGTTGCGCCGCGAACTTCGACTGCACCTCGGGCTTCTTCTCTTCTTGCTGTTGCGACTGCGATTTCTGATCTTGGTGCCAACGCATAATTTTTCTCCTAACGAGAATTGAGTAATTGTTCGAAACGAATCTTGCGATGCTGGATAACTTTTCCATCGGGACCTACCAACAGCTTCTTCGAATTCTCGTGGTGATCATTGATGAACGCGATGAGTTTGCGGCGAGAATCAATCACGCTGCCATCACGGAAATCGATGAGTGGCTCCGCAGCATCTGCAGCAGTGACGATTGGCTGTAATGATTGTGGATCACGCTGTGTCTTCTCGACGAAGGCTGCTTGCACGCCTGTCTTGACGACCTTGCGCAAGTCTTCGACCGACATCTTGTTCATAGCTTGCTGGTCTGACCATTGTGACCACATGGCGTAGACTTCTTGATCCGACATTCCTTCGAAGCCTGGGCCAGCACGACGTGTGCCGCCCGAGGACGAATACTGAAGTTCGAAGCCGTTGGTGTCGTATCGAACGGAGTTCGAGTTTCCAGTGCGAATGGTGAAATTCGATGAACCGTTCTTTGTCATCGCCGCGATCTCGCGTTCACGAGCCAAGTTGGCTTGACGTTGCACCAAGAATTCAGGCGAGTCTGATAATTTCGACCAGACCTCAGGGCGCGAGATCAATTCGATCAGATCATCAGCGAGGAATGGCACGCGGTAGTCCGCGCTCGCGTTGATGATCATCAGATCGTTTCCTGCCGTGCGGCCCTTCTGCGGATACGCTTCGTAGACCGCGCCAAGTGCTCTCTGGTGATTCCCGTTGTAGTCGAACGCTCCGCGCGCAGCGTGGCGGCGTAGTACGCTGTCGACGACGTCGTTGCGCCAACGCATCGTTGGCTGCACATCAGCGTTCTCGTCGACGAACTTGTACCCCAAGATTTCGTTCGCCCGTACACCCGACCACAAGAATAGGTGCGGCTGCAAGAACGCCGCTTGTATGATCTCGTCGGTTGTCCGACTTATTGCTCGATACTGTTCACTCATCTTAGGTCCTCCAAAGCCGCCAATTCCTTGATCGTGCGCATCAACTCGTCGATGACAAGGTGCGCTGGGCACCCCGCGTCGATTGTGCGTTCGATGCAAGCGACGTCGCACCAAAGCGCGACTCTCCGTGTCTTTTGTAAATTCGTACTGTGATCTTCACAAAGTGTTTCTACCGTCACTTCCACAGGTCACCGCTGAATTTGAATTCGGCGCGTCACCTTCCAGAGGATTAGCCTCAGGGACGGTCGTTCCTTCTGTGCTGCCATTGTTTTGTCGCTTACCGCCAAAATTAATTCCGAGTTCGAACAACGATATGACTGTTTGAATATGATTGGCGTCATCAAGAGCGATGCGAACAGGCGCTAATTCCTCGCACAGGCGTTCAACTCGCTCCCACAACTTCCACAGCTTGAGCGCGGTCTCGTTGTCCAACGCTTTGCCACCGCGAAAACTTTCGTACAGCTTCGCTTTCGATGCCTTCGGGATGTTGTTGATCGCCGCAAGCTTTGCGAACACTTCGACGGACATACCGCGCGCAGCGAGGCCTTCGTTTAAGCGATGGTCAATCGACAGCGACATCGGTTACTCCTGTAAGAAAAATTTCGTCTTTGCCCGCGGAGCTAGAAAAATCCCCCGCCAAAGACACGGGGGTTGGAAAATCGTTATCGACGTGCTGGGGCAGCGGATGTGGAGGTGTCCGCCGCCCAAAAACCAATTTTTGCGTGCGAAATTCCTGCGGATTTGAGGCATCGACCCCAAAGAATGAAGCGGGGAAGTAGTCTCTGATTCCCTCACCTATGCAGGAATATCGTGAAAAGTGCTCCAAATTCACCTGTAACCTACAGATTCCCCACGCTTTAGACACCGCACTTTCATATCGCCAAAACCGTCACGGAATTACCCATTCGTGCCTTTATATCGGACAGCCCGCGCGTGTCGACCTGGGAGACCCTCGTGATGGTTCTTCTCGGTGGCCGCCAGGAGGTTTTCGAATCCTTCATAGTGGCTGCAGTCGCCGCTGACGGCCAACTGGTATGCGCGAATGAGCATCAACTCTTTGTCGAACCTCTTCAACATCTCTTCCAGATGTGCGCGCGCTTTGATCCAAGTGTCCGTGTCGAAATCGCAAAGGCTGCAGTGTAGTGGCAGCGGTTCTGGTTCGCCGCTAGGATCAGGATCGTACTCAGTCGCGAAGTCGAGTTCGTCTCCGTAGAACATCTGCGCTGTGAGTTCGGGAATGCGATCCCAGATGGTGAGCTTGCGCTCCGCTTCTTTCCGAGGCGGTTTTATTTGCAGATTGGGGTTCGAGTCCCCGCGAAGTTCACTGGGAGTGTAATTACCTATCGGTTCAAAATCGACATCGGGAGACGGCCCCAACTTTGGTTTGCGCGCGGCGTACTTGTTACCTCCCATATCGCGCCAGCGCGCCGCCGCGACCGCATCCATGTCCTTCCCACCAGTGCGACCTTCCTTATAACTACGTCCAGTGTGATCATGGATGGCGAACGCGCCTTTGTCCTTCCCTTTCTTGTTAGGGTCATACAGTAAACGCAGGTCTTGAATAGTCATCGTCTTGAGAGCCGCCAACACGCCGCCATCGCCAAGCAGCGCGCGGCGCATTGCCGCGATGTTCCCGTGCTCGGGTGATTTAATTCTCTTCCGAATAAACGCGTAGATGATGGCGCGCTCTGGCCGTTCTCGGTCGGCTCTCTTTCGATCACGGCGACGTCTTTGCCGCTCGGCTGGCGATAGCGCGTGGTCGCCTTGTAGCGGCGCGCCGACTTTCTTCGGCGGATTCTGGGCGCAGAAGTTGCACGGCAACAGAACTTTGTGCCTGGGGCAGTGCCGAAGATGTGGTGTCAGTGCCATTATTGTCCTTCGCCGCCAGCCCTATCGTGCAAGCCAGCGGCGTGCTGCTGTTACCGTTTATAGTGATGGCCGATCCGTCGTGAGAACGGCTTGCTTTTGCTGCTGCAAATCCTGCAAGGTCTGTTTGGAGCCTTGGTCGATTCGCGCCGCCGTCAATAACTTCCCCGTGTCGCGGAGCATGTCATCAACGTTGCGCACATAGCGCACTATCTCGTCGTACAGCCTCGTATCGTCGATATCTGGAAGTTGCGATATTTCCGTTGCTGCGTGGTCTATGATCGCGGACACTTTCTTCAAGGCATCGTACTTCTTTTGCAACTGCTCAACTGTCTGTGCCATTTGTGTTCTCCTATTCGCCGCCCCACTCGTCTGTGCGGGCTTTAGCGATCACTGCTACCGAGGCTTTACGTCCTGCGACCGCGCTCTCGGGGCGGCGTAGTGCTGCGTTTACGCTTAATCGGGGAAAACCGTATAGAACAGTGGCTTGCCGCTGATCGCCTTCAAGGCCGCGTCAGTCATCAACTTCTGACAGTCGTCGCCCAAGCCTTCGTTCAACACGTTCGCGAGCACGCCGTCACCAGCGGGGTCGTTGCGGAATACGATGACCAGCGCCATCGCGGATTTTCCGTCCTCTTCATCACCGTCGTTGTCGTACCATTCGTTGTCCTTCACCGCTCGCAGAAACTTGTCAGCGGCTTCCTGTAAAGTTTCCGACAGCGGAACCTCGTTGACTTCTTTCTGTTGTGCCTTCGACTTCATCTTCGTTGCCATTGTTGTGTCTCCAATTTGCGGGTTTCCCCGCGCCGCTCGCCTTTACTTGCGCGAAGTCGGTTTACTTCTTCACTTGCTGTGCTGCTCGATAATCCTGCAACCACTGCTCTTCCTCTGCGAGGGAGATTGCCACGGCCTCGGCTTCTGTATAGGCGCTACCGTCAGCCTTCGGCGGTATCGGTGCGCACATGCGCGCTATCGACTTCTCCAGCAGATGATCGAGTTCCGCCTTCGTTATCGTGTTCTTTTGGGTCTTGGGCGGCGTCAAGTCCACGAACGCAGTCTGTCCGCTCAAGGAAACAGGGTAGCGACCAACTGGGTACGGGCCTTCACTGTTCTCCACTGGCTTGAGAAAAGCGATGGCTTCCGCATTGTGCTTGCCGAGTTGAATGATGCCTTTTACAACTTGCTCGACCTGCGCCTTGGTAATTGGCTGCTTAGCAACCACTTCACCTATTTGATTCATCATGTTGTCTCCTAACATGCGGGGTTGACCCGCGCCGTCTCGCTTAGTGCCGAGATCGGTTTACATCGCGCCGCTTCCCCGTGCGCCGCTACGGTCGTGCTCGAAACTCTTTACGCCGCCTTCGCGATCTTTTTACCTCGGCGATGTGGCGCGTGGACGCACTTCGGCGAAGTCCTGATCCACTCCGAAACTGCGAGCCAGGAAAAAACGCGGTGGCGTCCCAAATTGTGAAAGGGGAGAGGGCGCGAGCAACGCCTGCGACATTTCTCGTTCACCCACGCTACGTCAGTGTGAAGGCGGCGCGCGAGCTCATCGATGTCGATCAAGTCGTTGGGGTCGAACGGAGCGTGAGCGGTGTCAACCGTCGACAAAGCATGACGGCTACGCAATGGTGGAACTGTGGGATTTGTTACAGGTAGGACTGTTGGGGTTTTAACCTTTGCCATCGGTTTTGTTTCACGGTCCCTATGCCGTGCGCAAACGCACGTCGTTCGGGATTACTGCTTTTTCAGTTTTTTATAAACTGTCCGTTACTTCCTCCTGCCCGTTAAGGTGGGGCGGCACCAATTTAAATCTCAAAACTTTTACTTCGATTTTGGCTTCCGTTCTTTCTGGGAATATACAAGTGCCCGACCACGCGGGTGCCGTTAACGCGGGGTGTGGTCGTCGAAACGTAAACGCGATCCATGCCGCGTTGCACTTGCGAGCAAGTTTTTATGGGAAATGAAATGTGCAGATAGGGCTTGTCGCCGCCAGCGTATTCATTACGAGGCGCACGAAACCCAAGGATAAATATGATGGGGTCTTTCATGGATGTTTTGGGGATATCCAACAGGTGGGAAAACGGTACGTCACTTCCGTCAGGCGTTGCGCCCTCGGTCAGTAGAGTTGTTGGGTGCCCTTCGTGAACCTCCTATCAAAACAGATTCGTTAAGTTCTAGTACAGCCTAGCACGAAAGTCCGAAAAAGTCAAGCACTTTCGCTGCCGTTCGGAGAACCGACGTTCATGTATACAACCAAGCCTAACACAATAGCCCGATTTTGTCAAGTGAAAACTCATGTAAAGTTATGATTCTAATGGCTGATGCGGCTATGGCAGACAGGAGCAAAAAGTTTAAGTCATCTGCTATCAAGCAGATACTAGTACTTCACTTTCGCTTTTGCGTTTTACATAGGCGAACACAAGACGAAGCAGAAAATCGCCAAGACCGCCCGACAGAGTGGGGGTCAGCTTCCCAGAACGTCGCCCTACAACGCCCCACCTCCCCCATTGACAACATACATCAAAACGGCGTATGATCGACTCGTGGGCAAAGTCCGCACGAACATCTATCTAACCGACGACCAGATGAAGAGGCTGGAAATTCTGCGCGGTTTCTCGGGTTCGACTATGGCAGAGCAAGTTCGTCGTGCAATTGATTTTTGGTTGGATAGCCAAGAACAAAAATTAATCGCGAGGTACAGACCGACACAGCAAACGAAGTAGCAGTAAGCGGGACCGCACGGTGTTATCAGCACCGCGCAGCCCCTGACCAAGACGACCTAAGTAGGAGGCCGCATGGCTTTCCGTAGTATAGTTTCATCCTCGAACCACGGCGACCGCAATGGTCGAAACGGGTCCAGAAAGACAGGACCCGTGCAAAGCAATCAAGACAATCACGTAGACCCAGCAACATCGACTGTCAGTTCCCCAGGGACGCGTACGCGGCCTGACTTCCATCTCTTCTCCGATGTCCCTCACGCAACAATTTTTCTCTTAGCTCCGCTATCCAAATCCGCTTGCGCCTGGGTCTCCGAACATATTCAAGATGACGCCCTTTGGTTCGGCTCCAGCCTTGTGGTTGAGCCCAGGTATTGTGCTGCGCTGATTGCCCAAATTGAACGCGACGGGCTGAAAGTGGCGGTGTCCCGTGGATAGAACTCTAGTCGCACAAAGAATTCGCACCATCCTCGAAAAACGTATCGCACGAGTGCTAGACATCAAGCCGCAGGAACTTCCACGTCTGAAACTCGGGACGCTTGCCCATACTATATTTCTGCTTGAGGGCACGGGAGAGGAACTCGGCGGTTTCAACACGACGATGTCGGCTCTTTTGCAACTCGTGGGTCATGAAATTTTGTGGGATATCGAACCGAAGGAAGAGGAGACCGAAGTCAGCGCGCCCGAGGAGGTCATCAACTAGTGAGCGACAAACTATCTCCGAACGGCGCAAGAATTTTGGATGGTCGCGGGCTGCAATCTGTTCGCGACAAAATTCAACAGTCGTTTAACGCCGCCCGCGAGAGTATCCCAGTCCCAGCGGATGTCCCGATGGATTGTTCGAATGAGATTTCCATCATCGATCCCGTCGCCCTCGACAAACTCATCCTGCAAATTCCCACGCGACCGCTACGCGAACAATCAACACCCGCAACAGTCGGTAGACATCGAGGCGGCGTGTACTACGTTTCTGTTCCGAAAAAGAGTGCCGATGATCTGATCGAGCAAGCGTTGCGTTTGATGCAAAAGAAATAGAGGAGAGGGAGTTTGGCGTGCGTGATGAGCCGCGCATGTCAATGTACGAACGAGGCCGTCCTCAAAGGGGCGGCCTTCACGTGCGTTGCAAACGAAGCGACGGAAGTGATCGCGCATTCTTCGCTACAGTCGAGGAGGCCCCAGGGCCCGTCGCAGATTGCCTATGTTAGTGGCTTTGTTTTAAATCACGCTTCTGACGCCATAAGATAATCTGACCCATGAGATAATCCTCACCCCTAAACTGCACATCGAGGTTCTTGAGTTTGTACGCATTGATGATGTCCGCTTGTTGCGGTATAGAGAGTAAGTCTTCGTGGTAAATGAGAACCCTCCCCGTGAAGGTCAATTCGTCGAGAGTGTTGGTCTGAGGCCCATAACCACCCTGAAGCCAGACATTTTTTGAAAGTTGCGCCAGCCCGGATGGAACTTGGTCAATAAGCATCGAGCATAAGTTTGCAGTATTGCCTCCCGCTATAGGATTGGAAGACCTCGGAATATAGAATCCAATAAATTTCGATTTGCCGAGGAAATCTAAATACACCTGCTGCTCAAACGACGTATTAGTCCCTTCAATGGAGATGTCGTTCCTAGCCCTTAAGAGGTTCGGAAAATCATCGTTAAATACATCGAGTAGCGACGGTGGGTTTGGTGGGACAGGCGCGGGAGGTTCCAAAGGCAGTACTGGAAGAATTATATTGGTCCCCGCGCTCACCTTGAAGTGTCCTACTGATATTTGGTAGTACCTGTACGTTCCATAGGAAATTATACAGATGCAAATTAACGCAACAGCCCCAAGGCCATAGATCCACCTAGGCGATACTGGCTGCCTTTGATAGGGGACTCCTCGTTCGTCGCAAATAACTGAACTCTTGGCGACTGCCGATTCTCTTATTGTCGCAACAACGACCACTACCAAGACCACGCATAAGGCCAGTGTAAAAAACGCAGCCGGGTACGCTACTAGCCATCGGCCTAATCCGCCGCCTAGATTCGTATACATCTGGTCCATCAACTTACCCCGGATAAATTCCTTTATGATGTCTGCAAGGCTGGAAACACCCAACCACAGCAACAACTTCTTTCCATTAGTTTGCAGCACGAGAACAAATCGACGAACAACTGACGGCATCGCTTCTTCGCGTTTCCTTGCCGCTTGCCTGGCTCTGCGTTCATCTGACACCGTGCACTCCTCTGCTCACATCCCATGCTACACGTATGTAGACGTATCGTGATAGTATCCGCCCAGGACCTACCGATGCCCCGCAAAAAGAAACCCGAATTCGAATTTCCCCCTGAAATGCTGGCCGTTTGGAAAAGCGCACCACAACTGACGTTATGCCCAAGATTCCGCAGAGCAGGTTTCGATAAGGTTCTCGAACACATCAAGAAAGACAAATGCGAACGATGCCTCGCTGTTTATCGACAGCTTAACCGCGAAGCGGATTTGATTTCGTTTCTGAGGGCGAGCAGGAATTAAAACAGCAGCAAGGGTCGGCTCGCTGGATTCGGATGCAGGAGCGCGTTGATCCAACGATTCTGGCTGAGCGAACCGACCAGGAGCTTTTACTGCAATACTTTCAAAACATCGAAGACAAAAAGAAGCCAGTAGTATCGGTAGAAGCCGATGCGCGCAACGCGTCATGAGCCAGGCGCAGGCTCACTAGCGGGCCGCCCGCAAGCGGCCAAAAGGTAACGTGTGATAGTCGCTCCCAGTGCGTGAGGGCCGGGCCGAGCGTCTCCGGCGTGGGCACTCAGGCACGCTGTGGCCACTAGAATCAGTCCGGCTTAATGGATTGTTGTCGCGTAAGCATATCCATTCCAGCTTTGAGGATAGGCCAGCGATATCCCCAGCATAAGCTGGCAGGAAAATCGACAAGTAAACCGAGAGTCCTGACAACGCCTTCGCTCTTATCGAGAACCACCAAAACTCTCTCAGCGGTCAGTGGGTGAGCCACCTGCATGACTCTAGCTTTGCGAACATGAGGGTTTTTGGTTCGTGTCTTTGCACCGCAAACTTACGTAAGCCTTCTTGGACTGTATGAATTTCTGCTGGCAAGATGGCAGGCGCCGCTTTTCGCAACATAGTTAGAAACCAAGTGATTTCCTCGGGCTCCGTTGGAAATCCAATACCAGCCACTGAGTTGCCTTTCAATGGCCTTTTAGAGTTGACGATTAATTTTGCCTTCGAGTCGAGAAGAACGATGAAGGGCAGGCTCGCTTCCCCACTTGAGATAACACCTCCATACCTCATCATCAAGGAATCGGAACCGGGATTATCATGTTCCGAGTGACCACCAGCGACTTCTCCGACAGCTATTCGGGCGACGACGAAGTACTTGCCGAAAATAGGCGCAATATCACGTGCCGCGAGGAATGAATTCATTTGGTGACAAGGTTCACACCAGGACGCACCGAAAATAAGGAAAATGCTCTTGTTCTCGGTAGCAGCCTTGATTCTCGCTTGCTTAACTACATCGTCGGCCTTGGGCATTTCCTGTGGCATGCTCCTGGAGCTCATCAGAAGCAGCACAACTGAGGTTTGCAAAAGTTTCCGCATATTTTGCGTCCCCTAAATCGAATGAGTGCAGAGCACGGTTTGGCCCACCGTTCTTTTCTTGCTTGCAGGACCATTTTCAATTGCGCCCACAGAGGTACCCAACAAGCCATACTGCAATCATTAGCGTTCCGGCCGCGACGGCCTGGACCCTCGCGGACTTCTTAAGAGTGAAGCCCAAAAAAAAGGCCGTCACCACCAGCATGAAGCTTATCGGCGCCCAAACGTCGAAACTCGCCGAGATTCTCATGTTTATGTCGGAGCCCAAACCGGACTTGACTCTCGCTAAAGCAAAGACGAAGACGAGCCAAAGCCAGTTCAGAAACGTCAGTGCGAGAGACGTCAGTCCCATCGCGCTCCGTTTTCGAGAAAGTACTTGGCGAACGCTCGTTGTCCATGAGCGATATGACAATATGCAGAGACAAGGGCTAGCTCCGAGGGCAATCAAAATGAGGGCGGGCCAAATGAACTGTACGATCGCACTCAACTGAGCCTCCTGGTGGCCCCATTCGCACATATATATATCAGGTGGAGCTTGTGAACCAATGACTAGAAGCCATCTCATAAATGGTTGGGCCCGATCTAAACGGCCGCTTTTTCAAGGACTTTGGCGACCCCAAAGCATTTATGAGATAAGTTCTACTTATAAATTGAAACAACCAAACCACCATTTGATGGCGAGTGGCAGCCCTCTTTGGACTAAACGTCCGACAATGGTTGTTGTTTCGAAGATTTCCATGTCCCAGCAGTCACGAGACACCCATTCTCCTCGGACCTGCGAAGTTGAAATTCGGCGCACATTCATCTAATTTTGGTCCACAGGTATAGGAGTCCCTATAGTAACAGTAGAGTAACCATTAGGGAGGATTGAATCAAGAAAATCCAGCAAATTGGGGTAGCCGTCCGGGCCTACCTCACCTAGCACACCGGCACCCCCGCCTGCGCTACTGGCTCCTCGAGACGGAGGATGCAACTTTTGACATTTATTGAACAACTTGCCGATTTGCCCGGGGGTTAAGGCAAGGTTATTCGGCGAAATGGGGCCGGTCAGTTGGTCAATAGTGTGGGATACAGCGCCGATGTTGCTCGGCGGCAAATTGCCATGACCGTAACCAGAAAAGCCCGGAATATTATGCTGAAGCAATTCATGAGCAGCAACCGCTCCCAGTGCAAGCGCCGTGCCTGCACCCCCCACAGAGAGTTGGTTAACGTAAACATAACTGGTGCTCAAAAACCCTGGGAATAGAGTTACTCCAGCGGCGTCGCTGAGAGTTGGGCTGTTTGTGAAAGATAGGGTGTAATCGCCCCCACTGTTCATCGTGAAGTTCGCGCTCACCGTGTTCCCGTTCGCGTCCGTTCCTTGACTAAAGATATTGGCAGCTCTTATCAGTGCATTAACGAGATTTTGATTCGAAAGGCCGGTAGAAGGGTTGACAGTCACTGAGATGTTGAATTGACAACTTGCCAGGCCCAAAGGATCCACCAACGAACACGGACTGTTGAGGACGTAGGCATATCGATTCCACGATTGCGGATTCGTTGGATCCACTGCGGCCAAACCAGCCGGGTCGGGGGAAGGCCAGCGGCCCACATTTTCATATTCACGAGCCGGGAAATCGTCGAGGTTGGCTACGATGTCCTGATCCATGCCTGTAAACGAAGCGTCGCTTGTACCGCCGGGGGCATATGGAACTCCGAAGGGGCTGAAGGCGCCGTCATAGCGTACCGTTTGGCCCGTTGACGAAACGAGTCGGGAACTGCCAAGCCAGTCCGGATGGCGGTAGAAAACAGTTCCGCCACTCCAATACTCAGCGACTGAGCCATTGGTCATGGGTATAAACCCGAGAAGAAATGATTGTCCGTTCATAATCGCCAGTTTACCGCCGGAAGGAGCATACACATATTGGGAGTAAACGCTCGAAGCATATTGCTCCGCCACGCGGTTGAAAGCGTCGAAGGTTACATTCGCTCCGTCAATCGTTGTCGGACGCCCATATTGATTCCATGAGAAAGTATGAAGAGTGTCGCCGGTGACGTTCCCATCGTTGTCGTATGTGGCATTACTTGAACCAATCGTGGAAATGTGATTTGTCGTGCTGGAATAGGTCGGTAAGAAACTCACGCTACCAGATTGCTGAATATTGCCGAATGGATCGTAGCTAAAGGTTTGCGACCAAGCCGGCGATGAACTGCAATTCGCGCTTGCCAAGCGGGCCAGGTCATCGTGAACGTAGGTGCAAGTTTGGCTATCGGCGCTGTTGATCGGGTCCGTAATCACCAAACCACCCAATGTGCCATTGGCATTCCAGGTCAATACTCCTTTATCTGACGATCCGCCGAAAGTAAGCTGGTATTGCGTCATCCGAAGTGTGTTCGGATCATAGCTAAAGATGTCGCTGTCGCCCGAGCCGAAGTTTACGGTCATCGGTAGACTACCCGGGTTGTAGGTCGTTCCGGTCACGGGATTCTGGCTTCCTGACGGGAGGGATACAGTGCTCGGGCGTCCCTCGCCGTCCGCGTTGTAAGTGATCGTAGGCAAACCTGTCAGCCCACTGATTTGGTTGACCGATCCATTGGCCCAATATGAAGCCGCAACATGAAAATAGCCTCCGGAGTGCGGTGTGGATGCCCAAGAATTCGTGGTGTCGCCCCGCTGATTATAGCTGAACCATTCGTCAGTGATCATCGTGGAAGACGTAATAGGCCAAGCACATGTGTCAGTCTCGGCTTCCACCAAACGTCCCAAGGGATTACTGACGCTGATGCCAGGGGGTACGGAGCCGAGTACGCCGGTCGTGTTGTCATATTCGAACCGCTTGCATCCGGAGCCACCTATGGTATTCGCTCCTACAGCTGTCAAGCGATGGAGAGCATCGTAGTAGTAGCAAGTCTGTGCCCCATTGGCGTCCGTTTTGCTCACCATGTCACCATCAGATGTGCCGCACAGTGAATTCGTATCATAAACATATGCCGTCGTCGCAGATTCCGGATTTGTCTCCGAGGTGAGGCGCCCCATCAGGTCGTACGCGTAGGTTCTCGTTTGCCTGGTTGATGACTGCGCGTTCTGAGTGACATTCGTTATTTGACCAAGCGGCGTGTACGCGTATTTCGTCCAGTACCCAGTTTTGGCTGTGGTCTGTGCGCAGTTTCCGCCGGGCCATGCAGTCGTGCCAGCAGTGACCTCGCAAACGGATGTCAGTTGTCCGATGCTATTGTACTCAAGCTGACGCACCTTGGAGTTTTCGCCAGTAGGAGCGGGACTAACTGTAACCAACACGTCGTTGTTTGTGTAGGAGTAGCTAGTTTGGCCGCCACCGCCATCAGTGACCGTTTTCACGCGATTAAGCGCGTCATATGTTGTCGCCGTACTGGGTGTGGCTGGGCAGGTTGTGGCCGCTGCGGTCGAGCACGGGACAGAAGCGGTATAAGGTCTTCCGTTACTGTCGAAGGTATAGGACACGGTATCCAAAGTCGATGAGCCTGGAGACTGCACGCGTTGGGCAATATTCACGCGCCCAAGACCATCCTCATAACTGACGCTACTACTCTGAGAAGAATTTGAGTTAAACGTCAAAAACCAACCGACTCCAGAAGGACAGCAGTATGTGGGATTCGGTTGATACCAAGAAGTTGCCTGATTGCCAAGTTGGTCAGTCGTTGTATTCGGCCGCCAGTAGTACGAATCGGTGTAGCCGATACTGGCTGATTGATTGTTCTCGTCTGTCAAGGATGTTTGCACGCCGCCCGTGCAGTTCCATCCGTACGACTGGGTCAAACTGCTGATGGCTTCCGTGACCCCCGTAGGAAACGCATTGCCACAAGTTGAGGTCGCGTTCGAATAGCTATAGGTGGTCACGCCCCCGTTCACGTCCGTCGTAGCATCGACCATTCCGGTGTCGAAGTACGTGAAGGATTGCGTTAGGTAAGTGGAACCAGCGCTGTAGTAGTTTATGCTGAGCAGATTGCCTCTCGACCCAGGAGGCGTGGTGTGCTGTGGCGTACCAGACGAGGCCGTGACGGTGTTGCCATAATTGTAATAAGTCTGAGAGACAGTAGCTCCTAAGCTGTTCGTTACCGTGACCTGCTGCTGAAAGGCGGTGATGTTCGTGAGAGCGGCATAGTTTATGGTGGTAGTGTCGAGGAGGCTTCCGTGCGATCCAGAACCGTAATCATAGTCGACCTGGGTCAGCAGATCTCCGTAGTCGTCGTACGTCTGGACGTGTAGGTCGGTCATGTTGCTTGTACCTGCCAATTGACTCGATACGTTTCGTTGAGTAATAGGCAACGTAATAGCCGTACCCGTGCAGGGCGAAGTAGCCGCGTTGTAGCAGGTGTTTCTCGTCAGAAGTGTCGAGCTGGAACCCTGATTAACCACGCGCTGCGTTTCGTAGATCCCTTGGAACTGAATGGTCGTAACGTTGCTCTGCGGATCGGTGACAGTAGTGGTCGAAGCGGCGCCTGAACCTTTGACCTGGGCAAACTTCCAGGTTCCATCAGGCGTGGTTCGAGTCAAGGTAGCAGCGCTTCCGTCAGACAATATCCCGTCGTTGCCGCCGGAATATGCGTAGGTGATTTGACCTGCTGTCGGAAGAGTGACAGAAGTTAGCCTTGCGGTAGTGCAAGTGGTACCAGAGATCGGGGTACAGGTTCCAGGCGTGGTCTCATAGTTGAAGCTATACTCAGACTTGTCGGGCAAGACAATGGTCGTCACGAGTGGAACAACGGAGCTTGACTTATATTCGGTGATGCCGGAAATTCCGAAATTTGTGGCCACTGTGTAGTTCTTGAAATTCATTGTATAAGCAGCGCTGGCGCCGGACGGTGCGGTGTATGTGAATGTTACGGGGCTTGAGGAAGTTCCTGAGCCGGCAACCTCGAGAACCGCTGTCGTGCTACTCAGTGTGTCGTAGAAGTCCCCACTGCTATTCACGGAGATGATGTTCCCATTTCTATCTGTCATGCTCGCGGCCCCAGCCGTGATGTTTATGGGAGCAGTCACAACCTGTCCATTTTTATAGGTGATGACACCATTGCCGCCATTAGTGGTCAGGGTCGCTCCAGAGCCGTCCGCACTGATTGCGTTAAGGTTAGTAGTGCTTCCGTTGCAATAGGCGGGAGCACCCGATGTGATGATAACGTTACCGATAAATGGATGAGATATTCCGAACTGATCGTGGTAAATCCAGTTTGAATCGGTTATCTGTTGACCATAATACTCGCCCGCATGAAGGCACCAAGGAGTCACCGTTGAGCTGAAACTGACATATCCAGTCGCGACTTCTGTGACGCCACGCCACCCCCAATTGTTCACGGGTGTCCATACTTGGCTACCACTCGCGCCAACTGGGTACCAAACAGAGCTGTCGTAATTCAGGTCATACGTGAAATTCATCCCCCCGCGTCCGGCCTTGTTAACGACGGGAATATCCAGATGGACATTGAGATTGGCGAGATCAATCGTCTCCGGACCACCAGCAGAGGTGCTAGAGCTAAACGGAGGAGTGCCTGTGGGCACTTGGGCAATTGCAAAGGCTGTCGTGAGAAAAAGGGCAAACACCAAGGCGAGGCTGCGAATGAGGTATTTCATCGTTTCTCCGCTCTCGAACGAAATGTTCACTGCGTGACCTGAACGCTAAATCCGCTTGCTGAGAGGCCCGAATTCAGCACGGCTGACTGCACCTGCAAATCGAGAGAGAGAGTGCCGTTTAGGAACTTCTGAACTTGGAATGGGATTTGGACTCCTCCAATGCTTTGGTAATTAGAGAACTGGACTTGAACAGGAATGTCGAGCAAAGCATTGTTGTCGGGGTGAGTCGTAAACGAGAGAGCAACTGGAAGTAGGGTGGTCGGATTCAAGAACAAGTCCATCTGACTCAAGTGTTGTGGCAGCGCAGCGGTTTGTCCCGTCACCCCGACAGGCGGCTGATACAGAGAAATATGAAGAACCGATTGGCCGTTTAGAGTTTCCTGCCCAATATAGGTTCCGACGATTCCTGAGTTGCTAACGAGGCGATTCAAAGTCAGTGCCGGAAAGAACCAGGAGGAATCGGTCAATAAGTTGTGATAAGAGATCGCGTGCTGCACTGCGTCTGAACCCGACCATGCGCCTATCGGACTGTTGTTCGAGTCAAAACTTCGTATTTCGCTGCGGACCCCGCTCGATAGAGCTAGGTCCATCCGGCTCTCACCGGCGGCCATCGCCTTTAGGCTGACAGTTCCAGATTCATCGTCAGACCCAGCAAGACTCTGGACTTTGCCGGTCAGAGTGACGTCCGAGATTGTGGTCGAGCCCGTCAACGCTGCTGCTGACTGCGCCAGAAGCATCGATGCTTGGGGCTGCGTGGTGCCAGTAGTTGCAGTTTGGGCACTGATCGAGCTGCCTTGAGAGTAGAGAAAGATCGCACAGAGGATGGCAAAACATCTGAAACGCATGGTTCCCCCCAAGACGAATCCGTCTGAAGACACCACAACGTCAATCTGGTCGTGCGTTTTGGACTTGCGGTCGAGCTTTCGAACCGAGGGGTGCCCGAGAGCGGTTTCCTCGCGGCAAGGCAACCATCTGAGCACGTGCTTATATTTCTACTGGTGTTATGTTGTCAAGAGTACTTGTCACGAAATTTTGCTTCCTGTGGATATGCTTGGAAAGCTAAGCAAGGGACGCCGCCTGCAAAAACTAAGAGCTAAATATAGTGGACCCCGAAATTTAGACCACCCAATAAGTTAAGATTTTGACGAAGTCGTTGACGCAGAGGGGAGCGATGAAAACGACGAGCACTCGTTACAGTGCAAAATTCAAGGCGCGGGTGGCACTGGAGGCAATTCGCGGGGAGAAGACGCTGAGCCAATTGGGGTCACAGTTTCAGGTGCATCCGGTACAGATTGCGCACTGGAGGAAGGCGGCCCTGGAGCAACTACAAGAACATTTTGTGGATGGTCGTACGCGGAAAGCGCGCGGCGGTGAATTTGAGGCGGAGGCGCTATACGAGCAGATCGGCCGGCTGAAGATGGAGCTGGAGTGGTTGAAAAAAAAAGCTGGCATGCTCGAATGAGGATCGACGCGGCTGGGTAGAACCGGAGCATCCCCAAATCAGCATTCGACGGCAGTGTGCCTTGTTGGGGTTGAGCCGAACCGGCTACGATGCTTTAGAAATTCTCCCGCACCCCGGTCTGCGCTTCGCCCTAAACGCATCGCCCTACGGGCGCCGCAGGGCTTCGCTCCGACCGGGTGCGGGAGTTGTCTGGGAAACAGGAGAACCAAACAAACAAGCCCGACCTCGTCTGAAATTAACTTATTACAACAGAAAAATGGTCTTGACTTTGGGGTCCACCGCAAAATTCAGTATCGGCCCCCAGCATATGGCATGCCGTACGGATGACAGCGAATTCTTGAATCGGTGAAATCACTGCCCAAAAACGGCGTTGAATCAGGAATTACGTGAACCTGCAACTCTGTTGCCGAAACGTTAGTTCGGGTTCCCAATTGCGATCCAATCAAATGCGTCAGTGGTGCCCGCGCAACTAACAGTGAATCCGGAACCGGATTTGGAAGACAGCTTCGCACCGCCGGGCGTGGTTTCATCGAATACCAAAACGACCGGAGGATTGTTGAACGCTGTCGCAAATGTAACGGCCTTAGTATTTGCTACGCATGCGGTCACATCGGCGAAGTTGGCTCGCATGGACTGATGGATGCGGTAAGTAGTCACGGAAGCAATTCGAGAAGGGGTGGGATCGCTCTGAATCCATGTGAAATTAGGAGAACTCGGCGAGCTGGCGGTCGCCGCACAATACAAGCTTGAACTGCTGCAAGGTGTAGTGTTTGTCTAGAACTTATCTCATAAATGCTTTGGGGTCGCCAAAGTCCTTGAAAAAGCGGCCGTTTAGATCGGGCCCAACCATTTATGAGATGGCTTCTAGTTGAGCACTCCGGTCCTGATGTAGTTGCCGGAACTGGGATTGAAAGTGATTCCGGTGCCAGACGTAAAGTTGATCGCCGTAGACCAGAAATTATTGATAGTGATTCCGTTGGCGTCCTCGTCCGTGGTTGTGCTTGCAGAATTGAACACAACGCCGTTCGCTGCAGCTTGCCCAGAATAAAAACCAACATCGGTGAAATCGTTTGTGTCACAGAGTGCGTTGAAATCAAGGGCGGTATAAGTTTCGCTTGGTGCGCCAAGTTCCGCGATGATGACGAACCCATATTGATTGACAGTTGAACTGTGGCCAGAACTGCTTGGCTGAAACCTGATTCCTTCACTTCCGCCCGCTACACCCAGGTAGGGAAAGGTATTCTTGTTCATATTGTTGGCGGTCGATCCTTGAAAAATGACGCACGGAGTAGCAACCGCACAGTTGTTCACCGTCATATCGAAGTTGCTTTGCGCCACACCGGCCATCGTCAGATTTCCCGCGACGCTGTTGCTGAAATCCAGCGTTATGCCGACGATGCCCATATTGTTGATATCCGTAATCGTCAGTCCGCTGGCATAGGTCAAGATGACGCTCGAAGTCGTGGCGTGGGGACTGGGACATCCGCTGGCGCCGAGGGCCTCAACGCACAGGTCCGGCCGGCTAGGATGCTCGGCTTTCAGCGACACTCCGGAATAAAAGGTGGTCGGCCCGGCGTATGTGCCATCAGGAATCAGCACGATTCCACCGCCATTCGCCTTGGCAGCGTCCATCGCGGACTGTACCGTCGTATAGGGGTCTCCGACGAAAAATCTTGAATCAACGATGGCACCGGGAATGGAGGTGCCGCCAGGTGAAGACTTTGCAGCATTCGCGGAAGAACAACCCGCTCCAACCAACACGCACCAGGTCGTCAAGACAACCATCCATCCAGCCAACACTATCTTCGTGTGCTTGCCTGTTTTGTCACACAATTTTTCACCCTTTTTGCATCGAGGTTTTACTGTGTTGCCCTGTGCTACGCTGCCCATCGGACATAAATCACGGGAGTCAGGTCCTCCGCTTCTCTTGAGTAAAGTGTACCTATTATAATGGTCATAAAACAAACCAGCGAGAATCACCTCTATTTTAATTTTGGTTCACCCGCGAAAGGCTTCGGGTGTATAAGCGTGCTCATCCGGGCTGCCAAAACTGAAACCCGGGTAGTATGTCACGGATTTTGACGGGTACGCGACCAGATGGAAGCGCAGCCCGCTAGCTAAGAAATCGAGGAAGGGGAAAGACATGCCCGCAAAACCTCGCACGACCAAAGAAGCTCGTGGAAAAAAGAAGGTCCTGAGGCCGGGTCGAGGCCATTACTTCAAAAAAGTCGGGAAGAAGATCCTATTGATGCGTCAGGGAGGACAGGGACGAGGACTAGGCGTATCGAATCGGCTGTAGCTGCACGAGGTTCGGCGGCGGCTGTAATATCGTTGTCGACCCGAGGACCGGGCTGGCAGCCTGCGTGACGGGGTCGACTTGTTATGCCAGCTGTCGGTGGGTCTTGAGCGTGACAGGGCTTCCTGGCGGATGGACCATACTGGAGTAAAGTGGCCGCTTACGATGTCGCGAGACGTCGGCTCAGTGCAGCGCAAGCGCAACAAAAAGGTCGTGCGGATAGAGAGCTTCGGATACCCTACATGCTGCGGCCCCGCTTCATCCTCCGACCCATCGCTTTGATAGAATCTTGCTACCCCTTCCTCTACCAGAAGGGGCAGCCATGCAAAGCATCGGCACCAGCGAATTCAACCTTGGAAATCTCCGCAAACACCTTCAGCGGTTATCTGACGAGGAGTTGATTCAGTTCGGAAAAGCTTGCCGGGATATGTTGACGCCGCAAGCGAATCTGGGCAGACCGCCGCGTGAAGTGTTCGTTATTCAGTTGCAGGAAGCACGCAAAGAGTGGCGAAGGCGGCATCCGAAGAATGGCTAGCGCACCGGCTGCCCAGATGGAGCAAAGATGACAGACGAAGAACGTAGGCAGGCGCAGGTCGAAGCTTTGGACGAAGTTCATCGGCTTATTCTGCAGGAGGTGAGTAAGATCGATGCTAATCGGGCACATGATGCCCTAACGGATGAAGCGGTCGTTTGCGGGATACACCGGGTTGGCGTGGCGGTGAACAGGCTCAAATTTGCCATTTTGAAAAAGGAGATTAGCTTGCCTTCGATTGGCGCTGGTGTAGGAGGAGGCACCATGGAGGCGGATCACGACCTCTTTCCGGAAATGCCCACTGGTCCGATTCCACCCGCTGATCCCAATGATCTCAAGAGCGCTTGGACAATGCTGGCGGAGGTTAAGAAAGACTTAGACCAGCGCTTCCCGGTTCGTGATCCCAGCCAAGGTTACTCCGTAGACGTCGAGCACTACAAACGAGCATGCAGCCCAGACGCAAATGTCATGGTCGTCTGGTATCGGTTGTCGCAGCTCGTGCTGCTGCTGCACATGAACGAACTCGGCGTGTCGACGTTTACTTTGCCTGAAGCACTTTTGGCGGATGGCGAACCGAGTGACGCCGTTTTCAAGGCCCTTGCAACCGTGCCAATGACCAGATTGGAGGTTGGAGTCAATATCGAGGGACCTCCGTTCGATATAGAGGAGTTGAGCCGGTTAATCAGGGAACAAGAACCGAAGGTTAAGTAGACGGACGGGATTCGCTTGCAGGTGGATTACGGACACGATGAGACCGCGCTGATTCACGAGAAGCAGGTGAGGAAAGAGTAGGCATTTGTGATAGAGATTAAGAAACTGAAACGGCATGAAATTCTTGTTTGACGGTTATTGAACATAGTGATAAATAGTTGTTCACCAAGGGATTATATTATCGGTTCAAATAAAAACGCCGTGGCATTCGAGGAGGTTTATGACCAGCAATTCCTCCTTTATTCGGACGTCCCTTCTTATCCTGACGCTCTCCACACTGGCAGCCATTGGTTTCGCAGCGGCTCAGAAGGCACAGTTCACTCTGACGGTGGACCAAGTAATGACACCCAAAGAGTTGAGCGACACTGGTGTCTCAACCCTAGCCTCTTCCCAAAGACAGGCGCTTAATGATTGGCTCAACAGATATACGCTCAAGGTGTTTAACGTCGCTACGCACCAACAATCGGACCCATCCGTCCGGACATCTTGCTCGCCTGCCATAGAGAGCACAATCTCTGGTGATATCGAGGGTTGGGACGGAGACACGATCTTCAAATTAGACAACGGTCAAATTTGGCAGCAGGCCGAATACGAATACACCTATTTTTATGCCTATCGACCTGACGTCACGATTTATCAAACCGATGCAGGCTGTCGCATGAAGGTCGAGGATGAAACCGACACAGTGCTAGTAAAACGCATTAAGTAGGTCGGGTTGATTCATTAGGGTATCCGTTGGAATTAATTTGGAGCAATAAATGAAATCAAGAGTTCTTCTCGCGCTCATTGTTGGTGGATGTCTATTCGCGTTCCTCGCAATCGGCCAGGAAAACAAAACAATTCCTGCCTCCCAAGCAGGAAGCCATGTCGGCGAGAATGCCACGGTTTGCGGACTTGTCGCTTCTAGCCGTTATCTGTCCACTTCTCGTACAAAACCAACCTTTCTAAATCTCGGGAAGCCCTACCCAGACGAGGACTTCACCGTAGTTATTTGGCCAGAGGATCGCCCAAAATTCGGGCATCCTGAGGACTCCTATCTTCACAAAAACATTTGTGTCACTGGTCAGATTACTTTGTATCGAGGCAAACCCGAAATTATCGCAAGGAATCCCAGCGAGATTCACGAAGAGAGGGGTAGCCGTTAATGAATGACGGACAGATATTCCACACTGGAAGTGCTCCTGAAAAGCTGGCCAAACTTGTCGTCAATTCTATGTCAACAGTCCAATCTGCAACCGTCGCTCACATGGTTCTAGTCCCGACCGTTACGAGTGCTTCGCGGGCCGACCCATCACGCACGTAGTTGATTGCTATTTTTGTTCCGGGTCTAAGAGATGCGACTGCGTTCTCGAAGTTTTTGTCTTTGACAAGCCTTCCATCGAGCGCCTGGATTACATCTCCGACTTTTATTCCCGCCTCTGCTCCCGGCCCATCGGCAGACACGCCCGTGACCAACGCCCCATCCGTTCCGTTTTGCACAGAGATACCTATCCAACCGGAGGGATTTCGTGACGTACTCGCTGATACTCGCGCAACGGGCATCTCATTTCCTCCAGCAGGTATTGCAGGCGTGTCGGCAATAGCAGTGTCTGTCGTTCGATGCGTGAGTTCGGCGTTCAGAGTTATTGAGCCACTGTAAAAATTCATGCTACGAACCCAATCTACGAATCCAGCCTTCTTAACTGTTATGACGTGTTTCCCCGGGGGGATATTTATTGTTGATGGTGTGTTTCCAGTGAATCCATCGTCCACAAGTATATCCGCCCCGCTTGGAATCGAACCTATCGACACAGTTGATAACACTGATGACGGTTGCGACTGCAATGGTGGGCCGGACGTCGGCGTTGGGCTACTTGGCGAGGCTTTAACCGTGGGAGTGTCTGTAATCGGAGTGATCACGATGGATGACCTTCCACTCCCCTTGGTAGACTCGTCCTTCTCAATGAATTCCTTGAGGTGCTTTGCGCACGCTTCTGCAACAGACTGTTTGCCTCGCGCAGCTAGAGTTCCAAGGACTAGCGCACCGTGGCTACTCTTATGCACCTCATAAGCCCACACGATATCCTTTGTCTCCGCGTCGATAAGCATAATGCTCGCTTCGAGACCTCGCGTGGAGCTTGCTCCGGCGCCTGATGTATAGTGTCCACTGCCCTGACTCCAGCTGGCACTTGCGGCCGAACCATAAACAAACCCGCGCCATTCCGTCTCCGTCGAGACGATGAAGTACTGAGCTGAGTCTCTATCCAAGGTAAGGTTTATCGGCACTTTCTTCTCGCGAACAGCTGCGGCGAAATAAGTTTCGAATCCATCCATCGGAGCTATGACGACTTTTGACCCAGGGAAAATGTGACCCGGTGGCCCTTGAGCAAAGCCTACCCCCGTGACAGCAAAGCTTAGAAAGCATATTGCAGAGAAGGCGATTGAACGCATAGATCGACCTCGCTGGTAAAGTCAACCTTAAGTAACGGGGCCTTTGCTCTGGAGTATCGCTCTGGCAAGTCGACAATGCAAGTAAGGAGAAACCGACTGGACGGCACGCTTGGGAACTAGTTTTGTCGGTAGACGATTCTTCGACACAAAGCAAGCTCGCTCAGACCCCGCAAGCAAATCTGGGCAGACCGCCGCGTGAAGTGTTCGTGATTCAGTTGCAGGAAGCGCGAAAAGAGTGGAGAAGGCGGCCAACATAAAGTTGGTGACAAAATACGACGATGACGGAGGGTATTTTAGTTCCTCCTCAGTCATCGGCCCTCGCGCCGAAAATTGCTATTTTGCGCAAAATGGCCGCTCAGACCCCAAGCAGTTCGCCAATTAAGTCGGCTCGGCGTTGCTGCTGGATCAGGATAGGCTGACTCGATCCGACGCCAGACGATACGCAGAAAAATCCAGACGCGTCGTAAAGTTGGGATGTCAGCTTTTTGCGTTTCTGAAACGGGAATCCTGCGCAGGAAGTGCTCAAAGGCTTTCGCTGGGTCTCGCCTGAACAGCAGTGCTTGTTCGCCGGACTCTTCGACTGAGGCTCTCAGTTTTGCCTCCGCCCACGCTGGAAGATTCTGGCCATCCTCTCCCATCTCCTCCTTGATTTGCTTTATCACATCCTCGACGGGCGGCGGATGTAGGACAAGTCGATTTTCCATAACACCCCCTCCTGTGAATCGCCACTTGCGGGAGAGAATACCACGGGTGGCTTCTCTATGCGCTAGCGCTATACTCTGCCGATGGCAAATTACGAAGTCGGCTCGCCCGTCGTCGTTCGTCTGAATGATGGGCGCATCGTAAAAGCGAAAATCCGCGCTGTGATTGAACAAACGAACGGCGTACACCTGCAAGTGGATTACGGGCACGACGAGACCGCGCTGGTTCATGAGAAGCAGGTGCGGGAGGAATAACAGCGGCGTTCAAGCTATTTGAGGTGTGCGAGCGGGACGTGCGTGTTCTCAGTTTCGAAGTCTTGCAGCAATATTCGAATTGTGTCCTTGGCCGCGATGTCTTCGTCAGTGTCACCGAGATGCCAAAGCGTTTCACGCAGAACATACTCGGCGCGTTCTTTGCGTTCGTCTTTATATTTGACGACGGTGACAGTCCGAAAAGCGGGTGGGGGTGGCATCGTCAGTGCCATTGGAACATACGAGTCGGCTGGTGCGTAGGTTATCTTCGGGGCATTCGCTCGGTCAAGCTTGGGGAGTTCCATCTCCATCGTGCCCCTTACGAACCCTTCAAAACGCACGATATACTTCTGTGAATGCCGCGACTGGTTGCAGATTCTCAGGGTCTGCCTTTTTGGTTTCCAATCCATGGCGCAACCCTAACACTCGCATATGGCGCAGGCAATAGTACGCAGCTAGTCTGATGCGGCGGCATAAACCTGCTCGCCAGTAACCCACTCCCCGTTCACGCGAACCGATACCTGCGTCGGCTTCACGAACACCTCGATCTGAGTGTTGTCACCGAACATTCCCAGGAGCGTAGGCTCGTCCTCGCTCTCGAAAAGATCGTTGGTAACGTCGACCAACTTGTCGTCAATATAAAGGCGTGCGCCATCTGTCGGCGTCTTCACGACACGAATCTCGTGGTCGGCGTAGGAAACGGTGAGTTCGTTCGCTGGCATGGGACCTCCGCAGCGGAGACTAGCACGCCGCGTTGGCTGGTTAACGGCGAGATTTTGAGGCTGTGGATAACGAGAAAACGTCAGCGTGTAAAAGCGAAGGCTGGGGCGGGAGCCAGCCCTCGGTCAGAGTCGGGACGTTACCACCCACCACGGAGTCACGCCCACTCCTCGTGCTAGAGGGGACTGCGTGGAGCTGGACGGCGGCCCAACACAGTCCCTCACTCTATGCGTTTCCTGCCTTCCCGCAGGACCACTCCACGCAATTAATATTTTGAGGAATTGCTCGTGGTGCGTCGTTGCGCTACGGCAACTAAGGGTCGTTGCGATGGCGCAACCCACAGATAGCAAGCCGTTGCCCCACTAACACCCCTAACAGTCGGTCTCGCATGCGGCCCCCACACGGACACATCGCTGGGGTATAATTGTCACTCCTACCTCTACCCGCAAAAATTCCAAAGCGGGGATTCACATGACCGAAGAAAGAAAGTTCGCAATTCTGTTTGCAGCAACATTGCTCTGCGCCCGAAAGCTGGCCGAACTGGAATCGGATAAGCCGAGTCCAGCAAAGCTTTATGCCATAAACACAGCGATTGACAAAGCGAAGTTCATTTTGGATAGGATTGATGAGAAGTGGCCTCAACGATGAGGCGCAGGCGGCACCCAAAGAATGGCTGAAGAATACAAGCTCGGCAACTCAGTCGTCGTTCGCTTGAATGATGGCAGGATCGTGGAAGGAAAGATCAAAGCCATTGTCCGTGCAACGGACGGAATCAGGCTCCAAGTGGACTTCGGGCACGATGAAACTGCGTTGATCCATGAGAGCCAGATCAGGGAAGAATCTTGACTGAAAGCCTCAAAAACACTAGCAACACATTAGGAACAGACACTAAAAACACGCCAAAACACCAATGATTTTGCATGTTGGTCGAGAATCCCATCGGCTCCACCAATTGAAAAATGTACACTCTGAAGAGATACTTTACAGAAGCCAAAGACCTTACCTTCAAACACCACTAACCGTGACAATTCCGCGATCCCAAGCCATCGCCAGCACGTGGCCGCCAAAGTGAATACCTTGGCTAAGCCCGGGTGGCAAGCGCAAAATTAGCAAACAGACGAGCAAGGCAAAGATGGTAGCCGGCGATGGCCTGTTCCACCTATCTGAGCAATGTGCTTTATGAATCCAAAACGCGCCAGACTATCGACTGCTTTTGTATCCTGAGTCCTGCTCGGCGAAACGTTTTCTGCGTTTGTCGTCGCCTGCAAGCAAAAAGGCTGCATGATAATTTCCATACGGAACCACGTGTGCCCCGCCATCGATCATTTCCTGTTTCAGGTGGTTGTGAAGATCCGGGAGTTCGGACCAATGGACTCTGGGATGCTCATGATGCTCGAGATGAAAACCTATATTGAACATCGTGAGGTTGAAAAAGTTCGACACAAATACAGTGGAGTGGCTTACCGGCTTGGCTGGAGTCTTCTCGACACAACCCGAATGCTGGACATACATGCCCGCACCCATAATGAACGCGTTGGCAATCCACTGCGGCAGAGCCCAGAGCCAGAGGGCCATTACCGGATCGATCCAAAACGGAATCGACCAAAGCGCAAGGAAAATGGCCAATTCGCGAAGCGCTTTGCCGCGCAGGCTTCTTCGTGCGGTCAGATCTCGCCACAGATGAGCCGTTAAGCGCCACGGCCAATGCGTAAACAGGTATCGCTGAAAGTTCTCAAACGATCCGTCGGAGCGCCTTTTGGGTAACGTCCAATCCTCGGTCGTCAGCAGTTTCGCATGGTGAATCGTAACGTGGCAGTACTCCCAAAAGAATGACGGCCACGCGCCCGAAAATGTCCACAGTCGAGCGAACCAGCGGTTGACGAAGTGCGAAACGAAAATCGGGCGATGGGAGTGGTTGTGGAAGTTGACTCCGACGTCTATCCCAGTGATCCAACCAAGCAGGGTTGCCGAAGTTGCCACGAAGGCCACGCGCGACCACGGGCCAGTGACGCCCGCTAACTTGGGGTGGTGGTACAGCCAGAAGGCGAAAGCGTATGCCGCGAGGCAAACGCAATGGAAAATTACACAGTGCCAGTCCTGAGGATTAGCCAGAATGCGCCGACGATCCGCGCTCGATGCATGGCCCGCTGTAGCGCTCAAATAAGTCTCAATACGGCCGCGACCGCCACAACGGTGACACCCAAGCTAACCCAGGGACCCCAAAGCATCGTGCCGGCGATCAGCGCGATTCCACAAAGAGGAAAGAATGAGCGTCCGATTACGAGTGTGGTCATTGAAACAAATTCGTGCCACAGACGGCCCATGTCGCGCTCTCCTCAGATTCAGCTGTACATCTATCCAGAGCAGCGAACCGATGCCGTCCGGCACACCCAGACCGCCGTCCTATCGATTGACGATACTGTGCGCTGTACAATTTTGGACAGTTACGAGGAAAGGTCTTACTCGCGCCGCTGCCTTCGCTCGTTTGTCTGTTCGGAATGGCCATTCGCGTCCAGCCATGCCAGCAGGCAGCGGATGCTGCTGCGGGCGAGGGCGATGCTGGAATCCGCCGCACCGTAGTAGAGATTGATGGTGTCTCCGTCCGCGTCAATTGTGTAGCCGCAGGGGAATACGACGTCCTGAACATCACCAAGGCGTTCGTAATCCGCTTCGGGAGCGAACATCCAGGAATCTCCACGTATCAAACACTTTTCGGGCTGTTGCAGATCAAATAGGGCCAGACCAAGGCGATAGATGGAGCTGGATGGCGTCCTGCGCACGCCGTGGTAGATCATCAGCCAACCTCTGGGCGTTTCGATGGGTGGCGGTGAGATGCCAATTTTGTTGGCGTCCCACCACGCGCCACGGCGCGCTTCCAGCATGAGCTTGTGACTGCCCCAGTGGCGCAGATCGGGGGAGTAAGAGATCCAGATGTGCGCTCCCAGGGGCGTCATAGGGCGATGAATCAACGCCCAAAATCCGTTGATGCGGCGCGGGAGGAGAGCTGCATCCTTATCGTCTGGCGTCATAATCACGCCAAATCTTTCGAAGTTACGAAAGTCTTTGGTGAGCGCCAGGGAGACGCCCGGGCCGCCGCGCGAATAGGAAGTGAAAGCGATCACGTATTGCTTTAGTTCGGGAACGAAGGTGATACGTGGATCTTCGATGCCCCACAATTCCTCGGGATAGCGATCCGGGTCTGGGGCGAGTGTCGGTTCCCGGTCGATCTGCCAACCGTCGACACCATTCACGGAGCGCGCGGCGCACAAGTGAGAAAGGCCGCGAAGATCTTCCACACGGCATAGAAGAAGCGTGGAACCATCGGGCAAACGCGCGGCACCGGCGTTGAAAACGCTGTTCATTTGATAGGGCCAATCCTTGGCGGATAGGATCGGATTACCGGCGTGCCGGACAAACAATGGGTCGTGTGGGAGCATCATTTTTCTCTCAAGAAGAATTCAACAGCAAGAAAACTAGAGTTCGCGCCCAGCAGGGAAATGCGGTGGGCAACTGCGGTAGTCAGGCTTTTGGATCGGTTGTGTCCGTTTCTTCCAGCTTGCGCATTTCTAGAAGGGCCATCAGGAAAGAGAGCGTCGATTCCGCACCCTGATTTTCGTTAGCGCGATCGGGATGCAAGCCGTCTCGACAGCCGCCTGTTGTCGGGTCGTATAAAGCAACCTGAAGATCGTTGTCGCCAAGGAACCAATTGAAGGCAGTCCACGCTTCTTTGCGCCAGCGTCCCTTTCCTGTGGTGTGGTAGGCTTGCAGAAAAGCGGAAACGGCGGAGCAGGCTTCCACAGGTTGCTGGTCGAAACGAGCCTTTTCGGTTTTCTTGGAGTAGAAGCCGTGTGAGCCGATGGGCACAAAGTGGCCTTTTGTTTCGCAGCGCTGGACGGTGGACAGCCAGTCCAATGCTTCGAGTCCGGCGGAAACCATGGCATCGTTGTTGTTTCGCGTGCCGGCTCGTATCAGGGCTTGCGGCAATCGGGCATTGGAGTACGCAAGTCCATTCTCGTACCATTTCCATTCTGTCGATCGGTGGGCTAGATAGGAATCCAGCAAGCGATTCGCCAACGCGTCCCCTGCATTCAGCGCGGCGCGATCGCCGGGGAACGACTCTAGATATTCCAGCAATCCGAGCAAAGCGAACGCACAAGCCCGAGGACTCTTGAACTCCACAGCGGCGGGAATTGCCAGCTCGAACAGGCGTCCGGCTGCTCCTCGCAAGCCAGCGTCCTTGGTTCTGCCAAGAACGGTGCCCAATCCCCACAACGCACGCCCGTGGCTGTCTTCGGAGCCTTCCGGCTCTTGCCACTGGCGTTCATAGCTCAAACAGTTTCTAAACCTTTTTGTTATTGGATCGAAAGCGAGCCACAGAAAAGCAAGATAGCGCGAGGCGAGGTCCTGCGAGACGGCGGGAGCGCCACTGCCGAATTCTTCCAGAAGAATGGCGATGATGAGCGCTCTGGCGTTGTCGTCGGTGGAGTAGCCCTCCGGATAATTCGGGACCACGAAGATGGCGTGCTCGACAATTCCGGTGGTGTCGGTCATGCGAAGCAAATGATCGAGTTTTACGGCCGGGAGGCGGTCGAGATTCTTTTCCGTGTGTTGGGCGGAAAATGTGGCGCGCGGATTTCGCAAACGCTCGTTGTACACGCGTTCAAAGCTTCCCATATATTGCTGCGCCACGCGATTCCAAACCATATCCCTGGTATAGAGATAGGCACGTTTCCGCATGGCGTGGCGCGCGGTTCCGTTGTCCAGGAGTTCGATTGTTTTTTCGGCGATAGCCTGCGGATCGTCGAATGGAACGAGCACGCCGCGTTCTTCGTCCAATAATTCAATCGCGTGGAGGTACGGCGTGGAAATGATGGCCTTGCCGGCGCTTAAGGCATAGGCAAGCGTTCCGGAAACCACCTGGCCCTTATGTTTGTAGGGCGTGATGTAAATATCGGCGGCGCCGATCAATTCAACCAACTCTTGCGGACTCACAAAACGGTTACGGAAGATGACGCTGGCTTCAACACCCAGATCCTTCGCCAGTTTCTGGAGTGACTGGCGGTATTTTTCACCTTCGTGGCGCAGGATATGCGGGTGGGTGACGCCGGAAACCATATAGACGACATTGCCGTGGCGCGACAGGATATTCGGGAGGGCTTTGATGACGTTTTCGATGCCCTTGTTTGGTGAGAGCAAACCGAAGGTAAGCAAGACTTCCTTGCCCTCGGTTCCGAAGGCGTCCTTGTAGAAAGTCGGATCCGTGAACGCTAAATCGGGGATGCCGTGAGGAATCAGATCAATCTTTGCAGTTGAGACATGGAACACTTCCTGGAGAATTTCCGAGGACTGCCGGCTCATGACAATCAAGCGATCGGACAATGTCGCTATTTCTGACATTACAGCGCGCTGATCGGCATCCGGTTCGCGCAACACGGTATGCAGCGTGGTGACGACCGGCATCTGAAGGCGGCGCAAGAGGCCGAGAATATGAGAACCGGCCGGTCCGCCGAAAATTCCATATTCGTGCTGGAGGCAAACCAAATCAATATTGCTGAAATTCAGGAAATCCGCGGCTTGCCGGTAGGAGGCCAGATCATCCTGAGAGAGTTCGAAGCGAATACGCGCAGGGTAGCTGTAGCCTTCGTCCGTGTCATTGACCGGCAAGGCCAACAGCTCCGTAGCGCCGTATTCGGCATGGATCGCGTCACATAGATCCGTTGTGAAAGTGGCGATCCCGCACTTCCGGGGAAGGTAATTGCCGATGATGGCGACCCTGCTGGGCAGGATCGGCCGCGGATGTACCGGCCTGACCAGGCGTGATTCTTCGTTTACCTCTAGCGTGAGAACCTGTTGGAGATTGGAGATTTCAATTGCCTTCCCATCGCCACTAATACCGATAAGAGTCGCTCTTTCTATTGGAGAGATTGTCTTTGGCACCGACATTTTTTCCTATCTTTGGGCGGATGTTTCTTCTGCGACGGTGATCGAACTTATCGGTGAGTAGGACGCCTAGTAAGAGCCGCCGCCCATGCCTCCGCCGTAACCCGCGCCAGCCGAAGCCGATTTTTCGTCTCCCTTAAACTCGGCGATCAGCACTTCTGTGGTGAGCATCAAGGAAACGATGGATGCTGCGTTCTGAAGGGCCAGGCGCGTTACTTTTGCTGGATCGATCACACCAGCTTTGACCAGGTCGCCAAATTCCGCGGTCTCCGCATTAAAACCGAAATTCTCCTCTTTCGATTCGCGGACGCGTCCGACAATCACGGCGCCTTCGTGCCCGGCGTTCAGGGCGATCTGGCGCACGGGCTCTTCGAGAGCGCGCTTCACGATGTTGACGCCGACGGCCTCATCCCCGTCGAGTTTCAGCTTTTCCAATGCCGGCAAGCAACGAAGGAGAGCGGTGCCGCCACCCGCAACGATGCCTTCTTCGACCGCCGCACGAGTGGCATGCATAGCGTCCTCTACGCGAGCCTTCTTCTCTTTTAGTTCGGTTTCGGTGGCCGCGCCAACCTTGATGATGGCGACGCCGCCGACGAGTTTGGCCAGGCGCTCCTGAAGCTTTTCCTTGTCGTAGTCCGAGGTCGTGTCTTCAATCTGCACGCGAAGTTGTTTGATGCGGCCTTCAATTTCGGCGGTCTTGCCGGCGCCCGCGACGATGGTGGTGTTGTCCTTGTCGATGGTCACCTTTTTGGCTCTGCCCAGTTCTTCGAGTTTGACGTTCTCGAGCTTGAGGCCGAGTTCCTCGGTGATGGCCTTCCCTCCGGTGAGAACGGCAATGTCTTCGAGCATGGCTTTGCGGCGATCGCCGAAGCCGGGCGCTTTTACGGCAGCGCACTGCAGGGTGGCACGGAGTTTGTTCACCACCAGGGTTGCCAGCGCTTCCCCTTCAATGTCTTCGGCGATGATCAGTAGAGGCTTGCCCATTTTGGCCATTTGTTCCAGTAAGGGGAGCAGATCCTTCATCGAGCTGATCTTCTTTTCGTGAATCAGAATGTGGACGTCTTCGAGAACGCATTCCATGCGGTCCGGATCGGTGACGAAATACGGCGAGAGATAGCCACGGTCGAATTGCATGCCTTCGACGATTTCGAGAGTGGTATCCATCGTCTTGGATTCTTCGATAGTGATGACGCCATCCTTGCCGACCTTTTTCATGGCCTCGGCGATGATGTCGCCAACCTGCTTGTCGGTGTTGGCGCTGATGGCGCCAACCTGCGCGATCATGTCGCCCTTAACTTCGCGAGAGAGGCGCTTGATCTCTCCCACGGCAACTTCTACCGCCTTGTCGATGCCGCGCTTCAGGGCCATGGGGCTGGCGCCCGCGGCAACTGTGCGTACACCTTCGCGGAAGATTGCCTGGGCCAGCACGGTTGCTGTGGTGGTGCCGTCGCCGGCTACGTCCGAAGTTTTGGACGCGACCTCGCGCACCATTTGCGCGCCCATGTTTTCGAGCGGGTCCTGCAGGTCGATCTCTTTCGCCACCGTTACGCCATCTTTCGTGATGATGGGTGCTCCAAACTTCTTTTCGATCACCGCGTTGCGCCCCTTCGGGCCGAGCGTGATTTTCACCGCGTCCGCCAGAATATTGACACCGCGCAAAATCGCTTGCCGTGAATTTTCGCCAGTTACAATTTGTTTTGCCATGAGACTGCACCCTCCCGGGTGATCGAACACTTCTGTTCAGTTGAAATCTTTAATTTGTCGCTACCTATCGCTTGCCTGCTGCTTTCGCGATGCTGCCAACCTTCGCCAGAATGTCTTCTTCGCGGAGAATCAGGTACTCCTGGTCTTCGATCTTGATGTCGTTGCCGGTGTATTTGCCAAACAAGATCCGGTCACCGACTTTCACGTCGAGCGGTACGCGATGGCCCTTCTCCATTTTGCCGGCGCCGACGGCGATCACTTCGCCCTCGTGCGGTTTTTCTTTAGCCGTGTCGGGGATAATGATTCCGCCCTTGGCGGTTTCCTGCTCTTCCAACCTGCGAACCAGAACCCGGTCGTGCAGAGGAGTAATATTTACTGACATTTCTTTGACCCCCATTCGATTTATTGAAAAACACAAACAATTACTTTTAGTGGCAAAGATCGGCGCTACGGGCGAAAACTCTTTTGGTTCTTCTCGCGCGCCGTTTCCAGATCGTCCGCTACTTTCCTCTTCTCATCGGCTTCTTTTTCGGGGCGCTGCTGTTCTTCCAGCTTCACAGCTGCCGCAGTGGCGACTTCCGCTTCTGTATTGATTTCCTTCGAGTAAATGACGAGGCCAAAGTGATCGCTGAAAGAAGTACGCACAAGGTCAAAGGAATATTGGGGATCTTGCCAAGACGCCAGAGGTCCTGGCTTCAAGTCATAAAGCGTGTCCATTGCCGGGTCGATCACCGATTCAACTCTGGTGGCCGGACCGTATTTCGCCGAAATGGACTTCACCATATCGGATGCGGTCAGCCCTTCGGTAGAACTGCGGTCGTAGGTAACAGAGATCTTGTAGAGCTGACCGCCAGAGAAAGAAAAGAGAATCTGTTCCACGTCGTCAGGCTGGGAACGTTCGAGAGTGCTTGGTGGCCACCAGGAAAGTTCCTGGATCAGCATTGGTTGGGTATGAATGGTTTTCACGTCCAGTAATTTCTCACCGCTGAGTTTCAAAACATTGGCCAGGCTTGCTCCGATTGAAAAACCACGATACTTGGAAAGCTCCTGAGCCTGGAGCAAAGAGGCCGTCAGAAGTAAGGCACTGACGCAAAGAATCGAGCCGCGAATCGTTTTCATTTTGATATCTCCACAGATCACTAGAAACTTCCGATCGGGGCCACGTCGGGTTTTGGAAACGGTTGTCCTTGGTGCACCATTTCGTCGCTGTCCAATTTGGCGGCCGGGAAAGCCGCGGTGGCCATCCCCACGGTGACAGCAGCTAAGGGGACCAGATAAACACTTTCCTGTATGTGTCGGGAATTGAGGGAAACACTTACGAACGGAAAACCGAGAAAGTTCTTCTGAACAACCGACGTAATTTCCAGGCAATTAAACTGCTTCCCTTTTAATTTGCCGACGATCCGTTTCACTGCCTGAAGCCGCGTTTTTTGTCCTTTGTGACCGAAGGCGATAGCGCGAATCTCTCCGGCAAGATAAAAGAAGCTCCAGTTGGCCTTGTGGATTGCGCGACCAAGTTCGTAGCCATCGAGATTTCGGATGGCTTTCCAGCCGGAGAATGCAGGTTCAGTGTCTACGGACAAGTCGTTCGGCAAGACCGTGTTGTCTCGGATAAGGACGGTTTCGAATTTGTTGACGTCTTCCATTTAAACTTCCTTGAGCTTTCAGCATGGGTGCGGTGGTTAGCTGAGGAGCTCTTACGATTGGCGCGCGTAAATCCTTCGGCCGTTGACGAGATTGTCCAGCGCCGTTAGAAGCGCTGCGCCAATCACTCCGACCATCGTTGTGACCATCGTGTCTCCAAAACCCCTGCTTGCGGCAGAGCGGACCGCTGCGTCAGTAAATGGACCATAGCTATTATTCTCAAGCATCCTTCGTGATCCCCATCCAACCAAGACCGCGGTGAAAATCCATGCAAGTAAATACATACGTCCCTCGTTGCTTCGTCGATTTCGATACACTCGGACAGACTTGGCCTGCCCTCGCACGAACCCGGTGTGAACTCTTATCTACCTGCAGTGGCGGTGATCTTCTGGAAGGTGGACTGCACAACCTTAGTAAGTGTCGTCCATGGACGTTCCTTCAACGAGAGCTGCCAGCTTGTGCTGGGATGCGGTGTATCCCGGCAGACCTGCTAGTAGCGCTCTGTCTCACCGTCCAATAACACATGGTACAGACCGCGAGATGAAAGTGCTGTTCTGTTTTGTACAGTCCTGCAGAGAACTTTATACGACACACACCAACCGCCTCGTAATATCCACAAATCCTCAGTTTTTGCTCAGCTTGGATGGAAAAGGATTTTTCCAGGGCTTTAATGAATAGGACGATGAGCTGAACAAAATTGCCCGACCCGCCCAGACCGGTCAATGTGGCTCATGCCCACCGTCCAGTAGAAATAGTACAGATTCTAGAGGAGCCAAACTGTTCCCTTTTGCACAGTTTTGCGGAAGGCCTAGTGATAAGCTCGAAATCGCCGCGGAAGGTTTGTGTGTAGGCGGTGTTCAATATGTATATGAAACAACAGAAACCCAAAAACAACCATAGAATCGAATCTTTCGATGCACAAAGGTTCCTCGATACTGCCGGGATAGCTAGAAAAGTAAGCGAATACCACCGGAACGAATCCATTTATTCTCAAGGCGATGCTGCAGAGACGGTGATGTACGTGCAAAAGGGCGGCGTGAAATTGTCGGTTGTGAATGGCTCGGGTAAGGAAGCAGTGGTTGCGATGTTTGGCCCGACGGACTTCTTCGGCGAGGGCTGCATGGCCGGGCAAACGCTGCGGATGGGCACGACAACGGCGGTCACGCCGACAACCCTGTTGGTCATTCAGAAAGACGAATTGTTGCGCGTACTTCACGCCGAGCATAAGTTATCAGACCATTTCATCGCATATATGCTCGCCCACAACATCCGGGTCGAAGAAGATCTGGTGGATCAACTCTTCAACTCCAGCGAAAAGCGCCTGGCGCGCACGCTTCTGCTTCTGGCGCGTTATGGGAAACAGGACCAACCCGACCGCATCCTGCCGAAAGTTTCACAGGAAACTTTGGCGAGCATGGTGGGAACCACGCGTTCACGGGTGAATTTCTTCATGAACAAATTCCGCAAGCTGGGCTTTATCGAATACAACGGGAAAATCAAGGTCAACAAATCATTGTTGACCGTTGTCCTCCACGAATAACAAGTATTACTGGCTATTTTAAATTTGATCCGCAGTGGTGGCGAGAGATTCGCTGGCGTGGGTGTGGGTGTGAAGTTTTGCTCGCCCTGTGGATTACTTCGCCGGGCCTGCGGCCGCTGCGAGGTTTGAGCGCTGGTTCAATTCGAGAAAGAGCATTCTGCTGTCGGAATGGTAGGCCTGCCCGGTAGCTGTTTGCCCGTTGAACACGGGCGCGATGCAAGTCACGAAGTGCTCGCGTGTGAGTTGTGAGGTCTTTGCCAGATCCATGGCGATGAAGTCGCGCTCCGCATCCACGTCCGGATCGATCTTGTGAAAGAGGCGAAACTTATGTTTCACAAATTCGATGGCAACATCGTGCGTTGCGGCACCGACCCAAAGAGGAACGTCGTCTACCACGCGATCCGTTTTCCAGATGCGCAGGTGGTGCCGCCGCGCGACGATCGAGGTGGGGTCTGGCAGCGCGTAGGAATAGTCCTGCGACCTGCCAAAAACGTAAAGCTTATCCATGGGCAGCTTCGTGTAATGTTTTCGCTCCCATATTAAGTGCCAAATGATCTGGGGCGTGGATTTTTCTACTTTTACCCAGCCGGCGCGCGCGAAAGCTTCCTGCAAGTCTTCTTCTTTGGCCGCGAAAATCAGATTCAGCATATCGCCCTCGCGACCTTCGTCATTGAGCACCCGAGGCGGCAGCAGTTTGATCATCTCCTCCAGGTCGGAAACATTTCCCTGGGCAACGGGCAGAACTTTTGCGTCTAGTGGAAGATCCGTCTTCGTGTATGCCGTCACTTCCGTGCCCTTCAAGATTGTGCTGTCACGGCCGGGCGTCAGCAGGAACGCCGGCGCAGCTGGAAAATAGATGGCTGCTGCTACCGCCATCCCTACAGCCATGCGAACTGTGCGAGATTTCCCTTTGAATTCCTTCCGCGCAGTCAATTCCACATGCTCGCCCGTCGTGAGTTCCACCGAGTCCAGCTTGATGATTACGTTTCCTCCAATCCCTAAGGGGCGTTTTCCTTTCACTCTGACTATCGAACCTTTTGCCTTAGCCCCAGTGCTGATTACGGTGAAGCCATCGATCTCCACATCTTCATCGACTACGAACTCAAGCCGATCATTCTTATGTGCGCGCCTGGAAGAAATCGTCTGCGCCAGTTGCAGTTTTACAGGAGTGCCACTTTCCATGACTAGATTTGGGGAATTGAGGAGAGATGACTGGCCAAAAAGTCCACAAGGCAATACGAGGAGGAGTGTGCAGACCAGCAGGAGCAGGCGTTTCGCGCGAGACAACTGGCACTGCCTTTCTGTCAAGATGAACCTGCTCACTCGCGAGCCAGAGGCCATCCAGTTGTCGCGATACGTCTTTGCTGATTTGAATTAAATGCTGGATGCGGGGAAAAATCTGTCCAAAAGTGGACAGAATTCATACTTTCGGCACGAGTAACGAAGGGTTTTCTTGAAGGAATGGGAGCTTGCCGGGACAGTGGTATCCCGGCAGGCCGTTAGGTAACCTACTTGATCGAAGCCGCTTCCTTCGAATCGTTATGCGGCGCACTCTTTTCCAGCACGTCGACCAACTGACGGCCGGTTGAGGGCACGAGCGTCTTTTCACCTCTTACGATTTCCTTTGCTTTGATAGGATGGCCATAGACCTGTGCATTCGCATCGTCGTCGGGACGAAGCGTAGTCCCCTCGAGGGAGACTCCGGCAAACAGTCCACGTGAACGTGAGTAGCTGAGGATTTCGGCGCGCATCCAAGCGTCGGTGTCTGCGGAAGCGTCGCGACCGACGGGGCCTCCGGCAACTGAGGCATCCGCACCCAGTTTGACCTTGCTGCTGAGAATCGAGTCCATCCCTCTGTCATTCATAACCAGCAGGATCAAGTCTGTGGCTTCGGCGCCGATCTGGAAACCGAAACTGCCGCCTTCCAGCGCGTACATGGCTGGAGCTCCCCACGGTCCCCGGAATTTGTCGCCAGTGCGGCAAACCATCGCTCCCCGTCCATATTCGGCACCAACTACAAACGCCGCCTTCATCACGGACGGAAACACGATAACGCATTCCGCCTTCTCCAATAGATCACGAGGAATGTCGTCGGGAATGTTGAGCACTTCCTTCATGACCACGCCACTTTCTTCGAGGCGTTTTTGCTCCTTATTCAAGTCCTGCGCATATACAACACCCGTAGCGAGCGTAAGACATGCTGCGGCAAACAAGTATTTCTTCATTACTGACCTCCACGGTCAAAAACTTTCCATTATCGATTTAGAACTTATCTCATAAATGCTTTGGGGTCGCCAAAGTCCTTGAAAAAGCGGCCGTTTAGATCGGGCCCAACCATTTATGAGATGGCTTCTAGTTTCCCTGACAATTTGTGGTCGAAGATCTTTCAACAGACCTACAGCGCGAGAGGGCTATGCGTTACCCGACTCTCAGGCGGGCTATTTTCATAATTGCGAGCTAAGACTTTTGCCGGACTCCGACGACGAGCATAATGACTCCACCCACCAGCGCCAGCCCGCCAAGCAGGGGTGAAATATTGACATGCTCGTGTTTATCCGCAGTGGCGTGGATCGGTCCGACATCAAGAACCTTGTCTTCATGTGTATAGTTAAATCCGCGATAGGCCAGGGCAAAACCGCCGAGTACGATGAAGAGAATGCCGCCCCAAATCAGAGGTTTCATGATGGTTACGCCGGCGGCTAAACCGACCGTCTCCCTTGGAACAAATTGATCACAAAAATAACCAACGCCACGACTAGAAGAATGTGGATGAGGCCACCCATGGTGTACGACGTGACCATTCCGAGTAGCCAAAGTACGCACAGAACGATAAATATTGTCCAAAGCATTGTGTTTCCAATTCCCACAAGTGAACGGTACGAAGAGCGCTTGTGCCGCACCAGGAGACCATCTCTGATCTGTACCTGGCAAAACCCATCTTAGGCGAGTCGAAATGAGTGTTCTGTTCACTAGCGAACACATTTGCATTTTGTTTGAGAAGATTGGCGAAGACTTTCGGCGCTGTATTTGCTTCCGACTTAGTGCTGCAATGCAGGGCTCGCGGCGAGAATGGGATTTGGATTGGCAAGCTTCAATTGATCAAGCGACGACAATAAGCTTTGCCAGCGAACTGGGTCCTTTTTGGTTTCAAGTGGAACAGAGAGGTCAGAATAGAAGCTGAGGATATTGTCGCGCAGATCCAGTGTCGTGCCATCGAACTTTCGCTGCGCGAGCCGGCCCAAGAGCTTTGCGTAGGTTTCGTCAGTCAAAGGATACTCGGCTGCCTTGGTCATCTTGCCTGTGTCAAAATCCGCGTTCGCCAGTTGCAGTAAGCCGCAACGAACTTGCTGGAGGTAGGTGCGGTACTGGTCGACGCTGGTATTGATGCTCTTGAAGTACAGATCTTCGGTCTGCGGGGTGGGATTGTTGAAGGCCATGGCCTTGAAGGGTCCAATTTTCGGCATGTATCGCAAGAGGAAGGAGGCCAAGCGCGTTCCGAAGCTGGGCTTCGAGTAATCTTTTCCCCATTCTTTCTCATATTCCGAACGCGACAGTCTGTAGAGGAACTCTTTTTTCGCAAAATCAGGCTTTTCCTTCATGATGTCCTTCTTGTGAGTTCGAAGTGCGATCTGCGTCATTTGGGGAATCATCTGGCTGACAGCAAAGCGATACGAACCGATGGATAGGTCCTCATGCGTCAACACGTCTTTCAACTCTACCCCGTAGACGATGGGAAACGTGCGCTCCAAGAGAGGTTTGGACACCTGGAACCCGATGAAATCGTGATACTGCTGCGATGCATAACGGTTTTTGGCGACTTGCACCATGTCAAATCCGAACTCCGTTTTCAGATGTGCGGTGTGGTCCTCAGCGTATCTGACGGACTTACCGTATTTCGCTCGCAGTTTAGGATATTGCAAGGAAACAGAAAGATTGACTGCGGGATGGCCGGCGATATCCGAGGCATAGTGCGCAAGGGCGCCCAGGGCAAACGCGTACTCGTTCGCACTCTGGCTCTGCACGAGCAACTCTTGAACGAAGTCCCCGCTGCGAACGTAATGCACTAAGTCGCTGAATTCTACGCTGCCAAATGGGTAATAACCGAGGTCTTGGATGACCGCGCCGCCATAGGCGTAAGCGTGTGCTTCTTTGAGTTGAGCTTCGGTCAGAGATGGAAATCTCTGTAGGAGTAGGGGCCGGAGTTCGTCACTCCACACCAAGTCTACGATTTCCTCGTGCGTGAGGACGGAGTATGCGAACGAATCGCCAGAGCACAGAAGGGCAGCCAGGAGGCGAACGACCAGGCGAATACACCATCGGCCGCAGCCCCTGGACATCACACGTCGAGAGAACTCCGTCCTAAGCCGATTTTTTGAGATCGGAGACAAGCTTCTTTGCTTCTTTCATTCTCTCTCTGTAGAACAAAGGGCTGAGCACTACTGTTGACGCACCCACGCGCACATGCTGCTTAATGCCCTTCTTCGACAGGAATAGGGATAGAGCCGTGTACGTCTTGATTTCCTTCTCAAGAAACTTGACAGCACGCCGTTTGGACTCATCCATCACTCACCTCGAACTTGGCAGAAACATAGCCTACCAGAAAGACGAGAATCGACCGTTACGATCCGCCTGCGATATCAAACCGCCACCAAAAGGCGATGTGACAGCAAGTGAATCGTCAACGGGTACTACTAAATACGTCCGATGAGGACCAGGATGACCACGACGAAAAGCACGAGTCCTATGCCGCCGGTCGGGACGTAGCCCCAATCGCGGCTGTGTGACCACCGCGGGAATACTCCCAAAAGTGCCAAAATCAAAATGACGATCAGTACGGTTCCGAGCATGTTTTCTTTCCTCCACTAAGGCGAGACTTGTACGGTGTTTTCTTGATCTCTTGGGCCCAGCACGCTTCCGCTTGTGGAGAGATCATCGCGCCAGGCCAGAGTTAGGTTCATTCAACGAGCCGGATTTCGACGTTAGATGATGACGGTGATGGCGAAGCGAGCGCCCGGATAGTATGGGTTGTACATGTAATAGCCGCCGTCGACATAATCGATGTAGAACTGGTCGGTGTAAAACCAGCCTGCCGGCCAAGGTTGAACATATCCGAACCAATAGCCGCCGTATTGGAAGCGGGAATATCCGCTGACAATAACCGGATTGCCCATGCGAAATTCGTGGCCGCGGCCAAAGTTAGAGCGAAAGCGCTCGTCGGGAATTCGACCGCTGCCCCTGGAGCTGAGGCGAAGTGCCGGTTGCGCGTGCTGCGTGGCCGTTTCCTCTTTCGTGCGTTGAGGACCCTTTGAGGATGTGGCCTGCTTCTGATCCGACTGCTTCGTGCTGACTGGCTGCGCGTGCGGAGCCTGTTGTTTGGTGGACTTTGCTTGTTCCTGCTGCTTCTGTTGTGGTTCTTGCTGTCCCTTGGCTTGCTGCGGTTGTTTTTCGGGCTTGGCCGATTGCTCCTGCTTGGGAGCCTTAGCCTGCTGTTGCTTCTCTGGCTTTGCTTGCGGTTCCTGTTTTGGGGCCTTCGCCTCTTGCTGTTGCTTTTCTTGCTTCGCTGGTTGCTCCTGTTTGGGAGCTTTGACCTGCTGCTGTTTTTCGGGCTTTGCTTGTGGCTCCTGCTTCGGAGCTTTAGCTTCCTGCTGTTGCTTTTCCGGTTTCGCCGGCTGCTCCTGCTTGGGGGCGCTGGGTTTGTCTTCTTGTTTCTCCGGCTTATCTTGTCGTCCGTAACCAGGAATAGCTAATCCGAGAAGCAAAAACAGTGCTGTGGTACTCAATACTCCAATTGATTTCTTCATGTGCTCTCCGCTACCGCGTATTCTCGCGCCCGACGTTTAAGACGCAGGCCGCGTCGTTCCTTGCTGATAGAAAATTATTGATCCGCGAAAAGTGGTCCTCGACGGACCTTTAACGGCATTTATCTACGTTCCGATGCGTATGTGCGCAAAGGAATGAAATAATCCGAAGATGTTTAGTAGCCATAGCACTACGGCAATGACTACCACCCCGTTCAAAATCGACTTGATGGTCCCCTGCATGGGAATGAAGCGATTTACCAACCACAACAGAACGCCCACGACGATCAGGGCTATTAAAACTTGCGTGAGAGGCATACTCTTTGTTCCTTTCTTTCGCACCAAGAGACACTTCCGGCCTGGCCGGAATAGCCTGCCGATGCCCTTGATTAGGCTGGTTCGAATCCTTGAATCTTCTAACTGCCGCGGGGAATAAGTTTCGGGGATGGACTGCCCAGTAAAACAGTCCTTTTACGGCAAGGCCATACTACCCTTTGCTACCGCACATATCTGTTCACTTGTGTACATGTTCAACGTTTTTCAGGCGGGCTGCGGTTGCTTTGCATGTTTAACCGGGGTGATATAATCGGAGACATTGCCACTCATTTCTGGACTGTTTGGTTGGCAGAACCCAGTCGTCAGCGCGGGACACGCCATATGCCCAAGGCAACCGTCAAAAAGATCCGCCAAAGCCGTCCGAGGCAGTTTTCGTTCGATCTGCAAGTTTTTCTGGATACGGCCGGCGCGAAAAGACGCCTTCTGAAGTTCCGGCGAGCAGAGAAGATTTACAATCAGGGCGATCCGGCGAAAAGTGTGAAATACATCCAGGAGGGCGGTGTCCGGCTTTCTGTTATCAACGAAACCGGTAAAGAGGCAGTCGTAGCGGTGCTCGGCCCGGGTGATTTTTTCGGCGAGGGATGCCTGGCGGGGCAGCCGGTTTGTATGGGAACAGCCACCGCGATCTTGCCGACATCCTTGCTATCCATTGATAAAGACGAAATGATGCGCGTGCTGCGCACGGAACACGCACTCTCGGACCGCTTTATCTCCCATATTCTGACTCGCAATATTCGAATCGAAGAGGACCTGGTCGATCAACTCTTTAACTCCAGCGAAAAGCGTCTGGCTCGAGCGCTCCTGTTGCTGGCGCGCTACGGCAAAGACGACCAGCCGCACGGAGTGCTTCCCAAAATATCGCAGGAGATGCTCGCGGAAACGATCGGCTCCACCCGCTCGCGCGTGAATTTTTTCATGAACAAGTTCCGGAAATTAGGCTTCATCAAATATAATGGCGGTCTGCAGATCAACAGTTCGCTCTTGAGCGTAGTGCTGCACGACTGATGTAATTCACTCGGAACCGCACACCGGCAGATAATCAACCTGAAGAAATGGAGGACTGTCCATTTGGGCGCAGACAGATGGTCGACGTGAGCTATAAGCTGGCTCGCAGGTGCAACCTTTATGGTGGGATTTGAAGAAATTCTGACTTTAAAATGGGGTGGCTCTCGAACGAGCTGCCCTCTCCATTTAACGAACACGCTCGGGCGGTTGCGTTCAGTGGAACAGAAGGCCCGAGGGTGGGTCGGACCTTTCTGTTTGTAGCTATTCTCTAAGGCGCGACGGCTACCTTGCGGCGACGTGCGCTTTGCCAACTTCGGCAACTGCACCCAATTGCCGCATCAATCCGAGAGCGTCCCAGTTGACCCAACCTTCCACGATTTTTCCACCAGCGAAACGGGCGACACTGATCCCGGTGATGGAGATTTGTTTCCCTGTTGGCGCAATTCCGTTGAGTTCCCCTTTATGGGTACCTCGGCAGCTCCAACGGGCCGTGATCGTTTCACCGTCGGAAAGCACGTCTTCCACCGTTAGGCGGAAATCCTGGAAGGCATTGCGATATAAAGTTGCTCTCTTCTTCTCACCCTCGGGCCCGCGCCCAAGATCCGGCGTGGAAGCGTCGTGATGAGTATAGCTGGGTCCGAAAAGCTCGTCTGCCACTTGCAGGTTGCCCTTGTTCCAAACCTCTTCGAACAAACGACGAACGACAGCTTTGTTTGATTCAGACATATTTTACTCTTTCCAAGAAATTCGATTTTATTCTCGCATGAGGCGAGTTGGTGACCTGGCGTGATCTGGAGTCGCTGCGGTCTTGCGCGTGCAGTCCTGCACGTCGAACAGGAAGTTAGGTTTGTTCACCGCGCGTGCGGAGAACAACCAGCCGAGGAGGTACTCCCCTCCTAACGCTCGATTGTAGAGCTTGGCTCTTAAAGAAAATGCACTTGGACTTCGAAGCGGGAGTCTCGCAATAATTAGCGAAACCGCATAATCATCCTGTTCCCCGTGGGTGTGGGTGTCAAGGACAATCGAAGCTTTCTTTGGAACAAAGGCTGATTATTGCCCGCGGAATGGCACTCAGGGGCCGCCGTAGTCGATGTGAGCTCTTTGCGTCTTGCGTTTTCGAATCGAAAATAGAACGGTAAGGCATGCTGCCAGCATCAAGAGGACAGTGATGGCGAAGCCAACTTGTGTCGACGTCATTTGCGATAAACTCATGAACTTCTAGAATCCTTTCCCGATACCTTGGCGTAAAACAGTGGATTCGTTTTTTCGAGTGCGCTTAACTGCGACTGCTCCAGCTAGCTTCTCGGCACTAGCCATAAATTAACGCTCATGAAAAAGACGGTAATTGCCACAACCATGAGGCATAGGCCGAGCCAGAAACGCCAGTCCCGGTGCGCGCGTCTCCAATAAGCGACGTCTCGGTGAGGAACATGTTCTCCATCCACTACCACCTTCTGGCCGTGATTGTGCTTGCTCTCGTGCATTGCTTCCGTACCCTCCGATATCGAACGATCTCGAGTTGGCAGCCAAGATCAGGAAGCTAAGCTTTCGCTGTTGTTGAGACTTCGCCGGAGTGCAGTGAGAATTGAGCGGGATGCGTCGTCTCGATAATGTCTTTTGCCTTCGCCACCTCCGCCGCCGTTCCGTTGGCGATGAGCAGAAACTGATCGGTCTTGAGTGCCGTTTCGTACTTCACGATGCTGTCCTTGGGAATTCCCATGCTGTATAGACCTGCTCCCAGCGCGCTAACTCCTCCCACCACCGCCGCACCTTCCAGCGCTCCCACGATCCAGGCAACTACTGGTCCCGCTGCTAAGATTGGGCCGAGACCTGGAATCATGAAAAAAGCGGAGCCGAATAGTAGACCCCAAAAGCCTCCCCAGAATGCGCCCATTTTGCCCCAATACATCATGCGGTCGCCGGTATTGTAGTAGCCCACCGCGTGCTCATCCGTGTGGTATCCCTTCCCAACGATCGACAATTTGTGCAGGTCAACTCCGCCGCGTTGCAACTCCTTCACGGCCTGATCCGCTTCCGTATGCGTGCGATATATCGCGACAACTGAATTTTGTGTGGACATTTCAGAATCTCCTTGGGAACTTGGCTCCAAACGCAAACCACCAAACTGCGCCCAATCGAACTATCACACCAGGTGGAAGAAGAAACTGTACCGTATTGGACAGGACGCTTGAGGAATATGGCCCCGAGGGCTTCACAGAAGGTTGTGCTGAATGAGACAGACCGCAACGATCAGGGCCTGCTATTTTTAGCTAGAGGTTCTCAATGCTATTCGACGAAATCGACCCCGAATGTAGAGCGTCCGTGACATGCAACACCGTGGATTTTGTCAACTCCGGACCCGTGCGTGGCGAGGGAATTGCGGCCGTATTGGAGACAAGCACCAGGCGCGACGTTGTCTCCTACGTGGATTTCGTTAAGCATCACAAGGGTCTCGCCGTCCCCGGCTCATTCGGAACCAAGGGCATACTGACTTCTCAGATATGGCATCGGCCCTACGCCGAGGCGTTAATGGAAGCAGAGCCGGCCAAGCAGGCTCCGCTGATCGCCAAGGCAGAACGTGCAATTTTTGGCCGGTATCTGGAGTTGTGTGTCACACCGGCAGCAGTCGAGCACAGCATCGATCTGCAAAATGCCGTCTACTACTTATCGCAACTGAAGAAAGCCAACTCACGGTGATCGAAATGATCTTTAGTTCCTTCAGAGGAGTGCACCAGCATGGTTGATGCTCCTACGAACGAGCAGGCAAAGCTAGAAGAATTGAGAGCAAAAAGGAATTTGCTATTTGAACGATTCGCGAAACATCCGACGGATATACATTTGGCGATAGAAATTAAGTCCATTGACGATCAGATAGCGGAAAGTGTCTTGAATTGCAGCAGACAAAGGATCCACGAGAATAAGCGAATCGCCGGGCAGAGCGTACAAAAGTGAACAGCACATACAAGTGATGAGCCTTAAGATTTGCGAATGAATAGCGGGAAGAGCGATTTGTCCGGTCTGGGCGTGTCGGATAGCATCGCTCATTCCGACGTTCCTATCATCGCGAACCTGTAGCCACCCATTCTTCACGCGCCGCAATCTGGATGAGGAAAAAGACTATGACGACTACCACAGAGAACAACGTAATTTTAGCCGAGGGTTACTGCCAAGCTTTGCAGGAAAGAGACTTTGCGGAAGCCGCGCGGCACCTGCATCCTGACGTCAAGTTTGTTGGACCTCTTTCAGACCTGGCTGGGAAGGAAGCGGTACTTAAGGCCGCCAGGCAATTTCTGACTCTCCTTAAGGGTCTGACGATGCATATGACGTTCGGCTCCAGTGAGAAGGCGATGTTGACCTACGATGTCGATTTTGGCGAGCCGGTGGGCGTCTGACGCACTGCCGTGTTGATGACATTTAAGGACGGCTTGATCGCTAACCTCGAACTCTTTTACGATGCGCGTCCGTCCGAGAAGAACTGAAGAAGTACGAGATCGTCGCCGGTCGCGCGTTTTCCGTGGGCGATGAAATCCTAAGTTTGAAATCTCCACTGCCTTATCGACCCCCATTCAGTGACGCTCAGGCCCAAGGAACTGAGAATTCTGCTGAATGAAGGGCCGATAAGGCCAGCGTCCGTCTATGGACGCGCCGGCTCCGCATCGTTGACCAGTTCCTCAAAAAGAGTTCTGTAGTGAATCATGGCTTGGCGCAGGTCTTCCGTTCGTGCCTGACCACGTGTTTGACGAAGCGCGGTTTCGTGAGCGGAGCGGTAATTGTCGAGAACTACCGGGTGATCCACGGAGATATCCGCGACGCGCTGCTCGAAGTCCGCCATCGGATAGCCACGCGTGGACATCACGTCGATAAGCAGTTGGTCGGCTTCTGTGACTGCGCCTCCCGGACCGTCAACAAAGCGTGCCTGCACCCTAGCCCAAGCTTCTACAAATCGAGCGCGATCGGCGGCAGCGAGCGGACGAATGTGCAAGCGCTCCACGCGCTCGGCTCGCTGGTCCAGGACCGCTTCCGCTTTCCGCTGGTTTCCACCTTCTTTTACCGCCCGGGTGTATTCGGTTCCGCCAAACTGGTTGCGCAGTCTTTCTGTCCGTCGTTTCCGAATCGAAAATAAAATCGCTAGGCCCGCTGCTAGCATTAACAGCACAACGATGACGATGCCAATTTGTGTTGTGGTTATTTGTGACAGATTCATGAACTTTCTCCAATTCTTTCTCGATACTTTGACTTATTCCGGAGAGCCTTCGCGGCTCAACGATGCAAACAACTTCAGTTTCACCGCTTTTCGAGAGCTTTCTCGGCTTGCCCGATTCCCTTTTGTAATCTGCCTGCAAGCTTTTCGCCGAGACCCTCCGCTTGCAATGGCCGATTGTTCGTCGCCTTTCCAACCTTCTGTTTAACCGCACCTTTGAGCTCGTGATACGTTCCTTTTGCTTTGTCCTTCGCACTTTGCTTCATGGATTTTCTCCTAGATTTGATTTGCATTTCCCTGGAACGAATTCACAAACGACGGCCTGCCTACGCCCGCAGCACGCCGAGCAGGTACAACACCACCGCGATGATTATGACAGTGCCGACGATCCCCAGGCCCCCGCTCGATCCCCATCGAGAATATCCGTAATACCCGCCGCCAGTTCCGAACACCAGCAGCAGCAAAACAATCAGTAGCAACATCGAAGTTCTCCTTTTTTGAATTTCCACTTTGCCAGCGCGTTTGAATGCTTCCCGCTGGCCGTGGAAGCATTCAGATTCAGGAATGTAAGTCTTTATGCGCGATCGCCCGTTATCTCTTCCCAATAAGGGGCCAGCCCATAGTGTTTATAAATACTTATGCCCCACTGGGGATCTGCCATGTTCGGCCAGTTGGCCTTGTCGAAACCCGGTGCGCTTTCCAACAGCCTCTTGTCTACATTAAGAACGATGCGCTTTTCCGCGATGTGAAACTGGAACGCGTGCCAAGGAACCGCAAAATATTTATCTCCGACGCCAAGAAATCCTCCGAAAGACAAAACCGCGTAAGCGATGCGTCCGGCGCCGGCGTCCAGAACCAGATCTTCAATCGTGCCGAGGTCCTCGTAGTTTGCGTTCACGATGCTGCTGCCAATCACGGACTTTGCGGGAATGATATCGTTGTATCTTGCTGCCTTCGGCTCTGCCATGGAATGGTCCCTCTATTCTTTTTCTTTTCGAGGGGAACGGCTTCCCACATTCCCCGCTGGCAGAATCATAGAGGATGAGGGAATCCGTATCTGTTCACATCGGGACACTTTTCAATATAGTTTGGCGAATTCTGCACAGCGGCGTACTCACCTTCTGCGCTACAAGGCAACTACGGGCGTAACACCAGGGCGCGAATCTGGTCTCGCCGTTCGATCTGCTGCTATCTTCCTTTTTCCAAGTCCCAGGGGTTCTGTGCCTATGCAAGCGAGCATTCGGGTGACGAGCTTGGTCTTCAGCGGGACCGCGAACTGAAATACAAACGACGCCCGCTTCGTCGACCGGATAGTCGTTCCCGCCCACGAACAAGGCGTCCCCTATGAAGCCTTTCCACCGCCGCTCTACCACCGCCTTCAAGAGGGGAGCGCGGAAGGCGAGGGAATGTGATCCGTGTCGCCTGCGCAGAGAGCATGTCCGCAGTGGCAAGCGATGTCAGCCATCTTTTCCATTGCTTCGCACTCGATGCTGCAGTATCCGCCGGACGTTGTCATGCAGGAACAGACTGGGTGCGCGCACTTCTCTGCTTTGATGGGGGTCATTTCAATTCTCCTAGCTGAAAATCGACACTCGCAAATGCAGGGTAAATCGTAGCCGCCAACAAGAAGGCTTTTCTGTCCACAAAGGAACACATTCTGATACTTGGGGCAAAAAACCCGGATTTGGATGGTGCGACGGCTCTCCCCGGCCATTTACGGTAGGAGCCAGTGTTTTACGCAGGGCGTGTTCTGCGAATGTACGAGATGAGTCGTATTGAACAGATTTCGAAAGCTACCTGCGTCATCCTGTGTGCGTCAGTAGCCTTTCCATCAGCGCAACCCGCAGACACAAAGCAAGACCGGGTAAACGAAGGATGATCTGGCAAGGTAATAACAATGATGCGTATTCCGCGCGCAATTTATTTTCTACTGCTTCTTCTTGTGTTGCTGGCCATACCTGTTGCGTCATTCGCGCAGATTGGCGTCTCCATCCGGATCGCTCCACCCGAACTGGTCGCGTATTCGCAACCGATTTGTCCTCAGGAAGGCTATCTGTGGACGCCCGGGTATTGGGCTTATGGCCCAGAAGGCTATTTCTGGGTACCTGGCACCTGGGTCGAACCGCCAACCGTTGGTTTTCTATGGACGCCAGGCTATTGGGGCTGGGGTAATGACGCGTACTCTTGGAATGAGGGCTACTGGGGCCCGACGGTCGGGTTCTACGGCGGCATTAACTATGGCTATGGCTACGGTGGTTACGGCTACCAGGGCGGCTACTGGAGAAACAATCAGTTCAATTACAACCGGTCGGTGAATAACGTCGACACTAGAAACTTTCACAATACCTACGAAAAGTCTGTAAGCAACAGTAGGGCGGGAACGTACGTCAGTTACAACGGTGGGCGGGGCGGAACAACTGCCCGTGCGACTGCTGCAGAAGAGACCGCCTCTCATGAACATCATACTCAGGCAACAGCGGCGCAGACAGGCCATCAGAATGAAGCGAGCCAAAACCACGAACTATTACAGTCCGTAAATCATGGCAAGCCGGCAGTCGCGGCAACCTCCAAGCCCAGCGAATTTTCAGGGAAAAGTGCAGTGGCGGCCGAAGGTGGCTCAGCCGAAGGACGTCCCGCCGAGAACACATCCGCACCAAGTCACGCCAGCACTGCAGTCCATCCGAAGGAATTGCCGCCCATCCAGCGCCCCGCTGCTCCAAACACCGGCAATGCGAAGCAGGACCAGAATTATCAAAAACAGCAGGATAAGCTGGTAGCGAAGCAGACACAGGATCGCCAAAAGCTCCAGCAGCAGCAGGAGAAAGAACATCAACAACTAACCAAGCAGAATGCCAACCAGGCCAGAACCCAGCAGACAGAGCAAAAGCACCAGCAACAGACGGAGCAATTGCAACAAAAACACACGCAGCAGACGCAGCAGATGCAGGCCCGGCAACAGCCTGCGGGCGGCGGACAATCTCACAGCGGCGGTGGTGGAGAACCTCAGGGCGGCGGACATCATTGATCTAAGTTTTGCTACGCAGAGCAGCCGAATGACGCACGTTGGCGATTCCCTACGAAGCCCGCCACGGCGCCATTCGGTTGAACAACCCATCCCGCAAAATCAGCGAGTGGAACAAAACAGCCCCAAAGTGCGCGATGAACGCGAAGAACAGGAGATACGCCAGATACGTATGGGTCTTCCGCAAAATCGAGTACAGCATCACGTTGTGCGGAAGTATCGGAAACAAGTGCACCGACCCGAACATCGCGATGGGGAACCGGGCCGCCGACAACATACCCCAGCCCACCAGCGGCATCACGAACAGCAGCACATACAACCAAACCTCCGACGTGCGGGCCATCAATTTCTCCTGGGCCGACATCGTGATGGGAAGATCCGGCCCTCCGTGCAGGAGCCGGTTCACCAGCCGTATCGCTACGATAATTAGAAGTAGGATTCCCAATGGCCGGTGGATCGATATCAGCCGGTGGTAATCGGCGAGCGACGCGATCATCGCCACACCGATGCCGAGCATGGTCAGCACCATCGCCACCACCAACCAGTGGAAAAACCGTATCGAACCTGAGAATTGCTTTCGTTCGCTCGTCACTGTTGCGCTCACTTTCTTATGTCGGCCGGCGTAATCGCGCTCGGCTCTGCTTTCTCGCCCGCCCGCCTCGTAAACGATTCGGAATAGACCCCCGACCGGGCGCTCAGCAACGGATCGTCCGACGGCGAAATCCCCGCCGGCAAAACCAGCGGATCGAAATTCACCACGCGTGTCGGACTCGTTGCTTCCGCCTCCACCGTGTCCAGAGTCAGGGTTCCCACGTCCACTTGCTCCCGCCCTGCCGGCCACTCGGAGGTCGAGTTGTTCGTCGAGTCGCCGGGCTGCCCCAAGGTGAGAATCAAATGCCATTTCAGCGGATGCTGCTGGATGCTCTCGATCACTCCGAGGAAAAGGTAATTCTTGTCCCCGCTTGGCGCCCCCGCAGCGCTCGCCGCCACATATGGCTGTTCTGGCACGAGTGTCCACCGCACAGGCGTCGCCTTGCCTTCCCCGCTGGTGAAAATGAATGCGGTGAGACCGTAAAACGTGGTGTTGTCGAAGCCGGAGGACGGTTCATGGCTCTTGAACACCTCTAATGCGTGCGCCGCTTCCGGATGGCTTGCCATGAACGCCGCTTGCTTCGCCGGAATCGGTTGGTGCGTTACCGGATCGGGGGCCGACGCAATCATGTTGTCGTAAAATGCCTGCGGGTTTTTGAACGGGAAAACCGGCAGATTGATCATCGTCGTCCGCCATTCTTCGCCGTCCGACATCTGATAATCGATTCCCAGCCCACGGGCGATTCCGGGACCGTCCGCCGTGTCCGGATCGCCGGTGCCCAATGAAAACCGGCCAATCACTGGCACGCGACCCGGACGGAACAAGATTGCCTTTGAGATTCGCGTTCCCTTGCCGTTGCTGTCGAAGTACCCGGTGACGCAGACGCCCTTGGCGTGGTTGCGCCGGAATCCGGGGTGGATTCCGTTCACCTTTTCAACCGTCCACGAATCGCGCCTGCGTCAATTCGTGCGGGCTAAACCATCCGCCCAAATAAAAGAACGCTCCCACCACGCCTAAGAGGAGAACGCCGATCCCCGCCAGTCGCCCAAAGGTTTCCCCTGCCATCAGGCTTACAGGCCGATTCTCCCTCTCTACTGTCAAATCACTTGCCATTTGGTCGCTCCCATGCGGTCCGTCTGGCGCGGCCGCAACGGCCCCTAAGGCTGCCGTCGTTTTCTCTCTTGGTTTTTCAAGTCCACCATAACCCGCCGATGCGTCTCTTTGTTTTGACGCTTACGACGTCGGTTTCTTGGAACCACTTTCGTTGAGGCAATACTGTGGCCAAAGGAAAGCGCTGCTAAATGGTGGAAATCACGGGGAGCCCAGCGAAACAGCACCCATTAGGTGTCAACCGGTTAGCAGCATGTCGGAAGATTGGAAAGACTGACGTGGGGAGCGCAAGGCGTTGCGAAGCGCCAGTCGAGCTGAGGACCGAGCTGTCGCCCGGTCAGTGGGTGCACCTGCGAGATCCCATTTGCGGGCGATACCGTTCTCTGCATGGTTGAAAACTGCGCTACCGTGCCTTCTGTGCTTCTTTCATGGCGCCAGTTCGAGTTACGTGGTAATTTTCAGCCGATTGGTCACTGTCAGTCTGTGGACATCGTGAAAACCCGGCGCGTCTGTAGCTAATACTCCACGTGACGCAAATCCAGCCGCAACGGGCAATTAGTCTGATGCCACCGCATCTCGATTTGGAACCCCTCGTGCTTTTCGTGAGAGGTAGTTGGTTGCAGCGCGGGCTTCAGGCGATGGCCCGAATTCAACCGAGAGGGAGATTACTTATGTCGACAGCGAATGTTAGGCTCGAAGCACATCCACCAATTCCGCCGTTCATCCGCGAATCCGCAGAGCTGAAAGTGCGGCGCGCCGAAGATCTGTGGAACAGTCGAGAGCCAGAAAGAGTAGTCCTGGGGTACTCACCGGATTCTCGATGGCGCAATCGAGCGGAATTCATCAATGGAAGTGAAGAGATCATTGCGTTTTTGAAGCGTAAATGGTCGAAAGAACTCGAATATCGTCTGATCAAGGAACTGTGGGCTTTCGGCGGGAACCGCATAGCAGTCCGCTTTGCGTACGAGTGGCATGACGATTCGAGCAACTGGTTTCGATCCTATGGAAACGAGAATTGGGAGTTTGATGATAACGGACTCACCCGGCTGCGGTTCGCCTGCATCAATGACCTGCCCATCAAGGAATCCGACAGAAAGTATCATTGGGCGCTCGGGCGCCGTCCTGAGGATCACCCAGGATTGAGCGAATTGGGTCTATGACGACATCGTTAATTCCATCGTTAACGTAACTTGGACGAAAAAACGTGCTGCTCATGCAAGAGATCCTCCTTACACGTGAACCTCGGGGGTTCGCGCGTAGTCCACTTCAGAGCAGGTTGGGCTGAGACGCGAGATGCCAAGCTTTCGCATGCGGAAATAAAGTGTAGACCGCTTGATTCCCAATCGTGCAGCGGCCCCGTTTGCACCTGCGACAACCCACCGGCTCTGCTCAAGAATCTTGCGTATGTGATTTCGCTCCGCTTCCTCGAGGGTGATTGCTTCCAAAGATTCAGTTTCGGCGGCAGCCTTCAGATTCGCGAGAGGCGGGCGCAGGACGTTCCCGGTGCTGAGAATTACGCTTCTTTCGATGAAGTTTTGCAGTTCGCGAATATTCCCCGGCCAGGGATGACTTACGAGAGCTTGCATTACTTCTCCGGAAACTTCCTCGATCTGCTTGCCCATCTGGGCAGCAAATGTCTTCACGAAGTGCTTCACCAAATGCGGGATGTCCTCTAGACGACTTCGCAGCGGAGGAACAGATATTGGAAAAACGTTGAGGCGATAGTAAAGATCGCTGCGAAAGTGTTTCTTGGAAACCAACTTAGCCAGATCGCGATTGGTTGCTGCAATTAAACGTGCGTTGACACGTAGAGTTTGCGTGCTACCCAGCCTTTCGAACTCGCCGTCCTGTAGGACGCGCAGTAGTTTCGGTTGCAGTTCGAGCGGGATCTCTCCGATCTCGTCCAGAAAGAGAGTGCCACCGTCGGCCGCTTCGAATCGACCCATTTTGCGCGCTACGGCTCCTGTAAAAGCTCCTCGTTCGTGACCGAAAAGCTCGCTTTCCAGTAGTCCGAGAGGTATCGCCGCACAATTAAGTTTCACGAGGGGGCGATTGTGGCGCGCGCTGTGTGCATGAATGGCGCGCGCGATGAGCTCTTTCCCGGTCCCGGTCTCACCTTCGATAAGGACAGTGGAATTTGTGGACGCTACAATTCGAACGAGCTTCAATACTTCCCGGAGAGCCTCGCTTTGTCCCACGATGTCCTCGAAGCTGTCATTTACGCCATTGGTCTTGTTCGACTGCCATCCTCTGAACGGGATATTTCCGAGCAATCTCGAGGAATTGAAATCACCCGTCGCAACCGAGAGTATGTTGGGTAGATCTTCGCCCGCAGCGTGGCAAACGTCGAGATCATCCTGATTTTCCGAAAGAAGCGCATTTTCCCAAGCCATGTTCGTTCCTCCACTATTCGTCGGGCCTTCTATGGTGTTCCCGCAGGGGACCCCTCGCATCCCCGTTCTCTCTTGCTCGCTGTTCCTTACTCGTTCTGTTCTTGGCGCACACTTTGAAACAAATACGGCTCGGGGACAACCCGAGATAGTCAGAGACCGGGTTCGCTAAATCGAGAGAGCGGATGTTACACCTTTAGGGGTAGGTAGAAATGCCTCTAGCGGTCCGAAATATTGATGTGCTTCCTGCCGAAGAGCCGCGCATCCATCGACCAGGCACCAGGTCCCATCATCGCTAAAGTGGCACCAAGGGCCGCGAGCATGATGGGAATCCATGGATCGCCGGGGTGTGAGAAAGCGATCCACGTTTCAACGATTACTACCAGCGTTCCGATCACGGGAGTCCACAAACCGATAAGGAGAAGCGCCCCCGCACCAACTGCAATGAGTTGGGCGATTGGCGCAAACTGATGTGCTTCACGGAGGCCGGCGATAAGACAACGAATCAGCCAGGCGGTAGTTATCACCCTCAGGAGTAGAAGGCCCATACCGGGCCAGCCATCAGCGAACGTCGAGAATAACCGTTGCAAATCTCTCTCTTTGAATTCCTCACGCAGGATAAGAGATTCACAACGCCATTGAAACACCTGAAATTGTGGTGCAGCTATCCCCCTTTTAGGGGATGAGTTCGATAATTCCGCGTTTTATTGCAATGGTGACGGCGTGAGTCCGGTCGTTAGCGCCAAGCTTAGAAAGTATGTTGGTGACGTGAGTCTTTACGGTTTCTTCGCTGATCGAAAGTTTGTCTGCGATGATTTTGTTTGCGTTCCCGCTCGCAATCAGCCGCAGCACATCAATCTCCCGTGGACTCAACTCGTCATCTGCAGCATGGTCAGCTAGCTCGGCGGCTACTTCCGGCGGAATTCGCTTTTTGCCGGTGTGCACAGCACGAATCGTGTCCAGCAGTTCTCTATGTACGTATCCCTTCAATATATAGGCCTGAGCACCCGCTCTGAGTGCCCGTAGCACCTGAACGTCACCTGTGTATGTGGTCAGAACAATGATCCGGGCGTTAGGAAATTCGTTGTGGATGTCGATGATTGCCTCGATGCCATTGAATCCCGGCATCTGTAAATCCATTAACGTCACATCCGGCCGGTGCAACCGGAACTGTTCGATCGCTTCATGTCCGTTGGAGGCTTCCGCGACCAATTTCATATCGGCTTCTGCGTTGACCAGTGCTGCGATCCCTTCGCGAAGGAGGGGATGATCGTCGACACTGAGGATCCGAATCGGCTTAGGATTCGTGGTCATGACTTCCTGGTCTTACGGAATAGCCAAAATCCTGAGCCATCACGCGCTGTTTGGGACGAAACCGATATGGGAACAGTGAGTTGAACTTCCGTGCCCGCTCCGGCTTGGCTCCAAAAATCCAATCGGGCACCGATTTTCTTTGCCCGTTCACGGACACCCGGCAATCCCCAATGTCCGGGCTGTCCGCCTTCCTTCAGGACTCTGGGTTCTATACCTTTTCCATCGTCGCGAATAAGCAGACGAAGTAGGCGATCGTCGTATCGAATCTCAGCCTCAATATGATGTGCACGTGCGTGCTGAAAGGCATTTCGGAGCAATTCACGGGCAATGCAGTAAATTTCGTCCTGAAGAACGGGAGACAAAGTTTGCCGCTCGCCCTCGACGATGACACGAAATGTCGAAGGAGCGCCGTTTTCATCCGCAACGTTCTCTAGTTCTTTACTGGTTTGCGTCAACAATTCTGCGAGATCAGTGGGAGTGACCCCTTCGGAGCGTAAATCCTTGATGGTGTCCCGGCTCTCGGTGATCGCCTGTTCGGTCCTCATGATCGCGCCGTCAAGAGCTTCCATTGCATCTTCTGTCCGCTTGGGGAGCATATTCCGTGCGGCCTGAAAACGAAACAAAAGACCGTGCAGATTTTGTAAAAGAGTGTCATGCAGTTCCCGCGCGATGCGCGTCCGCTCGTTGACGCGCTCCTCCAGCCTCATGTCGAACTGCCGGGCCACTTGCCGCAGCCGCAGTCGATGGAGTCCTGCTACCACCACCAGAAAAGCGGCCATGAAAAGAATCAGGGCAAGCAATCGCCAAGACTGGATGAAAGCATTCAATATGCGCGAAGGCAGATAGATCTGGGAGTTGATCTCCCAGTCGACATCTTTGGCCGCTTGGCGTACGTCGGCGACGTCCCTTTCCGCCATCCCGCGCCAAACACGTTGGAGCTTTTCAAGCACGGTCCGATTCTCGAATACGGCCGGCCAGCGTTCAAAGTCCGGGTATCTATCCCCCTGATCGATTGCCTTCTGGACAACTTCACCGAAAATGCGCGCGTCTCGAACATCTCGCGGATCGCTACCGAGTGATGCGACCAACGCGTCCACCCCGTAACCAGGTCTGCCGGGGGGCAAGAAGCCAGCTTGGGCGAGCATTTCGGTATATTCCGGGTCGGTCGCAAGATAGTCGGCCAGTTTGAAAGCCAACTCGGCATCCGATGTTCCGCTCAAAACTACGAGTTCGCCGCCACCTTCAAATCCCCCCGGGGGTACGGCGGCCGCCGCATAATCCCAAAATCGTTGAGCCTTGCCTTTCTTTCGCTGCCGCTCGTAAAAATCGTCGGCCCATCGACTCATAAAACTGGCGGTTTCTAAGCTCGCTCGATAACCGCCATTCACAAATGCACGGGTTACTTCCTCGTGCGTGGCCTCGGGAAAGCTGATCAACTGTCGAACTTCACCGTTACCCAGAGGGACCAAGGAATGCTCGGCGAGATAGACCGGGACGGCAAGAGCACTTTCACTAGAGAAAGACACATGAGGGCCGAACAGGCCATTATGAATAATAGACTGGCTTCCGCCAGCCCTCGCGAGCGACACATAGTCGTAGAGAAGATTAAGAGTGATAGCAGTTGGTAACGCGACTGTGTCAGTGGAAGAAGTGCCGCCACCGACAGAATCGAGGAGAGCGGGCCAACTAGTGTTATTTAGAGTCAGCGGCGGAGAATCAGGCGCAGCAGACGGCAAGCGCTTCCAGTAAAAAAGAAGGCGGACATCGATAGTATACGGTAACGCGGAAGCGGGGATACCGAGCACGTCCCGCCAGTTTCCCCTGCTCGTTTGCCAGTCGGGTCTGGATCGAATTTTGCCATTCGCAGCTAGATTCCCTGTCCACGTCGTACCAACTTCCATCACATCTGGCAATGCATCCGGGCCAGTGGTGCGACCGGCGCGCAGCAGCTCGAACGCCTCGCGCCAAGTAATCAAACGCAGGACAACGTAAGCATCGTTCTGTTCCGCAAAACGCTCCAGCGCCGCGAATGTCTTTCGCTGGTTTGCCACAACCTGAAAATTCGGACCTGTGTATTCTGGGTACCAACCTGCTTCTCCAGAATTTCCCGATCGTTGACTGCCGGTCTTCGTTGCCAGCGGATCTTCCACGTTTAGTAAGCGCACGCGGGTTCCTGCGAGCGCCAAACGCAATGCCTCCATGCGAGAGGGGATGTCTTCTTCCTGGGCGACGATGTCGTTTGGACCCGACCCCTCCGGCGGAATAATCCAAACGGTAACGTGCCTGTCAGCATCTGCAGCCAGAACCTTGGGGGCAGCCCAAAGAAGAGCCCACCCAACCAGGAGAATGCCCGCCCGAACGAGGGCCGCAACCCACGGGGAAAGAAAGAGGGCCAGGAGAGCAGGGACAGAGCGCACGTGTTTATACCTTGCATTGCGCAAGTTAAGCCCAAGAGGGTGGAGTCTACTACCCTGCTCGCGGATTTGGCAAGCAGAGTAGGATGAGTGAGGGAAAATGTTCGGACCGGAAATGCTGGCGCCTTGTGTTTACGTGTTAGACGTGGGCTAGTGTGTTGTCCCGTAAATACGTTCGCATAGTCGTTCGACTTTGGCGAATATCGAATCCGCTGTGGCGGTCCAGACGAAAGGCTGTGCATTGCGGTTGGAATTCTTGACGGAGTGATCGATTTTTGTGACCAGTTCCTTCACGCTGCTAAACGTTCCCCGGCGAAGAGCCTGTTGCGTGATGCGATTGAACCAGATTTCGACTTGAGCCAGGAGGCATAGGTTAGAGTGAAGTGTACGTGGAACCGTGGCCGTGTGGCGAACCAGCGTCTAACTCTCCGATGTTTGTGCGTGGCGTAATTATCCACGATGATGTGCACTTCTAAGTTCTTCGGGACGTTCTTTTCAATCTCCCGAAGAAAACTCAGATATTCCTGATGCCGGTGACGCGGTCGACATTTCGTGAGCACTTTGCCGTTTGCCGTGTCCAGTGCGGCAAACAGCGTGGTGGTTCCGTGGCGTCGATAATCGTGAGTCACTCCTTCGACATAACCCAATCCGAGTGGCAACATCGGTTGGGTGCGTTCCAATGCTTGAATTCCGCTCTTCTCATCCACGCACAAAACCACTGCATTTTCCGGGGGATTCAGATACAGCCCTACAATATCCCGTACTTTTTCTACAAAAAATGGATCGTTCGAGAGCTTGAAATGCTTTTGTCGATGCGGTTGCAAGCCAAACGCCTGCCAGATGCGGTGCACTGTCGATTTCGAAACTCCCGTCTCGTCGGCAATCTGACGGATACTCCAGTGCGTTGCGGCTTTGGGTTTCGACTTCAGCGTCTTGCGGACTAATTGGGCAACTCGCTCGTCGCTAATCGGGCGGGGGCGACCTGGGCGTAACTCGTCGTAGAGTCCTGACACCCCCTGTGCCAGGAACCGTCGCCGCCACAGGCCGACCGTGATCCTGCTCGTCTCCAGTTGTGCGGCAATCTCTCGGTCGTTCTTCCCAGAAGCGCTCAACAAGATAATCTTGGCTCGACGCACTAAGCCAGCGGGAAGAGAACGTGACTTGGCCAAGCTGTCCAACTGTTCACGCAGTTCCAAATCCAACACCACCGTCGATTTCGGTCGTCCCATCGCCATAGGCACCTCCATTGTGCACGGGAGATACCTATATTCCCAGCAATACTAAGACCAGTTATTTATGGGACAGAACACTAGTACTCGCAACGCGGCGTGGAAAAATCTGCCTCTCCCAACAAGGATTTCTCCATGAGTGCGTTGCAAGGACACACGGTCACGCATTGGCCGCACGAAACGCAACTCGACTCGACAATTTTCGCGCCGCCGTCCCACAGTACTCGCGGATGAGGATCTTCCCAACGAATGGAAAGGGTCTCGTTAGCGTTCTGGCATGCTTCCACGCAGCGCCCACAGAGAAAGCATTGCTGGGAGAGGCCGCGCTATTTCCCCACGCTTAGGAACGGACTCACCTGTAATTTCGATTGCGTCAGTTCCTGAACGTCCAGTTCCCCGTCCTTGGCCGTATCCAGTCTGTCGAACTCCGCTTCCATAAATGACATCCACTCTTGCCTGGAAATCTTGCCATTCTTGTCGGAATCCACAAGGAGCAGCAATTGCTTGACGTCGTCTTCTCCGAGTGCCAGTTTATTCTGCGGCTTCGGATCTCCTGCCTTTGTTTGGGATAAGGCGCTCCCCCGCATTCCGCCGGTCGTGAACACCATCGCGATGGCCACTACGAACTTTATACAGTTGCTGCGCCTGAACATGGTTGCCTCCTGCCTGATTCGAGATCGGCTAAATAGAAGCCATCTTATAAATGCCTCAGGAGGATAACAGCGCAAGCGAGTTAAACCATCCCGAGGAAATTCTCTGGGTAGTATTCCCAGCGAATGACAATGCGACGAAAGTTATGAAGCCAAGCGAACAGGCGCTCGATCTTCCAACGGCACCGATATCGACGCAGGCGGCGACCGTCTTGAGTTGCGGGAGCCACGCGCACAAATTTGTGAGGCGCGATGAGTTGCACGCCGTAGCGTTGGCGGATGTGTTGGTCCAATGGGGATCGCTGTCGTAAGCGCGGCCGCCGATCATCCGCTCGGGAGTTTCTCTGAGGAAGCGGTGCTCGAGCGTGGCTTCGACGAGTTTTGTTTCATGAGGCGAAGCGCTGGCCACGTGCACGGCGAACGCGTCCATTCTCTTTTCTCCTTTTAATGGCTTTGAATTGTGAGTACCCACCGAACGCTAGGCGCGCGCCGACCTGTTCTCAGTGGCGCCCGGAAGGTACGGGAAAATCTTCGACGGCTTCGAGGTGACCGACTCCTTGCCGATCCCCAGGCGAACGGGAGCGTTCGCCGCGATCGAGAACATGACATCTGGCGCGTTGTCAGTGAGCGAGCGACCGTTCCATTCGGCAAAACCGAAGACCGCCGGCGTGCCAACCTCATAAGGAAGAATGTTCGGGAAGAACCGGTGTGCCACTTTCTCCGCATACGCTTTGGGATCTTCTGCAGTTCCGTTCGCCGACACCGCACCCGCGACTGCTTTGATGACAGTTTCTCCGTAGGTCGCGAAATCATCGAGGGGGCGACCAGCGTTAAGACGGTTGCCAAGATCCTCGTTGTACTGCGTGAACAAGGGGTGGATCATCGGAAGGCCGACGCGATTAATCGAACGCCAACCGCCAGCGTCTGTGGCCAGCGTAGACACGGCCCATACGCCGATGCGGTGTGTGTCGCCAGCGCCGGCGAGAAGCTCGCGATCGGGCACCTCCAGCACAATCGAATACACAGTGTGACCGGCAAGCAGGTTCTTTGCTCGGCTCGGATCCCATCCGGCCAGATTCACGGTCGTACCGTCCTGGAAGGCATGGCCGACGGCGTGAAGCACGTCGGGCTCAATCCAAAAAGGATCACCCGCTTTGCCGGCCCAAACACGCGAACCGGAGGCCGTGGTGACGGTATCGCCCGTCATGCCTTCGGCTACCACCATGCCGGCAGCGTGTGGATCGGTAGCGTCTGCACCCCTGATGCACCGTACGACGTAGCTCTGTTTCCCGTTTTTGTCCCGTTCGCTGAAGGTAAAGCGGTAGGTGATGTCCTCGATCGCGTCACCGTTCAAATCCACTTTAAATTCGTACATTCCTTCCGGGTGGTAGCCAGGCGAAGGGATGGGGCCGAAAATTGAGTGACATACGTTGATGACAAACACGGTGCCTGTTTGACCACGGAACAAATACAGATCCGTTATATCGAGGCGGATGTCTTGTCGAGCAATAGGCGAATCAAGATGATGGGACATGGCGCTCCTTCTTGCGCAAAAATGTAATCAATTTCTGGCTACGGTTATTGCGATTGCACGACAAGTTCCAAACCTTGATGTCGATTGCTTCCGGGCTAAACACTTCTCAAGGCCGGACATAGGTTCCGTGCGAATTTAAGTAGAGGCGATTTAACCAACGCGTAGCGTTCAATTACCTGACAGTGACCAACCGGCCGCCAATCAAGGCCAGAGACTCGAATTCATCGCCCATGCTCGCGCGGATGCGAATCTGGCGCGAAAACACCTCGCTTCTCGAATCCTCTCTATCCGACCATCCTTTGGCCTTGATCAAATGGCCTCCGTGCGGCAGGCACAGGCCGAGCAAAAGATCGTCCAGCGCAGCAACTACCCGCGCTTGTTTCTGCAAGGGGAAGCGTTTGGACGGGGAAGTGAAGTTTCAAACAATGGGTCGATTATCGGGAACTGGAATGGTGCCGCGCCTCAAGGCGCGGAGCCAAGAAGAAGAAATCTCGAAGGCCGACGAACGCTCGCGGCAGGCACACTACGACCAAACGATTCAGGATCTGACGGGCCAGGTTCAAGCCGCACGCGACCAACTGAAGGGAGCCCCAGTCATTGCTCAGGAAACGCCTTTGGAATTGGCGTCGGCGCGGCAATCAGAAACCCAGTCGAAGGCCCGCTATCAATCAAGTTTGGCAACGTTGGTGGAAGTAGCTGACGCAGAGAACCTACTCGCTCAGGTAGAAATGGACGACGTCATTGGAAAGTTGAATGTCTCGTGGGAACTTTTCGGTGTCGCCTGCGCGCAAGGAAACCTGGAAAATCTCTTGCGAGTGTTGCGCGGCACGACGTCAGGGGCACCACCGCGGCCTTGCGGCCACGTAGCCAACAGCAGCAGAATAAGCATCCAATCTCATTTCAGGGGGCGTGTTTATCCCGGTTCTCCCGTTAGGAGGAAGCCGCCGCCCCGTATGGAGAGAGTCGGATGTACCATATTCTCCAAAAGAGAAGTCACAAAACCATGGTGCGCAAAGGTGGGTATGATGAACCGTCGTTATTTTTTGCAATCAGGAGGTATTGTGTCGGCCAGCCTCGCGTTCGCGCAGGCTGGGCGTTTGTTTTCCCAGGTTACCGAGGCCGACCGTTGGCGCACATTTCAAGTAACGACCCGGGTCGAAGTTCTGAAACCTTCGGGGACGACGCGCATATGGGTGCCGGCGGCGCTCATCAGTGGGGCACCCTTTCAAAAGACGCTCGCAAATACCTTCAACTGCGAGGGCGGTACGGCAAAGCTGATCGAAAGCAAGCCCGATGCGCTCGGAATCATCGCCGCGGAATTTCCGCCTGAGGTAAGGCCGATCCTCACGGTGACAAACCAGATCGCCACGAAGAATTGTGCGGTCGACCTCGCCGCAAGGGGCAAAGCACCGAAAGAGAGCCGCGAGGAATTAGTGCATTTTCTGCGGCCCACAACACTCTTGCCCACCGGCGGCATCGTGAAAGCGACAGCCACTGAAATCACGAAGGGCGCGAAGACGGATGTCGAGAAGGCACAGGCGATCTACGAATGGATCGTTGACAACACTTTTCGAAATCCGAAGACGCGGGGCTGCGGCGCCGGCGACATTCGCTTCATGCTGGAGTCCAAAGACCTGGGCGGCAAGTGTGCAGATCTGAATTCGCTCTACGTTGGCCTTGCCCGCGCGGCCGGGCTTCCGGCACGCGACGTTTATGGCATCCGCGTCGCCAAGTCCGAATTGGGATACAAGAGCCTTGGGGCTTCGTCGGAGAATGTGACGAAAGCGCAGCACTGCCGCGCTGAGGTTTATCTTGAAGACTACGGCTGGGTACCCGTTGACCCCGCGGATGTGCGAAAGGTCGTGCTCGAGGAGCCACCTGGAAATCGCTCGCTGGACGACAACATGGTGAAGAACGCCCGCGCGCGTTTATTCGGGTCCTGGGAGATGAATTGGATGGCGTATAACTTCGCGCACGATGTTGCTCTACCCGGATCGAAGGGCGCGCCAGTCGGCTTCCTTATGTACCCGCAGGCGGAAACGACGGAAGGCCGGCTCGACAGCCTCGATCCGGATAATTTCAAGTATGAGATCACGTCGAGGGAGACCACGTCCACGAACAGCTGACGCGGCGGCACGAATCGCATTGGTCAGTTGCTGAGGGGATTCGTGGCGGCCTGTGCCGCACAGCAGACGGCTAGAGAATTTATGGCCATAAAGGACAAGGCCATCGTCCAAGGACCACTGGGGCCCTCCAGAGCCCGTGCGCAAGCCGAATAAGACTGAAACTCAAGGAGGTTTTGTGACGTCAGACATGTAGTTGGTATCGAGCCCGAGAGATCGTGCGGAGAGCTGCAATGCGTCACTTGGGGTATCTCGCTTCTTCAATGGTGCTAGTTGCGTTTTTGCTGATCGGCTGCGCGGGAAACCGTCAAACCGGAGCGGGTTTCGCTAGCTCCGGCGGCGGAGCTGGTTCAGGCACTTCCGGAGGTACTTCGGGTGGCACTTCGGTGGTGGGGCTCCGGGTGGTGGCACCTCCGGCGGGACTTCGGGAGGTTCCGGCGGATCCGGGGGCTCGGGGGGGGGATCCGGAGGTGCGGTAAGACCCTGTTCGGAAGATTCCGCATCATTGGATTCCGGGAGTTCATATCCTGCCGCATTTCCAGCTGGGCCATACCAAGGCGTGGTGAATGGTGGTCAAGCCCGCGCCGTCGTTGGGGCTCGAGTGTATGTACTTCAAGTGAACTCGAACGCCTATAGCAACTCCTCGGTGTCCCTGCTTAGCTCTGCAACCAACAACCCAGCCGATTCCATCGGTTACTACGTAGTTAGCGGGGAATATGGTAGATTCTCAATTGCTGGGGATTATACGTGTAGCGCCGGCCACCAGGTGTATGTTTATGCGCGAGGCGGCAACAGTGGTTACGACGGGTCAAACTCCGCCATCGGCTTGATGGCTTCGCTCGGTGCATGCCCCGAAGCCGGAAATTTCGCCACTGCCGCGCCTTTCGTGTTCGTGAACGAAGTGACAACGGTTGCGGCGGCTTATGCGATGGCCGGAATTGCTACCGACGCGACCCACGCCGTCACTGCTCCTGCTGCATCGATTGGCATGACCAACGCCGCCGACCTTGCGAACATTGCCACGGGAGTGGCCAACGCCGCTCTGCCTTCGAAGCCCGAAATCCATGCTCCACAGACTAAGATTCATACCCTCGCGAACATCCTGTCCGCGTGCATCAACTCCAGTTCGCCCAACTCCATCAGTTGTACCGCTCTGTTCAGCAACGCGCGGAGCAATGGTACGTCTGGAACGACCCCTGACGATACTGCGGCTGCCGCTATAAACATCGCGCGCAATCCGCACGCAAACATCGCTGCCTTGTACAGACTCCAACCAAGGCTCTGTCTTAGCTCCATAATTCTGTCACCGGTTAACAGCAACGTGAAACTGTCACTCCATGAGACAGGAGACATTCACGTTGAGTCAGAAGGAACTGCAGCGAGTGAGCGTGATCAGCGCATGCATCAAGGGAGATATGGCGTGTGCCAGAGCCGCCGCACTCCTGTGCCTGAGCCTGCGCCAGATTAAGCGCTTGAAGAAGCGTATGCGCAAAGACGGGGAGGCGGCTCTGGCTCACGCCAACCGCGGCCGGCCCAGTCACCGGCGCCTGCCCGACGCCGTCCGCCCGCGGATCGTGCATCTGGCGCGCACCACCTACGCCGGCTTCAACGACCACCATCTCTGCGAGAAGCTGGTGGAGAGCGAGGGCTTTTCCCTCAGTCGTGAAACCTTGCGCCGTCTGCTGCGCGGCAACGGTCTGGGCTCGCCGAGAAAGCGCCGTGCCCCCGCTCATCGCCAGCGTCGTACGCGTTCCGCTCGCCTCGGCGAACTCGTGCAACTCGACGGCAGCCCGCACGACTGGCTCGAAGGTCGCGGCCCGCAACTCACCGTCCTCGGCCTGCAGGACGACGCCACCGGCAAAATCATGGCTGCGCAGTTCTTCCCCACAGAAGCCGCTTTCGGCTATCTCTGCCTGCTTCGCCAATTGCTGCGCCGCCACGGTGTGCCCCTGGCTTTTTACGGTGATCACAGCAGCATCTTCCTCCGCAACGACGACAACTGGACGGTCGAAGAACAGCTCGCGGGAAAACGTCAGCCCACCCAGTTCGGCCGTGCACTGGAACAACTTGGCGTCACCTTCATCGCTGCCAACAGTCCCCAGGCCAAAGGCCGCGTCGAGCGCCTTTGGGGCGTGCTGCAAGACCGCTTGTGCAGCGAACTCCGCCTTGCCGGTGCTCATGACCTCGACTCCGCCAACGCCGTGCTGCGCAAATTCATCGCCGACTACAATCGCCGCTTCGCCCGCCTGCCTCGCGAATTCGCAACGGCTTGGCGCCCCGCTCCGGAAAATCTCGAGCGCATCTGCTGCTTCGTGCACGAACGCATCGTCAGCAACGATAACGCCGTGCAATGGGAAGGCCGCCGCTTCCAGATCCCCCAACAAGCCCGCCGCTTCAGCTTCGCCGGCGCCAAAGTCCACATCTACCAGGCTCTCAACGGCTGCGTCGCCTTGTACTACGGCGACACCCGTTTGGAGCACTCACCAATGCCAGCGGGGTGACACTTTTACGTTGCCGTTAGGGTGACAAAATCATGTTGCTACAACAGTGGGTGTGGCCGACGATCCATTATGAGTGGCGGTGCGTTAGAGTCTGTGCGAGAACTGAAAAAGACTGCCCTCAGCGGCTAAAGCCGCACGGATGTTGAGGCGGTTACGGCACGGCTGAAGCCGTGCCCTGACGAAAAAGAAGACTATTCACACAGACTCGTTAGCCCTTGGAGCGGTTGCGGATATCGTGGGCCAGTTTCTCGATTTCTTCGGTTTTCTTGAGGAGGTTCAGGCTCAGGACTTTGGTGGAGTCCGTCTTCTCTACTTCGTCCTTTAGTTCCTTAGCGAGCTGATAGAGCTGCTCGACCTTTTTCTTCATGTCCTTTACGTTGTTTTCCAGGATCTTCTTGTCCAGGTCCGGAACTGTCGGCGCTTCGTTATCGGGCGACTGGCCGGAAGGGTTCTGGGAAGGCTGTGGCGGCCTGGCTACGGGACTCTGTGTTGTTATAGCCGGGATCGCTTCGCCGGCCAGACTTGAAGCGCTTGCCACCAACAGGCCAGTCAAAAAGACTCTTCGCGATTCCATGGGCCTTCTCCTCTCCTGTGTGTGACCGACAAGGCTGCGCGATGCCCCCACCAATGTTATACTCGCCTCCCGATAACACTATGTCCAGTCTTCTATCGGATATCCCCACGCTGTCGGTCTCAAACCTGTTACATCTACTCGGCATTGTTGTCGCCGCGATCCTGATCAACCGTATCCTTCGTGTGTTTGCCAACCAGATTGTGAAACCGGCGGCGGCGCAAACGCGCGCGGCGCAGGCGCGCGAACAGCAAACGCGAATGCTGGCCGATGTGACGTATAGCGCCGGCAGCAAGGTTGTCTGGCTTCTGGCGGCGCTAATGGCGGCGCAAGAGTTTGGCATCAACGTTACACCGATTGTGATTCTTGTCGGCCTTGCCGCGCTGGCGATCGGATTCGGCGCGAAAAACCTGGTGCGCGACCTGGTATCCGGCTTTTATATCGTCCTGGAGGACCAATTTACGGTTGGCGACACCATACAGGCCGCCGAGACAATCGGGCGCGTGGAGCATCTAACATTGCGGCGAACCGTGGTTCGGGATAGCCGAGGGGCGCTGGTGACGCTTTCTAACGGCGACATACGAAGTGTCGGGAATCTGAGCCGGGACTGGTCGCAGGCCTATGTGGACGTGGCCATTTCGCCACAGGTTCCGCAGGAACGCGCGTTGCAGGCGCTGGACGCGGCGGCGACGGAGTTGCGCAACGACGCTTCGTGGTCCCAGGCGCTGGTGGATGGGCCGCGGATACTTGGCTTGCAGTCCTACGACCAGATGGGTTCCACGGTGCGGCTGCAGGTGCGCACCGCGCCAGCGCGCCATGAAGATGTGTCGCGAGAATTGCGGCGGCGGATTCAACTTGAGTTTCAGCGGCAAGGCATTGCCCTGTCGAACGTGCAAAGAGTGGAGCTGATCAACCCTTCCGGAGCGCCCCCACCGGAAACACCTGCTCAGTCCGCGTGATGGACCGAAGGAGAATTTCTTATGTCGCAAGTGAACTACGATGAAGTAAACCTGATGCTGCGGCTGTACGATCTGCGCCGCGAGCCACGCCTGAGGGAAGCGCGAGCGTGGTTTGTGGAGCATTTTCACGCAGGCACTCCCGAAGAGCTAATGGTGAAATATCCGCAGGGTAGCCAGGAAAACACGTACATCCGGATGGTGATCAGTTATTGGGAAATGGTGGCCAGCATCGTGAATCGCGGACTGATCAACGATGAATTGTTCTTCGAAAGCAATGGCGAGATCTGGGTAGTGTGGGACCGCATGCGTGTGATCGTGCCCACGTGGCGCGCCGCGTTCAAGAATCCCACATTGTTTGGGGGCATTGAAGAAACGTGCAAGCGGTTGGAGGCTTGGCGGGAAAAACGAGCGCCGGGTTCGACGGCGGCGATGCGGCAAATGATGGAGCAGGTCCGCACAAAGTTTAAGTGACGTTGGAACGCAGATTTTTTTCAGTTGGCGATGTGGCTCAGGTTCTCAAACTTGTGGTCTCTCGTTGAGGACCTTCACTGAAGTTGGTACCCTTGCCTTGAGCGATTCGCACGCAGTTCCGGCCAGCGCTTTTGGCGCTGCAGAGGGCCTCGTCGACACTCGCCAGAAGTTCATCCACGGTCTGTTCCTCAAAATCGGTGGATAAGCCCAGGCCAATGCTGATGGTGATCGCCAGTGATTTCGTACGCGTTTGAAAGGCCTTTTGAGCGATCATGGCGCGAAGATTTTCCGCGCGAGTAGACGCGCTCTCCGGTTCGCATTTATTCAGAATGACCAAGAATTCCTCTCCGCCGAAGCGGACCACCATATCGTAAGAGCGCACGGAGTGCTGCAGGCGCCTTGCAAGTTCTCTCAGGACATCGTCACCTGTGTTGTGGCCGAACTGATCGTTGACCTGCTTGAAATGGTCGACATCGCAGAGCATCACCACAGTGCAGCTTTTCTCGCGGTGTGAACGGTGGATCTCTCGCCCCAGCAATTCCTCGATGACCCCGCGGTTCCATAGCGACGTGAGCGGATCGTGAGTGGCTTGGAACCGCATAGTTTCCCGAGCTTCGACCAGGTGGTCCTCGAGTTCCAAGATGCGCTCTCCGGCGCGCAGGCGCGCTTTTAATTCCTCTTCGTCATAAGGCTTGGTTAGATAATCGTCGGCCCCAGCTTCGACTCCCTGAACAATTTCCTGTTTGGATTCTTTCGACGAAAGCAGAATCAGGTAGGTGTAGGCTTTGCCATGACGGCCCGCGAATTTCACGGCACACTTCGATGCCGTCTTTCTCAGGCATGATCCAATCGAGCAGCGCCAATCGAGGCGGATCGTCCGTTCCCAACGCCGCTAGGGCTCGTGCTCCGTTGCTGACGGCGGTAACCTCGTAGCCCGACCGCTGAAGACACTTCTCGAGCATCATGCGCGAGAGCGTGTCGTCTTCAGCGACCAAAACTTTCACGCCTTCACCTCGGCGAGTTGCGCGTCTACCTCGGGTAGCAACTCCTCCATCGCTTTCTCTAGCTGCGCCAATGCCGCTGCCTGTTTGGCCCCACCCTGACGAGCCGCAACCTCCAAGTCGCTTGCCGATTGTGCGGTTCGATTCATCAAGAGATTCTTCATCATGCCCTTCAGGCTGTGAGCCGTTCGCTCCAGCGCAGCCAAGTCTTGGCTGGCCAGCGCATTCTTGGCACTCTGCAGGCTCGTTTGGCTGTCTTGACGATAGACCGCAAGCAATTCGCGGAGAAATGTGTGGTCATTGTCGAGCCGTTGCAACAGTTCGTTGACGTCCCACTCCGGGTGGAGTGAAGCGGCATGTTCCGATGGAACGAATTCCGCTGGTGATATGTTCTTCATAGGGACCAGTCAATTCCCCGTCTCATCGCAGGACACACCCGCGTATTTGGGCGATGGCCAAATACCCCGATTGGGAGGTGCACGGCATACACCAATCTTGCTGCGTGCCGAGTTCCATCCATCGGGAATCATTGCACTTCTGGATTTTAGTTTTGGCGCAGCGGAGAGGAGTGTTTCGACGCGGAACATAGGCCGATATTTGGTTCAGTTCAGCCAATGTCTCTTCCCTATTGTGTAGCTGGTTATTTCGTTAAATTGATTGCCGCATTGGCCGCCAGGATGAACGCGCTCGCGGTATCGACGACGTATTCGTTTTCGTACCAGAGAAAAGGCCAATCGCTTTTCAGTTCGGGAAAATCCGGCTGAAGAATGGTCACTCCGGGAATGACGCCGCCCGGAATGAACGTGTAGTCCGCGCGATTGTTGCCGTAACCGATTAATTTCGACTGCGTGCCGATGCCAGATACGCAAGAAACATTCGATGCGGGATGCACACCGAGCAGATAGTCGAGGCTGCGAAGCGTGTATTCCGGGCCGATGATGTCCGGGAAGGCCCGATGAAGAAAATACATTTGCGAGGCGAAGCCGGCCACGACTCCGGAACCACCCCACGTTCCCATGGCGATGGGAACACCGTAGGGATTTTTCGCGAGGTTGTGATCGAGCTTCGCTTTGTAACTGATGAGCGCCGCCTGAAGAGCGCTTTTGAAATCCGCGTCCATGAATGGGATCGCGCGGACGGCGGTGCCGCCCAAGGATCCAAATCGCTCCTGGATTGTGGGAACCATCTCCGTCAAACGCTTGCGGTAAACATCTTTTCCTTTGGTTGCGATCAGTAACTCGACGGCGGTCATGGTTTCTTCATCGCGCAAGTCGCCGCCGGTCGTGTTGAAGGAATGGAAGAGCGCGGGAGGCTGTTTGTGTTCTTCGTTCCAGACATTCTCGGCTGTCTGCAGACACTCATCCGCCATCTTGTCGTCAAACCCGCGGAGCACGCGGCTCGCAGCCGCGAGAGATGCAGCCGCGTCGTAATTCAGCGGAGTTGTGTGCGTGGTGTAGGCCCAGCGGTCGTCCGGCACGCCGGAGTAGATGCCATCAGACTGCAATGGGGACATTTTGTCGGAATAGATTTTCCCGTCGGTTATTGAGGCGGCATCGCCGAGGTGCGTGTATTGCTCCAGCGTCGGAGCTATCACACCGGGAATGGCGTGGCCAAATGCTTTATATTGCGCAAGCAGATATAACACGCCGTGAACAACCTGCTGGATCGCATCGGGCACGCCGTCCGGCTTGCGGATCTGCACGTAGCGAGCGTTTTCGTCGACAGTGGTGTCGTCCCAATCCAGTGCAAAATTTTCGCGCGCCAACACCAAATCGGTGATGACGCGTGAGTGCGTCTGCGTGCGTAGATCAAAATCACCGGCGTCAAACCATCCGCCGACATTCATGCCTGGAATGTGCTGGCCGGGAGCAAAGGAGTCATCCGTTGTGGGACCTTGGGAGTAGCCATCGAAGTGCGTGTAGTTCACGGGCGCCTGGCGAGCGTCGTCCAGGTGCGAAGCGCCATGCCAAATCCGGTAGCCCTCGCGCACTTTGACATGATCCATTTGCTCGGCGAGGTAGGTGTCCAAACTGGCGTGCCAGATTCCATCGTAAACGTTATTCGCGATACGGAATGGAGCGCCGATCTGCCCAGCATATTCGATGGCATAAATTCCAGGCGCGCGGACGGAGGAAAAATCGAAACGGGCGTAGTCGTAACGCAGCCACTTGCCCCAGGGCTTCACTTCGCCGCGAAAAGCTTCCTTGTATTCGCCATTCGGGCTGAGTTGCAGGACGCGCGCGATGGTCGCAGCATCGAATTGCGGGTCCAACTCCAGCACGGCTATTTTTGCGCGGTCTGGTGTGTAACCGACCTGGTTGTAGCCAACCACCGGCGGACGCGTCCAGCCCTGCACGACTTTAAGGTGAATGTGCCAAACCGCAACTTCTCCGGTCTTGTCGGCAGGGATCAGGCTACGAAGTACAAACCAGCCGTTTTGCGGCTGATTTCGGCCATCGAATAGCTGTAGTGCCGCGCCGTCCGAGGTAATGCTCACGCGAGTCAGCGGATCTTCCGGCGAAAGAACAATTTTATGGCCACTCGCCAGCGCAACAGGTTCGATCGTGCCGTCTGAATCTTTCTCCATCGGACCTGTAGGAAGGCGAGGAAACATTCCTGAAGAATCGTCCACAAGATACGATTTGCCGAAATAGGCGGTCGGAAGGAATTCGAGATTGAGTCCCGCTTTGCCGGCGAGCTGTTGCGGAAGAGCGCGATCCATGAGCACGGCGACGCGGATGCCGTCGTCTTCCGGATGAACATCAATACGGTAACTCAGGTCCTTGTCAGGATAAGCAAGCGAGGCAACCAACTCGTTCGGGGACGCGCCCCGCTTGCGATCTTTGAACTGCGGAATCGGATCCCACTGCGCGGGCGCAGGCGACAGGCGCACATCGCCATTGGTGGCAATGCGCTGCTCGTGAAAAATGATCTCGAGCCCGCTCATTTTTTCGTCGCCGAACACGCCGTGGTACGAATTGTGAAACAGGAAGACGCTGAGGCCGTGAGTCTCCAGGGCATCCTGCGGCGTCAGTTGCAGCAGCGACGAAGGGGAAGGCGGATTGGCGCTGACTAACCACGCGACGGAGAGGATCGCGAGCAGCGTGGCCACGCCTGATCGGAAACTTATTTTCTTCAAGATCTCCCCTTTGATGGCCCAGGTGTGTTTGCGGCAATTGGCGGAGCCTTGAGGTAGCGGCTCGCGAACATTATGAAGGTTGGCCAATTGGGGCCGGTCGTATGTCCTCCGCTGTGTTGGCGAAAGGCAATATCGCCCGCGATGAGTGGAGTTTCCATAGGAGGGAATTCGGCTGTGCCGAGGCTCTTCTTTCCTAATAGCTCATAGACTGGGCCAGCGCCAACGGCTCCGAGGAACATTCCCTTCGCGTCGACCCAGCCACCCTCGACTTGCTGCGAACCACTGCTGATGAACACGGGGCGAGGAGCACACAAAGCGATCAGTTCGTGGGAATCGACGAGCAGGTCATCCGGAGTCAAAGGGCCGGCGTATTTCAGGAAGTTGCCAGCCATCCAATGGTATTCAGTGGTTGAGGCGAGGTTCTCCACCTGTTCGCCAAATTTGCGCCGAAATATTTTTGCACCGCCTTCACCCGAGGAGCCGATAAAACCGATTGCGAAGCGCTGGTCGTATGCCATGGTGACGAGTGCGGCTTTGCCATAGCGGGAAAGGCCTTCTATTCCGACCTGTTTGGCATCCACTGCTTTATCTGCCTCGAAATAATCCAAAGCCTGACTTGCGCCCCACGCCCAAGCCCTCACCGCTCCCCAATTATCAAGTTTGCGTGGCTGTCCCTTATTGACCAGCCCGATGATTCCTTCGGTCAGGCCCGCTCCGTTGTCTGCCTGCACGCTGGTGGGAATGAGGATGGCATAACCCCAGCCCTTCGCCAGGACTTGCTGCTGCCACGTCGGGCCACTGCCGACCAACGCAGCCCGCTGGGCGTCCGAGAGGCGCTTTCTCAGAGCCTCCAGCGCCTCAGGGCTGAGGCCGAATTCCATCATCACAGGCACGGGGCCGCTCGCGTTCGCCGGAGTGCTCAGCGTCAATTGAATGTCGACCTGGATTACCGGATAGGTGGAGTTGTCCACGTGCCCTACAAGCTTCTTCGTGATCACGGGGATTCCGGCATTCTCTTCGGTGACGGTGCCAGCGATCTCCCATTTTACTTTTGGCGTGTTCTTTGTGACGCGCCCATAAATTTCGCGATCAAAGTCTTCGACGATTTCGGGGCGCCGCAACTTCCACCACATTTCCGGAGTGGTGACCTTTTCTCCGTCGTTCAATCGCAATGGATCGGGGAGCTTGAGATCGGGACCGACTTTCGATTCATCGAAGTTTGCGGCGCTAGGTGATTTGGGGTCACCGTCGGGCCCGCGCCGCAACGAAGTAATGTGCAACAGGTCCAGAAGCCGTTGATGATCCTGTTCGGCGGTCAAATGCACGGGAGGAGCGAGATTGGTGTCGCGTGCGGGACTCAGAACCAAAGTAAACAGCAAGAGACAGGATGGCCAATGTGTGGCTCGACGGCGTTGGGTTGATTTCTCGGCTAGCCTCATCTCTTTGCGTCTCTGAAAGCCTCAGGGTCTCACAGTCGCCGCAGGTGCTGCAAAAAGAGAAGCGGCGTGGCGGGGGGTGATCCGCCACGCCGCATGGGTTAACGGCTACGGGAATCGCGGCTAGAACGTGAACTTCAGAGCTAGCTGGATTTCCCGGGGGTCATAGGCATTGGTAACCGCGCCGAAGTTGCTGGCGCCGAGGTTGGTGCTGACGCCGCCGTTGAGGGTGTCGCCTTCCCATTGCGGATGGTTCCAGATGTTGAAGAACTCCGCGCGGAATTGCAGGTTGGTGCCGCGTTCTTCGTTGAACATGAAGTTCTTGAAGAGCGAGATGTTCCAGTTTTGCCGCCCGGGCCCGCGCACATAGTTGCGCGGGGTATCGCCCCACAACGTGCCGACCGAGGTCCCTGCCGGCATCGTAAACGCCGCGGTATCGAACCACTCGTTGACCGTATGCGGGTTGTTCAGCGACCCGGTGACATCGGGACGGTTGGCGCAGTTGGGTACCACGCTGCACACGTTTTGCCCGGTCACGCCGATATTCAGCGGTGCTCCGGTGATGGCTGTAACGATGCCCGAGACTTCCCAGCCACCCAGCGTCGTCTTCAGCAGTTTGTTGCCGCTGTTCTTCAGCAACGGAACCTGATACACGAAGTTGGCAAAGAAGTTGTTGCGGATGTCGAAGGCCGACGGTCCGTAATCATACTTCCATCCCTCGTAGGGGTTGGACACCGGATACAGATCCCCACCGCTTCCCGAACTGTTGAACGAATCGTTCGTGTGCGAATAGGTGTAGCCCACCTGATAGGTCAGATCGTTCTTCAGCGTGCTGCCGCGGAACGAGAACTGCACCGAGTTGTAGTCGCCGTTGGCCTCGTTCAACGCCATCTTCACGCTGTTATAGCCAAGGTACGGCACGTTGGCATTGTAGGTCTGCGCCAGCGCGCTGCTCGTGATCATCCCCGGCAGTATGCCTTCTGGCACCAGATTGGTCTCCGTGTAATAGTTCTGGTGGCGGTTCTGGCTGCCTACATAGGACACCGACAGCACCGACTTCCCGATGGAGTGCTGGATGCCCATGCTGAACTGCGTGCTGCGCGGAGACGCATACTCATTCTGGTTCATGCCCACAATGCTGCTCACCGGAGTCGATGCCGACACCGTGTTGCCGCTCACTACGCTGGTGCCGGGATTCGACAGCAACACGTTGGGGAAGCTCACGCCCGCTGCGAACGGAACGTTGCCCGCCATGTTGTACACGTCGTTGCCCTGCACGCGCTCGTACATGATCGCGTAGCCGCCACGAATCACCGTCTTGCCCGAGCCCGTCAAATCGTAGGCAAAGCCAAGACGCGGTCCAAAGTTCTTCCAAGCGCCGTTCACGCACCCGGCGGGAAGTCCACTCTCCCCGCAGATGCCGACGCCGTTCAAATACAGAGGCAGTCCCGCCAAAATCGGGTTCGGGCTGGTGCCCAGTCCCGGGCTGGTCGGGCTGATCGATTGATCCCCTGGATTCAGGATGGCGGCATTGGCCGGGTTATACAGGTTGGGATAGAAATTGGACATGACGTTGTTGGCTTCATAGGTATGCGGAATGCCATCCCACCGCAGTCCCAGGTTCAAGGTCAGCCGGTTGTTCACGCGGAAGTTATCCTGTATGTACAAGCCCACCGAAACGTTGTTCCAGTGGCCGGAACTCTTCACCGCGTTCTCGTTGTAGCTGTTGGCATAGCCCAACAGGTAGTCGGCAAAGTCATTGCCGGTATAGAACCCGTTGAAGTTGTAGCCACCTTCCGTGTTCTGGAACCAGTCCTGCACCTTCTTGTACAGCAGCCAGTCACCGCCAATCTTCAACTGGTGCCGGCCCTTGGTCCAGGAAACATCATCGCGAAGCTGGTAGCTGTTCGCCACGTTGTTCCATGGCGTCCAGTTGGCCGTGTATTGCGATCCGGTGCTGCCACCCAACTGGATCGAGGGAATGCGGTTGTCCACGTTCGGCCCGTCAAAGTAACGGTTGAACGTGAAATCGCTCGGCGCGCTAACCAGGCCAAACGGCGTGATCGCGATGCGGTTCCCGTTGTAACTGAAGGATGCTTCGTTCACCACGTTCGGGCTGATCACATACGCCGCGTGCACCACCGCCGCGTAGGAGGGGTTGCCGAAGGTGTTCCCGATGGACGGCACGTTGTCGCCGCTCCACATCGTCGTGCCATAGTTCTGGTTCACCTGCTCGGCCACGAAATGGCCGAAGATGGTGAACTTGTCCGTGACGTTTTCATCGATGCGCACAATTTCTTCCCGCACGTTCGTCGGCAGATTATTGCCGCCCTGGAACTGCGCACCGTTGTTCGGCGCCGGGAAGATGCCGCCATATTTCCCGCCCGCCGTCAGCAACGATTCCGCGTTCGAGTTCAACAGGCTCGCGGGAATGGTGTTGTTCGTAAACGGCTGGAAGACCGGGTTCTGCGCCGCGGTTACGCTCGAATTCACTGAGCAGGAACCACTCGCTGTGGGCGTGCTGAACGTCTGACCCGCGTTTATGAAAGCGGTTTGCAGTGCCGGCGAAAGTTGATTCGCGCAGGGCACGTGCAAGCCGGAGTTCGGAATCACGTTGCCGTTCACATCCTTGGAGTTCGCGGGCAGCGCGTTGGCAAAGTCTCCGCCGTACGTGCTTGCTTCCGGAACCGTCACGTTCAGGGTCTGCCCCTGAATCAGGCTGCGCCATTCCATGTTGTAAAAGAAAAACGTCTTGTTCTTGTTCGGGTTGTACAAATGTCCGAACGTCACCGGACCGCCCACGTTAAAGCCGTACAGGTTGTAACGGAGTTCGGCAACCTGCTGCGGCGCGGGGTTAAAGTAATTACGCGCGTCCAGATCGTTGTTGCGGAAAAATTCCCAAGCCGAAAAATGGAACGCCTTGGTGCCAGACTTTACCGCCGAGCTGATCGTCCCGCCGGAAGAAAGTCCGTAATCGGCGCTGTAGTTCGAAGTGAGCGTCTGCGTCTCGGCTATGGCGTCGATGGAAGGCGCGACGCTCGACGTGCCGCCCGACCCGCGATCGTAGTTCTCGCCGCCGTCCAGCAGGTACAGGTTGTGCCCCGGACGGTTCCCGTTAAAGCTCACGTTGGCGTTGGCGCCCACCGACGTCGGCGCCTGAAACGATGGCATCAGGTTCGCCGCGCCCGGCGTCAAAATAACATACGTGTAAATACTTCGGCCGTTTGTCGCCAACTCCGACATCTGCGTGCCGCTCGACAGCGAACTTATTTCGCTGCTGTCGGTCTGCACCGCGATGGCGTTCGATTCGACCGACACCGTCTCCGCCTTCGTGCCCATCTTCATCTGAAAGTCCACGCGAACGCGATCGTTCACGTTCAGCACTACGCCCTTGGACTCTTCCACCTTGAACCCGGAAGATTCCGCCTTCAAATCGTATGTGCCATTCGTCAATCCCGGTGCCACGTACTGACCCACATCGTTCGTGGTCATCGTACGTACCGCCCCGGTCTTTGTGTTCGTGATCGTTACAGTCACGTTCGGAACCACGCTTCCGCTCGGATCCGTAACCGTCCCCACGATCGTCGCCTCTTGCGCGGCAGCGAAAAAGGGCAACCCCAACAGCAACAGCAAAACAAAAACTCCACGGCTAAGCCAACTTCCCTTAGCAGTGAAAATGGAACAGAAAAAAGACGAGGACGAAGAATTCATAGACATTGTCTCCACTCCCCTCGACCATCTCAGGACACCGTTAACGTACACGCAGCATCCTCTGACTACTCTCATGTGTCAAGCGTTTTTTCGATTCCCTGAACAGAAATTACAAATACTTGACAAATTGGATACCCCACGAGCACTGCTCCGACCTGCGAAGACCAGAGTAAGCATGTCTCTATGCTACATATTTTAAAAGGATTATCGGATCATCGGGATGGTACTGTGCTGATTAGAGATGGCCGGCGAGGAGAATACCCCACTTCCATGCGCGTCTGAGAGAGTGTGATTGAAGAACCAAATGTTAAACAGCGCGAAATTTGCTACTAGGAGGCGGCACTGATCGTGGCGCCAAGCTTCACGGAGGCTTCGCTCGATTTTGCATCCGTGAGCCGCATCTCCCTGAAAAGATGCAAGTTCGAAGACATGATCACACCAGGACTCAGGTGCACCGCAGGCGGAAAGTTCACTTTGTTGGTGAGGCTGTCGACCAAAACGCGTACCGCAATCTGACCCTGCCGATAGGGCTGTTGGTAGATAGAGGCGGCGATGGTTCCTTTACGGAAATAGGGAGCCATCTCCGCGAAAAGATCGGTAGTGATCAGCTTTACCTTTCCTCCGAGGCCGCGTGCTCCGAGGGCACGACAAACCGGCAAACAATTGACGGTGTTCACATAAACCCCGGCAAGACCCGGGATGCGCTGCAGCAGATCGAAAGTTTTTTGGAAACTTTCGTCTTCATCTTCGTGCCCTTCAATCACGGCGGCAATCTTTCCGCCAGGACAGTGACGTGGGAATGCATCGGAAAAGCCGTCAGCCTTCTTGCGATGGTCTTCCGCCATCAACATACCGGCAACCACGGCGACCATTGAGCCCGGCGCGACAAATTTGCCCATCAACTCTCCCGCTAGACAGCCGTTCAAGTACGGCTCAACGCAAACGACGCTGGAACGCTTGCTTTCAGGCGCGTCGGTGGAGACGCACACCACATGCGTTCCTTTTTCCTCCGCAGCATCAATGAGGGGCTTTAACTCCTGAGGGTTTCCAGCTGTGAGAATAATTCCGTCGACACCACTATTCATCAAGGCTTCGAATGCCTGGGTATCACCTTCGCCCAGAACCTGTACGGGACGATTGATGAACTGGACGCCGAGTTGCGACGCGCGCTTTTCTTCGTCGAGCACCCCGCTCCAAAGCTGGTCGTAGAAAAAACGGATTTCGCGGGGCATGCACACACCGATGCGGGCATTTGCTCGGGCTACAGACAATGCGCGCGCCGCCAAATTCGGGGTATAACCTATTTGCCGGGCGATTTGCAGAATCCGCAAGCGGGTGGCTTCCTTGATCCCATCGCGCCCATGAAGAGCACGGTCGACGGTGCCAATCGACACTTCCGCCATCTCTGCGATCAAATGGATCCCACGCCGCTGTTTTCCCATCTTCTCGAGCTCCGCTTGCTTCGACGAACGCTAATTTCTCTCCCATCCTACTCCCGGCACGGCGCGGAAGTACCAGCCGAAACAACACGATTTCCGTGAACGTGCACGTAGTGCCGTTTCGTCAGGTTCTCCATGGAGCCGTGACCCGCCGGTCATTTCTCCACCACATTCAGCTTGCTGTCGATCAAGTCAACGGAATTGCCGCCAACCATTAGAGTGAACGTGGCGGGCTCCACAACGCGGCGCATATCGCGATTCAAGAACGAAAGTTCATCGGGGCCAAGCATAAATTCCACAGTGCGAGTTTCGCCTGGCTTCAGGTTGATACGTTGAAAACCTCTCAACTCTTTCACCGGACGCGTGACGGAGCTGACGTCCTGCCGGATATACAGCTGGACGACCTCATCTCCGGCCAACGCGCTGGTATTGGTGACATCCACGCTGACCTTTGCTTTGGCCTGAGGACCGATTGCGTCCGGGACGGCGTGAAGATTCGCGTATTTGAACGTGGAATAGCTCAGACCCCATCCGAACGGGAAAAGCGGCTTCACCGTACTGCCCAGATACTCACGTTTTGCGGATGGTTTTTGATAGTAGTAGTCGGGGAGCTGGCCTACCGAGCGGGGCACAGTGATGGGCAACTTGCCCCCAGGGTTGTAATCACCAAAGAGAACATCGGCAACGGCGGTGCCTCCTTCTTGCCCCAAATACCAACCGTCCAGAATCGCAGGAACATGTTCTGCGATGTAATTGATGGAGTTGGGCCGGCCGTGTTGCAGAAAAACAATCGTGGGTTCGCCGGTGGCGAGCATGGCCTTGACCAGATCGTCTTGATTGCCGAGCAGGTCCAGATTGTCGCGATCGCCTTCGTGTGTAACCGCCCAGGCTTCCCGTGAGGTCTGCTCATTTCCGCCAAGCGCGAGAATGATGATGTCAGCTTTTTGAGCCACTTTCACGGCTTCCGCAATGCGCTGAGCATTGAGCGCCGGATCGCCGAGGACGACATTGTCCGCATTCCAATCCGGTTCCGTTTCGGTGATTTTGCATCCTTCAGCATAAAGAACATCCGCGGAAGATCCCACCTTATCTTTGATCCCCTGAAGCACGCTTACGCCGCGCCCTGGCTTGTTGCTGTAGCCGCCGAGATGCACTGCGGCCGCGTTCGGGCCGATCACGGCAATGCGCTTGTACTTCCCTTTCTCGAGGGGCAACAAATGATTGTCGTTTTTGAGAAGAATGACGGCCTCGTGCGCGGCTTTTAACGCGAGTTCCTGATGCTCCGGGCTGTTGGTGATTTTTTCGGCGTAAGCTGGATCAACATACGGATCATCGAACAGGCCGGCGAGAAACTTGGCCCGCAGAACTCGCGCTACAGACTGGTCGATTGCGGATTCTGAAACTTTTCCCTGTTGGACGAGCGGGATCAGGTTGGAGTAAGTGCCGATGAACGGGAGTTCAACATCAACCCCGGCTTCGAACGCCATTCTTGCTCCAGCTTCGTCGTTAGCGACCACGTGGTGCACGGTTCTCAACTCGGTCGGGCCAAAATAATCCGACGTGATCAGCCCTTGAAATCCCCATTCCTGACGCAAGATGTCCTGCAACAAGTGACGATTGCTGTGCGACGGTATGCCGTCAAGTTCGTTGTAAGAGGGCATGACGGCGTCAACGTGTGCTTCCTTCACAGCGGCTTCAAACGGCTTTAGGAAATATTCTCGGACGACGCGCTCGGAATAATTTCCCGGCGCGACGTTGGTGCCGCCTTCGGGCTGGCCGTGTACCGCAAAATGCTTCGCCGTGGCCATCACGTGGGACTTATCCACGGTTGGACCTTCACCCTGGTACCCGCGAATTGCTGCAACGCCAAGGCGCGTAACGAGGTAAGGATCTTCGCCGTAGGTTTCTTCGGTGCGTCCCCAGCGCGGGTCGCGAGCCAGATCTAGCACCGGCGCTAAGCACTGCTGTACGCCACGGGCGCGAGCCTCAGCAGCCGTCGCGGTGAAAACCTCTTGAAGGAGACCTGGGTCCCACGTAGAGGCAAGTGCAATGGCCTGAGGATAGGAAGTTCCACCGGCGGCGACATGGCCATGGAGACACTCGTCGTGGAAAAGGACAGGTATGCCCAAGCGCGTGTTGTCCTTTACCCATTTCTGGACGGTGTTCGTAAAATCCGCCATGGCGCGTGGTCCGCGGCCGCTGTCGCTGGGCCTTGAAAACTCGCCAAGGCCATCCTTTAAGATCAATGTGGCACGCTCCGGCAGGAATGCTCCTTTTTCATCGACGAAGAGCATCTGGGGGTCTTTGAAGAATGTCGAGTTCTCCCAAGCGCTCTCCAGTTGCGCGACTTTTTCCTGCAGCGTCATGCGCGACAACAAGTCCTGGATGCGTTGTTCGACGGGAAGTTTGGGATCCTGATAAGGAAGCGCGGTTTGCGCTAAAACGTTCGGAGAAATCACAAGAGACGCGGCCACTAAAAGGAGCACTGGCAAGGCGATACAAGCAGGTGCAAGGAATGCCCGGCGCGGCTTCATGAAGACCTCCGAGGGTATCGAAAATTTGAATTCTTGCAATGCGTAAAATGCATGATAGTATAAAACGTCGTTAACGTACACGGCCTTGTTTTCTTTCGCTTGGCGGTACGCTTGAGGGCGAGTCTTGGTCCCCCCCCCACGCTGGTCGGTCTTCCTTAAGTGCGGGCATTCGCTCTCCAGGTTCCTGGTCGGAATAGCCGATGCGCCCACATCGGTTCGCTTGTCTTCATAAGCCGGCACGGTGAAGGAGATTCCCATGAAAAGCAGCGATCCGTTTCAGCCCAAAGCAGAAGATAAATTTTCGTTCGGACTGTGGACTTTGGGAAACCGGGGCCGCGATCCGTTCGGGGATTTTGTGCGACAGGTCATATCTCCCGTGGACATTGTGGGCATGCTTGCGGAAGTGGGCGCGTGGGGCGTCAACCTGCACGACAACGATTTGGTGCCCATCGATGCAACGCCCAGCGAGCGCGATGCGATCGTGCGGGAATTCCGCAAGGCTTGCGAGCAGAGCGGCCTGGTTGTTCCGATGGCCACGGTTTCCTTGTTCTTTCACCCGATCTTTCGAGACGGCGCGTTCACCGCAAATGATCCGGAAGTGCGAGCTTACGCATTGCAAAAAACTTTGCGCGCCATGGACCTTGGGGCGGAACTGGGCGCGAAGATTTTTGTGCTCTGGGGCGGCCGCGAAGGTGTGGAGACGGATGCGTGCCGGCGCCCCGATGAAGCCGTGAAGCGTTTGCGCGAAGCCGTAAATTATCTGTGCGAATACAATCTGGATCGCGGCTATGGTTACCGGTTCGCGCTCGAGGCAAAGCCCAACGAACCGCGCGCGGATATTTATATGGCCACCACGGGCCACTATTTGGGTTTTATCCCGACGCTTGCTCATCCCGAAATGGTGGGAGTGAATCCGGAATTTGCTCACGAAACCATGGCCGGGTTGAATTTCCTGCACGCCGTGGCTCAGGCGTGGGAGGCGGGCAAATTGTTTCACATCGATTTGAACGACCAGATGCCGGGACGTTTCGATCAGGATCTTCGCTTCGGTTCGGCAAATTTGAAGTCGTCGTTCTGGCTGGTGAAATTCCTGGAGGATGTCGGATATGCGGGCCCGCGGCATTTTGACGCGCATGCGTATCGCACGGAAAACTGCCAGGGCGTAAAGGATTTTGCGCGCGGCTGCATGCGCACCTACTTGATCCTAAAGCAGAAAGCCGCGCAATGGAATGAAGACAAAGAAATACAAGCGATTTTGAACGAAGTATCCGGCAATGGGACTCATGCGCCGGGAAGCGGGAAGTTCTCGAAGGACGGAGTCCGCGCGCTGCTGGAGCATTCCTTTAATTTGGACGCTATGCTGCGGAAACCCCTGCCGTATGAGCGGTTGGACCAGCTCACGGTTGATGTGCTTGCCGGAGTCCGGTAGTAGACCGTTTAACGAGTATTGCCACAGCAAGAGCCAAAGAAACCCTGACAGGTCCGCGACGCGAATTTGTTAAAATTAAGCCGCCAGAGTATTGACGGAGTTTGCATGGATTTTATTCACGAAGACTTTCTGCTGAAATCTACCACCGCGCGCCGCCTGTACCACACCTACGCTTCCGCGCAGCCGATTCTGGATTATCACTCGCACCTTTCGCCGCGCGATCTTGCGAAAAATCGCCGCTTCCATAATTTGTTTGAAATCTGGCTGGAGGGCGACCATTACAAGTGGCGCGCGATGCGAGCTAACGGGGTAGCGGAGCACTTCTGTACAGGCGATGCGCCGCCTTATGAAAAATTCCTGGCCTGGGCGCGAACGGTTCCCGTCACTTTGCGGAACCCTCTTTATCACTGGGCCCACCTGGAATTGAAGCGCTACTTCGGCTTGGGAGTTTTGCTGGATGAACATTCCGCCAGCAGCGTTTGGGACGAGGCGAATGCGCGTCTGCAACAGGAGGATTTGACCGCGCGCGGGATTTTGAAGAAGTTTGATGTTCGCGTGCTGTGCACCGTTGACGATCCGTGCGATGACCTGAGACATCACCAGGCGATTGCCGCCTCTCGGGAGAATTTCCGCGCCCTTCCCACATTTCGGCCGGATAGGGCGTTTCTGGTCCATTCGGCGGCTGAATTCAATGCATGGATTGAGCGGCTGGAAGCGGCCAGCAATGTGAATATATCGACGCTGAACAATTTCCTCGACGCTTTAAAACAGCGGCATGATTATTTTCATGCGCAGGGCGGTAGGCTTTCGGATCATGGATTGAACCGGTGTTTCGCCGTGCCATGCAGCGAGCGGGAGGCAACTTCTATCTTTACGAAGGCGCGCGCTGGGAATTCCGCGGCCCAGGAAGAAGCTGAACAGTTCGCCGCGTACCTTTTACTGTTCTTCGGCCGGCTGGATGCGGAGAAAGGCTGGACCAAGCAGCTGCATCTCGGGGCGCTGAGAAACGTTAACTCGCGGATGTTGCGCGCCGTAGGACCCGACACAGGCTTCGATAATGTCGGAGACTGGCCTCAGGCCGCCGCGCTCTGCTCGTTCCTGGATCAACTGGATCGTGAAGGGGCGCTGCCAAAGACGATCGTCTACAACGTGAACCCTGCCGACAATTACGCCATCGCCACGGCGATTGGAAGCTTTCAAGAAGGACCGATCGCCGGGAAAATTCAGTTCGGCAGCGGTTGGTGGTTCCTGGACCAAAAGGAAGCGATCGAATGGCAGCTCAATGCTCTTTCGCACACGGGACTGCTTTCCCGCTTCATCGGCATGCTGACCGATTCGCGGTCGTTCATGTCATTCCCGCGTCACGAATATTTCCGCCGCATTCTTTGCAACTTGCTCGGTGAGGAGATGGAAAATGGCGAGCTGCCGAATGACGAAGGACTCGTTGGCTCGCTTGTACAGAATATTTGTTTTGCGAATGCTCAGCGCTATCTGGGGTTGGGGTTGTCTACGGTTGACGCTGTGGAACAATCCGCCGCTTCCACTCCGTCGAAGTCCAGTTGATTTTGTCCGATCTCACCAACTGTGCAGAGTGCCGTCCAATTTGCGATTGATCGGCAGATACGCCCGCTGGTAGGGATACCGGGCTGCCAGCGATTCGTCGATCTCCACGCCGAGGCCGGCGGCTTCTCCGGGATGCATGTAGCCATTCTCAAAAGTATAAGAATGAGGAAAGACCGCGTCCGTCTCTGCCGTGTGCCGCATGTATTCCTGAATTCCGAAGTTGTGGATGCCGAGATCGAAATGAAGCGCCGCGGCCATGCAGACTGGGCTCAGGTCGGTAGCGCCATGCGACCCTGTGCGGACGTGATAGATTTCAGCCAAGTTTGCAATTTTTCGCAGGTGCGTGATGCCGCCGGCGTGAACCACGGATGCGCGGATATAGTCGATCAATTGTTCCTGAATCAGCGTTTGGCAATCGTAGATGCTGTTGAACACCTCGCCGATCGCCAGGGGTGTGGTGGTGTGCTGGCGAATGATGCGAAAACTTTCCTGCAATTCTGCGGGGACGGGATCCTCAAGCCAAAACAAGTGAGAAGGTTCCAATTCCTTGCCTAGACGTGCGGCTTCGATCGGCGTCAGGCGGTGATGCGCATCGTGCAGCAAGTGCAGATCGAGGCCAAATTCTTTTCGCAGGCGGGCAAAGAGTTGTGGCACAAAATTTAAATAGTGTTCGGAAGACCATTGATTTTCCGGCGGGGCATTTTGTTCCGCTGGTTCGTAGTGCATTCCGCCGCGCCCGACGCCGTACGTGCTGTTTAAGCCGGGAATGCCGGACTGCGCGCGAATCGCTTTGTAGCCAAGCTGCACATAGCTTGCAACAGCTTTGACCGTCTCCTCAATATCGCTGCCGCTAGCGTGGCCGTAGACGAGTACACCTTCGCGCGATGCGCCGCCCAATAATTGGTAGAGCGGTACGTTCGAAGTTTTGGCTTTGATGTCCCAGAGCGCCGTGTCTATCGCCGCGATCGCGCTCATCTTGACGGGCCCGCGCCGCCAATACGCGCCTTTATAGAGGTACTGCCAGGTGTCCTCGATGCGCCGTGCGTCGCGGCCTTTCAACAGCGGGAGAATGTGTTCGCTTAAGTAGCTCGCTACCGCCAGTTCCCGTCCGTTCAGGGTGGCATCGCCGAGACCGGAGACGCCATCTTCCGTGGTGATCTTCACGGTGACGAAGTTGCGCCCCGGGCAGCAGACAATCACCTTGGCGTCCACGATCTTCATTGCCGATTTCTCCTTCGGGTGTGGCCGAGTTCTGGCAAGGCCATCGATTAGTGCTTTGCCGTCTTCTTCACGATATGCATCTTCAGCTCTTGCCCGGTGGCGTCGAGAATGTACGCGCTCTTTCCTTCGATGGCAATTTTCGTTTCCACATTTGCTGTAATGCTCGGCGGGCGGCTATTCTTCTGGCCCGGTTTGAAGGAGTAGTCGACAAAATAAACCATGTCGTCGGTCTCAATCGTGTAATGCATGGTGATTTTTTCGGCGCGCATTTCGCCAGTAACATCGGTTTCCGAATCATTGATCACGCGCGCGGGCTTCCAGTCCAGCGTGCTCGCCAGCAAGGCTGTGGAGGCCAACAGCACTAGTATCAAAAGCCTAAACTTTTTCATGGAGACTCCTGAGCGGAGTATACCGCCACTCGCCACGCTACCCGGGAGCAATTCCCCTGCAGTGTGCGAGATGAAAAACGTGAAATCAGGGATTCAGCTTCCGAAAGAATGGATTGGTGCGTTATCTCGGACCACGATAGAGCCAAGCCCGACCAAGTATGATTAGCGAGAATCTCGATAACAGTTCGTCCGGTATATTTTTTCGTCCGGAACCCTCCGAGGCTGCCTTCCTTCGTGCTAGTTGTTTATTCCCATCTGGGTAAGGAAATACGCGTAATCAAATGCCGCTTCATGCAGTCGATCATAGCGCCCCGATGCGCCGCCATGCCCGGCGGGACTCATATTCGTTTTCAGAATCAGGATATTGTGATCGGTCCTGAGTGCACGCATCTTGGCAACGTATTTGGCCGGCTCCCAATACATTACCTGGCTGTCATTGAAGGAAGTCCGCACAAGCATATTGGGATAGGCCTTAGGTTCGATGTTGTCGTAGGGCGAATAGGTCAGCATGTAATCGAACGCTGGTTTTTCTTTCGGATTGCCCCATTCCTCGAATTCGGTGACGGTTAGGGGGAGAGACTCATCCAACATCGTATTCATAACATCCACGAACGGCACGCCGACTAATGCAGCGTGGAACAAATCCGGTCGCATATTGAGGACCGCGCCCATCAACAAGCCTCCTGCGCTTCGTCCCTCAATCACCAAGCGATCTTTGGAGCCGTATCCCTGGGCCAGAAGATACTCGGCAGAGGCAATGAAGTCTGTGAAGGTGTTTTTCTTATGCATCATGCGGCCGTTATCGTGCCAGGCTTTGCCCATTTCACCTCCGCCACGAATATGGGCAACAGCCACAACAACACCGCGATCAATCATGCTAAACAGGTTGGAATTGAATCCGATGTCGTAAGGATAGCCGTAGGATCCATATCCTGTAAGGTAAAGAGGGCCAGTGCCGTCAAATTTGGCGGATTTCAAATGGACAACGGAAATCGGAATCTTCTCACCGTCTGACGCCGGGGCATAGATTCGCTCCACTTGATAACGATTGCGATCGTAACCGCCGGGAACTTCTTTCTGTTTAAGGAGTGTGGCTTTGCCATCGGGCATGTCGTATTCGTAGACCGAGGCTGGGGTGATGAAGGACTGATAACCGTAGCGGAATTTCGTGGTGTCGTACTCACGATTTATGTAGGAATAACTGTCATAGGCGGGCTCGGGAAATTCGATGCGCTTTGGTTCACCACCGCGGAGGTCAGCGACACGGATCTGTGGCAGGCCATTCTCGCGCTCGTACAGGATGTAATAGCCCTTGAAGAAGTCGGTGCCATCGAGCATGACGTTGGCGCGTTGCGGGATTATTTCGCGCCAACCCGCACTAGCGGGATCGGTGATAGGAGCCTTCACTAATCGGAAATTTCGCCCTGTGTCATTTACGCGAATGTAGAAGAAATCCCCATTATGATCGGGGTAGTACTCGACACCCTGCTTGCGAGGTTCCATCAATTTCCAATTGGCCTTAGGGTCGGAAGCTGGAATGAACCGAGCTTCGCTGGTGGTGTGGCTCCCTATATAGAGGATAAGGAAGGCGCGACTGCGGGTTTTGCCAACGTAGGTTTCAAATCGTTCGTCCTTCTCTTCATAAATGAGATCGTCAGGAGAAGTGGAACCGAGAGTATGGCGATATAACTGGTATTGACGCTTGGTGACGGCATCCTCGACGGTGTAGAAAATAGTTTTGTTGTCGTTTGCCCAAGCGACTGAGCCAACGCGCTCTGCGTGTTCCGGGAGAGTTTTGCCGGTGCGAAGATCCTTAATAGACAAAGTGTATTGGCGGAAGCCGGTATTGTCGGTGGTGTAGGAGAGCAGGTTGCCATCGTCGCTCACTTCATAGGCGCCCAAGGAGATGAACGCCTGACCCTTGCCGAGCTCGTTCAAATCGAGGACGACTTCCTCGGGCGCTTCCATGCTGCCCTTTCTGCGACAGCGGATGGGGTACTGCTTTCCTGCTTCGGTTCGCGTGTAGTAGAAATAATCGCCAAACTTGTAGGGAACTTCGACGTCGGTTTCCTTGATGTGGCTGAGCATTTCGTCGTACAGCTTTTTCTGAAGGGGTTCCGTAGGTTTCATGACCGCATCGGTGTAAACGTTCTCGGCTTCGAGATAGGCGCGAACATCGGGATTCTGCTTATCCCGGAGCCAATAGTAGTTGTCCACAAACTCATGGCCATTTATCTCGGTGATCTTCGGTATTTTCTTCGCCACTGGCGGCGAGGGCAGAGAAGACGTTGTGTCTGTAGCTGACAGAGCCAAAACGGAAGCAAGAACCAAAGAAGTGAGACCAAAGAGTGCGAGAGATATGTTCCGGGAATAATATTTGGTCATTGGAATTTCCTTCACGAAAGCTAAAGTGGTCCGATTCTATACCAACTTGCTTGCGGCAGTGACACACCCAAGCTGGCGAGCGTTAACGGTCCGGCGTTAGCATTGAAAACGGCGCCAAGCTGCTCGGCCGTGCCAACATTGAAATTACTGCTATGGGTCAAGTCACGGCAGGATTTGCTGGAGCGGGAAATTTGGCGAGTCTATGAAATAGGAACGGAGCTTTAGTCTAAGCCCTGCGGACGATCCCGCGCCTCACCGGACATGTATCGTACCGGTATCTAATTTTCTGGTTATCCATTTACCATGCACCGGGTGACTGGCTGACTGACCGGCCGCAAGCCCTTTTGGCCGACGCGAATACATGTTACTTCTGCCAATTCCATTTTGGTGGAGCCTGACGACAATAGTCGAGCCAATAGTTCTTGGTCGAATGGACGACTCTCGGAGCAAAGGAATCGTCCTCATTTTATGTGGCCCGTAATCTAGGAGCCCCAACTCAACCCGGAGGCACAGATGCAAACTTCCAGCTGGATTCGATTCAGGTTAGTACACGCGCGTCAGCTATTCACGGCGCTCATACTTGGATTAGCACTTATAGGTATTCAGGGGTGCGGGTCGCAGAAATCCGCTCCAGAGAGTCCTAGCCCCACGGTTCAAACTCCCACCCCGACGGGCCAGCTGCCCAGCGGTGCTCCGATTCCCAAGCTGACACCGGTTCCCGGCAGCGTCGTAGGTCTTGTGCTTGGAGGCGGTGCACCGATCGCTAATTCGACAGTGACCTTGTGGGCGGCCAGCACAGGCGAACCCAAGCAAGTGGGGCAAACACGAACCAGCGCTGATGGTCGATTCGAACTTGGTTTGGGTGGGAGTCCCGACAAGGATACAAGTCTCTATCTCGTTGCCAAGGGTGGCGAGCCAACAGGGAGCGCAGTCAAGGGGTATGGACCAACAATCAATATCCTCGATGGAACTGCGATTAGCGGAACCTCGCTCGGATTGCGCATCGCTGCGGGAAATGTACCGAACTTCGTTGACCTCGCGACGGGCGGCTACGGTGTCATGATTCAAGACGGATTCAACAGCACGCAAACGCCAACGATGGCGAATTTCGCGACACTTTCCAGCGTGCTGGCTGGCTGCGTCAACCGCGTAAAGGCGGACGCCTGCGACAGTCTGTTCGCTGCCGCGACCGGACCGGAAGGCAACGTGCCGTCTGATACGCTGGCTGCGGCCCATTCCATCGCTCGCAACTGTGGATTCAAACCTGAACGAGTCTTCGCGTTGTTGGATGCGTTTTATCCAGTGCCGCAGGGCAAACACCTTCGCGCCACCCCGTACATGCCTTATCTGAGCTTTGCGCCCGGCGCTTGGGTTCTGCCACTCAAGTTCGCAGGCGGTGGTTACGCCGGTGGTGCCAAAGTGATGTTCGACAGCGAGGGCAATGCATGGAGCGGCGCTAATTTCCTTGTCGGCGGCCAGGGGCATGATGCGTTGTGGGACGGCAACATGGCGAAGTTCGCTCCGAATGGACGGCCCCTATCGCCGATGACCACCGGATTTACGGGCGGCGGTCTAATCGGTCCCGGGTTCGGAACGGCAATTGACGCCAACGACCGCATATGGATTACAAGCACTGCCGGTCAGACGATCTCACTGTTCGACAAAACCGGCAAACCTCTTTCGCCACCGGAGGGCTATAACTTCGGCGGCAAACTCGGTGTCATGCAAGGCATCATCGTTACACCGAACGGCGATGTCTGGGCGCTCGACTTCGGCAAGGACAAGGTTGTATACATGCCGCAGGGTGACCCGAGCAAGGCAAAGTTCTACTGCGAGGCTCCCGCCGGTACTGCGAGCAAGGACGGCCCGTGCAAGTTGAACGGTCCCTTCCATCTGGCGATCGACCAGCAAGACCGAATTTGGCTTACCAACGCCATCGGCGACACAGTCACGCGCTTTCCCGCAAGCGACCCGAGCAAGATCGAAATCTTCAAGGCTGGCGCCAGCGGTAAGGGTATGGCAATCGACAGCAAAGGCAACGCGTGGATTACCAACACGGCTGGCGATGCTCTGCCTCTCCACATCAAATTACATCTTCTTGAACTGAAGTTGTCGGGCAAGCTATCGGACGTCGATCACGTGATGGTCGATTGGCTGGCTGCGCATCCCGGCCAGGGCAGTGTCACGATGATACGACCGGACGGCAGCCAAGCGCCCGGTTCCCCATTCCACGGAGGTGGCAGCATCTGGGGAGCTTGGGCGGTGTCCATTGATGGTAACGACCATGTTTGGGTTTCCAACTTCGCGCCGGGTGGCGGTCTCACGGAGCTTTGTGGTGCTCGGACCGAGACCTGTCCGCCAGGCATGAAGACCGGCGATCCGATTTCCCCGAAAGGCGGCGGATACAAAGGCGGTGGTATGCAGTTGACGGTCGATGCGTCCATCGATCCCGCGGGCAACGTGTGGATGTCCAACAACTGGCAGGATTACAATTCATGCTACGGTAAGCCCGACGAGGGTGTTTCGACCCGTTGCGGAGGCGAGGGAATGGTTGTGTTTTACGGTATGGCCAAGCCCGTCCGCTCACCGCAGATTGGCCCAGCGCGTCAACCTTAAAAAGCTGCTTTCGGCCATTGGCGGACAGACTCCAGAAACTAAGTGAGCGTCTCTCTCAGATCTGAGTGGACGGAGACCAGATGAAACGCTTTTTTGATCTTACCTTCAGGCCGTTCTTTGTTATTACCGGGATTGGAACGGCCTTAGCCGGTCTCTACGCGTTTTGGCCCCGCTGGGCAGCGGAAACCGTCGGGAAAATACCGTTCGTCCCGGACTATACCATCATCACTCAGCACTGGGGCATCATGGTCGGTTTGATGGGCGTCTTTATGATCGTCGCCGCTTTTAAAGTCGAATGGCGGAAGCCGATTCTCGTCTACAGCTTGTTTGAAAAAGCCTTCATGGTTTATCTGGTTGTAGCAAACGGGAGCTACTCCTACTCACAGGGTTTCAAGGCCGGTGCGGCGATGGATGCCACTGTGGTTCTTTACACGATCGGCTATTTCGCGGTATTCGGAATTGCACACCAACCCGCAAAGCCGCAATAATCGCCTCGAAATTTCGCCGCAGTTGCGGCCACGGTGTAGCCATCCACGCCCCCAGCGCGTGGTAATTAAAGGCGAACGAGTGCTCCGCAGCCCTTGCAACCATCCCGGCTGCAAATGCAAAGATTACGCGACATCGGAGAAGTAAGATTCGATGCCAATGAACTGAAGCACGGGCTTGAAAATGAAAAAGGCCCGTGGGCAGACGGGCCTCCAACCACCACAGGACATATTCACCAACCAGCGCTCCGATTGTGCTGAAGAACCCTGTGAAAAACGTTGCGCTGGAGCAATTGCGATTGATTTTGCGGACGGGCGGCACGAGTTAAGGCCCGGCTGCCTCTTGCGATATTTCATCTTCCAATCGTCACTAGCGCCCAACCCCAGAGAACAAATATCGCAAGACAGCCAGCAAAACAAGAAAGCAAGATCAACCGCCAATTATCCTTTTCCATGAGAACCTCCCGCTCGCAGATGCCGAGCTTAAGCATTCGATGTTCAGCGGGAGGCTAGCGGTTCAAGCTAATGTGGAGAGAGCTAGGTACGTTTCACGCGAATTGGTATTCGTGAGCCTCATCTTCGGGGCGATACCCGCCACCAAACAAGGGCTAACGCAGCGGCAAGGGCTAGACCGACAATAAAGCCGTGGAACATGAGAAAAACTCGAAACACAAATCCAACATGGCTGAAGAGTATTTTATCGAGCGTGCCGTCCAGAAGGCTGAGCAAATTATGGAAGTGATTGAGAAGCGCCATTCTGGGCAACACCGAAGCCATTTGCAGACGCAATTACGCCAAATGGCTACCAGAACGACAGAAGGCTACCGAGGCGGTGAAGGCTACGTGGTAAGCTTTGGCAGATGCACGGCAGAGAACCTTCACAAATACTGTAAAAATGTTGGAGGCGCGGGTGGGAATCGAACCCACGCATAAAGGTTTTGCAGACCTCTCCCTTACCACTTGGGTACCGCGCCTCAACCTTACTAGTATAGCGGACTTACATAATGACTGTCAGTGCTGTCCGGATGCCTTTTTAAACCTAGGATGCCGTGTGGGTCAATCCGGCGGTGCACCATGCGTCCCGTAACTTATTTCTTTGCCGGTTCCTCGATTTGGGCTTCGCGCAAGAATCGCGCGGATTCTTCCGGCGGCGTGGGGTTGATGTAAAAGCCGGTACCCCATTCGAATCCCGCCACTTTGGTCAGCTTCGGAATGATTTCCATGTGCCAGTGATAGTGATCGTTGATTTCTTCCCCGATGGGCGAGGTGTGAATCATGAAGTTGAACGCTGGCCGGTCGAGAACCGCGTCCATGCGCATCAGAGTGTCTTTCAACATTTGCGCCAGGCTCACGTAGATGGAGCTCTGGTTGTTTTCGTACGCGGAGCCGTGGACTTTTGGTAACAGCCACATCTCAAAGGGAAAGCGAGGAGCATAGGGCGCGAGGGTGATGAAATGATCGTTTTCGCCGATTACGCGCTCTCCGGTGTCACGCTCCTGGCGCACGATATCGCAAAAGATGCAGCGTTCCTTTTCGTCATAGTAGTGCCAGCAGTTGTCCACTTCCTCGCGAACGCGGCGCGGCACGATGGGAAGGGCGATGAGCTGCGAATGCGGATGCTCGACCGAGGCGCCCGCCGCTTCTCCGTGATTCTTGAAGATGAGCACGTAGCGAAAGCGCTTGTCGTTCTTCAGATCCAGCATGCGATCGCGGTAAGCCCAAAGCACATCTTCAATGGATTTTTGCGGCAATTGTGCCAGCGTGGTCTGGTGCTGCGGCGTCTCGATGATCACTTCGTGCGCGCCAATCCCGTTCATTTTGTCGAACAGGCCTTCGCCCTCGCGATCGAGTTCTCCTTCAATTCCCAGCGCAGGAAATCGATTTGGCACGACACGGATGTTCCAACCGGAGGAATTTGCGCCGGTGCCATTGCGGCCATAGGCGAGAATTTCCGGCGGCGTTTTGCCTTCGTTCCCGGGACAGAACGGACAATTCCGAGGCGGCCCGGGGAAAACGCTTTCTCTCAGAAAATCCATCGGACGCTTTCCACGATCCGTGGAAATGATCACCCAACGTCCGGTAATCGGATCCTTACGCAGTTCCGGCAATGCATACCCTCCAGGCCGATGCGTCCACTCGAGTGCTAAACGCAGCCCTTACGGTATTGTATTGTACTCTTCCCCGCCCTCAATGGAAGTGAGCCGGAGAATTGGTGCCGCTTTCCTGTTAGAAACGCGGCGGTAATTGGGGGCTGAGGGCGGCTTTGTGCAGGCGCACCACCGGCGGGTGGCCGGGCGTATTTTCAATGGCGACCACGTCGAAGCGTAAAGGGCACTCTTGTATATGGCGCTCGCGGAGGAAATAGTGGGCCGTGCGCACAAGGACTTCGTGCTTCTCTTTGGTGATGCTCAGTTCCGGCAAGGCGGGTTGCCCTTTGAGCGCGCGGCGAGTGCGTACTTCAACGATGGCCAGGGTCCGTCGTAGCCGATCAGGTCGAGTTCGCCCTTAACGCGCAGTGGCATGTAATTCCGGGCAATGAAGATATAGCCGAGGCGCCGCAGGTACCAGTAAGCATACGTTACCCCTCGCACGCCCATCTGCAGCGCCTCGTGCTTCTTCGCCTCGGCCGTGGCTTCTCCTGAGTCGCGAAGTCCTTGCCGCGACTGCCACTTCACCCAGGCAAATCCGATCATGGCGATCCAGTGCAGCATCATATTACCTTATAATTATTAACCTGTACAGTATAAATAAGGACGCGCGCCAGTTCTTTTTTTGCGTGAGGCACAGTGTTTGCGTCCAAGGCGGCTTGGCTGTTGAGTTGTGCTGGGTTTTAAAGTTTAGACGCTTCGGCGTAAGAGGCGCGCCTGAGTGACAATCCGTTTGTCGTTTCTGTCGTTGACGTTCGCGCAGTGCGTGAACTACAGCGTCTTTTCGGCTTCCCGCAGAGACTCTCCCAGGATTTGAATTGCGCAGTCCGCTTGTTCTTCGTCGATGATCAGCGGCGGTGAGATGCGGATGGAGTTTTCGCCCGAATCGAGGGTGAGCAAGCCTTTGTGGAAGGCGTTGACGACGACTTTGTCGCGCAGATCCTTCGCGCGCTCTTTCGTTTGTTGGTCGCGGACAATCTCCACGCCAATCATCAATCCTTTGCCGCGCACATCGCCGACGATCTTGAAGCGCTTCGGCCAATCCGAAATTTTACTGAAAATGTAGTCGCCCATTTTCTTGGCGTTGGCCATCAATCCGCCTTCAATCAGATCGAGTGTGGCGAGAGCGGCCGCGACGCAAACGGGATTGCCGCCATAGGTGGTGCCATGCGAACCGGGCTTCCATTGCATCACGCTATCCTTGGCGATGAACGCGCTGATGGGCATGCCGCTGGCAATTCCCTTCGCGGTGAGGACGATGTCCGGCGTGATCCCGGCATGATCGTAAGCCCACATTTTTCCTGTGCGGCCCATGCCAGCCTGCACTTCGTCGAGCATCAGCATGATTCCGTGCTTGTTGCAGATGCGCTGCAGTTCTTGCAGGAAGGATGCCGGCGCGGGAATGAATCCTCCTTCACCCTGGATCGGTTCCACGATGATTGCCGCAATTTCTTCCGGTGCGAACAGGCGTTTGAAGATCTGCTGTTCGAGTAGATCGATGATCTCGCCACCACACTCTTCGGGTCCGTGGCCCAGAGCACAACGATACGCGTACGGATAAGGAATATGTTCCACGCCGCCGAGCAGCGTGCCGAAATTTTTGCGCTGCGTATTCTTGGACGCAGTAAGGGAGAGCGAGCCGAGCGTGCGCCCATGGAAGCATCCGTAGAACGCGATCAATTTGTCGCGCTTGGTGGCGTAACGCGCCAGCTTGATGGCGCCTTCCACCGCTTCCGTGCCGGAGTTGCCAAAAAATACCTTCCACTGATGGGACTTCGGCATCGTCGCCACCAAACGTTCCGCCAATTGCGGCATGTGGCGATGATAAAAATCGGTTCCGGCAATGTGAATTAATTGCGCAGCCTGCTTCTGGATGGCTTCAACCACTTTGGGGTGGCAATGTCCCGTGGAGCAGACAGCGATGCCAGCGCAAAAATCGAGAAATGCATTGCCGTCGGGATCTTCGACAATAGCTCCGCTGGCGCGTTCAGCAACCATGGGATACACACGTGAAAGCGACGGCGAAATATATTTGGCGTCATAGTCAATTACTTGCTTGCTGTGGGGCCCGGGGAGCGCCATTTTGATGAGAGGCAGTTTGGTTTCCGTGGCCGTAATCATAAATCCTCCAAATCTCTTTTCTTCGTTGGCGTGGATAGGGACTGCGGAAGGGGAGAAGCGGAGACGAACCGAGAGCCCTTGGTCGCCTCAACTTACTGCAAATAAGGTACTTAATCTACGCTAAAGAGGCTCGGTCGGAGGCTGCACGGTCGAAACTTCCGCGGGACGCGGGGGCCAACGGCGACTCGATCATGCTTCAAAAAGTGGAAGTACTTCATTTGCGTTTCCAGCGAACACTACCGTCTTTCGTATCTTCCAAAATTATACCACGCTCCGCGAGCAGTTTACGGATGCGATCAGACTCCGCAAAGTCTCGCTTCTGGCGTGCTGCCTGGCGAGCCGCAACCAGTTTTTCAATCTCCGCATCATCGGGCCCGCCAGAATCGGCGCCGTAACCGAGAGCCTTAAGTTTTTCGCCATCGTTGTCCTCGAGCACCGCGAAGACCTTATCGAACATGGCCAGAAAATCCTGCGCGGCTTTCACTTCGCCCTGGCGGAATTCCCCTTTGTCCATGGCAATGTTGGCTTCGCGCACAAAATCAAACATGGCCGCGAGAGCTTGCGCGGTGTTCAAATCGTCGGACAATCCCGCATCGAAATCGTCGGCGGCCTTGGCGATGCGCTCGGCCATGGGCTTTTGTTTCCCGGCCGGAAATTTTTCGTTTTTCAGCCGCGCTGCGAAATTGCGCAACCGCTCCACGGAGCTGGTGGCTTGCTGTAGTCCATCAAAGGTGAAATTCAGTTGCCGGCGATAGGGCACGCTGGCGAGCGCAAAGCGAAGCGCAGAAGGTTTGTAGCCTTTGGCGAAAAGATCCCGAAGGGTGAAAAAGTTGCCGAGGGATTTGGACATCTTCTCGCCCTCAACAAGAAGATGCTCCGCATGCAACCAGTACCGCACGAATGGTTTCCCCGTTGCCGCTTCGCTTTGCGCGATTTCGTTTTCGTGGTGAGGGAAAGCAAGATCGATGCCGCCGGTGTGAATGTCGATAGTTTCGCCCAGAAATTTCATGGCCATGGCAGAGCATTCGATGTGCCAGCCCGGGCGGCCAGGCCCGATGGGCGTTTCCCAGAAATGTTCGCCGGGCTTTGGCGCCTTCCACAATGCGAAATCCCGAGCGCTTTCTTTTTCGTAGCGATCGTTGTCCACCCGCGCGCCGGCCTTGATTCCGCTCAAGTCAATCTTGGACAATTTGCCGTAGTCCTTGAACTTTGTGATGCGGTAATAGATCGAACCGTCCGAATCGTAGGTGTACGTCTTTTTCTGCAGCCGTTGAATCAGCTCCACCATGGAATCGATATTTTCCGTGGCGCGAATCCAGTGCTCGGGCGATTCCACACTGAGCGTTTTGCAATCCGCGAAAAATGCCTGCACAAACTTTTCCGTGTATTCGCGAATTCCTACTCCGGCTGCGGCGGCATTGGCGATGATGCGGTCGTCGACGTCGGTCAGATTCATGACGTGGGTCAACTTGAAGCCGCGCAACTTCAGGAAGCGGCGCAAAATGTCCTGAAAGACGAATGTGCGGAAATTGCCGATGTGCGCGAAGTCGTAGACCGTCGGGCCGCACGTGTACATATGCACGACGCCCGGCTTCAACGGGACGAACGGTTCAACTTTTCCTGACAGGGTATTGTGGACCTGGATTTCGTGCATGGACCTTCCGTTGTCCTTTTCGACTTGCCTGCAAATGTTCGATTGTATCTGACGATTTGCGGGGGCCGCAATGATGGCGCCGAAGTTGTTGCCTGGTTAGGGTTCTTTGTGGATGGCCGGAACGCTTCGCCGCTAGCGCTTGTTGCCGCCCAGTAGCGAGCCTAAGACGCCGCGCACGATTTGGCGGCCGAGTGAACTGCCCATGGCGCGGGCAGCGCTTTTTGCCACCGCGTCGGCCAAGTTATCGCCACGACGGCCGTGGCTGCTCATTCCCGGAATGTTCTCGTACCAAGGCGGCGATGCCGGCGCTTGCCCGGGTACGGCTGTGGTCATGCCGCTCTGGCCCGCACGCGCGCGCAGCACTTCGAAGGCAGATTCGCGATCCACTGCATTCTCGTACACGCCTGTGACCACGGAACTCTTGATCAGTTCCTGGCGCTGCTCCGGGGTGATCGGACCGATCTGGCTATGCGGCGGGCAGATCAGCGCGCGCTCGACAACACCGGGTGTTCCGTTTTCGTCGAGAAACGAAACCAGCGCTTCGCCCACGGCTAATTCGGTGATGGCTTTTCCCACGTCCAATTTTGGATTCAATCGAAATGTTTCCGCGGCGGCCTTCACCGCTTTCTGGTCCTGAGGCGTGAAAGCCCGCAAAGCGTGCTGTACGCGATTGCCGAGTTGGCCAAGCACGGTTTGCGGAATGTCCAACGGATTCTGGGTGACAAAATATACGCCCACACCCTTCGAACGGATAAGCCGCACGACTTGCACCACTTTATCCTCGATAATTTTCGGCAAGTCGCTGAAGAGCAGGTGCGCCTCATCAAAGAAAAAAACCAACTTCGGCTTTTCTGGATCGCCCACTTCGGGCAAATGCTCGAACAGCGAAGTCAACATCCACAGCAGGAATGTGGCGTAGAGTTTCGGCGACTGGTTCAGCTTGTCCGCCGCCAGGACATTTACAACGCCGTGACCCTGCGCATCGGTCTGGATCAAATCGTCCAGATTCAACGCCGGTTCGCCGAAAAATTTCTCGCCACCCTGCTGCTGAATGCTGAGCAATCCGCGTTGAATGGCCCCGATGCTGGCGGCGGAGATATTTCCATACTGCGTTTGAAAATCTTTCGCGTGATCGCCTACGTACTGCAACATAGCTTGCAGATCCTTCAGGTCCAGCAGCAACAGTTGATTGTCGTCAGCGATCTTGAACACCAGCGTTAAAACGCCTTCCTGCGTGTCGTTCAGGTTGAGCAGACGTCCCAGAAGCAGCGGGCCCATCTCGGAAATGGTGGCGCGCACCGGGTGACCCTGTTCGCCAAACACGTCCCAGAAGGTTGTGGGACATGCCGCGAACGAAAAGTCTGCCAGCTTTAGCTTCTTTACGCGCTCGGCAATTTTGGGGTTATCGCTGCCGGCGTGGCTGATCCCGGAAAGATCGCCTTTAATATCCGCAGCGAAAACGGGCACTCCGATGCGACTGAATGCTTCCGCCATCACCTGGAGGGTTACGGTTTTCCCGGTACCCGTGGCACCTGCCACCAAGCCGTGGCGGTTCGCCATCTGCGGTAATAGAAGGAGTGGCGAAGTGCCCTGCGCAATGAAAAGTGGTTCCACCATGTCCGCAAATCTCCTGGTTCAGAAATGAGGCCGATGGTGGCGGTCCGCCGGCTTGCTTGAACAATTCTACCCCTGCTTTCTCTCGGAGCAGTAGTCGCGGAATGATAGAGTCCAAGGGGAATCCGATAAGGGGCGCGGTGAACTGAGTTTGGATACACGATTGATGAATGCTGTGTATTCGGCGCGGCACGTGAAGCGCCGGTATGAGGTGTGGTTTCTGCGCTTGGGGCTGGCCGACGGCAGTGGGGCGTGGTGGTTCCGCTACTTGCTGCTGAGCCCTGGGCGAGATGGGTGTAGCTCTGACCCGTCCGGCTTGCCGGTCCAAGTTTGGGCGAGTTGGTTTCCACGGGCAGGGAAGCCGCAGACTTTCATCCAGGGTTATCGGGCTGACGCGCTCGAATTGAGTGCGCGCCGCGAACTGCCCTTCCATTTCCGGATCGCCGAAAGCGGCATCGAGGAAAACACATGCTGGGGCGATCTCCATCTCGATGGCCACGCGATTTCCTGGAAGCTGGCGTATCGCTCGAACTTTGGCGTGGTGCTCAGTGACAAGGGCTGGATCGGCTTTTCGAAATCGCCTCACTCCAACGCGCAGTTTTCCGGGGAAATCTCGTTTGACGGCGTGAAGTTTTCCGGCGACACCCTCGGCTTCGGCGTGCAGGGCCACAACTGCGGCTACCGCCATCGTACGTACTGGCACTGGATGCATGCGTACTTCCCGCATGCGCAAGGTGGATCGAGCACTCTTGAGGCGTTAGTTTACGACATGCCCTTAGGCTTGGTCTTTCGCAAAGCCATCTGGTGGCACAATGGCAAGCCTACAGCTCTGAAGCGGTTTCAGGAAATCGAAGTGGAGCGCGATCCGTCTCGCCTTCAATGGAAATTTACGGCGCTTGATGCGCAGGGTTTGCAGGTAGAAACCGCCATCCAAGCTCACGCGCCGGGGATCCACGTGCTCCCTTACCTGAAGACCGATTGCTCTGGCACTTTCCCGGTCTCGAACGCCAGCCTTGCGAATGCCGTGGTACGTTTTGGGAAAAATAAGAGCGAGATTTTGGAGACAATAGGAGGGGCGGTGCTTGAATTGGGAGGGGCATGAGCGTGGCACAGGGTTCAAATTGGAACGCGGAACTTTACGATGACAAACATTCGTTCGTCTGGAAGATGGCAGCCGGCCTGCTGGACCTGCTGGAAACGAAACCGGGCGAGCGCATTCTGGACCTGGGCTGCGGTACCGGTCACTTGACCGAGCAGATCGCCGGCAGAGCGGCCAAGGTGGTGGGCGTCGATAAGTCCCCGGAAATGATTCAACAAGCTCGCGCGAAATATCCTTCGTTGCAGTTTGAGGTGATGGATGCTCGCGAGATCGCCTTCGCGGAGCCGTTTGACGCCGTGTTTTCGAACGCCACCCTGCACTGGATCAAAGAACCCGAGAAGGCTGTGGCCGGCATCGCCAAGGCTTTGCGGCCTGAAGGTAGATTTGTGGCTGAATTCGGCGGCAAGGGCAATGTTGCCGGCCTGATGGCGGCGACGGAACGGGCATGGCACAAACTCGGTCTTCCCGGACCCGCGCCAAGTCCGTGGTATTACCCCAGTGTCGGAGAGTACTCCACATTGCTGGAGAGGCATGGTTTAGAAGTGACTCTGGCCAATCTGTTCGACCGGCCGACGGCGCTGGAAGATGGCGCACGTGGGTTACACAACTGGCTCGAGATGTTTGGTGGAGTGTTGCTGGACAAGTTGCCGGCCGAACAGCGCGAAGGCATGCTTGCCGCAATTGAACGCGAGGCTCGAGCCACACTGTTTCATGATGACCATTGGGTAATGGATTACCGCCGACTGCGCGTGGTGGCCCGGAAAGTTGCTGGCCCGGCGGCGAAGTAATTGCCCTTGTGGCATGTGGAAAAGGACCACTACAGCTTGAGTAGGCCTTTACAGCTGTACCCTCCCATGTTACTCTTTCTTCCCGTACCGCCATCCTTGCGCCAGGCGGCTGGGCCTCTGACTGAGAACCTGCCAAACGTGTGTGGTTTCTGTCTGTTACAGGCGGAAACGTCGTGCCGAAGAACCTCCCCTCGAGGAAAGGAAAGTCGTCTCTCTTCGCGCGGTATCACCCTGGTCCCTTTGTTGCCTGACTCAGCCTCAGGCGAAGTATGTGCGGTAGTGCATCGCGAAGTGGATGTTTACGACAAAAGGGGACACCTTGCTTAAGCTGCGAAAAGTGGAAATCGTAGGCTTTAAGTCGTTCTGCGAACGCACCGTAGTAACCTTCAGCGGCAATGGCACCACCTGCATCGTGGGCCCCAACGGCTGCGGGAAGTCCAACGTGGTTGACGCCATCAGCTGGGTGCTGGGCGAACAGAGCCACAAGTCCCTGCGCGCGGAACGCATGGCCGACTGCATCTTCAATGGCACCGCCAAGCGGGCCCCGATGGGCCTGGCCGAGGTCACCATCACCATGGAAGATCCGGAGCTGGCGGAAGCGGCCCGGTTCGTGATTGAAGGAGTCACGTCTGCTGCGGAAGCCTCCACGGAAACTTCGACTCTGACAGATACGCCTGAGTCTGCTGAACAACCTATTACGGACGACTTGAACGTCTCCGCGGAAGAAGTAACCGACGCAGCAGCAGCGGACCAGGCTGAATCTGCTTCAGAGCAACCTGTTACGCCGGCTGAATCTGGTTTCCTCGCGAAGAAGCGCAAGAAGGCGGAAAAGGCCGCCATGGTCGCCAAGCCCGGCGAAGTGGTGGTCAGCCGCCGCTTGTACCGCAGCGGACAGAGTGAATACCTCATCAATGGCCGGGTGGCTCGCCTTCGCGATATTCAGGAAATGTTTATGGGAGTCGGGCTCGGGCCGGATTCTTACGCCATCATCGAGCAGGGCCGCATTGGACAGATCCTTGCTACGAAGCCCATGGAACGCCGCGCCATTATCGAAGAAGCCGCCGGCGTCACGAAATTCAAGACGAAGAAGCGCCTGAGCGAAGCCAAGCTCGAATCGTCCAAAGTGAATCTTTCTCGCGTCAATGACATCGTCGTTGAGGTGGAAAAGCAGCTCGGTTCCCTGAAGCGCCAGGCTGCCAAGGCGCGCCGTTATGCGGAGGTTCGCGACCAAATGCGCGGCATCGTGCGCCAAATGCTGGCCGGCAAAGCGCGTGAATTGGATGCGGAAGCCGAGCGCGTTGGCCTGCGCCTGAATGAACTGACCGCGGCGGAAACGCAACATGCACAGGCGATCCACGAGCAGGAAGGCGATCAAGACCGGCTGAGCCAGCGCATCTATTCCATGGACGCGGAAATCCGGCAGAACCAGAACCTGTTGAACCAGACCGCGCTGGAAGTGGACCGCTGCGAGAATCGCATTACGTTCAATCGCACACGCAGCGCGGAGTTGTCCGGGCGCAACGAGCAGCTTGCGGTGGAACGCCAAACCATCACCGCGCAGCAGCTGGATTGGGAATTTCGCAACGTCGCGCAACAGCAGGCCGTGGATGCTGCACGCACTGAATCGGTAACCGTCAATATCCGGGTGGACGAGCTGGCAGCCCGCGCTACCACGCGCGCATCGCAAATCGCCGAATCCGAAACGCGCATGGAAGCTTTGCGCCGCGCTGCGTCCGAAGCCGGCGAAAGCGTTTTGCGGCTTCACGGCGAACAGAAGCAGGCGGAAGAAGCGCTGGTGCACCAGAAGGATTCGTTACGAAAGCTGGAAACACGCGAAGCGGAATTGCTGGAATCTTCCATTCGCGTACGCGATGACGCGGAACAAGCCGCGCAAACTTTGCAGGCGGCGATGACCGAGCTGGATCAATTGCAAACGCAGGCGGCGCAACTGCAGGCTCAGCTGGCCGAATTGCGGCAGAACCGGGAACGCACCTCCAAAGAAGCTGATTCTCTACGCGATTCGCTTTCCGGCATTCGCGCGCGCCATTCCACTCTGAACCGCATCCTCAACGACCATTCTTATACCGGCGAAGCGGTGCAAAAGCTTTTTGCCGCCAACGAACGGCATGGCGGCCAGGATTTTCGCGCGGTCGGAGTGCTGGCGGATTACGCGGAAGTGCAAGAACAGCATGAGACGGCCATCGAGCAATATTTGCGCGAGGAACTGGAATATGTCGTGGTGGAAACTTACGACCATGCGCGCGCGGGCGTCAGCCTGCTGCGCGAGGAAGTGGGTGGACGCGCAACGTTCTTCGTCGATTCGCTGCGCAATCTGAAGCTCGATGAATACGAGCCGATTATCCATTTCCGGTCCGAAGATGGCGTGATCTCTCGACTTGATAAGCTTGTGGAGTTCCGCGATCCTCTGGGCCCGGCCGCGAAGCAGTTCCTGCCGCGCTTGCGCAATGGTTATCTGACCGAAACGGTGGCTGCGGAAAAGTTGGCTCGCGAATATCCACAATACGCGTTCATCACGCCGGAAGGCACTTGCTACCAGGGTCGCATGGTGACAGGTGGACGTCCCGACGAAGCTGGGCCGCTCGGAATGAAGCGCGAACTTCGCGCCGTCACAGCGGAACTGATCCATCTGGAGCAACGCTGCAATTCGATTCAGGCGGACCTGGAAGCTATCACGGATAGCCAGCACGCCACGGAGAAGGCTCAAGAGGAACTGACAGCACACCAGCGCGAATCCGAGCGCGTGCACTTTGCCGCGAAGCATCGCCACGAACAAACCCAGAGCGATCTTGGGCGCCTTGGCCTGGATCTGACCGTTTGCCAGAACGATCTGGCGCATATCCGGAAGGAAATGGATACCGCGCAGCAGCGCGCGCTGCTGGCACAGATGCAGCATCAACTCGCCGCCTCTAGCCGCGCCGAAGCGGAATCGGAAACCGTGCGGCTGACGGAAGAAGTGACGCAACTGCGCAACGCCGTGCAATCGGAACGCGATGAATTGGCGACTGCCAAGGCAGAGCTGGCTACGATGAACGAGCGCCTGGCTTCAGCGGAAGCGATTTCTCACCGGCTGCAGGAAGAACGCGCGGAACTGGACCGCCGCGAAGCCGCTTTGCGCCAGCAGGAAGCATCGATCAGCGAAGAAACTACCGCAATGGCGAAGCAGTCTGAAGAATTAACGGTACAACTGGAAACTTTGCGCGTGGAAAAGGCACGATTGGCGGAGGTGCAGGCACAGCTCGAGCAGGAATGGGATGACGCGCGGGTTCGCGTTGCGCAACTGGAAGATCGTCTGCGCATGGCGCGTCAATCGCTCCAGGAAATGCGCGAAGAACGTGGCAAATTCGAAATTGAGAAAGCGCGCAACGATTCCGACCGCCAGCACCTGCGCGAGACTTGCCTGACGGAAGTGAACGCGCAGCCTGAGGATCTGATCGCCTCCGAAACTGCGTTCATGACCGGCGAAGAACTTGCCACCGCCGAGGCCAGTTATCGCGAGATGAAGCAGCGCATCGAAAATATGGGCGCGATCAACATGATGGCACTCGAGGAATTTAACGAGTGCGAGCAGCGCTTTACGTTCCTGACGCGCGAGCGCGACGACCTGCTACAGTCCATCGCCGACACACAGCAGGCCATCAAGGAACTCGACCAGATCACGCGCGATAAATTCGAACAGGCTTTCGTTTCCATCAACGCCAACTTCACCACCGCGTTCCACACCATTTTTGGCGGCGGCACTGCGGAAATGCGCCTGACCGAACCGGACAGCTCCGGCGATGCGGGCATCGACATCGTCGCGTCGCCTCCGGGCAAGCGCCTGCAAAACGTGCTGCTGCTCTCTGGTGGCGAAAAAGCGATGACCGCGCTCGCGTTGCTGATCGCGATCTTCCGTTATCAGCCGAGCCCGTTCTGCATCCTGGACGAAGTGGATGCGCCGCTTGACGAGGCCAACGTCGGCCGCTTTACGCGGCTGATCGGCGATATGAGCGCGCAGACGCAATTCATCGTGGTCACGCACAATCGCAAGACCATGGAAACGGGCAGCGTTCTCTACGGCGTGACCATGCAAGAACCTGGCGTTTCGAAAATCGTCAGCGTTCGCTGGGAAGGCGAAGAAACGGGGCCGCGTTCCAAGCAGCGCGCCGCCACTGCCGCGTAGTTCCGCGTTTTCCGCGCGGAGCAGTTCCAATGTGCGCGCAAGTTTCCAATGAGAAATCAAAATACTTGCAATAAGAATTTCCACACATAAATTCCCCACGAGTCACATTGACTTCGCCGTGCGGTGCGTTAGAATGCTCCACGCTTCCTCAGGGGCAAGTTCTCGTGAACACAACTTCAGCTGCAAAAGTGATCCGCGAAACGAATTTCGCGGGTATAGCGCCGGTTGCGCGCGGGAAAGTCCGTGATATCTACGACCTGGGCGACCGCCTGCTGATTGTCGCGACCGACAGGTTGTCTGCGTTCGATGTTGTGATGCCCACGCCCATTCCGGACAAAGGCCGCGTGCTGACGCAACTCTCGCTTTTCTGGTTCAATCTGCTTAGAGACGTGATCCCCAATCACCTTTTGAGCGCAACGCAATTCCCTTCTCCTTTTGATCGCTACGCGGAGGACCTGGCCGGCCGCTCCATGGTTGTGCGCAAGACGCAGCCTCTTCCGATTGAATGCGTGGCGCGTGGCTATCTTTCCGGCTCTGGCTGGAAAGAATATCGCGCCACAGGAAGAGTTTGCGGAATCGCGTTGCCACCAGGATTGAAGGAATCGGACAAACTGCCGCAGCCCATTTTCACTCCTGCCACCAAAGCCAGCAGCGGCCACGACGAAAATATTTCCTTCGAACGCGTCGAGGAAATGCTCGGCAAGCCTCTGGCTAAAAAGGTGCGTGACGTGACACTTGAGATTTACCGTCGCGCCGCCGCCTACGCCGAGCCGCGCGGCATCCTTCTGGCCGACACCAAATTTGAATTTGGTCAGCTCAATGGCGAATTGATCTGGATCGACGAAGCCCTTACCCCGGACTCTTCGCGATTTTGGCCTGCGGCAGGATACAAGCCCGGGGGCCCACAGCCCTCTTTTGACAAACAGTTTGTTCGCGATTACCTGGAACGCATCCAGTGGCCAAAGACTCCACCCGGGCCCGACTTGCCCCCGGATGTGGTTGCGGGTACTCGCGCCAAATATCGTGAAGCCTACCGCATTCTGGTAGGCCACGATTTGGAGTAGCTGTTCGCCCGGTTCGAGAACGCTTAATCTGCCGCGGAGAGTGTCGACGTGAGAGACCAACTCGAAGGCCTGGTGTCACAAATGGTGGAGCGAGGAATTTTATTCGATGAAGCAGTCAGCGAATTTGAGAAACGCTTCATCAAGCGCATGCTGGACCGCACGAATGGCAACCAATCTCGGGCGGCGGAACTTCTGGGCATTCACCGCAACACGCTGAGCCGCAAGGTGGTGCAATATAAGCTAGACCATCGCCGCGGACGCACGCGCTGACGATATTCGTTCTCCGCACAAAAAAAACGGCCCGTTTTCCAGTGGGGCCGTTTTCGATTTCAGCCAGTTATTCTGATTGCGGCTTGGCCTAGTGCTTTTTCGGCGCAGGTTTCTTGCCGGCCTTCGGCAGATCTTCCTCGTTCACCTTGGCCTTGTCCCAATGTAGCATGAACGCAGGATCGGGATCGTAGGATTCCAGCGTGCCAGTGAAGCGCACGGCGTTGCCTTTTTCGAGCTTGGCAGCGTCCGGCTGATCCACGGTCTTGATAATCACGTCCATGTTCGGTGTGGTAGCGGCTTCGAACTCCGCATCGCTGGTCACAAACGCATTCTTCAGTTCAACCTGGTCGCCTGCCGCAGCGACGTCGATGATCTTCCCCGGCACATCGGGGAATTCCAGTCCGCAAGCGGCGGTCCAGGTCAGTTTCGCCTTGTCTCCGCCGGCTTTCAGGTCCGTCACCACCGAAGCGATGGTCATGTCTTTGCGCGCTGCATCCAGATCCGCGGCACTGTAAAGCTTGTAGCTCGCCGGACGATCGGGTGAGCTGGCTGCGAGTTGCAGCAATTCGTTCAGCTCGGCTTGCGTCAGCGGGTCACACACGGTACCGCCCTGATAAGACGCGATCACCTTGGGCATATACGCCTTTACTGAGTCTGCCTGCTTCGGGGTGGCGCTCTTCGACGTCGCTGCCCGCGCAAAAGCCCATAGCGCATCGAGTTGCTGCGGCGGAGTCATTGCCAGGTAAGCGCGGCCAATGTTGAAGTTGGAAATGAAATCGTCGGGGTTGCTGGCCAAGATCGTTTTGTACATCGTAATCGCGTCGGGATAATCCTTGGCGGCAAAGGCTGCGGCAGCGGCAGTGCCATTAAAACTCAAAACGGCCTTGCCTTTGTCCTCTTTGAATTTATCCGGGGAGTAGCCCTGAGGCAACGGCAAGTCCTCGACGGACTTCGCGCCGTCGAGCGCGGCCTGGTATGCCGCCTTCGCGGTGGCAGGATCCGGATTCGGCGTGTTGTTGTAGGCAAAGGCGCGCGCCGAATAGGCCTGGTATTTCTCGGTGGGGGTGAGCTTGCTGCCCAGCGACAGCTCCTTATCCGCGTATTCGATCACCTTGGGATAGTTCTTTTGAACCGCGTAGTTCTGGTAATAAAGCGGATAAACGTAGTTCAGTAAGCTCGAAGTCGGATACTTCTGCACGAAATCATCCAGCGCTTTCAATTGCGCCGCCGGATTCTTCTCATTCGCCGCGGCCGTGTAAGCGTTGTATTCCGCCATAGTGTACTTCTGGCCACCAGCGCCTGCGCCGGCATCCTGCGCGGCCACCGGGATCGTGTTCAAGCAAAACAGGCAAAGCGCGATCAGGACCGCCAGGCTTGCCATCCGTCGTGTTGCATTCATTCCGTTATCTCCTCGCTCTCACCGCTCGTGTTTAGAATAACGCAATCTGGCAAACACCCAAAGGCGCTGGCCAGGGCTACAACTCATCCCAGCAAAGAAGAATGGCGCTCTCAGAACCTACGAATTATAGGGGCGGCCGCCGCCCGTTCGCAAGTCACTGACTAAATCACTTACTTACTCGTTGAGTATAGGTAGACCGCCATTGTTTGAATGAACCTCACACCCTGCGCACCGATGAGGCATCCAAAGCCGGGCGGCTCCTTGGGAGTAAGATGAGTTTCGCACAAAATTCGTAGCTTCGGCGAGGAAGAAATCAAATGAGCAATATAAGCAACGCAAATAGTCCGGCGCACTCCGAAGAACCTTTATCCGGCCAGGTGGCGCTTGTTACCGGAAGCAGCCGCGGCATTGGCAAAGCCATCGCCATAAAGTTCGCGCAGCTCGGGGCCGCAGTGAGTCTGTGCGGACGCGATGCCCGCGCGCTGGAAACGGCAACGCGGGAAGTAGCGGAGATTTCTTCTCGCGTTCTGGGGATGCCGGCAAATGTTACGAATGCAGATGAAATCTCGTCACTTGTCAAAGCCACGGAAGAAAAACTGGGACCGATCACGCTGCTCGTGAACAACGCCGGAATCGGCAATCCTGGATTTGGCGCCGTAGCGGAAAAAAGAGAAGAGGACTGGGACATGGTTCTGGATACCAATCTCAAGAGTGTGTTTCTGGTGTCGCGTGCCGTTGCTCCGCTGATGATGCAGCGGCGGCGCGGAGACATTATCAATATCAGTTCGCTGGCGGGCAGAAATACTTTCGCCGGCGGTGGACTTTACTGCGCGTCCAAATGGGGCTTGCAGGGTTTGAGCGGGTGCATGGCCGAGGACCTGCGCGGGTTTGGAATCCGCGTCAGCGTAATCTGCCCCGGAAGCGTGGCCACGGAGTTTTCCGGGCGCGGGCCGAAAGATCCCTCTAAGGTGCTTACGGCCAAAGACGTGGCTCACGCCGTAGCGATGGTGGCATTGCAAGGGCCGCAAAGCTTCATCAGCGAAGTGCAGATGCGTCCGGTGGGGAAGCCGTAAAAGGAAGGGCGACACTTTTCCTCTTGACAATAGTCGTTGTAACGACTATATTGCAAGCATGGATTCGCACTCCATTCCCGATCGCCCCACGGCTCACCTGGAAGCCCACATATTTGTGACGCTGCTCAAGGCCGCGGATTCCCTTTCCCAGGAAGCCGAACAGCTCATCAAGGCCGCCGGGCTAACCCCCGCTCAATACAATGTGCTGCGCATTCTTCGTGGCGCCGAACCCGACGGCTTGCTTTGCCGCGGGATCAGCGATCGCATGATTTCACGCGATCCGGACATGACCAGGCTTCTCGATCGCATGGAAAAGCACAAACTCATCACGCGCGAACGGCAAAAAGAGGATCGCCGTGTGATTAAAACCCGCATCACTGCGGAAGGGCTGAAGCTATTGAAGAAGCTGGACCGGCCGGTCCACGAGTTGCACAAGAATCAGTTTCGCCATATGTCTCCCGCCCAGCTGAAACAATTGGCGGAGTTGTTGGCCGAAGTGCAAAAGCGCGCACCCGGCTAGCGTTTCCGGCATCCAACGAATATTCCAAAACGAGCAATTCAAAACGAGCAAAAGGAGAGCAACACAATGAAAGGGTATTTTCGTCACATCGCAGTAGCAGCGGCCACGGCGGCGTCATTCGCCCTTCCGGCTCTGGCCACCACGACCACGTATAAGATTGATCCAAAGCACAGCGACGCGCAGTTTGCCGTTACACACTTAATGATTTCCACCGTGCGCGGCGAGTTTCACGGCATCAACGGCACCGTGGTTTATGACGATGCCGATCCTTCCAAATCTTCTGTCGAGGTCACGATCGACGCGACCAGCGTGGATACTCGCGAGCCCGATCGCGACAAGGACCTCAAGAGCGATCATTTCTTCGACGTCGCCAATCATCCGACGATGACTTTCAAATCCACCAAGGTCGAAGCTGTAGGCGATGGCAAGCTTAAAGTCACCGGCGATCTCACGATTCGCGGCAACACCAAGACGGTCGTTCTTGAAGTGACCGTCCCGAAGCCGCCCATCAAGGATCCTTGGGGACTGCAACGCACGGCCATCTCCGGAACTACAAAAATCAATCGCCAGGATTTTGGCGTCTCCTGGAACAAGACACTCGATTCCGGTGGGGTAGTCGTGTCCGATAACGTGGATATCACTTTGGACGTGGAGATGATTATTCCTCCACAGGGAAAGTAATTTCCTTTTCGATTTGCCGTGCAAGTAAGTTGCCGCCCGTGAGTCATTTGATATGAATCTTGGAGAGAGACAATGAAGAATCCTGCTGCTTCCGATCATCCGGTACACGATTTGATTCGCCACCGCTGGAGCCCGCGCGCGTTCGCGGACAAACCAGTGGCTGGCGAAGTTTTGCGCAGCCTGTTCGAGGCGGCGCGCTGGTCGCCTTCGAGCAGCAACGAACAGCCGTGGGCTTTTCTTGTTGCAACGAAGGATGATCCGGCGTATCCCAAACTGCTGAGCACGCTGGTTGAATTCAACCAGATGTGGGCCAAGAATGCGCCGGTCCTCGCCATTGCAGTGTCCAAGCTTTCCTTTGCGCGTACTGGGAGCCCCAATCGCAACGCGTTCTACGACACCGGCGCGGCGGTTGCTCACCTGACGATGGAGGCGAGCGCTCGAGGGCTGTTCGTTCACCAAATGGGCGGGTTCGATCCTCAGAAGGCGAAAGAACTTTTCTCAATTCCTGCCGACTGGGAAGCTATTGCGGCCTTCGTGATCGGCTATCCCGGCGATCCGCAAACTTTGTCGGAAACTCTTCGTGAACGCGAACTTGCTCCGCGCAGTCGCAAGCCATTGTCGGAGTTCGTTATGTCTGGCGCTTGGGGACAACCGGCTCCCTTCCTGAAATAAACAGCTGGAGACGATTTCGTCGCAGAAAGTTTGCAGTACGGACCTTCAATTTTGCGGATTAAGGAGAGGAACTATGAGCATCAAGGTGCAGGTTATTTTCTACAGCATGTACGGCCACGTCCATCGCATGGCCGAAGCAATAGTGGAAGGGGCGAAGCAGGTTCCAGGCGCGGAAGTGTCGCTGTACCAGGTTCCCGAACTTATTTCCGACGACGTGCTGGAGAAGTACGGTGCGAAGGCCGCCAAAGCTACGTTGTCGAAAATTCCCGTGGCAAAGGTCGAACAGCTCGCGGATGCCCACGCGATTATCTTCGGCACGCCCACGCGTTTTGGAAATATGGCGGCGCAGATGCGTAGTTTCCTGGATCAGACCGGTCCTTTGTGGAGGAAGGGAGCGCTCGTAGGAAAAGTGGGCAGCGTGTTCGCCTCCACTGGCACGCAACACGGCGGGCAGGAAACCACGATTACGAGCTTTCACAGTACGCTGCTGCATCACGGTATGGTGATTGTCGGCGTGCCTTATACCGAACCCGGCCTGATGTACATGGGGGGAATTTCCGGTGGCACGCCTTACGGCGCAACCACTTTGGCGGGGGCGGATGGTGCGCGGCAGCCCACCGAAAATGAGTTGAAGGTTGCGCGCTATCAGGGCAAACACGTGACGGAATTTGCCGGCAAACTTTTCCGCTAATTGAGCTTCGGCAGATCGAGTCGAGGAATAGTCTGAGTTGAGATCCTTCGGGACGCAAACTATGCGGTTCCCACCTTTGACAATCGTTGTCAAAGGTGGGAACCGCCGCCTATAACCGCGGCAACACGATGCCGCCCTGTGATTGATACTTCCCTTTTTTATCCTTGTAGCTCACTTCGCAGGGTTCATCGCTTTCGAAGAACAGCACCTGGCACAAGCCTTCGTTGGCGTAAATCTTGGCGGGCAGTGGCGTGGTGTTGCTGATTTCCAGCGTTACGAAGCCTTCCCACTCCGGCTCGAAGGGCGTGACGTTCACGATAATTCCGCAGCGGGCGTATGTCGATTTGCCCAGGCAGATCGTCAGCACATTCCGGGGAATGCGGAAATATTCAATCGAGCGCGCCAACGCAAAAGAATTCGGCGGCACCAGGCAATACTCGCCGGTATATTCCACGAGCGAACGAGGATCGAAATGTTTGGGATCCACGATCGTGGTGTTCACATTCGTGAAAATCTTGAATTCGTCAGCCACGCGGATGTCATATCCGTACGAGGACACGCCATAGCTGATCACCCCTTCCCGGACTTGACGGTCCGTGAACGGCTCGATCATTTTGTGCTCCAGCGCCATGCGGCGGATCCAGCTGTCTGGCTTGACGGACATCCATATCCTCCTGTAAAAATCGCGAAAAACGTGTACTCTCAAAGGGTTACAGTGTAGATGAGGGGCCACGTCTTGACAACCTGGACGGTAGCCTCTAGCATCGGGCCACGGATTCCTGGAGGGTGGTGTGATTAAGCTCGACATCGTAAATGCTGTGGTCGGCAAGACAAATATCAGCCGCACGAAAGCGGAGCAGGCCGTCGAGACCGTCTTTGAATCGCTCAAGAACGCATTGGGCCGCGGCCAGCGCATCGAACTGCGTAAGTTCGGCGTCTTCAGCGTGAAGCCTCGCAAAACCGGCATCGGGCGTAATCCTCGCACCGGCGAAGAAGTCAGCATCCCTCCCGGGAAAGCCGTGCGTTTCAAGCCCGGCAAGGAACTGCAGGGCCTGGAAGACACCACCCCTGCCCCGGCTAAGTAAAACCTAGTGAATCCTCAGGAACCAGAGCAGCGAGCTCCCGCTATTCTGCAATCCCATGATTGGTCGCGGCGGCCAGATTCCGCGGCGTATTATCGCGCGGCGCGCTCGCATCCTTCCGTACGCTCGTTAATTTTCGCGACAGGATTGTTTGTTCTGACGTTGATCACTTGCTTGTTGGCAGGCGCGCACTTTGCCGCGGCGTATGCGCATAATCAGACCGTTTCGCTCGATACTTTTTTTGAGACGTTTCCGCTGGCGTATCATCACCCATCCCTGCTTCTTTCAGGGCTGCCCTTCGCTGCCACGTTGCTGACGATTCTGCTGGCGCACGAGCTTGGCCATTATTTCGCCTGCCGCCATCATCATATCCACTCCACCTATCCTTTTTTTATTCCCGCTCCCACTTTGATTGGGACGTTTGGCGCGTTCATCCTGATCCGTTCGCCGATTCGCTCTTCCCGAGCGCTGTTTGACGTTGGCGCTTCCGGCCCGTTGGTCGGATTTTTGTTCGCCATTCCGGCGCTGGCTTATGGAGTGCTTCATTCGAAAGTGATTCCTTCGATTGGCACGGATGGAAGCGCGGACATTATTTTTGGCGTGCCGCTGGCCTTGAAATTGATGACGGCAATTCTCCAGCCGAATGCGCAAGCCACGGACTTGCTGCTGCATCCGGTGGGACGCGCCGCGTGGGTCGGCCTTTTCGCCACGGCGCTGAATCTGCTTCCCGTCGGGCAGCTCGACGGCGGGCACATCGTGCGCTCCGTCAGCCCGCGCGCGCATCGCTGGATTTCGTTGCTGCTTCCTCTGGCTTTGATTCCGCTCGGCTTTTTTGTGTGGAAGGGATGGTATTTCTGGGCGGCGCTCCTGATCGGATTGCGCTTCTTTCGCATGGCGCCGATCTACGATCCCACCCCGCTTGATCCGGACCGCCGGTTCGGCGCGGTGATCGCGATGGCGGTTTTTCTGCTTTGCTTCATGGCGAATCCGCTACGGTAGTCCGCGCGTTCAGACACGCCCGGCTACTTCTTCTGGTCCCGCCACAACTCGCGCAGTGATTTGTGATTCTGAGGAGCGCTTTTTGCGACGAAAGTCTCAGAGTGAGCGCCATCACACCTGTTCCTCCGCGTCGCGTCCCTCAGAGCAACGTCAACGGATCCATATCGACCAACAAAGCCCTGCCGGGGATTTCGTTTGCTTCGCAAAACGCCAGTGCGCCGCTAAGAATTTTTGTGAGCAGCGATTTCTTCGGCGACTTCAGCAAAAATTGATAGCGGTGTTCCATTTTCAGCCTGGCCAGCGGCGCCGATGCCGGGCCGAGAACGCGCACGCCCTTGCCGTCATGGGGCGCAAAGTATTCCGACAAGCGCCGCGACCATTGAATCGCGTTTTCCAGATTCGTGTGCCTGACGATTACGTTGGCAAGCGATGTGAACGGCGGATACATCATCATTCTCCGGAAATGTAGCTCCCGCTCATAGAACGACACGTAATCCTGCCGCACTGCATCCTGCACTGCGTAATGTTCGGGGTAGTATGTCTGAATCAACACGCGTCCCGGCAATTCGCCACGTCCCGCACGGCCCGCCACCTGCGTCAGCAATTGAAACGTGCGCTCTGCCGCGCGGAAATCCGGCAAGCTGAGCGAGGAATCAGCCGAAATTACACCCACTAATGTTACGCGCTGAAAATCGTGGCCTTTCGCGAGCATCTGCGTGCCGACCAGGATGTCTAGCGCACCGCTCGCGAACGCACCTAATGTTTCCTGGTACTGCCTCTTCGTCCGCGCCGTATCACGATCGAGCCGGGCAATGCGCGCTCCGGGAAATTCCTTTCTTAAGCGTTCTTCCAGATGCTCGGAGCCTTCGCCGAAAAAGTACACATACTTCGACTCGCACTTGGGGCAAACTTTCGGGACCGCCTGGATCGAGCCGCAATAGTGGCACTCCAGCCGGTTGCGGTTTTTGTGATACGTCATGGAAATGCTGCAATTCACGCATTGCACCGAGGCTCCGCAACTGCGACAGAGCACCGACCAGGAATAGCCACGCCGGTTGATGAGGACGAGCGCTTGCGTTTGAAACGACAAGCACTCCGCAATTCCGGTGTGCAGCGTTTGCGAAATGGGATTGGCTTTTTGCGTCTGCTGGAAATCGGTGCGCAGATCCACGATTTCGACCGCGGCCATGTTGCGGTTCTCCACGCGCGACGCCATCGTGAGCAATTCGTATTTGCCATTCACCGCGTTGTGGTAAGTCTCGAGTGAAGGCGTGGCTGAACCAAGCAGTGCCAGCGCATTTTCCAGCTTCGCGCGCACAATGGCCACATCGCGCCCGTGATAGCGCGGCGTTTCCTCCTGTTTATAGCTGTTCTCCTGCTCTTCATCCACGATCACCAGGCCGAGATTTTCCAGAGGCGCGAAAATTGCCGAGCGCGTTCCTACGACTACGCGCGCTTCTCCACTCCGCACGCGTTGCCATTCCCGTGCTCGCTCCACATCGCTGAGCGCCGAATGCAGCACCGCAACGCCTTCAAAGCGCGCGCCAAACCACGCGCGGCATTGCCGCCCGATCCACAACGTCAGAGCGATTTCCGGAACGAGGATGATCGCGGTTTTGCCACGCGCCAATGTATCTTGCACACTGCGTAGATACACTTCGGTTTTGCCACTGCCGGTCACACCGTGCAGCAACTGCACGCCAAATTCGCCCAGCTCAAAACGCGCGCGGATCGCGTTGAACGCGCTCTCCTGCGTTTCATTCAACGTGTGCGCCGGCGGCGTGTAGCCCGTGTCGAATGGGTCTTCCACGGGATCGACCGGTTCTTCCCAGCTTTCCAGCAATCCGTCTCGCATCATGCGGTCGATCAGCCCGCGTGAAACCTGCGCCAGTTTCAGCAACTGCGGCATCGGCAGCGGGCCGCGTTCCGTCTCCAGCAACGCGCGAATCCGCTGCTCTTTTTCGCCCAGCTTCTCCGCATCTTTCCTTTTCCACGCCACCACGTTGTGCATCTTGCGCTTGCGGCCTTGCATCGTCTCTCGGATTTCCAGGTAGCCGCGTCGCTGCATCCTTTGCAACGTTTCTGGCGGGATACCCATCTTGCCGCCTGGCGCAAACGTGAGTTCGCCCTTTTTCTCCAGGAGCTTCTGTAGAAATTCCGTCTCCGCGCCATCAAGATCGGTCAGCGTAGTCCCTGCTTTCAGTTTTTCAGCGAGTGTGCGCCCCGCATCGGTCAGCACGATCTGTCTTTTCAGGGCGACATCGGTCGCGGGGGGAAGCATCGCGCGAAACACTTCGCCAACCGGCGCCAAATAGTAGTTCGCCACCCACTGCCCCAATTCCAGAAGTTTCGGGGGGAGCGCGGGAATCAGATCCAACACTTTCTGGATTTCGCGAATTTTGGTTTTTTCCGGAGCTGTCGCGGTCATGTCTACGACCACACCGACCATTGCTTTCTTCCGGAAGGGCACCAGCACGCGACTGCCGGGCTGTACCTCTGCGCGCATCGCGTCAGGCACGGCGTAGGTAAACGTCGTGCGCAAAGGCACCGGCAAAGCCACGTTGCAATAGGATTCGGTCATTTCGCGATGAGGTGTTGGTCGTGCAGTTTCATTCCGCGTGTAGTGTAGCAGCACCTTGTAGAGCCGCGCCTTCAGGCCGGCATCTTGGGTTGCGCTTTGTCGTGCGTCGCACAGTGCTGCGAAATGTGTCGCACCCTACGGCGCTTCGGATGTTGCGCGGTCCCAGCCCTTGCGGGCTGGGCTAACTTCTGGCGCGGCTCCGGCGCTGATTGGCTGGTTGGCTTATCGGCTGATCAACACAATCCCCGCGAAGATTCCCACAATTCCGAGCCACTGCGTTTTCGTAATCTTCTCCCCCAAAATCGTGGCCGCTCTAATGCCACCGTAACCGCTCCATACAACGAGGCGAGCACGCTCACCACGGACACTTGTTCCAGGCGCATCCCGTAATTATTCAAAACGTAGGCGCTCGTATCCAGAATGCCGATGCCCAGGATCCAGCCGTTCGCTCCCTTTTCGGGCAACGCCAGCGGCTGTCGCGCTATCAGAATCACAGCGGCGACGAGCACCACGCTGGTCAGGCGGATGATCCACACGGTTTGCGCGCTGCCAATCAGCGGCACCGCCCGTGTTCCCAACAGCCAGAACATCACGCCGAAAGACAGAGCGGCGAGCAGCGCCCATCCAACTCCCAAATGTTTCTTGTTCGATTGTTGCTGCCCGTCAATCGTATTGGTGTCCACAGGCGCATTTTCCCCTCTTGCGACAACGACCACGCCCGCCAGGATCAACGCAAATCCGATCAGCCGCGCCGGCGTGAGCCGTTCGCCTGTGGTCGCCGCGAGCAACATCGTCAGCGCCGGGTAACTCGAGGAGATTGGCGCGACGATGGACATTTTGCCAATCTCAAACGATCGATACAGCGCCAGCGTGCCGCAGGTGTTCAACACGCCAACCAAAATTCCCCACGCCCACGGCCGAAATCCCGAGCCATCCGCCAGGTGTCCCAACCCGCCCAGCCAATGCAGCGCCACGGTCAGCAATAACAAACCCGCAAACTGCATATACAGCATGGTGCGCAACGTTCCGATTTTTCGCGTGGCAAATCGCGCCAGAAAATCCGAGCTTCCCCAGGAAAGCGCGGTCAGCAGCCCTAGAACAATGCCCATAGTGAGAAACTACGAGGACTTTTTCTTCGGCAGTTGCAGGCCGAGTTCGGCCATCACTTTTTGCAGGTCTTTCCAAACGTCGGCTTTGGCCGGTGGATTACGCAATAAATAGGCTGGGTGATACGTGGCTAACAGCTTGCGCCCGCGCCACTCCTGCCATTCACCGCGATATTGCGAAATGCCGCGCGTGGTTTGCAGCAGCGTTTTGGCCGCCACCGCGCCGAGGCACACAATCACTTTTGGATCGATCGCATCAATCTGGCGCAACAAGTATGGCGAGCAGGTCTGCACTTCGTCCGGCTCTGGCGTGCGATTTTCCGGAGGACGGCATTTCACCACGTTGCAGATGTACACGTCTTTCCGCTGCAGGCCCATGGCCTCAATCATCTGCGTCAAAAGCTTCCCCGCGCGTCCCACGAACGGCAAGCCCTGTGCGTCCTCATCCGCTCCCGGCCCTTCGCCGACAAACACCAGTTGAGCTTTCTCGCTGCCGTCGCCGAACACGAGCTTGTTTCGTTTCTTGTGCAGCTTGCAGCGCGTGCAGTCGCCGAGGTCCTCGCGAATCTTCAGCAGAGAATCGTCCTGTACCTTGTCGATCGTTTCGAATAAAGAAGCTCCCGACGGCGCCACATCGGGCACGATTCTCGGCGCCGGCTCTGCACTGACTGGCAGGGCCACTTTGCTTTTCGGCTTGGGCAAGGAACTCTCCTGTGAAATCGAAACGGCAGGCGCTTCGGAGACAGCTGCCGGCATACTCGGCGTGGGCGCTGAAACATCACTCGTCACGCGATCCCGGTAGAACAAACGAATCCCCAGGTCCTCGTAATAGCGGAGGCGCTCCTCAATCTTCTGTTGCAAGGATTCCGGAATCGATTCAGGCATGATCGTTTAATCGCCGGCCCGATGAGATGCGGGCTTGCTCTTCAACGAACCACGAAGCCGCAGCGCCTCGTCCAGGATACACTGCGCCACTTCAGCCTTGCTCAGCTGAGGCAAAGGCCGGTCGCGTCCATCGCGAGAAAACAGGGTCACAATATTTGTGTCGCTATCAAAACCTGCGCCTTCGGCAGCGACATCGTTGGCCACGATCAAGTCCGCGTTCTTTTGCGTCAATTTTTTCCGGGCGTTCTCCGCCATATGTTCGGTTTCGGCCGCAAATCCTACGACCAGCCGCTCGCCCTTATCTTTGGCCATACTTGCCAGAATGTCCGGGTTGGGTTCCAGCCGCAGCGTCAATGCATCTTCTTTACGCTTGATCTTTTGCCGGGACTTCTCCGCCGGACGGTAATCGGCAACCGCCGCTGCAAATATGGCAATCGTGCAAGACGGAAACTTGGCCTGCACGGCCCGCTGCATCTCTTCGGTGCTGCGCACGTCCACCCGCTGCACTCCGCGGGGCGTCTCCAGCGCCGCCGGCCCGCTCACCAGCGTCACTTTCGCACCACGACGTGCCGCAGCCGCGGCGACCGCATAACCCATCTTCCCGGATGAACGGTTCGTCAGGAATCGCACGGGATCAATGTCTTCGCAAGTCGGCCCCGCGGTCACGAGAACGGTTTCGCCGGCCATATCCTGCTCCGACCGAACCGCCTCTCGCACCGCCCGCAAAATCTCTTCCTGGTCCGCCAGGCGTCCGGAGCCGGTCATCCCGCAAGCCAGATATCCCTCGTTAGGCTCCACAATCCGCACACCGCGCGCGCGCAATGCCGCCACATTTTCCTGCGTGGCCGCATGCTGCCACATGTTTACGTTCATGGCCGGCGCGATCACCATCGGCGCGGTGGAAGCGAGATACAACGTGGTCAGAAAATCGTCCGCAACGCCACGCGCAAATTTGGCCAAGATATCCGCCGTCGCTGGCGCCACGAGCAGCAAATCCGTTTTCTGCGCCACGGCAATATGATCGATCGCGGAATCGAGGCTGCCTTCCCCGCCGGGTTGATTCGTAAATAGATCGGTGATGACTCGTTGTCCGCTGAGCGCGGCAAAGGTAAGCGGCGTGATGAACTCGCGCGCCGCCCGCGTCATGACTACCTGGATGGTGTGTCCCTCGTCCTGAAGGCGGCGGACCAGTTCCGCAGATTTGTACGCAGCGATTCCGCCCGTGACGCCGAGGGTGATGCGCATAGCTGCCTCGCGGCGCGCTACTTGCGCCGCTTGGCTTCCTTTTCCTCTTCCGTCGCGGGTACCTCGGAAAAGTCGTATTCAATGAGCCCGTGGGTGACCTCTTCGCACGCGATCCGAGTAGCCTTTTGGGTGCGCGTGTTGTCTACCATCGGGGGCGCTCCCGCCATGATCTGACGCGCTCGTCGCGCGGCCAGCACGACGTAAGCAAACTGGCTCTCGGGAGCTTTTGTTTGCACGGTCATGAGTATCTTACCCTCCAAACGATGCCAGGACTTGTTTTACGCGATCGCGGCGACGTACGCTGGAGCAGCGCAAGGCAAGTACAATCGCCTGCGCTTCTTTTCCCGCACGGTCCACGTCATCGTTCACTACACAAAAATCGTAAAATTTCTCGCTCGCCACGATCTCGTCGTGAGCCTTCGCCAGACGCCGCGCCATCTCTTCGTTCGCGTCCTGGCCCCGGCTGCGCAGCCGCCGTTCCAATTCTTCGCGCGAGGGTGGAAGTATAAAGATCGCCACCGATTCCGGCAACTTCTGCTTCACCTGCTGCGCGCCCTGTACGTCAATCTCCAGCACCAGATCCAGTCCGCGGCGGCGAGACTCCTCCAGCCACTTTTTCGGCGTCCCGTACGAATACCTGCCAAAGACCTGGGCGTACTCCAGAAATTCGTCCTTGGCTACCATGGACTGGAACGTCGAGTCAGTGACGAAATCATAGCATTTTCCTGTGGCCTCAGTCGCCCGACGGGGCCGAGTAGTACATGATATCGAGGGCATGGTCCCCGGCAGCTCCAGAATCCTTTGCACCAGCGTGCTTTTGCCGGACCCTGACGGTCCGGAAACAATCAAGATCAGTGGCTCTAATCCTGTTCCCTCGCTCATTCGATGTTCTGGACCTGTTCACGCAATTTCTCGATGTCCGACTTGATTTCCAGGGCCAGACCCGTAATCGCCAACGCTTCACTTTCCACGCCGGGCGTTTTCGAAAGCATGGTGTTGGCTTCGCGGTGCATTTCCTGCAGCAGAAAATCCAGTTTCTTGCCGAGTTCGCCGGCGCCGTCCAGCAATTTCGTGAACTGTTCCAGGTGGCTTCTCAGCCGGTCCAATTCTTCGCTGACGTCACTGCGTTCCGCAAGCAGCGCGGCTTCTTGTGCCAACCGCGCGGGCTCAATGTTCGTGCCGTTCAGCAATTCCTTCAGCCGGGCTTCCAAACGACGCGAGAACGCCGGCCGCAGCGTGCTCACCAGCTCCCGCACTTGTCCGGCTTCGATGGAAATTTTCGCGACACGCGCGCGTAACTCGTCAGTCAGATGCCGCCCTTCGTTGCGGCGCATTTCGTCCATCTTCCCTAGCGCTTCGAGGAGATACGTCTCCAGCGCCTTGCCCAGTTCTTCCTGTTCCTCTTCCGTTTCCGGCAAGGCAGACGCGAGTCCAGTAATCACACCCGGCAAGCGCAGCAGTGACACCGTATCCAGTTCCGCTTTGCCGCCGGTCTGCTTCTGTAGATCAGTCGCGGCGTTTACATAAGCCTTCAACAATTCCCGGTTCACGTGCACCGGCGCGGCTTCGCTGGGATCCATGCTTACGTGCAGGTCCAGATGCCCGCGATGAATTCGCCCACGCACCGCCTGCCGCAGCCTGTGTTCGTACGGCTCCAGCGAATCCGGAATCCGCAGCTTCACATCCAGAAAACGGTGATTCACGCTCTTCACGCTCAAGCGCACGGTCCATCCCTTGAATTCGCCGCGGACCATCGCATACCCGGTCATCGAACGGCATTCTGCTTTGCCTGGCGCCATGCTGGTGGCTTCGGTTGTAGTTTTGGCCGTCATCCTTCCTCGTTGGACCTCGCTACTTTGGGATGCGCCAGGTCCGCGGGAGTCAGCAGATCCTCTTCCGCGAATTGTAGTTCATGCAGCCGCGCGTAACTCCCGCCCTTGGCTAACAACTCTGCATGCGTGCCGCTTTCCCGGATGCGCCCATCCTCTAGCACAAGAATCTTATCGGCTTTCCGCACCGTACCCAAGCGGTGAGCAATCACAAACACGGTTCGCCCGACCATCAGGTTTCCCAAAGCCTTCTGTACAAACTTTTCGGATTCCGAGTCGAGTTCCGAAGTAGCTTCGTCCAGTATCAGGATCGGCGAATCTTTTAGGATCGCGCGGGCAATGGCGATGCGCTGACGCTGGCCGCCGCTGAGACGCGTTCCGCGCTCTCCGATCACGGTGTCGTAGCCGTTCGGAAGTTCCTGGATAAATTCATGCGCCAGGGCCGCATGCGCCGCATCCTCCACCTTTTGTCTTGGCACCGCTTCCATGCCATAGCAGATGTTGTTCATCACCGTATCGTGAAACAAGATATTTTCCTGGGTGACCATGGCGATCTGATTTCGCAACGAACGCAGGTTCATCTCGCGAATGTCGGTCCCGTCGATCTTGATCTGTCCCGTGGTCACTTCATGAAAGCGAGGAATCAGGTTCACGAGCGTGGTTTTTCCGGCGCCGCTTAATCCCACAAGCGCGATCACCGATCCTTTGCTGGCGGTAAAGCTCACGTGCTGGAGAATGGAGGCACTATCGCACTCATAAGCAAAGCTGACATCGTTGAAAGCGATGTCGCTCGAGAACCCGGCCAGGACTTTTCCGCCTTTTTGGTCGAGCACTTCTTCTTCGCGATCGAGATAGGCAAATACCTGCGTGCTCGCGCCCTGCGCCGCCTGGAATTGCTGGTACACGTAGCCCAGCCGCTTCAGGGGCATGTACGCGCTGAACATCATGAACAAGAACGACATGAAACCGCCCAGCGAGAGCTGGTGGTGCTGAATCTGCACGCGGGCATACCACAACAGTAGGGGGATAATGATGGCGCTGACGATATCCATCAGCGGCGAAGTCAGGATTGCCGCGCGCACCCATCGCATATTTTCCCGGAGTAATCGTCGCGCCACTTCGTGGAATTTCTTGACCTCGGAATCTTCCATTCCGAATGCCTTGACCACGCGATTTCCGCTCACCGTCTCTTCCAGAATCTGACTTAAATCGCTCATCCTGGTCTGGCTGCTTTTTGCGGACTGCAGTATCTTTTTGCCCAGTCTATTTACGGGAATTACGACGGCAGGCACCAGCACTGTCGTGGCCAGCGCGAGTCTCCAGTCCAGAATGAGCATCGCGGCAACGAAAGCCACAAAGCTGAAACTCTTCATGAACAGGTCGGCGAGGTAATCGCTCAGGGCGACGCGCACACGATCGATATCGTTGGTGGCCACGGAAATGATTCTTCCCGTGGCATTGCCCTGAAAGAATCCCATCGGCTGCTTGATAACTTTTTCGTAGAACGCGTTGCGCAGGTCGCGCGTCGCCGCCAGTCCCACATACTGGATTTCCGTCAACCCCAGATATTCCGCGACCGCTTTGCTCACGTACAGCACCAGGAGAGTAATCGCAAAAATTGTCCAGACGTTATGTATGCTCGACGGGAAGAATTTATTGAGGTAAATCACTTTCCCGTTCCAGGGCAGCGTGACGAGCGGCAAGCTCGACCCGAATTTGCCCGGGTCCAATACGTAGTCGACCGCCGGCTTCACCATGAATCCGATGATGGCTTCGACCGCCGCCACGTAGGCCACAAGGAACACACCCGCCGCCAGCCGCACAGTGTATGGTTTCGTGTAGCTTAACAATCGCTTCAGATGTGCTGAAATCAGGGAACCCACCCGCCTGTCCTCTACTGGCTTTGTCTTACGCACCTAGTACGCTATTCGCCCCTCGGCCAGCATGTCAACCAAGCATGACAGCACCTTATCTCGTTTTCAAATTCACGGTGCGGCGTGGCGGGTCCCCACAAAGGCTTGCTCACTTCCAGCGCATTGTATTCCAGGCGATCTTGTAATAGTGCTGTTTGGATTTAATGCGCTCCGAGGGGCTGAGCAACGAATAGATCCAATAAAACAGCCATTTGCGGAGAATCCGCGCGCGATCGAAGAGATAGACAGCCCTTGCATGGAATGGGCCATGGAATTTTTCAAGGTAAAGATATTTACTTTCGTAAAAGGCCGAAACGGATGCCGGCGATCTGGATTGTCCGCCAATATGGATAATTTTTGCGCTGGGGACGACAAAGCAGGGCACGCCGCGATTCAATAGCGTGTGAGCCAGCGCGATATCTTCGTGAAAAAAGAAAAAGTCCTCGTCAAACAATGCCGGTTGTGGCATCACCGATCGCCGTATCAGGAAAAACGCGCCCATTACGCCTTCGACCCTTACGGGCTCTGTGGCTTTCGCTAGATTGTGTTTTGCGAATGCCGACAGCGCCTTCGCGTACCACTGCGTATATTGGGAAAAAAGAGAACGGCGGAACAGCATGCCCTGGTCGCGCCCATCTTCATACGTGATTCTTGGCGCGCAAACCCCAGCATCGGGTCGCCCCTCCATAAAACGCCAAAGTGCGATCAACGCGTCGCGGTTGAGGATCACGTCGGTATTCGTCGCGCAGACATACTTGCTGTCGGTGGCCGCCACGCCGCGATTGATCGCTCTTCCGTAGCCGATATTTCCGCCCGTTTGGATGTAATTAATATCAGGCGAAGATTGCAGGAATTCCTGCGAGCCATCGCTGGACTGATTGTCGACAACCGTGACGGAAAACGTGAAAGGCGTATCCAGGCTGTTGAAGAAGGCGGCCAACTGCCTTACGCACGCAAGCGTGTTGTAGTTGACGGTGACGAACGCGACATCAACCGGCACAGCGGGACTCTCCTGCCCTGGATCGTGTGAGCTACTTACTTATATCCCGGTGCACCACGCGCGTGGCAAAACCCTTCTTGCCCAGGGCGTGCTTTAGCCACTCTGCCATCATCACCGAGCGATGTTTGCCCCCAGTGCATCCGAACGCGATGGTCAGATAGCTTTTGCCCTCTTCGATGTAGTGAGGAATCAGGTAGGTCAGCAATCCCTGGATGCGCTTGAGGAATTCGCCGGTTTGCGGGAACGACTGGATGTACCGCCGCACTCGCAGGTCCTTACCCGTATATTTCCTTAGCTTCGGCACAAAATGCGGATTGGGCAAAAACCGCACGTCGAACATCAGGTCCGCGTCCGTCGGTACTCCGAACTTGTAGCCGAAACTCACCAGTGAAACCAGCAGCGGCCGTTTGCTTTCCAGCTTGAATCGTTCGTTGATGAAGTGCCGCAACTCGTGAACGTTGAATTGCGTGGTATCGATCACCACATCCGCCAATTTGCGGATGGGCTCCATCAAAACTTCTTCATGGCGCAGGCTTTCGCGCACGGAATAATCTTTGCCCAGCGGATGAGGCCGGCGCGTCTCGCTATAGCGCCGAAGTAACGCATCTTCCTGCGCTTCGATGTACACAAGGATGATCGGATGATCGCGCCGCAAGTGTTTCAGCAAACCCGGCAGCTTCGCCAGTTGCAACCCTTCGCGCGCATCCACCAGCAACGCTGCCCGCTGCAGATCGCCCTCTCCCGCGGCATGCAGTTCCGCAAAGATCGGAATCAATTCCACCGGCAGATTATCTACGCAGTGATAGCCCATGTCCTCAAATGCCTTGAGGACCGTGCTCTTCCCCGATCCGGAAAGTCCGGTAAGGATGACAAGTTGTCGGCCTGGAGTACTCGCGTTTCGTGAGTTGCTCTTGGTGCGCTTCACGGTTTGGGCGGGCTCAGTTCTTTACCCGGCGCTGGTGCGTGCTCGGGATTCTCATGTCTTCCCGGTATTTTGCCACGGTGCGCCGCGTGACGTGAATTCCATTGTCTTCCAGTTTCTTGGCGATCTGCTCGTCGGTCAGCGGCTTGGTGGTGTCTTCCTCGTCGATCATCTTTTTCACCAGCCGCTTCAAGGTCTGCAGGGACATACCGCCGCCCTCGGGCCCGTTTACCGCTTCGCTGAAGAACGACCGCAATTCGATCACTCCCTGCGGGGTATGCGCGTACTTGCTGGCCACCGCGCGGCTCACCGTCGAGGGATGCACGCCCACTTCTTCCGCCACTTCCTTGATCATCATAGGCTTCAGTGTGTCCGGTCCGTGATCCAGAAATTCGCCTTGGCGCGCAATGATGGACTGGCAAACCCGCAAAATCGTGTGTTTCCGCTGCTCGATGTTTTTCATCAACTGGATTGCGGCGGTGAAACGTTCCTTCACATAGTTGCGCACGTCTTTGTCCGCGGCATCCCTCACCAGCAGCCGGCGATATGTAGGACTCAGCCGCAATTGCGGCATATCGTCTTCGTTCAGGAACACCTGCCACGCGTCGTCCACTTTCCGGAAATACACATCCGGCTCCACAAGCCGCGGCTCCGTCTTGTTGTAGCGAAGGCCCGGCCTTGGATCGAGCTTCTTGATCGTGTCGATGGCGTGCTTCACGATGTCCATCGGGCGATTCAGAGCCCGGGCAATTTCTTTCAGTTGATTGGCTTGAACCTGCTTCAGGTGGTCCGACACGATCTGCTGCGCCAGCGTATTCTGCGAATCAAAAGCCTTCAGTTGCAGCAGCAAGCATTCCCGCAAGTCCCGCGCGCCAACTCCAATCGGATCGAAGTCCTGAACCACGGCGATCGCGTCTTCCAGGTCGTCCTGGGAATATTTTCCATCCTGCGAGAGTTCTTCCACGGATGCTGTCAGATAACCGTTCTCGTCCAGATTGCCAATGATATTCTCGACGATTTCCTTCACGTTTTCCGAGCAGATGGTCACGCTCAGCTGCCAGGCGAGGTGATCGGTCAGCCCGGCTGCGGACGACAAAAATTTTTCGAAGGACGGCCGTTCGGAAATTTCGCGTTCCTGGGATTGCCCGCCATCCCCGCCGGTGTCCAGGTACTGATTGAAAAAGGAACCGACGTCAAATTCGTCGAACGGATTGGCTTCTTTTTTCTCGGGAACTTTTTCCGTCTCGGCCTTCAGGAAGGTTTCGTCGCTGTAGTTGTCGGTTGCGGTTGGCTCTTCGCTCAGTTCCTCAAGGACAGGGTTCGCGATCATCTCCTGGTTGATCATTTCGCGAAGTTCCAGACGGTTCAGCGCCAGCACGCTGACCATCTGAACCAGCCCCGGCGTCAGAATCTGCTTCTGCGCCACACGAAGGTTAAGTTTGAGTCCCTGCCAAGCCATGTGTTTATTCCAGGTGCTTAGGATAGACCTAATTCAACCGGAAGTTATCTCCCAGATATACTCGACGGACTTCAGGGTCGTTGCTCAATTCCTCCGGCGTACCCTTCTTCATGATTTTCCCATGATTCACGATGTACGCGCGATCCGTTACGCTGAGTGTTTCCCGCACGTTATGATCTGTGATCAAAACGCCAATTCCCGAGCGGCTCAACTCCCGGATCAAATCCTGTAAATCCTTTACCGTCAGCGGGTCAATCCCGGAAAACGGCTCGTCCAGCAGAATGAACGACGGCTGCAGCGTCAGCGATCGCGCAATCTCCAGCCTCCGGCGTTCTCCCCCTGACAACATATATGCCTTGCTGTGCCGCACCGTTTCCAGTCCCATCTGCGCCAGCAATTCCTCCAGGCGGTCTCGCTGTTGCTCCGGCGTTAACGGCAGCGTCTCCAGCACCGCAAGCAGATTCTCTTCACTAGTCATTTGCCGGAAGACGGACGGTTCCTGAGGAAGGTAACTGATTCCGCTGCGCGCTCGCAGGTACATCGGGAGGTCCGTAATTTCTTCGCCGTTCAACACCACACGCCCAGAGTCCGGACGTGCCAGTCCCACGATCATATAAAAAGTAGTCGTCTTGCCGGCCCCGTTCGGCCCTAGCAAGCCCACTACTTCACCTTGCCCAATTTCTAGTTCGACGTTATCGACTACCTTGCGTCCCCGGTAGGACTTACTGAGATCGACGCCTTGGAGTGTCGGCATTCCGCATTCACGCGGGATCGCAACGCGGTCCCCTTTATTTCTGGACCCGGTGCCTGGTCAGCGTGCGCGGGCCGTTGCCCGAATCCACGATGATCGTATCATCCGCAATATTGAAGGTCAATTCACGTCCGGTGGTCATTCCACCGTCTTCATCATAAAGAGTTGGCGTTCCGCCGCTCAGGACGAAGCGATCGTCGTCCGCGGTGTACACGCCGCGCTCAGCGGTACCGCGTTTGTCTCCCTGCACGACCTCAACCCCTCCGATGCCGACGGCCCGGCTGATTTTAGAGGTGCCGGCACTGCCCTCTTTGCCGTCCGGTTCGCGCGTAAAGTACAAATCCAGGACCGGACCCTTCATCCGTTCGTCGGCGGATTGCACCACGACGTTCTTTTCCAAGTGGGCGCGATTCTCCAAATCCCAATATTTCAGGGCGCCCGACGAAATGTGCCACACAGCCACTTCTTTCGCTTTGTTGGCGGTCTTATCGCTGGCGGCTTTATTGCTGGCAGCCTTGGCGTCACTGTCCTGCTTTGGAAACACCGCACGCACATTTCCGGTGGCGTTCAGGATTCGCGTATCACGCAGGAGTTCGATCGAGTCCGCTTCCAGCACCGACGGTCCTTGCCACAATCGCGCATGCCCGGTGTATAGCGCTCGGCCATTCTTCGAATTTCCCACCATGTGATCGGCGATAACGTTGGAAGGCGAAGAGCTGAACTGGATGGTGCCTTGCTTCGTTCCCAGGTCGGTGGACCGCACGCTGCCTTCCGCCTCAATCCCGCCGGTGTCCTGGTTGAAGGTGATTTTGTTGGCCTTGGTCTCGCTGCTCTCGTCGCGCGCAACCGCTTGCCCGGTCAGAACCGTCGTCTGCGCCACTCGCGCGAACACCGCTTTCTGCGCATCCGCGCTGCGGTCGCCCTCCTTCATGTGCACATTGCCGCGCAGGGTCATTTGCGTCCAGGCGCCGCCGGCGTCCAGTTGCGCATCTCCGTTCGCAGCGGTGGCTGTTTGTGCCGGCCGCCCCTCCAGATGCCGCTCCGTTTCCACGTTTCCGGTGGCCACCAGATCCTTGGCTTTTCCGGCGGCTGCAAAGTCCACTGCCAATTTATCCGCGCTTAGCTTGGATTGCGAAGTCGGCGTGTCGCTCCACTCCATCACTCCACGGTCCAACGTTTCCGCGTGTTGCATGGGGTTTGGCTCGCCCGGCTTTCCACCCGCGAAATTCAGCTGCAGAGTGTTAGTCACCAGCTTCCGTCCCGTTTGCGTTTTTGGGTCGCGCTGGTTCATGTGGACATTTCCACGCAATGTCATCAGTTTCGCTTGATTCACGCGTGGCCACATTTCCACGTGTCCCGCGTCCGCCTGCATGTCCCCACTTTCCGATTTGCCCTGCACGTTGCCTTGCACTTCGATGGAGCGGACCCAGCCTTCCGGTGCCAGGTCGGCGGTCATCAGGTCCGCGCGCAGCGTTCCTTCGCCGGTCGGCCCTTTTCCGCCGTGAGAGACGACCACCGGCGCTTGATTCAAGCTGCCCGGCTCTGCAATCAATGTCTGCGCGCGATCATCTTCGTCCAGCAACACGGTCATCTGGCCCGAGCTTAGTTGCTGGGTGGCTGTGGTCGCCGTTGCCGGGCCGGCCAGCACCACTTTCCTGGCCTGTTTGCCCATTTCCATGCTGGTGCCGCGCAGCACCACATCGGAAGGCGGCGCATCCTGCTTCTTCCCGACGGCCAGCGCTCCGGTCTCTCGCAGCGTCACACGCACATCTTTTTCCAGGCGAAGCACGCCGTCTCCGGACAGATATGTTGCTCCCACTCCTTCGCCATTGCCGTTGGGCATGGTGAATTGCACCGGCTGCGTTGTGTCTGCCCTGCCAGATTTGGCGTTAAATGTGACGCCACTGGTTTCGACATGGATCAGGTTCGCCTTGGCGGCGCTATCGGCTTGTGTGCGCGCCGCGTCGGCGGCGCTTTCCAGGTCAAACTGCACGTCGCCGCTGCACTCGATTCCGCCATTGGATTTCGCGTAGCGGCAACTGTGCGTGTGAATCACGTCGTGGCGATCTCCCAGCTTGCCAAAGACAGTGACCTTCACCTCTTCGAGCAGGCTAATCTCTTGGCCCTTCAGATCCGTGGACTTCGACGCCTGCACGGTAAAAACAGTGCGATCTCCTTCATTCTTCGAAACTGTTAACCCAATGGATTGCCGTTCCTTCTCTTCTGTCAGTGGGGGAGGAGCTTTGGTTCGCTCCACATGCGCCACCCATTGGCGACGCAGGTAGATTCCGCTAGTGCCCAGCGCCAGCAACAAGGCGGTAAGCGCAGACCAGCGCGCATATCGCGCCGCTTGGCTTCGTTTCATGTTTTTAGTTAATCAGAATTTGCAGGAGGCGTACAGTGCGGGTCCGGCCCCCTAAAGCGGCGCCAAAAGAAGGAAATAATTGCACCTAACAATCCGTATGCGAGCGCGTTACCCAACAGCGAGAGAAAGAATCCGAGGAGACCCGCAACCTCGTCTGGGCCATTTCCCGTATCGGACGCCATGAGAAACCCAAACGCAGGCCAGAGCACGAAAAAAGCCATTCCGGCATGACCTCTATGGGCACTATTTTAGAAGAGACAAGAGCTTGTAACAGACAGGGCAAAAAAACCCCCGCTGCTAGAAAATACCGGACTATCTTGGGAACTCGTCTGAGGCTCATCACTGAGAAGGTTCCGCTCAGCCCGCAGCCTCGCCCGCTGCTTCGGCTGCCGTCTGTACGGGCAAAATCCCAATATTTGCCGCAGCGACATTGTCGCGATTCGTGTTCTTTACCAAATACATCGCCTCGTCGGCCAAATGCAGCAAGCCTTCTTTGGTCTTCGAATCCGCCGGGTATGCAGCCAAGCCCACGCTGGGCGTAATCTGGATGTTCAGTCCTTCGTCCTTCAGCCACACGCTTTCGCGAATCAACTTGTGCAAGCGTCGAGCCACGTTAATCGCATTGTCCTTCGACGTTTGCGGCAACAGAATCACGAATTCGTCGCCGCCGTAGCGAAATGCAAAATCGATCAGCCGGCAATTCGTCTTCAGCGCGTCGCCCATTTCCGCCAGGAGCCGCGAGCCCACCAGGTGCCCGTGCGTGTCGTTCACCTGTTTGAAGTGGTCCAGATCGATGAAAACAATCGAAAATTCGTAATTGTAGCGCTGCGAACGGTAGATTTCCGTATCGAGGATAAAGCCCATGTGCCGCGCGTTATAAAGCGAAGTGCAGTCGTCCTTGATGGTCAGCTCGTGGATACGCTTGACGTGCCGCGCATTTTCCAACGCGATGGCGGCAAAGTCCGAGAGCGCTTCCAGCAGCTTCAGGTCTCGCGGATCGAATCCCTCGACGCCCACGCAGTTGATCAGTTCGATGACGCCCAGGCAGGTATCCCGGAATTTCACGGGGACGGCCACGATCGACCGCGTCTCCATTTTAGTTTTTTCGTCGACCTTGCCGAAAAAGCGGGTGTCCTTGGTCGTGTCTGGCACAATCACCACTTCGCCGTGTTGCGCCACCCAGCCGGCAATGCCCTGGCCCAGCTTGATGCGAACATCCTTCAGCGCCTGCGAAGCTTTCCCCACCGCCAGCTCAAAATATAATTCCTGCTTGGCTTCATCCAGTAGCAGCAACGACCAGTTGTCCGGGCGCAAAAACTCGTCAATCTTTTCCATGATCGTTCGCAGCACTTGGTCGAGCTGCAACGACGAAGTCAGCGCCTTCCCCAACTCCTGGAAGACCGCCACTTCCCCTGCTTCGCGTCGTTCCCCGGGCACGCCTGTACTTCGCCGGCGTTCCACGGTCGGAAACTGCTTGATTTCGTCAAGGCTCACGAAAGCACGTTTCTCCGCAGGATTGGAGACCCAACGGTCTCCACCGAACCCTTCAACCCGGAGAGGATACACACCAATCCTCCCGGTCTCGGCCAGTATAGACATCTCTGAAAATGGTACGCAACCTGGACGTAGTACAGGCGTAACCTTCTCGCCAATCGGGTGGATTGCACCCAGGCCGGACCAGCTTCAAGGCTTGTGATGCTCGGACCCGTCTTCCCTCAACCCGGACCCAAAGCCTTCCAGGAGATCGAGCTTGTCCAAAAACACGGGAATCTCTTCATTCCAGATTCTCCAATCATGCGCGCGAGGTGAAATTTCCCGATATTCATAAGGAATACGGCGTTTGGCCAGCACGGCCAGGAACGCGTGGGTATCTTCGACGTTTCCGTCTTCGCCCCCGCACACGATGAACAGCATCGGGACTTCGTCTACGGGAATTTGCGCGGCAATCTCGAAGGGATCGCGGGCTTTCTGTTCCTTCGACCCGGGTTCGCCCACCAGCGCCACATATTCCTGGCGGTTTTTTCGATCCTCGTCCGTCGCATTCGCGGCTAGCGGAGGAGGCCCTGCATGCGCGGCGGCCAGCGCTCCACTGAAGCTGCCAATTGCAGCAAACATCTCGCGATGCTCCAGGCCCAGCAACATGGCTCCAAATCCGCCCATGGACACTCCCGCAATCGCGCGCGCGAACGGCTCCGGGATCGTGCGGAAATGTTCGTCTACATGTCCGACGACGTCTTTCACAATGTAGTCGTCGAATCGCGCTTTCGGGTTGCCAACGCTATTGACGTACCAGCCACGCGAAGCGTCCGGCGTAACGATGATCAAGTGGTGGTTCGCAGCATACGCCGACAGGTTCGTTCCCCGCGCCCAATCCGTGATGTCCGCGTCGTAGCCATGTAACAGGTACAACGTCGGATATCGGATCACCGAGGTGTCGTAATCAACGGGCAGCATCACCAGCATGGTGCGCTCATCGCCCAGCGAGGCGCTCGCAAATTTCACGATCTTCACGTTCGATGGCAAAACCGTCGGCAGGTCCGTGGCGCTCGCTAGCAACGCCATCCCGGCAGAACATAACAACAGCAACGCGGTTTTCAGTTTCACTGGAGTTCCCTCTTGACCCGCAAGGAGCTTATCCAGCGTACACGAAATCGCGTAGCGCAGGCTTGATCCTCCGCTCCAGGGTTTTTCGAGTTGCTGTCAGGGTTGGCTGAGTCTTGCTATTGCGGTTTCGCCTGAGAAGCTGGCTTCTCTGCGCCCTTGGTTTCGGTCATCATAAGGGCGGCCATACCGGCTTCCGCGTTCATTTCCAGTGTGTTGGAGTTTGGGGGAAACCATGAGCTTGTGGGCGCTATAAAAAAAACACGGCTGCGACAGGATTCTGAACCAGCACCCTGCCACCGTACTGCTAGTGCGGTCGAATCCTGTGCAGTCGTAAATTGCGCCTATCTTCGCGGCATTCGGGGGTCTCAGCAAGAGACAACTCGGGACATTTGGGGACATTGGCTGGATTATGGCTGGTCGGTTTCCCAAGCATCGCGCCAAGGCTAAGTACCGGAGCCTGCGGAACGCAACAAAACTTGCGCGCCATCTCCGCAACCACTTGAAACCACTGCGAATCCGCGAACTACTGTTACACTGAACCATTGCGAGCTGAGGCATGGCCAGGGGAAATTTCGGAGAACGGCTGAAGCGCGAGCGTGAATTGCGAGAGGTGACGTTGCAGGAGATAACGTCCGCCACTCGCATCGGACCCCGTTTTCTGGAAGCTCTGGAGAACGAGGATTGGGAAAAACTCCCGGGCGGAGTGTTCAACCGCGGTTTCGTGCGGTCGATTGCGCGGTACCTCGGTCTGGACGAAGAAGCCTTACTGGGAGAATACGACCTGGCGCATGGCGCGCAAGTGGCCGCCGAGGACCTTCTCGAACAGAAAATAAACTCATCGCCACGGTGGAAGCCGGCAGCGGTCGTGCTTGTTGTGCTGGTGTTGCTGGCCGCACTGATCGCCGCGGGCTTTTTCGCGTGGCGGCACTTCAGCGCGCGCCGCAGCATGACGCAGGCACCGCCCGCGAGCACACCGCTGGTGACGCAACCCCCATTGCCGGTATTAACCCCTGCCTCCGAAGTTTCTACTCCAACGTCCACGGCATCAATTACGGCGCAGCCGGCCAAGCCCGCTGCGAATGGGCCGATGGACTTGCTGGTTTCCGTAATCGCGGCGACGCACTTGCTCGTTTTGGCCGACGGCAGCGTGGCGTTCTACGATGAAGTACACGCCGGAGAAAATCGCCATTTCACGGCCAACGACAGCTTCGAAGTCACCGCCGCGGATTGCGGGGCGGTGTTGCTGGAATTGAACTCTCAACCACTGCCTCCCCTTGGCGTCGCCGGTTCGTCCGGTACAATTAAGTTGAGTCATGACGACCTGAGGCGGACAAGCAGTGGAAACGCTAAGCCCTGAAGTTCTGGACGATTTACGCCACGGCCGCGTGCCGCGCGAGCGCAAGCTGGCGGTATGCGGCGCCGGCGGAGCGCACATTCCTACGCCCGAACGCGTCGAAATTTTAACCGTGCTCAGCCACGATCAGGACGAAATGGTCGCCGAGCGTGCGGGCGAAGCGCTGCTTGGCACAGCCACGGAACTTTTTGTGGAGTCTCTCAAGCGCGACAATGCGTTGCCTGCTCTGTTTTCCTACGCAGGCAAGAATCTGGGCAAGAATTCCGCCGTGATCGAAGCCATGTTGGCGAACCGCAATTGTGCGGGAGAGCATCTGGTGCCCCTGGTTCCTTTTCTTTCCGCCGCGCAGGTTCATACTCTGATGGATGAACTCGACCGCGTTTCCGCGTCCCACGTGCTCGCGGCCGCGCTGGAACATTCTCCTCATCTGACGGCGGAACAGAAGAACACGCTTCACGAACTGGCGAGCACCGCGGTCTCCGATGACTTGAAACATCTCGCCGACGCCGCCGCGGAAGCCGAACCCGATGTGCAGCGCCGGCAAACGCTCCTTCAGCAGATTTCGAAAATGACTGTGGCGCAACGCGTGCAATTCGCCATGAAGGGCGCGTCCGAGGTGCGCCGCACGCTCATTCGCGATTCGAACAAAGTGGTGCAGCGCTCGGTTTTGCAATCCCCACGGCTCACCGAACAGGAAGTGGAATCGTTTGCCGCGATGGCTAACCTGACCGACGAAATTCTGCGCTTGATCGCCGGCAATCGCGTATTCCGGAAGAACTATGTGGTGGTTCGCAACCTGATGAACAATCCGAAGTGCCCTCTGGACCTGACGCTGCATATGTTGCCGCTGCTCAACGCCGTCGATCTCAAGAAGCTTGCCAATAATAAGAATGTCCCGGAAACCTTGCGCACCTCTGCCGCCAAACTGATCCGCACGCGCGCCGACCAAAAGAAGTAAACCTTTCCACTACTTCCCTTTTCACTCTTCCGCGCGGCCGGGCGTTTGCCGCCTATTGCGCGTTGGTGCCCCGTTGGAATATAGTCCTGGCCACGAACGATTCCTCCGCCTGGCATTTTCCTGAAACCGCTCCGCCTGCGCGTTTCCGCAGCGATTTCGCCGGTTCACTGCGCACGTTTTGCAAGTTCACGAGTTTCGCGCCGCCCATTCTGGAAAGGAGATTTCTATGTTCACACTTTTGTGGACTGCATTGATCGGTTTGATTGTTGGCGCTATCGCCAAACTGCTGATGCCCGGAAAAGATCCGGGTGGATGGATCGTCACCATGCTGCTTGGACTGGCGGGATCGTTCGTGGCTGAATATCTGGGAAAGATGGTCGGCTGGTATCGAGACGGACAGTCCGCCGGATTCATCATGTCCATTCTTGGCGCGATTCTGCTGTTGTTTTTGTACCGCCTGTTTACCTCCAGGAAGACGGCGTGACGCAGGTGGCGTATCGGTTTACGGTCCAGGAGCAAGCATCGTGAAACCACTTTCTGCATGCTTCTTGCTCGCGGCGATCACTTTCCTTTCGTCTTGCTCTTCCGGCAATAAACCAACAGCAAGCGCTCCGAACACCGCCGCTGGCGCACCCATTTCTCTCGCAGGCACGGAATGGGTGCTCTCCGATCTCGCAGGCACTCCCGCTCTGCCCGGCGGAAAAGCCACATTGGTGTTTTCCGAGGCCGGCCGGGTGGCGGGGAATGGTTCGTGCAACCGCTTCACGGGCGCTGCGACCATCACGGGAGATGCGCTGAAAATTGGCCCGTTGGCCTCGACACGCATGGCTTGCGTGGACGAAAGCGTCAGCAAACAGGAGGACGCTTACCTGAAAGCGTTGGGCGCCGCCACACGATACTCTTACCAGGATCCCCATCTACTGATTTATTGCGAAGGATTCGACAAGCCGCTTCGCTTCGTCCGCGCCACGGCCAGCCAACCCTGACGCTCTCGGCTCGATCGAGAGTATATTTAAGAGACGAATTTAATCGGAGGAATTATCATGGCTGCTCGCAGAACGCTTCCGGCTTTTGTTCAAATCGCCCTATTGCTGCTTTTCATTACGCTGCTTTCTATTGCTGGCACGCACGCTCAGAATTCCACGGATCCCTGGTCCGCTGCGCAAACCGTGCAGCCCGCTGATTTTGCGAAGGAGCTTTCAGGTGGCAAGTCCTCGCCAACAATTTTATTCGTAGGCTTTCAGCGCCTGTATACCTCCGGCCACATCAAAGGCGCACAATATCACGGCAGTGGCGGTCGTCCAGAGGGTGTGGCGGAGATCAAAGCCTGGGCCGCTCCGCTTCCGCGTTCCACGAACCTGGTCATCTATTGTGGCTGCTGCCCCATGGAAAAGTGCCCGAACCTCCGGCCCGCGTTCTCCGCGCTTCACGACATGGGTTTCACAAACCTGCGCGTGCTGATTCTTCCGACAAGCTTTGCCGTCGATTGGGCAGACAAAGGCCTGCCGTACGATAAGGGCCAGTAGTAGTCGTCGTCTGCCGCCAACCGTTGTAGGATAACAGTGACTCAATTCCCGCCGGGAGGATTGCTCGGATGAAACCCCGTCTCGCCGTTGGGTTGACTCTGATTTTTTTCTTCTCCATTCTTGCGCTCCACAGCCGCCCGCAAACCACAGGCGATGATGAAGGCCGCATCCTCGCGCTGGAAACCGCGTGGAATCATGCGGAGCAGAACAAGTATGTCGGCGCGCTCGACCAACTCCTTTCTCCGCAGTTCGTATCCGTCGACTACGACGGCAGCATTTCCACCAAACAGGAATTCCTCGCGAACGTGAAGAGCGAAGATGTGTCGCCGGCGCAAATCACCAATGAGCAACAGACCGTACACGTGTTTGGCGATTGCGCAGTGGTCAACGGAATTTACCGGGAAAAGGGCCTCAATAAGGGTAAGCCTTACAACCGGCGCGGGCGCTTCACGGATACCTGGATAAAGACGGACGACACCTGGCAGTGCGTTGCCAGCCAATCCACGCTGATCCAGCATTAACTCGGACCGGCATAGCTTGGCGGATTACTTCGCCGCCACCGGTGCAACCACCCACACGTATTCCAGTATTTCGCTCCCGGTATTTGTGACGTTGTGCCGCGTTGCCGGTGAAATATACGCCAGCATGTTGGCGTGTATGGGAACGTCAGCATGTCCCTCAATATTGGCGGTGCCGCTGCCGCGCAAAATCGTGAGCGCTTCTTCGTTCTGCCCCGTCGAGTGCCATCCAACACTCTCTCCCGGCTTTAATCGGACCGATCCACCCCGCATCCCGCTGGTCTGTGGCACGCCTTTCAGCAGGGGGCAATCTCCCCCTGCACATTCCAAAGCGAATGTCAGCGGTTCGCGTTTTGCATCGTGCTCCTGTGCCGCAATGTGGTATCCCTGCAACAATGAAGCCCCCACTAACAATCCGGCCAACCAATTCTTCTTCATGATTTCTCCCATGTCATCTTCCTGCCCTATCCTAACCGTAATCCGCTTCCAGACGGAAAGACTCCGCGATAGACTAACGTCTTCTGTCCCGCTCGAACTGTCATTCGGCCATGAACATTGATCAATTGCGAAAAATTTGCCTGGAATTTCCAGGCGTGACTGAACAAATCCAATGGGAAGACGATTTGTTGTTTAAAGTTGGCGGCAAGATGTTCGCCGTAATTCCGCTGGAGCCTGCGCGCCTGTGGCTTACCTTGAAAGCGAACCCCGAAGAGTTCGCCGAGCTCACCGAGCGGCCGGGGATTATTCCAGCACCTTATCTGGCCCGGGCGAAGTGGGTGGCCATCGAAACTGCGGATACGCTTCCGCAGGCAGAAGTGGTCGCGCTGCTTCGCAAATCGTACGACCTGGTTTCCGCAAAGCTGCCACGAGCGAAGCGCGAATCATTGGCCGCCAAAGGCAAAAGCGCGCCGCACAAATCTCCCAGAAAGAAGCCAGCAAAGCGAAAAACGCGCCGCTGACACGCCATGTCGGCAAGTCATCCCCACAGCCTGTCATTGAGGACAGGAGATCGATGGCTCACAACCCGCTCGGATGGCGCAACTATCGCCTCTTCCCAGGGTTAGATTTGATAAGTGCTGAAATGTGTTGAACCGTCCAGGCCTTGTCGGCTGCTCATTTCGGCCTCGCTCTAAAAAACTTCAAGGAGAACTCATGACGATGAAGTCGATCGCCCGTGCTATCGCTTTCGTGTTCTTGTTCGCCCTGTGCCTCACTTTGGGTTCAGGGAATACCTTGGCCCAAGGCAAGCATCCTGCTTATCTTCACGCTCTGACGGACCTCCGCGCCGCTCGCGCCCATCTGGATGTTCACAGTGGTGGCGAACTACGCCATGAGGAGAAAGAAGCCATTCATGCCATCGACGACGCGATTGCCGAAATCAAGAAGGCGTCCATCGACGACGGCAAAGACCTGAACGACCATCCTCCGGTTGACGCTGGGCTGGACCACGTTGGACGCCTGCACCGCGCCAAGCAGCTTCTGGAGAAGGCTCGTCAGGACATCGCTCATGAAGAAGAAAACGGATTTGCCCAAGGCCTACAGCAGCGTGCCTTCGGCCACATAGACCGGGCCATCCATTCGGTCGACGATGCGATCCGGCTGGTCGGATAACAAAAGTAATCGCGATTGTCTCGGTGGCGCCGCGGCGGATACACTGTGGCGCCATTTCTTTTTTGGCAGCCTGTATTATTTGTGAAGAACGGCAGCAGCGGAACTACAGCTTAAGTCGGCTGGGACCAACCCAACTACTTCGCTCCTGACACGCGCCGCAATGGCCGCGCTCCAGGCAGCGGGAATGTCATCATCCAAAAATTGATTTCGGGGTTCACGAACTCCAATCCCACATGCAGCTTGCCGTCGCGATCGCGTCGCACATGGGCTACCCGTACCTCAGCCGACCGGCTTGTATTCTCATTGACGATCAGAAGCGGCTGACCCGGAACCACCATTTCTTCCATCGCCAGCAGCGCTCCCTGCTTGTTAATTGAACGCGTGATGGCCCGCACACAAAATTTTTCGCCGCTATCGTTCTGTCCGTGCACAATAACAGGCAGAGCCATGGCCACACGTAGCGTTCGCCGCCGCTCCCGATATCGAAAGTGTAAAACGCCCATGGGGACCTTCTCCTCAGCTCCTTGGGTCCGCCTTCTACCACTTGCCGAAATACCTACGGCAGCGCATGTCTGGCACGGGGCAAGTGCCTTGAGCCGGGGACGACTCACATGCGATCAGGTCGACGGAATATTTTGTCCGGAAGGCCTGCTCCGGACAATAGCTGAGCGGTACTAATCTACAGCCTTCGGGTCCGGTACGCTAGTACTTCTCCAATAAAAGTGTGATGAATCTTGCAAGGGCGGGGGTTAGTCACCTGCCGGCTCGTCGCCGGGATCTGGCCGCACGGGCGATTCAGCTGACGAGCTTTACAAACTCGGCGCTCCAGGGCCGCTTGGCTAGGTCTATCAACGCCAGCGTTATACGAAGATTGAATCGCCTGGGCCCGGCGCTGCCTGGATTGATATAAAGGACACCATTTTTTTCGGATTGTCCGGGCTGGTGCGTGTGGCCACTGATGACAAAATCGAAATTGCCGCCATCGGGGCGCAAATCCAGCTCCCGTAAATTGTGCAACACGTAAAGGCTGGCTCCATCGGCCTCGACCACGGTGGTCACAGGCAATTCCTGCGCCCACTGCGAGGTATCTACATTGCCGCGCACCGCAAATACTGGCGCGATGCGCTTGAGTCTGGCCAAAATCTCAGGATCGCCGACGTCGCCTGCATGCACGATCAGATCTACGCCTTGCAGCGCGCGCTCAGCCTCCGGACGCAACAGGCCATGGGTATCCGAGATGATGCCGATGCGCATGGGAGGCCCCTCAAGCTGGCAAAAGGCGATGACGCGGCTCAATTATCCTTATCGCGATATTCCTCGGGCACGTCATCCTCTTCCACTTCCCGAGTGCGCACTTCTCCCTGGTCCGGATCAGGAGCATCTTCCACGCCTTCGACCACTTCCGCTTCGTAGGATTGCCCCTCTTCCAACAGCTCTTCGACGCTCTCGGAGTCGACATCCGGCCTGGCGGCAATTCCCTGTGTGTCTCCAGACTGCCCTCCGGAACGTGCTCCCAGTCCACGCGGTTCGTAAGAGACAAGCTCACCGGCATTTGCGCGGCCACGGGGTTGGCGCGGGGTTGGCTTCGCCTTGGCCTTTAGTGCGGCCTTCTTTTTCTTCGGCGGCTTGCTCTTGATGGCCGCCTTAGCCTTCACTTTCTGAATCCGGCTGGATTTTGCCGGACTCTTCTTTTTGCCTGCGCTCTTCTTCTTGCCTTTGCTTTTCTTGTTTGCCATAGGATCAACCTTTCCGGCCCCAAGTTTACCACCGGCCAGCTTCCACAATTCACTGGTCTGCCCCTCTGGAAATTATCGCGCCGGGCACTATAATGCTGGCAGATGCAGGTGTTGACCGTCGCCGCGTTGCTCCACGGCCGGCGCCCCAGGGAGTCCTTCGGCCATGAACAAGAAACAATTGCGGATCCGCATTGAAGAGATAGGCCTCGTTCCGGTGATCAGGACTTCCTCCGAAGCGGACGCCCGTTTCGCTGTAGAAGAGGTCGCTCACGGCGGAATCCCCATCGTCGAAGTCACCATGACTGTTCCCGGCGCCATAGACGTGATTCGCGAAATCGTGAAACACGTACCGAAAGTGATTATCGGCGCCGGTACTGTTATCGATGCAATTACGGCGAACGAATGCATGAAGGCGGGAGCTCAGTTCATCAGCAATCCTGTGCTGGATATTCCCACCGTCCACCTTGTTGCGGAGAATCCGGATGTTGCCATGATGAGCGGAGCCCTGACGCCCACGGAAATTCTGGCGGGCTGGAAAGCCGGAGCTGATTTGGTGAAGATCTTTCCCTGCTCGATGATTGGCGGAGACGCGTACATCCGCGCGCTTCGCCGTCCATTTCCGGATATTCCACTGATTCCCGGCGGCGGCGTCACGCAACAGAATGCCGCGCATTATCTTCTGGCCGGCGCTTGCGCGCTGAGCGTGGGCAAAGAACTCATCCCGCGCGAGTCCATGCTATTGCATAAGCCCGACAGGATCCGGGAACTCACCCGCCGTTTTGCGGGCATTGTGAAGAGCACTCGCGCCCGCCTGGCCGAAGCGCAAACGCAGCTTGCGCAGACAATGTAACGTTCGAAAATTGCGTTGAGCTAGAACTCCAAGTGCAATCGTAAGCTTGGCACGATCACCGGACCGCGATCGCGGTTATATCCCGGGTACCACACGTATTGCAGGTCGAAGGAAGGATAAATTCCTCGCCACAGGTGCAGCGTGTAGTAGCTCTCAATAATATTTTCACGCCCGTAATTCAACTTGCCGTCCCCCAGCAGAAACCCGAGCCCGCCATAGCCCAGGTACAAAGCGTGGTCGTGGCTGATGCCGTTGCTGACAAAGACCAATCCCATGCGATCCGCGTGCCGGCCCCAGCGCGAGCCGTTTCCTCCCAGTCCAAATTGCCAGGTCTGGTCCACTTCGGTGTACGCGTAGGATTCGTGCTGACCTTCGTTCCAGCCCCAGCGGCCAAACATGCCGAGCCAATCGTTAAAGGGTTGCTCGAAATTCACGCCGAAGCCGTACTTCACCGTGGTTTGCAACGGATGATCGGTAATTTCCGGCGTCGGCGTGCTGCGCGTGGCAAGCCATTCGTTGATTTGCTGCATGTAATCGCCCATGTTGGCGTGGTTGACGTAAGAGAGCAATCGCACCACGCCTTGTTGTTTCCCCACGACGCGGCCATGCAGCTCCAGCTCGATGTTCTCGGCGCGGGCCCGTGAGAGATCGGCATCCAGGTGAATCCCGTTGGCTACCTTTGGCATGAGCGCTTCGGCGAATCGCACGATGTAATTGCGGTCGTGGTATTCGAACATGGCGGCGTACGTGAAACCGCGAGTGTCCGCCGCATAGTCATAGGCGCCGTTGTTGTCCACCGTCCAGTTCATGAATTGAAAATTGCTGTCCGTGCCGTAGGTGTTGATGTCGAAAAAGTCCGCCAGGCTCATTTTCCCGAATCGTATTTCCAGCCGCCTCTCCGGTAATTCCTGAAACAATGAAAATGGCCCGCGTTCCGCCACCACTCTCTTGCTGCCCAGGGGAATAATTTGATGCCACATCAATCGCGCGATATAAGGCGCTTTACTCAGGGTGGGATTTCGCACCACGTCAAGGTTGAAGAAACCGGCGACTCCCAGTGCTCTTCCGAGGCCGTTGCCTCCTGTTTCCTGCACATCGCACAAAAATTCCGTCGAGTCCGTCAGCCGCAATCCCGTGAAAAGCGTCAACACCCGCGAAGTGGCGTCTTGCGCTTGGGGAGAAAGGCTATTCGGTCCCTGGTACGGAGAATGGAACGTCGGATGATATTGCGAAATGAAATTCGCCTGGCCCGACAGCCACAAGCGATCCCAGTCAGCATGCGGGAACATCGTGGTCAAAGAATCATCCGCCGCTGCGGCAGGATCGTTCTCCTGCGCGTCTTGTGGAGCGCTCGCCGCGAGAGGTGTAGGTTCTTGCGCACACAGAATAGTGGTGGAAACAAGGCCGAGAAACACGGCCAGCCACAGCTGCACTGCGAGCGGCGCGTAACGAAAACTTGCCCCTGTTCCTGAAAACTTCAGTTTCATGAGCGATTGCTTGGGATTTCGATAATGCCGGTCCATCCCCGCGTGGGAATGGCCCAAATGCCGCCCGGTTCTTCCATCGCGTCCTGGCACAACTCTTCACCGTCCCCATGTGACACGAATTCCGGCTCAAAACAGCGCATCTCGCTGTCCATCCACACGGCAACCAGCCTCACACGTTCACCCCGTTCTTCGCGAATCCATCGGCAGAAGATTGAGGATGCCCGAGCAACGGCCTTTTCTTGATGAACAGCCTGTAACATCGTCTTTCTCTTTTCTTTGTGTCTCGGCCTTTCTTCCGCCGCCCTTCGGTCTTACCCTAGGAGGCGGCGGGGTACCGTTTGCAAGCGGGCCATTCTCTTGATACCATACCCCCCTAGGGTAGTCAACCACTATGACCCATATTATTCGCGAAAAAATTGAACTCGTTTCCCGCACCAAGAAAGTCATCGGCCAGCTGGAATCCGTCCTTCGCGGTCTGGAAGAGGATGCCCACTGCGCCGACATCCTGCAGCGGCTGGCCGCCGCCCGCGGCGCCATCAACAGCCTGATGGGCGAACTGATGGAGGATCACATCCTGAATCACATGCCGCGCAAAACGAAGTCCTCGGCAGAGGCTGCCGAAGATCTCATCGAAATTGTTCGTACGTATTTGAAGTGAGCGCCCGGTGCCGGCGCACAGGACTCAGGGTTCGCGCTGGGCGATGCCCATGGCGTTGACGCGCGCTTGATCGATGGTCAAGCCCCAATGCAGGTGCGGCCCGGTTACGCGGCCCGTGGCTCCCACCTTGCCGATTTCGTCCCCGGCCTTCACCATTTCATCCGCCTGCACGACGATTTTGGAGAGATGCGCGTACAAGGTATAAATTCCATAACCGTGATCGATTACCACGGTATTCCCGGAATAATAGAGATTCTCCGCCAGCACCACTTTGCCTGATTGCGACGCGAATACCGCCGTGCCAGTGGCGGCGGGAAAATCCACACCGGCGTGCGGTGAACGCGATTCCCCGTTCAAGATCCGGCGGCGCCCGAAATTTCCGCCCGTGGTTACGTCTTTCAGCGGCAATCGAAACTTACCTTCCCACAACCGCTCCGGCGTCACCGTATCGTAGATCACGCGCATTTTCTTCTGGTCTTCCTCAGCGTGCTTTTCCTGCTCGGGATCGGGCTGCACAAATTGCCTTTCCACCGTTAGCCGTTCGGTCGGAAACTTTCCGGCGTGGACGGTCACAAATACGCTGCAGGATTGCGATTCGCGACCTGGCCCAGGCCAGGAAACTTTCCATTCGTAGCGCCCGGGCGTCTTCTCGAGGTCCACGCCAAGCAAGCCGTGCCATACGGCGGATTTTTCGTCTTCGTGCCACAGCGGAATCGCGCGGCCATCCCACTCGCTGCTGAATTTCGCCACGCTCTTGGGACCCAGCACCTCGGTTTGCAGCAGCGAACCTTGCGCAGCGATGCTGGCACTTGCCTTGAGGACCACCTCGCCGGAGCAGCTTTTGCGAATTTGCGCCAATGCTTCGGGCGATCCAAGTGCAACGCAGAATCCCGCAAGGACGCACGGAATTAGCAGTTTTTGTAAGCGGTTTTGCGCCATGGTGACTCGCTGTAGGATACCCGTTTCGCTGGCTGTTGGAAAAAGGAGTCAGCCAAACAGTCAATGGTGACGGCAGTCACAGAATTCATTTGGCGCGGATTGCACAATGATCCCGTAATGGCCAGACGATCCTTTGGGGTGGTTTTTATCGTCGCGCTCCTGGGTTGGACCGTCAACCAACCTATTATGGGGTGTGAAGGCCAACACTCTCGGGCAGCGGTTGTGGTGCTGGCAGGAGCTTCACCTGCCTACCAACCTGAACCTTCCCCTACGCGCCACAGCTGCTGCCCACGCGAGAGCGATCACGTCGCCGTTTCTTCTCCACGTATCCCGAGTTGCCACCCGCATTCCACTTCGGATTGCTGCTCTCTTTCCAGAGAATCACACACCGGATTGCCTCCTGTTGTCGTAAAAGATTCCGCGTCGCCACACTATGGCCTCGCTTATCTCTCTTTATCCCAGCCCATCGCTGCATTTCCGCAGCCTGGCTCCGCGTTAGGTGTTCAGGGATCTTCGCGATTAGCGGTTCCTTCCTCTACCGTTCTGCGCCTCTGAGATCATTCCTTCCTTTTGCCCGCTATCCAATGCTGTGTCCGCGTGGGACGTGCTTCCCATCTCTACGAAAAAATAAAAACGAAAAGGATTGATTCAGGTGAACAAAATGAAAATTCGAATGATTGCAGTAATCATGATCCTCGCATTGGTGGCATGGCTTCCGGCCATGGCACAACAGGCCGCCGCACCCGCGCCACCCAGCCAGCAAGCAGAAGCTCCCACTTCACCGGTGGATTCCGCAAAGCCTGCTACAACGACCGCGTGCGCCTGCTGCGACAAAATGAATGACCAGGGCAAAGACGCGAAGGCTATGTCTTGCTGCGAAGGCAAAGAAATGGCCTGCTGCAAGAAAGACAGCAAAACCGCTCAGTCCTCGATGAATTGCTGCTCCGGCAAAGACGCCAAACAGTGCGCCAAGAAGGACGGCAAAGGCTGTTGCGGAAAAGACGGGGTAGCCTGCAACTCTGCGAACGGGAAACACTTCTGCGCGGGCCAAGGTTGCTCGCACAATTCATCGCAGAGCTGATTACGCGTCAAAACGAAAAGGGCTTCGGCACTCTGTCCGGAGCCCTTCTATTTGTGCTGAGACGGCGTGCGAGCGTGAGTAGCGCGGCGCTAAATTTTCAGTCCCATCACGCGCACGAGTTTTTCTTCCAGCCGCTTCAATTCCAGTTCGCGGGCGTGTTCTTCGCGCGTCCGGTCATTCAGCGCGTCCTTCAGAAGCTGCAGGTTCATCCGCAATTCCATTTGGCGCAGCGCCAGGCGCCCCAACGCGTTAATTGCTTCTCGCTGTTCCGCATCCAGTTCCCGCGGTTCCCGGTCCACCACGCAGAGCGTGCCCAGCGCGTAGCCGTCCTCATTAACCAGCGGCGTGCCCGCATAAAATCGTATGTGCGGCTCCCCGGTCACCAGGGGATTTTCCCGGAATCGCGCATCCGCCAAAGTGTCTGGCACAACAAAAAGATCGCCCTGCTGGATCGCGTGCGAGCAGATGGAGATTTCCCGCGGCGTCTCTCCCGCCTGCACTCCAAATTTTGATTTGAACCATTGCCGGTGGTCGTCCACCAATGACAGCATAGCCATCGGCACCTGGCAAATGTGCGCGGCAAGGATCACCAGGTCGTCAAAGGATTGTTCGGGTTCGCTGTCCAGGATGGCATAGCGGTTCAGCGCAGCCACGCGCGCTGCTTCGCCAGTCGTAGACGGTGCCGCCATACGCACCTCCGTAATTCCAATCAGGGGGACACAACCTGTTCGGGCTGAATCATACTCCAGAGCGCCCCGCAGCAACAGGGTCCTCCTACGAATCGCCGGCCGCCTACGGCTCGTGCGCCCAAAATTTTCGCCCCGGAAGCGCAACCTCCTATTGACACTCTATAGGTCGCTCCGTATTATCCCTATAGATCATCGATAGGAGTTGCCCGTGAGTCCGGAACCTACCACTCTTCTGCAAGGAACCCTCGACCTGCTCATTCTGAAATCCCTCGTTGCTGGAGAACTTCACGGCTTGGGTATTTCGCGCAGAGTCGAGCAGATCACGTCCGGCACTTTCGTCGTGAAACCGGGTTCGCTGTTCCCTGCCCTCCATCGCATAGAAGATGAAGGGTGGATCTCCTCTTTCTGGGGAGACTCCGAAAACAATCGCCGCGCGAAATACTACCGGCTGACGAAACCCGGCCGCAAACAGTTGGAAGTGGAAACCAAGCGCTGGAGCCGTATCTCCTGGGCCATCGGCCAGGCGCTCGAAACATCCTAGCCTGCATTATTCGTGAAGAGTGATTCAGCGGCTCTTTTTTTGAGAGTGTGACAACCTGCGAGTAAGGGCAGAGGTAAGTGGAACGGGAAGACTGATTCTAAAGTTGTTAGTGGTGTTGAAGTTCAGGTTTTGAAGTGAAACGAGACACTCCTACCAGCCAGTTGACGTGTAAAAAGTTTATATCGTGGAGACTCTGGATTATCCGCTTTGCGCGCCCAAGCTCAAAGCGAGACGAAGGAAGCTATCGCGGTAGGGAAACGCTTGAGGGAAATGCACCACGATGCGACGCACCGTGGCGACGACTTGGGCTCCGAGTTTTAGAAAGTGTTCACGCAAGGTAGCGACTTGCGCCCGGGCGTGGTGGGTCCGGGCCAGGCGAAGGCGCATTTCTTGCATCAGCACATAAGCCGTCGCTGTCAGTAGCACCCGGAATGTGTTGGCCAAGAAGTTCGAGCAACTGGTCCGGCCGATCTGCATGCCGTCGTGCAATTCCTTGATCCGATTCTCGATGTCCCCCCGCTGACAGTAAACCTGCTCGTAAATCCACTGGGGATCCTGTTTTAAGTTGGTGACCACAAAGCGCGGGTTGTCCTTCGGTTCCTTGTTCGCGGCGCGCACCACCTCGGCTTTGTAGATGACCCGTCGTTTCCACGGCCAAGTCTTGCGGGTAGCGTATCGGCACTCGCCATAGACATGCTCGGTTTGTCCGGAGACCTCCGACGCACGACGAGCCCACTGCATAGCCGATTTCACTTTACGCTTCAACACCGCATTGGAAGCTAGGTTGACGAGGTATTCCACCTTCGGTTCGCAGTCCAGAAAATCCAGCACTTTCGGGGACGCGAAGCCGCCGTCGAGGCGCACCCGGATTCTCGCCTTAGGAAAAGCGTCCCCTACTCGTTCGATCAATCGGCGCAGAATTCCCAGCGCACCTGCCGAACCGGGCGCATTTCCGGGCCGTAGCACCGCCGCCACCAAGTACTGCTCCGCCTCGCCATCAAAGGTGAGAAAACAAACCATCGGCAAATAACAATGCGAATCGTAATGGCGATTGAAAAACGAGAGTTGTTGCGCGCCGTGGGTGGGGTCCTCGGTGGGATCCAGATCGATAGTGATGCGCCGAGCGCGACCATGCAGGCGCTTGCGATGTCGTTCAATGACCCGCCCCGCCAGCGCCTCTGTCATGCGCAACAGTTCCTTGCGATTCGGAGCATTTTCAAAACGCGACAGCGTAGGTTGCGAAGCCAGGTCTTCGCCGTCGACGGGATCCCGACCGACCAGCATCTTGTGGATCGGATCGCAGGCCAACCGTGCCGCGTCGTTGGCGTCTTCATATCCCAACGCGATGGCCATGACTCGCTGCGTAATCAACTCACACAACTCATGCTGCACCTTACCCGCTTGCCGGGCATCTCTCAGACAACCCGCCAATGCCGAAGTCAGGCCCAAACGCCGCTCGGCAGCTTGCAGCAGAATCGCTCCGCCATCGGAACTGCCCTGCCGTTGGTCAAACTTCGCAACTACCGGCCGATCAAAAATATCTGGAAAAAGGAGACAGTCTGTTGTGGTATGTTCGGACAAGCGAAGGCCTCACTTTTGGTCTCAAATCTGACTAGACAACGGATTTGTACCATAGCGAGGCCTTTCGTGCTTCTGAAATCATGAATTTTCCAGGCTAGAGCGGAGTTCCCCATGCCATTCTTCGCAAAAGTCCAAAGCTTTCTGCGCAACCTCTTCTCTTCCCGCAGTGTGGACTCAGACCTCGATCAGGAAGTTCACTCCCACCTTGCGATGCTCACGGAAGAAAACCTTCGCGCAGGCATGCCGCCCAGCGAAGCGCAGCGCGCTGCGCACATCGAACTGGGCGGCATCGAGCAAGTGAAGGAGCAAGTTCGCGAGCAGCGCCTCGGCAACTGGCTCCATTCCGTCCTCTCCGATTGCCGCTTCGCCTTGCGCCAGCTTCGCAAATCGCCCGGCTTCACGTTTATCGCGGTGCTGACATTGGCGCTGGGGATTGGCGCGAATACCGCTCTCTTCACCGTCGTCGAGAGCGTTTTGCTGCAGCCGCTGTCTTTTCCACATTCGGACCGGCTTGTGTTTATCGCGCCGAAGACGGACAAGGTGGAGTTCGCGACCACTTCCTGGCTGAATTATCGCGACATTCGCGACCAGTCTCGCAGTTTTGCCGCCGTCGGCCTTTATGCCAACGATGTAACCGTTGTTGAAACCAAGCAAGGCTCGGTAAGCGTCAACGCGCCTCGTGTGACACCGAATCTTTTCTCCATGCTCGGCGTGCAACCCTTGATGGGACGCACGTTCACAGACGCGGAAGATCAACCAGGTGGCGCGCCGGTAGTGCTGCTCGCCGAAGGACTTTGGCGCGAAAGCTTTGGTGCCGATCCCGGAATCATTGGGAACACCGTCAGAATCGGCGGCGTCACACGAACCGTCGTCGGCATCATGCCGCACACGATGCGTTTTCCCGAAGAGACAGGTCCGGATATACAGAAGGCGGTCTGGCTGCCGGTGCAGCCGACGCCCGAAATGCAAAAGGAGCGGGGCTACAGCCTTTTCAGCATTGTGGGGCGGCTTCGTCCAGACGTCCGCCTGCCGCAAGCGCAAGCCGAACTGGACACCATCGCGCAACGTATCCTGCACGACTCCGGGGACACAACCAATTCCGATTTCGGGTTTCGCGCCACGCGCTATCAGGACTTGCTCACTGCCTCCGTCCGACCTGTGCTTCTCGCGTTGCTGGGAGCGCTTGGCCTCGTGCTGCTGATCGCCTGCGCCAACGTCGCCAATTTGCTGATCGCGCGATGCATGGGCCGCCAGCAGGAATTTGCGGTGCGCGCCGCGTTGGGTGCGGACCGTTCGCGATTGATCCGCCAATTGATTGCCGAAGGCGCGGTGCTCAGCGTGCTTGGTTGCAGCGTCGGACTTCTTTTTGCACAACTCGCCTTGGAAGGCATCCGCAAATTGCCGGAAGGAACGATTCCGCGCGGAGAATCGATCTTGATGCACTGGACGCTGATCCTGGCAGTTGCAGTGATCGCCGTGCTGACCACACTTTTTTCCTCGCTGCTGCCGGCGTTTCTGGTGGCGCGCACGGACCCGCAAACGGGCTTACAGTCCGCGACGCGAAGCGTCGGGACGCGTTCCGTGCGCGGGCGCATTGCGGGATTGCTGGTTGCGGTGGAAGTCGCACTTTCGACTGTGCTGCTCATCGGCACTGGCCTGCTGTTCCACACGCTTTGGAATTTGCAGCATGCGCCGCTCGGCTTCGCCGTCACGCGCGTGACCACTTTTACCGCGATGCCAGAGGACGCCGCCGGCTTTTCCGGCATGGCCGTTTCCGAAGACACCGCGAACGCGCCTGCTTCGGTCGGCACCTTGATCTATGCCCCGGTACTTGAGCGCATGCGTCATGTACCCGGTGTGGAGAGCGCCGCATTGATTACCATGCCCCCGCTGTCGGGAATGGACATGAATTCGGACTTCAGCATCGTCGGCCAGCCCGAAGATCCGAAGGTGAAACCGCGAACCAGGGTGACCGCGGTGAGCGGACAGTATGCGCTCACCCTGGGCACCGCTATCGTGCGCGGACGAATGGTGGACGACAACGACGTCGCGCAAGCTCCGAACGTGGTGGTGATCAACGAATCGCTGGCTAGAAAATATTTCGCCAATAAAAATCCGCTGCAGCAGCAGATCATCGTCGGCGGCAAAGAGACAGGGACGGAGAAACCATTCACGATCGCCGGCGTTTTGAGCGATCAGGTGGATTCGAGCGTCGGTGGCGCGCCCGATCCCATGGTTTTCCTCCCCTATCAGCAAGTGCCCACGACATCGCTGTTCTATCAGGCGCTTCTGCAGACGTTGGTCAGCTTTGTCGTGAAGACGCGCGGCGATTTGCCGGTAGCAGCGGCGATGCGTTCCGTGTTCCACGAAGCGGCTCCCGGGTTCGCGCTGGACAGTTTCAAGACGATGCAGGAAGTTGTTGACGAAAGCATATTCAGCCAACGCCTGGGCCTGTACCTGACCGGTGCTTTCGCCGGACTTGCCGTACTGATGGTGATGGCCGGACTGTACGGCGTGCTGGCGCAACTGGTGAGCTATCGCCGCCACGAAATCGGGATTCGCATGGCGCTCGGTGCAACGCGCCAGCGTATCGCAAGCATGATTTTGCGCCAGGGCACAATCCTGATCGCGCTCGGACTCGGCGCCGGCATCGTGCTGGCGCTGGCGACCAGCCAACTGGTGAGAAGTTTCCTGTATCACGTCCAGCCGACGGATGTGCTCACGTACGTCGCCGTATCACTCAGTTTGCTCGCCGTTGGCTTGTTCGCTTCGCTGCTGCCCGCGCGCAAAGCAGCGTCCATCGAGCCGATGCAGGCTCTCCGGGAAGACTGAGCAAACTCGCTGCGCCGCGTGCTGGATTTGGCAAGTTCGCAGATTTGGAGTTCACCATGCCGCTCTTCACGAAAGCCCGAAATTTCCTGCGCAACATATTTTCTTTCCGTCGCGTAGACGTGGATCTAGACCACGAAGTTCGCTCGCACCTCGAGATGCTCACCGACGAAAATCTCCGCGCTGGCATGTCACCCAGCGAAGCGAAGCGCGCCGCACGCATCGAACTCGGCGGCATCGAGCAACTCAAAGAACAAGTCCGCGAACGGCGCCTCGGCAATTGGCTCCATTCCATCTTCGCGGATTGCCGCTATGGCCTGCGTCAATTCGGCAAGAACCCAGGCTTCACGACCGTCGCGCTCGGCATTGGCGCAAACACCGCGTTGTTCAGCGTAATTGATGCCGTGCTGCTGCGCCCGCTGCCATTTCACGATCCTGGGTGTCTCGTCGCCGTTCGCTCCATCGATATCGCCGATCCAAGCTTTCCTATCCCGCGTTCCTGGATTGGCGAGCGCAAAGCCATTCCTTCCAGGCCATGTCGGTTTGGAATATCACCAGCCTCACGTACACCGGCGGCGATCAACCCGAAAGCGTTCCCGGTGCCATGATCTCCGCCAATTTGCTTTCCATGTTGGGCGTCGCGCCCGTCCTCGGCAGAACGTTTACGATGGACGAAGACCAGCCCGGCGCCGCGCAAACACCCGTCGTTCTAAGCTACGAATTCTGGCAGAGCCATTTCGGTGGCGATCCCGCCCTACTTGGCCGGGCGCTCACTCTGGACAACGATAAGTACATCGTCGTGGGCGTGATGCCTCCTCATTTCCAATTTCCGGTGCAGCCGGATCGCATTGAATTGTGGATTACTATAGCTCGCGACTTGAAAGGCAAAATGCCTGCGGCTGCGCAGCGCGGTGTCGCTTACCTCTACGTCATTGCGCGCCTCAAACCGGGATTCGACATTCCTCAGGCGCAGTCCGATGTGTCGTTGGTCCAGCAAAGACTGAATCGCCAGTACCCGGAGAATCGTCCACGTGGCGTGGACATTCGAACCGAGGCCGATCAGATTTCCGGCGACATGCGTCCGGTGCTGATGATTCTTCTGGGAGCCGTCGCCTTTGTATTGCTCATTGCCTGCGCGAATGTGGCCAGCCTTTTGCTCTCTCGCACCACCGTGCGCCAGAAAGAATTCACCGTGCGTTTGGCGCTGGGAGCCGGCCGCACGGCGATCGTCGGGCAACTTCTGGTGGAAAGCATTCTGTTGGCCCTGTTCGGCGGAGCCTTGGGCCTCTTCTTTGCACGGTAGGCCACAACAGCGCTGGTATCCGTGGCGCCAGCGGATTTGGCGCGAACTTCGGAAGTGACGCTCGACTTCCGCGTGCTGGCGTTTACTTTCGTCGTTGCGCTTGCTACTGGCGTGCTCTTCGGGATCGCTCCCGCGTTGCAAGCTTCTCGATCGGACCTGAACCGCGTGCTGGTGGCAAACGGACGCACCTTCGGCACGGCGCACGGCGCGGCGCGCCTGCGAAACATTCTCGTAGTCTCACAATTAGCAATCGCCTTCGTTCTCTTGATCGGAGCCGGCTTGTTTTTGCGAAGTTTCCATCGATTGCAACGCGTTGATCCCGGATTTCGCCCGAACCATGTGCTCACTTTTGTGCTGGACATATCCTTGGATCGCCATCCCGGCGCGCAGCAAGCTGGGTTCATTCGCGAACTACTGCAAGCAACCAGGGCTCTGCCCGGGGTGAAATCCGCCAGCGCGATTTTTGGATTGCCGCTGAGCGAACAGAGCGTGTATACGTCACTCGAGGTCGAGCGCCATCCTGTTCCGAAATCTCAGCGTCCTCGCGTCGGGTTTAGCCTCATCGAGTCGGACTATTTCCACGCCATGGGGATTCGGCTCATCAATGGCCGCGCCTTCACTCCGCAGGATGAGCAAAGCGGACCACCCCTCGCCATTGTGAATGAAACCTTCGCTCGGCATTTGCTGCATGGAGAAAATCCGCTGGGGCAGCGCATCAAGCCGAACATTTCCTTTGGCGATAACAATGATGCGCCCATGCGCGAAATTGTCGGAGTCGTCGCGGACGTAAAATCCGGCAGTATCGGCGGAGACCCTGCGCCAGAGGTTTATGCTCCGCAGACTTCCTCCGACTTCGTGGGCGAAATGACCATCGTGGTACGCACTGCTACCGATCCTAATGCGCTCGTGCCTACGATGCGTTCCCTGGTCGCCTCCATGGACAAAGAACTTCCCGTGCGGCAGGTAGAAACTCTCGACCAGCATGTGAGCAGCTCCATTTCAGAGTCGCGATTCGAGGCGCTCCTGCAGGGCGCCTTTGCCGCGCTTGCTTTTATTTTGACCAGCATCGGTTTGTACGGCGTGATCTCTTACTCTGTCGTGCAGCGCACCCGCGAAATGGGCATTCGCATTGCCCTCGGCGCGCAGCGTCAGGACATTTCCTTCATGGTTCTGCGTGCCGGCGCGTTCTTGACGCTGATCGGCATCGCCACAGGACTGCTGGCATCTTTCTTCGCGGTGCGCCTCATTCGCGGCCTCCTCTATGGAATACAACCCGTCGATCCTGCAACCTTCATCGGCGTACCGCTCCTGCTGATGGCGGTCGCTCTGTTAGCCAGCTATATCCCCGCGCGCCGGGCGATGCGCGTCGATCCCGTGGTCGCCCTGCGCGACGAATAGGAGGGTCGAAATGCCGTTACGAGCAAAAGTCCAAAGCTTGGTGCGCAACCTGCTCTCGACTCGTCGCGTGGATAAGGACATAGATGAAGAAGTTCGCTCGCAGCTCGAAATGCTGGCCGAAGAGAATATTCGCGCAGGCATGCCCCCCAACGAAGCGCAGCGCGCAGCGCGCATTGAACTAGGCGGCATCGAGCAGGTCAAAGAACAAGTCCGCGAGCAACGCCTCGGCAGCTGGCTGCACTCCGTCCTCTGCGATTGCCGTTACGGTCTTCGTCAACTCCGCAAATCCCCCGGATTCACCACTGTCGCCATCCTTACTCTCGCTCTTGGCATCGGTGCAACCACCGCCATCTATAGCATCATCGATGGCGTTCTCCTCCATCCTTATCCCTACAAAAACGCGGAGCGGCTCGCCACCCCCACTGTTTTTTCCGGCGATCAATTCCGCGCCTGGCGCTTTCCCGCCGCGGCCTTCGTCGATTTCAAGGAGTACAACCACACCTTCGATGACATGTTTGGCTTGGTTTACCAGGACGTTCACCTCACTCTCGGTCACTCCGTTGAAAATCTCTCCGGCGGCTTGGTCACTCCCGGCACATTTGAATCTCTCGCCATCTCGCCGCTCTTGGGCCGTCCTCTCACCGCTGAAGACGCTAAGCCCGGCGCACCTCCAGTTTTCCTGATCAGTCACCGCCTTTGGACCAAACTCTTTCATCGCGACCCGCGCATCCTTGGTATGGCATACACCCTCAACAGCACTCGCATGACGATAGTCGGAATTATGCCCCGGCGTTTTCAAATCGGCGGGTGCGATCTTTGGCTGCCTCTAAACATCACCAGGGACACGTTCGTTCCCGGAGCTGGATTAGTTTCAAACGAAATCTGGACTGTGGGTCATCTCAAGCCGGGAGTCTCCCCCGAAACCGCTGCCGCTGATCTGCAACGCATCGCTGAGCCATTTCAAAAAAACGATCCCATCTACTTTCCGCCGCATTTCAAGGTTGTCGTAAACACCTTCATCAGCCAAGCCGTTGGCCGGGACTTCAAGCTCGGGCTCTACGCTTTGATGGCCGGCGTCTCGATGTTGCTGCTGATCGCCTGCAGCAATGTTGCCAACCTCCTTCTCGCCCGCGCCACAACGCGAGAAAAGGAATTCGGGATTCGTTCGGCATTAGGCGCAAGTCGTTTGCGCTTGATCCGCCAATTATTGGTCGAAAGCCTGTTGCTGGCGATGGCCAGCTGTGTCCTCGGTTGTGTGTTCGCTTATCTCGGATTGAAAGCTATGGTCGCCTTCATCCCTGCGGACACTGTTCCTCCCGAAGCACTCATCATTCTCAGCCGGGACGCCTTGCTTTTTTCTTTGGTCGCGACAATTCTTACGGCATTGATCTGCGGATTGGCTCCGGCTCTCCACTCCGTTCGCTCGGACTTGCAATTAGCCTTGACCACCACCGGCAAGGGACTCAACGTTGACTTTCGCCACGGCAGACTTCGTTCTGCCCTCGTCGCGGCCGAAGTCGCCCTCTCGATCATTCTTTCGATTTGCTCAGGCTTGGTGATGCGCAGTCTCTTCGCTCTTCAAAATGTAAACCTCGGGTTCAATCCTTCAAAGGTTGTCTATGCAGACATTTCTTGGCCTGAAGGCGCGTACGACAGGGCACAGGCAAAAAACGTCCTGCTCCGCAAAGTTCTCGATCACCTCATCCAACTTCCTGGGATCCAGGCCGCCACGGAGGCGTCGAATTTTCCGCCGTATACATTTGGTTGGACAACCGTGGTCATTACGGGGAAGACCTCACCACAAAACAGAAACACCGCTTCCGTGTTTTGTTCCGAGGGTTATTTCCAAACTCTTGGCCTTTCCCCGCTTCGCGGGGCTCTCTTCTCTCAAAATGACATCGAGTCCGCGCGACATGTCGTCATCGTCAACCAAAGCTTCGTCCGCGATCATTTCGGCGAGGAAAATCCTGTTGGCAGTCAAGTTAGATTCAGCGACTACGAGACCTGGCCGGATTGGCCTCATGAGCCCTATTTCGAAATAATTGGAGTCGTCGCCGACGCAAAAAACTCTGGCCTGCAAGACGCGCCAAGGCCCGAAATCTATCTGCCGGCCACACTCACTGGCGCAGTCCCTCGTGGCATCATGGTCAGCACATCTGGCAACACCGGCGACATCCTCCAGCAGATCAGCGCCGAGGTTTCCGCAGCCGATCCAAATATCGCTATCGGCGAATCAGGCACCATCGCCACGCGCCTCGAGCATTATTACTATGCGCGTCCTCAGTTTCTCCTCCTTACCTTCAGCACCTTCGCAGCAATCGCACTCCTTCTCGTAGCGGTCGGCATCTTCAGCGTCATTTCCTATACTGTCGCGCTGCAGACCCACGAAATCGGAATTCGTATGGCTTTGGGCGCCCAACCAACACAAGTCCTCACCTTGATTCTCAGAAAAGGAATGCGTCCAATCCTCGCGGGTACCGCCTCCGGTCTCCTCGCCAGCTATTTTTTTACGCGTCTCCTAACCAGCGAAATCTGGGGCGTCTCCCCAACCGACCCCTCCACCTTTGGGGCAATAGTTGCACTCGCTCTTGTCGTAGGCGTGTTGGCTTGCTTGCTCCCCGCGCGCCGCGCAGCCCGCGTCGATCCCATCGTCGCGCTGCGCTACGAATAAAAGCTGCCGCAACCATTGGAATAACGGACGCGGGAATGTCATCATCCAAACGATGCAGGTGCAGGCAATTCCCAGTGGAAGGTGATCGCATGATAGCGAAACGAAAAGTGGCGGCGTTGTCCTTGCTTTGCGGCGTTCTTACCTTATCCACTGTGCGCGCGCAGAGGCAACCTTCCCCCACTGCGCAAGACCGCGATCGCGAGCGTCGCAGCCTGGCCGTCAACATTGTCCGCGCCATCAACACTGCGGAAGCGCATTACAAACAAACTCACGGAAGCTATGCCACATGGACCACGCTCACCAGCAATGGCGACTTCACCGATAGCGGAACAAAGTGGGCCCCCGCCTCCATGCCCACCGTGGGCCATGCCATGTACGGACCCGGCCCTGAAATCGTCCCCGGATGGAAACTGCGCCTCACCATTTCCAAAGATGGTTCCGCATACGACCTGCTTCTGGAGGACGTAAACGATCCAAAGTGTGGCTATGCCGTGATCAGCGACGACCGCGGGCGCATTCGCCAGGGGATGGCAATCGATTGTCCATTGTGATTGAGACCACGAGTTGACGAACGAGCTAACGACCCGACTACCGGCAGAACTTCAATCCGCCGAACTCACCTGCGCCAATTCTCTTTCCCTGGTGCGGTACGGGAGAACCGAAAAATATTTGTGCCGACAGGGCTCGCAACGATACGCGGGCACAGACAGCCAGCGCCATAAAAATGAGGATGCGCCGCCCACATGCTCCGCCGAGATTCGTTTCAGTTCGTGATTTCCGCAGATAGGGCAGTGCGCGTGGAGCGAATCGCTCAACGTCATCAGCCGCGCGAAGAAGCGCGTTTCACACTTCCGGCATCTCCAGGGATACACCCCGAATATGCTGAAAACATAGTCCGCGGCGTATTGGCGGCGCGATCGGCGCGCGTCTTTACTCTTACAGACTGGGCAGTTCATCTGGGCGCCTGACAACCTCGAGGGACGGGCAAAGAATAGGCTAATGCTGTGCGGTAGGCAAGACCCATGACCACCCCGTTAGCAGGTACAATAATTACCGGTGGAAAACTCCCCATAACCGAAAGGAACCCGAATGCCGCAGTACACCGAACAGCATGCAAAATCGGGCATATCCGCCAAATTGCCCCAGTTGGAAGCGTGGCCGAACCAGTACCCAGGCTACGTCATCACCACGCGCTATCCGGAATATACTTCCGTGTGCCCCAAAACGGGCTTGCCGGACTACGGCACCATCACTATCCAATATAAGCCTCGGAAGTCCTGCATCGAACTGAAATCCTTGAAGATGTACCTACTTGCTTACCGCAGCCTGGGCATTTTCTACGAGAACGCGGTCAACAAGATCCTGCATGACATCGTCGAAGCCGTGCGCCCGGAATGGTGCGTCATCAAGGGCGAGTTCACGCCCCGTGGCGGCCTGAATACCACCATCGTTGCTCGCTGGCCGGAAAGAAGCTCCAAAACCCGCCGGCACGCCAAGTAACGGAAGGGCACATTCACCCTGCAACCCCATTGGACATGCAACCCCACCCGTTGGATAATTCTGGTATCAGAACTAGGTCAACCGGTCTTTCTGAGGAGCAAGCAACATGAGCATTTCCCCTAACGTGCCCAGCCCACACGAGTCCTATCAGTATGAAAGCTCGGGAACCCCGCGATGGATTGCGGTGCTGTTCGGCTTGCTGATTGCCGGCGTGGCGCTGATCGTCTACGCGGGACACTCAGTGCAAGCGCGCGTTGAGCAGGAGCTCTCGAAGAACGAGGAGCAGAACAAGATCCTTACCGCTCAACTCGAACAGGCCAACACTCGAATTGCGGATCTGAAGGGCCAGCTTGAAGTTACCTCTCAAAAAATCGGCATGACCCAGTCCGAACTGGCGGAAGCCCGGAGCCGCGCGGAATCCATCCGCAAGCAGCAAGTGGCCTCTGACCAAAAGCTGACCGACCAGATTACAGCCGCCCAGAAGGAAGACGCCGAGAAGATTGGCGCCGTTGCCACCGACGTGACCGGCGCAAAGAAGGATATTGAGGCGACGCGCACCGACCTGGAAGCTACCAAGACCAAACTCGAGCGCGCCGCTGGCGACATGGGCGTGATGAGCGGTTTGATCGCGCACAACCACGACGACTTGGAAGAACTCAAGCGCCGGGGCGACCGCAACTACTTCGAGTTCACCATTCAGAAGTCCAAAACGCCTCAGCGCGTCGGTCCCGTGCAGATCGCCCTCAACAAGACCGATCAGAAGAAGTCCCGCTACACCATCACGGTTCTGGCCGACGACAAGTCCATCGAAAAGAAGGACAAGACTTCTGGAGAGCCGGTGCAGTTCTACATGAAGGGCAGCGCCCGCCTGACGCCCTATGAAATCGTGGTCTTCGATGTGAACAAGAACCAGATTACCGGGTACCTCTCGGCACCCAAGGATACTTCCGCGGCCCCGGCGAAGTAACGCGTGACAGCTTATCGGCGAATCGGCTTTACTACCTACTTTTTAGGCCCTGTTCCCTGTTCTGGAAACTGCAGGGGGAACAGGGCTTCTTTGTTCCCGGCTCCGACGCTACGATTTTAGTAGCCCTACTCGACGCCCTAATCGACGGAGGATTCCTCACCATGTTCCCTGCCCGTGCGTTACGCCACTTCACGCTGCTATGTCTTGCGTTCCTGGCTTGCTGCTCCTCAGCCCCTGCGCAATCGCCCGTGGACCCCGGCAATCTGCCTGGCCGCACCATGTTTTATCTCTATTGGCATGGGACTTCATCCGGCGAGATTCGCAAAACCAACTCGCTGTTCGCGCTCTGGGATGACCCGGAATTGGCGCCGACGCGCGACTCCATGATCCAGTCTCTACTGACCGATGCAACGAATCCGAAGAACAAGCTGCCCGTGAACCGCGAAGAATTGGGGCAAAACGTCACTCTGCTGGATAATCCTTTCGTGATTGGCTACATGCGCGCGCCGGAATCCCACGCCGCGGCGAAGACACCGGCTACTACAACGGCAAAGACCACTGCCGCACCCCCCTGGCACGGATTCTTCTTCATTTACGATCGTTCGGGAAAAGAGGAATTGCTCTCCAAAACCGTCACGCATCTGCGCAGCGCGGAAAAAGATATTCCTAAATTGTCAGAACTGACGGTGGCAGGCGTTTCCTCCCTGAAGACCGAGCGCACAAGCGGCGTCACCTATTGGGCGGAGTTCGGAAAATATGCGGTCAGCGCCAACGAATTATCGGTCTTCGAAGAAATCCTGAATATTGTGAATGGCAAGATCGGGGCCACTAAGTTGTCTCAGGCGGCTTCCTATCAGGAAGCCAGGCCGCTGCTCGATGGCGGAATTATGGAATTTTTTCTGCGCGTGCCCACCGCGGACGAAATCGTCTCTAATTCCCCAGCCAGTTCCACAGCCCAAATTAAACTTCTGCTCTCCGCATTGAAATTGGATTCCCTTCATTCCGTGGCGGGGCGCGTTTCACTGCAAGGCACAAAGTCTCGCATTACGGGAGCATTCCTGGGCGACACCACGCCTGGCGGGCTCTTTGACATCTGGGCCGACGGGCAAGCCAATCCGGTTTCCATGGGCTATCTTTCCCCAGACACCGTGTATTACGGCGAATCGCAATTTAATCTGCTGGGCATCTACACCACGCTGAAACGCGCATTTATGACCTCAACCAGCGGGCAGGCGGCAACCGTCAATCCGCTTGAGCAAATGGCCGCAACTCGGCTGGGCATGCCACTGCCGGATGCATTAGGCCTTCTCACCGGCGAATTCGCCTGGATCCAGGCCAGCCCGACGCTGGACGACAGTCAGAAAGTGTATCTCCTCGGCATTCGCAACAAACCAGATGCGCTGAAATTGACGCGCAGCCTGATGGGTGACCAGATCACCTCGGAGCGAGCTGAAGGCGACGCCACGTACATGAAAATTTCTCTTCGCGGCGGTCAAAGCTCTGCTGGCCTGGCGCAGTGGAATTTCTATTACTTGGCCATGACTCCCAATCTGCTCTTCGGAGCCACCAAAAGCGACGTTTTGCACAAATATGTCAGCCAGGCGCCGGCGACTCCGGATTCGGCGCAATTGAAAAGCCTGCTCGCTGCCCGCGCGCAATTTCCGGAAAAGCTCAACGGGTTTTCCTATTTTGATTTTGAGAAGCTGGACTGGCCGGGACTGCGCGCAAAATGGGTGGCGGACGCCAATAAAGCGGTGCAATCGGCAAAAAGCACCGACGCCGCGAACACGGACAAGAAAGTTGCCGATTGGCTCAGCCAGGTTAACCCCGAAGTCTTTTCGCGCCATCTCCACAGCATGAGCGGCGCATCTTGGAAAGACGCCAAGGGAGTTCACTTTGACGAGTGGCTGGACTGACCTTCGTCGGTTGTTGTGCCGCAGGTGCGGTGTTTGCGCATGTGTTCTTTTTGCGCTGGCGCTGCAGGGAATATCCGTCGCCGCGCAGGAACAGCCCGCTCCCGCTCCTCAAAGCATTCGCGTGGACGTCGAGCGCGTAAATGTCGGCGTCATCGTCACCGACTCCAAAGGTAATTTTGTCGAGGCGCTGCAGCGCGACGATTTCCAAATTCTGGACACCGGGAATCCTCAACCGATAACCGATTTCGCTCCCGTCGACGTGCCCGCTCAAGTATTGCTGCTTCTCGAAGCTGGTCCCGCTGTGTATCTCCTGCAGGATTCGCACCTTTTCGTGGCGGATGCTTTACTGACAGGACTCTCGCCGGGAGACCGCGCGGCAATCGCCGTTTACAATAACGCGCCCACACCAGTGGTGGATTACACGACCGATAAACGCGCCGTAGAAGCAGCGCTGGACACCATTCAATTCAATCTTGGCTACGGCAATTTGAATCTGGCACAGAGCCTGGCCACAGTGTTGGATTGGCTGGCACGCATCCCAGGGAAAAAATCCATCGTCCTTATTTCTTCCGGTGTGGACACTTCTCCCGGCGCCACGATGCAGTCCTTGCTGCCCCGCCTGCAAACCGGAGACGTTCGCATATTCTCAATTTCCATGAGCGGGCCTTTGCGCAATGGGAAGAAAGGCACGAAGCAGCAGATTCTTCAGACGCAGCAAGCCTTCGATCAAGCCGATGCATGGCTGAAGGCGCTGTCGGACGCCAGCGGTGGCCGCGCCTATTTCCCGCTAAACGCCAAAGCCTTTGACGAAACTTACCGGCAGATCGCGCAACTCGTGCGCCACGAATACAGCCTGGCGTTTGCTCCTCCGAACGCAGACGGAGCCGTTCATCCTATCGATGTAAAGGTAATTTCTAACGCTGACAAATCGAAAGATGCTCGCGCCGATTATCGTGTGGATCACCGCAGAGCGTACGTCGCGCCAAAACCGCCGCAATAGATCGAAGATTCGCCGGGCTTATTCGAAGTCCTTCATCACCCGCGCCATATCATGGAGCCTCTCATCGACTAGCGCGAAGACGCTTCCCGCTTCGAACTTGCCGTCGCCATTCCTGCAGCCTGCATGTATGCCGGTAAGAAGCTCCACGCCCTGTTCCACCCGCGCAATCGGCCAGATGTGGAATTTTCCGCTCGCCACGGCGTCCAACACGTCTTCCCGCAGCATCAAATCGTCCACGTTGGCCTGCGGAATCATGACGCCTTGCGTGCCGGTCAGCCCGTCGATCCGGCAGGTATCGAAGAATCCTTCGATTTTCTCGTTCACTCCGCCGATCGCCTGTATGTCGCCGCGCTGGTTCATCGAGCCGGTAACCGCGACGTCCTGGCGCAGCGGACAATCCGAAAGCGCGGAAATCAGCGCGTAAATTTCCGTGGAGCTCGCGCTGTCGCCATCGACTCCGGAGTACGATTGCTCGAAACAAATGCTCGCCGTAAGCGAAAGCGGTTTGTCCTGCGCGAACGAAGAGCGCAGATAGCCCGCGATGATGTGTACGCCTTTATCGTGAAAACGTCCGCTTAGATTCGCTTCCCGCTCGATATTAATCAGCCCTGCTTTTCCAAGCCCCACGCTCGCTGTGATGCGTACGGGCTTTCCGAACGCGTATCCCCCAATTTCCAGCACGCTCAGGCCGTTCACCTGGCCCGGATGCGCTCCGCTGAGGTTCACCAGCAGCGTGCCTTCCTCCATCATTTCGCGAATGCGCGTTTCAATCAGATTATGCCGCTCGACTTTCGACGCAAGTGCCGCGCGCACGTGCGCCGCCCGCACCACATTTTCTCCGGCAGCCGCCGCGGCGTAGTGCGCTTCCCGCGCCAGATCGGCGATGTCCACAAATCGCGCCGTAACTTTATTTCTGCGGCCGGCTTTGCGCACGCCGTACTCCAATATCGCCGCAAACGCGCCGCGATCGAACGGAAACAGGTTCTCTTTCTCGCTGAGTGCGCGAATCCGCCCGGCATACTCTTCGATCACGCCGTCGCTCATGGCCATTTCTTCGTCGAACTCGACACGCACCTTGAAAATCTTGCGGAAGTCTTCCTCATACTCGTAAAGAAGCTCATAGAGGTTGCGATCGCCGATCAGAATCACTTTCACGTTGATTTCAATCGGCTCCGGCTTCAGCGCTGTGGTCGCGAAGGGATAAAACGTCTCGAACGGCTGAATTTCCAACCGGTTATGGTTCAGGGTGCGTTTCAGTGCACGCCACACGCCTTGCTCCGACAGCGCCTCAATCGAATACATAATCAGAAAGCCGCCATCTGCGCGCAGCAACGAACCCGCTCGCAGGTCCATGAAATCGCTGGTCCAGCCCCCGCGCGCATCGTACGCGCGTTGAATATTCCCGAATAAATTCGTGTACGTCGGTGTGGTTTCAAAAATCACCGGAGACGCCTCTTCGTCGTTGTGCGCAAGAATCACGTTCACGCCGTACACACGGAACGGATCCCGCTCCGGCATTGGGCCTTTCTGCATGGCCTCAGGCGGCGGTTCCTGACCGTGTTCGTCTTCACCTTCGCGCTCTTTGAACGGCCCGAGGTTGTCCAGCAGGTGATGCCGCACTTCCTCCAGGAACTCCGTCACGCTCTGACCCGGATACTTTTCCTTCAACTCTTCAATCACACCGTCCACTAGAACCGAAGCCGCTTCCTGCTCCAGATAACTCAGCTCGCTGGCTAATTCGCGGGACAAGGTCAGCGTCTTGCGATACACCACCGTGAATTCCTGCCGGAATTGTTCGTACTTCCGCTCGATCTCCTCAGCCACTCCCGTTTCCAGTTTACCCTCGTGTACCATCTTCGTGATGTCCTCGATCGGCACCATCTGCCCTTCGAGTACGGGAAAAATTTCCGGCAACGCGACAGCTCCCACTTGCATGTGCCCCAACGCAAACTGCTCGCGAGAAATCCGGCGCGTGAAATCATCCATCAAATCCTTCTCACGCACGGAAAATCGTTCCACGATGCGCCCTTTTTGCCGCTGGAACGGTTCCCCTTCGAACACCTGCGGAATGCGCCGCCGCAAAAAGTCGATTCCTGCCTGCATGTCTTTCTTGAAATTGTTGGCGGAGCCCCGCGCCAGCGTCAGCAAGCGCGGCCGGTCTGGCACCTTGAAATTATTCACATAGCATCGGTCGAGTGAGGGCTTCGTGAGCGGGTGCAGGTCTTCAATCATCTGCGCGATGGTGCCGCCCCGGCTCGTCCCCGCCAGCCCGCACACAAACACGTTGTAGCCCGGCGCAGAAAGTTCCACGCCCATCTTCAGCGCGCGCAGCGCTCGTTCCTGTCCCACGAAGCCTTCGCGCTTTTGCGCCTGCGCCGTGGTTTCAAAAGGTATGCGAGACAGCTCGCAACGCCAGCGCAGTTTGTCCGCGCCAAGCTCCGTCAATTTCGTTCCCGCTTTATCCGTCTTGATAGCCATTCGAGGGCGACTGTAGCATACAGCGCTGCCCGCGGGGGTGAATTTGGCCCGCAGGTAGCACTAGAAGTTACGCAGTCTCTTTCTCCAGCTCTTCCTGATGATCCATGTACACGCGGAAAATTCCCAGCGCCGCTGCCACGATGGTCGGTCCAATTACCAGTCCGAGCAATCCAAACACATTCAGTCCACCCAAAATGCTGATGAACAGCAGCAGGTCGTTCAGCCTTGAGCGATTCCGCAAAAGCAGCGGCCTCACGATATTATCCGCCACTCCCGCCACTCCACCGCAAATCGCCAAGACAACGAGCGCCTTTCCCCAATGCCCGGTGATCACCAGCCACACCGCCGCGGGAATCCAGATCAAAGACGAACCCACTACCGGAATGATCGAGCAAAAGGCGATCAGCACGCCGAGGAACACGGGACCCGGCACTCGCGTCAGTTCGAACGCCAAGCCCCCGAGCGCTCCCTGAATGGCGGCAATCAACAGCGCCACTGCCACGCTGGCGAAGATCAGGTCGCGCGATTCATGCAGCATGTCCTCCTGAATCTCGCGCTCAAACGGGATCAGATGCCGGACCGCGCGCAGTATTGCTTCGCCATCTCGAAACATGAAGAACAGCGCGAACAGCAGAATGAACAGGTTCACAATGAAAGAGAATACGTTCCTCACCAGTGGTCCGATGCTGCCGGCCAAAAACGACGCCACCCTTTCCGTGCCCTGCCGCAGCCCTTCCATCAAGTCAATCCCCTGCAAGGACTCGGGCAAATGGCGCCGTACGGTATCGAAGAAATCCCGGATCGCGCCCGTGCCATTGGCACTCAGGTTTTCTCTCACGCCCGCGCTGGCTTCAATCGCTTCGCGTGCCGCGTACAGCATCACCGTCAGCACCGGTACGATCAGCAGAAACGTGACGCCCAGCGTGCACAAAACCGCCCCCCACGTTGGCGAAAACCGCCGTTCCAGTTGCTGATAAATCGGATAGAAAAAAATCGCCAATACCGCCGACCACGCCAGCGGAATCAGGAACGGCGCCGTGATCAGGAAGACTAGATAGCCCAGCAACAGTAGTGCTCCATAAGACAGCACCGTAGTCAATCTGTCACTCGTTGTGGTGTTTCGGTTGGCTTGCGTCATGCGCGTTATATAATTCATCCAGTCCAGGCGACATGGGGGCGCTGCAGCGCCCCGTGGAACCGCGCCGTCTGCCCAGGGGAAGCCACGAATCCATGCCCTCGTCGAAAATCCCATTTACTTACGAGCAGGCGCGCCTACTTGCTGTACTTGCTTTAATCAATTTTGTCAACTTCGCCGACCGTCAAGTGCTGAATCCTCTGGTGCCGCTGCTGCGCCAGCATTTTGGCGTCACCGATACTCAGCTTGGCTCTTTGCAGTGGGTGCTGCTCGTGGTTCTCGCCCTAGCAAGCATTCCTTCCGGCTATCTGGCGGACCGCTTCAACGAACCTAAAATCATTTCCGCCGGCGTGTTGTTCTGGAGCCTCGCCGCCATTGCCAGCGGTCTTGCACCAACATTTGCGTTTTTATTCGTGGCTCGCGGACTCGTCGGCATCGGTGAAGCTGCTTACGCCCCCGCTGCACAATCGCTCATTTCCGATTCTTTCTCGAAAGACAACCGCGCCATGGCGCAATCCATCTTCGCCTCCGGCATGATTCTCGGCGGTGTTTCGGGACTCGCCCTGGGTGGAATCATGGGCGAACGCCATGGCTGGCAGCACGCCTTCTTCATCGTGGGCATTCTTGGCGTGATCCCCGGCTTGACCGCGCTGCAACTGAAGGAGCCGCCCCGGCGCCCGCGCTCCGAAGTCGTGCCCATAATGCAGTTGCTCCGTGTCCCGGCGTTCGTCGCCATGATTGCCGCCGGGATTTGCATCACGTTTTCCAGCGTCTCGTTTGTCACCTGGGGCATCGATTACGCCAAGACCTACAAGGATTTCAGCACCAAGGAAGCTTCGCTTTCGCTCGCCGTCATCGCGCTCTTTTCCTCTGTTCTTGGCGCACTGGCGGCCGGATATTTCGCCGACCTCCTGCAGAAAAAAATTCCCTACGGGCGCGTGCTCGTGATCGCTCTGGCGTTCCTCGCCGCCGCGCCTTTTTTACTGGTTGCCATACAGGCCGATGAAAAATGGACGGTACTCGCCGGCTTTCTTGGTTCGATGTTTTTCATGTCGTGGTATCACGGGCCAACCACGGCTATTCTCCACGACCTCACGCCGCAGCGCGCGCACGCCACTGCCATCGGCGTCTATATGTTCTCCACCCAGTTGCTCGGTGCCCTCGGCCCGCTGCTGATCGGAAAAATTTCAGATATGACCGATCTGCAAATCGGCCTGCAAGCCGCGACCGCCGTCATGGTTTTCGGTGCGCTTTTGTTACTCCTGGTGATCTATTTCATTCGCCGCGATGGTCTCCACCACCCGTGCCTAGCCCAATTCCGCGCCGAAGACAAGGCAATCCCCATCCCAAAACCCAGCCAAGCGTCATCCTAGGGCGGGTACGCACAAGCTAACAGCCACTAGAATCGAGGGGTGTCATCCTGAGAAGCGTCTTTTGCGACGAAGGATCTGAACTTATCGACCAAGCACGATTGCGCCTTACTTGATTCCCGTTACGCCAATCAAACGGTTCACTTCGTCGTGGCTCACATCGTAGAGCGGGCGCTCATCTTCTTCTTCCAACCGCTCGCGCAGATATTCCGCCGCCACGTAACTGGCTTCCCGATCGGTCAGGTCGCGCCCGGTTTTCTCGCGAAAATCCACGAACGCGGTGTGCGCCAGCCCGACGATGCGTCCTTCGCCATCCACGTTGAACTTCGCATCGATGGTATCGGCGTGGCGCGTGGCGATGGCGTTCCAGATATGCGAAAAGCGGCAATCGTAAACGTGGCCGCTGAGTTTCGAGGTGACATCAAACGCGCCGATGAATTGATGCATGGCGCCGTTGTTCGCTAGGACCGGAAGTGAAGGCACGTGAAACCCTCTTTTCGTTCTGGAAAGTCGCCTAGTTAGTGTCCAATTTCCTGCGCCCGGCTGTCAATCCGCCAGCAGACCTAAAACGCGATGCTGTCATCCGAGGAGCGTCTTTCGCAACGAAGGATCTCAACCGATCCTCGACGCAACCCTTACACCGCCATCATTGGCCGCTGAATCCCGGCAGCCTCCGCGGTTATATCCGTATACTTCAGCCCCGATCCCGTATTAAACAACACCACACGATCCTGCGGTTTCAGAAACCCCGTATCCAGCAAATGATCGTAGGCCGCCGTAGCCGCGGCACCCTCGGGACACAAAAACAATCCCTCGTTTTGCGCCCAATCACGCAGCGAAGCGAGAATTTGCGCGTCAGGAATCGCCACAGCAACGCCACCGGATTCGCGCAGAATATCCATCATGATGTAATCCCCATACGGCTTCGGCACGCGCAACCCCGCGGCAAACGTTGCAGCGTCCTTCCACATTTCGCTCACCTTTTCGTGCCGCTCGAACGCACGCACCACCGGCGCGCACCCGGCCGCTTGCACTGCAATCATGCGCGGGCGCTTTCCCGGTTTCACCCAGCCCAGTTCCTCCATCTCTTCGAACGCCTTCCACATACCAATCAGGCCAACGCCACCCCCGGTGGGATAAAAAATGGCGTCCGGATATTCCCAGCCGAGTTGTTCCACCAGCTCATAGCCCATCGTTTTCTTCCCCTCCACGCGAAAGGGCTCTTTCAGCGTGGAAACATCAAACCAGCCTTCCTTGTCTTTGCGCTCGGCAACGATACGCCCGCAATCGGAGATCAATCCATCGACCAGCGTGACATGAGCGCCATACAAAACGGCCTCTACATAGTTCGCGAACGGCACATCCTCCGGCATGAAAATGTGTGCTTCTATTCCCGCCGCTGCCGCATACGCGGCAAGCGCTCCCGCAGCATTTCCCGCCGACGGCGCCGCGAGCTTCTTCAACCCGTAATGCTGCGCCATGGTTACGGCCATGGCCATGCCTCGCGCTTTGAAGCTCCCCGTGGGGTTCGCGCCTTCTTCCTTCAACAGCGCGTTCGGATGCCGCCGGCTTTTCAAGAATGGCGTCCAACCTTCGCCGAGCGACACGGGTACTGCATCAGGCAGAACGGATTTGTAGCGCCACATGCCGGCCCACGGCTGCGCTGCGGCCGTGCGTGAAATTTCTTCGCGGTGAGCTCGCCCACGCAACGGCGTCAGATCATAGCGAACGTAAAGCGATCCGGCGCACTGCGGGCAAACATTTGGCGGCGATTCCGGCGAGAGATGAGCTTTGCAACGCGAGCATTCAAAGTAAAGAATTTTGGCCATGCCTGCACGATAGCAGCGCGGTGAAGCACACGGCAAGTCATGGCGTCACAGCTATCGCAAAAGAAGCGCTGTTGCCACGCTCAATAGACACGCTATGATGTCGCAAGCGCGTCGGCCCTACTGAATTCATCAAGGAATATTCTTTGCCCAGCGATTCTTCCAAGGCCACTTCCCTTTTCATGATTGCCGGAATATTCCTTTTTGCAATGGGTGCGCTCCTGCTGGCATTTTTCCCGGGGCATTTGTGGATCACTGTGCTGGGCTGGACTGGGCTGCTTCTGCTGGTCTACGCCGGACTCCGAAAACGGTCGCTCACCTATTGGATCTTTTTCTCCATGCTCGTTGGGCTGGAGATTGGCCTGGACTGGCCGCAATTCGCCGCGCACTTGCGCATTCTCAGCGATATTTTCCTCAGGCTCATCAAGCTGATCGTGGCTCCTCTGATCCTCGGCACTTTGATTACGGGAATCGCAGGTCATGGCAATGTCCGCAAGGTCGGCCGGATCGGCCTGAAAAGCCTGATTTATTTCGAAGCCGTCACCACCATCGCCTTATTCCTTGGAGTGGGCGCAATTAACCTGACACGCGCCGGAGTGGGACTGTCACTACCCACAATTACCACCGAGCAGGCGCCGCAAAACGTGCCGCCGCTGAGGTGGGATGATTTTCTGCTCCACGTCTTCCCTGAAAATATCGTAAAAGCGGTCGGCGAAAACCAAATCCTGCAGGTCGCCGTCTTTGCGATTCTGTTCGGCATCGCGTTGACCCAGGTTCCTGAAAAAACGCGCCTGCCCATCCTGAATTTCGCCGAATCGCTAACGCAAACCATGTTTCGCTTCACCAACATCGTCATGTATTACGCGCCCATCGGCGTGGGCGCTGCCATGGCGTATACCGTCGGGCATCTTGGCATCCATATTCTGCTGCCGCTCGGCAAACTGGTGTTGACGGCTTATGGCGCTCTGCTCGCCTTCCTTCTTTTCGTCCTTCTGCCCATTGCCCTGCTGGCGCGCTTGCGGGTGCCGCGCTTCCTGAAGGCCATTGCCGAGCCAGCCACCATCGCGTTCGCCACCAGTTCTTCCGAAGCCGCCCTGCCACGCGCCATGGAATCGATGGAAGCTTTCGGCGTGCCACGCGAAATCGTGGCCTTCGTAATTCCTGCGGGCTACAGCTTCAACCTGGACGGCTCCACGCTCTACCTGGCCATCGCTTCCGTCTTCGTAGCGCAAGCCGCGGGAATCGCGATGACCTGGCCGCAGCAACTCTTCATGGTGTTCACGCTGATGCTTACCAGCAAAGGTGTGGCCGGGGTGCCGCGCGCCGTCCTCGTTGTGCTTCTGGCAACCGCCGGCACTCTTCATCTCCCCACAGAGCCGATCTTTTTGATTCTGGGCGTAGACGCGCTGATCGATATGGCGCGCACTTCCGTCAACGTCACCGGCAACTGCTTGGCCAGCGCCGTCGTCGCCCGCTGGGAAGGCGAACTCGGGTCGCCGGCTGGCAGGGTAACCGCCGCTACTTAGCGGGTTGGTTAAAATTACCCCAAAATATGTCATCCCGACGGCGTTGTTTGCCCGACGGATCTGCTTTCCTGGGGTCGCGCGAAAAGGAGCTTCCTCGCTTCGCTCGGAATGACAATCAGGCTAAAACACTCCATCCCCACGACACACTTTGGCGCGAATGCCGCCGACTACGCTAAACTTATAAGGATATGATCGCTGTCGATAACGTCACTATGCGCTTTGGCTCCCGGATCCTCTTTGAGGAGGTCACGACCACCTTCATGGCCGGGCGCCGCTACGCGATTTCCGGGCCCAATGGCGCCGGCAAGTCCACCTTCATGAAAATTCTTACCGGCGAGCAAGAACCCACGACCGGAAACATCACCCGCCCAAAACGCATCGGCATCCTGCGCCAGGACCAGTTCGCCTTCGATAAGTTTCGCGTTATCGACACGGTGATCATGGGCAACGGCGCGCTTTGGAAAGCGCTCGAGGAGCGAGACGCGCTCTACGCCAAGCCCCATGACGAACTCACCAACGAAGACGGCATGCGCCTCGGCGAACTCGAGGGCATCGTCGGTGAAGAAGGCGGCTACACCGCCGAAGCCGACGCCGGAGTCCTGCTCGACGGCTTGGGCATTGACGCTGCGTTGCACGAGCGCAAGATGGGCGAGCTGCAGGGCGGCCAAAAGGTGCGCGTGCTGCTGGCGCAAGCGCTCTTCGGCAATCCTTCGGCGCTGCTGCTCGACGAGCCGACCAACAACCTCGACCTCGATTCCGTGCACTGGCTGAAGGAATATCTCTGCGAATATCACGGTGTGCTGATCGTGATCTCGCACGATCGCCACTTTCTCAACAACGTCTGCACGCACACCGCGGACATCGACTATCAAACCATCATCATGTATCCCGGCGGCTACGACGACATGGTGCTGGCAAAGACGCAGATTCGCGCGCGCATGGAGGCGGACAACGCGGTGCGCGAGAAGAAAATCGCCCAACTGAACGACTTCATCGCACGCTTCTCCGCGGGCACCCGTTCCGCGCAAGCCACTTCCCGCAAAAAGGAAGTCGAGCGCCTGCAAACTTCGGAGCTCGCAAGATCCAACATTCAGCGCCCTTATATTCGTTTCCAGACGGAATTGCCTTCGGGCCGCGTGCCCTTGGAAATAAAGCGGCTGGCAAAATCCTACGGCGATCTGAAAGTATTCGACCACTTCTCCGCCCATGTGACGCGCGGGGAAAAAATCGCGTTCACGGGCCGCAACGGCGCGGGCAAAACCACCATGCTGAAGTCGCTGATCCGCAATGCGGGCAAATTCATCAGCGATGCCGAACGCGAGTTCACCATCGATTCCGGAACCGTCGCGTGGGGCCACGAAGTTTCCGTCGGCTATTTCCCGCAGGACTTCTCCTACACGATTGATAAAAGCAAAGGCACGAACGCGCTCGACTGGCTGTGGCAATTCAAGCCGGATGCGACGCAGGAAGAGATTCGCGGCTTCCTCGGCCAGATGCTGTTCAGCGGCGAAGATGCGCTGAAGCCCACTTCAGGACTTTCCGGCGGCGAATGCGCGCGACTGATTTTCTGCCGCTTGATGATTCAAAAGCCGAACTTCCTGGTGCTCGACGAACCGACGAACAACCTGGATTTGGAAGCCATCAACGCGTTGAATATCGCGCTGCAAAAATATGACGGAACGCTGCTGCTGGTAACCCATGACGAAGACGTGCTCGATGAAGTCGCCACGCGCATCTGGAATTTCCATGACGGCAAGGTGGAAGACTTCAAGGGCACCTACGAAGATTTCCAGCAAACCGCCGCCAAGAATGCAGCGCCACAAAAAACCACAGCGCAGAAAGCACGCTAGTGCCGCAGCGGATTGACTTCCGTCTGGTGCGCTTCTAACATTAACGGCGCTCTCACCCATGCTCGGTCAGACTATTTCTCACTATCGAATCCTTGAACGATTGGGCGGAGGCGGAATGGGCGTGGTCTACGAGGCAAAAGACACCCGCCTCGGCCGCCACGTTGCCCTGAAATTTCTTCCCCCCGAAATGGCCGGGGACCGCCAGGCGCTCGACCGCTTTCAACGCGAAGCCCGCGCCGCATCCGCGCTCAATCACCCGAATATTTGCACCATCTACGATGTCGGCGAGGCTCAGGATCAGCCCTTCATCGCCATGGAATTGCTGGAAGGGCAAACGCTGAAACATCGCATCAACGGCTCACCCGTGGATGTGGGCCTGGTGCTCGATGTGGGCATTCAGGTTGCCGACGCACTTGCCGCGGCTCATGCCAAAGGCATCATTCATCGCGACATTAAGCCTGCGAACATTTTCCTCACGGCGCGCGGTCAGGCAAAAGTCCTGGATTTCGGATTGGCTAAAGTAGAACCGATGGCGCGCACCGACGGCGAAACCGTGAATGAAGGCGCGCACGGCATGGGCAATACGCAAGGCGCGACGCAGGCGGAACTGACCAGTCCGGGAAGTTCCATCGGCACCATCGCGTACATGAGTCCAGAGCAGGCGCGCGGCGAAGAATTGTGCACTCGCACGGACCTTTTCTCGTTTGGCGTGGTGCTCTATGAATTGGTCACGGGCAAAGTGCCTTTTCCTGGGTTGACCACGGCGACGATCTTCGACGGCATCCTGAATAACACGCCTGCGCCGGTAACCAAGTCCAATGCCAAAGCTCCCGCGGAGTTGGACCGCATCATCATGAAGGCGCTCGAAAAGGACCGCGATCTGCGCTACCAGACCGCCGCGGAACTGCGCGGTGACTTGAAGCGCCTGAAGCGCGATCTGGATTCCTCGGGCCGCGTGGAATCCGCGGCTCACAGCCACGCGTCGGGAACCGCGGCGCCAGCCATCGTTGTGCCGCTGGTGGCGAAGAAGAAAAGCGTTGCTGTTCTGTACTTCGAGAACTTGAGCGGCGCGAAGGAAGATGAATACTTCCGCGATGGGATGACGGAAGACATCATCACCGAGCTTTCCAAGATCGCGCGGCTGCAGATTTTCCCCCGCTCGGAAATGTTGCCATTCCGCGATAAGCCTGTGACCGCGCCGCAAGTGGGCGAAAAGCTTGGCGCGATGTACGTGCTCGAAGGCTCGATTCGCCGCGCGGGAAACCGCTTGCGTATCACCACGCAATTGGTGGAGAGCGGCACGCGCCATTCCGTTTGGGCGGAGCGCTACGATCGCCAGATGGAAGACGTTTTCGCGGTGCAGGAAGAAATCTCGCTGAGCATCGCCAAGGCGCTGGAAATCACGCTATCACCGCAGGAAGAAAAGGTGATCGCGCGGAAGCCGACGGACAACCCGCAGGCTTATGACTTCTTCCTGCGCGGCCGCAATTATCTGCGCCAGCGGCAGTTTGAGTATTCGCTGGCGATGTACGAAGAAGCTGTAAAGCTCGATTCCAAGTTCGCTCTCGCTTATGCGGGAATGGCGCATGTTTGGGGCGGAATGCACGAATTCCGCACGCCGAATCCGGAGTTCATCGAGAAGGGTTTGGAAGCTTGCGCGATGGCCAGCAATCTTGCGCCGGATTTGCCGGAAGTGATCTCGGCGCGGGCGCGCATTCACTACGCGCAACAGCACTTTGACGACGCGATTCGCTTGTCCAAGCGCGCGATCGAGCGGCAATCGGATTCCGAAGGCGCGCACGATGTTCTGGCGCGTTCGTACTTCGCTTCCGGACGCGACGAAGAAGCCGCGCAACTGGCGCAGAGTGCGATGGAAATTGTGGGCAACGATTACAACGCGCTGATTCCGCTGATCAATTCTCTCGAACGGCTGGGAAGAATCGCGGATGCGGAACGTTTGCGCACCAGGGAACGTGAAGTGCTTGCGGAACAGTTGCAACGCTTTCCGGATGACGTGCGCGCGCGCGTTTTATTGGCTTGCGATCTGGCGATTCTGGGCCAGCAGGATGAAGCCGTTCAGCATATTAAAATTGCGGTGGCCATGCGGCCGACGGACGCGAACATTCTTTATAACGCGGCTTGCGCTTACGGCGTGCTGCGCCTGAAAAAAGAAGCGCTAGACATTTTCCGCCGCTGCGTCCATGCGGGTTATCATAACGCGGGGTGGGCTACCAAAGATCCAGACCTGGCGATTCTCCACGAAGATCCGGAATTTCTGCAATTGGTGGCTTTTAATCAGCACTCGGCCAATCAGCAATCATCCTGAAAAAATTTAGCGCGCGACGGCTGCTGGTGCGGCAGCTTGTTCGTAATTGCGGATCGCTCCGCCAACGCCGGCGCCCGGTGAGTGGCGATGGCCCTGATCGATCAAAACTTTGTCGAGCGCGGCGAGCAGTTGCAGTATGAACGGTTTCTGGCTGCAATAGCCCATGGTGCCGAGCCGCCAGATCTGGCCCTTCGTTGCGCCAATGCCACCGGCAATCTCAATGTTGAATTCGTTCAGAAGCTGATCGCGCACTTTCGCATCGTCGATGCCCGCGGGAATTTTCACGGCCGTGACGGTGACCAGCCGGTCCTTCGGCTTTTCGACGAACATCTGCAAGTCCATCGCTTCCAGCCCGGCAATCAGCGCCAGTTGATTCACGCGATGGCGTTCCCAGCGATTCTCCAGTCCTTCTTCCAGCAGGATGCGCATGGCTTCGCGCAGCGCGTAGATCAGAGAGATCGGGGGCGTGTGATGATACAGGCGATCCTTGCCCCAAAAATTCATCGCGGTGGAAAGATCGAAATACCAGCTCTGCACTTTGCTTTTGCGATTGCGAAACACTTCTTCGGCGCGCGTGCTCACCGTGATGGGAGACATTCCCGGCGGCGCGCTGATGGCTTTCTGCGAACCGCTGAAGCAAATGTCGACTCTCTGCTTGTCCACATGTAATGGCACGGCGGCCAACGACGCGACGGTGTCGACAACCAGCAATGCCCCGCACTCATCGGCCACTTTGCGGAACGGGTCAATGTCCGTCAGCACGCCGGTGGACGTTTCGCCCTGCGCCAGGCCGATCATTTTAATTTTGCGGCCCTTGGCTACTTTGCGCACATCTTCGGGATCGACGGGCTTGCCGAGCGGTGCTTCCACAAGGTGCGCGGTCACTGGCGCGTGTTGCGCAATTACGTGCATGCGCTGCGAGAACATGCCGTTCACGCAGAAGATACCTTCATCGCCGGGCTCGAGCGAATTCATCACCGACGCTTCGATGCCGCCGGAACCGGATGCCGACAGTGGAAACGTGACGCGATTTTCGGTCTGGAATACGTGGCGCAGCAAAGTTTGTGTTTCCTCCATGCAGCCGCGGAACCATGGATCAAGGTGCCCGACGATGGGCGAAGCCAGCGCGCGATACACGCGGGGATCGATGGAGCACGGCCCCGGCGTCATCATCAGGCGCATGGGCGGATTCAGTTCACCAATTGGATTGGTCATGGGAGTTCCCTTTCCGGGGTCCTTGCGGACCGTTGAGAACGTCCCGCCAAGGCGTACTCGGGGAAGCGCAAGAGCGCGGCGGGAAACTCCAGTTTGGCGCATGGCAAGGGCCACGCGCAACGGTCAAATTGGCAGGCGGTGCAAGCCGCAGTCTGGAGTCTGTAGTCGAGAGTCCGCAGTCGAGAGTCCGCAGTCGAGAGTCTGTAGTCGAGAGTCTGTAGTTGAGAGTCTGTAGTTGAGAGTCTGTAGTTGAGAGTCCGTAGTTGGGAGTCTGGAGCTGGGTCTGGAGTTGGTCGCTCGGAGCCGTCGGTCTTGTGGGGCTGTAACATCCGGCCATCTTTAGGGGGTCGGAGCTTCAGCTCCGACATTCAGCGCTCTCTCATCCGGCTTTAGCCGCTGAGGAATCGGATCCAACCTATAAATCCCAGCTGCAGAATTAAAGTCCATCAAGGCGCTTTCCGGGTGCCTGATTATTACTTATAACTACTATAACCTGTTATTTATTGTTGGCGCGCCGACATTCCACGGTGAGGAAGAGATAGCGGCTCGTTGGAGTAAACCAAGATGCCGGCCTGAAAGGCGTGGCGCTACGTAACCCAAGAACACAGGCTGAAGCCTATGCTACGGCGGGTTACGACCTTCGCTACACTTTCGCGTGGCATCGGGGTAAAGTGGGGAGACCGTTTCCCGTTTGGAGTTGGGAGAAGCGATGAACCCTGTATGGATGATTGGCGCGGTGTTTGGGCTGATATTGATCGGGCTGGTGGTGTGGGTGCTCGTCCAGAACACCCAGGACCAGAAGAAAAATGACGCGCTGGAAGCGCAGATGAACGAGCTACGGCGAGACTTGCTGGGGCTGTCCACGTCTCAGGCGCAATCGGCGGGAAAGATGGAGACGATCGCGAACACCGTGGCTTCGCGGTTGGAGGCGGTGACCACGGCGGTGCAGCAGGGCGCGAAAGATTCGGCGGAGATTACATCGCAGATTACCGCGCAGGCGCAGACGGCGATGTCCAACGAGTTGAAGAACACGCGGGACCAGATCACGCAGATCCAGCAGCAACTAGGACAGGTGCAGGAGTCGGGACACTTGATGCACGAAGCGGCTTCGCGGCTGGAAAATATTCTGGGCGGAACGAAATCGCGCGGCAACTTCGGGGAAACCACGCTGGAACGGCTGCTGGAAGATTGCCTGCCGCGCACGCAGTACACGCAGCAATACCGCTTTCGCAGCGGGGAGGCGGCGGACGCGGTGATTCACCTGCGCGACAAGAAAATCATGGCCATCGACAGCAAGTTTCCGCTGGACGCGTTTCAAAGGCTAGAGACGGAAGGCGACGAGGCGCGGAAGACGTTCGTGAGCGCTGTGAAGCTACATGCGGATTCCATTGCGAAGAAATACATCGTGCCGGACGAGGACACGCTGGACTTGGCGCTGATGTTTGTGCCGAGCGAGGCGGTGTACTACGAATTGCTGCGCAGCTCGGACGGCAAGGGTCTGGCGGTGGACGCGTATTGCCGGACGAAGAAGATTGTGCCGGTGTCGCCGAATACGCTTTACGCTCACTTAAGCGTGATTGCGATGGGGCTGCGCGGGATGCAGATTGAGGAAAACGCGAAGCGGCTGAGCGCGAACCTGGCGGGGATGCGTAACCAGTTGGATGCGTTCGGCGAGAGTTTTGGCAAGGTGGGGACGCATTTGAAGAATGCGCAAGCGATGTATACAGAGGCGGATAAGCGGCTCGATAAAGCGTCAAACTCGCTGGACAATTTGTTGATCAGCGGCGAAGTGGGCGAGTTGCTGGATGAGCGCCAGGGAACGTTGGCGTTGCCGCCGGCAAGCGGAGCGGCTGCGAAAAAGTCGGCGTGAGGTGAGCAGATGATTTCCGGGGCTCACGTGATTGTGTATAGCAAGGATGCGGAAGCGGATCGCGCGTTTTTTCGCGATGTGCTGGGATTCAAAGCTGTGGATGCGGGGCACGGCTGGCTGATTTTTGCTTTGCCGGCGGCGGAGGCTGCATTTCATCCCTCGGAAAAGAATGGGGATCACGAGCTTTATTTCTTGTGTGACGATTTGAAGGCCGAGATGGCGAATCTGGCGATGAAGGGTGTGGCGTGCTCGAAGGTTGAAGAGCAGCGGTGGGGCTCGATTACGAAGATGGCGTTGCCGGGCGGAGGGACGATTGGGCTGTATCAGCCAAAGCATCCTACGGCGATTTGAGGAAGGCAACGCGGGATGCCAGACCTGAAGGCGCGGCGCTACTTCGGTGGGGAAAGCGGGGAGAGCAGGCGAATGGACACGGTGAAGCTGCCGTGCTTTTTGCCTACTAGCTCGAATTTGGCGGTGTTGTCGGGGCCGCCGCTGGACGTGGCCCTGACTGCGGCGCCGCCGAGCATGTCGGCTACCTCGGGCGCGAGGTTGTGAGCTTCCAGGCTGACTTTGGCGATGGTGCCGGTTGCGCGAACCGTTAGAGTGCGATGCTCGCCGGGTGCGAGCGGCGCGTTGCTGGCCTGTAATTCCAAGCTGACAAAAACAATCGTGAAGGGATCGGCGGATTTTTGGCCGCAGCTGACTTTTACTTCGGCGGGGCCTGGATCCATGTCCGTTGGCGGCAGAACTGTGAGCGAACCGGGCGAGGCGGAGAGAACGAGTCCGGGCAAACCGGCGATGGTGACGTGATTGGCGTCGGCATCGCCGCAGAAACCGTGGCCGAGGAACTCGAAGCGGTCGGCGATGGAGGCGACGCGCGGCGCTTCGGTGACTGCTTGTGTGGCGGAAGGAACGTCTGTGGCGGAATAGATTGTGCTGGTGATGCGGCCGGTGCGGCCCTGAATGGTGGCGGAGATTTTGCCGAGGATGAGCGGTGCGACGAACAGGGCGCGGCCAGTCGCGTCCGTGGTGACCTTATCGCCGTTAGAGAAGATTACGGTGACGCCGGGAGTAAGGCGGCCGGCGACGTCGAGTACGGCCAAAGTGGCGCGCTCGCCGCTGACCAGTTTGCGCGGCAGAAGAAGTATTCGCGCGCCAGATGCGGCCGGGGCTTGCTGAGCGGCAGAGGCGGCGGCGTGGCTGACGAGAAGGGATGCCAAGGCCAGCAGCGCGTGGGTTCGGCGACGCGAGGGGATGCGCACAAAGAGATTGTAGTGGAGTTTGTGGCGGCGAAGAAGTGCGGCGTGAGTTGGGGAGAAGACCCCCACATGCAAATTCGGCATGTGGGCACCCGGGAAGGAGAGGTGAAGAGCTTCCTCAAGGGCTGAAGCTCATTTTATTTGGATGGTATGTTTGTCGCAGCTTAAGCCCCTAAGCTTGTACGGAGAAGGACAGAGCACGGCGGCATGGCTGTGCCGTTTGATCGAGGGTCTGAAGACTAACCACCCCAAGAGAAAGGCACGGGACTAAAGTCCCGCCACTACAGGGGCTTTAGTCGCCGGCTAGACGGACTCGGCCGTACTCTACAGATTCGGCCAGGCCGCGGCGGACGGGACCCAAGACGAAAGCAGGAACGTCGCGTTCGGGTTCGAGGGAGAGGCTGGAGGCTTTGCGGGGGAATTCGAGGCGACGGTCGAGGAGCAGACCGATTTCCTTGAGGAACTCGGCGGAAAAGGCGATGTCTTCGGAGCGATCGACGCCCCAGAACCAGAGCTTTTCCTCGTTGCGCTGGAGGAAGCGAAGGCATTCTTCGAGTTTTTTCATGGAGCGGTCGAAGGACGAAGCTAGGAAGAAGACGCCAAGGGTCCAGGCGTGGCGCGGGTACTGGACGCGGATGCGGACGCAGTACTTGCCGCCTTGATTCAACTCGATGCTGCAGCGGTAATCATTGCGAATCTGGGTAGTGCGGACTGGCGCGGATTTGCCCATGATCGAATCCTAATCGTAAGAATGAAAGAGTGGACTGGAAGAGCCGGGTACCTTCGAGAAATCTCCCGTAAAGAGGAGTGCAATGCCTTGGAAAATTCTCGTACGAGGTGGCCCAAACCAGACACAAACAGGCTAGCGGTTCGCGGGGAACAGGGCAAGGGCTGGTGCGTTAAAATATAACTGCTTTATTTTCTATGAATTAGGTTGACCTAGCGGAATGCTCATATCGCCAAAGCCGCGTAGCTTGTCCGTGGAAATCTTCAGCTTCCCTTCCTGCTTTAGACGGTCTTCGAGGGCGATTCGGAAGGCGTCGAAGGCCATGTTGCGCTTGGATTGGAGCAGAGTGTCGGTGATTTTCTGCTTTTGGGCGTCAAAGTCGGCGGGATTGGGCTCAACTTTGTCGAGTAGCTGGTACGCGACCCATGAAGAACCCATGTGAACGGGACCACCGACATCTCCCTGCTTGAGAGAGAAGGCAGAAATGAGAAGTTTGGCGCTGCCGAGGCCAGCGATGTTGCCGTTGCGAGCGAGGAGATCGGAGGTTTTGGTCTCCAAGCCGAGGGCTTTGGCGGCGGCATCGAACTTTTCGCCGGCTTTGACGCGCTTGACGAGGTCATCGATCTTGGATTGCGCGAGTTGCTCGGATTTGGCGAGGCGAAGTTCAGCGACAATCTTGTCGCGAACCTCATCAAGAGTGCCGGGGTGAGCCGGAAGAGTTTGCTGGAGCGAAAGAACTACGTAGCCGCGATCAGTGCGAACGGGAAGGCTCAGCTCATTGGGGCGAAGGCGGATGATGGCGTCTTTAATGTCTTGAGAGTTGCCAAGTTCGAGGACGGGATCGTTGGGCGCGAGCGGGCGAGTCTGCGAGACGGTCAGGTGATATTTCTGAGCCAACTCGTCGAGGGTGGTCTTGTTGGACTGGCGAATCTGGCTGGACATCTGATCGGCGATGGAATTCGACTCCTGATCGGCCTTCTGGAGGAGATAGGGAGTGCGGATGGAGTCTTTGACTTCGTCGAACGGCTTCGTATGCGCGTTCTCTTTATCGAGGACCTTGATGATGTGGAAGCCGTACTGAGTCTTGACCAAGTCTGAAATTTCGCCCTTGGGAGTGTTGAAAGCGGCTTTATCGAATTCCGGGACGGTCTGGCCGTGAACGAGCCAGCCCAAGTCGCCGCCCTTGGTCTTGGAGCCGGGGTCGTCGGAATACTTTTTGGCGAGATCTTCGAAGTTGGCGCCTTTACGAGCTTGGGCAAGGATGCTTTCGGCTTGCTTCTTGACTTCGGCGACTTCGGCATCGGTTTTGCCGACTGTGGTGAGCAAAATGTGCTCGACGTGGACGCGATCAGGGACTTCATACTGCTGGATGTTTTGCTGGTAGATGACCTTGAGCTCATCGTCGGAAACGGTGGCGCTTTGGCGAAGCTGGTTCAGGTCGAGCAGACCGTAGCGGACGACGCGCTTCTCCGGGATCTGGAACTTGGTCTTATTTTGGTCGTAGTAAGACTTGATTTCGTTTTCGTCGGGATTGATCTTGTCGGCCAGCGTTTCGGGATTGGCGGCGGCGTAGTCGAGTTTGACCTTCTGGTTTTCGTATTGAAATTCTTTTTGGATTTCGTCGGGGCTGACGGTGACGCCGTCGGTGAGAAGCTTGTGGAACTTTTCCTCGATCATGGAGGAGCGGATCAGTTCTTCAAAGGCTGGGACGGTCATCTGAAAGCGCTGCTGCACCTGTTGGGAATAAGCGTCATTGCCAACGAAAGTGTCGCCATTGAAGGCAGTCGGAAGGATTTGGCGGATACGGTCGGCGCGCTCCTGATCGCTGACGGAAATGCCGAGGCGCTTGGCTTCGTATTCGACTTCCTTCTGGAAAACGAGTTGCTTGAGAATCTGATTGGCGTAGAGACCTTCGAGCTGGCGCGGGATGGGATTGTTCTGGCGAATTTCGTTCAGGCGCTGACTGATGTCCGAAAGTGTGACGGATTGATCGCCGACTTTGGCGACCACGTCACCCGGGGTTTGCGCGCTGTCCGGGCCCTGGGGAACTAGATAGAGGAGCATGCTGAGCGCGAGCATGCCGATAATGATGCCGAAAAGAATTCGGACGCCAGTTTTCTGGTTGTCAAATGCTCCAGCCATTCCAGATGTCTCCTGAGTGTGTGACCAAACTTAATATTATAGGGTATGGAAGGTAAAAGGCCCAAACGGAATGCAGGCGGAATGCAGGCGGTGTGATCGCGGCCAACCACCATATTTTTGGCCGGCCCCAGCTAGCGCTTTGACCGACCTCGCGGTCCACTAGTCTGAGACGGTGAACTCGATTCCTTTTTGTGGCGCCCTGTTGTTTGCCCCGTCTACCGCCTGCAAGACCAGGCGGTAAGCTCCTGGAGGCCAATCGCTCACACGAAGTATCAAGGTAAACGGAACTACGGTATTCCCCTTTTGGATGAACTCGTCGAGTGGAATTGCCCCTGTGGAGGCAACTTCCTTGTTTGTTGCTTTGTCGAAAACAACGTAGCCGGCGCCAATTTTGGGAGGATCCTGGTTCTTCAGTAAAGGTTCATACAACTCCGAGTACAGAACAACCTTGTCAGATTTCTTGAACTGATATTTTGCGGCCGGTGTAATTTGTACTCCATTAGCGACCAGAGGAGTACGGTCTTCCAGCAACATGGCATCCAACTGGCTGGAATCCTGATTGAGCTTCTGGAAATCAGTCGATAAAACTACGCCGCCGAGAGTTAGTGTGTTTCCAAGATAGGGAGCAATCTGGATCGGCGTTTCAAATTTGCCGAAATGATCGCCACCTGTGCTGAATACAACGGCCAGCTTGTAGCTGCCCGGGGCCAGGTCAAACTGATTTTGGTAGTGATACGGCTGTTTCGTGAAGACTTTCCATTCGTCTTTTTGCAGGTTGAATTCAAGAGTGTCGCTGAATCGGGCAGCGACTGTTCCATCTTGTTTGTAGGCAATACCCAAGACATTGACATCGGAGTGATAGTCCCCTTTGTCCTTGCTGAAGTTGAGAGAATCGCTTGGAACGTCGATGGCCATGTTAACTCGGGCGATGTTTGGACCGTTGTAGAAATAAGGAACTTGCATAGAACCCAGGATGGAGCCAGCGGGCGCACCGTTCGCCTCATTTTCCAGCTGCTTTTCCAGTGGCTTCCCTTCCAAGGGATCCACCGCGCGAGTGTTGCAGTAGCCGCTCCGTGAGCGCACTTCCGCTCCGCTACGATCGAGTTTCACTTTCAGAGTATGGCAGGCGCCTTCTTGGGACGACTGGGGGACATAGCCGAGAACATAGAACTCATTCAGTTCTCTCGCGATGCGATTCAAACCGTTAAGAAGGTCGTTGGTGTTTAAAATGACAAAACCACCGGTGCCCTCTGCAATGGCCCGCAGCAGATACTGATTTATGTCGACCGACGCGGGGAGCTGCGGAACAATGCTGCGCGCTTGATTTCCGGAAATGCTGTAGCGCTTGCCACTACCGTTTGGGCCGGCCGGTATACCACCGCCTGGCGTACCGCCCCCGCCGCCCGGAGAGCCACCACCGGGTTTCTGCGGGTCAGGGAAATAGCTAACCCTCACAATGCTGGGGCGTGCTTGCGGAGTTTGACGGTGAGCAAGCGCGCTCTGCGTGGTTGTTGAATGCGCGTTTAGTGGGGCAAGAGGGCTGCCACTGGAAACTGAAGCTGCCAACGCGCGAACGTCGAGCGAATAGACGGTGACGTTGGCCTTGTTGCAGGCGTCAATTGTAGCGGTAAGCTGAGCAAGCCGCGTGGGGTCTGACATCAGCGGAAAGCCCGCGGAAAAAAGAATTAATGTTTTGCGACCTGCAATGGAGCGGAGATTCATGGCGAGGGTACGAATGGAAAGAAACATGGAACGCGCACCGAGGTCGCTGGCCGAAGCCGCAAGGTTCAGTGGGCTACCGCCAATGCTTGAACTCTGGGAATTGGTTTCCATGTGAGGAGTTCGCGATACGCTGATAGCCGATTTGAGTAGTTCAGGATTTGAAGTGAAATCCTGCGTAACCTGAAGAGTGCCTCCGAACTCAGCGATGGCCATCACCCGATCGCCAGCGGCATTTTGCTCGATAAAGGTTGCGGCCGCTTTGCGCGCTTGCACCTGGTCAAGACGCTGCATCGAAGCGTTGTCAAAGAACAGGATAACGTAGTGCCTCTGTGGTCGATTTTCTCCAGCGGGAACGTCAGAGCCAAACGAGAAACTGGTGATGGCTTGCTCTTTGTTGTCTTCGTAAACCTTAAAATCCTGCTGAGTCAGGTCCCGGATGTAATTGCCTTTTTTATCGGTTACCACGGCATCGACAAGAACGATGCGTGATTCTGTCTTGATGACAGGTGAAGGAGTATTGGAAGCCGACTGCTCCTTGGAGGCTGGAAGTTTGGAAGATTCCTGTGCTCTTGCCATCCGTGGAAAAGAGGAGGCCACGAAAAGAAGAGCAACGGATACGAAAAATGTCCGAAGAAAGCCCCACTGACTGTGAAAGCGCATGTTGCCTCCTCAATTGGCAATTTCTACGCCACCGTTTTAATTCCCACCGCACGCCTTTTCCGAATCCCTGGCCACTCGGCGAATCACTGAGCTGCCCGTGTTCACGCGTTTCCCGTGTTAGTTCGGGATGACCACAATCGCACTACGGGCGGCCATCTGCGCGCCTTCTGAGTCCCTCGCCACTTGGCGCACCATGTATTTGCCTGGCTTCAAATCGAAAGTGGATTTGACAACAAATCCAGTGTGACCGTACCTTCCGATCGACGAATCCAAGAGCCGCATTTTCACGAGCTTCTCGCCACCCATGACGAACTTGCCGTTGTCGTCAAAGATGACCGTGGCTACCGTCAAATCGTCAAAATTCCTGCCATCCACCTTGTGGAATTGCATCCTTTGCACATCAAGATGCGAGACCACACTGAGCCCCGTCGCGGTATCGTCAAATTTGAAGTACTGCGTCTGCAAAGTCAGCGGGAGATCAAAAATCTCATTCTGCGAAAACATGGCATCCTGAATTTCCTGTTTGGCGATTTCACCCGGATCGTCCAACTTTTGGGGGGCAAAGTAACCGCGCCTGGCCTGGATGGCGTACTTATTCTTTCCGGGTAGCGTTACCTTGAGCGTATGGTATCGGCCGTCCATCTTCTGATTTTGCGGGGAAAAACCCAACACATAGGAAACTTCCGGCGCACTTCCCGCCTGTTTCAATCCAGCCTCGAAATCATTGGAATGGAAGAACGTGCCGCCGGTACCAAAGGCTAAATCCATCAGAACGAATTGTTGGTCAGACTGCTCTGCGAGGCGGCAACTCGCCTTCAATCCGATCGTTGACGGGGCGTCCGAGAACGGCTGGGAAATGTCCCCTCCCAGTGCCGGCGCGTACAGTCCACGAGCGTCAAGGGTATTGATCACGATGTTCGCCCGGTTCGCAAGGTCTACAATCCCCGACGCTTCGTTCGTCAGCGTCCCCAGGGTGAATCCGGGGGATGCCAAGAGCAAGACGCGGGTGCCGGGTTTCGAAGACAACGTCCGCAGCGCGCTTCCGAGCTGCCGATAGGTATCGCGGTTCTCCGCTTCGCCGACATCGAGCACTCTTCTTGCCGCGCTTATCACCAAAGTCCTGGCGGTTGTGACCTCGATTCCAGACATGCAGCGTAATGTTTCTTGAACGAAGACTTCGAAATCCGGTGGACCGCTGTGGTTGGGATCTGGTGGCCACCCTTCTTTTTCCAGTTGGTCTGCCATGTAGTAGGAAATATTGGGGCATTCGGTTGTGCTGCTGTTCAGCTGGCCTCGCGGCAGGAGTCCCAGCAGCTTTCGCTTCAGCGCTTCTTTATCGTTGGTGAAATCGAGCGTGAATTGCCCAGATGTGGAGAAGAGGCCTACACGGTCGGCCGGGGCCATGGCATCCACGAATTGTGCTGCGGCTGCCCGTAGCGGGCCCGCATCTTCCATTTTCAGATGGACATCATCAAAAGTTAGCGCGACGAAGCGTACCGGGAGGGTCACTGAATTGCCGGCGGCGTTTTCCTCCTCGTTTTGCTGGTTTTTCTCGGCTGCTTCGCTGCGTTCTTTGCGCGACTGCGCGGACTCGACGGCAAATGTGGAAATGGGCTGAAGTTTGCCATTGTCGAACAACTGAAAATCTTCCTTGCCTAGACCTTCCACCGGTTTGCCGGCGTTGTCTCGCACAATCACATGGACCTGAACGAGGTTCACGCGAAGCTTGAATGTATTGCCCGTGTCCTGCACGGAGACTTCCGTCTTCGGTTCGGTTTCTGATTTGTTGGATTGGATTGCGGTGGCATCTGTCGCGGGCTGTGGTGGAGTGGGTTCCTGACTGTACAGAACGTGTGCCGTCGCGACCGCGAGGATCAATGCCCCGGCGAATTTCATATCCTTGGCCATAATTGTTTTTCCGACAAATGGCAATAGGGACGATGAGCAGGATATCTGAAACGACCGACATTCTCCTTGTTCCAGCCAGCTTGCTAGTGTGACGTGTTTTTCATCTAAGGAGGTACATAATTGTTATTATTCGCCGGTGCGAAAGAGGGGCTTGTAGGACAGTGGCAGCTTATGTTTTTCGGTAAGCACAAAATGTCACGAGCGGAAGGAATGCGCGCACCCATCCACCTGCCCGATTCATCCAACTTTTGGCCCAGAACTCCAGCGAGAGGACAGCACGATGCCACAAAAATCAGCGAAAGAATCGAACTCTTTCCGCAAGGAACTAATTTCTCTTCTCACCGAAGACAACGCCCACGCTGGCTTCGACGCTGCAGTCAAAAACTTCCCTGCCGATCTCCGCGGCGAACGCCCCCAAGGTCTTCCCCATTCCGCCTACCAACTTGTCGAACATCTTCGTATCGCCCAATGGGACATCGTCGAATACGCCCTTGACCCCAATCACAAATCTCCGAATTTCCCCGACGGTTACTGGCCGAAGTCGCCCAAACCTCCCAACGCCAGAGCCTGGGACGAATCCATCGCCTCCTTCCGCGCCGACCGTAAAAAACTGGTCGCCGCCCTGCAAAAATCCGACATACTCGGCCCAATCCGGCACGCCAACAACCAATCACTGGCCTCCAAAACCATTTTGCTGCTTGACCACAACGCCTACCACCTCGGGCAACTCATCCTGCTACGCCGCCTGCTCAATGCCTGGCCCGAAAGATAAAAGGAACGCAACCCGCCGTCGATACCCAAACCGACGCTCATGCTCGTACTAAAACCGACTTGATTGCATAACAATGTCGGCTCCTCGACCCGAGTAAACTGTGGTTGCTTGACGACCTCAGGCTCGGGAGAAAGGAGCCGAACATGATGATTATAGGCGTAGATTACCACCCGAGCTTTCAGACCATTGCATTTTTAATTGAGGAGACTGGTGAGTACGATGAACGGCGGTTGAACCATAGTGATGGAGAAGCAGAACGCTTTTATCGGGGCCTGGAGCCGAAAGGAATCCGCGTGCGCGTAGGATTGGAGGCTACTGGATATTCACGCTGGTTCGAGCGACTGCTGGCCGAGCTAGGTTTCGAGGTATGGATCGGCGATCCCGCAGTGATCAAGACGAAGCGAGTCAAGAAGCACAAGACCGACCGTGAGGACCCCCGACTGCTGCTGCGCCTGATGCGGGAAAACATCTTCCCTCGAATCTGGGTACCTTGTCCCGAGAATCGGGATCTGCGACAGCTGTTGTGGCACCGACATCGGTTGGTGCAGATGCGCACGCGAATCCTGAATCAGTTGCAGGCGCTGGCGATGAACGAGGGTTATCGCTGGAAGAAAAAGCTGTTCAGTGCACAAGGGCGAGCATTGTTAGAGAAGCTCGCGTTGGCTCCTTGGGCCAGTCGGCGCCGGCAAGAGTTGCTGGAGCTGTTGGATCGCATGAATCCGACCATTGAAGAGCTAACCACAGCCGTCGAGCGAGAAGCTCGGAAGCGGCCCGAAGTGCAGCGGCTGATGGCGCATCCGGGCGTGGGTCCGCTTACGGCCCTCGCCTATGTGCTGATCATTGGAACCTGGGAGCGCTTTCCATGCGGCAAGCAGATTGGCAACTACGTGGGGATGATTCCGTGTGAGGACTCCAGTGGCGACAAACAACGATTGGGGCACATCAGCAAGCAAGGCAACTCATTGTTGCGTTTCCTGCTAGTGGAAGCAGCCCAGGCGGCGGCACGTATCAACCCGGAATGGCGACGTCGGTATATGCACCTGGCGATGCGTCGGCACAAGAACATAGCCAGGGTGGCAATGGGACGGCGGATGGCGGTTCGGTTGTACTGGATGTGGCGGAACGGGTGTGAGTATTCGCCGTCGTTAGAGTTCGGTTCGTACGCGGGACAGCTCGGTCCCGGACATGGCGTGAAGTAGAGCGCCGTCCACTTGATAGGGCATCCCGCTCCCTGCAAAGGGAGTTTGAAGAAGTAATCATGGTCAAAGTATTGATCGAAGAGATGTATAGGTCGGACTGAAGCCGACCGAAAGATTACGAGCGAGCCGTGGTCGTCGAAGCAGAGGTCAATGAGAGACCAGGAAGACCACTCTTTGAAGTGAACGGAGAGGTGTGTTCAAAAAAGAATTTGACAGGGCCGACATTGTTAGAGATGTCCGGGAACGCCGTTTAGCAAGACCTATCCGATCGGCAACGGATGCGTCCAACTGATCAGACGCGGCATGTTAGCTGTTTCGCTGTTTCCGTGTTGTCTGACACCGTACTTCATCCAATCTCGCTAGTGAATTCACGACCTAGATGGAAAGGAACCGGCCGTGCCAAATAGAATCTCGCTTTTTTGGCTCACATCGTTGTTCAGCTTATTGTTCTGTGTTCCAGTAATTTCCGTCCCTGCCACCGACGACTCCCGTACACAACTCACTGTCGATTCTAGTGAAGCTGATCAAGTTCTTGTCATTCTTGGTCTTCATCACAATAACAACGCAATCGATGAGGCACAGTGGCAGAAGCTGTTCGCTACCGAACCCTACAAGCGGCTGAAGCAGCGCGAGAAAAAGATCGGAGAGCAATTTCATGATCCCAGTGTCGCGTTTAGCGATGACGATTTCAGAAAATTTGTCCTTTCCGAAGACCTCCTGAACCGCGCCCCGCAGCTGCAGGAAACGCTCGACAGCTGGAAAAAAACGAGCATGCACGACCTAGCTGCGCGCGTCTTGCAATATCTGCCGCCATCGGCCGTAATTCGAGCGAAGGTGTACCCGGTAATCAAGCCCGGCATCAACAGCTTCGTCTGGGAAGCCTCCTCCAATCCGGCGATTTTCCTATACCTCGATCCGGAAGTGAGCCGCGCGAAATTTGAAAACAATGTCGCCCACGAACTTCATCACATCGGGTTGGGCAGCGTCGAATCCGGCTACGCGAAGAAGATCGCCACGCTGCCCGAGAGGGCTCGCGCGGTTGCGGATTGGATAGGGGCGTTTGGAGAGGGATTCGCAATGTTGGCAGCCGCGGGCGGGCCAGATGTTGATCCCCATGCGGCAAGCTCGGCCGCTGAACATGCCCGTTGGGACCACGACATGGGCAATTTCAACGCCGACTTACAATCTGTGAATGACTTCTTCCTGGACGTCCTGAACGGGAAGTTTCCTAGCCGAGATGCCATTGACGAAAAGGCCAGCAGCTTTTTTGGACAGCAGGGACCATGGTATACGGTCGGCTACAAGATGGCGCTCATAGTCGAAAGACGCTTTGGTCGTGCAATACTCATCGAAACCATGCTCGACCCGCGTGAGCTGCTGGTGCTGTATAACCAGGCCGCAGCCGAGCGAAACACCACTGGTAAGGAACACCTCCCTTTATGGTCGGAGGAACTTCTTAAGCAAGTGGGTGCTTCCACCTCCTGATTTGTGACCAGCATCTCGGGTCCCGTGGATTTGCGTGGACGACGGGCAACTCGGAAGTCAGCTACCGAAAATCACGCGGAGGCTAGAACCCAGATGGCAGGTTTCGGGTGCGTTTTACCCACTCCCAGCCTATTGGCGGATGGCCGTGGTCTCGGGGACGAGCTCGGAGAACGGATCATGGAATTGTCACAGTGCGAGAGAATGCCGTCATCCTATTTTCCTCGGAATCGGTCACGACTTCACGCACCCGATAGATTCCCTGTTTAAGTTGGAATGTCAGATTCACGAATATCCCGAGCTTAAAAAGGTCCTGCATTTGCTCGTCTAGGACGTTCACCTTTGCGCGACGCTGCTGAGCTTCAATTAGATTTTGCCTCTCGTCGAAAACGGCGAAGACGAACGTTATTGTATTGAGATTGCGGTCTCCTTCTTTGTGGAAATGAAGGACCTTGGCGTCTAGGCGGCTGAACAACGACAGCTCACGCGTATCTCCCTGCCCTTCAGCCACTTTTGCATTTAACAACTGGAAGCTGTCCAGAATCGCTTTGAGAAACAATCGCCTGTTGAATCTGCTCTGGTAACTGCGGTGCGATGTCGGAATTTCTTAATTGCTTTATCTGTGTCCCGCCCTCGACTTCATTAGCGAGTGCGAAATATCCGCGACGTGCTTGGATGGTGAAGCCCTTTTGGTTCTCGGCCAAAGTGATCTTCAAAGTGTGGAACTTGCCATCTGGCTTAACATCCTTGGGGGCGAAGGCCAAAATGTAATACACGGAAGATCCAGACAGAGCGCCGAAGCCGGCCTTTAGGTCATTGTTGTTATTGAAAAAAACACCGCCCGTGCCTTGCGCAACGTCAGCCAACACAGCGGTGGCAACGAATTCCCGATCTGAGTCCATGCTATGCACCGCTCTGATCGCGCCACCAGTTGCGGACGGCATATTTTTCTGGGTTGCGTCGCCTTCACGCATGAGAACCGCCAGGCCCTTGGGATCTAACGAACTGATGACCACCTGCGAACGGAGCGCCTGGTCAATGATCCGGTCCACTTGCAACATGCCATTCTGAGAGATGAACCCTGGAGAAACCAGAATGACAGTGCGCTCGCCTGGCATCTGCGAGATGTTCTTCACTACTTCTTGGAGTGCTTGCAAGTTGGCTCGCATCAAGATTTGGCTCTGATTCACAATGTTTCGCGCCAGGTTTAGAATTAAGCTCGTGTCGATAGCTCCGCTTCCCGTCCCAGGACCACCGCCGATTCCTGGCGAGGACGGACTACCGACTTTCCCCGGGGATGATGGCGGGATCGGTGTCTGGAATCCGACGCCGCAGTGGGCTAATTCGTCCTTCGCCGCGATCCAAGCGTCAATATTCTGGTTGTTTGGGTTTTGTACAATTTCCAGCGCCTGATAGTCGGATAGATTCGGGCAATTAGCGCCCTGGCTTAGAGTGCGGGAGCTTACGTGAAGCCTTAATAGAGCCTCGTGGATCTGCTTGCCGTCGGCGGTAAAGTTAGACAGCACCTGTTCCGGTGTAATGACGGCCACGCGTTCATTCGGTTGGAGGTTCGACGAAAGATAATGATCGGCCGCGTTACGCGCCTGGATCAGGTCCGCATCGGAAGTGTTTAGCGTGTCGAAGTACAGTGACAGATATTTTTCGGCCGGGGACGACGGAGAGATTGAGGACGCTGGGCCTGAGGCACGAACTGCAACTGAACTTGAGCGCGGCGCAATCGCAGACTCGACCTCAAACTGGGTGATCGATTGCTCTTCTCCTTGATCGAATAGCTTGAAATCTTCCTTCCGGAGGCCTTCGACCGGTTTGCCTTCCGCGTCACGCACGACCACCGGCACCACCACGAGGTTGCTTGCTACTCTGAGCTTATCGTTGGTCTGGCCTTGTGTTGCAGGTGGGCCATGCAGGAACGTCACAGCGCCTAACAGCACGGTTGGAATTACAAAATACTTCGAGCCAGGAATCCTGGAGCTAAGCATTGGGCGCACACTCGACGGTGGGAGTATAGCAGTCGACGGAGCCGCAGCAAGGAAAACGTTTACCTTCAGCCAGGACTGACGATTCTTCACGCCCAGATTTGAGCCAGGAGTATGATTGGGATGATCCTTTCTTTCCTAACGTCAGAGCGATTCTAAGGAGTTGCGGATTGAAGGCGCATTTTGGTTAACCCGTCATTGCGGAACTTCGCTGGTTTCTGCCTTCGAGGATTGGGTGTGACCAACACTCCTGGAGTCGCTCCAAGCCGGATTGTCTGCCGCAGCCTTACACTCGCTCTTCTCTCTGTGGGGGCAATGCTCGCCAATCTCTCGAACGCGAACAGCCAGCCCTCTAAATCGCCTCAAGAAACCGGAAAGAAGGCGACTCCGTTACGATGGGATCCGCCCCAGGTGGACGCGCGCTTGCAGTTACAACCGACGCCACCCTGCTCTCTTCCCACCGTTCTGAACCAGGCCGGACAACGCAGCCAAGAATTAGTCGATCATCTTCAGAATTTTATTGCTCACGAGCAGGTTCGCTACGAACAAACAGAGCGGCTGGGAGCCACTGAATCGTTGGGCATTACTGGGACTCTTCAGGCTCCCTCGGAGCAGACAGAGTTGTCTCTATCCGCCAAGTTCGATTATGTCGTTGACTTTGCGGCAAGATCTGAACCGCTCAACCTTCATGAATCTCGCAAGCTTCTTGCAGCAACGGACGAGACGCATATCAATGCCGTTCTAGATCGAGGGATCCCGGCCCTGGCGTTGATCTTTTATCCTGCGATTCAAAGCGATTATGAAATGCGCTGCGAGGGCACCGCGCAGTGGAACAATCATCCCGCGTGGGTTGTTCACTTTCGCCAAATTAAAGGAAAGCCTGCACGCACCGTGACGCTGGCAACGCCAAACCGGGCCTACCCAGTAGGTATCAAAGGGCGCGTTTGGATCGCGGTAGACTCCGGGCAGGTCATGCATCTTGAAGCAGATTCGGTGGAAGGGGATTTAACGATTGATTTAGTGGAAATGGCGTTCTCCGTGGATTATGCCCCCGTGGAATTCAAATCGCAGGGCGTGGAAATATGGCTGCCCCGATTCGCCATCGCGTACACGGACTATGCGAGGCGGCGCATGATTACCGAGCACACTTTTTCCGATTTCGAGCTTTTTTCCGTCCAGACACAACAAGTTATCAAACTGAAAGCGCCAACACGCAATGATGTGGACAAGGATGAACCTCCTGGACAGCTGAACTCACCTGTTGAACCCAGTGCGCGCAAACTCAACGCCGAGTCCGAGGACAAGAACGCACCCGCCGCTTCTAGAACACCTTCTTCCGTATCGCACTCGCTTCCCTGGGCGCCTCCTGACGTGGACGAAAACGTTCCGCCGGTTGAGCCGGGCGCGGCCTGCAATCTCGACGAAGTGTTGCGGAACGCGGGCCAGCGAATTCAGGAATTTGTTTCAAATTTGGAACAATTCACGGCTACGGAATCCCTGCTACAAGAAACGATCAATAAATCGGGCAAAGCCTCCGGATCGGAAAGACGAAAATACGATTATTTGATTTCGATGAAGGAGATTCGACCAGGCATTCTCAGTGTGCAAGAAGATCTGACCGGCAATTCCACGCTCGACGATGCTCCCGGAGGGTTTGTAACAAAGGGCCTGCCCGCACTCGTTCTTATTTTCCATCCATACTATGTTGGGACATTTGCGATGACATGCGAAGGGCTCGCCACGTTGAACGGGCAACGAGCGTGGCAGATTTATTTTCGCCAGAGGCCGGATAAACCAAACACAACTCGATCCTACAGTATGGGAAGGAATGGTCCATCTCATCCCGTCGCCCTTAAGGGGCGAGCCTGGTTTCTGGAGAACACCTACCAAATCCTGGCCCTTCAAGCTGATTTGATCGATGCTATTCCCGAGATTCAGCTGACGGTTGACCACACCGCCGTCGAATATGGTCCCGTACATTTCAACAGCCGGGGAGTGGATATGTGGCTTCCACAAACCGCTGAGTTATATACGGAATTCAAAGGCAAACGAATTCACCAGCGCATGACCTATGACAACTATCTGCTTTTCGCAGTGGACGATAAGCAAAAAGTATCAGCACCAAATATCAGTCCTTAATGGCCCTATGCACCGAGCTAACCCCATTAGTTGTTGCGCCAAAGACTGGATGCAAAGATATCTGACCCTCTGTTCGACCTCGGCCAAAAAGGTTGGGGGAATACTGCGCGGAGGAAAACTTCAGAGCATTGTGGCGCTGTATCAATGGGGCTTGAATGTTTTTCCGGTCTCTAGCAGCGTTTTGAGGCGGGAGAGAATACGTGGCCATCCGTCGGCGCAGGCAGCGTACGTGGGGTCGTCGTCGGCCCACTCGTCATGCGTCACCGTTACTTTTGTGGCTTCGGCTTCTGGCAGCAGTTCGATCGTTGCGCGTGAGGCCTTATCATTTTGGCCCATGGCGAAGGTGTACTGAAAGACTTTAGGCGGCTCAAACCGAAGGATCTTCCCGTGGACGTAGGAGATGGGCTTGCCATCGGGGCCCGGTCCCACCCATGCGAGCAAGCTGCCCGGCTCAAAATCGGATTGAAGCTCAGCGCCGGAAAATAGAATGCGGTTCGACTCCTGTGACACAAAGCCTTCCCACACTTTCTCCGGGGTGGCGGCAATGTAGAAGATAAATTTCTGTGGCGCTTGCTGTGCCATGGCAGTCAGGCCAAATATTTCTGGAGCTGGTCTAGGCAGCCCATCCAGCCGTGTTTGTGTTTATCGCAGGTTTCGGCGTCTGGGAATTGTCCCTGTGCGAGAACGATCTCGGTAGCGTCGCCCAAGTCGAGAAATTCCAGGCTGACGAGAGTTTCCTGGCCTGGAGGATCGGTGGACCAACGCCAGGTGAAGGCAAGTTTTTCAGGAGGCTTGATCTGCTGGTAAGTGCCGCTGAGCTTATCGACATTGCCGCTCTTATGGTGCATTTCTAGGGTGTAGTTGCCGCCGACCTTGGGATCAAGCCGCGTGATGACGGTGGTGTCGTCCGAGGTGGGGTGGAACCAGAGCGCGAAGACTCTGGCGTCGATCCAGGCGCGGAAGACACGTTCGCGTGACGCGGGGAAGGTGCGCCTTAACTCGAGCGAATTTTGCGGTTGCGATTGCGGCGTGGCCATTTGTCCTCCATCGTTTCTGGCAAATCTAACCGGCTGAGAAAACGTCCGAGAGAGGGCACGTCAGATGCCGGCGTACCAGGCGTAGCCGCCTTCTGGGGCCGCGGAGCCTAGACCTTTGCCGAATTTTTTCAGGTTGTCGGTGACTGTCATGTGGGTAATAAATTTCACGCTCTTGTAACCGAGCTGACGGGGGAGCCGCAAGCGAAGTGGGCCGCCGTTGCCGACGGGAAGTTCATCGCCATTCAAGCCATAGGCGAGAAAAGTCTGTGGATGCAAAGCGTCCGCCATGTCGATGCTTTCCCACCAGTCGGGATCGATGGAAAAGTACACGACGTATCTGGCTTGCGGCTGGACACCGACGATGTCCAAGACGTGAGAGAGGGGCACGCCGGTCCACTCGGCTATGTACGACCAGCCCTCTTCGCAAGCGAGTTGCGTGATCTGGCTGCGCGACGGGTAGCTCTTGAGTTGGTCGAGAGAAAACGCGCGAGGCTGCGCGACCATGCCGTCGACGGAGAGGCGCCAATCTGCAAATCCGTCAGCCTGAAGGTGCTTGTACGCATCATTTAGAGGCGGCATTTCGTTTGGGACTGGGCGTTTCGAAATCTGGCTGCGAGAAAATTCACGGGCCAAGGAGTGCCTGGTCAGCAGCCGCTGCGACGCGTAGGTCAGCGTTTCGCCAAGGCCGAAGATTCCGCCGTGATCGGGCGGGACTAGTCCATATTTTTGCGCCAGGTGCGCGGCGACGCCCAGGCCGGTTACGCCCGCGGCGGCGGCGAGTCCGGTGGTGATGAGTTTGCGGCGCGAGAGATCGCTCATGCGGGCTCCTTATCTGTATCCGTAGCGTGCCGGCCGGTGATCATGGCGCGCATGCGACTCCAGAATCCGGCAAACCAAACCATGACGATGTGGACCAGCAGGAACAAGACGAGAGCCACGGAGACGAAGAAGTGAAGTGTGCGCGCGGATTGCTGGCCGCCCAACAAAGTTACGCTGGCTGGAAACGCGGAAACAAAGGAGAGGGACATCGCCAGGCCCGTCCAGATGACCAAGGGGACTAGCACGAAAATAACGAACAGGTAGGCAAGGCGTTGCAGGACGTTATACGAGAAGGCTTCTCTGGAGCTCGGGCGCTTGAAGCGCAAATGATCTGCGATTGAGGCGGAAAGCGCGCGCCACGAAAGATCGGCTTTTCCCGGGAGCAGGTTTTTCCGGAAATGACCTGTGAAGAAGGAGAAAATCAGATACAGCAAACCGGTCAATACGAGGATCCAGGCAGCTTGAAAATGAAGCGCGCGGCTCCAGCCATTCTGGTCTGGCATCACGTAACCATAGCCGGTGGGCACAAGCGACCTTGAGGAAGGAATCGGAATTATGAATAAAGGTTGCGTCAAAACATTGCCGGTTTCGCCCCAATAGAAGCGCGGGTGAGAGATCAAAACTTCAATTCCCGTGACGAGCAGGGCAATGAAACACAGGGCGGTAATCCAGTGAGTGACGCGGACGAGAGCCGAGTGACGCGCAGGAGCCGCGGTGGCCGCGACGGTCGAAGTAGAGCTGGGGATGAGAACGGACTCGCTCATCCGGGGATGGTATCACGCGGCGCAGAAATTTCGCAGGTGAGTGGAAGGCGAATGGAGGCGGAGCATTGCGGCTTGGCAATTCAGAACCATGGTCAGTTATCTGACGTGAAATTGGACAGACGATAGCAACGCGCTGATTCCATTCCACATGATTTGCACTCCAATACAAACCAGAAGAAATGCGGAGAGCCGAACAATGACGTTCATCGCTGTGTCTCCGAGCGCCCGAGCGAGCCGGTCCGAGAATCCGTAACAAAGGAAGATGCTAATACCAATCAGGCCAGTAGCGAGCACCGCGGCGACGATAAGCCAGAGGTGAACGCCGTAGCGATGCGTCGAATTTGCGCCAAGAGTGATTGCCACGGAGATTGATCCGGGGCCCACCGTCAGAGGCAACGTTAAGGGGTAGAACGCCTGTCGAAATACGTCTTGATGCTGAATATTCTTGCGCGCTGGATCTCCTGCTTCGTCCTTTTGCAACAGGAGTGCCCATCCGACGGCGACAACAACAAGGCCTCCTCCAACCTGCACCACTGGCAGGGACACGCCAAAAAAACCAAGAAGATGCGACCCAATGAAGTAGGACCCGATCATCAGAAAGAAACTGTAAATGGCGACCTGCCGCGACAGTGCTCTAGGTGTCTCAGATGAGTACTCTCTCGTAAGCGCCAAAAAGACAGGGCTTCCGCTCACAGGGTCAACAATGGGAAACAGCGCACTGAAAATCAGGAAGAAAAATTTTGACGGCGTCGGCCACTGGGATCTCCCCGCAACGGAGAAACAGCAATTCGCCTCATACTACAACAATTATAGAAATCGACTGCCCCGACGCAGGCAAGGCAAACCGCAGTCTAAGCTATGGGGGTAAGCGGAAGCTGAATGCTACGAACCCTCGCGATGCTGTCCGGCAGGTGAAGGAAGGTTCTCCGGGTACAAGCGTTCAAACTCCGGGTCGCCATGGAGAGGCGCGAGATCGGGATCGCGACGAGTCCAGACAGGGTCTCGGGAACCCGCGTCCCAGGCTTTGCGCAGGGTCTCCATGGCTTCCGCCTTTTTTCCCAAGCCGCAGTAAACGCAAGCGGCGTTGTAGAGTATCGATGATTCGTTTGAGCGCAAGGTGACGGCCAGGTTGAGCTCGCGCAAGGCGTCTCCCTCGCGATCCAATCTGGCGTAGTTGGCGGCGAGTAGAACGCGTGCGCGGGCATCCTCTGGTACATGGATCAAGTGATTCTCGAGGGCGACACTGAATCTCCGGGTCATGCTGAGTTTGGCTTCTTCTTGTTCCATGGCGCCCAGAGAGTTCAGGACAGGCACATACACGTTATAATCCTCGCCACTGGCCTCGATGGCGGATTCCTCAATGTCCACAACTTCCTGATAACGCCCCGCAGCGAAGAGGGCACGGAAGAGCAAATAGTAGGCGCCCTCGCAGTCGCGCTTGCGTTCGATGGCCTTCTTGACCATGCGCACGGCTTCGTCATACAGTCCCGCGGCATAGAGGACCCACGCCTGACTGACTTGCACTTCGGGCAGATCCCATCGCAGGGCCACGGCTTTGCCGGAAGCCTCCCTGGCCCGATCAATCCAGATTTGGTCGCGGCTAAAGATGGAGTAATACATTGCGCAGGCGTTGGCACACGCTGAATAGGCAAGGGCGAAGCTGGGGTCCAGGACCACCGCGTTCTCAAACATTTGCAAGGCAAACTCGACATCCTGGCGAGTCTGCCGCCGGGCGTAGCGCTTGCCGCGCAGGTACAGATCGTAGGCTTGCGGATTTTCCGTGGGTTTGTCAGCCAGGGCTTCCAGTTCTTGTGGGGAGAGCCTTACACGCAGGGCCTCGGCAATTTTGCGGGCCATTTCGTCCTGTATTTCAAAAACGTCTTTCATTTCCCGGTCGAACCGTTCCGACCAGAGCGGAAAATCAGTGCGCGTGTCTATCAACTGCGCACTGATGCGCAGGCGAGCGCCGGCGCGGCGCACCGTGCCCGTAAGCACATAAGCAGCCCCCAGTTGCTTGCCGATCTGGGCCGGGGTCACTGGCTTGTCACGGAAGGCCAGAACGGTGGGGCGCGAAAAGGTATTTAATCCCTGGATCTTGGAGAGCTCGGTGATCGCGTCGTCTGTAATGCCGTCGCGCAGGTATTCGTCTTCCTTCAGGCCACTTTGATTTTCGAAATAGAGCACGGCCACCGATTTCGTCGAGGGAGTTGCCGCGGGCGCAGGTGTACTCGAGGCTTCGATTTTTGCAGTTGATGGCCGGCGGTCTGAATCCAGATCACGTTTCAGGCGCTTTAGGTCCGCACGAAGTTCCGCCGCGGTCTGATAACGCAGATCGGTATCTTTCTCCAGCGCCTTGGCGAAAATGTTTTCAAGGGCTAAAGGCAATTTAGGATTTAACTTCGTGACTGGGGCCGCTTCCGAATGCAGGATTCCGTCGAAAATTAGGGCAACCGTCGATCCGCCGAAGGGAACCACGCCCGTGGACATCTCGTACAGCACGATCCCAAGCGAAAATAAATCCGACCGTAAATCCAACTCTTCGCCACGTGTTTGTTCCGGCGACATATAGGCCACCGTGCCTATCGAGCTGCCTGGACTTGTGAGAAGCGCACCGGCCGCCAAGTGTGTCTGTGTGCGTAACGATGATTCGTCCACAGCCTCCTCTCCGCGCTGCCGCTGGGTTGTCAGCTTCGCCAGGCCAAAGTCCAATATTTTCGCGGGCCCTCTGTCGACGAGGAAAATGTTGGCGGGCTTGATGTCGCGGTGAACGATGCCTTTTGTGTGGGCAGCTTCAAGGCCTTCGGCAACTTGGATCCCAACGTCCAGGAGTTCGGATATCGCGATCGGTTTCCCGGAGATGCGATACTTCAGCGTCTGGCCTTCCAGCAGCTCCATGGCGATAAAGGGACGACCTTCGAATTCGCCAATATCGTAAATGGTGCAGATGTTCGGATGATTGAGAGAAGAGGCAGCGCGGGCTTCTCGGCGGAATCGCTCGATTGCCTGGGGGTCTGCGGAAATGTCGTCAGGCAAAAATTTCAGTGCAACACTGCGGCCCAGGCGCGTGTCCTTCGCTTTATAAACTACGCCCATACCACCACCGCCGAGTTTTTCTAGGACAGTGTAGTGGGAGATCGTACGACCAAGAATCGAAGCAGTTTCCGTCATCGGCCCACGGAGTTTACCTCAGCGCCTAAAAGCAAGCAAACGCGCCAGATGCAACTTGGGCATGGGGCTAACTGCGGGTTGTCGGCCTCTCAGTTAAGTAAGGTAGCGGACGCCCTACCGTTTATTGGGTTTTGCTATGAGAATTCGTTCTTGACAAATAAGTATTCACTTATATAATATAATTCTTATGTATGGACAATTGAATCTCGATGCTGCGTTTTCGGCCTTGGCCGATCCGACACGGCGGGCGATTCTTGCGCGTCTGGCGAAGGGAGAAGCCACCGTGATGGCGCTGGCGGAGCCCTTCAAGATGACGCAGCCGGCAATCTCCCAACACTTGAAGGTGCTCGAAGACGCTGGACTTGTGGTTAGTCGCGTCCAGGGCGCGAAGCGTCCTCGGCGCCTGGCGAAGGGTGGCATCAAGGCGATTGACCAATGGCTGGCCATGCTGCGAAAAGCCCTGGAGAAAAACTACGACCGATTGGACAAGGTTCTAGCCGATATGGAGCAACAAAAAGGAGGAGAAAAGCGATGAGCAAATTAACACTGAAGACGGAAGGCGACACACACATCGTGGTAACCAGGCGCTTCGCTGCGCCGCCCGAGGCTGTGTACCGGGCACACACGGACCCGAAGTTGATTCAGAAATGGTTGCTCGGTCCAGATGGCTGGACGATGCCCGTTTGCATTAATGAGGCAAGACCAGGCGGCAAATTCCGATACGAGTGGGTGAATGGCAAGGGTGCGGGATTCTACATCACCGGCGAATTTCTGGAACTTAGGCCGCACACTAAGATCGTTCATGTCGAACGGATGCACTTGCCAGATCCAACGCCGGATAACCACGTTGAGACGAGGTTTGACGCGGATGGCACAGGCACGTTGATGACGATGCGAATGACCCTGCCCGATGCTAAGACGCGCGCGGGCATGCTCGCGACAGGGATGGAAGGCGGAATGGAAGCGAGCTATGTTCGGCTGGAAGGCATGATTTAAGGGGTGCGGCGACGAGCGCACTGCCTGTTACTTTTGACAATTCTATCTCTGCGCCGCGACCTACACACTTTCACCGGATTGAAACTGTGCGGCGGTTCAGTCGGAAGTCGCCACCCGCGACGAAAGCGATTGTCGCGGGGGTGGCCAAGCAGGAGAGTTTTTTATGTTGATCGTATTGCTGCTTTTTCTTGGCATAGGAACAACTTCACCGCCGATGCCGGCGGAAGAGGGCCCACCCACTCTCATCGTCGAAGTGGTAGATCCTGTCTATATACCATTGCCGGACAGTGAAGTGACGGTCAAGGCGGCAAGCGGAAAAGGCGCGTCAAAATCGGCTCACGCCGATGATAGCGGTTACGCGAAGTTCTGGGTGGAGACCGGCGTCGCGTACACGATTGAGGCCAAAACGCAGGGATTCAACAAAAGGACTTTGAAGCATATCTTCATTGCAACACCGAAACCAACTTCGCCCACCGCGCACGTACAAATTAAGCTGCAGCCGACAGGTCCATTTAACTATAAATGAGTGACTTCGCGCCGGAGATGAGAAATCGGCAGGACAGTGGAAGGTCAGAAGTCGCCGACGACAATCTTATTCAGATTTGTCGCGAGCATCGCGCGAATCAGTGGGCGAAGAGGGTTAGGGGGACGGCGTTGGCCATGGCTTTGTAGCCGGCGGGGGAGGGGTGGAGGTGGTCGCCGCAGTCGTAGGTGAGCTGGAGGCGTTCGGGGTTTTGCGGGTCGCGGAGGATGGCGTCGAAGTCGATGACAGCGTCGAAGTGGGCGGGGGCGCGAATCCATTGGTTGACTGTTTGGCGGTCGGACTCGCTCAGCGGGCCGGGATGATAGTAGGTTGAACCGACATAGGGAGTGATCGTGGCTCCGTAAACGCGCAGGCCGCGGGCATGGGCGCGCGCAATGATTTGCTGATAGGCAGACAGGATGTTTTTTACATGGGCCGCGTGTTCTGCGGTAGACACTTCGCGTTCGCGAGCCAGTCCGCCGAGATCGTTCACACCTTCGAAGACAATGACCCAGCGCGCACCTGCAGGCGCGAGCACGTCGCGATCAAAACGTGCCAAAGCATTTGGACCCAAGCCATCTGTCAGCAAATGATTGCCGCCGATGCCCTGGTTGGATACGCCGATGTTGCGCGTGTCCTGCGAGGCTTGCAGGCGTTGCGCGAGTACGTCGGTCCAGCGGTCGTTGCCGTTGGTGGTGGCGCCGTGTCCGTCTGTGATGGAATCGCCGAGGGCCACGAGAGTTGCCGCTCCTGGAGCGGCTTCCACATCGATTCCTGAAATCTGATACCAGTGATCTACATGCTTAGGGTCGGTGAGGCCCGCGGCGCTTACGGCGTCTCCGTGTTGGTAGTAGGAAGTGGCGCGCGATCCCGGATGGCCCGTCTGTGTTGCCGGCGGCGAGTCGAGGTGAAACGTTACGGCGATGTCGGAAAGCGGCGCAACTGGAAACTCCAGCGGGTCGGAGAGGAACTCCGCGCCGGGGGGGACTGTGATATAAGCAGCGCTTGCGAATGTGAGCGGCCGATCGCTGGTGGGGTCGATGGCTGGGGATGAAGGTGAAAGTGGGCGCGCAACATGTACGGATGTGAAGTGCAGTGGCTCGGTCCCGAAGGCGTTCGAGAGATGCACGCGCAGAGCGGGACCGCCGGCGGACAAGTGAAAGATCTGGCGCACGGTGGCGTCGCGCAGATCGTCGGGCGGCAAGGCGTTCTGCGGTTCCGGGATTTGCTGGGAAGATCCCCAGCTGGCTATCCACACTTGGTCCGTGGAAGTTGTCTGGGCCAGAGCGGAAAGCCAGATGCAGTCCGTGAGGAAAACGAGGATCGCGAGAAATTTTGACGCGCGTTTCATGGGGGACAGTTTACCGTTTACGAAAAACGCCGCAAGTGAATCACTCTTCAAGACTGAAGCCAGTCATCATCGCGAACCATGTTCAAAGGAAATTGGGAAAGACAGAACCGGGAGGGAAGTGCTTTGGGCGTGGCTAGGCGAAGAGAAATGGACGGTATGGACATTGGGGGCAGAGTGGGCGAGACTGCGGGATTCTGCATCGAATGTGTGATGTGAGGCGGCGATGGATGAATCGGGGGAATTGAACCGGCTGGTGCGGGAGCTGAATGAGGGGCGCGGGTCGGAGCCTGCGGATGCCGGTGCGACGGCGCTGCTGGATCAGTGGCTGGAAGCGCTGGTCGCGAAGGGCGGAAGCGATTTGCTGCTGGTGGAGAATGCGCCGCCGTGCATGCGCGTGCAAGGAGAAATACGGAAGATCGAAGCGAACACGTTGGACGGCGGGGATATTGAGGCGGCAGTACTGCCGGCGCTTTCGCGGCATGCGCTGGAGGTTTACCGCGAGTCGTCGATTGCGGATGCTTCTTACCGGATCGAGGGCGTAGGGCGATTCCGGATTAATCTGCACCGGGAGCGCGGGCGAGCGGCGGCGGCGATTCGTGCGCTGCCTGCGCGAGTACCAGCGCTGCAGGAATTGCATCTACCGGCGGCGGTTGCGAACCTGGCGCATTTGCCGCGCGGGCTGGTGCTGATCGGCGGGCCGGCGGGATCGGGAAAATCGACGACGCTATCGGCTTTGATTCAGGAGATCAATGCGAAGGAGGCGCGACACATTGTGACGATCGAGGACCCGATCGAATACGAGCACACGCACATTCGAAGCGTGATCGAGCAGGTGGAGGTGGGAACGGACGCGCCGGATTTTCCGACGGCTTTGCGCGCAGCGCTGCGGCAGGCGCCGGACGTGATTGTGGTGGGAGAGATGCGCGATCCGGAAACGATGCGGATTGCGGTGGCTGCGGCCGAGACGGGGCACCTGGTGCTGTCGACGCTGCACACGACGGATGTAGCGTCTACGGTGGGACGGATTGCGGATTCGTTTCCGGTGGAACGGCAGAATTCGATCCGGCAGGAGTTGGCGATGGGGCTGGCGGCGGTGCTGACCCAGATTTTATTGCCCAGCAAACATGGCGGGCGATTGCCTGCGGCGGAATTGTTGATAGTGGGATATGGCGCGCGGCACCACATCCGGCGGAATAATTTGCAGCATTTGCATCAGGAAATACCACTGACGAAGAGGAAGGGATCGTTCACGTTGGAGGAGTCGTTGGTGACTATGGTGAAGAATGGGGATATTGAGCGGGAAGATGCGGCGTTGTGCGCGATTCATCCGGATGATCTGGATATTTTGTTGAAGGGAGCGGCAGCGGCCGGATGAATGAGGTGATGGAAGTTTAGGAAGTTGAGGAGCCAAAGCCTGAAGGGCGGAGAAACGTGGGGTGGATGGGTTTGATGGAGGATTCCCAGCCCTAACGGGCTGGGCTAAGTTGTGCCGTGCCTCCGGCACTGGGCTGAGACGAATGCGAACGCTATGGAGATTAAACTGATTGAAGCCTTTAGAAGCGGATTCCGAACGCTGCAACGCAAATTCCTGATTAGCTTATTATTAACATCTCCAGTCATCCTCGCGTTCGGTCAAACTGCGCAAGTTGCGGCTGAGAAACCTACCTTTTACGCGAGGGTTTTGCCGATATTGCAGGGGCATTGCCAGGTGTGTCATCGGGCGGGAGGAATTGCGCCGATGGCGTTTGAGACATACGAGCAGACGCGGCGGTGGGCTGGGGCGATTCGGGCGGCTAGCCAGAAGCGGACGATGCCGCCGTGGTTTGCGGAACGTGGGATCGGGAAATTTTCGAACGATCCTTCGTTGAGCGAGGAGGAGATTGCGGTGCTGGCGGCGTGGGCGGACGCAAATGCGCCTGCGGGAAATCCGACGGACGCGCCCGCGGAACGGAAATGGTCTGGGCGGTGGACTATGGCGGCGCCGAACCTGGCGGTGACGATGACGGAAGGCGCGAAGATTCCGGCCGATGGCGAAGTGGATTACACGTACGAAATTGTGCCAACGAATTTCAAGGAAGGGCGGTGGGTGCAGGGATCGGAAATTTTGCCGGGCATGCCGGAGAATGTGCATCACGCGGTGGTTTACGTGCGGCCACCGGGATCGCCGTGGCTGCGGCACGCGCCGGTGGGGAAACCGTTCACGGCGGGGATGTTGACGAGCGAGGACGATCGCCGGGACGCGATGTGGACGGACAGCGACATTCTGCTGGTGTACGCGCCGGGAAGCACGCCGGACGATTGGGCGGAAGGGATGGCGAAATATGTGCCGGCGGGATCCGACCTGGTTTTTCAGATGCATTACACGACGAATGGCAAAGCGGGAACGGATGTGACAAAGATCGGACTGCGGTTTGCGAAGAAGACGCCGGAAAAGAGAGTATTGACGCTGCAACTGACGAACGACCATTTTTTGATTCCACCAGGAGTGCCGGATTATCGGGTGGAAGCCTGGGGAACGCTGCCGAATGATGCGCTGCTGCTGAGTTTTTTTCCGCACATGCACCTGCGGGGGAGGCGGTTTGAGTACAACATCGTGGAGAAAGACGGAAGTATCAAGCCACTGCTGCGTGTGAATTACCATTTTCACTGGCAGATGAGTTACCGATTAGCGGAGCCGCTGGCGTTGAAGGCTGGGACAAAGTTGCAAGCGGTAGCGTGGTTCGATAATTCGCGCGGGAATATGCATAACCCGGACCCGGACGCGGCGGTGCGATGGGGAGAGCAGACGTCGGATGAGATGATGGTGGGATTTTTCGATGTGGCGGTGGAGAAGGATTTTGATAAGGCGCGTTTTTTTCAGCGGGAGAGTCGAAAGTAGAAATTGGAAAAGTGAAAATTGGAAGAGGGGTTCGGGCGTGTGGGGCACAAGGATTACGTGAAAATCGAAGAGGGATTCCTCACTTCGCGGACTCCGTTCGGAATGACGGCTTTGGGGGTGTCCGGGGCTGAGCAGTCGTGGAAATGCAAGATTTGGACAGTCGCTAGATTCTGGGGATTGTGCGGGCATGGGTCGCAGCAGTGCTGCGGCCCTACGCGAAAAGAGCTGGCCGGAAGGACAGTGAGACGGAAACGCTATTTGTAGATTGACCAACGTGAGTTGGGGTTTCCGTGCAGGTGAGACCGGGTGTGCTAGATTGCGAAATTGGAGCATTCGCAGCGCGCACAGCCGTGAGTATACAAACACCCACCGATCCACGCCGCCCCACGGCCCCGCCGGCGCCCCAACAGGTACCGAAGATACGCCATGTGGAAGTGTATTGGCACACCGTGTCGTACAAAACGGTGGGACTGCTGATCGTGTTGGTGGTGGTGATCATCATCGCGGGAATGTATGCAACGATGCCGAACTGGACAGACATCGCCGAGAAGAAACTGAACAACGCGCTGGGAAATCAGGAGTCAGAAGTACTGACGAGCGCGCAGACGCAGGCGAAATTCGTGAACCTGGACGGACGAGTGCAAGTGAAGAAAGTGAATTCGGTCACGTGGGTGGATGCGGATTATCACACAACGCTGGACAAGGGAGATCTAGTGCAGACGGGATCGGATGGCGCGGCGCGCGTCACGTTCGCGGACGGCACGGAGTATACGGTTAATAGGGATACGTTGATTACGGTGGAAGAGAACACGGTCACGCGCGACCACTCGAACACCGCGGTGCGCATCAATACGGGCGCGGTGGACCTGGCGACGCCGACATGGACATTGCGCGATGCGCAGGCGGCGGTGAGCGTGGAAGACGCGACCGCGTACATGAAGCAGAACAGCCGTGCGACTGTGAAGAACGATCCGAACCACAACGAGCACGAGATCGTGGTGGCGAACGGCAGCGCGGAAGTGAAACGCGGGAACGAAACCATCGAGCTGACGCAGTGGGAGAAGGCGAGTTTCCCGTCTGGAGGGGCGACGCAGAAGTCGAACGTGCTGGCGCCGCCGGGGCTGGTGGCACCTCTGAACCTGGCGCCGATTATTTCGGAGACTCCGAAGACAGCGACGATCCGGTTTGAGTGGCAGCCGGTGGATGAGGCCGTGAGCTATACGCTGCGGATCAGCACGACGACTATGTTCACGAAAATGGTGAAGCAGGTGCAGGTGAGCGGACCGAGCGCGGAAATATCGGGACTGGAAGCTGGGGATTATTTCTGGAACGTGACCGCGACGGATGCGAAGAAAGAAACGAGTGAATTCAGCGAGACTTTCAAATTTTCCCTGGTGGCGCAAGGCAAGATGCAGGCCATGCTGCTGGAAATCGAAAGCACGCAGATGCACGGGCGCGTAGCGGAACTGATCGGCAAGACGGAGCCGGGGGCGGCGTTGATCGTGAATGGCCAGCCAGTGGCAAATATTTCGCCAGACGGAACGTTCCGGCACTTCACGGAACCGCTGGAACCGGGAGAACACACGCTGGTGGTGATCGGGTCAAACCGGCGCGGCGGAACGGCAACACAAAAAGTTTCCATCGTTGTGCCGAAATAGATTTGGGGAAAAGCAGGTTGTGATTTTGCGTGTGCCGCCGAATCCAGCGACAATGGTAAGTCGAACTGGCGGTGGGCGAACGCGGAGATCCTACCGGGCAGGACCCTCTCCGCAGGGGGAAAGCAGTAATGAATAAGAATGGATACAACCTGAGGTCGGTGTTTAGTTTGTTTTCCTCCGATCTGGCAATCGATCTGGGAACGGCAAACACGCTGGTGTTTTCGCACGGCAAAGGCATCGTGGTGAACGAGCCGTCGATCGTGGCGATCAACAAAGCGAGCGGCGAAGTGGTGGCGGTGGGGCGCGAAGCGAAGGACATGCTGGGACGCACGCCGGGAAATGTGGTAGCCATCAAGCCGATGAAAGACGGAGTGATCGCGGATTTCAAGGTCACCGAGAAGATGTTGACGTATTTCATCCAGAAAGCGCACAACCGGCGCGTGCTGGTGCATCCACGCATCGTGATCGGAGTGCCAAGCGAAATTACGCCGGTGGAAAAGCGCGCGGTGCAGGATTCGGCTTACCGGGCAAGGGCGAGCGAAGTGTACCTGGTGGAGCAGGCGATGGCGGCGGCGATTGGCGCGGGATTGCCGATTGAAGAGCCGAGCGGAAACATGGTGGTGGACATCGGTGGAGGCACGACGGACATCGCGGTGATTTCGATGAGCGGCATCGTGTACTCACGTTCGGTGCGCGTGGCCGGAAACGAGATGGACGAAGCGGTGATGCAATACCTGAAGCGGAAGTACAACCTGTTGGTCGGGGAACGCACCGCAGAACAGATCAAGATGGAAATTGGATCGGCATATCCGCTGGAGAAGCCGCTGACGATCGAAGTGAAGGGACGGAACCTGATCGAGGGCGTGCCGCGGACGGTGACGATTGACGACAGCGAAATTCGCGAGGCGTTGAGCGAATGCGTGGCGACGATTTTGAATGCCGTACGCGTGGCGCTGGAACGGACACCGCCGGAACTTTCCGCGGACATCAGCGACCGAGGCATTGTGCTGACGGGCGGAGGCGCGCTGCTGAAGAATCTGGACAAGCGCATCCGGGAAGAAACGGGATTGCCGGTATCGATCGCGGATGATCCGCTGGCGTCGGTGGTGCTGGGAACGGGAAAGATGCTGAGCGATTTTAAATTGTTGCGACAGGTTTGCATCGACTGAGAAAGTTTCCAGTTATCAGTTTTAAGTTTGGGAAGCGGCGGGTCAGGGCACTTGCGCAGCGAGTCAGTTAGCTTAAAACAAATTGCGATTGGGGCTGATGTGCAGAGAGGAAACCCACCTTCCTGTCCGCGGGCGGTCACGAGACACGAGTTCCGGTTCAGAACATGGTAGCGATTCCATCCAAACACCGGTCGTTGACGTTGCTGGCAGCAGTGCTGCTGGCGCAGATGCTGATGCTGGCGGTGCAGATCAAGGTGGACTCGCGCGGACGGTTGATCCGGGTATGGGCGATTTCCGCGGCATATCCTTTCGAACGCAGCGGCGCGTGGGGATTCGGAAAAGTACGCGGCGTGTGGAACCATTACTTCGCGCTGCGCAATACAGTGGAAGAGAACGAAGCACTGCGAATCGAAAACGATGCGCTGAAACTGACGATTTCGCAGTTGCAAACCCGCGCGGCAGAGGCGGACCGGCTGGCAGGAATACTGGGCTTCAAGCAGACCCACGAGCAGGTGCCGATGGTGGGCGCGCGCGTGATTGCGGCGAGCGCGGGAACGGCAAGCCGAACGATCGAAGTGGATCGCGGGGAACGGGATGGAATCCGCCGGAACATGGCCGTGATTACGCCGGACGGAGCGGTCGGGAAAGTGATCGAGGTATATCGAGACACCGCGCAAGTGCTGTTGCTGACAGACAAAGATGGCGGCGCCGGCGCGATGCTAGTGGATTCGCGGACACAAGGAGTGGTGGGCGGAACCGGCGAGCCAATGATCCAGATGAAATATGTGGCCAACGAAGACACCGTCAACGTGGGAGAAAAGATTGTAACCAGCGGGATGGACAAGATATTCCCTCGAGATATTCCGGTGGGAACCGTGGTGGAAAGTAAATCGGGGAACACGTTCAAACAGATTCGCGTGGAGCCAGCAGCGAGGCTGGACCGGCTGGAAGCGGTGATCGTGTTGCTGTCGCAGGACCCGGTGGAATTCAAGAGCAGCGCACAGAGCGGCCAGAGTGGATCTGCCAGCAATCCATCCAGCGCACAGAGCGCCACGCCAGCGGCGGCGGAGAAGCCATGAACGACGCGTACGAGCTGCACAGCGGCGAATCGCACATCGAAGTACACAAGTTTTATCCGGGCGCAGTGGTGTTGATGGCCGCAGCGGCGCTGGTGTTCCAGGCCACGGCGCCGGTATATTTTCCGCGGTTGAATATTCTGGATTTGCCGCTGCTGGTAACTATTTATTTTGGATTGAGCCGGCGGAATCCGTCTACGGGATTGCTGCTGGGCATGGTGATTGGGCTGGCGCAGGATGCACTGAGCGGGCCGACAGTGCCGCTGGGATTTTATGGAATCGGGAAGACGGTGATTGGGTATCTGGCGTCGTCGATCGGGGCGCGGCTGGATACGGAACACCCCGCGGCGCGGTTTGCGCTGATTTTCGGTTTTTTCGTGGTGCACCAGGGCATCCTGGTGATCGTGCGAAGAGTGCTACTGGCGCAGCCGGAGGCGTGGATTAACGCGCATCTGGCGATTGCGGCGGCGGTGAATGCGCTGCTGGGTACGGTTCTGTTTTTGGCGTTGGACCGGCTGAGACGGTCGTCGTAAAGCCTGGATCAATTCTCAAACATCAATTCATCATCAGGTAGCGGTTGGAAGAACTCCGGCCCGACGCGTAGTCTTCCCTTCAACAATCCAGGTAGACGCTTCCTGCTGACCTTGCCAATAGGAACGAGGCGTGCGACGCGCGTTTTCCCGCGGACAATAATTACTTCTTCCCCAGCTTCTGCCCTCTCGATGAGACGGCCAAGATTCCTCTTGGCGTCGTGAATAGGATAGATGGCCACAGCGCTACCTCTACGGGACCATTTTAGCTGGCATATCTTGAGAAGAGTGAGTTTGTTGATGACGGGTGCCAAATTCTGGTGAATGCGGAATGGGGCGGAAGAAATTGTTAGTGGCTCAGGAGGAATTGTTTGAAGGTGGAGTAGTCGTTGGACATTTGTTGGGAGAGTTTGGGTCGGTTGAGGTGGCGGGCTAGGCGTTCGGGTAGTGGAGGGGCTTGGCCGATGGCTTTTTCCACGATGTCGGCAAATTTGGCGGGGTGGGCTGTGGCCAGGACGAGGCCCTGGGAATCTTCGGGGTGTTCTTTGCGGTAGGCTTCCCAGGCGTGGATACCGACAGCGGTGTGCGGGTCGGAGACGTAGCGATAGCGATCCCAGACGGCATGCATTTCGTGGAGAGTTTGTTCGTCCGTGGCGCCGTGTCCCCAAATCTCCTTGCGAACATTTTCTAGGCGGTTGCGGCAGAGATCGAGCAGGCGTGGAAAATTGTTGGGATTGCCGACGTCCATTGCGTTGGAGTATGTGGCCACGGCGGGGCGGGGATGATATTCGCCGGAGAGCAGATATTGAGGGACGACGTCGTTGGCATTGGTGGCGGCGATGAAACGGGAAACGGGAACGCCGACGCGCTTTGCGAAAATGCCGGCTGTGAGGTTACCGAAATTACCGCTGGGAACGGCGACGACGAGCGGAACGGAAGCCACTGGCAACTGGCGATACGCGGCGACGTGATAGAACATTTGCGGAAGAAGGCGGCCAACGTTGATGGAATTGGCGGAAGTAAGAAAAGTGCGCTGGTTGAGCTGTTCATCGGAGAAGGCTTGTTTGACGAGGCGCTGGCAATCGTCGAAGGTGCCGCAGATTTCGAGGGCGGTGATGTTCTGGCCCAGCGTGGTGAACTGCTTTTCCTGGGCTTCGCTGATGCGCTTGGACGGATAAAGAATGACGACGCGAATTCCGGGAACGCCGAGAAAGCCGTGAGCAACAGCGCTGCCGGTGTCACCGGAAGTGGCGACCAGAACCGTGAGCAGGCGGGATTCACCGCGCACGAAATAGCCCATGAGACGGGCCATGAACCGCGCGCCAAAATCCTTAAAGGCCAGCGTGGGGCCGTGGAAAAGCTCGAGGATGTGGAGCGCGGGGGAAAGAGAAACGAGCTTCACAGGAAAATTGATGGCTTCAGCGACGATTTGCCAGAGAACTTCTTCGGGAACATCGGGCGTAGCGAATGGACGCACGAGACGAAAGCAGACTTCGGTGAAAGGCAGTCGGCGAAATTCCTCGAGCTCTTCGGGAGTGTGGCGGGCAATTTCCGCGGGCATGTACAAGCCGCCATCGGGAGCCAGGCCGCGGAGAACCGCGCCACGAAGAGAGGTGAGCGGTGCTTTCCCGGCGGTGCTGCGGTATCTCATTGTGCCTGGTCCGGTTGGACTATTGGCTCTAGTGTAGTGCGAGAAGCCGGAAATTGCCGTGGAGGTGTTAATGCTGTGCTTGAACGGTACGTTGAGATCCTTCGTCCATCCTTGCCGGATGGGGTCAGGGTGACAAAGCTTGTGAATTGGTTAAAGTACGCTTGGGTGGCAGGAAGATTTTCGACCGCAAAAGCGGCAGCGGGGCTGCCGCACTCCAAAGGTACGCCGATCATCGGCGGCTTTCTTGCAGCGCGGCCACTTTGTCGAGGAAGGCTTGGCCGGCTTGCGCGTCGCGATTGGTGCCGGGCGGCGATATCTCGTGCAATTGCAAAGTGGGAAGCGTGATGTGAGCAAGAGCTTCGTAGCTTTGGCTGCGCGCGGCGATGAGAACAGGGTAGCAGCGGATGACGGTCTGCTGCGGCGTTTCTCCGGGACGTGGATGAAACGCACCTTGCCAGAGCACGGGCTTGGGATCCTGAAGATAACGACGAATGAGGAGCTGGACTTCGTCGCTGGATGCGGCGAGATACACGACGGTCATCTGGCGGCGCAGGCGATGGAGCGTGTGATTGCCGGTGGCGATGACGCTGCCGCTCGTGTCGAGAATGAGATCGCGCTTCGGATCCTTTTCGAGGCCGGAGAGAACTTCGTCGAGCACGGCGATTTCTTCGGTCAGGTACTGATTTTCGCGCTCAGGATAGGTGGGTGCGTCGGGCCAGCCCATCCAGGCCGCGACACCGTTAATGCCAGTGTAGCCACCGGCTTTGAGGACAGGAGCGAGACGAGCTTCGATCTGATCGTCACAGCAGACGGTGGGACAGCCGAGCGCGGCGAGATTTTTGGCCCAGTGCGATTTACCAGAACCAGACATACCAATGAGCGCGAGACGTAAAGGCTTGTCAGAACGAGGCAGCATAGGGAATTAAAAAGTTTAAAGGAAGAAGCGCGGGCAAAGAAATAAAAAAGAGATGTGTTTCGTAAGGACGTGTTCCTCCGTCGGAGCTTGCGAGGACGGAGGAACAGAGGGATTCCTCACTCCTCAGACTCCGTTCGGAATGACAGGGTTCCCTCGCTCGGGCAAGCGCACGATTACTTTATTTGGAGGTGCTGGTAATGATGCCAGGAGGACATGTCGGAGACGATGATGCGGTCTCCGGGTTGTAATCCTTGGGCAATTTGTACGCTGTCGTCGGAGGTGCGGCCGAGGGTAACGTCAACGCGGGTGGCCTGGTTGCCGTCATCGGAAAGCTTGAAGAGAGAGAGAGGCACTCCGGCGTGCGTCTGCAGCGGCCATTTGACGAACGTTGTAGCGGGAATATTGTCCACATCGATGGAGCCGCTGGCTGAAAGATCGGTGCGCGCTTCCCCCGGCTGAGCGCCGGTGAATTTCAGATCGACGGTGACGGTCCCATTTTCCACGTTAGGATCAATGTGAAAAACCCTGGCGGGATAAGAATGATCCTGCAAGGTGACACTGGCGGGCTGATTCATTTCAATGTTGCTGGCCTGACCTTCGGGAATGTGAATGCGCGCCATCAGGCGGGCTGAATTAGCGACACGGGCAAGAATCGTGCCTGGGCCGACTTGCTGGCCGAGGCCGATGGAAATTTCTTCAAGGATGCCGGTCATCCCCGCCCGAACTATCAAGGCTTGCTTTTGTTCGGTGCGGAGACTGTAAAGGGCCTGCATCTGGGAAACCTCGGCCTGCTTGGCGGTCAACTGGGCTTGGCGCGCTTCGGCGGAAATGCCTACGCGTTCGCGTTCGATCTGAAGACGGGTGGCGAGAGAAGAAGCCTTGGCGCTAGAAATTTTTGCGTTCATTTCCGTGCCCAGCTGCGCTTTCAAGAGAGCGGCATCGCGATCGGATTCGAGCTTCGCTTGGGTGGCATCGGATTCGAGCTGAGCTTCGACGGCTTTCTCATTCAAAAGCTGCGCCTGCAACTGGACGCGAAGATTAGCGAGTTCGGCTTCGGATTTTTTCATGGCGAGTTCAGCGTCAATGATCTGGCGATCGAGATCGGGATTGCTGAGCTGAAGAATGACGGTGTCTGGCTTCACGTGGGCGCCGGGCAAAAGAAGAATCTGGTCGACGTGGCCGTCTGTGCCGGCGGAAAGCCAGCGAACATCCGCGGGAACGAGCGATCCCAAGCCATCGACGCGGCAGATCATGGAACCGGATTGCACGGTGGCGAACTGGAGCGAGGTCTTATCGACGGTGGGAGAAGCGGAACGCAGGCGCAGAACGCCAAAGGAGATGGCTAAGCACGTTCCGAGGACGAGAACCGGGAGAATAAAACGGAGAAACAGGGGACGGGACAGAAAACGGATCACACAAACCTCCAACTGATTGAGAAATTCTGACCAACACAATTATAGGCGCTGGGGAAGAAGAGCGAAACAAAAAATGGAATAGAAGCACATCAAATAAAACGATTTAAGTCGAAGAAGTTACGAGAAGAAAGGGTTGCAAACGCAGGAGTTAGACCCGTGCATGAGGGGCAACCTGTCCTTTGGTACGAGTTGCACGGGCAATGGCCAGGTGCTACTTTGAGAAGACTTCACGAAGTTGGCGGCTTCGGAAGGAAAGCGGCGATTCGGGCGCTTCTGAGGGAAAGTGGAGCGAGAAATGTGCTCCACGAGACGAAGAATTCGAAGGCATTCGCTGCCGAAAGAATTGAGAAATTGCGTGGGCGGGCCCGCTCAGCCCTGAAAAAGAGAAAGCCCCGCGCGCAGGTCCTTCGTGTCGTACTGGTTTCGCAACGATAATCGATTGCCGCAAGAACGGCTGGCGGCGGCGTCCTACGTGATCGTGGGGATGATCGCGTTGCTGCTGCTGGGATTCTGGAAACTCCAACTCATCGATTCCGATAAATATGGGCAGATGGCGGAGCGCAACCGCGTGCGCTCGATTCCGATTATCGCGCCGCGTGGACGCATGCTGGACCGCGACGGGCGCGTGCTGGTGGACAACTATCCATCGTTCAGCGTGCTGCTGCTGCGAGACGATCAGGCGGAGATCGACAAGAATCTGCCGGCGATCGCGGATGGATTGGGATTGTCTCTGGACGACATTAAAGAGCAGCTGAACAACACGGAGAAACTGCCGAAATTCCAGCCCATCGTGATCAAGCCGGAAGCGTCGCCCGGAGATGTGGCGTTCATCGAATCGCATCGCGCGGACATACCCATATTGGAAATGCTGATGGTTCACCGGCGGAGATATTTGCCGGGCGGATTCATGGCGCATGCCAGCGGGTATGTGGGAGAAGTCAGCGAAAAACAGATTGAAGCCAGCGAAGCAACTGGCGGAAAACTGCGCCCGGGCGACGTGGCGGGACAGAGTGGATTAGAGCGGGAATACAACGACCTGCTGGTGGGCACCGACGGAATGCGGCGCGTGATCGTGAACAGCGTCGGCAAAGAAATGGGCCACCTGGACCAGCAGGAAGCGATTCCAGGAAAACAGATTCAGTTGACGATTGATTACGACCTGCAACAAGTGGCGGAAGCGGGGCTGGGAGACAAGCGCGGAGCGGTGGTTGCGCTCGATCCGCGAACCGGAGAAATTCTGGCATTTGCGAGCCATCCAGCGCCCGATCCAAATGATTTCGCGGTGCGAATTACCAAGGAAGAGTGGCAAAGATTAAATGAGGACCCCGGCAAGCCGCTGCTGAATCGCGTGACGCAAGCACAACTGGCGCCCGGTTCTGTTTTCAAAATTATCATGGCAACGGCGATGCTGGAATCCAAGGTGCCGCCGCCGAACTTCACGGCATTTTGCCCGGGTTACGGGGTCTTTTATGGGCAGATGCACAAATGCTGGGTGTATGGGAAGAAGAGCCACGGTTCGATCGGTTTGCATGAAGCGATTGTGCAATCGTGCGACGTGTTTTTTTACAACGTGGGCATGCGCATGGGAATTGGGACCATTGCGAAATACGCGAAGATGCTGGGGCTGGGAGCGAAAACCGGAGTTGATCTGCCTTCAGAGGAGCCAGGGCTGGTGCCTTCCGAAGAATGGGTCCAGCGCGTGTATCACCATAAGTGGTATCCAGGATCGACGATTTCCGTCGCGATTGGCCAAGGTTCGGTGATGGTGACGCCGATGCAGGTGGCTTACGCGATCGGAGGCATCGCTTCCGGGGGGGACTTCAAACAGCCACACTTGCTGAAGGACGCGCAAAAGGTCGGCGAGATGCATGTAGATCTTGCAGAAAACACTGTGGAGCAGGTCACGCAAGGAATGTATGGCGTTGTGAACGAACCGGGCGGCACCGGTAATTCCGTGAGGCTGCAAGGGATTGAATTCTGCGGGAAGTCCGGCACGGCGCAGTTGATGAGTTACAGCGCGGCGAGCCGCCTGGGCATGGGAAAAGGCAAGAATGACGGATGGTTCGTGGGATTCGCGCCGCGCCGCAATCCGGAAATTGTGGTTGCCGCCGTTGTCGAGGACACGGCCGAGCACGGAGGCACCGCTTCCGGACCTGTGGTCCGGGATATCGTAAAGGCGTATTACGACAAGAAGAACAAGAAGACGCAGGGACAAGTAACTGCGGGAAATTTGCCGCAGCAGATACAGAAGAGCGGAGTGAATGCGGCGGCAGCGCTGGCGCCTAAGGCGGTGTTGAAGGTGCAGGAAACGGCGCAGGTTGTGCCGGCGAGTGTGAAGAAGAAGACGCGGGCGGAGTAGTTTTAAGTTAATAGTTTTTAGTTTTTAGTTACAGAAAGATTGGCGGAGTGGCTGGAGATTCGGGTGAGGTCTAGGTTGAGATCGAAGAGGGATTCCTCACTGCGGGGACTCCGTTCGGAATGACGTAGTTTTTTGTGGCTTGTAAAGGGTGAAGATGAAGGACGCGACGGGAGCACGGGACTACGACTGGTGGCTGTTGGCCATCATGACGGCGATATGCGCGCTGGGGGTGATCGAGATTTATTCGGCGACGCACGGAAGCGCGCTGACGGGAATGCACATCAAGCAAATTCGCTGGCTGGTGATTGGATTCGTACTGATGTTCGCGCTGTCGCGGTTGGATTATCACGTGATCATGGATCAGGCGCCATGGCTGTACATTGCGGCGTTAGTGGCGCTGGTAGCGGTGCTGTTTGTGGGTCACACGCGATTTGGCGCCAAACGGTGGATTCCCGTGCTGGGGGAATTCTTTCAGGTGTCAGAATTCGTCAAATTGATTATAATCATAGTGTTGGCACGCTTCTTTGCGGAAGTGCGCACAGACGAGCTCAGCCTGCAGGACTTGATTAAAGCCGGGCTTCTGGTAGGCTTACCACTAGCATTAATTCTGAAGCAGCCCGACCTTGGCACCGCCCTTGTATTAATGCCTATGCTGGTCGTCGGAGCGTTTCTGGCGGGGCTGCAGTGGAAACATGCAGCGGTAATTGTAATGTTAGGAGTATTGATGCTGCCCGTCGGGTGGCATTTCCTGAAGCCGTATCAGAAAGAGAGAGTAACGTCGTTCAGGCACCCCGAGGAGGACGCCAAGGGTTCCGGCTATCAGGTGTTGCAGTCAAAGATAGCGGTGGGCTCAGGCGGATTCTGGGGGAAGGGATTCGGCAACGGCACGCAGAATCAACTGGGGTATATTCCGGTCCGGTATTCCGACTTCATCATGTCGGCATGGGCGGAAGAACAGGGATTCAAGGGAGTGCTGGTTGCCTTGGGGCTGTACATGGCGTTGTTGTTGCGTTTAGTGCAGAACGCCCAGCGGGCGAAGGATCGCGCGGGCATGTTTCTGGTCATGGGCGTAGCGGCGGCGCTAGGGTTTCACGTTTTGGTGAATGTGGCCATGGTCATCGGGGCGATGCCAGTAACAGGCATTCCATTGCCGTTGATGAGCTACGGAGGATCGGCCACATTGTTTATATTCCTGGCGATTGGGCTAGTGATGAATGTCCGGCTGCGCCGATTCGTCAACTGAACAAAAGCCAGAGCCGAGCGCATAACCTCATTTCAGGGAGGCTGCGCCGGATGGGCGGACCCATTGAAGCGGGTACGCCAGTAGAAAAAGGATTTTTAAGAGTGAGGATAGCAACGTCCGCCGTTACCCCGGGAGTCTCCCGGCAACGGACCAGCCTCGAAAGCAAGAGGTCAAGGAAGTACGAGGGCCGTAGCGCGGCCTCTCCCTCCGGCTTCGATCGCAATGCCATAACAACAAGATTGGTGTGGCCAGCGTGTCCCGATATGAATCGGGACGGCGCCTTGCCCTGGACCTCCCATGGAGAGGTTCCTGCGGCGGTGCATCCCAAGGAGTTTTCATGTCAAAAGAATTGGTTATATCGGCATCCTCGCACGAGCGCAGGGTCGCCATTTTGGAAGAAGGACAGCTAGTCGAAATCTACATTGAGCGCGAGAAAGAATTTGCGCTCGTCGGCAGCATCTACAAAGGAAAAGTAACGCGAGTCCTGCCAGGCATGCAGTCCGCATTCGTGGACATCGGCCTGGATGGAGACGCTTTCCTGTACGTCAGCGACGTTTTCGAAAATCTGGAAGATTACGATCACGGACACGGAGAAGCGCCGGTTGCGGCGGCTCCGTTGAACCGCGGCGGCAGCGTGCCGCCCATCGAAGTGCTTCCGGGCGAGTCGCTGGGAGCGGCGGCAGGCGTACACGAACAGATTTTGCATCTGGATGACGCGCCGGGCCACGAAAGCCACTTGGGCGAAGAGCGCCACGGCCTGGATCATGGTGAGAGCCACGGCGAACGACACGATGAAGGAGCGGGCGAGGGGCAGGAAGGTTCCGAGTTAGAGGAGCGCCAGCCGGAATCGAACGCTTCGGCGCCGCAGAATTTTGCTCCCAGCTACAACCCGACACGGAGTTATCCGCCGAGAGTGGGCGGAGATCGCGGGCCGGGACACGATCGAGGCCAAGGGCACGATCGCGGCGGAGATCGCGGCGGCGACAGAGGCGGGGATCGTGGACGCCGGGGACGCGGACGTTGGGGACGGCGTCGCGGAGGCAGCGGCGGAGGCGGTGATCGCCGGCATCCGGGCGGCGGCCGCAATTTGCCACCTTCGAAATACGCATCGCCACAGGGTGAACGGGATTCGCGCGGTTACGACAACCGGCGGCCATCGGGGGATCGCGGTCCGGGTCCTTCGGCGCCAGTGGAACCGCGGGAAGACGACATCGTGTTGCCGGGCGAGTCTCTGGCGAAGTATCGCGGGAGGCCGCAGCAGGAACCGGTGAAGCCGGTGGTGGAGCAGGAGCCGGAGGAACGGCAGCCGGATTACGAGCAGCAGGTGGCGCGTCCGGCATTTGGCGCGCAGCCGACTACTGGGGGACCGCGACGGTTCTCTGGAAGCTTGCCGCACTGGGTATTGGCAGATAACGAGACAGCAGGCGAAGCAGGCGCGGAAGAAGCGGCCGAGGAACACGCGGTGGAAGCCGTGGGTACGGACGCTCACGTTGCCGAAGAGCATCACGAGACGACTAGCGAAACGCAACGCAACGGGACCGCGGGACTGAGCGAAGAAGAAGTCGCCGCACTTTCCGCGCGACTGGTGGAAGCGAAGCACGAAGAGACACAGGCGCGCGCGGATGCGGACACGCTGGCGGGTGGACCTGACTTCGACGAAGAGGAAGCGGAAGAAGGAGCCGAAGAGGAAGGCGAGGAAGAAGAGCTGCACGAAGACCACGAAGAACATCAGGAGCACGAAGAAGAAGCGGAAGAGCATCACGAGGAGCATCACGAAGAAGTTCACGCAGAGGCGGGCCATCCGGGTGTGTCCAGCGAACGCGAAGAAGACCACGCGGGTTTGAGCGAAGGGGAACGCGCCGATCTGGCACATGACGAAGCACTTGAACACGTGGAAGCCGAAGCAGCGATGGCGTCCACGGCGGAAGGCACGGTCAGCGAAGCGGTTGTTGAAGACGACGTGGTTCTGCTGCCGGGCGAAACACGCAGTCCACGAAGCGGCAGTGCACCTCGTGAAGAATTTGTGCGGCGGGATTCCGCGCGAATTGGAAGCGATCCGCGTTCCCGGTTCCAGAGGCCGCATCGGGGCGGAGGACGGGACCGTGGCGGACGAGGCCGATTTGATCGGCGTGGCGGGAGCGGCAGTGGCGGTGGAGACCGCGGCCGCGGCCGATTCGACCGGCGCGGCGGTGGCGGTGGCGCACCACATCGCGGACATCATGGCGGGCACGCACCGCAACGGCGTCCGCAACTGATTTCGGAGATGTTGAAGGCCGGGCAGGAAGTGGTGGTGCAAATCGCCAAGGAGCCGTTGGGCAAGAAGGGCGCGCGGATCACGAGCCACGTAGCACTGCCCGGACGCTTTCTGGTGTACATGCCGACCATCGACCACATCGGAGTTTCGCGGAAAATTGCGAGCGCGGAAAACCGTTCGCGGCTGCGGAGATTGGTCGGCGAAGCGCGCGGCAGCTATCCGGGCGGGTTCATCGTGCGGACAGCGGCGGGCGGAGCGACCGACGACGAAATCCGGACCGACATCGAATTCCTGGGGAAGACCTGGAACGAGATCAAGCAGAAGAACGAAGAACGCAAGCCTCCCGCGCTGCTGCACCGCGACCTGAACCTTGTGGAGCGGATCCTGCGCGATTACGTCAGCGACGATTTCACGGGGATCTGGATCGACAGCGAAGAGGAATTCGGCAAGGTGGTGGAGTTCGTCAGCCGGTTCCAGCCAAAGCTGGTAAGCAAGGTGAAGCTGTACACGAAGGAGCAGCCGATCTTCGAAGAGTTCGGGATTCAGCACGAACTCGACAAGGCGCTGCGAGCCAAGGTTTGGCTGAAGTCCGGCGGGTACATCGTCATTAACCATACCGAAGCGCTGGTGGCGATCGACGTGAATACCGGCAAGTTCGTGGGCAAAGGCTCCACGCGGCTGGAAGACACGATCGTGAAGACCAACCTGGAAGCGGTGAAGGAAATCGTGCGGCAAATCCGCCTGCGGGACCTGGGCGGGATTATCGTGGTGGACTTCATCGACATGGAAGAGCGCAGGAACCGGGAAAAGGTTCTGGGCGCGCTGCAGATGGCGCTGGAGCAGGATAAGGCGCCGTCCAAAGCACTTTCGTTCAACGAGTTCGGACTGGTGTGCATCACGCGCAAGCGCACGAAACAGGCGCTGGAACGCGTGTTGTGCCAGCCGTGCCCGTATTGCACCGGGTCGGGGATGGTGAAGTCGATACCGACGCTGTGCTACGAAATTCAGGCGGAAGCGCGGAAGATGGCTACGGCAGAACACGAAGGGCCGAACCTGACGCTGCGGGTGCATCCGGAAATTGCGAAGGCGCTGAAGACGAGGGAGTCGATCTTGATCGACGAGCTTGAGCAGAACGCGCACAAGCACATCATTATTCAGTCGGATGCGACGCTGCATTGGGAGCAGTACGATATCTACTAGTTTTAAGTTTTAGTTTAAGTTTTAAGTTTTTAGTTTTAAGTTTTTAGTTTTAAGTAAGGCAAGAACGCCTGGGCTTTCCCTCCGTGCGGCCTGGGCGTTTTTGCTTTTGGGGGGCTGTTGGGCGCGGCTTTCTGAGAAATAGGCGAAACATTAGTTGAGTGGGGAGCATCTTTCGTTCGGGAGGCGGCATGGGGGGCCGGTTTTCGAGCAGGATGGCTAGGCAGCGGGCTGTCGCTCTGCTGCTTGGCGGGATCGTGTGTGGCGTTGGCGCTTCGTTTTGTTGGGCGCAGACGGAAAGCCCGTTTACGATACGGGTGGAGGCGCCGGAGGTGGTGGTGCCGGTGGTGGTGATCGACCGTTCGCACCGGGTTGCGACGGGGGGCGGTTTTGCGGAGATGGATGAGAAAGTGACCGATTTGTCGCCGGGGGATTTTCGGGTTTTCGAAGATGGGGTCGAACAACCGATAGACAGTGTGGCGTTGGAGTTGCCGCGCATTCGCGACGTGCAGGACAACGTTTCGCATCATATGGAAGATTCGTTTACGCCACGAGGGATCTGGGCGAGCCCGGATTTGTGGCCGCCGTCTGGCGCCGGTCCAAGCCTCTCTCCTTTGACGACCTACCTTATTTCTTATGCTCCACCGGCATCTTCGGGTGACGCTTGCCATCGCATCCGTGTGCAGGTGAAGCGGCGCCATGTCGTTGTGTATGCCCGAGAGGAATATTGCAATACCAGGCGGCCGCTTTCCGACCCGGTTGGCGGGACGAAACTGGGCAAGCGCATGGAGGAGTTCGCGGATGCGGGCGAGTCGGGAGAGATTCCCGTCGCGGTGCAAGCAGGCTTCGTCAATGGAGATGCGGAGCGCGGGCGAATGGATGTGGCGGTGGAGTTTCCGTGGAGCGCACTGAAACGGAAATGGGCGGGAGTGAATTTGTATGCGACGGTGGCGGTGATGGGCGTGGTGCGGGATAAAAATGGATTGGTGGTGGCACGCTTCAGCGATATGACGAGCACTTTGCCTTGGAATTTTTATCGCGGGCCATTGCCGCCAGACCGGGATTTCCTGAGGCAGTGGGAAAGCGCCGCGATACCCTCGCGCTACGAGACGCAGATGGAGTTAGCGGCGGGCAGCTACAAGATGGAAATTGTGGTGACGGACGGAGAGAAATTCGGACGGAAGGAAGTGGCGGTGAACGTGGATGGGAAGCGTGCGGGTAATATCGGCATGGGCGATGTTCTTCTGTGCAAGCGGTTCCACAGTGTGCTGGAAGGGGCGCAAGCCGCGGCGCGCGCGCCGAAGTATGTTCCATTGGTGAGCAACGGCGTGGAGTTTACGCCTGCAGGGGACACGCGATTTCATCGGGACGAGCCACTGGTTGGATATTTTGAGATTTACGGGCTGCCGGCCAGGGACACGGCAGGGGCAAATTTTAAGATGAGAGTTATGGACGCGAAGACTGGGGAAGTGCGGATGGATACTGGCTGGCGCGCTGTCGGCGCGGATGCGCGGGCGAGAGATCGCGCGATTCCGATTGCGGCGGAGATGGAGATTGATACGTTGTCGCCAGGGGCTTACGTGTTGGAGGTTCAGGTGGCGGATGACGCGGGAAAAGTGGCGGGGCAGCGCGTGAGGGGGTTTGTGGTGGAGGAGTCGGTAGTCAGTAGTCGGGAGTTCGGCGGCAAGCCACCTCGCTCCATCGTTAGTCGGTATCGCGGGAGGGCTTGGCGTCTTTGGATGCGGGGAAGACGTTGTGTTGGGGCGGGGGCATGGGGGTGTTGGGCATGCGATCTTGCCAGAGGAATTTGTTGAGAATGACGTTGTCGGCGGCGTCGGCGTGACTGAAGTCTAGATTCTTTCCTTCTTTCCACGATTTGGTGTTCATTTCGTAGAGGAGGCCGTTATCGCGATTGCGGTAATCGGCGGCGAAGGGTGGCTGCGTTCCGGGGCCGCTGAACAGTGGGGCCATTACGGCAGCGCGGGAATCGTTGGCGTTCATGGGGGGAGCGCCGAGCAAGGATTCGAGCGTACGGACCATGTTGATGGTGGTATAGAAGGTGTGTTCGACGAAGGGATGCGGTTGAGGGAGCGGAGAATATTTGCTGACGACGAGAGCAATGCTGCGATGGGAGTCGACGTGATCAGGGCCGTCCTGCGCGTCGTCTTCGAGGACGAGGATCGCGGTGTCGTCCCAGTAGGGGCTGCGAGAGATCGCGTCAACCACGCGGCCAACCGCCAGATCGTTGTCGGCAACGGAAGCTGTGGGACGGGGCTTGCCCTTTGTGCCGCCCGCGGTGTGATCGTTCGGAAGGCGCAGCAGAATGAATTGCGGGAGAGTGTCTTTGCCGGAATGGCGAGCGGCGAGGAAGCCGTTGAACTCGTTGAGGAACTCATCGACGCGGAGCTGATCGGGATAGGAAACTTCGAAGTCCGGGAACAGCGGATCGAAATGGCCGCGCAACTCGACTTGCGAGGCAATATTTTTGGCGAGGATGGGAATGTCCCACGGATAAGGGCTGGGACTACCGCGAGGATCGCCGACATTTGATTCCAGGTCTTCGCCTTTTTTGATTACCGTGCGCTTGCAGGCTGAACCCGCGACTACAGGCGGACCGCTGGAAGGAGATTGTTCAGCAGCGGGAGAGTTGCACCATTTTGTGACTATGAATTCGCCGTAGTGGCGATAGCTGATGCCGTGCTTCGCGAAATTTTTCCAGAGAAACCCGCCGGTAGGTTCGCCGGCGTAGGGCAAATCATCTTCGGCGGAAATGCCGGCAAGGAATTCGCCTTCAGAATCGTAGGTGTGTTCGTGGCCGCGATAGCCGATAGGCCAGGTTTTCTCCACGTAATCGGAGATGGAGGCGGAGGTGGACCAGATGTGGCCGTCGCCGGAAACATCGCCGCTATCGTAAAAATTATCAAGGATGCCAAACTGGCGCGCGAGTTTGTGCTGATTGGGCGTGATGTCTTCGCCGTACATCACGAGATGCGGATCGCCGTTGGCGTCGGAGAGATCGCCGAACAGCTGATCGTATGTGCGGTTTTCCTTAATGATGTAGATAACGTGATGGATTTTATTTTCGCCGGTGGCGAAGGCGATGTGGTCGACATTGCCCTGAGCGGCGTTGGTTTTGGAAACTTGCTCGGTGTAAGCGGCGAGATTTTCTTTCAGTGTGCCCAGCGGGATGCGGGCGAGCGAGCCATTGGTCATCGCCGGATTGTAGGGGAAGCGAGGCTGGCCGTTTTCGCTAACTTTCAGTGCGACCGGATTGGGGCCGGAGCCGCGGCCTTTGGCGCTGGCGATGAGAAGATCGGTGCCGGTGGCGGCGACCACGGTGGGATACCACTCCGTCGGGATGAAGCCGGCAGCGCGCATCGGTTCGCCGGAAGTGGGATGCACGAGATCGAAAACCGCGACGGAATCGGAAATGGCATTGGCGGAGAAAAGAGTTTTCTCGTCGGTGGAGAGCGCGAGGGATTCGGGATCGCTGCCGCCGAAGAGTCGGAGGGGAAGCTTGGTGGAAAGCGAGTAGAGCAGCTTGCCGGAGTTGGTGTCCAGGACATCGATTTCGTCGCGATTCGTGAGAGCCACAAAGAGGTGGGAATTATCGCGAGAAAGAAGCAACGCGGTGGGATGAGAACCGCCTTCGAGAGGAGCGGCGGGTTTGCGCAAAGGGATGAACCGGACGACGGCACCGGTGGTGAGGTCGAGTTCAGCAACAGTGGAGGCATTCCAGAGAGAGACGAAGCCGCGCTTGCCGTCGGAGGTGATGGCGGTGGCGTATGGCAAAGATGCAGGGATGCGCTTGAAGGTTGAAAGATCGAAGCGGCGAATGATTTTGCCATCGGACGTGTTGAGGAGAAGCGCTTCGTCGGAATTGTCGGAAGCGATGAGGAGGGATTCGACGCCGTCACAGAGAGCGATGCTGAGGCCAGCGGGATAGGTCACGTCTTCAAATTCGTTGCGGCGGAGTTTGCCGTGAGGGATTTTTGTGCGCGGCGAGAGCGGAAGAAATCGTTCGGGCGTGACTTCGCCATTTTGGAAGGCGTAGACCGCGATTCCGTTGCCGGTGCTTCCCTTCCCTTTTCCCAGCGGATCGGTGAGCGAGGACATAGAGGCGTAAAGGTGCTTGCCGTCGAGACTGAAGACCAGGCCGAGGAAATAGGTTTGTTTGGCCTCGATGCCGAGACGATAATCGGGAAAATCGCGAATGGTGTTGGTTTCCAGATCGACGACGGTGAGGGATTGTTTCCGGCCGGAAGTGTAGGCGCCGAAACCGCTGTGGAGGAAGACAGCGTAACGCGCATCGGGTGAGATGGCGGCGGCCGTGGGGAAATTATTGATGCGGCGAGGATTGCCGGGGAGTTCACCGAAGATTTTGCTGTTGGGAATTTGCGTGGTTGTTTGCGCTGAGGAATCTTGCGCTAGTAGAGGGAATGCAACCAGGAAGAAGCAAACGCACGATTGCGCTAAGACGCGGCAAAATCGCATTGACGCATTATAGGGGATTTTGTGAGCGGCAAGGTGAACTGAAAATGAAGTGTGGCGCGTTTATTGGCTGGAATAGCGCTGCTCTTTTCAGGGATGCCGTAAGTGTCTATTGCTTAGAGTGCTGCGAGAGCGATTCGTTTCAGGTTTTTCGCGAATCATGCCAATTTGGCAGCAGACAATGCGGCTGTTTTGTTGAGGAGCGGGGAGAGAATCGTCAGCCGCCAGGAGGGCACATGCGAGTAAAGCAAAAACAGGCAGCGCGGATCTCGTTGCGGAGGCACTGCAGGACGCCGAGGAGAGATCGCGCACATACTTGCGGGAACTTGCGCATCGCAAAGTGTTTCCGAGCGAGTCCGCGGTGGCTGGGCTAGCGCATTTTCGCGAGGCGTTTCCTGAGCGGCCTTGTGCTCCAGCCGATGTGGTGCGGATGCTAGATGAGTTTGGTTCGCCGGCAACGGTGGCCAGTGCTGGGGGCCGGTATTTTGGATTTGTGATCGGTGGGACGCTGCCTGCCGCTTTGGTGGCAAGCCGGCTTGCGAATACGTGGGATCAGAATGCGGCATTCCGCGTAATGTTACCTGTGACGGCCGAAATCGAAGAAGTGGTGTTGCGATAGGTCAGCGAGATATTCGGATTGCGGCCTGATTGCGAAGGCGGGATCGTCACGTGCGCTACGGCCGCGAATTTCACGGCGCTCGCCACCGCGCGGCATGCACTGTTGGCTCGAAGCGGATGGGATGTGGCGGCGGATGGAATGTTTGGAGCGCGACCCATTGAGGTGCTTGTCGGTGAGGAAGTACACGCTTCGGTCCTGAAGGCGTTGAATCTTGCGGGATTTGGGCAGAAGAGAGTGACGATCGTTCCAGCAGACGGACGGGGACGCATGAGGGCGGACACACTGCCAAAGCTGAAGAAAGATTCGCTGGTGTGCATTCAGGCTGGCAATGTGAATACGGGAGCCTTCGATCCGGCGGAGGAAATCTGCAGTTGGGCTCGTGAGAGCGACGCGTGGGTGCACGTTGACGGCGCGTTTCGACTGTGGGCCGCAGCTTCGCCGAAGTATGCGCATCTGGTGAAGGGATTCGAACTGGCGGATTCTTGGGCGACAGATGCGCACAAGTGGCCGAACGTGAATTATGACTGCGGAATCGTGCTGGTTCGCAACGCCGCGGCTTTACGTGCCGCGATGACGATCAGCGCCGCTTATCTACAGCCCGGTGCGCTGCGAGAGCCTGCTAATCAGACTCCGGAGGCTTCGCGGCGGGCGCGCGCGATTGAATTGTGGGCGGGGCTGAAATCGCTGGGGAAGCAAGGGCTGGCGGAGCTGATCGAGGGCACGTGCGCCTATGCGAGGCGATTCGCGGAAGGATTGCGCGAAGCAGGCTATGAAATTTTGAACGAGGTTGTGATCAACCAAGTACTGGTGTCCTTTGGATCCGCCGAAGTAACACGGGAAGTGATGCGGCGCGTGCAGGAAGATGGCACGTGCTGGTGCGGGGGCACGGTGTGGCAAGGCAGGACTGCGATGCGAATCAGCGTGTCCTGCTGGGCGACGACGGAAGAGGATGTGGAACAGAGCCTGGCCGCGATTCTGCACATTGCCCGGCAAGTCCACGGCTGAAGTGGTGGTATTGCCGCAAATTCGAAGTGTGGTTGCGCTGTGTTATTCTCTGAGCATGTCCGCACGAATCCTCGATGGCCTGAAAATCCGTGATGAAATTTTTGGCGAACTGAAGGAAGAGATCGAAAAACTCTCCGCGCAAGGCATCCGCCCGGGACTGGCGGCGGTGCTGGTGGGAGAAAATCCGGCGTCGCAGCTGTATGTGAAAAGCAAGATCGCGGCATGCGAGGAATTGGGGTTGGCGAGCTGGCTGCACACTCCGCTGGCCAGCGTTTCGACGGAGTATATGCTGCAACTGATGAAGGATTTGAACGAAGATGACAATGTGGACGGCATCCTGGTGCAATTACCGCTGCCGGCGCAAATCGATTCGAAGAAAGTGTTGGAGGCGGTCGATCCCGCGAAGGACGTCGATGGATTTCACCCGGTGAGTTTGGGAAGGTTGGTGAGCAACCGGCCGGGGCTGGTGGCGTGTACGCCGGCGGGCTGCATGGAAATGCTGCGGCGATACAAGATTGAGATCGAAGGCGCGAATGCGGTGGTGCTGGGGCGCAGCGACATTGTGGGGAAACCGATGGCGCTGCTGTTGATGCACGCGAACGCCACGGTGACGATTTGCCATTCGAAGACGCGGGATCTGGCGGATGTGGTGCGGCGCGCGGACATTGTAGTGGCGGCGATGGGCAAGGCGGGGTATGTGCAGGCGGATTGGATCAAGCCGGGCGCGGCGGTGATTGATGTGGGAACGAGCCGGGTGACGGACGCGGCGGAGGCGGGGAAGCTGCTGAAGAATTTCCCGCAAAGATTGGAAAAGTTTCGCGCGAAGGGGAATGTGTTGATTGGCGATGTGCATCCGGATGCGTTGTTTACGGCGGGAGCGCTTTCGCCGGTGCCGGGCGGGGTGGGGCCAATGACGATTACGATGCTGATGAGCAATACGGTGAAGGCGGCGCGGTTGCGGCGGGGGAAAAGTTCAGTGGTGGGGCAGTAAAGACTCTCGTTGGGCCTCTCGATAAACGGAATTTGCCGCATGGATTTCATCGGGGCGGCGAAAACGAACACAAAAACATGTTGAAAATGGGACTGACCGGCGGGATTGCTAGCGGGAAGAGCGCGGTGGCGGCGATGCTGCGGGAGATGGGTTTCGCTGTACTGGAAGCGGATGCGGTGGCACATAAGTTATTGGAACCGGGGCAGGCGGCGCACGACGAAGTGTTGCGGGAATTTGGCGCGGAGTTGGCGGACGCGGCGGGGAAAATCGATCGAAAGAAATTAGGGACGATAGTTTTTGCGGATCGCGCAAAGCTTGCGAAGCTGAATGCGATTATTCATCCGGGCGTGGAAGAGGCGATTTTGCGGCAGTTTGCGGAATGGCAGCGGAGCGGTGTGCGCGACGCAGGATTCGTGGAGGCGGCGCTTCTGGTGGAGGCGGGGATTGCGGCCAAGCTGGATGGACTGGTGGTGGCGTATTGCAGGCCGGAGCAGCAGATGGAACGGTTGCGAGCGCGAGGGATGAGCGAGATTGAGGCGAAGCGTCGATTGGCGGCGCAGATGCCCGTGGAAGAAAAGTTGAAGCATGCGACCGAGACGATTGATTGTTCGGGGACGTTGGAGGAGACGCGATCGCAGGTGAGGGCTTTGGCGGCAAAAGTGCGGAGAAGGGCGTTAGGGTAGGCGCCCCTACGCGGAAGTTTGCGAATTAGGCGCGGGTTAGAGTGGCGGCGCGGGCGGCTTCTAGGAGTTTGGAGGCGTTGGCGCGAATGTCGCCGTGGCCGAAGACGGCGCTGCCAGCGACGAGCAACTCGGCGCCCGCTTTTACTACGTCGGTAACGGTTTCCAGATCCACTCCACCATCCACTTCGATGCGGAAATCGAGTTTGCGTTCGGCGCGCATGCGGGCCAGCGCGGCAATTTTATTCAGGGAATTGGGAATGAATTTCTGGCCGCCGAAGCCGGGATTCACGCTCATCACCAGGACGTGGTGAACGAGATCAAGGACTTCGGTGAGCGTTTCGACGGGAGTGGCTGGATTAAGGACTACGCCGGGCTTGCAGCCATGAGAAGCGATCAGGTGAAGCGTGCGATCGAGATGGATACAGGCTTCCTGATGGACGGAAATCCAGTTGGCGCCGGCTTCGGCAAATTCGGGGATGAAGAAATCTGGGTTTTCGATCATCAAGTGGCAATCGAACGGGACTTTGAGTTGTTTGCGAAGAGAGCGCACGACGGGCGGCCCGATGGTGAGATTGGGCACGAAGTGGCCGTCCATGACGTCAAGGTGCAGGACCGTGCCCCCGCCGTCGATGGCTTGTTGGGCGTCGACGGCAAGTTGCGCGAAATTTGCCGAGAGAATTGAGGGCGCAAGTTCGATGTTCATGGTTGTCCTTCCCCGAAGATGGAATTATACGATGGGCCGGGGCGGTTCGGGGGCTTGAGAGTCTAAGTGCGAACTGTGGCAACGGATTCCTCAGCGGCTAAAGCCGAAGGAAAGGACGGCCTTTTTGTCGGACGTGAAGGTCCGACCCCCTAATTCTATGGGGAGTAAATCGAAGAGGCATTCCTCACTTCGCGGACTCCGTTCGGAATGACGGATTCGGGTTAGGGTGAGACTTGGCGCCACGGGATGGTGCGGCGTTCGGAACTGCTTTCGAGCGTGAGTTCAAGGCCTAGCATTACGTTCAGGATTTGTTGGGAAGTTACGAGTAATGGAGCTTTGTGGAGAATGGCGTCGCGGATGTTGGTGTAAAATTCGCGCCAGTCGCCGGTGGAGGGAATTTTGCGGGTGGTGGCGTTTCCGTTTTCGATGAGCGTGAGTTCGCCGTAGTTTTCTGGTTTTTCTACTACCCAGGAGGGGCCGGCTGGTATTTCGCCGTTGCGAAGTGTGGGCTCAAGGGGATCGAAATCGCGTTTGAGGTAACTTCCCTTTTCGCCGAGAACAACGAGGCGCGGGCGAGGTACGGCGGACATCATAGTAGCGCGGAGAAGTGCTCGGGAGCCTTGCCGGTAGTAGAGAAAAATATCGAAAGCGTCGTTGGTGGCGAGACCGCTGCGCTCGGTGCGGACATCGGCGGTGATGGTTTCAGGAGTGCCGAGAAGGGTCATGGCTTGGTCGAGCAGATGGGGCGCGAGATCGAAGAGGATGCCGCCGCCGGGACCAGGCTTCTCTCGCCAGGCGCCGGGCTTGGGAGTGGGACGGAAACGATCGTAAGTAGATTCGAAACGAATGATGCGCCCGAGAGTGCCTGCCGCGATGGTTTGGCGGAGGGCCTGGAAATCGGCGTCGAAGCGGCGGTTGTGGTAGACGGAAAGTACGCGGTTTTGTTGCTTGGCCAGTTGGAGGAGTTCGATAGCTTCGGCGACGGTGGTCGTGAATGGCTTATCAACTACGACGTGGTGGCCGGCTTCGAGGCAGCGCTTGGCGAGTGGGTAATGCGTTTGGTTGGGAGTGGAAATGGCGATGAGTTGGATGGAATCGATGGCGAGAAGTTCGTCGAGGGTGCGGACGATGCGCGCGTCGGGGTAGAATTGCGCGGCCGTATCGCCGGTTCGTTGCAGGATGGCGGCGAGGCGCAAGCCTTCTACGGCGCGAATGACGGGAGCATGGAAGCAGCGACCGCCTAGGCCAAAACCGATGAGGCCGACGTTGATCATGGACCGGTTTCCTTTGAACGTTGGGAAAGTCTCTTGGTTGCGCGACTATTGGACACTCTTGTTCTTCCGTGGTTACGGTCAATCGATTGTGTGATGAGCTGTTAGACAATTCTCGGCAGAGCCGTCTTCATCATACCAAAGCACGCCAGTCTCGTCGGTGCAGAAGGCTCGGACGCCCGATTTCCCAGGTGCAACCGGGATGGCACTGATTTTGTAACGCGTAACCGATCCATTAGGTCCTGCTTCACATCCCATGAGCACAATTCTGTAGCCGATATGGCCTGCTGGTAAGAATGCATCCGGTTCATGGTCATTTTTGTCGTGCATCACCGATTTGAGCAAAGTCAGGTCGCATGCGAAGCCATCATTGGGATGTAAAGCGGCGTAACGATTCTGAAAAGTTGTGATATTCCGAGGATTGGCAGCCGCAACGGATTCATTGGCCCGGACACGGCTGTTCGGACCATCCATTGTTGGTAAAAAGAGAACTGCAAGCAAAAGAACGAAAGCAACGATCGCGATAGGGACTAGAAAATTACGCCACCGGGTATAGCGAGAATCTGTTCGACCATCGCGGCGCTCGCCTAGATGGGTTTTTGGTTCTGGCATAAATTCAGTTGGTCATTCTTATGGTAGCGCAACTTTTGATCTTCACAGCCGAGTTGGTGCGTGCTGGTGTGGCGTTATATCCTTCTTGGCGTGGAGAAGAATTCGGGGACACGGCTGGGGCCGGCGCGGGGATTGTATCTCGGGCTTGCGGTGACGATTCTTGCGGTGCTGGTGTACGCGGCGTACATCACGGTGCAATTCGCGGGACTGCGAAAATTGCAGAGCGAGATGGTGGACCGCAACCGGCGAGACTCGCTACAACTCCTACGCATCCAGAACGATCTTAATTCGGTAGGACTGGCGATGCGAGACATGCTGGACGCCAGCGAGCCTTACCCATTGATCGCGTGGACTGCGCAGTTCGACCGCATCCATGGCGATCTAGATGACGCGTTGCGGCTGGAAGCACCACTTTCGGAGACGGCGCCGACGAGCGAGCAGCGGCATTACCTGTTTCAGGCGCTGAATCAATTCTGGGACGCCAGCGATCGCATGTTCACGCAAGCGGGTTATGACGAACAACTGGCGCGGGAGCAGATTCGCGACACGTTGCAACCGCGGCAGGCGGCGCTGAGCTCGGCGGTTTCGCGGCTGCTGGTGCAAAACAATGAGGCGGAGGAGCTGGCCGCGGGACACATTGCCGAAATTTACGGACGAGTGCAGAGGCAGCTTTATTTTTTCCTGGCGGGGATTTTGCTGGCCATTGTGGTGACCAGCTTGTATCTGATCCGCAATAACCGGCGGCTGTTTGCGCATGTGGAGGAGCTTTCGTCTCAGCGAAGTGACCTGGCGCAGAAGCTGATTGCGACACAGGAATCCACCCTGCGACATATTTCGCGTGAGCTCCATGATGAATTTGGGCAGGTGCTGACGGCGATCGGGTCGCTGTTGCGCCGAACCGACAAGCAGATACCGGCCGATTCACCGCTGCACGGCGACCTGCAAGAAGTGCGGGAGATCGCGCAAAATACGCTGAATAATATTCGAAGCTTGTCGCAGGCGCTGCATCCGGTGTTGCTGGACGAGGCGGGGCTGGAAAGCACGCTGGACTGGTACATCCCGACGGTGGAACGGCAGAGTGGGCTGGTGCTGCACTACGAAAAGTCTGGCGAACGGTTCGCGGTGGGAAGCAGTGCGGGAGTGCAGATTTATCGCGTGCTGCAAGAAGCGCTGAACAACGTGAGCCGGCATTCGGGAGCGAAGGAAGCGTGGATTCGTTTGCGATTTCAGTTGGAAGAGTTGGAATTGGAAGTGGAGGATCACGGCAAAGGTCTGGCGCCTGCGGAAGGACAGACGGGAATCGGGCTGGTGGCGATGCGAGAACGCGCGGAAATTTTGGGAGGAGCGATTTCTGTGACAGCTTTGGGAACGGCGTCAACGGGAAATGGAACCGGCACGCTGGTGAAATTGCGAGTACCGCGAGACAGGGTGGAAATGCATGGCGAATAAGTTAAAGGTGTTGCTGGTGGACGACCACGCGCTGGTGCGGCGGGGATTCCGCCGGATGCTAGAGGATGAGCCGACGATTCAGGTTGTGGGTGAAGCGAGCGACGGAATGGAAGCGGTGGAGCGAGCCGAAGCTCTGCAACCGGACGTGATCGTGATGGATTGCGCGCTGCCGCAAATTAACGGGATTGAGGCTTCGCGGCGCATCCTGGCGAAACGGCCGGAGACCGCGATCCTGATGTTGAGCATGCATTCCGAAGACACTTTGATCCGGCAGGCGATGGAAGCGGGCGCAAAGGGCTACGTGTTGAAGAACGCGATGGACCTGGACCTGGTGAGCGCCATCAAGAAAGTGGCGGAGGGCAAAATCGTGCTCGATCCACAGATCACGCGGGGCGGAACGCTGAAGGGCGAGCGGGATACGGGGCTGACGCAGCGGGAACTGGAAATTCTGCAACACATCGTGGCGGGAAAATCGAACAAGGAAATCGCCAGCGAGTTGAGCCTGAGCGTGAATACGGTTTCGGTTCACCGGGCGAACATCATGGATGCGCTGGGAATTCACAAGACGGCGGAGCTGGTGGTGTATGCGATCCGCAACGGGCTGGTCACTTTACCATGATGCTTCCGCAGGGGCTTCCGTGAAGCGACGCGAGTTTATCGGGGGCGGAGTTGGGGCGGGTCTTATCGCGGGCGCGGGCGTGCCGGTATGGGCAGCCGGACCAAATCCGGGATTCCGCTTTGTGGATGTTACGGGCGCGGCGGGAATTCGCTTCGAACATAACAGCGGGGCGTATGGCGGGAAATTGCTTCCGGAAACGCTGGGGTCGGGTTGCGCGTTTCTGGATTACGACGCGGACGGCTGGCAAGACATCCTGCTGGTGAATTCGATGGACTGGCCGGGACATAAACGCCAGCGCACGACGCTGAAGCTCTACCACAACAACAGAAATGGCACGTTCACGGATGTGACGAAAGCCGCGGGGCTGGATGTGGAGATGTATGGAATGGGCGTGGCCGTCGGGGATTACAACAACGACGGATTCCCGGATATTTTCATTACGTGCGTGGGGCAGAGCCGACTGTTTCGAAACACGGGCAATGGCACGTTTGTGGACGTAACGAAGGCCAGCGGGCTGATGGGCAAGCAGGGACTGAGCACTTCGGCGGTATGGTTCGATTATGACCGTGACGGCTATCTGGACCTGTTTGTGTGCAATTATGTGCGATGGTCGGCGGAACACGATGTGTTCTGCAGCCTGGATGGAAAGGATAAGTCGTACTGCACGCCGGAGGCGTATCGCGGCGACACGTGCTGGCTGTATCGCAATCGCGGGAATGGAACTTTTGAGGATGTGACGGCGAGCAGCGGAGTGTTTGACAGCAGCTCCAAATCGCTGGGTGTGGCGATGCTGGATTACGACCAGGACGGCTGGCCGGATTTGCTAGTGGCCAACGACACGCAGCCGAACAAACTGTATCGCAACCTGCACAACGGAAAATTCAAGGACATCGCGGTGGAAGCGGGGCTGGCGTTCAGCACGGAAGGAAAAGCGCGCGCGGGCATGGGCGTGGACGTGGCGGATTTCGATAATTCCGGGAAGCCGGGAATCGTGATCACGAATTTCGATAACGAGATGATCGGCCTGTATCGTTTTTCAGGCAAAGGCTACGACGACGTGGCGATGCCGACGGGTCTGGGCGCCGCGTCACGAAACACGCTGGGATTCGGGTGCGTGTTTTTCGATGTGGACCTGGACGGCTTGCAGGATATTGCGATTGCGAACGGACACATCGACGAAACCGTGCGAAACATCCGAGGAAACGTGGGCTACGCGCAACCGGCGCAACTTTTCCACAACCTGGGCGGTGGACAATTTCGCGACGTGGCGGACGAAGTGGGCGGGGGCTTCGGCAAGCCGAAAGTGGGACGCGGGTTGGCGGTGGGCGACTTTGACCGGGACGGGGATCTGGACGTGCTGCTGACGACGAACAATGGAGCAGCGTTTCTGTATCGCAACGATGTGCAGAATGGAAATCGCAGCATTCGCTTCAAGCTGGTGGGGACGCAGTCGAACCGCGATGGGATTGGTGCTGTGGTGAAAGTCTTCGCGGGTGGGCTGCATCAGACACGGATGGTAAGGAGCGGGTCGAGTTATTTGTCGCAATCAGAGTTGCCGGTAACGTTTGGCGTGGGGCGGCAGGCGGAAATTGAACGCGTGGTGGTGGAATGGCCGAGCGGAAGGAACGAGGAGCACAAGAAACTGCAAGCCGGAAAAACATTCCAGATCATTGAAAGCAAGGGAGTTACAGAATATTTTCAACGGTAATACTTTCACATTATTGCCAAGCGTTCACGGGGAAATTATAAAGGATCCACTAAGCATTGCTTCTTACAGTCCGCATACCTTCGCCGACTCAGGAAGCACCCCAACAAACTTTGCGGCCGGGCCTCGACCCCCCGGCCGCATTTTCATTGAGGAAGATAGCTCGAGAAAAGAAGTGGTACCGGGGGAAATTGGATGAAACGCTGGCGCTCCCTGAGCGTTTTGATTCTATCGCTCACTGCTATCTATCTGTACGCATTTCCAACAGCAACAATCAGCTATGCGGTGACGGTGCTGCTGCACACAGGGTTAGGTGTACTGCTGGCGCTGGGGCTGGTGGTGTACCTGTTTCGCGGGATTGGGAAGGATCAGTGGCTGGCACGCATTGCTTGGGTGCTGATGGCGGCGGGCGCAGTGCTGGGAGTAGCGCTAATTTATCTGGGGACTTCGCACCGGATGAATGAATGGTTGTACGCGCACATTGCGCTTTGCAGCGTGGGAACGGTGCTGCTGGCAGCAGCATGGATGAAAGAGCGCGGATGGCTGGGCGCCAGCGCGCTGCAGCGGGTTGCGGGGTTTGGCGCTGTGGTGCTGGCTGCCGCCGGAATTGCGGCGGGGGCATGGTGGGTGCGGAACGTAGCGTGGAACAACGCATATCGCGTGAACAATCCGGCCGTTTCACCGCCGACCATGGACAATGAAGGCGACGGACCACAGGGGAAATTCTTTCCGAGTTCCGTGCAGACAACCGACGGCAAAAACATACCGGCGGAATATTTTCTGCAGTCGAAGGCGTGCGAGCGGTGCCACGCGGATATCTACAAGCAGTGGGAGAGTTCGTCGCATCACTTTTCCTCGTTCAACAACCAGTGGTACCGGAAAAGCATTGAATACATGCAGGAAGTGAACGGAGTAAAGCAGTCGAAGTGGTGCGCAGGCTGCCACGATCCGGCGCTGCTGTTCAGCGGATTGATGGGCACGCCGATCGCGCAAACGGTGAACCGGCCAGAAGCGCGGGCAGGACTGAGCTGCATGATGTGCCACAGCATCGTGAAAGTGAAAAGCACGATGGGGCAAGGGGATTTTGTACTGGAATATCCGAAACTGCATGCCCTGGCAGCTAGCGAGAATTCGGTGATTCGCGGGCTACACGATTTCATGGTGCGGCTGAATCCGGAACCGCACCGGCGCGTGTTTCTGAAGCCGTTCATGCGGGAGCAGGTGCCGGAATTCTGCTCGGGCTGCCACAAAGTGCACCTGGATGTCCCGGTGAACAATTACCGCTGGGTGCGTGGCTTCAACGAATACGACAACTGGCAAGGCAGCGGAGTTTCCGGGAAGGGCGCGCGGTCGTTTTATTACCCGCCAAATCCGATGATCTGCTCCGATTGCCATATGCCGCTGGTGCGTTCGAACGACGAAGGAAACGTCGGCGGTTATGTGCACTCACACCGCTTCCCTGGCGCGAATACGGCGGTTCCGTTCGCGAACGAAGATGCGACGCAAATGGAGACTAGCAAGAAGTTTTTGCAGGACAAGCAAGTGACCGTGGATATTTTCGCGATCTCGCCAGCTGGGAAGAAAGAAGCCGAGATGAAGGGCGAGGGTTACCCGAAACAGGAGCTGTCAACCACCTTCGCGGTGGGAGAAGAAGCGGATGTGTCTTTGCCGACAGGACCAGCAGGAGAAGCGCGGCCGTTGACGGCGCCTCTTGGGCGAGTGGATGCGTCCGTGCGGCGCGGAGACGACGTGCTGGTGGACGTGGTAGTGCGGACGCGGAAAGTGGGACATTTCTTTCCCGGCGGAACGGTGGATGCGTTTGACGTTTGGCTGGAATTGCAAGCGGTGGACGACAAGGGCCAGACCATTTTCTGGAGCGGGAAGGTGGAGGACGACGGCAAGGGTCCCGTGGAGCCAGGAGCGCACTTTTACAAATCGCTACAGATTGACGCGCACGGAAATCCGATCAACAAGCGGAACGCGTGGGCGACGCGGGCGACGGTGTACGTGCACTTGATTCCCCCTGGCGCGGCGGACACGGTGCATTTCCGGATGCATGTGCCGGAGAGCGCAGGGCAACACATCACGCTGCGATCGAAGCTGAATTACCGGAAGTTCCAGTGGTTCAACACAGAGTTTTCGTTCGGCGGAGTGCCGGACGCGACGAAGCCTCAAGGAGAACATACGCCGGACTACGACGATCGCAAGTTTGCGTTTAATGGCGACCTGTCTGGCGTTTCCAGCAATAAGAAAGAGATACCGGACCTGCCGATCATCGTGGTGGCCGAGGACACGAAGACGCTGAACGTTTTGCCGCATTCCGCGCCAGCACCCGCACCCAAGGTGGAGTGGGCGAAGGAAGACTGGACGCGGTGGAACGATTACGGAATCGGATTGTTCCTGCAAGGGGATTTGAAAGGGGCGGAGCAGGCCTTCACGGAAATCACCCAAATGGCCCCGGACAACGCGGACGGGTGGACAAACGTGGGACGCGTGCGCGTACAGGAAGGAAACACGGAGGGAGCGCTCGTGGTGTTGAAGAAGGCGCTGGCGCTGAAGCCGGGACTGCCACGAGCGAATTTCTTCTATGCGCGCGTGTTGAAGGAAGAAGGAAAGTACGACGAAGCCGCCAAGGCTTTGCAGGAAGTACTAGCGCAGTATCCGCAGGACCGCGTGGTGCACGATGAATTGGGGCGCATCTATTTCCTGCAGAAGCGCTACTCCGATGCGGTGAAGGAACTGCAATTGACGCTGGCCATCGATCCGGAGGACCTGCAGGCCAACTACAACCTGATGCTGTGCTACACCGGATTGGGGGATGACGCGAAAGCCGACCAGTTCAAGGAGCGTTATCTTCGATTCAAGGCGGATGAAGCATCGCAGGCGCTGACAGGGGCGTACCGGCAAGCGCATCCCGAGGACAATAACGAGCGGCAGGCGATCCATGAACATGTGAGCGTGGCGCTGGGGCCGAAACCCGCGACAAAACCTGCTGGCGCAGCGACCAGCGCGAAGCAGCGGAAAACCTCCGCCGACGCGGGGCGATGAGCGAGTCCAGAACCAATAAATAAGAGGAACGCATACATGACCTGGATCAAAACGATTCGCATGGAAGACGACGAGCGCGTGCGCAACGCGGTGATGGAGGAACGGAAACTGTATCCGGCGGAGTATGTGACGCCGGTGCCGATTGTGGATCACGGATTCGAGAACAGCATTGTAGGTTCGCACAGCCTGTTTCCGGATGTGATGTTTCATTCGTTCAGCGCATTTGGAGCGATGATGTCGCCGGAATTGCCTCTGAAACGGGCCCAGCACGAAATGATCGCCACCATGGTTTCACTGACAAACAGGTGTTTTTATTGAATCGAATCTCACGCAGAGTTTCTGCGTCGAGCGAGCCTGGACGATGAGATGGTGGCGGCGTTGCGCAAGGACTTCCGGACGGCGCCGATCAGCGACCAGGACAAGGCGATGCTGGAATACGTGGTGAAGTTGACGCGCGATGCGACCCAATGCAGCCCGGAAGATCACAAGAAGCTGCGGGGTGTTGGATTTGACGATCGCGGGATACTGCAGATTACGTTGATTGCATCATGGTTTAACTACATCAACCGGGTCGCCGATGCGCTGGGTGTCGGACGCGAGGGGAAGGCGGAGAATCCGTGAGAAAAGCGTTGGGGGGAATGCTCGCGTTCGTATATGCCACTGCGGTGCTGGTGCAGGCTCCGAAGACGGCTTCGGAGGGATCCAGCATCACGTTTCGGGATATTACGGAGCGGGCCGGGATTCATTTTGTTCACAATAACGGTGCGTACGGGAAGAAATATTTGCCGGAGACGATGGGACCGGGAGTGGCGTTCATCGATTACGACAATGACGGCTGGCCGGACATTTTTATCGTGAACGGAACGAACTGGCCTGGGCAGCCCTCGAAACACAGCACGCCGAAGCTGTATCACAACAATCACGACGGCACGTTTACGGACGTGACGCACAAGGCAGGTCTGGACATCGAGATTTTGGGCATGGGCGTGGCGGTGGGCGATTACGACAATGACGGCTATGACGATTTGTTCGTGACCGCGATGGGGCAAAGTCACCTGTTTCACAACAACGGGAATGGAACATTCACGGATGTGACGCAAAAGGCCGGACTGATGGGCCCAAAGGAATTCAGCACCAGCGCGGCGTGGGTGGATTACGACAAGGATGGGAAGCTGGATCTGGTGGTGGGAAATTACGTGCAGTGGTCGATTGAAGGAGACTTGTACTGCACGCTGGATGGGAAGAGCAAATCGTATTGCACACCGGAATCGTACAAGGGAACGGCGGTGCGGCTCTGGCACAACCGGGGCGACGGCACGTTTGAAGACGCGACGAAGAAGGCAGGACTGGGAGAGCCGACTTCGAAGACGCTGGGAATTGCGGTGCTGGATTATGACAATGACGGCTGGCCGGATCTGCTGCTGTCAAACGATACGCAGCCGAACAAACTGTATCGCAACAATGGAAATGGGACGTTCACGGAGAAGGCCGTGTCGGCGGGGGTGGCATTCAGCGAAGACGGCGTGGCGCGCGCGGGGATGGGCGTGGATGCGGCGGACTACGACCGCTCCGGAGTGCCCAGCTTGATGATTACCAATTTTTCCAACCAGATGATCTCGCTGTACCACAACGAAGGCAAAGGATTATTCGTGGATCAAGCGCCGCAATCGGAGATCGGACGTGACACGCTGCTGACGCTGGGATTTGGCTGCTTCTTTTTTGATTACGACCTGGATGGTTGGCCGGACATTTTTATTTCGAATGGGCATATTGATCGTGACATCCAACGCGTGCAGCCCAACGTGAAATATGCGATGCCGCCGCACGTGTTTCGAAATGTGGGGAAGGGCAATTTCCAGGAGACGACGAAGAGCCTGGGAACCGCGTTTGACTCGCCGCGTGTGGGACGAGGCGCGGCGTATGCGGACATTAATAATGATGGGCGGCTGGATGTGCTGGTGGCCACAAATGGCGGGCCCGCGTATTTGTTTGAGAATGAGGCGACGGGAGAAGCGGCGTTGCAGAAGAGTTTGCGGATCAAGCTGGTGGGAACGAAATCGAACCGAGATGGGATTGGTAGCGTAGTGAAAATGATGGCGGCGGCTGAAACGCAAACGGAAATGTTGCGCAGCGGATCGAGTTATTTATCGGCGAGCGAGTTGGTGTTGACGTTTGGGTTGGCGCGGCATGACAAGGCGGACACGGTGGAGATTCGTTGGCCGAGCGGGCAGGTGGATCGCTTGGCGAATGTGGCGGCGGGGCAGACGATTATTGTGACCGAGGGGAAAGGGATTACGGGGAGCAGGAAGTACGCGGTGCGGTGAGTGGCGCTTTGCGGTGGAGGTATTCCCAGATCGACCGTGGTTGGGCTTACGTTGAGATCCTTCGTCGCGCATAAAACAACAACGCGCTCCTCATGATGACAACATGTTTCGATAACAGATCGGGCGCAACTTTTACGATGATTGCAGGCGATGGGCGGCGATGAGAGCCTGACCTAGGCTGATGCCACCGTCTCCGGCGGGAACCTCGGAATGGAAATAGACTTCGAAAGATTTGGCGCGCAGGCCATCCAACAGCAAACGAAATAACAACACATTGTGGAAGCAGCCGCCGCTGAGGCAAACGCGGTTGAGTTTGCTTTGCTCGCGAATTTTTTCGGCGAGCTCGACGAAGAGCGCCGCGAGCCCCGCATGGAAGCGGCGACTGATATCGGCAACCGGTTGCTGGCTGCGGAGATCGTTAAGCAACGCCTGGAAGAGGGAGAATGTGCCGATCTGCCAGTGTGTGCCGTCTGGAATCAGGTCGAAGGGATACGCGCCATCGTCGGTGGAATCGTGGGCGGCCATTTCGAGTTCGATGGCGGCTTGTGCTTCGTAATTTACCGTGGAACGAATCCCGGTGAGGGCGGCAACGGCGTCGAACAGTCGGCCGCAACTGGACGTGCGTGGGGAATGGATCTGGCGATCGATCATTTGCTGGATAACGTTGCGGCGGCGTTCATCGATGCCGCGAAGAAATGGAAGATCCAGGCTGTTGAGATCCTTGACGTAGTGCTTGACGAGATAGCTGAGCGCGACGCGCCATGGTTCGTGAATCGCGGCAGCGCCGCCGGGCAGCGGGACGTATTCGAAATGCGCGACGCGCTCGAACTCTTTGTAATCGGCGAGGAGCACTTCCCCGCCCCAGACCGCGCCATCGGTGCCGTAGCCGGTGCCATCAAGAGCGATGCCGATAACTTTTCCATCGAGATGATTTTCCGCCATGCAGGAAGCGATGTGGGCGTGGTGATGCTGGACGCCGATTAATTGCATGCCCTCCAGAGCCACGGCCCATTTCGTGGAGAAATAATCGGGGTGAAGATCGTAGGCAATGACGCCGGGATGGACTTCCAGAATGCGCTGGAAGTGCTGGACAGCTTCACCGAAGAAGGCGTAGCTTTCCAGATTTTCCAGATCGCCGATGTGCTGGCTGAGAAATGCTTCGCTGCCGCGAAGGATGCAGATGGTGTTTTTCAATTCGCCGCCGACGGCCAGAACCGGTTGCGATTCGTGTTCAAGGGGAACCGGCACGGGAACAAAACCGCGGGAACGGCGCAGCATTTGCGATCGACCGGCGGCGATGCGAACGACGGAATCATCGCAGCGGCGCAGTATATCGCGATTGTGGACAAGGTAAGCATCGGCGATGCCGTGGAGGCGGCGGAAGGCTTCCGCGTTATCGATGGCGATGGGCTCTTCGCTGAGGTTGCCGCTGGTCATGACAAGCGCGTCGAATTTAGCGCCAGCGAAAAGGAGATGGTGGAGCGGGGTGTACGGTAAGAAAATACCCAGAAAATGATTACGTGGAGCAATGCGTTCCGCGAGGCCGCAGTTGAGCTTGCGCGGAAGCAGGACGATGGGCCGTTCGATGGAGAGAAGCAGTTTGCGGGCGGCATCATCGAGGATGCAGAAGCGGTCTGCGTCTTCAATACGGCGGAGCATGACGGCAAAAGGCTTTTCGACGCGGCGCTTCCGTGCGCGGAGCAGCTCAACGGCCGATTCCGAGCGGGCATTGCAGGCGAGATGAAACCCGCCGAGACCCTTTATGGCAACGATGCGATCTTGCTCGAGAAGGCGAATGGTTTCGCGCAGCGGTTCTGCCACGTCGAGCGGCACACCATCAAACGAGCAGAACAACAATTGCGGGCCACAATCCCAGCAGGCGTTTGGTTGCGCATGGAAACGGCGATTGGCTGGATCGTCATACTCAGCCTGGCAGGCGGCGCACATCTGGAAGGCGTACATGGAAGTGCGCGCGCGGTCGTAGGGAATATTGCGAACGATGGTGAAGCGCGGGCCGCAATTGGTGCAGTTGATAAAGGCATAGCGGAAACGGCGGTCGCGCGGATTCATCATCTCGCGCAGGCAATCGGCGCACACGGCAACGTCGGGCGAGATGAGCGCTTTAGAGGGCGTGTCGAGACGGCTGGAGAGGATGCGGAAAGCGGTTTCGGATTGCGGCTCGGCATCGCGCGGGAGGAGTGAAGTGACTTTGGCCAGCGGAGGGAGTTCCGAAGGCAGGCGCTCGAGGAAACGGTCGAGGACAGTGGCGTCGCCCTGGACTTCGATGGTCACACCGGAGGAAGTATTGGCAATGAAGCCGGTGAGATTGCATTCCTGAGCGAGACGATAGACAAAAGGGCGAAAACCGACACCCTGGACTATGCCGGTGATGTCGATGGCTTTGCGCGCAACGACCGCTCGTGGCGATTCGTCCATGAAAGAATTATCGCAGAGTCTTCAGGAATTGATAGCTGCGGCGGGCTCCGAGACTCTGAGTTGGAAGGCGTTTAGCCAGCGAAGCCACTGATCGAAATCCGTCGCCAGTGCGGGAGGAAAGCTCGATGTAGTCGATCTCGGGATGGATCTTGCGGGCGTTTTCGAGGGCACGACGGCTGATCTCACTTCATCGGATAAACAGCAGCCCAGTTCCGTCGTTTTCGAGACGACGCCGACGAGGAGCACTTCGCCGGGACATTTACCGCTGAGTTCGGCAAAGAGAAGCGCTTCAACGAGCGCCTGATCGTGAAAACTGAAACGCTGGGGGATGGAGGTGCGAACAAGTTTAGGTTTGCGGAAAAGCCTTATTCCTCCCGCCGGCGCTTTGGCGCTGACAGAATCGATCAAAATGATCGCGTCGTAATCGGCGAAGTGTTCCGAGATCGTGAAGGACGACGTTCGGCGGAAATTCATAGCGCGCTTCAAGAATTCTCACCACGAAGGGACCAATGCCGTCGTCGCCCATCAGGATGTTGCCGACGCCGAGGACGCCGATTCGGAGGGAAGCCGTCATGAAGACTGGCTTTCTTTTTTGCGGAGAAATTCTCCGAACGCCGCGTCCTCGGAAGCAATGTGATGAAGCAGCCAGTCCCGCAGTTCCAGGATGATCTGCAAGCTGGGCACTGTTTCGCCGCGAACGATGCCGTCGCGAATTTCGCGAACCTTTTTCATCAGCTGCGTGTGTTCTTCCAGATGCGCTTCATATCCCGGATAATTGTGGAGGCGCATGATCAGCTGTTCGGAGAGAAAGTGCATGTCTGAGAATTCGATGAACTGTTCGAGGATGTGGCGCGTAGGAGTGAATTCACCGCCCTTGGATAAGGCATGAGAAAGTGAATCGAGCAATTGCATCTGCAAATCGTGTTCGGCATCGATGGTTTTATCGCCCACTTTAAGCGGCGTGGAATCCAGAGTGTTGTGCATAAAATCCCCCTCCAGGAAAGTTTTTCAGGAAACGTGAATGAGTTTTTTTCCTTCAGGATCAACTGTGTGAATGGCGCAGGCGAGACATGGATCGAACGAATGCACGGTACGCAAAACCTCGAGCGGTCGTTCAGCATCGGCGACGGGATTGCCGAGGAGCGGGTAGGGCCCGTGTGAGCCATTTTCGTCGCGCGCGCCGGCGTTCCAGGTAGTCGGCACGACGGCCTGGTAGTTGGCGATTTGGCCGTCCTTGATGCCCACCCAATGAGAGAGCGTGCCGCGCGGAGCTTCATGGAAACCGACGCTATGCAATTCCTTATTGCCGAACTGCGGCTTGTTGTAAATCTTGGCGTCACCGGAAGCGATATTCTTAACGAGCAGGTCCCAGGGCTTGTTGACCGAGGGCCGCGCGCCCTTTTCGACAGCAGCGACAACCTCGGCGGCGAGGCTGGCGGTGAGGCCGATGGCGGGGGTGGTTTGCGCTACCACCTTGAAGAAGGCGCGGCGATCGACGCCATGACGAAACGTGTGAGGAGCCGGGCAATTTCCTTGCTGTAGCACTTTACATGCCTCCGATAGGAGAGGAGCCTGAAACTCAAAACCCGACATTGCGCCAGGAGAGCGATGCAGGAGTTAAAGAGAACAATCGCACAGGAGTGATTCTCGCCCGGGTCAAGCAGAAGACGGGGCGGAAGCATCCTGGGTTTAGCTTGGGCTTTGTCTCGGGGGAGACTAAGAGCATGTGGGGACCCAAATCGAACACTTGCTCCAATCCTGGTATGTGGTTGACAGGGCGAATGTTAGTGGAGCAAGGCGATTGAAAGGTGCGACCATCGTTGTGTATTTCAGCGCAACTGGCGCTGTGATTTCAGCAGAGCATGCGCGAATTTCCGCCACAGTTGCCGTTCAGTGGTGCTTGGGAAGTTGGCTGTGCTATCGTCGGCTTCTCGAAATGTTCGCCCAGCGTACCAACTGGAAACTTACGCTAAACAAGTATGCGCGAGCGCTGGAGGAGATGCGCTCCTCCGGACGAACGCTGATTGACCTCACGGTTTCGAATCCCACGGAGTGCGGGTTACAGTACGATTCGGTGGCGATTCTGGGAGCATTTCAGAACCCTCGGGCGCTGACGTATGAGCCGGAAGCGAAGGGATTGCTGGCGGCGCGGGAAGAGGTGGCGCGCTATTACAGGGAAGATCAGGGGGAGAAGGTGGACCCGGAAGCGCTGCTGCTGACGACCAGCACAAGCGAAGCGTATTCGTATGTGTTCCGGCTACTGTGCGACCCGCACGATGAAGTGCTGGTGCCGAAGCCGAGCTATCCGCTGTTTGAATTTTTGGGGGATTTGCAGGACGTGAGGCTGGTTCCCTACTCGGTGCAGTACGCGCAGGGTTGGTTCGTTGATTTTGCGTCCATCGTGGGCGCGCTGACTCCGCGGACGAGAGCGATTTTGCTGGTGCATCCCAATAATCCGACGGGATCGTACGTGAAGCCGGAGGAACTGCAGCGGCTAAATGAAATTTGCCGAGAACGGGAATTGGCGCTGATTGGGGATGAGGTGTTTCTGGATTACGGGCTATCACCAGGCGTGGCGCGGAAGAGCTTTGTGGCGAACCGAGAGGTTTTGACGTTTACGTTGAGCGGGCTTTCGAAGATTGCGGCGCTGCCGCAGATGAAGGTGGCTTGGGTGGCGACGACGGGGCCGGGAGAGTTAACGCGCGCGGCGCTGGAGCGGCTGGAAATTATCGCGGACACGTATTTGTCTGTGAATGCGCCGACACAGTGGGCGTTTCCGGAATTGTTTGCGCAGCGGCGGCCGTTGCAGGCGCAACTACTGGAGCGGATTCGGGACAATTGGAACTATCTGCAAGGCGCAGTCGCCGGAAAAAGCGTGTATGAGTTGTTGCATGCCGAAGGCGGGTGGTACGCGGTGCTACGCGTTGCAGGCGGTGGATCGCGCAAGGACGATGAGGATTTAGCAATCGAAATTATGCAGAAGGCGCAGGTGCTGGTGCATCCTGGACATTTTTACGATTTCACCGGTGGTGATTGTCTGGTTGTGAGCTTGATCACGCGTCCCATCGATTTCCGAGCAGGAATTTCCGCGATGCTGGCTAGAACGTGAGCTTTATTGCGATTTGAACCAGGCGCGGGGCGGCAGCGCTGACGATTTGCCCGAAGTGCGGGTCGTTCACTTCGCCGTCTACGGAAGCTGGGCCGTAGAACTGGGCGTGATTGAACACGTTGAACGCTTCCAGGCGGAATTCGAGGGACTTGGATTCCGTCACTTGCAGAAGCTTGTTCAGCGTCATATCGAAATTGCTGATTCCAGGACCATAGAAGAATCTGCGGCTGGCGTTTCCCAAATGACCCAGGGTCTCCGGACTGAAGGCCGCGGTGTTGAATGCGGGCGTGCCGTTTCTTGGGTTGGTGTTGATATCGAGTGGACCGCCATTGTAGTTGGGTGTGTCCAGCAGGTAGTTGTTGATGCCGTTTCCCAAAGTGCCGAGCAGCGAATTATCGGAATCGTCGTAAAGAGTGACAGGAAGGCCAGTGCTGAAACGAGTGGTGCCGGAGAGAGTCCAACCTTCGGTCAAACGATTCCTGCTACGGAAAAGTGCATCGAATGGCAGGCTGAACTGGTAGCTGGCGACAAAGTTGTGCTTCATATCGAACGCGGAGATGGCGCGAGTGGCGCGAAGATTCAGGGGATTGAGCTGTTCGCCCAGATTGGAACCTTGATCGATGGATTTGCTGTAGGTGTATGCAAGCAGAAAATTGGAGCGCTTCCCGACGTAGCGCAGATTGGTTTCCAGCGCATTGTAATTTGAATTCGCGATGGTCTCTTGCGCGGTATCTTCGCCGTAGTTGGGACCCAAGCCCACTCGCGTTCCCTGGTAGACCTGGCCCGTGCTACTGATGATGCGCGCGTCCTCTGCAAACGGGCCACAGGTGGGACTGCCGGGTGCGACTTCACTCGCTTGGCTGAGGCTAAGGCACAGCGCCTGGTTGCTTGGGTTTGTCGAAACGACGGCAAGAATATGGTGACCCTGATTTCCCACGTAGCTCATCGTCAACAACATGCTTTTCGTGATCTGGCGTTCGAACGAAAGCATGTAGTTCTCGGTGTAAGGAACGCTGTTTCGATAGTAAAAATAAGGATCGGCGCTGATGGGGATGACGCTGGGCCAGTCGAATGTCGTGTCCGGATTCTTGGCGGAGATATTGTGCGGCGGAAATGTTAAAGGAAACGGATTGATATTCAAGGCGCCGTTTTGGGCGTTGATGAACGGCGTCGCAAATAGTGGAGGTTCCGGACTCAGATAGTTGTAGCCGAAGGGGGGCACGGAATACATGACACCTGCCGACAGTCCGGGAAACGCGGTGTAAAAGATGCCATAGCTCGCGCGAATGCTGCTCTGGCCGCTGCCGCCGAAAATTTTGCGCAAAATCCCATGGTCGAAACCGGGAGCATAGGCAAGGCCCAAGCGTGGCGCGAAGTTATGTCCCTTGGACGGCGAAATCGTGCTGGGAATTCCCGGATCGCCGGGGACCAGAAGGCCCGGCGGCGCACCGGGATAAAGGACCGATTGCCTGCCGGGAATAATGGTTTGAATCTGGTTGTACTTTTCCCAGAAGGGCATGATGTATTCCCAGCGTAAGCCATAGTTGAATGTCAGGTCGCGTCGCACGCGCCAGCTATCCAGCGCGAATAATCCCGCGTAACGATCGCGCAGGTAGAACAGTTGGCCCGACGACTGCGTGAAATTGCTCGGCACGCCGATGAGGAAATCGGCGAAAGCGTTTCCAGTTTCGGTGCCGTCGATGTTGAATGTGCCGTTGAAAGTGGCGTTGGGATGTTCGTTGACCTGGTCTAAATGAAACTGGCCGCCAAGTTTCAGGGTGTGCGAGCCGATTACCTTCGAAAAAGTGTCGTTCAGATACAGGGTGTTGTTCACCTGTGTTTCATTGGTGATCGGCACGCCCATGACGAACGAGGGAAACGTGATGTTCTCCACGCCTTCAAATTGCGGCGCTTGCACGAGGATGCCCGTGGGCGGCGGCGCGAAACCTTGCGATGCCAGGCTGACGCCCAGGCCACCTTTTGGCTGTCCAATCACATTGGCATAGCGGAGAAAACCAACGTGGGCTTCGTTCACCCCGCCGGAGCCGAGAGTTTTCGTGTCTGCCAGGCTGATGAGCTGGGCTTGGCCGAATGTGAGCGCGTCAAAGCCAGGGATGCTGGCTCCGCCCTGTTGGCCGGGATAAGGATTGTCGAGGCGGTAGTTGTCGAAGAAATAGTAAGCGGAAAGCTGGCCCCATCGGGAGCTAGCATCGACGCGGCCAGAGGCTTTGTCGTCGCGTACCGTTTCCGGATAAGCCGAAGTGGAAAATTGATCGGCGCCCGTGTTAGGCGAGGGAATGTATTTGAGCAGATTGATCGCCGGGGTTGACCAAGCGGATTGCGGAATCACGGCGTTGGGGAACACGCACGTCGCGGTGGTACAGCCCGAAGTGTAATAGGGCTCACCCGAGGAAACGGGATAACCCAACTTTTGCGAAAGCAAAGTGGCCAGGTAGCTTCCACTCACGCTTCCTGTCAGCGAACTGGCGACATCGTAAAAATTTCCTGCGCGATCTTGCGCGGACGGAACAGAGATCAAGCTGGTTTGCACGCCTTCGGTTGTACGCGTGCCTTGATAATCGGCGAAGAAATAAATTTTTTGATGCTTGATGGGACCGCCGAGCGTGCCGCCAAACTGGTTCTGGCGGAAAGGCGCGCGGGTTGGATCGAAGTAGCCGCGTGCATCCAGGTCCGTGTTGCGCAGAAATTCGAAGGCGTTTCCGTGAAACGAATCGCTTCCGGACTTCGTAACGACTGTCACCATGCCGCCGTTGTAGTTGCCATATTCCGGATCGAAATTATTCGTCAGCACTCGAAATTGGTCGATGGAATCCAGGTTCGGAACAACGGATGTTCCACCATTCATGTGCTCCTGCACATCGATGCCATTCACCAGAAAACCGTTGGAGCTTTCTCGCTGGCCGTTGATCGACAAATTCCCTGGATTTAAATCACCCGATGGAGAAAGGCTGCCCGTGACTCCGGCCATGATTACGGAATTGGGCAGCAAGGTGGTTATCGGGATGACGCCGGGTTGAATGGAAAGCAAATCGGTGAAGCTGCGACCGTTCAAGGGAAGCGTGGTCATCTGGGATGAGGTGACGAGCTCGCCCAGATGCGTCGCCACCGTATCCACTTGCACCTCGGTATCAGCTTCGGTATCCGCAACAATGACGGTTTCCGATTGTTGGCCCAGCGCGAGAACGACGTCGAGTTTCACCGCGGTGTCGGTATCTATCGTCAGGTTCGTTTTTTTCTTCGTTTTGAATCCGGCGGCTTCGATGATCATGTCGTAGTGGCCGACTGGAAGCGTGGGGAAGGTGTAGAAGCCCTGGCCGTCCGAGATTGCCTTGAATTCGGATTTGAGCGCGGCGTTCACCAACGTGACCCGCGCGCCGGGGACGACACCGCCGCTCGGATCCCTGAGCGTCCCGGAAAGGCTGCCATTCGCGGCCGCCCATAAAGAGAGCCCGGAACAGAGACAGAGCAAGAAGCCCACAAGCCATCCAGCCCGTATCGCCGTTCCTACAGCGGATATCGGCGCGCTTGAATTGATGGGCACGCCGCTCCTCATTTGTGCGTGTGTTTTTTGGATGAGGAATGTGCGATGGAGGGGGAACTCATCACCAGGCGTCCATGCTGCACGCCTTTTGTACTGGTCAGCAGATCGGCCAATTTTTGAATGCGGCTGGACTTCCCTTTCACCACGACGACCTCGAGGCACGTGTCGTGGTCGAGGTGCGCGTGAACAGTGGAGATGATCTCGGCATGGTGCTGGTGCTGGATGTCCGCCAACCGTTCGGGAAGCAGGCGGCTGTGGTGATCGTAGATCAGTGTAACTGTGCCCACGACATCGGCATTGGGTGCGACGACAGAGTTGGTCACCAGCTGATCGCGGATAAGGTCGCGCAGCGCCTCCGACCGGTTGCCATAGCCCTGGCTTTCGATGAATCGATCAAATTGTTGCAGCAGTCCGGCATCGATGGAAACGCCTGTGCGGCTCAAGTCAGCCATGAAAATCTCCTTGCGGCGTGACGCAGGGGCGGAGGGGGCGGCACTGCATCTTGAAACGCGGCTGAGTGTAACACGAATTTAAATATCGTAATACTTAACGAATTCGGGGATGAGTACTCGCTTTTGACATATGCGGGGCATGTATTCATGCTTGGAACATGTCACGCATGATCCAACTTCGAAATGTCCCCGATGGTCTGCATCGGACGCTGAAAGCCCGAGCGGCCCTGGCCGGAATGTCACTATCGGATTATTTGGTCACAGAAATTCGCAGGGTTGCCGAACGGCCAACGATAGCGGAATTGGGAGCGGCTGAAACGTCGCACCAGGGGTGGATTCCCGGGTATCGCCCGCGGATACGGTTCGCAAGGAGCGCGACGCCCGGTGATCGTGCTCGGCACCTTAGCGGCAATTGATTTTATGGAGTTGGTAGCGATACCGGGATTCGAACCCGGGTTTCCGCCGTGAGAGGGCGGCGTCCTAGACCCCTAGACGATATCGCCAATCGTGAGCTGTTTATCGCACCCGGCGGAATGCCGGGCACAATCGACAATTTTTTATTTTCCCATGCCCGGGCGGGAGTCGCAAGCGGATGTGTCCAAAGCGGTGTTCACTGGTCACAAAGGTTTAGAGAAGGCCCGCGCTAATATCAGAGTTTGCCAAACAATGTCACAATTCCGCAGGCGGTGCCGAGGCACCCGATGGGCGCACGCGCCCGGGTGTTGCTGACATCTGTATTTGGTCCGTACGCGCAAGATGACGAATTCGGCAGCCGGGCGATCAATCCGATGGAGCTGTACCACAACCAGGTGACCCGGGCGCAGGGGGCGTTCTTGCTGCGAATGTTCCACCGCTCGTGGGGCATCATGATGATCCAGGCGAACATCACCGCGCCAAGCACGCTGATGGACTTTCCCACGCGCGAGCGCTTCACGCGGGAACTTCGCTCCACGAATTACGACGTTGTGGGAATTTCGTCGATCATCGTGAATGTGGGCAAGGTTCGCGAAATGTGCCGCATCGTGTGGGAGCAGTCGCCGCAATCGGTGATTGTCGTGGGCGGACATGTCACCGCGATTCCCGGGATCGAGAAAATCGTGGACGCCGACCATTATGTGCGCGGCGAAGGAATTTCCTGGATGCGGCGTTATCTGGGAGAGGACGACAGCGCGCCGATCAAGCACCCGGAAATTGTTTCCGGGCTACAGACGCGTTCGCTGGGAATACGCCTCCCGGAGAGGCGCGGATCGGTGGCGGCCACTGTGATTCCGTCGGTCGGCTGCCCGATGGGATGCAATTTCTGTACGACTTCTTCATTTTTGGGCGGCAAAGGAAATTTCCATAATTTTTACGAGACCGCGACGAACTGTTTGAGTTGATGGATGGTTTCGAAAAGTCCATGAAGGTACAAACGTTTTTCGTGATGGACGAAAACTTCCTGCTACATCGCGAGCGGGCGATGGCGCTGCTGGAACGAATGAAAGCGGCGGGCAAGAGCTGGGGCATGGCGGTGTTCGCCTCGGCGAACGCCATTCGCAAATATTCGATGAAAGAGCTTGTGGAGTTGGGCGTGTCCTGGATCTGGATGGGGCTGGAATCGCAAAGCTCAGGCTATGCCAAGTTGAAGGGGACGGACACGCACGAATTAACCAGCGAATTGCGTAAGCATGGAGTTCGCGTGCAAGGCTCGACGATCATCGGGCTGGAGCATCACACGCCGGAAAATATTGAGGACGAAATTGAGCGCGCGGTGAGCCATGAAACGGACTTTCACCAATTCATGCTGTACACGCCGGTGCCGGGCACTCCACTTTATTTCGAGATGAAGAAGCAAGGACGGCTGCTGGACGGCGTGGACCTTGCGGACATTCACGGGCAGTTCCAGTTCAACTTTGAGCATGCGGCGATTTCGCGGGCGGATTCGCAGAAATTTCTAGCTTGGGTGTGCCGGACGATGCTGGAAGGCTGGAAAAGGTATCGGGATTATCCCGATGCGCGCGTGCGGGAACGCTTTGAACGGGAAATGAGGAAGCTACGCATCGGCTATAACGCGGCGCTGTGGGCGATGGAACGGCAATGCCGCGACTGGAATGAAACTGTGAGCGCGCAGATCAAAGTCTGCGCGGCGAAGTGGAGAAAGAGTGCGGGTTTGCCGCTAAGCTGAACGCGCGGGCGCTCGGGCCGCTGTTGCTGTGGACTTCGCGGCGCGAGGAGCGGCGGTTGGCGAAGGGGAAGACGTATGAGCCGCCGACGTATCTGGAGCGGGCGAACTGGGCGACGGTTTGAGGTGCGCAGTGCGCGATGGTTTGAGATCGAAGACCGGAGTCCTCAGGGGCTGAAGCCCAGTTCGTCCAGAGCTTATGCCGGGGCTTAAGCCCCGGCTTCCTAAAGGTCGGCCCCCACAAGCCGTCACAAAAATCCTCGAACCGCTAGAACTTCACCATGATGGCCATGTCGATGAAGGATTCGTCTTTGCGCAGGTCGGGGAACCAGACGCTGCCCGGTCCACCGCCGCAGGCAGATTCGGCTCCCGCTAACGAAGTCTGGCCGGAGCTGGCGCCGCTGCTGCAGACAAAATATTGCGGGAAGTTATTGTTTCCGCCGGGAGGCGTGATGCCGCCGGGGCCGCTCCAGTAAGGCACGTTGGCGTGGCGATAGTCATATTCCCAGCGGAAGGTGATGTACTGCTTGGGCATATAGTCGAACGTGATCGAGGAATCCCACGCCTTGAAAGGATTGCCGGGATTCTCCGTGAAGTACGGCGAATTGGTGGACGCGGTAACGGCGGTTTCCCCGTTGATAGGAGGAAGCAGCACAAGATACCGGCCGGGATTGTTGATCTGGCCGCCTCCGATGGTGACCGCGAACAAATCCCTGTGGAACCAGAAGCGGTTGTAGCCCATCCAACCGACGAAGCTCTGTTTCGGACCGCCGCTTTTATTGCTATAGCAGCTGACGCCAGCGCCGAATTCGCAACCAAGGTCACCGGTGAGCGAAAACGCCAGCTTATCGAGAGTGTTGTAGGGCTTATCGTAATATTTCACTTCGACGCTGTTGTCGGTGTGAATGCGGCGGCGGCCGGGAACGAACAGGTCGTCTTCGCCAACACCGTAGTTATTCGAAATGATGTTGAGCCAGGGCTTGGGCGTCCACTTGATCTGCCCGCCGACGCCGGGCGTGTGGTTGGCCGAAGCGTAGGATTGCCAACCGTTGATGAACCAAGGCTCGATCTTCAAATGCGCGGTGGGGAAGATTTGCACGCGAACGCCATTGAAGAACCACGGCGTGTTCGAAGAGACGTAGGAAGGCTGGTACGCCCAGTTGTCGAAATTGTAGTAGCTGAACAGGCCGATGTAGGACATGAAGATGCCAGCATCGACGTTGATGCCGTGCAGTACGTCGAAGTGATAGCCGCCGTAGGCTTCGGAGACGTAGCGATAGGCGTCCGCCAAATCCCACTGCCCGTGGCCAGGGCTGGGATCGTTGCGCGGCGTGGTGACGGAATACATGCCGAACTGAGTCATCAGGCGGCCGCGGACATTGTCATAGTGGAAGTCGCCGCCAACGCCCAGCTGTTCCAGTTGCACTTCGTACGAACGGAAAAGTTCGCTGGAACCGCCGATGGTGTGATCGGTGGGATGGTTGAAATCGGCAACGTAGTTGGTGTCGAAGCGAATTTCTGGCGTGAAAAATTTGGTGTCCCAATAGATCTCTTTGGTGCGGGCATTGCCGTTAAGCCAAGTCCAGTCCGAATCGGAAAAGGGTTCGACGACCGCCGGTTTCGCATTGGCGGCGACGGCGGCATTGGAAGGCGCGTTTTGATCCTGCTTGGCATTAACGCTGGAAGAAGAACTAGGATCGAGGGGCACGGACGCAGCGCCAGGCGTGCCGGGAACTCCTGACGCGGCAGCCGAAGCGGCCACGGTATTGGCGCCCGGCGTGGCGGAATTGGCCGAAGCTCCAGGCGCGTTCTTGGGTGCAGCGCTCGCGGTGGTATTCGGTTCTTTGGTTTCCAGTTCGGCGACGCGCTTTTCGAGCTGTTCGATGCGATCGAGCATCCATTGCTCACGCTCTGTCAGGCCAGTGGCCGGGGGAGCATTCGGTTTCGTTGGGGATTTCGCGGCGGAATCGGCATCTTTATCCTTTTTGCCATCGCCGGTCCCATCCGCTGAATAAACGGCCGGACTTAGAAGGCAAAGCACCACACATGCCAGAAGCACAACACGTCCAAATAAAACGCGCATAGTTTCACCCCCGAATAACTACGGCAACGGACTTTTGGGAAAATGGCAGTGAACGACTGCCCTTGGCGGTCCAAGCAGACTTGTACTCGTTGCCAAGAGAGGATACTGCCGGGGACATAAGAATTCTGTGAGGCCCAAATGAGCGTTCCATAAAGCGGTGGATTGATGGAAAAACAGGCGAAAAGAAACGCGTCATAAGAAACTCTCACGCCGGCCTTTCGGCTGGCGTCACACCCAGGTTTCCCGGAGGACAGCGGATAATTCACAGCTTTAGATTACGGAGGCAGAGATTCGGCTCATTCAGGATCGATAATATTCCACGTCGCCCGAACTGCCCGTAAGTAACTGAATACAATAGACAAGAACCCCCGGTCCAAGTTTCGCTTGACACGAGGTTAGCTGACTATATACTTACTTCTGCGATAATGTGTGCGCCGAGACCTTTGCGGCCACCTGGACCATTTCCCCATGAATCAGTCCGTTGGAAGCGAGGATGGATGGTCCTCCAAGCGGATAGGGTTGTCCCTGCATATCCGTAACTCTCCCACCGGCTTCTTCGACGATCACGACGCCGGCTGCGGTGTCCCACGGATTGAGTCCAAATTCCCAAAAGCTATCGAAGCGGCCCAGAGCGACATAGGCCAAGTCGAGCGCCGCCGAACCGTCCCTGCGGACGCCATGAGACCGCAGAGTGAAATCCCAGTAGAAGTGGAAGTTGGGATTTGCCTGGCGATTGTGATTAGGAAAACCGGTGCATAACAGGCTGTTTTTCAAGGCGTCAATTTTCGAGCACTGGATTTTCTTGCCGTTGAAGGTGGAGCCTTCACCGCGGGCGGCGACGAACAGTTCGTTGTGAACGGGATTGTAAATCACGCCCAGGAGCAGTTCATTCTTGCGCGCCAGGGCCATGGAGACGCAGAAGCACGGATACTTGTGGGCAAAGTTGGTTGTGCCGTCGAGGGGGTCGACATGCCAGCGATATTCGGAATTTGTATCTTTGCCGCTGCCTTCTTCGGCGGCGACGGCGTGTTCGGGAAAATATTTCTGCAGGCGGCTGACGATGAGCGCTTCGGAGCGGCGGTCGGCTTGCGTGACCAGGTCAAACTCGGTTTTGTGGGAAATGGTGGCGGGCCGCTCCACCTCTTCGCGCAGGATGGCGCCCGCTTCCTGGGCAACTTCGACGGCAACTTCCAGAAAAGTTTTGAGCATTCGCTTTCCGGGGTCCTCAAAGGTATTACTGAGGACCGGTGAGATAGGTCGTCCGGTGACGCGCGGTGTAGCCGGGCAGAACCTTCACTTCAATTGTACGGTAAGTGTTGGCGGGGCCGCGCGGGTTGGGATAGTAGGCCAGGCGGTATTGGGTGCGCAGTTCGCTGTTGATGCGGTCGAAGATGATGGGCAGTTCCTGGGCAGATACGGGGAAAAACATGGCGCCCCCGGTGGTGTCGGTGATGGTCTGAAGGGCGTGCTCGCCAGCGGTGTTGCGGCCATTTTCGTTCTTCACGGGGCGGATAACGATGGTATACAGCAGAATTCCGGCGCGAAGAGCGGCTTTGCGAGCAGCCTCAAAATCGGAGCGGCTGGTGGTTTCGCCAGCGTCTGTGACCATGATAATGACGCGGCGGCGCTCGCCGCGGCGCTTCTGCAATGTGTCAGAACCCAGCAGCACTGCGTCGTAGATCGACGTGCCTGCACCGTCGGGGATCTTGTGGACGGCTTCCTGAAGCGCGGAAATTTTATCGGAGAAGTACGGAGGCAGCTGGTGAACCTGCTCGTCGAAGGCAAAGACGCTCAGGCGATCCTCTGGGCGCAAAATTTGCTGGATGAAGTGCGAAGCGGCGTCCTGCTCAGTGGCCTTTTCGAGATGCGCGCTCAGGCTGGCATCGATCATCAGGGCGATATCCAGCGGCTGGTGGGTTTCAGACTCGAAGATGTCGATCTTTTGCGGTACGCCTTCTTCCAGAATCTGAAAAGCTTCGACGGGCAGGTTGGGCGCGGGGCGATTGTGTTCGTCCAGAACGCTGACGAGCACGGTAACCAGATTCACGTTGACCTTGACCGTGCCGCGCGAGGGCGGCGGAGACGGCGCCTGTTGCACGCTGGGCTCGTCGGTGGGGTTCACTGGACCTTCCGCGGGCGGAGCGGCGGGCGGGCTTGGCTGGGGGGAAGAAGGCTGTGCCCACGGCGGGCGATCTGGCTTGTCCTGTGGAGCGAGAAGCAGGGGCAAGGCTAGCAGGGCAAGGGCGGCGGTAAATGGCTTGTGCACCTGAAGAGTCATCCGATGGCTAAGATGCCGTCTGGGGAGCGGAAGGTGGTGCGGGCGGCAATTCCCCGTCTGCCCAGACAGCGCCGTCTTGAAAATACTCCTTTTTCCAGATGGGCACGGTGCGTTTAAGAGTGTCGATAGCCAGGCGGCAGGCGTCGAAGGCCGGGCCGCGATGGGGAGCGCTGACGGCGATGAACACGCTGGTTTCTCCGATCTGCAGGCGGCCGAGACGATGAACGATGGCGACGCGATGGATGGCGAATTTCTCGTGGAGCAACTGGCCGATCTCGCGCATTTTGGCGAGAGCCATGGTTTCGTAGGCTTCATAGTCGAGATACACGGGGCGGCGGCCATGGGATTCGTTGCGGACGAAACCGTCGAAAGTAACGATTGCGCCGTCGGGGTCGGCACGCACGTCGCGGACGATCGCGGCGGCGTCAATCGGCGAGCGAAGAAGCGCGAAGTGGTCATTCTCTGTGACGGTGTTTGGCATTGGACGGGTTTCAACCTCCGCTGACGGGAGGAAGAAAGCCAATCGTATCATCTTCGGCGAGTGGCGTGTCCCAAGAGGCGAATTCTTCGTTGCGGGAAGCAACGAGGGAGACGCGATATGCAGCCAGATTCGGGAAACGGCCGGCGTAACGGTCGAACAGCTGCGCGAGGGTCGCGCCTTCGGGAATTTCCACGGATTCCTCCGCGATGCCGGTGAAATCGCGCAAGGGGCCGAAGAAGAGAACTTTGACGCGTAGATTGCGTAAGACGTGAGGCACAGGAAAATTGTAACCTGAGGTGGCGCGCCCTGCCAGTAACCCCGGGCTGGATACGGCCCCGGGACGAGGGAAATATATCATGAAGATTCTGATTACAGGTTCCACCGGACTGGTGGGAAGCGCGTTGGTGGGCGAATTAAAGCAGGCGGGGCACACGGTGTGCCGGCTGGTGCGTCCGGACACGAATGGCGAGGCGCTGCGCGGCAGCGGGGGATTCGACGTGCGATGGGATCCCGCGACCGGCAAACTTGGCGCCGCGGCCGTAGGCGCAGAGGCGGTGGTGAATCTGGCGGGTGCATCCATTGCGGGCGGACGATGGACGGCCGAACGGAAGAAGGTATTGCGCAGCAGTAGGGTGGATTCGACGCGCGCGCTGGTGAACGCAATGGCGAAGATGGCGGCGCGGCCACGGGTGCTGGTGTCCTCGTCTGCGATTGGCATTTATGGCGACAGGGGCGAAGAAATTTTGAACGAAGATAGCGGACCGGGCCTGGATTTTCTGAGTGAGATCGCGAAGGAGTGGGAAGCAGAGGCGGAGAAGGGCGCGGCGTTGGGAATCCGCGTGGTGCGCGCGCGGTTTGGCGTGGTCCTGGCGAAGAAAGGCGGAGCTTTGCCGGTAATGGCGCGGTCATTTCGCTTTGGTGTGGGAGGGAGAATCGGTTCCGGGCAGCAATGGATGAGCTGGATCAGCATGGAGGATGTGTTGAAGATATTGCGGCTGGCGCTGGAGGACGGAACGGTGCGCGGAGCGGTGAACCTGGTGTCTCCGCAGCCGGCGCGCAATGCAGAGTTTACTTCGGCTTTGGCGAAGGCGCTGCATCGCCCCGCGCTCTTCCCTGCCCCGGCATTTGCGCTGCGGCTGGCGCTGGGAGAGATGGCAGACGCGCTGCTGTTGGCCAGCCAACGCGTCGTGCCTGGGCAATTGGAAAAGTTGGGATACAAATTCACGAATCCCGATCTTCCGACAACGTTGAACCGTTTATTTACGTAACGGCCAGTCTACTTCACGACGTTCATGGTGACGGTGATGGTAACGACTCTTCCGCTCAAGGGATCGGCAGCCTGCGATGACTCAAGCGTCTGGCCGTCGCGCATTGCCATGGTAAAGTCGGTCCTCAGCTGCCGGATGATCGGTTCCTTGAACTGGGCGGAACTCGAATCTGATGTCTGACCGGGGACCTTTTCGACTGGGAGGAGAACATCGCCTTCGACCCACGATCGCTCAACGTTCATGATGATGTCGAACTGCCCGTCTTCCTCGCTTGTTGCCCGCGCATCGATATTCGTGCCCACGTCGATATATTGCATCCCTCCGTCCTTGCCGGCGTAAACAGGGATGCGGCTGCCGATGCGGACCTTGGTGTATGGCGAACCGGGACCGTTGTAGTCAGCGCGAACAAGGAACGTGTACGGCAAATTGCTGCGCTTTTTCTCCCCTTCGTTCTCAGAGACAACCACTTGTATTTTGAGAGAGGTCGGCTTGGTCTTGACCGTCGGCTTTGCCTTATCCTGCGCCAGGAGGCGCGGACAAATCAGAATAAGTGAACCAAGTAGGAATAGCGCCAATCGTGTTTTGCCCATGCGTTCCTCCGTGAAATCCCGGTGCCAGACCAACACTCAGACCGGGGTACAAATCGAAATTCAGTGCTATTCCCGAGCCCCCGGATTTAGGGGATCGACGACCAAGACGTCAATCTGCAAGAGCGCAATCTCCGCAGGGCTGTCGGCCAACTTTTCCGCGGGGTGAGTCAGCGCCAACGCGACTTCTCTATTCTCGGGCACCTCGGCGACGAATCTGGCAAAGGCTTCGCGCTCTTCGGCAAGGACGATGACTTCCGGCGCGGCCGTCGAGGGAGTGGCCACACGAGCGTGACTGGCCCTGCGTCTTGGCAAAATCTCTGCACTTTTCTCGGCTGGCTGGGCCAGGGGCTCAGGATCGCTATTGCTTCGCGAGGTCGTTAGGGAATTCCCTGCGACACTCGAAGGGTTTGCCGCTCGATGGGAGCTGTGGTTGATGCCAAACAGCAAGATAGCTGCGGCCACTGTTGTGAGGAGTCCCAAGGTGGGGGTCCACAAGCCGTGCCGCGCAGGCTGCTCATCCATCCGGGCTCGCACACCGGGAAGCAGTGACGCAGGGACTGGCGCATTGACGATCGAACGGAGCCCGATCTCAATGGAGCGAAACAAATGAAGCTGTGCGGCGTGGAACTGGCCGCAGGCTTCGCAGGAGTTCTCATGCGCGGCAACCTCGGGAGCAAGACCGGATTCTCCGGTCGCCAGCGAATCGCGCATTTTCTTTTGGCATTGTTGGCAGTTCATCGCAACTTCTCCGCCAGTTGTTTTCTGGCAAAAAATAATCTCGACTTCACTGTGCCCATGGGGATACCGAGCATTTCCGCTACTTCTTCGAGCGTGTAGCCCTCGATGGCGGCCAGCAGTAGCACCAGCCGGAACTTTTCCGGCAACTGCTCCAGCGCTTTTTCCAGGCGCGCCTGGAATGCGTTGGAGTCGACAATTTCTTCGGCGGTTGGCGGCGCAGGTCGCAAATCCGGCATAGCCCATTCCGTCTCGCGCTGCTCGCGGCGCCTCGCCGAACGCCAGCGGTCCAATGCCAGGCGAAACGTGATGCGCACCAGCCAGGCGCGGAAGTGGGTGGCATCGCGCAGGCGATCGAATTTCTGGTAGGCGCGCAGGAGCGCTTCCTGGGCCACGTCTTCGGCATCCGCGGCATTGCGCAGGACGCCATGGGCAACACGGAAGGCCAGCGGGCCACATTCCGCGAGACGGGATTCAAACTCGCGGTGCAACCGGGATCGGGAAGTCTCCCGTGCGGATTCGGCCTCGAGCGTTCTTCCCGGCTGGATCAGAACCAGCTCCTGCATTCCTGAGCTCCCTATCACTTAACTAGACGGCGCGCCGGGGGTTTCGGTTCATCGGGGAACGCGATTCGATCAGATGTTGAGCGCATGCAGCAGCTCTTCGAGGTTGCTTTCGTCGACCAGGAGGGAAAGACCGGCGGCGCTCCCGGCGGTTAAAGGGACCTCGCCGTTATCGAAGGCGCGGAACAGGCGCATCTTGGCGACAGCATACTCCTCGCTGCTTGTGAGCGGCCTGCCATTGGCCTGCGCCCAGGCCTGCAGCGCCGGCTGTCGCACGAAGATGCGGAGAGGAAATGTGGTTTTGCGGTCTGCGGAGACGGCGTAGATAAACTCACCGGCGGGACTGCCGTTGTTGTGAATGCGGTTCACTTCATAAAAACAGTATTGATACACGTAGCCGTTTTCCGCGGAGTAGCTCTTGATCCGGCGAACCGCGTCTGGACGAGGCATGCGCGGATTATTGGAGTGGGATGAAAGAAAGTCAATGGAAGGGGGAACGAGCAGCGATTCCAAAGTGGAATGGACGGGCGGGTGGAATTGCGGAACGGAACTGTCGATTCGATTCGGGGCAGTGACGAAAGAGTTTTGAGGAAACGGAAGTGAGCGTTAGAAGGCTCGGAACGTTCTGCAACGACACATTTTAGGAAGCGGGTGAACGAAAGCAAGGAGCGCTGGCAATTTTTTCGGTGGTGGAGTTGGGGTGGTAGTCAGCCTGCATTAGAAGGGGCATGCGGCCCCTTCCGCAAACGCGAGACACGAACGGAATGAGGAAGAAAGATTCGCCGGCGTGGCATGCGTGCCTGTCGGCTATCGTGCTCCTCGCGGCGGGTGCGTGGACTCTGGGCTGCGGCGGGGGAGGCGCAGGCTCAGTAACGCCTCCGTCGTCACCACCTCCCTCCCTCAGCGTGAGCGTGACGCCGAGTTCCGGAACAGTGTTGCTGGGTGAAACACTAAATTTCAGCGCGGCCGTTTCCAACGCGAGCAACACCAGCGTGACCTGGAGCGTTAACGGAGTATCCGGGGGCGACGCTCAAGCGGGAACAATTTCCGCCGATGGAGTATATACAGCGCCTATCGATCTACACACGGGCGGGACAGTACAAGTGACAGCCACAAGCCAGGCCGACGCTTCTAAATCCGCAAGCGCAAGCGTCATGGTGACAAGCGATATTTCCGTTTCTGTTACGCCGAATGTCGCGAACGTGGAACTTGGCGCGCAGCGGCCGTTTCAGGCCACTATCCAAAGCCAGGGAAAGCCCGATCCTGCGATTCGTTGGAGCTTATCGGGACTGGGGTGCCCCAATACTTGCGGAGCCGTGAGCGCGAACGGGTCTTACACCGCGCCGCAGATTCTTCCTGGCGCTACGACGGTGAGTCTGACGACCACAAGCGTTGCCGATCCGTCCAAGCAAAGTACCGCCAGTTTGATCATCACCAGTCATTTCACTTTGCAGTTGACGGCGCCGGGGAACGTAGGCGTGGGCACCAGCACGCCGCTGGTGGCAGTGCTCACTCCGGTGGCCGGCTCCAACCCAAGCACTGCGATGAACTGGTCCTTGAGTGGAAGCGGCTGCGTGGGAAGTGCGTGCGGAGTGCTGACCGTGACCACGACGCAATCCGCGGGTGGAGCGACGCTCGAGAACACGGCCGTGTATACCGCGCCTGCAACGCCGCCGCAGCCGGACAGCGTGATCGTCACCGTAACGCCGCTGGCAGACCCCAGCAAACAAGTGCAGGCGAACATGACCATCCAGTCCGGCGCGAGCATTATTATTTCTCCCGCGTCCGCGACGGTGGTGGCCACTGGGCGCATCACTTTGACGGCCTCGCAAAGCGGAACTTCGGGCAGCTCATTCAATTGGAGTGTCAACGGTATTGCGGGCGGCAACGCCACCTTCGGGCAAATCTGCGTCACCGGTTCGAGTCCCTGCCAGCCGTTCAGCAGCGGCAGTGCGACAGCAGTCGATTACGTTGCGCCAGGATCGATTCCTTCGCCAAATCCATTTCTCATAACGGCAAGCAGCACATCCAATCCCAGCTTATCCACTTCGGCGTTAATCACGATCATCAACCACGTCGTGGTCAGCGTCCTTCCCAACAGCGTGAGCCTGGCGCCACTGGGCACGCAAAGCTTCACTGCCACCGTTCTTGGCACCTCGAATCAAAACGTGATCTGGCAGATCGAAGGCACCGGCTGCGGCACGGCGGGGAGTTGCGGCACCGTCGATGCTTCGGGAAATTATACGGCCCCGGCCGTTCCACCGAACCCCGATGCCCTACAGCTTGTGGCCACCAGCCAGTACGATTCCACGCAATCGGCGAGCGCGAACATCACGATCTCCACGCAACTGAATATTTTGGCGCTGCATCCCGCGAGCGTGTATGCGGGTGGCCTGGATGGCTTCACGGTGCAGGTGGATGGAAGCGGCTTCGTGCCCAGCAGTCCCGGGCCGGGATCGACTGTGCTGATCGGCGGCACAGCGCGCGTCACCAGTTGCGTCAGCGCGGGCGCGTGCGCTGCGCCGGTAGCCAGCGCCGATGTGGCGGAAGCGGGAAACTTGAGCGTCCAGGTGCAAAATCCCGGCGCGACGAATTCCAATGTGGTGGTGCTCGTGGTCGTGACTCCGACCACGGTCGACAACGTGATCGCGCTCAGCAGCGCTTCTCCCACAGCCACGGGAGTCAACATCATCGTGGTTGAGCCAACCACTGCCGAGATTGATGCGTCTGGCGACGACCTGGACCTGAATATCGCCGCGCTCGGCGCGTATAGCGTCGCGAACAACAGTTGCACTCTCGGCGGCAACGCCATTCTCCTGGTCCGTCCCGCAACCGGAACGGCCACGGCGGATATCTGTTTATTTTCCGAAAGCGGCCTGGACACCAGCATGACGTACACGGTATCTGGCCCGGGCGATGTTGCCGTGATTTCTCAGCAACCAGCCGGGCTGGGAATTATTCACCTGACGTTGCAGGTTCCCGCAGCGGCGGCGCCGGGTGCGCGAACGCTTTTCATTCAGAACATAAATCTGGACCAGACGTCGGCTTCCGGTGTTCTGGAAGTGCAGTGAGTTTGTGCAATGAGTCTGGGAGGAACGCTATGAGTTACGTGCAACGGCGGTGGTTTCTTTGGATTCTGTTACTAGTGGGCATCGCGTTGATTGCGGTCATAGCCGATGCCACAACACTCGCGCGCCTGCAGTTTTATCAACTGGTGCAGCATTCCAGCGCCATCGCGCGGGTGCGCTGCCTGCGCGCGGACACGCGGATGGAAAACGGCGAAATCTGGACGGATACTGTGTTTGCAGTAGAACAGCGCGACAAGGGGTTTCTGCCCACACCGATCGTGGTGCGCATGCCGGGAGGAAAGTTTCAACATTTGCATTCGCACGTGGACGGCGTACCGGAATTTCTGCCGGGCGAGGAAGTCTATCTGTTTCTGACCGGTCAGCCGGGAAGGCAGTTTCGCATCGTGGGTTGGGCTCAGGGCACATTTCGCGTTCGCAAAAACGCGCGGAATGGCGTGGAAACCGTCACGCAGGATTCCGCGGATGTGCCGGTATTCGACCCACAGGTAAATCAGTTTACGAAGACGGGAGTAAAGGGATTGCCGATCGATCGCTTCCTGGAAAAGCTGACTGCAGAGATTCACCGGCAGGCTCTTTAGCTTCGGCGCCTTACCTTCAAAACTGGCGCGGAGTCTGCAGCAGTACGAGAAACACGATCGAGGGCGAGCCAAAGGGTTTGCAGCGAGAGAGGCTGGAGGGTATGCGAGAAACAAATCGAAAAATCAAAGCAACCGGCATCGCGCTCTTCTACGGATTGTGGTCCGTGGTTGCGGCCCACGGCTACTCGTTCAACGAGATAGTTCCGGACGTGCGCGAATCCGCCAGCCTGTCTGGAGGTTCCGCTTGCCCGATTCCGTCTCACCAGGTGGTCGCGTCCAGCGGCATCGCCGTGCAGTGGAGCACGGCGCTAGGCACGAATCCGCAAACCATCTTCACCACCAATCAAACGCCGACGGGGAGCTTGACTGAAATTGAGGCGGTGATCGAACAGTCCGAAAGTGTATGGAGCGGAGTGGCTTCCACGTCCCTGTCGTCAAGCACGTTTGCGCCAGTGACGCGTGTGGCCACGGCAAATATCTGTGGCGCGGATGGCGTCAACTCTATCTGCTTCGATCAGCCGGACATGGGATTCACTCCCGGCGTTCTGGCGTTCACACGCGTGATCACCGCGGACGCCATCGGCATTCAACTGGGAAACGTGGTATCCACCCAGGTCGGCCAGATCGTAGATGCGGACATTTATTTCAGCCCCAGCAATTCCAGTGTGACGTTTGCGACGCCATCGGCGTTGAGCGCCAATCCCAAGTCGTATGACCTGGAATCGCTGATGATTCACGAGTTCGGGCACCTCTTGGGTTTCGGGCATTCGGCGGTGTGGAGCGCGATCATGTTCCCGTTCGCCGCGGCGCCCGGCACCTTCGCGGGAGAGCGGTTTACAACGCTACAACCGGACGCGCCACTTGCGGACGACGATCGCGCGGGATTGCGAACGCTGTACACCGATACCAACGACACAACCTACGTCGGTTCGATACAAGGGCAAGTCTCGCCCGCGAATCCGCTTTCGCTTCCTTCCACTCCCGCTGGTGTGACCGGCATTTTTGGAGCGCATGTAGTCGCAGTGGATGTTTCCACGGGCAACGCAATCGGCACGCTGGCCGTGAACGTGCAATTCTCAACACGCACGCAACCCGCGCCATAGGCTTGCACACTTTTCTTACAAGCCGCAAATCACTGGCCTGGACAAGCTACCCAGCTCAACTCATCTGTTGCGAGAATTGGGTTTCGCGATCGCGAGAAAACCTGGCAGGGAAATAATTCAAGCGCCGACAGGAACCATCCACCCCCCACCAAAAATCAATCCTGGGCCTAACGAAGCAAGAAACACCGGCAAGCGTTGTTCCGCGGGTTGCTCGGCGGCTTGATGCAAAGCAGCATGAAGCGCCGCGCCGCACATGGAGGCGCCCAGGTTCCCACGGATGCTGCCGATGGGCGGAAAATGCTTGATGGACACGCCGAGCTGTTTGGCAAGAATCGTGACCAGGCGTGGATTAGGCTGGTGCGTGGCAAACGTTCCCACATGGTCGCGGGAAATGCCGCTGCGGTGCTCCACTTCATCGATCACTTTTTCCATGCGGCTGACGGCCGCGCGGGAAAGCGCGTCTCCATCGAATTGCACGTCCAGCTTGCCTTTGCCGGATTCACTTACGGCGATGGCTTCGGCATATTTGGCAGCGCATCCAAAGAAAAATTCCCCGAGCCGGTAAGCCAGGCCTTTCGCATCGCGCGGCTTGTTGGACAAAAGAAAAGCGCTGGCGCCATCGCCAAAGAGCCCGCCAAATTCACCATCGGCGCGTCCCGGTCCCAGCGTACGGCTGTGCACATCCGCTGTGGCGACAAGGATTCTTTTCGCGCGTCCGGAAACCAGCAGCGCCTGCGCCACGGCGAGGGTTTGCAGCAACGCAAGGCAACCGCTGCCAACATCCAGCGCGTTGCAATTTTCCCGCAAGCGCAGCTTGGCGTGCAGAATGGCGGAAAGCGAAGGATACGCATGGTGCGTTTCGCTGGCCGCCAGAATCCAATCCAGATTTTCCGTGTCCTGACCGGTCTCCTGCAAAAGTTGCCGACACGCCTGATGACCCAGCGTGCCTTCATCTTCATTTTCTGCGGCGTAGGCCACGGAGACGATGCCCGCGCGGCTTTTCAATTTTCCCGAGGGCATGCCAAAGGCGTGGTCCACTTCCTCAGAAGGGACAACTCGCGAGCCAAAGGCACTGGCGGAACCGGTAACGTAAACTTCGGTGACTGTCAAAGCTGGAACCTCATTCGTTCAAGACGACTCGGCGGCGCAGAAGGAGTAGTTAGTGTAGCCCATTAGAGGGACGCTCTCTATCATCCGGCAGAAAGTCCGGTTTTCCAATCGAGAAAAAGTTTGGCGGTTCGAATTTGCCAATCAGAAATACTCGATCGCTTCCGGCGAACTTCGGAACCCGTATTGTTCCGATTGCAGGCGCAAGGCGTCTTCTAATGCGGCGGCGCGGCCCTGGGAAAACAAGGAATTGCTGGTGACATCCGCAAAACCATGCAGCTGAAGCAAGCGATCCTCGGCATCACGTTGCGTTTCGAGGGCCGTCCCACGTCTTAGATGCGAAGGCACGATGCCGCGCTGTACCAGAGCCGGACAGATCAGCAGAAACCTGTGGCAATGCAGCGGATCTTCTTCCGCGCACATGATCACGACGTTTTTGGTTTGCACGAAACCAAGCAGGCGATCCAGCGCTTCCTCAAAATCTGGAGCTTTGCGGCGCGCGGCATAGTCCACCAAACCGTCGGGGAGATAATAACGGGGATCGAGAGGGCGGCCGCCAAACTGGTCGCCGAAAAACTGGTAGATGATTTTCGCGCTGGCCAGCTGGGCCATCAACGGTTCGCGATTGAATTGCGGGAAACGGAAACTTCCGGGCCGGCTGCGCACATCGCAAACCACATGAATTTCGTGGCGGATCAACGTGCCGAGAAGGTCTGAAATTTCCTGGTTGGAATGGCCGATGGTGAACAGGCGATGTGGCAAATGGTTGGATGGGCTCATGGGCAGGGGCTGCGCAAGAAAGAATTGTAGCGCGTTGGCTGATTAGCGCAAATCAGGCGGGGCGCATGCATTCCGTTATGGTTTCTCGACGCCAGCCATGGATTCCAGTTCGGTGACCACGCGGTCCAGTTCTTCCACCAGGGGATTGCTGCCCGCTTTGCGAAATTCATCGACCAGCGCGCGGTAATACCACAGCGTGCCGTCTTTCTTGCCCTGAAATCGCTCGAACACGCTTTCTCCGTGCACCCGAAAATCGTGCAGGACTTCTCGCGTATTCGAAAGCTTGTCCGCCGCGGAGACCAGCCGCACATCCTCCGATTCGCCGGCCACGCGGGTGACATAAGCGCGCTTGCGCTCCATCCATGGCGGCTTTGGCTCGGTGTATGAATCCGTGCAGCCCTCGACGATGTGCGCCACGCGCTTGCCGAATTTCCTGCGAATTTCGCGCAGGCGCGGCATTCCGCCCTGGTCTTCCACGGCGTCGTGAAGCAACGCCGCAATGGCCATTTCTTCGTCACCACCGTATTCAATGACGATGGAAGTGACGCTCAGCAGGTGGCCGATGTATGGACGATCGGTGCGTTTGCGAAATTGCCGCGCGTGCAAGCGCGCCGCATAGCCGAGAGCCTGGATAAACTTCGGCGAAAAAATCCGCTGTGCAATGCGTTTTGCGATGGACTTGGCTTTCTTTAGCGGCGGCGCACTTTGCTCAGCAGCCGCAGAATTTCCATGTACAGCCAGATGAGCGTGACCATCAGGCCGAACGCTCCGTACCATTCCATGTATTTCGGCGCGCCCATGCGCGTCGCGGTTTCGATCATGTCGAAATCGAGGATCAGGTTCATGGCCGCAATCACCACGATAAACAGGCTGATGCCAATGCCCAGCGGCGAAGCGCTATACAGAAACGACATGCTGGAGTGGAAGAAAACGTTCATCACCATATTCGCGAGATAAACCAGCGCAATGCCGCCGGTTGCCGCGATCACTCCCAGCTTGAATCCGCGCGTGGCGCGAATGATGCCAAATTTATACGCCAGCAACATCACGAACATCACCGCGAACGTGAGGCTGACTGCCTGAACGGCGATGCCGGGATACGAGCGCTCCAACACTGCGGAAATGCCACCAAGGAACAGCCCTTCGAGCAAGGCGTAGATCGGAGCGGTGATCGGCGACCAGTTTTTCTTGAAAACGGTAACGAGAGCAACGATGAATCCGCCGATGGCGCCGCCAATCATCCACGGATAAGCCGCTTCCGGAGTCTCGGAGTGCGCCATTCCCCAAGTCCACGCCGCGCTGACCATTACAAAAAACAGCAGCAAGCCGGTTTTGTTGACGGTGCCCTGAATGGTCATCGCCTCGCCGGTTATCGCCTGACCAGTGAAAGCGCTTTCTTTCAATACAGGATTATTGGAACGAATCAGATCTGCCATGACCGCATCCTCCGGCCCCTGTGGGCCTGAAACGTAAGAATATCATCTTTAGGACGTGGAGGCCCTGCGCACGTATCGGAGACAGGTCGTGACTTCGCCATTCACACTCCGTACAAGGCCTAGCAAGCAGATTTGGCGTATCTTAGCAGTTAGGATTACTTATGGGCATAGATGACAGGCTCGAAAAGTCTCTTGAATTCTACTCGGAAGAGCTTGAAACGGACATCCCGCAGAAGGCTGTAAAGCTCGCTATCGAAGCGATCCCGCACTTCGGAAGTTACATCACTAAGCTCTTGTTCGGCGATGCACAGAAAAGAATTGCGGAAGGAGCCAAGGATGTTTTTGAAGCGGTTCGGGAGCGAGTCGAAAAACTCGACGAATCCAAAATTGACAAGGAGTTTCTAAAGAGCGATGAGTTTATGACGATTGTTACTCTCGCTATCGAACAACTTCAAACGACGCACGATAAGAGGAAGCTCGAAATGATGTCGAACGCCCTAGCGAATTCCGGGACTGTTGATTTTTCAGCGGACCAAAGAAAAGAGTTGTTTTTTCGAATCTTCCGCAATTTAGCCCCAGAACGCATTGCGGAGTTACAAAGGATTCGCTCCAAGATGCATCAGGGTGGGCGATACGGTCTGACGGTCAAGGGACCTCGCCGCGAGCCACTGGCGATCCTCCAAACTTTGGCGGCAAACGGGTTGGTTGACGAGCATCAAGAGCTTCATCAAGGCTCAATACCCCCGATGTCGCAAATTACGTCTGAGGGTCATTTGAGACACGTCGTTGAGCAATTCTTCAGAACGCCCCCAATGAGGTGCTTCAACATCAGGCAATTCGGCGAAGACTTTCTGAAGTTCTTTGACGACGGGTTGAGTGACGGTGCTAAGTCATGACCGTTCGCTCATATTTGTGGATGTACATGCCGTAGCCGGGCTGAGGAATTATTTTGGGGCTGCAGATCGGGAGGAGGTTTGGTAGCGCTAACGGGAATCGAACCCGTATTTCGGCCTTGAAAGGGCCGCGTGCTAACCGTTGCACCATAGCGCCAGTGGGGGTTTCGAACGACAGTGCCACAGAGTAACTAATTGCGGTGGGTTGCACCACTCCGCCACACATATTAATTGTACTACGAGTCGGTGGACTCCCGCACAGGCCACGTTCAAAGCCGGGCTCTCTTACAGGATGTGAGGCACCAGGGCCGCCACCCGCCGCGAGTAGGCTTCGTAGGACTCGCCGAATTGAACGCGCATCCATTTTTCTTCTAGTTTCAGTTTCTGCCATAGCGCGCCGAACACGAGGGCTACCGCAAGCACGCCGCGCCATTCGCCACGCGCCAGTGCGCAGCCAACAATCGCGAGCAGAAGCCCCGTATAGATCGGGTGGCGAACCAGGGCATATGGCCCGCTGGTAATGAATTCGTGGTCTTCCTTCAAGGTAACCGCCTGGCTCCAGTTTTTCCCGAGGTGACGACGCGCCCATACGGAGAAAAGCATGCCGCCGACTGTGACTGCCGCACCGCACCAGAACCACCAGGTACCTGGCGGAAGAAACCGCTTGTTCAGCACCGCGACCGGAACACTCGGCAGCCACAATAGAGCCAGCGCGCCGAGGAGCAGAACCATCCGCACAAAACGGGAAGCCCCAGGTTCGCGGCGCGTGGTTTCTTTTACATCCGTGGAAATCGCCCACCAATAAGCCGTATAAACAAGCCACATTGCGGGGAACAAATAATCGTAGATGACTGCCATGAGCATTCCGGATTATTCCGTTCTGCGTTCTGTCGAACGGAGGGCCTGGGCACAACTAGCGAAAGATTATCACTGAAACGCGCGGCTGTACCGCGGAGTGCTAAGCTTTTCCGGCACACGCTGAGCACCAGGAAGAGGAAGGACAGGGACGATGGAAGACACGGGCAAGTTTGCTGTTTACCCAAGCTTGCGGGATCGCGTTGTTGTGGTCAGCGGCGGCGCTAGCGGGATTGGCGAAGCGATTGTGGAGGCATTCGCGATGCAGCACGCTCGCGTGGCTTTCCTGGACATTCAGGATGCAGCCGCCGAGGCGCTGGCCAGCCGAATCCGCTCTGCTGATTTTCCCGAGCCGGCCTACTATCACTGCGACCTGACGGATGTCTCTCCGATCCAGGCCGCAGCGCAAAAGATTCTGGAACGGTTCGAGGCCGTGGAAGTTTTGGTCAATAACGCGGGCAACGATACACGCCACAAGACCGAGGAAGTTACCTCTGACTTCTGGGACAAAACCATCGCGGTAAACCTGAAACACCAGTTTTTTCTCACCCAGGCCGTGATTCCGTCGATGAAGAAAGCCGGCAGAGGTTCCATCATCAATATGAGTTCGATCGCCTGGGTGATTCCCTCCGCCGGAATTCCCGTTTACGTGACCGCGAAAGCCGGCGTCGTTGGAATGACGCGCACTCTTGCCCATGAACTGGGCGCAAACGGCATCCGGGTGAATTCTGTTATGCCAGGCGCTATCTTTACCGAGCGGCAAAAGCAGCTTTGGTTCACGGAGGCATACAAAGCAGAAATTCTGGCGCGCCAGGCGTTGAAGAGAATGATCCTTCCGGAAGAGGTCGCGCGACTGATTCTGTTTCTTGCCGCGGACGACAGCGCCGCCATTACCAGCCAAAGCTACGTCATCGACGGCGGCTGGGTCTAACAAAAATGCCGGCCTTTGGAATAGAAAAAATCCGGGGTAAACGGGGCCGTTTGCGTGCATACTAGTTTGAGGCTGGGGAGGGGAAATACATATTCCTGTTCATTTGCGCTTGGTCCATTCTCTGCATGTGGTGTACCCCACACCCTGGTCCGTCAGGACAAGGGTACTTACCTGCCCTGTTCTTCCTAAAGACGCATTTCGGGGCTCAAGACGTTTCGAAGCAACCGATATTCATTTAAAAGAGAATCGATAACCGGCAGTTTCATCCGATTAAGTTACAATTCCAGCAACGGATTTACCCGTACCGTACATCTTATGTACGGTCAGCAAAAGGCGAACACCTGTGTACGCAACGCAAATCATTCAAGCTTGGGGCAAGATACTGAGGGGTGAATATCCCTCTCTTTCGCTGGAAATCACGAAAGAATGTCCGTTGCGGTGTCCGGGGTGTTACGCCTACGAAGATGCGCATCTGGGCGGCGGACAGACGCTGCGGGACTTGAACGATCGAAAAGGCCAGGCGCTGGTGGATGGTGTGCTCGAGGTGGTGGACCGGCTCAAGCCTCTGCATCTGTCGATTGTCGGCGGCGACCCCCTGGTGCGCTACCGCGAATTGGAGCAGATGATTCCACTGCTGATGGCGCGCGGAATCCACGTGCAGATCGTGACCAGCGCGTTCCGGAAAATGGATCCGACGTGGCCGAAGCTGGAGCAGTTGCACGTAGCCGTGTCCATCGACGGGTTGCAGCCGGAACACGACGTGCGTCGTGCGCCAGCAACCTACGAGCGCATTCTGAAAAATATCGAGGGTCAGAAGGTCACGGTACATTGCACGATCACGGGCCAAATGATGAAGCGCCCCGGATACCTCGCGGAATTCCTGGAATTCTGGACTCCACGGGAAGAGGTGAGGAAGGTGTGGTTCAGCCTGTTCACGCCGCAGGTCGGCGATCAAATGCCGGAAATCCTGACTTTCGGGGAACGAAAACGGGCCATCGCGGAAATGGTGGAATTGCGAAAGCGCTATCCTAAACTTGACATGCGCGAGGGGGCAATCCGGCAGTTTGCCACGCCACCAAAGAGTCCCGACGATTGTGTTTTCGCGCTGACCACCCAGACTTTGTCGGCGGATCTGCAGACAAAGATTACTCCCTGCCAGTTTGGCGGAACTCCCGATTGCTCATCCTGCGGATGCTTCGCGTCGATGGGCCTGGCTGCGGTCGCCGCGCATAAAATGGGAGGGATTGTGCCGATCGGGCCCATTTTCAGGGGCTCCATCAAGATCGGCCAAGCTAGGGCGAGACGCAGAGAGAAGCCCGGCGGAAAATTTCCAACCGGGAACCCGCTGCCCATTTTACAAAAGTAAATCCTGCAGAAGTAAATCGTGATGCGCGAGTTTGCGGGATTCGCCGGTTATTCCTGACGGTCTTGCCACTCTTCGTGCCAGGCCATCTGGATAGCTTCGAGCTTGCTCTCGTTGGATTTTCCGGGATCGCCGGCGAAACCGGGAAGTTCGGTGATCCATTTGTGCATGTCGGTGAAGCGCACGGAGAGCGGATCGACATCCGGAAATTTATCCGTCAGGCCGATGGCGATGTCGTCAAGATTGTCCCAATCGAAAGTGTGCGGCATAGCGATTCCTCAGTGGTCCAGTTCTTTCGCGTAATTCTTGTTCCACTCTGGAATTTCCACCACGATGTCCGTGGTGCCGTCGGGCACGGTCTGGCAGCCCAGGCGCGACTTTGGCGTGATTCCCGGCGCTTCATCGAGCTCATCCAGTTCCGCGTCGGTGGCTTCGTTGCAGGATTCCAGCCCTTCTTTCACCATGACGTGGCAGGTGGAGCAGGCGCACACGCCGCCGCAGGCGTGATCCAGGCCCATCTTGAAGCCTTCGGAAATATCCAGGATGCTGCCGGGCAAACCATTGTGGCCGTACGGAAACTTTTCCGGATCAACCTCGACGGTTTTGCCGCTGGGAAGAAACGTGACTTTGTACTTCTGCGTCGCCTTCTTGTATTTCACTTCTTCGATGTAAGGATTGCTGCCGCCCATATGCGTCTCCCTAAACTTCCGCGAGTCTCTTGCCTTCGAGCGCGGATTGCAAGGCTGAATTCATCAGCAATTCCGCAAGGTGCTTCGTGGCGTGGTTCAAATCGTCGATCTGTTTACGAATCTGTTTGTAGTCGGTTCCTTTCGCCGCTTCTTTCAGCGCCGCGACAGACAAATCAATCTTGGCGCGTTCCGGCGCGGAGAGATTCGCCGCATTGGGATTCGCCAGCGCTTTCGCCGTGGCCGTCAGAATGGCTTCCGTTTCGGTGCGCGCTTCAATCGTCTGGCGCTCGGCAAAATCCTGCTCGGCATATTCGATGGATTCTTCCAGCATGCGCTCAATGTCGTTATCGTTGAGGCCGTAACTGGGCTGAACTTCAATAGTGTGCTCTGTGCCGGTGCGAATATCCTTGGCGCCCACCTGGAGGATGCCGTTCGCGTCGATCAGGAATTTCACCTCGATGCGAGGCAGCCCGGCGGGAGCCGGGGGAACCCGCAGGGTAAAACGCGCGAGCGAACGGCAATCCTTGGCCAGCTCGCGCTCGCCCTGCAGCACATGGATGTCGATGCCGGTCTGATTGTCCACGCCGGTCGTGTACAGCTCCTGGGCGCTGGCGGGAATGGTGGAATTGCGCGGAATCACTTTGGCGACAGCGCCGCCATAAGTCTCAATGCCGAGCGAAAGCGGCGTGACGTCCAGAAGCAGCATGTTCTGCACGCCATGCGCAAGAATATTGGCCTGCACAGCCGCGCCGAGCGCAACGACTTCATCGGGATTCAGTTCGGTGTGCGGCTTGCGATCGAAATATTCCTGCACCGTGCGCCGGATCAGCGGCGTGCGCGTGGTGCCGCCGACAAGGACAACTTCATCCATTTCCGTGGATTTCAGGTGCGCATCAGCCAGGGCCTGTTTCACCGGAACCATGGTGCGATCCACGACTGGCCGGATCAGCGCTTCGAATGCGCCACGGGTGAATTCGTGGACGAACACTTTACCGTTGGGCAACGGAAAACGGAGCGTGCTGGATTCTACATCAGACAATTTATGCTTGAGCGCGATCAGTTCCTTGCGAAGTTCCTGGGCCAATTCGCCGTGCGGCGAAAAATCAATCTGGTCGGTCTGCAGAATTTCCTCGTGGACGAAGGCCTGGAGCAGATTATCGATATCGTCGCCGCCGAGGTGCGTGTCGCCGTTGGTGGACAGCACCTGATAGATATCGCCATCGCTCGTGGAAATCAGTTTGAGGATGGAAATGTCGAAGGTCCCGCCGCCGAGGTCGTAGACCGCCACTTTGCCGCGCTGCTTTTCGTGCAAGCCATAAGCCAGCGCCGCCGCCGTTGGTTCGTTCACCAGGCGCAAAACTTCCAGGCCCGCCAACTTGCCGGCGTCTTTCGTGGCCTGGCGTTGCGCATCGTTGAAGTAAGCGGGAACCGTGATCACTGCGCGATCCACGGTCTCGCTGAAAAACGCTTCGGCCCAATTTTTCAACTCGCGAAGAATGAATGAGGAAATTTCCGGGGGAGTGAAAACCTTGTCGCCCAGCTGGACTCGAATCACGTTCTTGCTTGATGGATCGATGCGGAACGGAAACAGTTTCAGCTCGTTCTGGATATCCACGGGACCGCGACCCATCAGGCGCTTCACGGAATAGATAGTGCGCTCGGGCTGGGTGAGCAAACGGCGGCGCGCCGGTTCACCCACAATAATGCCGCCGTCAGGGTCGAGGCTGACTACTGACGGGCACAACGTGTTGCCAGACGGGCCGGGGATACACTTCGGCTGGCCAGTCGCCGCGTCCAGATAGGCGACCAGGCTGTTGGTAGTTCCAAAATCGATTCCGACGATTCTGCCCATAGAAGTTTTCAGTCTTCAGTTCTAGGTTTTAAGTAAACCCTTCTACAGCAATTCCTTTTGTACGTTAATTACCAGATTCCGGATGTAGGAGCGGCGATTCAGCAATTCGTTCAGTTTGGCCTTGGCGGCTTCGCGCTGGCCTGGATCGCTGGACTCCAGCGATTTGTCCCATTCGCCCGCTGCATTTTGCAATTCGCCGTCGACCTCGCGAAGTTTCTCTTCGAAATTCTTTTCGGCGGATTGCAGGCGCTGCCGCAGCGAAGCAGTGTCAGACCCGGATTCCCTGGCTTCGCGCAATTCATCGAGAGATTCATTCAGCTCGAAAACTTCTTCGAGTAATTCCGGCGGAGCCTGCTGTTTCGTTTGCCCTTCCTTGCGCGCGCCTTCGATGGCCAGCAGGTATTCGACACGGCCGACGGGATCGCGTAGCGCCCGATACGCGTCGTTCAGCTCCGAACTGCGCTTCAGCGAAATTTCGCGTTCTTCGGGAGTTGCGTTCACAAAATTGTCAGGGTGAAGCTTCCAGCTGAGTTGCAGGAATTTCTGCTCCAGCGCTCCCATTTCAATCCAGAGCTTGCGGGGCATTTCAAACATTGCGAAATAATCGCTATGCTCCGGCACCTGCAGCATTTTGCCGCAGGACGAGCAGAAGTGCGTGCCAACTGTACGCTCGTGGCAGTTCCAGCACACCAGCGGACCCTTCATGATGGGAAGTGAACTGGCCATAAGAACTCTCTATTGACGCCCCCGAACACAAAAAAAGTGGCTGGCGTTTGCGGTAGCCAACCACTTGTCCGACCGATTCCGTACCAGTCAGGGCACAGACCGAATCCGCGCCACCGCTACGCCGTAAATGAACTCCCGCATCCGCAATTGTGCGCGGCGTTGGGATTCTGAAAAACAAAGCCCTGGCGCATGAGGGTTTCCTCGTACTCCAGGGTGGTGCCATTGAGATACAACAGGCTCTTGGGATCCACAAAAATGCGCGCGCCAAATTCTTCAAAAATCTTGTCGCGGTCGCGCGCTTGGGTATCGAGCCGCATGGCGTAGGAAAGGCCGGAACATCCGCCACCCTGTACGCCCACACGGAGCCCGCCGGATTCGGCAGAGACGCCTTCTTTAGCGAGCAGCGCGATAATCTTCTTCGCCGCGCGCTCCGTCAGGTGAATCACCGGACCAGCTACTTTTTCGGCGACTTGAGTTGTGGTTTCCGTTGCCATTGCAAAAATCTCTCCGTTTAAAGGAGATAAAAACTTTGGACAGCATCCTCCGACAGCTCAGTCCTACTGCCGGAAGACGCCACTAACGCCGCGCCAACTTCGCCTCGCAACATCCAGCCACAAGGGCTTAGTGCGAAGACTTTTCGTGCGCGGGAACTTCTACTCCGTGCTTTTTCTTCCAATCGCCGATGGCCGCCTTGATGGCGTCCTCGGCAAGGACGGAGCAGTGAATCTTTACGGGCGGAAGCGAGAGCTCACGGACGATGTCCGTATTCTTGATCGCCAACGCCTCATCGACGGTCTTGCCCTTGACCCATTCGGTCGCCAGGGACGAAGACGCAATCGCGGAGCCACAGCCAAAGGTCTTGAATTTGGCTTCTTCAATGACCCGCGTTTCCGGATTGATTTTCATCTGCAGCTTCATGACGTCGCCGCACTCCGGGGCGCCCACCAGGCCGGTCCCGACATTGGGATCTTCCTTGGGGAGACTGCCAACGTTCCGCGGATTATTGTAATGATCGACTACCTTTTCGCTATATGCCATGGCCCCTCTCCTTCAAATAAATTCGAATGTACTTAGCCCCTCGCCGCGGCGAGGAGGTTGCCAAAACCTGCATTCTTCATCGCCTTTTCCGTCAGGGCGATGTTGGTTAGAAACGCCGAGCGTCCCGCGGTGAGTTCCCTCAGCGCGTCACGAACGAACTGCGCGCCGATTCCCAAAACATTCAGAAATTCCCGAACATCTTGGAGGTGATAAAACGCGCGCTCCGCCGCCGGAGCCGGTTCGTCGCCGTCCTGATACGCCTGATAGGTCACGCGGAACGGAGCGGACGTGCCCGCGATAGACCTGTGAATCCGAAGTGTTCCTTCGCTTGCGATTGCGCTTGCCATTTTGCCTCTTCTCTTCATCCTGAAATTTTACGCGGTCTGCCACTTAACTTTGGAAATGTCGATGCCTTCCTTGGCCATTTCATAGAGCGGCGAAAGCTCGCGAAGCTTGGTAACAACCTGCACCATTTTATCGATCACGTAATCGACTTCTTCCTCGGTGGTGAAACGCCCCAGGCCGAAGCGGATCGAAGTATGCGCCAGATCTTCACCTACGCCTAAAGCTTTGAGTACGTAGCTGGGCTCCAAGGTTGCCGAGGTGCACGCAGAACCGCTGGAAACCGCTACGTCATTGATTCCCATCAGGAGTGATTCGCCTTCGACGTAAGCGAAGCTCATGTTGAGGTTGTTTGGAAGCCGGTGCTCCAGCGAACCATTGATATAAACTTCGTCCAGCTTGGCTTCCAGCCCGGCCTTCAGCCGATCGCGTAGTCCGCTCAAGCGAACCGATTCGGCGGCCATTTCCTGCTGACAAAGTTCGCAGGCCTTGCCGAGACCGACGATGCCCGGCACATTCAACGTGCCTGAACGCATGCCGCGCTCGTGGCCTCCGCCATCGATGATCGCGGAAAGCTGCACGCGGGGATTGCGGCGGCGCACATAAAGCGCTCCCACACCCTTTGGCCCATAGAGCTTGTGGGCCGAGATAGCGAGCAGGTCGATATTATCTTTCTGCACGTCCACCGGAATCTTGCCAACGGCTTGCACGCCGTCGACGGCGAAGATCACACCGCGTTCTTTGGCAATCTTGCCGATTTCCGCAATCGGGTTAACGGCGCCGATTTCATTGTTGGCGTACATCACCGAAATCAAGATCGTGGTGGGCCTGATCGCCTTGCGCACATCTTCGGGATCGACCCGGCCGTCTTTGTGCACCGGCAAGTACGTCACTTCGAAGCCGTGCTTCTCCAGATTCTTGCAAGTATCGAGAACAGCTTTGTGCTCGATAGCTTCGGTGATGATGTGGTTGCCCTTTTCGCGGTACATTTCCGCGACACCCTTAATCATCAGGTTGTCGGATTCCGTCGCGCCGCTGGTGAAAATGATTTCTTTCGCGGTGGCGTTAATCAGAGACGCAACTTGCTGCCGCGCGTTCTCCACGGCTTCCTCGCCCGCCCAACCAAACGAATGGTTGCGACTGGCGGCATTGCCGAATTTTTCCGTGAAATAAGGCAACATGGCTTCAAGCACACGCGGATCGAGCGGCGTGGTAGCGTGATTGTCCATGTAAATCGGCAGTTTGACAGCCATCTTCTTCTCCTCTTCGGACCAGACCTCGACTAGCGGGATACCGCCAGCCGGTCCATTCCTTTCAATTCCACGAGCGACGGTTCCTGCTTGTCTTCGCTCAAATGAGCAATCGAGACCGTGTTCAACACTTCCAGAATGCTCTCGTTGACGCGCTGCAAAGGCTCCTTCACGGAGCACCGTTCCGTCGCGTCGCAATTTCCATGGTTGGTCACGCAGGAAGTGATCAGCACCGGGCCATCGATCGCTGTCAGCACATCCAGGGCGCTGATGCGATTCGCCTGCTTCGCCAACTGGTAGCCGCCAGTGGAACCGTGCTTCGCAGCTACTAATCCGTGTTTGGCCAGCTTTTGCAGCACCTTGGCCATCAGCGTCGCGGAGATGCCATATTCTTCGGCAATCTCGTTCGCGCTGCAGGAATGATCCTGGCGGCTGATGGCGAGATGCTTCATGGCGATTAAGCCGTAATCCGCTTTTTTGGACAGCTTGAACATATCCTCAAACTTTCAGCTCTCTGCACTTTGTTGGATGCCAATACGACTCAATTAGTCGCAATTAAAACTATATTCCCCTGAATCCCCAAAGTCAATCGCAAATGGTCTCAACGGATGTGCAACCCATTAATTTCACCAGACTTAAAATAAGACTAAACTAGTCTTATATCAACAATTTTGCCCTGAGCGGGTCCCTTGGAGAACCGAATGGCGTATTTCTTACACTCAACGGTAAGGGCAGGGATCAGATTCGGGCGAAGGCACTTGCCTAAACGCTGCGTCGTCAAGGGTTCGTGAAAATTTATTTGGCCGCGGTGCAAGCCCCGCCGGTGCCCGCGGCGTCAATCAACTTCTGAAAAGCTGCGAGCGCTGGGATGGTGAGCTGAGACTTGTGCGCCTGCGTTTCGAAAGATGCCAGCGCGTCGGATTGTTGCTTCTTCAGCGCGTCCGGCAGCGGAAGTCCCTGAGCGATGCGGTCTAGCGCCGTCAGAGCCAGTTCGGCGGCTTGCGAAAATGCGGCGGAAGCGGGTGCGGCGTCCTGCACAAGAATCGATTTTTGCGCCAGCGATTGTACTTGGCTATCGATCGCGGCCCACTCCGTGAGTTGGGCCCGCAGAGCCGCGGCTTTCGCGGCGTCCTTGCAGGAAGCCGCGACGAACTGATCCACGGCCACGGAGAATTGGCGAGACACTTCGCTCTCCGGATGCACCGTATCCACCATGCGATTTAGCGGCTTCAGTTGCGTTGGTTCGTCGCCGCCCTGAAGAGTCTCGCGGTTGTAATCCTTCACCGGCTCCAGAGCTTCCGCCAGCGCGAGCAACGCGTCGACCTGCGCGGCGGGCGCGGACCCAGCCATGCGGCGGACCATCTGCGGTTGATAGGAGCGCTGCGTCAGGCCCAGCCACTCCAGGCGCGTGCTCTCGGCCTCCATCCGGAAATACATCGAAGGAACATCCGTGGTGCTTTGCGGAGACCAGTAGCGCTCGGCAATCGCCGCTGTCCGCGGCCAAATGCGCGAATCGATGTTCTCCCAGTTGACGTATTCGGACCACATCGTGGCTTCTCCGCCAAGAATGCGTTCCTTTTCTTCCGTTGTTAGGTTCGCTGCGGCTCCGCCCATAGCATCGACGGCATAGTGGCGCGCCGCGCTCCATCCCAGATCGATGTAGTAGCCGTTGGAAAGAATGCTCCGGTAACCCTGCTTGGCGGCCGCGGACAAAGAATCCGCGCCGCGCCAGGATTGAATCACAATATTCTTGGAGACGCCCGGCACAAGAATCTCGTCCCAGCCTACCGGCGTCTTGCCGTGTTTAACCACGAATTCCTGAACGTGCTGGCTGAAATAGGCTTGCAGGCCCTCGTTATTCTTGATGTCGTGCGACTTCATAAATTCCTGAATTTTAGGATTGGAATCCCACTCCTTGCCGTTCACCTCGTCGCCGCCGATGTGAAAATACTGGTCAGGGAACAGTTTCGTCATCTCCGCGATGAATTCGTTCAGGAACTTGTAAGTTCTTTCGTTGGTGGGATCCATGGCGGGATCGAAGACGCCCCACTTGCGTTCCAACTGGTACGGGCCTGCTCCGCTAGCGAGCTCCGGGTAGCCGACGAACCACGCCGTGCTGTGTCCGGGCATATCGAATTCGGGCACGACGCGAATGCCGCGATCGCGGGCGTAAGCGATCAGATCGCGTATTTCTTCCTGCGTGTAAAACTCACCGTCCGCACCTGCTTCCTGTAATTTTGGAAATTTGTGGCTCTCCACGCGGAAGCCTTCGTTATCCGAAAGATGCCAATGAAACACGTTCAGCTTCACCGCTTCCATGCCGTCCAAATTGCGCTTCAACACCTCCAAAGGAATGAAATGCCGGGCCACATCGATCATCAATCCGCGCCACGGGAATCGCGGCTGGTCCTGAATGCTGACGGCCGGAACAACGAACCCGTCCGCTGTGATGGACACTAACTGGAGAAAAGTCTGCAGACCGCGCAACGAGCCAAGCGGGTTTGCTGCATGCAGCTTGGCGCCAGATGGCGTGACTTCCAACGTGTACGACTCATCTTCACCAAGTTCCTGGACTGGCTTGCTCTCGCGGTCGGTGGTGACGACCAACGTGGCGCTGGCGGAATTGGCGGGCGCGTGGCCGAAGACAATGCCCGTCTCATGGTTTAACGTGGTCATGAATCTTTGGCCGGCGCGATCCAGACGCGCTTCACGATATCCCGCAAACAAGAAAGTAAAATTGCCATCAATTTTGAGCGCGCCACTCGCGGTCTGCACTTTCGCCGGCAACGGCATCACATTCAATTCCGCCGGCGATTGCGCGCGCGCCGAGCCGCTGACGATCACGAGCGCGAAGAACACGAGCAGATACGGGCAATACTTCAGAGCTTGGTCCATGGAAACTGCCTCCGGGGTACACCTGCGAAAGTCCGGCTATTAAATCGTTACAACTAGAACAGATGAGAGTGGCACATCCCACCCGCAGCGTCCAACATTTTTCCTGGAGCTGTGCCGCGCCGCCGATCGTGGAGTTCCCTTTCCCTCGCTCTTTTGGGTTAGAATGTGCCGCGGAGATCCACTCAAGTCCACCATGAAAACTTCCGTGGCAATTTATCCGGGCACATTCGATCCTGTAACCAATGGGCATCTGGATCTGATCGGGCGCGGCGAAAAAATGTTTGACCACCTGATTGTGGCCGTATTGAGAAATGTGGAGAAAGAGCCGCTCTTTTCTCTTGCCGAACGCGTGGAGATGCTCCGGGAAGTGACCAGCCAGTGGGACGCGGTGGAAGTGGACGTGTTCGACGGTTTGCTGGTGGACTATGCGCGCAAGCGCGGAGCCGGCGTGATTCTTCGTGGCATCCGTGCCATATCCGACTACGAATACGAATTGCAGATGGCGCTGATGAACCGGAAATTAGAGCCGCGGCTGGAAACGGTGTTCATGCTGCCTGGAGAAAGCTACAGTTACTTGAGCGCCAAACTGGTGCGAGAGATCGCCCACCTGGGCGGGCCGCTGACGGGCCTGGTGCCGCCGGTGGTGGAGCAGCGGCTGCGCACCAAGATTCCCTGAGATTGCGGCGCCGTGAGCCCTGCCAAATTGTCCCGCCTGATTCACGAATCGACGCGCTTCCACATTGAATTTCTGGGCGATTTCACTAACACTATATTCATCCCCCTTGCCAAGGAGAGGTTGTGGAACTAACCAATCGCATTAACCGGATACAGGTATCGCCGACCGCTGTAGTCATCAGCGCCGCGGAACAATTGAAGGCCAAAGGCGTGGACATCGCCGACTTCGGTCCCGGCGAGCCGGACTTCCCGACGCCGGAACACATCAAGAAAGCCGCGATCAAGGCGATCGAGGAAAATCGCACGAAGTACACGCCGACGGGTGGAATCATGCCGTTGCGCGAGGCGATTTGCGCGTGGCACAAACGCGAATTGGCGTCCAATTACATGTCGAAGGAATGCGCGGTCAGCGTCGGCGGAAAGCACGCGATTTTCAACTCGGTCAGCGTGCTGATCCAGCATGGCGACGAAGTAATTGTCCCGGCCCCGTACTGGGTTAGCTATCCCGACATCATCAAGTACGCCGGCGGCACGCCGGTGATTGTGCAAACGCGGCCGGAAGACGGATTCAGCGCGAAAGCGGCGGCGATCGAAAAAGCGATCACGCCAAAGACGAAAATGGTGATGGTGAATTCACCTAGCAATCCCACCGGGGGAGTCGTCGACGGCGAGGAATACGAACGCATTCTGGCTCTTTGCAAGAAACACAATCTCTGGCTGATGGGCGATGAATGCTATTCGCACTTCGTTTATGAGCCGCACAAGCCGTTTTCGATTGCCAGCGCGAAAGATTCGAAAGATCGCGTGATCATCGTTGGCTCGGTTTCAAAAACATTTGCCATGACCGGATGGCGCATTGGCTATACGCTCGGGCCGGAAGAGCTGATCCAGGCGATCATCAAGGTGCAGAGCCAGTCCACGTCGAACCCAACTTCCATCGCGCAATACGCCGCCCTGGAGGCCATGCGCGGTTCGATGGACACCGTGCCGCCGATGTTGGCGGAATATGCCAAGCGGAGAAAACGCATCGTGGAAGGATTGCGCGAGATTCCGGGTGTCGAATGTGAATGGCCGGGCGGCGCGTTTTATGCGTTTCCGAACATTTCCGCGCACCTTCAGGGACCGCATCCGCTGGCGAAAAGCTGCACGGACCTTGCGAAAGAGCTCCTGGACAAAGCGCACGTTGCGCTGGTGCCGGGCGAAGCATTTGGAGCCCCGGGATTTCTGCGGCTGTCGTACGCCACGTCGATTGAAAGGATTGACGAGGGACTGCGACGGCTCAACAATTTCTTTGCTCGTGTTGAAGCTGCGTCCTGATTGTGGCCGAACCTGTTCTAACACGCCTCGAGCCAATCTTTAGTCCACGCCCATGGGGAGCGCGCTCGCTTGCGCCGCTCTTCCCGGAAAAAATAAATTTGCAGGAACCGATCGGCGAAGCATGGCTGACCGCGCTGGAATCGCGCGTCGCAACTGGACCATTCGCCGGAAAATCGCTGGGCGAAAGCTGGCGGGCGATGCCTGTGGATTGGCGAGGAACGCGTTCCGGCGCCTATAAGGATTTTCCCGTGCTGGCGAAGTTTCTTTTTCCAAAGGAGAAGCTGTCGATTCAGGTTCATCCCGACGATGCCTTCGCCTGCAAATACGAACAAACTGCCGGCGGGCGTGGCAAAACGGAGATGTGGCACATTGTCTGTGCCGAGCCGGGCGCGGAATTGCTGATCGGATTGAAGACAGGGGTCACCCGGCAGGATTTTCTGGAAGGCGTGGCGCATCACGCCGTCGAAGAACTTTTTCTGCGTTATCCAGTGCGCGCCGGCGAAACCTATTTCGTCGAAGCGGGCACGCAGCACGCCATTTTACCGGGTATGATCGTTTGCGAAATCCAGGAATATTCAGATTTGACCTATCGCGTGTACGATTATGGACGCGTGGACGCTCACGGCAAGCTACGGGAATTGCACCTGGAGAAGGCCATGGAGGTTACGCGCTTCGACGGCACGCGCAGCGGAAAAGTTCCGCCTCTGCCGTTGCACTCGCCCGACGCGAACAAGCATCTGCTGGCGGCCTGCGAATTTTTCGCCACTGAGCGATGGGATTGCGACCGCACCACGCCGATGGAAGGCGACCCCTCTGAATTTCAATTGATTATTATTTTGAGTGGGCAAGGCGAGCTCCACGATGCCGAGTTGTCGTATCCTTTCGTGGCAGGCCAGGCGTGGTTGCTTCCCGCGGCGTTGCCGCTGGTGTTGCTGCAGCCGCAAGAACCGACGTCGTTATTGCGAGTGACCGTGCCGGACACAGACTCCTTGAACGGGCAATTGTTGCGGTTGGGATTTGAGCCCGAAGCGATTTCGCGCGTTTTGATGGTGTAGCGTTCATGCCCGAGAAAAAACTTATCGCGCACGCGGTCATCCTCGCGGGAGGGCGCGGGACGCGTTTCTGGCCGCGCAGCCGGACGCGCACACCGAAGCAACTGCTCAACATCGTCGGAAAAAGCACTATGCTGGAGCAGACCGTGGCGCGCTTGCGGCCACTGATCGCTCCCGAGCGTATCTGGTCGGTGACAAACGCGGAGCAGGCCGCGGCTCTTCGCAAGCAATTGCCTGCATCGGCGCGCAAGAAAGTTCTTACGGAACCTTGCGGGCGAAACACAGCCGCGGCCATCGCGCTTGCCGCCGTGCACATTCGCCACGCGGCCAAAGGCGATGCAGTGATGGCGGTGTTGCCCGCCGATCATTACATTGCGCAGCCGGAGCGCTATCGGACAATCGTCAACACCGCGTTGGAAGTGGCGCGCGCAGACGGGCGCATGGTGGTGCTGGGAATTCCGCCGACACGCCCGGAAACCGGATATGGCTATATCGAACGCATCGAGCAGCCATTCCGTGCCGATGGCTTCACCGTTTACCCCGTTCGCCGTTTCACGGAGAAGCCGGAGCTTCCCGTCGCCAAGGAATATGTGGCCTCCGGGGCCTATCAGTGGAATGCCGGGATGTTTTTCTGGCGCGTGTCCACGTTCCTGAAAGCGCTCCGCGAATTTCTTCCGAAAACGCACGAGGGGATCGAATCGCTGGCCAAGCATATCGGCAAACGCAGTTACGAATCTCAGTTGAAGAAAATCTATCCAAAGTTGGAAAACATTTCTGTGGACTACGCCATCCTGGAAAAGGCCGCTGCCGTCGGCGCCAGCGTCGCAGGAGAGACCGGCGGCGTTTTCGTGGTTCCCGCGGACATTGGCTGGAGCGATATCGGCTCATGGGCCGCGGTGTACGAATTGCTCGCACAACGACCAGGCGAAAATATTCTTGCTGGGCCGGGGGAGACATCGGATGCCAAAGGCAATTTCCTCTGGAGCCCGGGCAAATTTGTCGCGGCCATCGGAGTGCATGATCTGGTGGTGGTGGAAACGCCCGACGCGCTGCTGATTTGCCCACGCGATCGCGCGCAAGACGTGGGGAAAATCGTCAAATCGCTGGAGCAGCGCAAGCTCAAGCAATTGCTTTAAATCCGCACGCGACCAAATTGGCATAATCCACGGCACGCCTGCCCGTCTTCAGCGGCCTTCGACCTTCGCGTATACTCACAGTTGCATGCAAACGATTAAATTCGGAACAGACGGCTGGCGCGGCATCATCGGCGAAGATTTCACGGTGGACAACGCGCGCATTGTGGCAAGTGCGATTGCGCGCTATGTGGTGCGTTCGGAAGACGCGCGCAAGGGAGTATTGATCGGCTACGATCATCGCCTGGACTCCGATCGCGTAGCCGCAGCCATCGCGGAAGTATTCAGCTCAACGGGCACGCCTGTGTGGCTCACTGACAAGCCCTGTCCCACGCCGGCTACTTCTCTGCTGGTACGCCAGCGCAACGCCGCCGGCGGAATTGTGGTGACCGCAAGCCACAATCCCCACTCATGGAACGGCATCAAGTACAAAGCTAGTTATGGCAGCAGCGCGTTGCCGTCCATCGTGGCGCAGATCGAAAACGAATTGGCGGGGATTCTTTCAAATGGCGTACCCGCATTGCCTGCCCGAAAAGAATTGATTCACTCGCTGGAATCGCGCGCTCCTTACCTGGATACCATCGAAAAACTTGTCGATTGGCAGCGCATGCGCGACGCGAAATTCCGGTTCGTGGTCGATCCGATGCACGGATCGGCGGCCGGCCTGCTGCACGAGCTGTTCTCGCGCAACGGAGTTCAGTCCGAAGAAATCCGTGGAACCCGCGACCCGCTGTTCGGCGGCGTCCACCCGGAACCCATCGAGCCGCATATCGACGCGCTCCGCAAAGCAGTGCTGCACGAAAACTTTGACGCGGGCTTCGCCGCCGACGGCGATGGCGATCGCATAGGCGCCATCGATCGCGACGGCACTTTCGTTAACCCGCACCAGATCTTTGCTCTTCTTGTATGGCACCTTATCGGCACGCGCAAGCTGCCCGGCGACATCGCCAAAACTTTTTCCGTCACGAAGCTCATCGACAAGCTTGCCGCCAAATACGATCGCAAGCTTCACGAAGTGCCCATCGGCTTCAAATATATTTGCGAGCTGATGCTGGAGCAGAACATTCTGATCGGCGGCGAAGAAAGCGGCGGCATCGGCACCAGCCTGTATTTGCCCGAGCGAGACGCTACGGTCTCTGCGCTATTGCTGGCGGAACTCATGGCCTGGCATGGCAAGTCCCTTGGCGAGCTGCTGGCCACGCTCCACCAGGAATTTGGCGAATTCCACTACGGCCGCGTCGATCTGGACGTCACAACCGCGCAAAAGCAAAAAGCTATCGCGTACTTCTCAAACGAGAGACTGAAACAGTTCGAGGAATGGCCAGTGGTGCGGCGAGAGAACATGGATGGCATCAAGCTGTATCTCGGCAATGTCGGTTGGGTGATGGTGCGCGCTTCCGGCACCGAACACCTGCTGCGCATTTACGCCGAGACCTCCAAAGCGGCCACCACTCAAAAGGTTCTGCGCGCAACCGTTGCGGCAATTTAGAATCTTTAGGAGCAGCCTATGCATACGATCAACATCGCGAATAAATTCGGCGCCATCCAGGATTACTGGAATCCGCGGGTGGTCGGCGAACTCAACGATTTCGCGGTGAAAGCGGTTAAACTAAAGGGCGAGTTTGTCTGGCACCATCACGACATCGAGGACGAGCTGTTTCTTGTTGTGAAGGGCACTCTGCGCATGCGTTTCCGCGATCATGAAGCAACCGTCCGCGAGGGCGAGTTCATCATCGTGCCTCACGGCGTGGAGCATATGCCGGTGGCGGACGAGGAAGTTCATCTTTTATTGCTGGAACCGAAGAACACTTTGAACACGGGAAATGTCACGAACGAAAGGACTGTTCGCCAGCTCGAGCGGATTTAACGGAGACATTCGTTCCGCCGCGGTCGGCAACGGCACTGCCATGGATCATCGCTTTTACACGCTGGATGTTTTCACCACCACACGTTTTCAGGGAAATCCCCTTGCTGTCATAACCGATGGTGACGGACTTTCGAACGATCAGATGCTGGCCATCGCACGCGAAATGAATCTTTCCGAAACGGTCTTCGTGCAGAAGCCCAGCGACGATCGCGCCCTGGCGCGGTTGCGCATTTTCACCACCAAGGAAGAATTGAAACTCGCCGGCCATCCCGTGATCGGCACATGGTTCCTGTTGGCGGAACTGGGAGTGGTGCCCGCGCAGGAGGGCGGCGTGCACGTTTTGCAGCAAACCGGCGCAGGCGTTTTGCCGGTGGAAATCCGCTTCAAAGACGGGCGCCCGCAGCGCGTGACCATGACGCAGAAAGAAGCTGCGTTCAAGCCGTCCAAAATCGATAAGAAAAAACTCGCCGCGGCTCTGGGGTTGGCGCCGAAGGACCTGGATCCCAGGCTCGCGCCAGAATTTGTTTCCACCGGAATTTATAATTTAATGGTGCCGTTGAAGAATCGCGCCGCGCTGGGCAAGATTCAGATGAACATGGTGGAACTGGCGCGACTGCTCGGCAAAGACGGCGCGCTAGCATACTGTTTTACCGCTGGATCGAATCACAGCGTCTGGGCGCGCGGGATGATGCCCTGGGAATTGTATGAGGATGCCGCCACCGGCTCCGCGGCGGGATCGCTTGGCGCATTTCTGGTGAAGCACGACCGCTTAGGGGCTGGCCATACGCTGAGCATCACCCAGGGCGTGGAAATGGGGCGGCCGAGCCACATCGAAGTGGAAGTCACGCAAGGTGGAAAAAAGCTCACACCAAGAGTGAGCGGCGCGGCCGTTAAAGTTTTCGAAGGCGTGATTCGCACCTGAGCAGCCCGCGGCCGGGCGGCCTCCAGGAATTATTTGACGTTGAGCGATTTGCGATACGTATCCAGGATGCCGTTCACAAACCCCCCGGCTTCTTCCGACGAGAATTTCTTTGCTAAATCCACGGCTTCATTGATCACCACTTTCGCCGGCGTATCGGTGGCGCGCATCTCGTGCATCGCCAGGCGAAGAATGGCGCGATCGATCGCGGAAATTCGCTCCAGGCGCCAGTTGTCTGCGTGTTTCGTGATGATCTCGTCCAGTTGCTTGGCGTCGTGCGCGGCGCCTTCGAATAACTGATTCGCGAAGGAGCGTGTTTGCGCCGCGGCCTTGGCGCTTTTCCAGAACATAGTTTCCAGACGCCGTGGATCCTGCTCGCTCATGTCCCACTGAAAGAGCATCTGCATGGCAAATTCGCGCGATTTCGTGCGGAGGGCCACGTTATTTCCGGCGTCCCTTCGCGGGCGCGGCTGATTTTGCGCCGGCGCGTAATTTCCGGGAGAGATGCGCCATCTCCACCGCGCCCAGGCCTGCTTCGAATCCCTTGTTGCCGCCCTTCAATCCGGCGCGATCGATGGCCTGTTCCAGCGTGTCGCACGTTAAAACGCAAAACATCACGGGGACGCCGGTGTCCATCTGCGCGAGTTGCAACCCGCGCGCGGTTTCAGAGCAGACATAATCGTAATGCGCGGTTTCTCCGCGCAGCACGCAGCCAATCGCAACAATGGCGTCATAGCGGCCGGATTGCCCTGCCTTTTTCGCGGTCAACGGCAATTCAAACGCTCCCGGGACATATACGACATCAACGTCTGTATTACCTGCGCCGCTGCGTTCGAGGGCATCCACTGCGCCTTGCAGCAATCGTTCGGTGATAAAACTGTTGAACCGGCTAACTACGACCGCGAAGCGCAAGCCCGCGGCGTTCATTTCGCCGTTAATTTTTCCCGGTTGGAGTTTGCTGGGCATCTCTGCGCTCATTTTCCCTGAAATTGCACTGGACGCTTTTCCAGGAATGCTTTCGTTCCCTCGCGCATATCTTCCGTGGCGCAACACAACCCGAAGAGCGTTGCCTCCAGGAACAACCCTTCTTCCAGCGGCATTTCCACTCCCCGCTCGATCGCTTCCATGCAGTATTTCACCGCCAGTGGCGCTCGTTCGATGATCTTTTTGGCCATGACCTCTGCCGCAGGCAGCAATTCGGCTGGCTCGTAAACCCGATTGACCAGCCCGATTCGCTGCGCTTCTTCCGCGGTAATCATCTCGCCCGTCAGGCACACTTCGTGCGCGATGCCTTTTCCGCAAAGGCGAGCCATGCGTTGCGAACCACCGTAGCCGGGAAGAATTCCCAGCTTCACTTCGGGCTGCCCGAGCTTCGCAGTTTTGCTGGCCAGGCGAACCGAGCAGCACAAAGCCAGTTCGCAACCGCCGCCGAGCGCGAATCCATTGATGGCGCAAATCGAAGGTTTGCCCATGGTTTCCAGTAAATGAAAAACGCCCTGACCAAAGAGCGAAAATTCCTTGCCGTTCACAGGAGTTTGCTGGGCCAGTTCATTGATGTCCGCACCAGCCACAAATGCTTTTTCACCCGAGCCGGTCAGAATCAATACGCGAACAGCCGCATCGTCGCGCGCATCCGTAAGCACCAACTGCAGTTCTTCGACGGTTTTGCGATTCAGCGCGTTCAGCACCTTGGGGCGATTGAACGTGATGTACGCGATGCCTTCTTTTTTTTCATACAGCAAGTTTTCGTAGGACATTTCCGGATCCTCACAAACTCATTGGCTTCGGGTTGGCCGGATCGGCGTAGTCATAAAATCCGCGGCCACTTTTTTTGCCGTGCCAGCCGGCCAGAACCATGCGCTTCAGCAATGGAGGCGCGGCGAAGCGCTTCTCCTTGAATTCATCGAACATGATTTGCGAAATGTAGTACGTCGTGTCCAGCCCCACAAAATCCAGCAGCGTAAACGGCCCCATCGGATAGCCGCAGCCTAACTTCATGGAATTGTCGATGTCTACGACAGACCCCACGCCCTCTTCCAGCGCGCGAATGGCATCCAGAAGGTACGGCACCAGCAAACGATTCACGATGAAGCCACCGCTGTCCTGCGCGCGCACCGGAGTTTTGCCCACTTTCGCGCCGAAATTGACCATTTCCTCGTACACCGCCGGGTCGGTGGCGATTGTCCTCACCACTTCAACAAGTTTCATCACCGGAACAGGATTGAAAAAGTGCAGGCCGACGAAGCGCCGTGGCCTCTTCGTCGCTGCCGCGATTTCCGTGATCGTCAAAGAAGAAGTATTGCTGGCAAAAATGGTGCGCGCGGGGCAGAGTGCGTCAAGCGCAGAAAACAATTCGCGTTTGGCAGGCAATTGCTCGATGATCGCTTCCACAACCAGGTCGCAGTCCTTCAACTCGTCAAGAGAAGTCACACCTTTCAAGCGGCCGCGAATTTCATTTTTCGCCGATTCCGCCATCGTGCCTTTTTCCACCAGCCGCGCCAGATTTTTCTCGATGCTTTTCAATCCCTTCTCCACCAATTCCGGACTGACTTCCCGCACGACGGTCTGAAATCCCGCCTGCGCGCACACTTGGGCAATTCCCGAGCCCATCAAACCACACCCAACGACTCCAACTTTTTGAATCGCCATCCTCAATCCTCACTTCAGAAGATCCATTCGAAACCGGCGGGAGAGTGCCACCCGTCAAAGTGTATCAAAGACGGGGAATTTGTGCGGAACGGCGGGCTTTGTCCAACAGCATCGCAAAGCGGATTTTCAGTTTCCGAGCGCTTCCACGATCATGGCGATTCCCTGGCCGCCGCCGATGCACGCGGTCGCCACGCCATACTTCAAGCCTTTGCGCCGCAGTTCATTCAACACCGTGATCACCAACCGCGTGCCGGATGCGGCCAGTGGATGTCCCAGCGCGATGGCGCCGCCATTCACGTTGGTTTTTTCGCGAGACAACCCGAGTTGCTTCTCGACGGCCAGGTACTGCGCGGCAAACGCTTCGTTCACTTCCACGCGATCGATTTGTGACAGCGACAATCCCGCAAACTGCAAAGCCTTGCGCGTCGACGGCACCGGGCCGATTCCCATGATGCTCGGGTCCACACCCACGGCGGCCCATGACACGATTCTTCCCAGCGGCTTCAGCCCGCGCTCCTTGGCCGTTTTTTCGCGCGTAACCACAACCGCTGCCGCTCCATCCACAATTCCGCTGGCGTTCCCTGCCGTGACAATCCCGTCTTTCTGGAACGATGGCGGCAATTTCGAAAGCGTCTCCATAGTGGTTTCCGGGCGCCGGTGATCATCTTCGCTGACCACGATGGACTCTTTCCCTTGCTTCACTTCCACGGGTACAATTTCTTCCTTGAATACACCCGCTTTCGCCGCCGCGTCGGCTGCTTGCTGGCTACGCAACGCGTAAGCGTCGGCATCCGCGCGCGTGATTCCGGTCTGCGCCGCCAATTTTTCCGCGGTCATCGCCATCGGCAATCCGCAGTAAGAATCCGTGAGTCCGACGAAAAGAAAATCTTCCAGGACGCCGCTGCCTAGCTTCAGCCCCGTGCGCGCGCCACGAATCACAAACGGAGCCTGAGTCATATTTTCCATTCCGCCCGCCACCACCATGCTGGCTTCGCCCAAAAGCAGGCGCTGCGCGGCATGCGCGATGGCTTCAATCCCAGAGCCACACAAACGATTTACGGTCACAGCCGGAGTTTCCACTTTCAATCCGGCTTTCAGTCCGACATGGCGCGCGCCATAAATCGCGTCCGAACTCGTCTGCAACACATTGCCGAACACCACATGGTCGAATTCGCCAGGATCGACTCCCGAACGCGCTACCGCGCCCTTGGTGGCATGCGCTCCCAATTCAATCGCGGATACTTCAGAGAAAACGCCGGTATAACGCGCCATGGGCGTGCGCGCACCCGCAACAATCACCACATCTGTTGGAAACATGAATTCCTCGCTTATCTGAAACCTGGAGTTAGATGCGAAATGCCCTGGGAACGTCGCGCAGAACAATACAGCGGCAATCCAACGGCGCGCAATTCAATGCTTCGCCGCCTCGGCCACAACAACTGTGTCTCCGCCAAGCTTGCGTGTCTCTTCCATGGTGAATTCCGCGCGGTTAATGAGGTCGGTCACGATATCTTCGCTGTCATAATCCTGGCGCGCCACCGCTTCGACAATTCCCGCGCTCAACGTAACCTGCGTGGAATCCCACGGTGGGCGAACTCCGGCGGCCGCGCGGCGTAATTTTTCCACCAGGTTCTGCGCGCCCGAAGTGGTGGTGTCCGGCAGAATGAAAGCCAACGCCCACGAAGTGTATTTCACCGCCATATCGTTCTGGCGCACCATGGGCTGCAGCGACCGCGCCAGTTGTTCCAGAAACTTTTCCAGCGGCGCTTCTCCCTGCTGGCGCAACATTTCCGAGCCGCGATCGATCTGCAGGATCGCCAGCGAAAGTGTTGTGCCTTGCGTGCGCGCGCGGTCGGCTTCATTCAACAAGCAGCCGACATACGAACTGCGGCTCAGCAATCCGGTGCGTTCGTCGGAAACTCCCATGCGGCGGACAAGCGTGCGCAGGCGCGTGTGACTCACGCTCATCATCATCTGGTCGCCAATCGCCTGCAGAAAATAAGTCTGATTCGGCTTCCATTTATGAGCGCTAGCCTGGCCAACAATTAGCATCGCCGCTGGAGCCTGAGTTTCCTTGTCCGTCAGCATCACACCCAACGCTGTTTCCAGCCCCAATTCCGCCAGGATCGAGCCTTCCGTAGCGTCGACGACCATGCCGCCCAATTCATCCGGCACGGCCTTTTCCATTTGCGCAAGCAATAACACAACCTGCGAGCCCGGCGCTGGCTTCAACCCCGAAGCGCAATATTCCGCGGCCATCTCCGGTGGACGCCCGGGTGCGCCGATCACCGCTAGCGTGCGCGCAGCTTTCATGTACGTGCCCACTTCCGTAACGGTAGTGTTCAGCATCGCGCGCGGCGTCTGCTGCCGGAAAGTTTTCTGGTTAATTTCTGAAATCTTCGTTAGGTCGCGCAGCGTGTCCGCGGTATAAGTTCCCGTGCGGCCCGTCGGCGGGGTTGGCTGCGCCTCCACAACCGGCACAACTGGAGCTTTCGACGGCGCTTCCGGTTTCGATTGCGCCTTGGGCCACCAGTTCGCCATCTGATACAGGCCCTGCAGACGCGGATTGCGTTCTTCTTCCCCCGGAAACATGGCGGCGATTTTCTGTAGCCGGTCGATGGCTTTGGTTTGCAACGAATATTGCAGGAAAATCTCCGTCTGCACGATCAGATCCTCCAGAGCCTGCAGCTTTTTCCCTTCTTCGGTAACGGGGTTCTCCGTAGAGATATCGTGACTGGATTCGGTTTTCGGGGGCGTGGCCGGGTTTTGCGTTCCCACCGTTGTTTTAGCCATGCGCCCGGCAACTCGGCGAAGGAAGGTTTCGTCAACGCGCCCACGCAATTTTTCCATGCGTTCCTGGTTGCGGTAATCGTAGGAATCGATGTCCACCAGGCGTTCCAGCACCTCGCTGGACTTGGCAAAATTCCCGGAATTGAAGTTAGCGTCGAACAACCGGATCAGCACTTCAAAATACTGCGATTCACGGTTCAATTCGTTGTACAGCGCAGCCCAAAATTCCAAGATGGGCAGAGACTCTGGATGCTTCGCGCCCAATTCTTCGACTTGAGTCGTGAACTCGTTCTGCTTCTTGTCCGCGAACATTCTTCGCTTGAGCACTACCAGAATTTCCACGGACTTGGCATCCTGCGCCAGGTCGGCAAAGGCGTCGGCCAACCCGAACAAACGCGTGCCACCTTCATTTTTTTCGCGTAAAAGCTTTTCCAGGACGCTGCGCGCGCGATCAAGTTGCCCGGCCTGCTGCAGCGCGTCTGCAAAAGTTTCCAGAAACGGGGTATCGCTTTCGCTTGCGGCGAACGGTTCCATCAATGCGGCGGCCTCGGCAGCTTCGCCATTTCGCAATTTGGCCTGCGCATACAGCAACGCGACGCTGCGTTCCTGTGGCGCCAGCGCATAGGCGCGGCCGAGCAGTCTCATTGACTCTTGTGGCGAGCCGGCCGCTGCCGCCAAAGTGCCTGCCCGAAGAAAAGATCGTGCCGCCAGCGCATTCTTGCCAAGTTGTGAAGCGGTTTCTGCCACTTTCAACTGGCGATTTAAATTCTCCGGCTCCAGCTGCGCCGTACGTTCCCAGCAAAACAGCGCGTCTTCCATGCGGTTCGCCTGGCTGAACAGCTCCGCTGCCTTGATGTACTGATCGATGGCTTCTTCGGGATGATTCTGCTTTTGCTGCAGAAAAGCGTAGCGCGCAATGCGTTCGGGAGGCTGCGGGGCGAGTGAATTCCGCAGGAAGCGATTGTAAATCGCCATGGCCTTGGATTCGTCGCGCGGATCGACCAGCAATTCGAACAGGTGGCCGTAATAAACAGCGGCGCGGTCGGGATGATCCAGGCGGGTGTAAAGATCACCCAGCATCTGCGCGGCTTCCACGTTCTGCGGCGCTTCCTGAATCACCGCAAGATAAGCCTCAATGGCGTCCTCGAAACGGTTCTTATCGAGGAATTTCTTCGCGCGCTCCAGGTTCTTGTTAACGTCGGCGGCCATCTGCCAGCTTGATCCTTGGGTGCTGCTTCATTGTTGGAATTGATTGGCTCGCGGGTGGTTCGAACCATCTCCACTATATAACGCCGCGTCAGACCCGGCCAAACCGAGTCGCAACCACAATGTGGAATCGGGCAATGGGGCTTATTGGGGTCTCACGAAATTTCGGCCACCCAGCGTACACCTTCTTGAATTTCTCATGGCAGCGCCCCCTGGCATCGCTTCTGTCCACACGCATATTCGCCTCGCAAATGAAACCGCAAGAGCTGCTCCGGCTGACGGCTTCTCTCACTTATGGCAAACTAGAGGTTTACACGGCGTGGTTTCCGCTGAGTAGGCATGCGCTGCCGCAGCGAAATAGCAGGTCGTACACTCTACGCATACCCTCAGGTAAATCCTGGCGGAACGGGAAGCGAATGGACCCGAAGTTCATACGGAATTTCTGCATCATCGCACATATCGATCACGGCAAGTCGACGCTGGCGGACCGGCTTCTGGAAATGACCGGCGCGCTTTCGCAGCGCGAAATGCACGAGCAGGTGCTGGACTCCATGGATCTGGAGCGCGAGCGCGGCATTACTATCAAGGCCAAAAGCATTCGGCTGCATTACAAAGCGAAAGACGGCAACACCTATCGGCTGAACCTGATCGACACGCCTGGCCACGTCGATTTTTCATACGAAGTATCCCGCGCGCTTTCCGCGTGCGAAGGCGCGCTGCTGGTCGTCGATGCCAGCCAGGGCGTGGAAGCGCAAACCGTCGCCAACACATTTCTCGCGGCTTCGCATAACCTCACCATCCTTCCCGTGATCAACAAAATTGATTTGCCTGCCGCGCAGCCCGATTTCGTGAAAGAGCAGATCGAAAGCGTTCTGGCGATTCCCGCCGGCGACGCGCTGATGATCAGCGCCAAAAGCGGCATCGGCGTGGAAGAAGTGCTGGAAGCCATCGTGCACCGCATCCCGCCGCCCAAAGGCAGCGCGGAAAATCCGTTTCAGGCGCTGGTGTTTGACTCCTGGTTCGATATTTACCGCGGCGCGGTGGTGCTGGTGCGCGTGATGGAAGGTCGCATCACCAAACACATGAAAATCCGGCTGGTGGCCACCAACGAAGTCTACGAAGTGGAACAACTCGGCACGCTGACGCCGAAACCGATCGCGCTCGAAGAACTCGAGGCCGGCGATGTGGGCTTCATCGTGGCCAATATCAAGCGCGTGGCCGACGCGCGCATGGGAGACACCGTCACCGAGGCAGCGCGGCCAGCCCCGGCGCTTCCTGGATTCGAAGCCATCAAACCGATGGTGTTTGCGGGGATTTTTCCGGTGCTCGCGGACGAGTACGAACCGCTGCGCGATGCCTTGGGCAAGCTGCAGCTGAACGATGCCGCCTTCTTCTACGAGCCGGAAAATTCCGTGGCGCTGGGCTTTGGCTTTCGTTGCGGCTTTCTCGGGCTGTTGCACCTGGAGATCGTGCAGGAACGCCTGGAGCGGGAGTTCGGCTTAAATCTGATCACCACCGCTCCCAGCGTGCGCTACCGCATTACGAAAGTTACCGGCGATGTTATTGAGGTCGACAGTCCGTCCAAATTCCCCAATCCCAGCGATATCGAAAAAATCGAAGAGCCGATCATCACCGCGATGATCATCACCAACGACGATTCTGTCGGTGGCATCCTGCAGCTCTGCCAGGACAAGCGCGGCACGCAGAAGAATTTCGAGTATCTTTCGCCGACGCGCGTGATGCTCACTTACGAATTGCCGTTAAACGAAATCGTTCTTGATTTTTACGACCGCTTGAAGAGCGTGTCGCGTGGTTACGCTTCGCTGGATTACCACCTCGCCGGCTACGTGGAATCGGATCTGATCAAGCTGGATATTCTTGTCGGCGGCGAGCCTGTGGATGCGCTAGCCCTGATCATCCACCGCGAGTTTTCCGTCGAGCGCGGGCGCGAACTGGTCACGCGACTGAGAAAATTAATTCCGCGCCAGATGTTTGAAGTGCCCATTCAGGCCGCGATCGGCAGCCGCGTGATTGCGCGCGAAACCGTTGCCGCCATCCGCAAAAACGTTCTCGCAAAGTGCTACGGCGGGGACATTTCCCGTAAACGCAAACTGCTCGAAAAACAAAAAGAAGGCAAGAAGCGCATGAAGCGCGTTGGGCAGGTGGACATCCCGCAGGAAGCATTCCTGGCGGTCCTCAAGGTGTCCGGCGACGAAGACGACTAGCTCCCTTGAGCTATTCAGTTTCTTTGTCTTTTACTTCCGTGGTCAGGTGTCCGCGGCGGAGCTGGATTTTTACTGCATCGCCGATCGCAACTTGCGCAGCGTCACGAAGAATATTCCCATTCGCATCGGTGGCAATCGCGTAACCGCGTTCCAGCAGTTGCCGCGGACTACGCTCCTGCAATTGCAGCTCCAGCCGCTGCCAGTTTTCGCGCTTCCGGCGCAACAGTTGCCGCGTGCAAGCATCCAGGTCGTGCGTGCGTTTTTCCAACCGCAGCCGCAGCGCCGCCATCTTCACACGAAAATCAAGCGACGAAATCCGCAGATGGGCGGCAACTAACCGTTTGCGCGAATGTTCCAGCCGCGCGCGAAGGTCCACCGCCAGCTCGGACTCCAATTCAGCGGCGCGCTTTCGAAATACCCCCACACGCGCGCGGAGGTCGAAGCGAGCCACGCTGACCTGGGCCTTCGTCAGCCGCCTGTGGGATTGGTTCAGCCGCGCACGCAAACCCAACGCCAGCCGCGATGTCATTTCGTCGGACCGCTGCCGTGTCTGGCGCAGCAAATCCTGCGGGCGGCGGAACCCGCGGCGGCTGCCCAGCTCATGCACGCGGCGCGAAAGCTCCAGCAACCTGTATTGCATCAAGCTTCCCAGAGCGCTGCGCAACTTGAAAACGTGCTCGTCGAATTGCTTGCGCGTCTGCACCACCAATTCCCCCGCCGCCGATGGCGTGGACGCGCGCACGTCCGCCGCGAAATCGGCAATTGTAAAATCCGTTTCGTGGCCGACCCCGCAAATTACCGGAATTCCGGAATCAGCGATGGCCCGCGCCACGATTTCCTCGTTGAACGACCACAAATCTTCGATGGAACCGCCGCCGCGCACGAGCAAGATCACATCCGCAGTTCGTTTGCGGCTGAAATAACGCAGCGCCTCCACGATCTGCATGGCTGCCCCATCGCCTTGCACGAGCACCGGATACAGCGTCAAATGAACATTCGGAAAACGGCGAGTGAGGATGCGCACCACATCACGCACCGCCGCGCCCGTCGGCGAGGTGATTAATCCGATGCGACTCGGCAACAACGGCAGCGGTTTTTTGCGCGCGGCGTCGAATAGCCCTTCGGCTTCCAACTGCTTCTTTAACTGTTCGAACGCCAGCTGCAACGCGCCCCGCCCCAGCGGCTCCAGCGATTCCACGTAAACCTGGTATTCCCCGCGCGCCTCATACACGCTGATCGACCCGCGCACGCTGACCTTCAAGCCGTCTTCGGGGCGAAACTTCATCCCGCGCTGCTGTTGCTTGAAAAAAACGCACCGAATTTGCGCGCGTTCGTCCTTCAACGTGAAATAAATATGGCCGGATGCGGCAGGGCGGCAGTTGGAAATTTCACCCTGTACGAAGATGTCCGTGAAATTCCTGAACAGCAGATCGCGAATGCGCGCCGTTAAATCGCTGACGGTGTAAACACGCCGTTCCGGTTGCAGATTAAATTGCAATTGGTCCATGGCCATTGATCAGCGCAGATGCTTCGGGAAATTCCACCACGACGCGCGCGTTCAGCTATTCGTCTTCTTCATTCTCGCCCATCTGCATGGTCAGATAGCGCTCGTATCCCAATTCCTTGATCTGATGAACCTGCGCTTCCAACCAATCCACGTGGCTCTCTTCGTCTTTCAGCAATTGTACGAACAGATCGCGAGAGCCGTTGTCCTTTTCCTCCACGGCAATCTGGATGGCGACGTTGTAATCCCGCACCGCGCCCACCTCAAGGTCCAGATCACTTTGCAACATTTCCTGGACATTTTTTCCAACGGTCAGCTCCAGCGGCTTCATGCTGGGCGATCCGTCGAGAAAAAGAATTCGCTCCATCAGCGACTCTGCGTGTTTCATTTCGCCGATGGATTGCATTTTGATGTACCCGGACAGCCGTTCATAGCCCCAGTTTTCGCACATTTCCGCATGCAGAAAATACTGGTTGATGGCCGTCAATTCCTCGCGCAATGCTTTATTCAATTGCTCGATGACTTTCTCAGAACCTTTCATCCTGGCCTCCTGACGAATTCAGCACAGCTTTGCAGCCACAGTAGCACGATTTATGTCCTAACGACGAAAGCGCGAAAGCAGCCAGAAGAGCAGGCTCAGTCCCACGCTGAGCACCAGGCAGGTGACAACCGGAAAGTAAAACGTGGTGTGCTCGCCCTTATGAATAATGTCGCCGGGCAATCGTCCCAAGCGAAACGGCAACCTGCCGCCAAAATAAAAGAAAGCACCCACCAGGAGGATAAACACGCCCAGCATGAGAAGTGTGCGGCCGAGTTCGCGGAATGGATCCATACCCGCGCAGTCTAATTCATCGCGCAAAAGAAGCAAGCTATGCGCGCAGCTCCCGATTTTCGGCGCTTACGCGGCTGCGGCAATGCGCTTCATCAGGTCGGTTTGCTCGTTGATGGACTCGGCGCCGATCGTAAACGCATCCAAAAGTCCAAGGCCGAGCGCATAGCGAATCGCTTCGTCCTGCTTGTTCCGCAAATCCCCCTGGCCAAGAATTTTCATTCCCACAATTCTCTTGCCCGCGGCGCGCATCTGGCGAATCACGGTCGCCACGGCTTCGGGATCGGCATCCATGTGCGAACCGATGGGGTTCATGCGAACCAAATCCACTTCCACCCATGGGGATTTCGCCGCGGCCTGCAGCGCTTCAATGGAATGGCAGGAGCAACCATGCGCGCGAATCACGCCTTTCTGCTTCGCTTCGGACAACACATCCATGGCCGGCTGAAAACGCGTGGTCCAATCCGCTTCCGTCACGCAATGCATCAGGCAGATGTCAAGATAATCCGTGTTGAGTTCGCGGCGGAAGCGGTCCAGGTCCGCGCGCATTTCCGGAGCCGTGCGCGCCCAGGATTTCGTCATCACGGTGACTTTGCTGCGATCCACGTGCTTCAGCGCGTCCGCCACATGCGGATGGCTGCCGTAGGAATCCGCGGTGTCGAAAAAACGCAGTCCGTTGTCGTACCCGTTCTGCAGCAGTCGCGACAATCCTTCAAGGCCCAGCGCCGTTTGATTCGAGTGGTGCCCCGATCCCACCGTGCCTGTTCCCATCGCGAGAAGCGAAGTATGAATTCCGGTTTGTCCGATCGTTACCGTTTCCGTGGCCGCAAACTTGCGGTCGAGCCGCGGTAACAGAGCCAATCGCGCAGCTAGAGATTTGGGAGCAAGCCACGCGGCGGCTGCCGCAGAGGCAGCACGCTGAAGAAACTCGCGGCGTTGAATACCAGGCATAAGTACCTCCTGGCCGGATCGCTCGATTTTACTCTCGCGCGTTGGCGATGCCACTTAAAAAAATAAGGGCACGGTTGTGAAATCCGCGCCCCTGGCGAATCAAATACCAAACGCTTAGATCAATTCCATGCCGGAAAAGAAATAGCCAATTTCGAACGCCGCCGTGTCCGGTGCGTCGGAGCCGTGCGTGCAATTGGTGCCAATGCTGGTTCCCAGGTCGTGCCGGATCGTGCCAGGCGCCGCTTTTTTCGGATCGGTTGCGCCCATCGTGTCCCGCCACTTGGAAATGGCGCCATCGGCCTCCAGCACCATCGCCACAATCTTCCCGGAACTCATGAAGTCGGTGAGCTCTCCAAAAAATGGGCGCTGCCGGTGCACGGCATAAAACCCGCCGGCTTCTTCCTTCGTCAAACGCATCGATTTGATGGCCACAATCTTGAATCCGGCCTTTTGAATGCGCGCCAGTATTTCTCCCTGTTGCCCGCGCGCCACCGCATCCGGCTTGATAATTGCAAACGTACGTTCAATCGCCACAAGATTCTCCTCAATCAGTTTGAATGATAAAAACTTTTCCGTTGAATCGCTTACTTCAGCGCGGCTGCGACCGTCGAGCCCAGATCCGCCGGCGTTTCCACGGTGCGAATTCCCGCGGCCTTCATCGCGGCGTATTTATCTTTTGCGGTTCCCTGCCCTCCGCTGATAATCGCTCCGGCATGGCCCATGCGCCGCCCCGGAGGCGCGGTCTGTCCGGCGATGAACCCGATAACCGGCTTCTTCACGTTTGCCTTGATCCATTCCGACGCGCGTTCCTCGGCGTTTCCGCCTATTTCTCCGATCAGAATGATGGCGTGAGTGTCCGGATCTTCATGAAACATTTTGATGGCGTCCAGAAACGTGGTGCCAATGATCGGATCGCCGCCAATTCCAATGCACGTGGACTGGCCGATCCCAAGCTGCGTCAACTGATGCACGGCTTCGTATGTCAACGTGCCGCTGCGGCTAACCACGCCAACCTTTCCCTGCTTGTGAATGCGCCCCGGCATGATTCCGATTTTGCATTTCCCGGGCGAAATGATTCCCGGGCAGTTCGGGCCAATCAGCCGCGTATTCGATTCGCGCAACACTTCCGCGACGCGCACCATGTCCAGCACGGGAATGCCTTCCGTGATGCAAACCACCAGGGGCAACTTCGCATCCACGGCTTCGAGAATGGCATCGGCCGAATACGGAGGAGGCACAAAAATCACGGACGCATCCGCGCCGGTGGCCTTCACGCCATCGGCAACAGTGTTGAACACCGGGCGCTCCAGATGCTTCGTTCCGCCCTTGCCTGGAGTGACCCCGCCAACCACGTTGGTCCCATAATCAATCATCTGCTGCGCGTGAAACGTTCCTTCGCGCCCAGTGAAGCCCTGAACCAGCACTCGAGTCTTTTCATTAACCAGAACGCTCATCGAGCACCCCCGGCCAATGCAACGACTTTCTGAGCTCCATCCTTCATTCCATCGGCTATGGTGAAGTTCAATCCGCTTTCTCGCAAAATCTGTTGCCCTTGCTCCACGTTGGTGCCCTCCATTCGCACTACGATCGGCACTTTCACGTGCAGATCCTTGGCCGCCGCCACCACGCCCGTGGCCAGCACGTCGCAGCGCAAGATGCCGCCGAAAATATTGATGAACACCGCCTTCACGGCAGGGTCGCTCAGCAAAATCCCAAACGCGTTTTTCACCTGATCGGCTGACGCGCCGCCGCCCACATCCAGAAAGTTCGCCGGCGAACCGCCCGCATACTTGATGATGTCCATCGTAGCCATCGCCAATCCCGCGCCATTCACCATGCACGCCACCGTGCCGTCCAGCTTGATGTAATTCAATCCATACTTCGATGCTTCCACTTCCAGGGGATCTTCTTCGTCCAGATCGCGCAGTTCCCGCAAATCTTTGTGCCGGAACAAGCCGTTGTCGTCGAAAGCCATCTTCGCATCTAGCGCCACCAGCTTCCCGTCGCCGGTCAGCACGCACGGGTTGATCTCGAGCATCGACGCGTCCGTATCGATGAACGCGCGATACAGCGCCTGCAAAAAGGGTGTTGCCGCCGTCACCTGTTCCCCGCTCAGCTCGAGCCCGAACGCGATCTTCCTCGCCTGATAAGGCTGCAAACCAACCGCAGGATGAATCGGCTCACGCAAAATGGCGTTGGGATTTTCTTTTGCTACTTCTTCAATCTCCATGCCGCCTGCCGAACTGGCCATGAACACCGGCCGCTCCGATTCGCGATCAACCAGCAGGCCCAAATAAAGTTCGCGTCGGATGTCCAGCCCTTCTTCGATCAGCAGCCGCTTCACAATCCGTCCCTGGGGACCAGTCTGCGCCGTCACCAGATTCATTCCCAGGATGTGCGACGCGATTTCCGCCGCTTCATCCGCCGACCGCGCCAGTTTCACGCCGCCGCCTTTGCCGCGGCCGCCCGCGTGAATCTGCGCCTTCACCACCACGATCGGGGATTTCAGCCGTTGCGCGGCCTCGCGCGCTTCTTCTTTGGTGTATGCCACTTCGCCGCGCGGAGTGGTTACGCCATAGCGCGAAAGGATAGCTTTAGCTTGGTATTCGTGGATCTTCATTTGAGGTTCTGCCTTTTTGAAGCCCGTGCTGCCCGGGCCGACATCCTGTGCGACGATGGGACAGTGCACAGATGTTAGAATTTGAGGCTCGTAAAACAGTCAAGTTTACTTGAGAGGCGCATCCCGGGCAAGGTTAAGCGGCCAAGTCTCTGTGACAACTTCATGAATGCTTCTATTTCTCTCATCGCAAAAGCCGAGCGCCTGGAACCGTTGACGCCCGCCGAAGCCGAAGCTTTGATGGAAGAACTGCTTTCCGGCCGCATCGAAACACCTGAAATCGTGCGCCTGCTTCTCGCCCTGAACCAGCGCGCGATCGGTTTCGCGGAGCTTGGGGCCTTTGCCCGCGTCATGCGCCGCCACGCCGCGCCGGTTTTCGCTACGGAAGACGAGCGCCCGCCGCACATGGTCGACACATGCGGCACTGGTGGCGACGGTTCGGGTACATTCAATATTTCGACGGCATCCGCGTTCGTCGCAGCCGCCGCGGGAGCACATGTCGCCAAGCATGGCAACCGTTCCGTCAGCTCAAAGAGTGGCTCCGCCGACGTTCTGGAAGCTCTGGGTATTCGCATCGATTTGCCATTGCGTGAATCCGGGCGCGCCATTCGCGAACTGGGCATTGGCTTTCTTTTCGCCCCTGCCGCTCACTCCGCCACGCGCCACGCGAGTCCAGCGCGAAAACAGATCGGCGCGCGGACAGTATTCAACCTCCTGGGGCCGCTGACGAATCCCGCGGGTGCGCACTCGCAGATCCTCGGCGTTTTTTCTCCTGACCTCATCGACCTGGTGGCGGCAACACTGGCGGAACTTGGCGTCTCCCGAGCCCTGGTTGTGCATGGCTTCGGCGGACTGGACGAAATTTCGCTGGCAGGGGAAACGCTGGTGGCGGAAGTGAAAGGCGGAACGGTGCGGCGTCTCACGCTTTCGCCGCAGGATTTCGGTTTGGCGCAAGTCTCGCTGGAGGCGCTTCGCGGCGGTACTCCGCAGGAAAACGCGGCAATGATTCGCGCGTTGTTCGAACGCGCAAGCGGGCCGCGCCGCGATGTCGTGCTGATGAATTCCGCAGCGGCGTTGGTAGTCACCGGCATCGCCACAGACTTTCGAGAAGGTGCCGAGTTAGCTGATCGAGCGCTATCGTCCGGCGCCGCGCTCGAAAAACTCGAACAATTGAAGCGCTTCACGAACGAACGCTCGTAACGGCTCTCAGGGTTTCGCCGGGCTGATTGGCGGATTTGAAGATCTCAGCGCATCGTGAATAGTCCACGCCGCCAAGCCCGCCACTCCCGCGCCCACGATGAAGTAACCGACCCTCTTCGACGAATGCGATTTCGCGGATCCCACCGACGTCGCGTCCGGCGGTTCCGAAGGCGAATCCAGATATAGCCGGTAGGTTTGCCCTTCCGGCAAAACCCGAAACTCGTCCTGGTAGACAAAGTTCAGATTGCCGCGCTCCGCCGTAATCTGAAGCACCTTGGGTGCAAGAATCGTCACCGACGCTTGCGTGGCCTGCGTGCTCGCCTGGCGGACGATAGCTTCTTGCACATGCACTTCAATAGCTTCATTCTGAGCCGCGGAAAATCGCAGTGATCCAACACTCATATCCACGTGCAGCGTGTCGGCGAGCGGCACGAGCACCACTTCGGTCTTCTCTCCAAGCGTCAACACCGAATGCCCTAGCCTGACAGACAAGCGCCCTTCCGCTTCCGTGGACAGGCGTTCGCCTTCGAACACCGAAAGCCCCGGAAAGGCTGCTGCCTCGTCCAGATGCGCGTGAGTTGCAAGGGTCAAAATGCCAATGGCGGGATGCGCTGCCGCCGCCGGAAGCAATGGATAAAACACAAGGGGAACGACAACAATCGCTGCCAAAAAGGCGCGGAAAAACTTCATGTGAACCTCCATGGGCGTGGGGAAATGGAGGGACTAACCCATGCGGATAACATTAATATTCTATTTTTCTTCGTAAGTCACCTATGGGTTAACGCAGGATAGTCCGCCGGCTGCTCGCGGAACTCGCTAACTCACAGTGACAGGAAATTCTTCAGAAGTTGCTTGCCGGACTCCGTCAGCACCGATTCCGGATGAAACTGTACCCCTTCGATCTTGTGCTTGCGGTGGCGCAAGCCCATGATGATGCCGTCTCGCGTTTCCGCGCTGACCTGTAACTGCCGCGGCAGTGACTTTTTCTCCACAATCAGCGAATGGTACCGCGTGGCCGGGAAGGGATTGGGCACCGACCGGAAAATGCCTTTCCCGTCGTGCTCGATGTCGCTGGTTTTCCCATGAAACAATTTCGGCGCCCGGACGATCTTCGCGCCAAACGCCGCGCCAATAGCCTGATGCCCCAGGCAAACGCCAAGAATGGGAAATTTTCCCGCCAATTTCTGTATGAGTTCCACGGAAATGCCAGCTTCCTGCGGCGTGCAAGGGCCTGGCGAAATCACGATGCGCTCCGGCTTGCGCTGTTCGATTTCTTCTACGGAGATTTTATCGTTGCGGTGCACCTCCAGCGTGCAACCCAGTTCACCCAGATATTGCGCCAGGTTGTAGGTGAACGAATCGTAGTTGTCTAGCAGGAGAATCACCGCTTCCGCCTCGCTTCCTTGGCCGTCTTGCCCGGCTGTGCCGCTTCCAGCGCGCGAATCAACGCCATGGATTTATTCACGGATTCGTCAAACTCTCCCACCGGCGTGGAGTCTGCCACAATTCCCCCGCCCGCCTGCACGTGTGCCACACCATTTTTGATGACCATCGTGCGCAGTGCGATGCATGAGTCCAGGTTGCCGGCAAAATCCAGATACAGAATCCCGCCCGCGTAGATTCCCCTCCGCGTTTTCTCCAATTCCTCAATGATCTCCATCGCGCGAACCTTCGGCGCTCCTGACACCGTGCCCGCTGGGAAGCAGGCCATCAGCGCATCGAAACAGTCCACATCTTCGCGCAACTGCCCGCGCAAGCTGGAGACGAGATGCATCACGTGGGAATAGCGCTCCACAGTCATCAGCTTTTCCACTTTCACGCTGCCGTATTCGCACACGCGTCCCAAATCGTTCCGTCCCAAATCCACCAGCATGATGTGCTCGGCGCGCTCTTTCTCGCTCGCCAGCATCTCGCGTTCCAGGCGCACATCCTCGACTTCTTCCTTGCCCCGCCAACGTGTCCCCGCAATCGGCCGGTAAAACACATCTTTGCCCTGCACCTTCACTAGCATTTCCGGCGAGCTGCCCACCACGTACACATCGTTCAATTGCAGATAAAAAAGATACGGCGAAGGATTCAGTGCGCGAAGCTCGCGGTAAACATCAAACGGCTTGGCCTTCGTCTTAGTCGAAAATCGCTGGCTGATCACCACCTGAAAAATATCGCCCGCCCGAATGTATTGCTGAGCCTTGCGCACCGCTTGCAGATACTCGTCGCGCCGCACGTTCGACTTGGCCTTCGGCGCACGCACGCTTTTCTTCGGCGCTTTTCGAGGCTTTTCACCTTCCACCGGCGCTTCCAGCAGTTCTCGCGTCTGGCGAATCTCTTCAACCGCGGCGTTGTACTTGGCGCGCAGAGAACCTGGTCCCGCGGTGTACACATTGCGCACGATCCACAACCGGTGCTGCACGTGATCGAAGGCAATCAGGCCGCGATAGAACATCAGTACTGCGTCATACAGCCCGATCTCGTCCCGCAACCGCTTAGGCAGCCGCTCGATCAGCCTCACCATGTCGTAACTGAAATAACCGATGGCGCCGGCAACCAGCGGCGGTAAACCCGGCACGCGTACCGGATGAAACTTCGCGATGTGTTCCCGCAAAAACGAAATCGGATCGCGTTCCTCCCAGATCATGCGGTTGCGGCTTTCCAGCACACACGCGCCTCCGGCATAGCGGAACACCTCTTCAGGATTGGCGCCGGCAAAGGTGTAGCGCGCGATCTTTTCTCCGCCTTCCACGCTATCCAGCAGAAACGAATATCTGGCCCCTTGCGATATACGGAGATACGCGCTAACGGGAGTCAACAAATCCGCCGAAAACACGTCGTACACCGGGATCAGGTTCCCCTGCTTGGCCAGCTTTTGAAATTCCCCAAACGATGGTTGGATCATCAGTCCACTTTCGCGCACACACTCAAGACTTGAAAGTATATCGCGACTGCCCCGCCGAGGTAGTTAGGCGGAGCCTAGCCGAGCATTTCATTGTTCGTTTTTGTTGTTGACAATCAGCGCACCGTCGACTATATGTCGAATCTCTAGGCATCGACATGAGCGAAGAACAACTTAAACTTCTCAAAGGCACTCTCGATCTCCTGGTCCTCAAGATCGTCGCCCTCGGCCCCAGCCACGGCTACGCCATCGCCCAGCGTCTTCAACAAATCTCCAAAGACTTTTTCCAGGTTCATCAAGGTTCGCTCTATCCCGCGCTGCATCGTTTGGAAGATCGCGGCTGGCTGCAAGCCGATTGGAAAAACTCGGAAACCGGCCGCGAAGCCAAGTTTTATTCCCTCACCAGGAAAGGTCGGAAGCAGTTGCAGGACGAAGCTCGCAATTGGGAGCGGCTTTGCGAGGCCGTGGCGTTGGTTCTGAACGCGCCGGAGGGGGAGTCTTAGCCATGCTGCACTGGCTTCGCCGTGTGTTTCACAAATCCCGCGCGGAAACCGACCTCGATCGCGAACTCCGCTTCCATCTCGAGCAACTGATCTCAGACAATCTTGCCGCCGGCATGACCCCGGAAGAAGCGCGCCGCGACGCCGCAATCAAACTCGGCGGCGTCGAACGCGTCAAACAGGAAGTCCGCGACAATCGCTGGGAAATTCACCTGGACAACTTTGTGCGCGACGTCGGCTACGCCCTCCGCAATTTGCGCAAAGACCGCCGCTTCGCCGTCATAGCCACAATTGTTTTGGCTCTCGGCATCGGCGCGTCCACCGCCATATTTTCCGTCGTCGACGCCGCTCTTCTTCGCCCTCTTCCCTATCGCGATCCTTCGCGCCTCGTCTGGGCCGATGAATTTATGCCGCGTTTTAACGATTGGGCCGTTCCCAATCCGGAATTCAGCAACTGGAAGACGAACAATCACACGTTCGAAGGCATGCTCGCTTACAGCACCGGCGCGCAATCCAATCTCACAGGCGCCGGGGAAGCCGAACGGATCGAAGCCTCTCGCGTGACCGCCAATTTCCTCACCGTTCTGGGCATTCAGCCGGCGCTGGGCCGCACGTTTCTCCCCGAAGAAGACGAACCCAGCGGCCCTCTCGCCGTCCTTCTCAGCGATTCGCTTTGGCACCGTAAATTCAGCGCCGATCCCGCCATCGTAGGAAAATCCATCGAACTCGATGGCGACGCCTACACCGTCGTCGGCGTATTGCCAGCAAGTTTCCGATTCCCGGACAAGACCCTTGCTCCCGAGTGTCTGTACCCAGCTCAGCTTCCGCCCCAAGTCGATTGGACCTCGAAAAGTCTCAGCCTGACCCGGATCATCGGCCGCTTAGCGCCAGGCGTCTCCATCAATCAGGCACACGCGGATCTCGCCACGCTCGCCGCTCAATCCAACTCGGAGATTCCCCCGACATTTGTCCATATGCGCCAGGGTTTACTGGTGCAGGTGATACCACTGCAGCAAACGATTGTCGGGGATGTCCGCTCGGCACTCCTTGTTCTGCTTCTTGCCGTTCTCTTCGTCCTGCTGATCGCATGCGTGAACGTCGCCAATCTCCAACTGGCTCGCACCGCTGGGCGCAAAAGAGAATTAGCGGTTCGCGCCGCGATCGGTGCAGGCCGTGCGCGAATCCTTCAACTCTTGCTGACCGAGGGCTTCACCCTGGCGGCGATTGGCGGCGCCGCAGGACTACTTCTTGCATTCATCGGCATTCGGCTTCTGCGCGTTTCCTTGCCAGCCGCGATTCCTCAGATTGGCGCGATCTCGATCGACCGGCGCGTCTTGTTGTTCACGTTCTTCACAACTTGCCTCACCGCCATCCTTTTCGGACTTGCGCCCGCTCTTCGCGCTTCCAACCCGAACGTGAACGATGCACTCAAGGACGGCTCGCGCTCCACGAGTCTTTCCCTTCATCGCGGGTATCGCGGCCTTCTCGTGGTAGTGGAGTTCACGCTGGCATTTTTATTGCTGATTGGTTCGGGCCTGCTGATTCGCAGTTTTGTGCGCTTGTCCAGTGTCGCTCCAGGCTTCGACCCCACCAACGTGCTCACCGTAAACACGGAACTGCCCGGAACAAAATATTCCACCGATCAGCAGCGCACCGCGTTCTTCTTGGAGATTCTCGACCGCCTTCGTGCACTCCCCGGTGTCCGCTCCGCTGCCGTGTCCACCCAGCTTCCCATCATTGGTCACTGGGGCTCGTCTTCCTTCCTCGTCGAAGGACAACCCGAACCTCCGCGCGGCGCGGCACCCACAGTGTCTGACAGCGAAATCACGCCAGACTATTTTCAGACCATGTACATCCCTCTTATCACTGGGCAAACCTTCAACCTCTCCGATATCGCGTCTGATTCGAATAAGGCGATCGTAAGCGCCTCCTTCGCGCAGCGCTTTCTACCTGCCGGAGCGCCGCTCTCAAAACGCATCCGCCTCGGCGGTCCGGACGCCCCGTGGAGCACAATCATCGGCGTGGTGGGCGATGTCCATAGCCAAGGACTCGACCATGCTTGCGATCCCCTGGTTTACGTCCCATACTCCGGCAAGATTCACGCCAGCCTCGCAGACGTCGTCCTGCGCAGCAACCAGGATCCTCGCAGCCTCATCCCCGCGGTTCGCGCTGCGTTCGCGGTGGTCGATCCTTCGCAACCGGTTTTCGATGTTGCCACCATGCAACAACGGATCGACGACTCGATCGAAACCCCGCGCTTCTATATGACGTTGCTCACACTCTTCGCCTCGCTGGCCCTGCTCCTGGCCACCGTCGGCATTTACGGCGTCATTTCCTACTTCGTCTCTCAGCGCACGCACGAAATCGGCATTCGCATGGCTCTCGGCGCGCAACCTGCCGATCTTGTGCGCCTGGTCCTGGGCCAGGGCCTTGTAATGATTCTGATCGGCCTCGCGCTCGGTGTTGGCGGCTCTCTCGCTCTTACGCGCTATCTCGCAAATCTCCTATTCGACATCAGCCCCACCGACCCGTTCACCATCATCAGCGTCGCGGCCTTGCTCGTCACAGTAGCGCTAGCGGCCTGCTACGCCCCCGCCCGCCGCGCAGCAAGCGTCGATCCACTCGTCGCCCTCCGCTACGAATAATTTCGCCTGTATTTATTGAGTTCAGTCAGAAGCGAATTAGCTCTTCGCGTTTTCCTCGGCTCGCAGCGTCTTCAGGATCGCTTTGCGCATGGCCGGTTCCGGCGCGCGGCTGCCCATCCACAGTTCCCATTGCGCCACACCCTGCGCCACAAACATTTCCACACCGGACACCGTGCGGATCCCTCGCGCCGTCGCCATGCGCAGGAGCTTCGTCTGCAGCGGGCGGTACACCATGTCCATCACCAGCTTGCAATTCAATTCGCCCGCTTCCAGGGGCGAACTCCGCGGGTGAGGATGCATTCCCACAGGTGTCGTATTGATGATAGCGTCGAACTTTTCTTTCCGCAGCGCTGCGCGCCGGATCACCCCGCCGCCCACCGCCCGCGCCAACTCCTTCGCCGCATTCTCCCGACGCGCGCAAACCAGCACCTCTGCACCAGCTTTCGCCACTGCGAACGCCGCCGCCCGCGCCGCGCCCCCAGCCCCAAAAATCAGGATGCGGCTGCCTTTGATCTTCAGCTTCCCTTGCAGCGAGCGCAGCACACCGACGTAATCCGTATTGCTCCCCGCCAGTTTTACGTCGTGGCGCACCGTCACCGTATTGACGGCCCCGATCTCCTCCGCCAGCGGCTCGCACTGCTCCAGATAATCGAAAATCTTCTTCTTGTGGGGAATAGTCGCGCAGAATCCCGCCACACCGAATTCCGGGATCGCCTTCACAAATTCCCGCAAATCTTCAACCAGAAACGGCAGAAACACCGCATCCTTCCCCGCGGCCACATACCCGGTGTTGTGCAGCAGCGGCGAAAGCGAGTGCCCGATGGGATTGCCGATCACGCCATAAACCCGGGTCTTCTTCGTCAGCTCATGCGCACGGTAAAGTTCTTTCAGTTCCTGCAATCGCACTTGCCCCGGCGCAGTCGCCGCTGCCACTGGCGCGTACAGCAGGGCGCTGCCCTCGCGCAGCGCGAGAATCCGCGCTGGCAGGCCAATCTCTCCCATCGGCACGGCCACCACTTTTTGCGAGCCGCGCGCCAATCGCAGCAGCCGGGTGCTGTCCGACAATTTCCGCGCCATTGCCGCCACCTTTACCGCGGTAGCTCCGCCGCGCGCAGCCAGTTTCAATTTTGCCGGCAACTTCGGTGTGCTGCGAAAATCATGGATTGACAGTAATACTTTCTCCGGCAATCCACACGATTCCACCGTCTTCCCCGGCATTTCCTGCAACGTTTCGATTTCCAGGTCGCACCACGCGCAACCGGCCTCTTTCGCTTTCCGCAACCAGTACAATTCCGCTTCCGCCCCTCCCGCCAATTCCCCTCCGCCCACACGCCTCCGGCACGTGGCAAGGAACACGGCGTCCTTCGGAGCAAACTTCATTAGCCAATCCAGAGCTTTCTCCCGTTCCGTATCGTTCGCCAACCAGTCCAGGCGCAGCTCCACGGTCGGCGTTTCCCGCAGAGTCGCCCGAACCAGCGCCCGAAATTCTCCTGCTGTAGAGGCCGCCACCACCGCGCAGATGCGGGCCACCCCTGTTCCGAAGACGCTCATAGCTCTGAATACGCTCCAATCTATTGAAAATACGCCTTGTAGCACGTCTTAGCTAAAGTGTAAAGTCGCCCCACCCAATTTGTTGACGCGCCCCAGAGCCCTTGTTAGTTTCAAGTGTATGCAAGTCCCCGCACGGCCCTTTTTGGCGTGAGTCGAAGGAGTCTTCTAATGCGCGCAATTGCAGCAGGTATGGGTCTCAGCATGTTATTGGCAGGCGCAAGCGCCTGGACGCAGAGCGCCCCACAACAGCAACAGGTGGCCGCCTCCGCTGGACCTGTCGCCAACGCGACGTCCCCGGATTACTCGGCCGTCTATTGTTCGAATTTCGTTACTTCCGATCGTGGTGGCGATGACTCCCGGCTCATTTCCGGCGAAGAGTCCAACTCCAAACTGGTCTTCGCCCTTCGCGACCTCGTTTTTATCAGCAAAGGTTCCAGCCAGGGAGTTCACGTCGGCGATCGCTACTCGGTTTTTCGCCCCGAGAAAGATCCCCTGGAATACCAATGGTTCAAATGGCAGGACAAACTCATGAAAGCCATGGGCACCTATTACGAGGACGTGGGCCAGCTGAAGGTAGTAAACGTCCAGGCTAATGTCTCCACCGCCGAAGTCACCTTCGCTTGCGATTATCTCCAGCGCGGCGATTTCATTCGGCCTTGGCAGGAACGCCCTTCGCCGCCTTACAAACCAGCCGATAAGTTTGACCAATTCGCGCCGGTGAACGGTAAATCCGTCGGCATGATTGTGGTGGGCAAAGACTTTAGCCAGTCGTATGGAAAGTTCAACACCGTCTACGTCAATCTCGGCGCCAACCAGAGCGTGGCTGTGGGCGATTACGTACGATTCTTCCGCTACGAAGGCGGTAATGCCCAGACAGCCGCGAATTTCGACGACTACCAGTACAAGATGTATGGCTTCGGTAGCAATCCCGTGAAGTACAAGTGGAACGACCTCCCCAGGGACGTTCTTGGCGAAGGCATCGTGCTCAATGTCAGCCCCAATTCTTCCACCGTTTACGTTACCTACAGCCGGATTGATATTTATGCCGGTGACTACGTGGAAGTCGAATAACAATTAACCCAATTTTGAATTGGCGCCCGCGTCTGCAGTTCAGGCGCGGGCTTTTTCTTGCCATGAACTAAATCCGCTGCCCCTCGCGGGTCTCTACTTGCCTTCTTCCACGATTTCGCAGGTAAACGCATAGATAAGCGTGTCCGCGGCCTTCCACGCATCCCACGGTAAACCCGCTTTTCTGCAGGTTTCTCTCAAAAACTGCTCGCGATCCAGGTGGTGCTCCACTGCCACTTGCGGCAGCAACAAGCCGCGCCGGATACCTTGTTCCACCAACAATCCATGCTTCCCGATTTCAATTGCCTCCGGCTGAATCCTTTCCAACGGGGACAGCAGCGATATTTCAATCTCCAGCCCGGGCAGTTCTTCGGGCTGCATCGGCGAGAATCGTGGATCTTCCAGGGCCGCCTCCGTAGCGCATCGCACAATGCTTTCCCTCAGAGGCTCTTTCGCCTGGATCACCCCGATACACCCGCGCAAACGCCCGAGCACGTGCAAAGTTACGAACACGCCGCAGCGCCAGTCAAATATTTCTTCTTTGGGGATTTCTTGCAGCAGGCGCCTTTGGGAAACGGCTTCAACCACAGCCCGGCGCGCCAGTTCCAGCAGGCTTTTCCGCTCGTTCTCAGAGAGGCAGCGCATCCTGCGGTTTCTTGTGCACTTCCAGCAGGCTCAGCTTGCGGCGCTGCTTCACCCGATCGTCCAGTTGATTCCAGAAGCGGTAAAAATATTGTGCCGCGGATACCACTGCGCTGATTACCACAAGCCACAACAACGCTAACCCCAGCGGGTGCAGCGACGGATGCCTGGCGCCATAAATCAGCACCGCCGCCGCGCAGACTTGCAGCACCATTTTTGTTTTGCCCAGCGTGGACGCCGCAATCGTGAATCCTTCCGCCGACGCAATATTGCGCAATCCCAAAATCACCAGCTCGCGCCCGATGATGATCACCACCATCCATGCTTTCGCCAGGTGCATGTCCACCAGGGAAATAAATGCCGCGCAAATCAGCAGCTTGTCGGCGATGGGATCCAGCAAAATTCCTAGCGTCGTGACCTGGGAATTGCGGCGCGCGAAATATCCGTCTGCCCAATCCGTGGCCGCGGCGATCAGCAGAATCAGCACACCCCAGACCTCAAAGTGCATCGGAAATCCCGCAAGTTCCACGTTCGGGCTGCGCGTCAGCAGCACCACGATCAGAACGGGCACGATAAATATCCGCAATAGCGTCAATGCGTTCGGCAGGTTCATAAGGGCGCGGACGGGAGGGCTTCGTTTGCTCCTTCTCTGGGCACTCGGCTCACTATAGTCTCCGCCATCCCAAGCGTCAACGTGGCCAAATGCCGTTTTGACAGGGTACTGCAACGTTACTAATCGCCAGTAGAGATTCGATTTGGTTGGGTACTCTTTCGTAACACAACTGCTGCAAACCTGTGCAAATCCACATTTCCAGACTGGACCTGATTTTACGCAGAGCTGGCGCAGTCCGATATTTGTACTGCCAATAACCCGTTCATTTTCTGTATGATACGAAGCGTCATTTTGAGGGTTGCAGATTGGCGCGGAAACAACACGCGTTACCGCCCCTTGACCGCCCTGGAACTTTCCACAGCGTTTTCCACAAGGGCGGCAACAAGGCTTTACGCCCGGTGTGACCCGATCTTATGTCACATTTTGTTTATATTTAGCAGATTTTCCCAGAATTCCTCGAAAGTTATCCTGAGTGTTTCTCGAATTCTTCAGATGGCGTGCGGGCCGCGCAGAACTCGCACGGGCAGGAACAATATCGCGCGCAATAACTCAAACACGCCGGTTACAGCGATGCCGACAAGTCGGAACGGCAGCAGCAACAACCACACAATCGGATATAGGACCAGCGCCAGCAGCGCAATCGGCCAACACACCACCAACAGGATGCACCACAACAAAAAGGCGGCCATCTTCATTCCCTCCTCGTTCACCACTCCTACTTAACATACGACGGCGAAGGCCGGAATGTTTCCTTTGCCTCGAAGTCCTTCAGCTTCAATCGCCGCGCGACCGCTTCCGGGATTTCCGCCTCCAGGTCTATGTGCGAATCGCTCACCTGCGACTGCAGCACCCGTCCCAGCGCGTGGATCAACGCAAGAGAGCGCCCTTCCGTCAGCGGCATGTGCAGCGAAAGTTTCACGATCGGATCGATGGGAAGCGCCGCGTCAATGCGCCTCAATAATTCATCCAGTCCCTCTCCCGTCAGCGCCGAAACAAACACCGGCGGCTCTTCTCCGTTCTTCGTGCGAGACCACGCCGCGGTGAACTCTTCCCTTTGTTCCGGCGAAAGCCGGTCGATTTTGTTGAACACGCGAAGCCGCGGCCGGTCCATCACTCCAAGCTCACCCAGAATTTTTTCCACTTCTTCTTCCAGCTCGTCGTGATACGGATTCGAAATATCGCTGACCTGCAAAATCAGCGCCGATTCCTGCACCTCTTCCAGCGTGGCGCGAAATGCCGTCAGCAATCCCTTTGGCAGCGCGCGAATGAATCCCACGGTGTCGGACACCAGAATCCTGCGGTTCGATGGCAGCCGCAACGCCCGGATCGTCGGGTCCAGCGTCGCAAACATGCGCGACGAAACCAGCACTTCCGCCCGGCTCAGCGCGTTAAACAGCGTCGATTTTCCCGCGTTTGTGTAGCCTACCAGCGACACGGTTCCTAGCGGCACCGCGTTTCGCGCTTCCCTCCGCAGCGCCCTCTGCTGGCGCACTTCGTCGATGCTGTTCTTGATTTTGCTCACGCGGTCGCGAATGCGCCGGCGATCTGTTTCCAGCTTCTTTTCACCGGGTCCGCGCACCCCGATTCGGCCCGCCCCGCCGCCCGCTCCACCGGAACCGCCTCCACCACTCTTGCCGCCCAACCGGGACATCGCCGTGCCTTTCCCGGTCAGCCGCGGCAGCATGTAATTTAGTTGCGCCAGTTCCACCTGCAACTGCCCTTCGCGGCTGCGCGCGTGCTTCGCAAAAATGTCCAGGATCAGCTGCGTGCGGTCGATCACACGCCGCTCCGTCATTTCTTCGATATTCCGCTGCTGCACCGGGGTAAGTTCGCTGTCGAAAATAATCAGCGGGGCTTGCCGTGCTGTCGCCTCGGCGCGAATTTCATCGAGCTTGCCCCGGCCAACCAGCGTCGCCGGATCGGCCGCGTCCCTTAACTGGAATATCGTGCCCGTAATTTCCGCTCCGGCGCTTTTCGCCAGTTCCACAAGCTCCAGAAGCGATTCGCGGCCCTGTTCTCCGGCGGGCATGCCCGGAATTCGCGGCGCGCGCTTCCACCCTACGCCCACCAGGAGAGCGCGCTCGGAAACGGAAGTGTCGTGCTGTGCTGTTTTCATGGATGGATCAAAGCCAGTCTTTGCGCGGAAACTTCGCCTTGTGTGGAGGGAAACTCCTCATCGCCCCAATTATACGTCCATTCCGTTCGCCCCGGATACCATCGCGCCAAGCTCCGCCCGAATGTGCTCCAGCGCTTCCTCTCGAATTCCCGGTTCGTCGCCAAATCCCGCCAGCCAGGGCACGCCTTTTTCGCGCCGGAACCAGGTCATCTGCCTTTTCGCATAGCGCCGCGTCGCCTGCTGGATCGCGGCGCGCGCCTCTTCCAGCGCCATTTCTCCGCGCAGCACTTTGCGCAGTTCGCGGTAGCCAATAAAATCGAATGCCTTCGCGTCCTCGGGGACTCCGCTCTCGATCAGCCCGCGAACCTCTTCTATCCAGCCCCGCTCGAACATCGCGTCCGTGCGCGCGTGCACGCGCTCATACAAATCTTCCCGCGGCGGCATCAATCCGATCTTCACGGCGCGCCAACCTTCCAGCGGCTTGCGGCCGCTCCGGTGTACTTCAGACAGGGGCTTCTTCGTCAGCAGACACACTTCGATTGCGCGAATCAGTTTCTGTTCATCGGCGGGCATGATTTTTTCCGCGGATTCATGGTCCAACCGCCGCAGCATGCGGTGCAAATACCCAGCCCCATGCTCGGAAGCCGCCGCCCACAGCCGCTCTCGCAGTTCGTCCGACCGTTGCGGCACCTCCGCCAATCCCTCCAACAGCGCCCGCAAGTAAAGTCCGGTGCCGACCGTGAGCACCGGAACCTTTCTGCGCGCGCGAAGATCGTTCAGAACCTCAATCGCCCGCTCGCGATAACCGCCGGCGGTCGATTCGTCTTTTCCGTCCAGCACGTCCAGCAGGTGATGCGGCACGCCGCGGCGTTCATCGTTCGTGGGTTTCGCTGTGCCAATATCAAAGCCGCGATGCAACTGCGTGGAATCACACGCAATCACTTCGCCGCCGAGCCGCTCCGCCAGCCATACTCCCAGCGCGGATTTTCCCGAAGCAGTCGGCCCTACGATAACCACCAGCGGCAGATCGGCAGACACATTCATTTATGGAATAGGATAGGCCACGCGCGGATCAACAGGATAGTCAACACAATCAGCGCCACCAGCAGGCTGCCCAGCACTTGTTGGCGCGCAATTTTCATATTTGGAGTGCGGCAGCCCAGTTGCCGCTTTTACAGTCACAACCCTACCACCCAACTCGGCGGCAGGCCATCTCAAGTGCAAGCCATCTCCATAAGCTGTCATCCTGAGTAGCGCGCCCTTCGCGACGAAGGATCTCAACGTAAAAATCTATCGCAGCTTGCTAATTCGAAGGAATCGGCATGTTGTAATAATACGTAAACCGCAGCTCGATGTACGGCCCTTTGAACTGCGGCGGCAACGTCGGGAACGGATTCGATGCGCGAATCGAGGAAATCGCTGCACGGTCCAGCGGTTCCTTGCCCGATCCAAAAACGCGTTGCGGATCGCCGTCGGGCACGCTGCCATCTCTCATGATTTTGAATTGCAGCGAAACCACACCTTGATCTCCCAGTTGCACCGACGCCGGCATTACCGCAAACCAGTTCTGCTTCACCGTCAGGTACACGCGACGTAGATAGTCATCGAAATTGACTCCCTCGGTATCCGTGAGCATCTGGATCGCGCCACCGGCAGATCCACGTCCATTGCCTTGCCCGCGTCCTGCTCCCGGAATCGGGCCTCCCCCACCAATCGGCGCCGGCGTGTTCATCTTCTCCGTGGCCCGCGCCGCATCGCGAATCATATCGCCCGGCGAAGTCGACTTCGGCAAATTCAATCCCGCTTGCGGTACAGGCATGCTAGGCGCCTCCAACTGCACCTGCGGCTTCGGCAAGTCGCCTCTGTTGCCATCCGCCGGCTTTGGCGTGGGTGCGACGATGTTTTGTTTCGGTGCGGGCGCACTCGGCAATTCTTTCCTTGGCGGCTCTGGTTGCGGTTGTGGCGGCGGCTGCACCGGCGGCGGGATTGGCGTCGGCGCCATCCTGCGTATTTCTCTGGGATCCACCTTTACCGTAGGGCGCGGAGCGGGCGGAGCCGACGGCTTCAACGATTCCAAAGCGCCCGGCGGTAACAATACCTCGATCTGTTTCCGCCCGATCTCATCCACTTCCTTCGATCGCGTGTGATACGCAAGTATCTCTACCAGCGCCACAACGAAAACCAGGTTCAGCAGCAGCGAGACGATCGCCACCACCATTTCTCCCACCGGCCTCTTCTGCTTTTCTTCCGACGGCAGAAACGATAATTCACCCGTCTGAATGATGTCCGGCTGCACCAGGTCTTCGGACACATACAAATTCCCCGGCAACACTTCCGGCGGCGCCGCCCCCTGCGGAACCGTGATGCGCTCGTCCATTTCCGTCGGCTGCGCCGGCAAATGAGAGTCGTCTGGCTTCTGCAGTTCCGCGATATTCACATCGCGTGGCACCACCACGCGCGTCGCAATCGCTTCCAGCGGCAAATTGTTGGGAATAGTGGAATGCCCGTCCAGCGCCACGATCGGCAGCGTCGAGGGCACCAATGTCCGTTCATCCAGCGAAGTCGGCCGGCGCCGTGTCGAAGGCTCTACATTGGCCGGTGGGCGCGCGCCTTGAGGCACTAAAGTCCTTGGGATCATTGTTTCCTTTTACGGTTTCCCTTTTACGGACACACTTGTCGCTACGGGTTGGACGCGCGCGCTGTGCTCACGGATGCTTTCCATGACGCGATCGGCCAACTCCAACGCGGCTCGCCCCGCGGCCCCATCCGTCTTCGGGGGCACCCGGGTCTTCACCGCTTCCACAAACGCTTCCAACTCCGCGCGCAATGGTTCCGTTTCCGGCGCCGGTAGCTTCTCAAATCCAAATTCCGGCTGCGGCCCCGGCTTCTTCACGCTCACGCGCAGAGCGTCTCGCCGGGCATAATCCAGCGAAATGTATTCGTGCTGCTGAAAAAATCGCATTTTCCGCACGCGCTCGGTCGACACTCGGCTGGCCGTCACATTGGCCACCGCTCCCCCGTCAAACTCCAGTCGCGCATGCGCGATGTCCACCTTATCGGTCAGCACCGGGATGCCCACGGCTTTCACTTCCATCACCGGTTCTTTCACCAGCGCCAGAAGGATATCCAGATCATGGATCATCAGATCATAGATTACGTCCACATCCAGGCTTCGCGGCGTGAATACGCCCAGCCGGTGTACCTCAAAAAACAAGGGGTGGTTCACTACCGGCTCGACCGCTCGCACCGCCGGATTAAATCGCTCCACATGCCCGACCTGCAGGATGCGCCCATTACGCTTGGCGGCGGCAATCAGTTCGTCGGCCTCCGCCAGCGTCCGCGCCATCGGCTTTTCCACCAGAACGTCGATGCCCATCCCCAGCAGCGCGCAGCCAACTTCCTTGTGCGCGATCGTCGGCACCGCCACGCTGGCGGCATCCACCGCGCCGCGCAATTCCTCTAAACTGGAGAACGCTCGAGTCTGAAATTCTTGCGCGACTGTTGCGGCACGCCCGGCATTCTGATCGAACACTCCCACAAGTTCAACGCCTTCGATTTCCCGGTACGCGCGCACGTGATTCCGGCCGAATTCCCCACACCCGGCCACCGCCACGCGAATCTTATGCGTTCCCACACCCGCAGTCATGCTCATTCCTTAATCATTCCCTGGGAATCCCGGATTGGTTCCGCGTCTTTCATGGGGGGAAAAGCCTGAATCGCAATGCCCGCGGCGTTCGCCATTTCCAACAGCTTTTCGCGGTCAAACAACAGCGTCTGCGCCGCATCGATGGCTAATGCCGTCGCCCCCGCCCTCGTCATAGCTTCGACGGTCGGTATTCCGACCACGGGTACGTCGAAGCGCATGTCCTGTTTCGGCTTGCTCACCTTCACCACCACCAGGGGCTTTCCCTCTGCAAAACGAGCCGCGCGCAAAATCGTTTCGTCCGTTCCTTCCATGGCTTCCACGGCCACGCAGGCGCGATCCGCAATTACCACCGTTTGCCCGATATCCTGGGCCGCAATGTGCCGCGCCACGCTCAATCCGTACTCCATATCCGCGGCCTCATGCTCGGTCGGCGCGCGCCGTGTCAACAGGCCAACTTCCGGCAGCAGCGGCTTCAGGAACAGCGTGGAATCCACCAGTTGAATCCCTTCGTCTTCAAGCACCTTCGCCACCGCGCCAATCAACGAGTCCGTATTTTTCTTCGGCAACGAAAACAAAAGCTTGGCCAGCTTCCAGTCCGGCCGGATCGCGCTGAAAATCTTGTTGTGCTTCACCTGGCCGGCCATCACCGCGCGCTTCACTCCCTCTTGTTGCATCAGCGCGATGGCCTTGCTCAACTCGCCCAGGCTCACCCAGTGCAGCCGTTTCGCCAACTTTTCCAATTCCGGTGAAGCTTCTTCCTTCAGCGCGATCACCGCCATCTCAATTCCCTGGCTCCGCGCCCCTTCCAGCACCAGAAACGGAAACCGCCCGTTTCCCGCGATCAATCCCCACCCCGCTGTGCTGTTCAATGCTTCGGGCATGAATCGAAGTCGTTCCTCAAGTGGCGCCTTAGGGGATACCTTATTGGCGCTTAAGGGCCCGCGTTAGCTGGCACCTTAGGGGGTCGGAGCTTCAGCTCCGACATACAGAACCCAAGCAAAAGGGCTTTAGCCCCTGAGGAAACTCCTTTCTTACTTCACAATCCCGCGCTCGGCCTTCTCCACAAATGCGATCATTTCCCGCACGTCGCCAGAATCTCCAAACATCTTGCGCAGCTCCTCCAGCGCCTGTGTGGTGTTCTTCTTCGAACGCACCAGTAACTTAAACGCGCGCTGCAGCACCTGAATGCGCTCCGCCGAAAATCCCTTGCGCTCCAGCCCAATGGTGTTCGCTCCGAAGCATTTTGTCTCGCGTTCGGTCACAATCAGCGAAAACGGCAGCACGTCCTGCGTAATCACCGTACACGCCCCGATGTATGCATATTTCCCCAGCCGGCAATATTGATGCACCGGTGAAAACGCGCCCACGGTCACAAAATCCTGCACGGTCACGTGTCCCGCCAGCGTCGCGCCATTCACGAAGAGCGTGCCGCTTCCCACCTGGCTGTCATGTCCCACGTGGGAGTACGACAAAAAGAAATTGTCGTTTCCGATTCGCGTCACCCCGCCGCCTTTTTTCGTGCCGCGACTGATGGTCACGTGTTCCCTGAAAATATTTCCGTCCCCGGCCACCAGCTCGACGGGCTCTCCCCCGAACGTGTAGTCCTGCGGATCGCCTCCGATCACGCTGAACGGGTGGAACACATTGCGCGCCCCGAACCTCGATGGCCCCACGATCACGGCATGCGCGTGTACCACGCAGTCTTCGCCGAGTTCCACCCCGTCTCCCACACTTGCAAAGGGGCCGATTTCCACTCCACTCGCAATTTTCGCCTTCGAGGAGACGATGGCCTGGGGATGTATTTTCTCTGCCGTCATTTCGCTGCGTTGTTTGCCTTTTCGCGGTCCACCATCACGCACATCAGCGTCGCTTCGGTCGCCAGGTTTTCTCCCACAAACGCTTTCGCCTGGATCTTGCAGAGGTCGCCCCTCCACGCCAGGATATTCACTTCCACGCGCAGCTGGTCTCCCGGTACCACCGGCCGTCGGAACTTCACATCGTTCATCGACGCCAGGTACAAGAGCTTCCGATCGCGGTCCGGAATTTCCTGCAGCAGTAATAATCCCCCCGCCTGAGCCATGGACTCCAGGATCAACACTCCCGGCATGATCGGTTTCCCGGGAAAATGCCCCTGAAAAAAAGACTCGTTGATGGACACGTTCTTGATCGCCACGATGCGCTTGTAGCGCTCCATTTCCACCACTTTATCGATCAACAGAAACGGGTACCGGTGCGGCAAAAATTTCTGTATTTCGTTGATGTCCAATTCCATGCCCGCTCCTGTGCCGCACAACACCTTTCGGCAGCACGCCCTCCATATATCGCAAACTTACTATTATAAGCAATCTCCCGGCCCTGCACAGCACATCTTCTTTCGAAGCAGTTCTTTTTTGCTCTGCAAATTCACCGCTGGGGCGCTGTTGTACGCCGCCATCCCCGTTGCTACCATTTGCTTACTATGGAAACTCAGGCTCTCCCCAAATCTCTCCTCGCTCACCTTCGCAAACTCCTGCCGCGGATGACGGACACTCTGCGCCAACTCACTCTCATCGAATCTCCCAGCCTCGACAAGAAACACGCGGATCGTTGTGCCAGCTTTCTCGCGGACGAATGGCAGCTTCGCGGAACTCGCGTGCAGATGTTTCCCCAAAGGAATCGCGGCGATCATGTGCGCGCTGTGTGGACTCCGTTTTCCCGCCCGCCAGAGTCGCAACTCCTCGTCCTGGGTCATTACGACACGGTTTATCCCATCGGCACGCTTTCCAAAATGCCGTTCCGCATTGTCGGTGGAAAAGCCTATGGCCCCGGCACCTTCGATATGAAAGCAGGCATCGTCCAGGCATTGTTCGCGCTCGAAGCTCTTCAGGAACTGGAAGCATCCGTCTCCAAACGCCTTGTGTTTCTCTGGACCTCCGACGAGGAAATCGGCAGTGAATCCTCGCGCAAGCTGATTGAAGAAGAAGCGCGCCGCAGCGACGCCGTGTTTGTGCTGGAACCCTCGCTCGGTCCCCGAGGAATGGCTAAGACTTCGCGCAAAGGTGTTGGCGAAGTCAAACTCATGGTCCACGGCCGCGCCGCTCACGCCGGGCTCGATCCCGATCAAGGCGTCAACGCCATTCACGAACTCGCCGCGCAGATCGCTCGCTTCGAAAAATGGAACGATTCCCGCCACGGCGTCACCGTCAATGCCGACCTCATCGATGGCGGCACGCGTACCAACGTCATCCCCGATCGCGCCAAAGTGAATGTCGATCTTCGCGCCTGGCGGCTTTCGGACATGCACGCGCTGGAAAAGCGCTTCCGTTCGCTGAAGCCCATTCGTCGCGGCGCGAAACTGGAAGTCCGCGGAGGCTTTGACCGCCCGCCGCTCGAGCGCAAGCACAGCGCCGCGCTATATCTACGCGCCAAATCGCTCGCGAAGCAAATAGGGTTTTCTCTGGGAGAAGCCCCAGCCGGAGGCGGCTCCGATGGCAACTTTACCGCCGCTCTCGGCGTTCCCACACTCGATGGCTTCGGCGCCGTAGGCAATGGCGCCCACTCCACGCAAGAATTTATTTTCTACAAAACCATGTCCCAGCGCGCAGCCCTGCTAGCCGCAATGCTCGCCACTTCCTGAGATCAACAAGTCTGTGTAATTGTCAACCTAGTGTTCTGTCCCATAAATAACTGGCATTAGTATTGCTGGGAATATAGGCATCTCCCGTGCACAATGGAGGTGCCTATGGCGATGGGACGACCTAAAGCGACGTTAGTTTTGGATTCGGAGTTACGCGAGCAGCTGGAAAGCTTGGCCAACTCGCGCTCTCTTCCGGCGGGGCTGGTGCGTCGGGCCAAGATTATCTTGTTGAGCGCGTCTGGGAAGAACAACCGGGAAATTGCGCAGCAACTGGAGACCAGCAAGGTCACGGTAGGCCTATGGCGACGACGCTTCCTGGCACAGGGAGTGTCAGGGCTCTACGAGGAATTACGCCCAGGGCGCCCCCGCCCGATTAGCGACGAACGAGTTGCTCAATTAGTTCGCAAGACGCTGAAGTCGAAACCCAAAGGCGCAACGCACTGGAGTATCCGTCAGATTGCCGCCGAGACGGGAGTATCGAAATCGACAGTGCACCGCATCTGGCAGGCGTTTGGCTTGCAGCCGCATCGACAAAAACATTTCAAGCTTTCGAACGATCCATTTTTTGTAGAAAAAGTACGGGATATTGTAGGGCTGTATTTGAATCCCCCTGAAAATGCTGTGGTTTTGTGCGTAGATGAGAAGAGCGGAATTCAGGCGCTGGAACGCACCCAGCCGATGTTGCCGCTGGGATTGGGCTATGTTGAGGGAATGACCCACGATTATCGCCGCCATGGAACCACCACGCTGTTTGCTGCACTGGACACGGCGAACGGTAAAGTGCTCACGAAATGTCGACCGCACCACCGGCATCAAGAGTATCTGAGTTTTCTACGGGAGATTGAGAAGAACGTGCCGAAGAACTTGGAGGTGCACATCATCGTGGATAATTACGCCACGCACAAGCATCTGCGAGTTAAGCGCTGGTTCGCCACGCGGCCACGGTTCCACGTGCACTTCACTCCAACCTACGCTTCCTGGCTCAATCAGGTGGAGATCTGGTTTAATCGCATCACACAACAAGCCATTCGCCGGGGAACTTTCAGCAGCGTGAAAGACTTGGTCGAGAAAATCGATCACTACGTCAAGAACTCCAACCGCCATGCGCAGCCATTCGTCTGGACGGCTACAGCCGATTCGATATTGGATAAAGTCGAACGACTATGTGAACGTATTTACGGGACGGCACACTAGATGCGGGCACTTCAACCTAGTGTCCGTAATTCTTCTTCAAATATTCCGCGGTCGATCGCGTCAAGTCCCCGTAATCGTCGTGCAGCACTTCCTTTAACGCGTCCTCCGTCGAACCACCCGCCGCGATGCGATCCAGGATGCGCTCCATGTCCGCCATTCCCTGTGTTTCCACGATGTATTCCACGTTCGCCAGCGCCCACGCATACGCATAGTGCGCCACATCCGCCGGCAATCCCATCCACGATCCTTCCAACCGATCCAGCGACGCCGCCTGCCCCGCGTCATACACCTGCAGCAGTACCGTCGCATTTTCGTCGCTGCGTTTCCCTTCCATCCACTGTGCCACGCCCTCCTGAATCCACGTGGGTGCACGTCCTCGGGTTTTCTGCTGGATAAAACTGTGCGTCAGTTCATGCTTCAGCACGCGCGATAATTCCGCATCCACGCTGGTTAATCCCTGCACCGGCACGCGGATTCTTCCGTCGTTCAACGCGCCCACCCATCCCGGCGCGCGGGTGATGTCCGCAAATTCCTCCTGCGTATACAACACCACGCCAATCGGTTCCGGCGGCGTGTAGTTCAGTTCCGACTCGATCGTCGAATAGTGCGTCTCCAGCACACGCAGCACGTCCCGCGCCAGCACTGGTTGCGCGGTTCCGTTGTATTTCAACTGGAAATGCGCGCTCTCGTTCTCTTTGTAATTTTCTTCTTCCTCTTTATCGCGAACCGCCTTGTCCAGCGCCGCCTGCGTGTCGCTGTCCGGCTTCAACGCCAGCGATTTCCTCCACTCCGCCACCGCCTGCTCCGGCCGGTTCATGCCGTAATACGCCCAGCCTTCCAGCTTATAAATGTCCGCATTGTCCGGAGAAACGCGCTTGGCCCGCTCCAGATACTCCACAGCCTGCTTGAATTCGCTCTTCTTCAGGTACAGATACGCCACATTCATAAGCAGCACCGGCTGCTCCGGCAGATACGTGATCGCCGTGCGTTCGTCGCCCAGCGCGTGTTCCATGTCGCCACGCGCCAACTCAAACTGTGCCGCGGCATGGTGCGCCAGTGCTGCCTTTTCGTTCGCCTTTGCGTTCCCGCCGCGCGCTTCCCCTTCCATGCGCGCAATATAATCCCGGTCGATGGAGCCATCGTGTACCGCCGCCTGGTCGATGGCCGCCGCGTCTGCCGTCGCTTCCATCAGCGGTGGCGACAGATTCAGGCTGGACGCCGCGGCCGCCGGAGATTCGCTCACCGGCATCAGCCCGCCCTTTTCGATGTGGTCCACGATGCTTTTGGGAATCGACAGTTCGCCCGCCGCGGTTTGATAGCGCACTTTGTCGCCGTCCTCCACAACGTTGTACGCCACGATCTGCCGTCCATTCTTCAGCACGATCTTGTCCGCCAACACAGCGCCGGCGCACACCAGCATCCCCGCCCACAACAGGAACACCCGCGCCATCGCTCTCCGCCCTTGCATCCCTTTATTTTAATCCGCCGAACTCGCCCGTTTTCCGCTGCCTTGTCCCCGCATGCCGAAAGTGACTACACTCAATGGATGCGTTTTCGCTCCGCCCTCTTTGCCATTCTTTTCGTGTTTGGCCCGGCCCTTTATGCGGCGGATTCTCCTCGTGACGTCTTCGCTTCTCTCAACGCGCTCCGCCTCGATTCCGATCACGTTTACACCATCGCCGCCACCGACCGCATCGAGCTCCGTCATGGCGATCTGGTCCTCGCCTTCGAGCGTGGAAAACTCGTGTTCTTTCAGCCCTTCGAAGGCCACATCACCGGTTTTGTCTTTTCCGGCGTCGGCCACGCCCTGGCACTCCCGCGAGACCAGGTCGAAAAACAGCAAATGGCCCGCTTCCTCGGCGCTCCCGTTCTCGATGAACAATTTGTCTCCATTTACGCCCGCTTCACCGACGACACTGCCAAGGATCTCCTCTCCCAACTTACACAGGCCTCCGTGCAATCCGCCGCGGACGCCGCGTTCACCTCTCTCTGGCTTCCCCAACTTGAGCGCCTGAATCCCACACATTCCCTGCGCATCCTGTTCGAGAAATATACCTCCTCGCCGCGTCATTTCTTCCACGCAGGCATCGACGGCATTCTCACCGGCCCCTTCGACGTGCTGATGGATGACATGCGCCACGAAAATTTCATGCTTGGCCAGCCCCGCGTCGTCAACAAAATCGGCTATTACGATGTCTGGACCTCGTACATGCTTCCCGGCTTCACTCCTCCCCCCGTCCTCTTTCACGCCACCCATTACCAGGTCAACACCACGATTCACATGGACAACTCACTCGAAGGCGATGCCTCCGTCGATTTCGGCACCGCCGTTGCCGGCGAAGGCGTGCTCTTCGTTCAACTTTCGCGCGTCCTCAAGGTCGATTCCATTTCCATGTCCACCGGCGAAAATCTCGTCTTCTTCCAGAATGAGGGCATCACCGAGCAGCAGCTGCGCACCAAGGGTGATGATACCCTCTGCATCTTCTTGCCCCGGCCCTTCAGCGCGGGCGTCACGTTCTCGCTGCGCTTCCACTATCGCGGCAACGTCATCGAAAATTACGGCAATTCCGTCCTTTTCGTTGGAGCGCATGAGAGCTGGTATCCCCATTTCGGCGACGCCTCCGAATTCGCCCCGTACGACCTCACCTTCCGTTGGCCCAAGCACCTGCGCCTGGTCGCCACCGGAGAAAAATCCGATGAACACGAAAACGGCGATCACATGGTAGCCCACTGGAAGTTCAAAATTCCCGTGGACGAAGCGGGCTTCAACCTCGGCGAATATGCCTTCACCTCGCAGCCTTCCGGCAACCATGTCGTGGAGGTCTACGCAAATAAGCTTCTCGAGCAGGCTATCCTCTCGCGCCTGCAGCGTCCTGCGATTGAAGCAGTGCCCTTCGCGCGTGGTCCGATCGTGGGCGTGCCCTCCGGCATCCCTCCTCCCCCGCCCCCAAGCCCCGCGGATGCTCTGAATTCGCTGGCGCGTGAAGTCAACTCCTCTATCTCCTTCTTCGAAAAATACAACGGCCCGTTTCCTTTCCCGCGTCTTGCGGTTGCGCAGATTCCCGGATCGTTCGGCCAGGGTTGGCCCGGCCTTCTGTACCTATCCACATTCGCGTTTCTTCCTCCAGAGGCGCAGGAACGCGCCGGCCTCAGTTCCACCACGCAGGAAGCGTTCACGGATATCATGCCGGTTCACGAAGTCGCGCATCAGTGGTGGGGCAATGTGGTTGGCTGGTCAAGCTATCGCGACCAGTGGATTGACGAAGGCCTCTCCGTCTATCTCTCGCTCCTCTACGCCGACTCCCAGAAACTCCCCGAGCACGCCGTCGCTTCCTGGCTGGCGCGCTACCGCAAGCAATTAATCACCAAGCCCACGGATTCCGACCTCGCTCCCGGCGATATCGGTCCGGTTACCATGGGCACCCGTCTCTCTTCCTCGAAATCGCCCGACGCCTACGACGTGGTGGTCTATTCGAAGAGCGCCTGGATCTTCCACATGCTCCACGAAATGCTTCGCGAGCCCAACGCCCACGATCCCGACGCGCGCTTCATCGCCCTGTTGCACACGCTGGTAAGCAAGTACGGGCAAAAAGCGCTTTCCACCGATCAGTTGCAAAAAGAAGTCGAAGCGGTGATGACCCCGAAAATGGATCTGGAAGGCGGCCGGTCAATGGAATGGTTTTTTGCGGAGTATGTTCGCGGAACCGGCATCCCACGCTACAAGGTCGAATTCACCACGCGGCGCACCGAAAAGGGCTACCAGGTGCGTGGAAAGCTGCTTCAATCCGGCGTGCCTCGTTCTTTCATCGCGCCCGTATCGCTCTATGTCAGCTCCGCGCCGGGCCGCAGCGTTTTCCTGGGCACGGTGCAGGCTGCCGGCGACGAAACTTCTTTCTCTTTCAACACTGCTGCCGACCCGCACAAAATTTTGATCGATCCGCGCATGACGCTGCTATGCGCAGCCGAGTAAAGGAAAAATTCCACGTAAACCCGTCTACCGGTTCTTATCCAGCAACTGCTTTTCCAGCATTGGGCTGTCCAGATTCAGCTCCGCCTTGCCGCCTTCGCCCAACACGTACGGATACCCTTCTGGATCGCTCGGCACTTCCTTCAACAGTCCGGCCTGCATCAGTTCGCCCATCTTCGTTGCGCGGTGGCCGGTTCGCTTCTCGTATTCGTCCGCCAGCCGGTTAATTTCCTTCAAGTCGAGTTCTACCTTCATCAGTTTCAGATGTAATTCTGCGTTCTGCTTCACCATGGGATCGGTCGTCGTCTGGTATACCTGCAGCCACAGGAAGTACGAAGTCTCCGGCGATTCGCCCTCGGCCGCGATCTTCGCCGCCATCACTTTCATCCAGATCATCGCGTTCGGATTCTTGCTGCCTTCCGCAAACGCCGCGGACGCCTTCGGAAAATCCTTGGCATCGAAGTAATACACGTTTCCCAAATCCTGATACAGCCGCCACTGGTCCGGGTTCTCCTTGATTCCCCGCTCCAGCAATTTCACGGCGAGGTCTGGCCGCCCGGCCCCGCGCGGTGGGCTATCGCTCAGAAACACGGATCCAAAGCGGTATGCGGGCATCAGATGAGGATCCAACGTTGTCGTGATATCCAGAAGCGGCCACAATAGTTCCAGGTTCGTTTGGTGCAGCCGGTGTTTTTCTCCGAAATATTGCACCACTCGCGTCCAGTAAATCGCACTGACCAGCGGCGCGTATTCCAGGCTCAGCTTCTTCACCAGGTCTCCGGAACGGAATGCCAGCTGATCCTGCTCCACATCGATCGAAGTTTTCAGGTGATCGATGTTCCGCTGCAGTCGCCACACCCCCGCGAATCCAACAAGAATCACGGCGCCCAGCAGCCAAGCGGCGATTTTTCCGGATTTCATTTCAGGTTCCGGCGCGAAAACACCATCGCCGCGCCTATTAATACGACACCCGCATAGACGATCGTGTACGCCGTGTCGTGCCACACCAGGCTCGCCGGTACGCCACGCCCATGAGACACCGCTTCCATCACATTGAAATTCTCAAAATTCGGCAGCACATACGAAATTCCCCGCAGCAGTTTCATCGTCGCCGGAGTGATATCCATCGCTTGCATCGTCCGCAAATCTTCCGCGAACACTCCCGCGATGTAAATTCCCACCGTGAAAAGGATGGCCAGGAACGGCGTGGTAAAGCAGGAAAACAACATCGCCAGGGCCACAACCAGCGCCAGCTTCAGCAGGATCAGGTACACCGCCGCCAGCACGTACCAATCGCTTCTTTCCAACGGATGCTTCACGCTCCACAGCACCATGTACAATCCAACCGCCATCGCGGCCGTGTTCACAGCCAGCGTCATCACCAGCCCGCCGTATTTGCCCAGCAGAAATTGCCAGCGTTCCACCGGCTTGGCCAGCAACGCGTACAACGTGCGCTTGTCCATCTCCTTCGAAACAAGTCCCACGCCGATGAACACCGCTATAAAAATTCCGATCACGGAGATCGCCGTCAACCCCAGGCTCACGATCACGCTTTCTTCGATGCCGATCGAGATTTGCCCAACCAGAACCGCGGCACCCATCATCAGCAGCGCGAAAAACACCAGGTTGTACAGCACGCGGTCTCGTACTGCTTCGCGAAACGTATTGGTCGCCACCACCCACACGTTCCTCATTGGCTGCTGACCTCGACCGCGTTAGCCTGCGCGCGGTCGGCCTCCACCAGGTTCATGAAAAACTCTTCCAGCGTCGGCTTCAGCTGCGCTACGGATAAGATTCGCGCGCCCGCCGCCTTCAATTCATCCAAAGCTCCATAAAGCTCCACCTCCGGCAACTGCACCCGGTAACGCTCGCCCGTCTTCGTGGCCTTCTCCAGCAGCCCCAGCTTCCTTTCGCTGCCAGGCCCAGGCAGTTCAAATAAAATTTCCATGCCCTGCGTCTGAATCCCCACGATTTCTCCGGGCGTGCCCACTCCGCGCAACTTGCCGCCGACGATCACGCCCACGCGATCGCAGAGCATCTCCGCGTCGGACAAAATATGCGTGGAGAACAGGACCGTACGACCTTCCTTCTTCAATTCCAGAATAATGTCGCGCACTTCCCGGCGCCCCAGAGGATCGAGCCCGGACATCGGCTCATCCAGCACTACCACTTCCGGATGGTGCAGAATTGCCTGCGCCAGGCCGGCGCGTTGCAGCATCCCTTTCGAATATTTCCTCAGCTGCAATTCTTTGGCCGTCTCCAGCCCTACCTTTTTCAACATTCGCTCAACGCGCTCTCGCCGGTCCGCCGCCTTCAACCCGTGAATACGGGCGAAATAATCAAGCAGCTCCGCCGCGGTCAAGTAATCGTAGAAGTACGGCTGCTCCGGCAAGTACCCGATCTGCTGGTGCATAGCCACGTCTTCGATCGATTTCCCTAGGATGCGTGCTGTCCCTGAAGTCGGAAAGATCAGCCGCATTAACAACTTGATGGTCGTCGATTTTCCGGCCCCATTCGGCCCTAAAAATCCGAACACCTCGCCCTGCTGCACTTCCATGTTCAGATTCTCAAGCGAACGCTTCTTTTTTAGGTGTAGGAACCCAAACGGGTATTCCTTCGAGAGATTCTCGATCTCAATAGCTGGATTGGGCATGTTTCTATTCTTAGAAAAGCCACAGCGCCCCGTCAACGCACTCTCCGCCCCACTGTTCGCCAGCAGCAATGCCTACAAAAACAAAAAGCGCGGCTCGCCCGCGCTAACTCCTCTTCCCGCTCCTTTACTTCCCTAATCTCCTCTGCCTCCTTTATTCCTGGGCATTCTTATTTGCTAATCTGCACCAAATCGCCCTGCCCTGCCGGCGCCATTGGTTCCAGCTTCTGTCCCGACCGCCAATTATCCAGTATCCCCACCTGTTGCACGCAACTCACCGTGCACCGTGGCGCGCATCCCTTGTGCGTGTGGAATTCCCGGCGCCGCATCTCCGCCGTGTATTTTTCCAACGGCACGCCCGGATACCCGCGTTGCTGCGAGCACCAGTGCACCAGCCCATCCTCGCAAATGTACAGGTACCGCGATCCCGCGCGGCACTTCCAATCGTGCTCCCGGCCCTTCGCCACATTGTGCTGGAACTCATTAAAACGCGAGTACGACCGTTTCCCCAGGGTCATGATCTCTTCAAAAATTTCCTGATCCCGTGGACCCAGCGGCTTCAGCTGCCCGTCATGGTCGTGAATAATCCCCACGGTGCTCGTGAATCCCAATTCCAGCGCGCGGTGCGCAATCTTCAAGGCATCTTCAGAATTCTTCACGCCGCTGCCCAACACGGAATTGATGTTCACCTGAAACACCGCCCACTCGGACAGCATTTCCAGCCGTCCATCCAGCGTTTTCAGGCTCTTCTTCGAGACTTCATCCGGCACGGCATTATCGATACTGATTTGCAGGTGCTCGAGCCCCGCCTCATTCAACCGCTCGATGCGATCCTTGTTCAGGAAGAACCCGTTGGTGATCAGCCCCGCAATCATCCCGCGCTTTCGAATGTGCCGGATCACCTCGTCCAGTTCTGGGTGCATCAGCGGTTCGCCCCCGCTGATGGTGATAATGGACGTGCCCATGCCCGCCAACGCATCCAGCCGCTTCTTCATCTCTTCCAGCGGCACGGGCTTCGACGTGTCGTCAAACTCGTTGCAATACGTGCAATCCAGGTTGCATCGCCGCATCGGGATGATGTGCACAAGGAACGGATGCTTCGTGGACACGAGCGCCTTCCCGATCCGCAACAACTCCCTCACACGGGTGCGATAGAAACGCCGCCGCCTGCGCTTCCACGTTTCCGTGGACGCCTTCCCTCGTTGCCTCACAATCGCCATCTTTTCCCGATTTCCCCCGCCTCAATTATACCTTAGCCTCCCCTTCTGTCCTTTCCCGCGCGCCACTTGTGCACTCCCTCGGGGCGGCCATGGCAGCGCCGTGCTGGACCGCAACGGCTCAAAAACAGAACAGCCGGAGCCACTCGCCGCCCCGGCTGTCCCTCTCTCATGGTCCTATGTTTCCGGCCAAACCGCTCAGGCGAGCAGCTCCGTAATTTGTTAATTCTGGTACGGCAGATAGCGCCACAGGTCGTTGAGGTAGCCATTCCCGGTCGTGCTCGTGGAATCGTAGCCCTCACCGCCGAAGAGCCATAGCTGCCCGTTTTTATCTATCCAGTGCGTCGCGTTGCTGCGGCCACCCGGGGTCCAGATGTAGTAGGTGAGATAGGGTTGCGTCAGGGTGCCGTAGAGACCGTTTTGACTACCTGTGTTCGAACCCTTGACCCATGTCCAAGTGCCCGGCTGTCCTGCAAAGGCATTAGGAGTGTAAACCCAGAAGTCGTTCAGGGCTCCGTTACCATTCGTTGCAGTCGCATCCAGACCCCATCCACCAAAGAGCCACAGATTTCCGCCCTTGTCGACCCAACCGCTGGCTCCCCAACGCGATCCTGGGTAAATGCCAGCGGTCGCACCCGTCAAACCCACGGTACCCGCTGCGTTCGTGGTGTCGGGGGGACCAATCAAAGGCACGAGGCCATACTCTCCAGTCTGGTTGGCCACTGTAGAGCCCATTACGAATGTCCATTGCTTGCTTGCAATGTTGTACACCCAGAGATCATTAAGAATTCCGTTCGTGGTGCCCACGGAATCTTCGCCTTCTCCGCCAAAGAGCCACAGATTTCCATTGCTATCGGCCCAGCCAACGCCTTCATGGCGTCCGCCGGGAGCATTCGATGCTGACGCAGTGCCTGCCGTCCCATAGCTCCCGTTCTGGTTAGCCAGGTTGGTATTGCCGCCCGAAACCCAAACCCAGGCGCCACCCGTGTATTCCCACAGGTCGTTGAGGTAACCGATATTCCCGCTCCCGTCGTAACCATATCCGCCGAAGAGCCAGAAGTTTCCGGAACTATCCGTCCAGCAGATTGGGTTCACGCGAGAGCCAGGGGTTAGCACGCCGCCCGTATAAACGCCGTTCAGATCGACACCGGTTCCCGCGATCGGAGCTTGGGTCCACGCGCCCTCGGTCGTGGTGTAGTTAGACGCGTTCAAACCGCTGGTGTTGAACTTCCAAAGATCGTTAAGAAAGTGCGCACCAGGCGTCTTACCACCGAACATCCAAAAATTTCCGGCGTTGTCGGTCCAGGTACCTGCGCCCACACGAGCTTCAGGAGCAAGAGGCGTGCCCGGGTAGAATCCACCTTGTGCTTCGGTCTGAGCGTTGAGTATGATTTGCGCGCCAATGGTGGTGCTGACAGAGTTTACAGTCTCCGTTGTCGGATCATAACCTCCAGCCAGCTGCCATTCACAATAATCGCCACTCATCACGCAGACCCACATATCGTTCATGGGCGCGTCGAGAGTATCGGGCGCCCCGCTCCCCGACAATTCCCAGCCATCGCCACCGAACAACCAGAGATTTCCGTTTTTGTCGGTCCACCCGGCCGCAGAATATCTAGCGCCTGGAGTATTCGTATACGGATTGGGAATCGTTGTCGGCGCCGAAGCAGGAAACGATCCATACCCAGGTTTGGAAATTGTTCCAGCCGTATTCGTGCCGTCGATCCAAGTCCAATCATCGTGAGCACAGTCGACTATGATGTTTGTGACATTTGCGGTCACCACGCCCTTATAATTCCAAAGCGTGCAGCCCTGTGGCTGGGTGCTCGCCGAGTGCAACACTGACACCTCGTATTGATCATTGAGGGCATAGGGCGTGGCAAACGTGAACGGCCCATTTTCCGTAATCGTCAGGGTATTGCCCAATGTATCCTCGATAACGAAAGTTCCGTCAGTGATCGGGCCGTTATTTGATGGAACACCCGCCAACCCGACAATCGTTCCGCCGACGCTATAAGTTACCGCCGGGCAAGTGACCACAACGCTGGTGACGTTGGCCGTTGCCGTTCCGCTCGCTGTGCTCGGTGTAACAACACAAGTCTGCACCGGCCCCGTGGGCTGCGCCGCAATCGTCACCGTATACGCCGTACCCGTGGGAACAAAATTCTTGAACGTGAATGCCGCATTCCCATTGGCAGGACTGATGGGAAGCTGTTCCAAATCGCTGCTGTTTTGCAGGATCAATCCGTTACCGACTAAACCGGTCACCGTGCCGCCGATGGTGTAGCTCAATACGCAACTCACTCCAACGGTAGTGACATTCGCGGTAGCCGTCCCCTTTCCGTTCGTGACCGTGCAAATCTGGTTGGGGCTCGTGGGCTGCGTGTTCACCGTGACCGCATACGCGTCCGTCGGTCCGGTCACTGGCGTCTTAAACGTGAAAGCCCCATTCGCGGTAAGCGTCAGGCTATCGCCACCGTTATCCTGCAGGATCACACTCGCCCCCGACGCAAGTCCGGAGATCGTGCCGCCGATCGTGGCGGTAACTGGATTCGTGGTGCACGCCACTGCGACGCTGGTGATATTGGCCGCCGCCGTTCCTGACCCGCTCGTCACCGTGCAATTCTGCGACGGCGCAGTCGGCTGCGTTGTCACCGTCACGGCATACGTCTCGCCGCTTGGCACCGACTTTGTAAAAGTGAATTTCGTGCTCGCCGCGGTCACCGTCGTACTATCCACCGTCGTGCCGTTAATCAGGTCCTGCAATACCAATCCACTGCCGGTCAGCCCGGTAACGCTGCCGCTCACCGTGAACGCGCCTGTGCCCGTGCCGCCGCTCGTCGAGTTCGTCTTCAGGCCGCTGCACGCGCTCATCAGGAATGCCATCCCAATCAGGAGAGCTAATGTCGCTTTTTTGCTGGGGATCATGTTCGTCCTCTTCTCCATCTCACGCTCAGGTGGCGCGGTCCTCATTGGACCTGTCGCTCCTCGCAGGCAGCCTCTTCCCCTACCCCAATCGTCTCCAACCCGCGGCACGGAGTTTCCTGACTGCTGCCAAGTTTCCGGTCCGGTTGAACAAAGCTCCCAGAGGAGGACGACCACCCAGGTATAGAAGTACTAAAACCTGCATCCCTAGATTGCCGCTCGTTCTTTTGCAGGGCAACACTCCGCGAAAGGACCTGTGCTGTACTGAGTAATAACTTGCCAAATTCACGCGTAAACCTCGCCCGTCCTTACGGTCACCGCCAAAAACTGTCCCATTGGCCAACTTGTCCCGTTTTGGACCTTCCCCTACCCTCTTTCTTAACCCCAGCTTCCCAAAACGGTCCTTTCCTTCAGGCGAACTCATGACGACTTTCGCACGCCGCACCCTGCTTCCCGCATCGCTGGTGGTTCTGTCGGCGATCCTGCTGGTGGGTTGCGCCTCCAGCACCAGCACTCCGGGCAACAGCGGAAGCAACGTCACCGTCCCGCCCGCTCCCTCGGGCCTCGCCGCCTCCCCCGGGAACGCGCAGGTCAGCCTTTCCTGGTTAGCCTCTTCCGGTGCCACGTCTTATCACGTAAAGCGCTCCGCCGTTTCCGGCGGCCCGTACGCGCAAGTCGCCGCGCCGAACGGCACCACGTATCTCGATGCGTCACTCACCAACGGGACAAAATATTTTTATGTCGTCTCCGCCGCGAACACCGCGGGCGAAAGCGCAAATTCCGCCGAGGTCAACGCTACTCCCACCGCGCCGGCAGATCCGCCAGCAGCTCCCGCCAACCTTCAAGCCACCGCGGGAAACGCGCAAGTCTCTCTCACCTGGTCGGCCACCACTGGCGCCACCAGCTACAACGTAAAACGCTCTACAACTTCCGGCGGCCCTTACACAAAAATCTCTTCTCCCACTGCCGCGAACTACACCGACACCAGCCTCACCAACGGCACAAAATATTTTTACGTTGTCTCCGCCGTGAACTCCGCAGGCGAAAGCGCAAACTCCGCCGAGGTCAACGCCACTCCCACAGCCCCGGCGAATCCGCCACCAACTCCAACTAACTTGCAAGCCACCGCGGGAAACGCCCAAGTCTCTCTCACCTGGTCGGCCACCACCGGCGCCACCAGCTACAACGTAAAACGCTCAACAACTTCCGGCGGCCCTTACTCCCAAATCGCCGCGCCCTCCACCAATTCCTACACCGACACCGGACTCACCAACGGCACCACCTACTATTACGTTGTTTCCGCCGTGAATGCCGCCGGCCAAAGCGCCAATTCCAATCAGGCCAGTGCCACACCTACGGCACCCGCCAATCACGACGTCACCATCACCATCAATCCCGCGAACACGCATCCCATTTCGCCGTACATTTACGGAATCAACTTTTACTCCGGCATCACGGGCGCTCCCCCCGATCTGACATTCGATCGCGCAGGCGGCAACCGCTGGACCGCCTACAATTGGGAAACCAACGCCTCCAACGCGGGCAGCGACTACCTCTACGAAAACGACGATTACCTCAGCAGCAGCACCGTTCCCGCTGAAGCTGTCCGCAGCTTTATCGCGGGAGACCAATCGCTGGGTATCGCCAGCCTGGTCACCTTCCAGTTGCAGGGTCTCGTCGCCGGCGATGAAAATGGCCCGGTCAGCGTCGCCAATCCTCCCGATCTCACCCGCTTCAAGCAGGTTGTGTATATGAAAAGCACGCAGTCGTCTGCGCCGTTCACTCTCAATCCGCCCACAACCGACGCCTACGTTTATATGGACGAATTCATCTGGGCGCTCGACCAGAAATTTTCCGGGCAATCCATCTTCGGCACGAATCCCACCACGCACCCTGTCTTCGTGCAGCTCGATAACGAGCCGGAACTCTGGAACTCCACGCATCTTGAAGTGCAGGGCCCCAACCCCATCACCTCCGACGCCTACATTTCCAAAACTATCGCGCTCACCGAATCCCTAAAGAACCAATTTCCTGATGTGCTCATCTTCGGCCCCGTCCATTACGGTTTCGAAGGAATTTACAATTGGCAGGGCGAACTCAGCGCCACGCCCACCGGCAACAATTGGTTCCCGGACAAATATCTCCCCGCCATCAAGAGCGCTTCTGCCACTTACGGCAGGCCTCTCGTGGATGTTTACGATTTCCACTGGTATTCGGAAGCCACCGACGGCAGCGGCAACCGCGTCACCAACCTCACCGGCGCCACTCTCACCGATGCGCAAGTACAGGCCATTGTCCAGAGTCCCCGCAGCCTCTGGGACACCACGTACACCGAAAATTCCTGGATCACTACGGACGTTCTCAACGGACCGATTTATATTCTCGGGCGCTTGCAATCGCGCATCGCCGCCGAAAATCCCGGCATGAAAATTTCCATCACCGAATATAACAACGGCGGCGGCCAGCACATCGCTGGAACCATCGCGCAAGCCGACAACCTAGGCATCTTCGGCGCGCAAAATCTTTTCGCCGCCAACCTCTGGCCTCTCAACGACACATCTCCCTACATCCTCGCTGGGTATCGCGCCTTCCGCGATTTCGACAACGCCAATTCCAATTTCGGCGACACTTCTCTGCAAGCCACATCCAGCAACGTCGCCAACGTGATGGTCTACGCCAGCACCGACACCGCCGTCCCCGGCCGGGTCATCTTCGTCGCCATCAACCGTTCCACTTCCACGCAAGTCACCGCCATCAACGGCCAGACTCTCTCCGGCACCGCGCACCTTTACCAAATGACCGCCGCCTCCGCCCAAAGCCAAAGCCCCATCCAACCCGTCCCCGCGGGCACACAACCCGCCTCCGCCAACTCAATAACCGTAACCCTTCCCCCACTAAGCGTCACCACCATCGACATCTACTAACTCCTCCTCCAACGTAGCGCGGCCCATGTAGCGCTGGCTTTATGCCAGCGCTTTCTCGAAGCGCAAAAAAACACCGCGAACTAATGGATCCCTCCCCGATCGAACCGTCGCGCAAACCCTCGCCCCAATACCCGCCTAAAACGAAAACCGCATCGCCACCTGCACCAACCGCGGCGGCATGCTATTCACCACCTGCCCAAACGTCGCATCGCTGATATTCCCGTCCACCGACGTCGCACCAAAAAACTGCGCATGATTGAACGTATTGAACGTCTCCACTCGAAATTGCAGCGCCTTCGATTCCGTCAACGGCAGATTCTTCTGCAACGCCATGTCGAAATTCATCATCCCCGGCCCGGAAAAAAATCGCCGAGCCGCCGTTCCAAATTGCCCGAGCGCCGGGAGTGAAAACAGCGATGTGTTGAATGCCGGCAGTCCATTGCGCGGATTATTGTTGATGCGCAAATCGCCCGGCACGCGATCCGGCGTGTCCAGCCCATTGTTATTCACCCCATTTGGAATGCTGCCCAGCAGAGACGTATCGTTATTATTGTAGAAAGTCACCGGCAAACCCGTCGCCAAGCGGGCCACACCGGAAATCGACCAGCCCTTTGTCCAACGGTTCTCTCGCCCGAACATATGGCCCGGCACACTGTAGTTGTAAGACGCCACGAAGTTATGCCGCAAATCAAATGCCGATAGCGCCTTGCTCAAGCCTGGATCGATAGGATTCACTTCCTCGGACAAGCTCGAGGAATCGTCCAGCGATTTGCTGAACGTATAGCCCGCAAGAATTTCCAGCGATTTGCTGTGATGACGAAGATAAATCTCCAGCGAATTGTAATTCGAACTCCCGATCGTCTTCTGATACGTGATCGCGTCAAACTGCGCTGAAAGGTCCCCGCACCTGAACCGTCTGGCCATCCGCTTTGGTGAATATTCCGCCTTCGCTGAACGGGCCGCACGTTGGGCTTCCCGCCGCCACCTGCGCCGCATCGCTTACGCTCAGGCACGCCGCCGGATTCCCCGGATTCGCCGGCTCAACCACGAGCAGGTGATGCGCCTGCGTACCAATGTAGCTCGCCGTCAGCAAAGTATCCTTACTCAACTGCCGCTCGATCGAAAGCGTGTAGGTCTCTGTATACGGCGGCACATTCCCACGGTTGAACGCGGGAACCCCCGTGACCGGCAAATATTTCGACCCACTACTGTCCGGTTGTCGAATTCTCATACCGACGTAACTGTCTGTAACGCTGGAGCTTAAGTGACATTTCGACTTTTTTCGATTTGAAATGCAAACGGCGTTTTTGGCTCCTCCTGGCTTGGTCTGATTCTGCGAAACAATGGGGTGTGAATACCGGACGAACTGTTTTTTCGCAGCTAATGGATTTTCTGCCCGCCTACGAGTTTCATAAATGTGTAAGCCGCTACCGCGGCGATCACAAGGTACAAAACTTTTCCTGCCGAGACCAGTTTCTCTCGATGGCTTTCGCACAACTAACGTATCGAGAGAGTCTCCGCGATATCGAAACATGCCTACAGTCTATCGGCGGTAAGCTCTACCACATGGGGTTCAGAAGCAAGGTGGCACGATCCACTCTGGCCGACGCAAACGAATCACGCGACTGGCGGATCTATGCCGACTTTGCGCAAGTCTTGATCGCTATCGCGCGGCCACTCTATGCGAGCGATCCGATCGATGTCGATCTGGACCGGAGTCTGTATGCTTTGGACTCCACCACCATCGATCTTTGCCTCTCGCTCTTTCCTTGGGCTAAGTTTCGTGAGCACAAGGCGGCGGTGAAGATGCATACGCTACTGGATCTGCACGGCAATATCCCCACGTTTATCCGCATTACGGACGGCAAAGTGCATGACGTGAACATCCTGGATGAGTTCTTTCCCGAAGCCGGTGCGTTCTATGTGATGGACCGCGGCTACATCGATTTTGAACGCCTCTTCGTGTTCACCCTCTGCTCGGCATTCTTCGTCGTACGCACCAAAGAGAATGTCTTGCTGCAGCGGCGCTACTCCCATCCTGTGGACAAGACCACAGGCGTGCGATCCGATCACACCGTCATTCTGACCGCGATCGATTCCGCGAAAGCCTATCCCGATTCCTTGCGCCGAGTCAGTTATCTCGATATCGAAACGAAGAAGCGACTCAAGTTTCTGACCAACAACTTTGTGCTTCCAGCATTTACGATTGCCCAGATCTATAAGTGCCGTTGGCAGGTGGAATTATTTTTCAAATGGATCAAACAGCACTTGCGCATCAAAGCTTTCTACGGCACCAGCGAGAATGCCGTGAAGACTCAAATCTGGATCGCCGTCTCCATGTATGTACTGGTGGCCATCGCTCGCAAGCGTCTTGGGCTGGAAAAGAGCCTTTACCAAATTCTACAGAGTCTGTTGAAAAAGTCTGTTTGGAACAGATTTTATTTGCCGAGACTATCCCCTGCTGTGCTACGGAGTACTGCAGGGAGGAACACCGCCGATGATGGGTCAGCAAAGCCGGGCAGAATCGTTGTTTTATTATTTCCGTTTGGAAGCGCAGATCCCTACCGATCACTTGCTGCGAATGATTGACGGATACGTCGATTTCAGCTTCGTGCGAGAACAGCTGAAAGATTTCTACAGTCCCACGGGCCGGCCCTCAGTCGATCCCGAAGTTCTGTTGCGATTGTTGCTGGTTGGGTATCTCTATGGGATCACCAGCGAACGGCGACTAATGGATGAGGTGCGGATGCATCTAGCCTATCGTTGGTTCACTCGTCTCGGTTTTGACCAGGAGATTCCCGACCACTCGACGTTCTCCAAGAATCGCCACGGTCGATTTCGGCAGTCTGGAGTATTTCGAAAGGTATTTGAGGAGATCGTGCGCCGTTGTTTAGCGGCGGGTTTCGTCGAAGGGCGGAATGTGGCGGTGGACGGAACACTCGTGGGAGCCAATGCCAGCTCACAAAGCCGAGTTCCGAGGGAGAGGTTAGTGGAGGTGGCGAAGCTCTCACGAACGGTTCAGGAGTATCTGACCGAACTAGAGCGACAGAATCCTGTAGCTGATTCAGAAGGGAGCATAAGACTTCAAGAGAAGATATCGACGACTGATCCAGATGCTACCTGGGCGGTTAAGAGTGGACCAGCGACGCTGGGCTACTACGACAACTACCTTGTCGACACGACGAGCCGGGTGATTTTGTCGGTCGATGCAACGCCGGCCTGTTCAGTCAAGAAACAGTGGCCGCGCAACGAATGATCGAGCACGTAAGCCGGTTGGGAATACGACCGCTGAATCTGGCGGCAGACAAGGCTTATGGAAGTGGCGAGTTTCTGGCGTGGCTTCTAGCGCGAGACATTCAACCCCACATTCCGGTCATCGATCGTCAGCACCAGACACGAGGACTCTTCACCCGAGATGCATTCCGCTACGAGCCCGCGGAAAATGCCTATTATTGTCCGGAAGGAAAACCGCTGCACTATCGAGGTCAGCGGCGCAGCAGTGCGGGCGATCTTTATCGCTCAACAGAAGCGCAATGCCGAGGCTGTCCACAAAAGAAATTATGTACCGTAGGTCCCTATCGGAGATTGTTTGTTCACTGGCATGAGCCAGCGCGACAAGTAGCTCGCGCATTGGCTGAGACACCTGATTTTAAGCGTTCGCGAAAAGCGCGCTACAAAGTCGAAGCTTTATTCGCCGAGCTAAAGCAGCAGATCAAGCTGCGCCGAGTGCGATTGCGACGATTGTGGAATGTCGGGGAGCAGTTCTACCTGGCGGCGACGGCACAAAACCTAAAAAGGTTAGTAGGTCACCTCACTCAAAAAAAGTTGCCAGAATCCAGCGCCGCGTGAAAGAGCGAGGAAAGGAGAGGTCCTTAGAAGGCTTAAAGTTTTGAGAAGCGCCCGAGAAAGACTCCCGACGACCCACTGCCCGTTTCTCCAATGCATTTTTCAACAGACTCTACAGATTTTGAGCATCACGAGTCTTGAAAAAGTGCCCATTTTACAGGTGTTCGAAGCCTTCGACTCCCAATCGGAGTTACTCGATAACTCTAACCAGCTAATTCTGTTCGGCTTATAACCGGACAGCAGTGATTTCGACCAATCAACGCTCGTGTCCGGCCGACTTGGCGAAGATCCATACGCCGGGATCGGCGAAGGAAATGGCTGCACAAATGTCTGCCCGCTGGCCGCGGAAACGAACGGCGTCGCGAAAAGTACCGGCGCCAGGCTGGTGTAATCGTAGCCATACGGCGGATTCGCGCTCATGATCCCCGCCGACAATCCTTCGAATGCCGTATAAAACGTGCCAAATCCCGCGATCAGCCGCGTATCGTGGTTTGCGCCGAAAATCTTGCCCAGAATTCCATCCGGAAACTCCGGCGCGTACGCCACACCCAGTCGCGGCGCAAAATTTGAATATTTCGTTGGCGCCAGCGTCGACGGCACGCCAGGATCTCCCGGAAAAACCAGCCCCTCTGGCGCCCCCGGAAACACACGCGATTGCTCGCCCAATTCCAGCCCGGGAAATTGATTATATTTTTCGCGCCATCCAGGCAAAACGTCCCACCGCAACCCGTAATTCCACGTCAGGTTCGGCGTGATGCGCCAGGTATCCTGAGCAAACAGCCCCACATAGTGATTCCGTGGGTAAAAACTTTTCGAATCCGCCTGCGAATAGCTGCTCGCCACGCCTAGCAAAAAATCCGCAAAGTCCAGCCCCGTTTCCGTCCCGCGAAACGCGAACGATCCATTCGACGCCGTATCCGGATTCGTGTTGATCTGATCCAGATGAAACGATCCGCCAAATTTCAACGTGTGCCGCCCCATCACCCGCGTGAACGTGTCCGACCATTGATACGTATTGCTCGCCTGCGTCAGCCCCGTAACGTCCACGCCAAACGTCAGATCGTTCAGAGAAACGTTTTCGATCCCTTCAATCGCGGGTTTCAGCGGCACAATTCCCACCGTGCCTGCTCCCGTCAAGAATCCCTGCGACGCCAGCGAAGGCCCCACGCCGCCCACCGGCGATCCAATGTCATTGGAATTGCGCATATAACTGAAGTGCGTTTCATTGATCGTGTTCGCGCTGAAAATTTTCGTAAATCCGAAACTCAGCAGCTGCGCTCTTCCCGCCGAAATGGCGTTGAACCCCGGCACATTCGCCCCGTCTTGTCCTGTGGGATAGGGATTGTCCAGGCGGTAGTCATCCGCAAAGTAATACGCGGAAATCGCTCCCCAGCGCGTCGTGCCGTCCAGCCGCATCGCACCCTTATCGTCGCGCAGCGATTCGTTCTCCGCCGACGACGAAAAAATCGTTCCGCCCTGGTTCGCCCCCGGAATGTATTGCAGCAGTGCCCGGGCCGGCGCGGACCACGCGCTTTGCGGTATCATCGCGTTCGGAAAAACGCACTGCGACGCGTTGCTGCAGCCGGAAACGAAATAGGGCTCGCCCGAACTCACGCTGTAGCCAAGCTTTTGCGCAAGCGATTCCGCCAGGTTCGGCCCGCTCACCGTTCCCGTCAACGAACTCGCGCGGTCCATCAAGTTCCCCGAGCGTTCCTGTTCCGAAGGCACGGAGATCAATCCCGTTTCAATGCCTTGCGTCATCCGCGTTCCCTGATAGTCCGCGAAAAAGTATAAGCCGTGTTTGCCAACTGGACCGCCCAGGGTGCCGCCGAATTGGTTGCGGTCAAATGCCGCGCGGTCCGGCGAAAAATAACTCTTCGCATCTAGGTCGGTGTTGCGCAAAAACTCAAACGCGCTTCCGTGAAACTGCTCTGTGCCAGACTTGGTCGTCAGCAACACCTGGCCGCCGCTGTAATTTCCATACTGCGCTTCGAAGTTCCCCGTGAGCACCCGCATCTCCTCGATCGAGTCCAGGTTCGGCACGATCGCCGTGCCCACGTTCACGTCTTCCTCCACGTCGCTATTGTTCACCGCGAATCCGTTGGAGGTTTCCCGTTGCCCGCTCACCGAAACATTTCCCGCCGCCAAGTCGCCCGAGGGCGGCGTGCTCGTCACTCCAGACATCACCACCGCGTTAGGCTGCGCGCTGCTCGCCGGCACAATTCCCGGCTGTAAACTCATCAAGTCCGTAAAATTGCCCCCGTTCAACGGCACCGAAGCAATTTTCTTTCCCGCCAATTCCCCGCCCAACTCCGTCGTCGCCACATCGGGCATGAAATTCTCTTCAACAACCATCACGCTTTCGATGTGCGATGCCAAAGTCAGCGTCGCATCCATGCGCAACACAGCCCCATCCGCGACCGACAACTTCTCCCACCGAAACGCCTCGAACGCGGCCGAGGAGACTTCCAACTCGTACTCGCCCGCGGCCACAACGAAAACATATCGCCCTTGATCGTCTGTGGTGGTTTGAAACGTTCGCGCCGTCTCTGAGTCAATCGCACGAAGCACAACCGTCGCGCCCACAACCGCCGATCCGCTGGGATCGCTGACAGTCCCAGATAACGTGCCGGGCGTTACGGCGGAAGCGTAAGCAACCAACAAACCCAGCAAGACCAAAGTAGCGGCCAGTCGCCGAAGGAAGCGGGAAACGAGGTATCGCACTGTCACTCCATTTGCATTGAATTGCAAATAGTTACTTGCAACCCATTTTCAACTGGCCGTCACGCCCCGTCTGTGACTCCCATCACCTCCGCCAAAAATTGTCACCCTTTTCCTTCCCCTCCTTTACTTCCTTAACCTCAGTCTCCGCCTCCACCTACTTCTTGCCGGTCCCACTACTTGCTAAACTATCTTCATCGCTCCTCAGGAGACCTCTCATGTCCGACGCCACGCAATTCGCCAAGGCCGTTTCGTCCCGCACCGAGTCCGACAGCATGGGTAAAATCGAAGTTCCGATGGACCGCTACTACGGCGCGCAAACCGCCCGCTCGCTGATCCATTTCGCCATCGGCAAAGACACCATGCCTCCCGAGCTGATTCGTTCCTTCGGCATCCTCAAAAAAGCCGCCGCACTCGTCAATCGTGACCTCGGCAAGTTGTCCGAGGAAAAAGCCAATCTCATCACGCAAGCCGCCGACGACGTCATCTCCGGCAAGCTTCACGAACATTTTCCGCTGCGCATCTGGCAAACCGGCAGCGGCACGCAAACCAACATGAACGTCAACGAAGTCATCTCCAACCGCGCCATCCAGGTTGCCGGCGGCGAAATGGGCACCAAGAAGCCCATTCACCCGAATGACGACGTCAACATGTCGCAGTCCAGCAACGACACCTTCCCTGCCGCCATGCACATCGCCGCCGCCACGGAAACTTCGCGCCGACTTCTTCCCGCGCTGAAAAAACTTCGCGATGCCCTTGACGCCAAGGCAAAGGAATTCGCGGGCGTAGTCAAAATCGGCCGCACGCATCTTCAGGACGCTACGCCGCTCACTGTTGGTCAGGAATTTTCCGGCTGGGTCAGCCTGCTCGATCGCGATGGCACCCGCATCGCCGTCGCTCTTGATGGCCTGCTCGATCTGGCGATCGGGGGCACCGCCGTAGGCACCGGCCTCAACGCCCACCCGGAGTTTGCCGAGCGCGCCGCCAAGAAAATCGCCGAACTTACTGGCCTGCCATTCCGCTCGCACCCCAACAAATTCGCCAGCCTGTCTGCGCACGACGAAATCGTCTTCGCCTCGGGAGCGTTAAAAACTCTCGCCGCCTCGCTCATGAAAATTGCCAACGACATTCGCTGGCTTGCCTCCGGCCCACGCTGCGGTCTCGGCGAACTGATCCTGCCCGAAAACGAGCCCGGCTCCTCCATCATGCCCGGCAAAGTGAATCCCACGCAGTGCGAAGCCGTCACCATGGTTGCCGTTCAGGTCATGGGCAATGACACCGCCATCGGCTTCGCCGGCTCCCAAGGCAATTTCGAGCTAAATGTCTACAAGCCCGTCATGATTTTCAATTATCTGCACTCCGTCGAACTTCTCACCGACGCCATGAACAGCTTCGTCGACCACTGCGTAGTCGGCATCGAACTCAATCTCAAAACCATCGACCACTACGTCAAGAATTCCCTAATGCTTGTCACCGCCCTGGCCCCCAAAATCGGCTACGACAACGCCGCCAAAGTCGCCCACACCGCCCACGTCCAGCACATCAGCCTGCGTGAAGCCGCCATGCAGCTAGGCCACCTCACCCCCGAAGAATTCGACCAGCTAGTGAAACCCGAACAAATGACCCACCCGTAACGAAGGTTAGGGGGTCGGAGCTTTAGCTCCGACATTGCCTGCCCACATTAAATCGGCTTCAGCCGCTGAGGAATCTTTGCGATTCACACTCTGCCTTTCTGTGTCCTCTGTGTTCCAACCTCCGGGCCCTCTGCGTTAGAGCCTTTCTCCTGCGGGACCACACGAAAAGCTCCCTCCTTAACCCGCTCTAAAGCTTTTTCCCTGTTCTTCCCCATCCCCTTAAGAGGTAAAATCTCTCCCGGAACGGAAACTCCTATGTCTCGCCGGCGTCCAGTTTCCCTCATACTCGCAGTTCTTCTACTGCTTTACCCCGCTACGCCTCTTCTGCTTGCAGAACCCGATCGGGAAAAAACCGTCTGGAATTACGATGGCGGCCTGCAAATGATGACGGACGGCCAGATTGCCTCCGGCCCCTGTTTCCGCATCAACGGTCGCGCCACCGCGCGCGACTACTTCATGAACCTCAAGCGCGTGGACACCAACACCGGCACATTCTTTCGCCGCGGCAACGAGATCGTCACCGAATTTCCCGCGGTACTTCATCTCAGCTTTCTTATGTATGATTTTCCTTGCGACATTCAAATCCAGAACACCGGCTCGCGCGTCTATCTCACCAAAGCCCTCGTCAGCACGCTTCGCCTCAGCTTTTACTGGAAGCACGGCCTGGCCATGCGCCCCGCCGCCGGCATCGAGCCCAGACACTATGAGACTCGCCAGGTGTTTCCTTATGCCGCGGCCATCGCCGACCAGATGCCCGAGCGGTTTGAATGGGAATTCGAATTCGACGTGCCTTCCACTGGCGTCCCCGTCACCGATAGCCTCGTCATGGTCGTGCGCACTCCCGACGGCCGCATAGCCGCCCGCGCCGCCGCCCGCATGTAACCTACCCTAGCCGCATCTCCTCCACCTTACCCCGCACGATCAACCTAACTCCCGTGCGCTCCTGCACCTCTTCCGCCGTCCATCCCGGCGCCACTTCCCGCAGTTCCAATCCTTCCGGCGTCACATCAATCACCGCTAGGTCCGTCACAATCGTGTCCGTGCAAGCAATCCCGGTAAGCGGATACGTGCACTCCTTCACAATTTTCGGCGCCCCATCTTTCGTGTTGTGTTCCATGCACACAATCAGTTTCCTCGCCCCCGCCGCGATATCCATCGCCCCGCCGATTCCTCCACTGCCCTTCGACCCGGGAATCTTCCAGTTCGCCAGATCGCCTTTTTCAGACACCTGGAATCCCCCGAGCGCCGCAACATCCAGATGCCCTCCGCGTGTCATCAAGTGCGCCTCCGCCTGGCTGAAGAAAGACGCGCCCGGAATCAGCGTCACCGGCACTTTCATCGCATCCACCAGGTCCGAATCCTCTTCGCCCGCCTTCGCCCGCGGACCCATTCCCAAAATTCCATTTTCGCTGTGAAAATAAACGGTGATCCCCTTCGGCAAATAATCGGACATCAGACTCGGTATGCCCCAGCCAAGATTTACATAAGCGCCGTCCGGCAATTCCTGCGCGGCGCGCTGCGCGATCTGTTCGCGAGTAAGGCGCGGCTTATCCGGCATAGTGCAATCCCCTTGCCTGCACGATCCTGTGTACAAAAATCGCCGGCGTAATCACGTTCTCCGGCGGAATCGAGCCCACCGGCACAATTTCATCGACTTCCACAATCGTTGTCGTCGCTGCCTGCGCCATGATCGGATTGAAATTCCGCGCCGCCAGCCGGTACGTCAGATTCCCCAGCTCGTCCGCCTTCTGCGCCTTGATGAGCGCAAAATCCGCATGAATCGGTGATTCCAGGATGCAGCGTTTCCCGTCAATCACCCGCTCTTCCTTGCCCAAACTTACTTCCGTCCCCACGCCAACAGTCGTGTAAAATCCCAGCAATCCCGCCGCGGCAGTCCGCATGCGCTCGCATAAAATCCCTTGTGGCACCAGCTCGCAGGTCACCTCACCCTTGGCAAAGCGGTCCTGAAAGTAATTCGCGTGTGGCCCTGGAAACGAACAAATCACGTGTTTCACTTGTCCGTTCTTGAACATAATTCCCAATTCCCCGTCGCGCGTCCCGCAATTATTGCTGATCGCGAATACATCCTTGATCCCTTTTCGCGACAATGCCTGGATCAGATTGTTCGGAAATCCCGCTCCGCCGAATCCTCCAAACATGATTCGCGCGCCATCGGGTATATCCGCAACCGCTGCGTCCAGCGAACTCACAATTTTCTGCTTCATCGGATTCTCATCAACACTGGATTGGTATTGCCTATCGATTCTTCCCGACCCGCCGCCATTCCGCAACCCCATCACATGAATTTCGCGATGTGGCTCTAAGTAGCGCTGGCTTTATGCCAGCGTCTTGGGTTGATTCGCTATGACCCGGATTCCCTGTAGCACCATGCGCAAAAAAACCCGTTTCACCTGCTCGGGATCGGAAATTTCGTCCGTGTCGTACCACCGGTACAGCCAGTTACACATCCCCAGAATCCCATTCACGATAATCCAAGGCTCTCCCGGCTCCAGCTTTCCCTGCTCCTGCCCGCGCCGCACCAGGTCCACAAAGCGAGAGTTGTAGCGAGACATCACGGAGATCAGTTTGTGCTGCCGCTTTCCCGGCAACGAATCGAATTCGTGCAGAAACAATCCAAATTGCACGCGCTTCTGAACGATGTAATCGATTTGCGCCCGAATCGCCCGCTCCAGCTGTTCCACGGGATCGCCCTGCGGATCGATTTGCCGCGCGATGTATGCATCGCCGTCTTCAATTCCCGCCAGCAACAGCTGGAACAGTAAATCGTCCTTGGATTTGATGTAGTAATACAGCGAGCCTTTCAGCATGCCCACGTCGCGGGCCACATCCTCAATGCTGGTCGCGTGAAATCCCTTAGCGAAGAAAATATTTGCGGCGCTTTGCAGTACTTCTTCCAGACGCGTCGCCGGTTTCGCTTGTTTGGTGGCACGCCTGCTTTTTCTGGGGCGCAGCGGCTTCGGCGTCCCTTTCCGCTTTTGCATTTTGTTAGGCACGGGGTTCCTCGCCGGGAGTACTTTCCATAGTAGCAGAGCGCCCAAACGAATCAGAACGCCATCCAGAAACCCGCACGCGCGGCCTGGCAGCGCACATAACGCGGTACAAATCCGGTTTGAAGGCCGTGAAAATGCACTACACCGGAGGGAAAACGCCGTGTTATCCTCGCTCAAATTGCAGCCATTCTCTTTCTTCACAAGAGAAGGGGGACTTTATGGTCAGCCAGCAGCTGAAGGAAACTCTCGATCGCTACCACGTCGGCGACAAGATCAAGCAGCTTCGCCTCCGCCGCAAAATGGGCCTGGTGGAGCTGAGCCGTCACACCGGCCTCTCCCCCGCTCTGCTCTCCAAGCTCGAACACGGAAAACTTTATCCCACTCTTCCCACACTCTCGCGCATCGCCATGGTTTTCAGCATGGGTCTGGATTTTTTCTTCACCGACGAACGCCAACGCCATACGTTCGCGCTGGTGCGCAAAAAAGATCGCCTGCGCTTCCCCGAAGCTGCCGAACTCGATCACGCCTCCTTTGATTTCGAATCGCTCGATTTCCTGGCCACCGACCGCAAGTTCAACGCGTACCTCGCCGACTTCCGTACCGTGCCCGCCGCACAGCTGCACGTTCACCAGCATTCCGGTGTCGAATTTATTTACGTGCTGAAGGGGAAACTTTCTCTCAAGATTGGCGTGGAACAGGAAATTCTCGACGCCGGCGATTCTCTCTATTTCGATTCGCAATTCCCACACGGCTATTCGCGCGCCGGCACCAAACCATGCAGCGCTCTCGTGATCACTGCGGAGTGACCACGTGGCAGGAGTGCATCTTCACCACCAGCCATACCACCGAACCCGCCTCCAGCTCCAGTGACCTCATCGCTCCCGGCGTCACGTGCGCCACGAATCGCACTCCCGCATTGACCCGAAGACTCACGATCGTTCCTCGCGTCTCAATCGATTCGACCGTTCCCGGCAAAACGTTGCGCGCGCTCAATCCATACGGCAGTTCCGTCGCCAATAAAATGTCTCCCCCCCTGATTGCTATTTGAACGATGTCGCCCGGTTTTTGTAGCCCCAGCGGAACTTCCAGTTCACAATCCTTTCCATCCAGCGCAACGCGCATGACGCCATCTTCCACGCGGTGTTCCAGCACGCGTCCAACCAGCAGATTCTCAAATCCCGCCGCCTGCGCCAGTTCCACCGCCCGTGGCGCGTCCAGAACTTCCTGCGGCATTCCCCGCGCCCGCACGCGGCCATCCACCATCGCCACCACGCGGTCGCCGATCGCGTCCACCTCTTCCCGATTGTGCGTCACGTACAGAATCGGAATGCGATGTTCCGCGTTCCAGCTTCGCAAATCCTCCAGAATCGATTGGCGCAATCCACCGTCCAACCCGGTCAACGGTTCATCCAGCAGCAGCACCCGCGGCCCCGTGATCACCGATCGCGCCAGCGCTACCCGCTGTTTTTCTCCACCGGAAAGTTCTCCAGGCTTGCGGCCCAGCAACCGTTGCGCGTGAAATATGTCCAAAATCGTCCGCATTCGCGCGGCTCGTTCCGCAGCCGGCACTCCGGAAAGCCCATACGCAACATTGTCTTCGACGGATAAATGCGGAAATAGTGCCAGCGACTGAAACACGTACCCAATCCCCCGCTTTTGCGGCGGCAATGAAAATCTGCCTCCCGCGTCAAAAAACACCTCCTCCCCAAATTTGATAATCCCCGTGTCCGGCTTCATTAATCCTGCAATACAATCCAGTAGCGTCGATTTCCCCGCGCCCGATGGTCCAAACAACACCGTGAATCCCGGCGAAAACTCTTCGCTGATTTTCAATTGAAAGGAAGTTTTTCCCGCCGCTCTGAATTCCTTCTCGATGTGTACGGAAAGCATGGAGGGCTTACCGGTTGCTCCACGGCGACCAAACCCGCCGGTTCACTCCATAAACCACGGAAAGCACCGCAAACGAAATCACCAGCAGGAACAATGCGGTTTCGTGCGCCCCGGCATAATCCAGCGCCTGAACACGATCGTAAATGTCGATCGAAACCGTGCGCGTAATCCCCGCAAGATTTCCGCCCACCATCAGCACCACGCCAAACTCCCCCAAAGTGTGCGCAAAACTCAGCACCACCGCCGTGATCACTCCCGGCCACGCCAGCGGCAGTACAATCCGGAAAAAAGATCGCGCGCGTCCCGCCCCCAGCATCGACGACGCATCCAGCAATCGCCGGTCCAGCGACTCAAAGCTCGCTATCAGCGGTTGCACCGCGAACGGGAAACTGTACAGCATCGACGCCAGCACCAATCCCGTGAACGTGAACGCCAACGGATGCCCGAACATCGCTTGCCACGTTCTTCCCAGCAGCCCGCGCGGCCCCAGCGCAATCAACGCGTAAAATCCCAAAACCGTCGGCGGAAGCACCAGCGGCAGAGCCACCACCGATTCCAGCAAAAATTTCCCCCGCCACGCCGTGAATGAAAGCCAGTACGCCAGTGGCAGCGCAATCACCAGCAGCAGTGCCGCGACCGTGAACGCCAGCCTTAGCGATAACAGTATCGCCTGTCCGCTCATGGCTTGGTTACACTCTCCGGTGGAGTCAGCCCGTAGCTCGAAAGAATCTTTTTTCCCTCGTCGCTCTTTACGAAATCAAGAAAAGCCTGCGCCGCCGTTTTATTCTTCGAAGCGCTCACGATCACCGCCTTCTGCAAAATCGGTGGGTAATATGACGCAGGAATTTCCCAGCGTTCCCCGTTTTTCATGCTCTCTGCATGCGTTAGTGACAGAGCGATAATTCCCACCTGTGCGCTGCCGGATTGCGCAAACTGCGCCGCCTGCGAAATGTTTTCCCCAAGCACCAGCTTCGGTTTCAATTCGTCGTACAATCCTGCCTTCTGCAACGCTGCCACCGCTGCTCGTCCATAAGGCGCATGCTCCGGATTCGCAATCGCGATCTTTGCCACGCGCGGATCCTTCAACGTATCGAAACCCCTTTGCGGAAGTTGCAGAAATTCGTTCTCCGGCGCCCACAGCACCAAGTGCCCCTGCGCATACACGAATAAAGAAGCCGCATCCGCAACGCCAGCCGCCACCAGTTGCTCTGGATATTGTGAATCCGCGGAGAAAAATACGTCGAACGGCGCTCCATTTTCGATTTGCGCCCGGAAATTCCCGCTGGACCCGTAACTGGTCTCCACTTTCACGCCGGTTTTCTTTTCGTACTGTCCGCTAAGATCCTTCATCGCGAATTGCAAGTCCGCCGCCGCCGCGACGCGCAGAGTTTGCGTCTGCGCGTGCACGCACGACGCCAGCATCAGCATGCCAAGCAACAACGAAAATAGGCGAATTAGTTTCATCGGACCTCCGGTGACTTACACCCGCAGAATCATCACTTCCGTGGACTTGATCAGTGCCGCTGCGCGCTCTCCCACCTTCAGCCGCAACTCCCGCGCCGCATCCGCCGTAATGATGGACGTAATGTGTTGTTCGCCGATCGCCAGCGTCACCTGCGCCAGCAGTCCGCTGAATTTCAGTGCCACCACTCTGCCGATCAACTGGTTTCGCCCGCTGATTTTCCGGAAGTTTCCCCGTCGCGTGGAAATATCGCCGCGCTCCAGCTTCTTCGGAATCAGCCGGTCGATTTCCGATTCCGGCACGCGATGGTGCCCGCCGGGTGTTTTGGCCGTTTTAATTTTATTGTGATAGATCCACTGCTTCAGTGTTGGATAGCTGATGCCCAGAATATTTGCGGCTTCCCGCGGCGCCAGAAGTCTTTGCATGCGATTTCCTCGCCAACGAGAATAAACATATTTACCGGCTACCGCAATACGGTTTTATACGATTTCTTTGGAGTGCGGCGGCCCAGCCACCGCTTTTATGGCGCAACCAATCCCACAAATCGATCGCCAGGCAATGCTCTCTAATTCCTAAGCGGCTTCCCCGTCTTCAACGTATGCGCAATCCTCTCCTGCGTCTTCTTCTCTCCGCACAACGAAACAAACGCCTCGCGCTCCAGGTCGAGCACATATTGCTCGCTCACCATCTGCGGCGCAGACAACGCTCCGCCCGCCAGAATATTCCCGAGCTTCCGCGCCACGTGCGCGTCGTAGTCCGAAGCGTACCCGCCCCGCACCATCAGGTGAATCACCATCTTCGCCGCCGCCAGGAACGATTCGCCCAGCACTTTGATCTGCGTCGTCTGCGCTCCTTCTTGCCACGACGTTGCCGCCGGCTTCCATCCGCCGCGCGCCAGCGCCAACGCCGTCTGCTTGGCGTCCGCCACCAATCGCTCGCGATTCATGGACACGTTATCGCTTCTCCGCAAATATCCCAGGTCGCGGCATTCTTCCGCGCTCGTGCCCACTTTCGCCATTGCAATATTTTCAAACACCGGCTTCAACGCATGAAACAGATTCAGATCGTCACCCGATGCCGCATTTTCATTCGCGTGAATCAGCATCTCTTTCGTTCCGCCGCCGCCGGGAATCAGTCCCACTCCCGTTTCCACCAGCCCGATATACGCTTCCGCCGCTGCGTGAATCTTCGCCGCATGCAAACTGATTTCGCATCCGCCGCCCAGCGCCATTCCCTGCGGCGCCGCCACCACCGGCTTTTGCGCGTACTTGATCGCCAGGTTCACGTTTTGAAATTGCTTCACCGCCATGTGCAGCTCGTCCCACTCCTGTTCCTGCGCACCGATCAGCACCAGCATCAGATTCGCGCCGACGGAAAAATTCGTGGCCTGGTTCGCGATCACCATCGCGTCGAAATCCGTGTCCAGCCGCTTCAGCCCTTTGTGAATCATGGCGATCAGATCCGCCCCGATCGCGTTCATCTTCGCGTGGAATTCGCAACACACCACGCCATCGCCCAGATCGATCAAGCTGGCGCCGTTATTTCGTTCCACCTCCCGCCCGGCATCCTTCAGATTCTTCAGGATCAGGATTCCCGCCGGCTCCTCCACTTTCGGCGTCGACCCGCTTCCAAAATCGAAAACAGAAGTCTCGCCTTTCTGCGATTCGTAAAAACTCTTCCGTCCGCTAGCCAGCGCTTTCTCGAAAATCGGCGGCAGGCTCCGGCCTTCTTTCCTGATCTGGTCCGTAAACGCCTGCAGCCCAATCGCGTCCACGCTCTCAAACGGCCCCAACTCCCACGCAAAGCCCCAGCGCATCGCGCGATCGACATCCACAACGTGATCGGAAATTTCCGGCATGCGCCGTCCTGCGTACAAACACATCTCCGACAGTCCGCCCCAGATAAATTCCTGCGCCTTGTCCGTTTTCTGTCCTTCGAACAGCGGCGTCAGCAGCGCCCGCAACCGTTCGCGCGTATCGTCAATCGTCTTTCCCGCTTCTATCGAAGGAAATCGCGCTTTCTGCCGTGGCCGGTATTCCATCGTCGCGATATCCAGCGTCAGAATTTCTTTTTCCCCTTCACCGCCCTTCACACGCTTGTAAAATCCTTGCCCGGTTTTGTCTCCCAGCCATCTGCGCTTGGCCATCTCCTCTACAAACGCCGGCACTTTGTAAGCCTCGCGCGATTCATCGTTCGGCGCAGTCTCGTAAATGTTTTTCACCACGTGCATCAGCACGTCCAGCCCCACAATATCCGCCGTCCGAAACGTCGCGGACTTCGGCCATCCCACCGCTGGCCCGGTGCACGCATCCACTTCTTCAATCGTCATTCCCAGCTTGGACATCAGCCGAAGCGCGTTCAGCATCGAATAAGTCCCAATGCGATTCGCGATAAAGTTCGGCGTATCTTTCGCGATTACCACGCCCTTTCCCAGCCGCCGGTCGCAAAAATCCGAGAGCGTATCTAAAACCTCCCCCGTAGTCTTCGGCCCGGGAATCACTTCCACCAATTTCATATAGCGCGGCGGATTGAAAAAATGTGTTCCCGCCCAATGCTGCTGAAATTCTTCCGGCAGTCCCTCGGCGATCAGGTGAACCGGCAATCCCGACGTATTCGTGGTAACCAGCGCGCCGGGTTTCCGGAATTGCGCCACTTTAGCCATCAATCCGCGCTTGATTTCCAGGTTCTCCGCCACCACTTCGATGATCCAGTCCGCATCGGCAATCCACGCCAGATCGTCTTCAAAATTCCCAATGGAGATTTTCGCCGCCAGTCCAGGCGTGAAAAACGCCGCAGGCTTCGCTTTCTTGGCCGCTTCCAGTCCCGCGGCAACAATTTTGTTTCTCTCCGCGGGCGGGGCATCTTTCGGAGTAATATCCAGCAGCAAGCAGGGCAATCCGGCATTCGCGAAATGCGCGGCAATCCGCGCGCCCATGGTCCCTGCGCCAAGAACCGCAGCTTTCTGAATTCGTTGCGTCATGATCGGCCTTCAAGGAGGAATTTGTGACTGCAGAACAGGTTACAAAATGGAATCGTGCCGGTCAAACAAGTGTTTGGTAAACTCGCTCCGTCGTAAAATAGGCGATTATGGCTTCTGAAAAAAATGGGGACTCGCAGAATTTTCTACGCATGGCCAGGGACGTTTTCCGTTCCTTCGCCTATGGCGGCTCGCCCAAGGGAACCCGCCGTCCGCGTGTCGGCATCGCCCTTGCCGGCGGTTTCGCCCGCGGCATCGCGCACATTGGTGTCCTGCGCGTCCTTCGTGAAGCCGGCGTTCCTGTTGACGTAGTCTCCGGTACCAGCGTTGGCGCGCTCATCGCCACGGCTTATTGCGCCGGCGCCCCACTCGAAATGATGGAGCGTATCGGCCACGAAACCAAATTCACCGATTTCGGCCGCTGGACCCCCTCCTGGCTCGGCCTCGCCACCAACAATCGCCTGGAAGATTTCGTCGCGCGCTTCACCACCATCAAACGCTTTGAGGAATTGCAAAAACCTCTCGCCATCGCCACCACCGACATCAACCTTGGTTTGCCCGTTTACTATCACGGCGGCCCGCTCGGCCCGCCGCTGCGCGCTTCCTGCGCTTATCCAGGATTATTCGTTCCCGTGAAATATGAAGGGCGCACTCTCGTCGACGGATTCCTCACGGCGCTCGTTCCCATCGAGGGCACGCTCCTGCTCGGCGCGGAAATTGTGATTGCCGTTTACCTGGAAGCGGGCGCGGTCAACGAGCCCCGCACCTTCACCGATGTTCTCAGCCGTTCCTTCACCATCATCCAGAAACATGCCGATCTCGAATGGCGCAAGGAAGCGGATATCATCATCGAACCGGATGTGACTCCTTTCCTCTGGGATGATTTTTCCAAAACCAGCGAACTCGTCCGCGCAGGCGAAGAAGCCACACTCAAAGCCCTCCCCGCCATCCGCGCCGCCCTGGAAAGCAAATCCGTCCCAGACTCCGACTTGGAAGAACCAGAAGCTCACACCTCATAGCATCGGGTGCCGCACCCTTTGTTTTGTAAGGGTGCGGGTTCTCTCGAGGGTTCGCCGGGGGGTGCCCCACATGCCGCCGTAGCATGTGGGTCTTGGGGTTCTCCGCCGGGCGCCAGACCATCCACCAACTCTAAATCCTACGCACTTCCACCCGCACCGCCTCCCCTTCACCCTTCCCGCGCTGCGTCAGCCACGCCCCCAACCCGTCCGCAAACCGCTCCGGCGTCAGCCGGAAACTCGCCTCAATCTGTCCATCGCTCACCGGCAGCGTGTCGTCAAAATCCGCTGAATTCGTAAAATTCCTCATACAAAACTGGTCAAGCCATTCCACCGGACAGCTCTTCCGCTCTCCTCGAATCCAAATATCCACCTCAAATTTCTGCGCGTACATTCCCAAAGCATACCACCACGCCTTACGCGAAACTTTATCCCAGAGTTTCGCGTAGAGTTACTGAGCCAATCCTCCGCAGTCCAAGGCACACGCAATGACAAACTTGAAGCTCAGCGCGTCCCCACAACTCTACGCAAGAATCGGCGGCGTATTGTATTTGTTCAACATCCTTGCCGGCATGTACGGCGAGCTTTTCGTTCGGGGCCATCTCGTAGTCGCGGGAGACGCCGCAGCAACGACCCACAACATCAGCGCCTCCAACTTCCTGTTTCGCAGTGGCATTGCAGGCGACCTCCTCATGCACGTCTCGGACATTCCGCTCATCCTCATCTTCTATGTGCTGCTCAAACCAGTCAGCAAAGATCTCGCTCTGCTTGCGGCACTATTCAATGTGGTGCAGACCGCGGTCCTGGTCGCCAACAAACTCACCCTTCTCGCCGTACTCGTCTTCCTGGAAAACGCGGATTACCTGAAGGCATTTGACCCACGCCAGCTTCAGGCTCTCTCGAATGCTTCCCTTACACTGCATGAATACGGCTTCGCCCTCGGCCTCGTATTCTTCGGCTTTACCTGCCTCGTCACCGGCCACCTGATGTTCAGGTCGGGCTACTTCCCCAAAACTCTAGGCGTGCTGCAGGGCATCGCCGGCCTCTGCTACCTGATCAACAGCTTCGCCCTGTTCCTCGCGCCCACACTTCAGGCCAAAATGTTTCCAACCATCCTGCTCCCCGCCTTCATCGGCGAACTATCCACCTGCCTCTGGCTCCTAATAAAAGGCATAAACCTCACAAAGTGGAATCAGCAGCTACCTGAGGGGTGTGTCGACGTATGATCAAAAAAGCCAATTACCCTTGGCGGAGGTTCTATATTTTAGGCTAGGATTTTTCCGACCTTCTCGAACATTGTCTCTGGGAATCGATAGAAAGTTGTTTGGGTGGCTGCCATGGCGTTTCGTTTTATTGGCCTGCTAGGTGCACTCGTTCTCTTCAACCTAGCGACTGTGCAACAGCACGATGTGCCGCAGACGACAGCGCATACTCCTCTCCAGATACCAAACCCTCACTACATCGCGATAAACGAGTCGATTGTCGTCAACGCGCCCGTCGATAAAGTCTGGGCACGAGTCGGCAAGTTCTGTGACATCACAGAGTGGATGAATTCACCCGAGTGGGAGAATTGCAAATACCTCCAGGGTGACGGTGGCCCCGGCAGTGTGCGATCGATTGTGGACGAGGTGCTTGTCGGCCAGACCCAGTACAGTTACACCTATGCCCAGCCACCTCGGAAGAATACGCTCTACAACTTGGCTCACGGCACGCTCGCGGCGGAAGGTCTGACGTCCTCGACCACTCGATTGACCTATACGATGCTGCGGGATGATTCCATTCTTCCAGACGACGCTGCACGCCAACGGGATGCACAGGCTCGGCGCGCGCGTTGCTCCGATTGGCTGAAGAATATGAAGTTGCTTGTTGAGGTTGGTGCGCTTCCACCGAAGCCGCCCGGAACCCTGCGGCCGCCCATTGCCACTCCATTGCTCAATCCCAATCCTCACTACGTCAGTCTGCCGATGTCCATCGTCGTCGATGCGCCCATAGAGAAGGTCTGGGCTCGGGTGGGGAAGTACTGCGATATCGGCGAGTGGGGTTTCTCCAGTTGTGAAAGAGTTGGGCGCCGTCCGCACCATCGGTCACTCGATCATCGTCGGGCAGACGCGCTATAGCTACACTTACACGCAACCCTTGCGCTGCACCGGTCTTTACCCGATGTACCACGGAACATTAGAGGCGCGTCAGCTCGCACCGGGCCGCACGACGCTGTACTACACGCTTGTCTGGGACGACTCCGTGCAGCCGGACGATGCCGCACGGCAGAAGCAGGTCGAAACCTATCGTGCGCTTTTTGAGAAGATGCTTCGCAACATGAAGAAGCTCGCCGAGGGCGCCTCCCTGACTCCGGAGGACAAGAAAGCGCCGGTCAGCTTCTAGACGATCCACAACCCTCTGTGACCCCCTGCCTTGCTTCCCAACCAACCCGTCCCGTAGACTTATAAAATGCGTAACGGAGCCGCATCCCGCCTGGTTTCGCTGCTTCCTGGCACTGCGGGGTTCAAGGCTTTTTGATTTGGTTTTTCGATGCATTGCATTTGTTTCTTTGGGGGATAGATCGTGGGAACTCCGATGGAAGCCTGGGTGGACCAGGCCGCCCAGCTTACCAAGCCCGATCGCATCGTCTTTTGCGACGGCTCCGACGCGGAAAATCAGGCCGTTCTCCACGAAATGCTCAGGCACTCCGATTCCTTCCAACTGAATCCCCAAAGCTATCCCAACTGCTATCTGCACCGCAGCAATCCCAGCGACGTCGCGCGCACTGAGCACCTCACCTTTATCTGCACTCCCAATAAGGACGACGCCGGTCCCACCAACAACTGGATGGATCCCGGCGCCGCGAAATATAAAGTCGGCGCGCTGCTCAACGGCTCCATGCGCGGCCGCACCATGTATGTCGTGCCGTACATCATGGGCCCCGCCGATTCCCCGCTCAGCAAAATTGGCGTCGAAGCCACCGACAGTCCATACGTCGTCGCGAACATGCGCATCATGGCGCGCATCGGTAAGGTGGCCACCGACCGCCTCGGCAATTCTTCCGACTTCGTTCCCGGTCTTCACTCGCTCGGCGATCTCGATCCGCTGCGCCGCTACATCGCGCACTTCCCCGAAGAGCGCCTGATCTGGAGCGTCGGCTCCGGCTACGGCGGCAACGCGCTGCTCGGGAAAAAATGTTTCGCGTTGCGCATCGCCAGTTACATGGCCCGCCAACAAGGCTGGATGGCCGAACACATGCTCATCCTCGGCCTCGAATCTCCCGGCGGAAAAGTTACGTACATGGCCGCCGCATTTCCCAGCGCCTGCGGCAAAACCAATCTCGCCATGATGGTCTCCGCTCTAGAAGGTCAGGGCTACCGCGTCTGGACCGTTGGCGACGACATCGCCTGGATGCACATCGGCGCCGATGGCTATCTGCAGGCCGTCAATCCCGAAGCCGGCTTCTTCGGTGTCGCTCCTGGCACCAGCCTGAAGACCAATCCCAACGTCATGCGTGCCATCAATCGCAACACCATCTTCACCAATGTGGGCGTGACTCCCAATGACGAGCCGTGGTGGGAAGGCATTGGCGGCGAGCATCCCGCCGGCCTGATCACCTGGCGCGGCGAAAAGTGGGACTCTTCCAAAGGTCCCGCCTCTCATCCCAATTCCCGCTACACCGTTCCCGCGAAACAGTCGCCCAGCATCTCTCCAAATTTTGAAGCGCCGGAAGGCGTGCCCATTTCCGCGTTCATCTTCGGTGGACGCCGCGCTCGCCTCGCTCCGCTCGTCTTCGAAGCCTTTGACTGGCAGCACGGCGTGTATGTTGGCGCGACTATGGCTTCAGAAACCACTGCTGCGGCCACCGGCGATGTCGGCATCACCCGCCGCGATCCCATGGCCATGCTTCCCTTCTGCGGCTACAACATGGCCGACTATTTCCAGCACTGGCTGGACATGGGCAAGCGCATCCCGCACCCGCCAAAGATTTTCCATGTGAATTGGTTCCGCAAAGGCCCCGACGGCAAATATCTGTGGCCCGGCTTTGGCGACAATGTCCGCGTCCTCAAGTGGATTCTCGAGCGCGTCGAAGGAACCGGCCAGGCGGAGGAAACTCCAATCGGCTATGTGCCCACACGCAACGCGTTGACGCTCGACGGTCTCCAGCTCTCCGCCGAAACTCTGCGCGAACTTTTCCGCGTGGACGCCGACGACTGGGAACTCGATCTCGCCGGCACCCGCGAATTCTTCGCCAAATTCGGTAACCGCCTTCCCGCGCCGTTGCGCGCAGAATACGACGGCCTGATCCGCCGCTTCGAAAAGGCCATGCCCGCCTACTGATCCTTTACTGGGGATAAGTCACGCGCCATTGCGAGCAATATCCTCCCTGCATCCGCAACCCCTGCACCATCGCAAACGAATTGGCATACGGCCTCTCGGTAAATTTTTTCTGCTGTGCCGGTTGCTGCGCCGCCACGGCCGCCAACTGTTCCTGCGCGGTCTTCATCTTGGAGTCATATTTCTCTGTAATGTCGATTTCCTGCGGTCCCATGTTGCGCGAATTCCCGAACCTTCTCATCTCATCTTGTTTGTCAAATGTCACGTGGCAGACGGCGTTGTGCGCGTCGTAAAGCTGGTGCAGGTACGCCTGCCATTCACTGTCGGATCTGACGGACTCAATCTGCTGCAACACTTCGCGCCGCCAGTTTGGATTCTTCTCCACGTCGAATTGATTGGCGAACAGGCGCACCTGGTCGAAGCAGTTGGCGTCGCAGTCGTTGATCGAGCCGGTGTTGAAATAAAAGAGCCCTCCATAGCTCGCGAAGGGAGAACTCTTGATGTCGTCATTGGTGATCACTTTCTTCGCGTGGTCCACCGGCTTCGCAACAGTCGGCGTGACGGCCGCAGGAGTTGGCGCTTGCGTCCCGACCGCGTCAGCCGGCGCTTTCTTGTCACCTGATTGTTGTTCCTGTGGCACCGCGAAAACCGTTCGCGTCCCAAACCACCAGCCTCCTGCCATCGCACTGCAAAATATCAACGCCAACCATGCGCACCGAATCACTGCTGCCCCTGCTCTCTGCGTTTATTCCGCAATGAATACTTTCTTTTTCCTCGCAAGCACCATCTTTTCATCGAACCACAACCTGCATTGCGCGTTTGTTTCCTCCACCAGCCACACTCTGCCGCTGCCCGGCTCTTCGTGAAAAGACAAATTGCGCTGCGCCAGCAAGTCGCGAACCTTCTGTTGCTCCATTCCCGCGCTCACGGAATCGCAAATCGACGCGGCATGCGCGTTCAGCCGGTTCCCCAGAACTGCATAATCGTTGCCGCCCGGCGTGGAAGGAGGAGCGTCGCTGCCGTGAAGCTTCGTTCGCCAAAGCTGCACTCCATCGGCCGTGTACGCCGCCACATACTCCCCATCTTCACAAACGCTCTGCTCGAACACGTACGGTCCATTCGGTGTTGGCCTGGCGGGAATAACCTTCACGACCCTGCACCCTGCCACCGCGCCCGATGACCATTTCACTGTGTTCGGCGGCAGCGACGATCCTTCCACAACCGTCACTGTGGCCTCCGCCGTCGCGTAGTCCGAACGCGCCGTAATGCGATACTCTCCCGCCAGCCGCGCCGTCAACTGCAACTCGTCTCCTTGCACCGATTGGAAGGCGTCCACATTGGAAATTGTCCAGGTGACATTCAGTTGCGCGTGGCCGTTCTGGTCAACCATACGAAACGAGCGCTGATCCCCGATTAGCATGGTGACGCTATCCGGAGTGATCCGGTAGCTGTCCGGGCTACCAGCGGCCAAAGCGGCAGCCAGCAGAAAAAATCCCACGAACCCAGCTGAACAAGCCAGGAGATACAAAATTTTGCGCCTCATACCTCCACTGTTGAGCCCCCAACCGCGCCTGTCAAGATTACCAGTGGATCCTTATTCGTTCTCGTCACCCCAACCGTCACGCACGATTGTGATCCTTGGCCAAACGTAACCGCAAGTCTGCCAAGTAGGTGCGGGTAGACATCCGTAGTGACCGACCTTCAGGCCGATAGCTCTTGCGTTACCCCTCCGCCACACACAGCGAACCAGCCCCTACCGCAACCCCAAAGACATTTCCTCGTTTTGCACAGTCTTCCACAGAAATGCACAGCCAAACTCCGCAAGACCTCTTGCTAACTCGCATCTCCAGGCCTACAGTGTCCCCAGATTGAGCCGGGGAGCCTCAAAAACTTCGCGGCACAATTGAAAGAGGGCGCAAGAACCGCGAGGTTCCAGCGCCCTCAATTTTTTTCCGCCAGTTTTTTTCCAACTCCCACCAACCAGAAAAACCGTCATTCCGAACGGAGTCCGCGGAGTGAGGTATCCCTCCGAATCTTGGGTCTATCACCGCAGCAAACCACATCCATCAACGCTAACCCCCGCATGCGTGCACAAAGAACAAATTGTACCGGTCTCGGCCCCTGCTACATCAAACCCCTGCTTGCGACTATCCAAGCAACTAGCACTCAGCGGAATCCGCTGAGAGGTGCGTTAGTTTATTCGCACAAATCCAAGGGAGATCCATGTCTAAGTTAACCAACAAAGTGGCGCTCGTTACCGGCGGCTCGCGCGGCATCGGCGCTGCCATTGCAAAACGCCTCGCCGCCGACGGCGCGAAAGTCGCCATCACCTACACGAAAGGTGCGGATGCGGCCAACTCTGTCGTCAAAGCCATCGAACAGGCCGGCGGAAAAGCCCTCGCCATTCAGGCCGACGCCACCGACGCCGCTGCCGTGAAAAATTCGGTTGAGAAAACCGTCAGCACCTTCGGCTCGATCGACGTACTCGTGAACAACGCCGGCACCGCCATTCCCAAGCCCTTCGAAGAAACCACACTCGCGGACATCGATCAAATGTTTAACCTCAATGTCCGTGGCGTCCTCGTCGCCACACAAGCGGCCCTGAAGCACATGGAAACCGGCGGTCGCATCATCATCATCGGTTCCTGCGTGGGCGAGCGCATGATGACGCCCGGCCTAGTGGCTTACTCCGCCACCAAGGGTGCCGTCAAAATGTTCACTCAGGGATTGTCCAGAGAAGTCGGCAGCCGCGGCATCACGGTCAACAATGTCCAGCCCGGTCCCATCGACACGGACTTGAATCCCGCAGCTGGCGATTGGGCCGTACCCCAAAAGGCCATGACTGCGCTAGGCAGATTCGGCACGGCCGACGAAGTAGCCGCACTGGTAGCCTTCGTAGCCAGCCCCGAATCCTCCTACATCACCGGCGCAAACCTAACCGTAGACGGCGGCACTAACGCCTAGCCACCTCACGTCAGGCCGCGCCTTCAACAATGCCGTAACCGCCGCACAAAGAATCAATTTGATTTTAGCCGCTAAAGGCCGACGTGCCTCCCGAAGCGCTTTTAGGACCTTTTCTCTTGCTTGTGTAGTGGCCGACCTTCAGGTCGGCCACTCTTGGGTCCCTCTTGGATTTCTCTTGGGTCCCTCTTCCACGGGTGCCGCACCTTTCGCTTTTCAAGGGTGCGGGTTTAGAGTCAACCCCACGCACAACCGAACATACATGTTCGTAGTGGCCGACCTCGGTCCCTCTTGGGTTACGCCGGGTGCCCCACCCTCGGGTTTGTGAGGGTGGGTCTTGGGGTCCATGTCCCGTCCTATCCCCACATCATTTCACGAACGCCCGCCCTCGCCGCCCTGGCTCTGAGCGCTCCCATCGCTCGCCGCCTCCTCTTTCTGCACCGCCTCCTTCACCGCTGGCGGCTTCGCATACATCTTCGATTTCCTGTTGGCCGCCGCGATCGCACCCGTCGCAGTCCCAGCGCTCATCTTCGCGCTCGCAACAGAATTCCCCTGCTGCATTTTCGCCGTCTGCATGTTCACCGGCTTCTTCGACGTACTCTCAAATCTCGCCATCTCCGCCGCCGTATTCGAATCCGGGCAGCACTCCTGCGCCTTCACCGGAGCGGCCTGCCACAAAAGCAGCGCCAGCCCTCCCAATCCCATTCTCAATATCAGACGTGCTGCGGAATTGCGCCGCACAAAATTGCATCCAGTTGTGTGTTCCTTCGCGCTCGTAGCAAGTGTGTTTTCCATGATGTCGTCCTCCTATCCGAATCCACTAACCACATTCGAACGGACGCCATCCTCGCAAACCTTCCCTCTTCTGACCATGCACGGAGTCTGGAAAAATGGTGAACTAAAGGTGAACCACCAACCTACGAATTCCTGAAACATTTGCCCAACCCAAGTTCTCGCCTCGCACGAGTGCCGCATCCCTCGCCTTCCAAGGGTGCGGGGTTAGAGTCAAGCAAAACTCGATACACAATAACGATGATGCATTTTCCTGGCGGCCGACCATCACGTCGGTCCCTCTTGCGTCACTCCATACACGTGGCACGTGCCTGTGGCCGGTCTTCAGACCGATCACTCTTGATTTGTTCGACGGGTTACGCAGACAAAGATGCCGGCCCCAAAAGGCGCACCGCCAAAAAGGTTAGGGGGAATAACGAGAACTTCTTGAACAGTGAACTAAAAACTATGAACTTAAAACTTCTCCCCCCGCTACAGGATCGAATGGATCGCCGGATCGATCGCCACATGCGTCACCGATTCACCACTGATGTTATAACTCTGGCCGTCGGCATGCCCGAAGTGCAGGAACCGGCTGATGTGGTAATCCTCGTCGAAGCCGGAAAACAGGTTTTGCGTTTCTTCGGTCAGCAGCCCGAACGCGGAGAGCGCCACGGGATTCCCGAACGCGCCGGCCAGCACGGCATAGCGCTTCACGATGTCGCGAAGCGTAATCTGTGGCGCGCGTTGCGGCGATTCGGCAGACATAAACTTCCACGCGGAGTGTAGCGCGCCTCGGCCCGGCGCGGAAGACGGGATTTGGCGCGCGGCTCGGCGATTCGGTAAGATGCTCTGCGGCAATTCATTCAACCGGAGGAATGCATCATGAGCTTGAGCGTCGGACAAGCGGCACCAGAGTTCACATTAAAGGACCAGAACCAGAAGGAGGTGAAGCTGTCGGACTTTGCCGGCAAAAAGCGCGTGGTGCTGGTGTTTTACCCGCTGGACTGGAGTCCCGTGTGCACCAACGAGCACGCTTGCTTCGTGAACGACATGAAAAATTTCGACACCCTGGACGCGGAAGTCTTGGGCGTGAGCGTGGACAGCGTGTGGTCTCACAAAGCCTACGCGGAAAAAATGGGCATCAAGTATTCGCTGCTCGCGGATTTCCAGCCGCGCGGCGCCATGGGGGAAAAGTACGGCGTCTTTCTCCCCGAAAAGGGCATCACCGGCCGCTCCATCTTCATCATCGACAAGCAGAGCAAAGTGGCGTGGCTGAAGCACTACGATATTCCGGTAGTACCCGATCTGAAAGAAGTCTCGGCCGCGCTCGCAGCAGTGAAATAAAAACGCCCGGTTGTCATCCCGAATCCCCGCGCCTTTTGCGGGGTGAGGGATCTGCTTTTGGTCTTGGTCAATTCGGCTCCGCGGCCAACGCCGGCTGCGCCGTGCTTGCTGGATCTTACTTCTGACGCAGGTCAGGTATTTTAGGGGGTCGGAGCTTCAGCTCCGACATTCAGATCCAGGAAAATCTGGGCTTTAGCCCCTGAGGACACGCCGCGCGGCCGTGGGCGTCACTTATCCTATGCTTCCTAAACTTCCTCCTCCTTAACGTCGCTCCCCCGCGCCCAACGAACGGACGTACAGCACCAGCTGCCAGCGCTGCTCTTCGCTCAGCTTCTTCCGAAACGACGGCATCGGCTTCCGGCCCTCAGTGATTTGGTAAAAAATTTCACCGTCCGTCAACGTGTTTATTCTCGCGGCGTCGGTCAAATCCGAAGGACTTGGATCGTACATCATGGCGTCCGGGCCGTCGCCTTTGCCTTTTTCGCCGTGGCAATCCTCGCACCGGGCGCTGTAAATTTCCTTTGCGGCGGCAAGATTCGCGGCGGATGTAGTCAGCGGATTCTGCCGCATCTTCTCCGCGGGCGGAATGATCCATGGTTGCCGGTGAAAAATCGCCAAGCCCGCCGACACAGCGATCAGCGCGAGCGCACAGACAAACAGAACCAGGCGCAGGCGGCGGCTTTTGCGGGAAAATGGCGTCATGGGCACTGAAAAGTCTCGCACAGGTGGGCGTTTTGCGGAAGGCGATGCGGCGGCGTAGCCGCAAGTCGCGCTCGCATCAGGTGCCGCGGAAAATCAGCCAAAGCAGTTCAAAATTGAAGAACAGAATCGCCGCGGTCACGATCCACGCAACCACCGTGGTGAATCGCGAGTTGACGAACGCCCCCATTTTCTTGCGCTCGCTCGTGAACTGCACCAGCGGAATCACCGCGAACGGCAACTGAAAACTCAGCACAACCTGGCTAAGAATCAGCAGCGAAGTCAGCTTCCCTTCTCCGGAAATCCCAATCACCAGAACTGCCGGAATGATGGCGATCGAGCGCGTCACCAAGCGGCGAATCCACGGCTTCAGCCGCATGTGCAGAAAACCTTCCATCACAATCTGCCCGGCAAGCGTTCCCGTAAGCGTGGAATTCTGCCCGGACGCAAGCAGCGCAAGCGCGAAAATCGTGCTCGCCAGACTGGCTCCGAGAAGCGGGCTCAGCAGCTTGAACGCTTCCGCAATATCGGCCACCTCATTCAGTCCCCGCGTATGAAACACCGCCGCCCCAAGCGTAAGAATCGCGGCGTTAATGAACAGCGCAAAGCCGAGCGCCATCGTTGAATCGATGACGGAATATTTAATGGCTTCGCGGCGCCCGCGATCGTCCTGGCCAAAGGCGCGCGTCTGTACGATGCTCGAATGCAGGTACAAATTGTGCGGCATCACCGTTGCGCCAATAATGCCGATCGCGATGTACAACATTTCCTTGTTACGCAAAATCTCCAGGTGCGGAATAAAGCCATGCGCGGCTGCCAGCCACAATGGGCGAGCGAAGAAGATCTCGTACGCGAAGCAAATGCCGATCGTGCCGATCAGCGTAACCACAAACGCTTCCACGATGCGGAATCCGCGGCCCTGCAACGCCAGGACGAGCAGCACGTCAAAGGCGGTGAGAATCACACCCAACAGAAGCGGCACACCGAACAGCAGCTTCAGCGCTACAGCGGAACCGAGAACCTCCGCCAGATCGCAGGCAGCGATAGCGAGTTCGCAGATGATCCACAGGAAGATCGACATTCGCCGCGAATAATGATCGCGGCATGCTTGCGCCAGATCGCGGCCAGTAGCAATTCCCAGCTTCGCCGAAAGCGCCTGGAGAAACATTGCCATCAAGCTGCTGATCAGGACTACGCTGAGCAGCGCGTAACCAAATTTGGACCCGCCACCAATGTCCGTAGCCCAATTCCCCGGATCCATGTAGCCGACGGCGATAAGGTAACCCGGTCCCGCGAAGACCAATAGTTTGCGCAGCCAGGAAAGATTCGGAGCTATGGGAATCGAACGGTGGGCTTCGGGCAGAGAGGGCAGGGTGACCGCGCCCCGCCAAGCCGAGCCCGGCGGCGCCTCCCCGGCGGGGGCTTTCTGGGAAGCGAGCGATTTGGCGAGCAGGTCTCCCATGACGGTATTAACTATGGTGAACTTCCTTATTAAACTACATTTAATGCCCGCGACTGTCAATAGATCTTTCCGCCGTGTTCCCTATGTTCGGACCTTCGCGCACCCTTAGCTTGCCGCGAGCCGGGTTTTGAGTGTGGTACCTTGGAGGAGAACTTTCAGGAGACCATCATGGACGAAAAACAAGGACCGCAGCAGCCGCCACTGCCGGGTCAGGTGCAGATCAAGGCAGACGAAAAAGAATTGCAGGGAATGTACAGCAATCTGGTGATGATCCAGCACCACGCGGAAGAGTTCACGCTGAATTTTGTCTATGTGTTTCCGAACGCCACGCAGGGAAAACTGCTTAGCAGCATGATTGTCAGTCCCGGCCATGCCAAACGGATCTGGCGGGCGCTCGGCGAAAACATTTCGCGGTTTGAAGCCCTCTACGGGCCAATCAAAGAAGGGCCGGAAGGGACGCCGGCGCTAGGGGCGAATATCGGTTTTGTGCAGTAACACGGAGAGGCAGCGTGAGATTTTGCGCGGCGAGCGACCAGGCCATCCTCGTTTACCTGGGGGAACAGATTGGATTGCCGGCGCACGAGCGCGTATGGAAATTGCTGCGGCTGCTGCAGAAGCAACCACCGGAGTGGTTGCGCAACGTTCAACCGGCCTACACATCCTTGATGGTGACGTTTGACGCTTGCCAGGTGGACCACTCCCTAGTGGAAGTGGTGCTGCGTCACTACGAGCAGCGCGCCGAAGCTATGCGGCGTCCGAAACCGCGCACGGTGGAGATTCCCGTATGCTACGGCGGAGATTTTGGGCCTGACCTCGAGGAAGTGGCCGAGCTTCACCGGCTGAAGCCGCAGGAAGTCATCAAGCTTCATACTTCGCGTTGCTATCACGCGTACTTTTTGGGATTCGCGCCGGGATTCGCCTATCTCGGCGATGTTCCGGACGAAATTGCCACGCCAAGACGCGAGAGTCCTCGTAAGAAGGTGGCCGCCGGAAGCGTGGGAATCGCAGGGAAGCAAACGGCGGTATATCCGTTCGCAACGCCCGGCGGATGGAATCTGATTGGCCAAACGCCCATGGAGATTTTCCGGAGCGATCGAAAGCCAATGGGGCTGGTATCGATTGGCGATCAGGTGAAGTTTCGGGCGATCTATCGCGGAGAGTTTCAGAAGATGGAAGGCTCATGAGTTCGCTGGTGGTGCAGTCGCCGGGCCTGCTCACCACGGTGCAGGATCTGGGGCGCGAGGGCTACGGGGCTTTGGGGATTTCGCCGTCCGGTGCGGCCGATCCTGTGGCGCTGCGATTGGGAAATTTATTGGTGGGAAACAACGCGGGTGCGGCGGCCCTGGAGATGACGCTCCTGGGCGGGAGTTTCGTTTTTCCCGAGGGCGCAGTGGTTGCGGTCACGGGAGCCGATTTTGGCGCGACGATCGACGGACGCGCGGCGGAGATGTGGACGGCGCAGACCATTGTGCCGGGAGGCGTCCTTGCTTTCGCATCTACACGCAATTTTGCCCGCGGTTATCTGGCGGTGGCAGGCGGCATACAGGTTGCTCCGTTTTTGGGAAGCGCGTCGACGCACCTGCTAAGCGGATTGGGCGGTCTGGAAGGAAGAGCGTTGCGCACGGGCGATGTCTTGCCGTTGGGAAAACCTGTCGCGAAAATTCCTCGGGGCAAAATCTCGATGGCTGCGCTGCAAAGCTTCAGGCCGCGGAAAGTCTTGCGCGTCACCGCAGGGCCACAGACTGATGTATTCTCCGACGAAGCCCTCGAACTATTTTTTCGCGGAACGTTCCGCGTGAGTGAAGCATCGGATCGCACTGGCTTGCGGCTGGAGGGTCACAGCATTGGATACAGATTGCAAGAAGAAATGATTACCGAAGGCGTGCCGCTCGGCGCGATTCAGGTCACTCCTTCCGGCCAGCCGATTGTATTGTTCGTAGAACAGCAAACCACCGGCGGCTATCCGAAAATCGCCAACGTAATAGGAGTAGATTTGCACCGTGTGGGACAACTGCGGCCGCGCGTGGAAGTGCGGTTCGAGCGAACGTCGCTGGAGGTCGCGCGCTCGTTGTGGATTGAGCAAGAGCGCTTGCTGAACAGCCCGGGGCAACTTTTGTCATGAAATCGATCGACTTGAATTGCGACATGGGCGAAATGCCGGAGGCGGTGGCTGACGGCAGCCAGGAAGCGCTGATGCAATATGTCAGCTCCGTGAATGTGGCCTGTGGCGGATACGCGGGAGATGCGGCGACGATGCGCGAGACCGTGCAGCAAGCGCTGCGGCATGGAGTGAGCGTCGGCGCGCATCCCGGCTACGAGGATCGCGCCGATTTTGGCCGGAAAGAGTTGCAACTTGCGCCGGAAAAAATCGCGGAGCTGGTTCACCGGCAAGTTTTGGCGCTGGCGGAAATTGCGGAACAATGTGGTGCGAAGATTGCCCACGTGAAAGCCCACGGCGCATTGTATAACCAGGCCGCGCGGAATCGACAGATCGCCCGGGCTATTGCCGAAGGAGTCGGGCGCTGGAAGCCCGATGCAATTCTAGTTGGTCTGGCTGGATCGGTGATGCTGGAAGAATTTCGCTCTGCCGAATTTTCAGTAGCGGCAGAAGCGTTTGCGGACCGGCGCTACGAGCCGGATGGCAGCCTGCGCTCGCGCAAACTTGCGGATGCGCTGCTGCGCGATCCAGAAGAAGCCGCGGAACAGGCGTTGCGCATCGTAAATCAAAGCAGCGTGCTGGCAAGCGACGGCAGCGTTGTTCCCGTGGTGGCGCAGACAATCTGCATTCACAGCGATACTCCAGGCGCCATCGAAATCGCTGCGGCGGTGAATCGCCGTTTGCAACAGGCCGCAATCCACATCGCGCGCCTTCACTCCAAAAGTTAAACAGGATGACGGTCAAGGCGCTTCAGCCGGAATTTCGCGGCGGAGAATTGCCAGACCTGGCCGCGTTACGGTAGAGTAAGAACAGTCGTTACCCCACTTCTAGTCGGGCCTGTAGCTCAGGTGGCTAGAGCGCGCCCCTGATAAGGGCGAGGTCGGTGGTTCAAGTCCACCCAGGCCCACCATTTACTTTCAGCAGGTTACCGAGCGTCGTCCCACAAATCCCAACCCACAACTGAACCCACACTTCATTGCACCATCTGTGTAGCCACTCCCAGCGCCGCTAGATATTCCCCCTGTGCCGCCCGTGCTTCATCGCCGTCGTCCTGCGTATACAGGCCGAGCGTCGTCTGAATCTTCGCGTGACGCAGGAAGCCCTGCACGGTCTTGGGTTCGACTTTCACCTTGTTCACCAGCCAGTTGCTAAGTGAGTGGCGAAGATTGTCAGCGGATCGCCATTATTCTGTATCGCGTTCGGCTGCGAATCCTCTGCCCGCGTCACATCTTATTGTGACGATTCCCAATAGAAAACTCGCATCGGTGTCGAGCCGATCGGGCGATTCTGGGCGAGTGGTCAGCCACTCTTACCTCCTCTGATTGTGGAAGAGTGGCCCGTAATCCAACCGGAATCCCGCTCAATGTCCATGAGTGAGTTGGCGATTTGTCATACTTTCTGAAACTAAGCCACAGAAACCAACGACGACTGAAGAGTGTGCGTTCACCAGGACCGGCGTTCGGCCCTGGTCTGCCTTCGCAAAAGCCCCCTGGATCCTGCAGTGTGCCTGAAGTCACTGCATTCATCGCACGGCTGTGCTAAGCAGCGCATATCGTTCCCCGAAGAGCCTTTCCTTCACCCGATGCTGGCCCTCCGCTGAATCGACCAGGAGTCTCGTCATGGCATCGCAATCATTCACCATTGAGTCAACCGCTCTCCACGCAGAAGACGAATGGATCCGGCAGACCGGCGGATTCTACGCATGCCCCGTATGCAAGCAGGATCTGGAACCAGTGCACCATGGGCTTTCTTGCCGTGTCTGTGCGAAGACCTACCCCATCCTGAGCGGAATTCCCGACTTCATCGTGGTCAACCTCGAAGAGAGCAGGAACCGATCCCTGCGCGTCGTCGGAAAGAAGGACTCTCGCCCCCCGTTTGACTTTATGGCATCCGTTTACGAAACCTGGGTGTATCCGGCCGTGTGTAACCCGTATGGCGGATGGCGCAGCACGTCCTTAAAACAGCTGACACATGACGTCTCCGACATTGTGGGATCGCGCGACGGTGTCATTCTGGACGCAGCCTGCGGCCCGGGAACCTATGGGCGCCGCATTGCTTCTGCGACAAGGACCATTCTTGGCATTGATATCTGCATGAGCATGCTGCGGCGGGGCGCCCATTATGTCGAAAGGGGGCATATTCCCAACGTTCACTTCGCCCGTGCTGCAGTGGAGGCGCTGCCGTTTCGGGTTGGCCTGTTCGACGCCGCCATCTGTGCAGGATCGCTGAACCACTTCTCCGACGTGGTGCTCGCGTTGCGCGAGATCAACCGCACCATGAAAGTCGGAGCGCCGCTGGCGGTGATGTGTTTTGCCCTCATCAACTCGGGCCTCATCAAATACAAATCGATACGCGACCGCGCGGAGAAAGGCGGAGGTCACATCTACAGCGTCGCTGATCTCGAGCGCTTTGTGGTCGAGGCCGGCTTTGAGGGCTTTTGTTCGCATGCGTATGGCTCCATCCTTGTCTTCGGCGCCCGCAAAAGGCCGGCAGAGCATTAGAAGAGCGGTCTAGCTCGTTAGCCAGCAGGACGAAAGTGGACGCTTGTTCCAAAGCCTCGATTGGCGATAGCAGAGCCAATACACCCATTGATGAACTTCTGGGAGTATCGTCGGCAACCCTTCCCCTATCTCGTTGCGGAAGAGTGGCCCGTCATCCGCCCGCAATCGGAGGTATGCCACTCTCCGAAGGCGTGCCACTTCCCGATGCCGGATTACCCGCCAATGCGCGTTGATCCGCCGCATGATCCGCTCCGCTTTGGTTTTGAGCGTTGTCTCCTTTCGCACAGATTGCTAGATCCCGATTTGGTTGAATGGACATGGAATCTAAGAGCCCTTGGAATTTCACATATGGAGGCAGGGCACTTCGGTGCCGTTCAGGATTAACATGAGTGGGAAAAACTTTCGCTCCGCACCGGCGGACCAACGGACCAACTTCGAGGGAAAACAGGTACGCAACAAAGTGCTGTTGGCAATGCCGAATGACGAGTACGAGTTGATGCGTCCTGACTTGATGTATACCGACCTGCCGTCTCGTCTCAGCCTTCATGAACCGGCACAAAAGATCGAATTCGTCTATTTCCCAAACCGCGGAATGGTTTCTCAAGTTGTAGTTACCAAAGACGGTCGAACCGTGGAAGTGGGTGTAGTGGGGAGCGAGGGGTACGTCGGCGCAGGACTGGCAGCCGGCTTGAGCAGAAGTTCCGTGCGCGAAATCATCCAAATCGCCGGTGACGGCTTTCGAATGATGGGTAACGCCCTGCAACGCATTCTGCGTTCGGCTCCGCAGTTACAGGTAATTTTAAACAGGAGCACGGGACTTCAAGGGATGCAAGTCGCGCAGACCGCCGCTTGTAATCGGCTGCACGATATTCAGCAGCGTCTCTCGAGATGGTTGCTGATGACACAGGATAGGGTGCATTCCGGAGTGCTTCCGATCACCCACGATTTCATTGCGACCATGATGGGTACCGACCGGTCCACCGTGAGCCTGGCCGCGGCTGTATTGCAAAAAAAGAGAATTATAGATTACGTCCGAGGCGTAGTGAAGATCGTGAACCGCCCGGAACTCGAAAAATCCGCATGCGAGTGCTACGCCGTCATTCAACAGTTCGAAGACGACCTCGGATTGAGATAGCAGTTTTGACAATGTTGGATACCTAACAGACAGTAACCTCCCTCCATCGCTAATGTACAGAACCTGTGTACTCACACAGGTTTTGATGTGTGTTCAGCAACTGTGACGCGTCGCAGAACCTCGCTCAACGCAATGAAGCGGCCGGTTCTTGTCGTTGCAGTGCCGTCGAAGACCGCTGCTACACCCTGATCTACAAGAACGTAAGCACACCAAATCGCGAGGTGGCCATGGGCCCGATGCGTCGCAAATTAGTATGGGCTGAAAGGCCGAATTTCCAGGGCTGGGCTTGCTCCGAATGCGCCTGGGTGTTTAACGCTTCATGGCCGCTCGTTGGCAACACGATTGACGAGATGAAGACAAAGTTCGGAGAGGAACGGGACAAGGAATTCGCCTCTCATGTCTGTGCCGAGCACCCGAGATCCAAAAAAAATCCTCATTAGCCAAATCATTCACCAGTGCGTTGAGGTGTTTCGAGACTTTCGAGGCGCGAGCGGAAGCTATTTGTCGAGAGTCCTAGCCAAAAGAGAGCTGTTTATGAGCATCCCACCGTTCGCGTCGAGACGGCCACGGTATTTGATGAAGCCACGCATTCTAAACCTATTCATGAAAAAATTGACGCGCGGCCGTGTAGTGCCGATCATCGTCGCCAGGGTACCTTGCGATATCCCACTAAATCGGTGCAGCTTGCGCCGACTCCCGTTGCCCGAGAGCAGAAGGAGAGCCCGGGCGAGCCGCCTCTCGCTGCACTGAGAAACCTGGTCGATTAAGTCATCCTCGAGACGAACATTGCGCGAAAGCAGATAAGACAGGAAGCAGTAGGAGAGCGCATGGTCGGCGTGGAGCGCTCGGATCATTTCGTTTCGTCCAATGACTTGCACAACCGTCGGTGCAATCGCGGTGGCGGTTCGAATGCGAATATTCTGATTTCCAAGGCAGACTTCACCAAGAAATTCACCTGGCCCCAGAATGGCGACGACGGCTTCCTTTTCCGTCTTGGAGGCCACGGAGAGCTTCACGCGGCCTTTTTGAATGTACATGAGCGTCTCGGCAATATCGCCTTGAGAGAAAATAGTTCCACCCGTTGCGAAGCTTTCATTCAGTGTGGCCACTCCGCCAAAATCGAATGTAATTTTGGGTAGGGCCGTTATGCTAGGCCTCGTGGGTTGCTCGGTTCTTGCAGTCTGTGATTCTATGGCCTCAATCGCGGAAAGCTTCCTGTCCACGTGTGGTTCTGACCGCAGGGCACCTGAATGCAGCACACAACGCCGCCCTGCGGCGACACCGCACGTGCGGCAAGGGACAGCGGACAACTGCTTCGTGGTCAGTTCCCTCTTTTTCACCCCAAAATAGTCCGACAACACACTGTCGTAAAACTATCCCATTTGGAACACTTCTGGTATTGGCCAGTCACGCGGTGAATCTCGTGGGACTAACCTAGGGAGTGACGCTCACACCGGTGACGGCGCGGCTTCAGGTCGGTGGGGACTTTGCGTCTGAGCCGTAAGCGAAAGAACGGCCCTCTCCCCGGTGACCGAAGAGAGGGCCGTTGTGGTTGGGACGAATATTAACGTCCGTCTTCGTCGTCGTCGGTTTTGGCGAGTGCCGCCTTGTTGAAGTCGCTCGCGGGGCGAACGGTCTTCTCGCCGGGGAAGGGGACCTTAAACCCAGTGGCCTCGTACCAGTCGAAGTGGCTGACGGTGTCCGGGTCTAGGGAGTCGGGAGTGTGATATTTGGCAGCGAAGACCTTCGCCTTCATGTTGAGCCAGCCATCCCGCAGAGCTTTGACTTTAGGGCTATCATGCAGGGCCGCGGTTGCGGAACTGCAAGTGTTGAAGCTGGGGGGAATGTTCGACGGGGGCGTATATCCCGCAACGCCGTAACACAGCGGGACCTGATTCTCCACGTGCTTCCACGGCTGGAAGTTATCAGCAGGCGGGTTATCAATGAAGAGCGTCCTCATCGGCGAGGCCACGAGGTCGTTCTGGTTCATCGGCGTCAGACCGAGGATCTGCTCGATCGTGCGCGTCATGTTGACCTGCGTGTAGAAGGTGCTGTCTGCAACGACGCCGGTGCCGGTGCCATCTTTGTTTACCTGCTGCTTGACGTAGGGGCTGACGATATAACCCGGGCTGCGGTGACCGTCCACGTGGTCGACGCCGTTCTGCGCGTCGTCTTCCTCGATGAAGATCGCCGAGTCACACCACACGCTGCTGTGGCTGATGATGTCAATAACGCGCCCAACAGCCAAGTCGTTATCGGCCTGTTCGGCTGTCGCGTTCGGCGGGCCGGTAGTGTGGTCGCTCATGATCCATAGGAATTCCAACTGGGGAACCGTACCGTTGGCCAAGTCCTTGGAGAAGTCCTGCTTCCAGACATCGACTCGGTACTGATCGGGGATGCCCAAATCGAATTGCGGGTAGTTTTGGACCGTGATCTTGTACAGATTCGGGAGCGGGGTGACCGAGCCGATGGCGTTGTAGTATTGGAGTTGCGGCTCCTTGCCCGCTTCGTACAACAGAGCGTCGTTATAGAACTGCGTCCAGCTTGGCTCGCAACTGTTGGAAACAATAAAGGGCAAAGCCGTCGGGGGAACCGTCCCGCTATAAGTGTTATCCAAGGTCATATTATTCGGCGTGCAACCCGGTACGGTGAACGTGTTGTACTCGATGTACTCGCCGTAGTTCTTCACCTTGATGCCGGCCGTGGCCGCCACATCCCACAGGTGGCCCTTCTTCTGATAAGCAATGGCATCACCGCCGTTGGAGGGGTAGTCGCGCAACCAGTCGGGCGACTGGATGTCGTCGGAGTAGGGCGCCATGGCTTGGACGATCCAGTTGTGACCGTCGGCCGACTGTCGGCTCGGGTCGTAGAAGTTGTCCAGAAGCGGGAAGCGCTGCACCAGCGCGTGCGCGTTGGGCGTTACGACGGGATATTCGGCGTAGGTCGAGTTGTCGCCGAACACTGCCAGGGACGGGTCGCCGTTGCCGCCCACCACGTCGCCGAGCATCTGATCGTAGGTGCGGTTTTCACGGATGATCACGAAGATGTGCTTGATCAGCGAAGGATCGCCGATCTTCGCCGGGATGGCGACCGGCTTGGCCCACCGGTTGCCTCCGGAGGCAGACTGGATGTTTTCCCACAGATCCCAGTGGTTATTCCGGTAGACCTGCGAAGTCAGCAAGTAGAGCGTATTGAAATCCGGCACGGGGACGATGCTGACAGTGCCAAGGTCCTGGTGGGTGTTGAAGGAGTGCACGCCGTAGTATTTTGCGTACGAATTTTCGTACGTGTTAGTCGGAGGGGGTAGCACACCGTAGCCGGTGGTGCCGATGCCCTTGTCGTTGGCAACGAGCAGCGCATTGTCCGCCACGTCTAGCACAACCGAACTCGGCGCATAGCCGACCGGGATCATGCCCAAGACGGGGTTCCACACTTTCTCTCTGAGGTCGACTACCGCGATCGCGTTGGCGTTGTACAGCGCGACGTACGCTAACTTGTTCGCGACATCAACGGCGATCGAGTTCGGCCCCGCACCATAGGCGGATTCCCATTCGCCAGGCACGGCGACTGGCAGCCCAAGGTTGATTCTCGTCACTTCCTGGTTGCAAGTCGTGTCGATCACGGAGATGTCGTCGCTATAGGTATCGGCGACTAGCAGGTTCTTGCCCGAGAAGGCCATGCCCGTCGGGTGCAGGCCGGTCGAGATCGTGCCGGTGACCGTAAACGTGGCCAGGTTGACTACGGAGACCGTGCCGGTGGCCGTGGAGCCAGTCGGATACTGGGCGACGACCGGGGTGCCGTTAGAGTATTCCTGGAAGTCCTTCTCGGTAGCAATTCTTCCGGCCTCGTTCGAGACGTAGGCGGTCTTGCCATCCGGTGAAATCACGACGCTGTGCGGCACGTTGCCGACGCGAATCTCCGCAACCTTCGTCGGGGGCGTCGTGGTCAGGTCGATCTTGGCCAGCGTATCGTTGTTATCGAGCACGACGTAGGCGGTCTTGCCATCCGCAGAGACGGCAATGCCGGTGGGATAGGAAGTCAATACCGCATCGGAGAACATCGAGACGCTATAACCGCACGGGATATTGAAGCTGCCGTTGGTCCCCCCCGGGCTGTTCGGGAAGCAAGTGACGTTGTTCAGATAGCCCTCGGCGTTGACGGCCATCGGAACGGGTACTTGGGCATAGTCTGAGAGCATCCCGGTCGTCGGGTCGACCTTGGCGATGGCAACGAAGGCGCCCTGTTTCAAGGTGCCGTAGAAGGAGTTGCCGTCCTGGCTGAACAGCAGGTACTTGCCATCCGGCGAGTACGTGATGCCAGTGTTGCTTCCGTCTGGATCCGTTCCCGCAGCCGGCGTGTAGGTCTGCAGGACAGCGCCGGTCTGGGTGTTGAAAATCGTGACGGCCTGTGGGGCGCCCATCTGGAGGACGGCGGCGGAGTGCGTGCTGGTATTCGGGTTGAGCGCGACGGCTTTGGCACGGGTGGTGATGCCCAGGTAAACCTGGGTGCCGACGGGAGTGATGATCGTGCCATCACTGACGACCCACGGGGTGGGCAAGGTCGACGGATAGTCCGGGCCCTGTGACCCGTTCGCGTTCTGGCCTACTTGGTAAGTCGGGAACGGAACGGACTGAGCAGCGGCTACGCCCGCAAAACCCAGCCCTACCAACAGTAGGCCGGCGAGCGGACGCAGAAGATTGATCCCCGAATTGGTTCGAGGGAATTTTCGCAACATATACGGTTCTCCTCCTTGGAATTTTTTCCATCAGGGGCATGGGCTCCTGGAGCAGCACGAGTCTGCCAGTGGAGCGCAAACGCCAGGATGACAGTCGGCTTACATTTTTGTCATTTTGTCGCAGCTATCGGCATGCGCAGCGTGACCCGAGTGCCGTGTCCTGGCTGGCTCTGAATTTCAGCATTTCCGTTGTGAAGCGCCATGATGCTCTGCACGATGGCCAAGCCCAGGCCAGTGCCCCCCGAGGTTTGAGATCGAGACTGATCGACACGGAAAAACCGATCGAAGACTCTCGGTAGGTCTTCCGGTGGAATGCCGACACCTGTGTCGGACACTTCGATGCGGACGGAGTCGGCTTCGGCGTTGGCTCGCAGCACTACGACACCGCCCCGCGGTGTATGTGCCACCGCGTTCGCTACTAGGTTGCCCACCGCTCGCTGCACCAGCGTACGGTCCAGCTCCGCGATCACCGGCTTGTCGCCATTCGTTGTAGTGAGCGAAATTCCACCTTCTGCTGCAGCACCGTCATAGTATTCGCGCACACTGCTCAGCAACTCGCTTAGGTCCACACGCGCCCAATGCAAATGCCCCAATGGGCTCTCGGCGCGAGCCAGAAACAACAGATCGCTGATGAGGTTCGAGAGGCGCACGGACTCTTCCAAGCAAGACCCGAGCACTTCCCGATATTCATCGACAGTGCGCGCCCGTGCCAGGGCCACTTCCGCCTCTCCACGAATGTTATTCACGGGCGTGCGCAGATCGTGTGCAATGTCGGCGGAGAATCGGGAAATGCGGTCGAAAGACTCTTCCAGACGGTCCAGCATTTGATTGAAGGTGCCAGCGAGTGATGCTAGTTCCGACGGATATCCTTCCGGCTGAATGCGCTCGTGCAAATTGGTACAGCTGATGTGCTGGGCCGTGGTGGCGATTTCTTCTACGGGCCGAATACCCTGACGCGCAATCTCGTAACCGACTAAGGGAAAAATGGCGAACGACCCGGCCAGGATTGTCCAGAACCAACGGCGGTAGCGCGCCAGCAGCCCTTCTTTCTGCGAAACGTCAATAGCAATCTGAATGGTATCGGTTTGTGTGGGCGGCGAGCCCACCGGCACGGTCGTGGTAGTTACGCGAAAAACCCGCCCGTTCTTACCCTTCATAGGAAGAGCGTGCCTGGACAGCGAGTGCGTTTCGCTGGGAAATTTCGCGAGATCCAGTTGGTCGCTCATCCCAGGAGTGGCGATCACTGGAGTGTTTCGCTCGTCCAGCAACCGAATATAGAACTGTTCGTATTGGCGTGCGGCCGATTCCAATTCCACTTCTTCGCGGAGATTGTCCCAATCATTCGGGCGATCACGCAGCATGGTGCGGATGACATTGATTTTGTCAGACAGGAATAGATCCGTGCTTCTTTCGAGTTCCGCAACCAGCACGAGATAAAGACTGGCGGTAGCGACAACGACCATGAGCAAGCCGGCCAGTGCGTAGCCTGCCGTCAAGCGAAATGTCAGAGTTCCCGACCGGAATGAGAGTCGCGCGAGCCTACTGCTCGGATTCCATAACATAACCGGCGCCCCGAATAGTGCGGATCAGTTTCAGGGAGAAAGGATCGTCGACTTTGGCGCGCAAGCGCCGAACGTTGACGTCGATGACATTGGTATCGCTGTCGAAATTCATATCCCAGACGGATTCGGCGATCAGAGTGCGTGAAAGCACTTCGCCCGCGCGCCTGGCTAGAAACGTCAGCAGCAAAAACTCCTTGGACGTCAAATCTACCCGCTGGCCTGCACGCGTTACCCGTTGGCGCAGAAGATCAATTTCCAGGTCAGCCATTCGGATCATCTCCGGTTCGCGGGCCGGTCCCCGGCGCAAGAGTGATCGTACTCGCGCAAGCAACTCAGAAAACGCGAATGGCTTGACCAGATAATCGTCGGCACCCAGTTCGAAACCTCGAACGCGCTCGTGAATGGCATCGCGCGCCGTCAGCAAAAGGACTAACGAGCGTCGTCCGGCTTTCCGCAAGCGGCTGAGAACCTGCCAGCCATCCAGGGCGGGAAGCATTACATCCAAGATAATCAGATCGAACTCCAATTCGCTTGCCAAGTGAAGGCCTGCGAAGCCGTCAGCTGCAACATCGACGACAAACCCCACCTCCTCAAACCCCTTTTTCAAGAACTTGGCGGTCTTTACTTCGTCTTCGATGACCAGAATCTTCATAAGGGCAGTCTGAATCGACACACTTGCGCTTTTGCATGGGATGGGTGCTTTGGGGAGTCAATAACGACGAAGCTATCGTTCATTTTATCGACAAATCACCCGAAGGACAGAGGCCCATCGGGAGCGCTCGGTGCACTTCGGATACATAACTACTCTTGAGGGATTAATTTGGTGTGACAAAGCTGTGAAAGTTTAACGCGCATAGCTGACTACGTCGCCGTTTGAGGCCAACTGATGTGACATAAAATTAATTCAATGCTAACAACCATGTAGTTCAGCCTTGATGTCATTCCTGTAATGTTTTCGGCGCTTATCCCTGTATCGCTCCCGGGTTAAACGAAGACAAGATCTGCAGATCCACAACACATCCAGAAAGTTTGGACCGTTGAGGTATCACAATGTATCCGCCGACTCGGTCTTTCTTGCTTGCCATTGGTTTTGCCATTGTCCGTGTCACTGGAATTCCGCTAAATGAGTGTGGAGAAGTTTGCCGACACACGCACTTCGGCTCTTATCATTTCAGTGCTCTCTCTCCAGGAAACTATTCCCTTAAGGTGACGCAGAAAGGAGGTCGCTTATGAAACTCATGTCCTGCTTTCGTCCCCTGGTTCTGGGTGTCATTTGCATGCTCGGTAGTGTCCCCGGGTGGGCACAACTGGACAGCACCGCATTGACCGGCACCGTCAGCGATTCTTCCGGAAAGGGAATGCCCGGTGTCGAAGTGACGGCGGTACAAAACGCTACAGGACTTCAGCGGAAGGCAATCTCTTCTGCCAACGGAGCGTGCTATTTTCCTAAATTGCCGGTTGGAAGCTATACCGTCACCGTTGAGCTTCAGGATTTTCAGAAGGTGCGTTTCGACAATGTGGTACAGAAGCTGGGAGCGACTCGCGTCCTCAACGTGAGGATGAAGCTAGCGGGACGCGTAGAGCAAGTGCAGGTTTTGGAGACGCCACAATCGATAGATCAAACCAACAATACGCTAAACGCGGGCATTGCACGCATACAAGCTGAAGAACTTCCCTTGAATGGGCAGAATTGGGCCACCCTGACTGCCATGGTTCCGACGTCAGTTGATACCTCCAGCGGACCCGGTGCCGGCAACCAGCGCTCTATCCGCTATGCCGGCAGGGGCCGCGACGACAACGACTATAGCTATGATGGCATCGACGCCACCTATATTATTAATCAATCCCAGCCATATTACGTACGTGCGGCGATTCCACTCGATACCATCGAGGAGATTCGCGTTGACCCCATCCTGGCGACCGCGCAGACGGGTGCCACGGGAGGCGGCCAGGTGGGTGCAGCCTCTCCTTCAGGCACAAATGAGTTCCATGGGGATGCCTACGAGTTCTTGCGTAACAGCGTTTTCGATGCGACCGATCCGATTGACTCCTTGAATCCATACCACCAGCCGCCCTTCCACTTGAATCAGTTCGGAGGGGCTTTGGGGGGATCCATCGTGCGCGATAGAGCTTTTTTCTTTGTCGCCTACGAAGGTTACCAGCAAGACCTCGGTCAGACTCTTATCGGCTACGTGCCTAGCGCTGTCTTTCGTTCGCAAGTGCTGCAGGAGTCACCGGCCCTCGCGCCCGTCGTCAACGCTTATCCCCTTGGGCAGAACCCGACGAGCAACTCGAACATTTCCCAGTTCGTGGGCGAAGGCAATCAAGCGGGCGAGGAAAACTCGGGGATGTTCCGCGTGGATTATCGCTTCTCCGATGCAACCAATCTTTTCTGGCGGGCCAACCTCGATTCCGTTGACTACCATCTCCCATATTCCCCAAGCTCCGGCCAGTATCTCGACGAACAAGAGGAGTTTACATCCTACCCGGTCAATAGCGTGATTGCGTTGACGCATGCGTTTTCTTCGAGCCTGCTCGCCGACTTCAAGTTCGGTTTCAACCGTGGCACGGGCGACACCCAGTACTTCAATCCGGCCGGATCGCTCTACGCGGTCGCAGTAGCGGGCCTCACATCCTTGAACAACGGCCGCCTCAGCACGAACGTAGGCAATTCGTTTTCCGGGATTGGCGATGAAAACTGGGTCAAGGGAAGAAATGTAATCAAGGCCGGCGTTGAGGTCCGCCGCATCCAGATGAACCAGGGAAGCACTTCCTATGGCACCATCGGTTACGATTCCCTCACGAGCTTTGCGGACAATCAAGCCTACAAGGCCAGCATCAAGGGCGAATATCCCATCAACGGTCTGCGCAAAACGCAGTTTTATGGCTACGTTCAGGACGAATTCAAGTGGTGACCGAATTTCACGCTGAATTTGGGCCTGCGTTACAGCTATTTCGGTATTTTTCATGAAGTAGATGGCCGCGGGAATCCCTTTGATTTCGCCACCTGCGGACCGCAAGGATACTGTGGCGTAGGCGCGAGCTTCGGCCCTCCGAACTATGCCGATTTCGATCCGCGCATCGCCTTCGCTTGGGCTCCCGCCAAAGGTAGAGGAAAAACCGTGATTCGCAGCGGCTTTGGTATTTATCACGAGGACGGCCAATTGGACGATCAGAACATCCCCGATAAGAACGAGGTGTTCAGCTATGCGCTGACACCGACGAATTGCTCGGGGCTTAGCTTTCCCATAGTTGTGAACTCGGCAGGCAGTCCGGTCTGCTCGAAAGGCACACAATCACCGAATGCGGAACAGCGGGATCGCTCAGACTCGTACGTAACCCAGTGGGGGCTTTCCGTTGAGCAAGCGCTCCCGGCCAATTTCGTCGCAACGGTGGCCTATGTGGGCAGCAAAGGCAATAATTTGCTGCAGGAATCCTATGTTAACGTCGAAAACCCGCTCACAGGCCTGCGTCCTTACGCGGAGTTTTCGCAGATACCTTGGAGAGGCAACATCGGCAACAGCTGGTACAACGCACTAGCGCTCTCGCTGAAGCGTTCCTTCGCTCACGGTTTGCTAGTCTCTGCGAATTACACGTGGTCCCATAGCATCGACGACGACTCCAATGGAAGTGGGGACGGCGACTCCATTACGCCCCAGAATGTTTCCTGCTCACCTCGGACATCGGCGCAATGCGGAGAGCTCTCCGACAGCGCCTTTGACGCCCGCAATGTGTTCAATGCCAACTTCATCTATAAGCTTCCTGCTGGGGCAGGCAAGCCGTACCTTTCCAAAAACGGTTTCGAGAGGGCCGTTTTCAGTTACTGGCAGATCAGCAGTATCTTCATCGCCCGTAGCGGCTTTCCCGTGAACCTCACGACGAACGGTACTGGCCCCGACGGAAACACCAACGAGCAGCGCCCTAACTTAGTTCCTGGCCAGCCGCTGTACTTGCAGGGTGGAAATATCAATGCCAACGCCTTTTGCACTCCCGGCACCGCAGACCCGCTTTATCCTGGGGGCTCGTGCCCCGCTGGGTTCGGCGATGTCCCCCGCAACTTCCTGCGAGGTCCCGGGGTCTGGCAATCTGATTGGGCGGTTTCCAAACGCTTCCCTATTACCGAACGGGTACAATTTCAGTTCCGGGCCGAGGTATTCAACATTGCCAACAGAGCGCAGTTTGCTGACCCAGATGGCCTCATTTCGGCTTCCGACTTCGGCAAGATATATCTGCCTCTGAACACAACTCCGATAGGACTGGGTACGCCGCGCCAGTTCCAGTTTCTGTTCAAACTCAGCTTCTAGAATCCGAGTCTACGACGCGCAGGAATTTACGTCAGAACGTCCTGTGCTGAGTGAATACGGATTCTGAGAGATAGGGCCATAACAATGCGAGCTTTGAGCTCAATTTTTGTTTTGTTTCTCGCCATTTCCGTGAGTGGGCAAACCCCGCCTGATTTCACTGGACATTGGCAACAGCAAACAAACTCGAAAACGCAACGTCAGCTCAGAGTTGAACAGAAGGGCCAGAACCTGCGCGTGAAAACGGTGGTCACCAATTCCGACGGGACCCGGAACCTCGAAATAAAGTATGTGATCGGAGGACCGGAAACCACCTATAGAGGTCTGGACGGCGATGAATTCCATTCCTCTGTTCGTTGGGATGCAAGCAGCCTTGTTTTCAACATTATTGAGCAAGAGGGCTCGAACGAGATCCCTCAAATAGCGGTTTGGACTCTATCGGCGGATGGCAAGGCGCTGCAAGTGGACAGGCAATTTACGAAGTCCGGGAAAAGAACGCATTCGTTGACCACCTATATTCGCCAGCCTTAACTCGCGCTGCTGTTGTCGTCCAAACACTGGGGCGGGCATCAACGGCGGTGGCCCCACGCCGGCTATCGGTCCGAATTCTTTCTACGGCCCGTGGCTGGAAAAGAAGTCCCCGCGCATGGAAGCCACAACGAGAAATTTTCATGGCTTGGATGTCGAGTTCATCGCGAAGACTTCACTATGTTGCGTTGTTTGCTCCTGTGATTGCTCGGAGATTCGTCCCGCGAAGACTGAGGCGCGAGTTTCTCTAAGAATTCGCTTTCATCAGGGACACCGTAGCGAAACAAAATATAGAATTCCTCTTCAGGCAAAAAATGTCCTTTTCGTTGTCCTCTTTCACGATCTCGCCGCCGAGGACATCACAATAAAATCTACGAATGCTGTCCCGATCTTGTCGTGGAACTGTGATCGCCGATGCGTTTCCAAATACAGCCACAGACATAATTTTCTCGTCTTGGATGTCACCTAGTTTCACCCGGGCGATATCCGGTTTCAGCGATTGCAATCGGGATTTTCTTCGCGGGCTTTTTCAAGAAATGTTCGACCAATGGGATCAACCTATTTGGTTCCGTGAACAGAGCGAAGTGGCCGGCATCCGGGATCACGGCGAGCTCGGCATTGGGGATGAGCTTGAAGGTCGCAACGGCGTGTTCAATGCGGACAGAATCGTGATCTCCGAGGATGATAAGAACCGGCGCTTGGACTGAAGCCAGCTCATCGTTCGAAAATCCTTCCCATTGAATGCTGCAAACCTTGCCCCAAAACTCGGGCCAGTAATCAGGATCGGGAGCCACTTTCTTGTAGTTTTCTCTCTGAAAGTGAATAGCCCTGGAATCAGCAGTAGGCGTGACGCTCGTGCGCAGCATTTCCATATTGAGGGCAATCTGCGGAGGGCCAAAAGTTGCTCCATAGGTCGCCACGCGACGGACAAGCTCGGGGTGATGAACGGCGATCATCGTTGCCGTGACGCCGCCATAGCTTTCGCCGAAAAAGTCGGCCTTCGAAATTCCGAGATGCTTCAACAAACCCACTACGTCTTTCGCGTTTTGTTCCAATGTAATCCAACGCTCCGGGATATCCGCCGTGCGACCATGCCCTTGAAGATCGACCGTAATGACCGAATGGTTTTCAACCAGCGCCGGAAATGACTTCAACCCGGCGTGTCCGAAGACAGGAGGGATATAAACAAGAGGGTCGCCGGTTCCTTCGATTTCGTAATACATCTTCAGACCGTTGACGGGAGCGTATCCGTGAGCTTCCTTAGTTTTGCCGCTACTTTTTTCCATGACGGATCCTTTACTTTCTCTTGCGGGAGGCATTCGAAAATTGCCCAGGGAAAATATCTAAGAAGTAGTTCCAACCTTTCTCGTGGCCTCTTCCACCGTCAGTATCGGGAAGGTCGGAATGCACGAGGGTCATGAGCGTGTCTTCTCCCTGTTTCTTGAAGGTCAGAGTAACTATCGACTCCTCACCCAAGGTGTTTGGCGACACCCAGGTATGCTGAATTCGACTTGGTCGCTCCATCTCCGTAAATCGCCCATAGTGGGGAGTGCCTTTAACGTTCCAGTAAAAGAACCCGTCCACTTTCGGATTCAACAGGAGCTTGTCAGCCATATTCCACGGTTTTCCAGGGATCTTTGGATTCAGCCACCCATCAAACACTTCATTCGGAGGACCGGGGATTGTTCGTTCAAACTTGAATTCAAGGGTCTTCTTAGAGTTCATCACTTCTTCTCCTTCTTTTTCTTTTTGTTCTTAAAATAATGCTCAAACTGGTCGAGGCGTTCATTCCAGAACCGCTCGTACTCATGCAGCCATCCCGCTGCTTCCCGAAGTGGCTCGCCTCGCAATGATATGAAGACTTCACGACCCTGTTTCCTGCGTTCAATGAGTGCAGCTCTTTCAAGGATCTTCAGGTGTTTCGTCACCGCGTTTAAAGCAGTGTCGAATGGCTCAGCGACGTCTAAGAATCGCGTTTCTCCGTTTGCAAGCTGCCGGATAATCGCCCGCCGAGTAGGGTGAGAAATGGCTGTCAGTACATCTGTCAGTTGATCCATGGAAACATTACACCACAGGGTGTAATGAATTGCGAGCGTATTTGTTTTCTTTGGGCGGGCGGGTGGCTAGGGATGGCTCAACGACCGTATCGGCCCATGAGGTCCGCAGTCCTTTTCGCATCATTTCGTTGCTGCCAGAGCAGAGATTGTGGTAAGATTGTCTTACCATGGAAACAAAGATCTCCACAAAAGGCCAGGTGGTGCTTCCCGGTCCGATTCGCCGCAAGCTTGGCCTCCGGACAGGAGATCCACTCGATGCCAAGGTTCAAGGTGGGCACATTGTGCTTACACCTCGGCGGACCCGTTCACCGAAAGCGAAGATCCAGGTTGATCCCCTCACAGGACTTCCGGTCCTCAGCGCGGGTCCACAAGCTCCTCCCTTGAGCAGCAAACAAGTTAGTGAGATTTTGTCAGAGTTTCCATGAGGTATCTTCTCGACGTTAACGCTCTAGTGGCCTTGGGATTCCTTCAGCACGAATTCCACGACCGGGCTGCGGAATGGGTGCTCCATCTAACCTCCAAGGAAGCTCCGGAACTCGCAACCTGTTCGATTACAGAACTTGGCTTCGTCCGAGTCCTCACACAGGCCTCGCAATACGGATTCACCATCGACCACGCACGCACTTTGCTCCTACGCCTCAAAAAAGGGAAAGTCTTGAAGTTCACTTTCATCGCCGACGATCACGATATCTCACACATTCCTGGTTGGGTTAAAACACCGAAGCAAACTACAGACGGCCACCTCGCAGAACTCGCCAAAGCGAAGGGAGCAATTCTTGCGACATTGGATGAGAGAATACGCGGAGCATTCATAATACCGATCAAAAGATGAAGCGACCAGTCTGCGAGACAAAGAAGCGCCGGAACGAAACTTGGATGGCGCGAATAGTTTCAGAATTGCAATCTTGCGCCTAACTTGAAACCGCGTGGACTCACGCCCACCTGCAATCCTTCACAAGCTAAAGCATTTAGCAAGCTTGCCGAAACGGCGCGTGGCCTTTGGCGTGCCTGCTATGTTCCAGGGACACAGGAACTGTGCATGACGGACCTTGCCGACAACAAAGTCTACCGTGTGGCGTTAGAAGCGCTGCCTGTAGCTGTGTACATGGTGAACCAAGCGGGGAAAGTAAACCTGTGGAGCGCGGGCGCCGAGAAGTTAACGGGCTATTTGCGGCAAGACGTTTTGGGGCGATTGAACGATGCGGAGCTTCTGGTGGTACCCGAGGGCGAGGAGAATCCCGCGGAAAATCCGGCAAGGCAAACGGGTGTTGCCGTGGTGAGGCCAGTCTCGATTCGTTGCAAAAACGGTCATTATCTTACGGCGCTCCTGCGCAGCGCGGCCTTGCGCGATGAAGACGGCAAATATCTCGGCACCATCCGCCGTGTTCGAACCAGGATCGACGGTGAAATTCGCAAACCGCAGACAAGACAAGCTCGGTGCGTTTGGTTGCCTGGACCCGCTGACGGGGGTGCTGAATCACAGCATGATCCAGGCGCACCTGAAGGAACACCTGAATCTGTACGCGTTGTATCCCGTGCCCTTTTCCGTGATGTGCTACGGCGTGGACGACCTGCGCAAACTGGGCGAACGTTATGGCCAGGCAGCGATCGAGGCCGCTCTGCGCATGGCGGCAAACGCGTTTGAAAGCGGCCTACGGCCGACGGATTTCCTGGGGCGATGGCTGAGCCAGGAATTTCTCGCCATCCTGCCGGAATGCGGGGAAAGCGACGTGATGAAGGTCGCGGAACGGTTGCGGAAGCTGGTGGAGAAGGCGGGTGTGGAGTGGTGGGGAGACACGCTGCACGCCACCGTCTCGATCGGCGCCGCGGTTGTGCACGACAGCGATTCGGTCAGCGCGTTGGTAGGCCGAGCCGAGCAAGCCATGCGCGAGAGCTCGGAAGCCGGCGGAAATCGCGCTGTGGTAATCAGTTCTTCCGGCGTTCGGGCGGCGTGAAAGCAGTTTGAGGCAGAGAAAATGTTCGTAATCATCGGAATCGTGGTCGTGATCGGGGCCATCATGGGCGGTTACCTGATGGAGCACGGCAGTATCAAAGTGCTGATGCAACCCGCGGAGCTGATCATCATCGGAGGCGCGGCCATCGGCAGCGTCCTGATTGCCAATCCTCTGTACATCTTGAAAAAGCTCGTCGGTGGAGTTACCGGAGCCCTGAAGGGATCGCCCTATGGCAAAGCGAAATACATGGAGTCCATGAAGATGCTTTACGAACTTTTTTCACGCGCGCGCAAGGAAGGACTGATGGCGCTGGAAACAGACAGCGACAATCCGGAGCAAAGTCCGATATTCAGCAAATATCCTGCGTTTTTGAAAGATCATCACGTACTTGAGTTTGTCTGCGACACGGTGCGCATGGCCGCTGGCGGAGGTATCGAACCGTTTGACGTCGACCAAATGATGGAAGTGGACATGGAAGTGCACCATCATCAAGCCGGCCTGCCTGTATCGGCCCTCGCCACGATGGCGGATTCGCTTCCTGGTTTGGGTATCGTTGCTGCGGTGCTGGGCGTCGTCATCACTATGAGCGCTCTGGGCGGTCCGCCGGAAGAAATCGGCCGCAAGGTAGCGGCGGCGCTGGTTGGAACGTTTCTCGGCATATTACTTTGTTACGGCTTCATCGGGCCGATTGCCTCAAACATGGCAAAAAACACAGACGAAGAGCATTGCTTTTATCATGTGTTGCGCGTCGTGATTGTAAGCTTTATCAAAGGGTCGCCGCCCACCATCGCCGTGGAATTCGGGCGCCGTGCGATTCCCGGCCATCACCGTCCCTCTTTTCAGGAACTGGAGAAATTCATCAAGGAAAAGGGGAACGCGCCCGCCGCAGCAGCGGCGTAACGGCCCAGAAACGCGCATGCCTTTGCCTCCACCCATCATCATCAAGAAGAAAGTGAGCCACCGCGGCCATCACGGCGGCGCGTGGAAAGTAGCTTACGCGGATTTCGTCACCGCGATGATGGCGCTCTTTATCGTGTTGTGGCTGATGAACAGCAGCAAACAGATTCAGGAGGCAGTCGGCGGTTACTTCAAGGATCCCACCGGAACAGCCAACAAGGTGGGAACAGACATGAAGGGTGCCGCCGAGAATTTCTTTGTCTCCAAAGACAACATGAAGGAGTTAAAGGAGCAGTTGCAAAAGGCCATCAAGCAGGTTCCCAAATTCAACGAACTGCAAAATCACATCGACATGACCGTGACGAACGAGGGCCTGCGCATCGAATTGACGGAATCGGCCAGCGGCGTCTTCTTCCAAAGCGGCAGCGACAAGATGAGCGAGGACGGAGCCGGGCTGGTGGACTTGCTTGCAAAGGAATTAGGGAAGCTTCCGAACCCGATCGCCATCGAGGGCCACACGGACTCCAAGCCCTATCCGCCCGGTGCCATTTACACGAACTGGGAACTGTCAACGGACCGCGCCAATTCCACGCGGCGAATGATGCAGAATAACGGGATTCGCGCGGACCAAATCACGCAAGTCCGCGGCTTCGCGGACCAGCGCTTGCGCAAGCCGGACGCTCCGCTGGACCCATCGAACCGGCGCATTTCCCTGATCGTTCAGTATCTCGACAAAAAGTCGGAAGAGCCCGCGAAGCCGGAAAAGGGGGAATCGGGTACAGCCAAGGTTGGTGAGGGAACAGCCGCAGGTTCGACGAAAGAAGAGGGTGGCGCGAAACCAACTGCCGTAGAAACGACCCCTGCGCCACGACCCGCGACCGCTCCGAAATAGGCACAGAGGTTCAAATCACTACAGCATTCACCGTATTTTCAAGCACTTACAGCTGAATCTGACGCAACTTGTTTTACATCCACACCGTCCAATGCACAGGGCGCTCATGGAAACTTTTAGGTGGTTTCCGGGTTTCCATTGAAGAGCATCGATGCAGCGCGCTGCCATACTGTTTAAGTCCGAACGTGTAGCGCTGGCTTTTATGCCAGCGCTCTTGGGTCGGTGCGGGATGGTCGCAGTTCCATCCAGAGTGAGCGATCCAAAAGGAGAATTCGATCCATGAAGATTTGTACGATGTGGTTTGCCGCGGCTGCTGTTTTCCTGGCGGCGGCCATTCCTTCTCATGCGCAGGCAAAATTCGAACTCGACCCGTTTGTCGGTTATGAAACCAGCGGGTCCTATCCCATCTCCCTCACCAACGGCCCGTCGGGATCGCCCGTGGGCGGTGCTCCCATTGACTCTCTGCGTGTGAATGGATCGTTGGCCTTTGGCACATTCATCGACTACAGCTTGACGGAAAATTTCCAGCCCGAATTCATGTGGAATCGCAACAACACCTCATATAGCGCCCAAGACACCCTCACGGGCACGTACATCAATGCCTACCATTCGGTCATCGACCAGTATCAATTCGGCGGCCTGTATATGTTTCGCAACAGCGAAGTGAAGCTGCGGCCGTATGTGGCCGCCAGCCTCGGCTTCACGCATGACGAGAACGGCAGCAACACGCCGAACCGCACCGAGTTCTCTTTCAGCCTGGGCGGCGGCGTGAAATATTACCTGAACCGTCATGTGGGCCTGCGAGGCGACCTTCGTTACCTGCCAACCTACGGTAGCTCTTCGAACGAACTATATTGTTATTACGGCTGTTACTATGCGACCGTGCGGAACTTCCTGAATCGTGGAAGCTTCACGGGCGGGCTGGTGTTTGCGTTCTAAAGTTAGTTTGCCAATCTCAAACGGAACGAGGGTCGCGGTTTTGCCGCGGCCCTTTTTCTTTGCGCGTGTCCGCGTTACTTTGCGGGAGGAGGAGGCGGCTCGGCCGGCACCACAAAAAGTTTCTGATCGATCGGCACGTTTTGCTGTACCTGGTCGATCTTGATCGTAAAGCTGCCATTCGGCCGCGTGAGCGTCCATTGATACGGAATCTTCACGCCATCGGCATCGCGGTAATCCGCATAATCGATTTGCGTGGGATTGCGGCCCAGCGGTGTTTGCGCGAATCGCATCTGCCGCAGCAGCAAGCCGGTGGACTGGTCGAAATAAAGTTGCAGCGAAGGCTGGTTCGGCGCGGACGCTTTCGCGATCACCAAGTATGTGGCATGGCCGTTGATTTCTTCGCCAGGCTTGACGCTGAAGTCCTTATACAATTCGCGAATGCGCGCGGGGAAATAAAGCTGAGCGTCGATGCGCGCGGCCTCCCGCTCCGAGCCGGTCATGCGATGAACGCCGTTGCGAATGCTGAGCCAGCCAACTTCGCCGTTGAACGCGGTGACGCTTTCACCTCCTTGCATGTGAGAAATGGACACGCGTTTGTCCGGCGCTTCCGAATACACTTCGATGGGAGCCTGTATTGGCCCGGCAGCCAGATTGCCTTTTTGCACGCGGGATTTGATCTTCATCAGCGCGCCGGCTCCCCCAACCGCGGCCAAATATTTATCCAGGATTTGATCGGCACTGGGGAGATTCGGCTTAGCATCGGCCGCTTCTTCGCTTTTCGGCGGCGCTGGCCGGTTGGCTTCCGCCGAGAGGATCGGCGTGCCCACCGGGTGCGGCGTGCCACGATGGCAGGTGTAGCAGGTGACATCGATTTCGTTGTCGAAATGATTTTTGTTGATGGCCAGTTCCATCGTGATCATTTTCCGTGCGGTGACTTTCGTTTTCTTGTCGTCCTTCTGCATTTCGTGCTCGACGTGACAAAACTCGCACTCTACGCCGAGAGACGCGGCCATGAATTGCATCGTGGGGATCAATTGATCCGCGGGAATGTCTTTCAACACCTGGATGTTCTTGAACTGCTGCTCGGCGGTTTTTGGCGCCTCTGCCGCAGGTTTAGCCTGATCTTGCGCCGCGGTTCGAAAGCTGCAAACGCACAGCAGAAGAAAACCTACCGGCGCCACCGCAGCCAGCCACTTCTTTTCCCCAATGATCCTCATTGTTCTCTCCGCATGAGTTGTTTGTGAATCCGATTTCGCGCGGTGCCGCTAGCTGCCCAGTTCTCCGCGCTTCGCCATCGCCGTCATGCGATCCGCGGCGCGGAACGCCAGCGCTTCGATGGTCATCGTCGGCTGGCCGCGGCCAGAAGTCACCAGGCTGCTGCCGTCACACAGGAAAAGGTTCGCGACGTCGTGCGTGCGGTGATCGGAATTGATGACCGAAGTTTTCGGATCGCTGCCCATGCGGCAGGTGCCGAGCAGGTGCACCGCGAATTGCTGCTCGCGAACGGGTTCGCTCCACTTCGTCTTCGCGCCCGCCGCGTCCAGCAGTTCCATGGCGCGCGCGCTCATCCACTCCATCATTTTCAAATCGTTGGGATGATCGCGGAACGTCATGCGCAGTGCGGGCAGTCCCCACGCATCTTTCACGTCCGGATCGAGTGTGAAGCCGTTCGTCTCCACGGGAAGCGAGGTTCCATGACAAAAAATCTCAAACGTGCGCGTGAAATTCTGATGCAGCGTTTTCTTGAATTCCTTGCCCCATTTCGGGGTTCCGGGCGGCAGGCTGCCAAGAGCGAACGCAGCGGGCGTGGCGTCGAACCGCGCGTCCAGCCCTCCGCCTCCGTAAAACCCTAATTTTTCGTGATCCAGTTCATAAAAATCGTGAAGAACTCGGCTGACGGCAAAGCCCTTGTAATCGTTGAGCGGCTCGTCAAACACGCCGAAAGCAATCGCGGCGGTGTTGGGCATCAGGTTTTTGCCCACCATGCCACTGGAATTGGCCAAACCGTTTGGAAATTGCGAATTCGCCGAAAGCAACAGAAGTCGCGGCGTTTCCGCGCCATTCGCGGAAAGAATCACCGCTTTAGCCTTTTGCAAATGCGTGTTGCGTTTGGCGTCGAAATATTCCACGCCGGTGGCGCGCCCGTTTTTATCCATGGCCACGCGATGCACGTAGCAATTGGGACGAATCTCGCAGCGGCCCGTGGCTTCGGCAACGGGAATCATGGCGGAAAGCGAACTGGATTTCGCGCCCACTTCGCAGCCAAAGCCGAGACAAAATCCGCAATTCACGCAGGAATCGCGACCGGCGCGCGGCTGCGAAAGAATGGCCATCGGCGCGGGAAACGGGTGATAGCCAAGCTTCCATGCGGCGCGTTCGAAGACCACGCCAGAACCTTTCACAGGCAACGGCGGCATCGGATACAGCTTCGACCGCGGCGGATCGAACGGGCTGGCTCCGGCCAAACCGGAAACGCCCACTTCCCATTCCACTTTGGTGTAATACGGCTCCAGGTCCGCATAGCGAATCGGCCAATCGGCAAAACTTGCGCCGGGAATTTCTCCCACCTTGCTGCGTTCGATAAAATCGATCTCGTGGAACCGCCAGAAATTCGCCGTGAAGTGCACGCTGCTGCCGCCAACGCACCGGCCGTACATCACGCTGGGCTGCAGCCTGGCTTTTTCGTCCGGCGTTTTGCGAAACGTGACCGGCTGGAGTGCCGGCTTGTTGGTTAGCTGGTGCTGCGCGAACACTTCGATTTCGTTGTGCGAAAATTCTTCTGGCTTGATGTACGGGCCTTGCTCCAGGACCACCACGCGAAATCCGTTGGTGGAGAGTTCCTTCGCAAGGACGCCTCCCGCTGCGCCGGAACCAACGATCACGAAATCCACTTCGTCGGACGGCTTGTAGACTGCTTTGGGCTGGTTCATTTCTTTTCCGCCTCCGCTTTCGCCGCCTGCCAGCCCGGATAGTTTTTATCGTAGAAACCAAAGGGAGGAGAAAACGTGTAGGCCGGATCGCGCCCGGCCACTTTCCAGCCCGCGTAATCGCGATTACCGCCGGCCGAGGGATCGGCCAGGAATCCAAATATCGTGTGCATCCGGATCGTCTCAAAAAAATCGCTGGACTCTTCCGGCCCGAGCCTGCGGTGTCCTTCGGCCCCGTTCTCGCCTGTCAGTTCGAGGAGCAGCGCTTCCTGCTGTTCCGCCGTTGCGTCCGCGAAACTTTTTGTCCCGGGATATTTCGTAGTGGTGAGCTGATTCAAGTGCGCGAGGCCCTTTTCGTAAACGGGCACGGAATCGCTCGCGAAAGTTTTCAACCCGCGGTCGATGAAATAGACGACGCCGGCTTCTTTCGCGCCGGGCAAGTCGTCCGTGGGAATGATCTGGGAAGCGATGGCTTCCACTTCCCTGGCCTGCTCCGCCGTCAACACTTCGAATTTAGCCGGCGCTTTGGCGCTGGCGGCCTGGTGAGCATGCTGCGCCGCGGCCGCAATCGCGGGCCATTGCGCGCTGATCCACGCCGCTCCGGCTGCGCCCGTGGCTTGCAGCAGAAACTGTCTTCGTGCTGGTTCGTGACTTTTCATGGATTCTTTCATGTAGTGAGCAATCTAAGGGCAGTTAGCCCCAGCGTCAAGCGCGCATCCCGAAAACCCTGCGCGGCAATCGCCCTTCCTTCCTGGTGCTCCACTCTGAGCGCCTTTCGCGAACGGTGAATCTTGGGTTTTCCGTTGTAGCGCCGTGCCTTCAGGCCGGCATCTTGGGTTCCGCCTCAAAACAAACCCGACGATTTGGTTCCAGCGGCGGGCATGCAGTATTATCACTGATTGGCATAAACAATGGGAACATTCACAGGCGCTATAGGCACCGGTTCGAAGTGGGCGATTGACCGAATTGTGTCGGCGCTCGCCGCAACCGGGATCAATCCAAACCTGCTTACGTTTTTAGGGCTGGTGGTGAATTTTGCTGCCGCCGCCAATTTTGCCGTGGGAAATTTCCGCACCGGCGCGATCATCATTTTTATCGCCGGATTTCTGGACATGCTGGACGGGCAAGTGGCGCGGCGGCAGAATCGCGTCACGGCGTTCGGCGCATTTTATGATTCGACGCTGGATCGCTATGCGGACATGGCCCTGTACATGGGCTTGCTGGTGTATTACTCCGTGAGCGGGCGCACGCCGTACGTGGTGCTTGCCGCAGTAGCCACCGCCGGGTCCGTAATGGTCAGCTATGCGCGCGCCCGCGCCGAATCTCTCATTCCCTTGTGCAAAGTCGGCTTCATGGAGCGCCCGGAGCGCCTCGTGCTGCTGATTATCGGCGGCCTCTTCAACCGCATGGCCCCGGTCCTCTGGGTGATCGCCATCATTTCCACCATCACCGTAATCCACCGCATCTTCTACACCTGGCAAGAAACCAAAGCCGGCCGCATCCTGCCAAACCTGAAACCCAGCGCGTAATTCCCAACTAAAAAAGTATCGAACCCGCTAGGTGCCGCACCCTTTGGTGTTGAAGGGTGCGGGTTTTCCAGCTTGTCGTGCGAAAATCGCCTACTCGATCGTGAACGTAGCGCTCCGCCAAGTCGTGCTACGTCCAGCGGAGTCCGTCGCTTGCGCATCCACGCGGTAATCACCCTTCGGCAACTGGGAGATCGGCAAATCTCCGGCCACAGCCAGAATGGTGCTGCCAGGCCTCTTGTATGAGGTTGCATCAATTGGAGCGAACTGAAACCGCACTTGTCCCGTCTGGCCGTCCACGATGCGAACGTGGGCCTGAACAGCTGTTCTCGGTTGGTCAGCGAGCAGCGGTTCATAAACCTCAAAGTACGCTTTCAGATGGTCTGTGGATTTGAAACTTGCCTGAGCGGCCGGAGTGAACTGTAAACCCTTGCTGACCAGCGGCAAGTATCCAGGTGCTAGATTCACTGCGGCGGCCTCCTCGGCCGCGACCTTCGCATCGCGAAACCGGTTGCTCAGCACAACCGAGCTGATCGCAAGCTGCTTGCCATCATAATTATCAATGTTAAGTGGAACCACGGCCCGGCCAAGGTTCTCTCCGTCACTTAAGACGACGCGCAGTTCGTATTCTGCACCGGCAGGCAAATCGATTTGCGTTTCGTAACGACTCAGGAGGTTCCCCGCTTCAACTAAAGGATTCGCAAACCAGCGTGTTCCTGAAGCACAGCATCCAAAGTCGGTGAATTGTGTTGCCACGGTGCGGTCCTTTTTATAGGCCTCGCCTAAAACACCGATCGAAGCGTGCAGATCTCTCAGTGTGAATTGATGTTTGAGCTGGTTCCAAGGGAATTCGAGAACAATATCGACCCGCGCCATCTGAGAGTTCAAATAGAAAAAGTTAGCCTGCATAACTACGGGAATCCTTACCTTCTTGTGCGAGTTCAAATCTGTGTTCATTTGCCTGCCAAACTTTGTGCCACCTAAAGGATCAGTTGCTGGATTTGTTGTGTAGCAGTATTGATCGGTGGCGTAAACGTCGGCGTTATGTCGATCCACAGTTACTCTTATTTTGTGACACTTCCCCTCTTCTGGATTGTTTGGCACATAGGCGAGACGGTAAAAGTGAATTGCCGGAGCGGCCAGCCACTGCGTTCCCATGTCGATCGTGCTCCATTTTCCACGCGGCGTATGAGACCATTCGCCGTGAAATCCGCGATTATCGCGGGAGTCGGCCATTGCCTCGACTTCATACTCGACGCTCTGGATTTCCCTCCGTGCCAACATCTCTGAGACAGGTTTAGTACTCTTAATTAATGAGCAGAAGGGCGAGAAAGAAGAGATCAGAGATGAATGGGAATGCTCTTGGTGTTGTTCTTTCCCCTGGGGGTTTGGCTGCCGCGGAACGGAGCGGAGGCTCGCCTCCTGGCGAGCCGCAGCGAAGTGCAGCGGCAGCCAAAGCGGGCGCCGATCCAGCGTCCGTTTCGCGGCCGGATCCCGAAGTCGTTGCTAAGGCGAAGCGGCGGACCTACACAGCGGAGTACAAACAACGCATCTTACAAGAAGCCGAAGTCGCTGCGACGACGCGAGGTGGCCTGGGCGCTCTTCTCCGCCGTGAAGGTCTGTATTCGTCTCTGCTGACCTACTGGCGACGAGAGCGGGCCCAGGGAATTCTCGAGGCTCTGACGCCACAGAAACGCGGGCCGAAGTCCAAGCGCAACCCGATGGAAGAAGAAGTCCAGAAACTTCGCCGACAAAACGCTCGCTTGACTGAAGATCTGCGTAAGGCACACATCATCATCGACGTCCAAAAAAAAGTCGCTGCGCTGTTGGGTCATCCGATTCCGGAGCAGGACCCGGAGGAGAAATCCTGATGGCGGCTGTCGCCGAGCTAGCGAACGACGTTGGCACCAGCGCTGCTTGCCAAGCTCTGTGTATGCCTCGCGCATCTTACTATCGAGATGTCCGTAAGACTTCTTTTCCGGGGGTGAGCGCGTCGCGGCCTTCGTCGGCACGCGCACTCCGCCCGGCAGAACGGGATGCAGTTCTGGCTCGACTACACGAAGAACGTTTCCAGGATCGTTCTCCAGCTGCTGTTTATGCGACGTTGCTCGATGAAGGCGAGTATCACTGCTCGATTCGCACCATGTATCGCTTGCTCGACGAGCACGGCGAGGTTCGCGAGCGCCGCGATCAGTTGACGCATCCGCCCTACCAGAAGCCTGAACTCCTGGCCACGGCTCCGAATCAACTTTGGAGCTGGGATATAACCAAGCTACTCGGCCCAGCGAAATGGACGTACTTCTACTTGTACGTGATCCTCGATGTCTTCAGCCGTTACGTCACCGGCTGGATGGTCGCTTATCGCGAAAGCGCCGAGCTGGCCAAGCGGCTGATCGAGGAGAGCTGCAAGAAACAACACATCCAGCCCGGTCAACTTACGCTGCACGCCGATCGCGGCACCTCGATGAGTTTCAAACCGGTGGCATTTTTGCTGGCCGATCTGGGGGTGACCAAGACGCATAGTCGGCCGCACGTCTCGAACGACAATCCGTACTCGGAAAGCCAATTCCGCACCCTAAAGTATCGGCCGGAGTTCCCGGACCGTTTCGGGTGCATTCAAGATAGCCGAGCATTCTGTCAGGGATTTTTTCGTTGGTATAACGGAGAACATCGCCACTCCGGCCTGGGCTTGCTTACGCCGGCGATGGTGCACTATGGCCAAGCGGAACACATTCTGCGGCAACGCCAGGAAGTCCTCGATGTTGCCTACCAACTTCATCCGGAGCGCTTCGTACGAAGCGCTCCCAAACCGCCGGCTCTTCCCAGCGAAAGTCGTTGACACGCGCCGTTTTTTGTTCTACGCCATCCTCGAAAACATGGAAATCACTAAGGCCGAGACCATGGATTACTATGTCGTAGTAGCAGTCCTTAGGAGTGAACGGTTCGGAAAAGGGCAAGCTGTCGAAGATGTTCCCATTTTCAGTGCGACATTGCCTGAACGCTGGGGTATTCGTTGAATGTGTGTTGTACACCTCTGTGTGTACCAGAACCAAATCGGATTCGACACGAATCGAGAACGGGTCCTCGGTTTGTGCCCCGGCGGGAGTAGACACGCAGAAGAACGCGCTGGCCAAGCACAAACCCAATATAGTGACTCTCCGTCGTAAGTTCATGAAGTTGTGCCACAACGAGATCTCATCCCACCTGATTGACGTTTCTCCAAATCATTGCGTTTCGAAGAACGGAGACAAACCTTCGATGCTGGCTTGGGCATTGTGATTCGCTTGCGATTCAGCGTGGTGTTGATGAAAGAAAGAATGAAAGGGTTACAACACTAATCTTCCACCACAGTTTCGGGTGAAGCTGCTTCTGCGCCCTTCGCCGACGCTCTCAGCCACGCTTCCACTGGTCCTTCGATAGCCTGCTTCACCCGCTGCTTCAGCGCCGGCACGTCTTCCTTGCGCATTCCCTTGGTTTCTATCGTGTCGTGCAGGACCACCGTAATGGTCGTGGGGCGTAGGATCCAATCTTCCGTGCGCAGGTGATGAAACGAGCCGACCAGGCTGACGGGCACGATGGGCACGCCCAACTGCTGCGCGAGCCGAAACCCGCCATCCTCGAATTCGTTCACGTGGCCGTCTCGCGTGCGCTTAGCTTCCGGAAAAATGATCAGGCTGACGCCGCTGTCGATGGCCGCCTGCGTCAGCCTCCACAAACGCTTCAGGTCCTTCGGGCTGCGCACATTCGGTACCGGCACGTTACCAAAGCGCTTCATCAGCCAGCCATAAATCGGAATCTTGAAGTGCGATTCCAGTTCCCAGCCGCGCACCAGTTGCGGGATGGCGCAGTACAGCATGAAGGGATCGAGCAAATTGACGTGATTCACCATGAAAATACAGGTGCGCTCACCATCGAACCCCGGCGATTTTTGCGCCACCACCTTCGCGCCGGAAAAAAACGCGATCCTGTGGCACAGGCCGCGCTGCAGCCAATCGTGCTTGCGGGGATCGAGCACCGCCGCCAGCGCGATCAGCACCGGCACAACGATCAGGAAATGCAGCCAGCTGGCGATCCATAGACCAACGCTGCGAATCACTTCCCAGAGGCGCTTCATATATAAACGTCCATGGCGCCCGGCAGGATTTCCAGGATCTGGCACTGCACGGTAATGATTTCGCCGTCAATCATCACGTCGACCGGCGCTTCCAGATCAAACTCCACGTGTTTCACGCTGCGGCGCGACGCCAACGGATGCTCGATGTGTGTGCCGTCGTACAGCCGCGGCAGCATGCGAATCAGTCCCAGCCGCCCGATGGGGCCCCAGCGCACATATTCGATCAGGGCGTCGCTGGGATCGGCTTGGGGCGCGATCATCATCGTGCCGCCGGTATATTTGCTGTTGTTAAAAGTGAGGAACAGGCAGCGGCGCTCGTCCCAATCCTTATCGTCATCGCAGCGCATTTTGAAGGCGCGGCGGTTCAGCTGCACCACCTTGACGAACACGCCCAGCAGATAACCAAGATGGCCAAAAGGTTTGAAAACGCGGTTGGTAATGGCGCCAACATCCGCCGTGAATCCCACGCTGAGCAGATTAAACGAATAAACCGTGCCAGTGGAATGGTGCAGGCGCAGCAGATCGACGCGCCGCTTGCGACCGCTTTCCAGCGCGTCAATAGAAAATTGCGCGCCGTCGTCGGTGAAATCGCGCAGGAAGGAATTGCCCGTGCCAAGCGGAAGAAAGCCCAGCTCGATGCGCTCCACGGCGCGGCGTGGCGAAAAAATGCCGTTGATAATTTCGTGCGCGGTGCCATCTCCGCCCACGGCCAGGAACCTGCGGTAGCCCTGATCGTAGGCCTCGCTCGCAAGCTCCGAAGCGTGACCCGGCCCGGTTGAAGCAATCACGTCAATGCGCAGCCCGCGCTCTCTCAAGCGGGCGAGTTCGCTTCCGGCAAGTTTCGCGGCACGCCCGCCGCCTGCCGCTGGATTAACGATGGCTATAAATTTTCCGTTCACAAGGTTCCGACGCCGAAATTTTAACCTGTTTCGCGGGAATCACTCTTTCGCTACACGGGCAGGATTGCCTGTTCGCGATCGAGCTCCCCCAGTCGCTCCGCCAAGGCTACACGAATGATTTTCAGTGACGCGGTTAAAGGAAAGTCGTCATTGTAGAGCACAATGCCGTGCACGCGCTTGTAATTGATCAGGCGGTTGTTGCGCGCGGCAATTTCCTTGCGCAGCTCGTCGGTGAATTGCTGGCCGTGCTCGAGGTGAATCACCAGAACGAGTTGTTCGCCAACCATGGAGCGGCTTGGCCAGACATAGTTGGCCGCAAAAACGCAATATTCCTTCACCGGCAAGCCTTCGAAAGCTTGCTCAACATCTTCGGCGTAAACGTTTTTGCCTTCTTCCGTGACGATCATATTTTTCTTCCGGCCGAAAAGTTGCAGGTGGCCGGTGGAGTCGAAGCGGCCCATGTCCCCGGTCATCAGCCAGCCATCGACGATGGTTTGCGCGGTAAGCTCAGGCTCATTCAGGTACCCGGCCATAACCGTTTTACTGCGCACGCTGACTTGACCGATGCCGTCGGCGTCTGGGTTCAAGATGCGCACTTCCATCCCGGGCAGCGGCTTGCCGACAGTGTCGGCGCGAAAAGGATGCAGATCGTTCACGGTTACAGCGGTGCCCGCTTCGGTCAGGCCGTAACCGTTGGCCACCGGAAGGCCGAGGTCATAGAAAAATTGCAGCGTTTGCGGCTCCGTGAACGCACCGCCAACAATAATCGCTTCCAGCTTTCCGCCGAATGCGGCATGCACTTGTTTCAGCAGCAGGCGACTGAGCGGCAGGATCGGCCGGCTCAGCGTAAAGGCTTTATTGATGTTGCGCAGACGATCAAACAGGCGCCGTCTCGCAGGCGGCAGTTCGTCAAAACGCGTTTGCAAACCTTTTTGCAGATTTTTCAGTACCAGCGGCACGAGGCTCACATACGTGATCTGATATTTGGTGAACGCTTCACGCACAAATTCCGGGCGCAGCGTTCGCAGGTGCACCACGGCCGCGCCGCAAATAAACGGCCCGAAAAATCCAACCATGAAGTCGATCGCGTGGTTAGTCGGCAGAATGCTCAGGTACTTTACGCCCGGCCAAAAGGGGTAAAGCGAAGTCAGCGCCACGCACTGCTCCAGATAATTTTCGTGCGTCATCATGCAGCCCTTGGGCGTGCCTCCGGTGCCGGAGGAATACACAATGCACGCCAAATCCTGGCGTCTTCGCGGAACAAACGTAGGCTGGCCGCTTCCTTTCGCCGATTCCCACGCCGTCGCGCCCGCCAAGTCCGCATTAGCGGGAGCTTCCGTAACCAGCACGGATTTAATTTTTCGCGCTTCGGCTCTCCCCGGCGATCCGCTGAGCTGGCGCCAGATGGGATATTCGGTGATGAGCACGCTGGCATCGGAATGCTTCAGCAGCGTCCACTGCTCTTCCGGCTTCAGCTTGTAATCGAGCGGCACCAGCGTTCCGCCACAATAAAAAATGGCATACGCCGAACTCAGCCACTTGGACTGATTGGTCATGATGATCGACGCGCGGTCGCCCGCCCGGAATCCCGCCTCCTGCAGCCATTTGGCCAGCGGCAACGCGCGTTCCTTGAATTCGCGATAGGTGATGCGCTGCTTTTCCTCGCTGCGGTCGGATTCGTACAGGCACACTTCGCGCGGCCATGTTTCCAGCGCGTCGCGCACCGCTTCCCCAATCGAGGAATATTTGGATAGATCGAGCATTACAAGCGGGCTTGCACGCGTTCGGCAAGAGTTTTGAAATCGCTGACGCCCTGTACCTCGTAATCCGGCAATTCGATGTGAAAATGATTTTCCAGCCGCGACAGCAGTTCCAGGGCCTGCAGGCTGTCGATTCCCAGCTTTTTGTAAAAATCGTCTTCGGCGTGAAGCGAGCCGGGCGCCGCCTTGAAATGCTTCGCCGCCAGCTCCAGGATTTCCTGGGTGGTCTGCTCTAAAGTACGCATAGAGATTAAATCTATCATTCCCTGCCGCGGGAAGGAAAATCGCCTGCGCACAAAATGGCAGGGAATCAGAGCAGGATCAGTCCTCGCCGCAGCGCGACGGATACTGCCTCCGTGCGCGTGGAAGCGCCCAACTTGCCGAGTATCGAAGCGACATGGAATTTCACGGTGTGCTCGGAAATTTTCAGCCGCGCGGCGATTTCCTTATTGCCCAACCCTTGCGAGAGCATCTGCAACACATCGCGTTCGCGCGCGGTAAGTGGCTCGACCGCTTCCACAAAATCGGTGGACGAGTTCGCAACGGTTCGCGAGACCTGGATTTCGGACGGGTGTATCGCCACCAGTCCGCGCACGACCGCCTCCAGAGCCGCGGCGAGTTGCTCCGCCTCCGCTTCCGCGGGCAGGATGCCGCGCACGCCGGCCCGAATCGCGCGATTCACCGAATCGGGCGAAGCCTGATCGATCAACAGAACCAGCTTCGCCGCGCGCAGCAGCCGCGCCTGTTGCAATGCGTCCAGAGTCTCATCGAGCGCCGCCGATGTTGCGTCCAGAAGAATCAATTCGGCTTCGGCCGCAAGCTCATCGTCCAGCAGCTCCACCCCATCCGCCCGGCCAATGATCGCTGCATCGGCTGACTCCAGCAGTTCTTCCAGCCGTTCCCGCAACGCACCGGGCGGCGCGATTAGAAAAACGCGAATCACGCGGCCATCGGTCTCCTGCCGGACGCGGTGAGAGAAACGGTGACGCGGTGCACCTTGTTGTAATCGCCTCTCAGGAATTTCAAGCGCAGCGCGCCGTTGGAATTTTCTTCCAACGCTTTCGCCAGGTTTCGTGGCGAGGAAAACTCCACATCTTCCGTACCCAGTAAAATATCTCTGGGCAAAAGCGAAGCCAACGCCGCCGGGCTTCCAGGCTCTATCTCCAGCACAGCAAGGCCAGCGCGCGCTTCGCTTGGCCGCGGCAGACGCACGGGACTGACCGATACTCCCAGCCAGCGCCCGCCTGCGTCTCCAACCAGGAAGCGTGCAACGTCGTTGCTGGGAATCGCCAACGCCAAGCGGCCAGCCACCATGGTGTTGATGCCGATGACGCGGCCGTGAATATCCGCCAACGGTCCACCGGAATTTCCGGGCGCAAGCCGCACGTCCGCTTGCACCCAACTGCGCCCGCCGAGTCCGCGCAGCGGCCCGACGCCGTGAACCAGTCCCATACTCATCGCGCCCTGGAAGCCGAACGGGTTGCCAACCGCGATGACCACTTCGCCAGGCCGCACTTTTCCCGAATCCGCCGGCGTGGCCGCGAGCAGGTCTGACGCAGGAATGTGCAGCGCTGCAAGATCTTGACGCGGATTACGCGACGTCACCTTAGCGGTGAGTTCGCTGCCATCCCACAGAGTGACTTCCACGCGTGGGGCTTGCGCGACATGCGCATTCGTGATGATCGTGCCGTGGTTGCTCCAAATCACGCCCGAGCCGCTGCCGCGCCCGCCGGGTTGCACGAGCACGGTGAAGCGGCGTACACGTTCGGATACTTCCCCAAGTCCGCTGATCCCCATTTCAATTGCCTCCGCTCGGCCGTTCGCCCACAACGATGCTGGCTGCGCGCCGCACTCCGCCGCGCAGGAACTCGGCGTCAACTGTCTTGCCGATCTGCTCACCAGAGAGATGCGCGTGAACGTCTTCCAGGCGCATCACCGGTTTTCCGTTCACGGCGATGAGGATGTCTCCGATAAGCACGCCGGCCTTGTGCGCCGGGCCATCGGGTTCCAGTTCCAACACGATCACGGCGGTTTTTTCGCGACGTTGCAGAGTCTCGCGAAGAGTTTCCGGCAGGCGGATCGGCTGCAGGCCCACGCCCAAATAGCCGCGCGCAATATGGCCTTTTGCAACCAACGCATCGACGACGCGATTCACAGTGGCTACCGGCAGAGCCAGCGCCCCGGCCGGCGCAAATTTTGGCGTGACAATTCCGGCAATTTTTCCGCTGGCATCCACAACCGCGCCGCCTGCGGCGGTTCGTTGAAGGCCTACATCGAGGCGGATATAAGGAGCAATCGAAGCACCTCCCCAGATCCGGCGTTCGGCAGCGACCAAGCTAACGCAAGCGAGTCCGGCGACAGGGCCGCTCGCGCGCGTCCTGCCGACAACCAGCATCAACTGGCCGGCCTTGATGCCAGCGGATTCAGCAAAAGCTGCGGGAGAAGCCGTGGCGGCTTCGCACTTTAGCAGCGCAAGATCGGTCGAAGGGTCGCGGCCTTGCAGTTTTGCGCTGGCGACTTTGCCGTCGGGCAACGTCACTTGAATTTCTTCATCGCGGCGCAGTGCGTGCTCCGCCGTGACGATCAGGCCAGGGCGCCAAATAATTCCGCTCGACGAACCGCGCGGCTCCGCGTGCACCGCGACGGCATGCGCGGCGGCTTTTTCCGTGGCATCGGCCAGGGCGTTTGAAATCGCAATCCATTCTGCTGACATAGGTTCTTGCCTCCCTCCACAGAATGCCTCACCCGGCATACCCGCACATCCGCCAATCGGCTAGGTATGTTTTTTTGTGCGGCACAAACGGATTACTCCTGACTCGAGAGCAACGCGATAGTGTTGAGCTTGTACGAACCTCAAATGAGTGCATTGGCGATTTTGCGTCCGACGAAGCGTTCTGTTGTCCAGATTTCAGAGTCACGACCTGGGCACTTTGCATCGATCCGCCGTTTGCCAAATTGATTCTCGGTAACTGGTTTGCTAAGGTCGTCGTCATGTCGGAGCGCTCCACCGAGCAGATACGCGAATTGCTCGACTCCCTTTATCGCGTGGATTCGGGACGAATCCTGGCAACTCTGATCCGCTTGCTCGGCGATTTTGATCTTGCCGAGGAGGCGATGCACGAAGCCTTTGCGACTGCGCTGAGCATTTGGCCCAGTAGTGGAGTACCCGGTAACCCGCGGCCATGGTTGATTTCGACGGCCCGATTCAAAGCCATTGATACCCTGCGTCGACGGGCAAGATTTGATGCGTCTCAAGACGAGCTCGTGCGATATCTCGAAGCGCAATCGAATTCGGCGGAAAGCTCCAAGGAAGAGGACAGCCTTGAGGATGACCGGCTGCGCCTGATTTTTACCTGCTGTCATCCATCGCTAGCGCCGGAGGCACGCGTTGCGCTCACCTTGCGTGAGGTGTGCGGGCTGACAACCGAGGAGATAGCAAAGGCCTTCCTCACCACTCCGCGTACCCTGGCGCAGCGCATTGTGCGCGCAAAGGCAAAGATTCGAGACACACCGATTCCGTATGAGGTGCCCACGCCGCAGGAATTGCCGGAGCGCCTGGGCGCGGTGCTTCAGGTTATTTATCTCGTCTTTAACGAGGGCTATTCAGCCGCCGCCGGAGCGGAGGTAACCCGGGCCGAGCTAACCCGCGAGGCGATTCGACTGGGGCGATTGCTCGGCGAACTCCGGCCGGAGCCCGAGGTCATTGGGCTACTTTCCCTGATGTTGTTACAGGAATCCCGTCACGCCGCGAGAACCTCTCCCGCCGGAGAACTGATTTTGCTGGAGAACCAGGATCGCTCGCTCTGGAACCGGGAGGAGATCGCGGAGGGAACGGCATTGCTGGAGAAAGCCCTGAAGTCCCGCCGCTTCGGCTCCTACACATTGCAGGCTGCGATTGCGGCCGTTCATGCGAAGGCCGAATCGGTGACTGCCACCGACTGGGGGCAGATTGTTGCGCTTTACGACCAATTGGCACGAATTCAGCCTTCGCCCGTTGTAGAACTCAATCGTGCCGTGGCAATTGCCATGCGCGATGGTCCAGAGGCCGGTCTGACGCATATCGATGCGGTGTTGGAACATGGCGAATTGGCAAATTATTACCTGGCGCATTCAGCCCGCGCGGATATGTACCGCAGGCTCGGCAGGACAGCTGAGGCTCGCTCCTCTTATGAGAAAGCTCTGGCGCTGACCCAACAGGAACCAGAGCGGCAATTCCTGCAGGAGCGGATTCGGCAGTTGAAATAAAAACTGGAGTAGCTGTCGATTTTCGGCCTCCCGAACGACTATCTGATAACACGATGAGCTACGGCTCTGAGTCATGGGAAACAATGAGTCACAGGAAACAGGGAGGAAACGATGAAGTACATCTGTTTCGGATACTACGACAAAGCCAAGTTCGAAAGCATGACCGAAGGCGAGCAACATGCGATGTTCGACACATGCTTTGAATACGACGACCATCTTCGCGCCAACGGGCATTTTGCTGGTGGAGAAGCGCTTCAGTCTCCGGAAACCGCATTGACCCTGTATTGGAAGAACGGCAAAGTCGCAACTACGGATGGTCCCTATGCGGAAACCAAGGAACAACTCGGTGGCATTCTCGTCCTTGAGGCGCGGGATATGAATCATGCCGTACAGCTCATTGCGCAGCATCCGGCGCTGACGTATGGCAACATTTTCGAGATTCGCCCAGCGGCGGACATGAACGAAATCATAAAGGAGAGCGCGCAGCGACGGCGAAAGGACACCTCGCGATGAGGGCGGCCACGAGGGAAGAAGCAAAATTTCTTGGACGATTTGTCGAATACCGGCCCAGCCGTTCGTCTATACCGTGAAGGCAGGGCAATCGGCCGCCCCAAAAACTATTACAGGAGAAGGAGAAATCATGCCGCAATATTTGGTTGCTATTCACCACCCCGACGGATACGACGGGTCGCTCGAGGATGAAGCGATGCACCGCGACATCCATGCTCTCAACCGCGAGATGGTGGCTGCCGGTGTCAGGGTTTTCGTTGCCGGTCTCTCACCGGCTGGCAGCGCCAGGTCGCTGCGGGCGCAGCCCGATGGCAAGGTGCTCATCACCGACGGGCCGTACCTCGAGACCAAGGAGCACATCGGCGGTTTTTGGGTGTTGGAAGCCGCTAATCTGGAGGATGCACTTGCGTGGGGGCGCAAGGCTGCCGTTGCCTGCCGCGCGCCGGTCGAGGTACGAGAGATTCTCAGGCGTCCTGCCTCATAGCGCAATTCCAAGTCCGCCTTTGTTGCGTCGCCCGTTCCGAACGGCGGCGAGTGCATCAATGAGTCAGACTCTTCCTCGTCCATCAATGTTCTCCGACGAGGGCCGCGAAGTCGGCAAATCGGAAACTTGGGGATTGGGACCCACATGGAAGGTTTCGCCGTTTACCAGAAGTTGAAAACGGCGTAACGCCGTTTTTCGTTTCATATCCGGTGGTTTCGTTGACTTGCCGCAGATCGCAACCTAAGATGGCCGCACCATGCCGGGCACCGACTCGCTCATCGGTCAGACTATCTCCCACTACCGCATCGTAGAAAAACTTGGCGGCGGGGGAATGGGCGTTGTCTACAAGGCAGAGGACATCCGTCTGCATCGCTTCGTTGCGCTGAAATTCCTGCCGCAAGAACTTGCCCGCGATCCACAGGCCCTGGCCCGTTTTCAGCGCGAAGCACAAGCCTCGTCGGCATTAAATCACCCCAACATCTGCACGATTCACGATATCGGTGAGCAAGACGGGCAAGCGTTCATCGCGATGGAATTTCTGGACGGCATAACGTTGAAGCATCGCATCAACGGAAAGCCGCTCGATACCGAGGTTCTTCTCACACTTGCGATTGAAATCGCCGACGCCCTGGACGCTGCACACGCCGAAGGCATCATTCATCGCGACATAAAGCCTGCCAATATCTTCGTAACCAAGCGCGAACATGCCAAAATTCTCGATTTCGGCCTGGCTAAGGTAAACCATGTGATAGCGCGCGACGGCTCCTCCACGCTGGCAACCATGGAAGTGGATTCGGGGCAGTTGACCAGCCCGGGAAACGTGTTGGGAACGGTAGCCTACATGTCGCCTGAGCAGGTCCTGGGCAGGCAATTGGATGCGCGCACCGACCTGTTTTCCTTTGGCGTGGTCTTGTACGAGATGGTCACGGGATGCTTGCCTTTCCGCGGAGAGAGCACCGGCGCGGTGTTTGACGCCATAGTTCACAAAGAGCCGATCGAACCAGTCCGGCTGAACGCCGCAGTGCCCGTGGAGTTAGAGAGGGTTATCGACAAGGCAATTGAGAAAGACCGTGCGCTGCGCTACAGCAGCGCCGCGGAATTGCGGAGCGACTTGAAGCGTTTCCAACGTGATAGCAGTTCGGGGAAAGTGACGCGACGCAGCAGCGAGGTGAGTGTTGGGACGGCCGCGGACGCGGGATCGGCAGAGCCGCGAACGGCCAGGGTGCCAGCACCTACCGTACAGAAGCACTTTCACTGGTTGCCATGGACTCTAGTTGCGTTGCTTGTGGCCGGATTCGGAGCCTGGATCGCCGCCAATCGCCGCAGGCCGACAGTTCGGGATCCACTTTCCAATGCGCAGTTCGCGCGACTGACCAACTTCAAAGGAGACGAAATCGACCCTGCCGTCTCACCAGACGGAAAATTCGTCGCCTTCCTCTCCAACCGCAGCGGCACCTTCGACATCTGGGTGATGCAAGCAAGTGGAAGTGGCCTAGCGAACCTGACCCAGGGCCGGACCGGAGATATGCGTGCACCCCTCCGCTCAATCGGATTTTCAGCCGATGGTTCGGAAGTGTGGAGCGCAGGAACGGAAAAGAGACGGCTCATGCTATGGCCGCTGATAGGGGGAGCACCCCGCAATTTCCTGGACGAACGTGCAGCAGAGGTTGCTTGGTCACCTGACGGCACGCGGGTGGTGTATCACACGTGGGAACCGGGCGATCCTACCTTCGTGGCGGATCACAACGGAGCCAATCCACGCCGGATCGTGCAAAACGATCCAGGAATGCACAATCACTATCCAGTCTGGTCGATGGATGGGCGCTGGATTTTCATTGTACGCGGCCGGCCAGCCACGCGTGAAATGGACCTATGGCGGATTTCGCCCGATGGGGGAAAGGCGGAACAACTTACCCATCTCAACATCGACATCGAGTATCCAACTCCAGTTGACGAGCGGACGATTCTGTTCGTGGCCCACAACGAGTATGGGGCAGGTCCATGGTTGTGGGCATTCGACACCGAGACCCGAGCTTCCCGTCGCGTGAGCTCGGGTCTGGAACAATATACGGCTCTGGCAGCCACGGCCGATGGCCAGCGTCTGGCCGCGACCGTCGTGAACGCTGAAATCAACCTATGGAGCGTTCCGATTTCCGATCGCGTGCTCCTGGAACAGGACGTTCAGCCATTTCCAATACCGACTGTGCGTGCTCAGGCGCCACGTTTCGCGGGCGGATCGCTGTTTTACCTATCTTCTCGGGACGGGGCGGACGGACTGTGGAGCTATCGCGATGGACAGGCGCAGGAAATCTGGAAGGGTTCAGAAGGCGCGCTGCAGTCACCTCCAGCCGTCTCTGCCGACGGCGCGAGTGTTGCGTTTGCTCTAAAACGAAATGGGAAGTACCAGATGCACGTGATGGGTGCCGATGGAACGCTGCTTCATCCCCTTTCGAGCGACGTCGATGTTCGGGGCACGGCTTCTTGGTCACCCGACGGGAAATGGATTGTCGTCTCCGGAAGCGACCGCGAGGGAACGGGGTTATTCAAGTTACCAGTAGACGGTGGCGCGCCGGTTCAGATTGTAAAAGGGCCGTTCCTCGATCCCGTGTGGTCGCCGCGCGGTGACCTGATTGTGTATTGCGGTACGCAGGTGTTCACGCGAACGCCACTGTTGGCGGTACACCCGGATGGTACTCCTGTGAAGCTGCCAGAAATAAACGTGCAGCGCGGGGGCGAGCGTGCACGGTTCCTACCCAATGGCACAGGCCTGGTTTATATGTCCGGAGATACCCTGGCCGGGCAGGATTTCTGGCTGCTTGACCTCAGCACCATGAGATCACGGCGGTTGACCCAGCTGAACAATATCTCCGTAATGCGGACCTTTGATATTACAGATGGTAACAGGATAGTGTTTGACCGATTACGCGATGATTCGGAAATCCAGCTCATTGATCTGGCGACAAAGCCAGCCCAGCCATAAAATTAGGTCAGTTAGATTACTCCTCAGCTCCCGGTTAGTCGTGCCGGAAATGTGGCTACCGGAACCGACTTGTTCGGTTCTTGCGCTCCGACTTTCCGGATTGGCTAACGACCCGCCGATGAGGACACGGCAGATCACCCGAATCGTCAATCTTTGCAGAACGGACAAAAGTTGCGTCGGCAGCATCGCTACCCGCCCTTGCAAAAACGGAAGGGCACCCTTAAGCGCGACTTCCGGCCCCCGTTCGACACATCAGTGACCCACGGATTCCTCTGACGAGGTAAAAAAAATGGAATAGTTGTCGATTTTCGGTCTCCCGAACGACTATCTGATGAAGTCTCAGGAGGAAAACGATGCGGACGAAAAAGCTAGGCCCAATCGCAATCAAAAGCTTCGCACTGTTTCTCGTGCTCGGCACGGCGTACCGGGCGATGGCACAGGTTGCCACCACACCTTATTCGAACATGGCCCCGATCGAGCAATACCTCATGACGGATCGGGGTGCGGAAATAGCCCTGGCGCGCAGTGCGGCGCCCGAGTCCATTGCACGCGATGCAGAGGTACAGGTTCTTGCGCGTCATGGTTTCGAGACGGCGGTGAAAGGCAAGAACGGTTTCGTGTGTATCGTGGGACGGGGGTGGACTTCCGCGCCCGATCCTGACTTTTGGAGTCCGAAGGTGCGCGTCCCCATGTGTGTGAATGCGGCGGCCGCGCGTTCCTACCTTCTGCGCATCACTAAGATCACCGAGCTGGCTTTGGCCGGACACACGCTAGCTCAGGTTAACGACGCCATCGCCGCCGCCATCGCCAAGAAAGAGCTGCCACCGATGGAATCCGGGGCGATGTGCTACATGATGTCGAAGCAGGGATACGGCGGCGACAGCGCACCACACTGGCCTTCCCACCTCATGTTCTTCTATTCGGACGTAGACCCCGCAATCTGGGGAGCGAATCTGCCGGGTTCGCCCGTCATTGCGGTTGCTGATCCCATGGAGCACCTGACGCAGTTCGTCATTCCAACCCAAAAGTGGTCAGACGGAACCGAAAATCTTCCGGCGACACCTCACGTACATCCTTCGAGCAACGGAACGAACTAGTGTTCTGTCCCATAAATAACTGGCATTAGTATTGCTGGGAATATAGGCATCTCCCGTGCACAATGGAGGTGCCTATGGCGATGGGACGACCTAAAGCGACGTTAGTTTTGGATTCGGAGTTACGCGAGCAGCTGGAAAGCTTGGCCAACTCGCGCTCTCTTCCGGCGGGGCTGGTGCGTCGGGCCAAGATTATCTTGTTGAGCGCGTCTGGGAAGAACAACCGGGAAATTGCGCAGCAACTGGAGACCAGCAAGGTCACGGTAGGCCTATGGCGACGACGCTTCCTGGCACAGGGAGTGTCAGGGCTCTACGAGGAATTACGCCCAGGGCGCCCCCGCCCGATTAGCGACGAACGAGTTGCTCAATTAGTTCGCAAGACGCTGAAGTCGAAACCCAAAGGCGCAACGCACTGGAGTATCCGTCAGATTGCCGCCGAGACGGGAGTATCGAAATCGACAGTGCACCGCATCTGGCAGGCGTTTGGCTTGCAGCCGCATCGACAAAAACATTTCAAGCTTTCGAACGATCCATTTTTTGTAGAAAAAGTACGGGATATTGTAGGGCTGTATTTGAATCCCCCTGAAAATGCTGTGGTTTTGTGCGTAGATGAGAAGAGCGGAATTCAGGCGCTGGAACGCACCCAGCCGATGTTGCCGCTGGGATTGGGCTATGTTGAGGGAATGACCCACGATTATCGCCGCCATGGAACCACCACGCTGTTTGCTGCACTGGACACGGCGAACGGTAAAGTGCTCACGAAATGTCGACCGCACCACCGGCATCAAGAGTATCTGAGTTTTCTACGGGAGATTGAGAAGAACGTGCCGAAGAACTTGGAGGTGCACATCATCGTGGATAATTACGCCACGCACAAGCATCTGCGAGTTAAGCGCTGGTTCGCCACGCGGCCACGGTTCCACGTGCACTTCACTCCAACCTACGCTTCCTGGCTCAATCAGGTGGAGATCTGGTTTAATCGCATCACACAACAAGCCATTCGCCGGGGAACTTTCAGCAGCGTGAAAGACTTGGTCGAGAAAATCGATCACTACGTCAAGAACTCCAACCGCCATGCGCAGCCATTCGTCTGGACGGCTACAGCCGATTCGATATTGGATAAAGTCGAACGACTATGTGAACGTATTTACGGGACGGCACACTAGCATAGAGTTTCACCAGCGTTCATCTATACTACCCCGATGACATGCTCGTTCCGGTGCGTGCAAGTGTGGAGTTCTACGTCGCGATGATCCCAACCGGAAGTCTATAAACATTCGCGCCGCACTTCGGCTGCTGTCGATTTTTTCTGTGCGCGACGACTATAGAATGAACGATCCAGCGGACAAGGTTGTGCCGCTGGCTTCCACCCGGAGGAGAAGAACGAGGAGAAGAACAATGAAATTCATCTGTTTGGGATACCTCGAGCCAGGGAAATTCGAAGGGATGACCGAGGACGAGCGACACGCAGTGCTCGGCGAATGCTTTGAGCACAATGACCATCTGCGCGCCAACGGACATCTTGTTGCCGAAGTAGCTCTTCAGCCTCCGGAGACCGCGTTGACTCTGTACTGGAAAAACGGCAAAGTCGCGACCACCGACGGTCCCTATGCGGAAACCAAGGAACAGCTCGGCGGCCTTCAAATCCTTGAGGCGCGAGACCTCAATCACGCCATTCAGCTTGTCTCACAGCTTCCAGGCTTTAAGCATGGACTTGGACCGATTGAGATACGGCCGGTTGCAGATTTGAACGAGATGATAAAGGAGAGCGAGCAGCGGCGGCGAAAGGATACGGCGGTATCCTGAAACGGGCCTGATACTGATACTTGGCAGGGAGGCTAAGAACATGTCATTCCTTCGCGATCTGAGAGTTGCAGCTCACTCGCTAATCCGGACTCCCGGGCTGGCGATCACCGTGGTTCTCACGCTGGCGCTTGGCATCGGGGCCAACGCGGCCATCTTTACCCTCGTGCGGGGAGTGCTGCTCAAGCCGCTCGTCAACCGTGACGAGAACCGGCTGATGTACATCCGCCAGAGTGCCCCCACGTTGGGAGACGACAATACAACGTTCTCCGTGCCCGAGATCAAGGACATCGAAGTGAGCGTCCACTCCGTGAGCGAGTTCGGCGATTTCTCGACGATGGGCTTTACCATGATCGGACTCGGTGAACCGCGCGGAGTTCGAGGTGGCGTCGTGGGCGGCACGTACTTCGAAGTGATGGGGCTGCGTCCCGTTCTCGGCCGCCTTATCGGACCTCAAGACGACGGTCCCAACGCCGCTGGCGTCATCGTGCTCACGTATCGCTTCTGGTCCACCGTTTTCAAAAAAGATCCTGATGTGATCGGCAAAACAGTTCGCCTCAGCAGCATTGGCGATCGTTCCGCCACGGTCATCGGTGTCCTTGAACCCAGTGTGCCGTATCCCGCGGATACAGAAATTATCGGCAACATGGTGACGAGCCCGCATCATCTTTCCGCCACGATGGTCACGGGCCGCGTCCATCGCATGACCGAACTCTTCGGTAAGCTTGCTCCCGGCGCCACTCTCGACCAGGCTCGCGCCGAGTTGCGCACCGCCTACGCCTCCATGGAAAAGGACCACCCCGAAGCGTATCCCGACAACGGCGGCTACCGCATTGATGCCAGGATGCTCCGGGACCAGATTACTTCCGGCGCGCGTACCGTTCTCCTCGTCCTTCTCGCTGCCTCGGGCCTCGTCTTCATCATTGCCTGCTCGAACGTTGCCAACCTGATTCTCGCGCGGACGGTTCGCCGCGAGGGCGAACTCTCGATCCGCGCCGCTCTCGGCGCAAGCACTGGCGCGCTGCGGCGCATGCTGTTAGCCGAAGGCCTTCTGCTCTGCGGTGCGGGCGCGGCAATCGGCGTAATCATCGCGCAGCCATTGGTCACAATCCTGGCTCGATACGCCTCGCGCTTCTCCGTCCGCGCGCTGGATTTGACGGTCGATTCCAGCATGCTCTGGGTGGGAGTGGCGCTGGCAGTAATCGCCGCGGTGATTTTGGCATTTGTGCCGCGTCTGCCCTCCGCTAGCGCGTCGAATGGCATGAACCTCGCGAGCGGCAGCGTCCGTATGAGCAGCAGCACCAGCCGCCGCCAGCGCATCTTCGCCGTCACGCAAATCGCCGCGTCTTTCGTGCTGTTGGCGGGCGCATGCATGTTGCTCACCACGCTGATCGCGTTGCAAAGAACCCAGACCGGTCTCGACACGCGTCACGTTCTCGTCGTTGACGTTCCAGCGCTGTACAACGGAAAAACTCCTCAGCAAGTCCTCGATTTTTACAAGGAATCGATACGTCGCATCGATGCGCTACCCGGCGTCACCGAGACGGCTTTCGCGGTGACCGCTCCCTGGCGTGATGCCGACGTCGTCGGGGTAGGTTTGCAATTCTCTGGCGATGGTCACGCCCACGGCAAAGACGATCCCCGCGCGCAGTGGCGAACCATCTCTCCCGGCTTTTTCACCGCGCTCAGGGTTCCGATTATTGCCGGCCGCGATTTCAACGCGCTCGACGATAAGAGTCAAGAGCCCGTCGCGATCGTCAGCGCCACTCTCGCACAACGCATGTTCCCTGGGCAGGATCCGATCAATCGCCATGTCTATTGGACCGATCCCGTGCTTGAGTTCCTTCCCGGCACGGACAGCGAAAAGGCGCGATTTACGGCGCCGCACCGCATTATTGGGGTTGCCGCCGATGTGGACGACGAACATATCGTCCCTGCACCCACTTCCACCATTTATGGCACCTTTACGGACTCTCTCATGTTTGGCGGTCACCTCTTCATCCACACCACCGCGAATCCTTATTCGCTTGTAGCGCCGGTAACACAAATTATTCGGCAGATGTCCGCCGATGAACCCGTTGAGCACGCCGCCACTCTCGAAGACATCCGTGCAAAAGTGCTTGCGCCAGACCGCTTGAACTCCTTGGTCTTTGGCGTGTTCGCCGGGGTCGCGTTGCTGATAGCGGTCGTTGGCGTCGCGGGCGTGCTGGCCTTTTCTGTCAGCGCGCGGACACGCGAATTCGGTATCCGCTTGGCGCTCGGGTCACAGCCGAAACATCTCCTCAGAAGTGTGGTCGCGGAAGGCGCGGTGATGGCTGCCGTTGGCGTTGTGGCGGGCGCAGCGTTCGGGCTCCTCGTTGCGCGCGTGGCAGGCAGTTATTTTGGCGACTTAAAAATGCCGGGCGCGTTGCCCGTGATCGTTTCTGCGTTTGTGCTGTTAGGCGCGGCGGTAGTGGCTTCGATGCTCCCAGCAGCACGCGCGGCGCGCGTCGACGTGATGCAAGCGCTGCGCTCGGAATGATTTTTCCGCGCGTGCCCAAGTGTTCGCAGTCGAAGTTGCACAGTGGTCCGACGGAACGGCCGCACCCATGCATCAAGAGTAGATTGACTACTACGCGATCGAGACATCCCACTGAACTCCGGCCTAGCAAACCCGAGACTGGTTCTAGTGGCCAAGCTTGTCGTCGAAGAACTTCGCCATCAATTCCAGCGTCTCCTGTGTCTCGGGAAACTGGAAGCGGTACCAGAAGGCATGCGGCAACGCTTCGTAGACCACGAGTTGCGCATCCACGCCCGCGTGCAGCAACGCGCGATGAAAAATTGAGGTATTGCTAAGCAGAATGTCGCGCGTGCTGGTGACCAGCAGGCAAGGCGGCATGCCGTGCAAATCTGCGAACAAGGGAGACAGCACGGGATCGCGTGGATCGGTGTTGGGCGCGTATTCCTGCCCGATGCGTTTGTTCGGATCGGCGGGCGAAAGAATTCCCGGCAGCCCGTTCAGCGTGAACAAATTCAGCGAATCGGACGGACGGCTGAAATCCGCGAGTATCGAAAACAGGCCCAGCGCTCCAGGCAACGGGAGACCGGACTGTTTTAATTTTACGGCAACCTCGGCGGTCAAGATTCCGCCCGCGGAGGTGCCGAAAATGCCGATGTTTTGCGGCTTGTGATCCTTCAACACTTCTTTGTACACAGCCACGACGTCGTCCACCGCCGCCGGAAACGGATTTTCCGGCGCGAGCCGGTAATAAACGGAAACGACCTGGATTTTTGCAAGATTGGAAATGGGAATGCCCTCGATCAGCGAACCGGAATCGGAATTGAAACCGCCGCCGTGAAGGTTGATCAGCACACGCGCACGGTTCGCCTCCGGCACATCCAGCGGCGTGATGACATCCGTGCGCACGCCGCCGATGGCTTTTTCTTCAACGTTCACGGGAAAAAGCTTTCGCGCTTCCGCGGAATCTTCGGAGCGCCACTTATCCGTGGCGGCGCGGCGTTCGGCAAGCGACTGCGGCGCATATTTCTGGCGCGCCAGGGAATCCAGCCACTTCTGCGCCTCAGTGCTGATCGTGGATGGCATGGGAATCGTGCGGGTAATGTGCGCGGTTCCGTCTGGATCGAATGTTGCGGAATCACCGGCCGGTGGGTGCGCGCAAGAAAGCAGCATGGAGGAGGTCAGGAGAAGGGCGAAAAAGGGGATTGGGTGCTTCAGTCTCTGCTTGCTCATGCATCCTCCGTGCGTTGTAAGACGTTTCTTGGTCATTTGCTCCGCGGCACTACCGGCAAATGCTTCATCGGATCGTCGGTCTCCACAAAGCGCCGCAGGCTTTCCATCACGGCCGGACGGTTAAACAGCTTGCAAAATAGTGCGATTTCCTTGTTCAGTTCCGCGCGCGGGATGGGCTTGACGAATTTTTTCGCGGCGACCCGCGTGTCCGCGTCGAGCTTGGTCACTTGCAACGCCATCGAACGCGCCACCTGGAGCGCATACCCTTCTCCCGCCAGATGCGACACCAACCCCGCCTGCTGCGCGCTTTCTGCCTTCACGGTGCGGCCGGTAAACAGCAAATCCCGAATGAAGCTGTTTCCAACATCGCGCCGCAATCGCGGAATGCCGCCGAATCCCGGAATCAATCCGAGGCGTAATTCCGGAAAACCGAATCGCGCCATCTTGTCGGCCACAATCTGATCGCAGGCGAGAGCAAGTTCCAGTCCGCCGCCCATGCACAGGCCGTGGACCGCGGCAAACGTGATAAACGGCGCTTCATCAATCGCATTCAACACTTTGTGAATGCGTTTCAAAAAGCTGCGCACTCCGGCCGCGCGTTTCGCTTTCGGCAACGGCAGCGCACCGTGATATAGCTCTTTCAAATCCGCTCCAGCACAAAAGCCGCCCGGCCGCGCGCTGGTGATTACGCACGCACTAGTGATGGGGGCAAGTGCGCGGATCGCGGCGGCGAAGCGTTCCAGATCGGCCAGCATCACCGTGCCGATTTCATTCAAGGGCTCCTGGTCGAGCGTAAGTTCCACGACCCCGTCGCGCCACTCCCAATGCAGCGCGCTTCCGCGAAATTCCTTCATAATGCGGAACCACCGGCGGCAACCGCGTGCTTTGCGTACATTTGTTCGATTTCGACGCGGAATTGCGCGTTAATGGCGTCTCGCCTCAGTTTCCCGTTGGCGGTAAGCAAGCCGCTTTCGGGCGTAAATGCGTCCTTGATAATCGCGAAGTTGCGGACCTGCCGGTAATGTGGCAAATCCACGTTCACACGATCGACCGCCGCCTGAACCGCATTCGAATCAACGCCGCCGGTGACCAGCGCGCAAAGATAGCCGCGACCATTGCCGACCACCACCACTTGTTGCGCGCCCGCCACATGTTGCGCGATTTTGTCTTCGATGGGTTCGGGCGCGACATTGTGGCCAGAATTCAGAATAATCAAGTTCTTGATGCGGCCGCTGATGCGCCAGTTCCCTTTCGAATTCACCTCGCCCTGATCGCCGGTGTGAAACACGCCACCTTGCAAAGCGCGCGCCGTTTCTTCAGGCCGGTTCCAGTAACCCGGAAAAACATTGAGGCCACTCACCACGATTTCGTCATTCTCGGCAACCAACAGGTCGATCCCGGGTATGGATTGGCCGACGCGGCCGGGTTCGCTGGCCACACGCGGGTCGTCCATGGTGCAAATGCCGCAAGTTTCCGTAAGTCCATACACTTGCCAGATGGGAATGCCCAGCATCGCAAAAAACTCCTGCGTTTCCGGAGCAAGCGGCGCGGAACCGCAAATCAGTCCGCGCAAGTTGCCGCCAAAACGCGCGCGAATTTTGCTGAAAATAAGATGCTGCGCCAAAAACAGCCAAACCCCGCCGCCCCTTTGCCCTTCCTGCTGATTCCGCCACGCTGCAACGGCATTGCGATAAATCCGCGGAATGCCGGCGCCGCGCTTCTGCAGAGCATCTTCCACTCCGCGCCGCACCCTTTCGAGCAGCGTCGGCACATTGAAAAAATAATTTGGCGCGGACAAACGGATCTCGTCGGCCAGTTTGATCAGATCGGTTGACAGTGTGAGCGCCGTGTTCTTCGAAAGGCAGGACAACATCACAATCCAGGACGCCGCGAAATTAAAAGGTAAATACTGGAAAACCTGAATCGGCTCGGCACTTGTCCAGTCCAGACGATCCATCCAGCCAGTAGTGCAGCCAACAATGTGATTCAGGTTGGCGGTGTTCAGGCAAACGCCCTTCGGCTCACCCGAAGTTCCGGAGGTGTAGATGATGGTGACGAGGTCGTCGTCCTTTCGCGGATTCGGCGCACCGCCGATGGCCCCGCCCGACGTAGTTTTGCTCAGCGCTTCGGCGAACGAAATGGCGCGGGGCCCTTCTGGCCAGACGTTCGCGACGCTTTCTCCCAATTCCGCATCGCTTACGAAGAAAAACCGCGGACTGCAGTCCTTCATCATTCCCGCGATTTCCGCGGGTGCCTGGCGCGCGTAGAGCGGAACGACAATGGCGCCTTCGGCCATCAATGCCAGATCCAATGCAACCCATTGGATCGAGTTGTTGCCCAAAATCACGCAGCGGTCACCGGGCTGCAGGTCGAGTTCGCGCAAATGATTGCGCGCCCGCGCGATTTGCTCCAACAATTCCCGCCCTGTCGCTCCGGTAAATTGCTCGCCGCGAATCTCGCGCAACACTGTGCGGGCGTCCGCGCTCTCCAGTTGCTTGAACAAATCTTCGAGGAAATTTGCCATAGCGCCTCAGCGCCCCGTTGCCACGGCCGTGGTCGACGTCTCGTACTGTTCCACCAGATCGGTCAATTCCTTGGAAAGGGGCGGCAGATTGTCTTCCCAGCTCAAAACGCCCTTGCGCAAAGGAAATTCGGGATATGTCTTGCGCACCTCATCTTCCAGGAACGCGGCCATGCGCGCCATGCCTTTCAGATTGCTCACCACGGTGCGCCCGATGCTGTCGCGAACAGCGTCCGCTTCCACCACCAGTCGTTCCATGACTTCCAACAATTTCGGGCCCAGGTCGGGATCTTCGACGGTGAGCAGCAAATGCTGGTGGCCCCGCTCGCGCATCAGATTGCGGATGCGCTCGTCCATGGTGACCCCGGCGGAAACCACGCCCGCAGGCATGCTGGTGACGATGCCATGATAGCGCGAGGAAACCATGTACGTGCAGGCGCGCAGGAGCGACACGAGTTGAAACATGTCGTAATCGTCGGAGGTGAAGATCGGCGTGCCAGGAATTTCTTTTTCGATGGCGCGGCAAGCCACGGTGTCCAGGCGCTCCATCGCCACTAAAATCGGAAACACACGATGCCGCTGCACAAAAGCTTTGGTGGCTTCGATGTAGCCCTTGATGTAGTGCTCGAACTTGCGATCGACTTCCGCGCCGGATTCGAAGAAATACACGGTGCGATACTGGCTGTCTTTGAATGCGCCAGTGGTTGCACGTGCCAGATATTTCGCAATGGACGCGCTCACTGGCCACACAAAAGGATGGATGGGGCAAAGTACGAGAATCGGCGTTTTTTCGTCCCACCCCGCTGCCCGCAGCGTTTGCCGCGCGTATTCCTGCGGGCACGGTTCGAAGGTCCACGCGGTGTCCGCGCCCAATTCGTTGGGCACCCCCAGGCCACTCAGCAATTGCTGTGATTCCAGGCTACGCGTGATGACCAAAGATTCGTTGGTATAGCGCGCGCACATCCACTGAATCAGATCGTCCATGTGTCCGGCGTCCCCACCGTAAGCCACGGACAATTTATTTTCCGCGGAAGCCAGGCCGAGTGAGCCGATCATCATGGTCGTCAGCGCGTTCGCAAATTTGCTTTTGAACATCGAACCTTCGCACGAAATCACTCCGTGGTTCGCATGCACTTCCCGCCACAGGAACGGCGGGTACACATCGGGCAGATGTACCTGTTTGGTTCCCTCAAAATAGCCCTTGGTCAGGTCGAAATTCTGGGACATCACGCTGAAGTCCACATTTTGCGCGCCCAGCACGTGGCGGATCTGGCGGATCATCTCGCGCACGCGCACGTCGCTGCCGGTGTTGCGCGTTCCGTTGTAGCCGGCAAATAGCAATCGCAATGGCTCGCCAGGTGTCCAGCGCTTCCCCAATCCGAACATCCAGCCAAAGCGGCGCATTTCGATCAGCGCGCTGACCCACATCACCAGAAGAAAATCAGTCATGCTACGGCACTCCCTGCGCTTTTTTCGACCGGTGCGTTCGCGCTCTTCGGCCAAGGCGCCGCGGGATATTTGAACTTGTTGGTGCGGCTGAATTGCAGTAAAGGATACGCATAGCTCGAAAATTTTGCCGGCGCTTCGCCCATTTCCTGCACCACCCGCGAATTTTCGAACACGGTGTTCCAATCGAGGTACGGCCAGAATACTTTCAGCAACGATGCACCGTAGCCTACCGCGCCGCCTTTGAACGCCAGCCAGTTCACGGTTTTGGAAAACGGTCCGCCCAGCCACGGCTGGTAACTCGGCTTGCTCCAGCCTCCCGCCGCGGCCAATGCGTTGGTCAATTCCTTATACGTCTGCGAACCCGTCCCTGAAGAAAGATGATAAATCCCGTAATTGGGTTTTTCCATCTGATGAATTTTCACGATGGCTCCGCCCACATAGTTGGCGGGCACGATGTCGATCTTGTCGTCGGGACGCAGCGGCAGAACCGGCAGGCGCGCCAGCATGTCGAACGCTTGGACCATATCGAATTGCGCGGTTTCCGGACGGCCGCTGTCGCCCATCACGATGGCAGGACGGAAAATCGTGTGCGGTACGTCGGCAAGCAACTGGTGCACCATGTGTTCGGAGAACTTTTTCGTGCGCGCGTAAGGATCGTAATCGGACCGCGACCAATCGATCGAATTGTCTTCGGTGACCACTTCGTTTTGTCGCTTGCCCGCTACCGCTACCGTGGACACATGCGAATAACGGCGCAATCCATGTTGGTTCTGCGCGCGGCGAGCGAGTTGAATCACTTCCAGCGAACCACGCAGGTTCACATTGAGGCACTGCTTTTCCGATTTGCGGTTCAAGGAAGCCGCGCAGTGCAAGATGGAATCGGTGGAATCCACCAGCGCGTGATATTCGTCGTCGGCCAACCCGAAACGCTCGCCGGTCAGATCGCCGCGAAAAATGCGCACGCGATCGCTCACATAATCAAGAAATTCCGGAAATTCCAAATGCAATTGCAGCGATTGCCACAGGCGTTCCCGCGCTTCCTGCTCTGTCTTCGCGCGCACCAGCAGGTTCAAGCGATCCAGGTGTCCACGGAAAAGCCCTGCCACCAGGTAGCTGCCCAAATAGCCTGTCGAGCCCGTAAGAAATATGGCCATAGGAAGAGTGCGATGCGCCGCCTAGCGCGTAGCCGCGGAAGCGCCCTCCGGAGGCACGGGCCAGTCCAGCACACGCGCTTCCCTGGCCTCCAGCGGCCGGCCTTCCATCAGCGGATAGCACCACCGCCGCAGCGCCGGTATGTGGATGTTAATCCAGTAATCCCACCAGTCAATCTTTTCCGGCGCGAAATCGAAGAGCGCCTTCTCCTCATCGGATAACGCCGCGGAAAGCAGTCGCGCGTTTTCGGATTCGAAGACGTGCTGGTTGTGCAGGATGAAGGGTTCGTAGAGTTCAATGAGCTTTTCCGCGCGCACCAGATCGCGCTCGGTCTTGGCCAGCGGCGGTTTGGCAATGTGCAATGTAGTCGCGGCTTTATTGATCTTGGAGACCACGGCTTTTTGCATCGGAATCGACAAGCGCTCGTAGCGCTGCTTGGAGACGGGAATGGTCTCGAGTTTCACTTTTAACCAATGCTCGATGCCCTGCTGCGCGCGATAGTGTTTGCGGTGCGCCAGCCCGGTGAGTTCGATCGAGCGGCCCATATTCACAGGATTAATGGCCGAAGTTGCCAGTTGATAGAGTCGTGCATGTTTGCGACGCACCAGCGCCGCGGCGATCAGCGTCATGCCGCGCGTCACCATGTCCACTGGAATCACATCCAGGCATTTGCGCTCGTTCGAAGGCAATTGCCGGAAATTCGTGCCCAGCAAATACGAAAGCGGCCCAGAAGTGTTGATTCCTTCATTCCAGCCGGTGAAGGGCGTGCGCTCGGAGCTTTCGACAATCGATGGCCGCGCGATGGAAATCGGCAAATCGCGACCTTCCCGCGCCAGGATCGATTCGCCCAGGCTTTTCGTGAACGTATACGTGTTGGGCCAGCCGAGATGGTGCGCGCGCTTCATGCCCGCTCGTACCAGGCGATTTCGCACCCAGCGCGCGCGATTGCGTTTCAACACGCCGTCCAGTTCATCGGCCACCACCTTCGAGGCATCGCCGCTACGGCCGAGGGCCTGGCGTCGCAAAGCCCGGGTCACGTCCGTGCTTTCAGACCGTTCCTCGATGCGGCGAACCATTTCGCGCAGCGAAGCAATTTCCTTGTCCGAATCGAAATCGGGATGGTCCCCTGGATTGTAATTGGAATGCAGTTCCTCGGCGACGCGCCCGTCGCGCATCCCGACGACGTAACACGTAGAAAGATGCATCAGGGCGGCATGATCGCAGCGGCGCTGATAGTCGACGAGATGTATCGTGGAATCGATGTTGGAGGAAATAGCGTCGCGCAGGTCTGGATTGAAGTCCGTCAGGCCCGCGCTGCTCACGATCACGTCGAGCGTGCGCGCCAGCCGCACTTGCGTGTCGGTATCGAGGGCCAGGCCCGGCAGGCTTAGGTCTCCCTCGACCACTTCCACTTTTTCCTTCAGAAAAGCCGCGAGATTTGCGCCATGAATTTCGTGCAAACCGTCAAACGCAGGCGATTCCTCAACAATCTTTTCGAACCGGCGCTGAGCCGAAGTGGTGCGGTTGCGGCGAATCAGCAGCGTGATCTTGCCGATTTCCGGGATCTTTTCTAGCAGGTCGACAAGCCACACTTTGCCGATAAAGCCGGTTACTCCGATGAGCATCAAATGTTTCCCGGCCAAAGTTTCGCGCACAGGCAGGCTGGCAACTCGTGGCGTGCTATCCAGCAACTGCACCGGGGTCTCATTTTCGACCCGCGGCCGCACCGCAGGCACCACCGCACTCTCCAACAATTCCGGCTGCTTCTTCCAATCCAATTGCCAAAGCAGTTTTTCTTTGGACAATCGACCATCGACCGATCCGCTGGCGAGCCAGGCAAACGGCCCGCGCGGCCGAATCACCGGAGCAATCAGCCGCCCGGTAGCAACGCCATCGCGAAATTCCAGGCGGTTCGCCAGGAAACCTTCAGCGGCGAAAAATTCCGCCATGGGCCGCAGGATGTGCTCGAGCATCTGCCCTACAAGCACCACGCGTTCGCCCCCGCGCACGGCATCCACCAGCTTCTCGACGGATTCGCGGCGCATACGCGGCTTCAGCTCGTACTGAAAATATTCCTCGCCTAGCAGGTCCAGGCGGTCGCGGGTGATTCCGCGCAGTACGCCGTGGAGAAACCGCGTGGCAAACGTGCGGCTGGTAAGGTACATCGGCGGACGAAGCAGTCCTACTCCCAGCATTCCCCCGCGGCGCACCCAGCGCTCCAGGAAGCTTTGGCTGTTCCAGTTGAAAAAGCCCACGCTGCGGAGCGCGCTCAGTTCGAAGAGCGAGCCCTCCACGCGCCAGTAGGTCACGCCAGGCACACGCTCCGCGCCGCTACGATTCGAATTAGACGAACGGTCAGGCATCATTTCCGATGAATCTCGTTTGCGAAAAGGAAAGCAATCCCCTGCTGCCACGCCATTCCGGGCAATGATTTCTGCGGGCAATTCGTTCTGGGACAGTCTCTTGGCCCGGTGATGGCCTTTTCCAACCCATTGGCCGGTTCCACACGCATACGGCCCATACTCAATTTACAAAATTATCATCCCCCACCGCTTCCCGCAACCAGCTTGCGGCCATCTGATCTACAATCAGACGGGACTTACGGGGCCGCCGTCTGCCCCTGCTTACCGATTCGCACACGCGGTCGCCTGGTCTATGAAGCCTGTTTGCACCCTGATCCTCCTGTTGTGCCTCGGTGGCGTGGGTGTTGCGCAACAAAGCGATACCGGTCAACCGAAACTGACCGTACATTCCAACTTAGTTATGGTTCCAGCATTCGTGACCACTACGGAAGGACAAGTAGTCTTTGACCTTAAGGCTGACGACTTCCTCCTCACCGACAACGGTGTTCCGCAACACCTTTCCATAGAGCAAGACACAGATTCCGAGCCGCTGGCATTGGCAATCGTGGTCGAGACGGGTGGCGCGGGGACACGCCATCTCACCGACTACCAGGAGTTGGACTCAATCCTCGACGCGCTGATCGGCAACGTTGAACACCGCGTTGCCGTCATAGGGTTCGACAGCACGCCTCACCTCCTATTGCCTTTCACTCCAAAAACAGCGGAAGCTTCCAATCAACTTGCCGCGCTCTCCGAAGGCGATCAGGGTGTGGCGATTTTAGATGGGCTGGCATTCGCCGTCGCGCAACTGCGCGAACAGCCCACGCGATACCGGCGCGCGATTCTTTTGCTCAGTGAAACCGTGGACCAAGGGAGCAAAACAACCTTGGACGACGCCTTGCGCCTTACCAGCAATACGAATACGACTATATACAGCTTCGGCTTTTCGAGTGCGCGCTCGACGGTCTCCCATGAAGCGTCGAAGTTCAGTAGCAACAACCCAGGTCCCGCGCACGGCTGCTTCAGCCGCACTGGAGCCGATCCCGAGTACGAAGGCCATTACAGCAAGCAGGTGCTCGACTGCATCAGCCAGCTTGCTCCGCCCATTCGCCTTGCCACGATGACCTATCTCACCGCACGCTATGCGCTCCGCACGCAGACCACAGAATCCATCGCACAACTCTCCGGAGGCGAGTTTTTCCACTTCCACAATGCCAAGGATTTGAAGTCAGGCCTTATAGCTTTCTCGAACGACTTACCGAATTACTACGTACTTGATTTCCGCCCGGCATCACCCACACCCGGTCTACACGCGCTACACGTGGAGGCCAAGTATCACCCCCAGTTCGTAATGAAATCCCGAAGCGAGTATTGGATCGACGACGACGCAGGGCATTAGGCCGCGAAAGACGTTACGTCGAGCGGGTCGAGTGACCATACAAGTATGACGCCAGTTATGGCCAAAGGTCCGTTTACTGGCGGTCAATTGCTCAGAATTGGATCACGGAAAGACCGGGAATTAATCGAAAATGACGGACGTTCAGCGTTGCTACAGCATAACCTAGGTGCAATGCCGTGGTGCCTATCAGCAGATCCTCGAAGGCAATGCTTATCCCTCGAGCTGCCTGCTCGCCCTCAATCTTCCCGGCGAGTTGAGCAATCTCCAGGGTGATTGGATGCACCGTTATGTCACGGCACAGTTCCTGGGTAAAAGCTAGCCTGTGGTCACGGTGGGTATCGCTCTTGGCTCGGTAAATACCGTCGGTCAGTTCTACTATGGTCACCGCAGAGAGCCCTGCCTCAGTCTCGCCTTGCGTCGCTTGCACTCGTTTGAAGATTGCTCGCACACTCTCGCCACCACGTTCGCCTGCTATTAGGATGCTGGAGTCGAGAATCAGTCCCATGCCGAGAGGTCACGCGGTTTGCGGCTATTAATGATCTCCCTCAGATCGTCGGCGAAGTCAGCATCCATGGTGGGTTCGTAACCCAATTCTTTCGCGTGTGCTTCCGCCAGCGCAATGGATTCCGAGAGCAGAAGGCCATGCCGATGCGGCTCCGCCGAGCGCAACACGGCTATAGGCCGCGCGTCCTTTTCGAGAACAACTTCCGCGCCTGCGCGAACGTGGGCCAAAAGCGTCGCTACGTTCGTCGTGGCGGCTTCCGCTTCAGAGATGTGAATCACATCTTTAGCCATAAGCCGATTATACACTGCAACTTCTCTGGTTTACCCTTTACACTCTTTCGAAGGTCGCTGAGGAAGCTGGGCTCACACGCCCCAGCCGTACTTTTCTGCATGTTCGAAGGTGCGCTGCATTTCCACGTTGAGAAGTTCCAGGAAGCGCGCGGTGCCGACGGTGTTGGTGCCGGGTTCGGCGATATCCGTAGTGCGGAAACCGGCGCCCAGGACGCGCATGAGCGACTGCTCCACCCAATCCGCTTCAAGGCCCAGGCCGAAAGTATCTCGCAGCATCATCGTAGCGCTCAGGATCGATCCGATCGGATTGGCAGCGTCTTTCCCGGTCAGGTTTGGCGCGGAGCCGTGAATAGGCTCAAACAGCGGCGCGCTGTCTCCAAAACTTGCCGAAGGAATCAAGCCGATGGATCCCACCAGCGCCGCGGCAGCATCGCTGAGAATATCGCCAAACATATTGGTGCTGAGGATCACGTCAAACTGCGTGGGCCGCAGCGTAAGCTGCATGGCCGCGTTGTCCACATACATGTGCTCCAGCTTCACCGCCGGAAACACCGCGCCGATCGCCGTGACGGTTCGCCGCCACAACTGGGAACTGGTCAGCACATTGGCCTTGTCGATCGAACACAGCCGGCGCGAACGGCTCTCCGCCCGCTGAAACCCAAACGTAGCGATGCGTTCGATTTCCGGCGTGGAATAGGACTCCGTATCGAAGGCGCGTTCCTTGCCGCCTTCCACCACGCTGCCGCGCTCGCCAAAGTACATCCCGCCCGCGAGTTCGCGCACAATCTCAATATCCAGATCACCCAGGCGTTCCGGCCGCAACGGGGAAATCCCCCGCAACGGCTCCAGCAAACGAACCGGGCGCAAATTCACGTACAAGCCAAGCCCCTTGCGCAACGCCAGCAGTCCCGTCTCCGGGCGCTTGCCGACCGGCAGCGAATCCCACTTCGGTCCGCCCACAGCGCCAAGAAACACGGCGTCCGCGTTGCGGCATGCTTCAAGAGTCTCGTCCGGCAGAGGATTGCCGGTCTTGTCGATGGCCGCCCCGCCCACCGGCATTTCCGTCACATCGAACTGGTGGCCAAACTCGCGCGCGCATTCCTGCAGCACGTTCACCGCCGCGCGCGCCACTTCCGGCCCAATTCCATCGCCGGGCAACACTACGATTTTCTTTTTCAACTTCATTGGCCCATCCCTCGATTTTCCACGCGCCTCAAGCAAGCGGCGATGCGGTGGTAGCCACAACATTGCGCCGGATCACTTCATGCGCGATGGTCATGAGGTCCCGGGCACGTACATTCTTGGAAGTGTCCGCAAATGCCGTTACCCGGCGATAGCATTCCGCCAACTGTTCGTCACTCGGCTCGTAGCCCAGTTCGCGCAAAGATTCACGCAGCGCGTGGCGTCCCGAATGCTTGCCCAGCACCAGCGATCGCGAGGGCACGCCAACCGTTTCCGGCGAAATAATTTCGTAAGTCAGCGGATTCTTGATGATGCCGTCCTGATGGATTCCGGCTTCGTGCGCGAACGCATTCGCGCCTACTACAGCTTTATTCGGCGCCACCACCGCGCCAGTAATTTCCGTCAGCAGTTTGCTCGATTTGTACAATTCATCCAGCTTCAGTTTCGTGGCTACGCCGAAGCTTTCCTTGCGCACCGCCAGCGCCACGGCCACTTCTTCCAGCGCCGCGTTTCCCGCGCGTTCGCCAATGCCATTGATGGTGCATTCGATCTGGCGCACTCCCGCCTGCACGGCTGCCAGCGAATTGGCCACCGCCAAACCGAGATCGTCGTGGCAATGCGCGCTCAGGATGATGTGGTCCGGATCGCCCAGATGTTCGCGCACTTTTCGGAACATCTCCGCATACTCGCTAGGAACTGCGTAACCCACAGTGTCCGGCAGGTTGAGCACCGTCGCGCCACCGCGCACTGCCGCTTCGCAAGCCTGGCAGAGATACGCAAGATCGGTGCGCCCGGCATCTTCAGCGGAGAATTCCACTTCTTCGACAAAGTTGCGCGCCAGCTTGACCATGGATTCAATGGCTTCGAGCGCTTGTTCGCGGCTCATGTGCAGCTTCACCCGCAGGTGCAGGTCGCTGGTAGCCAGAAAAACGTGCATGCGCGGAGTCTTCGCGGATTTTAGCGCTTCGGCAGCCGCGAGAATGTCGCCCTTACGGGCGCGCGCCAACGCGGCAACCGGAACATCCCGCACTTCGTTGGAAACCGCGATCACAGCCTCAAGGTCGCCCTTGGACGCAATCGGAAATCCCGCTTCGATGGTGTCCACGCCGAGCACCGCAAGCTGCCGCGCCATGCGAATCTTCTCCGCGGTGTTCATGGAGAAGCCGGGCGACTGCTCGCCGTCGCGGAGCGTGGTGTCAAAGATCCGTACGTGGCTCATGCGCTACCTCCAACATCTTCTTTCAGTTACGCATAGTCAGGCCTTCTAGTCCAATTTATCTTCATTCTGTAATTGATAATTCTGTCTTATACTAGCGAGAGACCATTTGACGCCATTTGGAGGCCGGAACCAGCCAAACCGGCTCCCCCAGCCGGGTCGTCTGCGAAGTCGGAATCGAGGGTTTTTGCTATGGATCTTGCGGAATTACAGGTTTTTCTTACAGTTGCGAAGGAGGGCAGTTTCTCGCGGGCAGCCGAACGCCTCTACCGCACCCAGCCTGCCGTCAGCCTGGCGATCCGCAAACTGGAGGACTCGCTGGGCCAGCCCCTTTTCGTTCGCGGCGCGCGCCCCGTACGCCTGACGGATGCGGGCACCCTGCTCCGGGAATATGCCGAGCGGCTGCTGAACCTGCGCGAAGAGGTAAAAAAGGGATTAATGGAGTTGGAAGGCCTGAAGCGCGGCGAGCTGGCTCTTGGCGTAAATGAAAGCTCGATCCACGCGTTGCTTCCGGCACTGGCTAGTTTCCGTGAAGCGCATCCCGGTGTGCAGGTGCGGCTTCATCGCATGTTCTCTCGCGACATTCCGCATGAAGTGATGAACTACCGCCTGGACCTCGGCGCGGTCTCTTTCATTCCCCGCGATTCGCAATTGCAGGCCACGGAAATCCTGAAGGACGAGCTGACCTTCGTGGTGCCGCCGAAACATCCGCTGGCAAAGCGCCGCGAAGTGGATGTGGAGGAACTGGGCAAGGAAATGTTCGTCGCGCACATTGTGGAATCGCCGTTTCGTCGCAAGGTGATCGAGCTATTCGCCAAGCACCGCACCCCGCTGAACATGCCACTGGAAATGCCTACGATCGAAAGCATCAAACGCATTGTGCAGATGGGCCTGGGCGTGGCCATCGTGCCGCGCATGTGCGTTACATGGGAAATCGAGCACGGCACGCTGAAAGAACTCAAGATTCGCCAGCTCAATATGCCCCGGCACTTGTACATGATTGCGCGCAGAGGAGCGCGCCTGCCGCACGCGGCCGCGGAATTCATGCGCCTCCTGAAATCGGAGTAAGCTGCGTTTCGCTGAACCGGGCAAATTCGCTGAATTATCCGGCTTGCGTCGACACCCACCAGGTGTTGCCCGATGGATCTTTGAACCCGCCACGTTTATCGGGATCGCCTTCCTTGCGCACCGGCTCCTGCACCGGAACACCGCCGGCTGCCAAGGCTTTCTTGTACGTGGCGTCCACGTCCGACACGTAAACATGCAACCATGCCGGAAAAGCAGGATGGCTGCCGACCGCATCGGCGATCATCACTACCGTGTCGTCAATACGAATTTCCGCGTGAATGATTTTGCCCTCTGGCCCCGCGATGTGGCGAAGATCGCTGGCATCGAAAATTTTCTTCAGGAAATCGATCACCTTTTGCGCGCCGTCCGACATCAGATATACGGAGACGCTCGAATATCCTTTCGGCTTCCAATCTGAGTTCATCACACGCTCCCCTCAGAAAGTTAGCCGAAAGCCGAACGAGTGGCAACCCGTTGCCGCTGGCCGTTGGGAAAAACTCGCTTCCAGCGCGCCTATTCGTCTATCCTGTAACGGCGAAGTTGGCCACTGGCCGGCCCATTATGATCAGCGGATTTGCCATTCTTGCGATCGGGTTCTTTCTGGGCATGCGCCATGCCACGGACCCGGACCACGTTATCGCCGTCTCCACCATCGTGAGCCGGGAGCGTTCCCTGGCGAAGGCCGGGCTGATCGGCGCACTTTGGGGACTGGGTCACACGATCACGATTGTCCTTGTCGGCGCGGCCATCATTTTATTCAACGTCGTGATTCCCACGCGAATCGGCCTGACCATGGAATTCACCGTGGGATTGATGCTTATCCTGCTGGGCATCCTGAACCTTTCCGGCGTCACCAGATGGCTGAGTGAAAAATTCTCGCCTGCGCATCCGCGGCTTACCGGCGAACACGCGCATGTTCACGAGCACGCATCCCGCCTGCATTATCACTGGCATTCGCACGCGCCGGCGCAGGAGCATCACGCCGATTCCCTGCCCGCGCCGAAGTGGACCGCCAATCCGGTTTCACATTTGGGGTGGTTTCATTCCTTGCGGCCGCTTTTCATAGGCATCGTGCATGGTTTGGCTGGCTCCGCGGCCGTAGCGCTGCTGGTTCTCAGCACCATCCATAACCCGCGCTGGGGCGTCTTCTATTTGCTGGTTTTTGGCGTGGGCACGATTGCGGGAATGATGCTGATCACCGCGGCAATGGCACTGCCGTTTACCTATGCCAGCGCGCGTTTTGCCTGGTTGAACCGTGGCTTGATTGTTGGCTCGGGCGTGCTCAGCGTGTGCTTCGGCCTGTATATTTCCTACCACATCGGCTTCGTCGACGGCCTCTTCACCAACCATCCCAACTGGACGCCGAGCTGAGCCGCGCGTCGCCGCGGAACTAAGCCTTCTTCGCCACCGCTTCTTCCACCGTTTTATATACCGGCAGCAGATTCTGCAGCCCCGCCACGGCAACCACCGCGTTGCTCTGCGGCGATAAGGCCGCCAGTGCAAACACCTTCCCTTGATTCCGGCGGCTCGCGAACAGGGACACCAACGTGCCCACCCCGGCGGAATCCAGAAAATTCACGCCGCTCATATCTAAAACGAGATAAGACGCGGTCTCCGCCCGCATCTTCGCGATGAATTCGTTCACGGTTTCCAGGCTGAGCTTCCCAGTGGCTTTGTAAATGGTGAGGCTATCATTGCTGGACGGCAGTTTTTCCACATCAAGTTTGAAGGATGACATAAGTTTCCTACGTTATCGGATAGTGGGGCGGGCTCACATTAACAGCCGTTAATATACGCCCTTGGACGCCTTCTGTCGCACTTCGTTCCAAATTGGAACATATTGCAACTTAATTATATTACTCTTATATTATTTTACATTGACTCCCTCACTTCCCCGCGTTACCGTCGTCAATGGTTTCCCTCTCTTTTTCACAACATCGCTGAGCTGTCCCGTTCAGCCAAGGAATTTCTGATGAGCCCGCATTCTTTTCGCAGAATCGGGAGCCGCATCATTGCGGTTCTTTTATTATCTTTGTTTTTTCTCACGTTGCCAGGCGCTGCCCCGCTGAGCTTTGCGCAAACCACGCAACCATATCTATTCGCGAGCACGAGCAATGGCACCGCCTCCGGTCTGGTCACGTTGCTCCGAGACAGCACCACCGGCGTGCTGACCATGGTTCCGAACACGACGGTGTTCTTCAAGGACCCGTGCAGTCCGAACACGATCGATCCCACGGGAAATTTCCTGCTCGCCGCGTGCGGCGATGGCGTGGCCATGTACACCCTCGATTCCACCACGGGCATTGTCGCGGAAACGCTCGCTTCCCCCTATTCGGCTTCGAACATCCCTGGCCAGACCGGCGTGCTGGTCGTTGCGGAAAGCACCGGGCAATATGTTTATCTCTTGAAGGTCGCCGCCACAGAATCGCCTACTCCTTCCACGTTCACCCTGGACACTTTCCAGATCGACGCGAACACTCCCGCTCTGGTGGCCGTCGGCACGCAGACGCTCTCCTTCAATGGCACGTGGGTGGCGTCGGTGGGCGACCCGGCGCGGCACGGTATGTTCATTTTTGTGAATCAGGAGCAGGGCGGAGTTTCGCCCGCAGCGCTTCTCTTCGCGATCTCCTTTGATCCCTCAACTGGATTGGCCACGATTCCTGCCAGCGGCCTGAGCATCGGCAGCAATGCGCGCAGCATCGCTATGAGCCCTGCGGGCGGCTATCTCGCCATGGGTTCGGGAGACACAACGGGTTCGTTGACGGTGTACCAGGTCTCCACAACGAATCTCAGCATGAGCCCGGTGGGAACCGTCGATCTCGGTTTCGAAGATGGCAATTATGGCAGCTACACGTTTCCGGATTCCCTGTATTTCAGTCCCGGCGGAAATCTTCTGTACGTGCAAGCGCCGCCGGCGAATCTTGTGGGCGAAGGCAGCCCGCTTCCGTTTCTCGTTTATGACCCAACAACGGTAACGCAGCTCGCCGCTTCACCGATCCAGGACACAAGCGCAATTTTTCTCAGCGGAGTCGCCGATCCTCAAGCGCCCTTCACGTACGTCGGCAATTCTGGACCGGCGACGTTCGGAATCTCGGTGTACCAGGTGGACCTTTCCACCGGCCAGCCCAGCCAGCCCGCACCGATCGCTGCTCCATTTTTTCCGGCAACCAGCCTTCTACCATTGTTTGTGACCGTGGAACAAAGCGGTCAGGGAATCCAGGGACCCACACTCGGCACCGCTCCTGGTTCGCTTACATTTGGATCGACCACAGCGGGGCAGTCGAGCGCTGCACAGGACATTGTTCTGAAAAGCTTGGGCGCGCAAGCTGTGAGCCTCTCGAGTATCCAGATCAGCGGCGCCAATTCCGCGGACTTCATTGAGACGGACAACTGCATCTCGTCTCCTGTTCTGCCAACCAATCATAGTTGCACCATCGCCATTACCTACGCGCCGGCGAACGCGGGCAGCAGTCAAGCCACACTGATTGTGACGGACAACGCCGCGGGCAGTCCCCAGACCATTCCGCTAGTCGGAACGGCTGTAGCGCCTATACCTCCCGCTCCCGCGGTCACGCTGAATCCTGCTGGAGTTGTGACCTTTCCCGGAACGCCAACGCAAGGCACTTCGACTGCCGCGCAAACCGTGACCCTCACGAATTCCGGAGGCGCTCCGTTGCAGATTCTCAGCGCGGTCCTCAACGGATTCAACGCGGCCGACTTCAGCATTTCCTCGGACACCTGCAGCGGTTCGATCGCCGCCAACGCCTCCTGCAACATCGCGCTGGTGTTCTCGCCCCTTGCTTCCGGCATTCGCTCCACCACGCTGACCATCACGGACAACGCTGCGAACTCGCCGCAATCCATAAGCCTCAGCGGCACCGCGTTGCCCGCGGCCACCGTTTCCACAGCGGCAGGTGGCTCCACAATCGCAACGCTCACGGCCGGACAAACCACGCAATTCAATCTGCAAGCCACGCCCGGCGCTGGATTCAACGGCACGCTGTCGTTCACCTGTGCAGGCGCTCCGTTTGGCGCCACTTGCACTGTGCCGGCCAGCATACCCGTGACGAACGGCGCGCTCGCTCCCTTCACGGTTTCCATCAGCACCCTGGGTGCGTCGGTAGTCACACCAACTTTCCGTGTGCCCCCGCCGGCGTCGCGGCCGCACACTTCTCCTTACGGCATCGTTCTCCTCGCGTTTCTTTGCACATTCCTGCTGTGGGCGCAGCTCCGCAGCGGAGCGAAACTCTTTCCGCAATCGGCCAGCGTTGCGGCGGCGATCGCGTTTTCCCTTGCTCTCGCCTTTTCCGGAATCGGCTGCGGCAGCGCGGGATCGACCGGAGGATCGTCGCAGTCCACGGTGCCCGGGCAAACTGGGCAAACTGTGGCTACACCTTCCATTCAACCCAACGGCGGCGTATTTGGCGCAGCTCAGTCCGTCTCGATTACGGATACGACCAGCGGTGCCATCATTTATTACACCACCGACGGTTCCACGCCCAGTTCCGCCTCGCCCGTGTATTCCTCCGCGTTTACGCTCAACTCAGTAACGACCGTTCAGGCCATCGCCGTAGCAACGGGCGATACCAACAGCTCAGTCGGCAATGCCATCTTCAAATTCCGGACGCCGCCGGGCACCTATCCCATCACGATCACCGTCAGCGCCACACCCGCGGGCTCCAGCAAGGTGCTGCAGTTAAATCCGATTTCGCTGACGCTGATCGTGAACTGAACGCCAAAACACGAACGGCCGAGCGCGCATTTCCGCCCGGCCATTCTCCTCCACGATAGCCTTCCATTATTTTCCGTAGCTGACGCGGTAAATCACGCCAGCACCATCGTCGCTGACCATCAGCGAACCATCCGGCGCTACGGCCACACCCACAGGACGGCCATCTACGTCTTTGCCCTTCGGATCGGGCACAAATCCCGTCAGGAACGGCACAGGATCCTCCGCGGCTTTGCCATTCTTGAACGCAACAAACGCCACCTGGTAGCCGTTGCGGGTGGCGCGATTCCAGGAACCGTGCTCGGCAATGAAGGCTCCCCCGTGATACAGCGCGGGAAATTGCTTACCCGTGTAAAACGCAAATTGCAGTGGCGCCACATGCGGGCCCAGCAAAACGTCCGGAATGATGGCCTTGGCCACGAGGTCGGGCCGTTGCGGCTTCACGCGCGGGTCCACGTTGTCTCCAATGTAGCTGTACGGCCAACCGTAAAATCCGCCATCCTTGATCGAAGTAAAATAATCGGGCGGCAAATTATCGCCAAGCTCGTCTCGCTCGTTGACGGTGACCCAAACTTCGCCGGTCACGGGTTCGATAGCCAAGCCAACGGCATTTCGCAGGCCGGAAGCGAAGATTCGCGAATTTTTTCCATCGGGATCGCTCACCAGAACCGCGGCGCGGCGGGCATCTTTTTCGAAATCAAGATTCGAAGAAGAGCCGACGCTGATGTACAACTTCGTTCCGTCCTGACTGAAGGCAAGAGTGCGCGTGAAGTGGCCTCCCCCTTTGGGCACGTCAAGGATGTGTTCCGCTTCGCCGGTGCGCTTGGAAGTTTGTTTGTCATATTTGAAACGAACCACTTCGCCTGTATTGCCCACGTAAACGTAATCGTCGCGGAAAGCGATGCCGAACGGGCGGTTCAATTTCTCGGCGAATTCTTCTTTCTGCGGTGTGCCTCCGCCATGCTGCGGATCACGCAAAATGACGATCTTGCCGGCGCCGGTCTCCGCAACAAAAATGTCTCCATTGGGAGCGACCGCGAGGAACCGCGGATTGCTGAAATCGCTCGCGTACACGCTCACCTGGAATCCGGCGGGCACTTTCGGAAGAAAGCCAGCGGGCGGTTTGTCTTTGTTCGGCCCATTTCCCGCGGACTTGGTCTCAAAAGGTGCAGGCAAATTGGGCTTTTTGCCGTTGGTCACCTGCGCAAACGAAGGAACAGCGAACAACAAGGCACAACCAACTACGACGGACCCGCAACGAGTCACCTGCATTTTGTGGATTCCCCCATTTCGAATGTCACTTCCCTTTCGTATCTGAGACGCCCAGGCCATCCTCGAAGTTCCATTTCGATATTTCCAGCGACAATTCGTATCGCATGCCTGGCCACCATTCAGGGTCCACACACTATGGCACAGGCAATTTCCTCGCTACAACTTCCTGAAATCAACCCTTGACGTGCTCTCCCCGCCGGAGTATTCAAGAAGTCCGCGCAGCTTTGTTTCTGTTTCCCCTTCCCGGACCCCTAACCGACTGCGCGCAATTCCACACTTTATCAGGAGGACCTATGTCCGCTGTTCGCGCTATTCCAGAAGGCTATCATTCCCTGACGCCCACTCTCGTCTGCAAGGATGCCGCCCGAGCCATCGATTTTTACAAGGAAGCATTCCAGGCCAAGGAACTCGGCCGCATGACCGGCCCCGGTGGTAAAATCGGTCACGCGGAACTCCAGATCGGCGATTCGCGCCTGATGCTCAGCGATGAATTTCCGGGTATGGCGTCTGCGCCCGGCCCCACTCCCAACACCTCGTGCTCGACTGTGCTCTATACCGACAATGTGGACGCAGTGTTCGAACGCGCGGTGAAGGCCGGCGCAAAGGTAGAGATGCCACTGCAGAATCAATTCTGGGGAGACCGTTACGGCAAATTGCGCGATCCCTTTGGCCATCAGTGGGGACTGGCGCAGCACGTAGAAGACGTCGCACCCGCGGAAATGGAACGCCGCTCCAAGGCATGGATGGCGGAGTTTAGCGCCAAAGCCAGCGGCGCTCACAGCTAAGCCGCTGCTCTGATCGAGCACCGCGCTTAGCGACGGCGAGGGGTTCTGCAACGCATCTCCCTTATGCGGAGCCCCTCCATTTTTTCCTATTTATTTCGGTTGAGTGGCCACAGCCATGCTGCGCCGCGCACTCCGCTGGCATCACCATGTTTAGCCACCACGATCGGCGTGTCTGCCTCGCGCCCGAATACATACTCCTTCAACCGCCCGGGCACATCCTGATACAGCTGCGGCACCTGCGACACGCCACCGCCCAACACGATCACATCCGGATCGAGCAGGTTGATAACCTGAGATAAACTGCGCGTCAGCCGGTCTTCGTACCGCGCCAGGCTCGCGGCCGCCGCGGGATCGCCTGCGTTGCAACGCTCCACAATCTCTTTCCCTCTTAATTGTGTTTTCGTCGCGCGTTCGTAATCCGCTTCCAGGCCGGTTCCGGAGATCCACGTTTCGATGCAGCCCCGGTAGCCGCAATAGCATTCCGGGCCCGGATATTCATCCGCGCGCATCCACGGCAAAGTGTTGTGACCCCATTCGCCGGCGACACCGTTTCGGCCGTTGTGTACCCGCCCATCGATGGCCACGCCGCCTCCGCAGCCCGTGCCCAGCACCACGGCGAACACCACTCGCTTGCCCGCTCCTGCGCCGTCGGTGGCTTCCGAAATTGCCAGGCAATTGGCGTCGTTCGCGCAGCGTACTTCCCTGTGCAACGCATCGCTGAGGTCGTGGTCAAAGGGGCGCCCGTTCATCCATGTGGAATTTGCGTTTTTCACCGTGTGCGTAAGGCGCGAAATGGTTCCCGGAATGCCGACGCCGACCGATCCGCTGCGCCTCAATTCCACTTCAATCTTCTCCACGCCTTCCTTAATCGCGCGCACCGTGCCGTCATAATCTTCGCGCGGCGTGGGCACACGGTGGCGATACAGCTCGTGCCCGTCATTCTCCAGCGCAACAAACTCAATTTTCGTTCCGCCTAAGTCGATACCGATGCGAAGTGGGTTGGGTACTGGTTTGCCCGCTGAGGTGGCCATGTCTCCCAATTCTATACACAAACGTCGAACAAAGTCTGTGGCGCAAGAAATAGCCCCCACGGGCAAATGGTGCCGCGTGGGGGCTGATTCGCCATCCAGAAGTGGCGATCAGAAGTGGAAACCCAGCTCGACCGTTTCCGTGCGAGGGGTCACGTAGTGCGTGCCGCTGAAAGTGGAAATGAAATTGTACAGCGCCTCTTTGTCCGTCAGGTTGATGACGGTAAAGCGCAAGCTCCACTTATAGCGGTCGCCATTGAACAGATTGTCTTGACCCACCGCAATGTCGAACAAGTTCCGTGGCTGGATGCGTTGTGGATTGTGGTCGTCGTTCTCCGTGCCGGGCGCCGGGATGGATACATATTTCGCGCCATAATTAGCCGCCGGGCAAAGGTTCGGTCCAAACGGCGAACTGATCGGCGTGGTAGGCGTTGCATACACGCTTCCGCAGAACAATCCCGCCTGGAACTGCTGATCCGGCGTTAGTCCGGACACGTCAACGAGATTATCGGGTCCTCCTCCTCCCGGCCCATTCGGGCAAGACTCGCCTCCAAAACACGGCACCGGACCCGCAACAAGGCCGCTATCGTAGCGCCAGTTGAAGCCGAGCCACGGTCCACGCTTCCACGGCTGATATTGCAAATGGGTGGTCTGGTTGAAGTGCTCGTCATGGTCGATGCGAAATACAGACGGTCCCCCGGGTGTGGGTGGCGTTGCTCCTATGCCGCTGACCTGTGGAGTGAAGAATCGCGCGGCCACGCTGGACATAACCACATACGCCGTAAAACCATGGTAGTTGGGAACGGACGCACGGATGGCGTAGCCGGGAATTTTCGAACTGGCCCATTCGATGGGATACGTAATCGGTGTGTCCCCTAGCACGCTGAAGTCGAACGCCTTGTGCGTGTACTTCCAGATGTACTCGCCGTCGACGACCAGATATTTCCCGAAAGCCTGCTCCAGACCAGCGTGGAACTCATTGCGATGGCCGGGGCTTAGCGGTGGGATGGTGGACGAAACGCACTGCCCACCCGGCACCGATTCCTGTAGGTCGAAGATCACCGGGTCATTGCAACCGGTGCTGGCAAGAATGAGATTTTCATTGAACGGTGTTTCCATCGTGCGAGCGTAAGAAACACGCAGCACCGTGCTCGTGGGCTTAAAGTTGTAGGCGATCCCCAGGCGCGGTTCTAGCTGCTGCGCGCTGGAAATGCCGCGGTAAATATCCGCGCGAAGCCCGAGGTTGAAGCTCCAGTTTTTGACGGTAATGGTGTCCTGCGCATACAACGCCGATTCCTTGATGTTGTCGTTCCCTCGGAAGGTATAAAGCCCGCTGACGGTTTGTCCCGCCGGGCAGCCGTCGGAACTTGGCAGGGGGGCCGTCCGAGTCAGGTCATAACAGCCGAGAAGCGGGATAAAGTTCGGATTCACGGCGCCCCCCACATTCCCCACGCCACCGCAAGCAACAGGGTTGTTCAAGAGCGGGTTAGTGTCGAAACTTCCGTCCGCATTCAAGCAGACCGCGTTCGCAGTTGGATTGACGATCCCGAATTTATCGTTTTCCGAAAGCGCCGTGTTTTCGAAATCGATTCCGGCCTTTATGTTGTTCATTCCCTTCACGTAGGAAACCGTAGCGCGTATCCCGGCATTGGTCAATGTACGATACTGATTGACCGTTTCAAATTGCAGATCGGGCGTCTGATCGGCGAAGGCGTCGGCACTGGGGTAATAGTTGTAGCCATCGCGTCGCACCCAACCGCCCAGCGTAAAAACGGTTTCCGTATTGATCAGGCGTGTCCAGCTGGGGGCGATATTAAATGTCCCGATTTTTGATCGCTGATCCTGTGGTCCTACCAGCTGTCCCGTTGGTCCCAAGCCTCCGCAGTTGCCGATTTGTCCCGGTGGGCACACAGGATTGGCGGCATTAAACGTCCATCCGGTGGCGAATTGCGCATCGTAAGAGTTCGGCGTCTGAAACCAGGAGCGGCTGTAGTTGAGGTTAAGACTGATCGTGTCCGCGGTTGTCGGCTTGTAGTCGATGCGGTCGAAGATGTTTTCCTCGTTTCCCTTATCATGGAAGACATTAAATTCCGGTCCGTCCAGGAAGCGGCCTGTGTTCAGGCCGTTCACGGAAATGTAATTGCCCCACTTGTCGTTGCCAAAGCCAACGTTGAAGCCGCCGCTTACGCTTCCAAAAGAGCCATAAGACGCCGTGACTTCGCCATGAGGCTGCTTCTCACCGAGTCCCGACTGCGTGGTCACCACGATCACCAGGCTGGTCTTGCCGCCAAATTCGGCGGGTGGCGCGCCAGAGATGACTTCAAGCGATTGAATGGAATCCGCTGGAATTTGATTCGAGAACACCTTGCTCTGCTGGTCCGTGATTGGCTGACCATCCACGGAGAACGAATTCGAGGCATGATCGCCAAGCCCGTGGAACAACCCGTTGGAATCCGCCGCCACTCCCGGCGTTGTAAGTGTCACCAGCGAACTGACTTGAGAGGACGCGTTCTCCAGCGGTAGGTTGTTAATCAGGCTGCGGTCTACGTCCGTGTGAAAGGTGGGATCGTTCTCCACCAGGTCTCCGCCGCTTGCCTCCACCGTAACGGAAGTGACCGCGGTGCCCACTTTCAACGCTACTGGCACATTTGCCGGAACCGACGAGCGCACGTCGACATCCTTTGTGAACATCTCGAACCCAGCCGCCGTTACCGTCAAGTGGTAAGGATTGAATGGCACGTTCGTGAATCGAAAGCTCCCATCCGTGCCGGTCGCTATGGTACGCGTGTACCCCGTGACCGGATTCTCGATTTCGACCGTCGCTTTCACAACCGCGCCTCCCGAGGGATCCTTGACCACGCCTTCGATCGATCCAGCATTGCCATTTTGTGCCACTGCGCCGAACACCATCACAAATAGAGAAAAAGCTGTCGCTACGAAAGCCCGAATACTGAAATGCATCTGTCCTCCAAGCTCCTCAGGGAGCGATTGTCTGAGCGTGGATAGGCCCGCTTGTAAGTAAGCGGTCGCGCGGCCTATAGAGAGGCCGGCTTGAAATACTTGTCTAGGCTGGAATTAGAGCTGAACAACCGCGGGAGGCGCGCGGGGGTCGGAGTGACTGAAGAAACTCTCGGTCGAAACCAGATCGTTGGGCGCCGCGACTTCTCCGACGGCGACCAACGGAACACTGAGTACGATTCCGGAAACAACTGGTATAGCACTGACATGCGCGGCCTGGCATAGGCGGCAGGCGGCTTCATCCTGGCTGTTCGTGTGTCCGTGAGGGGTGACCTGCAGCAGAAAAACAAGGGAAAGCAGTGCCAGGGCAAGCGCCAGCGATCTCGGCACGCGGCGGGACCCCTGTCCGGACTCATGTCGTAAACCCCGCATCCCCTGCCCCTCAGCAAAGTAAAGCGTTTGCGTGCATCCCCAAGACTTGCCCCAAGAAAAGATGTGGCCCAAGAACACCCGTTCACTAGTATGCGGGTGAGATGCAGGGTTCGACAAGAACGTTTTGCGGAATCAGTGCCTTTTTGTATCTGTTTTCCGGTGATTGAGGGGTACGTGTGGTTGGTCAGGACGTTGTACGCACGGGAGCGCGGCTGATTGGCGGAGCGAAGCCGAGGCTACCATGGGGGCGTGTGAAGTTGTAGTAGTGCATCCAGGGTGCGAGTTGCTGGTCGCGTTCTTCAGAGTCTGCGTAGTGGCGTGCGCGGGCCCATTCCCGCAGCGCGGTTTGGATGAAGCGTTCGGCTTTGCCGTTGGTGCGCGGCGTATACGAGCGGGTGAAGTGGTGCTGGATGCCCAGTTGCGTGCAAGTCGCGTGGAACAGGTGGGAGCGATAGCAGTGTCCATTATCCGTAAGCAAGCGGCGGATAGAGATACCGTGTTGGGCGTAGAAGGTCACGGCCTGGCGTAAAAAAGTACAGGCGGTTTCGGCTTTCTGATTCGGCAAGATCATGGAGAAAGCCAGCCGGGAATGATCATCGATGGCGATGTGCAGGGCTTCAAAGCCTGCGCATTGCGGGCGACCACGCAGCCGTCCATCGCCGCGCACTTTGACCTGCTGAAAGCGGGTCATTCCTTTGATATCGAGGTGCAGCAGATCGCCCGGCGCGGCATGTTCGTAGCGCACCGAGGGAGGAGCGGGATACAGATCGCGCCAACGGCTGAGATGAACGCGCCGTAGGATGCGGCTTACCGTGGCGGCGCTGAGCCCGGTGACGCGGGCCATCTGATAGCCAGGACGATTTTCGCGGCGCAGGTTCACGACCCGCTCGCGGAGATCGGCAGGAGTACAGCGCGGACTGCACCGCGGGCGAGACGATCGATCCAGCAGGCCGCTAGGGCCTAAGGCGCGATACCGGCGCACCCATTTTGTCGCTGTCTTTGCCGTGACGTTGAAGGCGGCAGCTGCCGCCTTCAACGTCACCCTCCGCGATACTGTTTGTACTAAGGCTTCTCGACTGCGCAACGTCAGTCGGGCATTCTTGTGAATGTCCATTCGATCCTCCGGAAAGTGGATTGCTCAGCACAATCAGCTTCTCCGGTCCCGGTCGAATGGACAACGTCTTGAAAGACCACAGGTACGCCAGAGACAAGAAAGGACGGGCAGAAGACACCCGTCCTGTTCCGTAAGCTTAATTCCGAAATAAAACTACTTGTGGTTCTTGTTGGCCGCTTCCGCAGCCATCTTTAGCTGCTGATTGACCTGATCCAACAGTTCCTTGGCCTTTGCCGCGTGCCCGTCCATATCCCACTCATTCGCCTCTTGCGCCGCGACGATCTTTTCATACGCTTGCTGGGACAGCCGCTGTGCCGCCGCCAGGTTCGGATGCTTCTTCCCGCTGACGTTATCCACGGGCTTCTGCGCGACAGCCACTCCTCCACAGATCAGGGCCGCGACCATCACCACTCCAGCAAGACTCTTCGAGATTTTCATACCCGATTCTCTCCTTTAATTGTGATTGCATTTTGGGGTCCGCCGACGACAGATCAAACCCGTAATCGCTGGTGTAAGTTGCGCTCTATTGTCGCGTTGTCAAACGGTGTGGTACACGGTTTAACAAGCAGGTGAGTCCAAAAAATCAATGATTCAGGGGTATCTCGGGGATGCCCGCCCGCGCTCGGCGGCCACTGTCAATCGGCGGCAACCGACAACATCTCATATTGGATCGGTAAATCGATGCCGAACTGCTTCATCAGGCCCAATCCGTCCCAGATCACCGTAGATTCCAGGATTTTCCCATTGGCAATCTGATTGATCGTAATTCCTGTGAAAGACACTCGTTTGTTCGTGGGCGGCACACCGAGAAATTCCCCGCGGTGTGTGCCGGTAATGGTCCAATACACCACCAACTTGTCGCCCTCGCTGATGGTGTCGTCCACGATGAACTTCAGGTCCGGCAATCCTGCGAAGAAGCGTTCCACCTGGCGGCGGTATGCTGACGGACCTACTCCCCTACCAGAAACCGTGGGATCTCCCAACGCGTGCGTTTCCGCGATCACCTGCTCGATAAATTCCAGCCTGCGTTCGTTCCATACGCTGTGATACAAGCGGCCAAACAGGAGTTTGTGGGCCGGGGCAACCGACATGGCAGATCCTCCTCTGGAACCTAGTCCCAGTCCGCGAGCGATTCGCCGCTGTCTCGGCGCTCTTCTGCGGGTGGGCGGAAAGCTTGCCGCAGAGCCTACTCCCAATTTCCGCAGCGCGCAATCAGCCAGATTCCCGGGCTATGTCCAGTGTGCCGCACTACGCGCTACCGAGTCTGTGTGAAACTTCGTGTTTTTCGTCAGGGCATGGCTTCAGCCATGCCTTAACCGCAGCAACACTAATGCGGCTTTAGCCGCTGAGGCCAGTCTTTTTCGGTCCTCACAGACTCTCTGGGTGACCGCCGGGTGCAACCGCGGCTTCTGTCGAGACATCGGATGAAAGGGGTGCCAGCCATGGAGGAAACCGTTCAGGAGTATGTGCAACGAATCAAGCAGAAACTCGGCGATCAAGATCCTGTGAGAGTGCAAGCCGCCACGGGGAAAAAGCTCGCCAGATTCATCAAGGGAAAGTCGCCCGCAGCTTTGCGCAAACGCCCCGCGCCGGACAAATGGTCCGCTGCCGAAATTCTTGCGCACCTGGCCGACGTCGAAGTCGTCCAGAGCTGGCGGATGCGTTCGATCCTGGGTCAGCCCGGAATTTCGATCCAGGCGTTCGATCAGGACGCCTGGGTTGTAGCCGGTCACTATGACAAGAAGGATGCGCGGAAGGCGCTGGAACAGTTTCTGGTTTTGCGAGAGATGAATCTCGCCCTGCTGAAAACACTAACCGCCGAACAGTGGAAGCATCACGGCATGCACTCGGAACGCGGCGAGGAATCCATCGAACGCATCGTGCGCATGGTAGCCGGACACGACCTGACCTGAATCACTTGCAGCAGATCGAAGCGCTCCTCCCCAGAAAAAAATGATCGTTACTCCGTGCCGAAGTGAACACCGTTTGCCGCGTGTCTATCAGACGCACTTCGCGGCTCCGCGGTTTCTACAGCACACGCCCTACGCATCGCGTGTATCTCCCAAGCATCTAATCAGGTGTAAGGGAAATTCGCAGGTGCACAAATACCATGAAAAACTCAGCAAAAACAATCGTTTCCCGTTCGGTCGGTTTTTTACTTTTGGGAGCAATGCTTTCCGTTCCGGCTTGGGCGCAATACCCGCCTAGCCCGAACGGTGAACAGAATCCGCCAAATCAGAATGCGCCCGCGGCCCAGATTGGCGCCATCAACTATGTGGAAGGTTCGGCGTCAATCAATAGCCAGGAACTGGGCGCCAACTCAGTCGGCTCCGCGGTTCTGGCTCAAGGCCAGGAACTTACAACGCAAACGGGCCGGGTCGAAATTTTGCTCACGCCCGGAGTAATTCTCCGCGTCGACCACAACAGCACTGTGAAGATGGTTTCGCCCGATTTGGCAGACACCAAGGTCGCTGTGCTGAAAGGGCGCGCGATGGTCGAAGTTACCGACATCAGCAAGAACAACAACATTCGCGTAGACCTGAACGACACTTCGGTTCAGCTACTAAAGAATGGCTTGTATGACTTCGACGCCGACCACAATCAGGTGCGCGTCTTCAAGGGCAAAGCCAATGTATTCGCCGGCAATCGCACCATTGGCGTCGGTGACAATCACGAAGTCACTCTCGCCGGTGACACGCAGCCAAAGTCGAAGGGCTTTAACGACAAGCAATACACCGACGACTTCTTTCGCTGGTCTGGCTTGCGCGCCGGCTATCTCGCCGAAGCCGATGCCGACACCGCGCGTTTGTACGTGAATGGCGGCCCCGGTTGGTACGGAGCCGGCTGGTATTGGGATCCCTGGTTCGGCGCGTACACCTTCATTCCCGGCGCGGGCATTTTCTATAGCCCGTTTGGCTGGGGCTTCTACTCCCCGTTCGCCGTTTACGGATCCCCGTTCTTCTACGGTGGATTCGGTTACGGCCACTACCATCGCTTCGGCGATTTCCACGGCCCCTACGGCCACGGCTTTGAGCCCCAAGGCGGCTTCCACGGCGCAGTCGGTGGCGGTTTCCACGGCGGCGGCTTCACCGGTGGCGGTTTTCATGGTGGCGGAGGCGGCGGCCACCACTAACAGTATGCGGAATGGCGTCGGTCCATTTAATCAGGATAGCAACAGCGCGTCCGCGGATTTCTTATAGAGTGCCCCGTCGAAAGTCACTAGGCGCAGACCAGCCTCGATAGCAAACGCAGCGAGGTAAGAGTCGGCCCAGTCTTTCGACGCGGGGCGGTTTCCGCGGGACAATGCGCGAAAACGAAGTTCAATCCTGCCTGGCTCTTCGAGCATCATCGTCCTCCCGTCCGCAATGCAGCTGTCATATACGTTCCAGGCTTGAATTTGCGTAAGGACCTCGTTTGCACCCATCACCGCTTCCGTGGTCAACAATCGCAGGAGGCCGATCTGCGTGAACCGGCAGAAGCACAATCGCGGTTCTTCTTCCAATCCGAGATACCAATTGTTCACAACTCCGTGGTGCGCGTGGCGGTCGTACGTCAGCGCCAGCCACACATTGATGTCAGGGAAAAGAAATGAGGTCGTAGATCTTGGCATTGTCGATCTCGAGCGTCCCGCGTTGTTTGGAACGGATTATCGGAAAAGAGACACGTCGTTTGCGCCTGCTGGACCGTGGACGCAATTCCACTTCAACACCGCGCAGAATCAACTGCTTCACCGAAACCTTTTCGCGCGCCGCCTTCGATTTCAGCTCGCGATAGAGCGCATCGGGAATATCGACCGTAGTCCTCATCCGCCTATTTTACCATATTTATGGCAGCCAACGGCTCTCTCGGACGTGAATCCAACCTCCCGGTCTGCCCCGCAAGAATCACGGAAGGGTGGGTGTGTTGCGGCCTGAGGACATCGTGGTATAGTGCCGCGCAAGTTAAGGTTAGCCAGGAGGTACCTCCGATGAGTGCAGCTACGGCAAATGAACTTGTGCGCCCGAATCCCGATGCAGCCACTTTGATCCGGCGGTGGTTCGACGAAGTGTGGAATAAAGGGATGGAGTCGACGATCGACGAACTCTTTCCGCAGACCAGCGTGATTTGGGGGGTTGGGCGTCCTGAGATCTCCTCCCAAGGGCCGGCGGAATTCAAGGCATTTTATCGTGCGCTGCGCACCGCGTGCCCTGATGCGCACATCCATCTTGAACAAGTGCTTCAGGAAGGCGACACGGCGTTCGCTCGATGGACGGCCACGATGACGCACACGGGCGAAGGGCTCGGAATTCCGCCAACGAACAAAAAACTAAAGCTCTGTGGCATGAGTGCCTGCAAAGTGCGCGACGGGATCATCGTCGAAGGCTGGAACAACTGGGACCAGGTCGGAATGGCCCGCGCACTGGGCGTCCTCGAAGGCCACGCCGCCGTCTTGTTCAGCTAAAAGCCGAATCGATCGGTTGCGCTACCGCTTGTGCGCGGTGATCAACGACGAACCTTGAATTAGGCACATAGCTATGGCACATTAGAATTGTGCTTTAGAGGTGACTTGTGCGTTATAAAAGAGCCCACGTTCTCCTACCCGAAGATTTGGCGCGAGACATAGACGCGATCGCCGGACGCCGCGGACGCAGCGCCTTTCTTGTCGAGACGGCCAGAGAAGCTGTGCGCCGGCGCAAGCTGCTGGCATTCCTGAACGACGAAAAAGCGGTCTGGCGCGACGCCGACCATCCGGAGTTGCAACAAGGTTCGGCGAATTGGGTTCGAACGTTGCGTCGCGAAAGTGATGGGAACCGCGCCAAGCATCAAAAACGCCGCGCAAAATGAGAATCCTCCTGGATACTTCTGTGCTCATCGATGTACTCCGAAAGCGCAACAAACGCAGGGAGCTTCTGGCAAGTCTGGTCGACGCCCATCATACGCTGGTAACGACCGTGCTCAACATCGCAGAACTCTACGCTGGAATGCGGCCGGCGGAACGAGCCATGACAGAACGTCTGTTGGAGGGCTTACTCTGCCTCGGCATCACCGAGCGTGCTGCGCGCAGAGGAGGCGCGCTCAAGAACATTTGGTCAAGGCGGGGGCGAACTCTCGGGCTAACCGACGCCCTAATCGCTGCGGTGGCAATTGAAGAGGAATGTGCGCTGCTAACTGACAATCAAAAGGACTTTCCGATGCCAGAGCTGCACTTATACCCACGGGCCTGATCGAGCACAGCTTGTCAGATCAGAAAAACAAAAAGGGCCGCGGCGCTAGCCACCGCGGCCCTTCATTCATTGAATTTTGCTCTTTTGTGCCAACCGATATCGATCTGTCAGAATCTGTCCGCCCCCCGGGTTGGAGCCCGAAGGGTCTTTGAGTTACTTGAGTCTAGCGAACTGGCAAGCCCGTGAGAGCTGCCCTTCGCGTTGAGACCATCCTCCGCACACCATAGCGGAGTAGATCTCTTTCTATTTAGAAAGGAGGTGATCCAGCCGCAGGTTCTCCTACGGCTACCTTGTTACGACTTCACCCCAATCATGAGTCATACCTTGGGCGCCTGCCTCCTTGCGGTTAGCGTGGCGACTTCTAGTACAGCTCACTTTCGTGATGTGACGGGCGGTGTGTACAAGGCCCGGGAACGTATTCACGGCGTCGATCTGATACGCCATTACTAGCGATTCCGGCTTCATGCAGTCGAGTTGCAGACTGCAATCCGAACTGAGCAGAGTTTTTTCCGATTAGCTCCCCCTCGCGGGTTGGCAACGGTTTGTACCCTGCATTGTAACACGTGTGTAGCCCTGGACATAAAGGCCATGCGGACTTGACGTCATCCCCACCTTCCTCTCCGTTATCCGGAGCAGTCCACACAGAGTCCTCTCTTGCGAGTAGTAACTGTGTGCAGGGGTTGCGCTCGTTGCGGGACTTAACCCAACACCTCACGGCACGAGCTGACGACAGCCATGCAGCGCCTATACTAGTGTCCCTTGCGGGAAGGCCGTATTTCTACAGCTGGTCACTAGCATTTCGAGCCCAGGTAAGGTTCCTCGCGTAGCGTCGAATTGAACCACATGTTCCACCGCTTGTGCGGGCCCCCGTCAATTCCTTTGAGTTTCAGTCTTGCGACCGTACTCCCCAGGTGCAGGACTTAACGCGTTAGCTCCGGGACGACGCCCGAACGGGCGGCACCCCAAGTCCTGATCGTTTAGGGCTAGGACTACCAGGGTATCTAATCCTGTTTGCTCCCCTAGCTTTCGTTCCTCAGCGTCAGTAGTGATCCAGCTCGCCGCTTTCGCCACGGGTGTTCCTGCAGATATCTACGCATTTCACCGCTACACCTGCAATTCCACGAGCCTCTCTCACACTCAAGCACAGCAGTTTTGGAAGCAGCCTCTGGGTTGAGCCCAGAGATTTCACTCCCAACTTGCCACACCGCCTACGAACCCTTTACACCCAGTAATTCCGAACAACGCTGGCCCCCTACGTCTTACCGCGGCTGCTGGCACGTAGTTAGCCGGGGCTTCTTATCCTGGTACCGTCACTCCTCTTGCGAGGCATTCGTCCCAGGCGAAAGGGGTTTACACTCCGAAAAGCTTCATCCCCCACGCGGCGTCGCTGCATCAGGCTTTCGCCCATTGTGCAAGATTCCCCACTGCTGCCTCCCGTAGGAGTCTGGACCGTGTCTCAGTTCCAGTGTGGCTGATCATCCTCTCAGACCAGCTACCGATCATTGCCTTGGTGAGCCATTACCTCACCAACTAGCTAATCGGGCGCGGGCTCCTCCTCCGACGCATTACTGCTTTGAATCCTCGAACCATCGTTCAAGGAATGTTATGCGGTATTAGCCCCGCTTTCGCGGGGTTATTCCCCATCGGAGGGCAGATTGCCCACGTGTTACGCACCCGTGCGCCGTGCGCCCCTCCCCTGTATTGCTACAGGAAACTGCGCACGCGACTTGCATGTGTTAAGCACGCCGCCAGCGTTCGTTCTGAGCCAGGATCAAACTCTCGTTTGAAGCCTGTTGCTTGGCGCAATAAAATAGCCCGGGTTTTATCCCGAGCCAGCCTGCCAAGCAAAATTGTTAGTCGCTCAAATTAACTCAAATTAACCCATCCAGTCCTCTGCTGTATCGCTACAGCCTAGGCTCGAACCCGAATGGGATCGAACAGATTCTGGCACATCGTATCGGTTGTCAAAGAGCTTTTTGTTCTGCCTCCCTGTCCAGCAGAGTGGCTACCTACGAACTAAGTAAGATTACCAGACTCCCCGTATTTGTCAACTCCCGTTAACCCCCTATTTTTGTTTTCCACATTTTTCAACAGGGTGAACGCTCTGGCCGTCTACTCGCCAGAAGGCGTAAGAAACCCGCCTCCCCGAGCCAACCTCACTCGGATTTGGTTCGCGATGAGTTCCACCAACTTGCCAGGGTCTTTGAGTTTGGATACACGCCTGGTCGCGTCAAAATCATGTTTGCGAATGATAGCGCGCAACATCGAAATCGGCAGATCTCCGAGCCAATCCCTGAATTCGGTTTCACTTTTCGCACTAAATTCGGCATAGACATCTGGCACCAGCGCAACTTCCCGATAAACAGATTTTGACCGCGAGTGCCCGTCAGCAACTCCCGTCATGAGTTCATCCAACCGATTCGCGAACTCTGTATTTTTCGCAGCCTCCTCATCGAGGAGCGACACCAAACCCTTTAACAGATTCAGCAAGTTTTTTTGGCTTCGCATAGTTTTTTGATCTCCTGAGTCAGGTACCTGAAATCGTCATATGCTGGGCCATATTTGTCTCCGATTGTCCGAATGTTGGCATCGATGTCTGCGCCCCTCGCCACGCCAACGGCTTGTCGAATCGTCTGAATAAGAAGTGGAGTCTGGGCTAGATTGCCTGCCTGCCCAAACCGCCCCAAACGACGAGCCCTCAAGTCATCAATCACCCTGCGGTGCAGGTTATTGGACTGAACCTTAGTCGCAACAATTCCCAACGGCGGTATAGAGCGCCCGATGTCATCGGAAAAATGGTGCAGACTATCTACGATTTGGTAAATTCCCCAAGTGGACAGCATGTCTGGAATGGTAGGAATTATGTAGTTGGTCGAGACTCGTAATCCGTTTTTCGTAACAGTCCCTAACCTGCATTATTCGTGAAGAGTGATTCAGCGGCTCTTTTTTTTGAGAGTGTGACAACCTGCGAGTAAGGGCAGAGGTAAGTGGAACGGGAAGACTGATTCTAAAGTTGTTAGTGGTGTTGAAGTTCAGGTTTTGAAGTGAAACGAGACACTCCTACCAGCCAGTTGACGTGTAAAAAGTTTATATCGTGGAGACTCTGGATTATCCGCTTTGCGCGCCCAAGCTCAAAGCGAGACGAAGGAAGCTATCGCGGTAGGGAAACGCTTGAGGGAAATGCACCACGATGCGACGCACCGTGGCGACGACTTGGGCTCCGAGTTTTAGAAAGTGTTCACGCAAGGTAGCGACTTGCGCCCGGGCGTGGTGGGTCCGGGCCAGGCGAAGGCGCATTTCTTGCATCAGCACATAAGCCGTCGCTGTCAGTAGCACCCGGAATGTGTTGGCCAAGAAGTTCGAGCAACTGGTCCGGCCGATCTGCATGCCGTCGTGCAATTCCTTGATCCGATTCTCGATGTCCCCCCGCTGACAGTAAACCTGCTCGTAAATCCACTGGGGATCCTGTTTTAAGTTGGTGACCACAAAGCGCGGGTTGTCCTTCGGTTCCTTGTTCGCGGCGCGCACCACCTCGGCTTTGTAGATGACCCGTCGTTTCCACGGCCAAGTCTTGCGGGTAGCGTATCGGCACTCGCCATAGACATGCTCGGTTTGTCCGGAGACCTCCGACGCACGACGAGCCCACTGCATAGCCGATTTCACTTTACGCTTCAACACCGCATTGGAAGCTAGGTTGACGAGGTATTCCACCTTCGGTTCGCAGTCCAGAAAATCCAGCACTTTCGGGGACGCGAAGCCGCCGTCGAGGCGCACCCGGATTCTCGCCTTAGGAAAAGCGTCCCCTGCTCGTTCGATCAATCGGCGCAGAATTCCCAGCGCACCTGCCGAACCGGGCGCATTTCCGGGCCGTAGCACCGCCGCCACCAAGTACTGCTCCGCCTCGCCATCAAAGGTGAGAAAACAAACCATCGGCAAATAACAATGCGAATCGTAATGGCGATTGAAAAACGAGAGTTGTTGCGCGCCGTGGGTGGGGTCCTCGGTGGGATCCAGATCGATAGTGATGCGCCGAGCGCGACCATGCAGGCGCTTGCGATGTCGTTCAATGACCCGCCCCGCCAGCGCCTCTGTCATGCGCAACAGTTCCTTGCGATTCGGAGCATTTTCAAAACGCGACAGCGTAGGTTGCGAAGCCAGGTCTTCGCCGTCGACGGGATCCCGACCGACCAGCATCTTGTGGATCGGATCGCAGGCCAACCGTGCCGCGTCGTTGGCGTCTTCATATCCCAACGCGATGGCCATGACTCGCTGCGTAATCAACTCACACAACTCATGCTGCACCTTACCCGCTTGCCGGGCATCTCTCAGACAACCCGCCAATGCCGAAGTCAGGCCCAAACGCCGCTCGGCAGCTTGCAGCAGAATCGCTCCGCCATCGGAACTGCCCTGCCGTTGGTCAAACTTCGCAACTACCGGCCGATCAAAAATATCTGGAAAAAGGAGACAGTCTGTTGTGGTATGTTCGGACAAGCGAAGGCCTCACTTTTGGTCTCAAATCTGACTAGACAACGGATTTGTACCATAGCGAGGCCTTTCGTGCTTCTGAAATCATGAATTTTCCAGGCTAAACTGGGTGGGCAATCGATAATAATGTAATCGTAGCGATCAATGATCGGCTGGATCGCACTCTTCAAAATGTCCAGGGGATTCGTCATAAAATTCCCCCTAAGCGCGATCAGTGGAATGCTGTCCTGCACATCAATCAATCTGATGCTGGAAGGTAATAGATCAAGTCGAGCTATGCCCCCGTTAAGTCCTGACACGCGGCGCGCAATGGCTTGTTCGATGTCGAATCGAGGCGCTTCGTTAGGATTCAACTTATCGATGAAAAGCTGTGCGATCGTTTGACCGTTTTCGTCCCTAGTTTGCCAGTCGTCTTCCTTGATGAGAGTAACCGTGGCATTTGTTTGGGGGTCTAGATCGATAAGAAGAACCTGCTTGCGATGCTCGTGGGCCAAAATTTCAGCGGTGGCAACCGCAGTCGTTGTCTTGCCTACGCCACCCTTGAGGGCGGAACGCGGGTTCCAGTCCAAACCCACTTCGACTATCTGCAGGGCAAAAAAACTCTGGAAGATTTTCTGGAGGGATTTCCTACGGTCTCCCGTGAATCAGCTGTCGCCGCTCTTCAAGAAGCCAAGCTCCTGTTGCTCGCACGCCCCTGATGCGCATCCTGATCGACGAATGCATCGATGAGCGATTCCGGGAAGGCACGGCTGCTTCAACGCTCCACTCGGGAATTGTCTTCTCTTTAGGAGGTGGGGGCTTCAGCCCCCACGCACGACGCAGGCAATCACGGGCTTCAGCCCCTGAAGACTCCTATCTCGCCTAGTTCCGCGGCTCCAATTTGCCGTACACGTTTTTCACGGCGACGCCGCTCGCCGCAAACCGTTCGTTGGCTTCGGCCGCCAACCGGTTGCTGCGGTGCTCGGAAAGCACCAAATCCAAAGCCTGCTCGATGGTTTCGGTTTCCGTGCGGACGCCCAGCACTTTCTGCGCCCGCCGGATCTTTACGGGGTCCAGGCGAAAATGTTTGTGCGCTCGCGTGCCGTTTGCCATAGCAGACTCTCCTTCCGTAGGTAAGCCATCTATGTACATCAATGCACCCTCTATGTACATCACGCCCATCGGCAATCTCCAACGAAGATGTCAGCAATCTCCCCATCCGCGCTACACAATCTGCGGTAGTTTCACCAAAAAAGGCTTGCTGTATCGTTCGCGCTGAGGAAACTCATGCTCAGAATCCTGCTCATCGTTTTTCTAGTGCTTCTGCTCCTGGGATCTTTGCCGGCTTGGCCGTACAGCACAGGCTGGGGCTACTATCCGAGCGGCGGCCTCGGCTTGATCCTCTTGATCGTGCTGATCCTGGAGCTGGCGAAAAGACTTTAGCTTTTATAACCGGATCGACTGCGAGTTCAGCTGGATTTTATGGGTTGCCCGTTAGACTGCATCTGCCCGAGCAAGCCTAGCGCATGATCCTGCACTGGCTTCGGCAGACGCGCATAATCGAGGCCTTCGGAAAGGTCCTGGCCGCCGGTGACGATGTACTGAGTGAAATCGCGAATGGCCTGGCGCTCGACGGCGTCCGAGCCATCTTTCGCAATCAGGAAGAAGCTGATGCCGGAAATGGGATAAGCCTCTTTGGCGGACGCGGGCGGATCGACAATCGACGCACGCGCATCCTGAGCCAATTCCTGGTCGAACGCCTGCACCGCCGCGGTAGTGCTAGCCGCGCTGGGCGCAACAAAACTGCCGCTGCGGTTCTGGATCGCAGCGACCGGCAAGTGCTGCGCAGACGCGTAATTCAATTCCGCGTAGCCGATGGTGCCGACATTCTGCTTCACGAAATCGAGAACGCCGGTAGTTCCTTGCGCGGCGATGCCCACGGGCCATTTCACGCTTAGGCCACTGCCGACTTTCTTGGACCAGTCGGAATTCACCTTCGCCAGGTACGAGGTAAAGATGCTAGTCGTGCCGCTTCCTTCAGAGCGATGCACCACAATAATGGCGGCGTGGGGCAGCGCGACGCCGGGATTGTCTCTGGCAATAGCGGGATCCTGCCAACTAATAATGTTGCCAATGAAAATGCCGGCCAACGTGGACGAACTGAAGCGCAGCGGGCTCTTCAAATCCGGCAGATTATAAACCGCGCACACCGCGCCGGCCGTGACGGGAACCTGGATCAAAGGAACCGTCGCTTTCAACTGCTCATCGTTCAGTGGCATGTCGCTGGCGGCGATTTCCAGGGTGCTCTGCTTGAGCGCTTCGATGCCCGCGCCGCTGCCGATCGGCCGGTAATTCACCAGTGTGCCCGGATGCGCTTGCTGATATGACGCAATCCACTTGGTCATGATGGGGTTAACGAACGTACTTCCGGCGGCGCCGATGGCGGTCTTCACGGACGCGGAAACCGCAAAATCCTTTTCCTTTGTGGGTTCCTCTCCACTGTAATTGCATCCGGCAATCAGAGCAGCGCCAGACAAAGCGGCAACGGCAAACATCGACGAACGGCGGGTAAACATCGCATCCTCCGGATAACGCTGTGAACCTGGAATAAGAAACGCCAATGCTACTGCAAGGAACAGCCGCAAATATTAAGCGCGTGTTACGCCCCGGTATCTATGAGTTGAATAGCCTTGGACGGCTCTGGTCGAAACTCAGGCGAAACGCAGCGGCCATCTCGCCCGCGATGAATGTTCCCTACGATGAACCAATCCAGGTTCCAATTTGGTCCTGGGCTTCTGGCCGCCAACTGACTTAGCAACATCCGTTTATCCTGGACGCCTCTTGCCGCATCTGAAATGTTGTGCGACCATTGCATCGTCTTTCCGGCTTCGCTCCCGCCAGCGAGTCCGGCCACGACGTGGGCCGGGTGTCATGCGGAAAACTCTAAATCTCTATCTTATTAAGCCGAGTCAGTACGATGACGACGGTTACGTTGTGCGCCATTGGCGCGGCGTGTTGCCCAGCAATACGCTCGCCTGCCTTGCGGGACTGACCGAAGATGTTGTCCGACGAAATACGTTGGGCGATGCTTGGAACGTAAAGGTCCGGTTATTCGACGAGACGGTCGACAAAATTCCCATCAAGCGAATTTGCCGCTCGCAATATTGGGGGTTGGCAAAGACGGTTGTTTGCCTGGTGGGCGTGCAGACGAACCAGTTCCCACGCGCGTGTGATCTGGCTCACACGTTTCGCAAAGCGGGATTGACCGTTCTGGTGGGCGGTTTTCACGTCAGTGGCTATCTTGCGCTTTTGCCGGACATTCCCGCCGATATTCAGCAACTTATGGACGATGGCGTAAGCATCGTCAAGGGCGAAGTGGAAGAAACCTGGGGCGATTTGCTGCTCGACGCCGTGAACAACCGGCTGAAGCCCATGTACGATTTTCTGAACAGCAAGCCGGATCTGTATACCAAGCCCATTCCCGCCATCCGCAAGAAATACCTGAAGAAATTCGTCGCTTCAAATTTCGGCACGCTTGATTGCGGCCGCGGCTGCCCGTTTGAGTGCACCTTCTGCACCATTATCAACGTGCAAGGGCGCAAGATGCGTTTCCGGTCGGCCGAGCATATCGCCGAAGCGATTCGCCGCAACTACCGCGAAAACGGAATCACGTTTTACTTTTTCACCGACGACAATTTCGCCCGCAACAAAAATTGGGAAGGCATCTTCGACGTACTCATCAAGATTCGCAACGAAGATAAAATCCCGGTCGAGTTCATGATGCAGGTCGACGTGCTCTCCTGGAAAATCAAGAATTTTGTGACCAAGGCGCGCGAGGCCGGCTGCATCAATGTGTTCATCGGCATGGAAAGCGTCGATCCAGGAAACCTCGCTGCCGCCGGAAAAAAGCAGAATCAGGTCAACGAGTATCGCCAGCTGATCCAGGCGTATCGCGATTCGGATATTTCTTCGCACGTCGGATACATCGTGGGCTTTCCCCTGGACACGGTCGATTCCATTCGCCGCGACTTGAAATTCCTGATGAATGAAGTTCGCCCGGACCATGCCTCGTTTTTCATCCTGATGCCGCTTCCCGGCTCCATGGATCATCTGCACATGATGCGTCGCGGCGAATGGATGAACCCCGATTTCAATCTGTACGATTCGCAGCATGAAGTGACCCACCACGCCAATTTGAAGGATGGCTCGTGGAAGGAAACGTATTTCGAGGCCTGGCGAACGTTTTACAGCCTGGAAAACATGAAAGCGATCCTTCAGCGCGGCTCACGCTGCAATTACTGGAACAATTTCCTGCGATTTCTCTGGTACAAGAACTCCATTCAGACCGAAGGGCGCCATCCCATGATGTGCGGCTACTTCCGCCTGAAGGGGCGCACCGCGCGGCGTCCGGGCTTCCCCATCCTCTCCCGCTGGAACTACTACACCGGGCGCGTTAAGGAAGTGCGTGAATATTTGCGCGGCATGCTGCGCATTCTGGCGGAGATGGAAGAACTTTGGCTTCAGACGCGCCATCCGTCCGCGGCGGAACAACGCGTGGCAGAGGAATATGCCAAGCTGCGCGAGAAATATGACCAGTTCAAACTGGCCGACCTGCAAGCGGCTTACCTCCGCGCCAAGGAACATTTCCCTTCGCTGCGCGTGCCGTCCAAGGTCCAGCTATTCTGGGCAAAATGGAATCCGCTGCTATTCCACAACAACGTATACACGCGCGCGGATCTGCATGATTTCTGGACGCGCGTGAGCGAGCGCTGGCGCGAACAAAGCTGGTTCCGCATACCTGTTCACAAGGTACCGCTGAATCTGTTGCGCGACCTGCAACTCTCCGTACTTTTCCTGTTCCACATGACCCGCGAACTATAGTCCGTCAACGTTGTCGGGGCGGAAGAGCTTGCCGGCTCGCACGCGCCACATCTGTTACGATACCCGCATCGCACAATGACCAAGAAAGCTCTTGCGCGCAACCCTGCCAAGGCGAACCAGCACGCGGACCGCGCGTTTGGGCAGCTTGCGCGGCAACTGCTCCATCATTTGCGGGATAGTCATTGGGCTCCAGCAGGCCAGCGCGTTGGCGTGGCGGTTTCCGGCGGCGCGGATTCGGTGGCGCTGCTTCTCCTTCTTTTCGAATTAAAGGAAAAACTGGGCATCGTTCTTTCCATGGTGCACTTCAATCACAAATTGCGCGGGCGTGCCTCCGATGCTGATGAAAGATTCGTGGCCAAAATTGCGGAGCGCCTCCGACTGCCTTTCTTCGTGGATCGCGAAGACATCTCCGGCAAGTCCAAACGTGAGCGTGCCAACCTGGAAGACGCGGCACGGCGGGCGCGCTACGGATTCTTCGAGCGCCTCGCCGCCGAACGCCAACTGGACAAAATCGCTGTGGCGCATACTGCCGACGATCAGGCCGAAACCGTGCTTTCCCACATCCTGCGCGGCACGGGGCTCGCCGGACTGGGCGGCATTCATCCCGAATTTGGCTGCGTCTTTCGTCCGCTGTTGCAATTCCGCCGCGCCGACTTGCGCGCGTATCTTCGCAGCCGGCGGCAGGAGTGGCGCGAAGATGTCACGAATCGCGACACCAAACGAACCCGCGCGCGAATTCGTCTAAAGCTCATGCCACTTCTGGAAAAGCAATTTCAGCCCGCCGTGGTCGATCACTTATGCCGGCTTGCGGACCTTGCCCGAGCGGACGACGGCTGGCTGAATTTCTCCGCAAAGTGGCGTGTCGCCGCACTCGCTAAGGATTCCGACGATGGTATCCGCATCAGGGTGCGTGACCTGTTGGGCTCCCCAGAAAATCAGGACGAGATTGCCTGCAACCACGAACTACTGAAAGATGCTGGAAGATACAATTTAGCGATGACCAGCCGGATAATTCGCCGCATCGTCGAACTCGTGAAACCCCGCTCTGGCCAGCTCAGTTCGGTCCACGTGGATGCCGTGCTGCGCCTGGCCCACCACCCTGACAGCGGCAAATGCTTGCCCCTCCCCGGGGGAGTAGAAGTCAGGCGAGAGTGCGATTTTCTGGTTTTTCGTCCCGCAGCGCTGAAATCCTTCGGTGGAGCACATCCCGACCCCTCGCCTTTTTCCCACAGGCTAAATCTCGATTCCGATGTGACTGACGTGCCTTTGGTGGAACAATCGTGCTGCCTGCGCTTCAGGGTGATTGACTGGCCCCTCCAAGGGCGAGAAACTAATGTTACAGGGGCAGTCTTGGACCGTGAACGATTCGGTACACCCCTGGTGGTGCGAAACTGGCGGCCAGGTGATTCCATGCAGCCACTCGGCCATCAGAAGCGCCACAAATTGTCGCGACTGTTGAATGAGCTGGGCGTCAACCGCTGGCAGAAAGCATCCTGGCCGGTACTGGTTTGCGATGAAGGAATCGCGTGGACGCGCGGCCTGCCGGTTGCCGTGGAATATGCTGTCGGCGATTCGACGCGGAAGGCGATCGTGATTACAGAGGTTCCGATTTCGTCGACATGGCAAAAGTGACCACAGTTTCCGCCGCCCGAATCGGTAATCGTGTCAAAGCTTTGGGCCGGCAGATCTCAAGGGATGTGCGGGGCCGCAGGCTGGATATTGTGGTCACTATGGACCGTTCTTTTATGTTCGCGGCCGACCTCATTCGCACGATCGATAGTCCTGTGGTGTTGCACTTCGTGCGGGAAGATGTGCGGGATGTGGAGCTTGCGGGACAAAAACGCCGCGAGGTGTTTTTCGCCAACCGTTCGGCCACGAACGCGGAGAAGGATCATCGCTCTGAGCTGAAAGGACGCGACGTGCTTTTGGTCGATTGCGTACTCGACAGCGGCGTGACGCAGGATTTTCTGCTGCGCAGGCTGGGCGAAAACAAGCCGCGTTCGCTGCGCCTGGCGGTCCTGCTGGACAAAACCTCCCGGCGGCGGGTGGCCCTGGAGCCCGATTACTTTGGCTTCCGGACTGCATCTAATCTAATGTGGTCTGGGTATGGCTTGGCGACTGCGAACGGCACGGGGCGCAACAGTAAGAATCTGGTGGCAGGCTCTTCCTCAAACGGCGCTGCCAGGTCTAAAACAGTAAAGAAAACGGCCAAGAAAAAACGGCGGTAAGCGCGTGAACACGCACATAAAAGGATTTGGCGGTCGGTTGTTGGGAAACATTGAGAGGTTACTGTGAATTCTAGTTCTACGGCAAAAACGATTCTTTTCTGGATCTCCATCGTCTTCCTGGGCGTGATGCTCTGGAGGCTGGTCTCCAGCAACGGCCAGGCGGCTCGCGAAGACAGCCCGAGCTACAGCGAATTTATGGCCAAGGTGGACGAGGGCGATGTGAAGGAAGTCACGCTGTACCTCTCACCGAACAGCTACGAGCTCCAGGGCGAATACGTGCGGCCGGCGAACCGCAAGTTCCATGTCACTATCCCCAAGGAGAACTCACCCGAAATCACAAAAGCCCTGCGCGATAAGGCCGTGCAATTGAACGTCAAGGAAGTCCGCAGCGGCGATTGGGTGCTGATCCTGCTGAATGCCCTGCCGCTTCTGTTGCTCGCGGGTTTCGTTTTCTTCCTGATGCGCCAGATGCAGGCCGGCGGCAACAAAGCGCTCAGCTTCGGTAAGTCTCGCGCCCGGTTGCTCTCTGCCCAGCAAAAGAAAGCCACCTTTAAGGATGTGGCAGGCAGCGACGAAGCCAAGGAAGAGCTTCAGGAAATTATCGAGTTCCTCAAAGATCCCCAGAAGTTCCAGAAACTCGGCGGCCGCATTCCCAAGGGCGTGCTGCTCGTCGGGCCTCCGGGAACGGGCAAAACTCTTCTGGCCCGCGCGATCGCGGGTGAAGCGAACGTGCCGTTCTTCTCCATTTCCGGGTCGGACTTCGTGGAAATGTTTGTAGGCGTGGGCGCTAGCCGCGTTCGCGATCTATTTGAACAGGGCAAGAAGAATGCTCCCTGCATCATTTTCATCGACGAAATTGACGCTGTGGGCCGTCACCGCGGCGCAGGCTTGGGCGGCGGACACGACGAGCGCGAACAAACTTTGAACGCACTGCTGGTGGAAATGGACGGATTCGAATCCAACGAGGGCGTCATCCTGATCGCCGCAACCAACCGCCCTGACGTGCTGGACCCGGCGTTGCTGCGTCCCGGGCGCTTCGATCGCCGCGTTGTAGTAGCTCGTCCGGATGTGAAGGGCCGCGAAGAAATTCTCCGCGTGCACACGCGCAAGGTTCCGCTCTGCGATGACGTGGAGCTTTCCATCATCGCTCGCGGGACCCCCGGCTTCTCTGGCGCCGATCTCGCCAACCTGGTGAACGAAGCGGCGCTGTGGGCAGCGCGGCAGAACCGCAAATTTGTCACCATGGCGGACTTCGAAATGTCCAAGGACAAAGTGTTGATGGGCGTGGAGCGCAAGTCCATGATCCTGTCCGACGAGGAGAAAAAGAACACGGCTTACCATGAAGCAGGCCACGCGCTGATCGCAGCGATGACGCCGGGCGCCGATCCCGTGCACAAGGTCACTATTATTCCGCGCGGCATGGCGCTGGGCTTGACCATGCAACTACCGGAAGCGGACAAGCACACCTACACCAAGGAATATCTGGAAGGCATGTTGGCCGTTCTGATGGGCGGCCGCACCGCCGAAGAAATTTTCCTAGGCCACATCACCACCGGCGCGGGCAACGACATCGAACGCGCCACGGACATCGCGCGCAACATGGTCTGCGAGTGGGGCATGAGCAACATGGGCCCGCTGGCTTACGGCAAGAAGGAAGAAGCGATCTTCCTGGGCCGCGAAATTGCCCAGCATCGCGACTTCAGCGAAGACACCGCGCTGCACATCGACAAGGAAGTGAAGCGCATCGTCAGCGAAGCGTATGAGAAGGCACAGAGCATCGTGCAAGCCAATCGCGAGACCCTGGAACACATCGCGCTGGCGCTGCTCGAACGCGAAGTGCTGGACGCCAATGAAGTGAAAATGCTGATGGAAGGCAAGACGCTGCCGGAAAAGCCGCGTACGCCTCCCACTCCGCCGCCTCAGGCATCACCGAGCGCCGATCCCAAGGTCGTTCGGCCGGAGTTGCGGCCCGCTCCGGGGTTTACGCGCGGAGATTCTCCGGCGAAGGCGTGAAACCGTAGCAAGTTTTAAGTTATAAGTTCTAAGTCAGCGAAAGAAGGCGCGAGCGATCGCGCCTTCTTTTTTGGCCTTGCGCCGTTCTCTTGCGCCGCCGCGCGTGCTAATATCCGCCCCCATGGCGATACCGCAAGAAATTCGCGACGGCCGCACCGATCTGGTTTTCGAACACCTTGCGAATGGCCACTCCGCAAATTCCACCGACGACGGTGGCGTTTCCCTTCTGCAATGGTGCGCCTACTACGGCGATGTCAGCGCCATGAAGTTCCTGTTCAGCCAAGGCGCGGCGCTGGAATCGCTGGGTGATAATCTCGAACTCATCGGGGCTGCCTTCGACGGGCACTGGCGGCTATGTCAATTCCTTATCGAACGCGGCGCTGACGTGAATCTGCCCGCCGAAGACACGGGAGAGACGCCGCTGCACTCCGCCCTTTGTACCCCGCGGCGGTTGGCTCACAATCTGGTGCTACAAGTTCTTCTGGCAAGTGGTGCGAGTCCAAACTGCAAAACCAAAAATTCCGCCGAAACCGGTGGTTTCATGCGGGATTGCCGTACAAAGGGCGAAACCCCGCTGCACCGCGCCGCTGCGTTTGGCGACGAAGAAGCGATTCAGCTTTTGCTGGATGCTGGCGCCACCATCGATGCCAAAGACATGAATGGAGATTCCCCGCTCGGTTGGGCCAGTTGGTATGCACGCCCCACGCCCATTCTTCGCAAGCTGTGCTATGGGGATTTCCGCATATCGCCCCATCACGCCGGCATGGCCGCGAATCTGTTGGGCAAGCCTCATTTCTCGAAAAAGGCGTAAAATAAAGCCATGGGACTCAAAGACGGCGAAAACCTGAATATCACTTGCCCCTGCTGCCAGGCTAAGCTGGTGGTCGATCCGATTTTTGGCGCGGTGCTTTCGCACACGGCTCCGGCCCGGCCCGGCCCGGACGTCGACCTCACCAAGGCGCACAGCATTCTGGAAGAGCAGAAAAAACAGCGCGAAGACAAATTCGCGGATTCTTTCTTCCAGGAAACGCACAAGGAAGACATCCTGGCGAAAAAATTCGACGAAGCCATGAAAAAGGCCAAAGACGCCCCCGCCGGCAAACCGATCCGCGATTTTGACCTGGACTAAGACCCTGCCCTGATGGCTTCGCGCAAACTGTTTAAGCTAAAGCTCCCCTCACGCACCCTGCTGCTTGGCGAGCGCACGCTTGTCATGGGCGTGCTCAACGTCACGCCGGACAGCTTCTCGGACGGCGGCAAATTCTTTACCGTGAAGAGCGCCGTGAAGGCCGCCTTTGCCATGCAGGCTGCCGGCGCGGACATTCTGGATATCGGCGCCGAATCCACGCGCCCGGGCTCCATGGAAATTTCCGCGGCCGAAGAACTGGCGCGCCTGCTGCCCGTACTCGAAGCGCTTCGCGGCCGGCTGAAAATCCCGATCTCCGTCGACACGCAAAAATCCGCAGTCGCCCAACTCGCGATTGGCGCCGGCGCCGAAATCGTCAACGACATTTCCGGGCTGAAGCACGACCCTCGCCTCGCGCAAATTGCCGCACGGCAAAATGTCCCGCTCGTGCTCATGCACATGCGCGGAACTCCTCGCACCATGCAGAAGCAGCCCTTCGCTAAAAATATTATTCGCGACGTGATGAGCAGCCTGCGGCAATCCCTGGCCATCGCCCAGCGAGCGGAAGTCCGCAAATCCCAAATCATTCTCGATCCCGGCATCGGCTTCGGGAAATCCTACGCACAAAATTATGAATTATTGGCGAAACTTCCGGAGCTCGCCAAGCTTGGCTACCCGCTACTGGTCGGCACATCCCGCAAAGGTTTTCTGGGCGCCACGCTGGCGAAAAACGGAAAGCCTGCGCCATCAGATCAGCGCATCTGGGGTTCCGCGGCCACCGTCACCGCCAGCATTCTCTTCGGTGCGCACATCGTGCGCGTCCACGACGTCGCCGAAATGGCGCAGGTCGCGCGCGTTGCCGATGCCGTCCTGCGTTCCTGAGAAAACTTTTCCGGGGGCACAATTCTTTTCCCGCCCTGGGCTATAATTCGCTGGCCATTGCTAATCTATTCTCGGATTAAAGGAATTTTCGCCCATGCGCGTGCGCCGCCCGTTTTTTCTCGCTTTTTTCTTTTGCTCCTTTACTTCTCCGTTGCCGGCGCAACTTCCGCCTGTCAAGACCGACCCGCTGCATCCCACGCAAATGATCCAGGGCTCTGGCGCGTGCTCCGTCACTGAGCCATCCTCCTGCGCGCAAGCCGCGGCAAAAATCACTCCTATCGTGATGGGCGACTCGCCGCTGGAGGCCAATCTTCGTCACCTGACCGACGATATTGGGGGCCGCGTGACCGGCTCACCCGAAATGGCCAAAGCAGTGGACTGGGCCATTGCCGCGTTTCGCGCCGGCGACGTGGACGTGCACACAGAAAAATACAATCTGCCGCACGCCTGGAGCGAAGGCGCCACGAAACTGGACGTTCTTGGTCCGGTCAGCTTTCCCGTTTCGCTGGTTTCCGTGGGCCTTTCGCCGGCAACTCCTGACGGCGGGATTGAGGCGCCGCTGGTTTTCGTTGGGAATGGCACGGAAGCTGATTTCGTGCGCGCCGGAGCTTCGCTGAAAGGCGCGATCCTTCTGGTGCACACGGAAGTCAGCTACACCTGGGAGGATCTTTTTCGCGAGTACGATATTCCGCCGCCAATTATCGAGCGCGCCGTGAAGGCCGGGGCCGCCGCGATCCTCTGGACCGGCGAGCGCGAACGAAAGCTGCTGTATCGTCACACCAATTCGCCGGACGGAAGCCTCGAAGCGCTTCCCCAAGCGATCCTCGCGCGCGAGGACGGCTTGCGCCTGGAACGTACCGCGCTCGCCTATCCGGGCAAGATGAAACTGCGACTCACCATGCCTAATCGCATTACCGGCCCGGTGGAACAGCAAAATGTCGGCGGCGAAATTCGCGGGTACGAGAAGCCCGACGAAATCGTGGTGCTCGGCGCACACCTGGATTCGTGGGAGCTTGGTACGGGCGCTCTGGACAACGGGTGCAATGCGGCCATGGTGATTGAAGCCGCGCGCGCCATCAAAGCCAGCGGCCTGCTTCCCCGCCGCACGATCCGATTCATTCTTTTTTCCGGCGAAGAGCAAGGCCTGCTCGGTTCCTGGGCCTACGTGCGTGCCCATCGCGCGGAACTAGACAAATACCGCGGCGTCATCATTTTCGATTCCGGCATCGGGCGCGTGACCGGCTATTCCCTTGGCGGACGCCACGACATCGAGGCCGCGATCCAGGAAATTCTCAAGCCTTTTGCCGACTGGGGCGTGGACACCCAAACTCTCGACGCGACCACCGGAACGGACAATCTCGATTTTCTCCTCGAGGGAGTTCCCACGTTGGTAGCCAACCAGGAGGTCGCAAATTATCTCCAGAACTATCACGCCGCCTCGGACACGTTTGACAAAGTGGATATTCGCGAACTGAAACTCAACACCGTTCTCGCCGCGGTCACGGCGTGGGGCATCGCCGATCGCGTGGAGCCCATCGGCAAACGCCAATCCCGCGCCGAACTGGAAGCGCTAATGAAAGAAACCGGGCTGGACAAGGAACTGAAAGCGCTAGATATGTGGAGTGATTTTCAATCCGGAGCCCGAGGACGGCAGCCCTAGTAAAACAAGCTGGGCACAAGCTGTATCCGCCAGAGGAATGGTCCCATCAAATACCAATTATCTAATTTGGAGAGGCAGGATTCATGAGCAGCGAAGAAGAGAAGGATGGACTGACCCGCAGAGGATTTCTGTGTGTAAGCTCTGCCGCGCTCGCGGCAGCGGGCATGCGTTCCGTAGAAAACCTGACAGGGCAGGAAGCTTCCAAGTCCGACCGGAGCACAAGTGATCCCGGCCCTACTAACGTAGCGCTGGACGCCGCGAATCCGGATTCGGTGACTCCGCCAAAGACGGATGCGGGCGCGGTACAGACTTTCAAGTATCCGTTTTCCTTTGGCCATAAGCGCCTGCATGAAGGAGGCTGGTCCCGCGAGGTAACCGCGCGCGAACTGGAAATTTCAAAAACACTCGCGGGCGTCGACATGCGGCTGACGGCCGGAGGCGTCCGCGAATTGCACTGGCATACCGCCGCGGAATGGGCGTTCATGCTGTATGGCAACGCGAGGATCACCTGCATCGATGCCGAGGGCAAGAGTTTTGTGACCGACATCAAGGAAAACGATTTGTGGTATTTCCCCACGGGAATTCCGCACTCGATCCAGGGCCTTGGGCCGGACGGCTGCGAATTCCTTCTGGTGTTCGACGACGGCTATTTTTCCGAATTCGAAACCGTGCTGCTTTCAGACTGGATGGCGCACACACCTCCGGAAGTGCTGGCCAAGAATTTTGGCGTGGATCAGAAGGCGCTCGCCAACATGCCGAAGAAAGAACTGTTCATTTTCCAGGCGGCTGTGCCGGGACCGCTTGAGGAAGACCGTCGCGTGGCCGCGGGAAAACTCGGACCTTCGCTCATCGATTTTGCTTTTCGCACCACGCAGATGCCGCCCACCATGAAAAACAAAAGCGGAGAAGTTCGCATCATTGACTCCAGCATTTTCAAAGTGGCTACAAACATCTCCGCCGCGATCGTCATCGTGAAGCCAGGTGGCATCCGCGAACTGCACTGGCACCCCAACGCCGACGAATGGCAATACTATTTCGGCGGCAAGGGACGCATGACCGTTTTCACTTCGGGAGGCCGCGCCCGAACCATGGATTTCGAAACCGGCGATGTCGGCTACGTCCAGAAGACGCTGCCGCACTACGTGGAAAACACGGGCAACACCGATCTAAAGTTCCTGGAAATGTTCAAGAGCAGCTTCTATCAGGATCTGGCACTTTCCGAATGGCTCTCGCACACGCCGCCGGAACTGGTGGCGGCGCACTTGAATCTGGATAAGGCCACGCTGGACGCTCTGCCGAAGACCAAGCCCGTGATCATGCCGGAATAATCAGCTGTCTCCATACACTGGGACAGCTGCGCCTTGCACAACCTTGGCGTCGTCGCTGCACAAAAAGAGAATTACGCGCGCAATATCCGCGGGCTTCGGCCAATTCGCGAAGTCCGAACCGGGCATTGCTCTTCGATTGGCTTCCGTGTCGATGATGCTTGGCAGGATGGAGTTGACACGCACGCCAGTTCCCTTCAGATCGGCCGCCAGCGAATCCATCATGGCGAGCGCCGCGGCCTTCGAAGCGGCGTAAGCGGACGCTCCCGCAGCGTGATCTAACGCGGCCTTCGCGGCGATATTCACGATTGCGCCCGACCGCTGTTTCAGCATTGCCGGCACAGCGCCATGCGCCAGCGCGTATCCCGAGCGCAGATTCTGCGCCAGCATTTCCTCAAACACGCTCGTTTGCATCTCCCATAGCTTGATTCCACCCGCATAGGCGCCCACGGCATTCACAAGCGCATCCAGTCTCCCGTATTTACTCACCAGCGTTTCGATCAGGTCCTTCACGGCGGATTCATCCGTGACGTCTACCCGGAATCCTTCCAGGCGCGTAGCCGGGCCTACATCCTGCTGCAGCGCTGCCCATTTTTCCGGCGTATGGTAAGTGACCGCAACCGTGTAGCCCGCTCCGAGGAACGCCAGAACCACCGCGCGTCCCAATCCGCCCGTTCCGCCCGCCACTAACGCCACTTTGCCAATCTGCTTTGCGTCCATGTCGCCGCCTCTCCATCCATCTTGCGCGTACATTACCAGCAACTCTCTCAAACACGGATGAATATCTCGCGCCAACGGCTACATGCGATTTCGGTTTCTGCGGTTCCTTCGGGCTATACTGGTGATGTGACGCAAAATCCCAAAACTACAGGTATTTCCACATCGATTCCGGCCGCTGCGGGCGCGAAAATTCTGGCCATCGATTACGGCCGCAAAAAAATGGGCCTCGCGCTGGCCGATTCCGAAGCGCGCATTGCCGAGCCGCACTCCACGCTGGAGCGCATCAATCGCAACGAAGACATGCGCCGGCTGCGCGAATTCGCCCGCGAACATCACGTAAAACAAATCATCGTCGGCCTGCCTCTTCGCCTCGACGGCACCCCCGGCGAAATGGCCGAGGAAGCCACACGGTTCGCCGAACGCGTTCGTAAACAACTTGGCGTGCCGGTGGAACTCGTCGATGAACGCCTGACCAGCTGGGAAGCCGAACGCATCCTCGAAGAAGAATTGGGGCGCCGCATTACCCACACGGAAACCCATGACGGCCGCAGAAAGTCCACCCGTACCTCTGACGGCAAGTACACCGTCGACGCGGTTGCTGCCATGGTGATTTTGCGCGAATATCTGGCTCACACAAGCGCGGCCAGGGAGTCTGCCTAGAGTGAAGGCGTTTCTCATTATCGTTCTCGTGATCGTGCTGGCCGTAGCGGCCGTGGCGGGTTACCTGTGGCTAGCCATCGAGAAACCGTATGGAGTCATTCCTCCCCAAGGCGTGTTCGTGGAAATTCCTCACGGTGCTTCACAACGAGGCGTTTCGCACTTGCTCCAGGACAAAGGAATCATTCGCAGTTCGCTCGCGTTCGAACTTTATGCGCGCCGCCATCCCAAGCGTTCGCTACTCGCCGGTCAATATTTCTTTGATCGTCCGCTAAGCGGCAAGGCCGTCTACTGGAAGATCGCCAACGGTGAAATTTACGAACAACCTTTCACCGTCAAGGAAGGCGATACGATTTTCGACATCGCCCACAATCTGGAAGCCGCGAGCTACATGAAGGCCGCGGATTTTCTGATCGCCGCGCAGGACGCATCGCAAATCCAGGATTTCGCTCCGGGCGCCAAATCCCTGGAGGGTTTTCTTTTCCCCGCGACGTACAACTTACCGCTGCATGCGTCCGCCACCGATCTGACCACGATGATGGTCCACAAATTCCGCGAAGCGCTGCAGCGGATCGCACCTGAACGTTTGGACCCGGCCACTCCGGGCACACCGCTGCTCTCCATCATCACGCTCGCGTCGCTCGTGGAAGCGGAAACACCAAAGCCCGACGAGCGCCCGCTGGTTGCCGGCGTTTACACCAATCGCTTGCGCATGGGCATGCTCTTGCAGTGCGATCCCACCGTGATTTATGCCCTGAAACAGGTGGACAGGTACAAACCACCGCTGCTGATCAAAGATCTCAGTTACGCTTCTCCGTATAACACCTACGTGCATTCCGGCCTGCCCCCAGGCCCCATCGGCAACCCCGGCGAAACCTCGATCCGCGCGGCGATCTCTCCCGGTCCCACGGATTTCCTCTATTTTGTCGCCAACACGCAGGGTGGACACTTTTTTGCCTCCACACTGGCGGAACACAACCAAAATGTGGCCAAATATCACCGTCTTCTCAACGGAGAACCCGCCGATCCTCCGGTCCTTGACGCGCCTCCAGCGCACGCCGCAGGCTCGGCCCACAAAGGCAAACGATGACGGAAGGGCCGAACACGAAAAAAGAGATGATCCTGGAAGCGGCGCGCCAGTTGGGCCATCAGAAATGGACCACCGCAGAAATCGATCAGCTGCGACGCAAACTCCTGGCCGATCATGGCGAACACGGAAAATCCAGCAACGATTATATTTCGGATGTTCTGGAATCCACGGGCTGGAAGGTGCAGCTCAGCGAACGCGAAGAAGCCGAGGAGCGGTTTGAGGAAGAATTTGAAGACATCCTTCATTTCCGCACGCTTCAAGACGCCGAAGTCAGCCTGACCCGCCTGGACGAACTGCTCCATCGCTTTCAGATTCACGGCGAAAAAGCCGCGGTGGACCGCGTGTTTGAAATCGCGCGCCTCGGCAAGCGGCGAGCCGAAATGATTTCTCACAATCGCAAAGTGGAAGCGCAAAAGCGCGAGGAAAAAAAGGAAATCGCGGAATGGTTCCGCATCTGGCTGGAAACTCCGGACGCCTTTTTTGACTGGCTGGAAGTGCGCAAAGCCTCGCCTGATTTCCGCCAGAAATTCGGGGATATCGACCTTGAGCCCGACGAAGAATAGCCATGCACGCCGACAATCCCATTCCCGATCTTCCGCCGTACTCGCTCGACGTTCAGGCCATGGACCTGGGCCACGATGTTAAAGCCGTGGGTATGGAGCTGATCGAAACGGAAAGCCGGGAGCCGCTGCGCGGGCCGCAAGCCGCAGCCATATGGGCCCCCGCATTGGTGGCTCTGGCCAGCGTCGAAACCTACGTTCTCGATTTCTTCAGCCATCTCGATCGCGTCCGCGAATTCTGCGCGGCTCACGACATCGCGGTCCGTGAAGGCGCGCCTCGCTGCCTGGTGATCCCCGACCCCTCGCTCGAACTGCTTCGCCAGCTCCTCGTTCGCTTTGAAGGGGAGACATTCGGGATGCGCGTGGGCCCGGCCGCTGCGAATCCCGATGCCGGACTCGAAAACGAACTTTCTCATCGCGGACTCGACGCGTACCAACCGGCATACAAACGTTACACCTGCTGCGCCATCTGCGAACCGAGCGACGGCTGGGTCACCGTGCTCAGCGATTCGCTCTGGCCCAGTGAGATTATCCGCCGCGTTCGCCCCGCTCTCCAGCCCTTCGACGTCTATATCGCCCGCCCGCAATAATTCGCGAAACGCGCGAAATACGCTAAAGTAAAGGGTGTAGGGGTTTCGGGGGCCATCCTGATCCAGTTGCGCGGAATCGATCCTGCGACCGCGGGATAGGCGCAACTGTTGTGCGCGTTCTTCTCGCTGAATCGCGACCTTCGGGCTTTGCCTTGCGCCACTGGCGCTTCTCTTGGCCGTTCATTTGCTATCCGTGGGTCTGGGGTGATCGTTTTCTCGATGAATCGTGTGCGCCTATGTATGGTTTGCCTGACATTGACCGCCTTCGCGTGCGGCTGCGGTGGCCGCGGTGGTGTCACCAAGACTACCCAAGTGCCCGTTGCGGCGCGTCCGGTTGCTCTGCAAGCTACGCGAGAGCAAATCCTGGATCGTTATAATTCCCTCGCTCACAATCTGCAGTCTCTGAACGCCACCGTCGAGCTCAAGCCTTCCGCCGGGTCCGCCTATACCGGAGTCATCAGCGAATATCACGAAGTAAAAGCCTTCCTGCTGGCCTCTCGCCCGTACAATATCCGTATGATTGGGCAAGTTCCCATTGTGGGGACCACCGTGTTCGACATGGCCAGCGACGGCCACGATTTCGAAGTCTCCATCCCGCCTAAGAACAAATTCCTGGTGGGACCCGTTTCGCTGAATCACCCGAGTGACAAACCCATCGAGAATCTTCGCCCACAGCATCTAGTCGAAGCGTTGCTCTGGCCGGAAATTCGCAAGGAAGAAGTGACGCTGTTCGAGGAATCCAATGACGAGTCCGCGCGTTACTACGTGCTCACCGTTCTTCGCGGCGGATACCAGGCGGAAATTCTCCGCAAAATCTGGTTTGATCGCGCGGACTTGCATTTCGTCCGCCTGCAATCCTACGGGCCAAAAGGCGTGCTGCTCTCCGACGTGCGCTATACCAACTGGCAGCCGGCCGACAATCCCTCATCCACCGCTGCGGAATATCCGCGCTCCATTCGCATCGATAGGCCGCATGACGAGTACCGGCTCGACCTCACCGTAACGAAAATCACGCTGAATGAGCCTTTGACCCCCGACCATTTTCAACTGCAGCCGCCGGCAGGCGCGGACGTCGTCCATTTGTCGGATGCTAGTGAGGACAAAAAGCCATGATGGGGCAATTTGTCTTCAGCAATCTTTTTCACCGGCCGGTGCGCACCATCATCGGAGTTCTCGCGATTGCCGTGGAAATCATGCTGGTGGTTGTGATCGTGGGGCTGACGTCCGGCATGCTTCAGGAAACTGCCAAGCGCATCGAAGGCATTGGCGCGGACATAATGGTGCAGGCCCCGGCGGCGCAGATTCTGATCGGGTTCAGCGGCTCGCCCATGCCCATCAAGATTGCGGACAAGATCGCGGAGCTCAAACATGTTCAGGCGGTGGCGCCCGCGCTCCTGCAATTCAATTCGTCCGGCGGTATCGATGTGGTGTATGGCATCGATCCGGAATCGTTCAAGGCCGTGTCTGGCGGATTTATTTTTCTGGCCGGCCAAGATATGGAAGGACCCGACGATCTGCTGGTGGACGATTGGGCCGCGAGGTCCAAGCATCTGGTCGTGGGCAGCACGTTCCGACTGTTCAGCCACGACTGGAAAGTCGCCGGCATCGTCGAGCACGGCAAGGGTGGCCGTCTGTTCGTTCCCATCACTACGCTGCAGGAACTCGTCGGCGCAAGAGACAAAGCTTCTATTTTCTTGGTGAAATGCACCAGGCCGGAGCACACGCAGGACGTGATGGAAGAGATCGAGCAACTTCTTCCCAATCACCCAGTCCGCCCGCTCAAGGATTTCATGAGCCTGATGACCTCCGCGAACATTCCAGGCTTGCAGACATTCATCAATGCCATGATCGCCCTGGCCGTGGCCATTGGCCTCCTGGTCATTTTCCTGACCATGTACACCACGGTCCTCGAACGTACCCGCGATATCGGCGTTCTTAAATCCCTGGGCGCCAGCAAACTGCTGATCGTTCGCGCCCTTTTGACGGAAACGGTGCTGCTCTGCTTCCTTGGTATTGCGGCGGGCATCGGTCTGAGTTACCTTGTCCGCGCAGGGTTTCTCGCGATTTTCCCGACTCTTTCGGTTCTGATTACCTGGGGATGGATTCTCCGGGCTGGCCTCATCGCCTTGGCCGGTGCTGTGTTTGGCGCCAGCTATCCCGCTTGGCTGGCCAGCCGCAAAGACGCGGTTCAGGCGCTTTCATACGATTGAAAAGGAGCTCTGGCAACCTAGCCACACATGTCAATCACGGTTAGAATACAGTCGCAGACGAACAATTCGACGGAGCCAGAGCTGAAGACGTTGGAGCCGATACTCAAAACCGAGAATCTTTGGAAGCTCTATCACGCCGGCAAGGTTGAAGTGCCCGCCCTTCGTGGCGTCGATCTCGATGTGCTTCCGGGTGAATCGGTAGCGGTGATGGGCCCATCCGGGTGCGGAAAATCCTCGCTTTTATATGTAATCGGCGGTTTGGCGCAGGCCTCGCGCGGCAAAGTGTACGTGGACGGCAATGATCTTTCCTTGATGACCGACGCGGAACGCACCAAACTCCGCCGCCACAAAATTGGCTTCGTGTTCCAGCGCTTCAATCTGCTGCCGGCGCTTTCCGCCCAGGGCAACATCGCCATCGCGCAATATATCCATGGCGACGGCTTCGATCCTCACCGCTTTGACGTTGTCACCAAGATGCTGGGGCTGGAAGGGCGTCTTCACCACCGGCCGTCGGAGATGTCCGGCGGAGAACAACAACGCGTCGCCATCGCACGCGCCATCATCAATGAACCAAAAATTCTCCTTGCGGACGAGCCGACGGGCAATCTCGACACCAAGAACTCCGAAGTTGTGCTGGAAATGCTCCGCCGCTTGAACAAGGATCTGGGCCAAACAATTGTGATGATCACACACAATCCGGAAGCCACGGTTTACTTTGACCGCGTGGTTCACATGCGCGATGGCATTATTGTAGATGGCATCCCGGCGGACTGACATGCCTGGCCTCGGTCAAATCCTGAATCGCATTTTCTTCTGGTCCTACGAGCGAGGCACGTGGCAGTACGATGTGGCTGTCGCGTTGATCCTCGTGTTCGTTCTGCTGACGCCGACTCGATGGTTTCGCGATCAGCCTCAGGTAGGTTTGCCTGTCAATTCCACGCAAGTGGAGCTCATTTCCAAATCCGGCGAACTGGAAATTTACAAAGTGGACGCAAGGGCGCTGGCTCCGCCCGAGCGCACTCCCGCGCTTTCGAACGACCTGCACAATGCGCTGCAAAAAACGAGCCCGGCCCTCAGCGACGGCCGCTTCTCCATCGGCAAAATTGAGCCGATCCGCGACGCTTCCGGCGCCGTCATCGCGTACCAAGTAGAAATTAGTCACTAATCGCTCGGGTTGTGGAGGGCTGCGGTCAGGCGGCCCACCAACCGGGAAGCCCGAGGAGCTAGCACTTGAAGAATGTAATCTTCCTGGTTTCGGCGCTGCTTGCCCTGCCTGCATCCGTGGTGGGCCAGCAGCCTGCTGCGCCCCTAACGGGGCCGGCAGCTCCGCAAACCAACGCCACGACTCCGGTAGCGACACTCATCACGCTGGATGACGCCATCCGCCTGGCGCTTCTCCACAATCATGCTTTGCAGGCGATGCGTTCCACGATTCAGCAGAGCCAGGCAGAAGAAGTCACCGCAAATCTTCGCCCGAATCCCACCCTGGGTCTGGACGCGCAGTACCTTCCTATCTTTCAACCCAACGAGTTCAGCTCGGAGTACATCGACCAGCAGGCGCAGTTCGACGCCGGCGTGGGTTATCTCTTCGAACGAGGCAGGAAGCGCCAGCACCGGTTGCAGGCGGCTCGGGATCAGACTGCGGTTGTTGTCTCGCAGGTTTCCGACAGTGAGCGCCAGCTCGTCTATAACGTTGGCCAGCAATTTGTAGACGTCTTATTGGCGCAATCCACGCTGGATTTTGCCGTCCTTGATCTGGATAGCTTCCAGAAAACTGTGGACATCAGCAACGAGCGCTTTCGCGTTGGCGACATGAGCGAAGGCGATTTCCTGAAAATCAAGCTGCAACTTCTGCAGTTTCAGACCGACGTTTCCGCGGCGAAATTGGCCAAGCTGCAGGCGCTGGCCGCTCTTCGCCAGTTGTTGGGCTTCGAATCCGTTCCGGATGACTACGACGTCCAGGGCGCGCTGGATTACCAGTCTGTGCACGCGGACATGAACGGCCTGAAAACTCTTGCCGCGGCCAATCGCCCCGATTTGCGCGCCGCGCAGCAGGCGGTGACCGCGGCGGAAAGCCAGCTGGCCCTCCAGAAAGCCAACGGCAAAATGGACATCACCGGCACTTTCAATTACACGCACACCAACGGCACCAACTCCGGCGCGTTCTACTACAACATGCCGCTGCCCATCTTCAATCGCAATCAGGGCGAAATCCAGCGAGCCGGCTATGCCATCACTCAGGCGCAGCAGCAGGCCAGCGAGACCGCGCAACAGGTTTCCACCGACGTGATTCAGGCCTACGAAAATCTGCGCACCAACGATCAGATCATTCAGCTATATCAGGGCGGTTATGTCGATCAGGCCCGGCAATCCCGCGACATCAGCGAATACGCCTATCGCCATGGCGCCGCCAGCCTACTCGATTTCCTGGATTCGGAACGAACGTACCGCGCCAACCAGCTTGCTTATCGGCAGGCTCTCGCGAATTACATGCTCGCTCTCGAACAATTACGCCAGGCCGTAGGCACGAGGAATCTGCCATGAAGCTTTGGACTCAGCATCGTTTTGCAGTGCCTTTTTACATCGCGCTCGCCGTGTCATTCGCCATTTCGTTCTCGGGTTGCGGTAACGGACCCACGGAATCGGAATCGGGCATGACGTCGTTCACTTCCTCCGAAGCGAAGTCAGACACCGCGCAGCTGTTCACCGTGCCAAAAGACCAGTTGGCCCATGTGGAAGTAGTAGCGGCGCAAAAGGCGCCTCTTCCGCGCACGCTGCGCTTGTCCGGAGCCGTGGCTTACGACGCCTTTCAAACCACGCCGGTGTTTGCGGCGATTGGCGGTCCCGTTCACGAAATTTTGGTCGCGCCCGGGCAAGTGGTCCACGCCGGTCAAGCGCTTCTCACCGTCACCAGCCCCGATTATTCCGCGGCTCGCTCCGTTTACATCAAGGCGCGCGACGCGTACTCCCTCGCCGATAAACTCTATGTTCGCGCGCAGGATCTTTTCGCTCACGGCGCCATTGCCGAAGCCGATCTTCAGCAGGCGGAGTCCACGCGCACCCAGGCGTACGCAGATGTGGAATCTTCCGCCGACGCATTGCGCGCCTTGGGACTCAAGGATCCCGACGTGGTGCTGAAAAATGCTTCGCAGACCACCGCGGAAATCCCGGTGCCTGCGCCGGTCGCGGGTGAGATTGTGGAACGCCTGGTCGGCCCGGGCCAACTCCTGCAGGGCGGCGCAACGCAGTGCTTCACCATTTCCAACACCAACACGGTTTGGGTCCTGGTGAATGTATTCCAGAGCGACCTTCCCTATGTGCACATAGGCAATTCCGTGGAAATCAACACGGAAGCGTATCCGGAACTGTTCCACGGGAAAATTTCCTACATCGCTCCGGCCATGGACCCCACCACGCGCACGCTGCAGGCGCGGATCGTGGCGGACAATCCCGGCAAAAAGCTGAAAAAAGATATGTACGTCACCGTGCTGGTGGATGCGGGTTCCATTCCCGATGCCATCACCGTTCCAGACGCTGCGGTTTTGCGCGACACCGAAAATCAGCCGTTCGTATACGTGCAAACCAGCGCAAACCAGTTTGCGCGCCGGCTGGTCACATTAGGCCAGAGCAACCGGGGCCGCACGCAAATCGCCAGCGGCCTGCAGGAAGGCGAACCCGTTGCCGGAAATGGCAGCCTGTTTCTGCAGTTCAAGAATTCGCTGCAGCAATAAAGGAGAGCGTTTCCCGAATCCCTGATGATTCATCGCATCGTTCAACTCGCCCTGCAGCAGCGCTTCCTTGTCCTGATGTTGACGGCTCTGATGATCGTCGCCGGAGCCTGGTCTTTCCAACAAATGCCGGTCGATGCGTACCCGGATCTGTCGCCGCCGATGGTGGAACTCATCACGCAATGGCCGGGGCACGCGGCCGAAGAAGTGGAGCGGCTTACTACCCTGCCGCTCGAGTTGGCGATGAACGGCGCGCCACGCCTGAAATACATGCGTTCGATTTCTTTATATGGCTTGTCGGACGTGATTCTTACGTTTGAAGACGGCGTCGACGCGTATTTTGCGCGCGAGGTCGTCTTTGAACGCATCAGCGATGCCACGCTGCCGCAGGGCGTCACGCCGAGCATGGCGCCGCTGTTCAGCCCCAGCGGGCTCGTCTATCGCTATGTGATCGAAAGCCCCGATCGCAGCCCCATGGAATTGCACACGTTCGAAGACTGGACCATTGAGCGTGCCTACAAGAGCGTGCCCGGCGTTGCCGATGACTCCGGCTTCGGCGGCCCCACGATGGAGTATCACGTCCTGCTCGATCCCGTGAAGCTCTACAACTATCACCTGCCCGTGGTGCAGATCGTCGCCGCCCTCAACGCCAATAACGCAAACACCGGCGGCGGCTTCTATACACAAGGCGGGCAGTTCTACTATGTGCGCGGCTTGGGCCTGGTCAAAAACGTCGAGGACATCGGGGACGTCGTAGTGGCCAGCTTGAACGGCATTCCCGTTCGCGTTAAAGACATCGGGCGCGTGGAAATCGGGCACGCTCCGCGCCTGGGAATTTTCGGGTTCCAGACCAAACAGAAAAACGACGACGATGCCGTCGAGGGCGTGATCTTAATGCGCCGCGGCGAGCAGACCCAGACCGTGCTCGAAGGTGTCGAGAAAAAAACCGAAGAGATCAACAAGACGTTGCTCCCGCCGGACGTGAAGATACGCCCGTATTACGATCGCAGCGACCTCGTTCGCGTCACAACGGATACCGTCGAAGGCAACCTGTTGCGCGGCATGGTGTTGGTGTTCCTGGTGCTGATTTTCTTCCTGGTCAGTTTCCGCGCGGCTGTCATCACCGCTCTCACCATTCCGCTGGCCCTGCTTTTTGCCTTTATCTTTTTGCATCTGACAGGAGAAGCCGCGAACCTGCTCTCCATCGGCGCCATCGATTTCGGCATCATCATCGACGGTACCATCGTCATGGTCGAGAACATTTATCGCGAGCTCGGCCTTCGCTCCGGCCAGGATTACAAACTCACCGATGTGATCCTCACAGCCGCGAAAGATGTGGACCGCCCAATCTTCTATTCCGTGGCCGTGATCATCGCGGGCTACTTGCCGATTTATGCGCTGAGCGGGCCCGCCGGAAAACTGTTTCACCCGATGGCGGACACCATGGGCTTCGCGCTGCTGGGCGCGCTGATCCTTACGCTGACGCTGGTCCCGGTCCTCGTTTCGTATTGGTTCAAACGCGGTGTGAAGGAAAAAGAAAATCGCTTCTATGAATGGTTCCGCAAGGAATATGGTTCGGAACTCAAATGGTGCCTCGACCATCCCAAGCTGACGATTCTGCTGGCCTCGATTATTTTCGGACTTTCGCTTCTGCTCGTGCCGTTCATTGGCGGCGAATTCATGCCCCATCTCGACGAAGGCGCCATTTGGGTACGTGCCACAATGCCTTACACCATTTCCTTCGAGGATGCAGCCAAGTTCGCTCCCCAGGTTCGCACGCTGCTTGCCAAGTATCCTCAAGTCACCGCCGTCGGCTCCGAACTAGGCCGCCCCGATGACGGCACTGACCCCACCGGATTTTTCAATTGCGAATTCTACGTCGGGCTGAAACCGTACGGCGACAAGTCCTGGAGTTCCGGCTCAATTCACAACAAGGCGGAGTTGACCAGGGAACTCCAGAACCAACTCGGCGCGTACCCCGGCGTGATTTTCAACTACACCCAGCCGGCTGAAGACGCGGTGGACGAAGCCCTCACTGGCCTCAAGAGCGCGCTGGCTGTCAAAATCTTTGGCTCCGATCTGCAAGTGTTGGAGCAAAAGGCCGTCGAAATCAAAAATGTGCTCAGTAAAACGCCCGGCTTCACCGATCTCACCGTGGTGCGGGAACTTGGCCAGCCCAGCCTTCTGATCGACGCGGACCGCGCCAAGATTGCGCGCTACGGGATAAACGTGGCGGACGTAGAAGCAGTGGTGCAAGCAGCCGTCGGCGGGCAGGCTGCCACGCAGGTGATTCAAGGCGAGAAACTATTCGACCTTGTGGTACGCATGGATCCGAAGTATCGCTCCGACGCCAAGAAGATTGGCAACCTGCTCGTGCCCGCTCCTGCCGGGCAACAGATCCCACTTTCGGAGCTTGCCAGCATTAAGGAGTCCACCGGCGCATCATTCATTTATCGCGAAAATAATTCACGCTACATCGGCGTGCAATTCTCCATTGAAGGACGCAACCTGGAGGGTGTGGTCCGTGACGGCCAGAATAATATCGCCAAAGCCGTGCGTCTGCCGGAAGGCTACCGCCTCGACTGGGGGGGTGAATACAGCGAACTCCTCGAAGCGAAATCGCAGCTTCTGGTGATTGGGCCGCTCGCCGTGTTCCTTATCTTTCTGATTCTCTTCGCGCTTTACGGCAACTTCAAATTCCCAGCCACCGTGGTGCTGAGCGTGGTGATGACTGAGCCGGTCGGCGCGCTTATAGCGCTCAAGCTGACGCACACGCCGTTCAGTGTTTCCTCAATTCTTGGATTGATCGTACTGATGGGCGTGTCTGTCGAAACCGCAATCATCGACGTTTCCTACATCAACAAACTGCGGTTGGAAGGCCAGGACATTGCCAGCGCCACCTATCACGGCTCTCTGGTGCGCCTGCGCCCGATCATGATGACAGCGCTCGTCGCCTGCCTCGGGCTTCTGCCCGCCGCGCTCTCCACCGGAGTAGGCTCGGATTCGCAGAAGCCGTTCGCCATCGTCATCGTCGCTGGTCTAATCTCGCGCCTTTTCTTGGGACGCGTGGTCAGCCCAGTCCTCTACCAAATGGTCGCCCGCGAAGGCGACGTCCTGCAGGTCTAGGCACCAGCTGGAAAAATAAACCTGAAACGCCCGCGGCGCCCATCCCGTCGAACTTTACGGTGGCGCACACCCGCTCGCGCTGCTTCCGCCCATGGGCCTGCTCTCCACTTCCCATTGCCATCGTGCCTGTGAGCCACACCGATGAAAGAAATCAGGTGAGCGAATGTTCATTGGGCACTTTGGCGTAGGCTTCGGGTTGAAGCGCATGGCACCGCGCGTTTCCCTGGGACTCTTGATCGCCGCCACGGTGTGGGCCGATATTTTGTGGACCGTCTTCCTGCTTCTCGGCTGGGAGCATGCGCGCATATCCATCGGCAATACCCGCTGGACTCCACTCGACCTTTACGATTACCCCTGCTCGCACAGCCTGATCTTCATGGCGCTGTGGGCCACGGCGCTGGCTTTGGCCTATCGCGCCTGCCGCAGCGATACGATCGGTGCGGTGGCCATCTGGATCGGCGTGGTGAGCCATTGGCTGCTGGACTGGCTCACGCACCGCCCGGACATGCCCTTCTATCCCAACGGCCCCAAGCACGGACTGGGCCTGTGGAACTCCATTCCAGGCACCCTGGTCGTGGAGTTGGTGCTATTTGTGGGAGGTGTTTTGCTGTATAGCCGGTGCACCCGCCCGCGCGACCCCATCGGCCGTTATGCCTTCTGGGGTTACGTGGCGGTGCTGCTCGTTTTATACGTCGGGGACCGCTTCAGCAGCCCTCCGCAAGGCATAAAGTCAATGGCCATTTCCGGACTGATCGCCACCTTGGTTCTGATTGCATGGCCCTGGTGGTTTGACCGGCACCGCGAATCGCTTTCCCTACGTCTAAGCTCTCAGCCCTGAGGACAAGACCATCCCTCGTCTCTCTGCTATCATTCGCGAGGAAGCTGTCCCTGAGAGTCCCCAGGGCACGCCGCAGGAGGTACGGAGCCATGCCCCGGAATTCAAACGATAGAAGAAGATGGTGGGCTTTGGGAGTGCTTCTCACTTTGCCGGTGCTGGGTCTCGCCTTGGCCGCACAGGAAAGCACGTCCCTGATCGTCAACGGTCACCAGGGCGCCGCAAAGGTGGTTCAACTGCACGACCACAACTACGTCGAGATCGAGGGCCTGGCCCGCATCACCAACGGCACAATCAGCTTCAAGGGCAACCAGATCGTCCTGAATCTTCCGGCTGCCGAGGCCGCGCCCGGTGCCACCCAGCCGAAGCCAGCATTGTCCAAGGACTTTATCACCGCGGCCTTCGAGGCTATGGCGCGGCTCCGCGAATGGCATGCGGCGCTGAAGACAGCGATCGAAAAGGGCGTGCCTCTGGGCACCGGGTGGCTGGATACTTACCAGGCTCAAGCGCAAGACGCCTTGCGCCTCGTCGCCGTGTCCGTCAACACGGAACAGGACCGCAAGGCCTATCCGCTTCTCGTCTCCGAGTTCAATAACATGAAAGCCCTCAACGACAAGTATGTGGGCATGACTAAAGCGATGAACTATATCGATCCGAATTCCCTGGATTCCGATCCTCTAAATCAGAAGCTTACCGCTTGCGGTCACTCCCTGGCCTCTCTGGCCTCTGCTCAACAGTTCATTGAAGACGGCAATTGCCAATGAGCCGGCTCCCGGGCGCATATTTCTTCATTATGTTACGATTTCCTTTTGGGAAATGTGCCTGATGATTCGGCCCCGGGGTTGGCTTTGAGAAAAATCCGCTCGTATTTTTGTCTATTTTCGCTTTGTACAACGCTATTCGGGCTCTTTGGGCTGCGCGCCTTCAGCCGCACGCAAGTCCCCGGCAAACTGAACCTCGATTACGTGCTTTCTATGATGGACAATTCCGCGCAAGACTTTAAGTCCCTTACCGCGGCCATCGACCACATCAAATACACCGCCGTCGTGCAGGACACTTCCACCGAAACCGGTGAGATTTTTGTGCGCAAGGACTCCAAAGTGCGCATTGATTTCCAGACCCCCGATCCGCGCACCATCATTCGTAACGGCGATAATCTTTACATCTACACGCCAAAGATCAATCGCGTCGAGGAGTACAATATCGGCAAGAACCGCGCGATGGTCGACCAGTATCTGGCGCTGGGCTTTGGCACGCGCGTTGAAAACCTGAAAAAAAATTATTCCATCACCTTGACGGGCGAAGAGGAACTGGATGGCCACAAGGCCGCGGTCCTCGAATTGATTCCCAAGTCCGACGAACAGAAGAAGCAAATTCCCAAGGTGGAGATGTGGGTGGATGAATCTTCATGGCTGCCCGTGCAGCAAAAATTCATCGAAGCGGGATCGGGCGACTACGTGATGTCCCGCTACACCAAAGTGATGAAGAATCTGAAACTAGGCGACGGTAAATTTAAACCCGATTGGCCAAAGGGCACGAAAGTCGAAAAACCCCGCGGCTAAATTCCCCTCTTCGTAGGGGCCAGCACTGCTAGACCCCATTTAGCTTTTACGTAGCCGTTACGCGCCAGCCGCTTCCCTCTCCAGCAACTTCTTCTTGCGAGATAACCCCCAGCGGTATCCAGCCAGCGTTCCGTCCGTGCGAATCACGCGATGGCACGGCACCACAATAGAGACCGGATTCGTGGCGCACGCCCGTGCCACCGCCCGCACCGAGCGCGGCTTTCCCAGTGACTTCGCCACTTGCGTGTACGTCCGCGTGGTTCCGAGCGGAATCTTCTGCAGTTCCTGCCAGACCCTGCGCTGAAATGCCGTTGCCTGCACGTCCAGCGGCAGCTCCTCGCTCGGCGCATTGCCCTCCACGCGGCAGACGATTTCCTTCAACCAGTTCTCATGACCATCCGCGGCGCGCGCGATCTCCGCGTTGGCATACTCTTTCCGCAATTCGTCCACCAACGCCTTCTCGTTTTCTCCCAGATAAACTGCGGAAACGCCCCGTTCCGTCGCCCCCACCAACACTTTCCCCAACGACGTATTCGCAACCGTGTATTTGATTTCCATTCCCGCTCCTCCTTTTCGATAAGACGCCGGTGTCATACCCAGATGCGCGTTGGTCTTTTCATACAAACGGCTGGACGATCCAAACCCGCAGGCATATAGCGCATCCGTCACGCTGCTGCCATCGCGCAACATCTGCTTGAACCGTCGCAAACGAAATGCTTGCTGAAATTCCTTCGGCGATAATCCCATAGCCCGGCGAAACGCGCGTCGCAATTGTGCCGGGGAAGAATTCACTCGCGCTGCCAGGGAAGCCAGGCGAAGTGATTCCTCCTCGGTATCAGCCAGGACCGCCGCAACCCTCTGCACCAACGCAATGGCCGAATCCTGCTGCTTCGGCCGGCAACGCTGGCACGGCCGGAATCCTTCTTTTTCCGCATCTTGCGGAGTGCGAAAGAAAACCGTGTTTCGCCGCAGCGGACGCCGCGCTGGACACGACGGCCGGCAATAAATCTGCGTGGATCGCACCGCGAAGAAAAATGAGCCATCGGCGCGCGCATCGCGATGGAGCGTGGCTTGCCAGTATCGCTTCGCGGTTTGCGGCGTGATGCTTGCGGATGCCGGTTTGCGTTGCTGCGTCTTCATGGCCATAGACTACCGCTCTCTTGCGGAGCAATCTATCCGATTTCGGACGCCAAATTTGTGGCTGGAGTGAGGCACAAGCTCAGGCTTCGCCCGGCGTTGGAATAGCTTCTTCGGCTTCAATCGCGTCTTTGTGCGGCGCCGTGATCACCAGCAAGACAGCCGTAAGAATGATTCCGCTGGCCAGCACCGTGCGCAACGAGAGCGGCTCCGCGGCAAGGAACCACCCTAGAAGCAGCGCCACCACTGGATTCACGAACGCATAGGTGGCCACGCGCGACGCTGTACTGTGCTTCAGAATGTACGCGTAGGAGCTGAACCCCAGGCCGGTGCCGAACCCGGTCAGATACGCCAGCGCCAGCCAGGAGCGCATCGTCACATCGCCGAAGTGAAAGTGCCGCGTTTCTCCAATTCCAACCGAAATCATGCACAGTAACACGCCCCCGCAGAGCATCTGCATTCCCGCTCCCAGCAGCGGTGAGCGCGGCAGTGGGTGGTGCCGCATGTAGATGGAACCGATGGCCCACGCGAGCGAAGCAGCAATCAATGCAAAAGCTCCGACGGGATTGATACGCTCCGAGTTCCCCAAGTGCTTTGGCCCCACCAGCAGCGCCATGCCCGCAAATCCCAGGAAGAAACCCGCCATGACCCGTGGAGGCGGGCGCACTCCCCCTGGCCTCAGCCAGTCCACCAGAACCATCCACAACGAAACCGTGGCCACCAGCAACGCCGCTATTCCCGAAGGCACGATCAATTCGGACCACGAAACCGTGCCATTGCCTATGGCAAAGAGCAGGGTGCCCGCGATCAGAGTCGTCGTCCACTGCGCCAACGTCGGTCTCTCCCGGGTAACCAGGCGAAGCGTAGGGTAAACCGCCAATCCGGCAAACAGATACCGGAATCCCGCCAGCAAATGAGGTGGAAACGATTCAATCCCGATTCGAATCGCGTAAAACGTCGAGCCCCACACGATGTATACGATCGCGAAGCAGAGAAGCACTAGCGGCGGATGGGATGGTTTTGCAGAGGTAGACGGTGGCATTCGTCGGCTGGCCCAGCTTCTTTGTTAAAAATTGCAGCTATCGAGCTTTCTAGAATAACAGAACCACAATGGGGCGGCCCTTGTTAGCGATTGCCCCAAGAAGTTGCGGTACCATTACGAAGTGTTTCAATTTAAGACACTTCGCGTGTTTTCCACAGGTTGACACTGTCTCTCTATAGTGGCATGTTGGCAGCCCAACATCTTCACGGGGAATGGTCAGGGATCGAGTAATAGAACCACTAAACTGGTTTTCTTTGAGTGTTTCATCTCACTGAGGGGCGAGATGAGTGCTAACAACCGCGCGGTAGCTTATAAGAATCTAATCAAACAGCACGAACCGGTGGCACAGGCCTCCGCGGCACCCGTTCTTCAGGAACAACCCGCCGCGATCCCTGCGTCCCCGAAACTTCGAGTGATGCCCTTGCTGAAGAACCCACAGCCGAGGCGCTTTGTTCGCGTACCCACGCATGCCGTTGGGGTGCATCTGGAGCACCGTGAACGGCCGCGTGCCGCGTTGCGGCTGCCTTTGAAGCTCCGGAGCGTCGCTGGCCACAAAGAAGAATTCCCGATCACCCTGGTGACCCGGGACATCAGCTCCTCGGGCGTGTTTTTTCTTTGCCCAAAAGCTTTGGCACCCGGCACCGCCATCGAACTGGATATCGTACTGGTCAGCCGCCCGCTGGGTTATGGAAACGTGGTGGTCTCTTCCCGGGCGACCGTGGAGCGCACCGAAGCCGCGAATATGCCGGGATGGCATGGCATTGCAGCCAGCTTTGACGATTTCGCCTTCGATCGCGATGACAACGTTCCCAGTTGGCGTCCTGCAGACTGATTCGGCTCTCCCGCCTCTACAGCCCATTCCTTGGCTTACTTCTGCTAATCTGGCGCATATGCCCGTAAAAAGTCCTTTGGCCGCTGTGCTGTTTGATTGGGACGGTACGCTTATTGATTCCTACCACGCCGATTCCCAGGCTTATCTGGGCATGTTCCGCGAATTCGGCTTGGGCTGGGGATTGAAGGAGCTGGAACTCCATTACTCGCCGGATTGGTATAAGGTCTATCGCGCTGCGGGTATCCCGCAAGACCGCTGGGACAAGGCGAACGATCTCTGGCGGATCCACTACGCCAAACATCCCTCCAAGCTCGTTACCGGGGCGCATCGAGTGCTCCAGCGGCTCGCCAGGCGCCGCACCTTGGGCCTGGTGACCAGCGGCGACCGTCAGCGCGTTTCCAGGCAACTGCGCGATTTCGAACTCACACGCACCTTCCGCGCGCGCGTCTGCGGAGGCGACACTCCGGAGAAGAAGCCGCATCCCGCTCCCCTGCAAATGGCTCTGCGCAAGCTGAAATTGCAGCCGGACCAGTGCGTGTACGTCGGAGACACGCCGGAAGATCTGGAGATGGCTCGCGCCGTGGGGATGCCAGCGATCGCGATTTTAGGACCGTTCCCAACCGAGAAACGGTTGCGCGCGGCCAAACCCGAATTTCTATTGAGAAAATTGGCAGACTTGCCCGCGCTACTAGATCGGCTCAGCCAAAACACACGCAACAGCAGCTAGCGAGGGCGGGAGTGCCTGTGCCACATCGTCGGAAGAGGGGATTGTCGCACCTCGTGGAGTGTGTTTGGAATTTGGAGTGACCCGAAGAGCCCACATGCAGAGGCGGCATGTGGGGTACCCGGTGGAGCGGGGAGATCGTGCTTGGTGGGTGGTTGAGATCCTTCGTCGCGGACTCCTCAGGATGACAACGTTTTTCCATGGCGGCTCGTGCGAGTGGAATGACAGGCGGTTTTTTTTGGATTAGCTTGAATTTAAATCAAGGCTTAGCCGCAGGCGGCGCGGCAGGCGCAGCCGGAGCCGCCGCCGAAGGCGCCGGCGTCGCCGGCACCGCCGCGAACGGCTTAAAATTGCTCCACTTGATCGTCACACGAATCGGGATATTACGGTCCTTCATCTTAAACAGTCCATCGGCGCGCGCATAATCCGGAAACCAGTATTTCCCGTCCACATTTTCCCGATACGTTTCAAACATGTCGAACGGCAGTGTCGGCGGCTCCATGGCCCCAAGATCCGTCACCCACTTGCCATACGTTTTCACTACTTCCAGATATTTCTCGTCCACCCAGATGATCCCGTCGAAAAGCGCATGCTGGCGTTCCAGCGTGCGTGGCGACACCTGAAAAATGTAGCAATCGATCTCGTCTATTTTTTCCATGTTCAGATATTTCACGTCGTACTTGGAAAGCTGGCTCGCGGTGACTGGATACGAGGGAATGCGCGTAAGCGCTTGCGCATCCTCCGGCTCAAAGGAAAGATACTGGAGGTTCGATAAGGGCGCGGAAATGGCTTTTTCGTAAAGCTTGCCGTCCGCGGTTCGCACCGCATCATAAGTGGCCGTATATTCGCCACTCGGGCTGCCATCCGGGCCGAACTCCTGGATGCGAATTGTTTTTCGGTAAGCGAACTGCGGTCGCGTCGTCTGATACAGCTCTTCTTTCTTGGTGAATGCCTGGATGATTTGAGCGGGCGGCAAAGACGGCGGCGCAACCGGCTCGGCCACGCCCTCGATGCGCGTCACATGATGTTCCGGAGGCGGCGCCATGGGTCCGGGCGCTTCATCCTGCGCAAACAGAACCGGCGCCAGCAAAACAGAAACACTCACAGCTTGAATGAGCAACCGCATCGGATGCAAAGCGCGAATATAACGGAAGCCGTGATCAGCCATATTTCCTTGGATGCGACGCAGCGGCTGCTTTGCCGCCTCGTGTGGTCATTCTACATCCGCGCTCGCGCGTTCACCTATTTTGTTGCGCGAGTCACAACTCCGGCCGCGCGGATTGCAACAAACTCGTTTCTCTTTGCTAAACTGAAAGCACTGTGAGGCAAGAGGTTCTGGCTCGACGGTACATTGTCTCTGGACGTGTGCAAGGTGTCGGCTATCGCAATTACGTCGAGCATGTCGCCGGAAAACTTGAACTAGATGGCTATGTGCGCAACCGGCGCGACGGCGGTGTGGAAGTGTTCGCCATCGGCACTCCCGAAAAGCTGAAGCAGTTGCGCTTCGCTCTCGAAAAAGGGCCGATGCTGGCCCGCGTTACGGATGTCCGCGAAGAACCGGACCATCCGGATGACAAATATCAGGGCAATTTCATCATCGAAATCACCATTTGACGAGGAGCCGTTCGCATGGACGAATTGAAGAAGCTGATCCGCGAAGTGCCGGATTATCCGAAACCCGGAATTTTGTTCTATGACTTGACCACATTGTTGAAAGACAAAACCGGTTTTCGTGGTTTGATCGATCAGCTTTGCGGGCACTACGACGGGCATACGATCGATCTCGTCGTGGGCATCGAAGCGCGCGGCTTTATTCTTGCCCCCGCACTGGCCTACCGCATGGGAGCCGGTTTCGTTCCGGTGCGTAAGCCGAAAAAACTTCCGGCAAAAGTGGCTAAGGTTTCCTACGCGCTGGAATACGGCACGGACTCGCTGGAAATCCACGAAGACGCGATTCAAAAAGGCCAACGCGTCCTGCTGTGCGATGATTTGCTCGCTACCGGCGGCACCGCAGCCGCCGCGGTGAAGCTGATCCGTTCGCAAGGCGGCATAGTCGAAGGCGCCGCTTTCGCGGTCGAGCTCACATTTCTCAACGGCCGCGCCAAGCTACCCGGCCTCGACGTTTTTTCCCTGATTCGCTACGACAAGTAGCAGCTTTGGAGTGCGGCGGCCCAGGCGCCACTTTTTTCGGTGCCGCACCAGCAAGCACACACCCTTCAAATCGCGGCCTCACCACTCTGCTGTTCTTCCTCCGGGGCGATCCACGCACTACCGTTTCGCCGCGCGCCTCTGCCGCAACGCTTCGAACAACACAACTCCCGTAGCTACGGATACATTCAACGATTTCACCGGCCCCGTCGTCGGCAAGGACACCACGAAATCGCACCGCTTGCGCGTAAGCTCGTGCAACCCGCTTCCTTCCCCACCCATGATGATTCCCGTCGGCGTTGTGTAATCCACCTCGGTGTAGCTTTTCTCTCCAGCTTCGTCCAACCCCACCAGCCAATAACCAGCTTCCTTCAAATCTTCCATCGCTCGCGCCAGGTTCGTCACTTTCGCCACCGGCAGATGCGCGAGCGCGCCCGCCGATGCGCGCGCCACAGCATCCGTCAGACCGACAGCTCGCCGCTCCGGGATCACCACGCCATGCGCACCGGCGGCCAGCGCCGTGCGAACAATCGCGCCCAAATTGTGCGGATCTTCCACGCCGTCCAGCAGCACGATCAGTCCCTGCTGCCCTTTCGCCTGATTTGCGGTCGCGATGATGTCTTCCAGCGTGGCGGGCGCGCGTGCCGCAACCATGGCAACCACGCCCTGATGATCGCGCGTGTTGGCCAGGCGATCGAGTTGCCCGCGATCTTCGAAGCGCACCGCGATGCCCCGGCCGCGTGCCAGTTGCACGATTTCTTCCACGCGCGTGTCCTGCCGCCCTTTCGCAATCACAATGCGATCGAACGCACTACCCGCTTCCAACGCTTCGCGAACGGCATGAATTCCAGTAAGTCGCTCCATGAATCCAAAGTCTACAGTCGAATCCCAAAACTTGAAAGTTACCCAGCCCCAAACCGAAGGTGTGGCTCGCTCTTGGAGTTTGGTAACCGGATCGGTTGAGATCCTTCGTCGCGGACTCCTCAGGATGACAGCGCGTTGGGGGGGCGGCCGAGTCGCTGCGTGGATGGTGGCTGCGGCTGCGTGGATTATGGCCGCGTGGATGGTGGCTGCTAGATTGTGGGCCTACACCGGGTGATTTTCCCGTGACGGCTCGTGCGAATGGAAAAACGAGCCACCCTAATCAACTGCGGCGCAAAACTCCAGAATCCGCACCCTCGCCGGCTTCACCGCAACCGCAAACGAAACCGCCGCCGCTTCATCCAGCAAAAGAACCACGCGATCCAATTCGCCCTCGCCCGAGCGCCCAGCCAACGCAAGCCGCAGTGGATGAAACAAATCGCGGCTGCGCAAATCGAACTTCTCCTTCAGCAGCGTAACCACTTCCTTGAATCTCTCGGAGTCGAAGGGCACAGGATCGAGCAAAAATAGCGCGAGTTGCCGCACCACTTCGCGCGCTCCGGTACGCGCCAGTACCGCGTGCGCCTCCACGGTCTGCAATAGCGTCGCCGCGTCGTAATGAAAAATCAGAGACAACAGTTCGCCGAGTTCATCGACATCCGCGGCTTGTGGACCAAGCAGCGCGGCAACTCGTTCGCAAAACGCCAATTGCTCCGCGGAAGGAGCGCCGGATAGCCATCCGCGATCGCCCATAATTTTCCGCACATCGCTCGCCGAAAATAAGTTTTCTCTCGGAGGATGAGGTTGCATGTGCTCGGACGATGCCATGGAAGGAGTTTAACGCCTATTTTTCATCAAGGCTGCGTATCGGAAAAAAGCTGCAGGCTAACCAACGCAGCCCGCGTTACAACGTCAGTGTGGCCACCACATGACAGGCAATCGCTTCGCCGCGTCCTACCGCGTCCACGCCTTCATTGGTTTTGGCCTTCAAGTGAATTTTCTCCCCTGGCACGCCGAGCGCTTTTGCCAGCGCTTCTCTCATCTTCGGGAAATGCGGCCCCAGCTTCGGACGTTCCAGGATCACCACCGCATCGATGTGCTCGATACGAAGATGCTTTTCGTCCAAAAGTTTGCGCGCGTGTTCAAGAAACAGCAGGCTGTTCGCGCCTTTCCACTTCGGATCGTTGTCCGGAAAGTGCGTGCCGATATCGCCCAACGCCGCAGCGCCCAGCAGCGCATCGCACAATGCGTGTGCCAGGACATCGCCGTCCGAATGACCCACGGGTCCCTTATCAAAAGGCACTTCGATACCGCCAACGATCAGCTTGCGCCCTTCCGCCAGCCGGTGCAGGTCGTAGCCAATCCCGCAGCGCGTGCTCATGCTTTTTTTTGCTCAGCGTGGAGATAAAAACGCGCCAGGTCCATGTCCGCGGGCTTAGTGATCTTCATATTGCGCTCCGAACCCTGCACAACGTGTACTTCATGGCCAAGTTTCTCTACCAGCCCTGCCTCGTCGGACGCGTTCACACCATCCACTTCCGCATCCGCGAACGCCTGTTTCAAAAGCTGCGTTTCGAAAACTTGTGGAGTTTGCGCCAGCACCACGCGTTCCCGCGGAATCGTCGCGGTAATTAACGCAACATCCTCCGGCAAGCTGGCGCGCTTCACTTCCTTCACCGTGTCCATCGCGGGGATCGCCAGAATGGCGGCTTTGCACCGGCGCGCTTCCTCAATCACTCGCGTGATTTGCTCAACGGTAACGAACGGCCGCACCGCGTCATGCACAACCACCAACTCCGTATCTTCCGGAATATGTTTCAGCGCCTGGCTCACCGACCCCTGCCGGGAGTCCGCGCCCTTCACCACGCGAACATCTTGCTTGAACTTTTCCTCGCGGATGCGCGCACCCAGGCTCTCCACGACTTCGGCCCGAGTGGCAACAATAATGTGGCTGATCAGCGGGCACGCCGCGATGCGCCGCAAAGTGTGAATCACGATGGGCACGCCATCGAGTTCCAGAAATTGCTTCGGCGTCTCGTGGCCCATGCGCGTGCCGAGACCGGCAGCGGGTAAAATGGCGGCAATTGCACTCATAGGATGAAAGCAGTCCGGCTGAAGCGGAGTCTTGGCGGCTTAAGTCCGGGTTGCAGAAAGGAGAGTGTACCTCAAGGCGAGCTTGGAAGAGAAATCTAGGCGGATATCGAGTAAGGCACAGCGCTCTGCGGCGCCACTTCGACCGCTACTGCGGTTCTTGACCCGCATAAGGCGGCGGACACGCCTCAAATCGCGATGCGGCCGAGCCTGCCGTGGGTCCGGAACACCGCCTCCAGCGGCCACACGCGTTGCGGAAGAATCCGCGCGCTCCTCGGTACGGCCAAAGATCATCTTTCCCGCCGGAGTCTGGTGTGTGGACGTGACCACAATATCGATCGTGCGGTTGATGTGCCGCCGTGCTCCATCCACCACCACCATCGTGCCATCATCCAGATACGCAACACCCTGCGTGGATTCCTTGCCTTCGCGCAGAATCAGCACGCGCATCGATTCGCCCGGCAGCACCGCGGGCTTCATCGCGTTGGCCAGTTCATTTACGTTCAGAATCGAAATTCCCTGCACACGCGCAACTTTATTCAGGTTGAAATCATTGGTCACAATTTTTGAACCCGAAGAGCGCGCCAGGTCCACCAGTTTCTGATCCACCGCGGAGGTGCCAGGAACGTCTTCATCCAGAATCCGCAGGTCCAGCCATGGCATTTTCTTCATGCGTTCGATCACTTCCAGCCCACGGCGCCCCCGCTGGCGCTTCAAGGAGTCCGACGAATCCGCCACTTGCTGCAATTCGTGCAACACAAACCGCGGAATGCCCAGCGTGCCGTCCAGAAAATGCGTCTCGCAAATATCGGCGATGCGCCCATCGATCAACGCGCTGGTATCCAGCAATTTCACGCCGCGCAACGAGGGCGCGGGAAGTTCCACGGAGCTTGGCAAGGGAATGTGCCGCAGAGCTTTTCCCTTGGAGGAGCCAACAACCAGGCCGAGATAACTGAAGGCAAACAGTGAGGTGAATTCCAGGAAGGACTTCGTGGGTTCCGGTTCCGCAGTGCGAGAGATCACCATCGTCAGAAGCAGGGACGCGAGCAGGCCGAGGACCGCGCCGACCGTTCCCGCCACAAGCCCGCTGATCTCCGCGCGGCGCAACCGCAACTCCGCCAGCAGAATGATCATGGCCACCAGGAAGCCCAACCCGGCTGCGGGTAGACCATGCATTCCAAAGGGACCGAGGCTGTAGCAGACGACGCACGTGGCGCCAATCAACGCCAGCCGCATGGCCCAGAAATCCCATCCGCGTCCGAGCAAGCCATACGTTGAGCGTTTTTCCGGCGGCCCGGAAGTGATTCCAGGAACTGTACCCTGATACGAAGGCGAATTCTGCGTCACACTGCTGTTGCGATGGAACTTGCCTTGTCCCACGAGACCTCTCAATCCAGCGGGATTCGTTCGCTCTGATGAAATGACACCAAAATTTCCGGCATCAAATCGTACCCGAGCAGTTAACGTGGTCAACTGTATACTCCTCGGGTCAGGCTCGAGTCAAGTAAAAGAAAAAGTTGTCGGTTTCGAGGCAGCCACAAACTTACGGAAGGTAGAAACGCTTCACCCGGCGGCTAACGCCGGAAATCAAGTCGGAAGTGACAGTGCCGATGCTGCGCGCGACCACATTTGCGGGGTAAGCCTTGTTGCCGTCGGTTCCATACACCGTCGCAACATCTCCGATAGCCACATCCGGCACGTCCGTAACATCCAGCATCACCACGTCCATGGACACGATCCCGATGATCGGCGCAACGTAACCGCGAATAGCAACGGTGCCCCGATTGCCCAGCGAACGATGGATCCCGTCTCCGTAACCCGCGGAGAGAACGGCGACCACCGAAGGCCGCTTCGCCACCCAACTCGCGTTGTAGCCCACACTCGCGCCGCTCGGCACGGAGCGAACATTCACAAGACGCGCGCGCAAACTCATCACCGGGCGCAGCGAGAGTTTCTTTTCAAATTCGAAGCGCCGTTCCATCGGGTCGAACCCTGGATGGTAACCGTAGAGAAGCGCTCCCGGACGCACCATGTCTGCCCAACTCTCCGGCCGCGCCGCGATGGCCGCGCTGTTGGCAATGTGCACGATTCCCGGAGAAACGCCCAGCACCCGCAAGCGATCGATGGCGCCCTGCAGGCGTTCCAATTGTTCGGCTGTCTGGTGGCCTATCGGCGTATCGGTCAGCACTTCCGAAGAAGCAAGATGCGTGAACGTGCCCCCGAGTTCCAGATGCTTGCACTTCGCCAACTGGTTGGCGAAACAATCCATGTCCGTTGGCGAAAGCCCAAGGCGGTTCATGCCCGTGTCAATTTTCAGATGAACAGCTACGTGGCGTTTCCGCGCTTTTGCCGCGGCGGCATTGAAGATTGCCAGATGCTCGCAGCGGTGAATGGCGGGCGTCAGGTTGTGCTCGATCAGATTTTTTTCTTCGCCCGGCCAGAAACCGCCCAGCACAAGGACCGGCTTGCGCACGCCCGCTTTGCGCAGTTCCATTCCTTCTCCGGCGGAAGCAACTCCGAACCAATCGGACCCAAACTTTTCGAGTGCCTTGGATACTTCCGGCCCGCCGTGCCCATATCCGTTGCCTTTCACGACAGAAAGAACCTTGCGTGGAGTTTTACGCTTTTCCGCCGGTGGGTTCACATAATCGCGGATCGCTTCAAAATTTTGCCGCAGCGCACTCAGCGATACTTCCGCCCACACCGGGCGGCCAATGAATTCGACAGGATTTTTATTGGTTCTGGACATGCAATTTCCCGCAAAAATCTAGTGTACGGCATTCGCGCGCGCCTTCCAAAAGCACGCTGCGAGAAAGACAACAGTATGGATCGCAATTCCATTGCCAATGAGCACGAAGGAATTAGCTGCAGAGTGGTACTCCTGCGATAGTCGTTTCAAGACGCTGATTCCGCTACGCTTGCTAGCGACACAAAGAGAACACCCTGAGAACTAAGCCCGGGGATAAGACGTGAGTTGTGTGTTGTTTTGGACGCAGTGTGAAGAACCAGCCCTGCATTGATATTTCCGAAGAGGGCAAATGCTTATTCTGATTCTACGGTTTCGAAAGGGTACTTTTGTCTTCTGCCCTTCACGAACTGTTCCCGAGCAAACGTCGCTTCTCGTTCGGTCACAAATGGCCCGTCCGAACCTTGAGCGAGCGGTCTTCCCATAAAGTCCCATGGCTTGCCGTTTTTCAGGATAATCGCCCCGCTCTCAGCGAAATTCCACCGATTGAACCACCATCCACAATCATTATGGGAAATTGCCGTTTTCATCATTTTGACCTCCAACTACATCTCCTCGCCGCCGCCAAATTGTGAAAATGCATCCGGCGCGGCTTCTTCGAAACGCGTCAGCCGGCTGCGGAACACGAATTTCACCTTGTCGGTTGGACCGTTGCGCTGCTTGGCGATCAGGATATCCGCCATGTCTCTTTCTTCCGGCGTGGCATTCAAGTTGAAAAAGTTAGGACGGTAGATGAACATCACAACGTCCGCATCCTGTTCGATGGCGCCCGATTCGCGCAAGTCGGAAAGCTGCGGCCCGCGTTCGTCGCGCTCCGGCGCACGCGTCAGCTGGCTGAGCACCAGCACCGGTATCTGCAATTCCTTTGCGAGGCCCTTCAATCCGCGCGAAATGCTGGCCACTTCTTCCTGTCGCGAATTAAAGCGCCCGCGCCCGCTGATTAACTGCAGATAATCCACCACCAGCAAAGACAAGCCTTTATCCCGCTTCAGTCGCCGCGCCTTGGCTCCAATTTCCAGCACGCTCGTCGAGCCCGCATCATCCACCCACAGCGGCGAAGACGAAATCGTGCTCAGCGCCTCCGTCATGCGCTTCCAGTCTTCGCGGCTCAGATGCCCAGACCGGAATTTGTGCGCATCCACCTGCGCCACCGAAGCCACCAGGCGCTGCAGCAGCGATTCCTTAGACATTTCCAGGCTGAACACCGCCACTGGCAATCCGCCGCGGATCGCGATGTTCTCCGCAAGATTAAGCGCCAGCGCCGTTTTTCCCTGCGAAGGGCGCGCGGCAAGGATGATCAGTTCCGATGGCTGCAAGCCGGAAAGCAATTTGTCCAGTTCGCCGTAACCGGTGGAAATTCCGGTGATGCTCTTGCCTTCGCGAAAGATTTTTTCCAGGCGGTCGAAATTTTCGCGAACGATTTCCTTGATCGGAAGCAATCCCGCTTTCACGCGGTCTTCCGCCAGCGCAAAAATACTGGATTCCGCGCCGTCCAGGATCGCGTCCGCGCCTTCTTCTGCCTCAAAGGCGCGCTGCTGAATGTTGTGCGTGGCGTGAATCAGGTTGCGCAGCATCGCCTTTTCTTTCACGATGCGCGCGTAATGCTCCACGTTCGAAACCCGTGCCACGCCATCGATCAGGCTGGCCAGATATGGCGCGCCACCCGCGGCTTCCAATTCGCCGACGCGATGGAGTTCCTCCGTCAGCGTCACCAGGTCAATGGCGTGCTGCGCCTCGCCCAGCGTAATCATCTGCTGGAACACGTGCCGGTGCTGCGTAAGGAAGAAATCCTCGGCCTTCAGCGCTTCAATCGCGGTGTTCAGCGCATTATTGTCCAGAAGAATTGCGCCAAGGATGGAGCGTTCGGCCTCCAAATTATTCGGCAATGGGCGTTCAAGAGTGGAGTCGACGGGCATAGTCCTAAGAAATTCGCCTTATTTTCGCTATCGTGGCTAGTAATAACACACTGCTAACACATTGGCAACGCCATTTCTAACAGCGGCCAAACTGCCTGCACTTCATTTCACAAGCGTGGTCAAAGGTTCTCGCAAAAACATGCAGCGGTCAATTGGACCTCCTGTGAATCGCGAAGGAAATCTCTGCAAAACTTTTCCATGAAATGTTGTGAGATGTTGTTCTTCAAAAGCTATTTGCCAGCGGGAAGTTCGGCAGTGATAATACTGCTTCCGCCAGCCATTTGCTCCCCGGCTATGACACAATGCCTTGCGTTCGACGGCGCTGTTGCCGCCCCGCGAGATTTCCGCTCGATCTGGAGAACACCATGAAAGCGCCATGCCGCCTCGGCTTCGCCCTCGTGGCCATTTATCTGATGCTCGCTATAGCATCCTCCGCGAGCGCACAAACCGTCGCTACCGCGGCACCGAGCGCGCCTTACGCATCTGCAAACGCGAATGCTGATCGGCAGGCTAAGGAATGGATCGCTCGCGGGATTCCCGGCCTGGCGCTGGCAGTCGCCTTGCACGGGAAAATCGTTTACTCCGAAACTTTCGGTTATGCCGATCTCGAAGAGCGCGTGCCCGTCTGGCCCACAACCAAGTTCCGCATCGGCAGCATCTCCAAACCGCTCACGGCGGTCGCGCTGATGCAACTGGTTGAAGCGGGCAAGCTCGATCTGGACGCTCCGGTGCAGAAGTACGTGCCCTCGTTTCCCGACAAAGGCGCAATCATTACCGTGCGCATGCTCGCCGGGCACCTCGGGGGAATCCGCCACTATAAGGACGGCGAGATGCAGATCCAGCGGCACTATGACAACATCCTGGACGCGCTGAAAATCTTCGAAAACGATCCGTTGGTGGCTCCTCCCGGCACGAAGTTCAGCTATTCCAGCTATGGCTTCAATCTCCTCAGTGCGGTCATCGAATCCGCTTCGGGTGAACCGTTTCTGGCGTACATGCAGGAACACATCTTCGCGCCCATGGGATTGGTGCATACCACCGCGGACCAGAACACGCTGATCGTGGAGCAACGCTCGCGTTTCTATGAACTCAGCAAGGACGGGCGCGACGAAAATGCACCCTATGTGGACAACAGCTACAAATGGGCGGGCGGCGGCTTTCTCTCGACCGCCGAGGATCTCGTGCGCTTCGGTTCGACCATGCTGCAGCCCGGTTTCCTGCACGCCGAATCGCTGCAAACGATGTTCACGCCGCAAAAAACCAAAGGCGGCCAGACCATCGAGTACGGTGTTGGCTGGTTCATTAGCAAATCTGCCTCCGGCCAGCGGATGTACGGACATTCCGGCGGCTCCATCGGCGGAACTTCGCTTCTGCTTCTGTATCCCGATTCCGGGGTGGTGATCGCGCTGGTGACCAATCTCACCGATGCACCGTGGAAACGCGATGAGGTTGAAGCCATCGCGCAACAATTCGCCGCCGCCAAATAAAAAAGGGGCACGCCATGCGTGCCCCCGGATGAAAATCGAACCGCTTCCCCGAAATTACATTTCTTTGTCTACGTGAACCTTGATCTCCGCCGTCACATCGCGGAACACCTTCACGGTGACCGGGAATTCGCCGAGCGACTTAAGCGGTTCCCCAAGCTGTACCTGCCGCTTGTCGACCGTGAAGCCCTGCGCCTTCAGTCCATCCGCGACATCGCCGCTCGTCACCGACCCGAACATCTGGTCGTTCTCGCCGGTCTTCCGCGTGAACTTCACCGAAACTCCGCGCAACAACTCCGCCTGCTTGCCCGCCGCATCTAGCTCCGTGGCGGTTTTCTTCGCCAGCGCGCCGCGAATGCGCTCGAGCGCCTTCATATTGCCCGGCGTCGCTTCCACGCCAAGCTTCTTCGGCAGCAAAAAATTGCGCGCATAGCCCGGCTTCACGGTTACCACATCGCCGCGGTGCCCGAGCTTTTCAACGTCTTCCTGAAGAATAATCTGCATAACGAATCTCCTGAAAAATTTTGGTAGGGCCCGCCCCCTTTTACCCTGGCAGGGCGAGGCCGGCCGTTCTCGAAATTTAGGCCTTCGGAGCCTCAACCGCGCGAGGCGCCTGTGTTCCTGCCGCGCTTCCGGCAAACGGCAGCAGCGCGATGTTGCGCGCGCGCTTGATCGCCACGCCGAGCCAGCGCTGGTGACGCGAGCAAACTCCGGTCATCCGGCGCGGCAGAATCTTGCCGCGTTCCTGCACGAACTGCGAAAGAATGTCCGCGCGCTTGTAGTCGATGAAGTCCATCTTCTCGACGCAAAACTTGCACACTTTCTTCTTGCGGAAATATTGCCGCTTCCCGCGGCGCGGTCCACCAGGTCCGCCCGGACCTCCGGGACCACCTGGCCCGCCTTCACGGCGCCCGCCACCTCCGCCACCGGGGCCACCTTCACGACGCCCTCCGCCGCCTCCGGCAGAATGTCCGCCCTCGCGCCGTCCGCCCTGGCCACCACCCTGACCACCTTGCCCGCTATGTCCACCACCCGGGCCACTGGGCGCCGCAGGCGCACTCGCGCTGCTGTCGCCGCCTTCACGTACGGCCGGTGCCGCGGGAGCCTGCGCTTGCTTCTGTTCCTCTGACATACCTTCCTACCTTTCCTATGTCGCACCGGGCATCTGCCGCGGTGCGCTCCAACCCAAACTCTTCAAACCTGCGTGAAATTTACGCCTGTGTGTTCTCGGCCACCGGCGCCGCTGGCGCTGGTGTTGGCGTTGGCGCTGACGGAGCCGCCGCTGGAGCCGCACGGCGCGGACGCCGCGCAGCGCGCAGCTCGCGCTTGTGCACCAGCTTCTTCTGGCGCTTCAGATCTTCGTCCAGACGCACGGTCTGGTACTTGATCACCGCGTCCAGCACGCCCAGGCGGCGCTCCAGTTCATGCACCAGCTCGCTGTTGCCCGTACGCACCTGCTGGTAAAAATAAATTCCTTCGCGGTGTTTCATCACCTTGTACGCCAGCTTGCGCGTACCCCAGGTCTCCGCCTTCTCTATCTTCGCGCCCTTTTCCGTGCACGCGTGCTCCAGCGTCGAGAGCACTTTCTTGATTTCCTCTTCCGGCGTTGCCGGGCGAATAATGAAGACCAGATCGTACAAACGTTCTTCCATAATGACCTCGTTTCTTCTCTTCCTGCTCCAGGTGTTCAGCCCAGAAATGTCTCTCCACTGCGTCCGGCGTTTTGCTTGCCGTTACTTCTCTTCCGGCGGCGGAATTCGCCGGTTGTACTTGTTCATGGCCACCGCGATGCCTTGCGTCAGAATCATCTCCACCGCATCGCCCGCGGTTACCAGCATCTCCGCAACACCTTCCAACTCGCTCTTCTTCATCGGCCGCAGCACATAAGCGGCTAAATCGCCCACCGGATGATTCGGGCCAACTCCCAGCCGCAAACGAGCGAAATCCTGTGTGCCCACCGCGCTCGTCACCGACTTCGCCCCGTTATGTGTTCCCGGGCTGCCGCGTTCTCCGATGCGGATCATGCCCCACGGCAAATCCCGCTCGTCGAACATCAACAGCAACTCCGCCGGCTCCACTTCGTACTTGTCCATCAGCCGGCCCACGGAATTCCCGCTGAGGTTCATGTACGTTTGCGGCTTGGCGAGGATCACTTCCTTCCCCGCCACTTTCCCCAGCCCGACCAGCGCCTGCGCTTCCGGACGCTCCACGCGAATCCCGTTGCGGTTGGCAAGTTCATCCACAGCCAGGAAACCGAGGTTATGCGGCGTCCACTGATATTCCGGGCCCGGATTGCCAAGGCCAACAATGAGCCGCATAGAGTCCGCAGCGAGTCGCCCGAAAAAGAATTACTTTTTCTTTTCCGGCTTTTCCGCTTTTTCGCCGCCCTTGGCGCCTTCCTCGCCTTCCTCGCCTTCCACTTCCTTCTTGCCCTTCTTGATAACTTCCGGCTCGGCCGGCACTGTTCCCGTCGCCGCAACTTCCGCAGGCTTCTCTTCCTCGACGCGCAAAGTCACAACGTGCGCCAACACGGTATTGGCGTCAGTGAGCAACTTGATCTTGGTCTTGTCAATCGGCAACTCGCTCGCGCGCAAACTCTGGTTCAGCGCCAGGCCGCTCACGTCCACCTTGAACTCCGTCGGGATGTCCGCAGGCAAGCATTCCACTTCCACTTCGCGCGTGACCACTTCGAACACGCCGCCTTGCACCTTCACGCCGGTCGGATCGCCAAACGTATGCACCGGAACCTTCACGCGCATGCGAACGTCCATCGCCACGCGCAAAAGGTCCACGTGCAGCAGACGCCCAGAAACCGGATCGACCTGCCAGTCCTTCACGATCGCCGGCTCTTGCTTCCCGGCAAATTCCACCTGGAACAGCGTGTTGTGTCCGCTCTCTGACCTGAGGATCGCGGTCACTTGCTTGGTGTTCACCGCCAGCGCGAGCGCTTCGCCCTTGCCTCCATACAGCGTCGCGGGCACGTTTCCGGTCACCCGCAAACGCCGCGCTTCATTCTTGCCGCGCAATGTACGCGGCGCCCCTTGTATGATGATGTCTGCCATAGCTTCTTTCCTTCCCTGAAATCTCTTCCGGCGCAAACTTCCGCCGGATCAATTAAATAAACAGCTCGCTGATCGAAGTCTCCTCATGAATCGAGCGAATGCCGCGGGCGAGCAGGTCCGCAACACTCAAAATCTTCAGCTTCTTCAAATTCCGCGCGGCTTCCGAAACCGGAACCGAGTCCGTCGCTACGACTTCCGTGATTTTCGAATTCTCGATGCGGTCCACGGCCGGGCCGGAAAGGATCGCATGCGTGCACGCGGCGAAAACTTGCGTGGCGCCTTCGCGGATCAGCGCGTCGGCCGTCTTCACCAGCGTTCCCGCCGTGTCGATAATGTCGTCCACGATCAGCGTGCTGCGTCCCTTCACGTCACCGATCAGGTTCATCACTTCCGTCACATCCAGGTCCACGCGGCGTTTGTCGACGATCGCCAGCGGCGCATCCAGTTTCTTCGCAAACGCTCTTGCGCGTTCCACGCCGCCCGCATCCGGCGAAACCACCGTCAAATTCGGCAGCTTCTTGTGCCGGAAGTAATCCACTAGCACCGGCGAGCCATACAAGTGATCCACCGGCACGTCGAAATACCCTTGAATCTGTGGCGCGTGCAAATCCAGCGTCAGCGCGCGGCTGGCCCCTGCCGTTTCCAGCAAGTCCGCCACCAGCTTCGCGGAGATCGGAACTCGCGGCTTATCCTTGCGGTCCTGACGCGCGTAGCAGTAATACGGCAAAACCGCGGTGATGCGCCATGCCGACGCGCGCTTGAACGCGTCGATCATCAACAGCAATTCCAGCAGGTGGTTGTCCACCGGATACGAGCACGGCTGCACCACGAACACATCCGCGCCGCGCACGTTCTCCAGAATCTGAAAATAAATCTCGCCGTCGCTGAAGCGCCCGAGCAGCGCCTTGCCCAACGGCACGTCCAGATGCTTGCAGATGTCCGCTGCCAGCACCGGATTCGCGGTTCCACTGAAAATTTTGAATCGTTCGTCGTTCACGACAGACTCACACACGTCACCGCTCTGCGATGACACTATTTCAGGCTTGGCCGGATCTGAACCGAGTGGAATCAGGAACGTCAGAACACCAGAGGACGCTGCAGGTCACACCACCATCGCGATTTTCATCTTTCGCGCGTACCTGCTTCGCGAGATCGTCTCGCAAAGAAAGGTCTGGTCGTGCGGGAACCCGACAACGGCTCGGCGCGCCTTTGCTGGGCTCGGGAATACTCCAAACACCGCCGAACCGCTACCAGCCAGCAAGGCTTCTGACGCCCCCGCCTGGAGTAATGCCCGACGGATTTTATTCAGTCGGGGATGACGCCGGAAGACCGCCTCTTCGAAATCGTTCGAGAGCCGCTCTCCCTGCGCACTCCAGCACAGAGCACAGAACTTAAACAGTTTATGGTTCGCAGCGAATTTTGTCAACGAAGCCAGTTCCGGCGCATGCAGCCAGCGGTACGCATCCGGCGTCGGTACGTGAATGTCTCTGGGCGACACAATCAGCAATGTCAGCTTCGGAATCTCCGGCAGCGGGTAAATCTCGTCGCCCTTTCCGATGCCCAGCGCCCGCCCACCCAGCAGGAAAAACGGCACATCAGCGCCCAATCCGGCGGCAATCTCCATCAGCCGCACTGCTTCCATCTTCTTGCCCGTAAATTGCAGGTAGCCCAGCAGCGCCGCCGCGGCATCGCTCGATCCTCCGCCCAACCCGCGTCCCGCTGGAATCTTTTTCTGCAGCAGAATCTCCACGCCCGGTCGAATTTTCAGCTCGCGCCGCAGCGCGTCCACGGCCCGGTACACCAGATTCTTTTCCGCCGCTTCCTGCGAAAGCTGTTCGTTCCCCTCGATGTGCAGCTCAATGCCCGGCGCGCGCCGAGCACGAAAACGCAACGTATCCTGCAAAGTCACAGTGTGAAAGATGGTGCGCAGCTCGTGGTATCCATCGGCGCGCTTTCCCAGCACGTCCAGACACAGATTCACTTTTGCGAACGCGGGGATTCGAATTTCTCGCATGCAGTTTGTTAGGGTTTGGCGTCGGTGGCGAGCGTTTTCTGCGCCACGCGGTGCTTCACCTGGTTGAGCTTCTTCTCGACTTCCGCGACTTTATCGCTTTCCAGGTCCGCGGGCAAGGAGCGGTGCCATTCATTCAGGGATTTTTCCCACTCGACGGCCGCCAGGTCCATGTGCCCCTGTTTGGCAAGCACATCGCCCAGGTGCAGGCGAATGGTTGGATCGCGCGGTTCATGTTCGACCGCTTTACGCAGCATCGCTTCCGCTTCTTCCAGTTTGTTCTGCTTGAAATAAACCCAACCAAGACTGTCCAGATACGCGCCGTTAAACGGTTCCTGATCGACTGCGCGCTGAATCAGGTCATGTGCCTCTTCGAGCCGCACGCCGCGGTCCGCCAGCATATAGCCGTAGTAGTTCAGCACCTGCGCGTTCTTCGGATTTACGTCCAGCGCCTTCTTGAATTCTTCCTCGGCTTTGTCGTATTGCTTTTGCTTGTCGTATACCGCGCCGAGCAACAGCCAGGCGATTTCGTTGTCCTGCGGCTCGCTGGCCAAGGATTCAGCCTTGCGCGCAGCCTGTTCCGCTTCCGGATAGCGCCGCCCCTGTTCGTACACCTGTGAAAGATTCAAGTAGGTATCGCGGTCCGCCGCCGTTCCCTTCAAGCTGCTCTCCAGCAATTTCACCGCGTCGTCGGTTTGCTGATTCTCTCCCAGCAACAGCGCCAGGCTGGACTTGATCGCCGGATCGTCCGGATACTTGGCCAAAGCTTCCTTGCCCGCCTGCAGCGCCTTTGGCATGTCCTTCGCCAGCCGGTACGTTTCCATGATCAACAAGCGCGCGCGCCGGTCTTCTTCGTCGCCCAAATGCCCGAGTTCCTGAAAGGTGTAAATCGCAGCCTGATAATTCTGCACGTCGCGGTACAGCGTCCCGAGTTCCTGATACAGCACCGCGAGCCGCCGCCGGTTCGAGGGCTGCACGGTGGACTGCGCCTTTACTCCCGTGACCGCATCGGAAATAACGCGAATCGCGTCGTCGTAGCGCCCCTGCGCTTCATAAATCATCGCCTCGTTGAACAGCACTTCCAGGCTGCCGGGATTGTACTGCCGCGCCTTCACCAGGTTCTCTTCCGCTTTATCCAGTTGGTGCAGCTCGCGGTAAATCTGCGCCATCCGCAAATAATTGTCCGAATCGTCGGGCATCAAATCGATCAATTTCTGATAAACCGTCAGCGCGTCCGAATACTTTTCCTCAGAGAGCAGCGTCTGGCCGAGCCCGCGCAGGTGATTCAGTTCGGTGGGATCGAGATCGACAGCCTTGCGGTACGCCACTTCCGCCTTGGCGTAATCGTGATTCTGCGTGTACGCGTCACCCAGCAAATCGAACAGCGTCGCGGAAGTAGATTGCGCCGTCATATCTTCCAGAAGCTTGATCGCCTCGTCCGCCTTGTTCTCATCGAGAAGCAACTGCGTCAGTTGTTCCGCCGCCGCCTCGTTGCCCGGGTCGTCGTCCAACATTTTCCGCAACACTTGCTCGGCTTTGTCTGGTTCGTTGTGCAGCCGGTACAAACGTGCCAGCCACAACGACGCTTCCTGATCGCCGGGATCCAGGCGATGCACCTGCACATATTCCGTGATCGCTTTCGCCACCATTTCCGTCTGTACTCCGGAGCCGCTGATGTCGCCCAGGCTGCGCAGGTAAATTCTTCCCAGCAAACGGTGCGTCGCCAGGTCGTCAGGATCGTGTTTCAGAATTTCGTTCGCTTCGTTCACCGCATCTCGAACGCGCTGCGCCTTCCAGTACATTTCCGCCAGGCGCTCACCGATGATCGGAGACTTTGGATCGATCGCGTAAGCCTTCTTGTATGCGTCGATGGCCTTGGTGGCGTAGTCCGGCTGGCTGGTCTGTTCGTATTGCAGTTCGTACAGATGCCCCATCGTGAAGTTGTAATAGGCATCGGCGCGCGGCGTCATTTTGCCGGACGGACCGGCGAAGGGGTCAGCGGGAGCATTCTGGCCAAACGCAGGTAAAACGCAGGCACCGGCCAGAGCGAAAGCGAAGACAAAACGGTTTAGCTTCATAAAAGTCCAGGAACAGAAAGTATCCCATGCAGGGGGAGTGGGGTCAAAAGCGAAAAAGGCGGCATTTCGCAAGTAAGCATGGGGCCCAACTCATAAGATGTTCTGGCCCAACCAAGGGTTTCGGAAACCTTTGGAGCGCGGCGGCCCAGTCGCCGCTTTTACGATCACAACCCATCACCAAAATTCTGCGAGGAGCAAGCACGCAGCGAACGCGAAAGCGCGCGGAGTGGTCCGCGCGGGCTGAAACACAGCAGCTGCGAAAAAACTGATTGCACTTAAACCATATTTCTGCAATTATCGAAATATGCCAAAGCCCGACGCTCTCCTCGTCGCCCGCTCCTCCGATCGCTTTGCCGCACTCGGCGCCGAACCCCGCCTTCGCATCGTCCGCTTGCTCCTGTCCGCCCACCCGACCGGCATGGTGGCCGGTGAACTTCAGGAAGAATTGGGTATTCCCGGCTCGACGCTTTCGCACCACTTGGAAAAATTGCGCCACGTCGGCCTCGTGGATGTCCGTCGCGCCGGCACTTTCCTCTGGTACAAAGCAAACACCGGGGCCTTGCAAGAAATTCTCGGCTTCCTCTACGAAGAATGCTGCACGCGCAATCGCGTGGTTCCAGAGGAAGCCATCGTCCAGATTTCGAAATCCTGATACGAGGAATCACCATGAGAGAAAAAAACATTCAAGAAGCGGTGCAGGAAAAGTATGGAGCGGCCGCACGTCGCGTAACCGAAGGCCAAACGGCATGTTGCGGAGGTGGCTCGGAACTCAGCTGCTGCGATCCGATCACGCGCAATCTTTATGACGAAAACGACAAGCAAGCCCTGCCTGCCGATGCCGTCGCCGCTTCGCTCGGTTGCGGTAATCCCACGGCTCTCGCCAAATTGCAGCCCGGCGAAGTCGTTCTTGACCTCGGCTCTGGCGGCGGTATTGACGTGTTGCTCTCCGCCAAACGCGTGGCGCCCGGCGGCAAAGCGTACGGCCTGGACATGACCGACGACATGCTGGCACTGGCCCGGGAGAATCAAAAAAAAGCAGGCGTGGAAAACGTCGAATTTCTGAAAGGCGAGATTGAAAACATTCCTCTGCCGGACAACACCGTCGACGTCATCATTTCCAACTGCGTGATCAATCTTTCCGGCGATAAGGATCGCGTGCTCCGCGAATCTTTTCGCGTGCTCAAGCCCGGCGGCCGCCTGGCTGTTTCGGACGTGGTCATTCGCGGCGAAGTGCCCAGCGAAGTGCGCAAGAGCATGGAACTATGGATTGGCTGCATCGCTGGCGCTCTGCAGGAAACCGAATACCGCCAAAAGCTTCAGGCCGCAAACTTCGAATCCATCGACGTGGAGCCAACGCGAATTTACCAGGTGGAAGAAGCGCGCGAGTTTCTATCCGCCGCCGGTCTGGACGCGGACACCGTCGGCCCGCAGATCAAAGACAAGTTCATGAGCGCCTTCGTCCGCGCAAAAAAGCCCGCATCGGCAACATGCGACTGCCCTCCAGGATGCGTCGATCTTCCCTGCTGCCCCTGAGCCGATCAACATGAACCCAACCTACAACGTCTTGTTTCTCTGCACCGGAAATTCCGCGCGCTCGATTCTCGCGGAAGCCATACTGAACCATCGTGGCAAGTCCAATTTCCGTGGATTCAGTGCCGGAAGCCATCCCACCGGCAGGGTAAATCCTCATGCTATTCATCTGCTCGAATCGGCGGGATTGCCCACCAGCGGCCTGCGCAGCAAAAGCTGGGACGAATTCGCGAAGCCCGGCGCGCCGCGCATGGATTTTGTTTTTACGGTGTGCGACAACGCCGCGCACGAGGTTTGTCCCCTATGGCCCGGCCAACCTGTGACCGCTCATTGGGGCGTTCCCGATCCCGCCGCCGTTGCCGGATCGAACGAACAGATCGACCGCGCCTTCCGCAATGCGTTCCTCACGCTCGACCGCAGAATCGGCCTGTTCCTAAGCCTTCCACTCTCCAGCCTCGATCAGCTCGCCATCAAAAAAGAAGTCGACCTCATCGGTGGCGAACGATGACCACACTGGAACAGGATTCTTCGCTCGCCCCACAAACCCGGGGAGAATTGAGAATCTTCGAACGCTATCTCAGCGTGTGGGTCTTTCTCTGCATGGTGACTGGTGTTTTGCTGGGCAAGCTTTTCCCCACGCTCGTCAAATCTGCAAGCAGCCTGGAGTTCGGCACTGGCAGCCAGATCAACCTGCCCATCGCGGTCCTGATTTGGCTCATGATCATCCCTATGATGATGAAGGTGGATTTCACCTCGATCCGCGCCGTCGGCCGAAAACCAAAAGGCGTGCTCATCACTCTCTTCGTCAATTGGATGGTCAAACCATTTTCCATGGCGGCGATCTCCTGGTTTTTCTTCCGCCACGTTTTTACTGCGTGGATTTCGCCCGCCGAAGCCAGCCAGTACATAGCGGGAACCATCATTCTGGCGGCCGCGCCTTGCACTGCCATGGTCTTTGTCTGGAGTTATCTGACCGACGGCGATCCCGCGTACACGCTGGTGCAGGTCTCGTTGAACGATCTGATCATGCTGGTACTGTTCGCGCCGATTGTGCGCTTTCTGGTAGGCGGCGCATCGTCACTCGCGGTTCCCTTCATGGTTCTGTTTCTTTCAGTGGTGGCGTTCATCGTTATTCCGTTGGCCATCGGCACTTTACTCAGAGCTTTTTTCATCCGCAGTCACGGCAAAGGGTGGTTTGAAACAGTCCTGCTCCCGAAATTCTCTCCCGTAACGATCCTGGCGCTACTGGCCACCCTGGTCCTGATTTTCGCGTTTCAATCCGAAAATCTTACCGGGAAATCGCTTCACGTTTTGTTGATCGCGATACCAATTTTGATTCAGGTGTATTTCAATTCCGCCCTTGCGTATTTCTTGATGCGCTTGTTTCGCGTGGAGTATCAAGTTGCGGCTCCCGGCGCGTTGATTGGCGCAAGCAACTTTTTTGAATTGGCGGTCGCCACTTCCATCGCTCTCTTTGGAGCAGGCTCTGGCGCGGCTCTTGCCACGGTCGTAGGAGTATTGATCGAGGTGCCAGTGATGCTATCGGTCTGCGGCATGTGCAATCGAACCCGGCATTGGTTCGCGACCAGCCCTGCTGAAGAGCCTGCTCTGACGTCCCGCTAGCGCTCTGTCTCAGTGCAAAAAGTGCCGCATGCCCGTAAATACCATCGCCAGACCCAATCTGTCCGCGGTCGCGATCACATCCGGATCCTTCACCGACCCGCCCGGCTGAATCACCGCCGTCGCTCCAGCCTTCGCCGATTCCTCCACGCCATCTGGGAACGGGAAGAACGCATCGGACGCCACAACGGTTCCGTGCAGCAACGTTTGCGCCTTGGCGATGGCGATTTTCGCTGAATCGACGCGGCTCATTTGCCCCGCGCCTAAGCCCAGCGTTGCTCCATCCTTCGCAAACACGATGGCATTGGACTTCACGTGCTTGCACACTTTCCACGCAAACTGCAGATCCTTCATTTCCGCTTCCGTAGGTGCCCGCTTCGTGACCACCCGCAACTCTACCCCCTTCAAGCTGCCCAGGTCCGGCTGCTGCACCAGCACGCCCCCCAGAATGCGCTTCAACTGCAGCTTCTGATCCTGCTCCAACCCGCCATGCGGCAGCACTAACAGCCGTAGGTTCTTCTTCGCCGCAAAAATCTCCTGCGCGCGATCCGCAAAGCCCGGCGCCACGATGCATTCCACAAACAGCTTCGCCACCGCTTCCGCGGTCAGCGCGTCCACGATGTGATTGAACGCCAGCACACCGCCAAACGCAGACACTGGGTCGCACGCAAACGCTTTGGAATACGCGTCGAGCAATGTTTTCTGCTCCGCCGCGCCGCACGGGTTGTTGTGCTTGATGATCACCGCCGCCGGCCGCTCGAATTCCGCCACGGTGCTGCGCGCCGCTTCCAGGTCCACGTAATTGTTATAGGAAAGCTCCTTGCCCTGCAGTTGCTTCGCGGCGGCCAAGCCTTCCGGCGGACGTCCCGCGGGGATGTAGAGCGCTCCGGCCTGGTGCGGATTTTCTCCGTAGCGCAGTTCCTGCTTCCGCTGCAGCGCCAGGTGATACCGTTCCGGCAGCACCGGCTTCGGCTGCACTTCCAGCTTGTTGCCGTTCAGGCTCAGGCGCTCCAGATTCATGGTGATGAGCCCGTCGTAGCGCGATGTGGTGGCAAACACCTTGCGCGCCAACTCCAGCCGCAGCGCCATCGACGTTTCTCCGTTGGCTTCCAATTCTGCCGCCACGCGCTCGTAGTCCGCGGGATCGGTCACCACCGCCACGCTTTCGAAATTCTTCGCCGCCGACCGCAGCATTGTTGGCCCGCCGATATCGATGTTCTCCACGAGCTCTTCGGCCGGCAAATAAGCCTTCGCCGCGGTCTCCTCGAACGGATACAAATTCACCACCACCAGGTCGATGGGCGCGATGCCATGTTCCTTCGCCTGTTTCTGATCCTCGCTATGGTGCCGCCGGTACAGCAGCCCGCCATGCACTTTCGGGTGCAGCGTTTTCACGCGCCCGCCGAGCATTTGCGGCCAGCCGGTAAATTCCGACACATCCTTTACCGGCACGCCTTCTTCCCGCAGCAATTTTGCCGTGCCGCCTGTCGACAGGATCTCGATCTTCAGGGCCGCCAGCTTCCTGGCAAATTCCACGATTCCCTTTTTATCGAACACGCTCAGCAGCGCACGCTCCACAGCCATGGGTTCCTCCAGCGAGAGTTGAACTTCCTAGTCTACGCGGAGCAGTGGACTTTCGAAAAGCGCAGGTCTGTGGGAAAAACTCGCGGAGAAATCGTGCGGGAGAAAATCAGGTCTTCACCAGGGCTTTCAGTTTCACCTGGCCGTCTATCGTTTCCACAACATATTCGACGTCGCGGCAATTCTTGCTGGTTTGCAGGTCCTTCGTCTTCTTGCGCACAAACTCGTTGAACCCGGACTTTGTCAGCTTGCTGGTCTCTTCGCCGGCCAGCTGCTTGGCTTGTACAAAAGCTTCGTAAAGTTGATCGACTTTGTCTGCTTCCCGTTCCGGTTCGGAGCACACCATGCGAAACCCCTTCGCCTCCGCCGTCGTCGCCGCCGCGGTTCCCGCCTTCCCCGCAGCCGCCTGGGCTCTCGCGCGCTCCGCTTCAATGGCCTTGGCCGCCGCGCCAAAGTGCCGTTCGATTTTTCCCTCTTCGTGTTTCACCATGCGCTTGCGAAAAACGTCTTTATATTTTGCGTAAGTTTGCGTCAGGTTGGTGAACCGGAAGCGTTGCCCAAACTTCATGTCGCCGCCGCGCTCGCCGTAACGCTTCACGATGAGCTCGATGCGCCATTCGATTTCCGTCGGTGGGCGCTTCCTGCCGCCGCCGAAGAACATGTCGTATTCGATCTTGAGCTGGCGGATGTCCCGCTCCATCTGCGCCAGTTCTTCGTCAATCGTGGGCATGGCCTGATTAGCCTCGAAACCACATCCTAGGAGCGGTCTTTGCCCGCGTCAACCGGGAAGAACGCCCGCGGCAGCCCATTTGCAACCGCGCCTCGGGGCAACGCCTGTACGAACGGCCATATCGCCCTCCCCACTCGGCAATTGCCCCCTCCTGCCTGTTGTGATGAAATGGCGCCATGTCGATACCCGCCAAGTCTGCTCCTTCCCCGGATCAGACCGCTTTGCTGCGCGGTCTGCCTTCCGTCGATGAACTGTTGCTGCGCCCGCGCGTTTCCCAGCTGTGCAATTCACTGGAGCGCAGCTATGCCGTAGCCACCGTTCGCGAAGTCCTTGCGCAAGTGCGCCGCGAAATTATTTCGCAACAAGTGAAGGAGGGATCCGCCATCTCCCCTGATGCTTTGGAACAGCGCATAGTTTCCACCGTCGAAGCCGAGCTTGCGCCTTCCCTTCGCCCGGTGATCAACGCTTCCGGCGTGATCCTTCACACCAATCTCGGCCGCGCTCCACTGATCACATCGGCCATCGAGGGATTGCGGCTGTCCGCCACGCATTACTCCAACCTGGAATATGACCTTTCCGCCGGGGCCCGTGGCAAGCGCGACGTGCACCTGTCTCGCCTGATCGAGCGTTTAACCGGCGCGGAAGCGGCTATCGTCGTGAATAACTGCGCTGCCGCTGTGCTGGTCACTCTTGCCGCCCTCGCGCGCGGCGGCGAAGTGATCGTCTCTCGCGGCGAGCTGATCGAAATTGGCGACGGTTTCCGCATCCCGGAAATCATGGAGCAAAGCGGCGGCATTCTTCGCGAAGTCGGAACCACCAACCGCACGCGAATTTCCGATTACGAGAATGCCATTACGGAAAAAACGCGCCTACTGCTGCGCGTGCATCCCTCCAATTTCACCGTGACTGGCTTCACCGAAAAGCCCGAGGTCGCCGAACTCATCGCCCTAGGCGAGCGCCGGGCATTGCCGGTAATCGAAGATTTGGGCTCGGGCTGCCTCGTCGATCTCTCTCAATCGGGAGTTCAAGAGCCCACCGCGCGCGCAAGTGTCGAGGCCGGATTCTCGCTGGTGTTGTTCAGCGGAGACAAACTTCTCGGCGGTCCGCAAGCCGGCATCATCGCCGGCAGAAAAGAACTCGTCGTGAAAGTCAGGCGCCACCCGCTGTTCCGCGCCTTGCGCGTCGATAAACTCACCATCGCCGCCATGGAAGCCACGTTGCATGCCTATCTGCACGGCGCTTGGAACGAAATTCCATCGCAGCGCATGATTCGCGCCTCCATCGACGAAATCGCGCAACGCGCCACGAAGCTTGCAGCCACGCTGCAATCCGGCGGTGCCGATCCCGAAGCCTGGATCGAAATCACCGATGGCCAGTCTCTAGTCGGCGGCGGCTCCACTCCCGCGCAATCTTTGCCCACAAAGCTCCTCCGCATCCGCAGCGCGCGCTATTCCGCAGCCGATCTGGAAATTCGCCTGCGCCAGGGCCCCACGGGCATCCCCGTAATCGCGCGCATCGAAGACGATCGCCTGCTCCTGGACCTGCGCACAGTCTTCCCGCAACAAGATTCCACCCTGGCAAACGCCGTAGCCGCCGCCCTAATGTAGTAGCCGGTCTTCCTCCCTGTAGTGGGCGGTCTTTAGACCGGTCTGCGAGCGAAGCGAGTCGTCCCCCGTCAGTCGCAAAAATGTTATGACATATGCGTTATGTAGCCCAGATCGCTTCCCACGTAGTGGCCGGTCTTTAGACCGGTCTGCGAGCGAAGCGAGTGCAGCCATCTCCTAAATGTAAATGTCACCCCAAAAAGTGCTACGATATATATGTTATATAGGAGCTGCCATGGCCGCCGCGCTCATCCATTTCGATCCCAAACAAAAAGCCCGCCTCGCCCGCCGCGCCAAGCGGCGCGGCCGTTCCTTCTCCCAGGAAGTCCGCAACGCCGTCGACATGTATCTCGACGTTCCCTTCGAGAGCGAGGAAGAACTAAAGATTCTGGCGCGCCAGGCCAAAGAGTCCGCCGATCGCAGCATCAAAAGGATGGACGAAACCATCGCGTACGTTGACCGCATTCTGAAGGAGATGAGGAAAACAAAGTGAGTTGGCCCCGCGACGTCTTTGAGGCCTTGCGCCAGATTGTGCTCATCGAACATCGCGTCGAGAATATGAGCGAGACCGTCAAGCAGCTCGCCCTAACCTGCCAGGATCTCGATCGCCGCCTGACGCGCATGGAAGCTAAATTCGAATTGCTCGAGCGTATGGCGACTCCTTCACGGCCCCACCGCGCTCTTCCCGAAAAATCCGGGAAATAAAATATGCTTGCCTTCTCAGCGCGAAATGGAAAACTGCGCCAGGTCCAGCGCACAGTCCCGCAATTGCGGCCGGCCTGGGCTCTGATTCGCGTGCGCCTGGCGGGAATCTGCAATACCGACGTGGAGATTCTCCGCGGCTATCATCAATTTCGCGGCGTGCCTGGCCATGAATTCGTTGGCGAAGTCGTGGAGGTGGCCGGCGTTTCCTCTGCAACCCGGAAGCGCTGGCTCGGCAAACGCGTTGCCGGCGAAATTAACGTTTCCTGCTCGGCCTACAACTACAAGCCAGTTTGCGATTTCTGCCGCCGCGGCCTGAAAACGCATTGCGCAAGGCGCACCGTCCTCGGAATCGTGGCCCACGACGGCGCCTTCGCCGAACTGCTCGCGCTGCCGCTCGAAAATCTTCATCCCATTCCCGCAAACGTGTCCGACGAAAAAGCCGTCTTCATCGAACCTCTCGCGGCAGCGTGCCAGATTCTCGATCAAATCCCAATTCGCAAATTTCCCGCCGCTGCGGTCCTGGGCGACGGCAAGCTTGCGCAACTGATTGCCCACGTGTTGCAAGCGGCGGGCAGCCAAGTCACGCTTTACGGCAAGCACAAAGCAAAATTAAAACTCGCGCGCCAAGCAGGCATCGCGACAAGAAAAGTTCGTGGCAACGCCAACGATCTCAAGCAAGTGAAAGAAAACTACCGGCTCGTCGTGGAAGCCACCGGCTCGCCCTCTGGATTCACGCTGGCGCAGCAAATGACCGAGCCTCGCGGCACGCTGCTGCTGAAATCCACGTTTCACGGCGCGGCCCCGGTGGAAACTTGGCCGATCGTAGTAAAAGAAATCACCGTGGTAGGTTCGCGCTGCGGTCCATTCGCCAAAGCCATCGCCCTTCTCCGCTCCGGCAAGGTCGATCCCACCCCACTTATCTCCCGCACCTTCCCGCTGCAGGACGCGCCCAAAGCAATTCTCCACGCCCAACAACCAAATGTGATGAAGGTCCTTTTGAGAGCTTGAGACAGGTTGAAGGCGTGAGATTTGCTCTTTTAAGGGGGTCTGAGACTTGCTCCTCTTTAGGGGGTCGGAGCTTCAGCTCCGACATTAGGCATCAGAACTCTTGGGCTTTAGCCCCTGAGGAAACTGCTTTTCACAGCCGGTTGATGCACGACGCCACGCACGCCGCGCCAAATCCATTATCGATATTCACAACCGTTACATTCGAAGCGCACGAATTCAGCATACCCAGCAGCGCCGCCACGCCCCCAAAGCTCGCTCCATAACCCGTGCTCGTCGGCACCGCAATCACCGGCACGCCCACCAGTCCGCCCACGACGCTCGGCAGCGCGCCCTCCATCCCCGCAATGCAGATAATCACGCGCGCTTCCGTCAACATCCCGCGATGCTCCAGCAGCCGGTGAATCCCCGCCACGCCCACGTCATAGAGATGTTCCACGCGATTTCCCATCATCCGCGCGGTCAACAACGCCTCTTCCGCCACGGGAATATCGCTTGTGCCCGCGGAAACAATCAGAATCGTTCCCTTCCCGGTAATTTGCTTGCCGCGCTCGACGGTAATCACGCCAGACAACGGATGAAACCGCGCATCGCGCCGCGCCCGCTTCACGGCCGCATAAATTTTGTCTGTCGCGCGCGTCACCAAAATGTTTTGCCGCGAATCCTTGTGCCTCACCATCGCGCGCACGATCTCCGCCACCTGCCCGGGCGTCTTTCCCTTTCCGAAAATCACTTCAGCGTAGCCCTGCCGCAGCGCCCGGTGGTGATCCACCTTCGCGAAATCAATATCCTCAAAGGGAAGATGCTTCAGCTTTTCCACCGCCGCTTGCGGCGACAGTTTTCCTGCTTCAACGCTCTTCAACAACTTCAAAATCTCTTCGGAATTCATCGTTTTCGACCGTTTCGAATCTTAGCATCCCCGCCACAACGCGCCTATGCTTGACTTGCCCTGCCCCCGCTGCGAGACTGGCATTATCCGCGAAAAACCGAAAAACCATGGCTACCACACAGGGACGTATCATCACGATTGGTGTGACCGGAGCGAGCGGCGCGCTGCTGGCGCAAAAAGCGCTCGCCCTGCTGGAAGACGATCCGCGCGTTTCCCGCATCCACCTGGTGGTCACCGAAACCGGCCAACGGCTCTTCTCCGAGGAACTCGGCATCACTTCCGGGGATTTGAAAAAACTTCCCAGCCGCATCCTGGGCCGCACTCCAAAGAAAATCGAACCCGTCTCCAATAAGGATGTGGGCGCTTCCGTCGCTTCGGGCAGTTACGCCGTCGATGCCATGCTCGTGATTCCCTGCACCATGGGCGCGCTGGCTTCCATCGCCACCGGCATGAGCGACGACCTGGTCGCCCGAGCCGCCGACGTAATGCTCAAGGAACAACGCAAGCTCATTCTCTGCGTAAGAGACACGCCGTTCAATCGCGTCCATCTGGAAAATATGCTGCGCGCCCAGCAAGCCGGCGCGGTCATCATGCCCGTGGTTCCCGCGTTTTACTTCAAGCCGAAAACCATCGACGAAATCCTGACGCAATACGTCTGCCGCGTCCTCGCGCAAGCCGGGCTTCCCCAGGAAAAAATGTATCGCTGGACCGGCAGCGCCGCGGCGCGGAAGTCGGAGTCGTAGCTTCTATGGCCGGCCGCATTCGCACTGTGCTCGAGATGATCAAGTTTGAGCACTCCGTCTTCGCGTTGCCTTTCGCGCTGGTCGGTGCCCTGCTTGCTGCTCGCGTCACCGCGCACGGCTGGCCCACGTTGCGGCAAATTCTCTGGATTGTAGTGGCCATGGTCGCCGCGCGTTCGGCGGCCATGACCATCAATCGCATCGTCGATCTGCGTTACGACAAGGAAAATCCCCGCACCAAAATGCGCGCTCTGGCCACCGGCGCGCTCTCCGTGTCCTTCGCCTGGTCCTTCACCATCGCCGCGATCACCCTGTTTTTCGTGGCCGCGTGGCAACTCAACAAGCTTGCGTTAGAGTTAGCGCCCGTCGCGCTCGCCATTCTTTTTTTCTATTCGTACACCAAGCGCTTCACCAACTGGTCGCACGTCTTCCTCGGCTTCGCGCTGGGCATTTCTCCTGCCGCCGCATGGATCGCGGTCACCGGAAACCTCGATTGGCGCATGCTGATTCTTTGCGCAGCGGTTACTGTGTGGGTTGGCGGCTTCGACGTGCTCTACGCGTGCCAGGATGTGCAGTTCGATGCCGAAGCCGGCCTCTTCTCCGTCCCAAAGCGTTTCGGGATCGCCAACGCGCTGCGCATTGCCCGCGTAATGCATGTTTGTGTGGTGCTTCTGTTGAGCTGGCTGGCCGCAAGTTTCGGCCTGCCCTGGCCGGCGTGGGCTGGCATCGCGGTGGTTGCAGCGCTTTTGGCCTACGAGCATTCGCTCGTGAAAGCCAACGACCTCAGCAAGCTAAACGCTGCGTTTTTCGCCGTGAACGGCTATATTAGTATCTTGTTCCTGCTGTTCTGGGGCGCTGCCACTGCCGTTTGGCGCGTTTGAACGATTCAAAGGTTTTGACTTAGTAGGGCCCGCTTTCCGAAGGGGCAGTTGGTTTGCGAACCAAAAAGAGCATCGAAATATTCGCGAAAACATCTGTAAAATAGAACTGTAAACGAAACACGACGCATGGCTGAGCTAACCATCACCGACGCAACACTAAAACCCATCGCCGACAAGGTCTTTGCCGGCGAGCGCCTCACATTTGATGACGGCGTCGCTCTCTACAAAACTCCCGATCTTCTCTCTGTCGGCTGGCTCGCCAATTACGTCCGCGAAAAGCGCCACGGCAACGTCACTTATTACAACGTCAATCGCCACATCAATCCTACGAACGTCTGCGTCGCGCATTGCAAACTCTGCGCCTTCGGCCGCGATCCCGAAGCTCCCGGCGCGTACACCTATACGCTCGAGGAAATGTACGAGCGCGCGGCACAAGGCGTTCGCGAAGGCGCCACGGAAATTCACATTGTGGGCGGCCTGCACCCCGATCTAAGTTTCGACTTTTTCCTCGAACTGATTCGCGGCTTGAAGCAGCGCCATCCGCACGTGCACCTCAAAGCCTTCACCATGGTCGAGGTCCACTATTTCGCGCGCATCGCCAAACTCTCCATCGACGAAACGCTTCTCAAGATGAAAGAAGCGGGCGTGGATTCCTGCCCCGGCGGCGGCGCTGAAATTTTCCATCCTCGCGTGCGCCGCATCATCTGCGACCACAAGGTTAGCGGCCGCATGTGGCTCACCATGGCCAAGAAAGCACATCGCATCGGCCTGCGTTCCAATGCCACCATGCTTTACGGCCACGTTGAAACTGTCGAAGAACGCGTCGATCACCTCGTTCTGCTTCGCGAAGCTCAGGACGAAACCCACGGCTTCGTCGCCTTCATTCCTCTGGCGTTTCACCCGGACAACACGCCGCTGGCGCACATTCCCAAGCCCACCGGCTACGACGACTTGCACACCATGGCCGTCTCTCGCTTGTTACTCGACAATTTCGATCACATCAAAGCCTACTGGATCATGCTCACGCCCAGCATCGCGCAAATCGCTCTGCGCTTCGGCGCCAATGATATGGACGGCACGGTAGTCGAAGAAAAAATCTATCACGATGCCGGCGCCACTACCGCCGAATTCACCTCGCGCACCGAACTCGAACGCCTGATCCGCGCCGCCGGCCGCATCCCCGTGGAACGCGACACCCTCTACAACCCCATCGATCGCACCAAACTCCCTCCCATAGTCCAAGCCACTCCCCCAGGCCTAGTCTCCCTCACTCTGTGATCTTCGCGATCTGTGTAGTGGCCGGACTTTAGACCGGCCAGCCTTTCTTCCTATTGCACTCACCGCGCCGGTCGAGCACCAGTGGCTACATAAAAGGCCTTTGGGCCGTTCGCATTCCCTTAACCCATCCTTCTAATCAAGATCTTGTAGTGGCCGGTCTTTAGACCGGTGCCTTCCTTTCCACTGCACTGACCGTGCGGGTCGAGCACCAGTCGACGCCCCGCCCTCCCCTCCCATCGGTGATAGAATCATCCTCGCCGAAGTAACCCGCCCTTCCACTGGCGAATCCAATCCATGCTCCGCCCCTCCGGGCGCATGAGACACACGAAGGAGATTTCCCACATGCAACGCAAAGCTTCCGCAGTATGGCAAGGCGATCTGAAATCCGGCAAAGGTGCCATTTCCACCGACAGCGGCACGCTGAAAAATACCCAATATTCCTTCAGCACCCGCTTCGAAAATGGCGTCGGCACGAATCCCGAAGAACTCCTCGCCGCCGCTCACGCGGGCTGTTTCACCATGGCGCTGTCCGCGCAGCTTGGCAACGCCGGCCTCACCGCAACCAAGCTCGAAACCACGTGCACGGTTTCCCTGGAAAAAGTCGGCGAAGGTTTCTCCATCACCAAAAGCCATCTCGATCTCGTAGCCCACATCCCCGGCGCGGATCAGGCCAAGTTTGACGCCGCCGTGAAGGCTGCCGAATCCGGTTGCCCGGTCTCCCGCCTCTTCAAGACGGAAATCTCCGTCAACTCTCAACTGGTCACTTCAAAATCCGCGTAACGAAATGGCAGCCCCGATTCCGGGTACAATGCTGCGCATGATTCCTGTTCCCGGTGTCTTCATTGCCGGCGTCGTTATGTTCCTAGTGGTTCTGTGGGACGCGTTTGAGGCCATCATCCTGCCCCGGCGCGTCACCCGCAAATTCCGCTTCACCCGCATCTATTACCGCCTCACCTGGGCAAGTTGGAAGTTCTACGCCCGGCTGATTCCGGCGCGCAAAACTCGCGAGTCCTTCCTTGGATTTTATGGCCCGATCTCTCTGCTCATTCTGATCGGCATTTGGGCCATTGGATTGGTTCTGGCCTTCGGCCTGATGCAGTATGGCGCTGGCTCCGCCGTCAATCTTTCCGGCAGCAACCCAAGCCTGTACACCGATTTCTACCTCAGCGGCACCACCTTCTTCACCCTCGGTCTCGGCGATGTGCTGCCTCGCTCGGGCATTGCGCGGTTCCTCGTCGTAACGGAATGTGGTTTCGGGTTCGGTTTTCTGGCCGCGGTTATCGGCTATCTGCCATTCATCTATGGCGCTTTTGGCCGCCGCGAAACGAATATTTCCCTGCTCGATGCGCGTGCCGGAACGCCTCCCACTGCGGGCGAACTTCTCCGGCGCCATGCCTATCCCAACGGCAAGGAAGCGCTACGCGATCTATTGAAGGAATGGGAGCACTGGTGCGCCGAGTTGCTTGAGTCCCATCTTTCTTATCCAGTTCTCGCGTACTTCCGCTCCCAACACGACAATCAATCCTGGATCGGTTCGCTCACCGCAATCCTTGATGTCTGCGCGCTTGCCATTGCCGGAGTCGAAGGTTCCTGCGCCAAGCAAGCCGAACTTACCTTCGCCATCGCTCGCCATGCCGTCGCCGATCTTTGCCAGGTGTTCAGCGCAACGCCGCGCGCCCCGCTGGCCGATCGCTTGCCCGCGGAAACGTTGGCGAAACTCCGCATGAAAATGGCCCAGCACGGCGCCACGCTTTCCGCCACGCCAGAAGCGGACCAGAAGCTGCTCGAACTTCGCCGCATGTACGAACCGTACGTCAATGCCCTGGCGATTCATCTCAGCCAAACCCTGCCGCCATGGATCCCGGATCACAAGAGCAAAGATAATTGGCAGACCACCGCCTGGGCGCAATCCATCGGCGCCACCAAGACCGAACCAATCTCGCTAGTTCAGGACGATCACTTCTGATGCAGTAATAGTTGCCCACAGCCCTCGCTGTGACGCCGAACACTTGCTCCGCCCAATTTACCCTGCGACAATTGCGCCCGGACAATCATCCAACATCTGCTAAAGCGCGCGATCATGCTACTCCGTTCGTCGCAGGGAGAATCCACATGAAGGCCATTCTAGTCCACCGTTTCGGCGGTCCCGATGTTCTCGAACTCCAGGAAGTTCCTACTCCCAAACCAGGCCCGGGACAAATTCTTGTCCGCGTGCATGCCGCCGGCGTCAATCCCTATGACACGTACATGCGCGCCGGCACCTACGCCGTCAAGCCGCCGCTCCCCTATACTCCCGGCTCGGACGCCGCGGGCACCGTGGAAGCAGTTGGCGAAGGCGTAAAAAAAGTAAAACCCGGCGATCGCGTCTACACCGCGAAAACACTCACTGGCGCCTACGCCGAATACACACTCGTCGATGAATCCCAGGCCTATCCGCTTCCCGATAAAATCACCTTCGCGCAAGGCGCTGGGCTCTGGGTTCCGTACGGCACTGCATACACCGCACTGTTCCATCACGGCCACGCGCGCCCCGCGGAAACTTTGCTGATTCATGGCGCCAGCGGCGGCGTCGGCCTAGCTGCGGTTCAATACGCGCGCGCCTTGGGCATGACCGTCCTCGGTACTGCTGGAAGCCAGCGCGGCCTGGACCTCATTGAAAAAGAAGGCGCGCACGCCGCATTCGATCACACCAAGCCCGAGCACGCCGACGAAATTATGAAATTCACCGGTGGCCGTGGCGTGGACGTGATTCTTGAAATGATCGCCAACGTAAATCTGGCCACGGACATGAAGCTGATGGCGATTCGCGGGCGCACCGTGGTCATTGGCAATCGCGGCGAAATCACCGTCAACCCGCGCGATTTGATGTCTCGCCGCGCCTCTGTTTGTGGCTTCACGCTGTGGGCCGTCACGGAAACGGAAGGCGCCGAAATCCATGCAGCTATCGCGGCCGGATTGGAAAACGGCACCCTGCGCCCTATCGTTGGCAAAGAAATCCCGCTCAAAGACGCGGCCATCGCCCATCAGGATGTTCTCGCGCCCGGGGCATTCGGAAAAATCGCGTTGATCGCCTGATCCGCGGTCAGGGCGCTGCGGCTTAAACTCTGCCAAGCATCTGTAGAAGAATCCCCGCGATGGCGCCGCCCAGCACCAGCCACGCCGAATTTACCTTATAGCGAATCACCAACACCAAACTCGCAAGCCCCAGAATAATCGCGGGCACATTCACCAGCGCCGCGCGCCCGAATTGCCAGCTTACCGTGGCCATCAACGCCACCGCTGCCGCGTTCACACCGTCCAGGAAGTCTCCCGCAAACGGCGATTTCCGGATTCGCGGCAAATATTTCGCCGTAACCGCAACATACGCAAATGCCGGCAAAAACATCCCTATAGTCGCCAGCCCCGCGCCCTTCCATCCACCGAGCAGGTAGCCGATGAAAGTGGATACCGTGAAATAAGGTCCTGGCGTTGCCTGGCTAACCGCGATCGCGTCCAGCAATTGCGCGTCCGTCAACCAGTGAAGCCGCACCACCAGGTCCGCGCGCAATACCGCCAGCAAAACGTACCCGCTTCCGAAAACCACCGCCCCAATCTTCAGGAAATACAGAAAAATTGGCAGCCCGCCAAGAGCGCCGCCCGCGCCACTCGAGAACAATCCCAGCATTCCGCCCGCGCTTAGCTTCGACTGGCTGCGCGCCTGTTGCACAACCATCCAGAAAAGGCTGGCGCAAATCAGCAGCGTGATCACGTTCACGCCCAGCGCCGTCAAAAGCACCACCGCAACCGCCAGCATGATCAATCCCGAATTTTTCATCGCCACCCGCCCCAGATTCCACAACGCCGGAATGATCAGCGCCACCACCACCGGCTTGATGCCAAACAGCAATCCTTCCACCTGCGGCAACTTCCCGAATCTTCCGTAAGCCCACGCCAGCGCGGCCACCATCACCGCCGACGGCAAAATAAAGCATGCCCCTGCCACCAACAGTCCCGCGAATCCTCCGCGCACTTCGCCAAGGTAAATCGTCAATTCCGTCGAACTTGGCCCCGGCAACAGGTTCACCGCGCCGATCAGGTCCAGAAAGCGCTCGCGGCTCAGCCACTTTTTCGTGCGTACGAATCGCTCTTCCATCATCGCGAAGTGCACCGGCGGCCCTCCGAAGGCCACGAATCCCAGGCGCAGCATTTCCTTCGCGATCTCCCACAGCTCGCTCGTCCCGTCTTCGATTTTTGTAATTTCGTCCACCGGGTCTCCAACTGCTGCCACGAATGTCAGCCGCGCGCCCGCCACATGACAGCGCCGTCTTTTTTCCTTACTCTAGTATTTCGCCCGCGAAGCGCCATGAACCCCAACGGCACCCTCAAACCTCTCCCGCCGCCCTCATCCTCCTGGATCAAAGGATTGCTCGCAGGCGTCCTCTTCACTCTTCTTGCCGTCGGCCTGATCGCCTGGCTCGTCACCGGCACCGGCCTGCTCCACCTGCTGCGTTCCTATGCCCACGGCTCGCTGATCCATATCGATCAGCCCACGGTTGTCCGCCAGATTCAGCAACTGCAACGCCTCGAAACCGTGCGCTTCTCCATGGACAAAATCATTTCCGGCGAGCATGACAACCCGTACCTGCCGAAATTCCTCGCCGGAGACCGCTTGTTGCTCGTCGTCCACGGCGACGTCATCGCCGGAGTCGATCTCAGCCAGTTGCAGCCGCAAGATGTCTCCATCCACGACCGAAGCATCTCCGTGCGCATCCCCAAATCTGAAATCCTCGTCACGCGCATCGACAATTCCAAAACCCGCGTCTATTCCCGCGACACCGGCCTTTTTTCCTCGCCCGATCCCAATCTCGAAAGCGAAGTTCGCCAGGAAGCTGAGCGCGAATTGCAGGACGCCGCGCTGCAGGACAATATTCTAAAGACCGCCGATGATAACGCCCGTTCCACTCTTTCCGCTCTGCTGCACAGCCTCGGCTTCACCACCGTCGAATTTGTTTAGCCTTCTCGCCTTCTTCCGCCCGAACCACCAGTTTCCTTCGCCCTAGTGCCGTGCCATCAGGCCGGCATCTTCGTCTTGGGTTGATTCTGCATCTCCTCCTTAGGGGGTCGGAGCTTCAGCTCCGACATTCAGAGCCAAGAAAATCCGGGCTTTAGCCCCTGAGGAAACTCTTTGCTTCCAACCGAGCCATTTGCGAGACGCGTTCTTCCTCCTTCCGCTGCCGCCCAAACCACCAATTTGCCGCCAGCAGCGCATAAAACGGTCCGTACACCAGCCACTGCATCAGCGGATCAAACTTGAAGACGCCCAGAATTCCGTAGCCGATCAAAACGTTGTACGACAAGAATTGCAGCACCGTCAGCATCAGCCACGCTGGATTCGGATAAAAGCACAGCAGCGGCACGATCCACGTGAAGTACCACGAATATCCGTTTGGCCCGAACGCCAGAATCGTTCCGATCAGCAGGAACGCCGCGCGCGCAGGCTCTGCCTTTTTCCACGCCAGCCAAAATGCCAGCCCCCAACTCGCGGCGACGCCAACCAACGCGGGAATTTTTGTTTTTCCTCCCGTAGCCCAGTCGATCACCGTGTACAAGCTCGCATGATAATTCTTCCATGTAGCCTCGTAATACCCCAGGTTGGCGCGAAACATTCCCAGCGCGTTCCAGTAAGGCGCCAGCACCGCCAGTGTCGCCAGCGCCGTTAGTCCCGCCGCCCACCATCCCGCTTTTTTCTCTGGCCAACCCGCTTTGCGAATCCACACCGGCAGCAGCACCGCCGGAAACACCTTGGCCATCGCCGCCAGCGCCACCGGAACGCTCGCAAACTTCGGCCATTTCTTCACCAGCGCCAGTCCGCAAACGATTCCCAGCAACGCCAGCGAATCATTGTGCCCGCCGCCCGCGAATTCCACGATCACCAGCGGATTCCACGCATAAATGGCCAGCCGGAAATCCCGACCTTCGTCTTTTCGAAACATCCATGCCAGCAACAGCAGCACGAGCACATCCGCCGCCGCAAACGGCACTTTAAATTCCGCCGGGCCAGGAAACAACTTCCACGTCCCACGAAACAACAGTTCCGTTGCCGGTGGATAAATCGCCGGAAGTTCCCGCCCCGGCATAATTTCGTAATACTTGTCCCGCAATTTCCTGAGCCGCGGATCGTTCGGCGCAATCGCATACGGATTCAATCCCTGCGCCTGCACCTTCCCTTCCCAACGATACCGCTGCAAATCGTCGGACAGCGTCGGCTCCATCGGCCACAGCGTTGCCCGGAATACAATCGCGGCAAAAATCAGTAAAATAGTGGTTGTGCGTGTGGCTTGCGTTCGCGTGAACCCGTACAACGCAATCAGGTAAACTAAGCCACCGGCCAATCCCAGCTCGATAAAGCCGATTGCGTGGTTTTTCAGGTAATACAAGCTGTGCATTCGCAGGAACACGGCTTCCAGCGCGGCCACCGCGATCCACGGCCAGTAGCTGTTCCACTGTTTTCGATTTTGTTCGGATGGCATTCGGAGAAACTTCAGACTTGTTGACTCTGGCTTCATTCCTGCTCTTGGCCCATCAGCCTGGTTTTCGTCAGTACTGGCATAAGCTCACCGATCGAACGTTCAGCGGCGTCTATCACGCCAACGCCTTCGATCTCGCCATGATGATTCCGTATTTCATCGTACTGTTTATTCTGGCGACGTACGGCCTGCATCGCTACAAGCTCCTCTACGAGTACTACGTCTATCGCAAAAATGTTCCTTCCACGCCCCCGCCGGTTTTGCATTGGCCAAAGGTTACCATACAGCTTCCTATCTTCAACGAGCGCTACGTAATTGAGCGCCTCGTCGATGCCGTCTCGCAATTCGATTATCCCCGCGAACTCATGGACATTCAGGTTCTCGACGATTCCACCGACGAAACTTGCGAAGTCGCTCGCGCCTGCGTCGATCGCCACGCTGCCCAGGGTCTCCCCATCTTTTACATTCATCGCGCCAATCGCGAGGGCTACAAAGCGGGCGCGCTTGCAAATGGACTAAAGACCGCGCGCGGCGAATTCGTGGCCATTTTCGACGCGGATTTTATTCCCCCCGCCGATTTTCTCCGCCGCACTATTCCCCATTTCCTCAATCCGGATGGCGGCGAAAAAATCGGCATGGTCCAGACGCGTTGGACGTATCTCAATGGCGATTATTCCCTGCTGACCCGCGTGGAAACGATTCTGCTCGACGGCCACTTCGTTATTGAGCACGGCGCCCGTTCGCGCCGCGGCACATTCTTCAACTTTAATGGCACCGCCGGCGCTTGGCGCCGCACCGCCATCGATTCCGCTGGTGGCTGGCAGCATGACACGCTCACCGAAGACACCGACCTCTCCTACCGCGCGCAGCTCAAAGGCTGGAAATTCCTGTATCTCCCCGAAATCGAATGCCCCTCTGAGCTCCCGGTGGACATGAACGGTTTCAAAGCACAGCAAGCCCGCTGGGCCAAAGGCCTGATGCAAACCGCCAAGAAAATTCTTCCCAAGGTTTTTCGCTCTGATGTTCCCTGGCACGTGAAGACCGAAGCCTTTTTTCACCTGACCGCCAATATTTCCTATCCACTGATGGTCCTTCTCTCCACCATGCTGCTTCCCGCCATGATTGTCCGGTTCTACCAGGGCTGGTTCCAGATGCTGGTGATTGACCTGCCGCTCTTCCTTGCGTCCACCTGCTCTATTTCCAGTTTTTATCTCGCGGCGCAAAAAGAGCTGCGCCCCAAAACCTGGATGAACACGTTTCTCTACTTGCCCTTCGTCATGGCCACTGGCATCGGCTTAAGCGTGCGCAACGCCCAGGCGGTCCTGGAAGCCATCTTCGGCAAACAATCCGAATTCGCGCGCACGCCAAAATTCAGAATCGAAGGGAAATCCGGCACCTTCGCCGCCAAAAAATACAAAAATAAATCCGGGTGGATGCCTTACTTCGAAATCGCGCTGGGCCTGTACTTCGCGCTCGCGGTCGTTTATTCCATCAGCAACGAAAATTACGCCACCGCGCCGTTCCTTCTTCTCTTCGTCTGGGGCTATCTCTACACCGGCTTCATGTCCCTCAGCCAATCCTGGTTCGCCCATCTTCGCTTCGGCGTCAACGCCCCCGAAATGCGCCCCGCCTCCACCGGCGCCCCCGGCTTCTAACCCTTGGAGTGCGGCGGCTCGCCGCCACTTTTACGAACTAAACCCAACCACCTAACCGATCGACGTCAAACCTATCTGCCCGCCCCCAGAGCCTGCAACTCCCGCGCCGCCAAATCCCCCGGCAAAGGCGCATACCCCAACGACTCGCACTGCTTCTGCCCGGTGGTAAGCATCCAGCGAACCAGATCGCGCAGCGACTCCTGCTTCTTCGAATCCTTCGCATCCGCCGGAATCAAAATCCACGTGAAGCTCGCCACTGGATACGTATGCTTCCCGCTGGCATTCGTGATCGACGTCTGAAATTCATTTCCCTTGCGCAAACCAGCCGCCTTCGCCGCCGCAGTCACGCTGTCCAGATCCGCCTTCACATATTCGCCCGTGCCGTTTCGCACCGCCGCGAAATTGAGTTCATGCTGAAGCGCGTAAATAAATTCCACGTATCCGATGGAACTCGCGGTTTTGGCAACCACGTCCGCCACGCCCTGATTCCGTTCCGCTCCAATGCCCACCGGCCACGGCACCGTCGAGCCTGTTCCCACCTTGGATTTCCACTCCTCGCTCACTTTGGACAAATAATCCGTCCACGCATACGTAGTTCCGCTACCATCCGAGCGGTGTACCACCACAATTTTCTCGTCCGGCAGCCGCACATGCCGGTTGATCGCGCGAATCTCCGGCGCATTCCAAGACACAATCTTCCCCAGGAAAATTCCCGCCAGCACTTCCGGAGTCAGATTCAATCCATCCGGCGCGCCCTTCACGTTGTAGATCGGAACAACCGCTCCCAGCACCGTCGCAAACTGCAGCAACTTCCCCTTTTCCTGCAACTGCTCTGCGGAAAGCGGCATGTCCGAGGCGCCGAAGTCCACTTCGCCTGCCCAATCCGCCGGATCCCCTCCTCGGAGCCCACTGCGTCATAACTCACCCGGATCCCCGGCCGCGCCTGCTCAAAACTCTCAAACCACTTCTGATAAATCGGCGCTGGGAACGTAGCGCCCGCGCCGTGCAGCGTAACCGCATTCGCCAACCCAACCGCCGATGCGCTAGAACTCGCTGCCGCTGCCCCGCTGCCCTTTTTTCCGACAGCCTCCATCAGTGACGCAGCCAGTTGGTCGCCAAGATCATCCGATATGCTTTTCCATCCCGGCTTGCGCGGCGTTACCAGGTAGGACCACAGCGTCTTCCCATTCTTGCCACTCAATTCCGCCGAGGCATAGCCTTGGTACACAGCCTCTTCCGCGCCCTTTGATCGTGGACTCGTCGAAATATATCCCGTGGCCCAGATCGTCGCCGAACCACGCAGCACCGCATCGGCCTGCGCCGCGTTCTGCACAATCTCAATCTTTCCTGAGGACTTCAGTTTTTCGGCCACCCGCTCCCGCACCGCAGCCGATCCTCTGCCCCCTTCCTGCCAATCCACAGCAACTTTCTTCACATCGGAAAGCTGTTCCGCGAATTGCGCGGCCGCATTTCCAGGAGTGACTGCGAAGCCCGCACAAACACTCAGCGCCACAAGCCAAATAAATTTTGGAATCGTGCGGGAAAAACTGGTGGATGAGCTCACGTTTTTCTCACTGGGAATCCTGCCGAGTATAACGGTGCAAGGCCCAGGCTTCCAATAATTCCTGCTCACGGCACCAAGCAATCTCAGCTGCGTGTAAATGATTGTTCACATTGCGCACAGAGAATTGGTCCACCTGCGCTCAAGCAGCATTAGCTGCACCGCCAAATCACTTGCGCCGCGCTACACATCGCGAAACAATGTTGATGTAGCCGTTCACATGACACGCCCACGCCTCTCTCTCGAAGAAATCGTCAATAGCATCACCCATGGAATCGGCCTTCTACTCAGCATTGCCGGCTTCGTGGTTCTGCTGGTCTTCGCCATTCTACGCGGCAGCGCCAGCCACATCATCGCTTGCTCCATCTATGGCGCCACGCTGATTTGCCTCTACAGCGCTTCCACCCTCTATCACGCCGCAGTCTCGCCGCGATGGAAGCGCGCGCTGAGAATCTTCGATCATGGCGCGATCTATCTCCTCATCGCGGGCACCTACACTCCATTCCTTCTTTTGTATCTCCGCGGGCCCTGGGGCTGGTCGCTCTTCGGAGTGGTTTGGGGATTAGCGTTCGCCGGAATACTGCTGAAATTCTGGTTCGTCGGCCATTTTGAATATTTGTCCACCGCGGTTTATATCGTCATGGGGTGGCTGGTCGTCATCGCGGCCAAACCCGTGCTCACGCACGTGCCCACGTCCAGCGTGCTCTGGCTTGTGGCCGGCGGCTTACTCTACACCTTTGGCGTCGTCTTTTTTGCCTGGAAGCGTCTGCCCTACAGCCACGCTGTGTGGCACCTGTTCGTCCTTGCCGGAAGCATCTGCCACTACTTCGCCGTTCTTCGCTCCGTCACGCACGTCCACGGCTGACAAATTAACGAATCACTTTGTAGTTGCCCCGCCCGCGGCCTGTTCCTGCTCGCCTTCCGACTTTGTCCAATGTGAACCGGGATTGAATTCTTTCATCTCTTTTGCAACCGCGTCGGTCTTCTTCCCAAGATCTCTTTCGTACACCACCCCATCGTCGCCCACGATAAACGTCATCACGCCGGATGCCCGGTATTCCGCGGGATACGCCACAAATGCGAAGCCCCCGGTCATCTTGCCGTCCACCAGAAAATTCTTCGCCCCGCCCGGTCCATCTTTGCCCTGCTTCGTCAAAATATGAAAATAATAGCCGCGATACGGCACCGCTTTTTCCCCGCGGCTGTCGGCATACTCCTGCGCGACGGCCCACGCCACCAGCGGCCCAATCGGGCTTTCCGGTTGGCCGCTCGCCACCTTCCAGTACAACCCGTCCTGCTTCCCTTCATCGCTGAAAATCTTCTGCGCATACTGGTTCTGTTCCTTCGCGTAGTATTCCTTCTGCGCCGTCGCCAGTTCCTGGCAAATCCGGATAGCCGACGCTTCATTCCATCCGATCCGCCGGTACAAAACTTCCTGCTTGCCCGCATCGGTGTCGAAATACCACTGATTTCCTTTATTTAACAGGGGAATCGGATACGGCCAGTTCCGCGAACCGATATACAACGTCACGCTGCCATCCGGCTCTTTCATCAGCCGGCACATCTCCTGATATCTCTTCGCAAAGTTCGCCCGGTTCTGGTTGTCTTCGGCTTCATCTCCCGATGAAACCAAGTCCTTCCCTTCCGGGCCGAACAACTCCATCAACGCGTTCACGTCATTGTTTTTTGCCGCCATATACAGCGCTTTGCTTGCTTCTTCCGGGCTGGAAAATGTTTTCTGCCCCGTTTGCTGGCCCATTGCCCCGGTGGCAAGCAATCCCGTCAGAAGCAGTGCGACCGCGGCCAATTTCAAAAAACCACCAACGCCCGTTTCGCCGAAGTTCAACTTCGCTCGCCGCATAATCCTTCCCTCTCTTTCCAGATTTCGCGATCCCGCTGGAATCTTTTCAACTCCGGGCCTCAGTGGTGTCCCCCGCCTCCGCCGCCGTGACCGCCACCGCCTCCTTCATGCCCGCCGCCTCCGCCTCCAAAGCTGGAAGCTCCGCGCGCGGAATAGCTTCTCGATTCTCCCCCATGGTCATAACCGCTGAACGCTCCGGACTTCACATTACTCTGCGCGTGCGGTTGTTCGTGCGGCGCTGCATATCCCCGAGCCGCGTTCCGGTCGCCCTCGAACGGTCTCGGCGACGCCCCAGGCCGGTTGTACACGTTCCCATGAGTTCCAGCGTAATGATCCCCGCTAAATCCCCGGCCGGGCGCGCTGGGTCCGCCATGGCCGCCGCGGTAATACGCGTCACGGTTATAAAAAGTAGTGCTGTGTGAGTAGTAGCGGCCGTTGTTGTAGACGACGTAATGGTTGTGCCAGTCAAATCCCCAATGCGGCCAGCCCCAACCATATCCGCCAAACCATCCGATGCCAAATCCGATTCCAAAAGACAGATACGGGCCGCCATACCAGATCCCCGGATACGGGTACCATCCCGGCCATGGCACAATCGGCCCTCCATACACGAGCCAGGGATTGTAAGCTGGCACGTACACCACATCCGGTGATGCCGGCTGGACAATGATGGTCGATCCCTGAGTCGTCACGGTCTGTTGCGGCGTCGTTTTCAGGTTGCCGGACTGCTCTGCCTTTTGCCGCATCACCTGCACCGCGTCCATGACGTCCTGCTGCTGGTTGTAATAAGCATCGCCCAGCGACGACGTCCACGACAGGTTTTTGTCCATGTTCCCCAACACTGTCGGGAACGCTGCCAGTGCCTTCACGCTAGGATCCCAAGGCATTTTGTCCACGGCTTGTCCCAGCGCATCGCCCTTCAAATCCGGATTCGCCTGCACCCAGCGGTCGGCTTCCACAACCTGTTCAGGGAACGTCGAAGCCGCCAGTATTTGCGCCACGAGGGAATCCGGGTACAGCGCAATAGGCGCAACCAATTGCTGCAATTGTTCCGGCGTTTGCGTGTTATAGGGGGGTCCTTGCGGCGTTTGCCCTTGGGGCGCCGCCTGGTCCTGCGGCGGAGGCGCACCGGGGTCTTGCGTGGCGGAAACACTCAGCGGGCAAGTAGCGAATAAAAGCGCGAAACTCAGCACCAGCACCGCGCTCCGCTTGCCCCACTCCAGCCCTGAAAAGCCTGCGATTTTTCTCAGCATACTCATGCTCTTCCTCCTGGGCACCCCAGCCCGCCCACGGGCTTCCAAACTGTCCTGCTGATTGAGATGAAAATGGAGGCGCTTTCGTTTCCGATTTCTTGGGTACGGGCCTGCTCGTTGGGTCAGCCCTTGGCGGCTTCTTCCAGCCAGCGGCTCAGAATGTACTCGTATTTTGGTTCCACATCCAGGAAAGTTACGCCCGCTCCCATGTTCGGCGTGGCGTAAACAATCTTCGCTTTCGATTGGAATGTCAGCTCGCCCGCAAAAATCTTCAGCAGGATCAAAGTGCCGGTGGGAAACGGATTCATCATATCCAGATAGCAGCCGTGCTGGCTCAATTCGCTCACGCGCGTGGCCACGCGCACTTCGGAGTGCTCTTCGAACAGCTCCGCGCTGGCGATGAATATGTATCTTGGCGTGCGACGCCTCTCCCGTTCCATACACCCTCCGGATGGCTGGGATAATTTCCTTCATCGTAAGCCGCCGCTTTCCTCACCGGCTTAACTTTCGCTGGCTGCCCCACGCTCCGCACTATTAACTCCTGCATCACTAATTGCCCCTCGCACACCCGCTTCGCTGGCAGTTCCTTCCACTCTTGCGATACAATCCGCGTTTGCTCCTCGGGTCGGGGGAGAGCTCTAGCAGGCTGCTGAAACATCCTCTCTACAGCAAGCGGAAGTCTGTGGCTTCCGCAAAACTGCCTCGAGAAAAAGCGGCTCTCGCTGCCGAAGACATCTTGAATTCTGTTTCAGCATCCTGCTAGAGGTGACTGCATGAGTGGTCTGGGAAAAACTGTCTTATTTGCTGGTGCGCAAAAGGCTTTTCGATCACTTGCCGGCTCATTCCTCGCCCTGGCGGCGCTTTTTTCCTTCGCGCTCGCTCCCGCCACAGCCCAACAACGCCGCGAACGCGAACCCAACTCCGCTTATGCTACCCGCCGCGCCAAGCTCGCTTCCAACATCGATGGCCCCATCATTCTCCTCGGCTACACCGGCAAGGAAGTGGAAGCGCAAACCTACATTTTTGCCCAGGAAGAGAATTTCTATTACCTGACCGGCCACAATGAGGAAGAAGCCGCTCTCATCATTCTGCCTGTGGGCGCCCACAAGGCCGCAACCGACGATTCCGCCGCGCGCGAAATCTTTTTCCTTCCTCCTAAAGACGCCCGCAAGGAAAAGTGGAACGGCCTCCGCATGTCTCCCAATGATCCCGATATTCAGATGCGCACCGGATTTTCGGAAGTGAAGCCCATGCCCGACCTTCGCGCCACTGTCGAGCGGCTCGCCCGCATCTACCCCACCTTCTACACCATTCTTCCTTACCAGAAAGAGCTGGGCGGCTATCCTCACGAAAAAGAAACCGCCGATTGGCTCAAGCAGGCCGCGCCGGAAGTCACCGTGAAGGATATTCGCGCCAATATCGCCGACTTGCGCCTGATCAAATCGCCTACGGAACTCGCGCTGCTTCGCCAGGCCATCGATCTTTCTCTCGATGCTCAGTTCGAAGCTTTCAAAATGATGCGCCCGGGATTATTTGAGTATCAGATCGCCGCAAAAATGGTGGAGATCCACGCCACGGGCGGCTCGGAGGCGGAAGCCTACGCCCCCATCGTTGGCGCGGGTCCCAATTCCACTTCGCTGCACTACGATAAGCTTTCCCGCAAAATTGAAGACGGAGACATCGTGGTCATGGACGTGGCCGCGCAATACTCCGGTTACGCCGCCGATATCACTCGCACCATTCCCGCCAACGGAAAATTCACCCCGCGCCAGCGCGAAATTTACGACATCGTTCTCGGCGCCCAGGAAGCCGCCATTCACGCGCTGAAGCCCGGCATGGACATGTGCCGCAAAGGCGACAAGAGCGTTTACAAAATCGCCTACGACTACATTAATTCGCATGGCAAGGATCAGAACGGCAAACCGCTGGGCCAATATTTCATTCACGGCCTGGGCCACAACATCGGCCTCAACGTCCACGACCCCGGCGATCTCTGCAGGCCCTTCGCGCCCGGTATGGTCATCACCATCGAGCCCGGCATTTACATTCCCGACGAACATCTGGGCGTGCGCATCGAAGACGATCTTCTGATCACCGACACCGGCTACGAACTCCTCAGCCAGCGTCTGCCCCGTTCGGCCGACGAAGTCGAACAAATCATGGCCGAAGGCGCCAAGCAACGCGCCTCCGCAACAAAATAATTTGGGGTGCAGCGGCCCAGCCGCCGCTTTTGCGAACTAAACCGGTACACCCAACGCCGCAACCAACGCCGTCATTCCGAACGAAGTCCGCGGAGCGAGGACCGCGGCTTCTTTCCACGCCTTCGCGGAATGAATCCTTCTGTCTTGGGTTCGCCGGGCGCACGGCTTCAGCCGTGCCGCTATCGTCGAAAGATTTACAAGGCTTTAGCCGCTGAGGGCCGCGTTTTGCTGGGTTCATACACACTGTCTTCAGCCCTGAAGACTCTGAACTCAACATATTGGGGGGAAATACCCTAGCGCGGAAGCTGCGCCACAATACTTGTCGCAATCCCATCGCCCGTGCGCCGGATCTGCACTTCCGGAGCCACCAGTTTGTAGTGCCCGCCTCCCACCACCTCAATCTCCACCGTGTGATCGCTGGCGGGGCAAAGCGCCGTCTTCCCTACTCCTTGATCGTCCACTTTCACTTCCCCAGCCGCCGCGCCGGCTACACACGTATCGATGTGCAGCGAAGTACCGGCGAAATGTTCCGGGATGCGCACGGTGAGCTGATCCGGATGTGAACTGGAAGCACAAGACAACATCAAGAATGCAATTCCCACAAAAGAAGTGGATAAATACACTATATTCGAACGACTTGGCACGAGTGGTTTCTCCCCAGGCGGGCCAGAGGTATATTCTATAGCACTCCTGAATCGAGAATGCTATATCTTCGCGCCCAACGATTCTCGGAAGTCGTTGCCAGGGGATGAGCTGCAGGGCTGTTCATTTTCGATGAGATTGATCTAATTCCACGGAGCTGCCTTGTTTCAACGCCTGAATCATCGGCTGATTTTTGCCTCGGGAATCTTCCTGCTCCTTGTTTGCGGCTCTGCCACCGCCTGGATCCTGTATCGCATCTATTTCGGCGAAGAATGGGTGCGCCATACCTACTCCGTGCAGCTCCTGGTCGCCACAATCGAATCCGACGTCAGCGACACCGGGCGCTCCCGTCAAATGTTCCTGCAAACCGGCGACACTCGCTACCTGCAGCGCGTCGAGGCTATGCGCGCGGAACTGTTCGATAAGCTTCCACAGCTTCGGGCGATGGTTCACGACAACCTGGACGAAGAATCCACCAGCAAGAAATTGGAACAGGCCGTCAAAGAGCGCTTTTTCATCGTGGATGAATCCCTGCAACTCGTGAAGTCCGGCAAATCCACCCATGAAGCCCAGGATGATTATTCCGCCGAGTTGGTACTTTCATCGCAGCGCTGCGCAGCGCTGGCGCAGGCCATGCGAAACGTGGAAGGAAACCTGCTCGATCGCCGCCTGGGCGTCACCCGTTCTCTCTTCGATTGGATCATAGTCATTTTGGCGGTTTCTTTTCTCCTTTCTCTCTACATGCTTTGGGAACACTTTCGCGGCCTCAGCCTGGAGTTGGCGCAACGCAAACGCGCCGAGCAGAATGCGCTGAATTTAAGCGCCCAGCTCTTGAACGCGCAAGACCAGGAGCGCCGCAAGATCGCCCGCGATTTGCATGACGGGCTGGGCCAGAACCTCGTCGCGGCCAAAATGATGGCAGATTCTTTCAAGAACAGGCCGCCGGATCGCCAGAAGTTCCAGGATCTCAGTGTTCTCCTCGATGAAGCGGTCAGCTCCACGCGTTCCATTTCGCATCTCCTCCATCCGCCGCTGGTCGAGGAACTTGGATTTGTTGCCGCTGCTCGTTCCTATCTCGAAGGTTTTTCCAAACGCACCGATATCAAGGTCAATTTCGATCTTCCGGATCTCCCCGATCGCTTGCCCCGTGATCTGGAGCTCACCTTGTTCCGCATCCTGCAGGAATCGATCACCAACATTCAGCGCCACTCCAAAAGCGCGACGGCCGAAGTTCGCTTCGCTGTAAACGGCAAAACGGCTGTACTCAATATTCAGGATCACGGCGTCGGCCTGTCTCCCGAAATGCTGGAAAATTTCAATGGTGACGGCAGCAACGTCGGTGTCGGTCTGGCCGGGATGAAAGAACGCGTTCGCGAGCGCAATGGACAATTCACCGTCCGCTCCAATTCATCCGGCACTCTGATTTCTGCTTCGTTTCCCGTCGAGCCGGAGCCGTCCGCTTAGTCCTGAAAAATCTTCCAAAGGAATCCGCCCCATGCCCAGACGCAAATCGCAAAAGCCCGGTGACAAAGCCCTTGGCATGCACGCGCCCATCACCCGCCGCGATTTTCTCGGCTCCACGCTGCTCGCTTCCGGCGCGATGTTGTTCGATTCGCTCGCCCCGCAGGAAATCCTGGCGCAAAACGATGAATTCACCGGTTACGGCGGCGTTGGCGAGTACAGCTCTTCCAACGGCAACACGCTGCCTGTTCTGCAAGCCGGCCACAAAATACGCGACGCCGTCTACAATCCGCTGCCGAAAGACCTCATCGAAACCGGCGAAACCTACGACTGCGTGATCGTCGGCGGCGGCATCAGCGGAATTGCTGCTGCTCTTTTCTTCCAGCGCCACGCGGCTTCTGGCGCGAAATGCCTGGTGCTGGAAAATCATCCCATCTTCGGCGGCGAGGCCAAACAAAACGAATTTCTCGTCGACGGCAAGCGTTTGATCGCTCACCAAGGCTCTGCGATTTACCAGCTTCAGCAACCGCAAAGTTTTCTGAAGCAATTCTACGATTCGATTGGCTTGACCTCGCCCAAACTTGCCTACCAGAAATGGTCCGGACCGCAGCCGGAGATGCCGCTTTCCCGCACTCCCTATGACGCCGTGGGCATGGACGTTGGCCAGTACGGCTTCTGGTTCGGCGCAAGCTTTGGACACAAGCCCGGCTTATGGGTGATGGACCCCGTCCGCAAAAAACTGGAAGGCGCTCCCATCTCTTCCGCCACGCGCGCGGAATGGGTGCGCTTTCTCACCGGCGCATCCCTGGATGGCAAACCCTTCGAGCATCCCAAGTACGAAGGCGATCCCATTTCCCGTTATCTCGACACCATCACTCTCGAGCAGCATTTTCACGAGCGCTTCGGCCTCAGCCAGGAAACCGTCCGCAAATTTCTTTCGCCCGTCGAAGGCGGCGGCGCAGGCCTGGGCCCGGATGCGTTGTCCGCCTATTCCGATTACGCGTTTGAAGCACTGCAACCGGTAGCCGATGAAACCGGCGCCATGGATGAAATGTTTCCCGGCGGCAACACCACCATCGCGCGCTTGCTGTTGAAAAGTCTCAATCCCGCCGCGATCGATGGGCCCGCCGGCGTTGAAGGCGTTTCGCGCAATTCCGTCAACTTCGCAGCGCTCGATTCTCCCACCGCACCGGCCAGAATCCGCCTCAGCGCCACTGCCGTCTCCGTTCAACACGACGGCGATCCCGCAAAAGCCTCAACCGTTTCCATCGCCTACGAAAAAGGCGGCAAGCTCTATCGCGTCAAAGCGCGGTCGGTGGTCATGGCTGGCGGCAGTTGGACCTCCAAGCACATCGTGAAAGATTTGCCGCAAAACTACAGCCAGGCATACGCCGCGTTCTATCGCTCTCCCGCCATGATGGCCAACGTGGCCGTGCGCAATTGGCGCTTCCTGTACAACCTCGGCCTCAGCGGCTGCCGCTGGTTCGCTGGCGCCGTCGGCAATTACATGGAAGTGCGCAAGCTCGCGCTCACCGGCAATGTCGATCCCACGATCAGCCCGGATTCCCCGATCGTTCTATCGCTGAAAGTTCTCTACGCCTCTCCCGGCCTGTCCACCGAAGAACAAGGCAATCGCGGCCGCATGGAGATGCTCGGCACTTCCTTCCGCGAATACGAGCGCCGCATCCGCCAGCAGTTCACCGACATGTTCGCCAGCTCTGGTTTCGACGCGCAGCGCGACATCGCCGGCATCATCTTGAATCGCTGGGGCCACGCCTACCTCAGCCCGCAACCAGGCTTTTTCTTCGGCACCAACGGCAACCCCGCTCCCCGCGAAACCCTGCGCAAAGCCCCCTTCGGCCGCATCGCCTTCGCCAACACCGACCTAGCCGGCGCCATGGATCACCGCTTCTCCATCCTAGAAGCCCAACGCGCCATCAACCAACTCCTCGCCGTTTGAAACTCCGCCCAAGCGATAAGCCGGGTGCCGCACCCTTTGGTCTTTAAGGGTGCGGGTTTTTCTTGGGCTTCTTTACTGCTCTTCCGGATCTCATCAATCTCCCCGTCTCTTGCCCCCGATTACTCTCCATAACAACAAGTAAAGCGGCGGTCAAAAGAAACAGCATTGGCCAGTCGGAATTAATTCCGTCCGGAATAGCGCCATCCGCGGCCAGCTCTAATCCTTGAACATGCTCAATAAGGTACAGACGCGGCGGCATGAATCGCTCTAGGATCAGCTGTCCGTTGGAAACACAGACTGACATAGAAAAGGTGCATTCATGCGTGGATTTACATTCCTGATCTTAGCCGCGGTTGCTGGAAGTTGCTTCACGGCAGCGGTCCCGAAAGCGGACGCTCAAGTCACCGTAGAGGTCGGGGCAGCCCCTGACTGTCCCTACGGTTACTTTAACGCCGCTCCTTATAACTGCGCTCCTTCCGGCTATTACGGTCCAGAATGGTTTAGCTCAGACGTCTTCATTGGCGCTGGCCCGTGGTTTCATGGCAAGACCGAGTTCCGCGGCAAAGTAGATAACAACTTCGATCCAAGTCACGGCTACAAGGGCTCATTGCCCACCCGTGGCGAGAAAGCCGAACCGGCGAAGCGCGTCGATAGCGCCCACTTCAACGGAAACGAAGAGCGCGATGGACGTGGCCACGTAACTCAAGGCAAAGGCTAATCCGCCGCCGGCCAATGCGCGCGGTTCAACGTGGGACTCGTGCTTCAGGGGGGCAACAAACTCCTTAACTTCCGAAACGAATTGGGGTGCCCACTCTTTGCAAAAACGCAAAGGGTGGGCTCTTTCGTTCTTACGCCGGCGACTCTCAGTCGTGCAACCGGGCGTGGCGATCCGCGCTTCATTCTCGGTCCGCGGCTACTAGCGACCGTATCCGAGGGGGTTGATCCTATGCCTGTGAATTTCCGCCATCTGTACAAAATTGAACAGTCGGCACCTTGGCTGCCCTGTAGCATTCGTGCATCAGATCATAGTCAGCATTATTGAGTGAAAGGGTGCGTCTATCGCTTTCAGTCCTGGAACCCTATAACGATTAGGGACGGGTAGGAGTTTGAATATATGGATTTACAGCAGACTACAATTTTTGAAAATTTGAAGGCCGCGATCATGGCGACAGATTGCGCGGGAAGTATCGTCTATTGGAATCCGTTTGCAGAAGTTCTGTATGGCTGGCAGCCCGAAGACGTCCTCGGCCGCGATATCACGGAAATTGCGCTAAATTCCACGACCTATGAAGAAGCAAATGCGCCTATGACCGTGGTCAGAGCCGGCCAAAGCTGGTCAGGCGAGTCCATGATTTTCTGCAAAAGGGGCGAATACTTGCCGGCCCTCATAACACTTTCTCCACTTTTCGACGAAGACGGAGTTTCCATCGGGATTATTGGAATCAGCCAGGACCTCAGCGGGCACAAACAGGCTGACGAAGAACTCCGGAAGCGCCAGGCAGAACTGGAAAAGCGCGTGGAAGAACGCACCGCGGAGCTGGTCCAAAGCAATAAATATTTGCGAGCTCTTTCCAGCCAACTGTTCAAGATTCAAGAAGACGAGCGAAGGCGCATTGCTCGCGAACTTCACGACTCAACCGGTCAGGTTTTGGCGGCCTTGACGATGACTCTGAACCGCGTGCAGCGGGAATCCTCTTCTGCGCCGGATATGAGCGGATTCGAAGAATGCAGAAAGATGATAAGTACCGTCACCACCGACATACGCAACCTTTCTTATCTCCTGCACCCTCCGCTCATCGATGAACTCGGGCTGGGTCCAGCGGTTCACGAGTACGCCCAGGGATTTGAAAAACGCAGCGGAATTCGCGTGACTGTCGAGGTTTCGCCCGAAGTCGGCAGGCTAAACGAAGACCACGAAATCGCGTTCTTCAGGATCATCCAGGAGGCGCTCGGAAACATTCATCGGCATTCCGGAAGCTCCGTCGCAAATATTTCCATACTCCATCGCGGCAGCAATCTCGTGCTGGAGATTCGGGACAAGGGCCATGGCTTGCCGGCAGGTAGCGCGCAAGCGGACCAGGGAGTTGGCTTCAAGAGCATGCGGGAGAGGCTGCGTCCATTTGGTGGCACTCTGGAAATAGAGTCATCGGACACCGGCACGACCGTCACGGCAGTGCTCCTCGCAGAGCCTCGTTTGGATCTGGCTTTGGCCCAGACTGCTTGAGCCTAGCAATTACCGCATTTCAACGGGCACACCACAATTCGCCTGGCTATATTCAGGGACCGCCATAGTCGGTGCGTGGTCCCTGCGTCCGGCGTCTCTGAACCAAAAATAAAACAGCAAGGCTTGCTGCCAGCATAAAGAGGACGATGGCGAAGCCAATTTGTGTTGTGGTCACTCTAGGCAGTCCCGTAGCGAAAACTTTGCAATAACATTTCCCCAAAAACGTCCAAAATTAGACAGTTCTTACTTCCAATCCTCTTTATGATCTGCGGCTGAAGGGCGAGATAGAGCGGTATTGGCCCGGCCTGGTCTTGGACTGAGCGGGTCGGACGGCATCGGTCATCTCGCCGTTCTTCTGTTTTGATCCCACGAATCGTCGAAGCACGCGTACCCTATGGCCAACACGGCATTATTCTGTGCTGCAATCATCGGATTGTCTGGGAGGAGGGAGGCTAGTCTGCTCCTTCTGAACAGAAGGCTAGCCTGGGGTGGGAGGAGACTAAATTTACCAAGAAACGCCCTCTAAATCTGTGCAGAAGTGTACAGCCATGCATTTTTCTTAAGCTTGTTTCCGTTGCGCTGGACAGCGACTAAGGCCATATCGGCCACGTGGTTGGCTGAACTTTCATCATGATTCTGTCTCCAGTGCCCTGGTCAAAGATGAAGTAATTTCCTGGTTCCTTTGCGCCGCGTTGTTGAATACGTGCTTTGGCGTCGTCGAGAGTGATTGCCGGCTCAAGCCAGGTTAGACCGTTGTCATCAATGCGGAAAATATCGAACTCGGTGACATAGTTGCAAGCCTCCATTTCTCATAACCAAATCGGGGTTGGAACCTACAGCGTAGGCGAGCCGCGTCCGGCGGTCTGTTCAATATTGAACCACTATTAAGAAACTCATCATTCCGATGGCCGCGGAACCATGAACGACGGTGCCAGGCCCTTGGTGTTTAAGGGTGAGGGTTTCCTCTTGGCCGGCGCAGTAGATACGACGGATGCAGCAAGCCTGTCGGCTTGTACAGTTCCTCGTGCGTGTACGCAAAGCCCAGCTTCTCCAGTAACCGGCGCGAGGCTTCGTTGGCCGGATGATGCCCTGCGAACAGCGCCTCGGCGCCCACGATTGCAAAGCCATATGCGATCACCGCGCGAGCCGCCTCCTCTGCCAGTCCGTGGCCCCAGAACGCGTGGCGTAGATGAATACCCAGCTCGTAGATCTTCTGCTCCGGCCGGTAACGCCGCAGGCCAGCGCAGCCCACATGTTCTTCGCCCTGCAGCAAAAAGACCGGCCAATATTGGACGCCGCCTCCCGACATTTCCCCCATTTCCATGGCAAGCCGCGCGCGCACTGCGTCCTCACCAAACGGACCGCCGATGAACGCCGTCACCCGTGGATCGCCCCATAGCTCCATAGCCAGCGGCAAATCGTCCCGCCGCCAACACCGGAACCCCAGCCGCGCCGAACTCAGAAAATAATCCATCTCAAGCGATCCTGCTCGCCTCTCTCCAAATGTTTGACGGAATTTCCTCGCGTCAATACACTGGCACTTCGAACGTCGACCCAAACGGAAGCTCCATGTTTACCCCTTTTGATGACAGCAAGGGCGAGCCCGCGATTCATGGTTTCTTGCATGAGCCTGCGCGGCACACGGGGAACGCCATTGTTCTTACACATGGTGCAGGCGCGAACTGCCAGTCGAAATTGCTCGTGGAAATTTCGAACGCCCTGGCCGAGGCGGGCTTCGCCGTTTTGCGCTTCGACTTGCCATTTCGTGTCGCGCGCCCGCATGGACCACCCAATCCCGGCAGCGCCGCGCGCGATCGCGACGGACTGCGCCGCGCCGTCTCTCTGATGCGCGAGAAAAACCATAGCCGCGTCTTTATGGGCGGGCATTCCTACGGCGGACGGCAAGCAACGATGCTCGCCGCGGAAGAGCCGCGCGTCGCCGACGGCCTGCTCTTGCTCTCCTACCCGCTGCATCCTCCGCGAAAGCCGAAGGAACTTCGCACCAGCCATTTTCCCAAGCTCACGACGCCCGCGTTCTTCGTTCACGGTGCGCGCGACCCTTTCGCCACGCCCGCGGAAATGCAATCGGCTTTAGCGCTGATCCCCGGCCCTCACACAATTATGGAAGTAGACGGCGCCGGCCACGACCTTCTCTCCAAAAAAGCCACCGGCGAATTGCCCGCACAAATCGCCCTCGAATTTAAGTTATTCCTGAAACTCCCGGAGTAGCAATCTTAATCTGCGAGACCATTTCGCTCACAACTCGCCGCGCCGCTCCAGTTGCTTATAAAATGCCAGCGAATACACCGCGGGAATAAGCGCCGCCGCCAGCAGAACAACAAACACAGTCCCGCCCTGCAGCCCGACAGCCGTCAGCGCCAAGCCCACCAGGCCGCCTGCCACAAATGTCTTCGCCGCGAAGCGATGCGTGGCATTCCAGACGCGCTCGTTGGCCAGCGCCCACGGAGTCCGCACGCCGATATAGAAATTCCGACGTACCTTTCCCAGCAGGTTGCCCAGCAACGCAAACAACAGGCACAATCCGCCGACAATCGCGCGGCCCACATTCAACGAGTAACCCACACCGGCCCACAGCACCACCGCATTGAAATAAGCCAGCAAGCTGACGATGATCAGCATGATTTGAAAATAAGTGGACCGAAAACTGTCCACCTCGAAATTCTTTGGCGAAAGCCACGGCAGGAAACGCCACAAAAGCATGATTCCCGCCATCAATTCCGGGCCCATCAGGAATAGCGTCCACTTCGCGCTGTAGCCATCGGCTTGATTGCGCAGATTCCAGTGCGTGGCCACCGTACTTGGCATGTGTGGGTATGCAACCACCGTCGCCACCAGTATCGCCACGGTCAGCAATATTCCGATCACGTAGTATTTCCAAGTCATCGTTGTTTCCCTCTGCCCTTCTTTCCGTCCCCGATCAGGTGCATCGCCCACGCCATCAGGTCTTGCACCACCGTGGTGTTCAATCCGTACCAGATCTGCTGCCCTTCCCGCCGGCTGGTGATCAGGTCCGCCTCTTTTAAAACCGCGAAGTGATGTGACATCGCGGGCTTGGTCATATCAAACTTTTCCGCCAGCGCCCCGGCGGTGATTTCACCGTGGCGCAGCAGATTAAGGATTTCCCTGCGCGTGGGATCAGCCAGGGCCCGGAATGCTTTGTTGTCACTCATGGAATGATTAGGCGTCCACTTAATTAAGCATCTGCTTAACTATGAGGCCGTGGGCTATGCTTGTCAAGAAGGCTCAGAGAGATGCTGAAGGTGTTATTTGGATTCGACGAGACCTGGCGGCTGCCACGTGCCCTTGCCCGCGGGCAGTATCGAAGGCGGATTTTCCTTCGGCCAGTACAAACGCAGCACCAGGTAGATTGTGCCGTCAGGCGCGGGCAGCCAGTTGGATTGCTTGCCAGCTCCCGGCGAATCTTTCTGGATGTAAAGCGTCAACGAGCCATCGGCATTTTTCTTCCGGCTCGGCAGCATCGGCGAGTTGATGAGATAGCGATGGATCGGATTTTCGATCAGGAACTGCGTCTTGCCGTCATACATCGTCACCGACCAGAACGCGTTCACCGGCGGCAACCCATCCTTCGCGAAAGTCAGCGTGTAATTGTGTTTGCTGCCGTCCAGCGCTTCTCCGTTAGGCAGAATCCTGGTCAATGGATACATCGCTTCAACAGCGCTGTTGCCGAAAATTCCGCCCTTCGCCGCGGACGCACGCTTGAGCCAGTCTCCATTGTAGAAAGCGCGGTCGCCAAAGAACGATCCCACGTTCCATCCATTAATCACCGCACCCCCGCTTGCGATGTACTTATCGACGGCGTCATCGCCGGCCTTCATCCCCAGCAGCATGGCGGCTTTGTGCTCCACCGATAGATCCTTCATGTCAAATTTCTTACCCGGACCGATACCGATACTGGCAAGCTTCGCGCGAATGGCCGCCTCTTCCGGGCTAGGCGGAATATACTGCAGCGCAAAATCAAGCAATTGCCAGAACTGCGTCTTCGCGATCTCGGCATTGGCCTTGGCATAGTCAATCGCCGGAGCCGGCGGAGGAGCGGGCTGCTTCAGATACCCGGAAAGCGGCCGCACTTTATATCCTGCCTGGATCTTAACTACGTTTGGCATGTCCGCCGCATTAAAGAGCTGCGTGCGAAAAATTACCGCCGAAAATGGCGTGGTGGAATGGAAGACCTGTTTGATGTGAGCGGGCGTCTCGCCTTTCCAATCGGGGCCAACAATCATATAGTCCCCCGGCCCAACACCCGTTGTCCGGCTGCCTATGTATCCATAATTAAAAGTATTCGCGTCGGTCAGCTGCACGGAGTAGTAGCGCGGCTTCGGGACCGCGGGAACGGATATCACCGTCGGTTCGGCGCGTAGGTCTATCTCCATCAACGAGTACGGAGTGTCGCTGTTGGGCGTGATGACTGCCGTGTCTTTGGGAGTAAACACCCGCGCTTCGTTGAACAATTGTCCAACAGGCGCCTTGTATTGAGAAGAAGTCGGATCCACGAACAGTTCATAGACCGACGTGTAGTACATCACGATGGGCAGGCCGAAGATGAATCCGTCCTGCGCAATGGCTTTGGTCTCCGCGAGGCTGGGTACGGGCGTGCCGTTGATGGCATCCTGCTTTTCCGCCTTGTTGATAGCGTCGTTCTTTCCACAACCTGTCGCCAGTGCCACAAAGAGCGCGCACGTCACTGCAAAACGCATAAAATTGAAAGTCTTGCCCGTCATCTTCGCCCTCCGGCAGGATTCGTGAATCATTTTCGATGTGTACTTGCCTGACTCGACCCGCGCGCAAACGGGATTCGTTGAGACACAAGTATCCTCACCAGTTACCCAACACTGACCCAGCCGTCCCCAACATGTAATTGTCAAAACTACCTATAAGCCCAGCAGCATGCCCCGCCGGGCACTGGGTGCCGCACCCTTTGCCTTCCAAGGGTGCGGGTTTAAATTCAGCCGCGCCCATCACACAACCTGTCATCCTGAACCCGCGCCTTTCGCGGGTGAAGGATCTCAAGCACCGCGTCTTGCCAACAAACGTGCCCAGGTAGCGGCATTATCCCAACCCTGCTTATCCCAGCGAGCACGCACCCTCGCCCTCAACCACCACCAACCGTGATTACGACTTTGCCCCGCGCGTGGTGCTCCTCCAGATAACGCAGCGCCCCAGCCACATCGCTGAGCGGGTAACGCCGGTCGATCACCGGCGCAACTTTCCCGGCTTCCACAAGCTCCTTTAGAACCACCAAATCTTTGTGGTTTATGTTGGCGATAAAGAAACGCATCTTCTTGCTGCCGATCCATGACAGCAGCGATCCCAGCACCAGGCTTTCAAAAATGCTTCCCGGAGCGCCTCCTGCCAAAACAAAAACCCCATCCTTACTCAGCGCGCACATGTAATCGAAATACGAATGGTGGACGTTCGCACCCAGAATCAGGTCGTAGCGCTGCCCGCTTTTCGCAAAATCTTCCCGCGTGTAATCGATCACATGGTCGGCGCCAAGCGATCGCGCCCTCTCCATCTTTCCGGTGCTGCACACCGCGGTGACTTCCGCCCCGAACGATTTCGCTATCTGCACCGCGAAGGTGCCCAAGCCGCCGGACGCGCCATCCACCAGAACCTTCTGCCCCGGCTTGATCTGCCCTTTATCGCGGAGCCCCTGCAGCACCGTGATTCCCGTCACCGGTACCGCCGCGGCCTCCTCAAACGAAACGTTGGCCGGCTTCCCTGCCAATTGATTTTCACGAACGCACACATATTCGGCGAACGCTCCCAAATCCTTTGACCCGCCGAAAACCTCATCGCCCTCCTGAAACAGTTTTACGTTTCTTCCCACCGCCTCCACGCGCCCCGCAACATCAACCCCGAGTATTTTGCGCTTTGGTTTGTCGAGCCCAGGGATCCGCCGGATCAACGGCGCGCCTCTCATACAAAACAAATCCAGCGGATTCACCGCTGCGGCGCAAACCCTGACCAACACCTCATCATCCTTCGGCGCAGGTTTTTCCACCTCCATCAACTGCAGCACTTCCGGCGGCCCAAATCGCGGGCACACAATCGCTTTCATACTGCGCTCTCCTCAACCTGGCCGATCTCTCACACAAGGCAATGGTTGCCACTAACCGAACTCACAGCGTATCAAATACTTGATCGTCTGAAAGATGAACAGCCGCGGGAGCACCAGCATGCAGTCGTCCAATTTCCGCGAGCAATCAAGCAGTAATGCCAAACCGTGATAGATTTCTAGCGAATAGCCAGTTGGGTGAAAATTAATGGCACAAATCTCAAAGCTACCGGTCGAGAGACATGACGGCAAGGCGAGCCTGGTTCTGCAGCACGTAATTGTGGTTCGGGTCGCGTCCTTCGCGTTCAGGTTTGAGAATGTCGAGCGCTTGCGAGAGTGTATTAAGTATTATGAGAGAAAAACGCACCCTAGCAGCCGAATTGCGGCCAAGAGATTGGCTGCAGATCTGGGAGAAAATTGGAGAGAACTTCGAGGATGGGACGTAGAACGCTGGTTTGAACGTCTACCGATGTATCTGCTCGAAGAGCCCAAACGTCAGAAAGTGCTCAAAGCTCTGTCCCGAGCTTTAGCGCTCGCTGAAAACGGCAAGCTGTAATTTCCCGTGGGTATTTTTCTTTTTCTCCTTCCAATCGGCGCTAAAAACTGTATCCCAGCGTGAGGTCCACCGTCGGCTCCGCCTGCCCCAGATTAAAAACCTGCGTTGTGAACGTCATTTTCTTGCGCGCAAGTTCCACCAGAAAACCCCGCTGAATATCGAGCGGCGTCGTATACGCGCGCGTCCGTTGCATCACGTATCCCACCGTGAACCATTTCAGCGGTGAATACGCGATTTGTGTCCACGTATAGAAAAAATCGTCCGCCTTGCCGCTCGCAGCGAAAATATATTCGTTCGCGCTGTACAACTGCAGCTTCTTGTACGTCCCGGTAAATTCCAGCCCCGGCGCCACTCCATCCACATTTCCAAACACCCCGCCGATCATCGACGTGAACTCCAGCACCACTTTTTTCCCCACGCTCCAGTTGTATCCGGCCCACAGCGATCCTGTCCGTTGCGCCTCATAGTTGTAACGTGCTTCCAGGTGCAGTGTGTCGTGATCCGCCGTGAATGTCGGTGAAACATACGATTGCCCGCGCGGCACCACATACCCGCTCACGCTTGCGTTGAAGTCCCATGTACTTGCCGTTGCCGCCGCTGTGCTTGCGGGAGGCTTGCTCGCATCCGCCTGCGCCGGAAGCCGGGCCGCGCAGCAAACAGCCGCTACGATCAACATCCCGAGTTTGCGTGTGCGAACCAATGCCTGGTGATAGCGATGTTACTGCCCGGAATCCGGCGCCATCCTACTCCGGCAGTTGCTGCTCGCCCGTGATCGTGAAGCGCGTTTCCACCGCAGCCGCATCGGTAGCAGGCTGCCCGCCGCCAATCGATAGCGTGTAAGAGCCTGGAGCGATCACCCGTTCACCCGCATCCGTCACATAACTGAGATCGCGAAGCTGAATCGTCAGGTTCACATGCGCGGTTTGCCCCGCGGCAATGTGTACGCGCGCAAAGCTGCACAACGCCCGGTTCGGCGCTCCAGCCATCTTCGGGTACGTCAGGAAAACCTCCACCACCTCGTCACCGTCGCGCGCGCTGACATTCTTCACACTCGCCTCAATCTTCATCGGTGACCCAGCCTTCAACTCGTGCGCGGACAGCTTCAAATTGCTGTACGAAAATTTCGAGTAGCTGAGCCCGTAGCCAAAGGGATAAAGCGGCGCGCCGCTGAAATAGCGATAAGTCCTGTTTGCCATCGAATAATCCTCGAACGGCGGAAGATCGCCAACACTCTTATAAAAGGTAACCGGGAGCCGCCCCGAAGGATTATTCAAGCCCGCCAAAGTTTGCGCGATGGCCGTGCCGCCTTCTTCTCCGGAATACCATGCTTCCAAAATCGCATTGGCGTGATCCTTCACCCAATTCACGCTGAGCGCGCTGCCATTCATCAGCACCACCACCAGCGGCTTCCCGGTCGCGGCCAGGCTTTCCAGCAAATCCTGTTCGGGCTTGGGCAGATCGAGGCTGGTACGGTCGCCTCCTTTGAAGCCCTCTTCGCTAACCGGCATCTCTTCGCCCTCAAGCTCGCTGGTCAGTCCGACCACGGCGACGACAACATCGGAATCTTTCGCCGCCGCAATCGCTTCCGCGCTAGGCTTCAGGTCTAGCCGCGACCACACCAGTTGGCCCGGCTCCTTCGCGCCTTCGCTCGGTCCGTAATCCACTTTCAGCGCGTACGGCTTGCCACTTTCCAGATGCACATGCGCCAGTTTCTTTTCGACTCCATTGGAGTGGTAAGTCAGGGTCACGATCTTGCCATCCAGCGTGACACGGAAGAATCCGTTGCCTTCAAATCCGATGTAGTAATCGCTGGTGGTCTGCGGCGTGAGTGTGGCTTCCCAACTCACCATGAACGCTCCTGCTTTACCGGCCTCCGCCGGTGGATTGCTCAAATTTCCGATGATTGTCTCCGTGCGCGTGGCGACGGGCGGCGGTTGCGTTCCCGTACTCAGCAGCGCCAACACATCCTTCACGGAGTAGTAGCTCGCCTTGGCTCCCGGTTTGCCATCGGTGGTCAGCAAATCTGCTGGCACCGGCGTCGTTTCTTTCGTCAGAAACTGTGTCCCGGCCAAAAAATGGATTTGCGCTCCGGGCAACAACGCGCGCATGCCTTCCAGCACCGGCACGGAATGCGTGGGAATTCCGTTGTAATTGCCCAGCAATACGGAAGACTGCTCCGCCAGTGGACCAACCAGCGCAATTTTCACGCCCGTAGTCTTCAGCGGAAGCACGCCGTCATTTTTCAGCAGCACCATCGATTCATTGGCCAACTTGAGCGCCAGCGCGCGATGCTTCACGCCGTCGAGCAAACTCTCGTCAATCTTGTTGTACGGCACCATGTCCGGCGGATCGAACATGCCCAGCTTCATGCGCGCGGTGAACAAGCGCTTCAGCGCCACGTCGATGTCACTTTCTTTCAGGTATCCCTGCTTGACGGCTTCAAGATACGGCGCGTAGTCGTGGTCGTCGCTCACTTTCGCAAAAAAGTCGATGCACTCGTTGTCCATTCCGAGTTTCAAGCTGATTGCCGAAGCTTCCGCCTGCGTCGCCTTATAATGATGACCGTTGAAAATGTTGCGCACTGCCTCGCAATCGGAAACCACGTAACCTTTAAACGCCCACTTGTCCCTTAGCTGGTCCACCAGCAGGAACTCATTCGCGCACGCCGGCTGGCCGTTCACGCTGTTATACGCGCACATCACCGACCCCGCTTTCGCTTCCGTCACCGTCGCGCGAAACGCGGGAAGATACGTGTCCAGTTCGTCGTGCTTGCTCACTTGCACGTCTGCCTGGTGCCGCGTGCTTTCCGGTCCGCTGTGTACCGCGAAATGCTTCGGCGTCGAAATCGTGCGGTAGTAGCGCGGATCGTCGCCCTGCATCCCCGTCACGAACGCCACGCCCATGCGCGCGGTCAAAAACGGATCTTCGCCGTAAGTTTCCTGGCCGCGGCCCCAGCGCGGGTCGCGAAAAATATTAATGTTGGGCGCCCAGAAGTCCAGGCCCTCGAAAATGTTGCTGTGTCCCGCGCGCACGTCTTGCGCATGCTTGATGCGCGCTTCCGTGCTGATCGCGATGGCCATCTCGTGAATCGCGGGAACATCGAAGGTTGCCGCCAGCCCGATCGGCTCGGGAAATTCCGTCGTTCCATTCACGGCCACGCCATGCAATGACTCGCTCCACCAGTCGTAAGCGGGAACCTGCAAACGCGGAATCGCCCGCGCCTGATTCACCAGTTGCGACGCCTTCTCCTCCAACGTCATGCGCGAAATCAAATCATCCACCCGCTGCTCGATGGGCAGCGCAGGATTCAAGTAAGCTGGCGTCGCACCCGTCTTCCCATCCTGCCCAAACGCGCCAGAACATCCCCAACCACCGACCGTAAGCACAACCAGAACGATCACCGCAAAACGACTCTTCCACCCATTTGTATGCACACGATTCTCCCGGAACAAAACCCTCGTCAACACCCAACCAAACCCGCAACCATTCAACACTTGTTCTTTACCTTAGCGCAAGCTGAGCCGAAACTAAGAACCCAATTAGCCTCCAATTTCCGGCCTTGTCGTAATGCCTCGCCGAGGAGCGCTCTTGTCGAGCTTCAGCGTTAGTTGCAGGGGATTGAAGATCCCTCATCCAAGACATTGGCTGCCCCCCGCGGACCTCGCGTGATATCGGAGGTAGGCGGTACTGGTAGCCACTTCTCCGGCTGATACGCGACTTCCGGGGAGTTGACAAAACTTGAGCGCAGAATTTCAGCGATAACTACAGTAATTTCGCGTACTCCGCTTTGGCTTGCCTCAGGATTGGGATATCCGGGTCGGCGTCTTTCCAGGTGGTGAAGAATTCATTGTAGGCTTTGCGGGTCTTCTCTTGATCCCCTTCCGCGGCATAGGCACGCGCGAGACCAAGTTGGGCGAGGGGAGCGTACACTTGCCACCAGCCCGCGTCGCGGGCATCGAGGACCATTCGGAACTGCGCAGCGGCCTTAGCCGACTCGTTGGACGCCAAGTAGGCCTGCCCAAGACGATAGGGAACGTCCAGCGTGTGTCTGTAAAGTTCGGGCTGGACCAACAAATCGGCGGCTTCCGAGGGATTTCCTCGCTGGCGGTCGATGATGGAATGAATCAGCGGCAGATGAACTTTCTGTTCGATGGTGTTTTCGGGAGCGATGCGGTTGAGATTCGCCGCCAGTGCTTCCGCGCGGGTGAAATCGCCGCCGTCCGCGAATGCTTCGGCACAGCGCCACAGCTCGGTAGTGCTGTCGGTGTCCCCCGCCAAGGAATGGCGACAGAGGCTGCGCGCCAAGCCGTAGTTTCCGAGAAGAGATTCGAGCTGGGCACGCGCAGCCAGATCGTCCGCGGCGTCTTGCGCCTGGCCGCCGCGTGTCTCGATGTTCACTTCGGCTTCGTTGAGTGAGCGGAACTTCTTCATGTCTCCGCGAAGATAGGCGAACTGCATCTGCAATTGGAGCCAGCCGGTATCATCGGGCGCAGCCTCCCGGGCTATCCGGTCCATCGTGGCGGTATCGTTCTCGATGAAGGCGATACGGTAGAGCATGTCCGTTTGATAGGAGAATAGAGAGCCTTTGTGCTGCCATTGATTGAGTATTGCCTTGGCCTCGTCAAAGCGGCCGAGCGACATGAGCGCCTGGGCCTTGTTGGAGTAGGCGAAGGCGGAGGGTTCCGGGGAATGTTCGATGGTCCAGTTGAACTCCTTCAGCGCTTCTTCCTTTCTCCCCGTCAACGCGTAGTTGATTCCCAATAAATTCGCGGCATTGACGCTGCGCGGATACACTTGTTGATACAACGTGAGTACGGTATTTTCTTTCTCGAGGTTGCCCGTTATGTTCCAGCAGTAAGTCGCGGTAACCAGAAAATTCTCTTCTTGCGTAAGGTGTTTATCTTTTAGTTCAAAGGCACGGGCGAAATTCTTCCGCGAAGCCTCGTCTTCGCCGATTCCGTGATAGGAACTGCCGAGCATGATGTACGCAGAACAGAACTGCGGGTCCAGCTCGACGGCCCGTTCAAAGAAGGGGATGGACTCGCGGATCTTCCCCGAATGATTCCGCTGCACGCCCGTCCGGTAGGCTTGCAAAGCCTCGAGGGAGCTGGTAGTAGCGAGAGCGAGCGGTGCATTGTACTTTTGCAGAGAACTGAGGCTTTCGCCCAATTGCCGCCGCAACTGCAAAGCTGCTTTTCCGAGGGCGGCCACGACTTTATCTTTGTTGTCTGTTTCCTGCTGCTGCCGCGCGATTTGTTTTCCGCTCTGCGCATCGAGCGCTTCCAGAGTAATCAGGTAGTAGCTCCCGATCGCGTCGATCTCGGGGACTACGACGGCCTTCAAACCCTGCCGTTTGCAGATTTCGATACCGAGTTCCGGTGTGACACGCTCATCGGGTTCATGGCGCATCGAGCGCAACGTCTGGCGGACCGCCGCCGCCGGCAGGAGGCTCGAGAAAGGCGACTCGGCGAGCTTGACTTCGAGGGCCCTGTCCAGATTGTCGAAGACGGGGTCGCCGGTCTTGTTGACAAAACTCGCCAGGAGAATGACGTCGCTCCTGGTCAGTGCCGGCCGGGCGAAGAAGACGCGCCACGTCACAAGGGAGGCAACCACTAGGAAGGCGGCGACGCCAACTGCCACGATGAAGCGGCGTTTGTTCGAAAGTGCAGGTTTTGGCCCGCTGGGGAGCACTGTCGCGAGATGAACTCCGGCGGTGGCGGATGCAGGCAAGTCGCCGTTTTCGACTTGAGCGATGAAGCGGTATCCACGCCGGGGCAAAGTCTCGATGTAGCGGGGCTCGTCGGCAGAATCGCCCAGGACGTCACGAAGCTTTTTGATGGCACTGTTCAGACCGGTGTCGAAGTCAACGAAAGTGTCTGCGGGCCAGAGTTTCTGGCGGAGTTCTTCGCGCGTAACTACGTCGCCGGGATGCTCAAGTAAGACGGCCAGCACCTGGAAGGGTTGGCCCTGAAGTTTCATGCGGATGCCGTGCTTGTATACCTCGCCCGAACGCAAATCCACATTAAAGGCGCCAAAGCGTGTCCTGTGGGCTCGGACACTGGATTCCATAGCAGTCCTGGCCTTTCAAGTGTGGCGGAGTCTACCACTGATTGCTGCTATGAAAAAGTGCCGAAATGACGGCTGAAAATCAAAGACTTAGGATAACTCCGCAATTTTCATTTCTGGTGGCGCGCCGAGGGGCCCATGAGAGTTCTTACCCGGCGCAATGCGCGTGCTGTACAAGTCCTCTGAATTCAGAAAGCTGCGCGATCAGATGAAAAACAGACTGAGACCAGACCCCGACCATTGCAACTCAATCCACTTTGCGCCAGCCTCGGCGGGTTTGAGTAAGTTCGCAATAGGAAACGCCGGAGAGGAAATCATGCAATGTCCACGCACGATAGGGCGAACCAGATTACTCCCGAAGGTGAGATTCCATCCGAGGGCGATTGCCCTGGCTATCGCCGCGGCGTCGGGCTTTTGGGGCTGCGGAGGAAGTTCAGATCCTCCGCGTTCTTCTGCTCCAACGCCGACTCCTTCGCCTAGCATAAGTGTCACGGTCACACCCAATACTGTTACTTTGTCTCAGGGCGCGACACAATTTTTTGCGGCTACCGTCACGGGAACGACGAACACCTCGGTTGCCTGGGGCGTGCAAGAAAACTCCGGCGGCACGATCGACAGCACGGGCATCTATACGGCTCCGCAAAATTCAACTGGTACGTTCCATGTCGTGGCTACGAGCCTGGCCAATACGGGTGCCAAGGGTATCGCCGCCGTGACTGTTCAACTACCCCAGTTGACGATTTCTCCTCCGGCGGTCACCTTGCCTCCGAATGGGACCCAGACCTTCACCGCATCTGCCGTAGGGTCCGCCAATAACAGTGTGACTTGGACTATCCAAGAGACAGGTGGGGGGCAGATAAACGGCGCTGGGTTCTACACCGCGCCGAATGCTGCAGGTTTCTATCATGTAATCGCCACCAGTATCGAAGAAACGGCGGTCAACGCGAGTGCAACCGTTATCGTGACGACCTCTTCCAGTAGATTTACGCCTACCGGGAGTCTCAACGAGGCACGGGGCCTGCACACTGCCACCTTGCTACCGGATAACAAGGTGCTCGTGGCGTATGGCTCAAACAGCAGCTCATACACCGCTGCAACCGGTTATGTGGGCCTCTCCTCGATAGAAGTGTACGACCCTGGCACGGGCACGTTTACTGAGATCGTCGGAGAGGATGGCGCAGGGATATTCGGTCACACCGCGACACTATTGCAAAACGGAAAGGTTTTGCTAGCGGGGGGCTTTGTAAACTCTGTTTGGGACTACGGAGTTAGTGCCTCATCCAACGGGGCAAATCTCTACGACTCGGCCACTGGTGAATTCAGCGGGTCGGGCAACATGACAGCCTCCCGCGGGGGTCATACAGCGACTTTGCTGGCAAACGGCAAAGTCCTGATTGCAGGAGGGGCCGATCAAGATCCAACTGGAACGGGATTGGCCAGCGCAGAACTCTATGATCCAAACACTGACGCTTTCACTCAAACGGGAAGCATGGCCGTGGGGCGCTTCCTGCACACCGCTACGCTTCTGCAAAATGGGAAGGTGCTCATTGTGGGAGCTGCTCTGACCTCTACATCAGCCCCAGTTGCCACGGCGGAAGTCTACGACCCGGCCGCTGGCACTTTCACGATGACCGGCGCAATGGCGACGGCTCGCGAACAACATACGGCAACGCTTCTCGCCGACGGTAGGGTGCTGATCGTCGGCGGCACAACCTCCACGGGCACAGGTGACTTTCAGCCGACCGCAACTGTGGAAGTTTACAACCCAGCTACAGGATCGTTTTCGGTTACCGGATCAATGGCCGAAGCCCGAACTTTCCACACAGCGACGCTGTTACCGAACGGGAAGGTGTTGGTAGCAGGCGGCGGCGACGAAAATTCCACCGCCGAGATTTACGATCCGGCAACTGGCTCTTTCAGCATTACCGGTGGGATGGAGATCGGACGCTCGGGGCATACCGCAACGCTGCTCCCGAATGGGAGCGTATTGGTTGCGGGCGGCGGTATTTTTGCCGGTCTGGCGTCCGCGGAGTTGTATCAATGAATAGGTCGCTGGAATGATTGCTCTTGCCAGCGTTTGACTATAAGGAAACTCCTCAAATTCCAATGCGCTTTGGGCAGCAGTTTCGCCCTCTTCTACCACCTAATCTCCAAATTAGTTGACGGGTGCGCAAGGGGGCGTTTATACCGGATTTTTGTCGGGGTGGTCCCTTTTTCGCGCCCATATCCGCATACCCGCGCCACGATTGACCCTCCCCCGCCCACCGCTTATACTGAATTTCTGCGCTGGGAGCGATTTTTCTCCCTGCGTGCCTCGTGTCATTCCACGCGTCGCTCCATCGGGCTGTCGTCTGGAATTTCCGAACCGATTCCAATTTCTATAGGGAGTTTACGGCCGTTCTTCGGCCGCGCGAATCTATGAGCAGCAGCGTGAAAGCCACACAACTTCGCCCCGGCATGGTCATTCAGCATGAGGGCGATCTCTTCACCGTCCACAGCACCGAGCACCGCACCCCCGGCAACAAGCGCGGTTCCATGCAGACGCGCATGAAGAACCTGCGCACCGGCGCCATTATCGATTACCGCTTCCGCGCGGAGGAATTTGTCGATCGCGCCATCCTGGACGAAATCGAATTCGAGTACCTGTACAAAGAGGGCGACTCTTTCCATTTCATGAACACGGAAACCTACGAGCAGATGCAGATGAACAGCGAGGAACTGGGCGAGACCGTTTATTACCTGATCCCCAACACCATCGTGAAAATCGAATTCCATGACGAAAAGGCCATCGGTGTCAGCTTGCCGGACACCATGGACCTGAAGGTAAGTCACACCGAGCCCACGCTGCAAAAAGCCACGGCCAGTTCCGTGATGAAGCCGGCCACCCTGGAAACCGGCCTGGTCGTCAACGTTCCGCCGTTTGTGAACGAAGGCGATAAAATTCGCGTGGATACTTCCGAAGCGCGTTACGTCCAGCGCGTCGACTGATTTCCGCCTCCGCAGCCGAGTGTAGCTTCACGCACACGGACGAGGTATAAGCAGAAAGAGCTCCCACCCTGCCGGGAGCTCTTTTTGTTTGTAGCGCTGGCTTTGTGCCAGCGCGCGGTCGTAGCCAAACCTACAACGAACATTCGCGCAATGCCACAACCCGTTGTCATCCTGAGGAGCGTTTTTTGCGACGAAGGACCTCAACGTAAACTTCAAGCACAGCCATTCCGTCAAACACGCTGGCATAAAAGCCAGCGCTACACTGCCGCCGCCCCGCGTTCTCCCGCGGGATGCGCGCCAAACACGCGCTCGAACAATTTGTCCACATGGCGCAACTGGCGGTTCAAATCAAACGTATTCTCCAATTCTTTCGCGCTCAGATATTTCGTGATTCGCGCATCTTTCTCCACGCGTTCCCGGAAACTCGTCTCCGCTTCCCAAGCAGCCATCGCGTTTTCCTGCACCGCCTTATACGCGTCATCCCTCGGCATGCCCTTTTCCACCAGGTCCAGCAGCAATTGTCCGGAGTACACCAACCCGTGCGTCGATTCCAGGTTCCGCAGCATCCGTTGTGGAAATACGCGCATCTGGCTGACCAGCGCAGTCATCTTCGACAGCATGTAGTCCACAAGAATCGTCGAGTCCGGCAGAATGATTCGTTCCACCGACGAGTGCGAAATGTCCCGCTCCTGCCACAACGCCACATTTTCATACGCCGGAATCATGTTGCCACGCACCACGCGCGCCAGCCCGCTGATCTGCTCGGCGGTCACCGGATTGCGCTTGTGCGGCATCGCCGAACTCCCGCGCTGTTCCCCGCTGAAGTGCTCTTCGGCCTCGCGCACCTCGGTCCGCTGCAAATGCCGGATTTCCATGGCAATTTTCTCGAGCGTCGCGGCGATCAGCGCCAGCGCGCTCACATAATGCGCATGGCGGTCCCGCTGGATCACCTGCGAAGCCACTGGCGTCACCTGCAAGCCCAGCCGTTTGCAAATTTTCTCTTCAATTTCCGGACCCAGATGAGCCGCATTCCCAACCGCTCCGGAAATTTTGCCAAACGCGATGCCCTGCGCCGCCTCGCGAAACCGCTGGATGTTGCGCTGGTTCTCGGCAAACCAGTTGGCGATCTTCAGCCCAAACGTAATCGGCTCCGCGTGGATCCCGTGCGTCCGGCCAATCTGCGGCGTGTGCTGAAATTCGTGCGCGCGCACATCCAGCACCTCACCGAACAAAATCAGGTCGCGTTCGATAATGCGCGAAGCATCCCGCAGCAGCAACGCCTGCGCCGTATCCACCACGTCATTCGAGGTCATCCCATAGTGCAGCCAGCGCGCCGTTGAAGGGCTTTTGATGGATTCGCCCACGGCCATCGTGAACGCAATCACGTCATGCTTCACGCGCTCTTCGATTTCGTTGATCCGCGCCACGTCCACGGTCGCGCGCGATTTCATTAGCGCGACAGCATCCTTGGGCACTAGGCCGGCTTCCGCCAGTGTTTCCGACGCCGCCAGTTCCACCTCCAGCCACTTTTGAAAGCGGTTGGTTTCGCTCCAGACCCGGCCCATCTCGTTTCGCGTGTAACGTGGAATCACTTCGCCATCTCCCTCCGAAAACCCTTTGTAATGATACGGTATTTCAGGCCAAAGGGGCGATAAAGGACCCTGGGAGGTCGGCCTAACCGCAGGGACCCAATCCTGTCTAATGTTGAGAATGAGGGTGAGCATCGAGCGGGCTGAGTCCGAAGGCATCCCGGACGCCCTGGCCGTCGAACGCACGCTGGCCGGCGATCGTGAAGCTTATCGTGTACTCGTCGACCGCTACAGCCTCTATATCTACCGTCTGGCGTATCGCATGACGGGCAATTCTCATGATGCGGAGGAAGTTGTGCAAGAAGCGTTCCTGCGGGGCTATCAGAAGCTTTCCCAATTCGCCGGTAACTCGAATTTTGGGACCTGGGTCTATCGCATCGCCGCGAATTACGCCATCGACCGGATCCGCCAGCGCAACGTCGAGGAAGCGCGGCAGGCCAGCCCTACCCGGCGGAGCGAGGATGGGGCGGAAGTGGAGACCATGGCCTTGGTCCCGGATCCCACCGCCTCACCCGAGCGCCTGGCCGGCAGCGCCGAACTTGCCGCCAAAATGCAGCAGGCCCTCGCCGAGCTCACTCCCGCCGAACGCACCGCCATCGTGATGCGCCACTGGGAAGGCTGCGCCATCGAGGAAATTGCCGCGGTGCTCAAATCAAATTCGAACGCGACAAAGAACACGGTTTTTCGCGCCGTCTCCAAGCTCCGCAAAGCCCTCGAACCTTTTATGCAGCTGCGAGGCGCGGCTCGCGCGATGGGAACGGAATCATGAAACATATGACCGAGGAACAATTGGTAGCTTATCGCGACGGTGAAACCCGCGAGCGGGAAGCGTTCGCCGCACATTTGAAAGAGTGCGCCCAATGCCGCCGCGAAATGGATCGCCTCGACACCTTTTTCGCCACGCTGGACGCCGTGCCCATTCCCGATCCCGGCGAAGACTTCGCGCAGCGCGTCTGGCAGCAAATCTCTCCGCGGCTGGCGGAAAAGCGTTCCCCGTGGTGGCAATCTTTCTTTCAGCCGCGCCGCATTCTGGCCTTTGGCGCCATGGCCGCGTTGGTCATTCTTGCTTTCTTTATCGGACGATCCACAAAAGGCCCCGGCCCGGCGGGAAATGTCGCGGATGCCGGAAAAGTTCGCGAACGCGTTCTGGTCGTCGCTGTCGGCGATCACCTGGGCCGCTCGGAAATGATCCTGATGGAACTGGCCAACGCCGAGCCCGAAAAGGGCCAAAAGCTTATGAATATTTCTTCCGAACAGAAACGCGCGGAAGATCTGCTCGAGGAGAATCGCATGTACCGCCAGACCGCGCTCCGCGATGGAGACAAGCTCATGGCCAACACGCTCGACGAACTCGAGCGCGTGCTCCTGGACATTGCCAACAGTCCGGATGAAGTTACGCCCGCGCAGTTTGAAGCCATCCAGAAACGCATCACGGCCAAAGGAATCCTGTTGAAGGTTCGCGTGGTTAATCAGGAATTGCACCAGAAGCGAGAGAACACCGTGGCGCCGCCGCAAAGCGATTCCGCCGCAACCGAAAGGAACAAGATATGACCGTCCGCAAAAGTTTTGGAGGCTTGGTGAAAATGAACGAACAGCAGAAATCTGGCGCGAAAACGCTGGCTGTATCTCTTGTGATGGGCGGCCTGTTGCTGGCCAGCCCCGTGATGCTTGGCGCCCGCGGATGGCAGCAAGGCCAATCTTCGGAGCAGGCCGCGAAATTTCAGCAAGACGCGGCGCAAAGCGATCGGGATCAGGACAAAAACGATCCCGCACAGGAGCTTGCTGACCGCGAACAGGAGAAAAAAGACGAGGAGCAGGCCCATCTTGACCGCATGCAGGAGCTGTATGATGACGGCCGTGGCTACCTCGACGAAGGCGACTATGGCGACGCCGCCAAAAAATTCAGCGAACTGGCGCAGTTGGCCGGACCGCAAACGGACGCCGCGCTGTATTGGAAGGCCTACGCCGATAACAAAATGGGCAAGCGCGACGACGCCATGGCGTCCATCGCCGACCTGAAGAGGCGTTTCCCGCAAAGCCGCTGGAAGAAAGATGCCGAAGCCTTGGAAATTGAGATGCGCCAAGGCTCCGGCCATCCCGTCAATCCCGATTCGCAAAGCGACGACGACCTGAAAATCCTCGCGCTACAGGGCATCATGAACAACGATCCGTCCAGGGGTATTCCGCTGCTACAGAAATATCTGGCCGGGTCCGCGAATCCCAAGGACAAATCGAAAGCCCTCTTCCTGCTCGTGCAAAGCGGTTCGCCGCAAGCTCAGGAAATGCTGGCCACCATCGCGAAAGGGCAAAGTAATCCTGAACTCCAGCGCAAAGCTGTCGAATATCTCGGCATGACCGGCGGCAAAACCTCCGGCAAATTGTTGAGCGACATTTATTCTGGCACTTCCGATATGGATGTGAAGCGCTCTGTTCTGCGCGCTTACATGATGTCCGGGAATACGGAGCAAGTTGCTACCTTGGCCAAAAAGGAAACCAACGAAAGCCTGAAACGCGAAGCGATTCGCCAACTGGGAATGATGGGCGACAAGGCCGATCTGCAGAGCCTCTACCAATCCGAGACTTCCACGGACACCAAAAAGGAAATTCTCCAGGCACTGTTTCTCTCCGGCGATTCCGCCCGCTTGTCGGAACTGGCGCTCTCCGAGAAAAATCCTGAATTGCGCAAAGCCGCGATTCGCAGCCTTGGCCTGATGGGTGCGAAGGATCCGTCGTTGCAGGCCACCTACGCCAAGGAAACCGATCGTGGCGTGAAAGAGGAAATCATGAATGCATACTTCATCGGCGGAAATGCCGTCGCGCTAGTGGCCATCGCGAAAACCGAAAAAGATCCCGAACTCAAAAAAGTCGCCGTCAGCAAACTGTCTCTCATGAATTCCAAGGAAGGCAACGACTACCTGATGGAACTCCTGCAAAAGTGAGCCCAGCCATGCCAACAAAAAACGCCATCCACGTGCCACGATTCCCCCGGGTGCCCCACATGCCGTCGTTGCATGTGGGGTTCTTGGGTTCGCAGTTCCTGCCAATCCTAGCCTTCCTGCTACTGGCCGCCACCACCGCCCATGCCGATCAATCCCAATTCGTCAGCGCAAAACTAGAAACACGCGCCGTAAGTCAGAGCTTGCAAAGCGAAGTAGCCCGCATCGCCGCCGAATCCCCGCAGCCCACCTGGATCGCCTACGAAGTCCCCGCAGCTCCTTCGAACGAATCGATGTGCTGCGGCAATTATCGCGGCGACGGCCAGGAAGAAATCTGCCGTACCTGCACTCTCGAGAAACATCAAGATGACTTCACCGTGGTAAAAGGTCAGAACACCACCATCAAACTCGAAGCCTCGCCGCAACTCACCGTCCTGCTTCGCGTCGACCAGAAACACATAATGCGCATCCAAATCGCTTCCTCGAATTGCACCATGGATGCCGGCGGCCTTCGCGTGGTCTGGCTCAAGGGCGTCAAAGCCGATGACAGCGTCACCTTGCTCACAGCGTACGTAATCCGCAAGGATCATCCCGACGATGGCGATAATCTCGCCGAACAGTCTCTCGCGGCCATCGCGCACTATGCCGACCCGTCGGCGGACCGCGTGCTCGCTTCTTTTGTCGCGCCGGATCAGCCGGTTTGGCTGCGAGACAAAACTTCTTTCTGGCTCGGCGCAGCCCGCGGCAAATCGGGTCTGGTTCTCCTCGAAAAAATGGCGAAGGACGATCCTAGTCCTGACGTGCGCGCAAAAGTTTCCTTCGCGTTTTTCGTCAGCCACGAACCCGGCGCCGTCGACGATATCATCCACATGGCCAAAGACGATTCCAACGCGCACGTCCGCGGCCAGGCTCTGTTTTGGCTCGCGCAAAAGGCCGGACAAAAAGCAGCCGCCACTATTACCGGTGCGATTCAAAACGATCCCGACACCGAATTGAAAAAGAAAGCCGTCTTCGCTCTCAGCCAAATGCCGAAAGACGAAGGCATTCCAAAGCTAATTCAGGTCGCGCAATCCAACAAGAATCCCGAAGTCCGCAAGCAAGCCATGTTCTGGCTGGGCCAATCCCAAGATCCCCGCGCCGTAGCCTTCTTCGAGAAAATCCTGGCCGAATAGTTCAAGCCTCCGTAGGGGCACGATACATCGTGCTCCCGGCGAGTCCGCGAGCCCTCTGGAGTGCGGCGCCCCAGCCACCGCTCTTACGGTTTCCAATAAACGAAAAAAGCACCCCATAGCGCCACGCTGCGAACGTCTGTCATCCTGAGGAGCGCCTTTCGCGACGAAGGATCTCAACGTAAAGTCCAAGCGCCAATCGAAAGTCTGACTCGCACGCTGCGTTGAGATCCTTTGACGGGTGCCCCCCACATGCCGCCTCTGCATATAAGCTCTTGGGTCACTCCGTGTAGCGCCGCGCCTTCAGGCCGGCATCTTGGGTTACCCGTTGTAACCCCCGCTTCCGAGGCGCCTCGTTCTCTTTCCATTTCACAATGACCATCTACTCGCATGAGCCATCATGGAACAAACGCCGGTCATCCTGAGTCGCGCCTTTCGCGACGAAGGATCTCAACCCCAGCGTCTTGTCTCCAAACACACCCCGAACATCCCGCTTGACAAGCAAACATCACGGTAGTAGTTTCACATACGCTTGTAGTAGATAAAACGTAGGATCAACCAACAACCAATGGCCCTCCCCAAACTCACCAAACTCGAACTGCAAATCATGGACGCCCTCTGGACTCACGGCGCCGCTTCCATCCGCGAAATCCAGGAAGCCTTCCCCGAGCGCGTCCGCCCGGCCTACACGACCGTACAAACCACTGTCTATCGCATGGAGCGAAAAAAGGTCCTTCGCCGCGTCAAGAAAATTAGCAACGCCCACATTTTCGAAGCATCCATCACTCGCCACGCCGCGCAGGGTCGCTTGATCGACGAACTCCTCAGCCTGTTCGGCGGCCGCACGCAGCCGGTCGTGGCTCACCTGGTCGAATCCGGCAGGTTGACTCTCGAAGATGTGAAGCAGGCGGAAAAAGCATTGCGCAGCCTGTCAAAAAAGGAGAAATCAAAATGAGCGCTCTTCTCCTGCCGGCGGTTTCCTACCCCTGGTGGGCGTCCATCGGCGCGCCCTTCGCGAACCACTTGTTGCAGTCCACTCTTTTCGCTGCAGTCGCCGGACTTCTCACTCTTCTTCTGAAAACGAATCACGCCAACACTCGCTATTGCCTTTGGCTTCTCGCCTCCGTGAAATTTCTGATTCCCTTTTCCGTGTTCGTCGCCATCGGAAGGCAATTTGGCTGGTCGAACGCGTCCGCAACCTCGTCTCCGGAAATTCTCTTAATGATGGAAGGCTTCGGCCAGCCATTTGCCTCCGGGAGAACGAACCATCACGCCGTCTCCGCAACAGCAAGCCTGCTCGCAATGGCGACTCGCGCGTTGCCGGCGATTCTTCTCCTCGTTTGGCTCTGTGGTTTTGTGGCCGTACTGTTTTACTGGTGGTCGCGCGCGCGGCACATGGCTGCTGTCACGCGCAACGTTAAGCCTGCCCAGTCAGGCCGCGAATTCGACGCTCTTCGCCGTGTGCAATCGGCCGCGCCAACTGCTCACTCTGTCCGCCTTATCCTCTCGAAGTCCACTCTCGAGCCCGGCATTCTAGGCATCTTCCGCCCGATTCTGCTTCTTCCAGCAGGCATTTCCGACCGCCTGAGCGATCCGGAATTGGAAGCCATCCTCGCTCACGAACTTTGCCACGTGCGTCGCCGCGATAATCTGGCCGCCGCGGTTCACATGCTCGTCGAAGCCGTGTTCTGGTTTCACCTGCTGGTCTGGTGGCTCGGCGCGCGCCTGGTTGACGAACGCGAGCGCGCCTGTGACGAAGAAGTCCTTCGCCTCGGCAGCGATCCGCAAACCTACGCCGAAAGCATCCTGATAATCTGCGAATTTTATCTGGAATCCCCTCTCCTCTGCGCTGCGGGCGTAACCGGCTCCAATCTCAAGAAAAGAATCGAGGTCATCATGCAACATCGCACCCCTCGCAATCTCGATTTCGCCCGCAAGTTGCTCCTCACTTCCACCGGCATTCTCGCCCTCGCCATACCGCTCGCCCTCGGCCTGCTTCATCCCACGCTCACTCAGGCGCATTCACCAAACAGTGGCTCGACTACCTCCAGCTTCGAGTCCGTTTATCTTCAACTAAACACAACCGGCGAGCCGATGGCCGGATTTATCGTGCACGGCAGGCCGATGCAAGCGGTCCAGTTCAAAGTCGACCGCTTCATGGCAACCAACTTTTCCCTGGGCAGGCTGATCACACTTGTTTATCGAGTCCAGGACCACCAGATTGTGGGAGGCCCGGATTGGCTCAACACGGAAAAATATGATGTCGAGGCAAAACTAAATAGCGCCGAAGTCGACAAGCGTCAAGGCCTCGGCAACGATCAGCAGGTGGAAGAGATGCGAGCCATGGTCCAGATGCTCTTAGAGGATCGTTTCAAACTCGCCGTTCACCACGAAACAAGGCGGATTCCTGTGTATGCCCTCGTCCTTGCGCAGGTCGGCCAGCTGCAACTTGCTCCGGCAAAACCGGGCGATACCTACGTCGATGGGGCCAAAGACCGCGCTACTGGCCGCCCACTTGGACCCGGAACGCTACTGTTTCCAGAAGTCAATTCCAACAAGCTGGTGGCGCAAGCCATTCCTATTGGTTTGTTAGTGCACTGGCTAGCGCGCGAGCAACTGGACCGCGTGGTGGTAGACAAAATCGGCCTTACAGGCCTTTACGACATAACCCTGCAATTGCCTGCGAAATCGACGAATACTTGGTCCGAACCGGCACTGACGGAAGCGCTCGAGCAGCAACTCGGCCTGAAACTCGAACCGCAAGAAAGCCCCACCGAAGTCCTTGTTGTCGACAGCGCAGAAAAGCCCACTCCGATGGCCGCTGTTAACCCCACACCGGCGCCAGTCCAATCGAATTCGAGCGCGCTTACCCAAAACGCTACAAAGGTCGTCCTAGCCGAGCTAAAAATCGAAAGCAACATTCCGGATCGCGATGCCGTGCAAGCCAGAATCCTCAATACCTGGAAGAATCACGAATACGCCGACGTCAAGGAATTGACGGATGACGTGATGGCATCGGGAATCCGAAAAGACTTTCAGGATCGCGGCTGCTTCAAAGTTATCGTTGATCACTCCCAGTTCAAAGTTCTTGGCTATGATTCCGAAGGAAGGCAGCAGATTCTTCTAACCGCGTCAGTTACACCCGGCGCGCAATACCGGCTCGGAACATTCACCATCCAGAATAGCAAACGGAATCAACCGCTGAGCATCCCGGCGGAAACTCTTCGCGAACAATTTCATATGAAGACCGGCGATCTTTTTAAAGTGAATGAAATTCGCGCAGGCATAGAAAAATCCATGGACCTGTATCACGCAAAGGGCTACGCGGATGCCAGCCCTCAGCCAGCCACCACTATCAACGAAGCCCAGCACCTCATCAACGTCACGCTTCGTTTCACCGAAGGCAAGCGCAGCTCATAAGGCAAACGCCGATCGCCGCGCCAACATTCACTTGCCAAACGTAATTTTCGCCAATTCCTTCTTGATGCGTGACGGTCCTTGGTCGTTCTCAGACGATCGACAAGGGTGAAAAACCGCTCTTTCGTTGATTGACGTTTACTCATCGCAGCAGATCCTCCAACTGCACACGCGCGCCGGTTTTCTCATCCCGGTATTTCACGATGACCGCACATTGCAGCGATAATCCCCACTTCGCGCCCGCGGCATTCGTCACCGCGCGCGAACCCGGCACCACCACCGCGCCTTCCGGAATCACCAGCGCCTGATCGTCTTTCGCGGAATACACCGCATCGCGCACCAGGTCGTACACCGGAATCGAACGGTTCAGGATCGTGCCCGTGCCCAGCACCGCGCCCTTCTTCACGATCGTCCCTTCATACACGCCGGAATTTCCGCCAATGATCACTTCATCCTCAATAATAACCGGCAGCGCGCCCACCGGCTCCAGTACTCCGCCAATCTGCGCCGCCGCCGAAAGATGGCAATCGCTTCCAACCTGCGCGCACGATCCCACCAGCGCGTGCGAATCGATCATCGTGCCTTCGCCCACATACGCGCCCACATTCACGAACATCGGCGGCATGCACACCACGCCGCGCCCGATATACGCGCCATCGCGAATGCTCGATCCGCCGGGTACGATGCGCACGCCATCCGCCAGCGAAATCGCGCGCAACGGATAAGTGGATTTATCGAAAAACGGCAGCCGCCGTGCGTCGATGGACATGTCCACTACGGCGCCCATTCGAAACCCGAGCAAAATCCCTTTCTTGACCCAGGCGTTCGTGCGCCATCCGGTGGAAGCGGACGCATCCGGTTCCGCGGCGCGGATTTCCCCACGATTCAACGCAGTTTTGAAGGATTTAAACAGCTCAAAGTGCTCTTCGCGAAACGACGCCGGCGGCGCCTCGAACAAGCCCTCAATTTGAGATTGCAGCATGCGTTCTCTCAAGCAGCCTCAGTGACTCCAGCACGCCATGAATCTTCGCACGATTCTCCGCCTTCGGCGGCACCAACGGCAAGCGCCAGCACGGCTCCAGCAATCCCATTTCCGCCATCGCCGCTTTCACCGGTATCGGATTCGACTCCACGAAATTAATTTCCATCAACGCATAATACCGCCGGTGAATCTCTCGCGCTCCCGCGAAGTCTCCTGCCAGCGCCAGCTGCGTCAGCCGCTTCATCTCCGCCGGAATTTCGTTGGACGCCACAGAGATCACGCCGCGTCCTCCAATCGCCAGCAACGGCAGCGTCAACGCGTCGTCGCCCGAAAGCACCAGAAATTCTTCCGGAACGCAATTCAGGATCGTGGCCATCTGTCCCACGTTTCCGGAAGCTTCCTTGATTCCCACGATGTTCGGAATTTGCGCCAGCCGCGCCACGGTGGCCGGTTCGATGTTTACGCCCGTGCGCCCCTGCACGCTGTACAGAATAATCGGCAGATCGACCGCTTCGGCAATCGCCTTGAAGTGTTGATACAAGCCCTCTTGCGTCGGCTTGTTGTAATAAGGAGTCACGGAAAGGATGCCGCTGGCGTCCAGCCTCGCCAGTTCGCGCGCTCGCTCGATCACTTCACAGGTGTTGTTGCCGCCCGCGCCCGCCAGCACCGGCACTTTCCCCTTCGCTATCTCCACCGTAATTTCCACCACGCGCCGGTGTTCTTCCTCGCTCAGCGTCGGACTCTCGCCGGTTGTGCCGCACGGAACCAGGAAGTCGATGCCCGCATCGATCTGCCGCTTCACCAGCGCTCGCACCGTGGGTTCATCCAACGAACCATCCCGCCGAAATGGTGTGACCAGCGCCGTTCCTGTTCCTGTAAACATGTGTGGCTCCTTTACGTCTTTACGGATGTTTCCCAAATCCAACTTCCCAAATCCGGTCTAACTGCGCCGCCTTCGCCAGTTCCGCAACTTATCCCGCTGCCCTCGCCGACGATTGCAAAGCCTCTACAATTTCCCGAAACTCGAACACGCCTTTTTTCCCGCCGATCCAGCGCGCCGCCTGTAACGCTCCCCGCGCATATCCTTCGCGGCTTCGCGCCGTGTGCCGCAGCGTGATCGTGTCGTCCGCGGAATCGAATCCAATCTCGTGCGTGCCGATGTGCGCGCCCGCGCGATTCGAGCTGAGCGTCAAAGATCCGCTGAATCCGGCGTCGCGCATTTCCGTCGCCAGCCTCTTCATCGTGCCCGAAAGCGCATCTTTCTTGGCGGAGTGGTGAATCTCCCACCCCCACGCTTCATATTCCGGATGCTGCGCGAATAAAGCCGCGGCCCTCGCCACAATTTCATAGAAAAGATTCACGCCCACCGAAAAATTCGCGCCAAACACCAGGCCTGAGTCCGCGCTGGCAACGGTTTCGCGAATTTGCGGCAGCTGTTCGTACCACCCCGTCGTGCCGCACACGGTGTTGACCCCCAAAGCCGCCAGCCGCTGCAGATTCTCCACAGCCGCGGCCGGAGTTGTGAATTCAATGGCCACCGCCGCGCCGCGCAGCGTTGCGCGAGACAGCGAGCCCATATTGCCCCGCGCGAATTTCGCGCAAACTTCAAATCCATAGTCCGGCGCCAGTTGCTCCACCAGGCGGCCCATCTTCCCGCAACCGATAATGGCCAACGGCGTGCTCATCACGCGGCTTCTCCCGTAGCCAGCAACTGCCGCACCATCCGCGCGTAAATTCCCACGGCATCGCTCAATTGCTTTTTATCGATGCGCTCTTCCGAAGTGTGCGCGTCGTGAATGCTTCCCGGCCCCACCAGAAATGGCTGGCCCCAGGCTCCGTTAAATGTGGGAATGTCCGTGGTGAACGCCACCACCGTGGTCGGCAATCCTTCCACGGCGCCAAGATGTACCGCCGAGCAGCACAGAACCTCGCGCGCTTCCACGCGATGCTGCGCTGCGGCCTTCGCCACCGCGGCGCGCAACGGCTCCGCGTCTCCCACCAGCCGAAACATGATTTCCGCCTTGGCCTCGTCCGCCACAACGTTCGGCGCGCGCCCGCCGTGAATCGTTCCCACGTTCAGCGTGGACTGCCCGAGAATCGGATCGTCCGGCAAAGGGATCGCGCGAATTTCCCGCAGCGCATCGAGCAGCGAATGAATCGCCGAATGTCCCAGCTCCGGATACGCCGAATGCGCCAATTTTCCCTTCGCGACAATTTCGTAGCGCAACGCGCCTTTGGAACCGAGCGCCAGCTGGTTCTGTGTAGGCTCGCCATTGATCAGGAACCGCGAGCCCCGTGGCGAAGCTGCCGCCGCTTTCGCGCCCGCGCTGTCCCGCTCTTCGCCCACAACAAACAGTAACGCAAAATTTCGCGTAGCCGCCTCCAGCAGTGATTCCGCCGCAGCCATCATCGCCGCAATAATTCCCTTCGCATCGCAAGCCCCCCGCCCGCGAATGTGCGTGCCATCTTCACTTGAAGAAAAGTATGGCGGAACCGTGTCCATGTGCGTCGACAACGTGACCACCGGTTCTCCAAAGGTAAGCAGCAGATTGTCGCGGTCAGGCGCCGCGCTCATGCGCTCCAGGCGGCCATGGTGCTGTGCCGCCATCGTGCCAAGTTGCGCGAACAAATAATCCACAACCGGTTTTTCCTGCCCGGTGGTGGAATCCAGGTCGACAAGAGCGCGCGTCAGAGCGAAGCAGTCCATAGTTTTTTAGCCTTGGAAGGGATTTGAGGGAAGCGGAAGCGGAAGGTAGGCCTGTGACGAAACACACAGTCTGCTGCCTCTCGATAGCGCTCCATCCCGAAGGGATGACAGTGAACCGGCCTTAGACCGGAACCCCAACCGCAACGCGTTCAGCCATCGTTGCGATTTCGGCGGCGATCAGCATCATTTCGCTGACCTGGCTCCTAAGCCGGACCCCTTTCACCAAGCCCCCGATGCGAATCGGGAAAACAAGCTCGGCTACTCATGGCCGCCGCACCTCTACCAAGGTCTTTTCAAAATAGAGGAAAACTCCGCGCGAGTCAACCGCCGAATCCGCAGCCGCAATGCGCGTAGTACTACCGATTCGCGGCACGTAAAAAATGCCGGGAGACTCGCGCCTCCTGGAAGGAAGAAGTGCAAACAAGCTAGAACGACAACCGCAACGCCAATTGAATGATGCGCGGGTCGTAGGTGGATGTGATCTGCCCGAACAAGCTGCTATTCGGATTTGTGCCAGATCCGCTCCCGGTCAGGAAGCCTTGATAGCTGTTGACCACGTTGGGATTCAGGAAGTTCGCATGGTTGGCGATATTGAAAAACTCCGCGCGAAATTCGAGGTTCACGCGCTCGGTAATTGCCGTCGTCTTGGAAAGCGCCATGTCCAGATTGATGTAGCTCGGTCCACGCAGGAAATTGCGCGGCAGCGAACCGTACGTTGCCAGCGCTGGATCGGCCACGACTTGAGAATCAGAGGGCAAAATTGTCGGGCCAGGCGTGCACGGAGGCGGGTCGTTGGTATCGCCGCATTGCGCGTTGCTCAAACTGGCCGGATTGAACAAATAATTACCGGTGCTGCTTGAGTTTGCATTATTCGGGTTCGTCAGTGTCTGCGCTGTCCCCGGACTGTACTGTGTTACCACGTTTCCGACGACGTTGGCGTGCACGTTGTAAGGATCGCCCGCGCCCGACGGTCCTTCTGCGTTGGGAACATATTTTTCCGGCAAGTTCGCGAAAACGTCATACGGCAAGCCCGTATGCCACGTAAAGATGGGGAACAGGCTCCAACCATGCGTCAACCTCTTTGGCCCGGAAGCCCACATCTGGTCAAACGGCAAATCCCAGCCGCCGCTGATGGTGATGCGATGGCGAATATCCTGATCGCTGGAGGCGCGGAACAAACTGGGGTCGTACGTGGGGACGCTGGAATTCCGCTGCCGGAATCCCGAGGCATCGTCGATGCTGTGGCCGTAAGTATACGCAGCGGTGAAATAGGTGCGGCCAATCGGCGAATTGGTGATCTGTTTGGTGACGCTGACCTGCAAGCTGTTGTAGACCGCGTTGGCTACGTTCCTGAATTCCGGCAGGTCCGCAAAGCTGCACACTCCGCTTGCGCCCTCTCCGCTGTAATCCGGGCAAGAGGAGTTTCCCGGCGTCAAATTGAGAATGCGATCCGTAGTCCCAAGAATGAAAGGGTTGATGTCCTGCAAAGAAGTGAGCCCGTGAGAATCGTTGCCAACATAACTCGCCTCGAAAACGGTGCTTGGCGCTATCTCACGCTGCAGGCTTAAGTTGTACTGGTAGGTGTATGGCGTCTTTAGATGTGGATCGACGATATATACCGAACCCGCCGCGTTGATCGGCAGGAATCCCGCGTCCGCGAAGTTGATGTTCGAGCTGGGTGGCTTGGACGGGAAGGGATTAACTTCCGGGGTGGGGTAGTTGTTGGGATACGGACTCTCCATATAGTTCGGGCCGGAAGTCGAGAACGTGGGGAGCCCACTGCCCGTGACCGCATAGCCCACATAACCGGACGAGAAAAACGGAGGCTGGCCGTTAAACTGCAAGTTGTCTTCGCCCTTGAGGATGTCGTAGAAAATCCCGAACCCTCCGCGAATACTGGTCTTGCCGTCTCCTTTGGGATCCCACGCAAACCCGATGCGGGGCGCCCAGTTTTTTGTGTCCGGAAAATTCACGCCGCGCGGAGCACCGGGATCGCCGGGGAACAGCATTCCGATGGGCGCGTTCGGGAAAACTGTCGATGGCGTGGTCACTCCCGGAATCACGGAGAATGTGCGGCCTTCGGTGTCTTCTTTCGGCGAATTGTATTCGTAGCGGATTCCCAGGTTCAGGGTGAATTTTTTTGTCAGGCGCCACTCGTCCTGCAGGAATCCGTAGTAGGACTTGCTGCGAATGTTGGACGGGGCTTGCGGATATTGAATCAAGTCCGTGGGAAGGCCCATCAGGAAGTCCGCCAACGAATTGCCGGAGGCGGTGCTGTAAAAATCGAATTCGCCGTTGACGTAGTAGTCGTACAGCGTGTTGTTTTGGTACGCCGAGACGCCGCCGCCCATCTTCCACGTATGCCGGCCGTGAATGTAGCTGACGTTATCGATGAATCCAAACGTGTTGTTGATCAGCGATGTGGGGCCTTGCTCGCTGTAGCCGATGGACAGGCCGTTGTCAAAATAGAGGTTCGGCGGCCCCGTGGGATTGTCAGGTGTAATTCCGATGCCCAAAGCGGACGCCGTGTAAGCCGTGTTGTCGCCCTGGGGCGTGTCCTGTTTGTAGTTGTTCCGCTGGATGAACAGGCGAAATTCATTGACCATGTTCGGCGTGAACGTGTGGCTGTAGGCCACGTTCCCGTAATAATTATTATTTTGAATCGCATCGGGAAAGCCCGGAACGGTTGCGAATTGGAACGGTTGCAGCTGCGGATTCCGGAACCCTCCCAGTGTCGCCGTCACTTTGTCCGTCTGTGTGATCAGGAAATCGAACTTCATCGTCAGTTCGTTGTTGTTGTTGGTCAGTGGAGCAAAATATTGGGCCTGACCGCTGGGATTCGTTGGGATCATTCCTGCCGTAATATACTTTTGCGCAACGGTATCGAACTTCGTGGGATCAATAACCGCGCACGATGCCAGCGTTGGATTCGATTGGTAATACGGGTTGGCGACCAGGAAGGCTGCAACGTTGGGGTCGGCATTCGGACAAGATCCCCCAGCGCCCATTCCACCGGAAAAATCCCCCTGCAACTGCGCAGGTGTATAGACCGGAAACGTTCCGCTGCTCGACTGTGCCGATAGCCTCTGCCCCTGATAACCCACAAAGAAAAAGAATCGATCCTTGCCGTTCACCACATGCGGAATCGTGATCGGCCCGCCGAACGTGCCGCCATACTGATTCCTCTTCAGCACTGGACGCGGACTCAGGTTGCTCGGATCATTCTTGTCGAAGAACGGGTTGGCGTTAAAAGCGTCATTGCGCAGAAATTCAAAGGCGCTTCCGTGCCATTCGTTGGTGCCGGACTTTGTCACTACGCTGATAATGCCGCCGCCGTTGCGCCCATACTCGGCGGAGTAGTTGCTCTCCAGGATGCGGAATTCCGCAATGGTGTCCGGGTTGGGATTCAACACCACGCTGTTGTCCAGCAGGTTGTTGTTCAGCCCGCCGTCCAGCAGGTACGTCACAGAGTCGCTGCGGCCGCCCGCGATGCTGTAGGTTCCCGCCGCGCTGGAATCTCCATTGGTTTCGGTGACGCCCGGCTGCAGCGCGGCAAGATCGAGCACGTTGCGGCCATTCAGCGGCGCGCGCAAAATCGTCTCGCCCTCAACGCTGCTGCCAATGGTTTCGCTGACGGTCTCGACATTCGCGGCCTGGCTGGTCACTTCCACCGTTTCCGAGGTTTGCCCGATCGCCAGTTTGGCGTCCAGGCGCAGCGACTGGTTGATCTCCAGCTTTTCCTGCTCGAACACTTCCTGGCGGAATCCCTGCGCTTCCACTTTCACCTGGTAATAGCCGATGGGCAGCGACAGCACCTGATAGTAGCCGCTGCTGTCCGTGGTGGTGGTTCGCGCGATTGTGGTTCCGGTGTTCGTTACCGTTACCTTTGCCCCGCTGATCGCGCTCCCGCTGGGGTCGGTGACATTCCCGATAATGCGGCCGGTTGCATCTTGCGCTTGCGCCACCGTGCCAGCCAAACCAAATATAAATATAAAGATAAGGACGAAAAAGACTGCCAGCCACTTCGATCCACTTGAAGATTTCACAGAGGTTCCCCTAGTCCTGTTTTTCAGGTTCTCCCGGATTCTTTGCCCCCAAAAGGCTACCCGGCTTAGTTGGCCTGTTTGTACTCCGTCGCAACCTGCAAACATCACGTTGAGGAGCGGAAAAAACTAGCACTCCATCATGGGTTCCACTGCCTGTCGCCACACACAGAATAGACCGCGACACAGCGGAAAACCCTCTTCCGCATCCTCGACCACTCTCAGCTGCTTCTAGGATTGCAAGGATTCTTAAGCAGGAGCCCCTGCCTTGTCAAGGAAGTTGCCGCGGCCCGCCACCAAAAGCAAAGCCCCGGGAGCGACCGCCCCCGGAGCCCTTTGCCTCTGAAGCAAGAACTGAAGTAGTTAGAATTCGTAGCGCAACGCAAACTGCATGATGCGCGGGTTGGTCAGCGTGCCGCTGTAGTTTCCAAAGTTGGAAGAGTTGCCGTTTGCCAGGCTGCCGCCCACATATCCGTTGGCCGACTGCACGTCGAACCGCACGGAATTGGTCACGTTAAAGACTTCCCAACGGAACTGCAGGCTTTGCCCTTCACTCCACGGCATTTTCCAGCGCTTCGCCAGGCCCAGATCCACTCCGAAGTAGCCAGGCCCGCGAAGATTGTTGCGGTCTCCGGTTTGTCCTGGGTAACCGTAATCGAAGCAACTCGCCGCGTTCACGCCGTTGGCGAACAGGTTGGGATAGCTATTTCCGCCAGTGCTTCCGCCCGCGCCAGTGAAGTACGTTCCCGTCTGCACCGTGCAGGTCTGATCCGCGTGGCCTTCCAGTTGGTAGTTGGTTGGGTACTGTCCGCCGTTATCCACAGTGACCGGGAAGCCGCTGGTCCAGCGCACCAGCCCGGACAGTTGCCATCCGCCAATAAACGCTTCGCCAACCTTGTTGACGTCGTGCGCGATCCCCTTACCTTGGCCGAAGGGCAATTCCCAAATGAAGTTGGCGTTGATCTGGTGCCGCAGGTCGAAATCGGAAGCAGCACGGCCGGCGGAGGGATCCCAGGAATTGATCACCGCTCCTCCCAAACCGCCCCACGGGCCGACGCGCTCCGCATCGGAAGCGATGTCGATGGATTTTCCGTAGGTGTAGTTGAAGTCAAATTGAACGCCATGAACCATTTTGTGCTGCAGGGTGACTTCCAGCGCATTGTAGTTCGCGTTGGTGGTGGTTCGCAGGCCGTACAGCGAAGAATATTGCGGGCTGTAGAACACGTTGGGGCCGGTGTAGCCTCCCAAAGTGTAAAAGTAGTTGGTGGTGCCACCGGCGCTGGGCACGCCGCTGGTGTCCATCTCGTAGATCGAGAGAGATTCGTTCAGGCTGTTCGCGCATAGCAGGTCAAACGCCAGCACGCTCGGATTCGTGGTGGACGTAACCGCGCCTGGCTGTGAGGGATTGACGCAGGAACCATACGTGCCAAGCGCATAAGGCGCGCCAGCCTGTGCGGGCTGCGTGATGTCCTTCCAATACTGCTGCACGTTTTGGGGAATCAGGTTCGGATTTTGCGCGATCTGGTTGGTGGTCACGCCGCTGCGATAGAGTTTGGCCATCGCCGTCGCTGCCGCGAAGTAATCCATCCCGGCTTTCTTATCGTAGGGATCGAGCGGCATCGCCAGATCTTCCTGCGCCAGCAAACGGTGAGAAAGCCTGCCGACATATGCGACCTGCAGCGTAAATCCGCTCTGCAATTCCCGCTGCACGGAGAAGTCGATCGTATACGAATACGGAGTCTTGATGTGACTGTCCAGGCCCCAGGTGATTGCTTCGCTGCCCGGCGCCGGATTGCTCGGAAAAGGCGTGGGATAATTGGCCGGAGGTGCCGGGGTGAAGATTGGATAGTTGCAGTTGTCCGTGGTGGGAATCGTGTTGATGCCGGTGACGCGCGGCGTGCAACCGACCGTTTCCGAAGCGGCGGCGTTGGGGATGTTCGTCGACAGTCCAAAGGCCCCGAATGAATCGAACGTATCCAGCAGGCCTTCTCCGATACGGTCATACACGATCCCGAATCCGCCGCGCACGCTGGTCTTGCCGCCGGAACCGAACAGATCATGCAGGATTCCGTCGTCGTAACCGGGCGCCCACGCAAAGGCCGTGCGCGGACCCAGGTTCTTGAAGTCCCATCCGTAATATCCGGTGGTGCCGCCATTCGCCGGGCCGGACCAGTTGAATGCAACCGGGGGAGCATCGATCGACGGTACACCGTTGTTCATGCCTACGCCACGATTGTTGAACCAGGTGTTCAGGCTTTCCGTCGGCGTCACTTCCAGTCCGTTTGTCTCCCAGGGAGGCGAGAACAGCGAGTAGCGCAAGCCGAGCGTCAAGGTCAGGTTCGGCTTTACCTTCCAGGTATCCTGCGCGTAGGTCTCGTAGCCGTCTTCCGCGTAATGACGCACTACCGGCGCGCCCTGCGCCAGGGGCGATCCGCTGCGCTGGTAGTTGTATTGGGCATTCACTTCCACGTCCATGCCGAACAGCGCGGTCACCGCGTTGTCGTAGTTCGTCCCGAATCCGTTGAAGTCGACCGTCGGATACCCATAGTTGTCCGGGTTCAGCGGCGAGCTGCTCCGTCCTGCCAGTCCGGAGGTATCCAGCCATTGCGCGTTCATAAAGGCACTGCTGAATGAAGAGGTGGTGCTGGAAGTGGGATTGCGAATCAAAGACGCCTGAAAGCCAAATTGCCAACTGTGCTTGCCGTGGGTCCAGGTGAGATCGTCCCAGAAGCTGTTGATCGGCCGCTGGAATTGGCTGGAATAATTAATTCCCTGGTCGATGCCGCGGATAAGGTTCACGGGCACATCGGTGTTGCCGATGGTCCCAATGCTTTCCCGGACATATCCATAGCGGAAGTTGTTCACGATCGTGGGGGTCAGAACCGAGGAATAATTGGCAATCAGCCCTTTATTGAAGTTCACGATGCTGGTTTCCGGCGCTTGCCCCGGCAAAAATGGCGCGTTCGCCTGATCCTGGTTCGCCAGCGCACCCGTCAGGGACACGCGCTGCTTGCCGTCGCGAGTGAGGTTGTAATCCATCTTGGCGATATACCAGTTCTTGGTGTTGCTGGTCGGTGCCGCGAATCGATACCCGGCCGTGTTCAGGCCGTCGCCCTGGCTGAAATCGTTCGGCAGCGGATATTTATTGAAGTAGGAAATCATGGCGGGGTCTGGCCCGACTGAACCCGTATACGGCTTCACAAGATTCGGTTCCGTGGCGAAGGCGTTCTGATCCATGGCCGTCAATTGCGCGGGCGAGAGGGCATAGTTACCGGGACCCGCGGAGTACGTCGCGCCGCTGAGGCCTGTAACGGTGTTGCCATTGCAGGTCACGGAAGCATCGCAAGCGTACTGAACCACGCCGTCGCGCAGCGCGGCCGTGGGCACGATGCGCAACGCGCTCTGTTGCTCCGCGTCGCGATAGGCTTCGTAATTCAAAAAGATAAACAGCCTGTCTTTCTTGATCGGCCCGCCGATGGAGCCGCCAAAAATGTTGCGGTTCAGGAATTGCGGCTTATTCGGTTCTCCGGTGGACAATTCCGAATACTTCAGGAAATAATCGTTGGCGCTGGCGAACGAATTGCGATTGTATTCGTATGCCGAACCGTGAAAATTGTTCGTGCCGCTCTTGGTGACCAGGGCCACCTGCGCTCCGCCGGCGCTGCCTTCATCCGCTTCCGCGTTGCTGGTGGTCACGCGAAATTCTTCCACGGAATCCAGCGTTACGGGCAAAACCGACTGGAACGCGTATCCCCCCTTGGGATTCACCGGGATGCCGTCCAGCGTCACGTTGCTCTGGTCGCTTCGCGCGCCATTTACCGCGCCGCTGCGCGTGTCCGTGTTGGTGTCGATCGCCGGGTTGTCTCCGGTGTACACCACGCCCGCTTGTAGCGACAGCAGGTCGCCGACGTTGCGGCTTTCCAGCGGCAGTTGCTTCACCTGGTTTTCCCCGAACGCCACGCCCAGCGATGCGTCCGTGGTGTTCAGCGTCTGTCCTACCGCGGACACTTCGACGGTTTCCGTGGTCGAGCCCACTTCCAGCGTCACGTTTACGGTCGCGGGATTGTTCACCAGAAGTTGAATATTTTTCTGGTCGTATGCGCGAAATCCCCCGGCTTCCACCCTCAGCGCATACGTGCCCGGCGGCAGCGCGGGGAATTCGTACGCGCCCGTGCCCGTGGACACCACCGTGCGCTCCACGCTCAACTCCCCTGCGGTCAACTTCACCGTAGCCCCGGCCACAACCGCGCCGGACTTATCCAGAATGGTGCCGCGCAGCGAGGTGGTGCCGATCTGCGCCCAGGCGCTCGAAACAAAAAGTACGAATGAAAGGAAAAATGAAAAAAGGAAAAACTTACGGGTACACGTCCGCATTATCGCCCCCATTAATTTCGAACGATTCTTGCAACAGGATGAAATGGCAAATGCGGAGATGGAATGAAATCAGCGGCTAGCCGATTCCCTCGACAAAAACATCCGTCTCTGGGCCACTCGTCCCCAGACTGAAAAGATTTGTCCACGATTCTGCTCTTTCTGGACGCAATGTCAAGGGTTCCCACGCAGGAATTCACAGAAAAAAATATATCCACCGCATAAAACGAATTAATAGAGGGAATCGGGAAAGAAGATTCTTAGAGATTCAGCGGCTTCAGGGGCACGTGTTGCGACGCCACCAGCAGTTCGCCGCTGAACGCCGCTTCCGCCGGCCGCCGCCCCAGCGCTTCTTCCGCGGACAACCGCGCGAGGTCGGGATTGTTGTTTTCTTGGGAGATGTGCGCCAGCACCAGGTATTGCGCGCGAGAGTCAAACCCCTCGGGATCGCACAAAAATTCGCTGACCGCGTGGTTCGACAGGTGGCCCGTGCGCGAAAGCACCCGCTGCTTCACCACCCACGGATACGGGCCCACTTTCAGCATGTCGAGATCGTGGTTGGATTCCAGGATCAGGCAATCCACTTCCCGCAAATGCACTTTGACGAGCTGCGGCATGTAACCGAGATCTGTGCAGATCGCCACCTTCGTGCCGTTGGTGCGAAACGTAAACCCGATGGGATCGGCCGCATCGTGCGGAATGGCGAAGGCGTGTACATCGATGTCGCCAATCGTAAACCGTTGCCCCGCCTGAATCGATTCGGCGCGCTGCAGCCGCTTGCGAAATGTGTCCGGCAGGATGCGCTGCAACGCGTCCATGGTCGGCTCGGTCACATAGAGCGGAGTCTTCCAAAGTCCGAGGACTTGCGGCAAGCCGTTGCAATGATCGGTGTGCTCGTGAGTGATCAGGACAGCGTCGAGGTGATCGACTTCCCGGCCGCAGGCGGCCAGTCGCGCCAGCGTTTCGCGTTTCCCCAAACCGGCGTCAACAAGGATGCGGGTGCGTTCGGTTTCGAGCAGCGTCAGATTGCCCGAACTGCCGGACGCAAGAATGGAAACGCGCAACCCGATTGAAATTCTCCCGGAAAGCAATGCCCAACTAAAACTTTCAAGATGATGGCAGAGCGTGAAGGGCGCGTCAACGGTTTCGCCCGGCACGTTGTGAATTTTGCCGGACTACGGTTGCGCGCGCGATGGGTCGGCGGAGGTAGCCTGCTGCCCGAGGCCGAGTTGCGCCATCATCGCCTCTTCCGCCTGGCGCACCTGCCAATACGCCTTGAGAAATTCTGTGTTCAGCAGGCGCGCTTTCAGGAATTTTTGCCGGAAGGTGTTGGAGTCCGCGTGTTTTGCGAACGCGAGGTTGTCGTTGTGCCACACGTACGCACCGTCTTTCGCCAGCGTGAACTGATACAAATCGAGTGAAGCCTGCAGCCACGCATGCTCTTTATCGGAGATGGCCCTGCAAGCGGCCAGCGTATTCGGCAGCGTTGCTTCGTAGCCCGCCAGGAATTTGCGCTTTTCGTCTTCGCTCGCGTCCACGGTGGCGACGTAGTCCTTCATCTTCGAAAAAACCGGCTGCCAGTCCGTATATTTGTCGGCCACGCCCACGCGTGCGTGCAACTGGTCGATCATTTGCTGAATCGTGGCGGCATCGCGAAACGATTCCGGCGTGTACAGTGGCTTAGCCGTTTCGTCGAGCGCGGAAATTTCCGATACATACTGCTGGTTCCGCGCGGCAATGTCCTTCAGCAACGCGCGCCCCGCGGGATCCCACTTGGTTGCAACCGCGGGCGGCATCTTCGGCAAATTCCGCCCGTTGTTCCCTTCATCGCTATAGCGCCGGATCGTCGCTTCGTCGATACCCGCCATATGTGTGCGCGCGGGAATCGCCAGGGTTCCAACCGTCACGAGCGACGACAGCGTCAAAACGATCAAAGCCTGCACGGGCCCGCGCAGTTTTGCACCACGAATCTTGCGGTAGGCCAACACAATTAGCGCTCCTGCAAGCAGCGCTCCGGCGCAGCGGCCCAGAAAATATCCGGAGTTGGCCAGTGTCAGCGCGCCCGCGCTCCGCACCATGGCGAAATAATTCAGCACAACGAACAGCAGCGCGGAAGACACGATCGACATCGCAATCACCAGATCATGCGCCGCCGAACTGGAACTCGCAAGCTCAATGCCGGCAACATTGCGGGAAGGCGTGCCTGCAGCTGCTGACGAACTCGCGCCGCACCACGGGCAATCCGTGAATCCGTCCGGTATAACCTTGGAACACTTTCTACATTTCATGGGATAAGTGAAATTCGGTCAGCACGCCAGGCGCGCGCGATCGACAGTGAAGCCATTCAGCGGTCCCAGCACCGTCGCGGCGATGCGCTCCGGCTGGAAGAATTCCCTCGCCAGCGTTTGCACTTCCTCGCGAGACACCGCTTCGATGGAGGCAAGAATTTCGTCGAGCGAAGAGAAGCGGTGGAAATACAGCTCTTGCCGCGCCAGGTTCGACATGCGCGAACTGGTCGATTCCAGCGACAGCATCAGCGAACCCTTCAGGTGGTTCTTCGCGCGCAGCAGTTCTTCCTCGGATACCGGCGATTCCTTCATGGCGCGAAATTCCGCTATGGTCATGTCCAGCACTTGGCCGATGGTTTCCTTCGCCGTTCCCGCGTACACGCTGAGCATCCCCGTGTCTGAATACGGCGTCAGTTCGCTGAACACCGCATACGCCAGCCCCTGCTTCTCTCGAATGTTCTGAAACAATCGCGAAGACATGCCGCCGCCCAGCAGATTGTTCAGTACCGCGATTCCGAAGCGCCGCTCGTGCGCAATCGGCAGCGACGGCACGCCAACGCACAAATGCACTTGTTCCAGATCGCGCTTGCTTTCCAGATGAATCGGCGCGGCCGTGGCCGGAACAGGATCTTCTTCCGTTGTTTGCGCCGGTTGCAGGTGGCCAAATTCTTTTTCCACCAGGCTCAGCACTGGCTCGTGCGTGATATTTCCCGCCGCCGTCACCACGATGTGGTCTGGCGCAAACCAGCTCTGGAAGCGCTTCCGCAACCCTTCGCGATCGAATTTCCGCACCGTTTCCGGAGTGCCCAGGATCGGCCGCCCCAGCGAATGGTCCGGCCAGAATCCGCGCGTGAACAAGTCGTGCAGCAGGTATTCCGGATTGTCCAGATCCATCTTGATTTCTTCCAACACCACCTGGCGCTCTTTCTTCACGTCGTCGCCGTCGAGCTTCGGGCGCAGCACCAGGTCGGCAAGCACATCAAACGCGATGGGAAGATGCTCATCGAGCACTTTAGCGTTGAAGCAAATCTGTTCCTTGGATGTAAACGCGTCCAGCATTCCGCCAACGGAATCCATTTCGCGGGCAATGTGTTCGGCGGAGCGGCGCTCCGTGCCTTTGAACACCATATGTTCCAGGAAATGCGCCAGGCCATTTTCGGACTGGACTTCGCGGCGGGAACCGTTGCGCACCCAGATGCCCACGGAAACGGAGCGGACGTGCTGCATGGTCTCGGTAATCACGACCAGGCCGTTCGGTAAAGCGTGACGATGGATATCGCGCGCGTTGGAGACCATACGCTATTCTTACACACGAAGCAGTGTGTGGCGATAGCCGAGTCGGACTTGTCCAAGCAAACTGTAAGGTATCTATTTGCATGGGTATACGCTGCCAAGCGTCAGGATACTTACCCGGACAGCAGTGTCATCCTGAGGAGCGCTTTTCGCGACGAAGGATCTCAATGTAAAGTCCAAGCGCAAACCCACGTTTGTGTTTGAAACTGGTTGAGATCCTTCGCTCCACACAATCATCAAGTGTCAAGCAGTGCGCTGGTAGCGCCGGCTTCCAGCCGGCAAGCCGCAGAGCGCAAGGCCAGCCAACCGTGCTGCGATGATGAGAGAATGGTTGCGATGGAACTGCTCGGCAAAAACAAGGAAGAGTTGCGGGCGTACTGCACTTCGCTGGGTGAGCCTGCCTATCGCGGCGCGCAGCTTTACCATGCTCTGTACGCGGAGCGAAACCTCAACATCTCTGCCATGACGAATTTACCCGCGAGCTTCCGCAAGAATCTTTCTTCCCACGCGAAACTCACACTGCCTTCGGTGAAGCATAAATACTCCTCGGCTGACGGCTCCGTGCGCTACCTGTTCGGGTTGCCCGCGCCGGAAGAACAGATCCGCATGAAATCCGCCTCCGTCGAGGCTGTCTTTATGCCCAGCGAGCGCAGGCAGACCATTTGCATTTCCACACAAGCGGGCTGCGCCGTGGATTGCCAGTTTTGCCTGACCGCGCAATTGGGCCTGATCCGCAACCTGACCCCCGGAGAAATTCTGGCGCAAGTGCTGTTGCCGCTGATCGAAATGAGCGGCGCGAACGCGGGCGGCGAGGCTGCGCCAATCGAAGAATCCGCTGGCGAAGATGCTTTAGCGGGGCGCACCAATGTCGTGCTGATGGGTCAAGGCGAGCCGCTCCTGAATTTTGAACATACATTCACAGCGTTGCGCATCCTGCTTGACGCGGAAGGAGTGGGGCTTTCGCCGAAGCATGTCACGCTCTCGACCAGCGGCATCGTTCCCGGGATCGATCGCATGGTGCAAGAAACGGTGCGGCCAAAGCTGGCCATCTCTCTGAATGCCTCGAACGACGAACAGCGCGACACATTGATGCCCATCAATAAAAAATATCCGCTGAAGGATTTGTTGGCGGCGTGCCGGCGATATCCACTGCGCAATTGGGAGCACATCACCTTTGAGTACGTAATGCTGGGCGGCGTGAACGACGCGCCGGACGATGCGCGCCGCGTGGTAAAACTGCTGGCGCCGCTGAAGCGCGTGAAAGTGAACCTGATTCCGTGGAATCCCGGCGAATTGCCGTTCCAGGAATCGAAAGACCGGCGCATCGAGGATTTCCGCCGTATCCTCACCGATCGCGGAGTCGCCGCCTTCGTCCGCTATTCCCGCGGCCGCGACGTGATGGCCGCCTGCGGCCAGCTGGCCCTCCAGGAAATCCAGTCCTCGCCGTTGCCGATTCTCCGCTAGTTTTGGAGTGCGGCGGCAAAGCCGCCGCTTTTGCGAACTAAACATCACCACGAAACGTGGCTTCAGCCACGGCGTGAATCCGGTGAACGAACTGGGCCTGCTAATCACCCGTTCCAGAACGTTCTCATCTTTTTCTTTAGCGGCCGTCGCGGAACCTTCTTGCACTTTTCTTTAGGGGGCCGGGGCTTCAGCCCCGGCATGAATCCGGCGAACGAACTGAGCTTTAGCCCCTGAAGACTCCGCCCTTCGCCAATCCAGTTGCGTTCTCTCGCCGTGATAGACTACGACTCGAATGAGCCAGCCTCCCCAATTCGACGAGCGCATCCGCAGTTCGGTGGAATCCGCGATTGCCACCATGGAATCGCTGCGCGCCGATGCCGCGCTGCTTTCCACGCTTTCCCGAATCGCGCAATCCTTGATTCACGCATTTCGCCAGGGTAATAAAATTCTTCTCTTTGGCAACGGCGGCAGCGCCAATGACGCGCAACACATCGCCACGGAACTTGTCGGGCGCTTCGCCTTCGACCGCCCCGCGCTGCCGGCCCTTTCGCTCGCGGAAAGCCTTTCGTCCGTAACCGCCATTTCCAACGATCATGGATTCGAGCAGGTTTTTTCCCGCCAGATCGAAGCGCTGGGCCGCGCGGGAGACATCGCCATCGCCATTTCAACGAGCGGAAACTCCACGAACGTGCTTCACGCCGTGGCCACCGCAAATAAGGCGGACCTGCTCAGCATCGGCCTGACTGGGCGCTCCGGCGGAAAACTTCGCAGCCTCGTGAAAGAATGCATCTGCGTGCCCTCCGACGACACACCGCGCATTCAGGAATGCCACACGCTGATCGGCCACATCCTCTCGCAAATTGTCGAACAGGAAATGTTCGGGCAGAAGACCAGCGCCTCGCAACCGTAGTGGATCCCACTGCCACCCCCCGTTGTGCGACGGTTGTAGCGCTACTTCAGCCGCCGCGCACTCCGACCACGCCGAGCATTCGCCCCGACACTGCGCCTTCCTTGCGGTAACTGAAAAACAAGTCCGTGCGGCACGCCGTGCAAAGTCCGCTGGCAAAAATATTATTTGCGGGCAATCCTGCGGCGCGCAACTGCGAGCGATTCGCCTTCCACAAATCCAGGCGCACGTTCTGTGGGGGAGGCTGGTGCCCCGGCGGCTTCATGTTCAGCCACTGCAACGGATTCGGTTCGTCTCCCGTGCGCGCTTCGTCAAAGTATTCCGAAGCGTCCGCGAACTGCGCCGTGAATTTCGTCACAAATTCCGCGCCAACTTCGTAACAACACGGTCCAATGGAAGGACCAATAGCGGCCAGCAGATCGGCGGGCCGGCAGCCATACTCAAACTGCATCCGGCCCACGGTTTTCTGAGCGATGCGCGCAAGCGTGCCGCCCCAACCCGCATGAATCGCTGCGACCACGCGTTTTTTCGGATCGACCAGCAAAATCGGCACGCAATCCGCCGTTTGCGTTCCCAGCAGCAAGCCCGGCTCCTTCGTGGTAGACGCGTCTCCCTTGCAAGGCTCGCCGGGCGCCGTCGCAAAGGGACGGATGATGGCCGAATGGATCTGCTTCATGGCCACGAGCGTAAAATCCTTCGCGCCCACCGCCGCCTGCAGCCGCCGGCGGTTCTCCGCAACATTTTCCTTCGCGTCCCATTCCGTAAAGCTGAGGTTCAGCAGCTTTTCACCGTCGAGCGTGCTCGTGCCTCCCGCTCGTGTGCTGAATCCGTGAACCAGCCAGGGCAGTTTCGCAAACGGAGCCAGTTGCAGAACCTGCAGGCCGCCGGATTTGCGCAACATCCAGGGCGCGGCAATTTTCGCGCGCGATACAGCGCCTACTGCCGGTTGACGGTTGCGGCCCTTGCTCAGCGATGTCTTTCGGCTGCGCACAATCAAAACAGTATAATCGCAACAGCCGGTTCCGCAGAAACGGCCAACGCGGTGCCAGCGAATTGCCGCTGCACTAAAGGGGAATCATGATTGTCGGCATGGGCATTGACGTCGCGGAAGTGAAACGCATCGCCGCGGTAATTGAATCGCAAAAAGAGCGCTTCCTGCGCCGCGTGTACACGCTCGATGAAGTAGCCTATTGCGAGCAATTCAAGAATCGCTACGAGCGTTACGCTGGACGATTTGCCGCGAAAGAAGCCGCCATGAAGGCGCTCGGCACCGGCTGGAGCAACGGCGTGCGCTGGGTCGATCTGGAAGTCGTGCGCGAACGCGGCGGCCGTCCCACGCTGTCCCTGAAAGGCGAAGCCAAGAAAATCGCCGACGCCCTCGGTGTGAAAAACATCGCCATCAGCATCACGCACACCGCCGAACAAGCCATCGCCCAAGTGATTTTTGAAGGATAAGGTTTCCTGCTTTCAGCCAGGTCAGCCCTAACTCAGCAGCGCCAACCCAAAGCCCTGTCATCCTGAGCAGCGCCTTTTGCGACGAAGGATCCTAACGTAAAGTCTGTGCTCGCATCCAAAGTTGTGCTGGGACCAACCGTTGCGATCCTTCGCTTCGCTCAGGATGGATGCGAACCCCGCCGTTGCGCGTCACTTTACCAGCAGGAATGGCCCGAGCGCGAGCGCATCGACGCCGGCGCAATAGAAGCTGCGAACCGCGCCGCGCGGATCGGTGACCAGCGGCTCGCCGAACAGGTTGAATGAGGTGTTGACCAAGATAGGCGCCGCGGCGGTTTCGCCGAATTTGTGCAGCAGCCTCCAGAACAGCGGGTTATCGCTCTTTTCCACGGTGTGCACGCGCACGGAATTGCCGTGAAATGCAAACCGTTCGAGTCCCGCCACGGGCCGGCGCAGCGTCCCCAGCGACGCCATGAAACGGCAATTCGGCGATGCATCAAAATATTCCGCGGCACGTTCGGCGGGAACGGAAAGCGCAAATGGATGAAAGCCTTCGCGATGCTTGATGAACTGATTCACGTTTTCCACGACATATTCGGAAAACGGAGAAGCCAGCAAGCTGCGATTGCCCAAAGCGCGATGGCCGAACTCCGACCGCCCCTGGCACCACGCCACGATCTTGTCTCGCTGCAGCAAACCGACGGCTTCCTCCACGGATTGTTCTTCGCCGGAAAGATAGCGATAGGTGATCTTGCAATTGTCCAGCACCGCTTTCATTTCCTGCGAACTTGCTTGCATGCCCAACGCCAACGTGGCCAGCGGCGCCCGGCCGGAATGCCCTTTGATTTTCTTACGAGACAAATACGCAGCTCCCAGCGCTGTTCCCGCATTCCCGGAAACCGGTTGCACATAAACGTTGTTGAACGCGCTGCGCGTTTCCAGCGCCCGCACCAGAAACACGTTCAGGAAAACTCCGCCAGCCAGGCACAGTGAGCGCGTTCCAGTCTGTTTCTGCAAATTTTCCGCGAGTTGCAGTACCAGCTCCTCGAGATAATCTTGCGCGCTGCGCGCCAGATTCGCGCGAACCACCGCATTCGGCGCGGGCCCCCGCGACGAAAGGCCCAGCTCACGATAAAGCTGCGGCGCGAAAATCCCGCGATGGTCCGGCCCGGATTCGAAATAGCGGCGGTTTAACACCGGAAGGCCGTTGGCTTTCCAGTTAAACAATTTGCGAAACACCGGCAGATATTCAGGCAGGCCATCCTTGCTGAGCCACTGTATTTTGTATTCTTCCTCGTGCGGGCGCAGCCCGGCAAGCTCGGTAACGCGCGAATAAAACCAGCCGAACGAATCGGGAAACTTCAACGAGTGCAGCGGGCGTATCTCGTCTCCTTCGCCCTCAAATACCCCGCCCGCCAGCGAATTCGCGCCTTCATCCAGCGAAAGAACCAGCGCATGGTCAAAGCCAGAGGTGTAATACGCGCTGGCCGCGTGGCAGAAATGATGATCGAAATGCACCGGCCGCGGCCCGCCACGCAACAGATGCAACAGCTCTTCCTGCAAAGCCGAGCGCGCCGGCCGCCGTTTCCGCTTGCCCCCACGGGACGCTCTGGCAGAAGAATCGGAGCGTTCCGCCAGCGCAATCGCGCGGCAATCGGAAAGTTTTAAGTGATTCTCGTGGAGGCAGCGCTCCAAAGCCAGCCGCGGAATGTCCGCCGAATCCTGCCGGCTCAATTTTTCTTCTTCAATGGCGAACAGGACGGAGTGATCGTCGATCAGCGCCACCGCCGAACTTCGTCCCAATGTGGAGATGCCGAGTATGTGCATGAGCGCGCTTAGACGGATTCTCCCGCGTGAACCAGCGAACAACTTTCGAGCGGCAAAGCGATTAAATTTTTGCCTTTGGCGTGCGTCAAGGTAACCGTCCGCCACTGATTATGCGGCAACGCCTCTGGAATCATCACAGAAAGATAATTTTCCGAAAGCGCGGGCGTCTGCGTTGGATCGTCCTTGGGATCGCGGTGCAGGGTCAAGACGCGCAGCGTACGACCCAACTGCGATTCATGAAATTCCCCGGCTTTGCTTTCGCCCAGCGCACGCAGTTCGCGCGCCCTCCTCTTGATAATTTCGCCAGAGAGATGCGCGGGCAGCGCAGCAGCCTTCGTTCCAGGCCGCAACGAATACGAAAAAACGTGCAGGTATGTGAACGGGCGCTCAGCGATGAATTGCAGTGTCCCTGCATGCTCCTGCTCCGTTTCGCTCGGAAATCCGGTAATCACGTCAGCGCCGATCGCGGCGTGCGGCAGCCGTTCGCGAATCAACTCGACGCGGCGCGCATAATGTTCCGCGCGATACCAGCGGTGCATTGCGCCAAGAATGCGGTTGCTGGCGGACTGCAACGGCATATGAAAATGCGGCGCGATGCGATCGCTGGACGCAAACAGCTCGATCAAATCCTGGGTCACATCCAACGGTTCGATGGAACTGATGCGTAGGCGCTCGACGCTGGTTTCATCCACAATGCGCCGCAGCAAATCCAGAAATTCCACGCGCGGCGAAAGATCGCGGCCATACGTGCCAAGATTTATCCCGCTGAGCACGATCTCCCGAAAGCCGGAATCCGCCAGCCTCTGAATTTCCGCCAGCACCGTGGCCACCGGCAAACTGCGAGACCTGCCGCGCACAAACGGAATCACGCAAAACGAACATCGCGAATTGCACCCGTCCTGAATCTTCAGCGTCGGCCGCGTGTGATTCCCTTCCCCGCCAAGCACCGGCGCTACCAGCACGTCGGAAAGAGCAAAAATATCGCCATGCAGAATCGGAGCCAGGGAATGATACGGCGCAGGATCATCCGGCAGAGAAGTCAAGGGAGCGGCGGAAATCGATCGCAACAGCCCAGGAATTTCCGGCTTGTGCGAATTTCCCACCACATGCGTGACGCCCGGCAGCGCCGCGATCTCTTCCGGCGCGCGCTGCGCATAGCATCCGGTAACAATGATGCACGTGGAGGGATTCGCCGCGTGAATCTTGCGAATCGCGTCGCGCGCCTGCGCATCCGCCGCCGCCGTCACTGTGCAGGTATTCAGCACCACGAAATCCGCGGAAGCCGTGCCCGCCGCCACGACGCATCCTTGTTCGCGCAATTGCCGTTCGATCGCCGCGCCATCCGCCTGCGTGGCGCGGCAGCCGAATTGTTCGATGTAAAAGGTGGTCATATCCGGCCAATTATGAATTTCTATTTAACCACAGGCATATCGAGAACGCAGGCTTTACGCCGATAAGGCCGCCTTATACAATTCCTGCAAGCCATATGGCACATACCCGACGGACTGCCTCTTCCCTCACCGATCCAAAGATTTCCGTGGTGATTCCTGTTTACAACGAGAAAGACACCATCTTTGAAATCCTGCGCCGCGTCATGGATACCGACGTGCGAAAGGAAATTGTGGTGGTCGACGACTGCTCGAAGGATGGCACGCGAGACATTTTGCAGAACATGGCCAACCTCCAGACAAGCGGCGAAACGCAGGCGCCCGCGCTCGATGGCGGCGATCCCGTCGCCCTGCAAGACATCCGCTTCTTTTTCCAGGCGCAGAATCAGGGAAAAGGTGCAGCGCTACGGCGCGGGTTCGCGGCGGCCACCGGCGATATCGTGCTGGTGCAAGACGCCGACCTGGAATACGATCCGCGCGATTATCCCAAATTACTGGAGCCGATTCTCGACGGGCGTGCCGACGTGGTGTTTGGCTCGCGATTCCTCGGCGGGCCGCAGCGCGTGCATTATTTCCGGCACTATGTGGCGAACAAAGGTCTGACGCTACTCTCGGACATTTTCACGAACTTGAAGCTTACAGATATGGAGACGTGTTACAAAGTTTTCCGCCGGGAAGTGTTGAAGGAAATCCAGATCAAGTCCAACCGCTTCGGATTCGAGCCAGAAATCACCGCGAAGATTTCCAAGGGCAACTGGCGGATTTACGAAGTGCCGATCAGCTATGCCGGCCGCACCTACGAAGAAGGAAAGAAAATTACCTGGAAAGACGGCGTGCAGGCGCTATGGTGCATCATCCGCTACCAGATTGGCGACTGAGCGCGGCTGTTGCCGACTGAGTTGTTTCATCCCGTGAGTCCACTTCAGCCCGTTGTCATCCTGAGGAGCGTCTTTTGCGACGAAGGATCTCAACCGATCACGTCGCTCAATCAACGCTTCGCGCAATAAGCAATAAATTGTCATTCCGAACGGAGTCTGCGGAGGGAGGAATCTGCTTTTCGTGGCGGTTGTCGTGTTACTACGAAGAAACCCGCGGGCTAGCCCTGCGAGGCCAGGCGGCGCTGGAAGGTCAGCAGGATCAAATCGGCGCGGCGGCGCACGCCAAATTTGTTCAGCAAGTTGGACACGTGAAATTTCACGGTGCGTTCGGCAATGTTCAGCTTGCTGGCAATCTCTTTGTTGGACAGATTCTCCAGCAATGAATCGAGCACTTCCTGTTCGCGGCGGCTCAGGTTGGTGACGGCGTCGGTCTTCAACCGGCGGCCCTGGCTGCTGAGAATCGAATCCACGAAACCCGAAAGCACGGAGCGAGGCACCCAGAAGCCTCCGTTGGAAACCAGCGGCAGCGCGCGGGAAAGCTGGTCGCGAGCTTCGGCGTAAGACAAAATGCCCTTCACACCCAGGCGCAGCAGAGAAAAGCTGGTGGCATCGCTGACGGAATCGCCCACTACGATCAAGCGCGCATCCGGATAGCGTTCCAGAATATTGGTCAACAGGGCGCCCGTAGCCTGGCGAGCCGCATGCGCATCAATTACATATACCTGTGCCTTGGGGGGCTCCAGGCTGCGCAGGTCCGGCGCCAGGGTGGAATCCAGCTGCTTCGGTATCACCTTGAAATGAGAAGCCTTGGACAACAGGCGTTCAAATTCGCTCAGCACCAAGGGGTGCGGCGAAAGCAGACACACGGTTAGTTTCGACGACACGCGTTTCGTAGGCACGGCGGTACTCGCTGGAGGAGCTAGAGTCACTGGAGTCACTGTACTTCAGGGTAGTGAAAGCAGGGCCAACGGGCAAGGACCTTGGGCAGCGATGTTCACGAGTTGTTACTGACACATAGGACGTGCTTTCACAGGCCCGGCGCTCCTTCAACGAAGAAACAGCCCCATTCAGCCCTCGAATCGGCTCGGCCAATGGATTCGATTCGCCAGGAAAAGCCACGTAAAATAAGGTAGATAGAGCCAGTGTGGCGATTTGGCCGCTGGCGGCGCAAGGACCAAAGCGGAATGAGAGATCTCAAAGAATCGGAAAAGGCTCTTCGCGAGCTGTTGGCACAACGCATCCTCGTCCTGGATGGGGCGATGGGTACTATGCTGCAGCAGCGCAACCTTTCCGCGGCCGATTTTGGCGGCGCAGCGCTTGAAGGTTGCAACGAAAACCTGGTGCGCACGCGGCCTGACGTGGTCCTCGATATTCACCGCAAATATTACGAAGCTGGCGCGGACGTTGTGGAGACCAACAGTTTCGGCAGCACTCCGTTAGTGCTGGCAGAGTATGGCCTGCAGGCGGATGCTTACGAATTGAGTCGCCGTTCCGCGGAGTTGGCGCGCCAAGCAGCGCAGGAATTTTCCACTCCCGCAAAACCGCGCTTTGTCGCCGGGTCCATGGGACCAACCACGAAGGCGATCACTGTGACCGGCGGCGTCACGTTTGAAGGCTTGCTCGATTCGTTTTACGTCCAAGCGAAGGGCCTGGTGGAAGGCGGCTCGGATCTTTTGCTGGTGGAAACTTGCCAGGACACGCGAAATATTAAAGCGGCGATTCTGGCGATTCAGAAATTGGCGAAAGAAATTGGCGCGCCAATTCCGTACGTCGTATCCGTAACGATTGAGCCGATGGGTTCGATGCTCGCGGGCCAAACCGTCGAGGCCATGTGGGCATCGCTGCGGCACACCCATCCGCTGGCGTTCGGGATGAATTGCGCGACGGGGCCGGAATTCATGACCGACCACATCCGCACGTTGAGCACCCTGACGGGCGAGTTCGTTTCCTGCTATCCGAACGCGGGATTACCGGATGAAGAAGGAAAGTATCTGGAAACGCCGACGACGCTGGCGGCGCAGCTGGAAAAATTCGTGAATCACGGCTGGCTGAACCTGGTGGGCGGTTGCTGCGGCACAACGGAGAAACATATTCGCGCCATCGCGCAGATGGTGGACGGAAAGAAACCGCGCATACGGCCGGAGGAGCCTCATCGCGCGGTGTACTCCGGAATTGAAACCATCGAGGCGGACGATCAGACGCGGCCTTTGCTGGTCGGCGAACGCACCAACGTGATCGGTTCGCGACTGTTCAAGAACATGGTCGCGGAGGAAAAGTGGGAAGAGGCCACGGAGATTGCGCGGCGCCAGGTGAAAGGCGGAGCGCACATCGTGGATGTGTGCCTGCAAAGCACAGAGCGCGACGAGAAAAAAGATATTCCCGTCTTCTACGAGAAGCTGATCCGCAAGATCAAGGCCCCGGTGATGATCGATACCACCGATCCTTCGGCCGTCGAACTGGCGCTGACGTATTGCCAGGGAAAAGCGATCATCAATTCCATCAACCTGGAAGATGGCGAGGAAAAATTCGAGAAAGTGGTGCCGATTGCGCACGATTATGGTGCCGCCGTTGTGGTCGGGTGCATCGATGAAGATCCAAAGCAAGCGCAGGCGTTCACGCGCGAACGAAAACTCGCGATTGCGCTGCGTTCTTACGAGCTGCTGACGAAAAAATATGGCTTGGCACCGGAGGATATCGTGTTCGATCCGCTGGTTTTTCCCTGCGCCACAGGAGACGAGAACTACATTGGCGGCGCGGTGGAAACCATGGAAGGCATCCGGCTGATCAAGCAGGCGTTGCCAGACACGCGCACGATTCTTGGAATTTCAAACGTGTCTTTCGGACTGCCCGCGGGCGCGCGCGAAGTGGTGAACTCGGTGTTCCTTTATTACTGCACGAAGGCGGGACTCGATCTGGCCATCGTGAACACGGAAAAGCTGGAGCGCTTTGCGTCGATTCCCGAGCACGAGCGGCGGCTGGCCGAGGATCTCTTGTTCCAGCACGCGCCAAAAGAAGTGCCCGCAGGCCACCCGCAAGCCGGATTGCTGCGCAATCTTCCCGCCGATTGGCGCCAGCAGAGCAAAGAGCAGAAAGCGGCGGTCAACCAGTTTCATATCGCAGCCATCGCGGAGCATTTCCGCACCGCCGCCAAAAAAGAAAAGATCAAGAAGGAAGATCAGCCGCTCGACCAGCGCCTGGCTAACTACATCATCGAAGGCACGCGAGACGGGCTGGTGGAAGATCTGGAACGCAAGCGCGCGGAAGGCACCACGCCGCTGGACATTATTAATGGCCCGCTGATGGAGGGCATGGCCGAAGTGGGCCGCTTGTTCAACGCCAACGAACTGATCGTGGCGGAAGTACTGCAATCGGCCGAAGCCATGAAGGCCGCCGTGAACCATCTGGAACAGTTCATGGAAAAGGCGGACACGGCGAAACGCGGCAAAGTGATTCTTGCCACCGTGAAGGGCGACGTCCACGACATCGGCAAAAACCTGGTGGAAATCATCCTGAAGAACAACGGCTTTGACGTCGTGAATCTTGGCATCAAGGTTCCCCCGGAAGATTTGATCAAGGCGTTTCAGTCCCATCATCCGGACGCCATCGGGCTTTCCGGATTGCTGGTGAAAAGCGCGCAGCAGATGGTGATTACCGCGAACGATTTGAAAGATGCGGGCATCGGCGTACCGTTGCTGGTAGGCGGAGCCGCGCTCAGCGCCAAATTCACGGAGACGAAAATTGCGCCAAGCTATGGCGGAGCGGTGTGCTACGCGAAAGACGCCATGACCGGGCTGCGACTGATGAATGAACTGATGGATCCAGCGGCGAGGGAAAAAGTGCTGTCGCAACATGCCGCTTCCGGAAACGGAGTGAGCGTCACCACCACCGTGAAAGTTCTGGAAAAGCCCGCGGTGAAGCGCTCGCCAAAGGTTCGCGGCGATTTGCCGATTCAGCCGGTGGCTTCGCTTGAACGCAAGGTGCGGGTTGTGCCTGATCTGCGCGAAGTGTGGAGCTATATCAATCCGTTCATGCTCTTCGGCCGGCACATGGGCTATCGCGGCAACTTCGAGAAGGATTTGGCGGCGCGCGAAACGAAGGCCGTGGAACTCTTCAACGAAATGGAGGAAGTGAAAAACGAAGCGGCCAGCTTCATGAAAGTTCGCGCGGTATGGAAATTCTTTGAGTCCGAGCCAGACGGAGAAGCGCTGCACTTGTTCGCACCTGGCGGCAAGGGACCGCTGCACACGTGGCGATTCAAGCGGCAGAAGACCGGCGACCAGTTATGCCTGAGCGATTACGTCCTCGCGCCGAAGGATGGCAAGCGCGACCACATCGCCGTCTTCGTCGTCAGCGCCGGCGAAGGCATTCGCGAGCGCGCGGAAAAAGCCAAGCACGATGGCTACTACTTCAAATCCCACGGCCTGCAAGCGCTGGCGATTGAATCCGCCGAAGCTTGCGCGGAATGGCTGCATCGCCGGATCCGCGAAGATTGGGGCTTCCCCGACCCGCCGGAAATGACCATGGCGCAGCGATTCACTTCGCGCTATCGCGGCAAGCGTTACAGCTTTGGCTATCCCGCGTGCCCGGACCTGGAAGATCAGGCTGGGATCTGGAAATTGCTGCGCCCCGAAGACATAGGCGTGCAACTGACCGAAGGCTTCATGATGGACCCCGAAGCCAGCGTAAGCGCGCTGGCGTTCCAGCACCCCGACTGCACGTACTTCAGCGTAGGCGAGAGCGAAGGCAGTGGCGACTGACGAATGGCGCGGGAACGCACCAACCAGCACCGTAGGCGCGACAGAAGATAGCCCAGTGCGTAAGCGCTTGGATTAGCAGCTTGTCGGCAAAGCGCCGTAGGTGCGGCACATCGACTGGTCACCCACGTTTAGACTTGTCGCGCAGAAGCAAAACCCCAGCAGGAATGATAAAACGCTACATTGGACTCTGACGGGGAACCTTCCTTGGGTAATCCGGGAACACATAGGGAGGTAGCCGCCATTTTCTGCCTGCGACCCAGTTACGCAGAACTAGCCGCGCGCGTCTAAGAAGCTAGCGCTAGCCGGTCAGCGACGGACTTCACCAAGAGAGGTGCAAAGTGAATCGAGGACTTCGACTATTTATTTTCCTGGCGTTTTTCGGAATGCTGGGCGCGGCGATGACGCCCGCGCAGGATGAACCTGCAGGGCCGCCGCAGCAACAACAAGGACAGGGGCAAGGCCGAGGCGGACGCGAAGGCGGCAGGCCCGCGGTGTTCGGCAAAATCACCGCGATACACGACGGCTCCATCGAAGTAACCAATCAGGATGGCCAAGCCGTCACGGTAAAGCTGACGGCGCAAACCGAATTTCGTAAGGATCGCCAGCCGGCCAAGGCGACGGACTTTAAAGTGGGCGACATGGTTATGGTTCGCGGCGATAAAAACGCGGACAACACGGTGACGGCAAACATGGTCGGCGGGCGCACCGGCGGCGGACCCGGAGGACCCGGCGGTGGTGGCGGATTTGGCGGCAGGCCCGGCGGAGGCATGACGAACCCCGGAACGCTCGGCAAGGACTACGTGGCCGGCGAGGTAAAATCCATCGACGCGCCCAAGTTGACGGTGGTGCGCACGGATGGCGTTACGCAAACTCTGGAACTCACCGAAGATACTTCTCTGCGGCGCGGCCGGGACAGCATTACCATGGCGGATATCAAGGTGGGCGATCACATCATGGCGCGCGGCGCTGTACAAAACGACGCGTTCGTGCCCAAAGGCGTGATGGTGATGAACCCGGAACAATGGCAGCGCATGCAGGAAATGATGTCTTCGCAACCGCAAGGCAGCACCACAAAACCAAGTAATCCGGAGGCAACGGCTCCGAAACCCCAGGAGTAGCGATTGAAAGGTTTCGTGCGCGGAGTGGTGGTGCTGATGTGCGTGGCGCTGATCTGCGCAGTATTGCTGGTGTGCCTGGGTTTCGCGCAAGAGCAGGAATCGCCAGCGGTTCGGGAAGCGCCTCCGCCGCCACCGCGAGTCGCATTTGATATCACAGGCACAGTGAAGAGCGGAAAGACGCCGCTGCCCGGCGTGACCGTGACCGCCTCGAATACGCTGACCGGAAAAAAAGTGAGCGTGGCGACGGCGGTCAACGGAACGTTCGTGATCAAAGGCGTGCCGCGGGGTCGCTATGTCATCAAGGTTGACTTCATGGGGTTCGCGCCGCAGACCCAGGAAGTTGTGCTGAATCCAGATAATCCCATCGCAAAAGTGGATGTGGACATGGTGCTGGCTTCGCGGCAGCAAGAGGAGCAACAGGCCAATCGCGCAAGCGCGGCGGCCAATGCCGGGCGCGGATTCCAAAGCCTGGCCGTCGAAGGCGGGCTTGGCAACCTCGGGGAAGCGGGAAATGGAACGGGCAACGGAGGCGCGAACTCGAACGATCTTTCGAGCTTGCCGATGAATGGAGCGGGCGCCGATCTGGCCACGGAATCGGTGAGTGTAGCGGGCGCGGAGGGACGCAGCCAGAACTTTGGGAACGGCAGCGACGAAGAGCTGCAGCAGCGCATCCAGGAATTTCGCGACCGCGCGCAGCAGAATGGCGGCAACCAGTTCGGGCCGATGGGCGCAGGCGGCGGACCCGGAGGAGGCGGGGGTTTTGGAGGCGGTCCGGGCGGAGGCGGTGGCGGCGGGATCGCGATGGGGCGATTCGGCCGCAACTTCAATCTCAATCAGCCGCACGGATTTTTGTACGTGCAGGACGACAACGCCGGGCTGGACGCGCGGCCGTATTCGCTGAACGGTTTGCCGCTGGCGCAATCGGCGTACAACCAATTGAGGGTGGGCGCGTTCATTGGCACGCCGCTGAAAATTCCCGGCCTGTTCGACTGGAGCAAGACAACATTTATTACGTTTGGATGGTATGGAGTTCGCGGCAGCACTCCGTACGATGCGATCAGCACGGTGCCAACGACGGCGGAACGCACTGGGAATTTTGCGGGGCTGACCGAGAATGGCAACCCTGTAACGATTTACAATCCGCAAACGGGATTGCCCTTTACGAACAACACCATCGATCCGGGCCTGATCACTGCGCAAGCCAAGGCGCTGCTCGGATATATTCCGATGCCGAACATGCCGGGGGCGCTGCAGAATTTCCAGTACGTGACCACCAACGAAGCCAATACCGACAACATCAGTTTTCGCTTGATCGAAAACTTTATACCCAACTCTTCGCCGCTGGGGCCGGGCGGCGGCCGCGGTGGAGGCGGAGGAGGAAGAAGAAACAGCGGGCCGCGCAACAATCTGGCGGTCGGATTCAACTTCACGCGCAACAACAGCGACGTGGTGAATCCATTTCCTTCGCTGGCCGGCCACACTGACACGCAAGGTTGGAACGGGAATGCGCGGTGGACGTACGGTAAAGGAAAAATCACGAACGCGCTGAGCTTTACGTATAACCACAACCGCAGTTCGACGATTAACCTGTACTCCGGAGTGACGGACGTTTCCGGCGATGCGGGAATTACGACGCCGGTTCCTTCCATCCCGTTCAACTGGGGACTGCCAGGAATTTCGTTCAGCAACTACACGGGATTCAACGATCCCACGCCAAGCCGTGAACTGGACCAGACGTATACGATTTCCGACCAGATCATTTGGAACCATGGAAAGAACAACTGGCGCTTTGGCGGAGATTACCGGCGCATCAGGCAGGGTTTCCGCTCCGCGCAAAATTCGCAAGGCAGTTTTATTTTTACCGGCTTTGCGACGGCGGATTATTTGCCGGGAAGCGCGGCGGCGGTTCCGAACACGGGAAACGATTTTGCCGATTTTCTGCTGGGCTTGCCGCAACAAACGAGCCTGCAGGCCAGCACCACCGCGTATGAATTTCGCGCGAACTCTTTCGATGGTTACGCGCAGGACGATTGGCGGGTGCTGCCGAACCTGTCGCTGAATCTGGGCGTGCGCTACGAATACAACGGGCCGTATGTGGAAACGCAAAACCAGATTGCCAACCTGGATGTGAATTTCAATCCGCAGGCGGTCGTCGGATACCTGGTGCTGCCGGGGCAGTCGGGCCCGTTCTTTGGAAGTTATCCGGATGCGCTGGTGCGGCCGAGCAAAAATGATTGGGCGCCGCGGATCGGCATCGCGTGGAAGCCAATGAAAGACACGGTGGTGCGCACCGGATACGGAATCAATTACGACCTTTCGCAGTACAGCACGTTCGTGCGCGACTTTGCGTTTCAGCCACCGTTCGCAATCACGCAGACGAATGCGGTGCCGGACGTGGAAAATCCAGCCGGCAGCCCGTTGACGCTGGCGAACGGTTTTCCGGGTGGAGCGTCGAGCGCGGTGACAAATAATTACGGGTTGGATCCGAATTACCGGCTGGGCTATGTGCAAATCTGGAATCTGGACATACAGCGGCAGTTGCCCGGCAATGTGCAGCTGAATATCGGCTACAACGGAGCGAAGGGAACGCATCTGGATACGCAGCGCGCCCTGATTCCGACGTGTTCAACAACGGTGCCGCCGAGCTGCGCAACGAACCAGGCTTCCGCTCCGTTCATTTATGATTCCAGCGAAGCCAATTCGATCCTGAACGCGGCGTCGGTGCGCGTGCGGAAAAGATTGTCGAAAGGCTTCGCGGTGAACGTGATTTATGTGTTCTCCAAATCACTCGACGATGCCTCTTCGATCGGAGGCGGAGGGGTGACGGTGATACAGAATCCGTTCGACCTTCCGGTGGAACGCGCGCTTTCCACGTTCGACCAGACGCACAGCTTCACCGGCAACTGGATTTATGATTTGCCGCTTGGGGATAGCCGGCGATTTTTCAATAAAGGCGCGATTTCGCACGTGATTGGCGGATGGCAGTGGAGCGGCAGTTACACGATTGCGTCAGGATTATATTTTACGCCGCGGGTGTTGGGCGCAACGGCGGACATCAATCGCGGCGTGACCGGAAGCATCCGCGCGAATGTGGTGCCGGGGCAGCCGTTCACGGTGGCGAATCCGACGACGAAGGAGTGGTTTAATACCGACGCATTCTGCAAAACAGGCAGTTCCGATTGCGTGGGACCTACGGTTTATGGAGATGCGGGGCGCGACATTATTGAAGGGCCGTGGCAGTACACCTTTAATTCAGCGCTCAACAAGACGATCACAATTCGCGAAACGCGGTCGCTGGAATTGAGATTGCAGGCGACGAACATTTTCAATACGCCGTATTTTTCGAGCATCAACACTTCGGTGGGGACCCAGACATTTGGAGAAGTGACCGGAGTGAGCAATATGAGGCGATTTACGATGGTGGCGCGATTCCGGTTTTGAAGAAGTTATAAGTTGTTGTTTTGAGTTTTGAGTTTTGAGTTTTGAGTTTTAAGTTTTAAGTTTTGGAGGAGGAGGACAAATTTCCGGGCCATGGTGAGTCGGACTCTCCTTAGGGGGTCGGAGCTTCAGCTCCGACAATCACCGCCAACCCACCTTGGGCTTTAGCCCCTGAGGAGTCCGACCGTTCGGCGCGGAGAGTAGCGAGAGATGGATGTGAAGGCAAAATTTGGGCGCATGGCAACGGCGGTGCTGCTGGTGTGGGCGACGGCGGGCAATCTGATAGCACAGCAGCCCCAGCAGCAACCCTCGCAGGCGCAGCAAGTGCCACAGCAGCAGAGGCAGTCGCCGGCGCCGGTTTCTACTGGCGGCGTTGTGAAAGTGTCCACGGAAATTGTGCTGGTGAATGTCGTGGCGCGCGACAAGCATGGAAATCTGATCAAGGATTTGAAGCGAGAAGACTTTACGGTTTACGAAGACGGGAAGAAGCAGGAACTGGCGAGTTTTGATTTCGAGAAGGTCGACGAAATGGTGATGGCGGGCGCGGCGGGAAACACCGTGACCGGTACCGCGGAACAAGATAAAGGCGGGCTGCTGAATACGAAAGTGCAGAAAAGCCTGAACGCCCGGGACCGCCGGCTCATGCTGATGTTTTTCGATTTTTCAGCGATGGAGCCGGATGATATCGACCGCGCCGTGAATGCGGGAAAGAAATATGTACAAGGCAAGATGCAGCCGGCGGACATGGTGGCGCTGATGTCGCTTTCGACGAATCTGAGCCTCGATCTGGATTTCACGGACGACAAGGACAAAATCCTGGCGAAGCTTTCGTCGTATAACAACAGCGAAGGACAAGGATTCGAGACCGGCCTCGAAGGCAGTTCCGAAGGCGCGGCGGAAACCAGCGGCTCGTACACGCCGGACGACACGGATTACAACACGTTCAGCGCGGACCGCAAGCTGCTGGCGCTGGAATCGGTGATGCAGGCGATGGGCAAGATTCCGCAGAAAAAGAGTTTGATCTATTTCAGCAACGGCATCACGCAATCCGGCGTGGACAATCAAACGGCATTGCGTGAAGCGACGGCGGCGGCAGTGCGCGCCAATGTTTCGATTTATCCGGTGGATGTGCGCGGATTGTCTTCGTTTCCGCCGGGTGGCCAGGCGCAATCGGCTAGCTTACACGGGCAATCGGCGTACACCGGAGCGTCGATCCTGAACGATCTCAATGGCAACGATTCCTCGCAGGAAACTTTGTACACGCTGGCGGCGGACACCGGCGGAAAAGCATTCATGGATACGAACGATTTGAGCGGCGTGTTCTCCGTGGTGCAGAAAGACACTTCGGCGTATTACGTTTTGGGTTACACCAGCAGCAATCACCTGAAGGACGGGCGCTATCGTCGGCTGAAGGTGCAGGTGAACCGTCCGGACGTGAAGCTGGAATATCGCGCGGGCTATTATGCGGACCGCGATTACCAGCACATGCGTTCGACGGACCGTGAGCAGCAACTGGAAGACGAGCTGTCCGCGGATTTGTCGCAAACCGATGTGGCCGTATATGCCGGGGCGGCGTATTTCCGGCAGGACGATTCGCACTATTACCTGGCGGTGTCTCTGGTGATTCCGGGATCGCAGATTCCGTTTGTGCAGGCCAAGGATAAGGACAACGCGACCATCGACATCATTGGCGTTGTGCTGGAAGGCGGAAAATTGCCGGTGGGCCGCTTGCGGGATACCGTGAAGCTGGCGGTGGACAGTTCGCAGCAGGTGCGCCGGAAGAATGTGCAGTACAACACGGGCTTCATGCTGGCGCCGGGAAATTATCACCTGAAATTTGTGGTGAGAGAGAACAGCACCGGGCGCATGGGCTCGTTTGAAACCGATGTGCGCATACCGGATTTGCGCAAGGTGCCGATGCGCATGAGCACGGTCGTGCTGAGCAGCCAGCGCGTGCCGGCTACAGGAAAGAAAACGAAATTTCAGCCGTTGATCACGGAGCAGACGGAACTGGTGCCCAGCGTCACGCACGTGTTCCAGCAGGATCAGAAATTGTATTTGCAGTACGAAGTGTATGACGCGACGAAGGCGAAGCCGGGCGAAGGCGGCGCGGCCGGAAGCGGAGGCGCGAGCGCGGGGCAGAAGGGCGAGCATGCCACGGTCCGCGTGCTAACGAGCATTGAGTTTTTGCAGGGCGACGTGAAAGTCTACGAGACCAAGCCACTGCTGGCGCAGGAAATTACCGCGCCCGATCGCAAGGCGGTGGTGTTTCAAATGGAGATTCCGCTGGAGTCGCTGAAGCCGGGATTTTATACCTGCCAGATTAATGTGATTGACGATGTGTCTGGAAATTATGCGTTCCCGCGGTGGCCGATTCTGATTCGCGCGAACAGCCCGGCAGTCGGCGGGGATGCAGGAAAGCCGGCGGGTAGCGACTGACGGCAGGCGTGTAAGGAAACGGCCCGCCTCGGAAGGCGGCCCCTACAAAACCAAGATCCACTCTACGAGTACGGCAAGGATATTCCTCAAGGACTGAATCCCGGCGGTTCGGCTGCAAGTTGGCGGGAACCGGGTGCCCCACATGCCGATTTTGCATGTGGGGTCTCGGGGTATCTATCTCATAAGTCCAGGTAGCGCTGGCCTTTATGCCAGCGCCCTCGTCGCAGGCCGTCATATCCCCCGGGTCCCTTTTTCCCAGCCTTTCAAACAATTCTCATTTATTGTCTTGACAATACAATAAACCAATGCCACACTCTCTCCCGTAGAAAAGTTTGCCCGCGATCCTTCCTTCGCGGCTCTTCCTCCTACAATCCAAAAATTCAACTCTTCTGGAGATTTCCATGTCTGATCAATCTTCCAATGATCACGCAGGTCTCTGCACTTTCACCTTTGAAGACGGCCGCCACTGCTCCATGCTGCGAACCGATAACGACGCGCAGCTTTGTTATTTTCACGAGCAACAGGAGCGCCAGCACCTCAAAACCTACGTCGCCAATCTCAAGGTCTGCCGCTTCCTCGGCGGTGAGGTCCACACCGCCTCCGACCTCAGCGCCGCTTTCGCCTCTCTCTTTTGTGCGGGAGTACAAGGCTATGTCGAGCCCAAAAACACGCAGGCGCTCACCAGGCTCGGCCACCTGATGCTGAAAACCCACCTCCTCGCAAAGGCAGAGTACGTCTCTGCCTACGAGGCCGATTGGGGCGAGGTCGTGGCAGACTCCACCGCGTATCATCCATTTGAACGCACCCTCGAGGACATCGGGAATCCTGACTCACTCGTCCGAGGCCCGCTGCCAGCCGGCCCAGAACAGCCACCGCAACAACAGGCGGTAGATTCGCCCACACCCCCAAATCCTACAAAACCGAAAAAAGGTAACTCAACGCCTCCTACAATAGTCCCGGATTCCCGCGCCCAAACCCGCTCCGTACCCAAGGGTTCCGTCAGCCCCGCAAAAACCACATCCGCGATTGATCTTCCCACTGCCGACGATTCCACACACAACGATCCCGCCGAACCAGCCACCTCCGACGACCGCGATTCACTCGAGTCCCTCTACGAACTCCGCCAGCGCCTAAGCCACCACTTCTTAAAACGCTAAACCCAGAACCGCAGGCCACCGGCGCGGCCAATGTAGCGCTGGCTTTATGCCAGCGCCTTCCCTCACACGCCACAACTGTCATCCCACCGCGAACCGAATGGGGCCCGCCCCATCGAACATCCCGTTGACTAAAACCTAACGCTTTCGCTCCTCTAACCACCGCAGAATCAAGCAGATTAAATCTGCCAGAAAACGAACAACTTACACGCGCAAATCTCCCTTTAGAATCAACAGATTCCTTTTCGCGCACTTCTTCCATCCCGTAGCGCAGGGCGAGTCCCCGAGCTCTGCGGCCTTTTCCTGGGACAGGGAACGAAGCTTGCGGAGTAAACTCAGCTTGCTTTTTTGTTATTTCGAAGCGTATTTCTGTTGGTTCACACCTTGGACGCTGCGCCAATGAGCAATTCCGCTACAATCCCGAACATGAAAACAGTTTGGCGGAGAGCCTCGACAATCGGCCATGCGTATCTGTGGTCGATTCTGCTGTGGGGGTGGTTCGCGCCAATCATGGCCGCGCAAGAAACCTGGCGGCTGCGGTCGGACGGGGTGCACGCCGCGTTCTGGAAAATGCTGATGATCGCGGGGGCGTGGAGCGTGACGGCGGCATCGCTGGCGCCGCCGATTTTCTACATCGTGCGGCGGTATCCGATTGCGCGGCCGGTGCAGTTCAAGCGATTGGCCGGTTACTTTCTGGGAGCGATTCCGTACTTGATTTTGTCCGTGTGCATACGCTCGCTGGTGTTGCCGCCGTGGGATCCGAATACGGGGCAATTCCTGAGCCGCTCGTACGAATCTTTCGTCGGCAACGCACAATTGTTTTCGTTGCAGACCTGGGACTACACGGTGATGGTGGTGGCGTCTCACGCGTATGAATATTTCACGCGCGCGCGAAATCAGGAACTGGAGCGCGCCAAGCTGCAGCAAGCGCTGGCCGAAAGCGAATTGCAGGCGCTGAAGAGCCAGCTGCAACCGCACTTCCTGTTCAATACGCTGCACGGAATTTCGACGCTGATCGAGATGGATAAGCCGATGGCCAAGGACATGGTGCTGAAACTTTCCAGCCTGCTGCGAACCGTGTTGCAAGACGGCACCGCGGACCTGATCGCGCTGGAAGAAGAATTGAAGTTTGCGGAAACGTATCTGGACATAGAGAAGATGCGTTTGGGCGAACGGCTGGAGATTCGTTGGAAGGTGCAGCCGGGGATGCAGCAGATGCTGGTGCCTCCGCTGATCCTGCAGCCGCTGGTGGAAAACGCGATTCTGCATGGCGCGGCGTGTTCAAGGGATGGCGGGTGGGTGGAGGTTGACATCCAGCGCGCGGAAAAAGGAATCGAACTGAGTGTGCGCAACAGCGTGCGCGGCAAAGCGCCGGCGGGCTCCGGGCTGGGATTGCAGAACACTAGGGCGCGATTGAATTATTTGTATGCGGATGAGGCGAGCGTGACGTTTGGGATCGGCGAAGACGGGATCGCCACGGCGATTGTGCTGTTGCCGGCGCTGGGAACGCAAAAGCCGCAGATGTTGCAGGAAATGCCTGCTGCTGCGCTACAGGCAAAGAGTGTGTGACGAAGATGCGCGTACTGATTGTGGATGACGAACCGCTGGCGCGCAGTGCGCTGGAACGCGTGTTGCGCACGCGCGGCGACGTGGAGAGCATGGACTCCGCAGTGGATGCGTTCCAGGCGCTGAACCTGCTGCAAGAGAAGGCGTACGACGTGCTTCTGCTGGATATTCGCATGCCGGAGCTTTCCGGAATTGAACTGGTGGACCGGCTGAAGAAACGCAAGACGGCGGTGCCGTCGATCGTGTTTGTTACCGCGCACAACCAGCATGCGGTGGCGGCGTTTGAGAAACACGCGGTGGACTACGTGCTGAAGCCGTTTTCGGACGAGCGGATTCACAGCGCGCTGGACACGGCGGTGCATCGCTCGCAGAGCGAGCGCGCGGCGCGATTCGTGGAGCTGCTGCCGCAACTGGAAAGCCTGGTGGCGAAGTCTTCGCGCATCGCGATCAAGACAAAGAAAAGTATTTTGTTCATCGATCCAGCGGATGTGGCGGTGGTGGAGGCGCAGGGGAATTACGTGTTGCTGCAACGCTTGTCGGGATCGTACCTGTTGCGGGAATCGATCAGCGCGGTTGCACAGAAGCTGGAGCCTTATGGATTTATCCGGATACACCGGTCGGTGCTGGTGAACACTTCGTTTGTGGAAGAGATTCATCCGTGGACGACGGGAGAGTATGTGCTGCGAATCAGAGGCGGGAAGGAATTATCGGTGTCGCGGACGTATAAGAAAAATTTGAGTTCGCTGGCGCAGTTTTGGGTGGGGAGTAATGGGTTTTTGGCGGAGTGAGTGGGGGGTTGGCACTCCTGCCTGTGCCTTGGGTCTCTCCTCTCTTTAGGGGGTCGGAGCTTCAGCTCCGACATCAAGCACAAGGAAAAGTGGGCTTCAGCCCCTGAGGAATCCTACGCGGAGGGGAAGAAACGGCCCGCTTCGGAAAGCGGGCCCTACAAAAGCAAACTCAAGAGCGGGGCACCCGGCTGCGCCCTGCGCGGAGGGGCGCTAGGTGGAGGCTGGGGCGGTGGCGGCGCCTAGGATGCGCATGGATTTTTTGTCTTGAATGAAGATTACGATTTGAAGGTTTTTGCGGTTCCAGTCGGATTTTAGTTTTACGCGCGGGGAGGCTTCGAAGGCGGTGTCGGTGTTGGGTTTGGCTACGCCGATTTTGTGGAGCGAACGCAGGACCGAGGCGTGGTGGAGTGTCTTGCCCGCATTTTCACCGGCGTTGACGGACGAGCCCAGGCCGCTTTCGCTGACGGCGAGCCAAACTTCGGCGCTATCGCGATCGGTGTTGCCGGTTAATTTGCCGACATGCACCGTGAATTGCGGGGCGGCATCGGAGGCGGCATTGCCGGCGGTCAGCGTAATTTCGGTTTGCGGTTGACCGGCGGCTTGCTGGATTGCCTGTTTGACTTCGGATTCGCGGCCGCCGACCGTCTGTGTTTGTCCATCAATGATCATCTGCGGGGTGTAGGGTTCTTTCTCTTTGAATTTTGTGACGTAGTCCACCTGGCGCTGGGTCCAGTCGGCGGATGAGTACGGATCGGTCCAGCCATCGTGGTTCCAGTAATCGACATGCTCTTCGAGCGCGATAACTTTGGCGCCTTCGACCGGCTGCGCTTGTTCCAACTCGAGCAGCAGCGCATCCGCGGGAGGACAACTGGAGCAGCCTTCTGAAGTGAAGAGTTCAACGACAACGGGCTGCGTATTTTTGTTATCGGGGGCGGCAGAGGAGCGGGATTCTCCGGACAATGAATAGCCAGAGAAGAGTACGAAGCCTGCGGCGAGGGCAAACGCGTTTTTCATGGCAACACTCCGGTTGGCGCAAATGGTCTGATGCGGCAGTGGAGAGAAAGTTGCTTTGCCGTGAGCGCAGCGGCTGAATTCGCTGTGACGAAATTTTTAGCAGGGTTCAACTGACAGAAAAGAGTGATGAATGCGCGTTTTCTCGTGACGAGCCAGCTGAGTCCCGCAGTAAAGCGAAATCTACAGAATTGTGAATATTTCGCGAATGCGAGCAACTGTGATGCAAGGCTACATGCACTGGTTACGCTGCCTCAGGAAGCTGGTGTGAGGCGCAGGAAATGCGGGACGAAATAATTTTGCGCATCTACGTGAACTCATAGGTTGACCGAACAAACTCACGCAACTCCTTGAAAATTAACCGGACTACTTGCCGTTGCGAGTGGAGTACCGCGTGCATTGCAGTTCTTTGCGAGTACCGAGTGGTGTCCCCTTCAAGGAGGGATGAATGAGAATTTTGCGAGTGGGAATTGTGGTGGTGTTTCTTCTGACTTTATTTAACGTGAGTTTTGCAGCGGGGCAATCGCTGACATTGGGAAGCATTGCCGGACGCGTGACCGATCCAACCGGAGCGGTGATCGCCGACGCCAAGGTGGGATTGAAGAGCCTGGATACGGGCGAAACGCAAATGACGACGACCAGCGGCGAAGGGACTTACCGGTTCAACCTGCTGAAGCCTGGGCGTTACGAAGTGACAATCGAAGTGGGGGGCTTCGCGAAGACGGTGAAGTCGACTGCCGTGGCGGTAGGACAGACGGCCCAGGTGGATGTGGCGCTGGAAATTTCAAAAGCGGCGGAAACGATTGAAGTGTCTGGCGCTGCGCCGCTGATCAGCACGGAGCCGGGAGTGGCAACATCTTACACGCCTGAAGAAGTGGCGCTGTTGCCTGCGGCGGGAGGAGATATAACGACGCTTGCGTTCACGTCGCCGGGCGTTGTCGTGGCGCAGGGAATGGGGTACGGCAACTTTACGGCGAACGGCTTGCCGGGCACGTCGAACCTGTACACGGTGAACGGCGAAAACGACATGGACCCGTACTTCAACATTAACAACTCCGGCGCGTCGAACCTGACGCTGGGCAGCAACGAAATACAAGAATCGACGATCGTGACCAACCCGTACTCGGGCGAGTACGGACAGATGAGCGGCGCGCAGATTACCTACGTCACCAAGTCCGGCACCAATGCGTTTCACGGCAACGCGCAATGGTATTGGAACGGCGCGTACATGAATGCGAACGACTTCATTTCCAACGCCAGCGGAGCGCCTCGGCCATTTTCGAACGCCAACCAGTGGGCCGCGTCGGTCGGCGGACCGGTGTGGAAGGATCACACGTGGTTCTTCGTGGACACGGAAGGTTTGCGATTCGTGCTGCCGAACGTAGACGTGGAGACGATTCCCACGCCGGCATTTGCGTCGGCGGTGCTGGCGAACGTGCAGAACGTGGCTTCGGGAGAAGCGGCCGCGTATGCAAATATGTTCAAGATTTATTCCACGGCATCGGCGGGAAAACAAGTGACGCCGGTTCCGGTGGCGGGAACGGAATGCGCAACGGTATCCGTGCCCGGATTTGCGACTGGTCAGCCATGCCAGCAAACCGTGACACTGACGCCGACTTCGTTCGCGAAGGAATGGATCCTAGCGGGGCGCGTCGACCAGAAGCTGACTTCGAAGGACGACATTTTCTTCCGGTTCAAGCTGGATTACGGATTGCAGCCAACGGCAATCAATCCGCTGAGTTCGGCATTTGACGCGAATTCGAATCAGCCTGCTTACGACTACCAGGCGAATTGGCGGCACGTATTTAACAGCAGCATGACGAACAGCTTTACGGCGACCTTGAGCCACTATGTGGCGCAGTTCGCCCAGGACGTTTCGGCATGGCAATCGGAATTTCCGTATGGCGCCGCAACGTTTGGCGCGGCCGTCGGATTCTCCAATATCAACGGCAGCGTTGGCGATTTCCCGCAGGGCCGCAACATCACGCAATATCAATTTGTCGATGACCTTTCCTGGGTGCATGGGAAGCACGCTGTGAAAGCGGGCGTGAATTTCCGGCGCTACGACGTGAGCGACCACAACTTCTTCAATACCTATCCGACGATCACGTTCAACGATCTAAGTTCGTTGTCGCTGGGCGGAACGGCTGCGAGTCCCGGGATCAGCGGGTTGCAGGCGTTTTCGCAAGGGATTGCCGAGTCCTATCAACAGGCATCCAGCCCTTCCACGGATGTGCCGATCGGTCTGTGGGGCATTGGGTTCTACGTCGAAGACACGTGGAAGGTGAAATCGAACTTTACGTTGACGGGAGCGCTGCGCTTCGAACATAACGCCAACCCGACATGCAACACGAACTGCTTCTCGAACTATGCTGGGCCATTTGGGAGCTTGCCCAGCGTGCAGGCAGGACCTGGGGGAGCGGGAGATGTGCCGTACTCGAGCGACATCAATACCGGGCTGAACCATCCTTATATGGGCGTAGACGCGATCAACGTTTCGCCGCGCATAGCGTTCAGTTGGGCGCCCAACGCGGGCGACCACTTCCCGTGGTTCCCAGGGCAGAACAAAACGGTGATCAGCGGCGGCGTCGGGATTTTCTACGATAACCCCGCGGCGGGCATGTTGGACTTCGAACTGGGAAATCCGGGCAACCCGCCGGCAACCACGTTGTTCACGATTGCTCCGCTGGATTCGGCTGGACACACCACCGGAATTGCGCCATTCACGCAAGGGCCGGCGGCATACGCTGCGGCGGCTTCCGCGTTCACGCTGAGCAAGAGCTACAACCAACTGTCTAACATTCTGGATCCGATTATCGGGTTCAATCCTCCGGTAAGCTTTAATTCCATCCAGGGCACAATCCATTCGCCGCAAGTGCAGGAATGGAATTTGAAGGTGGATCAGGAAATCAACAAGAGCGTGGCGATTTCGGTGAATTACGTGGGGAACCACGCGATCAATATTCCGTACGCCAATTCGTGGTGGAATGCCGTGGCGACGAATGCGGTGTTCGGGTCGGTGCCGGGAATCAAGACATCTTCGACGGTTCTGCCAAACTATGGAGAAGTGTCCACGTTCCAGAGCGGCGCGGTATCCAACTACAACGGCATCACCGGATCGGTGCGGCTGCAGTATCACTCCTGGCTGATGGCGCACTTTAACTACACGTTCTCTCACACGTTGGACGACACATCGAATGGCGGACTGTTCCCGATCGGCGGCTGGCCTGGCGGTTTCAATATCCAGACGCAGGTAAATCCGGGAAATCTGCGGACGAATAATTACGGGAACGCGGATTATGACGTGCGCAACCTGTTCAACGCGGATTACGTTGTGACGCCTCCGACGCACTTTGAATACAAGTTCGCCAAAGCCGCATTGGGTGGATGGCAATGGTCTGGAAAAGTGTTCGCACGCAGCGCGCTGCCGTTCACGGTGGTGGACGCGAATGCGTTCGGCGACATTGCCCAGAACAACGTGCTGGCGATCGTGGCGCAGCAAACTACAGCCGGCGCGCAGATGTCCTGCGGCGTTGGAGCGGTGGTCACTAACATGGCCTCAAGACTAAATCCATGCTTGAACGGCAATGCCTTCGCGAATACCGCGGCAACGGGTTTCGCGTACAGCAGCTATCCGACGCAATCGCGCAACCAGTATCGCGGTCCGAATTACATCGACTTCGATATGGCGTTGTACAAGACGTTCGCGGTGGGCGAGCGGTTTACTTTCGGGTTGGGGGCGCAGGCGTTCAACGTGTTCAACCATCCGAACTTCAACCTGCCGGATGCGGAGCTGGGCAGTCCGCAATTTGGGCAGATCCTTGGAATGCAAGGCGTGCCGACCAGCCCGTATGGAAACTTCCTTGGGTTCGATTCGTCGGTGCGCGTTGTGCAGTTGTCGTTGAAGCTTAACTTCTGACACTTGTTCTCTCGTCTGGCGGGGAGCGGCGGCTCCCTGCCGGGCGGGAGGGTAGTTCCCTTCCTGGCGGCGTGTTCCTTCCTGATTGTTTCCCCTAATCAAGTAGAATGTGACAGCTTCGGATTTTGGCGAAGGCTGGTGGGTTGTACGTGTGTGTGCTTCGCAGGCGTGAGGAGGCTGTGACCGTGAACAGAAAATGGAAATTGGGTTGCGTGATTTTTGGTTTTGGGATGTTGCTGCTTGCGGCATTTGTTTGTTCGCCGGTGGCGTTGGGGCAGGCTGCGGCTGGTTCGGCTGCGCAGAATTCAAAACCCGGCGAAGCTGAGCCGGCTGGTTGGGAACAGCTGACGGCTTACCAAAAATCGCAACTGGTGCAGGCTTTTAACGATTGGGCGTTCTTGGCGAAATATCGCCAGGCAGATAAAGCGTTGGGAGCGCCCGCGACCGGGGAAGCGCGCGTGGTGTTCCTGGGCGACTCCATCACGGAAGGATGGGGCAAGCCGGAGCGGGGGGAGTTTTTTCCCGGCAAGCCATACGTGAACCGCGGAATTTCCGGGCAAACGACACCCCAAATGCTGGTGCGCTTCCGGCAAGACGTGATCGACCTGAAACCGAAAGTGGTGGTGCTGCTGGCGGGAACGAATGACATCGCGGAGAACACGGGGAAGATTACGCTGGGGGAGATCGAGGGGAACATCACGTCCATGAGCGAACTGGCGCGCGCGAACGGGATACGCGTGGTGCTGTGTTCGGTGCTGCCTGCGAGTGAATTTTCCTGGCATAAGGGGCTGCAGCCGGCGCCGAAGATTAAGGCGTTGAATGAATGGATCGAGGCGTACGCCGCGAAAAATGGATTTGTGTATGTGGATTATTATTCGCACATGGTAAATAGCGAGGGCGGGCTGAAGGCGGAGCTTAGCCCGGATGGCGTGCATCCGAACAAGGCGGGATATGAAGTGATGGCGCCATTGGCGGAGGCAGGGATTGCGGCGGCGGGGAAGGAATAGAAAATGGAACAGGGAAAAAGAAAAATTGGAGGACGGGCGCGGTTTGGGTGGCAAGACGCGGTGGCATACGGATGCAACGTGTGAGTTCACCACGGTGGGGCTACTGGCCTAGATGGGTCAGGGCTTCGCGTAGGGGAGCGGTGGAGACGCGAATTAGGCCGGAGTAGGGGGAGTACATTTCGAGGATTAGGAAGATCGCACCAGAGACGGAGAGGGCGGAGACCAAGAGGCTTATCACTACGGTGATATTGCGGGGAGCGAAGAGGCCGAAGCTGGTAAAAATAATCGAGAGCCAAAAGACCAGGACAATCAGCAGGGGCAGCGGGACCGCACTGACTCGCTGTTCCATAATCAACCAACGCGTTTGACCCAAAGACATCAGAAGGCTCAGGGCTTGAGACTTGGCGAAGCGCTGCTCATCGTTTGTGGAAGAGAGTTTTTCGACGCTGTCGTAAAGACCTTCTCGATCCCCGGGCGGTTCAAGCCGGGAAGCGTGGGTTTCATCCGTGGGCACTGCGAGATCGAGAGTGCTAACGACGTCCCGGCGCAACTGGATGCGGGCTCCTTGTGCTTCCGGGCCGTAATGGGCGAGGACGCGGTCAAGCAAGACGATCTTGCTGGACATCTCCGTGAGCTCGGTATTCTGGATATCCAGGGATGATTTGGCAGAGGCGGTGAGCAGGCCGAGTACGAGTGCGGCCAAAGTGGCGACCAGGCCCATGCCGAGCTTCACTACATCTTTGGAATCACTATCGAAGTGACCGGGCGGCAAGATGGAACGAACGGCCATGCCGACCATGGCGCCTCCGAAGACAATTGCGAACGCAATCAGACTGATGGAGATGGAACTCATGGTTGTTGGTCACTGAGAATCAAACTGCCCGAGGATAAGGGGAGGTTGGGAGCGACGGGTATCGTCAAAAGTACCAGTGTCTGGGACGCGAAGTGAGACTTACTTAGCCCGTGCGGCGCGAGAGTATGGTGGAAGAAGATTTCTCAGGGCGCGGTGTTGCCAGCAAAAACCCACCACAAGGCTTCGTCAAGGTTGTCAAAGACGCGAATTCCTTTTTCACCGGCGAGTTCGCGGAAGACTGCGAACATTCGGGCCAATCCAATGAAGTAATCGCCGGATACCAGGATGGCGCGGCGGGCATTGGGCGAGAAGCTGGTCCTTTGGGCCAATCTGCGGACATCATCGGGTGCGAGATCGGCTTTGGTGATGTGGGTACAGTCGAGGAGTTGAGAAAAGCTGGGGTCGAAGGCAGGATCCTTGAGGAGTTGTTCCTGGTGCGAAAAGCCGTCGGCGACTGTGAAGACACCGGAGAAAGTGCTCATGACCAGCCGGCGTTCCTTATCGATTCTGAAGCAGGCTGGCATGGCAAAGTTGTGGGCCGGCGCTAAAAAGACAGCGCGGAGAACGCAGTTCCCTTCCATTGCGGCGATGGCGCGACTGAAAATTCAGAATCCACGATCGTCCAACCTTGGGCTAACAAACTTCTTACCGAGCAGAACGGCTTCGATAGCGGCGATCAATTCCTGGGTCGCATGGGCCTTAATGACGTAACCGTCCCCGCCGGAGCTCAGGGCGGCTTGAGCCACGGCGGGTTCGAGTTCCTGCGTCAAGAAAAGTATTTTGGACTTGGGGGAGACTTTGCGGATTTGGCTGGCAGCGGTGATGCCATTGAGATGGGGAAGGCCGATGTCCAGCAGAATGAGATCCGGCTGTAGCTCCTGGGCTTTTTGAACGGCTTCAAGTCCGTCGGACGCAACGCCGATGACCTGGAATCTGCGATTCTGCTGGAGATGGTCGCAAACACAGCGTTGCCAATCGACAAAATCATCTACTACAAGAATGCGGACGAGAGATGGATCGCTGATAGCCTCCTCCTGAAAGGCGTCCAAGACGAGATTGGGGGATTGAGGGAGTGGACTCATTGGCGCAAGAAAAGGATCACATTCGGGGAGGAATGTGTCGTTGCGCGAAAGCAAGTTGGGGAGTGCGCGGGGGCAATCAGGGAGGAGGAGGAGAATTGGGCTGCTCGGAACAACGGTTTTTTTGTTCTCGTTGCGTTGGAGTGGAGGGGATTCCTCAGGGGCTGAAGCCCAGATTTGCCTGGTGCTCAATGTCGGAGCTGAAAGCTCCGACCCCCTAAAAAGAGAAGAGAAACCCAAGACCCACCCTCACAAACCCAGGGTGGGGCACCCAGGCAATCGGAGGTTACATGGTGCGAAGAAAGAGGCGTTCGGGGGAGCGGAGGAGGACTTTGCCGCGGCGCTTTTGCAGGATGTGGTCGCGGTGCCACTCGCTGATCAGGCGGCTTGCGGTGAAGGGAGTGACGTTGGCGGCGTTGGCCAAATCTTCGTTGGTGACCCGGAGCGCAATACCGCCGGGAACTTTCTGGCCGATGGTGCGAGCGAGAGTGACGAGGACGAGAGCAACGCGATGGCGGGAAGTGTAGCAAGCGAGGGCGACGTAGGAGGAGAGATGCCAGGTCAGATAGTCTGACGCGGTCAACAAAGAGTTCTCCAGCAATCGAGGATAGCGGCCGACGAGACTACGGATTGTGGAGCGCTCCCAAACCAGGACGGAACTTTCCGTTACCGTCTCTGTGCTGAGGAGATAGGAAGTATCACGAGACAAGACGGCGCGGCCGCCGAAAAGATCTCCCGGTCCAATCCACTGGAAAAGAAGTTTCTTCCCCTGTTCGGTGACGAAGAAATAGCGAGCAAGGCCTCTGGTAAGAAGGAAAAAATGATCGGCGGAGTGGCCGTGGTATGTCATGACAAAATTCGCGGGATAGCGACGCGGAAGCGCAGCGCTGAGAATGGCCCTGCGGGCTTGAGGAACGAGGCCATCGAAGAATTGAGGTTTCAGTTCGGTGGGGACGATGGCGATTGCCGGGGCAGACATAGACGCCTCTCCTTGGACGTGAGTTGCGGGACGTGAGTTGCGTCCTAGCGCTCAGGCGGAAGCGAGAGGATCCGGTCGACTCGATGAAAGAATTTCGCCTTTAGTAAGGCGTTCTTCCGGAGGTAGGGGGTATCTCGAGCCGGATCCTCCCACTGGTGTTGGTTGGCGGAAGGATAAAGGGGGTTTGGGCTGGTGAGAACTGTCAAAAGTACCTAAACGGCGGGCGAAATTATGCACGGATTTAGAGTTCTTCCTGATCACTGGTCCAGAGGGCGGCTTGATAGCCGCTCCAGGCGGGGCGATGGCAACGAGGGCGAGCGCGCTGCGGTTAGGGGGCTACTGTGAAATTGGAGTGGAGGGGGGCGGTGGAATCGGGGCCTACCCATATGTCGAAGGTGGAGGGTTCTTCGACCCAGGCTTGTTTTGCGGAGCTCCAGTAGGTTAGTTCGTCTTTGCCCAGGGGAAAGTGCAGAGTTTTTTTCTCGTGCGGGGCGAGAGTGACGCGCTCGAATCCTTTTAGTTCGCGGACCGGGCGCGAGGTGCTGCCGTATTGCTGGTGAATGTAGAGTTGAGCGACTTCGTCGGCGGTGGAATTTCCGGTGTTCTCCAAATCGACGGTTACATCCATGGATTCACCGGGTTTTAGCGGGCTGCGGCTGAGTTTCAAATTTGAAAATTGAAAAGTGGAGTAGGAGAGGCCGTAGCCGAACGGAAATAGCGGCGTGCTTTCTTCGCCCCAGTAGCGCTTGCCCTCATCGTTCGGAGACTGCGTGGTGTTGTGGGCGTAGATCATGGGGACCTGGCCAACGTCGCGCGGCCATGTGAACGGAAGCTTGCCGCCGGGAACGGCGTCGCCGAAGAGCAGATTGGCCACAGCGTTGCCGCCCTGCGTGCCGGGATACCAAACTTCGAGGATTGCGGGGACGTGTTGCGCGGCCCACTGGATGTTCAGCGGCCGACCACTCAGCAGCAGGAGGACCATGGGCTTTCCGGTGGCCGCTACGGCTTCCAGCAATTCTTCTTCGCGGCCTGGGAGATCAAGCGAATCGCGCGAGGCGGCTTCGCCGATCATGTTTTGCGCTTCACCGAGAACGAGAATCGCGAGATCGGAAGAACTGGCGAGGCTGGCTGCCTTGGAAATTTCGCCCTTGGCTTGTTCGGGGGTCCAATCGGGCGGGTTTTCGAGGTGGAAAATCCGATCGAAGATGGAAGGAAACTTGCGTTTTATTTGAACGCCGGGTGCGTAGCTGACTTCGGCGTGTGAACCGAGTTTGCCGCGGATGCCGGCGAGCAGCGTGACCGTTTCCTTCGTATCCTGTTCAAGAGCCCAAGGGCCATCGGTGTCTAGCTGCGAATCAGCGATCGGACCGAGGACGGCTATCTTTTTATACGCCGTTTTATTGAGGGGCAGGAGGCTGCGTTCATTGCGCAGGAGAACGGCGGTACGCTCGGCGGTCAGGCGCGATGCAGTGCGATGCTCCGGGTCGGCGAGGATCTGCTGGGCACGCGCTTCGTCAACGTAGGGATGCTCAAAGAGGCCCAAACGAATTTTCGCTTCGAGAATGGGGCGAGCGGCATTTTCAATCTGCTTCGCAGTGATCTGGCCGCTTTGCACGAGTTGCAAAAGATTTCGAGAATACGCAGTGGGGCCCATGGACATTTCCATGTTGACGCCTGCATCGAGTGCAAGTTTTGCGGCGCCGGAAAGATCCTTGGCGTAGCCGTGAGCGGCCAGGCTTTTCACGGCGTCGGCATCGCTTACGACGAAACCGGTGAAATTCCACTGCTCGCGAAGGACGTCATGCAAAAGCCAGCGATTGCCGGTGGCGGGCACATCGTTCAGATCCATGTATGCGCTCATCGCGGAGCCTACTCCGGCTTTGACGGCGGAATGGAAGGGAGGGAGATAGACGTTGTAGAGCAGGGTGTCGGGAATGTATGACTCGTCGTAATCGCGGCCGCCCTGGGCTGCGCCGTATCCGGCGAAATGTTTCATGCACGCAAGGATATGATCGGGCGAGCCGATGTAGTCGCCCTGAAATCCGCGGACCTGAGCGGCGGCGATGGCGGAGCCGAGGTATGGATCTTCGCCGGCGCCTTCGACGATGCGGCCCCAGCGAGGATCGCGGGCGATGTCCAGCATCGGCGCAAAGGCCCACTTGATGCCGACGGCATCGGCTTCCTGCGCGGCGATGGATTGGGCTTTGGTGACGAGAGCTGGATCCCACGAAGCAGCCATGGCGATGGGCACGGGGAAAATTGTGCGGAAGCCATGGATCACGTCGTAGCCGAAGATCAGAGGAATGTGGAGGCGGGAATTATCCATGGCGAGATGCTGGAAATGGTTGATACGCGCGGGGTCGGTGACAAATAAAACAGAGCCCAGTTCCCCTTTGGCGGCTGCGTCTTCGACGGGTTGTTGCGGAGGGAGATCAAACATCTGACTGAGCTGGGCGATTTTTTCTTCGAGCGTCATTTGTTTCAGAAGTGCGTCGGCACGGCGGCGGACGTCCTGATCATCGGGAGGTTTGGCGGAAGAAATTTGCTGCGCGAAAGTGAACGGAGCAACCAGCAGTGCGAGAGTACAGACAAAGATTTGCAACGCGAGCGATCGCGCGCTGCTCAATCGATATTCCAGTGGCATCGGAGTCTCCGAGGACCCGCCATCGATGAGAGGAGCGGTTGGGCAGGGTTCTGTGGCTTACGGTGCCGATTCTATTCCAAACAACAGACGTTTGCGCTGAAAATCCGCAAGCGCGGGGAATCAGTGAACCATATCGAGGGAACCGGGATTTTTTTGTGATCGTGCGGACATGGGGCGCGGCAGTGCGGCGCCCCTACACGGAAGTGGCGATGGATCGTAGGGTAGCAAGACGCGGTGGTTGAGATCCTTCGTCGCAAAAGGCGCTCCTCAGGATGACAATGCGTTTTTTTTTGGACTACGCGTTGGGTTCAGGGATTCCTAACGCAGAGGGCGCGTAGGCGGATGACAGCGCGATTTCTCCTTGCGTGTGCGGATTTCAATTTTCGTGTTTCTATTTTTTGTGGTTAACGGGAGGCGAAGGCGGGCTTCAGGGATTCTACCGGGGGGAAGGATTCGGAGACGGTGTAGGTGTGCTCGGAGGGTTGTGATTTGGTTTGCAGGGCGCGGGTCATGAGGGCGATGGCTTTGCCGCAACTGGGCGGGACGATGATGGTGGCTTTCAGGTGGCCGGTGCGCACCCAGCCCTGGCCGGTGCTGGGAACGCCGTCGCAACCGGTGACCGGAATGGCGGTGAGGAGTTCGCGATCGAGGTCGCTGGCGAGCTCGTTCACGGCTTTTTTCGCCCCCATAGCCATGACATCGTTTTGCGCGCTGATCATATCGATTCGCGTTTTTTGCGCGCGCATGAGTTTCATCCAGGAAGAAACGCTCTGGTAGGCGCTCTCTTCGGTCCATTTCCCTTTTAAGTTCACGAGTTGCACGTTGGAGTTAATCGTTTCCCGCATTCCTTCGAAGCGCTGACGGGAGACCGAACTGACCGAAGGACCTTGAATATAGAGGACCGAGCCGCCGCGGGGCAGAAGAGCGGTGATTTGTTTTCCCTGAATGCGGCCGATTTCTGTCTGGTCCGCGCTGATGGAAAAAACCGGGGAGGCGAAGGCTTGCCGAAGCTGCGTGGTGTAATCGGCTTCGCGGTTGACGACAGCCCAACCGATGCCGGCACTGGCGGCGGTGGAAGCCACTTTTGGAAATGGAGTGGCACCGAGAGGTTCGACGACGATAGCGTCGGGGCGGAGGGAGGCGTCGGCCTGGATGGCTTTCAGGAGCTGCGTGCTCTGGGTGATGGCGTCATTTTCGGCGAAGACGATTTCGACGTTGACGCCGACTTCATGAGCGGCGGCTCTGGCGGAAGCAGCTTGCTCGCGCTGGTAGTCATTATCTTTGGTGATCAAAGAGACGAGGAAACGGAGTTGGGACATGGAGAGATCCTCATGTAAGAGACGCTTAGATTGAGCAAACGCTTACTCTCGATGGGGCAACGCTATGCCAACGGCAGAGTGGTGTCAACGATAAAGGGAAGCCAAGTGGCGCGCAAGGCACAGGGTGAGGGCCGCTTGGGATGGGCAAATATGGCCATAATTCAAGGATATACGAGAAGTGGGTCTGACTTTGCGGGTGGAGCGCCCGCCCTAGTCTGCCTGCAGGGGCTTGCGGGGCGATGAAGGATTGGCCGAGCAATCGTTTTCATAAAGTACGATTTTGGGGTGGTGGATTTGTGCTATGCTCTCTGCAAACTGCCGTCACAAAAACGATTCGTGGGAGGCTTGCCCGATGGTTCCAATAAAACGCCGCCGTTTTTTGCAGCAATCTCTTGCCGCGGGCGCAACCTGCTCCGCTGGGTTGCTGTTGAACCAGATTTTGCCGGCGCAGGCGCCACCGGCAGGAAGCGCGGCGCGAATTTTCGTGGATACAAGACGCACGACGGCGGCCATCGACCGAAATCTGTTCGGATCTTTTCTGGAACATTTGGGGCGCGCAATTTACGAAGGACTTTACGATCCAGGCTCGAAGCTTTCGGACGCAAACGGATTCCGCAAGGATGTGATCGAGGAAGTGCGCGCGCTGGGAGTGCCGATCGTGCGCTATCCCGGAGGAAATTTTGTTTCGGGGTACAACTGGCTGGATGGCGTGGGACCGAAGCAGGATCGCCCGCGGGTGCTGGACAAAGCGTGGAACGCCATCAATACGAATCAGTTCGGCACGGATGAATTCATGATGTGGTGCAAGGCGGTGGGCACGCTGCCGCTGATGGGGCTGAACCTGGGAACGGGCACGCCGGAACAGGCGGCAGCACTCGTGGAATATTGCAACGTGGAGAAGGGCACGCGTTGGAGCGACCTGCGGCGGAAGAATGGGATTGCGGAACCATATAAGGTGGAGCACTGGTGCCTGGGAAACGAGATGGATGGTCCCTGGCAAATCGGCCACATGACCGCGAACGAATATGGAATGAGAGCGGCGGATGCCGCGCGGCAGATGCGGGCTGTGGATCCGACGCTGAAGCTGGTAGCTTGCGGCTCCAGCGGGCCGATGATGCCGACGTACCTGGAATGGGATCGCGAAGTGCTGGAGCAGTGTTATGAATATGTGGACGCGCTCTCTTTGCACCGGTACATCGGAAACACGGAGCAGGAAACCGGGAAGGACAGCGCGAAATATCTGGCGATGAATTTGACGATGGACCGGCAGATCGCGGAAACGGTGGCGGTGTGCGACCTGGTGCGCGGCAGGAAGCGTTCACCGAAACAATTGTGGCTGTCATTTGATGAGTGGAACGTTTGGTATCGGGCGCGCAGTGGCGACGACGTGAACGGGCACGAGAAGGAAGCACCGCACTTGCTGGAAGAAGTCTATAACCTGGAAGACGCGCTGCTGGTGGGAGGAATGATCAACACGCTGCTGCGCAATGCGGATCGCGTGAAGCTGGCATGCCTGGCGCAACTGGTGAACGTGATTGCGCCGATCATGACGAATGCCAATGGATTGTTCCGGCAGACGATTTATTATCCGTACAGCTGGGGGCTGCAGATGGCGCGCGGAAACGTGCTGAATCTTTTGCTGGAGTCTCCGACGTATGAAGTCACGGGAATCGGGACGGTTCCTTATCTGGATGTGGTGGGAACTTTCTCGAAAGACAATGGAAACGTGACGCTGTTTATTCTGAATCGCGATCTGACGAACGCACATGAAGTGGATCTGGTTTGGGAAGATGCTGCGCCGGCGCGGGTGCTGAGCGCCAGCACATTGACGGGAAGCGATGTGAAGGCGTTCAACAGTTTTGACGCGCCGAAGAAAGTGGCGCCGACGGAGTTTCCGAAGCCGGTGAGTTCCGGAGGGCACACGAAGTTTGAGGTGCCGGCGCGGTCGTATACGGTGCTGCAGTGGGGGGCGTAGTGTTGCGTCCCGAAAATACGGAGTCTTCAGGGGCTAAAGCCCATTTTATTCGCGGACTTTATGCCAGGGCTGAAGCCCTGGCCCCCTAAAGAGCGAAAGCGGTGTCCTAAAGAGGAGATCGGCAAGTGCAGGGACCCAAGATGCGAACCTAAGATGCCGGCCTGAAGGCGCGGCGCTACGAGGCCAAATGATTACACGCAGAAAGTTTTTGAATCAGGGGGTGGTTGGGGCTGCGGGGGTGCTGTTGGCGCCGAAGATGAGTTGGCGGGCGGCAGATTCGCGCGCGGCGGATTCGCGGATTGAAGTTTTGTTTGACGAGCCGCTGGGGACGATCTCTCCAAATATATACGGACACTTTACGGAAAATCTGGGCGGGGTGTTTTACGACGGCATCTGGGTGGGCGAGCAATCGCGCGTGCCGAATATCGATGGACTGCGGAAAGACGTTGTCGAGCACATGCGGAAGATCAAAGCGCCGGTGATCCGTTATCCGGGCGGATGCTTCGCGGATAGCTACGACTGGCGCGACGGCGTTGGACCAATCGACAAACGGCCGCGGCGGACGAATTTCTGGGCGAACGACGAATCGAAGGACGCGCCGGAAAATCATCGCTACGATCCGAACCGAGTGGGAACGAATGAATTCGCGCATTTCTGCAAGTTGATTGGCGCGGAGCCGTATCTTGCGGCGAATGTGCGCAGTTTGCCGGCTTCGGCGTTTCAACAGTGGGTGGAATATTGCAATTCCCCGGCGGGGAGCACGACGCTGGCGGACGAACGCGCGGCGGCGGGCTTTGCGGAGCCATTCCACGTGAAATATTGGGGAGTGGGAAACGAATCGTGGGGCTGCGGGGGTGAATTCACCGCGCAGGAATACGCCGTGGAATTCCGGCGTTATTCGACATGGCTGCCGCGCTATGGCGGCGAACGGCTGAACCTGATCGCTTCGGGCCCGAACACAGACGATTGGAGCTGGACGCGGGATTTTCTGACGGAGGCTTTGCGCAAAGGGCGAGGAGAGTTGCGGCGGATTTATGGAATGGCGCTGCATCACTACGCGTGGAACCTGAGCCGGGGAAAGACGGAGGATTGGGTGGCGGGCAAGGGAGACGCGGTGCAGTTCGATTCCGTGGACTGGTATGAGTTGTTGCGCGAAGGACAGCGGATGGAAGGATTGATCAGCGGGCACTGGCAGGTGTTGAACGAATTCGATGCAGAACACCGGGTGAAGCTGGTGGTGGATGAGTGGGGCCCGTGGTACCGGCCGGGGAGTGCGGCTACGCCGGACGATTTGCTGGAGCAAATGCCGACGCTGCGCGATGCGGTGTTCAGCGGGATGACGCTGGACATTTTTAACAGGAACCCGGAAAAAGTGGCGATGGCGAATTGCGCGCAGCTGATCAACTGCCTGAACAGTTTGTACCTGGCGCATGAAGACAAATTCGTGGTGACGCCGGTGGGGCGCGTGTTTGAGCTGTATACGAACCACCAGGGCGGCGAGGCTTTGCGAACAGAGTTTTCCGCGCCGAATGTGCACTACGATCGGGACGGGAAGGCAGCGTCGTTCTGGGGATTGCAGGGGGCGGCGTCTGTGCGGGAAAAGAATTTGACGATCACGGCGGTAAATCCCAGCACTTCCGAGGCGCGAGTGGCGGAAATTGTTTTGCGTGGAGGGACGGCGAAGAGCGCAAGCATGAGTTTTCTGGCGAATGCGGATATTCACGCGCACAACACGTTTGCGCAGCCGGATGTGGTGGTGCCGCAGACGAAGGCATTGAACGTGAGCGGGGCGAGGCTTGTGGTGGAGTTGCCGGCGGCGTCGGTGACGGCGGTGAGTGTGGAGTTGGGCTGAGGGATTGGGTTAAGAGTGGCTGCTGGGATCGAAGAGGGATCCTCACTTCGCGGACTCCGTTCGGAATGGCGAGGATTTTTGTGATGATACAAGGGGTCTTGAGATTTGGAGTCTTGCGGACATGGGGCGCAGCGGTGCGGCGCCCCTACGCGGCGGGGCCATGACGGAGACCACCGATCCCACATGCAACCAGCAGCATGTGGGGCACTCAGAGAAAAACTAGAAGAAAGAAAAAACTGAGGCGCGGCTGCACCACCGCGCCTCAGTACTTTTTGTGACACTGCAATCGTTGACTTTGGCTTCGCAGAGGGCCGCAATCTTGCGAGAGAGGCACTCTGTTTTATGGGACCAGCGCTTGTAAGGGCAAGCGCTGGTCCCGACCGTCGTGAGTGAGAATCGAACTAGAAGTAGAGCTTGCCTCCGATTTGCCACCATCTTGGCAAAGTCTGGGCGGTTGCGATGCCAAAGTTGCTTTGCGAAATATCACCCTGGATGCTCTGGAAATTCGGGTGATTGAAGAGATTGTAGAATTCGAAGCGAATCTGGAAATTCAGGCGCTCGGTAATCTGGTTGTTTTTGTAAACGGTCGCATCGGTCTCAATGAAAGCTGGATTGCGGAATTGACCGGGATGCTCGTTGCCGTTTGTGCCGGCGATGGGAACGGTGAATTGGCCGGAGCCGAAAACACCGGTGGTATAGGCGCTGCGCGATGATCCTTGCGAATAGCTGGAGACGTTCGGATAGCTGAAGTTGTCTCCATTGGCGAGGTAATCACCGGTCGCGGTTGTTTGAGCGTTCGCGCCCACGACGTAGTTTCCGCCGTTGTAAGCCCTGGATGTGAAGACGGTGAAGGGATAACCGGTCTGGTAGATGCTGGTGCCGCTGATTCCCCAGCCGCCGGTAAGGTGGCCAACGAAGCCCTTGCCACCGTTCAAACCTGGCTGCTCATAGTTAAAAGTAGCGGAGAAACGGTTCGGGACGTCCCACGGCGACGGGCCGTAGTACGCCGTAGGATTCTCCGGCGTCGGATATCGGCTGGCATCATCCTTGGAAGAAGAGCGGGTATAGGAAACATCGAAGAAGCCACGGCTCGCCCTGGCTCTGAGGTCGGCGGTTACGGCTTCGTAGTTCGCGTAACGATTGTTCTGGGTATAGGCGATCTGGCCAAAGCTGGGGTTGGGTCGATTGGGAGTGGAACCTAGAGGTTGCCCGATCAGGGCGCCCGGCAATTCATTGATGTCAACGCCGTAGGACACGATGCCGCCAGCGTTGCCGTTGCCGACAAGATTGGAAGTATGCGAACCGCTGTAGAGCACGGCGGCAACGAAGTGACTGCCGAGACGATGCTCGAGAGTGCTCGACCAAATATAGGCGGTTGGAGAGACGATTGTCGGAGTGATTCCACCAATGCCCAAGCCGGCATTGAGAATGCCGCCCGCGCTGTCAAGACACGGAACCGTCGGACACAGCGGCGAGCCGCCTAACTGCGGGAACACGAATCCAAACGGAGGCGTGCTGCTGGTGCCCTGGACGAATACCGGCGGAGTTGACGAATTCGCGTTAAAGGTCGGATTGATCAAGCCCGGAGGATTGCCGCGGAACTCTTCCTGAATGTTGGCAGGAGTGAGCCAGTTGGAAAACATCCCGAAACCAGAACGCAGCACCCAGTCGCCTTTACCGTTGATGTCCCAGGCCGAACCGATGCGGGGGCTAGCAACCAGCGGTGTGCGCAGCAAGGCGTTGTGCGTAGGCTTGGCATAACCATTGGCGACTTCGTCCTGGAATGTAGGTCCTGTGCCGAGGTAGAAATTGCCGAAGACGGTCGAAGGCGTTTTGGAATACGGGTTGCCTTGATCATCGAAGCGGAAACCTAAAGTGAGGGTGAGATTCCTGCGGGCTTTCCAGGTGTCTTCGACGAAGATGCCCCAGGTTTTGGAAGCAGCGTCCCAACTCCAAAGCTGCTGCTGGCCGGTGTTGGGGTTATACATGACGCCGCTTTCGGTCAGCGGAGCGTCCTGCGCGAGCGAGAGCAAATTGTTGAAGCTAAATGCCGGATGGGACCACGGACCCTGGAAGGGCTCGACGTCGTCTCCGTACAGGCCCTCATAGCCGACCTTGATAACGTGAGCGCCGTGGACATGCGTCAGGACGTCGCGCCAGTGATAGTTGTGTTGAATGAAATCGCCTTGCGCGAACCCTAAGCCGTATCCAACGCTTTGACCGGAAACGCTGATGCCGGGAATGGTGAAGTCTCCGGTTTCGTCGTTCTTACCCTCGATGCGGTTATTGGCAAAGATGGCTTCATTCAGGGTGTTGGGACTGAAGGTGTGCGTCCAACTGACTTGCAGAGCGCGCTCCCAATAGTTGTTGGTGGTGGAGAATTGCGGAATAGGATTTGAAGTTGGGTTGGCCTGCAGGGTGCGGAAAAAGCTGCCGTAAATGCGATCTTTCTTGAAATATTTGTCGACGCGAACGTAATACTGTGTGCCGTTGATGATGTTGGCGGAATTGAACGTGCCGTTGTCAATCATCGGCAAATTGCAAGGAATGTTTTCGATCGATGCAGGGTTGGCTTGGCAAATAGGCACACCGCTGGAGTTATTACCGAAGTACGTCTGTGCTGTAACCGGCGCGCCAGTGGTGAAGACGTGCGTCGGCACATATTGGGTAAGAATCTTCGTTCCAAACGTGCCGGGATTGTTCGCCTGGGCGAAAGCAGCAAACTCTGGGGCAGCGAACGACACGGCCTGGTTTCCGGTGGAAGCGGAAGAACGCAGGGCTTCAATGCCGAAGAAAAAGAAAAATTCATGATGAGGAATGATGGGACCGCCGATATTTCCGGAAAGGTTGTTGCTGTGGAAGGGACTGTATGGATGATCGGAGCCGGGGAGAGAGTATTTGGCGAACATCGGCTGATAATTGAAATAATCGCTGGCCAGGCCGTGGAATTCGTCGGAACCGGATTTGGTGGTCATCGCGACTTGCAGGCCGCTGCCGTGTCCATATTCGCTGGAGTAGGTGTTGACCTGGTAGGTGGTTTCCTGAATCACATCGGGATTGGGGACTAGGTTCAAGACGCCTTGGCGAACGCTGCTGGTGACGTCGAGGCCGTCAATGATCCACATATTCGCGACGGTACCTTGACCGTTGGCGCTGACGTCGACGGCAGTTTCCGTAGAAAAGTTGTTGACGCTGGAGCCGGGAGTACCCGAAGCGACGCCAGGACCGCCGGCCAAACCGAGACCAGAGACGCCGGGGGCCAGTGTGGTAAGGGAAAGCATGTTGCGGCCGGCCAACGGCAGCGTACCCAGTTCCTGAGTCTCTAGGGTCATCTGATTACGCGTTTCGGCGGTGTTGAAAAGGGGATTCTCCGCCGTGACCTCGATGGACTCAGTGGTGGCGCCGACCTTGAGGGCCAAGGCTACGCTGAGGTTCTGGCTAGTGTCCAGGGTGACCGTGGTTTCAGACTTGGCGAAACCGGGAGCTTCGGCCGAGACTCTGTAATTGCCGGGAGCCAAGCTGACGAAGCGGTAGCTGCCGTCGGCCCCGGACGTGGTGGTGGCCAAAACGTGAGTCGAAAGATTCTCTAACGTAATTTTCGCACCGGAGACAGCGGCGCCGCTCGGGTCGGACACGTTACCCTGGATACTGGCATTAAACTGGGCCCAGGTGGACACGGCGGCTAGCGAGGCTACCAAGCCGATAAAGAGCAGCCGAAGAGTCCAACGAAAAGAATTTCTCGCATGCATCTGAATCACCCCCCTAAAGTCCCTGATCCGTCAAAGTAAACATTTACAGAAGCGATGTACTGTAAACGTTTTCTCGATTGCTCCACGTATATGCCAGTTGGAAATGGCTGTCAAGCTTTTTCTAATGGTTTCGTACTAGGGAGGGGGCGAGAGGGTAGGGGTGTTACCGGGGTTTTTGGACGGGCAGGTTATGTATGGGACCAGCCGCGGTTGGGAACTTCGCCAGCGCCTTCGCGGATGGTGATTAAGCGGTTAACCGGCAGGTGTTTCAGGGATTCCACACTGCCGCTGGGCCAGTGGACATCGATGTCCACGACGGCATTATTCCCCAGGCCAAAGTGCAGGCGCGGATCGCTGCAGGAATAAAAACTGCTTTGGCTCAAAACGCTCTGAGCCTGCGTTTTCCCGCCATAATGAACAAGAACGCGAGCCCCGATGGCGCTGCGATTGGACTTTACTCCATCAAGTTTGACCTTGATCCAGTTTGGTTTTCCGCGAATGTCGTTGCGCAAGAGCGAAGGAGGTTCGTGCATATTGACGATGAGAATGTCGACGTCGCCGTCGTTGTCAAAATCGCCGAAGGCGCAGCCGCGACTGCTGTGCGCGGCTGCTACGCCGGGGCCAGCGACTTCCACCAATTCTTCAAAAGTGCGATTGCCGAGATTGCGAAAAACGGCGCGCGGAGTCTTGTAGGGATACTGCGGAAGTTTGCGTTCTACTTCCGGGTAAACGTTACCTGTGACTATAAAAAGATCGGGGTTGCCATCGTTATCGAGGTCGATGATGCCCGCCCCCCAGCAAACGTAACGCGTCTCCACAGCTACCTTGGCCTGGCGGGTGACGTCGTCGAAATTGGCTTTGCCATCGTTGTGATAGAGCACGTTGGAGTCGTCGGTGAAGTGGGTCTTGAAGAGATCAAGGTGGCCGTCGAGGTCGTAATCGCCGACGCCGACGCCCATTCCGGCCTGTTCTTCTCCGTCGTCGCTGAGGGCCACGCCGCGCAGGACGCCCTCCTCGCGGAAGGTGCCATCGTGATTATTCATGAAGAGCAGGCTGGGAGTGGAATCGCAAGCGACGTAAATATCGGTCCAGCCGTCTTCGTCGAGATCGGCGGCGATGACGGTCATGCCATAGCACTGCGTAAATTGAGAGATACCGGCCTGCTGGCTGACGTCAGTGAAGGTGCCGTCGCCGTTGTTCTTGTACAGGGAATGGTGGCCGGTGGGAAGGCCGCGCGGGCCGCACTCGACGGAGACACCGCGAAAATTACAGTTGGAACTGGCGCCCGGAACCGGGGCTTTTTCAAGGTTGAAACGGACGTAATTGGAGACGAACAAATCGAGATGGCCATCGCGATCGTAGTCGAGGAACGCGCAACCGGCGCCCCAGCGGGGCTGGTCGTTCGCTAAACCGGCGGCTTTCGTAACATCGGTGAAGGTGCCGTCGCCATTGTTGCGATAGAGGATATTTTGGCCGAAGTAGGTGCAAAAAATGTCGTCGAAGCCGTCGTTGTTGTAATCGGCGATGCAGACGCCATTGGCCCAGCCGACGGAGTGCAGGCCGGCTTTTTCGGTGACGTCAGTGAAGGTGCCATCGCGATTATTTTTGTAGAGGCGGTTAGTGGCGCCGGGCGGAGCGCCCTCTAGCAAAGTGCCGGAGAGGAGAAAGATATCCATCCAGCCGTCATTGTCATAGTCGATGAAGGCGCAGCCACAGCCGTCGGATTCCAGGATGTATTTGTTGACCTGATCTCCGCCGTAGATCGTGGGCGCGTGAAGACCGGCGGCGGCGGCTACGTCGGTGAAATGCGCGTTGAAGGGACGACCGGAGGGAGCTTGCCGGGCCATGGGCTTGGCTGCGTGTCCGCCCATGCCTTGGGCAAAGGCGCGGCCGGCGGTCAACGAAAAGGCCGAGCCGAGGGAAGCGCGCATGAAGTCGCGGCGAGAAACGGTCATGGGAGGCGGATTCCTTGGCGCTGGATTATGGTCGTCAATGAACTAATTATGGCGCAGACGAAATGTTGAGTAAACATTTTCCCGGGATCCGGGAAAGCGCGGCGAACCGGTTATGGTTCTGCCGGCTTGGCGGCGGGTTCCTCCTCGAAAAGTTTATAACGGTAGCGCTCGCGCTCGTCTTTGGTGGCTTCTTCGCGAAGCTGGGCAAGGCGTTGAAGCAGGGCGGGTATTTCCTTGTTCTGACCGGTTTTCCGCAACGCCTGGATCAGGCGATAGACGGCGGTTTGATCCTTGGGATCGAGCGCGAGCGCTTTGCGGCACTGTTCGATGGCCAACTGATATTGCCCCGTTTGCATATAGAGCTTGGCGAGGACGGCGCGGGATGCGGCAAGCGTGGGTTGCAACGCGACGGATTTCTGCGCGGAGTGCAAGGCGAGTTGGAAATCGGGTGTGCCGGGATCGACACCTTTTTGCGAGAGGACGTCGGCTTGCAGATAAAGAAGAAGGGGGTCGTTGGGCTTGCGTTTTAATTTTTCCTGGATGGAAGCGAGTGCGTGATCGAGGTCATTTGCCTGCACGGCGGCCAAACCTTGCGCCGCGGTGCTTAGGGATTGGTGGGGATTCAGTTCGTACGCTTTCTCGAAGTCGGCTTCGGCTTTATCGTATTGCGCGAGCTGCACGTAAAGAACGCCGCGAGCGACGTAGAGATCGTCTGACTTTGGTTGAAGAACCAAACCTTCGGTGAGGACATCGATGCCGACCTGGAAAGATTCGTGAGAAAAACAAATGGTGGCGAAATCGATGTACAGGCTGACGTTTTTTGGATCCAGGAGAATTGCTTGCCGGAGAGTGCTGACCGCTTGCGGCGTGTCGCCGGAATCTTCATAGGCGCGGGAAGCCAGTTGGAGCGTGGTGGAATCGACGTTTTGCGCGTCGAGCAGGGGCTGCAGCGTGGCGATGGCGTCCTTCGATTTGTGATCCATCAGTTGAATGGAGGCGAGGACCTGGCGTTCGCGGGGATCATCGGGATGAAGAGCGACGGCTTTTTGTAACGTGGCGGCCGCGTCGTCGAGGCGCTTGAGGCGGACGAGGCAGGTGGAATAGGCGTGCAACGCATCCACTTCCGAGTCCAGCAGTTGCTCCGCTTTCTCGAAATGCGGAACCGCGGCAGCGCAATTTCCCTTGCGATATTCGAGAACGGCCAGCATGGCGTGGGCGGTGAGGTTTTCCGGGTGCAATTCGAGCAGATGGTTCAGAAGGGGGATTGCGGCTTGATTGCCGGCTTGATAGTGAATCTGCGCGGCGCCTTCGAGGGCGGCAACATTGTTCGGGGCAATCTTCAACGCTTGCTGAAACGCGGCGAGGGCGTTTTTGTTGTCACCCTTGCTGGTGAAAGCGATGCCCTGGAGCGTCCAGAGTTGAGCGTTGTTGGGGAATTGCCTGAGAGCGGACCTGGAGAGCTCGATGGCTTTATCGAAATCCCTGGCACGCAGGGCCGCGCTGACGGGCTCGGCAGGATTTTGAGGGGTCTGGGATAAGGCTGAAGTGACGCAAGCAAAGAAGACGATCGAAGCAGCTATTTTCCGAAATCGAAGCATCAGAAATATGGTTGACCTGGCGGCTCGCCTGTACAAGAGCGTCGTAAAGTTTGCAAAAGCCGCAGGGCTCGCGACTCGCCCTGCGCTACAAGGATACTTCATTCGCGAAATTGGCGACAGCTGGAGTTTGACGCGGAGGGCGCGAGGGGTTATACATAGGCTAGTTGAGAAAACGCTTGCTGAGAAATGGGCGAGCAAGGCCTGCCCATCGAAAAATCGGATTTTCGCGATCTGAAAATCGATTCCCTTCCCGCAGGCTCAGGAGACGCCGCCATGAGAAAAAAATCCCGGAGACAATTCCTAAAGACGACCGCGGCTTCGACCGCGGGATTGCTGGCCGTGGGAGCGCTGCCGGCGTGGGCCCGCAAGAAAGAGGCGCAAGCGGCGGTCACACCTCCCTTGTCGGTTTTCGAATATTCGCAAGTGCAACTGCTCGACGGTCCGTTCCGCGTGCAGTTTGATCAGAACCATAAGTTGTTCATGGGCGTGGATGAAGATGGATTGCTGAAACCGTTCCGGCAACGCGAAGGACTGCCGGCGCCTGGGCCCGACCTTGGCGGATGGTATGACAATGCAACCGACTTTGACCCGGCCCATAATTTTCACGGATTTATTCCAGGGCATTCGTTTGGGCAATACGTTTCGGGCCTGGCGCGGGCGTACGCGGTGACTGGATCGAAAGCGACGCAGGCAAAAGTGCAGCGACTGGTTCTGGCGTATGGCGCGACCGTGGAGCCAACAGGAAAGTTTTATGTGGACTACCCACTGCCGGGATACACGTTCGATAAAACGTGCTGCGGGCTGATTGATGCGCATCAATTTGCGGCGGACCCGAACGCGCTGGATGTGCTGAAACGCAGTACGGACGCGGTGTTGCCGCACTTGCCGGAAAAGGCGCTAAGCCGCGCGGAGCAGGAGGCGCGGCCGCACAAAACGATTGCATATACGTGGGACGAAACGTACACGCTGCCGGAAAATTTCTTTCTCGCGTACCAGCGCAGCGGCGACACGCGCTATCGCGAGTTAGGCGAGCGATTCATCTATCACGATTACTACGATCCACTTGCAGCGGGGCAAAATCCGTTGCCGGGCAAGCATGCTTACAGCCACGTGAATACGTTGAGTTCGGCGATGCAGGCTTACCTGGTTTTGGGCGATGAGAAATATTTGCGCGCGGCGGCGAATGGATTACGGCTAGTGCAGGAACAAAGTTACGCGACCGGGGGATGGGGACCGAACGAAGCATTCGTGGAGCCGGGAAAAGGATTGCTTGGGGCCAGCCTGGGCACGACGCATGCGAGCTTCGAAACTCCCTGCGGGGCTTACGGGCAGTTCAAGATTACGCGCTACTTGATGAGAGTGACGAAAGATTCGCGGTGCGGCGACAGCATGGAGCAGGTGCTGTACAACACGGTTGCCGGCGCGAAACCGATTCAGCCGGACGGCGTGAGCTTTTATTATTCCGACTATAACCGGCAGGACGCGAAGAAGGTCTATTACAAGGATAAATGGCCGTGCTGCTCCGGGACCTTCCCGCAATTGAGCGCGGATTATGGAATCAGTTCGTATTACGCGGCGAAGGAAGGAATTTATGTGAATCTTTTCCTGCCTTCGCGAGTGTCCTGGAAGCAGAACGGGACGGACTGCACTTTGACGCAGCAAACCAGCTATCCCAAGGCGAATACGACGCAACTGGAACTGGCGATGGCGCGGCCGGAAACCTTTACGGTGTATCTGCGAGTGCCGGCGTGGGCGGACGCGAAGACGCGAATTTCCGTAAACGGCAAGCGCGTGGACGGAGATGTGACCGCGGGAAAATTCTTTGCGATTGCGCGCACGTGGAAGAATGGTGACCGCGTGGAATATGAGATTGGCATGCCGGTTCGGCTGGAAGCGGTGGACGCGCAAACTCCGCAGCTTGTGGCATTGTCGCGTGGACCCGTGGCACTGTTTGCCGTGGGGCAAGTGCCGACGTCATTCACGCGGGCACAATTGCTGGGGGCTTCCGCGGCAGGTGGGTCGTCCGAGGATTGGATCGTGCAGGCCGATGCGGGTAAAGTGACGCTGCGACCGTTTGCGGCGATTGGCGACGAGGATTACCAGCTTTATCAGAACGTGAAGAGCTAGCGCCGACGCCAAGGCACACGCTTGTGTCCGAAGGCCAATCGTTGGAGTATGGACCGCGTGGAAAAGCCTGGCATAGAATCGCAGCGGTGGTTGTTTGATCGGTTCGCTGGTTCTGCTGCCGCGGAGCGCACAAAACAAATTGCGTTTGCGGCTTCGGTTGCGCTGCTGGCTTTATGTTGGATTTCCTTGGCGCGTTCGCAAGAAGCCGGCGGCGCAAAACTTCAGACAAAAACAATTCTGAAACAAATACAAACGAAGGAGCCCACGGGCGCGGATCGCTGCGTGGTGTGCCATCCCAGCGAGGTGCAAGGATTCTCGGGCTCGGCGATGGCGCACGCTTTGCGGCGCGCGGGGAACGAGCCGGACGGGACAGTAACGGCGCATGGCAGCACGATCACCATGCATTCTTCGGCGGCGGGATTTTATCAGAGTTGGGAAAATGGCGGAGATAAGAGCGAATACCGCGTCGATTATGTGATTGGCTCGGGCGAACATGCGAGCGGGTATCTGGTGGATATAGGCGGACATTTGTTTCAGTCTCCGGTGGCGTATTACAAAAGCCGGCGCGCCTACGATCTTGCGCCAGGGTATGAGAATCAGCCCGATCCGGATTTCACGCGGCCGATTGCGGAAGAATGCCTGCTGTGCCACTCCGGAAATGCGCTGCATGTTTCGGGGACGTTGAATGAATACCGGCCGCCCGTGTTTGCGGCGGAGGCGATTACGTGCGAACGCTGCCATGGGCCAGCGGGAAAGCACCTGGTCGATCCGCGCGCTGGAACGATCGTGAATCCATCGAAGCTGGAGGCGGCCGCGCGCAACAGCATTTGCGAGCAGTGCCATTTGTTTGGCGTGGCTCGTGTGGCGAACCCCGGAAAGAAAATCAGCGACTTTATTCCGGGGAGGCCGCTGGAAGACACGTTTACGATTTATCGCAACGTTATGCCGGTGGGCGCGCCTGCCGGGGATTTCAAAGTGATCAGCCATGTGGAGCAGCTTGCGCTGAGTGCCTGCGCGAGAAACAGCGGAGGGCGCTTGTGGTGCGTGACTTGCCACAATCCGCATGAAAAGCTGACGCAATCCGTGGAGTATTACCGCGCACGATGCCTGTCGTGCCACACGGCGAACTTCCCTTCCGCGCACCCGGCGAAGGACAGCGATTGTTTGAGATGCCACATGCCTAGGCGCGACGCGAAGGATGGCGGGCACACGGTGTTCACGGATCACAGAATTCAGCGGGTGCCAGATGCGCCGCGCGACCTTCCGGCGGATAGCGGAATCGCGGCGTGGCGCGAACCTGCCGCGGAGTTGCAGAAGCGGAATCTTGGAATCGCGTATATCGACGTGGGGATGCAGCGGCATTCGGCGCCGTTTGTGATTCAGGGCTATCGCGACTTGACGGAAGTGCAGGGGCAATTTACGGAGGACCCGGAATTTTTCAAGTGGATAGGCGAAGCGCTGCTGCTGGCGAAACAAACTTCGGATGCCAAACTGGCGTTCGATCGCGCGTTGCAGCTTGATCCGAATTCCGCACTGACGGAGGCGAGCGCGGCATCTCCTTATATACAGGAGGGAGATGATGCGGATGCGATTGCACATCTGGAGCGGGCAGTAAAGCTCGATCCGCTGTTTTTGCCGGCTGCGAGCACGTTGATCGGGCTGTACGGAAAAGAGGGGAAGAGCGCGGAGGCCGCGGAATTGTCGGGGAGGATCAAGGCCGCGATGTGCGAGGGTTCGGAAGGCGGGGCCACTGGCGGACACAGTTCTGCAACGGGGCCGGGGAAAAAGACCGAGGAAGTTTTCAAGAATATTCAGGTATTGACGGGAATTCCGTCCGAGCAATTGATTCCGGCGATGGAATTCATGGAGTCTTCGCTCGGCGTGCAATGCGGCTTTTGCCACGTGGAAGGACATTTCGATAAAGATGACAAGAAGGAGAAACAAACCGCGCGGGAAATGATGAAGATGATGTTCGCGATCAACGCGAACTTCGAAGGGCGGCGCGAAGTGACTTGCTACTCGTGCCATCGCGGAGTGGCTAAGCCTGTTGCGACTCCGGCGATTGGAAATGAGGCGGAGGCTGACGCGAGAGGTGGTGATTCGCAAGGGCATGCGCTTCCCACTGGCTTGCCCACAGCGGATGAGTTGATCGGGAAGTATGTGGCGGCGCTGGGGGGAGCGGAGGCGATTCAGAGGATTGCCAGCCGCGTGGAAAAAGGTACGACTGTTGCCGACGGCAAAACGGTTGGCGTGGAGATTTTTGCGCAGGCACCCGACAAGTGGGCGTTGGTGCGCCACCTTGCCGAAGGGCAGAGCACCGAGGTTTACGATGGGCATACGGGCTGGTATGGAATTCCGGGACGGCCGGCACGAGCGATGCATCCCGGAGATGTGGAAGGCGCGCGAATGGATGCGGACCTGCAATTTCCGCTGCGTATTCAGGAAAGATTTCCGGAATTGCGCGTGGAGTATCCGGAAAAGATTAATGGGCATGAGGCTTATCTGTTATTTGCCAGCCGCGATGGGCAGCCCGCGGCGAAATTTTATTTCGACGAGCAGTCCTGGTTGCTAATTCGCGTTGTGCGTTATGCGGAATCGCCGCTGGGGTTGAATCCTTCGCAAGTGGATTATGCGGATTACCGGGATGTGGACGGAGTGCAGGTTCCGTTTCGCGTGACGATGTCTGATCCGGAGGACGCCGCGACGATTCAGTTTGAGGAGATACGGCAGAACGTGGCGATTGATGCGGGCGTGTTCACGAAGCCTGGGGAGCCGTGAGGCGGCGTTGCGAATTGGAGAACTCGGGAGATGCGGATTGCGAGCGTTTGAGGAATTTTTGCGGACATGGGGCGCAGCAGTGCTCCGACCCTACGCGGAGTGTGGCGGAGAGTTGGAAGGCAAGATGCGGTGGTTGAGATCCTTCGTCGCAAAAGGCGCTCCTCAGGATGACAACGTTCTGTTTTTTTTTTGCCGCAGAAACAGTCTTTACAGCGGGTTTCCAGAAATATGGTTAGGTGCGAGGTAGGGCGTCCACACTTGCATGGATGTGGCGGCGCGATTTGCCCAGGCGTAGTAGGGGATGAACTGGAGTTCCACTTTGCGAGTGGGCGACGGGGTTGCGGCGTAGGAAGAATAGAGTTTGTTGGCTGCATCAGAGGATTCGCTGGCCGCGCCAACATGTTTCAGGACGACGATGCCGCCGAGCAAGTTCGGTTCGAACTCGTCGTGAAACTGCGAAGATGATTCTTGGCGCAGATCGAGAGACACGTCGTAGAGCGGCACGCCTTCGGGCTGATCCAATTGCTCCAGACAATAGATTAGCGGGCCGCGCTGAACCGCGACGCGGTCGTAATCATCGACAACGCGCGCGTTGGCTTCGATGACTTGCGGGGCCATGTTGAATTTTGCGGTGATGGTATCGCCGGAGGTCCAGCGACGGCGTATGGCGAGATAGTGGCCGGGATTCGCGCCCGAGATCGCGGCGCCGTTGACCTTTACTTGCGTGCCGTCGGACCAGCCGGGAATGCGCAGATAAATGGTGAACTCAGTTGGCTTCGCGGGGGAAACGGCGAGGTCTACCGCGCCATCCCAGGGATAATTTGTTTTCTGCGTGACTTTCAGGCCGGTGCCGTCTTCGAGATGCCAATCGAGTTGAGAATTGTCGTAAAGATGGACGTAGAGGCCGTCTTTACTGGTACCGTAGAAGTAGCCGGGCAACGAGGCGAAGGTGCGCTCGAGATTGGGAGGGCAGCAGGTGGTGTCGTACCAGGGGTTGCGAATCTTATCGCCGTTCGTGGGATCGAAGGCCAAGGGATTGCGGTAACAATATAAGATGCCGTCGAGAGACATGCCGGAATTGATGCCGTTGTACAAGGCGCGCTCGATGACGTCGGCATATTTGGCTTCGGCGGTGGCGGTGAGCATGCGCCAGTTCCACATCATGTTGCCGATGGCCGCGCAGCTTTCGCCATAGGCGGTGAAATTGGGCAGTTCGTAAGAATCGCCAAAGGCTTCGCCCTGGCTGCGCGCGCCGACACCGCCAGTGACGTACATTTGCGAAGTGACGAGGTCGTTCCACAAGATGTTGAGGGTTTTGAGATACGATTCGTCGCCGGTTTCCATGTAGTAGTCCGTGGCACCGCAACAGGCGTACATGGCGCGGACAGCGTGCCCTTCGAGATGCGTGCGAGAAGTGAACGGAATTCCGCAGAAGTTATAAACGTAAGCGCGCTGGGGCATCTTCATGCGATCGTCGCCCTGGAGAATATAGCCGGCCAAAGTGAGATATTTTTTGTCGCCGGTGGTGCGATAGAGTTCGACGAGCGCGAGTTCGATTTCGGGATGGCCGGAGAAAATTGGCTTCTTGGGAGCCGGGCCGAAATTGGTGAGCAGATAGCCGTCGACGAAGCGGATGCTGGCATCCAACAGAGTACGATCGCCCGTGGCGCGGTAGTAGGCAATCGCGCCTTGGATCATGTGACCGAGGTTGTAGAGTTCGTGGCCCACGCGCTGGACATCGGGGGTCATGCGATCCTTGGCGCGATCCTCGACGTAGTAGGTGTTGAGATAGCCGCTGGGTTCCTGGACGGCTACAACTTCTTTAATGATTTGTTCCGTCTGTTCGCGCAGTTGCGGGCGATCGCCGGATTGAAGCGCGAAGCCAACGGCTTCGGTCCATTTGTAGACATCGGAATCGGAATACACGGGGCCGCTTTGTTTGGCGTCACTTTTTCCGGCGATGCGGAGGAAATTTTTCATGCGGCCGTTAGCTTCGAGCAATGCCTCCATGGAGGGAATACTTTTGTCGACGTTGATCTCGCGGCGAGCACCCCAGAAGCCTGCTGTGATGGTGACGGCGTGGACGGGAACGTTGTGCAACTTGGCGTAGGGAGATTTGTCGACGTAGAGGACGCCCTCGTCTCTCCACACTGGATCGGATGCGGGAGAGGCGCTGGTTTGCGAGAACGCCATAAGATTTTGCAGCGGCAAAGAAGTTGCGGCGGCCGCGGTGACGGCCGAGCCAACGAATTGACGCCTCGAGAATTTCGATGGATTTTTCATGGTAACCCCCAGAATCTTAATCGACGGAATGTTTTGCGGTGGGATGAGCCTGCTCAGCGAGTTTGATTAGTGTGGGCATAAGGTTGCCAAACGCCGCGTCGCTTGGCTGGCCGAAGGAGAAATAGAATTTCTTATAGAGCGCGTAAAGCGAATCGTAAACTTTCTGCGCCGCAGGCTCGGGAGAAAAGACGCGGTGCTGCGGGCAAATTTTGTCCTGAGCTTCTTCGACGGTTTTGAACGTGCCTGCGGCAAGGAACGCGAAAATGGCGGAGCCGAGGCTGATGACGCTTTTGCTGGGAACGAGAACCGGCCGCCCGAGGACGTTGGCGTAAACCTGATTGAGGACATTATTTTTTTGCGGGATGCCGCCGGCATTGATGACACGCTTGATGTTCACACCGTGCTCGGCCATGCGATCGAGGATGATGCGGGTGTGGAAGGCGGTACCTTCGATGGCGGCAAAGAGTTCGTCTTGCGCAGTGCTTTGCAAATTCCAGCCGAGAGTGGCGCCGCGCAAATTGGGATTGACGAGCACGGTGCGATCGCCATTGTCCCAGGTGATGCGAAGAAGGCCGGTTTGGCCAGCGCGATATTTATCGAGGCCAATGCTTAACGTGGGAACATCGGTGCCGGCGCGCTGGGCGATGGCGTTAAATATATCGCCGACGGCGGAAAGGCCGGCTTCGATTCCGGTGCGCTGCGGATGCACGCTGCCCTGAACAACTCCACAGACGCCGGGAACGAGATTGATCGACGGCGTGATGCCGATGATGCAGGTGGAAGTGCCGATGACGTTGACCATGTCGTCGGTGCGGCAACCGGCACCGATGGCGTCCCAGTGAGCGTCGAAAGCGCCGACGGGAATGGGGATTCCCGCTTTTAGCCCGAGCTTTTCCGCCCAGGCTGGAGAAAGCTTTCCGGCGATGTGATCGGAGGTGACGTATTCGCCCTGAAGTTTTTCGCGCACTCCCGCGAACAAAGGATCGACCTTGACGAGAAATTCTTCGGGAGGCAGGCCGCCGAGTTCGGCGTTCCACAACCATTTGTGGCCCATGGCGCAAACGCTGCGTTTGGCGAGGCGAGGATCGGTGATTCCGCAAAGCGTGACAGCGGCCATGTCGCAATGTTCGAAAGCGGTGACGAATTGCGAGCGTTCTTGAGGGTTGTGGCGCAGCCAATGCAGAAGCTTGGAGAAACCCCATTCGGAGGAATAGACGCCGCCGCACCACTCGATGGCTTGAAGCTTTTCGCGGTGAGCGGCTTCGGTAATTTCAGCGGCTTCAGCTTTCGCGCGATGGTCACACCACAAATAATATTCGTCGAGCGGCTGGAGGTTTTTGCCGACGGGAATTACGGAGGAGCCGGTGGTATCGACAGCGAGCGCCTCGACTTGATCGTCGGAGATTCCCGCTTTCTGGACAGCTTCGCGGGTGGCGATGGCCAAGGCGCGCATTTGATCGTCGTGAGATTGCGTGGCGTATTCCGGATCTTCGCGCTTGCGATGGAGCGGATATTCAGCGAGAGCAGTGGCGAGCAGGCCGCGTTCGCTGTCCACGATGGAAACGCGAACGCTCAAAGTTCCGAAATCGACTCCAGCTACGATTGCCATGGTTTCACGCGTCTTCCATAAGACTGAACCTTTAGCCTGCGTGGGCGTACATGTCCCAGTGGAGGTAGCGGGTGGCGGCTTCGTGGACGGCTGGGGCGACGGAGGAGAAGTTGGCGGCAACGTGATGTTCGAAGCCGTTTTCGCAGATGTAGCGGAGGAGTTTCTGCAGGCCGGGAATTTCCACTACACCTGCGCCGCCGAACGTTTCGAGTGGATCGTCGGTGAAGCGGCCGCTGCCGGTGTAGCCGCGAATTCGGCCGTTGGCATCGTCTGTGGAGAAGCGCGCGAAACACATCGCACCGGATTTCACCACGCCGACGCACGTGCCAAAAGTGTTTTCCTTGCCGACAGTGCCGGCGATGATGGCCTGGTAGTCCATTTTCACATCGCGGAAGAAATGCTTGGGAAGATTGCTGCAGTGGAAGCAGACGGCTTTGTTGGGATCGGAACCGTAGTTGTTGTTCCAGTCGAGGAGAGCGCTGGGAGTTTCCGAAGCGAGTTGCAAGGCGTGCATGCCGAGAACACCGCAAACGTCGACTTCGCAGGCGCTCGAAAGAAGCGAATCGCTCATCATGCTCATGACTGTGCAGGGAACCACGCCGAGATTTTCCTCGAGCGAAGTCCAGCACTGCACCGCGCTGATCTGCAGATCGGTAGCCTTCATCCAATCGTCGACTACCGCGCCCAGCTTGGCCATCTTGAGCAACGCAGCGTGGGGAATATCGTTGGTGGAAACATATTTCTGGATGGACTGCAATTTCTGGACAGCGGCGGCGTCATCATCTTTCATGCGGCCGATGCGGCCAAGGACTTCGGAAAGATCGAGAGTTTCAATGGAGATGCCGCTGGCTTCGAGAAGTTTCTCGCTGTAGCGCACGGTGTTGAAGGCGGTGGGACGGGCGCCGAGTGCGCCGATGCGAAGATTGCGCAGACCTTTGACGACACGACAGACGGCGGCGAACCATTCGAGATCTTTAGCAAATTCCGGGGAGGCGGCAGTTTCGGTGTGCAGCGTGGTGAGCGAGTACGGAATGCCATATTGCTTGAGATTGTTGCACGCGGACATTTTTCCGCAGAAGCTGTCGCGGCGATGCGTGATGCCCATTCTGGCCGGGGTGTCTGGCGTGGCTTGAATCAGCACGGGAACATTGAGGCGCGCGAGGCGCAGCGTGTCCGCGATGGCGCGCTCGTCGCCAAAATTGGGAAGAGTGACGATGACGCCGTCGATTGCGGTGTCTTTGGAGCGGAACAGTTCGGCGCAGCGTTTGGCTTCTTCGTGAGTTTCCACGGCGCCGTATTTGCTCTGCTCCGGCGTGAGCGCGACCACATCGAAGCCGGCATTTTGCAGGGTTTGCAACATTTCTTCGCGGCCGGTCTTGGCCAGATGATCCGGAAAAAATCCCCGGTTCCCTACGATCAACCCCATTGTCATTTTTTTCTTGCTGGCCATGTTAGCTCCGCGAACTGTGTTTGCATGGAAACCGTTCAATTACTGAATGCAATAAATCGCTCCGATGATGACTCTCGCGAGGCGGTCATCCTTTTGTCCCCGGCTGCCCGTAATAGGCTTTTTTTCCGTGCTTCCGCAGAAAATGGCGATCATGGAGCGTCTTGCCGATGGAATTCGCGTGCGGGTTGATGCACACGGTAAGGTAAGCCATGCGCGCGGCGGCCTCCAGCATCCAAGCGTTTTCCGCGGCTTTATGGGGATCCGGGCCCCAGGCAAAAGGACCGTGATTCGCCACCAGAACGGCTGGCACAGCGACGGGATCTATTTTTTCAAACGCGCGGATGATCGCCACGCCGGTATTCGCTTCGTACTCTCCATCGATTTCGCTATCGCTCATGGGATCGGTAAGCGGAATGGGCCCGTGAAAATAATCGGCGTGGGTAGTGCCAAAGCAGGGAATGGATTTGCGCGCTTGCGCCCAAGCGGTGGCATGTTCGGAATGCGTGTGCGCAATTCCACCAATCGAAGAAAACGCGCGATAGAGCGAGGCGTGCGTGGGGAGATCGGAGGAAGGGCGCAGGGTTCCTTCGATGATTTTGCCGTGAAGATCGGTAACGACCAGATGCTCTGGCTTCATTTTTTCGTACGGAACACCGCTGGGTTTGATAACGATCAGTCCCTGCTCGCGATCGACACCACTGGCGTTGCCGAAAGTGGAAAGCACAAGTCCTCTGCGAACCAAATCGAGATTGGCTTCGAGTACTTGTTGTCTTAAATGTTCCAGCAACATTGGCGAACGAGGCTCCTCAATTCCGGGTCGAAAAACGCAAGACCGTTGTTGAACGGTACGTTTGGCCCGGCTTTAATTCCGTGGACGGAAAATTCGCATGGTTCGGCGAATCGGGAAAATGCTGCGTCTCCAGGCAAAGGCCGGTGCGGTGGGCGTAGAGCACGCCGCCCTTGCCGCGGACGGTGCCATCAAGAAAGTTGCCGCTGTAAAACTGGATTCCCGGCTGAGTTGTGAGGACCTGCAGAACTCGTCCGCTCGTGGGTTCGTAAACTTCCGCGGCAGTTTGCAACTCTCCGTGGGAAGTTTTGTCCAGCACCCAATTGTGATCGTATCCCTTTCCGAATTTCAGCTGCTCGTCGTCCTGATTGATTCGCGCGCCGATGGCCGCCGGTTTCTCGAAATCGAAAGGACCACCGGCAACCGGGCGCAATTCTCCGGTCGGGATCAGGGTGGAATCTACCGGAGTGAATTTCGAAGCGTGAAGGAGTAGCTGGTGATCCAGTATTTCCTGATTGGGAACGCCGGATAAATTGAAGTAACTGTGATTGGTCAGGTTGACGACTGTGTCCTTATCCGTGGTTGCGAGATAGTCGATGCGAAGTTCGTCGCTCTTGTTGGGAAGAGTGAACGTTACTTTCACTTTGAGCGTCCCGGGGAATCCTTCTTCGCCATCCTGGCTCGTGTAGGTCATTTCGAGGACCTGGGCATCGGCGCGCGAGGAATCGACTCCTTGCCAGACGCGTTTATTGAAACCGCGCGTGCCGCCGTGGAGACAGTTGGGGCCGTCGTTATTTGGCAAATGGCAGACTGTGCCATCGAGTGTGAATTGACCGGCGGCAATGCGATTACCGTAGCGGCCGATAGTCGCGCCAAAAAACGATTTGTCGGTTTCATAGCCCTCGAGCGTGTCGTAGCCCAAGACGATGTCGGAAAGCCTGCCTTTGCGATCCGGGGTCTTTAGCGACTCAATAGCCGCGCCATAGGAAATGATGACGGCTTCGACGCCGTGATCGTTTGCGAGGACGTAGCGGTAAATGGTTTCTCCTCCGCTGGTCTTGCCGAATTCGGAGACCTGGATCTTGCGCTCCGCACTATTTGCACGGAAGGAAGTGGAAAGGATGGGAAATAGCGCGAAGACCAAAAGAAAGAAAATTGGTCTGAGCACGACAGGGCCTCCTGAACCCGCGGAATGCACCGGGAAGAATTCCGCACAAAGTAAGTAAACGTTTACCATGCTATTGAGGGCAATGCAAGTGGCATTGCCGCGAATCTTTTACGCCGGTTCGTTGGGCCGGCACAAGGCCTTCGAGAAGGTGCCTGAACGCGGCAGATCGGTTGGACTGGCACAGAGATAGCGTATACTGATGGTCAATCAGACTTTTTCAATCGTAATGAGGGCACGTGGATATTCGGGACGTCGCAAGGCGGGCTAAAGTATCAACCGCAACCGTGTCGCGCACGGTAAACCAAGTGGCGACTGTGGACGCGCAACTGGCCAAGCGCGTCTGGAAAGCAATCGAAGAACTGGGCTACTACCCGAACCGGTCCGCGCGCGCGCTGGTGTCCGGACGAAGCCGCGTGTTTGGATTGATCGTTTCGGAAATCACAAATCCGTTTTTCCCGGAAATCGTGCAGACGTTTGAGACCCTTGCGGTGGAACAGCATTACGAAATTCTTCTGACCTCCACGATTCATGATTCCAAACGCATGGAACTGGCGGTGCGCCGGATGATCGAAGGGCGCGTGGACGGAGTGGCGATTCTTACATTCGGCATGGAAGATTATTTGCTGGAGCACTTGCGGTTCCGGAATTTGCCGCTGGTTTTCGTGGACATCGGCCCGAAGGCTCCGCGCGTGAGCAATATTCGCGTGGATTACGCCGACGGAATTCGCCAAGCAGTGCAACATTTGGCGGCTTTGCGGCATGAGCGCATAGGATTTATCACCGGGCCGCTGCGCTTGCGATCCGCACTGGCGCGCAAAGACGCGTTTGAAACATCGATGCGGGAGATTGGATTGCATGTGACGCCGGAGTTTATTGTGGAAGGCAATCACCGGCTGGAAGGCGGAAAAAGCGCGTTGAACAAGCTTGCGGCGCTCCGCGACCGCCCGACGGCGCTGCTTTGCTCAAACGACATGACGGCGATCGGCGTGATGAGAGAAGCGTTCGAACTTGGGATTAAGGTGCCGCAGGATTTGTCGGTGATCGGATTCGACGATATTCGCATGGCGGAATTCCTGACTCCGCCGCTGACGACGGTGCAAATGTCTCAGTCGGAACTGGCGCGGCTGGCGTTTGAGGCGCTGCTGAAAGAAGTGAAGAGAGAGACGCCGTCGCCGGAAGGAACCGAGTACGTTCTGAAAACGCGGCTGGTTCTGCGAAGCTCGACGACTTTCTCGCCGACTCACGCGCAGAGTAAGGCGCGTTCCAACTCGAAGCGTCCGGCAAAGACGCGAAACGCGGAATAAGGCCGGGGCACGCGCGCTGCGCAGGCGTTGGCAGCAAAATTTCGATCATAATCAACGACAATTTGACGGCGGAAACCGGGAAAAGGGACTGTAATCGTTTACTCTGTTCCTGCTCCGCAGAACGGTTGATCTCCTTCACTACGTAAATGGCGCTTCCGCTCAGGATGGCGTGGATTTTTCTTTGGTGAGGGGACGCGTTGATCTTGCTGGGTGGAGGGCGTGTTACCAGGCTTCGTTATTTTGGCTTGCCTTTGCTGGAAAGAGCGAACTGGTTGCCATCCGGATCTTGAAATACGGCGATCGATCCCCAAGGCTCGGCCTTGGGCTCCCGGGTAAACGTGACGCGTTTGAATTTGAGGGCCTTGGCCGTGGCAAAGACGTCTTCGCACCAGAAGGAAATGGATTGGAATTCGCCGATGCGCTTTTCGTGACCGTCGGGGGTGAAGAGCGCGATGCCGGTTTCTGCGCCGGGAATCGACAGTTCAATCCATCGCTGCTTGTCCGTAAATGGCTGGTCGGTGGCCACTTTTAATCCCAGCACTTCGGTATAAAACTTCAGCGAAACGTCCTGATCGCGGACAGGAATACCGACAAATTTAATCCCTCGAATCATCTTCATTCCTCCCTGATGTGCGCAGCATAGCGAGGCACGCGGAGCGATGCAATCAGGCAGGGATTGCTATATCATTTGCTGGTATAGCGATGCCGATAATCGATGATTATGTAGTTGATGTATTGATGCGCGACCTGGTCGGGCACGACCGCAGACCCGCGAGTTTCCTTGTGTACCTGTGGCTTGTGGCGGAACAGGCGAAGCGGAAGGCGGCGGTGCAGGTGAGCTATCAGGAGTTGGCGGAGTCTGTGGGCGTGTCGAAGAGTTCGGCGCAAGCGGCGGTGCGTTGGCTTGTGCGGAGAAAATTGCTGGCCGCCAGCAAGGAAAACGCTACGGCAACGCCCGAGTACATTGTGAGAAGTCCATGGAAGGAAGCTTCACGCCGTAAGTAGCATCGGCCACCGCGACACACACCAAGATTCCGCACAAGTTGCGAACAATCATTTGCCCGTGCCGGTAAGCAGGATGACGTGCTTAGCGAAGAGGGTGTTGTCGGAGATGTTTACGGCACCGGCTTGTAGGCCGGATTTTGTGGGGTGGAAGTTGACGGTAATGGTGCAGGTTTGGGTGGGGGCCAGGGTGGTATGGGCGGCGCAGGTGGTGGAGCTGGCTAGGGAGTAGGCGCCGGTGACGGTGATGGAGTTGAGGATTAGTGGTGAGGTGCCGGTGCTGGTGATGGTTACGGTTTTGCCGGGGCTCGTGGTGCCGACTTTTTGTGAGCCGAAGGAGAGGAAGGTGCTGCTGAGGCTGGCTTTTGGATTGATGGTTTCGGCCTGGAGCGGAACGGATTGCGGGCTGCCTGCGGCGTTGTCGGTGATGACGTCGGAGGTGGAAGTGATGGCGCCGATGGAATCGTCGCGATCGGGCACGTAGCCTACACCGAGTACGCAGCTGGCGCCGGCTTTGAGCGTGGAGGGGCAGAGGCTGAGCACGAAGAAGTCGTCGAAATCGCCGACGCCGGTTTTGCTCATGGCGATTTTGGAAATGGCGATGGCGGTTTTGCCAGTGTTTTTCAACGTGACTTCGTTGAGCGCGAGTCCACCGAGAGGAACCTGGCCGAAGTTGATGCTGGACGGCGAAATGACCAGTGCGGATGCGGTGCTGGCGTTTACGGTGAGTGTGGTGCTGGCGTTGGTGGCGGAGGTGAAGATGCCGTCGCTGGTGTAACTGTAGGTGATGGTGTACGGCGTGGTGGAAGCGGTAAGCGCTGCGGTTGGGAATGTGGCGCTGAATGCGCCGTTGGCGCCGATGGTGGCTTGCTGCGTGACGGAACCGATGGCGATGGAAACTTTTTCGCCGGATGTGGGATAGCTGGTGCTGCCGCCGATGACGCCGGCGAGATTGATCGAAGTGAAGCGGGCGGTGATGGTTTGCGACGGCGTGAGATTGCTGAAGGTGGCGGTGATTCCCTGCACGGTTAATGTGGCGATGGAAAGAATTTGTTGCGTGCCGACTACGGTTGTCGCGGTGTCTGTGTAGGTGCCGATGGAGGAGCTGGCGCTGAGCAGGCCGATGGCGAACGTTTGGCTGGCGGTGATGGTGCCGAAGCTGCAGCTGAGAACCTGGCTTCCGATTGCGCCGGTGATCGCGCACGTGCCCGGGCCGGAATAGGCTGGGCTGATGCTCCAATTCACGTTGGTGCCCGCGGGCAGCGTGTCTGTGAGGACGGCGCCGGTGACGGCTCCGCCTGCGCTGTTGGTGACGGTGATGGTGTAGCCGATGGCGCTACCTGCGGTCACGGGCGTGGCCAGCGGCGCGTCGGTGATGGTGAGGTTGCCGACGTTTGCAGGCGGGAAGGCTACAGTTACATCGTTGAACTGTTTTGTTCTGCCGGTGATGCCCGCGTCCACTTTTTTGTTCGGGAGAAACGCGGTGGTGATGTTGAATTCGAACTGGCAGTAGATTGGCGGATTCGTGGGGCTGCCGTTGACGAGCATCGGCGTGGTGCAGTCCGTGCCGTAGGGCGATGTGGGCGTTACCGCGTAATCGGGATCGTCGTAGAGTTGCGGAATACTTCCCGCATACGGCGCTGGCGGAACGAACGTGTCGTTATTCCATGTGACTTCCCAATCGATGGGGCCGACGTAATTGCTGGGATTCGGTTCCACCCCTGGCGTGCCGGAATAAACCTGGTAGTGGACGCAGTTTCCGTTGGCGTAGGGATAGCAGAGCGGAACGACTTTGTCGCCGTTGGCGTTGGTCTGGTAAGTAAAGAAAGTTACGAAGCGGCAGTCGAAATCCTGCGTGGGCGTGTCGCCGTTGGGGCAGATTCCGTTGCCCATGGATGGCGGGAGTTCGCTGGCTTGCACCGTGAGCGTGATGGACTGCAACACTTGCGGGATCGAAAGCGCCAGCGCGTGCGCGTTGGGATCGGTGCAGGGATTCGTTGGCGTGGGATTGGGATTCGATGGGCAGTCGTAAGTCGCCATGCCAGTGACGGTGGTTCCGGGATTGAAGGTGAGATTGATGAGTTGCGGCGGCGGCGTGAACGATGCGGTGGCGGATTGCGCGGAGTTCATGGTTACTGCGCAGGTGGTTGTGCCGGTGCACGCGCCGCCCCAGCCTGCAAACGTGGTGTTACCACTGGGCGTGGCAGTGAGCGTTACGGGCGTGCCTGCGGTGTAATTTGCCGAGCAGGTGCCGCTTTGCACTCCGGCAGTGGTGGTGCAATCGATCTGCTGCAGATTGTCGGTGACAGTACCGTTGCCGGTGCTGCTGTTGGTGGCGGGAGTGAATGTGCCGTCGCCCGCATAGGTGTAGGTGATCGGATACGGCGTGCTGGATGCTGCGAGCGCAGTGGTCGGGAATGTTGTGCTGAACGCTCCGGCATTGCCGATGGTTACCCACCGGGAATTGTTCTCCATTGCCGATCGCGCCGCTTAACGTGATCGATGCGGTGCCGGCCTGAATCGTTTGCGATGGCGTGATATTGCTGAACGTGGCGGTGATTCCCTGCGCGGCCAGCGTGGCGATGGAGAGGATTTGTTGCGTGCCGAAGACGGTTGTGGTTGTGTCTGTGTACGTGCCGATGGAGGAGGTTGGGCTGAGCAGGCCGACGGTGAACGTCTGGCTGGCGGTGATTGTGCCGAAGCTGCAGCTGAGAACTTGGGCTCCGGTTGAGCCAGTGATCGCGCACGTGCCGGGCCCGGAGTAGGTTGGGCTGATCGTCCAATTCACATTTGTGCCTGCGGGCAATGCGTCGGTCAGCGTCGCGCCGGTGACAGCTCCGCCGGCGCTGTTGGTTACGGTTATGGTGTAGCCGATCGGACTTCCGGCTACGACGGTTGCAGAGAGCGGCGCGTCGGTGATGGTGAGGTTGCCGACGTTTGCCGGCGGGAAGGCTACGGCTACATCATTGAACTGTTTCGTTCTGCCGGTGATGCCCGCGTCTACTTTTTTATCCGGGAGATACGCGGTGGTGATGTTGAATTCGAACTGACAGTAGATTGGTGGGTTCGTGGGGCTGCCGTTGACCAGCATCGGCGTGGTGCAATCCGTGCCGTAGGGCGATGTGGGCGTTACGGCGTAGTCGGGATCATCGTAGAGTTGCGGGATGCTGCCCGTGTACGGCGCTGGCGGAACGAAGGCATCGTTGTTCCAGCTGACTTCCCAATCGATGGGGCCGACGTAGTTGCTGGGATCCGGTTCCACCCCTGGCGTGCCGGAATAAACCTGGTAGTGGACGCAGTTTCCGTTGGCGTAGGGATAGCAGAGCGGAACGACTTTATCGCCGTTGGCGTTGGTCTGATAGGTGAAGAAAGTTACGAAGCGGCAGTCGAAATCCTGCGTGGGCGTGTCGCCGTTGGGGCAAATTCCGTTGGCTACGGATGGCGGAACTTCGCTGGCCTGCACCGTCACCGTGAATGGCACCAGCACTTGCGGAATCGAAAGAGCAAGCGCGTGGGCGTTGGGATCGGTGCAGGGATTCGTCGGCGTGGGATTTGGATTCGATGGGCAATCGTAGGTGGCCATGCCCGAAACGGTGGTGCCGGCACTGAACGTCAGGCTGATCTGCTGCGGCGGCGGCGTGAACGATGCGGTGACGGATTGCGCGGAGTTCATCGTGACTGCGCAAGTGGTGGTGCCAGAGCAGGCTCCGCCCCATGCCGCAAACGTAGTGTTGCCGCTGGGCGTAGCGGTCAGCGTGACCGGCGTTCCCGCGCTATAACTTGCCGAGCAGGTTCCACTCTGCACTCCCGCCGTGGTGATGCAATCGATCTGCTGCAAATTATCCGTGACCGCGCCATTGCCGGTGCCGATATCGGTGACGGTGAGCTGGAAGGAAGAAACTACCGGGTTGACGGTGAGGGTGGTGCTGCTGTCGGTGGCCGCGCCGAAGTTTGCGTCACCGGCATAGCTGTAGGTGATGACGTACGGTGTCGGCGAGGCGGGGATATTTGCTGTCGAGAAGGCAGTGGAGAAAGTGCCATTGCTGCCGATGGTGACGGTCTGGGATGCGCCGTTGATGGATATGGAGATGGTTTCACCCGGCGTTGGGAACGTGGTGCCGCTACCGATGGTGCCTGCAAGCGTGATGGAACTGGTGCCCGCGAAAATGGATTGCGAAGGAGTGAGATTGCTGAACGCGGCCACGAGTGGGTTGCCGGTGCCTGCGAGCGGGGCGCTCTGCGTGGAACTGGCAAGGCCGTTCGTGCTGGTGATGGTGACGAACGCGGTGAGTGAACCGGTGGCCAGCGGCGTGAAGACAACCTGGAGGCTGCAGTTGCCACCGTTCCCGGCCAAAGTGTTGGGAGGCTGGGGACAAGTGTTGCTGGATATCCTGTAGTCGGCGACGTTCGGGCCGGTGAGCGCAATGCTGGTGAGCGAAACGGAAGGAGTTCCGGGATTCGTGACCTTGATGGTTTGGGAAGTCGGAGAGCCGAGTGGCGCGGTGAAGATGAGGTTTGGCGGAGTGAGAGCGAGAGTTGTGGCCTGGGAAGCGGGCGGCGGGCTGGCGAAAACCATGCCGAACGGCGTGGTGAGGGGAACGGTTGCGGAAACCGTATTCGTTGACGTCTGAATGATAGAGAGCGTGCTGTCTTGAGTGTTAGCGACATACACGAGGGTGCCATCGGGAGTAATCGAGATAGATTGAGGAGCGTTTCCGACTGGAATAGTCGCAATGACGGTGTTACTGGAGGTGTCGATTACGGATACGTTATTCGAACCTTCGTTCGGGATGTAGAGGCGGGAGCCATCCGGAGAGAGGACCAAATCATAAGGAAAGGTTCCAACGGTGATGGTGGCCAGTTGAGCGTTACTGGGTATAGACAACACGGTGATGCTGCCGGGTGAATTCGTTAGGCAGGCCTGCACGATATAGCCAAGAGTTCCGGCAGGATTAAATCGCGGCCCACCAAGGCACGTGGAGGCTGGTTGTCCAGAAGGCGGAGTAATGGTGAAAGTGGAAGTGAGCGTATTTGTGCTGGTGCTGATGACCGCGACGCGGTTATCGACGCTGCTGGTAACATAAACAAATGCGCCGTCAGGTGTGGCCATATCCCAATTGCCAACAAACCCAATCGGAATGGTGGCCACCAGAGTGTTGGTGGCTAGACTGAAGACAGAAACGTTGGAGTCTCCGTACTCAGCAACGTAGCCAAACTGGCCGTTCGGCGTGATGGCAACGGAGGTGGCGCCAGGACCAACGGGAATTGTAGTTACCAGGGTGTTGGTGGTGGTGTCGACTACGTCGACGAGATTATTGACGTTGTCTGCGATGTAGATGCGACTCTGATCCGGACTTATGCCGAACGGCTCGTCAAGCGCGGTGGTCGGAATCGACTTGATGACCTGGTTGGTGGCAGTATCAAGAACGTCCAAGCAACAATTCGCAGAAACTGCGCTGCCCACATATAAGTGGGGAGCTGTAGCGGTGACGGTCAGCGTGGTGGAGCCGGTGACGGCGCCGAGTGTGGCGGTGATGAGGGAAGTTCCGGCGCTGACGCCAGTGGCTATTCCTGCTGCGCTGATGGTCGCTGCGGTGGCGGTGCCTGAACTCCAAGTCACGGCGGCGGAAAGATTCTGTGTGCTCCCGTCATTGTACGTGCCCACCGCCTGGAAAGGCTGCGTGGCGTTGATAGCAACGGTGGGGTTTACCGGCGCAACGACGATTGATTGGAGAGTGACGCCTTCGGGAGTGACGACGAGGGAGAGAGTTCGCGTTTGGACGTGATTCGCGCTGTCGTTGACTTGTACCGAGAAGGTGGTGGTGCCGACGGTGGTGGGCACTCCGGTGATAACGCCGGAAGAAGAGAGGGAAGAGAAGCCCGGAGGCGGCGAACCAGAGATCAGAGACCAAGTATAGGGAGCAGTGCCGTCGATGGCCTGGAGAGAGAAGGAGTACGGAGTGCCGACCGAGGCGAGAGGAAGGGTGGAAGTGGTGATGGTGAGAGTGTCGGCGGGGACGATGCCGTAAATTTCGCGGACACGGTTGGCGTAGGTGTCGGCAAGAAGGAGATCGCCGTTTGTGTCGCCGGACAAACCGTAGACATAGCCAATAGATCCGCTGGTTGCGAGACCGCCGTCTCCGGTGAAACCCGGAGTGCCGTTGCCGCCGACGGTCTGGATCACGCCAGTGGAGGCAACAACTTCACGGATGAGAAAGTTTCCGGTGTCACCGAAGAAGATATTGCCACCAAGGTCGACGAAAAGACCGAAGGGTCCAAGAATGTCGGCGGAAGTGGCGAGAATGTTATCGCCATTATAGCCCGGTGTGCCGGTGCCAGCGGCGGTCTGGATAAAGCGGGTGGAGGCCACGATCTCGCGTATGCGGAAGTTTTCCAGATCCGAAAAGTAAATGTTGCCGGCAGAGTCTCCGTACAAACCGGTGGGATTGGCGATCTGAGCAGTGTTCGCGGGGATGTTGTCTCCATTGTAGCCATCGACGCCGGTTCCGGCGATGGATTGAATGATGCCTGTGGAGGCCACGACCTCGCGGATACGGCTGTTATTATAGTCAGCGATGAAAATATCTCCGGCGGAATCCACGTAGAGGCCCCATGGAGCCGAGAGAGTTGCCTGGGTCGCCGGGCAGTTATCACCGAGGGCCTCTGTTTGATTCGGGCAACCGGTACCGCCGCCAGCGACGAGGGACATAATGCCGGTGGAAGCGGAGACCTCGCGAATGAGGGAGTTGCCATAATCCGATATGAAAATGTTGCCGGCATGATCGACGAAAACCGAGGTCGGTGCGCTCAGAACAGCCTGAGTGGCAGGACACCCGTCTCCATACGTGTCGGTCTGGGCGCTGCAACCAGTGCCGCCTCCGGCGACGGTCTGGATGATGCCGGTGGAGGCAGTGACTTTTCGAATGCGCTCGTTATCGAGATCGGCGATGTAAGCGTTCCCGGAAGCATCCGCAGCAACGCCGTAGCGTAGAAGAGTTGTGCATTTTTGGCGAGGCCACCATCGCCGCTGAAGCTGGGTTTGCCGTTACCGGCAAAGGGCTGGATGACGCCGGTGGAGGAGACAACCTCACGAACGAGGGAAAAGCCTTCGTCTGCAATGTAGATGTTACTGGAGGCATCCACAGTCACGCCGTACGGAACCATGAACGCTTCATTGGCGGGACAGCCGTCGCCAAAGGTGTCGGTCTCGCCTGTGCAACCTTCTCCGCCACCAGCGAGAGTCTGAATAAAGTTAGTGGAGGCGACGATTTCGCGGATACGTTCGTTGTCCACATCGGCAAAGAAGACGTCGCCGGAAGAATCAACGAAGAGTCCTGCGGGATAATACACTTCCGCAGTAGTGGCAAGGATGCCGTCGCCGTTGTAACCGCCCGCTCCGGTGCCGGCGATGGTCTGGATGAGTCCTGTGGAAACGCTGACTTCCCGAATACGCTCATCGCTGGAATCCGAGATGAAGAGATTGCCATGGGCATCGACGAAAACACCGGCAGGTCCGAAGAGCGATGCCTGTGTGGGTGTGCAACCGTCGCCGAAAGTGTCGGTTTGCGCGTTACAGCCGGTACCGCCGCCCGCGACTGTCTGAATGACGCCAGAGGAAGCAAGGACTTCGCGAATGCGAGCATTACCGGAATCGGCGATGAAGAGATTTTGATTGGCATCGAGGACGACCTGGTAAGGTGTGGAGAGAGTTGCCGAGGTAGCCGTGCAGCCGTCGCCGATGGAGTCTGTCGCTGCTGCGCAGACGGTACCGCCGCCAGCGACGGTGGTGATGATGCCGGTGGACGCAGTCACCTTGCGGACGGTGTTGTAAAGACCGTCGGCGATATAAATGTTCTGGGACGCATCTCATAGATGCCGTAGACGTAACCGAGAGTCGCGTTCGTGGCCAGGCCGCCATCTCCATTATTCACCGTCGTGGAAAAAAATATGGAGCCGTTACCCGCGACCGTGGTGAGAATTCCATTGGGATTGATCTTGAATACCGACCCGCCAAGATAAAACGAGCCGACATAAATATTTCCGGCCGTATCTCTGGCAATGGCGCTTGGATAGCCAACACTGGCCGAGAGAGCGGGGACGTTGTTGGGTTCGCCGCCGGCGATGGTGTTGATGGTGCCGAGAGTTTGCGCGGAGGCGAACGGTGCGGCAAAAGCGAGTAGCGCTAGGAGGAGCAAGATTTTCTTGAGCATGAGTGCGTCTTTCATTTATTGCAGGGTCCGCCGAAGCAGGACGTTGGCGAGGGTGGATTTTCCGCCGGTGGACTGGAACGTGACGAAGAATTGCTGGTTGGGGCCGACCGACCAGGCGGTGAAATCGTTTTTGGGAATGAGGAACTGCAGAGAGACTTGCGTACTCGAATGGCTTTGAATCGAGGCGTTCGCGGTGGCGCTGACCATTTGGCCGAGGGAAGAGATGCTGTGGATGGCGACGCTGGTGAGGGTAACTGCGGTGTCACCCGGATTGAGGATATCCAGCTCTACAGTTAGGCGAACTTGGGCGCCCTGATCCACGTTGCCGGTGATTTTGTACTTACCGGTGAGCGGAGGCGTGGCCGAGGCGGGCAGCGCGGAAACCACGAATAGAATGAGCAAGAGAAGTGCGACGGAGCGAACGAGAACGTTCATGAGAGAGCGATCCTTTCCGATGAGGGCAGGTCGAGGGACGGGGCGGTAGTGTTACAAGATTTTGCGTTGCCAAAGCCGCAGGGACGCGGCGTGGTCTACCTGCCTTCGAGCGAAGGGACGAATCCGGTAAACAGTGATTTCGGACAGGGGCCAAAAGTCACCTTGAGACCGCAAGGCGAATCTGCACAACTGCTAAATTGCGTGGACCCGTATGACCGTTGCTCTCTGGCGAGGAGAACAGAGAAACAGCGAATGGGTTGGGAGCTTATCAGAAGGGAGAGGCGTCAAGTTAAAATAGGGCCAACAGGAGCGTTGAATCTACAGATCGAAGCCGGGTCCTGGGTCTGGTAGTACCGCCGCTGTATGGGCAATTCAGGAGGCAAATCGTGGGAGAAATAGATTGCAATTCAGTGTACTTCATAATACAAAGTACTTTACGTCATGGACTACAAATTCGCGAAGCGGGGTTTGCGGGTGAAGCTGATACTGCCGGCGCTTACGGAGGCGACGAGTCCGTACTGGCGGCCAATCAAGTATTCGCTGTTTCCGCCGCTGGGGCTGGCGACGTTGGCGGCGTATCTGGGGCCGGAGGATGACGCGGAGATTGTGGACGAACATGTGGAGGGATTGCGCACGGACGATGAGCCCGACGTGGTGCTGATTCAGGTGTACATCACAAATGCGTACCGAGCGTATCGCATTGCGGATCACTACCGGGCGAAGGGAGTTTTTGTCGGGCTTGGTGGGCTGCACGTGACTTCCCTTCCCGATGAAGCGGCGGCGCATGCGGATGTGATTTTTCTGGGACCGGGGGAACAAACATTTCCGCAATTCCTGCGGGATTTTCGGGAGGGCCGGGCGAAACGCGCGTATGTGTCCACGGCGGGACGGACGCTGGAGCGAGTGCCGCCCGTGCGCCGCGATCTGATCCACCGTGGCCGCTACCTGGTTCCCAACTCGATTGTGGTAACGCGGGGGTGCCCGCAGCATTGCGATTTTTGTTATAAGGATGCTTTTTTTCAGGGAGGGCGTGGATTTTATACGCAGCGTGTGGACGACGCGCTGGCGGAAATTGCGCGACTGCCGGGAAGGCATCTGTATTTTCTGGACGATCACCTTTTGGGCGACCCGCGATTCGCGGAGGCGCTGTTTGAGGGAATGCGCGGGATGAAGCGGTTGTTTCAGGGCGCGGCGACGGTGGATTCGATTCTGCGCGGCGATCTGATCGAACGGGCGGCGGAAGCGGGGCTGCGCAGTATTTTTGTCGGCTTCGAAACGCTGAGTGCGAACAATCTGGCGCGCAGCAACAAACGGCAGAATCTTGGGCGGGATTATAAAGCGGTGACGGAGCGGTTGCACTCGCTGGGCATCATGATAAACGGCAGTTTTGTGTTTGGCATGGACGACGATGGCGAAGACGTATTCGGGCGCACGGTGGACTGGGCGATTGAGCAGGGCATCACGACGGCGACGTTTCATATTCAGACGCCGTACCCTGGGACGAAGCTTTATGCGCGGATGGTTGGCGAAGGGCGGATCGTGACGAGTGACTGGAATTTATACGACACGCGGCAGGTGGTGTACCGGCCTGCCCGGCTGACGCCTGAAGCGTTGAAGGAAGGATACGACTGGGCCTATCGGGAATTTTACCGGTGGAGTTCGATTGCGCGGGCATCACTGAAGCACGGAACGGTGAAACACCAGGCGAAGCATTTCTTTTATGCGGCAGGGTGGAAGAAGTTTGAACCGCTATGGGATTTCGTGATATGGATGCGGCAGTTGCGGCAAGTTACGCCGCTACTGGAGGGGGTGTTGAGCAGGGTTACGCGGGGAGAGGATATTGGGGCGTTGCCGGAGGTGGAATCGGGGGAGTTGGTGAAGATTGGGGAACGGTGGTCGACGTGAGTCATCGAGGTGGTCTGGACGGCGAAGAGGGATTCCTCACTTCGCGGACTCCGTTCGGAATGACGGGATTTTTATTTTTTGATGGCGGTATGAGAACCGAAGTTGCCCATCCTTCGCAGAATGCGCTCAGAGTCGGGCACCCAGGAAAAGAGGAACCCAAGAGCCCACATGCAACACCGGCATGTGGGGCACCCAGGCAGCGGTGCACACTTCGCGGAGTTCGTTCGGGATGGCTGGATTTTTTGGTTGTGCGGACATGGGGCGCAGCAGTGCTGCGCCCCTACGAAGAAAGCGGAAAATGCTGGCCCGCTCGTAGCGGCAAAGCCTTCAGCCTTTCAGCAAAAACCTAAGAAGCATAATAAGCAGCGAAATGCCGGGTAATTCCACCACACAAAATTTCTTGCATCGAGTCGCGTTTACCTCTAGACTTCACAGCTCGTCACTGATTAGCCGTCCGTCCGGCTAATCAGACCGGCCCATCCACAGGGAATAACAGGGAGGCAGGACTACCAACCCTGAACCTGGCCTGCCTCCTTTCTGCGTAGAACACCGAAGTTTCCCAAACAACATGCCAGGTAAGACATTCCTCACCTGATGTGACCTACAGCGGCATGTTCACAAGAGCTTGGGCTGACCTTTGGTCCACCTGCAGTTCACCAAAAGGTTATTTCCTGTGCATTGATTAAGCATGCGGAGTACGGCAAAGTGCGCTGCATTACCACGGCGGCCCACCAAAGCAGGAACACCGGGAAAGTCGAGAGAGGAGAGAGTCCATGAAGCGAATGACACTAGCAATTTTGGCGACGTTACTGATGTTGGTAGTTAGTGGGAACTGCACAGCCTCCCCGCGGCCGACGCGGTGCCGGGTTTTGATTCATGTGCCGTTCGCGTTTCAGGTAGCCGGGCGCACTTTTCCCGCTGGGTATTATCAGTTCGAGCAGATTCTGGGTAAGAGCGATGGCGTCGAGATATTGGTGGTACGCGGATTAGACCAACAGTTCTATCAGGCGGTGGCCACCAAGGCCGAAAAGATGGATGAAACGGAGCCTGCATCGAAACTGGTGTTTCGCCACTCAGGAGAGCAGTTGGTTCTCGTCGCGTTGTGCTCTCACAGCAAGCACACCTCAATAGAGCTTTATGATGCGGGAACCAAGCAGCCAATGATTGCAGCACGCACGGAAGGTACCGATGATGTGGAGTTGGCCGTACCATCAGACGGAGACTTACTCGCAATGGCAAGGCCAGCCGACAGCCAAACCTACTAGCCAGACCAACTATCCAGCGGCGAGGGCTATTCCCTGAGAGGAATAGTCCTCGCTGTTCTTTGAAGCAAGAACGGAACCACTCAGTTCGCGGTGCCTGCTTTCCATTTTCCATGAATGCCGTGGCCGTGCTCATCGTGTCCATATCCCGCCATATGTAAAGCTCTGCCACGCGGCAGATGTCCAAACTCAGTCAGTAGAATTTAAGCTTATCGTGCGTTGGACCGCCACCGGAATTGAGAATGACCCAAGAGTTGGCGAGTTTGATGTAGCAAGGACACCCCGGCTTGATTACCTTCCCGCCAAGAATTCGGACGTAGAAGTCCTTCGATTTCTCCTGATTTCTAACTGTAAAGAAATGCGTGACGAAGAAGCCTTCGTGTGCAACCGGCGCATCAGGAAGATTCATTCGGGTTCCCTCCCCTTGTTTGGAAAGGTCAACGGAAGAGAGTTCTCTTGATGGGTCTAAACCGACTCAAGGAAGTTAAAGTGCGCGGGGCCGCCACGGCACCATGCGGCTGAGCATCCCGTCTCGCACGATCAGGGTGTGAAACAGAATGGCTCCAAAATGGGCGACGAATGCGAGGAATAGGAGGTAAGCGAGAAACGTATGCGTCCTGCGCAGGGCCGCGTACAACATCACACTGTGCGGAAGGATGGGAAAAAGATGCAGAGAACCGAACAGGACAATAGGATAGCGCGCCGCCGACAACATCCCCCAGCCGACCAGCGGCAACACAAAAAGCAACGTGTACAACAATACTTCGGATGCGTGTGCGGCGAAGCGCTCCTGCGAGGACATGGTTGCCGGAAATGGCGGCAGGGTACTGAACTGGCGGTTCACGAAGCGAATCACGACCAAAATCAGAATGGCGATCCCCAACGGGCGGTGGATGGAAACGAGGCGATGGTAGTCGGCCAGCGATGCGACCATGGCAACGCCAATGCCCAGCATGGCAAGAACCATCGCGGCCATCAGCCAGTGCAGGAACCGCATGGACCCAGTGAATTGCTTCATGGCGCTCACTTTCGCACCTCTGCAGGCGTGATTTCGCTCGGCTCTTTCGTTTCGCCTGCGCGTCTAGTAAACGATTGCGAGTAAATCGCCGACCGCGCACTAAGCAAAGGATCGTGGGACGGCGCCATGCCGGCCGGCAAAACCAGCGGATCGAAATTAATGTCGCGGGCAGGACTGGTTTCCTCGCTTTCCACAGAATCGAGCGTCAGCGTTCCTACGTCCACCTGCTCCCGGCCTTCTGGCCACTGGATAGTAGCGTTGTCGGTCGGATCACCGGGCTGTGCGACCGTCATGACCAAGTGCCATTGCAACGGGTGCTCGTGGATATTCGCGATCAGCCCGTCAAAGAGGAAATCCTTGTCCGAGTTTGTCCCGCTCCCCGCCTCATACGGGTGCACGGGCGCGAGCGTCCAGCGCACGTAGGTGGTCGCGCCTTCCGCGTTGACGAATCGGAACGCATTCAGACTGTGGTAAGTCGTGTTGCCGAAACCGGACGACGGGACTTGGCTCTTGATGATTCCGAACGCCTGCGCCGTTTCCGGGTGGCTTGCAAGGAACGCCGGCACTTTCGCCGGATCGGGTTGATGCGTGTTGGGGTCGGGCTGCGATGCCACCATGAAGTCGTAAAAGGCCTGTGCATCCTTGAACGGGAACACCGGCAGATTGACCATGGCGGTCCGCCATTGTTCGCCATCGGGCAGAGTAAGCTGCAGCCCCAATCCGCGGACGCTGCTCAGGTCGTCGGTGGCGTGGGGGTCGCCGTTGCCCAGAGAAAAACGGCCGATCACCGGCACTCGGCCGCTCTGGAAAACGACCGCCTTCGAGAGGCGCGTCCCTTGCCCGTTGCTCTCAAAAAAGCCGCGAACACAAACGCCCTTTGCGTGATTGCGGCGGAAACCAGAGTGGATGCCGTTCACCCGCTGAAGCTCATCGGTGAACCGCGAAGGCGTCAGTTTCTGCGGGCTGAACCACCCGCCCAGATAGAGAAACGCCCCCACAACACCTAGAAGCAGAACACCAATGCCCGCAAATCGGGCGAACATGTTTCCAGCGGTCAGGGGCGTTGGATGCTTTTGCATCGATGCGGTTTCACTCACCAACTCTCCGCTGCCGTTTGTGGTTTCTGCGTCCCGGTCGGCCTCTAACGGTGCCATTGCGCCCTCCCTGCCCTTTGGTCCGGAGATGGCATTTTGATGCAAAAGCAAGCAAAAAGGGGCATCTTTTTTTGTGTGCCGCTCGGAGAAGTCCGCTGATGCTACTGCTGGACCTTTGGGCCAGCGCGCAGTGGAAGCGGCCGAAGCGCCCTCTGAAGGCACGCGATCCAATCGGTGGCAAATCTCCGAGCCTCTTCACAGCATGCTCGTCTTATAATCTAGCCCCAAGAAGGAAGGTTTCTTATGAAAGATACTGCCGTGCTCCTGGTGCAGTGCCCCACCCGCAACGGCCTAAATGCCACCATTGCCGAATTCCTCTATCGTTACGACGGAAACATTCTGCATTTCGAACAGCACCAAGCCGGAGCGGAGCGTTACTTCTTGGCCCGCGTCGAGTGGGAACTGGACGGTTTCCGCCTGGACATGAAAGACTTCGAAGGCGCGTTTGGTCCTGTGGCCCATAAGTTCGGAATGAACTGGTGCATCGCACAGGGTAATCGCCGTCCGCGCGTGGCCATTTTCGTCTCAAAATACGATCATTGTCTCGTCGATCTCCTCTATCGCCAGCGCGACGGAGAACTCGCCTGCGATTTTCCGTTGATCACCAGCAATCATCCCGACACCAAGGGACATGCGGATTTTTATGGCGTGCCTTTCCATCTGATTCCCATGGCCAAAGAAAACAAGGCGCGAGCGGAGGCTCAGCAACTCGAACTCCTTGCCGCCAACAACATCGATTTGGTCGTACTCGCGCGCTACATGCAGGTGCTCTCGACCGACTTCATCACCCAATATCCAATGCCCATCATCAATATTCATCATTCATTCTTACCCGCGTTTATCGGGGCGAAACCCCATCACCAGGCTTATGAGCGCGGCGTAAAATTGATTGGCGCCACCGCGCACTATGTCACAGAAATCCTCGACGAGGGTCCCATCATTGAACAGGACATCGCGCGGATATCTCACCGGGATACTATCGACGACCTGGTGCAAAAAGGGCGAGATCTTGAAAAAATAGTTCTTTCCCGCGCGGTTCGTTGGCACATTGAAAACAGAATTCTCCTGTACAAAAATAAAACGATCATCTTCGAGTAGCTTATATTCGCGGACAGCAATATGTTGATGTTGGCTTTTTCATCGTCTCCTGAAGCAGGGGTTTATGACCCATATTCCCCTCCGGATATCGTCGTGCACCAGGGCGATGTCGAAGACTGGACGATCGAGAACCGCTCGCGCGAGTTGCACGACTTTCACATTCACCAGATCCATTTCCTTCTTGTCGGCTGGAACGGAAGGCCCGCAAATGACACATTTCTGCGCGACACCATAAACATTCCCTGGTGGAATGGGCGAAGCGCCGTCTACCCGAGCGTCACCTTGCGCATGGATTTTCGCGATGCGAATTCGCTGGGTACTTTCGTTTACCACTGCCACCTGCTTGAGCATGAAGTCGGCGGGATGATGGGCACGATTCGAGTGGAGCGGCCCCAGAACGGACCGGTGTGCGTAACGTGAACTTGCGTCTGGGCCGTCGGACGACCGGCCTGGAACGATTCCAACCACCTCTTCTCTAAAAGGCAGCCCCACCAGTTCTGCGCAACGATATCCGCGGTCTCTGCCGAGAATTCCGGAATTACCTCGGCGGTGTCCGATTGGTTTTGACTGGCCGCGAACCAGTGATGAGGATATCTACCAGTCTCCTGGCGCTTTGCTGCCAGTCCGGGCCGGAGGCCACATTGGACACGCCGATGAGGGCCCGAAGTAGGTCGAACGGTTCGAGGTCCGCACGTATCTCGCCGCTCTCGATAGCGCGCTTCACCAGTGACTGAATGGCCCCGCTGATCTGCTCGCGGGAACCTTCATACAGTTTCGAGGGGCCTCCGATGTATGTGTTTAGTGCAGGGGCGATGATGTGTTTCTCGGCGATGTAATCAACGAACAACAACATCCAGGCGCGCAAGGCTTTGATGGGGGGCATGGCCTGAGCGAACTTCCGCTCCGCTTCGGCCAGCTTTTCAACCTCAGTGCGATAGACGGCCTCGAGGAGGGCATCGCGCGTAGGAAAGTGGCGATACAACGTTCCCGCTCCGACACCCGACTGTTTGGCGATCTCGTCCAAGCTCGTGTTTGCGCCCGACCGGGTGAACTCCTCCTTGGCCACCTGCAGAATACGCTGGCGATTGCGTTGCGCGTCGGTGCGCGGCTTTCGCCGAGCGGGTTGTGAAGGTTTCTTAGGCATAAGAAAAAACCTTGTAACCGGAGATAGCCTCCGGATATCTAAGCCTATTGCGGAGACACTCTCCGTTTTATCGGAATCGCGGCGGTTCGTCAATGTCGGTTTGCGACCGAATTCGGACGGGCCGATGCCAGGAGGAAACAATGGTGGAAGTATTTGGGGCGACATCGACTACAGAAGACGTTTTGTCGGGCGTGAATCTGCATAGTAAACGAATCCTGGTCACGGGGGTTTCGGCCGGGCTCGGTGTGGAAACCGCGCGGTCTCTCACCGCCCACGGCGCGCAGGTTGTGGGCGCGGCGCGCGATTTGGCCAAAGCCGAGGAGGCAACCAAGGAAGTGCGAAAGGCCGCGGCGGCCAATGGTGGCAGCTTCGAGCTCATTGAACTCGATCTCGCCAGTCTCAAAAGTGTGCGAGCGTGCGCCGACAAGCTGCTGGCAAAAAAGGAACCCTTTGATGTGGTGATCGCCAATGCAGGCGTCATGGCTACACCGTTCAGTTTGACGATGGACGGCTTCGAAACGCAGTTCGGCACAAACCATCTCGGTCACTTTCTCTTCGTCAACCGTATTGCTTCTCTTGTCCGCAGAGGAGGGCGCCTCATCAATTTGTCTTCCGCCGGTCACCGCTTCTCCAATGTTGACCTGGACGATCCCAACTTCGAACGCACGCCGTATGACCCGTTCGTTGCCTATGGCCGATCGAAGACGGCGAATATCCTCTTCGCGGTTGCTTTCGACCAACGGCACCGTAAGCGTGGTGTGCGCGCCGCCGCTGTGCATCCCGGAGTGATACACACCGAGCTGGCTCGCTACGTCGACCCGGTCCGCTTGCAAGGCATGATTGAGCAGATAACCCAGCAGCTCGCTGCCGAAGGTAAGTCTCCCTTCCAGTGGAAAACCATTCCTCAAGGGGCCGCAACTTCGGTATGGGCCGGTGCTATTGCTCCCGCGGACGAAATTGGCGGCCGCTATTGCGAAAACTGTCACGTCGGTGAAGTGGTTGCGGACCACGAAACCATCAGCGGTGTCAGCGAAGGAGTGCGCGCCTACGCGCTCGACCCGAGCATGGCGGAGGCCCTTTGGAGGAAAAGTGAGCAACTCGTCGGAGAGTCGTTTTAACCATTCGGTGTTCCACAAACTTTGATACGAAGGAGCAATTTATGAACGTATTTGTTACGGGAGCAACGGGCTTCATTGGGTCAGCGGTCGTGCGTGAATTACTGACAGCGGGCCATCAGGTGCTGGGACTCGCTCGCTCCGACGCGGGTGCGAAAGCCCTATTGGCCGCCGGTGCTCAGGTGCATCGAGGCGACCTGGAAGACCTTGAGAGCCTGCGCAGTGGAGCGAAGTCGTCGGATGGCGTGATTCATCTTGCCTTTAATCACGACTTCTCAAAGTTCGCGGCGAACTGTGAGATGGACAGGCGCGCGGTCGAGGCCCTCGGCTCGACGCTCGCCGGCTCGGATCGTCCCCTGGTGATCACTTCGGGCACCGGAATGGTCAGGACGCCGGGTCGCGCTTCGACCGAGGAAGATGCGCCCAATTCCTCAATCCCCCGTGTAGCTTCGGAACAGGCCGCAGCTGCACTGGCGTCGAGAGGTGTGCGCGTTTCGGTGATGCGCCTTCCGCAGGTTCACGACACCGTGAAGCAAGGCCTCATCAAGTACCTGATCGCAGTGGCTCGCGAGAAGGGTGTGTCCGCGCATGTCGGCGACGGGCTAAATCGCTGGCCCGCGGTGCACCTGCTGGATTGCGCCCATCTCTACAGGCTCGTGCTGGAGAAGAGTTCTGCGGGAGCTCGTTATAATGCGGTCACCGAAGAGGGAGTGCCGCTTCACGAGATCGCTGAAGTGATTGGCCGCGGCCTGAAGCTGCCGACGATCTCCATCTCCCGTGAGCAGGCAGGAGAACACTTTGGGTGGCTCGCGGAGTTCGTAGGTTTCGACTTACCGGCTTCCGGCGCGATGACACAGGAACGGCTGGGATGGCGCCCAACAGGCCCGGGGATCATCTCTGATCTCGAGAACATGCACTATTCCCAGCCTTGAGTAAGTCATTAAGGCAGGGGAGTTCAAAGCGTACGACGACTGCAAAGAGGGTGGCACTGGTGACCGGAGGGAAAAAGGGCATCGGGCTGGAAGTCTATCGCAGGTACACAGAGTAAAGATGTCACCAGTTCAGCCTTCGAATCCCCGATACAAGATCGAAATGACGGTCACGGCTTACGAGCGGAAGGGAATGTTGCCGACACAGGGCCGCGATCCAAACGTCGTTTGAGGGAATCTGTGTTCCTGCCTTCTTCAGTTCTGTTCGAACATCGTGGTAAGGAATAGTCGTCTCTTCATTCACGTCGAGGATACGAAAAGTTGGCAAATCACTGGATGCGGTGCAACAGGCATCGCTCATCGCGATCTAGACTATCCGGCTTCGGATTTCCATTGGCGAAGTGTGAGGTATCTTGACGTACACAAAGCGGATGACCCAACTCTCCAGTAAGAGAAAAATCACGGCGCCAAATGTGAACAGGAGACCGCCGCTGAGGAGCGTCAAGCCCAGAGGGATCAGCGTGCCGGCAACAAAGATGAGTGCACCAACGCGCCACTGTTGTTCGCGGCTATAGAGTCGTGCATGGGTCGGTTGCAGGTTCGCAAACAAGAGTCCTAAGGGAAGCACATTGAGTACGAGCAGCACGATGAAGGCGGTGCGGAGGATGGCGGTCGCGTGGCTCTGGCCCATCATGGCGGACAGGACAAGCAGTTCGCCGCAGCCCATCAGGATGGCCGAATTGGTGAGATAACCTCCCATCCAGCGCGCGTCTTTCCAACCTGGTTGCGCGTTCGTGCTGAGAAGGACGCCCTTGTAGGTCGCAGAGCCGAAGGCGGGCAGCAGTCCCACGATTACGGCGAGTATGCGCGCCCACTCGAAGTCCAGCCCCACTTCAGCCAGCAGGCTGAACCCCGCCGCCGCGGTCAGGGGTAGCGAGAAGATCGTGAGACACCATGTGCCCACCGACATGGGCGAACCGGGCTTGAAAACCCGGAGCATGTGATGGAAACGCAAGGGATCGCCCAAGTCGAGCACCAGCAATCCGAGATCAACGAGCAAGAGCAAGAGCGCGACCGGATAAGCCACTTTCGCCACGCGGGTGAAAATCCCGGGCGCCATCAACTCGCTGACCGCCGCAGCCATAAACAGTCCGGTGGCCATGCCGTTGAGCAGAGCGTCCCACGCGATGGTGCCGTACCAGCCCGGCACCTTGGTCATGGGCATGTTCGCATAGCCGCTCTGCGTACCTCCTTCCGGCAAAGGAGATTCGGAGAAAGAGTGCTGTGGTATGGAGTTCCCGTGCATTTCAGGATTTCAAAAGAAACAGCACCAGGAGCAGTGCAATGATGGCGGCCAAGCCGCCCGCGATGGAACGAATGTAATCTCCGATCATGTGCAGCCACGGGTTGAACGGATCATCCGGGAGCCCATAAACGGAAGGGCGATCGACGAGCAGATAGAACGAGTGCAACTCGGAATAGGTCTGACTAGCGGTGTCACCATACAGGTAAGCCTGCGGGACGCCGCGCCGATGAAGTTCCTCCACACGTTTGCGGGCCGACTCGCGCAGCTCGTCGATTGGGCCGAAGTGAATGGACTGGGTGGGACATGCCTTGGCGCAGGCCGGTTCAAGACCGTCGACCTGGCGGTCGTAGCACAGCGTGCATTTGAGCGAATGACCGCCCATGCTGCTGCGAGTGATTACGCCGAACGGGCAGGACGCCACGCAACACGAGCAACCGTTGCAGATGTCCGCCTGAATATAGACGTTCTGGAACTCATTATGAATGATGGCGCCGGTGGGGCAAGCCTGATGGCAAGGGGCCGCGAGGCAATGCTTGCAATGATCGCTCATCATGAGCCAGCGGTTGAGGACTGGTTCGTTGGGCGCGATGTCCAGGGAAGGGCAATTACTGGATGATCCATCGGAGAATTGCTCGATGAACTTTACATGGCGCCAGGTCGTCGCCGACAACTCCGTCGTGTTGTCGTAGCTGTTGCCGGACCAGTTAAACCCATCCGAGGGTAGTTGGTTCCACTGCTTGCACGCGACCTCGCAAGCCTTGCAGCCGATGCATACGGTCGTGTCCGTGTAAAAGCCGGTAGCCGGTCGGGGCTTCGGCGGTTCACCACGGCGGAACGGATAGATCAGGCGCTCCACCAACTCCGCCAGTCGGCCGCGCGGCGGATCGCTGGTCTGGAGCAACGCGGACAGTTCTTTTTCTCTACTTGCCAAGTCCGAGCTTCCCTTCTGGCTGGGCGCTTGCCGGCGTGTTCGGGATGGGATCGAGCGTCGGCCAAGGCGCTGCGGGCACCGTTGGTTGCGGAGCGTGCCCTTCGAGTCGCCCGGCATGGACTTGGCAAGCGAACGCCTTGCAATCGTGCATGCTCACGTTCGGGTCTGCCACGAGAGCGGTCAGATCGTTGGCATTGGAGCCGACAATCTCTCCCGAGAAAGCCCAGTGGAAGGGGAGGCCGATCTGGTGGACCACGCGGCCCTCGATGACAAAGGGCCGCAGCCGACGCGTCACCATCGCACGGGCCTCGATTCGGCTGCGCGCCGACTGGATGGTCATCCAGCCGCCGTGAACAATACCGCGCTCGGCGGCCAGCTCGTGGCTGAGTTCGGCAAACATCTCTGGCTGCAATTCATTGAGCCAGCTATTGAAGCGGCTCATCGGCCCGCTCAGGTAGTGCTCGGTAAGGCGAAACGTCGTGGCCACCACGGGATACTCGGCTGTCGGCGTGTGGGCGATGTGGTTCAGCGGTCCCTCGAAAAAGCGTACCGTTGGATTAACATTGTGTCTGGGATAGAGCAGGTTGCCCACCGGCGACTCGACCGGCTCGTAATGGGCCGGCAAGGGCCCGTCCTTTATTCCGGGGGAGTACAGCCAACCGAGTCCGTCGCACTTCGTGATAAAGGGTTGGGTGCCTGCGATAGCCGCCATGCCCGTCGCGCCCGGAGGAGGCTGGTAATCGGGCGCCTTGTCCAGCTCGAAGTCCGGTTTATCGAGTCCGGTCCAGCGGTTCTTCTTGGAGTCCCACCAGACCAATTTCTTGCGTTCCGACCACGGGCGGCCTTCGGGATCGGCGGACGCGCGGTTATAAAGGATGCGGACATTGTTGGGCCAAGCAAAGCCCCATTCCGGTTGGAAAGGGTCGTCGGTGATCTTGCGCTCTTTGGCGCGGTTGCGGCCCGGCTCGGGGAAGACACCGCTGTATACCCAGCATCCGCATGCCGTCGTGCCGTCGTGCCGTCGTCGTTCAACTCCGAGTAGCTGCTGACAAGGCGGGGACGCTGCGTGCGCGGGTCGATTTCATCCAGCCGATGACCGTTGATCTCCATGAGGACCTTCTCAAGGTCCGGTTCCCCTTTAATGCGGCTGAGCGTGCCATCGGGCAGACGCGGCTGCTCGTCGAAGTCGTAGTCCCAGGTGAGGTTCAGAAGCGGCTGGTCCTTGGGATCGTTGGAGCCGGCGTAGAGCTGCTTGAGGCGCTTACCGAGGTTGTAGAGAAACCAAGCGTCGGAACGGCAATCGCCGGACGGATCGACGGCCTTGCCGTGCCATTGGAGCAGCCGCTGCGTGTTGGTTAAGCTGCCCTCTTTCTCCGGAGCGGCAGCCGGGGGAATGAAGCAGCCAAGAGAACCCGAAATCGTTCTCCGGTGTAGCTGCGTCGCCGTACCACGCTTTGAGCAGGCTGACAACGAATTTGCTGAAGTTCGCCCAGTAGCCGGTGGTCATCCCTTCGTGCTCGATATAAGAACGCAAATTCTCGTGCGCGCCATCGTATGCAGCCGGTTGCGGCAGGTAGCCGGGGAGTGTGTCATACAGAGTCGAAAGGTCGGTCGCTCCCTGAATGGTGGAGTGGCCGCGCAAAGCCATGATTCCGCCGCCCGGCCGGCCCGCGTTGCCGAGCAACAGTTGCAAGATTCCGGCAGTACGTATTATCTGCACCCCAACGGTGTGCTGCGTCCAGCCCAGCGCATAGGCGATGCAGGTGGTCCGCTCGCGTCCGGAGTTAGCGCAGAGCAATTCAGCCACGCGCAAAAACTCTTCCTTCGTGCACCCGCACACTTGGGGGACGACCTCCGGGGTGTAGCGGGCGAAGTGCCGACGGAGGATCTGCATAACGCAGTGCGGATGCTGCAAGGTCGGGTCTCGATGTGCGGCTGTCGCGTCCTGGCATGGGGAGGTGTATGGCTCGCAGTTGCCATCCATACCGTGACCGTGAAGCCCACACCTGCCTTTCGCGGATTTCGCCTGCGGAGTATCTTTGGCGCCGTCTTGCTGCGCCTGGCCGGTGCTCTCGGACCTCTCGTAACCCCAATGTCCGTCCCTTTGATCGTAAGCGTCGTCCAGCGGATCGAAGCCGCTGAACAGCCCCGATAGATCTTCGGTGTCCTGGAAACCTTCCTCGATAATTCTGGAAGCATTGGTATAGGCCAAGACGTATTCGTGGAACCAGCGATCGTTGGTTAAAACGTAATTCACAAGGCCGCCGAGAAAGGCGATGTCGCTTCCGGAGCGGATGCCGACGTACATATCGCACACGGCCGACATGCGGGTGAAGCGCGGATCGACATGGATCAGGGTCGCGCCCTTCTCCTTTGCCTTCATGGGCCACTGGAAGCCGACAGGTTGAGCCTCAGCCATATTTGATCCCATGAAAAGGATGCAATCGCTGTTGGCCATGTCCTGTTGATAGTTGGTGGCCGCGCCGCGGCCGAATGAGGCGCCCAGACCGGGCACCGAGGCGCTGTGTCATATTCGCGCCTGGTTCTCGATCGACACCACGCCCAAGTCGCCGCCGAACAACTTCTTGATGAGGTAGTTCTCTTCGTTGTCAATCGTTGCCCCGCCCAGCGTGCCGATGCTGCGCACCGAGTTGAGCGAGCGGCCGTGCTCGTCGCGCGTCGTGAAATCGGCGTCGCGAGCTGCTTTCACGCGATGGGCAATCTGGTCCAGTGCCCAGTCCATTGTTCGGGTCTCCCAGTGATCGGAGTTCGGAGCGCGATATAGGACATGGCGAACGCGATGGGAATTAACGGCGAGCTGAAAGGCATTAGCGCCTTTGGGGCATAGATGCCCCCCGCTGATAGGACTATCGGGATCGCCCTCAATGTCGATGAGCTCGCCGCCTTTGCTGAAGATGAGCTGGCCGCAGCCGACGGCGCAGTAAGGGCAGACGCTCTCTGTAACGGTGGCGCCGCGCAGCCGGGAAGCCTTGGCCAGTGTCTGTAAGCTGAACGGCTCCCGATCAGCTTGTGGTTTCTGGGTCAGTGGGAAGCGGAACATAGCAACCCCTCCTTTCAGAAAGTCCTCGTTTGAGATGACTCAGCGCGGCACTTAGTTGCGAAAAAGTAGCTCAAACGCTTCCAAACAGAGGAATATTTTGGACGAAATAACCCAGCAGAACCACTCTTGTGAGTCGACCGTGATTGGACTCGTGGTCATTGCGGAAGCACCGCGCAGAGTTCACGAAGTCTCGCCAGAAAGCCCAGACGATGGTGGCAAGTCCGCCTTAGAAATTTTTGTTGACTGGAGGCCCAATCCCGAAGAGTCCTGCTAGCAACGCGAGCGCGCAGAACTCTTAACCAAATCGATCAATCGCTTGGCTCCGAAGATTCGAACGACCATCCAAAGTCAGCGAATTGGATGACCGTCAACATGCTGACACAGGTCGTTCCACGATAAAGAGCATGACTTCCGAAACGAGTCAGGACGCAGGCATCTGCCCGTTGGGTGGCACACACCACTCGAAATGCTCGGTGTATGCGACCGCGGCAATCGACTCATTCGAACAGAATCTTGGCCATCATGCCTTTGTCTTCGTGATTGAGGAGATGGCAGTGAAAGACGGACATACCCTTAATCACGGGGTCGGTGAAGTCCATGATGACGTCGACCGAGCCGGTCTGCGGGACGTTGACGGTGTCTAGCCACACGGGATTGGGAATCGGCTTGTCGTTTTCAAGGTACGCCAGGAAATGGACCTGATGGATGTGCATCGGATGTAATTCGCCGGTAGCATTGACGACTCTCCAATGCTGGTAGGAGCCGATCTTCTGGCGCACCATGGGCGCGGCATCAAGCCTGAATTTCTGGCTGTTGATATAAAAGCCGTTTTTGTCTTCGGTGAAGATCACGGTGAAGCGCGGAGGCGCTTTTTCTTCCGCTGTAAGGTCGAGCGTTTGGAATTCAGGTTGAAGCGAACTTTCTACAACCTTCTCTGTTGAGTTTTCTGTAAAACGCGGAAGGATATCAGCCAAGACCATCGCCGGATTCGGGTCGCCCGCCGGTCCGGTGTCCACACACTGCGTGATGAGATGACGAGGCCCGCCGATTGGTGGGCCCGTGACGATGGCCTCCAGCCTGCCGGCCGGCGGCAACAAAACGTGATCCGCGGTACGCGTTCTGTGATCCGGGTCATGCCGCGCGATGGGCATTCCATCCATAGCGACGATTTCGAATGTTTGCCCTTCAAGTTGCAGGTCCAAGTAGCGATCCGCGGAAGCATTCACGAGGCGCCAGAACTGTCGCTCTCCCGGCGCGATTTCAATCTGCGGCCGTATCGCACCATTCACGGTCATAATCTCCGTCGGCAGTCCTGCCTGGTCACCGCAAGCCTTCAAACTGAGATCAACGCGCCGCTTCAGTGCAGCAGATTGCTTGTCATTTCCAACGGAGCGGCCGCGAACCACGAGCACCCGTTCGGGCAACTCAGCGACATCAGGGAAATAGCTCTCAATTCCCTCGATCACGATGGCACCGGACATGCCGTCCAACGCTTGTTGGTAGCTCTCGCCGTGGGGGTGTGTGTGATACCAATACAGTCCCGGCGGATGGTCTTTCGGGATTTGGACGCTGTAGTGGAGTTCGTGGTGGGGCATGGCCATCATGTCCAAGACGTCGTCTTGCGGCGCGTCTGGAGAGACGGTCAGGCCGTGAAAATGCAAATTGGTCATGTCCATGCACGGGCCGATCAGGCACTTTTCATGGAGCCTGCTCGGAAGATCATTGATGTAGGCGATCTTCAGTTGATCTCCCGGTGAAACTCGCAACGTCGGAGCGTTTGGTTGCCCGTTAAAGTAAAAAGAGTCCTTGCCATCCGCGGTTATGGAAGCGTGGAGAGTGAGGGAAAGGACATGGTTCTTGGCGCGAAGTTCCGGCGGATTTGAAAACAGTTCCGGCGGGTTACCCCTAATTGCCAAGGAACAGACAACGGCAATCGCAAGAATTGCAAAGGCGGAAATAGTGGTTCGAAGGGAAGGTGCAGTGCGTGACATGGCAACTCCGAAGTTCTGATGGTACGCCTCCGTTCAGCGCGCTCCTACGATTTCTGACAAGCCCGCCGACCGTTTTATTACACATAGTGATTTCTCCTCACTTATGTGGCCGCGAGAAGCTTATGCCTCGAGCAGCAACACAACTGAGGAATGCAATACGGTTGCCAAAGCAAAACGCATTTAGGATGGAAGCGACGGGAAATAGAAGCTGACTACACGCGATAGCAAAGTGTGGGATGCCAGCCCGCTAGACACGATGTCCTAATACCGACAGTTTGAACGAGGTCACAAATCAAATCAGTTGATTCCCTGGGATGTCCCGCGCAACAACTCATCTTTGGGAAGCTCTTCGATCAGGTTTACCTTCCGTCAGGAACCAGTCAAATTGCTTGACAGTGGGCTTCAAGTATTCCCGTGTCCAAGTCCCGTCCGTAGCCAGGTTGCCAACACCTCCAAAGATTTGGCAGAAAATCCAAGTTGGCACGGTAAATGCCTAACTCGATCGCGTTCTCCTGCGGTGGAGTTGAGCAACCAACATAAGTTGTCTCTATTACGGAGGGCAGCGGTTAAGCCCCAAAGAATTTCCTACGCAGATGACTCTGACTCCTGGACGAATGCAGATAAATTAAAGGAGATATTCGAATGAGTGAACCAAAGGAAACTGATCCAAGCATCACGATAGAGAATCCGAAAAGTGAGCCAGAGAGCAAATCTGGCGCGGAAGGATTTTCGAGGCGCACGTTTCTGGGAGTAGGTTCTGCTGGCCTCGCTTCGGCGGCACTCGCTTCCTTGGCCGTCAAAGCCCAGGAGAGATCACAGATCGAAAAAGGAGAACAGGACCATTCCTTCAGTAATCCGGGCCCGGAGAACAAGCCGCTCTTGGATGAAAATCCCGCTTCAAATCTCCCTCCCCCGACAGATTACGGAAACACCATGCCCATCTGGTACTCCTTCGATCTGCCTCATAAACGCGTTGAGGAAGGTGGTTGGACCAACCAGGTAACTCAAACCTCTCTGCCGTCTTCACAAGACATTTCGGGAGTTCGCATGCGGCTTACCGCGGGCAGCTTTCGCGAGCTGCATTGGCACACCTCCGATGAGTGGGCCTACGTGCTCTACGGAACCACTCGCGTGACCTTGCTGAATCCAGACGGAACGATTTTTATCGGCGATGTCGGCAAAGGGGGCCTTTGGTATTTTCCAGCGATGGCTCTGAATTCATGCTGATATTCAATCAAGGCGATTTTTCCGAAGACGACACCTCCCTGATTTCCGACTGGGTGGCGCACACCCCGCAATCGGTGGTCGCGAAGAATTTTGGAGTGCCGGAGAGCGCTCTGAAGAACTTACCAACCAAAGACCTATATATCTTCCCCGCAGACCTGCCCCCATCCTTGGCCCAGGACAAGATCGCTGTCGGCGGCGCTTCGGCTGAATCGCCCTACCAGTACACTTTCGACATGTTGGGTATGACCCCAACCAAGCAAACCAAAGGTGGTGAAATTCGCGTGGTTGACTCCCATACCTTCACAGCGGCGAAATACATCACGGGAGTCTTGGCAACCATAAAGCCCGGCGGTCTCCGCGAAATGCACTGGCATCCGAACGCTTCGGAATGGCAATACTACATCAGCGGTAAGGCGCGTATGACCGTGGTTTTGCCTCACGGGGCGCGCACCATGGACTTCAACGCGAATGACGTTGGATTTGTCCCCAGGGTCATGGGCCACTACGTGGAGAACATCGGCGATACAGACCTCCAGATCCTGGAAATGTTCGCCACCGGCGACTTTCAGGAAATCTCCATCAATAAATGGATCAAGCGCCTTCCGCCGGAAATGACGATGGCACATTTGAAACTAAATGAGGCTGACATCCGTACAATTTCATCCAATGCCGGGGCCTACATTCTCCCACTCTAGCCTCGCGCCCACCCCCGCGGGATCGAGCTCATCGACGGATCGCTATGGCGGACCGGCCGAAGGCCTCCATGGGCAAGCCGCCGGGATCGGCAGACGTCTTCGGCATTGGACTCGACGTTTTGCTGTTATCGCCCCAAATCCACTGATACCTGCCACTATAGTCGTCGGTCAAGGTCTTCAGGAAAGCGACTAGATCGTTTTCTTCCTGGTCTGTCAGCTTCAGGTCACCAAGCTGCCTCTTGTTGACATTGATTGGATATTCGGGCGGCGGCCAACAAGTGATTTTTTCACCTGGATCACCGGGTTTGCAGGTCGGGAGAACGTCGCGCGTGTTATAAAAGTGGATGACTTCCTTGAGGCTTTTGAAATAGCCGTTGTGCATGAATGCCTTGACGAATTGTGGATTCGGCCGCATATCGACATCGCGTAGAGTCGGCACCTGGAATTTGCCGTCAAATTCGGAGGCGAGCCCGATCCATTGCGAATTCGGGTTGAGTTGACCGCTCAGACTTGTCAGCTTGTTCAGAAAGTAGCCAACACCCGTATCCGTGTATGACGCCCCTTTCGGATTTGCGCTGTAGCCTCTCTTGTCAGCCGCTGCCTCGAAGTAGAATTGAAGCGCGGGATTCCGCGGTACTCCCAGATTGCTGGCGGTGAAATCCGTGAACAGCGGCTCTTCGCCTGGGCCGTCATCGCGATGGCATTCGTTGCATCGCGCCTTGCCTCGAAAGAGCGCATATCCCCTTGCTTCTTCCGCCGTGAACACGCCTTTTCCCGGTTGCACGAAGTCATACTTCGAAGCGAATGGGCTCACTTCCGGCGAAGCTTCATACGCCGCCACGGCAAGTCCAAAGCCGTCGTAAACTTGGTCAGTGCGTTGGCGGTCGGCTGCACTCAAATGGACGGGATATAGATCGCTGTTCAAGGGCGGACCGGGTGTCGAGCAGACGCGCTCGACGCCAGCCGGCCACGCGATGGAAAACGAATCGGCACCCCAGATCTGCTCGAACAGTTTGCGGTAGGGGGCCTTCGAGAGCCGGTACGCCAGGCATGCCGAGTCCGGCAAACCCATTTCCACGGGGTTCGTCGGTGGTCCCAGTGCTTGCTCGGCGCTGGGACTCTGCAAGCGGTAGCCGCTGGCGCGCATGTCCCAGAAATTTCCGCCCACAAGATCACGTTGGAGAGACTTGTAATGTAGAACTGGCGCGAAAGGCGCATACATGTAACTCTGCGGCTTCCTTTGGCTGAATCGCGTTCTCACCGAGCCCGGATAGGAGACGGTAGTGAGATTGAGAGACTGTATCCCGCCGGTGAAGCCCGTATCTGCCGAATGGCAGAAACTGCAGGCCTCGTTCTCGTTGACCGAGAGGTGCTTATCAAAGAGAAGCAGCTTGCCGAGCGTACGCGGATCTTTCCCTCCGGGTCCAGCGTGGTTTGACTCATTCGCCGCAGTGATTCGAGCAAATGAACCCGCAAAGACCCCGGGCGAAAGGCGAACCGGATGAGCGGCCAGGATGAGACCTACTGCAAAGACCGCAACACCAGAAGTGGCAGAGCCAATCAACTCGAAACAGCTTGCCACCACGGGAGGAAGGTGGATGCCCGCGAGGACGACAGCGATTCCCAGAATTGGTGCCCAGAGGAGTGGTGATTTCAGGCCGGCATTCAGGCCCGTCAGAATGGCGCTCGGCTGCGAAGGACCCGTCGCGGCCTGCTTATTCTTCGCCGCCGCGTCCATCTCCAGAAGAATGACCGCGGGCGGTACCGTCAGATTGATGGCCAGAGCCACGAGTCCCACGGTCCCTGCGCTCGTAGGGCCCAGTATGGGTCCAAGAACCGCGAGGCCAAACACGGGAGTAGCTGACGTCGATAGCATGAGGGCGTAGATGATCGCAGGAGTGCCGCGCAGAGACTTGACGTATCCCAGAGCGAACCATGCGATCAGGAAAAGTCCGGCATGAGACAGAATCAATGCCAGAACAAGACGACCCTGCTGTAGAAGGAGATCCTTGGGGATGTCGGTCATGCTGACAAACAAAGAAGCTGGGAGCGCGAAGGACAGCGCAAGCTTGCTCAGCCCAGCGGCTTGGTCCGAATCGAAGGCATTTCGCTTGCCCGCGAAATATCCCAGCGCGAGAACAAAAAATACCGGAAGTAGTGCGCTTACAAGCCCGCCGATGTTCATGAGTGATTCCTTTCTACACTCCCTAGAACTCGATCTTCGTTCTGAACCCGAAAACGACCGCGCGGTGCGCGCCTCCCCCCACGTTTTCGTAGTACTGGACGACCGGCTGGAGGAGGAGCATTGGTAAAACATCCAGCAGCGTGTTGAACTCAACTCCCTGCTCGGTCTTCCACGCAGTCATGCCTTGCGGAAGGAAATCTGGGCTAAGACTGTTTCGCACGTAGCCCAACGACATCGTGTTATGAATCGGCAAAGGCAGCGGCTCATTGAAGCGCAATCCTGCCGTCAGCAAAGTGTTATTGCGGTTGGCGCGCGGAGGACTCCAGTCGTACGCCAGCGTCCCATCCAAGCCCCTTGCTTCTTTAGGGTTCACGCGCCAGAGAGCCTGACTCGCCATCCAGTACAAGAGGTAGTTCCCCGACGGCAGTGTCCCGGTCGTTGGCGATAAAAACTTTCCAGGATTGTAGGAAGCGCCGAATTGATAGAGGCCCGAATATCCCTTGCGACTTTCGACATTGTCAAAGGCGCGCACGGACGAAGCCTTCTGCCCGGGCGTAAATCCAATCTCCGAAACACTCACGGGAACTCCATTAAACTGCGGAACCAGGCCGGTCGGGTTTTGTAAGAACGGCTGGGGCACCGCCGCCATCACCATCGATTTCACATAGAGGTTATGCGTCGGCGCGACCCGGACCTCCATCGCGGGGGTTGATGGAGGATCGAACATCTCGAGGGTCGTAAACAAATTCCCCAACGCGTAGCCCATCGGCTCGAAGATGAAAGACGCCGCGTAATGCTGCGCGCCGTAGAAGTCTTGACCTGCGAACTGCCCCACTCGGGCGACAATGCGTTCGTCCAGCCAGCGCTTCTCGATCCACCATGAATCGAGGCGACATGTGTTCGCGCTGGACATCCCACTGGGACTGGTCAGGAGACCCAGATAGGCTCCGAGATTGCCGCCGCCCTGCCAGAGCGCGGTCGCGTGGAAATACAAACCCTGCTGACCGGTCAGCGCGCCGAAGTCGATATCGACGGTCCACCGGAATCGGTTCCAACTTGCGAAACGTTCTTTCTGTACGCTCTCGAGATTCCAGAGAGAATCGCTGACATACTGAAAATCAAAGTTAACGCCACGCTCTGCCAAGCGAGTACGCTCGCCGCCCCACGTTCCAAAAAGATGGCCGTGCGGACCCTGGCCCATTTCGTGGCTGTCCGGGCCGGGAATTTGTTCCTGTTGGACCGCCTGGGGATGGGCCGGAGATGCAAGCGCACAGAGACCGCACCACGATAGAAATAAAAGCCGCAGCCGACGGCCGCACATGACCGGAGCGGAGGACCGACTCTTCAATCGCGACTGCGCCGATATGCCCTCCGCTGCGGAGCTCCACGGATGCGTCGCGCTGGAATCTAAAGAGGACGTCGGCATGGTACTTGGCCCTTCAGGACTTCGCCTGAATCAATTTTTCGCTGAAATGATCAATAATCATCTTCGGGATGATGAGGCCCAGGCTCATCGCCAAAATGATGGCGAGAGCGGTTGTGCCGTCGGCGATTGTTGCGCTTAACAGTTCCAGCGTTGTGTGCGAGCCTTCGGCGAGTTGCACAAGGCCACTCGCCATCCTGAATAGAAATACGCCGGGAATCATCGAAACTACGGAAGCGAACCCGATGGCCGCGAAGGGCATGTGGTAACGGCGCGCGACCGGCGTGAGGATCAGGCCGACCACGAGACAAGCCACCAAGGCACCGATCGCCGCGCTCGCGCCAAGGTCTGCAAGCAACCACCACCGAAGAGCATGGGCCAGCATGCCAACCGCGACCGGCCACGCCAGCATGTGCAGCGGCATGGAGAAGAAAACGCCATAGGCGGCAACAGCGACGCCAGCGGCGATCATGTCTTGCCACAGGGGCACGGCCCTGCTGACCTGATCCACAGGCAGGGAAACGCCGAACAGGGTGAGTCCCAGCAGCAGTCCAGCGGAGATCACCATTACAACGATTCCCGCATAGATCACGCGTGCTGCACCCAAATGCACGCGGCCCTCGATGAGATCCAAAGCGCCATTCAGCACGGGCGGTCCCGGCACCAAAACCATGCACGGACAAACCGCGACAAGGCGGAGTGACGAACTCAAGTGGTAGCGAACCGCCAGAGCACCGATAACGCCGGCGAGCAGCGACGCGCAGAATGGCTGCAGGAAGATGTTGGCGCTATAGTGCGCCAAGCCGCGGCGAAGAACGGCGCCGGCACCTGCGCTTACGAATATGAGAACTGCAGGGGCTAGATGCTGGACGCCGAAGATCACCGCTAACGCTGCAGCGCCAGCCGCCGCCGCGAACGTGAACAACCATGTCGGTGCCGATGGCGCTGCGGAGATCTCGTGGATCGCCTGCATTGCCGCGGCCGGCGTAAGTCGACCGGCGCTGAGGTCCTCAATGACCAGCACCGTCGAAGCCACACGACCCATGGCCACGTTGGTAGGATCCGCCGCCACTGCGGAGATTAGCCTCGTCTCGCTGTCCTGGATCTGAAATTGCAGTTCCCCCCAACGCGCAATTATCTCAGCGCGTAGTCCGAGAATGTCGCCGACCCGCTTGGCCAAAGCCAAAGTCTGCTCCGTAGATTGACCGTTGACGTATAGAACTCGGGCAACGGCAACGACAAGGTCGGCACGCTCCTCTAAGCTCATATGCGTTCCTTAAGGGTGGTGATCAGCCAGCTGCTGCGACGTACGGCTTGACCATCTTCGCTGGATCGACCACGCGGTCGAACTCAGCTTCCGTCACGAAGCCGAGCTTCAGCGCGGCGTCCTTCAGCGTAAGGTCGTTGTCCATCGCGTAGTGCGCAATCTTCGAAGCCTTGTCGTAGCCAATGACCGGCGAGAGCGCCGTCACGAGCATCAGGGAGCGGTCCACATACTCCTTGATCTTCTTTAGATTCGGCTTCGTCCCCTCGACCAGGAACTTGCGAAAGTTTGTGCACCCGTCGGTCATGATGGCGATTGAGTGGGTAACATTAAAAATAATCAGGGGCTTGTAAACGTTCATCTCCAGGTAGCCACCCGCACCCCCGAAACCCACGGCCACGTCGTTCGCCATCACCTGCACCGCGATCATCGTTAGCGCCTCGGCCTGGGTCGGATTCACCTTGCCGGGCATGATCGAGGAGCCCGGCTCGTTCGCCGGAATTTCCAACTCGGCAAAGCCGGCACGCGGGCCGCACGACATCAGCCGGATATCATTCGCGATCTTGTAGAGCGAGACCGCCAGCGTCCGCAATGCCCCTGAGAGCTGAACCAGAGCATCATGAGCACCCTGAACTGCAAATTTGTTCGGCGCGCTAACGAAAGGCTGGCTCGTAAGCTTCGCAATTTCGCCTGCGGCAGCCTCCCCGAATCCCGGAGCCGCATTGATGCCGGTTCCTACGGCTGTGCCGCCGAGCGCGAGGCGGTAGACACCCTTGAGCGCATCCTCGATACGCTCGAGATCGTCGCTAAGCATGCCCGCATAACCCGACCACTCCTCCCCGAGCGTAATCGGAGTGGCGTCCTGCATGTGGGTACGGCCAATCTTGACGATGTCCTTCCACGTCTCAACCTTTGCGGCGATCGCATCATGCAGCGCCTTCACCGCCGGAATAAGCCGTTGCTTCACATTGATTGCCGCCGCTATGTTCATGGCGGAGGGGAAGGTATCGTTAGACGACTGCGACATATTGATGTGGTCGTTCGGATGAACTGGAGATTTGCTCCCGAGCGGCGTGCCCGCGAGCTGGCAACAACGGTTGGAGATCACCTCATTCACATTCATATTGAATTGCGTGCCACTGCCCGTCATCCACACGTGCAGGGGGAACATGTCCTGATGCTGACCCGCGAGGATTTCGTCGCAAACTTGAACGACTAACTTGTGGCGCTGGTCGTCGAGCCGTTTGCCGGCATGGTTGGCATTGGCGGCGGCTTTCTTCAGGATGGCGTAGGCGGCAATCATCTCGCGGGGGATCAGGTCTTTGCCGATGCTGAAGTGTTCAAGAGAGCGCTGAGTCTGGGCACCCCAGAGCTTGTCGGCAGGAACATTTACTTCGCCGAGGCTGTCGGTTTCCTTGCGAATGTCCGTCATCTTATTTTTCCTTTTCCAATTCGAGGTGGCTGAGTTTTTCCGTGATTCCGTCCCGAACAGAGTCGATCACTAAACTGCGACCCTTGAGTCATTGCATGCAGGTCTCCAACGTTGTCCTTGCTGCAGGCACGAGGTCTTGCAGCCTTTACCGGCAGCAGGTAAGAAAAATGGCTGTCCAGAGTGTCCACAGGCTGACGGCGGCGGCGACATATTGGACATCTTGAGTACACGTTGCCAACTAGACTTGCAGGACGATCGATCTGCCGTCCGTTGACACCTCAATTGCAGGGCAAGTGTATGCGGGCGGCATCCTATAACCGGTAGCTTCATGCCCTCACCATGCCCCAAGTTTTGGAATTACTCAATCGGAAAGCTCTTGGCCGACTGTTGCGAGGCGTAGCAGGGATTGTCTTGTTCTCTAAAGGCGATACTTAAAGCCGAAGGCTAGAAGGACGTCAACACCAACGACCCCAATCGCCGCGCAGTCCGCCCAGCAGGGTGCGTAGAGGATCACTCCGCGAGGGCGAAATCCAACGTTTCGGGCAAAAAAGAAATAACACAGCGAACTCGAATTCCAGGCAAGAAGAAAAACGGAACACAGCTAAGCGAGAGAACTTCCCGCGCCTCGGGCGCGGTGGACCGTGGACGTTGCCTGATAAGTTCAACGCCTATGTTACGGTGAGAAGCTCAGGCAGGAGAGACGTCTATGCATCCGAAAACTGACGGCATTCTTGAATCTTCATTGTTGATCAGGGACGTAACCGATTAGGCTACGAGTTCCTGTCTTGAATGGAGGCCAGATAGTTGCACAAGTTCTCGATGCGTCGACGCACACCCATCTCGTCACCGTTTTTTTGCATCGAAAAAATTGGCCCCCAGATGGGCATGTCAGACGCACCGTGTCCGGAAAAACTTGGGTCGCCAGAGCGCACCACGCGAGCAACATAGTCTTCCGGGAATTTGCCATTGTGCCGGATGGCGAGCGTCCTCAGATTCGCCGGTGGTGTTTTCAGCGCTGAAGCGGCAGGGCCATGGCCTCTACCGTCGGCCCCGTGGCATGCGGCGCAGTAATCCATGTATGTCTGCTTGCCAGATGCCACATCGGTCGGAACGACCGGTGTCGCCTTTTCTTGAGCTCTGCTAGCCCGAGGTATCAGAACCAAAGCACCAACCAAGACTGTTTCGCGAATATTCATTGACCGCCTCCATGAACGCCGGCAGTCAGAAATGAAAGCCGTGAAAAATTCGTAGGGCCAAACTGCAGTTTGAGAACATTGTAAATTCTACTCTCAGGAGCCCGCAAACTGAACCAAGAAGGAGCTATGCAGTAAGTCTTCTGGTTTCAGCACGCGCTCTGGCTCTTTTTCATACTTGATGTGTGTTAGTGATAGTAATTCAAAGACCGAGCAAAACTCTCGTGATGAAGGGGAGCCCTCGGGCGACGATCATCACTGAAATCTGCTATTCGGTGTGGTACACGGAAGGTGTCGCGCAGATTGTCTCCCGTATGGAGACATGCACAACTTGATCAGACTTGATCTGACAAGACGTGATTCGAAAGGATAAGGCGCGATAATTGACAGGCCCGGCGCAACGGCACCGGGCCTTTTTATTGGTACGCCGAGCATGTTCGATAGCAGGGAGCTTTCCATCGATCTAGGGGGAGGCCCTTTTTATTTCGCAGGCGCAATCGGGGTACTGATTCGTACTTCGACGGTTGTTGCCGTTTACCGGACGCGCGCAAAACTCCTCGCCTCCGTTCACTTCTCACCAGAACGCGCATCCGGTAAAGCGCTAACGTTAATCGGGAACTAGGCGATTTGGCTCCTTTCTCCCGAGCCTGCGGTCGTCGATAAACCACCGTCTACTCGGGTCGAGGAGCCGACATTGTTATGTAATCAAGTAGGTCCCGGTACTCAGGTTCCTACGAACTTTGCTAGCGCTGGCTACTCATTCTTCTCAAGTGTTGGAGTGATTGTTGTCGACTCGCCGGATGTAGTTGTTAGCGTCCTCTGCCAAGGTTTGAAACCAGGCTTTTCAAGCCTTATCAAATGGTCCCCCACCGAAAGATGAAGTGTTGTCGGTGTGTTTCCCTCGTATTTGCCATCAACTGTAAAAGCAAGGCATGTCTCGCGAAGGGCAGCAATTCGCCGCACTTCTGCGAGGCCCCGAAGCCAAAGAAGCGATGACTGCATTCATGGAGCGGCGTAGACCGGATTTCTCACGAATTCGAAAGTCGGCACGCATAATCAGACATGTGTTGCTGCTAGTACCAGGATAAGCGTTTTCGCATATACGCCCTCCTTATGCTGGCAATCCTTAGATCACTGACAGCAAGGAGTTCTTTCTGTAACCTATATCTATTCGGGAAAACCGGCGGATCGGATTCGCGGCAGCGTTTTCCGGGGAGGGTCGCATGACCGTCCTTTACTTTCTTGTGTTGGCAGTAGTCAGCATCCCCATGGGAGTCCTTGCCATTGGCTACTTCCACGCCAAGCACCACCATCGCAGCCACGACACCATGATGTGGCACGGCTAGTGGAGTAAAGGCATAGCTCGCGCTTTGGCTACCGCTGGTCAATCCTAACGGCCATAGCGATTGCCGAGGCAGTCTGGAGGGCTTCTATGGGCGACGTTTTCGCAATCGTGACATGGGCAATAATTGCCGTGAGCGCGGCCACCGTTCTGGTGAGTCTGGCTCACAACCTACATCGGCATCGCAGAGAGAGTGTGATCAAGTTTCACGGGTAAGATTTTGTCGATAGAAGCGGAGCGCTTGAGCATAGAACCACAAGGGCTGGGGACGGCGACCGTGGCAGCGGCAGTCTAGGCTCCCGCGCTGCAAATAAAGGCGGAGCAGCCGGTACTGCACTGCTCCGCCGCTCCGTCCACCAGCACGAAGGATTAGTTAAGAACGAAATTCACGGTCACGTATAGCTGTACGGACACAGGCTCATCATTGAGATAGGTCGGTTCGTATTTCCATTGCCGCACCGCGTCCATGGCGGGTTGAATCAGCAGTGGTGGTCCGGAGACGACTTTCATTTCCGTGACGCTTCCGTCTTCATCGATGATGGCCTCGATGACGACGCTGCCCTGAACGTGTACCTGTCTTGCGAGTTCTGGATATTGCGGCTCAACTCTGTGGATAAGCTTAGGCGCTTTGACGCGACCGCCGACGCGTACTGGTGCATTGGGCCTGCCCTCTTTCGGTGCCAGCGGGGCCATCGGCACGGCCGTTCGAACTCCGCCGATCACTCCGCCAATAACTCCGCCCATCGATCCACCGGGTACACCACCCGGCACCCCGCCAGGAACACCGGCTCCTTCCATGTCTGGAGGCAGTGGCGCCTCCTTAATGAGAGCGATGTTTTTGGGAATCGATGTGGGAGCAATCAATTTGCCGGCATTTTCGAAAACCTTGCGCGGCGCGGAGGGCCTTACAACAACGGTTGCGGGCGCAGGAGGCGGGGGAGGAGGAGGTGGTGGGGCCACCAAAAATGTAGATTCCAGTTGTTTCAGGTTGATGGTATCCGTGAAGTAGAGTCCGACCAAAATGGGGGCAGACAAGATCGCGACGTTCATCAGCAGGGAGATGAGGATGTCGAGCGGACGCGAACTGCTCGTCATGCGATTGTATTCAAGCAAGGATGCTCGAAAAGAACCTTCTTCGGGCGTTCGGATCGTACTGGGACGTGGGCTGGGGACCGGGCGAGAAACTGGTTGTGTGGTGGATATTTCTGGAGTACGGGGTTCGAGAACCAGGGTGTCAGGAGAACCGGTGTGTTTGGCCTCTGGTTCTGAGGGAACTGCGACTTCGGTGGAGGGAACCATGGCCTTTACCTCCAGCCTATATGGGGCAATTTGCGAACCAGTCTGGCATCTTTCAGCAAAGCCTTAGGAACATAGCGATTGCCTTCCGGATTGTGAACGAGCGTCTTGGTGTTGAGCTACCTGACGCAAAGTTTCCACCCAATTTGTGCTAGCTGGCGCAGTTTTGTGCGAAGGATGCCCGGCTGACACACGCGGAGGTGATGGGCCTCACAGCTATTCGCATTGCGGGCTGCTAACAGAGTAAACGGATAGAAAGATCAAGATTCCATTGGCGATCGGTGGCGGCAAGTTCCTTCCGACGCGGCAGAGGAATTGGTACGCCTGGAATACTCATGCTGTGCCGGCCGCGTGGAGGTGTTCCATGCTCTCCGTTCGCCTGATTAAGTTGATTGAGACCCACGCCGAATCGCTCACCCGCGAAGTAGTGGACGACTTGCTGACCAACGAACGCACGCCTGCGTTTCATTACATCCCGGCAGGAGAACTTGCTCCACGAGTTCTGAGACTCTTCGAGCACCTGGGGAGCTGGATCGGCGGTCCCAATGAAGGAACCATACGCGCGGAATATGAGGACTGGGGAAGGATTCGCTACCGGCAAGGAATTCCGATGAGCGAGGTGGTGTATTCCCTGATCCTGACGAAAGCACACCTGCGCCGGTATATCCGCGAACACGCAAACATCATTTTTTCAGGGGATCGCGTAACGCCGGGCGAATTCATCCCTTTGGAGCTTTTCAGTATTCAGGAGCTGAACTATGTCGTTGGAGATTTCTTCGACCGGGCGCTCTATTACCTGACGCGGGGATATGAGAAGCGGGTAGAAACAAAGAATCATGTGGCCAGAGCGTGACGCAACGAGTGCCCGCATGGTACGGAAACAATTAGCACTTTTTTTAAGGACGGCGAATCCCAGTTTTTTCGAAATAAGAACCGGCGATTTGGAGGTTTACATGCCTCGCTATGAATTCTACTGTGACGATTGCAAAAAGGCGTTCGAATTAATCCTGACGCTTGCGGAATACGAAAAAGGCAAAGTGAAGTGTCCAAAATGCGGCCGCGAACACATTCACCAGGAAGCCGCCGCGTTCTTTGCTGTGACCTCAAAGAAAAGCTAGGGATACCGCTGGCGAATCCGATGTTGGCGACTCGCGAGATCCCGGAGGATCGCATGGCTGAGCGATCAGAGTGTGTCCTGGGCATAGACCAAGTGGGAAAGCTGATTGCGGCGTTAGTGCGCCAGGGCTATGAGGTTATTGGGCCAACGCTGCGCGACGGGGCGATCGTGTATGACAAGGTGCAGTCGGTCGCGGATCTGCCCGCGGGATGGAGCGACGAACAGGAAGCGGGGCGTTATCGGCTGAAGCGGCGCGAAGATGATGCGCTTTTTGGATACGGGGTGGGGCCACAAAGTTGGAAGAGGTATTTGCATCCGGCGGAGATGCGCCTGTGGTCCGCGGAGCGAGAGGGTGGAACGTTTCGAATTTTGAACAATGAGGCGAAGGCGCAACGTCCGTACGCGTTGTTGGGGGTTCGAGCATGCGAACTGGCTGCGATTGCCGTGCAAGATCGCGTGCTGATGGAAGACAAATATCGCGATCCGATCTACGAGCGGCGGCGCGCTGGTGCGTTTGTTATTGCTGTGCAATGCACACAGGCCGCGGCGACATGTTTTTGCGCGTCGATGGGAACGGGGCCGCGGGTGTCCCAGGGATTTGATCTTGTGCTGACGGAGTTGCTGGGAAGCAAAGCTCACAGGTTTCTCATGTCCGCGGGCAGCGATCGCGGCGCTGCGATGCTCAGAGAATTGGAAGTGGTGGCCGCTGAGGCAGAAGATCGCGAGAAGGCTCTTGCGCTGGTGCAAGCGGCCGCGAACCAACAGGTGCGTAAGATTGACACCGCCGGGATCAAAGAGCTTCTATACGAAAATTTCGAGCATCCGCGCTGGGACAACGTGGCTTGCCGCTGCCTGAGCTGCGCGAACTGTACGATGGTCTGCCCGACATGCTTTTGCACTTCGGTGGAAGACGGGACGGATGTGACCGGGGATCACGCGGAACGTTGGCGGCGGTGGGACTCCTGCTTCACGCAAAACTTTTCGTATATCCACGGAGGGAGCGTCCGAACTTCTGCCAAAGCGCGTTATCGGCAGTGGATGACGCACAAGCTGGCGTCTTGGATCGACCAGTTCGGCAGTTCGGGATGCGTTGGGTGCGGACGATGCATTACGTGGTGCCCGGTGGGAATTGATATCACCGAGGAGGTCCGGGCGATTCGGGAAGGAGACGAGCATGGAAACGCTTGAGCGCATTATTGCGGAACACCCGTTTTTCGCAGGCATTGACCACGGATTCACGGACCTGATGGTGAGCTGCGCGTCTAACATGCGGTTCAAAGCAGGCACGTACATTTTGAAAGAAGGAGATTCGGCGAATACCTTTTATTTGGTCCGGGACGGGCGGGTTGCGGTGGAAGTTGTAGCGCCGCAGCGCAAGCCGATTATCGTTTCGACGCTGGGCGTCGGAGAAATTGTGGGGTGGTCCTGGCTGCTGCCTCCGTTTCAGTGGAAATTCCATGCGCGCGCGGTGGATGACGTGCGCGCAATCGCGCTGGACGGAAAATGTTTGCGGGCGAAGTGCGATGAGAACCACGACCTGGGATACGCGGTGCTGATGCGGTTTGCGCGGATCATGGAGAAGAGGTTGGAAGCAACACGCTTACAGCTACTCGATGTCTATGCGGTGAAATGACAATCATGGCGACAGCAATCAGAAGCGATCCGATGATTCCAAAGGCATACACCGTGCGAGAGGTGCGGAAGGAGACGCCGGATACTTTTACGCTGAAACTGGAACCGGAGAGCGCGGGCAATGAGAGCGCGTTCCTGCCGGGACAGTTCAGTATGTTGTGGGTGTTCGGAGTTGGAGAGCTGCCGATTTCGATCAGCGGCGACCCGACGCAGCGCGACCGGTTGGTCTACACGGTGCGTTCCGTCGGACAGGCTACGCACGCGCTAGTGAATCGAGAGGTTGGAGACGGCGTGGGTGTGCGCGGTCCATTCGGGACGGTGTGGCCAGCGGAAGCGGCACGAGGGCGGGATGTGATCGTAGTAGCGGGAGGGATTGGATTGGCGCCACTGCGGCCGTTGATTTATCACGTTCTGCAGAATCGAGACGACTACGGGCGATTGGTGATTCTTTATGGCGGACGCAGCCCACGCGATCTGCTGTATCGCAAGGAACTGGCGAGTTGGGCGCGGAATCGAGAGACGCAAGTTCTGGTGACGGTGGATTACGGAGGCCTGAGCTGGCGCGGACACGTGGGCGTGGTGACGACTTTGTTTAAGTACTGCCGCCTGCAGCCGGCGCGTTCAGTGGCGATGGTATGCGGACCTGAGATCATGATGCGCTTCGTGACTCGGGAACTGGAGATGCAGGGGCTGAGCCGCGATGACATTTACCTTTCGATGGAGCGGAATATGAAGTGTGCGGTCGGTTTTTGCGGGCATTGCCAGTATGGCCCGCATTTTATTTGCAAAGACGGGCCGGTGTTCCGTTACGAGAAGATCCGATCGTTATTGGAGAAATATGAGCTCTAAGGGAAGACACAAGCCGAGAATCGGTGTATTCAAGTTTGCTTCGTGCGACGGATGTCAATTGAGCTTGCTGGATGCGGAAGACGAGCTGCTTGAAGTGGCTGGAGCGGTCGAGATTGCGTATTTTCCGGAGGCTTCGCGGGCGATGTCGAAGGGACCTTACGACATTGGCCTCGTCGAGGGATCGATCACCACATATTCGGATGCGCAGCGTATCCAGGAAGTGCGGAGGCAATGCAAGACGCTGATCACGATTGGGGCCTGCGCGACCGCGGGTGGCATTCAGGCGTTGCGAAACTGGAGGGATGTGGACGAGTTTATCCGGGTGGTGTACGCAACGCCGCAATTCATCAGTACGCTGAAGCTGTCGACGCCGATCGCGGAGCATGTTCCCGTTGATTTCGAATTGCGGGGCTGCCCGATTAACAAATACCACCTGATCGAATTGATCACCGCTACGCTGGCGGGGCGCAAGCCGAATGTTCCTTCATATAGCGTGTGCATCGAGTGCAAGCGTCAGGCGAACGTGTGCATTGAAGTGGCGCGAGGAATCCCCTGCCTTGGGCCGGTAACGCAAGCGGGATGCGGAGCGCTCTGCCCAAGCTACGACCGGGGCTGCTACGGCTGTTATGGGCCGATGGAGACGCCAAACACCGCGTCACTGACAAGCCACTTCCGGATTCTCGGACAGACCGATCTCGAGGTACTTCGTGCATTCCGTGGATTCAACGCGTGGGCGTGGCAGTTTCGGAGAGCCAGCGAGGAGTGTGAGCGGGCATGACTGTACGCGGAACGAAGACAATTCGTGTCGATACACTGGCTCGAGTGGAGGGCGAGGGTTCGCTTTACATCAAACTGGTAGGGGAACGCGTGGCCGATGTGAAGCTGAAGATTTACGAGCCGCCCCGCTTTTTTGAGGCTTTCCTGCGCGGACGGCACTTTTCCGAGGCGGCCGACATTACGGCGCGGATTTGCGGGATATGCCCGATCGCTTACCAGATGAGCGCAGTGCATGCGATAGAGCGAGCCTTGGGAGTGCGCATCGATCCAGCAGTGCGGCTGCTGCGGCGCCTGTTTTACTGCGGCGAGTGGATCGAGAGCCATACGCTGCACGTATACATGTTGCACGCGCCGGATTTTCTGGGCTATCAAGACGTAATTGCCATGGCGCGCGACCACCCCGCGGTGGTGGAAAAGGCACTGCGGTTGAAGAAGATTGGGAATCGGATTGTGAAGTTGCTTGGCGGGCGCGAAATACATCCTATTTCGGCGGCAGTTGGGGGATTTTACAAAACGCCGAGCAGAGAGCAGTTAGAAGAACTGGTGAGCAATCTGGTGTGGGCGCTGGGAGCTTCGCTGGAAACCGTGCGGTGGACCGGGGGATTGAAGTTTCCCAATTTTGAGCAGGATTACGAGTTTGTGGCGTTGCGACATGCGGATGAGTATCCATTCAACGAGGGACGGCTGGTGTCGAATCGCGGTTTGGATATTGATGCGGCGGAGTTCGAAGATCATTTTGTGGAGCTGCATGTCAAACATTCCAACGCGCTGCACTCAGTGGTGCGAGGAAGAGGATCATATCTGGTAGGGCCCTTGGCACGGTTCAACTTGAATTTCGAAAAGTTGCCTGAGGTGGCGCGAAAGGCGGCGATCGATGCGGGATTACGGCCGCCGGTAAAGAACATTTTCAAGAGCATCGTGGTGCGTGCGGTCGAGCTCGTCTTCGCCTGCGCGGAGGCGTTGCGAGTGATCAAGGCGTACGAGCCGCCGCGCGCACCACGAGTTGAGGCAGCGAACCGGGTGGGTGTGGGACAGGCAATCACGGAGGCACCTCGCGGGATTCTTTATCACCGCTATGCACTGGATGAGAACGGGCTTATTGTGGCGGCAAAGATTGTGCCGCCCACTTCGCAAAACCAGAAGAGGATCGAGGACGATTTGCGCGAGTATGCGGCGCAACTGGTGGCTTGGCCGATCGAAGAAGCGACATGGAAATGCGAGCAAGCGGTGAGGAGTTACGATCCGTGCATTTCATGCGCCACACATTTTCTGAGAGTGGTGGTGGACCGTGAGGACGCCAAGGAGTGAAGCGTGCTCATCATAGGATGCGGGAATCGGCACCGGGGCGACGACGGAGCCGGAATCCTGGTTGCGGAGCGATTGTTGGAACTCGGTATTAAAGCGGAAACGCGGACCGGCGAAACTATCGATCTACTCGAGGCGTGGAATGGGGCAGGCGATGTGATCGTGATCGACGCTGTATTGAGCGGTGCACCGGCGGGCACAGTACATGTGTGGAACGAGCGGGAACCGCTGCCTTTGTTCACAAAAAGTGCCAGTGCTACGACCCATGGCCTAGGTGTGGCTGAAGCTATCGAACTTGCTTGCGTTTTAGATCGCCTTCCGCGGCGCCTGCAGGTTTACGGAATCGAGGGACAGCGATTCGAACCTGGTGTCGAGATCTCCCAGGAAGTACAGCGTGCCATCGAAGAAGTGGTGCAAAGAATCATCGACCACGAAAGAAGCTCTACCGGATGCGCGGATTTATAGCAGTGATTGGGCCATCGTGATCTGGATGCGGCGAAGTACGTGCGATCCAGACTTCCATCGCCGGACTGTGCGAAGGAAGTGACTGCGCTCGGATGACGGTGAATATGTTGCCCAACCGCGTGACCGTCGCCCTAGCATCGCGCATCGCACAGGTGTATGCGTGTTATCAAGGCAGGAGGCTATAACGTCAGGTGGGAACCAATTATGCATGGGGAAGGCTCTAGCTGGGGCACTGAGTGGAGATCGAAAACAGGAATCGCAGAATGCCGACTCGACGACCCACAAGTCGCCGATCACGCCCCGGATACTCCCCTGAACCCAGTGACGAAAGGAATCATTGAACATGTGCCTCGCCATTCCCGGAAAAATCGTCAGTAGCGAAGTGCAAAACGGAGTTCGACTGGGACGCGTCCAGTTTGGGGGAATCACGCGGGAGACCTGCCTCGACTTCGTCCCGGAAGCCTCCGTCGGAGACTACGTGATTGTCCATGTAGGATTCGCCATCAGCCGTCTGGACCGGGAGGAGGCGGAACGGAGTTACGAGGTTCTCGAATCCATGGGACTGCTCGACGGCGAATTGGCTTCGGATTTGGAGAATCCAGCCGTGGAGAGGCAGGTCGAATTGGCAAGGCTTCGGGGGAATACATGAAGTATCTGGATGAATATCGAAATGAAAAGATTGCCCGTGGGATTGTAGCTGAACTCGGCCGGCGTGCCAGGCGGCCATGGGTATTAATGGAGATTTGCGGAGGACAGACCCACACGCTAATGCGTTATGGCCTCGACGAGATGCTGCCTCGAGGGATTGACCTGGTCCACGGCCCGGGTTGTCCCGTGTGCGTGACCTCGCTCGAAACGATCGACAAGGCTGCAGATATTGCTTCGCGCCCCGAGGTCACATTGATTTCCTATGGCGACATGCTTCGTGTGCCCGGCTCGCGAACCGATCTGTTCCATGTGAAGGCCAATGGCGGAGACGTGCGGGTCGTCTATTCTCCCAATGAAGCACTTAAATTCGCCCGTGCAAATCCGGGCCGCAAGGTGGTCTTCTTTGCGGTTGGTTTTGAAACCACGGCTCCCGCGAACGCTATGGCTGTCTGGCAAGCAAAACGCGAAGGCCTAAGGAATTTCTCGATGCTTGGTGCCCATGTCCTTGTACCACCGGCGATCCGAGCCCTCTTGAGTTCACCACGGAATCGTGTGCAAGGCTTCATTGGTCCGGGTCACGTTTGCACTGTCATGGGCTATCGCGAATATCAGGATATTATCCGGGATTTCCGTGTACCCATTGTTGTGGGTGGATTCGAGCCGGTCGATCTGCTGGAGGCGATTCTGATGCTGGTGACGCAACTCGAAGAAGGGCGCGCAACGGTCGAAAATCAATACGTCCGGTCGGTGACTCACCAGGGCAACCTGCTTGCTCAAAAGGTTTTGGCAGACGTCTTCGAGGTGTGTGATCGGAAATGGCGCGGCATCGGCGCAATCCCGAAGAGTGGCCTGCGTCTCCGAGAGGAGTTCGCAGATTTCGACGCGGATCGCATCTTTGGGACAGACGGAGTGACCGCGGACGAGCCTGCCGAGTGCATCAGCGCGGAAGTGCTTCAGGGCCACAAGAAACCAACGGACTGCTCCGCGTTCGGGACCCGCTGCACGCCGGAAAATCCGCTGGGCGCTCCGATGGTCTCTTCCGAGGGCGCCTGCGCCGCCTATTACCAATATCGCCGGCATGACATCGCCGTCAGGAGATACCATTGATGCTACAAGAAACAAACCTCGATGTAGCTCTGAATTGTCCGATCCCGGCTGCAGCTAGCGAGGCGATTCTGCTGGGTCACGGAAGCGGCGGCCGCATGAGCGGAGACCTTCTAAGGAATGTGCTTCTCCCTGCCCTGCAAAATCCCGTACTCGAAAAGCTGGATGATCAGGCCATCGTGGAGATCGGCGGATCTCGTATTGCGTTTACAACGGACTCTTTCGTCGTGAAGCCGTTGTTCTTTCCAGGTGGAGACATTGGAACGCTCGCGGTAAATGGAACCGTGAATGACCTGGCGATGGGAGGGGCAGAGCCCCTTTTCCTGAGCCTTGCACTTATCCTCGAAGAAGGGCTTCCGCTCGAGGTCCTCCGTAGGGTGCTGGAGTCGATTCGCGTCGCTGCCGCACTTGCAGGCATTGCCGTCATCACCGGTGACACAAAAGTAGTGGAAAAAGGAAGCGGCGATGGATTGTTTGTAAATACCTCGGGCATCGGACTTGTTTCATCCGGCGTGAGGCTTTCCGCCGATCAGGCTCGCCCAGGAGATTGCGTCCTGCTGAGCGGGACCATTGGAGACCATGGCATTGCCATACTCTCTCAGCGGGAAGGCCTGGAATTCGACAGTTCCGTGATGAGCGACACCGCGCCCCTGCACACTCTGGTCGCTGACTTGTTTCTCGCGAGCCCTGAAATACGTTGCCTGCGCGACCCGACGCGCGGTGGCCTGTCGAGCTCTTTGAATGAAATAGCGGCTCGCTCGTGCGTAGGGATTGCGCTTGACGAGAGTGCCATCCCAATCCGCGAGGAGGTCCAGGGTGCATGCGAACTCCTAGGGCTCGATCCGCTTTACGTCGCAAATGAAGGTAAGCTGGTCGCCATTGTCGAATCCACCGCAGCGGGAAGGATTCTCGAGGCCATGCAACGGCATCCGCTTGGCCGAAATGCGCGGATGATTGGAACCATCACGGAATCTCATCCAAAAATGGTCATCGCGCGAACGCGTCTCGGAACATCGCGGGTCGTCGATCTTCTCTCGGGCGACCAATTGCCGAGAATCTGCTAAAGGAGCCGCGCCATGCACGAAATGGGAATTGCCAATTCGGTGCTGGACGCAATTCGCCAAGAAGCACGCCGCTTCCCGGATGGCCACATCTACAAAGTGGGTGTGCGGATCGGGGAACTCGCGGGGATTGACCCGAACGCGGTGAGCTTCTGTTTTGAGGTCCTTGTGCGAGGCTCGGATTTGGAACCTCTTGCACTCGAAATTGAATACTCCCCGCGCCGCTATCAATGCAGATCCTGCGGCCAGTCTTATGCCGCAGCCAGAGAAGATCCCGCATGTCCGGATTGCGGCATGACGGAGTCACAGTTCTCGGGAGGCGATGAACTCGAACTTGCCTATCTGGAGGTCGAAAATGGAACGCGTGGAACTGGAACGTAAGGTCTTGAGCGAGAATGACCGCATCGCGGCGAGGTTGCGGGAGAGCTTTGCCAAATACAACACTCTGGTCCTGAATCTGATCAGCTCGCCTGGATCCGGAAAGACCAGCCTGCTCGAGCGCACCCTCGAACGCTTCGATCGCCAGGAACGAGTGGCAGTTCTAACTGGAGACATTCAGACAGAGAACGATGCCAAACGGCTGGCACGGTTTGGATTTCCGGTGAAGCAAATTACCACGGGCGGGACATGTCATCTGGATGCTAGCATGATCGAGCGAGCACTTCTCGACTGGCGCTTGGAAGACATCGACCTATTGCTAATTGAAAACGTAGGGAACCTCGTCTGTCCGTCGAGCTACAATCTCGGCGAGGCCGCAAAGGTGGTAGTGCTCAGCGTAACGGAAGGAGAGGACAAGCCTCTCAAGTATCCTTCGATTTTCTTCAAGTCGGAACTGTTGATCCTGAACAAGATCGATCTTCTGCCCTATGTACCGTTTGATATTGCCCTGGCCGAAGAAAACTCCCGGAGTATCCACCGTGACATGGAGATCGTTCGAGTATCTTGCCTGACGAAGGAAGGGGTTACTACGTGGCTTGATTGGCTGGATCGGAAGCGGAAAATCTCACGCGCCGTTGCGTCGGCGATTTGAACGTCCGGCAAGTCTCGGAGAGAATGCGCGCCTCCGAGTCTCAGCACGGAACTCCAGGCCCTTGTCGGTCAAAATCAACTGGTCCTTTATATATAGCTATACCAAGCGCAACGATGACATGGGCGAAAGATAAGGAGATAAGCCTCCGTGAATCCGCGGAACTGATTCCAGTCTCGCCAAATGCCAGGGGCGTTAAGGTGAAACTGCGCGGCAGTCCTCATTGGGTGGGCAGGCCGAATTAGCAGCTACCCACAGTACGCTCTTTTCCGGTCGCCTCCAGTTCGGCCATCGTTTACTCTTCAACACGATGCAGGAGCATAAAGTCGAGGAGTCGCTTGAGGTTCTCATGAGTCAGATAGAAATTTCCAATGGTTTGAGTGCGTAACTCTAACCATCGACCAGACCAGTTGGTTGCACCAGGTTCGACTAGAACTTATCTCATAAATGCTTTGGGGTCGCCAAAGTCCTTGAAAAAGCGGCCGTTTAGATCGGGCCCAACCATTTATGAGATGGCTTCTAGATGCTTGGCTCGCAGGGGCGCAATTCTTGAGCCAAAAGCAACGATTTCGCCTCTTCGTCTGCGGTCAATTGACGGCAAAGCCTGAGCAAACACCCCAGGCTGCGGGTGAAAAGAGCATAAGAAAATCAAAATCATTGCCCGCGTAAGAATTCTGTCCAACTCGCCCTTCAGGATCGCTAATTGAATGTTGGGTGCGGACGCTTCCTGACAAAATGGAGCTCGAGTTCAGTCTCAAGCGTGGTCCTTCACCCCTTCCTCTTCTTCCTCGTCGCAATCGCCGGAGCACGTTTCACCACAGGGATCGCCGCTGTCGTGCTTTTGGCAGGTTCCCTTCCGGCAATCCTCACAGCAATTCTTGCAGCTGCAACCGTTCCATTCGGTGTAGGCCAAAACCTCCAAAGTCTTGACAGGCGTGGCTGGGTCATCGCTCGAGATGATGAGCTCACAAGATCTAGGACATCTCTCGGTGGCTTTGTAGCGAATAACCACTCCCAGGCAAGAGCCGGGATGAAGTGTCGCTGGGAAGGGGTTGTTGATCAATTTCCAGTGAGGGTTCTTGCGTTTGAAGGCCACGCTCGACACATGCAGCTTACAGTCGCCCACATTACAGATCGAGATGGTCCGTTCCGCGCGGCAGCAAGCTTTGACGCCGCCAAAACAGGTCGATCCCGTAACGACTAGCGTGCCTGTACCGCCACTGCCAGTTGCAGTGACGTCGAGGAAGGGCGTCACAGGATCATCGCTCGTGATGCGAATGGTTGCAGTTTCGGTGACGCCATGACTAGTGGGGTTGAATTCGATGGTGAAATTGATCTGGCTCCCGGGAGCGACAGCCAAAGGGGTGGCTGGGGCGGGAAGCACGGTGAAGTCACTCGAGCCTGAGTGGCGACGGACGCTATGCACCATCAGATCGGTAGTGCCGACGTTGAATATCTCCAGGGTCCGATATCTCTGAGCGTCGCGGCACACGACGCCGAAGTGGAGATTATCCTGAAGATTGAGGGCAATCGCTGGACCATAGAAGTGCCTCAATCCGTGCAGAAGAGCGACACCCCTTGGGCTACCCCATCCGCTACAAGCATCCCATCCGGCGTGGGCCGGGTATCCCGTGACGCCGCTGTTGCTATTGTTTGCTGGCCCTGCCCCCGGCACGATGTCGCGAAACACGCTTGAGCCGAGCGCATAGATCGCAGGATTCACAAAACCCACATTTACACCCAGGGCACCGTTGATAACCGCGATTAAGCCAGCCCAAAGAGGAGAAGAGGCGCTTGTGCCGTTGCCAAGCGACGGCACACCTCCTTCGAAAATTCCCGAGTAGCCGCTGTTTAAGCTGGCGTTACCGGCAACGTCCGGGACGCCGCGGCCGACAGTTCCGTTATAGAGGGAGACGGGTATATGAGCGGCGCTCTGATAGCTAGGCTTCGGGAAGAAAGCGCTGACGCCTCCTCCTGTCGTTCCCCACTGACTGGGGTCGGCCGCGACAGGATCATTCCAAACGTATTCATCGAAGGTTAGGCCGCTGACATTCCCAATTGTGGTTCCACCGACGGCGAGAACCCAGGGGCTACTGCCGGGGAATTGGACGTGCGCTTTGTGATCTGGTGGAAAGGGGAATCCCCACGCAGCAGGATTACCGCCGACCTTGGAGTTAGCGCCTGTGTCACCGGAAGCAATGCAGATGGTTACACCTTGAATAGCAGCGTCTCTAAAGGCTTCAGATACGGCGTCGAGCAGGCCGGTGCTTACACTTTCGTTTGTCAAAGTGTTCGGATCGTCTCCATCGCAGATGTAGAAGCTAGAGGAAACGACGGAGCAGTGTGGGTCACTGTGGTGAGGATGGGCAACTTTGTGAAACAGATCAACCCAGCCCATTTCTGTTCCGGGCTGAAAATAGACGGCAATCGCCGCCCCTGGGGCCGCGAGACCGGCAATACAGATATCTTGTGTGGTTTCTCCGTCGGGGAATCCGCCATTAGTAGCCCCGTCCACAGAGACGTCTGTGACCTGAGGCGGGCTACCACCGAAGGTGCTGCTGATATCGGAGGCCAGGTATCCAGCCACGGAGACGATGCCGATGGTCTGTCCGGCGGCAAAATTCTTGGGAAAGTCATAGAGCTTCGTGATTTCAGTTGTAGAGAGTGGGACGGTGTTTGGTGGATCCGCACTGTTGTGTTTTGTGATCGTGCGATTGTCCAAGCCAAAGACACCGACGACAATATCCTTCAGATCGTTGGGAATGTGGATGAACCCGTCGCGACCGCGATAGGTTTCTGTTTCGGGTTTCCCGCCTCTCCGCCGCACTATGCTGTGCCGGTAGCGACCTAGCTTTACGCCAAACGCTTTGCTCATTTGTTCGACCGTACCCGAGACCTGCACGGTTCGCCGCGCAAGGTCAGATTCAACGACGGTCAGCCCGTGAGAGTGAGCGAACTCCTCGACCAGTTTTACATCGGCCGGAAGAGCCCCGTATTTGGCCGCGAAGCTCTGTTCCGGCAGGCGCTGGCGTTCGTCCGGTGGAGTCTTCTCAAAATAGTCGAAGTCGGGCAGAGGTGGCCCGTCGGGGCGGCGCCGTAAGGAGATCGTTATAGTGAATTTTTCTTTGGGGTCGGCAGGGCCGAGCAACTCCGTACCCTTGGACGGGTGACGCTCGCTTCCGGCAAGAGCATGGTAACCCTTTGGGATGTCTGGCATTTCGTCCTCCTACATTTGTCAGGGATGGATCGGCCTGCGAATTCTTTCTGAACCAGAGAGGAGACTCGGGGGAAGCATAACAGCTCGATCAGGTGAGGCCCTCGAGTCCTCTGTCCGGGCGAAGAAGCGCAGAGAGTGACCGATGCCAAACCGAATTCTCTTAACCTACATTCTAGTAGTGTGCATCGAGGTCAAAGCGTTACACGGTGGCGAAAAATTCCGAAAGCAGATTCACAAGAGCCTAAAAAGGGAGGGCGGAGAGGCCTGCTGTTGCTTCGTTGGTTTGGACCCAAAGTACCTGCAATGGCCAATTTCTCCCCGCCGAGGGGCATACCTTACAACTATGTGCTTGGAGTGGCGATTGATGAGCTTTTATTTGACCATGCGGGGGCACCATCTGGAGCGTGGCTTAACCGATAAGCCAAGCCGATGCCGTACGCGAGTACGTCTCAGCGCCAGAACCTCCAAACAGCGGAACGGACAACCTCTACGGGAGGAACTGTGCCCGATTCGTCGAAGGGGCATTCAAATCTGCTGGTGTCGTTTGCCTGCAACACAAACAAGTGCAACGCCTTCGTCGGCGATGGAACGAATGAACCTGGTGACCAGCCCGAGTTTCTAGTCCAAGCGAAGTGAGAGAGTCTTATATCGCTGCCATGGGCCGTGATGATGGATTTGCTCCTCAGGGCGGTTTCGCATCTTCGACCGCGATGCGAAGTACAGGCTCGAGGAAAGAACGTTAGGGCTCCTCAAAGCAACTCTTGGCCGAATCCAGGCTCCATTTTCAATCCGAGACGGAAGACGAATCGTGCCATTTTCAACGCGTATGAAAGTTTGGCGAGACACAACCGAGCCAACCTCCGGATCTCGCAGTTTACGTTCCTTCTCTCTCTTTACTTCATAACCTGAGTGCTCGGCAGCAACCACGAGGTAATAAAGTCTGTAATCGAAGGGAAGAGCATGGTCAAAAGGCCGAGCAGCGGGCCGGCGCCAAAGGTAACCAACTGGCGCCAAAACTCCAGCCCGAGTTCTCCCGCGCGTGTGCCCGTGATGTAGCTGAGGGTGGCATCGCGATGCATGCCGGCGTAAATAACAATCAGCGTCGTGCCGGTAATTAAAAAAACAGTAAGAAAGATTCCGCCCAAAACCGGTAAAGGGTCGAACGGGTAGCTCGATACCGCGAGAGTAGAGGCGACAAAAAGAAATAGGGTCCCGAGAACAGTAGAGCGTATGCGTCCAAGAACGTTCTGGATAAAACCTACATAGGGCAACACGAGGAACTCTTCGGCGGCCAGCATGTAGGGTGGAACACTTGGAGAAATCTCTGGGCCGCTCGGGCCGTCGGCTTCCGCGCTGTTCGTTCGCGAGGGCTCGACAATCAGCGAATTCGTTTCGGCCTGCCACGACGGAATCAAAACCGTCGTCAAAACGAGAGCGGCGATCGAGGCGATCTCCTCCTGCAAGTCGCGCAGCGGCTGCACGCAGATAACGGACTGGCCGTTCAGGCGCTCATACCACGCGACCAGAGCCTTTAGCTGGTGTTTCTCGCAGGCTCTGATTCTCTGGTAAAGCCGCGCTTTATTTTCAGCAACAGTTGCATCGTCGGGGATCCAAGAGTCGATTTGATTTCCTAAGTGCCGCATTGCTTCGATCTGACGCGAAACCAGGCAATATCGCTCCGCGAGGACGTTGCCGCTCATAGCCCAGACCGAGCGCCAGGACAGTCCTTTAAGCGCATTCAATGTGCGGCGCAATGGTAAGCGGTCGAGATAAATGAGCAGAACTTGGAGATTTTTCCAGGTCGACCAACATTGGGCTGTATCTGCGAGGATAAGCGCTATTGAAAGCATCAGCCAGAAAAAGATAAAAATTCCGAAGCTTCGCTCTCCGAGCGTACGCAGCCAAACGCCGTGTAGCGCAATTCCGCAGACGACTACGACGAGTGGAAATATTACCGCGAGGGTCGCGAGGTAACGCCCTCCGAGGGGGAGCGCCCGGTCTTCAACCGGTTTTGCCAACTGTTCGCAACTGAACATGGGCATCGTCGGGGTTCCGTCCGCCAATTTCAAGTCACTCTCCTTTGGTAGGAGCGGACGATCGTTGCCAAAAAGTGCCAACCCGCGTAGGCAAAACCAAAACCACAAGTACATGCCGACCACCAGAAACAGCTGCGGCAGCAAGGGTGACACGCCGCTTACGAGGTGAACGCTCCGCCAAAAAACAGGGATTTTGTTGGCTTTCGTTAATTGAAACAGCAATCCCACGTGCAGAAACAAGAATCCACCGAGTAGGCCCAAGGAAACGCAAGGCGCGAATCGGCGGCCGATTCTTGCGTCATGATTGGTGAAAGCGACATCGCTCATCGGTGTTAGGTTGTAATTTGTCGCACAGGCGCCGTAGGCACAAAGAAAGATCGCGAGAACCATCGCGGCGACAAGGAACTCGTTCCATCCAGCTGGTTTCCACGTGAACAAACCTGGGATCGTCAACACGATCACGGCGACGGCCGCTAGTAGCGCACTTCCGAACCCGATGAGCGCGGAGTGCTGCCATCTCGGAACAGGAGCGAAGTATGCGAGCCGGAAAAGGGCAGGCAGCGGCGAAATAGACCCGCGCGCACACCAGAACAGGTGCAGAAAACTCCATGCAAAGCACAGTAGAAGCAACATCCAGAATTCAACAGGCACCAGTCTCATTGCGTACCGGTCACCATAGATGGAGATCCATGGATTCTGCCGCTCGGGAGCCGTTTGCAATAGTGACGTTGCTTTGGTTTCCTTCAACGTATTCGAGTCAAGCACAGCCAAGGGCCAGAACTGCCGATGGCCAATGACGGTCAGCCACGTGGGCGGGCGTGCATCGTCGTCGCTCCCCGTCGTTCGTGCCCAGGCCGGAGGAGCATAGTTTGCTATCGGCACCTTGGAGCCTTGGTCTTGGAACAGTCCACGTGCTGCAATATATAGGCCTTCGGCAACGTCCTCTCCGAAAATCCGATAGCTTTGTCCGTTCTTCGCCGCAGGAGATCCAGGTAGCTGCGACGAGGTCCAGTCCTGCTGCCAGATAAGCAGCGGGTATGTGGACAAGACCATGACACCGCGAAGTGACGATCCTTCCGCTCCACGTCGGAAGAGCAAGTCGGAGCCATCAATTACCAATCGAGCTTCGGGAAGCGATCGCCGCAAGAACTGGCTGAGGAATACCTGGTCGAGCGAGTTGGTACTGCGCAAGACCACGAATTCAATCTTCTTTTCTCGTAACACGTCGGTAATGGTGAGCAGTACCGATTCCTGCGCCAGGGGCGTCAATTGCCCCCCATAACTGCGCACTGTATCGTGCTCGCTGCTCTCGGGCTCGCTCAGATCCCCTCGCAGCGTGGAGCTGCCTGCGGGCGTATTGGTTGGCTGCTTCGGAGAACTGAGGATGGATTGTTGTTCATACGCCGATCGAAGGGTCGCGATATCCCGCGGATAGTAAAGGTAAGTCGGACCGTCTCTGCCTTTGTCTTTATCCTCAGCTCTGTCCCCCTCGCTGCAGATTGAATCGGCTGGATTATCCAAACGGTCTTCGGTTCCTCCTCCGAAAGCGGTCTCATCCTCGGAAAGCACCGCTACGTGCTTCGCCTGATACCCTTGTGAGCAGATGTACTCACAAAATCGCTGGAGGAGAACAGAGTCTCCCTCCATAGCCGTCTGGAATGAGCCCAAATCTTCCTTTTTGAGCTTTTTCTTAAACCACTGGTAGTCCCCGTCCGAAGACACGCTGCCGCTCGAAATGTGGATCCTTGATTTACCGCGTAACGACTCTAATTGGTGAGAATTGAGTAATCGATAGAGGGAAGGAAGCGATCCCGAGAAAGTCGGCCCCAGAATCTTAATCTGCTGCCCTTCCGAAAGTCCTCCGAGACTTTCTATCCATGCCACAGCGTTCTCAAATTGTTTTTGATTGATGCCACCTGTGGGCAGCTCGGCAACGACGAACGCTGCCAACCCGCCCTTGTAGAAGTAACCGTTCACTTTGTCAGGCGGTTTTCTGAACACGAGCACACCTGGTTGGCTCTCCTCGAAACTCTGGGCGCTTTCTGCCGCAAGCTGATCCGAAAGACTGGAATACTCTTTCGGCTGATTCCACGGAAGCCAGGACGAGTCGTAGGTATATTTATTGTCTTGGGCAGCTTGTTGGATGATTTCTACAATACGATCAAAGAGTAGAGGTAGGTGCGTCATCAGGGGATTCGGGGCCGTGGCAATTACAAAGTCAACATCGGGAGCGGACAACTTCTGGACATTTGGCGCTTTATTGTTTGGGTAACAAAAATCAGGGGCTAGCCACTCCTCGTCCGGACCATCGGCCACAATCGACTGAAGCCTCTTCTGAATTGCTTCGCAAGGAGAGGAGATTCCGGTGGGATGCGCGACAGTTTTTGACTTCCCTTCGTTCACCGTTTCCGTTGTGGCCCGTCCTCCGGAGGAACTTTTCGGCAGATTCGATAATCCAAAAAACGCCAATACCGCCGCAAGCGCCGTAAGTATGCCGGCATTCTTTCTCATAAACGTCTCTTCCTTCGCGAATCCTGCAAGTATTCGCTTTTAGTACAGCGACGGGCGTGTCCCTCCGCCGAGCAGTGACGTGTTGACGTTCGCGATCGTATGCGTTCCTTCGTTGCCTCCCCAGGAGAACAGTAAGTACACCTCTGGGAAACCCCCGGCGCGCAGCTTCAGACCGGCGGAAAAACTGTGCACCCACGGACTTGATCCCAAACCTCCCCGCGTCAGGGCTACCTTTCCTTCGTCCGCCATCACCATAACGCCAAGGGGTAGACCCAGAATCGAGTGCTCGAAGCTTTCTCGAAGGAAAAACACATCCGGCGCACGGAATCGATAGTCCTGATAACTTGCAAGCGACGCATTGCCATTGATGTCCGAGCCTCCAAGCGTCGGGTCGTAATAGAAAGGAACCACGTTTCCTCCCGGCGTCATGGAAAGCGCGCTAAACAGGCGGAAACCTACACTGCCCTCCGCATTTCTCGTAAAAGCTTTCGGGCACTCTGGATTCTTCTCGCCTGGGTCGAGCCAGCACTCGTCCGGCCCGTTGCCGGTCCGCGGCCCGAGAATTCGTGTCGTTTTTGAATAGAGCGCGAATGTGTGACCAAGATCCACGGTCAGTCGCTGGAAGGAAAACTCCGAGCCCCCAGGCGTGACGTATTGTTGGTACGCAAGATTGTAATTCAAGCGCACAAGGGCATCCGCAAGTACTGGTGTCATGCGCAACCCTTCGCCGAACTGCAGGGTTCCCGGTTGACTCGTTAGCCCGGGCGCCGTCGCTTCCGTGTACAGCTGTTCAATCGAAGGACTCGGCTGTCCCATGCTTGGGCGCAGGGCCACAAACCGACCGTTTATTTCGCCGTAGAGCGAAATTTTCAGGGGCTCGTAAACGGGCTTAACCGCGTTACCGCCGACAATGACCTCGCGCATTCCATAAAACGAGCGCCCGGCCTCTGTCGTCAACGGCCCCAATCCGAAATAAGTCAATTTATTTAACGAAATGGCTTGGGCGTACAACCCGAGGACAGGATGTTCCGGAAGTTCCGCTAAATTTGGCTTCACGTTTTGTGAGCCCAGATGATGCCCGATCAACGCCTGTCCGCTGTGTATAAACTTTACGTAGGCGCCCGCGCGCCAGGATGCGTTATTCGAAGCAACGGCGTCAAGATCCCAATTGATTCGCCAGTTCTCCGTGTTCTTATTATTTACGAATGCAAGCCCCGCACCGAATCCGTCCTGGGGAGCGATGCTGCCGACGGCAATGTGCATGGGCTGTCCGGTGAATAGCTCTTCGACGCAGTCGGGCACGGCTTTGAACGTGAACGCCCCGCAACTTTCTTTCAGCTTGTCGGCCTCATTCGGGGAGTCGACTCTCGCCGTTGGTGCAGCGGGCGTTGGAGGTGCAGAAGCCGGCACCTGGCTCTCCTGGCCATGCGTGATTCCTGCCATGAGCAGGAAAACAATTGCCGTCATCCATCGCATTGAGCGGCTCACTTTCGCGGCGGCGATCCATGCGGATGCAGGATGGCTGTCACCTTTTTGGCATAATCGCCGAGTTCTTTTTCGGTTCGGAGCTTGTAAGGATTGATAGAGAGCACCGCCGCAATCTCTCCGACATGCTTGGCGAGGGCTTCCTGGAGATGCAGTGCCTGCAAACGCAACAGGCTCGAAGCCACCCGGTCGGGATTGAAAGACTCCTTCGGTGTCTTCGGAACAGGGATTCGCACAGGCAGGGTAGCCATAACTCTCCTCACAAATCGAACGTGATGCAGTCGCCGTCCGGCCGCATCTGGTTGGTCAAGAGATCGAGATAGGTCTGGACCTTTTGTTCGCGGACGGGCGCCCAGGTCTCGCGTCGAAAATATTTGCAAACCACTTGATTGCCAGCAGCGTGGAACCAGGTGGAAAGCCGTCCTACATTTCCTCGAGAAATTTCGCGCTGGCTCTGTTCGACGTGCTGGCTCCTCCAAACCCGGCAGCCCCAAGAACACTTAAAGACCTGACGTCCGGACTCAAGAACATTCCCAGCGCTAGCGTCCAGAACACGATTCTCGGTCTGCTGAATTCCGCCCAGGGAGATCTCGACACTGCCAGGAAACGAGTTGAAAACTGGTACGACGACAGCATGGAACGCGTGAGCGGCTGGTACAAGCGAAAGACACAGTTGATCATCTTCGCGCTCGGCCTTCTCCTCTGTGCACTCCTAAACGGGGATACCTTGATGATCATGCGAGAGCTCTGGAACGATCAGACGCTCCGAAGTGAAGTGGCCAAGAAAGCGGAAGACGTGGCCGCCCAAGCAAGTCCAAACCCTACGCCGGATCAGATCGACGCAACCCTGCGCTCCATAAGCGTACCTCCCATCGGATGGAATCTCTCGCGGCAGGGTTCTTGCGCGGAGGCTACGGCAGCACGCTGCATGCCTGGCCATGCGAGCGATTGGATTTGGAAAATCATAGGCGTGCTGCTTACAGCCTTTGCCATTACCTTGGGTGCGCCTTTTTGGTTCGACCTGCTAAATACAATTGTGAATCCGCGCCTCGCCGGGAATCCGCCGGAACCTGCACCGCGCTGAGGTATCACGTACACCCAACGTGGGATTTCGAGTTATTCGTAACGCGAGTTGGCCCGAGGAGAAATTCGATGGCGGACAATCAGAAAGGCACTCCAAAGCTCGAACCCGTTCCAATCAGCGGGCAAAGTAATGCAGGAGCCCTTCCGAAGGGCCCGCTCCGTTTTCGAATCGGCCTTAACATGGCCGGAGCCGTTTCAGCCGGAGCTTATACCGCCGGTGTTCTCGATTTTCTAATCGAGGCTCTCGACGCTTGGTATGACGAGCGCGAACGCCAAAAAAGTCTCCATGGAACGGACATTTCAAGGTGGGAAATCCTGGCGCACGACGTCTCGATCGAGGTCCTATCGGGCGCGTCTGCCGGCGGGATGTGTGCAGCTATCAGCGCTGTTTCTCTTCAGGAACAGTTCGATCACGTGACAACCACAGCTCCGCTCGCCACGGCACCGTTAATCGCCTCTATGACTGCTGGGTGCAGCGCATCGACATTGATCATCTGCTCGGTACCGTGGATTTGAATCAAGAACCGAAAGTCGTGCGTTCCATTCTTGATTGCACGCCTATCGAACAGATCGCAAACATCGAGATCGCCGCGAATCCTGCACGAAAGAAAGTCCGCCCCTGGGTTTCACCTGAGTTGGCACTAATTTTGACGGTGACCAACTTGCGAGGGATTCCCTACAGCGTCGACCCCTCAAATAACGGGTCCTTTGAGGAACGCATCAACTATCACGCGGATGAAATGGACTTCCGCTTCGTTCCAGACCTCAACGCCAATCCGGCTAACTACTTACCACTCGTCTATCCTCCGGCTCCTGGTGACGGCTGGCCGGTTTTAAAGCAAGCTGCCATGGCGACGGGCGCATTTCCGGGCATGCTCGCGCCGCGCATACTCACGCGTCCGGCCGATTACTATCGTCAGAAGGAATGGATCCTAGATAACCCAGATCCCTCGTCGGCTACAAAACCCGGCTGCCAGATCGCGACGACCGTCCAACCTTCGTGGGATGACACGAAGGTTCCCGCCCAATTCGAAATCGTTTGCGCCGACGGCGGGGTCACTAACAACGACCCGTTCGAATGCGCCCGGCAGTATCTTGTCCGTCAGGCGGGCGGTGGCCCGTCAGGCCATAATTCGAGGCAAGCGACGTTCGCAAATGCGGCGGTCATCTCCGTTGCGCCGTTTCCCGGCGATGACGCCTTTGACCCCGCTTACAACGCCACCCAACAGTCCTCGCTAATAAACAGCATTCTTGCCCTGGTTCCCACGTTCCTCACGCAAACCCGGTTTCAGGGAGAGAGTCTTTCTCTGATTCAGAATGCCGACGTTCACAGCCGCTTCGCCATTGCCCCAAGCGACGACAGTAGTCCCACACTCCCTTCTCTTTTGTGCGGTTCACTCGGCGCCTTTGGCGGATTCATCGACCAAAAATTCCGTGACCGCGACTATCAGCTAGGCAGGAGAAACTGCCAGCGGTTCCTTGAAGTTTATTTCGTGTTGCCGGAGAACAATGTGATCATCGGAGCAGGGCTTCCGCGGTATAACAACGAACTGACACCGGAAATCGCGAAGTTTGCTGTGAAACCCCCTCCAGGGGTCACGACCGATCTCGATAAACAGTGGTTTCCGATCATTCCGCTTATGCCTTCCGTGCAGAACTCAGTCTCTATCGCACCTCGTGCGGAATTCAAGACCACGCCTACCCGGATCGAAAAGGTGGCAGGTTTGGCCGTGACGCGCACAGAAACTGTTCTTCGCGCTTTGCTCAACGCTTCGCAACCACCACACCACTTGTTCGGCTTCTTGGTTGAGGCGGTCTTCGGGCTCGGTGGAGCTTCAAAGCTCCGAGACTTCGTGGCCACCTACCTCACACAGCAACTTCGCAAAGTCCAGCAAGTCTAGAGTAAGGCGAAACCGGCGCGAGCTTAATAAGCCGTGCTGGTGATCGCTGAAGGAGGAAAATATGTCCCATTTCCGAATATCCAACAGATTCGATATGCCCACAGATTTGCTTGATGATCGTTTGGCAAGAGAACGGAAGAAACTCTGTTACGTCTGCTTGCTCATCGGCACATGTCTCCTTGCGGTCGCTCAGAGCTGCATGGCTCAATCAACCATGGTGCCCTGGCTCACACGCTCCGCCGACAACTCAAGAAGTGGTTGGAATCCGCATGAGACACAACTGACCCAGGCATCCGTTGAGACCAAAGGCATCACGCGCGCCACGATTATTCCGTTGTTTGGAGATGCGCGGGGTATGGAAGCGCAGCCGCTCATTCTCCCGAATGTTAAGACCTCTCTAGGAAACCGCGACGTCATGGTGCTTCCATCGATGGCCAACATTGTGCGTGGAGTTGACGCACATGATGGCACCACCATCTGGCAGGCTACTCTCGGCATGCCGGTCACCGGAGCTCAAGCAATCGACATGCACCAAATCAATCAATTTTGGGGCTGCCTCTCCACGGGAGTGATTGACCCAGACACGCAGCACCTCTTCCAGGTTTGCTGGGTTTCGCCAGATAACACCGGCAAACCCGAAACGGCGCGTTACTTTATGTTCGTGCTGAATGTGGCGGATGGAAAGCAGCTCGAAAAGGTGCTGATCCAAGGAAAGAGTGGAACACAAGACTTCAACGCCGCGATGCGCAAACAGCGTTCCTCTCTCTTGGAGACGAACATCAACGGAACAAAAACTGTCTTTGGCTGTTCGGGAACCATCAACGAAACTCAAGCGGGTGTCGCTTCCGGCTATTGCTTTGCCTTTGATGTGGCAACCAACACCGTGACCACCATGCTAGCTATGACCTCAGGCGAGGGCGCCGGCGTTTGGATGGCGGGACAAGGCGCAGTCGCAGACGCACAGGGCTTTCTTTATGTCCTCACCGGAAATGGGGACTTTGATGGTGTGAGTCAGTGGGGGGAGTCCTTCCTCAAATTGAAATACTCGCCTCCATCGAAAGGAGTTCCTGCCAATTTGCAGGTGGTCGACCACTGGACACCATGGACGGACTTCGCCAGAACAGGGCAGGCGGCTAAACCTGCCGTCAAACTTGCCGGAATGAGCGCTCCCTCGGAGGCAATTAAGCCCGTAGGTGGCGGGATGAACATTTCACTCAAAAATGCAAAATTGATGCCGATGATCAACGATCAGGGCACCCCAACTGTTCTGGTTTTTCCGGATATGGCCTCCGGCAATTGGTCTGACGAAGATTGGGGATCTGCTGGTCCGGCATGCATTTTCTCGATTGGGGTTTGCATTGCAACCGGCAAGGACGGAATCGCCTATCCGATCAAAACCGAGAACCTTGGCGGAACCACTGCCGCAGACCTCACAAACAACCCTAAGGCGAACTGCGCAAAACTCGCCGCGCCGCCTGTCTGGCTGACCATGAGTCCGGGACCGGTGGATCCCTGCCCAAACGACCCCACAACACTGAACTTCTTTCCCCTTGGCGACACGGCACATCTTCACATGACGCCCGTGCAGTTCTTCGACCCAGTGTTGAATTCCTGGACGCTTTTCGCTTGGGGCGAAAATTCTCAGCTACATAAATGGGCGGTGAGTTCGACGGGAAAGCTAACCTATATTGCGCAAAGTCACGAATACGCGAGCGATAATGTGCGGGAGAATCCTCCGGGAGGAATGCCAGGCGGATTTTGTTCCGGATCAAGCAATAAAGCAGATCCAAATTCAGCGATCCTCGTCTGTACTATCCCGTACGGTGACGCAAACGCCCACGTCGTGAACGGCCGCTTGCTTGTTTATGATGCCGTACATCTTGCTGCGGACGGATCTCTCAAGGTTCTATGGGACTCGCAGCGCTGGAACATCTCCTTTCTGTTCAATAAGTTTGATCCTCCCGTAATTGATGGAGGACAAATCTATGTACCCAATTACAAAGGCGGCGTGGATCTCTACCGTCTGGGGCAATAAAAGTTTCCGTCCTCTCGAAAAGATCGAAGGAAAGCCTGAAACGAAAGTCCATCTCGAATCACTACTTGGATAGTCGACGAAATCACAGGAGGACAACTCATGACCAACATCCCGTCGGTGCGCATCGCTACACCCAGTGACGAAGTCTCAAAAAGCCTGGGTCTGCTTGCGGAGCTTGCAGGTACCTGGCACGGAAAAGGGTTTAACCTGATTGCCCGTCCAGATAAGGAAGGGAATGCCCCACTCTTTCTCGAACTCAATCAAACCAGCGAAACGTTGAGGTTCGATCCAATCGCTACATCGATTCCCAACCGCGGCAATGCTCAGGACGACATTGAATTGTTCGGCCTAACCTATCTTCAGAAGATCAGCGATTCCGTCACAGGTGGAGCGCTACACATTGAGCCCGGAATTTGGGTGAACATCCCACAAACCACCGCCCCAGCGGAAACGCCAAGCGTCGCCCGCATGGCTACGATACCTCACGGAAACGCCGTGTTGGCCGAAGGCAGTGCGATTTCTGTGAATCCGATGGGGAGCGGGACGACTCTCGTGACATTTCAAATCAAGCCGGTCAATACTGCTCCGTTTCCACAAGGAACTGCAATGCCAGCTGGAGGAACGCAGGGTGGCTTCCCCGGAGTTTCCATGCAAACTGTGGTGAATGACCCAACTCGTCTCTTGCAGCAGGCCCTGCAAGGCCAGTTCATTGAAGAAATGGTGGTACTCGAGATTGCAACCGCGGTATCTGGCGCCGGCCCTGTGACGAATGGCGGGGGTGGAATAGAAAACCTTCCTTTCCTCCAGACAAATGCAAACGCAGCGCTGATGTTTGCTACGTTTTGGATCGAGAAAATTAAGCATCCTGCGCATCACTTCATGCAGCTGCAATACGTTCAGACGGTTTTGCTGAATTTCCCGCTACTGCCGGCGGGTAAACCGCCAGTACCCTTTAGTTGGCCGCACGTGTCGATCGCAACGCTTCGCAAGACCTTCGGTGGCCAATAAGTCGACGCATCGTTCCTCATGGCCAGGATGTCTTTTTGTCAGATATCCAACTGAGGGCAAACGTTGCCGACAAATGGGCGAAAATCGGCTGCTTTTGGAGGTAATTTGATGAGTCGAACGAATCGACGAGATGGCCAACCCGCGAGCGCAAGACAGTAAGTCAGTTATTATGTGTATTACGAAATGGGATGTCCTAATAACCATCACCTTCAAAAGCTTTTAGAGGCGATTTTTTAAAAAATTTTCCAAATGCCTGCACGTAGATGCCTGCTGGGGAAGCAGCGGTCTGTGGTCGATTCGTCCTAGAAATTGAACTCCCCCCTCCCCCCAGTTAGGTGCCGAAGCTTCTGAAATAGTGGCGGCCTAAGAAATCGAAAATCACTGGACGCACAGAAAACTAGGGAACGTGTCGGTCTACGAATCGATTCTGCCAGAAATTGGACTCCCCCCTCCCCCCCTTCAGATTTCTAGGTGCGGTTCCACGATCGAGGCTGCTTGGGTCCGAGGGGCCTCCAACCAAGGACTGTTTATGTGTTCCAGGAGTTCGTCTGTCCTATGGTCCTTCAAAAAGTCCCGAACATCATTTCCGTAGCTGCTGAAGTCAACCGAACAGTTCTCAATACCTGCCGATGTGAGCGAGCCGCTGACCATTTGACCGTAGCGTTGCCCTGGCTCGTCGGAATCCGGAAACACAAGCACTTTCTTACCCCGAAAGTGCTCAACCATCTCCGGCTTCCACGAATTTGCACTCCCCGTGCATGTCACTGCCACAGGTTCGCCGTTGTGAAATGTGGTTACTGCCGTGCAAAGCTCACCGCCGGCAACGCAAAGGGCCGAAGCAAGACCTACGCTAGATACTGGTGCTGGAACAGAGCGTGCGATCACCCGGTCAGCGTGAGCCGAGACAAGCTCGAAGCTGACTGGTTGCGCTTCCTAGAAGGCATGCAGCCAGCCTTTGACGCACTGGTGAACGTTCTGCCTGTTCTAGCGAAGGCCAACGCGCACAAGCGGATCGAGGACGCCGAGCAAAGGCAGCGTCACCTTGCAACGCAACTCTCAGAGAAAAAGGCACTGCGCAACTCACTGATCGAATCGAAGCTTCGCGGTGAACTCAAGCAGGAAGAGTTCAGAGAGATGGCTGCCATGATTGCCCATGACATTGAGGGTATTGAGGCCGCTCAGCGCGCGTTCGTTGCAGAGGCAGAAGCTGCGTTGCAGTTGACTGCCGATACTTCACGTACCACGATACCTGCCAAAGCTCTGTGGGCCAGTGCTCATCTCACTGACAAGCTGACGGTTCAAAGTGCCCTCTTCCCAGAGGGTATTTTATACCGCACGGATATTCGCTTCTTTGAACCACCCGACAATGAACTGCAAGCTATGGTATTCAGGATACTTCTTGCAAATGTAGGGGAACCAGATTGGGAAGAAATCGAAAGTGGTCGGGGCGAGTGGATTTGAACCACCGACCTCCTGGTCCCGAACCAGGCGCGATAACCAGGCTTCGCTACGCCCCGACAATGTGCCTAAAAGCGGGTTTAGGCGCAGTTGTAGGTTAGCACAGCTGTTGTGGGCTGTACCAGCGAAGAGGCGGTGAGATGGTTTGCGCCTTGTTGGGTTGTCGCTGACGCGGATCGGTCGAGATCCCCTCGTCGCAAACGGTGCTTCTCAGAATGACAACGCAGTATTTTTTTGTGGTTGCGGGATCCCAAGATGCCGGCCTGAAGGCGCGGCGCTACAGTGGGATGGCCCAGGTCGGCGGCCGCGCCTCCGCTTGCCTGTGCGCGCTTCAGTCGAGATGGATCAGCTTGGCTTCGGTGATGGCTGCGTGCTCCCGGATGGGACCGAGAATATCTTCGGAAACTTTTCCATCCAGGCGGACGAGGGAGACGGCTTCGGCGCCGACGGTGGCTTCGCGGCGGCCGAGTGCGAAGGTGGCGATATTCACGCCGTGCTTTCCTAGCGTGGTGCCGACGTGGCCGATCACGCCGGGTTTGTCGTTGTTGCGAAGGTAGAGCATGGTGCCGTCCAACTGCGCTTCGAGCGGGATGCCGTCGATATTAATGACGCGGGGCGAGCCGTCGTGCAGCACAGTGCCTTCGGCAGTGAAGCCCTGCGCGCCGGAGTTGCTGGGGAGCGCCGCGACTTCGAGCGTGTTTTTAAATCCATGCTCGCGATAGTGAGTTTCTTCTTCGACGCTGAGGCCGCGGGCAGCGGCAATCGAGGGGGCATTCACGACGTTCACTTTTTCGTCGAGGATGGCGTTGAGCAGGCCGGCAAGGACCGCGCTGCGCAAGAGGTGCGTGCCGACTTCGGTAACTTCTCCGGCATAGCGAATCTTTACGCGGGCCGGGCGAGTGGCGGCGGCCTGCGAAACCAAGGAGCCGAGCCGTTCGGCCAGCGCGAGATATGGACGCACACGGCGGTATTGTTCCGGGGAGAGCGCGGGCAAATTCACGGCGTTGCGGATGATGCCTTCGGAGAGATAGTCCCGGACCTGAATGGCGACCTGGTTGCCCAATTCTTCCTGAGCTTCCGCGGTCGAGCCTGCGACGTGCGGCGTGCAGATGACGTTTGGCAAGCCGATGAGGGGCGAATTTTTCGGCGGCTCTTCGGCGAAGACGTCCAAACCGGCGCCGGCTACGTGGCCGCTTTTCAGGGCTGCCGCCAGGTCAGCTTCGTTGATGAGTTCTCCGCGAGCGGCGTTGAGGATGCGCACGCCTTTTTTCATTTTGGCGATGGTCTCTGCGTTCACAAGGTTTTTCGTTTGCGGAGTGACCGCGGTGTGCAGGGAAATGAAATCGCTTTCTTCGAGAAGTTTTTCCAGGGGAACGAGTTCGACGGAATATTCCTTTGCGGCGGCCTCACTGATGTACGGATCGAAAGCCAGGACGCGCATATCGAAGGCGTTGGCGCGAATAGCGACTTCGCCGCCGATGCGGCCCAGGCCGATGAGACCGATGGTTTTGCCGCGTACCTCGGCGCCGGAGGAAGACTTTTCCCACTTCCCTTCGCGCATGGAGGTGTCAAATTTGGGGACCTGGCGGACGAGCGCGAGCAGAAGCGCGAAGGTGTGTTCCGCAACACTGACGGAACTTCCGCCCGGCGTGCTCATGACGAGGATTCCGCGCTTGGTGGCTTCGTCCAAGTCAATGTTATCCACGCCGACGCCGGCGCGGCCGACTACGCGGAGCTTCGGGGCTTTGTCCATTAATTCCGGCGTCACTTTTGTGGCGCTGCGAACGATCAGCGCGTCCGCATCCGCCAATTCGCCCGCAAGCGTTTCCTTGGTGGTCTGGACGATCTTCCAGCCCGTTTCTTTCAGGAGCTCGACCCCACGTTCGCTGATTTTGTCCGCTACGATGACTTTCATCTGTCCTCTTTTCAGGGTAAAAGCCGCGTGAGTTACCGGCGGTCTCTTCCCAGGTTTTCGAAACATTCCAAGTTACTGTGCCGGGTTTAGTTGTGTCAAACGGAGCTGTTTGGGGTTGGTGGAGAGAAGAAGCGAAGAGTCCTCAAGGCCTAAAGCCCGGTTTCGCTTGGTTCTGAATGTCGGAACTGAAGCTCCGACCCCCTGGGGAGAGGAAGCACGGATCTGCCTTAGTGAATTTAAGGAGGCGGATGGATCGAAGAGGGATTCCTCACTGCGCGGACTTCGTTCGTAATGACGTGTTTTTGTTTTTTAAAACCGGAACGGAGAATCAACCCAAGAGGAACCCAAGAGAGACGGGTCTAAAGACCCGCCACTACATTTCGAGTGCTAAACAAGTTGCCACACAGACTCTGAAGCTCCGACCCCTAACCAGCAACTCCATCGACAGGTTTCAGAACCTCTGTGAAAACTGAACGACTGCCCCGTAAGGACTCGGCGAAACCCCAAGACCCACCCTCACAAACCCGAGGTGGGGCACCCAAGCGCGTGTTCGGGAGAGACGGAATGTGAGATGGGAATCCGAGTTGAGAAGGGCGTCTGCTATAGTTTTTACAAGGGAGCTTGCTATGACTGTGTCTGAACAAATTCAGAAAGATATTGTGACGGCGATGAAGGCGAAGGATGAATTGCGGTTGAGCGTGCTGCGCATGGTGAAATCCGCGTTTCAGTTGAAGGAAGTGGAAAAGATGCGGCCGCTCGATCCGGCGGAATCGATCCAGTTGCTGCAGTCGCTGGCGAAACAGCGGCGGGAATCCATCGACCAGTTTGGGAAGGGCGGCCGGCAGGACCTGGTGGACAAGGAGACGAGCGAATTGAAGGTGCTGGAATCGTATTTGCCCGCAGGGGCTTCGGATGCGGAGATGGATGCGGCGATCGAGAAAGCCATTGCGGATGTGGGCGCGACGTCGATCAAGAATATGGGTGCGGTGGTGAAGGCGGCGAAGGAAGCGCTGACGGGCAAGGCGGTGGACGGGAAGGCTCTTAGCGATCGAGTGCGGGAGAAGCTCAGTAAGCTTGGGTGACGCGCTTTGCACGATGCTGGAGTGTTGCGGACACGGTTCGCTTGAGATCCTTCGTCGCAAAAGGCGCTCCTCAGGATGACAACGCGGGTTTTTGGATGTGGGAACCGAAGATGCCCGCCTGAAGGCGCGGCGCTACACGGAGTCAAGACCCACGCGCAACGGCGGCGGGTGGGGCACATGGGGAGAATGGAGTGATGCGAGATGGCTTTGCCGCAGGAAATTGGGGTTCGGTATGCCGAGGATGATGCTGGCTATGTGAGCATGCGGCCGGTGGTGAAACAAACATTTCGGCTGAATGAGCTGGCGGACATGGTGGTCAGCGTGGTCGGCAAAGATCCAGAGCGGGTGCAGCAGATTTTTCGCACCGGCGCGGTCGTTTATAACGGCTATCACTACTGGTGGGACCCGGTTAGCGCGGAACTGGTGGAAGTACAGACGCTGGTGGCGCCGTTTCCGGACGACGATCCTTCGCGCACGTTTAATCCGGCGAGTGCGACGGCGGTGCTGTTCGAAAGCGGAGGCGGCTCGCAGCGCAGCGTGGTGGAGATCACGGCGCAGGAGGCAGGGTCGAAAAAACTCTTCAGCAGAATATCCGCGTGGGATGTGCTTACGAATTTTGCGAGAGGCTCCGCGCCGCGCTATGAAAAGTATTCGTACGGGAGGCGCGCCGACCTGTTTCGCCTGACGATTCCTTTCGATCGCGCGCAGCCACTGCTGGCGGCCATGCTGGAAACCGCGCCACGGGCGTTGCGTCATCGGTGGAGTGCGCAGCGACCACCTTCGGCGATTACGTTTGTTTGTCCGCGGTCATAGCATCGGGGTGGCTTCGAGGCGTCGCTTTGGAGATTAGGGTCGATGCAATCCAAATACGAAAAGCCCCATCCCTGCTGCCAAGCATAGCCACTTCATAAATAAGACCGATATATGCCGCGCCCCGCTGTCCAGAGGTTTTTCCACTCGTCCCATAATCCATCGGGGCGAGGCGAAGAGTTTCCTCAGGGGCGAAAGCCCAGATTCTCATTGCTGCAAATGTCAGAGCTGAAGCTCCGACCCCCTAAGCGTCATTTGTGGCGATGACTTCTAGTGCGCGGCTTTGAGGACGGCGGTGCCGCGCTCGTCGCTGCCGATGATGCGGTAGAACTGCTTCAGGTCTTCTATTTTTTCCAGCGGCACGCTTACTTCCTTGATTTCGAAGGTTCGCGTGTAGACCAGTGTTTTCCCCTGCACTTCCGTTTTGCTATGGTAACTGCCGAACGCATAATCCACATCTGCCGGCGGCGGCAACTCGTCCACCTGATAGCCATCGGGCAGGGCAATCTCAATGCGATCCGCATCCTTGCGAGGTCCTTCGAATTCCACGGGATACTTTCGCGGCTCTTTCTTCTCCAGGATGTCGCTGGACTTTTCTCCCAGGACGCGTGGGCGGACGAGCAAAAGGTCGCCGGCGGACTTTGCGTATCCGGAAGCGATGAAAGAATAACTCAAGTTGAATGGGGCATCGCGAACGTCCAGATTGGCAATCGTGGCCTTGGTAATTTGATAGGTCCCCAGAGATTGCGAGAGCAACGTCTCGATGGGCTTGATCTGGTCCTCTTTTTTCTTCATGTCGAGGTATGCGTGGCGTTGGAGACTGGCGTAATCACCATAGCGCATGTCGATGACCTCGCCGCTCAACGTGCCGGTGCCGGTCAACGTCAACTTCGCGGAGCGGTGAATGCCGCTGGCTTGCGGGGCAAGAATCGGAAGTTCTACTAACTCGCCGCCGTCCGGCGTTGCCAGCAAACCATAATTTCCCTGTAAGGGGCCGCGAAGGCTCCCCAGGGGCGTCATCACATCAGTAGGATCGAAAATCAAGATTCGTCCCAGCGCGGGATGAACGTAAATCGCCTGGAAGGAAGGATCTTTCACGTCGTCAGGCAGGCGAATTCCCAGAATAGCGTGATTGAAGGAGGAACGTTCCGGGGGAGAATCAGCGATGACCCATCCTCGGGCAGTGTGAACAAAGATGTAGTAGGAGTCCACGCCGATTTGTCTGAGCATGGCGCTAGTGAGAGTGGCTTTGTCTTTGCAATCGCCATATTGATTGCTGTAAATGTCCTTCGCCGCGTGGGGTTGCCAGCCGGCGATTCCCAACTCAATCGCCACGTATCGAATGTTCCGTTGGACGTAGTCGGCGATTGCTTGCATCTTCGCGGTCGTGTCAGTCTTTCCCGCGGTCAGTTCCGCTACCTTCTGAGTGATCTCTGGAGAAGGGTCGCGCTTTCCCTGCGCCAACGTGGAACTCCATGTGGCCATCTCCGCCCAAGTGACGAAGCCCTTTCTGGTTCCGTCCAGAGGAATCAACGAGACGATCATGTGTCCCGCAACGCCATTCCAAGGGGGCATCTCTGGTTCGTGGCGGATTTCCTTCACGTTGCTTATAACCCATTGCCACTGATTACTTCCGGTGGACGCCGGTTTGATTTCGGCGGCGTTGACCCAGGCCGTTTTGTATTCCCATCCAGCCGGCAGTTGCAAAGTGTAATGAGCTTCCCGCACGGGGACCGTTCTCTGAAACGACCAGTCATCCTGTAATACGAAAAGAGATTCCTCCTGTTCGATTTCAGAGCCGACCACGCTACCAGGTTCCGAATCCGGGATTTTCAGGATTTTGGCGCGAACCTCGCTCACGAGTTCGCCATAGGGCACGTCGGGAGCAGCGGACTCCACGGCATCCTTATCCTTGACCTCAAAATCCTTTCCGCTGGCCGGAATGCACCAACCGTGGACGCTCAAAATTTTGTGTTGAGAGGTCGAAAAGGCCACGACGACCCCATACCTTTCACCACCGGGCCGGAGGATTCGATAGACTTGGCGAGTCACCCGCTTGATCTTGCCGTTTCCCTGCACCGTGACAATTTCCTCAGAGTACAGAAGAAGGGCGTCAGTTTTTTCATCGTGATCTGGCAGAGGAACACTGGTCAAGGCATGCATCCACGGTGGAGCGTCCGAAGACGCTTTGGCGGGTCTCGCGGACAAGGCTAAATACGCGACGGTGATGAGCAAGCATGCTGCACCCCAAGTGGATTGCGCGGATTTATTGAATGGCTGCACTGCTGGCCCCCGGTTGCAGCACCGCTTGCGCATCGTCTCCGGAGCGCATCTGCTGGTAGAACGTACGCAGAGTTGGATAGAAGGATTGCTGGAGCAGCAATATATCACTGCGGAATGTACGGGTGACCTGCAGATCATCCGCCTGGCTAGCAACAAGAATGCGATATTCAGCGGCTTTCGCGTCGACGTGCGTCTCTTTCGGAAGGCTCTCGACCTTCCATCCCGCGGGAAGCTTGATGGTTATGCGATCTTCCGTCTGGAAGTAATAAGGGAAATAGATAGCGTAGGTGCGCTGTGCGTGTTCGAAAGTGTGCTTGTGTGCGCCGGAGAATAGTCCGAGCGGCAACAACTCGCGCTTTCCCGCCGAAGTCGCCCAGCCAGGAATCTTGATGTCGTATTTGAACACGAGTTGTTCGCCGGAACTATTCCAATCGGGCTGGTTCTTCAACTCCACTTCTGCGGTCACCGGAATGGTGTATTTCAGCCCCTCCTCGAGATTTTCTTTTCGTTGGGTATCGTCGTTGAACCTCTCGCTCAAGCGCAGGCGGAGGGCTTCGAGGCCAGTAGCCGTTTCCGTGACGGTTCCCTCCAAAGCACCGTCATCGGTTAGGGTCAGATCAGCCTGTCTTATGATTTTACAGGCTGCGCTGTCCGGGATTGGCGTCTGCACCCAGGTTCCGTCCTGCTTATCCAGGCGAAGTCCGGTAACCCCAGTCTCCGGCCAAGGCAAAAGTCCGTAGGGCGCAAATTTGGTGGCCGGATCGAGGAAGATATCCTTGCCGTCGGACTTAACGAGCACGGCGTCCGCATCCAGCTCTGACGTATTCATGCGCTGCGGCTTGAAAAAGTATTCGCTGCGGCCGGAAAGGCGGACGTAATAGCCTTCGAAGCCCGCGGCGCGAACCAAAGCAAGGAAAAGAAGATTAATGTCGCCGCCATAAGCCACCTGATTTTTCCAGACGTCTTCGACATTGTCGTTCTTCAGCTTCTGGTAGCTGGCCCTTTCCTGGGCTTTCTCGAAATTGAGATTTTTCACCTGCTGGCAGCGGGCATAGATTTTGCGCAATTTCGTGTCGGCCGGGTCCGAAGGCGAAATGATCTGCGCGACGGCCTGCTCCATGGCTTTACGCTTGTCCATAAATTTTTCGGTTTCGTCAAAGTGCTTCTTGCCGTATTTCTTCCAAAAGCGATCGGGATCTTTCTCGAAGCCATCCTGGCTATAGACAAAATTCACTTCGAATTTCAACTCGTGCTCGGGCGGCATGAAATCTTCGGTCTGGAATGCCGGCACATCCTCCGATGTCATGCGGATGATGCCCTGGTCACTTTTCGGGGGCACCGTGCCCGCCGGCAATCCAGCGGGCATGTTCCACTGCAGGTCATAGTTCTCGTAAGGCTTGAAAGAGAATACAGCTTTTCGTGTAAAAAGATCGGCGCTGACCGTCCAGTAAGAGCGGAAGACATAGTTGTCTCGCAAATCGTAAATGAAGCGATATTCGACGATGCTGCCCACCTGCACGTCCGGCATAGTGAAGGTTTTTGCCTGGTACTTGAGGGTTTTTGATTTGACGATGGTGTTCTCGAAAATCTTTCCGTCGAAGTTCAGGACGGTTCCATCCGGATGAATCGTACGCGCGCGGATGTTGCTGATTCCTCCGACGGACTTCAGATAAGGAATTTCGATATTGCCGTATTTGCGCCCGTCCTCCGTCAAAATCTTGACCCGGAAATAATAGGCTTCGGTATGATTCGCACGCCCAGACTCCTTGCGGTCGACCTGGCGGTAGAGGTAGATGGCGGGGGCACCGGGAGCTTTGGGCTCGGTGGTCATTTTGAGGTCGGCGGGATCGATGGGGAGCCAGTCGTCACCGGCGAGGATGTTCCTGGAGGGGAAATAGAGCGCGCACAGAAGGATGGGTACAAAGAGAAGCAGGATTCGTCGAGAAGACACGTTGGCTCTCCCATAACTGCGGAACGGCGTTCCGGGCACGGGATCCGGTCGAAGCCAAAAACGTGCAGGCGAAGCTCTCCGACTGGGGCGGCGCGGTTTTGGTCGCTGTTGGCAACCTGGGTACTTTTATGTTGCTGAACTTACGGGTGATTTAAAGAATTGTCAAGAGTACGCAACGCAACATTTTTCCCGATGGGCTTGGAGGGAGCTGTATGATCTGGCGGCTGTGGTTTATGGCCTTTTGAGGCCCTTCTTGTTTCTTCGGTGTACGGAGTTTCGCAATGAAGATAATGGTTGGAGTGTTTACGGTGGTGCTGGCCGTCTCGTTTGCTGCTTTGGGGCAACAGACTGCGCCGGCGGGGCGCGATGCGTTGCTGGATCATATGACCGGGGCATGGACTCTGCAGGGGACGCTGGCGGGACACGAGACCACGCACGATGTGGAGGCGGACTGGGTGCTGAACTACGAATATGTGCGGCTGCACGAAAGGTCTCGCGAGAAGAATGCGCAGGGGCAGCCCGCGTATGAGGCGATCGTGTTTCTGGAGTGGGACGAAGCAAGGAGCCAATACAACTGTTTGTGGCTGGATTCGACGAGCGGCGGAGGATTGTCCGCTCAGGGCATCGCCCATGGAAAACGAAATGGCGATGAAATCTTGTTTCTGTTCAAAGGCGCAGACGGCAGCAACTTTTATACGACGTTTGTTTACGACAAAAGCTCGGACACCTGGCGGTGGGTTATGGATGGAGAAGACCACGGGAAGCGGACACCGTTCGGGCGGGTGAAACTGACGAGAAATAGGGGCTGAGATTTTCGTAACCGGGCGCGTTGATTTTACGAAGGCCTTTGCCGCGGCATGCCGGCTGGGTCATAATCCCTGCACACAAGTTTCCTTTTGCACCTTTGCATCCGTAATCCAGGAGGACACGGTGAGCGACCGTCCATGGAACTCTGCGGCAACAGAAGGGCAATTTCGTCCTTATGTGCCCGCGTCGGAAAATCTGAAGGAATTTACGCTGCGGGCGGTGGTGCTCGGCGGCATCTTTGGGCTGCTGTTCGGCGCGGTTTCTGTTTACGTGGGCTTGCGAGCGGGGCTGACGGTTTCCGCTTCCATCCCGATCGCGGTTCTTTCGATCAGCATTCTGCGCGCGTTCGGGCGGTCTACGATTCTGGAAAATAATATCGTCCAGACCACGGGGTCCGCAGGGGAATCGCTGGCAGCCGGAGTGATGTTCACGTTGCCCGCGCTGATTTTTCTGGGATTTGGATCGGAGTTTACGTTCTGGCGAATTTTTCCGATGGCGCTGCTGGGCGGCTGGCTGGGCGTGCTGTTTATGATTCCGCTGCGCCGGCAGCTGATTGTGAAGGAACACGGGAATTTGAGTTTTCCTGAAGGAACGGCGTGCGCGGATGTTCTGGTGGCGGGCGAAAAAGGCGGATCGTTTGCCGGACGGGTGTTCTGGGGGTTGGGACTCGGCGGCGCGTATACGTTTTTGATGAAGACCATGCTGGTGTGGACGGAACAGCCGGACGGGCAGCCCCGCTGGTATCCCGGCGCCAGTTTTCGCGCGGACGTCACTTCGGAATATCTGGGCGTGGGTTACATCATCGGCCCACGGGTGGCGGGGATTTTATTTGCGGGCGGCATCGTTTCCTGGCTGGTGATCATGCCGACAATTAAATTTTACGGGCAACTTGCGGGGAACACGCCGCTATATCCATCGACGATTCCCATACCGCTGATGACGCCGGACGACATGTGGCGCAGCTACATTCGCCCGATGGGAGCGGGAGCGGTGGCTGCGGCGGGACTGATCACGCTGTTGCGGACTTTGCCGACGATCATTAGCGCGCTGCGCGCCGGGCTGAAGGATGTGCGTTCACAGAGCGGCGAAGCAGCCGGGGCGGCGAGCCGCACGGAAGAAGACACGCCGATGCGCTGGGTGATTGTGGGGTCTGCCCTGATCGTGGTGATGATGTGGATGCTGCTGACGTTCCATCCGATGAAGGGCGCGGGGACGCTGTGGTACCAGAATTTGTTCGCCGCGATTTTCGTGGTGGTGTTCGGGTTCCTATTCGTGACCGTGGCCAGCCGCATCAGCGGTCTGCTTGGAAATTCTTCGAATCCGATCAGCGGCATGAGTATCGCCACACTGATGGCCACCTGCGCCATCTTTCTGCTTGCGGGATGGACGGCGCCGAATTACGCGGTGCTGGCGCTGATGATCGGCGGGGTGGTGTGCATCGCGTCGGCGATTGCGGGCGCCACTTCGCAGGATCTCAAGACGGGCTTTCTGGTGGGCTCGACGCCATTCTGGCAGCAGATGGGATTGCTGATCGGCGTGACCGTTTCCACCGTGGCGATCGGCGGGACGCTAAACCTGATGAACAAGGGCCTGGAAAAATATATCCCGACGGAAATTCCCGTGAGCATTTCGGCGCTGCCCACCGGCGCGAAAATCGAACGGCAGTCCTTTATGTACAAGGATAAGAGCTACACGCTGATCAATTCGCTTGGCTCCAGCGTGATTCCGGACGGGGAATATTTGTACGACAACGACGCGCAGAAAATCGAATACCAGTGGGCACAAGGCATCGGGAGCGACAAAGCGCCCGCGCCGCAAGCGCGCCTGATGGCGACGGTGATCAGCGGGATCCTGACGCAAAGGCTGCCGTGGCGGCTGGTGTTGATGGGCGTGGCGATGGTGATCGCGATTGAGGTGCTGGGGGTGCGCTCGCTGGCGTTTGCGACGGGACTTTATCTTTCCATTGCGACTACAGCCACGATGTTCGCCGGGGGATTAGTGGCGTGGGCAGTGCAGGCTTCGCTGAAGGAAAAGCCAGAGGGCAGCAGCGAGGCCAGTCCGGGCGCGCTTTATTCCAGCGGCTTGATCGCGGCCGGAGGTGTGTTTGGCCTGCTGGGGATTGGCATTACGCTTTTGCAGGATCCGGAAATCGCGAATCACGTGCCGCACTGGTTTTCGGCGGTGCTGCGTTTACCGTGGCGACCGGACCTTTTCTCGCTTGGTCCGAAGCTGCTGGGGCCTCTGGCGACCAGCAATCTTTTGGGGGCGTTTATGTTTCTGCTGCTGGCGGCTTCGCTGTTTTATTTCGCGCGAAAGAAACTGGATTAGCGAGCGTGGGTCGCTTCAAGTTGGAAGAACAGCGCAATGTCGGGCCGAAGCGTGGCGACAAGAGCCAACCGCCCGCCACAAAGTCCGAACAGCGCGAAGAAGAATTCGCCACGAAATAGTCGCAACGCCGCCGCCGAGCCCGCGCAGGTGCGTGGACATTTGCGCCAGGCTTTTGGCGGCTTTCTGCGAATCGGTGGCCCCATGGGAAGTGCTTTGCGCCGCCTCCGCTACGCCTTGAATGTTTTGCGCCACTTCACCGGCGCCTCGAGCTGCTTCGGTGACATTTCGAGACATCTCGGTGGTTGTTGCCGACTGCTCCTCGACAGCGGTGGCGATGGTGCCGGAAATGGCGTTGACCTGGCCTATCACGGTGCTGATGGATCCGATGGCTTCCACCGCGCTCTTCGCGTCAGCCTGGATGGTTTCGATCCTGCGGCTGATATCTTCGGTGGCGGCCGCGGTCTGCTTGGCCAATTCCTTGACTTCGTTGGCGACTACCGCGAATCCCGCGCCGACTTCGCCGGCGCGCGCCGCTTCCACCGTGGCATTCAGCGCCAGCAGATCTGTTTTTTGAGCGATTGAGGTAATCACTTTGATTACCTGGCCAATCTGAGCGCTCGATTCTCCCAACTTGGCTACCACGGCGTTCGTCTCCCGGGCCGTGCGCATGGCGCTGTCGGCGACTTTTGCGGCTTCCGTGGTGTTCTTGGAGATTTCGCGAATGCTTGCGCTCATTTCTTCCGTAGCGGTGGCCACCGTCTGCAATCCACGATTGACCTGTTCGGTGGCTGTCGACACCACGTTCGCCTGCGCCGAGGTTTCCTCTGAATTGGCAGAGATTTGCTGGCTGACGGCGGAAAATTCCTCGCTGGCATTGGCCACGTTGATGGATTCTTCGCCGATCTCGCGGATCACCTGCGCGATATTCTCCACGGTTGCATTCAGCGCGTTCCCCATTTGGCCCAGTTCGTCATCACTGGCAACGGCCATTCGTTGCGTGAGATCGCCCTTCGCCAGATGCTGCAAAAATACTTTCATGCCAAGCAGCGGCTTGATGACCGTGCTGCGAATGACCAGGACGACCGCGAGGCAAGCCGCCAGCAGGGTGAACAAGCTGGTCAGGAAGAGCATGCGCGAATTGGCGCTGGCATTTGCGAGCAATTCGTCCACCGGGGCCTTCACGGAAAATGCGCCTCGCAATTCTCCGACCTTCATTCCTTCCTTTGCGTAACCGAACGGATCTTTGGTGCCCACGGGATCGCCATGACAGAACAGGCAATCTTGAGTGGTTCGCACGGGCTGCGCGTAACGCATCCACTCGCAGCCATTTTCGGTCACGCGTTCGGAGTACTCCTTGAGGTCCACGTGCTGCTCGAATTGCGTGAGGGCGCGTTGTTCAAACTCGTCTGGAGCGTTGTGGGGATTTCGCGGGTGTGGCGAAGGCGTCTTGAACTCCATTCCGGCGCTTTGCGCGTATTGCTGAGCCACTCTCCAGGCGACCACGACCGGGACCTGTTCGATATGTTTGAAATCCTGGTTGGGGACGAGTTTGTCGAGGTTGGCGGAATACCATTCGCGCGTGGCGGTGGCCATACCGGTAATCTGGCGCACCTTGTCCCGGAAAGCTTCCTCGGCCTGACGGTTGACGCGTTCGCGAGTGATCCAGAAGCTGAGGAGCGAGGTGACAATCAAGACGGCGGAAATCGAAACGATAACTTTTTGCGTTAGATTCCATTTTTTGAACATTGTTGGTACCTCTGTTCTGATTTAATTTGCCACGTACTTTTTTGGCAGCAGTGTGCGGCAACGCGCGCGACTATTTCATTGCGAATTCTTCTTCGTGCTGTTCGCTTCGCTCCGTGTAGTGTGAGGACTTGTTTGGTTTGCTGGCGTGGCCACTGGTGGATCGCTTGTTGGTATCCAGCTTGAAGCGGCCGACGAGTTCTCGCAGGTGCGTGGACATTTGCGCGAGGCTTTTCGCGGCTTTCTGGGAGTCGGTGGCGCCGTGCGAGGTGCTTTGCGCTGCCTGCGCCACGCCTTGAATGTTTTGCGCCACTTCACCCGCGCCCTTGGCGGCTTCCGCGACGTTGCGCGACATCTCGTTGGTAGTGGCGGCTTGTTCCTCGACGGCGGTGGCAATCGTGCCGGAAATACTGTTGACCTGGCCGATCACTCCGCTGATTGAACCGATTGCGGTCACGGCGCTCTTGGCGTCCGCCTGGATGGCTTCAATCTTGCGGCTGATATCTTCGGTGGCGGCCGCGGTTTGCTTGGCCAGTTCTTTCACTTCGTTGGCTACTACCGCGAATCCAGCGCCGACTTCGCCCGCGCGCGCGGCTTCCACCGTGGCGTTTAGCGCCAGCAAATCGGTCTTTTGGGCGATGGACGTGATTACTTTGATGACCTGGCCGATTTCCGCGCTGGAGTCGCCCAGCTTGGTCACTACGGCATTGGTTTCCGTGGCGGTGCGCATGGCGCTGTCGGCAACCTTGGCTGCCTCCGTTGCGTTCTTGGCAATTTCCTGGATGCTGGCGCCCATTTCTTCGGTGGCGGTGGCCACAGTCTGCAGTCCACGATTGACCTGCTCGGTTGCGTTGCTGACGGCGTTGGCCTGCGCGGATGTTTCTTCGGAGTTGGCGCTGATCTGCTGACTCACGGCAGAAAATTCCTCGCTGGCGTTGGCCACGTTCTGGGAGCTTTCGGCGATGGATTCGATCACGTCTTTGAGGCTCGCTTGCATCTGGTTGATGGCTGTTGTGAGATCGCCCAATTCGTCCTGGCTGGTGATTTTCAGCTCCTCCATGCTCAAATCGCCCGCGGCGATGGCTTCCGCCTGGCGGAGAACCGCGGTGGTGGCGCCGGAGATCTTACGGCTCAGGAAGATGGAAACCACAATGCCGACTCCCAGGGCCAGCACCGCTGAGACGATCAGAGTCCACACGGTTTGACGGTTGGCGGCTTCCAGTTGCTGCGATTCTGTTTTAACCATTTCGGAAAAGGACTGCACCATGTCATTGAGAGACTTGCCGGTTTCGTCGAGGAAAGGGGTGACCATTGAGCAGCGGCAACACGGTGCCGCGGAAACGGAACACCGAGGTGCCGTCGATGCATTCGATGTGCTTGCCCGCATTGTCGGCGTCCAAGCCGATCATTTCGACGAGCGCGGCTTGGGGAATGGCGAAGACCGATTTGCCGCTGACGACAGTGAGGGCCGGGATGGTCGCAAGGGTAAGGGGAATTTCCAGACGCATGATGGTGCCGCGGCCCTGCTCGCTGTCGATTTTGGCGCGGCCGCCGATGCGCTCGATGTTGGTCTTTACCACGTCCATGCCCACGCCGCGCCCGGAAACGTTGGTGACTTTTTCGGCCGTAGAGAGACCGGGAAGGAAAATCAGATCCATGATTTCGGTCCCGGTCATTTTTTCGACTTGCGCGGGGGTCACCAGTCCCTTGGACAGGGCTTTTTCTTTCACACGGCGGGAATCGATACCCGCGCCGTCATCGGCAATTTCCAAATGGAAATTGCCGCCTTCGTGGAACGCGCGGACGGAGACGGTGCCTTCTTCGGGCTTGCCGTTTTCGGCGCGTTTCTCGGGCAGCTCGATACCGTGATCGACGCAATTGCGCAGGATATGGGTGACGGGATCCTTGATGGCTTCGAGCAGCGTCTTGTCCAGTTCGGTGTTGCCGCCCTGGGTTTCCAGGCGGATTTTCTTTCCCATTTCCTTGGAGACATCGCGAACGATGCGCGGGAGCTTGTCAAAAAGCTGGCTGACGGGCTGCATGCGCGTCTTCATGACGTTCTTGCGAAGCTCGGAGGTGACGTAGTTGAGGCCGTGGACGGTGGAGTTGAGGTTGCGTTCGTTGGCTTCGGCGGCAATCTGGAGCAAGCGGTTGTGCAGCAACACCAGTTCGCTGACCAGGTTCATTTGTTTTTCAAGCAACGTTACGTCGACACGGATGGCCGCCTCTTTCGGCTCTTCCTGCCTGGTCTGGCGGACGATTTCCTCGATCTGCTGCGGCGTGACCAGGCCAAGCTCCACCAGGATTTCGCCGAGGCGCCGCGGATCGCCAGCCTGCTGCATTTCGAGCGCGCGCAACACATCTTCCTGGCGCACGCCTTTCTGGACTAGCGCGCCGCCCATTCGTTTCGGCATCAACTCCTGTTTGAGCTTTTTTTGCTTTGGCGTTTCCGGCTTGGGCGGAGGAGGGATAACAACTTCGGGGGTGACAATCTGCGGAGTGGCGACATGGACGATAGCGGGCGGATCGGTGGCGCTTTGTTGCTGCAATTTTTTCAGGCGGGCGATCAGACCGGTGGTGTCGGCGTCGCCCTCCTGCTCCGTGGCTTCAATGGACTGGAGGTAGCGGCGGACGGCGTCGACCATTTCGAGCAGGGCGTCAGTGGTGGGTTCGGTAAGCTTGAGTTCGCCATCGCGCAACAGCGAGAGCAAGCTTTCGCCGGCATGGGTGAGGGCTTCCAGCTTGGTGAAACCGAGGAAGCCACAGGTGCCCTTGATGGTGTGAATCGTGCGGAAAATGCTCTTGAGCAATTCCGGATTTTCCGGCTCGTTCTCCAGTTTCACGAAGTCTTGATCCAGGCGGTCCAGGTTTTCGGTACTTTCCTGCAGAAATTCTTTTGTCAGCTCATCCACGCTGCTGCCTCGCTTCTCCGGACCGATGTGGCCCGGTCTTTCTTCCGTGTGCCTTGCGCCGCAGCGGTCAGAACTTGAACCGCGCGGTCAATTCCTTGAGGTCGTTGGACATTTTTGCCAGTTCATGTGCGGCCTTCTGGGAATCACCCGCGCCGTGCGAGGTGCTTTGCGCGGCTTCCGCGACCCCGGCAATGTTCTTGGTGATTTCACCGGAGCCGTTGGCGGCTTCGCCGATGTTGCGGGCCATTTCGTTGGTAGTCGCGTTTTGTTGCTCGACGGCGGAGGCGATGGTGGCGGAAATATCGTTGATCTGGTTGATGATTCCGCTGATGATGCCGATGGCGTCGACGGATTCCTTGGTATCGGTCTGGATGGTTTCGATTTCGCGGCTGATGTCTTCGGTAGCCTTGGCGGTTTCCTTGGCCAGTTCTTTCACTTCGTTGGCAACAACCGCGAAGCCCTTGCCCGCTTCGCCGGCGCGCGCGGCTTCGATGGTGGCGTTCAAGGCTAGCAGGTTGGTTTGCTGCGCGATGGAAGTGATGACCTTGATGACTTCGCCGATTTCCGCGCTGGATTGGCCGAGCTTGGTGACCGTCTGGTTGGCTTTGTCCGCGATGCCGACCGCGGAGTTGGAGACTTTCGCGGCTTCGGAAGCGTTCTTGGCGATGTCTTTGATGCTGGCGCTCATTTCTTCGGTGGCGCTGGCGACAGTTTGCAGATTTTTGTTTACTTCCTCGGAAGCGGCGGTAACCACGTTGGCCTGGCTGGAAGTTTCTTCGGCGTTGGCGCTCATCTGCTGGCTGACCGAACTCAATTGTTCGGAGGCGGCGGCCAGGGACTGGGAGTTGCGCGCGATTCCGGTCACACTGGCGCGCAGGCTGGCCAGGAATTCGTTGAGCCCTTCACCCATCTGCCCTACGGCGTCCTGACCTTTGACGGTAACTTCACGGGTCAGATCACCCTTGGCGGCGGCTTGCACGACTTCGAGGATGTTGTTCACTTTTTCGCGCAACACCAACTGCTCGCGCTGTTCATTTCCGGCGGTGGCAATCCGTTCGAAGGCGCCGGAAACGATTCTGCCGACGTTACGCAGGGCTTCCATGCGTTGTGGGGAAAGCTGCGTTTCCAGCGAGAAAAAGTCCATGGTGCCGGCCAGTTTGCCACCCATCTGGACGGGAAACGCGATGGCCGATTTGACTCCAGCGCGCCGGGCGACCGGAGCACGCACGCAATCCTTCAAATCCGCAAGATCTTCGACGAAATACAAATCGCGCGACTTCCAGGCCCTGCCACTCAGGCCTTCTCCTTCGCGGAAAATGGCTTCGGTGGTGACGCGGCGGAACTCTTCGTTCACTGAGCCGCTTTCGACCATGAAGCGCAGGGCATTGTCCCGGGCTTCCACCTTCCAGTACGAGCCGTATGCCCATCCGAACGCGTCCTTCACGGTTTGCAACGAAGCTTGCGCGGCTTCGGTGACGGTGGTGGCCTGGCTGATGGCGGCCAAGACCTTGTTGAGGGCTTCCGTGTTCGACGAGGTTTCCTTGATCTCCTCCTCCCTTCTCAGTTTTTCCGTAACCACTTCCCAGGTGACCATCGGCCCGATGTATTTGCGGTTCTGGTCGTAGACGGCGCTTACGCGCAAGTGCATTCTTTCGTCGCCAACCTGGATCTGCGTTTCGTGGGGGAGATGTTTGTCCGTGGCGAGCATGGCTCGCTGGTGGTCGGGATTCTTGTGAAAGATATCGATGGGCTTGCCAATTACTTCGTCCACTTTTACGGGAAGAAACTGCTCGATTTTCCTGAGCGTTTCACGGGCGGCAATGTTCATGTATTGCACACGCAGATCCATGTCCGCGCACATGAGGTTGACGGGAGCGTTTTCCACCATGGACTGGACGCGCGCCACGGAATCGATCTTTTCGCGAAACTGCACACTCATTTGTTTGACCGCGGTCATCATCTGGCCCACTTCGTCGCCGCGGTCCGTATCGATTGCAAAATCGGTGTCTCCGCGCAGGATGCGTTGCGTGGCGTCCACAGCTTCTCCCAAAGGCTTGGTGATGCTGCGCGTCATGCCAACGCTGATGCCGGTGCCAGCAACCATGCCGAGCAGCACCACGCCAAAAATCAGCAGGCTGGTCTGATGCACCAGGGTTTCCGTGCTCTTCTCGCGGTCTTCCATACGGGAACGGTGCTCCGCCGCTTCGGTGCGCAAATGTTCTTCGGCAAATTCGCGGGCGTCTTTGGCTTCCTTGTCGGCCTGAACCCATTCGGATGTCTTCTTGATTTTTCCGGAATTCAGCTTTTGCTCCATGGCATGGAATTTCTCGGCATAATCCTGCATGGCCGCGCGTATGGAAGCGATTTCGTCTTTTTCTTCACCGGGCGCGACGATTTTGTCCAGTTCGCTCAGCGATTCGGTGAGGTGCTGGGTCATGGCGGTCCAGTTGTCTCTGGCCGCTTGCAGCGCCGCGGCGTCGCCTTTGTTCAGGAAGAGATCTCTTTCATCGCGCCGCAGTTCCAGCGTGTTCATCAAACCGGAAGAATAGAGCTGCTCCATGCGCGAGTCCGTCTGCAGCAGGGCCATCATTTCCGTGGAAATTTTCTTTGTGCCCATGTAGCCCGCAGCCGCAACGCACAGCAGAAGCACCATCAACACACCGAAACCAAGCGTGAGTCGCTTGCCGATATTCATGTTGCGAGACAACGCGGCAACAGGATTGCGACTTGGCATTTTCTGGCGGCTGCCCGCAGGATCCGGTCCGGCGCCGTCGTGCTGCAATTCGCGTAACCGGAGGGCCTTGCGGTCGTCGCGATAGCCATGCCAGTCTTTAGAGTCCTGGGAATCCCCGCGATGCCCGGTTTCGGTAAGTTCCTGCAGACTTGCCACGGCTTCTACCTTCCTCTCGGTTGTTGCGCTTCGTGCGTCTTCGTGCTTATCACTGCGATTCGTCTGATCCGTTCTTAAGGCAATCCTGATTCGCCACGCGCAAAGCTCGCCCGCACACGTTTAGATTGCTCTAGCGCTGCATTTGCAGGTTCTGGGCGCCACTGACGGTCCGTTCCGCGTCCAGCACGAGCAATAACTGGTCCTTCAGCTTGTAGACTCCCTGCAGCAACTCGCGCATTTCGGCCCGCAAGGTTTCCGGAGGGTGCTCGGCACAGTCTTCGTCGACTTCAATGACATCGCCGATTTCGTCCACCAAAAAACTTACGGTCTCGCCGTCGGCGCACAACACCACGTTCATGGGCTTCAGGTGCTCGGGCCGGTCCGGATAGCCAAGGCGGCGGCGCAGGTCAAACGCCACCACGATCTGGCCGCGGAGGTTGATGAGCCCGCGGATCACCGTAGGGACCAGCGGCACCTGGGTCATTTCCTGGTAGCGGATGACTTCCTGGACTTGCTGCACGGGCACGGTAAAAAATTGTTTGTCGATAAAGAAGGTGCAAAATTGTTGTGGGGCGGCCAAGGTCATCGCTCCTGAAGGACGGGCTCGTCCTGAAAGAAACCGGGAATGGCGTTGCGGATTAGAGCGTGCACGTCGAGCATGTCGGTTACTTTCTGCTGAATGACCGCGGAGCCAAAGAGCCCTTCCCTTTTCGCGGGGTGTTGGCGAATGAAGATTCCTCGACGATATCCAGGATGCGCTCGACGACCAGGCCGACGCTGCGGCCATCTTCGGAATACACGACAACCTGGGTGAGGCCGGAGTCATTATTCGAAGGTGCGCTTTGCGGAAGGCGCAAAACTTCGGCGATGCGGATCAGCGGCATAATTCTTCCGCGGTATTGCACGATATCGCAGTCGCCAGCCTTCTCGATGGCGCCAGCCTTGAATTCTTCAAGGCGCGCCACAAGGGAAAGTTCCATGGCCATGCGTCCATCCGCGCCGCACTGCATCAGCAGCATGGTTTGCTTGCCGGTGTCGCGCCCGGTAGCCGCTTCTTCGCCCGCCATGGTGCGTTCGCGGCTTTCGCCGACCACGTTGCCGGACTGCGCCAGTCCGAGAACATCCAGGATCAAAGCCACGCGGCCATCGCCCATGATCGTGGAACCGGCAAACGTCTTGATTCCTTTCAACTGTTTGCCGAGGGGCTTGACCACGATTTCTTCCGTGTCGTTAATCGTGTCTACCACGAGGCCGAAGTGGCGTTCGTCGGCTTGCAACACCACGATATTCAAAACGGCAGCGGCCTTGGCTTCATCCTTTTTCGTTTCCGGGCGCAGCTCGCGATCGAGGTACACGAGAGGCAACAAACGGCCACGGAGACGGTACACCGGCGCGCCATGAACGAATTCAATGCGCTTCTGGGCTTCCGGGCCTTCGAGGCGCACCAGTTCGAGCAAGCTGATCTGAGGAATGGCGTAACGATCGCCGCGGTTGGTGATGATCAGCGCAGGAACAATCGCCAGGGTCAACGGAATTTTCATGCGCACGGTGGTTCCGGCGCCCAATTTTGTTTGCACATCGACGGTACCGCCGATTTTTTCGATATTGGTGCGCACAACATCCATGCCCATGCCGCGACCGGAAACGTTGGTGATTTTATCGGCGGTGGATAAGCCGGGAAGGAAAATCAGGTTGACGGCTTCGCGTTCGCTCATGCGCGCGGCCTGCTCGGCGGTGATGGTTCCCTTTTCGAGGGCCTTGCGGCGGACCTTTTCCACGTCCAGGCCGGCGCCATCGTCGGAAATTTCGATGTTCACCTGGCCACCTTCGTGGAAGGCGCGGAGCATCAAGCGGCCTTCCGGAGTTTTTCCAGCGGCGACGCGTTTTTCCGGCGTTTCGATGCCGTGATCGACGGAGTTGCGGACGATGTGCGTCAGAGGATCCTTGATGGCCTCGATAATGGTTTTGTCCAGCTCGGTTTCTTTTCCTTCCATCTCGATGCGCACCTTTTTTCCGCAGGTCATGGCCACGTCGCGCACGGTGCGCGGAAATTTGCTCCAGATATTGCCGATGGGTTGCATGCGCGTTTTCATTACGCCTTCCTGGAGCTCGGTGGTAATCAGGTTAAGGCGCTGGCTGGTGGCGAGCAGCCCGGCGTCTTCGGTGGCGTTGCTGTACTGCAGGATCTGGTTGCGCAGCAGCACGAGTTCGCCGACGCGATTCATGAGGCGGTCCAGATGGCTGACTTCCACGCGGATAGTGCTGTCACTGGTGCTGGCCGCCCGGGCCTGCTGCTGCACGGTGAGCGCTTCCAGCAATTCGATGGGCTTGACGGCGCCTTTTTCCACCAGGATTTCGCCGACGGGACGGGGATCGCCCTGGTTCTGCTGCTCGATGGCATCGTAAACATCGATGACCTTCGCCGATCCGCGCTTGATGAGGATTTGGCCGATGTTCAGGTCCGGCTGGGCTTCCTGTTTGGGCTCTTCCTCCTTCGGCGAAGGTGGTTCTTGTTTCGCTGGCTCTTCTGGCTGTAGCAGCCGAGCGAGCCTAGCGATCAGTTCCTGGTCGTTGCGCTCGCCTTCGTTGCCGATCACGTCAATGCTGCCGAGCATCTGGCGCACAGCGTCAACCATGGCCAGCAACGTGGTGGTAATTTCCGAATTGATTTTCAGCTGGCCGTCGCGGAGCATCGAGAGCAGGTTTTCCCCCGCATGCGCGAGGCTTTCGAGTTTGCCGAAGCCCAAAAATCCGCAGGTGCCCTTGATGGTGTGAATCGTGCGGAAAATGCTTTTGAGAAGTTCCAAGTTGGCTGGCTCGGTTTCCAACTTAACGAATTCCTGGTCCAGACGGTCCAGGTTCTCGTAGCTTTCCAGCAGAAATTCCCGTGTGAGTTCATCCATAGTCAGGGCTCAGACACCGCTCCGCGGAGTTACAGTGTTGCAATCCCTCCACCACAGTGGCGGCCGAAAGAATTGCAACGTTCTTACTTTTGTCTTTGGCTTCGGGGCTTGCGGTTTGCTGATTTCTTTCGCTGGCGCGCTGGTATCGCAGGAGCGCCCCCGGGTAACTCTTTCCGCTGCTTTGTTTCCATGGAAGTGGCGGAAGAAGAATTGCGAATGCTGGATGGTTGCCGGAAACAAGCGATGCGAGGGGGCGCGTGGGCTGAATGATCGAGCCAGTGCTTTTGCGGGTTTCCGCGCCGGCGAGGTTTCAATGACGGATGGCCGTGCCGCTTCGGTGCAGCGCCGCTGAACGGTTGACGTGATCACTGCGACATCGCAAAAAACCTCTTTTGACGCCACGGCTGATGCCGCCGTACACTTTGTCTATGGGTACTAGGTTCGGAGCCCCGCGGATTAGCTTCGACTGGCGCAGCTTCATCACTCCCGCCGTAAAGATGCTGGTTTTGATTTGCGCCGGCGTTTTCCTGGCGCAGAGTTTGATGGAGCTTTTCCTTCCGCCGAGCGTCACGGCCTGGTTCAATCATTGGTTCGGACTTGTTCCCAGCGGCGTGTTTCCGGGATTCCGTTTGTGGCAGCCGCTGACATACCTGTTTCTCCACGGCGGTCTGTGGCATTTGCTGATCAACATGCTGATGCTGTGGATGTTCGGGCGCGAGCTGGAACTCGTGTGGGGGAAAAAACGTTTTACGAATTATTTCCTGCTGTGTGGCGTCGGCGCCGGCGTCATCACGGTGATCGTAAAATACATTCCGCTGTTCTGGGGACATCATCCCTCGGACATTCCGACCATCGGGGCGTCTGGCGCGATTTTCGGCATCCTGATCGCCAACGCAATTTTGTTTCCCGACCGGCAAATCTGGCTGTTTCCGCTGCCCATCATGATACCGATGCGGCCGTTCGTCGGGGTGATGGCGGCAATCGAATTTTTCTCCACGTTCCGGTCCGGGGGAGACAACGTCAGCCACCTGTGCCATCTTGGCGGGATGCTGATTGGCTGGATCTATCTGCGGCGCGGGTCGTTCCTATTTCGCGTGAGGAATGAAATGGCGGACTGGAAATACCAGCGCAACCGCAAACGCTTCGAAGTGTATATGAAGAAATCCAAGAACGAACCTCCCTCGAACCCGGATCACTGGGTGAATTAGCGTTTCGCGCTGTGTCTACGGAACGAACGGTGCAGGGCTAAAGTTGAGATCCTTCATCCGCAAAAAGCGCGGGTTCAGGATGACAACGTGTTCGGTGGCGCGATTAAGATTGGTGCCGTTGAATGTTTTTACCTGGCGGCACCGATTACGTGGAATTTCATGAAGTTGGTGGTGCCGCGGACGCCCATGGGTGTGCCTGCGACGATGCCGATCACGTCACCTTTGCGCACGAGGCGCTCTTCCAGCAAACGCCTTTCTGCAATCACGGGCAGGGCATCGATTTTCTTAATGTCCACGATGCTGCGCGGTGTGACGCCCCAGAGGAGAGCCATGCGGCGCCGGGTTTCCGCTTCCGGGGAGAAGGCTACGATGGGCACGAGGGGGCGGTAGCGAGACACCAGCCGAGCCGTGAATCCGCTGTGCGTGAAGACGGCGATCAACTTCATATGCAATTCGCGTGACGCGTGGCACACCAGTTCCGCCACGGTTTCCGCCACCTTCAGCTTTTCCGTCCCTCCGGGCCTGGGAAATTCGTGAATGCTGGCTTCGGCTTCCTCAATAATGCGCGCCATCATGCCCACGGCTTCCACGGGATAGGCACCGGTGGCGGTTTCCGCGCTGAGCATCACCGCGTCCGAGCCGTCGAAAATCGCGTTGGCGACGTCGGAAGCTTCCGCGCGGGTAGGCCGGGGATTTTCCGTCATGGATTCGAGCATTTGCGTGGCGGTAATGACCGGGCGCCGGTGCTCGCGCGCGCGGGCGATGATGTTTTTTTGTACTACTGGCACGCGCTCCGGGCGCATTTCCACGCCGAGGTCGCCGCGGGCCACCATGACGCCATCCGAAACGCGGAGGATTTCTTCCAGGTTCTCTATGGCTTCCGGTTTTTCCAGCTTGGCGATCACTGGCGTGTTTTTTCCAGCGCGTTTCACCAGGGATTTTGCCAGGACCACATCGTCCGGCTTGCGCACGAAACTGACCGCGATGTAGTCCGCGCCTCGCGAGAGAGCAAAGCGCAAATCCGCGCGATCTTTATCGGTCAACGCTGGAACATGGAGTTGCACGCCGGGCAAGTTGATGCCTTTGTGTTCGCCGAGCAGTCCGCCGTTGGCCACTTGGCAAACCACTTCCACGTGATTGGTGGCCTCCACGCGCAGTTCGATCAAACCGTCACTGAGCAGGATGCGGTCACCGCGGGTCACTTCGCGTGGCATGGGAGAAAACGTGGTGTTGACCCGAGTGGTGTCGCCGAGGACCTTCGCCGTGGTGATCACAAAGCGCTGTCCGGCCCGCAGCATCACGGATCCGCCGCCAGCGAGCGCCCCCGTGCGGATTTTCGGGCCCTGCAAGTCCGCGAGGATGGCGATGGGCTTCTTCATTTGCACTGCGGCTTCACGCAACATAGCGATGCTTTGCGCGTGCTCTTCGTGAGTGCCGTGCGAAAAATTCAGCCGCGCCACATCCATCCCGGCCTGCAGCAGTTTGCGGATCATGCGTGGAGAGCGAGTGGCGGGACCAATGGTACAGACGATTTTAGAGTGCCGCGAAATCATCGGTAAATTCTATCCTTATTCATCGCACGTGCGAACTAGTGAGAGACGGAAAACTCCGTCACGACGCGAGTCATCAGATCCACGCCTTTCGCGAAGGAAGCCAGAGGCATGCGTTCATCATCGCCATGAATGCGGGCCTGATCTTCTGGCATGAGCGGAAACGGGTTCAAACCATAGGCCTGCACGCTGTGCAAACGCAGTTGCGCGGAGTCCGTGGCTCCGGTCGAAAGCATGGGCAACACCGGCGCGCCGGAAAATTCCTTGGCGCATACTTTGGTGAGCAGGGCGTAAAAGTCATTTTCCATCGAGGAGTTTGGCGCCGCCAGGCCCGCATCCGGCATCACGTCCAGTTTCACCGAAGGATCGTTGACCAACTTGTTCAGCTGGTTTATCAAAACGTCAATGGTGTCGCCCGGCAGCAGGCGCACGTTCAACACCGCGCGGGCCTCGGAGGGAATTACGTTGGGGCGTATGCCGGCTTGCAGGATGGTCGGGGCGATGGTGTCTCTCATCATGGAATTCCACATGGGGTTCATGTCGGAGAGCACGCGCTGCGCATGGTCACCGCGGTCCGGCGTATCGATGACGCGCATCCATTTGGCGGTATCGTCATCCTCGATGCCGGACAAACCTTCAAAGTATCGCCGGACGATGGAGGTCAGGCGCACAGGCGCCGTATAATCGCCGATTTTCTCCACTGCGGCCGCGAGGTGCACGACGGGATTGTCTTTTGAGGGCATGGAAGCGTGGCCGCCTTTGCCCTTGGCGGTGACGGAAATGTTGACGGCAACTTTTTCGGCCACCTGCACGCCGACATACTGCACCTTGCCATTCTTCACGACAGTCCGGCCGCCTTCATTCAGGGCGAAGCCCGCGGCCAGTTTGTCCCAATATTTGACGATCAGGATTTTCAGACTGGCTTCTCCAAATTCTTCTTCGTCCGCGGTGGCCAGAAAAATCACGTCGCGGTTCAGGTGCACACTGCCGCGCTTCAGGGCAATAAAGGCCGCCAGGTTCGCGGCGAGCATGCTTTTGTCGTCGATGGAGCCGCGGCCGTAGAGGTAACCGTCCTTGATCACGCCCCCAAAGGGATCGACGGACCACTTGCTGCGGTCCACGCCGACCACGTCCATGTGGGCGACCAGCAGCAGGGCTTTCGAAGGATCGGGCACGGCGCTGCTGCGCAAACGCGCGACCACGGCGCTGCGTCCAGGCGTCAGATCGAGAATTTCTGGAGTAATTCCTTCCTTTGTCAGAACGCCTGCGACGTACTTTGCGGTTTGTTGCTCGTTACCCGGCGGATTAGTGGTGTTTATTTTCAGCAGGTCGACCAGCCAGCCCTGGGCTTCCCGCGTGAGCGCACTCGTATCTCCCACCAGCGACCCGTTGTCCGGTATACCCATCGCGGGCGGGCCCTGCCGTATTTGTGCGAATGCAGGCGCGCTTGCGCACATGGCGACAACACACGGGATGAAGAAGCTCCAACGCTTCCAGCTCAAGACACCCTCCAGTCTGAATCCGTTTTGCACCGCGTAAATTCCATACTAACATGCAGGTTTGCACCTCCCCTTGGGGGGCCTCGCGCGTGCGTGCCTAATTTGCACTTGCGCAGAGCGCCGGGGCGGACGACGCGGGGCACGGTACCCGCATCTTAATTAAAACGCGTCTTATTTTGAGAAGCATCGGGGGAATGGAAATGCAATCTCGCGCAGTCTCGATTTCGCTTAAGTTTGCCGCAGTGGCCGCGCTCGGCTTATTCCTTGCGGCGGCCGCTCCAGCACAAGCGCCCGAAGGACCGCAAGGCGGCGCTCCACCAGCGCCGGCACCCGCTCCCGCGCAGGCGCCCAAACAGGCGCCCGACCAACAGAAGCCACAGGAATCGGGCGCGGCCATCTCGGTGGAAGTTCCGGTGGTGACGCTGGACGTGATTGCCACCACACAACACGGCGATTTGCTGACCGGCTTGAAGAAGGAAAATTTCCGGGTGCTGGAAGACGGGCAGCCGCAGATCATCACCAACGCGGGACCTTCGGATGCTCCGATTACCATGGTGCTCTTGATGGAATTCAGCGCGCGGTTCGCTGGCTGGTATTCGTATCAGGCAAAATATTGGGCGACCGCGCTTTTTCCGAACCTGAAGCAGAAGGATTGGATCGCGCTGGTCACGTTTGATATGAAGCCACGCACCGAGGTGGATTTCACGCAGAACAAGAATGAGGTGGAACAGGCTCTGTACAGCTTGTATTTTCCAGGGTTCAGCGAATCGAACGTTTTCGATGCGCTGCTGGACACGGTCGACCGGCTGAAGGATGTGAAGGGCAAGAAATCCGTGCTATTGCTGGCCAGCGGCATCGATACTTTTTCCAAACACACGCTCGATCAGACCATGAAGCAACTGCGCGGCACCGATGTGACGATCTTTTGCGTGGGCGTGGACAAGCCGATTTCCAACTGGCTGGAATTGCAAGGCCGGCTAGGCGGGATGCGCGAACTGAATTTTATGCAGGCGGAAAACCAGTTGAAGACGTTCTCCGCGATGTCTGGCGGGTTTGCGTGGTTCCCGCAATTTGACGGCGAGCTGCCGGGGATTATGCGCGATGTGACCGAGTTCCTGCGCCACCAGTACACTATTACGTACACGCCTTCGAATCACGCGGCGGATGGAAAGTATCGCAAGATCAAAGTGGAATTGGTTGCGCCCGATGGCAGCCCGTTGACGGTGACGGATCAGAAGGGGAAGAAGCAGAAGTGGGTGGTGTACGCGAAGGAAGGGTACACGGCGCCGAAGGGCGGCGTTGGCGATTGATTTTCAGTAAGCGTAGTGGGTGACGTTGCTAGGGCTTCCCGATTACTCGCAGATCGCGGCCGGTCATGTCCTTGGGCGCTGGCTCGCCTAATATTCCTAACATCGTTGGAGCAATGTCACGCAGTGCGCCGCCTGGAGCCAGCTGCAATTGATCGTTGTCGGAAACGCAAATGAAGGGGACAGGATTCGTTGTGTGATACGTGTGCGGGCCGCCGGTTGTGGGGTCGATCATGGTTTCGGCGTTGCCATGGTCGGCGGTGATAATCCAGGAGCCGCCGCGCGGTTTCAGCGCCTGATAGATTCTTCCGAGTCCCACGTCGACTGCTTCCACGGCTTTGATGGCGGCTTCCAGTTTGCCGGAGTGGCCGACCATGTCGGCATTGGCGAAATTCATGATGATGGCATCGAATTCGCCTTTTTCGATAGCGTTCACGACGGTATCGGTGATGCCGGCGGCGGACATTTCCGGTTTTAGATCGTAAGTGGCGACTTTGGGAGATGGCACCAGGATGCGCTCTTCGCCAGTGAACGGTTTTTCCACGCCGCCGTTGAAGAAATAAGTGACGTGTGCGTACTTTTCCGTTTCCGCGCAGCGCAGATTCTTGTACTGCAATTCCTGAAACACCTGCGCGAGAATGTGCTCCAGTTTTTCGGGCTGGATCACGCATTTCAGCCACGGCCAGTTCTTATCGTACTTGGTCATGCCTACGAAAAAGAGATTCCTGGGGCGCTTGGGATCGGAAAACTTGTCGAAGTCGGGGGCTTCCAAGGCGTAGGTGATCTGGCGGGCGCGGTCGGCGCGGAAATTGTAAAAGATTACGGCGTCATCGTCGCGAATCAGGCCAACGGGCTGGGCTGCCGGCCCTGTACCGTTGGTGATTACGATGGGCTTTACGAATTCGTCAGTGACACCCTGCTCGTAGCTTGCTTGCAGGGCCGCGACGGGATCGTTGGTCTTGTGCTCCGCTTCGCCGTGGACCAGCGCGCGATAGGCGAGTTCGATGCGCTCCCAGCGATTGTCGCGGTCCATCGCGTAATAGCGGCCGACGATTGTGGCGATTTCGCCGACGCCGAGTTCGCGCATCTTCTGCTGCAATTTGCGCACGAAATCGCGGCCGCTGTTCGGCGGGGTGTCGCGGCCGTCCATAAAGCAGTGGACAAAGACCTTTTCCACTTTTTCTTTCTTGGCCATTTCGAGCAGCGCGAACAAGTGATTGATGTGGGAATGGACGCCGCCGTCGCTGAGCAGTCCGAGGAAATGCAACTGGCGCTGGCGGCCGCGCTCCATGGCTTGCTGGAACAGCGGCACCTGATCCAGCTGGTTGTTGGCGATCAGAAGATCGATGCGCGTGATGTCCATATGGACGATGCGGCCGGCGCCGATATTCATGTGGCCCACTTCGCTGTTGCCCATCTGCCCTTCGGGCAAGCCGACAAACGGCCCTGAGGTTTGAATCAACGTGTTGGGGAATTTGCGCAGCAATTCGTCGTAGTTAGGCTTGCGCGCCAACGCGATGGCGTTTCCCTTGGTCTCCGCGCGGTATCCCCATCCATCCAGCACAGTCAGCACAATCGGTTTCGGTCGTTTGCTCATGGCTCTGCTTGTTGTTAGTTCCCTTTCCAGGAATTGAATCACACAGGCAGCGAAGGAGCGTTCGCTCAGCTATTCACAAATTTATCTCACGGCAAATTCGCGGAGAGCGGAAAGCAGGCGCTCCACTTCTTCGAGAGTGTTGTAGTGCACAAGACCGATGCGCAGGAGGCCGCCTTGGGATTGGACGCCGAGGCGTTCCGTCAGGTTCAGTGCGTAGAAGTTGCCGTCCCAGGTGAAGATGCCGCGCTGGCCGAGAAATGCGGCGATCGCGGTTGGGTTGTGATTGCCAATACGCAGCGAAAGCGTGGAGCAACGTTCGTCGAACCGCTTTGGATCGGTGATGCCGTAGATGTGGACGCCGGGGATGGCCTGCAAGCCTTCGATGAGGCGCGAAATGAGGCGGCGCTCGTGGGCGACGGTTGTGTGGTACGCCGCTGCCAGAGCGGCGCGCCGCGTGGTGACGGAGGGATCGCTGTGACGGCCAACGGCGGCGATGTACTCGACGGCCGCGGCAATTCCGGCGATCAATTCGTGGGTTTGCGTGCCGGATTCCCAGCGGTCGGGAACCTGGTCCGTGCAGGGGCGAACTTTGTATGGACGGAAGCCCCGCAAGTACTGGCGCTTTCCGTAGAGCGCACCCATGTGGGGGCCGAAGAATTTATACGGCGAGCAAACGAGAAAATCGCAATCGAGTTCCTTCACGTCGATCAAGCCATGCGGGGCGTAGTGCACCGCGTCGATATAGATCAGCGCGCCCGCGGTGTGAGCCAGCCGCGTGATTTCCCCTACGGGGTTGATGGTGCCGACGGCGTTGGAAGCGTAGCCGACCGCGACCAGCTTCGTTCTGTCGCTCAGCTTGCTCTTCAAGTCATCGAGGTTGAGCGTGCAATCTTCTTCGCCAATGTCTGCCTGGCGAATCACCACGCCTTTTTCTTCCAGCGCTTTCCATGGGGAGAAGTTGGCATCGTGATCCAGGGTGGTCAGCAGGATTTCGTCTCCGGGATTCAAACTGCGGCCGATGGCGCGCGAAATGGCAAACGTGATGGTGGTCATGTTCTGGCCAAAGACCACTTCGTCGCGTTCGCAATGAAAAAAATCCGCCATCGCGGCGCGGGCAGCGAGAAGTATTTCGTCCGTGCGGCGGCTGGTGAGAAAGGCTCCGCAGGTGTTGGCGTTCGCGCTCATCAGGTAGCTTTGGATCGCGTGCATCACCTGGGTGGGCACCTGCGTCCCGGCGGGACCGTCGAGGAACGCGGCAGGTCGCCCGTTCACTTGCGTCTGCAGTGACGGAAATTGCGCCCGCACCCAAGATACATCCAGGGCGTTGGCGGCGCTTCGTTCCATTCCAGCTGTGCTCATGGCTTCTGTGCTTTCAGAAAACAAATTTTCTACCAAGTCCAGTTTCTCATAGAGACGCGGCGACGTGATAGCATGACAGTGTTGTTCCCCACTCATGCCGCGACGGCGCCGGCTATCAACTCCGCGCCGTGTTTCACCATCGAGGTTTTCCATGCAGGAATCGATTGCTGTTACCGGGCGCACGCGGGTGGTCCGCGAAGCGAATCGCGCGGTGTACGACCGCGACGCCATTTACAAAATTCTGGATGAAGGGTTCGTTTGTCATGTGGGGTTCGTGACGGAAGGGCAGCCATTCGTGATTCCGACGATGTTCGCGCGCGTTGGCGATCACTTGTACTTTCATGGATCAGCGGCCAGCCGCATGCTTCGCGGGCTAAGCTCGGGCTTGCCGGTGTGCATCACGGTTACGCTAACCGATGGACTGATTCTGGCGCGGTCTGTGTTCAACCACTCGATGAATTACCGCTCCGTTGTGGTCCTGGGGACGGCCGTGGCGATTGACGATCCGGCGGAAAAGCTGCGCGCGCTGCAGGCGTTCACGGAAAAAATGTTGCCCGGACGGTGGAACGATGCGCGGCAGCCGAACGAGAAGGAGTTGAAGGCGACGAGTATCTTGAAGCTGCCGTTGACCGAAGTTTCCGCGAAAATCCGCACCGGCGGAGTGGAAGATGACGCCGAGGATTATGCGCTTCGGGTTTGGGCGGGAATTGTTCCGCTTCGCCTGGTAGCGGACGCGCCCGTGCGCGATGAGCGGTGCGATCCGGGGATTCCGACGCCGGCTTATGCAAAGAGTTTCAAGGGGATTGCGCGATGACGGAATTTGCGCCTGCGGCCGTGAAACCGATCGTTCCATTCAGCGCTCTGGAAGCTTTGGACATTCGCGCGGGCACGATCGAACGCGTGGAAGAAGTGCCGCGGTCGGACAAACTAATGCGGCTGACGGTGAATTTTGGAGATCACTTGCGCACGATTCTGGCGGGAATTCGCAAGGAGCGCGAGAACCCGCAGGAAATTGTGGGAAAGCAGGCTTTATTCGTGGTGAATCTGGAGCCGCGCAAGATGGCGGGCGAAGTTTCGGAAGGCATGTTGTTTGATCTGGGCTATGCCGACGGGATCACGCCGGCGCTGGCGATGCCGGAGCGAGCAGTACCTGACGGGACGCGGGCCGGGTGAAGGATTTGGCTGGGAGCGGAGGCGAGGGCGTGTTTCGGCGCGTTTCAGGATTGCACTGCGTGAAGGAAATCGGCAAGCAGGCCGTAAGCGGTGGCTTCGAGGCCGGGATTGTGCTCAACCAGCGAGAGGCCAAAGACATCGAGATCGAAGCGAATCGCGGAACTTGTGCCTTCGAGCGCGGCTAAAGGGTCAGACAGCAGGAGCAACTCCGGAGACACGCGACATTCGACGCCATCACCGCGGCGTTCCGCGCGACACACCAGCTTGTAGCGCATGCCGGCCGCGCGCACAGAGCGGATTTTTTCTTCGGTCAACTGGCGGATGCCGGTGCGCTGCACCTGGTCGATGTGCGTCGGGATACCCATGAGCACGGTGACAATCGCAGCCACTTTCACGGCGGAGTCCCATCCATCCATATCGTGCGACGGATCGGTTTCGGCGATGCCCATGGCCTGGGCACGCTTCACTGCTTCATCAAAGGAGCGGCCTCGCTCCACCTCTGTAAGCACCACGTTGCTGGTGGAATTCAGCACGCCGGAGAACCCGCGCAATTCCGCCGCGGGAAGTCCACGCGAGAACACAGAGAAAATGGGAACGCCGTCCATCACCGTGGACTCAAAAAGAAATTGCCGCTTCTTTTCCTTGGCCAGCGCGGTCAATTCGCGATAGGCGTGGACGACGGGGCCTTTGTTGGCAGTAATTGCGTGCGCGCCCAATTCCAGAGCGGCGATCAGATGCTCGATGGCCGGCTGCCCGGTGGGCGCGTTTAATGATGTGAGTTCGAACATGACATCGGCTTTTCCGTGCTCCAGCCATTCGCGTACATTCCGCGCGATCGGTTTCTCGTTCGGAAAACGTCCGGTCAGAGCCGCGAGGGGATTCATGCCGTCCGGATCGGAAATCCAGCCAATGCGGCGGGAAGCGACTCCAGTGAGCCGCCAGCGGACATCGTATTTGCGGCGTAGTTCCGTTTCTTTGGAGATCAGCATGCGCAAAAAGGCGCGAGCCACATCTCCAAATCCGAGAACGGCCAGGTTATAGGAAGGAATTGGCGTCTCTCCCGAAACTAAAAATTGTAACGGGCGGAATGTTGCGCGCGAATGAATGCTTGGCCCGGATTTCTCAAGCCGCTTTTGCGGCCGCGGAAATTACTTCGAGATGGCGGACAGTTTGGCCGCGGCGCTGTTGATCAGAGCGCACTCGTTTTCCAGCACCTGGGCAACGCGGGCGGCGGCTTGTTCCGCTTCTTTCCATTTCTTCTGCTCCAGATTTTCGCGCACCGCCGGAATGGCCTTTGCCGCATAGCCGGTATAAGCGCCGGGCGCGTATAGTTCGTGCTTATACCAGAAGCGGCCGGGCAGACCTTCGGGCGTGGTGAGTTTTCGTTCGCTTTGGATGAGCAGCCCGTTGATTTCCTGCAGAGACGCACTGGCCAGCACTGCGCCGCCATTGGCGCTGGCGCGATCCAGGGCTTTTTGATATTCGGCAGAGCTACGCGAAAGGTCTTCGACAGCGTTATCCAGCGGCGCGAAATTCAGGTGCGGCGGCAATTCTTCTTTTTTCGGAGTAACCCAGGTTTCGCGAGGATCGGCGGTCGCTTCAAACACGCCCTCCTGGATTTTCTGATTGCGTTCCTGGATCTCGTCGCGCTGTTGCCCGGCGAATTTTTCCACTTCGTGGACATACATCTTCACGTCGTCGGCAAAATCCGCGAATTGAAACGGCAGAAGGTCGGCATCGGCCATGCGCATGACAGCAGTGCCGCCGGTTTGGCTGAGCGCGCGACCGTACACAAAATCGTAGTCGGCGAAATGGGTGTACCAGTAAAAATCGTCGTAGATCGAATGGTAGATGCCGCCATGATCCTCTCCACCGTAGCCGATGCCCAGGGAAGCGACTCCCGCGAAATTGATGAACGGCGCATGGTCCGAGCCGCCGCCCAACATATCCAGGCGCATATCGTGACGCTCGCGCAATTCGCGGCGTTCGTCGGTGGAAGCGGCATCTTCGATTTCCTTTAGCTGTGCGCGTTTCCAGACGGAGAGTTTTGTTTCCGGATCCTGGACGTCGCGCGCCACGTCGTTCATGAAATGTTCCAGGGTGTGGGAACCTTCCATCTCCAGAAAGCCGCGGTCGTTGCTGTCGGAGTTGACATACATCACAGCGTGTTTGCGTAGTTCGTCAACGTGCGTCTCCACCCATTCCGTGGAACCGAGCAGCCCCGGCTCTTCGCCATCCCATGCGCAATAGATAATCGTGCGCTTCGGCTTCCAACCCTGCTTCATCAGTTCGCCCATGGAGCGCGCTTCTTCCAGCACGGTGACCATTCCCGAAATCGGATCCTCGGCGCCGTTCACCCAGGCATCGTGGTGATTGCCGCGGATGATCCATTCATCGGGAAATGTGGAGCCAGGAATTTCGGCGATTACGTCGTAGAGCGGGTGCATGTCCCAGTTCGAAAAGACTTTCAGATGCACTTTTGCGGGGCCGGGGCCGATACGGTAGGTGATGCCAAGGCCGCCACGCCAATCGCGCGGCGCCACCGGGCCTGCGATGGCTGCCAGAAGAGGCTCGGCATCGGCGTAAGAAATGGGCAGCACGGGAATTTTCGTGAGGGATTGCGCGTCTTTCAGCGGCACGCGCTTGGCATCGGCGGTCGCGCCATAACCCGGTGTCAGTGGGTCGCCCATGAATACAGCACTGTCTTGCACGCTGCCGCGCTGCACGCCCTCGTTCGGCCGCCAGGGCCCTTTGGGAAAGGTGGGGCCGCCGGAATAACCATCGTCGCGAGGATCGGAATAGATAATGCAACCGACAGCGCCGTGTTCCGCGCCGACCAGTGGCTTGATACCGCGCCAGGAGCGGCCGTAGCGCGCAATTACGATAGCGCCTTTCACGGAAATGCCGCGACGGTCCAGGACTTCGTAATCTTCAGGCGTGCCGTAATTCACGTAGACGAGCGGCCCGGTTACGTCGCCGTCGATGGAATAGGCATTGTAGGTCGGCAATTGTTCGGCAGTCTGATCGGAAGTGAGATCTCCCGGCACCGGAGGTTCCTGGAGTTTGGCAGTGAAGTGCGGTCCGCCATCGACCAGCTCGACCAGACGTTCCTTGGGCGTGGGGAAGAGCACGCTGAAGGTTTCGATGTGCGCGTCCAGGCCGAACTCCTTGAATTTAGAGAGCAGCCATTCGGCGTTGTCCTTATCGTATGGGGAGCCAACGTTGTGCGGGCGAGCGGAAAGGCGCTCCATATAGGCGCGGAGATTTTTCGGATCGGGGATGGCGCGCATCTTTTCTTCCCATTGGCGTTCGGTGCGCGAAGATTCGGCGGAGTAGCCGTAAAGAGGCGCCTCGTCCGCGGTCACGTGCGATTTCAGCGGCGCGAGGGATGCTACGGACAGAAGAAGTGCGGCAATCACAATCAAGCGGAATGATATTTTCACAAGGTGTCCCCTGAATGATCAGGTAGGGATTATTTCCTGAATGGGTGAGGCATGCAAGCGATCCTGTTGGGTGCGCTTGAAATTAACGGAGGGGTTCGTTCGGGCGGCGGGTCACGCGGAGATCACCGGAGTAGGTGGAGTGGACCATCTTTTGGCGGGCGGCTGATAGGAGCGGAACCGCGCGAGCAGTGCGTCTGGATCTGTCTCCACGGTAATCATGGCGGCGAACGCAGGCGACAGGAAGCCCTCGGCAACCATATGTTCGATCATGGCGACGAGAGGAGTGAAATAGCCGTTGACGTTGAGAAAGCCACACGGCTTCGCATGGATGCCCAATTGCGACCAGGCCCATTGCTCGAAGATTTCTTCCAGGGTGCCTACGCCGCCGGGCAGGGCGATGAAACCATCGGCAAGGCTGGCCATCAACTCCTTGCGTTCGTGCATGCTTTCGACGACTCGCAGATCGCGAATGCCCTGGTGTCCGATCTCGCGATCGAAAAGTCCGCGAGTGATAACTCCGATGACCTCGCCGCCGCCGGCCAGAACTGTATCCGCAAGAATGCCCATGAGCCCGACTTTTCCACCGCCATACACGAGTCGGAGCCCGGCGCGAACGAGAGCGCGGCCGGTGGCGCGGGCCGATTCTTCATAGATGGCATTATTCCCAGAGTGCGAACCGCAGAACACGCAAATGGATTTCATGGAATCGCGGAGATTATACAATGCCGCGCCCCGAAGTTTGTATCGTGGCGCAGACCGCTTGTGGAGAAGTGTTGTGGATTAATTGCCGACAACAATTTTCAGGCCGAGGAAATGGGGCTGTTTGTGGAAGAGGTACACGTCCAGGATGGCTTTGACCTTGGCGAATTGCTCGCGAAGAAGCGTTTTGAAGCCATACTGCGGGGGAACGTCTCGCGCGTCGAAGCCAATGGCATCGATGCCGTGATGCTGGGCGAGGAAGATGGCGCGTTGGTTGTGGAAGTTCTGGGAAACGATGGTGACATTGTCTTGACCGAAGATTTCTTTCACGCGCACGACGGAGTCCAGAGTGCGGAAGCCGGCGTAGTCCAGATAAATGCGGTTGGCGGGCACGCCTTTTTCCAGCAGGGCATTTTTCATGTCGAGCGGTTCATCGTAACTCTGGGTATGATTGTCGCCGCTGACGACGAGGTAATCGACTTTGCCGGTGAAGAAAAGATTGGCGGCGGCGTCCATGCGGTATTCGAAGAAAGGATTGGGCCAGCCGCCGAGCACGCGCTTAGGACATCCGAGAACCAGGCCGACATGACGGTGCGGGATCAGGGCAACGTCAGAGTAAGTTTTGCCACGGGCGGCGCGCGCAACCACGATCCTGGCGACCACCAGCGAGACGCCACAAAGCGCCAGCAAAACGACGGCCGCGATCAGAAGCTTGCGCCCCATGAAATCCCGATGGTACCGCATCGCACGTGAGGTCAGCGGATCTTCCGCAGAATTTCTTCGACGATTTCGCTGGGCGATGCCGCAATGTCCACGACGACGGCGTTTCGCGGTTCTTCGAGCACGGCGAATTGGTCGTCCATGATGGCTTCGCCGGCGAAATGATGCGTGCGCTGGCGCAAGCGGCTGGCGATCAGTTCCTGGGAACCGCGGAGATAGATCAGTTTCACGTGCAATCCCGCCATCAATATGTGGCGATATTCTTCGCGAAGCGCGGAGCAAGCCAGGACCACATTGTTGCCTTTGGTGTTTTGCGCGCAGAGTTCCGCGTGGATCGCCTCTAGCCAGGGAAAGCGGTCCGCGTCGGTCAGCGGGATACCGCGATGCATTTTTCCCTTGTTGGCTGCGGAGTGAAAATCGTCGGCTTCGAGATACACCCAGCCGAGGCGTTCGGCCAGCATGCGCCCAATGGTGGTTTTGCCCGACCCTGCCACTCCCATTACGAGAAGAATCATGAGTTGCCTGTTGTTGACGCGTCGGTGGAACTTCAGCGCGGCACCGAAAAGTAGGATATCATCCGCTGCTTTAGTACGAGGCGCAGCTTTAGTAGCAGGACAAACGGTAGCGCGGAGCAAGCTTGAGCCAGGCTAGGTCTACGGTCAAAAAAGCGGGGCTGTTGTATTTCGTTTTCGTGATGTTCGCGTACACCACCGGCGGGCCGTTCGGGTTGGAGGAAATGGTCACGACGAGCGGGCCGGGATTGACGCTCGTGTACCTACTGATTCTCCCGTTGTTCTGGTGCGTTCCGGTGGCGCTGGTTGCCGCGGAATTGACCGGAGCGATTCCGGTGGAAGGCGGGTTTTATCGCTGGGTGCGCATCAGCCACGGAAATTTCTGGGGATTCCTGACGGGTTGGTGGAACTGGAGCGCGTCATGGCTGCTGGGAGCGAGCTACGCCGTTTTGTTCACGGATTATCTGGCCAAGTCATTCCCTGCGCTGACGGGATGGAAACATTACGTAGTGTGCGTGGCACTGATCGCGGTGCTGGCGTTCATCAATATTCGCGGAATCCAGATGGTGGGGCTGGTCGCCACGATATTGGGAATTTCCGTGCTGGCGCCGGTTTTCGTGCTATGCGTGATTGCGGCGACAAAGTGGCACACGAATCCGTTTCATCCGATGATTCCGCCGCACGTGCCGCGCTTCCAGGTGTTTGGCGTGGGACTGGCGCTGGGGCTGTGGCTGTATTCCGGTTACGAGCAGTGCTCCAGCGTGGCGGAGGAAATCGAAAATCCACAGAAGAATTATCCGCGGGCGCTGGCGATCGTGGTTCCGCTTTCGGTGGCGACGTACTTTCTTCCCGCGATGCTTCCGCTGGCGGCGCTGGGAAATTGGCAGGAGTGGAACACCGCGTATCTGTCTACAGCGGCAACGCTGATCGGCGGACGCTGGCTGGGATTGCTGATGACAATCGCGGCGGTGCTGTGTTCGGTATCGCTGCTGAACGCGACTGTGCTGACCAGCACGCGCATGCCGTCGACGATGTCCGAAGATGGATATTTGCCGCCGGTGTTTGCCGCGAAGCATCCGAAGTATGGCACGCCGTGGATCGCGATTCTAATTTCTTCGACGATTTACGCACTGCTGGCGTTTCACACCCTGGCGCAATTGCTGACTGTGTATGTGTGGCTGCGGATCGTAGTGACGATGCTTACGGTGTTGTCGGCGTGGCGTTTGCGAAAGACACAACCGCTGCTGGAGAGGCCGTTCCGTATTCCTTGGGGAAACTTTGGGATGGCGTACGTGGTGATCGCGCCACTCTTGATGAGCGTGGTGGCGTTGATCGGCAGCGATAAGTTTGCGCTGAAGTGGGGACCGATTCCGGTTGCGTTGGGAGTTGTGGCGTATTTTCTGTTTCCGAAGATGAAGGCGGTGGTGGGGAGGTTCCGGTTGAGTTCTTCGTAGGGGTTGGGCATTGCTGGACCCCCGTTGGCGAAAATCTTGCGGACATGGGGCGCAGCAGTGCTGCGACCCTACGCGGCGTTTGGCAAATCGCGTCAGGTGAAATAATCGAGGACGCGGTAGTACATGCCAGCCAAGGGGAGCGCCCAGGTGTTTCCGCTGCGTAGGCCGATCGGCGCGCCGGGGAACGGGATGGAAGAAAACGGATTGTCGCCGGGATCGCCGCAAATCACGGCGGCAAGTTTTGCGCCCATCCAGGTGGCTGCGGCTACGCCGTGTCCCGCAAAGCCGAGAGCAAAATGCATGCCGTCGATCTTTCCGGAATGCGGCATGACATCGAATGCGAAATCGAGCGTGCCGCCCCAAACGAATTCCACGTTGGTTTCGCGCAACCGCGGATAGACCTGGATCATTCCCTGACGCAAAAGTTCGGCGCTTTCGCGCACAGTGCTTTCGGATTCCGGGAAGAAGGCGGCGCGCCCGCCAAACAACATACGATTGTCCGGGGTCAGGCGGTAGTAATAGAGAAAATGCTTGGAATCGTAGATCATGCGGTTGCGCGGGCTGAGTTCGCGCGCCAGATTGGCGGGCAGAACTTCCGTGGCGATGATGTACGAGCCGATGGGAATCACTTTTTTGCGAAGTGCGGGCGTGGCGGAAGTGGTATACGCGCCGCTGGCCAGAAGGACTTCGCGGGCGAGCAGCGAACCGCGGGAAGTGGAAACGCGGAAACGACGAGTGGCATTCGAAACTTCCGGCTGCACATTCGTGACGCGCGCGTGCTCGTACAAAGTTGCGCCTGCACGCTGCGCCGCCTTCGCCAAGCCGTTGACGTATTGGGCGGGGTTCACGCCAGCGCTGGTTTCATCCACCAAGCCGCCAAAATAAATGTCCGAGCCAATTTCCTGGCTCAGTTCGTTCTTTGGAATGATGCGCAATTCGTGGCCGAACTCGCGGTGGATGCGCGCGGCGGATTCCGCGTAGCCGGCGAAGTGGCGCGGTTTGCAGGCGACTTCCAGATGGCCGCAGCGGGAGAAGGCGCAATCGATGTTTTCGTCTTTAACGATTTGTTCGACGACAGCGATCGATTCGAGCGACGCCGTATACATTTGTTGCACGGTGTCGAGACCGTAGCGTGCGATCAGCGTCGGCACCGGCAACTTCATTCCGGTTAGGACCATGCCCCCGTTGCGGCAGCTCGCGCCCCAGCCCAACGTTTCCGCTTCGAACACCGCGACGCTGACTCCTCGTTTTGCCAATGCGCGCGCGGCGGAAAGTCCGCAGAATCCAGCGCCGACCACGGCGACTTCCACGGTGTCAGGTAATGGACCGGGCGTGCCCTGGACGGGGTCCGGGACGGTTTCCAGCCAGTAATTCGTTTCTCGGATGTTCATGGAATGCTTGCCGGGATTTTAGCGTGGCGGGGTTGCGGGATGCAATTTTGCGTGGTATCACCATGTTTAGGTGACTCCCGGAAAAAGGGGCGGCGCGTTGTACTGTCAGGCGCGGCGGAGGACGATGTGGGTGATTTCAGGCGGCGCGCCCAGGCGGACTGGGGCGCCTACTGTGCCGATGCCGCGATTTACGTAGAGTGCGGAAAGGCCTTTGGGCGCGTTGGGCATGAGCTTGATGGTTTCGCCCATACGCTTTGGCTGGCTGGGCATCGAGAGCGGACGATGGTATAGGCCGGCGACATAGTCTGTGATGAAGCGTGCCGGGCTCAAGCTTACATCCAGAATTTCCACCTGCACCTGGCCGCCGTGGGTGTGGCCGGCCAGGGAAAGCTCGATGCCAAGTTCCGCGGCGCGATTGAACGTGTTCGGATTGTGCGACAGCAGGATGTTGGGCATATCGCGACGGACCAAAGGTTCCACGTTGGCCAGCATCTGCTGCTTGCGGCCGCTGGGCGCGCGTTCGCGCTGATAATCCACGCCGATCAAATTCAACATCGCGCCGCGATACGGAATGATGGCGTTCTCGCGCCGCAGCATGCGCATGCCAGCTTGCGCGTACAGACGCTCGGCCAGATCCTCGGCGCGGGCGTAAATCTCGTGGTTACCGTTGCAGCCGTAGACGCCCAGTGGCGCGTGCAGGTGGCGAATCTCGTCGACGCAATCGGCGACGGAATCATGAACTCCGGTGATCAAGTCTCCGGTGACCACGGCGAGATCGGCGCCTACGTCGTTGGCCATATCGACGACACGGCGCACCGATTCGCGAGACATGTAGCTGCTGAGATGAATATCGGAAATTTGAACGATTTCCATGCCGTCCAGTTCGGGCGGCAGATTGGCCATGGGAATCTCTACGCGGCAAACCTGATAGCGCAGTCGCTCGGCGGCATAGCCGTACATCACGCCCAGGAACGGAGCGGCGCCGGCCACGACGCTTGCAGTGCGGAAGAATGTGCGGCGCGAGGGGTCTGGGACGTAATCGATGTGCGGAGCCGGCTTACTACTCTGTGGCTTTGCGAGCGCGTTCGGCACGGGCTTGTGCAGGCGGTGCCAGGCCCATTCGATGGCGTGCACGGCGTTGACGCAAATATAGCCGCCCAAAGCGCTGAGAAACCAAAGGCCTACGAAGCTGGTGAGTCCGGCATGCAGCGGGAGGATGCGGCCATGATCCTGGCGAAGGCCATCAACGATGGTCAGGATAATCAGAACCAGGCCGAATAGGTACAACAGGCGAACGCCCATACGCAACCAAACGCGTCCCCAGTTGGAGGTGACGCGCCAGAGCGTCCGGTACCAGAATCGTTGGGAAAGGAACAGGACGGTTAGAACTGCAATTGCCAGCCCGGTCCGCACCAGGAAATAAGACCAACTCAAGTGGGCAAGGCCCCCTCAGCCTTAACTACTAGGATACCATGTCCGGCACTTCCCTACCGGGCACAGCGATTGACGCGATTCAAACCAGTAAACGGGGCTTTCTGGCCTGTTTTTTGCAGGTTGTGGCGTATGATGGCGGTCCGTGGGACCGCTTTTTTGGTTGCCGGACGCTTGGCCCAGCTGAAACTTCCGTTGGGACCCAGCGTCTATGGGTAAGCTTCCCGCCCGGGAGGCTAAAGGAGACAATCAATGAAAATATGGAAGTTGTTCGGGGCCGTGCTGCTGGCCGGTCTGTGTGGAGCCCTGCCGGTGCTGGCTCAGGATGCCAAGAAAGCGCCGCCAAAACCGGCGCCTGGCCCGGCAGAAGCAGTTCTGGAGCAGTGGAATGACATTGGGCGCAAACTCATCGCCATGGCCGAGGATTTTCCCGAGGATAAGTACAATTACAAGCCGGCGCCGGAATCCCGGACGTTTGGCGCGATGCTGCTGCACGTGGCGGGGTCGATGTACTACTTCACGGACATCGCGGAGGGGAAGAAGCTGCGCTACCCGGATGATCCGAAAGGGGACAGCCTGAAGACGAAGGCGCAGATTGTGGCCTTTGTGAAACAATGCGTGGCGGACGGTGCGGATGAGATCAAGAAGCTGGGTGACAAGGGGTTGGAGAAGGCCGTCGACGATGGCGGTCCCCATCTCGACCGGCTGTATGACTTGGCTTACGGATTGATCGAGCATTCCGGGGAACACTATGGGGCGCTGGTGGTGTATTACCGGAACAATGGCATGGTGCCACCGGAGTCGCGACCGAAGAAGTAGTGCGTTGCCTTGCTGGGGCCGCGCGGCTTGCGGCCCTCCTTCAGGATGTCGACGGGTTAAGTGCTAGCCCGCTGCGGTTCCTGCAATCCCCTTTTGCAAAATTCGCTTTAGTTCCTCGGAATCGCCGGTTGGAGGCAAGCACGTTGTGCCGGTGCAGACGAGCGCCTGTGCTTTGTCTTTGGGCAAGTGCGGAAGTGTTTGACGCAGCGCCATGGGCAAATTTTCGAGCGGGGCTTGCGTGGTAACACGCAGGACTGCTTTGCCCAAGCGGTATACGGTGTTGGCGGCTTCTTCCAGTTTATCGGCAGTAGGATCGCCTGGCACGCCGGTGATTACCACTTGCGTCGGATGCTCGGCGTATAGCATTGCAGCCAGGCCGTAGGTGGCGGCGAAGAGGCCATACTGCGGGGCTACGCCGGCGAAGGCTTCCAGCGTGTTCTTGGCCCATTCCTGATATTCGGGATCGTCGGTGTAGGCGTGCATGCGCGTGAGCGCCATCGCTGCGACGGAATTCGCGCTCGGCGTAGGCGAATCCTGGAAGGGTTTGCGGCGCACTTCCAGGCCACCCATTGCAGGAGCATCCGAAGCACGATCGAAAAAGCCGCCGCCTGAAGCGTCGCCATATTTATTGATGGCAATATCCATGGTGCGGCGCGCGGCTAGAAAATATTTTGCGTCGAGCGTGGCTTCGTACGCATCCAGCAGCGCCATCACGCCGAAGACCTGATCGTCTAGCGAGCCGCGCAACGCCGGGCCGCCGATGCGATGCGCAAATCCATCGTTTTCGCTCCGGGCCTCGCGCAACATGCGGTCCAGCGTCTTCAGCGCAAATTCCTTGCCTGCTTTTCCGATGGCTCCGCCAAGGCCGCGCGCCGCCGTCAGATAGGCCGAGACGAACATCGCGTTCCAACTGACATACATCGTTTGATCGATGAACGGCGTGGTCCTCAGCTTGCGAGCGGCAAGCATCTTCCCTTTTGCGGACGCAATGCTGAGCCACACGATGGAATCATCCAAGCCGAGCGTTTTGGCAATCTCCGACGGACTGCGGGAGAGCCAGAGTACGTTTTTCTCCGGATTGTGATGCATCTCGCCGTCTGGCTCGACGTCGTAGTGCAATTCCATGATGCGAGCTTCGGCTTGCGGGAGGACGGCGCGGAGTTCGGTGAGCGTCCAGGTGAAGTAGTCGCCGTCATCGTCGAGCGAAACGTCGGCATCCTGGCTGGCGTAAAATCCGCCGTTGGCCTGATCGGACAAGACTTCATTGACCCAGCCGATAATGCTTTCGGTGGTTTCTCGCAAAACAGGGTTCTGGGTAACTTGCCAGCCGTGGACGTAATTCTTCAGGAGCTCCGAATTGTCGTAGCTCATTTTTTCGAAGTGCGGGACCAGCCAACGCTCATCGACGGAGTAGCGGTGGAAGCCGCCAGCGAGCTGGTCGTAGACGCCGCCTTTGGCCATTTTTTCGAGCGTGGTTTCGGCCATGGCGAGCAGATGTTTTTCGCCCGTTTGCCGGTAGCGTTCGAGGAGTAGATCGACGGCAGAGGCGTGGGGAAACTTTGGCGCGCTGCCGAAGCCGCCGTGGCGAATGTCGAACAGCTGCGTCATGGAGCTGATTTGCGCATCCACAACGGCGGGATCGAAGTCCGCATGCGCGCCGCTAAACACTTCGGCCTTGGCGACCGCTTCGGCCAGGGCGTCCGCGGTCTTCAGCAATTCGTCGCGCTTGTTCTTGAAAGCGTCCGCGACAGCAAGCAAAACGCGCCGGAAACTGGGGCGCCCTTGTTGGTCGACCGGCGGAAAATACGTGCCGCCGTAAAAGGGACGCCCGTCGGGCATCAGAAAGCCGGTGAGTGGCCAGCCACCTTGACCGCTGATGGCGCTGATCGCGGATTGATAACGAGCGTCGACATCGGGACGTTCGTCACGATCGACTTTTACGGGGATGAAGTTTTCATTGATGATTTTCGCGATTTCCACGTCTTCATAGCTCTCGCGATCGATGACGTGGCACCAATGGCACCAGACCGCGCCGATATCGAGCAGCAGCGGTTTGTCTTCACCTTTCGCACGAGTGAAAGCGCCTTCGCCCCACTCATACCAGTCAATCGGCTGGTGCGCGGCGGAACGCAGATACGGGCTGGCCGAATCTTTCAGTCGATTTTCGCTCATGTATGCCCGGCTCCCGTGCAGGCGTGAAAAATTCGTCGAGATTTACAGTTTCGGCGAAATGAAAGGGTGAATTTACTGTACCTGGTCGCCGGGCCCCAGGTCGGTCGGATCCAGCGGCTTCCGGCCAGCGTAGCCTTCGTCCTGGCGGTGGTAATAGCGAATGCGGTCTTCGCCGAGCTTCCAGCAGAGATACACTTCCTCGTTGTTGATGACGGCGGGGAAATCGAGCAGGCCGACATCTAGATCCTTGATGACGCAGCCGGTGGCAAGAATTTTTTCCAGGTTGGATTTCATGACCTCGGCCAGGCTTTGGTGCTCCATGCGCTTTTCGGCAAGCTTGGCGTACGGCACGAGCACGCCGCCCATCATCATGATGCGGGTGGAAACAGCGGACAGATCCTGTTCCAGCACGTTCAGGCGCTTGCGCACGCCGATGGCTTCGACCAGAAACGGTTCGAGTTCACGCCTCGTGCTTTCCGCTTCTGTCAGCGTGAAGATTCGTTGCGGCGGTTCGGGTAAATCGTCCTGGTCCTGGTCTTCTTCGTCGTCAGCCATGAAAACTCCCTGCCAAGTCGAGCTCACCGTAACCGGCCGGTGCGGGGATGGTGCAACCGTTAGATGAAATTCTGGCGGGTTTTGTTGCGGAATGCCAGCGAAAGGATTTTTCTACCGTAGCTGTATGGGTCATGCACTAGCCGCCGATGAACACCATGGTGCGCGAGGGCGGCACGAAGCCCGGCTCGTTGATGCGGTGGCCTTCTTCTTTTTCGTTCACCACGTCTCGGATCCAGGTGACGATTTGTTCGTCCGAGAGGTTGGCACGCAGCAGCGCGCGCAAATCGCGATCTTCCTTGCTGAACAGGCAGGTGCGGAGCTTGCCGTCGGCGGTCAGGCGAATGCGGGAGCAATGTCCACAAAATGCCTGGGTGACCGGCGCAATGAGGCCAATTTCGCCTGCGGCACCATCCGCAAAACGATATTTCCGGGCGGTCTCGCTCTTATCGTTGGGAATTTGCACCAGGGGCCATTGCGCGTGAATGCGGGCATAGACTTCCGACGCGGGCACCATGAGTTCGCGAGACCAGTGGCGATCGGCATCCAGCGGCATGAATTCGATGAAGCGCATGATCACGCCGCGTTCGCGCGCAAATGCGGCGAAAGCTTCGACTTCGTCTTCATTGAAGCCGCGGACGAGGACGGCATTTACTTTGACGGGAGCAAGGCCGGTGGACTGGGCCATGTCGATGCCGCGCATGACGGAGGAGTAGGAGCGGGTGCGTGTGATTTTCTCGAATTTGAGGGGATCGAGGGAATCCAGGCTGATGTTGATGCGGTGCAATCCCGCGTCAATCAACTGCTGGCAACGGCCGGCGAGAAGATGGCCATTGGTGGTCATGGACAAATCCTGCACGCCGAGTTCTTTCATGTACGCGATATATTTTTCCAGGCCGTCGCGCACCAGCGGTTCGCCGCCCGTCAGGCGCACTTTGCGGATTCCGAGGCTTACGAAAATCTTTGCCAGGCGCTGCAGTTCGGCCCAGGAAAGGATTTCGTCGTGTTCGCGATAATTTTCCGGATCGGCGGAGCGGCAATAGACGCAGCGGAAATTGCAGCGGTCCGTGACCGAGATGCGCAGGTCAGTGATCTGGCGGCCGAACTTGTCGAAGAGGCTCATGAGCGCAGGCCTTAAAATAAAAAACCCGATTCGCACATGGAACCGGGCTGCGCGACGGAAATACGTACATTTCCGTCCAACAAGCTCCTTTCCAAGCACGGGAGGCTGGGGCGTTTCCACCCAAACCCTCGGCGGCCGGTGATGCACCACCTGGCCCCGCCACCCTGGGATGTCTCCCTGTAGGCTGGCGGGATCGGAGATTACTTGGATAGTGTACGACTCTGGAAAGTTGCGCGCAATTTTTGACACTGGAAATGCGCACGGGGGCGGGAGAAGGCTGTCCTCAGGGGCTGAAGCCCAGATCTTCCTAGCGCTGAATGTCGGAGCTGAAGCTCCGACCCCCTAACTGCATTTATGAGATGGCAGTAGAACCTTCGCGCGACCTAGCTCCTGTGGGCCGTTCTTCTTGTGATAAAGTCTGCTGACAGCATGCGAATCTTCATTGTGGGAGCGGGGGCAACTGGCTCCCTCCTTGCCCAGCTTCTGGAGCGTCAGGGCCACGACGTGTGGTGCGGAGACCGCGACCCCGATCGGGCGCGCCGCTTTTTGGGAAAACGGTCCACCATTCCGGTGGCCACGGTCAACGCGCGCAATCTTCGCGGGATTGTGCGGGCGGGGCGCGGGTGCCAGCTGATCATCAACGCTTCCGCGTCGGTCTTCAACGAAATCGTGCTGCGGGCGGCGTTGCGTTTGCGCTCGCACTATCTCGACCTTAGCTCGCACCTGACGCGCAACCCGTTTCAGCCCGAGCAATTCCGCTATGCCAAGAAATTCGAAGCCAAGCATCGCGTTGCGCTGATCAACACCGGGGCCGCGCCCGGGCTGACCAATTTATTGGTGAAGCGTGCGGCGGACCTGCTCGATGAAGTGCAATCCGTGCAGATCCGGCTGTATGAAAGCACGGAAAGCGAAGATCCGATTTCGCAATGGTCGCCGGAAGTTTCTTTCGACGAAGCCATATCGAACCCCAGGATTTACCGGCACGGGAAATACTTGCTGGCGAAGCGGTTCTCTGAACTAGAAAAATTCCGCTTCCCGGATCCAATCGGAACGGCCAATGTGGTGCTGGCAGCGCAAGATGAAGTGGCCACACTGCCCAAGTTCATTCCCATGCAGGAACTCGACGTGAAAATCGGGGGCAACGAATTCGATCGCCTGCGCCGCTGGCACAAACAGGGCAAGCTTTCGAAATCGCGCGGACTGCAGCGGCAGCGTTTTCCAGAGACGTCGTCGCCGAGGAAGATCGCCGCGCTGATCCGGCGAGGGATTCTGCAGAATGCGCGCTTTGCCGCTTCCGTGTTGGTGCGCGGCGTAAATCACAAAGCAAAGGAAGACGAGTACCTGCTGATGCGCAGCGACGCGTTATTTCCGACGCTGTACCAGATTCGCCAGCAAGGATTGTTCACCACCGCGGTGGCTTATGGGACGGCGCACGTTGCGGCGCAGTTTGTGAAATTTTTTCCGCGCGATGCCGAGGGCGTGTTTGCGCCAGAACAACTGCCGCCGGAAATACGGCGGGCGATCCTGAGCGGGGTGCGCAAACACGGCATTAAATTGATACACAAAGGCACGGAGTTGAAGCCGCCCTTGGACGACGATGAGCTTCTTTAATAGTTTTGGCGCTGGGGATGCGGTGCGGACTTAACGGCTACGCTCAGGATAAGCGCAGCCGCCCTTCGTACAGCGGTGAAGTGAGACCGGCTCGGCCGGTCCTGAATTGAGTTTACTCCCGGGGAATTGTTGCGCCAAGGAGAAGCAGGGAAAAAAGGGGACTGGGTGGCGGAAACTGGGCTGCCGCTGATCGCTGTTGCATAAGACTCGCACGGAAGAGAAAAAGCGGGGAGCTGGGCTCCCGCACTCCATGGGTTAGCAGCAGCGATTGGGGCGGGAATATTTCTTGTTGAGTTGTTCGACGTAAAATTGCGCGGGGGACAAAACGCGTGCCTGGCCTTCGCGCGTGGCGGATTGTTTGTACTTTTCGTAGGCCGAATCGCCACACCATTCGCGCAGACCTTGCCAGAAGTGCGCCAACCCACGCTTTGTGCTGCTCCAGGCTAAGCGCATCAGTCGCCCTCCGCCCACTGCGTGGCGACGTAAGGAGTTTCATGTAGCACGGGCTGTTTGCCGCGGCTAAGAATTGCGTGCCATTGCACGACGGCTTCCAGCAGCAGGACCAGGATCATGACCGCCAGCACCGCGGTGACGGTCGCGTCCAAGCGCTGGTTGAAAATCACGCGGCGCGCTTCCACAATTTTTGCCGCGGGAATCGTGCCTGCCGCGATTTGTGCCGCGAGCGCGTTGGCAAAAGAGAGGAAACCGATGCGCGGGTTGGCACTGAAAATTTTCTGGTAGCTGGCGGTCATGGTGATGATCACGAGCCAGGCCATCGGAAGCAGCGTTACCCAGATCCATTTGAGGCGGCCCATCTTGAGTAAAATTGTGGTGGCCACCACGAGCGCCACGGCCGCGAGCAACTGATTCGAAATGCCAAACAGCGGCCATAGTGAATTGATTCCACCCAGCGGGTCTACTACACCCTGATACAGGAAATAGCCCCACGCGCCGACGATCAGCGCGCTGGACATCAGGATAGCGGGATACCAATTGAGGCGGCCAATCGGTTTCCAGATGCGGCCGCACAATTCCTGAATCATGAATCTTCCCACGCGCGTGCCCGCGTCGAGCACTGTCAGAATGAAAAGCGCTTCGAACATGATGGCGAAGTGATACCAGATGCTAAGCAGGCGCTCGCCGCCGATGGTGGTGGAAAAAATTTGCGCCATGCCGACGGCCAGCGAAGGCGCGCCGCCGGCTCGATTCCACAGTGTTTGTTCGCCGACGGAGTGCGCCAGGCTGCTCATCGTGGCGGCCGACACCGGATAGCCCCAACTGGAAATGGTTTGCGCGGCAGTTTCCGGGGCCGCGCCGACGATCTGCGCCGGACTGTTGATCGCGAAATAGACACCGGGAGGCATGGCGCACGCCGCGACCATGGCCATCACGCCGACGAAGGACTCCATCAGCATGGCGCCGTAGCCGATGAAGCGTGCATGCGTTTCGCGTTGAATCATTTTCGGTGTGGTGCCGCTGGAAATCAGGGAATGAAATCCGCTGATTGCGCCGCAGGCAATGGTGATGAAGCAGAACGGGAAGATTTTTCCGGCGAATACCGGGCCGTTGCCGTCGACGAAGCGGGTCAGCGGCGGCATCAGGATGTGGGGGCGAACCAACAGGATTCCGGCGGCCAGCGTGAAGATCGCGCCGGCTTTGATGAACGCGCTCAGGTAATCGCGCGGAGCCAGCAGCAACCACACGGGCAGCGCGGAAGCGGCGAAGCCGTAAACGATGATGGCAAACGTGAGCGCGAGGCCGCTCAGCGTGAAGGCGTGCGCCCACGTGGCGGAGTCCGCAACCCACTGACCGGCGACCACCGCGAACAACACTAGCGCGACGCCCATCAACGATGCTTCCAGCACACGGCCGGGCCGGACGAATCGCAAATACACGCCGAGAAGCAGCGCGATCGGGATGGTGCAAGCCAGTGTGAACGTGGCCCATGGCGAACTTTTCAGGGCGTTCACGATCACCAGAGCCACGACGCCGAGCAGAATGATCATGATGGCCAGAACGGCGAGTTGCGCGATTACGCCGCCGCGCTTGCTTACTTCTTCACGGGCCATTTCGCCGAGGGTTTTTCCGTCGCGACGGATAGAGCAAAACAGAATCACAAAATCCTGCACGCAACCGGCGAGCGCGGCGCCCGCAATCAACCACAAGGTGCCGGGCAAATAACCGAACTGTGCGGCCAGCGTGGGGCCGACCAGCGGACCGGGTCCGGCAATCGCGGCGAAATGGTGGCCGAACAAAACCCATTTGTTGGTGGGGACAAAATCGCGGCCATCGTCGCGGCGTTCGGAGGGAGTGGCGCGGGTGTTATCCAGCGCCAGCAATTTCGCGGCGATGAAAGCGGAGTAGAAGCGGTAGGCGACAAGGTATGAGCAAACGGCCGCAAGGACGAACCAGGTGGCGCTAATGGGTTCGCCGCGGTGCAGCGCGATGGTGGCAAGCGCGGTGGCGGCGACGATTGCGAGAATGACCCAAAGCAATACTTGCAAGACTCGTTTCACAAGGAGCCCCTATGGCCGCGGGAATTTGGCGCAGGCATCGCGGAATCGTATGCGACGAGGAGGTAGGCGTCAACGTTGGACGGTGCCGGGCAGTGGGCTACTTTGAAAACAGGAGGGCAGCGAAGCCACCGAGAACTATACTGACGGACAATATGAACGGGACACGAGACCAGCCCAGTTTGGGTGCTGTCCGCCAGTAAAGGGTGACATCCCACCAAGGCCGCCTATAACCGTGAATATTTAGACGCCAGACGATCCAGCTCTCTAGGATGCTTGCAACGACTGTGCAAGGAAATGTGACGTGTGAGAACCAGAAGTTGAAGTCGCCTTTCACCTATGCTGCTCCTTCTGCCCTCTCTTCGACTGGTCCGGGAGGCAGGTGAATTTCAGGAGGGGATACAGATCCTTGAATACTTTCAGGATTTCTTTGGGGAAGGCGGAGCGGGTTGCGGCGGAGGGTTGCATTTTCTTGCGAACGATCCAGGCGCGTAGTTTCTTCCAATCTTCAGGTTGCGTGGGCCAGCCTTCGTGTTTGGTCCATTCGCTTTTGACGGTGGCGTACCAATAGCTTTCGTAATTCCGCGCGAGGCGCTTTTTCTGCTGGGCAATCCATTTGGGATTGGACATTACGCGCGGCTGGGCGATGAGCGCCAGGACGGATTCCCTTCTAGTTGCGCCGGAATAAATGCGGAAGCCAGCGGTCACGGCGTCTTTGGAAAGCCCTATGTAGAGCTGGCCGGTTTCGCGGTCGCCCGCGGACTGGCGCTGAAATTTCAAATACATTTGCGGTTTGTAGAGCGTTTTGTCCTTGGCGAAGCGGATATCGCGATTGATACGAGAGAAATTGGCGCCCGTACGCCCGCACACATCAAATTCGCCATCCATCTGCAGCACGGCCGGGGACAAGTCTTCCAGAAATTGCCGGAAGGGCTGTACGACGCACTCGCGGTAGCGTTCGCGGTTTTCATCCATCCAGTCTTTGTGATTATTTCTGCTTAACGCCCGGAAAAATCGAAACGTTTCCAGGCTGAACGGGGATTTCGGGGCCGGCATTTCCTCTCCTCGCGATCGCTGCTGTTTCAGACTACACCATTTCCCTTGCCGCTCGATTGGTACTATGCTTTTTCGGTCGCGGTTTTTGGGGATGCCGCGGCGCTCCACCAATTTTATTACAGGTGATTTTCGTGTTTCGCAAACGACTCTGGATTCCTGTGGTTGCCAGTGCGATTTTCCTCATTGCCGGCTCTGTGATGACGGCCGATGAAAGCAAACCTTCGCCCAAGACTTCTCCGTGGAAGGCGGAGGACGTCGTGTATGCGGAAACGATCAACGATTTTTCGCTGTCGCCCGATGGGCGATCGGTGGTGTGGATCAGAGGCGAAGGCGATAAGGAAAAAGACGAACGCATTTCGAATCTCTTTTTGACCAGGCTGGCGGAAGATCGCACCGTGCAGCTTACGCGGGGAAACTATAGCGTTTCGTTGCCGAAATGGTCACCAGATGGGGAGTGGATTGCTTTTTTAAGTTCGCGCCCACGGCCGGAAGCGAAGCCGGATACCGCCGCGACGCAAATCTGGCTGATTAATGCGCATGGCGGAGAGGCTTATGCGCTGACCGAACTGGAGCGTGCGCCACGCCAGGCGCAGTGGCTGGACAAAGACACGCTCATTTTCAGCGCCGAGGAAGATCCCAGCGCGTATGAGCAAGCGCAGAAAAAGAAGAAAGACGATTCGGAAATCGTAGATGATGCCAGCCACCAGGCTCCGGTACGCTTGTTCAAAATAACAGTGAAGGACAAAAAGATCACGCGGCTGACCAACAACACCGATTGGATCGAACGGTGGAGCGTATCCAAGGATGGGAAATACGCGGTGGCGGTTCACGCGCGCAGCTTGCACTACGAGTTTGACCAGAAGGTGCCGCCCATCACCGTGCTGCACAACCTTTCCGATGGCACGGAAAAACAGATCTTCACAGAGGGCCGGGTTTATCCGAATATTCTGGCATGGGCGCCGGATAATTCGGGGTTCTACGCGACGGCGCCGTTTTCCAACGATGCAAAATTCCTGACGGCTACGATCCAGCTCGTCTATTTCTATGATTTACGGGGCGGCAAAAGCGTTCCGGTTGCGCTCGACTGGGAAAACGGGGCGGGTCGCGATCTGCACGCCACAAACGACGGATTCGTGACGCTGCTGGCGGCGGGCGCGCATTTTGATGTCGCGCATTACACGCGCGAGCAGTCTGGCGACAGTTGGCGCTGGAAGCGGGCCACGCTGCAAGGCGAAAACGCGAAGAATATACAATTTTTCGACGTCAGCGAGGATGGGAAAACCATTGCGTACCAATCCTCGACGGCGAGCCGCATGCCGCAGCTTTTTCGCGCGCAGTGGGACGGCAACAACCTCGCGTTTTCTCATCAACTGACCAAGCTGAATGAAAACCTGATCAAGTCCCGGGAATTTTCCAAGTCCGAAGTGATTCGGTGGAAGGGTTCGAATGGCGAAGAAGTCGAAGGGTTGCTGCGTTATCCGGACAATTACGATCCCACGAAGAAATATCCGGTGATCACGGCCATCCACGGCGGACCCGCGGGAGCGGATGTGGACGCGTGGAGCGACCGATGGGCTTATCCCTACCAACTGCTGACGCAGCGCGGCGCGTTTATCCTGAGCCCCAATTATCACGGAAGCAGCAATTACGGTTTGAAATGGGTGGAATCGATCTGCTGCGGAAACTATTACGACCTGGAAACGCCGGACATCAACGATGGCGTGGATCATTTGATTCAGAAAGGACTGGTCGATCCGGACAAGGTGGCGACGATGGGATGGTCGAATGGCTCGATTCTTTCCACCAGCCTGATCACCACGTACCCCTCGCGTTATAAGGTGGCGAGTGTGGGCGCGGGCGACGTGGAATGGATCAGCGATTGGGGCAACGTGATGTTCGGCGATGCGTTCGACTCCTATTATTTTGGCAAATCGCCGATGCAGGATCCGCAGCTGTACATTCGGAAAAGCCCGTTTTTCAAGATGGATAAGGTGCAGGCGCCGGTGCTGATTTTCCATGGAACCGCGGACATCAACGTGCCGCCGTCGCAAAGCTGGTCGTACTTCCGCGCGCTGCAGTATTACGGCAAGGTGCCGGTGAAATTTGTGGTGTTTCCCGGCGAGCCGCACGGCCCGCGCAAGCTGACGCACCAGATGCGCAAAATCGAAGAAGAAATGGCATGGTTCGACAAATATTTCTTCAAGACCGCGCCGCCGGAAAATGAAGCGGTCAAAGAAGGCTCTCCGCTGGACACGGCGCTACGGGCGAGACGAGCGGCGCGCATGGGCGACCTTTATGGCGCAACATTCACGATCAAAGGAAAGGCCGTGCTGATTCCGGAGGTAGTAAAACGCGGCGATCTGGAAATTGCGCGGTTCGAAGTGACACGCGCGCAATTTTCAGCGTTCGACAAGAATTACAAAGTGGCGCGCGGCGCGGAGAATTATCCCGCAAATGGCGTGACGCTTGAGCAGGCCAAGGCGTATGCGGAGTGGCTCAGCAAGCTGACGGGGCAAACCTGGCGGGTGCCCAACGAGAGCGAACTGGCCGGGAAATACGACAAGAAGGATGGCGAAAACACGCTGGATTATTGGGCGGGTTACGCGCCGAATCCGGATGACACGCTGCGGTTGCGCGAAGCGTTAAAGGAACTTCCGGGGCCCGCGCCGTTGTTGAAGCCGGTGGGAAGTTTTGGCGGGCAAGGGCAGGAGAACGAAGATTTGCTGTTTGATTTGGGTGGCAATGTGGCCGAGTGGGTGCTGGCGCCGGATGGAAAAGGTAAGCCTGCAGGCGGGAGCGCAGATTGTCCCGCGGACGCGCGTTCCACGTGTACGCCTGCGGCGGAATACACCGGCTTCCGGGTGGTGCGCGGCGCGGCAACGGCAGCAGCGGCGGCCGACAAGGAGCAGCATGCACAGAAGTAACGGGCAGAGGATGCGCTTGTTGCGGCACGGCTGGTGGACTCTGCTGACATTTCTTTTCTTGGCACAAGGAATTGCCGGGGCGGCGGAAGTTTCCAAAGACGACATCGAGTTTCGCAAAGATTTTTACGTTGGCAAGGGCAACGCGCGACTGCCTTATCGGCTGTTCGTTCCCCTGGATTACGACGCGGGCCGCAAATATCCGCTGCTGCTGTGGCTGCACGGGACGGACGGGCGAGGCTCCGACAACGTGAAGCAATTGACCAAGACGGATCAGCTGGGCACGCATTTCTGGATCACCGACAACGTGCAGTTGAAGATGCCCATGTTCGTGATGATCCCGCAGTGCCCCACCGGACAAAACTGGTCTGAGCCGGAGTTTAACCAGCCCAGCCAGTGGCTGCTGATGACGATGGAAGCACTGGCGAAAGTGGAAAAAAGTTATTCGATCGATCTGGACCGCGTGTATGTGGCGGGGCAATCGATGGGCGGGCTCGGCGTGTGGTCTCTGTTGCAGAATTATCGAGGCACATGGGCCGCGGCGATCATCATGTCCGCGTATGACACGTTTTCCGACGTCCCGGCCATTGTCGAGGTGCCTTTGTGGGTTTTTCAGGGGGACGAAGACGATTCCGTGCCGGTGACGATGGTGCGCTCGATGATGGCGCAATTAAAGAAGGCGCACGCGAATCTTCGTTATACGGAATATCGCAAGACCGGCGATGCGGTCTGGAACAAAGCTTTTGCCGAGCCTGACCTCTTCGAGTGGCTCGCCGCCCAAAAGCGCAAATCAGCACCAAGCGGCCAAGTTGGCTCTGGCGCGGCCGCTCCTTCCCGCTAGAATTAAAGCATGGCCGAATTTCAACCTACCCCTCGCACGCAAGTGAAACGCTTGCCGAAACGCGGGAATTACGATCGCGAGACGGTATACCAGATCCTGGACACGGCATTCGTGTGCCACGTGGGCTTTTCTGTGGACGCACAGCCGTATGTGATCCCGACAAACTATGGCCGCAGCGGAGATACGCTGTATCTGCATGGCAGCGCGGCAAGCCGCATGTTGAAGACGCTGAGCGCGGGCGTGCCCGTGTGCGTGACCGTGACCCATGTTGACGGGCTGGTTCTGGCGCGATCGGCGTTTCATCACTCTGTGAATTACCGCTCTGTGGTGATCCTGGGCACGGCGCGACTGGTCGAAGATCCCGCGGAAAAAATGGAGGCGCTGCGAATTTTCACCGACCACGTGATGAAGGGCCGCTGGGACGATGTGCGCCAGCCTACCGAACAGGAATTGAAGGCTACGACCGTGCTTGCGCTGCCTTTGGAAGAGGTCAGCGCCAAGGTGCGCACGGGCGGACCCGTGGATGACGAGGCCGATTACACGCTGCCGGTATGGGCGGGAGTGCTGCCGCTGGAAACTGCCGTGAAGGCGCCGGTGCCGGACGCGCAGCGGAAGAACGATCCGCCGATTCCGGAGTATTTGAAAAACTACACGCGCTGAAGAGGGTCGCTGGAAATGTGAACGGGGCTCACAACGTAGTGACGGAAGGTAAGCCCCGTGGGCAAAAACATTTGTATGCAGCAGCGGCTCAGTTCTTGTAGCGCTGAGAGCCGGCAAACTCCGCGAGCAAATCGTCGTAAGAGCGCAACGCGTCCTGAACCATGGGCCTGGCGCTGGCCGCCTCCCGCTTCAAGTTGGTCTGATACGAGGCGATGTCGCCCGGATTTTCGAGCACCGTAGCGCGCATTGCCGCGACTTCCGCCAAGACGTCGCCAACACTGGCATGCAGGGACTTCACGCAGCCGAGCAGAGCTTCCAGGTAAGCCACGAGTTCCATTCTTTCTTCCGATTCCAATTGTAGTTTAGCCATGGCACCAACCCTCTCTTCTGCCGGATCTCGCGTCAGGGCGCAATTCCCCTGAGGGGTCGCCCAGATACTGCCGGCCAAAGACCGATCGAGAGCACGTCCCGGACGGATGAGAGCGCGACGAAGAAGAACGTAACGTGCGAGCGCAGTTTGTGATGGAAAGGGGTGGGTGGCTGTGAGGCGAGTCACTTCGTATTGTGATATGCGTCACTCGATCGCCGGCGATAGGCGTACAACGCAATCGCCAGCAGGGTTGCTCCGAAGAGCACGCAGATGAACGCCGTGGAAAACGCCAGCACGTCGGCGGATTGCAGGTCGGTATAGGCGATGCTGGCGACGGTCACTTTCAGGCGGGGATGTGCCGTTGCCAGTGCGGAGGCATCGGCGGTCAGCGTGACCTGCAGTTGATAGGCTTCGCCAGCTTTGCCCTGGAATTCGCCGATCACGCGGGCGACGCCGTCCGTCTGGGCGGTAGCGCTGTGGGGTTCGGCGGAAGTACCGCGGCGGTACTCTTGCCCGTTGCGGGAGAGAATCCACGTCGCCGTGATTGCCGGAGGCGCATCCTTGCATCGTGCGGGGTCGGCTTCGACTCCCATCAAGCAGTGGAGCGTCTCGAGCGGCATGGTTTTCTGCGCTTCGATTTCAATGAGGTACAAGCCGTCGAAGTTCAGCTTGAAGTTGGAAGTGATTGGCTGGGCTGCAGTCAGGGAGAGTGGCAGGTCTACCGGGACGAGTCGGCGCGATTTGGTCCATAGGTTCCATGCGCCAAGGATTGCGATGCCCAAGGCTGCCAACGCGAGCCCGGATTTTGTTTTCAGCTGCATAAGAGTTGGCTCAGTTCGCGGCGCCCCACTCCGGGAAAGCGCGAAGGGCGTCGACGTAATTGTGAACTACGTCGGTGTGGGCGTCTTCCTGCCAGCCGCCGGGTTGCGGATTCTTGAAGAGATCGCGCGGGTGGCCCTGGTCGTCGTGTCCTTGCGGTCTGGCTGCGGCTCCCAATTGCCATCCAGAAAAATTACGGAGACGAAGAGCGGATATCCGTGGCCGGCGGGACACTGCTGGTAGAAGCGAATCTCCCGATCAAGCGCCGTGTTCCATGCGATCCACGGCAGCAAGCGGCCTTCGGCATCGAAGCGGGCTTCATGGGTGGCGATTACGATGGGTTGCGAGGTGTGCTGAAACGTAAGCGCGGGCAGTGAGAGCAGTGCGGCGAACAGAAGAACCCCGAAAACGCGCATACCGCCATTTAACACGACAATCGCGAAGAAATCAAAATGCGCGAGAACCGGCGGCCGCAAATTATCGCTCGCGCCATCAGTGCACGGTGATGGGGATCTGGCAGGCGGAATTGACGACGCGGTCGAACAATGGGGCGGGTGCGGCCGGCGATTGATAGAGGCCGCCTTGCGCAAGGATGTAGGTCTGGCGCCAGAGTTCGCCGCTGGCCAGCTTCCCCGAACTGTCCAGACCGATTACCTCTCCCGTGGCGTCGACCACATTTCTCTGCTGGAATTGCACGGAGTTGAGGAACATTTCGTCGGGTGGATCCCTGTTGATTGGAAACTGGCCAAACGCCAGCGTCAACTGTCCGGATCCTTTTTTCGGCTTGATGATGTACGCGATTGCATCGATTCCCGGGCCGCCTCCCGTTAGTTTGGCCTCGTTCGTGGGAACGTCGAAATAAATGCCGAACCTGCCTCCGATGCGTTTGAGGTGTGAGCCAGGCTTTCCACAGACGCGCACAAGCAGATCGCCGGTGGCGCCTTCGAGTGTGACGTAAACATTGGAAGTTCCAGACGTGACGACGAGCGAGGAAGGCTGGAACTTTTCCTTCGAAAAGTGCACGACCGCGCCGGGATATCTGAGCAAGAAGTGGCCATTCTCGTCGGTCTTGGTTTGTTCGCGCTGCAGGAGCGCGGGGGACTGGCTTCCGTAAACCCAGACTCCGGCGAGAGGCTGGCCGTCATGTGACGTAACTACGCCCTCGAGAGGCGAGCTACTTTGGCTGCGAACTGTGGTTGTAAGGAAAAGCAGGACGACCAAGAAACAGCAAGCGTGGAAAGGGGCCAGACACTGTCGCGGATTGCGTTTGACCGGGGAAGTCATTGCAAATGCCAGCAGGTGATCGGGCCGCGGACGAACTGCGGCGTTTAACGGGCTAGTGGCAGGAGCAGCCACCACCGCAACAGCCGCCTCCGCCGCCGGAGAAGCCGCCGGACGAACTGGAAGAGCTGGAGCCGGCTGTGGCGAACACGGAAAGCTGAATCGTGGCTTTCTTGCTAGAACACTTGGGGCAAGTAATTTCCTGCTGCTTGTTGATGACGATTTTCTCGAAGCGCTCGTTGCAACTGTCACAGATGTATTCGTAGATCGGCATGTGAGAAGTGTCTCCAAAGATGCGCCAATTCGGGCGATTGGCGCGAAGACTAATTATACCGTAAGAGTGTCAGGTCATGTACCAGCCACCGTTGACGCTGATGGTCTGGCCGGTGATGAAGTCGCTTTCGGCCAGGAGAACGGCTGCGCGGCCGATTTCCTCGGGTGAGCCGAAAAAGCCCACGGGGAGGCGCTCCGGTGCGGCGTTGGGATTGGAGGTGACCATGTCGGTTTCTATGAGGGCCGGAGCGATAGCGTTTACGGTGATGCCTTCTTTGGCGAGGAGCGAGGCGTAGGAATGAGTCAGGCCGATCAGCCCGGCTTTGGAGGCGGCGTAATGCGGCCCGATGACCCCGCCGGTCTGCGCGGCAACGGAGGATAGATTGATGATGCGTCCCCAGCGGCGGGCGCGCATGTTGGGCAGCACGCGCTGAGTGACCAGGAATGCGGATTTGAGGTTCACGCGGATAATTTCGTCAAAGTCGGCTTCGTTAAGGTCGGCGAAGGGCTTTATTTGGGTGACGCCCGCATTGTTGACCAGGATTTCGATTGGGCCCAAGTCGCGTTCGATTGTGGCGACCAGGGCATTCACTTCCGCGGCGAGCGAAACGTCTGCGCGCACGGCGATGGCTCGGTGGCCAAGTTTGTGTATTTGCGCGCATACGTCTTCCCCCGCAGCGTGTTGATTGTGGTAATTCACCGCGACGTCGGCGCCTTCGGCAGCCAGGGCAAGGGCGATTGCTTTGCCGATTCCGCGGCTTGCGCCGGTGACGAGGGCGATCCGATTGTGCAATTTGATTTTGGCGGACATAGAGATCGTTACTCAAGCCATCATGGAAATCGTCTCGCAATCGAGCGAAATCGTCAGGACAGCGACAGCGCCGAGAATCCGCGTTCCTTTTCGACCGCTAAGGGCAAGCAACAATAGGACAGGGGTAATGCGGAGAACAAGCCGTGTGAATGCCCTCCAGCGCACAACACAAGACCAGTCTCCGGCATCGACGCTACATTGAAGTGAAAATAGGGTAGCGATGCACGCCACGAACAGCGAGGTGATTGCTATAAGCGCAATCCATGTAAGAACTGTCTTCCAAAGGGGCGATTTGTCAGGTGCACCCGCGCACAAAAGGTTTCTCCACGCAAAAATTAAAAGGAAAGGTGGAGCTAAGAGCGAGATTACACTCAACATATCAAAAAGTACTGTACTCATACTCGCGCTAGTCTAGCAGAGCAAAAGGATCAGAGGACGTCCAGGAAATCTTCGAGAGTCATCTCGGCTTGTCTGAGGATACTTTTCAAAACGGAAGGCGGCAGGTCAAAGCGGTCGTGGCGAGGTACGGTAATTCGGAGATGCGGTTTGCGGGGGTGTCGTAAATTGAACGTGGCTGCCTGTTTGGTGATTAACTTCGAATCCGGCCTTCAGGAGCGCGCGAGGCACCTCGCGAGGTTTAAGGACGGGCAAGCGAGGAGACATTTACGCGGATAACGCGACTCGCAATTTCTCCTTGCGAGCACTCTTTTCATTCGGGATGCGCTCTCCGTCTTTTCGCAGCCCTTCGATGTGGCATTTAATTGCGTCGCGGGCCATCTCGCGGGCCTCGCTCAGCGTACGGCCGTAAGTAATCAGACCCGGAAGTAACGGAACGGTGACCTGATAACCAGTAGTTGCGCCCGCAGGCTCTGCGGGGCGAGACTTGCGACCATTTCCTCGCAGAGTCTCTGCCTTTCTCAGCGGCTCAAAAACTACCGTGAAGGTATACTCACGCGCTTCGACGTCCTCGGATTCATGTACGCGAACTGCGACTCTGGACATAGGTGAAGTTTAAGCCCGCTTCGAGGACCGGTCAATTGCGCTGCGCGCGCCAAGAAAAACGGCCCCGATAAGGAATCGGGGCCGCGGGTAAGGTTTGGATTTAACAGCGCTGGCATAAAGCCAGCGCTACATGTTAGTCGCCGGCTACAGCTTCGGCGGCGGCTTCCTTGGATTTAGGAGCGGCTGTGCCGTTTCCGTTGGAGTGGCCATTGCCGTTGGCGGGCGCGATGGTGACGGGCTTGCCGGCATTGGCGAAGTTTGCAGGGACGGCTTTGGCGATGTCGCTGACGGTGCCGATCTGGACGACAGTCGACTGGGGCTTCTTGAGGACCAGTTCTTCGTAAATGGCGCGAACTTTGGCCTGCTCTTCGAGAGCCTTCTTGCGGCGGATGCGGTTTTCTTCGGCAGCGGTCACCGGGATGTCGTGCTCAATGTGGCGCACGCGGGCGGCGTCTTCCGCGTCAATCACGAGCGAGTGCTCGTAAGACTGCAGGCTGACACTCTTGCCCTTGGCGTAAATCTCGTGCTTGCCGTTCTTCTTGTACCACTCGGCAACGGTCGCATTCTTGTGCATGTTTTCGATGATGTTGCGCCAGCCGATTCCCGTGTTGTACGCACAGAAGCTGATTTCGCCCTGCTGCGTGCCGTAGGGAATGATGCACATTTCGGTGCGGCGGAAATCATAGTTGAACAGATCCTGGAACCACATACCGGCGATGAAGAGGAAGTTCCACGGATCCTGCGCGCGGCGCTTCATGGCGTCTTCATAAGTGCGTTCCGGAGAGGTGCGGCCATACTTGGAGGTCGCGCCCTTGGTGAGCGCCCAGGTCTTGTCAAATTTCTTGAACAGGTCCCAGAGCTTCAAACCCTTCGGCCCTTCGAACGGCCGGTAGGCCTTCAAGAGCGCCATGGCCATCATGAAGTTAGAGAAGCTCTTGCCACGGGCGGCGTCGGTAATCGCGGTGACGTCGCGGGTCAGGCCCTGAGCGTCCAGGAAGCGCGGCACCGGAGCCCATTCCTTGGTTTCCTTGTTGATCATGATTGCCGTGCCCACTCCGCAATTCGGATGGCAGCCGCAGGAGAGCGAACCCCACTGGGATTCGTTGCCCTTGACCATGTCGGCAAAACCGGCAAAGGTGCTGATGAAAGAGATCGGGAACCAGTCGCGTGTCGGTTCGATCTTGCCGACCTGCTGGCTGACGTCCTTGGCAAGGTGCGACAGGGTGTAGCGCTGGCGCAAACGGCGTTCGGGAGTAATGTCTTCGTCGCGGCCAGTGAAGGAAACCGGCTGGAAGCTGATGAACGCGATTTTCTTGGGGTTTTCCATGGCGAACTTCACGACCGAGCCAACCTGGTCGTTATTCACGTTGTTAACGATGGTGACCACCAGCACGATTTCAATGCCCGCTTCGTGCATGTTTTCGATGGCGCGCAGCTTGACGTCAAACAGGTTACCAATCTGGCGGTGGCTGTTCGCATCGTTGCCGATACCGTCGAACTGCAGATAGGCGTAGCGCAGACCAGCCTCGAAGGCCTTCTTCGCAAATTCCTTGCTCTTGGCAAACTCAATGCCGTTGGTGGCCGCCTGAACCGAGTTATACCCAACCTTGCGGGCATAGCGGATGGCGTCGAAGAAATACGGGCTCATGGTCGGCTCGCCACCGCTGAACTGCACGGACATCTGGCGGCGCGGCTTGATCTTCACGGCGTTGTCGAGAATTTCCTGAATTTCTTCCCAAGACAGTTCGTGGACGTAACCGACCTGGTTGGCGTCCATGAAGCAGGGATCGCACATCATGTTGCAACGGTTGGTGAGGTCGACCGTGAGCACTGAACCGCGGCCATAGCGAACGTTGGAGGAGCCATGCTTGTGCAGGCCTTCGTCGTTGTGCGCCGGGATATCGCGGCCGGGGAACTGGCTCTCAATCCACTTCAGGAAAGTGGAGTCAACGGCCATCAGATCTTCATAGTGGCCGTGCTGCGGGCAATCCTTGACCATCCAGACCTGGCCGTCGCGTTCCACGATCTGGGCCTTGATTTCGCCGACCTTTTCGTGCATCAGGTCGCGCCAATCCTTATCGCCATCGATAATGGATTTGCGCGCTTCCTGGACGCAGGCCGGGCAGAGCGAGTCTGTCTGGCGCGGGAAGCCGAGCGTTGGCTTGGACTTCTCCCAGGACTTCAGCAGCGGCTTATCCGACCACTGCGGCGTGGTAGAAGGATTGGGATTGCGTTTATTGAAATACTGAATGGTGTCAAAGGTGATTCGAGCCGTCTTACAGACTACCCAGTCCAGAGACCGGAAGACTTGCGTAGAGATAGAATTAGGCATACTGCGGCTGCCTCACTTTCGAAGAGCGAATAAACTTACTGGAACCCCAAGACGCCCAGAACCGAACTGCAACTGTCCAGATCAGCCCCCAAGGCTGAAATTCAGGGTAGCACGCGGCGAGGCGAGCCCCTAAACCATTGGACTTGTACAGTTTGTGGTGGGAATAGCGGATTGGCTAGAAGGAAACGGCGAACGGTGAAAAATGGCGGTTGAACGGCGCGGGGAGCCACTAAACGGCGCTAAGTTGAAGAAGCAAAAGGAGGTTACTCTTAGGAACGGGGGCAGAAGATCTGTTCATTGTGACTTATCTTATTCGTTCAGGGCGGGCCGCAGCACTGCTACCAGGAAATGCGCGAAATGCGCGGCGTCCTCATCCATTTGCAGCCAGCGCACCACACAATGATCACCGAGATACTTCGCCACGCGACTTTCCGGAATTCCCAGATGTTCGGCCAGCCTCGGCCGAATGTTCTCCCCTTTTCGGGTCGAGCCGCCGCGAAGCAAATTGGGAATAGCAACGCGCAAGGTCTGACATGGCTCCACGTAGTAGTACGTTGTGAGGTCGGAATCCGTGAGCACCCATACTCCGGGACCCGCCGGCGCTTTGTCCGCAGCGTCCAGAGAAGCTGGCGTGGAGCTGAGCAAACGCCGAAAGTTCATTTCCAGTTGCGTCAGGCGCGAAGCGAGGCCCGGATCTCCATACTTGCCGCGCAGGCTGGGGACAGAAGCCGGTGCTTCTGAGACTGCTTCGATCGAAGCTGTTTCCGACGCCTCGGGCGCAGGTTCCGCAGACATCGAGCGACGGGAAGAGGCTAACGGTGGCGCAACGTCCCTCGCTGTAGCGCGCTGAGGTTCGCGTTCACGGCGTGATGGACGGGAATCTCTGCCGCCGCGGCGGCCGCGCCTGTGCCGATTGGGTTCAGCGGCAGGTGCGGACGGACGTTCCGCTTGTGTTGAAGCTTGAGCAGGCTCGGTTACTTCGGATTCGGTCGAAACCAGTTCTTCAGTTTGCTCGGTGGGGGCGGGCTCTTCGGACTTGGCGCTTCTTACTGGATCGGGAATCTCCGCGGGTTCGGTGGCGCCCAAACGCGTGGCGCTCTCTTGCGCTTTAGTTTTCCAATCGGCGCGGCGAAAACGTTCCGCCGCTGTCAAATACCATCTGCCCGCGTCGGCAGGATTGCCGCTGGTTTCAAAGTAACGCGCGAGTTCGAACGCCACCATGGCATCGCGCGTTTTAGAAAAGAGATTCGTTAGTTGTCCTGCGGGATCTTTGCTCGTGCGTGCGCGGCGAATGCGTGCGGTGATCTGTTTCCAGTCGGCCATACAGTGAATGGATTCTAACAGCGAAGTGGCGGTTCCGCCAGCAGCAGAGGGAGGAATGGCAGAGCGCAAGGGAAAGCCTGTATTTGCGTGTTTACCGATTGACGACAAACTGCCGGAGGAAGTATGCTTCTTGCGTTCCGCCCGGGAGGCGTTTATGCAACGTCTGCGCGCAGCGAGTGCAGCCGTATTGGCTTTGAGTTTAGTGGGCGTGCCAGTTTGGGGCGCAGCGACGCCGAATGTCGCGCCTCTGGGCACGGTGATTGCCGCTGATCGCGCGCGCGTGGGTGAAGCCAGTGCCGATGTGGGAACCACGGTGTATGGTGGCGACGTGCTGCGTACCGATGACAAGGGAAGCGTGCAACTGCGTGCCGGAGCGGCCCGTTTCTTGCTCCTGAGTTCTTCAGCCGCAGTGCTGGAAAGCAGCGATGGCGCGCCATCCGCGAAATTGGTGCTGGGCACGGCTACTTTCTCGACGGGCAATGCTCACGCATTCACGCTGTATGCTTCGACGGCGGCGATTCGTGCGCAAACAGACGCTCCTACGATCGGACAAGTGACGTTCCTGAATGAAAAGGAACTTTTGGTTACGGCGCGGCGTGGCGGATTGACGGTAACGGTGGCAGACCAGACCGAAATGGTAAAAGAAGGCGAATCGTACCGCGTGCTGCTTGATCCCGATGCGCAGGACCCAGCGGGCGCAGGCGCAGGCCAGGGCCCCAAGGGCGGAGGCGGCGGACCGCTGCACGCAGGACGCAGCCGTTTTCTGATCGTGGCCACCGCGCTGACAGCGGCGGGAACGGGAGTGGCGATTTACAAGGCGCTGGAGAGCCCCGATCGCCCGTAAGTATTATTCCCATTGAAAAAATTTGATGGCCATCGCAAATGCGGTGGCCATTTTTTTCTGGCGATTGATCTGAATTTTACAGCGACGCGATAAGTTCGATCTCCACCAAGGCGTCCTTCGGCAGACGCGCGGCTTGCACTGTGGAACGAGCGGGAGGCGCGGCGGTGAAATACCGAGCGTAGACTTCATTCATCGCCGCGAAATCGTTCATGTCTTTCAGGAAGACAGTGGTCTTCACCACATGATGGAAGGAAGCGCCAGCGGCTTCCAGTATGCCCTTCAGATTTTCCAGCACTCGTTCGGTTTGCTGGCGGACATCGGCGCCGACAAACTCTCCCGTTTGCGGATCGAGCGCTACTTGACCAGAAACAAACAGGAAACCGTTGGACTTAATCGCCTGGGAATAGGGACCGATAGGCTTGGGACCACGGGCAGTAAGAATCACATCTTTCATGAAGGAAGCTCCTCAGTTGCGGAACAGAAGAATACCAGATGAAGAGGAGTGAAGGGAGTTTCAGTGCGATTTGCGCCCGCGTACGCGGACAAAACCTGTGTTGGAGTGGTCGCGCACGGCTTCGCGCTGGGCGATGAGCGTCTCTGCCTGCTGATCGGCAAGACCTTGATTGACGATTTCGAGGATTTGCCGTTCGGACATGCCGGTGTTTTTGAGCCGGCCGATCTGCTCGCTGGTGAGAGTAGGCAATCCCAGGATGCGGCGGTGAATGATGTCTTGCACGGTAGCGTTGGAAAGGCCGATAAGTTTCAACGTGACCGCTTCACCGCTAAGAATGTCGATTTGATCGGATTGCGCCATCTCCAGGATTTGCGCGTCGGAGTAACCGGCGCGAGAGAGGTCGATGGCGGAATCGGCGCTGCTGAATTCGTGATTGTGCGCGTGCGCGGCTTTCATCAGAGCCAGACAGAGATCGTCGGAGGCAGCCGCATGCTTCAGTTTGGTGAGCTGCGCCACTTCCATATCGCTGGGCTTCATGGCCTTCACTTCATCCAGCGTGGAAGACCACATGCCGGACTGGTCCAGCGCGTTGTAATCGGTCTGCGTGTGCTTTTGGCAACCCAGAAGCAGGAGAGCACACACACCGGGAAGCAGGAGGAGTTTCCGCATGTTTCCATTGTAAGAGGCGCAAGCGCGCGGCGGGGGATGCGTGCCTGCATGGATACTGGCCAGACGGACAGGTAGGCGGAGAGCCGGTTAGCCTTTGAGTGTGTGAATTTATAATGAAAATGCACGTTGACCCGTTGACCCAGCCGCGAACTGAAATTAGTGTAGGCACATTATGAGCAAAGCGGAACTCGACCAATTGCGGATTGAGTACAAGAAAGCCGTCGACGAATGGGTGAACACCATTCGCGCAGAAGAAGCCTTAGCGACTCCGGATCACTCGATGACCGCGATGGAGCACTGGGACGACGCGCACTTCAAGGAGCAAGATGCGCAAGCGACCGCCACCAAAACCCGCGACGCGTACAAGGACGGCCTGCGCTCCGTGAATTACAGCATCTAACAACTCGTACTCTAGCCGCAGCGGAACCCACAGTTTCTTTCTTGCCTATTTCCCCACCAGAACAAGATCCCCGGATTGGATCGTTTCGATTGCGGTTGCACACAAGGGAAAGAGGGGACGCAGGTCAAACAAGCGATTGGAACGGCAGATCAGGACGACTACGGAGATATTTCTACCGGCTAGATTCTGCTGATACTCGAGGTTTGAATCCACGGTGACTAAGACTTCAAAGGCCGATTCGGCCAGCGCCAAAAGTTCGCCGTTCTGCTTTCCAGACCAGCCTTGTCTTGAAGCGTGAGACATTGATGGCCGTGTTTTGAGAGGAACGCACTTAATTCTCTCGGCGCACATTCGTCTATCAGGATTTTCATCGGAGCTGCGAGACGAGGCTCAGCCGAGCCTCTTCAAGTGCAGCAATGGCGAGTTCGCGGGTTACGCTCGGATATTGTTCGAGGAATTGATCCAGGGTGTCGCCGCCCCCGAGATAATCGATCAAAACTCTAAACGGCACACGCGTGCCGCGAAAGACGGGTTCTCCGCCGAGGATGTCGCGATCTTTGATAATAACGTTTGGCACTAATGCCCTCGCTCAGCGTCACTTTAGCAGAAGCCATCGGCCAAGTCGCCGCGGATGAGGTGTCTTCTGGAAGCGGCGAGACGTACACCCATCGGAGCTAATCGGACGCGAGCGCCGCGTCGATGGCTTCGACTAGATCTGCGTACTCGAACGAGGCGTCGTGGCGCTTGCCGTTGATGAAGAAGGTTGGCGTGCCGTTGACGCCGCTGCGCACTCCGCCGGTGAAATCGCTTTTTACGCGAGAGAGAAACTCGCGTTTTTCCACGGCTTCACGCAATGCCTGGGGAGGCAGTCCGAGCTCCTGCGCAAGCCGCAAGTACAGCGGGCCGCCCAACTGATCCTGATTCTCAAACAGTGCGTCGTGCATCTCCCAGAATTTCTTGTGAGCCCCGGCGAACTCCGCGGTTTCGGCAGCGGATTCGGCGTTCGGGTGCATTTCCGCAAGGGGGAAATTGCGGAAGACGAAGCGCAGCTTCTTTCCAAAATGTTTTTGCACGCGTTTCACGATGGGATACGCGTGCCCGCAGTGGGGACACTCGTAATCGCCATATTCCACCAGGGTGCATTTTGCGTCGGCGCTTCCCTGAGCGTGGTCCTGGTCATTGACGGGAACTTTCAGGCTCATTTGTGCAGTCTCCTGTGTGATTTCTACTTGGGCAGGTTTTCCAGCGCTTCCAGGATTCCATCGGCTCCCGGGTTGACGGCCACCGGCGAGCAATAGCTCCAGGCGATCACGCCATTCTTATCGATCACAAACAAGGCGCGTTCGCAATAACCATCTTCCGCGCGATAAGCGCCGTAAGATTTGGCCACTGCGCCTTTCGGCTCAAAATCGGCCAGCAAGGGAAAATGCAAATGGCGGTCTTTTGAAAACGCGTCATGGCACCAGACACCGTCCACCGAAATCCCGAGCAACTCGGCACCAAATTTGTGAAATTCAGAAAGCACTTCGTTGTACAGCGCCATCTGGTCGCCGCAAACGGGACTCCAGTCCGCAGGATAAAACGCCAGAATCACCGGCTTCCCGCGCAGCTCTTTCAGGGAAAGCTTCTGATCGGGAGTAACGTGCAGGCTAAAGTCGGGTGCAGCGGTTCCGGCCGCCAAAATCATATCCATGGGATGCCTCGTCGAGTGTTTGTACTCAGGAGTCCAAAGTTTGGATTCACGGCCGCTGCCAAGAGATACAAATTAGGCTGGTACCGGGGAGGAAACTGTATGCGGACGGCGGAAAAACGTCAAACCTGGAAAGTACGTTCGACGCCGTAGATGCCCTGGATGCGGCGGATGTTGGCGAGGATGGATTCCAGCTGGCGCTTGTCGGTGATTTCCAGGCTGGCTTCCACGCGCGCGTTTTGCTTGTCTGGCCGGCTCTCCAGCATGCGAATGTTGGAGCCCGCGCCACTGATCACGGCGGTGATGTCCGCGAGCAAGCCGGGGCGATCCTTGGCGCGGATCAGCAATTCCACCGGGAAAGTGGCCACGTTGCTGCCGCCCCACTCGACGGCGATGCGGCGTTCGGTCTGGTAAAGCAGATTTTGGACATTGGGGCAGGTGCGCGTGTGGACGGCAACGCCGCGGCCGCGCGTGACATAGCCAACGATGTCGTCGCCGGGAATCGGATTGCAGCATTTCGCGCGAAACACCAGCAGGTCGTCCTGGCCCTTGACGATGAGCGGTGCTTCACCAAAGCCCAACATGCGCTTGACGGTTTTAACCAGCGTGGGCTTGGCATCCGCTTCCGGCTTCTCGGACTCCTTGCTAGGCTCGCCAAAATAGCGAGACAGCACCTGGCGCGCGGAGAATTTTCCGAAACCCACCGCCGCGAAAAGATCTTCCGGCCGCGACAGCCCATATTCTTCGCTGAGCTTCTGCAAATCCTCCGGGGATATTTTCTTCAAGCCCTTCGGGAAATTGCGCGATTCGTTTTCCAGCAGGCGCCGGCCCATTTCCGTGGCTTCTTCGCGTTCCTGGGTATTGATGAAATGGCGGATCTTGCTTTTGGCGTGAGAGGATTTGACGAAGCTGAGCCAGTCGCGGCTGGGCTTGTGCCCCTTTTGCGTGAGAATTTCCACGACGTCGCCGGAGACGATTTCATGGCGCAACGTGACCATCTGGCCGTTGACCTTAGCGCCCACGCACTGGTGCCCTACTTCGGTGTGCACCGAATACGCGAAATCCACGGGCGTGGCGCCTTTCGGCAACTCCAGCACGCGTCCCTTGGGCGTGAACGCGTACACTTCCACCGGCGCAAGGTCGACCTTCAAGGTGGATAGAAATTCGCCGGGTTCTTGCAACTCTTGCGACCACTCGATCAGTTGCCTCATCCACGCGATGCGCTGATCGTCGTCCGTCGAAACCGGACGGCCGTCCTTGTATTTCCAGTGCGCCGCCACGCCTTCTTCCGCGATGCGATGCATTTCCTGCGTGCGAATCTGGATTTCAAAAGGCTGGCCGCCATGGATCACGGTAGTGTGCAGAGACTGGTACAAATTCGGCCGGGGCATGGCGATGTAATCCTTGAAGCGGCCGGGCACGGGACGCCAGATGTGATGGACCACACCGAGGGCAGCGTAGCAATTGCGCTCCGTATCGGTGATGACGCGAACCGCCAGCAAATCGTAAATCTGTTCGAGGCTGCGCTCCTGGCGAACAATCTTGCGGTGCAGCGAATATATACCTTTGACGCGCGCTTCGAGCTCCGCGGGAATGCTATTTTCTACTAGCTTGGAGCGAATCTCGTTTTGCACTTCCTCGAGAAAGCGTTTGTGGATCGGCGCTTTGTCCGTGACTTCTTTCTGCAAGGACAGAAAAGCTTCCGGCTCCAGAAAGCGGAAGGACAGATCCTCGAGCTCACCTTTGATGAGCGCCATTCCCAAGCGATGGGCGATGGGCGCGTAAATATCCATGGTTTCGCGGGCGATGCGGTGCTGCTTGGCGGGAGCAAGGTACTCCAGAGTGCGCATATTGTGGAGGCGGTCGGCGAGCTTGACCAGGACGACGCGAACGTCGTTGACCATGGCCAGCAGCATCTTGCGCACGTTTTCGGCCTGGCGCGCTTCCGGCGCCATCATGTTCAAGCGGCCAATTTTGGTGACACCCTCGACAAGCAGCGCGACCTCCGAGCCGAAGCGTTCTTCGAGACGAGACACCGGATATTCCGTATCTTCGATAGCGTCGTGCAAAAGCGCGGCGGCCAGCGTGGTGGCGTCCAGCTTCATGTCCGCGAGGATGTGCGCCACTTCCAGGAGATGCGTGATGTAGGGATCGCCGGAGGTGCGGAACTGGTCGCGGTGCCGTTCGGCGGCGATGTCATACGCGCGGCGAACGAGCCAGGGATCCTCCGAAGGCCGATTGGTGCGGAGTTTTTCCAGGAGTTCTTCGAGGCGGGCGTTGATCTGGCGCTCGGTGCGGTCCCGATTAAAATTCAAGGGCAGGTTGGCACGAGATCCCATGACTTAGTTTACGCCTGGGCGGCTCGTTGCGAAAGTGGGACGCATGCGGGCGTTAGCGGCCAGGAAACCCAAGACCCGCCCTTCGCGAAAGGCGCTCAGAGTGGGGCACGAGAAAGAAAAAGGCCCCGGCTCGAACAAACCCGGGGCCCTTTAGGAATGTTGGAAGGCGTCAGGAAGCCGGAGTGGGCTGCTCGGCGCGTTTCTGCTTGATCTCCTTAACCTTGTCCAAGAGGTCGTCGGCCATCTTGGTGTACTGATCGCGTTCGGCAGTCGATTCCACCATGTCTGCCTTGCGGCGATAGAGAAGGTTGAGGTAAGTCATGGCGTCGTCGTAGTCCGGCTTCAGTTCGATGGCCTTTTTGAGGCTGGCAATTCCATCGTCCACCAGCGGCTGGTATTTGTCGGTGTAAGCCTTGCGCACATCCGGCGGCAGCGGATCGGTATCCTTAACCTGCTTGTTGATGTGGTCCTTGTTGTAGTCCGCGCGCATTTCGGTGTTGCCGCGATAGGCGAGCGCCCAATCAATCACACCGATGGAATAATAAGGCTGCGGATCGTTGGGACGCAGCGCGATGTGCTTCTGGTGATAGGACTTGGATTCTTCGAACTTCTTTTCGTCGTAGGGTTGTCCGGCCATCTGATAGAGGATGGAGGCCAGCCCGTCGATGGCGCTGATATTGTTGGGATCCTTTTCGAAAACATCTTTGTATTCCGCGATGGCTTCCTGGCCGTGGCGCATATTTTCGTCCGAAGGAGCGCCAGGAATGTACTGGCTGGCGTATGCGGTGGCGAGGTACAAGCGAGCGTTGACGAGATCGGGATCCAGTTCCTTCGCTTGCTTGAAGTCTTCAACGGCGGCGTCAAACTGAGCGTTTTTGAATGACGCTACACCTTTGTTGAGAAGATCGCGGGCACGGAGCTTGTTGCATCCGGATATGCCGACGACAAATGAGAACAGCACCGCCAGTGAAAACATCTGGCAGGCAATGCGAGAGATGCGCGAGGACATCCCCCGTCCAACCGTTGCTTGAGTCATGGAAGCTTCCCATCCCTGAGTCGCACCGCCCCGATGCACAGGAGGCCGGCACGTGGATTCAATTACGCTCTCTAGGCGTCATTCCATCACGTTCAGCGGTTTTTTTCCAGTTCCGACGTCACTAACCCAATCGGGGAAGCGCCCGCAACGTGCATGACGTCCAGAACCTCGGCAACCACCTGAAAGTCGAGAGAACGATCACCCTGAAGAAAAGCAACGCGATGAGCACGCAGAGCGAAAACCTGTTCGAGACGACCGCGCAATTCATCGTGCCGCACAACCGAACCGTTCAGACGAATCGTGCCATCCGATGCGACCTGAACAACAATTGGTTCCGGATGCCGCTCTTCCACCGGTCCGCTTGTTTTCTGAGGCAAGCTGGCGGTGAGTCCCTTCTGATGGTGCGGGATGATCATAAAAATGACCAGCAGCACCAGCAGTATATCGATCAACGGGACTACGTTTACATCCGAAAATACCTTACCTCTACCGCTACTTACCGTGATGCCCATGAGTCACCTCGCTTCCGGTAATCACACCCGGCGAGAAGGACTCTCACAACCCGCGAAAACCGACGGAAATCCTTACTGACCCGCTTCGAGCTTAGCCGTGATCAGACCGACGCGATCGATGCCGGCCTGTTTCATCAGGTCGATGGCATGCGCCACCTCCATGAACTGGACGTCATTGTCGCCCTTGACGAAGGCCACTTTTTCCGCGCGATCCTTGAAAATCTGTTCCATGCGCGGCTCGAGGTTTTCCCAAGTGGTGTCTTCGTTATTGATCTTGAGCTTGCCGTTCATCAGCACCTGGACCACGACGGTCTTGTTTTCCAATTCCTGGTTTTGCTGCTGATTCGGCGAGGGCTGCGGCACAAGAGCATCCAGGCCCTTGGGCGTGAGCGGGGTGATAACCATGAAAATAATGATGAGCACCAGGAGAATATCGATCAGAGGCACGATATTCGGCGTGGCCATGGCTCCTGAACTGCTTCCAACATCCATCCCCATTGCGAACTCTCCTATTGGATCCGCGACGTCTTGTTCCCGGAGGCGTTGGCCGCGCCGGGTGGGATCCGGCGCGGTTCCATCAACTCTGCAAACGAATGACGACTACGGCAACCTTACAACTAACGGCCTCAGTCGCCAGCGGGCTTAGGTGCCGCCGGTGTCGAAGGGCCACCGAGTGCTTTAGTTTTTTCCGTCAAGAGGCCAAGGGAGTCCACGCCGGCGGAACGAATTTCGTCGACGACGGCGACAACGTCGCCATACTTGGCGCGCGCGTCGCTTTTGACGTAGACGGTTTTGTCCAGCTTGTTGGCGATGTCATCCTTGATCTGGGCCGTGATTTCTTCCTTCTTGATCTTGGTGTTGCCAAGATAAATGCTGCCATCACGGGTGACGGCGACGACGACGGCGTCGTCTTTATCCGCATCTTTCATATCGCGCGGGTCGTTAACGGACGCCAAGTCCACCTGGTGCGTCTTCTGCAACATGGGCGTGACCACCATGAAGATGATCAGCAACACGAGCATAATGTCCGCCATCGGTATGACATTTGGCGCCGCCATCTGCGCCCCGGCTTGTGGCTTGTAGGCCATGGTATTCCTTCTTCCGGGTTACTTCTTCGCGCCGCGGCGCAGGATGAAGTAGTTGATCAACTCCATCGAGGAATTGTCCATTTCCACGTCAAACGCCTCGACTCGGTTGGTGAAATAGTTGTAGGCCCACACGGCAGGCACAGCGACCAACAAACCGAATGCCGTGGTCACCAGCGCTTCCGCGATACCACCGGCCACCGCGGAAAGACCGGTTGCCTTCTGCGATTCAATACCTTTAAACGCGTTTAAAATGCCGACGACCGTGCCGAACAGTCCGACGAACGGGGCCGTCGAACCAATGGTGGCAAGGGCCGAAAGACCGCGCTTCATTTCCGCGTGAACGATGGCGACGGAGCGCTCGAGACCGCGTTTGGCGGCTTCAATCACTTCGGCGTCAGAAACCTGCTGCGACGCGGACTGGAACTCGGAGAGGCCCGTCGCCACAACCTTGGCGATGTGGCTCTTTTTGTTGCGCTCGGCGATGGCGATCGCTTCATCCAACTTGCCATCCTTGAGAGCGCCCGCCACTTGCTGCACGAACAAGCGAGACTGTTTGCGCGCATTGTTGTACATCAGGAAGCGGTCGATCATCACACCGAACGAATAGACCGAGAGAATGAAGAGAATGACCACGACGATCTTCGCGAGAAGACCCATATTGCCCCACATGGAACGCAGGTCCCATGAGGTGGCGGCTTCTTGAAACCAAGCCGCGTAGACGAACAAAGTTGCTAGCATTCGTTTGCTCCTTATTTCCCTAGTGGCCCCCGCGGGCAGGAACCAACAAGATTGTATTTTCCACTACATACTCAGAACGGCGGCGGGACTCCCACGGCTCCCACGCCGCTCCGTTTTCACTACTGAGCCAGAGAAAAAATCACATCAATTTCGGTGTCAACGTCCACCGGTTCGCCGTTGAGCAGCGTAGGCTGATAGCGCCACTGCCTGACGGCGTCGAGCGCAGCTTGCACCAGCAACGGATGGCCGGAGACAACCTGCAACTGCTCCACCGCGCCGGTCTTGCCGATGATGGCATGCAGTTTCACGGTGCCACTGATGCGCGTCTGGCGCGCCAGCGGCGGATAGAGTGGCTGAACGCGGTTGACCAGCTTGGCGTTTTGTACCGCACCACCAACTCGTATGCGCGACACGTTCGGCTTTGGCGGGGGGGGACCTGCGGCTCCTGCGCCACCGATCACGCCACCAATGACGCCGCCCATCGAGCCACCGGCAACTCCACCGGGAACTCCACCGGCGATTCCGGCGCCCATGTCAGGCGGCTGTTCTTCTTCCTTGATGATCTTGACGTCCTTCGGGATCACCTTGGGAGCAACGAGTTTGCCGGCCTCCATCAAATGGGCCACCGGCTTGATGTGCACGATTTGAGCCGGAGCCGGAGGAGGAGGTGGCGGAGGCGGAGGAGGAGGCGCCAGCAAAATCGAGGACATCATCGCCCTCGGCAGCGCTTCCGTATAAATGAGCGGGATCAGGATGAGAATCGCGAGGAAGGCGACCTGAAGCGCCATGGACACGATAACGGTCCAGGGCTTGTTCGTCGGCTTATTTTTCGGATTCGAAACGACCATTTCTTCAAACATATGTGACCACTACCTCCTCCCCGCGGGCGCCAGGCGGGGTGTGCCGCCATCGTTTCCTCGGGTTTTGTTGCCGGCTGCGGTTCCGGTAGCAACCGCGTTCCCATGACCGCGCCACCGATTCCAGGCGACGACCAAAGGTGCAGCGATCCCAAAACTTGAGTACGTTCCTACCACAATCCCCACCACCAGGGCAAAACTAAATGCCCGGAGCACCTGGCCGCCCATCAGGAACAGGACGAGCACGGTGAGAAAGGTCAATCCGCTGGTCAAAATCGTTCGCGAGAGAGTCTGATTGATGGACTTGTTCACCACGTCCGCGAACGGTTCCTTGCGCAAAAGACGGTTGTTTTCTCGGATGCGGTCAAAGATGACGATGGTGTCGTTCATCGAATAACCGACCAGAGTCAACAACGCGGCAATGACGGTCAGCGAAATTTCAAAACCGAAAATCTTGAACAACCCCAGGGTGATGAGCACATCGTGAAAGACAGCCAAGACCGCCGCAACTCCAAAAATGATGCGGTCCACAAAACGGAATGCAAGGCCAACCGCTCCCTTGGATGCCCAACCACTTGAACCACCGATTTGCCCACCGTAGAACCGGAAGGCAATATACACCAGCATGCCTAACAAAGCCCAGAGGGTAACGCGAATGGCCTGGATGCGGAGCTCGGCACCGACCTTGGGCCCGACGATTTCGACGTTGCGAACCGTGAAGGGAGCAAGAGTATAATTGTCCTGAATGACGGAAACAACCGCGGGAGTGACGCCACTCGCCTGGGAAAGCACGGAGAAGTTTTCGATCACGCCGTTCTGGTCTTTGTCGCGAAAGGCCAGAATATTTTTTGCCAGAGTCTGATATTTGTCCCCAGCGTTGATGCCAAGTCCCAGGGGATCCCTTTGCACGAGGAAGTTGGCCAGCGTTGTGGCGTTGACGGAGTTAAAGTCTGGCTTGGAAGAATTCGCGACGCCGTAGGTGGCTGCCAAGGCGTTGAGTACCTTGGTCTTGCTCTCGTCGAGGGCCTGATCACTTTGGCCGGCGCCTTCCACGAAGATCAGCACTTCACTGGCGCTGGAACTGCCGATGTCATGAATCGGCTGAATTTCGCTATTGCCGAGACCCTGAGCGCTCAGACCGGAACGCAACTTATCGATATTGGGAGGCTGGGCGAAGCGCACGTCCACGTTGGTGCCGCCCTTGAAGTCGATGCCGTACTTAATGCCGCCCTTAAAGAGGATTGCGGACCAGCCGATAATCAGCAGCAATCCGCTCAAAGCGAAGAAATACTTGGCCTTGCCCATCCAGTCGATATTGGGCTGTTTAAAAAGCTCAATCATGCCGTTTTGCGCTTCCCTTCTTTAGACTCCAGGGGGTTTCTGTTTGTTCCCGGCTAATGGATTTACCCGGTAACAAGACCCTGGATCCAGCTAAATGCTCAGTTCCGCCTGGCGATCCATCTTCGCCAAGTGATACTGGAAGATCGTCTTCGATACATAGATCGCTGTAAACACGTTGGCGATCAAGCCGATGGTCAACGTGATGGCGAATCCCCGGATCGGGCCTGTGCCGAAGATGAACAGGAATATCGCAGAAACCACGGTGGTGACGTGCGTGTCGATAATGGTTAAGAAGGCCTTATCAAAGCCGGCTTCGACGGCCGCCGATGCGGACTTGCCATTGCGAATTTCTTCCCGGATGCGCTCGAAGACCAGAACGTTGGAGTCCACTCCCATACCGATGGTGAGGATAACGCCGGCAATGCCCGGTAAAGTGAGCACTGCGCCAAACATAGCCAGCGCTGCCAGCAGGATAATCAGGTTGAGGATTAAGGCCAGAACCGCGTTCACCCCGGACAAGCGGTAGTAGAAGACCATGAAGATCATCACAACGAGCAAGCTGATCACGGAAGCTTGCACGCCGTGACGGATCGAGTCTGCGCCGAGGGAGGGGCCGACGGTGCGCTCTTCAAGATACTTAATCGAGGCGGGCAAGGCGCCGGCGCGAAGAACTTGCGCGAGTTCGTGCGCGCTTTCCTGGCTGAAATTGCCGTCGATGCGGCCGGTGTCCTCGATTTTGCCTTGAATGGTCGGAGCGGAATAGACCTTCTTGTCGAGGACGATGGCCATCTGCCGGCCCATGTTCTGTTCCGTGAAGCGGCCAAAGCTGCGCCCGGCATCGCTGGAGAGAACGAAATTGATTTGCCACTGGCCGGGCATTTCTGTGTTGCGGCTTTCGGTGGCGCTGCGCAGATCGCGTCCCGTTACGGCGGGAGTGCGCTGCAATAGGTACCACACGTCACCGGAATTCTGTCCGGTGGGCGAGCGCGACTCGCTGCTGCCCTGCACGAGTTCCGTGCCCGGCGGCAAGACGCCGCCTTTGGCTGCGAGTGCGGCAGCTTCCGAAGGATACGTTTGCGGATCTTCGACGAGCTTCAATTCCAACTGGCCGCCGGCCTGGATAACGCGCTTGGCCGCGGCGGGATCGCCTTCACCCGGAAGTTGCACGAGGATTTCATTGTCCTGGCCGACGCGGCCGTGCGGTTGAATGGTGGGCTCGGTGAGGCCGAGGGCGTTGATGCGGCGCTCGAGAGTTTCGAGCGTCTGCGACATGGTGGTTTCTTCGGTCTGCGCCTTGGTGGTGGGACGCATGGTCAGCAGCGTCGCATTGGTTTCGCCCGGCGCGGTGCCGGAGGTCCAGTTGTTGTCGTACTGGTTGTCGTGCAGCAGGTCGCTGACTGTCGTGTACTGGTCGGAAGGAATGCCGCGCACGATGATGTGTTCGTCGTCCACGCGCCGGACTTCGTCGTAATGAACATTTTTGTCGCGCAGCAGCGTGGTGAGGCTATCCACGGTCTGGTCGGTTAGTTGCGATACCGCTTCCTGCACCTGTACCTGAAGGATCAGGTGTGTGCCGCCCTGCAGGTCAAGGCCAAGCTTGATCTGGCGCGCGAAATTATCCTTGAGCTGCGCGAAGGACGTCGGAAAGGTCGGCAAACCGAAAATCGAATACAAACAAAAAATTACGACTGCAAGGATGAATATGACTTTCCACTTCAGATTGGGATTCATGTTAGAAAATTTGGCGCAGCAGCGGACAAGCAGGGGCGAAGTTACTTTGCATCTTCGGTAGTCTCCACCTGGGCTATAGCCGCTCGCGCAACGCGAATTTTTACGTTATCGGCAACCTTGAGAATAAAAGTGTCGCCGTCGATACCATTGATCGTGCCGTAGATGCCCGAGGTGGTGATGACCTTGTCGCCATTTTTCACGGCGCCGAGCATTTCCTGCATTTTCTTCCGCTGCCGCGACTGCGGCATGATCACCAAAAAATACATGATGCCGAACATCAACAAGAGCGGCAGGAGAAAACCGCCAAGCCCTCCCCCGAGGCCGCCAGCCTCCAACAACAAAAACGCCACCAAATTCATAGCAGTGATTTCTTACCGTACCCTTTCGGATATCTGAGTCATCCTAAATCATAGGCCAAAAACGGCCGGCATGCTTGAGACCGGAGAAAAGCCCGCCAATAGCGGGAACATGCCGCTTGCCCTGCCCGCACGATTCTCGCAAAGAGAGTCGACTGATCGCGGGTTGCCACGGCGGCGCAGACCTGAAACGCGAGCCCGGCCTTTCGCCTCAAGCCGGTCCCGCGAGATAGCGGGCCCGCAGCTCTGTTGCGAAATTCACCAGATGTCCAAAAGTGATAGCCTCTCGAATTTGCCGCATTATGTCAAGGTAAAAGCTCACATTGTGGTGGGTCGCCAGGATCGCCGCGGTGATCTCTCCTGCGGCGAACAGATGCCGAAGATACGCGCGCGTGTAGCGGCGGCAGACGCTGCATTTGCAGTTGGGATCGATGGGGCGCTGGTCTTCGATGTAGCGCGCGTTCTTGATGAGCACGCGGCCTTCGCTTGTGTACAAGCACGCGTGCCGGGCAGCACGCGTTGGCAACACGCAATCCATCATGTCGATGCCGCGCGCTACATAATCCGCTAACTGTTCGGGGCGACCCACGCCCATGAGGTAACGCGGCCGCTGTTGCGGTAGAAGCGCGGTCACTTCCGCGGCCATTTCGCAAGTGAGTTCATGCGGCTCGCCGACGGCCAGGCCTCCGATGGCGTATCCGGGAAAATCCAGCTCAAGAAGCTGTCGCGCGCTTTCTCGCCGCAGATCCGCGAAGGTGGCGCCCTGCACGATGCCGAATTGCCATTGCGGCGGATTGCCATTGCGGCTCGCGTTGTCGAGGAAAAACTGGCGCGCTCTTCGCGCCCAAGCCGTGGTGCGCTTCAGTGAGGATTCCGCGACAGGACGCGGTGCCGGCGTTTCGATGCATTCGTCCAGCACCATGGCAATGTCCGAGCCGAGTGCGAGCTGAATCTCCGCAGCTTTTTCCGGAGTCAGCAAATGTTCGGAGCCGTCCAGGTGCGAACGAAAACGGACGCCTTCATCGGTAATTTTGCGCAGCGCGGACAGACTGAAGACTTGATAGCCACCGGAATCGGTGAGAATTGCATTGCGCCAGGACATGAAGGAATGGAGGCCGCCGAGCTTCCGAATCAGCTCGTGGCCCGGACGCAAATAAAGGTGATAGGTATTGGCGAGAATGATGCCCGCGCCCAGTTGTTCCAGCGCGTCTTGCGTAAGTCCCTTGACGGTCGCAGCAGTGCCTACGGGCATGAAGACGGGCGTTTCGATTACGCCGTGCGGGGTGGTCAGCTTGCCGCGCCGCGCTCCCGTGGCAGGATCGTTCTGCAATACTTCAAATGCAAAACTCATCCCTCCAGTGTATCAGGAGAAAATAAAGGCTAATCCCACGCGCACGACAATGTAAACGAAGAAGGCTCCGAACGCGATAACGAACGGCTTTGCGCCCTTCAGCTTTCGCGGATTTGCCACGCCGAAACCGATTCCCAGCAGGATAAGCTTCCAGAACTCCAGCAGGTCAATATTTTTGCCGAGCGCCACCAGCCATTTGGCCGAATCTTCGGGGAACAATATCGCCAGGTTGGTGGCGACGGGATTATCCAGGTCAAACGTGCCGACCGGTTTTAGAAACAAGACAACCAGAAATAATAGTGTGCCAATTACCGTGGCAGGTATGAAAGCGTGGGAGGTTATGGCAAAAGATGTCTTGAAATCGACGCCGGCGCCACCGATCAGATTGTAAATACCCAAGAGCACCAACGAAATGACCAGAAGGGCCAGCAACGGCGCGGGCAAGCCGAAAACATAAGAAAAGATTGGAGCGTACTTCGCACCCGCGTCAATCTGCTGCTGCTTTTGATCAGCGGTTAAAGACGCGGCGCGCGGACTCTTCTCTATCTGCTGCGCCACGTAGCCCTTCCAGTCAAAATGCAGGTTAAGACCGATTACGCCCGCGAATCCCATAACAAAAATCAGTATCGCCGGCAAAATCCAGGACGGCTTGCGGACGATATCTTCAAAGGTTGGTTTCGGCGAGAAAAACATGCCGATGATGCGGCCGAACGGCGAGATTTGGGCAACGGGCGCGGGTTCGGGTGTTGACGCAGGAATTGCCATGGGGTCAGTCGACATTGAGGACTCCTCCACCACAGGATTGCCGGGACTTGCTTCTGGAGTTGTTACGCAAAAGCTGGGGGGAAAGTATCACACCCCGCCGTGGGTGGGTAGTTCCGGTACGGCGTCGAGGAGGTCGCGCGTATAGGGTTGGCAGGGTTGCTGCAGGATCTGGGTTGCCGGGCCTTGTTCGACGAGTCTTCCGGCACGCATGACGGCGATGTGGCTGGCCAACTGCGCCACCACCGGCAGGCTGTGGGAAATGAAAAGGTATGTGAGCTGGAATTCGCGTTGCAGTTCTTGCAGCAGGAGCAGCACCTGCGCGCCCACGGAAACATCCAGGGCGGAGACCGGTTCATCCGCGACGACCAGCTTCGGACGCAGGATGAGTGCGCGCGCGATTCCGATGCGCTGGCGCTGGCCACCGGAGAATTCGTGCGGGTAGCGCTTCAGGGCGGCTTCGTCGAGACCCACGCGCCGCAACATTTCCGTGGCGCGTGCCGCTCGTTCGTTGGCGGAGCGCTCCGGCTCGTGGATGGCCAGCGGCTCGGCTACGATTTCTCCCACGCGCATGCGGGGATTCAACGACGCGAATGGATCCTGAAAAATCATCTGCATCTGGCGGCGCTGCGCGCGCAACTCTTCGCCGCGCAGCTTCAGAAGATCTCGGCCTTCGAATAAGAGCTCGCCGTGGTCCGGTTCGATCAGCCGAAGAACCATGCGCGCCAGCGTGGTTTTCCCGCAGCCACTTTCGCCGACCACCGCGAAGGTCTCGCCCGCAGCTACTTCGAAACTGACGTCGTTCACCGCAACGAAGCGCTTCGCCTTGCCATCGCCGCCGAAAACGCCTCCGCCGCGCTCGAAGCTCTTGTGCAGATTGCGGACCTGCAGCAATACACTCATACGAGCACGCACCGCGCGCCGTGAGTGGCGTCGGCATGGCGAAATTCGGGCACGTGTTGATCGCATTCGGTTCGACGGTAAGTGCAACGCGGCGCGAAGGCGCACCCGGGTGGCAATTCGGTTAATTGCGGCACGGTGCCCGGAATTGGAGTGAGTTTGCGTGGCTCGAGCGTTGGCGAGGCGTTGAGCAATCCTTGCGTGTACGGATGGAGCGGCGCGGTGAGCACTTTTTGCACCGGACCTTCTTCCACGATGCGCCCAGCGTACATTACGGCGACGCGATCCGCCACGTTCGCGACGACGGCCAGATCGTGCGTGATGAAAAGCAGCGCCAAGTCCAATTCGCGCCGCAGACGATCGAGCAGGCCCAGGATTTGTTTTTGTACAGTCACGTCGAGCGCGGTGGTCGGTTCGTCGGCGATGAGCAATTTTGGCGAGGGCGCGAGAGCCATGGCGATCATCGCGCGTTGGCGCAGGCCGCCGGAAAGTTGATGCGGATATTGTTGCGCGCGCGTTTCCGGCTCTGGCATGGAGGCGTGTCGCATCGCGGTGAGTAGACGGCGGTGCAACTCTTCGCTACTGAGCCTTGGCTCGTGCGCCAGGATCGCTTCTTCGATCTGCGCGCCGACTCGCATCACCGGGTTCAGGGACGTCATCGGCTCCTGAAAAATCATGGCGATTTCCTGGCCGCGGACTTCGCGCCACTCTTCTTCGGTCAGAGCCACCAGAGATTTAGCGCTGCCGTTTTGCGACGCGAGCCGCGCCTCTCCGGTGACGCGCGCGCCGGCCGGCAACAATCCCATCAGCGCCAGAGAAAGCATCGTCTTCCCGCTGCCCGATTCACCGACGAGGCCCAGCGTTTCTCCCGCCGCAATTTGCAGCGAAACGCCGTTCACCGGCTTCACCCATCCCGCCGCGGTTGGAAGTTCCACGGTGAGCGATCGCAACTCGAGCAGTGCCGCCATACCGTTATCATACGAGCTTGATTGCTCGCGCTCACGAAAGAAAGCGCCGGCGTTCTACAAATCCGAAACTGTTTCCGATTAGCGCAAATGGATCGCAGCCGTTTGGCGGGAGCGTCAGCGGCCGCATTAGAATACGGATCATGGCTGGCATCACTTGTCCTCGTTGCGGGTCGCAGGTTTCAATGCGGCGCTTTTTTAATCCCGGATACAAGCCGTTTTGCGCGCGTTGCGGCTGGAATCTGGAGCGGGCGGAAGCTGCTTTCAATGCGAACAGCGCGGCGATGAAGTTCTTGCCTCTGGTCATTGCCGCGATCGGCCTTTTTGCCGCTTTTGCCGCCATCCACGCGCACTCGCGGATCATTTTTATTTTCCCCGCGGTCTTTCTTCTGATCGGGCTGGCTCCCCTTTGGAATAATTATTCGACGCGTAAGGCGCTGGCGGCGGCCAAGAACACGGTCAACCCGGGCCTTGCGCCGGCGCAGCCGCCGCTTGACCCTTCGCTACAGATGCTTCGGTCTCTGCCACGGCCTCGCCAGGTTCGCTTCAGGCTCCAAGGAGGCTCACCGATAATCATCGTGTTAGGCTTGGTGGCCATAGCCAGCGCGATGGCCTTCGCGGCGATGAGCAACCATCCTCATTCCAATCACAGCCCGGGTTTTGCTGTTGCGTTTCCTTTTCTGTTCATACTTTTGATTTTTGGAACCGTTCTGATTGCTCCGTATCTTCAGGAGAAACGGAACAGGCCGCTTCTGAGCGATGGAGAAGTGACGGTTGCGCGCGTCACGGCGCAGCGAACGATTCAGCAGGGAAAGGCCAGCTATAGCCGAATCGACTACGAATTCAAGACGAACACCGGGGAGGTTGTGCGCAATTCCTGCCGGGATCTGAGTGGTTTGTTGTTCGAGGACATGACCATCCCGGTTTTTTATGATTCCCTCGACCCGTCCAAAAACGTTGCGGCTTGCGCCAGCTACCTGAGGATCGTTAACACGTTCCAGTGAAAGTCCGCCTGCCTGTCGCACAAGGTTTTGCAGATTTGAGGTTGGGATCCTTCGTCGCAAAAGACGCTCCTCAGGATGACAGAGTCGTTGAGATCGCAACTGTGCGTATGGGACGCGCGCTTCCGATAGTAAAATGTAGGGCTCGATGGCTACCGCAACCACTCACCGTGTGGACTGGTCGCTGCTGCTGGGGCAGCGGGCGTTCCGTTTTTTTTTTCACGGCGATGTTTATCTCGCTGTTCGGCAGCGGAATGAATTTCATCGGCGTGAGCTGGTACATCATGTCCGCCACGCATTCGACGGTGGCGGTGAGCTGGCAAGTGATCGTGGTGACGCTGCCGGGGCCGGTGGTACCATTTCTGGGCGGCGTGCTGATTGACCGCTACGACCGCCGCTACCTTGGGGTGCTGCTCGATCTGGCACGCGGCTTCGCGGTGCTGGCGATCGCGTACATCGCCTGGCGCCGCGATCTGCATCTGTGGCACCTGTACATCATGACGCTGATCACGGGCACTGGCTCCGCGATGTATTGGGCCAACGTGAACGCGCTCGTGCAGGAAGTGATTCCGCCGAGCCAGTTCACCGGCGCCAATGCCACCGTGCTGGTGGGAGTGCAGACCGGCATGCTGCTGGCCGGAACGTTCGTCGGATTTATTTACGACCACATTGGCATCGCCGGCATTCTGTTTATCGACGGCCTCACTTATTTTGTATCTGCCTACTGCCTGTATTCGCTGCGCAAGGGTTACGTTTCGCCGCTTTCGCACCGGCAGTATCCTCGCGAATTTTCGGAGTCCACGCAGGCAACGGCGCATGCGCTGGAGAGCGGCGAGAATCCGGAAGTGGCGGAGGCGGGTTTATCGCTCGCGGTATACACGGATATGAAGGCTGGTTGGGCGTACCTGCGCGATCAGCCGGTGGTGCTGGCGCTGGGAATCACGCACGCGATGTTGATGGCCAGTATTGTCAGCTCCAACGTGGTGGTGGTGGCGCTGGCCAACGAAATTCTGCATTCCGGCGCGCGTGGATTCGGCTTCATCGAAGCGGGTTGGGCGATTGGCGCGATCATTGGCGGGCTGATTACCAGCCAGTTGCCGCAGCGTTTGCGCCTGCCGCTTTATGTGATGGCGGTGGCGGGAATGGCATTGGGACACGTGGCTGTGCCGTTCGTGGTGCTGTTGCTGGGCGCGACGATTCTGCAGGGATGTTTCGGATTTTTCCGCGCGCTGGCCGGGATTGTGGCGCAATCTTCGCTGATGACTATTGTTCCAAAACAATTCATGGGGCGGACGCAATCCGCGTTTGCGATTTTTGCCACGGTGCTGCAACTGGCGATGAGCTTTTCGCTCGGCTGGATCGCGGAACGGTTTAGTATTGCTATTGGATTTTTTCTGCTTGCGGCCATGTATGCGGGGGCGACGCTGACTGCCAGCCGGGCGCGGAGGCTGCTGCAGGCTTCTGCAAGTTGACGGTTGCTCGCCGGAGAAGTTTTGGCCATTTTGAAGTTGAGATCCTTCGTCGCAAAAGGCGCTCCTCAGGATGACAATTGTTCCGCGTGTGTGAAGATAAAATCCTGCTAAATCTTTTGATCGAACCCCTCAAGAGCCCCACGCCTGAAGGAGTGCGCACCCGCGGCAGATCCTAGGTGACCACCGGCTCGGCAGGCTGGGCTTTTCCGCCCAGCAATTCCACGGCGGCCTGGTTGAGTTTGTTGCGCAGCGCGTAGCGGTCGTTTGCGCGGGTCACATAGCGCACGGCAACTTCAATGCCGCCCACGACGGGTTTCACACTGATGGCCGGATCGGCCGACAAGCCGCCAAGTTCGCGCGAGGTGGTGGTGCTGCGCCATTCCTGTTCGGCTTGCTGCACGGTTTCGCGCGTGGCTTCCACCACTTTTTTGTGAAGCGCGTCCACCAAGGGATACGGATCTTTGCCGGCCGGAAGCACAACTTGCAGTTCATCCCACAGCCACTGGCCGGTGGTGGAGAAGTTGAAGTAATGGCCTTCGATGGCAAAACTGTTCGTGAAGGTTACGCGGCGCCCCGTCGGGTGGCCCGAGTCGGTCCAGTTGCCGGTCTCCAGCAAAACGGTGTGGAACGGCCCGATTTCCGCTACTTCGCCGGTGACGCCATTGATTTCCACCCAATCGCCGAGGCGCATTCCGTGTTTTCCCATAAGCACGAACCAGCCAAGGAAGCCGACGATGAAGTCCTTGAGCGCAACGGTTAAGCCCGCGCCGGCAAGTCCGAGGAATGTTCCGAGCTGGCTGGGCGGGCCAAACAGCACCAGCAAGATCAGACAGAGCGAAAGAATCTGTAGCGACATGCGCGTGACGGTTCGCAACGAGTCAACCTGGCGGCGATCCATTGGCAGGCGCTTGACCAGGGATTCCATCCAGATGCTGACAGCGAGACCAAACAAGGCAATCGCAAGAATGATGGCGATTCCGAACAGCGCCCGATGCAGAATTTCGCGCTGGCGCGCGGCCAACAGGTCAATCCATTGGCCGTAGACGGAGGAAATTTGTTTCTTCGTCTCGATGCGCATGTCGTACGCCGAAAGAATTTTCTGGTTCATCGCCAGTTGCTGGGTTTTCTTGAGTAACGCCGCCGTATCGTCCTGGCTTTTGTTGGCCGCGGATACTTGCGTGCCCGTGGTGGCGGTTTTCGCGCCCTTCGCGTGATGGGCCAGTTCCGGGGCGGCCGCTTTTTCCGCGTCTACCTCGGCGTCCAGCGCGTTGTGCTTGGTGGTCAGCGTGGCGATCGCGGTGTCCGTATCCGTTTTCGCGCTCCACAATTGCAATTGCTTCTGGTGCAGCTGCCGCCATTGCGCGATGTGATAGACGACGCCCGGATGGTCCACCGGTTCTGGCCCGGTGGGAATCGCGTTCGGCGTGCCATGGGCGGTTTCTTCGTGTTGTTTCTTCAGCGCCTGAATGCGGTCGATGATATCGCCGCCGGCGCGGATCAAATCCTCCTTGGCATCGTCCACTTCGTCCTGTGCAAGTTCCACATCGGCCTGGGCCTGAATCAGATCCGCTTGCAGCGCATCCTTTTTGGATTCGGGTGCTTTGGCCAGCTGGTCGGTGAGTTGCTTCACGCGGTCTTGGTCTGCCTGCAGCAGGTTTTCTGCTTTTTGCAAACGCGCTTCATCTTCTTTGCCCTCAGGCGAAAGAGGAGGCGGATGTAAGCGCGCGCGCCGCAACGCATTGTCGAAAGCCTGGTCCACATCAAAATCGGAAAGGCGCAAGGCTTCCTGTGCGAGCGGGCGTTCATCCTGAAACGAAGCGAGTTGTGCAAGTTGCTGCGCGGTGGTCAGCGGGCTCTGGTCCACCAAGGCTTTTTCCGGCGCCTGGACAGTGGCCGCGGGCTCGACGGGGGCCAACGGTTCGCGCGTTTTCAGGAAACCGTAAATGGTTGCTGCTGCCAGTAACACAAGGGCGATCGCTGCAATTTGCTGTCTTCGTCTCATAGGAATTTCCGCAAGTTATCCTGACCGCAGATTGTTCCAATCTTGGCTCATCTTGCAGGAAACGCAAGAACTTCCTGAGCACAGTGCGGGGCAAATTTCTTGTTGCGCAAACGCGCGCGAAGCATTAGCGCTTAGAATGGACGGAGAGCGATTGAAGACATTGACGGGTGTTTGCGCGCGGAATAGGCTAAAGACGTGAAGGTGCGAGATGTCATCCGGCTGTTGGAACGGGGCGGTTGATATCTTGACCGGACCCGAGGTAGCCATCGACAATACTAGCACCCGACAAAGCCGGGCTTGGTGACGGTGCCAAACAAGCTGGGGACGATTTGGCTCCAGGCACCCTTAATAGCGTAGTGAAGCAGGCTGGGCTAAGAGCATGAAAAAGTACCTGATCGTGATCGAAGAAACTGCCACCGGTTATTCGGCCTATTCGCCAGACCTTCCCCGACGTGTTTCTACCGGTGCCACACACGCAGAGGTCGAAAAAAACATGACCGAGGCAATCGCATTTCACTTGGACGGCCTTCGCCAGGACGGTGAGCCTGTCCCCGAACCACACAAATACTCCGCCTACGTCGAACTCCCCGCGTAAAACAAATCTGTGGAACAAACTTCAACGCTGTACCGACCCGTCGGCCCGCTGGAAATGGCGCTCATTCGTGAGACCGGTTTTCGCGCGTTTCCTCCTCGCCTCGCCGGCCAACCTATCTTTTATCCGGTGCTGACCGAAGGATACGCGGTGCAAATTGCGCGAGACTGGAACGCAACAGATCCAAAACAAAAGGCTGGCTTCGTGACCAAATTTTACGTTCGAACAAGCTATCTATCCAAATTCGAGGTGCATACGGTTGGTGGCTCAATCCACAAAGAATACTGGATTCCGGCTGAGGAGTTGGCAAACTTCAACGCAGCCATTTTCGGAATTATCGAAGTCATCGCAGAATTTCATTCCGAATGAAAAACGCCCAGACCAGCAATGAATGCCCCGATTGTTAACCAAGTGCCGAGGTGAGATCTGTTTGTCCGAAATCATCGCCCTTGAATAGAATCGGTTCACTCGTTTCCTTGGCGAGAGCATATGCAAAGCAGTCTCCAAGGTTCAGCCCCGCCGGATGTCCGTTTCCCTTTCCGAAATCGCGATAGGCATCCCGCGCAACACGTGCTTGATTGGCGGTCACTGGCGCAATCACGAATTGGGCTTCCCGGAAGAGTTCGTCAAAACGCCGGCTCGCAACAGGGTCACGGCTCCCATCGATTACAGCTGCGGCTTCTACGAAACTCACAGCCGAGACTCGCCTGCTCTGCGCAGCGGCAATCACCTCCACGAACATCGCAGCTTCGGGTTCATCGCGCAAGATCGCGACGATGGCAGAAGTGTCGATAATCACCGCGGCAGGCCTCTCTCGTCATACAACAACTCACCATGGTCCTTGCTGAGAAAAGGCTCTTTTAGGCGCGACGCGCAATCCCGGCCAATTTCCAGCATGCGTTGCGCAAGGCCGTTCCCTCGTTTGCTTCGCACCTTCTCAAGCCGCTCTCGCACAGCCTCCGTCACCGCGGCGGTCATAGTTTCGCCGGTTAAGTTTGCCAATTCGCGCGCAAGTTTTTGCGTTTCATCGCTCTTGATGTTGATGGCCATCGCTTATTCTACCCTTCTACTATTTATCTTCTATCATTCTACCATAGGCATTCATTTTCTCCAAGGCTCAAAAGATCCCGCATCAGGATGCTTACGAGACCGCAGAAGAGGGGGATCGAGCACAAATAACAAACGCCCGGCACCAGCCGGGCGTTTTTGCTTCTATTTTCGCGTTTCTGATTTCGTTCTACAGGTAATCGCGCGACGGACCTTCGAGGAACGCGCGCAGCTTTCGCGAGCGCGAAGGGTGCCGCAGCTTGCGCAGGGCCTTTGCTTCGATCTGCCGGATGCGTTCGCGGGTGACGGCGAAGGACTGACCGACTTCCTCGAGCGTGTGCTCGCTGCCATCGTCCAAGCCGAAGCGCATCTTGATCACTTTTTCTTCGCGGGGCGTCAGCGTCTTCAGCACGGAAGAAGTTTGTTCCTTCAAATTGAGGTTGATCACAGCGTCCGAAGGCGACACCACGGCCTTGTCCTCGATGAAATCCCCAAGATGCGAATCTTCTTCTTCGCCGATCGGCGTTTCCAGGGAAATTGGTTCCTGCGCGATTTTCAGGATCTTGCGCACCTTGGACACGGGAATGTCCATGCGCTTGGCGATTTCTTCGCTGGTGGGTTCGCGCCCCAATTCCTGCACCAACTGGCGGCTGGTACGCACCAGTTTGTTGATGGTTTCGATCATGTGCACCGGAATACGAATCGTGCGCGCCTGGTCGGCAATGGCGCGGGTGATCGCCTGGCGGATCCACCATGTTGCGTAGGTGGAAAATTTGTAGCCGCGGCGCCACTCGAACTTGTCAACCGCCTTCATCAAGCCGATATTGCCTTCCTGAATCAGATCCAGGAACTGCAATCCGCGATTGGTATATTTCTTGGCGATGGAAACCACCAAGCGCAAGTTAGCTTCGATCAGTTCCTTCTTGGCCTGCTCGGCTTCCGCTTCGCCGCGGTGAATGATGGTCAGCGTGCGCTTCAGTTCCATCAATCCGACTTCGCTGGCTTCTTCAATATCCTTCAGTTCAGACCGGCGCGTGCGCAGTTCCCGGCGCGCTTCGGCGGCATTATCGCCCTTGGATACGTCCGCGCGGCGTTCCAGCCGGCCCGCTTCGCGTTCCAGAGACTGCAGCCGCTCGACAGTGCCGCGCATCTTGTCGATCAGGCGCTTCTTTTCAAATGGATTGAAATCGATGTCGCGAATTTCCAGGGAGATTCCCACGCGGGTCCGGGCCACGGCCCACTTCGCGCGAATATAGGGCTTCTTCTTTGCCTTCGGCGTTTTATCAAGGCGCACTGCTTCCTTCAGCGCCTGGTCATACAGCTTGGCAATCTTGTCGATATATTTCAGGGTCTGCTTGGTCTTGTTGGCGATTTTCTCTTCGGTCAGCTCTTCATCGTCAAACTGGACGATTTCCTTGATGGACCGCGCGCCCTTTCGCAGATCCTCACCGACCGCGATCAATTCCTTGATGACGATCGGCGAGCGGGTGATGGCCTTCATCACAACGAGCTGACCGCGCTCAATGCGCTTGGCGATGGTTACTTCGCCTTCGCGCGTCAACAGCGGAACGGTGCCCATTTCCCGCAAATACATCCTGACGGGGTCGTTGGTCTTCTCCAGCGAACCGGGAGTTAGATCCAGATCGCTTCCGCCGCCCTCTTCCGCGTGAATGTCGTCCTTCACCACCGCGTCGCGGTCGCCATGATCGGCAGACACTTCCACGGCGCGCGCCGCCTTGGCCGAAGCCGCGTCCTCGTAAATCTCGATTCCGTTGCGTTCAAATGTGGTGAGAAGATCGTCGATCTCTTCCGAAGAATGCACTTCGGCGGGAAGCGAATCGTTTACTTCGTCGTACAACAGGTAGCCGCGCTCTTTGCCTATGGCAATGAGCTGCCGTACTGCATCATATTTTTCTTCTAATCCGGTAGCCGCCACAACACTCCTCCCGCTCTACTCTTTCACTAAGCTGCCGCCAAATATCGGTTGCGCACACCCAAGCCCGCTGCAGGTACACAGAGCGGACAGAGATAGCCAGAAGCTGGCATAAGGAGGGATAGTCCTCCGTGAAGCTCTGAATTTTTGCTCTGAAGCCTTATTTGCCGCGCCGATTTCTTGCCGCTGCCCCACGCAATGCCTGTCTGCTGCGATGCTGCCCGAACGGTGCCGTTGCTCTTGTTTGACTCTTGAATAGATGCAAAAACAAGGGAATCCGTTACCCGCACAACCCTTGTACGTTACACGCCTAAGTCCCTCCGCGTCAATGCTTTCGTTGGCTGGGAAGACCCTGTGATTTTGGTGATGCTTTGGCGTCTGACTCTTGGAGGATTTAGAGATCTTTTTCGTTTGCCTGCTTGATCTCCTGGTCTGGTACTGGCGGGCAGCGATGCAGGGTGACGCCGGCTACATTTCGGAGCACAAATACCGGCCGTCCCGTGGCCTCCGGCGAACGCACACCGGCAAATTCAGCCTCCTGCACGTCTTCCAGCACAATGGCCGGGCGCGCATCCGGCTCCTTGGAGATGATTTTTACATTGTTCATCTCGATTCCATGGATGTGGCGCAGGAAAAAACCTTGCGATGGGGTGGGACCGAACATGTTTGGCTCGGGATACTTCTTTTCCACTTCCGGCAACTGCCCGGATGCCTGCGCAAGGGTGCCTCCGCCGCGATGCTCGATCAGGATGTCGCTGATGCGCACGTTCTCAATATTGTGTCCGGGAATTCCTGAAATGATCGAGCTGATGGTTGATTCTGTATTGGAGCAAACCACATTGCTGATGGAGACGCGCTGGATTTTGCCTACGGCCGCGCCCTCGGGTCCACGCATGCGCGCACCCAGGCGTAAAAAGATCGGAGGGCTGAACAAGTCGCGCATGGTGATATTCGTGATGGTGACGTCTTCCAGAAGCGCGCCATCGACCGATTCCAGGGCGAATCCCTGACAGCCATCAAACACGCAATTCGAAATGGTGATGTTCTTGAAGCCGCCGTTGGATTCGGTGCCGAATTTGATGCGCCCCGTCCGTGGGACCTTGCTTGCGCTCGCGCCGAAGTGTTTGTAGCTGGCATCGAGCAGAGTGCCTTCCTCGAAATCGCCGGTAACCAGGCAATTCGTGATAGTGACCATCTCCGTGGCGCGCGGGTATCCTAGCGCAAAGGAACTTTTCAGGCAGATGCCGTCGTCCCAGGGCGAATTGACGCTGCAGTTGGAAATGCGCACGTTGCGGCAGCAATCGACATCCATGCCGTCGCGATTTGTGTCGATGGTGAGATTGTCGATCGTGAGGTTGTCGACGCCGGTGGCCAGAATCCCGAAATGTCCGCCGTGCAGAATGCCAAAATCGCGCAGCAAAACATTACGGCAGTTTTTCAGGGCGATGGATTTGTTGCCAACTCCCGGCGACTCCGCTTTGGGCCCCGGCCCCGAGCCGCGGCTCAAGCCCTTGCCCCAAATCAAGCCTGGACCAAGAATCGAAATATTTTCCAGGCCTTCTCCCCAGATAAGGCTGTTGTGCCAGTGATTGTGGCCGTAATCCTGATAATTTTCCCAAGGCACATTGGATTCGGCGGGGTCGTAGCCTGTGGCGCTGCCGTCTTCGGGGGAATCCGCGGCAAGAATCGTTGCGCCCTGATTGAGCCACAGCGCCACGTTGCTTTTCAGCCGAATGGAATAGCAAAGATATGTGCCTGATGGGAAACACAGCGTGCCACCGCCGCTTGCCGCAGTGGCGTCAATCGCTTTGTTGATTGCGGGAGAGTCCAGCGTCTTGCCGTCGCCGGTTGCGCCAAAATGCGTCACGTCGGTAAAGGAAGTTTTGCCTTGGCTTGTTGTGGGCGATGTCTGCGGTGCGCCTGCTGCAGCCACGAAAGCTGCGCCTGCGCCCAAGAAATTGCGCCGCGATTTGGGTTCTTCCAACATATTCTGCTATCCCGCCGCGCGCCGCTTCATCAATTCCTGTTTGCGAGCGAGAAGCCCACGCATGGCTTCGGCCGTGGGGCTATTCTCGATTTCGCGCTGCACCAAGGCCAACTCCTGCTCGATTTGCCGGCCGTGCAGCGCCTCCATGCAGCTTTCCGCTTCTTCCCACGTGCCCTCGTTCGCTTCTTCAAACAAAATTTCGAAGAATATGCGGCGGTCGCGGTCTTCCAGCAGCGCGCCAATTTCGGTGGCGGGCATCGGTTCGTCCGCCAAGCCTGCGACGATGAGCGCGGCGAAAATCTTTTCCGTTTCCAGGCCCTGATACAGACGAGATTGCTTCAGGCGCTGGGCCAGTTCGCGCTTGAACTCTTCCGCTTCGGCCAGCATGCGAATCAGGCGGCGTTCAGCGGGCTTACCGGCTTTGCCGACGAACTCCGGCCTGGTTTTCACTTCACTGCGGCGCTCGGTCGCGGCTTTATTCAGGGCAGCGCGCAGCACCGGTTCGTCAATGCGCAGTTGTGTGGAAATGCGCGTGGCCCATTCGGAGCGCAGCAGGCCATTGGGAATTTTCTGGACGTAGGGCATCAGAAAATTAAGGGCGCGAAGCTTTCCTTCACCGGTCGTCAAATCCATTTGCCGCGCCCGGCCGATCAGATAATCCACGTAGGGCGGCGCGTCTTTCAGCGCCTTGATGTAGGCCTCCGCGCCTTTTTCACGGATGAAGAGATCGGGGTCGGCCTTTTTCTCGCCAATCGCCGGCAGCGCCAATACCTTCACCTCGAATTCGTGCTCGAGCAGAAGCGAAACGGAACGCTCGGTGGCCGCTTGGCCCGCGCTGTCCGGATCGTAATTCACAATCACCCGTTTTGTGAATCGTCCGAGCAATTTAATTTGCGGCTCGGCCAGGCTGGTGCCGCAACTGGCGACCACGTTGCTGATGCCGGCACGCGCGACGGCGATCGCGTCCATGTATCCTTCGACCAGCACCGCGAAATCCTGCCGGCGTAGCGCGTCTTTCGCGCGATCGAGATGATACAGCAAGTTGCTCTTCGAATAGATCGGCGTTTCCGGCGAGTTCAGATATTTCGGCTGGTCATCGCCCAGGGCCCGGCAGCCGAAGGCTACAATTTTCCCGGACTCGTTGGCAATCGGAAACGTAATGCGCCGGCGGAAGCGGTCAAACAAACGCGCGCCGCTCTGATCCCGCGAAACCAATCCCGATTCGCCCAGCAATTTCTCTGGATACTTTGCCTTCAGCATGCGCAGCAGCACATCGCCGCCACTTGGAGCATAGCCCATACCAAATCGCGCAATCGTGTCCTTGTCCAGCCCGCGATCTGCCAGATACGCGCGCGCCGCCCTTCCTTCCCCGGTGGTTTCGAGTTGCTTTACGAAAAAGGTTTGCGCCTCTCGGTGCATTTCGATCAGGACTGCCCGCTGCTGATTTTCTTTGCGTTCCTCCGGCGTGCGTTCCTTGGGGCGTGGCAATGCGATGCCACATTTTTCAGCGACAATGCGGATCGCTTCTGGAAACTCGCACTTTTCCATTTCCATTACGAAGCTGAAAACGTCTCCGCCCTTGCCGCAGCCGAAGCAATGGAAAATTTGCTTCACCGGGTGAACGGCGAACGACGGTGTCTTCTCTCCATGAAATGGGCACAGGCCGGTGTAATTCTGCCCGCTCTTCTTCAGGCGCACGTATTCGCCCACCACGCGGACAATGTCCGCCTGCTGCTTCACCCGATCCGCAAATGATCCCGCTTCGGCCATCGCTTCTTCCCTGAATTTAATCCTTCAGACTCACAACCGTAATCGCCTTCCCGCCGTTCTCCTCGGTCTCAAACTGCGCGTGTTCGACGAGCGGGTGATTCCTCAAAAATTCGCCGAGGCCTTTGCGCAAAGCGCCGGTTCCATGCCCGTGAATGATTCGCACCTGGGTGCGATGAGCCAGCGCCGCGTCATCCAGGAATTTGTCCACACGCTCGCTGGCCTGTTCGACGGTCATGCCAATCACATTAATTTCGCCAGATTCCGCAGCTTCACCGCCGAGCGATGTCACGGTAATATTTTCGCGTTTCGAATGATGACTTGCCGCTTTGCCTTTGGCATCGGCTTCAACGCCGGTAATCTCTTCCACCGCAACTTTCATCCGCAGCGGCCCCGCTTCGATTGCCGCGGATGGCCCATCGACACGCCGCAAAATAACCGGCTTATTGAAGCCGCGCACGCGAATCCTGGCGCCCGGCTGCAACTGCGCGGCGTTCACCTTCTCAAGCGTATCCGCCCTTAGTCCCAAATCCTGCTGCGATTCGGAAATTGTCTGCACTACGGCGGCGTTCAATTCTTCCTTTGCACCGCCCCGCGCGTCTTGCATTTTTCGGCGGGTTGTTTTCTCCAGTTGTGCGCGCAGTTCGCGTTCCTTCACGGCTTCCACAACGCTCGCGACATTTTCTTCGAAGCGCTTCTGCATTTCCGCGAATTTTTGTTCCAGTTCCGCGATTCGTTGCTTCTGCCGGTCCACCCATTCGCTTCGCAGCTTCGCGCGTTCCAGTTCCAGCGCGCGCCTTTCTTCCGCCATCTGCGTGCGCAAACGGTCCAGTTCATCGCGGCTACGATGTAAGTAAGCAATCAGGCCGGCGGCTTCTTGCGATTCGGGCGCCATCAACGAATGGGCATGCTCGATGATGGACTCCGGCAGCTCCAGCCGCTTTGCAATGGCAATTCCGCTCGATCCACCGGGAACGCCCACCATCAGGCGATAGGTCGGCCGCAAATTCACTTCATCAAACTCCACCGCCGCATTCACCACGCCCGGTGTGGTGGAAGCGTATGTTTTCAGCCGATCGTGGTGCGTGGTTGCCAGCACGAAGCAGTGCTTCTTTTGAAACGCGTCCAGCAGCGCCACGGCCAGCGCCGCGCCTTCTTCCGGAGCCGTGCCTGTTCCCATTTCGTCGGCAAGCACCAGCGAATTCGGCGTGGCTTCCTGCAGCATGCGTTTCAGATTCAGCATATGCGACGAAAATGTGGAAAGATCGGCGGCGATCGATTGTTCGTCGCCGATATCCACCAACACGCGATCGAACATCGAGAGCACCGCACGTTGCGCCGCCACAGGAACTCCCGCTTGCGTCGCCAGGACGGCAAGCCCGGTGGTCTTCAACGCCACGGTTTTTCCGCCGGTGTTTGGTCCGCTGATCACCAGCAATCGTTCGTCACCGCCGAGGGCCAACGACATTGGAACAATCGCGCGATTTTCCCTGCGCAGTTTGTCTTCCAGCACCGGGTGGCGCGCCGCTTCCAGCCGCAATTGCGGTTCGGCAGAAAATTCGGGCATGCACGCATCGAAATCGCGCGCGAATCGTCCTCGAGCAAAGATACTGTCGAGCTGGGCAATCACGGCAGCGGCAGATTGCAGCGGCGCCAGCATCCCTCGCAACCGATCGGTTAGCTCTTTCAAGATGCGAAAAATCTCCGCGGCTTCGTCTTCCGCGAGCTGCACCAATTGATTGTTGATCTCGACCGTCTCAAAGGGCTCGACGAAGACTGTTTGTCCCGTGGCGCTGGCGCCGTGCACCACACCCTGGACGTTGCGGCGGTGCTCCGACCGCACCGGGATCACGAAGCGATCGTTGCGCAGTGTCACGTAGTCTTCACCGGATTCCGCTTGACGCGAACGCAAAATCTGTTTCAGGGTTCTCTGAATCGATTCTCGCGTTTGCTGGATGCTGGCGCGAATGCGACGCAGCGCGCTCGAAGCGTCATCGCTGATCTCGCCGTTTGGCAAAATGCATCGGCGGATCGCCGCGTGCAATTCTTTGAAGTCAGCAAGAGACGCCGCGCGCGCTGCCAGCAGCGGAAATTTTGCCGCTTCTTCCCGAAATTGCTGGCGCAGCCACGACGACGTCTCCAGCAACGATCCCGCATCCAGAAAATCCGCCGGTTCGAGCGCCGCGCCGGGGGATTCCAGCCGATCCAGCCAGCCCCGCGGGTCCGAGAGCGCGCCAAATCCGAGTTCGCGTCCGAGCCGCAGCCATTCCTGCGCTTCGCGTATTAAGGCAAACGCGCCTTCCAACTCCTCGCGACCGCCATTTGATTCCAGCCCGTCGACAAATCTACGTCCCGGCGCGCACGTGGTCCGCTGCCGCAGCAACTCTCGCAGCTTGTCAAACTCCAGAACGTGTTCCGCTCGCCGTGACATTCGTTCCCAGTCGTGACAGGTGTGGCGACCCGCAGCGCTCCCTATTTTCTATTTTCCCTTTTCGCGTTTCCGGTTTCCAACTGCGCCGCCAAGAAGTCGACCGCGTCCTCCACTCCCTTGGCGCTGTGCACCAAACTCCCGTTCGCCTCGCCCCACACCTGAGCGAACGCCGGCCCCAATTCCACTTCCCTGACGCGCTGCAGAATGGGCTGCCAGAAATCACCAAGGACCACCAAGGGTTTCGCGGCCATCACGGTTTTATTCAACATTTCCCAAACCGCCGCCAATTCTACCAGAGTGCCCGTTCCGCCTTTCCAAGCCACAAAGCCATCGCCAAGTTTGATCAATGCAAATAAGCGTTCTTGCCAAGTCTTCTTCCGCACTTCGACATCGACCCACTCATTGGCGTTTCGCATGAAAAATTCAGCGGTTACGCCGTAGGTTTTCCCTCCGGCATCCTTCGCACCACGCGAAGCTGCTTCCATGACTCCGCCATATCCGCCGGTGCATACCGCAAAACCACGTTCCGCCAGAACTGTACCGAGCTTTTGCGCTTCTTCATAATCCGCATCGCCGCGCTGCGGCCGCGAACTTCCAAACACCGTCACAATCTTTTCGCCCATCGCCGGATTCTCCGCTTTTTCCGCGTCCATTACTTCGAGGCTTCCTTCTTTTCGTCAAACTCTTCGATCATTGCCTGGCACAATCCGTCCAGCGCATCGTGTACTTCGTGGTTCTTCACCTGCTCGTTGTTGCTCATAAATGAAAAAATCAGCCTTCGCCCACCCACCGTCTCCGCAAAACCGCTGAGTGTGCGCACGTGGGAGACGGAACCGGTTTTCGCGTGGATGCGCCCCGCTATTCCCGAATCCTTCATTCGTTCGTTCAGTGTTCCGTCCACCCCAGCTACCGGCAAGGAGGCATAATATTCCGGAAACCATTTTTGCTTTTGCGCATATTCCAGGAGGACCACAAACGCCCGCGGCGACACCAGATCATGGCGAGATAATCCTGACCCATCGGTTTGCACGACGTCGTCGACGCCAATACCCACCTTTGCATAAAAATCCTGCGGGAATTTTTGTAAATCTTCAGGATCGATCCAGCGGCCGCTTTGCCTCGCCGACGTGCGCAACAGGACTTCCGCGTGCAGGTTCTGGCTGATCTTGTTTACCAGTTTCACCGCATCGCCGAGGCGGATCGAAGAATGTTCCGCCAGCACGGTGCGCGACGCTTCCAGTGGATCGGGATCATGCAGGGCGCGCACTTTGCCATCCACTTTGATTCCGCGTTCCTTGAGCAGCCTGGCCATGAGCGCCGCCGCGTGCTGCGCCGGTTCCTGGATAGCCAGCACCAGCTTGCGCGGAGAACTTCGGGCGGGTAGCGTTCCGCTCACCACCACCGTGCCTGCGCCGGGTTCCCGCGTCAGGCGCAGGTCCGCCTTTTCTTTCGCGGCGATGGTGATCACTTCATTCCTGACTACGAATTCCTGCGCCGGCGGCTCCAGCACGGCCTGGACGGCGTCTCCGGCCTTTTCTCCTGGTGTGAGCGTCAGGGCGACGGTGTTGTCGTCGACCACGATCGCGGAAATCGCCGCGCCATAATCCCAAACCATATCGTCGATTTCCCAACCATCCGGGTAACGCTCGCGCGGGAAATAGCTGTCGTCGCCCACCATGTCGCCGCTGATTTCCTTCACTCCGCGCGCCGCGACGGCATCGGCCAGTTCGGCCAGCGCTTTTTCCGGCGGGCCGTCGAACTCTTCCTTTAGATCGAATGGAAATTTGCGGTTGGAAAGGTTGGGATCGCCGCGCCCGACCAGGATCAGATCGCCGGAAAGTTTTCCATCCGCGGAAAGCGCGCCATTGGTTTCGATTGTGGTGCGAAACCGGTAATCCGGTCCGAGTGTATCCAGCGCCAGCGCCGTCGTCAGGAGTTTCATGTTCGATGCGGGGACGAAATATCTGTCGGCGTTCTTCTCGTACAGAGTTTCACCGGTCGTCGCGTCCACCACAAGCAATCCCCATTCGCCTTTGTCGACCGGAGCCGACTGCACGAGCTTTTCTGCGCGTTCTGCGAAGCGTCCTGCAGCCGTGATGGGTCTTGGGCTCTGCTCCTGCACCGGCGGAGCAGCTTGGGGGACGGGCGCTTGAGTCCATGCCGGTGCGGCCGCCAGGGCGAATTGCATGGCAAACAGCGCGCACATCGCTTTTCCGCTTTTCCTGACCATAAATCCTCTATTGGCAAAATCCATGGACTGAAAGTATATTCGAAAGTCAGGCAAAGGCTTCCGCTCCTCTTAGTTCCCAGCGCGGGGCGGCTAGCAGCCGTCTCTCGCTTTTCTCGACCCGCGGCTTTCACCGCCCAGATTTGCATCATAGTTGTTGGACTACGGAGTTGTGGCACTACGGACGGAATCTTTGAAGAGGGTGATACGAATGAAAAAGTGGCTGGCAACGGTTTTGACTCTTTCCCTGGCGGCTCCGGCAATCTTCGCCGATGATCGCAAAGAAAAAGAGCGGCTGGAGAATTGCGGTCTGGTCGTGCAGGAAATTATGGATATCCCCGACGACATCCCGCAAGATCTGATCGACAAAGCCGACTGCATTATCGTCTATCCCTCGGTGCTGAAAGGCGCTTTTATCTTCGGGGGCAGCTACGGGCGCGGAGCGATGACCTGCCGCACCGGCGAAAGGTTCAACGGTCCGTGGAGCGCACCTACGATGATGGCGCTGGAGGGCGGCAGCTTTGGCTTTCAGATTGGCGGACAGGCCACGGACTTCGTGCTGCTGGTGATGAATGAACGTGGAGCTCGCGCGATTCTGAGCAGCAAGGTGAAACTAGGTGGCGATGCTTCCGCGGCGGCGGGACCCAAGGGACGAAACGCCGAAGCGTCCACCGACGTTACGATGCGAGCAGAGATTCTTTCCTATTCGCGCGCGCGCGGACTGTTCGCCGGCATCTCTCTGGCCGGTTCCACGGTTCGGCCAGACAATAGTGCCAACGAGAAGGTCTACAATAAATCGGTTAGCGCACAGGACATCATCTTTAAAGGTGCCGTGGCGGTGCCTCCTTCAGCGCAGCAGTTCATCTCCTATTTGAACAAGAAGACTCCCAAGAATCAGTCCTCTGGCAAAGAGATATAGCACTGATTTAAAAGGTGTTAACGTGCGAGCCTCGGTGCAACGCCGAGGCTCTTTGCATTTTTCGCGTAGTTCTATTGACAGGGCCGGCCTTAATGACCTATGGTCATTAATGAATGGAGGTCAATTATCTATGCCTTCTTTGCTTTCCCCCGCCCATTCCGATCGCCGCTCCCGCCGCAGCGCCGAGCTTCGCGAACGCCTATTCCACGCCGCCTTGGCCCTGTTCGCCAAGAAAGGCTTTGCAGAAACCACCGTCGAAGACATCACCAATGCCGCCGATGTAGGCAAAGGTACCTTCTTTAACTATTTTCCCAGCAAGGATCACATCCTGCTGGCATTCGGCGAGATGCAATACGCGAAACTTAAATCCGCGGTCGACGAGGCGCAACGCACCACCACGCCGATGCCTGTTTTTCTGCGCTCTCTCGGCACGCGCATGACCGAGGAGCCGACGCGCAATCCCGACGTTCTGCGCGCGCTGCTTCAGGCGTTTCTTGCCAGCACGCCGGTGCGCGAAGGCATGCTGGATTTGCAGAAGCGCGTTCTGGCGCTGCACTCGGAAATGATTCAGCTGGGCCAGCAGCGGGGAGAAATTCGCGGCGATCTTCCTCCGATACAAATTGCCAAAGTTTTTCGCCAGGCCATTTTCGGCACGTTGCTGCTGTGGTCGCTGGATGGGGATGGCACCTTGTTGTCGCGGATGGAAGGCGCATTCGAAGTGTTGTGGGAAGGGTTGACGCCGCGAAATATTTCGACGCCGCCGGCGGTAGTTCCGTTGTTCTGGTGAATTGACGTGGCTAGTTGTGCTGCTGAGGAGTAGCAATTTATGAAACGTAAGTTGTTATTGATCCCTGTCGTGGTGGCCGCTCTTGCGGGGGCCGCGGCGTACTCGATGGGGTGGTTCCATCGAGACACGGGCCTGCAAGGTTCCGGCACCGTGGAAGCGCGCGACATACGCGTCGGATCCAAGGTCGGCGGCCGCATCGACAAAATCCTGGTGCGCGAGGGCGACAGCGTGGAAGCTGGCCAGCTGCTCATTTCGTTTGACGATAAAGAGCTGCTCGCCTCTCTCGATCAATCGCGCGCAGCCGCGGACAAAGCGCAACGCGGATTCCGTCCGGAGGAAATCGCGGAAGCGCGCGCTGCTGCTGCTCAGGCCAAAGCGGAATACGACCAACGCAAGAACGGCTATCGCCAGGAAGACATCGCCGCAGCCAAGGCGGACCTCGATCGAGCGAACGCCGACGAAGTGCGCACGCATCTCGATTACCAGCGGTATGACGCGCTCGCAGCCAAGGACCTGGTGTCCAAGCAACAGCTGGACACTGCCGAAGCAAACTGGAAAATGGCGCTGGCGCAAAAACAGAATGCGCAGCACAAACTGGATGAATTCCGCAAAGGCTACCGGCAAGAAGAAATTGCCGCTGCGGAGGCCAGGTATCAGCAGACCGAGGCCACGCTGGAGAAATACGAACGCGGCAACCGGCGTGAAGATGTGGAAGCGGCCAAGGCCGCGCAGGCCTACGATGAAGCCCGATTCCGCGAACGCCAGGTGCTTGCCCCTGCTGCGGCGACCGTTGAAGTTCTGGATGTGCGTCCCGGGGATTTGATTCCTCCCAACACGCCCGTGGCGACGTTACTGGAACGCGATCAAATCTATGTGCGCATCTACATTCCGGAAACAGAGATTGGGCAAGTGCATCTTGGCCAGAAAGCGGAGATTCGCGTGGATTCGTTTCCCAATCAATCGTTCAGCGGCGTGGTGGAACAGATCAACCAGCAAGCGGAATTTCTGCCGCGCAACGTGCAGACCCGCGAGGAACGTGTACACCAGGTTTTCGGAGTGAAGGTGCGCATCGACGATTCTTCCCATCGCGTGCTTGCCGGGATGGCCGCGGACGTAAAGCTTTCGCCGAACAGCTAAAACGTGACGACCTCCGACCAACCCGCCATTTCCGCCCGCCACCTGGTCCGCCGTTTCGGGGACTTCACGGCCGTGAACGACGTGAGTTTCCAGGTGGAAAAGGGCGAAATCTTCGGCTTTCTGGGGCCCAATGGCAGCGGCAAGACTACGGTCATCAAGATGCTCACGGGATTGGTGCCGCTCACCTCGGGTGACGCCATGGTTCAGGGCATCGACGTTCGCAGGGATCCCGAAGGAGTGCGCGAACATATTGGCTATATGTCGCAGAACTTCAGCTTGTATGCCGACCTGACCGTTTCCGAAAATCTTATTTTTTATGGGCGCATCTACGGGCTATCCCCGGAACGACTGCGACGCCGGATGGACGAGATTATTCTGTTGAACGGGCTTAGCCCCTATCTGAACCGTTTGTCCGCGCAACTTTCTGGCGGATGGAAACAGCGACTGGCCTTGGGATGCGCGATGCTGCACGAACCCACCCTGATTTTTCTGGACGAGCCCACCGCAGGCATCGATCCGGTGGCGCGCAGGCAACTTTGGGATCTGCTGTTCGACCTTTCCGCGCACGGCATTACGTTTTTTGTTACCACGCATTACATGGACGAAGCTGAGAGATGCAGCCATGTTGCGTACATTTATTTCGGCAAAGTGATCGCCGACGGCACGCCCGATGCGCTTCGCGAATTGCCGGATGTGAACCCGGAGAAGACTTATCGCGTGGAAATTACAGCTCCACACGTGACACAGGCGCTGCGCGCGGCGCGGACCATTCCGGGGATTCACAGCGCCACGATTTTCGGGCAGTCCGTGCATGCGCTGATCGATGACAACCTCAGCCTGGACCATTTGCGCGCTGAACTTCTGAACCATAAGGTCACCGTGGCGGAAATTCGACCACTGGCGCCCAGCCTCGAAGACGTTTTCGTGGAACTCACGAACAAGCACCAGGCCGCGCAGGAGGCCACCCGTGGATAATCCCTTTCGGGGCTTCAGCGCGGTGTTCTATAAGGAAACGCTGCACGTGCGGCGGGACTTCGGCACGTTGTTTTTCTCTCTGATTATTCCGATTCTGCAGATGCTGCTGCTGGGTTTCGGGATCGACACCAACGTGCGGCAGATCAACACGGTGGTTTATAACGCCGACGGGCGGCGCGAGAGCCGCGAACTGCTGGACCGGCTGAAAAATTCGGACACGTTTCACCTGGTGCGTTTCGTCAACACCGACAAGGACCTGAACGACGCAATCATCTCCGGCAAGTGCCGCGTGGGCATAAAAATTCCCGTCGATTATTCGGACAAACTCCTGCACGGCATGAGCGCGCAGGTGCTGGTGCTGATCGACGGCTCCGATTCTTCCGTGGCCGGGCAAGCCATCAACGTCACCACGGCGATCGGCCTGGATGAGTCACTGCGGCGGGTGCTGCCAAACGACGTTACGTTCGCGGTGGACATGCGGCCGAAGATTCTGTTCAACCCGGATTCGCGGTCGCCGAATTTCTTTTTGCCGGGCTTGACGGCGATTCTGCTTCTCAACGTAACCACGTTCCTGACGGCTTTCTCGATCGTGCGCGAAAAGGAGCGCGGTACCCTCGAGCAACTTTTTGTCACTCCCGTCCGCCCCATGGGCCTGTTGCTTGGCAAGCTTCTGCCTTATCTGGGCATCGGTTTCTTTGAGTTGTGCATGATTGTCACCGCCATGCGCTTCCTGTTCCAGGTGCCCATTCACGGCAGCGTGCTGATGCTCGCCTTTCTTTCCCTGCCGTACATTTTCGTGTCGCTGTCACTGGGCATTCTGATTTCCAGCAAGGCCACATCGCAGGCACAGGCGATGCAACTGGCGTTCCTGACCATTCTTCCCAGCATCTTTTTTTCCGGCTACATCTTCCCGCGAGAGACGATGCCCAAATTTTTCTTTGTGCTCAGCTACTTTGTTCCGGCCACCTATTTCATTAACATCACGCGAGGGATCATTCTGCGAGGCGCGACCTGGGCGCATCTTTGGACCGATGGTCTCGCGCTTTTCCTGATGGGCACGTTCCTGCTGTTCGTGGCCGCGCGCCGCTTCCACAACAAAGTGATCACAGCGTGATATTCTGTTTTTCTGCCACTCTCCAGGGGATCGTTCGTGACTTGTCCAATTTGCCAGAAGCGTAAGCCGGGGCGTTTTTGCCCGGCGAAAGCGGAAAAGATTTGCGCGGTTTGTTGCGGGACGGAGCGCGAAGTGACCATCGACTGTCCTTCGGACTGCGGGTACCTGGTTTCCGCGCACCGCTATGAGGACCAGCACGAACGCGCGCTGCCCGCGGACACTCCGCTACTGGACGTTCGCATCACTTCGGATACGATCCACGCTCATGGGCAGTTTCTTTCCGCGATCGCGTTCCACATCGCGAAGTTCTGCGCCGCTCAGCATTCGACAACCGATCCGGACGTGATTGCGGCGGTGCTTGCGCTTGCGGAATCTTACAAGACCCTGGCTGCGGGCATTGTCTACGAGCAACCGCCCGTGCCGATGCTGCAACGCGAGTTGTATGACGCGCTTATGGCATATCTGGTCGAGGCCAAGCAGAGCACACAGCAGCCTTCGTTTGGTCCAATCAAAGATGTGGAGATTTTTCAGCTGCTGGTCTTTCTGTTTCGCATGGGCTTGCTTCGCACGAACAGCCGGCCGCGCGCAAGGCGCTTCATTGAGTTCCTGCGCGGACAATTTCCCGGTGCGCAGGAACTGCAACACGAGCAATCCCGCATCATCGTTCCTTAACGCGATCGCCATTTGTTGATGGCGCTTTTCGATTGCTCCCTTCGCTGTATACTCTCGTGGGGAGGAACCGCCCGGTGCCCGGTAAACGGAAACGTTCGTCTGCATCCACAACGCCACCTCCCGCCATCGCTTCCGACCGCATCCTTCATTACGCCGTGCTGGACGATTCCGTGGGCTACACCAAAGGCCACGGCTTGCTGTTTGTGGATGGTGAAGAAATCGGAAGAGTGCCGCTGCTGGCCATTTGCCAATCGCGTAACAAATCGGAAGTGGTGCTGTACTTTTGCGAGAAGGGCTGGAACTCGCTGGCTGTTTCCGTGCACGACTCCGTGGCCAACGCCAAGCGCCGCGCGGAGCGCATCTATCCGGGCTCATCGGAATGCTGGGAAGAGTCCCACGTTTCCGAAGAAGAAGTGGCACAGCACCTCGATCGTGTGTACAAAGATTTCCGTTGTAGTTTTTGCGGCAAGCGCGGCGATCTGGTGGGCCAGATGTTCGCGGGAAACGGCGATGCGCAAATTTGCGACGAGTGCGTAGCGGAATTCAACGCCGGGCTTGCCAATCCCCCCACGCAGAGCGATTAGAAAGAGTTGAGACAAGGAGACTCATGAGAATCACCAAGTGCGCCCGATCGTTACTGCTCGGCTTCGGTTTTGCCGCGGTTTTGCTCGCGGCGGGATCTCCCGTTGCGTCACAAACGTCGGAGCCATCGAAGACCAGCTCACTTCCGTGGATGGACCGGTCGCTGCCTCCGGATCAACGCGCCGACATGGTGCTGAAGCAAATGACGCTGGACGAAAAGATCCAGCTGGTTCACGGTACGGGCTGGGGCGTGTTGCGGCAAGGTGATCCGGTACCGGCGCGCTCTAATTTTGGCGCGGGTTTTGTGCCAGGCATCGATCGCCTGGGGATTCCAGACATCAACCTGGCTGACTCGGCCGTGGGTATCCGGATGGCGGCTCTGCAAAGCCGCTATGCGACGCTGCTGCCATCGTCTTTGGCACTGGCCGCCACCTGGAATCTGGATGCGGCGAACTTGTTCGGATCGGTGATTGGCAGAGAATTGCGCGACCAGGGATTCAACATGTCCATTGGCGGCGGCGTTGATCTTGCCCGCGAGCCACGCAACGGACGCGGCTTCGAATATGCCGGGGAAGATCCCGTACTTGCCGGCAGCATCGCCGGCAATTTGATGAAGGGCTTGCAGTCGCAGCAAGTGATGGGAGACATCAAACATTACGCCGTGAACGATCAGGAAACCGGGCGAAGCGTCCTGACTGTTGTTCTCGATAAGCGCACGCTGCGAGAAAGCGATCTGCTTGCTTTTCAAATTGCCATCGGGATTGCCGAGCCTGCGGGCGTGATGTGTTCGTATAACAAAGTGAATGGCGATTACGCGTGCGAGAACGACTACCTTTTGAATCAGGTATTGAAGAAGGATTTTGGATTTAAGGGCTTTGTGCTTTCGGACTGGGACGGCACGCACAGCAGTGTGAAAGCGGTACTCAACGGGCTCGATATGGAAATGCCCGGCTATGGATTCCTTGGCGATCCGCTGAAGAAGGCAGTCGAGAACGGACAGGTACCGCAGGCCCGGCTGGACGACATGGTGCAACGCATTCTGCGCAGCATGTTTGCGACGGGCGTTGTGGATAATCCGACGATGCCCCGGCGGGTGGTCGACCCGTTTCGTGGGCGCGATGATTCCCAGCAAATCGCCGAGCAAAGCATTGTGCTGCTGAAGAATGCGGATCATCTCTTGCCGTTGGCGGCGGATCATTACAAATCTATTGCCGTGATCGGCTCGCATGCGGACGTGGGCGTGCTCTCTGGCGGCGGTTCCGCGCAAGTGGACGCTCCGGGAGGCAATGCAATTAATCCGAAGCAGGGTGCGGCGCAATGGCAAAAGCCGGTGTACTTCCCTTCCGCGCCGCTGAAATATATTCGAGAGAAAGCGCGCGACGCCAAGGTGGAATATAACGACGGAAGCGATCCCGCGGCGGCGGCCGCTCTTGCAAAATCTTCCGAGTTGGCCATCGTGTTCGTGAATCAATATATGTGCGAGGGCCGCGACGCTGAAACGCTTTCGCTTCCCGATAATCAGGATGCCCTGGTGCGCGCGGTTGCGGCTGCGAATCCACGCAGCATCGTGGTGTTGGAGACGGGCGGCCCGGTGTCCATGCCCTGGGTGAAAGACGTGAAAGCCATTCTGGCGGCGTGGTATCCAGGGATCGGCGGCGGACAGGCCGTTGCCAATATTCTTTTTGGCGACGTGAATCCTTCCGCGAAACTTCCGGTCACGTTTGCAAAAACCGAGGCGGACCTGCCGCACCCGCAAGTTCCCGGCATGGATTTGCAAATAAAGGCGCACGCGGCCGGGCAGAGGATCGGGCCATTTGATGTCGACTATACGGAAGGCGTGAAGGTCGGCTACAAATGGTTCGAAGCGGAGAAGAAAGAGCCGCTCTTTCCATTTGGATTCGGGCTTTCGTACACAACCTACAGTTATTCTGGCTTGAAAGTGGATGAGAAGCAGCGACAGGTTACGTTTTCGGTGAAGAATGCGGGTTCTCGCGCGGGCGCCGAAATCGCTCAGGTGTATGTGGAGCTTCCGGCGAGCGCGGGTGAACCGTTCAAGCGGCTGGTGGCGTGGGAACGCATGCAGCTGGCGCCAGGTGAATCGAAAACTGTCACGTTGCCGCTGACGCCGCTGTATCTTTCCATCTTCGACGAGGCAAAGAACGACTGGCAACTTCTACCCGGCGACTACAAAGTGTTCGTCGGTCCGTCGTCGAGCGAAACTCCGCTCACCGGGAACCTAAGCATCCACGAATAGCGTGTACGCACTGCAGGCCGTCCTGATGCCCTCGTTACGGCATGCCGCGCACTTCATGGCTGATCGCGCCGGGGTCCCAGCCCAGGGTCATTTGGGCTGGGCGTGTTGTTGGGCGGGCGCCTTCCCAGGGGCGCGTGGCGAACCCGAATTTGTCGCGGATGTTTCGTACGCGGTCGGAGATTTTCTTGCGATATTCCTCTGGGGCGTAGCCGTTCTTCGCGTACCACTCTTCATATTGCTTCGCCAGCTTCGGGAACTTCTGGCGGATGAACGGCAAGAACTGTTTCGCTGACGAGGGCATCAGGAACAAGACACCGGAAAAAAACCATTGCGCGCCGGCTTCCTTGGAAGCAGCCGCCACGGCTTCGAGTTCCGACTCATTGATTCCGGGCAACAGCGGCGAGGCCGATACGCCCACATCAAGGTCGGCTTCACGAAGATGCTTCACAGCGGCCAGGCGCAGATCGGGCCGCGGCGCGCGAGGTTCCAGCAAGCGCGCCAGCCTGGGCCGGAGCGTGGTGATGGTGATGTTGAGAGTGAGCGCGGATTTCGCGGCGATCTGCTGCAAAATATCAATATCGCGCACGATCTGGTTTGATTTTGTGATGATGGAGATGCTCAGGCCTTCGCGCTTGGCGAGTTCTTCCAGGCACGCGCGTGTCACTCCATATTCGCGCTCGGCGGGCTGATAAGGATCGGTGGCCGTGCCGATGGCAATATGTTCGGCCTGCGTGCGGCCGGACGACTCTGACTCGTAGGAATATTTTCTGGCCACGTCATTGGCCAAGAGCGCGGCGGCGTCTTTCTTCACAAAAATTTTGCGTTCGAATTCGCCGCCGTCAATTTCCATGTATTCGTGGGTGTACCGTGCGTAGCAATACTTGCAGCCAAACTCGCAGCCGCGATACGGATTGATGGTCCAATCGAACGGCACACGCTGGGAATCGCAGGGGTTCAGGATCGATTTCACCGGCAACAAGAAATATTCCGGCTTTCCGGCGGATTTTCTGCGCGTTTCCGCAGCGGGAGAATTTGCGGCGAGGCGTGCTATGCCCACCAGTGGCGCATGAGGAGTCTGGAGTCGTGGCGGGGGGCAATCCGCCGTGGGCTTTTCCGGACTTCCCTTGCACCAGCCGGCTTCACCCGGGGCACGGGGACCGGCCTCTGCTGTTGGGTCAGGCGTTTCAGGGCAAAAAGGCAGGAATCGAACTGCGGGGGAACGAACGGGGCGGCGCCGAGTTGTGAAACGGGGCGCCGTAAGGGGAAGAACTGGGGACATAGCTCACCTCGAGCGAGAGGAGTATTTCGCTTTTTGTTCGCCATGTCAAGCACTTTCTCTTTTATTTCGCCCCGTCGCTTTTGCGGCGCAGCCCGCTTGAGTTGTCCTTGCGCCTCGCCGCCGCGCTCTGTTCTAATCGCGACGACGCGAGCTTCGAACGCCGACTTCGCCCGGGCATTGCCGGTGCCGGGCGGCGTTGCAACGACTGCTTAGCATCTTACCCTCTGGAGAACCACTGGGGATTTCGTGCGCATCAAATATTGCCTTCTCAGCCTGCTTGTCCTGGCACCTTCTTGCGTCGTCGCGCAGGCCCCAGCTCCAGCTCAAAAACCCGCCGCTAAGCCATCCGCGAATCCGCCGCAGCAGCAGGCAGCGCAGGAAATTGCTTCGCCGGTCTCTCACCACTATCCGATTCTGATTCTTGCGCACGGCAGCGATCCTGGATGGTCTCTGCGGCTTGGCATGAAGGGGCCTGAGCGGTTGGACCGCGTGGGTTATCCGCCGATTGTGCTCGATCCGGGCGAGATTGTGTCCGATGAATCGGGCGTTTCCTGGACGTACAGCGCCAAAGACGACACCACCGATGCGAACGTTGTGGTCAAGCTAATTCGCGATACCTGCACGGACGGACCAACCGACGCCACTAAATACACGTTTCGCGTTGAGGTGAATCACGCGCAAATCGGGCAGCTGAAGGGTTGCGGGCAAAGCGATCCGGAGAAATTCCCGGAGTTTCGAAAGAAGAATCAGCTGGACGTTCCCGACGACACGGTCACGAACGACAAAGATAAAGATAAGGACAAGGATAAGAAGAACGTACTCGATCCGATCACGAATTTTCATTCGCCGGTGGCTACCGCTTATATCGACTCGGCCGGGCGCGTCATCGTTTCGCGGGGCGCGATCCGGAAAACCGCGGCGACCGTGGGAATGGAACCTGCGCTTTCGCACGATGGCAGATTCCTGCTGTACACGCGGTCCGATTCCGCAAGCGGCCCGGAGCGTTCCATTGTGCTGTATGAGGTGGACTCTGGGCGCTCCAGTCAAATTGCGGGGAATAATGTCCGCCAGGGGTTCTGGTCGCCGGACGATTCGCACATCGCTTATCTGAAGTTCGATGGAAAGATTTGGCAGGTTTGGACGGCGCCGGTGAGCGCGCCGGATAAGGCCACGCTATTTTCCCCGCAGAATGTGGATTCGCTTCACGGGTGGGTGAATCCCACGACAGTTCTGGCCAGCGACATGCAGAATGCGTACTGGCTGAGCGAAGATAAGCCCACGCAAACCGTGCCGCTGAAAGATATCTACGGCGACAGTTTCCAGATCATGAGCAGCGACACGATTCGTGTTTGCCCGATCAACCCGGATTTGTTGTTGGTATCCGCTTATTATCAGAACATGCCGGCGGGCGCTCCGACGGATCAGTTCGGATTGAATCAAACGTTTTTCCTTTATGAGGTGCGCTCGCATCGGCGCACGATTCTGGGGCCGCGCGATGCTTTCACGCGCAATGCCGAGTGGTCTCGCGACGGCTTGCAGATTTTCTTCACGATAGGAGTGCCGGGCAAAGGCGCTCTCACTACCGATCGCATCTTCTGGGACGGCAGCGGGGTGAAGCGTTATTCGAGCGGCTATTCGATGGTGGTTGGAAAGTAGTCTGATTAAAGGCACGGGGCATGCGCCGACGCCCTGCCGTTATTCTCTTCTGCTATGTAAGTGTGGTCTCACTCCTCCGGAGATGCGCCTCCTGCCTGAAACGCTAGCGACGCCGCGGCTCAGGAGAGACACTGGGCGAGCGGGAGATTACAATACGGCTGAAGAGGAAGAAATCATGAGGACAAGATTTTATGCGTATGTGGGTTCGGGGCTGATGCTGAGCGCTTTGCTGGCCGTGGGGATCCCGGCGCAGGAACCTGCCGCTCCGGCCGCGCATAACAACGTGCGCAAGGCGATTCGCTGGAAGCATTTTGAGTACACCTGCGAGGGCGGGGCGAAACTGGCGGTCGATCTTGGAGACCAATTGGCGAAGGTGAGTTTTGGCGGCAAGGCCTATGTGATGAAGCAGACGATGTCCGCCGATGGAAACCGCTATTCGGACGGAAAAGTGGTGTGGTGGGGCAAGGGCAATGGCGGGTTTCTGCAGGAAGATACGCCAGATGGAAACGGGAAGATGATCGTGCAGGGTTGCCAACTGGATAATCCGTTGAACGGCGGCGAGCAAAGCGGCATGGTGACCGGGACTGTGAGCTACCTGCAGCGGATGGCGCTGCCGACGAATGCCGTGATCCAGGTGCAATTGCTGGATGTGTCTTTAGCGGATGCTCCCGCCAAAGTGGTGGCGGAAGAGAGCATCAACCTGGGGCAGCGGCAGGTTCCGGTGCCGTTTTCGCTGAAGTTTGATCCGGCAAAGATTGATGCGAAGCACCGCTATTCGGTGAGCGCGAAAATTACGGTGAATGGAAAGTTGTGGTTTATCAGCGATCGGTCGTACCCGGTTTTGACTGACGGAAACCCTGCGCATGTGGATTTGATTTTGAAGCAGGTGACGGGGCAGGGCGGGAAGTAGAGACGGAATCGATCAGTCGTGTGGTTTGTTGACTCTAAACCCGCACCCTTGGAAAGCAAAGGGTGCGGCACCCGGCGTGTTGAGATACTTCGTCGTGGACTCCTCAGACAATTGCGTTTTGTTTTGACTGTGCGGACATGGGGCGCAGCAGTGGTGAGCCCTACGCAGACTCTGAAGCTCCGACCCCCTAAAGAGACCGGAAGCGGCCCCGTCCTTTGGGACAGTTAGCGGTTAGGAATCGTTTGCGGTTGGCCGGTCGTCCTTGCGGAAACCGTTGCCTATACTTTAGTCATGGCGACCCCTCCCACGGCCGCGGTACGGCAAGTTGGACTCCTTGTGCTGGAAGCCGATGCCGGCAATAGCGGCGCGTTAAAACAAATATTGGATAGCGAAGGCTGGCGCGTCCGCATTGTGGGCGACCTGCAGTTGCTGCATATGGAGCTGAAGACCGGCGAATACTCCCTGGTCATCGCGAATATTGAAATGGTGGGCCTGGATACGCCGACATTTCACGTGCTGAAAGAGCTGGCCGCGGTTGCGCCGGAAGAAGGCGGGCGCATCCGGGTGCTGTATGTAGTGGGAGAGCTGGCGGGCAGCCAATTTGTACCGGCGCTGGAAAAAGCAAAAGTGCCGTACGCAGTGCGGCCGTTCCACTTGCACGATTTCCTGGAAAAAGTGAGCGATTTGCTGGTGGAAGTGAAGGCCATCGAAGGACCGCTGCGCATGACGAGGTATGAATTCGGCGAAGCGCGAAAGAAGAAGAAACAGACCAGCCGGACCACTTCCATGTTTGCCTCGCGGGACTCGTACTCGTATACGGAAGAAGAAATCGCCGAGTATGAACGCGAGGAGGCCGAAGCCTCCAAGACGCGGCGAATCAAGCCACGGACGAACCTGGGCGATCCCCGGCGATAGCGGCTGCGGGCACTCCTGCCACGAAGATTCCCTGCAAGAAAATTTGGCGCTAGCGTTCCAACTCCAGAGCGTGCCTTGGGCGCGCAGAGGAGGATGGCATGATTCGTTCCGCACACACGTTGTTTGGCAGTTCCCTTTTCGGGATGGCTACGATGGGTATCGCGACGCTGGGGTTTCTGTGGGCTTCGCCGACACCGCCGACGCCGCCGGGGAAACCGGTGGGCGAATGGCGGCTGCTGGAGCCGATCAGCTATGAAAACCTTACGGTGTTCCCGGTGGTGAGCTCGTCCGGCTATGACACCGGGGCGTTTTTGACGCTGGAGGAAGGACTGGCACGCGGAGAAGTGACTGTGCAGGAACAGGGCGCGACCATGGTGCGGGATCGCGGTGACGCGCGCCCGGCGGTGCAAAACTATGGCGGACCGTCTGTAAATCAGTTGGTGCTGATCAACCGCAGCAAGCGCCCGTTGCTGCTGCTCGCCGGCGAGTTGGTGAGCGGCGGAAAACAGGATCGCATCATCGGTAAAGACCGCATCGTGCCAGTGGGCGCGCAGCCGTTGCCGCTGGATGTGTTTTGCGTGGAGCACGGGCGGTGGTCGTCGGGGTCAAATTTCACGGCCGCGAAAACGATTGTGCACCCGAGCGTGCGGGAACAGGCCGCCGTGAACGGGCAGCAAAGAGATGTGTGGGTCTCTGTGGCCTCGGGAAGCACAGCACCGAGATCGGCGGCAGCACCGGCTCCGCAGGTGTCCCAAGAAGTGCTGGTACAGACGATGCGATCGGACGCGCCCACGCAGTCCTACGACAAAATTTACGGATCGCGGCGGGTGGCGGTGTCGGTGGATGCGATGGTGGACGAGGTACAACGGCGATTCCGGAAGGAGACGGCAGGGCTGAAAGGCGAGCACGTGGTGGGCGTGGTGATCGCGTATGGCGGCGAAGTGGCGTGGAGCGACATTTTCGCGTCGGGAGAATTGTTCGACCAGTATTGGAGTAAGTTGCTGCGGAGTTACGCGGTGGAAGCCGTGGCGCGGCCGACGTTGCGGGAAAAGGCGTCGGCGGAAGACGCGCAGGAATTTTTGAAGCAGTTGAAGGGGCGGGAACAGACGGAATCCGAGCCGGGCGTGTATGTGTGGAGAGAAACGAAGGATGGGAGACTGTCGCAGATTGAGTTGGAGGCGTTGCAGCCGAAGTTGATGATGTTGCACCGGCTGGTGGTGCGACGGACGAGTTAACCGGTAGGGGCACGATATATCGTGCCCCCGCGGCACAGCCGCGGCTTCTGCTTCGCTACAGAGGAAGGATGGTTTTCATCCAAATCCCAGCGCAACGGATTCTCCTGGATGTAGCGACAAATTTCCGCATATTCCTTTCCATCCCGAATGACGCGCTCAAAATAATCGCGTTGCCAGATTGCGCCGACCGGGGGATATTGCCTATAGTGCCGGGTTACAGCGGCCTTGAACGTGCGCACAATCGTTGGTACCGAAGCAAATGTCGGCGAAGAAAATCTTTCCCGATGTGGGGCGTCTTCCAGCGCATTCATTTTCTTGATGTTCAAAATTGCGTGCAGATGATTGGGCATGATTACATAGGCGTCCGTGTCGACGGCCGGAAAGTGGTGGGGAATTTGGATCCAGCAGGTACGGATGATTTGCCCGAGACAGGTTTCGTGAATTTGACCGTTCTCGATACGGCTGAAGATACATTTTCGGTCGACAGAACAGATGGTGAGGAAGTACGCGCCTGATTGGGAGTAATCGAAACCTTGAATGCGGATTGATCGGCGGCCACGGAAGCGTTTACCTATTACCATAACATAATATTATTATAGATTTAATAATGGGGCACGATGTATCGTGCCCCTACGGGTGCTTGTCGCCAGGAGCTCGGAAACAGAGGCGGGCCAGGAGGGATGGCGGAGGGTGGGCGCGATTTCGGCCAGTGGGACCAGGACGAAGTTGCGTTGGAGCATGCGGGGGTGAGGGATCTGCAGATCGGGCGTGTCAATGGTGGCGTCATCGTAGAGGAGGATGTCCAGATCGATCAGGCGGGGACCTTTAGCGAAAGCTTTCTTGCTGCCCATTTGCGATTCGATGTTGCGCAGAGTGGCGAGGAGCTCGGCGGCCGGTAGATTCGTTTGCGCTTCCAGGACAGCGTTGAGGAACCAGGGTTGCTCGAGATAATCGACGGGTTCGGTTTCGTAGATGCTGGAGATTTTTGTGATCTGGAGGGCGGATTCGCGGAGGAGGTGAATGGCTTCGCGGAGATTTTTTTCGCGATCACCGATGTTGGAGCCTAGGGCCAAGTAGGTGGTGGGCATTGGTTGTGGGAAACGAGTCGCCTCGAAAGGCGGGCGCTACAGGTTTATAGCACGTTGTTGGGTGGGTGGTTGGGTTTGGGTTGTGAAAGCGGCGGCAAGTCACCGCAGTCCAAAAAAGGCCGTGGGATTCGCGATGGCGGTAGGTCGACCTAAGAGAGGAAAGCCAAACCCGCACCCTTACAACTCAAAGGGTGCGACACCCGTGGTCCCAAGAAAAAGGCCGCAGGGATCGCGGACTCGCCCTGCGCTACAGTTTGGCGAATCGGCGGGAGACCAGGGCGATCATGGAGTGGGCTTCGGGGAGTTTCATGGCCAGGGTGACGGCGAAGAAAATGATGCCGTAGAGGCCGAGGACAAGGGCGGCGATGGCGATGTGGTGGTTGTGCAAGTCGAGCGTGTGGTTCAGGCCTCGGCCGGCGGCGGCGGCAAGGAGCGCCGCTAGCCAGACTTTGGCGAGAAAGGCTGGAGGGACGCCGACTTGACCTACGCGTTCGCGGATACCGCGCTGCAAGAGAGTGAACTCTACCCAGGAAGCGATGCCGGCAGAGATGGTGAGTCCGGCGACGCCCCAGCGCGGCTCAATGCCGAGAAGGCGGGGAAGAGGAAGAGCGGCGAGGTAGCCGAGAATTGTTGTGAGCAGGACGCGGATGATGGCGTAGCGGAGCGGGGTGCGAGTGTCGCGTAGGGCGTAGAAGGCGGAAGAATAGAGGCGGCCGAGGGTGGAAGCGAGAAGGCCGACTGTGGAACCTACCAGAATGCCCCAAACGTAAATGACATCGTTGTGCATGAAGCGGCCGGACTGATAGATGGCTGCGACGATGACATCTCCGAGCACCAGAAAACCCGCAATGGAAGGAACGACCAGAAAAGTGATTTGACGCAGGCCATGATTGAGACGGTTGCGGAGAATGCCGGCGACTTCGTCCGCCGGTCCGACCGCGCCGCTCATGACCGGGAGTTCGGCGGCGGACACGGACATGCCGAACAGGCTGACAGGAAGTGTGTAAAGCGTTTGCGCGTAGGCGAGCGCGGCAACGGCACCGGTGGGCAACCAGCTGGCGAGAAATGCGTCGATGTAAGCGCTAATCTGTACGACACCGCGACTGACGAAGACGGGGAAAAAATTGTGGATTACGATGCGAACGTTCTCGGCGTGATAGGCGAGAGAGAGTTTCAAGCCACCCAGAAGTTTCAACACAATGGGGAGCTGCACGCCAACTTGCAGGGCGCTGCCCAGGACGGAAGCCCACGCCGTGATGATCACGAGGGAGTTTTGCGAGCGCCCGGGGCCGAAAATGATCATTCCAGCAATCATGGCAAGATTCCAAAGAACGGGAGCGGTGTAAGAGATAAAGAATTTGCGATGGCTGTTCAGAACGCCGAGGCACCACGCCGACCCGACGAGGAGGCCTGCGCCGGGAAAGAGGATGCGGACGAGGAGGACCGTGAGTTCGCGCTTCTCTCCGTGGAAGCCGGGGGCGATGGCTTCGATCAGCCAAGGCGCCGCGAGAACACCGAGGAGAACAAGGATGGAAGTGCTGAGAGTGAGAAGTGCGGCTACAGCGCCGGCAGTTTTTCGAGCCTCTTCCTTGTCTTCGCGGGCGAGAAGGTTAGCATAGACGGGAATGAAGGAAGCGGAAAGGACACCTTCACCGAAAAGATTTTGCAGGAAGTTGGGAATGCGCAAGGCGGCTTTGAAGACGTCGGCCGCGTCGGAGTTGCCAAAATAGTGGGCGAACACGCGATCGCGGATCAGGCCGGCGATGCGGCTGAGTAGAATGCCGGCGGCTACGAGGAAGGCGAAACGTTTGGAGCTGGAGGGCGTGGATTTGGCGGTGGCGGGATCGGTCACGAGATTGTCCAAAGTCTAGAGCGGCTCCAGAACAAAGGGTTCCTTACGTCGCGGATTCTATGCGGAACTACGGGTTCATGCCGTTCCCACGCCGTCCGCAGCCTGTGAATTGAAGATAGCTTATCAACGGCTGGGGGATGGAAGCGAATTGGGCGAGTGTGCCGTGAAGTTACTTTTGGGGATAAAGTTGAGGAAGGTCTCTGGGAACAAGCTTTTGAAGGATAACTCAAAGGGATTTGGCGTGGAGTGCGACTTGCCCATAATAAGGGAAACCCTTATTATGGGTACATGAATATCACGCTTTCACTGGACGAGAAGATCGTTAAGGAGGTCCGCAAGATTGCCGTTGAGCGGGACACGACGTTAACAGGACTGGTGCGCGAATACCTTGAGAAATTGGCCGCGGAAGCGGCGGCAACCGGACGCCGACGTAGAGAAATAGAGGCGTTGGAGCGTTCGTTCGAGAAATATCAGTTCAATATTGGCAAGCGCACATGGAAAAGAGCGGATCTTTATGACCGCTCCTGAGTTTCTGGACAGCAACATTCTGATTTACGCATACGACCCAGACGACGAACGCAAGCAGAAAATTGCGCGTGATCTACTAAAAAGAGCCGTGAAGGGGGAATGCGGAATTTCCATACAGGTACTGACGGACGTGGCGGCAACTCTTCTGCATAAAGTGAGACCGAAGACGACGCCGCAGGCGGTTGCAGAGATTCTGGATCTGCTGGCACCAATACCTACTTTCAGTCCTGATGCCGAAACCGTACGACGAGCCGTGGAGGCGCATGCTGAATATGGCGTGCATTTTTATGACGGCATGATTTTGGCGGCAGCGGAACGAGCGGGGCGCACAAAGGTCTGGTCTGAAGATTTGAACGCAGGGCAAGAATATTTTGGCGTAAGAGTCGAGAATCCCTTCGCGTAGTTCGCTCAGACGAAACGAAAGAGAAAGCAGATTCCTCGCTTCGCTCGGAATGACAATGAGGCGGGCTGGGCTGAAGTCCAGCGCCTACGGCCAAATGTCTCCGGGCGCATACGCTTATGCGGCGCTAGAAGAGGCGGGGTTGGCGCTTTGGTGGTTCGCGGTTGAAGTATTCGTAGGCGCGGTGGGTGGCTACGCGGCCGCGGGGCGTGCGATCGAGCATGCCGATTTGCATGAGATAGGGCTCGTATATTTCCTCGATGGCGTCTTCTTCCTCGCTGAGAGCGGCGGCCAACGTGCCCAGGCCGACGGGACCACCGGCATATTTATCGAGCAGGGCGATCATGAGGTTGCGGTCGACTTCGTCGAGGCCGTGTTCATCGACCCCGAGCATGTGCAAGGCTTCGCGGGCGACCTCGCGAGTGATGCGGCCGCCGGCGCGAACTTCGGCGAAATCACGCGCGCGCCGAAGAAGCCGATTGGCGATACGCGGCGTTCCACGGCAGCGACCGGCGATTTCTTCAGCGCCGGCATCGTCCATTTGAATGTTCAGAATTTTGGCGGAGCGGTGGAGGATGATGAGCAAATCTTCCGGCTCGTAAAAATCGAGGCGATGCACAATGCCGAAACGAGAACGAAGCGGCGCGGTGATGAGTCCGGCACGGGTGGTGGCACCTACGAGCGTGAAATGGTTCAGGTGGAAGGGATGAATGCGCGCGCCTGGGCCCTGTCCGATGACGAGGTCGACGCGAAAATCTTCCATCGCGGGATAGAGAACTTCTTCGACGGCGGGTTGGAGGCGATGAATTTCGTCGAGAAAGAAAACCTCCTTGGACTCGAGTGATGTAAGTACGGCGGTGAGGTCGCCTTTGCGTTCAAGGAGCGGGCCAGCGCTGGTCTTAATGGGAACATTGAGCTCGTTGGCGATAATTTGCGCGAGCGTGGTTTTACCGAGTCCTGGCGGGCCATAGAGAAGAACGTGATCGAGGGCTTCGCCGCGATTGCGAGCGGCTTCGAGGGCGATGGAGATGTTTTCCTTCACGCGCTTCTGACCGATATATTCGGCGAGAGTTTTGGGGCGGACGCTGGCGTCCAGGCGCGCGTCGTCGTCCGCGAGCACGCCAGAAACAAGGCGTGAAGGATGGCCGGAGTTCTGTTGCGCTTTCTTGGGAGCGAAGTTGGTCATTCTATTTGCCAGTGCTCATTATCACCTGTTTTGCGGGGTGGTGAGGGTTCCGAGAGCGACACGCAATAATTTTTCGAAATTGGTTATGCCTGCTTCGCGCCTAGCTTCGGTTACGGCGGATTCGGCGGTGCGTTCGTCGTAGCCGAGGTTGATGAGGGCGGACTTGACGTCGCTCTCGATGCCAGCCGGAGAGGCAGGAGCGGGCTTTTCTGCTTCGACGGCGACGGATTCGAGCTTGTCTTTCAGCTCGACGACCATGCGCTCTGCGGTTTTGCGGCCGACACCGGGAATTTTGGTGAGACGCGCGAGATCGCCAGTGCGAATGGCGGGAACCAGCTCTTCGACGTTCATGCCGGAAAGAATTTTCAGGGCGAGCGAGGGGCCAACGCCGGAAGCGCCAAGGAGCAGTTCGAAAAGATGTTTTTCGCGTTGAGAGAGAAAACCGTAGAGCGCGAGCGCATCTTCGCGGACGTGGGTGTGAATCAGCAGGGTGACTTCGGCGTGAAGTTCGCCAAGCGCCGCGAACGTGGAGAGAGGAACGGCGACGAGATAGCCGACACCGCCAACATCGAGGATCACCTGGTTGGGACGTTTTTCGAGAAGGCGGCCGCGGAGAAGTCCGATCATCGGATGAAAGTATTGCTGGTGTGATGCGGTGGTGTCAATGAAACGAGGGGCGAGTTGGCAGGAAGACGGTTCATCGGCGGGAGCGCCCGGTCAAATCGATGACAAGTTGAATGAAGGCGAAGAGGATGGAGAGGACAAAAATCGCGAAGGAACCGATGGCGGTGATCAGAAGGATGTTACTTAGGATGGAGAGCTTTTTTGAGAGAGAGTTCGAAAGCCATAAGCCGCCGCCAGCACATGCAATCGCAAGAAACAGGGAGCAGAGAAAAACAATGGCGAGTTGCCGCCATGGGCTGCTTTTCGGAACCTGGGATTGGGGCGGCACTGTCACTGCGAGGCGCCTTTAGGGATGTGAATCGTCGTGTCGCTGGAATGGAAGTAGACGGGGAAAGACATGGGCGTTGAGGAAACGCTACGCGAAGCTAGACTCGACGTCAACGGATAGAAAACTTAAAAGGGGCTTGAGCACAATTCAAAAAGAAGTGGCGCCCGTATCGAAGAGGGATTATAACGCAAATATAAATAAGGCCTCATAGAGGTCGACTGGAGCAGCCTTGACGAGAGACATGAATTCTGAGTGAAAGGAGGATGGTCATGGGGACTCGAGCACATTGGGCGCTCGCGCGTTCGGGCGCAGTGATCATCGGAGTTGTAGCACTTGTCTTGATTTCCCACGCAGATGTGCCGCGTGGCTGGTTATTGAGGGGCAGCGCACCAGAAAAATATGATGTCGGAGTGGATGAAGCCCAAATATACGAAGGCCAAGCCAGCGCATTTCTTAGAAGCAAGGGTTTCAAGTCTGAGGGCTTCGGCACGTTGATGCAACGTATTGACGCGATCCAGTACGCAGGCAAAAGGGTGCGACTGAGCGGGTTGGTGAAAACGGAAGAAGTGACGCGTTGGGCGGGCCTGTGGATGCGCGTCGACAAAAAAACGGAAGACGGTGTGCGGTCGGTTGCTTTTCGACAACATGCAAGACCGGCCGATTACCGGCATGCAGAGTTGGCAACGCCACAACGTGGAATTGTTTGTCCCCAAGGACGCGACGAGCATTTCGTTCGGCATTCTGTTGACCGGGCCGGGCGAGGTCTGGCTAAACGGCACGAGATTCGAGATCGTCGGTCTGGACGCTCCTCCCAACAATTCGGGGCAGAAAACGCTTCCGGAAAAACCTGTAAATCTGGAATTCAACGAATAGCGTCCCTAGAGAGAAAAAGCCTCACGGATACTCGCGGCTAGAGGTTGTTAGTGGGAGTAGCGGCCCATGTATTCGCCGCGGGCGAGGATGTGGCCTTGCATAGCGCGCTCGAGGTCTTTTTTGGTGGCGCTGGGCTTGAGATTCAGCTTGGTGTCTAGGGCATAGAGTTTGAAGAAGTAGCGGTGGAGTTGGCCGCCGGGCGGGCAAGGGCCTCCATAACCAATTTTGCCGAAATCGTTGGCGCCCTGGCGGGAGCCGTCGGCGGATTGTTCGGCCTTCGGAAAATTCTGCGGCAGCGAGCGCAGAGTTAGAGGCATGTCAAAAATTACCCAGTGAACCCAGGTTCCGACCGGGGCGTCGGGATCGTCCGCGATCAGCGCAAAACTTTGCGTGGCATCCGGTGGAGATTGCCATTGAAGCTCGGGAGAAAGATCGCCGCCGTCGCAGGTGAGGGGTTTAGGGATAGTTGCACCGGGCGAAAAATCAGGGCTGATTAATTGCAACGTCGGCGGCGCGGTTTCCGCAGGACGCCTGGAGCGTGCGGTGACGATGGCAAAACAGCCTAGCGTGATGACTGCGGCGAAAATGAGTTTGCGTTGGTTGTGGCGCATAGTTGGCCTCTGAAGTGTTCTCACGGATTTAGGCCACGACGCTTTGAAGGTGCTCGGCGACAGCGGGGTGATTGCGTTCGGTGGCGAGAGCGAACGCGGATTTGCCATCGTTGGAAACGGCGCGGAGGTCGGCTCCGTGAGCGAGAAGAAGTTTGACGATTTCCAGATGGCCGTTGGCGGCAGCGGTTAGGAGTGGCGAGTAGCCTGGACCGTAACGGTAGTTTGCGTCGGCTCCCGTTTCGAGCAGCCATTTGACGATTTCGGTGTGGCCACTGGCCACGGCCCCGGTGAGCGCGTTGTAGCCGGAACCGTTGGTGGCGGGAGCATTGACGCCGCACCTTGCGCGGCGAGATAGCGCGCGACTTCGAGGTGGCCGAAGACGGCGGCGAGAGCAACGACAGGAAAACCGTCCGGGGAAAAGGAACGGGCTGCGGACGGTTCGTTTTGCACAAATTGTTTGACGCGATCGAGATGGCCTACCGCAATCGCTTCGTGGAGTTGCAATGCGGCGCCGCGAGAGAGAAGGAGATCGCGGATTTCGCGGCGGCCTGAGTAGACGGACATGAGAACGGCAGAAACACCGGAATCATTTTTGGCGGAAGCGAGAGAGGCATCTGAGTCCAGCAGAGCGGTGACGGCTGCGGAGTTTCCGGTGCGAATGGCTTCGAAGAGTGCAGCGGTGGACATGAGGGGCGCCTCAGGGGAGTGCTATGGCACTCATGCAGGAGTGACTGTGCCACTTAGCGGCGGGCGCGGTCTTTGCGGACGGCTTCGTCGACGAGGGCATCCAGTTCGGATCGCGTCAGGGTGACTTCCTCGGTGGGACTTTCACGGGCATCGCATGTTTCCGGAAGTTCCGCGCCGCCACCGGGAGGCGGAGTGACATAGTATCTGGCGCGCGCGGCCATAAGCTTGGCGACTTCGCGGGTGGAGAGCAACTGCGGCTGGCCTGCGAGACGAGCGGCCAAAGTGATTTTGGCGAAGTGCTCGACGATATCCATGCGATAAAACGCGGTGAACAAATCCGGGCCACAGGTGACCGCGCCGTGGTTTGCCAGCAGCAGCGCATCGTAATGAGGAACGTACGGTTCCAGGACAGCGCTTAGGTCGGTAGTGCCGGGCGTGGCGTAGCGCACCAAAGGAACTTTGCCGAGGCAGACGACTACTTCAGGAAGCAGAGCCTGATCGAGTCCCTGACCGGAAGCGGCGAAACCGGTGGCCGTGGGGGGATGCGCGTGACACACGGCCTGAACATCCGGGCGCATTTGATAAAACAACAGGTGCATGCCGGCTTCGGAAGAAACCGGGCGGCTGCCTTGAAGATTTTTGCCGTTCAAATCCATCACCACGAGATCGTCTGGAGACATCATGCCTTTGTTCAGGCAAGTGGGAGTGGTGAGGATGCGATTGGCGTCCAGGCGCACGGAGAGATTGCCCTCTTGGGCAACAATGTGGCCTCGCTCGTACAACCAGCGGCCAATCTGGCAAATATCATAACGATGTTGCTCCTCAGTTTGAGGAGGACGAAACGTCGATGAGTCCGGAGACACGGTGCGGACTCCTTCCTGGGACCCACGCGGTCCCACCAGGGGCAGTCAATTCAGCAAAAGTAAAGCTGGGTGAAAGAGTACGCTTGACTGCACAGAAAGCCAAGAAAAAATCAGGCATAGATGCCACGGAGCTTCAGGGACGTGGCCACGCGGTCAACCGCCAGCATATACGCAGCGATGCGATTGTTGACGCGATGCGTTTCGGCATAGCGGACAACCTCGTCGAAAGCACGATCCATGATGTCGAAGAGCCGCTCGTTCACTTCGCTTTCGCGCCAGAAGAAGCCCTGGCGATCCTGAACCCATTCGAAGTAACTGACGGTGACGCCGCCGGCGTTTCCCAGGATGTCGGGAACGGTGAAAATGCCCTTGGAATCGATGATGGCGTCAGCTTGCCAGGTGGTGGGCCCGTTAGCGCCCTCACAAAGGATTTTCGCCTGAACCTGATGGGCGTTCTGCTCGGTGATCTGGTTTTCGATGGCGGCGGGAATCACGACATCGCAAGGCTGGAAGAGGACGTCGCGGGCAGTCATCTTCGCGCCACCCCCCGGGAACTCCTGTAAAGGCTTTTTGCGGGTGTAGACCCATTCGATGACCTTGGGCACATCGAAGCCATTTTCGTTGTAGAGACCGCCGCCGATGTCGGCGAGACCGACGATCTTGTAACCGGCTTTCTGCATGAGTTCCGCAGCGAGCGAGCCGACGTTGCCAAAACCCTGAACGACCACGCTGGTGTTTTCCTTGCGAAGGCCGAGCTTGTGGATGGCCTTATCGACGCAAATCATCACGCCACGTCCGGTGGCTTCGCGGCGGCCGCGGGAACCGCCAAGCTCAATGGGCTTGCCAGTGACGACGGCCGTGGTGGCCTGGCGGGCGTGCATGGCGTATGTATCCATGACCCAAGCCATGGTTTGCTCGTTGGTGCCGACGTCCGGGGCCGGAATATCCCGCTCGGGCCCTAGCCAGTCCGAAAGCTCCGCGGTGTAGCGGCGGGTGAGGCGCTCCAGTTCGTTGCGAGACATTTTGCGGGGATCGCATATGATGCCGCCCTTGGCACCGCCGAAGGGGATGTCGACAACAGCGCATTTCCAGGTCATCCAGGCGGAGAGGGCGCGGACTTCGTCGAGGGAAACATCGGGTGCGAAGCGGATACCGCCCTTGCCGGGACCGCGCACGGTGGAGTGCAACACGCGATAGCCGATGAAAACTTCCAGCTGACCATTGTCCATGCCAACCGGAATGTACAGCGTGATTTCTTTATCGGGGTATTTAAGATAGCGATAGACGCCCTGCTCCAAACCGAGCTTATTGGCGGCTACCTCAAAACGCGCCTCGGCGTTCTGGTATACATTCATTTCTTCCGGCATTGGCGTGTTGGCCATGCAAAAGTCTCCTTTGTGCGGACAGCGGTAGAGCAATGACTGCGCAGCAAGCTTCGGCCTGTGAGAGACGAGCAGGCGCGAAAAAAGGGCCAAAAGGAGAGAAATTCAGCGGGCTACCCACCCGCCGGACCGCCAATTGGCCGGGTGGCCAGTATATTAAGCGGAATGGCAGAGAGCAAGGTTGTGGCAGCCAAGAAGTAACGGCAGGAAATTTGCGGAACATGGGGAGTTGCAGGCGGTAAACTACAGAACGCAGGGAGCCGCAGCCCCGCTAATGAAAAGCGAGAAACCGGAATGGTGGAATCCAAGCTGAGCTTATCTATCCTGGTGCCGGTGTACAACGAACAGTACCTGGTGGAAGCAAGCCTGAAGCGATTGGAGGTGCTGGCCGAGTCGGGCTGGCTGGAGCGCGTGCGCGTGATTGTGGTGAACGATGCCTCGACGGATCAGACGGGCGAGGTGTTGAAGAACCTTCGCGAGAAACTGGTGCAGCCGGAAGCAACGAGGCTGGAATGGATTTTTGATGAGCACGCGAAAAATCAGGGAAAAGGGGCCGCAATCCGGACGGCGCTGAAACATGCGGATACGGATCTGGTGGTGATTCATGACGCGGACCTGGAGTATCACCCGGAAGACTTGCTGAAGATGATTCCGTTGTTCGCGAACGAGGATGCGGATGCAGTGTACGGATCGCGTTTTCTGGCGAGCGATTACCGGCGTGTGCTGTTTTTCCGGCATAGCCTGGGCAACAAGCTGCTGACGTTGCTGACGAATTTCGTGACGGACCTGAACCTGACGGACATGGAAACCTGTTACAAAATGGTCCGCACGGCATTGCTGAAGAGCATTCCGCTGGAAAGCAACCGTTTCGGATTCGAGCCGGAAATCACCATCAAGCTGGCAAAACGAGATGCGCGCATTTTCGAAGTGCCAATTCGTTATTCCGGTCGCACTTATATGGAAGGCAAGAAAATCACGTGGAAGGATGGCGTAAAGGCGCTGGGCGCGCTGGTAAAGTATGGAATTTCCGACCGAATCTATATTGCGGACGAGCATGGCAGCGAAATCCTGGCGCGCCTGAATCGCGCCCCAAGGTTCACCAAGTGGATGGCGGACACCATACGGCCGTATCTGGGCCAGCGCATTCTGGAGATTGGAGCGGGGATAGGAAATCTGACGTCCAATCTGGTGCCGCGAACCGAGTATTGGGCCAGCGACATCAATCCGCAGTACCTGGACCGGCTGAAAAAATTGCAACAAACACGGCCGTATCTGCATGTGCAGTTTACGGATGCAGACGCGGGAGAGACGTACCCCGAGGAGCAGTTCGATACGGTGATCTGCCTGAACGTGGTGGAACATCTGGAAGACGATATAAAAGCTCTGCGGAACATTCGAGCCTCGCTGCAGAAAAACGGCCGCGCGATCATCCTTGTGCCGAATGGCCCAGGACTTTATGGGTCGCTGGATCGCGTTTTGGGACATTACCGGCGATACACGGATAGCCAGCTCCGGGAAGTATGCGAGCAGGCGGGATTCCGCGTGGAAAAGATGCTGAAGTTCAACCACATCGGAGCGCCGGGATGGTGGTGGAACGGGCGGATCTTGAAGAAGAAGACGTTTGGATTCTGGCAAATCAAACTACTGAACACATTGCTGCCGGCGGTGCGGCCGATCGACCGGTTCCTACCGTTTCCGCACTTGTCGTGGATCGCCATTCTGCGCGTGGATGAGCAGGTGCAAGAAAGCGCGTCGCAAGCGGCCGCTGCGGCGCTGCTGCCGCCGCAGGAGAACTACGGCCGGGGACATTGAGAGAGACTAGAAGCCATCTCATAAATGCCTCAGGAGGATGACAGCACAAGCGAGTTGGACCATCCCGAGGAAATTCTCTGGGTAGTATTCCCAGCGAATGACAATGCGACGAAAGTTATGAAGCCAGGCGAACAGGCGCTCGATCTTCCAACGGCGGCGATATCGACGCAGGCGGCGACCGTCTTGAGTTGCGGGGGCCACACGCACAAATTTGTGAGGTGCGATGAGCTGCACGCCGTAGCGTTGCCGGATGTGTTGGTCCAACGGATCGCTGTCGTAAGCGCGGTCACCGATCATCCGCGCAGGAGTTTCTCTGAGGAAGCGTTGCTCGAGCGTGGCTTCGACGAGTTTTGTTTCATGAGGCGAAGCGCTGGCCACGTGCACGGCGAAAGGAAGACCATGACCGTCTGCGATTGCCATGATTTTGCTGCCTTTGCCGCGCTTTGTAGGGCCAACAGCAGAGCCCCCTTTTTCGCCCCACTGAAGCTGGCGTCGATGAACGATTCGCTGAGATCCAGCTTCCCTCGGTCTCGTAAGTCCTCGGCAAGTTTTTGCAGCAAGCGTGTCAGCAGCCCGCTGCGCTGCCAGGATTGGAAGCGTCGATGACAGGTTTGATAGGGCGGATAGCGAGACGGGAGATCATGCCAAGGAGCTCCGGTGCGTAACACCCAAAATACGCCGTTCAAAACCGCACGCGTGTCCTGCCACGGCCTCCCGCGTCCATCGGCCCGTCGCTTCGGACGGAACAACCGTTCGAGAACCGCCCACTGGGCGTCGGTAATGTCCATGTTCTCGATTTACCCCATTGGCCATAAGTTTCAACTGCTCAGTCAGTTCAAAGTGTTTATGAGATAACTTCTAATCAATGTGGCGTTATGGTGAAGGCTGGCGTGTGAGAAATTTAGGTTAGTTGCCTGGGCAAGCAAGAAAACTACTGGTTGCGGAACTCGACGGTGACCGTCAGATGCATGGAAGTGGCCTGGCCATCAAGCATGGCCGGTTTGTATTTCCATTGCTTGACGGCGTCCAACGCGGCGCGATGAAGTAGCGTGGGGCCTGACAGAATCCTTACGGCCGAAACGTTTCCCGACGCGTCGATCAACGCGTCCATCTGGACTTTGCCGGAAACATGCTGAGCCTTGGCGAGCGCGGGATATTCCGGCGGAACGGATTTGACCAATTGCGCTTCTTTCACATCGCCACCAACCGGGAGAGGTGCGGCGGGCCCGGCGTGGCGGGCAGCGGCAGCGGCGAGTGGATCGCTGTCGGATGAGAGGGTCTTGGTGTCAATGGACTGCAACGCGTTTGGATCCGCCTGGGCCTGCTGTGAGTCCGCACTGTGAACTACCGGAGCGGCCAAATGGACGTCGCCGAGGGCGGGCTTTTCGGGAGCGGTGTCGACCGGCTCGGGATTTTTCGGAGCAGACTTGGAATTCTTAGAAGCGGGCGCAGCGGCAGCCGAGGCCGCAGGAGCCGGGGCGACTGGAGCGGAATTTTTGGCAGGCCTTTCGCCGTTTGCAGAAGCTGAACCCGGCCTGTTGGATGCGACTGTCGAAGCGGAAGGCTCCGATGGGGCCGCCGAGTTCGAAGCGGGCGCCGCTACGGTGGAAGCAGGAACGTTGGCGGACCGCACAGCCGCAGTCGCCGGAGAGGCGGGGTGGTTCTGCAGGAAATACCAGCCACCGCCAGCGGCGAGAAGCAAGCCAGCCGCGGCAAGTCCGATGAAGAGTCCTTTTTTCGAACCGGAAGAAGAGTCCGTTGCAGGAGCGGAGGATTCCCCGAGTAACTGTCCGCCGAAGACCGCGGTCTGTGGCCGCTGATGCGCGCCGCCAACGAGAGCGTCATAGGATTCTTCAGAATTCAAAGAGACGGAGTGATCGTGAGCAGCTTCCGAGGGAACAGGCGATTCCACAGCGGCGGTTTCGGAATTTTGAGAAAGCGGCGCGAGCCAGGACGGCATTTTGACTTCTTCGTCGGCGCCGAGAGGCAGCGACGAGGTTTTTGGCGCAGGAACCGCGGGCTTGGATTCGATTGGAACAATCGATTTGGGGGGCTCGGGCGTGACGTCAGCAACTGTTTTGTGCGCGTCTTGGTGTGCCGGGGGTGCGGCAGGGACAACCGGAGGCGCGGAAGGAGTTTGCGTAAAAAGAAGCGAGCTGAGTTGCGCTTGCAGGCGCGCAGCTTCTTCCTTGAGATGTTCGGTGGAAGGGGCCGGCGGCACAGGCGCATGGTGCTGTTCCGGCGCGGCAGGCGGAGCGGGGACCGGAGAGGCGGAGAAGATGGCCTCGATCTGTTTCGAGTAATCGCGCAGCGGTGGAACTGGGTTGGCGGCGGAGTGAATGTCTGGCGTTACGGGAACCGCTGGTTCTGTTTGCGCCACGGGCGGCGGAGGCGCGGAAATAACGGGAGCCGGGGGCGCGGCGCTGACGGGAGCGACGGGCTGTACAACTTCCGGGACAGGAATCACAGGAACGGCGGCCACTGGCGGCGGGGGCGGAGTGATGGGCAATACAGCTGGAGTGGAAATGGCCACGGGCGCTTGCGGCTTTGGTGCGACTGGCGCGACAGGCGGCTTCGCGGCAACAGGAGCAGCCGGAGGAACTGGGGCGGCCGGTGCTGCAGGCTTGGGAGCTGGTGGCGCAGGGGACGGAACCAAACGCGGAGCGGGAGGCGCGGCCGAGGCTCCGGGAATTTGCAATCCCCAGAAGCTGGCGGAAGGCTCAGTGAACTGGAGTTCCACATAAGCGCCGGTGCCACCACTGGACTTCGATTTCACGACCTGGCAAACAACTTCCTTTTTTGTTTTTTCGTTGGTCAGAAAAACGAGCTGGCCGGAAGCAAGCGGCGTGGTGATGCGGATGACAGCACCATGAGGAAAAACGAGAACGGTCTGAGTGGATTCGGAAAAGGGGGCGCGTTTATCGGAGCCATCGACGGTGCGAGCGCCGTTCACTGTAACAGGAATTTCCAGCGCGACGGGCTGGGGGCGCGCCGCTGGAGGAACTGCGGCGTTTGGGTTGGCGGCGGGTGCCGCTTCCAGTTCTTTCAAAATAGGTGCCATAGAATACCCACTCAGAGAGGTATTGAATCGAAAGCCCTGTTAGGACAGAGCTTCCCTGTTTCCCAACCATGGTGGGGGTGGGGGAGGAGGTGGGCCTATAGTACGGAAGTACCGCGGTGAAAAGGTGTGCCGGATTGGTCACGGCGGTCGGCGGTGGAACGTTTTATTTTTGCGGGTGGAGTGGCGGCTGGAAACGGGCGTCGACGGCGACCTGATAGCCGGAGACGAGCTTGTTGGTTTCGTTGGCCATGCCGATGACCCGCTGAAGTTCCTTGAACATTTCCTGGGTCATGCCTTTGGAGAAGGCGGAAGCCGTGTGGGAATAAATGCAGTATTGGCAATTATTGGTGACGCTGACGGCGATGTAGAGAAGCTCCTTGGTGAGGGGATCGAGGGCGCCGGGGCCCATGATGGCTTTGAGATCTTCCCAGGTGCGTTTGAGGAGCGCGGGATCGTGGGCGATGGCCTTCCAGAAATTATTGATGTAGTCGGTTTTGCGGGTGGCCATGATGTCGTCGTAGACGGCTTTGACCTGTGGGTTGGCGTCCCTGTATTCGATGAGACCGAACGTAGACATGAATTTCTCCGTTGGATGGAATCGTTACGAGGGAAATGTTAGCTGGAATTTGGGGACGACGGTAGTTCGGGAGTGGGCAGCGTTGGAGAATTGACTTAGTCCGTAAGAAAGCAAACCTTTTCCAGGCCGGTGAGTTGGATTTGCGGAAGAACCTGGGCGACATCGCGGTACCGCGCTCGAGCATCTGCCGAGAGATAGATTTTCTTCTCGGCGCCGTTTAGCGTGGCATCGCGAATCATGTTCGGCAAGTCGTTAAGCCGAACTTTGGAGTGGCGGAAGTAGACACTGCCATCGCGGGTTATAAAAATGCGGATGGCATCTTCCTTTCTTGCCGCTACTTGAGAGGTCGAATGGGAGGCCCTGAAGAGGTCCACCTGGCGATTGCCCGTGTGTGGCGTCATCGTCATGAATATGCAAAGCAAGACAATGGTCAATCCGAAGTAAGCTATGGGGTTGATGTCGCAATAGAGGTGGTTTGGCCTGTGGGCTTCACAGACTCTTTGACAGCGTGAAGCACCTCTTCTGACCAACCCCCCCCCAGGCACGTTCTCTGGTCCACGGTGTCTAATAACTTAGCGAATCGATCGGGAAAGCCCTCAATGCCTTTCCTTCGCAATGGCTTCTTGAGAGCGGCTTGTCGGGCTGATAGTCGGGTTCACGAACCTCTACAACTACACCCACCAAACCCCGTACATCGAGGAGAAATTGCATTCGGGGACCGTATGGAGCCTTCACTTCTGCCAGATGAAAAGGTCTGAAACCAGGACATATGGCCGTAAGTTCGTAAATGCCTTTGGGCAAATCAGAGAAGAAGACCTCGCCTGCATCATTTGTTTCCGCGGTGAATTTGTTCTCCGTGGATAGCTGGCGGAGGGTAACTTTTGTGTGGCCAACTCCGGCACCGGAAGGATCGACGAATACCATTGAGAGGCTTTTTTTCGCGGGATGGATCTGCGTCAGCGAAGAGTTCGCCTGTTGCGGAAAAGGCTTCGCGAAAGCGGGGCTGACGCTGACGAGCGCGGCCATCACCGCCGCTGCGGCATGAGAAGTCCAGCGCAGCATGGCGCGAACAGCGACAGGGCAATTTTGTGCGAGCATGGTTCCGTCGGCTCGCTGAAAATAGCGCCCGCACAATCGTCCTTCGTGTTTCAGGACGAGGCGGTCAATTTCCCGCGCGGAGAGAGCGGAAAAATTGTACACATTCAATTTGCACTCTGGGCAGTAACGGACGCGGTCATTCCCGGGCATGCGATCCCAATCGGCGGAACAGGGGGAAGCGATACGGAAGCGGGTAACCATTTGTGGTAATTATAACATTGGGTAGCAAGTGGGGCAGACGAAAGCAAGAAGGAAATGGCGTTTTTGGTGCGATTAAATCGATATAATAGCGGCGATGTGAGGAGGATGCGAATGGAGTTTCCCGCCCTGAGGAAGAGTTTGAGAACTTTGCTGGCGCTGGCTTGCGGTGGAGTGGCGTTTGTGTTGCCGTTGGCGGCGCAGACCCTGCGCGTGGATGTGACGGCTGCGAAAGCGATCCCGTTTGATCCCGACAAGGCCATGGGAACGTCACTGGACATTTTGCCGGCGAAGGATTTTGACAAGATTTTCAGCGAGCCGATCGTCAAGGAGAGTTTGTCGGCGGGATGGGGACCGATCACCTACCGCCAGAATACAGAACTGACGTACGACGCGTGGCATTGGAACCCGAACGGGACCTGGAGCGACGAAAAACACAAGAGCGGATATTTCCAGGGGAGCGCGGAGCCAAAGGAATTTTTGCGCGAATCGTTCGGATATCGCGTGGCACATCGCGGAACGACGCGCAGCGACTCCGGGCAGTTTGAGTCCTCGCGAATGACGGACGGCGATCCGGCGACGTACTGGAAGAGCAATCCTTATCTGGCATCGAAGTTCACGGGCGATCCGGACTCCGCGAACCCGCAATGGGTGGTGATCGATTTTGCGTTTGCGCAGGACATTAATGCGATCCAGATTGCCTGGGCCAATCCGTACGCGACGAAATACGTGGTGGAATACTGGACCGGCCGAGAAGATGCGCTGACCAAGCCGCTAGCCGGGAAATGGGTGAAATTTCCGCAGGGGGAAGTGACGGCGGGAAGCGGAGGCAGCAAGGTGCAGCGGCTGGCGGATCTTCCGGTATCCACGCGATTTCTGCGCATATGGATGACTGAATCCTCGAATACGTGCGATACGCATGGCAGCGACGACCCGCGCAACTGCGTGGGATACGCGATTTCGGAAATTTCGGTTGGGAATTTCAACACGCTGGGACAGTTCGTCGATCTGGCCAAGCACACGCCGAGCCAGGCGCAGACGGTGACGCAAGCTTCGTCCGTCGATCCGTGGCACACGGATAAGGATATTGTGGCGTCTCGCATCCAAACGGGATTCGACCAATTCTTCAAGAGCGGCTATACGAATCACCTTCCGGCGATGATCCCGATCGCGATGATTTACGCGACGCCGGAAGACAGCGCGGCGGAACTCGCGTACATCGAGAAGCGCGGTTATGCGGTTTCCTACGTGGAGATGGGCGAGGAGCCGGATGGGGCGTACATGCTGCCCGAAGATTACGCCGCGCTCTACGTGCAGTGGGCGAAGGCGCTCCATAAAGTGGATGCTAAGCTGAAGCTTGGCGGGCCGGTGTTCACGGGCGTGAACGAAGACATTAAGGTGTGGCCCGACGAGCAAGGAAGGACTTCGTGGCTGGGGCGCTTCGTGGATTATTTGAAGGCGCACAAGGCAATGGATGATCTGGCGTTTGTTTCCTTCGAACATTACCCACTGAATCCGTGCGAGATCAACTGGTCCGATTTATATCGCGAGCCACAACTGACGGCAACGACGCTGAAAGCGTGGCGGGATGATGGAGTACCCGCGAATGTGCCACTGATGAATACGGAGAGCAACGTGTCCTGGGCTTTGACCGATCCCATGCAGGATTTGTTCGCCGGGTTGTGGCTGGCGGACAGCGTTGGAGCGTTTCTGACCGATGCGGGACCGGGGGGGGCTTATTATCATTCGCCGATTCAGCCGGAACCGCTGCGGCCGGGATGCCAGGCCTGGAGCACGTACGGGAATTTTGTGGCGGACGAAAAGCTGGAGATCAAGCAACACACCGCGCAATTTTTCGCGAGCCAGCTGTTGAATCTGGATTGGGTGAAGCATGGCGCGGGAGTGCACCAGTTGTATCCGGCTGAGTCTGATTTGCAGGACGAGGCGAAACACCAACTGATCACGGCTTATGCAGTGAAGCGGCCCGGCGGGGAGTGGTCTCTGCTGATTGTGAATAAGGACCCGAGCAACGCGCATGAAGTGAAAATTTCGTTCGAGAGCGGCGGAAAAGAAGTGGCGGACGGATTTTCCGGGCAAGTGAAGATGGTGACGTTTGGCGCGGCGGAATATGTGTGGCATTCGTCGGGGCCAACGAGCCATGCCGATCCGGATGGTCCGGCGAAACGAAGCGACGTGGACTGGAAGGCAGGCGAGAAGGTGCTGTTGCCGAAGGCGTCGGTGACGGTGCTGACCGGAAAAGCCGGCGGCATCTGAGCGGCGCGATGCAGTGAGTCTTGCGATTTATGCAGCAGGCGAAATATAGGCCGAAGCGGGGCGCCGCAATTCAGATAACCTGAGGGTGCCCTTCCCCCATCTAGATGATCAACGAAGAAGCTGGGCCCCTGGGGATCACTGCGCATAGCTAGCGTTGAGAAAACAGGCGTTGAGACAACGGGCGCTGAGAAAACGCATGAGTGGAAGTGTAAAAGCAGAGACGTGTTGTGCTCGATTGTCCGCGAAGTGGGCGCGCGGATCCGTTCTCACCGGCCTATTTTTCGCCATGATCGCAATGGCCTGCGCCGCACGGGCGCAGGATCACAGCGCAATCAACGGAACAGTGATGGACACGACGGACGCTCCGATACAAGGGGCGCAGATTGAATTCCGTTCCTCGGCGGGAATCGTACGAATCGGAAGCGATGAAGCAGGACATTTTCACCTGACAGGCGTGGATTCCGGCGGAACGCTGGTGGTGACTTTCCCAGGATTCGGCACAGTGACGCGGGAGATCCGGCCGCACTCTTCGGCAGAGAACCTGCAGATTGTGATGGCACCGGCCGCCAGTTTGCAACGCATCGAAGTGCAAAGCGCGCCGGTCGATATGATTCCCGCCGTGCCTACCAGCCAGTATGAGATTTCCGCGGAAGCGATGGAACAGTTCGGGAGCATGGCGCTGGACGATATGTTGAGGCAAGTGCCGGGGTTCAGCACGTATCGGCGGTCGAGCAGTTTGTTTGCAAATCCCACTTCGCAGGGCGTGTCTCTACGCGGAGTGGGCGCGAGCGCGACGAGCCGGTCCAGCGTGTTGCTCGATGGAATTCCGTTGAATGATCCGTTTGGCGGCTGGGTGTACTGGGCGCGCGTGCCAGAAGCTGCCATTTCGTCCGTGCAAGTGGCGAACGGCGGGGCGTCGGATCTGTACGGTGGCGGGGCGCTCGGCGGGGTCATAAATATTCGGACGCTGACGGAAGAGCAGGCGTATGCGACGGGTGAATTGTCGTACGGCAGCATGAACACGCCGGATTTTTCTTTCGCGGCAGGGGCGCCGGTTGGGCGATGGACGATATCCGGAGCGGGGCAGGCGTATCAGACGCAGGGATATGTGCCGGTGGCGCCGGATCAACGCGGCTCCGTGGACACCTATGTGGGGACAGGAGCGCTGTCGGGATACCTGGAGGCATCGCGAAATCTTGGCGAGCGCGGACACTTTTTTATCAGGGGCAGCGATTTCGGCGAGAGTTCGAAGAATGGAACGCCGCTGGAGAACAACGACACGACGATACCGGAGCTGGACTTAGGCGCGGACTGGAATTCGACGGAGCTGGGAGGTTTTTCAGTGCGCGCGTATGGATCGCGCGAGTTGTATCACCAGACATTTTCCGCGGTGGCGCCGGACCGCGACAGCGAGTCTTTGACGGATGTGCAAAGGAACCCGTCTCAGCAGATCGGATTCGTGGGGACGTGGTCGCGGCTGTTTCCCGAGAGGCACAAAGTTACGGCGGGAGCGGAAGCGCTGGACGTGCGCGGGCACAGTCAGGACACTAATTACAGCCAGGGTACGGAAACAGCGGTGGTGGATGCGGGGGGACGACAACACACGTTCGGATTTTTTGCGCAGGATGCGTATAGCTTCGCGCGAACGTGGCTGCTGACGTTTGGCGGGCGCGTGGACACGTGGAATAACAACACCGGCTATCAGAACAGGACGCCGCTTACGGGCGGGGCTCCGACAACCGCTACATTTCCTGACCGCACGGAATCGGCTTTCAGCCCGAGGGTATCGTTGCTGAAGGATTTTTCGCATGGAACCGCGATGAACGTATCCGTTTATCGGGCGTTTCGCGCTCCCACGCTGAACGAGCTATACCGAAATTTTCGGGTGGGAAACGTATTGACGCTGGCGAATCCGGCGCTGACGGGCGAGCACCTGACGGGCGGCGAGGCGGGCGTCAGTCAACTGCTGTGGCATGACCGCTTGACCCTGCGCGGGAATTTTTTCTGGAGCGACATAGCCGATCCGGTGGCGAACGTGACGCTGTCTACGACGCCGGCGCTGATTCTTCGGCAAAAGGAAAATTTGGGAGTGACGCAAGCGCGGGGATTCGAACTGTCCGGGCTGCTGCAAGTAACGTCGAAAATACAGATCACGGGCTCCTACCTGTTCGTGAACAGCATCGTGTTGACTTATGCGGCGAATCCGGCGCTACAAGGAAATTTTCTGCCCCAAGTGCCGCAGAACCAGTTCAGTTTTCAGGTGAGTTACTTGGGGAACAAATGGTCGGCGGGAATGCAGGCGCGTTTCCTTGGAAACCAGTTTGACGACGACCAGAACCTGCTGCCGCTGGGCCGGGCGTTTTCGTTGGACGGGCAGGTTTCGCGAAAACTGGGAAAAGGCACTTCGCTGTTTTTTGCCGTGCAGAACCTGACCGACGATCGATTTGGGATTGAAGCAACGCCAGTGCTGCTGGTGGGACCGCCGATATTTGTACGGGGCGGGGTGCGATTTACGTTGAAGTGAAGCGAAATCAGCGACGGCGGGAAGCGAGCAGGAATTCATCGAACAGCAAGCGCGCGAGCCGCGAGGAATTGTGGCGAAGGACGCCGTGTTCCTCCACGAGATTGCCGGTAACGAGACGCACTTTCAGCTTGAGCACTTTTTCGCGATCTAGGACGACCGCTTCTGCGCCTTGCGCGCGATAACGCCGCGCCACTTCCGGAGAAATGGACTGACGATTGGCGACAACCGCATTAATGACGGGGCCGCGCACGTGATGGGAAACGGCGCGAAGATGATCGCTGAGCGCGTATTGCGTGGTCTCGCCGGGTTGCGTCATGAGGTTGGCGATGTACACGCGCGGAGCTTTCGAGCGCGCGACCGCGTGGGCGATTTCCGGAATCAGCAGGTTGGGAATAACGCTGGTGTAGAGGGAGCCGGGACCCAGAAAAATAAGGTCGGCTTCCTCGATGGCTTCGATCGCGGCGGGCAACGGACGAACACGGCGGGGGTTCAGTGCGATTTTGCGAATGGGAATGCGGCTGCGAGAGATGCGTGTTTCGCCTTGTACGCGTTTGCCATCGGCCAGCGTGGCGACCAGGTGCACATTCGAAAGCGTGGACGGGAAGATGCGCCCGCGAACGGCAAGCACTTTGCTGGAAACGCGGATGGCTTCGGCAAAATCGCCAGTGACATGCGTGAGAGCCGCGAGGAAAAGATTGCCGAAGTTGTGGCCACGCAAGCCGCGGCCAGCGTTAAAACGGTATTGGAATAGGCGGCTCAGAAGCGCTTCGTCTTTCGAAAGGGCCACCATGCAGTTGCGAATGTCACCCGGGGGAAGCATGCGATTTTCGCGACGAAGGCGGCCGGAGCTTCCGCCGTCATCGGTGACGGTGACGATAGCGGCGAGATCGGTGATGGGCCGCTCGAGAGTGGCATGCTGATCGCTGCGGCGCACGACGTGTTCCTTCAATCCGCGCAGCAGTGCGGACAAGCCGGTGCCGCCACCGAGCGCTACAACGCGCAAGCCGGCGGAAGAACCTGTCTTTAAACGAGGCTTGTTCATGAGAATCTCAAGTACCGAGACCCGGTTCGCAGATGGGGAGCGGCATCTCTTGCAGGTCGCTCACTGAAGGTGCGCCAGCAGTGAGTACATCACAGGATTTCTACGCCGGGAGAGGCTAGCCCGAATAGCCTTCTTTTTCAGGATACAGCAATTCCGTGAAACGCGGATCTTCCTGGAGGAAATTGAAATCTTCATCGTTGCGGGCGTGATAGCGGTTGGCGGAGCGCAGCTCAATGGCGATTTTGAGATTAGCCAAAGCGGAATCGGCTTCGCCGGTGAGGCAATCGAGAGCGGCAAGAGCGTAATGAATATGATCGGCTTTCGGAGCGAGCTTGCGGGCTTTCTCCAGACTTTCACGGGCTTCGTCCCAGCGGCCCAGATTCATCATGGCGACGCCGCGTTGATAATGATCTTCGGAGCCACGGGGATTCTGATCCGGCGAAGGCTTCATGCGCTGTTCGGTGATGCGAAGATGGGTGCGCGCGCGATCCGCAAGTTCCTTGCTGGGGCCGGCAATAACGCGCTCTAACTCCTGTTTGGCGCGCTGAAACTTCTGCTGATGGAAGAGGCCCATGGCTTCTTCGTAGACTTTCATCTGAGCCTGAACGAGGGGATCGACCATCTCCACACCGCCACGCTGCGGGGGCGCCTGCGGCAAGGCTTTTGTTTTCTTTGGCTTAGCTTTAAGATGAGCCGAGGGCTTGGCCCGGCTGGAAGAAGACTTGTGCACTTTGGCCATGGCGCGAATGCTAACAAACGCGCGAGCATCCGTCAACGGAAGGGAAAAGGCTGTGGAAAGTGCGCAGTTGGATAGCCTTTACCGTCCGGCAGCATGTGCGAAAATAAGCTACCTGAGAAACACTCTTCTCCGGGAAACTAGAACAGTAGCAGACGGATGGCGCGCATCGGGGATTTGCCTGCCCGAGCGTGAGTGTTATAAGTTCAAGACTGAACTCAGGTTGACGACTCGTGCCTTTCATCAATTTTCCTGCGCGCGAAATAAATTGCAAGCTGGTGTACTACGGTCCGGGTCTCGGCGGAAAGACCGCGAACCTGCAGTGGATCTACGACCACACGGGCCAAAATCAAAAAGGGAAAATGGTTTCGCTGGCGACGGAAACGGACCGCACGCTGTTTTTCGATTTTCTTCCGCTGGATCTGGGGACAGTGCGAGGATTCAAGACACGCTTTCATTTATATACCGTGCCTGGACAGGTGTTTTATGAAGCCAGCAGGAAACTGATTTTGAAGGGCGCGGATGGCGTGGTGTTTGTGGCCGATTCGCAGGAAGAACGGCTGGACGCGAATTTCGAAACGCTGGAAAACCTGCAGGAACATTTGAAGGAGCACAGCCTGAATTTCGCGTCGATTCCGTATGTGCTGCAGCTGAACAAACGCGACCTGCCGAACGCGATGACGGTGGAAGAATTGACGAAGCAGTTGCAGAAGAAGGGCGAGCCGGTGATCGAGGGAATCGCGATCAACGGGCAGGGCGTGTTTGAGACGCTGAAAGAGCTGGCGAAGATGGTGCTGGCGGAGTTGAAGAAGAGCGGGTAGGCCTATTGGTTCAGCCGGAAGTTCACCTCGAAGGGTACAACTACAGGAACTGGCTTGCCTTCACGAATAGGCGCCTTACATCTCCACGTCGCCATGGTTTTCAGCGTGACCTGATTCAAACCGGGCAGCCCTTGTATGATCCACATATTGCTCAAACGTCCGTTAGGCTCGACGATTGCTTCCACAATGATGGCACCCGATATGTGTGCCTGCCTGGCTTGCTCGGTATAAGGGGGATTCGGCATGTAGGAGCAGAACGGGAGTAAATCTGTTGCGGCCGTATAGAGCGTCTGACCATTGAAAGTGTTGCCGAAGGACGGCAGTCCGTTGAGATCGCCCAAACTTGAAAGATCGACGCGGGAAAGGTCTACATGCAATCTGCCTTTCACGCTGAGTCCTTTATTTTCGCCTCCAGCACGAAGTACACGAGCAGAAAACTCGATGGTTTTATCATCGATCTTGGCGAGATCGGCATTAATGATGGCATCCGCTTTCAGTTCGATTCCCAGCCAGCGAGCCACGTCCAAAGATCGCAAGCTAAGCGGCGAAAGTCGCTCACGCTGAATCAGATTCTGAACCTTAGTGCGGTCGACAACCGTGAAATCGTGCTTAGAAAGCTCCTGCGAGAGTAAATCCGCGAGTTGAATCCCGAATGGCGTTACACCTTTACCAGTAAATATGAAATCTGTGACGGCAATTTTGCATTTCCCGGGTTTACAACCAATTTGCTGCGCGTTGTCTTTGATTTGCAAAGCGAGTGGCGCGAGCAGGTCGCGGGCTAGATTGGCCGAGGGCTGAGCGGAAACGTTGGACTGTTGCGAAATGGCGCGGCCAGTACAGGAAAACGAAAGAAGTGTTAGAAACAAGAATGGCCGAAAGGATTTGGGGATCATTTTTGGGTAGTCTAGCATGAGGCACTTAGCACACGCGGTATCTTTAAGAGAACGGCCCGCTTCGGAAAGCGGGCCCTACAACGGGACGATAGGACAATCCAAGTCCCACCCTTCGCAAAATGCGCTGAGAGTGGGGCACCCGGGGACATTTGTTTACGGCGTTGCGAGAATTCGGTCAGACAGTCGGACAAAATTGGATTTTTTGGAACGCCTACCCCAAGATGCCGGCGCGGCGCTACAGTTAGAAGGTGGCGGAGGCGGTGGCTTCGGATTCGAAGGTGGGGATGGCTTCGACCAGGCGCGTGACGGTGAGAGCATCGCGGACGCGGCCCTGGCCACAGACCAGGTGGAGTCCGCCGCCCTGGCGGGCGAGGGAGATGGAAAGCTTGACTAGCGCGGAGATGCCGGAACTGTCGATTTGCGGAATGTCATTGAGATTGACGATGAGCTTGCGGGCGCCGCGCTGCACAAGATTCTGGGTGAACTCGTTGAGATGCTCGCTGGGTTCGCCGATCGTCAAGCGCCCATGAACCTGCAAGTAATGGATGCCGCCGTCTTCGCGCGCAGAAATCTCCAGTGGTGGATGAAGCATCGTAAATTTCCCCTCAATGTCCGGCGGCAGCCAGCCTGGAGGCCAGCGGCGTTAATGGCACCAGCATTATACGATGAAGGGTATGAAGATTAAATCAATGGAAGCAAGGAAGCACCCCTGGGACGTTTCCACAGAGGAGGCGCGGAAAATCCAGGAAGACCTTCGCGAGCTGTGGGAAGGAAGGGACCGGCTGGGAAAGATTCGCAGCGTGGCGGGGCTGGACGCGGCGTTCATGTTGACGGGATCGCAAGCGATGCGAGCGAAGCTGAACCGGTGGAACCGGCTGCGAGAGGCCAATCGCGCGATAGGGTGCGTGGTGATGTATCGCTTTCCAGAGATGGAAGAGATTGCGCGTGCTTACGCGGTTGAGCTGCTGGAGTTTCCGTATATACCCGGCTTGTTGAGCTTGCGAGAGATACCGGTGTTGCTGGCGGCGCTGAATAAATTGGAGGAGCTGCCCGACCTGTTGTTCTGCGACGGGCAGGGATTCGCGCATCCGCGGCGGTTTGGGATCGCAAGCCACTTGGGCGTGCTGCTGGACAGGCCGTCGATTGGGTGTGCAAAGAGCATCCTTATTGGGACTCATGGCGTACTGAAGAAGCCGGCGGGAAGCTGGACAGGGTTAGTGGACGCGAAAGCGAGAGGGGAACGCATCGGGGCGGCGGTTCGAACACGAGATGGCGTGCGGCCGATCTATGTTTCCCAGGGGCATAGGGTCAGCCTGGAAACCGCGATAGAACTGACTCGTCGAGTGACTTCCGGATATCGGATCCCCCGGCCAACACGCGACGCGGACCACTTTGCCAGCGAGGTCAAAAGGAAGGCGTTAGCGAACGAGCTATCCGAAAAATGAATTCGGGGCAGAAAAATTTCAAAGGGTGGAGAGGGAGGAGTGGTGCGTATAATTTGCCCTACACTTGTGGTAAGTCCCCAAATGCCAACGCGAATGAGAAGAGCAGAGTGGACGCGCATCCATTCGCCCCGGAGAATTCGATGAAGCGCATGGGTATTGTCTGTTGTGGCGTACTGACCCTGATGCTGCTTGCTGTTCCGCTGCTTGCCCAGCAATCCCCGGCAACGGCCACTCCTTCCGCCAGCGCTTCCTCCCCTGCAGGTTCCCAAGCCGTCACAGACAAATTAAACCAATTGGAGCAGAAGGTTGCAGCGGCACAGTCCTCGGCGGACAACGCGTGGATGCTGGTGAGCGCGGCGCTGGTATTAATGATGACCGGGCCGGGACTGGCTCTTTTTTATGGCGGGCTGGTGCGGCAGAAGAACGTACTAGCCATCATGATGCAGAGTTTTGCGCTGATGGCGTTGATCACGGTGCTTTGGGCGCTGGTGGGTTATAGCCTGTGTTTCGGCGGGGACGGACCTTTTATTGGGAACTTCCATATGGCGCTGCTGCGTGGGGTGGGGGCGCTTCCCAACGCGGACTATGCGGGGACGCTGCCGCAATCCACGTTTATGGTGTACCAGTTGATGTTCGCGATCATTACGCCGGCGCTGATCACGGGTGCGACCGCAGAGCGCATGAAGTTTTCTGCAACCGTGCTGTTCATGACGTTGTGGTTTTTCGTGGTGTACGCGCCGATGGCGCACATGGTGTGGGGCAAGGGCGGCATTCTGAATGCGTCACTTGGCGGACGATTCCCTACTCTCGATTTTGCGGGCGGGACTGTGGTTCACGTGACTTCGGGCGTTTCTGCGCTGGTATGCGCATTGTATCTGGGGAAACGCGTGGGTTATCCGAAACAGCCGATGCCTCCACACAGTTTGGTGCTGAGCTTCACCGGGGCTTGCTTGCTGTGGGTGGGGTGGTTCGGGTTTAACGCGGGAAGCGCTCTGGCTTCGAATGGACTGGCGTCGAGCGCGTTCGTGGCGACGCATTTTGGAGCAGCGGCGGCGGCGATTGGCTGGTGCCTGGCGGAATGGATCAAGAACGGAAGGCCGAGTGCGTTGGGCGCAATTTCCGGAGCCGTGGCGGGATTAGTAGCGATCACGCCTGCCGCCGGTTTCGTTGCGCCGATGCCCGCGCTGGCGATTGGATTCATCGCGGGAATTTTCTGTTTCTGGATGGTAACGAAGTTCAAGAGTATTTTTGGCTACGACGATGCGCTGGATGCATTTGGCGTACACGGAGCGGGCGGCACGATTGGCGCGGTGCTGACCGGCGTGTTTGCGCAGACGTTTATTAATCCAATCTTCGGCGACGGCAAGGCGGTCGGCGGGTTGGACGGACACTGGGGCCAGGTGGCGAACCAACTGATCGCGGTGGTGATTGCGTGGCTGCTGGCGCTGGTGGGCACCATCGTGATTCTGAAGATCGTGGATGTAACCGTCGGGCTGCGGGTCAGCGAAGAGCAGGAAGTGGAAGGCCTGGACATTACTCTGCATGGTGAAGAAGGATATAACCTGGAAGCGTGAAGCACGGGATAAGGCGGTTGATAACTCGAAGGCGGGAGCACAGATTCGTATGATGAAAATTGAAGCGATCATTCAGCCGTCGAGGTTCGAATCGGTGAAGGATGCGCTGTTGGAAATTGGCGTGGAAGGAATGACAGTGACGGAAGTGCGTGGGCACGGCCGGCAGAAGGGGCACACGGAAGTGTACCGTGGGCGTGAATACACGGTGGACTTGCTGCCGAAGGTAAAGCTGGAGGTGGTGCTGCCGGACCAGTTGGTGAATCGGGCGGTGGATGCGATATTAAAGAGCGCCAAGACAGGAAAGATCGGGGACGGTAAAATATTCTTGTCGCGGGTCGAAGAGGCGATCCGGATCAGGAATGAGGAACGAGGCGAGAGCGCGCTCTGAGAACGAATATGTCCTCGCCCCGCCCAGGTCTCGCTGCCGGAACTCGCCCGAAAACAAAAATGGAAGAATCGGTAACGCCGCTGTCTGTGCTGGGACCGCAATGCGAAGCCCAGCGCGAGCGGATACGAAAGCTATTTGAAAGCGGAGCGAGCGCGCAGGAAACGCTGCGGCAGTTGTGTGAGCTGGCGGATGGAACGATTCGCAGAGTTTTTGGCGAGTTGCAACGCGTAAGAGAGGGCAGCAGCGAAGGACTGGCGCTGCTGGGATTGGGCGGTTACGGCCGCGAAGTGCTGTTTCCCTTCTCCGATCTGGACCTGCTGTTCCTGTTTGCCAACGAAAAAATTGAAGAAGATTCGCGGCCGTTGATCGCGGACTTTTCGCGCACGCTGTGGGATCTTGGTTTTCGCGTGAGTTCCGCAGGACGCACCATAGACGAGTGTAAGAAGATTGAACAGGACAACGCGGAATTCCATCTGGCGATGCTGGACCGGCGGTTCCTGGATGGCGACCAGTCTTTGTTCGAGAAGTTGGACACGAAGATCCTGTCCGTGGCGGAAAAGCAGGCGCGGCCGTTTCTGCTGGTTGAGTTGCAGCGGCTGACGCGAGACCGGCTGGGGCGCTACGGCAGCACCATTTTCCACCTGGAGCCGAACGTAAAGGATGCGCCGGGCGGGCTGCGCGATTTCCATTCCACGCTGTGGATGAGGCAACTGGCCGGTGACCGGCGCGATCCACGATTCAGTCCGGTGAACGAAGATGAACTGACGCGCAACGCGGTGGAATTTCTGAGCGCGATCCGATGTTTTCTGCACTACAGCAACGGACGAAACGACAATACGTTAACCTATGAATTGCAGGCGCAGGCGGCTGAGCGCTCGTTAGGCATCGATGACAACCTGAGGCGCAACGCCGCGGAATGGATGCGCTTGTACTTCCGGCACGCGCGAACGCTGAACCGGCAATTGCTGCGGTATGTGGACCAGCGACCGCCGGTGACGCTTTCCTTGCCGAGGCGGCTGATGAACGCTGCCATGGGGCCGAAGACAGACATTCCGACCGGAAGACCATTCGCGATACGCGATGGCCTGCTGGAAATTACGAACGAACACCTTTTTGCGGACCGCAACGTAACTTATTCGCTGCTTACGGAAGCAGCGCGCACGGGCGTGATGCTCAGCCGCGATGCGGAACGCAGCATCGCTTACATCATGGCGCATCCCGAGCTGACGCAACGAAATTCGCGGATCACCTGGCCGGTATTGTCGGAAATTCTGAGCGGCGATTATCCGGGAGCGGCGTTGCGGCCGATGCACCGCCTGGGATTGCTCACGGAAGCGCTGCCGGAATTCCGCGCGATCGATTCGCTGGTGGTGAGGGATTTCTACCATCGCTATACGGTGGATGAACATTCGCTGCGCACGATCGAACACCTGCAGGAATTGGGCGATCCGCAGGAGCCGTTGGGGAAACACTTTGCGCCGTTGTGGCGAACGGTGGACCGGCGCGACCTGCTGATCCTGTCGTTGTTGCTGCATGACGTGGGCAAAGGCATGCCTGTGGAAAACCACGTGACCGGCAGCTTGCAGGCGCTAGAAATTGCTTCGGACCGTTTGAAGCTTTCGCCGGAAGAAAAAACCGAGGTTCACTTTCTGATCGAGCACCATCTGGATATGTCCGCCACCGTACAGAGGCGCGACATCTTCGATCCGGGAACGGTTTCCGGATTCGCCGCGACAGTAAATACGCACGAGCGGTTGCAACGGCTGTGCCTGCTGACTTATGCGGACATCCATGCCGTTAATCCGGAGGCGTTAACTCCGTGGAAAGCCGAAATGCTGTGGCAGTTATTCGTGGCCACTTCCAATCACTTCAGCCGAACGCTGGATCGCGACCGACTGCATGCTTCCGACGAAGCGCCCTTGCTGGAGCAGGTGCGTGCGCAGGCCAAGGGCGCGGACAAAAAAGAAATCGAACGGTTCCTTGAGGGATTCCCACGGCGGTATCTTGCGGTGCACTCCGCACAGGAAATTGCAGAACATTTCGCGCTGTATCGAAGGCTTGGCGCTGAGCCGGTGCAAACTGACATCAAGAAGGCGCAGCATGCTTATGTGTTGACGCTGTTGTCTGCGGACCGGCCGGCGCTGTTCGCGACGATTGCGGGCGTGCTTGCGGCGTGGGGCATGAACATCGTGAAGGCTGATGCGTTCGCGAATGCCGCGGGGGTAGTGCTGGATACGTTCCATTTCGTGGACCTGCATCGTACGCTGGAGCTGAATCCCGGCGAGGTGGGAAGATTCCAGCAAGGCATCGCGGATGTGCTTAACGGCAAGCAGGCGCTGGAGCCGCTGATGAAGGGGAGGTTGGCGGCGTCCGTGGCGCGGCCACCCAAGGTGTTGGTGCCGACGGCGATTAATTTTGATGAAGGGTCGTCCGACCACTGCACGCTGGTGGAAGTGGTTACGCAGGACCGGCCGGGATTGCTATATGGAATTGGCTCCGCGCTGGCGCGGCTGGCGTGCAACATCGATGTGGCGCTGATCGACACGGAAGGACAGAAAGCCATCGACGTGTTTTACCTGACGGCGCAGGGAAAGAAGCTGACGAGCCAAAAGCAGGAACTGCTACGCGAAGTTCTGCAAGCGACGCTTACCTAAGTTAACCGGAAATTTTCTCCCGCTGTTGGTATCCTCTTGGCGTAGCATCTCCACGAATAGAGATTTGTAGGGCGCGGATCGGTCGAGATCCTTCTGCTATCCTCGTCGGATAGTCTCAGGATGACAGGCACGCGGTGAGTGGCGCGAGGAGGAGCATGAATCCTGCATTGGACTACCAAGAAATGCTTGCTGTTGCGCTGGCGGAAGCGCGGCTAGGGCTGAAGGAAGGTGGTATTCCCATTGGCGCGGCGATTTTCGATCAGAGCGGAAAGTTGATCGGAGCAGGGCACAATCGCCGGGTGCAGCAGGGCGATCCATCCGTGCATGGAGAGACAGATGCGTTTCGAAAGGCGGGCCGGCAAACAGGCTACCGAAAATTGACGATGGTGACGACGCTGGCGCCGTGCTGGTATTGCAGCGGACTGCTGAGGCAATTTCGATTTGGCAGAGTGGTCGTGGGAGAAAGCCGAAATTTTCAAGGTGGAAGCGAATGGTTGCGTTCGTTGGGAATTGAAGTGATCGATCTGGATTCCCAGGAATGCGTGAGGCTGCTGGCAGATTATATTCGCGCGAATCCTGCGGTTTGGAATGAAGATATCGGAGAGGAACAGGGAGCTCCCTCCGAAGACTGACCGAACTACCCGCACTCGATCATTGCCGGGCGAATCCGTCGCGGAAAACTGAGGAATTGGATAGAATCCCCGGCGGTGAACCGTCCAGGGCAGGGCCGGCGCGCCTCTAGTGTATAGCAGTCAATATCTCGAGTATCTGGAACGCCAGCGCAAGCACGCGCGAACTGCACTGCCTGAACAGATTGGCTGACTGCTGCGTTCCGCCGACACACCATAACATCGGCGGCGATCATTAGGAACACCAGTAAGGCCATTAAGGCCTGGGGATGCGTCCGAGTTTAAAGTGTTTTAGAATAGTAGAGTTACGCCGTGGGCGTGTAGCTCAGCTGGGAGAGCACCTGCTTTGCAAGCTTGCGAAACAATTCCAAACCCTCTATCCCTTCCTTCCATTTTGCTTTATTTACAATAACTTGGGGCATCTGCTTTTCGCTCGAAAGCTAACCCCAACAGCCAAAACAGATAGGGTTTTGACACAGTTCTGACACAGTCGGCTTTAAGAACCTATAAGGCCAACTGACTCGAATCGACCCAGACACCAAAAGTAACTAAATCAAGTGCGAAAGCAGGCCGGGCTGTTGGAAATTCCTTCCATCGCGTCAGCGGCCTCGCCGGTCAGTCCGGCCTGCCAGTAGCACTGAAACCGGCGAGGAGATAAATATGTCACAACAAATAAGCGCAGACGCCGAGATTTTGGGCGTCGCAAATTCTTCCACAGGCATTCGCGTAGACGAATACAAACTGCAAGATTCCGTGGTTCTTACCGTCTATTCTCACAATCGACGGTGGAAAAGGCTTAGGCCGATCAATAGTACGGGGCCGGCGCAGTGGTACGAGCTAGACATAAACGGCAACCGATCCTTGGTATCCGAGAAGAGGAAGAAACGGCTCGAGCGCATCCGGAAGCGGCGCGATTTCTATCCTCGCGTTCGCAGATTTCCGAGGCCTGATGAAAAAGGTGATCGTCTCCTGTCCGATTTCGCAAATGCCCACGCAAACGGACAAATAGATGTAGCGGTCGCGCTGCTAGATCAAATCAAAAACCATCTCCGTAGCTCGATCGCTCTTGTTGAGGGTGGTTCAATTTGGGCTACATTGCCACGATTTGATCCGATCTTGGTCAGGAAGACAAAGTGGCTAATCTCCTCTTTTCTTGCTGAGGGAAGTATCCAGCTAGTTTACGGTGAACGAGGCTCATTCAAAAGCACGCTCATGCTCGCTGCCGCCAAAGCAGTTGCCAACCGAGAGGAATTCCTCGGGCTGAAGACTCGCCGCCGCAGAGTCTTGTATTTGGACTTTGAGAACCCCGCCGATGTCATCAAAGCCCGCAATGATGATCTTGGGGTAGGCCTCCCAGAGAATGAAAATCTTGTCGTCTGGAACAGGTACGGAGAGCAATCAACTCCCAGACCTGGTGACCCTCTGTTGGAAGCGATCGTCAGCAACTCTATCGCGGAGACCGGCCACGCACCATGGATCATCTTTGACAGCTGGGCCAGTCTGCTCAAGCCTGGTGAAGGTGGAGAGGTTACAGGACAAATCGCACCGATCTACCTTCACCTTCGGAAGCTAGCAGATCTCGGAGCGGCCATAACGATAATCGATCACACGAAAAAGAGTGACCCGGAGACACTCTATGGCGGGCAGGACAAGGAAGCAAAAGCCGACTCAATTCATAACCTGATTATTTTTCCGGATAAAACCAAGCAAAGCCACCCAATCATCCGCGTTGACTCCTGGCTGAAACGTTATGCGCCTGAAGGCGCTGGTAGTTTCGCCTTCGAGGTGCAGGGCGAACAGGATGACAAAGGAAATTGGCACATCGTCGGTCTTGCGCCTGCTCAAGATCCCGCAGAAACAAAATTGCAGGAACAAATTGATTTGCTGCGCAACTTGATACGCCAGAACCCGAATTCCGGACAACAAGAACTTGCCAGGCTTGCTGCAGAGCAAGAGATTCCACGAGATGAAGCGGTCAAGCTATTGAAGGACGGAGTTGGCAAATATTGGCAGTTCCGTAGAGGCAGCCATAACAAATCTTCGTACTCGTTAATCTGAATACTGTCGCCCGCAAAGGGACGCCCAAGCGTCCCTTGGGCGGTATTCGGAGAACTTCAAAAAGCTACTTCTGAACCCTAGTTAACCAGAACCCGGCCCTATAGGGCCGGGTTCTAGGGTTCTGAGTAGTTCTAAAGAACCAGAAATAACAGCAGATTTTTGCAGTACCGGCGCCTCGCTCTTCCGAGCGAGGCGAGGAGGGGCGCAAAAACCGCGCCCCTCCTCCAAAAACCTTTTTGAAAATCTAGCTGCAAGAGTGCAAGAGAGGGTTAGCGGCATCATAGTCCACGTTCTCGCAGATCACTTCCCAAGTGCCGACAGATTCCTAAATTGTCGATATTCCAGCTTCGGAAAGCTCCTTTGTCTAATGATCTTATGCATGCGGATATTCAAGCCTCCCGGATACATGACAATCTTCAGTAATCAGCTTTACTCTATGACGATTTTCGTTCTTAGCTGAATCATTGTCTACCGCAGTTCTGCAGTCAATTCTTGACCGCGATTTCGCCGAGAATCTGCGATTTACGGAATTCACGGCTCTCAGCAACAGCTAGCCGTTTTCTGTCGGTAAATGAGGGCTCCACGGGACAAACTTGGAGGGCCCGTGCATATCCAGAATATTCCGGTACCGATGGATCTGGCACCGGCTAGATCTATTCCTGCATGGGGACTTCTTGGCCGTGCCGTTCAGGGCCCTAGCATCTATTGCGAGTTGGCCTCTAGTTTGGTCTCTTGCTACTTGTACGCTTTGGGAGTAGGCTCCCGGAATCCTTGTTCCTTCTGCTTCCTGTCGTCGATGGCCCAGGGCGAGGACTCATCCACGCGGACACCGGGATCAGACCGTTGCGGAGGAGGTTTCACTCATGTCCGTTTCTCCCAAGGAAGTGATCCGCCGTCTCTACAAGGAAGTGTGGAACGAGCGAAAGCTCGAAGTCATCGATCAACTGGTCTCCCTGAGCCACGCGCTAATTAGTCCGGACATCTCCGGGCCAACAATGGGGCCAGCCGCCTACAAAAATGAGATTGCAGCGTTCGTCGCTGGTTTTCCAGACTTGCGGTTTACAGTCGAGGAAACCATTTGCGAAAAGGACAAAATCGTGGCGTCCTGGACTTTTACGGGCACACACGAGGGCGCATTCCTCGGAATCGCGCCAACGAACAAGAAGGTCTCGGTGGCGGGAATCACAATTCACCAGATCAAAGACGGAAAGATTCTCGATTCCCAGGCCGCCTGGGATGCGATTAGTCTATTTCAGCAATTGGGCGTCGAACTGCCTATTAAACTCGAACGTCGCGCCGCGTCTGTTTAGCGGCGCTCGAAATCGCGCAAATCGGGAGTTGACAAGGCATTGGCTGGACGCAGGTGTATCATCGCCACATATAAGGGGTAGTAACAGGTCGCCATGCTCGGACTCAAGACTTTTCGAGTTTGGTTCGGTGTGATCCTCTTGACGTGTGCCATCTCCGGTAAAGTTTTGAGCGCGCAGGAAGAACACCCTTCGATAGCCCCGGCAGATTATCGTATTGGCGCAGGCGATGTCCTTCAGATCGACGTCTGGAGGCAGCCGGAAATTACCAGAACAATTCCAGTTCGACCCGACGGAAGCATTAGCCTGCCAGTAATCAATGATTTGAAAGTCTCAGGCTTGTCAACTACGGAATTGGCTGGGCTACTCCGTGAAAAGCTCAAAGATATTATTCACAACCCTCAGGTCACCATAACTGTTACCGCACACGGAACGAAAGCATCTTTCCGCACCGCCACTGCCGCTCCTCCCGGGCAAATTCCCTCTGCCGCCCATCTCACCTGACCTTATACAGAAATGTTGTGCTGCGTAGCGTTCCTTGTCCTGCGGTAAGAAGTACTAGCAGCAAGATGTCAGGTTACGCGACAAACCAGGAGCTAGTGCAAGAGACAGTCTATAGTTGATCTTCAGCAATTTGTTCTATATTGTAGATGTTATGCGTGACTACTTGGGAGAATTTGAGCACATTGTGATGCTGGCAGTGCTCCAGCTTGAAGACAACGCGTACGGTGTTACTGTGCGACACGAAATCGAACGTCGGATCGAGCGTGAAGTGTCGATAGGGGCTGTTTACGCAACGCTGCAGCGATTGCAACAGAAAGGTTACGTTGCGTCGAGTGTGGGCGAGCCCACGCCCGAACGCGGTGGTCGGTCGAAGCGGTACTTCCGTGTGTTGCCCAAAGGGATCACCGCCCTTCACCACACGCAGCGTGCGTTGCGGGCGATGACGGCAGGGATACGTGGACTTGAGAGGTACGTGTAATGTACGGGGCCGAAATCCAACCACCGAAGGCTGCGAAATGGCTGCTCGACCTGTTTACGCCGTACGAAGAAGCGGAATCGATCCATGGTGATCTTCTGGAAGAGTTCTTGTCTTTTGCTGCGGCGAATGGACAAGATGATGCGCGGCATTGGTATTGGCGGCAATGTCTGAAATCCGTGCTGCATTTGTTCGGGGGTGCATTTCGACGGAGTCCGTGGAGGCTAGTCGGAGCGATAGTTATAGGCCAGCTTTCGATGTGGCTGGGATCGACCTTGCCCGAAGACGCCATTTTCGCGACGCTGCATCTCATTCGTAATCACGTTACGCCCTACCACGCTGATTGGTATTCGTACGTGATGTGGCTAAACTATGCCATTTTGGTTGGCCGCCTTTTGTTATGTTTCATGATCGGGTTCTTGGTGGCTTTTATAGCAAAAGGTGCTGAACTCGTCGCGACTATTTGCTTAAACGTGGCCCCCTTTGTGTTCGCTGTTGCGATATTGCCATTCGCCCACTACGTCAGTCCCCATATACATCCCGCTCTTCTGCCGATGCTGCTGAATATGGTCGAGTTCCCCATCATGATTGTTCTGGGTGGATGGGTTGTGCGAGACATGCGAGTCCGTGCTCCAAAGACATCGTGAGTACAGCGGTTGTGATTGCCTGGTTACCGGGCTAACCTCCCAAATTCGAATCAGTACCCCTGCTTCGGGCGTGCGCCGGTACTATGAGGAACATTTCCGATTTCGCGACTTCCCGGGACCTAGCTCGTTTAAAGGTGCATTTTCGATGCTTGAAGTGTCATAAAATCCTGACTCTTTGTAATGCTCAACCCGTCTCACCACTAAGGAAAATCAGGGTTTATGATGTGGAAGAGTGGAATTCTCGGTGCAGAGGGAGAACTGATTTGTTGATGGCAAAGGACACTCCAGCTTGATTGCTTCGCTGCGCGGACATGTTGTCACAATTTCGCTCGGGCTCCTAACATGCCCACTGGCCTTGTCAGGACAGCCTAAGGTCGCTCCAACAGCTGAAATTGACCTTCGCACACACGCGGAATGGCGTGTGCATGCACAAATCGAGTTCGATGCAGCTGGGCGGGTCCTTATCCTCTATCGAGACAAGTTCAAAAAGAGCCCTACAGGCAACTGGCACCTCATACGTCTCACTGGACCGTTTTCAGGCGAACCAAAACGCGAAGAAATTGACTTCTCAATTCCCCAGGAGCCTGTCGACCCAGAGTCCACCCGCCGATGGGATTTTTTCTCTGACCGTCTTCTGCTGAGTTCCGATGGAAGTCACGCTTTCGCCTTTTTTGACGGTTCCGTAGTTACAGCGAAGTCTGGGCCGCCTCCCTCTGGAGCCGTTAGAAATGTCAGCGTTGACACTTTTTCGTCTCTTATTTCATTCGACCTCACCGCATTTCGCGTATTGGCCTCTGCCGATATCAGCGAACACCCGAACAATCTCGCCGCCAAACAAATTAGTTCCAAGGGTGACGTTCTGCTACTTTATTTGACGGATACAGAGTGGAAGATTATCATCCTCGATGGTTTTCTTCACAAGCTACAGACGGTAAACGTCAGTGCGGCTCCCGTCGAAAAGTCCGGGCGCTCTTCTTGTCAGTTGCGGCCAGATTTGAAGATTGAATGTCCTATGCAAGGGCAAGGTGACCTGCTTTTGGGTTCGGAATCTATCGTTCAACTCGCCGAGTCCACATGCAAAATGCATCCCGGGTCCAGCGCATTTGGGGTCGGCAAAGATGAGACCGTAAAGGATTACATCATCGAGGCCGACCGGCTTTGTACCCGCGATGAATCAGGAAAAGAGGAACGCGTTTCTGCGGACCTTCTTCCCCGCTGTCGCCAAGGGTGGGATGTGACTGCTATCAGCCCTGACCATCGTTCCATGCTGACGTCTTGCATACTGATGGATACTTTTCTTGACACCTTTTCCTATATATCTAGGGCCAGCCTGCAACTGATTGACGTCCCGACACTGGCAGTTAGAACTACAATTCCACTTTCGACTCGTCACCAATCTGCTGTCGCCGTCTTCCACCAATTTGGGACGTCTAAAATTGCGGTAATCGAAGACGGTACGAGACTGCTGCTTTACGGCGTCGCAGACTGAATCGAATCTCGCCTTTTGTGTAGAACTCGTCTCAAGTGACGCGGTAGGGACGGCCATCGCTGATCGCCCCCCGCACAGAACCGTACGAGCGCGTCTACGCATACGGCTCCCACCTTGGATGAGTGGCGAGGAAGCGTACGATAGGATAAGGATGCAGAACGCGGGGAGCTGGAATCCACTGCGGGAAGACGCGGGCGACCCGATCCCACGACGCGCGGCGTTGACTGCGCCGGCGTAGAATGAGCCACCACAATCGCCGCAACCGTTGTCCGAAGACACTCAACCGGTCGATGTTTCCCGGGATCGCATGGTAGCGGTAATAACCAGTCACAACCTTTCGTAGCCATGCACCGACGTCGGCAACCGGCTCGTGCATGCGAAGGCGCAGCTCAGCCTTAAGGGCTCGCAGCTTCGCCACCATGCGCTTCTTCGCCGTTTTCCGCCACACGATGAATGTTCCATTGCTCCTTCGCTTCCCGCAGTAGTGCGTGAAACCCAGGAACGTAAAGGTCTCCGGTTTCCCTTCCCCACGCTTCTCCCGATCTTGTGCGGCAAACCGCCCAAACTCGATCAGCCGTGTTTTCTCCGGATGTAGTTCCAGTCCGAACTTAGCCAATCGTTCCCGAAATGCTTCCAGGAATCGCTCGGCCTCCCTTCGGTTTTCGAAACCCACCACCAGATCATCGGCGTAACGGACGACGATCACATCACCCGCGGCCACTTTCTGGCGCCAAGCTTCGATCCACAGATCGAATACGTAATGTAGGTACACATTGGCTAGCAATGGAGAAACCACTGCTCCTTGCGGTGTTCCTACCTTACTCTCCGACCACTGGCCGTCTTCCGACACTCCCGCCTTTAACCATTTCTGGATCAGGCGCAGAATCCGGCGATCAGCCACGCGGTGCTCAACAAACTTCATCGTCCATTCGTGACTCATGTTGTCGAAGAAGCCTCGAATGTCGGCGTCGAGCACCCAATTCACGCGCTTCCTTTGGATACCCACCGTCAGCGCATCTAGCGCTTGATGCGGGTTGCGACCGGGTCGGAACCCGTACGAGAATCCTTTGAAGTCCACCTCATAAATCTGATTGAGGATGGTCACCACGGCTTGCTGTACGATCTTGTCTTCCAGCGCCGCTATGCCCAACGGACGTTGCCGTCCGTCGGCCTTCGGTATATAGACTCTTCGTGAAGGTTGCGCCCGATAAGCTCCACGGTGTATCCGATTGTGCAGGTCGGCAAGCCGACCTTCCAATCCGGTTTCATACTCCTGCCACGTCACGCCATCTACTCCCGGTGCGGCTTGCCGCTTTAAGGCGTAGTAGCTGTCCCGGAGTAAATCCACGTGCACATGGTGAAGCAAAGCCGTGAACCGTTCTTGCCTCCTTTTCTTTGCTGCTTCTCGCACACCGCTCAGTCCCTGGGACACTCGTTCCCCGCTCTGTGTCGGGTTGGTGTTGGATTGAACGATGTTCTCCTTGGCCCGCACCCTTTTCTCCCCAGGCTCCGCCGAAGATCGCTCTTCTTTGTTCGTCTGGTTCATCGATACTATGGTGCGGTCCGACTCCTCCAGAGCGTGCGCGTCTGCCTTGTGGCTTTGGGCCTTCGCAGACCGGTCTCGTTCCCTTTCGGGTCGAGGCACTCCAGAGGTCTCCCGGTTCTCGTGCATGTTGTTTCTCAGCGTGCGCGGGTTCTAAGACTACGCAGGACCGTCTGCTCGCTCGCGTTATTGCGAATCAGCCGTGTTGCCTTCCTCCAATCAGGAGGGAGTCGGCGTCCTGATTTTCCGTTTTTCGAAGCTCAATAGCCCGGCCCACCGATACCCCTGTCTACGCTTCAAGCGACATCTCGCGATGTCTCCTGCAAGACTCAGGGCCAAGATGGAGTCGCTGTCTCCTTCCTTGTAGGACTCTTTCATTCCCTACAACATGCCGGTTTAACCCGGCGCTCCCCTGATTAAACGCGCTTACCTCTGGTACTGGCATGCACTTTCCCGGTTTTTGCGGACGAAGCGGGTTGGGGCGCTTTGAACCTGACTCGAACGAGTCCTACGAACGTGAATTTATTTTACGATTCCATGGCCCAGATAAACTTCTCCCACCAAGTTGCAGGGCGAACAAAAATAATCAGTTCACCAGGCTTTACTGTAGCGGTTCTTCTGCTGCAATTATTTTTAGCTACCAGGCCTGAAGCGACGATTGTAGAAACCGGATAGAGATGGTCGCTTCCGTATGTCCGCGTATCGGTATCGTAGAGCTTTTGCCTAGTACACGGTGCCCACAGCCCACTACCCAACCCGCCAAAAACCAAAACTCCATGAGCGTCTGGATTCGCAATGTATGAATCGCCATCCGCCGAGGTCTTAACAACCATCCTCCCGTTGAGGTCAGCATGTGTGCTCCCATCCGGGCCAGTATGGTAGTCCACGAACGATAGGTTCATGCCGGACAGGTTTTTTCCCGTACGTCCGTCAAGTACACGAACATGAATCATGGCAGTCTGCGCCATTAGTCCGGTCGGAGCAACCGCAAACAGAACGCACGAGAGTATGGCTATTTTCAGCGCCACGATTTGAAGACGACCACAAGTCATATTCTCGCTACTCATCCCTTGGCAGTGCACTTGTTCGACCTTCTTAAATCTTGGCTAACTCGTTCCATTTTATGCCCTGACCTCGTAGAGGTCCTCAGTCCGTGTGTAATGCAGGAACAACAAACGGAGCCCTTTCGCTGCACTTGAGAGCTAGCTCCGGCTTTAGGCCCCGGTAACGGCAATCTCGTCCATGTGGATTCAGGTTTCCGAGAACGCGACTTACGAGGAGTTGGCGTACTTTTTGACGGCAAAAAGGACGATTCCTGCCATCAGTATGACCAGGATGCCAAAGATTATGCGGCTTGCAGTGCCAAACCTTAGCAACGACAAACGGAAACGGTCACCGATCGCGGCCAAATAATTACCTGTTCGAGCGTACGCCACAATTCGGTTCCCCAACGCCTGGGCGTATTCCGGCTTAATTCGGAGCGCCTGGTCATAATCTTCGATGGCGTTTTTGTAATCACCTTTCTTCGCATAGGCGTATCCACGTCCGTTGAACGCATCGGCGTCCTTCGGCGTCAACCGCAGTGCCTGACTGAAATCGCTGATCGCATCGTTATAATCGCCCCTGTATTCATAAGCCAAGCCGCGATTGTAGAACGCATCGGCGGAGTCAGGCTTCAGTTGAAGTGCTTGATCGTAGTCTTGCAAAGCTTGAACAAACTCGCCGATACGCCAGTGGGCCAGGCCCCGGGTAATGAATGCGTCGGCATAGTTTGGATTGATTCGCAGCGCCTGATCATAGTCCTGGATGGCACGATGGTAGTCGCCCTTATCGGCGTGCAACCTGCCACGACTATAAAACGCCTCGGAGTAATTCGGGTTGATTCGTAGCGCCTCGTTGTAATCCTCCAGAGCATGGACATAATCACCTACGCGTGTATGCGCAATTCCGCGCCTGTAGAATGCGTCCGCGAGGCGTGCATTAAGCCGAATGGCTTGATCATAGTCTTGTACAGCGCGAATATAATCGCCTTTGTCCGCGCGTGCCACGCCGCGATCGTAAAACGCATTGCCAGAATCCGGCTTCAGTTGAAGCACCTGATCGAAATCCTGGATCGCGTGCTCGTAGTCCTTTTGTTGCGCGTAAGCAATTCCTCGGCTGTGGAGAGCGTCGACTGAAAAGCCCGGGCTCAACTTCAGCACATGACTGTACTCCTGAATCGCGCGGTCATAATCGCCATTGTGCGCAAACGCCAAGGCGCGATCATAAAGAGCGATAGCATCATTGGGATTGATACCCAACGCCTCATCGTAATCCTGCATCGCGTGGAGATAATCATCCTCGTGCGTGTAGGCAATACCCCTCTCGCGCAACGCGCCCGAGAGATTTGGATTCAACCGTAATGCCTGATTGAAATCCTGAATGGCGCGGCCATATTCGCCCTTCTTTTCGTAAACCCAGCCTCGACCATAGAACGCATTAGCATAGTTTGCATTTAGCCTGAGCGCCGCGTTGTAGTCTTGGAGCGCCAGGTCGTAGTCACCTTTTAGCCCATAAGCCGAACCCCGGTCTAAGAATGCTACGGCCAAAGTTTTGCCGCTCACCTGGCCAGAATGGATCAGCGCCGAACATGCCTTGATGCTCTGTTCGGGATCATCAGTCGCGCACTGTTTCTTATACTCCTGCGGCGACTGCCCGAGCAGAGAAGACGCACCAATGAAACTTGTCAGCAAAATTACTGAGGAAAGGCGCATAGCTCCTAGAACGTCGAATCAACACAATTATATATCTCAAAAGCAAAGTAACGCCTGGTAGATGGCAAAATCGCTATGTGGGTCCGGGATCGGACTCGCCCGGTTTACCGACTTTCGCTCAGATTTTGTGCGGTTGGAACGCCCTGATGGCGGTCGTTCCGCAATGACAAAAAGAACGGCGCAACCTAGCAGAAAACATAACAACCCTAGTGTTGCCGCGAGAAAGCTCCAATGGTGGATCGATTGAATTGCTGACGAGCTACTTGCCGCCGGAGACCGCAGCGCGGAAAGGGACGCCGAGACCATTACAAACCCAGTCGCCGCCAGAACAAAATGTATGAAACCTAGAGGGTTGTTTAGCGGATAAGACACCCAGCGAGAGGCAGCGAAATAAATTAGTCCAAACAAACCGCTGGTGAGGGCTAACAAAATCTCGAGGTTAAATCTCGCGACCACGAAATAGGTTGCGTGAAAGTAAATATCAATCGACTGATGCGTCTTACTTTCGAGAAGCGCCACGGCAAGCTGCAAAATCGCCAGAGTCGCAAATAGTTTTCCATATAACAATTCAGCTCTCCGCCAGCGCCAACTTGCGGGCTAAATCAAACCTGATTCTAGTCGGTGCTCCAGAGGTCGGCAAGTGCTTGGTAAACGTGACAGCGCCGCCGCGCCATTACAGAAAACATTGCTGTCTCTTTCCTCGAACAGCAAAGAGATGCTCGCGGACAAGAGCGGCCATTTCGTCATAATTGACCGGCCCGACGTCGTGATCGACGCGATAGGGCAAGTGGTACAGTCGGCTCGCAACAAAAATCCCCTCTGATGCTCCTGAGTATCGCGTTAACCGTTGGATGAGTCTCATCGATCCACTGCATTTGGGACAATGCCAAGATGCTAACGACTGTTCTATAATCGCACTGGCAAAGGACCATTGACCAGAGGTGTTCTATGATTAGGCGAGTTTACCCGTGGATTATCTTTATCGCCTACGTGAGTTTGCTTGCTTTGAGTGCCACCTCACCTGCCAAAGCAATAGACCGGTTCCTCTGGCCAATTCGATTCGGGTTGATTGCAGGCCTGTCCCTGTTTGTTTTCTGGTCCCGCTGGCGTCATCGAAATGATGCCCCAACCGCCAAGGACGCCGCTCACAAAGATTCAGCAGACCGTTTTCTGTGGTCCTTTCGCAGGTGGTATTACGGCGACTCGAAAACTCGAAAATAATTCAAGAAACTTGAAACGGCCTTACGCAAATAGCCGAAAGACGGCACAACCGCCGAAGTCCTGTACCCGCCGTCTGGTATCGTAATTATCATGCGATGGCAATCGGTTTTGAAAAGGGCGTTTGTGATTGCGCTTGGGGTTGAAGTTGCTGCGTGCAGCGGTGGTTTTTTGGAGCCGGACCGCACTCCTAGCTTGCGGGCAATTCTTTCGGGGATTGCGCTCTACAAACAAACGTATAAGACATACCCTCCGAGCCTCTCAGCATTGGGAGGTGTTCCCTCGACGTGCAATGCTGCCGCGACTTCCGCCAATGCTTGTCTAATTGACAACGTGTTGGCCTCTGGTGAGAAGTTTGGTTATAGGTATCACTACGAAGCCTTTGGTACAGCGCGGAGCACCAGCTTCGATGCATTCACAGTCACCGCAGACCCGCTTATCGACGAGCGAAAAAATCAGCGTCACTATTTCAGCGACCAGACAGGCGTGATTCGAGTGGAAACTGGTCGCCGTGCTACGGCAACCCGCCCTCCGGTTAATTGACCGGCTTATAGACAGTCAATCGTCCTCAACTCCTGGGAAACGGCGTAACCGCCGAAGTTGATTTTGGTCAGGGAAACTTACTGGTTTCCAAGGAGTTAATCACTTTGGGCTAATCTGCGAGTCAGCAGACCCAACGGACCATTGTCTTCCATGTAGCGGCTACTCCGCCGCTCAATTGTCGATGTGAAAAGCTTTTGCAACTTCAGGGTCAAGAGGATGCTGTTGCTTCCAAACTTTTATCAATCGTTCCACACCGTTGACCTGAGCGGGAAGTAAATGGGCCTTGGCACTCGCAGCATTCGCGCCATTCGGGTCGTCCAGACAAAACCAAAAATAAGCTTGAACGTAGTCTTGAGGAACGCCAAGCCCCTGCATAAAGAGGAGACCCAATCGGTATCTTCCTTGACCCGCGCCCCCGAGGTCAGGCACATGCTCAGCCGCCATTCGGAACCATTTCGCGGCTAGCTCATAACTTTGGTCCACATCTTCGCCGTCTTGGTATTTCTGGCCCAGAACTACTTGTGCATCCGGACTTCCGCCTTCAGCAGCCCTTCGGTACCACTTCATTGCCTTGTCGATGTCAGTAGTTCCGAATGAGTTCTTTTCATAGCCCACACCCAACCACAACTGGGCGTCCGCGTCATCTTGCTCAGCAGCCCGGAGCAGCCAAGTCTCTGCAGCAGGGGAGTCCTTGGCAAAGAGCAAGCCTCCGTATGCCCGTTCCGCAGGCACGTATCCTTGTTCTGCAGATTTCAACCACCAACGGCTAGCTTCTGCCTCATTTTTTGGTACTAACTTTCCCTCGCGGTAGGCCATTCCGAGCCAGAATTGCGCGGTTGGGTTTCCGGACTCTGCGTTCGCTGTAAGAACTTTGACATCGCCCGGTGTCATCAATAGAAGGTGAGCAATACCTATGAGTTCTTGTTGCTGTGGGTCGGCAATTACTTGTGCACGAGAAGAAGCCTCACAACCGAAAATGAGGAGCAGAAGTACGAGTGGGACTGAAAGTATCATGTGACCCTCCTCGAGGGTTCTGCGAAACATACGAGCCCCCATAACTCTTTAGTGAGAGGTCCTAATATTACGCCGATACTGGCTTTGAAGATGCAACCAGCTAGTGTGGGGGATGCCCACCGATTCCTAGCTCCTGTTAAACGGCGAAACCGTCCCCATGTGGCTCATAGTGCCCGCATCGATTGTTCTGCCGGGTGCGGTGCACCAAAATTGTGCAAAAGAGGGCAGTTTTGCTCCCTCCTACCACCATACCCTCCGTGGGATTGACCAGTGCGTGAGAGTGCGTTTATACCGGACGCAATTGGGGCAGGGGGGCAGTTTGGCGCGCCCCTATCTCCTATCCCGGCGTTCAATTAAGGCCTCGGACATCGGTGCTTATACTGGCACGCTGGGTCAACTTTAGGGGGGTATTGTTGTTCACCCCAACACATGACTGACCCTTTTGAAAGGGTGCGTTTATACTGAGTTGGCCGGGCCGTTTTGCTAACCGAAATGAGGGCTCCACCTTTTGGCTTAGTGGGCGCCTGTAAATCCAAAAGTTCTTTAGGTTCCGACGGTTTAGCACCCGTGATGAATTTCGCCCCGCTCCGTGTAACCGCCGTGTAACCACATCGGGAGCTTTTCGCGTTTTTGGCGTTTCTTGCGTTACGTAGAATGAATAACTTACGGCCTGTCAATGTAGGCCGTGGGTTCGATTCCCACCCACTGCGTTGAGAGTTAGTAGTAATCTTGCCAAGGAAAAAGATTAGCCTGTTCACTTAGAAGAGGCGGATTGCGGGTTTTTCGGTAAGGCGACCGTATGTCTCGGCAGAGAATCAAGAGTGCCATCCAAGAAGGAGTTGAGATCAGAGGTCCTGTCCGCTTGTCGGCAGAATTGAACGAGAAGCTGCTGGAGAACCGGAAAGCAAGAGAGCTTAAAAAGGCCAGGATGCGCGAGAAGTTGGACAAAAGTATTAAACATTCTCTGGAGTTGGGAATCAAATACTTCACCGATATCTCGTTGGGCTACTGTCCCGCAAAAATCCAGGGTATACGTTTCGAAGAAGATCAATTTGTGGTCTCGGTGAGCATTCCATTCCTCTTGCCTCCCATCTCCAAAGAGTCTGTACAGGAACGCCGCGAGCTGAAACGTATTCGCAAGCAATTCGCGATGCACCTTAAAAACAAAGAGAAGCAATTGTCCAACTTACTCTATACGGAGCTTGTGCATTTTCTTGTCGGAGATCAACTGTCCGAAAACCTCAACCCAGCAATAAAAAAATATCTCCTGGACATATCACAGCGGACTTTTGCTGGCCGACCGACTCGAGTCATTCCACCTAAAGCCCTGCGGTACATTCGAGACGAATGGCAATCGATCAAAAGTACGATCCTTGCTATCCGATCTCGGGTACTGGCCATGAAGAAGCGCAGCAAGGGTCTGACGGATACCAAAGTCCTCAAGAAGCTGCGCGGCGAATACCCGTCAAGCACATACCCTTGGATGCCTGAATTTCTTGCGATGGACAGACTTCCCCGCAGGCGTTATTTAAAAAGTTCAAAGGATGCAGGTACTGGCAAACTGCGTTCGTGCGGTCTGTCGGAGCCCGGCGACTGGTGCATATCAGAGATTATCCCACGTGTTATACGAGCCACACTGCAATCAGAGACTGGGATTTCTTATCCCTTGCGTGAAATCGAACTAGTGCGAACCCTTCTTCATTATTAATTGGCGTCAATTTGTTGTGCCTCGACAAAATCTAACCCTCCTCCGTATTCTCAGCACGATGGATAAAAGAGCCGCCTGATGATTTCGGGCGGAACGCATTCACAGTCCGGCGGCTGAGGAGGCACCAAAATGAAAGCAGCAAACTTTGATTCACTAGATGAACGCGAAAAGCTCGATCAGTACACTCTAAGCCTGTTGTTTCGCGCCGTTTTCCCGCAGATGTCCGACATGTTCGTTTTCACCATCGCCTATTTCTCCGAAGGCGATTACAACAAGGTCGACGAACAATTTCGGCGGGCTCTCAAGCAGGAATTATTTCGTCGCAGGCTCCTGGAGGCACCCCACTCTAGCCTAGATGATGTCAACGTGGACAAGCTTCTCGAGGACGATCTGTGCTCCTTCGAATCATGGTTCGCTTGTGATGCGGAAGAGCGCACCCTCGAGGACCGCTACCTACGTTTGCTCACGGGTCGGGACCGTTTTGCCGAACGCAAGCCTAACAAGAAGCGGCGCGCAGCCAAGAAGGGTGCGACGACGGCCAGGAGCATCGTCCGGCCATAGACGAGGATGAGCTCTAATTCTGGGCGGATGTGATAGCGGGGCGTTAACCAGAGTGCGTGAGATTGGTTATCGCCCAACTGATTACGTATAAGTGCAGCATGGTAGGAACAACTTAAATGATAACCATTAGCTCTCAAGGCGCACCCACAACTAGGGTCCTGACCGACGAAATTCCCCTAAATGTAAGGGAAGCAGCCACGTTTCTTGGGGTTAGTCGGCAAACAGTGTACCTTTGGGTTGAGCGAAAGCAGATTCCCCATCTCCGTGTGATGGGTCGAAATATCCGGTTCTTGAAATCGGACCTCGACACATTCCGCGCCTCATTCAAACAGGAGATGGAGAATGAGTAGACCAGTGGAGCACGACGGCGTTGTCTTTCCACGTGGAGGTTCGAAATTCTTGTGGATCAGCTATCGGGATAAATCCGGAAAGCGCCACAGAGAATCGACTTCCACCGAAGACCAGCAAGAAGCCCATAAGATTTTACGTACGCGGCTTCAGGCGAGGGATGACAACGTTTTGCAGGTGATTCGCAGCGGTGAAAGCCTGACTTTTGGCGAGTGGGCGGATTTCTTTCTGGAAAACTATTCCAAGCCGCCCGTCCGTCAGCTAGGCACACATAATGCGAATCTCCGATGCCTTGGACACTTGAAGAGAGCTTTTGTCAATTGTCCCTTGAACGGAGTGGGGCCCGACGAGATCGAACTGTATCTTCGTGAGCGGCTTCGACAGCGGGTCAAGGTCAGGACCGGCAAAGGTTACCGCGAGCTGGGCCTGGTAAAGGCCACAACGGTGCACCAAGAACTGCGGGTGCTTCGGAGAGTGTTGAACAGGGCAGTTCGAAAGAGGCTGCTGACATCGAATCCTTGTGCGATGGTGGAATTCCCCGTCAAAGTGACGGGGCTATTCCGTCCGCATTACGTCACTTGGTCCGAACAGCAACTGATAGAAGACAATGCAAGACCGCATCTGCGAAATGCCATCCGCATCATCGCGGAAACCGGGTTGCGAGCAAAGAAGGAATTGCTTCCGATGAAGAAAGATCAAATCGATTTTCTCAACGAGGTCCTCTGGATTCCAGATTCCAAGACACCAAATGGTGTTGCGGAAATCCCGTTGTCGAAACTCGCGTCGGAAGCGTTCCGGAATCAAATCGCGATCTCTGGGAATGGAGAGTTCCTCTTTCCCAGCGATCTAAACCACCAAGGACATTTGACGTCCCTGCGAACCGCTTGGAGAAAAGCCCTGAAAAGAGCTGGAATTTCTTATTTCAGGTTTTATGACCTTCGCTCCACCTATGCGACACGGCTCAGCGGCGCGTGTCAACGACTTTGAGACAGGTGTTCGCGAAATTTAGTGAGTTTTTCATGTGTTGGGGTTTTCCACCAAAAAATGTCGCGCCAGGATCGCCTGGGAGCGACGATCTCCAACTCGGTCGACCCACAGTATCCCCGCTTTTGTCCTTCTTCAAACGCATGGCGCATTTTCAGAGTCGATCGCTGCGGTCAGCGGTTCCAGAGCGGGCCTGTTAATCCAAACTTCGCTGGGAAGAGCCGGCGGTTTGGGAGCGCTTCGTACGAAGCGCTCCGGATGAAGTTGGTAGGCAACATCGAGGACTTCCTGGCGTTGCCGCAGAATGTGTTCCGCTTGGCCATAGTGCACCATCGCCGGCGTAAGCAAGCCCAGGCCGGAGTGGCGATGTTCTCCGTTATACCAACGAAAAAATCCCTGACAGAATGCTCGGCTATCTTGAATGCACCCGAAACGGTCCGGGAACTCCGGCCGATACTTTAGGGTGCGGAATTGGCTTTCCGAGTACGGATTGTCGTTCGAGACGTGCGGCCGACTATGCGTCTTGGTCACCCCCAGATCGGCCAGCAAAAATGCCACCGGTTTGGAACTCATCGAGGTGCCGCGATCGGCGTGCAGCGTAAGTTGACCGGGCTGGATGTGTTGTTTCTTGCAGCTCTCCTCGATCAGCCGCTTGGCCAGCTCGGCGCTTTCGCGATAAGCGACCATCCAGCCGGTGACGTAACGGCTGAAGACATCGAGGATCACGTACAAGTAGAAGTACGTCCATTTCGCTGGGCCGAGTAGCTTGGTTATATCCCAGCTCCAAAGTTGATTCGGAGCCGTGGCCAGGAGTTCAGGCTTCTGGTAGGGCGGATGCGTCAACTGATCGCGGCGCTCGCGAACCTCGCCGTGCTCGTCGAGCAAGCGATACATGGTGCGAATCGAGCAGTGATACTCGCCTTCATCGAGCAACGTCGCATAAACAGCAGCTGGAGAACGATCCTGGAAACGTTCTTCGTGTAGTCGAGCCAGAACTGCATCCCGTTCTGCCGGGCGGAGTGCGCGTGCCGACGAAGGCCGCGACGCGCTCACCCCCGGAAAAGAAGTCTTACGGACATCTCGATAGTAAGATGCGCGAGGCATACACAGAGCTTGGCAAGCAGCGCTGGTGCCAACGTCGTTCGCTAGCTCGGCGACAGCCGCCATCAGGATTTCTCCTCCGGGTCCTGCTCCGGAATCGGATGACCCAACAGCGCAGCGACTTTTTTTTGGACGTCGATGATGATGTGTGCCTTACGCAGATCTTCAGTCAAGCGAGCGTTTTGTCGGCGAAGTTTCTGGACTTCTTCTTCCATCGGGTTGCGCTTGGACTTCGGCCCGCGTTTCTGTGGCGTCAGAGCCTCGAGAATTCCCTGGGCCCGCTCTCGTCGCCAGTAGGTCAGCAGAGACGAATACAGACCTTCACGGCGGAGAAGAGCGCCCAGGCCACCTCGCGTCGTCGCAGCGACTTCGGCTTCTTGTAAGATGCGTTGTTTGTACTCCGCTGTGTAGGTCCGCCGCTTCGCCTTAGCAACGACTTCGGGATCCGGCCGCGAAACGGACGCTGGATCGGCGCCCGCTTTGGCTGCCGCTGCACTTCGCTGCGGCTCGCCAGGAGGCGAGCCTCCGCTCCGTTCCGCGGCAGCCAAACCCCCAGGGGAAAGAACAACACCAAGAGCATTCCCATTCATCTCTGATCTCTTCTTTCTCGCCCTTCTGCTCATTAATTAAGAGTACTAAACCTGTCTCAGAGATGTTGGCACGGAGGGCAGCGCCGGAGGCGTCGCGGACGAGTGGGTCATCCAAATGCTTCGTCAAGGCGACTCTCAGGTGTTCAAGAAATATTCGCAAATGAAGTTGCGAATGAAGCGGGAAGCACTGGACAAAATCAATCGCCGGGCTAATGAAATGTCAGAAGTTTTGACACAACAGGGCTCTGACGAGCAGGGTTTTGACACAGTTCTGACACAGTAGGGGGTAAAAAGCGGGGTTTCGGAGTTTGCGAACGGTTGCAAATGCTTTAAAATCAATAGCAGTTCCCGCTGTGGGCGTGTAGCTCAGCTGGGAGAGCACCTGCTTTGCAAGCAAGGGTAAATTCAATCTAAGTCATTGCTGTGGTTGCGCTTAACTACTTGCAAGCACCCCGACTGTTGCTCCTAATATGCTCCTATCTTGGCCTGCTTCACGGAACTCGACTTAACCGCCGCAATGACAGCCTCGCTGATCCCCCATACTACTTCTAAATACATATAATCCCCTTACCCTCCTCGGCCGCCCGGATCTCCAAACTGATCCAGGTATTCCTCATAGGAGTCCTCGGCGACTTCTCGCTCATCTCGGGGCCAGATTCCCCTAGCCACCAATATCCCTCTGACCCACTCCGCATAAGGAATCTCACTCTTTCCGTAAGCTGTGTGCAAGTTCCGGAATCTCTCAAATGTCGACCTCGCCCCGCCGACGAGGTCCGGCAAAAGCTCTACGACAAACCTACTCATTCGCCCGTCCGGTTCACTGCCTACCCGCACATCGTGGAACCCTAACAAGTTCTTATCACGCGCAAGCGCGGCCAGTTCTCGATCTGCTTCCGCGTATAACTGGTTGTAGTTTTCGTGAACCAGACATCCGCTCAAACTAAGTAGTCGAAACGTGATGAAGGGCACTCTCCGTGCAATCAGCACCGGTACAACCCCCGCATCACCACACTTCCATAACAACTGCTTGACGGCGGCGGAATCGGGGTACAGCCAAGTCCGATAGTTTTTCACTTCGATACCGCCCGTTCCCGACGGCTCGAAAATCACATAATCCAACGGTCCTTTTTCAATTTTGTTTCCGCTTATTACAAGCGGTGGTTCTATCCGCGTGTAGGGTGTGCTGTCATCGTGTTCGTCTAAATCCGCATAGGCTCCTAGAAATCCACGGCCGCTAGCTTTTATCGCTTTCAGGACAGCAATTTCCAGAGTCTGCCCCAAACGCCCTTTGAACAATCCGTCCTGCGTTCGGTTGTAAATTGGTTCGAGAGTCGCGAGGCGTTCCTGTACCCGCTCGTCGGGAGTGTCAGAAAGATGGAACCAATGCGTGTTGCCTCGTTTTAGAGGCACTATCCGCCCAGCTGCAATCAGGGCCTTACGTGCCTGCGTCAACACCGAGGGCTGTGCGCGCTGGTTGTTGGGTCCTGCATCTGAAATCTTTTGTTCAAGAGTTCTGTCCGTTGCAACGGTTCGCCTGCCGAGCACACTTATCAGGCGCTTTCCTGCTAAGGCTTGCCACTGCGCTCGCGTCATCTCAACTCACGCGACCCGCCCATTCACCCTTTTCCACCAACTCCGTTTCGTAGTCCGACTCCTGCGCGGATTCTACCACGCACCCGGAACAGGTTAGCCGCTCTCTTTGATGTACAATGCGGAGCTATTTCTGGCCACAATTGCGAACAGCCAGGAATAAGCCCTGTCGGCAAATGGACGGAATAGAGGGCCGTTTGGCTTTGGCTACAGCGACTCACCGATAGTGGTGGCAAAAGCAGTGCGCGAAGCTAATGTGTTAGTGAAACCGCAGCCTGATCGGGGGAATTCAATTCTTCGAATTTTTCTCAGCAGAGTCAGAATTTATGTACGGCTCTTCTTTGGCAACTTGTTCAACCTAGCCGGGATTCCGGGCCTTGTCCAAGAATGCAATTACAGCGGGTCCTCAGCCAAAGCTGAGATAACTGTGAGACACGGCGGCCTGTTCACAATTATCTCAGTCAATGGGCTGGACATTTATTTCCACCGTCTAACGGGGGCGATAGACGGGGTTGGATCTATGTCTTGTTGCAAACCGGATCAAGCTCACGAATCAGAGCAGCTTCCCGAGTTATCCGAGTCAAGTAATCACACCGCTCAAAAATAAAGTGTGTAGGCCTTCGCCGCAGGATTCGTGCGCTTTGATCTGATTGGCCCCGGAGATGCTCGTAAAGGCGCGCCTCTATGTCCCTGGCCTCGCCGATATATATCCACTCGGAGCTATCGTAAATCCCATACACGCCAGATTCACGCGGTGCGTATGTGGCGATTCCTCTCTCTGAAAACGAAAAACCTGTGTTGCTCGAAAATGGCATGACGCTATTCCTATCTTTCTTCCCCGTAGGGAGGTTGCGCGGGACACACCCATAGCGTGTGTCCCGCTGGTTGAGGTTAGCTGTTGACGGGGAGTGCCGAAGCACCTAGAATAGCGAATGTAAGGTTTCGCTATCCCCCGTCAAACAACGGGACTCAACGCCTCACTCGCCAAAGTGAGGCGTTGCTGCATCTAGCCACCAAAGCCAACTTTTCTGTGGTTAGTTAACTACGCTGGGCCACAAAGCCTTCGGCTGCTGGCTAGCACGTCACCCTAGGGCTCAAGCGTAATGCGCTTCCTAAGGCAACCACCTGCATTATAACATTGGCGGATTTTTTTGTACTAGGTCCACGTCCTGTGGAAATCGTAGGATAAAGTTGGAAAACCTCTAAGGCGTTTTCGCTCTGGCAACAAGCTCAGAGCTGAAAGGCTATTTGGATTTGAGGGCAGCCTCCGCGTCCATTGCGAGTTCGCCCATGTCTGAGTAGGGCTGACCTCTTTGGGCACTAAATGGCAAAACGGCGCGGTTGATTTTGGCAGTTTGGGCTATTTCAGCACGAGTTTCAAAATAAGTAAGGCAAGAAGGACTGCAATCACCAAGGGCAGACTCCAATTTCTGCGCGCCGACTGCGTTCCTGAATAGCTACGATTATAAATTCCTGTCCCCGGAATTGATGTTTGGGTGTACCGCTGACCTCTCGCGTTTTGACCTACTCTGAGGCCACGAACGCCAACGGAGTAGCCAACACCCTTCTTGGACACATTCACCCTGAAAGGGCCAAAGTTAAAGGGTTTTCTCAAATTCCATCCCATCTAACACCTCCCTCAGCGTTATGACCACTTCCTAAAACTTCTTTGCCCTCAAAGGGTTCACGCTGTAAGTCGTCCATGAAACCACGCGACCATCTCTGAATTGCACAGTAGACAAGCCATAGCCCCACTCGGAATCATCAACGTGGGTCGGGGTTCCCTGCACTTGCAAGACTTCATCCTTAGTCGAACCCTCGGTGAAATAACCTGGAGAATTCGAGACCGGGGCGGAGGGCCGCATTTTGGCGCGCAAGGGGTTAACAGCGTAGATCGTCCATGAAACCACGCGACCATCTCTGAACTGTACGGTCGACAAACCATAGCCCCACTCATAATCACCAATCTGACTGGGTGTTCCCTGAACCCGCAAAACCTCGTCCTTGGTCGAACCGAGCGTGAAATAACTGGATGACGCCGCATCGACGGAAGAGGGCACCATTCTTGCGTGTAATGGATTCACAGCATAAATTGTCCAAGAGACGACCAGATCGTTTCTGAACTGGACTGTGGACAAGCCATAGCTCCATTCATAATCACCAACTTGCGTCGGCGTTCCTTGGACCGCGAGGACTGCGTCCTTGCTCGAACCGACCGTGAAATAGTCATGGGGACCTGAAACCGGAGCCGAAGGTAGCATTTTGACACGCAACGGATTGACCGCATAGATGGTCCACGATACCACGCGGTCGTTTCTGAACTGCACGGTAGACAAACCATATGACCATTCGTACTCACCGAACTGCTTGGGAGTACCCTGAATCCTCAGAACCTCTTCCTTCGTCGAACCCAGCGTGAAATATGACTTGTGAATGTCGGGGATAATTGGATTCGGTGAGGAATTATCAATCACCGCTGGCACATTCGGAGCGATAGTAGAATTTCGCGACTCAATTAGACCGTCATTTGCCGGCAGCCTAGTCGTTGGGGGTTGAGTCTGAATAATTGATGTAGTAGGTGTTTCCTTAGTGCCGGGTTTAATCGAAGAGCTAGTCTGCCTTGCTAGTGGTCCGGTGTGGAGACCTGAATTCGTCTTCGGCTTGGTCTCAGGACTTTGGAGTGGGGTCTCAGTTTTCAGCGGATTGGCGTTGGACGGTTCTACCTGTGGTGTCCTGGGCATTGGACTTGGAGAGCTGGATGACAGGGTAGAAGTCAATGCGCGCAAGCCCACTAAGGCCAATAGGACAACAACCCAGACCTTCCAATAGTTCTCACGAACCACAGTAGTTAACCCTGCTTGCTTCGATTATACTACCGCCGATATCCGGAGGTGAGCCTTGCCCTACAGCGCGGAAATAAGCCGCTCAAACCCAACTTGCTTCATAATCCTACTCGACCAATCTGGTTCAATGGCGGATGGCTTCGGTGGGGCTGAAGGACTTCGCAAGTCTGACTTTGTCGCCGATGTGGTGAATAAGACCCTGCACGACCTCGTAATTCGATGTACGAAGGCTGAAGAGATTCGCAATTACTATTACATCTCAATCATTGGATATGGTGGGGCTGTCCAGTCGGCCTTCTCCGGCGCTCTTGCTGGGAAGACCCTGGTGCCTATCGGGGAAGTAGCTGATAATCCCGCGAGACTGGACACTCGGGCAAAAAAGGTCCCCGATGGTGCGGGAGGGCTTGTTGAACAACAGGTGCGTTTCCCGATTTGGATTGACGCGGGCGCTTCGGGTGGCACCCCGATGTGCGCAGCACTATCCCAGGCAAAGGTTGTGCTTCAGCAATGGCTTTCAGAACACAAGAATGGATTCCCGCCTACCATATTGCATCTGACCGATGGGGAATCTACGGATGGTGACCCTACACCTCTCGGCAAGGAATTACTGTCGCTTGGAACTTCTGATGGTTCTGGACTCCTTTTCAACTGTCACGTGTCATCACAACGTGCAGCCAAGGTGGAGTATCCGTCAGGAGACTCAGGCTTACCGGATGATTTCGCCAAGACTTTATTCGGTATCTCTAGCACCTTGCCTGAATCATTTCGAAAGTCTGCCGAACAGACCGGCTTGAAACTGTCGGAAGGAGCCCGGGGCTTCGTTTTCAATGGCGACCCAACTTCAGTGGTTCAGTTCTTTGAAATAGGTACGCGGCCTGCAAATCTTCGATGACTGACATTCCTTACGGGCTTCGTATCCGCAGCTTTCTTGCACCAAAGAAAGGGTCAGAACCTGGGGAATGCGAGGACGCCATCGCAATCAATACGAAGCGCATGGTGTTTGCCGTCGCGGATGGAGCGACTGAAGCCTATGATTCGAGAAGCTGGGCGCGGCTTTTTGTCAAATCCTGGGTGCGTGTTGAGCCACCTGCATTCGGGATGCAGGACTTCGAACCATTGGTTAAAGACTTAGGTCGGAGGCTTCATCGAAAATGGTCGAAACGAAATCTACCGTGGTATGCGGAAGAAAAAGCACAGGGAGGCTCGTTCGCAGCTTTTATCCTATTTAATCTGTTCATCGTGAACAAAACCCTTCACTGGAGGGCAAGTGCCTTAGGAGACTGCTGCCTCATTCACCGATGGGGCCCAACGAACTGCGAGACGTTTCCCATAACCCTGTCTGAACAGTTTGGTAGTAATCCGTTACTGTTGCCTTCCGCCGAATCGAAACAGCGGCAAGCACTAGATTTGGTCCAGCACATGAATGGCATTGCGGCTCCTGGGCATGATTTTCTCCTTGTATCGGATGCCGTGGGGTCGTGGTTCTTGCAGCAACGGGAGGGCGGCGAGACTGAGGGGATAAAAGCTCTGGACGGCTTAATGGACTCCGAGGATAGCGACGGCCTCCTGAATTTCTTTGAGAACCTTAGGAGTGTTGGAAAGATTAGGAACGATGATATCGCCGTCGTGAGAATAGTAGTGTACTGACAGAAAAACACGTTTCGTGAAATTCCCGACCTGAGATTTTGGGAAGATTTGGAGCGGTGTTCAATTCGATTATGCCTTGGCCCACAGCAACGGATTTTGTCGAGGCTATTCAGCACCCCAATACGTGCTTCCAGGACCAAGACTTGCAAGACGGAGCGCCAGCTGTCGACCGCCTCGGACTTCCATTCGTTTCATCTGGGCAGTTTGCTTATGTTTTTAAACTCAAGCATCCGAATGGGAAGGCTTCAGCTATTAGATGCTTTCGGGGTTTCTTGGGCGACCGCGAGATAAGGTACAGAGCAATTAACCATCACTTGGATTCCGTAGTCATCCCAGCACTAGCCAGTTTCGAGTACGACCCTCAAGGAATTCTAGTTGGGCCTAACAGATATCCAACACTCGTAATGGAATGGGTTGATGGTCCAACTCTTGATGTTTACCTGGAGGCGGCACTCCAAAACCGTGCTGTTATCCTCCATCTTGCAGAGCAATGGATAAAAGTTGTCAACAGTTTGCGAACAGCTCAAGTGGCTCATGGAGATTTACAACATGGCAATATAATTGTGCAAACTGGGACATTAAGGCTGGTAGACCTCGATGGAATGTTTGTTCCGTCGATGTCGCAGCTGAATTCCAGTGAAATCGGACACCGACACTATCAACATCCCCTTCGGGACCCATTCTTCTTTAACCGTGATTTGGACAATTTCTCAGCTCTTGTGGTCTATCTTTCGTTAATCTCACTAGCAGAACGGCCGGACCTTTGGAGAAAGTTCCATGATGAAAATCTCTTATTAACCCGAACCGATTTCTTGAATCCGTCCAGTTCCCCCGCGTTCGCGCAGATTAAGAGCATTGGAGGAGAGCCGAAGAGGCTGGCAGAAATTCTTGAGCGAGCGTGCACATCCGCTCCCTCTATGACACCCGCACTCGCCGACCTTGTGACGGCAAAATCGAAGCTGCCATCTTGGATGGTCGAGCCCGCTGGGATCGTAATTCCAACGAGAACAAGAGAGGCAATTCCTGGACAAGCTCTTAGTGGTGCTTCATCTAGCCCAACATCTTTGCCGGTAAGCACGCCAACATGGAAGCCATCCCCACAGTCTTCACAGCAGCCAGGAATCGTTGCTTCTATTCCTCAGCAAGTCCCGCAGTTCGATTGGAAACAAGTGCGGATTAATACTGTCTCTATTGCAGTGGCATTCGGCCTAACGGGGCTAGTGTTTGTATGGGCATGGTTTCCTTTGGTCAACGGGATCTATCGTGACCTTGGTCTTCAAGCTGATTCTGTAACCCTGACTATCTGGACCTACATTCTGGGAAGTGTGGGTTTTGGATTCTTCAAAGCATTCCAAAAAGCTAAGAGTGCGAGTCGGGGAATTTTGGCGTCAGCTGTATCCGCTACCCCGCCCTCATACCCGTTGGCACCAATCCGGAGCACAGCTCCAGTTCTCATTCCTTCCCCGAGAACTCCTGCACATGCCCGATACACGCGTTCGACTCCCCCGCACGCGGTTGCTGTTGTTGGAAGCAGGGCGCGTCTGATTTATCACAACCCCAGTTGTGAGTGGGCACGCAAAATCTCTGCCCGAAACAAAGTTTCCTTTGCATCAACCACTGATGCCCGAGCCGCCGGATACCGAAGATGCGGAGTGTGTTTGCCTTAATCCCTACTGGACGGAGGATGCGAGATGCAAGTTACCCTACTCGATTAGCTTCGTAATAGATTTTCCGATCGTTTCCGTCAACACGGTAACCCAATTCGAAATATCCGGAGCGAGAGCAGAAAACGATTGGGGTTGACGTGATTCATTCAACGACGCCGACCCCTCCCGGTCGCACTGCTGGGATATGCCCTAGAGTTACCCGTGGCTTTCTAAAGGGCGAACCTCACGGACATCTGTGAATCTTATCCAATATGCATAAGCTGGTTGACTCATTCCGTTGGCGGCGTCGCACACAAAGCCTTCATCATCAACCGTGTGCACGAACAATTCTTGGGTTATGCCATCTACGTCAATAATGCAGACCGTCTTGTCGATGTTGGCCTCGATGACCTGCTTTATCTCATCCGGCGTCACGAATTGCTCCAAGTTCTATTCGTTTCTCACGATATCTCGCTCATGAATCGTGGCCACCTGTGCATGGCCAAAGTCCACAATTAACTTCCGCCCTTCGGTCGAGTCGAGCACTGCGCGAATCTTCGCCTCGTGCGGGTGATCTTTGGGACGATCGACTGGCCGACTTTGTATTCGCTAGCCATGCTTCTTCCTCTCAAGCCACGCGTCGAGGTCAAACATATCAACCACAACGTGCTGGCGCTTCTCACCCCTACCTTTAGGAACAGTTGGAATCTCGCGGTTGTCGATCGCCTCCTGGATCAGATCCACGGAGTGAGATGTATACTCCGCAGCTGTCTGCAATGACATCCAGCGCGGCCAATTGGTTGCCAACGCCCTGATCGGGGTGACGGGAACAGTCGCAGTGGGCTTCTTTTTAAATCGGCTCTGTAGAGACATGAGCAGATTCTACCAATTGGACGTGTTAAGATCTGCAACAGATGGATGAGCTTTCCTATTTGTTCCGGTGATGGAACATTCGGAACCAAACATCGTAACCCCTAACGACCTCGATCGATAGAACTTCCCTTCTGGGTTGCTTGGAGGGCAACTTGCTTCTCGTGAATCAGTACGGTCTCATCGTATGCTAGGATGCTTAAAAAAAAATGTGCCCAATAATTTTCGTCTCGTGCGGACAATACACCGAAGATGAGAAAAACATAGGCAAACGGGTTTGCGAGATTGTAGACAAATTCGATTATGAGCCGTACTTTGCTGAAAACCAAAGCAGCCTAAAAGGCTTGCACGAAAATATCCTAACAAAACTGAATAAGTGCGTCGGGCTAATTGCGATCATGCATCCGCGCGGAGAAGTCAAATATTCAGCCAATTCAAAGCACATTCGAGGATCCGTATGGATAGAACAGGAAATCGCAATTGCCGCTTTCATGACGCACTGCCTGGGGCGGGAGATCGAGGTTGCGGCCTTTATCCATCAAGACATAAAACGGGAGGGTATTCGGGACCTGCTACACCTGAACCCCCTGCTATTTCGCTCGGATGACGAGATTTTGGAAGCTCTCCCGGGGATTCTCGCGAAATGGAATCCGCAAAGTTCCAGCTGTAAGTTGAAAATCTCGTACAGTAAAATAAGAATCGCAAGCGAGCGTCACGATTATCGGCTGGAATTCTTTATCGAGAACACCGGTTCAACGAGGATCGAACAATACACTCTTGATATATCGTTTCCCAGTGTCTTTCTGAATCAAGCTTTAATCACGCAACTTGAAGTGACACGACGCAGAACAAGCACTCACCGCTATTTCCGAGCGACCGAGCAAAACAACCTCAATAAACCGATCTTTCCAGGCGATACAGTTCGCGTCTTTACCCTCGACTATTTTGTGGATCACAACCTCTACATGGATGGCACGGCGATGGATCAAACGTTTACCGTGACTTTGCGGTGCGGCAGCGAGCAGCCGATTATTCAAGAGCATGCCATACGCGAGTTCCAGATTTTCTAATCAGCCAGTGACAAACGGCTATTCTGTCCGAAGCTTTTCGTGGATCAGCGCTGTCTCATCGTGCCCGTATCCATATGATGATAGGAAGCGTTGATAAAATAGGTGTAAAACGGTACTTGACTTGAGAAGATGGTGGAATAGACTGACGCGTGCAGGAGTTGAACCTACGGCCTGCGAGAGCCTGATAAAGGGCTCTATGTGGTGCAGGCTGCCAACCGGGCGACGTCAGCTGAAAGAGCCAGGGAACCTTCGGCGAGGAAACCAGGACTCGATCAGCCATCAATATGAACCGGTCTTTTGCAGAACCGAAACGCAAAGATTCGCTGTTCTGAATTCGATTTTTAATTTCTGAGGAAATGAATTTTTGCTTCTTGCGGGTCTAAGTTCTTACGCTTCACTGTATTCGCGTTAGCCACTCTTCTTCTGGTGCCGCCTTCTCCACTCCTTCCGTGCTTCCTGCAACTGAATAACGAACACTTCACGCGGCGGTCTGCCCAGATTCACTTGCGGCGACACGATCCCCGGTGGCGGGACGGTTGGCATCACACCCTGCTAGAATATCGCGTTGCTTTAGCTAACGACGGAGGAGGAGTCCTGCTACTCGGGATAGCGAATCGTCCTCCGCTCCTGCCATGGGTCTAGCTACTTTCCCTTAGCCGCGGTGTCAATCCCTAGCAGGTGCGCGATATTCAACGCATTTGAGCGGCTCAAGACTCCTTGCCGGAGCTTGTAATCGAAAAACAGGCTGCCGAACTCACCCGCATCCTCAAAGCACACATTGCGTCCAGGCAAACCATCGCTCGCGATCTCGGTCAACGCAAGATCGTGAGTAGTTATCGCACCAATCGCCCCTCGCAGCATCAATGCCCGGATCACCCATTCAGTCGCAATCCTTCGGTCATGCGAGTTCGTGCCGCTCATGATCTCGTCAGCCAGAAACAGCAGTGGGGCCTGGTCCGCCGCTTCGATCATGCGTCGCAGTCTTTGCATCTCTGCCAAGAAATGTGATCGGCCATCCGTCACAGAGTCCTGCATCCGTACCGCCGCACCAATCGCCAACAACGACAGATGCAGCTTTGTGCAGCGAACCGGCGCACCCATGTAAGCCAAAACCGCATTGAGCCCGATGGCCCGAAGAAAAGTGCTTTTCCCCGACATGTTCGATCCACTCACGATAAGAAATCGCACATTATCTCCAAGTTGGAGATCGTTCCTGACGCAACTGCCTTCCTCGAGAAGCGGATGTCCCAATCCCTCGGCGTCGAACACCGGCCCCTTCTCTATCAGTTCTGGAAGCGTGTCTCCAGGATGTTCGTAGAAGTAGGTCGAAACGGAAATCAGTGCCTCAAGTTCTCCGAGGGCCGCCATCCACTCGAGCATTTGCGCGCCATGAAGGCAGCGCCACCGTTCGATCGTCATTGCAAACTGCGTTCCCCACAACAGGAAAAACGATGGGTACGCGAACCATTCATTCTCGCGTTGCTTTACTAGACGGATGAGGCGGAGCAAACGTTGTATTTCGTCGGAAGCTATGGGTTTACTTCGGCTCAGCTGGTTAGCCAGCGTCTTGAGCTTTGCCGCGGAAAACGGCTCCCGTTCCATAATCCGAAGTAATTCGCGCATCGTTGGGAGTTCAATCGAGAGCGTGTCTAGCGATTCCAGAACAGGTTTGACTCGGCCGCGGAAAGTAACTGCAAATATGGCCTCGGTGAATAGTATGTATCCAAGGCTCACCCATAAAGTGTGCAACTCCATGTGGCCGGCCCAGTACACAAAGGGCAGGATCACTATCGCAATCGCGAGAAGAAAAGCCACCAGCGGAGCCCACGTTGGAAATCTGGACGCAGATTCGGCGACCCACGCTTTTAGGAATTCAGGACGAAAGTCGGATACCTGCAGTGGACCCGCAGTCGCGAGCAGCTCCGGCAGTTCTCGACGCGGCCGAAGTTCCGAGATTGCCTCCTGTCGTGCATGGATTTCTTCGCGCTCCGCAGGCACTTTCATCCAATGCGCGAGTGTCTCGCGGGCGATGTGGGTTCGGGCTGAACAGAGCAGTTGATAGAGCGAGCCGTGGCCAAAAAGATCCAGGTCTTTCGAGTAGAAATGATCGAGGTCGAGAAACTTGTCGCCGCCGTCGAGCAGTTCCCACTTTCGAGCCAGCCGCGCGCTTCCCTTGTCGTAATACTCAATTAGGCGGCAGAGTTGCACGGATTTGACATGGCACCGATGGCGCCTCTGCGCGACCCATGCTCCTGCTGGAACCACGAGCGATGCAGCCCAAAGAGGCAACCGCTTCGCGAAAACAGATTGATAGAAGGCTACACAGGCCAGCAATCCCAGCACAATCAAGAGTTGAGTATACCGGGAGTATCGCGCCGCACTCTCCTCCGCCTCGTTGCGCAATTCGTTGCTCCGCCTGGCATAAAACTCAGACGGGCGAACACGTTCCTCACCTGTAAGGCTCACCACATCCAAAAGACTATCACCAACTGAACCTCTGGGGAGTGCGAGACGTGATGTTGCTACGCCTTCAGCGACGATAGTGAGATCACTTTCCTGTCGAAGCCCTTCAAGTCGAAGGAACTCGCAGAGAAAGCGCGCTCGAAATATCCGGAGCGAGATCGGAAGAAGATTGGGGTGGGAGTGGTTCGAATTAACTCTTAAAAATCACAAAAAGGTGGGAGGCAAGCCAGGTCAACTCGCCTCCCGTTATTCCGATTAGCCTTGACGGAGGGTGGCTAACCGGCTGTTTGTTGGCCTGCCTTATCTGACTTCGAAAACCCAAAGAGGGTTACAGAAACTTTCACCGCACCAAACAGATGGGGGTGAGCAAATCGCTTCCCGCAGCCTTCCCTTGCTTGCCTTTCCAAGCAAATCCACAGGAAACAAAATTCCTGTGACGAGTACTCTTGACAACAAATCCTGTTAGAAATATAAGCACGTGCTCAGATGGTGGCCTTGCCGCGAGGAAACCGCTCTCGGGCGCACCCTCCGTTTCAACCCGCTAGACCGAAAGTCCAAACTGCACGACCAGATCGTGGATTGGCGCGCCGAGCTAATGCCGTATGCGAAATTTTGGATTGCCGAGGCCCTGAGGTTTTCCGCCAAAACCGCAGCCTTGACAATTGGCCGGATAAGCGGCTTTACAGGAAAGAGTTTCGTAGGCCCCGCGGGCAAAACTTAACGAGGAGATTCTATGAGAAAAGTGATCGTTGTGGGTGTGCTCGCGCTGCTTTTCGGGCTGGCCATCCAAGCACAAACCGCAGTACCCACAAGCGAGATCCCGGATTCGGTGATCATCCGCTTATGGCTCGACATGCACACGTACAATAATCAGGTCACAATACCGTCCGACGCGCAACTCACATCGGCGGACACAGCAGTGCTCACTGGGATCATGGGGTCCTACCGGACGCAACTCAACGCATTGCAAGGGCCGTACAATGCTGCGGTAGCGGCTGGCGGATCATTCAATCGCACAGCTTACTGGAATTCGATTAACTCGCTGGTAGCTGCCGCTATGCTGAGCATCCAAACCGAACTTTCCCAAGCCGGTGCAGCGCAATTCAGCAGCTATATCCAGGCCAAAAGGCCACAAGCGAATGTAAGCCCGTTTGACCCTGGCCTTGGGATTGCGACGGTCGAACGCAACCGCAAAGAACACCGTATGGTGGCTTCGATGAAGCACATGATGGCGGGGCAGAGCGAAGATGGCATGACGCCAAATTATAGTAGTTTAGTGGACGGTTCGGAAAATGTTTATTCCTATATAGATACCTTTGACCGTGCAAATGGATCGCCAGGGTCACCTTGGGTTGCTTCCCTGGGAACTTTCGCTATTTCTAGCGATTCGATTGAAGTCACAAATGGCGGATCGGGCGGAACTGCCTTCATGTACTACAACAATACTTTCGGGACCGACCAGTGCAACAATATTACTCTTACTGCAATTCCCGGTTCCGGGGCCAGCATCGGGGTAACCGCAAGGGCTTCGACAAATGGGGAAACGGCTTATTTTGCAACATTCTACAGTGGCTCTCAGGTCGTATTATTCAAGATCTTAAATAACGAAGTAACGAATTTGGGAGCGTACGGATACACATCGGCAGTTGGAGATCAGCTTCAAGTTTGTGCAATGGGTAAGACTATCTCTGCTGTTTTAAACGGGTCACAGGTCGTTTCGGTGACGGATTCCAGTATAACGTCGGGATATGCCGGAATGGAGGGAACAGAGAGTGGCGGAACAGCAAATAATTGGGTGTCCGCGAGCTTTGGCGGCATGGTCGTTACTGCCGAGATAGAGGGAGACACTACCTGTTCTGGCACTTGTCCAACCGCCATTCACACGCCTTCCATTCAAAACACTGATGGGACTTATGGAGGTGAGAGCATCGGTACGGGCGTTCCCCCGGCGGAAGAAATCCAGTTCCAGTACGGAGTCAATTACCCACAAGCCTCGCTAGAACTTCCTGGAGAGGGGATGACTTTCAGTTTGGAAGTGGAGTGCAGTATTGTTGGGGCAATCTGGACTTGGGCCACCAGCAAACTAAACGAATGGCTACAAGTAGAAGAGGCATGGACATATCTTAAAAACACTGAGCCGGTTGGATCTCAAGGCCCTTGGATATTCACCGCTTACTGCAACTCGCAAACATCACCACCGGATTTTATTGGTTCTGGGAATTACCTAATTCCGCCATTTATCCCGATTGATTACGATTATTGGAGTAATCAGAAAGCCTTCGGGAATTGCGAACGGGGTGGCATTGGATCGTGGCGTATACCTTCCGGTGGAGGTTGGATCTGTGAACCAGGATTCACTAATCCGGTGACATTACCCGTGCAGAGTCAGGCGTGGTGTGTGTACTGGGATGGTTCATACAACGGCATAATCAGAGTGAATACTGGTGGACCTCAACCATGACCTAGGGTTATGCTGGCCGTTGTGAGGTTACCATGAAAGACCGTCGATTGGCAGAACCGGTCCGATCCACTGATGAGGTCATCAAAATGCTCGAAAAAGAAAACGGTGGACCGATCCCAGCCTGGTACGAAGCAAAACTGAGGGCCAGGGATGCAAAACGGGAATCACAAACGCCGGCACAGCAAATGCAAAGCTTTCTTGGCCGAGCTATTCGCGCTAAGCGTTCTAACGGAACAGTTGGCGGCGCCTAGCGCTTCTTAATGGGCCAATTTAGCTTGCCCCGCCAGGCGGTGCGTAGCGACCTCCAATTTCATACAGCGTTCCCAGGTTTTAGCCGCCAGCGTGCTTCCTTGCATTGCGCGCATCATCAATCGTCTTCCGCACCGTTCGGTAACACTGGCTTCCTCTTGCTTTCCAAGTCATTGAAATACTGCTTTAGGCTTTAGCAGCACGTCGTCTGAGCTACCAGTTCGGGTGACACTCTTCCTTGCATCCGGCGCCGGATCCAGCACGCAAGAGAGCGCTTCTCCAGATCACTCATTTTGTTCCAGCTTTTTCATTGGGCTCCTCCCGTCCAGATCGTTATTGCAGATTTCTTCAAACAGCAATTTACCCTCCCGTTCGACGTGTTGAGCGTAAATGATTCGTTCCAGCTCGTTTCGCTCGATTAATTCACGCAAACGTTCTTTCCGTTCGATCAGCGGATGATTGCGTAAATCTTCATGATTGAGCCACAGCAGATCGAATGCATAGAACAACGGAGTTCCTTGTCGCGAGAACAGTTTATTGAATTGGCTGATGCCGTTGCCGTCGAGACAGACGACCTCTCCGTCCAGGATCGCGTTCTGAACCTTTAGTTTGCTCAGGGATTCTTTCAACGATTGGAATGATTTGAACTGGTTGGCGTTGCGCGAAACCAGCTTGCATGAGCCTTCTTCGATGTACGCCAGCGCCCGAAAACCATCATGTTTCAGTTCGAAGATGTAGTCCGGATCATCGAACGGTTTCGTGATGCGCAGGCGCATGGGCTGGATGTGGGGAAGCACAGCCTATTTTATAGCACCGACTGAGTAATCGCTTCGCGAGGTTGTTTTTCACTCGAACTCATCCCCCAAGTCGTGCCGCTTTCCGCTGCGTACGTCTTGACACACTTCATGAAGTCGCTGTTGACCGGCTTTGTTAAGTCCGTGAAAGCCGCCTTCATACTGAAGATATTTGTCGTTTTCGTCACATAGCCTCAGATCGTCCGATCGTTTTTGTTTATAGGCCTCGGCGTCGATCTTCTTCTGATGCTCTTTATTCAGAGCTTCCACTTTGTTCTCTGCCTCTTGCCATTCTGTTTCTAGTTGTTGCTTTTCCTCCGTCAGTGCGGCACAGGAAGCCGGCACGGCCAATGATCGAGATCGCAAAGACGCATCAAAATCTGAGAAACAGCCATCAAGGCTCTTGCCAAAGGTCTCAACCTCTCTGGCAGTCTCTTCTCGTTCAACTTTCAGACTGTTGGATTTGTCACCATAACTCGCTATTTTCTGTAAAATCTGCAAACGATTTACTCTGGCGTTTTGAAACAGTTGCCCGCCGTAGACAACGCTTAGAGCCTTCGCAATGCCACGTTCCTCCGGTGATATGGCTGACACGTCCGCTGCATCGATCTTCTCTTGGGTTGCGCGGCTTACCAGGCCGGAACCCTTTTCGGGGACGTACGGATCTCCTTGGATGGCTTTGAGCGCCAACAAAGATGCGATCGCACAACCGTCGCTTAACTTCTTTTCCGCTGGCTGGTGTTTGCATCCAGTGGGTGTGATCACGAATACGAGAACTGCTACGATCTTGACGGCGTGTTGGCCGGGCTTGAACTCTCTGCTGGTCATGTGGCGGAAGTTTAGCACGGGGCGCAACAAGACCAGCTTTTATCAGCTCTGTATTAGTTTTCGCGCTTTCTCTGTGAAATCAATAAACAGGAATTCCCTCTGACCCGGAGGAGTCTGATGGTTGGTGGTCTCGGAGACCGTAATGAAACCGCTGCGTGCAAGGCGTTCGAGGGTTGGCGAGTCAAGTTTTTCCTTCAGTTTAAGTCGTTCTAATAGTTGCTTCGTGTCGTCCATGAGTGCCCTCCAAGAACAATTTTATCCCCGAATGAACAGGCGTATGGACTGGATGCGGGGGAGCACAATACATTTTATAGCACTGACCAGCCACTGACAGCGTTCAAACGGGAAGTCACACTGAAGACCCACGGGTAGTTTGCTCAATTTAAGACTGTACCAAAGCGATTATGTCAATTGGGAGTACAATGCGTTGACTGTTCCTGCCTACGAGGGGCGCGTATATGACCGGAAAACAGTATTGGAAGATTTGCTGCCAAGAAAAAGAGGTAGCGGGCTTATGGCAACGGTGGTTCAAGAATCAATGTGTGGCGGTTGGTTGGAGGATAAGACCGGGCCTTGCAATGGAGGGTCCAACAAAGTCTCGCGGTTGGGCGCGGGCCAGAAACGTTCTGATCCAAATCAAACCAGGGGACATGATTGTGGTTCAACTTAAGGATAATAGGGTGGGACGAGTGGGTGAGGTGGTGCGGAGCGAGTTCGACAAATGGAATCCTCTCGTTTCTCCGAACAAAAAACATCCAGAGGGTCGATATGGGAGACGAATAGCCGTCCGTTGGGACCTCAATGTCGGTCCAACTGATGTGGGTACTGTAGTCGGACTGCCAAAGGGCTCTCAGTTGCCAGCGAACGTTGCAAGGCCGACGATCTGTGCCATTGATCCGAAGCTTTATGAGTCAGTTGTCGAGGCAATGAAAAACGAGAACAATTGGTTGGGCTTGCAAGGTCGCTTCAAGTTTGAAACGTCGCTTTCGGATTATATTGCGAACTTTCCGCACACTCTCGAAGATGACCTGTTGCCTTATCCAGATGTGAAGGTAAGAGAAAAAGTCTTTCCCAATAAATCTCGCTCCGATGTTCTGCTGATCGACGGAAGAGACTTCCCTGTTGTCGTGGAGTGTAAACAGGGATCTCCCACGATAAAAGACATCAATCAGCTCCGTGGCTACATGAAGCGGTTTCAAGAACTGACCGGTAGGAAAACTCGTGGAATCCTTGTTCACGGAGGAGCAGGTACACTAAAGGACGAGGTACGACAAAAGATGAAGCACTATCCTGCAATCAAGTTTGTTCAGTACTCTCTCCAAGTGGGTTTTGCATCATCCAAATAGGTGTCTCACGACGCATTGCGCTCGTCGTCTTCCGCGCGGTCCACCCGAAGTGTGACCGTGTTTTTTCATTGATTCACTTCCTCCGCGTTGAATTTCTCCTGCCATTCGATATCCAGCGCTGATTTGCGCCGTTCTTCCGAAGCGACAGCTGCGCGGACACTGCGCGGATCGGCAGCGAAAGATTTCTTGCGAGCTTTGGGAGTAGCTGATGGTTTGGATTTCTTCATCGGCGGTGTGTCCCCCGTTAAATCCGGTAACTCAAATCCGAGCCCCGATCGCTGCGCCCACTGTTTCCGGAGATCTTTCATGTCGGCAAGCTTAGAATACCTATCCGTAATAGACGCTCCGGCATGGCCTACCCAAAAGCGGATGATATCTTCCGGCGTTCCCAGTTCGCGCAGCCGGGTAATCCGGAAACGACGGAATGAGTGAAAGCCTTCGATGCCGAGACCTTTGAGCGAACGCTCGCGAACCCCGTTCACGTGGATCGAGCCACCCGCTTTGTTCACAAACAAGAATCCCGTTCGCTGGCCAACATACTTCTTCAACAGTTCGTTAAGCCGTGGGTCCAGATCCACCGACCTCACAGCTGCTTTTGTCTTGGGCAGCTGTTCCTGTCGATTCCACATTGAGGTACGGATGTGGACCACGGAGCCCGCTGGATCCCAACACGAGTGTCCATCGGTGCTACCGATACGGACGGCAGCGGCTTCCCCGATGCGAAGACCAGTGCCGGCAAGGAATGCGTAGAGCACTCTATATTTTGGATCGTGGAGGGCGGCTTCAAGCTGCTCCGGTCTGACCATGGAACCCTTCTGGTTAGTAACATTTGGCGCATCGATAAACCGACTGTTCCAGTTGCGCTGAAAGAGTTGTTCTCCGTTGTCATCAACGGCGTGCCGGATGATAGCTTTGGTCGCGCTCACCACTTCGTGGATGGTCTTGGCTGAAAGTTTCTTGATCACGAGCGCTTCCACAAATTCCTTCATCTGTCTGCTTTGAAAGGTTTCAATTTCCGCATCACCGATGATGGGGATGATCCAGAGGCGCACGTAGCAGCCATACGTCTGCAACGACGCCGGCTTCACGGGTTTGCGTTTCCTGGTCTCCAAATATTGGAGCCAGGTGGTGGCGAGGTCTTTGATGAGCATTAGAACCTCTCTTCCGATGTGACCACAGCGCGCTGACGGTTGCGGATCACGGCATAGCCGAGCACGCCGTAGGCTGCCAACGATGCGATGAAACCATTGAATGCCACTTCCAGACCGCGCAGCAGTGCAAACGGCAGAATCACCAGGCCGATTAATCCGAGGATCCCAAACAGTATGCGGAGGAACTTGTGAGTTTCGCTCACGTTCTGCGTCTTCGGTTGTGGTGGCTTCGGTGTGGGGATCACCCTTGGCGTGGTTGGTCGCGGCTTCGGAGTCGCGATGAAAGCAGGAAGATCAGCCTCTACAGCGTGGTAGCGAAGACTGTCCGCAATAGCCGCAGAAACTTCCCATCGCTGAGTCCTCGTCAACTCGAGCCAGCCCTTGCCAAACGTTTTGAATGCGAATGGGTCCACCGCTGAGAGTGGCAAGAATTTGAATTCGATACCGCGATGCTCGCGCTCCAGCTTGCGCAGACGCCGGCCGTGGACGTACATGCCATTGCGCTTCGGGCGCAGAATCATCATCCCGGATTTCGTGCGATGCACTACGAGTGTCCCATTCAAACGTTCTGGTTCCATCTTTAGAACGGGTTTGCGGATGCCGCAGACCTCGATGTATTCGGGGATTTCGGATTCGTACTTCGTTGTGAGGAATAAACCGCAAAGGATTTGACCATCAAGAATACAGACACCTGTCTGCACGTTTCGAGGATCAAGGAGTACTGTGGTACTTTCGTGCGCAGTCGGCATCGAGATATCTCCTCGGTGTTTGATCAGGCGTGCCGTGCGATCTCACTCGTACGGCATGCCGCTTTAGTTTTCGCTTCCGCTACTGTTTCAAAATCCCGCTTTTACACAAAAATCTTCAATCAGTTTGCGAATCACTTCGCTGCGGTTCCAGCCGGGATAATCCTTTCCCATAGCCTTGAAAAAACGCTGCATTAGTTCCGCACTAATATCGACGGGAACTCTGTGAACGGCTGAAAGGGTTTTTACTTGCGGCTTTCTTGTGGCCATAGTGCGTGTCTCCCTAATTTGTATACTAGCACATAGTGTGCATTTTGTACAACACATGCTGTGCTTGCCCGTCAGAGCCCACCACCAAGGCGGTGGACTCTAGCTGGCGCGCAGGCTACTGGGAGATCTTCCGCGCGATCAATGAAATCCCGATCGCGATCAAGGACGCCAGCAGCAGCGCGGGCGTCCGTTCGTTGCGCGACGGCCACACTCGTAGCGCTGTCACGGTAATCGGTCTCCGTTGTCCCAAGAGATTGATCATAATCATTTTGTTTTTGTTTTCTCCTTCAGGCGGTTTGCCCGCAGCACACCACTCCGAGGAACGGTGTGCGGCTGGCAAACTATGCATTGATTGCTGCTTGTTTCTTCTGGTATTCGGCGGTGGCTTCGTCGGCCAGTTCTGCTTGAATCACGCGCCGATAATTGCTGTCTGCATCATCGATGCAGCCGAGAGACCCGAGCACGTTTACGTCTTCGTCGCGAACGATGCACGATTCGCAAGTGTGCGGCTCGTGGTCCGCGTACACTGAATCCTCACCGTAGTACTTCCGGTGACTGCCGATGCTCCAGTCCTCCTCCCACTCGAAGGTGAACCCGTAGGAGACGGCAAGGCGCTCCGCGTCGGCCAATTGCTTGGCACAGCGTATTCGACCTTGCTCCGCTGTTTCTTTCTTCGGGTCATAGCTGTAACCTGCATTCTCGTAAAAGAAAAACTCGGCATCGGTCAATTGCTTGCGTGCACGCGCGGCTTTTGTGCGTCCGGCTTTAGTCGGAAGTTTCATTAGAGTTACCTTCCATTTTCTGGGAGTGAATTCCCGACACCAGCACTCTTGCGAATGCTGGTGGCGCGCTCACTTCATCAAAAATGCGTAGTCAACGTCTGCGAATAGAGGGGTCCAGCGCTGCGCCCATTCCGCCAGTTGCGCGCTAAACTTCACCGCGTACTCTTGAGCAATCAGAATTTCGTGGCGGATATTGAGAATCGCGTCTAACTTCCAGCGCTTAGGTTCGTTGACACCGTCCAGCAGATACCGCACGGTGAAGAGTTGCGCCGCATCGGAGACGGTTAGACCATTCTTGACGCCGTAGGGAGTTCCCTTTCTGTGCGTGCGCTCGGCTTTCAAGTTCAAGTCGTACAGATACTCGCGCACGTCCCGGAACCCGTCCGGCATGTAGGGCAAGTCCTGATAGGCCTTGTGAATCGTTCGCAACTGTTCGCTGCGCGTCATATTCCCTCCGCGTGAAATTGAGCAAAGCAAAGCTCGGCATCAGCACTCTTGAGAGTGCCGATGATGTGGTCTGCTTTTGTTGGGAGTGCTACTACGCTGTGTGCTTCGTGCGGATGTGCTCGCGCATTTTGTCCAGGATCCAATTCACTGTGGTTACGGCGTCATCAGCGGCAAGGTTGTGGCTATCTGTAAGATGATCAAGCAGCCCGAGGAATGCGCGCCAACGAATCAAGCGCTGGCATTCGCCGCAGTGCGCAAGTATTTCTGCGTGGGGTGGACGCGGGAGCAGACCAGCCAGTTGCAGCACGCGCTCTAGGATTCGCATGCTGTTTCCTCCTCATGAGTGGAATAGATCAAGCACGTACCATCCGGATAGCCGTAGCCTTGCAGCACTTCATCGTGTTCGTTGAACCATTCCGCGATGGCATCCCGATATTCAACGCCCGCGCTGAACACTGTTTCGTTGCGCGTTTGTCCAACGGTCTCTGCAACGATGCCACGCGAAAACATGCGCTCACGCGCGAATTGCTCCGATCCTTTTACAACGAACGTTATGTAGGCCATCGTCTCCTCCAAGGTTTGAATGTGACTGCCCGGTGCAGCGCGCTGCTCTCAATCAGTGCGCTGCCCCTGGCACTCAGCAGATGTTTCGAACATCCTCGACGAGTGGACTCGATGTGAATCCACTCGCAGCTGCTCAAAGTCTTTGTGATTCTACGGGCCAAGATCATTTGGCCTATCCACCAGATGCGCGAGGCGCATTCTCTTCTCGGTTCTTAGGATTCGCGCGGCCATTTTGCGCAGGCGCTTCACCGTCTCCGATTGCCGGTAACCTTGCCGGACTGAGGATTGCCCGCTAGACGCACACGCGCACGCGTGCATCAGGACATGCTCTCAACACGTCTCTTCGCTTAGGACTTCGCTTCGCAGTGAACTTAATCCTTCGCCGTGATCCGCTGCTCGTTACTGAGTGCTCGGTCACTATCACGGCTATCTCATGGGCCATACTGCGATTGCGTGTTGATCGACTCTTCCGGTGAACCGCTTGATTTGCTGCTCCCGGTATTTCTTTGCGACCGACGCAAACACCAAGAGCAAACCGCTTGCCAAACTGCGTGCGCAGACAACACACGACATATGTATGTATGCACACCATGTGCAGCCACGTTGTGTCACGGGCGAAAGGCCGACTCGCTGCCCGCACATCATTTGAAAGAACTTGCACGTGCCACAATTTGACCGGGCGAAAGTGACCTTGTGTGCGCATGCACATTATGTGCAGCCATGCTGAACAATGCGCGGCGAGTCAAGACGGATCAAATGACGAAGGCGAGCCTGCGCGCGTGGTGACAGAGCGTGGTGACAAAGCGTGGTGAAAGCACGTGCGAAGCACGGCGTGCGAAGCACACGCGTAGCTGCGTGCGCGTGTGGTGGGACAGAGCTTAGACTGTGGCGAACTGTGTTAGTGCGTAACCCTTGTGGCGTCTACGAGATAGCCCCAATATGTTGTGGTGGGGTTGCGCGGGATGTTTGGCCAGTCGATTGTGTCGATATACAGAATTTGGAATTTCGCAAAATACAGCTAACCCGTGTGTTTTCTTGCACTTGACTCGGCAAGGAAATGAACACGCGAACCGAACGGGATGCGCCCGGGGATTGCCTGTTTTGGCGATTCTAGCTCGCAGCTAGTATCCCGCGCGCGTCTCGTCTTTTCGTATTATTCCCTTTGTTTTTATATATTTAAGTCTGGTTCCATATCGAGGGGTCGTAGGGCGCCAGGACCTCGAGGTTTCGCGCGCGTGGTACCGGTCACCTAACGTTTTGGGGTATGGGGGGTCAGAAAAATAAAATTTCATGTGTACATGTGATGTGCACACGTTCCGCGCTGGAACTGCGCAAATAGGGTCCCACATGCCAACCGGGGGTGTTTTGGAAGCAAATTTCTGAAAGCAGGCCGGCACTTTTGGAAAAATTTCTAGCCAAATTGCCGCTCGATATCCGGATCCGCCTGGTCCCCCACCTGGTCCAGCCAGAACGACGTCCAGGCATCGCCGTACAACCCGTGGCTTTCCAACGCTTTGCCGGTAGCCGGCCACAATCGGGATCAAGATCGCGTGGTTGGGCTTAGCCATCGTCCGATCGCTCTAATAAGCTCCCAGCGCGTGCTGCCGGCCGCAACCCTTGCGGAATCAGCAAGCCGTCCTCCGGACGCACCGGGATAGGGGTGACCACCCTCGGCATTCGCACCGCGTCGATGGCACAATTCACTTGCTACCAAACTTTCACCAGAATCCATCTGCTACCAAACTTTCACCAGAAATAACGGAAATCCATCTGCTACCACGAAAACGCGAAATTTTGGTAGCAGATGCGGAAAAGTGTACACGATTCACCTGCTACCAAAGTTTCCTCCAAAAAAAAGTTTGGTAGCAGATGCTCAAAAAACACATCAAAAACAAAGGCATTTTTTCATTTTTTTCATCTGCTACCAAAAACACCCTAAACACTGGCACACAAAATATAAGTGATTAACCGGTCACTTTTTGTGTGGGGGGTGCGAGACTACGGGATTTTGGTAGCAAGTGAAGGTAAAGCGAAAGTCGTGGTCGGAGACCTATCCGACTGGCTCACGTAAATCTCGACGATTTCTGCCCTCCGCGCCGCCCGCGCGCTCTCGAGCCGAGCCCCCAAACGGGTCACTCGGAGCCGTCCAGTCCCTTACCACGCCCGGCCGCGCATCCCGCGCTTCGCACGCCCACGCCCACACTCCCGGTGGTCACCGAGATTCCACCGAGACGAACACCGAGCCGCCAAACTCCAAGCCACCAAGCCTGCCGAGCCATCCGAATCGCCGGTGAGTCGTCGCATCTAGGTGTGCAGCCTGTGGCTAACTGGGTTAGCTGTGCTTCCAAGCGCGCGTCTGTACAGTGAACAGTTCCACGATGTTCACCCAAGACAGGCGCGTACGGACATTCGCTCGCTTTCGCCCACACAAGCGCAATTGTATCAATGACTTAGCTGACACTGTGCAACGCCCAGTATCCGCCGGCGGGTCCTCCCTGCCCACCGGTGGGCAACCAACCTGTAGAAGCTGGCGGATGGATTGGCAGCGGCCGATAGAGCGCGCGGATCCGCAGCGTCACCTGGCGGCATACCAGCGGAGGCGGATCCACTGGCTACACGAAACTCCGGCGCGCCCTGCCGCAGTTTGTGTCGACTCGGTGGCCCACCCGATCCCGCGGCGCCGGCAACGGGTAGGATTTCCTACCGGCGTGGAAGGGTGGTTGGCCCTGGGGAGGGGCAGAGCCCCCGCGGGTCCTTCCGACACGATTGCTGGTCCGGATCCGCGCTTGCATTCGGCCAGGACCTGGAGTATTCTTTTCTCGTTGGCCAGGCATGCGGCGGGACGTGGGAGTGGTTTGCAAAAATAAAGCTTGCAATCGCTCCAGGCCTCGTGGCAAACTGGTCTTGTAGTAAAAATGCTTCGTCCTGATCTCCGTTGCGCCACTTCGAAGTGAGCGCAACACCAGAAGAGGGGATTAGGAACGGGCGAAGAATAGTAGTCAGGTTGCCGGACCCCAGAACCGGCCGATCGCGTCGCGAGGCGCGGATCGAAGTCGCTACCCTCCAAAAGAGGAGACGCGATCCTACTTCCACAAACTAGCGAAAGCTTTTTATGTGGAGATGGACCGTGCTCTCATCGCAGAAGCAAGACCCCACAACTGAGAACCGAATCAACGACGCGGTAGAACTGCGTGCAGCCGAATGTGCATCTGCGCTCGCGCGTTCATCGATCAGCTGCTATCAGCAATCGCTCAAGCAAGGTAATAAAAAGAAGTAGGCAGATCGCCGCAATCAGAATCGCGCCGACGACTGCTAAAGAAAGGAAACATGAGATGTCGGAAAAAGCACAAATCAACATACAGCAAGGAAACAAAGTTATTCGGATTTTCTCTGGTTGGGGGATTCCTCGTAACATCCGCCCGGCGTTGCGAGCAGCAGCAAGTGCGGAACACACGAGCTTGATTGACATCGCCAGAGAGATCATCCGACAGGTGCCCGATGCAAGTTATGGTTTGCGCGTCATCGGCAAAGACTACGAGCACCAAGATGATTTGTCGTACCGCTACACCGTCGATGTCTCGGAGACACCCTGGCGCGTACGGCAGACAAAGATGCCGGGACACAAGTTGACTGACAACGGTGACGGCACGGCGTCTATCGACCCGAATCTCACGCCTGCCATTACCCGTAGTTATCGGATCGCACAGCAGTAAAGCCTCTACCGGCAGCGTCCGCGATCGCAGAGATCGAGAAGGCCGCAGCGGCCTAACAGACCTGAGCAGGACGGCAGCCGCAGGCCGGGAACTGCGGCAACTCTCGGGAGAAAGACATTGGCAACGATTACTAAATTCACCAAAGACAATCTGGGCGAGCTACGCGCCGCGATGGATAAAAGCTTGTCGGACGCGCTAGCGAAGTTCGGATTGCAAGGGAAGATAGGGAGAATCACGTTCGACGAAACACACTTCAGCACAAAAATTGAAGTCAGCACCGGTAACGATCGAGAAAATGAATTCGTCAAGTATGCCAAGCACTACAACCTTGAGCCCGAATGGTTCGGCAAGTCCATAACACTCAAGGATGGGGAGTACAAAATTGTCGGACTGGATCAACGCCGCTCGAAATATCCAGTGATCTTGCAGAACGTAGCGACTGGCGTGGAGTGCGGTTACACAGAAGACGGCATTCGCATCCAGTTGGGTAACAAGGATGCTGTGCTGGCGGAAAGACTGAAGCAGGAAGTCGACACTGCACGCACGGCGTATGTCTGGGGCGCGTCTGATCTAAAGCTTAATCTTGCGTGGCTCGGACAAACGATCACGGTCGGCAGCGAGAAATATTCCATTGAGGGTCTGAAATCCGGGAAGAAGCCGCGGATTCTACTTCTGCTTGAGCGGGACAAAACCCTATCCACCGCACCCGTGGACAACTTCCTTAGTGTGTTGGGCAATGTTGTCAACCACCACGTGCTGCTCATGCCACCAATGGCTCTGCGAGATTATATCGGGAAGGAACAGAAAGGCGCAGTTGCGGACGACCAGTTTCAGTTGCGGTAGGGACGGCAGCCGACGCCGCACAAGCGCGGCATTCAAATGGAGAAAGAGATGACAAAGTTTCAGAAGGACATGGCAGAGGTCAGGAGAATGATCCGGAAGATAAAGTCACCGAAGTTGAAAGCGATAGCCAAAAATAACGTGAAGGCGAGAGTAGCAATCGAGGAAATGCTCCGGAAGGCAAAGTCACCAGATGTAAAAGTGTTCGTGGTGGCGTTCTATCGCAATTCCGAAGGCTATGCCGCTGGTCCTTTCGCTACCGGCTTCACGAAAGCGTGGGTTAATCGCATGTTCAATTCGGTGACGAGTCTCGATCCATCGGCACACCCGTTAAAGAAATAGCAGTGAGTAGGACGGCACCCGCGTGCCAGGTCAGCGCCCCTACCGGCAAGCACGATCGCCGGAGCGGCGAGCAGATAGGAGAAAAGGAAATGGAAGCTGAAGCTATGGAGTTTGAAACGAAACAGGAAGCGCAGAGTGAATGCGACGGAATGGTCGGCAGGTTGATACGGTTTAGCGTTAGCTTGGGAAACCTTCCCGCAGAGGATCGTAAAGAAATCCTCGATTCGCTTGCCGGTACATTCGAGTCACTGGCCGATCGCATTCGCGAAATGAAGGGGTCGGCAACCTGGACAAAGAACGTTAACGCAAGCGACGCAGAAAATCACTTCGTTATGGTAGCTGAGGGGATTAATGCCACCAACGCTATCGGAATAGTGGTCACCAAACTCGGTGAACTGCTGGATTACAACCCCGAACTGGTTGCAGATATCGAGAAAAGTCTCAAGGCTGATTTGATTTTGCCCAGCTTAAATCTGGGTGATCTAGTGACAATTTGCGTAGGCATTAACGATAAGGATCGTGAGGCATACGCGGAAATCGGTCCTCGCGATTGGCGGTGGGATACCGATACCGGCGAACTGATCGGTTGCGGAACCACCCTCGGAGACCAACAGCAAGCTTAAGCAGACGCCACACAGCCGCCCCAGGTGTCGCGGTCGCATAACGTAAAGCCCTGGTAGGTGAAGGAAAGATGATGACATTCGAAACAGGTGAGGAAACATGAGCCGCCGCGCCCGACTCTTCGCGCAGGAGGTTTTGACGTGATCCGTGAGATTCCGAAAGACAAGGTTCGACAAAACGCGGATCAGATCGTCGTCGTCAAGTCCGATCTATGCGTCGATGACGATGAATTGCGCTTTGCACGCGTCCGTGCCGGCTTACCCGTGAAGGATCTGGTGCCACCGGAGCTTTACCATGTTCCGACGCGCGAAGAAGCCCCGCTGGCCCCGATAGTTTTGATCAAGGATATTGTCAAACCAATTTTCTCAGAATCTGATCCTGAGACACACGACCTTGATGTGTGTTCGTGCTTAAGATGCGCAACGATGCGAAATTACATCGATATGTATAGTAGGGCCGATGCTCCTGCGGTTGAGATCGTTGCGCCGGATGAAGCAATCCGGCGCAAGTGGCTGCTTGAGGACCAGACAAAAAAGCACACTTCGAAAGCTAAGACCTACGCGATCGACCTGGAGCGGCGCAGTGGGGGAAGTTCACTCCGCAAGACATTCAAAGGGATGACCGAGCGAGACGTGGCCGGTTTCACCAAGCACGAGGAATTCGCGAAATCTCTCGGACAAGCCAATCTCGATAAGGTCGATGTCGAGATGTACAGGGCTGTGGCCAGCGGTAACTACAGCGGGGAAGACGGCCTGAAAGAACTGATTGCCACCTATGGGCACGACGCTGGCCGGCGCTTCCCTAAGGTGGAGAGCCTGATCATCCAACACGCCTTCCGGATCGGTCTCCTGGTCCTGCCGGGCGGCTTTGGCGAGCGGCCGCCTGACCCCTATCCCCATGATCGGGATGAGCGTGAGGATATGCAGGACGATGAGATGAGGATTGAGTGGAAGAAAGGGCGATTATGAAACAAGCCAGGGATGTGGGTTCAGTACGATTTTGAGGGGGCTAAAACAGGTTTTTCCGTAAAAATTCTTCAATTTACGGGCCTTTTTTGCATATTCGCGATCTTGAGCCTCAAAGAGTGTAGGGGTGTTAGCCCCGAGGGAGTTCGATATGGGAAACGATAATCTGTGCCTGGTACGGGTCAACGAGACCCGCTTCCTCAAGGCCGACTGCGGTCAGGCGCTGGAATGCACTGACACCCCGTCATTTGCTGAATTCTTTTCGTATGACCAGGCTGTGGCCTGGGTGTCCCGCCTTAGAAAGAAGGGATACCCCCGCGCAGTGATCTGCGATACGGCTGGCGAACTGATGACGTACGAACGCTTGAAGGCCCGCCGCGACAATGCCGAGCCAGTGGATGCGACGATACCGCGAACATGGGAAGCATACAACGCGATCCCGTCCGAGGTCGCCAGACGCCGTTACAAAGTCGACAGCGCCTTCGCGAATGCGGTCGATGAGATTCTTGCCACAACTTGATCGCAAAGCTGGAGCGAGCCGCAGCATAGCTGTCGCAACAAAAGCGAGTCGGAACGCTGTAGGTCATTCCGTCCCCGGTCGTAATCGACCACGAAAAGAAAGAGGTGTAAGGCCTCAGCCTGTAGCTACGGCTGTGTCCACGTTCGATATCTATCTTAGGAGCACACAATGCAGCCTCCCGAATCTACGAAAGACCTCAAGGGCAAGATCGTCCGGTGGACCACTTCGAATTGGGGGATTATCAATTTTTATAACGTCGGTGACCAAGACCCGCGCAAGACCTTTGTCCACGCTTCCAAAATCATCAGCGGAAAGCCAACACTCGGATCCTTTGTGGTGTTTGATCTCGGCCCCGCGCGATCAGCAAATGAACTGCCGGCTGCACTCAACGTTCGTGTCATCACGAGCGCGGAGGCCCTATGACTTCGACCTTCAACATAAATGATCGCGTGGTCCACAAGACCGAAGGTGACCACGGTGTCGTTATTGAGATTGAATCGCCCACTGTTCTGCTCGTCCTTTGGGACGGCGCGCCTGAGCCCGAGAGCGTGGCTTTCGTTGACATTGCGGAACCGAAGTCTCGTTTCCGCGCAATCGCAGAACTATCGATATCTCGCGGCGAAAATCGCATTCTTCCCATCGTTGTCGGCGCCAAGAAGCCAGCCGTGGTGTGGAACAAGCTTGCTATCAATATCATGCCTACCGACAAGTGGTCACCTCTCGTTCCTGGGTGGATCAACGAACAGGATGAGAAATTTCCCGATCTGAACGCGTGCGTAATCGCCAAACCAGACGAATTCTTGTTTGTAGATCACGACACGATGAAAGAGTTTCGCGACGGTTATGAGAAATTCTCCGGCAAGCCGTACCCCGTAACGTTCACAACTTCGGCCAGAGAGAATCGATGCCAGGAACATTGGCTACAGACCGATCTGACTCGTAGGCTGGGGAATGTTGCGCAGTTTAATGTTGACGGGATTGATCTGTCAGTTCGCCAACACAATCTGTATGTTCTCGCTGAGGGTAGTTTGCATCCTTCGGGGAGCACCTATGAAGCTGTCGTAGATGCGCCTGTCATTCCAATGCCAGACGACATGGTCGAGTACATTTCGTTTCTCAAGGGTATCAAGCTTGATTCGCGGGCACAGACAGTAGAGCCCGTAGATCACAGCGATGCTCCTCGCAAGTCGGCAACCGATGAAGAACTGGACGCGATTGCAGCGGCATTCATCAAGCGGGAATTCCCCAACGGCATAGAGAGTGGTCACGGCCACGATGATGGTCTCACAAAACTGGCTGGTAAATTGCGCGGCGAAGGCGCGGAGCTAGGTCAAATAGAAGCAATCCTGCTGCGTGAATGTCCGAATTTTTGTTTAGGCGCAGGATCGGATTGGGAGGCTATGGCCCTCAAGTGCGCGCGTAGCATTTCGAAAAAAGAAGTAGGAGCAGATCTGCGCTGCCCAGTTGGCGGCACGATAAATAACAATCCTGTGGCAGCTACGCGCAAGGAAAGCAACGTCCTTGAATTTCCCGCGAATCCAACTCCGATTCCTGAACTCATTGACGAACAGTCGGAAGCGGCGATTCCTCCGTTTGATCCCAGCGTGATTACTGGGATTTACAAGGAAATGGTCGATCTCATTTGCGCCGGCACAACTCTGCAACCGCAGTTTCCTTACGCAATGGCCAAAACCGTCATCGGTGCCAGGATGGCGTCGGGTGGCATCAAGTTCGAAAATTTGGACACTGAGCCTCGACTTTACACAGCCATAATCGGCGAAACAGGATCCGGCAAAGGTTGGTCATGGGAACGCATGAGCGATATCCTGCGGCCACAGGGGCATTCAAATCAGGCCTGCGGTATCAAGATTATCGCCGGGGCCGACAGCGGCGCGGGCATCAAGGATGCCTTCTTTGAGTCTCCCGAAGATTTCCCGATACTTTGTTTTATCGGCGAAGTCCGCGATCTTGGCAACAAGTCGAAGGACACACGCAACCCGTCTATTCTCGACACGATGATTGAACTGGCTGACACCACATCTATCAGCCGTGTGCTCGCAAAGCGAAAAGGCGAAGTAACGAATAAAACAAAGTACAACGCCAGATTGTCCACGATTATGTGTGGTCAAGACGGCAAGACCTTCATGGGTGCGTTTGCAGGCAGGACTCAAATGGGCCTGTGGGACAGGCTATATCCTGAATTCAGCCGCGCCGCAGAAGAGACTGGTGATGCTCCGCCGGTCAACGAGGAAGCGGCTACAGCCCTTCTTACTAAAATCGCCACAATGAATTATTCAGGTTTGATGACGATGTCAGATGAAGCCAAGGATAGGGTTCATGCGTTCTGGAAATCTCAAGCACCCGAAGTTCGGAAGAAGGTGCGCTGGAAAAAGAACATGATGCTGGACGCCTATTTGACGGCGTTCGGTCGCGGATCAATGCGGGCAGAACTGACTGATGTGGAAATCGCAATCAAGATTTTCGATCGCCAACTGATCATTCGCCGGGTCTGTTTTTGCGACGAGGTGCCCGATCGCATTGGTTACTACTACGGGCTGATCAAGAAGATCACCGAGAACATGCAACGTGAAATTGCTGCCGGTGTGAATCCTGCCATCGCTGCTAAGAGCCGTCGCGACTACGAGACGTTGACGCACGCTTTTCGGGACAACGAGGTTCACATCTTTGATCGCGCATGGCACAGTTTCGCGCCGAATCGGCTAGATGAACGAACAATCAAAAAGAACAACGGCCACGAATACCAGAAGTTTATTCCGAAGCCGGAAGATCCGGATCCGAGGGGGGAGTGATGCCAAGGACAGAATTTGCTTTATTAAGGTTAGCGCTGAGCTTGGAAGGAATTCCCAACCGGCTCAGCAAACTGAGAATGTTGATCGTGGCCCTCGAAAATGGGGAAGCGGAGCGCAGTTCCCGGATCTATCGACGTATTCGGGCAGCCCTGATCAGCGTCTCCAAGATGCCGAACATCTCCGATGACGACTTAGCTCTAAGCCTCCGATTAAGGTTGCGCCTGGATGGCATAGACAAAGCGAAGTTAAAAACCAGAGAGGACAAAGAAAAGCACGTTGCCGAATTACGCGCGCGCCTAAAGATGTCTCACGACGAATCCCTGGTCGCACCACCACCAAAGACCGGCGGCCCAGACATATTCGACAACATCGACGACTTTCTCAAAGAGGTGAAGAAATGATGGACTTTAAATTACGCATGCAGGCCGATGCCCTGGACGAGACGTTCAAACGAAACATGTATGTCAAAGAGTGGGACGAGCACACCCACGAGCCCACCCACGAGCGCATCCGTCTGTGGCTGAACAACGACATCACCCTGGATCGCGTCAAGAATCTGTGGAAGCTGTTCTCCATCATCAGCGCCAATGAAGAATGGGATCCCACCAAACAGCCTAAGGGTTCATGGGCTGTAACTGGTCGAGGGCCTAGTAATTTGGATGGTCGTGGCGGCCCAGTGCACTGGTCTGCCGCCGAATACGCGGCGCGCAAGATCGATCCATGGACACGCGATATGCATGCGATCGGCGCACTTTTTCCCTATCTCAAGGCGAACATGCCGAACGACGAACTGGAGGCATTCTTACTTCAGTTCCCGATGTACTACCGCTTTCCGAAGCGCCAAATTCACGCGAACTTCCATCCGATGGATGGACTGGATTTATGAAGTACCCCGGTAGCACGCGCAGCACCGAGCCCCGGTTCCAGCCGGGGTTTTTCATTTTCCGCGCACAGGCGAGGCACAGGAGAGTTTTATGAGCAGCTACACAGAAGCTGAATACCGAAAATATCTGGACGCGTTCCAGAAACGAAATCCCCAACATTGGGGCCGCTACGACAACGCGGCACAACGCAGTTTCCTATTAGCCAAATTACTGGAGTCACAGCTATTTCCGTCCGAGACCACAGTGCAGCTGATGATCGAACGACTTGCCAAGCAGGGCGCGTTGATGCGCGTGGACAACGGAAGCCCTTCCACCGATCTACAGCGTGCGACTGCCAAAGTTCAAGCACCCGAATTAACAGCCGGCGAACTTGAATTCTTCGCGGGCTTGTCAAGGGACGAACTAGCAGATCGCTACTTTGAGAATGGTGGCCGCAACAAATTCAAGGCGCGGTACGACAAAGCCGTAGCGATCCATGGATTCAAACTTCCGGCCGGCGCAGGAAAAGCTGTGTACGAAACCACACCGCAGCTAGAACCACTCACGCTTGAACGTTACAGATCAACCCCTGCCAGTGAGATAGCCCGTTTGTACATGCAGTCTCCGTGGTGGAGGCAGGAAGTGGATAGGCTGATCAGGGAGAGGAAATTTGATGAGTGATCAAATCAACCAGGACACTCGCGTGTGGATAGTCGCGATTGATCCAATCACGAACAAACGTCAGTGGATGGTCAAGTACGATCAACGGAGAGACCAATATGGAACGCTCGTTCCGTGGCCCTTCTGGTCGTCTAATGCATCCGACGCGCGCAACAGCACAATGACTTTCCAGTACGCGTGCACATTGCGCGCCCGATTCTGGGACGCACACAAACAGCCGTTGTACTTCACAACGCAATGCGCCGACAGCGCGCCTTTCATTAACCTGGACTCGTTGGCCATCGAACATCGCGAAGATGATCGTGTGACGATGGAGTATCGCAGTCTCTTAATTCGGCCCCTAGTTACGGCTGACGCTAGGCACATCTGGTGCTGCAAATTGCGTGACCAGAACGGCGAACGCGAGCCTATCAGAGGCAACAGCCCCGAGGAAGTGGGCGACACAGTAATCGAACGCGGGCTGTTTGCAATCGCCGAAAAAGCGCCGGTGATTCCGCAACCACCTGCACCAGTTCAACAGAAACCAACCGGCCCGGTCTACCGACTGCGCCCAGGCGACAGAGGTTAAGGAGAAGATCATGCGTTACAACGAAGAAATGGTTGATGGTTATTATTTCGGAAACCCGTGCTTCGCGGGCACCGGTCCCGGCGATCGCCTGTGGACACCAGACTATGATCCTAATCGAGCGGCGTTCCTAGAGGACGTTACCAACACCGAAGTCGGTCAACAGTTCGTCCAGATGTTCGACTCTGCTGATGACATTCAAGCAGCCTGGGATACGGTGCTCGCAATTCACCAAAAGAGTGCCACCTACTACGGCAGTGACATCACGGTAGATTCGTTCGTGCGCTGCCTGCGCGATGCGATCCGGACACGCAAGATCGTAGAACCCGCACCGGTTGAACAGGTCGAAGAAACCGATCCGACCAGTGCTGAGTGGGCAGAATACTATCAGACCCACACGATCGAGCAATCCCGAACGCGCGCACGCAGCGACGCAGGCTATGCGCAGTTCCTGCAATCCTGGGCGAAAGACAATTTTGATGAGACCCTGGACACCGCCGCGGTGACGAACTTGTCCCGGCCTGACCAGGTTGCACCGGCCACCAATGAAGTTCGGCGTTTTGCTGAACTCTACAATCAGACCAGTTACACCCAACTCAAGCCCCGCAATGGTGAGTACGTGTTATCGGATGGCACCAAATATTCAGTGGTTCGTTTCAACGAATTACTCAGTGCTGCCACGCGCAGCCGGTTACTCTAAAGGAGAAATGAGATGGCTTACACACCAAAGGATTTGAGAGATTTGCATCTGATGGCAGCGCAAGAGTGGTTTGGTAAATATCGGGAGTTTCTTTCGATGTACACCACCGAAGGTGAAGATGGTTTACGTGCAAGAATGCAAGCATTTTTCGCGCAGGAGAATTGGGGCACCGAAGAGCTTGCAGCACTGGCCGAGAACAGTATGGGCGAAGCGGAAATGCAGCGTGCAATTAGGATGAATCCCGACGCAGACTTTCCGGATTACGATCGTGCGTACATCAATCTCTTTCAAAAATTGACCAGCCAGGCGTTCCTTCAACTTCAAGAGCGCGGCGCATTGGAAGACATTTCCCTGCTTGAGGAAATTCCCGCGCGCGCTGAGGCCGAGTACTTGAAGCTGATCGCGGAAGCGAACGGTGGCATCAAGAAAGCCGCCGCTACGGCTTCAGCCACAACGATGGAAGATTGGATTCGCGCGTATTCGAAAACACCTGTCGAATGGCTGAGGAAGCCGGCCGGTGGCGTTGTGAAGATGAAGTTCGACGACGGTGTTCGCGAGATCCCCGTGGGGGCTTTCAATGCCCAATTGAATAAAGCAATTGCGGCTGGGAAGGTGTAGTCGTGAGCGGCCGTCAATCGAAGCATGTGCGCAAAAGGGTGAGACAACGTGCGCGCCATCAAAAGCGCGTGCAGGAATTTGTGCGTGCCATCAAGCATCCGCATGTGCCAGTGGCACCGCGTCTGCCATCCCTGGCCAGCGTAATCGCCGACCTTCAGAAGTAACCAACAAATTCCCCTCGCACCCTCTAGGAAGGCGCGCGGATCAAGCCGGCATGGCGTCCTCAACCGCCGTCCGGCTTTCTTATTTCAGTAAGGAGAAATCATGAGTCTCACAGATACGCCCCGGCGCAACTACCGAGTGATTCAGTTCGACAACCAGAAGAAGACTGGGGTGCTCCGCGACAGCGACGGCACCGACTTTGAAATTAGCGTGGCCAGTCTCACCGCTGACTGCCAAGTGCTGTTTCCAGACGATCTCGTCAACGGCACGGCCGGCAGTGCGATCGTCGAGGATCTTTGGGTTGTACGCCGCGCCGATCCCAACGGCAGCGAACGCCCAGGAATGGAAAGTGTCGGTCCGTGTCCGGATGCGCGAGGTTGGGCTCCAGGTGGAACACCGTGGAAGCATCCGGGGCAGAGCGACAGCGGCCGTTTCAGCCACCCGCGCGATCCTGGGGTGCTGATACTCGCGTAAGTAAAGAGTTTGCCTTTGCGAAAGCTACGGCAGAAACCGCGATTGCAACGCGGAGCAGTAAAACCTTAAGGAGACAGAAAATGTCAGAACTACAAGATCAAATCAACGCGCTCACGCAGCGCGTTGAAGAGTTAGAGAACAGAAAGCCAATCCCTGGCCCGCAAGGAAAACCAGGGAACATAGCGGCCGCTGTAGCGAATGCCGAACAAGCTGCCACGAAGATTGCTCAAGAGGCGGAAGTTCGCTACAAGGAATCCATTCGCGACTTGACCGATCAGGTATTGGTGCTTCAAAAGAAAATTGGGGACGCTGAAGTTCGCTGGGAACGCGAAGTCCAACGGGTTCGCGATAGCTTCAGGTCCGGACTTGCCAATGAAGTAGCGGCTCAGATCCTCGGTCTTTTGCAGGAGTACCACCTGCTGGACGAGAACAACGAGCCCACGCTTTATGCGAACTGCTCCGGGAAAAGGGCAGTTGAACTGGAGCTCAATCGTCGGGGAGTGAAGTGATGGCAAACCAACACTAACATCAAAAACCAGGGCGTCCGTCGTTCAAGACCGACGCCCTTTTGTTTCCCTTAAAATATTGAAGTTTCAAGCACAAGTGTAGATAAAGGGTACTTGTAGCCTATTCAACGCCACACGAGCGGAACGTACCCTGAAGGCAAGAAAGTCGAAACCATAGAAACAACCTGAGGGGGATTGTGATGAAAAAGTGTGCTCTGCTGTTGCTCTTGCCATTCGCTGTACTCGCCAAGGACCCACCGCAGAACCAGGTGTCTGTTCAGATTGCCAGTAACGACACGCGAGACGTTCGTGAACACGGTGGGGGTTTGATTGGTTTGGCTGCGGGCTCCAAGACCACGGAAGTTGTCTTTGGCGTCAAAGCCATCATATCCGACCAGCATGTCCAGTTAGTTTGCGACGAAGGACACCACCAGTGCTCGCCGTTGGGGGAAGGCAAGACATACATGGGAGAGTTGAAAAAAGACAGCGTCTGGATCACTCAGACCATTCCACTAACAGGCAAGGTCGTTCGGGACCACTACAAGATCAAAGGCAGCTGGTGAGCCAGTGCCGGATTCAAGACTCTATAGGGTGGCGTGAGAATGTCAAAAAGTGGGGTTCATTCTATTGGAGGTGGGTTCAATTCTATGCTCAAGTACGAAGTCTCAAGCCGAACATTCTACCGAGAGGATCCCTTAACAGCGGGACACCCGGTGACGGGGACACAAATCACCATCCTTGCCTTGGAGCGTGATGGTCTCTGTTTAGTTGGGGATTCTCCTGTAACGTGGGACGAAGCGAACAAGAAAAATATTGCTCCACCTCCGGGGTTTGACCACTACGAGAAGCGAAGATACTCCGAACAGGAGGCTGACAAAATCGTTGAAGGCAAGGTCTCCAAAGTGATTTCTGACGGTTACGCATTTGAAGTGGTCATGGACTGGCGCCACTTCGTGCAAACAGGAGAAGTAGTCTTTAAGGTTCATCAACATACACCTGAATCTGAAGGTTCAAGTCTATGATCCCCGACTGCTAAGATTCGGGCTAGTCAACAAACTTGTGGACCAGAGCCCGGAGTCCCCGGAGTCCCAGTGGGATTGAGCCTTTGGTTAGATTGTGGTAAAATGATTTTGTAGCGATTTGACCTAGAGATGTCCGTTGCACCGCCGCTATGCGAGTGCAACCCTGCCGAGAGGACATTGGGTGAACAGGCAACGCTGTTCGGTTTCCGGAACGTAAATCCGGCTGTCGTGCTCAGAGGCACGGCTGAGGCCTACCGAAAGACGGAGCCGTAAGAGCCGTCAAGGTTTAGGTCGTACTTGAGTACGGTGGACTACGTCCACTTTAATCAAGGTGCGACCGATGGCCGGTTCCACAAACCTAGCAGTAAGTCCACAAACAATTCGTTCTGAGCCGGGACACCCTGCGCCTGTGTACATTGACGCCGCGCGCCCCGTTTCTGCTAATATCCCCGCTGCGCAACCACTGCAAGGACGGAAGGGACAAAAGTCCATGAGCCGTCGTAGTGGTCAGTCGGGTAATTTAATCAAGCAAACCGGTTGGTGGAGGGTGCGTTTTCGCCTCGACCAACCGGAGACAGACAAGCGGATACAAATGTCGGTTAAGGTGGCTCTGGTAAGTGCAGGATTGACTCGCTCCGAGTTGGAACGTCGGGCGAAACAAATCGTGCAAGATGCCGGAGCCAACTCGGAGGAGCGATTCAACCAAGTCGTATTGGGAGAACTGACGTTTCGTCAGCAGGCGAAAGTCTACTTGCAGACGGCAACTACCCGGAATCGTAGACCTCTTCGCGACACGGTGAGTATCGAAGGAGCGTTCAACAAGTGGATCTATCCCGCAATCGGAGATCTTCCGCTTCGGTTGGTGGACAATCTCGCTGTTAAACCACTCGTTGAAAAAATGCACGGCAGTAATTTGAGCGCGCGAACAGTGAACAAGTACGTGGAATACATCAAGCAGGTAGTGAAGTCGCTGAAGGCTCCGAACGGCGAACCAGTTCACAAGCGGACCTGGGATGCCGAGACGATGGATTTGCCAGTCGTCGAGCACTCGGAACAGAAGCGTCCTTCACTCAAAGCGAAAGCCATTTCAGATCTCATCGCCGCATCCACCGGTCAGGAGCAAGCTTTGTACGTCCTGCTCGCAGCCACGGGGATGAGGATCTCTGAGGCTCTCGCCCTTGAAACCCGTCATTTCATCAATGGTGGGCGCACGATCAAGGTCGAGCAGCAGGTCGAGAAGGATCGTCCTCGCATTGTTAAGACTCTCAAGACCAGTGCGGGGAAGAGAGAAATCGATCTGCACCCGGATGTTGCGGACTTCCTGCAACGCTACGCAGCCGGAAAGACTGGCTTGTTATTCCACACCGCTCAGAATACTCCGCGTCTCTACAACAACCTCGAAGGTCGCTGGCTCACGCCTCGCCTCATCGAAATGGAACTCGATGAGAAAGGGATGGGCTGGCACTCGTTCAAGCGTTTCCGTAAGACATGGTTGCGCGGCCGTCGCTGTCTGGAAGACATCAACAATTTCTGGATGGCGCACAAGCCGCGCACGATGTCTGAAGTCTACTCGCATCTCCATGAGGAGCTTGAAACGCGCCTCGCGGAGGCGGAACGCGTGGGCTACGGCTTCGTTGTTGCTCCTAATGCTCCTAGAATATCCGACATAGAAGCAGAAGAAAAAGCAGCGTAAATGCTGTAAAATGTTGCCTGTAACATGCAAGGGGGCGTGTAGCTCAGCTGGGAGAGCACCTGCTTTGCAAGCAGGGGGTCGCCGGTTCGATCCCGGCCACGTCCACCAATTTTTGTACTCCGCGGTTCTTCTCAAAAACCGATTATCCAGGGAAACGTGCTGCAAGTTTTAGGGATTGCCCAGGGCGGGTGGAGGTTCTTTTAGCTGGTAACCGCTGGAGTTTGTTTGGATCATGCGAGCGGCGAAGTTCAGGATGCGCGCAGCGGCTTCGTGGGGACTTAAGCCTCTCGCATGGATATTGGAGATTACGTTGCGGTCGGCGTCTGTGTGCGCATTGTTGGGCCGGTATGCCAGATAGGCGGACAAACTTTCGGCAGTGGCTAGGCCGGGTCGCTCGCCGATCAGAAGCAACGCGACGCTCGGACTCAACAGTTCGCCGATTTCGTTGAGGATTCCGACGCGGCAATGATGAATCACGAAGGTCTGGCCGACTTTCCAATGCCTCTGGCTGGCACCGACGATGATCAGGGGAAGCAGCAGCGGAACCTGTGCTGCAACCGCTGAGACCGACAAGCCATCACCGATCGCAATCTGAAGATCGTTGCGCGAGGAGCAGCGGGTCTGCAATTCCGCGCGAGAATGATCTGTAAAATGGCGGCCTAATTCGGGGCGCAAGAGATATTCGTCTTTGACGGCGGCGTTCGTGGAGACTTCGAAGAGGTTCCAGGCGTCGACGAAATCCTTGCCGAAAGCCTGCTCTGCATTCAGTTCTGCGCGGACCGCATCGCGCGCGGCGGCATGAGCTTCGCGCAAATCCAGCTGCGTGCTTGTGCGGTAAGCGGCTCCGGCACGGCCGACGAGAAGACGCGCTGGAGTCCGAGCGCGAATCTTGCGCACGATTTCCGGCAGATCCGATGCGGCCAGATCCGCGTCGCGTTGGTCTTTCATTCAGCCGATTCCCTGCAAAGACGATTCGAGACGTTGCATCAGCTGGCGGCGCGCGGGCGAGTCCAGCAAAACGGGCTCGGCATCACGGTAGATTCCCGACTGCTGTAACCAGTCCAGAAATTCCGGCGCCGGTTGCAGTTTGAAGAGCCGCCTCACGGCCAGGGCATCGTGGTAACTGGTGGATTGATAGTTCAGCATTACGTCGTCCGAACACGGAACACCCATGAAGTAATTGCATCCGGCCGCGCCCAACAGCAGCAGCAGATTGTCCGCGGAATTCTGATCGGCGGCTGCGTGATTCGTATAGCAAACATCGCACCCCATCGGCAGACCGAGGAGCTTGCCCATGAAGTGATCCTCCAGGCCCGCGCGAATAATCTGGCGTTCGTCGTAAAGATATTCTGGACCGATGAAGCCGACGACGCTGTTCACCAAAAATGGTTCGAAGACGCGCGCGACGCCGTACGCACGAGCTTCCAGAGTCAGTTGATCCACGCCGTGATGAGCTTCAGCGGATAGCGCGCTTCCCTGCCCAGTTTCGAAATACATGGCGTTCGTTCCTTTCCAGGTCGCGTCGCGGGTGCGATGGTGCTCAAGGACTAGCTCGCGGCCCTCCTGCAGCGTGGCCAGCGAAATCCCGAAACTGCGATTGGCTGCTTCTGTTCCGGATATGGATTGAAAGAGCAGATCAACCGGGGCGCCGCGTTCCATGGCCGCGAGTTGCGCGCTGATGTGGGCGAGGCAGCAGGTCTGCGTGGGCACGTTGTAAGTGTTTACGAGGCGCTGGAGGGCATGAAGGATAGAGCCGACGGTCTCTACGGAATCGGATGCGGGATTCACTCCAATTACAGCGTCGCCGCATCCGTAGAGCAGTCCCTCGAAAGCCGAAAGCAAGATTCCGCCGAGGTCGTCGACGGGATGATTCGGTTGCACACGGACGGAAAGAACACCACGCTCGCCGAGCGTATTGCGGCAGCGGGTAACGTTGCGGATTTTTGCCGCAGCCAGCACGAGATCCTTATTGCTCATGATTTTGGCAACAGCAGCGGCGATTTCGGGGATGATTGCCCACTGAATCTGCTTCAGGGCCGGCTCGGTGGTGGCGTCGTCGAGAATATATTCGCGGAATTCGCCGACGGTGAGGCTCTTGATCGATTGAAACGCGGTTTGGTTGAAGGACTCGAGAAGTAAGCGGCTGACTTCGTCGGTGTCCGGATCGATCAGGGGCTGTTCCACGATTTCCGCAAGCGTCAGGTCGGCTAGCTTGCGCTTGGCTGCGACGCGCTCACGCTCCGAGCGAGCGGCGATGCCCGCCAAATGATCGCCGGACTTCTCTTCGTTGGCTTTGGCGAATAGCTCACGAAAGCCGGAGAAAGTAAATCGTTCGGACATAGAAGTGTCGCCGCTGATCGAGATCTCGTCGCGGACCCGAAGTTAGCATCATTTTCGAAGAGGGGAAAGGGATGCAGGGTTCACCCGAGCAGGCTAAAAGTTGCTGGAACGCTGCGTGGGAGGCTCTTTCTTGGCGGATTCCTCGACGCGTTGGAGGATTTTCTGCAGATCGGCTTTCGAGATGTATTTTCCATTCAGGATGACAGCGGTCACCTTCTGCGTGTTGCGAATATCCTCGAGGGGATTGGCATCCAGAAAAACCAGATCGGCAAGTTTCCCCTTCTCGATGGTCCCTAACTGATCTTCCATCTGGAAAAACCGCGCCGGATTCAGCGTAGCGGTCCGAAGCGCTTCAAGCGGTGTGAACCCCGCAGCAACGAATCGCTGCAATTCCTCGTGCAGGCTGAAGCCGGGGAAGATGTACACACCAGGAGGCGTATCCGTGCCGGCTAGAAAGGGCACGCCCGCTTTGTGTAGAAGCTGGACTACCTCGAGTTCCTTATCGATGAATTTCTTGCGGGTTTCGAGGTCGTCGGTGTTGAACTCTTTTTCCACCTGGTCCGCAAATTTCTTCCAGGTCTGATTTTTCCAATAGGCCGGAACGTATTTCGCGCGCGCGTCCTTGCTGAAGTCGGTCACGTCGATCAAATTGCCTCCATGCTCCCAGACGAGCGTTGGACATTGCCACGTTTGATTCTTGGCGAGGAGCGCCGCCAATGCGGAAGCGCGTTCCGGGTCGTAGCTGGATAAAAATTTCGCCTCGGTCTTGTCGCCTTTCAGAAATTCGTCCTCCAGTGGCGAACTGCCTTCAAAAATTCCGATCAGATGCTCAAAACTGTGCATTCCAGCGCTGGAAACTTCACTGGCGCGAACCGAGTCTGGAACGTGACCTTCGAAAGGGATTTCTTGTTTGCGGGCTTCCTCCGCAATGGCAAAGACGGCGTCGCGCGGGATAAGCGATTGCAACTTGATGAAGTCAGCGCCGCTTTGCTTCAGCTGATCGACCGCACGCCGGCCGTCTTCGGGAGTTGCAATCGCGATCGAACTGGGGAAGCGGGGCTTGGGCCCATCAAGCATCGGACCGGAGGTCACGATACGGGGTCCCAGCATGCGCCCGCCTTCGATCTCGTCCCGCCAGGACTGAACGGTTGCCAGGTCGCTGCCCATGTCTCGAACGCTGGTGATGCCGTTGGCAACGAACAGTGGCAGGGAAATTTCCTCGGCTCGAGGGAACCAATCGCCGAAAACAAGGTGTACGTGCATGTCCCACAGGCCGGGGATCAGAAACGAGCCTCTGCCGTTCAGAATGGTGGGAGCGTTGCGCGGATAATGAGTGTCCTTGCGGGAGCCAACCGTGGTGATGCGGTTTCGTTCAATGATGACGACCTGATCCGGATGGATTTCGCCGGTACGGACGTCGACGATATTGACGTCGGTGATGACGGTCGTGTCTTGAAGCGACCAGTTTTGGGCAGCCGCCGGCCGCAAGCTGAAAAGGAGAAGGAGGAAGAAGGGCCCAAGCACACGGAGAGATCGCGGGCTGATTCTCATGGGCAGGATTGTATCGAGGAACGGAAAAAGAAACGAGAGTTGCGTGGGCGGGTGTTCTTATGAGGCATGGTGCGCAATATGGTGCGCAAAGTCCTTCACTAAATCGATTCAAAGGTGTAGGCTGCCAGCGTTTGCTTTCGGCTAATCTGGGCTCTCCGGCGTCCTCCCGTTGTGGGCTCGCAGTGCCGAGAGATCGCAACGTTTCGAAGACGAATAAGGGGGCGGTCCATGAAGTCCTTGAAAGTGATTCTTTCATCGTGTCTGATTGCAATATTCATCCTTGCGTTGTCTGGAACGGGTTCGCCGGCAAATGCGCAGACAACGGCGACAAGCCCGCCGCCGACAAAGCGACTGATTGCGGACTACGGTTTTTGGAGCCAAACGCAAACGCCACCCTATAGCTCCGCGCAGATTCCCTATAACGAGTTGACGCACATCAATCATGCCGGCATAAGTTTCGATGCGAACGGCAACCTGATTGTGCCTTCGGGTTTTATCGAGAAAGCGCTGCTGACCAAGGCGCACAATCACGGGGTGAAGGTGATGCTGCTTCTTGGCGGAGACTTTACCGGCATGGAGACAACCAGCGGCGGCTTGAGCGCGTTCCTCACAAATCTTCTGGCGTTCATCAAGGAGTACGGCTACGACGGCGTGGACATCGATTGGGAATATCCGGCGAGCACCCAGGATGCCGCGTTTTTCGAAAGTATGTTAATGGGACTGCGTTCGATCCTGCCGACGCCGCAGTACATTATTTCCGCGGACGTGGCGCCGTGGGGCGGCAGCGGCTACGACTTTCTCGACACCAAAGTTATCGTCGATTACTTTAATGTGATGACGTATGACTGCGCGGGACCGTGGACAGATTCCGCGCAACTGAACTCCGCGATTTTTCCCGATCCCAACGATCCGGAATCTTACAACTGCGAACCGGGCGGCAGCGTGAAAGAAGCGATCGATATTTACGAGGCCTCAGGGATTCCGCCTGCACAGATCAACATCGGCACACCGTTTTACGGATACGTTTATCACAAGGCAGATGCGCTCTGGGGCTTTTGCCCGGACCAGAATGCGGCCCAGGAATGTGGGAACTCCGTAGTCTCCCAAAACTATGGGACGTTTTTTAAACAGCGCATCAACGCGATGGGCTGGCGGACTTACTACGATCCATACTCGCTGGTTCCGTACATGCTGAAGGCGGATGGCAGCGAGGGATTCATCACCTACGATGACGCGGCTTCCACTTTTTATCGTGTCTCTTACACCGATTGGGCGCGCGGATGCGGCGGCACATTTATTTGGGAGATCGATGCGGACTACGACGGCACCACACAGGACCTGCTGGACGCCGCCTATAACGCCAGCTTGCCGCAAACGCCGTAGACTTCGCGGTTGCGCGGTAGCTTGAACCGTCGGGATTGTTGAGCCGCTCCGAATGTCCTCGGAAGCGTTTGGCGTGTCTGCCGTTCGATCTGTTGAGCAGAAGTGAACGATTGGTTCATACCATTGTCACGTTTCTGTAATGTTCCCCTCATAGCGTTAGAGCTTCAAATCTCATGAAGGCAAAGCCTGGGCTGTCGATCGTTGATGGCGCGAAATCGGGGCGTTTTGAAATTGAGGTTGTATCTAAGGAATCGGTCAGGCCGCTTACACTTCTCTTCCGGGCTCGCCGCTCACATCGGGATTTTGGTCATCGCCTGGAGCACGTTCGGCTGCTTTGCGCTTCACGCACAGAGTGTTTCGCAGGACCAATGCCCTCGTCCTGCACAGGGCAGCGAAGTTCCCGAGCCGGAAGATTTGCGCAGCCAGAATGGCGTTCTGCGTGTCGATCTGACGGTACACAATGTGCAGGAAGCCGACGGCACGACTCGCTATTGCTATCTGCTGCCGGACGGCAGCCAGTCCCCGACACTGCGAGTGAAGCCAGGCGATGAGCTTATCCTGAACCTCAAGAACGATTTGACCGACTCTGATTCTCCGGTGTCTGCGGCTGCAAATCGTCAAACGCATCACCACGGGAATTCCGCCGCAAGCTCCGATCCTTGCCAAAGTGGATTGATGTCGGCAACTTCCACGAATTTGCACTTTCATGGGTTGACTGTGCCGCCGGTGTGCCATCAGGACGACGTGCTAAAAACTTCGATTCAACCGGACGATCCGCCATTCGAATACCGTTTTCGGATTCCGGAAGACGAGCCTCCGGGGCTGTATTGGTACCACCCGCACATCCATGGATTCAGCACGCATCAGGTTCTCGGCGGCGCATCGGGAGCGCTGGCTGTGGAAGGTATTGAGCGGGCAAATGCGAAAGTGGCAGGGCTACCGGAACGCGTGTTTGTGATCCGCGATCAGGACCTGGTGCATCCCAATGCGTCTCCCAACAAATCAGAGCCTGTCGTCCCAAAATTTCTGATCGACCGTGACGGAGACTCCGCGAATAATGGAACGGGTTTTGGCAAGCCCGCGAAAGATCTTTCCGTGAATTTTGTGCCTGTGCCCTATCCGGATTATCCTCCTGCGATCATCAAGATGAAGCCGGGGGAACGGCAACTTTGGCGAGTGTTGAATGCATCGGCCATCACGTATCTGAACCTGGCGGTTTTGTTCAATAATCACAAGCCGCAAATGCTGGGCGTGGTCGCGTTGGACGGCGTGCCGATCAATTGGAATCCAGGAGCGGAAAACGCTATCGAGTGGCAAGACCATATCGGAGTGCCGCCGGGAGCGCGCGTGGAACTTATCGTTGATGGACCTCCCGCGGGCACGCCTGGCCTGCTGGTAACAAGAACGGTGGATACCGGGCAAGGCGGAGAAAATGATCCGAACCGCGCGCTCGCGACCATAGTCGCCAGTTCGGATGCGCAGGAACCGCGGTCCATCCTTGCGTCGGATCCTGTGCCGCTTGCTGCGCCGACTTTGCCGTGGCTAGGAAGCATCGCACCGACGCACGTCCGGAAATTGTATTTCTCCGAAAAGCTGGAAGATGCCAGCAACCCCAATAGCGCGACCACGTTTTTCATCACTGTTGACGGGCAGACCCCAACCGCTTTCGATCCTTCGGCGGGCGTGCCGAACATTGTGGTGAAGCAAGGCGATGTGGAAGATTGGATTATTGAGAACCGCACGTCGGAGCTGCACGCCTTTCACATTCACCAGATCCATTTTGAATTGCTGGAATATTCCGGAGTTCCGGTGAATGAACCATTCCTGCGCGATACGGTGAATGTACCTTACTACAACGGCCGGAGCCTGCTGTACCCGAGCGTCCGGCTACGAATGGACTTCCGCGATCCCAACACGATCGGCACCTTCGTCTATCACTGCCACCTTCTGGAGCACGAAGACGGGGGCATGATGGGAACAGTGCGTGTGGAACCAGCGGAGCAGACACGAATTCCTAAGACTCCGAACGCTGCTGTGTATCGCACCATCGGCGAACAATAAATTTTCCACAGGCTGGAAATTTTTGCCTCTACCCACACCAATTTTCTGCGCGGGACTTTGTCTGCAAGCTGGAAACCTATTTTTCCGCGAACCTCGATTGGTTTTCCTGGTTTTCTTTCGCCGTTAACATTCGGGACATCCTACTGAAAAGAAGGACGGTATACCCTCTGACGCCCAGTCAGATACGTTCCTAGAAAAAGGGGAGGTTCTTGAATGAAGCTGAAGAAATTCGCAGAAAGAAGCCTGGATGGTCTGCGCATAGCCTTGACGGGACTTGCGCTCTTCCAGTTTTCGGTCGGCACTCCGGTGCGGAATGCACAGGAGTCCGGCGCATCTGGAAACACCAGATCGCCAATCAAGCACGTTATCGTGATCATCGGAGAAAACCGGAGTTTTGACCACGTCTTTGCGACGTATGTACCCAAGAACGGACAAAAGGTATGGAACCTGCTGTCCGAGGGAATCATCAACAGCAACGGCACGCCGGGACCGAACTTCACGAAGTACGAGCAAAGCGCTGCTTCGGACAACGGTACCGATCCGTTCCTGCTGAACCCGACCAAAAATCCATTTCCGAGCAACATTATGCCGCCGCCTCTGGGTTGGCGGAGCGAAAGACTCCATGGAATCTGAAAATGGCTTGCCTGACGATTACTACCAATACCTGATCTCCGGCGGAACCGGCCTAACCTCCAAGACGCCGGACACCCGCATCAACGGGGTAACCAGCACCGCGCCGTATTTATTCCAGCTTGAAGCCAGGCCCGTTCCAACTCACCAACGGCAATGCGTTCGTTTACAACTCCTATGCCGCCAGCCCGGTGCATCGCTTCTACCAGATGTGGCAGCAACTGGACTGCAGCGTCGAGCACAGCACTTGGGAACGTCCCTCGGGCTGCGACGAGTCGCTGTTTTCCTGGGTTGAGACCACGGTAGGCGCCGGCACCGATGGCCTCGCGCAGGCTACTAACTTCACCACCTACTACTCCCCAACGGGCACGACCACCGGTGAGGGTTCCACTGCGCTCGGTTTCTACAACGTGCAGCAAGGTGATGCACCGTACTTCAAGAGCCTTGCCGATACTTACTCCATGAGCGACAACTTCCACCAGTCCGTGAATGGCGGCACCGGCGCCAATCACATCATGTTCGGCCACGCCGATGCGATCTGGTTCAGCGACGGCAACGGCCACCCATTGCAGCCACCCCATAACGTGACCGTGGTGCCTGGCACTGCGAACGCGGGCGTCGTGGATGAAGTCGAGAACCCCAACCCTGCCGGTGGCACAAACAACTGGTACACCGAAGACGGCTACGGCGGCGGCTCCTACGGTTCACTTTCCTACGGCGGTGGTTCCTATAGCGACTGCTCCGACCCCTCGCAGCCTGGCGTCGGCCCGGTGCTCCAGTATCTGAAGTCGGTGCACATCAATCCGAACTGCGAGCCCGGCCACTACTATTTGCTGAACAACTACAATCCGGGCTATTTCGGCAACGGCAACAACGCCTTCACCGATACGAGCGCGGATAACACCGTGTTCACGATTCCTCCGTCATCCACCCCAAGCATCGGCGATGAACTGCTGGCCCGGCACATCTCCTGGAAGTACTACGGCGACCAGTGGAACAACTACGTTCCCGATCCTTACCAGCTGAACTACGGCGCGATCGGCGCTGCCACGGATGAGTATTGCAACATCTGCAATCCCTTCCAGTACGACACCTCGATCATGGCCAACGCCGCAATTCGCACGGCGCACATCCAGGACACCGCGAATCTTTACTCGGACATCGCCAATGGCACGCTTCCGGCGGTTTCTATCGTGAAGCCCAGCGGTCTCGTCGATGGCCACCCGTCCTCTTCGAAACTGAACCTGTTCGAAGGTTTCGCGAAGAAAATCGTGGATGCGGTGAAGGCCAATCCCGAGTTGTGGAAAGATACGGCGATCTTCATCACCTTCGATGAAGGCGGCGGTTACTACGACTCCGGCTACGTTCAGCCGCTGGACTTCTTCGGCGACGGAACGCGCATCCCGCTGCTCGTGGTTTCTCCCTACGTGAAGCCGGGCTACCTTTCGCACGAGTACACGGACCACGTTTCGATCATCAAGTTCATCGAACGGAACTGGTACTTGGACCCGATCACCCATCGCAGCCGCGACAACTACCCGAATCCCCAGGTGCGCGGCGACAATCCTTATGTTCCGGTCAACAGCCCGGCCATCGGCGATCTGTTTGACATGTTCCAGTTCGATCATGACTGCGACGGTGCACGGTAGTTTCCGCGGCAATCTGATCTGACGAAGTTTTCTTTCCCAAGCCTCCGGAGCCACGCAAAATGGCTCCGGAGGCTTGGCGTTTTTAGGCTTGGATTCAGAGTGCGCCGACGGCGAAAGCGAAGGTAAACGGGTCTTGATTCTTCAGTGAGAACTTGACAAGTCGGTCATCATACCCGTAGGCTTTCAACAGCATGGAGCCGGAAGCTTCCCTCTCGTGGCTGGCACTGACTTTGACGCCGGGCATCGCCGCCCGGCTGACAGCCCGGCTGTTGCGCGAATTTGGCACGCCTGAGGCTGTGTTTCGCGCCAGCCTGAGATCGCTGGAAGCCTGCAACCTGCCGGCTCCCGCAGCACAAGCGATTTTCAAGAAACAAAATTTCTGGCGCGCGGAAAAAGAGGTGGACGCCATCCGGCGTATCGGCTGCCGCGTGCTGAACTGCACGGAACCGGAGTATCCGCAGACATTGCTGCAGATCTACGATCCCCCAGCGCTTCTTTATGTTCGGGGTGACGCCAGCCTTTTGAATGCGCCAGCTCTGAGTATCGTCGGCACGCGGCGGCCCACCATGTATGGCACGCAGATGGCGGAGCGCATGGGCCGGGATCTCGCCAAGCGCGGCTTGGTGATCGTGAGCGGGTTGGCGCGAGGGGTGGACGCCTTGGCTCATAACGGAGCCACCGCTGTTGGCGGCCGGGCGATTGGAGTCTTGGGAACGGGTATAGATGTTTGCTGCCCAAAGGAAAACAAGAAGCTGTTCGAAAGGGTGCTGGAGAAGGGCGCCATCATCAGCGAACTGCCGACGGGGTCTCATCCGGCCCCGGAGAACTTCCCGGTGCGCAACCGCATCATTGCGGGCATGCCGTTGGGGGTGGTGATCGTGGAAGGCAAGCAATATAGCGGTTCCTTGATCACGGCGCGGCTGGCGATGGAGTTTGGGCGCGAGGTGTTTGGGGTTCCCGGCAACGTGACGCAGGAAATGAGCTTCGCGCCGAACCAGTTGATTAAACAGGGGGCGAAGCTGGTGACCAGCGCCGAAGACGTGATCGAAGATCTGCCAACCCCAATTCGGGCCGCCTTGGTGCAGGCGGAAGCCATGGGATCCGAGCAGCGCAACCTGCTGGCCGGGGATGGCCTAAGCCCAACAGAAAAAAGGATTTACGAGTTATTGAGCATAGAGGCAGTCAAGCCGATTGACGAGATCGTAGAATCGACCGGATTGAATTCCAGCGACGTTCTCGCTACCCTGTTTGACTTGGAGATGAAAGGCATCATTCGGCAATTGCCGGGGAAGCAGTTCGCCAAGGTATTGTTGTAAGTGGGAAGAAGTAACCGCCGCCGCATTGGCCCAATGCATCGGAAGGAAGGCATGGCGCATCAGAGCTGGGGCGCAAGCTGCCCGACGGGGCACTTATAAAGGTAGCGAGAAAGACACAGCTCCGCTCTACCGGCCCTTCCAGCGGAAGTAACTAAGGTACAAAGGAACACATGGCACGATCACTGGTAATCGTCGAGTCGCCGGCGAAGGCGAAGACGATAAATAAATATTTGGGCAAGAACTACCTGGTCAAAGCATCGATTGGCCACGTACTGGATTTGCCGACTAAAACGATCGGCATCCGCATGCCCATTGATGAAGACGAAATCAATAAGAAGAAAAAGAAGAAAAAGGGGAAGAAGGGCGGGAAGGCGGCAGCTCCTAAACCACCGCTTAAACCCATTTCGCTGGATGACCCGAAAATCTTTGAGCCTACGCTGCAGATTATTCCGGGCAAGGGCAAGGTGATCAACGATCTTCGCAAGGCTGCGAATACCGCCGAAGCTGTGTACCTGGCCGGCGACCCGGACCGCGAAGGAGAGGCGATTTCCGCCCATCTGGCGATGGTGCTGTCTAAACCGGCGAAGTTCCTGATTCCCGAGGATGAAGAAAACGCCATCAATGGGAAGAAGGATGGAGCCGAAGCCGAGAAAGCCGCGGAGCAAACCGGGAAGAAGGGCGCGAAGGGCAAAGCGCCGAAGAAAGCCGAGAAGGATCGTATCGAGATTGAGCCGATCGATCCAAAGAAGATTTTTCGCGTTACGTTCAACGAAATTACGCCGAAGGCGATCCGGGCGGCGTTTGAGAAGCCGCGCCAGGTGGATGCGCAACTGGTCGACGCGCAACAGGCGCGCCGGGTGCTTGACCGTATCGTGGGCTATAAGGTTTCGCCGCTGTTGTGGGACAAAGTGCGCCGGGGATTGAGCGCCGGACGTGTGCAAACCGTGGCGCTGCGGCTGATCGTCGAACGCGAGCAGGAGATTCGCGCGTTCGTGCCGCAGGAGTACTGGTCCATTCACGCCATGCTGGATGCCGGCGAACCGCCAATCTTCGAAGCCAAGTTGAGCAAGAAAAAGGGCGAAGACATTGAGGTGACGAATCAAGCCGTCGCTGACGAGATTGTGGCGGCAGTGAGCAAAGCCAAGTGGCAGGTGGAAAGCGTGGCGCTGAAGGAAAAACGGCGCAACCCTGTCCCGCCATTCACCACTTCAAAGCTGCAGCAGGCCGCTTACAACCGCTTGCGCTATACCGCCAAGCGCACCATGGCCCTGGCGCAGCGGCTTTATGAAGGGGTTGAACTCGGCGAAGAAGGTTCGGTCGCGCTGATCACCTATATGCGTACGGACTCCGTGCAAGTGTCCAACGATGCGTTGGCACAGGTGCGCGAATTGATTCCGGCGCGTTTTGGAAGCGATTACCTGCCGGAAAAGCCGAACTTTTATAAATCGAAGAAGGACGCGCAGGGCGCTCACGAAGCCATCCGGCCCACGGACGTGGCACGCGCGCCGGAAGATGTGCGCAAGTATCTGGACGACGACGTTTTCAAGCTGTACCAGTTGATCTGGCAGCGATTTGTTGCCTCGCAAATGTTGCCGGCGGTGTACGACCAGACCACGATCGATATTTCGGCCGCGGATTATACGTTCCGGTCTACCGGATCGATCATGAAGTTCGACGGATACCTGAAGGTATATCAGATTCCGGCGGTGCAATCGGATCGCGAAGACGACGAAAAGGATGATGAGGGCGAAGGCAAGACGCTTCCCCGGGTAACTGAAGGCCAGGTGCTGAAACTGGATTCCATCCGGCCGGACCAGCACTTTACGGAACCGCCGCCGCGCTACACGGAAGCGACGCTGGTGAAAGAGTTAGAAGAGGATGGCATTGGCCGGCCTTCCACGTATGCCTCGATTATTTCCACGATCGTGGAGCGCGAATACGTGAAGAAAGATCAGGGCCGGTTTACGCCAACGATGCTCGGAGAGCGCGTCTGCGGGTTGCTGATCAAGAGCTTCGAAGACGTGTTCGACGTGAAATTTACGGCACGCCTGGAAGAAGAACTCGACGAGATCGAAGAGGGCAAGTTGCCCTGGCGCGAGTCTGTGAAGGAATTCTGGGAAAAGTTCATTATCGACCTGGATAAGGCCGGCGATGAAATGATTTCGTACAAAGCCGGAATTCCGACCGGGAAAAAGTGCGAAAAGTGCGGCGAAGGCGAGTTGTTGGAACGCATCAGCCGCCATGGTTTCTTTCTGGGCTGCTCGCGTTATCCGGATTGCGACTTCATCCAGGACCTTTCCGAGGAAATTCCGGAAGACGCCGAAAACAAGGTGGAATATTGCGAGAACTGCGGCAAGGAAATGGCGCTGAAGCGCGGCCGCTTTGGGGCATTTCTGGCTTGCACCGGCTATCCGGATTGCAAGACGACCCGGCGCCTGGTGGCAGGCACGCGCATTGCGCACCAGCCGGATGAGCCTCTGGATGAAAAGTGCCCGCTCGACGGCAATGGGCTGGTGAAGAAACACGGCCGCTTTGGGGAATTTATCGGTTGCTCGGGCTATCCGAAGTGCAAATACACGCGGCCCATCACGATGGGTATCAAATGCCCGAAGTGCAACGAAGGCGAATTTGTGAAGCGCGGCAGCATGGGGAAAGGCGGCCGCGGCAGATTCCGCGTGTTCTATGGCTGCTCTCGTTATCCCGATTGCGATTTCACTTCGCCGAACATGCCGATCGCGGAGCCTTGTCCGAAGTGCGGAGCACCGTTCGTGGTGGAAAAGAAATCCAAAATCGGCATGGTTTACGCCTGCATAAAAGAAGGATGCGATTGGGAAAAGCTGGCGCCAGAGGAAAAACCCGCAAGCGCGCCGCAGCCTGAAGAAGCTCCGGTGGCGGTGAAGTCATAGCCGGGCCAGCTACCCCAGCCAGTCCGTTCAACAAAATAATTGTTCTTTCTAAAGTGCCTCCCTCCGCTGAAGCTGCCTCTATAATTGAGAGGGGAGGTGGGATGAAGGCGTTCATTGACAAATTCATGGAATATCTCCGGTCGGTGCGCAATGCCTCGCCGCACACCATCGCGAATTACGGCAAGGACCTGGAACAATTCCAGACTTTTCTGACTCCGCCGGGGACGAGCACCCCGCCCATCGCCAAGATCAAGCACCAATTCATTCGCGAATATATTGGACATTTGCACGAAGCGGGCCTGGAAAAGAGTTCCATTGCGCGAAAATTGGCGGCGCTGCGTTCGTTCTTCAAATACTGTGTGAGGGAAGGCGCGCTCAAAGACAATCCGGCGCGCCTTGTGCCCACTCCCAAACTGCCGAAGCGCATACCGTCCGTGCTGTCGGCGGAGGAGATGAGCGGCTTCCTGGACCAGTTGGCGACCATACAAAATCCTGGGTTGGGCCGAAAGCAGAAGAAGGGTGGGGACATCGCCGCGCTGATGCCCACAACGGCAGTAATCAAGCTGGAGGATGGTCTGCTGCTGCGGCGAGACCGCGCGATTCTCGAGCTTCTGTATGCCGCGGGGCTGCGCGTCAGCGAGCTGACCGGGTTGAACCTTGTGGACATGGATCAGAAGGATCGAGTTGTGCGCGTCATCGGCAAAGGGCGGAAAGAGCGGATCGTGCCTTATGGCGTGAAGGCGGCGGAAGCTCTGGCGTTGTATTGGCCGGAGCGTGAAAAACTGCTGCGCGCGAATTATGGCCAGGAAGGCGGCACGAGTCCGGACGCGATATTCCTGAATTACATGGGCAGGCGATTGACGCAGCGCAGCGTGGGTCGCATCGTAAAGAAATATGTTCGCCTGGTGAATATCAACTGGGACCTGCATCCGCACTCCCTTCGGCACGCTTTCGCCACGCACTTGCTGGCCGATGGGGCTGATCTCCGAGCCATCCAGGAATTGCTAGGCCACCAGTCGCTGTCGACTACACAGAAATATACACACGCTTCCATCCGCCAATTAATGGACATTTACGACAAGGCACACCCGCACGCATAGAATTGAACGAGGGTGGTGCAGCAAAGAAATCTGTACACTTAGTGTTTTTCTGAAGCATCTTACTGCAGGGCGCGTGTATGCACAGGATGGTTGCCAATTGCCGAGTCGATTGAGCCGTTGTTCTATCGTTTGCGCAGCGGCTCTGGTTATTTGCTTTCTGGGCGCCGCCGGAGCACACGCCCAAGACAATTACGAAATTCAGGTTTACGGTTCGGAGCTGGTCGACCCCGGCAATACGATGGTGGAACTGCACAGCAATTTCACGTTTCAGGGTTCCAAGACCAGTGTCGACGGCGTGTATCCCACCAATCATCAATTGCACGAAACCGTGGAAATTACACACGGTTTCACGGACTGGTTTGAGACGGGATTTTACATTTTCACAGCGGCACAAAACGGGTTGGGATGGGATTGGGTGGGCGATCATATTCGGCCGCGCTTCAGCATTCCGAAAAAATGGAATTGGCCCGTGGGCTTGAGCCTTTCTCAGGAAATCGGCTATCAAAGGCGGCAGTTCTCCACGGACACGTGGACCTACGAGTTGCGCCCGATCATCGACAAGCAGGTGGGCCGCTGGTATTTCGCTTTCAATCCGGCGCTCGATAAGTCTCTCCATGGATTGACGGCGAACCAGGGGTTTATATTTTCGCCGGCCGTAAAAGTAAGCTATGACTTCACGCCAAAAATTACGGGTGGATTCGAGTACTACGGGTCGGACGGGCCGGTGACGGGGTTCTATCCAGTGTGGCAGCAGCAACAGCAGATTTTTCCCGCGATTGACCTGAATGTTTCTCCCAAGTGGGAAATCAACTTCGGTGTGGGAGTCGGAGTAACTCGATCGACGGACCACCTGATCGCCAAGATGATTCTGGGTTACAGGTTTGATTTTTGAGATGGAATGCCAATTGATCGGACTGTTGGTGGAGGGGTGTGTACGCTGATCCCATGAACGGAAACGCTCCAGGCCAAGCTCAGGCTCTGTCGCCACCCGTGCTGTCCGATGCCGCGCAACGATTGCTGCCGTGGATGATTGCGGTGGCATTCTTCATGGAATCGCTCGATACCACGATTTTAAACACGGCAGTACCGACGATCGCGGCAGCTCTGCACGTTGCGCCTCTGAGCATGAAATCTGTATTGGCCAGTTACACGCTCAGCCTGGCGGTTTTCATTCCCATCAGCGGGTGGATGGCCGACCGCTTCGGAACGCGCGCCGTTTTCGCTTCCGCCATTGGGGTCTTCACGCTGGGATCTTTTCTCTGCGGTATATCGACAAACATTCACCTGCTGGTGGCGTTCCGCATTTTGCAGGGCTTGGGCGGAGCCATGATGGTGCCGGTCGGGCGGCTGACCATGGTGCGGTCTTTCGCCAAGTCCGAACTGGTTCGAGCCATGAGTTTCGTGGCGATTCCCGGTTTGATCGGCCCCATGCTCGGACCCATCGCGGGAGGTTTGATTGTCGGATATTTTCATTGGCGGCTGATTTTCTTCGTGAATATTCCGATTGGTTTGATCGGCTTGTATCTCGTGTACAAGCATTTGCCCGATTACCGCGAACATACCGATCCACTTGATATCGTCGGCCTGATTCTGTTCGGCACGGGCGTGGCGCTGCTCTCGTATGTGCTGGAAGTGTTCGGCGAGCACACGCTGAGCGCCATGGAAATTGTGGGGCTTCTGATTCTTTCTTTGTCTCTTCTTGCGGGTTACGGCCTGCACGCTACGCAGACTGCGTATCCCCTGTTGCGCCTAGTTCTTTTTCGCATTCGCACGTTTCGCGCGGCTGTGAGTGGCAGTTTCCTGACGCGCCTGGGCATTGGCGGAATTCCTTTCCTGTTTCCGCTTTTGTACCAGGTGGGGCTGGGGTTCACTCCAATCCAGTCTGGCTTGCTGATGATGCCGCAGGCATTCGCGGCGATGAGCCTGAAGATGACCATGCCAAAAATCCTGGCGCGTTTTGGTTATCGCTTCGTGCTGATTTCCAACACCATTATCATCGGCGTTCTTATCTTGCTGTTCTCCACGATTGGTTTGGGAACGCCTGTTTGGCTCATTGTGAGCATGGTGTTCTGCTATGGATTTTTCACTTCGCTGCAATATACGAGCATGAACACGCTGGTTTATGCGGACATTTCCGAGGAAGAGGCGAGCGCCGCAAGCTCGATTGCCAGCACGATGCAGCAAATGTCGATCAGTTTTGGAGTGGCTTCGGCTTCGTTGGTAACGGCGTTCTTTCTGCCCGATCGGTTTCGCTCGAATCCGGCGCAATTTATCCACGGGATTCATCGCGCGTTTTACGTGCTTGGGGGGATGACGGTGTTGTCTACCATTGTTTTCCGTGAATTGAAAAGAGGGGACGGAAACGCGGTGAGCCAGGCGAAAGAGGTTCATGGCGGGTAGAGCGACGGCGATGCGTCCCACGTAACGCGTTTAGAATCAATGAGATTAAATCCTACGCAAGACCAAAGAGTTTCCATGGATGTGCCTTTAGAGATGAAAAAGTGTTGCGAACCGTTTTCTTTGAAGGTTTTTGTGGCGGATTTTGTCAACAAAAAACTACCAAAAGGGTGGCCGATCTGAAGTTCGGCCGCTACATTTGTTCGAAAACGGTTCGTTGACGGTTGGGAGGGCCGGACCGTATAATTGGAGTTTGTCTAGAGGCCTTGGAGGATCGATGTACGCCGTTATCAAGTCCGGGGGAAAGCAATATCGTGTCGCACCCGGCGACACCATCCGCATCGAGCGCGTGAAGGGCGATGTGGGCGAACAAGTGAAATTCGGGACCGTGCTTGCCGTGCAGACCGAAGACAAGAAGATGCTGGCGGGTACGGACGCGTCCCAGGCCACGGTTACCGGTAAGATTGTGGAGCAAGGCAGGGCGAAGAAGCTCACCGTTCTGAAGTACAAGAAGACCAACCAGTACAAGATTCAGCGCGGACACCGGCAGAATTACACGGCCGTGCAGGTCAGCGAGATCAAGCTGTAAATCTTCGAAATTTTGGTTGGCTGGTCCAAGACCGGCCACTACGAAGCGAGGAATTAGCGATGGCACATAAGAAGGGCGGCGGTTCGTCTACAAACGGCCGCGATTCACACGGACAGAGGCTGGGCGTCAAGCGGTTCGGCGGGCAGCTGGTCAATGCCGGAACGATTATCGTGCGGCAGCGCGGCACCAAGCATCGCGCCGGGGAAAACGTGGCGCAGGGCAAGGATGACACACTGTTCGCGCTGGTGACCGGCTATGTCGAGTTCAAGGATCGGGGCCGCAGCGGGCGCTTTGTGAACATCAAACCAGCGGAGACGGAAAAGGCCGCCAGCTAACCGAGGGAGTTTCCAGCGGCCCCGGTCCATCCGCCGGGGCCGTTTTTGTTTTATGGGTCGGTTGCAGTGGAGTAGCCAGGATCGCGACTGGCGAATCGAAAAAAACACATGTTTGTTGATGAAGCAAAAATTGCGGTGAAGGCCGGAGATGGCGGGAACGGTTGTGTGGCGTTCCGCAGGGAGAAGTACGTCCCGCGGGGCGGACCATCGGGTGGCGACGGCGGCCGGGGCGGAAGCGTTTATCTGGAAGCAAATCCCAACGACAATACGCTGCTGCGCTACCGCTACAATCGCGAGTTCAAGGCGGACCGCGGGCGGCACGGCGAAGGCTCGAACTGCACAGGCGTTTCCGGCGAGGACATGATCCTGAAAGTGCCGGTGGGCACACTGGTCTACGACAGCAACGGATCGGAACTGCTGGCGGATTTGAAAAAGCCGGGCCAACGCGTTCTGGTAGCCCAAGGTGGCAAGGGCGGCCGGGGGAATCAACATTTTGCCAAGCCATGGCATCAGGCCCCGCGCGAAAAAGAAGAAGGCGAGCCGGGCGAAGAACGGCATTTGCGGTTGGAACTGAAACTTTTGGCAGATGTTGGGCTGGTGGGATTTCCAAATGCTGGCAAATCGACGCTGATTTCAGTGATCAGCGCCGCGCGGCCAAAGATTGCGAATTATCCCTTCACGACGCTGGAACCAAATCTTGGCGTCGTGAATGCGGATGGCGGGACCGGCGGCCACGGCACGGAACTGGGGCGCACGTTTGTGGTGGCCGATCTTCCAGGACTGATCGAAGGCGCGAGCGAAGGCGCGGGGCTGGGGATTCGATTTTTGCGGCACGTGGAGCGCACGCGATTGCTGGTTCATTTGATTGATACAAGCGACACGGCGGAAATGGATCCGATCAAGGCGTTCGAAATTATTGAAGGCGAGCTGTCGGCGTTCAGCGAAGCGCTGACGAAGAAGCCGCGGATTGTAGTGGCTACGAAACTGGACGCGACCACCGATCCTGCGAAGCTCGAGGAGTTGAGCGAATTCTGCAAGGAACGCGGGCTTGAGTTCCATGCCATTTCGGCTCCGACCGGGGAAGGCGTGAAGGATCTGGTGCGCGGAATGGCCGACGCGCTGGACAAAATCCCGAAGGAAGAATTCGACGATGCGGAGGGCGCGGCAGAAACGAGCGAGGACCGGGAGGATTTCGAGGCCTATCAGGATAGGGATGAGATGGAAGCCGAAGAAGACGAACCACCGGCCACGGAGGTTTCGTGAGAGAATTTAGGCGCGTACCCACGGGGGAGGCGGATTGACCACGGCGCAAGCTCACCGCACGGCAGCGAAACATCATCCCAGGCGCATCGCGATTTTTGGTGGCTCGTTTGACCCCATCCATTCCGGGCATCTCGCCGTGGCGAGGGCCGCGGACCGGCGATTCAACTTCGACGAGATCCACTTCATACCTGCGAGCCGGCCGCCGCACAAATTAAAACAGCACTTGGCGCCGTTTCCACACCGGTTTGCGATGGTGGCGCTGGCGTGCGCGGAACATCCGCATTTCGTGCCGTCACTTGCTGAGGCCGGAGAAGACTTCAGCGGCACGCAACTGCACTATTCGATCGATACGGTGCGCTACTTCCGCCATGCGTATAACGGAGCCGGCGACCGGGTGTTTTTTATTTTGGGCACGGACGCGTTCCTGGATATTCCGATGTGGAAGGAATATGAAGCGCTGCTGGGGCTGTGCGATTTCGTGATTGCCAACCGGCCGGGAATCCGGCTGGAGGCGCTGCGCCTGGTGATTCCGCCGGATTTGCATGCGGCGCCCGACGCTTCGCGCGATAAGAAAGAAAAGGAAGAGGATCCTGTGGCGCACGGCTCTCCGGTGGTGGCGCGGCTGCAACGCACCACGGTGTACTTGCTGGAAAATGTGGCGAGTGAGGCCAGCGCTACGGATATCCGCCGCAAAACGAATCGCGGCCAATCGATTCACGGGCTTGTTTCCGCCCGCGTGGAGGAATACATTTTGAAACAAGGATTGTACCGGTGAACCTGGAATCGCTCCCCCAAGGTGTGCGGCTGGCTGTCGAGGCCGCGCAAAGCAAGAAAGCCGGTGGCATCACCGTGCTGAATCTGAGCGGCCACACCGCATTCACGGAATATTTCGTGATCTGCACCGGGCATAGCACGCCGCAATTGCAGGCGATCTGCAATGAAATCGAAGAAGTGCTGTATCGCGAGATGAAGCGCACGCCCGAACATCGCGAAGGGCATCGCTCGGCCGAATGGGCGCTGCTCGATTTTGGCGGCTTTATCGTGCACGTGTTTGGCGAGCAGGCGCGGCGTTATTACGATCTGGAGCGGCTATGGCGCGCGGCTCCTTCGCTGGTGCTTGCGGATGAGCCGGATTCTCCAGCGCGGCACTCAGCTCCGGATGAGAATTATCTTCAGCCGTAAGGCGGCTGCGCCGGATCGCATTGCCGCTTACAGATCAACCTTTCTTCGGTGGAAGACGGAGGGCGGTAGACTCCCGTCATGAAAATTCGCCTGTTGATGCTGGGAAAAACGCGGCGGCCAGAGATGCATGCCCTGCTTGCCGATTATGTGAAACGCATCAGCCGCTCTTGTCCTATAGAGATTGCGGAAGTGCGCGACGCGGAAGCCGCGGTGAAGAAATTGGATGCGGACCGCGCTGCAACCATGTTGTTGCTGGATGCGGGCGGCAAAATCTACGATTCCACCGCATTTGCGAGATGGATGGGTGAGCAGCGCGAGAGGGGCACACGCGAAGTTATTTTTGTTTGCGGGGACGCCGACGGTTTTCCTAACGCGCTGCGCGAGCGCGTGAAGCAGAAGATATCGCTCAGCGCGATGACTTATTCTCATGAACTCGCGCGGGTGATGCTGGCCGAACAAATCTACCGCGCTTTCGCCATCCTGTCCGGCAGTCCTTACCCCAAGTAGCGCCCACGCAGGTTGTGCTGCGCGAACAGGCGTTTTTTTAGGTGTTGCGTGAACGCGCCACAGGCGGGACACTCTATGTCCATGCGCATTGCCCCAGACAAAAACAAACCATCCGTTGCCATTGAGATTCCGCTGACGAAGCCATTGCCCGATTATGATCTGGAGCAGGTGGAACAGCCGACGCCGCGAGACATCGACGGAATTCTGGTGTCGCAAGGATTTCGCGACCTGGTGGACGACGCGCGGGGGATTCTGACCGATCTTGTGGCGCATCCTCCGCCTAGCCCGGACGGATCACATTTCCTCGATCTGGATTTGAGCGGCATTTCTCATCTGGAGATTGCACAGCTGACGGGAGCGATCTGCCCTGGAGATGAGGAAGTGTATCGCCCGGGGTTATGGATCGTGCTGAAAGATCCGAAGGCGGTCCCGAATGAACCGCTAAATGAAGTCGCGCTGGAACATGTGCGGCAGATTGTGGCGGCGCTGGTGAAGAAATTGGGTTTGTAGTTCTTCAGGAATCTACGGAACACTTCGCGGACGGGCGCCCCAAGCGCTTGCTTCTTAGTCTGCCACGCGGTGACCTTCGATTTTAATTCCATACAGGTGATATTTTCATTGAGCTGCGGCCAACTTGACGTTTCGTATAGGACTGCGCACACTGGAATTCTTCCACTGCGATTGCGCTCACATTACTGGGGATAAAGGATGCCGGAAGGAAAAGGCCTGTTGATTGTTTATACCGGACCCGGCAAGGGGAAGACGACTTGCGCGCTGGGCACGGCGTTTCGCGCCGTGGGGCAGGGATTGCGCGTACTGATGGTGCAGTTCATCAAAGGTTCTTGGCATTACGGCGAGCTCGACGCAGCGAAAATGCTGGGCGACGATAAATTCGAAATTCGACCCATGGGCCGCGGGTTCGTGAAAATCGGCGGCGCGGAAACCGATCCGGAAGACATTCGCATGGCCGAGGAGTGCTGGGAAACGGGGCGGGCGGCGATTTACAGCGGTACTTACGACCTGGTGATTCTGGATGAAATTAATTACACGATCAGCTACAAGATGCTGGATGCGCAAAAGGTGGCGGAGGCGTTAAAAGGCAGGCCGGAGCAAGTGCATGTGATTTGTACCGGGCGAAACGCGCATCCGTTGCTGGTGGAACAGGCCGATCTTGTTACGGAAATGAAAGAAGTGAAACACCCGTACACCAAGGGTATACTGGCGCAGCGGGGGATCGACTACTGAAGTTAGGTTATAAGTTCTCAGTTATAAGTTTTAAGTACTGCGATTTAGTTGCCAGCAGCTGGATCGACTTAGAACTAGAACTTATCTCATAAATGCTTTGGGGTCGCCAAAGTCCTTGAAAAAGCGGCCGTTTAGATCGGGCCCAACCATTTATGAGATGGCTTCTAATAACTTAGGACTTACAACTGTTTGCTATGGCTTGGTTTAAACGCGACAAAAAATCGATCGATCAGCCCACACCTCCGGAAGAGCGGCGCGTGCGCACGGAAGGCTTGTGGGTGAAGTGCGAGTCTTGCCGGGCGATCGTGTTCCGGAAGGATTTGGAAGAAAACCTGCTGGTGTGCCCGAAATGTCAGTTCCACTTCCGGATGAACGCGAAGCAGAGACTGAAAATGCTTCTGGATGGCAAGTGGACGGAACACGACGCGGGAATGGTCTCCACCGATCCGTTGAAATTTGTGGACACAAAGCCGTACGCGAAACGCATCAAGGACGCGCAGAAAAAATTGCAGATGAACGACGCGATCATTACCGCGGAAGGGCAACTGAACGGCAAGCCGGTGGTGTGCTGCGCGATGGAATTTGGATTTATTGGCGGGTCGATGGGTGCGGTGGTCGGAGAAAAAGTTACGCGAGCGATCGAGCTTTCGATTGACACGCGCCAGCCGCTGATTATCGTTTCCTGCTCCGGCGGGGCGCGCATGATGGAGGGCACGATCAGCCTGATGCAGTTGGTGAAGGTGGCGGCTGCACTGGCGCGGCTGGACGATGAAAAGGTGCCGTATATCTCCGTGCTAACCGACCCTACAACCGGCGGAGTCACCGCGAGTTTTGCGATGCTAGGCGACCTGAACATCGCCGAACCGGGCGCGCTGATCGGATTTGCCGGGCCGCGAGTGATCGAGCAGACCATCCGACAGAAACTCCCCGAAGGTTTCCAGCGCTCTGAATTCCTGCTTGAGCACGGATTCCTTGACGCCGTCGTCCATCGCAAGGACATGAAGAGTTTTATTGCCAACACCCTCGATCTGCTAATTTCCTGAGATGGATTACGCGGGCGCGGTCCATTATCTACTGTCTCTTGGCCGCGAATTGGCTGCGCCCACGCAAGCGGCGGCTGCGAAATTCGATCTGGAAAATACGACGGTGCTGCTGGAGCGGTTGGGCCGGCCGGATCGAGCCTATCCTACGATTCATATTGCCGGAACAAATGGCAAAGGTTCGACCGCGGCGTTCGTTGAATCCATTTTGCGTTGCGCTGGTTTTCGCACTGGACTGAATACTTCCCCTCACCTGGAGCGCATCAACGAGCGTTTCCGGATTAATGGTGAAGAAATCGGCGACGAGGTGTTCGCGGAAACTTTCACGCGAATCCATTCGGTGATCGAAGAGTTGCTGGCCGAGGGCAAGCTGCGCGCTCATCCCACTTACTTTGAATGCGTGACGGCGCTGGCGTTTGAAGTGTTTGCGCGGCAACGCGTGGAGTTTGGAGTTATCGAAGTGGGGCTTGGCGGGCGGCTGGACGCCACGAACATCATCACGCCTGTGGTTAGCGTAATCACACGCATTGATTTCGACCATGAGAATTTTCTTGGGCACTCGCTGCGCGAAATCGCGCGGGAAAAGGCGGGGATTCTGAAACATGGTGTGCCGGTGGTTAGTACACCGCAACTTCCGGAAGCTCGTGAAGTTCTGCTGGGGCGTGCGGTGGAATTGTATTGCACCGTGGTGGAAACAGCGAAAGCGTTTTGTATCGAGGAAGAGAGCATGGAAGGCGGATGCGTTCGTGCGGACGTGACGGAGTTGGCGGCGGGAACGCAATTTTCGGTTGCTCCGCAGTTGCCCGGGCGATTCCAACTAGAGAATGCGCTGAACGCCGTGGCCTGCGCACGGTTGCTGCAGGCAAAGGGCTTTCGCGTTTCCGAGGAGAACATCGAGCGCGGAATTGCCGAGACACAGTGGCCTGGGCGGCTGGAAAAACTTCAGTCCCGGCCGGACGTGTATCTTGATGGAGCACACAATCCTGGCGCTGCGCGGGAATTGGCGCGCTTCCTGGAAGAAAATTTTGCTGGACGGCGTGTCTTTCTTATTTATGGGGCTATGCGTGACAAGGCCGTTGACGAGGTTACTGGGCTGCTCTTCCCTCTCGCTTTCGAGGTCATTTTTACTCAGCCGAATAATCCGCGCGCTGTCAGCGCTTCGCAATTAGCGCAAATGGCAGGTCATCACGCTTCGCACTTTTCGATTATTGGCGAGGCTGAAGCGGCGCTCGATGCTGCGTTTGCGCATGCGCGCCCGGATGACGCAATTTTCGTCACCGGCTCACTCTACCTTGTCGGGCAACTGCGTCACGCGTGGCACGAGCAAAGGAAACGACCAGTCGCATCGGGTGGGAAAAGGCCGTAGAATTAAGGCTTGTTGTGAGGTTGAGCCGGCCACTTGGCCGGCGTTCTGTTTTTGGCCGAGGATGAATTTCGCCGATCATGACGAATAGCGCGCAAACGCCTGCTGGCTCCAAGAAACCGCTGGTTGGGATCATCATGGGATCCACGTCGGATTGGGAAACGATGGAGCATGCGGCCAAAACTTTGGAAGGATTGGGCGTTGCGCATGAGACACGCGTGGTTTCAGCGCATCGTACGCCGGACTTGCTGTTCGATTACGCTTCTTCGGCGGAGCAGCGCGGGATTGAAGTGATCATAGCAGGGGCGGGCGGGGCGGCACACTTGCCCGGGATGACCGCTTCGAAAACGGTTTTGCCGGTGCTGGGCGTGCCTGTGGAATCTAAGGCGCTCAAAGGACTGGATTCGCTTCTTTCGATCGCGCAGATGCCGGGCGGAGTTCCCGTTGGCACGCTGGCTATCGGAAAAGCAGGAGCCATCAACGCGGCCTTGCTGGCGGTGGCCATGCTGGGCAACAAATATCCGGAGATTCGAGAAGCGCTGCGCCAGTTTCGCAAGTCGCAAACCGCGAAAGTTATGGCCACGTCCGATCCCGCCAAAACTGCTTCGGCGCTTACAAAAAGCAATGGCCCAGCTGCAAAATCGAAGAGGAAAAAGCGCGCATGACCATCGGCATCCTGGGCGGCGGGCAACTCGGATACATGCTGGCGCTGGCGGGTTACCCGCTGGGGTTGCGTTTCCGTTTTCTCGATCCATCGCCGGAGGCGCCGGTGGGGAGGATCGCGCACCGCGTGACGGCGGAGTACACCGACGAGCAGGCGCTGGAGAAATTCGCGCACGGCCTAGAAGTGGCTACCTACGAATTTGAAAATGTGCCGGTGCAGGCAGCGCGGTTCCTGGCGGAACGCGTGCCGGTTTATCCCGCGCCGGCGGCGCTGGAAGAGGCGCAGGATCGCAGGCGGGAAAAGCGTCTGTTCCAGCGCCTTGGGATTCCGACTACCGATTTTGCGGAAATTTCAAAACCTGAAGAATTCGATGCGGCGCTGAAACAAGTGGGCCTGCCCGCTGTGTTGAAAACCTGCCGCCTGGGTTATGACGGCAAAGGGCAATGGCTACTGCGCAGCGCGGAAGACGTGGACCGAGCGCGGGCCGAACTTCCTAACGCTCCGCTGATCCTGGAAAAATTCGTGGCGTTCACGCGCGAGCTTTCGATTCTGGGAGTGCGGAGCCGAACTGGCGAAACCGTGTTTTACCCGCTGGTTGAAAATCATCATCGTGGCGGGATTCTGCGTCTGTCCCTGGCGCCGGCACCGCAGCTTGCCCCCGGGCTGCAGCAAACCGCCGAAGAAGCCACACGCAAAATTCTGGAAGCGCTCGATTACGCCGGGGTGATCTGTCTGGAACTGTTTCAGGTTGGCGAGAAGCTGCTGGCCAACGAAATTGCGCCGCGTGTGCACAATTCCGGGCACTGGTCGATCGAAGGAGCGGCGACAAGCCAATTCGAAAATCATCTGCGGGCGATTCTTGGCATGCCGCTGGGCTCGACCGCGACCGTCGGCTATTCCGCAATGGTGAACCTGATTGGCGAACTGCCCGAGGCGGCGGCAGTGCTGCGGGCTCCGAACACGCACCTGCATCTGTACGGAAAATCGCCGCGGCCAGGAAGAAAACTGGGGCATGTGACTGTCCGCGCCGATAAGTTTGAAAAATTGCAGCAACGACTAGCAGAGCTGCCTGCGTTTTTCCAGCGCCCCGAATATTGCCTGCAGCAAGCGCTACCGGAGACTTTGGCGAACCGCGCTTGAGCCTTGGCAGGGCGCGCGACTGCTGGCAAACTGACACCATGCCCTGCAAATACCTCGGTCTTTTCTTCTGCGCTTTCCTGCTGGCTGGCGCTTCGATCACTCCCGCGCAGCAGGCCCAGTCCGCTCCCGGTGCGTTCACGGTGCATGACGGGCAATTCCTGCTGAATGGCAAACCGTTTCGCATCATTTCCGGCGAAATGCACTATGCGCGCATCCCTCGCGATTATTGGCGCGACCGTTTTCGGATGGCGAAAGCGATGGGCCTGAACGCCGTGACCACTTATGTGTTCTGGAACGCGCACGAGCCGCGGCCCGGCGTTTACGATTTTTCCGGCAATCTGGATGTGGCGGAATTTATCCGGGAAGCACAGCAAGAGGGGTTGTACGTGATTCTGCGGCCAGGCCCTTACGCCTGCGCGGAATGGGAATTTGGCGGGTTTCCCGCGTGGCTGTTGAAGGATCATTCGACGATCGTGCGCAGTCGCGATCCCAAATTCATCGAACCCGCGGCTCGCTGGATTCACCGGTTGGGGCAGGAAGTGGCGCCGCTGCAAATCGGCAATGGTGGGCCGATTATCCTGGTACAAGTGGAAAATGAGTATGGATCGTTCGGCGACGATCACGCCTACATGCGAGATATTCACCGAATGCTCGTGGAGGCGGGCTTCACGAAATCGCAGCTTTACACCGCGGACGGCGCGGATGAGGTTGCAGGCGGCTCGCTGCCGGAGTTGCCGGTGGGAATTAATTTTGGCGGCGGGGATGCGCGAGCAGCACAGGAAGAGTTCGCCAAGCTGAAGAAACTGCGACCGAATGGCCCTTACTTCAACAGCGAATTCTGGGATGGCTGGTTCGATCATTGGGGCGGCAAGCACGGAGTGACGAACGCCGCGAATGAGGCCGCGAACCTGGACTGGATGCTGCGGCAGGGATATTCCGTCAGCCTGTATATGTTTCATGGGGGAACAAGCTTTGGTTGGATGAATGGGGCGAACAGCGACGGAAAGAATTATGAGCCGGACGTTACGAGCTACGATTACAACGCGCCGCTGGACGAGAGCGGGCGGCCTACGCCGAAATATTTCAGTTTCCGAGACGTCATCGCCAAGGCCACTGGTATTACTCCACCTGCGGTCCCGACTGTCGCGCCAGCTACAAAAATTCCGGAATTCAAGCTGGAGGAGGCCGTCTCTCTTTGGAAAGTTTTGCCCGCGCCCGTCCACTCCGAACACGTGCTGGGCATGGAGGATCTCGACCAGGCTTACGGGTACATTCTTTATCGCAAGCAGCTCGACGGTCCCGTCGAAGGCGATCTTGTGCTCGACGAACTGCACGATTACGCGCAAATTTATCTGGACGGCAAGTCCATCGGCTCACTCGATCGCCGGCTCGCGCAAAATCATCTTAGTCTGAAAGCTCCGGCCGACGGCGCGCGCCTGGACATCCTTGTCGAGAATACCGGGCGCATTAATTTCAATGTGGTGCTTCGCGGCGAACGGAAAGGAATCACCAAGCAGGTCACTCTTGCCGGGAAGCCACTGACTGGCTGGGATATTTACTCCCTCCCCATGGCTGACTCAGCAAAACTGGCTTTCACTGGCACGGATTGCGCTGGCCCGTGCTTCTACCGGGCGACATTCCGGACCGACGCTCCGGCCGACACATTTCTCGACACGAGCACCTTCGGCAAAGGCGAAGTGTGGCTGAATGGCCGGCCGCTCGGGCGAATCTGGAATATCGGGCCACAGAGAACCCTCTATGTGCCGGGGCCGTGGCTTCATGCCGGTGCGAACGAAGTTGTCGTGTTCGATCTCAACGGCGGCGCGGCGCGAACACTGCTTGGTCGCGACCAACCGATCCTCGACAGCCACGCAACGAAGTGAGTGAGAAAACCTCAGGCCTTTGGGCGAGTTTCGCCATCTTATTTCCCTTCGCGCATCCATGGCGTGAAGGTGATCCCCAGGAGCAAGCCTTCGGGGCTGAGCAGGCGGGTCACAGTTTGGCCCCAGGGTTCTTTTTTGTTTTTTAGTAGGACCTGATAACCCTTTGCTTCGAGCTCCGCCGTGGCTGCCTCGACATTTTCCACGTCAAATTCGAGCCAAGCTTGGGGAACGGGATATTCACTGGGCCACGCGTCTTTGCCGAAACACGATTGCGCCGCGTGGGGCAGGGGCCACAGTGCGAAGCTTTTTGCTCCAGGCAAATCTCCGGTGTGGAGATAGCCGCCGTCTTCTTCCTTGAAGGAAATGCTTAGAATCTGCCGGTAGAATTTCTGGCTGGCCGAAACGTCTGCAACGATGGGACCAAATCCAGCGATGAACAGGATTTTGATATTTCCAAGATCTTTCATGACCTCGTAGCCTCCTAAGCTGGGGACGCCGTTTCGTCCCCTCGCCTTTGAAAGACGCGTCTTTTCGTCCGTCGGTTCGATCATTCTACCCTTGACCGGTAGTTTTTTCGGCCGGTAGGGCGGTGGGTTATGCATGAAATGAACGGCCAGCCTCGGAAATTGAGCCCTATATGCACATGACACCCCAAGAACCCGCATGCAACACCGGCATGTAGGGCACCCCGCGGAAGGAGAAGGACGCAGGGCTCGCAAAAAGCACTCGCCTTGCGCTACAGGAGGGCGCTACAGGAGGGTTGGTTGCCGCCCTTCGCGCCCGATGTTACGATTCTGGGTTCCATGACACCCATCGGCCCAAACCGACCACGGATCGGCATCCCCTGGCGGACGTCGCAAGAAGAGGTTGCCGAGAACCTGCCGAAAATCCGCGATTACGTGGAAGCCGTGGAGCAGGCCGGGGGTGAGGCGGTATTGCTGTCTCTGGCACACCCAGAGGCCCTGCCACAGGAGATAGCGGGGTTGGAGGGGTTCGTGCTGCCCGGGAGTCCGGCGGACGTTAACCCCAGCGAATATGGCGCTTCCAACCGCGGCCAATCCGCACCACCTGACCTGGCGCGGGAGGACGCGGATAAGGCAATCCTTGGGCATGCATTCGCCGAGCAGAAGCCTGTGCTGGCTATCTGCTACGGGTGCCAACTGCTGAACGTGTTCCTCGGGGGAACGCTGATCCAGGACGTTTGGACGGAGACAAGCACTTCTCTGCCACACCGGAAGAAGGATATTCAGCCTGTTCCGACAGACGACCCGCACCACGAGGTGCGGTTCACGCCAGAGAGCCAGTTGGCCAGGCTGGCAGGTTCCACGCAGGGAGTGGTGAACAGCTCGCATCACCAATCCGTTGCCAAGCCCGGCCGTCAACTGCGAATCACCGCACTGGCTGCCGACGGCGTTGTGGAAGCGGTGGAATGGAACGGCGACGCCAATTGGGTGATTGGGGTTCAGTGGCATCCCGAACGCATGCGCGGAGATGCCTTGGCAGACCGGCTGTTCGCGGATCTGGTGTCCGCGGCACGGGGAGCACGCCGAGCCTCCACAATGCAATCGTAGTGGGCAGCTGTAATTGAGCAATCGTAATTGGGTCCAACCGCTATTTGTCGTTTACGATTCAGAATATTGGGGGAGACATGATTTCACTGGCAGGAAAAGCGGCACTCATCACCGGGGGCTCCCGGGGCATCGGAGCGGCGGCGGTTAAAATGTTTGCGCAGGCCGGCGCGGACGTGGTGTTCAGTTACAACTCGGCAAAGGATGCGGCGCGTCAAATCGAGCAGGAGGCCGCCAAGCACGGGACGCGGGTGGAAGCGTTCAAGGCGGATGTGGGGAAACATGAGGATAATCGCAAGCTGGTGGAGCACTGCATTAACCGGCTGGGGCGGCTAGACATCCTGGTTCCCAACGCCGGCATCTGGAACCTGGAAGACCTGCCCATCGAGAAAATGACGGAAAAACAGTGGGACGACATGATCCGGATCAACCTCAAGAGCGTTTATTCGGTGATTCACTTCGCCGTGCCGCAGATGATCAAGCAGAAGTCCGGGAAGATTATTCCCATCAGCTCCACAGCGGGACAACGGGGCGAATCGTTTCACACCCATTACGGCGCGTCCAAGGGAGCGATCATCAGCTTAACCAAGGGCTTGTCTACAGAATTGGCGAGGCACGGGATTCTGGTAAACAGCGTGGCGCCGGGATGGGTTGCCACGGACATGTCTAACCCCGTGCTGCATACCAAAGCCGGAAAGAAGATGGCGGCAAGCGTGATTCCGATCGGGCGCCCCGCGACGGCGGAGGAGGTGGCCGGGCCGATTCTGTTTCTGGCGTCGGACCTGGCGAACTTCATCAACGGTGAAGTTTTGAACGTGAACGGAGGCTCGGTGTTGTGCGGTTAGGCGCACGCCAATTCGGTCAGGTGGTGTTGGCGGGCCTTTTCGTTTTTGCCTCCGGATTGTTGCTGTCTGCGGGTTCACAGCAGAATCCGGACACCATGGACCTGGATCAGAACAAGGCCAAGGCCAAGCAACTGCTGAAGCAATCCGTTGATGCGTTGGGCGGCAGCCTGTACCGCGACCAGTCCGAAAGCGATTGCAACGGCCGCGTAGCCCAGTTCGATCGCAACGGCGGCACGATGGGCTATTCGATGATGCGCAGTTACTGGAAATTCCCCGACAAGAATCGGACCGAATACGTGGTGAAGACCACCAAGGGCGGATTGTTTGCGGTGCTTTGGGGGAATTTGCCGATCAAAGGCGGCGAGTTTATTCAATTGTTCGATGGGGATAAGGGCTGGACCATGGACAGGGGCGGCGTGAACGATGCCGACGCAACCGTGGTGGCGGAATTTCAGGCGTCGATGAAGCGCCAACTCCGCAATCTTCTGCTGCATCGAGCTGACGAAGAAGGAGTTTTCCTGCATTATGCCGGGTTCGGCATTTCTGACATGCGCGAAGTGGAGTGGGTGGACTTCAGCGACGAGCAAGATCGCACGGTGCGACTGGCGCTGGATCGGATGTCTCACCTGCCGTTAAGGACCATTGCGATCACGCCGAATGAAGAAATGCACGATAAAGACGAAGACGTGACCATTTATTCGAACTACCAGGAGATGCAGGGCATTCAGACGGCTATGCAGGTGACGCGCGAGCACAATGGCAGGCGCACACACCAGATTTTTTACACTTCCTGCACGAATGCTCCCAGTCTGCCGGCGGATTTCTTCACGGAAGAGTCACTGGAGAAGAAGTTCAAGGAATCCGGGCACAAAGCCAAGGCACAGAACTAGCAAAATCGTGGAGCTCAGAGTTTGAACAGGTTGTTTTTCTGGTAAAAGTGTCAATATTACCCACAATGGCAACGCCTATCTAACTAGCCAAATCCCTGCTACTTTATAGCCCCAGTCCAGCGTGTTGGCGTTAGTCTGTTCCCAGGGTAGTTGAAGTTCATATCATTTCCTTTGGTTTTGAGAGGGGAACGGTCTCGATTTGTGTGCGTCAGTGAAGCGGAGCCCTGGCTACAGCCTTACGGAACTCGTGGTTACGCTTGCGGTCGCCATGATCCTGATTTCCGTAGGCTTACCCGCATTCCTGCGCGCTTATCATTCGTACCAGTTATCGAATGCCGCCATGCAAGTGAAGGACATGATGCTTTTGACGCGGTACGAGGCAATTCGCTTGAATAAGCAGATCAGCTGCATTATTCAGCCGTCGGCGACGAATCCTGGAATGACGAGCTTGTGGGCGGATTCGATCGTAAATAACCAGTTGGATCCGACGGAGAAGACGATCTTGCTGGGGACCAGTGGAAATTTGGTGGTCAGTGGAACGGTTCCGGGGACTTCGACACTATTTACTGCGCTCGGCTCGTTAGTGCCGACGGCCCCGTCGCCCAGCGGGTCGGTTGTGACGTTTGACGCGCGAGGGGCGGTGATTCCGCCGACAAACGTCACTGTGTTTTATCTGGCGAGCCATGATGCGCCGGAAGCAGGTTATCGCGCAGTTTTGCTGTTACCGGCTGGTTCGGTGCAAATGTGGACTTCGGATACCACCGGCAATTGGCTGCAACAGCAGTGAGGCAAAAGGGTGGAAGTGAAAGCAGTGCGCAAACACGGTAAACGATTCGCGGGCCAGCGGGGATTCACGCTGGTGGAAATGCTGATGGCGACGGCGATTGTGATTGTGGGCCTGGTGGCCGTGGCGCAGCTGGTGCCCGCTTCGGTGATGTTGAGTTCGAGCAATCGCAACGACGGGGCCGCGCTGGTGTTTGGGCAAAAGGTGTTGGAAGCCATGCGGGAGCAACCGCTGACGGCGACTTCGTACAGCGATCCGAATGGGATTGTTTGTCCGTTGAGCCAACTGTGCCAGTTGGGCGACCCGACTTTGCCCAAGACTGTGGTCGGCAGCCCCGTGGTCCTGTTCCAGAATTCGCCGATTATCGATTTCACCGCGTCACCTGTGGCGAACTATAGCTTTACGTACAGCGACCCGAACGATCCAGAGGGCACTACGACCGACGTGCGATGGGCCGTGATTATGAATACCAACCCAACTTCGGGTGTACCCATTTCGCGGCGGATCATCCTGGGGGTGTTTCGCCGTGGCATGCGTTCGGTTACGTATCCTGTTACTCTCGACGTAATTCTGGAAAAGTAGCCATGATGCGACCATCTGCCAAGGTCCGCGGCTTCACGATCCTGGAACTCATGGTGGCGATGGCGATTTTTCTGGTGATTTGCGGAGCGATGTTTGCCCTGCTGCAACTGAGCCAGCAGAGGTACAGCAGCCAGGCGCAGATGTCGGGCTCGTTTCAGGAAGCGCGGTTGGGAATCGACCAGATTGTCCGGGACATCGACATGTCGGGCTATCCATCAGTGGGAATGTTTTCCAAGGCTTTGTTTCCCGCTAACTATGCCCTAAGCCCGTTCGCGTGGGATCCCGGGTACACAAACACACCGTCTACCACCTGCCAGGTCGGCTTAACGTGTAATCCGACGCCCGGCGATTTCGACCTAATCGTGGAGACAAATATCGGAAGTGGGGTCAGCTGGATTCGCTACCGACTCGTCGGCACAACTCTTTACCGTGGAGTAGTCGCCAAAACCGCTGGAGCCGATCCGGTTGCAGTTACACCCTTGGCGACGGCTATGACCCCGTTTGTGGAAAATGTAATGAATAATGTGCCCGACCCGCTGCTTAGCCAAATCACGGCGCAGTATCCTTCGATGTTTCCGCTAGGGCCGGTACCGATTTTTCAATACACGTGCGCGACTCCATCAGGCCCTCAATCCTGTACATTGGCAGCGGGATATAATGCGCCGTGGAACATCAGTGACGTCGATATCGTTTTGATCGTGAAGACTCCGCAGGCAGATGCGCAGACCCACACATTGCAATTGATCGAATTAACCGGCCGGGGCCACCGATCCAACCCGTCAAATTGAAGGATCGAGTTGAATGAAGATGAAGTTAACAACGCGCAGAATGAGAAGGCCGACCGAGTCTGGCGCAGCCATGCTCATCGCTATTTTTGCGCTGCTTTTGATCAGCGTTGTGGCCATTGCGCTCGTCGTGTCGACGGGAACCGACAGCTCCTTGGCTGGAAATTACCGCACCGCGACGACAGCTTATTACGCTGGCATGGCTGGGCTGGAAGAGGCGCGTGGCCGCCTGCTATGGAAGAATCCGGATTACATCAATATCAGCGGCAGCTATTCGAGTCTGCTTTCGTCTAATGGCGTGCCGACGTGGGGACTGACGCAAGTCATGTACATTACCAATCCGGCTTCGGGCGAAACTGTGGACCCCACGAGCAGCAATCCGGCTTATTACCCGGATACGGAATACATCCATGAATTTCCATCAGGGCTCTCCGTCGCGACAGTTCAACAGATTCCGTCGGTCTCTCCGGTACCTTTGGCTTCCTTACCGGGCCCGAGCTATAAATGGGTGCGGATCAATGCGGTAACCGAATGGGCGCTACAAGTCGACGTCGATAGCAGCGGCGTAATTGATAGTACATACGCCCTGTACTACGACCCAGCCAATGTTGATCCGTCCACGGGCAAACCTGCACCTGGTCTGATCGTGTCTTCCAATCCCGTACCGCAAACGGCGGTGCAGGCTTTGGAGATTACGGCGCTGGCGGTTGCGCCGAATGGCGGGCAGCGGCTGTTGCAGTATGTTGTGGCACCTTTGATTATTTCGCCGGACGCGCAAGATCAGAATTTTCCGGCGGCGTTGACACTGGATGGTAATGCGGTTACCTTCCAATCGCCAGGAACCGCCGGTTACAAAATCAACGGAGTGGACATATGCAACCCCCCTCCGCCTCCTGGTCTTCCAGGAGCCGTCGCGGCAATTGGGACTGCTAACGCCTCAGACCAAACTGTGATTTCAACGTCGGTGAACCCTCCCCCTCCCTCAACCGAGAAGTTGCAGTACCCTGGGATGCCTCTCTTTACTGTGCCACCTCCCTATACACCAACGATGCCGAGCGTTTCGAATCTGAACGTTGGGTATCCGAGTTCGATTTTGCGGCAGAGTTGGCTTACGCCTGCCTCGTTGGATGCGGTTATGCAAGACATAGAGAACAACGCCGATCTGGTGCTCACGGGCACGGTTACCGGGGCCGACATTTCGGCGAAGGCACCGCTGATGTCGGCGGCAAATCCGATGACCATCGTGGTGAACGGAAATCTGAACCTGAGCGGATGGCACAACTCCGGATACGGCCTGCTGCTAGTGACGGGCACACTTTATTACGATCCCGATGCGAGTTGGAGTGGAATTGTACTGGTGGTGGGGCAGGGCATTTTTTCCTCGAGTAAGAACGGTGCGGGAGGGTTCAACGGCGCCGTGTTCGTGGCGCAGACGCGCGACTCGTCTGGCAATCTTCTGAGCGGCACCTCACTCGGCCCAGCGTTTTTTGGCAGCCAGACGAGTTATGGTAGCACTCCCGGTTTCGGGATCAACTACAGCAGTTGCCTGGTGCAAAGTGCGCAGGGGCCGTTGACGTATAAAGTGCTTTCGTTCCACGAAATTCCTCTGAATTAGAAGAACCAGCCAGGAAAATCCGGAGCAGTTTATTTTGATGGTTGTGATCTTTAGTTGGATTGGTGTCGGCCGCGGCTAGAAACCCAAGATGCCGGCCTGAAGGCGCGGCGCTACGTTACGCCGCCATGACCCAAATGGGCGGTCGCGGTATACTTGGAGGATGCGAAATGGCGCGGAAAACACGCAGTTGCACGGCACAACCGTGCTCTGCATACGCAAGGAAGCAAAAGTGGTGCTTATCGCCGATGGGCAGGTGACGCTCGGCGATCACGTTCTGAAACATACCGCCCGGAAAACGCGGCGATTGTACAACGACAAGGTGCTGGCGGGATTTGCCGGTTCCACGGCGGATGCGCTTTCCCTGTTCGAACGATTCGAAGGCAAGCTTCAGGAACATTCCGGCAATTTGCAAAAAGCTTCGGTGGAATTGGCCAAGGAATGGCGCAAGGACCGCGCGCTGCGGCATCTGGAAGCGCTGCTGATCGTGGCGGATGCCAAAGCCACGTTCGTGCTTTCCGGCAACGGAGATGTGATTGAGCCCGACGATGGGCTGTGCGCGATCGGGTCCGGCGGCATGTATGCGCTATCGGCGGCTCGCGCGCTGTTGAAACATTCGAAACTGGCCGTAAAGGAACTGGCACTGGAAGCGATGCGCATCGCCAGCGAAATTTGCATTTACACCAACGCTAATTTTACCGTCGAGGAAATTTAAAGAAGGCGCCGCAACCGAAACCGGGCGCACGCAAGGAATCGAAACGAAATGACCAGCAAGTCTGATAAGGAAATTACGCTCTTCCCGGGCGCCAACGGCAATGGCCGCCCGGAGGAGGAAGAACAACTGCTGCCCGCGCTGGATGACATGACCCCGCGCGAAATCGTGAAGGAACTCGACAAGTACATCGTCGGGCAGGCTGCGGCCAAAAGGGCTGTAGCGGTGGCGTTGCGGAACCGGGTGCGGCGGCAGAAGCTACCGCCGGAGATTGCCGAAGACGTTCTGCCAAAGAATATTTTGATGATTGGTCCCACCGGCGTTGGCAAGACAGAGATTGCGCGGCGCCTGGCCCGGCTGGCGGGATGCCCGTTTGTGAAAGTGGAAGCTTCGAAATATACGGAAGTGGGCTACGTGGGGCGCGACGTGGAATCCATGGTGCGCGACCTGGTGGAGACTTCTATCGACATGGTGCGCGAAGAGAAGCTGGATGAGGTTGCCGATCGCGCCGAGGAATCCGCCGAAGAGCGCATTCTCGACCTGCTTCTGCCTCCGCCTCCGCCACCGGCCGAAGGGACTCCGGAGAGTGAACTGGCGGCGCAGCGGGAGCAGACGAAGCGAACGCGAGAGAAATTGCGCGCGCAGTTGCGGGAAGGCAAGCTCGATCAGCGCATCGTCGACCTGGAAGTGCGCGAACGAGCCATGCCGTCGTTCGAGATTATTTCCAACCAGGGCATCGAGGAAATGGACGTAAACCTGAAGGACATGCTGAGCAACTTCAGCGGTATTTTCGGGCAGCAGAAAAAGAAGCGCAAGATGTCTGTTTCAGACGCTTTCGAATACTTGATCCAGGAAGAGGAAAACAAGCTCCTGGATATGGACCAGGTCACGCGGGTGGCCGTGGAACGCGCCGAACAGATGGGCATCATCTTTGTGGATGAAATCGACAAAGTGGCGGGCCGCGAATCCGGCCATGGCCCGGATGTTTCGCGGGAAGGCGTGCAGCGGGACATTCTGCCGATCATCGAAGGCACGACGGTCAACACGCGCTACGGGATGATTCGCACGGATCATATTCTTTTCGTGGCCGCCGGAGCGTTCCATGTTACGAAACCTTCCGACCTGATCCCGGAATTACAAGGCCGTTTGCCTATTCGCGTGGAAATGCAGTCGCTGAAGGAAGAAGACTTCGTCCGCATCCTGACTGAGCCAAAGAACGCTCTGATCAAGCAGTACATCGCGCTGCTGGACACGGAAGGCGTGAAGCTTTCTTTTACGGAAGATGCGATACAGGCGATCGCGCGTTTTGCGACCAGCGTGAACGAACAAACGGAAAACATCGGCGCGCGGCGATTGCACACGATCCTGGAAAAGGTGTTGGATGAGCTTTCTTTCGAAGCGCCCGATCTGAAGAAAAAAACGGTGAAGGTAGATGCGGCTTACGTCAACAAACAGCTGGCCGATATCGTGAAGAACCAGGATCTGAGCCGCTACATCCTGTAAAATCCGAAACTCGAAAATGGAAATTCGAAACTCGTGCAAGGCGGGGGAGCGCGCCATCCGGTTCAAGGGTTTCTGGGGTGGGGACCTCCGCGTTTTGGTTGCGATGCTTCTTCTGGTGACGGGCTGCGGCGCGCCCGGTGAACCGACTCCGCCGTCTCCGCCCATTCCGGTTGCCGTTACCGATCTGAAGGCCCATCAACTGGGCGATGCGGTGCTTCTGAGCTTTACGCTGCCTAGCAAGAGCACATTGGGCGTACGGCTCACGCAGGTTCCTACTCTGGAAGTTTGGCGCGGGGGATTGCGGCCGGATGGCACGCCCGATCCGCGATCGTTCCATCTTGTGGACACCGTGCCTGGAACGATTCTGTCCAGCTACGTGCAGCAAGCTGAAGTTTCGTATCCCGATCCTGTGCAGCCGGAGGAATTGCGCACGCGCACCGGCGAGACTGTTCTTTATCGCGTCCGTACCAGGGTGAGCGACCGGAAATCCTCTCAGAATTCAAATGAGGTTACGCTGGATCTTTACCCTGTCCCGCAGCGCATATTGGATTTGAAACCAGAGGTAACGGAAAAAAGCATTCAGCTTAGCTGGAGCGCACCTACGAGCACGTCCGCAGGCGCGCAACTGCCGCCGATCCAGGAGTATCACGTATACCGCGGTGAACTGGATCCCGCGTCAGCTGAAGCTGCAGAGAAGGACTTGCACGCCGCTGTGTGGAAGCTGCCGCTTCTGCAGATTGCTGTGACGCCAAAAACGGAGTATCAAGACGCCAGCTTCGACTTTGGGAAGACTTATGCGTACGTGGTTCGCAGCGTGATCAATGAGTCGGGGGCGCTGATTGAGTCGGCAGACTCCGAACCCGCGATTCTTACCCCAAAGGACACATTCCCACCCGCCGCTCCACAGAATCTGGCGGCAGCGGTGTTACCCGGTACTAGTCCCGGGACGTTCGCCGTCGATCTTTCCTGGTCAATAAATCTCGAAACGGATATGGCCGGTTATCGCGTCTATCGTAGTGAGAGTGAGAACGCGCGGGGACAACTACTGACGCCGGATCTTTTACCCACTCCGTCCTTCCGTGACACTTCAGTTCAGGCTGGGCATCGCTATTGGTATACCGTCACGGCCGTTGACCGTGCGGGCAACGAAAGCTCAGCCAGCGCCGCCTCCCTCGCAGAATTGCCATAACTTTTTCGCTGAAACTGGGTTCATCAAATGGGGCGAGACCCGGTGAGAGGGGTCACTACCCATGGATACTGCCGTAAAACTTCCAGGGATTCATTGGTTCGGGTTCATGAAGGATGTTGGTATACGTGTGGGAGTCTATGGCGGGCTGTCGCTTTCGCTCGTCTTTACGGCCTGGCTGCTGATCGCCAATCGAGTTGCTTTTCTTGAGCCTCTGGCCATGGAGCGCAATATTATTGCGGCCGCGCTGCTTGCACTGCTGGCTTGCATCCCGCTGATGCGCTTCTTTCGCTCGCCGAGCGACCTGCTGGTTTCCGGGCTGGTCAGCTGGAGCATGCTGGCGTTGACGTACGGCATTCTCTGCTTCAAATTTGTGCTGCTGGACGAATACTACAGTGCCTTTCATATCTTTGTTCTTGGTGCCATCAGCTATTTGGTCTTTGCCACAGTCTCGTGGATTGGTAGGATCATTTGGAGAGTCCACGCAGCGAACAGCTCTCACATTCAACACTAAGCGAGTTGCCATCGCATGAAATTTTGCCGGTTTTTGCCTCTTTCAACCCCGGCTGGACGCACGCACGCGCCCGTTTATGGGCTTTTGGATGCCGATGCCGTACGCGAAATCAACGGGCTGCCGTGGAGCGGCTGGGTGGAAGGCCACACGCTCTGGGATTTGAAGAACGTGCGGATGCTGGCCCCCTGTGAGCCTTCGAAGATCGTGTGCGTGGGGCGGAATTATGCGGCGCATGCCGCTGAGCTTGGCAACGAAATGCCGAAGGAGCCGCTGCTCTTCCTCAAGCCTCCTTCATCCATCATCGGGCCGGAAGAAGCCATCGTGCTACCGAGCGCTTCAAACCGTGTTGAGCATGAGGGGGAATTGGGCGTGGTGATTGGCAAAAAATGTTCGCATCTAACCGACGAGGTGGACCCGCTCTCGTTCGTGCTCGGCTATACGTGCGTGAACGACGTTACTGCTCGCGACCTGCAAAAGGCCGACGTGCAATTTACACGGGCCAAGGGATTTGACAGCTTCTGCCCGGTTGGACCGCATATCGAAACGCAACTTGATGCTACGAATGCGCTGGTGGAATGCCGCGTGAACGGCCAGACGCGGCAATCCGGCAACACGTCACTGATGACGTATCCGGTCGCATTCCTGATTCGCTATATCTCGCACATCATGACGCTTATGCCGGGTGATTTGATCGCTACCGGGACCCCCGCCGGCGTGGGACCGCTGCTCGCGAACGACACTGTAGAAGTGTCCGTGGCCGGAATAGGGGTGTTGCGTAATCCAGTGCATGGCCTTGGCGTCAGCGTCGCGCGGGCCACTCTGTTTGGGTAAACTATCTCTTCGTGGGGGAACCGGAAGTCCTTCCCGATCCCAAATTCAATCCACGTTTGTTTTCGCAAGAGGTAGTGCGTTGAAAGAAGTGCTCGCCGATTGGAAGATGATGGTTGCTGTAGGTGCAGGAGCTATTTTGGCAATCGCGTTGGTGGTGTTTGCGTTTATGCGACCGAACGTCGATCCGGAAGAGGCGGAGCGTAAACGCCGGCTTCATTTGAATCATATTGGCAGGATCGCGGAGGGGCAGGTGGTGGAGCTCAGCGAGCACCCAGCCACGCCAGTGGAGGCACATCGCAGCTTGTTGAGTTCGCGGTCGCGGCCGCTTCCGGATCTGCGTCCGCGCTGCATGGTTTCTTACAGCTATTCAATTTCCGGGGTTACTTACCATACCGCGCAGGACATTACGGGACTGGAAAGCCAGGTGCGGTTTGACCGGCTGATGGCCGGGCAACAAGCCAGCGTGAAGTACGATCCCGCGAATCCCAGCGATTCCATCCTTGTGGCAGACGATTGGTCCGGGCTACGCTGAAGCGCTTTTCGCGACTTTCGTAGCTGGCTTTCGGTGACTCGATCCCGTTCGTTTCTGCCCACTTTCCCTGCATACCGCTTTGCTTGCGATTGCGCTATCCTTTGGCTGCAGCCCCAGAACTGTGCGATTGCATCCATGAAACATGTGTTTTTGTCCATACTGACGGCAATTCTGATTGTGGCCATGACGCTCAGTTCGATGGTCATTCTCGTGCGCGCCACGCACTACGTGACTGCCATCGAATCGCCCTTGCCCCGAGCCGGCGCCATTGCCGCGGAGCTTTTACTTGGCGTGGTGCTTTTGCTGGGCACGGTCTGGCTGGCCACGCATCTTGCTGTGCTTATTTTCGCTGCGAAGTCACCTTCCGACGGAGGCCGTCTTGGCTGAGAAGAATCACGTTACCTGGGAATCGTCGCTCAACAGCGATCGGATGGACCAATTGCGGCGCATGTCTGAGGAAGCGGAGGCGGGCGGCGGGGCGGAGCGGCGGGAACGGGAACACAAGGCGGGGAAACTTTCGGCGCGCGAACGCATCCACATTTTGCTCGATGAAGGGACATTCGAAGAGCTGGATAAGTTTGTGCGGCACCGCTGCGTGGATTTTGGATCCGAGGAAAATCGGCCGACGGGAGACGGGTTCGTCACGGGCTTCGGTCGCATCGACGGACGGCTCGTATATGTGTTTGCACAAGACTTTACTGTTTTCGGTGGGTCTCTTTCGGAAACGAATGCCCTGAAGATTTGCAAAATTATGGACCTGGCGATGCGCAATGGCGCTGCGGTGATCGGACTGAACGATTCCGGCGGGGCGCGCATCCAGGAAGGCGTAGCTTCCCTTGCAGGGTACGCGGATATTTTTTTGCGGAACACTCTGGCGAGCGGGGTGATTCCACAGATCAGCGCGATCCTTGGGCCTTGCGCCGGCGGGGCCGTGTATTCACCGGCTATCACGGATTTCATCCTGATGACGCGAGACACTTCGTACATGTTCGTCACCGGACCAGACGTCATCAAGAACGTGACGCACGAGGAGGTGACGAAGCAGGAACTCGGCGGGGCCATGACGCACAACGCCACAAGCGGCGTGGCGCACTTCATTTCCCGCAACGATGCGGACTGCTGCGCAATGATTCGAGAGCTGTTCAGCTTTCTGCCTTCGAACAACCTTGAGGATCCGCCGCGGCGGGCCAGCCACGATCCCATCGACCGGCGGGAAGAATCGCTGAACAGCATCGTGCCGGAAGATCCGCAGAAGCCCTACGACATCAAGGATGTGATCCAGGCTATTGTCGACGAACATTATTTCTTCGAGGTACATGAGCATTTCGCGAAGAATATTGTTGTGGGTTTTGCGCGGCTGGATGGCCGGCCGGTCGGGATTGTGGCGAACCAGCCGGCGTTTCTGGCCGGGACGCTGGACATTAATGCTTCGGTGAAAGGTGCAAGGTTTGTGCGATTTTGCGATGCGTTCAACATACCGCTGATCACGTTTGAGGATGTGCCTGGATTTCTGCCGGGCACAAAGCAGGAGTATGGCGGGATCATCAAGCATGGGGCGAAATTGCTGTTTGCGTTCGCGGAAGCCACGGTGCCGAAAATCACGGTGATTACGCGGAAGGCTTACGGCGGCGCTTACTGCGTCATGGCGTCCAAGCACATTCGCACCGACGCGAATTACGCGTGGCCTACCGCTGAAATTGCGGTAATGGGCCCGGAAGGCGCAGTAGACATTGTGTACAAGCGCGAGTTGAATGCCGCTCCGGCGAGCGAACGCGCCAAGCTTCGTCAGGAGAAAATTGCCGAATTTCGTAGCCGGTTCGCGAATCCGTTCGTTGCTGCCGAGCGTGGGTATCTTGATGGGGTGATTGAGCCGGCCGACACACGCAAACTTGTCATCACTTCTTTGCGGGCCCTGGAAAACAAGCGCGATATCAACCCCAAAAAGAAGCACGGCAACATTCCGCTGTAACCATTTTCCGCCACGCGTGTATAAATCTCGATTCTGCGGCTAACCAGTCGGATTAGATTACTTGAATTCCGATCAGGCCGCGCTCCTCAGCGACCCGTGCAAACACCCGCTCTGCGATGGAATCAACCAGACCAATTCAGTTCCCTGCGCCTTGCACCTTCACCAGCAAATCTGCAAACTTCTGCTTTCGCTCAGCCTGATCCTTGCCGCTCTCGCCTTCCGCCAATTGCGTAATGTTCATCGAGCAAAACTTCGGCCCGCACATCGAACAGAATTTGGCCTCTTTATAGAAATCGTCAGGCAAATTCTCGTCGTGCATGGCTTTCGCCGTAGCTGGATCAAGGGATAGCTCAAACTGTTTGTTCCAGTCGAAAAGAAACCGCGCATAGCTTATGGCATCGTCTCGATCCCGCGCTCCGGGCCGGTGGCGCGCCACATCCGCCGCGTGCGCCGCAATTTTGTAAGCAATCACACCCTGCTTCACGTCCTCTGGATTCGGCAGCCCCAGGTGCTCCTTCGGCGTCACATAGCAAAGCATCGACGCGCCATACCAGCCGATCATTGCGGCGCCGATCGCGCTGGTGATGTGGTCGTAGCCCGGCGCGATGTCGGTCACTAGCGGCCCGAGCGTGTAGAACGGCGCTTCATAGCACCACTCCACTTCCTTCTCAACTTGCTCCTTGATCTTGTCCATCGGGATATGGCCAGGGCCTTCGATCATCACCTGTACATCGTGTTCCCAGGCCCGCTTCGTCAACTCGCCCAACACCCGCAACTCCGCAAACTGCGCTTCGTCACTGGCGTCCGCTATACAGCCCGGCCTCATGCCATCGCCCATGGAGAAGCTGACATCGTGTTTCTTGAAAATCTTGCAGATGTCGTCGAATCGCTCGTACAGGAAATTCTGCTTTTTGTGATGTTCCATCCAGTGCGCCATCAACGAGCCGCCGCGCGAAACGATTCCGGTGATGCGCTTGCGCACCAGCGGCACTTGCTCCCGCAACACTCCCGCGTGGATGGTCATGTAATCCACGCCTTGCTCGGCCTGCTCTTCAATCACTTCGAGCATCAAGTTCATTGAGAGATCTTCGGGCCGGCGCACCCGCGAAATCGCTTCATACACCGGTACGGTGCCGATTGGCACGGGCGAAGCGTTGATAATCGCCTGCCGAATCTCTGGAATATTTCCGCCGGTAGAAAGATCCATCACCGTGTCCGCGCCATAATGCACAGAGTGGTGCAGTTTTTTCAGTTCCTCGTGAATCTCCGAAGTTGTCGCGGAGTTGCCGATGTTCGCGTTGATCTTGCAATGAAACGCGACGCCGATGCCCATCGGCTCCAGATTGCGATGGTGAATGTTGGCGGGAATAATCGCGCGCCCACGCGCGACTTCACTGCGCACATGTTCCGGATCCAAGCTTTCCCGCGTGGCCACATACTGCATTTCTTCGGTGATCACTCCCAGCTTCGCCAGGTGCATCTGGGACATGTTGCGGCTGCCGTTCGCTCCCACCTGTGCCGCTTCCCGCTTTTCTATCCAGCTATCGCGTAGTGCCATGGGACCACCTCCAGAAAATGACTCGTGTGCAACTCCGAAAGACGCGCACGGCCATTGTGAAAGGAAATTATGGCATTCGGCACGTGGAACGACAACTTGAAGGTCACGCTGGCCAGTTGTTTCGTCCTGTCTTTTCACTGTGTTGACTTTGCCGGGAAATTTGTTGCAAATAGAACGCTCGCGAATTTCCAGCTGAACAGGACCCGAATGAACCTCATCGATCTGATTGTTGGCAAGCCGCTGAAAACGAGTGACGAACGCGCCGAACAAATTGGTGTCGCCGCCGGTATCCCCATCTTTGGCCTGGACGCCCTCAGTTCCGCCGCGTACGGCCCGGAAGCCGCTCTCAGCTTGCTGATTCCCTTGGGGCTCGTAGGTCTTCAGTACATCGTTCCTATCAGCGTGGCCATCATCACTCTTCTCGTTATCGTCTTTTTTTCCTACCGGCAGACCATTGCCGCTTACCCAATGGGCGGTGGTTCCTACACCGTGGCCCGTTCCAATCTCGGGGCCTTTCCAAGTTTGCTGGCCGCGGCCGCTCTTCTCACCGACTACATTCTGACAGCCGCGGTTGGCATATCCGCCGGAGTAGGCGCTCTGGTCTCCGCGCTTCCTTCTTTGCAACCTCATACCATCTCGTTGTGCGTTGGGATTCTCCTGCTAATCACGATTCTTAATTTGCGCGGCGTCCGCGACGCCGGAGTCGCGTTCATGATTCCCACGTACGTGTTCGTCGCCACATTGCTGATTACCATCGTTTGGGGCGTGGTTCGAGTTCTAGTGAGCGGAGGCCATCCCGCTCCGATCGCACCCCTGCCACCTACTGGTCCGGTAACGACAGCAGTCACTTACTGGCTTTTGCTTAAGGTTTTTGCCAGCGGTTGCACCGCACTGACGGGCGTCGAGGCCGTTAGCAACGGTGTCAGGGCCTTTCGTGAGCCAGCTGTCAAAAATGCCCAGCGAACGCTCTCGATCATTATCTTTGTGCTGGCCGTGCTCCTCGCCGGGATTTCCTTCCTCGTGAAGGCTTACCAGATTACTGCCACCGACCCAGGCCAGCCCGGTTATCAAAGCATTCTTTCGATGTTGTTGCTCGCTGTTTTCGGGAAAGGCATTTTTTATTACGTAACTATCGCATCTATCCTCTTCGTTCTGTCCCTCTCTGCCAACACCGCCTTCGCCGATTTTCCGCGCCTTTGCCGGGCCATCGCGTTAAACAACTATTTGCCTCACGTCTTCGGCTTTCGAGGCCGCCGCCTCGTCTACACCTATGGCATCGTGATCCTTGCCATAGCGACTGGCTTCCTGCTTATTCTCTTTGGCGGTGTAACCGACCGTTTGATTCCGCTCTACGCCGTCGGTGCCTTCCTCGCCTTCACGCTTTCCCAGTTTGGAATGGTTGTCCACTGGTTCAAAAAGCGCGGACCGGCCTGGGTCCGCAACATGCTGATCAATGGCTTGGGTGCGTTCGTCACTGGCATCACCGTACTGGTCGTGTTGGTCGCGAAGTTCACGCAGGGCGCATGGATCACGGTCATCTTCATTCCACTGCTGATCTTTTTCTTTCGCAGGGTGCGGCGTCATTATCATAATGTCACCGTTGCCACCACCTGCTCTGATCCCGTTGAGCCTTCTATCCGCAGAACTCCGCCCATCGCCGTCGTTGCCATGGATCGCTGGAGTCGCGTCTCCAAGCAAGCCCTGGAGTTCGCCTCCCGGATCTCCAACGAGATCATTGCCATTCACGTTGAGCCGGAAAATCATGCCGAATTGCTTCGCGAGGACTGGGAGCGCTATGTCGAAAAACCCTTCCAGGAGGCCGGCGCCGATCTGCCGCAACTTACCATTCTTCCTTCGCCCTATCGCTTGGTCATTGTTCCCATAGTGCAATACGTCCTTCAACTATCGGAAAAGTATCCGCAGCGGCGCATCGTGGTTGTAATTCCGCAGCTTGTCGAGGACCACTGGTACGAATATTTCCTGCACAATCAGCGTGGCCGTCTTCTTGCCTGGGCGCTCTTGGCTCAGGGAAATCGGCGCATCTTTGCGCTTTCCTCACCCTGCTACTTGTCGGATAAGAAATAAACAACGGCCGGCCGCTGGAATCAGTGCATGGGCACGCTTTCTCCCGGCTTGCCAGGCGATTTGATCAAGAACATTAGCGGGATCATGGCCAGGCACACTACGCCAAGGATCCAGAACACGTCAATGAATGCCAGCATCGCGGCCTGCCTCTGGAGTTCTCCATAGAGGATCGCGCCAGCCTGTTCGGCAGCTGTACAGGCGCTGGATCCCTTTTCCTGAAGCCCGGCAGAGAGACCGTGGAGCGCGGCAAGGTAACGCGGATTAAGGGGCGTCAGATTTGCGATCAGATCGTTCTGATGTTTCTGGGCCAATCGCGCTTGCATCGTTGTGACCATGGAAATGCCTACACTACCGCCGATGTTCCGCGCCAGATTAATCAGTCCTGTCGCGCTGTTCATCTTTTCCTTGGGCACAAAGGAAAACGCCACCACGTTGATCGGTACAAACAAAAACGCCAGGCCGCCGCGGGAAATCATCCACACGTAGACAAAAGTCCAGAAGCCGGTTGTCAGATTCATGTAGGAAAGCTGAAACATTCCTACCGACAGACTCAGTAAGCCAAAAATCACCAGCCACCTTGCGTGGTAACGCGCCAACAACCAGCCCACCAGCGGCAGGGACACCAGTGTGACAATCGCCCCCGGCGAAAGCACCAGCCCGCTCAGTTGCGCCGTGTACCCCACTAGAGTCTGCAACATCACTGGCAACAATACCGTGCTTCCGTACAAAACAATCCCCAGCAGAAACATCAGAAACGTAGCAGTCGCGTAATTGCGGTTCTTAAAGAGGCGCAATTCCACCACAGGATCTCTTTGACGGAGTTCCCAGACCACTGCGCCGATCAGGCCCACGGCGCACGCCACTGAGCACCATACGATGAAGTGTGATCCGAACCAGTCGTCGCGCTGCCCCTTATCGAGAACCACTTGCAGGAAACCGAGCCCCACACTCAGCAGACCAAGGCCGATGTAATCAATGCGCACTCGCGATCCGTTTCCATTGCGCGCCACATGCGCGGGGTCGTGAATAAGGGTGGATGTCAGGAAAATGGAGAGGAGTCCAACAGGGATGTTAATAAAGAAAATCCAGCGCCAGGAATAATTGTCGGTCAGCCAGCCGCCCAGCGTCGGTCCTACGATGGGCGCGACCACCACTCCCATTCCGTATACCGCCATGGCCATGCCCTGCTTCGCGCGAGGAAAACTTTCCACCAGAATGGCTTGGGAGACCGGCTGCAAGCCCCCTCCTCCCGCGCCTTGGAGCACCCGGAAAAACACCAACATCGGAAGGCTGGCCGCCACGCCACACAGGAAAGAGCTGACGATAAAGATCAGCACGCAGGACATATAAAAACTCTTGCGTCCGAACAGTTTGGAGAACCATCCCGTCAGCGGCAGGACGATCGCGTTGGACACCAGATAGGACGTCAGCACCCAGGTGCTTTCGTCGACTCCAGCGGAAAGGCTACCGGCAATGTGCGGAAGGGCTACATTGGCAATGCTGGTGTCCAGCACCTCCATAAATGTAGCCAACATCACCGTGAACGCGATCATCCAAGGATTCACGCCGGGACGGGTAAAGTCCGTGGCGATCAGGGTTTCGGATTGAGCCACCGTGCTCATTGCCAGATGCGAGCAGTGGTCGAGGTCGGCGGGAGCGAAGGTCAACGGAGCGAATCAACGAGGCCTTTTACGTCGAAATGACCAGACAAACAAGATAGCGCGCCGCTCGAACTAGCGACAGTGTCCCGCGTCACACGCTTTCTGGAACGTCGCAACCCTATTTCGGTGGGAACAACTTCAGAAATTCCGGATCGGCATGAATTGAGCTCAGATCCGGATCTTGCCGCGGCCAATCAAAATTCGAGTATCCGGACGCAAGGGCGCGCCGCAGTAAATCCAGCGCCTCTGCCTTCTTCCCTAGTACGGTGTATGTGCAAGCGGCATTGTAGAGCACGTTGGAATCGTTCGGGCGCAGTGCAACCGTCATCTCCAAGTGCCGCACGGCATCCTCCGCACGCCCCATATTCGCGTAATCCGCTGCCAGCAAACTTCTCGCGCGCACATCTTCCGGAACAAGTTCGAGCTGCCGTTCCAGCGCGCGCATTTCCATTTGGCGATAGCGCTTGAGTTCTTCGGTACGGCCGAGCCGCTCCAGCGCGTTCACAATGGGAATGAACACGTTGTAGTCGTCCCCATTCGCCTCGATGGCCTTTTCCGTCAGTTCCGCCGCCTCCTGAAAGCGGCCCGAAGCGAAATACACGCGGCCCAGCACGTTGTAAACGCCCTCGCAATCGGGCTTGAGGGCGATCGCCCGCTTAGCGAATTCGATGGCTTGGTCGTGTTTGCGCTGGGAATAGGAAATTCGTGCGCGAGCCACGAGCGCTTCCGCCAAATTCGGATCGAGCTGCAGTGCTTTGTTGCACGCCGCATCGCCGCGCTCCACCCATTTCGGATTGTGCTCGCGAATTTCGTGAATGATTCCGCAAATGTACGCAATCCCCGCGTGTGCGAGCGCGAAATTCGGATCCAGCTTGATGGCTTGCTCGTACATCTGCAGCGCGAACTCCAGACTCTCGCGCCGCGCGTAACTTCGCCCTCGCAGGTAATAATCATAGGCCACCGAATTTTGCGTGGGCTTGGTGGCAATCTTTTGTTCTTCCTGGGGTGAAAGATTGATGCGGAAGGTTTGTGCGATACTGCGCGCGATTTCGTCCTGAACCTCGAAAACATCGTCCATCTCGCGGTCGAAACGCTGCGCCCAAAGCGCGTGCCCGGTATGCGTTTCCACCAACTGGGCAGTGATGCGCAATCGGTTGCCGGATCGTCGAAGACTGCCCGCGAGCACGTAGGAAGCATTCAGTTCGCGACCCACCTGAGGCGCGGTGACTGGCTTGTCTCGATAAGGCAGCAACGCCGGCCGCGGAAAGACTTTCAGATTTTTGATGTTCGCAAGTTCGGTGATGATGTCTTCGGTCATGCCGTCGCGAAGGTATTCATCTTCCTTGGCGCTGCTGAGATTCTCAAAATAAAGTACCGCCACGGAATTTTGCGCGCGCTCCGCTGAAGCGCCCGCGGGCACAACGTAAGAAGCCGTTCGCCCAGACAGATTGCGCTTCCCGGAATCCATGTCGCGCTTCAGCCGCTTCAGGTCCGCGCGCAGTTCAGCGGCAGACTGGTAGCGCAAATCCCGGTCTTTTTCGAGAGCCTTGGAAATGATGGAATCGACGACTTCCGGAATTTCTATGTTCAACGAACTCGCAGGCTCGGGGGTATGGTTGAAAATCGCATTGAAAATCACCGCCGACGTCGGCCCTCGAAATGGTTGCGATCCCGTCGACATCTCGTAAAGAACAGATCCGAACGAAAACAAATCGGATCTTGGATCGAGTATTTCGCCTCGCGCCTGTTCCGGCGACATGTAGGCAATGGTGCCCATCGAAGTTCCCGGCGTCGTCAGCGTCTCCTCGTGGACAGGCGTGCTTCTGTTTGTGGAGCTGGACGGCTCTGTATCAGGCGAAATACCGAGGATCGCCGAAAGTTTGGCCAACCCGAAATCGAGAACTTTGGCCTGGCCCGACCGCGTGACGAAAATATTGGCCGGCTTGACGTCCCGATGGATGATGCCGCGCGCGTGGGCGTGGTCCAGCGCATCAGCGACCTGCGCCGCAATGTCCAGCAGCCGCTCAGTGCCGAGCGCCCTGCCGGTTATCAGGTTCTTCAGCGTCTCCCCTTCCAGAAATTCCATCACAATGAAGGGATGACCTTCGGCATTTTCCCCGATTTCGTGCACGGTGCAGATGTTTGGGTGATTCAAAGCAGCCGCGGCGCGTGCTTCGCGCAGAAAGCGATCCAGGGACAGTTTGTCTTGCAGCGCCTCCGCAGTCAGGAATTTCAGCGCCACGGAACGGTCCAGAACCGTATCCCGCGCGGAATAGACAACACCCATCCCGCCGCCCCCAAGTTTGTGGAGGATATGGTAGTGAGAAATGGTCTGACCAATCATGACGCCGCAGTGCCGAACCAGGCCCAACGAGGATATTGAGATTTGGAGATGGTGTCAAAGAATCGCTTTTTCGTAGCTGCACCATACGCAGTCAGCTACTGGCCGACTTAGTAAGGGCCCACAATCGACTCACTTCGCGCGGTCGGTTGCCATTTAAATTTATGTTACGCCCCAGCGATCGGTGGGCTGTAGCTGCGCCGCGCGCTGTCATCTTACGATTTGCCCGGTCGCTCAATGAGCCCGCGCAGCACCGCTTCCAGTTCGACAGTTCCTTTTCGAGAACCATTCTCGCCCGCCTCGAACTCGATCCATCCTTCATTGAAGCCATCCAGCATCTGAATGCGCGGCGTCGGGTTTTTCATCCCCTGTGACTTGAAAAGAGATTCCCAAGTCTCCCGCGGCACCGCCTCCACTTTCACGGAACGACCAAGCAATTTTGAAAACGTTTCCGCGATCTCCAGTGGCGTGATGCGGTGGGCCGCTTCGAGCTCCACGGTCCTCTGACCCTGCCACGTTTCCTGTAGTAATGCGGCGGCCGTTCTCCCAATGTCGGCGGTGGCAACCATGGGCACTGGCTTTTCGAGCGGCTGCAAGAAGCTTTTAATCAGTCCATCCTTCCTCGCCGGCGCTACATCCCAACTGGAATTTTCCATGAACCATCCAGGCCGTAAGAACGTAATCGGCACCGTCAATTTTCGCAGCGCCTCCTCAATGATCGTGTGTTGCGTCAACAGATTTGGCCGGGTCGCTTGTGCGCCGATGGTCGATAAGTACATCACTCGGCCCGGACGCGCCGCATCCAACGCTGTGCTCAGTGTCGTCGCTATAGCGCGGGCCTCGCGAAAATCCGGCTCGGGATCGAAGTTCGGAGGAACCAGCACAAACACACCGTCCGCCCCTCGGAACGCGGCTGTCAAAGCCGCCCCATCGTTGATGTCCGCGGTCAGCACTTCGCAACCGCGCGCGACCCAATCCCTGCCTTTGGCCACGTCCCGTACCACCGCGCGCACAGGCTTTTTCGCCGCCAGTAAATTTCGCGCCACTTCACCGCCGACGTTCCCAGTGATTCCTGTGATAGCAAACATCGGTTTTTCTTCTCCTTGATGATTGGATGGAGTTTTCGCCCGGACGGGGACAGTTTTTAGGTTCCAGTTCAGAGCGCCGAAAGCCCTCAAAACGCGCCTTTAGCGCCGAATTCCTTTCCCACCGCGCGCGTAGCTATGGAACTCTCATGGGTACCGATGCACACCCCATGCACTTATACACAGGGGGCTGTGGAATTGTGGATAACCAGGAAGGCAATTCAGCAAATTCATACTTGACGAACGGGCGAAACTAAGGCGAAGATGGCCGCGAGTGCTTTCCTCCATCTATCCCTCCGGGAGAGGTCAATGATTGTTGCTCCACCCGTGGCCAAGCAAGCGGCGGCTCCAAATCGGTTTTCGACTGCCCTCAAGCAATATTGGGGCTATGACGATTTCCGGCCGCGCCAGGAAGAAATCGTGCGCAGCCTGGCATCAGGCCGCGATGTGTGCGTAGTTATGCCCACCGGAGGCGGAAAGTCTCTCTGCTACCAATTGCCAGCCGTCCTGGACGGCCAGCGGACGGCGGTGGTCATTTCCCCCCTTATCGCGTTGATGCAAGATCAGGTCGCGCAGCTACGCCAGATGGGCATCCCCGCTGTGTTCCTGAACAGCTCAGTGGTCGAGGCAGATCGCCATCAGGTGAAGCAGAAGGCCGCCGCCGGACAGTATCGCCTGATTTACGTCTCCCCAGAACGCGCGGTAATGGATGGCACAACGGAGTTGCTAAGAAAAGTTCCGGTCTCGTTTTTCGCCATTGACGAAGCCCATTGCATTTCGGAGTGGGGCCACGATTTTCGGCCAGAGTATCGCCAGTTGAGCAAACTGCGGGCGGTCTTCCCGCAACAGCCGATTGCTGCATTTACCGCCAGCGCCACCCAGCAGGTTCGCCACGACATTGTCCAACAGCTTCGGCTAAAGGATCCCTTACGATCCGTCTCCAGCTTCCGCCGCGAAAACCTGCGTTACCTGGTCAAGGAATGCAAAGGCGGGATGCAAGACGAGCTCCTTCTGGAGGCTGTCCGTAGGGTGAAACAGGGCAATGTCATCGTGTACTCGCCCACAATCTCTCGCGTTGGCGAAGTGATCGATCTGCTCGGTGAGCACGGGATCGCCGCGGTCGGCTATCACGGCCAAATGAACGCCGCCACCCGCAGCGCAAATCAGGAAAAGTGGATGACGGAAGAAGCGCCCGTGTTGGTCGGGACGATCGCCTTTGGACTTGGCATCAACAAACCCAATGTCCGCGCTGTCGTCCGCCTGGGGTTGCCGGAAAGCATCGAACAGCTCTACCAGGAAACTGGTCGCGCCGGACGCGATGGCTTACCCGCGGATTGCTACCTCCTCTGGGAAAAGAAAGACAATGGCCTGCGGGCATTTTTCATAAATCAGATCGGGGACAGGCAAGAAAAGGAACGAGCGTGGCAGCGCTACCACCTGATGCAGGATTTCGTGAAGTCGCAACAATGCCGCCAAAAGCACATTTGCGAATATTTCGGTGAAAGCGCAAAGGGACAAAAATGCGGTGTGTGCGACACATGTGCCGGGCTGCTTCCGTGGATGGTATCCGCCAAGAGCAGCTTCGGCGGGGACCCGGCCCGCAGAATCGAACAAATCTCGTTCGAAACCAGTCCATGCCTCGCTGTGGATGAAGAGTTGCGTGAATTCTTACGTGAATGGCGGCGCATCATCGCGCGAGAAAAAATGGTCGCCGCGTTTATCGTGCTCCATGACACGGTTCTGGACCAATTGTGCCAAAAGAGGCCAAAAACCATGCAGGAACTTCGTCAAATCTCCGGCATGGGTGAAAAGAAATGCGAGATGTACGGCCGGGAAATTCTGGGCCTTTTCCCGCGATTCGAAAATGGGGAAAGGGCCCGCAAAGAGTCTCGCGCCAAACCCGCCAATGCCTCGGTGGAAACACTGGAACTATTGCAGCAGGGACACACGTTCGAGGAGATCGCTCAGCTTCGTGGTCGAAAAGCATCGTCTGTCATTGCTCTAGTGGCAGATCTGATCGAACGGGGCGAAGCGGAATTCCAGGCGAATTGGATGGCCCCGGAGCTGCGACTGCAGATTAGCGAGGCCTGCTTGAGGCTCGGCCTGGAATGGATGAAACCGATCAAGGACGCCCTGCCGGAGCAAGTCACCTTTGATGAAATTCGCCTGGTATTAGCCGAAACTCGAAGAGCAAAGAAACTGGCCACTGGCACCGCCAGTTGAGGCCCGTCTTGTTGGAGGGCCCGCCTTCTGAGGCAGGCCGTCCCTTTTAGAGTACGGCGGCTAGCCGCCGCTTCTACGATCATTACGCCACGCGGAAATCGCGGCGCAGGCGCATTATTTCAGCGGCGCGTGACCATCGAACCGCGCAGCAGACCCCAATTCTTCCTCAATCCGCAACAATTGGTTGTACTTCGCAATTCGATCCGTACGCGACGCCGAACCCGTTTTGATCTGACCGGCAGCGGTCCCCACCGCAAGATCAGCGATGAACGTATCCTCTGTCTCCCCGGACCGGTGAGAAATAACAGACTTGTACCCCGCCTTCCGGGCAAGTTCGATGGCATCGATCGTTTCGATCACGGTACCAATCTGATTTAACTTGATCAAAATAGAGTTGCCGATGCCCTCATTAATCCCGCGGGACAGCCGCTCTGTATTCGTAACGAAAATATCGTCGCCCACAAGCTGGATTTTCTTCTTGGAGCTTTTGGCGCCCAGCGAATCCGTGAGCGCTTTCCAGCCGGACCAATCGTCCTCCGCCATCCCATCTTCCAGGGAAACGATCGGATATTTCTGCACCCACTTCGTCCAGTAGTCGGCCATTTCCAGTGAAGAGTGCGTGGACTTGTCCGACTTCTTAAACACATATTTTCCGCTGGCTTTGTCGAAAAATTCGCTAGCGGCCGGGTCTAGCGCGATGGCCACTTGCTCGCCTGGTTTGTAACCTGCCGCGGTAATGGCTTCCAGCACGATCTGCACGGCTTCTTCGTTGGACTTGCAGCTGGGCGCAAAGCCGCCCTCATCTCCCACCGAAGTAGAATACCCGCGCTTCTTGAGAGCCGCCTTCAAGGAGTGAAACACTTCTACGCCCCAGCGGAGAGCTTCCGCAAACGAAGTAGCTCCGACCGGCATGGCCATGAATTCCTGGAAGTCCACGGAACTATCCGCGTGCGCGCCGCCGTTCAGAATATTCATCATGGGCACGGGCAGAAGATTCGCGGAGTGATCCGTGGAATACCGCGCAATATATTTGTACAGAGGCTCTTTCGACGCCACCGCAGAAGCCCGGGCCGCAGCCATGGAAACCGCCAGGATCGCGTTTGCCCCGAGGCGAGACTTCGTCGGCGTGCCATCGAGCGAGATCATCTTGTGATCAAGGGCGCGCTGGTCCGCAGCATCCGAACCAACCACGGACTTGGCAATCTCGCCATTGACGTTCCCCACGGCTTTCAACACGCCCTTTCCCAGATATTTGCTCTTGTCCCCGTCGCGCAGTTCGATGGCTTCATGCTCGCCCGTGGACGCTCCAGAGGGAACAATGGCGCGGCCAAACGCGCCGGATTCGAGCGTGACTTCGGCTTCAACAGTGGGATTGCCGCGCGAGTCGAGGACTTGACGACCATGCACGCGGGTGATTTTGGTGGACATGATAGTTGCTTCTCCTGTGTAGTTTACAGAAGGAAAATTGTAGCAGAGGTCGGCATGATGGCGCGTGACGCAGGACGCGCAAACTATTTCTGAGCTTTGGCAGCGGAGGGTTCTTTCGGCAACGCGAATGCCATATAGACCCCGCCCGATTTGAATTTCAGGTCCTTTCCTCCACCCGCCGCAATCACCACATATTGGCGTCCTTCCACCGAATAGGTGGCTGGCGTCGCGTTTCCCGCAAACGGCAACGTCGTTTCCCACAAAAGCTCGCCGGTTGCTTTGTCGAACGCGCGAAATTTCTTGTCGTAGTTCGTCGCCCCAATGAAAAGCAATCCACCCGCGGTAACGATCGGGCCGCCATAGTTCTCCGTACCGGTATTTTTCAATCCTTGCGCGGCAAGCTCGGGATATTCGCCTAACGGAATCTTCCAAACATATTCGCCTGTATTCAAATTAATGGCGTTCAGCGTGCCCCACGGCGGCTCAACCGCCGGATAGCCCTCCGGGTCCAGAAATCGTTTATAACCGGTAAGGTGATATTTTGAAGACGGCGGGGGCGGTTCATCACCGGCAAGTTGCGTGTCCTTTCCCGTCGACAAATAGGTCAGCAGCGCATCCACTTGCTCGCCGGAAAGATTCGTAAAACCCGGCATGCGCCCTTTACCGTCCCAGATGGTAGTCGCTATCTGGCGTTGCGACAGCCTGTCTGCAATACCGACGAGCCGGGGCACTGCGGGTGGTGTCCCGTCGCGGTTGTCACCGTGGCACAACGCGCACTGGCTTAGGTAAATGGCCTTCGCGCTCTTGTGCACGGTAGTTTCCGCGAGAGCCCCAGTCCACACAATATCGTTCGCATTCACGTAGAGGATTCCAGTCTCCGGATCGGCTGCGGAACCACCCCATTCCGCGCCGCCATCAAAACCGGGGAAAACTACAGTGTCCTTTCCCACGCTAAGCGGAACGAACTGTCCCTCGCTGCGAAACGTCTTGAATCTTTCCAATGCCCATTGATGAATTGCTGGAGTGCGCCGGCTCAACATATCTTCCGTGAAGCTCTGGCGCGAGAACGGGAACGGCTTCGCCGGCAACCCTTGCTGCCGAGCGGCGGCTTCACCGGCAACCGAGCTCTGGGGATAGTCGCGATACTCGATGGGAAATAACGGTTGGCCATTGGAACGGTCGAACAGAAAAACAAATCCTTGCTTGGACGGCTGCGCCACGGCGTCAACGGATTTGCCTTCGCGATGCACGGTCAGAAGCACTGGAGGAGAAGGAAAATCGCGGTCCCACAAATCGTGGCGCACGCCCTGAAAATGCCACAAACGTTCTCCGGTCTCCGCCTTCAAAGCGATCAAGCAATTTGCGAAAAGATCGTCTCCAATACGGTCGACCCCATAAAAATCAAAAGCGGCCGAGCCCGTTGGGACATAAACAACGCCGTGCGCGATATCGACCGACATTCCCGCCCAATTGTTTGCCGCGCCACTCGTTTTCCAAGCGTCCACGGGCCAGGTGTCATACCCGAATTCGCCCGGATGCGGGATCGTGTGAAACGTCCAACGAAGTTTCCCGGACCGAACCTCAAACGCCCGCACATCGCCCGGTGGCGCCGGCAACGATTCGGGATTGCGTCCGCCTACAATGAAGAGATCGCGATAAACAACCGGCGGGCTGGTGAGAAATACGGATTGCGCGGGAGCCGGTTCGCGGCCCAAGCCTTGGCGCAAGTCGATGCGGCCCTGTTGACCGAATGAGGCGATCGGCTTTCCCGTCGCCGCATCCAGCGCATACACAAAGTTCAGAACACCCGCGAGGATGCGCTTGTCGTGCCCATCACTCCAATAGGCCAAACCACGATCGGGTTGTGTCCCCGCGATCCCGGATTCAAACTTCCAAAGCAGTTTGCCGCTAGCCGCATTTAGCGCAAATATTTTTTGCGTGGGCGTAATTCCATACAAAACGCCGTCCACTATGATGGGATTTGTTTGCAGCCCGCCCTCTTCGCCGGTATCAAAGCTCCACGCGACCTGCAGATCCTTCACGTTCCCGCGATTGATTTGAGTGAGGATCGAGTAGTGAGTATTCCCCGCCGAACCGCCATAAACCGGCCAGTTCTGCCCCTGCTGCGCAAGCGTCGCAGGACCGGCGCAGAAAAATGCAACGGACAACAGTGAAAAGATCCGAATCGCGTGCCAGGTCCGCGCTGGATAAGCGGCCACGGTTAACGGCGTCTCCGTCACTGCGAATCGGGCTCTTCGATCAGGGACTCTTGCCGCACCACAACGACAATGCCGGAGGGCGTGACGTGAAACCGCCGGCGGTCGGCTTCCAAATCAAATCCAATCTCCGTATGCTCCGGCAGGCTCACGTGGCGATCGATAATCGCGCGGCAAATTCGCGAGTGCCGCCCGATGTTCACGTGGTTATAAATAATGGAAGCGGTCACTTCGCAAAAGCTGTTCACGCGCACGTCGTAGCCAATCAGGCAGTTCTGCACTCGCCCTCCGGAAAGTATCGAACCGCTCGCCACGATAGAGTCCAGCGCGATGCCTTTGCGGTTTTCGTCGGCAAACACGAATTTCGCCGGCGGATATTGCTGCTGCCAGGTGCGCAACGGCCAGTTCTTGTCGTAAAGGTTGAACACCGGCGAAACGCTCACCAGATCCATGTTCGCCTCGTAATAAGCGTCGATGGTTCCGACGTCGCGCCAGTAAAGCGACTCCCTGCTGTTCTCGTCGATGAAGTTATAGGCATACACGCGATGTTTGGCAAGAATCCGCGGCAGGATATCCTTGCCGAAATCGTGAGCCGATTTCGGATCCTCGGAATCCGCCAGCAAAATCGGAATCAGCAACTGCGTATTGAAAATGTATACGCCCATGGACGCGTTGCAGTGTGTCGGCTTATACGGTGAAGTCTTCGGCTTGGCCGGTTTCTCTTCGAATCCAACGATGCGCCAGTCCCTGTCCGTCTCAATCACACCGAATTGCTTGGCGGCTTCGGCAGCGGGAATTTCCAGCGTCGCCACAGTCACATCCGCGCCGGAATCGGCATGTTGCTGCAGCATCTTGGAGTAATTCATTTTATAAATGTGGTCGCCGGAAAGAATGAAGGTGTATTTCGATCGTTCGCTGCCAATCGAATAGATATTCTGATACACGGCGTCGGCCGTTCCCTGATACCACTGTTGGGAAACGCGCATCTGTGGAGGAAGCACTTCGATGAACTCGCCCAGGCCCATCAACGGCGACCACCCGGCACGCACATGCCGGGACAAGCTGAGCGCTTTGTACTGTGTGAGCGTAAACACACGCCGCAGGCCGGAATTAATGCAGTTGGAAAGGGTGATGTCGATGATGCGGTACAACGCTCCGAACGGCACGGCGGGCTTTGCACGATCACGGGTCAACGGCCACAGCCGTTCGCCCTGCCCTCCGGCAAGAAGCACTCCAATGGCATCGCGCATATCGGGCATAAAGGTCGTCCCCCGAGCCAAGTGTACCAGCACATGCAAGCCAAAAAACCAAAGCCGCGGCCAAACGACAGAAGCAAAGGCAGTTATATTTCAGTGATACGTATCCGAAATGCCAACACACTTTCGCACTACTCGAATAACACAAAGAGTACTTGACTTGTATAGGGGGAATTGACTACAAGAAGCCAGCAACCTCGTGAGATACTGTATCCAGGCGTAGTGCTTAAGTTGACGGTAGGCGCTACATGCAACCAATCCGAACCGGAATAGAGGTGAAGTTCAATTGGCAGAGGTCATCATTCAAGAGAGTGAGTCTCTTGAGAATGCACTGCGACGCTTTAAGCGCAAAGTGCAGCAGGAAGACATAATTAAGGAAATAAAGAAGCACAGCTTCTACATGAAACCCGGCGAGAAGCGCCGGGCAAAAGAAGCGCTTTCGCGGAAGCGACTGCGCAAGAAGCAGCGTCGCGAGCAGGATTAACCCTGCGTGAGACGCGGCTCGGCGCCGCACTTCCGGGATCAGGCCCCAGTCAGGCAGAGTTGTTGGGAATTCGTTCAGGTTCTTCGCCCGCCGGCCCGAAGGACCCGCGCCCGGTATCCCCGGAGCTCGGGTCTCGCTATCAGTCCAGGCCAATGGTGAAAGACGGCCGGAGCCCCACTGCCCCGATGGGGGTCCCAGGGGGAGCCGGCCATGGAATTCCACGATAAGGTCCTGAAGTGTTCCGAGTGTGGCGCCGAGTTTGTATTTACTGCGGGCGAACAGATGTTCTTCGCCGACAAAGGTTTTAAGAACGAGCCCAAGCGGTGCAAGGCTTGTAAGGCTAAAAGAGCCGAATCGGGCCCTGCTGGTGGCGGTCAGGTACGATCGGAAACGAAAACGACCTGCTCGCAATGCGGCAAAGAAACAACCGTTCCCTTCAGGCCGACCCAGGGTCGACCCGTATTCTGCAGGGAATGCTTTCAAGCAAGGCGTTCGATGGGCGCGGCATAACAGCCACGGCCCTCGAGATTGCAGATCGAGAGAAGGGCTATCGTCCGCGGTAGCCCTTTCTCATTTTGTGGCATAGGTCGTCAGCCAGGTTTCCAGTTCTGCCAGGGCTTCCGGCATATTCTTTCGGCCGTAGCCAAAGCGGATGTACTGCGGTTCGTCGTAAACGCTGCCTGGCAGCAATAGAACGCCGGCCCGGCGAACAAGCTCTTCGCAGAAGGCCTGCACATCCTCGTCCGGTTTGAACCGTGCAAATCCAATCGTGCTTGCGTTAGGCGCCGTCCAATCAAACAGGTCGGTGTGCCGGGTGAAGAACGCCGAAAGCAGCCGCAAATTGCCCATGACGATTTGCAAATTGCGTTGGATGAATTTCTGACGATGGCGAAACGCCAACGCTGTCAGGAATTCGCTGGGAGCGCTCGAGCAAATCGTGGTGTAGTGCTTCAGGGAAATCAGCTTTTGGAGAAATGCGCCGTCGCGACACGCCAACCATCCCAGCCGCAGTCCTGGTAAGCCGTATGTCTTGCTCACGGATCCGAGGCTCAGCGCCCGCTCGTAGAAATCGCACGCAGCCGGAAGCCGCGTACTGGGATCGTGTTCGAGCTCGCGGTAAACCTCGTCGCAAAAAACATATATGCCATGGTGCGCCGCCAGTTCGAGCACGCGGCGAAATACCCGCGACTGCATCAGCAGGCCCGTCGGATTGTGCGGAGAGTTGATGTAAATCGCGCGAGTGTTTGGCCGAATCAATCGCTCCAGCGCGTCCACGTCATGTGCCCAGCCGTTTTCCGGCTTGCGCCGCCACTCGGTCACGGCAGCGCCCGTGCTCCTCGGCACGGTCAGCGCGCTTTCATAGCACGGCGTTTCCACGATCGCATGGTCGCTGGAAGTGAGTAGCGCGTGATAGAAAAGGAATATCGCTTCTTCCGCTGCGGAAACTACCACAAGATGGTCGGCGTGAATCTGCTCGTAAATCCTTGCAAGAACTTCGCGGAGCCAAGGCGCGCCGGGTGATTCCGTGTAGCCGCACCAGTGTTTCAGAAACGCATCGTGCGCGCCGGGTTCGAGCGCTAGCAATTCCCCGATGCTTTGCGATTCGGCGTCGGAGGAAGAGAGCAAGTACTTCGCTGAGAACTCGTACCTACCCATGTACTCTTCAATGCGGAACGGAGTGATTTGCATGAACAGGAGTTTGCCAAAGCCGGAGGCCGAGCGTCCAGAGCCAATTTGAGCCAAGGTACGAGGCAGAGTGCGCCTGGACGTGCGTTTTCGAACTGACCTGCTATCTATTCCTGGTGGCAGGTGTGTTTTGCGAAGTGACGGAGTATGATACTCACTCCAAAGAAGTCCACAGCAGAAATCACGCGATCCGGAGGGCCACTCATGGCTCACCGCTTCACCATCGGTGTTGAAGAGGAATTCCAAATAATAGATCCGGATACGCTGGAGTTGCGTTCCCACGTGGTGCAATTGCTCTCGGCGGCGGCTTCGCGCGGGCTGGGCGATCAGGTCAAACAGGAAATGCACCAGTCCATCGTCGAAACAGGCACGAAAATTTGCGAGAACGTCAGCGAATTGCGCCTGGAAATGCACCGTACCCGCAGTGAACTGGTTTCCGCCGCGGAAAGCACCGGTCTGCAAGTGGCAGCCGCGGGAACGCATCCATTTTCCAGTTGGATTGATCAGGTCATTTCACCCGGCGAGCGTTACCAGAATATCGTCGAGGAAATGGGCCAACTCGCGCGCTCTCTCCTCATCTTTGGCATGCACATCCATGTGGCCATGCCCGACAAGCAAACCACCATCGACATAATGAACATGGTGCGTTACTTCGTGCCGCACCTCCTAGCCCTCTCCACCAGTTCGCCTTTTTGGATGGGCAGAAACACGGGACTGAAATCGTTTCGCACCACCGTGTTTCGCAGGTTTCCACGCACCGGAATTCCCGAGCAGTTCGATTCCTGGAGCGCCTACGAGCAATACGTGAACCTGCTTATCCGTTTGAATTGCATCGATAACGGGAAGAAAATCTGGTGGGATGTTCGGCCGCATCCAACCTACAGCACGCTGGAGTTCCGTATGTTTGACACCACAACGAAGGTGGAAGAGGCCGTGGCGATTGCCGCGCTCACGCAAGCCATTGTCGTAAAATTGCACCGGCTGTACACGGGCAACATGGGCTGGCGGACGTATCACCGTGCCTTGATCGAGGAAAACAAGTGGCGTGCCGCGCGATACGGAATCGAAGGCAAGATGATCGATTTTGGCAAGGAAGAAGAAGTGCCGATGCGGGCGCTAATCCCAGAATTGCTCGAGCTTGTGGACGACGTTCTCGACGATTTAGGAAGCCGTGGCGCCGTCGAATATATTCACACAATCTTAAATGAAGGTACCAGCGCGGAACGTCAGATACGCGTATATCAACAAACCGGCGACCTAAAAGATGTAGTGCGGCATCTGGTTAGAGAGACTCGCGCCAGCGCAATGGACACACGTTCCAGTTCGGCTGGCACGGTACATTAAATTTTCTCGGCGGCGAGCAATTGAGGAGGAAAGCCATGGTGAAAGTGGGGCTGTTGTGCGGGCGGGAATTCAGTTTTCCTCCGGCATTTATTGCACATGTAAACAAACTCGGCCAAAAAGACGGCGTAACCGCTGAATTCGCAAAACTCGGCGGAACGAAAATGGGCGAGCCCGCGGAATACCGCGTCATCGTGGACCGCATTTCCCACGAAGTGGAATATTACCGGGGCTACCTGAAGCATGCCGTCCTCCAGGGGACCTACGTTATCAACAATCCTTTCTGGTGGACCGCGGACGACAAATATTTCAATTACACCGTTGCCGCCAAGCTGGGGCTGGCAATTCCGAAAACCGTGCTGCTTCCGCAAAAGGGATATCCCTCCGACGTGGATATAAATTCGGAATCCCTCCGCAATTTAAAATATCCCGTCGATTGGGTAGCGTTGCTCGATTACGTCGGCAGGCCGGCGATTCTGAAGCCGTATTCGGGCGGCGGTTGGAAGCACGTCTACAAAGTGAACAACGAGGAGGAGCTGCTGCAAGCCTACGACCAGACTGCGCCATATTGCATGACCCTGCAGGAGTTCATCGACTTCGAACAATATGTTCGCTGTTTCACGTTCGGCAAAACCGATATTCTCCCCGTCGCCTACGATCCGAAGGAGCGCCGCTATTTGGTCGAACATAATTACTTGAAGCCCGAACTGGGCGCCCGTGTCGTGAAGGACGCACAAACGATCAATCTCGCACTGGGCTATGAAATGAACACCATCGAATTTGCGGTGAAGGATGGCGTGCCTTACGCCATCGATTTCCTGAATCCTGCGCCGGATTTCGAGCGCGATCGCATCACCGAATTTTATTTTGAGCATGTGGTAGAGAAGATGGCCCGGCTGGTCATCGACCGTGCGCTGCATGGCAACGCCGCGAACACCTGGCCGCGTTGGGAAGAGATGCTCGGCATCGGAGCTCCGGCGGGGTTCACCGGCGCGCCACGCACCGTGCAAAGCGCCCAGGCAGCTCCTTCTACTCCTTCCGCAACCGTTCACCGATGAGAACCGCCAAACCACGCGCAACGGGGAACCCAGACCCTGTCGAATATTGGGACACATTGCTGCGTCCGCTCCTGAAAAAATCTCCGGATCTGGCGAAGACTTTTCTCGAAGAGGTCCGCGCGGCCAAACTCACTTTCGGAACGCGCGTGCACTGCCCCTTTCTGCGGCCCGTGTTTCTTTCCCCCCAGGACGAAGAACGCGTCAGGAGAGTAGCGGAAACCATCGCCGCAATTGCCGAACGCATCACCAGCACCGCGCTCGAAGATGCTTCCCTCTTCCGGCAATTTCATCTTCGCCCCGAAGAAGAACGGCTTGTGCGTTTGAACGGCGGCTACGTTCCCGCGAGCGCCGCTTCGCGTCTTGATGCCTTCCTGCTGCCGGAATCCTTGAAATTCACGGAATACAATGGCGAATCTCCGGCGGGCGCGGGTTACTCAGAATCGCTTTCAGACATTTTTCTCGCATTTCCCGTAATGCAGGAATTCAAGAAGCGCTTCGAAGTCCACAGTTATCCGTTGTCCGCCAAACTTCTGGATGCGCTGGTTGGTACGTATGTGGACTGGGGCGGAAAATCGAAGCGGCCGCAAATGGCCATCGTCGATTGGAAAGAAGTCCCCACCTGGAGCGAATTCGAAATTCTAAAGGACCGCTTCGAGCGCATGGGTATCCCCGTCGAACTCGCCGATCCCCGTGAATTGGAGTTTGACGGAAAGCAATTGATCGCCAACGGTAAGTCCATCGAACTTCTGTACCGTCGGGTGCTCATCAACGACATTGTTGCCAGGCCCAAGGAGTGCGAGGCAATTGTGAACGCGCATGCGTCCGGAGCCGTTTGCGTCGCGAATAACTTCCGCTGCAAGATTTCCCACGTGAAAGCCTTCTTCGCGGTTCTGACTGACGAGAAGAACGCGCGGTATTTTTCCAGCGAGGAGCGCGATTTGATTCAGCGTCATGTGCCGTGGACGCGTGTGGTGGCCGACGTGAAAACCGAATACGACGGCGAACCTATCGAGTTGCTGGAATATGTCCGCAAAAATCAAAAGAACATGGTGATGAAGCCCAGTGACGAGTATGGAGGCAAGGGCGTGACCCTCGGCTGGGAAGTGGAAAAGAAAGAATGGGAAACCGCCATTGAGCAAGCTCTTCCTAGCGGCAAATCGGCGAAAGAGTTGGGCTGCCGGATCGTGCAGGAGCGCATCCCCATGAGGCGCGGTACTTTCCCCTTCATCGGCAACGGCAATAAAGTGGAGTTTAAGAACATGCTGGTGGATTTTGCGCCTTATCTATTTCGCGGCAAAGTGGCCGGCTATCTTACGCGTCTCAGCAGCACCAGCCTCGCCAATGTAACCAGCGGAGGCGGCCAAATCCCGTCATTTCGCGTGGAGCCGAAAAGGGCCGAACGCCGCGCCTCCGCAGGCAGATCGTAGTTGCCTGGGAATTGGCAGAACGTGAAAATCCGGTAAAATAAAGGGATGTGCTTTGGAATCGCTCCCAGTGAACTCATGGCCGGCGCGCGGAATGCCGTGGAAGTATGTCTCAGTGTGCGCCCGAACGAACAAGTGTTAATCATCGCGGACGAGATCAGCCGCAGTGTCGCCGCAAGCCTCGAACAAGCCCTCAAAGAACATCACGCAAAATTCACCGGCCTGCTGCTGGAAGATTTTGGCCCTCGTCCGATGACCAGCGCGCCAGAACCTGTCCTGGAAGCTCTGGAGAAAACGGACGTCGGCGTGCTCTGCATGACCCCGCAACCCGGCGAACTGGCGGCGCGTATGGCCATCGTTCGCGTGGTAGAGCGCCGCCAGATTCGTTACGCGCACATGATTGGCGTGACTCCAGAAATTATGCAGCAGGGAATGCGCGCGGATTATCGCAAGGTCGATGAGCTCAGCAACCGCCTGCGCGAGCGCATGGTCCACGCAAAGACTCTCACCGTAAAATCCGAAGCCGGCACCGCGTTCCAGGCCCACTTCAACCCAAAATTGGATTGGGTCAAGACCAGCGGCTTGATCAGCCCGCGCTATTGGTCCAATTTGCCCGCGGGCGAAGTTTTCACTACCCCTGCCACCGTCGATGGAACATTTGTTTGCGATGCCACGGCAGGTGACTACTTCAACGGAAAGTATGGCGATTTGCAGGCAACCCCGCTCCTCATGGAAATCGTAGGTGGCCGCCTTCAGCGCGTGGAATGCCCCCGCAAGGATCTGGAGCAAGAATTTTGGAATTATTGCCACACCGATGAAAATAGCGACCGTGTCGGCGAATTAGCCTTCGGCACCAACCTCGGCCTGTCTCACATGATCGGGATTTTATTGCAGGACGAAAAATTTCCCGGCGTGCACATTGCCTTCGGCGATCCCTATGGCAGCCAGACCCACGCCGACTGGAAGTCCCGCACGCATGTCGACGTGCTCACCCGCAACTGTGATGTCTGGATCGATGAAGATCAGGTGATCGAAAAAGGGCGCTACCAACTCGACCATCTTGGCCTTGCCTGACAACTTCGCTTCCTAATCCTCAAAACAGCTTTGACAGATATTCCCGCATCTCATTTTTCCAGAACGGCCAATCGTGCCCGCCTTGCGGACCCCAATTATCAACCGAGTGCCGGATTCCCTTGCTCGAAAGAACTTCAGACAGCCTGTACGTCGGCCCGCTGTGCTCCCAAGGTCCCGTTCCCGTGATCAGGTGAATATCGCAGGAAGCCAGTTGCTCGTAATACCAAGGATCGGAAAGGTTGGCCAGATAGTCCACCGGATTATTGAAATAAAAATTGTTGTCATACATCCCATCCATGAAAGTTCTTAAGTCATACACGCCCGACATCGCAAAGCAGCGCTTGAAAACATCCGGGTGTTTGAACAGCGCATTCGCGGCGTGGTATGCCCCAAACGAGGAGCCCATCGTTGATATAGCCACTTGCGATTGGCAATTGCTCCAAACGAACGGCACCACTTCTTCGCGCAGGTAACCGTCGAACACGGACTGCACGTAGCTCCGATGAAATGGGTGCGCCCCTTTGTTATAAAAGCTGAGCCCGTTGATCGAATTCACGCTGTACACTTTCACGCGGCCGGCATAGATGAAATCCGCCAGCGCCCCTATCATGCCTTGCCCTTCGAGTTCCCATTCATCCCCCGCGCTGGTCGGAAATCCTAGCAGCGGCGGACCCCAGTGCCCGTAGACCACAACCCCAAGCTCGATGCCCAGACGCGGAGAGTACCAGCGATGATATTCGCGCTTCATGAATGGATTCCTTCCAAACTGCGGGAAAGCAGTATGCAGCGGAGCGCACAAGGTTGCAAGGAATGGGAAATTGGGTAGGATAGAGTGCAGCTATGGACGGAATTAAGCGCATTTTCGTCGATTGCTGTAGGTGAGCTCATGATCCAGATAGAAAACGTAAGCCGTCGTGGTTTTCTCAAAGGCATGGTTGGAGCGGGCGCTTTGGTGTTGGGCGCGCAAATCCTGCCGAATCTCGCCTCGGCCACCACTGTTGGCTTCGCCAATAATCCCATGTCCAAGGCCCCGTTGCAGCCCAACGTCTACGTCGCCGTAGACACGGACGGCTCCGTGTACATTGTCTGCCATCGCTCGGAAATGGGGAGCGGGAATCGCACCGGATTGCCGCGCATCGTCGCCGATGAATTGGATGCGGACTGGAATCGCGTGAAAGTCGTGCAAGCAACCGGAGATGCGAAATACGGGGATCAAGACACGGACGGGTCGCACTCCGTAGTGAGCTTCTTCGAACCTCTGCGCGAGGCTGGCGGAAGCGCGCGACTGATGCTTGTGCGCGCCGCGGCGCAAACCTGGGGCGTTCCCCAGACGGAGTGCACAACAGAAGCCAGCACCGTAATGCACAAAGCCAGCGGAAAGAAACTCAGTTACGGCGAACTGGCAGCCGCAGCGGGCAAACTGCCGGTGCCAGAAAAAGAAGAAGTGAAACTAAAGACGCGCAGCGAATGGTGCTACATCGGAAAGCCCGCGCCCACTTACGATTTGAAAGACATGGTGAGCGGCAAAGCCGCCTACGGTCAGGACGTACAGGTCGAAGGTATGCTTTACGCGTCCGTTGCGCACCCGCCGGTCTACGGTAGCGCCGTACAGAGCGTCGACGATTCGGCAACCCTGAAAGTGCCAGGCGTAAAGGAAACCGCAACTCTCGAGCCGTTCAAGCCGCCTGTCACCATGCAGCCCCTCGGCGGCGTGGCCGTGCTGGCAGACAACACATATGCGGCATTCCAGGGCAAAAAGAAACTAAAAGTCGAATGGACAAAGAGCGAACACGCCGGCTGGAACTCTGGCCCCTTCCGCAAAGATCTTGAAGCGACCGCACGCAAGCCCTGTAAAGTCGTGCGTGAAAACGGCAACGTGGACCAGGCGTTTGCCAACGGTGGAAAAATCGTTGAGGCGGAGTATTACGCTCCCATGCTCGCCCACGCCGCGATGGAACCACCCGCGGCCCTGGCCATTTATCGCGATGGAAAAGTGGAAGCATGGGCTCCTACGCAGAATCCCCAGGGCGCACAAGATGCGATTGCCGCTGCAGTCGGTGCCAAGAAGGAAGATGTCACCGTGCACGTCACCCTGCTCGGCGGCGGCTTCGGGCGTAAGTCGTTTCCGGATTTCGCCGTGGAAGCGGCGGTGCTCTCCAAGAAAACCGGCAAGCCCGTGAAAGTCGTCTGGAGCCGCGAGGACGACATTAAATTTGATTCGTTCCATTCCGTCGCCGCCATGTATTTCAAGGCTTCTCTCGGACCCGATGGTAAACCGCAAGCATGGCTGCAACGCAGCGTCTTTCCTCCCATTGCTTCGACCTTCGACGCATCCGCACAGTATGCCGACGCTGGAGAGATTGGCCTCGGCTTCAGCGATATTCCCTTCGCGCTGCCGAACCAACGCGCGGAAAACGGTCCGGCGCCCGCGCACACGCGCATTGGCTGGCTCCGCTCCGTGGCCAATATTTATCACGCCTACGGAGTCCACTCCTTCGTCGGCGAATTGGCCAACGCCGCGGGAAAAGATCCCGTGGAATATGTATTGGAGCTCTTGGGTCCGGACCGCATTATGCCCAAGTCCGAGCTTCCGAAGGATTACACCAATTACGATGGCGACTACGAAAAATATCCCATCGACATCGCGCGATTTCGCAGGGTAGTCCAGATTGCCGCCGAAAAATCCGGTTGGGGTAAACAAAAATTCGGCAATGGGTTTGGAATGGGCATCGCTACGCACCGCAGCTTCCTAACCTATGTCGCCACCGTCGTACAAGTCGAAATAAAAGACTCGCAAGTACACATTCGCCGCGTCGATACCGCTCTGGACGCCGGCACCGTCGTGAATCCAACAATTGTGAAGCAGCAGTTCGAAGGCGCGGCGGTCATGGGCACAAGCATCGCCTTCTACGGCGAAATCTCTGCCACCAACGGCGTGATCGACCAGTCGAACTTTGATACTTTCCAGGTCGCGCGCATGAACGTCTCTCCCCGCGAAACCAATGTCCATATTGTCGACAGCGAAGCACCACCTGCTGGCGTCGGCGAGCCCGGTTTGCCGCCGGTCGCGCCCGCGATTTACAACGCCATTTATGCCGCCACAGGTAGACGCGTGCGAGAGATGCCGCTGACGAAGGCGGGACTAGCCTAGAGTTAGCTGACTTCGTAACCATTCAAAATCATGCATGCTTCCAGCGTTGCCTTGCTGCATCCCTGCGTATTTTGACGTACGATGCGGACTTGCGGAGGATACGTTGAAACCACGGATGGCGTTCGCTTGCATCACTCTTGCAATCACCGCAATTCCTGTAGTCGCGCAGCGCGGTCCCATCCTCTCGCAGATCGATGAGCCCCATCCTTACTACTACCGCGAATTGTATCTGCCGCAACTGACCAACGGCCCAAGCGGTTTGAGCTGGGGACCAAACTCGCGCGAGCTGATCTATTCCATGGCAGGCTCCCTGTGGCGACAAAAGCTGGATTCCGAAGAAGCACAGCAGCTCACCGACGGTCCGGGATACGACTACCAACCGGATTGGTCACCGGATGGCACAAACGTCGTGTACGTATCCTACCAGAAAGACGCCATCGAATTGTGGCTCCTCGACTTGCCGAACGGCAAGACCAGGCAATTGACAACCGGCGGTGCAGTTAACGTGGAACCTCGCTGGTCTCCCGATGGAAAAAAGATCGCCTGGGTTTCGACACAATACAATCACCGCTTCCACATATTCGTAGCCGATTTTGCGAATGGCGAGCTGAAAAATATCGCCCGGCTTACGGGTGAAACGAAAAGTCCCCTCCCCCGATACTACTACAGCGCTTACGACATGGAGGTCAATCCCGTCTGGACCCACGATGGAAAAGGAATTCTGTTTGTCTCCAACAAGGGCCACATCTACGGCACCGGCGGTTTCTGGCGCATGAAAGCTGAGCCTGGCGCGGAAGCCCGGGAAGTTCACTACGAAGAGACCAACTGGAAGGCGCGTCCAGATTTTTCGCCCGATGGCTCGCGCATGATCTACAGCTCCTATCTCGGCAGGCAGTGGCATAACCTCTGGCTGATGCCGTCGCACGGTGGCGACGCTTTTCCTCTCACGTATGCAGAGTGGGATCAAACCAATGTTCGTTGGTCGCCGGATGGCAACGCCATCGCTTTCATCTCAAACAAAGAAGGCTCGACAACAATCCAGTGGCAGAACCTTGGTGGAGAACAGGAACGTCAACTGAGGATTGCGCACCGTGCTTACCTGCGTCCGCGATATCGCCTGCTGGTCAGTGTCGGCAACACTTCCACGCCACACGCGCGCATATCCGTCACCGATGCCTCCGGACACTTTTACGCTCCAGACGATACGTGGATCCACGCTGATGACGGTTTTGACTCAAGACAACAGCCATTCGAAGATCATTATTTCTACACCGACGAACAAGGCACGGTCCATCTCGATCTCCCTGCTGGAACTTATACCGTGCAGGTTATGGGCGGATTCGAAGTAAAACCGTTCCGAAAGCAGGTTGATGTTATCGCCGGAAAGATCAACGAAGTCGAAGTCACATTAGAGCCGCTCCGCTTTACCCCCGAGAATGGTACCTGGGTAGCTTCCGACCTTCACGTGCATATGAATTACGGTGGAACCTACCGCAACGACCCAAGACATCTCGTTGAGCAAGGCGAAGCGGAGGGCCTGCAGGTCATTCATGAGCTCACGGTGAACAAAGAGCAGCGCTTTCCAGATATGCCCTTCGTGAATTTCGAAAATTATCAGAAGGGCGATCCTGACGTCTTGATCGTGCAAGGCCAGGAATTCCACACCAGCTATTGGGGTCATCGCGGCGTTCTGCATTTGAAGGATGATCTCCTCCTGCCGGGCTATGCAGGCTATCCGAACACAGCCGCGGCAAGTTTGTATCCAATGAACGCCGATGTGTACGACATGGCCCATGCTCAAGGCGCCCTGGTGGGGGCCGTCCATCCATTCGATGAAGTGCCGGATCCGTTCGCCAAACCTGCGCAACCAATCACCGATGAATTGCCCGTGGATGTGGCCCTCGGCAAACTGGACTACATGGAAATCGTTGGTTTCAGCGATCACAAATCCACCGCAGCGGTCTGGTACAAGCTTCTCGACCTCGGTTTCAAACTCCCGGCAGGCGGCGGCACAGACGCGACAACAAACTATTCCGCTCCCATTCGAGGCCAGGTGGGTTTCGATCGCGTTTACGTGTGGATGCCCGGTTGGCCCATGAACATCGACGCTTGGCTGGGCGGACTGAAGAATGGTAGAACCTTCGCGACTAACGGCCCGCTGCTCGAATTCCACCTCGGCGGAGAAATGGTGGGTGCCGAACTAAAGTTCGATACTCCGCAATCCGCAGTTCCCTTCACAGCCAAGTTGCGCTCCATCGTGCCCGTCGATCATCTCGAAGTCGTCTGCAACGGCAAAGTAGTTCGGACTCTGACGCTCCCGGACGCACGCGATTCCGCAGACTCCTCCGGATCGATTCCGCTCAGCGAAAGTGGCTGGTGCGTCTTACGCGCTTGGAGCGATAGCGCGCAGGCCCCGGTGATGGACAAGTACGCGTATGCAACAACCAGTCCGGTCTACGTCACGATCGCGGGCAAGCGCGCCTTTTCGAAGGGAGACGCGGACTATTTCAAAGCCTGGATCGACCGCACCATCGAAATCACGGACCAATACCCCGACTGGAACTCCCCAACCGAAAAGCAAGGTGTACTACAGAAGCTGCGCGATGCGCGAGCAGTCTACGAACAAATGCAATAAAGCGGTCTGAAACTCCATTCCCGCAAGCTCCTCCTTGTGGCCAAAGGGATATTAGGGCTAAAATTCATCTGTCACTTTCAAGATGTCGCTGTTCATGCGAAGCTCGTGAAACGCGTGACTGCCTTTGCTCCAAGAGGGTCCATCGCTCCTCCCTCGATTCCGAAAGCGCATAAAGAATGAACCACCGTACACTACGGCAAGCGCACGCGAACAGGACCGTCCCGAGCCGTCTCGAAGAATTCGTCATCAATCTTGACATTAATGCTGAAACAACCATGCAACCGAACCCGTCACAATTGAGGAAGGAGGGTACATGATCGTCGGTGTGCCCAAAGAAATTTATCCAAAGGAACGCCGCGTGGCCCTGGTGCCCGCTGTGATTCCGAACCTGAAAAAATCCGGCCTGGAGATCGTCGTGGAAGCCGGAGCGGGAATCGCCGCCGGTTACCCGGACGCTGACTACGAGGCAAAAGGTGCGCGCCTGATCGCGAATCGCGAGGAAATTTTCAAAACCGCCGACATCATCGTTCAGTTCCTGGTCCACGGCGCAAACGACCAAACCGGCAGCGAGGACATTCCATTGATGAGGAAGGGCCAGGTGATTCTAGGTTTCGTCCGGCCGCTGGGAACCACAAAAACCCTGCAGGAACTTGCTGACCGCGGCGTCACCTCCTTTTCCGTCGAACTCATGCCTCGCACCACACGCGCTCAGAGCATGGACGCATTGTCCTCAATGGCCACAATCTGCGGCTACAAAGCCGTTGTTCTGGCCGCCAACACCCTGCCGCGCATGTTTCCGATGCTCACCACCGCCGCCGGAACAATCGCGCCCGCACGAGTGCTGATCATCGGCGCAGGCGTGGCTGGCTTGCAAGCCATTGCTACTGCCCGCCGCCTCGGCGCCGTGGCCTCAGCTTACGACATGCGCCCCGCCGCAAAAGAACAGGTGCAGAGCTTGGGCGGCCGGTTTGTGGAATTGCCCATCGAGGCCAAGGATGCGCAAGACGCGCGCGGTTACGGCAAAGCGCAGGACGAAACTTTTTATCAGAAGCAGCGCGAACTGCTCGGCAAAACGATTGCCGAAAGCGACGTCGTGATCACCGCCGCGGTAATTCCAGGCAAAAAGTCCCCCGTGCTTGTCACCAAAGATATGGTAGAGAAAATGGCACCCGGCTCCGTGATTGTCGATCTTGCGGCAGAGCGCGGCGGCAATTGCGAACTGACAAAGCCCGACCAAATCATCGTCGAGCACAACGTCACCATCATCGGCGAGTTCAACCTCGCGGCCACCGTCCCCTATCACGCCAGCGCACTTTACGCGCGAAATCTAAGCGCCTTCCTGCAGCACCTGGTCAAAGAAGGTAAATTGCAATTGGATCTCAAGGACGAAATCGTCCGCGAAACGCTGGTCACGCAAGACGGCGAAGTCGTAAACGCGCGTGTGCGTGAATTTTTCGGTTTGCCGGCGCTGCAATCCGCACCGGCCGGAGGAGGCGCCTGATGAAACTGGATCTTCTGACAGGATTGTACGTTTTCATGCTGGCGGCATTCATCGGATTCGAAGTGATCCGTCGAGTCTCGCCGCTTTTGCACACGCCGCTCATGTCTCTGACCAACGCGTTGGACGCCATCGCCGTGGTCGGGGCCATCATCCTCGCGGGCGAAGGAAAATCGAGGCTCGCCATCGTTTTGGGAACCATCGCTATCGTCGCGGCCACCAGCAACATCGTCGGCGGCTTCATCATCACCGACCGCATGCTCAAAATGTTCAAATCCAGCGGCCCTAGGAAGCTGTGACCTCATGATTCCCCAAGACACCCTCATCGAAGTCACTTACCTCATCGCAACGGCTCTCTTCATTCTCTCTCTCAAGTGGCTGAGTTCCCCGGCGACCGCTCGTCGCGGCGTCTGGGCCGGCGAGATCGGCATGTTCTTGGCGATCGTCGGCACGTTGCTTCACCACGGCCTCACGTACCGCTGGGTCGCCATCGGCCTCGTATTGGGAACCATTATCGGCGTGCCATTAGGCAAAGTGGCGATGACCGCGGTGCCGCAGCGGACTGCCCTGAGCCACGCTTTCGGCGCGCTCTGCGTAACTCTTGTCGGTACCGCCGAGTTTTATCTGCGCGCCCCCGATGTGTCGAAGTTCATGATGAGCGTGCTTTCCCTGGAAGTTATTCTTGGCGCACTCACCTTCACCGGCAGCTTGATGGCGGCAGGAAAGCTACAGGAAATCCTGCCGCAGCGACCCATCACGTACAAAGGCCAGAACATCGTCAACCTGGGAATGCTGGCGGTAGCGATCGGGATCGCCGTAATGCTTGTCCGCGATCCCAGCAAAATGTTTTTGTTCCCCTTGATGATCTTTATTCCACTGATATTCGGCGTAATGATGATCATTCCCATCGGTGGCGCGGATATGCCAACGGTGATCTCGCTCTTGAACTCCTATGCCGGGCTATCAGCCGCCGCGATGGGATTTGTGCTCGGCAGCAAACTGCTCATCATCGCTGGTGCGCTCGACGGCGCATCGGGCTTCATCCTTTCCGTCAACATGTCCAAAGCGATGAACCGTTCGTTCGCCAACGTTTTGTTCGGCGCGTTTGGCCAAGAGCAACCAACAGCTGCCGGAAAAGCCGAAGCCCGGCCCGTGCGCAGCGCTTCGCCGGAAGAGGCCGCCGGAATTTTGGCAGCAGCCAGCAAGGTGGTGATTGTTCCCGGGTACGGCATGGCTGTCGCCCAAGCGCAGCACAAGGTGCGCGAACTTTACGATGCCCTCACCAAAAAAGGAATCGACGTGAAGTTCGGCATTCACCCCGTCGCCGGTCGCATGCCCGGTCACATGAACGTCCTGTTGGCCGAAGCCGATATTCCTTACGACAAGCTCTTGGAGATGGACGACATTAACGGAGATTTTCCCCAGACCGACGTTGCCCTGATCATCGGGGCAAATGACGTAACCAATCCCGCAGCCCGTGAGGACAAAAGCAGCCCCATCTACGGCATGCCCATTCTCGACGTGGACAAGGCTCATACTGTCATGGTCATCAAGCGCAGCATGGCGGCTGGTTTCGCGGGAATCGACAACCCTCTCTATTATCTGGACAAAACCCTGATGCTATTCGGCGACGCCAGAAATTTCGTCGGCTCCATCGTCCGCGAACTCACCGGTGGCCACAGCTGATCCGTCCCCCGACTTTCACGACATCTGACCAACTAAACGCGCCGTCATTCTGAAGGGAGTCCGCGAAGCGAGAAATCCTTCTTTCTTGGGCCACTGCCAAAGCAAACGCTAACTCTCACAAAAAAGAACAGGTGCCCCGGCTGGTTGAGGCACCTGTTCTTTTTATTTAAACCAAACTCGCGATAACAAATTCAGGGCCGGTCTGGGCTCTCGAGCGCCTTCCAAACGCCGATACCCGCTCCCGTCCCGAGCAAGGCTGCCGTCACCAAAAGGAACCGGCTTTGACCAGGGGCAATTGGAGGGCGCCCATGGGTCATTTCCACCGGCGCACACGGACTGTGCTCATGGTACTTGTGGTAATCGTCTGCGTCTGGTGAAAGATACTTGCGATAGGTAATTTCATTTTCGGCGCGCACGCGGTAAGCCTTATTTGGGTCGACCAATTTGCTTTCCGAACCCACTTGAACGTTTACTTGTCCGCGCTCACTGTACACCGTCACATTGCAAGGATTATCCTGCGTGACTCGCCCAAGATCCGAACTCGTGATAACCGGCGTCACACGCACATCGGACGCGACGATCACCAGATTCTGTCCATTGCCCGGCGTCGTGTACACTACCGTTCCCCTGTTCAGTTCCACGACTGCGCCATACGGTGCTCGATAAATGTGCGCGCCTGTGGAACCTTGCAATTCCAGTGAAAGCGCGCCCATGCGCACCAGCAGCGATCCATCGTTCGACGTGGAGAGGTAGTCCCCAGAATAGATCGATAATCCTTCCGCTGCCGCCGCGTCTCCGATCTTTCCGCCGAAGCTCTTTGCCACCAGTCCCAAGGCGGCCGTCTGCTGAGCCGTCTGCGCGATCGCCGTCTTGCACGCGAACCCCGCCAATGCTACCCCGAACAGCACGCGAGCCATTTTCCTGTTCATCATTTCTCCTCGCCACAAGTGATCCCATGCGGACACTTGTTCATCGGAATCCCCCGTGTGGATGGGGCCGAAACCTTCTTTGTAGCCGCCGTCGAAGAACCGGAAACTCCGAAATGCAACTTCATGCTTGGATCCCCCAACAAGACCCAGGTGCGCCGGACATCGTTGTCCGTTGTCCCGTTCTTGGTGTGCAGGATCAAAAGCCCCAGAGGATCGTTGGGATACGAAGCCAGTTGCTGCAACAATGCAAGGTTCATGGAATCCTGCGGCGGCTCATTCGTGAATCCAGAAGAAGCCCATACCGCAACCCCGCCGCCATTCGGAGCAAGGATTAAGGCCTTCGCCAGGCTCTGGGCGTAAACGTCCTGGAACAAGCCGTTCAGACAATCGATCAGCAGGTATACCGGCAGCCGTCCGCCATTCGAAAGCGTTGCCACATCCGTGTTGTCGAACAGGTCCACAAAGGACCACTGTTGTTCCGCGCCGTGCCCGCTGTAATCCACAAGCAAGGCGCCATTGTTGAGGGCCTCAAGAATCTGCGTGTGGACCGTCGAGGGGTCAGCCCCATCGGCAAGGATCTGCGATGTCTGCAGAGAGGAAGGCAACGCGGATGATGCCGAAGTCGCCGCGGAAGTAAAGTTCGCATCAACGTTTTGGTCCGCGATCAGGACTGCCTGCGAATTCCAGGAGCCCGCGTACGCGCCCTGCTCGTATCCGACGATCTTCGAAACCATAAGGTCTACGTCTGAAGTCGTGCGTGCCGGCAAACGCCCCGTTGCGATCGTGGCGTAACCGTTCTGCACAAAGTCCGTGAACCAATCATCGGAAGCCGTCTTCATTGCCGCAGTCTCGATTATCCGCGTGGGCACAAAGTCGAAATCCCCAAAGCCCAGATAATTCCTGGGATCCATGGACGCGTCGCCAACCAGCAGCACCGCTTGCGGTTTTCGCTGCCACCGGCCCACAGCGTTCTGCAAAAAGCTGCGCACCGCGAACGGGCTGCGTTCCCCGTAGTTGTAGTCGTCAAATATCTGTTCGGTGGTAACAACCTGCACGGTATGCCCCTGCGATTCCCGCAGGTTCACGAGCGGCGTCAGGTGCGACGCGAAATCCGGATATGTGATCATCACGATATCCGCGCCTGAGCGCTCCTGATCCAATAACGTCGGCGTGTGCGGCACGATGGCCACGGGAGAAGACAGCGTATCCGCCGCCATCGCCAGCAGCGTGCGCCCGCCGCTTCCGGACGCCGGCAACGCCGCGCTGACGCCGTAGGAATCCGATTCCGCCGTAACCTTAGCGTTCAACTCAAGAATGTTCAGTGGATTCGTGATGTCAAAAACGCGAACTTGAGAATTGGAGAAGCCGGAAATATGTACATCCGTTCCGGAACCAGCCGTGGCTTTCAGCCAATCCGAATCCGCTGCGTATGTGTGCATATACTGCAACTGGATTGATTGCACCGCGCTGACGTCGTTGTCTCCGTCGAGAGCCGTGAGCGTAACCGTGTTGATCCCATCGACCACCAACGATGGATCGACCGGGAAGGATTGCGAGTCAAGGATCTGACCGTAGAAATTTAGCGTGCCCACTGTAGAGCCATTGAATTGCACAGTCACAGCGTGCTGCTGCGCGTCCGTTACGCCTTGAAGCGCAAGCGTCAAAATCAGCGGCTGCAAAGAAGTCGCGTCCCGGTGGACGACATTGAGCGTCTGGTCTACGGGCTCCGAAGTAACAACCGCGCCAAAGAAGTTGTCGTTATTCTCCCCATTGAGCAACGCTGTGAAATAAACGGTGCGGTCTTCCAGAACGACCGTGTACGGGAAACTTCCGCCGCCAGAAGCTTCCGAAGGCGTGCCGGAAGCGCTGAGGATGCGCTTGCCACCTATACCTTCGGCAACCAGCCAGTAGACCCGATCCGCTGAGAACGGCGTGTCAATACCCGTTCCATAAAACTCGATGGCATCTGTCGACGACGGAATCCTCGAGGTGTGGCCAATCAGCAGGACTGGCTGCTCGATGCCTTCCGCATAAAGATGCAGCGAACTCAGTTGGATGTTTGGACTCAAACCCGCCGAGAACAGCTGCGAAAACGGAATGTGATACCAGCCTTCCTGGTCCACCGAAATTTTGACCGCCGCATGATCCGCCGCGTTAAACAACTGCATCCCCGTCGGGACCACTGGCCGTACCGGCTGCGGCTGCACCGGTTGTGGCAAACGGAATGCGGCGTGGGCCGTACCGCTCACAACGCTCGGGCTTGCGCTCGCATACAGTTTTGAGAGTGAAGGAGAAACCTGCATCGCCGCCACACCCTGTGCCTGCATTTGCACTGTAGAAGCGGCTTCCGTGTAAACCGGGCCGTGCAGCGTCCGCGTGCCATTAATGTCCACATCTTCCAGGTAGTAGACCGCGTTAGGAGTTGGCTGAAAATCAATCGCCGCGTACGTTTTGGCTGCATGCTGAGGTCTGGAACCGCGCAAGATCAATGCAGATCCGGCGATCAACGCAGAGTCCACGCGATGGCGACCTAGTCCATCTTCCCGATACACGTGGAACCCAAGATTTCGAGACTCTTCCTGCGTGTGCCACACCAGCCTCACCGCGCCGTCGGGCTGCGCATAAGCATTGAACGAGGAAACATCCACAGCGGTGGACGCCTGGATCGTAGAGATCGAAGTGGATGTATTGTTGCCCGGGTTCGGATCGGAAGTAGAAGAACTCACGGTCGCCGTATTCGTCGAAAGCGTGAGCGAACTGTAAGTGGCAGCGGTCACATTGATTGTGACCAACACCGTGCTTCCCACGCCGAGGCTTCCCAGGCTGCAATTCACGGTAGTTGTGGCCGCCGTATAGGTGCACGTCCCCGCGGTGGTCAGCGATGAAGTGTACGTTACCTGCGCTGGCAGCGGATCATTCAACACAACGTTTTGCGCTACAGCAGGCCCGCCATTCTTGATCGTCAGCGTGTACGCAAGATTTGTTCCTTGATTCACGGGTTCCGGGGCAGCCGTCTTGACGATGCTGACGTCCGCTTGCGTTGGAGAAGCGACCAGCGTTGACACCGAAGTTGTATTGTTCGCGGTATTCGGATCGCTCACCGAACTCGCAATGTTTGGAGAATTCGTGATCGTAGTGCCGGACACCGTGGCCGCATTCACTTTCACCACCAGCGGGAAATTCACGACCGCTCCGACCGCCAGCGTCTGACCTGAAATCAAAGTGCAAGTCAGGGTACCGGTAGCACCGACGGCAATCGTGTTGCATGTCCACCCCGTGGGCGCAGTGAACGTCGCTCCTAGCGTTGTGTTTGCCGGAATAGCGTCGGTAAACGTAACTGTGGTACTTCCAGAGGCTGTGATGGCCGTCGGCCCATTGTTGGTAATGGATTGCGTATAGGTGATGTTGTTGCCGGGCGTCACCGGATTTGGCAATCCCGAACTTGTCACCGCAAGATCAGCCTGGCCCGTCGTAGCTACGGTGGTCGTTGCTGTCGCCGCATTATTTCCTGCGTTCGGATCGGGTGTGGAGGCAGCGATGTTGGCAGTGCCCAAAAGAACGGCTCCAGACGCCGCACCAGATGGCACATTCATGACGATCGGGAACGTGGCAGTGCCGCCCAACGCCAAAGACGCGATGGTGCACGTGATTGTGCCGGTCCCACCGGCGGTAGGAGTGCTGCAAGCCCACCCGCTAGGTACCACCAGCGAAACGAATGTAGCGTTCACCGTGGCGGCACTGTTGCTCGCTGTGTTTTCCGTGAACACCAAACCGGAGGCCGTCGCGGGACCATTGTTGGTCACCACCGCCGTCATCGTGAAATTAGAGCCGGCAAGGACCGTCGGCGACGACGCCGTATTGGTTACAGCCAGGTCTGCTTGCGTCGCTGTGCCAACCGTCGTGATGACGGTCGCAGTGTTGTTCGCCAAGTTCGGGTCGTTGGTGCCGGAAGTAACGTCGTCAACATCGACGATTTGCGTCCCACTGGTTGTGCCATTTCCAACTTGCACCACCACGGTGAAGCTGACGTTTCCCCCGTTGGCGAAATCCGGATTCGTGCAGGATATTGTTCCGGTTCCCCCCACGGCGGGCGTAGCGCAAGTCCAGCCTGCAACGTTGCTGATCGACTCAAAAACTGTATTCGCAGGTATGCCTTCACTGAAAACCACGTTGACCGCGTCAAGCGGGCCATTGTTCGTTATTGTTTGCGTATAGGTGATGTCTCCGCCCGGCGCAACAACCTGCAGACTCCCGGAATTCGTAACCGCCAGATCGGCTCCGGCGCAATAAGCGCCCGCTTGCGTTCCGGGCGTCTCCGTAATCACGTTTGTCGTCAGCACAAAACCAGGTTGACCGGGCGTTGCGCCGTAGGAGTCTTGAACCGTATCGGTGTAACCGTTGCTGCCGCCAGCCACGCTGCTCGCGGTGGGCGTACCCGACAAAAGAATGACGCCGCCACCCCCGCCACCGCCTGGGCCGTGACGCTGGCCAGGGAAGCCGCCTGGGGCTTCTTCCGGCCACGCATTCCCTGCCGAACCGCCGTTGGCGTTAACTGTGAGCCCGCTCAGTGTGCCGCTATTAGCAAAGAAGAGAATAGAGCCACCGGCTCCGCCGCCACCGGTGCTGTCGTTGTCCGTGCTCAGAGTGGATTGGCCGTTCGACGTTATCGTTCCGGTGCCGACGACAGAGCCCGTGTGCACGATGACGATGCCGCCGCCCGCGCCGCCGCTGCTATAAATTCCAGTGCACGTGGTGCCACAATCCGCGGCGTGATTCGTGGCCGTTATGAAATAGGATCCATCGTTGGTCGTGCCCGCGCCTCCCGCACCGCCCATGACCAGAGCGCTCGTTGATGCAGGGAATGCCGCGCCGCCGAACCCGCCATCAGTCGAGTTGAGCGCAGTAAAACTGTTCCAGCCATAGCCGCCAAGTCCACCGGCTCCGCCATTGGCGCCTGCGCCCCCGCCGGAGTTGTAACTGTTGGCAGGTGGGTTGCCATCGGTACCGCCGCCACCCGCATTGCCCGGTGCGCCGCGCGCATAACTCCCGTTAGGAAATCCTTCCACAGTGGTATCTGTAGCGGTCGTAGTCGTTGTGATCGTTGCCGGTGCAAGGTAGCGAGGCGTCCCCGCAATTCCCTCACCCTTCGACCCATTCGTTGCGTCGGTGGCCAAAGTTACGTAATCGGTGCTGGCCCCGGTGCCACCTGCGAGGATTCTCCCACCGCCACCACGAAAGCCCAGCGCATCGGCCGCGACGGTCCCCCCCAGGGTGAGCTGCGAAGACACATCAATCGCCAGCACGCCGCCGACAGATCCGTTCCACGCTAGCGGAACAAGCCCGGAACTCAGCGTTGCCGATGTATATTGGGGAACTCGAATCACCTGATAGGTTTGTTGCCCCTGCGTCGCCGCATATGCGTTCGAAACATATGCATTCAACAGCCCGCCATTCGAACCGGACCCGGTGAATGTCAACGTGCCGCCCGTAACGGGAACCGCGCTCGTTGCCGTGACAAATTCAAAATATCCGCTGCTTCCCAGGTTGGTGGAACCGGAAGCCGGATCGCCGGGCAAGCCATCGCCATAAGAACTCGTGTTTGTGCTGTTAATCGCCGCCGCTTGCATCTGGGTGATCAACAACAGATCGCCAACCGCAATCGCTTTTTGTGCGCCGCTTGCCGCCGCGGCACTCAGCGCAACAGAAGTGGATCCCACGGCCAAGTTACCGGCTGTCGATGGCGGATAGTAAGCGTTCACCACGCCGGTCAATGTGCCGCCGGCACCGTCCTTTCCAGGTGTGGCGCAAACCAGCGGTTGAACAACCGTGTAAGCGGTCGCGGAGTTGTTCGCGGAGTTTGGATCGCCAGAAAGCGAGACCGTCGCAGTGTTCGTCAGAGTAGTCGCTGTGGTAGGAGCTGTTACGGTAATCGCGATCGAGGCAGTCGCGCCCATCGCCATCGGCGTCGTAATCGAGCAGGAAACGGTGGTCGTGCCGGTGCAGGACCATCCAGTGGAAGCACTAACCGACACAAACGTAACGCTGGCTGGCAGCGTGTCTGTCAGAACGTTTGACGTAACGGGCGCGCTCAATTGCCCAAGGTTTTGAACCTGGATGGTGTATGTGAGATTCGAAGAGATAAACACAGGCGTTGGCGCAACAGACATGGACAGGCCCAGGTCCGAGCTGGTCGTAGGCTCGACAACGATGGATGTAATGCTGGTATTGTTCGCCGGAATAGGATCGACGAGCGTGGAATTCGTAACCGTGGCTGAGGATTGAATCGTGGTCCCTGCAGCAGTTCCGCTGGTCACCTGAAAAGTGACAGTCAGTGCACTGGCGGTCGCGCCGCTGGCCAGCGCGGCATTGTACGTGCAAATGACGGGTCCGCTGCCTCCAACGGCCGGAGCGGTACAAGTCCAATTTGTTCCCGCATCGCCTTGAAAGTTCGTGTTGGCAGGCGTTTGCAAATAAACGGTGATGGTCCCGGTCGCCGCGGCCGTTGGACCGTTATCGATCACCGTTTCGGTGTAAACGTAATTGTCCCCCGCAGCGACAGCGGAGGCCGAAGCCACTTGCTTCAGCTGAAGATCGGCAGTACCCGCGGCTTCAACCGTTACAGTGGTTGTGCTGGTGTTGTTGGACGAAATCGGGTCCGTCAGCGCAGAATTTGCGACCGTGGCGGAGTTTTGAATAACAGTACCGGAGGCTGTCCCGGCGTTCACTTCCACTGTAATCGTTAATGCGCTCGCAGTGCCGCTGACTGCCAGAGCAGCGTTGTACGTGCAGGCGATGTTTCCGGTGGCGCCCACGGCAGGCGTGGTGCACGTCCAATTGGTTCCCGCGGAAGCTTGATAGGTTGTGTTCGGCGGAGTTTGTGTCGAAACAGAGATCGTCCCGGTCGTAGCGGCGGTTGGGCCGTTGTCGGTGACTGTTTCGGTGTAGACGTAGTTCGTGCCCGCGGCAACAGTATCCGGAGACACAGTTTCTATAAGCGCCAGGTCGGCGGTGCCTGCGGGCTCCACGGTGATAGAACTTGTGCTCGTGTTATTGGACGGGTATGGGTCCGTGAACAAAGTATCCGCAACGGTCGCGGAATTTTGAATGACCGTGCCAGACGTCGTAGCCGCGGCAACTTGCATCGTCAACGTAAGCGTAGTGGCAGTAGCGCCGTTGGCCAGCGCCGCGTTGTATGTACACAGAATGGAGCCGGTACCGCCCACGCCAGGCGTCGTGCATGTCCAGTTTGTCCCCGCATAGGACTGATAAGTCGCGCCGGTCGGCGTCTGCGTCGAAACGGTGATCGTTCCGGTGCCCGCATAGGTCGGACCGTTATTACCGACAATTTCTGAATAGGTGTAATTCGTGCTCGGCGCAACCACAGCGGGCAAGGCGGTTTGCGTTAAAGAAAGATCTGTGGGCGCCACCGTCACCGTAGTGCTTGCCGTATTGTTCCCCGGCGTGGGATCTGTACCAGTTTCGCTGACTGTCGAGGTATTCGTAATATTTGTGCCCGCGGGTGTCGTGGCGTTCACAGCCACAAGAATCGAAAATGCAGTGCTCGTCGTTCCCGACGCGATCGCAGCGCTTGCGGTGCATGTGATCGTACCCGTCCCGCCCGCCGCTGGTGTCGTCGGGCACGTCCACCCGGTAGCAGGTGTCGCCGACACAAACGTCGTGTTCGTCGGAGTGCTCTGCGTTAAAGTCGCGCCGTAGGACGAAGTCGTGCCGTTATTCGTCACGCTCTCCGTGTAGGTGATATCGCCGCCAGAAACCACCGGGTTCGGCGCCGCACTTTGCGCCACAGAAAGATCCGCCGCCGACACCGTCACAGCCACGGTTGCTGTGTTGTTTGCGGGAGTGGGATCAGCGGTAGTCGAACTGATGGTCACTGTGTTACTAAGAGCGCCGTTCGGCGCAGTCCCGGTCACCAAGACGACAATCGAAAAAGTGGCTGTACTTTGAGCCGGCATATTTGCCGTGCGCGTGAGGGTAATCGTTCCGCTTGTGCCTACCGCGGGAGTGACCGGAGTCCAAGTGCCGGTACCTGCGGTCATCGTCACAGAAACGAAAGTGGCGCTGGCTGTTGTGCTTGTCGTGATAACCGGTTTGTTGGCCGCATTCGTGGTGCTGTTGTTCACCACTTTTACCGAATATGTAATCTGTGCTTCGGGTGGAACAGTTGCAGGGGCAGCCGTATAAGTAGTGACCGCCAGATCGGCTTGCGCGCGCGCCGCCGGAGCAAGAAACAAGGAGCCCACCAGCGTAACCACCACAAGTCCCGTAAGCAGCAGTCCCAAGCGCCGTAGCTGCAACTTCGCCGTCGCGCTTACTCGCCGGGCCAGCGCCCGAACAGGGTGAACCAGGCGTGTCTGGACCGCGGTGAAACGCTGCTCTTCAGACCCATGCCGCCGCGCCACAACTTTTCCAAATACTCGTGACGCAGGCGGGTCGATTGCCATGCCCGTATCACTGCGCAACGTCAGGGTTCCCAAATTCACATTCAGTGAATCGATTCTGTGGACACGCAGACCGTCGGCGTTTTCCGCAAGCACCACGTCCCCACGACGCAATTCCGACGCACTCGCCGGCGCAACCGTCACGTCGTCCCCGTCCATTAGGTTGGGCGTCATGCTTTGGCCATTCACTTGAAACTGAACTGTGTTTCCGCGGCGCAGTAGCGCCACACAAAGCTCTTCGAATAATCGGGAATCCCTGCGAACCCGCACCTCAGACACGCGCATAGCGAACCGCCTCCACTGCGCCTTGTGTTGGCGTGAAGCGCAGGATGGAACAGGGCACGGAGCGAGTGATCTGGTCCAGAAAATCCAATGTGAAGTGAATTCCGCTTTTCAGGTAATGCGGAACAAAGGCGCGCGCGAACAGTTCGGCAGCGGCCTTCGAGGTCGCGATCGGCGCAAGTTCGTTGGTCGGTGCCTGTTCCAGCAGAAATACGGCGGAAAGCGGAGCACGGCCCGCGGAAGCAACCCCGGCATCGCCATGCCACGGCGTTCCATACATCCAGAATTTTCCGTCGTGCTTTCGAAGAATGATGCGGTCGTCGCTCAGCAGCTGCACACCGGGCTGTTCCATCCAAAGCCGCGCCGTCGTGCTTTTCCCTGCGCCCGAATGCCCCAGAAACAGATAGCCGGGCCCGTCGTGATCCGCCAAACCAAGGGCATGCACTTCCACTCCTTCGCCCAGAGCCAGGCGGTGCATCATCGCCAGTTCGTCGATGGGATACTCCAGCGGGAACACCGCGTCATCGCCAACAAAGCAGGAACGGTTCAGAACAATGTGGCCACGTTGAAAATTTTCATCGAACCAGGCGGCCTTGTATGGCATCGCTCCGAGCGTCGAGCTGCAAAAATAAAACTTCGTTCCCGTAGAGTGCGTATACGCCGACCACAGCCCTCCGGAGACAAATGCCGGTGTCGATTTCGGAAGTTCTAACTGCGGCGACCAGTAAACATCCAATTCGATGTCGCAGGCGGAATCCGCTGGGGCCGCGCATGAAAATGGCTGGTGTTCCGGGTCGATGCCGACGGGCATTCCTTTTTCGCACCACGCTCCAATCGACAATCCACCGATTCCAACGGCGAAGCGGCTCGCGTTTGGCGACAAAGAATTTGAGCTAGTGGCCAACATCGACACTTGATCTCCCGAATTCACGATCCCAGAGTTGGACATGACGAAAGCCTGCAAGAAGACCCGATCGGCCCCCTGGCGCTGGAGGTTTTGCAATGGCCCAACACAGCTTCTTCTGGACGCAAATGAATGCGTACCACCGAAGGCGGCTGGTACGCTGGTTTGCCGCCCTCCTGCTGTTTTTTGTTGTTTTCCGTTCCCATATCTATCTTTCCGGATCCTGGACCTCAGTGGTCTCCGCAGGCCGAACATTTCCTTTCGGAGCAACCTCTTCCGGCCTGCAAGACTGGCAGAACTGGCAGGAGAGAATTGCTTCCACGTGTCGGCATTGCTGGGGCGGAATTCGGTGAAATCTGTTGCAATCGGCTTGCTGCTTCCAGTAGTGACTTGTGTTGCAGTCCTCCGGCACAGCACGGACAGTCGCCGTGTTCGGGCACTTCCACGCCGAGCGCGAACGCGCGCAGGTGTGCGACTTCGCAGAGGAACGGGACCGGTGTTTCGGCGTCACCCGTTTCCAGTTCAGCGGTCGCAGGGCACATATTGCAGAGCGAATGAATCCGGCAGTGCGTGCAAATGGTCTCGCGACGGCGTTTGGTCTTCCTGATTTCCAGCAATTTGCCCGACCACCCTTCGGTGAAATTTCCCTCTCGGATGTTGTAGCCGTCTTGATGAGAAATCAGACAAATTGTGAGTTCGCCCTTCGGATCGACGGCGCAACCCCGCTCTCCGCCGCCACACAGGTACCTTTGCTCTCCTAACGCGCGAGGCTCCTCCGCCAACTCTTCCATGACGAGTTTGCGATGCTCGGCTTTGCGAGCCGGATCGAGAAAGTCCAGCGTTACCGCCTGTTCTGGGCTAAGGCGTACCCCCAGCGGGCTTTGCGAGCAGTCGGTCCGCGGATTGATCGCGGCGTCGTATTTGAACTCCACCCCAATCTCTTCTTCTGCGAACCGCTTCATCTCGTACACTTCGTGGTAATTGATATTGGTGGGAACCGTCTTCAGCGTCAGGGGCAGATTCCGTTCTTTCAGTAGGCGGATTCCGCGCATGCACCTGTCGAACGAGCCGGGGATCTGCGTGAGCGCCTCGTACGTTTCACGCGTTGCGCCGTACAACGTAATTTCGATACCGAAGGGCCGGTATTCCACCAGGTAGTCAGCGATTCGAGGCGTGATCAAAGTCCCATTCGTGAACAGGGTGATGATGAACCCGTGCTTTTTTGCCTCCGTGTAAATATCCAGGAAGTCTTTGCGCGCAAAAATCTCTCCACCGGTATAAAGAATCCAGAGGCAATTCATCGCAACCAGTTCGTCCAAGAGCCGCACGTGTTCTTCCAGCGTCAGTTCCTGCTTGCGCGCGTTGTTGTCGCTCATCGGCAGGTTGTTGTAGCAATGCTGGCACTCCAACGGGCAGCGGTGTGTCACCTCAATCGACACTTCCGCCGGAATTCGCCGCCCCTTCTGGCGCTTGTGGATCAAGCTGGAGAAATCACCGTATGTCGCAATCTCTAGCAATGCTTACCTGTCTTTCTCTTCCCTCGAACAGTCAGGCTACGGACAAGACCAGTTTTTCCTCGAGCAAGGAATCGAGGAACAACTCGATGTCCTGCTCCGCCTGGCTCTTTGTCACTTCAAATTCGTCGCATACCCGCTGGACCATTTCCCCGACCGTGTGTCCCTCGGTCATGAAATCCCACAGCACAGATCCAACTGGGTTAAGCGTGTACAGGGAGTTCAGGTCGCCCACCCCACTGCGGATGGGCACGATGATCAACTCCCCTTCGATCTTTCGTGACACCACTTCCTGATTCCGGATAAAACGCGAGCCATTCGTATGCATCGGGATTCGTAAACCTCCATTCGAGCTCCTGACCTAACAAGAGAGCCCTTGGGAAAAGTTTGCAGTACTATTACTGGGGTGTCATGGAGTGAAACAGGGGGTGTACCGTAACGGTATCGGTTAACGGTTTGGGCATTTCGTGCCGACGGAATGGCTACAAGTCACTGTAAATGGATGGGTTATGGGAGTAAGCTCGCGCCGCAATCTGACGCGCTTGTTACGTCCATGAACCAGCAACGCCGACGGGTTAGTGTCCCAAAATGGAGATTTGACTACTCGATACTAGAAGTTCTAGCACTTACTCGTGCGCGCCAGTTTCACGCTGTCAATCAGGATTTTCGCCATATCGACAATCTTGCCCGGCTCATTACGCCGAATCGCAGCGAGGTCCACCAGATCCGCGCCGACTCCCAGTGCGAAGGAACCTGCCGCCAAATATTCCGCTGCATTGTTCACGTTTACTCCGCCGGTGGGAATCAGCCGCGTTTCCGGAAAGGGTGCCTTCAGAGCTTTAATGTGCTTCGGGCCTCCCGCACTGCCGCAGGGGAAAATTTTGATGAGCTGCGCTCCTGCTTCCAGAGCAGCCATAACTTCCGTTGGGGTCAGTGCTCCCGGAATTGCCAGAATGCCTCGTGCTGCAGCGGTCTGCAGCACCGGAAGCGACAATCCAGGGCTGACTAGGAATTGTGCGCCCGCGTCCAAGCAAATCTCGGCTTGCTTCGCTGTGGTAACGGTCCCAGCGCCCGTCAACACGCTTGTCCCGTAATGCTTCACCAATTCTTGAATCATCGCTGGTGCGTTCGGCACCGTCATGGTGATTTCGATAACCGGTATGCCCCCGGTGCAGATCGCATCGACGGCCCGGCGCGCCTCGTCCAGATTCGCAGCTCGAACAACCGGCACAATGCCGATCTCATGGATTTTGTTGATTGCGTTTTGGATGTTCACCGCTGGGCTCCTGAAATTTCAGAACAACAATATTAGCTCGATTCGGCACTGCCCGAACTCACGGGGTAACTTGCGCTACGCGTTCCAACGTTCGTTGCGGATTCACGGCCAGCCACGCCAGAGCGCCCAGCGCACTCAACACCGCGGCAAACAGAAATGGATAAGTCCAACCGAGATGATTCGCTATCACCGGCGTGAGAATCGCGGTCACTCCGCCTCCTAGCTGCGCTCCCATGTTCATGAATCCGGATGTGGACCCTGCCCGCGCTCCGGCAATGTCCGCGGTGACAGACCAATAGCTGCTCTGTGCCAGATATAGCGCCCCCGCCCCACCCGCAAGCACCATACTGGCCAGGTGCGCGCTCGCCGCCTGGGATCCCAGGACCAACAAAATCGCTGTCAGAATCAACGCGAATGCCGCAATCCCGCAGCGCCCTACCCTCTTTCCGTACGCTTTGGTCAGCCTGTCGTTAATAACGCCACCCAGCAGGCTGCACGCCACCATTGCCAGCGGTGGCAACGTGCTGTAAAACGCGCTCGACTTCAGATCAAGCCCTCGCACCTTAAAAAGATACCGGTGAAACCAGCTGAAGAAAATCCATGCGACATACCCGAAACAGAAATAGCTCAGAGTAACCAGCCAGACTTCCTTGCTCTTTAGGATCACGCTCCAGGGAAGAGCGTTTGCCCTGGAATCTCCGCTGGCTACACCGGGGACGCTAGTTGTTATTCCGGTCTCAATATGTTGAAGCTCGCCGGGCGAAACTCGTGGGTGTTCTTCCGGCTTATCCCGTGAGGTCAGATACCATACTGCTCCCACCATCAAGCCCAGCAATGCGCTCAGCCAAAATGACCAGCGCCAGCCATAGTGCACCATGATATAGGTCACGATCGCCGGAGCCGACCCCGCGCCCGCACCCACGCCCGCAAAGATCAAGCCGTTCGCGAATCCTCGCTCCTGCGTCGGAATCCATCGCGAAACAAATTGGTTCGAAGCGGGATAGATGATTGCTTCGCCTGCGCCCAGCAGGAAGCGCACGGTCACAAAAAAAAAACCGCGCCGGTCAGCGCGGGCGAAACTGCCGCCGTTAGTGCCGTGAAAATCCCCCACCACACAACACCCGCCGTCAAAACTCGGCGCGGCCCCAGCCTGTCCGCCAGCCATCCTCCAAACGTCTGGAAAATCGCGTAGCCCCAAAGAAAGGAGCTGAACACCCATCCCAACTGCACGTCGCTCAAGCGGTATTCCGACGCAATCGCACTGGCCGCAACCGATATGTTCACGCGATCCAGAAACGAAACCGCGCTTAATATAAACAGCCAGAAAACCAGAAACCAGCGCACATTGCTTCGTCGCTGCTCAGACATCGATGCTCCTCTGAGCAGACTCTGAATCGGCCGATCTCATGCCGAATGGGCTTTCAGAACTTCATGCAGCTTGTCGGCAATGATTTTGTCCTCGCCCGGTTGCAGCATGAACGAATTCATTGACAACGCTCCCCCACGTTCTCCCGTGGTAAGCACGATCGACGGCGTCCCCTTTCGCAAAGCACTCTCGACACCATCCGCGGTGATTTTGATACGCTGCGGATCCCACTTAATTTCCATGTGCGGAACGTGATTGGCCATGTCGGGCACGAAATAAGAAGTAGTTACAGTCGGCAGAGTAGTGACCTTGGCGGAAATGAGCTCCAGTCGCCCTTGCCACTCCTTACTGAGCGCTTCGTGATCCTCGTTGAGGTAAACCTCCAGCGCCTTAACCATCCCCACGATTTCTTCCTTGCCCACTTTCTGGCTCCGGCCAATCGTGTCTTCGTGAGGGCTATTGTTCAGCAACGCATAGCCTACCAGATCTTTGCGACCCAGCAGCAACCCGGCGCATTGCGGACCTCGCATCGCTTTCCCTCCGCTGAACGCGACCAGGTCGTATCCCAGATTCGCGTAGTCCCACAAGTGAGAAACCGGAGGCGTGTCCGCCGCCGCGTCAATAAAGGTAGGAATATTCGACACCTTCGCCAGCTTCACCCATTCATCCACTTTGATCTGCCCATCGGCATTCGCAAAATTGGAAAAATGCATCATCGCTGTATTGGGATTCACAGCCTTCCGCAGTTCCTCCCGCGTTTCGATCACAATCAATCTCGCCCCAGTGTTACGGAGTTGGTGGTCGAACGGGTTTCGGTGCGTTTTCTGGATGATCACTTCCGATTTCATTCCCGTAAGATCGGGAATTTGTTGGATGAATTTGGGATTGTCTCCCGTGAGAATGCCCGCAAGCCCGGATTGCATCGCCGCCGCCGCGCCGGAAGTCACAATCGCCGAATACCCCGCGGGAAGCTTCAACATTTCCGCAATCCGCTTTCCTGCCGCCACCTCCAGATCGGCGATGCTCACGAAATGTTTCCCGGCCAGCGCCATCACCTCCTCCACCTCAGGCCGCATCAGTGAGCCGCCCAGATAAGTCATCGTCCCTTGGCCATTGATCACGGTGGTAAGCCCCAGTTCCTCGTACACGTTGCCAGTAGAACCGAACCCCGTGATTTTTGTTCCTGGCTGCTGAGGGGGAAAGGAGAGCAACTTCCTGGGATTCGCCATAGCCGCCGTAAGTGCGCCAAGGCTGCCCATGAAGGATCGGCGCGTCCATTTCAGATTAAGTCCCATCGTTGTTCTCCTTTGCCCCTGACCTTCGTTACTTCTTCACGACTGCGGCAGTGCAATTAATTTCAACGAGAGATTTCCCCGGCAGGGCAGCAACCGCCACTGTCGTTCGTGCCGGACCGCCATTCGGGAAGTATGTTTTGAAGACATTGTTCATGCCTTCGTAAAAATCGATATCCGCAAGGTAAACCGTAAGCTGCAGAATGCTGTCCATTGTGCCGCCGCCACGCTCCACCAGCGTCTTCACGTTTTCCATCACTTTCTTCGTGTGTATTTCGATATCCATCGGGAAATCACTCGAATCATGCGAATGAGCGCCCTGCCCGGCGATGTATATCGTGCCGTTATGAATGATCAGCGGAGTGATAAAACCGTTCCCTGCGGTCTTGCCATCGTAATCGAGCTTCTGAACGCCGCTGGGTGCCTGTGCCGTCGCGGGAGCCGCATTCGAAAGCAAGCTCACCGCACCGACTCCTGTGAACAACGAAGCAAGCCGGGCCGCAAAGCTCCGGCGCGAACTGAGATTCGAAAACATTTGATTTCTCCTTATATTTGAATTGAACGAATTCCGTCCTTATGGCAATGCAAAACTGAAAACGTCGCTCCCCGCAGCTATTGCAACGAATTGTGTCCCAAGAACCGCATACGACATGGGCGAGGCATGAAGATTTTGGCCGGTATTGAAATGCCACAGCGGCGCCCCGTTACGCGCATCCACCGCTTCGAAAGATTGCGCGGCGTCGCCAAAGAAAACCAGCCCGCCTTTCGTGGTCATCGTCCCCGCAACGGTATGGCCTGCTCCGACCTGCACAGAGCGCCAAGCCGGCTTGTCTCCTTCCAGTTCATACGCGAGTAAAACACGCTGGTGCTCATCGCCCGGACTACGCTTCACTCCCGTGGAATAAAACTCTTTGCCCTCCTCAAACTCTTCCGCCTTCTTGAAGTACACATTACAATTTTCCGTCGCCAGAAAATAAAACAGGTGCGTCTCGGGATTGTACGAAGGCGCGTACCAGTTCGTTGCGCCGCTGAATCCGGGGCACACCCGCTCCCCCTCGGCGCTGGGCTGGACGCTGGTACGAATGGGCCTTCCATCCTTATTCATTCCTGTCGCCCAATTCAGCTTCTCAGCAAAAGGAACTGCCGAAAGAAATTTGCCGTCACTGCGATCCAATACATAAAAGAATCCGTTTCGATTAGCCTCCGCAAGAAGTCTGCGGGGCTTTCCCCTATACACCGCGTCGATGAGAACCGGCGTTTCCGTCGCATCGTAATCGAACAGATCGTGCGGCGTAAACTGGAAATACCATTTTAATTTTCCATTGTCCGGATCAAGCGCCAGGACCGAATCCGTGTACAAATCGTCTCCCGGCCTTGGATCGCCATCAAAATCAGGGCAAGGATTGCTCGTGCCCCAATAAATCGTGTTCAGCTCCGGATCGAAGGTGCCTGGCATCCATGTGGTGGCACACCCGTGCAAATACAGGTCGCCTGGCCAGCTAGCGGAGCCCGGCTCTCCGGGTGCCGGAATCGTCCAGAATCGCCACGCCTCCTTCCCGCTCTCCGCATCATAGGCCGCCACAAATCCGCGCACTCCATCATCTCCACCCGAAGTGCCGACCAGCACTTTATCTTTCACCACCAACGGCGCGCTGGTGGCCCCATAATTCTTATTTCCGTCCGTATACGCCACATCCCAGAGCAAATGTCCGGATCGTGCGTCCAGGCACAACAAATGCGCGTTGTCTGTTTCCATATAAATCCGCGAGTGCCAAACACCGACGCCGCGATTATGGTGCTCCGATGCGTCATCGATCAGCCCCTCGGTCACCGGCCGCGAATAATGCCACACAATTCTTCCCGTCTGCCCGTCCAGGGCATACGCGTCATTCGCTGACGTGACGAACATCAGGCCTTCCACCACCACCGGCGTGACTTCCAGGCTGTCGGCATTAGGAGCGTGAAACACCCACTGCGCCCGCAACCGTCCCACGTTCCCAACATTAATCTGATCAAGACTGCTGTACCTTCGCCCTGTGTAATCTCCGTTGTACGACAACCAGTTTTTCCCCACCGGCTGCTCCGCCAATGCCGACGGCGCAACATCAACGTTCACCGACACCGAGGAATTGCCATTATCTTGCGCCACCGCTGCCGAAGCCATCGCACATCCGCAAAGCAGCGCCACACCCAGGTATTGAGCCGCAACTCTCATCGCTCTAGAATCTCAGCCTCCGCACACCGGCGGCACAATCACCAATTTCTCCCGCGCATTCCAAACTTGCTGTGGCATTTCCAGTGAAAATCAAAGCCGTCCAAATTTCTTCACCGCTTCCTCAATCGATTTCAGCTTTTCGATGTACGCGTACATGGAATGTTCCTTGAAATCCATATCCTGCGCCAGCGCCAGGACCTTCGTCGCATCGCCTCGTGGCACCACCACAACTCCATCCTGATCGGCCACTACAATATCCGCTGCATTCACTTCCACTCCATCGCAAACCACAGGAATATTCGCCCCGCCAAAACGATAATGGTGAATCGACGTCGACGGAACGATTCCGATCGCATACACGGGAAATCCTATTTTCTTCAGATACGCCGTGTCGCGAACTCCTCCATCAATCACCGCACCTGCAAATTCCCGCGCATTCATGGCCGTGCCCATCAATCCGCCCATTCCGGCAATATCGTTTCCGTCTTCCACTACCATCACGTATACCGAATCCTTCGTACCTCCATCAATTGCCGCCAGCATCCCATTCAGCGCATTGGGATCCTCATTCGCTTCCTTTTTCAGTAGAACTGTCACGGCGAACCCTGCGAACTTCGTGGGAAAGATCGGCCTCATGCGGTGAGACATGTACATCTTGCGCCCCGTCAGTTGCTCTAGCGCATCGGACACGGACGCCACTTCCACGTGCCGGTATCCTTCCAACAAACTGGAGGCATCATCCGTGGCCGTTGCCTGTGGGTGAATGCGCGCAAGCGGGCGCCCCGCAACCGCCAACACGCCGCCCAACAACAGCCCAATACCAAACAACGCCTTCCCCGCAAATCTCCGGGACACAAAAGATTTCAACTCGTTCATAGTGCCTCCAAAATCCTTTCGCACTGGACTTTAACATCGCGCAGCCTCTGCGCGAAATATTTTTGAATCGATTTAAGTTGGGAAAAACTAAGACTATGTTTAGAGAAACTGGTTGACACTCATCGCGCTATAGGGTATTTCAGAATCCCAACAGCCATCCGCACGCATGGTGAATCTATGATTTCAACCTCTCTTCGAACTCGCCTCCTTCAATTTCCAAGTCGCTGCGCGATTGGCGTTTCGCTCTGCGTGTTCGGCCTAACGTTGATCCCAAGGGATCATGCGCAAATCGCGGCCGCGCCCAAGAACCTCGGAAGCTCTCAAGCTTCAACCAGCGAAAGCCGTCAGTTCTTCGAATCAGTCTGCGCCGGTTGCCATGGCCTCGACGGGCGCGGCGGAGAGCGTGGGCCCGATATTTCCAGCCGCCAGCAGATCGTGCAGCTTTCCGATGCCGATATTTTGGAAATTTTGCGAGCCGGCCGCCCCGCTGCGGGCATGCCCCCGTTTGGTTCATTCGGCGAGGCCAAACTTAAGCAGTTGCTTGCTTATCTCCGCACTCTTCAGGGCAAAGGTACGGTCGCAGCGCTTCCCGGCGACCCGCACAACGGTAAGACCTTATTCTTCGGCAAAGCCCGATGTTCGGAATGCCACATGATGCAAGGCACTGGCGGCTTTCTCGGCCGCGACCTTTCGGTCTACGGCGCGTCTCTTTCCCCCACGGAGGTTCGTTCCAATATTCTTCGGCCGGGCGAAACGTCCAACAAAGCCAACAAAACCGCCGTCTTCGTCATGCGCGATTCCAGCAATTATTCTGGTGTCATTCGAAACGAAGATAATTTCTCCATCCAGCTGCAATCCACCGACGGTGCGTTCCATTTTCTGAACAGGTCCGACGTCGCCCAGGTCACGTTTCTCCCTGAACCCATCATGCCTTCCGACTATGACAAAACTTTGACGCCCTCGGAGTTGAACGACCTGGTCAGCTATCTTCTGACCGCTACAAAAAAAGATCGCCCCAAAAATCAACCGGAGGATGAAGAATAAAATTGAGAGCTAAATCACTTCTTGGGATCGCATCCGCAGCTTGTTTCATCATCGTAATGTTTTGCTTCACACTTCACGCGAGCGGCCCTGTTCGCCAATTCGAATTACGTGCCGAATCCCCGCAATTCTGGAAGCTCTTCGCCCATGACGCAAAACTGGAAACATTAGCAACGGGATTTGGCTTCACCGAAGGACCGGTCTGGGATCCCAAGGGCTTCGTGTACGTGAGCGATGAAGAAATAAACAAAATCTATCGCGTATATCCCGACGGTCACAAAGAGGAGCTGATTTCTCTAGGCGATCCCGACGGCAACACCTTCGATTACGATCAAAAATTACTGGACTGCGCCAGCGTCCTCCGCGCGATCATTCGCATTGAGCCCGACGGCAAGTATCAGGTCCTGGCCGACCATTTCGAAGGCAAGCGTCTCAACAGTCCGAACGATGTTGTACTCGGCCCCGACGGCGCCATTTATTTCACCGATCCAAACATGGACCTGGTCGCCGGAGAAAAACAGGAAATCCAATTCCAGGGCGTGTATCGCCTCAATTCCAAAGGTGAAGTACGCCTCCTCACCAAGGATCTGACTCAACCAAATGGCCTGGCTTTTTCTCCCGACGGCAAGAAATTCTATGTCGACGACAGCGAACAGCGGAACATCCGTGTCTACGACTTCCTTCCCGACGGCACCCTCGGGAACGGACGCATCTTTGGCAGCGAAGCGGGTCCCAAAAAAGGCGGCGTTCCCGATGGCATGAAGGTGGATCGCGACGGAAATCTCTACGTCACCGGCCCCGAAGGGATTTGGGTGTGGGATCCAAACGGCAATCATCTCGGCACAATCGTCTTGCCGGAGCAACCTGCCAATCTCACTTGGGGCGATCCGGACTTTGGTACGTTGTACATCACAGCCACCAAATCCGTATACAAACTCCGCACCACCACGCACGGCTTTGTCCCATATCGCCGCTCGGCCCAGTAGGTCGCCGATTCTGCACCTATCACGTCGCTTTCCTGAGTTTTTACCGTATGGCTGCGGCCATAGCGCAGCGCTACGGTGAACTAACGCGAACCATCTGACACCGTTCGCTTTTGCCTCGCATTTCGTCCGCGATGCAAACCAAAGAATCCAGGAGGATTCCATCATGGATCCGAACAATCGAGAGTCCGCTGCCGATGTTTCTAATCCGTCTTCCGGCTCTCCTGCTACCGCGGCGCGGATGAAGAGGGATGTTGCCGAGAAAGCTTACGAAGCAAGGGAAGCCATAGACGAGTTTGGCCGCAAGGCTGTCGGCTCGCTCGAACATTCCCGCGAATCCACAGCGAAAGCCCTGCACAAGACAGCCACGTCGCTCGAATCGGGCGCTGATCAATTTTCCGATTTTGGCCACTTGGCCGCCAAAAAGCTTCACGCCACGGCGAATTATGTCCACGAAACGGATATCGAAAGCATCGGCCAGGATCTGCAGAGCATGATAAAGCGTTGCCCCAGTTCAGTCTCTCGCCGCTGCCGCTGTCGTGGGGTTCTTGATAGCTCGCGGCTTGCGGCGGTGATTCCTATCCGCAGCAAACCGCAGGAGCACGAACGTTTCCCATGATTTCTTTTCTTGGATACTTCACCCGGAGTCCGCAGATGGTGGGTCGACAGAATTGCCGCTGGCTTACTCAAAAAATTGGTGGGCTCCCCCGGACTTGAACCGGGAACCAATCGATTATGAGCCGATTGCTCTAACCATTGAGCTAGGAGCCCGAACGTGAAACCCATTTTACAACTTATCTTATACTTCGTCCCGGCAACTTTCTTGCGCGTCTGCTGGATAACCTTCTGTACCTGAGTGGGCCTTCTGCCGCGTCCTTCTATCAGGTGCCTTGAAGTATACAACTCTCCGAAGCACCCCAAATTCCCGAATGCCGTTCGAACGCGAGGTGAACGCATGTTCATCGGTGTACGTCTCGGCTGTATCTTTCTCGCCACTTTTTTCTGTTCCAGCTCAGTCTTCTCTCAACAATCCACCCCCAAACCCGGCAACGATATGGTCAGTCTCGATGTCGTCGTCACACCGAAGTCCGGGCCGCCCATCACCGGTCTCCAGCAACAAGACTTCACCGTCCTGGAGAACAAAACTCCGGTCCCCATCGACTCTTTCCGTGCTGTCACCGCCAGTGAAGGTCCCGTCGAAGTCGTCCTGGTCATCGATGACGTGAACACAGGACTTTCAAATATTGCTTACGAGCGCACTGAGATCGACAAGTTCTTCCACGCCAATGGAGGTCATCTCGCCAACCCTACCGCATTGGCCTTCCTCACGGATTCCGGCATCAAGCTTCAGGATAACTTTTCCACCGACGGAAACTCACTCAGTGCCGCTCTCGATCAATACACCATCGGCCTTCATTCCATAATCCGTTCAGGCGGTTTCTATAGCGCCGAGGAACGCTTCGATGTTTCTGTCAAGGCACTCCTGGAACTCGCCACGCACGAAGCTTCCCGCCCGGGACGCAAATTCATTCTCTGGATTTCCCCGGGCTGGCCGCTGCTCTCTGGCCCTGGCGTCGAGGAACAAATGAGCGACAAGCAACGGCAACAAATTTTTACCAATGTAGTCGGAATCTCGAATCTCCTGCGGCAGGGGCGCATCACCCTTTACAGCATTGATCCGCTTGGCAGCGCCGATTTTGCCGGTCGCGCTTTCTGGTGGGAGGCTTTCGAAAAAGGTATCAGCAAGCCCAATCAGGCTGACTGGGGAGATATCGCGCTGCAAGTGCTCGCGGTACAAAGCGGCGGTTTGGCTTTCACCACCGACAACGATATCACCGCCATGTTGCAGCGTTGCGTCGCGGACGCGCAAGCGTATTACGAAATTTCATTCGTACCTTCGCTGGAGCAGAAACGGGCGACATACCATCACGTGGAAGTCCGCGTGGCAAAGTCAGGTGCGGTGGCTCGCGCTCGCCAGGGCTTTTATACTCAGCCTTGATGCACGCCACTTCTCACTCTACGAACCAACTCGAATGTGCGAGAACGGATTGAAGAGCCCGAATACGTTGAGCAGCCACAAAACTACGGCAATCACAACCACGCCGTTTAAAATGGATTTAATCGTTCCCTGCATCGGTATAAACCTATTAATCAGCCACAATAAAACTCCCACAACGATCAGCACCATCACTACCTGTATTAGCGGCACAGCTGCCTCCTTGCCTGCTAAACTGCGCACCCTGCGTATCGCCCAGGAAATCTACAGTCATGCCAATCTATGCGCTATACACGGAAGGGCCTAGGAGTCTGCAGAGGATGCCGTATCGTTGGGTAACCTCCCTTTGTCACTGAGGGTTTCCCGAGGCCCTTGACTCTTCGTCCGCTCCGCTTTCCTCGCCACCCTGCGCACGCCGAAATGACGCCAATTCCGGCGAACTCGCCAGTCGCGATGGAAATTCGCGGACATACTTCGTCATTGCCGGGTGCCAAAATGAGTTGTAGTGAAAAACGTGCATTTCTCGGATGGCTTGCTCTGGCGTCCAACCATCGAACGCAATCCGGTAGGCCGCGATGAATACGCCGCGCCTTGTCGTTCGGTTGAGCTCCACGATAGAGAAAATCGTTAACTTTGCCCGCATCGCGTACGCCGGATATGTGCAGCTTCTCGCTGGCCAGTGATTGCTCGACCGGTACCCGGGCATCCGATGCGGCCGAAACGCAGCCTGCAAAGGCAGCAACAGCCAATAAAAATGAACGAAGCCGAGGGCCTCCGTACGACATTACACACAAATATCCGTCTCAAGCCCATTCGGTGAATGAGGTCTTTCCTGTATATCTGGATTATGCAAATAGGAGGGGCTTCTCTCTAATTGATGCCGTGCTGGATTACCTTCAACGCTGGATACAGCTTCCGATACTCCTCATACTGCAAGTCCATCAGCCGCGCGGTCTTCTCGTCCGGCAGCACGCGCTTGGCGACACGCACTGCAGTTTCACACGCCGCTTCCACAGTGGTCCAATTCCCCGTCCCTACGCCCGCAAGCAACGCCGCTCCATAGGCTGCTCCTTCGTCCGCCTCAATCAGTTCCACCGGCATTCCATAAATGTCAGCCTGAATCTGTTGCCAAAGAGCGGATCGCGCACCACCTCCGCTCAAACGGATCGATTCGATCGGCACGCCAATCTCCCGAAATAACGTCAGCGTATCCCGCAAACTGAATGCAACCCCCTCCATAATCGCCCGAATCACATGCGCTCGCGTGTGCTGCGCCGTGATTCCCACCAAGGCTCCGCGCGCGTCGGGATCGAGATGTGGCGTGCGCTCGCCCATCAGGTAAGGCGCCCACAAAAGTCCGTCTGCCCCGGGAGGCGTCTTCGCCGCTTCCTCCGCCAACCGCTCATACGGATCGCGCCCGTTGTCTTTTCCGGCGCCAAATTGATCGCGAAACCATCGCAAGGAAAGTCCCGCGCCTTGCGTCACACCCATCACATGCCAACGATCCGGAATCGCATGGCAAAACGTGTGAATGCGTCCTTTGGGCTCCAGCACCGGAATGCTTGTCGCCGCAAAAACCACTCCCGACGTACCAATCGTTGCGCTGACCGCGCCAGGCTTGACGATTCCCATTCCCACCGCGCCGGCCGCCTGGTCTCCGGCTCCGGCCACCACTGGAATTCCGCTCTTCAATCCTGCCAATCGCGCGCCTTCCTCATGCACGCGCCCGCTGATTTCCGGCGATTCGAACACTCTCGGCAGCAACGCTTCGTCGATACGCGAAATTTCCAGCATCGGCTTAGACCATCGCCGATGCACCACGTCAAACATCAGCGTGCCCGACGCATCCGCAACATCGATCGCGCGCGCACCCGTCAGCCGGAAGCGGATGTAATCTTTGGGTAGCATCAACGACCGCACACGATTCCAAAGTTCCGGCTCGTGCTTCCGCACCCACCAGATTTTCGGCAATGTGAACCCGGTCAGAGCCGGATTCGCGGTCAATTCAATCAGCCGCTGTGCCCCCACCTGCTCCGTAATTTCCCGGCATTCTTCCCCGGTTCGCTGATCGCACCACAACAGCGCCGGCCGTACTACCTGGTCCTGTGCATCCAGCAAAACCAGCCCGTGCATCTGTCCGGTTAGCCCGATGGCAGACACTTCCTGCGCGGTTGTCCCGCTCTTGGCCAAGCACTCCTTGATCGCCTGGCAAGCGGCTCTCCACCAATCATCCGGCGATTGCTCAGCCCAACCGATGTGCGGCGAACTCATCGGAGCATGGTCGGCCGTGGCGGCACTGATCACTCGCCCGCGCAAATCAATTAAGACTGCGCGCGTTCCTCCAGTGCCCACATCAATTCCTAAAACACTCATGATTTGGAGCTACCTTCCCGCGAAGTTTTCTCGGCGCCTAACGCGTGGAGAATCGGAAGATCGTCACCAAATGGAATTCGCTGCCCGCTTTCAATTCCGTGGTCGGAAATGCAGGGTGATTCGGAGAATCCGGAAAGTGCTGCGTCTCCAGGCACAGCGCCGCGTTCCTTGGATAAGCCACGCCGCCTTTGCCCTTTATCGAGCCGTCCAGAAAATTGGCACTATAGAATTGCACGCCAGGTTGCGTCGTCAGCACCTTCAGCACGCGCCCGCTCGCCGGATCGTAAACCTCGGCAGCTTCTTTCAATTCCTTCCCGCCGCCATCAACTACAAAATTATGGTCATAGCCGTTATGACCCAAGTGCAGCTGCTCATCGTCCGCATTGATCCGCTCACCCACCGCGTGCGGCTTCAGAAAATCAAACGGAGTGCCCACCACCGACTTCAATTCGCCTGTTGGAATCAATGCCGCATCCACCGGTGTGAACCGCGAAGCATTCAGCTTTAATTCGTCCGCAAGAATCGTTCCCGTACCTTGCCCTGAAAGGTTGAAATACGAGTGATTCGTCAAATTCAGCACTGTATCCTTGTCCGTCGTCGCCGAATAATCGATCTTCAGATCGTTCCCGCTGAGCGTGTATTTCACCGTCACCGACAAATTCCCGGGAAAACCGGTTTCCCCGTCTTTGCTCAAATACTTCAGTTCCACTCCATCCGCGATGATGTGGCCCGTCCAAAGCTGGCTATGAAAGCCGTCCGGCCCGCTATGCAGCGTATTATCGCCATCGTTCTTTGGCGTGTGATAGACCGTGCCATCCAGCGTGAACTGCGCATGCGCAATGCGATTCGCATAACGCCCCACGATTGGCCCGAAAAACGGATTGCCCTTTCCATGATTGGCTTCGTAATACTGAGAAGGATCATCGAAACCCAGCACCACATCTGCAACCTTGCCCGTGCGATCCGGCACCTTGATGGACAACACGTATCCGCCGTAATTCATCACTTGCACTTCCACTTTTCCATCTTTCAGCGTGTAGATCTCGACCGACGATCCGTCCGGCAATTTCCCGCCACTTCGCTGGCTGACTTCCGTTTTTGCCATCGATGCACCTGCCATCCACGCACAAAAAACCAGCACCGCCACAACTCGGTTGAAGTTTCTCATGAATCCTCGCTCGCAGACATTCTATGGTGACTGAGACAGACGCACAACCTGCGCCGTTCATCCCGGCCCAAAATTCAACTTATTTTGCCGCTTGCTCTTTCGGCATCAATTCCATCGTCCAGATTGCTGCCGGCCTCATATACATGGACGCGCGGTAATCTCCGGTGATGTCCCACGCTTCCGGAGTACGGAACCAGTAGCCCTTGGTCTCATAGCTCGTGTGATACAAACCCCACAACGTGCGGTAAGCCTGCTCTGTCATCCCCTCACTCAGCATCAGCCCCGCCACCCCCATCGTCGTTCCTGTCCAAACTTCCCGCACCTGCTGATTATCTTTCAATACAATCAGCTTCCCGTCCGAAGTGATTCCATTCACGGCGCCCATATTTCCGTCCGCGAACTTCATCACGTTATAGTCGAAAATCTTCTGCAGCGCGCTCCGTTGCATCTGCAACGGCACCAGATCGCCCAAACCCGTCAAGTTGGCATACCACTGCCCCGCCAGTTGATCGGCCTGAATATTATCTTTGTATTCGCTTCCCGTGTCGTACCGGAAATATTCGCCGTTCCACAAATTCTTTATGTAACTTGCTTGCCCCTTCAGGAACAACGCATGATAGTCGCTCGCCGCTTTCGTATCTCCCAGTTTCTTGGCGATTTCTTCGGCCGCGCGTAACGACGCCAGCCACAACCCGCCGCAATACGCGCTTTCCCCGCGCACCACCCATTCGTCATAAGTCTGGTCTGGATAGCCCTGGTTCTGCGGAATGCCGTCACCGTTGGTATCGAACTGCTTCAGATACGCGATCGATTCCTGAATCGCCGGCCACGTGTATTTCAGGAATTCCGTGTCTGAGGCTCCAGAAAGCACAAAGTCCCGGTAAACCAGCAGTACAAATTTCGGGTTCAGATCCTTCCATCCGTTTGTATCCTGCCAACTGAACTGGTTGATCTGCTTGAACGGATCTTCCGAAGGCACTCCCAGATCATGCGGCACTGCCCCCTTGGCCTTGCGTATCCGGTATTGCGCCACACCCGTCTGTTCAGTTTTCCAGATCCACGCCATTCGCTCGCGCGATTCCTGCGGCACCGTGTCCGCAAATTCCTTCATGATCCCTTTCTCGATCTCTGGCCAGAATTTGATCAGTGGCATCGACCCGTAAAACCGCACATCCAGCGTCTCGTAGAACGGATAGTCATAGCATTCCATGAAGGAATAGGTCGGAGCTTGTTTCGGATCCGCATCCACCGGCCGGCCCCAGAACGTCCCGCCATCCGCCAAAGGATAGAGTTCGTTGAACAACATTCCGCGATACCACAGGGGTTTACTTTCGTCGTTGACGTAGGGCGCTTGCCACGCATCAATCTCCGCGCTCCACGCGCTCGCGTTTGTCAATGCATCCTTCGCAATCGCCCACGCGTTCAACCCGCTCGTTCCGTAATAATCCGTGTACCGGCGATACCATTTCCTCCCCGAACCGAATTCCGCCACGGGAAGATCCCATGCAATCACCATCGGCACGATCTTTTTCTCGCCGGGCCCCAACGTGAATCGCAACGCAATCGCTCCCGCAATGCGTTCCCCGCTGCTTGTCCAGGAGTCGTTGCTGTCCGCCAGCTTCCCATTCTGCGCAAACGGTTTCCAAACCTCTTCTCCCGTTCCCTCAGGACTAAATGTCGTTTGATAACTCAGTTCCACGCCCGGCTCTGCAATGCTGGCAATGACAAACTGCCCGTCCCACTCCTCTGTGATCTTACCGATATGGTTTCGGTCCAGCACGATGCCTTGCATGGTCTGTTTCGGTCCCAATGATTCAGTCTTCATGTGATTGTAGTTTCCGTCATTCATCGCGTCGCTTAAGTCGCGCCGGTACGTGCGAAACCATCCAATCATGTTTTCCCAGGAGAGCAGCACCGCCACCGTCACGCGTTTGTTCGTCGGATTCTCCGCGTGCCAGCGGTACACCGCCACCGGATAGCTGGTCTCTTTGTAATTGTTCGGAAGAATCGGCGAGAACTGCTCCAGCGTCACGTGCGCGGGAAACTTTTCCCACTGGTAGTCGAACCACGATTTCGGATACAACGAATAATAATCGCCGGCCCCTACGGGATAGTCCCACTGCCAGGCACTCAATCCATCTTTTGGATGGCCGTTCATCAGCGCTCGTGCCACTCCTGCCTCATCCCCTTCCGCTTTTTGAAACATCGCAAATTGATTGCCGCTCACGCTCTCATATTTATGCACGCCGCCCTTGATGTGCCATCTCACAAAATCGCCGCGATAGCTGCGCGAAAAAGTTCCCGCTCCAAATCCGCCGACCGGCGCCCCTTGCCAGTAGCCGTCATCCACGTGCTCTGGCTCCAGCCCCGCCTTTTTCTTTCCGGGATTTTCCAGCGCGGCGCCCAATGGCCTCTTCCATGCCGCCTTCGGAATATCGTCGTTCGCTCGCAAAATCGGCGCGGCGCACACAATCGACAGCAGAATCAAAAATCGAATTATTGCTTTCCGGGGACTCATACAACCTCCGTGGGGATTAGGGAGGTTTGGTCAGGTGGTCCAAGCCCGCGCGCTAGTCCCTCAAAACGTTAGTACAATATCGATTTTGTGTAAAGTGCAAGGCGGGCCGATTTGCTCAAAAAGTCCTCAGTGCTTCGCGGGCTCGGCCTTGCTCCGAGGAAGGGTCTTCTCCGTGGGGACGATTCCTTGCCCCTCAAGCACGTGATAAAACCTGTCCGCATCCAGATCTTTTACCGTTTCCACTTTCCCAGACGGCCAGTGAATTTCCAGGCTTTCGATCTTCGTGGCCTTCCCCAAACCAAAATGTACCCGCGTATCATTCTGCGAAAGATAACTCCCGCCGCTGTGAATCTCGTCCGTTTGCGTCATACCGCCCGCCACCAATTTCAATCGCGCTCCAATCGCCATGCGGTTGCTCTTCGTACCCGCCAGTTCGAAACTCACCCAATGATTTCCCGCGATGCCATGATTCCGCAACACCTGTGGCGTCCCATCGATGTCGCCGACCACGATATCGATCTGCCCGTCGTTGAATAAATCGCCATAGGCCAATCCCCGTGCGGCCCGCGGTTCCGCGATCGCCGGGCCCGCTTGTGCGCTCGCGTCACAGAAAGTTCCATCCCCTTGATTCATCTGCAAAATTCTCGGCTCTCGATAACGCACACCCGTCGGCAGCGTGTCCACTTGCGGATACACATGGCCCGTCGCCGTGATCAGGTCCAGCCAGCCGTCATTGTCTAAATCCACAAACGCCGTTCCCCATTTCACATACGGCAAGGACGGAACCGCCACTCCCGATTTGTAAGAAACGTCCGTAAAGTTCCAATTCCCGTCGTTGCGGTACAGTACGCTATATTCGTCCGAAAAATTCGTCGCATACAGAGACGGTCGCCCCGTATGGTTGTAGTCCCCGACCGCAATCCCCATGGAGGCTTGCTCCGACCCGTCCTCATCCACCGCCGTTCCTGATTCCAATCCAATTTCGGAAAAAGTTCCGTTCCCCTCATTTTTATAAAGAAATTTAGGCGTCGAATCGTTGCTCACATACGCGTCCGGCCTTCCCGCATTGTTAAAATCCGCCCAGATCACCTGCATCCCATAGTAGCCATTCGGATCAGCAACGCCCGCCGTTTTCGAAACATCCGAGAACGTTCCATCCTTATTATTGTGAAACAGCGAATCTCCCGACCCTTTCAGTCCACGCGGTCCGCATTGCACGTTCATTCCACGGAATTTGCAGTTGGCCGCTTTCCCGAACTCCGGCAAATCATCAAGATGAAGGTCAACATAGTTCACCACCATCAGATCCAGATACCCATCGCCGTCATAATCGGCAAACGCCGCGCCGGTCGACCACCTTCCATCCGTCACGCCCGCGTTCTTTGCCACATTGGTGAATGTCCCGTCGCCATTGTTGTGATACAGCACGTTTCCGCCCATGCATGTCACATACAAGTCGGGCCACCCGTCGTTGTCGTAATCCCCCACCGCTCCGCCCATCGCGAAACACGGTTTTCCCACTCCTGCCTTGTCCGTCACGTCCGTAAACGTGCCGTCGTGATTGTTGTGATACAACGCGCTCCGACTCAATTCTCCTTTCTTCATCATCGCCACGCTCGGCGAATTCGGGAAATAAATATCCAGCCAGCCGTCGCGGTCGTAATCGAACAAAATCACCCCGCCGCTCATCGATTCCACAATGTATTTCTTCTCTGGATCGGAAGTATGCCGGAACGTAATTCCGGTCTTCGCTGTAACATTCTCTAATTGCGGAATCGCTCGCCCCGCGCAAACCACCGCCTTTGCCCCAGGAGGCGGTGCCGAAGGCGTAGGATGCCCCTCCTGGCCAAACGCTAATCCCGCAGCGAAAAACCACAACAGCATCGCATTCCAACACTTGCAAACGACTCGTCGCGTCAATGTTCGTCCTTCAATTTTGCTCTGATGGAATATTGGATGCACAAGGACTGCAGAGTTTGCTTCAACTCAAAAATGAGTTTCGAGCGTTCGATGAATCTTTCGTCGATTCTTCCACTCGGCAAGCGGATTACGCTGCAGCGTGCCTCTCGCTATTCGGCTTCGATCCGCTCAGCGCAAAGAACAGTATATAGACATAGCAAATCACCGGCAGGAAAAACGCGTGGTGGATCCCGATGTGGTCGGCAATCCAGCCCTGCATCAGCGGCACAATGGCCCCTCCAACGATGGCCATGATCATCACTCCGGAGCCGTCGCCTGTCAGTGGTCCCAGTTCCGCCACGCCCAGCGTAAAAATGCTTGGGAACATGATGGAATTGAAAAATCCCACCAAGATGATGCTATACATCGCCACGTGGCCATTCGTTAGCATGGAAATCGCAACCAGTGCGGCAGCACAAATCGCGCAAATGCCGAGCAGTGTTCCTGTGCGCACTTTTTGCAGTAAGCCGGAGCCAATAAAACGCCCGATCATCGCTCCACCCCAATAAAATGCCACGAAACTCGCCGCCACCTTTTCCGTCAACCCGCCAATCGATGGTTCCGTGAAGTAGTTGACCAAAAAGCTGCCGATCGAAACCTCGGCTCCCACGTAAACAAAAATCGCAATGGCCCCAAATATCAGGTTCGGATGATTCCAAATCGAGTCGTTCACGTTCTCTCCCACTTTATGTTGTGCGTGCTCGATCGTAGGCAACTTGGAAATTCCGATCGCCACTGCGAGCGCCACCAACGCAATGCCCAACCCCACATAGGGCGTCTTAACGGTGGCCGCTTCGTGCAAGCGATAAACCTGCAATGCTTCCGGCGCCATCGAGCGGATTTCTTGCATCGCTTTTGGCGCTGCGCTCAAAATCAGCAGTCCCCCGAAAAACGGAGCAAGAAATGTACCCAAGGAATTGAACGCTTGTGTCAGGTTCAGACGACTCGAAGCAGTCTCCGGTTTTCCCAAAACCGTCACATACGGATTTGCCGCTACCTGCAGGCAGGTGATTCCCGCGGCTAAAACGATCAGCGCGCCAAGAAACAGCCAAAACGATGGAACACTCGCAGCTGGAACAAACAAAAATGCTCCCAGACCCATCGTTAGCAAGCCTGCAACCATGGAACGCTTGTACCCAATCCAATCGATGAGTTTGGCCGAAGGCAGCGAGAAAACGGCATATGCCCCAAAAAAGGCGAACTGCACCAGCATCACTTTTGCGTAATTCAGATCGAAAATCGATTTCAGGTGCGGCACCAGAATATCGTTGAGGCAGGTTAGAAACCCCCACATGAAGAACAGGGTCGTCACAATGGCAAGCGGAGCCGCGTAACTTCTCGTAGCCTGTCCCGCGCCTTCGCTAGCCTTCGTCGCGCTCGATACGCTTAGGTTCGGCATATTCCCGGTTTCTCTTTTCTCCGCTGTTCGCGGCACCTGACCCGCCCTTGATACTGCCACACCTCTTCCCCAACCCAAAAGGTATCTCGTCACAAGCCTAGCTCGTCAAAAATGGTATAAGGTTGTGCCGTATCGTTATTCTTCACGCGATTGCGAGATTCGATCATGAATCATTCCTCCTGTCTTCTTGCGGCCTCGACCTTGCTCCTGTTTCTTCTCGTTCCCAATTCTCTCCAAGCTCAAAAATATTCGAGCACCGTCGTCTGGTCCGAACCAGGCCTTCCCTCCGCCGACAGCGCTTCCGCTTCTCCCGCGCAACTCGCCCAGATTTTTCCTGATGCCCGCATCCTGCCCGCCGATCAACTCCCCGCTGTCCTGGCCGATCCGCAAACCCACCTGCTCGTCCTCCCGCAATCCTCCGTCATTCCTGAAGCAGCCTTCTCCGCCATCTCAGACTTTCTCCATAGTGGGGGCAATCTTTTCGTCCTTGGCGGACGCCCTTTCACCCGCGCCGCTTTTCACGACGCCTCCGGTTGGCACCTCCGAGACTACAGCACGCGCTTCTCTCGTCCGCTCCAAATCGATCAATATCAAAACACCCCTGGTTCCTCCGGCGCCATCTTCACACCCAATCCCGAAATTCCCATCGATCTCCCCCACTTTTCCTGGAAACAAGCCTTTAGCCCCATCATCCGTCTCAGCACCAACGATCTTTATGCCCGCGGCGGTTCTGCCGGCTCTCTCGACACAAAACTCGACGCCCTCGTCTGGGGAGTCACCGATGGACGCCGCCTCTCCGCTCCACTCCTCCAGATCGATCATTTCTCTTCCGGCTTTGACGGCGGCCGCTGGGTTTTTCTCACCGCCGATCTCGCGGCCGATTTTTATTCTTCGGCCGAGTCCATCAAGCTGCTCCGCACCGTCGCCGATCGGGCCCTCCAGGGAGCCTTGGAGTTCTCGGTTCGCCCAGCCCTTCCTTTGTATCTTCCCAGTGAACCGGTCGAACTCGAATCCATCGTCCATCTCGCGAACAAGCCTGCTGGTCCGCTCACCATCCAAGTCACTACATATCCCGAAGATCAACCCGCGCAAAAACAATCGATCACCATTTCTCTTCCCACGACAGAAGACGCCGTGCTCCCGTCTACGAACGGCAAGGGCCTGCAGATCATCGAAGCACGCCTTCTCGAAGGCGCCACCCTGCGCGCCATCTATCATTCCGCCTTCTGGATTCGCGATGAAGCTTTCCTTCGTTCCGGCCCCCATCTCGCCGTCAACTCGGACTACTTCACGGTCGACGACAAACCTCTCGCCGTAGTCGGCACCACCTATATGTCCAGTGAAGTCCAGCGCCTCTTCTTCGATCATCCCAACGTCTACGTGTGGAACAGCGATCTCTCCCTCATCCACAGCGCTGGCCTCAACATGATTCGCACGGGCTGGTGGACCGGCTGGGATAAGCTCTGCGACGAATCCGGCCGCCCCTACGACCGCACCCTTCGCACCCTTGAAGCCTACTTGATGACCGCCCGTAAATATAAGCTCCCCGTACAATTCAATTTCTTTGCCTTCCTTCCCGAAATTCTCGGCGGCGCGAATCCCTACCTCGACGGTGAAGCCGTGCGCAGACAACAAACGTTGGTCAGTTCCGTCGCCGGCCGCTTCCACGATGTTCCTTTTCTCGCCTGGGATCTCATCAACGAACCCAGCTTTTCCAAACAACTCTGGCGCATGCGCCCCAACTATGATCCCGTCGAACTCGCCGCCTGGAATGCCTGGCTCGCTCAGAAATATCCAGACCGCGCCGCCCTCGCTGCCGCCTGGAACGTTCTCCCCAGCGCCGTCGCCGGCACAATCTCGCTTCCCACCGAAGAAGAGTTTGCGCCGCGCGGCATGTATGACGGCATCAACTCGCTTCGCGTAAACGACTATGTTCTTTTTGCTCAGGAAAAATTTGCAGGCTGGGTTCGCCGTATGCATGAAGCCATTCGCGGTGTAAATTCGAACGCGCCTATCACTGTCGGCCAGGACGAAGGCGGCTACGTCGATCGTCTCAACCCTGCGTTCTTTGCGCCCTACGTCGACTTCACCACCAACCATTCCTGGTGGCAGAACGACCATCTTCTCTGGGATTCCCTCGTCGCCAAGCAACCTGGCAAAACCATGCTGATCCAGGAAACCGGCCTGCAGCGCGAACTCACTCTCGACGAAATCGCTCGCCGCACTCCCGAGCAGGAAGCCATGCTCCTCGAACGCAAGTTCGCGCTCTCATTCGTGCAAGGCTCCGGCGCCATCGAGTGGCTATGGAATTCCAATTCCTACATGACCGAAAGCAACGAAACACCCATCGGCGCCCTCCACGCCGACGGCACCGAAAAACCCGAAGCCACCATCCTCCGCGACATGGCAAAATTCTCCGCCGCCGCTTCTCCGTATCTCGTCAGTCCCGCGCAACCGGCCATTGCCATCGTCACTTCACAAGCCGCGCAATATTCCGTCCAGGCCGATCTCCAGATCGTCGCCCAGCAAAAGGCCGTCCGCGCGCTCGGTTATGACTTGCGCCAACCTTGCTATATCGTCGCCGAAAATCAAATCGACAAATTCGGCTCGCCCAAACTCGTCATCCTTCCGTCCCCCCAAGCCCTCCGCGAATCCACCTGGCAAGCTCTGCTCACGTATGTCCGCAACGGTGGCAATCTGCTCGTCACAGGCCCAGTCTCTCGCGACGAACACTGGCATCTTGTCGATCGCTACACTCCACTCGGCATCAAAGCCAGCACCGAACCTCTTACCTTCCACAACGCCACCATCGGCAACAGTGTTGGCCTGTCCTCGGAAATGACGATGGTCCAGCTTTCCTTTAATCAGCAAGACCAACAACTGCTTGAATATCTGCATTTCGATGACGGCTCCGCGATCAAAGATTTTCCCTTGGGCCATGGCCAGCTTTTCTGGGCTGCCTATCCCATCGAACTCGCCGAAACATCCCAAGCCCCTGCGCTTCTCTATCGACAGGTGCTTGAGCGTGCCATGATTCCACCGTCCTACGACGGCCTCTTTCTCGCGAGCGACGGCGTCCTCCTCTATCCAATTCGTCTGCAAAACGCCACACTCTATATCCTCGAATCCGAATCCGATCACGACGCTTACATCACCATCAAAGACACACCTTCCGGCGTGAACCTTCAAGTCCATCTTCCAGCTCAGCGCGCCGCCCTATTCGTGATCGACCAAAAAAACAAACAAATTGCAGCGAAATACGGTTTCTGACCTCTTTTTCGTAGGGGTCCAGCACTGCTGGACCCCATGTCCGCACAATTTCTGGCTCCAATAGGGGGCTAGCTTTCCGAAGCAGGCCGTTTCTGACACATGCGCCTTCCCGCATCCACTGCCTCTTATCCTCTCCATTAGCAAAATCACCACCAACTTCTTACCCTGCCCATCTATAATCCACGAACCCGTTGGTTCGGGAGTGGAGGCTGTGCATGCCCATCATTGCGCCTGCAGCCGAGTGGGATTTTCTGTCTCAAAAATTGCGTGGTGTCGTGCCTGAAGCCTTCGATTCCGAAAACCGCGTCCTTAATCTCCTCGACGGCGAGTGGAAAAATCCTGGTTTCGGCCGCCATTACGAATCCGCCATCGACGGTCGTAGTCTCGGCCGCATTCCCATGCTCGATCTAGACTCCGCGCTCACCGCCGTAAAATTCGCCAAATCCGAGGCGCTCCCGTGGTCTCGCGTCGATCTCGACGAGCGTCGCCGCCGCGTCACCGAATGCCTCGCCGGCCTCATGCAACATCGCGAGCTCATCGCCCTTCTCCTCATGTGGGAAATCGGCAAGCCCTACGCCCAGGCACTCACGGATATCGACCGTTGCATCTCCGGCGTCGAGTGGTACATCGAACACATCTCTCCCATGCTCACCGGCCGCGCTCCATTGGGCCTGATCTCCAACATCGCCTCCTGGAATTACCCCATGTCCGTTCTTATGCACGCGGTTCTCGTCCAGGTCCTTGCCGGCAATTCCGCCATCTCCAAGACGCCCACCGACGGCGGCCTCTACTCGCTAACTCTCGCCCACGCTATCGCTCGCCGTGCAGGACTTCCCGTTTCTCTCGTTAGCGGCTCCGGCGGTCAGCTCAGCGACGCCCTCGTTCGCAATGAATTCGTCGATTGCCTAGCCTTCGTCGGTGGCAAAACCAATGGCGGCGTCATCGCCTCCACTCTCTACGACGAGAAAAAGCGCTACATGCTTGAAATGGAAGGGGTCAACACCTACGGTGTCTGGCAATTTTCCAATTGGCCTCTGCTCGCCGAACAACTGCGCAAAGGCTTCGATTACGGCAAGCAGCGTTGCACTGCCTACGTCCGTTTCGTCGTTCAGCGTGAACTGTTTCCGCAATTCCTCGAAATGTATCTTCCCGTACTTCGTTCCCTGCGCTTCGGCAATCCCGTTCTCGTCGAATCGCCCGACGATCCCTTTCCCAAACTCGATTTCGGCCCGCTCATCAACAGCAAGAAAGTCGAAGAACTTCGCGTACTGTATGTCGATGCCCTCGGCAAAGGAGCGATCAGCCTATATGAAGCCACTGTCTCCGAAAGTATGATTTTCCCCAACCAGGATACTTCCGCCTACGTCGGCCCCGCCGCGCTGCTGAACATCCAGCGCAACTGCCGCCTCTACCACGCCGAGCCGTTCGGCCCGCTGGACACGATCGTCGTCGTCGATCATCTCGAAGAACTCGTCTCCGAAATGAATGTCTCCAACGGAGCGCTCGTTTCTTCCATCGCCTGCGACGATCCGAAAATCGCCCGCCGCGTCGCTTCCGAACTTCGCGCCTTCAAAGTAGGCGTAAATTCGATTCGCTCCCGTGGCGACCGCGAAGAAGTCTTCGGCGGCATCGGCCAATCCTGGAAAGGCTGCTTCGTCGGCGGCCGCTATCTCGTCCTCGCGGTAACCTCCGGTCCCGCCAACGAAAAACTCTTCGGCAATTTCCCCGACTACACCCAACTCCCCGAAGAAGCCTCTCCCAAATCCTTCGTCACCGCTCACTGATGCGGTACCGCACTGACGCCAAGGTCTTGGGTTACTTCTTGTAGCGCCGCGCCGTCAGGCCGGCATCTTGGGTTAGCTGTTGTAGGGCCCGCTCAGACTGATTCCGCTAGCCTAAGAATCGTGTGAAGTGAATCTACTCCAGCGTCTGCATCAAATCCAGCCAGCTCCTCGTCTTCCACGCTGTAACTGATCTCGATCGGCTGGCAGCAAACTTCGCAGTCTTCCACATAAGTCTGGCGCCGCACAGACAGGTCCAGCACCATCGAAATTTCTTCGCCACAATACGGGCAGTTAAACGAATGCTCCACAGGGAAAACACTCTGCAGCAGTCAATTCAATCAATAGCCACTCTCAAGCGTGCAGAACTGCCGCCTGCTTCTTCTCCACAATCTGCGCCAGACCCGCCTCAATCACGTCCAACCCTTCGTCAAACTGCTCGTCCGTAACCACCAACGGCACCAGGATGCGCATGATGTTGTTATTGGTCCCCGCGGTAATCGTCATCAGGCCATGCTCATAGCAGAACTTGCCCAATTCCTTTGTCTCCGTGTCCGCCGGTTGGCGGCTGGCGCGGTCTCGCGCCAACTCAATCGCGCACATCCCGCCCAGCCCACGAACATCTCCGATCAGTTCCCATTTCTTCTGCCAGCCGTGCGCGCGTTCCTCAAACCTCTTCCCGATCGCCGTCGAACGCGCCAGCAAGCCATCTTTCTCAATCGTCTCCAGTGCCGCCAAGGCAGCCGCGCAAGACATCGGGTTCCCGGCGAACGTGCTTCCCAGTCCGCCTGGTTGCGGGGCGTCCATAATTTCCGCGCGTCCCGTAATTCCCGCCAGCGGCAGTCCTCCACCCAACGATTTCGCCGTGGTAATCAGGTCCGGCTCCACGCCGTAGTGTTCGATCGCAAACATTTTTCCGGTTCGCCCGATTCCCGACTGCACTTCGTCCGCGATAAACACGATCCCGTATTTCTTGCAGATGTCTTTCACGATCCCGAAAAATTCCTTCGGTGGCGCCACGAATCCGCCCTCGCCCAGCACCGGCTCCGCAATCACCGCGGCCACCGCGTCTGCAGACACCACACGCTTGAACGTATCCTCCAAATGATGCGCACAGGCTACATTGCACGACGGGTAGGTCAAGTTGTACGAGCACCGGTAGCAGTACGCGTACGGAATGCGATAAATGTCCGTCGCAAATGGTGCGAATCCCGCCTTGTACGGGCTCGTTTTGCTGGTCAGCGACATCGTCATCCACGTCCGCCCGTGAAATGCATCTTCAAAACAAATCACTGCGGGACGCTTTGTGTACGCGCGCGCGATCTTCACCGCATTTTCCACGCATTCCGCCCCGCTGTTCACGAAAAAGGTTTTCTTTGGCCCACTGATTGGTGCCAGCGCGTTCAATTTTTCAGCCAGCGCGATGTACGATTCGTAAGGCGTCACGCCGAAACAAAGATGCAGGAACTTCCCCGCCTGCTCTCGTAGCGCGGCTTCCACTCGCGGCGGGCGATGTCCCGTGTTCAGGCATCCAATGCCACCGGCAAAATCGATGTACCGGTTTCCATCCACATCCTCGATCCACGCCCCTTCGGATTTCGCCGCAAAAATTGGCGAAACCAGATGTGGCCCTCGCGGAATCGCCGCCTCTCGCCGCGCCAGCAGCGCTTTCGATTTCGGTCCCGGTATGTCCGTGCGCAATTGAATCGTCTTCATGTTTCTCTACCCCTTCTAGTATCCACGTCCTGCAAAATCTCCTGGCCCTGGCAGGGCCCGCCCTCTGAGGCGGGCCGTTTCTTACAACACACAACTAAGAACTTCAAACTTTCCTCGTCAGTACCAGCCAATCGGCGCTTCATCCAAATTCACGAACACCTGCTTCGTCTCCAGATATTCCTCTAGGCCCCAAGGCCCAAGCTCGCGCCCAAATCCGCTCTGCTTGTATCCTCCCCACGGCGCTTCCACATACGTCGGCTGCATGTGATTCACCCAGATGATTCCAGCGCGCAGGGACTTCACCACGCGAAACGCCTTGAAAATGTCTCGCGTCCACACCGCTCCAGCCAAGCCATAGGGTGTGTCGTTCGCAATCTTGATCGCATCGCTTTCATTCTCGAAGGGAATGACGGAAGCTACCGGCCCGAAAATTTCCTCCCGCGATATGCGTGCGCCATTGTCCACGTCATAAAAAATCGTGGGTTCAACGTAGTAGCCTTTGCTAAATTCTTTTGGCCGCCCGCCACCGATCGCGGTCTTGGCTTCTTTCTTCCCCAACTCCAGGTAAGAGCTCACGCGGTCATATTGCTCTTTGCTGACCAGCGGCCCCATCTTCGTTTCGCGCTCCAGCGGCGGTCCCAGCTTGATGCGCTTGGCCTTTTCCGTCATCGCTTCCACGAACTTTGAATAGATTTTCTTTTCTACCAGAATCCGGCTGCCTGCGCTGCAAACTTCCCCCTGATTGATAAACACTCCAAACAGCGCGCCATCCACCGCCGCTTCCCAATCTGCGTCCGCAAAAAACACATTGGGCGATTTTCCGCCAAGCTCCAGCGTTACCCTCTTCAGCGTGTCCGCCGCACTCCTCACGATAACCTTCCCCACCGCCGCGCTTCCCGTGAACGCAATCTTGTCCACGCCCGGATGCGCCACCAGCGCCGCGCCGGTTACTTCGCCGACGCCATTAATAATGTTGACCACTCCAGGCGGCAACCCCGCTTCCTCCAGGTAATTCGCAAACTCTAGCGCGGTCAGCGGTGTTTGCTCCGCCGGCTTCAACACGCACGTGCAACCCGCCGCAATCGCTGGCGCCAGCTTCCACGCCGCCATGAGCAGTGGGAAATTCCATGGAATGATCTGCCCCGCCACGCCCATTGGCTCGCGTAGCGTAAAGCTCAATGCATTCGCCGGCACCGGCATCACCTGCCCGGTGACCTTGTTCGCCAGGCCACCGTAGTACTCAAAGCAGGTCGCCACATCCGCAATATCGAATTCCGCTTCCACAATGGGCTTTCCGCAATTCCGCGCTTCGATTTCCGCTAGAGTCGCCGCGTTCTGCCGGATCTTCTCCGCCAACTTGAACAAAATTCGTCCGCGGTCCTGCGCGGAAGTCTGCGGCCACGGACCCGAATCAAATGCCGCTCGCGCCGCTTTCACGGCTTTGTCCGTATCGGTCGCGTTCGCGGAGGCCACGTGTGCGATCACTTCCTCTGTCGATGGATCGTAAACCGCAAAGGTCTCATTCGAAGAACTGCCGACCCACTGGCCGTTCACATAATTCTGGTAAGTTTTCACCGTCACCTTCGCTGTACTTGACATCGTCCGCCTCCCAACTTCTGCGTCAGGGCACGGGATCAGCCGCCCCGAAGTAGCACGCAAATCTGTAGCCTGTAGCCGCGAGGCCCCTACGCCGCCGACTCCTCCGCCAATTTTCGAGCGGCCTTCCGCCCTCCATAAATGTAAAAGAAAAACGCCGCCAGCCCGATAAACAGCAATGTTCCTCCACCCATCCAGATTTCGTAGCGCTCCACCGACTTGATCTGTTGTGCCGGAAAGAAAACCAGCGCAATCCCCAACACCGTAGTCACAAACCCGCTCGCACCCGCAAAAATCAATGTGCCTTTCCCGTAGTGCCCGCGAACGAAATCCTCAGCGAACGCGATTCGCAACAACGCCGCGAACATATAAAGGAACGGAATCAGCTGCAGCACCACCGCAAGCGAAAGCAAAGATTGAAAGGATTCCTGTACTCCGCCCGTCGCTACAAAATTAACAACCACCAAAATCAGTGAAACACTCGCATGCACGATCAGCGCCGCGTAGGGCGTCGCGTACTTCGGATGAATCTTCCCCAACCAAGCGGGCATATACGAATCCAAGCCCGCCACGAACGGAATCCGCGCCGATCCTCCCAGCCACGCCGAGCCAATGCCTGCAATCGACACGCTCAACAAAAACGCGAACGGTGCCACAATCCAGCCGGCGCCAACCTGGCCCGCCATATGGCTCATCGCTTGCACGATCCCTTGCAACACGCTGATGCTGTTCTTGTCCACGGCCACCAACAGCGTCAACGTCACTCCAACATAAAGAAAACCTGACAGCACGCCGCCCCACGCCACAGCACCGGGAAGAGTTTTCCGCGGATTCTCAATCTCGTCGCCCATGATCGACGCCAATTCCAGGCCCACCAGCCCAAAACAAATCACTCCAAACGAATTCAGCACAAACCGAGGGTTCGCGGGTATCTGAAAGTCGGACCAGTGAATATGCGTCCCATATTTCGCACAAACAATCACGCCTAACCCCATCAGCAAAAACGCCGCGCTGAACGTGCCAATCCCGCCAAGATTGTTGACCCACTTCCCAACGCCCAACCCTATCACGTTCAGCACAACCAACAGGGTCAACAGCACGACTGACGCAATCAGCGCAAATACCCGGTTATCCGCCAGTCCTTCATGCCCCGGACCCAAAACAAATACAGACACTCCGACGAAATACAGCATCACCGTCGGCACGTACATCATGTTGTTCGTCCAGTAGCACCACCCGGACAAAAATCCGTGGAAATCCCCGAACACTTCCTTGGCCCACAGGTACACTCCGCCTTCACCAGGATAGCGATGCGCCAACTCGATCACAGCAATTCCCTGCGGCCAGAAAAACAGGATCAGCGAAATCAGCCACAACCAAATCGTGACTCCGCCATTCGCCGCAATCGACGGCAATACATTCAGGTTAAAGACCGCCACCACAAACAGCAAAACAAGGTCACGCCGCCCCAGCACCCGCTTCAGATGTGGTCTCCCCCCGGCGGAAGCAACGGTAACCGCTGCTACATTCGTGACCTCGCTGCTCAATCCATCCGCTCCTTCACTTCTTTCAACTCATTCTTTTACCGAACTTCCGCACCTCAATGCCCCGCCGCTCCGACAAACTTCAGCCCGCGTTCCTTTTGCGTCTTCGCCAACGCCGGCGCCACTTCGTCAAAGACCGCCAAGTGCTTATCGATGTCCGCCTCCGTGTGTTGCACGGAAATAGTCCACTGTTCGTCCCACCAGTACGGCATCGCCAGCACGCCACGGTTCACCATCGCAAACCAGAATTGCCTCCACAGGTCCACGTCGATCTTCGTCCAGTCGCGGTAGTTCCGGATTTCTTGCGGATACAGCATCAGCGCTCCATTCACACCCGCCTGTGCCACGTACGCTTCCAGTCCCGCCTTCTTCAGAATCGTCCGGTAACCTCCCGCTAGCTTTTTCCCCAGCTTGTCGACGTGCGCGTAATTCTCTCGTGTCAGGACCTCGCGGAATGTCGCCAACCCCGCGGCCATCGCGATCCGGTTTGTGTTGTACGTCCCGCCGTGAAAAACTTTGTGTTGCACAATCAAGTCCATCACTTCGCGGCTGGCTCCAAACGCGGCCAGCGGCACTCCGCCGCCAATCGATTTCGCCAGCGTAATAATGTCCGGCTTCACGCCAAAATATTCGCTTGCACCGCCCCAACCCAGCTTCGCTCCCGTTTTCACTTCATCGAAAATCAGCAGCGCGCCATTCTTCGTGCAAATTTCCCGCAAGCCTTGCAAAAATCCTGGCTGTGGCATGCAGATGCCCACATTCATCATGATCGGTTCCAGGATGATCGCGGCAATCTGTCCCGGGAACTGCTGGAACCGGTGCTCGACGCTCGGCAAATCGTTGAACGTCGCCACCGTCACGTTATCCAGCACTGCCTGGATCACGCCCAGCCCGCCAGGAACCGAATTCGGTGCATGGATGTCACCGTAATCCTCTTCCTTCGGCTTCACACTGACCAGCGCCGTGTCGTGTAGTCCGTGATAGCAGCCTTCAAACCGCAAAATCTTGTCCCGGCCGGTCGCCGCGCGAGCAATCCGGCAGGCGTGCATTGTCGCTTCCGTCCCGCTCGAACCAAACCGCACCATCTCGACCGGATACCGCGCGCAAATTTCATCGGCAAGTTCCAGTTCCATTCCATGCGGCATTCCAAACGTGGTGCCATTTGCCAACGCCCACTGCACCGCTTTCACCACCGCCGGGTGCCCGTGCCCCGCCATCAACGTCCCGAAGCAAAGGTTATGGTCGATATACTGGTTTCCGTCGATGTCCTTGAGTTTGCCCCCGTGTCCTTCGGCCACAAAAATCGGATAAGGATCGTAGGCGCGGTAATTGCTTGCTACTCCCAGGGGGATTCTTTTCTCCGCTTTCTTATGCGCTCCCGCGGATTTCGGCGTGCGCTTCTCATACAAAGCGATTTCCTTCTGTAATGTCTCGTGCATTTTCGAACTCCATCCAGGTAAGCCTTCCTGTGGCCACCCGGGGCAGGTCTGTTCCCTGCGGTCAGTATAGAGCGAGGAAAACTTCGCGGTTTCTGCGACAAACTGCTCTTCCAGTTTACGCCTTTCCTTTTAATTCCCGTACGTCCGGCAATGGCCAGATCGCGCCTGGTGGCAGTGCCGGCTTCTGATTGCGCAGGAAAACGCGGCTCTTTCAAAGCCGCGCTTTCTCAGTCAGTTGGTTTCACTCAGAACAAAAACTTGATTGCGAACTGCATCACGCGCGGGTCTCTTGCCTTCAATACCTCGCCGAACGTCGTATCGCTGAAGTTTCCATCTGGATTTTCGAATTGTGTATGGTTCCACGCGTTATAGAATTCCGCGCGGAATTCCGTGTTTAGCTTTTCCGTCAGCGGCGTCATCTTCGCGATCACCAGGTCCGTGTTGCTCAACGCCGGTCCGCAGCACAACGAATGCGGCGTGTTGCCAAAAGTTCCCAGCTGTTGCGGGCAGCCGGATACCGTTGCATCGCAGAAGTTGTTTGTGTTGAACCAGTAGTTCCCCACATTCGTTTTCGGGTTCAACCGCTGCAGCGGTGCCGTCATGTAGGGTGTGTTCGTGGACTCAAAAAAGATGCTGGACATCAGCTCCGAGTCGTCCTGGTCCTGGACGCGAATCGGGAAACCGCTCTGGTATGTAATGATCGCGGATACTTGCCAGCCGTTAACAACTTTCCCTTCGAATCCTTCCTTCTTCGGAATCGGCAATTGCCACACCGGGCTGAATACAAACCGGTTCTTCGCATCCAGCAGCGACAATCCCCTCGTCGCATTTGGACTAATCGGGTTCAGTTCGTTTTCAAACGATGCGCCTTGATCAATCGCTTTGCTGAACGTATATGACGCCTGGAACAGCAACCCGTGTGAGAAGTTTTTCTCGAGGGAAATCTGCAGTCCGTTGTAATTCGAGTTGGCCACGGTATTCTCGGAGAAAATATTACTGAATACCGGAACACCATCCGCCGGACATCCTGAACTCGTGTACGGATTGCAGTTTGGCGAGGAGTAAGGCCGCAACCCCACCAGAGTGATAGGCGTAGCTGTGGTCGCCGTAATCACACATCCCGCCGGTTGGGCCTTGCCATATGGACATGGAGTGTTCGGACCGTTCGGATTGGGCCCGGGAATATACGGCATGTGAAAAGTCTGACCAGGTTGCAGCACGAAACTATAGGAATTGTCGGAATCGAACGTGGTGCAGGTGTTGGGCCCTACATCCGTGTTCAAGTCCAGGCACGTTTGCGGGTTTCCATAGTCCAGATCCTGGGAAGCAAGCAGGTGGTGCGCCTGCGTCCCAACATAAGCTACGCGCAGGAGCATGTCGGAAGTCAATTGCCGCTCAATCGTCAAATTATACTGTTCCGCATACTGGGTCCTCAGGTGCGGTTGGAATTCGCCGTACAGCAAAATCGACCGGAACTGTGACCAGTCAACGCAACCCGCGGGTCCTGCTGGATCGAAGCAAGGCGTGGTGGGCTTTTGCGTGATAATTCCCCCGGCATTGTTCGGAATCGGCGTTCCGCTTTGAGAAAGGTAGGGTGTATTGAACATTGGACTGGACGAAAATGAGCTGATCCCAAAGGGCGGTTCCGCGCTGAACTGTTCCAGCACCAGTTGCTCCATGGGATTGTAGAAAATCCCGTACCCGCCGCGGATCGTCGATTTCCCCGGGCCGCCCGTAAATTTCGCCAGCCAGCCATCCGTCCAGCCCGGGCTGTACGCCAAGCCGATGCGGGGCGCAAACGCCTTGTAATAGGTGGAAGTCAAACCTGACGGGACTCCTTTATCACCTGGGAACACCAATCCCGTCGGAAAGTACGCATTGTTGGCGGAATTTGGTCCGCAATCTCCCGGCGTCGTATTTAAATTCGCCGCACTCGTCGCGGACAACCAGCAGGGATATTGTGTCGTGTCCTGTCCCGGTCGGAACGTTTGCAAACGATTCTCGCTATCCGCGTAAGGCGTGTTGAGTTCCCAACGCAAGCCGTAGTTCAAGGTAACGTTTTGCTTGATTTTCCAACTGTCTTGCGCGAACAGATAGAGTCCATAGTTAGTTGTGTTCAGTCCCTGTGCCGCGCCCTGCGAATATGTCGTCGGCACACCCAGAAAGTAGTCGGGATAGGCGTCCGGATTTACAGTGGGATCGGGATTCAGGGAATTGTTTGATCCGCCGTTTTGGAACGTGAAGTCTCCATTGATGTTGTAATACAAGAACTGGTTGAACTTCTGAATCCGAAAGTCTCCGCCAAACTTGATGCTGTGCGTTCCGATAACCTTGCTGAAGTTGTCCGAGAACTGGTAGGTGTTCCCCGTCTGCGGCAGTTCGCCCTCAAAATTGTTCCCGATAGAAAACCCGCCGAGCACGTTTACAAACGGCACGCCTTCTCGCCCGGGGATATTTGTGGTGATACCTGAACTAGGATTGTTGGGATCCGCAAAGCACTGCGACGCTGGAACATACGTTCCGCAAGAATCGTGCAGACTCGCCAGGATGTTTGTCGGATGATTCAAATCTCCCTGGCCCTCGCGGAACCAGTTGAACCTCAGTTCATTTACTGCGCTCGAACCAATCGTCGATGTCTCCGCCAAATTCACTTGTTGCACCCGGGTCTTAAAAATCCCTCCGAACCCCGGAACGTTGGCACCCGCCGCTTGAAAATTCGAAAATGGCTGAGTCTGATCTACGTCATCGAAGTAGTAATAGGCCGTGAAGTGCTGGGTTGCCGAGAAATTTTGATCAAACCTGAACGTAAATTGATCGTCGTTCTCTATCAGGTTTGGCACCGTCTGTACCAATCCCGTTCCCGCCGGAGCAACGTAGTTCTTGTACAGTGCATTCGCCGTTGGCTCAAAACATGATGTCGGAACTTGCGAGTTCGGGAACAGGCTGCTGTAGGCCACTGGTGTCGTCGACGATCCGTTCGCCAGCGACTGCAACTGGGCCGCCGCCGTTGGTGCGGTCGCCGAAAGAGCGCCCGCGCATCCTGGGCGGTTATACAAATTGCTCGCAAAGTTTGGGTCCGTCACTGCTCCCTGAAACACTCCGTCAGCGGAGAAGTCTCCATTCGCCTCGGCCGTTGTCGGAAGGTAAACGTTGCCCGACGGAATTCCCTGTTTCAGGCGGTTTCCTTCGTACGAACCAAATAGAAAACTCTTGTCTTTCCTGATCGGGCCGCCCAGCGTCGCGCCAAACTGGTTCTGTTGGTAATCCGGCACATAGGGATCAAAAAATCCCTTCGTATTCAATACGTTATTCCGGAAAAACTCATATACGTCGCCGTGGATGTTGTTCGTTCCCGCTTTCGTTACGACGTTCACAATCGATCCGGAGTTGCGCCCGTATTCTGCGTCGAACGTGTTCGTCAATACGCGAAACTCTTCAATCGCGTCCGGCGACGGCTGAATCGCAGGCCCGTTCACGAAAATATCGTTACCGTCTCCGCCGTTCACCATGTAGTTGTTCGAACGCCCGCGGCCTCCATTAACCGAAACCACTCCGGGATTGTCGCTGCCATAAAACAGGTCTGCGCCCAATTGCGACTGCACGCCAGGCTGCAACTGCAGCAACTGGTAGGTATTCCGCGTGCTCAGCGGCAACTCGCGCACCGATTGGTCTGTCATCACCGCGCCCAACTGCGTCGTGGTCGTATCGATCACCGGTGGCGCCCCGCTCACTTCCACGGTCTCTGTCGACCCGCCAACCTGCAACACAATGTCCACGCTGGCAATCTCGTTCAACACCAGCACGATTCCTTTTCTCTCAAACTTCTTGAAGCCCGTTCCCACTACGTCGACTTCATAACTCCCCACCGGCACTTCGAGAAACAAATATTCACCAGTCGCCGATGTCTGCGCCTCGCGCGTCGCGTTCGTTCCTTCATTGACCAGCGTCACCTTCGCGCCTACCACCGCCGCGCCGCTCGTATCCGTAACCGTTCCTCGAATTCTTCCGCCCGTGCTCTGTCCTCTTCCCGGGGGAACCGCAATGAATAGGCACACTCCGAAAATCGCGCTTAGCAGGACACTGCGGAAACACACTGCCGTAAATAGTCGGCTCAATCCTGATCTCATTTGATTCACCCCTGTTCCCCGAGAAGCGATTTCCCCGATAAACCGTTTCTTCGTGGTTGTAACCTGACCGCGAACCTTACTATAATCCAGCAAACTTAGAGAAAGCTGCGACCCGTGTCAAGCAGAAAGAATTTGTCCATAGCATCGGATTCTTTGTCGGCTCAGCGTCTCCTGCGCATCTCCGATGTCGCTCGCCGTCTGCGCATTTCTTCCTCGGCTTTGCGCGCATGGGAAGCCCTCGGCCTCGTCTCTCCCCAGCGCACCGCAAGCCGCTACCGCATGTATACGGAGTTTGATGTTCGCTTGCTGCAGCGCGCGCTCTTTCTACGTCGCGCTCGCGGCCTCAATCCCGCCGCGATTGTTCACGTTCTCAAAAAACAGGGTGTCGTCTCCGCTCCCGCCGATGCTCCCCAGTCTCCCGGCCAGCGCTTCCGCCGTCTGCGCATTAAACGCGGCCTGTCCCTCGCCCAAGTCGCTCGCGCAACAAAAGTTTCCGTAGGTTTTCTCAGCGCGCTCGAGCGAGGCCAGATGCGTTCCTCTGTCGCCACACTTCAGCGCATCGCGCGTTTTTACAAAACCAATATCCTTTCCATGTTTGAAACGAACGGTGACGCTCAACACCTTGTTCGCCCTTCCCAACGCAAGGTTCTCGAAACCAGTCCCAAGGTCCGCATGGAACTTCTCGCCTGGGGCAACACCGCCATGGAGCCTCATCTCTTCCGCATCAAGCCCGGTGGCACCAGCGGTGAATCCTACACCCACGAAGGGGAAGAATTTCTCCACGTCCTGCGCGGCGAATTCGAGATCTGGCTGCATGATCGTGGCCACTATCGCCTGAAATCCGGCGACAGTCTCTATTTCGAAAGCTCCACGCCGCACCGTTGGAAAAATCCGGGGCGTTCGGAAGTCTGGATTCTGTGGGTCAACACTCCGCCCACATTCTGACTTTGTTTTGACTCGCGGTAGCCGCAAGAATCGCGCCGCGGAAACGGAGCGAACCACGGGAAGAGTTACCGAAAGGGGTTTCGTGCGATCCAGACGCCGTCCTTTACCTGCCCTGCTGTTCCTTTCGCTCTTTCTGAGCGCCATTGCCGCTCACGCGCAGCAATCCGCCCGCGTCACTCCTGCCGACATCCTGATCGTTCACGCAAAAATTTATACCGTCGACGTAAAGAAGCCTTGGGCGCAAAGCTTGGCTATTCGCAAAGGTAAAATTGTCGCTATCGGCTCGGACGAACAAGTGGCTCGGTTTCGCGGTATTGGCACAAAAATGATTGATGCCGGCGGCAAGCTCGTCCTCCCCTCGTTTACCGACTCCCACACTCACATGCTCGATGGCGGCCTAAGCTTAAGCCAGGTCAACCTGGAGGGAGCCAAGGATGTTGCGGAAATCCAGAGTCGTCTACGCGCCTACGCCGATCAGCATACCGACAATAAGTGGATTCTCGGCGGCGGCTGGAACTACGCCATGTTCGGCACCGAAACTTTGCCCAACAAAGAATATCTGGACCAATTATTCCCTGCGATCGCCGTCTTCCTGACGTGCTACGACTTCCACACCTTCTGGGCGAATTCGAAGGCGCTGGCCCTCGCAGGCATCACCAAAACCACGCCCAATCCTCCCAACGGCGAAATTGTGCGCGATCCCGTCACTGGCGAACCCACCGGCGCCTTGAAGGAATCCGCTGGCGATCTGGTCGGCAAAGTCGTGCCGAAGCCCACCGAGGTTGAAACTCTCAACGCTTATCGCGCGGCCATCAAGTGGGCAAATCAGAATGGTCTGGGCCGCGTCCATAGCGCCGGCGGCGATTTCGACCACCTTGACGTCTTCCAGGAACTCCGCAACGAAAATCAACTCACCCTTCGCCTCCACGTTGCCTACGTTCTCGATCCCGCTGAAGTGCGCCCGCAGGATCTCGACGCCCTCGAATCCGCCAGGAAGAAATTTCACGACGAATGGATCGACGCAAACAGTGTCAAGTTTTTCCTCGACGGGGTAGTCGAGTCCCACACTGCCGCGTTCTTTGAACCTTACACCGACGAACCTTCCACCAAGGGCGCTCTCTTCTGGGATCCCGAAAAATACAAAGCCGCCGTCGCTGCCCTCGACAAAAAAGGCTTTCAGATCTACACCCACGCCATCGGCGATTACGCCGTTCGCACCGCGCTCGACGCTTACGAATTCGCCGAACACACGAATCACACCAGGGACCACCGCAATCGCATCGAACACATCGAAACCATCACCGCCGCGGATATTCCCCGCTTCGCAAAGCTCGGTGTCATCGCTAGCATGCAACCTCTCCACGCCTATCCTGATTTAGACACGCTCGATGTTTGGGCTCGCAACATTGGCCCGGACCGTGCCTCCCGCGCCTGGCTCTGGAAGGGCATCGCGCAACAAGGCGGCCGCTACACATTTGGCAGCGATTGGCCCGTCGTCACTCTCAATCCGTGGGAAGGCATTCAAACAGCCGTCACGCGTCAGACTTCCGACGGTAAACCCGCTGGCGGTTTCATTCCCTCGCAAAAATTAACTGTTGTGCAAGCGGTCGAAGGCTACACTATCGACGCCGCTTACGCCGGCCATCTCGAAAAATCCGAAGGGTCTCTGGAAGTTGGCAAGGTTGCCGACGTCATCCTCGTCGACAAAAACATATTCGAAATCGATCCCCACACCATCGACGAAACCAAAGTGGTCCTAACCATAGTCGGAGGAAAAATCGTCTATGAAGCGCCTATGTAGGGCCTGCCTTCTGAGGCGGACCCTTTCCGCACTCATCAACACCACGAGAACCCAATGAAACCGGGAAACCGCAACCGCATTTCCCTGCTCCTTCTCTCCTGCGCGCTATTCCTCGGCTCCTGCCATAACAGACAACCCTCCCTCAATCTCCTCGTCTGGGAGGGCTACGCCGATCCTTCCTTCATTCACGCCTTCGAAGAATCCCACCACTGTAAAGTCACTGCGTCCTACATGGGCTCGAGCGACGACCTCGTTGCCAAGCTTCGCGGAGGCAGCGCCTCTAACTACGACGTCATATCGCCCTCCAGCGACGTCGCCACTTCCATCGCCCACGCCAATCTTGCAGAGCCTCTCGATCTCGCAAAAATTCCCACTTACTCCCAACTCTCTCCCAAACTGCGCGACCTTCCCCTCGTCAAAATCAGCGGCCAAACCTTCGGCGTCCCCTTCATGTGGGGTCCCAATCCTCTCCTCTATGAAACGACCGCCTTCGCGCAATCCCCCGATTCCTGGGCCATCTTCTGGGATGCAAAATACAAAGGGAAAATCTCAGTCTGGGACGATCTCTCTACCTTATATATGGCTGCGCAGCTGCTCGGCTTCGACAAGCCCGATCCCTCGCAGCTCTACAATCTCTCCGACGACCAGCTCGCCGCCGTCAAACAGAAACTTCTCGCCCTCAAGCCCAACATCCGCAAAATCTGGTCCACCGGCGGCGAACTCACCAATCTTTTCGAGAACCACGAAATCATCGCCGCCATGGGCTGGCCGCTCATGACTAACCAGCTTCGCCAGGCCAATTTTCCAATTGGCGAAACTATTCCCAAGGAAAACACAACTGGCTGGATCGATCACCTCATGATCACCAAGGCCAGTCCCAATAAGGATCTCGCCTACGCCTTCCTCGAATACATGATCCAGGCGCAAACCCAGAAAAAAATCACCGACGTCACTCATTACACTCCAGCGAATCCTTCCGCCGCCCTGTTCATGACTGACGCCGAGAAAAAAGGCCTCCATCTTGACGACCCGGATGCCTACATGCAACGCATCTATTTCTGGCAAGACGTCCCTCGCCGCGCCCAGTACATCGAAATCTGGAACGAGGTCAAAGCCGCCCAGTGACCGCTTCCTCCAGCCCGCCGCTCTCTCCTTCGCCCGTGGCGGCACTCCTCGAAGTGCGCAACATCGCTAAGCGGTTCGGTCCCCGCGAAGTTCTCAAGAATATTTCCCTCCGGATCGCCTCGGGCGAATTCCTCACCCTGCTCGGCGAAAGCGGTTCCGGAAAGACCACGCTTCTCCGCCTCATCGCCGGTTTTGAACAACCCACCTCCGGCGAAATCTGGATGAGCGGCGCTCGCCTCGACACGCTTCCTCCCTACAAACGCCGCGTCAACACCGTCTTCCAGCATTACGCGCTTTTCCCGCATCTCGCCGTGTCGGACAACGTCGGCTATGGCCTTCGCGTCACGAATTCTCCCACTGCGGAAATTCCCGCGCGTGTCGATGCCGCTCTTCGCATGGTCAAAATGCAGGACTACTCTTCGGCCCGACCCGCTCGCCTCAGCGGTGGCCAGCAGCAACGCGTCGCTCTTGCACGCGCGCTCGTCAACCGCCCGCAGCTTCTTCTTCTCGACGAACCGCTGTCCGCCCTCGACGCCAATCTCCGCAAGCAAATGCAGGGTGAACTAAAATCCCTCCAGCGCGAACTCGGCATCACCTTTCTCTTCGTCACTCACGATCAGGAAGAGGCCATGGCACTTTCCGATCGCATCGCCCTACTCAAAGACGGCGCCCTCGAACAAGTCGCCGCGCCTCGCGAGATCTATGCACGCCCCGCCACTAGCTATACCGCCCAGTTCATCGGCCAAACGAATCTACTCAGCGCGGAAGTACGCGACGGAACCGCCATCAGCGGTAGCCTACAGTGGCCCACTAACGCCGCCGACGGTTCATCTCTCTTTTCTCTTCGCCCAGAAGCTATCCAGCTGGCCACAGAAGCCTCATCCATTCCCAACGCCGTCCGTTTCCGCGCACGCATCCAGCAACAAATTTTCTCCGGCTCCGTCGAGCAACTCGAAGTCGACTGCGCGGGCCAATTCCTCCGCGTCCGCATCCCCGCCCGCGGCATCCTGACCGGCGAACACGAATTCACCTTCGATCCTGCTGAAGCTATCCAGGTCCAAAAATGAAAGGAACGCCACACATGAGAACTGTCAACGCCAGCGAAGCGATCGAAGACTTATTAATGAAAACTAGAAACTAACGACTTCATGTACTCCCGCATCTACAAAACCGTCGCCGCCCTCCCACCTCTCCTCTGGGTCGGGCTCTTTCTTCTTCTTCCCTACGCGCTCATGTTTGCCCACAGCTTCTGGCTCGTCCGCGACGGCGTCATCGTCCATCAATGGACTCTTCAGAATTACGCCAAGCTCCTCCACAATCCTGTTTACGCCGAAGTCTTTTTCCGCACTGCCCGCATCGCTACCAGCGTCACCGTGCTCTCACTTCTCCTCGGCTATCCCCTCGCCTATTACATGTCGTTTCACGCTGGCGTTCGCAAGGATCTTCTCTATCAACTCGTCATCGTGCCCCTATGGGTCAGCTATCTCGTCCGCGGTTACGCTTGGAAAACCATCCTGGGCTCCGACGGCGTCCTCAACGGCTTCCTCCAATACCTTCACATCACCAAGGAGCCGGTAAGCTTTTTCCTATATAGCCCCTTCTCCGTCATTCTCACGCTCACCCACATTTACACGCCCTTCGTCTTCCTTCCTCTCTACGCTTCCCTCGAACATATCCCGCGCAATCTTATCGAAGCCTCCTACGATCTCGGCGCCAGCCCCCGCGCCACATTTCTTCGCGTCATTCTTCCTCTCTCGCTCCCTGGTCTGATTGCGGGCGCCACCTTCGCCTTTGTCCTCACCCTTGGCGATTTCCTCGGGCCCATGCTTGTCGGCGGCCCTTCAAGCATCATGATCGCCAACATTGTGCAAAGCCTATTCGGCACAGCTTACGATTGGCCGCTCGGCGCCGCGATCGCCGTGTGCATCCTTCTCCTAACTGTCGCTCTTCTCTTTCTGACCGAACGCCTCGAGAAACGGTGGGCCTTCCGATGAACGCCACGGCCAGCTACAAATCCAATCGCGCACCGCTTCTAGGCGCGCTCTCGTTGCTCGTCTTTGCGTTTCTCTATCTGCCGATCATCGTTCTCATCCTTTACTCCTTCAACCAAAACGGCGTAGGCGGCTTTCCTCCAAGACAGTTCACTTTTCACTGGTATCGGCAACTGTTCGCCGACAGCGCCATCTGGGATTCAGTCCTTAACAGTCTCCTCGTCGCACTCGGTGCCGTCGCTCTCTCCCTCACTCTGGGGCTCCTCGCGGCGCTGGCACTCGATCGCGCCAATTTCCCAGGCAAATCCCTCTTCCGCCGCCTGGTCCTGCTTCCTCTCGTTCTTCCCGGCATCATCACCGGACTTTCCCTATTAATGTTTGTCGATCGCTTCGGCATTCAGCTCAGTCTTCTCACCGTTTTCCTAGGTCACGGCACCACGCTCATCTCCGTTGCCACCACCGAACTCTTCGCCGGCCTGCAAAAAATGGACCGCGTCCAGGAAGAAGCCTCCCTTGATCTCGGTGCGACTCCATGGCAAACCTTCTGGCGCATCACACTCCCGAATCTCAAGCTCTCTCTCATCGCCTCGGCCTTGCTCATCTTCACCCTCTCCATGGACGAAATCGCCGTCACCTTTTTCCTTCTCGGTCGAGACAACACCCTCCCTCTCGAAATTTGGGCAAGACTCCGCCGCGGCATCACTCCCGAAATAAACGCCATCTCCACGCTAATTTTCATCCTCTCCGTAATCCTCATCCTCATCTGGTACCAAATCCGCACCCGCACCCTCGGCAACGAACCCCGCGAACTACTGGAGCGCCCATGATGTTGATGACGATCCCCCCCGGTGACGTTAACCCGAGCAGAGTGCTCCGGCTCTTTAGGGGGTCGGAGCTTCAGCTCCGACATCAGAATTCGTCACGCGTTGGGCTTCAGCCCCTGAGGAAGCTCCTCTTGCCCAGCCTGGTACCGAATTTATCGAAAGGAACCACTTTCCCTCTTCTGGAAACTAAAAGCCGATGACTAAAAACCTGAAACCCGCCAACTCCCGTCGTGATTTCATCAAATTCCTCGTCGCCGGTTCCATTGCCTCCGGCTGTCCCATCGACAAAGTTCTTCTCGTCGAGCCTGAAGCCAAACCTGCCAATGTCGAAGGCGAACACTTTGCCATCTGCCACGAAGTCCGCGATGGCCACTCCTTCGCCAAACCCGACGCCACCCGCAAAGTCGACATCGCCATCGTTGGTGGTGGTATGGCCGGACTCTCCGCCGCCTATTTCCTCCGTGGCAAGGATTGGCTCCTGCTCGAAAAGGAAGATCACTTCGGCGGCAACGCCTATCAGGAGGAATTCGCCGGCCAGCCTTACTCCACGGCCGCCGCGTACGATTTTCGCGGCAGTGACAGCGACCATCTCGCCAAGGAAATCGGCCTTGACCTTCTTCCCATTGACATGCCTGACCCCACTATCGTCAACGGCGCCTACACTCCAGATACTTGGCGCTCCGGCCTGAGCCAGCTTCCCTACTCCAAAGAAACCGTCGCCAGTTTCAAGAAGTTTGCCGCCGATATTCTCAAAATCGATCCCCACAAAGACATCTTGGAGCTGGACTCCAAACCATTCACCGAAATCACCAAGAACTATGCCCCTGAGGTCACCCAATGGTGGGACGCCTACGGTCTTTCCAACTGGGGTGTCGTTACCGAAGACACCACCGCGTTCATCGGTGTCGTCGACGCGCAATACCTCATCAAGGGAGAAGACAGCACCCGCGTCATTCTTCCTGGCGGCTTAGGCTGTATCAGTCACAAGCTGGTAGAAGTGATGAAGCCGAAGTATGGAGAACGCATGCTCGGCGGCGCCACCGTCGTTTCTGTCGTCCCCGACGCCGACGAAGTTCGCGTCACCTACATGCAAGAAGACAAGCTCACCACCGTCTCCGCAAAAGTCGTCCTCATGTGCTCGCCCAAGTTCATCACCTCTCGCCTTGTCACCGGTCTGTCCAGCGATCAGAAACAAGCAATGCGCCGCATGCGCTACGCGCCCATCCCCATGATCAACATGATTTTTGACAAGCGCATTTACAACAAAGGGTACGACAATTGGTGCCCCGGCAATTCCTTCACCGACTTCATCGTCGCCGATTGGACTATTCGCAATCAGCCCGGCTACAAACCAAAGTACGAGATCTTCACCTTCTACTCAGCCCTTCGCGAGTACCAGCGCTCCATTCTCCTCGAGGAATCAGGCTGCAAGGATTTCGCCGCCAAAGTGCTGCAGGATTTTCAGAAGTGCTTGCCCGAATTCAACGTTGATCCTATCGAGATTCGACTCTATCGTCGCGGCCACGCCATGATGATGGCCGTCCCTGGCCAATACACAAAAAACCGCATGATTGCTTCCCGTCCCATGGATCGCATCTTCTTCGGCAACTCGGATTCCGGCGGCCCCGAATCACTTACCACGGAAGCCGTCCGCATTTCGCATGCTGCCGCCGAATGGGCCAACCTCGTCTTGGCCGGCAAGCCCGGCGCCACCGACCTGGCCCACAAAGCCCTAACCGCCGTCACCTTCTGACGTTTGAAGTACGGCGGCTTACAGTCGTCAATTAGAGCGCAGGCCATTGCGATAGAATCAAACGTCCCTATAGTGAGGTCCATCCATGTCGCGTCCCGCTATTCTCGCCTGTGCAACCTTCCTGCTCATGCCTTCCATGCACGCGCAAACTCCTCCGCGCCCCCAAATCTCCGGCATCGCTTTTGTACGCGTTAAGTCCAGCGATTTCCAGAAATCCTCGGAAACCTATACCAAAATTCTGGGCCTCCGCACCGGCACAAACGGCTGCATCAACGTCAAAAATCCCTGCTTCGTCGTCAACGCTTCCCAACATATCGAACTAACTCAGGCCCAACTAGGCGATCCCGGATCCTGGCTCGACGAGGTCGCTTTCCGTACCAACAGCGTTCGCGAAATGCACGATTACTTGCTCTCCCAGCGCGTTTCGGTCTCCGAAATCAAAAACACGCCTCACGGCATACCCTTCATCGAAAGCAAGGATCCGGAAGGCAATCGCATCGCTTTCGTGCAGTCGTTTTCGGAAATCTCCGTCGCTCGGGTGCCGCCAAATCAGGTCAGCTCGCGACTTTTTCACGCTGGCTTCGTCGTTAAGAATCTCGCGATGATGAAACACTTTTATATGGACATTCTCGGTTTCCGTCTTTACTGGAAAGGCGGCTTCAGGGATCTTCCACCCGGCACCCCGCAAAAGGATTCGGACATCGACTGGTTTGAAATCCAGGTTCCCGATGGCTCGGACTGGGTCGAATTCATGTTGAACATTCCTGCCAACGCCGATCATCAGGAACTCGGCGTGCAGAATCATTTCTGTCTCGGCGTCCCCAACATGGAGCGCGCCCTCGACCAGCTTCACAAAAGTAATCTTCCCCCCGATTCGAAATTTGCCGACGACAAATCCGAAATCGGCCGAGACGGCAAATGGCAATTCGACATCTTCGATCCCGACCTCACTCGCATCGAATTGATGGAACCCGCGCCAACGAAAGATCCATGTTGCAATCCCTACACCGCCCCCCACGCCAAACTCTGACGCGCCTTGCCGGCTGAGGGCTCCACTATTACGCGACATTCAACGATGTTCGACCAATGATGTCGCGCCTACCGTGCTATGTTCGTATTCGATAGAGTTATGAAGGGCTCGCTAATCTCAGATCGGCCCTTTGATCGGGAATCAATTTCGGATGCGTATCGCAAACTTTCTTTTCACGCTGGCCATATTCTCTCTGGCATTTCTTCTTTTGATTCCTCTTCACTCCCAACAAAAGCCGTCTTCCTTCCTTATCGTAAACGCCCAACTCGCCGACGGCACGGGCGCGCCCCTTCGCCAAGCCAATGTCCGCGTCAACTTCAATCACATTGAAGAAATCGGCGACCTCACGCCCGAAAAAGGTGAATCCATCATCGACGCCAAAGGCCTCGTCCTCGCCCCCGGCTTCATCGATATTCATAATCATTCCGCCGAGGGCATCCTCACCGATCCGCTGGCCGAATCTCAGATCGCCCAAGGCATCACGTCCCTCGTCGTTGGCCCCGACGGCGAATCTCCGTGGCCTATCATCACTTGGGTACGCTCCGTCGAACAGCTTCACACCGCGCCGAACGTTGCCATCTTCGCTGGACACGCCACCATTCGCGAGCAAGCCATGGGGAAGGATTACAAGCGCACTGCCACTCCCGATGAAATTCGATTGATGGAACAGTTTCTTGGCCAAGCCATGAATCAGCAGGCTCTTGGTCTATCTTCCGGCCTCGAGTACGAAGTCGGCAGCTACTCGGACACCGCTGAACTGGTTGCGCTCGCCAAAGTAGCCGCCGAGCACGGTGGAATCTACATGACCCACATTCGCGACGAAGCCGACAAATCCTTTGAAGCTCTCAACGAGGAAATCACCATCGCCGAGGGCGCGCACATCTCTGTCGAGCACTCGCACATCAAGCTCGGTACCGTCGCGGTTCAAGGCAAAGCCGCCGCGTACATCAACATAATCAATGATGCGCGTCGCCGTGGCGTCGATTTCATGGCCGACTGCTATCCCTATGACGCGTGGCACGCCAATCTCAAAGTACTCATCCCAGACAAACGATACGAAAATCCGAAAAGTGTCGCCAAGGGCCTTGGCGATGTCGGCGGAGCTTCCCACATCACCATCACCGAATTTAAGCCGAATCCCGGATATGCCGGCCACACGCTCGCCGATCTCGCCAAGGCCGCCCACATTTCAGATGTGAATATGTTTATTCGTCTGGTCCGTGAAGGAGACGCCGCCAACACTGAAGCAAGCATCATCTGCCAATCAATGATCGAGTCAGACATCAAGGCGTTTTATCTGCAGCCTTGGGTCATGGTCGCCAGTGATGGCGGCATCGGCGCCAGCCATCCTCGCGGCGCAGGCACATTTCCACGCGTCCTTGGCGTGTACGTCCGGGAAAAACACTGGCTCACGCTGCCCGAAGCCATTCGTAAAATGACCTCACTACCCGCTCAGCGTCTCGGCTGGAAAGATCGCGGTACCATTCGCGTAGGCGCGTACGCCGATCTGGTTCTTTTTAATCCCGATACGGTAATCGACCGCTCCACCTATACCAATCCAACCACTCTCCCTACCGGAATCGAAAAAGTCTTCGTCAATGGTGTCCTGGTCTGGGACAACGCCAAACCAACATCCGCCCGCCCCGGCCTCTTCTTAGGCCGAGCCGGCGCCCCCATCGAACTCCTAAACTAATTCGGCCGTCCGACGCCATGTAGCGCTGGCTCATGCCAGCATCTCCCACGCGTCCACGACTTATGTTGTGATTTTGAGAAGAGGAGGGATCTCAAGCCACGCGGATTGCTCCCGCTGGAGGCACTCCTGTAGTTCCTTGCCGTTCTCGTACTTACTTACCGCTCTCGGTCTTTAATATTTCGGAACCGTCGCATCCACCTCGTCCGACCAAGCCAAGATCCCGCCTTTCAAATTGTGGATCTTCCTAAATCCTGCCTTACGCAAAAAGTCAATCGCCTCCGCCGAACGCCTTCCGCTGCGACAATACGCCACAATCTCTCGCGAAGAATCCAGCTCGTGCACCCGCCTCGGCAATTCGCCTAATGGAATCAAATGTCCCTGTAGATTGCAGATCTGGTATTCGTGCGGTTCCCGTACGTCCAGAACAAACAAATCGTCGCCATGGTCCAGCCGCGCCTTCAATTCCCTCGGCGTAATTTCCGGCACTTGCAAATCCGGCGCTGGCGCTTCTTCGCCCCGCACGCCGCAGAATTCGTAATAATCGATCAGCTTGTGAATCGTCCGGTGCTCGCCGCACATCGGGCACTTCGGATTTTTCCGCAACTTGAACTCACGGAAGCTCATCTCCAGCGCGTCAAATACCAGCAAGCGTCCCTTCAAATTTCGGCCGCTGCCCAGAATCACTTTGATCGTCTCCATCGCCTGGATCGATCCCACAATTCCCGGCAACATTCCTAACACTCCGCCTTCCGCGCAAGACGGCACCAGCCCCGGCGGAGGCGGTTCCGGGTACAAACACCGGTAGCACGGCCCGTCCGGCATTCCAAAAATCGTCGCTTGCCCCTCAAACCGGAAAATCGACCCGTACACATTCGGCTTGCCCAGCAACACGCAAGCGTCATTCACCAGATGTCGCGTGGGAAAATTGTCTGTCCCGTCCACGATGATGTCGTAGTCCTTGAACAACTCCAGCGCGTTCTCGCTCGTCAGCATCGTCTCATACGCGATCACTTCAATATCCGGATTCAAATTCGAAAGGCACGCCCGCGCCGCCTCGCTCTTTTTCTTTCCCACATCGCTCGTCCCGAAGGTCACCTGCCTTTGCAAATTCGTGAAATCCACCACGTCAAAATCCACCAAACCTAGTTTTCCCACTCCCGCCGCGGCCAAATACAATCCGAGCGGCGCGCCCAGTCCTCCCGTCCCGATCAACAGCACTTTGGCCGCCTTCAATTTCAACTGCCCCTCCATGCCCACCTCAGGCATGATTAGGTGCCGGCTGTACCGTAATATTTCTTCGTTGCTCAACTTCTCCGCCGATGTCAACGTAGGCGCCCCTCCGGCAATCGACGGAATAATATTGATCGTGTCCCCTCCTTCGCTGGCGTCTTTTCCTGCGCCAGATAACGAATGTCTTCGCCATTCAAACACACATTCACGAAGCTCCGCAGCTTTCCTTCCTCGGTGAACAAATGTCGTTTCAATTCTGCGAATTCCGTCGTTAAGCGGCTCAGCGCTTCAGACACCGTCTGCGCCCGAAACTCCGCTGCCGATTTGCCCTGCGCATGCACCCGCAACGGCGTCGGTATCAAAACTTTCACACTCATGTTTGTCTCCTCTAAATTGCGCGCCATATCTACAGCGCCGGGCGAGGTCAGCGAGGCCAGCCGCAATTTCACGCGTAAGCCAACATAATTTCCATCGGCTTTCGCACAAATTTTCATCTCAGGAAATTCACAACCAACAACGGCGAGATCAACGACCGCATCATACCTCTGCTGTTGCAAGCCCCAGCTTCCATCGCCTGGACGGGCTGGCGGAGCCACCATTTCTCTTTGCTTGCGCGACGCCACATTGCATTTCTCCCAAAAATCCAATCCCTGCCTTGGCTCCCACCGTAGCGGCACAACAACCCATCATCCAGTTAGATGCACCAGTACATCGCGTCGCTATTTCGCTGTAAATCCAGCCGGCCATCGGCAATTTCCGCAAGCGTTCTGTCCTAATCCACAGCCAAAATTGCGACACACTTCCCCAAATCCCAGCACCGCTGCCTTCGTAGTGGTCAGCCTTCAGGGCGGTCAAATCTCACCAAAACACTAAGTTCATCTATCATCGCACCGCTCCAGGTCCATGCTCTCGGCTATGGGGCATCCTTCAGGAAAATCGCAATTCCGACGCTATTGTCATTTTCAAAATGTCGAGGAATATCCCAAGTCTGGCAATGTCTATGACAGTCTCGCCGAAGCCTATGCCAAGGACGGTTAGAAGCAGCTAGCCATCGAGAACTACCGCAAATCTCTGGAGCTCGATCCCAAAAATCAGAACGCCGCTAATAAGCTGAAGGAAAAATAGTCGCCGCGTTCGAACTGGTTCAAGAAGTAAAACGGTAAGAATTACAGGATCGTGTTCGAGATTAGCGCGAAGTTTCGTACTAGGCCTGCACCCTTCCAAGCCCTTATTCCAAGTCCAACCTCCTCTTCTTCCATCACTTAATTGTTTGGCGCATCACGTGCTCCTCACCGTTCCGAGGATGAGGCCATGCATTCGGAAAATTCGGAAAGTTCCTTCAAGACCGCGATCTGCACTGACTACGAAAAGCTCCTTTTTGCCTGTCAGAAAGCTTTGGAGAGTTGGCACCGGCGCCGCGATGAAGTTGCTTCCCTTGGCTTTGCCGACAAAAACATTTCAGATGAGCTGCTGCGACTGCAAGCCGCTTTCGCCCGCGCATACTCGCAACTGGAAACGCAGGATCACCGATGCCAGCCTTGCCGCTTCGTTTCCAAAATCGGCAGCCGCAACTTCTCCACCGCTTCCGCACCAGCCATGGAGAAAAAGCCATTCGCGTGAGTTTGCGCGTCTAAGACTGCAGGCACTTCATGTGGGCTTTAGTCCATAGTCGCAAATGCTTAAACTCGCCAGCCTTTAGTTGATGGAGGACAGTTTGAAGTTATCGATCGAAATTCTGAGCTTACTCGCCTTTCTCCTGGGCTCGCCCCTCTACGTCCCAAAGCTTGTCGATCCTCTGCCCCAGCTCGACCCTGCGCAGGCCGCAACAACTCCGCATCCCCCGTCTCAAGATCTGTCTCGCACCAACTGATCCCGCTCGCCCCGGGATTTCTTTCCCACAAGAACAACTCCTCACCGTTAGTCCCCGTTTAGTAAAGGCACTTTGTAACCCCACTTAATACCGCACATCCGCTCCACTGCGGGTAACACTAATCGTTCCCGCACTTACGCAAGAATGCCATGGTTTGGGGTAATTTTCGCACTCTCTACGAGAGTCAAATTTCGCCCAATTCTTCAAAGTGATTGCTTCTGAGTTGCTTACTTATTATATCGGCGCCCGACCTCCCTCCGTCCTTGCGCTACCGTCGGTGTCCCATGTTGCCCTCTGAACCCGTTTGGGAGGGCACATGGCTGAACGGTTGGACGAGTTTCAGAAGTTTCGCTCGGAATTTAACGAGGAAATTCTGGACTGTGGACACCTGAGCATGAATCGTGGCTTTGCCCCGGATCACCAGGCCTACGAACCCGGCCCGCTGGACGCTAAGACCAAGGAACTGCTCGGCTTAGTGGCTTCCTCGGCGCTCCGCCGTGACGACTGTATTACCTGGTCCGGGCGGGTGAGTTGGGTTGGCCCCGCGCCGGAGTCATCGACGCACTGAATGTCGCCTTGGTGGTAGGGGGGTTCTATTACTATCTCCCACCTCCGCCGTGCTTTTGTGCGAATGAGGGAGGTTAACGGACTACGACCTGATGTAAAATAGCCAATCCGGTCGACCAAAATGAGCACGACACCCAACGTAATTTCTGTTGAACAAGAGAACCTTCTGCAACGAATCAAAGGCGTATGTGGCGCGGCATTGTTTCTGCTGATCCAGCGTTCGCCAAAATTTCTGAAGCTCTATCGCAACGAACAATCGTGGACACTGTTCCGCGTTGCGCTGGGCTGCTTTGGTGCGGCGCTGGTTGTGCTGCCGCTGAGCCTGTGGCATGGCTATTTCACTGCTGTGTTTGGCTTGATGTTCTTTGTCCTGTCCATTTTATTGCCGCCCGCTGAACTGGAATCCCCGACCGATCGCAAAGCCCGTGAACTCGGGGCGCAAACTGTAGTGAGTGGCGGCGAATATCAGCCCGTCAACTCCTCCGCGAAGCCCGTGCAATTGTTTATCTCAACGTCGCAAACGTGGGCCATGGACAAGCACTACGATCCGTTGGTGGTAATCACAACGGGTGAAATCGCCAAGCTGGACGTGATGCAAGGTGACAACCAGTGGACGCTGGTGGTGCGCTGGGGCGAACATAAAGCCGAATTTCGCTACACGGGAATCTTCGCCGAGCGCTTCGCGCGTCTTGCCGAAGAATCGCTGCGCCACGCCAGCGCTGCCACGCAACCCACGCTTCCGAAGAGCCGCGCTGCCAGCGTTTAAGCCCGTTCCAGGCGACCAAATCGAATATTTCTTCCCTCGTATCTCTGCCTCCGATCTGTGCGAAAATAAGACCATGGCACGCGGTTGGGAAAGTAAAGACGTCGAATCTCAGGTGGAAGACAGGAAAATCGTGGCAGATAACTCAGCTAGAGGTCAGAAAAGTCCGGAAGATTTACGCCGGGAAACCGAGCGTCGCGGATTGGCTCTCTCTCGCACACGGATAGTGAACGATCTGGAAAGTGCAACGCATCCGAATCATCGCAGGTCTCTGGAAGCCGCGCTGGAACATCTGGACAAAAAGATTGCTGAATTAAGCTGAGGCAAGCCTGGTCGAATCTGTGGCCGCTACGGTGCCGCTGAAGCTGTGCGTAGTGGATTGGAATTGCAGCGAGTTAATCCGTAAACACCACACCTACCGCAGTGGTTCCCTTCTCCGTTCCCGCTTCAATCCGCACCACGTAACCGCGTAGCCGCATTTCCTTCACCCCATCCAGGCCTCTCGTTTCCATCACCACCTCAAGTTCCGACTGCAGCCGCGGATTATGCTTTAGAGAAATCAGCGCGCCTTGCAGCGCAAGATCATGCACGGTGGTTTCTTCCTCGAACTTCTTGCCGTCTGCTCCCAGCCCGGTGACCACGGCACGAAACTGTGCGTCCCGGCGCAACGCGGTTCGCGATCCGGGCAAATGCGTTTGAACGGGCTCGCCTGGCGCGCCCAGAGTGATCACCATTCCTTCACTGGCTGCAAACACGGAATCAAACTCTTCCCGGGCATCGAGCAAAATGGCGTCGACCATGCGATCGGCAGAGTCGGGATCGTGATGGAACAAGACCAGTGTCTTCGCACCGACTTCGCGGGCGATGTTCACTCCCTCTTTCCAGGAAGAATGACCCCAGCCCTTCTTCATAGTTGCGAGCTGCGAAGGAGTGAATTGCGCGTCATTCACAAAGATATCCGCGCCTGCGGCAAGCTCGCGCAAGCTCTTTTCCAGTACGGGATCGCCCGGCTCATTGTCTGTGGCATAAACGATAGTGCCAGCGGGCGTCTCGATCCGAAAACCGAGGCAACCTTGCGGATGGTTCAAATGACGCGCCGTTACTTTGTTCTCCCCAACCAGGAAACTTTCTCCGCCTTCCAGCTCCCGAAATTTGCGTTTGGCGCTCATTGACGCGAAGTCCACTGGAAAATAGGGCAACGCCATCTGCGTTTCAAAGACCTGCCGCAAGGAATCGGGTCCAAGGAATTTTGAGCGGAAACTATAGAACTGAAAATGGTTGCGGTCGTCATACAAAGGAGCAAAGAAGGGCAATCCCTGGATATGGTCCCAGTGATAATGCGTCACAAAAATGTGCGTTTCGGCGGGCCGAGGAGCAGGATCGGATATCCACCGATTGCCCAACATGCGCAAGCCCGTGCCACAGTCCAGGATAAACTGCGTACCGTCAGGGGCCAGGAAATCCAGGCAGGGCGTGTTGCCCCCAAACCGCCAAGTCGTCGGATCGACGGTGGGCGTGGATCCACGAACGCCCCAAAAGCTCAATTTGGCAATAGGAGAGCTCATTTCGATCGGTTTATGCCCGATGACTCCCGTATAAAACGCGTGTGAAACGAGTGCGACTGTACCTTTTCTGATAGTGGCAGCGGCTGCCAGGCCCGTCAATGAATTCACGGCTGCGTGTTGTCAACCATCCAACAACTGACAGGACGAAGGGACTGGACGGCGGCGGCCAAGGACGTAGAATACAGGGAGAATGCACACACATACGCATTCCCACGACGGACACTCGCACACCCACGCGCATGATCACGCGCATGGGCACGCTCACACGCATCCGGCGATGAAACCTTCGGTTTTGGCCTGGGCCATGGCTGCGACATTAGGACTGGTCGTCGCCGAGGTCTTTGGAGGTTTGCTGGGACATTCAGTGGCCCTACTGAACGACGCGGTGCACAACCTTTCAGACGTGCCGGCACTGGGAATTTCCTGGTTGGCAATGCGCTGGGCGCAGCGGCCGGCGGATTCAGAGAAAACGTACGGCTATCACCGCGCGGGGACGCTGGCGGCCTTTACAAACGCCGTGCTCCTGATCGTACTGGCGCTTTGGCTGGGATATGAAGCGGTCGAACGGCTGCGTAATCCCGTCGCCGTAGTGGAAAGTTGGATGATCTGGACCTCGCTGGCTGCCCTGGCAGTAAACGGCGGAATTACGCTCTCCTTGATCAAAGGGCACAAGGATCTGAATCTGCGCAGTGTTTTGGTCCACAACTTCGGCGACGCCTTGTCCAACATTGCAATCATTGGTGGCGCCATCCTTATGCGCTACACGCACTTGAATTGGATCGACCCGATATTAGGCCTGGCGATTGGTCTGCTCGTCTTGTACTCCTCCATCGGCATTCTGCGCGAGTCAGCGCACATCCTGCTGGAAGGGCGGCCGAAAGGCACGCGAGTCGAGGAAGTAGCCCGTGCCATCCTGACGGTCGAGCATGTGCAGGAAGTGCACGACATCCATATTTGGTCGCTGGGCGGCGAACACAATGCGCTGAGCTGCCACGCCCGCATCCCGGATATGCATATGGATAAATGCGAAGATGTTGTCGCGGCCATCCGTGAAAAGGTGAAGGAGTTCGGGATCGAACACAGCACGGTTCAGCTCGAGCGCGCGGGCCTGCCCGCTACATCGGGATACGTAATGCCGGAGCCGGTGCGTAAAGGCTGATTCAACCAAAAAAGACGAGGGTTTAAGGCTATTGCAGCGGCGCAACAGGAAGATTGAAAGCGACACCGGAAGCCACAGGCGTCGGCAGATTTATTGTGTTGCCCAGATCTTCGTTCTGTTTTTGTGTGGCATCCAGATCGAGCGAATCGAGCGCCACTGTCCGGCGAACGCCTTCCTTCGTGACGTACTGTAGCTTGTCATTCAGGAAGCTGTAAGCAACGGCGTAAATCTTCGTGCCATCGCGCTCGACAAACACGAACTCCGAAAGCGATTTAGTAAAATCATTGGAGCTGGAACGATAACGCGACAGCGCAGGCCCTCCAACGGAGGGATCCTGATCGTACGATTGAGGGTTGGAATCGGGCGGCGGCTGGTTCGAAGCTTCTTCTTGTGGCTGCTCCTGGTCCGTAGCAGCGCCAGCATCTGCGTAATATGGAATTGGGAGGTAGACGGAACCGCCGAAAAATGGCAGGACTACGCCCGTGGTTGGCGGGCACGCATTCAGGCCAACTAAACCGCTGCCTCTCCTGTTGCAGAAGGATGGGCCTGCGGTAATCGGGTTAACCGAGCCGCCCAGCGGCGCTGGCGGAATTGTATGTACGGGCAGCGGTGGGTTCCCGCTCCTGTGACTGCCAACTGTACTGGTATGAACGGGCGCTCCGACGTTGCTGCCGGAATGTGCGTGGGTTGGCGGATGTGCTGGCAGGGCATGAGCGGCTGAAACCTGCCCGGATGGCATCGCTCGAACGACCACCGCCGGTGCCGCAACAGATACCGCAGCGTGTTGGCCGGCTGCAAGACTAAAGGCAAGTCCAAATGAGAGCGAGCAGAGAAGCAGTAGTTTGCGCATAAAGCGCTCCCGGGAAGCTACTGCAGCGCCTCCCAACAACTTGGACGTAACGGAGCCTGGAAGGGATACACATGCCCAACGTCCTACCGAGGATTTTGCGCCCGATTCCACCGGAAGAGAAGCGCAATTCCGATACCACCGCTCTAATACTTCCAGCTCATATCTGAACCTGCCGGAGCCGTGGCAGTCATGCGGCGAGCGATTTGAGGCATGATCCGCTCGTAGACCGTCCCAAAGCTTTCCATGTTGGAAATGTCCCCGCCGCCCATATAGCAATGAGGCTTGCCGGGGCTGTATTCGAAGTCGGCCACACGAAAAGGATTCTTGGGAGAATCGACGAAGTTTTGCATCAGGTGCACAGCATTGTTCAGGTACCAGGTGTCCATGTCGCCGACGGCGAAATGGAGCTTGCCGGCGAGCTTCGGCCCGAGCGTGGCGATGTCACGCTCCATGATGTAACGCAGGTCGTAGTGTTCCTTCCAATAAGCGGCGACTTCCGGATCGATAGCGCCCGTAGATGGATTCCAGATCGGCTTGGGGTAGCCATTCGCGCCGACCGGGCTGAAGACCGCTTGCCAGATCCCAAATTGCTCCGTCGAGCGTCCGTGCGTGCCCATCACCTCTTCGCGCCTGACCGTGGGCTCCATGACGGCGACAATCTCCCCAGTGGAAGTGCGCATCTCGGCGCGCGGAACCTTAACGAACGTGCTTTCCTGCCAAAAGGCGCTTTTGTCGCCATAGATGTTAACGGCCTGGTAGGCACGAAAATCGATCGGATCCGGGCAAAACGCATACGAATCGTTGTAGAAGTCTGGATAGAAAATTTGTGACGCCGCCGCTTCCCACCCGCCGGTCGAACCGCCTTCCAACGCGCGTGCCCACGGCTGGCCAATACCGCGGAAACGCTTTTCGACCTCGGGGATAAGCTCTTGAGTGATGGCGTCGCCATACGGACCGACATTGGCGGAGTTCACGGCATAAGAATCATCATAGTAAGGATTCGCATGTTGAATGCTCATCAGAAGCATGCGAGGCAACCGACCCGAGGTCCAATCCTGATAAAAGCGGTTGGCATATTGCAGGAATTGTAAATCTTCTCCCTTCGGCGTTTCTGCCTTTCCAGCTTCCGGCGCTCTCTCCAGGAAAAAATCCCAGTCCGGCTCAAAATGTCCCTGGTGGACAAGCAGCGGATAGTGCGCGGTCGGATGCTCGTCGAAACCATCCGGAAGCAGGACCGTTGCGCCCAGGTACATCGGCCGGCCCCAGAACGCGGTCAGGAGCTTGCTCTCGATGCGAATATGCTTGATGTATTTCGTGTCTTTGGCCAGCTCGATAGGAGGAATCTTCTCAGTGAGGCTGATGCGAATCACGTTGCCAGCCTGCGGATCAATATGGATCAGCTGTGGCTTATTGAGCAGGTTGCCTGGTTTAGTGAACCACTGTTGGCCTTCGCCCATGTCCGGAGGAAGCTTGACGGTATGGCCGTCGGCGCGATGGAACGTTTCGTAGATGTTGAGCACCGCCTGGACGTAATAATCGCCGGGAGGAAGCTGATCGAGCGTGACGAGTGGATAGCCGAGCGTGGTGGAATCGATCACCGCAGGAGTGCCCGGCTTCCAGGCATCCACATCAAGTCCAAAAAATTGCGCGCTGTACGCTTCTTCTTCGCGCAATTGGAAACGCGGCTCACTCGTTTTGTCCGTGGAAATTCCGAGCATAACGTGCCCATCGAGAGCCTTCGCACTGCTGAGGGACTCAGGGAATGAAATTTCAAAACGCAGTTTGGTGGTAGCTTTGGCGGGGGAGGCTTGCGCTGATGCTGAAACGCCAGAAAGCAGCGCAGAACCAAGCAGCAACAAGACGGCAAAAATGAAATGATTGCAGTTCGATAAGGTTTTTTGCATCGAGTCAAAATTCAAAACGATCCTCCCAGGTCAGCCCGGACAGAATACAACAGCCAGCCCGTTAGTTAATGCCGCGAACCAAGAATTCCGCGAAGGCGCACGATACATCGTGCCGCCGGCGAGTCCGCGAGCCGCATCCAAAAACACTCGTCACCGCTCGCCCCTGTGACACCTTAATGGATCCTCAAGCCGCTAAATACCAGACAGCGTAAGTCACATCGGTCAACTCCGGAGCGCAACGCGTCCGCCGTAACCAGAGTTAGCACTCTGATTACTCGGGCGTGTCTGCGCCAGTGCGGCAACCCGGTCCGCGATCCGTCGCGGCGTTCGGTATCTGTGGGATACGAAGTTCAAATTCAAGCCGCGCGTCATCTGAGCGGATGCCCACCGGACCATCGAATGAGAGCGCTTCTGACCCCAGCGAGCCTTCCCAAACTAAGGAATTGTCCACAAAAACTTTCATCTCCCCGCCATTCATTTCGGCGCGCAGGTCATGGGTGTCTCTTGTACGCAAGGCAGGCACAGGTTGGGTCGTTGCGGTTTGATGTTGCGGTAGCCACGATTGCCGCACTCCGCGCTGGTGTGCTGCCCCGGATTGCTCTTGATGGATACCACCAGCTTCGATTCCGGTTCGATGCGCCACATCGCGTAAACCAGATTACAAGCGTCTTGCGCCCGTAGCTTCAGACCGAACTGACGCCGCAGTTCCCCGGAACCCAGCCTCGCTTCGTTTCCGGTCGAACCGAGATAGGTGAAATGAACTTCGACTTGATGCGCCGTGATGGCGTTCAAATAAGCCCTCATTTTAGGGACGCTGACGGAAAGTCGCCCCACCGGTAACTCTTCGATCGTTCCTTCGGTGATACAAAGATTCGCCCTGGAAACGGAAGTAAGATTCGCGCCAAAGCAGTAGACATCTGTGCCGACGACGGCGAGGACAGTTAGAAATAAGGCCTTTGCTATTTGACAGGTTTTGCGTGGGTGCATGGACAACTACGTAACGGGTGGAAATCATAGACCCGATCAGACAAGCCAGCACCACAAAAAGATGCCGGCGTTGGGGCCTAATACATTTTGCCCCCGGCGAGTCTGCGAACCGCTGCCCACCCGTCACTTGTGACCAGATCCCTGCTCGAGTGCTCCGCTGCGCTTTCCTGCGGATGTCCGGATGTGCTATAACCGTGGGGCCGTGAAACAGGACGGAAAGCTAATGCCCCTGGCAGGGCTGCGGGGAATGGCTGTTGCGGAGTCGCCGGCAAATAGCCCGGCAGACAAGTCAGCAGCTGAATTGCAGGAAGATCCGTCCCGGTATTGCCCGGTTTGTTCGCAGCGGCTGGAGTCGAGAAGGTGCAAGCTGGTCTGCGGAGTATGCGGGTACTACATGTCCTGCGCGGATTACTATTAACGCCGAGCGGCCGTAGCCAGGGTGTAAAGACCGCTTTGCGGTAAGCACCAAAAACAGATATGCTTCGCGATTCCGGCCCTGGTTGCCGCCGGATCGTGTACGGACGAGGAGGAACTTAAAGTGGCATTAAAGATTACAACACGCGAAGTGGACGGCGTAACTGTGGCGGCGCTGGACGGTCGCATCGTGCTGGGAGAAGAAAGCAACGCTCTCCGCGAAAAGATCAAGTCGCTGGTGGCCGAAGGCAAGAAGAAGGTCGTGCTGAATATGGACAACGTTACGTTCATCGACAGCGCGGGCCTGGGCACGCTGGTGGCGTCCCACCACAGCGCGAAAGCACAGGGGGCAGCATTGAAACTGTGCCACCTGGGCACTAAGTTCCAGGAAGTGCTGCAGATCACGAAGCTGATGACCATCTTCGACGTGTACAACACGGAAGCCGAAGCGGTAGCCAGCTTCTCAAAGTAATCGTCGCTTCACTAAAGATATTGGTCAGGAAAGGGCAGGATTTTCCCTGCCCTTTTTTATTTCGCCCTTTTTATTCGGACCTTGTCTTCCGGGATGCGGTACATCGTGATGCCACTGAGCAGCTTTGGGTAGAAGTCCGTGGATTTTTGCGGCATGACTTCGCCGGCGGTGGCTACCGTAACCACCAGGTCCACATCGACCGGATTTAGCAGAAACGCGATCTGCGCCGCGCCGTTGTCGACGGCGTCGAGAGCCGTGGCGGCTTCGCGCTCGTACGAAAGATTCGCCTCGGACGCGACGGCGTGGGCCGTGATGCCCAGTGCAGGCTCGAGAATGCCTTGATGCAGCAGCACGACGTCCAGCTCGCGTTGCAGCGGAGAAAGACCAGGCAGGATTTGCGCGATGTCCGCTTCGGGGCGGAGCGTCAGCAGATAAAACGCGCGCTTGTCGCCTTCGGGCAAAGGGTAGACCCCGATCGCTCGTTGCGATTTTGCCGCTGCAAGCCGTTGCAGAAATTTCGCGGTTACTTCCTCTCGCTGGGCCGGAGCATCGAACGGAAGAACTTCGGTTGAGAACCACGGCTCCAGATAACGGCGAACAGCGCTCCAGGAAAAATCACGTAAGTTTGCGACCATCCGGTGAGTGGGCAGAATCGTCAGGCCTTCGCTACGCGTGTTGATGAAGGTCATCATGGAAAATTCGTAGGGCGCGTCAGGAATTAACTTGCCGGCTCGCGTGCGGCACTCGTTGCGGAAATTCAGAGAAGTCTCATACCGGTGGTGGCCGTCGGCGATCACCAGCTTCTGGTCGGACATGGCATTTTGAATCGAGGAAATACGATGCGGGTCTGTGATCAGCGACAAGCGGTGAATGACGCCGTATTCGTCCGTCAGTTCGGTGACGGGAGCTTGGAAAGACTGCGCCTCCTCAAGAACGGCGTCTACCTGGCGATGAGCGTCTGAATAGAGCATGAATAACTGGCCGGTATGCGTGCGCGTGTGGCGCAGCAGTTCCAGGCGATCCGCTTTTGGGCCGGAAAGCGTGTGCTCGTGGCGGAAGATCACGTTGGCGGAATAATCCTCGAGTTTTCCGGCCCCGATAAAGCCGAGACGCGTCCGGCGAAGCGCCGTGCGGGGTACTTCGTACTCCTGAGAGTAGCAGTAAAACGCAGGTGCGGAATCTTGTTGGATGACGTGCTCGGCAATCCAGGAATTCAAACTAGCGGCAGCGCGCGTATAAACATTGCTTTGCGCGGTGTCTTCCTTGTAAGTGCGTCCTTTCTCGATGGCAATCAAATTGTGAGGATCCGATGCGTAGTACTCCTCTTGCCTGGCGGCACTGATCTTGTCATACGGCTGCGTGAGTACTTTTTCAAAAGAAGTAAGACTCGGGTTATAGCGGTAAGCACGGAACGGTTGCACCAGGGCCATGACGTCTCCAGATGGAGTCTTCGTTAAACGAATAGCTTTCTAGTGTACGCGAAATGGCGCGAACGGAAAAAGTCCATCACCGGATCTTTCGCGTTAGTTCCGCGGCGCATTATTTTTCCGCGGGCTGATGCGATAGCGCACTACAATGAAAGACTATGACTAAGGGAAATGTCGCCCCTGTGCGGGCGTTTGTATTTGATCTGGACGGAACGCTGATCGATTCAAAAATGGACCTGGTGCATTCGGTAAACGCCATGCTGCGCGAAACCGGGCGCGCGGAACAGCCAGTGGAACGGGTGGCAAGCTATATCGGTCACGGCGCGCCGCAGTTGATCGCGAGCGTGTTGGGACCCAAGTCCAGCGAAGAGCAAAGGCGCGAAGGGCTTGAAATTTTCCTGCACCATTATCAATTGAAAATGCTGAATCTGACGCGGCCGTATCCCGGCGTCGCTGAGGGACTCAGCGCACTGAACGGCTGCGCGTTGGCAGTGCTGACAAATAAACCTACGCAGCCGAGCATAGCGATATTAGAGGGTCTGGATCTACGGCACTTCTTCCACGCCGTCTATGGAGGCGACAGTTTCCTAAAGAAAAAACCCGATCCGGCCGGTGCGCTGGCAATTTTGCACGAACTTAACGTCTCGCCCAGCGAAGCTGCCATGGTCGGGGATTCGGATGTAGACATTCAGACGGCGCGCAACGCGGGAATGTTAGCAGTGGGAGTAACGTACGGCTTCGGCCAGCACAACAAACAACTGTGCGCGGCCGATTTGTATGTGGCCAGCCTGACGGAATTGTTACCGTGGGTGGAAAGAAAACATTGAGGCCATATTGGCCGCCGCGGAAGCAAACTGCAGTTCGCTCGCGGTATCAACGAAAATCGCTAGCCACTTGCGTTTGATTGGCGGGGTTTGTCAGACTCAGCGCGTGCTTATAGGACTGTTTCCTGAACTGGACGCACCCGGCGGAATCCAGCGAGCGGGCCGGCATCTGGCATTGGTGCTGAGCGAATACGCCACAGCGAAGAAAATGGAGTACCGACTGCTTAGCCTCAATGATTCACAAGAGCTGCACCGGATGCGCGTGGGCGACCACGAATATGTGTTCACGGGCGCGGCGCGAGGTAAAGCGCGATTTACCGTGTCTGCGCTTAGGGCGGCGCGGCGGAAGGCGAAGCTGGTGCTGGCGGTGCATCCGAATTTTGCGCCGATTGTGCGCTCGATGCACGTTGTAGCGCCACGGATGAAAAGTATCATCTGTACCCACGGGATTGAAGTGTGGGAGCCATTGTCGCGCATGCGGCGGCGCGCGTTGCAGCGGGCAACTGCCGTTCTGGCACCGAGTCGGGCAACGGCGGATTACGTGATTTCGATGCAGGGAGTGGCGCCGGAAAAGGTGCGCGTGCTGCCATGGGGCCTTGATCCGGACTTTGACACGAGAGCTTCCACAAACTCGGAATCGCGCTTGCCAGCCGAATTTCCCCAGGGACGTGTCATCCTGACTGTCGGCCGTTGGCTGGCCACCGAACGCTACAAGGGAATGGACACGTTGATTCAAGCGATGCCTCGCCTCCTGCTGCGCTGGCCCGACGTCCAATTGGTGATGATCGGCGCGGGCGACGACCGGGAGTGGCTCGTTAATCAAGCGCGAGACAGCGGTGTGCAACGACACGTGCATTTTTTCAGCGGGCTTTCCTACCCCGAACTCTCCGCCTGCTACGCGGCTGCGGAGATGTTTGCGCTTCCCAGCCGCGGAGAGGGCTTCGGTTTTGTCTACCTTGAAGCAATGGCTCGGGGCAAGCCTGTGATCGGCGGGGCCCACGGCGGAGCGCCCGAAGTAATTCGCGATGGCGTGACGGGCTATGTCGTCCAGCATGGAGACGCGCTGCAGCTCGCGACGTCCTTGGATGCGTTGTTAAGTAACCCCGAACTCGCCCGAGAGATGGGGGCGCGCGGACGCGAGCGAGTGGAGAAGGAATTCCGCTTTAACGTTTTCGCCAAAGCGTTCAAGAAAATCCTGCGCGAACTATGCGAATCCTGAACGTCACTCAGAGCTACGCGCCATTCTTCGAATTCGGGGGACCGCCGGTCAAGGTGAAGGCATTGGCCGAAGGGATGGCAAGAAAAGGTCATGAGGTCACGGTGTTGACAGCGGACTGGGGTCTACAGGCTCGTCTGAAAGACTTGCCCAATGAACCTCAGGCCGAAGTAAGCCCGTTCGGCCACAGAAGAAAGGTGAATGGTGTGACCGCTGTCTATCTGGCGAATTGGTTGCACTACCATGCGACCAGCTGGAATCCAGCGTTGGGTCGGTATCTTCGCGCGCGGTTGAAAGAGTTTGATGTCGTCCACATTTTTGGACTGTACGACTTGCTAGGACCCCGCGCCGCGAAAGAATGCCGGAAGCGAAACATTCCTTATGTGGTCGAGCCGATCGGTATGTTCGTCCCGATTGTGCGAAGTGTTTTCCTGAAGCGCGCGTATCACCGTCTCTGGGGGCGCGAAATGCTGGAAGGTGCCGGAGCCATTGTGGTTACCTCCGAACAAGAGCGGGAGGAACTGATCGCCGGAGGCATTCCGAGTGACAAGCTCATTCTGCGCCGTAACGGTGTGGATGTGCCGGGCACAATGCCGGAGCGAGGCAGTTTCCGGCGTGCGTTGAAAATCGCGGACCAGGACAAACTGATTTTGTTTCTCGGCCGGTTGTCGCAGAAGAAAAGTCCAGATCTGCTGCTGGAAGCGTTCGCGGGACTGCCTGAATCCATCGCCGCGCGTGACGCCGCTATCCATCTTGCCTTTGTAGGTCCGGATGAGTCTGGAATGAAATCTCGTCTGATACATATGGCCGGAGAACTTGGCGTTTCCAGTCGCGTACACTTTTCCCCGCCGCTGGAAGGTAAGGCCAAATGGTCCGCTTATCGGGATGCCGATATTTTCGTGCTTCCCTCGCAAAACGAAAATTTTGGCAACACGGCGGCGGAGGCCGTAGCGGCAGGTACACCCGTGATTGTCACTGAGCACTGCGGCATTGCGCCCCTCTTGAAGGACACGGCAGGTCTGATTGTTAGGCACGAAGAGGTGGAATTGCGGGATGCACTCCGACGTCTGCTGGAGCATGACGATGCTTTCAAAAGCCTGCAGCAAGGTTGCCGGGCAGCGATGGCGAATCTCGGTTGGGATCAGCCATTGGACGAGATGGAATATAGTTATTCCAGGCTTGCGAGACGAGGCGCTGCGTAGGACAATTCCATCCTCAGATCACGAGGAACACTTTTGAATGCCCGCCTTCTATTCCGCTCCGTTTGGTGGGTGAGCAATGTATTGCTCATCTTGGCGCTCGTCGCCACTGTGTGGTCCGGTGTGTGGGAATTTTCGATGCGTCAATATTTGAAGGGATTTTCGGACGCGATTCTGCCGCAAGCGGCGCCACCTCAACAAAAAGCGGAAGCGATTCTGGCCCGGATGCAAAACGGGCCACCCCGGCTGGAGGCGCAACATCCAAAAGAGCTTTCCACTCGGGATCCTCAGGACACCCTGAACTACAAGCAGTTGCTGCAAATCTGCGGGAGTGCCACGAACGCCTTCCTCAACTTGACGCGCAGCGCAGGCGTCGAATCGCGCCGCCTGATACTGCTGGCACCGAACATGACCGCAAACCACGTAGTGGCAGAACTGAACTTGGATGGCCGCTGGGTGATCGTTGACCCGACTTACCGGACGTTTATGAAGGACGCCCACGGAAACCTGCTGACTCGCAAGGATCTGCAAAATCCGGAACTTTTCCAGCAGGCAACGGGATCGATTCCCGGATATCTTCCGGAATACAACTACCAGCGATTCGCACACGTGCGCCTGGGAGCGTTGCCTTTCCGTGGTGAACAAGTCCGACGTCTGCTTGATCGCGTTGTTCCGAGCTGGGATGAATACCTGGATTGGGGACTGCTGCTGGAACGACGCTCGTTCATGTATCTGTTTTTCTCGGTCTGCTCGCTGATCATGCTGATGCTGGTTCGCGTGTTTCTCGGATGGCTGGCGGACCATCGCCTTAAGGTTCCCCGTTTTCATTTGCGTACCAACCTCAGCCGTGCGACAGCGGCATTCTTCACCACTCCGGAGATCAAGTAGCGCGTGTGCGGCATTTGCGGCTTCGTGTACGCTTCAAGCTCGGTTGAAGCGGAAAGCCGCGTGCACAAAATGGCCGCCGCGATGGTACACCGAGGTCCCGACGAAGACGGATTTTTGGTCAATGATTCGCGCGCGCCTGGCGCGGCCATGGGGATGCGTCGGCTGAGCATCATCGACCTTCCCGGCGGCCATCAGCCGGTCTGGAATGAAGCGCGCAACATGGCCGTCGTGTTCAACGGCGAACTCTATAATTACCGCGAATTGCGCGAACGATTGCTACTTGCCGGACATCGCTTCGCCACGAGCTCCGATACCGAAATCCTGGTGCACGGTTGGGAAGAGTGGGGCGAAGACCTGCTCGGCGAGCTTCGCGGCATGTTTGCGTTTGCGCTGCTGGACATGCGCAAACATTTTGCGACAGTTCCAGTGCTTTTTCTTGCGCGCGATCCGTTGGGAATCAAGCCGCTGTATTACGCACAAACAGCGCATGGTTTCGCGTTTGCATCGGAGTTGCGCGCTTTGCTGGCGTCGGGAGCCCTAGATCGAAAACTTTCGACCGACGCGCTGACATCCTATTTGCTATTCGGAAGCGTCTCCGAGCCGGTGACGCTGGTGGAAGGCGTGTTTTCGCTTCCGCCCGGCCATGCTTTGTTGCTTCACTTGCCCGATCGCCGGCGTACTCCGCGTGTGCGTCCTTGGTGGGATCCTACGCGAAGCGCGGCCGCGCGCGATCCAAAACGTCCGCGGGATTTTGCGGCGGCATCGGCGCGTCTGCGAACTTTGCTCGAAGATGCAGTCCGCGCGCATCTGATCGCCGATGTACCGGTGGGATTGTTTCTGTCCAGTGGCCTCGATTCCAGCGCGATCGCCGTGCTCGCTGGGCGCGCTCAGCAGGGTATCCAGAGCTTCACGCTGACTTTCCCCGATACGCCCTACGACGAAGGTCCCTTAGCCCGGGTCGTGGCGCAACGCGCGGGCACGCATCACACCGAGGTGCCATTGCAAGGGCGGGATATGTTGGCGCGCGTGGACGAAGCGGTCGGCGCACTGGATCAGCCGACCATGGATGGTATCAACACGTATTTTGTTTCGTGGGCGGCTCGCGAAGTGGGGCTGAAAGTGGCGTTGTCCGGTCTGGGAAGCGACGAATTGTTCGGCGGTTACCGGACGTTCGCGGACACGCCAAAGCTGGTGAGATTGGAAGTCGTCTCTCGATTCATTCCCGGAGCTTTCCGGAGAATAAGCGCCCCCCTGGTAAATTCCTTCATGGCTCGCAAAGGATCCGCAGATGCGGCCCGCAAGGCGAGTGACGCATGGCTGATGCCGAACGTCTTGCCCCATCCCTATTTTTTCGCGCGCCTGTTGTTCCCACCGTCGGAAGTCTCGCGATTGGCTGACGCGCGCTACCGCAAGAGCAGTGTGGCTAACGACGGAATGACCCTGGATCCAACGTGGCTTGCCTGGCTGGAACGCACCGCGGATCAGGCAGGAGCAGCCGAGCCGATGGCGGGAATTTCCTGGCTGGAGTTGCGCACGTACATGGCCAGCACCCTGCTTCACGACACAGATTGCGTGAGCATGGCGCGGTCGCTGGAAGTGCGCGTGCCTTTTCTCGACACACCACTGGTGGAATTTGTCAGCGCCTTACCCGATGCCGCACGAGTGGAACCCGGAGTATCCAAAGGATTGCTAAGGGCCGCGCTGGCGGGCCTGATGCCGCCGGAAATACTGGATCAAAGGAAACGCACGTTCACGCTGCCGTGGGAAGAATGGCTGCGAACGTCCTTGCGGCCGCGTGTGGAATCGAGTTTGAAGGAGCTGGCGCCCGCATTGAAAGAACACGTGCATGCTGCTGGCGTGAAGAACGTGTGGGATAATTTTCTGGGCGGCCGCACAACCTGGTCTCGCCCGTGGTCGTTATATGTACTGAATGAGTGGTGCCGCCGCCACCTCTCCTGACATCCAGAACCGATTACCTACTTGGTTACTGCGTATCAGGAAGTACAGATTTAAGCTAAACTTCGGACTGACTAATGAACATTCTGGGGATCAATGCGTATCATGGCAACGCTTCGGCAGCGCTGGTCTGCGACGGGAAACTGATCGCGGCGGTGGAAGAGGAACGCTTCAACCGCGTGAAGTATGCGGCGGGTTTTCCTTCAGCCGCCATCGCTTACTGCTTGAAAGAAGCGGGCATCACACTTTCCGACATCGATCATGTGGCCGTGCCACGCAACCCCTACGCACGCCTGGGCACGAAACTGTGGTACGCGATGCGGATGCCGTCTTTCGCGCGGGAACGCGCGCGGGTGATGTCGAAGTTTACGGGCATACCGGAAGCGCTCGCGGCGGCGTTTGACAGCGACCCCGCAAGAATCAAGGCAAGCTTTCATCGCGTGGAACACCACCAGGCGCACCTGGCGAGCAGTTATTTCGTGTCGCCGTTCGAGGATGCGGCGTTGCTCTCGGCAGATGGGCTGGGTGATTTCGCAAGCTCCATGTGGGGTGTGGGACGCGGGAATCGCATGGAGATCGATAACGCCATCGCGTTCCCTCATTCGTTGGGGCTGTATTACAGCGCGGTGACGCAATATCTGGGCTTCCTGAAATTCGGCGACGAATACAAAGTCATGGGATTGGCGGCGTATGGCACGCCGGAGAACATGGGAGCGTTTCGTGAAATCGTGAAGTTCAGTCCGAACGGAGGCGAATTCGGATTTCGACTGGGCCTGGATTACTTCACGCATCAGAAAACAGGTCCGGAGATGTCTTGGGCCGAGTCCGACAAAACACCAGTGCTTGGCAAAATGTTTTCGGAGGCAATGGCACAGCGTCTTGGCGGTGCGGCGCGGTCACCAGAGCAACCCCTGGAACAGCGCCATCGCAACCTGGCAGCTTCGTTGCAGGCGCGCCTTGAAGAAGTCTATCTGGGCATGCTGAAGAAATTGGCCGCAAAAACGGGCGCGAAAGCCGTCTGTCTAGCAGGTGGGGTGGCATTTAATTGCGTGGCAAACGGAAAAATTTTCGACCAGACGCCATTTGAGAAAGTGTATGTGCATCCTGCGGCCGGCGATGCCGGGCTTGCGGTCGGGGCGGCATTTTACGTGTGGCACCAAACACTCGGAAAACCGCGATCTTTCGTAATGCAGCATGCATATTGGGGTCCGGGATATTCGCACGAAGAAATCGGCGCAGCCATCAAGACCAGTTCGGTGTCGGGTGGGGGATACACCATTGCCGAGTTGGACGAACCAGAGTTGATGCGGCGCACCGCGGCAATTATCGCGGGTGGAAAGATTCTGGGTTGGTACCAGGGCCGAGCGGAATGGGGACCGCGAGCGCTTGGCAACCGCAGTATTGTGGCCGATCCGCGGCGGCCAGAGATGAAGGAAATCCTGAACCAACGCATCAAGCACCGCGAAATTTTCCGCCCGTTTGCTCCATCCATTCTGGCGGAGAAGACCGGCGAGTGGTTTGAGAAATCGCACCCGTCTCCGTTCATGACCCTGGCATATTCCGTCCTGTCGGACAAACGCGACAAGATTCCAGCACCCACGCACGTGGACGGAACGGGAAGGCTCCAAACCGTGACGCCGGAAGCGAACGCGCGCTATCATGCACTGATCACCGAATTTGAACGGCAAACCGGCGTACCCGTGGTCCTGAATACGTCCTTCAACGACAACGAACCCATCGTGTGCCGGCCTGAAGAAGCGCTGGACTGTTTTCTGAGGACAAAAATGGACGCGCTCGCCCTCGGCAATTATTTGATTACGCGTCCATGAAAATGCATGTGCCTAGCCTCGCCCCCTGGGGCGCACCGGCGTTCCTGGGCATTCCGCTGGCTCTCTTATTCGCCAGACCTAGCCGCCGCGCGAGTCAACTCTTGACTGCGACCGGGGATTCCACCTGAATCGAAATTTTCGGCGTATGCAAGAGCGTGTTATGGACAAGGCAGTGCTCGACAGCTTCGTGCAAACCTTGGCGATGCTTTGCGCTTAGCTCGACCGGGGCTTCAATTTGGATTTTAAAATTGTCCATCCGCGGAACGGGGTCCTTGACTTTGTCGCACGTGACCCGCACGACCGTCCCTTCCACGGCCAGTTTGTGTTTACGCAGATATTGGGCTGCGTAATACGCAGCGCAGGATCCGAGCGAGCCCAGGAGCAATTCTGGCGGAGTCATGCCTTCGTCGTAACCGCCTTGCTCGACAGGCTGGTCACTGACGACGGAGTGTCCGCGCGTCTTTACCTGAAACTGCAATGATCCCAGATGCTCAACGTTAATTTCCATAGTGGCTCTCCGTCCTGGAGCGAACCGTGGCGTCGAGGAAAGGAAAGAAGTCAGACGCCGAAGGCAGGAATTCTGCTTTAGCTATAGCAGAAGGCGGCAAGGCTGCCAAGGGCGCAGAACACACCCTGAACACACCAAAAGGCGGGCCGGGTTTTGTTGGTGGCATTAACTAGCGGTGGCTCTTTTCGTAAGAGTCGAAGGCGTCGCGAAGACCATCCAATAAGCCGCCGTTCTTGACCTTGCCGCCTTCTGTCTTGTGCGTGTCCGACCATAGAACCGTGTTGGTTTTGGGATCGACAAGAGAAATTCGCGTGTGCCCTTTGGGAATTTCACTGTCGTCGGCAGCAGCCAAACCAGCCGAGGAAGGAAACTGTCCGTCGGGGACCACGCGCACATGGTTTGCGCAATCGAGACGCAGGATCAGGTCGGCCTTTTCGGGACTGTCCGCCAAGTCAAAGCGGCCCCATTTATTGAGCTCAAATACAGTGCTGTATCCCAACTCGTTAAAACCGGTTTCATTGATCAGAAAAACGGAGTGTGCGCGCACTACAGCATCGGGGAGGGCCTTGGGCACTGCCGCCGCTTGCAAGGCAATCAGGCACACGGCCATGCCGAGCAGGAATCTCGCCGGAGCGAAGTGAGAGGACTGCATAGGATCCTCCAAAGAATTGGAAATGGAGGCTCCACAGTAGTCAGCTGGTATGTAGAGGGGAACTGACCTCGTGTACAGGATTGGTGCACCTGCTCGATCGTTTGAAAAGTTTGCAATACATTCGAATGGTCTTTGGAGTGACGCCAAACGTTGCCTTCGAGGCATCTTCTCCTTGTACAATTCCCTGGTGCGCATCCTGCTGCTGAATCTATATTTTCCCCCGGACACTTCTGCCACAGCGAAGATCGCGAAAGCAGTGGTCGATGCGCTTGCCGCGAAACACCAGGTTACCGTGCTTTGCGGGCGCCCTTCCTACGATCCCACCGAGCGTCGCAGTTGGCATTTGTATCAAAGCGAAGAAGCCGGGAACATCCGCGTGGTTCGCGTTGGATCGACGGATTATCCGCGTGCGCAGATGAAAAAGCGCGTGTTGAATTACCTAAGTTATGTGTTTTTGGCGGTGCCACGCGCATTGCTGATCCCGTGCGACGTGATCCTGGCAATGACGGACCCACCCTTCGAGGGAATCGTCGGCGCGTTCGTGGCTATGCTGAAAAACAAACCCTACGTTTACAACATCCAGGATATGTATCCGGATATGGCCGTTGCAGGATCGATCGTCAAACCAGGCCTGTTGGCGCGCATTTGGGAAAAATCGCACCGCTGGGCATTGCGCCGCGCAACAAAAATCATTGTGCTCGGCGAAGACATGCGGAATCGCATCCTTGCGAAAGGCGTCGACCCGGCGCGCGTCATCGTGATCCGGGGTGGCGCGGAAATTTCCAGCGATGGGCCAGCGGCCGCTCCGTTCGACCAGTCCGTGATCGCGGCGATTCGCGCGAACTTTAAATTTGTCCTATTACACGCCGGGAATCTGGGCTTTTATGGCGCATGGGACACGCTGGTGGAAGGAGCGCGGCAGCTCGCTGCGGATGGAATTGGATTGGTGTTTGTTGGCGACGGTGCTGAGCGAAAGAGGCTGGAGACGGCCTGCGCAGGAGTTTCGAATGTGCGATTCCTTCCCTTTTTTCCCGCCAGCAAGATTCCATCCGTGTTGGCTGCGGCAGACGCACACGTGATCACCGTCAAGCGCGGGCTGGAAGGCGTGGTGGTGCCCAGCAAGATGTACGGGATTCTTGCTGCCGGAAAACCAATCCTTGCAGTGGCGCCAGCGGAGTGCGATGTGGTCTCCATCGGAAGCCGAGAAGGATTCTCCATCTCGGCTGACCCAGACAATCCCGCACAGCTGGTTGATAGGGTTCGGGAAATTCTACTTGACCGTGAGAAACTCCGTCGGCTGGGAGTTTCGGCGGCAGCCACGGCGCCGGAATATGAGCGGGGTCAAGAGTTGGCCAAGCTGGTAAAGGTCTTGGAAGGGGCGGCCCAAGTGCACTAAGTGGCGCAACCGAAATGCCCTCAGAGTTAACTCCGTGGTGTAATTATTACCCGATTCTACTGGCACTTCTAAGTATTTTGCTGTATGTTTTTGGGGCTGCGTCGGGCAGCATCATTAGCTTTTCTCGGCCTATTAACGCCGATTACTTGGGAACCGGAACCCAAATCCGGTAACGTGTCTGCAATCACTGGCATTCTCGCCCGGGCCAGTTTCTTCAGAACGAGCATTGAGGGCGTATGAGTGCGGGACTATTGGCGTTCCTAATCGCTCTGTCAGCCTCTTTGGTCCTGACTGTTCCTGTACGAGCGTTGGCAATTCGGGTGGGCATGGTTGATTCCCCCGGTCCACGCAAGGTGCACCTCAAACCCATTCCCCTCCTTGGCGGTCTAGCTATTTACGCTGGCGTGATGCTGGCCATCCTGATTGCCTTTGACGGTGCGGCGCGGGCACAGAGCTTCGGCATCGTAACCGGCGCCACACTCGTGGCCATCGTCGGATTCCTGGATGATCGCGGCTGGCTTCACCATCAAATAAAACTATTTCTGGGAATGCCTTTGGCAGCCGTGATCCTTCTGGCGAGCGGGGTGCGTGCCAACGTGTTCGAAACCCTGGTCGGAGGAACGAGCGGCTATTGGTTGGACGCAGGGTTGACCATCGTTTGGGTCGTGGGAATTACCGCATCGTTCAGCATCTTGGATCATATGGATGGGCTTTGTGCCGGCGTCGCGGCCATGGCTTCGGTTTTCTTTGCGATGGTCGCTTATCTAAACGGGCAAACCATTGTGACCACCTTGGCGGCGGCTACGCTGGGCGCAGCCGCGGGATTTCTGCGGTGGAACTTCAAGCCTGCAAAAATTTTCATGGGAGATGGCGGCGCGATGTTCCTCGGATTCCTGATGGCGACCCTGGCGTTGAAACTACGTTTCGAGCACGCCTCGAATCTAGCGGGTTGGCTGGCGCCGATATTAATTTTGAGCGCCCCGATTTTCGATACAACGCTTGTTACCATCTCGCGCTCGCGGCGCGGCCTGTTGCCCTTCGCTACTCCGGGCAAGGACCATTCCGCACACCGCTTGGCAAATCTGGGACTCGGACAACGCGGAGCGGTCTTGACAATGTACCTGGCCGGAGCCGTCTGCGGCGGGGCCGGTGTGCTGGTGACGTACTTGTCCAACGGAAAAGCAGCGCTTTTGGGAGTGGGCGTTCTCGTGGCGATGTTGGCCGCAATCGCCTGGTTGGAACGAGCCCCATACGAGCGCCAGAAGGCAAAGAACGACCAATCCACTCCGGTGGCTCAGTCTTCCTAGTGTTCCTTAGAGAATCCAGCGAAATAGTAGCCCTGTTTGGACGGGCCAAAGGGATTCGCTATACTCGTTGGCACTCCGAGAGCTGTGAAGTTCACGCGGAGCGGTGTGGAGCGAGAGACCCTCGTGGGATAGGCAGTCGGGTCGTCGGTCGATAGGATCCTCGAGTACTGTGAACAAGACGAGAAGTGGGCCGGTCAGCAACCGGGGAAAAAGGGAAGTTGTAGTGGTTGGGGGATCCGCCGCGGGTCTCTACGCTGCCGCTTGTGTGGCGCAAGGCGGGCGCGCGGTCCGCGTGCTGGAAGCAAAGCCGACGCTCGATCCTGCGCCCCGTACGCTGATTGTCACCGATCATTTTCGTCGTCAAGTGAATGGCGCGGCTGCCGCAAGTGTTGTCAACGAGATTCGCCGGTTTGAATTGTTTACGAATGGCCGCTCCGCGTCGGTAAGTCTGAAGCGTCCCGACCTGATTATTGAAAGATCGCGGCTCATTCGCGCATTGGCGCAAGAAGCGGAAGAAGCGGGAGCGCGATTCGAATACAACACGCGCTTTCTGGGGCTTACTCCGAACGGCGATGGCCTGCACGTCCAGATAGACCAGTCCGGTCAGCGAGAAGAGTTAGGCGCGGAAAGCGTCGTCGGAGCGGATGGTGCGGCAAGCCGTGTGGCGCGCGCTTCCGGATGGCCACCGGTAGAAACAGTTCCCTTGGTCCAGGCACTTGTAAAGCTGCCGAAAGACTATCCTGCGGACACCACCAGAGTCTGGTTCGTTCCCGATGACACTCCATACTTTTACTGGCTGATTCCAGAGTCCGCGGAACGTGGAGCTCTGGGCGTAATTGGAGAACAGGGGCGCGACACAAAGCGCTGCTTTGACCGTTTCCTGGAGAAAAAAGGGTTTGAGCCGTTGGAATGGCAGGGTGCGCGAATTCCCGTGTATCGCCGTTGGGTAAATGTGCAACGCACTGTGGGAAATGGCCAGGTGTATCTGGTGGGCGACGCCGCCGCGCAAGTGAAAGTTTCCACGATCGGCGGCATCGTGACCGGTTTCCGCGGCGCCCGTGGAGTGGCCGACGCGATTCTGCAAAAGGGCCGCGGCGAATTGCGCGTGCTTTGGAGAGAACTGGAAACGCACTGGCTGGTAAGGCGAACGCTTCACCATTTCCAGCAGGACGATTATTGCAAACTGGTGGACATGCTGAATGACGCGACGCGTGAGTCTCTGGGAGAGATTAATCGAGACGAATCCACGCGGCTGCTGTGGAACGTCATCCGGCGGCAACCCCGCCTGGCGCTGCTTGGACTTCGCGGGCTGCTCCTGGGCCGCCGATAGCGGCGCAGGTTGCCCCAATGAGATACTGGGATTCCTGCCGGTGCAATCCCCAGCCGTCATCGCGCAGAAATTCGAGTACACAACACGATAAAGGAGAATTCAACGTGCGGCTGACCGTCATCGGATGTGGATATGTGGGGCTCGTTACAGGCGCTTGCCTGGCGGCCGCCGGCCATGAAGTGCATTGCACGGACATCGACGAGAAGCGAATCGACCAGCTGAAGGCCGGAAAAGTTCCCATCTACGAAGAATACCTGGCCGAAGTGCTGAAGCGCGCGGCGGCCGAAAAAAAGATAACCTACACGGCAGACGCCGGCGAAGCGATCCGCGCCGGTGAAGTGATTTTTATTTGCGTTGGCACGCCTCCCAAGGAAAGCGGCGAAGCCGATCTGTCCGCGATCGATCACGTAGCCCGGCAGATCGCGCGCGAAGCTCGTTCGCCAAAACTAGTCGTGGAAAAAAGCACCGTGCCGGCCCTGACCGGCAGGCAGCTGCAAAAAGCTCTCGCCGCCTACTCACAAAATGGAACGGTAAAATTTGAAGTGGCTTCCAACCCAGAATTCCTGCGGGAAGGTACGGCCGTAGAGGATTTCTTTCACCCGGACCGCATCGTCGTCGGCGTGGAAAGTGAGAGGAGCGCGGCCGTGATGCGAGAGATCTACGCGCCGATTTTGGAACGGAAATTCCATTGCCCGGTGCACTCCGGGAAGTGTCCCAGCAGCTCTGGCGAGCTTCTGATTACCACAATCAGCAGCGCGGAATTAATCAAACATGCCTCAAATTCATATTTGGCCATGAAAATCAGCTACGCCAATGTGATTTCCGATTTGTGCGAACGCATCGGCGCCGATGTGGAAGAAGTAACGCACGCCATGGGACTCGATCCCCGGATTGGCACGCAGTTCCTGAAAGCGGGCTTGGGATTTGGCGGATTCTGCTTCCCGAAAGATATCCAGGCCTTTATCCATTTGTCGTCGACGGTAGGCATCGATTTTGAAATGCTGAAAGCCGCCGAACGCGTGAACAAGCAGCGTATCGACAGGTTTTTCGACAAGATTCACAAAGCGTTGTGGGTTATCAAGGGAAAGAAATTGGCCGTGCTCGGCTTGGCGTTTAAGGCTAACACCGATGATATTCGCTTTGCTCCCGCGCTGGATGTCATTCGTCGACTGCTAGACGAGGGGGCGGAAGTGCAAGCGAGCGATCCGCAAGCCATCTCCAGGACGAAACCTCTGCTGCCCTCGGTCAAATATTTCGAGGATCCGTATGAAGCTTTGAAGGGCGTGGACGCTGCGCTGGTCTGCACCGAATGGCAAGTGTTCCGCAAACTCGATTGGGCAAAAGCGGGACCCATCATGGCGCGCCGGCTGGTTATCGATGGCAGGAATCTATATTCGTCGAAAAAGATGCAGGAACTTGGCTTTGATTATCATTCCTTCGGCAGGCTATAAAACAACCGGCCGGGGCGGACCAATCTGCTAGCGCGCGGTCGTCGTCTTTCCGTATTGTTCTCTAAAAAAGGCGATGGTCGTCTTCAATCCGTCTTCCAACGACACCTTTGGCTCCCAGTTCAACAAGCGCTTGGCCTTGTCAATGTCAGGGCGGCGCTGCTTCGGATCGTCAACCGGCAGCGGTTCATAAATGATCTTTGGGGCATTCGGAAAATGGCTACAGACGCGTTCCGCAAATTCATGAATCGTCAGTTCGGTGGGATTGCCGATGTTGGTGGGCAAGTGCTCATCGGATTGGCTTAACTTGTAAATCCCGTCGATCAAATCGGAAACGAAGCAAAAGCTGCGGGTTTGCTTGCCGTCGCCGTAGACGGTAATCGGCTGGCCGCTCAGCGCCTGGAAAACGAAGTTCGGCAGTGCGCGCCCGTCGTTCAAGCGCATGCGCGGGCCGTAGGTGTTGAAGATCCGCACGATGTGCGTGTCCACGTTGTGATAACGGTGGTACGCCATGGTGATGGCTTCGGCAAAACGCTTGGCTTCATCATAGACGCTGCGCGGGCCTACGGGATTCACGCGGCCCCAATACGATTCATTCTGCGGCGAAATATCCGGATCGCCATAACATTCACTGGTGGAAGCCAGCAAAAACTTCGCGCCTTTTTCCTTGGCCAGATCGAGCGTATGCATGGTCGCTATAGAGCCAACCTTCAAAGTTTCGATGGGAAATTTCAGATAGTCCGGTGGACTGGCGGGAGAAGCGAAGTGGAAAACATAATCGATCTTGCCTTCGATGCGAAATGGCTCGTTGACGTCTGTGTGCTTGAACTGGAATTTTACATTGCCCTTCAGATGGGCAAGATTGGCTTCATCCCCGGTGATGAGATTGTCGAGGGCCAAAACTTCCCATCCTTCGGCCAATAGCCGGTCGCAAAGATGCGACCCCAAAAAACCCGATCCTCCAGTCACAACCGCTCGCATTGGTCCTCCCAGTGGCTGCCAAACTCCTAGTTTATCGTGAGAAGAACCGCACACCTAACGCATTCCAGCAAGTAGCATAGTCTTCAGCCTGTGTTCTTGGGTTTTCCGTTGTGCAGGGTCGTCGGAGAGGGAGAGATTCCGGCCTGACATTTCTCCGTAACTGTTTTGATGCCAACTGCTTCCCGCAGCGGCAAAAACCATCGCGCCATGACAGGTGGTTTGACGTGTGCTGGACTGCAGGTTACGATGCGCGACCATGCAGAGATTTCTTGTCGCTAGCATTCTGCCGATGCGTGGACGCCGGCCGAATTTATGGCTTTGGCTTTTGGGCTCGTTCCTTGTTGCAGCGTCGTTTGTCTTTCTGAACGTAGGCAAGTGGCTCGTGGTGGAAGATCCCCTGCAACCGGCCGACGCCATTGCGGTGCTGAGCGGGCAGATGCCGGCCCGGGCATTGGAGGCGGCGCGCGTATACCAGCAGGGCTACGCCAAACACGTGTGGCTGACATATTCGACAGAACCCGGCGCAACACTGACAGCGCTTTCAATTCCCTATGCTGGAGAAGAATCCTACGACAAGCAGATTTTGCTGCACGAAGGCGTGCCGGAAGACGCGATCCATGTGCTCGATCCGCCGATCGTAAACACTGCTGACGAAATGAAAACGATTGGAGAAGCTTTGCGAAAGGAAAATCTTCGATCGGTGATTATTGTGACGTCGAAAGTGCATACGCGGCGAGTCAAGGCGCTTTGGAAGCGCATTTCGGCGCAGGACGGAACCGCCATCATCCGCGGCGTGTCTGATGACCCGTTCGATCCGTCGCACTGGTGGAAAACTACACGGGACGCCTTGGATGTAGTGCGCGAGATTCTCGGGCTGCTAAATGCGTGGGCGGGATTGCCGTTGCAACCATGACTGTCCGAACTCCCTCAGAAAAAGAAGAACCGTTTCCGTTTGCGCGCTGGAGTACCCGGCGCGACTTCCGGCACGAAAGGCAGCGGACGGCCCTCAAACGCGGCCATGGGATTATCAATCAAAAGTGCCCGTGCACGCTCTTCGCCCATCTGCGCGGCAATCGCATCAGAAGCAAATTTCAATTTAAGCGGACGGCGTGCCGTGTTGTGCGCATCGCTGGAGACGAAATGGACCATCCCGCGGCCGAGCCAACTCCACGCGTGTTGTTGCGGGGCGGGGCCAAAAACACCCGCCAGAGAGCCCGCCGTGACCTGCACGTAACAACCCTGCTCGATCCATTTCCGCAGTCGATCGGGATGTGTGCGGAGAATTCCGTTTCGCTCCGGATGAGTCACGATCGGACGAATGTCGGAAAGGCGAAGTTCATGGAGCGTCTGATCCAAAGCGGGAGGAATGGAGAAATCATTGAACTCCACTAGTAAATACTCTTTCTGATTGATGCAGTAGGGCCGCGCGTCTTTTCGCAGAGCAATCAGGTTTTCATGGTTCAGATGAAAGTCGCAACCGCTCGCCAGCGTAACGCGGCGGTCGAGCCTGGAGTTCAGCTCCTTGAGCGCCGCGCAAACATTCTTGAAGTTGAACGAATAGTCAGCACTTGCATGTGGCGTAGCCACGATATGCGTGATGCCGTCGGCGATGGCATCTTCCGCCATAGCCAACGAGTCTTCCATGCTTTTGGCGCCGTCATCGAAGCCCGGCAAAATGTGGCAGTGGATGTCGACCATACCGCTTTCAGTATGCGTCATCAATGCCACACAGAGAAGACTTGCCACAGTCCCAAGATAAACATAAGAGCCGCGAAAACCTGGCGCATACGTCGAGGATTCAAGCGGCGCGCGGCTTGGCCACCGACGATTCCACCAAGAAAAACGCCAGGAATCAGTAGAAAACCCGTTTCCCACGAAACATAGCCGGCCTTTGCATAAGCCAGGAATGCAAGAATCCCGGTGGGTGGAATTAGCGCGATCAAGCTAGTACCTTGCGCACGATGCTGGCTGAACCCGAACAGAAGACCTAGGAGCGGCACTAACAAGACGCCACCACCGATCCCAACCATCCCCGCGGCAACACCGCAAAATGCGGCGATACCAGTGATACCCAGAATTCTTGGAAGATTGTTGGGATTCTCTGGCGCGTCCGAAGAAGCGGCTTTCCGAGCTCCTTTGCTTTTCCTCCACAGCAGAACGGCGGAAAGAATCAGGAAAAAGCCAAAAATCCCACGCAGGTCGCGCGAAGGCAACGGTACCGCGATGGCTCCTCCGGCATAGCCGCCAAGCAAAAATCCAATGGCGCAGAAAATTCCCGCGCGCAGATCGACTTGCCCATTTTTCCAATATTCACGCAACGCGCCGAGGCCAATCGGAGGCAGCAAAATGAATAACGAAGTGCCTTGAGCAAGGTGCTGATCGTAGCCGAGAAGGTACACCATGGCAGGGACGAGCACCACACCGCCACCAATCCCCAGCAATCCGACAAGCACACCGACCACCAGGCCCAAGGCGAGGATAATCAATATCTGCATGACGAAGGTTTATTGCCCCTTGATGGCCACCAGATCGCGGCGGGCACAACTTATCTTGCCTTGTTATCTGGCGCTCAGCAAAGGCTCGTTGGCAAACCACAACTCTAGACGTGAAATTCTGGAAACATCTTCCACCGTCCTTCTTCGCCGAATAAGGAAACTGCTATAGTGTTTGGGTAGTACGCCCAGATAGCTTCAGGGCCAGTGTCACCCCCAACAGAAAACGATTGAGGAGCAAGTTCGACCCCATGGCAACGGACAGAAAACCGGAATTCTTCAAAGGCGCTCAGCTAAGAGTGGCAATTATCGGATGCGGGTATGTGGGGCTCCCCCTGGCGCTCCGTTTTGCGGAAGCGGGCCACAAAGTAACTGGATTTGACACCGACCCGAAAAAAGTGGAAATGCTGAACGCCGGGAAATCGTACATCGAACACATCCAGCAAGCCAAAATTCAGCAATACGTCAACAGCCGTCATTTTGGCGCGACTACCGATTTTTCCAGGCTGGAAGAAGCGGATGCGATCTTGATTTGTGTTCCCACGCCGCTGAACGAATACCGCGAGCCGGATTTGAGCTACGTCGAAGAAACCGCCAAATCGATTTCGCCTCACCTGCAAAAGGGCCAGTTAGTCGTCCTCGAATCCACGACCTATCCCGGCACAACGGAAGAACTCGTGCTTCCCATCCTGCAGAAAAGCGGGTGGAAATGCCCCATCGCGTCGGGCCCGGAAAACGAAAATGTGCCGGGCGACTTTTTCCTGGCGTTCTCACCCGAACGTGAAGATCCAGGCAATAAGCAATATGGCCTGGCACAAATTCCCAAAGTGGTCGGCGGGGTGAATCCTCCCAGCGGTCGCGCGGCGCAGTCGTTGTACGCGCAAGTCGTGTCGAAAGTAATCCCCGTCAGTTCCACGCGCGCTGCGGAAATGGCCAAGCTGCTCGAAAACATTTTCCGATGCGTGAACATTGCTCTCGTCAATGAGTTGAAGCTGCTCTGCCTTCGCATGGGCGTGGACGTCTGGGAAGTAATCGACGCTGCTGCATCAAAGCCCTTCGGCTTCATGCCGTTTTACCCCGGCCCCGGTCTTGGCGGCCATTGCATTCCCGTCGATCCGTTCTATCTTTCCTGGAAGGCCAGGGAATACGATTTTTCCACGCGATTCATCGAGCTTGCCGGCGAAATCAACACCTCAATGCCCTACCACGTGGTCGACTCCGTGGGTGAAGCATTAAACCAACACAAAAAAAGCCTCAAGGGCGCAAAGCTTCTGGTCCTGGGCGTGGCGTACAAGAAAGACGTTGACGACCTGCGCGAATCGCCGACGCTGAAAATCATGGAAATTCTGCAGAAGCGCGGCGCGGAATTTGAGTACAACGATCCTTATTTCCCGCAGCTGCACAAAATGCGGCATTACGATTATTCGCACATGAAATCGGTGCCGCTGAATCCCCAGAACCTGGCCAAATATGACGCAGTAATCATCGCCACGGACCATTCCAGTTACGATTACGGCGCGATCGTGGATGCCGCGAAACTGGTTGTGGACACCCGCAACGCCACGCGGCGAGTGATCCGCAATCGGGAAAAGATTCACCTCTGCTAACTAGCGCGAATTGACGGCGGCAGCCTGCGGGGTTTTGGTAAGCTCGACGCGCGCCGTCGCCACCGGAAGAACCGCCTCCAATAGCACGGGCAGACGAATCGGGTCGTTCACCAGATACAAGAAGAAATGCGCGTCTTTCATCTCCGCGCCCTCGTCCATCACGTGAATCTCAATCTTGGTCGTGTCGAACTTTCCCGCGGGCACACTCACCGCAGCTGATTTTTCCACCATCACCGCGCGAACCTGATATAGCTTGTGGCCGTCGAAAACAGGGCTGTGTACTTCGCTGTTGCGGCTCCAATCCACGCCACGCAGGTATTCCAGCATGCCCAAAGGGTCCCGAGTTCCCGGCAGGACGCGCACGCCACTGGTGCCCATCGGCGGCGGGTCCGTCGGGGAAGTCAACATCCGCTCCACTATTTCGGCGGTTTGCCCGCGCTCGCTCAGGTGCATTTCGTACTGCACGCTGGTCATGCTCGCGGCGTCGCTATAGGAATCGAACTGGTCGTCAAGCTGAAAAACCATGCGGTAGGGATTTTCGGTATGAGCGACGGCTTGCAGATGCCACGAACCCTTCCGGCCGTTGTTTCTCTTTTCCACAGCAACGATCTTCAGGTCAGCGACAGTGCTGTTCAGTTTAGGTAGATTCGCTGCATATTCCAGAGTTTCGCCCGGACGCAGCGCGAACTCTGGTTCGGCGGAGGCATTTTCCTTCTTCGCGGGCAATTCGCTGGCCGGAGGAGCCGCCAGGGACGTTTTGCCGGGAGCAGTGGAAGCGGTCGGCGGGGTAGGCGGAGGGACGCTTGGCCAGTTAGAAACCGTGGTGGTGCTCGGGGGGCGCGTGCGCGAAAGTCTCCAAAAAATAAGGGTTCCCACGGCGAAAAGGAGGACACAAATCGACAACACCCAGATGATTTTCTTAGTCATGCCTTTTCTGCGACGTAGCGAACAATCGACACGTTCGTACTCCCACTCCCATCGTACAATAAGACGGGTTGCAGCACAGGAGGCGGGGACATGCGCTACCTTGTAACAGGGGGCGCCGGATTTATCGGCTCGAACACCGTGGATGAGTTGGTGCGGCGCGGACACAGTGTCGTCGTGCTCGACGATCTGTCCGCGGGCAAAGAAGAAAATCTGACCGAAATTCGCGCCAAAATTACATTCGTTAAGGGCTCCATCACCGACATAGAAGCAGTGCAAAAGGCTATGCACCAGGCGGAATACGTGATCCACCTGGCAGCCCGCACATCTGTGCCCCGCTCCGTCAAAGATCCGTTGGAGACCAATCGCATCAATGTGGAAGGTACGCTGAACGTGCTGGTGGCCGCCCGCGATAACAAAGTGAAGCGGATTGTTTTTGCGGCATCCTCTTCCGCGTACGGAGAGACTGCCACGTTACCGAAGACGGAAGCGATGCAGCCGCAGCCGATCTCGCCCTACGGCGTTTCCAAATATGTGGGTGAACTCTACGCGCAGACCTTCGGGCGCTGCTACGGTCTGGAAAATGTCTGCGTGCGTTACTTCAATATCTTCGGGCCACGACAGGACCCGGATTCGCCTTATTCAGGAGTGTTATCCCGCTTCGCCCTGGCATTTTTGGAAGACCAGCAGCCAGTGATTTACGGCGATGGCGAGCAAACCCGCGATTTCACGTTTGTAGAGAATGCCGTGCAGGCGAACCTGCTGGCCTGTGAAGCTCCCAGCAGTGCGTCCGGCGGAGTTTTTAACGTCGGGACCGGCGCGCGAATTTCCCTGAATCAGACCCTGGAACTTCTTCGCCGCATTTCCGGCAAAAAGCTGCAAGCAAAATATGAACCGCCTCGTGATGGAGACATTCGGGATTCCCAGGCGGATGTCACCAAAGCCCGGGAATACCTGGGTTATGATCCCACCGTCATGTTTGAAGAGGGGCTAGAACGCACGTTCGAGTGGTATCGCCAGCACCATACAAAAAACGCAACCCAGTAAGCCAGCCTGTCGCGCGGATTCCGCATCAACCATAGTGGGGCATGGGTGAGGAACGGTGTCGGCTACAAATCCCCTTGTGTGCATGCTAGGCTAACTCTTCGTTCATCGAGCGCATTGACCGCGTGAAGACAACTGCTTCCATTTTCTGGCTAGGCCGACGAGGCCGTCTGATCGTTTTCTTCCTGTTTGCATTCCATCTTGCGCGACCAAGTGACGCTCAGCAACTTCCTTCGACCCGCCCGGGCGGCATTGCGGAAATTACCGCGAGCGGCCCGCAAAGGAAGGAAGGCGATCTCTACATCGCGGACAAGGATGTAGACGTGCACTATCAGGGTATGCGCCTGCAGGCCGATCATGTCGAGTACAACACGGACACTTCTCAGGCCGTTGCTCGTGGCCACGTCATCTATGACTACCAGAATGAGCACCTGGAAGCCGACGAAGCGCAGATGAATGTCGCGACGAATAAGGGTACGTTCCAGAATGTTCGCGGATCCATCCATCTGGACCGCCGTCCAAATCCACTGGTGCTGGTTACACAAAATCCGCTCTATTTTGAAGCCAAGCAAGTGGATCGCCTCTCGGAGGACGTATATCTGGTGCACCACGGGTGGTTCACCGTATGCGAACCACAGCGCCCGACATGGCAGTTCTACGCCCCCGAGGCAAAAGTTACGCTGGATAAATCGGTAGCGCTGGTTAATTCCGATTTTCGGATGTACCGGATCCCCTTGTTCTGGTTGCCCTATGCGACGGCGCCCGCCGGAGAGCACATCCGGCAATCCGGATTCATGCTTCCCATTCTTGGAAACAGCAACACCAAGGGATTTACGCTAGGCGATGCATTTTACTGGGCGCCAACAACCTGGATGGACGCAACAATGGGGTTCGAATACTTCAGCAAGAGAGGCCCGGGAGAGCGGGCGTCATTCCGGGCACGCCCCTTCGAAAATACAACCATTGAATATAAGTATTATGCGGTGCAGGATCGCGAGGACCAGGGCGGCTACACACAACAACTGGAAGTGCAGTCATTGTGGAATCACGGTTGGCGCTTCGTCACGGACTTGAACCAATTGTCCTCGCTCACGTTTCAACTGGCTTTCGCCGGAACCTACACGGAAGCGATTAATTCCGACATCCGAAGCGCCGTCTTTCTGACAAATAATTTTCACGGTTTCAGCTTGAACGTCGATAGTTTGAACGACAAGAGCTTCTTGCAAATCAGTCCGGAGAACAGCGTGGTTCTGCGCAGCGCTCCGGAGGTCAGCTTTTCCTCCGTCGAACAGGCACCATGGCGCAACCTACCCGTGTACTTTTCCTTCTCCACGTTCACCGGAGCGGTGCATCGCGATGACGAATTCATCACCACCCCGAATTTTGTGGCGCGCACCGAGTTTGCCCCCAAGGTCACCATACCGATTCATTTCGGCGATTGGCTCGGAGTCACCACCTCGGCCACCTTCCGCACGACCTACTACGGCGATTCTTTCAACGCCGCTGGCATTGTTTCCGGCAATTCGATCCTCCGCAATACCGGCGAATTCCAGGTGGAACTACGGCCCCCTACCCTGGAGCGATACTTTGAGCGGCCCGGTACTCGCCACCGGTACAAACACACCATCGAGCCCGTGATTACATACAGCTATGTCACCGGCGTCAACAATTTCGCGAATTTCATTCGATTTGATAGCGATGCCACGCTGACCGACACCAATCAGTTCGAGTATGGCATCAACCAGCACCTTTACCTGAAAGAAGGCGACGGGCAACCAGTCGATTTTCTTTCCTGGAAGTTAGTGCAGGATCATTATTTTGATCCGACATTTGGAGGAGCGCTGGTCACCGGACAGCGCAACGTGTTTCAGGCGCTGGACTCGATCACGCCATTCGCGTTTGCAGCAACGCCGCGAGACTGGTCGCCGATCATTAGTGATGTGACGCTCACACCCGGCGGAAAATATGATGCGGAGTCCATTATCGAATATGACCCGCAACTGAAGAAAGTAACCACTATCGGCACGCTCCTGAAGGTGAAGCCCTACAGCGAGTTTTACGCCACGGTGGCCGACTTTCGCCTGCAAGGCGATCCCGTCGTACAGCCGCCGTCTCACCAGATTCGCGGAATCATCGGCTATGGAGATCTGGTCCGCAAGGGCTTCAACTTGTCGGCTGGAATCAGCTACGACATTTTGACGGACACCCTGTTGAACCAGTTTGTGCAAGTCAGTTACAACGGCGGATGCTGCGGCCTGTCTGTCGAATATGGGCGTTTCAACCTGGCCACGGTACGATCGGAGAACCAGTTCCGCGTCGGATTGATCCTGGCAAATATCGGCACGTTCGGAAACCTACGGCGGCAGGAGAAGATTTTCTGAAAAGCGGCACCGAGCCACTCGCGTTTGCGTCGATCGGAGAAATTGGAAAACTTTTCCGGCAGGGCAAGCTTTCTCCGGTTGAGCTGACCCGCTATTTGCTGGACCGCATCCGGGAATTAAATCCAAAGCTGAATGCCTACATCACTGTGTGCGAGGTAGAAGCGCTGAAGAGCGCTCAACAGGCGGAAGCCGAACTCTGCCCCAAAACGAAAAAAAGCCGGCGCGGCCGAGGTCCGCTCCACGGCATCCCCATCTCGCTGAAGGACAACATTTACACCAAGGATATTCGAACCACGGGCGGCTCCAGGATTTTGAAAGACTTCGTGCCACTTCACGATGCTCCTCTTGTTCGCTCGTTGAAAAAAGCCGGGGTCGTAATTCTTGGCAAGACCAACATGCATGAGTTTGCCTATGGCGTGACCACGGAAAATCCACATTTCGGCACGACGCGAAATCCGTGGGATATGGAACGCATTGCCGGCGGTTCCAGCGGAGGATCTGCAGCGGCCCTGGCGGCGGGTCTGTGTTACGGGAGTATCGGCACCGATACCGGTGGCTCGATCCGAATTCCCGCCTCGCTGTGCGGCGTGGTTGGTTTGAAGCCGGGCCTCGGCCGCGTTCGCGCCGAAGATATAATTCCGTTATCGCCAACGCTCGATGTTGTGGGGCCGCTCGCCCGCAACGTCCAAGATGCCGCGCTGCTGCTCGCGCCAATCTTTGTGGGGGGCCAGGCTGAACGCAAACAGTTGACGCGAACGATTCCCACTTCTCGCGCCCGCCGCGCGCTCCTCGGAATCCCCAAGGAGTTTTTTGGCGAGATCGTGGAAACCGAAGTCAGGGCCGCCGTTGCAAGTGCAATCGAAAAATTAGAAAAGCGGGGCGCGCGAGTGAATGAGGTCTCGCTGCCGCAGCTCGCCGAGACCGAAGACGCGGGAAATCAAATCGCCTGGGCGGAAGCGACTCTGTATCACCAGCAAGCAGGCTGGTTCCCGCCGCATGCCGACGAATATGGGGAAGATGTGAGGACACGCCTTGAAATGGGAACAACCGTCACCGCCGTGAATTATCTAAAGGCGCGAGCCCTTCGAGAGAAATTCAAGGAACAGTTGCTTGAAGTGTTTTCCGTGAATGAACTGGACGCGTTGGTCGTACCGACCATTCCCATCGCCGCACCGCGGATTGGCGAAGACTCCGTGCTCATCAACGGAAGCAACCATCCCATCCGCGCATTGCTTCTCCGGTTAAACCGGCCAGCTAATCTCGCGGGTGTGCCAGCAATTACGGTACCGTGTGGACTGACGAAAAACGGCTTGCCGATCGGACTGCAATTCATCGCCGGCTGGACAGAAGAACCACTGCTGCTGGATATTGCGCGCAGCTTCGAACAGGACTGCCACTTCAGTGCGCGACCAATGCTCGGATCCCTCACTTAACACTCAACGAACTGCCTCATCTTCAGCAGGCAACCCAGCCGTCGTGATCGCGCCGCGACGCGTCATGATCCAAGCGCCAATCAGATAACCCAGCGTGCCCGTGATGATCCCGCCGAGCACATCCGCACAATAGTGATACCTTCCCCAGATCGTCGACAGGCACATTCCCACGTACAACGGCAGAAGCGCCCAGAAAAGCCAGCGACGAAATCGCCACGCGCCCCACAAAGCCGCTGTCGCACCGGTCACATGAGCGGACGGAAACGCCGCGCCACGCACGCGGCCGTAATGTTCAATGAAGCTCATCATCGCGGTGAACGGGCCGCCATGCAACGGTTCCTTCCACCAACCCGCCATCGAAAACCATGGGCTTTCAATCGGGAAAAACATGGCGATGAAATAACCGATCATGTAGCCCGCCATGGAATACGTCATCACGGACCAGTAGCCGCGCCAATCTTTGCGAATGTACAGAACGAATCCAACGATAACCAGATACGCGAAATACGTGAAGTAGACCAGTTGGATGGCATCGTTGCGAAACGGTGTGGCGAATTGCTCGAGCCAAACTGAAGGATGCACGCCCGTCAACCAGTAATCGAACGCGATGAGCTTGGCGTCTTGCCAGTGCGGCGTGGCCAACGTCATGAGGTATGCAAGCTCTTCGAAACAGAAAAGAAAGAACAGATGCGGATACCAGTGCCGCCAGAAGTGCCACCAGTCGTGAGAAAAAGAAGGGCCTTGAACTGCCTCTCGCTCGGCGGAGCGAGCTTGTACGAAGCAGAGCGAGAGAATAACGCTGGCGACGAAAGCGTTGGCCCCGAGCAGTCGAAATGGGTGAGCCAGATTCCGGGCGAAAAGCAGAATCAGCAAGCTCGTAGCCGCCAGATAACCGAGCGCCAGCCGCTCAAACGCACCGCAGGCCACCCATGCATCGGCAATAACTCCCTTCCACGTTCGCGACACGCGCGATGGTTCCCTTTCTGCCGCGGGCAAAGCCGTTGCGGCTCGTTCAAATGGGCTTGTCGGAGCCCAGGTCGAATCGATGGAATGCTGATTCCATTCTCTGATGTTTCCTTCTTTCATGCTCGTTCCTCGACGTGGTGGATTTCCTTACTCAATTTGTTCTGCGGTGAATCGATTTGCTTGTCCAGGCGCCAATGCCAGACGGGCCAGTGCTTTTCGTTGGCCAGGGCCTCCAGTCCTTTGCTGGGGTTAACGGCGTGGGCGTGACCGACGGTGCAAAGCACATAGCGATCCAGCAAGCTGTTGCCATAAGCGTGGGATTGCCGCAGATCGATGCCTTCCTGCGCGGCAAGAGCCGCAAGAGCGCGAACTTTCGCGGCGCCATAAAGAACCTCTCCGACCACGTAGCCCGTCCACCGGTCGCGCTTCTCCGCGAGGCGGGTTGCGCAGACCCGCGGACGAACCTGCACGCCGCACACTTCCAGCTCGTATTCGAGCGCAATCGCGGCCAGGTGCGCCAGCGGTTCCAAAGTGCCACTCAGCAAAACAATCTCGTGTCCCTGCCGCGCGTGCCATGCCACTCGCGCGATTCCCTCCGAGAAAAACGAAATCGATTCCACGTAACGAAACGCCAGATCGCGATATATGCCAGTGAGATAGCGTCTGTTGCCGTGCTGCACCGCCAGCAGCCCGGCCGAAAGCAATCGCAGCGCTTCCACGGCCCAGCAGAGATAGTTCGCCGCCAGAATTTTCTTGTTGCGCCTCAACTCGCGGGAAAATCGCCATTCGAGTGACGGCTCCGGAATCAACGTCCCATCCAGATCAAAGATGGCGGCAATGCGCCCGCGGAGTTTTGGCGCGTCGCTCATGCTGCGTTGCCCTCAGGTCGTGGCTTGGCAGCTTGGCCGGGCAATTTCTCTGCAAAGTATTTCCAGCCTTCAAGAAACACCGGCAAGCCGCGCAGAATGCAAAATGCCCCGGTGGTCCAGGCCAGCAGCTGCGCGATCGCGCGAATCGTGGAATGCATATTCAAGGTTAAAGGTCCCAGAAGTGCGACCGGGCCGCGTGTCAAAGCGAGTTCCAGGCCCAGGTAACAGAAGCAAACACACTTGAGAGTTGCGTACGTGCCGCGGCTCCAGCGCGAAGCCACGATCGCGCGCGCCCATTTGCTTTGCAGCATGGCGTTCGCGCCCCAAGCGGAATGGCCCGCTTTCAGCGCAAGGCTGCGAAGAAAGTCCGTAACGGCTCCGCGGGCGAAGAACAACATCGGCAGCCACAGCGACACCGTGCCCACAACCGCGAAGTACGTGAAATACATATTCTCGATCACTCGATCGCCCAGAATGTCGATTTGTGCCCCTTCCGGCCTGGCCATTGTGCGAGTACGCGCGATGTGGCCATCCAGTGCGTCGAGGGCAACTGCTGCGACGGTAAGTCCAACGGCGATCAAATTAAGCCAGGGATTTCGGCCGAACAGTGCCACCGCTAGAAGTCCAACAAGGACGCGGAGCAAAGTGATTTTGTTTGGCGTGCAGTTGATGGCTAGTATCCGCATGGCGTCGAGGTTTGAGCAAGCACGCGCCGTGCCAGAGCGAATCTAATTAAGCCACTTGTTGTCACTAATTTATAGGCAGGCACCGTGATCTCTGAAGATTCTCCTGTCAGGCAAACGCGGCAGTTGTCTGCTTCCGGCTGCCGAAATCATCCTGAGCGCTGCAGCGTCTCACAACTTGCGAAAATGCCGTGTAACTTGCTGTGCGGCAGCCCAATCTCAACTCTAGGGCGGCCGAATAACAGCCCGCTCCCGGATGGCAGGCTGGCTCGCACGAACGTGTCAGCTTTTGTGCGAGAATAGAAAGGAAAAGGACACTTCGAAATGAGAGATGTACCTCTAGCCGGTGCGTTCCTTGCGGGATTGATCTCGTTCCTGTCGCCGTGCGTACTGCCCCTCGTTCCTGGTTACATTTCCATGCTCTCGGGAATCAGCGTGGAAAAACTACGCCAGGGAGAGCAACCAAAGGGTGGGCTGTTTGCCTCCGCGCTTTCTTTCGTCATCGGATTTTCGGTCGTATTCATTGCGTTCGGAGCCTCGGCCAGCGCTGTAGGCGGCTTCCTGCAGTCGCACAAAAATCTGCTGGCTCCGGTGGCGGGTGCGCTCATTCTTTTGTTTGGCCTTCACCTTCTTGGCGGCTTGATCAAGATGAATGTGCGCGCAGGAATTATTCTTGGCGCCATACTTGTGGCCTTGGGCGTAGCCGCGTTGTTTCACGGCGGACCGCTGTTTGCCGGACTGGGCGCGGCGCACTTTTTTTCCTTGTCGATTATCGGATTTTTCGGGCCTGTCCTAGCGCGCTGGCTGAACCAGGATGTGCGACTGCACAACAACGATACGAAGCCGGGAATTTTCAGTGGCTTTCTGCTGGGGTTCGCCTTCGCATTCGGGTGGACGCCGTGCATCGGGCCAATCCTATCCGCCGTGCTGGTGCTGGCGGCCGCGAGCGGCACACTTGCCCGCGGAGTGCTGCTGTTAGCGGTGTATGCCGCTGGACTCGCCGTACCGTTCCTGCTCACGGCCGTGCTGCTGAACCAATTTATGCGCTTCTATCAGAATTTCCGGAAGCATCTTCATACCGTGGAATTGTTCAGCGGCGCGTTGCTGCTGTTCGTCGGCGGATTGGTTTTCTTTAATAAGCTGGCCTGGTTAGCCGGGAAACTGACATTTTTGAACCGTTTTTCGATGTAAGAAGTTTGTTCAGGTGAAGAAATTATGAAGAAGGTTGCCATTATTATTTGCACAGTTTTGGTGCTTGTGGGGCTCACAGTTTACGTTGACAAGGCCACCCGCTTACCCGCCAAGGCGGAGGAATCGGTGGTTCAGCCTGTCGCGGCGATCAGCAAGCCTGCGCCCGATCTGAAGTTGAAAGATCTGGACGGGAAAGATGTAGCGCTGGCGGATCTAAAAGGCAAAGTCGTGTTCGTGAATTTCTGGGCGACCTGGTGTGGGCCGTGCCAGGAAGAAATTCCCTCGCTCATCGACATGCAGAACAAGTATGCATCGAAAGGATTCACCGTCCTGGGAATCGCCATGGATGACGAAGGCAAAAGCGTGGTCGCGCCATTCGTAGCCAAGGAAAAGTACGACGTGAATGGCGAGAAAATGCTGATCAATTATCCGATCGTGATCGGAAGCGATGAAGCTGCGGATAAGTTCGGCGGAATCCTCGGATATCCCACCAGCTTCCTGATTTCGCGCAGTGGAAAGCAGATCATGAAGTTTCAAGGGCCGCCGGATCCCGCCATAATCGAAAAAGCCGTCGAGTCCGCGGACTGAATGGACAACCGAATGCTCTCTGAACACGATTTCCAGAAAAAAGCGGATGGCGCGTTCGAAGATCTGAAGCGCCGTATGTTGAAACTTGGCGACGAGTACGGCTTCGATGTGGAAGGTGAAAGCGGCAAGCTGGAAGTCATCTTCGAAGACCCGGAACCGGCCAAATTCGTGATCTCGCCGAACACGCCTATCCGCGAAATCTGGATTTCGGCGCTTTCGACCAGCTTCAAACTGGGTTGGTCCGATGCGCGCGGCGCATTTGTGCACGAAAAAAGCGGTGATGACCTTCACGCGGTGATGAGCCGCGTTATCTCTCAACAGCTGGGTAGACAGGTGACGGTGTGAAACGTTTTCCTTCTTCAATTTTCGTTCTAGCAGTTGTACTTTGTGGCGTCGGCGCTTCCATGACCCGCTCCCAAGCGGTGTCGGGCAAAGACGTATTGGCGCCAACCGACTACGTCTCTTACGACCCGGTCGCGCGTGGCATGAACTTGCAGGTGGCTGTCGTGCTGAAAATCCGGCCGGGCTTCCATGTGAACGCTCACGAAGTTTCCGCGGACTATCTGATACCGACGGAAGTCCATGCGGAAGTGCCGGCGGGTTTCAAAATCGGCAGCGTGATTTATCCCAAAGGCACCTTGCAATCGTTCACGTTTTCGAAGAACAAACAGTTGAACGTCTACACCGACTCCGTGACCGTACTGTTGCCGCTCACCGTGTTACCCAATGCTCCCCTCGGCCCACAACACCTGGCAATGAAGCTGAAATATCAAGCCTGCAGCCAGGAAATTTGCCTCCCGCCAGTAACAAAAGATGTGGACGCCACAATAAACGTAGTCGAGAGCCAAAGCAGCGCGAAGCCAGCAAACCCAACAGTCTTCGCGAAGTAAGCGGAACCACCACTTCATTCTAACGCGAAATTCGTGCGTTGCTTTACTGCCATCCCTTCACGGCTTCGCGCAGCCGCCGCACTACCCGATTCTTCCCCAGCACAACCATGGTGTCGAACAGCGGCGGCGCCACGGCCTGCCCGGCAATCGCAACGCGTGTGGCGTTGATCAACAAGCCCGCCTTCACTCCCGCGTCTTCGGCCACTTTCCGTGACGCATGGTCACAGGCATCGTGATTCCACTCCGGCAGGGCCTCAAGAGCATCCGCCAGATTCTTGAGCAGCACTGGAACCTTTTCGTCTTTCCAGAATTTCGCCTTTGCCGCCGGATCGATCGCAAACTCATCGCTGAAAAAGGCACGCGACCAACTGGAGAAATCCGGCAATAGGCGCACCCTCGGCCGCAACAGATCCACTGTTTTAGAGAACCACTCATGCCCAGCGCCTGCCGCCCACTCTTCTTTCCAAAGCCCGTCCTGCTGCAACTGCTGCTCCACTTCAGGAAGCAGTTCCTCAATCGGAAGCTTCTGCAGATACTGCGTATTAAACCACTCGAGCTTAGCCCGATCGAAGACGCCATTCGTCCGGCTCACGCCCTCAAGGGAAAACTTCTCGAGAAGGTCCTTCGTACGAAGGAATTCCTCATCGCCGCCGGGCGCCCAGCCCAGCAATGCCAGAAAGTTCCGGAACGCCTCGGGAAGAAATCCTTCCCGGCGATACATGTTCACATCCGTCGCGCCATGCCGTTTCGACAGTCTTTTCTTGTCCGCGCCAAGAATCAGCGGAACATGCGCGAAGACCGGCGCTTCCACACCCACTGCGCGATAAAGCAGCACCTGCTTCGGAGTATTGGAAATGTGGTCGGCACCGCGAACCACGTGGGTGATGCGCATATCGATGTCATCGACGACCACGCTCATTTGATACATGGCCTGCCCGAACTCCTGGCCGTCTTTGCCTGAGCGCAACAGAACGAAATCTTCGATCTCGTCATTCGAGAACGTATTTTCGCCGAACACCGCGTCAAAAAATTGCGTGGTGCCTCCAACCGGCACTTTGAAACGAATCGCTGGCTTGGTGCCGGATGTCGAAGGCTTGCCATCGCGGCAAGAGCAGCGAACCACGCGGCGCACCTGGGACTTTTCCGCGCCTTGTTCGGCATGATCTCCGCCCGCGTAGCGTTCCGGCGGGCAATAGCATAAAAATGCGCTGCCATTCGCAAGAAGCGCTTTGGCAGCGTCCGTGTAAAGTTGCGTTCGCTGTGACTGGTAGAATGGGCCTTCATCCCAATCCACGCCGAGCCATTTCAATCCGTCGACAATGCCTTCGACGAGTTCGGGCTTGTTGCGCTCCGCGTCAGTGTCCTCGATACGCAGAATCATGGTGCCGTGATATTTCCGGGCGAACAGCCAGTTAAACAGCGCCGTGCGCGCTCCCCCGACGTGAAGATAGCCTGTCGGAGACGGTGCAAAGCGCACGCGTACGGTTCCTGTAGGTTTGTTGATCGCTTCTGTCATGGTCTGTGGCTTTCCGTGTGTGATGATGAAACTTCAGTGTAGCGGAAGGCGGCCCATCGCGTCCAACACGCGTGCTAGCGGCACAAAACAGTCAGGATTGCGGGGCAACGCGCAGCAAAATCCCAGTGCCTGCTTCCAGCTTCATTTCGTCTTTTTCGAAATGCAGGGTGATCTCTCCGACCGGAGCGCCTTTGCCAACGTGAACGATTTTCACACCTTGCAGGTCATAGACGCCGCAAGCATCGGCAGAAAAAACCCATAACGCCTGCAGCGGGTTATCGCCACTCACAGGCCCGTCGCAGGCCAACGCGGGATTGGCGCTGAGATGGACCAGTACGCCCCCGTTGACTCCTTTACCGATTTTCTGCTTCGCGTGATTGACCACTGGTCCACCGTCGCCATAACGCACGTCCCCGCCGATCAGCATGGTGTCTCCCCAGCCCGCCGGCGTTCCTCCGTCGGCCCCAGTACGTGGTATCTGCGCGGAACGAACAGCACGAAAGGACGCAATGGCGCGCAGATATGTGGAAATTTTGAGCGCCTCTTTGCGGTTATCGAGCTGATCAAACTTCAATGTGACCTTCACGCCCGATCCGTCGCTGTTTTTCTCAACGGATATAATCGTCCCTCGCACCACCGATTTCATTGGAATCTTGTCTTTGCCCGGTAGCGGCACGTCCTGCATGATTGTTCCTTCAATCGCCTGGCCGCGTTGCGCTTCCTTTACAGAAATCTCTTTCTCGAACCGCACAGGCAAAACCGTGCCGGCGGGAATCGACAAGGAATTCTCAACGCGCCCACCAGCCGCCACCGGGCTGCCAGCCCAACAGGCCAATTGCCAGGCCAATACAATCGCCGTAGCTCCCAGAAGCAGCGGAGCACGCTGGCCAGATTGAGACACTTTTTGCGCTGAATTGGACACGCGGTGTTGCACAGTGAACATGAAAGTCCTCTAGGGTTAGCAAAGTACCTTGCTTCGTTCGACCGATACAAGCGTAAACCACGCGTGAACATCAGATTATGAATAAAAGCCGCAAAACGGCGGAACCAGCAAGAATCTCCATTCCGACCTGCCCCGCTGTGTCTGCCCCCCTACTACCTCTTACGCCACCAGTTCGGCGGTACGCTTGCCGCCTGATTTTTGTTAGCCTCATAATCGCAAATGATTCGTTTTGTGTGTGGTTGGGCGGTATCGGTGCGCCTTGCAGACAAGCTAGTCCGGGTCCATCGCAGTGCTTCATGGCTGCGAATCTCCCGGTCTGCCCGGACGCAGCATTACAGACCCACTAGATGAACCACACGAAGGAAAAGTCTCAGCCTCTTTCATGGTCCTAAGTCTGATCGCGCTTGGATTTTTGCTCGCCACTATTCTGGTTGGCGTGTTTTTTGCGTCTATTTATTCCTTGAAGCGGCAGCTCTATTTGCTTTTCTGGGCGGGCGCATGGCTGCTCTTCGCGTTGCATCTCTTGCCGAGCGCGATTTCGCATTGGACGGCTCCAAATCCATTTCTGCCGGCGATGAGTTCCTGCTTGTTCGGCTTTGCAGGCGTCGGTTTCTTCCTGGGAACCCAGCTGTACATGCGTCAAAAGGTCCGCCGCGGCCTAGCCATCGCCGCCGCCGTAGTGCTGATAGGTTGGGCCTTCGCAAACGCTCTTCAGGTGCTCTCCATTTCCGCGGTATTGCCAGCGTCCTTGATCTACATTGCCGTCGCCGTTCTTTTCTGGCGCGAAAGCCGCCATCACGAAACTCTCGCGGATCAGCTACTGGCTATTGCCTTCGCCGTTTGGGGACTGTTGACCTTCGCGTTGAACATCTTGCCGAGAGCCCAGGCATTTTTCGGGCAGGCCCTGGAGCCGATCACCGTTGTTCCGACGTTGTTTGTCGCCATGCTCCTGCTCATGGCCAATTACGAAGAGGAGAAGCGGCGGGTTGAACGCAACATGTTGGCGCTGTCTAACCTGAACCTGGCTACGTCAAGTTTTGTGGGAGGAGAAATCCAGCGGATGCTGTCTCAGGCGCTGGATCGTGTGCTTGGCGTCATCCGTCTTCCGGCCGGCGTTTTGTTTCTGCACCACGGCGATCCGGCGGGCCCGAGTTCAGTGGTCTCTGCTGGAATTTCAGACGATTTCTGCCGCGCGGCGCAGACAGAAGGGCTCGACGAATACCTGGTGGGCATGGTGTCTCGGCTAGGTGGGTTGCTAGGCTTCCGCGACCTGCGCGATGACAATCTCTCCGCGCTGGAAAAAGACGAACCTATCCGCCGCTTCCGCGAACTCGCCTTGCAGCACGGCCTGCGCAGCGCCGTAGTCATCAGCCTGCAAGCAAAAGAACAAGCGTTTGGGCTGCTTCTTTTGGGCACGCCGGACAGCCGCCGGTTTACTCCGGCGGAATTGCGGCTGCTTTTGGCGCTCGGCCACCAGATCGGCGTAGCCGTCGAGAACAGCTACCTGATCCAGCAGACATCCCGGCGTTCTGAAGAACTTCACGTGCTCAACGAAATCGGCCGCGCGCTCAGCTCCACACTCAACAAAGAAGATTTGCTGCGCAGGTTGTGGGAAGAACTGCGCCGGCTATTCGACGTGGAAAACCTGTACCTCGCCACTTTCGATTCAGCGCGAGACCAAATCCAATTCGATTTGGAATTGATGAAGGGCGTGCGCAAACCCAAGCGTTCGCGCCCCGCCGGCAATCACCTAACGGAATATATCCTGAGAACCCGCCAGCCTGTTCTCATTCGCGATAATTTCGTCGCGGAAGTGCGCAAGCTCGGAATAGATCCGATCCGCACTGCGGGATCATTTTGCGGCGTGCCGCTGGTAGCCTACGACCACGCCATGGGCGCATTGTGTATTTACTCCGACAACGAGCGCGCGTATGACGAAGGCCATCTCGAACTCATGCGCGTGCTGGCAAGCGAAGCCAGTATCGCCATCGAAAATGCCCGGCTCTTCCAGGAAGAACGAACAAAGGCGCGGCATCTAAGCCTTCTTAACCTGATCTCGCGCGACGCCATCGCCACGCTGAATCCCGACGAAATCTTGGCAAAAATTGCCGGGCAACTCGAACATGGCCTCTCTTACGATCACATCGGTATCGCCATCCTGGAGTACACCACTCGCGAACTGGTTGTTTCTGCGGAAAGTGGCAAGCGCAGGGGAGCGCTGGGCAGGCGCATCCCGCTGGACACGGGACTAATCGGCCAGGTAGCCCGCACAGGCAAAGCGTCGACGTACCGTTTGTCCGTGAACTCCCAGAACAGCCCGCAACCGGTTCTTCCCGACTCTTGCACAGCTATGGCGCTGCCTATTTTTTACGGCGATCATCTGCACGGAGTTCTTTACGTCGAGACCCTCGAGCGCACCGATTTTTCCGAAGAGGAATCCCTGCTGCTTCATACGCTGGCCGACCTGATCGCCGGCGCATATCACAACGCCCAAACATTCCAGCGAGCGCAGGAGCAGGCGATCACCGACGGATTGACCGGAGTAAAGACCCATCGCTTCTTCATGGAAGCTCTATCTTCCGAATGGAAACGTTCTTCGCGCGCAGGCCGTTCGTTCGCCCTGGTCCTGATGGATTTGGACCGCTTCAAATTCGTAAATGATTTCTACGGCCACCTTGAGGGTGATCTGGTCCTCCAACGGGTCGGACAAATCCTGGAAACAAACTGCCGCCGCTCCGATGTCGTGGCCCGCTACGGTGGAGACGAGTTCGTAATCCTGATGCCAGAAACCACCATGGAGCAGGCCCGCCAACTTTCTTCGAAATTGCGCGGCTGGATTGCTTCGGATCCGTTGCTGCGCGAAAAGAATATCAGCGCGAGTTTCGGTATCGCCTCTTATCCGCTGCACGGTTCCGCTCCGCAGGAACTGATTCAGGTTGCGGACGCTTCTATGTACCTGTCCAAGCATCAGGGCGGCAACACGGTTTCCACGGCAGAGCACATCGATCCTAACGAAGCGCGGCGGTGGAAACGCGACGTTCTGGAAGCTTATCTCGGTGTAACGCTGAAACGCCTTTTCTCCACGGGCCCCGAAGCATTCGAAGAGATCTACCAGCGCTTACGCCAGTTTTCGGATTCTCTGCCGAGCACCGAAGCAACGGGGCTGGCCTGCACTGATGGTCCGCGTGCGCTTCCTCAGTCGATCCTGGACACCGTGACGTCGCTTGCCTACGCCATCGATGCGAAAGATCAATACACGCAGGGCCATTCGCAAAAGGTATCGGCCTACGCAGCTCTTCTCGCCGAAGCTCTTGGCATGTCCGAAACCGAAGTGGAAGAGGTCCGCCTGGGAGCTGTGTTGCACGACGTCGGAAAAGTGGGAATCCCCGAACAGATCCTGAACAAAAGTGGGCCTTTGAACCCCGAAGAATGGGAAACCATGAAAACCCACGTCACCTTTGGTGGCAAGCTTCTCGAACCGCTAGAGGCTCTGGAGCGCATTCGGCAAATGGTCCTGCATCATCACGAATTTTTCGATGGCTCAGGCTACCCCGAAGCCCTCTCGGGCCACAATATTCCTCTCGGCGCTCGCATCATCACCATCGCGGATTCCTACGACACCATCACCAGCGACCGCAGTTACAAGAAAGGCCGCACAGCGGAGGAAGCGCTGGCGGAGGTCGAACGCTGCGCTCATACACAATTTGATCCGGAGTTAGTTGTCGCATTTCTGCGTGCCATGCGTCAGCTTCCAAATCCCATCATCGAAGTGAACTCACTCCTTTCGCGCAACACCTGAAGCGCAGCGCGGAGATTGTGGTCAATCGAGTGCGGAGCGCTTCACCTTGATACATTGCTTATCCCTCGCCATTCGTCCCTTCCGAAACGATATTCTTCCCGATTCTTAACTACCACCTTGGAACGCTGAACCGTCTTGGCATTGCGCAATCCCATACGACGCCGCCCTAGCTTGTGCTCATCGGCGCCTGCGCTTTCTGTTGAAACGGAAAATCGTTTGAAATGGTATGTCGTGTCACAAGAGTGCGTTGCAACGGCAATCGGCGAAGCTGAACCGAATCATCGGGATGCGGAGTCCCATGGCTCAAATATAGATTGATACTTTTTCAGACCGCTCTTCCGCCACGATTTACTCACCTGCAATGAGGATTATGTCGGCAGTGAAACCTGCAAGACCTGCCATGAAGGACTCTATAAGGGCTGGGAGAAAAGCGCGCACTGGAAGCAGACATACAAGGAAGGCGGCATCGGCAAACACGGTTGCGAAGATTGTCATGGCGCCCGCGCCGCGCACGTCGCGGGTGGCGGGGACGTCAGCAAAATCTTCGTCTTCGGTAAAGATCATTCGACCAAGGAAATTAATAGCCGCTGTCTCACCTGCCACGCGGGCGGTCCGCATCAAATGAACGCCATCAACTCCGTCCACTCGGCCAACGGCGTTAGTTGCATCTCCTGCCACTCTCCACACCATGCCGAATCCAGCGAATTCCTGCTGAAGAAATCCCAGCCGGAGCTTTGCTATTCCTGCCATTTGCAGCAAAAGGCGCAGTTCGATATGCCGTTCCATCATCGAGTGAATGAAGGACTCATTCAATGCACCGATTGCCACAATCCTCACGGCACCCCGGGGCCCAAACAGGTGATGGCTTCCGCCTCGCAGGACGCAATCTGTTTCAAATGCCACACCGATAAGCAGGGGCCGTTTGTCTACGAACACGCGCCGGTAAAGATCGATGGCTGCCGGTCTTGCCACCTGACACACGGTGGGCCAAATCCGCACATGCTGAAAGTGAGCAACGTGAACCTGCTTTGCCTGCAGTGTCACACCACTTCGTCGTTCAGCTCAGCCCCCGGAGCTCCTTCGTTCCATAACCAGGCCAGCTTTTTCCAGTCTTGCGTGCTGTGCCACTCGCAAATTCACGGGTCGAACTTCGACGCAACGTTCTTCAAATAACCGCAGGTTTTATTTCATCGCCGGAACGGCCGTCCAAACCCGCGATGAGCCAGGAATGAGTTTCTGAATGGAGGAGACAAAAGCTATGACAAATCGCTTCCGGGTGTACTTAATTCCTTCCGTGTGCTTTCTCGCGGCGCTCTTCCTTTCCCCTCACGTATTTGCGCAGGACAGTCCCGCAGAGAGCAAAGGAATTCAATCCGGCGACTACAGTATTCACTCCTCCGTCGAATTCGGTTATCGCGCCAGCGAAATCAGCGGCAATACGAACACCTACGATACATTCGAAGATCTGGGTTCCGGCGTCCGGTTGTTCGACTACGCCCTCGAAGCGCACTCCCTGGACCACAACGGGTTTCTGTTCGACAATTTGAGTTTCAGCAACTTCGGGTATGGTGGCGATCCGAACAACGTGTCTCGCTTGCGGGTCGAAAAAAATAAATGGTATGACTTCCGCCTGCTCTTTCGCCGCGACAAAAACTTTTGGGACTATAACCTGTTTGCGAATCCGTTGAATCCCGCCTCTTTGAACGCCCCAGGATCGCTGACCACTGGATGCTACGTCGGCCCGCCAACCGCTGCGTTTCCGCAGGGCGCCCCGTCCTACTGCTCGAAACCCGCCATCGGACAAAACACCTCGCTGGCATCATTGGCTCTCGTGCGGCGCATGCAGGATTACGATCTCACCCTTTTGCCAAACTCGGCGGTGCGATTCCATCTGGGATATTCCCACAATCGCGACGAAGGCCCCGGCCTCTTCACCACCGATAGCGGGACAATTTCGGGCTTCGACGAGATCTACAGCTACACAACAAACTCTTATCGCGCCGGAGTGGATTTCCGCGTTCTGCCGCGAACGACAATCTCCTTCGACGAGTTTCTCAGTTACTTCAAGCAGGACAATGCAGTTACCGATAATCCGTCGGTCAATCCACAGAGCTTCGGCTATGTCCTTGCCAATCCCACCGCAGTAGGCACGCCTGGGGGCACACCGGTGGACCTCGGTAATATCTGGAGCACACAAACTCCAGCAGAAGTCTTGCCGTGCGCGACACCCATCGTGAACGGCACCACGAACACCGCCACGCCGACTTGCAACGGGTTCCTGTCCTACAGTCAGGTTGGCAACCCGCGGAATTTCATTCCCACGGAACGTCTGCGCTTTCAATCGAACTATTTCAAGAAGCTGGAGATGACCGGATCGGCGGGCTACAGCTCCAGCAACAACCAGATTCCCGATTTTCTTGAGTACGTAAATAACTTTACGGCGCGCACGGCAACGCGGGGAAGCACAACCTCCGGGCCGGCGGACGCGAAGCGTGTTTCCATGAATGCGGACTGGTCCGGCGTTTATTCGTTCACTGACAAACTCCGGATCGTGGATTTCTTCCGGTACGACAATTGGCGCATCCCGGGAATGTGGGCGCTCGGCGAATCGAACATCTTTGGCACGGGCTACCCCGGGTTGTCCGGATTGCAACAGAGTCAAGCCGTATTCAACGCCACCAATTGCGCTCTGGACTCCAACGCAATCACTTGTCCCCAACACACGTCCGGTTCCGGGGCCGATCTCACCAACGGCCTTGCCTCCACGTTTCTCGGCCAAAACCTCAAATCCAATACACTTCAGCTCCAATACGATTTCACTCGGCGCCTCGGCGCCCACATCGGCTACCTCTATACAAATCGTACGATTGCCCAATACAGCGACACAAATGACACGCAGCTGATTTATTTTCCTGGTGGCGCAGCCGCAACTCCGGCGAACGACTACCTTGCCGCGCGTGGCAGTTGCGCCAAAGTAGCCGGGGCGTTGCCCGCCGGATGCGTACTCAATGCCGATGGATCTGTGACATTCACGGTGCCGGCCGCAACCGCGCCCACCCGTTCCTTAACCACCATCAACGAGAATGCGCTGCTGTTCGGAGTTGTCGCGCACCAAATCGACACTCTGCGGCTTACCGGAGATTTGGAACTGGGATACAACGATGCCGCTTTCACGCGTATCGATCCGCGGCAAGTGCAGTCCTACAAGGTCGATGCAAATTACAAACCGCGGCCGTGGGCGACGCTCGATGGCGGCGTTGAGATTCACGAAAATCGCGATAACGTCTTTACCGTGGACAACCTCGAACACGATCGCTCTTACAGTTTCAGCACGATTTTGTCCCCAAAGCCTCGCCTGTCGGTGGACTTCGGCTATAACTATTGGAACGTCTACAGCCAGTCGCTGATCTGTTTCGCATATTCGACTTCGTACACAAATCCAGCTCCGCCGCCAGGCACATTGCCTGTGTCGGCTTTCCCGATTGGCGTGCCTATGTTGCCGACCGGTCCGGCGTGCCCGATTGCCGCTGCATCTTCGCCGCTCGGAACCCTGTCAACGTATAGCAGCACCGATCATTTTGCTCATGCCGCCATGATGTGGAAGGTCACGAGGCGGGTGACAGCAACCGTCGGCTATGGCGGAAGCTTCGTACGGGGCACAACGATTTTTCTTAATCCCCTGACACCTTCTGGCACCCTGGACTTTAACTACCAGAGGCCGTATGCCTCGATCGCGATTGACGTGTACAAAGGGCTTACTTATAAAATGTCCTGGAACTATTACGGATTCAACGAAACGGGAAACACGAACCCGTTTGGCCTTGCGGCAATTCCGCTGCAAGACTTCAACGGCAGCAATGCGACCTTCTCGTTCCGCTATTCGTTTTAACATTCGAAACCCGGCGGCTCACGCTACCCTGTCCGGCAAAATCCCTTGACGGCCCTTTTCTGTCGCGTCATCGTAGTCGATTGCACTTCGCTTCATCGATCTGAAGGCTCTGCATCACGCCGAATCGCCCGGCTCTGCCGGACTGCTGTGGACTGCCTCTGCTAAAGTATAATTGCGCGTCAACGGTTCTATGCAACGTGCGGCACCCTGACAAAGAGCAGGCAGAGGAAGCGTGATGCAATCGGCAATCGTAAAGTGGGTCGGCAAACAGCAATTTGAGGCCACCAGTCCGTCCGGGCATGCGGTGAAATTCGATTCTGACCGCGAAGCAAACACTGCGCCGGGACCAATGGAAATGGTGCTGATGGCGCTTGGGGCGTGCACTGCCACAGATATTGTCATCATCCTCGAGAAAAAAAGGCAGAAGCTGGAATCGCTCGAAGTCGTTTGCTCTGGTGAGCGAGCCACGGAGCCCCCGACGGTTTGGGTCAAACTGGAAGTGCTGTTCCGGCTGCGCGGCGCGCTGGACGAGGGAGCGGTAAAGCACGCCATTGAATTGACAAAGGAAAAATATTGCTCTGTGGCGGCCATGCTCAAGAAAACGGCAATAATCACCTGGCGCCATGAAATCCTGCCGCCTGCCTGAGTGGCCCGGCAGCCGGTCTCCTGTAAACAGGCCTTGCGCTTGTTTCCCTAGAAGGGCTTCGCATAAAATTGAGGTTTGGTGTCTGGGGTTCGCACTTTCCAAGGAGCATTATGTCTCGCCGCGTCGCCGCAAAAATTACGGGTGTAGCTGGGTACGTTCCACCGCGGGTCTTGACCAACGCGGAGCTGGAAAAAATGGTGGATACGACCAACGAATGGATCATGGAACGCGTGGGCATTCGGGAGCGCCATCTGGCCGATAAAGGTGTAGCCGCGAGCGATCTAGCAGTCGAAGCGGTGAAAAGGATGCAGGCGGCCCACCCCTTCGATCTACAGCAAGTCGATCTCATTGTGGTGGGAACTGTCACCCCGGACATGATGTATCCCTCAACCGCTTGCCTGGTGCAGCACAAGCTGGGAATTGCAAATACCTGGGGATTCGACGTGTCCGCGGGATGTTCGGGATTTCTGTACGCCCTGAACACGGGCGTGAAATTTGTGGAGTCCGGGCAGTACAAGAAAGTTCTGGTGATCGGTTCGGACGTGAATTCCTCGATGACCGATTATACCGATCGCGCCGTCTGCATCATTTTCGGCGATGGAGCCGGAGCAGTCCTGGTCGAGCCGGCAAGCGATGGAGAAGCGGGAGTTATCGACCACGTAGCCCAGGTCGAGGGCGGGGGCGGACAATTCCTCTATATGCCCGGCGGCGGGAGCTTAAATCCCGCTTCCCATCAAACGGTGGATCAGAAGATGCATTACATCCACCAGGATGGAAAGAATGTCTTCAAGTACGCCGTGAAGAAGATGGCGGAGATGACCGAGCGCATCCTGGAAAAAAATGGAATGACCGGCAAAGACGTGGATTGCTTCATCGCTCACCAGGCAAATCGTCGCATCATCACGGCCACTGCCGAGCGGTTGGGGATGCCGTTGGACAAAGTGATCATCAATATCGAGCGTTTCGGCAACACCACAGCGGGAACGATTCCCTTGGCGATGCAGACTGCCCTCGAAGAAAAAAAACTGAAGAAGGGCGATGTAGTGCTGCTCGCCGCTGTTGGCGCGGGCTTCACGTCCGGCGCAACGCTGCTGCGTTGGGCCTACTGATTTCTTCCGCCACTCCTGCAAAAACGAAGGGCGAAGGGAACGCCTTCGCCCGTTCGAATCCGGCCGAATATTGAAAATTAACTGGGAATCACCAGCTGTTGTCCGACCTTGATGGCATTCGGATCGGTGAGCTTGTCTTTGTTCGCGTCGAAAATCTTCATGTAATCGTTGGCATTGCCGTAAAACTGCTTGGCAATTTTGGAGAGTGAATCGCCGGCAGCAACCGTATAGGTCTGCTGTTTGGGCGCGAGTGAAGGATCCACAGTCAAGTTGAGCGTCAAGTCGCTATAGGTGGGATCGACGAGCTTCGCCTGATCCCAGATCTTGTTCTTGATCGCCTCCGTACCGCAGGCTCCCTCGATGTAAAGCTTATTATCCTGAATGTGCACGTGGGCAAGGCGCACTCCGGACTGATTGATCGCATTCAACACGGATCCATACTTCATCTTCAGTTGATCTAGGTCTGCCATGGGGTTCCTCTCCAGGGAATAATTAGGCGGGCACCAAGCATAGCACCGGGCAGGAACAACGAGATCACAATCTTTAAGTGAAAAGCGGCGGGAAGATTGCAGTCGGATGAATTAGCAGGAACGCATCGAAGCGGCCTGGGCAAGGTTGGACTCTAGACGGCGCCCCACTTGCACCGCCGCATAGCGCGCGCAAAGAACGCGTTCGTGTTCGCTCCAGCCAGCCAGCGCGGGAGACACTTTGCCGAACAGGTCTGACAGCTTGCCAACGATATGGAAATAGGCCGGCACAAGCCCCAGCCCAACGCGGCTGCTTTTCAGCTCCGGCGCAAGCGTAAGCAAGCTGGCGAGTTTCTGAAAATCGGCGCCGCAAAGTTCGGATTCCTGTAGTTGAACTGTTGCCAGGACGTCTTGGGGAATGGGCTGAGCGGCCACGCCGGCAACAACAGCGCGCCAGTAATAAAGCGCGAATTGCGCAAGCGCCACGATCGAGATCGCAAATAGCATCGCGGAGAACATCCCTCAGCCTCCACATAGAGAATGCGCTTTGCGCCCGATTTTCCCAATAGCTCCGGGGTACTAGTAGGATAGCCCGCGCGGATCAAATCATTACGCTGCCGGCATTTGCGATCAGCACGCACTTGCAAGAGTGCTTGGAACTAACGTAAGCTCCTGCCCGGCAGGGAGGTAACCTAATGAAATTAAGGACGTTAAGTGGCCTGCTTGGCGGTGCAATTACATTAGTTTTGCTTGTGGCGGAATTTCCGCGCTCGCTTACACTTCATGCTGCCGAGGACACTTCGCCCCGCGACGCAATTACCTCTGTGCTCACCGAGCAACAGACAGCGTGGAATCGCGGCGACGTGAACGCTTTCATGAAAGGCTATTGGGATTCGCCGGAGCTTACCTTCGCGGGAACCAGCGGGATTACCCGTGGATGGCAGCCGGTTCTCGCGCGCTACCTGAAAAATTATCCGGACCAGAAAGCCATGGGCCATCTCGATTTTTCGGACATGGAAGTGCACACCTTGGGTGAAGATGCGGCGCTCGTTCTCGGCCGTTGGCACTTGCAGCGCGATACCGGCGAACTCGGCGGAGTCTTCACGCTGGTCTTCCAACACTTCCCCGAAGGTTGGAAAATTATTCACGACCACACGAGCCTTGATGCAAAGGAACCCTGAATCACACATAACCGGGATTTCTTACCCGGTGGAGTGGCGCGAGCGTTCATCAACGGTCAAAGTGATATGGTTTATTCTGATCATGGCCTTGGCCAATATCGCCATGTCGCTTTACGTACTCATTCAAATTTTCTCGCTGACGCCCGAAGAACCGCTTGCCGTCTTGTTTCGCCAGAAGGCTCGATGACCAACGGATTCCTAACTCGCCGCCTGGTTCGCCCGCTGCTGGAACTGTTGCGCCAGGGCGTCACGCCGGAAAGGCTTTCCTTGAGCATCGCGCTGGGTGCTGCGTTGGGAGTGTTCCCAGTGATTGGATGCAATACCGCCCTGTGCGCGCTGGTCGCGCTGATCTGGGGCCTGAATGTGCCGGCCATCCAGATGGTCAACTATTTCGTTTATCCTCTGCAGATCGCGCTTTTGATTCCCTTTTTTCGGTTGGGCGAGAAATTATTCCGCGCTCCCCACTTGCAAATCAGCGTGCCGAAAATCTACGAGCTGGTCCGGATGAATCTTTGGGGTGCTGTGAAATTGCTTTGGACCACCACGTGGCACGCTCTGGTTGTATGGCTATTGATCGCTCCCTTCGTCGTTGCGTTGATCTACATTTTGTTGTTGCCAGCATTCCGTCGGGTCTTGCGAAAAACGCACGTGAACCCGCCTGCGTCAAATTTTTCGGCAGCGTGATGGGAAGGACTACCCCGTCAGGGGGGTACGGATCGGGCGGATAACTGACAAGACGGCCGGATAAACGGGCCCGTCCCAACTTGGAACGAAGCTCCGCGCTCTATAGGATTTCGATGATTTCTTCGTAGCGCTTGAACGGAGGGATCAGGTACGCGCCAGCCAGTTCGGTGCGTGCCCATTTCAGCATGTCGCGCGCAACATCGAATCCTTTGTCACGAGCGGAAGCTCCGGCGGCCTCCATGGACTTCAGCAGCGGCTCGGGAATGACGATACCCGGAACTTCGTTGTTCAGCCGCAGCGCCTGCTTGTAGCTGTTCAGGGGCCACACGCCAATCAGAACGGGAATGGCAGGCGGGCCGCCCAGCTTCTTCAGAAAGGCGTGCCAGTGTTCCGGGTCGAATAGGGGTTGCGTCATGGCAAAGTGCGCGCCGGCTTCCACCTTCGCGTGAAAGCGGGCGATTTCGTTGTCCAGATCGTCGGCCATGGGATTCAGTGCCACGCCAATGGTGAAGTTTGTCTGGCCACCAAGCGTTTTGCCGGCCCAGTCGGTGCCCTGATTCAAGCGATGCAGAATCTTGGTAAGCCCAACGGAATCCACTTCGTAGACGCCGCTCGCTTCCGGATAATCGCCGACAGATGGCGGATCGCCAGTAATTCCGAGGACGTTGCGCACACCGCCAACCGCCCACGCGCCAAGGAGCATCGCTTGCAAGCCGATAATGTTCTGATCGCGAGTTGTCAGGTGCGGCACGGTTTCTATGCCGCGCGCTTCCAGAGCCCCCGCGACGATCAGCGCGTCCATCCCCACGCGCGCCATGGCGCCGCTGTTGATGTCGATAGCATCCACCTGTTGCGAGGCCATCACCTTCTCAACTTGCTCGTAGATGCGCTCAAGCGATATCCCTTTGGGCGGATCGATCTCGACGCAGACGACAAATTCTTTCTTCTGCAATTTTCTCCAGAGCTTGCTCTCAGGCTCTCGCTCTGGAACGGCCGACGCGGGTTGCGCGCTGGCGATCACCGCCGCTTTCGCATGGGATTGCGCGGGCCGAAGGGACTTTACAGCCTCTGCCATCGCGCGAACGTGCGCCGGAGTGGTGCCACAGCATCCGCCGAGTATGCGCACGCCGATTGCAGCGGCCTCGCGGGCAAATTCCGCGAAATATGTGGGCGAAGATTTTGGATAGACGATACGATCGCCTTCGCGCTTCGGAAAACCAGCGTTGGGCATGCCGCTGACGTTGCCATTTGTTGTGTTTACGAGCTCGAGAAGGATCGGCAGAAGAGACTGCGGACCCAGCGTGCAATTCGCGCCGACGGCCTGGATGTTTTTTTCACGCAGCATTGAAGCGGCAAGCAAAGGCGAAATGTCGCCGTATATCGTGCCTTCTTCGGAGAAGGTCAACTGCGCAACGATCGGCAGAGACGAAAACGACCGAATGGAATCGATGGCGAGAAGCAGTTCTTCGATGTATGAAAAAGTCTCGAGGACAAACAGATCCACGCCGCGTTCCTCCAACGCCAGTGCCTGCTCGTGAAACACAGCAAGGATCTGGTCCGGCTCCGGATGGCGCGCCTGAACGCCAATGCCGAGAGGGCCGATCGAACCTGCGATCAGCACTTCGCGCGCTGCGGATTCGCGGGCTTCGCGGGCAATCTTCACGCCGCGGCTATTCAAGCGTTGGACATCATCGGCGAGGCCCAGGGGAGCAAGCTTGAAGCGGTTGGCGCCGAACGTATTTGTCTCGATGATCTGCGCGCCGGCGTCGATATAGGCCTGGTGCACACGAAAAACAGCTTCAGGCTCGGTGGTGTTCAGCTCATCAAAGCAACGAACTGTGCCAACGGCTTCATGCAACATCGAGCCCATGGCGCCATCCGCGATGAGAATGGAGTTCTTCAGCCGGTCGTTGAAATCTTCGATTTTCAATGGTCCGTTCCTATTTTTCAGAATTGGCGCGGCGCAAGCTGGCTAGCGTTTTTGTTCCATGAGGCCGGCTACCGTGCTCATCAAATCGTATTTGGTGAGGATCTCGAAGCGGGCATCGCCCATTTCAACGAAGACCGCGGGATTTTCGTGACTCAGAATATAAGTAATGCGCTCCACAGGCGCGTTTTTGGGCACTCTCGGCAGCGGCTTGGACATCATTTCGCGCACGACCAGCTTGCGCAGATCCTTGCCTTGCAGAGCGAGCGTCAGGATCTGGTCCTCATAAACCGTGCCGATCGGTAGATTCTCTTCAAAGACGGGTATCTGCGAAATGTCTTGCTCCTGCATGGTTTTCAGTGCGTGAAACACCGTCTGGTAAGGCCGCGCGATGACCAGTTCGCGAACCTTGCCCGATCCTTTTTTCGCGTTGACGACTTCGGCTGCGGTGATCGGTACGCTCGATTCCACGTAGCCGCGCTCGCGCATCCATTCATCGTTGTAAACCTTGCTCAGATAGCGCATGCCTGTGTCGGGCATCAGCGCGACAATGAACGCGTCTGGCCCCAATGTGCCGGCAAGCCGTAGTGTGCCGGACAAGCATCCACCGCCCGAACCACCCGTGAAAATTCCTTCGAGCTTTGCCAGGCGGCGTGCAGCCACAAAGCATTCCTCATCATTCACCTGAATGACGTCGTCCAGAATGTTCATGTGCATGGTGGTCGGAAAAAAATCTTCGCCGATGCCTTCCACCACATACGTGCGGGCCTTGGCGATCTTTCCGGTCTTATGAAAATCGTAGTACAGCGAACCTTCAGGATCGACGCCGACAATCTGCACCTTGGGATTTTTTTCCTTCAGATATTTGCCGACGCCGCTGATGGTGCCGCCAGTACCCATGCCGCAAACAAAGTGAGTGACTTTGCCTTCGGAATCATCCCAAATTTCAGGGCCGGTGGTCGCGTAGTGGGCTTCTGGATTGGTGGGGTTGTCGTACTGATTCGGATAATAAGAATTGGGGATCTCTCGCGCCAGTTTTTTTGCCACGCTGTAATAACTGCGTGGATCGTCCGGCTCGACGGCAGTAGGGCAAACGATCACTTCCGCGCCGAGAGCCTTCAGCAAATCCACTTTTTCCTTGGACTGCTTATCGGTGGTGGTGAACACGCACTTGTAGCCGCGCACCGCCGCAACCAGGGCCAGGCCCATGCCGGTGTTTCCGCTGGTGCCTTCAATGACGGTGCCGCCTGGTTTCAGAAGGCCTTTCTTCTCGGCATCGTCAATCATGGTGATGCCGATGCGGTCCTTCACGGATCCGCCCGGACTCAACATCTCTGCCTTCACCCAGATTTGCGGCTTCAGGTCTTTCACGATGCGGTGCAGCCGGATGAGCGGCGTCCGTCCTACCGCTTCAAGAATATTTTCACAACGCATCTTGTCGTCTCTTTTACAGGGCCGGACAGGTGATTCGCCCTATGCGATACTGCATTTAAGTTTAGCATGCGGCCTGCGAGCGCACGGAAACGGCCACGCAAAAGGAGCCTACATGGCACGGCAAAACATCTCCACTGGAACGCCTTGGGAGCCGATTGTCGGATACTCGCGCGCTGTCCGCGTCGGCAACTACATCACCGTGTCCGGCACCACGGCGACAGGTCCTAACGGTGAAATCATTGGCGTCGGAGATGTCTACGCACAGGCAGTGCAGACACTCCGGAATATCGAATCAGCGCTCGTGCGCGCAGGGGCCAGCCTCAAGGACGTTATACGCACGCGAATCTACGTGCTGAATATTGCTGAATGGGAAAAAGTTGGCCGTGCCCACGGCGAATTCTTCAAAGACATACTTCCGGCAACTTCCATGGTGCAGATCAGCAAGCTGATTTCGCCAGAAATGTTGGTAGAGATTGAGGCGGAAGCCATGGTGGGTGAATGAGCGAGGAGAAAGCGCTATACGACTGTTTCATAGCGGACTATTACGACAGCGCACCAATGGTGACGCAACGAACGCACGATGTCGCGTTCTATGCAAACGCCGCTAAGAAATACGGCGATCCCGTCCTGGAATTGGGCTGCGGAACCGGGCGCATCACGGTCGCCATCGCCGAAGCTGGTTATCGCATCGTGGGGCTGGACATTCCCGAAAAAATGCTGGAACGGGCCGCCGAAAAGCGCACCCATTTGCGACGAGAAGCGCGTGAACGACTTCACCTTGTACAAGGCGATATGGCGCGGTTTGACCTCGGCGAACAATTCCGCACCGTCGTGATTCCCTTCCGGCCTTTCCAGCACTTGCTGGAGACAGAACAGCAAATGGACTGCCTGAATTGCGCGCGGGAACACTTGGTCCCTGGTGGCTATGTCATCCTGGATTTTTTCCAGACCGACCCAGAGCGAATGCATGATCCGATGTTCGAGAAGGAGGCGCTGCTGACGGAGTATGACTTGCCGGACGGCCGCCATGTGGCGCTCTCGGAGCGTGTCGCGTCGTTCCACCGCGCTTTGCAACAAAATGACGTGGAGATGATATTTCAGGTGACGCACCCCGGGGGAAAGCAGAAACGGCTGGTGATGGCGTGGAGCTTGCGTTACTTTTTTCGCTACGAAGTGGAACACCTTCTGGCGCGCTGCGGTTTCCGGCTTGAAGCGCTCTACGGGGATTTTGACGGCTCGCCATTAGCAGATGCCTCGCCGGAAATGATTTTTGTGGCGCGGGTTGCCTGAAACGCTTTGGCGACAGGATCAGTTGAATGAACGCTCAAGCCGTCCGCCCACCCACGTCGAATGGGCGGAAGATGAGGATTCGGTCCGGCGTTACCAGTGAACGCGAACGCGATATTTCAGCACAGATTCGCCGCCCGGCTTGACGGGTACATTGAACTGCGCAGCAAACGCCGCGGTTTTTGTCGCTTCAAAGGTGGAAGAGAGCATTTCCCAATCACCGCCGATGGGTTCGTTCACCTGGACAGTCACCGGGATGTCCTTGTGATTCCGCAGTGTGATCATGAATTCCATTTCGTAGACGCGATCCGCGATTTTCTTGAAGTCGCTCTGCTTGCGTTCCGCGACCACGTCAAACGCGTTCCCGATTTTCACGGTGACGAGCTCGTCTTTGGGCGTGTGATCGATGTGATCTTCGCCGATAAACAGTAGTCCGCCCTTAGAGTCTTTTTGATAGACGCGAATGTTCCCGGCCGGCAACGGGATACCGAGCCCATTTTTTTGCTCGTTCTTGAATTTATAGAAGACCATGACGGGATCTTTGAGCGCAGCTCCCGGGCTTTGCGCATTTCGGTAGTAGAAATTCTGGCCATTCACGACGAACAGTTTTTCGACGGGAATGCCGCTGCCCTCGAGCAGGCTAATCTGCTTCGTTTCTTTGTCTTCCACGGAGGTGCGTCGGCCGAGCGAGTAGAGATGATATTCACTGAAACTTTCCTGCTGGAACTGAGGCGCGGCCTTCGCCATCATTGCTTCCCGGGCTATAACTCCGCCAGCGATTCCTCCTTGAGGAACACGATTCAGGTCTCCGGCAACAAGCTGGAGCTTGGCATTGTGAAACGCAGTGCCAGAATTGTTGATGAGCGTGACCCAGCCATCGAGGTCGGCGGCTTTATCGTCGCGCCCAACTGTCAGCACGTAATCGGAGTTCCAGGAAAGATTGTTGGCTAGATAGGAAGTTTCAATGGTCTGTTTACGTGAGCCGGAATTTTCAAGGGACATCAGCAGCGTAGGCCGGTCATAAAGATTCGCTGGAACTTCCGGAAAGCGGTAGGTCTCGCCATAAACGCCGGTGACAATGTCATTGCCGATTTTCCAGACGGGGCCGTTATTGTTGGCGAGCAATGTGGCTTTAATTTCTTCGGGCTTGGTTGTGCCGTTATCCATGTAGGTGCGGACCAGGGTCACTTCCTTGCCGACGTATTTGTTCAGGAGTTTGTTGGGTTCAAGCAGATCGTATTCGTAATTCTGCTCGATGACGTCCACTTTCTCCGGTTCCGTGAGCGAACGGAAATGGACCGTAGCGGGATTCACCGTAGCGGCAATGTCCATGAATTTCAGGCGAAAGCTGCCGCTGGGCAACTGCAATTGGCGGACATCGCGAATCAACGCAATATTTGAGTTGTAGACCGTGACCGCCAGATCGGTCTGGTCGCTGAGCGATGTGGACTGATCCGCCCCACTTGCAGCCGGTGTGTTTTTCTCTCGCTCTGCCGCTTTCCCATCGGCGTGGTAAGACGGTACCATGGCCGCAGCTCCCGCCAAGGCGATAGCTACGCCGGCGATTGCCCAACGGGTCGCCCTGCTTGAATTGTTCGTCGAAGTTTGCATGAAAGCTCCTTAACCTGAGTTCCACTTCTTCTTTAGAACGGCATCAGGAGAATATCTTGCAGCTACTGCTACTCATTTGCGGTTGGTTTCCAGGTCTCGCCGCCGTCCTTGGTTTCGAAACTCTTGCGATTGGGCACATCCCAAATTGTGGCGTGCATCGCATCCGTAGCATGAACGCCGCCCAAATCCTCCTTGATAGGAGAGGAAAGTAACTTCCAGTGCTTGCCGCCGTCGGTAGTCAGGAGCAGACTTCCGCCCTTGCCGATAACCCAGCAGACTTTGTCGGAAGTGGCCGAGCCGGCCGTCAGTTCGGCTGTTACGCCGCTGTTCTGTGGCTTCCAGCTTTTGCCGCGATCGGTGGTTCGTTCGATCATACCGCCATCGCCAACGCGCCAAGCGTGCTTTTCGCCGGGCGCGACGATGTAAAGGCGGTTCGTCACAGCCAGTTTTGCTAGATCGATCGTTCTGCCCTGTTGGTTAGCCGCGATTTCTGTAGCGTTCCCGCTGATTGCCAACTGCTGCGCTTCCGATTGGACCTGGACGGTTTCGCTGGCGGCCGGTGGCGGAGTCTTCAGGTATTCGTCTGTACGTTGGGTCGCAGCATTCGAAGCAGTTGCGGGTGTTGCGGGTTGTGGTGTGCGCGGAGGCGGAGCTTGACCAGATTTTCCCGCAGCGGAAATCCGCGGCACATTCGGCGAATTGGCTTTCTTCGCTGCCGCGCTTAGCGAGTCCGCCGCAGTAGCGTCACGCTGGCCGAGTGAAGAGTTATTCGCGTTCTGCTGCACAACGCCAACCGCAACTGGAGCTGTAGCACGCGGCGGAGAAACCAAAACCGGCGCAAGAGCGACGGTTGGCTTTTGGGCCTGATGTTCATTGTTCAAACTTTGGGAAGTCGATTCTTGTTTCTTCAGCTCGCTCTCTAATTTGGCTTCAGAAGAAGACGGTGCGGGAAGCGCTGCCCGATTTTCAGCTACTTGCGTCGTGCCAGGCTGTTGACCGTGTTGCGTCCGAACTTCTCGAACGCCTACCCACACGATAACAGCGGCAGCAATCGCTCCAAGAGGCAAGAGCAAACGCCAGCGAGGCTGCGGTCGCGCTCTGGCGGCAGCCACCTGCACCATCGGAACCGAAGAAGGAAGTTCGGTGCTTCGGCTGACCGCCGCATCGGCAGAGAGGTCAATGTGGCGCAAGTCCATCCTCAGAGACTGCAGCACGTTCTCGGGCTGCCATTCTTCCGCAGGCACACGTTCCGTCTGTTCCACAAGCGCCAGACTCTCCTGGCAGCGAGTACATCCCGCGATGTGCTCCTTCCAATACGCCGTTTCCTCGAGAGAAAGTGTGCGCTCATGATAGGCGGCGAGAATCTCCGCATCGGGGCAAGCGGAATCGGGAGAGGCATTGCGCAAGTGGCGCGACAGCGCGCGCTCGAATTGTTCATCGTGATCGTCACTCGGCATAGCGCTCTCCTTTCTTAGAACGTTTTTTGTACCGCTTCTTGCACTTGCTCACGGCGATTCCTTTCGCCCGGTCTGACTGCGGCTGGGAGTCTTCTCCGGGAACACCTGCCGGAAGTCGATGGGAGAATTCTCGGCCGCATATTCGAAACAGAGAGCGATTTCCGCCTCGCTCAAGGGAGCGAAAATTTGCGAGGGATCCTCATTCTGTGGCCCTCTTCGCAAGCACTCTTCGACCTTGGCGCGGAGTTCGCGGCGAATGCGTTCCAGATGTCGAGAAGCGCTGGATTCGTGTTCGCCGAGCAACCGGCCAATTTCGGCGAGGGTTTTGGCGCGCGCGTAGTAGAGCTCCAGGCGCTTGCGATCCGTTGCGTTAAGCGAATTCAGGCAATCGTTCAGCGCAAACAGGAAGCATTGCAGATAGCGGCTGCGATGTGGATCAAACGAAGGAGTGGAAACAATTTGCGACGGCGGAAGTTTTTCCTCTTCTCCATCGCGTTGCTGGAAGGATTCCCAGCGACGGTTTTGACGAATGCAGTCGATGTGGCGCTGAGCCAAAATGGTGCGCAACCAGGTTTTCAACGAGCTGCGTCCGTGAAAATAGCGAAAGAGAGAAGCCTCGCCCCGCTTGCCATCGACCAGGCCATATAGCTCCGCGAAAAGAGAGTCCGCCAGTTCCTGGGCGTCTGTGCCCGACCTGCCGCCCTTGGTGATGGCGCCTGCGGCAGCTCGCAGGTAGCCCCGATAGTTCCGGATGAAGTGCTCCCAAGCGGGTTCGCAGCCTTCCAGGCAAGCAGCGGCCAGCACCAAATCGTCGATATGGAGCGTTTCCAGGTACTCCTGTAATTTCTCGCGGGTAGCTGGCACCTCGGCGAATCGCTTCAAGACGCTTCGCTCAACGGCCGCTTCGAATTGAGACCTTGTGAGTTTCCACGAAGCCGCGGGAGAGGCAGCGTATAGAGCGCCCAGGCGCAGCTGCAGCTCTCGCAAGAGGATCAGTGGAGTAAGCTGCGGCCTAGAACTAGAATCGCCTGGCACGAAGTCGCCTTTGCAATACCTTAACTCCCTTATTTCTATATCTTGCGGGCATCAGAACGCAACCAACGTCTTCAGGGAGTGCCGCATCATAGCAGTACCCCCCTTGGAGGCACCGGTGCATAAATCAGCAGGTCTCTCCGCCAGAAGTTGCGGTATGCTAGAGGTTGGTTGCGATCCCGCCCCGCAACGAAATTCGCCTCGGCGGGTTTATCCCGGTAATCCTTTCGTCCCGAAGTGCGCACCCGCGTCGTCATTAGCGAGTACGCGTCTTTAGTACGAAAGTCCTATTCGGCGGCATCACGGCTGTCAGTACGCTCGTACTGGCACCGGGAAACCCTACCGAGCAAGGAGCAATCTGATTCCGCGGAACCAGGTTTGCGGGAGAAACTTCGCATGAGGCGGCAAGCGGAATGACCACAATGATCGCTGATCCACCACGCAGAACAGCACTGGGCGTCGGCTTCAACGCCAATCGGGGCCGAACGCCTAATACGGATGCCTGGAAGGCACAGATCGGGACCAAACCCATCCCCGCTCGTCTAGCCTTGTTGCCAGAACAGAAACCGAACTGGGGCCGAGTTGGCGCCAGCGCCATACTTCAGATATCTGTTTTGGGGTTTTTTATTCTTGTTCCCTTACTTTATCCGGAGGGCATGAAAACCGCGCTTCACTTTTACACCACCACTCCCCTCGCCGCGCCGATGACGGAGATTCCGGTGGCTCCGCCGCCACCCCCGCCACCGAAGGTGAAGGTTGCGGAACCGAAGGTGGAAGTTAAGCCTGCAGTTCCGGTCGAGCCGCCCAAATTGAATCCGCAACAACCCCATATTTTTACCAGCCTGGTTGCCCCCAAAAAGATTCAACCTAAGGTTGAAAAGGTCGAGGTGAAACCTCTCGACATTAAACCGGTTTTCGAAGACACCAAAATCGACACCAAGGAAAATGGCCCCAAGCGTCCGAAAGATGACGTCAAAGTGGGCAATCTGACTGGCAGTGCTGCTCCGGCCACAGTGAATGCGCCTGTTGAAAAGGTTCAGACGGGCGGATTCGGTGATCCCAACGGCCTGCCTGGCAAGGGAGATCCTAATCGTCCTACAAACGTGAACCGGCAGGGCTCGCCCGCATTGCCTGGCGGCGAAGGGTACGGCAACGGGACTGGCGGCAAGAACGGTATTCGTGGAACGGTGGCAAGTACAGGATTCGGCAATGGCACCGCAACTCCTCCGAGCGGCAGCGGAAAAAAGGGTACAGTGGTAGCCGGTGGATTCGGCGCCGTCGATACTTCGACGGAGGCGCCGAAAAAGAAAGCTGGACCTTCCGGACCGGCGGACACTTCTCCGGAGATTTTGGACAAACCCCAGCCCGAATATACGGCTGAGGGTCGAAGCTTGAAGATCGAAGGCGACGTGGTCATCGATCTGATCTTCAAAGCGAACGGCACGATTCAGATCAACAAGGTCGTTAGCGGCCTTGGACACGGTCTCGACGATTCGGCAGTGCGCGCCGCGCAACAAATCAAATTCAAGCCGGCTAAACTCCAGAATGAACCGGTGGATTTCCCGGCCCGTGTACGAATTCAATTCCGGCTGGCTTACTGAGGGAGAATGATCATGCGAACGTTGTCGAAGAATATCCTGGTGCTGCTGCTTGGAGCTTGCGCAAGCATTCCAGCAGTTGCGAATACGCCCGCGGAGCCGGCACCCGACCAGCCACGGACGATGGATCAGGCGGTAGACAAGGTAATCAGCAACGAACAGCGTCTTTACGGCCAAATCCGTAATTACTCGCCGATCGTCGAGACGTACATTCAGAATCTGAAGCCTGACAAGGATCTGGGTGATGTTCCAGCCGGTGACAAATATTTTCTCGGCCGCGCAGACTTCCAGAAGGGCGTCAACCTAGTACCTCTCAGCGACACGACTAGCAAGGCAAAAAAGTTTATGGGCTCCATGAACTTCTTTGCGATGCAATACCTGCCGGAAGGCTTCCTGCAGATGATTTTCATCGACAACAGCCGCTTCGATAAGCAGCACTACAAGTTTGACTATGTGCGCCGCGAATTCCTGGGCGAAGTGCGCTGCTTGGTGTTCGACGTGACCCCCGCTACAAAGAAATCCGGCGGCCTTTTCCTGGGCCGGATCTGGGTTGAGGATCAGGACTTTCACATCGTGCGGTTCAACGGGGCATATAGCGGCAATGGCCACGCCAGTTGGTACTTTCACTTTGATAGCTGGCGTACGAACGTACAGCCTAGCCTTTGGCTACCGAGCTTCGTATACAGCGAAGAAAAGGATTTGCACTACGCCATCAACAAGAAACTGGAATTCAAAGCGCAGACTCGCTTGTGGGGCTATAACCTGAGCAATTCCTCGAAGGAAGAGGAATTGAGCAAGATTCTGGTGGAAACGCCCGTCAACGACGACACCAAAGCAGCGAACGACCTCTCTCCGATTCAGGCACAGCGCTCCTGGGACCGGCAGGCCGAAGACAACATCACCGACCGCCTGGAACGCATTGGGCTGATGGCGCCGAAGGGCGAAGTGGACAAAGTTCTGGACACGGTTGTCAACAACCTTGAGGTAACCAACAACATCGATGTCGATCCTGAGGTTCGCTGCCGCGTGCTGATGGTCTCGACTCTGGAATCGTTCACGCTGGGGCACACCATCGTTCTGAGCCGCGGCTTGATCGACGTGCTGCCCGATGAAGCCAGCCTGGCAACGATCCTGGCGCATGAATTGAGTCACGTGGTCCTGGGTCATCGGCTTGATTCACAGTACGCATTCTTCGATCAGTTGCTGGTCGACGACAAAGACACCTTCCGCCACTTTGGGTTTGCGCGCACTCCGGAAGAGGAAGCCGCCGCCAACGCCAAGGCCATTCAGATTCTGAACAATTCGCCATACAAGAACCAACTGGGCACTGCCGGACTGTTCCTGCAGGCGCTCGAAAGCCGCCAGAAGGAAATTCCGAACCTCATCAGCGGTCACTTGGGCAATCGCGTTCCTCAGATCGCGGACTTGAAGTCCACAGTGCCGGTTGATCCCAAGCAGAATCCTCAAAAGATTGCCGCGCTGCCGCTGGGAGGCCGCGTGAAGATCGATCCATGGAACGACAAGCTGGAATTGATCAAGAGCAAGCCCATAGGCACGGTGGCAGAACGGGAGAAGATGCCGTTCGAAGTGACACCGTTCATGCCTTACCTGACACGCTACGGTGCGGACGCCGCGAAGCCAGTTGCGGCCAGCACTGTCGCGCCCCAGGACGTCAAGCCCGGCGAGCCGCCCGATCCGACGAAACCCTAAACAACGAAACATTTTCAAGAGCGAAGGCCTCCGGAAACCCCGGGGGCCTTTATTTTTTCCGGATCGCCTTGTTAGTTCGACGATAACGACTTCATGAATCGGTAGCCAAACTCCACGCCATCGTAAAAGTCCTGCACACCCACGCGCTCGTCTTTGCCATGAGAGCGGTCATCTTCCATGTCGAAAAACATGCAGGCAATGCCGAACGTGGGAATACCGGCAATCCTCAGGTATTTTCCATCCGTGGCACCGGTAGACATGGTTGGCACAACCTGCATACCGGACCACATGGTGGAAAGAGTGCGTTCGAGCGCGTTCGTCAATTCCGGCAACAGCGCGGATGGCGGGACGGCCACAATCGGAATCAGCTTTCCATCGGCGGTCTTTTCCGCGATCGATGTGACTTTGACATTGGGATCAGCCACGACTCGTTGTAGGGTCTTCCGTATTTCATCTGGATCTTCTCCGGGGAATATCCTGCAATTCACAGTGGCGCGCGCCGATTGGGGTAGCGCGTTGGGCGCATGGCCGCCGGACAGCATCGTGGCAACACAAGTGGTACGCAGCAGCGCATTGTAATAAGGGATGGCGGACAAATGCTGAATCGCCGAAGGATTCGGCGGCTCTTGCGCGGCTCCGCGTAGATCGGCAGCAAGTGGACCCGACGTGAACCCCGCGGACTGCGAAAAATATCCGCGCGTAATTTTGTTGATTTTTATTGGAAAGGTGAAATTCTGAAGCCTGCCCAAAGCCGCTGAGAGTTCGTAGATCGCGTTATCCGGACCCGGCACCGAACTATGGCCACCCGGGTTCGTGGTTTCAAATTGATAGTCTGCGTAGACCTTCTCGCTGGCCTGCAGTCCGGCCAGGACGCGTTCCCCTTTCAATCGTTCAAATTCACCGCCATCCAGATTGATGCAATATTCCGCGTCAATCCAGTCTTTATGTTCTTTCAACAGCCAATCCACGCCATTGGAATCGCCGGCTTCTTCATCCGAGGTTAGCGCCAAAATCAAATCTCGATCGGGCCGGTAGCCTTCGCGCTTGAGGCGAAGAAAACTCATCACCAGAATGGCGTCTCCGGCTTTCATGTCGCGTGTACCGCGTCCGTAGAAGTTTCCGTCCTGCTCAATAAATTGAAATGGATCCATGCTCCAGTCTTCACGGCGTGCTTCCACCACGTCCAGGTGTCCAATAAAGAGGATGGGCGGGCGCTGGCCTGTACCGCGAAAGCGGACAACGAGGTTCTTTTTTCGTTCGTCTGGACCGGCAACGATCACGTCTTTGTCGGCGAAGCCGGCATCGCGCAATCGTGTGGCCATCGCCTCAGCCGCTTTGGTGACATTCCCGGACGATTCGGTGGTGTTGATCTCGATCAACTGCTTGAAGATGGCTCGGACTTCCTGATCCATCTGTTGGCGATCTTGCGCGCGCGTGGTCACCTGGGTGGCCGACGCCATTCCACAAGTGAGCAAGGTGCAAAAAAGCAGTCGATTCATTCGATTCTCCTGGCTGACTTCAGCGTAAACGGCCTGTTGCGAAGGGTCAAATACCGGCCTGCCGATGGGTGATTGCTGAGCATGGAATTGATGATGAGGGACTTCCAGTCGCCGCTATATTCCGGCGCAAAAATACGATCCGTTGATTTTGAAATTGCCGCCGCTTAACTCTCGCGCGTGATTCCGAACCTCTTGCGCATTATAGAATCGAGGAGAGTATCTGGCAGGATTCGTTTGCCGAACGAAACCCACTTCGCCATAGGTGTGACTGTATAGCGCGCCTTGGGATTTGGCGATTCCATAGCCTTCAGTATGACCTTAGCGCAATCCTCCGGGGTAGTCTTGGAGCGTTCGCGGCCTTGCTTGGAGCCCTCCAAAGCTCCCGCATAAATCCTGGCGTAGGGACTGCCACTCGCGTGGTCAAAATAAGGTTTCGCAAATTCCTGGGCAGTTTGCTGGAAATTCGTGATGATATAGCCGGGCTCGATCAGAATTACATCCACGCCAAAAAGATACATTTCCAAGCGAAGCGCGTCCGTAAGACCTTCCAGAGCGTGCTTGCTACTGCTATAGGCGCCGTAAGTCGGAGGCGAGACCAGTCCGGCGACGCTGCTCATCATCAGAATGCGGCCGTGCCGCCGCTGGCGCATGTGCGGCAGGACCGTTTGCGTCACCCGAATCACGCCGAATAGATTTACATCGAATTGCTTTCGAAAATCCTCCAGGCGCAGATCCTCAATGGTGGCCATGTAACCCACGCCTGCATTGTTGATCAGGAAATCGATGCCACCGCCCTTTTCCAGCACCAGTTCGACACCAATTTGCACGGAAGCATTATCGGTGACGTCCATCTCCAACGTATGAATCGGAAGCGCCTGTTCGTGCGCCAACCGGTTAAGTTCCTCGCGCTTGGACGGAGAGCGGCCAGCGGCAAATACCCGATATCCGTGGCGGGAGAGAAACAGCGCGGCGGCCTTGCCGAGCCCGTCGGTGCCACCGGTGATCAGAACTGTTGGATTTTTCTGTGTCATTTTCTTTTCTCGTCGAGGGGCCCATTGGTTCGCAGGGGCTTTGGTTCAAGCTACCACAACGGCCAGAAAAAATGCGATTAACGCTTGCCACGCGGCCTTTGCCTCGGAATCGCGCCGGTTGTTGCTTCCCGAAGCTTCGCCAGAAGGCCCTGCGCGCGTCGCGAAAGCGGCCGGCGCCGAGGCACGATCACGTCCAGGCTGCGGCGCAACGATTCCCCGTCGGAGAGTTGCAGGGTCACTAATTTCTTGCGACGTATTTCCTCATGAACGGCGATTTGTGGAAGAAAAGCCAACCCCAGTTTTCGCAGGACCATTCGGAGACAAGCCTCAATGGTTTCGACTTCCAGGACGATGTTCGGCAAAAATCCCTCCCGGCGAAATAGTCCGTTCATGAGCGTCCAATCACTGGAACCGCGATCGTACGCAATCAATGGCAGCGACTCAAGTTCCTGGAGACTCACGCTGCGTTTGACTATGGAGGGATGCCGCGGGTGGCCTACGAGCATCAAGGGGTCATCGCGAAGGCTGATCGTTTCCACCTCCGGATGATTTAACGAACGCGCAAGACCGAAATCCACTTCGCCATCAAGAACCATTTTCAGAACCTGGGCGGAGTTGCCACTGCGCACGCTCACGACAACGTCGGGATGATCGGCCTGATATTTCGTCAATACCTCCGGCAACAGATAGGTACAGATGGAAAGAGAAGCAGCGATCGGAAGCGCGCCGGTGGAGACGGGCCTTAATTCATGTACAGCCTGTCGAGCCAGGGCCACTTGACGGAGCAATTGCTCCGCGTGGGAACGAAGCGTTTTCCCAGCAGGCGAAAGCGCAAAGCCACCCGGGCCGCGCTCGAAGAGGCGTGTACCAAGCGAGTCTTCCAAGGAGTGAATCCTCGCGCTGATAGCGGGTTGGCTGACGCGCAAGGCCGCAGCAGCGCGGTGAAATCCGCCATAGGTAGCAACCGCAAGAAACGTTTCGAGCTGGACGATTTCCATGAGTGGCCCACCTCTCGCTCGGGCCATCTTCGACCGACTGCGGTCTGATAACAATTATCTATCACTATGATAACGATAATCCGTTTGACTGACCACCTCAATTTCTTCACAATCGCATTCCTCTGAACCCGAGACTGCATGGTGCCGGTGGCTCACCGGTCCTGCGAAAAAGGAGATACACGCATGACCACGACGAAATACCCGATTGCTCAGAATTTGGCGAGCCGGTGGCAGTCGGATACCCGCTGGAACGGCATCAAGCGGCCCTACCGCGCCGAAGACGTCGAAAGGCTGCGCGGCACCGTGCAGATCCAACACACAATCGCGCAGCTGGGCGCGGACCGCCTTTGGCAGCTGCTGCAGGCGGAGCCGTACGTGGCCGCGCTTGGGGCGATGACGGGCAACCAAGCGATCCAGCAAGTCGCCGCAGGCCTGCAAGCGATTTACGTTAGCGGTTGGCAGGTTGCGGCGGACGCGAATCTCTCCGGACAGATGTATCCGGATCAGAGCCTATATCCGGCCGACAGCGTCCCGAACCTGGTGCGGAGGATTAATCAGGCATTGATGCGTGCCGATCAGATTCACCATGCCGAGGGCAAGAACGGCAAATACTGGTTTGCGCCGATGGTGGCGGATGCCGAGGCCGGGTTCGGTGGGAATCTGAACGCTTTTGAACTGATGAAGGCGATGATTGAAGCGGGCGCAGCTTGCGTACATTTCGAAGATCAGCTTTCTTCGGCGAAGAAGTGCGGGCATTTGGGAGGAAAGGTGTTGGTTTCGACCACGGAGGCTATCCAGAAGCTGGTGGCGGCGCGTCTGGCGGCGGACGTGATGGATGTACCCACGCTGATCCTGGCGCGCACAGACGCAGACAGCGCCAATCTGCTGACAACGAACATCGATCCGCGCGATCGCAGGTTTTGTACGGGAAAGCGCACCGTAGAAGGATTTTATGAGGTGAAAGGCGGCTTGGAGGCCGCAATCGCACGCGGACTCTCGTATGCCCCGTACGCGGATTTGATCTGGTGTGAAACTTCGAAACCGAATCTGGAGGAAGCGCGCATTTTTGCGGACGCGATCCACACAGAATTTCCGGGGAAGTTGTTGGCCTACAATTGTTCCCCTTCCTTTAACTGGCGGAAACATTTGAATGAGGACGATATCGCGCGATTCCAGCGTGAATTGGGAACAATGGGTTACAAGTTCCAATTTATTACGTTGGCCGGTTTTCACGCTTTGAACCACACTATGTTTGAGCTCGCAAGCCAGTACAAGCAGCACGGCATGACGGCGTATTCGCGGTTGCAGGAAGCCGAATTTGCGAGCGAGCGAGATGGAAACTATGGAGCCGTGAAACACCAGCGTTTCGTGGGTACCGGATATTTTGACGAAGTACAGAACGCAATTACCAGCGGCACCGCATCTACGACGGCGCTCGCGGGTTCAACCGAGGCCGAACAGTTTCACGATCTTCCGCCGGTGCTCCGGCACGAAGGACATGCGTTGCAAGGCTCAGCCAACGATTAATTCACGGGCTGGTTCGAATATAAAGCTTTCGTGCCACTTTCTGCTACAAGGAACAGGTGATCGCTTGCGGCCGTCTGCTGCAAGTGCTTCATTCTGGTTTCGTCAGAGAGCACAAAATAGCGGTTGCTGGAATTCCATAGGGATTGAAATAGTCGATCGTCTATGAATACCGGCGGACTTCCGGGCGAATACGAACCGTATTGCAGGTTGTTGATACGCCCGTTCCAAAGAAGAGCATTACGGCCCGTATAGAAAATCACGGAAGAAAATTCATAGTATGGACCGTTCATAATCAATTGTCCCGGAGGCGCTTTCAGCAGCGCATTGGCCAGTGGACGCGAGGCGAGATAGGGATCAAAGACGACCATCGCGACGCGGCTGGCATGAATGAAAAGTACCATCATGAGCGCAATGGCCAGATAAACTTGGCGGCCGCGCAGCAACCAACAAGCGAGCGTGCCTACCAGAAAAGCAATTCCCGCCATCACGAGCGGCATGCGCAGATAGGCGAACGATTGCACCGTCAGATCCCCCAGATGGCTCATAGAGAGCGTATACGTTCCGGGACGTTGCTGGAGTGCGTTCGAAATATCGCCTGGGGCACGGGTGTCGCGTACCAGGTAGAGCAACACACCGATGGTAATGGCGCAAAGTGCGGTGATGGCGCCGAGTACTCGCGTTCCCCAGCGCGTCCAGGAATTTTCGACGGCCATCGCACTACCAAGCAACATGGCTAAGGCCGGATAAATCGGCATGGAATAGTATTCCTGCGTCGTGGAAAAAGTGAAAAAGACGAGCAGGAATCCCGCCCAACAAAGAGCGAGGAGGCGAGTCCTGGCGGCCCGGTCAAGCGCTCTGAAGCTCTGGCGCGCTACAGCCGGGAAATACACGCTCCAAGGGAACAGCCAGACCAGGTGTAATAGCCAGAAGGCCGGGCGCGGAACAGTATTGTAATCGCGAGGGTAGCGCAGATTCAGGAAACGCAAGACGTGCTCGTTCATGAAGTAAAACCAGAAGAAGCCGTGATACTCGCCGGGCGCGCTGCGCATCGTGAAGACCAGATAAGGCGGCATTTGCAGCGTCGCTATGATGTGCCAGGGAGCGGCGATCAACAGAAAGATTGCCGTTCCTGAAACCACGTGCAAGCGCCGCCAAGTTTCACGCGAAAATAGCTGCCGCGTTATCGCGAGGTACACAAAAGCGCCGCCACCAACCACGATCAACGCGATGAGGCCCTTGAGCATCACACCAACGCCGAGGCTTGCTGCGAGTATAGCTGCCCACAGCCTGTATCGTGATTCTTCCGGATCCGTTGCGCGCTGAAACGCCCAGAACCCCAGGCAGGTGCTCAGCGTTAACATGACATCCGGTATTAGAATGCGCGTGAATAAAAAAAGGCCGACACAGGTGGCAAGTACGATGCCCGCGTAATACGCTGCGCGCTCCCCAAAAGCCCACCGGCCATAGCGGTAGGTGAGCCACGCCAGCAGAACGGCGGCCAACGCAATGGGAATTCGTGCGGCCCAATCGTGGACACCAAAGATGCGATAGGAAATCGCCATCAACCAATACACGAGGGGCGATTTCTCGAGGTAGGGAACTCCATCGAGCCGTGCGATCACCCAGTCGCCGCTGCTCAGCATATTCCGGGCAATCTGAGCCTGGACCGCATCGACATCGTCCATCAAGGATGGAGGAGAAATGATGCAGCCGAAGAAGACGGCCGTGGCGATAAGAATCAGGAGAGAGCTTGACTCGAGACGCTTTCCTGCGCCCGCAGAGGCAGGCTCAGTTCCCTTGAAGTCTGAATGTTCCAGTGTTTTATCCATAGAAATAAAATCATCAGGCCCCACAAGTGGTAGCCTAGGTTGGCGCGCCGCTCCATATGATCGCGTTTTAGGGCCTCGATCGCTCCCGCACGAAACAGGCCGCTCTGCTTTACAGCATCGGGGCTGAGCGTGTCTTCGAGTAGAGAACGCAGCGGACCTCGCAGCCATTCGTGCGCGGGTATGTCCAATCCGGTTTTGGGGCGGCGAATCACGCTTGCCGGCAATTTCGACTTCATCAGGCTTTTCAGTACGACCTTGAGGGTGCGCCCATTAACCTTGAATCGGTTCGGCAGCGTGGACGCAAATTCGATGATTCGATGGTCAAGGTACGGCGGGCGAACTTCAAGGGAGTGGGCCATGCTCATGCGATCCACTTTTTGCAGCAAATCGTCGGTCAAATAGTATTTTTGATCGAATCCCATAAAGCGATTCAGGCTGCCGTCGCGGTCTGCCGCCGGCAAATCATCAAACAGGTCTTGCACTCGGGCTTGGCCGGTCTGAAGCAATAAGCTGTCCTGTTGCGGTTTGGAAAACGCGCCGCTCCAGTAGGTGTGGGCCTCGTCGGGCGAGAGCAATGATCCTTCGAGGAAGCGTTTGAGTTTGTATTCGAAACTGATTTTTTCGTCTGAGACGGGCCAGCGTCGCATCGCTTCAAGAAGAGAACGCCGCGCCGCTGCAGGCAACAGCCGCAGGTAGCCCACGAGATGGTCTGCCTGATAAGTGATATAGCCACCGAACAGCTCGTCCGCGCCTTCGCCACTGAGCGCGACAATCGCGTTCTGGCGACTGAGTCTGGATAAATACCAGATTGGCACGGCGCCGGCGTCCGCGAATGGCTCATCAGCGTAGTAGGCAAGTTCTTCTATCGCAGACGGCAAATCGAGCGCGGGATTCAAGTCCAGCTCGTAATGATCCGTCTGATATTGCCTGACGAGTTGGTGGATATAAGGCGTTTCGTCAAACGTCCGCCCCTGGAACGTGATCGAAAATGTTTTTACTTGCTGAGAACTTTCCCGGGAGGCGTAATGCAAGACAGCGGACGAGTCTAGACCACCGCTAAGCCAAATGCCGACGGGCACATCCGAAAGCAAATGCTCCCTAATCGACAGTGTTAGAAGATTGTCGAGGGCGGACTCTGCATCGGGCAAAGTCCATTTTTCATTCTGTTCGTGGGGTAGCTTCCAGTATTGCTTTTGCTTTACGATGCCGTCGCGCCACTCCAGCATGCTGCCGGGGCGCAATTTCTCTATCCCCTCGATCAGTGTGAATGGGCCTGGCACATAATTCAGCGTCAGGTAATAGTGAAGGGCGTGATGATCCAGGCGGCGTGAGATTTCGGGATGGATCAGGATCGTTTTCAGTTCCGAGCCAAAATAAATGTCGTCGCCCGAACGACAGATGTACAAGGGCTTGATTCCGACGCGATCGCGAACCAGAACCAGTCTTCGCTGGTCTTCCTGCCAGAATGCCGCAGCGAACATCCCGCGGAGACGAGGGAAACAGTCGGTATCCCATTGCTGAAAAGCCCGGAGCAGGACTTCCGTGTCGCTCTGTGTTGAAAACGAGTAGCCTAGCCCCTGGAGTTCCTTGCGCAGTTCACGGTAATTGTAAATTTCACCGTTGTAGACGAGCACGGTCTTGCGGTCATCACTGAAGAAGGGCTGTGCTCCCGTCGATAGGTCGATAATCTTCAGCCGCACCGCGCCCAAAGACACTTCAGCCGATTCATAGGTGCCCTGCTGATCAGGGCCGCGATGAATCAAACATTCCGTGGCTTCCTTGATTGCGGAAGACGGAACAGCACGCCCACGGTGGGTATAGCCAGTTATACCGCACACAACTGCGTTTCCCCCATTGTTGCTAGGACTCTGCCGCTCTCCGCCGCTTACGAGCCTCAAAAGGCCGCAGATCTGCGGAATGTGGCGAGTTCTATCTATGATAAACGATCCAAACTTGCTGCGATGCGATTTCTCCGAACTCCACAGAACTTGATCTGAGCGCGGCCTGAAAACAAAAAAGGCCCCGATCCGAAGACCGGGGCCTTTTGCAATTTTATCCCGGCGGCGACCTACGTTCCCACACAGTTACCCGTGCAGTATCATCGGCCCGGCGAGGCTTAACTTCCGTGTTCGGGATGGGAACGGGTGTGACCCTCGCGGTATGACCACCGGAAACTCGTTAACTCAATTCGCAAAACGGCGAATGAGTTTGACAACAGAGGCTGGCGTATACAAGTTCGGCCCGCTGCCGAACATACTGTGAATCCACAAGGATTGCTTGTGAACCTCTCTCAACGACGGCTTGAGAAAGTTTTATGATTAAGCCGAACGGACGATTAGTACGGGTCAGCTGAACGTGTTGCCACGCTTACACCCCCCGCCTATCAAAGTCGTAGTCTGCGACTGTCCTTCATAGGCTTTATTGCCTTGGGAAACCTTATCTTGAGGCGAGCTTCTTGCTTAGATGCATTCAGCAATTATCTCTTCCAGACTTCGCTACCGAGCGGTGCCACTGGCGTGACAGCTCGTACACAAGGGGTCTGTTCATCCCGGTCCTCTCGTACTAGGGACAACTCCTCGCAAGTTTCCTGCGCCCACACCAGATAGGGACCGAACTGTCTCGCGACGTTCTGAACCCAGCTCACGTACCGCTTTAATAGGCGAACAGCCTAACCCTTGGGACCTTCTACAGCCCCAGGATGCGATGAGCCGACATCGAGGTGCCAAACCTAAGCGTCGATGTGAACTCTTGGCTTAGATCAGCCTGTTATCCCCGGCGTACCTTTTATCCGTTGAGCGATGGCCCTTCCACGCGGGACCACCGGATCACTAGATCCAACTTTCGTTCCTGCTCGACTTGTAGGTCTCACAGTCAAACCGGCTTATGCTCTTGCACTCCACAGTGGGTTTCCAATCCACCTGAGCCGATCTTTGAGCGCCTCCGTTACAGTTTAGGAGGCGACCGCCCCAGTCAAACTACCCGTCTGGCCGTGTCTCCCCACCCGTCACGGGTGGTAGGTTAGAGCGACAGTTCAATCAGGGTAGTATTTCACTAATGCCTCCCTCCCAGCCGAAACCAGAAGTTCACAGGCTCCTACCTATGCTACGCAGATCGGACCGTTACTCATGACCAGAGTGCAGTTAAGGTGCACGGGGTCTTTCCGTCTAGATGCGGGCATCCGGCGTCTTCACCGGAACCACAAATTCGCCGAGCCGCTTGCCAAGACAGTCGCTCTATCATTCCACCATTCGTGCAGGTCGGAACTTACCCGACAAGGAATTTCGCTACCTTAGGACCGTTATAGTTACGGCCGCCGTTCACCGGGGCTTCAGTTCAGGCCTTCGCCTTGCGGCTGAGCCCTTGCTTTAACCTTCCGGCACCGGGCAGGTGTCACCCCCTATACGTCGTATTCGACTTTGCAGAGAGCTGTGTTTTTGTTAAACAGTTGCAGAGCGCGATTCGCTGCGACCGCTTCGGGCTATAAACCCTACAGCGGCGTCCCTTCTCCCGAAGTTACGGGACTAATGTGCCTAGTTCCTGAGCAAGCGTTCTCTCGAGCGCCTGTGGATATTCACCTCGTCTACCTGTGTCGGTTTGTGGTACGGGCACCTGGTTGACTCCTTAGAGGTTTTTCCTGGCAGCGTGAAATCAGAGACTTTGCGACCTAACGGTCTCGTCCCCAGCCTCACCGTTAATGCCCCCACGGATTTGCCAGTGGGAACCGGCTTGCGCTGAGCAACCACCATCCATCAGGTGGCTCCCTTATCCTTCTGCGTCACCCCATCGTCAAACGTCACCAGGCGGGACAGGAATGTTGACCTGTTGTCCATCAGTTACGCCTTTCGGCCTCACCTTAGGACCCGCCTAACCCTGAGCGGATTAACCTTCCTCAGGAAACCTTAGACTTTCGGCGACACGAGTTCTCATCGTGTTTATCGCTACTTATGCCGGCAGGGTCTCTTGTGTGGCATTCAGTAGTCCTCTCGGTCTACCTTTACACCCCACGCAATGCTCCCCTACCAAGTATACTTTCGTATAATTTCGCAGCTTCGGTCATGTGCTTGAGCCCCGTTGGATTGTTGGTGCATATCCGCTTGACCAGTGAGCTGTTACGCTTTCTTTAAAGGATGGCTGCTTCTAAGCCAACCTCCTGGCTGTCCGAGCGAATACACTTCCTTTACCACTTAGCACATAGTTAGGGACCTTAGCTGGCGATCTGGGCTGTTTCCCTTTTGACCACGAAGCTTATCCCTCGTAGTCTCACTCCCGCATAGTTGTCCACGGCATTCGTAGTTTGATTGGATTCGGTAACCTGAGTTGGTCCCTAGTCCATTCAGTGCTCTACCACCGTGGCAATTCATGCAAGGCTGTCCCTAAAGACATTTCGGGGAGAACGAGCTATCACGGAATTTGATTAGCCTTTCACCCCTACCCTCAGCTCATCAGAGCGATTTTCAACTCACACCTGTTCGGTCCTCCAGTCGCGGTTAAGCGACCTTCAACCTGGCCAAGGGTAGATCATCCCGCTTCGCGTCTAATACCACGTACTTGTCGCCCTATTCGGACTCGCTTTCGCTACGGCTCGCTTGCGCTTAACCTTGCACGTGACATTAACTAGCCGGCTCATTAAGCAAGAGGCACGCCGTCAGGCTTTCACAGACCGAAGTCTGTGCATGGCCCTCCGACTGCTTGTAAGCATACAGTTTCAGGTTCTATTTCACTCCCCTCGCAGGGGTGCTTTTCGCCTTTCCCTCACGGTACTGGTTCACTATCGGTCGCTAGAGAGTATTTAGCCTTGGAGAGTGGTCTCCCCAGTTTCCCACGAGATTTCTCGTGTCTCGTGGTACTCAGGATGCCGCTTCGAGTCCGGTCCACTTTCCGCTACGTGACTGTCACACTCTTTGGTCCCGCTTTCCTTCGGGTTCGCGTAGTGTCCGGATTGGTAACTCTACTTATGCGGTCCTACAACCCCCATGTGTAAACACATGGGTTTGGGCTTTTCCGATTTCGCTCGCCGCTACTTTCGGAATCTCTGTGATTTATTTTCCTTCAGGTACTGAGATGGTTCACTTCCCTGAGTTAGCTCATACCGGTCTATGTATTCAACCGGCTGTAACGGGAGTTCATCCCGTCGGGTTTCCCCATTCGGACATCCCCGGATCAAAGCCTGCTTGCGGCTCCCCGAGGCTTTTCGCAGCTTGCCACGTCCTTCATCGCCTTCTAGCGCCAAGGCATCCACTGTACGCCCTTAGTAGCTTAATCATAAAACTCACTCAATACGTCGTTACCCAGGGTGTCCCTCAGCGCTTGCGCGCTTAGGAACTCGCCGCAGTGGCTAAACTGCAACTTTCCACCAGTTCGTTCGCCCTGTCTCTCGCAGATCCATTATTCCGTGGTCCGATTGCTCGGCGCCGGGACTATCGACCCTGAAATTGCCAGGTGCTTGAAGTAAGTTCGCCTTGTAAATCCACAGTACTGCTCAACATACTCGAGCAGAACTTGTAATAAATCATGCCATCACTCCCCAAGCAGACCGTAATCGGCCCGAGGTTATCGGCATGAAGTTGCCAGCCTTACTGTTGTCAAAGATCGTTGTCCCTGAGTCCTTCAGGGGCCCAGCTTCCGCTGAGGCATCCTCCTCGCGGAGGACCCGAGACCTTTTCTGTGGTTGCCCACAGAAAAGGTCTCTAAAAACAAAAAACCCGGCGCTGAGCGCCGGGCACAATCACTCGTAAGGAGTGATTCCGCGCGATGCTCAACATTTCTATCCCGTGCTAATAAGGCGCCTCACTATAGGATCTGTACCTTGGGGTACTTCAGACCCGACTGTGAATCCCCTGCACGGCTCGGCTCTTTTGGGAAGTGCCGAACCATCTGTAATCATACAATAACCTCGATAGATGTCAAGCGTCGCCCAACACTTTTTTTCGCAGCTTTCCACACCCCTGTGGAAGCTGTGAAAATCCCCAGAAAGCAGCAATTGGCGCAGGGTTTATTTACTCTTCACCCAAGCACACGCTTCAAGAAGCTTCGAGCACATCGGCGGGCGCGGCTTATTCCATTTTGACTGCTGGTTCTCTGCGATTGTGCCGAAGGATCAGGCTTTCGCCAGTCCGGCCTTGGCCGGCTCCTCGAAAAGAATCACAATTCAGTGCCTTCAATCTGCGGCGGGCTTCTCTTTCTTCTGAGCCTCTTCTGTCCAGGGAGGAGTGATGCCATTTACGCGTGCGTAGGCGATCGATTGTCCCAGGTGCTCATGATTATGCGTGACCAGAATATAGACAACGTCGCCATCATTTGCATCCGGGCCCAGTTTCTTTTCTGCTTTTGCAAAGTCGGCGTTGGACATCTTTTTCACCGCGGCAATGGCATAGGCGAACGAGCTGTTTAGTTGCTCGATGATCTTCGCTTTGTTCGTGGTGGACTTCTCAAATCCTTCTCTTTGGAATCCTGGCGCCGGACTGGTGCCCGTCATCATTGTGGGAATACCGTAATTTGCAGCCGCGACATGCAAAAACAATTCGCTGACCGATCGCACGCCCGGTTCAGGCCGCCACGTGTACTTATCGGCGGGAATCGATTCCGCCAATTGAACGTATTTTTTCTGTAAGTCCTGGAGGTCCACCAGGGCCTGCGCTTTCATGTCGTAGCTCGGCGTCGTTTTGTCGTCTGAGGCCGCGCTTTGCGCTTGCATTTCCGGCTTCGGTTTCTCCGTTGCGTTCGCTGATAACCCGGCTAACCATATGAGACCCAGAACAACGATTGCTGCTTTTTTCATGTTGGCTCTCCTTTAGAGCGAAATCCGATGGGCCGACCGACCATCCACCGACAGGTGGGCACGTGCGCGTGCATCGACGAACTCGTCAGAGAGAACGTAGCGCTCACCCCGGTATGGTAGAGGTAAGACGATCTGTCTAAACAAGAGTTCTTGGTGGCTTTGTATTTATTAGAAGGCAGGTCAAATCTGGACGGATTTAAATCCCGACTTTGGTGAGGGTGATTGGGGGTTGGTCAAACTGACGATGAGGCAGAAAGCATTCGCCTTCCGCCTCGGAAAGTCAGTGGGATGCCTGGACTAACTACTCTTACTTCGCCTGAAGTGTCTCGATGTAGCTCACGATGTTGCTAACGCGTTGCTGCACCTGTGTATCGTGAAACCTATCCAGCGAGTGAAGCAGCGGGCCCCAAACCGGCATGTCCGCTGAGCCATGCGCTCCGGGGCCGCCACCGAACGCCAGAACATTCGCAACGCTATTGGCGGGATATTTTCCATCGTGCTTTTTTGCCAATTGCGTCAAATCCGTCGGCGGCATTTTCATGGCACTGGCTGCAGGTCCGTTTCCTTTGCCGTCAACGCCGTGGCAAGGAGCGCAGTACTCCGTAAACATCTCTTTCCCGGATGTGGGATTGGTCTGCTTGATAGTAGTCGACTTGACCACGGGTTTCTGATCGGTTTGAGCTTGCGCCTGGCATAAGCTCGTGGTCACCACTAACATACCCAGCAGGATCATGCTTTTCTTCAACATGATGAAATACTCCTTTCTGTTGGGATAGATTCGCGGTGAGCTTCTGAATCCTCTATCCGTACACTAAATCGAATATCGCACCTGCTGCGAGTAAACCCTGTGACCTGCGTCACAGAAGAGGTTCCTGTTTACGCACAAGGCGTCCGAGACGCCCTCCCCGTTATTCTTGAACCGATAAAAGTCCGGCGCCAAAACTGCCCAAGCAAACCAAACAGAAAACTTCAGCATCAGATGCACCTGGACTTTAGCGCCAGAACTAGCAATTGAACGACCAAAATAGCCGAGTCGCCTTGACACTTTTGAGGACTCGGACTACACTACGTAGTTTTTAGGTGGCCCCTGGAGCCATCTGGGGGAGGATACCCATGGAAAAGAAGCGCTTGGAGTATTACAAAAAGAAACTGCTCACGCGCCGGGACGAATTGGTGAAAACCATCACCCGGACTGAGGAAGAAGGCCGGCAAGCCGACGACGACCCTACCGTGGACCTCGCCGACAAGGCCGCCAATTCGTACACCAAGGAATTCCTGTTCGGGCAAACCAGCAGCGACCGGAATATCCTGAATATGATCGACGAGGCCTTGAAGCGCATCCGCGGGAACGACTATGGCAACTGCGCCATCTGCCATGAAGAGATGCAGCAGAAACGCCTGGAGGCCGTACCTTGGGCCAAGCACTGCATTTCTTGCCAGGAAAAGATGGAGCAAGGACTGCTATAAGCCGCAAGGAACATCGTTTATCGATTCTTTAGATAACTGAGATATAATAGACATAGAAGAGCGCAAGAATGCTTCCATGCCTATTTTCCCATCATATGACCGGCTGTCGCATTTTCTGGAGGGCCTGGCGGGCGCTCTCGCCAGCATGTGCATTCCTGCGGGCTGCCGCCTGTGCGATCAGCTTTTGACGGACGCGAGCCGCTTACCGATCTGCGATAACTGCTTTTCTCTATTTCAGGAAGTTCCGCCGGGAAGTTGTGACATCTGCGGACAGCCAGGAACATTCGATCCTGAATTTCCGAAGGCCGCCTCGTATTGCCCAGACTGCGAGAAGCACAGATTCGCATTTCAGGTGGCACGCAGCTTTGGTGTGTACGAAGGAACTCTGGCGCGCGCCATCCTTCTTTTGAAGCATGAACGGATTGAGCCACTGGGAAATTGGTTCGCTGAGCGCTTGGCCCGCGTGATTGGCAAAGAGAGCGAGCGAATGGCGGCGGACGCCATCGTGCCGGTCCCACTACACCGGCAACGAAGCCGGGAGCGCGGATTCAACCAGGTCGATCTCATTGGACGCCCTCTGGCCAAGCGTCTATGTCTGCCGTACCAGCCAGTTCTGCTGATGCGTTCCCGGCCGCGGCCGGAAAAACATCTGCTGCGCAGCGAAGAGCGTTGGGAGGCGGTACGTGGCGCTTTTGCTATGCGCCGAGGCGGTCGGGTTGACAATTTACGAATCTTGCTGCTAGATGATGTAATGACGACAGGAGCGACGTTGGACGCGTGTTCGCGCGCTCTTTGCGAAGCAGGCGCCAAGTCGGTAGCGGGCCTTACCCTTGCCCGAGCCGGCCGTCCGCTAAGCTCCTTCGCCGACCACCCGTAGCAGGAAGGGACGGGCGATGAGCGTAAGACGACCAGAGGCGATAGACCACCGGGGGCGACATTCCCCCGAAGCGGTCGGAACGCTTGTGTCCAACGCTTCGGGGAACATCGGCCGCCACGTTGCTCCGCTCACTCCTGCCCGCGCTTCCCTGATGCAAGAACCAGTTCTGGTTCTGAACGCCACTTACGAGCCCATCAACGTAACCGCTGTGCGACGCGCCATGGTGCTGCTGCTGAAAGGCGTAGCGCAAGCGGAAGAATTGCACAATGCGGAAGTGCACTCGTCCGCGCACGCCCACAAAGTTCCTTCGGTGATCCGGCTGCTCGCCTACAGGCATATACCGCAGCAGAGCCGCGCGCTGTCTCGCAAGAATATTCTTCTGCGGGATCGCAATACCTGCCAGTTCTGTGGGAAGATTTTCCCCAGTTCGGAGCTGACGCTGGACCATGTGATTCCGCGTTCGCGTGGCGGGCGTTCTTCCTGGGAAAACCTGGTCGCGTGCTGTTACCGCTGCAATAACAATAAGGGCGACCGAACGCCGGAAGAAGCAGGGCTGAAACTGGCCCGCCGTCCGCGCCCGTTTACACTGCACACATCGCGGCAATTGATGCGATTGATTGGTCACCGCGATGAACGGTGGCGTAAATACTTGTTTTATTGAAGCTTACGCAATATCGCGCACTCAATCGATTGACTTAATTTTTTGGAAACCTTTTTCGCTGCGATGCATCTAAACCTATAACAACCACTTCGAGGACACACCCCGGGAGGCAGCTAGGGTCCACACCCTAGCTGCTTCTCTCCTTTTCAAGCCGGTTTTTTTCGATTGCGCGAGAAAAACCCTTAACTTATTTCTCGGATTGGATTTTCTCTAATGCATTCGCTGTAGCTGCGAGCAAAGCTTCCGCGCCCACGGGTTTTCCGGTTGCGTGAATCATCCACATATCCGGTGTAACGCGCCCCATCTTGGCCATGCGTTCGAATTCTGGCCCGATCGCGCCCGACTCTTTCATCTGTTCTTCGATCTGAAATGCGATAAGGTGGCCGATCGGATAGTCGGGCAGGTACATGAAGGAGTCAATCATGTGAGAATACACCGCTAACAGGACAACGTCATTCTTGCTGAATACGGGTGCGTAATATTTGTTCCAAATATCTTTCGCGATCTGCAACGTCGCATCTCGCAGTTGATTCGGAGTCGCGTTCGGATGATCGTACATCCACTGCCACACGTCCATGTCCACGAGAGCAACGCCGCTGATTTCATACGTGTTCCAGAAATCATTCAGTGTTTTCAGTACTTCCGTCTGCGCCTCGGGCGCGGACAAACCAAGAACTTCGAGGTCGTGTCCCTGCAGAACCATGGCGAGGGCCTCGGTGAACGCGGTATTGGGCACGCCTTCAAGAAGGGTGTAATCCATCTCGTTCAGAGAAATTGTCTGTTCGACGTTGTGTCCCATCTCGTGAACCGCAATGTTGAACCCCTTATAATTCATGCCGGTGCTTTCTACGCGTGTGCGCAAATGGGTTTTCTCGCTTTGCATCGACGCGCCCATGGCATGACCCGACCCGCGCGCGGGATCGACGACAATGTTGTTGGCTAGATACTGTGCTTTATCGGGTGTAAAACCTAGCTTGATCAAAATATTGGGAATGTCCTGCTTGTAAGCTTCCGCCGTGGGATATTTCTTCGCGACAATCGCATCCAACTGCGCTTCCGTGTACGCCCCCCGCGCGCGAAATCCGTCATACCAGATATCGAATGGTTCGAGCGGCCGGCCAAGCCGCGTGCGGATCAGGTTCACCACTTTCGGGACGAGGGGAGAAGTAACAACTTGTTCCAGCATCTGGCGAACGCGCTGCTCAGGAATTTCGCGATCCACGTCGAAGCGCCGGGCAATCAAACTTGGGGCGGTCGGCGAAAATGAATCTATCTTCCTGGCAGCCTGGTAGGTTCTCAGGAGCATGGCGTAGCGCGTCGCAGGCTCTGGCGCATTTGTAATTTTTTGCCCAGGCGGTGGCGCAACGTCGCTGTCTTTTTCCGCGGCGGCCCTCACTTCGTTTGTCCAAGGATTCCAATCCACAGCGGGGTTGTTGACCACGACAGTGGGGATGGTCTGGGTGATGATTCGTTCCATCACCTGTTGGATACAACGCTGCTTTTCCGGTCCGTGTCGTGCGTCCGCGTAATCCGCTTTGATCTCGTCGCGCAGGTTCCAGTGACTGAGGAGCCGCAGTTTCGGGGGAAATAGTGACTGTCCATTCTGGCCAAGCACGTGGTACATCCAGATGTTGTATTGCGAAATGTAGGAATCCGCTTCGGAAGCTGCGCGGGCTACTTCCAGATTTACGGCAGCCGGGATTCTCATGGAAAACTCCTGCGCAAGCCGCACTTCGGCCCATTGTTTGCGGCTCCACTTCGGACCTTCCGAAAGGCGCTCTTCGAGACTGGTGAGCGGAAAATTCAGAAGAACGACGAAAGCCAGTTTGTTGTTGAAAAAATCGTCCACAACATGCGCCGCCGGATCGTATCCAGCGAAAAGCTCATCGAAGGGAAGAACCGGACCGGCATCGAGATCGGCCTGTTGGCGAAATTCGCGGTTGATTTCGTGCATGTGGCCATGGAGCTGTTCGAGAAGACGCTGGTAACGCAAGAGCATGGTATCCAGCGTGGCAGGATCGCCGGCGAAATTGGCGAGGACAAATTCTTCGAAAGCCGCTGCGTCACCATCCTCGGCACGCCAGAATTCAGCCACCTGACGCAGGCCACGTTCCACACGCGTACCCTGGTCCTCGCCGTACTTCGCGATAAGCTCCTTCTCCATTTTTGCGGTGGCGTTCCGCATCCATGGCAAGGTGCGCTCGTCAGTGGCTGTTGGCGGCATAGTTGTCCCCGCGAAGGTCGCTGGCACAGAATATAGTGAAACACAAAGCGGTATTGCGGAGAACAAGCGCACGCAGCGAGCCAAAATCGCTCGAAGTTTTGTTTCGCGAGGGTCGAAACGAGGATTACTTGAGAAGCCGGTGTCGCGATGAATCCGAAGGATCACACGTGGGTTGTGCGTGCAGTGGAAAAACTTTCTAACGCGGAAGCTTCATCAGGAAATTCCGGAAAAACATGGTACAGCTGTGTGACCTTAAGAATTTCCTCGACCTTTGGCGCTAGTCCCACAACTTTCATGGCGCCGCCTTTCTTGATAACGCTCATGTAGTTGCGCACGAGTTCCCCACTTCCGGAACTGTCCAGGTACTCAAGCCCCGTCAGATTGAGGACAATGTTGGTCTGCCCCTTATCCAGCAAGCCATGGATCATATGGCGAAATGCCCTTGATTCAAACGAGGTGAGCCGCCCAACCACATCGACGAGAGAAATGCCATCTGCTTGGCGAACACTGACAGTGAAATTCACGAAAACCTACCCGTCCTAAGGTCTTCAAATGTTACCGTGAATTCCACGGAAGGCAAGCAGATTCCCCACCCGATTTTGTGTCGTCCTACTGCCGCATCACAACGCGCAGACCGCGCCGCCAGTTTTCCGGTAGCCCAACGCGGATGATTTCTATATCCGGAGAAAGATACCTCAGAATCACATCTGTTGTGGGATGGAATCGCAGCGCAGGAGCAACCAGATAGACAAGGGGCGGGGCACTCTGTAGTTGCATCCGTGGGAAATAGCCACTAGCGCTCGAGATCACCGAGAACCTGGTGACGGCGAATACGCTCCCAGTAGTCTGCCGCCTGCAAGGGAAGTTCGGGATTTTCCGTCGCCTTCAATTCGATGATCGCCAGGCGTTTTGCCCGGGTCACAGCGAGCAAATCGAGCACCCCGTGATGTCCGCCGGATTCGGCGATCACCTGTTCGTACACATGTTCCGGATCCAAACTGACGTCGAGCTGGCTCACGTCTTTCATGACCATCGCTTGCATCCAGCGCTCCGCTTGAGCCCGGTACAAAGAATGGCGGAGATCGAACGCAGGCGGATCGCGAAAGGTCTTAAGATCCAGGATCAGTTGTTGCAATTCCTGTTCATTCCTTGGACCGAGTTCGCGCCAGGCGGAGTGCCTCCAAAAAAAGATCTGCCCGTCTTTCCACCGCGCGAACGGCAAGCCACGGAAACGCAGAACCACTTCGCGTTCTCGTAGAAGCGCGTGGACAGAGATCGCTTCCGGCGCCAAAACCATAATTCTCGCAAGGTCGCTCTTCGCCTCGTTCAACAGCCGCTCAGACTCTCTCTGCGGCACCAGCCAAGTGTTCACATTTCCATTGCTGACCGGTTCCATACGTTCAATGTGTTCATGCAGAGAATTCAGTTCGCACACCTGTATCGCCAGCCGTGGGTCAAGCGCGGCAAGCTGATGCCTTAGCAACCTGGCTTTTCCCTCCGGTAAGATCAGCCGAAGAAAAGATACGGGTCCCTTCGCGTTCGATCGCGTGGCTCGCTCAAACCACAAAAGCGCAAAGGTGAGACTGCTTTCAACGGCGTCCTGAGATTCTCCTTCCGGCATAGCAAGAAAAGCGCCGCGCATTCCCCCTTTCCGGGAAGTGCCACGCGCATATATCCCAGATAGGGAATGTTCGAGATCCGCGGCAGTGGAAATTTTTTCAACGGTTTCATCCGGGAAATTTTCCGCCAGGACGCGCCTTAGTTGCTCGCAGAAGTCCTCTCTGGAGATTTGCTTTGTGCTGCGCTGAAAATTCAAGCGCACAATCTCCATGCGATCCGGAGCAGCACGTCCGAAGCGTTCGACTGCCAGCATGATTCGTTCGTCCGATTGGCCGGTAATCGCGAGTACGCGCCGGGTGACGTTACAGTTTTCGGCCCAGAGATGCAGCAGCGGTTTGCTCGAGGCGCCGCGCACTTCCCAGGACAATGGCGGAAGCGGCGTCATCCGCGCTCCGCTTTCCCGGATTTCAATTGAGCCCGTGGCAAATAGATCTTTAAGCCCGGCGCGCAGCTCTTCCGCGAAATCCATACCCTAATCTTCATCTAACTATATAATTAATGACTGCTATTGTTTTGTGGGCAGACGTAGCTGGGAGACCCGCACGGAAGGAGCCTGCATGTTCCACGAATTCGGAATATGCTCGAAGGAAATCTCAAACGACCGGCGCGCGCCCGGGGCAAGCGGCGGTCCCGCACTTCCCAGAACACTTCGAGTTTCCCGCAGGACAATCTGATTCATATCGTCCGAAAACTCGGCGGTGAGGCTAACGCCGAGAACCGGCTCGGAGCCCGCGTTGTGAAGCTCGCCCGTAAGAGTAGTTACTTCCTGATGCAGGAAATTCTCCGCCCGGCTCATGGCGATTTGTCCAACCTCAATGTTCTTTGCATATTCCTGTTCGGCCGGACTCATTTTTAGTTGGGTTGCTTCGCGAGTGGCGTTGGACTTCCGTCCCAAAGGTTCGAACAGGAACCAGAAGCTCAACAGAATCGCCGCAGTCACTAAGGCTCCCATTGTCACCGTTAGTGGAAAAGGCTTCGGTTTAGTTTCCGGGGTTTCGGGATTCTCAAATGTGTCACGCATGGAAAATCTCACTTCGCTTACTGCACACAGCGATCTAACGCCCGAGAGTCAACCGGTGAGCAAGCGGCTCCGGCAAACGTGCGGCCCGCATGCGCTTCTGAACTTCCCCGATATCGTAAGAGATGCGCCAAAACTCGATGGCATGATGTTCGAGGTCCGCGATGGCAAAACTAGCTCTGGGATCACCGTCTCGGGGCTGGCCCACCGAACCAGGATTCAACAAATAACGTTTTTCCTGTTCGATTTGCAAGGCGCAGTGCAGCTCGTTATTTCTCGGATGAAGCTGCAGAACTTCCAATTGCGAATCGAGATAAGCAAAGCCGCCTTGGTGGTGGGTATGTCCGTAAACGGTCACCTGTACCGTAGAGTCCAGTAAACCCTCGAGCGCTTGCGACGGCGTAAACACATATTCATCTTCATCCTGAACCGCGCCATGGACCAGCATTAAGCCGTCGGTCTCCAACGGCCCTTGTGGCAAAGCGGCGAGCCAATCGAGATTTTCGTTGGAGAGCTGCGCGCGGGTCCACTCCACAGCCATTTTCGCGACGGGATTAAAATCGTCGGTATTCATCAATTCGGCAACAGCCTTGTCATGATTGCCACGAATGGTCACTGCACCTAGTTCCCGAATTTGGGAGGTCACCTCGTTCGGGTCAGGACCGTAACCAACCACGTCGCCAAGGCAGACAATGCGGTCCCATTTTCCCTCCGCTGCTTTCAGGGAGGATTGGAGGGCCGTCAAATTGGCATGGAGATCGCTAAGGACTAGAGTTCGCATCCCGCTTCCGGACCGCGCCCAAGAGTATAGATGAACATGGGGAGCGATGCACGACGCAAACTGGACATTTCAGACGAGAACAAGGGACATTCCTTTCATGTAAAAATGACACAAAAAAAGTCTGTTAAGCCGCGAAACATCTGCGTAGTGCTTTTCGTCTATACCAGTGCAGCCGGTTTTTGGGCTGTAGCGGGATGGACAGAGATTTTGGAAAGTAAAAACCCCGCGGTGGCAGCCGCGGGGTCATGACACTCAGTTGTTCCGGCTCGTGACCAGGACGAAGAGGTGCCTCAGCACGTGAGGCTACTCCTCTCCCTTCTGTGTGTCAACTCTTCCCTCCAGGCAACACGCTTCCGGTTGACTCGAACGTGGAAAGGAATACGACTCACATGAAAAACAACTCGCTCCTTGCAAATCTGGTGTTGGCCGGCGCTTTAGCCGTGGCTATACCTGCATTCGCAAAACCCATGTCCACCACACTTCCAATATCCCACAGCGTAAAAGTGGGACAGACGGAGATCAAGGCCGGTGATTACCGGTTTCTCATCGATGGCAATCACCTGGCGATTTTAAACGGGAAGAAGCTTGTCGCAGAAGCCGACGGGCGCTGGGAAGATCGCGACGCGAAGGCTCAATACAACAGCGTAGTTTCCAACGCGGACGGCAAGGTTATTGAACTCCGCTTCGAAGGAAAGAAAAGCGTTTTCGTACTTCCTCAGTAAGAGGAGATTCCGTGTACTTTAACGAACGTTTCCGAGGGAGGCTCTTTTGACATCGTGGCCTCCCTCTTGTTTTTTCTATCGGCGAGGTTCTGACGGCAATTTTGTCTGCATGCTGCCAGTGAAAAGTTGACAAGTCTCTCGGTAGCCTTGCGTTCCGCTGCCTTTCCTCTTCCACACACTCGATCATCCGCTAACGAATCAACATGCAGTCGCCGTAGCTATAAAAGCGGTATCGCGCTTCCACTGCATGATGATATGCCGCCAAAACATTCTCTTTCCCCACGAATGCCGCTACCAGTGCCAATAGTGTCGATTTCGGCAGATGAAAATTCGTCAGTAGCATATCCACAACGCGAAACGTGTAACCCGGAACGATAAACAGGTTCGCTTCGCCTCGGCCGGCGCGCAGCTCGTTGCTTCCCTCACCCGCAACAGCAGAGCGTGCGGCCGCATCCTCCAAGGTGCGCACCACGGTTGTGCCAATGGCAAGCACGGGCCGCTTCTCATTTTTTGCCGCGCGAATTTTTTCAGCCACGGCTTCGCTAATCTCATACGACTCCGAGTGGATCTTGTGTTCTTCAAGAATCTCGGTGTGGATTGGTTGGAAGGTTCCCAAACCCACGTCCAGTGTGATTTCGCACGTGTCACATCCACGAGCGCGAATTCGCTCTAGAATTTCCGCGGAGAAATGGAGTCCAGCGGTGGGAGCAGCCACAGCTCCGGGTGTTCGCGCGAACACAGTTTGATAACGCTGTTTGTCTGCTTCTTCGTCGGGACGGTGGATGTATGGAGGTAGCGGCACGTGCCCCAATTTCTCAATGCTCTCTTCGACGGTCCGATCGTCTCTGCTTCGAAAACGAATCGTCCGCAGGCCAAGCTCCCCGCGCGATTCGATTTCACCTTCAAGTTCTCCGGCGCCAAAAATCACCCGTTCTCCCACTTGCATCTTGCGGCCCGGTCGCACCAAAGCTTCCCAGAGATCGCCCTCCACTCGTCGAGTTAGAAATACTTCCACGGTTCCACTCAGATGCTCCCGGGCGGTTTTTCGCGAAGGACTTTGGGCGTGTACGCCCGCTCGATGTCCGAATAGGCGCGCTGGCAACACGCGAGCATTATTGAAAACCAGGAGCTCGTCGCCACGCAACAGCTCGGGAATCTCCGCGAAGCCGTGATCCTTCCAGCCCCCCACATAGCGCCGGCAGAGCAGTAATCGAGAGGCATCTCGTTCGGGCAAAGGGCGTTGGGCGATCAATTCCTCGGGCAAATCGTAACTAAGTTCATCCACTTTCATCGAAGCTCCCCTAACTATAGCAAGTCAAGGCGGTTAGCGGCAGAAGGCTTTGGAGAGGGACAGTCAGCGATGGCCTTGGCGGTGTCAAGCTCTCTTTTCTACAGCTAGATCTAGATCGGGCCCATAGATTGTATTTCTCTGATAAAAATAGCGTTAATCATAAAACCCATGCAATTGACAATGATTCAGTCATATTATATTATGACAAAGATATCACTTATGGAGGCTATCCGATGAGAGCTACTCTCACACAATTTCACCCCTTTCGCCGGGTTTCCACCCTTCAGGATCAGATCAATCGCCTCTTCAGCGAGACTTTTGACCGATCCTCGGAGGAGGCCAACTTGACGCCTTGGGCGCCGGCCGTCGACATCTTCGAAACCGAGCGCGAACTCGTCGTCAAAGCCGATCTTCCGGACATCAAACCCGAGGAACTCGACATTCGTGTCGAGAACAACGTCTTGGCGATTCGAGGAGAACGCAAGTTCGAGAAACAGGTCAACGAGAATAACTATTTGCGGGTCGAGCGTACCTATGGAGCGTTCAGCCGCAGTTTCTCGCTGGCCAGCACCGTGAATGCGGAAGCGATCCAGGCCGACTACAAGAATGGCGTGCTGACGCTGAGCATTCCCAAGCGTGAAGAAGCAAAACCGAAGCAGATCAAGGTCCGTGTTGAGGGCCGGGCTGCCGTAACGGTTGCGGGCGCAAAGTAACGCGAAAGCTCCAGCCGGCTAAGGCCGCTGTGGGTTAGCATAAGGGGCTGGCCTCATGGCAGCCCCTTTTTCCGTAAAGATCGATGAAGAGAGGGATCTATGTTGCGATTCGACAAAATGACGGTGAAGGCTCAGGAAGCACTTCAGCAAGCGCAAGAGATAGCTGCCCGTCACGAAAATCAGGCCGTGGAGCCCATCCATCTCCTCGCTGCGCTCGTCGAGCAGCAGGACGGCGTCGTGCCGCCGCTGCTCGCTCGGCTCGGCATACGCGCAGAATTATTGACGCAAGACATCGAGCGCGAGATCGGCCGTCTGCCTAGAGTTCAGGGATTTGCGCAACAGCATTTGGGAAGAGCGCTGAACGACATTCTGGAAAATTCGTTTGAAGAAGCCACGAAATTCAAGGACGAATACGTTTCCACCGAGCATTTGTTTCTGGCCATTGCCGCCGCGGATCGCGATCCGGCGGGAAAGCTTCTGAAGAAGCATGGCGCATCACACGAGGCGATTTTGCAGGCGTTAGCCAGCGTTCGTGGCAGCCAACGTGTAACCTCGCAAAATCCGGAAACTACCTATGCGGCGCTGGAGAAGTACGCGCGCGATCTCACCGACCTTGCGCGCCGCTCAAAGCTCGATCCGGTGATCGGTCGCGATGAAGAGATTCGGCGAGTCATGCAAATACTTGCCCGGCGCACCAAGAACAACCCCGTGCTGATCGGTGAGCCTGGAGTAGGCAAAACCGCGATCGTGGAAGGCTTGGCGCAGCGAATCGTTTCCGGTGACGTGCCGGACGTCTTGAAAACCAAAAAACTGGTCGCTCTGGACTTGGCGGCATTGGTGGCAGGAGCGAAGTTCCGTGGCGAATTTGAGGATCGCCTGAAGGCGGTGCTGAAGGAAATCTCCGAAGCGGATGGTCAGATCATTCTGTTCATCGACGAGCTGCACACGCTTGTTGGGGCAGGCGCAGCCGAAGGATCCATGGACGCTTCGAACATGTTGAAGCCCGCACTGGCTCGCGGAGAGCTACGCGCGATCGGTGCGACAACCCTGAACGAATATAAGAAATACATCGAGAAAGATCCCGCGCTGGAACGGCGGTTCCAACCCGTCATGGTGAATGAGCCGACAGTGGAAGATACCATCGCGATTCTTCGCGGCTTGAAAGACCGCTACGAAGTGCATCACGGCGTGCGCATCAAGGACGCCGCTATTATCGCCGCGGCTACGCTTTCTCACCGCTATATTTCCGATCGCTTCCTGCCGGACAAAGCGATTGACCTGATCGATGAAGCGGCTGCCAGTTTGCGCATGCAAATCGATTCCCTTCCCACGGAAATCGATGAAATCGAGCGGCGGATTATGCAGCTGGAAATCGAGCGCCAGGCATTGCTGAAGGAAACCGATGCGCATTCCGTGGAGCGCAGGGCCCAGATTGAAAAGGAACTTGCGAAGCTACGCGAGGATTCCAGCGGCCGAAAAGCCCGTTGGCAGGCGGAAAAGGAAGCCATTTCCAGGATCCGAAAGCTGAAGGAACAGATTGAGGAGCTGAAAGCCGAAGCGGATCGTTACGAGCGCGCGGGAGACCTGGCCAAGGTTGCAGAGATTCGCTACGGGAAGATTGCGCAGGTCGAGCGTGAAGCTCTGCAAGCCCAGGAGCGTTTCGCGACGCTGCAGAAAGGCGCGCGCATCCTGAAGGAAGAAGTCGACGAGGAAGATATCGCGAAGCTGGTAAGCAAGTGGACAGGCATTCCGGTTGGGCGTTTGCTCGAAGGAGAGGCGCAGAAGCTCGTTCACATGGAGGAGCGCCTGCGGCAACGTGTCGTCGGCCAGGATGAAGCGCTGGCCCGTGTTGCTAACGCGGTGCGCCGCAGTCGCGCCGGACTTTCCGACACCAAGCGTCCCATCGGCTCCTTTATTTTCCTTGGGCCGACTGGGGTCGGTAAAACCGAACTTGCGCGCGCACTGGCGGAGTTTTTATTTGACGACGAGAAGTTGATGATCCGCATCGATATGTCCGAATACATGGAGAAGCACACGGTTTCTCGTCTGATCGGCGCGCCCCCAGGCTATGTGGGTTACGAAGAGGGTGGTCAGCTCACGGAACAGGTGCGGCGGCATCCTTATTCGGTTGTTCTGTTCGATGAAATCGAGAAGGCTCATCCAGACGTGTTCAACGTTCTGTTGCAAATTCTGGAAGATGGCCGGCTCACCGACGGCAAAGGCCGGACCGTAGATTTTCGCAACACGGTTTTGGTAATGACCAGCAATGTGGGATCCACCGCGATCTATGAACTGGCCGGCAAGGATCCGGCGCGGGCGCGGAAAGGAGCAATGGAAGCGCTTCGCCAATCGTTCCGACCGGAGTTCATTAACCGGATCGACGAGATTGTTATCTTCAATCCGCTAGGTAAGGATCAGCTGGAACGCATCGTCGAGCTACTGCTGAAGAGCGTTGAAAAGCTATTGGCGGAACGCCAGATTACGCTGGAACTGACGCCCACAGCAAAAGAACTGCTTTTGCGCGAAGGCTACGACCCCGCATACGGCGCACGGCCATTGCGCCGTACTATCCAGCGGTTGATCCAGGATCCCCTGGCATTGAAGATTCTTGAAGGAGTTGTTCTGCCGGGCGATCATCTCCGCGTGGATCGCGACGGAAAGAAAGACGAAATGCGATTTGAACGGGTGCCGGTGAAAAAACCGGCAGCAGCGGCCACGAAGTGACTCCGATTGCGTGGGTGAGAGCGTCGCGGCTTGACGCTCTCATGGCTGGCTTCTAGACTAACTTTTTTCGCCCAGGAAGGTTGCGAATATGAAGGTTCTTCGTACCGGTGCCATTCTAATTCTTCTCAGTGTCGTGCTGGTGGTGGCCGGCGGCGCATTAGGCGGGCGGGGGGGGATGCAGATCGCGCTGGTCATCGCTGTGGTTATGAACTTTGTCTCGTACTTTTTTTCGGACAAGATCGCGTTGAAGACCAGCGGCGCCCAGCCCGTTTCTCGCGAGCAACTTCCCCGACTCTACCAGGTGATGGAGGGTCTCGCAGCGAAGGCCCACATCCCTGTACCAAAGCTGTACGTAGTGCCCGACGCGGCACCAAACGCCTTCGCGACTGGACGCAGCCCGAACCATGCGTCGGTGGCTGTCACGCAAGGTTTGCTGCAAATCATGAACGACGACGAACTCGAGGGAGTGATTGCCCACGAACTCTCTCACGTGCGAAATTACGACATTTTGACGAGTTCAATTGCCGCTACAATCGCGGGCGCTATTACGTACATGGCGCAAATGGGCCAGTGGGCTATGCTGTTCGGGGGCATGCGCGGAGATGATCGCGACGATAATCGTGGTGGAGGCGGACTCTCAGCGCTTCTCATGATATTTCTTGCACCGTTCGCGGCGCTGCTGTTGCAATTATTTCTTTCGCGCACTCGCGAGTATGCTGCGGACGAAACGGGTGTGCGCATGGTGGGCCACCAGCAAGGACTTATTAGCGCACTGGAAAAACTTGGCGCCTACAACAAACGAATTCCAACGACCGCAATTTCACCGAGTACATCGTCTCTGTGTATCGTGAAGCCGTTCTTTGGATCCGGCACGCTGAGTTCGCTTTTCAGCACCCATCCTCCGCTGGAGGATCGGATTGCTGCTCTAAAGGAGATGACCATAACTCCATTGCGATAAACTGGGCTAGCCGAGCTAACTGGTCCGGCAAGGCCGGAGGTTTCGGCTCTAACGCCGGGGTAAACTTTTCCAGTCCTAGTTCCTAGACCTCTCCTGATTCTCCTTCAATTAAAACGTTTATAATCAAATACTTACTGGGAGGAGATGCTCGATCCGGGTTTGGAGCGTGAAGTGCATTAGTATCTGACGAAATTACGGTCTTCTGCAGACGGGGACTTGGGGGGATGAGGCATGAGCTGTCGGGACACTATCCATCTGATTTGTATGTACTTAGAAGGGAAACTCTCTGCCCCCGTGCAAGCGGAAATCGAGAACCATCTGACGACTTGCGCCGATTGCCGACTTGTTCTGGAAGCGGCTACGAGCACATTGGATCGCTATTTTACGACCACGAAGGCTGTGACAAATTCGCAAGCGGCTTGATCGATCCGAATAATTTGTTTAGTTTCAAAGAATTACAAGCGTGCGGCGAAAGTGGCCCACGCTTTTTTGTTTTTGGATGTGAGAGGTAACTACCGTACGCGGCAACCAAGAATCCTGCAAAATTTACTTTCAAACTCTGTAGAAAGTAATCTTTACTAGTTCTAGTACTTACAAAATCAACTCTCCTAGCTGCCTTTCCATCTGCCAACCCCTTATTTATCTGCTTGTTGTCATAGCTCCGGGCGCGACCCCGACTTTGGTCGCCAAGGTGCCCTTTTCCACAGACATCGGGGCGCAATCGCCCAAAGGAGATGATGTCCATGAGTGAGTTTCAAGACAACGTGGTTGAAAGCACCACAGCGACCCCACGGTGGGTGGGTCTTGCAATCGCCGTGCTTGGTGGAGTATCGCTGATCGGCTTGGGATTTGGGGTAACAGCGTGGAACGCTTCGAAATCCTTGGAGCAATCCACACAGGCCTCGCTGAAACAACAGAACGATGAGCTGTCTCAGCGCTTGTCCAAGGAAGACGACCAGAATCAGCAACTGCAGAGCGACCTGAAGGTCGTCACCGACAAATTGAACGTGACCCAGGAAGATCTGCAGAAGGCCCGCCAGCAAACAAAAGCTTCCGTGGCGGCGTACAACAAGAAGCTATCTGGACTCGAGTCCAACGTGAACACGCAGCTGGCTACCAAGGCTAGCGCCGACGATGTGAACAAGCTCGGCGGCGACGTCACAGGCGTAAAGAACGACCTGGAAGACACGAAGTCGAAGCTGGAACGGGCCACGGGCGACATGGGCGTAATGAGCGGCTTGATCGCGCGCAACCATGACGACGTGGAAGAACTGAAGCGCAAGGGCGATCGCAACTACTATGAATTCACGCTGCAGAAATCCAAGAACGGGCAGCGGGTTGGACCGGTTCAGATCACCTTGAACAAGTCCGATCAGAAAAGATCAAAGTACACGGTGACGGTTCTGGCGGACGATAAGTCCATCGAAAAGAAGGACAAGACGGCCGGTGAACCTGTGCAGTTTTATGTGAAAGGCACGGCCCGCTACGCTCCTTACGAACTGGTGGTATTCGACGTTGGCAAAAACCAGGTGACTGGTTACCTGTCCACACCGAAGTCCGCAGGGGCAGCCACGGCCGCCAGCAATACGCCCGCGCAGTAAGCCGGGAATATTGCTTTAAGCAGCGCTTTCATTGAGAGAGCATGAACGAAGGGAGGATCATCGGTCCTCCCTTTTGTTTTTCGATAAGGTCTCGGTAAAATCTAACGCCGGATAGAGGATATGCCACCTGAGCCGTCGACGGGCGTACAATAGTGCATTCGCAGGGGGGAATTATGAAACTCAAATCCATAGCAGGTTTGGCTCTTTTCTTTTTCTCGGCGGTGACATTCGCGATTGCCGGCGATAGCACCATGAAGGGATACATCTCGGACAGCAGTTGCGGAGCAAAGGGAGCGAACGCAGCGCACGAACAATGCACCATAAAATGCGTCAAGGAGCGCGGAGCAAAATACGTATTTGTAAACGATGCGGACCACAAAGTTTATGCCATCGACGCGCAGGACAAAGCGGCGGCTCACGCCGGTCACCACGTCACCGTGAAAGGCACTGTGGATGGAGACAACCTGAAGTTGGTAAGCATTGATATGGCCAAGTAACGCTGTCGAAATTCGAAGCAGTCCCTCTGGGCAGGACACACATCCTGCCCATTTTATTTGTGCCCTCGCCGCAATTTCCGCTACGATGCTGTTTCACCCATGACGACTACACAACTTCTGCACGTTGGCCGCGCCTTAACTCCCACGCAAGAGATTCAGGATGTGGCAATTCTTATCCGCGATGGCGTCATCGAATCGGTTGGCCCTCGCAGTGCCGTCAGTTTGCCCGCGGGCGCTCGGGAAATCATCGCCACGGACAAGATCGCTTCCCCCGGCTTTATCGATGTGCATATTCATGGCGCGGGCGGCCACGACGTGATGGAGGGTACGGACGGAGCCTTGGACGCCATTTCCTCCATGATCGGCGCCCATGGCACGACATCTTTCCTCGCTACGACCGTCACCGCCGACCCGAATGCGATCTGCAAGAGCAGCGAAGAAATCTCTCGCTACATCGCACAACAACACTCCAGAACCAGAGCAGGCGCAGAAATTCTGGGCATTCATTTTGAGGGGCCTTTTATCAACCCGCTGCGCCGCGGCGTGCATCCACCCGAATGGATCCGGCTGCCTTCCGCGGAATTGCTAGAAAGATTCATAAGCGCTGCGAAGGGAAATGCGCTTCTCTTGACCATAGCGCCGGAGCTACTCGGAGCTATGCCCTGCATTGATGCAGCGAGGAAGGCCGGAATGGTTGTGGGCATGGGTCATACAGATGCCACCTACGAACAAGCGCGTGCCGGACTGGCGCGCGGCGCTCACCATGCGATCCACACTTATAACGCAATGCGTCCGTTCTCGCATCGGGACGCGGGCGTGATTGGCGCCGTTCTCATATCTCCGGAAATTTCCGCCGAGCTCATCGCCGACGGTGTGCACGTCGATGAAACAGCGATGCGCCTATTGCTTCAAGCCAAAGGTGCCGGTGGCGTGATCCTCGTGAGTGACGGAATCTCTGCTACCGGGATGCCAGACGGGAAGTACATCCTTGGAGGGTTCGAGGTGAACGTCAGCGGAGGCGTGTGCCGAAACCTGGAGGGTAAGCTTGCGGGAAGTACGCTGACGCTGGACCGCGCGCTGCGAAATATCGTGAAACTTGGTGCTTCTGTTAAGGACGCAGTTCAGATGTTGACCTTCAATCCCGCCAAATTGCTTGGTATCGAGCATAAGAAGGGCGCTCTCCACGCAAATGCCGACGCCGACGTGGTGCTGCTCAACGAAGCGCTTGAGGTTACGCAAGTCTTTACGCGGGGATTGCCGGTCTAGCAGGGCGCTTACGCTTCAGCTGTTCAGTGGAATGTTCAATTCGTCGGCGAGTTGCTGAGCATTAAACGGGCTGCAAGCGAAGTAACGCTCGCCCACCCTTACCGTGGGAACTCTGCGCCTTCCATTATTAGCGAGAAGCACGAGTCGTTCCGCATCCGGATCGTTCTCTATATTCACTTCTTCGAACTTGACGCCGCGCTGTTGGAGGAAGGACTTGGCGCGCCGGCAATCCGGGCACCATCCTGTGCTGTAGATCGTGATCGGTTCCATGCTATTCCAAATAGCGTTAGCGCGTATCCACCGGAACGCCGCGATACTTCCTTGCAACTTGAATGCGGATCAATGCACGTTGCAGTTCGACGGTCGCGCGATCCCAATCGATATTCGTGTCAGTGGAAGCAAGGCGACTCTCTGCTCGAGCCTTGGCCGCTTCCGCCCGGGCAAGGTCGATTTCCTCCGCCCGCTCCGCCGTTTCCGCCAGAAGCGTCACACGGTCCGGCAAGACCTCAGCGAAGCCGCGAATTATGGCTAGCAAAACGGGCTGACTCGAATTGGCTGTGCGATAGCGCAATTCGCCGATGCCCAGTTCCGTGATCAGCGGCGCGTGTCCCGGCAATATGCCAAGTTCCCCGTCGAGTCCGGGGATGGTCACTTCCACGACAGTTTCCCGGAGCAGTTGCCGTTCCGGCGTGACCACGATGAGTTCAATGGCTTCGGGAAGCATTGTTAGCCTTACACGCCCGCTTTCATCTTCTCAGCTTTTTCCAAAACTTCTTCGATGGTGCCGACCATGTAGAACGCCTGCTCGGGAATATCGTCGTATTTGCCTTCGACAATCTCCTTGAAACTGCGCACAGTGTCTTCGATCTTGACGTACTTCCCTTCCAGTCCCGTAAATTGCGCGGCCACGAACATCGGTTGCGACAAGAAGCGCTCAATCCTGCGGGCGCGTGCCACCGTGCGCTTGTCGTCGTCGGAAAGTTCTTCAATACCCAGAATGGCGATGATGTCCTGGAGATCCTTGTAGCGTTGCAAGATGGATTTAACCCCACGCGCCACAGCATAGTGCTCTTGCCCGACTACGCGTGCATCCAGGATTCGCGAACTGCTGGCAAGAGGATCGACCGCAGGATAAATACCGCGTTCGACGATCTGGCGGCTGAGGTTGGTAGTTGCGTCCAGGTGCGTGAAGGTCGCAGCGGGCGCTGGATCGGTGTAGTCGTCCGCAGGGACGTAGATGGCCTGAACCGAAGTGATGGAACCGGTCTTGGTCGAAGTGATGCGTTCCTGCAGTTCACCAATTTCCGTGTTCAAGTTGGGCTGGTATCCCACGGCCGACGGCATACGTCCGAGGAGCGCAGATACTTCAGAGCCGGCCTGTACGAAGCGGAATATGTTGTCGATGAACAGAAGGACGTCCAGGTGTTCTACATCGCGGAAATATTCGGCCACGGTCAAGCCCGTAAGACCTACGCGCAGGCGCGCTCCGGGCGGCTCTGTCATTTGTCCGTATATCAGCGCCGCGCGGGATTTTTCGGGATTTCCAGGCACAATAACTCCCGATTCTTGAAATTCCTGATACAAATCATTTCCTTCGCGAGTGCGCTCTCCCACGCCGGCGAACACCGACACGCCGCCATGCTTCATCGCAACGTTGTGGATCAATTCCTGGATCAATACTGTCTTCCCTACACCCGCGCCACCAAACAGGCCGATTTTTCCGCCCTTTAAGAAAGGCTGGATCAAATCGACTACCTTGATGCCCGTTTCAAACATCTCCAGCGTGGTTGACTGGTCATCCAGCGCCGGCGACGGCCGATGAATCGGATAGTGTGTGTTGGAGATCACAGGCCCTAACCCGTCGACTGGCTTACCGAGCACGTTGAGCACGCGACCCAAAGTTGGGCGTCCCACCGGCACTTCTATCGGGTCGCCGGTATCCACCGCTTTCATGCCGCGAACCATGCCCTCGGTGGGTTCCATGGCAATGGCACGCACGCGGCCTTCGCCGAGGTGCTGTTGCACTTCCGCGATCACGTCCAGCGGTTGCGGTGTGTTGTAACCCTCGCTCGTGATATGCACCGCATTGTAGATGGACGGAAGATGCCCGGCCTCAAACTGAATGTCCAGCACGGGTCCGATGACCTGTACGACGTGCCCTACGGCTCCCTGTTTCTCTGCCATGCTTTCTCCTACGCGGTCGAGGAAGCACCGCTGACAATTTCAATAATTTCTTTGGTGATAGCCGCCTGCCGGACTTTGTTCATGTGCAGGGTCAAAGCTTCAATCACGTCGCCTGCATTCTTGGTCGCCGCTTCCATCGCTGTCATCCGCGCGGCGTGTTCGGCTGCGGACGATTCCAGCAGTGCGCGAAGGACTTGTGTTTCCACGTATCGAGGCAACAAGCGGTCAAGAATCTGTACTTCCGGCTGCTCGTAAATATAATCCGTTTGGGCGGAGGCGGTTTCTTCTTTGCTCTCTTCATCTGTTGCAATTTTTTCAACGGGAAGAAGCTTTTCGGTGACGAGATTAGGCGCGATCACACTCTTGAATTCGCTGAACACCGCGTATACCGCGTCGACTTTGTCCTCAGCGTACAGCGAGCTGACGAGATTGGCGATTTCCCGCGCCACGCCAAAGTCCACGCGGGCCAGCACATTCACATATTCGCCTGCAAACTCTACGCCAGCTTTGCGAAAGGCATCGCGCGCCTTTTTCCCAACCGGGATCACTAGTATCTTTTTTCCCTGCTTGCTCTTAATAAATTTGATGGCGTCTTTCAAGATGTTCGAATTGAATGCACCTGCGAGCCCGCGTTCCCCGGCAAGAACCAGAACGAGGATGCGCTCTTCCGGTCGCTTTGCGAGCAATGGATGTTGAGGTGACTCGATCCGGGCCATCGTCGAACGCAGGACGCGCGCGAGTTCCCTCGCATATGGCCTTGCGGCAAGCGCTGCTTCCTGGGCACGGCGCAAGCGCGCTGCAGACACGAACTTCATCGCACGCGTGATCTGTTGCGTGTTCTTTACCGAGCGAATGCGGCGCCGAAAATCGAGTAAGGTAGGCATGGAATTTTGTCAGCAGGCGGCGACTAGTGGGCCGCGGCCGCGATTGTCGCAGTGAACCGGTCCTTGAATGCGTCCAGGGCTGTCTTTATATTCGCCTTGATGCCGTCATCCAGGGCCTTTTTCGCGGCGATCTCTTTCAGCACGCCGCCGTAGTTTGTCTCCGCAAACTGTAAAAACTCTTTTTCAAAGCGGCGCACGTCATTGACCGGAATCGAATCCAGGGCGCCGCTAGTGGCGACGTACAAAGCGAGAACCTGCTTTTCGACGGATAGAGGAGCGTATTGATCCTGCTTCAGGACTTCGGTCAATCGCTGGCCACGCGCCAATTGCGCCTGCGTAACCTTGTCCAACTGGTCCGAACCAAATTGCGCGAAAGCAGCCAATTCGCGGTACTGCGCCATATCCAGCCGCAAAGTTCCCGCCACCTGGCGCATTGCCTTGATCTGCGCGTTTCCGCCGACGCGGCTGACCGATATACCCACGTTGATGGCAGGCCGGATTCCCGCGTTGAACAGGTCCGCCTCGAGATAAATCTGGCCGTCGGTAATCGAAATCACGTTGGTAGGAATGTATGCCGAAACGTCGCCAGCCTGCGTTTCAATCACAGGCAGTGCTGTCAAGGATCCGGCCCCGAGCTTATCGTTCAATTTCGCGGCGCGCTCCAGCAATCGCGAGTGGAGATAAAAGACGTCGCCAGGAAATGCTTCCCGTCCCGGAGGCCGGCGCAACAACAGGGAAATTTCGCGGTAGGCCTGTGCGTGTTTCGAAAGATCGTCGTAGAACACCACCGCATGGCGTTTCGTGTCGCGGAAATATTCGCCCATGGCGCAAGCGGCATAAGGAGCGATGTATTGCAGGGATGCCGGTTCCGCGGCGGATGAAGCAACCACGATGGTATACTCCATCGCCCCAGCGTCGGTCAGCGTTTTTATGACCTGCGCTATGGTCGAGCGCTTTTGCCCGATCGCGCAATAGATGCAGATCATGTCGCTGCCCTTCTGGTTGATGATAGTGTCCAGAATGACGGCGGTTTTGCCCGTCTGGCGGTCGCCAATGATCAGTTCGCGCTGGCCCCGTCCGATCGGGATCATGGAGTCGATAGCCTTAATTCCGGTCTGTAGAGGTTCGCGCACCGGCTGACGGTCGAGAACGCCAGGCGCAAGACGTTCCAAAGCAATGCGCTGCGTCGACTGGATGGGTCCTTTGTCGTCTTCCGGTTGGCCTAGGGGATTCACGACGCGGCCGACCAGTCCTTCGCCAACCGGTACGGACATAATCGTGTTCGTGCGCCGAACCGTGTCGCCTTCCTTCAGCTCCGACGATTCACCCAGCAGCACCACGCCGACTTCTTCCTCTTCCAGGTTCAGCGCGATTCCATAGATGTCGTGAGGAAACGCCAGCATTTCGCCGTACATAGCCTTCTCGAGTCCGTAAACGCGAGCAATTCCGTCTCCCACGCTGATGACGGAGCCGACTTCGTCGACTGACACTACCTGCTCATAGTTTGCAATCTGCTCGCGCAGTATTTTGCTAATTTCGTCCGCTTTAATTTGTGCCATACCCGCTCCGTTCGCGAATGCCTATTCTGCCGCCAGCCGCGCGCGCAGTTGATTTAACTGGTTTCGCACCGACCCGTCAAAAATGGTGTCACCTATTCTTACGACCGCGCCGCCAAGCAATGCAGGCTCCAACGAATACTTCGCCTGAATCTTCTTTCCAGAGAGGCGCTCGAGCCGGCTCACCAATTCCGCCTTCTGCTTCGCGGTCATCGCAGCCGCAGAGACAATCTCCGCCTCGGCAACCCCCTGACGCTGCCGCAAGACTTGCTCAAAGGTATGCACAATTTCCGGCAGAAGATGGACTCGCTGATTATCTGACATTACAAACAGAAAATTACGAATGATTCTGCTTGCGCCCATTCGCGCTACTAGCTTTTCAATCACGCCATGCTTCGTTTCCCCGGCAATCGCCGGGCTGGCCAACACGTTGCGTAACTCAGCGGACTCCTCATATGCCGCGCGAAAATCCTCGAGTTGCTTTCTGGCCGGTTCGGACACTCCCTGTTCCAGAACGATGTCTGCCAATGCAGTCGCATATTGCAGGCTAGCCGACTTCAATTGGGCCTCCCCTGCAAGCTCTGCACAAAATTGTTGATCATTGCTTCCTGCACCGACGGCGTCATCTGCTGCGCCACAAGCGATTCGGCGCGATCTACGGCCAACTTTGCAGCTAAAACCTTCAACTCCACGCGCGCAGCGCGTTCTGCCGCCTCAATTTCCGCTGTTGCGGCATGGCTGACTTTTTCGATGTCAGTTTTTGCCATTGCGCGCAGCCGTTCCAGCTCGGCGGCCGCTTCCTTCTGAGCCTGTTCACGAAACTGGCGTATTTCCTGTTCCAAAGTAGTCAGTTTTGCAGCCGCTTCTTTCAATTGTCCTTCGGCCTCGGCTCTTGCTGCTGTGGCCTTGGTGATGGCAGCGCTGATTTTGTCTGCATTACGGCGAATATAGGGCGGCAAAATCTTTTTGAGAAGCCAATAAGCCGCAATCGCGATAATCAGGAAATGAATCCACTTGAAAATATATCCAAAGGACTGTTCCGCGGGACTAGCACCTTCTTCCGCGGCCCAAGCAGCGGCCGCGCAGAACAAAATAAGCGCGAGAGTTGACCAGCGCAAAATTGTCATCAAAGATCGTTTCATGGCGCTTCTTTGGGAGGTCGCAGAGGTTCGGGTGAGATTTGCAAGACCCGTTTGGTGATCTCCGCGGCAAGCTGCGAAGCAATGGACTCGATGTCCTTCTTCGCGGTCTCTAACTCTGCCTCAACGCGCTGTTTGGCGTTGCCAACTTCCGAAGCCGCTTTGTTCCGCGCATCCTTGACGACGGCGGCACGCTCATCCAGCAGTTTCTTGCGTTCGACTTCCTGCTCTGCGTAAACCTTGGCCTTTGCCTGCCGGAGCGCCTCTTCGTACTGCCTGATTTTCTCAGCGGCAGCAGCTTGTGCGGCCTCCGCAGACTTCTGAGCGCCGATCGTGCGTGCTTCGCGTTCGGCCATCACCGCTAAAATTGGTTTGAAAAATAAAGAGCGGAGGACAAAGTAAAAAACGATGACAATCAGGGCTACAGGCACAGCCCGAAGAAACAGTTCGCCGATTTGGTGAACCAGACTTGGCATTAGATTGTGTCGCCTAAAGTTTCAGGTGGGCAGCCACGCCGTCCTCCGACCCGGTAGGAGCGTACGGTGGGCCTGATGCTGCCTCACAGAACCACTATTTATACCATTCGCTGCAACTTTCCGTCAACGCGACGTAACCACTGGAAGAGCCTACTCACATCGTATCCCCCTAGCGGGGTTGAAGTGTTTGAGTGAGAAGAGACGGAAGGAGATGGCCGCCCGGCTGGGGGGAGAGCCGGGCGGCGCGCGGCGAGTAGAATGGCCGCGTCATGGCTACTTCCGTCCGTTATTTCGATCTGGTGCGTGAGATGAGAGACGCGTACAACCATCGTCTGCGGCTGGTCGAGAGCGCCAAGCAGCGGGGCATCAAGCCCACAGCAAAACTGTTTGCTACCACCGCACCCACGGTGCGCAAATGGCTACGCCGCTATCAACAGCGCGGCCCTTCCGGCCTGCTGGCTCTTTCTCGCGCTCGTCATCACCAAGCTCAGAAAACCCCTCCGCTCATCGAGGCCCAACTGGTGGAGCTCCGCAAAACACTTCCCACCTTCGGCTCGCGCCGCCTGATCCGCGAGTTCGACTTGTCCATCAGCCACCGCGCGCTGGAACGCATCTGGCGCGAGCATGGGCTGCTGAAGAAACGCCAGAAGAAATATCAGCGTAAACAAGACCTCGCGCACATCAAAGCGCAGTGGGCTCTGTTCCAGCAAATCAGCGCAGATACCAAGGATTTAAACGATATCCCGCGCTACTGGACGCAAGCGCGGCGCCTGCACTTGCCGGTGGTTCAGTACACCGCTCGGGAGATCCGCAGCGGTCTGCGGTTCTGGGCTTTTGCGCAAGCACGCAGTGCTTCAGCCAGTGCGGTGTTTGCCGCGCGCATCCAGCAGCATCTGCATCGCTACGGCCTCTCGCTGCGCGATCTGGTTTGGCAGACCGATAACGGCGGCGAGTTCAAGGGAGATTTCCCCAAGGCCCTCGGCGACAGCCAGCATGTGCGCATCCCTCCCGCCGCGCACACCTACCAGAGCGACGTGGAAACCGTGCACCGCCTGGAGGAAGATGAATTCTTTGACCTCGAAGACTTCTCTAGCCGCGGCGAGTTCCTCGCCAAAGTGCACACCTACCAGCTCTACTTCAATCTGGCTCGTTCCAACTCGCATAAAGAAAATCAGAGTCCTTGGCAAATCATCGAGCGGCTCGCTCCCCGCTCGCCCCTCGCACTCTGCTTGCTTCCACCCGTCTTCCTCGACTACTACCTCAATGACTCAGGGGGATACGATGTGGGTAGGCTTCCCTACGCGACGTAACCACTTCTTCCCTATGGTTTTCGGAGCAACTATACTCTGCAAAACTATTTGTGACCTACGTCACGACACGGCAATAAACTCGGTAAGTCCACGGCGACGTCGAGGAAAGCAAGATCGGAAGAATGAGGAACGGATGGCGAAAAACTGGAAAACCAAACTTATTCATTCCGACGCGAAAATTCCTGAAAATTACCAGTCTCTTGCGACCCCCACGTTCCGCGGCTCAACCACGCAGTTTCCGTCTGCCTCCGCCGTCAAGGATACATGGGATCAATGGCGCGTCGGCTACACATACGGCCTGTATGGCACCCCCACGACATTGGAATTGGCTGCGCGAATCTGCGAACTGGAGTCCGGGACGCGCACCATACTTACCCCGGGCGGCCAAGCTGCCATTTCCTTGATCAACTTCGCGCTGCTGCAATCGGGAGACCACATACTTGTCCCTGCAAGCGTCTACTATCCAAATCGCAAACTGGCCACGCGGCTGCTTTCGCGCTTTGGTATCGCCACTGATTTCTACGATCCCGGTGTTGGCGCGAATATTGCCGCGTTGATCCAGACGAACACTCGATTGATTTGGTGCGAAAGCCCGGGATCGATCACCATGGAAATTCAGGACCTTCCTTCGATTGTTGCTGCCGCGCATGAACAAGATGTCCGCGTTGTGCTGGATAACACATGGTCCGCGGGCGTGCTGCTGGATGCGTTTTCCCACGGAGTGGATGTGACGATGCAAGCTATCACCAAATATGTCGGGGGTCACAGCGACCTGCTGCTCGGTTCCATCACCGTTCGGGACGAAGGGCTGTATCAGAAGCTGGGCGCTGCCCAGCAAGTGATCGGGTGTGCCGTGTCTCCCGACGATTGCAGCCTGGCACTGCGCGGCATGAAAACGCTGGCGGTTCGGCTCGCCGCGATCGAATCTTCCGCCCTCTCGATTGCACACTGGCTTGTTCGCCGCCCAGAAATCGAGATTGTTCTACATCCCGCCCTGCCCTCCTGTCCCGGCCACGAATTCTGGAAGCGAGATTTCCAGGGTTCTTCCGGAGTTTTCTCAATTGTATTCAGGCAAGGTCCGACGCAGCAGCAGGTCTTCTCGGATTCCCTCAAACTTTTCCAGGTTGGGTACAGCTGGGGAGGCGTGACCAGTCTCGCAGTCGCCTACGATCTTGGGAGACTCCCCGGCCGCCCACCTTACGAACACCGGATCGTGCGTCTGAACATCGGCCTGGAAGCCACCGAGGATTTGATTGCGGATTTGGAGCAGGCGCTGCCGAAACTCGCAGCGTGAATCAGAAAGAATCTTACGAGGCTCGCGCTACCGAGCCTTTCTCTCCATTTTCTACGCGAATCTCGGTCAGGTCCGAAAGGAGATTCGCCGCCCAGCGGTACACGTTGTGTTCGTAAACCACCTTGCGCATGCGACTCATACGTACAATCTGCTCTTCCTCGGAAAACTCCAGCGCCTGAAAAATTGCGTTGGCCACCTGGTCCACGTCGTAAGGATTCACTTGTAACGCATCGCCGAGTTCGCGCGCCGCGCCTGTAAATGTGCTGAGGATAAGCGCCCCTCGATTATCATCACGTGCGGCAACAAATTCCTTGGCTACCAGGTTCATGCCGTCGTGCAGCGAAGTCACAAGGCAAACCGAGGCGGCCCGAAAATACCGCTCGATCTCCTCATGAGAATGGTGCCGCTTCAGCAGCACAATGGGCTTCCATCGGCCCGATTGCAGACGAGCGTTGATGCGCTCGGCTTCGGCTGTGACCTCTTCCAGAAACTGCTGGTAGCGAGGAATATCAGTGCGGCTCGGCGCGCCAATCTGCACAAAGCTGAACCGGCGTTGGTAAGTGGGGTACAGCTCCAGAAATCGCTCAATCCCGCGAAAGCGCTCGATGATTCCTTTGGTGTAATCCACACGGTCTACGCCGACGCCAAGCAGCGAAGCTTCGATGCCCAACTCCGAAAAAAGAGCGCCGCGGCCCTCGCCGGTAATGCGAATCACTTGTCCGCCTGCACGTTCCTGAGGAAATGCCACGCTGATCGGGTAAGGGCGCACCCGAGTGACGTGCCCTTTGCGGCTGACCTCAAAACGATCCCAATCGGTGAGTGCTTCCACGGCGCGGTCCACGGTTTGCAAGAAATTGTTGCAATGCGTCTGTATATGAAAACCGATCAAGTCCGCTCCCAACAACCCGTCGACCAGTTCACGCTGCCAGGGACAGATTCCAAATGCTTCTGCATTCGGCCAAGGGATATGCCAAAAAACGGCGACGCGGGCGTCCGGACGGGCTTCTTTGATCATGCGGGGCAGCAGAGCGAAGTGATAGTCCTGCACCAGAACCACCGGAGATTGCGTTCCCTCCATCTCCGCCAACACGGCATCGGCGAATCGCCGGTTGATTCGTTGGTAGTACATCCAATCTCCCGGCCTGAATACGGGCCGAGTGTGTGCGATATGGCATAGCGGCCAAAGACCTTCGTTTGAGAAACCTTCGTAATAGCCGCGGTCCTCTTCTTCGGATAACCACACGCGCCGCAAGGTATAAGTGGGATGATGCGGTGGAACACGCAATTGGTCGCGCTCATTGACGACTTCCCGATCAGCATTGCCTGAGCCATTCGCTATCCATGTGCCTTCACATGCCTGCAGCACAGGTTCCAGAGCCGTTACCAATCCGCTGGCGGGCACCAACACCCGGATCGAATTATCCTTGTCGTCAAATACGTGCATGTATGGCTCGCGATTCGACACCACGAACAGCGCATCTCCCTGCAACTTTGTCTGTAGGCTAACTCGCAATCTCTCCGCGGTCCACTGAGACAACTGCGATTCCCGTAGCTGAGCTTCTTCTTGTGCCGCCGCTCTCGCTGAACTCAGGTCGCGAGCCAGGTGGCGAGCTTCGGCATGAATCTGATCGAATATTTCCCCTTGTAGAGGCGCGGCGGAAACATCCGTGGGATCGGCTCGAACGCTGCGCAACCATTTGGCAGTTTTTGCCAATGGCGACGTGAAAGCCCAGCGCACCAGAAACAAGCCCAGCGCTGTAATCAGCAGTGTCTGTACGAGCGTGCTCAACAGAGAATCGCGAACCGCGTGCATTACCTGCGTGTGGATGTAGCTGGAGTCGTAAACCACCAGTAGACTGGCGTTAGCTTCGTCGTCGCGGTGGAGCGGTACCGCATATAGATGCAACGGCTCCGAATCTGAATCGCGGAATTCGACCGCGTCCTTATTTGTTTCCAAGGAACGGGCAGCGACTGCCGGCTGAGAAGTGAAAGCAGGGGAAAGGCCGCGGGTGATAGCGATAACCCGGCCGGTCTTGTCGTAGACTGCTACGCCAAGTAGGTGCTCGCGCTCGCCGTACTTCTCCACTAAGTGGCCAAGGGTTCGATCGGTGGCCCTGGTGGGAGTTGACTCCAGATTTTCCTGCAAATTTTCCGCGAGAACAGCGGCGCGATGCTGAAGATCGTTCCGAAGATTACGTCGTTCCAGCCGGACCTGATAGAAGCCGTAAAGCAGAGATACAATGAGTACGCTGACTGCCAAAGGAACGACGAGTTTGAAGGTCGTGCGCATTTTGGTTTGCGTGGGCTAATAACCGCTGAATTATCCCGTTCCCGTATCGGCTCCTGTGGTGTCATCGCGTCGGATGATCCTGATGCTCACCAGATTGCAACAACAAATTCCCAGAATCGGTAATGTGCTCGCTTGGACTGTTACGCGCTTTCCAATGAGTAAGATGATTAGGGCCGGGCACCGGTATCAGCGGGAAGACGCCCCGCCAAGTCCCACCGGAATCGCGATGGACCGTCGTCTCTTAAATACGCCGCCACTATACAACGAATAATCGTTCGCGAACCGAACTTCGCATTGGAGACACTCGGCTACTGTTGATTTTGCAAGATATAAGATGTTGGCACGCTTAGAACCAAAACAGACATGGCGGAAAGCCGGAGGTATCAAACTGAAATCACGGCACATAGCGGAGTGCACTCGACCGTATTCGCTTCGCCATTGACGTACTACACTGTGGAATTATTACCTTGTAGATTTGCGAGATGCTTTGCCGTATGAAATTTTTTGGCTGTAGTCGCAGGTTTTTGGATTTCGGGGAGTCGCCGCGTCCGTGTCCGTTACTTCCGACGGTGGACACCGGACGCGGTCAATCCCGTTGGTTCAGAGGGGAGGACAGCTCCAACCTGATTGAAGCCTACCTCCGCTTTGGGGTCGCCTTGAGCCGGAATTTGGGGTACCCGCCCAAGACGAGAAGGTAACTGAAGTCAACATGAAGGTAATCGCAAGTCTCGTCAAACGAACTAGGCCTAGTTCTTTTATCAACAATTAACTCCTGAGATCGCTTATGTTTATGGTCTTTTGTCAACCGAGTTTCTGGTGTATTATGTCTGCCCGTTACGCAAATGTGGGTGCCATGGACGCAAGATCGACGATAAATCGTCGCCTTTTTCGGTTCGGGCTTTTTGAGGCCGACCTGGAATTGGGCACACTCTCGCGACAAGGCGTTCCCGTCAAACTCCAGGAACAACCGTTCCGCATCCTTGCATTGCTCCTTGAATCATCCGGAGAAATCCTCAGCCGCGATGAATTACGGAAAAATATTTGGCCCGACGGGACGTATGTGGATTTCGATGGCAGCCTGAACACTGCCTTAATGAAGTTGCGCGCCGCGTTGAACGATAGCGCAGATAACCCGCGGTTCATTGAGACAGTCCCGAGGAAGGGCTATCGTTTCATCGCGCCCGTGGAACTCAGCAGAATCGAATCGCCCTTGATTACAACCGCGATTCGGATTGAGGCAGACGAAGCGGCGCTGGACGAAGTTGCGCCGCAAATTGGGACACCCCAACCGCAGCGTCACGTAACGCTAAAAGGGGTATACGAAAGGCGTTTGGGTCCACACTGGTGGGAGGCTTTGCTGATTCTGGTGGGTGTGACGGCGTTTCTCACCTATGGTCTGTGGCCTCGCGGTGAGCCTCGAGTGGTCCGCGTTCAGCAGCTTACGCATTCGGGACAAGTCGACCCGTGGGGCAAACTGGTGACCGATGGCAGCCGAATTTACTTCGTTGTTCGCGATGTCACCGGCTGGAACCTGATGCAGACTTCGGTCGAGGGCGGCGCGATTCAGAGAACGCCCACTCCGTTTGACAATACGAGAATCTTCGATCTCTCACCTGACCATTCGCAATTTCTGATCGGCCAACTAACTCATCGCGGCGAGGAGACGGCGCTATGGTTGTGGCCCGTTCAGGGTGGTGCGCCACGCCGCTTGGGCGACATCATCGCCCAAGAGGCGGTGTGGTCTCCCATAGGCGACCTGATCGCATACGTTCACGGCGAAAGCATTCAGCTCACAGATCCGCAAGGGAACCACGTTCGGGAGCTAGCTAAATTTCATCCCTCGCCGCACTCGCTCGTGTGGTCGCCTGATGGCAAGCGGCTTCGCTTTACACAGACTAACTTGCTTGAGGGTACGGATTCGATGTGGGAAATGGACCTGGAACGAAGCACGCCTCGCAGGGTGCTGCCCGAAGGCCAACATGGACCTCACGAAGGAAGCGGCACCTGGCTAGGTGGTGGTAACTATTTTGCGTTCTCGTCGGGCGTGGATCTTCGCGCCAGCCTGTTCGTCGATACGCAGGCGAGCCTGTGGATCATGGACGAGAACCGCGGCTTATTTCGCCGGCACACAGGCGAGCCAATCCAATTGACCCGAGGTCCAATCGCCTTCGATCACCCCAACGCAATCAAGGACAGCAGCCGAATTTTTGTTATCGGGTCGCATAACGAGTATCAATTGCTAAGGATCGATCCCAAAACGTCCGCGAAGACGGCGATGTTGGCGGAGTCCGGCGCAACCGACATGGACTTTTCGCTCGATGGACAATGGGTGGTGTACGCGGCGCGCGAGAACGGTACTTTGTGGAAGAGCCGGATTGACGGAAGCGGTAAAGTAGAGTTAACTGCGGGCGCCACTGGAGCTTTCGCGCCGCACTGGTCACCGGATCAAAAACAGATTCTGTTCACGGGGTTCTTACTGGACAGTCAGCCGCGGCTGTATGTCGTGTCCGCCGATGGAGGTTCGCCCAAGAGTGTGCTCCCCACGAACAATAAATGGGCTTCCGTTTCTGGAGATTGGCGAACGGACGGGCGCCAGATTGTGCTGGATGTGCAGGAAATGGAATCCAACAAGGAGCCGGACATTCGCATTCTGGATCTCGAAACGGGAAAGCTGACGAAACTGGTGGATTCTGACGGACTCATCGAGCCTAGATGGTCTGCCGACGGCCGGTATATCGCTGCCCTCAACCCCAAGAGGAAGCAAGTACTGCTTTACGACTGCAAGCTGGAGAAATGGTCCGTGCTCTCAGAGGCCAATTTTCCGGCGGCATTGCGGTGGTCACCGAGCGGCGATGCTCTCTACTATCAGGACGTCGACGAAGTGGAAGAAAGCATCTTTCGTGTCCCGATGGCAACTCGGGAAACGGAGAGGGTGTTGGGCTTGGGTGACCTGATGAGGACCGGCGCCGCGCGCGGCATTTTCACCGGGCTAAGCCCTGACGGATCCGTTTATGTCACTGTCGATCATGGGGACGTGGATGTCTATTCTGTCGATTTGAAGCTGCCATAACCGGCGCTGCTTCGCCTGCCCACGGTGACAGGGTTGTTTCCTAAGCACAACGCGCTGTTGAGCGCTCCGCAGCGCGTTTGACACGTCTACACTGTAACAGTCGCTCAGGGAGCGGCCTTCCGATGACACTTCGCGTGATGCGATTACTAACGCTGGTTATCATAATCTTCTGCGCTCCGGCACTTCGCGCGCAATCCTCCCCGAAGAAAGGCACGACGGGCATACAGGGAACAGTTCTGGGCGCAAATGGGAAACCCGTTCCAGCCGCGGCTGTTACCTGCCAATCTTCAGCCGGCGTGCACCCCCGCATTGTGCACACAGACACCAAGGGACGTTATTCCATTTCGGGACTGAAACAGGATTCTTACGACCTGAGAGCAACAGCGAATGGCGCCTATTCGGATTGGGAGAAGAATATTCCATTGCGGAATGGACAAACCAAGGAGATCACGCTGCACCTCTTGAATGGGAATACAGCGCTCAGTGGAACATTGCCTGCGAAATCGAAGAATTAGCAGATTGTGATGGCTGTGCAAATCGGACGCGACGTGGCTACCTTCGTGATGTATTTCAAAATATGTTAGATATTTATCCGACCAATCCGTCAGCCATTCCCATTTCGCGCTATCCAAAACGCTGGCGATTGCAGGAGCCAGGTGGAACGCACGCCGCGTCCATCAGCATAAGCCATTTGCATTCAAAGTCTTAGCGAGTTTTTCTTCGTAGCGCGTCGGTACCACAACCCCCGTACCGACATTTTTGGGGCTATCGGCCCATTGAAGCATTTGCATTGCTACCGCATTCTAGGCTCCGACGGGTTGGGGGCCGCGCGGGGACAACGGTCCCGCAAGGGGCCGTGTGCGAGCCACCCAACCCGCCAGATTTCCTGGCCAACAGATACCCGCTTTCACCGCTTCCCTCTCAACCGTACCACGCACCGATCGGAATCCCTCGTGCATCCATTCTAGTGAAGGAACTGGATCACACTGTATTTCCAACCAGTTAGACGCGAATTGCGGCGAGCGATCGGCCGGATCAGACGACGGATGAAGGCTTTCCACTCCATACACAAGAATTTCGGCGCTATCTGTCTCTCATTGCTCTTTCTGATGGCGATTGCAACCGTAGGGCGTCCGATAACTTTTTTCTCGATCGAGACCGCCACCATTGAGGCATTCGGTCGATACATAGCAAAAATCGAGGCGCAGAACGTCGCCAGCCTACGCCAGGGACCGTTTCTTTGGGTAGACGGTTTACCTGCGAGGGAGCAAAAAGAGGCGCTTGCAAAGTTGAAAAACGGAGAAGTGGCAATGCGCCGGCTGAGTCTGAGTTCTACAGGCGAGAACGTTAACGTGCCTGGCGGAATGATCCATGATTGGGAAGGGATTGTGTTTGTGCCCGGAGTGAAGATCGACGACGTACTAAAGATCCTGCAGGACTACGATCACCAAGCGACGTATTACGCGCCCGACGTGGAAAAAGCGCGCATCGAGTCGCGCAATGGCAACGAGTTCCACGTGTTCCTGCGCTTCCGCCGGCACAAAGTTGTCACCGTTGTCCTGGATACGGAACATGAAATTATTTACGTTCGTGATTCGCCGCTGCGGGCGCATAGCCGAAGTTCCGCGACGCGCATCGCGCAAGTGGAGGATCCGGGCGGACCAAATGAGAGAGAAAAGACTCCCGGCCAGGATGATGGTTACCTCTGGCGAATGGAGACCTGGTGGCGGATGGAAGAGCGGGATGGCGGAGTCTACGTGCAAAATGAGGCCGTGACGCTGACACGGGACATTCCCACCGGACTGGGGTGGCTCATCGAGCCGTTCATCACGAAAATCCCGAAGGAGACGCTGGAGTTCACGCTACAGGCGACGCGAAGCGCTGTGCTCAAGTCGGTTTCCCACTAGCTGGGTCGCGCGGCGAATTTCGACTCGGTGATGAACGACTCAAAGCCACGCTTAGTTGGCGCAACTGTTGCGACCCCATAAGGTCGGCGCGGATCGCCTCGAAATTTTCTCTAGTAATGCTTGCATTCATTATGTTTTGGACGGCCGCATGGATGTCCTGTTCGTGATTACTCGCGCAGACGGTACCGACGCCATGTTTGGTTAAGCGAGGCAGGGATCTTGCTATTACCGGAGAACTCATGGAGTTCACTGGGCCCGGCCTGGTACGAGTATTGAAAGACGATGCGCTGCGCGAGTCGTTGAGGGCACGCAGTCGTTTCGCGCAATCTGAATATTTCTCGCGGAACCGCATCGCAGCACAGTATGCGGAGGCTTTCGCCAAAATGGGAAAGGAATCGGACCCCGAAACGAAGAATTGAGCCGGAACTCTTCCGTGTGAATGAGGTACCGCCATTCCCGGCATATGCTAAGTGTGCTAGAATTCAGGAGTTCCAAAGAGGACATTCCGTTCCCATGGTTCGTGAGCGTCCTTGCGGCACTTGTAGGTCTCCGCACAGGTAACCCGCAATGCGGGTAGAATGAGCCACAAGTCCATTCCTTGGCAGTGGCGGGGTACCATTTAATCCAAATTGAGATGGCCAAACGGCCATGAGCGATAGAAGAGGAATTTGTCATGTCTGGGCATTCAAAATGGGCCACCATAAAGCACAAGAAAGCGGCAACCGACGCAAAGCGCGGGCGCGTTTTCACGCGGATTATCCGTGAAATCACCATCGCCGCTCGTATCGGCGGCGGCGATCCTAATTCGAACCCACGCCTTCGAACCGCGATCCTCGCGGCGAAGAACGAAAACATGCCGAACGAAAACATCGAGCGCGCCATCCTTCGCGGAACCGGACAACTCGAGGGCGAACAATTTGAAGAGGCGATGTTTGAAGGGTACGGCCCAGGTGGCGTTGGGATGCTGATCCAAGTGGTCACGACCAATCGCAACCGAATCGTCGGGGAGTTCCGGCATTTGATGAGCAAGAACGGCGGCAATATGGCTGAGGCCGGTGCAGTAGGTTGGATGTTTCACCGAAAAGGCGAAATCAGCATCCCGAAAGAAGCGGCGTCAGAAGATAAGCTGTTGGACCTGGTGCTGGAGGCGGGAGCGGAGGATATGAAGGACGACGGTTCGTCCTGGTATATCGTCACACCACCGGAATCGTTGGAAGCAGTGAAAGAGGCTTTGACCAAGGCGGGCATTACGCCGGCGTCGGCGGAACTGGCAATGGTGCCGCAGAACTATATCAAGTTGACTGGTCAGCAAGCTACGCAGATGTTGAGACTTGTGGAAGCGCTGGAAGAACATGATGACGTGCAGCATGTGTACGCGAACTTTGACATCGACGAGTCAGAGATTCAGGCAGCCGTCAGCGCAACTTAGCGCCAGTGTTTTTGGAAAATGGCCATCCTTGTCACCAAGGGTGGCCATTTTCATTTTTGATGTGGCGATGTGACATTTGATTGGAACCCGCATGCACTTCGCTTTAGACTAAAAAGCATGAATGCGAGTCTTGCCAGCAAGGATGGTTGTCTTCGAGTGCTGGGTGTGGATCCGGCCGCAGCAGGCCCAACCGGCTACGCCATTATTGAACAGGAATGTGGTGCCTGCAGGGTGCTGCACTATGGAGCCTTCCGTGTTGCGGCCAAACGGCAGAAATCTTCCTCGGGAGCTGCCCTGCAGGACGTTCATGCGCTGCTGTGCGAACTCATCACGGAATTCAAGCCGCATATTATGGCGGTGGAATCCGTGTTTACAGCACTGAATATGCGGACGGCGTTGAGGCTTGCCGAGATAAGAGGCGTTGTCCTCCTGGCAGGCCAACAACTTGGGGTGGAGGTTCGTAGTTATACTCCCCGTGAGATCAAGGCGAGTGTGGCGGGCTATGGGCATGCGGACAAGAAACAAATACAGGCAATGGTAAAAGCACAACTGCGAATGAAAGAAGTGCCGGAACCCAGCGACGCGGCGGACGCTTTGGCCGTGGCTCTTTGTCACTTGCAAACCGACCGGCTCGAACGGCGATTTGGGGTGAAGAAGGCGGACCTGGCTGGAAGTAGCAGCTCCAGGACACCGAAGCGTTCCACAACCGGTGGTTACGCAACAGGCGGACCCGGCGTCCGCATCCAACCAAGCCGATGAGAACAAGAGTTCGCTTTGTTCCGCTCGCAGCGCTACTAATTTGCCTTCTTACGGCGGCCGGAGCCTTGGCGTTTCCCGCGGGCTCCAGCACTTTTACTTACCGGCGGATATTCAAGTCCAGCACACCGGAATTTATTGAAATCAAAATAAGAGACGATTCCGATACTGGTTCCTACGAGGTCCGGCAACTCGATGAGGATCCCGGAGCCACGCCATTTGAGATCGGCAATTCTTTGCGCACGAAGATGTTTCAATTGATCAATCAATTGAATGACTTCAAAGGGCTTGATCTGGATGTGCATCGAAAGATCGCAAATTTGGGAGAAAAGACGTTCCGCTGGGAACAGGGTGCGGAAGCCTATGAAGTGAAGTTCAATTACACGGTAAATCCGGCAGCCACGCAATTGTTGCAAATCTGTGAAGGATTGGCCCGTCAACAGGAACTCATCGACTTGTTACAACGCAGAATGAAGTACGACCGCTTGGGAGTGGATGACGCGCTGCTGCAACTGGAGACTGATCTTTCGAAGGGTGTACTGCCTGAACCGAAGCGCGTATTGCCGCTTTTGGATCAAATCGCGGCAGATTCGAGATTTGTGGAAATTGCACGCCAAAAAGCCAGGGCGATGGCGGAGAGCATACGCCATTCGAGTTAATCGTGTCGGTATGCTGGCTAGTCTAACCGTTGACTATTCCTTCATGATTCCGTACTCGAACCGCGGCCGGAGGTTGGCGCCATGTTTTTCGATCATTGCGAGGGTCAGGGCTTGCGGTACAAGGACGGAAGTGAGGGCTTCCCACGGCTCGGGCACCGCACTGAGCTTTACGGGCAACAATTTTTCAGTAGCTTGATGTTCTCCCGAGCTTATGAGGATTACTTTGCCATTGCGCGCATTGCAATCCTGAGCAAGTTTCACGCCCAGCTCGGAAGTGTGTCCCAGCGCAATAATGATTGCCAGGTGAGTCTCATTGACATCGAGTATAGGCCCATGCCGGAAACCTGCGCCGGAATGAGCGGCAGCGCGCTTTCCCGTCATCTCTCGGATACACAAGGCGCCCATGATCGCCGTACCGTATGCCGGGCCACGTCCGACAAGTTCGATGTTCGCGGCACCTTCGCAGAATAGTTCCAACTCGCTACGGAGACTGAATGCTTGATCGAGAGATTTAGCATATGCCTCAAGCATCTGAGCGGCATCCGTTTTCCAGGCATGCCCGGTGATATGCGAGGAAAGCACGATGCTGGCAGCCGCCGCATTCGTGTAGGTTTTCGTGGCATTCCCATATTCAGGTCCCGCGAGCATGGGCAGTCTTTGCTCGGCTAGTGACCAGCAAGGGCTTTTAGGGTTATTGCAAAGAAGAGCGAGTGGTTTCCTCCGTTCCTGACGGCAGAGTTGGACAAGTTCCGCGCTTTCTCCGGAAGCGGTTGTAAGAATGGAGGCGGCAACCTGGTCCCATACTTTGCTCGAGTAGTGCAACCATTCCCCGGCATCTACAAAGAACGAAGACCTTCCACGGGATTGCATCCAGACCGATCCGGCAATCGAAGAACAATAAGAAGCGCCCATGCCAACGAACAGAATTGGCCCGGGAGTAAGGGCAATCTGCTGCAGAGTGTTCATCTCTGCATGGATCGATTCGTCCTCGCTGTAAGCGCGCAGTAGATCCGTAAGCCGTTGGGGTTGCTCGCGGCACTCCCTTTCGTAAATCTCCGTCATGCTCATAGTCAGCACTTCGGCTGGCGGTTTGATTCCGGCAATCCAGTTTGGCTCTTTGTGTGTGTCTTCCATAACACTCCTGAAACCGGACCACGTCGGCCGCATGAAAGCCCCGACCGTAACAGAAACTAAAACGGGCCTTTTTCATGAATCATAACAAAGATTACGTTATCATGATGCCCGGGTGAGCCCATGCCGGATTCGCTGTCCTCTCAAAAGCCAGTTGTAGACCACGGATTTCTGGCTCGAGTCTCTTTCATCGCTGCGCTTGGCGGCGTTTTGTACGGCTATGACATGGGCATCATCGCTGCCGCCATCATATTTGTCAGGCACAGCTTCGCCCTCTCGACGGAGATGGAAGAACTGGTCGTCAGCATTGTGCTTGTCGGCGCCATGGTAGGAGCGATGGTCGGAGGGGCCGTTGCCGATCGAATAGGCCGAAGGGCTACTCTAGTTTGGGCAGGCGCGATTTTCATCGCGGGCTCGGTGCTTGCGCCGCTTTCGCCGAATGTGGCCACGCTTATCGTGGCGCGCGCCATCCTTGGGATCGGCATCGGTTTCACGTCGGTTACTGCCCCGGTTTACGTTTCTGAACTGGCGCCACCGCAATCGCGGGGCATGCTGATCGGACTGTATCAGTTTGCGTTGACGGTTGGCATCGCGCTTGCTGACCTTGTGGGATATTGGCTGGCAACACAGGAAGCGTGGCGGCTTATGTTTGCCATCGCTGCCGTACCTACGCTGTTCTTTCTCGGCGTAATCCTGACCGTGCCTGAGAGTCCACGCTGGCTTTTCGCACATTCCCGCGAAAAGGATGCGGAGGCTGTCCTTCTCAGCTACACCGACGCCAGAGGAGCTCAGCAATTTCTATCTGACATCCGTGAAGGCTTGAAAACACCGATGGAACAAAGTTGGCGAGCCTTGTTGACTCCTGCCGTGCGAGGTTCGGTCTTCATTGCCGTGGGAATGACCGTGTTGCAGCAGGTTACCGGCATCAACACGATCATTTATTATGGGCCACAAATCTTTGAACTTGCCGGCATCGCTTCGCACTCTAATTCCATTCTCGCGACGCTATTGATTGCGATAGTGAATGTGATTGCGACTGTCGTAGGGATACTGTTGGTGGACCGGGTCGGACGCAAGCCATTGCTGTACGTTGGCGTAGGCGGGATGACGATCGCGCTTTTTGCGCTTGCTTATGGCTTCAGCCATCAGGCGGCGCTGGGCGCAAGTCTGGGAGTAATTGCGATTGCTTGTCTTGTCCTTTACATCGCGTGTTTCGCATTCAGTTTGGGGGCCATCGCGTGGATCCTCGTCTCCGAGGTGTTTCCGCTACGTGTGCGAGGAAGGGGTGTGGCGGTCGCGACACTTTTTTCGGGGATTTCCAATTTTGCGGTGTCCCTGACGTTCCTGTCCCTGATTAAGGGAGTGGGAAGCGCTACCACTTTTGCAATCTATGGAGTGCTGAGCATCGCGACTATACTTTTCGTTCGCTTCGCCGTGCCGGAGACTTGCGGCCGCGAACTCGAGAGCATCAGTACTCATGAGCAAAGCTCAAGCGTGCCTGTGCGCTAATAACGTTCGAACAAAAAATTATTTCGCTCGCGATAATCTCAAATCGATTTCGGACTCCGCTTTATCCAACGCCAATCGAATGGCTCCGATCAGTTGGGCATCCTGACCAAGCGCGCTGGTGATCAGATTCGCCCGAGAAGGCTGGGAATAAGGCTCCAGGATTTTCTGTGTCGCTGCAAGAAGCGGGCCACTCATGCCAACTCCACCACCGAGCACAAAAAGGGAGCAGTTCAGCACCGTGGAGATGTTATATATCGCGTGAGCTAGAATTTTCGCAGAGTCTTCAAGAATGTTTTTCGCAAGGTGGTCGCCGGCCAAAGCGTGATAGAAAATTCCGGTCGCGCTCAGATCTCGCCTCCCGTTGGAGCGCTTGTTTCCCTGGGCACGCAGCCATTGCTGCTTCAATCCTTCTCCACCGATCATGCTCTCCAGCGCGCCGGGCATGCCTTCGCTCGCCGGCTCGTCCGGAGTACCTGGCACGATCATGTAGCCAACTTCTCCCGCGACCCAATCCGGACCGTGGACCAATTGTCCGTTCACGAAGATTCCTGCGGCGATACCGGTGCCAATGGCGAGAAACACAAAATTTCGGATGCCGCGCGCCGCTCCCGCCCAGTTTTCACCGATGGCCGCTAATTTCACGTCGTTTTCGACAACGGCCGGAATGCCTAACTTAGATTTCAGCAGCTGGGCAAGAGGAACATCCTTCCAACCTTTCAAATACGATGTTGCGAACACGATTCCGGCATCACGATCGGTAACACCGGGAGCGCCAGTGGCGATGGCACGTAGAGAACCGCGAGGGGTAGCGGTTTCCCGGAGCAAATGGTCGACACCTTTGGAAATTTGCGCCACAACCATTTCGGCTGACGCACTGCCCTTTGTGGTAGCGCTCCACTTGCCACGTATGGAGCCCTTCATATCGGCCAGCGCTACCCGCAAGTTAGTTCCACCAATGTCGACAGCAACTACGTACCCATAATTTGGATTAATGCGCGGGCAAACGAACCGGCCACCCGCTTTCCGGCGGCGAGGTAAAGGTTCGATCAAGTGTTTGGCCTGAAGGAATGCCAAGGCCGACGAGAGTCTGGAAGAGGAAAGGCCGGAAAGTTGCCTCAACTCCTGGAGGGATTTGGTTTTGTGTTCGCGCAAGATTCGCAGCAGGGCGCAAGCATTGAAGCTGTGGATGGAGACGGACCCGGGGGACCTACTGGTGGTGCTGCGTGAAGGATTATTGTGCTTGGCCATGGCTTATACGGAGGAGAATCGGTACTAACTTATCTCTCTTTAGAAAGTCCGTCAATTGAAGCCGCGTGAGACTGAACGACTTGAGGAAACTTGGCGGATCACAATCAGTCGGGCGGCTGGATCAACGCCAGGACAGCGGATTGCATTGCAGTAAAGACGGCTCCCCACAGCACGGCAGAAGAGCCCAGAGCGCCCGGGCCAACGCGGACACGCGCAATTTCGCTGCCCTTCAACAGTGCCCGGACTTTCTGGAGCAGTCGGGGATGGCTGCCTACGATGCCGCCAATCAAAATCGTGCTGGGATTCAAGATTAGCGCGAGATCCAGAATGATGTCGGATAGAATCGTGGCGCGTTGCTGGAGTATTTTCTTGGCTTGAGCATTTCCAGCTGCCGCAAGATCGAATACTTCGGCTGCGCTGGCCACTTTAGGTTGCGCGCGGTTCCGCTTGCGACTTGCTCGCCAACTGCGCAGGATTCCCGGTGCGCCCAATACTTTCTCTAGCCTTCCGTAGCCATGAATGGTGGGATTTTCTCTTGAGACATGGGGCACGCGAAGATAGCCAATCTCGCCGGCTGACCATTGCGAGCCGCGGTAAATGTTGCCATCAATGAAAATGCCCGCTCCCGCGCCTTCGCCGATAATGACGTAGACAAAATTCCTCTGACCGTGGGCCGCGCCGCGACAGTATTCACCCTGGGCTGCAAGATTCGTGTCATTCTCCACGATGACTTGACACTCGAACTCTTTTTGCAGCATCGATCCGAGCGGAACATCGCTCCATCCCTTTAACGCACTGAGCGAAAAAACGACCCCTTCCTTCACATTTACAATCGCGGGAACACCAATCACAATTCCGAGCAATTGGTGCTCAGCCAGTTTGTGTTTCTTTAGCAGGTTCCGTACTTCCCTGGCGATCTGGGAGCAAACTGTGGCTGGTTTCGAGGACTGCCAAGCGAGCGTGGCTTTCGCCCGCCCCAGCTCACGGCCGTCGAGGTCCGCAAGCAGAAAACGAAGAACGTCTGGGCCGATCTCGACGCCAACCACGCATCCGCGTTCCGCACGGAAACGAATGATGTCTGGGGGTCTGCCACCCGTTGAATCTCCCTCCCCGATTGGCTCGACGAGTCCTGTCTCGGCGAGGTACGCGACGACATTCGTGACTGTAGGCGCGCTCAAGCCAGATGCTCGGACCAGGTCCGCCTTTGAGCACGGACCCGATTCGCGCAGAAGCCTCAGCAAAAGGTGCGCATTCGTTTGGCGTAGTAGAGGAGGCCTGGCAACCAGGACTGGTTCTTTTTTCACTGTGTAATCACCGACGCAGATCTCCGCGGCTGGAGTGGATGGCCATCATGTTACGGCATTTTCGAATGCCAGAGGAATAATCCGAAGTGGCCTTTCGACGTGACAGTCGCTTGCATGATTATTTGCCGGCCGCCGTTGCCATTTCCATGGCCCATATCGCTGCGGGGCGCATATACATCGAGGCTCGAAAATTTCCGGAATCGTCCCACGCTTCCGGGGTGCGGAACCAATATCCTTTACTCTCGTAGATGACGTGATACAGGCCCCAGGCCGTGTGATACGCCTGCTCTTTAAATCCCTCACTCAGCAAGAGCGCCGCGAAACCAAAGGATGTTCCAACCCAGACCTCTTCGCCTTGTTCGTTGCCACGCATGATGGTGCCATCCGCATTCATGCCATTCGCCGCGCCCATTTCACCGTTACCGAATTTCATCACGTTATTTGCGTAGATCTTCATCATGGCGGAATATTGCATCTGCGCAGGAACCAAATCGCCCAAGCCAGTCATATTCGCATACCACTGTCCGGCCAACTGGTCGGCTTGAATGGCGTCACGGTATTCGCTTTCCATGTCGTAACGAAAATATTCACCGTTCCAAAGTTTGTCGATATAGGTTTTCTGCGCTTTCAGAAAAAGCACTTGATACCGCTCAGCGGCGTGTGCTTCGCCAAGTTCCTTGGCCGTTTCTTCAGAAGCGCGCAAGGCCGCAAGCCATAGTCCTCCGCAATAAGCGCTGACTCCACGCACAACCCAGGAATCGTAAGTCTGGTCAGGGTAACCGCTGTTTTCAGGAATGCCGCCGCCATGGTCGAACTGTTGCAAGTAAGTGATGGCCGCTTGTACAGCCGGCCACATTTCGCGGAGGAAAACCTTATCTCGCCTTCCCGTGAGCACAAAATCGCGATAAACCATCAAGACGAATTTGGAGTTCAAATCTTTCCAATCATTAGTGTCCTGCCAGCCGGGTTCATTCACGGAGATAAACGGGTCGCCTTCCGGAACACCCAAATCATGGGGCACGGCGCCGATTTTCTTGCGCTTGTGCAGCACGGGTGTGCCGGTTTGCTGCGTCTTCCACACCCACAGGCCGAGTTCGGGGTATTCGCGCGGGACTGTTGCGGCAAATTCGCGGAGCACCTGCTTGTCGATAGCTGGCCAGAATTTCAGCAGCGGCATGGAAGCGTAGAATCGCACATCGGACGTCGCATAATAAGCGTAATCAAAGCATTCCAAGAGAGCGAATGTTGCCGGGGCCTTGGGATCGGATCCGACTTCACGTCCCCAAAATGTGCCGCCATCGCTGAGCGTGTATAGCTCATTAAAAAGCATGCCGCGATACCACGCAGGTTTGCTGTCGTCGTTTATGTACGGAGCTTGCCAGGCGTCGATAGCTGGGCTCCATTCGTTGGCGTGCAATAAACCATCACGAGCGATGGCCCAGGAATTGTGACCGCTTGTGCCGTAATCATCGGTGTAGCGGCGATTCCACCTGCGTCCCTGGCCAAACTCCACGACAGGAAAATCCCAGGCGATCGACATCGGAATAATTTTCTTTTCACCCGGCCGCAAAGTGAAACGGACAGCGATGGCTCCGCCCAGTTTTTCACTGGCGCTTACCCAGCTCGTCGCGCTGTTCGACAACCTGCCATCCTTGGAAAACGGCAACCAGACAGCTTTCCCGTCGCCATCGGCAAGGAATTCTGTCTGATAAGTGACTTCCACGCCGGGCGATTCCAACGCAGCGATCGTAAACTCACCATCCCATTCGTTCCCCGCGTCCTGGGCGCGGTTGCGGCCAAATACGATGCCTTTCATTGTTTGCTGTTGGTCCGCCGATTCCGTCCGAAAATCGTTGTGGTTCCCCTGATTGAGAGCGCCTTGAAAATCATGCGTGTATGTACGAAACCATCCGTCCATGTTGGTCCATGAAAGAAGTACGGATACGGTGACAGTGCGATTCGTTGGATTTTCCGCGTGCCATCGATAGACCGCGACCGGGTAGCTGGACTCGCGATAGTTGTCGGGCAAAATCGGCGAGAATTGCTCCAGGACTACGTGAGCCGGAAATTTATCCCACTTATAGTCAAACCAGGACTTCGGATACAACGCGGCGTATTCGCCCGCGCCAGTTGGATAATCCCACGCCCAGCTCGATAGTTCGCCATTCTTAGGATGATCGGTCATCAGTACACGGGCTGTTCCCGACGGTTCGACCTCAACTTGCTGGAACATCGCGAACTGGTTCGCGTAAATCGGCGCGTACTTGTGAACGCCGGCCTTGATGTGCCACCTCGCAAAATCACCGCGATACGTCCGCGAGAAAGTGCCCGCTCCAAAGCCACCGACGGGCGCGCCTTGCCAGTAGCCGTCGTCGATGTCGGAATTGTTCTTGCGCTTACCGGGATTCGGAAGTGGCTCTCCAAGAGGCCTTTTCCACGCGATCTTGGGAATCTCGTCACCAATGGCGACCGTTGGCAGCCAGGAATTAAGGAAAAGGATCGCGACCAACGGCAAAAACCAAGATTTTGTCATTTGTCCTCCGCGGACATTCACGCGAATGTATTGCTTCCCGGTCAAAAAGGCGCGAAGGCAACAGTAAACAACAAAAATCGGAAGTGCAAACTGCTGCGGCTCTTGATATTGTCGGCTCTCGCGAATCTGAAAAAGAAAACTGGCGATGCATATCGACGCTCATCAACATTTCTGGCAGTACAGCCCTGATGAGTACGGCTGGATCGATGACGGGATGGCCTCGATCCGCCAGGATTTTCTGCCGGCAGACTTGCAGCCGCTGCTGGAAAACAATGGATTTCAAGGCAGTGTTGTCGTTCAGGTTCGACAAACACTGGAGGAAACCCAGTGGCTGCTGAAGTTGGCGGACGCGAATCCTTTCATCCTCGGAGTCGTGGGCTGGGTGGACCTATGCTCGCCGGAATTGCGTGCGCAACTAGAATCCTTCGCTGGAAAGCCAAAACTGGTGGGGATTCGCCATATTGTCCAGGGCGAATCCGATGGTTTCTTGCTCAGACCCGATTTTCTGCGCGGCATTTCGGTACTGGAAGAATTCGATCTTGCTTACGACATCTTGATTTATCCGAAACATCTTCCATCCGCCGTGGAATTCGTCACGCGATTCCCACGTCAGCGGTTCGTCTTAGATCACCTGGCGAAACCGCCGGTCAAGAGCGGTGCGATCGATGGTTGGGCACGCGGAATCCGCGAGCTGGCATCGTTTCCCAATGTTTATGCGAAGCTGTCGGGCCTGGTTACGGAAGCCGCCTGGGAAGCGTGGACGGCGGCGGATATTTGGCCGTATCTCGATGTGGCCTTCGAATGCTTCGGCTTTGGCCGATTGATGATCGGGTCGGATTGGCCAGTGTGCCTCTGCGCGGCGTCCTACAAACGGGCGATGAACGTCGTTGAACAATACCTGGACAAATGCGATGTGAAAGAGCGCGAGGCCGTCCTTGGCGGAAACGCTGCTGCGTTTTGGCAGCTGCGGTCAAGATAAGGCAGACGATAGCGGCACAAAAATCCGTCTCTGTTTTGCAAATGCGTTTGCGAATACACTGTTTCGTTGAAACGGAACGGAGGTGTATCCCTTTGACAACTGCGCGGCAGAGCACTGAAAACTTTCGTCTGGACGGCAAGGTGGCGATCGTCACCGGCGGTGGGAGCGGCATCGGGCAGGCGATTGCGTTGCGATTTGCCGCCAATGGCGCCACAGTTCGAATTGTAGACGTCAACCTGGGGCAAGCGGAAGAGACGGTCAAAAGAGTTTTGGACAACGGAGGAGCGGCCAGCGGGCATGCCTGCGATGTCGCGGACCAAGTGCAAGTTCGAGAAACGTTTCAGCAGGTTTTTGCCAAGGACAAGGTCTCCATCCTTGTGAATAATGCGGGCGTTTCTCATATAGGAACAGCGGAGAGCACGACCGAGGAAGATTTCAATCGAGTTTTTCGCGTCAATGTAAAGGGCATCTACAACGGCATCCACGTGTGCATCGGGCATATGAAAGAAAACGGAGGAGGGGTGATTCTGAATATGGCTTCCATCTCCGGATCCGCCGCGCTTGCCGACCGTTTTGCTTACTCGATGAGCAAGGGCGCCGCGGTGGCCATGACGTACTCCGTGGCCAAGGACTATCTTTCTTACAACATTCGTTGTAACTGTATTTCACCGGCGCGTGTGCACACACCTTTTGTCGATGATTATTTGAAAAAGAATTATCCAGGGCGGGAAAAGGAAATGTACGAAAAACTGGCGAAGTCACAGCCCATTGGGCGCATGGGAAAACCAGAGGAGGTGGCGGCGCTCGCATTGTTTCTCTGCTCCGATGAAGCATCGTTTATTACCGGGGTGGATTATCCGTTGGACGGTGGTTTTTTCAATTTGCGCGGTTAACTATGAACCTCAATCTGAAGGGGAAAGTTGTTCTTGTTACCGGGGGCGCCAAGGGAATCGGCGCGGCGATCGTGCGCGGCACTGCGGCGGAAGGGGCGGTTCCCGTTTTCCTGGATCGTGACGTGGAAGCAGGCGAGAAATTTCACTTGGCGTTGCACAGCGCAGGTTCGGAGAGCATGTTCATCTCCGGCGAGATCACCGCGCCGCAAAGTTGTAGCAAGGCCGTCGAGCAGACCCTAAAACAATTCGGCCGGCTGGACGCTCTTGTGAACAACGTCGGCGCCAACGACAACGTCAGCCTGGAGCACGGTACCGTCGAGAAGTTTGTCGCTTCGCTGGAGCTGAATCTGGTGCACTACTACTCGATGGCGCACCACGCACTGCCGGCGCTGATGAAGGCGCGCGGGTCGATCGTGAACATCAGCTCCAAGACGGCGGTTACGGGACAAGGTGGAACCTCCGGCTATGTCGCAGCCAAAGCGGCGATTTTAGGGCTCACGCGCGAATGGGCCGCCGAATTGCTCCCGATGGGAATTCGCGTGAATGCGGTGATCCCCGCGGAAGTAGACACGCCACTGTACCAGCAGTGGGTATCTGGCTTTCCTAATCCGGAGGAGAAGCTGGCTAAAATCGTATCGAAGATTCCGTTAGGGAAACGGATGACCAAGCCTGAAGAGATCGCCGATATGGTTCTGTTCCTGATGTCTGAGAGAGCTAGCCACATTACCGGCCAACATATTTTTGTGGACGCGGGCTACACGCATCTGGACCGGGCGCTCACATAGGATGAAGGTTGCGTCGTAGGCTAGTAAGTAGGCAGCGCTTTCTCTTTGGTCGGAGCGCCACTTTCTGCTGTCCTTTGGCAATCAGGGAGCGATGGAATGGGCAGACGTTACTGCTTGACGTTAGATCTCAAGGACGACCCGAAGTTGATAGCGGAGTACAAGCGCTATCACGAGAAAATCTGGCCGGAAATTACCGAAAGCATCAAGCGCGCTGGAATTGCGGACATGGAAATCTATGTTCTGGGAACGCGAATGTTCATGATTATGGAAGTAGAAAAGGATTTTTCGTTTGAAAAGAAAGTAGAGGCGGATGCAAAGAACCCGAAGGTTCAGGAATGGGAAAAACTGATGTGGAAGTACCAGAAGGGGCTGCCGGAGGCGAAGCTGGGCGAGAAATGGCTTCTGATGGAGCGGATTTTCAAACTAGAAAGCTGAAGCAGGGATCAGTGGTAGTCGTGGGACTGAATTTCAGCGACAGTGAGGGACACTGGCGAGACGTGCGAGGCTTTGATGGAAATTACGGCTTCCTGATTCTGCAGAATGCCTTCCACGCTTAAGAATTTCTCGCGATTAATAACCAGCCGGTATTTTTCGTACAACTCGGGATGAATGATTACGTTGGCAATTCCTGTCTCGTCTTCCAGGCTGAGAAAAACGAAGCCCTTGGCCGTGCCCGGACGCTGCCGCGCGATGACGCACCCGGCCACAGTCGTGCGGGCGCCATCGGGGATGCGCCGCAGATCGGAAGCGCGTATGACGTTCAAGGAAGTGAGCGTGTTCCGGCAATAGGCCATGGGGTGAGGACCTGGCGTGAGTCCTGACCCATGAAAATCGGCAACCAGGCGCTCTTCGTCGTTCATTTGCAACAGTGGCGATGGTTCGGAATTGTCAGGGATGGAATGGAGCAACGGTCCCGCAGTGCGGGTGGCGCGGGCAACCTGCCATAGAGCGGCACGGCGATGAATGGATTTGCCGAGCGAATTCAGCGCACCGATTTCGCTCAAACTTTCCAGCTCGGACTTCTGTAATTCGGGTACACGTTGCACCAGATCGCAGATGGCCGAAAATGGCCGGATTGTTCTTGCTTGCACGATGGCCTCGGAAGCTTTCTGCCAGAGGCCTCGAACGTAGCGGAGACCGACGCGAAGGCACGGAATGTTCTTCCCATCTTTATTCGTGGTGGTTTCGAGAGTGCAAAACCAATCAGATTGAAGAACATCAATTGGTTTGACGCGCAAACCGTGGCGTTGCGCATCTTTGACGAGGGTAGCGGGGCTATAGAAGCCCATCGGTTGATTGTTCAACAAAGCCGCAGTGAAAGCGGCAAGATAGTGGCATTTCAAATAGGCGCTAGCATACGCAAGCAAGGCGAAACTGGCAGCGTGGGACTCGGGAAAGCCATAGCGCGCGAAAGACGTAACCTGCGTAATGATTTCTTGCTGAGTTTGAACATTGAATCCGTTCCGCTCCATGCCGATGCGTAGTTTCTCTTCGATCTGCTGCATGCGGCTCTCCGAGCGTTTGAAACCCATGGCCCGGCGTAGTTCTTCGGCTTCACCGCCGGAAAAACCGGCTGCGACCATGGCCATGCGCAGGAGTTGCTCCTGAAAAAGGGGAACACCGAGAGTTCGTTTGAGTATTGGCTCGAGAGACGGATGAGCGTAGTGAACCGGTTCCTTCCCCTGACGCCGCCGCATATACGGGTTCATCATTTTGCCGACGATGGGCCCGGGACGAATGATGGCGACTTGCACAACGAGATCGTAAAACTTTGCGGGCGCATTGCGAGGAAGAGAAGCCATTTGGGCACGGCTTTCAACCTGAAACATACCGACGGTGTCCGCGCGACGCAGAGTTTCGTAGACGAGAGGATCGTCGGCGGGAAGTTGCGCAAGGTCGATGGACTCTCCGTAGTGCCTGGGGATAAGTTGAAGGCAGTCCTCGAGCACAGCCATCATGCCGAGACCGAGAAGATCCACTTTAACGATGCCCATGTCAGCGCAATCATCCTTGTCCCACTGAACCACGACGCGGCCTGGCATGGTGGCGGGCTCCAAAGGAACCACGGAATCGAGCTCTCCCTGGCAAATCACCATGCCCCCGGAATGTTGGCCGAGATGGCGAGGCAAGTCCTGAATGCGATCGCAAAGTTGGAGATATTTCTTGATCAGAAAATGATTCGTGTCGAATCCGGCGTGTTGGAAATAGCTTTGCCAATTGTCTTCCGGCCCGCGCCATTGGAATTGGCCGACCAGGCTGGATAAACGGTCGATCGTTTCAACGTCAAAACCAAGCGCTTTGCCAACTTCTCGAGAGGCAGAACGTCCGCGGTAAGTGATCACGTTGGCGGTCATAGCGGCGCCAAGCTTGCCGTAGCGTTCGTAGACGTACTGAATTGCTTTTTCCCGCTGGTCGCCGCTGGGCAGGTCGAGATCGATGTCGGGCCAATCGTCCCTTTCTTCGGAAAGAAAACGTTCGAAGAGCAGTTCCATGCCGACAGGATCGACAGAGGTGATGCTGAGGGAATAACACACCGCACTGTTTGCCGCCGATCCCCGGCCTTGCACGAGGATTCCCTGTTTGCGGCAAAAACTCACGATGTCCCACACAATGAGGAAATAACCGGCGAGCCTTAATCTTCCGATTAGCTGCAGTTCCTTTTCTACTTGCCTGGAGGCTCTTTCAAAAAGTTCAGGATCATTTTTCGACCCGTAACGTTCTTGAACGCCTTCCAGTGTGCGTTTTCTCAAGAATGAATCCATGGTTTCGCTGGGAGGGATTGGGTATCGGGGGAACTCATAGCCCAGATCAGCCAAGGTGTATTCCAGGCGAGCGGAAAGTTCCAACGTATTTGCAATAGCGTGGGGCAGGTCGGAAAACAGGCGAGTCATTTCTTCGGGGGAGCGCAGATGGCGTTCCTCGTTTTTTTGTAGCAAGCGACCGGCGGCGGCGAGTTTGCAATGATTCCGAATGCATGTGAATACGTCGAGGATCTCGCGATCCTCGTTGTGGACATAACGGACACCGTTGGTGGCGAGGATAGGAAGATTCAAATTTTGTGCGATTCGGACTGCGGCTTGATTGCGTCTTTCTTCCAGCGAGTCGAAATGGCGTTGCAATTCAATGTAGACATTTTTCGGCCCAAATAGTTCAACAAGCTTTTTTGTGCTTCGGAATGCATCTTCGTAACCCCCACGAGCGAGAGCGGAGGCAAGCACGCCTTCTTCACCGCCCGTGAGACACACCAGGCCTTCGGCGTGCTCCCCGATTTCGTTGATGGTCGCGCTGCCCGTGCCCTTTTCTTTTTCTCGCATTTTGTACCGAGTGACCAGGCGGCACAGGTTTTGGTAGCCGGTTCGAGTTTTCACGAGGAGCGGAAGGCGAACCGGCCAGGGAGGAAGCTGGTTTGGGATCCAGGAAGGAAATCCGGCTTGATTGCCAAAATCCGCACAGGAAATTTCGGAGCCGATATGACCGCAAATGCCCAGCTTGTCGGCTGCCGAATGAAACCGAGGTGAACCGTAAACGCCATCGCGATCGAGCAAAGCAATGGCGCGCATGCCGAGTTGCCCAGCGCCTTCGGCCACTTCTTCCGGCAGGGAGGCTCCCTCCAGAAAGCTGAAAGCCGAACAGGAATGGAGTTCGACGTACATTAGTCGTGGATACCTTCGACGAACCAATGGTCCGAGTGGAGATCCCTGTAGATGCGGTATAAAGCGGTCTGCTCTTCTTTGGCAGGAGGATCACGGAAAGGGTTTTCAGGCTGAGCTTCGGGACGAGAGAGAGGAACCAGCACATCCCATTCGTCACGTCCCCAAGGAGTTTCAGACCACCATTCGCCCGAGGTTCTAGAAGGTCCAGCAAAAGCGAGAATGGGTTTTTGCCTGTCTTCGAAGCTGATACTGCGTGGCTGTTCATTTTGTAATTGTACGGTGGCAGGAAGTGGCGGGCGGAAAATGCGCAGAGCAGTTTTTGGGAAACAATCGGCTGAAAAATTATTCAGCGAAGGATCGGGCAAAACAAAATGATCCTGCCGAAAGGCGCATGGCCGATGCGAATCGAGCAAAGCAGGAGATCCAATGTGGCCTTCGCCGACAACACTTTGAATCCTCGCTAAAGTGATTTCCAGGGCTTCGGGTTCGGGGGCCATAGGAAGAAACAACCCGAGCTGTCTTGTACGCGGGCAGGTTGGAATTGCCGAGAGACTTATAGCGATAACAGGCGAACTGGGAGGGTGGGCTTGCAAATCCAATTGAAGGAGTTTGAGGAGGAATTTGCTTTCGCTTACGGGCACGGGGAGACGCAAGGTGCGAATGTGAAGTAGTTCCTTCTTGGATAGGTTCTCTGGCTGCAGGGTCAATTTGACTTTGAGTTCGGTTGTTGCAAGAACGTGCATGCGAAGCCGAATGCACAGCTGGTCCAGCAGCCGATTCAGAACGAAAAGCAGCGGTTCGAGAAGATCGATGGGAAAATCCAAATCCATGCATTCTTCGAATTGAGCCCGGGGTTCCCTGGGTATGAGCGGACTAGGATCGCCACCCCGACAAAGCTGTTGCCATCTCCTCCCTTCCTGCCCAGCCCGTTCGATTACGGCGATTTCCGGGAGCACGGCGAATTCGGCGCAGGTGTGGATGCCCCAGCGTCCAAGGGTTTCGCGCAATTCCAGCGGTAGGGCGAGTGCAGACAATGGCAGGCCGCCGATATAAGCGGCTTCGCTTCCGGAAGGTATCAGCGTAATTCCCGAAAAACCGCGGGCAACTGATACTGCAGCTTGCGGGTTCCCGGCAATGGCAATACTCGGTTCGAGGTCCACTTCGGCGGCCATATTTTTCAAGTGATTGGCAATTTTCTGGGGAGAGCCGAACAGTTTTTCGCAGCCCAAAAGATCCAGAACCACACAATCGAAAAAATCGGCTTCATTGGCGTTTCGCACCTGTTCGATGCGGGGAGAAACCGTGTAAGCGCAGTCGAACAACGCGGCCTGCGCTGAAGCCTCTTGCGATAGCGAACGCCAACGCCACTCAATATGGCCACAGCATTCAGCCTGGACCTTCGTCATGCCCAGTTCAATTCCCAGATCTTTTGCTGCCTGGTTGGCAGCAAACACTTTTGTAAGAGGCGGGGCACCTTGAAGGATTGCGATAGGCTTGCCGCAAAGATCTGGCTCCTGGCGAATTATGGCCTGGACTGAAAAATCGGGAATGAAGATGCATCCAAAAACCACGCGACCCCCTGATTCATAGGAAGAGGATAGACGGGAAGAACGAGAGCGGGTAAAAAGCTAGAAACTGTCAATCCATAAAGTGTTTGTCGTCCATCGAGCAGAATCCATCGGCTGAAAGCCGTTGCGGGAAGAAAGAATTTTCCCCTCGATCTGAAAACCATCCAGGGTGGCAATTCCGCAGGATTGATCTTCTGAATTGAGATGACTCCAGTTTTCGTTTTCACGCTGGCAATGGAGGACCAGGGAAGAACAGCTTTTGGCGCAAGACTCTTCCACCAACAGCACCAGTATTGTTGGCGTGTTTTCTATGGTTCTGCGAAAGCGGAACCATGTGCTGAGTTCAATGCGGCGAGCGTCTGCCCAGGGAATGCTTCCTAAATCAAAAATGACAACGCCCCAACCGCCGCTGTGGAGTAGGAGGTCGGTTGCCTTCAACGCTTGTTCCAGGCGTCTCCACGGTTTGCTGCTGAACGCTGCGTTTCCCTTGCCGAGTACATTGGTGCCACGGCTAGTGATTGATGCCGTAGGGCTTGATTTGGGAAAAGACAACACCAAAGGTGCAGTCTTATATCCCTTCGTTTCGATCTTTATATCTTCGGTCTGGCGCAAGATCGAAGGCAGTGCGGACTCAATGCCACGAATCTGGTCGCGCGGGTGCGTCCAAGTCTGAGTTCGGTTCGATTTTCGACGCGCTTCTCCCACAATAGGTTGGCCATTCTTCGAAGAGAACGAGAGAGACGACGATTGATTCTGCTTGGGTACATTGCTGGAGGCCGGAAGGCCGCATCGAATCCAGAGGAGCCTGGTCAAATCGACTCCGGTTGAGGCGAGAGACAGGGGATCCAGAGAATCGGAGACGTCCACATAGGCACAAGCTTCCTGGCGTTTCGTGGCGGCGGCGAGGAGAGAAAAACAGACGCTGGTTCGTCCGGAGGAAGCAGAACCGCAGAGTTCCACAAGTGAACCACGAGGAACCCCCCCAGCCAAAAGGGCATCCAATTCAGAAATGCCGGTAGATTGAAGTTGGGAGGGGACGCGATGGCGGAAACCATCGAGGCCGCGAGCGAACTCTGGGGAATTGGGGAAGGAAGCGGCAGTGGAGATATGGCTCATATTCGCTTTTTGTTCGCCAACAGAGGTAGAATAATGCCGCGCCATTGGTCTTGTCAAATCTCCGGAAATCGATCGATGCGGGGAATCAAAAGCCGAGTCTCAGGGTTAGATTCTGAGTTTTGCGATGCGACATGTCGCGGACAAATTCCCTTTCCTGCTGGTGGCGGGTTTCTTCATCGGGGCTCTCAGGATGGAGGACGGGTGAACAGTGGCCAACACATGCGGCGCCAAGGATGATTCCACAAATTCGCCACGGTGTTGCGTGAGGCGAAAAGCGCGCCCGAGTAGGGCCTGGGCTGCCGTTGCTCCAAGGCAGACGATGACGGAAGGTTTGAGTGCAGCAATCTCTGCATCCAGCCAGGGGCGGCAAGCTGCAATTTCCCGCGCGCTCGGTTTTTTGTGAATGCGGTGCTTTCCCCTACATTTGAAGTGCTTCAGCGTGTTGGTGACATAAACTTTTTTTCGATCGATGCCTGCTTCGGCCAGCAATCGGTCCATCAGCTGTCCGGCCGGGCCGACAAATGGTTTGCCCTGTTTTCTTCTTCGTTTCCCGGCTGTTCTCCAATCAGCATGATCTTCGGATGGGCAGCGCCGCCTTCACCAAAGACTGTTTGCGTTGCATTACGCCACAGGCCGCAATTGCGGCAGTCCTTGGCTTCCTCCGCCAATTGGGATAATGAGCCAGATGGAATGAGCCGAGCGTCTCTCGTCGCGATTGGATCTTTGCGTTTCACAAAACGATTTCCTGGCTGAAACTTCTACATATCGCGAGATTGTAGGAATTTTCTGGATTCGAATCGCTCAGGGGGAAACCGTATGCGTACGGACAACTCGCTGTAGCAATAGAGCGATATTGGTTGAACGCTCAGAGCTTTGAGCCGCCGTCGACGGGCATGCTTACAGCGGTAATCCATCGCAGCGGGTCGGAGGGCATGAAAATGGGACGAAATGCGGCTATTAGCCCGTCGCGCCCAGAGTTAACGCTTCCTTGCGGCACTATTCTCTAAAACTTCCTTCGCCGTCCAAACATCTACATTTGGTATAAGTTATGGCCATTCGCGGCCAATACGCGAAAACCAAGTCCAACCAAGGGGGCGCAGCTTTGATATTCCATCACAAACGTGGGCGCACATTCCTGATGGCTTCATTTCTGTTATGCGGACCAGGCATAAACTTCGCGCAAACACCGTCAACACCTGCAAGCACGCCGGGTGAAGCTATTCCCGGAACACTGGGCATAAGCCCCTTCGCGGGAAGCACCCCCGCAAAACTGGTTCCAGGAGTTTTGCCTCTCTCGCTGCAAGAAGCGATTGATCGCGGATTGAAAACGAATCTTGGACTTCTTCTTTCGGACGCGAACATTCGCTCTGCTCGGGGACAGCGGTGGGAACAGCTAAGCGCGCTGTTGCCGCACGTCACCGCGACACCGTACGTGGCGGACTCGCAAATCAACCTCGCCGAACTCGGCTTTGCGAGTGTTCCTGGATTCGCTATCCCGACATCGATAGGCCCTTTTTCTTATTTTGACGCGCGCCTGAATGTGGCGCAGTCTCTGTTTGATTCGAAGCTGATCAACAACACCCGCGCGTCCACACAAAGCCTCAAGTCGGCCGAATACACTTTTAAAGACGCCCGCGACCTCGTGGTGCTTGCCGTGGGCTATGTGTATTTGCAGGCTATTGCTGACGAAGCCCGCATAGAGACAGCACAAGCACAAGTGGAAACAGCCAAGGCGCTATTTGATCAAGCGACAGATCAGGTGCACGCCGGCACTTCGCCGGAAATTGACGGCCTGCGCGCCAAGGTGGAGCTCCAGACGCGGCAACAGCAATTGATTCAGGCAAAGAATAACTTCGCAATACAGAAACTGACCGTGGCACGCGTGATTGGCCTGGCCCCCGGCCAGGAGTTCGATCTCACAGACAAATCTCCCTACCGTCCGTTCGACGGCATCTCGATTGACTACGCGCTGAAACGCGCCTATGCTGCGCGCTCCGATTATTTGGCAGCCATGACAGACGTACGAGCAGCTGAGTTCTCTCGCAAGGCCGCGGTGGCTGGTTATTACCCGTCGCTTTCCTTTAATGCCGACTACGGCACGGCAGGATCGCATCCCTCCACGGCCACGGAAGTATTCGACGTGCGCGGAACGCTGACGATTCCTATCTTTCAGGGCAACAGCGTACATGCGGACATTTTGCAAGCTGACGCCAGGCTCCAGCAAGCCCGCGAGCGCCTGGACAATCTGCGAGCGCAAATCGACGCCGACATTCGCACCGCGTTACTGAATCTGCAGTCGTCGGCGGAAGAGGTGAACGTGGCCCGCAGCAACATCGATTTGGCGGAAGAGACGCTGGTTCAATCGCGCGATCGCTTCAGCGCGGGTGTGACTGACACTGTGGAAGTGGTGCAATCCCAGGAGGCAGTCGCAAGCGCCCACGAGCAGTACATTTCAAGTCTGTACAGCTACAACTTCTCAAAAATTTCCTTGGCTCGCGCGCTGGGTATTGCTGAGGCGGGCGTCAAGGAATACTTCAAGGACAAATGAACATGGCGGAATCGAACCCACCCCGCTCCGTACCAGGGGAAAACAACAAATCCACGGCCGATGCCTCACACCCGGAGGATCGGAAGGTTGCGCGCGGGGTTTACTTGAGTCCAAAAATACGCCGGAGGTTGCTGATTCTGGGCGCGGTTTTGGTGCTGCTGGTTGGCGGATTTTTCCTCTGGCGCTACTTGAGCAGCTATGAATCCACAGACGACGCGCAAGGGGACGTTCACCTTTATCCCGTCAGCGCGCGAATCTCCGGTTACGTAGTGAAGGTGAATGTTGACGACAACCAGTGGGTGCAGCAGGGTACCGTGCTGGTGGAGATCGACCCGACGGACTATGAGGTTGCGGTAAAGCAAGCTCAAGCCAATCTGGCCAGCGCTGAAGCGACCGCTCAGTCGCTGAATATTACGGTGCCGATCACCACCGTCAACACTACCAGCCAACTGAAGTCCACGGGATCAGACATCGAAAACGCGAAGGCCGGAGTGATTGCCGCGGAAAGGCAACTGACCGCTGCCCATGCCCAGGTGGAACAGGTGGAGGCAAACGACGTAAAGATACAGGACGATCTCCACCGCTACAAATTGCTCGTAGATAAGCGAGAGGTGGCGGAGCAGATTTACGATCAGGCAGTGGCCGCTGCAAAAGCCAGCACGGCGGCTATTGCGGGAGCCAAAGCCACTGAGTCTGCCGCCCAGCAATTCGTGCAACAGGCACAGAGCCGTTTGGTGGAAGCAGAGGCCAACCATCAATATGCGGAGACCGGGCCGCAGCAGGTTTCGTCGACGCGAGCTCGAGTGCGCGCGGCGATTGCCGACGTTGAAGAAAAGCGCGCCCTGCTCGATCAGGCGCAGCTGAACCTGCAATACACCAAGATCGTTGCACCGGTTACTGGTGAAGTGAATAAATCCGTGGTTGTAGGACTGAACGTCCAGCCCGGCCAGCAGCTCTTGACCGTTGTGCCTCTCGATGAAGTGTGGGTCACCGCCAATTTCAAAGAGACGCAGCTTCGACACATGCGCGTTGGACAAAGAGCCAAAATCCATATCGATTCAACCGGCCAATCTTTGAAAGGCCATGTGGACAGCATCGCCGGCGCGACGGGCCCGACTTTCAGTTTGTTACCTCCCGAGAATGCTACCGGTAACTACGTAAAAATCGTCCAAAGAATTCCCGTGAAGATCGTTCTGGACCCGGGAGAAAACCGCGATCATCGGCTTCGACCGGGCATGAACGTGGTTCCGGATGTGTACCTGCAGTGAGTTCCGCCACGCTCACACTTGACCGAGACATTTGGCGGCCAAAATATAATCCCTGGCTGATCGCGGTTGTTGTGGCAATGGCTGCCTTTATGGAAGTGCTCGACACCAGCATCGCCAACGTAGCCCTTCCTTACATCGCGGGCAGTCTGGGCGCCAGCAATGACCAAAGCACATGGGTTCTGACTTCTTATCTGGTATCGAATGCCATCATTCTCCCGATCAGCGGCTGGCTGGCCGGCACGCTGGGGCGCAAACGTTTTTTCATGTCGTGCCTGGGCATATTTACGGTCAGTTCTCTACTTTGCGGGATCGCTCCAAGCCTCGGGCTTCTTCTTTTTTTCCGCGTTCTGCAGGGAGCAGGTGGTGGTGGTTTGCAGCCAATGGCTCAAGCGATTCTGGCGGATACATTTCCTCCGCAGCAGCGCGGCTTGGCTTTTGCTCTCTACGGCATTACGGCCATCATGGCGCCCACGATTGGGCCGACCCTGGGCGGCTGGATCACCTTCAATTATTCCTGGCGCTGGATTTTCTTCATTAATCTTCCCGTTGGCATAATCACCTGGTTTCTCGTGCGGCGCTTTGTCGAAGATCCTCCGTATTTATCACGGGCCAAGCGCGGTGGGCTCAAATTGGATTATATCGGCATTTCTCTGCTGGCTCTGGGCATCGGCGCGTTGCAAGTCCTGCTCGACAAGGGCCAGGAAGATGACTGGTTCGGTTCCCGGTTCATTACGACACTGGTCGTCGTGTCAACGGTATGTTTGATTTCTTTGGTCATCTGGGAATGGTTTCAAAAATCGCCGATCATCGACGTTCATATGTTCAAGAGCTTTAACTTCGCCAGTGCGAACTTGATGATGTTCATGTTGGGAATCATGTTGTTCGCCAGTCTAGTCCTGATGCCGCAATTTCTCCAGACACTCGTTGGGTATACTTCGCAACTGGCAGGGCTGGCGTTATCCGCGGGAGGCCTTGTCTTGCTGTTCGAGATGCCCGTCATGGGTAAACTGACAACCAAGGTGCAGGCCCGCTTCCTCATTGCCTTCGGCTGGCTGTCTCTGTCTGTCGCCATGTATTATTCCACGCAGCGGATTGACCTGCTGATCAGCTTTAGTGCCGCCGTGTGGCTACGCATCGCGCAAGTGATTGGCTTGGGCTTCCTGTTCGTGCCAATCACTCTGGCGGCCTACGTCGGAATTGCGCCAGAGAAGAACAACTCGGTCGCGGGAATCGTGAATTTCATGCGTAACATGGGGAGCAGCGTGGGGACCTCCATTGTTACCACCCTGATTGCGCGACGTTCCCAGTTCCATCAGGCGAGGCTCGTCGAGCATGCCAGGCCCGACAATCCCAATTTCCAAAATTCCTTGAACGGCCTGACCCAGCACCTGGCTAACTCGGGGTTGGGTACCCATGAGGCGCAGGGTCAGGCTTATGCCAGGATCTACGAAGGCTTGCAGGCGCAAGCGGCAAGCCTGTCGTATATTGATACCTTTATGGTTCTTGCGGTAGGTGCAGGCATAATGTTCTTGCTGAGCTTTATGCTAAAGAAGAATGATCCAGGTGGCGGTGGGGCGGCGATTGTCGAGTGAGAACCATCTGTACTATGGACGTAGAGCAAGATGATCAAAATCGTGACAATTGAACGGGAATATGGAAGCGGCGGCGGCGAAATCGCCGAGCGACTTGCGACGCAGTTGGGCTGGAAACTTTGGGACCAGTTGCTGACGGAAGAGATCGCCAGGCTTGCTGAATGCCCGAAAGCTGTCGTGGAGGTTCGCGAGGAACGAACCGACCCGCTTTACTACCGGCTATTCAAATCTTTTTTGCGTGGGAGTTACGAGGGAAGCCTGAACGCGCACAAGCTCAAGGTGGTGGACAGCGAAAGCATCTTGAAGCTCACACAACGAGTTGTGGAGAACGCGGCAAAATCCGGAAACTCCGTCATCGTGGGCAGGGGCGCGCAGCATTTTCTGAGGAATCGTCCGGACACACTGCGCGTGTTTCTTTACGCCCCGAGAGAAGACAAGATTCGACGGCTGTTGGCTCGCGGCAAGAGCAGGTCGGAAGCCGAACAGCTCGTGGATACCGTGGACCAGGAGCGCGCTGATTTCATCCAGAAATATTTTCACGTGGAATGGCCGAACCGCGCCGCTTATCACGCGATGATCAATACGGCCATCGGCGACGAGGTTGTGGTCCGCACGATTCTGGATTTTGCGAAAACCCTCGAGAATGCGGCATAGTTCCTTCGTTTTTTCTTGACGAAGAAACCACTACGGAAACATGGAGAGCAGCGTTTGCGTTGTGCCGTCGGTCAAACCGAGGTCGGTAAGGTGAGGACCGGGATTGCAGGCCAGGCATGTGCCTTCGATGGCTTTGAACGTCCAATAGGGCGGTTTCCAATCCGTGACTTGACCGGCCGCCTCACGCAAGGCGCGGAACTTATCGGCTAATTCGGCAGGCGGAAGCTCCGACAACATTCCAGCCACGGGAAATTCCACCAAGGCCAAAACTTTCGCGTCCTGGACGACGGTCATACCGCCGCAGCAGCGGATAAGCACGTTGGCCGCAAGTTGCATGTCCCCGGGTGATCCTCCAAGAACGACCAGGTTGTGTGAGTCATGAGAGTAAGTTGTGGCGATCGCTCCGCGCATGCGACCGATGCCTTGCTGAATGGCGCACTGCCCGGGTCCTGCGTGGATTCCGTGGCGATGCCGCACGTAAATAAAACTCGAATCCTCCGATATTTCCGCAAAACCATGGCGGACTTTCACGTCGACCTCTCGCCATTCGATGAAACGCATGCCGAAGATTGCGCGCACTTTCGCTGATCCGTTTTCTTGTCCTGGTACACGGATGCGGAAGTCATCTTCCGCCAATTCTGCCAATTTGACAGAGGGAAGAGCCGTGGGTACGAAGTGCGACGGGCGCAGCGGAATCTGCCATCGGCCATCCTGAACGGCGTGTCGTCCCGCAACAAAAACGCTTGCGACTTTGAAATCGTCAAGTCCCGCAAGGATAACGAGGTCAGCCATTCGTCCGGCGCATATCGCGCCAAGATCAGGGCGCCGCAAGCGCAGGGCACCGTTGAGGGTAGCGCAACGAATTGCGTCCACTGCGTTCATGCCGTAGCTCACAAGCCGGCTCAGCACGTCCCGGATGCCGCCACGTTCCACAAGATAATCAGGCGGCACATCGTCGGTGCAGATGCTGACTTGCGGGGAAAGGTGTTGGAGCTTACCCAGAGTTTCGACAACGCCTGGAAGGACGTAATCATGAGATCCGCGAATTTCGATGGCAAGCCCGGCGCGGAGTTTCTCTAACAGATCCTCGCCGGACGTGATTTCATGATCGGAGGTAACGCCGGAACACAGGTAAGCTTGTAGTTGGCCACCGGTCAGTCCCCGCGCATGGCCCTCGATTAATTTGCCTGACCTGAGTCCGGCCGACACTATATCCACCATGCGTGGTGATTGCTGTAGCACACCGCGCATGTCCATAACTTCGGCTACCCCGGCGACCTCGTCCCACGACAGCATCTCGCGCATTTCCGCGCCGCCAAGTGCGGCGCCGGAACATTCCAGCCCGTCCGCGGACGGCACGCAAGACGGCGCCGCACAAAGAAAACGCAACGGCAAGCCACGGCTGGATTCGATGGCGTAGCGCACGCCAGCAAGCCCAAGCGCGTTGGCGAGTTCGTGTGGGTCGTAAAAAATAGTGGTCGTTCCTTGAGCGACCACCTGCTCCGCATAATGCGCGGCAAGCATGTGCGAGGTTCGAAATGCACATGCGTGTCAATAAATCCTGGACAGATCCATTTCCCCGCAGCGTCGTACGTGACCGCTGCGTCACTGCGGGCACCGGACGGATGAACGCTAGCGATCATCGCGCCGACAACGCCAATATCCGCCATGCGCAGTTCGCCCGTAATCACATCGACGACTGTCCCGCCTACAATCAGGAGATCAAATGGGATTTCGCCTTGCGCTGCGCGTATCGCACGGGCGCGCATGGCATCATCGATATTTCCTGCAAATTGGTGTTCGCTCATCTCGAGAAGCCGCCATCACGCGGCCAAAATCTTATAGCAGCTATTAGAAGTTTACACTTGCATGGTTTTGGGCCGTATGAAAGATTTGAATTCCCTGTCGAGCCAATGTCTCGCCGTGGTCGAAAACCTTGTGTGATACCTGCGCAAGTTCCAGGGACAGCCGAAGTAGATATGCAACAACAAATTCCGCATTGGAGCATCGCGATCGCTCAGACCACTCAACAGACACACTCTCCCAGTGAAGAGATTGTCACGCGGCAGAACCTGGTCAGCGTTGCACTAGCGCAGCAGGAAGCGGACTTGGTGCTCGAAGGCGCTACGCTCCTGAACCTGCAGACCCTTACCTGGAAGAAAAACTGGGACATTGTTATCAAAGGGCAGAGAATCGCCTGGGTCGGTCCGCATGGTGAGTGGAAAGGATCCTCCAGAAAGAAGACTTCCGTCCACGGCCTGTGGGCGGTGCCTGGATTTGGTGAAGCCCACAAACATATCGAAAGCACCATGCTTAGCCCGGAGTATGAAGCGGATCTGGTGCTGCGCTTCGGCACCACATGGAACGTGGAGGCTTCGCACGAATTTTCCAACGTAAATGGCGCGCGCAACGTGGAATTCTGGCTGATGGCGCGGAAGCTCGGCAGCCCTTTCAAAATTTTCCCGTCGCTCGGTTCCGCGACCCCGCCCACAGGATGGGAAGAGTCTGGTGGGTATTACGGTTACCCCGAGATCCGCGATTTCATCGAGCGCAATCTTTGGGTCACCGGCCTGGATGAAGTGATGGATTGGTCCGCGGTGGTAAACCCGAAAAATCCGGGATACAAGCGGCTTTGGGAGAACATTGAGGCGACGTTGGAGGCGCGCGGGGTTGTCGAAGGTCACGGCACAGGTTTAGTTTCGCCTGCAGAGATATGCGCGTTTGCGGCGGCCGGGATCAGTTCGGATCACGAAATCCGCGAGGGCCAGGAGGCTTGGGACAAACTGGAGCGCGGAATTTTTCTGGAGGCGCGGCCGAATGCCCGGCACGTCTTGAAATACCTGGTGGAGAAAGGTCTGCGTGATTGGTCGAACGTGGCGGTGACAACCGACGACCGCAATGCCGAAACGACGCTGCGCCGCGGCGCAATGGACCACAATATTCGCTGTGCGATTGAAAATGGCGTGCCAACGGAAATTGCCTACGCATTGGGCAGCTATAACACCGCGCGTCACTTCCGCATCGATCATCTGGTCGGCTCGCTCACGCCTGGCCGTTACGCCGATGTGGTGCTGCTGTCAGATCCTGAGCAAGTGAAAATCAAAGCCGTGTACGCCGATGGCGCAAAAGTTTCTGAAGATTACAAGATGCTGGTTGCCGTGCCGAAGATAGACTGGCCGGAGTGGGCAACAAAGACCGTGAATCTCGGTCGCCGAATTGAAGCCTCAGACTTCGCAGTCGCTGCGCCCGCCGGACGCAACAGCGTGCAAGCCGCCGTGGTTCCCCCCTTTCATCATGAAAAGGACTTCTTCACCGTGGAACTGCTGGTGAAGGATGGCTTCGTGCAGCGAGACGAATCGCGGGCGATCACCAAAGTGGCGCTGATCGATCGCTACTCCGGCCGCACTCGAATTTCGCGGATGTTCTGGAAGGATGTCGGCATGAAGACGGCCGATTCGGCGATGTGCTGCTCGATCGTGCACGACAATCACAACGCCTGGGTCATTGGTAGCAGTGATGAAGCCATGGCCATAGCGGTAAACGCAATGGCGGAGATGGATGGCGGCTTTGTTCTGGTAAGCGAAGGAAAAATTTCCGCGAGAGTTCGGCTGGAGATTGGCGGATTGATGACCGCGCGGCCGGCGGAAGAACTTGCTAGCGATTTGTTGGCGATGCGCGCCGAAATGGAAAAGCTGGAATGGATGGAAAAGCCAGTGCCACGCATTCAGGAGTTTTTGGGCGTGAACCATGTAACCGAAGCACTCTGCTATGCGTTTCTCACATGTCCTCCCTGGCAATGGACCTTCATGCCGCCAAGCGACGCGCTACCCGAAGGGTTTGTGAACGTGCGGACCGGCGAGACTCATCCCGTAGTTTGGTAGCGCACAAAATTCGGTCGAGGACCCGGTCCACAACTCTTTTACTGAAAAGGATTCTGAGGTACTACCGAACCAATGAACCTTGGAGTTGGGGATACTCTTCCCGTCCGGCAAAGTATGTTCCAGCGCTCAGCTGGCGCGCTGGATCGCTTTTTCCATTATCACGAGCGTGGCTCCACTTTCTGGACTGAAGTTATCGGCGGGATAACAACCTTCAGCACGTTGTCTTACGTGCTTGTGGTTCATCCGCTGATCCTTTCCGAAGCTGGCATGGACCGCGGCGCGCTGATCAGTGTGACCGCGCTAGCGGCCGCCATTTTCACGGTGATCATGGGGTTGCGCACGAACTATCCGCTGGCCATGGCGCCGGGCATGGGCGTAAATGCGTACATCGCCGTGCAAGTGTGCCAAGGCATGCACATTCCCTGGCAGGCCGCCCTCGGGATGGTGTTCTACAGCGGCCTGCTATTCCTGCTGATTTCAGTGACCGGTATACGGCGCAAGATTATCGATTCGTTTCCGGGCAGCTTCAAACGAACGGTGAGCGCCGGGATCGGCATGTTCATCGCGTTTATCGGGCTCAAGAACGCAGGCATCATCGTCGCGAACCCGCACTCGATCGTTTCGCTTGGCGATTTTTCTTCGGCGCAGGTCCTGCTCGGTTTCGCCGGCATTGTGTTTACGATCGTTCTGGTGAACCGCGGTGTGCGCGGGGCGTTGATTCTATCTATCTTACTGATCACGGCAGCGGGCATATTTCTTCCAGGGGCAGGTGCGATACCTGGAGCCAGGATCACGCCGCTGCCACCAGATTTTCGGTTGGCCTCATTCCATTGCGCCAACGTTTCTGAAGCTGGACTTGCTTTACCCTTTGCGCCATCCCGTCCAGAGCATTCCTATTATTTTCGCTATTCTTTTCTCCGACCTTTTTTCCGCGATGGCAGTTCTGATGGCCATCGGCACACGCGCTCGGCTGAACGATGAGAACGGTGATTTGCCGAAATTGCGCGAGGCGCTCTCCGCTGATGCGACGGCGGCTTCGGGCGGCGCGTTGTTGGGCACGACGACTACGGTCATTTATATTGAGTCGGCCGCGGGCGTTGAGCAGGGGGCCCGCACAGGGTTGACCAGTATTGTGGTCGCCATATGCTGCGTGGCCGCGCTCTTCTTTACTCCGCTGATTGCCATCGTTCCGGGCGTGGCAACTACGCCCGCGCTCGTGATGATTGGCATCTTCATGATGGAGGGCTTCGCCGATCTAGATTTGCGCGACGGCGTCGTGGCGGCGACGGCCCTTGTGACCACAATGCTGTCGCTATTGGCCTCCGTCAGCGACGGCCTGGCGCTGGGATTCATCACCAATATTCTTTTGCTCGCCGCTTTGGGCCGCGCCCGCCAGGTGAAGCCGCTGGCGTATGTTCTAGCCGCCATTCTTCTCCTGCATTACATTTTGTAGAAAACCATGCCCAACAGCCGGCAGGTTTCAGGCTAGATTGCGCGCGGTTAGGGGATAAATAACGCGTGACCTGCGGTCTGTCCGCTGTGTACTCTCTGAGGGCAGGCCGAGGGTTAGCCATGAACGCAGCACCCGAAAAAATCGCACAAGCATTGAACAAATTCCGGATCGAACTTCCTTCCTGGGGTTTTGCCAACACCGGGACGCGCTTCGGAAAGTTCATCCAGGCGGCGGCAGCGACAAGCACGGATGAGAAATTCAGCGATGCCGGCCAAGTTCACTTGCTGACAGGAGTGTGTCCGACCATCGCCCTGCATGTGTTATGGGATTTCCCGAACGGCGTCCATAGCGTCGACGAGGTCCGGCGGTTTTCCGAACGTTATGGTGTGCAAGCCGGCTCGATCAATCCAAATCTCTTTCAGGATCAGGATTACAAATACGGATCGTTCGGGAACCCGGATCCGGCTTCCAGAAAGCGCGCCTTCGAACACACCCGCGATAGCATCGAGATCGCGCGGCGTTTGCGAAGCCGGGACATTTCGCTGTGGTTCGCCGATGGTTCGAACTATCCGGGCACCGCGAATATCCGGCGACGCAAGGAACACTTCGAGCAACTCCTTCAGCAAGTGCACGCGGATCTCTCACCAGAGCAACGGCTACTGATCGAATACAAGCCCTTTGAACCTGCCTTCTACCACACCGATATTGCTGATTGGGGAATGGCCATGCACCTGGCGGCGAAAGCCGGGCCGCAGGCAAAAGTCCTGGTGGACACCGGCCATCATTATGCCGCGCAGAATATTGAACAAATTGTTGCCTGGCTGCTCTCCGAAGAAATGTTGGGAGGCTTTCATTTCAATGATCGCCGTTACGCGGATGATGATCTGACGCTGGGCTCCATCGATCCGTATCAGGTGTTCCGTATTTTCCATGAAATCCTGTTCTACGAGTGGGAAGCGGACAAGCAGGCACACATCGCGTATATGGTTGACCAGAGCCACAACTTAAAGGGCAAAATCGAGGCGACGCTTCAAACGGTGAAGATGGCGCAGGAGCTGTATGCAAAAGCAGCGCTGGTCGATTACCCAGCGCTCGTTCGAGCACAGCAGAATTGCGACCTCGTAACGGCGGAATCCTTGCTGCAAGATGCGTTTGCCACCGACGTTCGACCCGCCATTCTCGAATGGCGCAGATTGCGGGGGCTGCCTACAGATCCTGTGGATGCGTTCCGCCAGAGTGGATACCTCGAACGCATCACCAAGGAACGCGCGACGAAGAACTCCGCTAGCGTGTCCTCGTATGCCTGACAGCAATCCTTCCAGGCCATATCTCGCGTTCGATTTTGGAGCGGAAAGCGGACGAGCCATTCTTGGCCAACTCGACGCCGGCAGGCTGACGACCCGCGAGATCCATCGATTTAAGAATGAACCTGTCGAATATGCTGGCAGCTTGCATTGGGATGTGGCGCGGCTTTGGTATGAGATTCGCAAGACCTTGTCGTCTTTGGACGCCACGCCACTGGCAGGAATTGGAGTGGACGCGTGGGGAGTGGATTATGCACTGTTGGGAGAAAAAGGAGAGCTGCTGCAAAATCCATACCATTACCGCGACCGGAGAACTGCCGGCGTAATGGGCGAGGTTTTTAAAAAGATCCCAAGGGAGGAAATATATCGAGCCACGGGAGTTCAGTTCCTGGCCATCAATACCTTGTATCAGTTTTTTGCCGCACTACGTGACACGCCAGTACTGCTGAAAGCCGCACAAAAGCTAATTACGATTCCAGATCTGTTCCATTACTGGCTCACCGGAAATGCCGTCTGCGAATTCACCAATGCTACGACCACGCAACTCGTGAATCCCATGACAAGGACCTGGGCAACTGAATTAATCGACCGGGTTGGGCTGCCCGGACACTTATGGAGCAAGATTGTCGAGCCCGGTACACTGTTGGGACACTTGCTGCCAAACGTCGGTGGCCATAGTGCGCTGGCGGGCACGGCCGTGATCGCGCCCGCTACGCATGACACAGGATCTGCGGTGGCGGCAATTTCTGCGCGCGAAGGAACTGCGTTTCTCAGCTCGGGCACGTGGTCGCTAGTCGGAACCGAGATCGACCAACCCCTGATTACGGACGAAGCTTTACGCATGAACTTTACCAACGAGGGCGGAGTGAACGGGACGACACGGCTATTAAAAAACGTGATGGGACTTTGGATGTTGCAGTGTTGCCAAAAATCCTGGGCAAGCGAAGGAAAATGTTCCGATAATGTGGAATTGATCGAACAAGCCGCGCGTGAGGAGGCGTTTCACTGCCTGGTGGACCCTGACCATGAATCGTTTCTGCGGGCGAAAGACATGTCCGGGGCAATCACGCAGTTCTGCGCGCGAACTCACCAGCCCGTGCCAACATCTCCCGCCGGTTTCACTCGAGCGGTACTTGAGAGTCTGGCACTAAAATATCGCCTTGTGCTTTCAAGCCTCGAACAGCTCACGGGAAAACGGATCGACCGCATTCGCGTGATCGGCGGAGGCTCCAAGAACCGTTTGCTGAACCAGTTCACGGCGGACGCGACGGGCAGAACCGTATTGGCGGGCCCGGCGGAGGCTACAGCGCTAGGCAATATTACGGTGCAAATGTTGGCCACCGGGGCCGTTGACTCCTTAAAGCAGGTCCGTGACATCATCGATCGTTCTTATCCTGCCGAGACATTCGCACCGGTTGATCCTGAAAAATGGAATCGGCAAGCGGAACGATTCGAACATTATTGTGAGGCGGCGTATGCCTGAGATTCGGAAGACAACCTACCTGCGTGACTTATGGGATGAGAACTCGGCCGAGAAACTGCGCGGCAATCCGTTGGCGCTACTGCGCTATCGCTCGAACTTGCTTGGGGCCGATCTGCGAATCACGAACTTCGGCGGCGGAAATACCAGTTCCAAGATCGAGCGATCTGACCCTTTCACCCGTAAACCCACGATGGTCCTGGCAGTAAAAGGCAGTGGAGGAGATCTCGGCTCGATAACGGAAGCGGGGTTTGCGCTGTTATATCAGGATCGGTTGGAGCAGCTGAAGGAGCTGTATCGCGGCGAAGAGCATGAAGACGAAATGGTCAGCTATTACCCGTTGTCCGCATTTGGCGAGAATCGTGTTGCCGCATCTATCGACACCCCCCTGCATGCGCTCCTTCCTTTCCTCCACGTGGACCACCTGCATCCCGATTGGGCTATTGCGCTTGCGGCAAGCGCTAACGGTAAGCGCAAGCTCGAGCAGTTCAACAAAGAGTATGGTCGCCGAGTCGTGTGGGTTCCGTGGCAACGTCCGGGATTTGAGCTGGCGCTGCTGATCGAGAAGGCGGTGAAAGACAATCCTGGAATTGATGGAATTCTTCTCGGCGGGCACGGCCTTTTTACCTGGGGCGCGACGCAGCGAGAGTGCTACCTCAGTAGCATTCACACGATCGACCAGATGGGCGAGTTCATCGACAAGCACCAAAATCTCAAAGCCGTGCTTTTCGGCGGGTCGGTTCACTCGCCTCGAGCGGATCGCAAGAGCGTCGCTGCCGAAATCTTACCGAGGTTACGGGGACTGCTGTCGTCAGAGCGCCGCGTAATCGCTCATTATGCGGATGGCGAGGATGCACTCAACTTTGCTGGTTCGGCATGGGCGCGGGAACTCAGCGCTCTGGGCACAAGCTGCCCTGACCATTTTCTGCGGACGAGAGTCTGCCCTCTCTTCGTGAATTGGGACGCCTCGACGCAAGATCTCGCCGCGCTAAAGGCGAGCCTCGAGCACCTAGTGGTCGAATATCGGGCCGCGTACAAAAAATACTACGAACAATGGGCGTCGAAAGACTCTCCGAAACTGCGCGATGCGAATCCATCGGTGGTACTCATTCCGGGAATCGGGTTGTTCGGCTTCGGCAAGAACAAAAAGGAGGCGCGGATTACCACTGAGTTTTTCGTCAATGCGATTCACGTGATGGCCGGAGCAAATGCCCTGGAAGAAGGTGCGGCACCTGAAACTCTGCCGCAAGCACGGCGAGCCGAGCAATCGAGTGGTTTTTCGCACTTCCACAATTACGTCGCCCTTCCACGCTCGGAAGCATTTCGGATTGAGTATTGGGCGCTCGAAGAAGCGAAGTTGCAACGCATGCCGGCAGAAAGCGAGTTCAGCCGGAAAATCGCCCTGGTTGTTGGTGGGGCAAGTGGAATCGGACGGGAGGCCGCACTGCTCCTTGCGAGGAAAGGAGCCCATGTAATGATCGCTGATTTCGACGAGTCCGGGGCCAAAAAAACCGCGGAACAAGCAGCGCCCTTCGCGAATACCGAGTTTGTTTCGTCCATCGCAGTAGATCTGGGTTCGGCTACCAGTCTCGCCGGCGCACTGAACAGCACAATCCTCGAATTTGGCGGGATCGACATCGTCGTAAACACCGCCGCGATTTATCCCGTTTCTGGAAAGGATGGGCAGCTCTCGGATTCACAATGGGCTACAACGTTTCATGTGAACGTCACCGGTAATTATTTGTTGGCCTGCGCTGTCGAGCCGGTATTCCGAGACCAAGATCTGCCGGGCTCCATGGTGCTCACGAGTTCGGCCAACGCGGTTGTACCGAAGCAGGGCAGCGAGGCGTATGACACCAGCAAGGCGGCTCTCAACCATCTGATTCGTGAACTCGCCGTCAAGCTTGGACCAACCGTGCGAGTAAACGGCATTGCTCCCGCCACGGTAGTTGCCGGATCCACAATGTTTCCGCGCGATCGTGTGATCCAATCGCTCCAGAAATACAAAATTCCATTCTCCGAATCCGATTCGACGGAAGCGTTGCGAGAAAGCCTGGCGCAATTCTACGCACAGCGGACTTTGACCAGGCGTCCTATCACTCCAGAATTCTGTGCCGCCGCAATTCTCTGGCTTGCCGGGGAACAAAGCGCCCGTACAACAGGGCACGTGATCCCGGTGGACGGTGGCCTCAGCGAAGCGTTTCTGCGTTAACCGATTCTCATTCGAAAGCACGAAGGGAGTTTCATGGAGCGCGTTTGTTTTATTTTGCGAGTGAAACCAGAACGGCTTGAGGAATACAAAGAGCGGCATCGTTCCGTTTGGCCAGAAATGAAGAAAGCGCTCCAGGAAACCGGGTGGAGGAATTACTCTCTCTTTTTACGGCCGGATGGGACGCTTGTCGGGTATCTCGAAACCGAAGACTTTGAGCGTGCTCGCGCGGAAATGGCGCGCCAGAAAGTCAACTCGCGTTGGCAAATGGAAATGGCGGATTTCTTTGTTCGGCAGGAAGGTTTACTACCCGATCAGGCAATCACGCCCTTGGAAGAGCTTTTCCATGTTTGATTTTCCGCAGAGGCTTTTGTGATCCCTAACCCGGCTTTAGGTGTTTTTTTTCACTGGCTCGGCGGCCTGGCTTCGGCGAGCTTTTATGTGCCTTATCGCGGAGTCAAACGATGGTCATGGGAAACGTACTGGCTTGTCGGCGGATTTTTTAGCTGGATTATTGCGCCCTGGCTACTTGCCATTTTTCTGACCCGAGATTTGCCGGCGGTACTCGTGGAAACTCCTTGGCACACGATCTTCTGGGTCGTCTTTTTTGGATTGCTGTGGGGCATTGGCGGGCTCACGTTCGGATTGACGATGCGCTATCTCGGTTTGTCTTTAGGCATGGCTGTTGTCCTGGGCTTGTGTGCTGCGTTTGGAACGTTGATGCCTCCCATCTTCAGCGGCGTCTTTGTCAGCCAGGTTCTCGGAACCGTTTCCGGTCGCGTAATTTTAGCCGGCGTGTTTGTCTGTTTGATCGGAATTTCCGCGGCCGGCATCGCCGGTATCTACAAAGAACGAACAATGTCGACGGAACAGAAAAAGAACGCCATTAAGGAATTTGACCTCAAGAAGGGCTTAGCCGTGGCAACGTTGTCCGGCGTGATGAGCGCCTGTTTTGCCTACGGACTGGCGGCGGGCGGTCCCATAAAGTCTTTGACATTGCGGCACGGCACGCCCGTTCTTTGGCAAGGTTTGCCGGTTCTCGTTGTGGTGTTGGTCGGCGGTTTCACAACAAACTTCGTCTGGTGCGTCGCTCTCAATATAAAAAACAAGACCGGCTTCGAATACTTCACAGCGAAACTCGGGCGATACAAAGCCATTGCGGACGAACCAATCCTCGAAACTGCAATCGACGCGCCAAGCCGGGAGGTCGTGACGCACATACCTTCCGATGTGGCCGCGAATTCCCAACCGGTTTCGGTCCTGGTGAATTACCTTCTGTGCGCCCTTGCAGGCACGACTTGGTATTTTCAATTTTTTTTCTACACCATGGGCGAGACGCAAATGGGAAAGTACGGTTTTTCCAGCTGGACGCTTCACATGGCCAGCATAATCATCTTCAGCACGCTGTGGGGCCTCGGATTCCGGGAGTGGAGTGGAGCGGGAACGGCTGCCATGCGCTTTCTGGGGCTCGCCCTAGTTTTGTTGGTCGGATCTACTTTGATTGTGGGATACGGAAATTTCCTAGCCGCGGCTGTCGTACATTAATCACTCTTGAAAAACTACCTTCAGCGGAATAGTCATTGAAGATCGCGATCCTTGGCTCGTGGAAGAACAAGGACTCGCCGGCCGAACAACAAAGCGTCCAGCGAATACGCACCTGGACCGAGCAGCAACAGAGCAACCGCGTTCAGCGTCCATGAAACCCGCACTGCAATGTCAGGCCAACCGGCGCCTGCAAGGCTGATAACCGCGATCAAACAAGCGAGAGTCGAAAGAACAGGGGTTACAAAACCAATTACCAGTGCAGCAGGGACCAGAAGCAGGCAGGCCCAAAGCCAATGCGGGATTGACGCGCCGAAGTGCATCGACACGTTGACCAGAAACACCACCGCAACGGAGACGCGGAGAAGCAACAACGCGACTCCCGGCCCGCCTTGGGGAAACATGGAAAAAAGCCGCTGCACAAGCGCCAGATTACCTACTGACTCTACTGCTAAACACCCGAAATGCAGGTATGCTGCTCTAACTCTTTCGAGGGGGGCGCCCGCAGCTGCCCAGAGATTAGCCTTTATCCTGGCGTGGTTTTTGGGGCCAGCCGGGAGACGATCTTTGTGAGCGGCACAAACATGAGAGCTGTGTTTCGCTTCCGACGAGTCCTGATCGTTCTGCTCGCGGCAGTCGTTTGTCCGGGGGCGAATGCGCTCAATCCTTCGTTACAAACTTCGCAATACGGCCATGCCGTTTGGCGAATCCGGGATGGATATCTTCCCGCCCTTCCCGAGACCTTCGCACAGACGAGCGACGGTTATCTTTGGATTGGCACCTACGCGGGTCTGGTTCGATTTGATGGGATTCGTTTTGTGCCCTGGAGTTCGCCAGACGGAAAGCAGCTTCCTGACTCCAGGATTTTTTCTCTGCTCGGCGGGAAGGACGGGAGCCTATGGATCGGCACTGGTAAAGGGCTCGCGCGCTGGAAGTCGGGTGAACTATCGATATATTCAGAGCTAAGTGGCCGCGTGAATGCGATCGTCGAGGATAGCATGGAAACATCTGGATCGCGCGGTCACTCGTTACCGACGATCGTGGCCCGCTCTGCAGAGTGACGGGAAATGATCAGCGTTGTTACGGCGAGGCCGACGGAATCTCCCTGCCCACGGCTACGCGGTTAACGATAGACAAGTCCGGAAATTTCTGGATTGGCGGATTTAGAGGGCTTTGCCGGTGGAAGCCGGGATCCTCGGCAACATTTTTCCAAAAAGAATTGAAAGAGCATGGACTGCTGCTCGGGATTGTAGCACTTGCTGTGGCGGCCAACGGCGACCTGTGGGCCAGTCTCGAAAGACCTGGGGGGCGCCTGGAGCTCTGGCACTTTGCGGATGAAGCGTGGAAACACGTCCCGCTGCCCGGTATACCAGGCCCTGACCCCGGAGTGTCCGCGGTCTTTGTTGACCGCGATGGTTCGTTGTGGATTGGAACCGGACGGCGCGGGATTTTCCGGATGTACGGTGACAAAACCGGTCACTTTTCGAACGCCGATGGATTGTCGAGCGATGCCATTGCCGGCTTCTTCCAAGACCGAGAGGGAACACTGTGGGTAGCCTCATCGAAGGGCATCGACAGCTTTCGTGACTTGCCGGTCGTCAGTTTTTCCATGAAAGAAGGATTAACGGCAGACAGTGTCAGCACGGTGTTGGCAGCTCGCGACGGCACAGTCTGGATTGGAAATTCAGGCGCACTGGACTTTCTGAAACAAGGAAAACTGTCGGCGATCCGCACGAGCTACGGACTTCCCGGACGCGACGTCACGACGATGTTCGAAGATCACGCCAGCCGGTTGTGGCTCGGTTTGGACAGCGCCCTGTTCGTGTTCGCAGGGGGAAAGTTTCAGGAAATTCGGAAACCCGATGGTACATCGATGGGAATCACCTTCTGTGTGACGGAGGATACGGACCACGGAATCTGGGTGCGCGCGGAAACCAAGCTCTTTTACATCGAGGACTTGAAAGTCCGGCGGCAAGTAGACGTGCCACAAATCTCAAAATCCTATTCGCTTGCGCCAGATCCTGTACACGGCATCTGGATTGGCTTTGACAACGGCGATATCGGCCATTATCACGACGAACAACTGGAACTATTTGCCGCCGATCCCAACATCAGTACTGCCCAACCACGCAAGCTCCTGCCCGATGGGGACGGTTCCGTCTGGAGCGTCACACAAAAGGGGTTGGTCTGGTGGAAAAACAAACAACGGCGAGTCCTTACGACCAGAAATGGGCTGCCCTGCGACGATTTATATACCGCTGTAAAGGACGATGGAGGAACCTTCTGGTTCTATTCGCGTTGCGGGTTGGCCTCGATGACTGCGAGCCAAATGGAGGTCTGGCAAAGCAATCCGAACAGCCAAATCAACATTGAGGCCTACGACGTGTTTGATGGCGTGCAGCCGGGACTCACTCCTTTGCAGCCACAAGCTTCAATCTCTCACGATGGACGTTTGTGGTTCGCAAACGATACCCTCTTACAGGAGTTCGATCCGAAATCCTTCCGGAAAAATGCCCTCCCTCCCAATGTCCTTGTAGAACGGGTCATCGCGGACGGTGTCATCTATTCTCATCGTCCGGATAACTTTGCTCTGCCCGCGCTCACTCGAAATCTTGAAATCGACTTCACCGCCCCAAGCTTTGTTGTTCCTCAGAAGGTGCTGTTTCGCTACAAGCTGGAGGGACACGACACGGACTGGCAGGAATCCCAGACCCGTCGTCAGGCATTTTACAGCGATCTCAAGCCGGGGAAATATCGCTTCCGCGTGGCGGCGTGCAACAACGACGGTGTCTGGAATGAAACCGGCACATCGGTGGACTTTAGTGTGGCGCCGGCATTTTTCCAGACATTCTGGTTCGCGGCTCTCTGCGTCGGCGCGTTTATCGTTATCTTGTGGCTCTTTTACCTCTTGCGAATGCGCCAGGTGTCTGCTGAAATTCGTGCGCGGATGGAAGAGCGTTTGGGTGAGCGAGAGCGCATTGCGCGCGAACTGCATGATACGCTCCTGCAAAGTGTTCAGGGCCTGATTCTTCGATTCCACGCCGCGGCAAAGCAAATTCCACCGCAAGAGCCCGCGCGCCAGACATTGGAAAACGCCCTGGATCGAGCCGACGAAGTGCTGGTTGAAGCGCGCGAGCGCGTCCACAATTTGCGCACGCCCGCCGAATGGCCTGGTGACCTTGCGGAGGCGTTGCGACTTGCCGGCCAGGAAGCCGCGAATGGCAGCGCGGCATCTTTCACGGTCGTCGTGGAAGGCACCGCGCGAGAGCTGCATCCTTTGATTCGAGAAGAGGTCTACTCTATCGGGCGCGAGGCCGTAACCAACTCCTTTCGTCACGCCAATAGCCTTCACATCGAGGTTGATATCGCGTATGAACCGGGGCAGTTGCGTTTGCGGGTTCGTGACGACGGGCGCGGCATTGACCCGGAAGTCCTTAACGCGGGCGGCCGGCAGGGCCACTGGGGACTTCAGGGAATACGGGAACGGGCGAGCCACATCGGCGCGCGTGTCGAGATCTGGAGCCGCGCCGGAAGCGGAACCGAAGTTGATCTTAGGATTCCCGCGGCGAGGGCTTACAAACAGGGTCCCGCGGGGTTTCGCTGGTTCTGGTTACGCCGAGTGATCGGCCGAAACAGGTGATACATGTCAGCCTCGGAAAACCCAATCAGGATCCTCACCGTTGACGATCATCCTATGCTGCGCGAGGGGATCGCGGCGGTCTTACAAGGCGAGCCAGATATGGTTCTGGTCGGGGAGGCGAACAATGGACGAGAAGCGATCGACCAATTCCGCACTCTTCGACCAGATCTCACGCTCATGGACCTGCAGATGCCGCAGATGAATGGCATCGACACGATCATGGCCATCCGTAAGGAATTTCAAGATGCGCGCATCATTGTGCTGACAACCTATAGCGGAGACGTACAGGCAGTGCGCGCGTTCAAAGCAGGGGCTTACGGATACTTGCTAAAGAGCATGTTGCGAAAGGATCTCCTAGAAGCCATCTCATAAATGGTTGGGCCCGATCTAAACGGCCGCTTTTTCAAGGACTTTGGCGACCCCAAAGCATTTATGAGATAAGTTCTAGATACAATTCGAAGCGTGCATGCAGGCCGGAAGCAAATCCCCCCGGAGATCGCCGTTGAAATAGCGGAGCACCATACGGGCGACTCATTGACGGAGCGTGAGATCGAGGTTTTGCGACAGGTGGCCGCCGGCAATGCCAACAAAATGGTTGCCGACCATCTCGCCATCTCGGAAGAGACCGTCAAAGCCCATATGAGGAGCATTCTGTCTAAACTCGGCGCAAACGATCGCACCCATGCTGTGACAATCGCCTTGAGGCGGGGCATTATCGAAATTTGAAACCAGTTCTGCTCGGCGGTCATCTGATGTATCGCCAGTTTCGCTTGACATGGACGATCTTTTGGAGGCGATGGTAAGCTTGCGGTCCCGTTGTATACATACCAGGAACGCGCGCTGTTTCGAAAGGGCGGAATCCGCGTCCCGCCAGGATGACAGCCGATGACGTCCGATCCGATCAGCACCCCAGAGCAAGCGAGCGGCATTGTTGGTTTCGCGCAACCAGTAGCAGCGCCACTTACGCGAGCCGCAATCTTCCTGGTCCTAACGTTGAAACCCGGTCCCGAACATCGCGAGGCAATTCGGTCGTTCTGCGGAGACTTGGCCGCGGTTCTACGAGCGGTGGAGTTTCGGGATATCGAGGCGGGCCTCTCCTGTGTGTTGGGCTTTGGGTCGGATGCGTGGGACCGACTGTTTGGAACACCGCGGCCGGCTGAGTTGCACGTTTTTAAAGAATTTCATGCCGGCAGTCGTCGCGCCATATCCACACCCGGCGATTTGCTATTTCACATTCGTGCAAAGCGCATGGATTTATGTTTTGAGGTTGCCACGCAAATTATGTCGCGTATCGGCCCCTCTGTTACGCCGGAAGACGAAGTGCACGGTTTCCGCTATTTCGATGATCGGGATCTGATCGGCTTCGTCGACGGAACGGAAAACCCGAGGGGGCAGCAGGCTGTCGACGCCGTCTTGGTCGGCCAGGAGGATGCAAACTTTAACGGCGGAAGCTATGTCATCGTGCAGAAATATCTTCACGATCTGGACGGATGGAATGCGCTGTCCACCGAGCAGCAGGAGCATATTATTGGCCGGAAGAAATTATCCGACATTGAATTGGATGATTCGGTGAAGCCAACTTCCGCGCACAGCGCCTTGACGACGATTGTCGAAGACGGGAAAGAGGTTAAGATCCTGCGCGACAATATGCCGTTCGGCAGGGCCTCGCAAGGCGAGTTCGGGACCTATTTTATAGGTTACAGCCGCTCGCCCCGCACGATCGAGCAGATGCTCGAGAACATGTTCATTGGTCGCCCTCCCGGCAACTACGATCGCCTGCTCGACTTCAGCCGCGCCGTCACCGGCAGCTTGTTCTTTGTGCCGTCCGCAACGTTTTTGGACAACGTGGCGGAAGATCAGCCTGCGGCCGTGGAATCTTCCGTCATCCCGACAATGACCGAGCCATCTCCGGTCGTAAAAAAGGACACCGATAGTTCACTGGGTATCGGTTCCCTAAAAGGAGAAACTTCCCATGAATAATCTTCATCGCGAGCTCGCTCCCATTTCCGATGCGGCCTGGGCGCAGATCGAAGAGGAAACAACGCGAACTCTCAAGCGTTACCTGGCCGGACGCCGCGTCGTCGACGTACAGGCTGCGGGGGGCACCGGTCTTTCGGCAATCGGCACCGGCCACCTGCAGAAAATCTCGGCGCCCAAGGACGGCATCCTCGCCAGGCAGCGGGAGGTAAAGGCGCTGGTCGAATTGCGCGTGCCATTCGAGTTGGAGCGCCAAGCTATCGACGATGTCGAGCGCGGTGCGAACGACTCCGACTGGCAGCCGGCGAAGGACGCTGCACGCAAAATCGCATTTGCCGAGGACGGAGCTGTGTTCGAAGGCTACGCCACGGCTGGCATAGTAGGCATTCGTAAGGGCACCAGCAATCCCACGTTGACGCTCCCGGCCGATGTCCGCGAATACCCGGAGGCGATTGCCCAAGCCTTAAGCCGTCTTCGCCTGGTCGGCGTCAACGGCCCATATTCCGTGTTGCTGGGCGCCGATGCGTACACGGCCCTCGCTGAGACCAGCGATCACGGTTACCCCGTGCTGGAACACGTCAAGCGGTTCGTCAAAGATGAAATCATTTGGGCGCCCGCGATTGAAGGCGCGTTTGTGTTGACAACTCGCGGCGGGGATTTTGCTTTGCACATCGGTCAGGATGTCTCAATCGGCTATTTAAGCCACACGGATACCGCGGTTCAGTTATACCTGCAGGAGTCATTAACTTTCCTGTTGCTTACCGCCGAAGCCGCGGTCGCGCTGGTCCCTCCAACCAAGCCGAAAAAATCCTGATCGCAACACCCAGGATTTTTCTGACCTTCTCTTCTTCCACCCACCTTGCAAAACCGGCAGATTCGTATGCTCCCAGGCCGGCGCATCGGTATAAAGTCTCGAACCATGTCTAAAGTCGCGAACACGCATGACGGCTCACAAAATCCGTGGCGGCCTCTTCGACTCCCACTGTTCCGAAACCTGCTGATCGCTGACTGGGCGGAACATCTGAGGCAACATGATCGGTTTACAGTGGCAGACCGATCCGTTGAGGATCAGGTCTTCCGTTACGCGTTGAGCCCTGTCCGGATCCGTCATTTCATCTTTGCTAGAAGACCAGGCCAGGGTTAGAGGACGGAATTCCGCTCCCCCCGGTGAATTCGCCGCTAGCTCCAATAAAAAAAGATGTCCATTTTCGGCCCTTCCGACGACTATCTGGTGTAGCAACAGATTGCCCCGGTTCAGGGAGGAGCCATGAAGTATCTGTGCCTTGTCGTGTATGACGAGAAGAAGCTGGAGGCCATGTCCAAGGCCGAACTGGAGGCCCTGGAGGTGGAGAGTCTGGAGTATGACGAGTCCATCCGGAAGAGCGGTCACCTTATCGCCGCAGGCCCACTTCAGCCCATCAGCGCGACCACGACGCTTCGGGTCCAACACGGCAAAGTCTCGATCACCGATGGCCCGTTCGCCGAGACAAACGAACAGTTGGGCGGATTCGTTTTGATCGACGCTAAAGATCTGAATGAGGCTATCCAGGTGGCGTCCAGGATTCCGCCGGCCCGTTTGGGAGTCATCGAGATTCGACCGATGAAGGAGCGCAGGCGGCTGTAGCCGAGGAATGACAGAGGATGAGCCAATGTGTCCAGTATGTGTTGCCACCGCGGCCGCAATTGCCAGTGGCGTGACGTCGAGGGGCGGACTCTCCGCTCTGATCGTAAGAAATTTGTTTCGAAATTCGAAATTGGAGAAATCCCCGGAATCAGACGCAAAGGAGACTGGCGATGATGAAAGCAAATATAGAAGTTGCACCGAAAGTAGGGTCGCAAGAGGAATGGCTTCGAGCGCGCACGGAACTATTGGCGAAGGAAAAGGAGTTAACCCGCCAGTGGGATGAGTTGCGCCGGCAACGTCGCGAACTTCCGTGGGTTGAGGTGGCGGAGAACTACGTGTTTGACGGGCCAGACGGCAAAGTGACACTGGCGGACCTTTACGAAGGGCGCAGTCAACTAATCGTTCAACACTTCATGTTCGGTCCGGGCTGGAAAGAGGGTTGTGTGGGCTGTTCGTTCAAGGCCGACCATGTGGATGCGGCTTTGCAGCATATTGAACATCACGACGTGAAGTTTGTAGCGGTGTCACGAGCGCCGATCTCTGAAATCGAAGAGTTCAAAAAGCGCATGGGCTGGCAATTCAACTGGGTGTCTTCGTCTGGCAACGATTTCAATTTCGATTATCACGTCTCGTTCCAGAAAGACGAAATTGCCGCGGGCAAGGCTTACTACAACTACGCCATGCGCGACATCGGCGGCGAGGAAGGGCCCGGCAACAGCGTCTTTTGTAAAGATACGGCCGGCAATGTGTTTCATACCTACTCCACTTACGGCCGTGGAGACGAAACATTGGACGCAGCATATATGTATCTGGACCTCACACCGAAAGGTCGCAACGAGACGGGCCCTGGTTACAATTTAAACGACTGGGCGCGGCACCATGACCGATATGACCAGAGCCGGATTGTCGACAAGACCGGGCGCCATGCGGAGCCAGCGCGGACGGATTCTAGGTGCTCATGCGAGAAGCATCAACCGTAAACGCGTCGTGAGGTTCTGCAGTTGGTGACATGCTGCTCGACATCACAATCGGGTATCTGCGGGTGAGAGTGCTTCGCTGATGAACGCTATCTCGGCAGAACAGGTGCGCGAGATTCTCGACGGGGTCTACAGCACGGAATCGCGCCGTGCCCTCGCCACACTGATCCGCCTGCTCGGTGATTTCGAGTTGGCCGAGGAGGCACTGCACGACGCGTTCATCGCCGCCATCGAGCAATGGCCACGCGATGGAATACCAGGCAATCCACGAGCGTGGCTGGTTTCAGCCGGCCGCTTTAAGGCAATCGATGCTATCCGCCGGCGCGCGCGGTTCGATGCATCTCTCGTGGAGTTTGCCAAACAACTGGATGCCGCCTCCTCTAGTCCGGACTTACCAGAAGAAGATCACGATGTCGAAGACGACCGGCTTCGGCTGATTTTCACCTGCTGTCACCCGGCACTGCCACCGGATGCGCAGCTAGCGCTGACGCTTCGAGAGGTATGCGGACTCACAACGGAGGAAATTGCGCGTGCGTTCCTCACGTCCGCTTCTACGATTGCCAAGCGGATCGTACGTGCAAAGGCAAAGATTCGCGATGCAGGCATTCCTTACGAAGTGCCGGCACGGACGGAGTTGCCGGACCGGCTGGACGCTGTGTTGCAAGTCGTCTACCTGGTTTTCACTGAAGGCTATTCGGCTTCAGCGGGCGAAGCACTGACACGGCCCGATCTTTCGCGCGAAGCGATTCGGCTTGGACATCTGCTGAGTGAACTTTTGGCGGAGCCCGAGGCCGTGGGATTGCTGGGACTGATGCTGTTGCACGAATCGCGACGCGAAGCTCGCACTTCACTCGAAGGCGAATTGGTGCTGCTGGAAGAACAAGATCGTTCGCTGTGGAACCAGAATCAGATCGCGGAAGGACTGGCATTGGTGGAACGCGCACTGTCTTCTCGGCGGTTCGGTCCATACACATTGCAAGCGGCGATCGCGGCGGTGCACGCTGAGGCGCGCACCGCTGGCGCTACGGACTGGGCGCAGATTGTCGGGCTGTACGATGTGCTGGAGCGTGCGAATCCATCACCGGTGGTTGAATTGAACCGCGCCGTGGCCATAGCCATGCGAGACGGGCCATCGGCGGGTCTTGAACTCATCGACTCAATCATGCAGCGCGGCGATCTGGTGGACTACTACCTCGCGTACTCGGCGCGGGCGGACCTGTGCCGGCGGCTGGGAAGACGGGCGGAAGCCCGAGCGTCTTACCAGCGGGCTCTCAGCCTTGCGCGGCAGGAGCCTGCGCGGCGATTTCTCAAGCGAAGATTGAACGAACTCGAGGATCACTCCGGCCCCAATCAATAGGGTCAGAAAACATTAAGCACCTGCCGTCCGATACCAAAGTATCTGTAATACCAACATCCAATTGTCTCGCCTTCACCCTTCTGGAATAATCGCAACCATTTATTCGCTCTGCACTTGTGGGCAAAGGAGCATCTATGTCGGGCAAGAAAACGGCAATCGTCACAGGGGCGCAGCAAGGTATTGGTGCGGGTTTAGTGGAGGGCTTCCTGGCAAAGGGCTACAACGTCGTCGCTACGTCGTTAAAAGCCAGCCAATCGTTGACCGCCTCACCTAGCCTGGTTCTCGTCGATGGCGACATCACTAAGCAAGAGACGTCTGCCAGGACTGCCGAAGCAGCTATGAGACATTTCGGAAACATCGATGTTCTCGTGAATAACGCCGGAATCTTCTATGTCAAGCCGTTCACGGAATTCACCACCGAGGACTTCAACGCCTTGGCCTCCGTCAACCTGCTTGGTTTCATCTACATGACCCAACTGACCGTGGAGCAGATGCTAAAACAGAAATCGGGAAGCGTCGTGACTATCACCGGGGCGCTTGCCGACAACCCCATCGCTGGCGTCAATGCCTCGGTTTCCATGATTACGAAGGGAGGGCTGAATACGATAACCCGGAGTCTTGCTATCGAGTACGCAAAGGAAGGCATCCGCTTTAACGCAGTAGCCCCTGGAGTTGTGGACACGCCACTGCACGAGAAGGATCCCAAGGAGCATCTTCGGACGCTGCAGCCCATGGGCAAGATCGCAAGCGTAAAGGATATCGTCGACGCTGTTCTCTACTTGGCAGCAGCAGACCAAGTGACTGGCGAGGTGCTTCACGTGGACGGCGGTGCGCACTCTGGACGTTGGTAGCCACCTAAGCCGTTGAATCGCCCGCCAGCTTGTGGCTCAGCTCGTTTCGCCAAGTAAATTTAGGTCTTTGCCTCCAAATTGACACTCGCACTTCATTACCGCTACAGTCGCGACACTAATCTACGAAGTCGAAATGATCACGGGCCAAGTCTAAAGTGAATTTCAAATTGACCCGCCACGGAGACCTTCAATGCGAATCCGTAAAATTATCCGCAAAGCGGCACTGGGCGGAATCGCTTGTGCGTGCGCATTCGGCGGCGACGCGTTGGCGGAGTCGAACAAACCCGTAAGGCTCGAATGCGAATCACGCATTACTCCGTTGGGGATGGACGCGGAGAAGCCAGTACTGTCTTGGAAACTTCAGGATACGAGCGCGGGCGCGCAACAAACTGCGTATGAAATTCAAGTCGCATCGAGCGATGCGCTGTTGGCGGCGGGCAAGCCAGACATTTGGGATAGCCAGCGCGTGGAGTCTGGGAATTCGATCGGCGCGATCTACGAAGGACCTACGCTAACCCCGAGCAAGCGATACTTCTGGCGCGTTCTCGTTTGGGGTCTTGATGGCAAACCATATCCCCCAAGCGACGTAAGTTGGTGGGAAACAGGTTTGCTCCGCCAAGAAAACTGGAAGGCGAAATGGATCGGTTACGAAGAGCCCGAACATAAATACTTGCGGGAATCAGGCGCTCAGTGGATCACAAATTCGGATACGCAGGCACCAAAGGGTTCAGATAAAACCGCGCACGATTTCCGTCTCCATTTCGAAGTGGTTAAACCGGTCCGGCGCGCGACGTTATATGTCACTGGACAACACTCGGCGTCTGCGTGGATTAACGGGAAACAAATACTCGCGGCAGAGCCACTACCTCCATGGAAGGACCTGCCGTGGAGGACGTATAGGGTAAATGATATTTCCAGCGCCTTAAAAGTTGGCGGAAATGTTCTTGCAGTTGAAGTGCTGCGTTACTCCGACCCAGATGATAAAAACACCAGTCAAACTCCAATGAGCGCGGTGGTTTATCTCGAAGCGGAAGACGGTTCCGTGGATTTGTTCAAGACTGGTGGCTCGGGCTGGCGCGCCGCGTTGAATGCTGGCGGGGATTGGCACACTGCCAGCTTCGACGATTCTTCCTGGAAGGAAGGGATTCGTTACGTTCCTCCTGCGGAGGGTTTTGGTGACGGTGATCTGGGAAGTCCCTGGCCTACGGGACCTGTGAAGTCGCTTCGCCGTAGTTTTGAAATTGCAAAGCCCCTTGCTTCGGCGCGTGTTTATGCCACCGCCCTTGGCTCGTACAAGCTTTCGATTAACGGGCGCAGCGTGGGCGATGACGTTCTGGCGCCGGGATGGACGGATTTTCGCGAGCGCGTTATCTATCAAACCTACGATGTGACTGCGGATGTGAAGTCGGGCAACAACATAATCGCGGCACTAATTGCTCCGGGTTGGTATTCGACCCCGCTGGAGTGGTTTCAGCAGGGGTACAACTATGGCCAGACTCCACCGGCGCTCCGTGCCCAACTCAGAATTGAATATAAGGATGGGTCGATTGACTGGATTGTGACCGACGAGCGGTGGAAAGCGGCTTTCTCGCCGATTCTCAGCGCCGAAATTTACAACGGCGAAACTTATGACGCTCGCAAACTAGCAGAGAATTGGGACACCTCGGCCTTCGACGACAAGCTATGGAAACCGGCCGAGGTCGTTCATCCGCATGAACCGAAAATCGTTTGGCAATACTTTCAGCCAATTCGCGTGGAAAAACTCTTAGGTGCGAAAGAGGTCAAGAGTCCCGCTGCCGGAGTCTACATATTTGATTTCGGGCAAAACCTTTCCGGCGTCGCGCGGATTCACGCGGAGGGTCCGGCGGGTACTGACGTCAAGTTGAGGTTCGCGGAGGTTTTAAATCCGGACGGTACGCTTTATGTTGAAAACTTACGGACTGCGAAGGCTACCGACCATTTCATCCTCGCAGGCAAGGGGCGCGAAGATTTCCAACCGGCCTTTACCTACCACGGTTTCCGCTATGTAGAAGTTTCGGGTTTGCCGCACAAGCCACGCCTCAAAGACGTGCAAGCGGTCGTGTTTCACACTGATGCTCCGTTTAGCGCGACGCTCAAGACAAGTAATGCAATGCTGAACCAATTGTGGAGCAATATTTTGTGGGGGCAACGATCGAACTTCATTGGCGTGCCGACCGATTGCCCTCAACGCGATGAACGCCTCGGGTGGACCGGCGATGCGCAAGTATTCTGGCGAACAGCAACGTACAACATGGACTTGACGACGTTCTCCAGAAAGTTCGGAGCGGATTTGCGCGGAACGCAGGTGGGAACCGACATGTACGGAATCTTCGCGCCTGGTACGCTGAGCCAGAACCCCGGTTACGCCACCGGATGGAGCGACGCGGGAGTCATTATTCCATGGACCTCCTGGATCCAGACTGGCGACAAACACGTGATCGAGGAGAATTGGGCCGGGATGGAAAAATACCTGGCGGCCATCCAAGAAGCGAATCCGGATTATCTACGGAACAAGAATTATGGTATTCCCTTCGCCGACTGGCTCGCACCAGAGGGTGTCACTCCGGTTGATTTGATCGCGACCGCCTATTGGGCCTATGACGCGACACTCATGCGGCAGATGGCGCACGCTGCTGGAAAGATAGCGGAGGAACAGCAGTACGGAGAGCTGTTTGAAAAAATTAAGACTGCTTTCGATCAAGCGTATGTACGTCCCGATGGCTTCGTCGGCGGGGTTCCGCCACCTCCCGTGTTTGCTTCCGGGGTCGAAACGAAACTTAGCGACAAGCCCGTCGAGACGCAAACGGGTTACGTCCTCGCTCTGCATATGAATCTGCTGCCGGATTCCTTGCGAAGTCTCGCTGCAAAACGGCTGGTCGATCGCCTTGAAGCAAATCACTGGCGGTTGGGGACGGGATTTTTGGGCACTCCTTATTTGCTGGGAGCATTATCCGATACGGGGCACTCCGACGTCGCGTACCGCCTGCTGTTGAGCACCGATTATCCCTCGTGGGGCTACCTTGTGGAACACGGCGCCACAACAATGTGGGAACGCTGGAACGGCGACCAAATGCGCGCCGACCCCAGTATGAACTCTTATAATCACTATGCTTACGGAGCTGTCGCTGACTGGATCTATCGTTACGCCGCGGGAATTGACACCGATCCCGCCGAACCAGGATTTCACGTCATCCGGCTTCATCCGAATTTTAGCAAGCAACTCGAAAGCCTGGACTTTTCGTATGAGTCCTCGTACGGAACGATCCATTCCGGCTGGACGGTTTCCGGAAACCACGTCACGTGGGATCTTACGATTCCCGCAAACTCGACGGGGCGTTTACCGTTGAGCGAAAAACAAGTGCAACAATTCAAGCTTAATGGGCAACCATTGTCTCAGACCAGCCTGCGTGCGTTGACTAACAACGATCCTGGAGTTGAATACGAACTCCCCTCGGGGACCTACCACTTCGAAGTCGCTATGCCGTAGTTTGAAGCAGCATGGTGGCAATCCAAAATGTATTCAATCGTTCTTTCTAAAAATCCTTCAAGTCGTTCTTGGGATAGGCCACGCGCACGGCATTCAGCACCGCCAGCAGGTCGATCAACTCCTGTGCCACGGCGCCCCAGATGGGTGGCAGGTAGCCAAATGCCGCGGCAATCATTCCGATGATGCTCGCAGCCATTCCACCAAGCGCACTCTGCAATGCAATCCGCCGCATGCGCCGGGCGATGTGCATCAACTCGTCTATCTTCTCGAGTGCAGTCTCCAGCACCACCGCATCGGCGGCTTCCGCAGTGATGTCGTTGTGCGAGCCAAACGCTACGCCCACCGTGGCGGCCATCAAGGCTGGCGCATCGTTGATGCCATCGCCAACAAACAGCGTCCGTGCTTTCGCAGTTTCTGCTTTCACGATGGCCACTTTTTCTTCTGGACTCTTCCCGGCGTGCACCTCCGTAATTCCCACGCTTTCAGCCAGATATTTCACTTCTGTATCCCGGTCGCCAGAGACGAGCATCACCTTGCCCACGCCGTGCTTTGGCCTTAAATGTTGAATGAACGAGGCGCTGTCTTTGCGAGGCGCGTCATGGAAACTAATGGCCGCCGCATAACGTCCGCCGATAAACACCAGACATTCAAGGCCGCTGTCATGAAGTGGTAAGGGCAATTTCAGCGCGTCCACATTTTTTCGCCCGGTGATCTGGACGGAATCACCATTGACAGTGCCGATGAGTCCCGCACCCGGTCGCTCACTGATTTTCTCTACGGGCAAAAGAGCGATCCCGCACTGTTTAGCTTCCAGAAGAATGGCGCTAGCGAGCGGATGTTTCGAATACTGTTCTAAACTTGCGGTCAGTTGCAGCACTTGCAATCGATCGAATTCTTCAGCGCACATCACATCCGTGAGCGTGGGCCGGCCATAGGTCAACGTGCCGGTCTTGTCGAAGATCAACGTCTGGCACCTTTCGATCTGCTCCAGCACCGCGGGATTCTTGATGATGATCGCTCGCCGTGCTGCCAGGGAAATCGCGCCAATAATCGCCGTAGGAATCGCCAACAGTAGTGGGCAAGGCGTGGCAATCACAACAACGGAGAGAAAGCGCTCTGCCTGACCGCTGAAAATTGCCGCGGCAGTAGCCACACCCAATGCGATGGGCGTGTACCACGCTCCAAGTTGATCTCCCATACGCCGCAGCTTGGGCCGCTGATCTTCCGTCTGCCGCACTACTTGCATAATTCGGGCGTACCGAGAGTCCTGCGCTCGCTTTTCCGCGCGTATTACCAGCAGTGATTCACCATTGATTGCGCCAGATATGACTAAAGAGCCGGGCGTCTTGGAAATCTCGTAAGGCTCGCCAGTCAGGTAGGCTTCATCCATCACTCCGTGGCCTTCGAGCACCGTGCCATCCACAGGGCAGATTTCCAGCGGCAGCACCATGAGTGTGTCGCCGATGCGAATGTCTGCCAACTTCGCGTCGACCAGGTTGCCTGCTTCATTTTTTCGATGAGCGACCATCGGCATGCGCCGCGCCAGCGCATCCAACACGGATGATGCGCGCGCTGTGGCGTAGTCCTCCAACGCTTTTCCGCCTGAAAGCATCAACACCACGATTGCGGCCACCACATATTCATGGAGAACCACGGCGCTGATGATCGAAATGCCGGCGAGCAAGTCCGAGCCGAATTCGCGCTTCACTAATCTTTTCAGCAGTTCCCACACCATGGGAACGCCTCCAAGAAGCAATGCGGCAAGGAGCGGCAAGTTTGAGGTGAGGATCGGGGTACGGAAGAAGTATGTCAGGATTACATGCAACAGAATCGCAACAAGCGTGAAGCCAGCGATCAACGTTTCTTTAGAGAGTGCAGAAACCGGCTTCGGCGAAGCCGTCATTGACTCAACTTATCACAGATGCTCGCCCCACAAGTCAACGGTTGACACCGCCGTTCCACGGTTTTTGGGAAGTTGCAGTCCCCGAAGAGATTCTTATATTGTTTCCGCCAGACTTATTTAGCAATTAGGATCGTTGTCAAAGACAGGCTGGCTTCAGGAAATGAAGTTCCGGCGACGTATGAAGCCCTTTCGTGTTCGACGTCTTCGAAAACATGGCGTTAAGGAGAGAGCCTCAGCGATGGTAGGATGGCCAAGATTCACACTTTGTTTTGCGCTTTTCGTAATCGCAGTGCCGTTTGCCCAAAGCCCAAGCACTACCTCGGTCACGGCACGACTTAATGTTGACACCTCTCAATTGCTCGCAACACCCGTCAACCATAATTGGCCTTCCTATAACGGGGACTACACTGGGCGCCGCTACAGCGCTCTTCGCGAGATCGACAAGGCCAATGTTTCGCAACTCCGGGCGCAGTGGGCGTTCCACGCTCCGAATTCGAGCCACCTGGAAGTTACGCCGGTCGTTGTAGACGGGATGATGTTAGTGACGGTCGCCAACGATGCCTACGCTCTGGATGCGCAAACAGGTCGAATCTTGTGGCATCACTCGCGCCCCATCACGGAAGGGCTTATCGACGATGCCTCGCAACATCACAATCGCGGCGTCGCCGTTTGGCACACGCGAGTCTATATGGAAACTGACAATGCGCATTTGCTTTGCCTGGACGCTCGCTCGGGTAACCTGATCTGGGACGTGGCTTACACGGATGGCAACCCAAATTACGGCGCAACCAGCGCTCCCTTGGTGGTCAAAGATAAAGTGCTCGTCGGCACTTCGGGCGGCGATGATGGTGTGCGTGGCTTTGTCGCGGCTTATGATCCCGAAACAGGAAAAGAGGTCTGGCGCTACTGGACAATTCCGGGGCCCGGAGAATTCGGTTCCTCAAGTTGGCCCGGGGAAAGCTACAAGCTTGGTGGTGGCACAACCTGGATGCCCGGAACTTTTGACCCGGAACTCAATACCATCTTTTGGGGCACCAGCAATCCTGCGCCGGATTTTGATGGAGGTCCGCGCCCCGGCGACGATCTCTACACGGATTGCCTACTCGCCCTGGATCCGGATAATGGAAAGCTGAAGTGGTACTTCCAGTTCACCCCGCATGATCTTTTCGATTATGATGCGGTTGAAACTCCCGTCCTTGTCGATGCGGTTTTCAAGGGGCAGGCCAAAAAGCTCATCGTTGAAGCAAACCGAAACGGTTTCCTCTACGTTCTTGATCGTACGAACGGCAAATTCCTGTCGGCAACACGTTTTTCCGAGAAGCTGAATTGGGCCACGGAGATCGACGCCGCAGGCCGCCCCATTCGAACAGAGATCAAACCCACCGACGCGGGTACCCGCATCTGTCCGGGCATGGTAGGAGCCACGAATTGGCACTCGCCCGCATTTAATCCGGACACGTCTCTCTTTTACTTCATGGCGCTGGAGAGTTGCGACATTTATACCGCCAAATCCGAAAAATTCGTCCCTGGACAAACTTACTACGCTACCGGTGTTAGCCAAAGCAAGGGCGACCAGAACCAGAAGATTCTCCTGGCCTACTTGATCGACGGAGATAAGCCCGCATGGCGTTACGTGCAATCCGGCGAGGGACATTCATCGGCAGGCGTCATGACCACCGCCAGCGGACTGGTTTTCTTCGGCGATGACGCGCGTTCATTCGAAGCCGTGGACGCGGCGACCGGAAAACCGCTATGGCATTTCAACACCGGGCAAAACATCAGCGCGTCCCCGATGACGTACGCAGTCAATTCGAAACAATATGTGGCTGTCGCCGCCGGCAGTGACATTTTCACCTTTGCATTGCCCTAGCATTCGTTGAAAACACGCCTTAAATATTGCGATTTAAACTAACGAATCTTCTGCACAGAGAATTGCTTGACTTCAGTTCCACTCCGTCCTACACTGCGCGACCAACTGGGGGTGTTCCATGCGAAACGGCTACAGGCACGTCATCTCGCTTATTTCAATCGTTTTAATACTAATACTAAGTAATGCCGCAGTAACTCGCGCTGACGTAACCGGCTCGGTTCAAGGCGTCGTGCGCGACCGCTCTCAAGGCGCGATCGCGGGCGCGCAACTCACCATCACGAACGTGGACACCAATCTGAAATATCAGGCGACCACGGGAGCGGACGGTTCTTATCGTATCCTCGCGCTCCCCGTTGGCAATTACAAGCTGACGGTTACCGCGACCGGTTTCCGCAATTTCGCCGAGAACGACATCGTTGTGAAGGTTAACGATCAGCTGGAGATCGATGTAACTCTCGAGGTCGGCTCAGCGCAACAGGAAGTAATCAACGTGGAAGCCAACGCCGTGCAAGTGCAGACGGAAAGCACGCAGCTCGGCGACGTGATCGATTCGAAGAAGATGCTCGCTCTTCCGCTGAACGGCCGCAGCTACATTGATCTTCTGGGCCTGCAAGCGGGTGTTGCACCCACTACGGCCAGTACCATCGGTGGCGACCGGCCGGTCTCAGGGAATTTAGCCGCAGGCAACATCTCCGTCAACGGCCAACGGGAAACGGCCAACGCCTTCCTGGTGAATGGCGGAGATGTCAGTGAAGGAAGGAACCTCGGCGCCGGATTAATTCCGAACTTGGACTCTGTGGAAGAATTCCGGCTGATCACCAACAGCTTTGACGCGGAATATGGAAAGTTCAGCGGCGCGGTCATGAACGCCATCACAAAGTCGGGGACCAATGACTTTCACGGTGACGTCTTTGAGTTCCTGCGTAACGACGTCTTCGATGCGAGGAATTACTTCGCACCTTCCAAATCTGAATTGCGCCAAAATCAATTCGGCTACACCTTAGGAGGGCCCATCTGGAAGAATCATCTGTTTTTCTTTTCGGATTACCAGGGCACCCGTCAGGTGCAAGGCGCCGAAACCGGTTTGGTTACCGTTCCGACCACCGCTGAGCGGGCAGGCAATTTTGATCCTTCGACGCTGACTGGCTCCATCGACGGGCCGTACTGGGCGCAAGTGCTCTCGCAGCGCTTGGGCTATGCCGTTACGCAAAACGAACCGTACAGCTTTGTCGGGTGCACCTCAACGGCGAACTGCGTGTTCCCCGGGGGTGTGATTCCGCAATCCGCATGGGACACCCCGGCCTCCCACATTCTCGCGTACATTCCCTCGCCCACTTTGCCTGGCGACGTGAACAACTATTCGAACAACAGCCAGAGGAGCAGCATCAATGACAACAAGTTCGGAGAGCGTGTGGATTTCAACAATCAGACGACCGGCAACTGGTCGTTTTACTACCACATCGATAACACCACTGTCGACAGCGCTCTAGCAGGATTCGCCACTGTGCCTGGCTTCCCCACCATCACGCCTTCGCGAGCGCAAGAGTTCGTGATGAGCAACACCCACACGTTCGGAGCGACGGCAGTAAACGAAGCACGGGTCAGCTTCTTCCGTACCGCAGTGCATAAGGACAATCCGGCGGGCAGTTTCGCCGACATCTCCTCGCTCGGTTTTGTGACTGGTGCAGACACCCTGGGCATTGTCCCGCTCCCAGGGTACACGCAATATATGCCACAGGTGAGCTTGAGCCTGATTGGCCTGAACATCGGCGTGCCCACGCTGAATACATTCCAACCCGACACTACCTATACGGCCAGCGATGTGTTTACAAAGGTCAGTGGCAAGCATACGTGGAAGTTTGGAGGGGAATTCCGCTACCTGATGGTGAACGAAAGGAACTACGCCAGCCCCAACGGTCAATTCACATTTGACGGTTCCGTGACGGGCTCTGATATGGCCGACTTCCTCCTCGGCGCAACGTGCAACTCTTGTGGTGGTGCTTACATTCAGGCTGCCAAACAAGTACTGGATTCCCGGACGCGTTATGGCGGAGCCTTCATCCAGGACTCCTGGAAAGTGAAATCCAACCTCACCCTTAATCTCGGCCTCCGCTGGGAAGTCAGCATGCCTTGGTACGACTGGCAAGGAAAAATCCAGACCTTCGTTCCGGGGCAACAGTCCACCGTGTTTCCACTCGCTCCCACCGGCTTGGTATTTCCCGGCGATGGCGGCATTCCCAAGACGCTGGCCCCCACGAAATATGACAACTTTGGCCCACGGCTGGGATTGGCTTATTCGCCGGGATTCACAGATGGGATATTGGGCAAGATCTTTGGTGGCCCTGGCAAGACCAGCATCCGCGCGGCTTATGGGCTCTACTACACTTCGGTGGAGGACCTCAACCTGTTCTACGAGGTAGCCGACGCGCCATTCGGCCTGTATTGGCAATCACCCACGTCGGTCCTGTTTAGCCAGCCTTTCCTGACTCGGCAGAGCGGGCAATCGCTGGGGCAACGTTTTCCCTACACCTTGCCGATTCCGGGTGCCCCGTCCAACAAGACTCTAAGCTTCAATGTGTTCGAGCCTATCAACTATTTTCCGGGATACTACGTTCACAACGTGCTGCCTTACGCGGAGCACTTCAACATGTCGATCCAGCGTGAACTAACCAGATCGACAGTGCTTACACTGGCTTATGTCGGCACCGAGGGGCACCACCTGATCACACAGCAGGAATCCAACCCGGGCGACCCGGCTCTATGCCAACAACTTACAGCCGAGGGGGCGTTCGACACGACCGCGCAAAGCCCCGGCTGCGGATTTGGTGCCGAGAACGACGTGTTCCAGCTTCCGAACGGTAATACCGTCTACAGCACCAGGAACAAACTTCTAAATCCAAACTACTGCCCGGGTTCGGCTCTCCAGGTATGTTTTGGCTATGGCAACACGTTCACATACACGAGCGCCAATTCGATTTACAACGCCGGGCAAATCACCGTCGAACGCAAGGCCAACGACTTCACCTTCCTGGCCGCCTACACTTTTGCCAAGGCCTTGGACGATTCCTCCGGGTTCGGCGACTTGGTGAACTTCGTAAATCCTAAATTGAGCCGTGGCTTGTCCTCCACGGACATCACGAACAATTTTGTGGCCAGTTACATTTGGGCCGTCCCGTTCGATCGGGCTTTCAGCAAGGCGCCGAAGCGCTTGACACAGGGCTGGCAGCTTCAGGGAATCACCCGCTTCTCCGGAGGTTTTCCGGTGCAGTTGAACCAAGCCAACGGTGACTACACTTTGTGGGGCAGCTCCTCCACGGATATGCCGGATCGGGTTGGTCCCGTGCAAATCCTGAATCCGCGCAAATCGAATCCGAATTGCCCAACCACCGACGGTACCGGATGCTACTTCATTCCGCCTACGCCAAATCTTGCGACGCCGCAAACCCCGGGGCAAATAACAGCAGCCTGCTTGCCGAGTGTGGGTGGATTCGCGCTGAATTGCGTTCCAGGAACTTTCGGGACTGCCGATCGCCGGTTTTTCCATGGCCCTGGATTCAACAACACCGACTTCGGCATCTTGAAGCGCACCCAAATCAAGGAGAGTCTCGCCTTCGATCTCCGTTTCGAATTCTTTAACATTTTCAACCATGCTCAATTCATGAATCCGACCGGAGACATCACGAACTCGAGCTTCGGAATCGTCACTCAAGCGCGCGATCCCCGCATCGGGCAGGTTAGCGCGAAATTCTACTGGTAGTTGAGCGCACCGGCGAGGCACCTGAAAGGGCGTTCCTTCGGGGCCTCGCCTGAGTTCGGCGCGCATGGTAGGCTGTTTTCGATGAAGTGTGGCTGGACGGATTCGATTATTCGGCGTGGTGGGCTTTTACCAATTGTGTCTGCCCTCGTTCTCACTCTCGCATATTCACGACCGGCGCTGGCGCAGACGGCGCAGGTCTATCGTCAGCAGGCCGAAACATTCGCTCTCTCCAAATCGTGGGATGACGCCATCGCCGCTTATCGCAAGGCATTGGATCTCGATCCCAACGACGCCCTCACACATTACGATCTTGCGCTCGCCTTGAATTACAAGGGTGACACCAAGCAAGCTGTCGAGGAGTTTCAGTCCGCGATCCAGCTTAAACCTGCATGGGGCCAGGCCCACTATGGTCTAGGCGTCGCTTTGTATGCCCTCCACGATCAGGCCGGTGCACTGAAGGAGCTGCACAAAGCGGTGGAAAGCGAGCCCTCCAACGCTGCCGCGCACGTTTTCCTCGCGCACCTTTATTCGGACCAGAGCGATTTTCCCGCTGCGGAGCGCGAGCTCAGCCGTACGGTCACGCTAAAGCCTTCTGCCGAAACGCATTTCGAGTTAGGGGAAGTGGAAGGCCAGCTCGGCAGGTTGGACGCGGCCGCGGCTCAATTTCGTGACGCAATTCGCCTCGACCCGAAATTGGCGCGAGCCTACGTCATGTTGGGTGTAACTCTTCGACGGCAGGCCGATCAGAAAGGCGCGCTTGCCAACTTCCGCAAGGCCGTCGAACTCGATCCCACCGATCCCAATGCCCAATACAACCTCGGCATGGAACTTAAATCCGATGGCGATATCCCGGGAGCCATTGCCGCATTTCGAAAAGCAATCGAACTGAAACCCGATTTTGAGAAAGCTCACTATAGCCTGGGAATCGCTCTCCGCGCCCAGGGAGACACCGCCGCGGCCCACAAGGAACTCGACGAGCTGAATGGGCTACATGACTTTCGTACGCGCCTGGCCCAGGCGAAGCTCCTTATCCTGCAGGGTGTGGACGCGTTGAAAAAGCAACAACTGGATGAAGCTCAGAACTTCTTTCAGAAGGCGATCGAGCAGAGTCCGGAGTTGCCGACCGGCTACTACTATCTGGGCGTCACTTGGGACCGCAAGCAGGACTACACGCGCGCCAAGGTAGCCTACGACAAAGCTTTGCAATTGAAGCCCGATTACGCGCAAGTCCACACCAGCTTGGGACTTCTCTACTGGCGCCAAGACGACCGCGATCGCGCGCTTCAAGAGTTCCACCAGGCGGTAATGTCCGACGCTGATCTGCCGGAGGCCCACTATAATCTTGGCCTTGCGCTGGCGCAATCGGGCCAACTCGACGAAGCAGTCCGCGAATTGAACGAAGCTTTGAGCCTTGACCCCGAGTACACGGACGCGCGTATTCAGCTGGGTCTGGTTTTGAACCAGAAAAACGATACGGCGGGAGCGATCAGTGTTTTCCGGGAACTGGTGCATCGCGATCCTGGCTTCGCGGAAGCTCACAACAATCTTGGATTGGCGCTGCTGCAAGCGGGGGACGACAGCGCGGCTAAATTGGAATTTCTACAGGCTGTTCGCCTTAAGCCTTCCTACGCGGAAGCCCACTACAACCTTGGTTTAGCGCTGCAGAAACAAGGAAAGGAGGCAGAGTCGCGCGCGGAGTTCGAGAAAGCCTTCGAAATTTCGCCCGAGTTAAGAAACGCGGCTCGCCCTTGAATGTTCTCAAGACGAAATATAGCTCTGATGGTTTTGATCGTAGCCGCTGTGATCCTGTTCAGGTTGCCCGCAGCCGGGCTTCGGGCCCCAGGCAAGCGGGTGCCGCAGTCGCCCGCGGGTAATGCTTCCGCCAAGGTCTGCGAATTCTCACCGCCAGGTGCTAGCTTTTCCATTCCTTACGTCTCGAAAGCTCCGGGGTTGAACACCGATCCCAATTCCGCCACGTGGGCCAAGGCATCCTCGACGTGGATCATAAAGGACTGTAGCCACGATATTGATTATCCCAAGCTCAAAACGGAAGTGCACGGATTCTGGACGGATTCCGATTTGTATCTCTTGTTCGTTTCACCCTACTCCGAGCTCAATCTCTGGTTGCCGGCGGACAATAGTAAGGACCGTTTGAAACTTTGGGATCGCGATGTCGTGGAGTTTTTCCTCGGCGACGATTGGCAGGACATCAAACGCTATCGCGAATTTGAAATCGCCCCCACGGGCGATTGGGTCGATCTCGCCATCGATCTGGGCAAAGACATTTCCGATGCCAAGTGGAATTCCGGATGGCAGCGGCAGGGGCGCATCGATGAAAAGAACCACGTATGGTACGCCGCGGCGCGTGTGCCGTTGCATTCCGTAAGCGAGAAGCAGATCGTGCCCGGCACCCGGTGGAGGGTCAACCTGTATCGAATCGATGGATTAGGTGAGGACCCGGTGCGCCACTTTATGTGCTGGCAGCCGACCTGTGTGATCAACCAGGATCCTAATCACGTGCCCGAACATTTTGGAACTTTAGTTTTCACGAAATAAAAATTTTATTCCGAGGGAAAACACATGTCTTTTGCAAAAGAACCGAACCGTCGCGGATTCATGAAAATGCTGGCGGCCTCGCCGCTGTTGGCTCAAATCGCCGCGCAGGGACTTTATGTAAAATCCGCTGCCGCGATTGGCTTAAACCCGAACAGCAATGTGTACAGCCGGCTCGGGGTGAAAACCGTCATCAATTGCCGCGGCACCTGGACGTACCTTAGCGGATCTCTGCAATTTCCAGAGGCCCGCGAGGCTCAAGCGGAGGCCGGGCGCTATTTTGTGAACATGGTCGAGCTACATAAGGCTGTCGGGCGACGATTGGCCGAACTGACTGGCGCGGAATCTGGAATTATCACTTCGGGCGCCGCGGGGGCCATGGCCGCTGCAACCGCAGCCTGCATGGCCGGAAGCGATCCGCAGAAAATTTGGCAACTGCCGGATACCACCGGACTGAAACACGAAGTGATTATGGTTGGCGGCCGCAGCGCGTTTGACAGTGCCATCCGCCTGGCCGGCGCAAAGTTGGTTCTCGTCGACAAACCCGACGATGTTGCCAATGCGATTACGCCGAATACCGCCATGATTTACACCACGGACCTGAAAGACAAGCTGGAACGCGAAGCGGCGATCGCAAAACAGCACAACGTGCCGCTGTTGCTTGACGATGCGGCCGGCATCCCGCCGATCGACAACATCAAGCTGTACGCGCAGATGAAACTGGACCTATATACTTTCTCCGGTGGCAAGGGTTTGCGAGGCCCGCAATGCAGCGGCGTGCTCCTGGGCCGGAAAGACCTTATCGAAGCCGCCCTGCGAAATTCCTGCCCGTACGAAGGCGCCGTCTGCCGCCCCATGAAAGTGGGAAAAGAAGAGGTAATCGGCCTCCTGACTTCGATCGAAACCTGGCTGAATACCGATTCCAAAAAACTTTACGACGAATGGAACGGCCGCGTTGATCGCATCGCAAAGCTCGTTGAAACCGTGCCGGGAGTTCAGACGGAAATCTACATTCCGGACGACGGCAATCGCTATCCGACCTTGCGCATCTCGTGGGACCAGGACGCATGGGGTTTCGGCATCAAGGATTGCGTCCAGAAACTTCGCGAAGGTGATCCGGTAATCGAAGTCCTCGGCATTGATAATCCCAGCCTGGTATCCGCGGTTCACGAGGGGGTTGATAAACCGAAACCGAACGCAAAGGAAATAAAGAAGCAGAATCACATCGAGCTAGTCTCCATGACCATTCAACCAGGCGAAGAAATGATCGTAGGAGACCGGCTGCGATCGATCCTGGCCGCCGCGCGCAAGGGAAAAGCTGCGTGAAGCGCCTCTTGATCTTGGTTGTGTGCCTGCTCTTTTCGGCGGCTTCCCTATTCGCCCAGCAGCCTCCCGATGCGACATCCTCCGTTGATCTGGGTCCGAACGGCTTTGATGCCCGGGACTATGTATATGTTTCGGGGCAAGGTCCACGCGTCGCCGATGGAACCCTTCCGGCTGATTTTCCGGCTCAAGCGCGTCAGTGTCTCGATAACATCCGCAAAGTCGTTGAAACCGCGGGCCTCTCGATGGACCACGTCGTTTATGTCCAGGTTTACCTTGAGGACGTGAAGCACTATCAGGAACTCAACGAGGTTTTTGCGAAGTACTTTCCCCATGACCCGCCCGCGCGCGCCGTCCTCGGCGTCGCGGGCGTGCCTGCATCCTCGGTGCAGATGACCGCCGTCGCTGTCCGCGACCTGCGTGGCAGGAAACCGGTGGCTTTGCCCAACTTTTCGCGGGACAAATCCTATTCTCCCGGCATGCTGACATACGACCGGCTGTTTGTTTCCTCTATCCCCGCCAGTGATTTCACCAACGGAGCCGTCCCTCAAGACGCGACAGAGCAGGTCAACATCGCGCTGGATCGTGTACAGGCGGTGGTTCAGGCAGCCGGCCTAACAATGGCCAACATGGTCTTCGTGAATCCTTATCTAACAGCGGCTGTGCCTATGCGCATCATGAACACCCAATATGCGCGCAGGTTCGAGTTTGGAAATACTCCGGCGCGCGCCACGATTGAAGTTTCCAGCCTGCCCGACGGCACGCAAATCGTCTACACAGGCGTTGCGGTCCGTGATCTCAGCCAGCGCCATTCCATCCGCCCAAAGAATATGCCGCCCAGTCCCACGGCCAGCCCGTGCGTTTTTGCGGGAGACACTTTGTATTGTTCCGCGAAGAGTGGATTCATTCCTGGGCCTAATGGAGGCGTTTTCACCGCTTCGGTCGCGGATCAGACCCGGCAGACGATGCGCAATCTTCTCGACAATTTAGAAGAGGCGGAGATGAGCTTCGATCAGGTTGTGTCGACCACGATTTATCTGGACGATCTGAAGGATGCCCCTCTGTTTGCCAAAGTCTACAAAAAATACTTCAAGGCAGCGCTGCCTGCACAAACGACCGTGCAGCAACTCCCACCGGCCGAACGGAAGCCCGACCAGGAAGAGCACTACCCCGATTTGGAGCAGGTTTCACTCATCGCCGTGCGTGCGCGAGGCAACTCAACCCTGCGGCCTTTGCCTTAATAAGAGACAAAGGCCTCTCTGGCTGGTCTGTACACCCGGCTCAATCGGGATTCTTAGGCAGGGGCACGTATACCCGCACCGCCAAGATGTGCGCCTTCGCCGGCGAAACTTTCTGGTTGTAGAACCCCACGGTGCAGTTCTGCCGAAAATAATATGCGTCTCCGGCTTTGGCGGGATGCAAGCCCTCAATTCCGTCGATCCCGCCACCTGCGGCCATTTGCCCCTCTCCATCCAGCACCAGATAAATCTCCTCGGCCACTTCATGATGGTGGGGAAAGTTTGTGCCGCCGGGCGCAAAGTCCATCAGGAAAAAATCTGCGACCGTATAGGTCGCATTGATCCGGTCACGCTTGGCTGTACGCGGCCCAATCAGAAGTTTGTAGAGCACCGAGTTCGGGTGCCCTTCTACAGTCTCTTCCTTAAGCTCGGCCAAATTACTTACCGCCAACTCTTGTGGTGGCAAAAGCGGAGTATCTTCAGGTATTCGAACTGTTGTGATCACGAGCTGAAGCGGCTCGCTGGACGAATTGTAAATGCTGTGCCTGACCGTCGGAGGCACATACGTGAAATCATTTTGCGCCAAGCGATGCGTCTGCTCGCCGTAGTGAAGCATCCCGGCGCCCCCTAGAATGAAATACAGTTCTTCTTCTCGCGGATATTCGACTGTCCGGCAATTGCCGTGGGGGGCGACGGTTAGCTTTCCAAAGCGGACGACGCTCTTCGGCACTTTGGAATCGGCGTCTCCCTCGCCAAAAATCGGCGTGTAGTGGCAAGACTCGCTGGACAAGTCAATCTGACGTTCCGGGAGAGCGGTGACATCACGGTGCAACCAGGTTGGTTCGACTTTCCTATCCTGCGAAAACAATCCCAGGCCGGTCGCGAAAAGCATTACAGTGAAATGCCGCATCTGTATCCTCCACCGAAATCAGTCCAAATTTCTGCTAGCAAACACTCTTTTCATTTTGCGCCGTCAAGCTTTCGCAAATAATCGCCCCACTTCGGATCGTAGCCGTCCATTCGATTTTCCAGACGAGCACCCTCTTTCCACCACTGAGCCTTGTCACGGCCCATGCTGACGCCCCTGCGAGTGTGCAGATCAATCATAAAATCCTGTACTTCCACTTTCCTTTCGCCCCGGGCAACGACCGCTCGCGTCCAGCCGGCCAGCTCCATGGACATGTTGTCCTTCCTTGCGGTAGCGAGCAACCTCACCGCGTGCGCACAGTAAATCCAGCGGTCGCCGCGGTCATCCATGCGCACCCGTTGCCGATTTAGCGCTTCGATGATGGCCGGCGCGGTAACCATGCCCAGCCCCACATCTTCCGTGGCGATAATCTCCAACCGCCGCCAAAGCACTTCTTCCGTCTCCGGGCTGGAGGAAAACAGTTCGTAGGCAGCGAGTGCGGCCTCTTCGACCCATCCCCGCCGGATGGATTTCTGCAACACGGATCGCAACTCGTCTACGCTGTAGCCGTTCGCCGTAGTAGTGCGGCTCCAGATGTCCTGGCTTTGATAATTGGGTTGATCTTCGCTTTTCGGTGGCATCGTGCTCCTTCCAATACTACGAGTTCAGTTGTAGCGCCTCAGGACGTTTCGTTCAATCATTGACGCACCAAGATATAACGTGAAGGCGATCACTACACTTACAAACGATGCGGCGAGCGCCTGATCCATCGCAAGATCCGCGGTCGAAGTTGCAATCAGTGACCCCAGACCTCCCGTCTGCATCAGAAATTCCGCAATCAGCGCCGCGAGGACACTCTGTACCGAGAGCGCTCGGAGCGCCACGACAAGACGCGGCACCGCGGCAGGCAGAGCCAAACGCAGCAGCCGGTTCCAGCGTCCCGCGCCTTGCACGAAAAAGTATTCTTCGGCCATGGGGGGCAACGCTCTGAGACCGGCGCTTGCAAAAACAAATGCGGGTAGAAAACATAGAATAATGACAGTGACGAACACGGTCCGATCGTCATACCCGAAAATCCGAGTCAGTACCGGGATAAGGCAAACCACAGGAACAGACGTCAACAGCAGGGCCAGAGGAATGCTGAGCCCAGCAAGAACCCTCGACGTCCACGTCACGATCGCCAAGAGCAATCCGCAAATAAGTCCCGCCGCGATGCCGAACAGGGCAACAGCAATCGTGTGCAAGGCCGGTTGTACATATTGCGACGGGTTGTGCAGCAGTTCGCGTGCCACAGCCAGTGGCGTGACAATAACGATTCGGTTCAACCCGCTGTGACGAACCCACAGGCTCCACGCGGCCAGCAGCAAGACCACAGCCCACGTTTCAGAAATCAAACGCCTCATTTGCTGAACCTCTGCGACACGACTTTCTCGATGCCGGCCGCTATCAAAAACGCGGCTAACGACAACGCGGCGGCAACCGTAACGGCAGCCCACATCAGCGGAATCTGAAAATTTTGCATTGCATTCAAAATCACCAGGCCAAGTCCCTGCGGCGCGCCGAACCACTCCCCCAGAATGGCGCCAATGAACGATGCAGACACCGCTGCTTTCAGTCCGCTGGCCAGGTGTGGCAAGGCCGCGGGCAACTCCAAGTAAAGCAGGCGTTTCCCTTTGCTCGCTCCAAACGCAGTCATCACTCGGCGCAGTGCTGGAGAAGCTGCAGCCAAGCCCGACGCAGCTGCAAGATAAAAAAGAAAAAAAACCTGAATTCCTGCCAGCAGCGCTGGCGTCTGCTCCCGGCTGAACACGACAATCAGGATGGGCCCAATCGCGATCGGCGGCGTGGCGTTCACGAGGATCGCCAGACGGTCGAGACCTGGATGCAACCGCGGCAACAGACGCATCGCAACTGCCAGTAGCACCGCCAGCGATCCGCCGAAAAATAGTCCTTTAGCGGCCGACGCGAGCGTGTACATAGCAGCCCGCCCAAGCATAGACAAGGTTTCCGGCTGGAACAGCGTCGCTGCCACATCGCTCAGCGCTGGCATCACGGGCCCGGCGATTCCTGCTTTTCCAGCCCACTGCCACGCGCCGAGAAATAATGCCAAACCCAAAATCGCGTATCCAAGATTCCCGACGGGTTGGTTTTTTGCTCTCTCCATTGACTTGCTCCCTACCGTTCCAGCCAAACTGTTATCTGGTCCGTCAGGCGATGGAATTCCTCGCGTCGCAAAAGCTCCGACGCACGGGGCCGCGAAAACGGAACGTCGACTATTTGGGCGATGGCGCCTGGACTTTCCATAACGATGGTGCGGTCGGAAAGAAATAATGCCTCTTCGACGGAATGCGTGACCAGCAAGGTCGTGATCGCTCGATCGCGCCAGATGCGCTCCAGTTCGATGTTGAGTCTGCGCCGGGTCACAGCGTCCAGCGCTCCGAAAGGTTCGTCGAGAAGCAAAACGTCAGGCTCCAGGCAAAGCGATCGCGCAATCGCCGCGCGCTGGCGCATTCCTCCGGACAGATGCGCTGGCCGCGTGCGCTCAAATCCCTTGAGTCCCACCAATTCAATCAGTCCCTGCACTCGCTCGTGATTTACCGGGATTCCGGCCAGCTTGAACGGCAGAGCAAGATTAGCCTCCAACGAAAGCCACGGCAGAAGCGCCGGATCCTGAAACGCGACTCCCAAACGATGGCGTCGCACCAATTCTTCCGGCGCCGCGCCACCCATGCGCACTGTCCCGCTGGTCGGTTGCCCAAGGCCGGCGACCAAATGCAGCAGCGTGCTCTTGCCGCATCCCGATGGACCCACGATGGCCAGGAACTCTCCTGCGGTTACGGTGAGGTCCATCCCCCGGATGGCTTCGACCGTCACACCCCGCCGCGGAGAGTAACTCTTCGTTAGATCGTGGATCTCAATCCCCGCTCCGCTCATCCAATAGCCTTGTCGAAACGATCCATGATCAGAGCGTACTGTTTCTTCACGCGTTCACGCATGGGACCGAGGTCAATTGTGAGAATTTGACGGTCTTTCATCACGATACGGCCATCGATGATGACTGTCTGAACATCGCGCCCCACAGTGTGTTCTGCCGCGGTGATCAGAGGATCGTACACAGGATATTGATCGTAATCGGCGGCCCCGATCAGGATAAGATCCGCGCGCTTTCCGGCTTCCAGACTGCCGATCTGAGGTTCCAGATGAGCCGCGCGAGCGCCACCCCGCACCACCTGACGCAGCATATCAGCGTAGCTCATCGGACTCGTGCCGTGATGCGGCGTCCCATCGAGAATCTGCTGACCGAGCACCGCATAATGGGCCACCTGAAACAAGTCGAGAGTGCCGCGCGTCGCAGCCCCATCCGTGCCCAGGCCAAGGCGAACATTGCGACGGACCAACTCGAAAAGATGAGGTGCGCCGATAATGAAGTTATTCATCGCGCAGTGGCAGGAGCTCACGTCATTTGCCGCGTACAGATCAATCTCCTTGTGGCTCAACAGCACCGAATGCGCGCAGTGCAACCTGTCGTTCAGCACTCCGATTTCGTTGAGATACTCCGCGGGCCGCATTCCAAACTGGTCGATGGTGTGTTCCACTTCATAAGTGCCTTCGCACAAATGGGTATGGATCCGCGTGTTCAACTGCCGGGCCAACGCGTCCATTTCCACGCGAAGCCTCTCGGAATTCACGATGATTTGGCGCAGTGCCAGCCAGGCATTCACGCGCGGATGTTTCTCCCAGCGCTTGACCAAAGCTTCGCTGCGCTGTAGCGCGTCTTCGGTCGTAAATCGAAAACCTTGTGGCAGGCTTTCGTCTATGTCCATGGTGGACATGGCGATCCGTCCGCGGATGCCGATGTCGGCCGCGGCTCGGCCCATTTCATCGGCGCACGGTCCGCCGGCTTCCAAAAAACAGGTGGTGCCGCAGCTGATCATCGAAGAGTATGCGCTCAGGCCGCTGCAGTAGACGTCCTCCGGATCCAGACCGCTTTCGAAAGGGATCAGGTACCGCTTCCAAATCGGCTCCCGCAAGCTGCCCATATTGCCGAGAGAAGCGAGTTTGCCCCGCAAAAATTGCTGCGCGGTATGCACGTGGCAATCCACCAAGCCTGGCATAGCGATCATGCCAGCAGCCCGCAGTGTGTCTTTCGCGCGAAACAAGGTGGCGGCTTCGCTGCTCTTGCCAACCCACGCGATCGAATTGCCGACAATCGCAACGGCGCCATCGCGTAAAACGGCACCGGTGTCGTCAAACGTCAGAACTTCCGCGCCACTAACGAGCAGATCGATGTCACGCGCTTCCATTGCGCCTCAAGCTCCCCATCTTCAGGCCATCGTATCGATTGCGGGCCCGCGGAAATTACAAAGGCAGTCCCTTATAAGCTTCGGCGAGAAGGCTCATGTCCATAATCCGAGCGGGGTCAGGCAGGTTGCTGCGGCCCGTGGCTCGCGCCACATCATACATGGGACCGCGAAGTTGTTCATCGCTGATCCAATAGGGTCCTCGCGACCCGGGCATCTTCTCCAGTTCCAGCTGGAGCTCATTCAAGCGCGTTTGCTGGTGAAGCGAAAACCCGAAATCGCGCCCGTATTTCGAAACGACCAGAAATGCCGCATAAGCTGGATCCTTCTTGTTGTCGATGTAGCCTTGCAGGAGCGCGTGCAAAAACGCCACAAACGTCGCGCGCTCCATCGAAAGCCGTTTACGCTCCACCACTAGCAATTGCGACGGAACTCGATAACCGAACTGGTCCATGCGAGCGACGAAAAAGTCCTTGCCTGGTTTCAGGTGCATGTTTTCAAAAATGACCGGCTGATTGGTGACAAAACAGAAATATGCATCTCCCGCGCCCGCCAGAAGCGCGTCCGGGGAATATCCAGCGGGGATGTAGCGGCGCTCGGGCGGCAGATGATTGATTTTAAAGACAGCGTCGAGGACATCGCGCTCCGCCGGTCCCTGCACCAGAAAGCGCGTGCCGGGAAGATCGGCAGGCTTCAAGACAGGTCTGCGCGGGAGCGAGATCAGCCCTTCGGGGGTGACCGGCACCATCGACGCGATGATCACAAAGTCATTTCCATGTTCCTGCGCATCCAGAAGCTGCAGCCAACTTGTGCCGGCAATATCGGCTTGCCCTGCCGCCAGCGTCACCAGAGAAACTGGCGCGTTAGGTCCGCCGCCCAGATATTTGATGGATAACCCGGCGTCGCCGAAGTGTTGTTTCTCCATGGCAACGAATATGTCCGCATACTCGCTGTTAGGCACCCAGCCAAAAGCCATCGTCAGCAACCGGCTAGGCGCAGCCGCCCCCAGCACACGCGCTCCAGCACATGCACTCAGCCAGCAGGTCGCGCCTCCTGTCAGGAAGTATCGCCGGGAAAATGGTTGGCGCTGTCGTACTGTTTGTTCCTCGCCGAGCACTTTGTCAGTATCGAAGTTCATCGACCTCTGTCACCGTCGAACATGGCTCCTGCAAGGTGTAATAAAGGAGAAGGATGTCAGCCACCGGAAGCAACGTAGGAAGCTTTCGACCATCGCAGAGACACCGGGGCGCCAAGAAAGGCAAATCTTTCATACAGCCCAAAAGCTTGCAAGCTCAAACTTCGAATAGCCGCTATAAGTTTTTGGCGACGCTATGTTTTACATCATCTTCGGAGCGACGCTCACGAGTCGCTTCCGCTCTCGACAATGTCACCACTTTCTCGATCGCGCCGACCACCAGGTCCGGTTCTTCCTGCATGATCCAATGATTGCTGTTCCCCGCTAAGACGTATTCCCCTAGGGGGAGGCGTCCAGCCATTGCGGCGTGTTCTTTACGGCGATCCTCGGGCGCGGTACTCGCCGACAAAATCATCACCGGCTTATGGCAAAAGGCACCAAGTTGACCCACACGCGCCGCACTGACAGGCAGGTTTTCCAATTGGCTAGCGATCGTCAAAGCAAACTTCGGCTGAATCCAGAACACCGATGCCATTGCCCTTTCGCTCGCGGGTAGCGCGGCAAACCAGGGACTCGAAACCGTTCCGGATTCGGCGGGCGATCCTCGGCTGATAAGGCGCACCAGAATGCTTGCTGGTTTCTTTGCAACATTGGTGGTCAAAAGAAAAGCGACAAAACGAATGATCCCGATGCGCGAGAGGAATGCCGCGCGCCGGCACACCTTGGCCCCGACGCGCGTCAGCCTCCTGTCATGTTCCGAAGGAGGATTCCATTCCGCCGCCACAACGGGGTCAACCAGCACCGCCCCAGCTACTTCCTCCGGGTACTGCGCTGCAAACAGCGGCACCGTCAAACCTCCGAAGGAATGGCCCACCAGCACGTAGGGCGGACGAATCGCTGCGCGCTGCAGCAATGTATGCAGCTCATTGACGATGCGGTCGGCTGTCCTCGGCATTGGACCCAAGTCACTCCAACCCAGCCCCGCCCGGTCATAGCTGACCACGCGAAACGAACCGGATAACTCACGTTGGAGATCACTCCAGCTCAACACAGTTGACATGAGTCCCGCTTCCAACAAGATCGTTGGGCCGCCATCCCCCGATTCAAAAAGGTGCAATCGGTGACTCCCCAAGTCGACCAATCTACCCGGCGGCGGAAACCTTTTGCGGTCTGTGCGTGTTCCCAAAGTCTGGTAAACCGCGCCTGCCAGCCCCACAAGTAGCGCAATTCCTGAAAGCCAAGCTAGTATTTGAATCAACTCCGCGGCTCCTCAACAAAATCTTCGCTGGTTTGGATGACGTTACCTCGAAGATGGCTATGCATTTCCTCCGCGACGTGCACCGCAACTTCGACGCAGTCACCGATCGATCGGCCTCTTAAGAAATTCCCTGCGAGATATAGATTGGGAACGGCGCGCAAGATGCTAGCGATCTCCGTCACTCGCTGCGCATGCCCTACGTTATATTGCGGCAGCGCGTGCGAATCCTTCCAAACCAATCGGTCCACCGGGCCGCCCGTGATTCCTAGTGTTTTGGCGCTTTCCGCCTCCACAATCTGTGCACACTCGTTATCGTTCGCCTCAGTTCTGGCGAAGCTGGTCATTAACACTCTGCCCTCGGGTGCGCGCTGCGGAAATAGAGAAGAATTCCAAAACGTGCAAATCGTCTGTAATCGTTCCCGCCGCGGGACCATGAACCCCAATCCATCCAGCGCGTGGGCTACCTGGGAACGGTCATACGCTGAAGACACAGCGCACATGGGGGCATACTCGATGGCCTGAAGGGATCGAGCAAGCTGCGGCGCGCTACTTACAAGAAGACGTGCAGCAGCATACGCCGGCACCGCCAGCACCAACTTTTCCGCTGTAATCTTATCGCCGCCCGCCAAACGTATTTCCCAGCCTTCCTTCGCTGCGCCGCTGTTGCTTTCTGATCGCGTCACCGATCCGATCTCCGCGTTGTACCTGATCCCCGGTTGAAGCTCCTCCGCGAGCTTCTCCGGCAATGTCCCCATTCCTGTCGTGAACGACCCAAGCGATGGAAGAGCGTCGGTAACGTGCAAAGCTCCCCGGTTTCCGTTTGCACGCGAACCTGTAGACGACTCGCCTGTCTTCCTCGCATTTTGCTTCGTTTTACGCGCTCGAATCGCGCCCCGTACAAGGCTTCCCTGATTCCGCTCCCATTCTACTAAGGCCGGAAACGCGCTCTCCATGCCCATCTTGTAAGAATCGCCCAGAAAGATCGTAGCGATCAAAGGGTCGACCAGATTGTCCAGAACCTCATCGCCGAACTTTCGTTGAACAAACTCCGCCAAACTCTCCTCATGGAGAGGAGGCCGCGATGAGCGGAAGGCCTCGGTGAGGATTCTGAACTTGGATCCAGGTCCCACCAACCGCGTCGTAACTAATCCCGCCGGCGAAAACGGCGCCGGATGCAATCGTCCATGCCGTAAAATATATCGCTTGGCTTTCGGATCGCCCGGGACAAATTTGCTTTGCAAATTCAGGTCACGCAACAGTCGCCACACCGAAGCCGGGAATCGCGGGCATTGGGGTCCGGCTTCGAATAAAAATCCATTTCGGCGAATCGTCGCAATCACGCCGCCTGCTCGTTCCTTGGCTTCCAGGACGAGGGAACGAATTCCCAATTGCTTGAGCCGGTAGGCACAAGTCAGGCCGGAGATTCCAGCGCCGATAATCACGACTCTTTCTGTGTATCCCGCCACAAGCAAACCTTATCAAAGTTCATGCGGCCACTGATATGACAAAGGCTGCCCAGGTTCTGGGAAAATAGATGTCTGGGAAGCCCGTGGAGTCACTACTTAATTTCGTTGAAACCTACGCCGCACATGGCGACGAAATAGCCGTCCGGCAGCGGCGCGGCTATCGCATGGAAAGTTGGACTTATGCGCGGATCGCCGCAGAGGCAAACCGCGTCGCCAGAGAACTCGAAACCCGGGGCATCGCAAAGGGCGATACGGTTCTCTTGTGGGGCGAAAACTCCGCGGAGTGGATCACCGTATTTTGGGGGTGTCTGCTTTCTGGCGCCATCATCGTGCCTATTGACAACGCTTCAACAACAGAGTTCGCTTGCCGAGTGGCAGAAGAAGTGAACGCGAAGCTCGTCTTTCACTCCGGCGTGCACAAGGTTCGTGCGCATAAGGAATGTTTAACCATTCCATCCATCACCTTGGAGTCCGTATCGGCGCTTACGGCACAGCACGATTCGTCTTCCTACCCCTCGCCACCGCTGTCGCGCAAAGACACGTTAGAGATCATCTTTACTTCCGGCACCACGGCGGAGCCTCGTGGCGTTGTGATTTCCCACGGAAATGTGCTCGCCAACATCGCACCGCTCCAGAGCGAAATCCAGAAATACCTCCGTTATGAAAAACTTGTACACCCATTGCGCTTCTTGAATTTGCTTCCCCTCAGTCACGTGTTCGGCCAGATGCTTGGAGTGTTCATTCCTCCTATGTTAGCGGGCACGGTTGTTTTCCTTGACTCACTCCGGCCCGCGGAGTTTGTGGACACCATCCGGCGCGAGCGCGTCTCCATCCTGGTCGCGGTCCCTCGTTTCATCGAATCGCTGCAACGTGAAATAGAACGTGGGCAGCAACGCGATGGAAAAATAGACCAGTTTCGAAAGGATCTCGCTCAAGCTGAAGGTAAGCACTTTCTTCGCCGCTGGTGGCAATTCCGCCATATCCACTCGCGGCTCGGCTGGAAATTCTGGGCCTTCATTTCTGGCGGAGCCGCACTCCAGCAGCAGGCCGAAACTTTCTGGAATCGCCTGGGATTCGCCGTTATTCAAGGGTACGGCATGACAGAAACCACTTCCCTGATCAGTCTGAATCATCCGTTCCGTTCGGCGAGAGGATCAATCGGCAAGGTTTTTCCTGGCATGGAAGTGCGCGTCGACGACAACGGCGAGATTCTGGTGCGTGGAGAAAACGTTGCAACGGCCTATCGGCAAAATGGCCAAACTCTCTCTGTAGCTGAAGCCGATGGATGGTTTCGAACGGGCGATGTCGCGGAGAAGGATGAGACTGGCCGCCTGTATTTTAAGGGCCGGCAAAAAAATGTCATCGTCACCCCCGCTGGCATGAATATTTACCCGGAGGATCTGGAGAAAGCTCTACGACCCCAGTCTGGTGTTCGCGATTGTGTCGTAATCGGACTCGAAAAAGACGGCAATGCTGAGCCCTGCGCGGTGCTCTTGTTGAACGGCTCCGCCAGCGACGCAGCCGCAGTGATCGAAGCTGCCAATCAATCGCTGGCTGGGTATCAGAGAATGCACCAATGGTTTGTCTGGCCTGAGCCCGACTTCCCGCGGACGCCGACGCAAAAACCTGTTCTTCCTCGCATTCGCGATGCAGTCCAACATGCGAAGAGTGGCACGGCGCAAAACGCTGTCGCAGCTGACTCTCTTACAGCGTTGATCACGCGAATCACAGGCCGGCCCGTCCAATTGGGCTCCAAGGACGCCAATCTGGAAACGGATTTACATCTTAGTTCTCTCGATCGCGTCGAGCTTATGAGCGTTTTGGAAGAACGCCATCAGGTGGACCTTAACGAGACTCGGTTTCAGGACGTCGCAACGGTTGGCCAACTCGAAAAGCTTCTCGCTCAAGGCACTCCTTCCACGATTCAGCACGTCTACCCCACATGGCCGCAAAATTGGGTCACGACGGCCCTGCGCCTTGGCGTTTATTACTCGCTTGCTTGGCCTGCGACCTATCTTCTCGCCGCTCCTCGCATTCGTGGCCGGGAAAATCTCCGCGGGTTACGTGGGCCGGTCCTCGTAGTCTCCAATCACGTCACCTATCTCGATATCGCTTGGATCCTTCCCGCGCTCCCCGCCAAGCTCCGAAACCGCCTCGCCACCGCTATGGGAGGTGAAAGGCTCGCAAGAATGCGACGTCCCTCAAGTGACCTGAAGTTTTTTGAGCGTTTCCTGGAACACCTCAGATATTTTCTCGCCTTAAGTCTTTTCAATGTTTTCCCGCTGCCTCAGCAATCGGGCTTTCTCCAGAGCTTCACCTTCGCGGGCGACCTCGCTGACCGAGGCTGGAATGTCTTGGTTTTTCCGGAAGGCAAAACAACTGAGGATGGAAATATGATGGCTTTCCGCTCGGGCATTGGCCTGCTCGCCAAGCAGTTGAACATTCCCGTCGTTCCCATGTACTTGCAGGGGCTGTTTGACATGAAACAGCACGAGCGCATTTTCGCGCGACCCGGTCACGTGCAGGTCACAATCGGCGCTCCGGTACGATTCGAATCCGATCTGGACGCCAACGAGATTGCGCGAGAACTGGAACGCCGCGTTCGCAAGCTTCAATTTGTGTGAGAGATCTCCGTCCGCCGGAAGACGGGCAACCGGCGAATCGCAAGGAAACCCAGAACCAGGCCGGCGGCCAGCGCAATGGAAGCCCATTTCTGGTTCACTACGAATTCCTTTGCCACCATTCCATAGCGCGCTCCCAGGAATCCCTCGAAGAAGAATAGCAAGCCACGGCCGACAATGGTTCCAATCACAAACGTCACAAAAGGCACTTGAAAAACGCCTTGGGCAATAACAAAAGGCTTAAACGGTACGGGAAACGGAGCAACCGCCGGGAAAAAAACACTGGCCATCGGATAGGCTTGTATTAGTTTTCGAATCTTCCCTGGTGCATGTCCCTGCGTCTTGCGATAGTAGGCTTGACCGCCTTTCCGGGCTAGCCAGTAAATCCAGATGCACCCCCCCAGTGACCCAACCGCAGCCATCGCGGCGTAGTACGGCATACGCACCGGGTGACGGCTGGAAAGCTCTATCAGGATTAAGTCCGTCACCAGCGGAAGTGGGACAAAAGAGGAATCAATAAAAGCCGAAATAAGTAGGCCGACTCCGCCTAGAGCGGGCAACGTTAACTTCAACCAGGATCTGAATTGAACCCATCCCACGGCAGCCTCAATAACGCACGGTCACTCGCTGTTGGAGTTGATAGTAGCGGGGATCCTGGTGCAGAACCAAGGAAATACCGCACTAGCCATGAAGTTTTCAATGGCATTGTCCCCATACGCTGTGCCGTAGCGTTTCGCATACCCCTGCATCCCCTGCCCATACGTTGGGTTGCTGTTGCTTGCTTGATTGATCCCAGTCACAAGAACGATGAGAACAAATTCGAACGCGTCAAAGCCCCCCCGCGCCGTAACTTTAAATTTCCGCCGGACCGTCAGCGGTGGAATGTCGCCTGCATTTTCCAACGTTAGAAAGTTTGCCATAGTCCAAAGGATGCGATCGTTGGGCGTGCCTCTTTGCGGATCTTCGGCTTGCTTTTCCTGTTGGGAATCAGGACCGTCCTGTTGCTGAGAGGTGAGATCGCCACTCGGTTGTAAAAACGGGAATATCGCTCTATCCATCTGCGCCAGGAAACCAACATCCGGCTCTTGAGCCCAGCATGGCCGGGCAAGAAACGACAGCACAGCCATGGCGATCCACGGAAGACAGAATCGCATACGGAATCGCACTTCCTTACCCCTTGCGAGACCTACACCGGCGTGTTCACAGCCGCTGGTTTACTATTTGTGGGATGCGCCTGCAACTCAATTGGGCGCACGGACAATTTCCGCCCCCCGGGCCCAACTTTTGTTAAATTCTCATGTATCTGTTAGGCGGGTCCATATATCCAACATATATTGCCGGGGACGACGTTTGCCCTCTTCAGCTACCGTGTTCGCTGTAGGAGGTGCGGATAAGAAGGGCACAGGCGTTTCTGCTCGGGGTTGTGGACTAAGCGCGCCCGACATCCAAATCAAAGTTGAGGTCTAATTCATGCCCCCACAGGAACAAGCGCTCCCAACAGTTCCCTCTCAGCCTTTCCGCCTCGACGTGCCATTACACAGTCTGCTCCAGCAACCATCCCAGCGTCCGTCGCCTCGCTCTTCAAAGGAGCCAGTGACTCTGCCGGTCCCCGTCTTTCCTCAGCACCCTGAACTTCTCCACGAGTTGGATATGGCAGACATTTCCGCACACGACCACGTGTTGCGCACTGGCAAAAGACAGTGGCCCGTTTCTCGCATCCTCCAGACCATGCGAGGGTGGATGACGCCATACTTCAAATCACGCATTCTGCCGGGGGATTTCCAGCCGATCATCGCCTATCTATTCACCGAGTGGAAATGCAATCTTGATTGCCATTACTGCTGGTCGTACGACAATCGCGTAAAGGGAATGACCGAAGAAAATGCTCGTCGCTCCATCGACTGGCTGGAATCAACTCCTTGCCGCGTGCTGGCTCCCACCGGTGGGGAACCCTTGTTGCGGCCCGATTTTGTCCACAAGGTCATTTACTATGCCGCGAAGAAAGATTTCTGGGTCTATCTGGCAACGAATGCGCGTCTTCTACGCCCGGAAGTGACCGATCGTCTCGCCGATGCGGGAATCGCCACGATTAACTTCGCTGTCGACGCGATCAAGGAAAAGCCCGGCCTCCCAAAGGCATTTGAGCATGTCAGCTCCTATTTTGATTACCTCGTGAGGCGCCAATACCGTTACGGCTATACAGTTTTCTTCAACACAAATATTTGCCGCACGAACATCGACGACGTAAAACAACTTGTGGAGATCGCACACGACAACGGCATTTCCCTTACATTCCACATCAACGAAGCTCCTATGATGGAGCAATCCCACTTCAAGCATCTGCACGAGAACGACACCTACATCCGCCCGGAAGATTTTCCTATGGTCGATGATTTGCTGGACTGGCTGATCGACAAACAACGCCAAGGATACAAAATGGTCGATTCCATTCCACGCCTGCAAAACATGAAAGGGTTCATGCGTGGAGTCGGCGAGCATTGGGGTTGCCGGGCCGGTCAAAACTGGCTGATCATCCGCACCGACGGAACGCTCGCGCCTTGCTTCCCCATGTATAACGCGAATTACGACTGGGGTACGGTAGAAAATCAGAAGTTCGACCTCAAGCAACTGGCGGAGATGAAGAAAGGCTGCGAGCCCCACTGTTTCTCAACGCTCGGATATAACGTTGCCTACTGCTACGACGCGGCCCGCGTCATGAAGTGGCTTCTTAAACAGGCGCGTCACGGATTCCAGGGCGTAACTGGCAGTTTCGAATAACTCGCCAGCGTGCGTTTGTTTATACCACTCCGCCGTTTCCAGCGTTGATTTCTTCATCAGCGCGAGATTTTAAATTTTCTTTGACAACGCGTTTGTCGGCGTACAGCCCTGTATCTACGCGCTTCATCAATGTCTGAGAAGATTCTCCCGGCACATAATCGGTCCATCCGACTGCAAACCCAATAGGGATTTTGCGTCCGTCGACGTCCACAGCAACCCCATTCAATCGGTTCAGTACCAGTTGCACCTCGCTGCCTTTGCATTCGGGTAACAGAACCAGAAATTCGTCTCCGCCCAGGCGAATGGGAACATCCGAACCCCGAATCGCGCTTTGCAGTCTCTCGGCAAAATATTGGAGCATCAGATCTCCCGCCGGGTGTCCAAAAGTATCGTTAATCTGTTTCAGTCCATTTAAGTCCAGCATAAGGATCGTCACGGGTCTCGTGTGCCGCTGTGATCGCGAGATTTCCTCGGCGCGTCGCTGCCCGCCAGACTGCCGGTTGTAGAGGCCGGTCAAGCAGTCAAGCGCCGCTATTTTATACACTTGCTCCGTGCGGTCTTCTAATCTGTCAACGGCGCCGATTTGCTTCCGGAGCTCGAATTGGATCCGGTGAATTTGCCACTGCTGGTAAATCGTATAAACGTTGAAGAGTAAAACAAGCCCGACCAGACCCCTCACAGCCAGGTTTAGGTTAAGCCCATAGAACTCTTTCTGTTCGGCCAGCAGACCAGGGAACGCAAACGATGCGATGCCTACGGTCAATATCAACATCACCAGCACCGCCGAAGACGACAGCCACCACTGACGGCGGACCACCCCGTGCATGGTCGTCTGAACCTGTTCGAATGCTGTCCGGGCATCAGGCGGGACAGATGGCAGTTTGGCGTTATCCATTCGAACCCTCGCTGTTCTCGTATTCAAGCAATTGTTAACCATACCGTCAATTAACACGTTCTAATATGTGCGCATGTGGCTAAGGTCACTGCTCACACAGCTGGACGCCGTCCAGCGCGGTACAATCGCTGAGCACGACACTCCAAATACACGGAAAATTCCCGTCTAGCGCGAATCCAGCAGGTCTGAGCTTTTCTTAAACGCCGAAACTCAGATACCACTTCAAGCGGCCCCCGACTGCATTCGTTAACGACGCTTCAGGTCGTCAACGCAGCAGAAGAATTGGTCCGCTTGAAATAATCCGGGCTGCTCCGGCCGCGTCAAAGGATGACCGCCATCATTTGATAGAGGGAGTCACGCGAAGATGGTTGCACTTCTTGCCCCGCACCCAATCTTGATTGAGACATCGCTGTCGAGGGCTTTCTTGCTTCTCCGGCTTGCATCATTGGGTGTCCCCCCTTCTGAAGGTCTGCTGACTGTGAGTGCCCAACAAAACTACGATAGAGCAATATCACCGGGCCGCAAGACCGAACCAATTAGACGGTAATATTGATCTTACTTATCGTCCTGCGCGACATTGGGAACAATGCAGGGGGGCTAGTTTCATAACGATTGAACCATTCAGCAGTCCGCGATAGTGTGGAAACCCGCCTTAGGTGGACTTTTTGAGGAGGACTGGGCTATGAACACTACTGCCCCAATTTCTTTTGCGGGTTCTCAACTCGCGGAGACGCGCCATGTTTGTGCATTCTTCAATAGTGACGAGGAGGAATACCGCGTCCTGCTTCCGTTTATTAAGGACGGATTCGAATGCGGTCACAAAGCCGTTCACGTTGTTAACCCACATCAACGAAGCGAACACCTCCAGAGGCTCGTCGCGGCAGGGATTGACCCCGCGGCAGCGGAGCACAGTGGCCAATTCGAGCTTCGAGTGAATAGTGAGACATACCTTCGCGATGGCCGGTTTGATAAGGATCGAATGCTACAAGCGTTCGAGCAAATTGCGAGCGGTAATGCTCCCGGAGGGTTTCCTCTCAGCCGTATCGTTTGTCGAATGGACTGGGCGGCTGAAGGACAATCCCACGTCAACGATCTCATCGAGTTTGAATCGCGAGTAAATCATGTTTGGGAACGGCATGACGACGCGGTGATCTGCACATACCATCTAGGGAAGTTCGGCGGTGATACTGTAATCGACATCATGCGAACGCATCCGATGGTCATCATCGGTGGCATTCTGCAACGAAATCCGTTTTTCGTGCCTCCAGCCGAGTTCCTTCGAGAGTTCAGCGAACGACAAACGGGGCGGAGCGCATCAGCCTGAACAGGAAGTGACATGGCAGTGCAACCTGAAAGTTCCGCCGAAGAAGTTCAGCGACTTCGGCGCTGCATTAACGATCTAGTCAGCATTCTCGGACTTCCGGCGACATGGGCCGGAAGTGAGCCGTCGCGAATCGTTGGCGATTTGCTCGGTGCTCTCCTGAACATACTCAGCCTGGATTTTGTTTATGCCCGGCTGAGGGACTCGGCGGGCACGGATCTGGAACTCGTGCGGACGGCGACAGAATGGGAAGCGAAACCGGCAGCGCAATCGATTGGCGAGATCCTGCGGTCATGGTTGCGAAATGACACGCAAAATTGGCCGCACCCCGTGCGGGGCACTGTCGAAGGGCGAGAAATGTCGGTCGTTCCCATGCAACTGGGAGTACAGGGAGAAACGGGAATAGTTATTGCCGGCTCAAGTCGAGTCGATTTCCCGCAGCAAACCGAGAAACTTGTGTTGAGCGTGGCGGCGAATCAAGCTGCCGTCGGGCTGCAGGCATCGAGCCTCCTGAGCGCACAAAGGCGGGTCGCAAGCGAACTCGATCAGCGTGTCGTGCAACGAACTGCAGAGCTTGCCGCCATCAATGAAGAACTCAGGAAGGAGATTGCTGAACGCAAGTTAGTGGAAAAGAAACTCCGTCAGGAAGAAACGGAACTTAAACGCAGTGAAGCGCATAAGGCAGCGATTCTGGACTCGGCCCTTGACTGTATCGTGGCCATGGATCATGAGGGCTGCATTACCGAGTTCAATCGAGGCGCAGAACGTACGTTTGGCTATCGCAAACAGGACATCCTGGGCAAGCGCCTAGCGGACGTTATTATTCCTCCGTCGCTCCGCGAAAAGCACCGCTCGGGATTCGCACGCTATGTCGCCACTGGCGAATCGCGGGTTATCGGTCAGCGCCTCGAGATGCCCGCGGTGTGTGCCGACGGAACAGAAATTCCCGTGGAACTAGCAATCACGCGCATCCCGCAGGATGGGCCGCCATCCTTCACGGGTTATCTGCGCGACATTACGGAGCGCAAGCGAAACGAAGACGCCTTGCTCGACACCCACGCGAGACTCGCGCGAAGCGAGGAGCGGTGGCGGTCGGTGTTTGAGAACTCAGCAATCGGCGTTGCTTTGACCGACCTGAACGGTCGCTTTATCGCGGCGAACCCCGTGTTCCAGAAGATGCTGGGATACACGGAACAGGAGCTCAAACAATTTAGTTTTATCGACATTACTGTTGAAGAGGACCGCAATCTCAACTGGGTGCTCATCAAGGAGCTTTTGGAAGGAAAGCGCCGGCAATTTCAGATCGAGAAGCAGTACCGGCGAAAAGATGGCAGCACCGTATGGGTGCGCAACAGCGTTTCTGTGGTGCCGGACACACAGCAATTGCCGGGCTTTCTAATGGCACTTTCCGAAGACGTCACGGAGCGCCGTCTAGCTGAGGAAGCTCTCAACGAGACGCGCTCTGAGCTTGCCCTTATGGCGCGGGTTACATCACTAAACACGTTGACGGCATCGATCGCGCATGAGGTCAATCAGCCGCTATCCGGCATTGTCACCAATGCCAGTACCTGCCTTCGGATGCTGAATGCCGATCCTCCGAATTTAGAAGGAGCACGGGAAACCGCCAGACGGACGATTCGCGACGGCAATCGTGCTTCTGAAGTGATCACACGGTTGAGGGCGCTGTTCAGTAAGAAGAGCGCCGAATTTGAGTCGTTCGATTTGAACGAAGCGGCTAAGGAAGTGATTGCCCTCTCCATCAGTGAGTTGCAGCGGAACAGGGTCATTCCACAACTTGATCTTGCCGACGGTCTACCATCTGTCTTAGGAGATCGGATTCAGATCCAGCAAGTGATCCTTAATCTGATACGGAACGGCTCGGATGCCATGAGTATGGTTCCAGATGGTCCAAGGGAATTGCTGATCAAGACAGAAAGCGACGTAAGCAATGGGGTGCGCCTAAGCGTCAGAGATACGGGAGTGGGCATAGACCCCAAAGTCCAGGAGAAGCTCTTCGAAGCCTTCTATACGACAAAGAGCGACGGAATGGGAATTGGACTTTGCGTCAGCCGCTCCATAATGGAAATCCATCAAGGACGCCTTTGGGCAGTCCGGAACGAGGGACAGGGCGCAACGTTCATTTTTTCCATCCCTCGCATTACCAATACCTAAGTCTAATAGACGCGGTCCCTGGGCAGCCGCATTCTTGTGTTATGAAGTTTTCTGACGGAAGGAGTACTGTTCGCCGCCCACTTGTGACGGTTGTCGATGACGATGAATCCGTCCGCGAGTCGCTACCGGACTTGTTGGGGGAGTTCGGCTTTGACGCTCGAGTATTCCCGTCCGCGGAGGAGTTCCTCGTCTCCGATAGCCTTGGTCAAACGAAATGCTTGGTGCTAGACATCGCCATGCCGGGTATGACAGGATTTGATCTCCAACAGGAACTGAAGGTTCGCGGACACAAGATTCCGATCGTCTTCATAACCGCCCAGAAGGACGAGACTGTTCGGAAGCGAGCATTAGAACGAGGGGCTGTGGGATTCCTGCTCAAACCATTCAGTGATGCAGCTCTTCTTGGAGCGCTTAATACGGCGCTCGGATTGGCTTGAGCAACGGCTGCAATCCTCCAGCTTGGGGATTACAGCGAATTTAACGGAGGCGCCAGGTCATGAATAGGGGCACTATCCATGTCGCACGCCGCATCGATCGTATTTGTTGTAGACGATGATATTTCAGTACGAGAGTCTCTAGAGTTGCTGATCCGATCCGAGGGCTGGCAGCCCGAGACTTTCTCTTCGGCACAGGATTTTCTCGTCCGCTCGCGAACGCCTGTTCCGAGCTGCCTGGTGCTCGATATTTCCATGCCAGGTCTAAACGGCCTTGAACTGCAGAAGCATGTTGCGGCCGAACACCCCGACGTGCCCATCATCTTCATCACGGGTTACGGCGATGTGCCAAAAACAGTGCAGGCCATGAAGGCAGGTGCTGTCGAATTCCTTACGAAGCCATTCGAGGATAACGTGCTGCTTGGGGCCATCCAGCAAGCTCTCGAACGTAGCCGAGTCGCCCTTGGCCACCAGGCGGAGATCAAGGAACTCCAGGATCGTTACTCGTCTCTTTCCCCTCGTGAACGAGAGGTAATGGCGTTGGTGGTCTCTGGCCTATTGAACAAACAGGTCGGGGGCGAGCTCGGCATCAGCGAGATCACGGTCAAGGCTCATCGAGGCAAGGTCATGCAAAAGATGAAAGCCGATTCTCTCCCCGATTTGGTGAAAATGGCTGGTAGGCTCAGCCTGACGTTGCCTAGCAGTTGACCGACCCGTAGCTGGAGTCACTCGCCGCTTTTATTTCATGAACCGTTGTATGAGTTGGGCAATCTGATCCGCGGCTACATCGAGGGCGAAATGGCCGCCGTCGACGAGGTGGATCTGGGCAGACGTCACGCCGATAGGACTCGTGTTCTGATGGATCAAATGAGGCCTTATACTTGCCCCAAATCACGAGCAGACGCGGTTGGTTTTGGCGCATCCGAGCCTGCCACTTCGGGTACGATTCGACGTTGGTCCGGTAGTCGTGAGCCCTCGGAGGCCGGACCCTATACGATCAGGGTCAGAGTACCCCACGGCGTGAAACTGATGCCGCACCCGCATCCAGAGGATCGAGTGTACACAGTCATATTTGGCGTCTTCTTTATTGGCCTAGGCGATTAATTCGACGCCGATAAACTCCAGGCATGCGGCGGTGGCGAAGCTCGAAAAGTTTGGTGACAATGTGGTGACAGTCGGCACCAAAACGCAGCAGTCGACTTCGCAATTGTCACTAAACGCGTTGTAAGTTATTATGAAGTGGACGGTTATAAACTGAGAGGTGGCCGAGAGGCTGAAGGCGGCGGTTTGCTAATTTTACCAACCCTGTCCTTGCTCGCTGCTGTACACGTATTTTGTTCGAGTTAGCGGTTCTCATTTGCACCCGAAACATCTCATTTGCAGTCGATTGGCCAGCAAAAGGCCAGCAGATATATTGCCTTCTTCTTGCTAACCTTCAACCGCGGTGCAATCTTCTTCCCAGGCCCTCGGGGCTTCCAAGGCGATTTAATTCCGAAAACGTCTATCGTCGCAGTCCGACCCCCCTCTACGGTGTCAATCTGTCGTGATTGGGCTTTACAGTAACTTCCAAGACTGCGGGGACTGCCAAAACACGCGGAAATCGTACAAGACGCCACTCTCTGTGGGTTGGAAATGATCACCAGAGGGTTCACTCGATCAACCCTTCGGTTAACAGCCAAGGTGGTCAAAAATCTAAGTGCCGCGTCTGGTGTCGCTTACATAAGACTCGGAGCCATTCTTACTTTTCTAGCTGCACCCAATCTTGCACCCAAAAGTATTCGCAATCAGCACACGACAGCCGACGCCTTCTGTCCCACAACGCGTCTGGGAAACTTTCCGCGGATTGTCACCTACGTTGGAGTTATTTCGAGTCGACCATTCGCGGATCAGTTGCAACTCAACTGTAGATCTTCCCCGTTGCTTCGGTCATTCTGCACGGCTTTTTCTCGATCAATCCATTCGCGAATATAAGAGGGGCAATTCCGAAGGCGAGTGCCGGTTGTCTCAGAGCACGCTAAATAAGTGACCACGTGCTGGTCCACAAGCCTCACGTTTTGCAGGTCCAAGTCTACTTTGACATTCAGCGTTTCTTCCGAGGACACTGCCATTTGAAGTTCTAGCAGTTCTTCCGCCTTAATCCTTCCGCTGATGCTCAGGACCACGCGCTTCTTGTCCCTAGATTTGGTAATTTTCCACATGAAATTCCTTTTCTCTTTGTGTTGAAGAATGGAAAACGGAGTGCGGCGATCGCTCGCTGCACTCCGTTTGTGTTACTGCAAGTTCAGGATTAACGGTGTGCTCTTCGTCGTCGTTCCACTCGTTGCGATCACCAGGATCGTCTGCGAGCCGGGAGTTGGCTGTGTGCTTTTCGATCCGCCGCTGCATGCCGTCAAGCATCCGAGCGAGATAACCGACAGAAGCAGCGCGCAGACGAACATGCGCAGCTTCCGGGCGTCTTTGCGTACGCACCAGAGCAGGAAGAGGTAGACCGGTGCCAGGAAAATCGCCGCGGTACCTTTCGGCAGCGACATTCCTGCCGCACGTACAGAAGCGGCTGAGATCGTGAGTGAACTCGTGGCTTGTCCTCCGGCCGTGATGGTCGGCTGCGTCGGATTGAAGCTGCAGGTGACTCCGACGGGCAAGCCCGCACAGCTCAAAGTCACCGTACCGGTGAGGCCCGAGCGCGAGGCGACCTGCAATGATACTGGCGAGGAGGTCGCTCCATAGGCCAGATTCACGCTGCTTGCGGAGAGACTGAGGGTCATATCGGGCGAGTTCGCGTACACCGTCAGCGTGCTGGCGGCGGAACTCGAAGCCGAGTAATTGCTATTCACGACGTAGTACGCGGCGAGCGAGTGTGCGCCAAGGGCGAGGGAGTTCGTCGAGAAAGTGGCCGTCCCGTTGGTCACGGTCGCAGTTCCAATCTGAGTCTTGCCGTCATCGAAGGTGACTGTCCCAGAGGGAGCCGGGCCGGAAGAAGTCGTGACGTTCGCTTGCAAAGTCACGCTCTCGCCCAGCACGGAAGTAGTGGGGGCAACCAAGGTAGTGGTCGTAGCAGCCGCGCTCGGACTCGGCGAGGACGCCACGCCGCTTTGGTTGCGGTAGTAACAATCGGAAACGATGCTCAAGCCGAAATAGATGGTACTGGGATTCTGCACGATATTCACAAAGCTGCCCGCCGACGCCATCGGCCCGTTGCTGCTGTCGAATTCATCCAAGGGAATATTGAGTCCCTGGGCCGAGAACATCGTGGTTGCTACTTGGCTATCGAGGAATGGGAAATTCTCGCTGTTACTGCCTGTCTTGCCCGGATTCTGCACTTGTCCAACGATCAGGTAGTGGTCAACGTTGAACAAATCGCTCGGCCCGCTCCACGGATATTGGTAGCCAGCGAAGGTCGGAGTGGCTCGATCCACAAACGGAGGCAGATTGATGGTTCCGTTTTGACCGTACCATGGATAGAAGCTTCGGCAGGGGCCATCAGTGTTGTCATCGTCTTCCAAGATGCCCATGTCCGGAGGATTGATTGGGTAGGAGCTAAAACCCACCCAGCCGGGCCAATAATGAACCTTATAGTTTGTCGGAACCAGCGCCATATAGAAGGAACGCTGCGAAGCTTGGCCGATGGCTTTGATCGCGAGGTTCTGAACCAGTTGGTTGGGAGCGTAGAAGGTCGGATTGTTGGTGTTGGTTACGAGCGGTCCAAGTTGTGACAACTTGCCCCAGTCGCCCAGTATGGTGTCGAGTTCAGTGTCGAAACCGATGGTGAACTGCTGTTGCAGCGAGCTGTTCGCCAAGTCCCCAATGGTCGTTACCAGCTTGAGTTCCGGGCTGGGCAGGGGCGTAGGGCCGCCTCCGGTGGTGAGACCGCCAGCGACGTCGCCAGCGCCCTCAAACATCGAAGAGATGCCCGAGATGGACGCAGCTATCACTGGCGCCAGTTCCGGGTTCCCTGACGCGAAGGCCGCGGTGAAGGATACCGCACTCCCTACGAGGTTCAGGATGTTGTCGATGTTGGCCTTGACGGGAGTGGTGGGCGGAGGCTGCAAGTTGCTGCCTTCGACGGAGGCGGCCGCTCCAATCAACGCCAGCGCGGCGCTTCCGTTCCCGGACGCAACAATGTCCTTCATATTGGTCGGTCCCGTCACCATAAAGAGCAGCACATTATCCAGATCAATAATCTCGGTGCTGAGCTGCTGGGCGACTGCCTGAAGGTCCTGTGCCGTGAAGCACTCCGGGGTCTCCTTCGTCACCGGGTCAGTCCATGTGTAACAACTGTTCGCTGCACCAGGAAACGGAAGATTGACCGGGTCAAAGGTGTGGTAATCCAGAAGCGTGTTGAGCGACCCGGTGAAGTAATAGTGGATATTATCCAGATAATCGCCCTGCGCGCCTTTCATATAGTACTGGGTAAGGAGCTGGTAGCTCGCATATTGGTACGCAGTGTACTGGCCTGTCAGCGAACTCGCCCCGGGCAAAAGGTTCCCGGTCAGCTCCGGCCACTCCACCGGCTGTTGCGAGTTGACTACATCGATCGTGTAATCGGAGCCTGAGCTCTCTTGCGAAACCCGAGTCGGCCAAAAGAGCCCGTGCAGGTTTCGCTGAACAATGCCATGTAGATTTCCGGTCTGTCCTTGCTGTGCGTAAGCCGTGTTGGAGAGCGCCACGTGGCCGCTCAAAGCATCACCGCAGTCCGTGCAACTAACCAGGCTGTAGTTGCTCCCGGGCGCGTAAAGGCTCAACGTTGACATTGGGACGCCGCCCATACTTTCCAAGGGGGCAACGCATTTGGGACTACCAGCCCACGGGAGTTGACAGACTCTTTTGGCCACATCCCAAGTCGAGGCGCCATAGAGCGGGGTGCCTACCGAGACGAGAAATGCCAACTGGACGGGATTGACAGCGGCGAGATCATTCTGCAACTGCATAAAGGTGCTCGCTTCCGTTGGGGCGTCGCTCGATCCTGTCGGGTAAAACTTGCCACAGCTCGTCACATCGGTTTGCTGCTTTGCGCTGTTCGCCATCGCGCCACAATTGGCGTTGAAGTCCAAATTGTCCAGATTGTCGCGCTGTAGCTTCATCAACCAGAAACCATTGGTTTGGTTCGCTGGCGAATAAAAAACGACCTTGTCCGGATAACTGAATTGGTTGTAGCGGAACAACGAACCGACGTTCAACAGAGTGACCGTGCTTTGGCCGCTGCCATTGTTGGGATCGTTCGGCGACACCATATACTCGAACGTGCCGGAAGACTGGAAGTTGTAGTTCCCCGTAGCGTCTTCGATTAACGATCCTGTGGCGAAGACATCAAAGGTCGTCGCCATGTTGTTTGTATAGAAGTTCTCATAGGCCGAGCCAGCCGCCGCTCCGCCGGCTCCGATCGCCATGTAGCTCTGGGGATAATCTGCGGTGGCGTCGAGTGGCGTGTAGTTTGTGCCTCCGATCGCGCTGGTGTCCAGAAACCCAGCCGCACTGAAGCCCTGGATTGTCCCAACGATGGCAATCTGATCATTCGTGAGAGTCTGCAGGTATGCGGCGAGATTCTGCGAACCCGGAAAGCACTGCGTCGCACCGGGTACTTCCAGTAGGGTTTGGCGGTTCACAACAACGGCAAGGTATCCGTTAGAAGTACCCGAACAGGTAGAACCGCCGAGGGTCGGCAACTGCTCATAGCCAATCTGGATCCATGGCGTTTTGCCGTTCCAGCCCCCTGGAGTCAGGGTGTTGAAAATCACCGCGGGCGGAAGATAGCCGTCGCCAATCGGGCTTGAACCAAGAGCAGCCGTGGCTTCAGCTTTCGTCGGCGCCTTTGCGGTCACTTTTCCGGGCACCGTCGAGCGCGATGCCGCCTGAGCCGCCTCAGATTTCCCGTTGAAGTGCAGCCGCGAGCTTGCGAGGGAGCCGTCGGATTTCTTGGCGACGGCGTACAGGACGTTTTTCCCTGGCAGCATGCCATCGGCTGACGACAAAGTGCCGACCTCGCAGACCGCTTCGGAGCACGGAGTTTCGGTGAATTTCGGAGTGACGTCTTTGCCGTTGAGGGTAACCCGGACCGTTTCGGGTCGAGTTTCGGCGGGCATCGAAATCGTAATCGTCTTTGTAGACGAACTCCCCGCTGAAGCGCTATTCGGAGAGGCGTGGATCAAAATGGCGTTTTTAGCCGGATAGCTGTGATCGGCGGAGGTAGTCTCTGCTGTGCTCGCGGGTTCCTTATCGGCAGCAGCCGTTCTGGAAGTCCCAACAGAAAACTGGCAAGCGAACAGCGCGCCGACCAGCAGCAACGACCTTTGTGCGATTTTCATGACATCACCCTCTCGATTTCCTTAAGCTTCGGCTCCGCGCTTGTTGCGCCTCGGATCAAACGTCCCTTGAGCCCGCGGTTAGAAATGCAAGAACGCTGCCAAATTTAAGTACTGGAATCGGAATTACTTATGGGAAGGAAGGGTCCCGGAGACTTCAGGAATTTCCGAAACTTCGTGAAGGAAGCAAACGAATCTTAGTGGGTTTGAAAGCGGCGCTTATCGATGTGCAATGATTTGATTTTGGAATCGAGCGTGGAGGCGGGCATGCCAAGTTTCGCCGCCGCTCCCGAGGATCCCGAAACTCGTCCCCCGGCTTCCGCCAGGGCGGCTTCAATGCGCTTTTTCTCTTGATCGAGCAGGTCCTCCCGCAGCGGCTGGACTGCGGCCGGCCTCAAGGTCAGCCAACTCTCGTCAACGGAAAATTCATCCGAGTCGCACAAGATCACCGAGCGCTCAATGACATTCTGCAGTTCACGGATATTGCCTGGCCAGGCATAGGATTGCAAATGAGCCAGGCTCTTCTTTTCGATGCTGGTGATCCTTTTCCCTGCCTTCGTCGCATAGCGGTCGATAAAATACTCGACCAGCAAGCGAATATCTTCCCTCCGCTCCCGAAGCGGTGGCACTTTCACCGGGAAGACGTTGATGCGATAAAAAAGGTCGCTGCGAAAAGTGCCGGCCGCAACCTCCACGGGAAGGTCGCGGTGCGTGGCCGTTATGACACGGACGTCTGCTCGAATCGGGCGGGTACCTCCCACGCGATCGAATTCGCGCTCCTGCAAAACGCGGAGCAAAGCCACTTGAATCTCCGCATTCAACTCCCCGATTTCGTCAAGGAAGATTGTGCCGCCTTCGGCCAGTTCGAAGCGACCCAACCTTCTTTGCAACGCACCGGTGAAGGCGCCTTTCTCGTGGCCGAATAGTTCGGAAGCGATGAGATCGCGGGGAATCGCCGCACAATTCACACTCACGAAGGGACGCGACGACCGCGGCGAGCGTTTGTGAATCGCCCGCGCGATGAGTTCCTTGCCCGTGCCGGTTTCACCGGTGACGAGAACGGTGGTATCGCTTGGAGCAACTTTTGTGACGCGCATGAGGACCGCTTGAAGAGCGGAAGATGTGCCCACGATTTCCTCGAACATGGACGCCTTGTCGATTTCCTCGCGCAGCGCGATGTTTTCCCGTTGCGTTCGCTCCTGCACCCGCTTCTGGTCGTCAATGTCTGTTCGAACACCACACCAGCGGGTTATACGTCCTTGTTCGTCGCGTAGCGGATTCAGCCGATACAAAAACCAGCGGTAATCCCCATCGTGCCGGCGCATTCTCACTTCCGTCTCAAAGGCTTCGCCGTGCTTAAAGGTTTCTTGTATCCCTATCTTCAGCGCCGCTATGTCCTCGGGATGGGTAACCAGATCAAGAAATTCCATCGGATGGTTTCGCGGAATCGGACCGAAATAGTCCAGCGTCGCGCGGTTTCCGTAAGAGACATTTGCGTCCGCTTCCCAGATGAACATGTGGACCGGCGCAACATCAATGACCTGTTGCAATTGACGAGCCTGCTCCTTCACCGCCTCTTCAGCGCGTTTCCGGTCTGTGATGTCTCTCATCACCACCTGCCGTCCGCCCGGCAGCATGGGAGAAAGAGAAATCTCCACCGTCAGCTTGGAGCCATCTCTACGCAAGAAGGTCCGTTCAAATCGCGTCAAGCCGGATCCCATTGCCTCCATGGGAGTTTTGATTCGAGAAAGCTCTTCTGGCGAGTAAGTCACGGCGATGGGCATGCCTGAGAGTTCGTCGGCGGTGCATCCCAGCAGCTTCAAACCTGCCTGATTTGCGGAGATAAATTGTCCAGCAATGTCCACCAGGTAAATCGCAACAGGAGAAAGGTCCAGAAGAGAACGGTACTTCGTTTCGCTCTGTTGTAGTTCTTCCAGAGCTTGTCCCGCTTGTTCGAAGGCTTGTGCGTTTGTGATCGCGACGGCAGCCTGGTCGGCAAACATGCGCAGCCAGGTAAACTCAAGCTCCGTCAAGTTCTCGCGGCTGAAAATACCCAAGACACCCAGGATCTTTCCCCCGAACTTCAGTGGCTCGCCCGCGAAAGCACGAATCCCTTCACTCTGGGCCCACTCTGGTCTGCGGATCCATTCGCTTTCCGGTGTAATGTTGCCGATTCGAATCGAATTGCCAGTCGCCCCGATGACTCCCACCTTACCTTTTGTTTTGCTGAGCGGGATGCGCCGGAAATACCCTTCCCGAAAGGACCAGTCCTCTGTTCCATTCAAGGACGCGCCCGCACTGGCAACCAGGTGGAGGCACTCACAGCGGTCGTCGCATTCACTGCCGAGAAAGCACTCGTCGCAGATGTCCCCGGATTCCCGCAGCCAGATGCGAGCCAGACCGATCCCAGGCTGCTTAGCAAGGCCTTGGACAATCGCGTCGAGTGCGTTTCGGGTGCGGTGCTCCCCCGCAACCGCTGCGGCCAAGGCAAGTAGGGGTTCAGGCTGCAAAGGTGTTCTCCGTAAGTTGCTGATTCTACACCTACGGACTGGGTGCGTACATTCCTGGCTGTGACCACACAATCTTTTTCCTCCGCGGACCTTATCCCCAACCCAGGACGATTCTCCCACGTCTGGCTTTTTCCCAAAGTCACGCATCCGCTTTTCCTGAAATTTCGTGAATTCTCGAACCTCCGTGAACTGCGGATCTACACAAGTTGCATTTTCTCAAGCACTTAGTTGTGGCGCATACCTTGCTTTATTCCCGTGCAGCGACATTGCAAGCAAAAGCAGTCGCGAAACAAACAAGGAGGAAGTCATGAAGAAACTCACCGCGACTCTAAGCACGCTCACCCTTGCCCTGGTGTCGCTATTGAATAGTGGTGCCACCCAGGCACAGCAACCTCTGGCCAACGTGCAAGGTAATTGGACTATTTATTCTACGAGCATCAAGGACGGCTCGACCGTTATCAAGCACGTGCAAATCGCCCAGTACGGCAACCACATCACCGGCTACTTTGAAGGCCCGGATCAAGCGGGACCGATCCAGGGTGAAGTGAAAGGGAACTTCATCCACTTCAGCACTGTGACGAAAACCATCCTGAACTTCCATGGCCACGTTTACGGAGACAACATAGCCGGAGACTATGGCATTCATGGGAAACAGGCTCCGTGGCAAGCGGTGCGGACCGTTGGTATCGGAGCGCCACCGCAAGCCGTGGTCAGCTACGGCCAGCCCATGCTTCCTCCACCGACGACACAATTGGCACCCGCGGCCGCCCCACAGGCTGCCAGCTATTCGCGGCCATCCAGCGAATCGTCAGCGTCGGACTCCGACGTGCCGCAGACGAATGCTAGCGACTCCCAGGTACAGGCTCAGGCACCGTCACCGGCGCCGCTCTCATCGGAGCAACTCGGCAGCCTCGTAGCGCCAATCGCGCTCTACCCCGACGCTCTTGTCGCGCAAGTGCTGGCGGCGGCCACCGTACCGGATGAGGTTACAGCAGCGAATCAGTGGCTCGGCCAGAACGCGAACTTGACTGGCCACTCGCTCGAACAAGCCGTAGATCAGCAGGATTGGGATCCGAGCGTTAAGGCGCTGACGCAATTCCCCAGCGTGCTTGCGAATCTGGCCAACAACCTATCCTGGACCTCCAGCCTCGGCCAGGCGTTTCACTTCCAGCAATCGGATGTGATGGCGGCGGTGCAAGTGATGCGCGCGAAAGCGCAGGCGGCTGGCACGCTGCAATCGAATTCGCAAATTACCGTCACGACGTCTTCACCTAACACGATCGTGATTCAACCGGCGAATCCGCAGGTGGTTTACGTGCCGCAGTACAACCCGTCTATCGTCTACGGCGCTCCCATTGTCGTGCCGATGTACACGCCCGCCGTTGTGTATGCCGCTCCGGTTCTCAGTTTCGGTGTCGGTGTCACGTTCGGTGGCGGAGGCTGGGCAGTAGGCGGCGGCTTCGGCTGGGGCTTTCATGCCTGGGCCTGCAGCTGGGGAGGTTGGGGCGGAGGGGGCGGTGGCAACACGATCATCTTCAACCATAACACCTACATCACGAACAACACCTGGCACACCACCAACTACAACGGCTATCACCCCTGGGGTCCCGGCTCGAGCAGCCGTCCGTATAACCCGACGACCAACCCGAATGGCTACCGCCCAAGTGAGGATACACACTACGGACCGAATGGCGCTTATCACCACGATGTGCCCGGAACGGGTCCAGCGAACATGCCCAATGGCGGCAGCAATGGCAATCACGGCCTGATCGGCGGCAACGGCGGTGTGGAACATACAGGTGTCAGTCCCAACGCCGGAGCGGTCGGATCACAAAATCATGCCTGGTATGGCAACAACGGCACCTTTCACCCCGACGGTAACTACAAGCCTGGCGAAGACACGCACAATGGCCCGAACGGCGCCTACCACCCGAATGGATATTTCGGACCGGACGGCGGATGGCACCAGGACAAAAATGCCGGTCAGCAGGTTCCCAACGGTGGCAACAACGGAAACCATGGCCTGATTGGCGGAAACAACGGAGTCCAGAATCCCAACGCGGGAATGAACGGCCCCGGTGTGGCACCTGCCAACGGCTATCACAACGATGACCGCAACCTGCAAGCCAGAAACGACAATCGCTCGAATCTTGGCAGCTCGCGCATGAGCGGCGACGGCAGAACCAATCGCGCGGAGAGCACTCGTGGTCACGCCAGCATGACCAGGCAGCGCCCTCAACAACACCAAGTCAGACAGCATGCGCCTGTTCAACATCACTCTTCCGGCGGCGGTGGGCGTCGTCGCTAACGGTCCGAGTCGAACGCGCAAGGCGAAACGAAAGGTAAGTCGAAAATTTAATCAAGGAGATTGAAAATGAACACCGATCAGAACAAAGCGAATAGGAAGTGGACAGGATTGGCACTCGCCGCAATTCTGGCACTCGCTGGCCTCAGCTTCACGGTTCGAGCAGTGAGCACAGGCAGGTTGGCCTTCGCCACCGACGCAGCATCTCAGATGACGTTCCAGTCGCCAACCGAAGCAGCCACCGCCTTAGCTCGGGCGGCGAAGGACACGGATGAGAAGGCACTGACAAAGGTCTTGGGTATTGAAGCGAAAGCCCTCATTACCGCGGGAGACAGCGAATCTGACAAAGCCGCCATGCAGCAATTCTTCACCAAATACCAGCAGATGAACCGTTTTGTGGACATGTCGGATGGCAGTCGCGTTCTCTATATCGGCGCGGACAACTTCGCCTTCCCCGTGCCGCTGGCCAAGAACGCGTCGGGCAGTTGGTACTTCGACGCCGTCGCGGGAGCCCAGGAAATCCGCGCCCGCGAAATCGGCAGGAACGAACTGCTGACCATAGACACGCTGGCCTCACTCGCGAACGCGGAGCAGATTTACTCCGCCAACATTAACTCTGGCGAATATGCGCAACGCATCATCAGCACGGCGGGAAAGCAGGACGGACTGTATTGGCCCGCTTGGGATTCATTCGGCGTCAGCCCGCTGGCGCAACTCGAGGCATTTCCGAGCTCATCCCTCACGTCGCTGTCGCCAGACCAGCCCTTCGTCATCGACGGGTATGCACTGCGCATCCTTACTGGTCAGGGCGATGATGCAACGGGTGGCGCGCAGAGTTACGTCGTGAACGGGAAGATGACCGGCGGCTTTGCCATCCTCGCGACTCCCGTGAAGTATGGCGAAACGGGAATCATGAGCTTCATAATCGGCCGCCAAGGCTTTGTTTACGAGCGAGACCTTGGACCAGACACGGCCAAGACCGCGGCCTCCATCCAGCTATACAACCCTGGCGACAATTGGTCTCCCATCGATTAGATTTCTGCCCGGCCGGACAGGAAGCGGGAAACGCAATTTTTCATGCGTTTCCCGTTTTGCATTTTCACTGGGCTCAACCGGAATTGGTTGCAGCGCGGAACGCGTGAATCTGACTTACTCGGGAGGGTGCTCCGCCGGTGGCGCTCGTCAGCCACCGGCGGAGTCTTTCTTGGGGTTAGGGGGAAGTTGCTAATTAAGAATGCAAATCCAGTGCCATTTCCAAGCCGCGGCAAATGAGTCTCTTAAGGTGCATCAGATCCCCGGGCGGCTCGCGAATTCACGAAAGTTCGGGAAGAGAGCTTGGAAAGGCTCGTGACCGATTTGAGAAACGCGGGCAAAACAGGGCAGTTAGATTTGGCTAGCGGCTTGCATTTCACTTTAGAAGTAAGGTTCGAACCGCTGCGTCAACTCCTGGAGGAGCCTTTCATGTCCAACATTACAGCGCTACCCCGCATCGCACTCTTTCGCATCAAAGGCGGAGAGTTCTGGTCCGGCGATCTCGGTCTAACCCTGATCAGCATCTCACTGTGCGTTCTTGTTTTCGTAATTACTCCAATGCGCGAAGCAGGTGTCCCGGGCAGAATCGCGGTGGACCTGCTCATGATGGTGCTCATGGTGTTCGCCGCCATTGCGGTTAAGCAAACCCGGTTCGACACCATTCTAGTGATCGTCCTGATCTTGGTGACGGCGGCTCTCTTGGGAGCGTCGCGCGCTTACCCGACACCGCCCTTGCGGCAGCTTGGAAGCATTTTTTCAACCCTTACCTTGCTCCTCTACGTCCGCATTGTGCTACTGGTGATGTTTCGCGGCGGGCCGATTACCTGGAGCCGCATCCAGGGTGGAGTCAGCGCATATCTGCTGATCGGCATGGCATGGGCTTCGGCGTTCCAGATCATTGAGCAATCCCGTCCCGGCTCATTCCATTTCGTCACTGCGCCCAGGGATCTTGACCAACTGATTTCTAAACTGACTTACTTCAGCTTCTGCACCATCACCACAGTAGGTGGCGAGGTAACTCCTATTTCTCCGATTGCGCGATCGTTGACCGTTGCTGAGGCCGCCGTAGGCCAGCTTTTCCCGGCAATTCTCATCGGCGCGCTCGTGGCCATGGCCATGCAATCGCGCGAGAAATCTTAAAAGGAAAGCGGCACATGGCATCGTGGCTTGAACAAATCGACCCGGGCGGCCATCGGCGTAGAAAGGGTTTGCGTCTGGTTGCGGCTTATGGCCTAGCGGCGGTGTTGGGCATTGTGCTCCATCGTTCCTACGATATTTCGGGCAGTCAGTGGCTTGGCTACCTTGCTGCAGGCTTCGCACTTTGGGCGAGCGTTTCCGAAGGTCAGACGACTCGCTGGTTGTCGGCACGCGACCTCGCATTTCTGAATGCCGCCGCGGTCGCGGGCGCACTGATGTTCGTTGGGTTGTCTTCGCTTCCGATCCGGCTTGGTCTAGCGGGGCCCGAGTGGATTCTGATCATCGGCGCGTTCTTCGTTGGATATCTCAAACGATTTGGAATCCTCGGCGCAGGCATCGGCTCCCAAATTTATATTGGTCAACTCCTTGCGTACGGTACCAACCTAACGTCGCAGGATCTGCCCATGGTGTTGCTTGTCGGCCTTACGGCCGGGGTAGCTTCTATCGTTGCTCAGGTGTTCCGTCGACCGGTCGAGCCTCCGATGCCCGCGACCCTCTATGCCTCGGATCCCGATGGTCGGGTCCCGCTGGAAATGCGCATGGCGTTGCAGTCCGCCATTGCGGCTCTTATCATCGTTCTACTTAGCAGCGTCATCCACCTGCAACAGTCAGCCTGGGCTATCACTGCGAGCACCTACGTCATTGCTGGGTCCGCCTCTGGAACTGCAGATCGCGTTCGTCGGCGTATTGTTGGAACCTTGATCGGCGTGCCGCTCGGAATTCTCTGTCTGCCGATTTGTTTGCACTCTCCACCGTTAGCATGGGCGCTCGCCGCTGTGGCAATGATCATCTACGCCATCGCGTTGCCCGACCGTTATGATGTCGCGTGCGCGGCGTATGCATTTACACTTATGGTGACATTGGCCGTGAGCGGCGAAACCTCGATATCCGTTTTGGCAGCTCGAGCTTGGGAAACACTAATCGGCGGATCGCTTGGCGTGGCAGCTGCGAAGTTCATCCTCCCGCTAACCAGTGGCAGTTCGTCACCTCAGAAACCGTGGCTACTCCGACCGAACTGAGTTCCGCTACGATGACAGCGTAGCCTTGCCAGAAGTCGGCCACCCTTGAGACCACATCCACGGGACGGACAACAGTTTCAAACACCGTTCTAACTCTCCAAGGAAAACCTAGTTGGAGCTATGGAATTCGGATGACCACACTTTGTCGGGAAGTCGGCAATTCGCTGAAGTGACTGCCTAAAACGCTGAACAGGGATCCAGGTGTTCTTCCTGAATAACCGGAAGTTATTCAGGGCCAGAAGTCCCGATCTGGGAGGTTTGGAATTCGCCGGATTTGTGGCGAACAGATCTTGCCTAACGTTGCTGCGTTTCCTGATTTTCAGTAAACCAGATTATCAGTCGTTCGGTGAGAGCCCAAATGCTCCACAAACTGAAATGATCTCCTGAGACCATTCGGTCACAGACCGAAGGCTCTGGGCAATTTCTCTCCGGCTTCAGGGTAGTGCTTTCGCCCCACGGCCTTCACATCGCCTAAAATAGTCGTCAGCAAACCACCTGCTCACGAGGCAGACGCATCCCGAGTTAAAACCTGGAGTATAGGCCGTGGGCTCTTCGACCCACCAACCCTTCCCTGAATCTTCGGCCTGTCTCTATCGGGGGTGGCCAGTCGATCCCATACCTACTTCGCGTCCTAAGTTACCCACGGCCCACCAGGCCTCCAGTGAGACTGAAATCCGTCTTCGGTTACAGCCGCTGCCAATACGGGTCCAGCAAAACCCCGCACTATCCTTATGACGCCATCTAGATTTGCGTAGTCCGTTCCGAATCTGCTCCTGCGAAGAAATGCCTTCCATTGCGCAGCCTTTCCTGGCACCAACGCAAAGTCATCCGTAAGACCAATGGGCAGCGGCTCGACTTCCGTGGAACGTCGGTTGAACGTAGCTCTCACTGCTCGATGCAGGATGGCACCATTGAACTCGTATAGCTGTGACAGCAACATGAGATCGAAATAGTCCTTCATCCGGCTGTTCAGAACTCCGAGAACAGTGATCGCCTCCAGTTTTTCTGCAACAACTGTCTCTCTGGGATACGCAAGCAATTTCGGGACAGGAAATTCAAGCAGAACCGGATATTCAATCTCAGTCGGGCGAGGGATGATCGAGTCACCAAATCCGATGTCGATTTGTACAACTAGCCTCGCCTTTGACACCGTAGCGGTTAGGCGAACCCGTGCTCCTTCGTACTCTGCATCTTCTTTGATTCTCTGGATTTCAACGGTCTCTTTCTTGAACTCGGCTCCATCCTCTTGCACCGCGAGACCGCAAATCTCCTCAATAATTGACCGTATGTGTTCAAGATCGTTGTCGGCCCGACCCATTAGATCGATGTCCATCGTCGGTCTCGACTGTGGCGCCCTCCAAGCAGTCAGCAAAAGAGCACCCTTCAGAATGAACGAGTCACGGAACTGTGATTTCGACAATCGGTACAGGAACCGTTCCATGACAAAGTATTGGAGAAGCTCCTGAAAAGGCCTCCCCTGTTTGTGTGCTTGATTTAGCAAGCGCTGACGCACGGAAGCCCCGATATCTCGTTTACTCACAGCGTAGCCTCAAGATAGGGGCGCATGATCCTCTCCACACGGCAAATGCGCGCGTAGCGCACGAGTTCCCGAAAGTCCGACTTTTTCTTCAGTTCCCGAAATCGCCGCAGGGCTTCAACCGCGATATCCAGGCCAATCTTATTGCGGTACTTGAAACAGTCGGCCACCGTCTTCGCAGCTGAGTAGACTCGGACGGAAACCTCATCGGTTCGAACTAGCTCAACTCCTGCGCTGAAAGCCGGCTCGGAGTACCAGAACACTCGGATGGGAAGAGCATCCAGCTTTGGTATCTGCCCATGGCTGGGTATGGCAAGATCAATAGTGTGGGGAACCTGTGTTGTCAGACCATGATGAGCCAGCGCGGATATCAGGCACACTACTGCATTGGGGGCACGAATCGCCACTGTGACCCAGTCTGGATTAGTCAGATGTGGTGCAGTGGAGAGGCGGTACAGTCCCCGGCCAACACGTTCAAGCTCCCCCTGGTCACGGAGCTTGTAAAGTGTACGAGGATGGATACCCAGACGTAGCGCGTCCATCGTCCGGAGCATACCCCCACGCTTGTTGAAAGCCTTGCGTGCTGAATTCACGGCCCTTGAAACAATCGCCATGATGGATAATCCTCTCGGAAAGTATATACACACTCCGAGCATTTTATCCACTACTGAAGGGTCCACCCTTGCTGAGCACACTCCAGAAATTAGCTCAATGATCGCACCGTCAACTCTATGGCGTCATTCTGCATGATCGTCGGTGCTTCCCCGACCGTCCTAGCTTGCTACAGCCCGGATGCCTGGTCCCGAGCAGGTAAAGAGCGAGTCGGGGCCCAGGGCACATAATGAATAAAGGGGATAGAAAAGTTAGCGTCCTCGTCCGGACTTCTCGTGTTGCTCTGAGGGTTGTAATTCCTTGCCGAACACTTTAGTTGCCCAGTCGGGTATCGTCTGTGTGGTTTTACTCAACTTGCCGCTTACGAATTGTGCCACTACGCGGAAGCCGCGACGATGCGCTGTGTTGTCGTACACGAGCAATTCATCGGCATGTTTGGGGACTTCGGAGAGATTCGCCGTTGATTCGCGATACGAGTCAATCACGCTGGACACGGGCACGGCCTGTCCTCCGCGACTCATGCGCACCATTACGCGGCCCACATTCAAATCTGCGTCTTCTGTCGAAATGAAAAGAACCTTCGTCGAATACCCTGCTGCTTTGGCCTGGTCGAGCAGTTGCGTGTCCACACGAATGTCCTCAACAGCAAAAGAACGCCGCTCCTCAAGAAATGGTTGTTGCTGGTGTCTCAGCGCGGGAACGAGTGTGGGGAATGCCTCTTTCAAGTAGGCTTCATAGAAAGTTGTTTTACCGGCGCCCACCGGTCCCGCGATTATGAACAGAGCTGGCTTTTGCTGGCTCAGGATGCGATTTCCTCGTGTGCAATTTTGCGCGGAGTCTTCCCAAAGCTCGTCTCTAATTTCTCAACGGGGGTTCGCTCTCCGTCAGGGGTTACCTTCACTGTCGCTTTCAGGTTCCGATCGTATTCGTAATATGATCCGTTCGGCTCTTCCGCCTCGAACGGAACGGATTGCATTGTCGAAAGCTCCGCAAGCATCTGATGAAGCTCCCGACGCTCCGAGTCCGACATTGTGTCGTACGAACGCAAAGACGATCCGCGGCCCTTGGTTGATTTTTTGAGTTTCGTTTCTCCGCCCTTTGAGTAAAAAGCCAGCAGAGCGCTATTGACGAGCTGATTCATCGAACAATTCCGCTTTTTGGCAACTTGATGAATGCGCTTGCGAAGTCGATTCAAGATGACGACTTGCGTTTCTCTCCCGGTTTGTTTCTGTCTGGATTGAAGAGTCACAAGCTCGACCGTATTCAGATCGACCGCTAGAAGCGCGTCATTGACCGAAGTCGATAGTTCTCCCATAAATCTCGGTTTGTCCCGCAGGAGTTTGTCGAGAGAACTCAAGAGCCGGACATTGTAGACTCCGAAATGAGCGCTTCGCCGCTTGGGCACGATTCCCTGCTGTCTTCAGGATGGGATTGCCGCAACTAAATTAACGTCACAGCCCGTACATGCAGATATATACACCACCCTCGCCGCTCGTTCAACCCACCCCATTAATTTCGCGGGAGTGTGCGCATGTCAAATCGTGATCTGCTCAAACTGCGCGCCTTGATGCAAAAACACATTCGGAACACTGGATGACCCCGCACCCGGGATTTTCGACCGAAACTCCTGGGCCAAATGGAATGAACGTTACAAGCGCACTCCCGTCCCGCCGCTTCCGAGGAGAAAGATTCCCGGCGTCGATCCCGCAACCATCCCCGACTTCTTTCCCCCAAGTATTGAAAACATCAGCGAGGTTTACCGATTGTTCTTGTCATTCGAATCCTCAGTCCCTTGCACCGGCGTTTTCACATTCCGTATACCCCGCCAGTGGAAGCCAGGCCTAGCTTCTGGTTCAAGTCGTCTTAGATTCGCAAGTGGGTCCCGCTCTTCAACTGCCTCCACTTTTGTTCCCTGCCGCGCTTGCGCCTCGAGAGGATTATCCAGTTTTCCCCAGATGCTGGTGGCGGTTGGCTTCTTTGCGTTTCTGCTGCGTGAGACGGTCTTGTGAAAAACGCGGTAGCTCATCTGTAGCCCTTCTCCTTCCAGCGCTACCCAAATCTCTTTAAAACAATGACCGCACCTCAGCGCCGCCTCGATCCCCGGAAAAAGAGATCGAATAAGCGCAGCTTTTCTCCGGGATGGAGTGGCGGCTAGTCTGTTCAGGCACTGGCGGAAATGTTCCATTTGACATGTGTTCTGATGCTGCTATACATATAGCAGTATGGTATTTCGGTATAAAGCAAGGGGCTCCGCTGCGTCGGCAGAAATCAACAGAAGTCGACAAATATCGCCCGAAAATCAACCAAAGTTGGCAGAAATCGACAAAAGTCATCAGTTGTCAACAGAAGTCAACACTCTTTCATCAGGAATAGGAGCGCAGTGCAGGGACTGCTGACGGATCATCGGCGAAAACACACGTATTGGAACATAAAGGAATGTGGCGACGGGGCCCGCGTTTTTGGAGGCAACTTCTTGGTTTTCAGAAAGAAAGGATGTGGCGACTTTTGCTTGAGATGTGCCACAAATGTGCCACCGCTAATCGATCCACGCTTTTCGACATTACAAGACCGTGAAATGGAGGAAATACATGGCCACGAAGCCAAGAACGGAACGAAGTCTCCTGTTTCCGAGTAAAGAATTCCGAGAGAAGGTGCGAGAAGCCTCTAAAAATAGGGGTTTTCGATCCGAACAGGCATTCATTCTCGCCGCCTGCGAAAACGAGATCCGAAGGGGCGATAACGATGAAGCGGCGACACAATTTGAGGCCCGGGTGGCAGCCACGCTCGCCAACATGGCGAAGCAGGGCCAGAGCCTTCACACGCTTGCCCAGGCACAGGTTGCCCTCATCGATGTGCTACTGAAATACGTCATTACCTGCGTTGTCGAGCCCCCGGAAGATGCACTCCCTGCGGCCCGTGTTCGCGCCAGATTGAGATATGAAAAACTAGTCCGAGCTGCGGCGGAGGAGATCTCGAACAAAAACAGGGAGACGCTTAGGAAGATGCTAGGCGAGGACTGACGAAAGACCAGTTCGGCTTGGTCCGAACCCGGCGGAACACACCCGACGGCCGGCAGCCACATTTCTGTCGAAAACACTTTTCATGGTGCTGTACGTATAGTATGATGCGGGCGCACTCGAAGGATTCGGCAGTCACGAAGGATTTGCATGAGTTCCGTGAGGTTCATCCCCACATCGCCGTCAAGAAAGAGCCACGACAGCTCGCGACGGATGCATCTTCTGCATGTCTTGCCGAAAGCGAACTTGCAGGATCGTTTTTGGGATCACCTATGAAGCAAGACGAACTGGAAGTGATAGACTCGATCGAGCTGGCGAAACGGCTAAGCGTGCCGGAAAGTTGGATACGCTCGCGGGCAAACCAAAAGCGCACTAGCGATCCGATTCCCCACTACCGGCTGGGACGGTACATTCGTTTCAGTTGGGGCAGCGTTGAGCTGAGCGATTGGCTGAGCCGCCAGTTGGTGAGCACGGACAGGGTATGGTCAAGGAGGGAACTTTGACTAGACCTGTTCGTTATCAGAAGGGCTGTTTGTACCAGGATAATGGTGCCTGGTTTGTGCGATATCGCGAATCTGTCCGGCAGAAGGACGGTTCGGCGAAACTTTGCAGGCGGGCCAAACGTCTGGGCGGTTTGGATTCTTTTCCAACTGCCGCTCATATCGAGGCGCTTCGTATCAGCTTCATGCAAAGAATCAATCACGATCGATGTGACCCTGATTCGGGCATGACCCTTGCGGAATTCGTTGAGCGTTGCTACCTGCCTTGGGTGGAAGCGGAACGCCGAGCCAGCACCAGTAAGGGTTACAGGGAGATCTGGGAGAATCACATGTCCGCACGAATTGGAAAATTGCGCGTGCGCGACGTTCGTACCGTTCACGTCGGTAGGATGCTGCGGGCCATTGCCGCAGACCATGACCTAGCGAAAAACACGCTCCAGCACATTAAGTCGGTGCTGAGCGGCATCTTCACTTTTGCGAAAAATGAAGGTGCATTCGACGGTGCGAATCCGGTTCAAGGCGCTTTGCTTCCGAGCAAGGCGCGTGAAGCGAAGGAAACGTTCGCTTACAACCTGAGCCAGATTCTTCAGATTCTGGATGTCCTGCCCCTGCTACCGAAGGCTGCCGTCGCCACAGCATCGTTTGTTGGGTTGCGCGAAGGTGAACTGCGGGGAGTGGAATGGCACGACTACAACGGGGCAGAAATGACGGTCTGCCGGTCGATCTGGAAGTCGGTTGTCAACCGACCAAAGACCCGCGCGAGCAGAAATTCCGTTCCGGTGATTCCTGCATTGGCAACGATTCTGGACGACTACCGCATGAGCATGCATAACCCAAAGTCGGGAGTGATATTTCACTCCGGCGATGGACGTCCGATGGCAATGGACAAGCTTGCGCAGAAGGTGATTCGACCAGCAATCGAAGCGATCGGGCTGCCGTGGTATGGGTGGCACGGGTTTCGGCGTGGTATCGCCTCGAACCTGTATGCATTGGGTGCTGACGACAAAGTCGTCCAGCGCGTTTTGCGCCACGCCAAGCCACACGTAACCAAGGAGCGCTACATCAAGGTGTTCGATCCAGCAGTGCTGGAAGCGATGCAACGGATGCAAGCAACCTTGGAGGAACTACGTCGAGGCCAGCAAAAGGCCAGCAGCTTTTTGCCGTTTGATGGTAAACTATTGAAACAAAACGCCGGAGAGGTGGCCGAGAGGCTGAAGGCGGCGGTTTGCTAAACCGTTGTAGGGGCCAAAACCTCTACCGGGGGTTCGAATCCCCCCCTCTCCGCCAGAATATAATAACAAAAGACTTATACCCTTGTTACTCAACGTGTTACTTTTTCCTGGACTTTCCCCCACGTGTTAGTGTAATCAGAGTTTGAGGCAATCTGGCATGTCTGCACGTACTGTCACGCTCGAGCTCCGAATCAAGCTGGCGGATGGAAGACACCCTTTCGTTCCTGCAGTCATTACTGCCAACGGGCGTATCAAGCCTTTTGTGGGATTGGTGAGCGGCAAAGAAGAGCAGCATAAGGAAGCCAGCTATTACCTCCGGTGGCGTGAGAACGGCCGCCAACCAAGAGCTTGTGTCGGCAGGGACCCCCAGATCGCTTTCACCATGATGCAGCGAAAGGAACAGGTCCTTAAGTCTCTCTCGCTAGGGCTGAAAATCGAGGATGGTGGCGACCTCAAATCCACCGTCGCACTCGTCGATGCGGTTACCGAGTACATTGCGGAACTTCGTGCAAAGGGACGAGCGCGCAAGACGCTCAGTGCGTACGAGCTCGTTCTCAATCGATTCATGGAATCCTGTCCTGTGAAGCACGTCGCCGCAGTTGGACGTCCTGAAATTATGGCCTTCATGACTTGCTGTCGCGAAAAGTTTAAATTATCACGCCGTTCGATTCGCAACGCCGTCGACCTCGTAACATTCTTCCTCGCAGCAAACGGTGTAACCGGCCTATTCAACAAGGGTGAAAAACCTAAATTCACAAAAAAGAAGCCGGAGCGGTACACACCAGGCCAATTGGAAGCGATTTATTCCGCATCCCCTGCCGATGACAAGCTCCTCTGGCAGTTCTTCGCGAAAACCGGTATGCGCGAACACGAGGTAGCTTGTGCGATGTACTCCGACATCGGCTACACGTCGAAGACCAAGACCATAAGAGTTACTGATAAACCGAGCCTTTATTTCCATCCGAAGGACTACGAAGAACGTGTGATCCCCATACCTGACTCTTTGGCAAAGGCTATCGCAGCGCGCCGTTCTGCAGCAAAAAGCAAGCTGATTTTTCCGAACAAGGAAAACCGGCCCGACGGCCACTTTCTCAAGAAGTTAAAGCGCGCGGCAAAAAAAGCACAGCTGGACTGCAAGGTGTTCTTGCACAAGTTTCGAGTGACATTTGCATGCAACCATCATCTCAACGGAGTCCCTGCTCGAACCATCCAAGCATGGCTTGGACACTCGGATTTGGAGACTACCCTGGACTATCTTGCGGCTGAAGACATACAGGATGAACGCATCCGCGAACTCGTGAACAGTGGCGAGCCAATGGACAACACAACCGGGAATGTGACAAAGGGGTCCAGATTGCCAGTCATTCCGCGCGTCCGGCGTGCCGCAGCTCGTGTTGCAGGCTGGGACCTGCATTAACCATTCGAAATGAAAGCCGCGCTAATCAATCGTGGCTAGCTCCCATATTCTTAGTGGTGTGCTTTCTCGCTTGTCTCGCTAAGCTGCAGCTCCTCTTTCGCGGAGCCAAATGCTGACGACGGAAGGTTCGAAGCGGACTGCCGTGCCGAGTCGGACACTCGGCAAGGAGCCCAATTTACTCCACCGGTATACTGTTTTTTCGGAGACGTTTAGCAACGCTGCCAGTTCCTCGGCTGTCAGCAACTCCCGGCGACTTTCTAGTTCTTTCAGCGTAGCCATAAGTTCGTGCTCCATCTACAGGCGATGTTCAGGTGCGATCAATTCCCCCGGTACCATTTTGAGTTTTTCATGATGATACTATACATATAGCACCATGAACTTACAAGCCCATTCTTGCTGAGCTAGGTGCTGCTACCGGCGAAGAGATTGTTGAAATCGAGCCTGTTGACGAATCGCCGCGCGCTCTCACTCAGCCGGAGAAGGGTGACTCATAGTCCGTGTTTCAATCCGCGAATTTGGGGTTTTTTTCTGCGAGAGCCAGATTGTCCACGGGCGCGGTTTGAAACACTCTCTGACTGATGGTGGCGGCAAGCATCACTTGGGACCGGGTTAGCGCCGTCAGGCCCTCACGCCATAACCTCGAAATGATCCGGGGTGGGCAAGACTACCCGAAACATTCTCAAGTAACCATTGTCACCCTCTGCGAGAGGGCGGTTTTAGCTTTCCGAATTCCCGATTCGATTTCTCGCTCCGAATCCAGATGGGGAACGGTGGATGACAAGGCCTGCTCGTAGGCTCGCAATGCCTCGTCAGGACGGTCTAATCGGGTGAGCAGGATTCGAGCAGCACCAACTTGTGCCAATAGTCCCTGCCGCGTAGCGGGATAGGCAGCAGAAAGTTTCTCGTATTCGCTGAGGGCGCGTTTGAAGTCGCTGACTTCTTCTGGGACACGGCAAAGCTCCAGCCAGATAGTGGGAGGCATATTGTCACCGCCCAGATTGAGGAACTCCTCATAATCGAGCCAAGCAGCTTTGTACATCCTCGCTTCCGCGTTCAGCAAGCAGAGCCTGCAAGCAACGTCGCGACAGGCGGGAATTTCTCTTCGTCGCCAATGGACTGCCCGAAGCATGTTCCACGCGCCGATCGAGTCGGGCTTTTTTGCCAAGTACTGGTTGAGGATCACCGCGGCGTCTTCAAGCTTGTTATTTTCGATCAGGTCGCTCGCTCGATGAATTTCGGGGTCCGTCGTCCAGGAAATCTTATCCTCAATCGCCTTGTTAGCTTTGCGTTCCAAGCCCGAGCGGCGGACCCCCAATGCACCAAGCGCCCCAAACATAAATCCGCCTACATGCGCCCAATGCGCCACGCCGTCACCTTGTCCCGCTGCTCCTCCGTAATAGATCTCCATCCCCGCCCACAGAGGCAGTAGCCAGTAAGCGCGCACCCACAGAGGCCAAAAGCCAAACAGCCCAAAGTCGAACAACCACACCAGCCTTATCTTCAGCTTAGGGAAACGCACGAGAAACGCTCCCATCAGACCCGCCACAGCCCCCGACGCCCCAAACGACGCACCGAGGCTCCCGGGATCCGACCAGGCATAAAGCTGCGTCCCCGCAAAACCCGCGAGGAGGTAGAAGGCCAGATACAGGGGACGGCCCCATACATCTTCCAAAACGAATCCCGCCAGCCACAAAAACCACATGTTGCCAATTAAGTGCAACCATCCTTCGTGCAGAAACATGGCGCTAAAATATGCAACGAGTTTCGGACGAGCCGGAATGAATGCGTACCGCTCTGTAATGGACGCCGCCTTTAGTTTGGAATACTCGATCGCAAATGCGTCCATCTCCTTCTGTAGTTCCCCTTGGTCATCCGCCGACTCTTTCTGGGTACCCGCGCCTTCGCCTGCCTTGTCGTCAGGACTCTGTAACTCCCCCCATTTAGTGGGGTAATAGCGCCGAAAATCAGTGACGAACTGTTGGGCCTCAGGCGGGACCGTCAGTTCTGGATGCTGCGCGGCGAGCACCAGAACGTGTGCCTTCACGGATAGAAGAGGATCCGCCTGGTCTTCCATGGCTTGGTGAGTGCAAAGAAAGATGACGATGTTGACTAGGATTAGCCCAAGCGTGACGAGAGGCCAGCGCCGGGCTGTCATGTTTTCATGCTTGATGGGAAAAAGCATATTGGACTTATTCTTTCACCCACAATCTGACGCTGCAGGAATGCAGCAGCAGGACCGCGCTAAGGCCAATTCCAACAGACATTCATTCTTTTCTATTTTGAACGCTCGATGTCTTTCGCCACGTCACCGAGCAGCCGACCACGCGCGTTGATTGCCGCTAATGCATTGCCAAGATTGTAACCAAGGCTATTGTAGGCATTGCCGCCTGATTTTGTGCTGTACACATGCCAATGCTTCGACACTGTGCCGCCATGGCTATCGAAAGCGGTGGCATACAGCGTGTTGGATTGAATGGTGTAAGCCTCATTATCGGTGGTCCGCGTTGTTGTGGTTGTTGTTACCGTTCCGCTGTATGTGTAATTCCATCGGTCTCCGCTGTAGTCCGTGACCGTGCCGCTGCCCGAAATGGGTGACGTGCTGGTGTCGGTGTAAGTGTGGGTGACAGGCTCGAAACCAGACAGGGATTGGGGAGAGTCGGAGAATACTATGAGGTAGCTATTATTCCCGACGCCTTTTTCCTGCGTGAACAGAATATCAGGATACTTTTTTGCGTTCTTATTCACCCACTTCTGGACCCAACTGGGGACATAAGATTCGACTCCACCACTATGACCTGCCACGGCGAACGAAATCGTCTTGACGTAGCTTTGCTTCACTGGTTGAGGATCAGGACTTGAAACGAGTTTTGGAGCTGGTTGCGCTGCAATGGGGGTTGCCGCTGGCCTAGGACTCAGCTTTGCTGCTCGTATCGTTAGCCAATCGGAGCAACTCAAGGTACCTCCAGTTTGAGTTGAAACAACCTTGCTACTCGGACGCGAATTACATGCTCTTGCTGCATCTTCATTATTGATGTCAGCGAAATCGCGGACGGGAATGTTGCCTTCCTGTGCGGCCGATTGAGCCGTGGAGGGCGCGACGACAGGGACGTTTCCAACTGGAGTGGGAGTCAGAGTCTTGGGACCCACTTCAACAGTTGCCTTTACTTGTACGTTTCGACAAACCTGATAACCGTCACCTTTCGGAACGATGGCTTCATCTGGTCCGAGAAATTGATTCGATCCGTCTAGATCACGACACTCTGTCTTGACTGTCTGCTGAGCGTAAATTGGGGCTGCATATATAGCGGCAACGAGCAGGATAGTCCGGAATTGCATCGGTGTGCTCCTCTAGGCGTAATGTCCGTAAAACAGAGGATAGCAATCCGCAGATTCGTACCTTAATAGTACGGCGGTACTTTCTTCTCGTTAACATGATTATTAGTAACTAGTCTCGGATATTTCTCGAAGAATTTAGCTAATAATCCGTAAATTGAGTGAGCGCTACGTCAAGGGCATGTTGACGTGGCAGGGTTGTCGAAAGTTCCGAAGACATGAGATAACGCATAGTAGTTGGCTCAATAGTAAGCTCTGCGAGCGTAAGACTAGTCATCTGAATCTGATTGGAGCCCGGCAGCAATCGCATCTCGCTCGATTTGGAGCTTGTATCCAAAACCCCAACGCGCCAGGAAAAAGCCCCCGATGCCAAAAACCGTGAGTCCGAGGATGTCCTTCCACAGGGGGTTGTCAGCATCGTGACTTTGCCACAGCATCGGAATGCTGAAAAAAGTCATCACAAGACAAAAGGCTCCTGCCAATCCCGCTGCTGCCCTAATCTTCAGATAGAGTCCCATTCTTTCCTCCGATTGCTGTGAGCCGCGCCGCAGGTTCCAATGTTTTATTACTGCACTCAATTGATCGTGGAAGCCGCACACGACTTTGGTAGAGCCTTATAAGTTTTCTTTTCGCCACTCGTGAATTTGCGCATTCCGCTTCAATTTGGCTATTTCGGGAACTCCCTTAGGACCGTTTCGATACGGCTCATGGTTGTTGGGGACCATAGCAACGGCATTTGTTGCAAGCCAGTTACTGTAGCCGCGGTCGGATATTTTTCTCTAATGACCTGAAGTAACTTTTGAGTCCCTTTTTTGTCTCCAGAAAGGTATTCAGTGAGAGTGGTACCCCAAAGAAGGTCCACAACCTGATTTTCAGTGAGTTGGTTGAAGGTCGAAGAAACAAGATCGTATGATTTTGAAAATTCCTGGGAAGCAACTTGGATTTGATTTGCGTCAATCGCTGCCCAGCCATAGTTCGAGTGTGCAACATGGTTGTTTGGAAACTGAGTAGCCAGGCGATTGCAATATGACAATGCGCTGGTTGATTGCAACGTCGCATAGTAATAGAGACATCCCGACCAGAGGGCATAACCGGAATTCGGATAGAGACGCTCTATCTCGTCAAATCTGCGCTTTGCCTCTGTATTATCACGAGCAACCAACGAGACAAACATTCCCTCGTTCAGCAACTGTGGGTCTCCTGGCAAAGCATCCAGGCCGGTCCTGATCTGGTCGCATGCCTGCCCAATCTGGGAAGCTTGCATGTATAACTGAACTAACGAGAGGTAGGCAGTCGCGTCGGGGAAATCATCCTTCTCGGCCGCGCTGAATTCACTGAGAGCAGTGGTGGTTTGATTCTGCTTAAGGGCTTCCTGCCCTTTGTTTAGGTGGACCCAAAAATTGTCCGGGTGCTTCTCGGCAATGTGTTGAACACGTTGAGCTAGAATTTCAGTTTGGCTGACTACCTGAAGTTTCGGGTCTCGTTTGCGTGCTGATTCCAAATCTACACGTTGTATGTCCCAGAGTTCACCTTGCGAATCCTTATAACGGACGTAGGTGGAGGCCCCGTGATATTCAATCCCAGTCAAAACACTGAGGGCTGTTTCACCATCTGGGTCAGTCTTTATAATTTCTCTGGCCAGAGGTTCCGCTTTCGCATAGTCGCGGTTGGCATAATACAAGAGCGCGAGGAGCGGTTTGTCGCCGGGCGTCGGCGCAAGCCTATATGAAGATTCTTCCTCGCTTAGGGCTTCTTGATATCTATGTACTTCAAAGAGCGCAACTGCATAGTAGAAGTGGGCTAACGTATCACTGGGTTCCTGCTTAACGGAGATGCTCAGTTCGTGGAGAGCCGTGTTGATATCCCCTGTCCTTACGGAGAGCTCACCTTTTAGGCGGTGGACAATTGGTGTGTCGGGGTTCTCCTCGGAAAGGAGTTGTATTGCCGCCCGCGCTTCATCAAATTTCTTCTTGTCCAGGAGTGCCTCAATCTGTTTTGGATCATTGCCCTTAGTCTCCGCAGAGCTGTGCCTGCCTTGATTCTGCTTTGCCCAGTCGTCCAGTGGAAGTAGGACAAGTTGGGGCGTTCTGACTAAGCGTTTTAGATCTCCAACTCCGACGGAGAAATAGATTCCTGGCGAATCTGAAATCAAAGATGTCGTAATGCCTACGACTCGGCCTGCGCTATCGAAGAGTGGACCGCCGCTAGAGCCATGCGCAATAGCAGCAGTGGTCTGCAGTAAGAATTGGCCGTCCGAGTTTCTGAACGAACTTACAATCCCGTTAGTCAAACTTAATTCCAATCCTCGGGGAGCGCCGATGGCGTAGACGGTGTCGCCTTGTTGGAGTGACAGCTCATCACCCAGAGTGAGAGGGGATCTATTGGCAGTTTCAACTGCGAGTACGATTAGATCCTGTTGAGGGCTGTCAGCAACAACACCGGACACGTTTTTGATATCACCATCCGAAAATACAACGAAGGCTTTGTTCATCCCTTCGAGTACATGGTGATTTGTCGCAATCCGATCCTTTTTGACCACAAAGCCCGAACCCAATACTTCCTTCTGCCCGCTTTGATCGGTAGCAAAAATAACGACAACAGCTGATCTCGCTCGCGCAAAGATGTCCGCGGGAGTTAAGTTGGTCCTGGCTTGGATAGGCGAGGCGTGCTTCAACTCCCTTGGTTGCTCTATCTGGTGCTGAGGCTCAGTTGGTTGCTGGGCCCGAACGGGATAGGTCAGTAAAAGCACAACAATGACCGGTAAGAGGCGCCCCATTAGATTTCTCCAAGTTTGCCTCTTTAGGATGCCCGGCCAGTTGTCGCTGAAGCGATGGTACTTTCCCCGGAAATTAGTAATCCATCAGGCACATTTTGTTAACGCATGAGAATTCAGTACTTATGGTTTACCTGCCTCTTCGAGCTCACGGCATAGAGTTAGTCGCCGAAGGTTGCCGGCGAGGTGCAAGGTTTACTTAGCGGTGGGTTGAAGGGGATGTTGTTGTTACGACTCCTTATTTAATTCCCGCCTGTTCATACAGCTCTTCGGGAAGTTTGATTCCCTGGGCCTTCGCATTCTTCAGAATCTCAATCTCCTCCATTGCGATGCGGTGTTCTTCAGCCTGAATTGGCTCAATGTGTTCCTTATGAAATTGCGGTCGCTCTTCAGCGGGTAGTTGTTCAAGCTGCTTAGCACTCTCGACTTCTGCTCGGAATGCTCGCATGGCCTCCAAGTCTTTTTGCAGGACGTTTTGCATCGTTGAAAATGCTTCTGCAGTCTTAGAGTCGTTCTTGAAGTCTTGTTCCGCGACCGTTAGAAGGCTATCCATTTGTTGAACCAGAGGTTCATACTCATTTAGCGCAAGCTCCAAGTCCTTGGTCCATTGAAGGTATTCAGGAGTGCTATGGGTGTCTCTGCGCACGATATCGATAAACTGCTTCTTTAACGGCGCTGCCTTCTCACCGAGCACCCGGATTTCCGCTAGATGTTCATTGACACTGGCTCTGTGAAACCCTAGATGTGCTCCATAGCCGCCTGCTGCCAGTACCATCGCGGCGATTAGGCCGCCAGCCTTGAGGTTGAACGAAAGATGTTTGCGACGAAAAAGAGGGTTGCTATTGGGCTCAGCAATCATGATTTTGGCCCATGCACTTCTTGCCCAAATCGCCATTACGATGACGCCTATCAGGGGAGGACTACCTTTGGAGAAACCGTCAGGGGAACCCGCCGTTGTCGCTAACACCAGGCTAAACGTCCAGAATGCTATGAGTAAGGTAAAGCAAATCAAGGCGAAAATAAGTGAACCATACGGCACGCTAGTATTCCCCACTGGCTTGTACTTAGTGGCCGCTCCAGCATTGGCAGCCTGAGGTTGGGGAGCCGTACTAGTAGAAGTCGGTCGAACCACGTTTTCAGGTGGACTTGCTGTCGAGATCTTTGCTGAAACTTGGGGATTTGGGACGCGCTTCCGTAACTCTAGCTGCAAGGCCTCACTGGGTTCGGCACCTAATTTTTCGTAGGACGCTTTGAGTTCCCCCAACTCCTCGTCGCTCATTCTTTCGAGCTGCCAAGCATGTCCCCCGATGACTTGAAGCTCATTCGGTGAAGAAGGCGTGGCAGAGGGCGGATCGGATGGCCGCGGGTTTTGATTACCTTTCTGATCTCCGGTCGAATTGATGGAAGAAATCGTACGGTTGGGAGAAAAAAATGTAGATTGTGAAGTCTCAGTTGACTTCTCGGCTTTTTCGACCGAAATGCTTATCTTCCGACCACACGCGCTGCAATAGACGGCGTCTTGCGGATTTAATTGTCGACAATAATTACAATACATGGCTGCACGTTTGGAGTCGGCCAGTGTCGCTCTATCAGTCCCCACAGCAGCTTCCTCTCTGCTACCGCTCATTCTCTTTACTCCTTAACAATTCAGAAGTTATCGAGGTGAACGAGCAACGATAGTACCCAAAGCAGACTTTGCAGCCAGGAACCATCCCTTTAGGCTCCTGACGATCAGCCATATGATTGATCCGACGAAGACGGAAAGAGTTACGAACGACGATATCGCTACCAACGGTAAAACAGCGTGTGGCTGCAAAATCGTAGTCAGCAAGCCTGATGAGAAAGCAACCACCCAAAGTTTCTTCGAGCAGATGGCCGCTCCAAGAATTGCCGCGACCGCAAAAGGCATAATTATGATCCACGGCCCAATTATCAGCGGCTCGGTAAGGTAGAACACGAAAACCCCTACCAAGGAAAGATCGACCAGCTCCACTAGGTCAGTACTAAGTTTCATTTTCTCCTCCGACTGAAAAGGTCTGGAAGCATAGCCGGTCTTTGGATGACGCTTACTCTTCTACTCCTGTTCTTCGGTCAACGATCCAAATCATGCCACCCCCGACGAATCTCAGGTGTGGGCTTGCCCGGCTCGAAACCTGCTAGGAACAATACCAACCTGACTCATGAGATGCGTACGAGGTGATTTGTTTGAGCTAACCCAGCATGCCGAACAACCCAACTGGGTGCGATGGTACTTTCCTTAGGAATTAGTAGTTCTTCGGGCACATCTGTTAACGCATGAGAACTAAGTACTTGTGGGCTATTCGATGCGTCGATCCGAGAGCATAGATTTGTGGAGGAACGTTGAGAGAGGGAGTAGGTCCGTAGTCGCGAACCGAGTTGCGTTCAGTACCAACTGTCTGGCTCAAGTCGGATCTGGGTGAGATGGCATGCAAAGTAATGGATTGGCGACAAGCAATTCGCGCGGTGACATTTCACATTCTTGGCTACTCTATAATTTAGTAGCTTACTCTCTCGGATAAGTGCCGATGCTATCACCTTATCGCCAAAATGCTTTTTTCCTGCTCGACGCCAGAGCAGACGCCACGACGCAAGAAATCCGTCGATTGCAGAACCGCGCAGAAGTCTTGTTGGAAATGCGAAAATCCTTGGAAGCAACAGTTCTTCCGTTTTTGAGGCGCGCTCAAGTCACGAGAGAAGACATCCTATCGGGTGTTCAAAAGCTGGAGGACGGGCAGTCTCGGATTCGAGAGGAGTTGCAATGGCTACATGCAGGTCCTAAGGGAGACTGTATGCCTTCCGGACCTTCTTCCTTAGCTTCACTGACGACTCTACTGCGTACGCTCGCCAAGACAAACGGGCGTCAGGGCGCGATTGCGACGCACAATCTTGCCGTTCTCAGTCATGCGCTGGCTTTTGAGCAGGAGAGTGGAGGAGGCGCATCGGTTCAGTCGAGGCTGGACGCCTGGGCTGGAGCGTTATCCCTCTGGCGTGCTCTTTACCAGAAAGAAGAGTTCTGGGATTTCATGTCAGAACGCATTTCCGCCTGGGGCGACCCGACTGTTTCAGACGGAGACCTTCAGCATGTGCGGAGAGAGTTTGCCGAACAATTGCTTGCGCCAAATAGGCAACTGGCGGCCGAATATTTTGCTTCCGGGGCTTATGATTTTGCGCGAATCCACCTTCAGATAATACACAGTGCCAGCACGTGGATTAGTCCAGGAAAACGGTTGTTGGCCGAACTATCGACCGAAATGGTGCGACGTACTCGCACTCAACTCGACGAGTCACTTCTCACCATAAGGGAAGACGTGCTCTCTTCGCTAGATACAGTACAGAAAAAGGAAAGACTGGCTCGGTCGGAGAAAGAAATCCTTACGGTCGGGAACAGAGTAATTGCAAACCTGACACTCTTTGAGGAAATGCACGAGTCAAATGAAGTGCTGGGAGATCAAATTGGACAGTGTCTACGGGTAATTTCCATTCGGTACTTCAATCAACTTGACGATTCTCAAAATGCCCTTCGTTTGGCTGATGAAGCTTTTCGATACGCTCGAACTGGGTCGTGTAAGGCACAAATTGTACTTGACCGGAAGACTATTGCTTATAGATCGCTGCGTGATAGAGCCATAGAGTTTGCAAATCAACTCCAATATGGAAAGGCTGCCGAAAGACTCGAAGAAGCGAGAGCAATTGTTCCAGAAGACGAAAAAGGGCAACTGGAAGAACTGTTGGCGACATGTAGAAGAAATGAGATTTTGGACGGAGTTGATACCAAGAAGAATAGTCCAACGCTCAGTACGATTAATGGAATTGGGGCGACCTTTTACGGAAAACGGGACTACCATAAAGCATCGGATTCATACGTCACAACACATTTCTTTACATTTCTCTTCTTCCCCGTAATTCCTCTTGGCGCGTACCGCGTCGTTAGTACTGGGACAAATACTTACCGTATTTTCGGCAAGGTGGCACTTTCCAAGTTGACAATCTGGTACCGACGGCTGGTGCTGGCGGCCGTCGGTCTCTTCTTTGTCTACTCAGCGATTGAATCTAATAACGGTACGTCTTCACCGGGCAGTTTCACTCCGACGCGTACAGATGCGCCCTCTTCATATTCGACTCCGCCCATTACCCCTGAACCTACGATCCAGTATTCTCAAAGTCGCACAGAAAAGAGCGATATAGATAGAGAGCGCCAGGAGCTTGACGCAAGAGAAAACCAGCTAAGCCAGACGAGGCAGGAATTGAAAACATTAAAGGCTCAGATCGACTCCCTGGAAAGAGAGATTGAGGCAATAAAGCAGGAATACCCCGGAGGAGAGCTGCCACACACCGCTTACGTAGACTATCAAGATAAGGTGAGTAGACACGATGTCGTTGTAGACAAATATAACCCCTTGTTGGAGGACTTTAAATCGCGAGCGCAGCAGTACGACCAGGACGTAGTTCAATTTAATAATCGCGTACGCGACTATAATTCACACCGATGAAGAAACGGCAAAGAGAGAAACTTCAGAAGAAGCGTTTGGCTGCAGGACTTGTTCCTCTTCAAGCGTCTCTACCGACTGCGGAGGAATATAAGACGCTCGCAACTGAAGTCTGGAGACTGAAAAAGGCATTGACTAATGTTGCCGCGATCCCCAATGCGAACACTTTCACGATTTCCGTCGAGCGACTTGAAGACGCGTTGCGAAGTCTGAAGCTAGAGATCCACGATCCCTGCGGAGAGGCTTATGATGAGGGGATGACCCTCTCGGTCAGCCTCTTCGAGAAGTCGACGGCGTTACCCCAGGGCGTGAAGCGAATTGCCGAGACAATTTCCCCGACGGTGTATTGGAATGGGCAGCTACTTCAAGTAGGTAAGGTGATTGTAGAAATCGGTGAGGCGGAGGCGTAAACAATGGCCAGAAGCACGATTGATTTCGGGATAGATTTTGGAACGACTAACTCCGCCATTGCCTGTTTTCAACAGGACCGAGTGGAAGTAATCAAGAATTCTCTTACGCAAAGTGATCTCACTCCTTCGGCAGTGGTAGTAGATAGCAAAGGAGCAGTGATTGTGGGCGAGGCGGCGTATAGAAAGCTGGAATACGATCCCGACAATGCCGTGGCGGGATTCAAGCGTTGGCTTGGTGGCGATGGAACTTTCAAGTTTCAGAAGTCTGGAAAATCCATGAAGTCTGAAGAACTCTGCTCGGAAGTATTGAAATCGCTGAAGTCTGATGTTTATGCGCGATTTCAGGAAAACATCGGCGCGGCGGTCATTACAGTGCCAGCGATTTGGGAGATCCCTAAGTGCGAAGCAACACGGAAGGGAGCGAAACTTGCTGGTCTAGAGTTCACTCCGTTACTCCAAGAGCCAATCGCAGCTGCAATGGGTTATGGTTTTCAGGCCGAGGAGTTGCGCGGCGTAGTAATGGTGTTTGATCTGGGGGGAGGGACGTTCGACACATCACTCTTGTCAGCTAAAGAAGGCCGGTTAGTGGTCCTTGGCAACGAAGGATGTTTGTTGGGTGGACGAGACTTTGACATGAAACTCGCGGAGTGGATGGTAGCGCGAATCCAAAGCGAGTTCGGAGTTCCGAAACTTCGACGAGATAATCCCACGGCTCGACGTGCTTTCGCGAAACTGAAACAGGCAGCAGAAGAGGTTAAGAAACAGCTCTCTGTTAAAGAGTCTGCGCGAGTCGTAGTTGAAGCCCTAGGCCCTGGTTTCGAAAATGTCGAGACAACCTTGGATATAGAACGTCGTGACTATGAGGCACTCATCGCTCCGGATGTCCAGCGAGCGATCGAAGTATGCAAAGTCTTGCTGAAGGGCAAAGGTCTAAGCGTTTCTTCCCTGCAAGGGCTGCTACTGGTTGGAGGGCCGACTCTGACTCCTTATGTGCGTGCTGCAATCACAACTGAACTCGGAATCCGGCCGAGCTCAAGCGTAGACCCGATGACTGTAGTCGCTCAAGGAGCTGCATTATTTGCCGCAACCCAAAGATTGCAGCAAGCCGCTACTGTAACGGCGACTGCCGGAGAGATTTCGGTCGACCTTCACTACTCGCCCGTCTCTGATAGCACAGAGGTGGACGTCGGGGTATCTCTTCGGCCAGCGCCGCAGGGGGGGCAACTTCGCGTGCTCAGGTCGGACGCAGGTTGGGCCAGCCCTTTCATCCCCGTTCCTCAAGATGGCCGACTCTTGGTGCCAGTCATATTGCGCGCCAAAAAGTCGAATGAATTTCGACTAGAACTGAAAGACGGTAGAGGCAATCTCTTGGTTGCAGAGCCGGGTCAATTTTCAATTACTCACGGCCTGATGGTGGCCCAGGCAATTACGTCGAAGTCCTTCGGGGTCGCGCTCGAAAACAACGAGTTTCATATATTGATTCCAAAAGGCACACCGTTGCCTGCGAAAGGATCTCATTCCTTTCAGACATCCAAGACGGTTGCTGCGGGATCGCAAGATAGCGCTTTAAAGGTTTACGTTCTTGAAGGCGAGAATTCCAGAGCGGACAGAAACTTGGAAATTTTGACAATGGAACTCCGAGGAACCGAGTGCAAGAGATCACTTCCTGAGGGCCAAACTGTTGTCGTTACCTTTCGAATAGATGAGTCTCGGCTTCTCTCTGCAACTGCGCATGTTGAATTTCTGAACCAAACGATTGACGCCGCCGCTCCTCTTCAAACGCACATAGGGGGAGGGAACCCCGCAGAGGTCAAGGTGGAACTCGATAAAGAAATAGTTCGCTGTAAGGAATTGCGAGAGGTCGCGCCAGAAAATGAGGCCTTAACGAACTTCGAACGCAAAGCGGGGGAATTGAGAGAGGAACTGAACGCTGCAAGTGCGGGTGACCAGGAAGCACGGCAGAAAGTGCTAGGAGATCTCTTAGATCTCAAGATGACCCTTGATATTGCGGAAAACAATACCAGGTGGGAGCGTTTACTCGCGGAATTGGCTGCTCTAAAGGAATCGGCCAGGGACCTTTTCGCGTCTCACGGAACAGAAGAGCAAAAGTCCCAATTAGAGTTGCTAATCAAAGAAGCTGATTCCGCAGCCTCCAAGAAATCAGCTGATCTATTAGATGGAAAACTAGAGTCAATCCGGTCGGTGTACTGGAGATTGCTCTTCAGTTTCGATGAATACTGGGTCGCCGCATTTCGCAGACTAGACGAGGGGCAACCCAAGTTTGCTGATCCGAATACAGCGACGCGGTTGATAGAGGAGGGTCGGAGGGCTTTAGGGCGTCAAGACATCGAAAGTCTAAAAACCATTGTTCCCCAACTATGGGGAGTTCTGACTGATTCTCAACAGAGCAAGTTCGATTTTCGATTTGCTGACGCAGGCTTACGTCGTGCCTATGGTCGTCAGAGATGATTCGAAGGCGTCTACCCACAGATCTTGTTTTGCGGGATACATACACTGTGATCCGGTACCTTGGAAGTGGGGCCTTCGGCGATGTATATCAGGTCAGGCACCGATATATGGGCATCCAGGCCATGAAAGTTATTCCGGCCACGGGAATTGGAGATCCATTTGCCGAGGCATTCATCTTGACCAAGGTTGGACACCCGAACATAGTTCGAGTCTTCGAGGCGAATGAGTTTAGGTTCGATGAGGCATCATACATCTACTTCACCATGGAGTATGTTTCAGGCGGCACATTGGCGGACTATCTCAAGAACAACAATCCCGATATAGAGGTTCGGCAGAGAATGTGTTTAGAGATCGCATCCGGGCTCTCCATCGCTCATGCGCAGAACCCACCTATAATTCACCGTGACCTTTCGCCATGGAACATAATGGTAGCCACAGAAAACAGGCAGCCCGCAATCAAAATAAGTGATTTTGGACTGGCCAAGAGCGTTGATCTTACGACTCGGCTTGCTAGCGCAGCGGGTAATTTCTTCTACATGCCCCCCGAAGCCTTTTGGGGACATGAATCTAGTGCGAGCGATGTATTTTCTGCTGCTCTCGTGATGTTCGAAATGATGACTGGGCAATTGGCATTTCCAGTGGTGGTGCCTTCAAACGCGACAGATGACGAACGCGTGAAGATTGTGCGTACATCGCGAACAAGTCGACCCCACAAGGCGTCAAGATTGAATGCTTCATTGAATCAGGGCTGGGATGAATTCTTTAGTAATGCACTCGCAACCGAAGCTTCCAAACGAATACAGTCTGGCCAAGAAATGAAGCGCGAGCTTACGGCTTTGTTTGACAAATCGACGCCTAATAAAGCTTGCGGTCCAAGCGATGTCGAAGAAATAGTTCGGCAGGCCTTGCAGGCATCTCAGCAAGCTGTGTCGCTGCCTCTGGCAATCTCATTGATGGAGCAAGCGTGTAGTTCGAGTCCGACGATAAATGAAAAATACTCAGAACTCTTGGAACTCTGGAAACGCGGGATTGTTCAATAAATGGAAAAGGATGAGCTAAAGAAACTGGCTTTAAACGTCGCAAGACTTGCTGGCTCCGCGCGGCTGCAGGATATTGCATTCTTGGTTCAAGATGGGGAATTGCAGGGAGGAGTGAGCGTACTTTCTGTTCTAGAACGTCTCGATCCTGGAACCTACTTGATCGGCGCGGGTCCTTACACGCAGGGTGTTCACTTGCTCCGTGCCGATGAGACAGTCATTGGGAGGCTCGCAACACCTTTGGAAGAGCTGAAGAATGAAGCAGTCGACATTTTCGTGAACGATGCCCCAGCGTTCGTTCCACGTGAAGTTTCCCGAATTCATGCTGTCATTACACGGTCAGGCGACTCCTATTTGCTTCTTGACCGAGGCAGCACTTGCGGCACTTATGTAAATGGGGAAAGACTAAGACTTAAACCGGCCCATAGTTTCGAAGACATTGCTCCTACCGGGCGCGAACTAAATCACGGAGACGTGATTTCGCTGGGGTCTTCACACGTTAATGTTTTCATTTTTGCTTGTCTCAATTGATTGTTATCATGCAATTCTCTTAGTTGCTGACAAATATTCACAGGTGCCCGTTTTCCTGCCACCGCAGATCTAGCCGACCTCTGCCGCTTCTTCGCATCATAGCAAATGCTTTTGGGTGCGACTAAAGGGACTCATAATCCGGGTAGAAACTAAACAACAACAGAGCCACTGTTCTGCCGTCACGAACTCTGACTGGTCTATACTCTAAGAGCTTCCTATCTTCGCGGAGTCCACGTGCGGTCTCCCTATAGTCAAAATGCATTTTTTTTCCTCGATGCAAAAGCGGATGCCACGATCCAAGACATTCGACGATTGCAGAATCGCGCTGACATTCTGCTGGGCATGGGAAAGCCCCTGGAATCAACAATACTTCCTTTTCTAAAACGCATTCACGTGAGTCGGGAAGAAATTCTCTCTGGCGTTCAGAAACTTGAAAACGGACAGTCTCGTATCAGAGAAGAGCTACAGTGGCTTCACGCAGGACCAAAAGGGGAATGCATGCCCTCCGGTTCCTCATCTTTAGCTTCTCTGAGCACGCTACTCGGCACATTAGCGAAATCGGATGGGCGTCAAGGTGCAATTGCGGCACACAATCTAGCTGTACTGAACCATGCGTTGGCTTATGAATTTGAAAGGGAACAGGAACAAGAGAACTCCGCTTCGATCCCGTTACGACTTAGCGTATGGACAATAACCCTAGATCTGTGGCGTTCCGTATACCAGAGAGAAGAGTTTTGGGATTTCATGTCCGAGCGCGTTGCTGCCTGGGCCGATCCAACAGCCGCAGAAGGAGATCTCCAGCAGGCGCGACGAGAGTTCGCGGAACAATTGCTCGTTCCACATAAGCAACTGGCGACGGACTACTTTCGTTCAGGAGCGTACGAGTCGGCACGTCTACACATCCAGGTAATACAGTCGGCCACCAGCTGGATTGCTGCTGGAAACCGTCTCCTCGCCGAATTCTACAATGAAATAATCCGACACGCTCGCAATTTACTCGACGGCGCACTTCTAACTGTGAACGAGGATGTGCTATCCCAGCTAACTAGGGATCAGAAAAGGGGCAGGCTTCTGCAAGCGGAAAAAGACATTATTGCGGTGGCAGTGAGAGCAACTGTTGGATTGTCGCAACTTCAGGAGATGAAAGATTTAACTGACCTCCTCGGGGATCAGATCGGAGAATGTCTTCGAGCAATCTCAATTCGCTATTTCAATCAGCTCGATGATTCGCACAATGCGCTTAGGCTGACAAAAGTTGCGCTTGGGTATGCACGAACTGAATCCTGTAAAACCCAGATTGTGAGTGACAATGAATATCTGGAGTACAGAATTCTATGTGATGACTCCGCGGAACTTGCAAGCCAAAATCAATACGAAAAGGCTGCCAAGAAACTTGAGCAGGCGCGAAAGATTGCTCCCAAGAATGAGAGAGAGCAGTTGGAACAACTGTTGGTTACTTTCCAGAAAAGCTGGAGCGAACTGGCCACCCGCAAAGAAGAGTTCTGCGATGATGGTGAAGCCTTGGCTGACGGATCACTATTTGGAACACTAGACTCCAATTCGATCCATACCCATACCGACTCAACAGGCAGAAACCGGAAACGAATTCTTGTTGCCGACAGCAATGAACCGATCAACGAAGTGATTAGAGAATTCCTGACCTTGGCTGGGTATGAAGTACGGACTATAACGCATCGATCCGAGGTGATCACCATCGCGGAGGAGTTCAGGCCAGACGTTGCCATCGTCGCTCTAATTGCGCCAGAAATCGACGGAATCAAGCTTAGCGAACAACTACATGATCTTTTCCCTTTGCTCAAAATTGTTCTCCTTGGAGATGTTCCGGATGCAGCCTTGCAATACCTGTTCGAGAGAAATATTGCGTGCGATACCTTGGAAATGCCGTTCGATCGGCAAGAACTTATTTCAATGGCACAAGCTTGGACAACGGGGGAAGACTACATCGATCCCATTACAAGGTTGCGAAATGCTATGCATTTTCAAAAGGGATTGAGGCAAGCCCTATGGTCTGCCAACGTGAACCGTTTTCAAAGCGCTGTCATTTTCATTGAACTTTATCAATCTACTTCCTCTCAGCATCTTCAAATTGAAGACGGTGCTTTTTTGAAAGAGCTTGGGCTCACCCTGGCCCGTTTTGCGAGGTCCGGGTCTGGTTACAGGTGTGGGCAGCACAAATTTGGAATGTTGCTGCCTGGGATGAGTGAAGTGGAACTACATGACTTTTCCTCAAAATTCAGGGCTGAGATCAATTTGTTGCTAATCAACCACAAGCTGAATGCCATTTTCTCGCTTGCGCTGGGCCTAGTCACGCTACCGTGCGAAGCACAATCTCTTGAAGAGTTAATAAATCTAGGTGAAAAGTTAATCTTTACCGAGAAATTGAATGTATGAGCGCCTGGATTTCGACGACGATAGGCAGTCAGAGACCCTGTTTGGCTCTTTCGAAAACTAGGCCTCTCCTCAAAACGGCGCAGCATGCTGGTTATAAAATCCATGGAGTCGAAATTAGAATTCGACGGTCGTACGTGAAAAACTGATTTTGTTTATCCGCTAAGCTCTTCAGAGTAAGAGCAATAAGGGGATCTGGTCCCGGAGGGCTCTGATATCTCCTCGCCCTTTTGTTGTCACCGCGTAAACATCCAGCAGTAGTTCCATATCCGCATTAACTGTTAGAGAAAGTACCATCGCCTGATCTTAGTATCGCGATCATATTTGTGTGGTTAGCAAAGAGTTTTAATGCAACGCTCTGCGCGAATCGTTTTTGTGCTGACGCGTTCACACCAAAGCACTGGCGGGAAGCTGATCGTCGCCATGTAAGTTGCGGAGGCAAACATGACAAGAGTGTTTGGGGGTGTGCTTGCAGTTGCATTTATCTTCGGCGGCGTCGTGTTTGTGGGCACAAGAAAGACGCAGACACAAGCCGAACAACCAACAGCACAAACACCAGTCGAACAGCCCTATGAAACCGCACGATTCTCGGTGGTGTATCCTACAGGGGCGCAAGTAGAGTTCAAAGATGATAGGGACTCAGGGGACGATTCAGTTACCCACTTTTATCGTGGTCGATTGCCTCATCATAGCTGGGCTGACGTTGACATCACCGACTTTCCAGGCCGCGTGGAGTCTGAGGATCACAACGAAGTCATGTTATCGACGGCTACAGCTAAACTGTTTGCGCCCGGGTTTTCATCCAGTCCACTTACAGAGACAACGCTTGGCGGCCTACACGGATACAAACAGGACTTCCATGGACGAATGCCGGAGAACGGCCTGCCTTTCGTGATGCGATGGCGGACGGCAATATCACGGGACCGCACTCACGTCTGGATTCTGCAGACCACGAGCCCGAGCGATCAAGACCTATCAGAAGCTGATTGTGAGAAGTTTTTCGATTCATTGAAAATCAAGTAACAGCAAATTTCGTGAACAAGGAGTTTCCGGGAAGCTCGATCAACACCCGATATTGACGAGGCCATCTTTAACGCTCTTCCTCTGAATTAGGCCTTTCGAGAGCGAGCAAACTTCCCCTGACTCTGAGGACTGAAACCGCGGGTACCCTGACCAAGGCCGTCGATTACTCGCGTACCATTGCTTGGTGCCACGCGGGCTCAGTAGACTTCAAGCTAGAGGAACCTACGACAGTGATTTCACAACAGACCCAAGCGGCCTGCAACTTCCGAGCAAACTTATGGAGAGAATTTGTCCCTCCCTACTAACTCCTGATGACGGCAAGTCCTGCGACGTTTTCGGCATACTGTGCGAAGTTCCGCGAGCGCTGGATCGCAGGTAGCTAAACCTTCTTTTACATCTTCGCGTCCTTGTCCTTTCCGTAGCGTCAAATAGTCCCTTCCCTGACTTTGTGTGCCTTCTTCACGGCGATTTTCACGATACTGCGCCTCTCACGCGAATCACAATCGCCACGCAGTGATCGCCTCGGTCCTTTCAAGCAACCAAATCGCAAACTCAAACTGTGCGTTCCGCGTGGTCACAACTTCGGCAGTCACCTGAAAATGCCCCGTCAACGGTGTTGTCGTTAGTAAGCCCATTTCAGCCGCTCTCACTCTCAAGCACCGCGAATGCAAACGAGTCAGCGCCCGGCGGCACAGCGGTCTTCTGCTTCGCCCCAGCGCCCCTCTGGGGTCTTGGTTCCTCCCGCTTCGCGGGCACCCTCCAAGAAAGCAGACCTTGGCACTTGGGAGCTGCCTTACACTCGCGCCCTCCGGGTGGTGTGCCTTGAGAGACTCAGGGCATCAAAGGAGATTTTCAATGTACGACAATACCGTAAGACTGATTGGATTCTTGGGAAAAGACGCCGAAGTGAAGACCACCAAGAGCGGCGGCGAATACACTATTTTGTCGCTCGCCACGCAGGCATCTTGGAAGGACAAGAAATCGGGCGAGTACGTGAATCGCACCGAGTGGCACCGGATGATCGCGTGGGGAAATCTTTCGACGTTTGCCGCCACACTGAAAAAGGGCACGCATCTCTCGGCTGAAGGCGAACTGCGCTACCGCGAGTTCAACGACAAGAAGCACAAGAAGCTCAAGGTTCGCCTCGCGGAAATCCACCTCGGCAAGCTCGGCAAACTAGACCGTGCCGAGAAACGCGACCCGAACGCCGCACCACCCGAGCTGCCGACCAACGCCGAAGAGGGCCCCTTCTAGGGGCCTCTCTCTTTTCTTCTTGAAGTTCGCTAAGGCTTATAGTTCCGCGAAGGAGACGCTAGCACAAATCCACCTCTCAAGCGTCAGGACGCCGCAAGGCGCGCCGGGTTTTAACTTGGGCATAGAGAGAAAAGAGGAAGCACGCGAGCGAAACGAACAAGAACGCAAACACCGAGGCTAACCTCACAGTTCTCATACTCTGATCATCCAATGTCGCCCACGCAACCGCCGCAGCCACAGCCGAGAAAACCGCAATCGACCTACAAATGATTACAACACGCACGACCCATTTTTCCTGAGTCTGGTGTCTTTCGGGATTGTGGCGTGCTCTCCACAACAAAGGGTACACAACACCGATCCCCACCGCGCCGCAAACCACTGCCAGCAGCATCCATAGCGGTGGCACACCCCTTGCAAGCAGAATCAGCGGAACGGGAATCATGGCGAGAATATAGATCCCGAGCCGAGAGTTCAGCTGCCGTCGCCGCCGTTCATATTCCTGCCAGCTCAATTCCATCTGCCCCATAGTTATACCTCCCCGTTCCTTTTGCGCGGATCGGTCATGTGGTTGACGCCTTGTGGGTCCAACAAAAAAGATGTCCTGACTGCTATACGTATAGTATCATACTTTATGCTGTGCAGTTACCTAAGGAGGTAGACCAATGTATGACAATTCCGTCCGATTGATTGGCTTTCTCGGGCAGAACGCCGAGAAGCATACCGCTCGAAACAAGGCTCCCTATGTAATCCTTAATCTGGCAACCACCGTCCGGTGGCGCGAAAAGAAATCACAGGAATACGTAGAACGCACCGAGTGGCACCGGCTCATCGCCTGGGGAAATCTTGCGAAGTTCGCCAGTACGCCGAAGCGCGGGAATCATATCTCCGCGGAAGGAGAGCTTCGCTATCGCGCCATTCCCGACAAGGAACATCCACATGTGCGGCGCAAGCTCGCCGAAATTCACCTAGCAAAAATCGGCAAACTGGACCGCGGCGAGCAACTCACGGAGGAATTACCCGCCGTGCAAACCGAGGACCAGGCCGCCTGAACCATCTTTCAGTTCGACACCGCTATGCCCAGCAAATCTCTGATTTAAGCATGTCCGCACACCCTGCCATGACCCATGGCAGGGTGTGACGTTTGTAACTTCCCCGCCCTCCCTTCGGTAGAAATCCCTTAACAAATTCAATTGCTCTTCCGACGCAAAGCATGCGCCTGCTCCGCCCGCTTGTTCTGTCAAGGGTCTGCGCTGCGCTCCGATGAACGGCTCACCCCGCCGCCCTTGACAGCGCGGACGACCATGCGCAGAGGCGCGTCTAGGAAGAGCATTTGCTTTCCAGTGCGGCAAAAACCGCCGCACAAGAAGCAAAGAGCAAGACCTAGAAAGGAGAAATTCAGCGATGGAGGAAACACCCAAACTCGCACTTTTCCGATTGGGGCAAATCGTCGCCACTCCGGGCGCTTTGCAGGCCTTGGAGAGGGCCGGGGAAGCACCTCAGAAGTTTCTGGAACGCCATGTTTGCGGAGATTGGGGCGACTTGGACGAAGAAGACAGGCAAGAAAACGCTCTGAGCTTGGAACATAGTTTTCGGCTCCTGAGCGCCTACCAAACGACCGCAGGCGAAAAACTGTGGGTCATAACCGAAGCAAACCGAACCCTCACAACAATTCTTTTGCCCGATGAGTATTAGAAACGATGAAAATTCACAAAATAGGAGAAATGAAATGAGCACCACAGAAACCATGAAGTCTTTGCAAGAGTACGTGAGCATCCCGATTGTGAAGTCTGATTGAATCGAGCACGAATCCACGCAAGGGGTTTGACGAAGAGCGGCTTGAGGAACTCGCCGAAAGCATTCGCAGCAAAGGTATCCTCTCGCCACTCGTGGTACGGCCGGTGAATGGACATTTTGAGATTGTCGCGGGAGCGCGACGCTACCGTGCAGCGCAACGGGCGGGTTTGAAAGAAATCCCCGTCCGCGTGGGCGCATTTACCGATATGGAGGCGCTTGAAATTCAAATCATTGAGAACATTCAAAGGGCCGACGTGCATCCGTTCGAGGAAGCGCAAGGGTTTCGCGCTTTGCTGGACCGGGAAGGCTCGGAATACACGATTGAAAAAATAGCGGCGAAAACGGGAAAGGCCGCTTCCTTCATTGCGAAACGACTAAAGCTCTTGGAACTCATCCAACCCGCAGCGGACGCCTTCACCGCTGGGCAGATCGGTGTCGAGCATGCGTTGCTGATTGCAAAGCTTGCGCCCGAAATACAGGAAAAGGCACTGGCCCATTGCTTTGACGGCTATTTTGCCGCGAGCGACGCGGAACGGAGCCTCGTACCCGCGAGCAGATTGCAGGCGTGGATTGAGCAAAACGTATACCTCAGCCTCAAGTCGGTGCCGTTTTCGAAAGACGATGAAACGCTTTTGCCGGAAGCCGGGAGTTGTGCAAACTGCACGAAGCGCACCGGATTCAATACGTTGCTTTTTTCTGAAGTTCGTCAAGACTCTTGCTTCGATGCCGAATGTTTTAACCGCAAGCTGGACCGCCACATTATTCAGCGCATAGAGAAGCTTCCAAACCTCGTGATGATTTCGGAGAAGTACAACATCACGGGCGAGACGCCGATTCTGCCGCGCCGGAACTATCGTCGAAGTCATTACCCGGAAAGCGAAACCGGGGAAGGACGCACGGCCCGAACAGCGTGTGTGCAACCACTTGACTCCTGCGATCTATACAGACGGCTTAGACAAAGGCCGACTCGTGAAGGTATGCGCAGACCGAACGTGCAAAGTCCATTTCCACGAGCAACAGAAGGAGGAAAAACAGCGGCTGCAGTGGAGAGCGGAGAAAACTGCTACAAACCGCAAGCTCAAGCAGACGATTTCCTTTCGTCACCGGCTTATGGCCGATGTTCTCAAACGGGCGAAGCCACCATTTGGAACCGAGGAAATGCGAATGGTGGCTGGCTTTGCGTTGCGCTCCCTGTCACACGAACTGGCGTGCCGCCTTGCCAAGCGGCATGGGTTACAAAACCCGGAGGACCCCCGCGATTATCAGATGGCCGAGAAGGCCCGGACGCTTTACAAGAAGGCAGACGCCGCTGGGCTGGCGAGACTCATCTTCGAAGCAATCCTCGTTGGTTGCGTCGAGAGGACGAGTGAAAACAAGGACGATGACCCGCTAGCCACCGCCGCCGCTCTCTATGAAATCGACACAAAGGCCCTCCGCGCCGTCGTTTCCAAAGAGGCGAAGGAGAAAGTGCAGAAGAAAGCGGAGAAGAGCGCGGGTAAATTGAAGTCAGAACCCACGGCGAGACGCGCCCGCAAATAACACAACCGACACACGGAGCGGGGCTGTCCTTCCGGGGACAGCCCCGCTCCGTCAATCTCTCAATGCCTGCGGGGGATTCGTTCTGTTTGGATTCCTAGCGAATCGCCAAGGCCTGCAACACGCCATCCAGGGGGAGGGAGGAAAAAGTTAGCGCGCGCGTCCTGACTTCTCATGGGGCTTTGCCGCGTGCAATTCCTTGCCGAAGATCTTCGCAGCCCAGTCGGGTATCGTCTGCGCGGTTTTGCTCAGCTCGCCACCGATGAATTGCGCTACGACGCGGTAGCCACGGCGATGCGCAGTGTTGTCGTACACGATCAAGTCATCGGTGTGTTTACGGACTTCCGGGAGATTTTTTGGCGACTCCCGGTAAGAATCAATTACGCTTGATAGGGGCACCGCTTGGCCGCCGCGACTCATACGAACCAAAACCCGCCCGACATTCAAATTCGCATCTTCCGTGGAAATAAAAAGCACCTTCGTCGTGTACCCTGCCGCCTTGGCTTCGTCCAGCAGTTGCGTGTCCACGCGAATATCTTCGACGGCAAAAGATCGCCGGTCATTGAGAAACGGTTGTTGCTGATGTCTTACGGGGGGAACCAGGTTGGGAAATGCCTCTTTTAAGTAGGCTTCGTAGAAAGTTGTCTTACCGGCGCCCAACGGTCCCGCGATGATGAACAATGTTGGCTTCGCTTGGCTCAGGATGACATCCCTTCGTGCGCAGCTTTCTGCTGACTCTTCTGAGGCGCACGCTCAAATTGTGTTTCTAATCCCGCAACGGGGGTCCGCTCTCCATCCGGCGTAACTTTTACCGTCGCTTTCAGATTGCGATCGTATTCGTAATACGTTCCGTCCGGCTCTTCGACCTCTGCGGAAACTGGCTGCACTGCTGAGAGTCCCGAGAGCATCTGATGAAGCTCGCGACGCTCCAACTCCGACATTGTGTCATACGATCGCATAGATGCCCCCCGTCCCTTGGTTGGTTTTTTGAGTTTGCCTTCTTCAGTCTTTGAGTAATAAGCCAGAAGTGCGCTATTCACGAGCTGATTCATCGAACACTTCCGCTTTTGAGCGACTTGATGAATGCGCTTGCGAAGACGCCGCAAGATAACGACTTGCGTTTCTCTCCCGGTTTGTTTCTGCCTGGACTGAAGATTGACAAGCTCGACGGTATTCAGGTCGACCGCCAGAAGCGCATCGTTGATCGAAGTCGACAGTTCTCCCATATACCGGGGTTTATCCCGCAGGAGTTTGTCGAGGGCACTTAAGAGCCGCACGTTGTAGACTCCGAAGTTTGCGCTTCGTCGTTTCGCCACGATTCCTACCGTCTTTGGACTGGGGCTCCCGCAACTCGGAATACGCTGCGGTCCGTACATGAGATATATACATGACCCTTGGGGGTTGTTCAAGCCTTCCCTATAATTCGGCGGGAGTGTACGGTGCTTCGAACAGGATGTCCTTATTCACGCGCACATTGAACCGGTAGCCGACAGGAATCTTGATGGTTGGCGGAATATTTAGATTCTTGCGAGTGACTTCTGAACCAAGCTCCGCCGAGCTGCTGGCCAACCGCGCTGGAGGCCGTTTGACCAGCCGTGGGAGTCGTAAGCAGAGAAGTGTTCTGCCTTTGCGACAGCGAGATCCCTGCGGCGAAGGCGCTCGTAAGTAAGGCAGCGCCAACTAGCCGTTTGTAGTGATTATCCACCTGGTCGTGAAACCCAGCCATGCCTTGAATGTCCTCGCCCATCATTCCATCTAGATTGATCGAGCTGCCATCGGGGTAAATGATCCGTGACCAGACGACCAGCAAACGGCTTTGTCCATAGGTGATCTGGGAGTCGTAGACTCCAACCAGTCTCGATCCTTGGGGAATCAGGAGATATTTTCCCGTCGCCGTGTCGTAGACGTTCGTGCGGACGAGCGCCTTTACCTCGCCTGGCAGGTCGGAATTGATCCCTTGCTCGAGAATAGCCGGAATGTCCCAGCCCATTTTTACTTCATATTTTCCAAGCGACGGCGTGCGCGTGGACTTTAGATAATTGTTGGCGGCGCGTCCGCGCGCCTGTTCGATGAAAATCTGTTTCCGCTGTTGCTCGTTCTGCTGGTCATAGCCACTGCCCGCTTGCATCCGCGCACTCGCGGGAACCACGCTGTTGCCGGAAGCATCGGCTTTCCCAGCTCCCAAGAGCGTGGCGAGCGGCCCCAATTGTTGCAGAGCATCATTGAGCGGCGCTGTTGCGGTCGATCCCGTCAGCGAAGTGCTGCCGTGTACGGCAGTAGGCGCGGCAATCGCTTCCTGCTCCTGTCGGAATGCCGCCAGGCGCAGCTTCTCTTCCGCCGATAATTCCGTAGGTCCGTTGGTGGAGGAAGGACTTCCGCCTTCACCAGTCTCTGGCCGACCTTCCTTCCCATCGTCGCGGTACACTAGCCGCGGAGGTTGCAAACCACCGGAATCCGGCGCTGGCCCAAGATCGGCGACGCCACGTCCGGAATATACCGGAGCTGGATTTGCAACGGCGGGCGGAGCCAACTCCTTTACTAATTGATCGCCGATGCGCCGTGCGGATTCAGGATGCTTCTCCTCACTCTTTGTTTGCGCCACCTGTTGCTGCTCCCGGCGCGCATAGAGGCCGTACACCACAAGGACTCCTACCACGACCACGACTCCAAGCACTGCCGCGCCCACTTTCTTACTGATGCGCGCCGTTGGCGGCGGTTCAGGATGCAGCTCCAAACCTGAAGGCGATTCCATCGGTTGTTTCGCGTCGGTCATGGCTGCGTCCCCGCCGCCGCAACGCTCGACGTCGGCTGCGCTTGGGGTACTTGCCCCGGTGCCTTGCCACCGCTCACTTCTGCCTTGCGAATCAACTCCACTTTCGTTTGATGTTTTCCCGACCCCAGCAGCAAAGCAGCGCGATCAAAGAGACGATCCACAATGTACATATTGTCTTTCACGCGATAGTTCACCATCTCCGATCCGTTCGGGTCCCTGCACCACCAATACGGGCAGCTCGCGGTGAATCGTCTCGACGGGCATCTGGATATACGTCTTCGCACCATCATCCATGACGTGCACGGGCCGCGTCGATACGTCGCCACCCTTGATTTCATAATTCCAGTACATGTTTTCAATCGCTGTGTTTGGCAACTCGGCGACACGCTCCGCTGCGGCCTTTTCCTCTCGTTCGGCCTCGCGCTGTTTCACAAGGTACTCCTGCCATTTTTGTTTGCTGTCTTCCGGGTAAGAGAAGGCCACGCGGGCAACATATTCATTTGGTTTCGATTCGAGGCGAACGTAATAGGCTCTTCGGTCGGTAGGCACGACCATTGTCGTGTCCAGCCCGGCAATCCGCGGCTTAATAATGATGAGGGGCGTTGCGTCCGGGCCGCTTCCCGACGAGGACGGTGAGATCTCCCAGCGGATGCTGTCGCCAATGTGTGGCTCACCCGAAATCTTCTCTCCGGGTTCCAATTCCAAAATGCAGACATGTAGCGGCGCGCACACCACGATGGGCAGGCCACCACCGTAGGGATAAACTACTCGGCCATCCTTACCAGGCACGGGAACATTGCGGCTCTCCGACCATTCGCGGCTCAACAATACGGCCTCTGCACCTGTAGCGTTAAGCGCCACGTCGTGCTTCGCTTCGAAGGAACGAGGCACTTCCGGTGACACAGGCGGAGGAGCTGTGCCCTTTGACAGCGCCGGTACTGTCGGCACGTGCTTTGCTGAACTGTTTCTAGGCGCATCGCCTGATTCCAACGCACGCACGGCCTCAGCCAGCGGATACTTGTCTGGAGACGGCACGGGTTCTTTCTTTACGACCGCCGGAGGCGCTTGCGCGGGCGTGGCGCCCGGAGTCGGCGAGCTATTCGTGGCCTGTTGCGCTCGCGCCACGGCGCTGCCACCCAAAGAAAGAAGCAGCATTGCGGTTACTACAGAGTTGGTCTTCATCGTCTCCCTCACAGAACTTTCGACCACGTAATATCCATGACGTAGATCCCGAACGGATTTACTCGTAGAACCGCTTCATCCGTTGACGGATTGATCGCCACCGTGAAAATGCCTCGCCATTTGTCCGAGGAGATTGGTTTGCCGTCGAGAGTGCGCTGCGTTTCGGTCCAATCAACTTCATAACTGTGCGGAGAGTTCGGAAGGATTGTGTTCACTTCCACCTGTACCGTTTCGCGGGAACCCCGCTCGAAGGGTTGATTCGCTCGGAAATAGTCGGTGACGATGGTTTGCGCTGCGCTCTGACTCCCAATCATCGCGTATACGTGATCGATCGAGGCACGCTCGGCGAGACCGTCGCTCGTGACGCCTCGCATGTCCTGTACCCATTGCGTGATAGCTGCCTGCTTCATGCGCTCATCAATGGGAGAAGTCCGATCGATGGCGCCCGCAGCGGCCACACGTCCGAGAGAATCGACAGCCACCACATACGGAGCATTTCGGGGACGTGTCGCAACACCGATAATGACAATGGCCTCGGCAAGAGCCACCAGAAGCGCCAGGACGGCAGCTCCACGCCACTGCTGCGCACGCTTAATCAAACCGCCGTAGCGCTCGTCCCACTCTCTCCGTGCAACCAGATAGGGGCTACCGAACGACTCTTCTTTCGAACTCGACTGATGTGTGAGTGCAATTGGCTTTGCCACCGCTCCACCTCTCAAACTTAGCTGTCACCGTGCCCTGTCGAAGCGTGCGGTGGCGCATGAGACGTTCCGTCGTGCGGAATGCGGACGCTGTTCATCGCATAGTGCGCGCGAGCTGTCGTACGTTCGAGCGCACTGAGGAAGGAATCATTCGCAACGGCTGCCGCGGATCGCGGCGGACCGGGTTGCTGGCCCATCCTTTGGGCGGCGGGAGGACGCGACGGAGGCGCGGGTTGATTTGCTCCACCTGGCATTCCGTTTTGTGTCGCGGACGAAGATCCACCCCCACTCGGGAAGCTTGGTCCGCTTCCGTTCCCGCCACTTCCACCTGGGCGGGGCGGCGCACCGTTGGATCCGTTCGAGCTGCCTCCACCTGACCCGCGTGACCCAGCGGCAACAGCTTCTCTTACTTTCGACAAAGCATCAGAGCCGCGCGTTGCGTACTGCGTCGCAACCACACCGGCACCGACTGCGGCCAGGCCCACACCCATGCCGACGCCGGTCAGGTCGCCGCCGCTCATCGAAGCCACACCGCCCAGCATTGCGGACGAGATCTTGGGAGACATCCAACAAACACAAAGGAACATCACCGCAGCGGCAGCCAAGTCGAATCCAGTTCGGGCTGGGTCAGGCGACGTAGCGGCATTTTGTGCGACCGCTATCCAGCCCTGAGAAACCGTCATCCCTGCTCCCACCAGCAAATAAAGAACAAGGATTTTCATGCCGACCGATACAGCGTAGGCGATGTATCGCTCCACATACGCCGCAGTCCACCGCGACCCGCCGAATCCAAGAAAAATCACACCAGCCCCAATCACGAGATAGCTTTCCACCATCGCCACCACGAATTGAATCGCTATGGCAAGATACGCAATGAAAATAACGACGGCACAGAAAACGAGTGCCATGCTGCTCGCAAAACTTGTAAGAAAATCCGCACCCTTGAGTGAAAAAAGAAGATCGACGCACATGTTCACGCCAAACCCAACGATGGCGCTCGGCCCCAGCGGACCTACGGACGATGCGTTTTGGCCGAGAATATGAAAGCTGTCAATGATGGCGGGAATCCACCCACCTCCCCCGGGAGTAATGCCATAGAGCAGGATGGCGTAGAAAATCCCGATCCACATGATTTTGCGAACGATGGTTGCGGTAAGCGCCTGGAAATCGGCTTTTTCGATGGCCAGAAGAGTGAAGCTCCAAGCCACTTCGATGCCAGCAAGCAGGAAGAAAAGCCGCTGCGCCGCACCTAGGAGCTTTGCTATCCAACCGTTTTGGAGGCCTTTATATTCGTCGAGAATGCTTGATGGACCGTTTACGGAATTGGGTCCTTGCGCATGCGCGAAAGCAGCGGCACTTAGAAGGGCAACGCCAATCACAATTACATAACTCAATATCACTATGAAACGCCAGCGCCCTCTGCGCTTCCCACTCATGGCCTCACCTCAATACTTTTTGTCGTCTGTCCGTATCGGCTCATTTCCGATCATTGTTGACGAGATAGCCGCACTGCACACGCGCCCCTCTGTCGTGTCACGCCAATCCGCGGGCTTCGAGTCTTTCACTTCTGAGCATTCCTTCTTTATTTCTTTTGCCAGGTCCAGATGCTTATTGAACCAATCGGAGATCGATTTCGTGCTTGCCTGAGACAAATCACCAGATCCCGCATCCTCGACCTTTTTCACGATTGGGCTTGGCGGCTCCGCCTTCTTGTTGCAGCCAACGGGTGCACCCACAAGAACTAGAATCGAAACCGCCATCCATGCTCGTTTCATATCGTCTCCCCGCGGAGTCAGTATTTTTTCTGGTCGGTCACAAGTGGTTGCGCTCCAAACAGGTGCTCCTGAGCCGCGTTGTCCGCTTGTTCCTTCTGAATCTGCTCCGCCTGATATGCTTGTTTACTCTGTAGGTCCGTCAACATCAACTGCCGAAGTGCCATGAGTTGCTCTACCTGCTGTTCGGCAATCTGATTCCCTACCTCAACCGCCTGCATCTGCCCGCCTGCGCCCGTGGACATGGTGCGAAGCTGGGCGAGCACCGCTTGTGCATTGTTCAGTTGTTGGCCTTGCAAGCCCACGGCCCGCAACGAGTTCATCGTGGTATCGAGCGAGGTCTGCGACCATTTCTTGTAGTCGTTAAAATACCCCGAGGTGCGGAAACTGTAGCCCGGAAACGTGTTGCGAAACTGCGCGTCGAGATTACCCATCGAATACGCCAGCGCTTGGCCACCTTGCACGACTTGCGCGAGCTGCGAGAGATCCTGCTGGATAGGACCAAAGAGCTGCTGTGGCAGTACCTGCCCCTGTTTCAACTGCTCTGCATATTGCTTCAGTTCGTTCTCGAGCTGAATCCCCTGCCGGATATAGCCCATAATCAGTTGGACGTGATTTAGAATCTGCGTCCATTCTGTCGCCACACCGGCCACGACTCCCGCATTGGTAGGCGCTGGTACCCCCAGAAACACCAAAGACAGCACGACCGTGAACACCGTTACTTTTTTCATGCCGATACTCTCCTTTCAACAACGCCCTCGACTTCACGCCACCAGTCCGCCCAATCCGAGTGGCCTCGTTGGCGCAACCACTCCGCTGGCCAGGTTCGGGGATGGGCGCACATGACCTCCTCCGCTTTCTTGCGGTCGTCCGGACTGTTCACGCCGACAAAGGCAAGCGCAACACCACCGAGCCCCAGCGAAATCAGACGACGACCCTCTGGCGAAACTACGTAATACTGGCGCTTCGGAATCGCGCCCTGAACGATCTGAATCTCCCGGTCATTGAGACCTACCGCTTCATACAAGCGGCGCGACTGCACGTTCGCTGCTTCCGCGTTAGCGAGTAGGATTTTCGTGGGGCAGGATTCCATGACCACATCGCTGATTCCGGAATTGAAGATGTCGGAAAGATTTTGCGTTGCGAGAACGACAACCGCATTCAGCTTACGCAACGTCTTCAGCCAGTCGCGCAGGTATTCGCGGAACAGTTCATCCCGCAGGTAGACCCACGCCTCATCGAGCACAATGAGTGTGGGACGCCCGTCCAGCTTTTTCTGAATTCGTCGGAACAAGTACAGCAGTACCGCAACCGTTGCTTTGCAATTGCTGTCGCCGTACTTCATAAGCTGGTCCATCTCGAATACCATCATGCGTCCGTCGCGCAACCCATCCTTATCCGCGTCGAGCAGACGGCCGAGCGGTCCGCTCAGTGTGTAGACTTCGAGCGCAGACCGAACTTCCTTGTCCTGCACGGTCGCCAGAAAATCGGTCAGCGTCCGCCGCGCCGAGCCTTGCGTCAATTTCATGGCGTCTGCTATCGCGTTGCGGTGCTGGGGCTTCATTTCGAGACCACCGAGCGTGCAGAGTTTTTCAATCCAGCCATTCGCCCAAGCCAGGTCGCTATCATCGGCAAGGTCCGCCAACGGATAAAACGACAATCCATCGTTTTCACCGCCGAGATCGTAAAACTCCCCGCCGCAGGCCCTCGTCAGCACCACGAGCGAGTAGCCCTTATCGAAAGCGAACACTTGTGCGCGGGGATATCGAAAGAACTGTGAAACGATGAATCCGAGAAACGTTGATTTTCCCGAGCCTGGCGGACCGACCATGAAGGTATGCCCGATATCCCCGCAATGCAGATTGAAGCGGAACGGAGTCGAACCCGTCGTCGCCGCGTACAACAGCGGCGGGCTTTTTGGTGGATAGAACGGGCAGGGGTTTTCCTTGTTTCCCGCCCACACCGCGCTTATCGGAAGGAGGTCCGCGAGGTTCAGCGTGTGCAATACAACGCGCCTCACATTGCGATAACCATCCCCAGGCAGGCTCCCCCTCCAGGCCTCGACGCTGTTTACGTCTTCGATCCGCGCAGAAAAGCCCAAGTTTTGCACCGTCTTCGCAACCAGCGCGACGGCTTCCTCGACGCCGGGCTCATCCTCGTCGCCACAGATCACGGTCGTGGTGTATTGCGCGAACAGCACGTCGCCCGCGGCTGCAACACTCATGGCCTCTTCTGCATCGATGCTCATCTCTTGCGCGTGCAGGTTCACGGCTCCCGTCTGCGTTTGCATGATCTGGTCTTTTAGGCCGCGCATCTTTGAACGCCACTTCTTGCGCACTTTGTCGAGGAACGAACGCGCCTCTTCCGGGTCCATCAGAATTGCCCGCGTGTTCCAGCGGTATTCGATCGGCAACGTATCGAGTGCCGCGAGAATTCCCGGCACGCTCGCTTTGGGAAATCCGTCGATCGCCACCACTCGCAGATGCTTGCGTCCGATGCGCGGCGTTAAACCACCTACGAAATCCTCCGTGGCCAGTGTGTCGTTCAGATACACGGGAAATTCGGGGAGCCGGATAGGATGATCTTTCCATGACACACAACGATGGACGTAGCGCAGGAGTTCGTCGTGAACCACTGGATTGCCGGCAGTGTCTTTCGTGTGTACCGCTTTCAAGCGCGTCACGGCAAACAACGACTTGAACACATCCTCGAAAGAGGCGATGCGGCTCTTGAAATAGTCCACGATTCGCGAGGCATTTCCCCTCTGGTCCTTCATGCCCTCAAACATCCAGCCTTTGATCTTTTCTTCTCGGGCAACGGGGGGAAGGTAGGTCAGCGACAGGTAGTAATCGCTTTCGAAATGTACGCCCTCAGACATGAACTGCTCGCGACGCTCATCGTCGATGATCTTTGTAACCGAATCCGGGAATTCTTGATGTTCGGGATAGCCGGGAGCCGGGGCGCGAACGCTGTCACACTGCACCATCCAGCCTCCACCAAGCCGGAGCAAGGCTCCCAAGCGCCCACTCAGCGCCGCCATTTCTCCATTCGTCGCGGAACCGAGATCCGGCCCTTGAAACTTCCAAGCAGCAAGCAGACCGCCGTCCTGCAGCAGAAGAACCCCATCCTCAATCAGGGAGTCGTAGAGCAGGAGGTCGGCGAGTCCAATTGCGTGACGGCGTTGCTCAATAAGGGGCATGGTTCATCTCCAATTCGGTGGAGTTGTAGTCGGAGGAGCAGACATTCGGCTCTTGGCGGGATAGAAATCCCGATAACGAATGTGCCGGATATAAACGTGACGCAAGAGAGGGTCCACCTTCGCCATTCGCGCGAGGACCCCCACTGCGATGAGCCACAGAACAAGTCCGGCAAGAATGCTCCACCACTTCATGACTGCAAAAACCAGCATCGCAGCGAGGATAGCGGAGACCAAAATCAATTCCCGGTCTCCGCCCATCAACAATTGCGGCCGGTTTGCCGACTCGTGAAACGGCACTTCCCGTGGTCCGTCCATTGCTAAACCACCGCCGCGCCAACCGCGAAGAGTCCTCCGAGCAAGGCAGCTGCGGAGATGATGAATGCGATGGCGCAGACGGCGTACACCGCTCGGCGAGCAAATTCATTCCACTCACCGCCAAATACCAGCGTCACGCCGATCGCTACTAGTGCGATAATTGCGATGGCGCCCGCAACGGGACCGCTCAACGACTGTTGCAGACGAGTCAGCGGAGCTTCCCAGGGCAATGCTTGTCCACCAGCGGCAGCGGATGCGGGCAGACTGAGGAGCGCTGATCCCAGCGTTAGCAAACCTGTCTGCGCTGCGAGCCGCAGCCATTCCATTCTTCTCTCGAATACTTTCATTTCGTTTTTTCCTTTCGTGCTGAGATTTACAACCAGCAACCACTCGCTCCACTGACGGCAAACCACCCCACCAGCGCAACGAATCCTGAACATAGAAGCGCTGTCGCAAACAACATCACCAGCATCCGACGCATTGTGTCCGGCAGGTTCAACAGCGTGCTGGCGAGCACACCCGAAAAACCCAACACCATGACTGTTACCGCCAGAGCCAAGCGGCCTGCTCCAGGAAAAGCCATCTCCGTGGTCCCGAGCCCAGGCAGGAGGCAAAGGGCCGACACCGCAAGCAGTGCTGCAACCGCGACAAATACCGCGCTCGAAAATAGGCTCGCGCCGTCCCCGGAACTGATCGCCCTCCATTGCGCTTTGTATTCCATGGAGCCTCCTATACGTACTCCAGTTCATAATCTCCGTCGCGATACCCCATCACGACCGCCACCTCGCGGACCTTGCGGCCCGCGCGAATAGTTGGCTCGCCGTCCACGAACACGACCACATTTACGGCTTCGGCAATCAATTGTTGTTGTGGTGCGGCCGTTGCTTCTGCAACGAGGCTTTCCAGGCGAATCAAGGCCCCGTGCGCGTCGTTTGCGTGCACGCTTGCCGCACCGCCTGGGTGTCCCGTGTTCCACGCCTTAAGCATGCTCAGCGCTTCCGCGCCGCGCACTTCGCCCACGACAATCCTTGTCGGCTTCAATCGCATGCTGGCCCGCAGGCAATCAAGCATCGACACACGCCCGACCGCGAGAAGCGCCACCGAGTTCTTTACGGTGCATTGCAATTCGGGCGTATCTTCGATGATGAGTACACGATCGTCCGGCGAAATGGCCGCCAGTTCGTCAAGGACTGCATTGATGAATGTTGTTTTGCCAGAACCCGTTGATCCGGCAACCAGAATGTTCTTCCGCTGGGCTATCGCCGCGCGTATTACTTCCGAGTGGCGTTTGCCACGCACTAGCTCCACAAAATAATCGCGATGGCGCTGGCGGTTCAGTTCATCACTCTTGTCCGTTAGGATTCCCGTGGTTTCGTAATCATTCAGAGTGAATACACGATGAGGACGTTGCCGAATTGCGAATACTGGCTGGCGCACCACAGGGGGGATCAGCCCCTCGAAACGGCTCCCGTCCGTGGGCAGTTCCGTTTCGAGAATGGGATTGTCGTGATTGATGACCGTATCGCGAATCGCGGCAATCGTGCCGAACGCGCTCAAGGCTTGCGCAGGAAGCATCGAGCCCACAACCTCAAAATCCTGATGCGTGCGCTTCGCCCACACCCGGCCATCGGGGTTCAGCAAGATATCTTCGGTGCGATGGTCTTCAAGGCAGGAAGCGACAAGCGGCCCGAGTTCGCGCACCAGCTTTTCATTACGACGTTCGGTAACCTGCTGAAGTTCTTGCATTGGGTCTTACCAATCCAATTCAACTTTACCCTACTGTATGTCACCCACATGGTGCTATATATACAGACTGCTGGTGACTAGGCTACGGTATTACGCTCGTGCCGCTGCGCTTGTCAAGATCAAAAAACAAATGATGACTACCCGCACCTTCGAAGCTGTCATGAAACAGAGCGGAGCCATGGATGCAAAAGCATTCGAAATCGGCCTCTTCGATCCGAACGCCGCGCGTGGAGCGATGCTCCCGCGCGTGTGGGACACGGCCACGTTGCTCCGATCTGTCTCCTGGTTGCGCTTGAAAAACGCCGAAGGCAGGAACATCTACATCCGGCCAGCCGGCGAACATAGTCTTTCGCTCATCGACGACGCCAGTCTCGAGGTCATTGCGCGATTGAAATCGGAAGGCTTTGCACCAGCGGTTGTTCTTGAAACTTCATCCGGGAATTTTCAAGCATGGCTGCACCATGGCGAGATTCTGCCGAAACATCTTTCAACGTTTGCAGCCCGACTGCTTGCAACTCGCTTTGGCGGTGACCTTGCTTCGGCGGATTGGCGGCACTACGGAAGACTCGGGGGCTTTACGAATCGCAAGGACAAATACCGAAAGGCGGATGGAACCTTTCCTTATGTCCGGCTGCATGAGGCTACGGGAGCGGTCTATCTAAAAGCGATCTTCTTTCTCGAAGAAGTCAAAACCATATATGAATCGGAGCAATCCAAGCTTCCGCCTCCCGGCTGTTTGCGGCACCGGAGCCTCTGCTATTTGAACCTCAAAAGCATTGAGGATTTCCGCGCGAGGCCCATCTACGGCGGCGACCACACGCGTGTGGATCTTGCCTATGCCGTCTACGCTTTGGCCAACGGCGTCTCGGAGACCGAGGCGCGCAACGCGCTCGCCTCGCGTGATCTAACGCATAAAGGCGATAGGAAACGGCAACAAGAGTATATTGATCGCACGATTAAAGAAGGCTCGGGAGCGCCTCAATGGGAAAAACGGTGGGCCGATGGGTGTTGTACGAACTTAAAGACGGTGAGTTCATCCTTCTTTCGAAACCCCTGAAAACCAAGAAGGAAGCCGAGGAACGACGAGAGAATCTGAAAGCACGATCCGGAATGAAGCATTCCGAGATTGGCGTCGGCTTCATGCGCATTCCAGAGAAAAAGTGATCGAATGCCTTCCTGAGAGGCTAAAGTTATTGAACTGAAGGCACCGCTGAAACTTGGGACGGAGTTGGCGCGTGACGTTTGGGGTGTCTTACCCGGTGAGGCTGTGCTTTGGGCTGGGGAGCAACATCGGCCCTCACGATTGGGGCGGGACAAACACCGAATACTGGGCAAAGCAAAGGGCGCCACGGCGACCACAAGAGGAATACAAAGATAAGCGTCAACACCAACAACGTTTTTCGAAACCTCGGTTCCGAGCTGCATTTGTAGTCGATGTAGAACAATCAGAGCGAGGAACGATCTCATTTCAGCACCCTGGCAAGCAACATGCCCAAGCCAACTCCCAACACCAGAAGGCCGCTTCCCGCGATCACGCCTACGGCAACCCAGCGGCGCACCGCGGACCGCGAATAAGCGCGGTTTAATTCGACAATCAACTCTCGCGCGTGTAACCGCCCGGCGTCAATATCCTTCTGAATCTCCTCACGTACCGCGACCCCTGCTTTTCGCGCCTCCCTTTCAATGCTCTGCACTGCTTCGCGTTGCGCTGAGCGGAGACCTCCCTCTATACCGGCTACGATTTCTTCCACGCGGGTCTCGATACTCCCGAAAACCTGCTGCAACACCACTTCATTCATTGTGACCAGCAGCATCGCAGGATCATCCTGGCGAACCAGCATTCCATGACGCGCCGCCACTTCCGCAGTTATGCGCTGTAAGTCCAGCACCACATCGGTCTTCATCGGACTTTTCGCCATCAAGATCACCCCGCTCGCCTGCGGGCTCCTTCACTGCACGAATGGAATTGCATCCAACTGGTCGAACAGCTCACGCTGCACTACACGCAACCGTTGCTTCGCCATGATTGTGAAACCATTTCCATTCAGCGCTTCGTCAAAAGTCATCTTCTGGCAAATCATCTCTTCCACATCGCGGCCAAAGGTATCCGCGGTGCGCCGCACGATCGCCACGGAGCCATGCACTTTATTCGCATGCCTCCTACACACCGCCATCTCCCTGAACGGCGCTCCGTCCAGCAACACCGGGCCAAAATACTCGTTCAGCCACACTACTAAATTCTTCTCCCGCGTTGTTTCCGCGAGTTGCTCGAACCCGCTGAGGGTATCGTTCAGCGATTGACCGCCTGTGATCACCGAATGGATGAACACCCGCTTGCCTTTCTCTCGCAAATACTCGAGCGCCTGGTTCTCCAACACGTAATGCCAGAGGGGAATAAAAGTGGACGCGCCAGTATCCACAACGAACGTGCCGCTCTCTGTCAGAAACCGTTCCATGAGCAGGTCAAATTCACGCTGGTCCACACTTCCCTCTTTCAAGAGATTCAGTCGGCTCACCGCCAGTCCGCGATATTCAGCCAGGGTTTGGTTCACCGGGTCTGCATCGATCCCCTGTACATCCTGCCCTTTCGACAATAGATACTGCGAAAGGATGGCGGATATCAGGCTCTTTCCGACCCCACCTTTCCCTTGAAGAGAGATGTGAATTGACGTTGCACCGCTTCCATTACCGCTTGTTTTTGTCATTCGAGTCATCCTTTCCATTTACTAGCCTTTGCACTTTCTGTGTTCCCCGCCACTGGAAACCTGGCCTGTTTTCTTCCAATCGTCTCAGATTGGCTAACGGGTCGCGTTCCTCAACTGCTTCTACTCGTGCGTCCCCCTGCCCTTGCGGTTGAGCAAGGTTGATCCTGTTTCTCCCAGCCGCTGGTCGCGGTTCGCTTTCTCTTGGCGCGCCATACCGCCATGTGGAAAGTGTGGTAGCTCACCTGCAAACCTTCGGTTTCGAGCGCTTCCCAAATGTCTTTCAGGGTCTGGCCTGAGATCAGCGCTGCTTCTATTCCGGGAAGAAGAGACCGAATGAGTGCGGCTTTTCTCTTCGGGGGAGCGGCGGCTAATTGCTCCAAACAGCGGCGGTAGTCTTTTTGCGTTGACATGATCCGTATGCCTGCTGTACATATAGCACCATGATATTCCAATGTAAAGCACGGAAAGATGTCGGAGTCAACAGAAATGGACAAGAGTAAACGGAAGGCAACAGAAGGCCAACGGAAGTCAATAAATATGAACGCAAGTCAACAGTTGTCATCAGAAATCAACACTCTTCAACAGCAATAGGAGCAGCGTGGATGGAATGCAGGCGGATGATCGACGAAAGACACGGGTATTGGAACATAAAGGGTTGGGGCCACTTCGTGGTGCATTCCTGGCTTAACCACTTACATTTCTTACGCTTCGCTTGGTACCACTTCGAACAGAAAGTGGTACCGCGGCGGTACCACTCTTAAAGGAGGCGTTTCGTGGATAAAAAGGGCTTTTCGCGCAATTTTCGATACCCTACCGCCGAGCTGAGGGATCAGGTTCGCGCCGCTGTCAAGGAACGAGGGTTTCGTTCCGAACAAGCATTCCTTATTGCCGCTTGCGAGCATGAGATTCGGCAGGGCGCTAACACCGAAGCGACAACGCAGTTTGAGGCGCGCGTGGCAGCCACGCTCACGAATCTGGCCAAGCAAGTACAGGGACTTCAGACGCTCGCCCACGCGCAGGTTGCTCTCACCGACGTGTTTCTGAAGTACGTCATCACGTGTGTGGTCGAACCCCCGGAAGATGCTCTACCCGCTGCACGCGTTCGCGCCAGGCTGCGCTACGAAAAGCTGGTGCGCGCTGCTGCGGAAGGGATCTCGAACAAGAACAGAGACACTCTGAAAGGAATGGTGACCGATGAATGACGAACCTCTGATTCGATTGCGGCCGAGAAAATCAAAGCACGGCCCAAACGACAATCCGCGCAAGTACACGGGTGTTCTACGTTCCATGCTTCGCATCGTCCAAATGTCGAAGCGCGGACAGAAGACCCGCGGCACACATAGTGCTGGCGGGAGTGCGCGGGCGCACCGTACCTTTAATCAGCGCGTAGCCGTCCGCGTCAGTTACTCCGCGAACAAAAATCCAGGACAGTGGAAGGCTCACGGAAGGTATGTAGCCCGCGAGAGTGCAACGCAGCGTGGAAAAGCAGCCGAGGCTGGATTCAACGCTACCGAGCAACGGTTAAACATTGCGACGACGCTCGATAAATGGCAGAGCAGCGGTGACGAGCGGCTCTTCAAGATCATTGTATCTCCCGAGTTTGGTGATCGCTTGAACCTCCACCAGTATGCTCGCGAACTGATGCAGCGGATGGAACATGACCTGAGCGTCCCAACTCGAATGGGTCGCCGCCGTCCATCACAACACCGAGCATCCGCACGTCCACATCGCTCATTCGAGGACATGGACAATAAGGGAATCGCCGGTTCGCTTGCCAAGGGAATACATTCGTGGGGGCCTGCGCGAGCGGGCCGAAGAAATTGCTACCGAAGCCCTGGGCTATCGCTCTCCTGCGGATGCCCAAGAGGCGCACCGGCGCGCGACGATCCAAACCCGCTACACGACGCTCGACCGCATCCTCCAATGGAATAACGACGGCTCTTCTACCCGCTTCTCAGTGACCGTCAATCCCGATGACGGGTCCCTGCCTGAATCTGCCCGGCAACTCCAGAAACACCTTGCCGCACGACTCATGCACCTTCAAACGATGGGCCTCGCGCAGTTCGTTGGGCCGCACCAGTGGAGCGTGCAGTCAGACTTTGAGAAAGTGCTGAGGACCTTGCAACAGAGTGGCGACCGGCAAAAGATGCTCGCGGCGCACGGTGCCCTGCTCTCCGACAAGCGCCTTCCGCTTCAGGTCACGACTCTGCGCCAGTTACAGAGAGTGGCTGGACGCGTCCTTCTCCACACCGAAGATGAACAAACGGGCAAGCGCTACATGCTGGTCGAAGGCACGGACGGAAAAGTGCATTTGATCTATCACACCAGCGCGATCGAGGAAGCCCGCAGCGACAGGGAAACTTGCGGTGGGCCGTTTCATTCGTATCGAAAAACGGTTCGCGAATAAGAAACCCACATTGTGTGTGGATGATCTCGGAGACGCGAACGCACTCCTCCAGAATTCCTCGCACTTCCACAAAGAAGCAGACCTCTTACTTCGCAGAGGCGTTCATGAGGTTCAGCCGGTGTGGGGCGGATGGCTGGGACAATACCAAACGAGGTTGCAATTCGAGCTACGAAACCCCGACAGACTCGGGCGGGAGAACTCCGGACGTGGGGGACGCTCCACGTGATATTGGTCGGTGTCCGCTAATGTTGTCAGAGGTCGATCTGAATTGGGGAGGTGTGGCTTGACTTCCCACATCCCCATTTCTGGATAACTATCGCGGTAGAGACGACCATCGCTGATCGCCCTCCGCACAGATTCGAATGGTCGGTGACTTGAATCACGCGTTTTCTAGTGATGTGATAAGGAACTGTTCTTACAGACAGTGGCTGGCTAGTGACACGAAGAGACAAAATCGAAGTGGAAGAAATCATCCGGGTTGGTGTGGCGAAGCCGTGGGGGATGCGAATCCGAAGTAGCGAAACAGAATCGGAACGATCACCGACATCAGAAGTATACAGACCCAGATAACCGTTCCGGTCGAAAGGAATGGCTTCGAACCTTTGCGATACGAAGAGTGCAGAAAAGTCTCCCAGCCTGGGTATCCCATGGCGCTTTCCATGCCCCGGAGATAGCTCCCAATCAGCGTTAGCCTCGATAGGAGGGCCATCGATCGCAGGCCGCCTAAAATGGAAAGAAGCGCAGGGATCAGCATCCATTCCAGATAATTCCGCCCGGTGAGAGGAACCTTGCCATCTTTGATCAGGAAGGCCCAGTAGGCTGCTATTCCAATCACGACGAATCTTTCGAGAAGCCGGGCTTCTTTCACATCCTCAGCGATCTCCGCCCAAAGAGCCTTGCTTTGCTCTATCGAAAACGTCTGGATTTTGTCGCTTGCGAGAGTCGGATTGTCGGTCACCATGTGCACACCTCATTTTTCGGAATGGTCACTGACGTATCCAGGATCATTCTGCTTTAGACCAGCACTCACATTGCGAAATACTGGGCCCTGCAGTTGTCCTTTTCCATCGCTTATCCATCGCTCCGTGAGAAGCGGAGTGTTGAACAAATCATAGTAGTTGACGTCGAGTGAAGGGCCGTCGAACTTCAAAGTAATGAAACCGTTGTAACCGACATCGATGTCTTCGTTCGTTTTGTATTGGCGGTTGTCGTACAGGACGCAGTTACAATCTGTGATGTCCGGAGTGGACTTGCGATCCACAGGCATGCCGCCATGGCCTATGCAACGCCCGTAGGCTTGAATCCCGTCGCTGGTTCCAAAGCGGTCGTAGACTGCAAAGCGGTGTTCATGCCCCCAGAACCAGAGCACCGGCCGATCCGGAGGAATACAGCCTCGGAGTTGTCGTGCGGGTATTGGATACCAATCATCGAAACTCGAAAAGTATTCGTGATGAGACAACAAAATGAGCGCGGGCAATATCGTCTCGGAATCTTTGTCGCCGCGGCCGCTATCCGACGGTAGGACTTTGGATAACCATTTCATGAGGTCATCGTGCAGTTTGCAGTTGGGCTTAAACCAGCTTATCTTGCGTAGCCACTGCACCTTCTTTATTCTGCTCAAAAAACTTAGCACGGTGCGAATGCCGGTCGAATTGTAGCCGGTGTCGAGACCGACAATCTTCCAGTACTTGTTTTCAAGACAGAAGAAACTAGCTTTTTGTCCCTCGGGCTTACCTGCCGGGTCGAACGGTCCCAGCTCAGGGAGAAACCGATCAAAATACGCTGTGCCGCACGAATACATTTCGTGGTTCCCATTCAGTGCGAAACTGCCTTTCGTTCCCAATTCCCATTTCACACCCTGGATTCCGCTCTTGTTCTCTCCCAGGCAGTTTTCTTCGAGTTCGGGTAAATCACCCACGTAATACACATCGCCGAGGTGCACCGTGTAGTCGGGATTGTGCTTTTTCATCTCACAGGTTACATGCTGCGCTTCGTCGGTCCCGGTGCCCCAATCACCCGCAACTGCCAGAACGGTTTTGTCGCCCAACGGGTACACGCCAGATGCTGTTCCATAATTCAAAAATGCATGCTTTGGGCTGGTGACATAGCGCATCACGTGGCTTGCCCACTTGCCCCAATTCCTGACACCGCCGGTGAACGCCGCCAGCCGACGAAGCGTTCCCGCGTCTGAGGGAACGAGGGGAGCTACAACGCGGCGAAAGTAGGAAGTCAGGGGTCCGCGGCCCAGGGCCTCGTACTCGCCGAGATCCTTTAAGCCGTAGTTGGGGGCCTGGTTCGAGCCATTCGCCATGAGATTGTCCTCGGGGGAAGCGAGTGCGTTGGGAGGCACGCTACAGCGAGCGGGAACCGTTCGTCAAGAGATACTTGACGGGGATATTATAGGGGTCGTCTTGGTCTCGGCCGGCCAAAACTCCTGCAAGAGACTGATAAAGTCTTGCTCATCCATCTCACGATTTTCGACCATGGGAAGTTCCCTCTTCGTTGGCAATCTGCTTCCGGATTGCGAATGCATACATGTCCCTCAAAATCGGGGTCATTCTACATCTGGACTACTGCTAGATCACAAACAATCCATTGCAACCAAGGTTCAATTTACTTAGCTGGAATAATTGCGAATCCGTTTACCTTCAGGTCGAAATCGTAGGCCACTCGGACGGTAGCTTTCCCTCCCTGGAGCTGACAAAGCACATCGACGACATCGAGATCGCGATCCTTGGTCTCTCCCACGGGGTGATCAAAATGCCCCAACGCGGTCGTAACCTGGCTGAAGAACTGCTGAAGCCGCTCTACAGGGAGTTGAGGTTTCAAAGACTCATCGAATCCGGAATAAACATCCTGGAACTTTTGCTCGAAGAACGCCGTGGCGATCTGCGTCGCTCGATGTTTGATCTCCGTTGCCGGGAGTGCGGAAAGGGGCGTGATGAGCAGGTAGGACACCCGGCCGGTGTCATCGAATGCGAGAGCTAGGTTCACCAGTGCCTTTTCGCACTGACCATGAACAATGTAGTAGGTAATGTTGTTCACGACGTTCGTCTTAGTCGTGAGTGTTTGCCGATAGGGTCCGATTGCGGCGGATACCTGCTCCCAGATCGATCGCAACTGAGCTTCGGGGACCTGCGCTTGTGCGGTGGCCGTCATGTTAGCTTCGAAGGCGGCATAATTTCGGGCGACAAGAAGTTGCATCATCCGGTTACTCAGATCGATCCTGCTGGTGGGTGCCGTACTGCCGGAAACAAGCGCCACCGGCTTAGTCGCAGCCCCCGGAGTTACGGCAGGAATTGCCTCCGCGCAGCGGGTATTGTTAAGGCCGGTGGCGAGACTGGTCTTGAAGGTATCGATCACTTGCGGAGAAGCGGCAGGGTCGCGAGCCAGAATCTCCAATTCATCCCGGGCTCTTTTGCGCGACTGTAGGCCAAGGGCTGGATCTCCCAAAGAACATTCGACCCAACTGTGGATACCCAGAGACTGTACCAGCGCAATTCCATTCTGTAGCGTGGTGGGCTTGGCCAACACCTGCTCGGCGTCCGCAAAGCGCTTTCTGCCCTCTTCGGCAGTCGTATTGCTGATTCCGTAGAAGTTCAGCTTGCCGATGCGCGTGTCGGCCGTCGCCCGCATTAGCGGGTCCGTTCCAGCGAGGAGCAGGGCGTCGTTGAAGTGACGCAGAGCAGCCTCGAGCCGCCTGCCAAACTCGTATTGATTACCCAGATTCAGTTGATCTTCGGCAGAGGCCACGCCGCGACGCCCAGCTAGGTCTTCCGCCTGCTGCAATAGGATGTTTCTTTTTGATTCGAGCGCCCCATTGTTGGCATTGGGATCGCCCTGCTGGACCTCCTTCAGGTATTCCTCGTCCAGCGTGACAATCTGGGCGAGCGTGTCATGCAATTTTGCTTGCGCATCGGCCTTCGATTTTTTAGGCTCGGCCACGAACGACGAGTACAGAGCAAAAAATCCCGTGGCGAGAGAAAGCAACAAAGAAATAACCCCGGCATACTCCTTGAAACGATCTAAGTTGCTCTTTGGCTTCGCGAGCTGGCTCTTGAGCTCGGCAGTCGTTTCCGTCAGCTTGCCAATCTGCTCGACGATTTCGTCGTGTCGCACGGGGACCTCATTTCCACCAACGTCACGGTCCTTCTCACTTTGGTGCGGGCGTGGAAGTCGACGGTTGAGACTTCGGAAGGGTGATTGTGCCGCTGACTTTCACGGTATTCGGATCGTCTTTTGAAGCCGGTGCCTGCGTCACTGCCGTGATGGTCAGAGCATAGTTGCTCGTAACGAGTTCTATGGGACACGGCTTTGCAAAGCTCACATATCTTGCATGGGTATGTTGGTACAGGTCTTTTTGAACGGTCAGCTCAAATTGATCGGTGGCGGTGGTCGCTTCGGGTGGTGGCGCTAGAATTCCGAAAGCGGGAACCTTACTCAAGACTGCGGTGAAAATCGAAGTGACGGCGGTTAGGATGGTCGAAAGTGTCTGGCTCTGTACCTGTGCCGATCCCTCGGTCAGTGTCCCGTCGGCGGCCAACTTTTCGTCGACCTGCGAACTGCCCACCCACGGTCGAGGTGCGTTCAGGTAGTAGGCCTTTGCATAGTCTACGACCGCCTCGGGTGATGAGGTCTTCGACACGAGCATGGCGTTCGGCGACTGAGCGATTTGGTCCTCGGAAATACTGAGCGGGACGTAGTCTGGATGCGCGTTGAGTGCATCCCAGTCGGCATCGATTTGAGGAATGTCCACGTCCGGGTCCGCGTTGGTGTCCGACTTGTTGAGCAGTGATAGAAGCGTCTGCAAGTCTTGGTTCGTTGGCTGGAACTGCGAAAGCGAGAGAACTTTTCTCTTTGTTCGCACCACCGGTGCAGGCAGCTTGGCGCCTGCGACTTTGGCCTTGGCTTCATCAACGAACTTGAATGTCGTCGTTCGTTTGAGCGTGAGGATATAAACCGGCTCTGCCCAGACGCTTTCTTCCTTGCACATTGCTATTTTGGTGTAGAACGGAATGCCCGGTACATTGTCGTACTTTTGCGTGCTTGAGGTGGCTCCCGAGGGCCCCGACTTGACTCGGACTGTCGACAAACATCCGCAGAGGCCCACGGAAGAGAAAAGGACGACAGCTAGGGCTAGGCGCATGGCGACTCCTTCGGGCGAACTGTGGTTAGAGGTTTATAATCAGGAACGTAACTGTGGGAAGACTAGCCCGTATGAATCGGGTTGTCAACGGTTCAAGATCGTCCTTGTCAAGATCGTCCGCGAACTCCAGATTACGGCCGCGATTCGATTGTGCAGATAATCCTTCATTTTCAGTATATGAACGCTAGGCACTTGGGAAGTTACTATGTGCCATGTTCTCTTCATTTCACTGGTTCCTGGGGCTATTCGGAAGCTGACCCACTGCGTAATATCTTGACACCTGCTACCCCGATGGTGCTATATGGTTGCTATATGTATTACTGCCACACGATATAGTTCCATTGAAATCGGTTTTTGGACCGGTTAGGAGGTTCCTCTCCATGAACAGCAACAACGCAGCCACTCGCCAGGATCTAGTCGTAAACTCCGTAGAACACCAAATATCGAGTCTCGCAAATTCCGCCTCTTCGCCTGAAGAGCTGGAAATCTTGCTTACGTCCGAACTCGATCACGACCTTATCGCGTGGCCCCGGCAATATTTGGAAACCTATCTCGACTCCGATTCCACGGGCCGAGTTCCTCTTGACGCTGAACAACTTCAGGATGTTCTTGAGGCGGCCTTTGACCGCGACGCTTCCCTCGCCCGTGAGTATCTCGAAGAATTGAACGGTGAACGCCAACCGAAGAACTCTGGGAGACTCCACGCTGCAAATCGCAACCGTACGCACCGGAGGAAAAGAAACTGAATATGAACTACTCTTCGATCCCACGGACAATCAAGATCTGAAACACCTCATCGACAAAATAGATATGCACTTCTGGGAAAGACAGAACGCCCAGACCACTCCATCCCTCGAACCACAGCCCGATACCGAACGACGCGAGACCACTAGCTCTGTCGCTATGCATCAGCCTGGAAGCGGTGCCGTCGAACTTCACGACAAGACGACAGGCACCGACGTGCGCAAACTGCTTGGGGGCGGCGAACTGCCCCCGGGTCTCCAGTCGGCACTGAAACAGATGGCTCTCGATGCGCGCGTGGAAGACGCGCAGACCTGCAGCGGCATCTACCGGGGTCGCATCATCGGCGAGACCGAGAAATCTCTCATTCAGCAGATCACTTCACATAGCGCGGTCGTCCACCGCAAAGACCTTCTCGATATGATCCCGGCTGTCGGCGAGATCGTGCGCATCGCCTACAGCAACGACATTGCCCGCGTGCTCCCCATCAAGGAAAGGAGCAAAACGCAGGAGTTGGGACGGTGAAACAGGTTACCGCTTACCGGAAACCGAGAGACCCCGGCTATGTCGGCGGCTTCTACTGGACCCCGACAATCGTTGGGTTTATCGGACTTTTCTTAACGAATATCGTTGCCACGCAGTTTGTTGCCTGGCGCTTCGACTATCAGCCCGCACTCGGCCCCGCTTTGGTGAGTATCGGCTCCGTCTCTTTTACGCACCTTATAAATGGTTCGTGTGGGTCTGGACGCAGGGAAGCACAGGGGACATTCGAATCAAACTTCCGTTGCTTATCGGCGCGGGAATTATTGTGGGCGGCGCGTTCGCCTCAGGCGCGCTCTTTTTTCTCCTGAATCTCGCTCGCACGAAGGCGCTCTCGAAAAATACTGAGGACCTTCATGGATCGGCGCGGTGGGCCACAAAAGCAGATATTGCAGAAACCAATCTGATGCAGACAACACAAGGCGTGTATGTCGGAGGCTGGCACGAACAGTCCATCAAGCACCTCCACTACCTGCGGCACAACGGCCCGGAACATATCCTCGCGTTTGCTCCCACGCGGAGCGGCAAAGGCGTAGGCATCGTCATTCCTACACTTCTTGCGTGGGCGGAAAGCACCGTGGTCTATGACATTAAGGGTGAGAATTGGGCCAAGACCGCAGGGTTTCGCAGCCAGTCCGGGCAAATCTGTTTCAAGTTCTCTCCCGTAGAGCCCGAGCACTCTTCCCGGTTCAATCCGCTGGCGGAAATTCGCCTGTTCACGGATCGCGATGTTTCCGACGCACAAAACATTGCGAACATGCTCGTTCGCACCGGGGAGGACAGCCCCCAGGAACGGTATTGGCAGGACGCCGCTGCCTCTATTACGGCGGGGATGATCCTACATGTGTGTTACGCCGCCGCTCTCGAAGGGCGAAAGGCTTCCCTGAGTCTGCTCGCGGGCGTCTTTACGCGGCCCGGCTTCACCTTCCGTGAAACCCTCACCGAGCTTCTCAACTATCCACACGACAAAGACAACGCCCATAACTGGCGGCTTCCCACAGGCGAACTGACACGAACGCATCCCGTCGTAAAAGAGAAAGTCCAGGAAATGCTCGACAAGGAGGACAAGGATTTCTCCGGCGTCCTGTCCACAGCGAAGACCGCATTGACGCTTTACAGTGATCCGCTTGTCAGCCGCACTACTTCCGCGAGCGACTTTACGATTCAAGACCTCGTCAATCACGAACGGCCCGTCTCGCTCTATCTCGTCGTCCCTCCGAGCGACAAGATCCGGCTTCGCCCGCTCATGCGCCTCATCTTTACCATGATCGTTAACCGCCTCACCGAAAAGCTCGATTTTCAAGGCCCCGAACAGCTCAGCAACAAACATCGCTTGCTATTCCTGATCGATGAATTTCCCTCGCTTAAGCGCATGGAGATTTTCGCGGACGCGCTTTCCTACATGGCCGGGTTTGGTCTCAAGGCGTATCTCATCACCCAGGATATTCGCCAAATCGTGGACGAATACGGGCGCAACGAGAGCATTGTCAGCAATTGCCAGGTTCGCGTCGCCTTTGCCCCCAACCAGTACGACACCGCCGAGCTGCTCAGCAAAATGACCGGGACGCAAACCATTCGGAAAGCATCGTTCAACTTTTCTGGCTCGCGGATGTCTCCGGTCCTCGACCACGTCAGCACGCATATGGACGAGATCGAGCGTCCACTGATGACCCCGGACGAGATCATGCGCTTGCGGCCACCGAAAAAAGAGAGCACCGGGCACCAAGAAAAAATCATCGCTCCCGGCGACATGCTGATTTTTGTTTCCGGGCACCACCCCATCTACGGCACGCAAATGCTCTACTTCTTTGACCCCATCCTGCGTTCGCGCGCCGAAATCCCTCCACCAACAAAGTTTTATTCCATTCACGACGGGGGACTCTCGCCCCAGGACCCGCTTCCGGACTTGGCCCCTCGGCCGAAACCCAGCACCGGCTCCCCACTCGCGCCGGCGTCCGTCTTCTTCATCCGGCAGTGGTCCTGACACAGCTACGCTGTTCGAGCAGCCTCCGCCACCACCGGCGGTTGCCACACTTCAACCACCAGAGGGTTTAGTAGAGCGATTGGATCTCAATTCGGAGCGATAAACCATGCAGGAGAACCGTTTTCAACTCGCCGGTTATCTCGCAGCAAAACCCACACTGCGTTATTTACCCTCCTCCACGCCCGTTGCCAGTGCCCGGCTTGGACAAACCTATCGTTTCAGCCGCAACGACAAGCCTTCCGAACATACCAATTGGTTCAGCCTCGTCTTCTACGGAGATTTGGCGATCCTCGCGACGGAACTTGAAAAGGGCACCAATCTTTACGTCGAAGGAACTTTCGACCAGCGGCCTTATGTCGGGCAGGACAAATACAAGCGCTATATCTATGAAGTCAGCGTGCAAAAGTTTTTTGTCGTTGGCGGAGTGGCGCAAGACCCGCCCCCGCCGCCCGCAGCACTCTCGAACGAGGTCATGACCGATGGCTCTCCATCTCTCGAATGTTCTGAAACTCAAGACACCTGGCTCCTATGAACTACGCCAACGACTCCGCCGCGCTGTTTTGTGGGCCTGCCTGCTGGCCTCTCCTTTCTTTCTCGGACTTATTGCAGGCTGGGTTTTCGGCATCCGTCTTAATCTCACTCCCTCCCTGCCGCGAGGCTTTTACATCACCAGCAATTCGCCCAGCGCAAACCTTGTGGAGTTCTGCCCGCAAGGAGCAGCGGCATCCATCTCTCTCAACCGTCAATATCGCACCGCGGGGGCTTGCCCCGATGGCGGAGCGCCGCTTCTCAAACCCGCAGTCGCGTTTCCGGGCGACCAGGTCGAGGTAAGCGCCGATGGAATTCGAGTCAATGGACAATTGCTTCCCAACAGCGCGGGACGATTCCGCGACCACTTGCAACGTCCCCTTGACCCCTGGCCCTATGGCACCTACAGAGTCGCACCGGGAACCGTGTGGGTCATCTCCTCGTTCAACAGCTACAGTTTCGACAGCCGCTATTACGGCGCCATTCCCGAGTCCTCGATTCGGCACCATCTCCGCCCGTTGTGGACGTTCGCTACGGAAGCTCCTCAGCAGTAGCATTACGCTTCCCGCCGTTGCCGCCACGACGGCGGCGATTGCTTGGAGCGGCCACCTCGCGGCCATCCCTCTTTCCCTTGTTGCTCCAGTGCTGGTCTCTTACACGAAATCCAGAACGCACGCCTATGTATTGATGTTTTGTTACTACGCAGCGGCCAGTTGGCCGCTCATCCCCGGAGCGCGCGCTTTCTTTGGACGCCAGGGCACGCCGCTCATTGGATTGTTCTTGTGTCTCGCCGCGGCGGCGGTCCTTGCGCTGCCTTGGGGTTTGCTTTTCACGCGCGGGCCGGGTAAAGCCGCACTCTCTGTCTCACTGTGCGTCCTCCTCACCGCGGTCCCGCCGCTCGGGATCATTGGATGGGCTTCGCCTCTTCTTTCCGCAGGCGTTCTTTTCCCCGGCTCGAAATGGTTGGGCCTGGCCCTCATCCTCGTATTTCTGAGTTTCTTTCGCTTCAAACCAGCACCGAGTGTCGTCTGTTTGATGTTCTGCGCTCTAGTCTTTCATTTGCAATACCAGCCACCGCAGCTCCCTGCAGGATGGGAAGCGGTCAACACAAACTACGGGGGCGTAGGGCAAGGCGACCCCGATTTCGCGACTGAATACAACACGCACCAATCCATGCAGGCGACTATTCTTGAATCCCGAGCCACTGTGCTGCTGTTCCCGGAACACCTGGTCTCGCACTGGAACGAATCCACGCAAGCTTTTTGGGGAGATACGTTAACCGCGGCCGCAGCGCAGCACCGCACCGTCCTTATCGGAGCCGGTATCAACCCGCCTGCTGCTCCGAGAAATCTTTCTGCACAGAATCGCTACCTAAATGTGCTGATGGCCCGCGGGGAGGAAAACACAGCGCTCTATCAAGAGCGCATTCCGATTCCGATCGCAATGTGGAAGCCGCTAGGCGATGACGGCGTGCCACTGAATCTCTTTGCCCGTGGAACAATCCGCGTCCACAATCAAAACGCCGCCGTGCTCATCTGCTATGAACAAATCCTCGTGTGGCCGTTTCTTTCTTCCGCTCTCGACCATCCCACCATTCTATTGACGACCTCGAACGACTATTGGGCGAAGAACACCCGCATTCCGGCGATTCAGCAATCCAGCGCTGCGAGCTGGGCGCAGACTTTTCCAGATTCCCGTGCTTTCGGCGACTAATTTCTAATGCGCATTTCAAGAATCATTATCGGAATTCTCTTCACCGTCGCTGGAACCACTTCTTTTGCCCAAGCACCGACTGCCAACCCCAACACCAAGATGCCCCTCACCTCCTTTCGATCGCTCGCGCAATCCTGCGCGGCGGACGTCCCCGTCAGCACCCTCGAAGCCATCGCAGGCACCGAATCGGCGCTTTACCCTTACGCTCTCAGCATCAACCGTCCTCACCAGCTCGCCCACCGGCAGGGATGGAATCGCGGCACCATCACACTTGAACGACAGCCTGCATCGCTCGAAGAAGCGATTGCGTGGACTCATTGGCTTTTCGCGAAGGGGATCACCGTCAGCATCGGACTACTCCAGGTGAACAGCGAGCACGCCGCGCTCTTGCATCTCACGCCCGAACAACTGTTTGATCCTTGCACCAATCTCCGTGCGGGGGCTGCGCTTCTTTCTGCCACCTACACAGCAACAGCTCGCAGCCAGGGAGAGGGCCTCGCCGCCCTCGATTCCGCTCTGTCCTACTACAACACCGGATCTCCTACGGCTGGACTCAGAAACGGATACGTGCAGCAAGTCAAGACTCACGCAAAGGCTTCTGAACACCAGCGTTGATTCGCTCGGAGAATTAATACAGTTCTGCGCAAATTCCCTTATCTGCAAGAGGCTGCGCCAGGTCCCCGCGTTCCGCCAAGGGTTACAGGACCGCGTCCTGGAAATTTACAAACCGCTCGCGAGGTTGGGGGATCCCGCGACCCCGTTAACACCCAATAACCTCATCCGCTTTGTTTTTCCAGTATGCTGCGGAGAAAGTCCTGCACCACTTCGAACCCCTGTGCCAAGGTCAATTCGAGTCCGCATTCTCGGGCTAGCGCCGCGAAAACGGCTTCCCATTCCGGAGGTGGGTTCTCAAGCTTGTGAGGCACGGCGTGAGTCGCTCTTTTCGCAAACGTCACTTCAACGGCCGCCGCAAGTCTTGGATGGTCGAGGTTTCCTTGCCGGATCAGGAGCACCATATCGATCAGGTCTTTCGTTCTGGTATTCACTCGATCTAAACGTGGCAGTGAGTATGCGTGCAGTTTCTCGGCAAACTGTTGCTCTCGCGAAATCACCGGAAGCGATGGCGGCGCGATTCCGCCAAAGCCCAGCCAATCCCTTCCTTCCACCACGTCGAGCGGCTCCAACACTTCGTCGCCGATCCCAATGTCGACGTGAAAGCGCGCGAATTCTCGCCCGTCCATTCGAGCTTCGACCGGATAGCGGCTTCCACCTTCCGGCGCTCCGTCCAGCTCTGCGCGGGCTTCTCCGATCAGAAACTCGAAATAGTCATTCAGTTGAATTGACGCTGCTTCCTGAAGCATCGCGCGCAGTTGCTTCTGGCGCTCGCCGGGATCTTTGGGCAGCCGAGTTCCGTCGTGAAGCGTCAAATCGATATCCTTTGTCGTGCGTGCGGAGCGAATCCGCAGTTCCATCGCGTAGCCTCCCTTGAGGACCCACGGATACGCGCCCTTTGGTCCCTTCGGAAATAGCCGTGCCAGGAAACGATCGAAGGCCACTTGCCGGCGCAGGCGCTGAAGGTCGGTCTTTTCTTCCTGCGCCCGCGCCTGGAGCCGCGTTTCAAGCGCGGTGCGAAATGCCCCAACCGTCTTGTACTGTTTTACTTCATCCACTAGGTGTGTTCTCCGACTAGCTCTTGGAGTGAGGCTTGGATCGCATCGTGCGGGAGCGAGTCGATTTGTTTCTTGGTGATCAGCCCGCGCCGCAGCGCCTCGTCAACGGCTTGCTGGATCAGATTTTGGTCTACATGGCCGGTCTCGAGCAGATCCAGAATCGTTCGCAGCGGACGTGTAGCTCGAACGCCATGCATGTCCTGGATGTCGCCGTCGCTGAGATCGGCTCGGTGAAGGACCAGAATTTCAGGGATTCGACTGTTGCGACGAAAATGCTTGGGAACCGTCATGTGCAGTTTCGAGGGCATGATATCGGAAAGCTCGTGAAGACTGAGAGCGGTGTCGTGACTGTAGGTGCCCTCAGCAACTTCCTGACGATTCTGCGACCAAAGATACCAGAGCATGAGATCGGGGCGTTCCGTAGTGGGAAATCCCGCGAGCCGATAGATTCCACGGTGCTCCCGGATCCAGTTTCCCACCTTAATATGGTAAGTGTGGGTTTTCTCGGCAATACCCGCGCGGATTGCTTGTTTGGTCGTAAAGAAGCCTTGTTGAGACCCTGCTGTTTCGTACAGCCGCCTTGTAGCCTCTTTGTATGGTCCTACTGACATTGCATGATTCCCTAACTTTATTAGGGAATTATGCTCGTTTTATACCTCTCGGTCAACCAAATTTACACAATCCCCCAACTTTATTAGGGAATTGTTCGCCAGCATAACCGGCTCATTTTGGTTTAACTCGTTACGGATGGATGCAGCAAATCAAAACCCACGCAAAACCTTCCGAACACCAACCGTGATGCACACCTGGAATTAGAACTGTTCCTCCGCAAATTCCCTTCTCCGCAAGAGGCTGGCCCGGTCCCGCGCTTGTTCCGTCAAGGGTTTCCACTCCGCTTCAATGAACGGCTCACCCCGCCGCCCTTGACGGCGCACGTTCCCGTTCGCAATGAGCCCGCTATGAAGGGAATTTGCTTCTTTTTTTCGAGCAGCAAAACCGCTCGAAAAAAGGGAAAGGGAGAAAAAACAATGACGAATATGCAAGAACACGCAACTTGGGGAGAATTGCTACACAGCGCGGTCCACACGCCGGGCAAACTTCTCGCTGCTTACACGGCTTTCCACAACTACTCGTTTGGGAATGCACTACTCGCGCTGACGCAATGCCATCGCCGCAACTTGGAGCCGGGTCCACTCAATACCTATCGCGGCTGGTTGGAACTCAAACGCCAAGTGCGCAAAGGCGAAAAGGGCATCACCCTTTGCATGCCGATGCAGTACAAAAAGCGCGTTTCCAAAGATGAAGCGGAAGGCGAGAAAAGCGAAGAAGTGACCCGGAGCACGTTTGCGTTTCGCGCCTATTGGTTTGTACTCGCGCAAACGGAGGGAGAGGCAATGGGCACGTTACCCATACCCGGCTTTGACTTGGACACTGCCCTCCGAATGCTTAATATCACGCGCACGAACTTTGACGAAATGAACGGCAACATCCAGGGCTTCGCGACGGGTCGAGAAATCGCCGTCAGCCCCATTGCAGCCATTCCACACAAGACGACGTTTCATGAAATCGCACATTGTGTTCTGCACCACACCACGAGCGAAAAACTCGTGGACTCCGAAGTTACTCCAATGAATCTTCGCGAAGTGGAGGCGGAAGCGGTTGCACTTATCTGCTGCGAATCGCTCAACCTGGACGGGGCGGAGTTTGCGCGCGGCTACATCCAGCACTGGTTAAAAGGTCAAAAGGAAATCCCAAACCACAACGCGGCCCGCATTTTCACTGCTGCGAGTACGATTTTGAAAGCAGGCAATCGAGCGGTTGGGAGTCAGTAGGCTCCCCTCTTGACTCACCTCTTGATTTTCGGCTCGTCGAAGAATCCGGGCAGAAAGGTCACTCCGAGTATCGCTGGTGCCGCCGAGAATTCTTGTGCGGAACCGAATCATCGAGCCTATTTGTCCTCGCACGATATTGCTAGGCACTCCCGATAACACAGAATGGAAGCTGATAGGTCTCCATCAGATGGTTCTCAGTCACACTTAGGAGTTCCAGCTGCTCAAGGGTTGCAGTGCCCCGCGATAGACCCGGTTGGACAATATAAATTCTTAGAGATACGGGACACAACCGACTCATCTCTCTAATCGCGTGTAATAGCTCGCCATCACCAATCTCGTACCGGCTTGAGCCTGCGAGTTCCTGCCGACGAGCCTCGCGCCGCAGAAGATGCGTGAAGAGTTCTGTCCGCCTTTCTGACGAAGACATCCAAGAAATACTCTTCTGGGCCTGGCCGCAGACTTCGTAAAGATCTCCAATTCGTCGGCCGGGCGCATCTCCGTGGGAATACTTACAATGATAGAATTCGACATCTAAGCGAGAAGGCGCAGCCATGTCACCGTTGATCCGAATCGCCACTACATCCGCCGCCTCGCCTTTGCCATCGTCATCAACTATCATTTGATAGCCGCGGGTCCGCAATTCACGGATGACCCCGGCTTGGATTGAATCGGGTATTTTGCCGGGCCCTTGTGACTCTTTTCGGAAGTCGACGCCCGTCCAGTCCCATGGCTCAATCTTTTCAGCGGCATAAGGAGGGTGGGTACTCTTTAACTCTACGTGTTGATTGCCTTCCAATGAGGACCCGTCCGCGAACCACACAACTGGCGGATTGTTGTAGAAGAAACTGATAATGTTCTCTGCCCCGGCACGCTCGCCTCGGCGTACTTGAACAGTTGTATCGCCACGAGGTAGAAAGCGATAGTTCAGGATTTCTTCCTCTTCAAAGAGTGCAAGCTCGAATTCCACTCGTTCAGCATCGGAGACTATGGCAAACGTGAGCGCACCGGTGCGACTGGGAGATACCATCTCTAAGCCGAGTTCGTCCAAATGGTATTCATGTTCGCCAATTAGAATCGACCAGATCATTTCTTGGGTTGTGTACATTTCTTCTGGCCAGTCAACGCTTATCGGCATTTTCGCAGGACGATTCAAAATCGCTTTTGCCTCGAGGGTTCCCTTAAGCACCTCATCCGGATCAATTGTTTCATCAAGAAGTTTCGTGCCAATCTTCTTGCACCAAATGGACAGCTGATCGACGCGTTCTCTCCGATGCGACCAGATACGCCCTTTGCGAGAGGCGCCCACTGAAGCTTTCTCACCGTCTTCGAAGCCACTCCCAGATAGAACAGACTTTCTCGTATGGCGTCGTTGTGCCTCGGTCAAGACCGGCTCGACATCAGCACCCATTCGGCCGGTATACCTAACATTTCGTCCCAACTGCTCCGTCAATCCAACGTTCTGAAGACGAAGGCGATTTACTCCGGCAAATGAGCGGAATACTTCATTTCCCTGGATAAGCGTAGCGGTCGCGCCCGCGACGGCTTGCGCGAGCGCTCTGTATTCGCCGGCATTGGTGGAACTGTTAATGAAAAGCAAATTCTGATCAGGCGACCAGATCAGGACATATAGTTCCCATTCCCAACTAAAGAGACTCTCAACATCGGTCCAAGCCAGCTGCACCCGGCGAGCCGTAACGATCACTAATGTGTGCTCCGACTGATTGAGTGTGTCGTGCACCTGCTCGCAAGTGTCGAGCGCGTGAATGCCAGCTCTAAAATTCTCAGGTCTCCAGTCATTGCATGTGGTCTTATAGACGACCGTGCTCGTGGCCGGCCGGACAGTTTTCAAGGGAATCTCTTTGGTAAACTCCGAAAATCCCCTGAGAAACAGCTGGAGCGAAACTTGCTCACCTATCATTCGATCGCTTAATTGGGGTAGTAGGACGTTCCAATCTGGATCGCGTGTGTACAGCTTTCGCAACTCATCTTGGACATTTACATCACCCGTGTTGGCAATGAATGTCGCGTCTCCTAAGTCGGGGCGCGCTCTTGTAAATCGGCCAGCGAGTTGTAGCGTCACGGCAAGCGTTTTGCGTATGTCGTGAAACGCTGCGATCTTCAATTCTGGAAGGTCAAACCCTTCGCCGAGCATGTCAACACACACTACAATTCGCACTTCTCCATTGACTATTCGGCGCCGAATTTCTTCGCGCTGTCGGAGCGATTTAATTCCGGTATGGAGTTGTACAGGATTAAACTCCTGAAATGGCCGGTACAGCTCAAATACCTCGCTAGCCCTGGCAACATTTTCGGCACGAGCCATAAGGATGTGGCCCTTGTCGGCGTCTGCTCGCAGCCGTTCGATCGCCTTGGTTGCGATCGCTTGATCCGATTTCTTACGAGTGAAAGCAACTATTGACTCAAAGCGGATCGGTTTAAAGTAACCGTCCTGCTGTGCCTTCTTGAGTGGATATTTGAATATAATCTCTCCATCGAGCGGTTTGCCATCTTCTCGGAAGGGGGTGGCAGTAAACTGTAAAACTTTGCTCTCCTTGAAGCGCTCTTTGAACACACTCCATGTCGGCGCCTCGGCGTGGTGCGCCTCATCGATAAACAGATATGGACAGTGGTGGGCCATGCGGTCCTGGACACCGCGCTTGCACTGGCCCGCAATACTGCTGGTCGTAACGATAACTTGTGATCTTCCGAAAAGGGCATCGACTTCGTCAACAGTAAGAGGAATGTGCTGAAGCATGGAGACAATCGGATATCTTGCATCGGTATCCAAGATTGAACAGTTCGGTGACTTGAGGATACCTAGTGTTAGGAACTTTTCGGCTAACTGGGCACGCAAGGCATCCGTTGGCACGACAACGAGCAGCTTGGAACACCCTTCGGAGACAAGGATTGATAACATTGTCTCCGTTTTGCCCGTACCGGTTGGCATCACTATGGTCGCTGTGGCATCTGCTGTTGACCAGTGTGCGTGAACCGCGTGGACAGCTCCGATCTGGGGGGTTCTCAGTCCCGTGATGCCGCGTTGCGGATCCTCGTGGGCATAGTGGAAAGCACCTTCCCAAGACTGGAGAATGTGGCGAATTTCCTGGTCGTAATGCTGGGGTCCATCTCGAACTTTCAGTTGCGGATGTCTCAGCCAAACTGCGTCTGGGAGATTTTGCGTTTCTTCTCCTACTGCAACAGTTGCTCGGAGCATCTGCAAGTGCCCGTCTGGCAGTCGCTTGGTTCCGGGCGGTACGATAAGGATTTCGCTACCATCGGTGGGTTGAAAGAGAAATCCCTCGAGTCGACCTCGAGTAAACGTCGCCAGTGCACCTTCTAGCCGGCGCCCGGGCGCTCCGATCTGTCGAATTGGGTTGCCTTTTACCGACTCGTCAGTGGCGAGTATGTATGGGCAGGAGAGGATCATAGCTTGTTTTTAACCTGCGGCAATCTCGTCTGTTTCGGATGTTGAAAATTGGGGGTCGCTAGGCATACGCGGATTTCTCAATCTAGTTCAAAACCGTGTGAGTCGAACTTCAGGGTGCGGCTGTTTTCTGTGACGATTCGTGCGACATTCTCGGGCGTGCCCGAAGGCACTGTCGCCTCTATTTCCAAAGTGACCTTTACAGTTGAACCGACCAATCCCACCAGATGGGCTATCACTTCGTCCGCGATTCGCGAAGCATCGCGCCCAACTCTTGAAGGGTCAAGCGTGACACTCCCATGAAATCTTTTCGTCGTAGACGATTTGATCGGTGGCTGGGTTGAAGGAGTTTCCTTTTCTCCCGGCGTAGTGGCAGGCGGGGTTTGTCCCGTTCCCGGTGCTCCATTGCCGGTTGAGGCCGTGGGTGTCGTTGCCTTCTGAGTATCTGCATCGTGCTGGATCTGCGCAACGTCCGGCTTCACGAGGACGCCGGTAAGGCTTGTGTCCGAAATGCTGATCACCTGTCCACAACGCAATCCACGGAATCGTCCAGACACTTCATCGAAGCTATCGGCATACGCAAAGGTATCTCGGGACCAGGTAAGAAGTCCGAGGCCGTCTCGTATTGCGTCCACGAGAGCCCTTGTCTCCGTCAGTCGAGGCAAATAGAGGTATCGCGCAAAGTCCTCCCCCAATTGTTTGACGGAAACATGATTGCCGCGCCATAGAGGTATCCGGTCAAGGTACGTTTTCAAAGATGTGCCAGCAAGAGTTGGCACCAACGAATCGTCATTCTTGAGTTTCTTACTTGCGCGAACAGCAAGAGGGTCTTGTCCCGATAACCGGACGGCTTGCCACTCTATCGCTGCTTTCGGAGTGGCTTGCGCCGGTACTAACAGCCATTGATACGCTTCCGGCAAGCGAGCCGTGATCGCACTATCCGCGCCGGTCTTCTGCGTTTCGGCTTGTTTGACCTGGCTTGGAGACAAGTTCAGTGTGAGTTGCTCGTTCAGGATAGATTCCCACGCGAGATAACGTCGCACCGCTTCATCAAGGTCTTGCAAGCGTGCCTGATCAACTGCCAGGAACACCAATGTGTTTCTAAATAGCCGAGGCGTATTACCGCGAGACTCGAAGATGCTCTTCGCTATCTCGAGCGCGGGACTGTTTGGGTCTTTACTGTAAGGGTGATCAATGTCGAGCACAACGAGTCGAGCATCCATGTCGTCCGGAACATCTTGTCCTGATTGGGGCAATGGGTGAACACGGAGGAAGTCGCCCGTTCTCCGGAGATCCACTCGCAAACGCTTGTCTACTTCCTTCGTAACCGCATCAGGATTGCGCTGCAGTTGCTCCGCTCGATCATCGGCGATCTTCGTTACTGTTGGCTGGGTTGAATACCAATACCGACCGCCGTCCTGATAGAGATATGTGGAAGCGGCGGCAAGTCTGCGCAAAGCGTCCCCAAATACGGGAGGCGCTTCGCCAGGCATAACACATCCCAACTTAATCCGGCGATCTTCGATTCCGCGATTCGCGGCGGTCGCAGTTGGGGCCGATCCAAGATAAATCGTCCGGGCAACACGGCGGCACGCAGAGAATTTTCCGAGGTTCGGAACCTCAGCATCAAGCCTGAAAGGCAACGCACTCGGACCATCCACGTCTTTTTCAATCACCGGCACCCAGTTGTCCGAGAGATAACGCGTGAGCTCGAATTGAACGCGAGTATCTTCAATGGGAATGAACCCCGGAAGAATGACTGGATTCTTGTCGCCTTTTTCCCAAAGGCTGTGAATTACGGCAGCCATCAAACGCAATACGCCCCGCGTTCGTTGGAACTTCACTAGTGTGGACCAATCACCATAAAGCCGATCAAAGACTTCTGGATGGATTGGATAAGCAGCTCTTAGGCGCTTCTCGTAATCGGAATCGCGGCACTCAGGCGGAAACTCCTGCTGCTGTGTCCTATAGAAGTCATAAAACGTCCGAGCCACATTGTCCCGAGCCACGAACTGGGACTGATCAATGATGGGCTCAAATAACCGCCGCCTTACGATTTCAAAACCTTCCTCTGCGCTCGCTGGCCTCCAAGAAGTTTCTACACGTCCGATGGCGTTGCGGAGCCGATCCAGTGCGGCACGTCCGCGTTCGCCGCCAACCTCAACATCTTCCGCAACAGTATGAGGAGATCCTGTCGTGTCTGATGCCGGGAGGCTTATGACCAGCAGGCATTGCTTTGCCAGCTTTGCCGATTCCGTCAGAACCTGGGCAAATGTAAAATGAGTTTCAAAACTACCGCCTGGTAAATCGCTCTGATCGTGCAGTTGGCGCGCGTACGCAACCCACTCATCAATCAGAATCATGCAAGGCCCATACTCATTCATTAGTTCGCGCAGAACATCGCCGGGGCTAGTTGCTTTCTCATCGTCCGCCGCGATCTTCTTGAATGCCTTTTTCGCTTCCTTAATTCCACCCGCTGCAAAACCAAGCTGCCAAGCTAGCTCGCCCCAGAGAGTTCGAACTAAGGTCCCGTCAGATTTTGTAACTGGATTTCCCGGCGAGATCTTGTTTCCGACCAGAACCACGCGTCTAACTGTTGGGAGTTTTGCGACTTCAGCATCCTTCATAATCGCGTCAATCCCAACCAAATCACCATGCGGCGTCCCGCCAAAGAGATGAAAGAGGGCAAGCATAGAGTGCGTCTTGCCCCCACCAAAGTTTGTCTGGAGTTGTACGACTGGATCTCCGCCGTTGTTGGCAAGGCGCTGAACGGCACCAGTGAGTAAGCGCTTCAGACTTTCCGTAAGGTGCGTGCGACGAAAGAACTCCGCAGGCTTCTTGTACTCATCCGATCCTTCACCGATATAGACTTGCCAAAGGTCAGCGGCAAACTCAGCCTGTTGATAGCGTCCGCTTGCAACATCCTTGTGCGGATTGACGACCTCTCTCCACGGTTTCAAGTTGCCAGTTGGTTGACCCTCGATAGCGCTTCCTACTGTTTTGCGTTTCTCAGATCGTGCCTGTTCGTCGAATCGTACTCGAAGAAGTTCCATCTTCATTTTTTCGATTTCGTCGGCTTCTGGAGCCGAGACGGCTGAGAGTAACCGTCCCGCCGAGTCAAGGGCACGATATGCGTCGTCGCTTGAGAACGGCTCTTGATGAGCCCATTTATTGCGGTGATCGCGTAGTTCGCTTACGAGGCTCCGCTCGGCGTGTCCGAGGGTTTTGCGAAATACATCGTTCCAGGAATCCCACATGACCTTCAACAGCGCGGCTGCGTCCCAAGTTGTCATCGGCTTGTTGCTATTGATCCGATCATCTCCCAAGATTGCGCGGGCTTGTTCTTGCGCTCGTGCTTGGAAAGTATTTTTGAATTCGCGCTCTATAAAGGGCGCGAGTCCACCCTTGAGCAGCTCCATGGCCTTGCCCACTCGTTCATGATTTGAGATCGCCATGTTTTATTCCTCGCTCTCTTGAAAGAGGCCGGTTTGTGTTTTTCGTGGTGCTCCGCTTTCGCGCGATAAACGCAAAATCTCAGGCCAGCTCTGGACCAGCCCGTTGTAGGACAGCGCTTCCTGCGCACGCTTCTTTCGTTCGCTCAACACGTACAACCGATACGCCAACTCGCGCGCAATCTCAGCCTTGCTCCCAATTTTTGCTACTAGGTCGGCTGCCGCTCGTTCACCGTCTGATTGCAGAACACGAATCAACTGATGAACGCTCTCCCACGCAGTCAGCCTTGGGTCGCGTGTCGGGTCCCAGTTACCGGAGAGCTCGTCTGGACGGAGCAACCGCACTTTGCCACTCTTTGACTTCAAGATGCCCGCATCAGCCATGCCCGGCACACTGGTGTTTTTTGCTCTAGATAGCTTTAGTGCCTCGTCATATTCGCCTTCTGAAAAACCAGATTCCTCAAACCATGCTAGAGCCCAGCGAGTATCGGCGTCGAAATCGCCTTCCTGCTCAGCAAGGACCTCATCTAGGGTCTGATTGATGAGAGTGAGGGCATCTCGCACGGTAAGCGGCTTGCCCGAAGCGTCGAGTACAGTGGAATAACGCGTGTAGACCGCCATCCCGGGACCAATAGCAGCCTGTGCCAAGTCGACTGGAGCGATGTTTCCGCGCTGAAGGTGGTTCAGAGCGGACGGTAGTTCGTTCTTAAGTGCCGTTACAAACTCGCGCCGAGTGGTGGAGATTGCTTCGGCGCTGCGGGGGCGGCACACGAGCACAATGCTAGAGGCGAGAGCATTGGACTCTTGGCCTCGGCTTCGCGCTTCTCGCTCAGTGCGCATCGGCCAGGTCCCACTAATCGTCATGCCGGCACGGATAACCGCATCGAGAAATGTCTCCCAACCGGTGCTAGCGGTACCAGCTTCACCATCAGTCTCAGCCTGTTTAAATGCATAGTAGATTGTGATCGGGAAAGCCGGATGCGCATGTTCAGAGAGACGATGCATCGCTTGCGTCATGCCATCCAAAAAGAACGCACTGGCTGCATCCTTGCTTTTGTGCCTATACGCGAAAGCGACCAACTCTTCGGCTTTTGGCACCGCGACCGTCGAAAACAGTTCCGGGAAAGCACCTCTCAGCGAGCGGCGCAACCACACATAAAAGAAATCAGATAAGTCGGCGTAAGGCACATTGTCGTAATAGGGCGGGTCTGTGGATATTACCTTCCCCCGCGAAATTGTTTGATTTTGTGCCCCACAACTGATCGCGTAACCCGCGCAGCCATTCCCCAAGCGCTCGAGCGCCCGAGAAATACCTTCTATTGATACATTTAAATCTCCGGCTGCTCCTGCGAAGGTATTGGTCTCTGCAAAGTCCCATGCCATTTGCAGGGCTTGCCGCGAAAAGGTGGTCTTTATTTGGTCTCGCGTAGGACTCCAAAGCACGAGGGCACTGTTGTAATCAGCCAACTTATCAACAGCCAGTGCAAGATACGCACTCACAGCGCTCGCGTAGCTACTTGCTGTCATCTCGTCCTTGTCTGGAGTCATGCCCTCATCCAGACTGCCTAGGGAGAGAACATCTTGTTTCACTCGCTCCATCGTTTCAGACACAAGATCTGAAAAAGTACTCAATGCTACTAATTGTCGATCAGTGAAAAGCTGGGAGAATTGCTCCATCCCGTACGGTTTCACACCCAGGTATTGAGTACTCCCAGAGATAACGACATCGGGTTTCCAGGCAGGGTGCGCCATGTTCGCGACCTCCTCCATACCCTTCGTCGGTGAGAGATAAACTCGCCCATTTTCGGCCTCCGCGACGACGGCAATTAGCCGTGTACCCATTCGCTTTGCTTGGCCTTCAGCCTTTATATAGTCACCAGGAATGGGAGTGCCAGACATCAGGCATCGAAAATTTGCGCGCGTTAGCTTCGTGCCACTCGCAACCACCTCTGCCTGCTTCGGATGCCCCATCTTCACCATAAAACAATAGTCAGAACCCTCAATTATTGGTTGTACGTATGCTTCTCGACCTGGCCGAGATGAAAGCATAAAAGTGGATACGAGTGGCACATCCACTTGTGCGAATGCCGGATTGGGGCTCTTCACGGTTCGCGCCCAGAGCCAGGCAATCACGGTTAGTTCTCGCCCCACAAGTGGCTCTAGGTCCTTTCTATGGTTCGCCAATTCTGACGTGACCAGGACCTTCGGATATAGTTTCCCGATTCGCCTCTCTGACTCGTCGCGCATCCAACGACCGTAGTACCGTACGTCCTCTGCCAACCCCTCTGCGCCGTGCCATTTCCGTTGAAACAACGTCTTGTTCTTTCGGATATCGGGATTGACGGGAGGCTGACCGGCAAACTTCGGAGGAATCTCAATCATCATTTTGTTGATGAGTACAGCGACTGGGTTTAGGTCGCTTGCATAGGCTTCAAGACCGAGGCGTTGGGCTTCCAACGGCAATGCACCTCCACCAGCGAATGGATCGTGAAACGCCGGAAGCTTTTCTGCATCAAATAACTCTTCAACTTGGAGGTCGTCCCGGTTATCTCCACAGGTAGCGCGCCAGCTCTTCCAAATCTCGTCTTGAGCTTGCTGGACTATCAACTCGTTCGTGGTGCCTTCCCACTCCACTAGCCTACTGACAAGATCAAACAGACGTTCTCGCTCTTTGTTTTGTTTGGCTTCAGTTGGAAACAGCTCGGGGTGAGAAGAAGGATCATCAACCATTTGAGTGAAGATTACTGCCCTCGCTGCTGCAAGGGGGCGTCTGGCCCACCACAAGTGCAACATATTGGGATGTCCGCGTCGGATTGATTTCTCACGGGCCGAAGCGGAGTTGATCGCTTCTAAGGGCAGCGCCACTTCGATTAGCTTTTTACGAACTTTTGTCATGTGCTTCGTTCCATCCGCGCCGCCAAGAACAGTAAGCGCCTGGCTTCAAGTTCGGCGAGAGTTTCCATGGTCGGTTCAGATATCCGGCGATCTCCGATGAAGCACTCAAAATGCTCTTCGTAGAAGGTACTGAGCTTACGGGAATAAAGACCGTCAGGATTAAATACAACTTCCGGACCGATTGCTCCCACAACCGCGACTGCTGGAATCACTCGAATACCCTCAAGAGATTGATAAAACACAAAGGAAGAGGGAGACAAATCTAGCATCTGCTGACATTGTCCGATCATCCGCCGAAACTCATCCCGTTTCATCTGGCCTGCCTTGACAAGCTTCGCTTGCGCCAGAAACCCCTTTTTCACCTTGTAACCGGGAATATCAATTTCTAATACTCCAACGAAATCCGCTCCATACTCTTTCTCTTGTGAGTTCGGTCCATGATCAGTGAGTGTCTTGGCAGTCCAGACGACGCCCTTCGTCTTGTATCCGTCGATTGATTGAGCTATACGTCCAAGCATTCTGTCAGTGACGTGCGGTTCCTGTTCGACTAATCCTTCTTTCAGATCCTCTACCGACAATTCCGCTGCAGCTGCGATACGCCTCACCGTGCTTCGAATCATCCTTTTCTCACGGATCACTGCATTTACCTCGTCCCTTCATCTCGGTGGGGAGAACTCCTTTGGCTGTATCTTTCGCGGTTTCATGCGACCTCGACCCATCTGTTCGATCATTCCAGCCGCCTTCATGACGCAGTCAACGGCTATTAGAAGCAGATCGCCGAGTGAACTTGTCCAAAAGTCGCCAATTCTCAAACCACTTCGAGAAGTCTCGGGCTCGGTCTTTGACCCCACGACGCACGGCGCTCAATCTTCCCTCTAGGTTGAGGTCACGGACCTGGTAGCAAGCTCCATCGGCGTACGCCCAAAGATATAAATTCCATTTCGATCTGCAATTGCGAGGGATTCGCTTTCGCAGCTCTGTAGTTGGGAGTAGAACAAAATACCTCTCATGGCGAAGGGTCATAAATACGAAAACCCACAAATCTGCCTCGCTTTGTCTGATCTTTTTCGGATCTAGCGTGTACCAACTAGTGGCAAGAACGTGGCGAGTCAATTCCTCGGGAATATCGAAGCTCCGTGAGAACTTTATCTGTAGGCCTACGCTTTTTCCTTGGCCCCGCTTACGAGTAACGAGCAGGTCTACACCGCTGTCTTTAGTGGGAACCCACACATTGTATTTGTGCCCGAACTTACGGTTGATGTGGTCCCCAACAAGGAACTCACCTTCGTGAATAGTGAATATCGGTTTCATCGTGGAGCTTCTGCGCGAGCGATTAACTCCATCATGTCGTAGTTGACGCTGGTGACGGCAAAATCTGGTTCGCGCTGGAATGGCTTGCGAATGTAGTGCGCTCGATGTGAACCATCTGGATGAAATTCGACAATCGCCAGAATGAAGTCTTCGGGCTTATTGAGTGAGTAAAGAATCTCGTTTTTCGTGACGGTGACTGTATCGGCCCCCGCCGCTCTCCCCTTGACCTCCAGAAAGCGCAACTTTCCTTGTTCGCGCACTCTACTCTCAATGTCATAGCCGAGCTTTTCGAACTCGCGATCTTTTGGTTCAAACCCGAGGCTCCTTTCAATTTCCATTACGATGGCGCGAGCTCTCGCGGCAACAGCTTGATTGTCAGCAGAGGCCCTGAGAGTGGAAATTGATTTGCCTACGATTGCGGCAAGTAGCCCCATGGGAACAACTAGAAATCCGCCAAGGACGACGGGCGGCAGCGCAGAGATCTGGCGTTCGAGCCTTAGTTCTTCCATTCGTTTCTGCAGGCGAAATTCCAGGCCATCTGCACGCTTTCTTGCTTCATCCGAGTTCAGGCGGGCATTCACTCTTCCGGCTTGCTCTTGAGCTTTTAGGTCCGCTGCCCTGTGGTCCCAGTAGTTGATTTCCTTGGTTAACCTGTCCTTGACGGCAGCTTCGGTCTTCGCAATCAAGTCGAGCTTTCGATTGCGAACCTCCGAGAGATGTTCGGGTACGACAAAACCAATGGCGTGACTCTGTGCTTTGTTTTCCAGCTCCTTAGTTATCCAACCGCATTCAGGTCTGGCGAGAATCGCCTCGATTTTTGGATCGTCGTCAGTTAAAGGCCGGAAATCCAAATATGGGGCATATTGGATATGTCGCGCATTGCCATCAGCGTCGAGTTCTACATAGAGCATTCGCTTCGAAACCACGCGTCGAGCCCCGCTGCGCGTCAAGCTCGCATCTTGGACACAATGTTCCAGATAGAAAACCACCCGTGGCTCCATCCCAAAGTCAGATTCATCTACGAGAACAGTCCCCCGTCGGAGCAAATCTCGATGCCGCTCTAAGGTCAGATCAATGCTCGCATCTAGAAGAGGGTGGCCGGGGCAAACAAATGCCGCAAGGGGCTGGCCCTGCGGAGCAACTAAGGACTTTTCAAATGCAATTCGCTCGTAGCGAGGCAATACCGGCTCACCAATTCCGATAAGCCGGTCACGGCTACGCACAAGTGCAGGGACATGGGTGACTTCATAGCGCCGAGATTCTCGCTGTTTGAATGTGCCGCCTAGACGTTGAAAGGCTTCGAGAAAGAAGGATTCGATGTAGTGAGGCTGTAGTCGCCTGGCTTCAGCCCTCTCCATGTCCTCACGGATGCGATGGACTTTGCTAGCATCCATGGAGTCGTGAGCAATAGCCCGCTCCTCCAGAAGGTCTTGCAAGTGGCCGCGATCAAATGCCCGTTCAACAACCTGATTCAGCCGCGCACGTACTTCAGGACGTTCTCCATAGCGAATGGATTCCAGGAGCAGGTCGCGCAAAGGTTTGCCGTCGAATTGAAGCCTCCCCAAAACATCAAACACCTGTCCGCCAAGAGCTTTCCTCGCCTCTTCGAGTTTCTCAAGCAAGGCACGGTAAACATCGCCTTCGCGAGTTTCCTCGGCAACTAGATTCCATAAATGACACACTTCCGTTTGTCCGATACGGTGTATGCGCCCAAATCGTTGCTCGATGCGATTTGGGTTCCAAGGCAAATCGTAGTTCACCATCAGGTGAGCACGCTGAAGATTGATGCCCTCCCCTGCGGCGTCGGTCGCCAGCAATACTTGAACTTCTGGGTCATGCTTGAACGACTCTTGTGCCTTTAACCTCTCCTCCCGTCCAAGGCCGCCGTGAATTACGACAACCGCCGACTTGCGGCCCAGCCAAGTAGATATCTTTTGTTCCAGATAGCTAAGGGTGTCTCGATGTTCGGTAAATACGACGAGCTTCTCCAACCCAGGTTCCTTTGCATTAGGTTCTGTGGAACCCGAATGCTTGGAAACAAATATTTCACCAAGCAATCCGGCGAGTTCCCGCCACTTGGTATCTGTGCCACTTCGCCGCACAGTCTGAGCTAGATCTTCCAAGCCCTTGAGAATTTCAATTTCTGCTTTCAGCTCAGATATCGTGCGTGCAGATGTAGCACGGTCGAGTACTTCATCCTCAACTTTCTGAACTTCTTCATCTGGTGCTTCCTCAAGGTCTTCTACGTCATCGGCATCCAATGTCGGTCCTTCATCCTCCAGGAAGCCTGTGGTACCTACGCCCCGCTGTAAGAGCTCAAGCTCACGGAGTCGGCTCTCAAGTCGTTCACGCCGCCGACGCAAAGACTGATAGATCGCTTCCGGTGATGAAGCAAGCCGTCGCTGAAGGATTGTCAATGCAAAACCAACTGTGCCAGCCTGTTTGTCGTTCATGAGGGCTTCTGCCCGATTGAACTCTTCACTGACGTAATTAGTCACCGACCGATACAACTGCGCCTCGGCAGTTGACAGTTTGTAGGCAACAGTCGTCGCGATTCGTTCTGGAAAAAGAGGAGTTGCGTCAAACTTGAGAAGGTTTTCCTTAACCATTCTCCGCATCAAATCCGAAACATCGGCAACATGGACGCCGTCTCTGAATTTGCCCTCGAATCGGTCTCCGTCTAGCAATGACATGAAGAGTTGGAAATCTTCTTCTTTGCCGTTATGCGGGGTTGCCGTAAGAAGCAAGAAATGTCTTGTCAGCGTAGAAAGAAGCTGACCTAGTCTGTGGCGCTTTGTGTATTTAATCTCGCCACCAAAATATGTCGCGGACATCTTGTGGGCCTCATCACAAACGATAAGATCCCAGCGACAGTCTGGTGCTTGAAGCTTCTGTTGAACGTCTTCGTTGCGAGAGAGCTTATCCAAACGCGCTATCACGAGGTTGGTCTCTAGAAACCAATTCCCCGTACGCGCGGCCTCCAATTTATCGTTGGTGAGTATTTCGAATGGCAGATGAAACCGACGATAGAGTTCGTCTTGCCATTGCTCGGCAAGGCTTCCAGGACACACGACCAGGCACCTCTGGAGGTCTCCTCTCGCTATCAACTCTTTCATGAGGAGTCCTGCCATGATTGTCTTGCCAGCCCCAGGGTCGTCAGCCAAGAGAAACCGTAGTGGTTGACGCGGCAGCATCGAGTCATAGACCGCTGTAATTTGGTGAGGCAGCGGGTCTACTACAGAGGTATGCACAGCCAACACTGGATCGAACAAATGTGCGAGCTGAATGCGGTGAGCCTCCGACACGAGACGAAAGGTAGAGCCGTCTCCGTCAAAGCTCCATGGCCGTCCGGCCTCGACAATATCTAGCGTCGGCTCGTTGTCTCGGAAAAGAAGTTGGTTCCCGAGAGAGCCCGATGGGTCTTTATAGGTGAGTTCGACCGCGGTGGAACCGTGCCATTGGACGTCAACCACCGTCACCAAACAGCCAGGCAAAACACCTTTTACAGACGCTCCTTGAGTCAAGTCCTCTAATCGGGCCATGGGCACTCATCGCAGTTTTATTGAACTAAGACTAACTAATCCAGCACTATAGCACGGCGGTTTTGGAAGCGCTGCATGCGGAGAATCCCATTTCCGGGGAAATCACAATGAAATTTCGACGTGCCGCCGTTCCTGCCGCTTTTTCTTAGGGCACAGCATCTTGCAGTCAGTGCCTAGCCTCGATACTGAACTTAGGCTGCTTGTTTTCGATTCCGACGAGGGATAGTACGATCCACTTGCACCAAAAACCAACTGGAAGCGTAACGTTCTCGGCTCGGACTATCTCTTGGAGGGCCATCGTTTTCGGTCGAGGGTAAACTCGACGGGATCCAATTCAGCGTCTTCCCCAGAGAATAAGTATTCATGTGATTCGACTGGCTCCCGCATGACAAGGAGAGACAATACGGCCGAATAGTTCGGCAGGGACACAGAATGCTCCCATATGCGGACTCCCTCTTTGAGGCCCTTTACAAATAGCCAGGCAGATGCAGGCACGGGTTCAAGCTGTTTGGGGACGTCGCGGCGCTTGAAACAATCCGCGGCGAACGTTTCTTCGGCCAGCTCTCCCTTTAGGATCCACCGGACAAATTCCGGTGATGATTTGTACCAGATTACGTTATTGTTCTGAGACCATACGATGGCTGCACGAAAGCTCGTTAGCTCAATGAGCCGGAAGCCTGAAGCCGTTAAGGAAGTCCCGCAGAATGCGGCGATCGACTGAATGGAATCCATATTCGGTTCTAGCCGAAGGTAAGGATTCACTGAATTCCTGGGCATGAGGATTTCGGCAGCGAAGCGATTGGCATCGAGTTCCGGGCGGTAAAGTTGTTCGTTCCAATTTTCAATCTTTTCCTTCGAACAGGGAGTCGAAAGGTCTTGCTGCCCAGGGAGCAGAAAGTGACCACACTCGTGTGCAATGGTAAAACGTTTGCGCGACTCTTCTTTAATTTCAGAGTTGATCACGATAAAACCCCGCGGAATGTCCTTGATGCGAAGTAGGGCACCCTCGTAGCTCTCAGCCTCTCGGAAGACCAATTCGAGACCGATTTGGGCGACTACTTCCGGTAGCCGCTTGCCACAATCGTTGCCGAATCGACTCAGGAAGGACTGACTCACAACCAAGACGGGATCAGGCTTTTCGCTCATTCTCTTTCTTAACTCTCTGTTTCAGTTCTTCTTCTAAACGATCTAAATCGGCCTTATCCAAATCCGAGAGATCGTCGGATTTGCGGTAGGCTCGGGAAACCTGGAAGTTAGCTGGCAAGACAAAAGCCGACGAGAACTTGTCAAGCCATCGGTCAGCGAAAGCCCTTGCTGCCGAAATATCGTGAGGCAGTTGGTCATCGGGGCGTGTGGTGTCTATGGCTTGTTTAAGAAGCAGCGAAACGGGTCGATTCGCCAAGCGCTCCCTCTCCGCAAGCTTTAATGCGGCCTGGTGAAAGCGCGCCCTAAGTTCATCTGGATTGACACCTGATTCACGTAGGTGGGCCCGAACCTGCTCCGGGCTAAGGGATTCGTCCCCCGCTCCGAGGCTTTGCGCAATACGGCGAACTTCTTCGAGGAATTGTTCAGTCTTCTGCTTAGACATGTTTCGCCCCTTCCATGTTGCAAGAAGCAGCGAGCTTCGTCAGCCTTAACTTGATTCGCTTCTTACGGTTCTCGATTTCTTTGACGGACGTGTCCAAGAGCTGGGCTAGTTGTTGGTTGGTGAAAGCGGCATACCCGGCTGGATCGAACAGTAGCTTCACGATTTCCTTCAGCTCGGGTTCTGTGTCAAATTGTTTCAGAAGCCAAGTTATCCGTTCCTGTTTCAGAGCCTCGGCTTCGGGCGTGTAGTAGGTGACTGCGAGTTGGTCGAGTGTGAGAGCATCCTCCCCATCATCTGCTTCATACGAATCCACATAAGCCGTCGTCGTGTATCTCTTTGATTTCTTCAGATCGAACAGGTCCCGCTCTAGCACTTTTTTTAGATACGCGACAACTTTGTCCTTCGTTGGCTCCCCTTTCTGATCTGACCAAGCAACGGATGTGTCTTCGGAGTTCATGAACTTCAAAAGAACGCTCATCGCCAGGTCTTCGGCGCTTTCGCCGCCAGGCAGCACCCTTTCTCTAGCGCCCGCGCACACAAGTCCCGCGTTGAGGTTCTGAGCGTGCATTACGAGCCGGTTCAGAACCTCGCCGAAATCGTCGACGCCGGCAAAGGAATACTCCTTCATGCCTTCCTTCTGTGCCGGAAGTATATGCGATTTAAACACCTCCATTTTGCCGTGGAAGGCCGGGAAATCCTTCGGGCAACGGCAAAAAGAATAGGTCTGAATCGCAGTACTGGTGTGGGGGCAATGTCCTGACCTTCTCGGGGAATCCTAACTCGAGTCATGCGCTGGGTGCCGAAGTGGACTATCTCGCTGAATTTGGGTGCTTTAGCGTCACTCGAAGCCGACGCCGGCAATCGATTTTGGACAGCTCGCCGATCTGCAGTACATGTCTGAAACCGGCCGTTCCCCTTTGCAGGAAATGGTCAAACTAGAAGACAGGGAATTGGAGTTGCTATGAAGCTCACGGATGCACAAATCAATTACTTCGTTTCCCAGGTTCTAAAGCTGCCGCCAGGCAAGCGGCAGGAGTACCTCAAGCAAGTGGATTTCCTCATTAAACGCCTCGAAAGCAAGATCAAGGAAGACGCATCGTTCCAGGTCGCCGGCTTCAAAAAGACAGGCTCCCTAGTCAAGGGTACTGTCCTTAAGCCGCAGGGCGACAACGGCGTAGACGCAGACGTCGCCGTCTATCTGAATGTATCGGAGTCGGATAAAGCAGATGTGGCCAAGCTCCACCAAATCATCCTCAAACTCATCCGCGCTGTCTATCCCCAGAAACAATCCGGCGACTTCGGGGTCCAGCCGCGCACGTTGGGAATCCATTTTCGCGACTCGGGGCTTGACGTAGACCTCGTTCCCATCATCCCGATCGTCGGCCAGCCAGGTTATGGCTGGCAGCCGTCGTCGGGGCAAGGTCAACCTGTGAAAACGAGCGTCGAAGGTCAGCTCGCCTTCCTCAGGAAGCGCAGCGACGCCGACCCGTCCTACCGCGCCGTTGTGCGGCTGGCCAAGAAATGGCGCAACAATCAGGAGATCGACCAGCTTCGCTCTTTCTTAATCGAATTGCTTCTGGCCCACCTTCAAGACACGCGCGGCGCCATTCCCAGCCTGGAGGAAGGGATTCAGAGATTCTTCCTATACATCGCTCAATCCAAGCTCCTGCAGCCAATCTCTTTCCCCGAGAACGGGACGGCCACAAGATTTCCTAAGGATGTCGTCGTCGTTCTCGATCCAGTAAACTCGACGAATAACGTTGCTCTACGCCTGACGGACGCGGAACGCAAAGAGATTGTGCAAGAAGCTGAGCGTGCCTGGGAACGGATTTCCACCGCAAGTTTCTGCGCAGGCAAAGGCGACACCATAGAGCACTGGAAAGAGGTTTTCGGAAGATCATTTGTCATCGAGGAATAAATGAATACAGGAACATATACAAAAACGGTTGCCGACGTACGGAAGGTTCTTAATAGCTTCGGTGCGGACTTCAGTATGAAAGCGCAATCCACCGGGCTCATGGGCAGGGACGAAGTCGAGCAGGCCGTAGAGGATCTGATTGCGTTCGCCGACGCTGGCTATTTGCACTCCATAGTCCTGAGCCTGCGGGACTCTTCCGGGAAGGAAATTCGCGGCGGTCGCTACGTCGTTTCCAACTCCGCGCTCGGTTGGACGAACGATCTTCCCGGCAACAATCTGTGGGGATAGGGGATAGGCTAGAGCGAAACTGCCCTCTTTCCACCAAGCCAGTCTCTTTGCATGTAAACTGAGCCCATGCTCAATCACCCGAAATCGTACTTTTGGGAAGCAACAACTTGGTTTAGTTTCGGAGTATTGTTCGGCACCTATTTCCCTGAAACCGACACTTCTCACAAAATTTATGAGTCGATAGTTGTCAGTCTACTGAGATATCCCCTATGGCTACACATTCCCTTGATAGTTTGTCTCGGCCTCCTGTTTTTCCGGCCATCGGTTGATGTTCTGAGGAGATATCGGCACAACTGGGATGCCAAAACTAGATTTTTCACCGTAATTGACGGGATCATTATCTTCGCCATTGGAAGTCTATTGGCTGCTCTGTTGAATGGTTCTTTCCTATACACAATATCGAAATTACCTCAATCTATATTGGCCGCGCTCCTCCTGTGGCTGGGCAGTTCGATTGCCTTCTTACTGACCGCTTACATATTTTCGCTTAGATTGCCGCAGACTCTCGCATCAAAAAAACGCACTGATGAACTGATAGACGCGCCAATTGTTAATGATGAGGACGATCTTCTTGGAAGGATTAGTTTCGTCACAGATTTCTACAAGCAGCTGAGGGACTTTCCCTCCGAAGATTCTTTTGTATTCGGCTTAAATGGGCCGTGGGGCAGTGGCAAAACATCTGTTTTAAACCTGCTAAAAAACAGACTTCGTGCTGATAAGAATGTGATCTTGGTTGATTTTAATCCGTGGTATTTTCAATCGCCCGAAACAATAAGCAAGCGCTTTTATGAAAGTATCGCACAAGCAATAAATCGTGAGTTCTTTTACCCACAAATAAACTCGATACTGCGCCGATATGCAAGAATATTGACCCCCGTTCTAAAGCGATACGGACTCGATTCAATTCAGCCCAATGATGCATCAGTTGAAGAAATTAAAGAACTAGCCGAACAATACATTCTGAATACCGGGAAACAACTAATAGTTATAATCGACGACCTGGAAAGAGCAGATGGGAATGAGCTTTTTACTGTATGTCAGATGGTTAGGTTGAGTGCTAGTTTCAAAAAAACTCTGTTTATCTTGGCTTACGATCAGAGCCAAGTTATCGATCAACTGGATGAATTAGGCGTGTCGAGAGACTTTCTCGGAAAAATAATCCAGAATCCAGTCGATTTACCGTCTGCTGACAAGGATGAAATTGATAGATTTGTTCTTTTTTCCGTTGATGGACACAGATCACAAATCGATAAGCTGCTGGACAAGTTGAAAGTCAGCCCGGAGCGACGGGAAGTGTTCGACAAGCAGATTGTAGGATTTTACTTAGGAACCCTTAGTCTCTTTTTCTTTACCCTCAGAAATGCCAAGCGATTTCTGACGGCATTGTCGATTAGATTGGCTGTTGTCTTCGATGAAGTGAATCTTTTCGATTTCTTTCTCTTGGAAGTTCTTCGGGTTTTTTCCCCGCGAGTCTATCAAGATATTTGGGACAAACCTCATTACTACATACCGAGCTGGACAAATAAGATAGCTTTATCCTCACCATTTGGAATAGCGCTTGACGATTCGGATAAAGATTTGCGGCGAAAGCAGATCAAAGCCCACGTCGACGAACTTCTTAAGGATGAACCTTATAAAGACAATATCCTTAATATACTTAAGGAATTGTTCCCCGCGATCATTGGTGACGCTTTGGGCCGAAAGGTAAGTTATGGAGACAACGTTGCGGCGAGGTTCAGAGCAGAAAAGCGGCTCACTCATCCAGAATCTTTTGAGAAGTACTTCTTACTCTCTGTGCCTAAAGGTAGTGTTCCAGATGCACTTGTGGAAAACACTCTTGCATCGTGGTCTGCCGCCAAAAATACCGAAGAGCAGATAGCCGGGGATATTGAAAAACTCAGCAACGACAAGAAGTTGGTGGAGGTGTTAAACAGAATTCTCATATTTTTGCAGAAAATTGATAATTCACTGGTTTGTCCGTTATTGTTGGCGTTAAGTCGTCATGTAAAATCTGTGCCCCCTAATAGCGATAACTCTGAACAGAACACAGAGCTAAAACTCATACTCTTTTTGTTGAGCGAAAGAACTGAAGATAGCGAAAAGCAATCAGCAACTGAATTGGTTGTGAACAATATCCATTCCCTCGATGTTGCAGTCCGCTTTGTTCAGTGGTTAAGCGATTCACAAGTCGCTGTAACTTGGACACTGCAACGGTCTTTGAACTTAGACCACATTAGAAAACTGATTCTAGGTCGATTTAAGAAAGCTTATGTCGGCGGAAATATTGACATTTTCAACGCGTCGTCAAATGCATTGTTCATCCTGTATCAAGTCGGTAGTTACGACGCGGAATCGCGCCAGGTTGTGAACACGTACGTGATGGATTTGCTGGGGAAACACCCCAAATATATCGGGAAACTTATCGATGGTTTCTTGATTGAATTTCCAGGCCCTGGGCCAAATGGTTTCCAGTGGGACAACGTAATCCGAGTGTACGATGTGCAAGGATTGATTGAGCTTGTTGAAGCAGCTGGAGATAAGGCAATTGAAACTGAAAAACAGAAGCGCGCAATCGAAGCTTTTTTGCAGCGTGCTAAATCATCCCAGTCACAGGATGATGCCTCGACAAGTTAAGCTCTCGGATCACCCTTTTCGTACTGGCCGTAAACTGACCTGCTGTGCTTAGAGGACTCCGATTTCTCTCAGAACACGAACCAACAGTTCACTGGAACTCCTATGTGGCCTGCTCCGCTCCGCCCTCAATTCGATTAGCGCCCTGCGAGACAGCTTTCCTTTACACTTTTGAACTAAGAGCTTCAGGGGTACTTTCTTCAATGAGGGCCGTATCTTGGTAGCCCACTCATCCAGTTTCGGATCGACATATTCGGTATAAACTCTCTCTTCCGAATGCTCTTGTCCTGATTCCACATTCTCAATACTGTTCGATTCCTTGCCAATGCATTTGATCAAGTCAATCTTGATGGGTCGCCGCTGCAACAGTCCGATTGTTTGCCTCTCGCACGGATTCCCACGAGCGTCAGCGCATTTTGCCTCTGGGTGAAACTCGTACTCGGTCACAACGTCGCCATATTGCTTTACCCGAGCGGTCTGTCTCGACCCGCAGGGACCGTGCGTTGTGATCCGGAACCGCTTTTTGGAGTGTTGGTCAATCCATTCCTTATAAAGCCATTTCCTGGGATCGGAATCGTAGGGTGTAAAGAGGTGAAATTTCTCGGGGTCGACGCCCTCAGGATGCCCAAATGGGATTACGTGAGCGGTTAGCAGAAAATTGAATGGCTTAATCTGCTCTGAATAGGGCTTATCTGCATTCAGCGATTCAAAGCTTTTCATCAAGAACGGGCTGCTAACAGTGGTTCGTCCGATTGCCGGAAGATTTGCAAACTTGAGTTTGGATGTTCTCAAATGGCAGGATTTGTGCACAATCATCTCCCAGACAGCCGCAGTCCAGTTGCGGTCGGACGCTTCCGGGTCAGTTGGGTTTAGTAAATGGCCTAATCCATGTCGTGACCAGCGGTCTTTCTTGTTGTTGCGTCCCTCCCTAAGCAGAACTGGTTCTTGATTCTTGGGCCAGAGGAACAGTGCGTAACGTTTCGCAGAAATCGCCAAACAATGGAGCTGTCGCTGTTTTCCCGTTTCGGGGTCGTAGTTGTCATCCTCGATCTTTAGGACTGAACCTGGAATTACGTTGCGGTCGTAGGGGTTAAGTGCCTCGAATTTCTTAACGAGCTCTTCCACCTGGCCCCAACTCAGCGCATTTACTACCTCGGTGCCATCTTTGACGGAGTGTTTTCCTCCATTGCAAGGGATCGTGCCTCCTCTCTTCGTGCTGACGATTGCCATCGAATCCGTATCTTCCATCGCGTAGGTCCCGCCGAGTTGGGTAACAGAATGTTCAAGCAAAGCCAGCATTAGACGGGCTGCTCCCGTGATCAACGACGCCAATGGTGGAAAGCAAAATTCGCCAGGTAGCTCAGGATGGATAACCCTGCACTCATACGGTTCGAAATCCAGTCCGTGGCAATGTACTTTTATTTTCTTCTCGGATTCCTGTCGATTCATTTCGGCGAAGATTCCGTAACTGGTGGCGTTGGCCAGAACTTTCAGAGCCTTGTCGAGACGGTCCACGTCCTCTTCAGAAAGCTCTTTTCTCTTCCTCAATGATTTGCGCTGTTCGATCATTGTCTTAAATAGGTCATGCGTAAGCGGATTTACTTCAACCTCGCCTCCCAGACGGACCGGGCCGACACCAGGTAGCTTCCCAACCGGTTCGAGTGCAAATGCCTCGACAATCATTGGAATTTGTCCAGTTAATAGGACTGAAGCTGCAACGTCAGGAAGTGAAAACCAGAGCCCCTTCGAAGGATCGTGGTCAGACGCATAAAGATAGTTGAGTGCTACCTGCCAATCGTTACTTGCGACGCTATACTTGCCGCGCGACGGCAGGAGATCTCCGTTGGGTATTATTTTCACGAATGCGGGGAGTCGCTTCCAGGTGTCCGAGTGAAATAGCTTCTCGGGAGTCAATGTGCGAAGGAATTTATCGATTTTGGCGTGGCAGTGTTTAACCACCCGCACCTCCCGGGCAATCAGAAATCGTCGCAAGTCCATCAAGCCATTCACTGTCGGATACATCGACAGAAAGTCCACATACACTACCGGAACAGGAACTTTTCGGATGTGAGCACTGGTTCTTCCGCCAAAGAACGCGGTCTGCGCAAATCCCAGGTAAGCGGGAGGAAAGTCGGGCTGCCGTTCGAGAATCGGAGTGATTCCCATCTTTCGCAGGTAGGCCTTCCCGATTGAGGCGGGCGAGTAGGCTTTGGTGGGCTGCAAATTGATTGGGTGTTTTGCATACTCGGCCAGAAGGTTAACGGCCAGTTCGGAAGTGGCTTGAACGTCACGGCGATTGTAGTCGATATACTTGTTCGTGATGACGCCATGCTTCGTGACATGCTGTTTGCCGTGCTCGACGCCGAAGGCTTGGCAGGCGCTTTCCAGAGAATAACTTCTATCTGTCAGCGCAAACGCAAGCGTTCTCAAATCGAGCATATGCCCCCGAAACTTGTATCCTTTTTCTGGCTCTCCTGAAACGGAATCCTCTGGAATCAAATCCAGCTTGTCGGGCATGTATCGAGCAGTGAATCCTTTTAGGGCACGCTTCGAATCGATGTGCTTGATGCCTACGCTCGGGCGTCGAGTCGACGGCTTTTCCACCCCTAGCTTCGTGTACGACCAAAGGGCAAGTGAGAACCCGCCTGCAAATCGGCCTCGTGCTGGGCGTGCGGTGAACGCGATGCGGGACAGGTCGAAGGGCAGATTGAATCCGACCAAGAGCGCGCGGCCTTTGTAAACAGCCTTGTACATCTTTTTGAGGAATTCAGAACGCGTCAGTAGAAGCAGGCGACTTCCCAGCCTGTTGCAGGCAGCCACATATCGTTCCAGCCTCTTGCGATCCTTGGGCGGCAAGTCATCGGCATAGAATAAACCTTCTTCCCGCAGTTGGTGATCGATAAGAAATCGATAGCTTCCAAACGTGAGACCTTGACTTGAATCTGTTCGAGTCTCCGTGTCGAACACAAACATGGCGCGAGGCAGTCGCCATATTTTGTTCTTGCGACTTTTGGGCTCGATAGCTCTAAGAGCCGGAAAAACTCGAATCGCCACCGCCAAAGGGAGAAGTTTTAATTTCACGGTGCCCGACTAGCGTTTGTCCGCGTTCTTTGGCGAGTGATAGTCCATTTGAGCTCCGTCCCTTCGATCAAGCAACCTTGCAGTCTTGCACTGCGGAAGAAGAAAGCCCCCCTCACAGAGGGGCCTTCTTTGGGATTTCGGCGTTAACGAAAGTTCCTCCCTTTTGTCCCTTTCGCGCGATGAAGCGGACTTGCTGTCCAACCCAGTCGTCCGTTTCCTCGCTACCGAGTTGCCGGGCCATCGCCGCTATGTCCCATCTCTCGAAACTGGCAAGAAATGAAAACTTGGTAGCTCCATTCTTGAACTCCATCGCCAGTCCTTCGAACTTGGGAGAAGCGATTTGCTTGCAGGAAATCATCTTTCCTGTGACTACCCCTTTCTTCTGCAATTTCTGAAACAAACGGTCATCGAGCAAGGGAAGTCGCTCTTGCTGTCCTCCGCTTTTCACATATTTTGTAACTTTCATTTTGTATTGTTCCTCTTTTCCTGCGCCTGCCTTGACAAAGCTGGTTAAGGCGCAAACTCTTTGAATCTTTGGCTCGTGAAAACAAAACCATCGAAAGGGCTGAAGTTCTTGGGTTTCTCATAACTGGGCCTATTTCACGCCTCGTGATCGCTTCCGCTTACGTTTCGGGGCAAAACATTCCATCTCGGTGCCAACCCACCATTGGGGGCCGAAACGAGCTAGAAGAAATTTGTCGAGGGCTTCGAGCATTTCCGCTTTGGGAAGCAGGAGCGAAGCTAGAAGGTAGGATGCGGTCTCACAGTAGCCCCTCACGCAAGCTGCACCCGCGAGGACTGGACTTCCGGACGGATTTTCCCAAGTCTCTGGTGGCCATTCGTATTGTTGCGGGCTCAGAACAGCCCGATGGTCATTCACGGCAATTGGTAGGGCTGTCGGGTCGTTTGCTTCGCCCGCTGGATGATGTACATCAAACTTCGAATACCCGATTTTGCATCGTTGGCAAGATGCGCAGATTGTTGGATGACTTCCTGGAACCAATGCGAGCGGTCTCCGCTCGCCACACAGATGACAATTATTGCCGTGACCAGCTCTTCGGCCAGCGCGAGCCTCGCGTTCAAATGAAGCTATGGGATCGCGAAGAGGTTGCGTTTTCATCGCGAGCTACCCGCGTACATGGATTCAAACGAGAGAACTCCGGCTGACGCTAGCCGATTCAACTCAGCGAGGTCAGTCAACAGCAAGTGACGCTTTCTGCTTGCGTCAGTTACTTTTTTACCTTTGAACCTGAGCAATGCAGAGTCGTCACCGGTCTGAAGATACCTTTGAATCGCAGCCCAATGACCCCCAACGAAACTGGCCTGGCGTGAGTCGCGGGTCGCAATTTCCGTTCTGCCTTCAGTAGTTAGGACATTCATGACACGCAGCAGCTGGTCGGTTCGCTTTGGGACGTATCGACCGTTCTTTTGTTTTCTAAGCGCTGAGCGACCAAGGCTGATAATAGTCTTGGGGGGCAGACCAAATTCCTTAGCTGCTTGGGGGAGTGTCATCCCCTGTCTCATCTTCGAAACAACATGCCCTATCGAGTCCCAGGTCTCCCGATCTTGGGGGGGAAGTGCAAAATACCGCCTCGCCGTGTTTGGTTTGTTGAAGCGAAGCTGTTTCGTTTTTCTCGCTCGTTTAAAAGTTCCTTGATGCTTTTTCTTCATTGGCTCTCCCGCCAGAATTCATACTGTCGCGAGTTGAGCTTAACCCCTATATTTACGTGAATAAGTACGGTTAATGGCTAGGTAAGTCTTTATTTATCAATTTGATAAAGATTTTCCCGCAAAATACAGGACAAATATGCGGAAATTCCCGTAGAATTCGGATTCGCTGTCGGCGGAAATTCCGTGAAACTAAAGAAATCTAAATCGGCCAAGAGGCCTAAGAAAAAGCTCTCGAAAGAGGCTAAAAAAGCGCTTGACGTTTTTTTGGACTCTGGGATAAATCCGAAGAAAAACAATCGCGGGCGAAGACGCAAACTGTCGTGGAAAACTGTAACGGGTCGGGCTGCAAACTACGAATTCCAACTCAATGAAGTTTGGCATAGGTTAGGAACTCCGCTCTTAGCTGCCGAGACGGAGGACGACGTTACCAAGGCCTTTAACCAATTTGCCCAACCTTACTCTCAAGACTTTGTCCCAAGGCTTTCTTTCAACATCCTTTCATTGCTCAATGATGAGGATTTCCCGCAGCGGGCCATTCCGCAAATCAAATTCTTGTCTCGTTCGCTAGCAGGGAGACCGACTCTGAGCTTCCGCAGGTCGCGCGATATTTGCGAAACGGAATCCTTGCGCGAGAAACGCGAGTATTCTCATCGCATTCTTCGACGAGAGTTCTTCATCGAGTGCTCTTGTGGGTACAAAGGACCGGCACTCGACAACGACTGTCCGGGATGTGGGGCACAACCTCAGCTTTCCTTCGACAATTGGACAGGTAGGGCACCTCAAATTCCCGAGGTCAAGAAAAGAAGAAAGATCAATAAAACAGCTGAGCCCGAAGTCCATAAGGAAGTTGCAGCAGCAGCCAATCCAAACACGGTCCGGTGTGAATGCGGGACGACGATATCGGCTTCAAGCCGCGAAGTGGCTTTAGAAGCCTTAGCTAAACATAAACGCGAAGAACATGGAGACGTTCCCATTCAACTAACCGAGAAACCGCCAGAGTGATAAAATTGATATAGAAAACAAAGCGGACCAGCCACCTGTTAGCGCAGGCGACCGGTCCTAACCACCAAGGAGGTTAGTCTCCAATGGCAGCTGTTCAAACCGTACCTCAACATCTTCAGCGCTGCAATTTTGCTCCAATCTCGCCTCGACATGGCGTTGTGATTCTCTTCGGTTATGGGATGAGTATCTGTGTTGACCGTGGACACCTGACGATTGAAGACGGAATCGGTCAGCAGAGACGTTATGCTCGCTTCCCTCGCGTCGGCCACGGACTGAAACGACTCGTTGCGATTGGTTCCGATGGAATCGTTTCACTGGCCGCGCTGCGCTGGCTTGCCGACCAGAAGGCAGCGTTCGTGATGTTGGAACGAGACGGAAGGGTTCTGGCTACGACTGGCCCGATAGCTCCTTCAGATGCGCGCCTGCGACGCGCTCAATCGTTGGCCCATAAATCGGGAATCGCCTTGTCAATTGCCAAGGAGTTGATTCACCAGAAGCTGGTCGCACAAGAGCAGGTTCTTACAAAATATTTTCCGCACATCACTGCAGGTGACGCATTTCTCCACGCTCACAATCAGCTCGCGAAAAGTAAATCATCGGATGAAATCAGGTTATGGGAGTCACAGGCAGCAAAGGTTTACTGGGGGGCGTGGCGAGATTTGTCTGTGACATTCCCGAAAATTGATTCGGGTCGAGTACCTGAGCATTGGAAATTATTTGGGAGTCGTATCTCAGCGATAACATCATCCCCACGGCTGGCAGTTAACCCCATAAATTCTATGCTCAATTTTTTGTACTCAGTTCTCGAATCCGAATCCAGACTTGCTCTCGCAGCTCTTGGACTTGATCCTGGGATAGGTGTTTTGCATAACGATTCGCGAACTCGCGACAGTCTAGCCTGTGATCTTATGGAACCTATTCGTCCAAAAGTGGACGCCTATCTTCTAGACTGGCTACAGCGCTCGCCAGTAAAACGGGAATGGTTCTGCGAACAGCCCGACGGAAACTGTCGCTTAATGAGTTCGCTAGCCATCCAATTGTCAGAGACTTCTGATATCTGGGCCAAGTTTCTCGCACCCTTCGCAGAAGGGATTGCCAAGTCATTTTGGTCCGAGGCAGCAACGGAATCGAGGAAAGTACAGCTGGCGACGCGGCTTACCCAAAATCGGAAACGCGAAGCAAAAGGTGTTCTGGTTGCGAAGTCTGCCCCATTAGCCATTAGAAGGTCGAAGCTGTGCCAGGTTTGCGGTACGCAAGTTCGGTCCAACAACAAATACTGTCAGACTTGTGCACCAAGTGTATCAAGTGAAATCCTATTGAAAGCTGCGAAGCTCGGGAGAGTGGCCGCGCAATCGCCGGAAGCTCAGGCGCTCCGCTCAGAAGCTCAAAGGCGACAAATGGCTGGTCGAATAGCATGGAATCCGAAACAAAAACCTGATTGGCTTGACGGTAAAATGTACAAGACGCAAATACAACCTAAGCTAGGAAATTTTCCAGTCCGAACGCTTGCTAGAATGCTCACCGTATCTAATCCGTACGCAACGAGTATTCGTTCGGGGAAGCGAGTTCCACATCCTCGACATTGGATGGGGCTTGCAAATTTAGTGGGCTGTTCCCATCAATCCTAAAACTGTTGAGAAATGAAACTTGGGGTACTGGAACGAACTTGTCCGATTACCGGACTACACGGGAGTTGAGACCTGGCCGGAGGAACTCCGGGAACAGTGAACCACAGAAGAAAATCAGCAAGGAAGGAGACCGGTATCTGCGAACGATGATGGTGCAGGGGGCGCACTACATCATGGGACCTTTTGGAGAAGACAGTGATCTACGGAGATGGGGACTGAAGCTTGCAGAGCGGGGAGGCAAAAATGCCGAGAAACGAGCGGTAGTTGCCGTGGCAAGAAAGCTGGCCGTACTGCTCCATCGGTTGTGGGTAAGCGGAGAGGTGTACGAACCATTGCGCAATAGCAATAAAGCGCTGAGCGCTGTGGCCTAGAGAGTTTTAATCCAGACAGCTGAGCTCGACCGCCGAGGCCAGGTGACTGCGATCAAGTCCTGCGGCCCGACTCTTACCCGAAAAGGTAGGACGAGAGGTCGAAAATCAGGTAGCAGCACCTACTGAACGAGAACACCCACCTTGCACCGAGCGAATATCGCTCACAAAGAGTGCGAATGGAAGGATGGCGACAGGGGCGGCTTAGCTAGATGGGAAAAGAAAGAACGAACGAAGAAAATAAAAGTGTGCCTTGACATCAACCGGCCTTCTCATGGAAGGACTTGAGGATTTTGAGAACTCGAAACTACTCTCCAAAAAAATAGGCGGCCCTTTTGGAGCCGCCTTTTTGTTTGATTTGTTTATCTCCTGCTAGTCGACGCTCATGCCTGCTTTCGGCATGTTGTTAGGATCCAGTGCTGGCACTGGGTTTTCCGGGTGCTGCAGATTTGGGATCAGATCATTCGACGCGCCACCGGGGAAGCGTTTGATGCTTGGGTACTTCATGATCGTCTTGTCGAACTCGACGAGCGCCGGGCTGAACAGTCCATTCGCCCAACCGTTATCCTGTCCGGCATACTTCCCGGGTGAGTTCGTGAATGCCCGAGTCGGGGCCGCTCCATTGAAAACCATGTCGTACTTCTCGTACGGATCCATGGTCAGGTTGTAGGCCGCGGGGATTGAGCCGGTATCCAGATTGGGTCCCAGCCACGTATCTTTAGCGGTCCACACAAACTTCCAGGCAATGTTGACCCATGGTTCGTTTGGATCGCCGCCTATGTCAACACGCACCCCATGTAGATATTCGCCGTTGATAAAGATCCATGACTTGCGGGCAGAGTGCTCTGCTTTTCCGAGGATGTAGGCACTATTATCTATGCTGTCGAAATAGATTGGCTTCCCGTTGTTATCCTGCATTTCGCCCGTTGGCGGAACTGGAATACCTGCCATCGCGGACAGCGTTGACCAGCAATCGATGTGCGACATCATTTCGCCGTATTGCACACCTGCAGGAATATGTCCCGGCCAGGTCATAATCGCCGGCACACGCCAGCCGCCTTCGTAGGCAGAACCCTTCTCGCCGCGGAACGGTGTTGTCCCCGCATCCGGATAAGCGTCCAGCCACGCGCCGTTGTCGGCGGTCAGGATGACGATGGTGTTAGGTGCATCGGCACGGATCTCATCCAACACCTTCCCGATGTCGGCGTCCATTTCCATTAGTGAATCCGAATAATCACCCAGGTGCGATTTCCCTCTGAAGTCTGGCGCGGCATTCGTCGGGTTGTGCATCTTGATCCAGTTCACATCCATGAAGAACGGTTTGCCGCTATGCGCGTGTTGCTTGATGTACTCGACCGCGTAGTCCGCCTGCCGTTCGTCCATCGTTGCCATGTAGTCGTAGGTTATCGTCGCCACCTTCTTGGCTGGCTGACCGGCCACCCCTTCCCACTCGCCAAGGTTTACCACGGAATCCCACATCTTCTCGAACTCCGCGTTGTAGGACGGAAACCAGGGATGAAACCACTTGTCTGTATCAGGGTAGGAATAGACTCCGGCGTAGTAGGCAGCGAACTCCTTCATTTCATCGAACCCGTGTTCGATCGGATAGGCTTCTGGCTTATCGCCCAAATGCCATTTTCCAGAAAAGTATGTCGTGTAGCCATTCTTCTTGAAGTATTCGGCAATCGTCGGCGTTTCCTTGCGGAGAAAATTCTCGTCGCCTGGTGCAACCACGATGGAAAGTGCAGAGCGAATCGGAATGCGCCCTGTGATGAACGAGGCTCGGCCTGCCGTACAACTCGCTTGGCCGTACCAACTCGTAAAAGTGGCTCCTTCTTTAGCCATGCGATCGATATTCGGTGTCGGATGGCCAAGGGTTTTACCGCCTCCGCTATAAGTGCCAAAATCGTTCCAGCCGGTGTCGTCCGTCATCAGCATGACGATATTTGGCTTGTCCTGCGCTTTGGCGATCGGGGTCGACGCCGCACCCAACAGTGCCGCAACTCCCGTCAGACTGAACGCGATTGTTCGAGACCATCTCATATAAATCCTCCTCAGATATTTCTGATTGCCGTCGGTCACGGAATAAAACTGGCGGACACTTTACCACATGATTCAAAAAAGGGAGACGCCTTTCACTGCCGTCCCATAGGACTTGGGCAGCGCCCCCCTGAATCAGCAGTCTAGCCCGCGTGTCAATCACGGCAAGCCGTCTGGGAGTGTGTCGGGCACAGATTGTGAACGCAACTGTCAAAAGTAACAATCGAACGAGGATTCTCGGAAGATTTTCACCCGCTGAGTCCTGGTAATCGTACAAGTGGATTCCAGTACCCAATTTAACGGTTTGCCGAAGAATCCGGGGCTAACCCGCGGATTCAGGTTGAGATTAGAAGGTCAACATCAGTGTCAGACTCTGCGCAAGGCAGTCACTACGCGTAGGCGCAGGATACTTATGCCCGGCATGATCCCACTGATGACGCCCACAATTGCGGCGATTAGTAACCCTAGTGGTCCAAGGGTTAAAAGTTTCGGAAGGTCTAGGTCTATTCCAGGCAGTAGACTGCTGAGCGTGTCGGCAACTGCGCGGATAGTGAGCGCGGCGAGAATGAGACCTACCAAGCCGCCTGCCAGTGCGATAGTTAGCGATTCGCCGAGGACTAGGGTCAATACCGAACGATTTGAAAAACCAATTGCCTTAAAGACCGCCAGTTCCCTGACACGTTCGCGAACGGAAATGGCCATCGTGTTGCCCGTGACAAGAAGAAGGGTAAAGAAGACGACACTTCCTATAGCAAGTAGCAAGAATTTGACACTGGCAAACTGTTTGACAAAACCCGCCACAAACGCAGACTCCGTCTGCGTCCTAGTTTCATTGGAAGAGTTTGCGAACTTGTCATCGATCGTTTTCGCAATCCGCGCCGCATCGTCAGGATTTTCAACCCGTAGAACAAACCAGCCGACCTGACCCGTGGCGCGTGCCGGCACCTTTTCCTCAAAATAATCCCACCTCAACCAGAGTTGTGTTTCATCAGCCTTTGGGCGCCTGCCGTGGTAGATTCCCACGAGATTCATTTCCCATGTATCGCTCCCGTAAAGTGTGGACACTAGGGGAATGCGGTCGCCAACTCTTAGATGCAAGCGCTCAGCAGTTTTTCGACCGAGTATGGCTCCTTGTCGGTCTCTAAGGAATGCCTGCCATTGGTCCTCCGGCAGAACGAACTCAGGAAAAACTTGACGTTGCGATTCCGGGTCGATGACGAATTGAGGAAACGGTTCTCTTCCATCCCGGTAGATGCCGCCGAACCAATTGTCGTGAGTGATGACTGTGACGCCGGGAATTTGTAAGATCTTGTCTCGATAGGACAGCGGCACCGTGCCGAGAAATCCCGCACGATTCATCACAATTAGCCGTTCTGCGCTTGTAACGTCTGCGCCCAATGCGAAAACGCGTTTTACAACGGCCAAGTATGCGAAAAGAAGGATCGCGGTTGCGATTGATCCAATGGTCAAGATGAGGCGAACTTTTGCTCGACCCAGATTTGCGAGAATTATACTTGCGAACTTCATCGGTGAATTATTGTCCAAGCACCGGTCGCTGTCCAGATAGGTTCCATTCCCCGTTACCTCAAACTCAAATGCTATCACCAAATGGAATCTTGCAATCGGTGCAGCGCTGCCACAGCGAACGCAAAAATAGGGCAGTTTCAGCCTCTCCTATCCCCTATCCCGGCAACAATCTGTGGCCTCGAACTCCGGGTGGAACACTGCAATTAATTGCCGTGATGTCTGAAGCGTGGGGCAAGTTAAGCACACAGGGGCAAGCAGACGCCAAACAAAAAATCGGAATTAAAGGTCCTTGGCCGGCCGCGACCGTAGACACCTCGTTCTCCGGTCTAAACGGTGCGCAGGACCGTCAGTACGCAAGCAATGGCTTCGGCCTGAAACGCTGGAGCTATCAGTGAGGGAGCCCGTGGAACAGGGAGCGTCGATGAGCGGCGAGCACGTGAATGTCTTCGAATTGGAACTGGAGCTGCCTGATGCGCATCTCGCCGACCTCGCGAAAAGACTTGTCGGCTTCGAAACCCGCTACGCCAAGCTCAAGAAACACTTCCAACTCCTCATGGATATTGAGGGCCTGGAGGCATGGAGTAAGAAACAGTACGGCAAGCGCATTCCGTTGCTCGACGCTCTCGCTGACCGCTATCCTCTGGTTGTCTTCCATGGAGATGTCGGTACGGGAAAAACGGCCATGGCGGAAACGATAGCCAATGCAATGGCTCGCGATCTCAAGAAAAATGCCACTCTGTTCAAGCTCAGCACTCGTGTGCGCGGCAGCGGCAACGTAGGTGAGATGAGTATGCTCATCAATCGTGCATTCGAGGTGGTAATGCGCGCCGCCGGAAAAGCCAAGTCGTCCTTCCTGATCATCGACGAGGGAGACTCCCTTGCCGCCAGTAGGAACAATCAGCAAAGCCATCATGAGGACAAAGTGGCGGTCAACACATTGATCCAGAAGATTGACGACGCGCGGCACTCCGGTGGGCGAGTCTTGGTATTTTTGTGCACGAATCGCTTTGTCTCCCTGGACCCGGCGATTGTACGTCGCGCGGGCCACACCGAAGAGTTCCGCCGGCCCACGGACCAGGAACGTGAAGATCTTTTTCGAATGGACTGCCGGGAGTTAAGCCTCAGCGAAGCGAGTCTCACGGAGCTGGTCCGCATGACCGGTCCTCAAGAATCCGGCCGGCTCGGTTTCACTTTCTCCGACATCAGGACGCGGCTCTTGCCCGAAGCCCTGGGAAAGGCATTCCCAGACCGCAAACTTACCGCGGACGATCTCCTTGAAGCTGCCCGTTCCGTTCCGCCCACTCCCAGTTTGGGCGAGGCCTGACCTCATGAAACTGCATGGACGCAGGATCCTAATAGCGGGCAGCGCAGACGTACAAATCCCGGAAACGGATCTCTTGTATGCCCATAAACTGATTAGAGAACTCGCCCACGATCTAGTCGCGAAGGGCGCCAGCTTCGTTATCTCCTTCGGCAAGGAACCATACCTTGAGGGCCGCGAAGATGGTCCATCCATAATCTTCGACTGGACTGTTGCCGAATCCGTCCACTCCGCCCTTGCGGATGGCCAGGCGCAATCCTCTGGACCTTCTGGAAAACTCATTGCAACCATTGCAACCGAAAAAACATTCGCCCAAATTCCGCAACATCGGCAGGACCTCTACGATGCCCTTCGTGGCGAAAAGGCCGTGGGCATGGAATTTCTCGAACCTGGTTGGGGCTCTGGCGCTATGCGACGCCAACGCCAGGCTCAGCTTGCCGACATTCTGATCGCCATCAGCGGAGGCGAAGGCGTGGAGCATCTTGCGCAGGAATTCGCGAGCCTCGGGAAGCAAGTGATTCCGCTTGACCTCGAACTTGGCGCAAGCTGCCGCGATGGTTCAGGTGGTGGACCAAGACTCTTCCGCGAGGCACTTAAGGACTCCAACCTGTTTTTCGAGGTGCGTTCCGGCGAGTCCGGTCCTGAACTTCTCGATCGTTGCGCGGCACGCAGCGGCGCTGTGCCAACACCCGAAGTCAGAGCTGGCGTACTCCGCCTTGTGGACGCGTTCGTTCCGCCAAAGGCCTTCTACGTGCGTCTCCTGAACAAAGATCTACCCGACTATGCGCTGGTCGAGCGATTTTTTCGCGACGTTATCGACCCCATCGTGGCAGAGCTCGGTCTCGAAGTACTGCAAATGGGCATCGGCGTAAACGAATATGCCTGGATGAACCAAGCGATCTTCGATAGTCTCCACCATAGCCACGTGGCAGTTGTCGATCTCACCGGCCTCCGCAACAACTGTTTTGTGGAACTTGGGTATGCCCTCGGACGTTCCCAACGCGTCATCCTAACCGCTCGTAAAGGGACTTCTCTCCCCTTCGATACCAGCAGCCTCGAAACCTATCCATGGGATCTTGCAAGACCGGTCGAAGAACTCCGTAAGGAGTTTCGCGAACACTGGGCGCGCAACATCAACATGCCCCCCATCGTGCGACCGCGGGGACTTCGATGAACGGGCAGGAGATCTATTTCTCGGTAGACATCGAGGCTTCCGGGCCCATTCCCGGCGAGTACAGCATGCTTTCTCTCGGCGCCTGCCTAGTCGGCGCTGTCGACCACACCTTCTATGCCGAGCTCCGGCCCATTTCTGACCACTTCGTTCCCGCCGCACTGGAGGTAACTGGCTTCGACCTTCGGGAACTGTCTGCGCGAGGCCAACAACCCATCACCGTTATGCAGAATCTTCTCGATTGGGTTGCCGTCGAAAGCCAGGGCGTCAGTCCAGTCTTTGTCGGATTAAATGCAGGCTTCGACTGGTCCTTTGTGAACTGGTATTTCCACAAGTTTCTCGGGAAGAATCCGTTCGGCGTGGCCCCTCTCGATATCAAGGCTTACTATATGGGTCTAACAGGGTGTTCGTGGGATGAAACACGGTCGAGCAAGCTGCCAGAAAGCTTGAAGCCGAGTCGTACGCGGAAGATGCGGCACAATGCTTTGTCCGATGCTATTTATCAAGGCGAAATATTTCGTCGAATGATGGAGTTGCGGACTGAATTGCTGCGGTGAGTAGCTACTTCGGGACCCGAGCGGCCACGCCGTGCAGCAAGACATTTGCGGAGTCCCGAGGCCCGCAATTCCGTCTGTTAAGCCAAGAAAAAACTGCTGAACTCTTGCTGAACTATAGATTACAAACGAGAGTATCCGGACGCAACTGAGAACCACCTAACGCAAACAAAACACGTCAAAATCGGTCAGTGCGAATCGGGCAGGTAGAATTAACAAACCGCCGCCTGCAGCCCCCTCGGCTACCTCTCCGGCGAGTGTTTCCGGCAACATAGCACAATTCCCCAAATTCACCCGCTGCACTCCCACTGAACTGTGCCAGAAAAGAGTTGGCCCATCGTCCGCAAACCAAGCGCGGAGCCTCCTCCAGTCACGAAGTAAGCGACCGGTCTGAACCGTCTGGACGAAATGTGAGTGATTAAGGATGCTGACGGAAGCGGACACATGGATAGGTGTCCACGAGGAGTTCCCCTCAGGTCGAAACAAACTGAAGAAGGGAATCAGGGCTTGTTACTCATGTTACTCATTTTGAGCACTTTCGATGTCCATTGGAGAGACTGGGAGGCACTGATGAGACTCATGGGACTGCTGAGACTCGGGCATAAACGACAGAAAATGCAGGTATTACGGGCGATCTGACAGAAACCAAGAGAGTTGCGAAAGCTAGAGCAATATGATCCCCCCCTCTCCGCCATTTGTTTCAGAATCAATAGGGTAGCCTACGATTTGTAGCTCCCTTCTTAGCCCCTCTCAACGACCAAAAACCCTGCACCGTAGTAAATTCGTAGTACATCTCAAATGCCTTCTTGTACTTCATATCGGCGGGAACACAGGACGCTACGCAACACAACATTTTTGTTTGAGGTCCGGCGATACCGGCGGAAGGAGTTTGAGCGGAACGAGCGGTAGTGGTGTGGCAAGAGACTTCGTTCCGTGCCGGCTGACTGCTACCGTGACCTGTGGGTCGGGAATAATATCTTTGAGCTTTTCACGGAGTAGCCCTGCCAATTCCATAGCTGACAAGCCTGAGACTTTCACATCATTGACCAATGGCAGACTAATGCTTCCGTCGGGTCGAACTGGAATTGTTCTGGTAATCTCCGGCTGCTTCCAGACGTCAATTTGAAGGACATCTCCGATAGCAATCCGATACTCTGCCGGAGCACTTGAACGCTGTTCCTGTGCACTCAGAGCTTTACCAGAGAGACGGCGAACATCAGGAGTATTACACCGAACCAAACCCGAAAAGTCTTGAATCCGAGCATGGCAACCTGCTACCCCTTAAATGTGGCGATGATACACCTGCATTCGAGCCGGTGTCCTCCCAAATCCTGTTAAGTCGCGTATCCGGAGAAGTTCTAGAACTTTATGTGGACGGTTACCCCGTTTCCCAGGAGATGTGGCTTTCGTGGCAAACTATTCTTAGGTGCAAATGAACGACCGAGCCGGATTCCTGTTCGTATTCGTCGTAATGCTCTTCTTCGGACTGTTCGGGGTAATATTTCCGAAGGCCGCCAAAAAGGGAAACGAGGATGTACCAGGTTTCCCCAAGACTGGATTTTCGTGGGTGCCAGTATGGGGCTGGAGATTGTTTGGAATCGCGCTACTCGCGGTATCTGGAATTTTTCTGTATCTGTTTCTAAGGCACTCGCCTTCGATGCGGGTACTGTGAGCCACTTGTACGGTAACGCCGTTTAACCAGGACTCGACGAGGAGTCACGGGTCCCCAACGAACCCAGCGCGGACTCTATACGGGTCTTGAACGCGGGTGAATAATGGGGTTGCCAGTCCACCAGAACTTGACCGGCAAGCAGTCGAAACTCTTCCGCCTCCACATCTGTTGCTTCACCAGCCGCCAATTTTTGAAGCAGTCTTTCTATGTGATGTGACGCTGGAGGCCATGCTTCTGTGACTTCAAAATAAGTGTGAGTAAATGCCCTGACAGCGATGCCCATTTCCAGCCACGATTGTAGATTCGTTTTCTCCGCTTTCTGCTGTGCTTCCAACGCTCGCACCAACAATGGGTCAGTTTTGTCTATGCCGAGTTGGTCGGCAATTTCGAGCAATGGCCACGACCGGAAACTGTTAGACTCATCTGGCATCCCCCAAATAGCACCGCTGATTGAAAGTCTGGTGTCCACCTTTTCGTTCAAAATCTTAAAAACGGGGCCGAGTGCTAAATCAGTCTCGCGTGCCCCAAACTCACCCTTTTCCAGTTTTCGCAGTGCCTCTACAGCTTCCGCGAGCAACGGGTCGTCGCCCTCTATGCCTTCCGACATGGCAAAAGTGCGGAACCGGATTGCTATGCCCGCGCGGTCCATGGGTGAAATATAAGGCAGACTGCCATTCGCGCCAACTAATATGCTTGTATGCTTGGGGACCTTTCCGATTATGCTTACCAGGACTTGGCCAGCATCAGGCACAGCTATCCGACACCGTAGGCTTTTTTTTTCAATGAAACAGCCAATATACAATAACCATGATAGACAGCAGCCCCGCGAGGTTCACGAGAAGGTCCGTCATCGTAACTTCGGAGAAAGACGCATCGAGTTCATCTCGAATCATCCGGTGAAATGATTTTGACTCGTGTAATCTGCCAAGCGTCCAAAGCGTAACCGTCCCTGTGACATACATTGCGATGTTGATGCGCCAATCGGCAGGGCGGTGTAGACTTACGACCAATCGAGAGGCAAGAAGCGCGACCACTGCAATTACCAGAGCCAATTGCCTCCAAGCTACCAGCAAAATAATCGTTGCAATAGCGGCACATTTTGCGCCCTTGACCCTGTCATCAGGTTGCTGAGAAAAGAGTAGACCACCAGCCACAAGCGAAGAGATAAAAAGTGGCCATGCCAAGAACAGGTCCCGGTAATAGCTAAAGACCTCTGAATTTTTTCGCCCACTACTCATCTGGTTACGCGAACGCAGACTATCACGGTCGCGGAGGTTACGCTTAGGGCCGACGATGACGTGGTACTCGGAACTAGCGTCAATGCCTGGGAAGTCGGAAAAGTACGTACTAGTGTGCCGTCCCGTAAATACGTTCACATAGTCGTTCGACTTTATCCAATATCGAATCGGCTGTAGCCGTCCAGACGAATGGCTGCGCATGGTGGTTGGAGTTCTTGACGTAGTGATCGATTTTCTCGACCAAGTCTTTCACGCTGCTGAAAGTTCCCCGGCGAATGGCTTGTTGTGTGATGCGATTAAACCAGATCTCCACCTGATTGAGCCAGGAAGCGTAGGTTGGAGTGAAGTGCACGTGGAACCGTGGCCGCGTGGCGAACCAGCGCTTAACTCGCAGATGCTTGTGCGTGGCGTAATTATCCACGATGATGTGCACCTCCAAGTTCTTCGGCACGTTCTTCTCAATCTCCCGTAGAAAACTCAGATACTCTTGATGCCGGTGGTGCGGTCGACATTTCGTGAGCACTTTACCGTTCGCCGTGTCCAGTGCAGCAAACAGCGTGGTGGTTCCATGGCGGCGATAATCGTGGGTCATTCCCTCAACATAGCCCAATCCCAGCGGCAACATCGGCTGGGTGCGTTCCAGCGCCTGAATTCCGCTCTTCTCATCTACGCACAAAACCACAGCATTTTCAGGGGGATTCAAATACAGCCCTACAATATCCCGTACTTTTTCTACAAAAAATGGATCGTTCGAAAGCTTGAAATGTTTTTGTCGATGCGGCTGCAAGCCAAACGCCTGCCAGATGCGGTGCACTGTCGATTTCGATACTCCCGTCTCGGCGGCAATCTGACGGATACTCCAGTGCGTTGCGCCTTTGGGTTTCGACTTCAGCGTCTTGCGAACTAATTGAGCAACTCGTTCGTCGCTAATCGGGCGGGGGCGCCCTGGGCGTAATTCCTCGTAGAGCCCTGACACTCCCTGTGCCAGGAAGCGTCGTCGCCATAGGCCTACCGTGACCTTGCTGGTCTCCAGTTGCTGCGCAATTTCCCGGTTGTTCTTCCCAGACGCGCTCAACAAGATAATCTTGGCCCGACGCACCAGCCCCGCCGGAAGAGAGCGCGAGTTGGCCAAGCTTTCCAGCTGCTCGCGTAACTCCGAATCCAAAACTAACGTCGCTTTAGGTCGTCCCATCGCCATAGGCACCTCCATTGTGCACGGGAGATGCCTATATTCCCAGCAATACTAATGCCAGTTATTTATGGGACAGAACACTAGTTCGCGAGCCAAAACCTGGACTTCACGCGGAAGCCGGCGGAGGCTTTGTTTGCAGTAGAGCTTGCATTATTGGATCTTTGGCCAGTTCTTCTTCAAAGGCTGCATCGTAACGCTTCTGCCATTCGTTGCATTCGGGACACTCCCTCAATTCTTTGCCGCTCTCTCTGTGGGCGTGCGCCCGCTTGTCGACTTTGGCCATGACACGTTTGGCGAACTCTGAAGAATGATTGAATAGGCGAGTGGCTTTGTTTAGGAGGTCTTCGCTCTGAAGAAGGGCGACCACATGTTCGCGGTCGACGCCAGGGTGATCGCGCCACGGACCAAACATCTTGAGGCCACCAACCTCTTCCCAGTTCTTTTGAAACTCTTCGTCCGTCATGGTGCGTCCAGAGCTAAAGTTATAACACAATCTGTCCAAGCATAGACGTCCGCTAAAACCCACGACCTTTTCGCAGCAGCTCCTGAGGTCGCGTAAGCGGAGAAGTCGAGTTCTAGGAATTTAAATGGACGATTTCGGCGTTAATCATGGACGTAGCTTAATCGGCTACGATTTCCTGTCCTGAATGGACGCCAGATAGTTGCACAAGTTCTTGATGCGTCGACGCACTCCAGTTTCGTCACCGTTTTCTTGCATGGAAAAGACCGGCCCCCAGATGGGCATGTCAGACGAACCGTGTCCAGAAAAATTTGGGTCGCCAGAGCGCACCACGCGAGCAACATAGTCTTCCGGGAATTTGCCATCGTGCTGGATAGCGAGTGTCCTCAGATTCGCCGGTGGTGTTTTCAGCGCCGAAGCGGCAGGGCCATGGCCTCTGCCGTCGGCCCCGTGACATGCGGCGCAATAATGCATGTATGTCTGCTTGCCGGATACCACATCGGGCGGAACGACCGGTGTCGGCTTTTCTTGAGCTCTGCCAGCCCAAGGCATCAGAACCAAAGCACTAACCAAGACTGTTTCGCGAATATCCATTAACCGCCTCCATGAACGCGCAGGCAGTAAAGAAAGCCATGCCCAATTCATTGGGTCCAACACCAGTTTCGAGAACGTTGTAGATTCTATCCTGAGGAGGCCGCAAACTGAAACCCACCCGACATGAAAATAGCCGACCTTGTCGTGAGATGAGAAGGCCGGTCTCCTACGGGATGCGTTACGCTCCCAATGTTCGACGCGCTCGTGGCGCAATAAAAAAGGAGACCGGCTATGAAGAAGACTAGCACCGTTCGGGTAAATGGAAACATGATTTTCAAAGGACGCTCACGATTGGTGTGGACCTCGGCGATCACTCGTCGTGCTACTGCGTTTTGGATGAAGCGGGGGAAATCCTTCTGGAACAGAAAGTGGCCACGACACCGGAAGCGATGAAAAAAGCATTTGCAAAGATACCGCGGAGTCTCATCGCCCTGGAGACTGGGACACATTCCCCTTGGGTCAGCCGGCTATTAACGGAGCTAGGATACAAAGTAATCGTGGCGCACGCGCAAAAGGTGCAATTGATCACCAAAAAGCAGTCGAAAAGACGATCGACACGATGCGCGGACACTAGCACGGTTGGCGCGAATCGATCCCGAGCTGTTGGGGCCGGTGCGGCATCGCAGTGCCCAAGCGCAAATCCACCTGACGGTGATCCGAGCGCGGGCCGAACTGGTGCGTGCTCGAACGGCGTTAGTGAACGCGGCACGCGGGTTGGTGAAGTCTTATGGCCAGCGGCTACCCAAGTGTGGCACGCAGCAGGTGAGCCGGGAGCTGGGCGCGGGATTACCCGCAGAGTTGCGCGAGGTGCTGGAGCCGCTGCTCAAAGAAATCGAATCGCTGAACGAGCGCATCCAGGAATACGAGGTGCGGGTGGAGAAAATTGCCAAGGAGAGCTACCCGCACGTCGAACTGCTCAAACAGGTGAAGGGAGTAGGAACGCAGATCGCGCTGACCTATGTTCTGACCCTGGACGATCCGCATCGGTTCCGGAAGAGTCGCGAAGTCGGCTGTTTTCTGGGGTTTCGCCCAGGGCGCAGGGACTCTGGGGAGAGCCAGCCGCAGGCGCATCAGTAAAGAAGGAGACCGTTACTTGAGAACCATGCTGGTACAAGGGGCACATTACATCCTGGGACCCTTTGGAGAAGACAGTGATCTGCGACGTTGGGGGCTAAAACTTGCGGCGCGAGGAGGGAAAAGTGCCAAGAAGCGAGCGGTGGTTGCGGTGGCGAGAAAGCTGGCGGTCCTGCTACATCGGTTGTGGGTAAGTGGGGAGGTGTACGAACCACTACGCAATAGCCAGAAAGTGATGCGCGCCGTGGCCTAGAGTGAAGAAATGCCCCGCAAGAAATGGATGCTGAGAGTCGATGGAGTTGACGATCGTCGTTGCTAGGCGATCCTGGCTCGAAATTTCTCTGTGGAAACTGGGAAAGGCAGGAAGAAAGAAAGAGGAGCAAAGAAAAGAAGAGAGTATCCAAACAGTCGAGCTTGACCGCCGAGATCAGGTGACTGCGCGGACCGGCGTTCTCATGGAGGGACTTAACCTGCTAGTTGACCGAAATTTCTGCCAGTAACTCACATGTCTTCGCACTATCTGTCACTTTTGACAATGCCACCAAGGGCGAGCACTATTCACAATCTCCCTCGGCTCTAAACCGGCGGTTCCCTGGACCCATTTGGAGGAACGATGAAATTGACAAACTGGATTCGATCCTTCTGCCTTGGCGGGCTGTTGCTCGCTGGCATGTATGCAAATTCAGCCTTCTGTACCGAGTATCTTAGCGGGCAGGTGTTGGGCGCGGGCGTACCCATCGCCTCGTCTACAGTTGTTTTGTGGGAAGCGGGTTCCAATGCGCCCAAGAAATTGGCCGAAGCAAAAACAAACGACCAGGGCCAATTTGAAATTCGATTCGCAGATGCGCTAGGGGCTGACGCCATCTTTTATCTTGTGGCGACTGGAGGAGTACCCAACGCTCACAAAGGAAGCGGTGACAATCCGGCCATTGGGCTTCTCGCCGTGCTCGGGAACAAGCCGCCGGATAAAGTAGTCATCAACGAATTCACGACGATAGCGTCGGTATGGACCAACGCTCAATTTCTCGACGGACCAAAGCTTCAGGGAAACGTCCTTGGTCTGCGCATCGCTGCAGGCAATGTTCCCAATTTTGTGAATTTGCAAACCGGTGGCTGGGGAGGGGCGATTCAAGACCCGCTTAACGGTGGGCAGACACCGACGATGGCAAATTTCGCCACTCTTGCCGATGTACTTGCTGGCTGTCTGACCCTGATCCGGTCAGACGCTTGCAGCAGTTTGTTCTATGCAGCGACGTCGCCAAGGGGCGAGTATCCGAAAGACACGCTGGCGGCAGCGGAAAACGTCGCACGCTATCCTTGGTATCAACCTGAAAAACTTTTTGGCTTGCTGAATTATCTGTATCCAGCCCCACAGGACCACAATTTGCGCCCTGTACCCTTCATGCCTTACCTCAACTTCACTCCGAGCGCTTGGGTTCTTCCGCTCAAGTTTGACGGCGGAGGATTACGGGCAGGCGGCAAAGGCATGTTCGACAGCGAGGGCAACTTCTGGGCGGCCGACAATTTCACCGTGGGCTGGCAGGGACAGGACTCGTTGTGGGAGGGCCACGCGAGCAAATTCGCACCCAATGGCAAGCCGCTGTCGCCAATTACCACAGGTTTTACGGGTGGTGGAATGGAGGGTGGCTCGTTCGGTTTGGCCGTCGATGCCAAGGACAACGCTTGGTTCTCCAACTACGGCAGCAAGTCCATAGCTGTATTCGACAAGAACGGCAAGCCGCTGTCGCCTCCGGAAGGCATCACGTTCAATGGGCGGCTCGGTCTGATGCAGGGCATCATCGCCACTCCCAGTGGAGATGTATGGGCACTTTGCATCTCGAAGAGCCAGCTTGTGTACTTTCCAAAGGGGGATATCAACCAGGGACGGATCGTTTGCGAGGGCGACAGCGCGGAGCCCTGCAAGTCGTTCAAGGCACCCTTTCACCTCGGTATCGACCAACAGGATCGGATCTGGGTGGCCAATAGCGCCATCGACCACATTACACGCTTCCCCGCCGCTGATCCAAGCAAGGCCGAGAACTTCAAGACCGGCGGATTCAATGCTAGCGGCCTTGCGATCGACAGCCAAGGCAACGTCTGGCTCACCAACCGATTTGGGAGCGGCTTACTGGGCATGGCCCATCTCGTGGACATGGGGGTACGCTTCAAGCTCTATGGTGTTACGAAGGCCTCCGACTACCTGACGAAGGTCATGTCCGAACAAAAAGGTGGCAAAGAGGGTGGAAGCGTAGTTTTGCTGAAACCGGACGGCAGCCAATTTCCGGGTAGTCCATTTTCTGGCAGCAGTCTCCCAGGTCCGTGGGCTGTGGCCGTGGATGGCAACGACAATGTTTGGGTCTCTAATTTTGCCGGTGCGTCAGGACAGCTCGCGCACCTGTGTGGGGTACGAACCGAAAACTGTCCGCCTGGAATGAAGACGGGCGATCCAATTTCGCCTCCTCTCGGCTACGTTGGCGGAGGCTTGCAGATGGAGGTTGATGTCGACGTTGATCCCGCCGGCAACGTATGGGTCACTAACAACTGGCAGGATATCGACAGTTGCGTAGGTGTACCTATAGAAGGGCTGTCAACCCGATGCGCGGGTCAGGGAGTCGTGGTCTTCTATGGTATGGCTAAGCCCGTACACGTACCGCTGATCGGACCAGCACACCAACCGTAGAGAAGTTGCTGTACCGGATTTGCGACGGCGGGACTTTGACACAAGGTTGGCAGACGTGCAGATCCGATTGAACGGGGACCAGATGAAACGATTTTTTGATCTAACCTTCAAACCGTTTTTTCTTCTCACCGGGATTGGAACGGCTTCCGCGAGTCTTTATGCCTTTTGGCCCCGCTGGACAGCGGAAACCGTCGGGAAAATCCCGTTCGTCCCGGACTACACGATCATCACCCAGCACTGGGGCATCATGGTCGGCCTAATGGGCGTCTTCATGATCGCCGCTGTATTTAAAGTCGAATGGCGAAAGCCGATTCTCATCTACAGCTTATTTGAAAAAGCCTTCATGGTTTATCTAGTGGTGGCAAACGGAAGCCACTCCTACTCACAGGGTTTCAAGGCGGGTGCAGCGATGGATGCAACAGTGGTTCTGTACACGATCGCATATTTCGCGGTATTTGGATTCGCACATTAGCCTCGCAAAGCTGCAATAATCTCTCACAATTTCTTGAGAACTGTTTGCTGCGTTGGATAAGTCTCGGTAAGTCGGGAATCTCTAACGAGGTCGGCCGTGGCAAGAGCTTTTTCTGTGGTGTTGGCCTCCTCAGGAAACACCCATACACTAGCTTCTAAAGAGCGCCTTGATCGTTGCGTCCATGTGTTCACCCCTTACGCTCGGATCTGTGTCGCTTCATCGTTTCGGTGCTGCCTACCAACCATCTCTTCGGTCATTGCGGACCATGATGACTTATGCGAACTCCCTTCCTTTGAAGGGAGGCGGGTAGCCTAACCAACCGGACGGTGACAGTTCGCACCATTCGCGACTTCAAGCATCCCCGCACAGGCGGCACCGCATTGCTTCTGCCCACGACGACAGAACTCTTGGTAATCGATCTGATCGCGCAGCATGATCCACAGCCGGATGCCCAGCTTGCGGGCTGCTGCCACGCGGGCTTTCCCCAACCCCTTCTGCACCAGTTTGCGGCGATAGAATCGCTGCAGCTCAGGATCGCGGCGCACCGCGTGAGCGCCGGCTTCATTCCAAAGAAAGCGCAGCAGCGGACTGCCTTGTTTGGTCAATGAGCCGAGCCGCTGGTGCGCTCCGCTCGAGTATTCGCGTGGAATCAGTCCGACGTAACTGGCCAGCGCCTTGCCATCGGCGAAGCGTTGCGGATCGCCCAGAAAGACATCCGTGGCCAACGCCGTGACCGGGCCCACTCCCGGATGGGTTAGCAGCAAGCGTGCCCCCGAGCGCTGCTCCGCTTGCTCGGCGACTTGCGCGGTCAGTTGCTGGATTTCTTCTTCCATCTTCCGGTACAGCGCCTGCAGCATGCTGCGTCGATAAGAGGCATGCGGCGGCAACGGCAAGAAAGCAATTTTCGCCTGCCCGTCGTAGCTCCAAAGACTAGGTCCGCGTCGCAAGCCATTCGCCAAGGCGATGGCCTGCAGCGCATTTTGGATCTGCGTGCGCAGGCGCACCCAGTGGTGGCGGTGCAGCAACAAGGCGCGCAGGTCGAGCAGTTCCTGGCTGGGCCTCCAAATCGCCGGAAAGCGATTTTCGACCAGCAGCTTCAGAATCAGTTCCGCATCGCGTCGATCATGTTTTTGCTTGCGGGGTTCCGCGGCGCGAATCTTTGTGGCGTCTCCCACCTGGCATTGAATTCCCAGCTCTTCCAGCAACCTCAAAAACCACTGCATCGGTCCAATCGCTTCGATGCCCACCAGCACGGGGTGCGGAAGCTGGGAATAAAACTCCCGCACCTCACTGCCTTCGTGCATCAGCGTGCGATTCACGACTTCTCCGGTCTCGGTGTCGAGCATCGCCACGGACTGCTGGCGAGCATGTAAATCACATCCTATAATTCGCATTCGGCCTCCTTCGTTCCGAGCGCTTCGGGGTGAACACCGTAAGTCTACTCGGCTCGTCGTGAGGCCGACCTCGTTATGACATCAGCCGGAAACTTGGGTACCGGGCCCCACTTTGGTGGTTACGCCGTTTTCCAAGACCCAATGTTTAGTTTGTCGCCAAGTCACCTCGATTCGTGTTGAACCTCAGTGATAATGTCCCCTTTTGTCCTCGATAGAAATGTCCCCTTAAGCTGAGCTTCATAGGGAGGTCAGCTTGGGGCGAACGCAAATGAGCAAGCGAGAGTTGGCAAGGGTAGAAGTTCTGGCGCGGGTGCGAAGCAAGCAACTGCGGGTGGTCGATGCCGGGCGGCTGATGGGGGTGAGCTACCGGCAAGCGAAGCGACTGTGGAAGCGCTATCGCGAGGAAGGGGCCGCCGGGCTGCAGCACCGCAACTTGAGGCGACCATCGAATCACGGTCACGAGAAGAAGTTTCGGCAGAAGGTGCTCGGGCTGGTGCGGGAGAAGTACGGGGGAGAGGTAGGGGAACGGTTTGGGCCGACGCTGGCGGCGGAGCACTTGGCGGTTGAAGATGGTTTGCAGGTGGACGCCGAGACGTTGCGGCGCTGGATGCTGGCCGAAGGTTTATGGAGTCGGGAGCGGAAACGGCGGGGACATCGGCGGCGACGCGACCGCAAGGAACATTTTGGAGAGATGGTGCAGATGGACGGGAGCTTTCACGCCTGGCTGGAGGAGCGGGGACCGGAGGGGTGCCTGATCGACATGGTCGATGACGCCACCAACACGACGTGGGCGCAACTGGGGGAGCAAGAGACGATCTGGGCGGTGGCCGATGCGCTGCGAGAGTGGATCGAGCGCTACGGGGTGCCGCTGGCGCTGTACGTGGACTGGAAGAATTTGTATAAGCGGCCGGCGAATGCGAAGGAGCGGTTGCGGGGGGAAGAGCCGGTGACCCAGTTTGGGCGGATGTGCGCGAAGTTGGGGATCGCGCTGATCGCTGCGAATTCCCCGCAAGCCAAGGGACGTGTGGAACGTCAGCACGGTACACACCAGGATCGCTTGGTGAAAAAGCTACGACGGAGGGGGATTTACAGTTACGAAGGGAGCAACGTTTTTCTGGAGCGGGAGTATTTGCCGGAACACAACCAGCGATTCGCGCGGGCCGCTGCGCGGCCGGAGGACTATCACCGTCGCGCGCCGCGCGGAGCGGAACTGGAGCGGATCTTTCGGCTGGAGAGTGAACGCACGGTCAGTGACGATTGGGTGGTGCGGTACGACAATCACTTTTCCAACTGGAACCACAGAGCGGGCACATCGTGCCCGCGCGGAGCAAAGTGTGGGTATGCGAGGGACGGTACGGCAGTCTGAGCATCGAGTACGGCGGGCAGGCGCTACGCTGGCGGGAAATCGCCGCGCCAGCACGGCCGCAGGCTCTCGTTGCAGCGGGCCGCAAGGTGACCGCCCGGGTGCCGATTTCGGTCAAGAAACGGAAGTGGACGCCGGCGCCCAGCCATCCGTGGCATGAACCGCCCCGCCCGAAAGTGCAAGTGCAGAAGCGAGCTTCCAAGTGGGCCGCGACAGCGCCGCGCCCATCGTTGGCCTGGCCCTACGCTTCGCCCTAGGCGCTTCGCCCTGCGGGCTACGCAGGGCTGTGCTCCGGGCCAAGCCAACAGGTCAGAAAAACCGGTGAGGTAAGCAAGGGGACATTTCTAAAGAGCTTTGACAAAGTCACCTCGATTCGTTGACTTGGCTAAGCTTGCAACCTAAGATGGCTGCACCATGGCGGAGTCCGACGCGCTCATCGGGCGAAGCATTTCGCACTACCGCGTTCTGGAAAGATTGGGCGGTGGGGGCATGGGCGTGGTGTATAAGGCGGAGGACACGCGCCTGCACCGCTTTGTTGCGCTGAAATTTCTGCCGCCGGATGTAGCCAGCGACGGGCTGGCCCTGGCGAGATTTCAAAGAGAAGCCCACGCGGCTTCTGCTCTGAATCATCCGAACATCTGCACAATTTACGACCTGGGCGAAGAAGACGGCCAGGCCTTTATCGCCATGGAGTTCCTGGAGGGGCGCACGCTGAAGCACGAAATTGGCGGGAGGGCGCTTGAGTTGGAACGGGTGCTGGAGATAGGCCTGGAAGTGACGGATGCGTTGGACGCGGCACACGCGCAAGGGATTGTGCACCGGGACATCAAACCCGCGAACATCTTCATCACGCGGAGGGGCCACGCCAAGATTCTGGATTTCGGATTGGCGAAAGTGGCGCTGAAATCAGCGGCGGGCCGGGGGGAATCGCCATCGCTGGCGACATTGGTGGAGGAGGAATATCTGACGAGTCCGGGAACCGCACTGGGCACGGTCGCGTATATGTCTCCGGAGCAGGTGCGCGGAAAAGAGCTGGATACGCGGACGGATTTGTTCTCGTTTGGAGTGGTGCTGTATGAGATGGCGACAGGAGCGCAAACGTTTCGTGGAGATACGTCCGGGATCATTTTCAACTCGATCTTGGAGCGCCAACCGGTTTCGGCGGTGCGGCTAAATCCGGAATTCCGGCGAAGCTGGAAGAGATTATTGGCAAATGCCTGGAGAAAGATCGCGAAGTGCGGTGCCAATCTGCCGCGGAGCTGCGGGCGGATTTGAGGCGGCTGAAGCGAGACACGGATTCAAACCGGGTGCTGGCGCAGAGCTCGGGGAGCGTGAGTGCGGCCAGCGGAACCGGCACAACTGCGGGAAGCGGAGGAACTCCGGCAAACGCGGCGAGCAGGAGTGGAGCGGTGGCGGCGGAAGCCAGCGCAGGCGTGCAAGTACAGACAGCTAGCTCTCGAACGCGGAGGAGTCGGTATGTGCCGATCGCAGTGTTGCTGGCAATAGCGCTGGGCGGGGCGGCAATGGGATGGAAATTGCTGCGACACGGCGGGACAGAGTTCCGCACCGGAAACATGGAGTTGAAACAACTGACGGATCACGGGCAGGCTTCGCTCTACGCGGCGATTTCCGCGGATGGGCACACGTTGGCATACGTCAAGCGTGAGGGCGACCGCAGCTTACGCGTGAAGCAGATTGTCACGGGGAGCGAGGTGACGGTGGTGCCTGCAGGTCCTGGTTTTTTTGATTCGGCGACATTTAGTCCTGACGGGAATTATTTGTACTATGCGCACTCGGACCCGGGCAACGCGATTAACACGAATCTGTATGTTGTGCCGTCCATGGGAGGGGCGCCCCGGCAGGTGGTGACCGACGTGGCAGGCGGGGTATCGTTTTCGGTGGATGGAAAAAGGATGGCGTATGTGCGGGAATTGATCGACAAGCGGATCTCGCAAGTTCTGGTGGCCAACGTGGACGGCAGCGGGGAAAAATTGTTGTACCAGGGTGCGGAAGGAGCAACTTTTTACGGACTGAGTTGGGGCGGGCCGGACGACCGGCTAGCGTTGCTCTCGAAAGTTGCGGGGAAAAATACGGAAGTGTTGATACTGGGAGCCGACGGCAAGATCGAAAGAACCTTGCAACCGCTGAGCATCGCGTTCGACGTAGCGTGGACCCCGGACGGGAGTGGGTTATTTCTGGTGGGCCACGCAAAGACGAATGAACCATTGCAGATCTGGTTCCAACCGTACCCGAGTGGGCCGGTAATAAAGGTGAGTAATGATCTGAACGACTATTCCGGTTTAGGCGTTACCGGCGACGGTAAGGTGCTGGTGACTTCGAGGTATCACGTAGACTCAGCAATCTATGTAGGGGATGTCCCGCACGAATTGGGCGACAAAATCGATTGGAAACTGGCGGTGATTTCCGGCGAGCAAACTGCGGGGACGAACGGATTGTCATGGACGAGTTCGGGAAAATTGTTGCAACTGGATGGGGCGGGTCGACTGTTCATCACCGATGCGCAGGGAGTCGGGCGCACGCAACTAGCCGATGAGAACCAGGGAGTATTGGAAGTGGATGCGTGCAGAGACAATGATTTGATACTGGAATCGCGAATGGGCGCTGACGAGACATCTACTGTATGGAAATTGAATGCGGCCACAGGCGAGACCGCGGAATTGAGCAATGCGAAATCGGCGGGCTCGCTTTCGTGTACGCCGGATGGGAAATCGTTCGTGTATTAGGATTATCATGCACGAGCGATTTACAAGATGGCCCTGGAGTGGAGGGAGCCCCAAGGAAGTGGCAAAAGGGAGCGTGTTTAGTCCGACGATCTCGCCAGACGGAAAGTTCCTGGCGTATCTGAAGACGGAAGGGCAAGGCGCGAAGCTAAAGATGAGTTTTGTTGTGAGTAGCCTGGAAGGTGGGCCGGTGCTGAAGGAAATCGTGATGCCGCCGGAGTTGCTGGGCGCGAATGGCTCGCAGAAGCTCGGGTGGACCCCGGATGGGAAGGGTTTGACATGGTTGGGCACGATCAAAAACGCGCAGCACGTGATGATGCAGCCGTTGGCGGGAGGTGCGCCGGTGCAGTTGACGCACTTCGAGACTGAGCCCAGCCTGATCACGCAGTACGCGTGGTCGAAGGATGGAAAAAAGCTGGCGCTGACGCGGCAGAAATACAATGCGCGCGACATTATGATGTTCACCGGTTATCGGTGAGAGAAATGGTTTGCAGTTCTTAGTAATCGGTTTTGTGAGCACCTCTTCTTAGGCTGAGCTTCGCCGAGGTGTGGCGGAAGCGGAGCGCGCAATTCCTTGCCGGAAGAGAGCGGCGTGTTCGATGAGATTTTCAAGTTCGCGCCGCGAAGACGTTACCCTTCGTTTGGCACGCAAAATTGAAGTGAATATTGCGATATACGCCTCAGGAACCTAGTTAACTCCCGGGAAGTCAGTAGCCCGCAGTAGCCCGGCGCGTAAGTCAGTCCTTTTTGAATACGGCTGGTTCCAGAGATAACGATGATTCAACCGGGGGCGATTGCTCCCGCGCACTTCCCACAACTGAGTGCTCAGCTGACGGAATACTCCGATCTTTCCGATCTCAACGAATGATTGGAAGCTTCCCTTTTGAAAAAAAGGTGCGTCTCTCATCATGAGGACCGTGGTCGAGGTCGAGAAAGCCCCCAACAGGATCTCCGCATGACTGTACAAAAGAGAACAGCACGCACTCCCGTCAGACTCTAGAATTTGGCGTTAGCGACGTCGACCCTCGAGGACAGCCTTCCATTCCGAGCTAAACGACGAGCAAGTCTTGCGAGCGACTGTGAGGGACGGCATCGTTACGATTGAGCTTCCCAAAGCTGGGCACGCGCGGGCGTCCGCGCCTTGTCCCAAGGCCGGTTAAATTACTCCGGTCATCTTGGCGTGGTCGCGAGGCGAAGCGGCGGACTGCGAACCTTGGTATTTCGTGGAGTATTCCGCGACCCGCAAAGGGCGGGAGATGAGTAATGAAAATTCTTCTTGCGGTGAATCGTTCCAAGTTCTCCGACGCGGCCACACAGGCGGTGATCGCACAAGCCAAGCCCCAGGAAGCCCTGGTGCACGTAGTTCATGTCATAGACATCCTGTCGGCTGAGCCCCCGGAGCTGGAGGTGTATTACCCCGGGATAGAACACGCGCGGGACGCGCAACGCGAAGTAGCGGAAGCGTTGGTGGGCAAAACGGCGCAATTACTGCGGACCAAGGGGCTGCAGGTCTCGACCGCAGTCGAGTTCGGAACGCCTAAATCGGAAATTATAAGTGCGGCCGCGGAATGGCATGCGGACTTGATCGTACTGGGCTCGCATGGGCGAACGGGAATTGACCGGTTCTTGATAGGAAGTGTATCGAACGCCGTGTTGCGGCACGCGCACTGTTCGGTTGAGATTGCCCGGATTCCTCGTACGACTGGTGGTTCGAAGCGGCCGGCAGGTTCAGCGAAGGGCAAAATAACAACGAGGATATTACTCACGACCGACGGTTCGAAATTCTCAGAAGCAGCGTTGAACTTTCTGGTACAACAAGTCTGGCCTCAGGAAACGGAAGTGAGAGTTTTGCATGTGATGGAGCCCCTGCCCCTATTGGCGATCAGAGGAATGAGTAGCTATCGGTCCATCCTGGACAGCCTTCGTGAAGCCAGGACCGAGAAGGCGAGGGATTTGATGAATAAAATAGCGGAAACACTCCGCAGCAGGAATTTGAAAGTGAGTACGGACATCGTGCGTGGCGACCCCAAATCGAAAATTCTCGGTGCCGCGGAGCAATGGAATGCGGAGTTAATCGTTCTGGGTTCGCTGGGACGGACAGGGCTCGAACGGTTCCTGCTGGGCAGCGTTTCCGAGGCCGTCGCGCAGCACGCCCAGTGTTCGGTTGAGATTGTGAGAAGTCGCTCCGGTGCGTCCTAGCGCAATGCCTATTCGAGGACATTCGGCCAGGACCACGCGCTCGGTCTTCAGGAAACATTCGTGTCTGGCTCTTAGGAAGCGGCCGTGATTCCGGTTTGCAAGGCGAGCTACCTGTTCTGTTTTATACACGGCCGCGGAAATCCTCTTGGTAGAGTGAAATGAGGCGGAAACCATTGCGATCTATTGAACGCGTCGAGGTTCACCAAAAGCAAAATACACTTACATGTGGACCTCTTTCTTCCGGTTCTTCCATGAAACTCGCCCTACAAGGTCTGATGCTGCTCTCAGCCATCCACCACCGGGGACGTTAGCAGAGCCACGAAAGCGAAATTCATGAAGATTCCATTGGCGGTTCCAAATACTCGGAATCATGAAATCCTCTTAATCTCAAAGAATCAAGCGCAAAGCGCGCGAAAGAAAGGAGATCGGCTGCAAAGGCCCAATCTTGGCTCCGGCGCCTGCACCAATCGCGGCTCCCCACACCAGGCAGAGTGGGCAAAACAGACCAATATGCGCTCCCGCGACCATGCCCGTCCATGTACCACACTGGGTTAAGTTCTCCCCGCTTTCTGTACAATACGGTACAGGTTCCTCTCTTGTGCGGTGTAACTGCTCTGCCGATTGAAATCGTTCCCGACAAACATACGCCAAGGCACTGTCTTACGAACCTAAGAACGAATCTCACACAGAGCGGACTGCTCCATCTTTATTTCCATGTCCGATTTTTGTTCCCCCCAGAAATAGAAAACGACAGCAGGAGTGTCATAAATTGGACCGTTACTTCGCTAGCTGCTTCCTGATAGATTTGAATTCCCGCCGACGTTTCTTGGTGGTCTTGGGATAGGCCATCTTGAGCTCCCCGAGCGCATCAAGAACAATTCGGGAAACAATCAGACGGGCATTCTCCTTATCATCGGCGGGAACGACGTACCAGGGTGCGTGATGCGTGCTTGTGGCGTTCAGGCACTCCTCATAAGCCTTCACGTATTGCTTCCAGTATTTCCTCTCGTGAATGTCCGAGAGGCTGAATTTCCAGTTCTTGTCCGGCTCATCCAGACGCTCAAGAAATCGCTTCCGTTGCGCGTTCTTCGACAGATGGAGGAAGATTTTGACGATCCGGGTGCCGTTGCGATGGAGATGCTCCTCCAACTCCACGATGGAACGATACCGCTCCTTCCAAATCTTCTTCTCGTCAAGCAACTCCTCTGGAAGCCGTTGGTTGTGAAGAATCTCCGGATGCACGCGAACGACAAGCACCTCCTCATAATAGGAACGATTGAAGATGCCGATCCGCCCTCGTTCGGGAAGGCGGCACGTCGTGCGCCAGAGAAAATCATGCTCCAACTCCTCAGCGCTAGGTTGTTTGAAACTGAAAACGTCACAGCCTTCCGGATTGACTCCGGACATGACGTGCCGGATGGAGCCGTCCTTGCCGGCGGCGTCCAACGCCTGAAAAATCAGCAGAAATGCGTAGCGGTTGGACGCGTAGTGGAGTTGTTGCAGTGAGCTCAACAGCTCGACGTGTTTTTCCAGGAGTTGTTCATACCGCTTCTTCGACTTGCAAAAGGGCTTTACAATTGTCGGCCACTCTCTGAGTTTGACCCTTTTCCCGGACCGCACACGGAAATCCTTTGAATTGATTTTCATCTTTATCCCCTCGGCGGTTTCAGCCGCATTGTGCTCGTCCGATTATTTGTCGGGTTCATCTTTCCGAATCTTCCGCTTGGCCTTCTCCAATTCCTCAACTGCTCGCACATTCCCCCGCCCCAACTCCTCGTAGAGTTCATGGACGCGCTTGACGAGTTGCGGCGTCAAATCGGACGGTGGCTTCGCTTCAGGCTTTGGTTCGGCCTTGGCTTCAAGTGATGGCTCAGACTTAGCTTCAGGTTGTGGTTCAGCCTTAGCATCGGCCTTTGGCGCGGCCTTGGCCTCGTCTTTCCGAATCTCTCGCTCCGCTTTCTCCCAGTCCTGAACTGCGGGAGCGTCCTTGCGGGCTCGCTCTTCGTAGAGTTCATAGGCTCGCTTGGCGATCTGCGGCGTCAAATCGGACGGTGTCTTAGCATCAGGCATTGGCGCGGCCTTGGCATCAGACTTTGGCTCGAGCTTAGCATCAGGCTTTGGCTCGGCCTTGGCATTAGACTTTGGTTCGGGCTTAGCATCAGGTTTTGGCGCGGCCTCGGCGGGATCAAAAATCCGATAGGCGAGCAGTTTCACGCGGTCATTCACGAGGAACCAAATCAGGGCGTAGCCCCAAACGAACCCTGCCCAGCGCCAGCCGAGTGGTGTCATAAACAGCCCATAAACCGCAATCAGCGTCGCCACGATTTGCGTGCCGAGCACTGCTATCCATAGAATCCGCGCGGGGCGGATGGACCAGAAGGGGCCGCGTGTGCGCGTCAGGAAAATCGTCAGATGTCCGGCCACAGAGAGTTTCAGGTACATCAGTGTTTGGACGTGCGCGTGGTCGAAGTGAAATACGCGCTCGCCCAGATAAAACAGGCCAAATGCAGCGACGACTCCGATAACGCCCAGCACCGTGGAGATCCCCAGCACCAGGCGCATGTTCCAGGCCTCGGGCTTGTCCTTATAATGAACGTTGTCATAGGCGATGGACAGAATGGCTCCGTCGTTGAGGACGGCGATCATCACGATCATCACGGCAGTCACGGGGTAGAAGTTAAATACCAGGATCGCCAGCGTCATGAAGAACAGCACGCGCAGTGTTTCGGCGATACGGTAGATCGCGTAGCTATTCATCCGCTGGAAGATACGGCGGCTCTCCTTGATCGCGTCGATGATTACGGACAAGCCGGGCGCCAGCAGAACGATGGACGCCGCCGCACGAGCCGCGTCGGTAGCCCCAGAAACGGCGATCCCGCAGTCTGCTTTCTTCAGCGCGGGGGCGTCGTTCACCCCGTCGCCAGTCATACCGACCATGTGGCCGTGCTTCTGCAGGACGTCGACAATTTTGTACTTGTCTTCGGGAAATACCTGGGCGAAGCCGTCCGCTTTTTCGATTGCCTGCACCGACTGTGCCGACTCTTGATTCTTCGAATCGCGCAATACGGTGGCATCAAGAATGTTCGTGCCCATACCCAGTTGGCGGGCAGTCTCCTGGGCAATGGCCAATTGATCGCCGGTAACCATCTTGACCTTCACGCCCATCTGCTGGGCGCTCGCGATGGTAGCTTTGGCCTGCTCGCGGGGCGGATCGAACATTGGCAACACGCCAACCAACTGCCACTTGCCTTCCTGATCCGCCCGGGCTACGCCCAAGGAACGGAAGCCGCGTGCCGCAAAATCATTGACTGCTTTCTCAACAGCGGGCTTTACCTGGCCGATGTTGGTCGCCATCTGCAGAATGACCTGCGGTGCTCCCTTGGCCACCTTGAACTGTTTTCCGTCCGGACCTTTTATGGTGGCTTCGGTACGCTTATGTACTGGATCGAAAGGCTGGAAATGGAGTACCTGAAAGGCCTTTAACGCCTTATCGTCCTTCACGCCGCCGATCACGGCCAGGTCAATGGTGTCCTTGTCTTCCGCGCGTGAAGCCAATGCGGCGTCAAGAATGATTTGGTCGGCAGAGATGCCGCTGACACAGAACGGATCGCCCAAGGTCAGCTTGTTCTGGGTCAAGGTGCCGGTCTTGTCCGAGCACAGCGTATCCACGCCAGCCAGTTCCTCGATCGCCGACAATTTGGTGACAATCGCCTCTTTTTTCGCCAGCAGACGCGCGCCGACCGCCATGGTGACGGACAGCACCGTGGGCATAGCCACCGGGATTGCGGCCACCAGAAGCACCAGGGCGAACTCCAACGTGGTGAGCACCGGATCGTGATGGAAGAGCGCGAAAGTAATAATCACCGCCACCAAGGCTACGGCGAGGATGATCAAGTAATCGCCAATCTTCAGCACGGCACGCTGGAAATGGCTGACGGTGTGCGCCTCCTGCACCAGTTGCGCAGTCTTGCCGAAATAGGTGTTCGTACCCGTGGCATAGGCCATCGCGTCGGTTTCGCCCCGCTTGATAATCGAACCCGAAAACACGGCCTCGCCAGGCTTGCGCGTCACGGGCAAAGATTCACCGGTTAGCGCGGACTGATCCACATCCACCGGATCGCCCGCCAACAAGCGCGCATCCGCCGGCACAATGTCACCCAGGCGCAGGCGGATGACGTCGCCTGGCACCAACTCACGCGCCAGCGGAGTGGCCCACTTTCCATCTCGCAGGACCCGGGCCTTGGTCGCCAGCTTGGCCCGCAACGCGGCAATTTCGTTGCCCGCCTGATGTTCCTCCCAAAATGCGACCAAAGCGTTGGAAAAAAGCAAAAAAAGAATGATGAAGAAATCCAGCCAGTGCCGGACCAGCCCCGACAGAATCACTGCCCCTTCGATCATCCAGGGAATGGGACCCCAGAAATAGGAGAGAAACTTCAAGAATGGGTTGGTTTTCTTTTCCGCGATCTCGTTCGACCCGTATTGGGTTAACCGTTTCTGCGCCTCGGCTTGAGTGAGGCCGGCCGGTGACGACCCCAATTTTTTCTCCACTTCCGGCAAGGGCAGGGATTTCAGGTCGTCCTTCGCATCAGGCTTCGGTCCCGACTTCAATTCGGGAACTTTGGAGTTCGATTCCGGTTTCGCTTCCGACTTCGAATCGAGAGCCTTGGGCTGATCGGCATTGGTCTTCATCATGGGCATCCTTTCTACTCGTTTTGCTTCCACCGAGGCTCGGTCCGAGGGACCTTGGAAAATCGGTGGACACCACGCGCCGTCGACGCGTTAAACCTTTGTTCCTGGCGGATCGGCGACTCTTCCCGGCGGCAAAAACTCCGGAACCTCAAGGCGCGCCACGCCAATGCGGTTATCGGCCATCCCGTAATAGACGTCGAAGCGGTCCGGCGTGCCAAGATCGTCGCGGCGATCGATGCCCGTGGGGAAGACGACGTTGGCGACGGTCCCGTGGCGTTCGTGTGGCAACACCGGTGCCAACACTGGCTCCGCCGAACGATAATGGATACGTTGCGGGTGTTCCTTCGAGAGCACCATCACCCCGGCCGAGTAGCACAACGGATGCGGGTCGTTGCTCGGCTCCGCCAGTTCGCTCACGCCGTGGTAGATGATCAGCCAGCCGTGCCGGGTCAGAATGGGCGGAGTGCCACCACCAATTTTGAGCCGCTCCCAGGGCGCAACCGGGGCGGCTAGCCGGTGATGGGAGGCAAACTGGCCGATGCGATTTGGTTCAGTGCCTCCCAAGACCAGCGCGCAGTAAGAAATCCAGATGCTTTCCCGATCGAGATCCACCTGACGGGACGCGGGGTGACGGGCGGTTTCCTCCGGACGCGTGCCGGGAAAAAGAGGCCGGTGGAGAATGGCGAGTTCCGGATGTCCGGATGGATTAGGAATGGCGACAGGGAAGAGGCTGGCATCCTTGTCATCCACGTCGCCGCATTCGATGCCGTGGTACGGACCAAATGTTGCGACTCCCAGACGTTGCCAGTGAAAGAGATCCGCTGATAAGGCCAGCGCGATCCGCGCCCCTTGAGGCGAAAATGCGGTGTACGTCATGATGTAGCGCTGCAGCGGTTCCACGAAGGTGATACGAGGATCTTCGCAACCACCGCCTCCAGCAGGCCGCAGTTCATAATCGGCTTCCGGTTCCAGTGCTATGCCAAGTCGTTCGACGCCTATCGGATCGCCAGCTTCATTGAAGCGTACTCGCGCAATACCAATGCGCGAGTAATTCCCCCGCGCGACCATCCGCGGAAAGAGGTAGAGCTCTCCATCGGGGCCACGTGTGGCAGCCGGATTGAGGACGCCCTCGATCTCGAGAGGATTACCCGGCTCCGGCTCCATTACCATTCCCAAGCGCTTTAACTCAAAGGCACTCATCAAATCCTTTCACAAGATCACGCTGGCTGATCACCATCTAAACAAGCGATGATTGCTTCAGTGACGGGCTTAGTCTCGTTGGGACCCCGAACTGAGATAGAAACAACGCCGGCTTCTTCAGCCGGGTAGTCGTTACCTCCCACGAACAAGGCATCACCGATGAAAATCATCTCTTTCAATGAAATACCCAGGAGGTCTCGCAGCTTTCTGATTCCGTACGCCTTGTCAATGCCGGATTTGGTGACATCAATGGATGTCGCGCCACCCATTCGGACAGAAAATTCAGGAATAAAAGTATCGAGGATCGCTTTGATTTTCTTCCGCTTGGTGTAATCGGGATCCCATTTGTCCTTTTCTTCCACGGGGGCTTGTTGACCCAATGCGGAAAACGTAATCTGGCTTCCCCGGTCTTCAATTACTTCCCCCCAGATCTTTTCGACCTTGAAGCCCGCTACTCCGATTGCTTTGTTTAAAGAACTGATGATTTTCTGTTTTTGGTCCGGGGTGAAGTCTTCGGAATAAAGTTTTTTCCATTCCCCTATGTATTGAAAGAATTTGGTTCCACACGTAGGAAGGAGAGATAGATTCGCCAGGCTTCCGTCATGGGGAAGATGAGAGAGCAGCTGTTTTTCAAACTGAGGCCAATCGCCTCCTGAAATCACAGCTACTTTCACGACACCTAGAAGGTCATGCAGCCGCGCCGCCATTTCGGCGTCAAGAGCTGATTTACTTTCCGCAAGTGTACCGTCGAGATCAAAAACAATTAGCTTTTTCACTGTCTTTACACCTCTGCACTCCTGCCATTTCAATGCGAGTTCCGGCCTCGCCAACCATTCTGCTTTTGCCCGGTTCGAAACTATTCCGGCAGCGCTATTTCCAACAAGTTCACTACACCGCTTGGCTGAAAAACACACGCTCCGACCACCGCCGGCAAGAGCATTACGTCGCCTTTTCCGATAGCATATGTGGAGCCGCCGTGGTCGACCTGCCCAGCGCCCTCGATGCATACCAGCACGCGGGCCTCACCCGCGGCACCGACAGTAAACGGCGATTGTCCGCGCAGGCGCCACAACCGGAATTGCTTACAATGAAAGAGTCTCTCGCGCCCCACTGGCGTTGTAGCCTCCACGACGGGCACCACCAAACCGGCCGCGCCGTCTACAAAATCAATGCAGGTAACTGCCTGATCGACTTGGAGCGCTCGCAGGTGGCCTGTCTTGTCGTCAACATGGCCCCAGTCGTACAGGCGAAACGTCACATCGCTGTTCTCCTGAATCTCGAACACCACGACGCCGTCGCCTAGAGAGTGAACCGTTCCGGCGGGCAGGAAGACGCCATCGCCGGGCTTCGGAGTGAAGTATGCGAGATCGCCCGCTACCGTTCCATTCGCGAGCGCGCGCCGAAGATCATCTGCAGTGGTGCTTGGCTTCAGGCCCGCGTAGATGCGGCTTTTCTCCCCCGCCTTTAGCACAACCCATGCTTCCGTCTTCCCGCTCTCGCCCGTCGGTAGGAAGTTGGTTTGCGCATCCGCGGGATGCACCTGGACCGAAACCATTTCACGTGCATCGAGGAACTTCAGCAGAAGTGGGAATCTGCGGAAACGTTGGGCCAACTTCCCTAGCAATTGCTGCCGAGACTGCTGCAGCAATTGAGTGATGGTCTGCCCTTTGAGGGGTCCATTGGCAATGCGGCTCGAATGGTCATCGCGGTCACTGAGTATCCACGCTTCGCCGATAGGGCCGTTGCCCGGAAGGGGTGTGGTAAGCAACTCGGCCAAACGCCGACCACCCCAGAGCCGATACTGATAGATCGGTTCGAAGCGCAACGGATACAGGGGCATTTGACTCATGGTTTGTACTTCGCTCGCTTCAATGGCCAGCGAATCCCTTTCACCGGCCTTCGCCGCTTGTGCCGTTGTTTTCAAGTTCGCGCTTTCACCTGGAATCGTTCCTTGTTGGTGTAAGTCCATGGGGCTCCGCTATTTCTCGAGCGCGCCTGACCGCGGCTACTGCGGTTGGCTGCTCGGCACTAACGACAAGTCGACGCTCATGAAAAAGACGGTGATTGCACCGACCATGAGGAATAGGCCGAGCCAGAAACGCCAGTCACGATGCGCACGTCTCCAGTAAGCAACATCTTGGTGATGAACGTATTCCCCATCCGCTGCTGCCTGCGGGTGGTGATTGTGCTTGCTCTCATGCATTGGTTCTCCTGCCTTCTCGATCTCATACTGAGTGATCGCGGACCAGCGTTGTTACTGCTCGGCTCCATCTCTTTCCACTTGCAAATACCAGGCAAGCCTCGTCCGTACTTATCAAGAAGATGCTGCTGCTCGATGCAGTTGTGCTGGAACTGGTATCTCCATCGCGGCACTGTATTCGCCACGGCGTGCAGCCCGATTGCACGCGGCTCGATGATAGAGAGCTTGCTGTGCCTCCAACACGTGAGTTTGCTGGCCTTGCCAAATCTCTAAAGCCGGTTGCTGGATGGCGCGGGCAAAGGAAAACCCCAACGCCCAAGGCAGTCGCGACTTGAATCGGACATTCATGGCATTCAAACGAGCCGAGGCCAGTTCACTCGGTTGGCCGCCCGACAGGAACGCAATTCCGGGAACGGCGGCGGGGACGGTTCTCAACAGACACCTCACTGTGGCGTCGGCCACGTTATTCACATCTTGCTGGCGACAGGTTAATCTCACTTGATACTGTTGTTCGCCGATGCCCACTTCTTGCACTTCTTCATGTTGCGGACAGGCCAATCCCGGAAGCGCCATGTTGGGCTTTAGGATCATGCCTTCCAGCATCACGCGTTGCGAGCAGAGCTGGTTGAAAACCGTTCGCAGCACCTCTTCCGTTACCTCGCAGCACCGCGCCAGTGTATGCTCGCCCTCCATAAGGACTTCGGGCTCGACGACGGGGACCAGTCCAGCTTCCTGGCACAGCCCGGCATAGCGAGCCAACGCGTTCGCGTTGGCCTCGATGCAGCCCCGAGTGGGTATGCCATCGCCTATGGCAATCACCGCACGCCACTTGGCAAAACGCGCGCCCATTTGAGAGTATTCCGCCAGCCGTCCTCGCAATCCGTCCAAACCCTCGGTTATTTTTTCCCCGGGATGACCGGCCATATCCTTTGCGCCGGTGTCAACCTTGATGCCGGGAATGATTCCCGCAGCGGTGATGACTTTGAGAAAGGGAGCACCATCTTTTTTCTTCTGGCGGATCGTCTCGTCATAGAGGATCACGCCGCTAATGGACTCACCGAGACCGGGCGTGGTCACAATCAACTCCCGATAGGCGCGCCGGGCCTCCTCGGTCTGCGGAATTCCCAAGCTGGCAAATCGCTTGTTGCAAGTTGGATTACTTTCATCCATGGCTAGCAGACCCTTGTCTTCGGCGACCATTGTCCCGGCGGTTTCGATAAGCGCTTGTATATTCATTTGAGGTTGCTCCATTTCCAATTCCGGACTTCCGGCATGTCTTGGCCGTGCTTGTCGATGTTGTGCTTGCGTTTGATAAGCCGGTTGCGGCCGCAGGCCGCTACACTTCTCCCAACCATTTTCGCGCCTCAGCGGCCTCGGCATGATCGAAGTATCGAATCGTCGCTTTCGTAAACGGCTTGAAGAACACCGCCATACCGTGCTGCCACTTTTTATCGCCGACCATCGCGAGCCGTTCGATGTCGGCGAAGTGTTTTATGTCAAACTTGATGTCCTCCCACACCGCCCCTGCGTCCCAGCCGCGGAGATCGGCCATGTCGAACAGCACGCGTAATTTTCCGTGTTGCCGGACGAGTCGCCCGAACTCATTCACAAGGTGCTCGTAATCTGCCTTTACCAGCTTTCCGCTGATGTGAAGGATGAGCACCTTCCCGCCGTTTTCTTCATTCAGTTGAATGGGCATTTTGGATCCTTTGATTTAGGCGAAATTTGTTTTCCACGTTTGCTCTCGCTTATCCACCGTTAGTTTTGTTGAGGCGCTCGCACCTTCTGCGCTAGCGGATTTACTTTTCTGCATTCCGTCGTGACTCCATTTCCAATTCCTAATCTCCGGCAAATCCTGGCCATGTTTGTCGATGTAGTGTTTGTGCTCGATGAGCTTGTCCTGCATCTGCTGCTTCAGATAGGCGCCCTTGGAACCCAAGTGGGGCAGCCGATCGACCACGTCTTGGACCAAATGGAACCGATCCAGGTCGTTCTGCACCCTCATGTCAAACGCCGTGGTGATCGTGCCCTCTTCCTTGTAGCCCCGGACGTGGAGATTGCGGTTCGTGCGGCGATAAGTCAGCCGGTGCACTAGCCATGGGTATCCATGAAAGCCGAAGATGATGTGTTTATCTTTGGTGAAAAGCGAATCGTAATCCGTCTCGCTCAGTCCGTGTGGGTGCTCGCTCGAAGACTGCAGCTTCATCAGATCCACGACATTGATCACCCGGATTTTCAAATCGGGCAGATTCTGGCGAAGGATGGAAACGGCGGCCAGAATCTCCAGCGTGGGTGTGTCTCCGCAGCAGGCCATAACTACGTCCGGCTCGGCGCCTTGGTCGTTGCTGGCCCATTGCCAGATGCCAATTCCTTCCGTGCAATGCACGACCGCGGCATCCATGTTCAGCCATTGCGGAAGGGCGTGCTTGCCAGCAACCACCACGTTGACGTAATTCCGGCTGCGCAGGCAGTGATCAAAAACCGATAAGAGGCAGTTGGCGTCGGGCGGGAGGTAAACGCGCACGATATCAGCCTTCTTGTTGATGACGTGGTCGAGGAAACCGGGGTCCTGGTGCGTAAAGCCGTTGTGATCCTGCTGCCAGACGTGGGAGGCGAGCAGATAGTTCAGCGACGAAATCTTCCGACGCCAGGGCAGTTCCAGGCATACCTTCAGCCACTTGGCGTGCTGGCTGAACATGGAGTCGACGATGCGAATGAACGCTTCATAACTGTTAAACAACCCATGCCGCCCGGTCAGCAGATATCCTTCGAGCCAACCCTCGCATTGGTTCTCGCTGAGCATCGAGTCCAGCACGCGGCCAGCGGGCGCGAGGAACTCATCATTCTTTCGTTCCCGGGCGTCCCACTGGCGGTTGGTGACCTCAAAAACAGCGCCCAAAAGATTCGAGAGTGTCTCATCGGGACCGAAGACACGGAAATTACGCTGATCCTGATTTAACTTAGTTACGTCACGCAGGAACTTGCCCAACACGAGCGTATCTTGGGCGTCAACGGCGCCGGGCGAAGGCACGTTCACTGCGTGGACGTGGAAGTCCGGCATGCGCAGGTCGCGTAGCAGAATGCCGCCGTTGGCGTGCGGATTGGCGCCCATCCGGCGGTCGCCCTTCGGCGCCAGCTCGGCCAGTTCCGAAATGAGCCGGCCATTTTTGTCGAAAAGCTCCTCCGCCTTGTAGCTTTGCATCCAGCTTTCAAGCTGCTTGACATGATCGGGATGCTCCGAATCCACCAGAAGAGGCACTTGATGCGCGCGGAAGGTGCCCTCGACTTGCAGGCCATCGACTACTTTGGGCCCCGTCCAGCCTTTGGGTGACTTCAGCACGATCATTGGCCAACGCGGCCGAGTGGTGTCGTTCTTGGTCCGTGCGTTGCTTTGGATTTGCCGGATGCCCTCGATGGCCGTTTCCAAAGTGGCGGCCATAAGTTCATGCATCTTTTCCGGGTCGTCACCTTCCACAAAGTAAGGTGTCCAGCCGCAGCCTCGTAGAAATTGCTCCAACTCCTCATGCTCGATGCGGGCCAGGACCGTCGGATTGCTGATCTTGTAACCATTCAGGTGCAGGATCGGCAGAACGGCTCCGTCGGTAATGGGGTTGAGAAACTTGTTGGACTGCCATGAGGTCGCCAAGGAGGCCGTTTCCGCTTCACCGTCGCCGATGATGCAGGCGACGATCAGATCGGGATTGTCGAACGCCGCCCCGAAAGCATGGCTGAGCGAGTACCCCAACTCGCCGCCTTCGTGAATCGATCCCGGCGTCGTCGGCGCAACATGGCTCGAGATCCCACCGGGAAACGAGAACTGCTTGAATAACTCTTTCATTCCGGCTTCGTCCTGGGTGACATTCGGATAAATCTCGCTCCAGGTGCCCTCGAGGTACACATTGCCTACAAGGGCTGGACCACCGTGCCCAGGACCCGCGATGTAAAACATATCCAGGTCATACTTTTTGATGACACGGTTCAGGTGTACGTAGATGAAGTTCTGGCCTGGTGTCGTGCCCCAGTGTCCGACCACCAGCGGTTTTACATGTGACAATTTCAGCGGCTCTTTCAGCAGCGGATTGTCGTAGAGATAAATCTGGCCGACCGACAGGTAGTTGGCGGCGCGCCAGTAGGCATTCATCTGGCGAAGCAGTTCCGGAGCGAGTGTGGTGATTTTCATCGTTAACTCCTTCTTGTTCGCCGTGCCTGGTTTTTTGTGGAGCTGTTCAGGCGTGAGTGTGTTACTTTTCATGGCTCAATTCTCCTTTTTCAGTCAATGCCTAGAACGCAACAAACCGTCTTGGCGATCATGCGTTCTTCATCCGTACGAATGACGCGAACCGCAACCCGGCTGGCTGCCGCAGAAATCACGGCCTCATTCCTCGCGTTACGCTTTTCCTCGAGTTCAATTCCAAGGAATCTCAGCCCATCACAAATCCGGGCGCGGACTGCGGGCGCGTTCTCTCCGATCCCACCCGAGAACACCAGCGTGTCCAGTCCACCCAACGCCGCTGCGAATCCGCCGATCCATTTCTTGATCTGGTAACAGAACACTGCGACCGCTTCAGCCGCACACACGTCCTGCGTTTCACGGTTGAGCAAATCACGCATGTCGGAACTGGTCTCGGAAATGCCAAGCAGCCCAGACTGAAAATTGACCATTTCGTTGAATTGCTTCGCGCTCATTTTTTCGGTGCGCGCCAGGTACCAAACCAATCCAGGATCGAGATCGCCAGAGCGGGTGCTCATCGGCACCCCAGCGGTCGGGGTGAAACTCATGCTGGTGTCCACGGATTTGCCGTCGCGCACGGCCGCTAGGCTCGCGCCGTTGCCGAGGTGGCCGAGAATGATGCGGCCCGTCGTTGCCGCCGGGTCGCCTAAACGCGCAAGTTCTTCCATAAGAAAGGCGTATGACAACCCATGAAACCCATACCGGCGCACGCCCTGCGCCTCATACCGGCGTGGGATCGGCAGCAGTTGCGCCACGCGCGGTAGATCATGGTGAAAAGCCGTGTCGAAGCACGCTACTTGAGGCAGATGTGGAAATCGGCGATGAAACGCCTCCGTCAGCAAAAGCTCTTCCGGCATGTGATCAGGATCGAACGGACTAAGGCGATGCAGCTCCGCAACCATTTCCGGAGTGATTCGCTCGGGCTTGCTATACTTCGGGCCGCCATCCACCACGCGATGCCCCACCGCCGTCAACGCATCACGCCCACTGCGTTCCTCGATCCAATCCATCAGAGCGCCGACCGCCACGGTGTGATCCGGCGCCGTCACCAACCGCGAAAAGTTGTCCGCCGGGGTTTCGCCCTTCACCCGGAAGGTGGCCTTCGGCTGTCCAATCCGATCAATCCCGCCTTCCAGAATCCGCCGGAGCGAACCACCGGCCTCGAACATCGCAAACTTGATGCTTGACGAGCCTCCATTGATGGTCAGGATGCGTGAGTTAGCGGGTTTCATGGATGACTCCGTCGTCGTGCTGCAATCCGAACGAAGCCAGCTTCGCGCACGTGGACTTGTAATCCGTGTGAAGAATGCTTCGAATCCCCAAACCTTCCGCGATCTGGACGAACATGGGAGTGTTTTCGATATAGGCGATCTGCTGGGCTGGGGTTTGGGCGACGTCCAGCGCAAGCTGAAAGATCCTCGCGTCGGGCTTGCGAATGTGGACGAAGCAGGAAGAAATAAAGAAATCTACAAACCCGTCCAGCTTGAACTTGTGAATCCGATGAATATTCAATTCACGAGCTTCGTTGCTTACCACAGCGATCTTCAGCCCATGCTGGACCTTAAGCTGCGCGATCAATGCAATCATCTCGGGATAAGGTTTCGATTGCCCGAACATGAAGCGGCGAAACTCCCTCCGGCTGAATGGTCGCTTTTGGTAAAAGACCACCCGGCTCAAATATTCTTCCAGCGTTAGCTCTCCCTCCTCGTACGTGTCGAACGTCAGGTGATGCCGATCCTCCATCTCGGCTGAATCCAGCATGAAGTTGACCGCCGCCCGCTTGCGGGCATGATGGTCCCAACCGTCGGTGAGCAGGACACCGCCGATATCCAGAAACAACGTCGTGATCGGAATCGCTCTTTTCATTCGATCCCCGCTCGTCGAGCAAGAAGGATTGCGCTGGACCGGGGGGACAGGCGATAAGTGAGTTGATCTTCCCAAAGCGGTTCCTCGCCCGCGGAAAGCAGATCTTCTGGCGGTTCGCGGGAAGTGTCGACGGCCAGATGCCACTGAGTGCGGGGGAGGGAAGTGGGCAAACTGAAATCGGCCGCATCGGCTCCAGCATTGAACATCATGTAGAGGGCGCGCTGCTGCCCCTCATGGATCAGACAGGCGAACTGTTTTTCTTTCGGGTCAGCCCAGTTGGGTAATCCCCCGTGCGAACCAAACCACTGGATCTCCGCGTCCGTGTAGAATTGCTCCTTACTCAGAATCGGATGGGTACGCCGAAAGCCGATCATGCCTTGGGCAAACCTATGAATTTCCTGATGCTGTTCAAGATTGGCCCAGTCAACCCAACTAATTTCATTGTCTTGGCAGTAGGCGTTGTTGTTGCCGCCTTGTGTGCGACGAAATTCGTCCCCGCCGAGCAGCATCGGCACGCCTCGTGAGATCATCAGGGTCAGAAGAAAGTTCTTGATCTGGCGATTCCGCAAGGTCTCGATCCCGGCATCGGTCGTCGCACCTTCACAGCCATAGTTCTCGCTGAGGTTGGCGTCGGTACCGTCATGGTTGTTTTCTCCGTTTGCTTCATTGTGCTTGTAGCGATAGCTCACCAGGTCGTTCAGAGTGAAGCCGTCGTGACAGGTGACGAAGTTGATGCTGCTCTCGGGGCCTTTGCCGGACTTGGAATAAATGTCGGCGCTCCCGCAAATGCGGCTGGCAAACAAACCGAGCATCCCATCGTCGCCGCGCCAGAACCGCCGGACATCATCTCGGTACCGTCCGTTCCAAGACGCCCAGCGGCGCTCTGAGAAACTACCCACCTCATACGCACCAGCGGCATCCCATGCTTCGGCGATGATCTTCACATCCCTTAAAATGGGGTCCTCGGCGATCCGCTCGAGAAGCGGGGCATCAGGTAGCAGCTTGCCATTGCCGTCGCGGCCGAGAACCGACGCCAAGTCAAACCGGAATCCATCGACATGCATCTCGACCATCCAATAGCGGAGTGCCGCCAGGATCTGGTCTCGCACCACGGGGTGGTTGGCATTGATGGTGTTGCCTGTGCCCGTATAGTCCTTGTAGTAGCGTTTGTCGTCCGCCAGCGTGTAGAAGATCGCGTTATCTAACCCACGAAAGCAGAGTGTCGGCCCTAGTTCATTTCCCTCCGCCGTGTGATTGAATACCACGTCTAGAATCACTTCGATGCCGGCCTTGTGAAGGGCCCGGACCATATCTTTGAACTCCAGTTTCTGCTGGCCCGTACCTCCCGAACTGCTATAGGAACCTTTAGGCGCAAAGAAAACCACGGGATCGTATCCCCAGTAATTCCTGAGCAGTTGATTTGTTTGCGGATTCCTGCGCGTGACAGAAGTTTCATTGAACTCCTGCACGGGCATCAGTTCCACAGCAGTCACTCCCAGAGTTTTGAGATAGGGAATCTTTTCGATGAGGCCTCGATAGGTTCCCGGATGGTCCACGCCCGATTTGGGATGGATGGTAAAGCCACGAACATGCGTTTCGTAAATGAGGGTCTTCGACCAGGGATGCCGGGGTGGCTGGTCTCCATTCCACGTGAACGGCTCGTTGACAAAGACACATTTCGGCATCGATCCGGAATTGTCCAGTTTCGAGATAGCCAAGTCTTGCTCCCGTGCCGACGGGTCGTATCCACGGGCCGATGCGAAATCCCATGGGGGCAGCCTCGAAATTGCGGTAGCGAACGGATCGAGTAGAAGCCTGTTGAAATTGAAGCGATGTCCTTCGCGAGGTTCGTAAGGACCATCCACACGATAGGCATAGTGTTGACCGGGACCAATCCCCTGCACCCAAACGTGCCATACATCGCCGGTGTGGTTGCGCGCTAAATGCAGATCGATTACGCGGGCGGGTACAGCGTCTTCAGGATGGTCGAACAACTCCAGTTGAACGTGTCTGGCGTAACGGCTGAAAATGGCGAAATTAACTCCTCCTCCGGTTTCCTGGGTTCCCAAGGGCAGAGGAGAGCCCGCCCGAATATCATCGCGTTCGGAGATCTCCGGGATGTGATCGTGCAATTCGGGTTGGGGTGATTTCATCATCGCTGCCACAGAATTCGCGCGCACTCCAACGGAACCGCCACGCCGGAGAGCTGAGGTATCACTCGAGCCGTGTAGTCTCCTGCGGGACGTGTAGTGGGTACCGCTGCGTGATAGATGCAGCGACGGGAGGCGTCAGGAAGCGGTCCCGCGCACTTCATTTCCTGCCGGATTGGATCGCCACTGTTAATTCCATCCGCGTAAAGCTCAACTCGCACCACAGTGGGATCGAGATCGTTGAGGAAGGTTTCGATTTCAAATACGTGGTGATCTGCGAGGGTTTCGACCCGCAGGTCTCCGAAGCGCAACGAACTCCACTCCCGATCCAGAGCATGCTGCCAATCGACCACTTGCCTGCCCACTGTGCCTTTGTTCACCGCACGCTCACGGTAACCGGTAGCAGCTGGGAGATAGTGTTGCTCAGTGTATTCGCGCACGGCGCGATGGGCGGAGAAGCGTGGTGTCAACCGCGCCATGCTTTCCCGCATCCGTTTGACCCATGCAGTGGGAATGCCGTTTTCGTCTCGGGTATAAAACTCCGGGATCACCTCCTGCTCGAGCCGTTCATAAAGCGTTACGGCTTCGGCCGCATCCCAGGCCGGATCGTCGCCATGTTCCTGGCCGTCCCCCAACGCCCAACCAACCTCCGGCGTATACGCTTCCGCCCACCAGCCATCCAATTCCGAGAGATTGATGCCGCCATTGACGAGTACTTTCATGCCGCTCGTTCCGCAAGCTTCCCAGGGCCGGCGTGGTGTATTGATCCAAACGTCCACGCCCTGCACCAAGTGCTCGGTTAGAAGCATGTCGTAATCACTGAGGAAGATAACCTGGGGGCGTGTCTCGGGCCGCCGGATGAAATGAATCCATTCCTGAATCAGAGCCTTCCCAGCCTCGTCGGCCGGGTGCGCCTTTCCGGCGATGATGAGTTGCACCGGACGCTGTGAGTTACTCAATAGACGAAGCAGTCGCTCTGGGTCGTGCAGTAGCAAGTTGGGTCTCTTGTAGGTCGCGAAGCGCCGCGCAAAGCCCAGCGTCAAGGTGTTGGGATCGAAGAGATGCTTGGCATCGTCGACCGCCTCAGGCGACGCGCCCGAAGCGGCCAGTTGCCTGGACAATCGCTGGCGAGCGTATTCAACAAGAGACTTGCTGGCGGCAGTGCGAAATTGCCAAAGAGTGGCGTTGGAGACGCGGCGAATGTCTTGCTCCAGGTTTTCCGTTGTTCCGAGCCAACGCCCCTTGCCACAGGCTCCCGTCCACAACTCATCGGCCGAGGCCGAGTCCCAGGTCGGCATGTGCACTCCGTTGGTCAAGTGTCCCACAGGCACTTCGTCCTCTGGCCAGTGGGGAAAGAGGGACGCAAACAGGTGTCGGCTGACTTTTCCATGCAAGCGGCTCACGCCATTCACCGACCCGCTCCCCCGGATTGCCAGATAGGCCATGTTGAAAGTTTCCGACAGGTCGTTTGGGTTCTGGCGGCCTAGGGCCAGAAAGTCATGGACGTTAATGCCGAGCTTCTGCTGGGCGTATCCACCGAGGTACTGCTCGATGAGGGCCGGAGCGAAACGGTCAAAGCCCGCAGCCACCGCCGTATGGGTAGTGAAGAGATTGCCAACTCGAGTCGCGGCCAGCGCCACTTCGAAGGGTTGGCCGGTGTCTTCCATAAAGCTGCGGGAGCGCTCCAACACGGCGAAGGCCGCATGCCCTTCATTTAGGTGACAGACTTCTGGTTGGATTCCGAGCGCGCGGAGCAGACGCCATCCGCCAATCCCGAGAAGCAGTTCTTGCTTGAGGCGCAACTCCGCCCCGCCTCCGTACAGCTCGCTGGTGATCCCGCGATGAACAGGAATGTTCGCCGCGTCATTACTGTCGAGCAGGTAAAGCTTGACTCGACCGACTTGAACCTGCCAAGCGCGCAGCCAGACTGAGTAACCGGGCAAGGCGATTTCCAACCGCAACCACTCCCCGTTCGAGTGACGTAATGGTGTGATCGGTAACTGCCCGGGGTCGTTGTACGGGTAGAGAGCTTCTTGCGCTCCGTCCTTGTCGATCTCCTGGCGAAAATAACCTTGTTGGTAGAGCAGCCCCACGCCGACGACGGGCACGCCCAAATCGCTGGCGGCTTTGAGCTGATCACCAGCCACATTCCCGAGCCCGCCTGAGTAAATGGGCAGCGCTTCGCTCAACATGAATTCCATGCTGAAATACGCGACGCAAGTCAAAGGTGCTTGCGGATGCTTTTGCTGAAACCACGCGGGCGTCTCCGCTGCGTGACGCTTAGCTCGCAGCTGATCATCAACGCTCTTACGGAAAGCGGGATCGGCCAGTACACGCTCGAGTTGGTTTCGCGAAACCGTCTGCAGGACCACCCAAGGATTTTGCGTGAGTTCCCACAGGATAGGATCAAGCGTGCGCCACACTCCGTCGGTGGCATGGTTCCACGACCAGCGCATGTCCAGGGCAAGCTCTGCCAGGGAATCGAACCCCTCGACTTCCGTGGGCAAGAGGCTGTAGATCGGGTGGCTGACGCGGGTTTGTTTACTCATGGTTTCTGCCAACCGCCTTCCGGAAGATGGAGGGGTTCGAGGTCATCCTCTGCACTCCCTCCTCTCGATCAGGCGCTGGGACCCACCGCGAGCGATCAGATCGCTGCGGATGTAATCCGGTCAGATGGAGGTCGGCCAAGAACATGCAAACGGGCAACGCTCATGGAGACTTTCTTGCCCAAACAACTCGCAGAAAAGTTAAACTTTTGCCGCTGCTGCCACTTCGCCGGAGTGTAGCGAGAATTGTGCGGGATGCGTGGTTTCGATGATATCCCTCGCCTTCGCCACCTCCGCGGCCGTTCCGTGAGCGATGAGCAGAAACTGATCTGTCTTGAGTGCTGTTTCATACTTCACGATGCTGTCCTTGGGAATTCCCATGCTGTAGAGACCTGCTCCGAGTGCGCTCACTCCTCCTACCACCACCGCACCCTCTAACGCTGCCACGATCCATCCAACAACAGGGCCAGCCGCTAAAATTGGCCCGATACCTGGAATGAGAAAAAAGGCAGATCCGAACAAAAGCCCCCAAAAACCTCCCCAGAATGCGCCAATTTTGCCCCAATACATCATGCGGTCGCCGGTGTTGTAGTAGCCTACCGCGTGCTCATCCGTGTGGTATCCCTTGCCAACGATCGACAATTTATGCAGGTCAACTCCGCCGCGTTGAAGCTCCTTCACTGCTTGATCCGCTTCGGTGTGCGTGCGATACACCGCGACAACAGAATTTTGTATGGACATTTCAGAATCTCCTTAGGTGGCCGTCGTTCTTCGCAGTTAACAAGCAAAGTCCCCACGTGAACTATGACACCGCGCCATCAAGGGAAACTGTTCCAAATTGGACAGACACACTATCCGCCGATATTTAGGATTGCTCGTTGGATTGCTCGTTGTTGGGTTGAACCTAAGAAAAAGAAATGGTGACCCGACAGCCGGGAAGTGTGCACGCCCTGTCATTGTCGGATGGGACTCAAAAGAGGGCACGAATCCGCAGATTTGTCATTGGGCAGAACGGATACTTCCTGAAATTTGGAACGAAAGGAGCTTACTCTCCATGAACGATTCTTCCATCGGGAAGTTACACGAACTTACGGCCAAGCTGGCCTACGAATATTGGGAGCGCCGCTCCCATCCAGTTGGATCTCTCCTGAAATTTATTGGTCTGCGGCGGAAAAGGCTTTGGCTCTGCCCGATGGAGAGGAGAAAAAAGAGTTTTCCTTGTACAGCCTCCGTCTAGAGCCAGATGAGAAGTCGTATCGCTGACGAAGTATTTTGAGTGCGGGGTCGGATCCCGGGTGTGTTTGGAATCTTGGAGTCGGGGCCGACCCAGATGCCTTCGTAAACACCGTGGCCGCGGTGTTCGGCGAATTGGCCGAAGAGGTTGCGGTCAATCTTCGCGCCTGCCTTGGAAACGTCAACGGACATCTGGACTTTCTGTGCTGCCGCCACCGGCACAGTCACAGCGACAGCGAGCAGAGTCAAGCTGGCAAGAAGTGAACGCACAAGCGAAGATCCCGCTTGAAGCGCAAACAGGAATGTCCGACGGAACTGAGATCGGCGCAGGATTCGGTACTGAATTGCTCGGAGATGTCTGAAAGCAAGTTTTTGGGCCATTTATTGTTCTCTCTGAGGTTCGGCTAGGTTGCACCGGATTGATATTCAACTTTTTTGCGTATTTGTCTTTCAGAGTTCAGTTTATGAAACGGATAGTATACATTCAGCGTGGCGGTGGAGAATCTATCAAGCATTTTCGAGATGGACCCGTACACAATGGACACTCAACTCCAGTGTAGGTGCTGTCGCAAATCCTTCCAGAGGCTACTTCCAGCGTGAAGGCACTCGTACTCAAGAAGCCGGGCGAAGCGTCCGTCGAAACGGTTCCCAATCCGGTGGCTGCACCCGGAGAATTACTACTGAGAGTCCGAATGGTTGGTTCTCTACAAAGACTGCGCGATGCAAGAGCATTCCGGTGTGCTCGATTTGGAGCGCGGCCAGTTGGGAGACATTCGCCCGCTTTATTGGCAGACGGACACGTCGGTCAGCAACAAATCGTGGGGCTACATTGAGAACGACACATTCAAGTCGCCGCAGTTCGTGGTGGATCAGCTCATCGACAATAGTTGCACAGATGCCGCCAAATAGCGGCTCTTTGCACAAAATGGGGCATCCCACCCGAACGTAACTGATTGAATCCGAACACCAGGCTGTGAAACGGGGAAATTTGCTAAACCGTTGCACGGGCTAAAACCTGCTCCTTCTTAAGACACTTCCTGAGAGATTTCTCAAACTGCGGGGAAAAAAGTCTGCCGCGCAGTATTGGTCCCTCAGGGGAATTTCTATGGCAGAGCTGGCAAGATCAAACCGAACGTCGTGGTCGTCAGCAGTGTCGAGACGGATCGCGGCGCGTGTTGCGCGTGGGTACCAGAAATGCCGGCCGGCCGTGCTGCACCTGCGCGAGGACAAAGACCGCAAGGGCCTGGGAAGAAGCAAAAAGCACAACATGTCGCCCAGGGCCTGTGGCGTCAGGACGTAACGCGTCGGCGCCGCACTAGGGAGCAGCTATTCCTCCCGCTGTCGCTTTCCCACGTACCCTAGTAACGATAAATAGACGCTCTGAGATTCCCAGCTTGTGTTCCCGCGACGATGGTCAGACCGGACGAGCACCTGTCCAGTAACTGCATTTGGGACGGCCTAAATTTCCGCCAAAGACGGCCGGTATTTTTAATCGAGGCCTAAAACACATCAAATTACGCAACAGCTCGTCGAAAAACCCTCAATTAGATACCCGACTGTAATTCGAGGCTAGAAGAGATCGAATTCTGCGTTTCGTAGCAGTACGAAAGTAACGATGAACGGATGGTACTAAAAATTCTGACGCGAAGCCGAAAAAGTTGTCATCCAAAGGTAAAGAAGGCCGAAATGAACCGAAGCAAAAGGAGAATATCGCGATGAGCATAGGCATGAAACTTAGGAAAGGCAGTAAGTATTTCGTAGCAAACCCCGACCATGTCCGGTTCGGCAAGCGCATCCCATCGATTTGTCACCATCGCGTCCGGCATCCAGAGGGCCATCTGTTCACTTTCGGAGGCGATGTGAACAGCGGCTATTGGCTGTCCGACAGGCAGATCGCCAAGCTGGTCGAGCCGTATTCGAAGGCGCGCGAAGCCGAAGTTGACGCCGAGGCCGAAAAATACCTCGCGGCGCAGGACCGGAAGGCGGAGAAATGGCTGGAGAAAAACGGCAAGGCCCAGGAGGATCCACACCGGTTACATAAGGATGATCCCAGAAAAGGCCAATTCTCCGTTACAGCAGACGGCCACTATCTGGGTAATGACGGCTTCGTCGTTCCCCGGAACTTCGACGAGTTCTACGAACGATACCCGAAGTACGTCCTTAATTGGGTGAGGGTGCGCCTCAACCACTTTCAAGTGGACGAGCCGCAGGATTTGTTGATCTATCTAAAATTCTCGCCGGCCCGCTCCTTCAACCCCAGAGAGGCAGATAAAGCCTGCCGTGACGTGATCGAGGCGTTCGACCCCGGCGAGCAAGGTGGAGCAAGCGAACCCAACTTTCGCAGGTACCTCAATGCAGCCCTGGAGCAGCTCTTCAACGCAATCAGAGCGAAGCGCCAGGGCCACGATATTCCACCAGACAGGGAGGGCTACACGAAGTGAACACCAAACTAGAGAGCTGCAATTGTCCCTTTTGCGCGATGCCACGAATTTTATCTCTGGCCATTAAGAAAGGCGAGTTCGCCGATCCGACTCCGGCGCCAATACGGGCGCCGAAATCCGCCAGGAGGATCAGCCTGGCGACGTTCGGTCGGCAACTGAGTAACCTTGGCGCGTTGCTGAAGCGGGGCTTTATCACTCAGGAAGAACACGAGGCTGAGGTCGCGGCGCTCAAAGCGAGGCTGCGGTAGGTGGGTTCTCGACCCTCTTTTCCAAGTCGTTGAACTCCGCGCCAATTCCTGGACGTACTTGGGGATCATCGACATCGGCAAGCACATAAGAACAGGGTGCCCGACGCCACCGACCTTTTCATGGGGCCCTCCACTCCCTCGGATTTCAGGGTTGAGAAAAACCATATTACTCTACAGGTCTGCTGCACGGCGGACGATGTAACTTAGGAAGTCTTGCCGGATTCCTTAGCCCCTAGCAACAGTATGGCGTTCACGAATCGGCTTCGTAAGCCGCTGCTTTTCAATGGGTTACGAACTAGCCATTCTGAGTCTCTGCTCTGTATACTGTGGCTGGAGGTGCCATGCTCAAAAAGGATTTCATCCGCGACGGCAATCGCAGCATCATCGGCTCAGTCACGACAGGGTTTAGCGACTCGACCAGCATCGTCCGCGATCAACAGAACCAAATTACCGGGCGCACCAACGAGCGTTTCAAGACCGTGCGTGATGCACGCGGAAACCTGGTCTCCACCAACTCGGCTGATCCTGGCCTGGTAATCGGCCGCATAAAGTAGCTCTCACTCATCTCCCCCGAGCTAGCTGCTCTCCCCTTTCTGCTTCGAAGGGACGTCCCGCTAGGCGACCCCATGTCTGGAGCTTTTTTCGTTGAGCCGTCACAAGGTGCAACAAGCGATAGGGAAATAACATTGTCGAGGTCTGGCTATGGACAGAGGAGCGTGCTGCGATGATCCAAAGGCTCAGGGAAATGCTGCTGCTCAACGCGGTGCTGTTGCCGTAACAGAGGAGACCCGATGGTGAAGTGGCTGCTGAAGTCCTTGCTGATCCTTATTATCTTCGTGCCCTTCGCGACGTTGCTGCCGCTCGCCGCCATGCGTATGACGCGCACGCTCGAGGGCGCGGAGTTCTGGTTCTGGGTCGCTCCTTGGTCTTGCTGCTTCTGGGTCTTGATCTATTCGACGCTCAGCGCGTGCCCGTGGCGGCAAGGCGGGGAAGCCGTGCGCCAGTGGCGCGAGGCGCACGGCGGACTAGTGCATACCAGTATCCTCGCGTGCGGGTGGATGTTCGGCGCTTTGCTCTTCAGCTACCTCGCCGAGTTCCTGCTGATCTTCTTTGTCCGGGACGCAGCCTCCAGCAGGTCGCTCCTTCCAGCAGCGACCTACAGCCCGCTCCTTTTCTGTTGGTGCTGGAGGCGCATCCATGCCTGACCGCAAGCCCGAGCGCATAACCCCCGAGGCCCTCGGGGAACTCATTCGACGCAGCACCGTATGCGTCCGCGATCAATCAGGCAAATGCCCGCTGGTTTTGTTCACGCAAGTGATGGCTTGGGAATTGAATGTATTCTTCGGCGTCGGCAACAAGGAAGACAAAGGCTTCCGCCGTTATGGAGATTCGGCAAAGCCGCTGGGACCGGAACACGAGGAGGAGAAATGGTGACGGATGACGAGAAATTGCTCGAGACGATGTTCGGCGGCGGCTTGATCAACGCGACCGCCACACCGGACGGCACGGTCGAGGTGAACCTTGTCAGCCCCAGCCCCGAGGAAGTGGAGAATGCAGCGAGCGATCTCTTTCTGTCGTGGAAGGATTTCAGGAACCTCAATGTCGAAGGTCCTTGCGCGATCCACGATGGTAAATGGTGGAAGGCGCTCCAGTGGCTCGCGCTCGCCGACTCCCGGCTGAAGGACTTGTTCTGCGGGCGCGACCGCAGCCCGCGCTCCATCGCGATGTACCACAGGTACCGCCTAACATTGGTCGCCGGGAAGAAGAAGCTCCGAGCGGACGCGTGATCAGTCGGCAGCGGCAGCCCTGAAGGTGTAGCGAAATTGCATGTTCGCCGCCTCGACATGCTGAAACCAATCTTTGAGCGAAATTCCGATACATTGTGAAGGTAATGCAAGAGGAGACGCTGCGGTGACTATCAAAATCAGCAAATCGAAGTTTGTCGCAGAATGCCAGTATGCTACAACCAGTACCGCATGCGCCTACTGTAGAAGCATAGGACCGAGGCTTAATTGAACAAGTATTATGTCGCACAAACTAAAAATCCTCCTCTCCGAGGACGATCCTTGTCTGAGCCGTTACATCGAGACGATTTTGAATCGATGGGATTGCGACCTAGCAGTCGAACAAACGGCAGAGCGTGCGATCGGTCGGGCGTCTTCGTTTAAGCCCGATGTTGCGCTCCTCGGTTTTATAACTCCCGGAATGGACGGAGCGAAAACTGGAATCGAGTTGTTAAAGGACTCGCCCGAGACAAGGGTTATCCTCGCAGTCGAGTCTGTGCCTCCCAAAGTATTAGACGATCTACGAGCGCAGGGATACGACTTCCGGACGCTCGTCGCGCCTTTCAGTATTGAGGAATTGCAGTCCTTGTGCTTCCCATCGCATCGAAGAGCGGAATAGGTGATTTGTCTCGGTGCCAATGAGCGTCGGCCAAGTGGCGATACCAACGACCTCCGTTTACGAGTACAGGAGTTGCCCAAACGAGAGTGGACTCCGTGGTCCAGAAGCGCTTGGTCACTTTTGCTCGCCGGAATCCCGCTTTTTGGCTAAACTTGCTCTCAGTTATGAGCGGTATTTCCAGGCGCGCAATGCTTAAGGCGGTCACATCGGAAATGGCCGCGATTTCTTTAACCTCCTCTCTTTCATCGGCAAAGGAAGACCATCCTATGCCACGCAAAGGACACATCCGGCAGTCCGCCTCCCGCTGGTGCTACAAGCAGATTCCCCTGGATGAGTTGTGCGTAAAGGGCGCACAGATGGGCCTGAAAGCCATCGATCTGCTCAATGAAGACGAGTGGGAGGTACCGCGCCGCTACGGATTGATTTGCAGCATGGGCTACGGTGGGGGCGGAGAAATTGCCAGCGCCATGAACCGCCTCGAGAATCACGCCAAAATCGAAGAAGCCTTCCGCAAGTCAATTCCACTGGCTGCGAAACTTGGCGTGCCGAACATCATTACCTTCTCCGGAAACCGGGCAGGCATGACGGACGACGAAGGCGCCAAAAACTCAATCATTGGCCTGAACCGCGTGAAAAAAATCGCCGAAGATCATGGCGTCACAATTTGCATGGAGCTTTTGAATAGCAAAGTGGATCACAAGGATTACATGTGCGATCACACCGCGTGGGGAGTGCGCGTAATGCAAGAAGTGAATTCACCCCACGTGAAGCTTTTGTATGACGTGTATCACATGCAGATTATGGAAGGCGACCTGATTCGCACCACCACTCAGAACATCCACTGGATCGGTCACTTCCATACCGGCGGAGTGCCCGGACGGCATGAGCTCGACGATACCCAGGAAGTGCAGTGGGATGGCGTGATGCGAGCCATCGCCGCAACGAACTTTGCCGGCTACGTGGGCCACGAGTTCATCCCAACGCGCGATCCGCTCACTTCCTTACGCGAAGCGGTAGATCTGTGCGATGTCTAAACAGAAATAGAAAGTCGGCAATGCCGTTGCCTTAAGTCATCCAGGAAATAATCTGCGGAAGCGTAACGTTTGAAGTGGACACCGTTCCACGAGGCGCGGAGGGAGAAACCGCCACGGCCTCTTTATGATTTTCAAACCACACCAAAAATAAAGACGTCTCCGAGCCCGCCAAGCGCTGCTGGTTGATCCAGTTGTAATAGGCGCCCATGTCCGCATCCAGAAGGGATCCCATTGGATCCAATTCCACGGGTCCCTGGCTCGGCGACAGAAGTTGGTTCATCGGCTTCTGGCGTTGTCGCGGCGCAAAACGAACCAACAAAGTAAGTGGTTGAGCGCGGCGCAGCGCTTCACGAGCGGTCCACTGCACGAAACTGGTGCTGAAAATCTGCGTGCCCGAGCCCTCAGTCAACAGCTTCACCTGAAAGCGCGCAAGTACGGGATCAACGGATTTGCTCATTCCCAGTTCTTCAGGACGCATTCGCGCCATGACCGAGCGTAACGCCTCCGGCCCCATTCCTGTTTTCTGTGTCTCCGCCTGCATTTTTGCAAGCAGTTCAGCGCGCACAGAAGCCAGCGCATCGTAGGAGACGCAGGTAATCGCCGGATCGTGAGGAAGCGCCTGCCCCCCATCCACGTACCAATGCCCGTACGGAATTGGATTTCCCTTATTTCGAGAAGCTACCGCCTCCAGCAAACTCGGAACGCCATTTTCAGGATTAACGCCACTGAAATACACACCATGAGGACGCAGTTTTCGAAAGAGCGGTTCTTCGGAAGTATCCACTCCCTGTCCGATAATCGCGATGCCAATTCGCGGCACAGGTGACGGTTCAGGTGGGATTGCGGCCCGCAAGCGTTCTGCATACGCGAGCGCGGCGTTGCGGAAAGCGTCCATCTGGTGCGTGGTCCAAAGGTGAGCGGAAAGTTGCTCCACAAATTGCGCGGGAGAGTTCACCCAGTCCATTTGTTCAAGCTTCGAAGAAACTTGAATTTCGGCAAAACTGCCGAACCAACCCTTGGTTTCATCTACGGACAGGGAATGCAAACTCGCGAGTTCCTTCTCCAGTGTCTTGCGTTCCGCGGGAAACTTGAAATCGTATTCAATCACTTCGCGCAACAGATTCGGCAAAAAGCTCAGTGGCAGTCGCTGAAAGGTCCCGAGATACTCCACAGCGAGCTTTCGGGCCTCCGGAGGATAGGCATCGAATTGTTCGGGTTTGAGATCGGCGGGGAGCATGGCGATTACAACAGCTCCGGAATTGGCTTGCCGTGCGCAAGCGAGGGCGAAAATCCCATCATCGAGCCAATGGTCGGCACAAGGTCGGTGCTGTCCAGTCGCCGGTCGAACACCACGCCTTGGCGAATCCCGGGACCAAGTGCCATCATCCACGTCGTTCGGGACAAAGCGTCCCCAGTGCGATGGTGCTGAAAACCGTTGCCACCCGCGTCTTCGTCCGCGTCCCGCCCAAAGTCCGGCAGGATGAACAGCGTGGTCTTGCCGGCATATTCCGGGTCGGACTCAATGGCCTTCCAAAGTTCTGCGCACAGGCGGTCGGTCCGCCGTATACCTTCGATGTACAGCGAATAAGCTCCCGCGTGTGCAATATCGATGTCGTGCATGGTCACCCACAGCAGGCTGGGCGCCAGTTGCTTCATCAGTTGACGCACAAGGTAAACGGAAAGTTCGTCCGGGCTCGACAACGTGCGCGCGTGAGTTTTGAAATCGTCCACGGAAATCTTCAGCAGGTTTTCCATCTGCGCCAGTTCAAACGTGTTTCCGCTGAGTTCCGGCGCGAACAGTGGAGTCTCATAGCTGTCGCGCAGCAGGTGGCCGTAGTCCGCGCTGCTGGTTGTGGCTGCCGACAAAAGATACTTCGGTAAAATGACTCTGGCGCCCCATCCCGGCCCAAACGAGCGATTATCGCTTTCTCCGATGCGGTTGAAACCGTTGCTCGGAGCGACCACCCAGGCATCGGAAGCGGGCCGCTTCAAGTCTTTGCGGAAATACTCAAAAACAGTCGGCGATTCCGGAGGGAGCGAAGCGAAATTATTTATGGTTTCGTAAACGCCAGTCGCAAGACTTGCGGTCGCCACATAATGGCCCAAAATCCCGCGATTCACGACTTGCGTAAAAAATGTGGACTGGGGGATCAACTCGCGCACCAGGTGAGGAATATTCTCCTGGCCCTCCGGAGCAAAGGTCTCCTGATCGCGCGCGCCACCACCAAACGTAATCACCACAACCTTCCTCTTCGATAGAGGAGTTGCCGCATAGGCCAGCGGACGGGCATGCAGCAACGTAGTTCCGAGAGCCAACCCCCCCGAAGCGCGCAGAAATTCGCGGCGGCTGAAGGCAAGTTGCTGGGAGAGTTCTTTAGAAGTAGCTGAGGTCACACGGAACGACCCGGGAAAACCGTTCATGGCGGTAACTGGCGAGCGCGAGTTCATAGAAAACTCATCGATTTCCGTCCAAGCTATGCTCCCGTAAAACCAAAGTCAAGACGTGCGCCCGATCGAGCGAAATAAGATTTACGGCTTTGCCTGCGCATCCTGCTTCTCGGAGTAAACGAATTGCCGAACCTCCGCCCGCTGTTTATCGAGGTCCGACAGGTGCTGCTCATTCAGCTGCTGGTAAACCTTGAGCTCTGCCTGCGCTCGGTCCTTTTCCCCCAGGTGAACATAAGCTTGTGCCAACCGGTAGTGCGCATCCGCCAGATCTGGGTTGAGTTCGCGCGCTCGCACATACTCCGGAATAGCCTCCGCATACTTGCGCCGGTCCGAATAAAGGTTGCCCAGTTGAAGGTGGGCCTCCGCCAGGCCAGGCTCAAGCGCAATCGCCTTTTTTAGAAGAGATTCGATTTGCCCCAGATCGAGATTCGGGTCCTGTGACCTCTTACCCTTCCAAATGCTCATCGCGTGGTAATACACGGCCTGCCCGCTCTGCGGCTGAAGTTCGGAAAACCTTCGAAAGCACGCAATGACCTCGTCAGCCTGGTTTGGCGAGCTGTCAAACGCGCGGGACAGAAACGCGTAAGCACGAGGGTCCCGCGGGTCCAGTTCAGCCCCACGCAGCAAAGACTTCACCGCCTCGTCATACTTGCCGAGGGAGTACAAAGCCATCCCCAATCCAATGGCCAAGCGCGGCGAATTCGGGTAGCGGTTCGTACCTTCCCGGAAAACCTCAACAGCGGGCTCAAGGGTACGGTGGATCAGTAACTCGCTTCCCCAATCGAAAATATTGCTCTCGCTGGGCTCCATGTGCGCGGCAGTCTGGAATTCGTTGGCGGCGCCCACGAAGTGGCCATCCTTTTCTTCCACCTCAGCCAGCAGGTTGTGCAATTCGGCCGTGTCCTTCCGAGCTTCCAGATCCCGAATCAACTTTCGCGCGTCCGCCGTCCGCCCGGTCAACAGGTAGTCCAGTGACAAGTCGTAACCGTTGTCATAAGACGAGGGATCAATCTGCTGCGCGCGCTCGAGAAACGCCAAGGCCTCTGCATCCTTATTGGAGTGCACGTAGAATTCGCCAAGGTTGTGGTTGGCATCGTAGTCCCCGGGGCTGAGCGCGGCGGCTTTTTTGAACTGTTGTTCCGCCAGCTCCGTCTTCCCGAGCCGCAGCAAATTGTTCGCATAATTGGTCCGTGCCGAAGAGGAATCGGGCTTCAGGCGAACGGCTTTTCCCAAATGGTCGTTGGCCTTGTCGTTTCGCGATTGGGCCGCATAAGCTAATCCCAGCAGCTCCTGCACTTCGAAACTATCCGGGACCTCGCGCACAATCTGTTCCAGTTGCGCAGCCGCTTCCGGATATTTTTTACCCTCGTATTTCGCCACGGCGTCCTTGAATTCGCGGTCGAGATCTTGATTTTGCGCTTCCAATCGAGGAACTGCGATGACCCATGCCGCGAGGGTCAGCACTGCGCACGCCATAGAGCAATACCTTCGAGTCACAATATTTGGATGGTATCACCGCTCCGTCACAGAAAATCAGGCCCTGGAGAGGCCGACGAAGGGCGCTTCCAAGAAAAGCGCCCTTGCCGGTGGGGTGTAAGGGTCGACTACTAGAAGACAAATTTCAGCGCAAACTGGATCTGCCTCGGATCATACGGAGAATCGCGAGTCGAGCCGATTTCGCCAAACGTCGAGCTGTTGTAATTTCCCGAGCCGGATATAGCCACCACGCCGTTGCCACCGAAACCGGGAGCGCTAAAGTTAGGATGGTTGGTTATGTTAAAGAACTCCGTGCGGAATTGCAGATACTTGCTTTCCGTGATCGGGAAGTTCTTAAAGATAGAGAAGTCCAGTCTGTGGTATCCGGGCCCCGGGACCTGCGTAATTCCTCCGAGCGCGGCATTTCCCGTCAACGGCATGCATCCCGTGGGATTGTTGACTTCAGGAGCACCGCCAACTCCAAGAACGCACGGTTGCACGAAAGCCTTGGGGTTACCGAACCAACTTATCAAACCATTTGAGTCGGTGTGTATCCCCAGATCTAGCGGCTGCCCGGGAACTTTGATAACCCCGCAGCCCAGACCCGACGCCGTGGAGGTTGGACAACCAAGCGTTATAGGCTGGCCGTCTTGCAGCGTTAAGATCCAGTTAATGGCCCATCCGCCAACGACCTGGTTGCGCCATCCCGAGGCGTCTGACATGTACTTTTTACCCTTACCGACGGGAAACTCGTACGTACCGCTGAAGTGAAAAACGTTGCGAATGTCGGCGGGAGCCAAACCATAGTCAGCCTGGATTCCTATGCCAGGAACGTAGGGAGCACGGTATCCCTGCAAGCTACCATTGTTTAGCAGGTCGTGTGCATCGCTCAGAGTTTTCGAGTAAGTATAGTTGGCGAGCATCGTCAGGCCGCCGCCAAATCGCTTTTCGAGCTGTGTCTGCAACCCGTTGTAGCCGCTGTTTCCTTCAGTCTGCGCCAGACTCCCTCCGAAACCGAAATCCGGGAAAGGTACGAGTGAGGCCTCCGGAGTATTCACGGGAGCGACCACGGAGGGTTCGTTGTTACCCGGGAACACCTCTAAATGGCGCGCTTGGGTTGTAACGTAGGCAGCCTGCACGGCAATGGTGGGGCTTAGTTGATATTGCAGCGTTAAATTGCCACCCATCGAGTAGGGTGTCTGGTAATTGAACTGGATTCCGCGCAATTGCAGTCCGCTGGCATTTACCGTGAGAGGGTTGAGCGAAGTGCACGAGAAGCCAGTTTCAAACGTAGCCACATTTCCGGGACCAGCCGTGGTGCAGCCTGGGAATGTGATCGGGGTCACAGTATTTGCCGGCACGAAGTTGAAATCGAATTGGAACGGATAACTCTCACCAAGATTTGGCGAGTACCCACGATTCTCAAATCCGTCGTAAAACATGCCCCATCCGCCGCGGACAACAAGTTTCGGTGTAAGCTGGTACGCAAACCCGATACGCGGTGCAAAATTGGCTTTTTGAGAATGCCCGAGTCCGCCTCCGTAGGCATTGGTAATGTCCAAACCAATGCCGTCTTGGCTTAGCAGCGATAGGAAACTGGGCGACAAGTTATTTGCGTTTGGTCCTTTAGGAATCAGGTACACGGGTCCACCCGGTGGGCCGGAGGGAACGAAGTTTGCCTGATTCGAGTGCAGATCGGAGACTAACCCAAAAAAGTCATACCGCAGCCCCAGATTGAGGGTCAGTTTAGAAGTGACTTTCCAATCGTCATTGACGTAGCCGCCGTAATAGTTCTTGCCGTCGTCGGTCAGGAATATGTTGGAAACGTAGACATTGCTCGAACCACCCACGTAATTAGGGCCACCGACCGTCGATAGGGTCGGAGTCAACAGGAAGTCCGCACGACCGGTGTTGCCGGAAGTGCCGGCCGGGATGTCCGTGAAAGCCCCGTTGTAATCGTATTCACCGTGAGACCAGGGTGGCTGCAAGGTCGTAAACTTCACGTGCTGCCACTCAAATCCCATTTTGAATGTGTGCTTCCCGTAAATCTTGGTCACGTCGTCTGTCAACTGCAAGGTCTGGCTCGTCTCATTCGAGGGCAAGAACGAGTTGCTTCCGAGCGTAGAGAGCCCATTGATTCCAAAGGCGGGAAGTCCTCCGTTCAAATTTCCCTGGGGAACGTCCTGAATCCCATACTCCGCCGGTATCCCGTTTTCGCTCGCTACCGGTCCGGCACGCGTAGTGTGCAGATAATTAAAACCGATACGCGCCTCGTTGATCAAAGTGGGCGAAAACGTATGCGTATAGCCGAAAGCAGTGTTCTGCGCGAGTGCCGTTTGATTCCCCTGCTGGAACGCGCCGCCATCGGCAACGCCACCGAAGATGCCAGGGATGAATTGCGGATCGTCTACATAGTCAAACCGAAAGAACACCTGATTGTGTTCGTTGATATTTGCATCCATACGAGTGTCAAAGCCATTGCGGTGCTCGTCAAGTTTTGGGGAGTTCGCATAATTGCTAAAAAGACTTCCAGTCGTCGGATTGGGATAAAGATTCAGAAGTTTGATGGCGTTTGGATCTAGTCGTCCCGCAGGTATCTGGTTTAATTGGCAAGCGGCGATGGCGGCCCCGGTGAAGTTTACCGTATTCGCTGGACATGACCCGGTGCCGATATCCCCGAAAGGATTGCGAACATATCCGGTAGACGTTGCGACCAGCCCCGTAACCGGATCAACCGCGCCGGCAGTTACCGCGCGTGTGGTCGCCGGGTCAAAAACGGTTCCCAGCGGAAACGTGCGACCAAGAGCGTCAGTGACGGTGCCGGATTGGCCAGTGATCAGATCCGAGAAATTTGTGTAGCCGCTACTTCTCTCCGCAACCGTTGGAACGCTGCCCGTCAAAATCGTGCCCTGAATTCTCCGCAAACCTTCATAGTCCGCAAAGAAGAACAATTTGTTGTGGCCGTCAATGATGTGAGGAATGATCACGGGGCCACCAAAGGTGCCTCCAAACTGATTCTGGCGCAGTTCGCCTTTCCTAATGTCGCCGGCATTTTCAAAAAAGTCCGCGGCGTCCAGCACATCGTTGCGGAAAAATTCCCACACATCGCCATGAAAATCATTCGTGCCGGACTTCATCGTGGCATTGAGAATCGCGGCGCCGGAACGGCCATACTGAGCACTGAAATCCGAAGTTTGTACCTTGAACTCCTGAAGGGCATCAACGGGGGGAAGCACTACGAAGTTCGTGCCGTTCAGAAAATCAACGGTGTCGGAGTTATTGTCAATTCCGTCGAGCAGGTAGTTGTTCTGAGACGGCCGCAAGCCGTTGGCGGCAAATGCACCCGTCGAGGCGTTTCCGCGAGTATCCGCTTGCGGAGTATTCACACCCGCGGCAAGCTGTGCGAGGAAAGTGAAATTCCGGCCATTGAGAGGAAGGTCGTTAATACTCTGCGAATCGACCACCTGGCCAACAGCCGAACTCTGTGATTCCAGGAGCGGCGGCGCCGCAGAGACTTCGATCGATTGGCTGACACTGCCCGGCTTCATCGCAAAATTCTGCACGACGCTGGCCCCGATGTCGACGACGACGCCGTTAGCTGTCATCGTCTGGAATCCCTGGTAGACGACCTCGATCTTGTAGGTGCCAATTTTAACTGGTGAGAATTTGTAGATGCCGTCGGAGCCCGTAGTGCTGGTCAAGCTGATCCCGGTTCCTTCGTTGGTCAGCGTCACCTTGGCGGCATTGATCACCGCGCCAGTCTGGTCCGTGACCGTGCCGAGGATCGAACCGGTGTCCATCTGCGCGAGCGCAGGTCTCGGGCCCAGCAACAGCAGCGTGGTGGCAAAGAGTAGCGATAAAGACAGGGCCCGCAAAGAGATTTCTCTAGCCTTCATGCCTAACCCCCCAAAGTCTTTCTTTTCGGCGGACCGCCATATGTCGAGAGAATGAAAAACCAATGCGAACCGTCCCGCGAAAACTCCAGCCATGGACCTCGCAGGAACGGCCGCACGAAGATTCACGGCACCATTCCTATCGCGAAAACAAAAAATACCCGGAGGGATTCCGCAACCCCCAGACCAGGCACCCCAACAAAAAACAACTTAACCGCTTAACCTTGTCCCGCACTAATACACACACTTTTGCATGGTGTCAAGCGTTTTTTTTCATTTATACTTTGCTTCCCCCGCCATAGAATCACTGCAGTGGCGATTGTTTGCATCGGTTGGTCGAGGACAGGGCTCAACTATGGGTTTGACGATTCGAGAGGTTGCCAAGGCTTCCGGTGTATCGACAGCGACCGTCTCGAATGTTTTGAACAAGACCGGGAAGGTCGGAAGAAAAACAAAAGATCTGGTTCTTTCCACCGTCAAACGCCTCGGATATTTGCCCAACATACACGCTCGGCGCCTGGCTTCGCGGGATACGCGCACACTAGGAATTATCGTATCGGACATCGAAAACCCTTTTTTCCCTGAAATAATCAAGAGTTTTTTGTCCCGCACGCGGCAGCTCGGCTACGAAGCGATTTTGAGCGACACGAATTATGATCCGCGGCGCACGCAGGAAGCCGCCACGCGCATGATGGCTCACAACGTGAGCGGAGTCGCGATCATGACTTCCGAAATCAGCGCGCGACTGATCAACGAATTGGCGCGCAGAAAAATCGCCGTGACGTTTCTCGATCTGGCGCCCGCCCGCGGGTACGTCAGCACCTTAAGAATCGATTATGCTTCTGGCATCGAGCAAACTGTTAAATACCTGTATCGAGAAGGACACCGGAAGATTGCTTTTGTCGCGGGCCGCCCCAAGCTCAAGTCCAACATCGCGCGATTGGAAGCCTACGAGAAAGCCATGACCGCCCTGGGGCTGGAGCCAGGGCCTGTCTTGCACGGCGACCTGCGCTTTGAAGGAGGACTCGCCGCGGGATTGGCCATTGCAAAAATGTCTCCGCGGCCCACGGCGGTGATGGCCGTCAATGATCTGACTGCCGTGGGCGTGATGAAAGGCCTTACCTCCATGGGTTGCCAGATTCCTCAGGATATTTCGGTAACGGGATTCGATCGGACCAGGCTCGCGGAATATAGCAATCCCTCCATCACGACCGTCGATATCCATCGTGATTTACTTGGACGCATGGCCGCCGATGTTCTGCACGAGCTTTGTAGTTCCAGCGATCCGCGCGGCAAGAAATACGAAATCTCCGCGGAATTAGTGATAGGGCATTCTTCTGGACCGGTACCTTCGTCGTGACTCTTTGCAAACTCCATCCTGCCGTGGCCTGGTTAGACGCAATTCCCGGCGAGTGTTAGCATCGGAACCTCTGCGCGAGAAAGTGCGAGAACATTCGAAGATGCGGCGTAGCCGGCATGGAATTCAGAAAATCTCTCGCCGAGCCTTCTTGGGCAGGATGCGCTGGGCGCCCATGCTGTTTCTTCCGGCCCCTCTGCAGTCGGTAATGCCACGATGGATAGAAGCTCCCGCTCTCGCTGAAAAAAACTCTGCCCTCCCATTCGCCGAACCCCGCTTTACGCCGCACTACCCGAAAAAATCTCCCCTTGATGATCTGATGCGCTATGTAGTTCCAGGCACCGACGAGTACATTACGGAAAAATACGCCAGCGAAATTGCACAGTCACTCACTGACTGGGCAAAGGAACTTCGATCCGGCCCGCCCGCCCTACGCTCGTTCGGCACAATTCTCGACGCCTCGATCCAAGCTGCCCCTTTAATTCCCGCCGAACAGAAACAATTGCGCGCGGAGTATGGCATTGAAGTGATCCGAAGAAAATTCGATGGCACGCCAGTGCAAGGTCGCGAGCCTTTTCTGAAGGAAATGCAAACTTACCTGGCGCCCTTCACTCGCATCGACACCGCCGAGTTCCAGATCACGAAAATCGAAGAAACCAGGACTTCCCCACTGACGATTTCCGTCGACATTCGTTACGACTTCGTCGGAATGACCGGGAGCGATGCCCGTGAAGGGCGCATCGGATATTGGCAGACCGAGTGGTCGCGAACCGATTCCGGCAGCTGGCGCGCCCTCCAATGGAAAGCAAACGAGGAAACCGTTAGTCGCGCCCGCCTTCCCCTATTCCTGGATGTTTCCTCACAAGCTCTCGGTCACCTGGATTCCTATCAGCGCCAACTCGCCCACGGCGTCGACTACTGGCGAACAGTTCTCGACGGCGCCTCTGGCATCGATGTATACGGAAATACCGGCCTCGCAACCGGCGATTTCGACAACGACGGATTTGACGATCTCTATGTTTGCCAACCGCCGGGACTTCCGAACCGGCTGTACCACAATCGCGGTGACGGAACATTCGAAGATGTAACCGAATCCGCCGGTGTCGGCGTGCTCGATGGAACGGCGTGCGCGCTATTTGCGGATTTCGAGAACAAAGGCTTTCAGGATCTTTTGGTGGTGTGCGCCACAGGCCCTTTGCTGTTCGTGAATCAAGGAAACGGCAAATTTTCACTGAAACGCGACGCATTCCATTTTCAGAATCCGCCCACGGGAACATTCACCCATGCCGCGATCGCCGATTACGACCACGACGGCCGCCTGGATATTTACTTCTGCCTCTACAACTACTACAGCGGCCTCGACCAGTATCACTATCCCGTTCCCTATTTTGACGCGCGCAATGGGCCTCCAAACTTTTTGTTCCACAACGAAGGAAACGGCGTGTTTCAAGACCGCACTGAAGTTGCAGGTCTAAATGCCGAAAATGATCGGTACAGCTTCGCGTGCACCTGGGGCGACTACAACTCAGACGGTTGGCCAGATTTGTACGTCGTAAATGATTTTGGCCGCAACAATCTTTACCGCAACAAGAGAGACGGCACCTTCGGTGCCGTTTCTGACGACTCCGAAGCCAACGAACCCGGCGCCGGCATGAGCGCTTGCTGGGTGGATTTCGACAACGACGGTAAGCAGGACATCTACGCCGCGGGAATGTGGGTAGCAGCGGGGATGCGCGTTTTTCGACAGCCGAATTTTCATGCCACCGACTCGGAACAAATCCGCGCGCTGTACAAACGGCACATGGTTGGCAATTCGTTGTATCGCAATGAAGGCAACGGTCGTTTTCAGAATGTGGCTGCGCACGCGGGAGTCGAGATGGGCCGATGGGCATGGTCGACTGACGCATGGGACTTTGACCATGACGGCTATCAGGATCTATACATCGCCAACGGTTACATCTCTGGCCTCGACGATCGCGACGTGTCCAGTTTTTTCTGGCGGCAGGTCGTTGCCAAATCACCTTCGAACGCTACCCCTTCTGAAAATTATGAGCGCGGGTGGAACGCCATCAACGAGTTAATCCGCTCGGACGCCACCTGGAACGGTTTCGAAAGAAATGTGTGTTACCTGAACAACCACGACGGCACGTTTTCTGATGTCTCCGGCAGCATCGGCCTCGATTTTCTCGACGACAGCCGCGCGTTCGTGCTCGCGGACCTCGATCACGACGGGCGCTTGGAAGTCATCCTGAAAAACCGCACCGCGCCTCAGATCCGCGTCTTGCGCAACGCGATGAAGGAGCTCGGCAACTCCGCCGCGTTTCGCTTGCAGGGAACAAAGAGCAACCGCGACGCGATTGGCGCTGCTGTCACGATTGAAGCCGCTGGCCATGCGCAAACAAAACTGCTGCAGGCCGGTTCTGGATTTTTGTCCCAGCATGGTAAAGAGATCTTCTTTGGCCTCGGTAACGCGGACAGCACGTTCCGCGCCACCATCCGCTGGCCGAGCGGTCTAACACAAGTGCTGGACAAATTGCCCGCCAACCATCAAATCGAAGTTCGGGAAGGGCAAGCCGACTTTCACGCCAAACCATTCGCCAATACCTCCGCTGCATTTGAACGCCAGAACGAGCCACCGCCCGAGGAGCACTTGCCCTCTTCACTGGAGACCTGGCTTATTCAGCCCATGCAAGCCCCGGACTTTTCTCTGCCGGATTTGGCGGGGGACACGAAGCAACTGTCCGCGCTCCGAGGTCACTTTGTTCTTCTTCATTTTTGGGGCACAGCTGCGGTCTCTTGCACTGACCAGTTGCGCCTTTTGCAGAAAGAACAAGCAAACCTGACTTCGGCGGATATTCACATCATTTGCGTCAATTTAGACAATCTAGGAAACGCCGAGGCGCTCCGAGCACTCATCGCCCGCGAACAATTGTCGCTGCCAATGGTTGTGGCGACCGAAGAAATGGCCGGCATTTACAATCTCGCTTTCCGCTACCTGTTCGATCGCCGCAGAGACCTGGCTTTACCAACCTCATTCTTCCTGAATCGTGAAGGCGCAATCGTAAAGGTGTATCAAGGGCCGCTGCAGCCTGCGGGTTTGCTGAACGACGTCCGCTCAATGCCCAAGACCAGCGCTGACTTTCAGCGCAACGCTCTCCCCATGACCGGACAGTTGTTCCTCGAGGAATTTCAGCGAAACGATTTCACATACGCCGTGGCATTGTTCCAGCGCGGTTATTTGCAAGCGGCCACGGATGCTTTCAAGCAAGTCATAGCAGCTCATCCGAATAATCCCGAGGCCTACTACAATCTCGGCACGCTCTACCTGATGAGAAACTCGCTGCCGGACGCCAGAAGTTATCTTGAACAAGCGTTGCATCTACGGCCGGAATATGCGGAGGCCTGGAACAACCTCGCGATGGTCTCCGCGCAACAAGGCCAGACGGCAGAAGCTATCGGCGATTTTCAAAAAGCCCTCCAGCTCCGGCCCTCCTACGTTACCGCGCTCCTCAACTTTGGGAATTTGCTGCGCAGAAAGGGAAGCTTCGACGAAGCAAAACAAATGCTCCTGCGCGCGCTCGAAGCCGGCCCAGAAAGCGCCGACGCCAATTACAGCGTTGGGATGGTCTACGCGCAGCAGAACCAGCTTCAGGAAGCCGCGCAGTTTCTTCAGAAAGCGCTCGCGTTGCGCCCCGATTACGCGGATGCCCTGAATAATCTGGGTGTTGTCTTAGTCCGCCAGGGGCAGTATCCCGAAGCCAAGGCCAAATTCGAAACTTGCATCCAGGTTGCTCCGCAATTTGATCAAGCCTATCTGAATCTGGCCCGTCTCTATGTAGTTTTGAACGACAAGGAGAAAGCCAAAGAAGTCCTGGAGGCGTTGCTGCGCCAGCAGCCGGAGCACAAATTAGCCCGGCAGACATTGGAAATGCTAAATTGAGTTCCATCCGGCACCATTTCGTCGCAATCGCGCGCAGAGGAGCAGCGCTCATGTTCACTTGGAGATTCCCTCCACATCCAGAAGGAGGAACGTCAACATGCGCCGGCTGAGCACCCGGCTTGCTTTGGTCGTGATTTCCTTCGCCACTCGGGAAGCAGCAGCACAACAGCCGGCCCCGGCCAAACCACCGGCGCATCCGTCCTCCAAAACTCCTTCTCCCTTCGCGGACGCTGAAGCACTCCTGCAACAAGGCAAATTGCAAGAGGCCAAGGAGCGGCTTCAGGACGAGCTGCGGCAAAATCCCTCCAAACCCGAGGGCTACGGCCTTCTTGGACTTGTCTACACCGCCGAAAAGAATTACGCCGACGCACTCACCGCCTTTCAACAAGGATTGAAACTCAACGCGAAATCCACGGGAATCCGCAACGACATGGGCAATCTGTACGTTCTCCAGAAAGATCTCGATCAAGCCGAAAAAGAATTTCGCGAAGTCCTGCGCCTGAGCCCGGCAGATCCCGACGGCAATTACAATCTCGGCCTGGTGCTTCTGGCGAAGAAGCATCCCGCCGATGCAGCTCTCTACTTCGAGCGCGTCCATCCGGCAACTATCGCTTCGCGGTTCAATCTCACAAAGGCTTACCTGGAATCGGGAAAAACCGCCGACGGGTTGCGGACCGCTAAGGAGCTGTCTGCCCAAAACAAAGACAACGTTCAGCTGCATTTCACCCTGGGCGTATTACTCGCCACCGAAAAGCAAAACCATGCGGCGCAATTCGAGTTGGAACAAGCCGATGCGTTGCAGCCGCAAGCGTTCGAGATTCTGCACAACCTCGGTGGAATCTATCTGCAAAACGGTGAGCTTGCGAAAGCTGAAGTGATGTTGAAACGCGCGCTGAAGCTCAAGCCCGATTCAGCGGAAACGTTGTATCTCCTGGGGCAGGTCTACACGCAGGAGTCCAAGCCGGTAGACGCATTGGATCAACTCGTCCGTGCCCACAAGTTTGCGCCTGAAAATACAGACGTCATCTATTCGTTGGCACGCGTGAGCATGTCTCAGAATTATTACGAAGACTCCATCCCGCTGCTCGAATCCGGATTGCAACTCGCTCCGGAGCGCACCGACCTCCATGCAGCGCTCGGCGAAAGCTATTTTATGTCCGGCAAAGTGGACAAAGCGATCGAAGAATTCAAGCACTTGATCGAGCTGGATCCATCCGCTCGCTCGTACGCGTTCCTGGGACTCTGCTACCGCCAGCTCGGACGTTTCGACGAAGCGCGCAAATATTTTGCGGAAGGGCTGAAGAAAGATCCTCACAACGGCGCGTGTCTCTTCAATATGGGTTATATCGAGGAGCACCAGGGAAACCACGCCGCAGCGGAGCATTACTTTCAGGAAGCCCTGCGAGTCAGCCCCGATCAGGCGGATGCACTGCTCGAACTGGCAAACCTGCGGATAACGCAAAAGAAATTCGAAGAGGCTGAGGAATTGCTCCGCAAGTTCATCCGCGTTGCCCGTTCGCCGGCACCGGGCTACTACAAACTCGCGATGGTCGAGCGCAGTTTGCATCAATCGGAGGCCGCGAAACGGGATTTGAACGTATTTCAAACGCTATCCAAAAACGCCTCGACGGGGCCATATCCCTACCAGCATCTCTTCGATTATCTCGACAACCGCTCGAATCTTTCCGGGAAGCAGAAGGCGGAACTCGATCTTACGGAGCTCGCGAACCAGATCCAGAAAAATCCCGACCAGCCCGAAAATTTATATTTACTAGCGGAAGGCTATTTAAAACTCGGAAAAGTGGACGATGCGCGCAAAGCTGTGGCCCAGATCGATCAGTTGAGCGGTGGGGATTTCCGCACGGAGACCGGCGTCGGCGTTCTCCTCGCGCGCTATCATTTGTACGACGATGCCATCCAGCATTTTCAGGCCGCGCTCAAAGCGAATCCCGATTCCGATGACGTGAAGTTCGATCTCGCCAACGCCTATTTTCGACAACGTCAGTACGCCCAGGCGCTCGAAATTGCCCAGCAGCTCTCCGGCAAAGGTCAGCAGGACGATGCGTATCTCTCCCTGGTCGGAGACATCAAGGCGCATTTGGGCCAGACGGCCGAAGCCGAACAAATCTTCAGGAGCGCCATTCACCGAAATCCGGACAACGACCAGTATTATCTGTCGGTCACTCTGCTGCAGCTTCGGCAAAACGACGTAACCGGCGCGGAGAAAACTTTGCAGGAAGGTCTGGCGCGAATGCCCAGCTCGGGAAAGCTCCTCTGGGGCCAGGGCCTGGTCGCGGTGATGCAGGGCAAAACAGCGCAGGCTGCGGAGCGCTTGGAACAAGCGGTCGATTTGCTGCCGGAGTGGGTGGGCAGCTATTCCACGCTGGGCGTTTTCTACTATCAGACCGGTCAACTCGACAAAGCCAAGGAAGTTCTCGACCGCTTTAAGGGAAATAACACGGGCGGCGTTCTCGACGTCGACAAAATTCAGGAAGCTCTTGAAAAAGCCCCGCCCATGCCGCGCGTCGTGAATGAGCCTATGTCGACTGCTTCGAGACAACAGCTTTTGCAATTCGCGCTTTCCATGGCCGATCGTACGTTGTAACCCCCTGAAGATTCGAGAGTGACGCTGAGTTGAGGGCATTGCGGCCAGGCGCTAGAATCAAACTCTGTCTCGTGCTCCGCGAGGCTCTTTCAATCCGGAATGGCAGGAAGAGAAAAGACAGACACTTGGGCTCTTCAACAAAAAATTCTGCGCTTCTCGCAATGAGTTTTGCTCTCAGCGCCGCAATATTTCTCAACGCGCAAGCAACGCACCCTGAAAAGCAGAACGAGGCGCCGATCACCGTGCGCTTCACGGACATTCGCAAGTCCGCCGGAATCACCTTCCAGCAGGATTCCACGCAGACGGAAGAAAAGTACTACCTGGAGACCATGGGCACCGGCGTTGCCTGGCTCGATTACGATCAGGACGGCCTGATGGATCTTTTTTTCGTGCAGTCAGCGGCGACCGATGCGTACAAACCGGCGCACCCGTTGCGTTGCGCGCTGTATCACAATAATGGCGACGGCACCTTCACCGACGTCACCGAAAAGGCCGGCTTGGCTGGTGAAGGACATTACGGTCAGGGCGTGGCAGTCGGCGACTTCGACAACGATGGCTACCCCGATTTGTATGTGACCGGATACGGCAACGCGATTCTTTATCACAATAACGGCGACGGCACCTTCACCGACGTCACCCGCAAGGCCGGTGTCGCAGACCAGGGCCAGTGGTCCACCAGCGCCGGATGGTTTGACTACGACAAGGATGGCTATCTGGACCTGATCGTCACCAACTACATAGACTGGAGCCCCAAGAACAATATCTGGTGCGGGGATCATCGACCCGGTTATCGCGCGTATTGCCATCCCGGAAATTACAAGGGGCAAAAAACGAAACTGTTTCACAACAACCACGACGGAACCTTCACCGATGTGAGCGACGCTTCCGGTGTCGGAAAACCGGAATCCAAGGGAATGGGCGTGGTGTTGGCCGACTTCAACAACGACGGCTGGACCGACATTGCTATCGCCAACGATACCTGGCCAAATTTTCTGTTTCTGAACAAGCACGACGGAACGTTTGAAGACGTGTCGCTCATTTCCGGCTTGGCCGCCAGCGAAGACGGCCGTTACGAAGCGGGCATGGGAATCGACGCCGCCGACGTCGATCGCGACGGCTGGCAGGATGTGTACATCACTCACCTGGATTTCGAACTTAACCGTCTCTATCACAACAATCACAATGGGACCTTCAATGACGTCACCTATGACTCCGGCATCGGAAACAAGGTCATGCAGCTCAGCGGCGTCGCCATGAAGTTCATGGATTACGATAACGATGGCTGGCCGGATATTTTGCAGGCAAACGGCGCCATGGTAGACAACGTTCAGCTGTATCACAGCGAAGTCACTTACAAAGAGCCGCTGTTGATGTTTCGAAACGTCGGCAAAGGCCAGTTTGAAAAAGTCTCCGAAGCGCTGGGCCCCGATTTCATAAAACCCATTGCTGGACGCGGTCTCGCTACCGCGGACTTCGATAATGACGGCGATCTCGACATCGCCGTTAACGTTCGCGGAGATTATCCCCAACTTCTCCGCAACGACGGCGGAAACGCCAATCATTGGCTGGAAGTTTTGCTGATCGGCACGCGCTCCAATCGCGACGGCGTCGGCGCGTCGCTGAAGTTGACGGCCGAAGGCTTCGTCGAAGTCGAGCAGGCAAAAGGCGGCATGAGTTATATGTCCGCAAGCGATCCTCGAATTCACTTTGGGCTCGGAAAGCGCACCAAAATTGACTCGCTGGAAATTACCTGGCCGAGCGGCCAAGTGGATCGCTTGACGAGCGTACCCACGGACAAAATCATCGCGGTAAAAGAAGGCACGGGAATTGCGCCGAAGAACTTCCCCAAGGTGCCCAGCCGATGACGATGCGATCCGGTCGGCGGCGATTCCTGGGTTCCTCTGCTGTCGCGTTCGGCGCAACTTTGCTCGACGCCCTCACCACGCCCATCTGGAAATGGAATCGTTCCGCAATTCTTCAAGCCAAGACAATTCCCAACTCGGCCGCCGCTTCGCCGGTCACCTTCGTGGATGTAGCTCGCGAAGCCGGCCTCACCGCCCCCAACGTTTGGGGCGGCCTGGATCACAAGCGTCTTATCATTGAAGCAAAAGGCAGCGGCCTTGCCTTTTTCGATTACGACGGCGACGGCTGGCTGGATATCTATCTCACGAATGGAACGCGGCTGAACACCAAGTGGCCCACCGGCGCGGCTCCAACTTCACACCTCTACAAAAACAATCGCGACGGCACCTTCACCGACGTGACCGAAAAATCCGGACTCGGACGCACCGGTTGGCAGACCGGTGTTTGTGTCGGCGATTACGACAACGACGGTCACGACGATCTGTTCTGCTGTTTTTGGGGACACAACATCCTGTTCCACAACAATGGCGACGGCACTTTTACGGATGTGACGCACAAGGCGGGCCTTCTCGAAGAATCAGTTCGCTGGGGCTCCGGTTGCACCTGGCTCGACTACGATCGCGACGGTCATCTGGATTTATTCGTCTGCAATTACATCAAGCTCGATCCTGCAGCTACGGCCAATCCGGGAGACGCCGCCTACTGCCAATGGAAAGGAATCCCCGTCATGTGCGGCCCGCGCGGCCTTCCGGGTGACACGAATCTTCTCTTCCACAATAACGGCGACGGAACATTTAGTGATGTCACCGAAAAAGCGGGCATCCTCAAGCCCGGCCCGCGCTATTCCATCACCGCGGTCTCTTATGATTTCGATAACGACGGCTGGCCGGACATTTACGTGGCTGTCGACTCCGAACCGAGCATCCTGTTTCACAATAACCACGACGGCACGTTCACGGATATGGCCGTCCTGGCGGGTTGCGCCTTCAACGAAAATGGTCATGAACAAGCCGGCATGGGCGTAGCTGTCGGTGATTATGATTGCGACGGCTGGTTCGACATTTTCAAAACCAACTTTTCCGACGATACCTGCAATCTTTATCACAACAACGGCGACGGTACCTTCACCGACCAGGCCTTCTCATCCGGAGTGGGCATCAACAACCAGTACGTCGCTTGGGGCTGCGGCTTCCTGGATTACGACAACGATGGCTGGCCGGATATCCTACAGGTCAATGGGCATGTCTACCCGGAAATTGAGGAGCATAGCTTTGCCCAGACCTTCAAGAATCCTCGCCTCGTATATAAAAACCTCGGCGATGGCAGGTTCAAGGACGTTTCTGCCGAGTTGGGACCTGGCATCAGCGAACGTTTTTCGAGCCGCGGCGCCGCTTTCGGGGATTACGACAACGACGGCGACATCGACGTTCTCATCTTGAACATGAACGACATCCCATCTTTACTGCGCAATGATGGCGGCAACGCGCAAAACTGGATCAAGGTGAAACTAATCGGAACACACTGCAACCGCACGGCGATCGGCGCGCGCATCCGCGTAATCACCGGCACTCACGCGCAAATGGATGAAGTACACAGCGGCGCAAGCGTTATGTCGCAATCCGATCTGCGGCTGCACTTCGGTTTAGGCAAGGCGCAAGTGGTGGACGCAATCGAAGTAAAGTGGCCCACAACCCAAAAAGTGGAACGATTCACAGCGGTCAAAGCCAACCAGATCCTCACCATCCGCGAAGGCAGCGGCATCGTCGCGTCCAGCAAGCCTCAATCGAAATAGACGCAATTCGCACCGCTTATTCCTATTGCTTGCAGGGATCCGGTGCCTTCCATGAGAAGGCCGGCCCCTGTCAAGAGTGTTTTGCTCTTTCCATGAGTTCTTCTCTCTTTTCCCGTTCAGCCAAGCCGCCTCTGTCGCCACCCTTCCATTCGCACTCTTATGTGAGCGATGTTCGCTCGGTGCAAGTTGGGTGTTCTTGATTCATTAGGCGCTGCTACCTGATAATCGTCCTCCGCTTCTCTCTTTAGGAGAGAAGTTTGGGCCCAGGCACGTGTCGCAGTCGCCTAAACTCGGCGGTCGAGCTCAGCTGTTCGGTTACAAACTCTTTCTCTGCTGGGTTTCTCTATGCTGCTGGGCTCATCGCCTTCTGGCTATTGCGCAACGGTTCGTACACTTCTCCACTCACCCACAACCGGTGCAGCAGTACCGCTAGCTTCCGTGCTACCGCCACCACCGCCCGTTTCTTGGCAATTTTCCCTCCTCGTGCCGAGAGCTTCCGCCCCCAGCGCCGCAAGTCACTGTCTTCCCCAAAAGGTCCCAAAATGTAGTGCGCCCCTTGCACCAGTAGCGTCCGTAGATACTCATCCCCTTCTTTGCTAATGTGCATTTGTGGTTCGCTCTCGCCCGAGTTCCTCCGCCCAGGCTGCAAGCCCACAAAACATCCCGCGTCGCGACTCTTCCGGAATCGATGCGGATCCTCGATGGTCAGCACATAGGTCGTGGCGATCAGGTCTCCTACACCCTTCAGCTGTTTGAGCAGCGCCGTTTCCGGATACGTCTGTTTGGCCATTTTTTCGATTCGCCGATCATATTCCCCGATGCGTTCGTTTAACGATTCCACCTCTCGCAACAGCGGCTCTAACGCTTCCCGCAATCCTGCGCTTAATCCACTCATAGTCTCCCGACGGAGCTGTTCCGTGCCACACTTGCGCAGCCGCTCGCCGTAGGACTTCACCAATCCTCGTGCGGCATTCACCAGGGCAGTTCGAGCGCTCACGAGTACTGCTCGGGCACGGATCTCTGTCAGGTGCAACTGCGCCTGCGCACTGCGATGCTTCACCGGGCTCAGCAGCTCGGGATCGATTCGTGCCAGCCGCGCTAGCGATCGCGCATCCAGACGATCATCTTTTCGCCGGCTCTTGGTGATCAAGGGCACCTTCTGGGCGTGCGCCACGATCACTTCGTGCCCCAGCGCGGTTAACAACCGGCTCACCCACGGAGAATGCGTCCCCGTCTCCATCGCGATGCGACACCGCGGCATGCTACCGAATACCTGCTTCATGGCTTCCGGGGTGGTCGCCAGCTTGTGCTCCAAAACAATTTCTCCTGCTTCATTCAAAACGCAGTACGCACTGGAGCGGTCTCCCAGATCTAAACCAATGGTGAGTTGTCCTTCGAAAATGTTTTCCCCACTCGTCCCCATAGTGCTAATCTTCTGCATTGCCGGTCTCCTTTTCATTGTGCTTCGAGCACGTCGATCATTGGGAGCGTATCGCATCCCGCGGAGACCGGCCTTCTCCCAATCTGATAACCGCGGTGGGGGAGGGCACGGCTTCAGCCGTGCCGCAAAACCCCCAAGAGGAGGGTTTTAACCCCTGAAGTAAAAAACTGCCGCCGACCCAACAACCAAGTTCACGCGATCCTCACTTCGCCGGCTGAATGCGCGCTGCCCAACCGCCTCCCGGCGCTAGATTGATTTTCAATTTCGTCGTCCGAGCGACCGGCATCTTTACCAATTTGTAGTCGCTTCCAAATCGATCGGCGTTGTCTCCATCTTGGTAAGCGCTCATCTCAAAATGACCTTCCGGCAAAAATGAAAAATCAATCTCCAACTCTCGCGCACTCCAGTTATTCATCGCTCCCACATACCAGTCCGATCCATTTCTGCGCGCCACTGCCACGTATTCCGCGATCTTCCCGTCCAGCGCCTTCGATTCGTCCCACTCCGTCGGCACTGCCGCAAGGAATTCCATCGCTTCCGGTTCGCGTAAATAGTTCGATGGGCTATCGGAAAGCATCTGCAACGGGCTTTCGTACACCACGTACATCGCCAATTGATGACAGCGCGTGCCCAGGCTCATCGGGCGGTGCATGATCGGCGCAAAGCTGGTCTTCGTGGCATTCAGCATCGCGCCGGGGGTGTAGTCCATGGGCCCGAGAAACATCCTCGTAAACGGCAGCGTAACGTTGTGCTCTGGCTCCGCCTCCGCGCTCCACTTGCTCCACTCCAGGCCGCGGACGCCTTCCGTGCTGATCAGGTTCGGCCACGTGCGCGTCATGGTTGCCGGCTTTTGGTCGCCATGAAAATCCACCAGCATGTGGCGTTTCGCCGTTTCGCTGCTGACCCGGTGATAGAAGTTGATCAGAATTTCGTCGCTGCGCTGCATGAAGTCTACTTTAATTCCCTTGATGCCCCACTTCTGGTATTGATCCAACGCCGGTATCAACTGGTCGTCCAATGTTTTCCAAACCACCCACAAAATCACGCCGACGTTTTTCTGTTTTGCGTACGCCGTCAATTCTTCCATGTTGATTTCCGGGACCACGTCGAGCACGTTGCCGAGTTTGTACCAGCCCTCATCCAGGATGATGTAAGGGATGCCATATTTTGCGGCGAAATCGATGTAGTACTTGTATGTTTGCGTGTTGATGCCCGCCTTGAAATCGACACCGTAAACGTTGTTGTCGTTCCACCAATCCCAGGAAACTTTCCCCGGCTTAATCCAATTGGTGTCCTGCACTTTGGACGGACTCTCCAACAGGTACACCAATGGATTTGTAATCAGGTCGGCATCGCGGTCCACAATTCCAAGCACGCGCCACGGAAAGGTCCGCTTCCCCGTCGTCACCGCAATATAATCGGCGCTTTCCACGACCTGGAAATCGCGATCGCGTACAAGTTTCTCTTTTAGCGGATATGGCGGGAACGTTCCGTCCAGCCCATTTCCCCCGGTGCCGCGCAACCAGAGCCCCGGGTATTCCGCCACGTCCGATTCCGCAATGGCCACTTTTGCGCCTTCTCCCACATCCACCACTGCCGGCAAACTTGCCAGAAACGCCGGATTGATGGCCAGCAAATGCTGCGGCAGGTATTTGCGTTCGTTGTGCGAAAAAAAACTATCTTCCTGGGGATAAAACACGACGAAGTTCGCCGGGAAACGGAAATTCGCCTCCTCGCCGTAAATTTTTACATGCTCGTCGGGCACAGAAGTCTCGAACCTGTAAGCAACGCCTTGGTTGTACGCGCGAAACACGACCGCATAGTCGCCGTCCATCGTAAGGCGCAGTTCGTTATAGTTGTCGCGAATCTTCGCGAATTTCTGCCGCACCACGGGTTCCACAACCTGATCGTGATGACTTTCCTTCGCGTCGGTGACCTTCACCTCGCGGCCAAGAATCTTATGGTCCACATCGAGCGAGAGTCCGCTGTCCTCGAGGATCGCTCTTCCGTTCAACACCACGTCATAGCGCACACCTTGCGCCGTACGGATTCGCACTTCAATTCTTTTGTCGGGGGAACGCAGGTCATAACTGGCTTGCGCGCTCGCAACCGTAGCCAGCAAACAGAGGGGAATCACTATCCACGCAGACTTCCGCAGCAACTTATTCACGGGAACTCCTTTCAATTGCTTTCTTCTTAAACCGTTTCCGGTGCGGCCGCCGTCAACTCAATCTGCACACGCTGGGTCCCCAGCACCGGATGCACTGCCGTCAACCGCACCGTTCCCGCTTGCTCTTTCGCGCGCACCCAAATAGCGCCGGTGCCGCCAATCAGCGCAAACGGATTGTCCCCGATAATTTCCGCAGGCCCATCGAGATCGAGCCTTATCGCGTCATTCGCGAAAGGCCGGATAGCGCCAAATTCATCGGTCACGCGCAGCACCACCCGCGTCGTATCCGCTCCGTCGGCCACCAGATTCGTGTCATCCGGCAACAATTCAAATTTCTGGTCGATGCCTTTGCCAGACAGAGTCTTGGCGATCACCTGCTTGCCTTGAATGTAACCTTCGATCCGCAAGTCTCCCCATCCGCGGACCACCTTCCCCAATTCCGCGGTGAACGGCGCATAGCGCAGGTGCGGGAACTGCGCCTTGTCCGGATCGGCCTCTGCCACCAACTTGTCTCCAAGATAAAATTTCAAGTGGTCACAATTAGAGCAAACCAAAGCCTTCGTAAATCCGATCGACTCGTCTCCCCGCGCCCAATGGAACGCAGGCTCCAGAACAATTTCGTCCGCGGGCTCGCACTGCGATTTATAGAATCCCGCCGCGGGCTTTGGCTCGCGAAAAATGTCCGTGACTCCGTGATAGCAGATCCGGTCGCCGGAGCCGAAATCAGCGTGTGTGTTGTAATCGAATGCGCACCAGCCGATCCCGCCCGCATATTGCGGGTTCGAAGCGAGTTGATCGTGCACCCGCGCGTGCCGGATCGTGTGCTCCACCAGCCGTTCTTTGTTGTCGATCGTTTTTGTCGGATAGGTATGCCCCACAAACTCCGTGTTCAGGTAGCGCGGATGGTTAGGTGGCTTCATCGGCCAGCCGAAATCATTCATCGTGAAAACGTCTTCCAGGAATTCCGACTCCTGGAAATAGCGGATACCCCCGGTCTGGCGCGTGGGATCGAGCTTGTGGGCCACGGCATTCGTGCGCGTGTAAAAATCATGATCGTCTTTGGATTCATTAATCCGCACGCCCCAAAGAATAATGCTCGGGTGATTCCAGTCGCGCCGAATCATTCGGCTCACGTTGTCGATGGAAATTAATTTCCAGGCTTCGTCCCCGATGTGCTGCCATCCGGGAATTTCTTCCAGCACAAGCAAACCCATTTCGTCGCACGCATCCAGAAAGTGCCGCGACTGCGGGTAGTGCGACGTGCGCACGATATTGCATTTCAGCTTCTGGCGCAGAATTTGCGCGTCGCGTCGCTGAGCCCGGCCTGGCATGGCCTGCCCGACAAACGGGAACGTCTGGTGACGATCAAGGCCGCGCAGCTTGATCACCTTACCGTTCAACTCGAACCCATGGTCGGTAAATTGCGCCTCGCGAAAACCGATCCTTCGCGAGTCTTGATCGATCACTTCCGTGCCGCGCAAAAGTCCCACATGAACGGTATAAAGATTGGGGTTGGACAATTCCCACAATTTGATCGGGCCCAGATTTTCCAGCACCACAGAATGTGTCACAGCTTCCTTGGTTGCTGCCGACGCTGGCACCTGCGCGCTGTTTTTGGCAACCACCCGTTCCCCGTCGCGCAATTCCACTTCGAGCGTGACCGGTTCGCGCCGGTCCTCCATTTGCTGAATGTAGCAGTCGACTTCCACCCGGGCATTCGCGCTCAACACGTCTTTGGGCCTGGCGAAAACATTATCGATGAACGTGGGGGGAACAATCCGAAGGGCAACCTCGCGATAAATGCCGCCAAAGGTCAAATAGTCAATCTCAAACCCAAAGGGCGGAATATCCGGACGTTCGGTGGAATCCACGTCGACAGCCAGCAAGTTCTCGCCGCCAAAATCAATGTGCTCCGTCAATTCAAACGAAAAAGGAGTGTACCCGCCTTTATATTCACCAAGCCGCACACCGTTGATCCATACGGTAGACGCGGTCATCACGCCTTCGAAGTCCACAAACACGCGCCGGCCATGCACCTCTGGAGGCAATTTGAAGCTGCGACGATAGATGGAAACGAATTCGTAGCTCTTTTCATCAAAGCTGTGCCATGGCAATTTCACGTTTGTGTGTGGAACCACAACCCGGTCAAAGGAGGAGTCGTCAAAATGGAGATCGTGCGCGCCTGCTACAAACGACCGGTTATATCGCCAGTTTCGATTGATAGGCAGGATCATCCGCCCGCTCGACGAAGAAGCCCCTGATTGCAGTGACGATTCTGCGAAGGCTCGATGAGCCAAAGTGGTCCCGGCTAGAACCGTGCCGGTCGTTTTTATGAAGTCGCGTCGGTCCATGATTCTCCTTCTCGACCCGAAGTAGTGGCGCACACAACGAAACGAGAACTACTCCGAAAAGACTAACAGGTCTGTCAATGCCCGGCCGGAAGCTCACAAATCACGAAACAGAATTGCCAAGCGATTTCAGATATTTAGCTGGCCTCGGACGGGGCAACTTGCCCCAGAGGAAAATTTCCGCTATTAAGGGGATTGTCACGCGCGGTCGTATGCCGTGTACCCTGAATGCGCCTTTACGTTGTCTAAGTAATCCTGGCCAATGAACGAGAAAGCCATCGTCGAACGCGAATCAGCCGAGCTGGCGGAAAGATTCACAAGGCTCTACGGGGGCGCGCCGCTGCTCGTGCGGGCTCCGGGCCGCGTGAATCTCATTGGAGAACATACCGACTACAACGAGGGATTCGTTTTCCCGGTCGCAATCGGTTTTCAAACCAGGATCGCGATCGTGAACAGGGCCGACCGCCTGCTCGTGGTTACTTCCGAAAACTACGCGGAGCGTGTCGAATATGATCTGGACACACTGCCGAAGGTGCCTCGAGGCCACTGGAGCGATTACGTTGTAGGAGTCGTTCAGCTCCTGCAAACCAGGATTGGTAGCGTGCCGGGCGCAAGTCTCCTCCTGAATGGCGATGTTCCGCAAGGCGCGGGACTCAGTTCTTCGGCCTCCCTCGAAGTGGCCGTGTGCAAAGCTTTTTTGGAAGTTTCTGGCCGGCAACTCGATCCTGTCATTGTCGCGCAACTTTGCCAGCAGGCCGAAAACGACTTCATCGGCGCGCGCTGCGGAATCATGGATCAGTTCATTTCCGTGAACGGCAAGAAGGATCACGCGCTAAGGCTCGATTGCCGTACTCTCGAATATCGCCTTCTTCCGATCCCGCCGGACACGCGGCTCGTCATTTGCAACACCATGGTCCGCCACAATCATGCCGACGGTGAATACAACGAACGCCGGGCGGAGTGCGAAACTGCCGCGCGTTTTTTTGCGGAGCGCGTGCCCGGCGTAAAAACCCTGCGCGACGTAACCATGGAAGACTACGAAAAATGGGGCGGCGAGCTGCCCGAACTGATCCGTAAGCGTTGCCACCATATCCTCAGCGAAAATGTGCGCGTTCTTCAGGCCGCCGAAGCTTTGCAGGCGCACAATCTGCAATTGTTCGGCAGATTGATGGCCAGCTCGCATGCAAGCCTGCGCGACGATTTTGAGGTGAGCTGCAAGGAACTGGATTTGATGGTTCAACTGGCGGAGCGCAAAGAAGGTGTGTACGGCGCGCGCATGACCGGCGGTGGATTTGGAGGCTGCGTCATCACTCTGGTTCAGGAGAATCACGTCGAACAATTCAAACAAAGTGTCCGCGAGGAATATAGGCGGGAAACGGGCCGCGATCCGGAGATTTACGTCTCTTCTGCAGCCGATGGGGCCAGTCGGTTGGCCTGACCGTTTGCCGACAGTGTGTGACAAGTCCATGAAAGCTCTCTTGCTCTCTCGATACAATCATCTGGAAATCGCCGATTGCCCCGTGCCAACACCGGCGGCGCGCGAAGTTTTGGTGCGCGTGGCTGCTTGCGGCATCTGCGGCAGCGATGTACACGGTTATGACGGTTCTTCCGGCCGCCGCATTCCGCCGGTCGTGATGGGACATGAAGCCGCCGGAACCATTGCCGCGCTCGGCAGCGATGTAACGAATTTTTCCGTGAACGATCGCGTCACGTTCGATTCCACCATATCGTGCGGTGTGTGCCGCTACTGTCTCCGCGGCGAAGTCAATCTTTGCCAAAACCGCCAGGTCCTCGGGGTATCTTGCGGTGATTACCGTCGCGCCGGGGCCTTCGCCGAATATGTCGCCGTGCCTGCCCACATCCTCTACCGTTTGCCGCAGACAATTTCGTTTCCAGAAGCTGCATTGCTAGAAGCGGTAGCGGTAGCGGTCCATGCCGTTTCGCTTGCGGATGTCGCCTCCAACTGTACCGCGCTGGTAATCGGAGCGGGCACCATTGGCTTGTTGTGTCTGCAAGCTTTGCGCGTTGCCGATTGCTCGCGCGTTTACATCGCAGACATAGACAAGTCCAGGCTCGCCGTAGCCGACGCTCTCGGTGCCACATCTGTCCTCACAGCTGGACCGGACTTGGACAATCAGGTGAAGCAATTCACCAACGGTGAGGGAGTTGATCTTGTTGTGGAAGCCGTGGGCAAAAACGAAACCGTGTCAGCTTCGATCGACGCGGTCCGCAAGGGCGGTACCGTCGTGCTCGTTGGCAATATTTCACCGGAAGTGCCGCTTCCTCTTCAGAAAGTCGTGACGGGCCAGATTCGACTCCAGGGTTCCTGCGCCTCGGCCGGCGAATATCCTCGTTCCATCGAGTTGTTGGCCAGCGGCGCAATCGACGTGACGCCGCTGATCACGGCAGTCGCACCGCTTGAGGAAGGACCCGGCTGGTTCAAGCGGCTCCACGCGCGCGAACCGGGCCTGACAAAAGTCGTTCTCACTCCCGGCGGAACGTCATGAGCGAAGCGCTCTTCGACCTTACGGGACAAACCGCCATTGTCACCGGCACGAGCCGCGGCCTCGGCCAGCATTTCGCCCGCGCACTCGCCAAAGCTGGCGCCCATCTGGTTCTTACCAGCCGTCACCGCGAGAAGTTGCTCCCTTTCGAGCAGGAAATCAAATCGCTCGGACGAAAAGCAGTCGCGCTCGAATTGGATGTTCGCGACCAAGACAGCATCGCGCGCATGGTGGAAGCCGCGCAAGCCGCGTTCGGTCATCTCGAAATTCTCGTCAACAATGCGGGCTGCAACGTGCGCAAGCCCGCTCTCGATGTCACCTGGGACGATTGGAATCTCATCCTGGACACAAATTTGCGCGGAAGTTTTTTCGTCGCGCAGACAGTTGCCCGGCGCATGCTCCCACGCAAGTATGGTCGCATCATCAACATCGGTTCGGTCACGAGCATCGCCGGATATGCCGGACTCGGCCCTTATGGTGCAAGCCGCGGTGGCATTCGCCAACTCACCATGAGCCTCGCCGATGATTGGGGCAAACACGGCATCACCGTAAACTGCCTGGCGCCCGGCTGGTTTCGCACCGAACAAAACAAGGCACTCTACGAAAATAAAGAATGGGTCGACTATCTCTGCGATCGCATACCACTAAAGCGCCCCGGCGCGCCGCACGATTTGGACGCCGCCATCGTTTTTCTTGCCGCGGAATCCAGCCGCTACATCACCGGCCAGACGCTTCTGGTCGACGGTGGAATCTCCACGGGTGCGACCCGCGCCCTGGTTGAATCCCCAAAGTCCGTGACAACCCCGAAAATTGACGCCGAATAAATTCCTCCAGCGAAAAATTTACGCCGGTTCCGCAATCGGCTCGATGCGCCCCAGCAGAAACACATATCCCGCGATACCCACCACCAAAAATATCGCCGCCACTCCGAAGGCCCAGAAAAACGAATGTGTCGTCTGGGCCACATATCCTGTCACAATCGGCGCGGCAATCGCGGAGAGCTGATTCCCGAAATTCAGAATTCCGCCAAGAGTTCCCACGCTCTCTCGCGGCGCAATCAAAGACGGAATAGACCAGCCCACCGGGGAAGCCGCGGACAATCCCCCGATCGACAAGCTGATCCACACAAGCGCTCCCACCGTCGTCTGTGCGTACGCTGCTCCGAAAACTCCCAGTCCAAACGTCGTGCCGCCGATCAGAATCGCCCGGCGCACGAACGACGAATCGCTGCCGCGCTGAATCAACTTATCCACAAGCCATCCGCCCATCAGGATGTCCGTGAACGTGGCAAACAACCACGGCACGCTCGTGTACAGGGCCGAGTGAAACAAATCGATGTGATGCGCTGACGACAGATACGACGGCAGCCAGGTCAGCAGCAGATAAAAAGTGTAGTTGTACGCCGCAAATCCCAGCACCAACCCCCATACTTTTTTCTGACTCAACAGATATCCGAGTGGCGCCCCTTTCGCTGCCCGTGCGCGGTCTTCAGGTTGCGCCCCACCTTCGCGAATAAACTCGCGCTCCGTTTCAGAGAGTTGGTCATGCTCGCTGGGATTCCGGTAAAACACATAAAAAAGTATGAAATAAAAAAAACTGATGATTCCCGTCGCCGCGAAACTCCATCGCCATCCAAACCGCAACATCACCAGTCCGATCGCCGGCACCCCAATCGCCGACGAAAACTTCGCCATGGAATCAAAAATTGCCGTCGCCAAGCTCCGTTCTTCCGTCGGAAACCAGTACCCCACTGCCTTTGCGTTCGCGGGAAATGTAGGCGCCTCTCCAACTCCCAACAAAAGACGTGCGCCCAGAAATCCAGTCAACCCCGAGGAAATTGCAGCGCCGAACGAAGCCACACTCCACAACAAAGTGCTGATTCGACCAACCAGCTTCACTCCAAAGCGATCCAGGATTAGACCAGAGGGAAGTTGCAATGCCGCATAAGACCAACTGTAGGCGCTGAGCAAATAGCCAAACGTCACAGTCGAAATGCCGAACGCAGCGTGAAGCGCATCTTGCGAAACGGAAAGATTTACCCGGTCAAAGTAATTCACCAGAATGCCGAATCCCAGCAAACAGGCAATACCCCACCGCCTCCGCGGCACAAAATTTGCCTCGGAGCTTTTTGCCCTCATCGCCGGCATTCACTGGTTCTGAGTTCACGATTTCGCACGCACGCCAGTCTACCCCACTCCGGCGTACCCTCTTAAGCCTGACGGTAATCCGCAATGCGTCCTTGCCGCTAGGCGAATCCCGTGACGTCACCGGCGGCAAAATAACCCCTTTTATTGGCCAATTTCGACATTCCCGCAGACTCACCCTTGTGGAGCGGGTCCCCTTGCCAGGGCTGTTCCGCCCAGTACCTGGTCTTACGTACCATACATTCTCCGCATTTCCTCCTCGCGTTTCTTTGGTGTAAAGTGGTATTTCTACAAGGCAACGCTCCACGCCAGCCACATCGAGGTATTTTGCATGGACTCTGCACTTTCATCGACGCAAACCAAGACCGCGGAGGCATCTCCCTCTCGCCGCGAAACTCTCACCATCACAGATAACCGCACCGGCCAAAGTTACGAAGTGCCCATCGCTCACGAAACCATTCGCGCCAGCGACCTCCGTAAAATCAAGGTAGACGAAGCTGAATTCGGGATGATGAGTTACGACCCGGCATTCAACAACACCGCTTCCTGCATCAGCCGCATCACTTATATCGACGGAGACAAAGGAATTCTGCGTTACCGTGGATACCCGATCGAGGAACTCGCGGAAAAATCCACTTATCTCGAAACGGCCTATTTACTGTTGAACGGCGAGCTGCCGAACGCGTCTCAATTAAAAGATTGGCAGTATCACGTAACGCACCACACCTACATCCACGAAAGCATCAAGAAGTTCTTGGACGGCTTCCACTACGATGCCCACCCCATGGGCATGCTTATTTCCACCATCGCAGGTTTGAGCACGTTCTATCCGGACTCCAAGCACATTTTCGACGCCGCAGCGCGAAAGAAGCAAACCTACCGGCTCGTCGGCAAAATGCCCACGCTTGCCGCGTTTGCCTATCGTCACACGCTTGGCATGCCCTACGTTTATCCAGACAACGATTTGAGCTATACCGGCAATTTTTTGAACATGCTTTTCCGCACCAGCGAGACGCGCTACCGGCCTAATCCCACTCTCGAGCGCGCCCTCGACGTTTTGTTCATCCTTCATGCCGACCACGAACAGAACTGCTCGGCCAACACCATTCGCGGCGTCGGCAGCAGCCACGTCGATCCATTCTGTGCGTCGGCCGCCGCCACGGCAGCTCTTTATGGCCCGCTGCACGGTGGTGCCAACGAAGAAGCCCTCCGCATGTTGATGGAAATCGGCTCAATCGCGAAGGTCCCGGAATTCATCAAGCGCGTCAAAGCAGGCGAGACTCGCCTGATGGGATTTGGCCACAGGATTTACAAGAATTACGACCCCCGCGCGCGCATCATCAAGAAAATTGCCTACGAAGTCTTCGAATTGATGGGCAAGAATCCGCTCCTCGAAATCGCCTTGGAATGCGAGCGCATCGCTCTGGAAGACGAATACTTCATCAAGCGCAAGCTCTATCCCAACGTGGACTTCTATACTGGCCTGATCTACCAGTCCATGGGCTTCCCGATGACGATGTTCCCCGTGTTATTCGCTATCCCGCGCATGTCCGGCTGGGTGGCGCAATGGGAAGAGATGCTGCTGGATCCGGAGCAAAAGATTGCGCGGCCTCGGCAAATCTATCTTGGCCACGACACGCGGTCATATCTCCCCATCGACGACCGCACCTAAGAGAGGAAACCGCACTTCCTTAGGCTTCCTGTAATATTTCTGTTTCTCTATCCCTCATATCCTTTTTGCATACGCTGACTTTCCTTCATCCTCGACTTTCGCCTTCCCCAAGGTATATTGGAATGTACGAGGTCCTATGGCCACAACTTCGAGTCCTCCCAATCACCCCAGCCCTCGTCGACGGAGCCAGCGGGTATTGATGCAGGTGGCGATTAGAGTACGCGGAAGCGACGCACAAGGTCAGAGCTTTGAGGAAGAAGCGGCCACACTAGCGATCAATGCGCATGGGGCGCTTGTTCAGTTGCAAGCTCGCCTTACCAGCGGCAGCAAAGTCCTCCTTCAGCACAAGCACACGCAGGAAGAGCAGGAATGCCACGTAGTCTTTCTCGGCCCTGTCCGTTCAGGCAAAGCAGAAATCGGCCTGGAGTTCTCCGTAGCTTGTCCGACCTTCTGGCGTGTAGCGTTTCCTCCCGAAGACTGGAGCCCGAAACACCCTGAAGCCCGCACCGTAATCTCCACCAACGCCCCAACCGTGAAGAAGTAACTCCGCCCAATTCCTGATAAAGTAGCTTTCCATGCGTTTTGTACTATGCAGCTTGTTGTTGATGTTGGCAGTGCCCGATTCGTGGTGGTCGGTCCAACCCACCGGTGTCGACGCCAACCTCCGCGGCGTCGCGGTCGTTGTCCACCGCGGCAGCACCATTATCTGGGCCACCGGTTCCAAAGGAACCATCGTGCATTCCGAAGATGCTGGACAAACCTGGGCCCCTGCCCATATTTCCGGAGCGGAAAATCTGGATTTTCGTGGTGTGCAAACTTTCGACGGCAAATCCGTTTACGTCATGTCCAGTGGCGAAGGACAAGCTTCCCGAATCTATAAATCCACTGATGGCGGAGCCACTTGGTCGCTCCAGTACAGCGACAAACGAAAGGGATTTTTCCTCGACGCCTTGGCCTGCTCGGATATAAATCACTGCTTCGCCCTCAGCGATCCGGTCGACGGCAAATTCCTCCTGCTTGAAACCACCGACGGCCTGCACTGGAACGAATTGCCAAGAGAACAAATGCCTGCCGCCCTCCCGCAAGAGGGCGCCTTCGCTGCCAGTAACTCCAGCCTCTTGCTCTACGGAAAAGCCGAGCTTTATTTTGCAACGGGCGGCCCGCGCGCCCGCGTGTTTCACTCCTCCGATATCGGACGCACCTGGACCGTCACCGAAACGCCGGTCATCAGCGGAAAGCCTTCCCAAGGAATTTTCTCGATTGTGCGCGCGGGCGACACCGTGGTCGTAGTCGGCGGAGATTACGATAAGCCGAACGCCTCCGAAAAAACTGCCGCCTATTCGTCCGACGAAGGCAAGACCTGGCACTTGGCCGACGAACTCCCATCAGGATATCGCTCCTGCGTCGACACCTTCGACGCCGGTTTTGTAACCGTCGGCCTCAACGGTGTGGAAACCAGTCGCGACGGTATTCACTGGTCACACATCGATTCCCCTGGCCTCAACGCCGTCACCTTCATCAGCGGCAAAGGCTGGGCCGTCGGGCCGAAGGGCGCGGCAGCTCAGTTCGTGGATCAAACACAATACTCCACCGAGGGCGCCAATCCCTGATTGCGCCCGTCCAGCTGGCACAGAAAACCACAAGCTCAAGCATTTCAGCCTTTTACCTTGCATATCTCTTTCATCACAAAGTACCGTCGGCCTATTGCCAGCCACCATGGCAACCCGGACTCTGGAGGTGTGCCGGTATTTCGCGCCGACGCGCCGGCGAACACGGAGCATGCCCATGGCTACGATAGATCGTCAGGAACTCGATCGCTTGGAGCGACGCGGCCTCCAACTAACCATTTTTTCGGCCGTCTTCGTGTTCATTCTCGCAACGGGCCTGGCCATCTTCATGTATCCTCTCGTGTTCGTTCATCCCGAAGGAAATAAGTGGACGCTGCGCGTGGCCTTTTTCGGATTTTGCGCCCTCACGATTCTTTTCATCACCTATCTCTTTGATCGCCAGCGCACTTTCAACAATCTCAAAGATCAATTGCTGGCCGAACTCGAACGAAACGTCGCGCTGCAGCTTCAGGCCAGCGCGGACATCCTGAAATCCATGCCGGACCAAAAATATTTTTGGGATCGCCTGACTATGGAATTCCGCCGCGCGCTTACCATGGAAAAAACATTGTCGCTGGTTTTGGTCAAGGCGAAGCCCGGGGCCGGCGCATCGCCAAACGATCGCCAATCTGCATTAAGCGATGCCGCGAAAGCGCTCTCGAAAAAGCTTCGGCCCATGGACTCCATCTACCACTTATCCGACGACCTCTTCGGCGTCATTCTGCCGGAAACGGACACGCTCAGCGCGAAACGCATTGCCTTCCGTCTTCAGGAAGATCTGCAGCCGCTGCGCGCGCGCTTCGGTTCCACTTTCGATCTATCCGCGCACAATTATCCGGAACACGTGAAAAGTTCTCATGAACTGGAAGACCTCGTGAAATCCATGCTTCCAGAGAAGGAATCCTGGGACGTTCCTGTGGAAGTCCCGGCAAGGTGACAATGAAATGCTGGTAAACAACCTAGCGAAGCGCCTGCTCCAGATCCTCGATCAGATCCTGCGCGTCTTCCAGCCCGATGGACACTCGCACCGTCCCTGGCTCAACCCCCGCGCGTCGCAGTTCGTCTTTGTTCATGCCGAAGTGCGAGCCATAAATCGGAAGAATAATCAGCGATTCCACTCCTCCTAAGCTCGCCGCCAGCAAGAAAAGTTTCGCGCGATCGCAGAATTTCCTCGCCTCCGGCAACCCGCCTTTCATGTCAAATGCCAGCATCGATCCGAACCCGCGCATCTGCTTTTTCGCCAACTTATGGTCTTGATGCGATGTAAGCCCTGGGTAGTGAACGCGCGCAACCTTGGGATGCTTCTCCAGAAATTTCGCCACACGCAACGCCGTTTCGCACTGCCGCGCCAAACGTACGCCCAGCGTCTTCATCCCCCGCATCAGCAAAAACGCAACATCAGGGTCCATGCACCCGCCGAAGCAAGAAACCATGTGCCGCACTCTGGCGACGTATTCGGTTTTGCCGGCCACAACTCCTCCCAGCAAGTCCGAATGCCCTGAAAGCCCTTTCGTCACGCTGTGCACCACCAGGTCGAATCCATATTCGATCGGATTTTGCAGGATGGGCGTGGCAAACGTATTGTCCACGATGCTGATCAGGCGATGCCTGCGCGCAAACGCCGCTGCCTTCCGCAAATCCACCAGATATAGCGTGGGATTTGTCGGCGTTTCCACATAAAGGCATTTCGTTTTCGGCGTAAGCAGCGCTTCCAGGCCCTCTAGCGAGGATTCCACGTTCCGCACCGTGATGCCGAAACGCGGGAAAATATCGCGCATCAACCGGTAAGCTCCGCCATAAACCTGCGCGGTCGAGATCAACTCATCGCCATTCCCGAGAAATGTGAGTAGCGTGCTGGAAATCGCCGCCATTCCCGAAGCGGTGACCACCGCGCCCTCCGCTCCCTCCAACGCCGCGATTTTCTTCTCGGCCATCGCCAGCGTCGGATTTCCGTCGCGCGTGTACATGAACGCCTTGCTCTTCCCTGCGGCCCACAGTTTTAATTCTTCGCTGGAAGCAAGCGTAAACGTGGAAGAACGCACGATGGCTGAAGTTACCGGCGCACCCACGCCGTGGCGCGGCGGCTCACCGGCATGAATCGCGCGTGTTTGCGGACGCAATGTAGAATGGGCGGTCTTTTTCATAGCAAGGATTATTGGCTGACCGCGAGGAAGCGACAACCGCCAAATTGGAGCCGCAGCGTGCTGAGCCACAAAGCTTTGCAAGCCGGCGCGGCACCTGTAATTTTTTAGGACGAAAAATCGTATAAAATCCGGGCGGTCAATCAGCTAACAAACGTAAAGGAATCCGACCATGCACTGGGATTGGCTAACCGCGGACGCCGCTTCGGACTGGGCGGGCCGCTTATGGCAACTGCTCTTGATCGTCTGGGTGGTCATGTGGCTTGGAATGAAAAAGGCCAAGAAACGCGAACGATGGGCCGAGCGCGCCCAGCACGGGCTCATGGTGGCTTTGGGGTTTTGGCTGCTATTCGGCGGCGGAAGCATTCATTGGGGTTGGCTCAACTACCGCTCGGTGCCAAACACTCCGCCACTTTGGGCCTCCGGACTCCTTCTCACCGCCATCGGCGTTGCCATCAGTATCTGGGCGCGTCTGAGTTTGGGCTCGAACTGGAGCGGCATGGTCACTCTCAAGCAGGACCACGTCCTCATTCGTAATGGCCTGTATCGCTGGATCCGCCACCCGATCTACACTGGCATTCTTTTGGGAATGGTAGGCTCCGCCATGATCCGCGGCCATCTGCGAGGCTGGATCGGCGTGACAATCGTGCTCGCAGGATTCTATTTCAAGGCGCGCCGCGAAGAGCGCTTCCTTCGCGAAGAATTTGGTCCCGGCTTTGACGAGCATTCCAGGAACACAGGAATGTTTCTGCCCAAATTGACGTAGAATTCTGGCCCGTTCTCAAACTCAGCCCAAAGGTCAGGGTGTACAGGTACTCCAAGAAATTGAAAATAAACCATTTATAAATTGGACCTGTACTTCAATCGCGTTGAACCGCCACCTTCCCGCACCCTATAATTAAATTCCCATCCCTCAGAAGCAAAATAGGCCTGGTGCGAATCTAATCGATGCAAGCCAAGGGGGCAGGCGTCGGGAACGCGCGCGGAAGCGAGACTTCCCTGAGGACTTCATGAGAACGTCGATCAAGCTATTACTTTTGGTACTCCTATTCGCGCCCGTCGCGTTCGCGCAGGGGCCTGTCTTTGCCGGGATTGCTCCCGCCTATGAGGCAGGTATTGGCTATTCCTACATTGATGCGAGCGTGCCGTCCCAGACCAAGCTGGCCATGAACGGAATAGACCTCCTGGGCACGGCAGACTTCAATCGCCGCTTCGGAATCCATTTGGATTTGGGCTATGCCCGGAATTTCAACGCCTTCAGCTCGAACCACACTGCAGACCTGCTGACATACATGGCCGGCCCTGTTTTCTATCCTCTACGGAAGCGGAACTTCACCGTTTATACGCACGTTCTGTTCGGTGGCGCGAGGGAAACGGGCGTGAATTTCGAGCCCGACGGCCAGATTGTGACGGGCTTTGTGAATCGCTTCGCCTGGGACGCCGGAGTGGGCGTGCAATATCGCATGTCGCGGTCGTTCTCTGTGCGCGTAGGAGCCGATTACCTGCACACCACGTTTTTCAACTCGAGCATCGAGCTGGCAGGCCAGTCGAATCTTAAGCCCAGCATCAGCCTCATCTATACCTTCGGCGAAGGTCGCGAACGATAAATCTTTCGTAAGTGCTCCGTACTCACCGTCACGCAAAGTTAGTAAAACGCTGTCATCCTGAGACTCAGCGCCTTTTGCTGAGTCGAAGCATCTCAACCTCAAATCCTCGCAAACTTCACCCATCCCGCGTCAATCGCTCAGCGCCTGATAAGCAAGTGCGTGAACTTCGCGATCCAAACCCAGGTCGCCGGTTGGATGCAGTTGTGCCATGAAGATCACGATCAGTTCTTCCTTCGGATCGATCGAAAATCCCGTATAGAAAAAACCGCCCCAGTTGTATTCGCCCGGTGTGCCCAGTTCCGCCAGCGGCGCTTTCACGCCGTCAATGCCGAATCCGAGACCAAACCCCTCGTCTGGCGCAATCTTCCCCAGCTGGTCGTGCGTCATCAGCTCCACCGATTTGCGGCTCAGGATGCGCACGTTGCCGAGTTTGCCGCCTTCCAGCATCATTTCACAAAAGCGCGCGTAATCCGCGGCCGTGGAGTTCAGCCCCGCGCCGCCCGAAAAAAGTTTCTTGGGACCACGGTACGGGTAATCGGCCGAGTAAAGGAAAGCGCCGTCGACGATCGGCGCGTCGGGAAAGCGATTCAAACCCTTGTCGTCGTAATACGTATACGCTGCCGCAAGACGGTCTAATTTGCTGTCCGGCGGAAAAAAGTAAGTGTCCTTCATCCCAGCGGCTCGAAAATGCGCGTCCGCAGAAACTCGTCCAATGGTTTCCCGGAAATGACTTCTACAAGGCGCCCGAGGACGTCCACGCTGAGGCCATATTCCCAGCGTTCGCCGGGATTAAACAACAAGGGCTGCTTGGCAAGGCGCTCCACGCTGTCCGCGATCGTGCCGTCATAAGGAAGCAATCCGCTGGCAACACCTGCTTCCTTGTACAGCGGGCCAAGATCGGCGTTCCACTGATAGGTGATACCCGAAGTGTGTCGCAACAGATCGCGAACGGTGATTTCCCGCGTAGCCGGAATCGTGTAAGGCTGGCCGCCATTGGTCGGCTTCACAAGCACTTTGGGGCTTTTGAATTCCGGCAGGTATTTGGAAATCGGATCTTCGAGCAGAAAATTGCCCTCTTCATAAAGCATCATCACCGCGGCGCTCGTAATAGGCTTGGACATTGAGCAGATGCGAAAAATCGCGTCGGGGCGCATCGGTTTCCCGGCTTCGCGGTCCTGCATTCCCTGCGCCTTGAACCAGGCCACCTGGCCGTGCCGCATCACAAGCGTCACAACCCCGGCGATGTGCTTCTCGTCGATCTCTTTCTGAACCGTCTTGCCAATGCGCTCCAGGCGTTCGCCGGACATCCCCACGGACTCTGGTCTCGCCGTCGGGAAATCCTGCGCCACGGCTGTGGCAGCATGAACCGCAAAGCACACCAACATCACCACACTCAGCCTGTGTGTCATACGGATGAATGCTCCTTTTTTGAAGCGAAACCCACCACCGGACTTTCATTCCGACGCTATCCGATGAGGATAGCAGAGTGATCTCAACTGATCCGCCCACAAAAATCAAAACTAGCTGCGCACCACTCCGAAGTACAAAGCCCCATCGTCTTCCGAAAACCCAGGGGCCCCGCACACGGCATCGTCGTGCGTGCGGGGCCCCTCCGAACCAACTTGCAAATTAAGCTTCTTCTTCGACCAGCGCTTCTCCGTGTGCAGCCTTGTGTGTTGCGATCACCTTTTCGGCCAGCTCCGCGGGCACGTAGTCGTAGTGCGAAAACTCCATTGAGTAACTGGCGCGCCCTTGCGTCATGGAAGTCAGGTCCGTCGCGTAAGAAAGCATTTCCGCAAGCGGCACCTGCGCCTTCACGATCACATTGTGACCGCGTGATTCGCTGCCCGCGATGCGGCCCCGGCGGGAACTGAGGTCGCCCATTAAGTCTCCCGAATATTGATCGGGAGCATACACTTCCACGTGCATGACAGGTTCGAGTAACGATGGCCGCGCCTGCTTCATGGCTTCCTTAAAGGCAAGTGATCCGGCAATCTTGAACGCCATATCGGACGAATCGACGTCGTGATACTTGCCGTCGTACAGAATGGCGCGGAAATCGGTCACTGGAAAACCGGCCAGATAACCACGCGCGGCTGCTTCGCGAATGCCACGCTCGACGGAGGGTATCCAGTTTTTGGGAATGGCGCCGCCAAAAACGTCGTCCACAAATTCAATCCCTTTGTTGCGTTCCGTCGGCTCGAATTTCACGCGGCAAACGCCAAATTGTCCGTGCCCGCCGGATTGTTTCTTGTGTTTGCCCTCCGCATCGGCCTTGCCGCGGATCGTCTCGCGGTAAGGAACCTTGGGAGGCTTCAGAGTCAGGTTGACGTTGTAGCGTTTCTGCAGTTTCGCCACAACCACTTCCACGTGCTGCTGGCCGTTGCCCGCTAGCAGAAATTCCTTGGTCTGCGGATCGCGAGAGAAGCGCAGTGCTGGATCTTCTTCCATGATTTTGTGAATGGCCACGCCGATTTTGTCTTCATCGGCGCGGGTCTTCGGCTCCACCGCAAACGTGATCGAAGGCTCGGGCAAATTCGCTGGCGCGTAAAAAATAGGTGAATTCTTGTCGCCCAACGTGTCGCCCGTGATGGTCTCCTTCAACTTCGCGATGGCACCGATATCACCGGCGTGCAGCTCCTGAATTTCCGTCAGCTGTTTACCCTGTACCATCATCGTGTGCTGAAAGCGTTCCGGAACACTGCGGTTGAAATTCTGAATCGTCGCATCATTCTTCAGCACGCCGCTCTTCACCTTGAAATAATTGATGCGTCCGGAAAAAGCATCCGCCAGCGTCTTAAACACAAACAGCGACAACGGCTGCGAATCGTCATACTTGCGATCGATCCGCTGGCCCTTCCCCGCCGGTTCCGTGTAGCCGACCTGCGCGTGCTCGTCGGGATGCGGGAAAACATCCGCGAGGAACGTCAGCAAGCTAGCGCTGCCGACATTGCGCGTCGACGAAATCATCAGCACGGGCACGATCTTCTCCGTAACAATCGCTTTCCGCACCGCGGGAATCAAATCATGAACCGGAATCGTGCCTTCGCGGAAAAACTCCTCCATCATTTCGTCGTCGCCCTCGGCAATCATCTCGACAAGCTTTTCGTGCGCCTCTTCCGCATCGTCCTTCAAAGCGTCTGGAATATTTTCAATCGTCGCCTTGCCGTCCCCGTCCGGCGTATACATATGCGCCTTCATGGAAACAAGATCGACCACGCCGCGAAATCCTTTCTCGCTTCCGATGGGCATCTGCAGCGCAACCACGGTGCGCCCAAACAATTCCGTCAGCGATTCCATGGAACGCTCGAAGCTCGAAAGTTCGCGATCCATCCACGTAAGCACAAACGCGTGAGGAATATCGTATTCCGCGCAATAATCCCAAACCTTTTCCGTCGTCACCTGAGCGCCAACGTGCGCGTCAACCGTGATCAACGCGGCGTCCGCGGCCACCAACGCAGCCTTCGTTTCCGTAATGAAAGTGGAGTAACCAGGCAGATCGATGAAATTAATCTTCACGGTGTTGCCGGAACAAAGCGTGCAAGGCCACTCGGCGTTGGCCAGGCCGGTTTGAATGGATATTTTTCGCGTGATTTCTTCTTCGTCCCAATCCGTCGTGGTGCTTCCTTCCGCAACTTTGCCAAAGCGCTGGGTTGCTCCGGCGGTGAACAGTAACGACGACACCAGTTGCGTCTTTCCGGTGCCGCCGTGACCTACAATGCCTACGTTTCTGATGTCCTTAGTGGGATAACTTTTCATGACAGACCTCCGCATCGGGGTGGCTGACAAAGTCACCGGGCGATGGTCCGCCGACGAAAATCAGGCGCGGGCCCGCGCCTGGCGAAATTGCAGATTTTTTGAAGGAGAGCGCGGCCCTACCCTGGGTCCCGAGAAGCGGGGCGAAGGAGAATCGAAGAATCCCTGGTCCGCTCTTCTTAACGTCGCCGATGCTAGCACACAGCAATGGTCGCGGCAATGACGCCGGAGCCTTACGGCGAATCCGTCGATTGGAACACCGCCTTCAATGTCAGCTTGCTAGCCTTGGGAATCTCGATCGTGCGCGTGTAATCCGGAAAGCCTGCAGATTTCAGCAGCACAACGTGCGACCCCGCCGCAAGTTTCAGGCTCGCAGGCGCATTGCCGTGGAATTTCCCGTCAACGAAAATCTCCGCCGAATCCATATCGGACGTACTCGTCAGATAGCCGAATCCCTCTGAAACTGGCCCAGGGGAAGCCGCAGAAGCAACGGAGCTGGAGGTTTCGGCCGCGGCCGGCGTAGCAAGATCTTCAGAGTCAGCCGATTCTGCGTCAGGCGCGCTGCGGTTTTCACTTGTGCCTGTTGCGGCGCCGCAATCGCCGGATAAAACCGGCGCAAAAGTGTCAGCAGATCGCCGGAGCTGAGCGCGACGCTGGCCAACCGCGGTCTTCGTGCGGTGGAAATCGCCGGGGAAGTTCTTCTCCAACGCCGTTGTGCCCGCGGGAACTCCATCCAGTTCCACGGTTGCGCCAGGCGGATTGCTGGTGATATTCAGCGCTTGCGCGGCAGAAAGGTTTGGGAGGCTGAGAGAAACTACACCAAGGACTAACCACGCGGAACGAACGAGGCGACAGCGATGCGGAGGGGTAAAACACATGAGAGCCTTCCAAGCGCGTCGGTGTACTGATAAATACTTAACTATTTGGGCAGCTATGGGTCAGTGCAGTTTCGGCTTGTAGCCAGGGCAGCTCAAAACCGGGAGGCGCGGATATTTCGGGAATCGCGCATCGGATTGCGAAAGCTGGCAAAGCAGGAATTGCGAACCGCGCGAAGAGGAGATTTGCCGTGCGTGCAGACAATCGGCGCAAAGACCAACCGCGGCGGACAAATTTTCTGATTTAGAATTTCCGGCCATCGGGGAGGTTCGAGTGGCGCGTTAATTCGGTTTCGGTGCATCCGCGGCCGGTGGGGTCGCGGGCGGTGCGGCGGGAGGAGCCGCGGCGGCGGGCATTTTCGGCTTTTCAAAGCGCGAATCTTCAATCGGCAGGTTCACTTCGATCTTCTCCGCCGTGATGCGTTGCGTCTGATCCGTCCCCGGTGCGTCCGATTCCACCAGGAACGGATACTTCAAGCCGTTCACTTCGCGGAAATCGTGAAAAAAGGATTCCCACGGCACATCTTTTTCATTCACCTTGCGGTTGCCTTCCCACTTCAGCAGCAGCGCGCTGGAAGCATCGAAGAAAAAATAGCTGACATCGCCCTTCTTGCTGGTCAGCTTCAATTTGTACGCGGGCTTGCCGAGAACTTCCACTTTTTCCACGTACTCGATCTTGTTGCCCTTGTCCTTGTAATCGACAAACGGGCCATCGAAGTCGGCTTCATCGAATATGTTGCTCAGATCGTAATCGCTCATCGGCTGCACGGAGGCGTTGGGCTGGAACGGATTGTAGATCCATCCGGCGGCCTTGCCGTCGTACACGCGAATCAGCGTTTGCCCGTTCAGCGTGATTTCCATGTGCAGCCGCAACGGCCGCTTGCGCTCCACGGAGAACGGGCCTTCCGCATCTGGCCCAAACGAAATGGTGCCGGTGATGCGCTCCGTCTTCACGGCCTTGATCTTATCCAATCCGCCGCGCGCATTAATGTAATTGGTGATGATCTCGTCAACCGATTGCGCCGAAACCGGCACAGCCGCCAAGACCAAAGCAACAAAAAGTACAAGCTTACGGTAAGCCAGGGACATGAACAGATGGTAGAGGCAGAACCAACAAGGGTCAACTCCGGTGGCACAGTCACTCCTGACTGTGCTCTTGGGTGCCGGGTGCCCCACGCTAGGGTGTTGGAGCTTGGGTCTTGGGGTACTGCTTTCCCCCTATCTCGGGTCAATCGTAAGCAACACTTCGCTGCTCTTTGAGTAGTTCGCCCAACTGCTCCACGGCCAATCTCTCGGATGCTCCACCAACCTCCGCCTCACCGGGTTCGCGTGCATGTACTGACGGGGCGGATGTTTCAGAAACGTAAACGGAATGTCGCCTTGCCAAGCTCAAAACCCGTCGAGCCCTGGTTACGTTCAAATACATCGATGGCGAACTGGCGCTGCAATTGTTGGGGGAAAAAAGGGGAGGAACGGAAAAAGGTGACAGACGGGACGTTGTCCATATCATTTATCAAAGGTAAGGCTCCCCACTCTTCAGCTTCCAGTTTCGAACACCGCGCTGCCGATTCAGTCGCCCCCGCATTCGAATAGGATGCCAATAAGTACTGGTTGACATACTAATTATTCCGCGCTGCGATATCCCATGGTTCGTCGGCACACGTGCGTCCGGATTCATTGGCGATCTTGCCCTGTCCGCACTTCCCGCACGCAATTTCAACAGCCTTCTGCGTTCTCTTCGCCAGCCCTCCCGCTAAGTCCAATGTTTCCCCTTCATACAGCGATTCTGCCCGTAAGCCCTTTGTTTCCCCTTGATACGAAAATCAGGGGGTGGGGTATCTCCCGCCGGCACGCCATGGTCGCGTTAGCGTTCCGGCTCCCCACTCTTCTGCGCACGGGACACGGGTTACGCCCTCCGCTGCTGGAGTACCTCCCGGCGGTTGCGCTCTGCTTCGCACGGGGCGCGGAACACGGGCCGCGAGTCACGTACGTCCAACACACTTCCGCGACCTATCCCCCCGCGTCTTCAGCCGCTTGCCGTCCGTACAACAAAGCAAGGGGGAAGGGGTATGTGCACAAATGACCTCTGACCGCATCGCGTACTCCATCACGCCCAGCCGCCGCAGTCACCCAACCAGTAACATAATTAGTTTTTATAGGCCCGCCGACATTCGCCGACCAACAGAAACCCCAGGACCCACCCTTCGCAAAAGGCGCCCAGAATGGGGCACGCAAATTCGTGTTCGGATCAGGAAAAAAAGGTTTCGCTGTGCTGGACCCTGCGGAGGTAGGGGATCAATTTGTCCCAGATGAGGAGTTTGGAGAGGTAGGCGGAGGCGCCGGCTTTCTCGGCTTCCTTTACCATCTCCGGGACGTCGTACTGGCTGAGGGTCAGGATTTTCGCATCCGGCAACGCTTTGCGGAGCAGCCGTATGGCGTCGATGCCGTCCATACGAGGCATGACGATATCCATGATGATGATGTCGGGCCGGAACTGCAGGGATTTGGCCAGGGCGTCGCCGCCGTCAATGGCTTCGGCGCAGACTTCAATGTCTTGCTCTTCGGACAGCGCCGCGCGCACGCCGCGACGGATAAAATCCTGGTCGTCGGCAATGAGGACACGCATGAGAGGGACCTCCCCCGGACGTGCCCGCCTCCGCCGGAAGAGCTCGCGCGCGCCGTAAGTTACGGTACTCAAGGGTCCGCCCCCGCCGCTATTGGGTTTTCCCTGTAGGTATTTTTGCGACTACCTTAGTACGAGTTTTGTTTTGGCTGATTGGATTTTGAGTGTAAAAGAGGCGGCAAGCCGCCGCACTCCAATGGCTGCGAATTTCGGAAGTATGATAGGTGACGGAGCAGGAACCGTGAGCACACGTCAACAGAAGGTTCACACGCACACACAACCGGGCCAGCCCGCAGCACTGGCCCGGGCGGCGGTGAAGATTTTTGCGGCCAACGAGCGCATCAACCAGATGCTGATCGAACAACTTAATCCAGCCGCGTGGAAAGCCAAGCCGCCGGGCAAAACGCGCACGATTGCCGCGATCTTCACGCACATGCACAACGCTCGCACGAAGTGGATCAGGCTTACGGCGCCGCACCTGAAGGTTCCACCCCAACTGGACCGCGCAAGCTGCACGCCGCGGCAGGCCCGTGCTGGATTGGCGGAAAGCGCCGCGCGCTGCGAGGAGATGCTTGCGGAAGCGCTGGGCGGCGGCGGCCACGTGGAAAAGTTTCACAGAGACGGCTGGGGCAGGCCGTGGCCGGTTGGGCCGGAAATGCTGTGCTACATGATTTCTCACGAAGCGCACCATCGCGGGCAGGTGTGCATGCTGACGCACCAACTGGGATTTCCGTTGCCGGTTCTGGTGCGGGCAGGCATGTGGAATTGGGAAAAGTTATGGAAAGAGTGCGGGTCGCCCGGCGGACCTGGCTCGTGAGTTGTGCAGCCCGGAATTTAGTGGAGCGCATCAAAAGTAAACCACTTGCCTGCGTGAAGCGTTGGGCGACGAAACTGGGCAAGTTGCGTGCTAGGCTTGTGACCCCATGAATGACCTGCTTTCGCTGATCGTACACCACGGATACGCCGTGATTTTTCTGATCGTTTTGGCGGAAGCGCTGGGATTTCCGGTGCCCGCGGCCTTGGCGCTGGTTGCCGGCGGAGCCGCGGTGGCATCGGGCGCGCTGCGCGGTCCGGCGGCGGTGCTGGTTGCGGTGACGGCGATGCTGCTGGGCGATTCGTTGCTGTACATCCTTGGAAAACACATGGGATGGCGGCTGCTGGGGTTTCTGTGCCGGATCGCGGTCGATCCGGAAACGTGTGTTCTGCGATCGGCGGAATCTTTCTACAAGCGCGGCCGGGCCACGTTAATGGTGGCCAAATTCATTCCTGGAATTAATTCAATGGCGCCGCCGCTGGCGGGGAGCATGAAAATGCCCTTCGCGCAATTTTTGGCGCTGGATTTTCTTGGCGCGAATGCGTATGCGTTTGCGTATGGCACGGCTGGATATATCTTCCGCGATTTCTTCGCGACCATCGCGCGCGGATTTCAGGCGGCGGGACACGCGGTGGAGTTCGTGGTGATCCTCGCCGTGATTGCGTTTATCGTTTATCGGTTCACGCTGTATTGGAAGCATCGCGTTTACCGCGTCGTGCCACGGATACAAGTGACCGAACTCGCGGTGAAACTAAAGAGCGAATATGCGGAAAAGATTCTACTGGCCGATGTGCGCAGCCACGGCTACTACGATCCTGGCGCCGCGCGCATTCAAGGATCGATTCGGCTGGAACCGAATAATCTTTCGCAGGAAATCAAAATACTTCCGAGAGACAAAGACATCTATCTGTACTGCACTTGACCACACGAAGCGACCAGCGCCCGTGTGGCGCACCTGCTGCGGGAAAGGGGATTTAACGCGTTCGTGATTGTCGGCGGGCTGGCCGCATGGCGCAAAGCCGGGAATCCGGTAGAGAGGGTGCCGTCGAACGACATCGTGCATCTTCCTACTTTCAGCCGTTGAATTTTTGTAGCTACGACGGAAGGCGCTCTTACGCCAGCTTGATCAGCCTTCTGATCATGGCTGCGAAACGCGATTGATCTTCTGTGCGAACAGTTTTGAATTTCAGACCAAGTCCGCTGCCGGCCTTGACGTACCTGACGGTGGCATCGGCTGTAATTTCTCCGTCCTCAACAAGAAAATGGAGTTTGATGGTGGCGTCGACAGGACAGACCTTCAACGTTTCGATAAAAAGGCCGCCCACACTCACATCCTTGACCCGCGATGTGTCTTCGATGCGGCCGCACCGCCAGAAAACCGACACGCCCTGAGGCGTTTCGACTCGCTCGTGATGCCTTCTTGAATGAAGAACCTGGTGTTTCACGATACGCTCGGTCGTACATAGGATTGTTACGGCCCCAGGAAAACGATCCGGCCGGGTCACTTTACGAGCAATATAAACACTGGATACAGAATCCCAGAGACACGCATGGTTGCGCCAGTTTTTCGTGAGAAATTCTTGTTACGGGATGCTCAAACATTCAGGGGGGTTACTCATGGGGCACCAGCGTAGGCGTTCCACCAATCGTTCCAGCCGAGGCTTTTGAACGCCGTAGAACCGATGGTCAAGCGAGTGTTTCGAAGTAGAATCTGGGGCGGGAAGCCGGAAATATGTTTGAGGTATGGACATATGTTTTGGGGCCCGTTCTGGCTTTGTTGCCACAACGGTGGCGCGAAGCTATCGATCCTGATCGGCAAATGGCTTGGATTCCGGCGACGATTCTCAGTGGGACCATAGAAGCGCTGGCGGAGTTGATCGCTCTGATTTATTGGTATTCGTATTCGGTGGGTGGCTGGGCACAGCAGGCTGTTACCGCGACGATCAAAGCACATCCCGAAGCGGCTATTCGCGAGGACACGGTCGGATTTGCCGCGCTGACTCTGATGGCGATGCATCCATTGACATGGGTTATCGCGTGTGTCGGTGTGGAAGGGCCTGTCAGAGCCCTGGGCGCTGCGTTTGCGGGTAACGTCAATGGGAGTTCGGCACTTTGGGCACTGGACCGTATCGTTCTGCTTTTCCGGCGACGTGGAGACGCGGGAGCGATTGCAGGCAATGCCGCGTCTTTTGTGAATGCTCTCCGCGACAAATTCATTTTGACGCGCACGCCTCTTGTGGCAGATGAAATTTACCTATCCAGGGATGGACCACAAGAATTGATGGAGATTCATTCCTGCCGCCCGAAAGAGGATTGGGATCCGCCACGTGTGATGCGCTATCAAGGAGTTTATTACCGTTTGGAGTCCTGCTCGAAAGGCGAAGCGCCACGTCCATTTCATTTTAATCTGCGCAAGCTGAGTGCGGGCGTGCGTGGGCGAACGGTGCTGGAATATTTGCCGGATCTTCCGCCGATAACTCGGGGTAAAGGAAATTAGACGGCGGTGATGAAGCCGGCTTCGGGGTTGGCGAAGCCATAGGCCATACGCGGCGTGTTGAAAGCGTAGCCAGGGTTGCCGTCTTTATCGAGGAGGATGAGGCCGCCGGTGCCGTTGCCGCGGCGGGCGAGGAGCTGCACGGCGGCTTGCGCGGCGCGCGTGGGATTGGAGCCGGCAGGGCGCAGAAAATCGCTGGCAGTTTTTGCGAGAACCACCTTCATGATGGCTTCGCCATAGCCGGTGGAAGAGACGGCGCCTGTTTCGGAATCGGCGTAGCAGCCGCAGCCAATGAGCGGAGAATCGCCGACGCGGCCGGGAAGTTTGCAGCAGGTGCCACCGGTCGAAGTAGCGGCGAAGAGCCGGCCGTGGTCGTCGAGCGCAACAGCACCAACGGTTCCCTGTTCGTGGCCACGATGATTATCTGCGGCGTGGGAATTCTTGCGGCAGCGAGCCCAGGCTTCGCGTTCAGCGAGCGAGATGAGTTCTTCGGGATCGCAGAGAGGAATGCCTTGATCGAAAGCAAACTGTTCCGCACCCTGGGAAATGAGCATCATGTGCGGACATTTTTCGAGGACGGCGCGCGCGGCCTGAATTGGATTCTTGATGCGACGAAGACCGGCGACAGAACCGGCGCGAAGCGTGGAGGCGTTCATGACGATGGCGTCGCATTCGACGTAGCCATCGAGATTGAGATGCGAGCCGTAGCCTGCGTCGAATACCGGATCGTCTTCGAGGACGGTGATGGCGGCTTCGATGGCGTCGAGAGCGTGGCCGCCGTTGGTGAGTATGGCGTAGCCAGCGTGAAGCGCGCGAAGGCAGCCGGCGTTGCAGGTTTCGATGGCGTCGTCGGGAATGTCCCAGGCACCGCCGTGGACGATGAGAGAAGGTCGCATGAGAAAAGAGAATAGCAGAATCGCGGGGGACGATCAGGGAAGCGTGTTGAATGTTGGATTTGCGGATGACGGAAGCGTTGAGATCCTTCGTCGCAAAAAACACTCCTCAGGATGACACGGCGGTTTTATCGGGAGGCGAATTTGCAAACCGAAGAGGGATTCCTCACTTCGCAGACTCCGTTCGGAATGACGGGTTGTGTTGTTTGGTTGCGACAGTAAAGGTAAACCCCAAGAGCGCAGGCAGGACTGCGTGTCCACATTGTTAGATGAAGAAGTCCAGGAGGAAGAGGAAGAGGCCGAAGAAGAGGAGGAACGCCCCCCAGGAAAAGCGGCGACGGGGGAGTTGGGCTACGGAATGGACGAAGCCGGCGGGAATGACACGGAGACGCGATTCGCCACGGCGTTCGTAAAATGGACCGGCGGGAATGTAGCGCGAGAAATTGCGGCGGAGCGTGGTGATTTCGTCATCGACCCAGAAGGTGAACTCCGCGCGATGACGCCATAAAGTAGAAGCGCCAATCACAAAAATGGCATAACCGAGACAAGTAAGAACACCGAGAGCAGAACCGGAACCCCAATAAAACATAGAGACCTCACCGCGGCTGGGCGGAAGGCGTCAAGCTTCGTCGTGAATGGTGACGAGGCGAACGACTTCGAATTCTTTCTTGCCAGCGGGGGTGGCAACTTGCACTTCATCGCCAACCTGACGATTCAGAAGCGCGCGACCGATGGGAGAAGTGGTGGAGATAAGACCCTTTTCGACGTCGGCTTCTTCGCTGCTGACGAGCTTGTATTCGACCTCAATGTTGCGCTGCAGGTCAAGTACAAGTATGCGGGAGCCGTAGCCGGAACGGTCTTTCGGAATGTTACTGAGATTGAGCATGCCAAGATCGCCCATGCGCTTCTTGAGATTGCCGATCTTAGCGTTCACGTAGCCCTGGCGCTCTTTGGCGTATTTGTACTCCGCATTTTCGGAGAGGTCACCGTGCGCGCGTGCCACGGCAATTTCCTTGGGAAGCTCGACGTTGAGCTCATGCTCGAGAGAATCGATTTCCTGCTGGAGCTTGTGCTTGATTTTTGCCAAAGGATCAGTCATTCGTTCGCCACGTGTTCAGAGAAAAATGATGCGGAGTTCGGCCAAGCCGAACTCCGCCAGGGCACCATTATAAGGTGCAGAGAAATGGGTGGACAAGGGGTAGGCATTGGAAGACGCAAATAATTTAATAAGACGTTTATTTTCAGCGTGTTAATGGCTAGCGGACGGCGAGTTCGATGGTTTGGGAAGCCGATTTTCCCGTGGAATCGACGATTGTGAGCGTGTACGTGGTTGTCTTTTTGGGGGAAATATCGAGACAGCGATTATGCGAGGGCCAAACTTCGCCGGCCGGAGGATCAAGGGTGACGGTTTTCGCGTTGGCGACGTCGTAGCAAATCTGCGCGGATTCACCGCGATGGATCACAGCGGGAGAAACGTACAACGCGCGAATGGCGAGATCGGAACCGCCGAGTTGTTCGATGGCGGCGCGATCTTCTTCACGGCGCTGCTCCGCGGCTTGTTCGGCTTTGCGGCGTTCGTAGGTACGATTTGATTCGTGGCGGGAGATGAGGATGAAAGCGACGTAGGCAGCGACGCCGAGAAGGATCAGCGCGGAATAGATGTAAGGATTTTTGAAGACGGATTTTGGGGGAGGAGATTGCGCGTCCATGGTAGTGCTCCTGAATGTTTTCATTTACAGGATATGACAGGGGAGGCTAGCGGTTCTATCGGAGGAAATGTTTAGGGTCGTGGGAATATTGGATCTAGGATTTTGCGGACTTAGGGTCCAGCAGTGCTGGACCCCTACGAAGAGATTAGGTGAGGGCTGCTTTAAGGACCTCGTAGAGGCGGTTGGCTACGACGGCGTCTTCACCGGGTTGCAGCATCCAGACGCCGACGATGATGGTGTTGGGGCCGCCGGGAAGTCCGGCGCTGGCGGGGGCGCCACCGGTACCCGGATTGAGTTCGACGCGAGGATTTCCCTCGCGCATTTTTTGTAGAACTTCCGTGGCGGAAATTTTGATGCGGTTCTGATCGTAGGTGATCAGCAGGTGCGGGACGTGATTGGCGATTTCTGGAATAAAGCTCTGCGCCTTGACGGTGGGAAGCGTTTTCACTTTTGCGGCGATAAGGTCGGCGCGTTTCTGAAATTCGGCTTCAAGCTTGGCGTCATCCTCCTGGCTGAGGAACCAGTCGACGGCAGCGACCAGGCCGACGATTTCTTCCTTGGCGACTTTCATGCCGCGGCCTACGGTGTTGGAGTAGGGAGAGTTGTTTTGCTTCGCCGCATCGATCAGATCCTTGCGACCGAGGAGCAGGCCGGTACATTGCGGGCCGCGTAGACCTTTGCCGCCAGAAAAGGTGACGAGATCGAAACCCATTTGCGTGTAATTCCAGAGATTGGAGGTGGGCGGGACATCGGCGGCGGCATCGTTGAAGCACGGGACGCCGTGTTTGTGGGCGACGCGGATCCAGTCTTCGCGGGAAATTTTTCCGCCTTCGGCGGCATTGAAGAAATGCGTCATGACCGTTTTGTCAGTGAACGCTTTTTCGTAGTCGTCCATGGTTTCGACTTCGACGTAGTGGATTCCGCAGTTGCGGAGGGCGTGATCGTAGTCGTAGCGGTGCGCTTTCTGCACGATGACTTCGTTTTTGAGGCCAGCCATGTCCGTGGGAATGTTCTCGATGGCGGGTTTATTGCCAAGAGTGATGCATGCGGCGGTGCCGACCGTTAGCGCTCCGGCGGCGCCGGAGGTGACTAATGCGCCGCCACATTTGAGGCGTTTGGCTAGATATTCGCCGGCGGCGTCCTGGAGTTCGAGAAGATGGACGGGGCGTTTTGAAGCTATCGCGATGGCGGCCTGGACTTCGTCGGGCATGGTGGAGGCGGTCAATACGGTGTAGGTGCCTGCGGCGTTGATGAAAGTGGAGACGCCAAGCTTTTCGTAATAGTCGACGCCCTTGGCGGGAGCGGGTGTTGGCGTGGCTTCGGCGGAGCGGAGAGCGGGGACGACGTACGCGCCTACGGATGCGGCGATGGCGGCTTGGGCGCTTTTGCTCAGCATTTTGCGGCGAGTTAATTTTTCGGACATGCGAGCCTCCTGGTGATGCGGGCGTTACGAGATTCGGGTCGTGCGAGCGGCCCGCCTCGGAAGGCGGGCCCTAGAAAAGCGAAAAGGAGGGATTCCTCACTTCGAGGACTCCGTTCGGAATGACGGTTTTGGTTTGTTGTCGCGTCATAGATATCGAGCCTTCAATGGCGCGGGAAATCGTCGGCCATTGAGGGCTTGTCGGAGCCTAGAACGGGCGACGTGAAATATTGTTGGCGTGCTTTTTCCCATTCGACCATGCTGAGGCCAGAAGGATCGTAGACGATGCGCCCGGCACGGACGGTCATGCGCGCGGTGATGGAGGTGTCTCCATCCATGCGCGCCCAGCCACAATCGATGAAGCCGAATTTGCCGTGGAGTTCCTGAAGAACAGCGATATCGGCATCTTTACCGACAGAAAGAGTGCCGAGTTCAGGATGATGAATTTCATTGGCGGGATTCACGGTCGCGCGCTTGATGAGTTCATTGAGCGGGACGCCCATGGAGGCAAATTTGGAGAGGACGTTGTCGTAGCTAAGAATCGTGAAATTTTCGATGTGTAAATCGGTAGAGATGGAATCGGGAAGGAATCCCTGTTTGACGGCTGGAACTGCGTTGCGGAACCAGAAACTGCCAGCGCCGTGGCCGACATCGAAAATCACACCACGCTTACGCGCTTCCAGCAGGATGGGATTGAGCTTGCCGTCGGGAAGGATAATGGGAAATTGCTGGGCGAACACGTGCGTATGGATATCGCCGGGACGCGCTTTTTGAAGAATGAGATCGGCGTAGGTGCGATCCGGGCGCGGCCAGAAATCGAACATGACCGGACGATTTGTGGCTTCACCGCAGGCGATGGCGCGGTCGACTGCAGCCCAAGGAGTGTGCTCGCCGTCCCATGGCCGGTCCGGCCAGTAGTGAGCGGTCTTCACGCCGACGATGAGGTCGGGGTACTTCTTGATGGTTTCGGCGCAGCGATTGACGTCCATCTCGTCCACGGTTTGTTCGAGCCCACCGCTCATACCATTGGCAACGATGTTGAGGAAGGCGAGGACGCGGACTTTAGCGTGGTCCATCACGCTTTCTTTTTCCTGAAGGAAGGATTCGGCGCCGGCAGTGCCTGCGTCGACGACGGTGGTGACTCCGGAAGTGAGGACGAGATCGGCGGGAATTGCGTAAGGCTCCGTGTGAGAGCGCGATTCGGGATCAAACCAATTGAGAGGCGCGCCGCCGTAGGTGATGTGCACGTGAATGTCGATGAGGCCAGGAGTGACGTATAGGCCGGAGACGTCAACAACTTTTCCGGCTTCGGAGGCGGAAATATCTTTTGCGACGGCAGCGATTTTGCCGCCGGATACGGCAACGTCCATCACGGTATCAATGTTATTTGCGGGATCGATTACGTGGCCGCCCTTTAGAAGAAGGTCGTAGCGAGGCGATTGGGAATGGGCGGCCGGAACGAGGAGTAGAACCAGGATGGGGCTGAGGAGAAGAATTGTTTTGGCAAAACGGTTCATTCGGGATCCTTTCTATCAGAAGCAGAAATTCGTTTGTTTCGAGCAGCGGGAAGTATTAGAAAGCGGAAAAGAGAAAATGGAAAATCGCGCGATCGAATGGAAAGCCGTCGAGTGGAGGAAAATGGCATACGAGAATATTCCTCTATTGAAACGAATCAATGAGAGTCTACTCAGTCCGGGAGAGATTGTCACCCTCTCGTAGTAGAACGGAAATAAGAGTAAGCTGGGACTTCGAATTGCGCTCTGAATTGGTTTCTGTGAGGGAAAGAGGTTCGGGCCGAAATGGGAATGGATCGAAGGACCTTCGTAAAGAGAACTTGTGCAGGAAGCGCGGGACTGATGCTGGCGGGAGTGCCGGTGCTGGGGACGGAACAAGTTGTAATGCCGCAAGCGCCACCGATCGATGTGCACGAAGCGCCTTTGGCGAAAAAATCAGCGTTGGGAATGCCGGGATTGTACCCGGGGCGAGTGGTGGAAGTGGCCGACGCGCGCGCGATTGCGGGAAACCACGTCTCCCAGCCGGTGGTACACGAGATGCTGCAGCGCGGGCTAAAGGAATTGACCGGCGAGAATTCCACTACGGCGGCGTTCGCGAAATTCGTCGAGCCAAAGGATGTGGTGGGAATCAAGATCAATCCATCGGGAGCGCCGGCGTGTTGTTCCTCTCCGGAATTGGTGCGGGAAATCATCGAAGGTGTGCGGTCGGCCGGGGTGCCTCTGCGAAACATTGTGGTTTACGACCGCTTCGGCTACGAAATCGATCTGGGAAGTTATCAGACGCTGATGCCTCCGGGAATTGAAATTTTCGGAGTGCAGGATGGCTTGCTGGACGCTTCGGGGTACGACGCGAACGTATATTGCGACATGAATTTTTTTGGAGAGTGGGAGACGCGTTCATATATGGCGAGCATTGTGGCGACGCGGCTGGACAAAATTATCAATGTGCCGACGTTGAAGGATCATTCCGCTTCGGGAGTGACCGGGTGTCTGAAGAATGTGGCTTACGGGACATTCAACAATGTGGCGCGGTCGCACAAGGAACCGTACTCGTTCACGAATCCACTGATCGGCGTGATGTGTACGGTGGAACCGCTGCGATCGAAAGTGGTGTTGAACATCATGGATGGGATGCGCATGGTGTGGCACGGCGGCCCGCTGACGCAGAATCAGGATTTCATTGCGCAAACGGGTCTGCTGATGATGAGCACAGACCCGGTGGCGATGGACACGATTGAGCTGGAAGCGATCGAGAAAAAACGGCGGGAGGAAGGTGCGCCGTCCGTCTGGGAACACAATCCGAAATCCATCACGGCAGACAGCCGCGAATTTTATACCGATGCGAGCAAGAACCTGTTTTACCGGCAACCGGGCCATATTGCGGCCGCCGGAAAACTGGGGCTCGGCGTTTTTGATTTAAAACAGATCGACCACAGAAAGCTTCAGGCCAGCTAATGGCGATGACGGAAAAATCCTCGATAACAGAAGTTGCGGCAGCCACCGAAGACGACTGGATTACTTTGCTGAAGGACAACGGCCGGACCGGGGGATTCGGCGCGCCGACCGTACCTTCTCCCACGAAGGCACGCTGGCAGTTGCGTCTAGGCAGCCCCGTCCGTAGTTCGCCGGTACTTCGCGAAGCGACGCTGTATGTGACCGCGCAGAGAGGCCAACTCTATGCCCTTAAAACCAAGGACGGTCGGCAAGAGTGGAAGTTCGAGGCCGGCGGAAAGATTAATTCGACCCCGTCGCTGAGCGGACGCAACGTGCTGTTCGGCTGCGACAACGGAAAAGTGTACGCCGTGAACGGCGACAACGGAGCGAAGGTGTGGGAGTCAACCACTGACGAAGAAGTCTGGGCGTCGCCGGTAGTGCGGCAAGGAGTGGTGTTCATTGGCAGCGGGGACGGACATTTGTACGCGTTGGATGCCGAGAACGGGAAACGGCGCTGGAAATCCGAGCCGCTCGGTGGGCGCGTGTACTCCACGGCATATGCGGCTGAGAAGGCGATTTACGTAGGATCCGGGAATGGAACTGTGTACTGCCTTGAACCGGCGACGGGCAAGATCCTGTGGAAAGTGGCGACGGGAGACGGGATTGATTCCTCGCCAGCGCTTGTGGGAGACACCCTGCTGATCGGTTCGCAGGATTTTTTTGTATACGCGCTGGACGCAAACAGTGGCGCAGTGCGCTGGAAATATGAAACTGGCTTGGGTGTGGCGGCCGCCCCGGCGGTGTCCAGCGATGCGGTGGTGATTGGAAGCAAGGATGGGCAGTTGTACACGCTCGAAGTGGCTACAGGAAAATTACGTTGGAAAATACGCGCCGGAGAGGCGATTACCAGTCCGGCCGTGTTTGGAAATTCCACAATATATTTGCAATCGTGGGGACTACAGGCGCTCGCCGCGGACACAGGAAAAACCGTATGGCGCGCGGGTCTGGGCATGGGCGTACAGAATGCACCGATCATTGCCGGAGGCAGCATTTATCTGGCGAGCCTCGACGGTGAAGTGTATGCGCTGGAATAGAACGCTGACGGCGGCCGGAATGTTGGCCTGCGTTCCGCTTTTGTTTGCGGGGCCACTTGAAGAGAAGCAGCGGCCTGTCCACAAGACAAAGTATGCGATGGGAACCGTGTATGAGATTGCCGCGTACGACGAATCGCCGGAGCGCGCTTCGCAGGCGATTGACAAAGCGTTTGCGGAAATCGTGGGGCTAGACAGCATGCTGAGCAATTACAAGCCGGAAAGCGATTTGAGCCGCTTGAACCGCGAGGGGCATTTTCATGCGGTGAAGGTACCGGCGGATTTGTACCGCGTGATTGAAGAGTCGGATAAATATTCTAAGCTGTCCGGCGGGAAATACGACATCACGGTGGCGCCACTGGTGGATATGTGGAAAGCGGCGCTGCGGGGCGACCGTGTTGTGTCTCAGGCAGAGCAGGAAAGATTGCGCGCGTGCGTGGGATACGAAAAGATCGAACTGATTCCTCCAGACATGGTGGAGTTTCATTCGCCGTGCCTGCGCATTGATGTAGGCTCGATTGGCAAAGGCTATGCCGTGGATCGCGCGGTGGACATCCTGCGCGAGAATGGAATCAAAAACGCGCTGGTGGATGCAGGCCAGAGCAGTATTTATGGAATGGGCGCGCCACCGGGACAAAGCGCGTGGGAAGTGCACCTGCGCGATCCTTCGAATCGCGTCGATCCCACGGTGATGCTGAGCGAGAACAGCGTATCCACTTCGGAGCAGACGCCGCCAAGCCTGCTGGGAAACGAGGCCGCGGGACACATTATCGATCCGGACAACGGGAGACCGCTGGAGACGAAATACGCGCTGAGCATCGTCGTGAAAACGGGCACAGCGTCGGATGCGCTGTCGACGGCGTTGCTGTTGCTCGGCCCGGAAAAAGGGAAAGCCATCGTGAGGCAGATCCCGGATGCGGCGGCGATCTGGGTTGCGGCGGATGGCGAAGCGGAAACAGTTTCGACCGGTCCGCAGATTCGCTTAACCGGGAAACAGGAAAACGCGCAGGCGAAATCGTTGTCAGGGAGTCCAAGGGAAAAGTGATGAGGCGAGGGCTAAGTTTGCTTTTGTTGATGTGCGCGGCGTTCGCGCAAACGGTGGCGGGCAAAGTGTATGTGCGGTGGACGCAAAGTGCGTTGCCGCCGGCGAAAATTCTGGGCGTGAACGAACTGGTGATTCCGTGGAACGACGGCGCGACGAGCCTGATGGAGGCCGCGAAAAAGCAGGGGTATCACATATACCTGGAAGCGACGCTGGAACAGGCCGCAACCGCAGCGGAAGCGGGCGCCAAGGCAGGAGCGGCGGGAATCATGCTGCAAGGAACAGCCACACAGCAAAGCCAGGTGGAAGAAAGCACCCGCAAATTACGCGCGCAGTTTCCGAAGCTGAAAGTTCTGGCGCTGAGCGCGGGCGGAAAACAGCCGGAAATGCGCGGATGGTTGGTGTTCAACAAGAATGGGATTCTGCAAGTTTCCAGCCCGTCGGCGCAACCTTGGCTGGACCAGAACCTGACAACGGTGAGGCAGGAGCGCGCGTTTGATAGCGTGCAGGCGCCCATTTATACGTTCATGTCGGATGAAAGCGATCCGCTGGTGAAGAGGGACGGGCCAAAGCCGGCGGATTATTCGCTGGCGGTTGCGGAGGCTGGAGCGTTTCATGCGGACCTGGTCCTGGAATTGTACGAAGTGCAGCAAAAGGGATTGGCGAGCGGGGATAAGGAGGCGCTGGAGGATTGGGGGCCGGTGAAACGCACGATTGCTTTTTACGAGCGAGAGAAAGACGGAGAGAAAGAAGCGGCAGACGTGGGGGTGCTGACGGACGATTACGACTCCTCCTATGAAGCGCTAAACTTGATGGCGCGGCACAATATTCCGTTTCGCGTGCTGCATTCGGCGAACGTAAAATCGCAGGACCTGGCGGGATTGGATGTGGTGATCGAATTTGCGGCGCCAGGTAAAGAATTGACGGAAGCGCTGCGCGCATTCGCCGAGCAAGGCGGCACGGCAGTGCTGGTGAATTTGCCGGGAGCGTATCCCTGGGATTCATCGCCTGATCCGAAAAAGAGCGAGAAATCCGTGACGTACACCGTGGGCAAAGGCAAAGTAATCGAACTGGGAGAGGCGGTGAGCGATCCCGAAACATTTGCTCAGGACGTCCGACGGTTGATGACGAAAGATCGCGTGCCGATAAGCTTGTGGAATTCGCTGACAACGCTCGTGGTGGAATACCCGGCCGAGAAGAAGGGCGAGGCGATTGTGGAGTTGGTGAATTACGACGAAGAGACGACGCAGGTGCAGGTACAAGTGAGAGGAGCATTCGAGTCCATCAAGTTTGAATCGCCGGATCAAGGGTGCTGCGAGACATTGAAGCCCTCTCACGTGGACGGATTCACGGAATTTGTTGTGCCAAACCTGTTGATTGGCGGAAGAGTGCACCTGAAAGCGCAGTGAGCGTAAATTGAGCCCGGCGCTTACAGCGCGGTAAATACCTGTCTGATCGAAACTGCACTTTACTTTTTATTTTGTGATGGTATTGTTTGGCCTGCACCCGCCCCGGTCAGGGAAATCTTGCCAATCTGCTCTACCGAGCGCAGAAGACCATGAACTCCATGAAACAATCGTTAGCTATTTGTCTGAGCGTTTTGCTGATCTGGGCGATGATGCCACCAGGCGCGGGTGCTGAAAATTGGCCGACGGCGATACCAGCACATGCTCGGCAGGAGGTGTATGCGCCGGTGCCGCCGAACGATATGGACGCGCTGGTGGCTCCGATTGCTTTGTATCCGGACGCACTGGTGGCGCAGATTCTGGGAGCTTCCACGTATCCGGACCAGGTGGAAGCGGCCGACGCTTTCGTTAAAACCAACCCGAACCTGACTGGCGATCCGCTGCAGCAAGCGGCGCAGGATGAGGAATGGGATCCCTCAGTGATGGCGTTGCTGCAGTTTCCAAGCGTGCTGGAAAAGCTGGCGCAAAACCTGGGGTGGACTTCCGCGCTGGGCGATGTATCCGCGAACCAGCAAGCGGACGTGATGGCCGCGATCCAGCGGATGCGCGCGAAAGCATATGACGCCGGAAATCTGAAATCGGGCCAGCAGATCAAGGTAGTAAAAGAGAGCCCGGACATTATCGTGATTCAGCCGGCGAATCCCCAGGTGGTGTACGTACCGGGGTATAACCCGACGGTGATTTACGGGTCGCCAGTGGTGACGCCGGGATACAGCGCAAGCACCGTGGCGACGACGGCGGTGATTTCGTTTGGCGTGGGTATCGCGGTAGGCGCGATGATCAGCAGTTCGAGTTGCGGATGGGGTTATTACGGCTGGCGCATGAATTGGGCCGGGCAGATGGTTTATTGCGGCGGCTCGCCGTATTACGGGAATCCGTACTGGTGGGGCGGCTACTACCCAGGATTTCGGCCGGGCTATCGACCGCCATATTACCCTCCGCCACGGCCTCCGCGGCCACCACCGGCAGGTTGGCGTCCACCGCCACCGGGAACACGGCCACCGTATCGTCCACCGGGCGGAGGAAGACCGCCAGGAACTGTGAAGCCGACGCCATTGCCTTCTCCGGCACCAACACCAGGAAGGCCAAGCATTCAACCGGTACCGAACCCGGGAAGGCCAAGCACTCAACCGGTGCCGACGCCGGGCAGACCGAGCGTTCAGCCTGTAAAACCGGGCGGTCCAACGATCCAACCGGTGCAACCGCAGCCGAGACCGACCACGCGTCCCAGTGGGCCGGCCGGTCCGAGCACGCAGCCAACGACGCGGGATCTGCGCGGGTATCCGCCAGCGCAAGGCGCGAAACCTGCACCGAAGCCGAATGCGTTTTCTGGATCGGCAGGAGGAAGGCCAGAGAGTGCGCGCGGGAATCGCAGCTTAAGTCCGCCACCAAAGACACAACAAAGCGCGCCGGCGAGGACGCCGAGTGCTTCCGGCAATGCGGCTGGCGGGAACAAAAAGCGCTAGCAAGAGAAGGAAAGCGGCGCGGGCCGGCGAGCGCGACCGGCTTTGAACGAAGGAGTGGAGATGAGGAAAGCGGGACAACCGAGAGAGTTTCGTTGGCGCGGGACAGTTATTGCGCTTGCCGCAGTGCTGGCGCTGGCGTGCGGATGCCAGCGGGCAAAACAGCAACAAAAGGAAGCGATGGGCCCGACGAAGTTTGTTTCGCCGGAGTCGGCGGGGCAAGCGGTTTATAACGCAGCGAAGGCGGAAGACACGAATGCGGTGCTGGCCATTTTTGGACCCGAAGGCAGGGAATATTTGCTGACGGAAGACCCTACGCAGGATAAAAACGCGTTGGAACAGTTTGCTTCAGACTACGAGACGATGCATCGATGGTCCAGCGCGGAAGGCGGCGAGGTTGTCTTAAACGTGGGAGCGGAGAATTATCCATTTCCGTTTCCGCTGGTGAAAAATGCCGATGGCGAATGGGTCTTCGACGCGGAACGCGGCAAGAAAGAAATGGTGGCGCGGGAGATCGGCGACAACGAACTGACGGTGATCGATGTGCTGAATGAAATGGCGGACGCGCAATCGGAATACTTCAAGACCACACATGATGGCAGCAAAGTGAAGCAGTATGCGCAAAGGTTCACCAGCGACGATGGCAAGCACAACGGCTTGTATTGGAAAGTGGCAGAGGGCGAGCCGGAGAGTCCTTTGGGGCCAATGGCGGCGCGGGCGAGCGCGGAAGGCTACCAGCCGGGGACGAAAGAATCTCCGCAGCCGTTTCACGGTTATTTTTACCGGATATTGAAAGAGCAGGGACCTCATGCCGATGGAGGTGCCAAGAGTTACATCGTGAACGGCAACATGACGCGCGGCTTTGCGTTCCTGGCGTATCCCGCGGATTATCGCAGGAGCGGCGTGATGACGTTTATGATCGGGCAGGACGGCCGGGTGTATCAGAAAGATTTGGGGCCAAACTCCGTGGAAGCGGCGAGAGCAATAAAGGCGTTCGATCCGGATGATACATGGGCGCTAGTGCAATAAAGAAGCGGCATTTTCGGTGCAGTTCGTTTGGCTAGGAAACTCCAAAGGGAAAATCAGACTGCGGTTGAGGCTGTTGCGTCTACCACGTATGAAAATGGTGATGCTCGCTGTGCTTGATTTCTATTCGCGTGATGGCGAGGAGAAATAACCCCACGGCGGCAATGGCTGCCAGGCCGAAGTAAACGTCGATATACGAGAGCAGCCGGCTCTGTGTAATGACCTGGGCCTGGAAAAGCTGCAAGGCTCCTAACGCGGGATTGCTACCGCCACCCCCATTGCGGTGGATCAGGGCCGCATATTGCGACAGGGTGGAGCGCAGCGTCGGGTCCAGCCAGTTCGACACGTCGAGGATACGCGAAGAATGAAAAGTCATGCGGTGATCGAAGAGAACCGTTACCGCAGTGACTCCGAAGGTGTTTCCGAGTTAGCGATTGAAGTAATAGATTGTGGAAACATCATTCAAGTCGGGAAGCGGGGCGCTGGCTGTGGCAACATTTGACGCGCCAAGGAGAGCGGGCGCGAGCGAGAAACCTTGCAGCAGTATCGCGGGAGCCAGCACGATCGTCGGCGTTGTGGGCGTCCAGATATAGATGATCGAGCCACAGGTCACAGTCAGCAGGCACAGCCCCAGTCCAAGGGTTGCCGGCCCGCCATAGCGAGGCAACAGAACTCGCAATGAGAGTACGAGCCCGATGCCAAGGCCGGTCGTGTACATGGATATGAAGCCGCCAGTTTGCGTGGCGCTGTAATCCTGCACATAGCGAAGATATTGCGGCACAACGTATAAGCCCGCTCCGAGGATGGCTCCGACGATCAATACAACCGTGAGCGAAGTGCGAACGGCGGCCTGACGCCAGATCACGCGCAAGTGAAATACGGGGTCTTCGTTCTGCGGGCGGCTGTCCCACCAGATAAACGCGATGAAACAAATCAGGGACACCAGCAAGGTGGGTGGAATCCAGAACGATTCGAACCAGAGGTCGCGTTCTCCACGGCTAACCGCGAGCTGCAGGCAAGCGAGGGCAGCAATCAGAAAAATGGCGCCGCGAATATCCACGTGGGTTTCTCGCCTTCGCTGGAACAGGTAGCCGCAGGGAACAAATTTAAGAATCAGGAAAGCGCCAAGAATCAGGAACGGAAAATCAATCAGGAATGCATAGTTCCAGTGAAACGTATTGTCGATCCATCCCATAGCTATGGGATAGGTGATCTCAAAAACAGAGAGGACGGCGTACAGCCAAGTGACGGCCTGGATGCGCGACTTGCCGGGAAACATCAAGTAGGCGAGGATGACGGTGCGAACGAGAAAAGAACCACCACCAAAGCCCTGAATAAGGCGAGACGTCAGAAGAAGACCCAAGCTGTGAGCGCTCAAGAAGCAGCCGAACGCGCCTACGGAATACAAGCCGATGCTGTACAAAAGGTGGCGCCTTGCGCCAAAGACGCGAGTCATCAACGCGGCCAGGGCCAGGGAAATGAGAAAGCCGAGATTATAGAGAACTACAACCCAGCTGATTGTGTCGGAGCTGGCGGCGACGTGAGCGGAACGATGGTGAATAAGAGCTGGCCTGGCGAAACATATTGCCCCAAATCCACGGAGCGCTGCGTCTCCTGGCCGGTGATCGGTGCGGTGATGCGTGTGTAACCAAGATTGAGTTGCGCTTGTTGGAGCGCGGCCCTGGCGCGTTCCACGGAAGCAAGCGCGGATTTGTATACGGCTTCGGTGATGGGGACCTGGCGTTCGCGGGCTTTGGTTTCCAGGAATTGCGATTGCGAGCGGGAGAGCCGCGCCTGTGCCGACTGGGCATTCGCGCGCGCAATTTGTACGGCTTGCTGCGCGGCGGACAATTGCTGTTGCGCGGCATCAAAGCTCCCTCGGCTGCGATGCCCGCTTGCGGAAGAAGGGCTGAGCGTGCGATCTGGCTATTGCGATCACTTTCGGAAACCAGCAGCTGCGCGATGATGCGCTGGGGATTTTGCTTCAGCGCCAACTGGACGGCTTCTTTCATGTTGTGCTTATTTTATTTTCCCAGGTCTCATTTCCGCCGCGCGCCTTCTCTCAACAAATACTTCGCGGGAGACTCGCGGCCATTTAGGAACCTCCGAATTGGGACAGAGGGCGGTAAAGAGTAGGCATCATAAGAGAAATTCGCAGAATTCAGGGAAGGAAGAGAGGAGATGGGAGGCAAGATGCACTCAAGGGCTAAAACCCGGATTTTGCCCGCTCTGCATGTCGCAGTCCTTCGATGCTCCGAGCAAGCTGAAGCTCCAAACTTCATAAGACATTTGCGACATGGCTGCTAGTCCGTTTTCGCGCGGGCTTGCATGGCCATGGCGACGAGTGCGCCGATCAATATTGCGGGGAAGAGCTGGCCAACGATGGCTTCGGCGATAGCCAGAGAGCGGGCGAAGGGATGAACGGGCAAAACGTCGCCAAATCCAACGGTGGTGAGAGTGGCGAAACTGAAATAGATGAGCTTGGACGTGAGCTGGTCAATGTTCAGGGGCTCGGTGACGAAGTGGAAAGCGCCGTGATGGAGTTGTTCGACGACATTAAATGCGGATGCCCAAGCCATGCCGAGAAGAAGATAAGCGCAGATGCCGCCCTGAATGCGACTCCAGGTCACGGGGCCCTGGCGAAACATTACGAGCAAAACGATACGGACATAGAGCAACAAAATGATGGTGGAAAAAACGGCGCTGACTACCATGAGAAACGGCGTGGGATAGAAGCGCGAAGCCCACAACAACACTGCGCCGACAATCACTAACGCAACCGTGACGACGGTGATAATGCGATTCTGTTTGGTGGTCAAGGCACCAGAAATCATCAACGAGACCATGACGAGATCGAAGAAGGCTCTGCCGGAAAGGCCGGCCTGGCGCAAAGGAAAGATCACGAAGATCAGGACGACGAGAGAGATGGAAATGAGCGTCAGTCCGATGTCGCCGGACCAGAACTCACTCATCTGCATCTGCAAGATAGCGGTGCGGGAATGCGAATTGTTGGCCATAGATTTGCCCGATAAGGAGTTGCTACCCGGGTTGGGCGAAATTATAGCTGCGAAGGCGGGTGGGCCGAAAAATATTCTTTCGACGGGAACAAAGACGGACTGGAGAGAGCTGCGCCGGGCAAGGAAACGCGCGGTGAAAGCAGTTTAAGGGTGACGATGACGGCTGGAATGAGGCAAACAAACATCCCCAAAACCCACATCAGCGCACCGGCGATAATTTGATCTGTCAGCGGCGTGATTGAAAAAAGCGCCGGGGCTTGTAGATAAGATGGATAGAGCACGCGGTCGCAAAACACCAGAAACGCGCCGAGAGCGCTGCCGGGAAACATCCCGAAAAAAAGGTAAAGAGGGATGAACCAGCGAGGCCAGCGCGCTTCGGAAGGAAAGGGCTGAATCACGGGCCACCAGAAAAGAATAGACGTGGAGAAAAAGCAGACGTGCTCCACCTCGTGCCAGAAATCCGAGCGGAGGGCCAGTTCGAATGCGGAGGGCACGTGCCACGCGATGAGGGCAATTGCGGCGAGAATCCAGCAGACGAGCGGATGCGTGAGAAATTTCCCCAGCGATTGTACGGGGGACCAGCGAAGAAAAGGACCGAGGACGGCGCGCACGAATGATTGAGGAAGGCCGTGAAGCAGAGGAAGAGCGGGAGCCCCGAGAAGGACAAGTGGAGGAATCACCATCATCAGGAGGATGTGCTGGATCATGTGGAAGGTGAGGGACGCATCGTCAAAAGCAGAGAGCGGCGAACCAATGGCGACCCAGAGCAGGAACATGCTGGCTAGAAAAGCTGCGAGGCGGCCAATCGAGAGCAAGTTGGGGGAGGCACGGCGAATAGCCAACCAGCCGCGAAAATAAAAGATGGCTGTGAGCGAAATGATTACATCGAGCGCGATGGGTGGTGACCATTCGTTGAGTAGAGATTGAGCTTCGGGAGACATGGGCGGTCAGGGCGTGGTCCCAGACGAAGAAGGCTCGGATTCGTTGACGACGGCACGAGAAGCGTCTCGCGCGGGCAGCTGTCCGGCAGGGTGCAGAGTCTTTAGAAACGCGACAAGCGCGGTAGTTTCCGCTGGGCTGAGATTTTTGCCGTAGGCGGGCATATTGCCGCCGCCCTGAATTACCTGGCGAATGAGCTGGTCTTCGGTTTGAACGATCGCGACGGAATCGAGGGCTGGCCCGCGTTTGCCGCCTTCGTTGCCGAGCGAATGGCAATTGTGGCACTGCTTAAGCTGAAAAACTAAAGCGCCCTGACGTTCCAGTGCCGAGCGATGCTGCAGGAATTCCGCCGGGATGGGGTCGCCACTCCAAGCATCCATCACGGGACTCCATGGAGCGTGGCCGGCAAGATCCGTAAAGGTGCCGAGCGCGACGGCGACGAGGAGAATAATGAGAACAGCGACCGGGCGGCGGTGCCAACTTTTTTCGCCTTCACCGAAGGCAAACGGAAGCAGAAGAAGCGCAAGAATCCCGATGACCGGTCCAATAAGCAGGGCAGGCGTTTCCATTTCCGGCGGAAGCAGCGAGAGGATCGCGTACAGCCATAAGAAGAAATAATCCGGACGCGGAGCGGTCTGGATGATTGTGGGATCTGGCCGGCCAGACGGGCCGAAGGGACCGAAGTACGCAGCAACCAGCGCGAGGGCGAGAAGAATACAGCCGGTGAAGAAAATATCCTTGTAGATGGCGCCTGGGACAAATGGAGTGCCATCTTTCTGCGTGAGCTCGTGATATTCCTTCACGTAGGTGGCTTTGCGCACAATGCGACCGGGCATGGGCCACTCATTGATGCCAAGCTTAAGGACCATCAGCAGATGGAGACTGACGAAGCCGATGAGAAGCCCTGGAATGACGAAAACATGGAGAGCGAAAAAACGGGAAAGCGTGGCTCCCGCGATGATCGGGCCGCCGAGAAGAAGATGCACGGTCCACGGACCGACAACGGGGACGCGGCTGGAGATGGAAGCGCCAATGCCCAGGCCCCAAAACGCGTCCTGATCGAATCGCAAAACCTGGCCGGAGAACGCCATGCCCAGAGTCATGAGGAGCAGAAAGACGCCGACAATCCACGTGAGTTCACGGGGAAATTTATATGCGCCGAAAAGAAAAACCTGGACCATGTGAATCAGCACGATAGCAACCATGAAGTTGGAGCCCCAACCGTGGAGCGCGCGGACGTACCAACCGAAGGCGATGGAATGATTGAGGGTCTGCAAGCTATTCCAGGCTTCGCCTGCGGAAGGCACGTAGATCATGGCGAGGAGAATGCCGGTGACAATTTGCATGACGAAGACGACGAGGGCGGCGCTGCCAAAGACGTAAAACCAACTGGCCGAGTCTCGCGGCACGCGATGTTCCACGGTTTCGCGAATGGCGCCCGCAAGTTGCAAGCGCGCATCGAACCATTCGCCGATTTTGCGGATCAAGCCCATGGAATTTTTCCTATCTGAATCAATGCCGTGGGATTTCCGGGAGTGGGCAATTCGCCCGCTTTGATGAAAAGCTTTCCTTCTTCAATTTTGTGCGGATATTCGAAGAGGCCGCGTTCGGGGGGACCAGACGCGCGAGAACCGTCTTCGTAGTAAGCGCCGCCGTGACAAGGGCACATGAATAAGCCCGACTGCGGAAACCAGCGCACGGGACAGCCGAGGTGCGCACAATTAATGGCGAAGACCTGAAACGTGTGGGCATCGATACAACGGACCCAACAGGCACTGTCCGCGGTTTTGCCGTCCCACGGCGAAACATCGGGATTGCGGAAGGTGGCGAGGCGCGTTTCGCCGGCAGGATATTGGTCAAGCGGGCCGAGAGCGAGCCAGCTGGCGTAGCTGGTTTTGCGCGCGCGTGTTATCGGCGAGAGAAGGTAGCGGACCATGGGCACCGCGATGATCGCGCCTACGATGCCATTGAAGAAGAAGCCCAACTTCATGAGCATGGCACGGCGAGAAAGATTTTCGGGCTGGGTCATGGGCGTTCTCCCGCAAGTTTTGCCGTGGGATATGGCCGGCCGGGAAATTGCGGACGCTGTGCGGCCAGCCAGGCGACAACGTCGGAAATATCGGCGGAGGACATGGGCTTGCCGGGAACATTATTTCGCCAGTCTGGAGCGCCGAGATCGGGGCGACCCACGATGACCAGCGTGCGAAGTTCCTGGTCAGTGAGGAGCGCGAGGAAAGTGCCGTTAACAATAGAGCTGGCCTTTGCGCCGCCTTTGCCGTCCGCACCGTGGCAAGAGGAACAAAACGTTTCGTAGACACTGGCGCCGCGCTTGGCGTCGCCAGGTTCAGTTGCGGCGTACGGTGGAGGGTTGATGCCCGCGAGCGCGTCGGGTCTGGAATAGCGCGCGCGAATGCCGCGAGCGATGATGTCCACCTGATTCTCCGTGAGCATGCCGCCCGCGCTCTTGGCAAATGCAGCCATGGAAGTTCCGGCGATTCCGTTGCTGATTACCTTGTGAAGAGTCGCGTCGTCCGCGATAGCGAGATATACGGGATCGCCGAGCGAGAGCGCCGCGCCGCCTTTCGCTTCGGCGCCGTGGCAGCCGGAGCAATTTTGGTGGTAGAGCAGATCGAAATCGGTGACGTTATCCGGGTCGATGGGAATGGAAGTTGGGGCGGGGCGTCCAGGCAGGTTGCTGCAACCTGCGCAAAGAAACACGGCAGCCAAAAGCGGAAATGCGATTCCACGAGGATTCATGGTTCGTGATCCTCGCGTTTTCGTTCGGCCATGGTTCCCGGCGCTTCAATGCCCGCGCGCACCGAGAACGGAATGAACTGCTTCACGGGCACGCGCTGCTGGCGGACAACCACGAGACCCGCGACGATCCCGAAACCAAACTGAGAAGCGATGAACCACCACCAGTCAACGCGCTGCCCGAGCAACGGATTGATCAGGTCCAGCATGCTGTGCAGCAAACCGGACCACAAAATAGGCGCAACGACGCCACCTAGAAAAATTGGATGGCGCGGAATCATCGGCAGCATTGCGCCGTAAAGAAGGCCGACGAGGACGGAAGTAAAAAGATGAATGAAGACCGCAAGGAGAAAAGTGTCCAGGTGAAACGCTTTCAGCGTTTCGGGGCTAACCCTATACACGGTGGCGGCCAGCAGGTTGATGGGATACCAGATGCTGCCTTGCTTCAGCACGCCGTATAAGCAGGCAAGGAACGCCATGGCAACACTGCCGGCGAGCCCTCCCTTGATGCCGGCGGAAACAGGATAAGTCTCCAAAGGAAGAAGCGCGCGGTGGAGTTCGGGGGCTATCTTCAATCGCGCAACTTCGTGGCGTGGAGTGGCGATCGTGATTTGCTCCGCTTCAATGGGAACTTGCACAACTTTTTCGTGAGGAAACACATCGAGGAACCAGCCAATGCAGCCAGACACCGCGAGAATTGCGCCCAAAATCATGACGGGGAGGCTGGTGATGAGTCCAGCCATGACCAGCGTGATGCCAAAGGCAAGAACGATGGGCCACGCAGTGGGAGCCGGCAGCGTGACCGTATTTGATGTCGCGCTGTGCGGACCGGATTGTGCGTTAGGTGAAGACATTTCCTTCATCTCTCTTTAGCGACCAACGATATAGACAACGGTGAAGACTACGATCCACACAACATCCACGAAGTGCCAGTACATCGCAAACGTGTCGACATTTTTGTAATGCTCTTGTTGAACCTTGCCAAACAAAGCCAAAAGTAAAACGGTGAACAGGCCGATGAGGCCGACGGTGACGTGGAACGCGTGAAGGCCGACCAGCGAATAGTAGGTAGTGCCGAAAAGGTTGGTGCTGATGGTCAGGCCTTTGTCGTAGATCAGGTGATGCCACTCGCGTCCGGTGGCGATCAGGAAAATCGAACCGAGCGCCAGGGTCAGAAACCACCAGAGACGAAACGAGCCTAGATTTGCTTTGCGCAGAGCGCCACCAGCCGCATGGATCGTGAGGCTGCTGGAGAGGAGGCAGATTGAAGCGAAGATGGGAAGCTCGAGCACTTCGCGAGGAGTCGGACCGGAGAGGCTTTTGCCGATATAAAAAATATACGCAACAACGAAAATGGTGAAGATTGCGGACTCCGCCGCAATCAGCGCGAGCATGCCGACCTGGCCCTTGTACGGCAGTGACCAGTGCGTTTCGATGGGCGCCGATGTGTTGGCGATGGTGCTCAAATGCGCTGCTCCTCACTATTCCTAAATTCTTTATTCATATTGCCAGTCCGGATCTTCGGGATGCTTGATGTCCCATAGCGGGCGGCGGCTGTTGACGATGGGGGTGCTGGCGAAATTGTATTCGGGCGGCGGTGAGGAGGTGGACCACTCGAGGGTCCAGGCGTCCCACGGATCATTTCCAGCGGGTCGGCCCCTAAACGTGGAATAGAGAAGATTGCCGACAAAAACGAGAGTGCCGGCGATCTGGAAGAAGACGCCGATGGTGACGATCAGGTTCCAGATTTCCCAACCGCGGCCGGGTTCGTAGGTATAGATCCGGCGAGGCATGCCGAGAATGCCGGGGATGTGCATGAAGTCGAACGTGAGATGGAAACCGATGACGAAAAGCCAGAAATGGAGCTTGCCCAGCTTCTCGTTATAGAAGCGGCCGCTCATTTTTGGGAACCAGTAATAGAAGGCGGCGAAGATCGTGAAGAGAATTGCACCTACAATGACGTAGTGGAAATGGGCCACGACGAAGTACGATCCGCTGAGCTGCCAATTAAACGGAGCCGCGGAAAGCATGATGCCGGTAAGCCCGGCGATGAGGAATTGAAAAAGAAACGCAACGCAAAAGAGCATGGGCGTTTTGAAAATAAGCTTGCCGCCCCACATGGTGCCGAGCCAATTGAAGATTTTGATTCCGGTGGGAACGGAAATGATCATGGTGGTCATAGCAAAAAACGTATTGCCGTAAGAATTCATACCGACGGTAAACATGTGGTGCGCCCAGACGCTCATGCTGACGAAAGCAATGGCGACGCTGGCGGCAACCATTATGGGATAGCCGAAAATGGGCTTGCGCGAGAAGACCGGAATAATTTCCGAGGCGAAACCGAAACACGGAATGACGAGGACGTAGACCTCGGGGTGGCCGAAGATCCAGAAGAAATGCATCCAGAGAACGGCGGAGCCTCCGGCCTGGGTGTCGAAGAAATGCGCGCCGAGAAAACGGTCGAGGGCAAGCATGACTTGCGCAGCAGTAAGGGGCGAGATGGTAAGGATGACCAGGACCGCCATGACCAGGACGAGCCAGACAAGGAGGGGCATTTTGCCAAGCGCCATACCAGGACACCGCAGGCAAAAAATAGTGGCAATGAAATTGACGGCGGCTCCGATACTGCCAAATCCGGAAACCAGCAGACCCAGCGTCCAGAAATCGGTGCTGTGTCCCAACGAGAACACTTTGGCTGTGAGTGGCGCGTAGGCGAACCAGCCAACGTCCGGTGCGGTGCCCACGCCGTAGAGGCCGTAGCCGCCGACGAAGCTAAAGTAAAGAAGAAGCCCGCCGAATGCAGTGAGCCAGAAACTCCAGGCGTTGACACGAGGGAAAGCCATATCTCTTGCGCCGATCATGATGGGCACCAGGTAATTGCCGAACCCGAAAAGGACAGGCATCGCAACGAAGAAGATCATGGTGGTGCCATGCATGGTGAACATCTGATTGAAGAACTGCGGCGAAACGAAGTGGTTGTGAGGAACGATAAGCTGGATGCGCATGATGGTGGCTTCAATGCCGCCGATCACCAGGAACACGATCGCGTAGAGGATATAAAGGATGCCGATACGCTTATGGTCAACGGTGGTGACCCACGAATGGAGAACGACGCCGAACGGGCGGGAAGGCTCGTGGACAGCGGTGAGCGCGATGGATTCAGTCGACATGGATCGAAACCCCCGGCGTCATTTCAGGGACTCCAGATAGGAGGTAACGGACTCGAGATCAGCGTCGCTCAAATTCATAGCGGGCATGAGCGAACCGGGCTTGATGGAATCGGGACTGCGAATCCACTCCTTCAGATTTTCACGGGTATTGGGTGCTGCACCGGAAGCGATGGTGTCGCGGCTCATGAGATGCGTTAGATCGGGGCCAAAGCGGCCATTGGCGATAGTGCCGGAGATGTTGTGGCAATTGATGCACGCGGTTGTTTCAAATATCTTGCGCCCGGCGGCAACGGAATCGGAAACAGACGCGGGTTCCTTCTGGGAGGAAACCCAGGCGGCAAACTGTTCCGGGGAATCTACATAGACGCGCAGCAACATTTTTGCGTGCTGGGTGCCACAGTACTGCGCGCACTGGCCTACAAACATTCCGGTTTCGTGGGGATCGATCCATATGGAGTTAACGCGATTGGGAATCAGGTCAGTTTTGCCCGCCAACTGCGGGACCCAGAAGCTGTGGTCGGTGTCCGCGGAAAGAAGTTTGACGAAAGTCGGCGTGGGATTCGCGCGGTCGCTGACCGGAACATGGAGTTCGTTGGCGGTGACGACGCCAAGGGCAGGGTAGCGGAATTCCCACCAAAATTGATGGCCAACAGCCGTGACTTGGACGGCGCCGGGCGGGGGAACCGCATCCTGGACCGATTGAATGACTCGAGCGGTGGCGAAGAATAGAACCAAGACGATCAGTACCGGAACCACGGTCCACGCCAGTTCCACTTGATTGCTGCCGTACACCTGGGGAGGCTCCCGATTGTCGTCCGCGCCGCGGTGCCGGTATTTCGACACTGCGTATACGAGAAGAGAAAAGACAACGGCAAAAATAAGTCCGGTGATGGTGAGGACAAAAAGAGACAGGCGCCGGATGGCGTCTGCCGGGGTCGATACGGTTTTGAAGATGTCTGGGACCGGAGCGGCGGCTTGCATTGCTGCCAGGGAACACCGAGCGGCAAACGAAGTTACCGCAAGCGCCAAAAAGTGCTTGAGGCGGCCGGACGAGAACGGAATCAAGACCCTGTCGAAGATTCGAGACGCCATGATTGAGACCAAAGAACTTGCTTGGAACGCCAGATTGGATGTTTCAGAGGAGAGTTAAGCTATCACATTCTTTTGAAAACTGCGTCAAGAAATGCCTGTGGCATAGCGGGGTTCGATTCGCATTATGCATCGGTCTTAGAAGCATGGGTGACGCGAAAAAAGATAACGCCGGACCCAGAACCAGTACTCGCGAGGAAAGCGAGAACGGTCCAGGCCCGGCGTAGGTTTCAGAAGCGACGGAGTTTGGCTGAGCTTATCGGGGTTTCCCGCTCTCATGTTGAGGCGGCGGCTGGTGTTGCTGCACCATATGCTGTTGTTGCTGAGCGTGCCTTTGCTCCATCTGTTGCGTTTGTTGCTGGTGCTTCTGTTCTAGCTGCTGCTTCTGCGCCTCGCTGGCATTTTGTTTTGCCTGGCGCGCGTGCTCCTGGTCCTGTTTCTGTTGTAGCTGTTGGTGTTCTTTTTGCTGCTTGGCGTAAAGCTGGTCCTGTTGCTTCTGGTATTTCTGATTCAGCTTGTCGTCGCCGGTGTTCGGCGCCGGAAGGCGCTCATGCGCCGGAAGGTCATTGGGGTGAACAGCCGTGTTGCGTGCGGCCGGTGTTCCGGCGTTGCCTCTGGCGGGCGGGTTGTAATGCCCCTCGGAAGTGGGTGCGGTGACGCCGCCCCTAAATTCGCCGGGTTTCGCAGTGGCAGCGATCGGCGGTCTGCCGTGATTCACGGAAGCGCGCAACTCCTGGTTCCCACGAGCCTGCTCGACGTGTTCATTTTGCGCCGCTACCGGCGGAATGTGCCTTTCGCGCTCGGCTGCTTCTTCCTGAGAAGTAGCCCGGGCGTTGATTCCTCCCTGACCGCCGTTGTAGCTGACGCGGTTCACGGTGACGTTGTTGATTCGAGTGTTGTAAACGTTGTGGATCACGGTGACGTTCACGTTGTTCACTTCGCGGTTATAAAAAAAGTGTCCGTTATCCCAGCGACCGCCTTCGTAACCATGGCCGAAATAGCCAAAACCATAGTTGATGCCGCCGTAAAATCCAATTACCGGCCCCCAATAACCTGCGTGGAAAAAGAAGGCCGATCCGCCCCATCCCCAATACGGAGGCGTCCACAAGTAGCCGACTTCGGGAGCGAGGACCCAGGTGCCGGGGACCCAGAAATAATCGCTTCCATCCCAAGCCCAGTAGCCGGGCGTCCAGATGTATCCGTCGCCAGGGCAAAGCGGCTGTTCGTAAACCGGCAATTCAGGAGGGGCAAAACCAACTGAGATTGCTACGCCGACTTGCGCGCGAGACACTGAAGAAAACGCAAACATTGCAAGCACGAGCAAACACAAACGAAGCCACAGGTTAATGCGCATGGTCCTTCCTTTTGGTTAGTCTATTTCCATGGGTAATAACGCACTGCAGGGACCCGGAACTACAACCGAAATTCCGGGTAAATCGAACTGCTTCTAAACCCGGATTTGCAACGCATCTTAGTTTAACAAGGATACATCCTCTATACAGGCGTAAATGTAGGCCAACGGAAAAAATCTTCTATTCCATGGAGAGGAGCGGCGAGCCGCTATCAGGGCTTTTGGCTTCCGGTGAGGTGCTTGTCAAACTTTTTATGGAAAACGGTGACGCCGAACACCGGATTATCGCGCGTGCCGGTGATGCTGATAGGAAGCACGGTGCCATAACCTTTTTTCTCGAAGAAGGGATCCAGTGGCTTCAACAAAATGGATTTTGTGCCGGTCATGGTTTGAGAAAGCTTGGCCTGCAGGCTGAGATGGCCAGAGAGGTCGAGATCGCCTTTGAGAAGGTCATAGGTTCCGGCGAGGTCAATTGCCGCGCCTTCCACCGTAAACTGGAGACGCCGAAAAAGAATGATGCCATCCTGAAGAAGGAAGTTGCCGTTGAGGTCGGAAACGGCGCTGCCAGTTTCGTCGTTCTGTGGTTTGCCCAGGGCATGGCGGCTGAGTGACTCCAGTTTTTCGCGCAGTTCCGGGCTGCTCCATTTGCCATTGTCAACGCTGAATTCTCCTTCGAGAATAATTTTCTCGATGGCGCGTATCTGTCCCGGAGGAATGGTGAGTTTTGCCTTGAGTTTTACGGGACCTGTAAGCATTGGCTTATCCGAATTCATTGCCAGGCTCAAGAAATCCTGGATGCGGCCGTTGGGCACCGTGGCATCAATGGAAATCAGGTGGCCCTGCTTTTCGGGCATGCGCACGACACGGCCTACAGCGACGATGAGAGACTTTACCAGCGTGGCGTTGACCGGATGAAGATAGGTGTCGCCATTCGTGCCGTCGACCGTGGCGGAAAAATCCGTGTGTAACGGAACGGGCCGGCCCACCTTGTCCAGGGAAAAATCCGGTGTATCGGTCTGGCCGTCCACTTCCAGGTTTGAAAGCACGCCGCTGTATCTGCCGATGGAAGAAAGGATGCCGGCGATGCCCGGGAGCGGACCGAGATCCGCGTGAGTGAAATCGTAGTCGCCTGTGATGGGAGTGGCGCCAGGATCATCGGCGTTCCAAGGACCGAAGCGCCCGTGCGTGGCGATTTCTCCCTTGGGTTTGCCGTTCGTGAGATTGCCGTGAAACACGAACGGCTGGTTGGCGCCTGCGGACGTAAGCAACAGATTGTGAATATCCCAATCCAGCGGCTCTTTGCCCTGTTGTTTGGGAAGAATCCGAATATCGCTGTTATCGCAAATCACGCGGTCGACAATAATTTTCGGGATGGAACTGCCGCTTTGGGCAGGCGGCCGTGGGGGCTGCTGCGTTTTATTGCTGTCGTTGTTTTCGGGCGGCGGGATCGTGATCAACATGTTTTGCACGCGGATCAGCGAGATGTGTTTTACGGGGCGCAGAAGCCCGACGATGCCCACAGTGAAGGAGAACTTTTCAATCTGGATGAGAGGCGCAACATCTTTGCGGCCGTGGTAATACAATGCCAGGCCTTCGCCCGTGACGTTTGGGCTGGCCAACACTCGAATGTGGAGGCTTTTGAGATCTACATCGCTGCGGAAACGGTCGGCCAGGGCTTCTGTGACGGCTTTGCGGAGCCTGTCTTCGATGCGCTGCGGCCAGAAATAAATATAGCCAGCGATGGCGAGCAACAGGACAGCAAAGGCGCCAGGAATAAGAAGGAGCAGCCACTTTTTCGAAAATCGATAGGCAGGCGACATCGCAAGAGTCTCGCAGAAATCCCGCTAAGGGGGAAAAGTTTGATGAAGCGTTCGGGCGGAGCTGAAACTTCGGACCGGTCGAAACCCGCAGTCGCGGCTGGCGCATTGTAGCTCAGGGAATGGGGCGGCGTCCCTGAATAATACGAACCAGGAGCACGATCAGCCCCAATACGAGAAGAATGTGGATGAATCCGCCCAGCGTGTAGGAAGTGACCAGTCCGAGCAGCCACAAAATCAAGAGCACGATGCCCACGGTCATCAGCAAATCCATGATGTTCTCCTCATCTACCACTGGTTGTCGCGGAAATACACGCCTTGTTCAGGGGCCTTGCACAACTTTTTTCGGATCGTTTGGAACGTGGGAAGCGGCGTATCGCCTGAGACGCACGACGGCCATCCGGCAATCCATGTAGTGTGACGGCAGTGTATTCGTATATTCCGCGCGCGCCAGAGGCGAATTTAGTGCAAGGGCGCCGCGACGGGTGAGTCCCCGGACACTACGGCGGTGGAGGGTGTTTCCTGCAGGGTCTTAATCTCTTGCTGGATCTTCATCGCGGATTTGTCGGGTTTGCGAGTAGGTGCGGCTGGATCCTTTACGGCGTAATAGGCCAGGAGTTGGGTCTTCAGATCCGGATCGACGCTGGCCATCCGTTCTTTCGCAAGACGATCCAGCAGTTCGGCGAAGGTCTTGTCGTTGAGTTTATACTCGCCGCGAACGGTGACTTTGCCGACATCGAAATTATCGTTGGGCAGTTCGATCGGCCCATTACCGACGGCGACCAGGAGTTGACGGTAGCGATCCACGGTTGCGTTGAAACTGCGCTCAAACAACTTTTCCGCGTCTGGAGTGGGAGTACGAAACGTGAGGACGCGAAGAGGACCGACTTTTGGCAGGATGCGAATGACAAAAGCGAGAAACTTGTCGCCCGCCGTCGGCCGACTGTAATCCCTGCCCCACTCCTTTTCGTAGCTGGAACGCGAAATATTATAGAGAAATTTCTTACGCGTGATCCCGGGCAAATCTTTCTGGATTTCGTCCTGCTTCAGATTCCAGGCGACGCGAGACGCCCTGGGAATCAACGTGCTCACGCAGTAGCGATAGGTGTTGGCGGCATGCTCTTCGTTTTTGGTAACGGACTTGAGCTCAATGCCGTAGGTGTCCAGAAAAGCTTTATCCAGCAGCGGCAGCGAGACCTCGAACCCAACGAAATTCCGGTAGCTGTCCGAGGCGTAGCGGCCCTTGGCCACCTGCAGCACGTCAAAACCAAATTCGGTTTTAATGTGAGCAAGAGGGTTGTCCTCGTAAGTGACCACGTGCCCATATTTCCGCCGCAACGAGGGATAGAGTTGAGGAACCGACAAATTCGTGGCCAGGGGATGCCCTTCATTGTCGGCCGCGTAGTGCGAGAGAGCCCCCAAGGCGAACGCATATTCGTTGAGATTCGAAGCGTTGCGCAGAAGGGCGATAATGAAATCTCCACTGCGAAAATAATGCGTGAGGTCGCTGAAAAACTTGCTGCCGCCGGGATAGTAGCCCATGTCTTGGACGATTGCTCCGCCATAGGCATAGGCGTGGGCCTTCAGAAGATCGTCCGGAGTGGAGCTGGGGAATCGTTTCAGGAGCAACGGGCGAAGATTGGTGTCCCATACAACGTCAATCACTGCTTCATGCGTTAGGACGGAGTAGGCGGGGGAAGGGGTGGGGCTAACAATCAAAAAGACGATCAAAAGTGGAACCGCACGGCGCATCAGACTTTTCATGGACGGAATCTTGACCTGCGATGACGAAATTTGTCGAGAGCGGGATTGGGGAAGCGAATGGCCCGCCCGTTAAGGCGGGCCAAATAGACCGAATGATTCAATTCCCTGCGGATTAGTAACCGGCGCCGCGCGTCTTGTGAGATTCGCGGCTATCCGTGTCGCTGAGAGATGCGGTGAACTCATCGACTTGCGCTTCAGCTTGGTCTTTCGCGATGCCGTACCGTTCCTGCACTTTTCCGATCAACTGATCTCGCTTGCCGCTGATGGTCGTCAAATCATCGTCCGTCAGCTTGCCCCACTTCTCTTTCACTTTTCCAGAGTACTGCTTCCACTTTCCTTCCACGCGGTCCCAATTCATGAATGCCTCCTCGATCAAAGAGTTGCTCAGGTACTCAGCTATGAAACTCGCTGGGGGGCTGGAGCGATATACACGGATTCATTGGGGAATTGAGGTAAGGCACCTGACGGAATGCGCTCAGCACGAAAGATGGGGGGAAGCTTAGCGTTAAATACAGCCTGCCGCCGATACTTCCCGCTCAACGCAAACCATATAAACAACGGCATAGGAACAAAATTCGTTGAGGCCGAAAGTGAATTGCTTCATTGAATTTTGCCCAAACAGGAGGGTTCAAATATGGGCAGCAAGTCAGTTTTAGGGATTGTTCTGGTGGTTCTGGGCGTCTTGGCATTGGCCTATCAAGGGTTCACGTATACGGTGCCAAAAAAGGCCGTTGATGTAGGCCCAATCCATGTGACGAAGGACGAGCACCATACGGTTCCTCTGCCTCCGATTATCGGCGCGTTGGCGCTGCTTGGCGGCATTGCATTTCTGGTAGTCGATCGTCGCGACAAATAGTTTCCTGCTCGGCTTGCAACGTTTGGTTTGGTCTCTCAGTAACCACATACGCCCGGCTACAGAGCTTGCCTTATAGCTGAGGCGATGATCTGTTTCTATTCTCGGTTAGTTGTGTAAAACGCAGAAAGAGGAGGAATCCATCATGGGAAAGATACTTCGAACGGTTTCGATCGGAGTAGGCGCAGTCGCGCTCAGTTTTGCGGCTGCTTCGGCTCACGGAAGGACCCTACAACAGGAACCCGATAACACTTCGTCGAACAAAAACCAGGACACGACGGCCGATCAGCAGAAAAATAATCCGGCGGACCGGGAGCTTGCCCAGAAGATTCGCCAGTCCATCAGCAATGACAAATCGCTTTCCATCGACGCCCATAACGTGAAAGTGATAGTGCGCAACGGCAAAGTGATCCTCAAGGGCCCCGTGCAATCCGAAGACGAAAAGAAAAGTATCGTGGACAAGGCATCCGATTTGGCAGGCGCAGACAACGTAACAAATAAATTGACTGTTAAATCCTGACGTGTCCATTGGGGGCCCCTGAAAGGGCTGAAACAGGCCTTTCTCAGGGGCCTCTCGGTCTCTGAAATACAGTAAACGTGGTATTCAACGTTTCCAAGTGAACGGTTTAACTGGTGCTATTGAAAAAGAGACTTCGATGCTTGTTGGAGATAAAATGCCAATGCGGAACCTGGAGACCAGTGAAACGGGGACTACCCCTATGTCAATCGGCACGGATATGAGCACGCTGAACATTCTTGTGGCGGACGACCACGATATTATTCGGCGTGGATTGAAAGACTTGTTGGCCGCAAAACCGGGATGGGAAGTTTGCGCCGAGGCGAAAACCGGCAAAGAAGCGGTGACGCTGGCAGAACAGCTAAAACCGCACATCGTTGTGATGGATATCAGCATGCCGGACCTGAATGGTCTGGAGGCCGCGCGCCGAATTCACAAGTCCCTGCCGAAAACGGGCATCCTGATCCTGACCATGCACTTCTCCGACCAGCTGGTTCGCGAAGTGGTGGAAGCCGGCGCCCGCGGATACATTTTAAAATCGGATGCCGACCGGGACCTTGTTACCGCCGTGGATTCCATTTCAAAGCGGAGAACTTTTTTTACGTCGCGCGCGTCGGAGATGTTGCTGGGAGACTTTTCCTTCCAGGCCACCGGAGCGGAACCGAAGCTTCCGGCGAGAAACCGGCTGACGGCACGGGAACGTGAAATTGTGCAATTGCTGGCCGAAGGAAAAAGCAGCAAGGAAGTTGCCGTATCGCTGGGAATCAGTGTTAAGACAGCGGAAACGCACCGTGCTAACATTATGCGGAAGCTGGAGATTCATTCCGTCAGCGAGTTAGTACGCTACGCTATCAAGAACCAGATTATTGAGGCGTAACATTTCGGCCATCGAAAAGCCTGGCTGCCAGTGAGAGGCAGGAGCGGAATCTGACGCGAGGCTTTGTTGCAGCGAGCGCGACTTCCCCGCAACGGCTCCTGGAGAGTTTCCTTCATGCCTCGAGTTTTAATTGTCGACGACCATGCATTCATACGGCGGGGCGTCGAAACAATCCTGCAATCATTTCCGGAGTGGGAAGTGTGCGGCGAAGCCAGCAACGGCAGCGACGCGGTTCAGCTTGCAAATCAACTCAGTCCTGAAGTTGTTCTGATGGATGTGACCATGCCGGGCATGAATGGCCTGGAAGCCACCCGGATCATTCGAAAACAACATCCCGAAGTGAAAGTCATCCTCCTTACGCTTCACGAATCCTCGGAAGTGCTCCGAAGCGGATTCCGTGCCGGGGCAAACGGGTATCTGCTGAAGGCGGATGCCGAGGAAGAATTGATGAAAGCATTGCGTGTAGTGGTTGGAGATGGGTCCTATATCAGCCCCAAGATCGATCAGACCGTTGTGGCGCAGGTTATCAACGAAATTCGATCCTCCTAGTAAGGCAGTGATCTGCAAGTCATTCAACTTGCACGGCAAGATCTACGTTCGCTGGAATTCATCGCCACACCTCATTTTGCAGAATGGGCCAATGCTTGGGTCTCCGAAGTCGGTGATGAGCTGGCCATTCGTGGTGTTGAAAATGAAGTATTCGCCTGGCGAGCTCGCGGCCATCTGCGCCAGTTGGTTCCTGGCCACTTCCAGGCTTTCGACGGCCTTGATCCATATGGGTTGGCCGTCCGGCAGCCTCATAAAGAGGTCGAATTTCTCTCGCATCACGTTTACCTCCGAGCCGGTCCATTTCTCGGATATGGGTAAGGCAACAAAAGGTCCATCCGGGCCTGAATCTCGTAAGTCATTTTATATTAATTAGATATAGCGACAAGTGGGGACCGGATGTGGTTCGATATTAGGGGCTAGGCGCGGAATTATTTGCAGCGATTTGTATAAATCCCATACTAGTACGGAGGTGGCCGTGGATTTGAAGAGAATGCGCGCTTCGGAGCTGGCCCTACAGCGGCGGGAACTGAGACCCCGCACAAAAGACCGGAATGTGGAACACCCGGGTCAAAAAGAGGAGGGGACGCCGTGAGCGTCCCCTATTGGTCAGGATGAGAATGTTGAATTGTTGCCATTCTGAGCGCCGCATGCACCTGGAACCATACGGCGTTTCCTGTAAAAACGCGTGAATAAATTGCGATGCAGAGAAGGGCTCAGTGAGCGGCGCCGACCGCGGGAGCAGCCGCAAGTCTCTTAAGCGATTCCACATAAGGCGCTGTGGCGATACCCCGTTCGGTAAAGATGGCACGGATGTAGCGGTTTGGCGTCACGTCAAACGCGGGATGCGCAGCGTGGACGTCGGGCGCGATGCGAATGCCCTGAATGTGCGTGACTTCCTCTGACGAACGCTCCTCGATAGGAATATGGTCGCCATCCGGAATCGAGAGGTCGAAGGTGGAAATAGGGGCGGCGATATAGAAGGGAACGTTATTTTCCTTGGCTAGTACGGCGATCTGATAGGTGCCGATCTTGTTGGCGGTGTCGCCATTTGCCGCGATGCGGTCCGCACCGGTAACGACGGCTCCCACTTTCCCGGTCTTCAGGAAATGGCCGACCATGTTGTCTGTGATCAGTGTGAGCGGGATGCCGCCACGGTGGAGTTCCCAGGCGGTCAGGCGCGCGCCCTGCAGGTAGGGACGCGTTTCGGGCACAAGCACGTGCAGTTTGCGGCCTTGTTCGAAGGCCACGCGAATGACGCCGAGAGCGGTGCCGATGCCCGCAGTGGCCAACGCGCCCGCGTTGCATTGCGTCATTACCTGGCCGTCTTTGGGCATGAACTCCGCGCCGTAGCGGCCGATGGCTAGATCGGTGGCGAGTTTTTCACGGTGAACTTCTTTAGCTTCGGCCACCATGGCGTTTCGAATCGCGGAAAGATCGGCGTGGGACTGCAGTAATTCCTGGAAGCGGCCCTTCATGCGCTCCAATGCCCAGAAAAGATCGACGGCGGTGGGGCGAGTTTTGGCCAGCGTGTCACAAATTTCTGGAAATTCCGCTTTCAGAGAATCAATTGAAGTGGCGGACGACTTCTGGACGCCGAGTGCCACGCCCATGGCAGCGGCTACACCAATTGCGGGCGCTCCGCGGATGACCATATCGCGAATCGCTTTGGCGACTTCGCGATATTCGGTGTAGGTGTAGCTGACTTCCTCTGCCGGAAGACGGCGCTGGTCCAGCATAACCACGCCTTTGGCGGTCCATTCTATCGGTTGAGCAACGTACATTCTTCGCAAAGCCTCTCTTCCTATTGTATCGAAGGTCTTTGGGGAGTCTAACGTTCAATGATTCGTGGGAACTTGCGTAAACCCGTGGGTGGCCAGAGCCAAACTGACGCCGATGAGCGAGTTGTAGCCGAGGTGCATCAGATAGCTGGCGAACACGCTGCCGGTGCGGGCGCGGGCAGCGGTGAAAATGATGCCGACCAGGGACATGACGGCGATCAAGCTTTTGGCTCCGCCGAGTTGCGGGCCGTGCATTAGTCCGAAAAGTACGCCTGTAATGACGATGCTCGGCACAACGCCGAACCAGCGCGCGAACATGGGATAGAGATAACCGCGAAAAATCGTTTCTTCCGCCAGCGGCGCTATCAGCACGGCCGTGGCCACGAAGAGCATGGCGGTTTGCTTATATTTGAAGATCTGCTCGATGGGCGTATTTTCCGGCGTTTGAATCACCGAGGTTAGCGCAAACACCAGGAGTGAGAGACCGCAGCCGACGAAAAAGTAAATCAGCGGATGCCGGGGTTGACCGTCGCTTTTCGGAAGAATTTTGTGCCAGCCGAGCGTGCTCCAGAAGGGCTGACCACGAAGCAGCGCCAGTGTGACGTACAAGAAAAACAACAGCAGCGCATAAATCACGACGGTGCTGCCGATGGCGACCTGCGGCTTGGACAACATGTATTCTTCGAGCTGCTCTGTGGTCATTTTCTGGTGCGGTGCATAGGCCGTCAGAAAACTCGTCTGCACGGTCAGCAGGCTGATCAGGGTGAAAAACAGGAAGACGATCAGGTGCAGCCACGACCAGGAAATTTGCAGGTCGGGTGGATAGACGCGTTGAGGGGGCGGCCGTAATTGCTCTGCAGCAAGGCGCGGGTCCGTGTCCAGGGGCGTCAGCGGAGAGGGAGTCAGCTCCGGCTGCGATTTGGGCCTCTCGAAATTGGGGTCCGGCTCCTGCGGCGGCGGATTCTCGTCAAATGGATTTATCACTTTGTCCGCTTTCCCAGGCCCGGCCAACCCGCCACCAGCGCGGCGGCCAGCAGGGGAAGCAGCAGTTCGTGGTGGCCCGTTATCGCAAAGCCTCGGGAAACTTCGCCCTTCTTCGCATTAGATGCGGCGGTGGGACGTTTCACGACATTCATGATCGGGCGGTAATGCTGGATGAAATCAAAATTGGCGGTGGTGATGGAGCGCAAAGGAACGCCGAGATTGCGCACCACGGAAACGGCTTTGAGAAAAACTTCGGGAAGAAGCACGGCTGAGCCCCAGTTGAGATAAACGCCGCCGGCATCCATCTGTTGTACCAACGCGCAGAACAGGCGGAAATCATGGAGAGAAGCGGCACCAAGCGCAGCGCCATCGGCCGAGGGATGCATGTGAGAAATATCCGTGCCGATCGCGAGATGAACGGTGACCGGGATGCGCTTCTTGTAAGCGGCAACAAGGATGCTGAGTTCGGGATGCTTCGGCTCCAGAATGCCGCTGGTGAGATATTGGCCGGCGGCTTCTCCGTAGCCCATGCGGACGCGATAAGCCAGCTTGGCGATTTCGTTGATGTTCGATCCCATTTCGGCGGCCATGCCGAATTGGCCTTTCCCCAGTGCGGCTTCCACATCCTCGGAAGTGTTTCCAGCTATGGCAATTTCAAAATCATGGATGAGTGCGGCGCCGTTCATGGCGATGCCGGAGACGTAGCCTTTGTCCATCAGATCGATCAGCACGGGAGCGAGACCGACTTTGATGACGTGGCCGCCGATGCCCCACAGAATCGCGCGCTTGTGTTTGCGCGCGGCGTGAATCGCCGACGCCAGCTCTCGCAAATCTTGCGCCGCCAGAATTTTCGGAAGCGAGTCCAGGAATTCCGTGAAGGAGGCGCCGCGGCGAGTGGGCTTCGCCAGCTCGCTCGCGGTCACTTTGCTTTTGCGCGCGGCGAGCGGGTACGTGCGAACACCGCCCAGTGTTACCGGCTGGATGGAATAAACGCTCATGCGGGTCTCCTTACTCTACGGGGGAAGAAGAGGACGCGCAAGCGGGGTGGTGTTTGTGGAGCGTTTCGGTGGAGCATTCTGGTTCGTGAAAGCGGCGGCAAGCCGACGCACTCCAAAGGACTCAAGGCTTGCGGTCGCCGTTGGATTGAGGGCCTGTGCCGTTCATGTGCAGGACTCGCGCGAGGGCCTGGCCCGTGTAGGATTTTTTGGAGCGCGCTACGTGTTCGGGAGTTCCCTGCGCAACGATGCGGCCTCCGCCCTGGCCGCCTTCGGGACCGAGATCGATGATCCAGTCGGCTTGTTTGATCACGTCGAGATTGTGCTCGATGATCAGAACGGTGTTGCCGAGATCGGCAAGCCGCTGCAGAACGTCCACGAGTTTGCGCACATCGTCAAAGTGGAGGCCAGTGGTTGGTTCATCGAGAATATAAACCGTGCGGCCGGTTTGGCGCTTGGAAAGTTCGCGCGCCAATTTGATGCGCTGGGCTTCACCGCCGGAAAGCGTGGTGGCAGACTGGCCCAATTGCACATAGCCCAAGCCGACCTCAACCATGGTGGCCAGTTTCTGTTGCACATGCGGAATATTTTCCAGCAACTTCAACGCGTCGCTCGCGGGCAAATTGAGGACGTCATTGATGCTGTGGCCCTTGTAGCGCACCGCAAGCGTTTCGGCGTTATAACGGCGCCCGCGGCAAACTTCGCAGGTCACATACACATCCGGCAGAAAATTCATTTCGATGCGGCGCAAACCCTCGCCCTGGCACGCTTCACAGCGACCGCCTTTTACGTTGAAGCTGAAACGGCCCGGCTTGTAGCCGCGTTCGCGGGATTCCGGCAGCATCGCAAAAAGTTCGCGAATCGGCGCGAACACTCCCGTGTAGGTGGCGGGATTGGATCGTGGGGTGCGCCCTATGGGAGCCTGATCAATCTCGATTACTTTGTCGATGTGCTCGATGCCCAGAATCATTTTGTGCGCGCCTGGGGGTTCCATGGAGCGATAGAGCTTTTGCGCGAGCGCGCGATACAGAATGTCGTTCACCAGCGTGGATTTTCCCGAGCCGGATACGCCGGTGACGACCGTCAACAGCCCGAGAGGGAGGGTGACGTCCACATCTTTCAAATTGTTGGCGTGAGCGCCCAGAATCTGGATCGCTTTGCCATTCGGGTTGCGGCGTTTGACGGGCACGGGAATTTCCACCACGCCAGAAAGATAGCGGCCGGTCAGCGATTCCGGAGCGTCGGCAATTTCCTGTGGTTTTCCGGTAGCGACGAGATAGCCTCCGGCGTTTCCGGCGCCCGGCCCGAGATCGACAACGTAATCGGCGCGACGAATGGTGTCTTCATCGTGCTCGACAACCAGAACTGTGTTGCCGAGATTGCGCAACTGCTCCAGCGAATGAAGCAGGCGATCGTTGTCGCGCGCGTGCAATCCAATCGACGGCTCGTCCAAAACATACAGCACGCCGCGAAGACGCGAGCCGATTTGCGTTGCCAGCCTGATGCGCTGTGCTTCGCCTCCAGAAAGCGTGGCAGCCGAGCGCTCGAGACTTAAATAACCCAGGCCGACAGCCAGCAGAAAGTCCAGCCGTTCTGCGATTTCGCTCAGGGGCCTGGCTGCCACTTCCAGCTGCCGGGGCGACAGTTGCGAAATGATTTTGTCGACAGCGGGACGCGCATCGCTGAGCGCAAGCGCCGTAAAATCCGAGATGGACCAGCCGCCCAGCTTCACGGCGAGCGATTCAGGACGCAGGCGCCGGCCGAGACACGCGCTGCAAGTTGTGGCGGACATATACTGCGTCATCCACTCGCGATAGGAATCGGAATTGGAGTCCTCAAAATTGCGTTCCAGAAATTTCAGGATGCCCTGAAAACGAAAGCCCTTCTCGCCGCTCTTGCCGCCGGTTTCTCCAGCGATCTTTTTTCCTCCCGAAGGAGGATAGCCATACAACAAAAGATTCTGGACGCGCGCGGGATATTTTTCGAACGGCGTGTCCAGGTGGAAGCCGTGTGCATATGCGCCGAGTTCCAGCGTGCGTTTCAAAATGGCGGAGCCGGAACCCGGGCCCAGACCGCCATCAAACAGCGGCCGCGTCCAATCGGCAATCACCTTCGCGGGATCGAAATCGTATTTGGAGCCGAGCCCGTGGCATTCCGGGCACGCGCCATACGGGGAGTTAAAGCTGAAGGAACGCGGCTCCAGCTGCGGGACGGAAATCCCGCAATCGGGGCAAGCCAGCTTCTCTGAAAAAGTGTGTTCGCTGCCGCCCACTAACGCCACGGTCACGAGGCCCTGCGCAAGTTTCAGCGCGGTGGCGATGGACTGTTCCAGCCGGGAGGCGATGCCCTGCTTTGCCAGCAGGCGATCTATAACCACTTCTATGGTGTGGTTCTTGCGCTTATCCAATACCGGGATCTGGTCCAGCGGCAAGAGTTCGCCGTTAATGCGCACGCGCACGAAGCCATCCTGCGCCAACTTCTCCAGCTCCTTGCGGTAAGCGCCTTTGCGGCCACGGACGATGGGCGCCAGGATCATGATGCGGTCGTCTGGCTTGCACAATTCGCCGTGAAGGATCGCCTGGACAATCTGCTCGCTGGATTGGCGCGTGATGGGCTTACCGCAATTCGGGCAATGCGGGACACCGACAGAGGCGTAGACCACGCGCAGGTAGTCGTAGATTTCGGTGATGGTTCCGACGGTGGAGCGGGGGGAACGAGTGGTGGTTTTCTGCTCGATGGCGATGGAAGGCGACAGGCCTTCGATCACATCCACTTCCGGCCGCTCCATCTGGTCCAGAAACTGGCGAGCGTATGCCGAAAGAGATTCGACGTATCTTCGCTGCCCTTCCGCGTAAATCGTGTCAAACGCCAGGGAAGACTTGCCGGAACCGGAAAGGCCAGTGATAACGGTCAGGGAATTCCGAGGAATCTCCAGGCTGATGTTCTTGAGGTTGTGCTGTCGTGCGCCGCGCACAACCAGTTTGCTGAGAGCCATAAGAAAAGCGCTCCCCCCACAGGAGCTTCTGGCACCCAGTGAGTAGAATGGGCCCAGCATAGTCTTTCAACATAGCAACAGGAGCGCAGTACGGTCAAGGCGACCACCGGCGGCAGGGGGCGAAGGAAAAAGAAAACGGGTAAACAATTTCTCACAGAGCGAGTCCTAGTAAAATTTTCCCCGGGGGTGGCGCATTTTTACAGGGGGGTCTGACTTTAACGCGCTGAAAACACGTTGGTTACAATGGCCAGCCGCTTGCAATCTAAAACGCGTGGGGGAGACGAGCCGAGGATCCCTTTAGGGGATTGAGGGCTGGGCCGGTTCGTTCTTCCCCTCATTTTTTTTGCCCACCAGTTTTTTCCGCGCAGGCAGTCGCTTCAGGAAATAATTTTCTCACTGAATTGAAAATCAAGAGAATCGTCGGACGCAGCAGGTCGTGCCGACAACCCTGCGGTCGCAAAGCGCGTTTCGGCAGCAAACAGTCTTACCTTACGACCGCGGAGTGTGCATTAAGGTGAGGTTCTGCGACATCGGGTAGCGTACGCCGCGATAATCGACGCGGCTCGCGTAATCGCTCAGGGTCATGAAGAGCAGGATGATCAGCCAGAAAATGCCCGCAAAGATCACCAGCTTGGTGCGCTTTGGACTATATTTCGCGTGCATAAAGAAGAGAACAACCAGCGTGGCTTTGATGGTGGCGATGCCGAGTGCGGCGACGATGTTGAACCTGCCCAGATCGATGTAGGCCACGGCGACGGTCAGGGCCGTCAGGCACATCAGCGTCAGGATGATGACCAGGTATGTGCCGGGCGGTACGATGTGCTCGGTATGTTCGTGTTCAGACACGCGTCTCTCCCTACTTATGCCTATCGATCAGGTACAGCAACGGGAAAAGATAAATCCAGACAATATCGACAAAGTGCCAGTACAAACCCACTAGATCCACCGGCGTGTTCCACTCCGCCGAGAAGCGCCCGGCCAGTGAGCCGCGCAGCAGCCAGAAGAGCAACCCCGCTCCGATGATCATGTGCAGCGCGTGCAACCCGGTCATGCCAAAGTACGCGGAATAGTAGAGTTGCGCGTGGGCGTTCAGATCCGGATCGGCTTCCATGGCCGCCGTGAGTTCCTCGCGCTCCTTTTCCATATCTTTGGCGTTGATGTCTTCGCACCTGCTGGGATTGTTCACGCAGTAGGCGATATCGAAATTGCGTCCGGGCACCAGATGGTGATGGAATTTCTGCGCGTATTCCACATATTTCACGCCGAAGAAGATAAAGCCCAGAACGATAGTCAGCGTAAGAAACATCGGGATCAGCTTCCTCTTGCCGACCTGAGCTGCCCACACGGCCATGGCCATGGTAAAGCTGCTGGCGAGCAAGACACCGGTGTTGAGCGTGCCCAACTGTATGCTGAGCGTGTTGCTGCCCATCGCGAACGCGTGGTAGTACGTATGGCGATTGATGGTGTACGCCAGCATGATGCCGCCGAAGAACATGACTTCCGTGACCAGGAAGATCCACATTCCCAGCGAGGCAGTTTCCTTCTGCTGCTCCAGCGTCTCAAATTGTCCGTACAGCGCTCCGGTGCGATGCACTTCGCACTCCTCTGCCCTTAGTTTTGGGCGTCAACCGGCCCTCCGGTGACCCGAATCCATTTCGGCCGTTGCCTAATCGTCTCCGTGAGCCGGCAACAACCCGCCATGCCTGGGTACACCAGGAACATCCAAACCCAACTCCGGCCGGTTGTGAAAGTCGTACGCCTCCCAGGTGACTACGGGTGTTACTTCAAAATTCTCTGTTGGCGGTGGCGAGGCCGTGGTCCATTCCAGGCCCGTGGCCGGCCAGGGGTTATTGCCGGCAACCTTTCCATAGAACGCGGCCCACGTGAGATAAATCATGGGCAGTAGATAGCCAACGGCAAGAATCGAAGCGCCCGCCGTGGACATGACGTTATAAACCTGAAATTCCGGAGGATACACGTGATAGCGGCGGGGCATGCCGAGATAGCCCAGCACGAATTGCGGAAAGAAGGTCAGGTTGAACCCGACGAACAGCACGAGTGCGGCAATGCGTGCAAGCCACTCCGGATACATACGGCCGGTAATCTTCGGCCACCAGAAATGCAGGCCGCCGAGGTAGCCCATCACCGCTCCGCCCACCATGATGTAGTGGAAGTGGGCCACGACGAAATAGGTGTCATGCACATGCATATCGACGCCGAGGCAGCCGAGGAACAATCCGGTAAGTCCGCCGACCAGGAACAATCCAAGGAAGCCGAAGGCATAGAGCATCGGAGTGTCAAAGGAGATGGAGCCGCCGAACAGAGTGGCGGTCCAATTGAAAACTTTGACCGCCGAGGGGATTGCGACGAGGAAGGTGAGAAACGAAAATGCCAGCGCGGCGTAGGTCGATTGTCCGGTGAGGAACATGTGGTGCGCCCAGACTAGGAAACCGATAACCGCAATGGCCAAGCTGGCGGCTGCGACGAAGTGGTAGCCAAACAGCTTCTTGCGCGCAAACGTCGGAATCAGTTCGCTGATCACGCCCATCGCCGGCAAAATCATGATGTACACGGCGGGGTGGGAGTAGAACCAGAAAAGGTGCTGGAAGAGGATGGGATCGCCGCCCATGGCCGGGTTGAAAAAGCCCAGGCCGAAGACACGTTCCATGGCGGCCAAGCCCAGGGTGATGGCGATCACCGGGGTCCCCAGGATCATCACTACCGACGTGGCGTAATGCGCCCAGACAAAAAGTGGCAAGCGAAACCATGTCATGCCTGGCGCGCGCATGGTGTGCACGGTGACCAGGAAGTTGAGCCCGGTAAGAATCGAGGAAAATCCGGTAATGAATACACCGACCACGGCGGGAGCCACTGCGGAGTTCGAATAAATGGTGCTCAGCGGAGTGTAAAAAGTCCAACCAGTGTCCAGGCCGCCGGTGACCATGGAGTACAGCGTGAAGGAGCCGCCGATAATGTAGATGTACCAGCTGAGAAGATTGATCTTGGGGAAAGCCAGATCCTTCGCTCCAACCATAAGTGGAATCAGGAAATTGCCAAGAACCGCGGGGATGGAAGGGATCAGGAAGAAGAAAATCATGGTGACGCCGTGCATGGTGAACATGCGGTTGTAGGTGTCGGCGGAGAGAAGAGTGCCGTACGGCGACATCAGGTGCAGGCGAATCATCATGGCGAAGAAGCCGCCGATGAAGAAAAAGAAAGTGACCGAGGCGAGATAGAGGAGCGCAATACGCTTGTGGTCCGTGGTGAGCAGCCACGAACGGATGCCGTACGAAGCGTTCAGATAATGCTTCTCCGGCAGTTTCAGCGCCGGACCTGTGTTGATCGTGCTCGAGGTACTCATGATTATTTCTTCCCCGTTGTTGCTGGCGCCACTCCCGCGCCTTTTGCGGGCACGGGCTGCGACTGCAGGGACTTGATGTAAGCGGTCAGATTCAGAATCTGTTCCTCCGACACCAATCCCTGGAAGGTGGGCATCACTGGCTGATACCCGGCCACGATTTTGGCTTTGGGCTGGAGAATCGATTCGCGAATGTATGCATCATCGGCGGTGACCGTGGTGCCATCCGCGAGGAGCACCTTGCCTCCGTAGACTCCGTTGAGCGACGGAGCGCGTCCGGTGCCGTTGCTTAGGTGGCAGGTCACGCAGGCAAGCTGCGTGAAGAGCTTCTCCCCGGCAGAGGCGGGATTCACGTCACCCGCTTCATCGGAGAGCCATGCCGCGTATTCCGCCGGATCCATCACCGTAACCCAGCCCCCCATTACCGCGTGGTTTGTGCCGCAATATTGCGAACAGAAGAAATGGTATCTGCCGATCCTGGTGGGCCGGAACCACAGCGTGTTGTAGCGCCCGGGCACCACGTCCATCTTGGCGCGAAAGGCAGGAACGTAAAAATTATGAATTACGTCCTCGCTGCCCATGATCAGCTTGATGTCCCGATTGACCGGCACATGCAGTTCGTTGATTTCCCGCTTACCGTTGGGCTGCTGAAGCTTCCACATCCACTGCTTGCCGACTACATAAATGTTCAGCGTGTCTCTCGGGGCGGTGCGGAAATTTACGTACACGACCGCACCCCAGGCAAACATAACCATGGAAATCGCCAGGGGAATAACCGTCCACCCAATTTCGAGCGGCAAGTTGCCTTCAACCGTGGAACCAACTTCACCGGGCGAAGTTCTGCGATATTTGAAAGCCGCATAGATCGCCAGCACCGTTACGAGCACGGCAAAGAACAGGCAGGTCAGTAGGATAAAAGAAAAGAGCGCGTCCACGTTTCCCGCGAAACTGGAGGCCTGCACTGGAAAGAATGGAAGCGGTGACTGCACGGGTCTAATGTGCTCCTTGCGCCGGCGGACCTGGCGCGATGTTTTCGTTGCCGGCGCCGTGATGTTCGCGGCGGCGGAAAATCACAAATCCAATAACCAGACAGAACAGCGTGGCAACCGCGCCCATGCGCATCACGGTGAGAATCGTGGCGCTATAGTGGGCTGTCGTAGGATCGTACTGGTAGCAAAACAGCAGCAGGTGGTCGACCGGGGTTCCGATTTTCCCGGAGGACGCATCGACAAGCCCCAGGCGGACGTTGCTGGGCGGATATTCCACTCCGAAGAAGTAACGAGAGATTCGGCCGTCGGGCGTAAGCAACAGAATGCCGCTGGCGTGGCCAAAGAGCCGGGTCTTGGGATCGTAACTGAAGCGGAAATCGGCGGCCTTCGTAACGGCGTCGATGGATTCGCGGCTGCCGGTAAGGAAATGCCAACCTGGTTCCGTAGTCGGCCGCGCAAAACGCGAAAGCGCTTCGTGCTTTTTCTTCAACGCTTCATCCGGCTTGTCGCTGGGATCAAAGCTGATGAAAACCACGTCGTATTCGTTGCCGGGGTTGAAGGAGATCATCTTCAACGTGCCGACGAGAGCCTGCTCCACCTGGTTGCAAAGCATCGGGCAGGTGAAATAGACAAACGCGAGGACCACCGGTTTTTTCCCGGCGTACTGCCGCAGCGTGGCCGGCTGTCCGAATTCGTCGGCAAAGGGAGTGTCCAAGGGAATCTGCTTGTTCAGTTGCGGATCAAAACCAACGTTCACGAGCGCGGGAGGCAACCCGTTCGATGATTTGCCCACATTGTCTGGAATCATCTGGCCATGGCTGAGCGCGCCGCAAAGCAGCAAACTCGCCATCGCCAAGGAACTGCGTATTGCTTTCATCGTTCTTACTTCTTTTCCGCCGGCGGCGGTGTCACAGCCGGCAAACCCTTTTCCACGATCAATTGCATCGCGTCTTTCACCGGAATCTGCGCGATGCCTTCCTTCTGATCTACCCAGACCAGTTTGTTGTTGGCATCCGTATCCGCCTTCAGCTTGTCTCGCAAATCCTGCTGCGGATCGGTCAAGTGTCCGGGCATGCCTTGCATCCGCGGCTCCGGCGGCATGGTGGGGCCAGTCTCCAGGCGTATTGGCAGGGGCGGCGTGCGATCGTTGACCCAGTAGCTTTTCAGTCCCTTGTACACCCCAAAAGCCAGCACGTACGAAAAAACCACACCAATGCCGAGATAGATCAGAAACTTGATGATCGGGGAAGTGCTGACGTCCGTCTTCTCGAACGACACGTCCTGATGGACCGGCCTGCCGTTTTCTCCGTGGCCGTGGCTGAGATGCTCAGTGCTCATGATGCGCTAAGACCTCCGCGAGCTTGGGATCTCCCAAGGGCAAAACGGGGCGCTGTTTCAGATTCCAGGCAAAGAAGCCAACCCAAATGCCGATCAGGGCAACGGGCAGAACGAAGTCCAGCCAGCTTGGCAGCGCCGAATGGGTAAATTCCGGCCGGGTCATCCAGTAAAGATCGACGATCCGGAAAATGAGCATCCAGATCGCTACCTTGGAAATGAGGCTGGGAGTGCGCTTCACATTCTGGGATAGCAGCACCAGGAAAGGCAGCGCGAACGTGAAGAGCAATACGATCACGGCTACCACTCCCCATTGCCCGTATAAACGCGAGCGATAAAAACTGATTTCTTCGGGCTGGTTGCCGGACCAGATGATCAACAGTTGGGAGAATGCAAAATAGGCCCATAGCATGTTGAAGGCGAAGAGCAGCTTGCCGAGATCGTGAAGATGCCGCGCGCGGATGAATCCGGAGTAAGGTTCGTGCCGCGAGAGCAGTACGACCACGATGATCATCAGGCACATCGCGCTGATCAGCTGGCCCGCCACGAAGATGAAACCATAAATCGTGGAAGCCCAGTGCGGCGAAATCGACATGACCCAGTCGATGGCCGCAAACGTCATCGCTAGAACATAAAGGATGATACCGGGACCGGACATTCGCTTGAAGCGCAGGCGAATGGTGCGGTCTTCCGGCTGCTCGTCTTGTAGGCGAGAGAATGCGTTGAACAGCCACACCAACAAGAACCAGATCGCGAAATAAACGATGGCGCGGAGCAGGTATCCGTGCGTCGTGAGGTAACCCTGCTGCCAAGCGGTGAGCGCGCGTTCGCCGGTCTTTGGCGAGTTCAGCCAGCCGGCTTCTTCGCCGTTCCCCGAATAGAAATATTTCATTCCGAGGACGATCGGAATGAACATCAGGAATACCAGCCAGATGTTGCGCGAAGCCGCTTCCAACGGACGCCGGATCACGATGCCCCAGATGCCGCCGGTGAGGTGTTGCATCATGAGCAGGCCGAGCGAACCGAGCGTCAATCCCAAAACGAGCAGGTAGCTGACGAGATAGGCGTGGTAAAACTTGTCCGGAGAAATCACCGCGCCGATCAGCGCCAGCACCAGCGCCACTCCGCCGATTCCCCAACCGAGCGTCTGCGCGCGGTTCACGGCTGCGGGCGCTTTGAAGTCTTGCGCGTTCATTGCGCGGACCCTCCCGCCATGAGCTTCTCCTTCAAATCCGCAGGCAATTCGCCGACACGCGCATCGCGGCTGAGCTGCAGCGCTCTGACGTAAGAAACAATGGCCCAGCGATCGCTCGGGTTAAGCTGCGCGGAATAGCCGTTCATGGCGCCGAAGCCATAAGTGATTACGTCGTAGAAATAACCGTTGGGTTCGTTGCGCAGGCGTTCCTGATGATACGTAGGCGGATGCTTCATGCCGCGCAGAGTGACCATGCCTTGGCCGTCGCCCTGAAGCCCGTGGCACGGCGAACAGAAAATATTGTAGCGATCCTGGCCGCGCGCCAGCAGTTCCTGGGTCAACGGCAACGGAAACGCGTTGGAATCCTTTGGCACGAAGAGCTTGTCCTCTTCCACTGCGCCGCGGGCCACGGTGTTATCGATGATCGGCCTCTCGGAGCGGTCATCCTGGAAAAATGATGCGGGCGAAAGCGGATTCTGGCGCGGCTGGTTAGCCATGTCCTGGCGCAGTGTTCCGCCGCAGCCACTGAAGGCCACAACGCTCACACACAACGCCGCGAGGATGGAGGATTTATTCTTCATCCTTCACCTCGGAGACGTGGCGCGCGGATAAATCCTGCAAGAATCGTGCGATGCCCGCCGGATCGAACTTAGGATCGCGCGCCTCAATTAATAAGAAGAAACGGTCGGTGGATGCGCCCGCGAAACGCTCGATATTGAATACCGGATGGTAAGGCTGCGGGAGTTTGTTGAGCGCCAGCATGCCGACAACCGCGAAAATCGAAGCGCCCAGCACCGTCAGTTCGAACGTGACCGGAATAAAGGCCGGCCAACTGTTCAACGGGCGGCCAGCAACGTTGATCGGATAACTGATCGCGGAGCACCAGTATTGCAGGCCAAAACCGGTCAACCCTCCGCCCACGCCGCCAATCAAGGTGATCAGTGGCACGGCGGTCCAGCGGAAGCCAATAGCTTGCGCCAGACCTTCGATGGGTATTGGCGTGAACGCATCGATGTGCTTGTAGCCGGCCTCACGAGCTTTTTGCGCCGCGGAGAGCAATTGTTCCGGAGTTTCGAACTCACCCATGATGCCGTGGAGAAGGGGACGATGATCCGTCATGGGCGTCCCCCTTTGGATTGCCCTTCATGCTCGACCAGTTCGCGCATTTCGGAAATGGCGATGGCAGGCAATCCGCGCACAAACAGGAACATGAGCATCACGAACAGTCCCAGAGTGCCGATGAAGGTGCTGTAATCCCAGAACGTGGGAGAGTATCGCCCCCACGCAGAGGGCATAAAGTCGCGCGTCAGCGAAATCACGACGATGACGAAGCGTTCCAGCCACATGCCGGTGTTGATGATCAGCGACATTACGAAGAGGGCTGCGACATTGCGGCGCATTTTTTCGAACCAAAGCAGTTGCGGCGTCAGAATGTTGCACAGGATCAACGCGTAATAGAAGTGCGAATACGGCCCGTGCAAACGCTGTTCGGCAAGGAACACGTCAAACTTGTTGCCGCTGTAGAAGGCCATGAAGAATTCGATGAAATAGCCGTACGCAACGATCAGCCCGGTGGCGAGCATGACCTTGGCCATGTTGTCCAGGTGGCGCATGGTGATGAAGTCTTCCAGGCCGTAGGCTTTGCGCAGCGGAATGGCGAGGGTGAGCACCATGGCGAAGCCGGAGTAGATGGCGCCGGCAACGAAGTAGGGCGGGAAAATCGTGGTATGCCAACCGGGAACGATGGCCACAGCGAAATCGAAGCTCACCACGGTGTGCACGGAAAGTACCAGCGGCGTTGCGAGACCGGCCAGAAGCAAGTACGCCGACTGATAGCGATGCCAGTGCCGCGCGGAGTTTCGCCAACCCATGGACAGCATGCCGAAAATCACTTGCTGGTAGCGCTTTTTCGCGCGGTCGCGCAGGGTGGCCAGGTCAGGAAGCAAACCGACGAACCAGAAGAGCAGTGAGACCGTGCCGTATGTGGACACCGCAAAAACGTCCCAGATCAGCGGGCTACGGAATTGCGGCCATACTCCCATTGTGCTGGGATACGGGAACATGTAATACGCCATCCACGGGCGGCCGGTGTGGATCAAAGGGAACAGGCCAGCGCATGCGACCGCGAAAAGCGTCATGGCTTCCGCGAATCGGTTGATGGACGTACGCCATTTCTGGTTCAACAAATACAAAATGGCGGAAATCAGCGTGCCGGCGTGGCCGATACCGATCCACCAGACGAAATTAACAATAGCGAAGCCCCAGCCGATGGGGATGTTGATTCCCCAAATTCCCACGCCCTTGATGATCAGCCAGGCAATCGAAATGAACAGGACGTTCACGATGGTGAATGCCACCGCGAATCCCGCGAGCCAACCGATGCCCAGAGGCCGCGTGAGAACAACCGAAGCAATCTTGTCGCTGACGGAGGCAAATGTGTGCCCCGGTTCCAGCACCGGATCGAGCCGGCGGATTTCGGGCGAATTTACAGGAGGCTGCGTGACGCTCATGCCTTCTCCAGCTCCGGATTCGGATTGCGCACGGCCGCAAGATACGTGGTGCGCGGGCGGGCGTTGAGTTCACCCAGAATCGAATAATTGCGTTGCTGCGCTTTCAGTTTGGCGACGCGGCTGTTCGGGTCATTGGCGTTGCCAAAAACGATCGCTTCCGTGGGGCAGGCCGACTCGCACGCGGTGACGATAGCCCCATCGCGAATTGGCAGGCTCTGTTTTTCGGAATCGATGCGCGCGTTGTTGATGCGCTGTACGCAATACGTGCACTTTTCCATCACGCCTCGGCTACGCACGGTGACTTCGGGATTGCGCATCAGTTTATATTGAGGCGTGTCCCAATCCTGGAAGCGCAGGAAGTTGAAGCGGCGCACCTTGTACGGACAGTTGTTCGAACAGTAGCGCGTGCCGATGCAGCGGTTGTATACCATGTCGTTCAGGCCTTCCGCACTGTGCACCGTCGCACCCACCGGGCAAACCTGCTCGCAGGGGGCGTTTTCGCATTGCTGGCAAGGCACCGGCTGGAAAAAGGTTCGCGGATTGTCGAGTGTGGGATTGTATTCCGAAGGGTCGCCGGTCGCTTTGCCGCTGGCGGCCGATTCTGTATTTGTGTAGTAGCGATCGATACGGATCCAGTGCATCTCGCGACCGCGCATCACCTGATCTTTGCCCACAACGGGAATATTGTTCTCTGAAACGCACGCCACCACGCAGGCATTGCAGCCGTTGCATTTGTTCAGATCGATGGCCATACCCCACGCGTATCCGGGATACGCAAACGCTTTGTATAGCGAATCATCTTTTGGAGGCGTTTCGTCGTGTTCGTGCGCGAAATTTGGATTCTGCTGGTATTCCGCCAGCGTGGCCGTGCTCAATATCTGCCGGCCTTCCATGTTGAAGTGATACTGCGTACAGGCCAGGGGGTAGTCGTCACCGGTAGCGGTCATCTTGCCGCCGGTGGCGGTCCAGAGCGCGTTCGAAGTGCGCACGACGTACGCGTTGAAGCCCTTGTTCGTGCCGGTGTATCCGGAGCGCGTGCGGCCATAGCCGAGCGGCAGAACCACCGTGTTTTCTTCCTGGCCAGGCAAAGTCCAAACCGCCGCGGTGACTTTGCTTCCGTTCAACGCAATGTCCACAAGCGGGGAGCGCACCTGGCCGTGTTCGCCGCCGCGGGAAGCGACTTTGTGCGCGAAATCCTGTTTTTGCGCCATCTTCGGACTGATCAACGCCGCATTGTCCCAGGTGAGTTTCGTAACCGGTTTCGGCAATTCCTGGAGCCAGCCATTGTTGGCGAAGCGCCCATCATGAACCGCGGGATCGGGACGGAAAATAAATTCGATCTGATCGGCCGGGGTGGACTGGAACGGCGGCAAGCTGGCGGCGTTGAACTTCAGTTCCGCGTTGATCGGAGCAAATTTTGTTCCGGCGATCACGCCATCGTTCAGCCACTTGCGCCATCCCGTATCGATCGGGGTGGGAAGATGCGCGGAAGCTTCGGTCCAGTAGGCGCGCACGGAGTCATAGCCGGGCATGCCCGGCTTATCGCTGAAGGCGGCGACCAGGTCGTGAGCGGAATGCGTGTAATACAGCGGCGCGATCAAGGGCTGGATGATGCTGGCTGTGCCATCGTGCGCGCGCACATCGCTCCAGGTTTCCAGGAAGTGCGATTCGGCGACATGCCACAGACACCACGCGGAAGTTTCGTCGAAATACGGGCTCAGGTGGATGGAGGTGGCCACGCGCTTCAGCTTGTTCACGAAATCGAAATCGTGCGGCGCGTCGTATACCGGATTGCCGCCGAGAATCAGTAGCAAATCGACTTTGCCTTGATCCATTTCCACGCACAGATCGCGAATCGATTGCAGGTTGCCGGCTTCGCCGCCGAGCGGTTCCGTGTAATACAAGGTGTTGCCAAAATTGCCGAGCGCCGCGTTCATCGCATGCGCCAGCGCATGCACGGCCGCGGGTTGATATTCGCCGGCAACGACGATCGACGCGCCGCGCTGCGCCTGCAAATCCTTGGCGATCGAATCTACCCATTTTCCAGCGTCGCCTGGCATCGTTGCGCCCGAACCAATTCCCAATTTTCCAGCAAGGGCGCGCGCGAACAACTCAATATCGCTCGAGCGCACGGGCAAGCGATGGTCCGCGGATGATCCGGTAACCGAAGGCGTGGGCTCCACGACATACAAGCGATTCATCGTGTCGCTTGGGCCATCCAGTTTACGCCTGCGCGCGAATTGCTTGGCGTAAGCGATATGTCCGGGGCCGTTAGCAAGAAAATCGGAGTCGAGCGAAACGATCACGTTGGCTTTGCCGACTTCGTACACGGTGTGAACGTTGCGTCCGAAAGCCAGCTTGGCGCCTTCCGCCGCTCCATCGCCGCCGGCGGGTTCCCACTGATACCACTTTGCCTGCGGGTACATCGCAAGCAGCTTTTGCATTTGCGAGTTCAACGTAGGGGAAGTCACCGCGCCGGACAGAATGCGAAATCCCGTGCCATTGGTGGCTTTCGCGTTAGTGGCAAAACTTTGGGCGGCATCGAGAAACGCGGACCAGGAATTAATTTCACCGGCACGCTGCACGGTTTGTGAACGGTCCGGATCGTACAAATTCAGGATCGAAGCCTGCACCAGAGCGTTGGTGGCACCCATGCTGGAGGGATGATCGGGATTGCCCTCGAGTTTCGTGGGACGCCCTTCGTGACTTTCCACCAGAACGCCAACTGCCGAGGCGCCAAACGGCATAGCGGTGGCGTAAAAATTCGGTCTGCCGAGAACGAGGCCATCGGGCTGTTTCACGTAAGGAACGATGTGATCGATGTCCGGACGTCCGCAGCCCGCAAGACCCGCAAGCGCCAGGGACGCGCCCATTAATTTCAGGAAGCCGCGACGATCGACGGATTCGTCCCACTCCGAAGCCTGCCGGGGGAATTCGCGATGCAGCAGTTCTTCGAAATGCGGATCGTCCGCGAGTTCTTCCAGCGTGCGCCAATATTGCTTGCCGGTTTTTTCGCGAAGTTTCTCGCGCACCGCCGTCAGATCCAGGCGATGCTCCTGCTCGGCGGTCACTTCTTCATGATCTTCGTGGCCGTGCTCATGATTCTGATCGTCGTGATTGTGGTGATCATGAACGTGATCCTGCTCCGCCGCGCTTGCCTGCGGACCCTGCAGGATTCGTAACTTATTCTCGTTTGGCTGATCGTTCATATTCGTTAGCGATGACAGGTCGAGCAACTGGTCAGCTCGTTCACTGTTCGAATTTTGTACTCCGCCACAAGTTTCTTGCCGACTTCTTCCTGATTTGCGGGCGCTTTCCACTCCATATTGAACACCTGCTCGCGCGGGCGAACATTCTTCGCCGGATCGCGGTGGCAATCCAGGCACCATTGCATGTTCAACGGCGAAGCCTGGAAGATCAGCGGCATTTCGTTCACCGATCCGTGGCAGGTGGAGCAGCCAATGCCTTTATTGATGTGAATGCTGTGATTGAAATAAACGTAATCGGCCAGGCGGTGCACTTTCACCCACTGGATCGATTCATCGGTGCGGTAACTGGCGCGGACCGGCTCCAGATATTCGGAATTGTTGAAGAGCACCGAATGGCAATTCATGCAGGTTTTTGTGGGAGGAATGCCGGCGTAGGCGGAAGTTTCCACACTGGTATGACAATACCGGCAATCGATTCCATCGTCGCCCACGTGGTGTTTGTGGCTGAACTGCACCGGCTGCACCCGGGTTACGCGCTCGTTGGTGATGTACGGAGATCGGGCAACCAATAGAACTACGCCGAGGGCCAGGTTGGCGAGAACCACCAACGCGAGCACAGAGAACCGCGCAATCAGATTTGCACTGCGGTGAAAAATTTGGGCCATGTCAACGTTGCGCTAGAATTTCCACGATCTCCCAAGGCCGTCAATTCCAGGAGAACAGGTCATTCCTATGCCGAACAGCGCTCGTCCGGGTCAAGTAGCGACCGCATAGTTTCCACTAAATTAGATTGGATTGCAACCTCAAAGGATTCGAAAAAGATTATTTACCGTTCGGAATTTCCAAACAGTGCCGTGCGTGCAGAAAGTTTGAAGAAAACGAAATCCATTTTGGGACGCGCGTTCAATTGCAGTTACAGTTCTCAGCGACTTTCATTTCAGATTGAAACGAGTTTGCGACAACCGCTCCAATAAGCATTCCTTATGCTCAACCTAATCTCATCACACTTTTGGTGATGGCGAACCGAATGCTGTCCTTGCTTATGTCTTCTGCCGCGCGTGCGCGTGGCGAAGCCTTCCTGCTTCGATTCTTCCGTGAGCAGTCGCTCATCCCCGCTGGGGCGTGGTCCAACCGGTAGGACACCTCACTGTTAAGACTCAATTAGCCAAGCGCACAGACGTGTTCTCAACGCTTTGCGTGCATCTGCGTTCATCTGCATCCGTGCGAATCTATTAGCGTCAGTGAGGGTTCAATGAGAGTTTGGTGATCGTGGTCGAGGAGGACCGGGCTTCGGCCCTGTCCGACGCGCGCGCGGCGCGCATCCGCGTGGGGCGAGCAGGAGCTCAGGTAGGCGGTGCGGCGCAGGAGGCGGCGCGGGAGAGGAGGAGGTCGCGTTCGCGGGAGTTGTGGGTGAGTTGGGCGGCGCGCTGGAATTCGGCGCGGGCTTCTTCGTAGCGGCCGAGTTTGCGGAGAAGGTCGGCGCGCACGCTCGGAAGCAGGTGATAATTCTTAAGCGACGGCTCGCTGAGGAGAGTGTCGATGATGGCGAGGCCCGCTGCCGGGCCGTCGGCCATGCCGACAGCGACGGCGCGATTGAGTTCGACGACCGGAGAGGGAGCGACTTGTGCAAGCGCTGAGTAGAGAGCGGCGATACGCGGCCAGTCAGTGGCTTCGGCGGTGACGGCGCGGGCATGGCATGCGGCGATGGCGGCTTGCAGCGTGTAGGTGCCGAACCTGCCGAGGGCGCGGCTCAATTCTTCGGCGCGAGCCAGGGCTGCGAGGCCGCGGTTGATCAGGAGTTGATCCCACAGCGCGCGATTCTGATCGAGCATCAGGATTGGTGCGCCGGTCGTGGCGTTCACGCGGGCTCGCGTGCGGCTAGCTTGAATTTCCATCAGGGCGACCAGGCCGTGGACTTCGGGTTCGTTCGGCGCAAGCTCGGCGAGGATGCGGCCGAGGCGGAGCGCGTCTTCGCAAAGAGCGGGGCGATGCCAGTCGTCACCGGCGGTGGCGGAATAACCTTCGTTGAAAACCAGATAGATCACCTGCAGGACATTCGCGAGACGAGATGAAAGTTCGGCGCCACGTGGAACTTCGAAGGGAACGTGCGCGTCGGCGAGGGTGCGTTTGGCGCGGACGATGCGCTGCGCGATCGCCGGCTCAGGTACGAGAAATGCGCGAGCGATTTCGCCGGTGGTAAGGCCGCTGATCAGGCGCAGCGTGAGCGCGACTTGCGCGTCGGTGCCGAGCACGGGATGGCACGACGTGAAGATCAGGCGGAGAAGATCGTCGCCGATGTCATCGTCGAGAGCTGACACGTAGTCGGGCACGGAGTTTTGTTGCTGCTCCTCGAGCTTGCGGCCGAGTTCGCCATGCTTGCGATCCAGCATCGAGCGGCGGCGGACCAGATCGATGGCGCGATGTTTTGCGGTGGCCATCAGCCACGCGCCGGGATTATCCGGAACGCCGGACCGGGGCCACTGCTCAAGCGCGGCGACGAGCGCATCGTGTGCGAGATCCTCGGCGGCGCCGACGTCGCGCGTAATGCGGATGAGGCCGGCGATCAGGCGCGGCGACTCGATGCGCCAGACCGCGTCGATGGCGCTGTGCGTTGCGGCGTGATGCGCGTCGGAGGGCATGGCCAACGAATATCACAACATTTTTTGCGCGGCGCGGCAATGTGCGAGGGATGGCCTGCTGCGCTCGCGGCTACGGAGAAGCGCAGGCGTGACGCCTACTTTACGTACCGGTGCGGCGAAGAGTGAGTAGCGCAGGTAGTCGTGCTTGCAGGTGTTGGCGTCGCAGCGAGTTACAAAGCCATCTCAGCGGCGGCGGCGCCGAACTTCTTTTGGATCTCCTTTTGGGTCTCGGGATCGAAGTCGGTTATATCAAACATCCGGCGGACTTCGACCATTTCGTTCTCCGAGCCGGGGATGCGCGAGGCCCATTCGAGCGCCTCTTCGCGCGACTTCACCTGAATGATCCAGTAGCCGCCGACCACTTCCTTCGCTTCGGGGAACGGACCGTCGGTGACTTTCGATTTGCCGGCCTTGAAGGTGACACGCGCGCTCATCGTCGAGGGCGGGGTCAGCCCGTCGAGCGCGAGCAGCACGCCGGCTTTCTGTAGTTGCTCGTTGTACTTGCCCATTACCTCCATGGATTTGAGGTCGGGTACCGTGCCGGGTTTTGCATTCTCGTAGCTTTTCGGAAACATGATCATCATGAATCGCATCGTTGCTCTCCTTGAATGGCTCTATTTTATATTCGAGCGTAGACGTTTCGCGGCGAATGTTGCTGGGCGCCGGGCGCGTATACGACGGCTCTACTGATGCGTCGAATGGGTGAGGCTAGGATCGACATCGCGAGGACGATTTATTTGATGGAGGGGATGCGGCGCCTCGTGAGAGGCAAAGGGCGGGGTGGTCAGGCTGTGGCGCTACGATTCACGAAGGCAGAGGAATTGAAACGAATTTCTACTTGCTGCTCCAATAAGCAATCCTTATGCTCAGCCTAATCTCATCACACTTTTGGTGATGGCGAGCCGCATGCTATCCTTGCTTGTGTCTTCTGCCGCGTACGCGCGTGGCGAAGCCTACCTGCTTCGGTTCTTCCGTGAGCAGCCTCGCATCCCCGCTGGGGCGTGGTCCAACCGGTAGGACACCTCACTGTTAATGAGGATGGTGAAGGTTCGAATCCTTCCGCCCCAGCCAAATTTTCTCTCGATACATTTCTTGGTTCTTCAGTGATTTGCGGCGTTGTCCGCGTAGAGTCATGGTGTCAGGGAAGAGTTACGCAAGAGTGTTTCGTTCGCCGTTTGCCGGCCGCGTGGCATGCACTTCCATCACGGCGCCAGCTCCAGCAATCCAGCTTGCGGGAGCCAGCACGAATCCCGCCAGCAGCAGGAAGGGTGAGAGAAGAAACATACCGATATTCGCGAGAGACACTTCGCGGTCGCGCCCCGCCAGCCAATGCAGCCAGTGCGTTTGTGGGAAGCCCATGTCGTTCAGCAGGCTAACCATCCAGCCGAACGGATCCTGATCCAGCGAAATAAAACGAACGCGCTGCACGCGAAGACTGGCAGATTCGCAAATGTGGCTCAGGCACGCAGGCGTAAAGTGCGTCAAATGCCGCGGCACATCGAGATGGAACCAGTGCGCACCGCTTGCGCGAAATTGCCAACTGGCACGATTCGGCACGCAAATGATCAAGGTGCCGCCGCTTTTCAAGCGTTCCGCGCATTGACGCAGAATGCTTTGCGGATCGGGAAGATGCTCCAAAACGTGATGCATGATGATCAAATCGAAGGTGGGCTCGGCGCGCAACGCGTCGAGATCGCCCACCATCACCGGCAGCTGCAATTGCGTCGATGCAAACCGCGCGCTTGCTGCATTGCGTTCCATGCCAAAAACGCGCCAGCCATCGCTGCGCAGTCCATTCAACATCCAGCCATGGCCACAGCCGACCTCCAGCGCTGCGCCCGGCTTTCCAAAAGCGCGAGACCAGCGGCGGGTTTGCAACCGGTACATGAATTCGAAAATTTTTCGCGAAGCCGGCCGGTAGTTTCGGTAGGAGGGTGGATAGTAGCGTTCCAGATTAGCGGGCACTGGCACGGTGAATGCTCCGTCGCACTGCGCGCAACGAAACACCGCGAACTGGTCTCCGGTGAGGTGATCGAACGCTTTTAGCAGCTCGCCCGTGTTTGTCGATTCGCAAATCACACAGCGAACGGGATCACTCATGACCATCTCGCGTGGATGTTCGGATGTAAATGTGGTGGCATTCAGCCTTTTTGCGCAGGATAGCCCGCTTCCAGCCAACCCTTCCAGCCGCCATCCATGGATTCCACGTTGCTGTAGCCCATTTTCTGAAGATTGTCCGCCGCCAGCGCGGAGCGGAAGCCGCCGCCGCAATAAAGAATGATTTTCGCATCGCTGGCGGGGACGCGCTGCTCGATATCGCGCTCAATGATTCCTTTTCCCAGATGAATGGCGCCGGGCAGATGGCCGTTTGCAAATTCGCTTTCTTCACGCACGTCCAGGAGCACGAATTTTTCTCCCGCGTCCATGCGGCGCTTCACATCGGGAACATTGGTTTCCTTCACGCGCTTTTTTGCGTCGTTTACGAGCGATAGAAATTTCGGGGAATGTGCCATGTGTCCTCCTGAGCCTTTCATTGTCCGGGACTTCCAGCATAACGCAGGAACAAAATAAAAGACGCCCCGAAGGATGCGGGGCGCCGGCGAACCACGATTCGGAGGGTCACCTCCGACAGGCTACTGGGTTGCCGATGTAAGAAACAGCCTTGCGAGGCCGTCCGTTGGTTGCGCGCGTAGCTACTGCTTTGCGGCTTCGGGCGCCGGCTTTTGCCCGAACGAGCGGACCAGGTTCACCAGATTCCAGCGAACTTCTTCCTTGGTACGGTCGCCTTCGCCACCCACCATTTCTCCGCGCCCGTTGGTGACGATGTAGAACAATTGGCCATCGGTGTAGCTGGAGATGGAGCTGGCGTTACGCCAATCCTTCAAGTTCAGTTTCATTTGTTCGGCAAGATCGCCTTTGCCATCGCCATCTTTTCCATGGCACATGGAGCAGTGATAGCCGTACAACTTTCTTGCTTCCGACAGCCCTTCCGATGTGACTTTCACCGGATTTTGCTTTGCGGCTGCTTCCGCGGGAATAGGAGCGGGAGCCGCTTCGGCTGCCGGTTGTTTGGATTTGTTATTTGCTTGTTGAGCGAAGCCGATGCCTGCGGCACTCAGCAGGACGGCGCAGAAAAAAAGGCCAATTCGTCGCATAAATACCCCCTGATTGGGAATACCTATCCGGGAGCGATGCGGAGAGTATCTAAAACAATTCTACGCCCACGAAGGCCTCAAAGATAGCCCTTAAGCGCTTGGAAACGCGTTTAATCAAGGGTTTTGAGGTGGTTTGGCTAAGTTCGCTTATGGCTGAGGTTTGGCCGCCGGCGTGGGTTTTACTTCCGGCACGCGGCATCCGCTGGGGACTTTGTTGCCGCGATTTCCCGCAGTGAAGCGGCTGGATTCACGGATGCGCGTGCGCAGCCCGTCGATCGCCGCCGGCAGCGGGTTTCGCGGCACCCCGCGGATTACGAAGATCATCAATGCTGCTTGGCCCGGCGCGTCGGCGCTGGAAGTGATGCCAACGCCCTGAACGCCCGGCAGTTTCATCAGCGCGCTTGCGTGGGCGGAATTCACCACTTCCGCGCGCGCAAGTTCCGCTTTGGAGATGGCATTTACGGCGAACATATTCGCGACGGGCGCTACACGCGCGGCTGTTTGCGTGTCAAAAACGCCGTGCGGTGCCGTGGAATTTGCCCGCACGATGCGCGTGACGATGCCGTCCAGCTGCGCGGGAATTGCCGTGGCGGGCTGCGTGGGATCAACCACCAGAATGACGGCGGCTTCGCCCGGATGATCGATGCTCGCGCCTACGCCGACTGCCTGGATATAGGGATTGGACAGCAGTTGTGGCGCATTCATGTCTCGCGCGTGCTGGGCTGCCGTAATTTGCGCAGCCGGAACCGCAATAACGGATTGCGCCGGGGCTGTCTGAACGGCATTCGCGGCAAGCGTGCAACCAATTACGCTATGCGTGGCCGCGCTGCCGACAAATGTGGGCTGATTCCCTTGCCCGTCCTGCAGCGCACTCAAAACATCTGCCACGGGATTGCCCACCGTGTCCGTGTCCGAGCCTCCGTATAGAAGCGCCACAGGATCGGCGGTGGCCGCGTCCACAATCAACGACCCGGAATCACCTTCGGCGCTGAACGTGCCTCCCGCGACGGAGATCTGGCCAGTGTAGGTGACACTGAAGCTTGCGCCGGTGTTGCAGCCTTTCTGGTAGCTGACCGATGTGATTAGTTCGGTCGCGTCGATTCCTTGGCCGGCAGAAGGCAGCGAACACGTTAAGCTCGAACTCCGCCCACTTTTTGCGACACCTTCACCGATGCTCGCGGGGATTCCGCTTCCAGCATGGGGCGGACCGGCATCGGGCCCGCCGCCGGTCGAGGTTCCTCCCAGCAATAAAATGTTGCCGCTGGTGTCCACCGTTCCGGAAACGATTTGCGCAAGGGCAGCGTCCACGTTGGTGCCCGCCGCTTCCAGGTTTACATACTGAGTGAGATTGCCGACGGTCGTTGTGCCCGTCTGCGAACAATTGGCATCGATCAGGCCTGGTTGAATGATGGCGTCGCCGATGCTCGCGGAGTCGCTGCGCGCGAGCACGTGATTGTTACTGAGGATGTAGTAAGTGCCGTTGCGCTGCACGAGGGAGCCCAACGTACCGCCGCAGCAATAGATCAGATTTCCCTGCGTACTGGAATCGTTGGCGTTTCCGCCAGAAGTGCCAAGTTTGATGGGGATGGCTTGCGCTTGCTGGTTCGGGTTGGCCGCAACCACAAGCACGGTGGCATTTTGTGTTGCGGAAGTGCTGGCCTGCGCGACCGCTGTAACTGTGACACTGGCCGGAGCCGGAACAGCGGCCGGTGCGGTGTATACGCCACCGGTGATGGTTCCCACAGTTGAATTCCCACCGACGATACTATTTACTGCCCACGTGACGGCGGTATTCGTCGAACCAGTCACAGTAGCTTGAAAGGCGGTGCTTTGACTCACGGAAACGGTTGCGCTGGACGGCGTAAGGGTTAGCGTGATTCCGGAGGCGCTTCCGCCATTGCCGTTGTTCTGGCTAGCGCTGTTCAGCCCGCTGCAGCCCGCCACGACCAAACCGGCGATCAGTAGCGCGGGCAAAAGACGGATTCGATGCATCACACACCCATTTCAATTCGTTTTCAGGCTAGCACGCACTTCCGTGGGGGTGGGAGGCCGCTCTTTCTCCGTGACCAATGCGTTGCCTGTACTTCTGGACAGTTTGGCGTGGGCTTTTGCTATAGATGTCTCACGGCCAACCGGGGATGCCCGGCCATTATTTGCGGGTCAGCACGCTAATCCAGGTCGCGCCAGTTCGGTCCGGTGCCCACTTCGACCAGCAGAGGGACTGCGAGTTCGTACACTCCTTCCATTTCTTCGGTTACCAACGTTGCGAGGGCGTCTTTTTCTTTCACGGGGGCTTCGAACAGCAATTCATCGTGGACCTGCAGGATCATGCGCGCGGCGAGTTTTTCTTTTTTGAGGCGCGCATCGATGGAGATCATGGCCATTTTGATGAGGTCGGCAGCCGTGCCCTGCAGCGGCGAATTGAGCGCGGTGCGTTCCGCGAAATTTCTCAGCTGCATCTGCGGCGAATTGATTTCCGAGATCGGACGTATGCGCCCGAACAACGTTTTGGCCACGCCGGTCTTGCGCGTTTCCACCAGCACATTGTCCAGGTATTGTTTGACACCACGGTAACGCGTGAAATACGCGTTGATGAATTGCGCGCCTTCGCGTTGCTCGATTCCCAGCTGCTTCGCCAGGCCAAAGGCCGATAAGCCGTAGATGATCCCGAAATTGATGGCTTTCGCGGCGCGGCGATGCTCCGCGGTCTGCGCCATCGGGCCCACGCCAAAAACCTCCTGCGCGGTGCGCGCGTGAATGTCTTCCCCATTGCGAAACGCTTCGATCAGCACGGGATCGTTCGAAAAATGCGCCATGATGCGCAGCTCGATCTGGGAATAATCGGCGGAGAGCAGGATTTTCCCTTTCTCCGCCACGAATGCCGCGCGAATTTCTCGGCCCAACTCGCTGCGAATCGGAATGTTCTGCAGGTTCGGGTCGCTGGAACTCAGCCGGCCCGTGGCCGTGCCCGTTTGCGAAAAGCTGGTGTGCAGCCGGCCCGTTTCCGGATGAATCAATTTCGGCAAGGAATCCACATACGTGGATTTCAGCTTCGCGATTTCGCGGTACTCGATGACTTTCGCGGGCAGCTCGTGCTGGTTGGCCATCTCTTCCAGAATATCCGCGGCGGTGGAGCGTATTTTGGCCTTGCTACGCCTGCCGGGCGGCTGCAGGTTCAATTTATCGAAGAGGATTTCCGCCAATTGGGTTGGGGAATTCACGTTGAATTCCAGGCCCGCCAGGTTCCAGATTTCTTTCTCCAGGCGGCGGACTTCCTTTTCCATGGACTGCGACATTCTTTCAAGCGCTGCCGGATCGACGCGAATGCCCGTGCGCTCGATTTCCGCGATAACGCCGGCGAGCGGAAGATCGATTTTTTCGTACACTTCTGCCAGACCCTGCTCGTGCACCTGTTTGCGCAGGACCGGCGCCAGCCGTTGCAGATAATCCGCGCGTTCTCCGGCTCCGCCGCCGATGGGCACATTAAAGTTGCGAAAGATCAGGTCCGCGAAATCGTGCTTGGCAGTGGTTGGGCGCAGCAGGTAATCGTAAAGCTGTGTCGCATGTTCGATTTTTTCCACGTTTCCAGCGAGCAACTGGAATAACTTTGGATCGTGCACGATTTTTCGCCGCTTCTCGTCGGCAAGCGCCGGCTGCACGGCCTTAAGAGCTTCTCCTTTATCATCCGCCCAGGCGGCGCGGCCCTCTCCAGGTTTCGAAGAAAGCTCAATGCTCGAAACATGCGTGCCAAATCCTTCCGCGTCGCGTCCGCCGAGATCGAGGTTCAGCCATAGCGCGAGCGGCTCTTTGGCGGGAAGTCTTTTCAGGTAGCCACGCAATTCCTCGGCGTCGGCAAGCTGCGCGTAATCTTTTGTTATTCCGCTCGTGTCCGCCGCTGCGCCACTTTGGCCTCCACCGGCTGCGGAGAGAGTTTTTTCCATTGCACCGCTGGCCAGCAACTCTTTCAGCAGGGAATTGAAACCGAGCTCGCGGTAGAGCTCCGACAGCGCCGCCGGATCGGGATCGCACATTTTCAATTTCGCCAGATCCAGTTCCAGGGGAACTTCTGTTTCGATGGCCGCCAGCTGCTTGCTCATCAGCACTTGTTCTTTCTGCTGCTGCAACGCCTCGCGATAACGCTTGTTGGCCACTTCGTCCGCGTGAGCCAGCGCATTTTCCACCGTGCCGAATTTCTGAATCAGTTCGGTGGCGCCTTTTTCGCCGATTCCTTTTGCGCCGGGAATATTGTCGATCGTATCTCCCAGCAGAGCCATCAGGTCCACCACTTTTTCCGGTGGCACGCCCAGGATTTCTTCCACTTTCTGTGCGTCGACAATCGTGTCTGCCTTCGCGCCGCCGGAACCGGTGCGCAATATACGCACGCCGGAATTCACCAGCTGCATCATGTCCTTGTCGTTCGAAATCACGAGGACATCCAGATTTTTCTGTGCCGCTTTTTTCGCCAGTGTGCCGATCACGTCGTCCGCTTCGTAGCCATCCAGTTCCAGGATCGGCATGCACATGGCGGCACAGAGACGGCGCACGTACGGCAGTTGCACACTCATTTCGTCTGGCATCGGAGGGCGATGAGCCTTGTATGATTCGAAAAGTTTGTCGCGAAAAGTCGGCTTGCTGGTGTCAAACACGATGCCCACGTAATCGGGGCGGTAATCCTTGATCAGGCGGCGCAGAATATTCGCGAACAGAAAGGGAACTTTGGTGGGAAGCCCGCTGGGCGCGTTCATGCGCACCATCGGCGCATAAAACGCCCGGTACACGTGTGCCATCGCGTCCACGAGGAATAATTTCTTGCTAGCTTCTTCTTTTGCGGCCATCGCGCGAGTATAGCAGAGGGCGTAGACTAGCCGGACTTCGCCCCGCTATGCGAATGAAGCGCGATCGCGCGCGTTGAAGTTGTGCGTGGTGAACCCAGGTGTCGGAAAAAAATTACTTCAGGGATTTGCCGCAGGGGCTATTACTTCACGATGCCCAGAGGCTTGGCGACTTCCGCCAAAGTGTCCGCCGCTTTCAATAGGTGTTCTCGTTTGTGCGCCGCGCTTACGATGGCGCGCAGGCGTGCTTTTCCTTCGGCCACGGTAGGATATCCAACCGCGGGAGCGAACACGCCGGCATCAAACACTTTGCGCGAGAATTCGAACGCCTTCGCCGCATCGCCCACGTGAATCGGGATAATCGGCGTTTCGCTGGCCTTGAACTCAAAGCCGCGCTTCTTCAATTCCCGTTTGAAGAACTTTGTGTTGGCCCAAAGCTTCTTGACCAGCTTTTCTCCCTCCGCGGAATCAAGAAGAGTGAACGCCGCCTGGCATGCCGCCGCGGTGGCCGGCGGATGCGAAGTGGAAAACAGGAACGGCCGCGCGCGCAAATAAAGAAAATCAATCAGGTCGCGCGAACCGCAAACGTAGCCGCCCATTGAACCGATGGCCTTACTCAGCGTGCCCACCTGAATGTGCACGCGCCCATGGCACTGGAAATGGTCCACGGAACCGCGGCCGCCCCTGCCAAGGACGCCGCTGGCGTGCGCGTCGTCCACCATCATGATACAGCCGTACCTTTCCGCCAGGTCGCAGAGTTGCGGCAGCGGCGCAATATCGCCGTCCATGGAGAAAACACCGTCGGTGATGATCAGTTTCTTGCCGGGAAAGCTGGCGTGTTCCTGCAGGATGCGCTCGCAGTCCTTGACGTCTTTGTGCTTGAACACCTTGATGGTGGCTTTCGAAAGCCGCGCGCCGTCGATGATCGACGCGTGATTCAGCTCGTCGGAAACGATCAGGTCTTCTTTGCCAAGAACGGCGGAAACCGTGCCGGCATTCGCCGTGAAGCCGGATTGAAACACAACGCAGGCTTCCACGTTCTTGAATTTCGCAATCTGCTCTTCCAGCTCCATGTGAATCTTCATGGTGCCAGCGATGGTGCGCACGGCCCCTGCGCCTACGCCAAGCTTGCGCACCGCTTCGATCGAGGCCTTGCGCAGCGCCTTGCGCGAAGTGAGGCCCAGATAATTGTTGGAAGCGAGATTGATCACTTCGCGTCCGTCGAATACGCAGACCGGTTTTTGTTCGCCATCCAACACGCGAAGCTTCGGCGCCACTCCTTTTGTGCGCAGATCCTGCAGGGTCTCGCTCACGTACTGCAGTGGATTTTGTTTTGTGGTTTGCGTTGCGATCTCGCTCATATCGTCCTCTCTTCTCTCCGCCCGATTCCCGTTCTATTTTGGGATGCCGTTCGGGTACATCAGAATCTTTCCGGCCAATCCGCTTTGCAGCTTCGCGAATGCCGACTCGAAATTTTCCAGCGCAATGCGCTCGCCGAAGAGCGGCTCCAGGTTCACGCGCCCTGCTTTCAGTAACGCTGTCATTTCCACCCACGTTTCATACATGCGGCGTCCGTAAATTCCTTGTACGGTAGCGCCTTTGAAAATTACGTCTTGCACCAAGTTCAGCGGCACATTTTCCGTGGGAATGCCCAGCAGCGACGCCCTGCCGCCGGCACGCAGCGCTTTGAAGCCCTGCTGAATGGCCGCGGGATGGCCGCTCATTTCCAGCAATACGTCCACGCCGGTACCGTATGTGGCTTCCAGGATATTTTTCACCGGATCTTCCGTCTGCGGATTTAGCACGAAGTTCGCGCCCATCTCTTTGGCCAGTTTGCGGCGGTGCTCATTTGTTTCTGTCGCGAACACCGTCGAACTTCCGCAGGCCTTGGCCACGGCGATGGACATTAGGCCGATAGGCCCGCAACCGGTGACGAACACCGTCTGGCCGGAGATCGCTCCCGCCAGCACGGTGTGAACCGCGTTGCCGAGCGGGTCGAGAATGGCTCCGTAGTGTTCGGGAATCGCCGGATCGAGTTTCCAGATATTGGTGGCGGGAATTTTCACGAATTCCGCGAAGGCCCCATCAAGATCGATGCCGATGATGCGCAGGTTCTGGCAAATGTGCGCCTGGCCCAGGCGGCACTGGTGGCAATGCCCGCAATTCAGGTGCATTTCCGCGCTGACGAAATCGCCGGCATGCACCGCGGAAACTTCCTCGCCCACGCGCTCGACCACGCCGCAAAATTCGTGCCCCAGCGTGACCGGCGGCTTGATACGTCCCTGCGACCAGCGGTCCCAGCCATAAATGTGCAAATCCGTGCCGCAAATCGAGGTCGCTTTCACGCGCACCAAAACTTCGGCCGGGCCGACCGAGGGGACGGCCACATTCTCAATCTGCAAACCTCTCCCCGCTTGCGTCTTCCGCAACGCTTTCATGGTCGCAGGCATTCAGGCAGGCTCCTTGCTCAGGCAGGTGGCAAATGTGCAGAGATAAATCCTAGCACAGCCGGTTGCGCGCATTTCAGTGTACGCCGTCCGCTGGTTTGTAGCCACGCGCCAGCCCACCTACCGAGTAGAATCTTTGGACAATTCTGCGCGGGCGATGATTGAATCATGGGATGGCTCTCACGCCGACACTTGCCCTGATTCGAGAGGCGCAGCAAATTCTTGCCGCGCATTTTCCCACGACGCGGATGTCGCCGGTTCCCGGCCTTTCGCGGCCAAACGCCGATGCTTATCTGAAGATTGAGACGGAACTTCCCACCGGCTCTTTTAAACCGCGCCGCGCCCTCTACGCGCTGACGACGAATCTTCGGCGGGGTGGCATCCGCGAAGTGACGGCATCCAGCACCGGAAATCACGGGGCCGCCGTCGCTTGGGCTGCGAAGACCTTGGGTGTTCCCGCAACGATTTTTCTGCCAAGCAATCCCAATCCCGTGAAGCGCCAGAAAATTGCGGACCTTGGAGCGCGCATCGACGAAGCAGGAGGGACCGATCTTGCGGACGCTTCCCTTCAGGCACTCGCATATTCCTCGCGGCCCGGCGTTTATTTTCTGAATGACGCGACTGATCCGGACATTTTGGCGGGCCCCGCAACCATCGGCATGGAGATCCTGGATCAACTTCCGAGTGTGGCCGCAGTTTATGTGCCCATGGGAGACACGGCTCTGATTCGTGGTGTTGGCGCGGCGCTGAAGCAAATCAAACCGGAAATCAAAATTGTTGGCGTGCAGGCCGAAGGCGCCCCTTCCTATTATTTGTCATGGAAGGCAGGCTACGCCGTGCCCACGGAAACGTGCGATACCTGCGCCGATGGCCTGGCCACGCGCACGCCGGAACCGGAGAATGTTCAGGCTATCCGCGAGATTGTGGACAACGTCGTTCTGGTCAGCGAAGAGGAAATGATCCAGGCGATCCGGCTGCTTTATCTGGAAGTGGGAGTTGTGGCAGAACCGGCCGGCGCCGCGGCAACTGCCGCATTCCTCAAAGCGCCGGAACCGCGAGGCCCGGTTGTGCTGCTGGTTTCCGGTGGAAACATTTCAGACGAAGTGCGTGGGCGCGCTGGACTGATAACCAGATAAGCCGGTGGAATCGGGCGGAGTCTTACTTTTTCACCTTCTTCGGCCTCATACCTTCCATCGGCTCTTTTTTATTCAGGCGCGCTGCGGCCTGGATCAGTTTTTTCAGCGCGGGCTTCCGCAAATCTTCAGATGTACGCAGTTTCACGTGCCGCAGGTTTTTGCCGGTGCCTTCCAGCAGCTTCGCGGGATCGGGTAACGACGTGCCGCGCAGGAATCCAAAGGTCACATGATTTTTCCCGATCGAGAAAAAACACATGGGGCCATTCGATTCGAATGTCGGAATCTTCCAGGGATTCACGGACTCCTTCATTTCTGGCACAGTCTTCCTCATCAGACGCCGCAGCCCTTGCGCCACGTCTTCGAGCGCTCCGCCTTTCCGCACCACGTATGCGTCGATCCATTCTCGTCCGTCCGCGATTGCTTTCACGATTTCCTCCGGTTTCCGCGTAAGGCTTACCAAGTTCTTTCGGGGCGCATCCAACGGAATGTAAGATTCTGGACCCGCTGGACGTATCATGAACTGAGCCTATGCCAGACACACAACCCGCCGTCCAGCTGGATCACATTTCCCGGCACTATCTTATGGGTGAAACGCGCGTCCGCGCCGTGGATGATGTATCTTTTTCCGTCGCGCCAGGCGAATATCTTGCGCTGCTGGGTTCCTCCGGCTCCGGAAAATCCACGCTGCTGAATCTGATGGCCGGGCTGGACCGTCCCACTGCCGGTTCCATTGTCGCCAACGGAGCCGACCTCGCCGCCCTTTCGCCGCTGGACCTAGCGCGCTACCGCCGCAACACCGTCGGCATGATTTTTCAGTCGTTCAATCTTCTGCCGCGCATGACCCTGGAAGAAAATGTGGAGTTGCCGCTGCGGCTTGCGGAAGTGGAGCGCGCCGAGCGCCCCGGGCGCGTGCGGGAAGCGTTGGAACACGTGCGCCTGACGCATCGCATCGGCCACCGGCCTTCCGAGCTTTCCGGCGGCGAACAACAACGCGTGGCGATTGCTCGTGCGCTGGTGAATCGCCCGAAAATCCTGCTTGCGGACGAGCCCACGGGCAATCTCGACTCCGCTACCGGCGAAACGATTCTCTCGCTCCTTCGCGGACTGCAAACCCAATTGGGTATGACCATCGTGATGGTCACGCACGAACGCCCACTGGCCGAACGGTTCGCCGATCGTCTGGCCACGATGGGCGATGGCAAGCTGCTGAGCGTGGTCGAAACGACCCGAGGTGCGGCGCAATGAAATACCAGGACCTGACCGACCTGGCGCTGCGGAATCTTCGCGAAGCAATCCTCCGCAATGCCCTGACCACACTGGGCGTGGCCGTCGGCGTCGCTTCTCTTGTGGCGATGTTGTCGCTCGGCGTCGGCCTGCAGCAGCTTGCTTCCAAGCGCCTGTCGCAAAGCGGCCTGTTTGACACGATTCTGGTCACAACCAAAAATACGTTTCGCGGCATGGGCCGGCCGCAACGCGAAGCCGAATCCACCAGGCCTCCGCGGCCTCTTGATGAAGACGCGCGGCACGAACTTGAGAAGCTGCCCAACGTGATCGAAGTTTATCCCCAAGTTCGCTTTTATACGGAAGTTCGCTTCAACGACAAGCCTTATGCCACGGTCGTTGCAGGGATGCCGGATTCCTCGAGAAACTCCGGTGCGTTCGATGGCATGCAGGGCAGTTTTTTTTCTTCGGCCACGGCAGACGAAGCGATTCTGCAAATTGAATTTGCCAAGGAACTCGCCGGCAATCCTGGTTCGCTGATCGGCCAATTCCTCACGCTGCGCTACGCCGAGCGTCAGGCGATACCTGCAGCAGGCGGCGACACATCCGCGAACGCAGCGGATGCGGGCGGTGGCTTTTCGGTGGTGCCCAAAGAGTTGCGCCTGAAAATTGTGGGCGTGGTTGAAACCGAGCCTGCGGCTGGATATGGCGGCATCGGCAACGCACGCCTGCTGATGCCGCTGGACACTGCGTCCACACTTCGCGCGGCGCAGGTTAACGATTTGCGCGATATCGTACGCAGCAGCTCTTCCACGAAGGTCACTTATCCTTCGCTTTCCGTGCGAGCCAAGTCTCCTTCGCAGGTGGAAGCGCTGGAAGCGACGATCAAGGATCTCGGCTTCAACGCTTTCTCTCTTCTGGATGCTTCCAAATCGCTGCGCACTTTTTTCTCTGTGTTTGACCTTTTGCTGGGAATTTTCGGCAGCCTCGCTCTCGCGGTCGCCACGCTCGGTATCGTGAACACGTTGGTGATGGCGATACTCGAACGGCGCCGCGAAATCGGCGTTCTAAAGGCTTTGGGTGCCGCGGATTTGGATGTGCAGCAGCTGTTTTTTGTGGAAGCCGGCGTAATGGGCTTTTTCGGCGGAATTTTTGGCGTGGTTTTCGGTTGGCTGCTCGGCCGTGCCATCACGTTTGGCACCAACGTTTATCTGAAGCGGCAAAATCTGAATCCCATCGATCTTTCTTCTGTGCCATGGTGGCTGGTGATCCTGGCGCTGGTTTTCGCGGTAGTGGTCAGCTTGATTGCGGGACTTTATCCTGCTTCTCGTGCGGCCAAACTCAACCCCGTCGACGCGTTGCGCTATGAATAAAACGCGCTTCGTTTTTTTATTCGCCGCATTCTTCGCACTGGCTGCTGCCAGTTTCGCTGCCACGGGCCGCGTAGAGTGCAACTCCATCCCCAGCAAGATTCTTGCCCGCCGCGTTCCGTACTGCATCGTTCAACCGCCGGCCTTTGAGACCGACAAGGCCCGACAATTTCCCATCCTTTATTACCTGCACGGCCTTGGCGACAACGAACAATTCTTCGTGCATTCCGGCGCCTGGAATCTTACGGAAGATATGTGGGAAAAGGGCGAGTTGAAGGATTTTCTGATCGCCACGCCGGATGGAGGCACCAGCTTCTACATCAATTCCAAGGATGGCAAGGATCGATACGAAGAATTCCTGCTGCAGGAGTTTTTCCCGTTCATCGAGAAGCGCTATCGCGTGGAACCGGGCCGCGGCCATCGAGCCATCGCTGGCATTTCCATGGGAGGCTACGGCGCGTTGCACCTGGCCTTTCGCCACCCGCAATTATTTATTTCCGCCAGCGCTCACAGCGCGGCGCTGATCGACAAACTCCCGGCGTTTCTGGGGCCCACGCCCAATTCGCGACGGTCGCAAGTGCTGGGCGCCGTCTTTGGAAGCCCGCCCGATGAAGCTTTCTGGGAACGCAACAGTCCCCTGACGCTGGCGCGCACCGCCAATCTTGCCGGCCTGAAGATCTATTTCGACTGTGGGGATCAGGACGATTACGGTTTCGAAGCCGGAGCCGCCGCGCTGGATAAAATCCTGACGGCGCGCCACATCCCGCACGAATTCCACATTTATCCTGGGCGGCACGATGCCAGCTACTTCGCCGAGCATCTGCCTGCTTCGCTTACTTTTGCGTCGCATGCGTTTTCGGATGCGCGTTGATTGATGTCCTTCCGTTATAGAATGCTTTTCACCTGTTCTGGCCGGCCAATGGGGGTGCGCCATGCGCAGAATTTCGTTCGTGCTTTTCTCAGTTCTCTTTGTTTTTGGCGCGGCCACGGCGGCTCAGGAAAAGCCGGTTGAAAAGGCCCTCGTGGTACCCATGGCGCCGACGTCCGGCGCGCGCATGGAATTCCTGGATGAAGTTTCCTATTACGAGCAGCGTTTCGAGCGTTTGGCCGATGCGATTCCGGCGGAGAAATATACGTGGCGTCCCGCGGAAGGCGTTCGCTCGGTTGGCGAAGTGTACATGCACGTGGTGAGCGCCAATTACGGATTCGCGAAAATGCTTGGCACGCCCTACCCCGCTGGCGTCGATCCAAAAACGCTTCTGTCTTCGGCCACCGATAAAACAAAAGTGATTCAGGCCCTGAAGGATTCCTTCGCGCAGATTCGCACCGCGATTTTGACCATCAAAGACTCCGAACTCGACAAGGAAATCAAGACTCCGCGCGGGCTGTCGACGATCCGCGGCGCATTCTTCATGATCACTGGGCACTACGGCGAGCACCTGGGTCAATCCGTGGCTTATGCGCGTTCGATCGGCATCGTGCCTCCGTGGACGGAAGAGCGCCAACGCCAGGAATCCGACAAGCCCAAACCATAATTGCGTGGCCCGGACTTAGCTCCGGCAAACTGTTTCCCTTTTCTCCATACAATTTATGGGCTAAGTTCTTGTCTCTGCAAAGCACGTGGAACCGGAGCAACCATGAAAAAAGTAACCGGGATTGGCGGGGTATTTTTTCGGGCGCGCCAGCCGAAAGCGCTGTCGCAATGGTACTGCGATCATCTTGGCGTGGACGTGGTGTCCGGCAGACTACGGCGTGTCTCCGTGGCAGCAGCAAGCGGGCCCAACGGCGTGGGCGCCCTTTCCGGACGATACGACGTATTTCGGAGATGGCGGCCAACAGTGGATGATCAATTTTCGAGTGAGGAATCTGGATGCGATGGTGGCGCAGCTTCGCGCTGCGGGAATCTCGGTGGAAGTGGATGCGGAAAAGTATCCCAATGGCCACTTCGCACGCTTGTACGATCCGGAAGGCAATGCCATCGAATTGTGGGAACCTGCCGGCCGCGATGGCACACCCGGCGTCTAGGCGAGAAAATAAATATCGGGTTTGTCCACCACACCGGACTCCGCTTGAGCGCTTGGCACTTCTGAAGAAAACACAAAACCGCGGGCTTTCGCCAGATCCGTCACCTCAAATAACAGAAACACTTCATTGGGCTCGTACAAATTCCGCATTACTCTTTCAATCCGCAGACCAGAGTGCCGTTGCGCCTCCTTGTGCGTGTCGAAGACCCGCTTCCACTCGTGATATTCCTTAACCTTGTGGCGCACCAGTAGGTACCCCATCGCGTCCCTCCCCGCTTGGCCACGGATCCGGCTGAACCGGGCCGCCCCCGTATAGCGCAAACCTTACGCCCCACGAAGGCACTCCGCAATGTCTGTCTTCAGGAGCACCAGCGGGGCCATTCCAGCAAAACCGAAGAGCAATTGTTGGTATGATGTGCCGCTTGTGGGTGACGGAGGGCGGATGAGCTTCGCGCAGCGGTTGGAAGAGGTCAAGAGTGGATTCGAGCGCGCGTTCTGGGTCGCCAATGTCAGCGAGTTGTTTGAGCGGCTGGCGTACTATGCCGCGTTTGCGTCATTGGCGCGGTACCTGCACGAGACGCTGAGCTTTCCACTCGAGCGCGCCGCCAATCTCGCCGGATTGTTTGGCGGCCTGGTGTGGTTCCTGGCGATTTTCGGCGGAGCGATTGCCGACCGGCTGGGATTCCGGCGCGCGCTTTCGCTGGCGTACCTGATTCTGGCGGGATCGTATTTTCTTTTGGGTTCATTGGGCGCGGCATGGCTGGGGCCGGTGCGCGCGGCGGTGCCGCTGGTGGTGTTGGTAACCTTGGTGCTGATGTTGCCGGCTCTGGGAATCGCGCTGGTGAAGCCGAGCGTGGTCGGCACCACGGCGCGGGCGTCGAACGAAAATGTACGCTCCATCGGTTATTCCATTTACTACACGCTGGTGAATATCGGAGGCGCACTCGGCCCGTTCGTGGCTTCCTGGGTACACAGAAATCTGAGCGTCGAAAATGTTTTTCGCATGTCCGCGCTTTGCGTGTTTGCCATGTTCTTCGCGGTGGTGATCTTTTTCCGCGAACCGCGCAAGTCCGGCGAAGCAGCCACGGAAAGCCTGAGCGTAACTCTGGGCAATTTCCTGAAGGTGCTGGGGAATCCGAAGTTCATGCTTTTCCTTTTGATTTTTTCGGGCTACTGGATCGTGTACTGGCAGGAATTCGTAACCCTGCCGATCTACGTTCACGATTATGTGAACGCAAAAGCGGACACGGAGCGAATGCTTTCCACTGGGCCGCTCATCGTGATTGCATTCACCGTGCTGTTCAGCGTGCTGACGCAAAAGATCACCGCTTTCCGGGCGGTGGTGCTGGGAACGCTGATCTCCATGCTGGGTTTCGCGGTCCTCGCGTTGGGTGGAAACGTGATCGCGGTGTACGGCACGCTGGTGGTGATTGCCGTCGGCGAATTGATCCAGCAGCCGCGCTATTACGATTACATCTCGCGCCTGGCGCCGCCAGGTCAGCAGGGTACGTACATGGGATTCGCATTCTTGCCGCTGGGCATTGGCGCGTTTGCGTCGGGACCGATTGGAGGCATTCTGCTGCACCATTTCGGCGAAGTGCAACACCAACCGCAGCGCTTTCTGTGGGCGCTCACCGCCATCGGCACCGGAACCACGTTTTTACTGTGGATTTACGATCGCGTGGTGAAACCGTCGGGAAACGCAAAAGCTTAGTCGGTGGGATTTATCTGAAAACTTAGTGCTAACAACTTGGAACTAATTCACCATCCGGCGCAGGGATTCCAGCGCCTGGCGTGCCAGCGAGTAGCGCGGTTCCACGTTCAGCGCTTCCTGAAAACAGCGCATCGCCTGGCCATACATTTCCTTGCCAAGATACGCGCGGCCCAGATTGTAATGCGGGAAATGGCGCGGTTCGTAGCGGCGCGCTTCGACGGCTTGCTGCAGCCACGGAATGGCTTCGTCGAACTGGCCGAGTTCGATCATGTATGCGCCAATGTCGTTGTACGGATTGCCAAAATCGGGATCGAGTTCGATGGCGTGCTTGCATTCGGCGATGGCGTCCAGCAATTTGCCTTGAAAGTGGTAGGTCCAGCCGAGAAATGTGTGCGCTTCGGCGGTGGGATGGAGGTCAAGAGAAGAATGGTAGAGTTCGACCGCCCGATCGTAATCACCTTCCATTTGTGCTTGATAGGCGTCTTGCAACACTTCCCACGCACGCGTCAGCGTCTCCTGATTCATGAAGCCATTGTGGAGGAGAAAACTGTGGCAGGTCAAAGGTACGAAGGTTCTATCTGTGCAAAAACACCACCTGTCCTTTCTGACGGGGTATAGTGGAAGTTCGGCCACAGAATAGAGAGAATAAAAGGCCAGGAACAAAATGAGTAAGGGGATGGGGGAAACGTGAATCGCATCGTGACTGGAATTTCGGTGGCACTAATTTGTGTAGCCCTGGCAGGCGGAGCGCTCTTCGCTCAAGACTCCGGAAAGAAAACAGGTGGCACGAACGCGGCGGCGGTGGCGCGCGGGAAATCGCTGTTTCAGCAGAAATGTTCTATCTGCCATTATGACACCAGCGATCAAAAGAAAATTGGCCCGGGGCTGAAGGGCATTTCCAAACGCGGCACGTTCAGCGTTAACGGAAATAAAATCACCGACGACAGCCTGAAAACCTGGATTGAAAATGGCGACCAGCTGATGCCGCCGTTCAAGGATGTTCTGGAACCCGCGCAGATTAAAGACGTGATCGCCTACGTCAAAACACTGTAAAGAAATTTACCCAAGGGCGCGCGCGACCTCTTAGGCGACGTTATTTTGAAGTTCACGCGATTCACACACGTTGGTCATTAAAGAGAAACCCCCGGAAACCTGAGCGAGTCAGGCTGCCGGGGGTTTTCTATTTTCGTTTCTCCCGAGGCGGGAGAAAAAACTACTTCAGAACCGCGTCCTTGAGGACCTTGGCGGGACGGAGACGAACCACCGTCTTTGCCTTGATCTTGATCTGCTCACCGGTCTGAGGATTGCGACCGATGCGCGCCTTGCGATGAGCCTTCACAACACGGCCGATGCCGGGGATGACGAACTTGCCAGCGGCGCCCTTTGCTTCTTTCACGGCCAACTTGTGGAGTTCTTCAAAGAAAGTCGCAATCGTCTTCTTGGACGTGCCCACCTTCTCGGCGATGTGTGAAACGATTTTTGTCTTGCTCAGTGGCTTAGCTGCCATTTAGTCTGCTTATCCTCCTGATTTGTCTATCCACCCCGAACGAATCGAGGCCAGCCACGAGCGAAAAACCCGTATTTTTCGATGAAAACTCGGGCCGCATGGAACTATAGCGAACGCAGTCAGGGAACGCAAGTGTGTACCCCCAAAAATGAAGGGAAAAATGCGATTTTTGGGGCGGCATGTGCAAAACGTGCAGGTTTCATGCGGGTTGGTGCAGTTGCGGCAAAGTGTGCAGCGTGATTGCCGCGTGCTATCCTTCCTAATTCCAAATGAATCAAGGGAGAAGGGCATAGATGAGTACAACCTGGAAGGCAAAAGAACTGGAGCAACAAATTGCAGCAGTGACGAAAGCCGCGCGCAGGCCGGTGGCCGTCACATTTCTGGAACAACTTCCGGCCAATGTGAACAAGTTTGAGGGCACGGAACCTTCCGGTTGCAGTTTTTGGCGATTGGCGGCGGAAGGCCGCGCTTTTTACACCGTGCCAGACAACCATTTTAACTGTGCGGTGGGCGCGTATACTCACAACATAGCGCTTTCGCCCGAACGCGAAAAAGAAACCGAGCAGACTTTAAAGCTGATGTTTGATTTGGGATATGTGAAGCCGGAAGAAGTACCGCAGATCCCGCGACTGGCGAAGCCGCCGAAGGCGATTCTGTATTCTCCGCTCGGAGAAGCGACGGCTGTGCCGGATGTGGTGCTGTTCGCGGCGAAGCCCGCTGGCGCTATGCTGCTGCAGGAAGCGGCAAATCGCGCGGGAGTGGGCAGCGGCGCGCCTGCATTAGGGAGACCCACGTGCATGGCGCTGCCGGCATCGCTGCAGCACGGCGCGATCACTAGCCTGGGATGCATCGGAAACCGCGTGTACACGGGGTTGGGTGAGGATGAGATGTACATCGTGCTGCGCGGGAAAGATGTCTCGGCAGTGGCTGAGGCGCTGAAAACGATTGGAAGCGCGAATGCGGCTTTGCACAATTACGCCAAAGGCAGACGCGAACAGTTGTCCACGCTATAGGAATTTGGCAACCCAAAACGGATAGAACCCTTTCAACGAAACGCGCAAGATTTATCCTGGCCGGACACATCCGGCGAGGTGAATTCTGGAATCGTTTCAGGTAGTAGCCATTCCCACTGACGTTGCGGAAAGCGTTCGCGCCACGGGAAAGGAGCCAGGATATGGATTTCAAGCACATCGAGAAACCGCAACCGGACGCGCTCCTTGCCGTCATTGCCTGCAGCTTATCCGGGCAAAAGAGGAAGAGCTCTTTTTGTTTACCTACGATCCTTTTCGCGAAGTCGGCCACCCGCCGCTGCCCGGCCCTGTCTATATTCATGCCAAGAATTGCGAACGCAGCACAGCGCAGCAATCGTTTCCGGAGGAATATCGCGGCCGATTGTTGACGCTGGCTGCGTATGGCGACGATCGCAAACTTCTGCAGGAACAACGGCTGACGAGCGGCAATGAGGATGAAGAAGCGAAGAAGCTGTTTGCGGATCCAGCCGTAAAATACATTCACGTGCGCAGCACGGAAGCAGGCTGCTACCTGTTTCGCCTGGAACGCGGCAGACAGGAATGAATCAGCGCGAGGTACGCAGCTAACAGAGCCGCGCTATCGCTTGAGTGAGGCCAAGTCCTCGTACAGGTGGGCGATGGCTTTTATTCCGCCATAGTAATTTTCGAGCGACAGGTGTTCGTCGGGGGCGTGCGCGTTTTCGTCGGGCAGGCCAAAGCCAAGAAGAACGCAAGGCACCTTGAACGTGTCGTGCATTTGCGTGACAAAGGGAATGGAGCCGCCTTCGCGAATGAACACGGCTTTTTTCCCAAAGCCCTTCTGCAGCGCCATCTGCGCAATGTGGAAAACTGGATCGTGGTAAGGCGCCACCCAGGGCTTGCCGGTGCTCAGCGTCTCAAATTTCATCGTTACCGTTTTCGGCAGCAGCTTGCGAATGTGCTGCTCCACCAGCTTGGCAATTTTCTTTGGATTCTGGCTGGGAACCAGGCGCGTGGAGAATTTTGCGTACGCTTTCGAAGGAATTACGGTCTTTGCCCCTTCTCCCTGGTAGCCGCCCCAGATTCCGTTGGGCTCCAGCGTCGGCCGGATCCACAGGCGTTCCACGGTTGTGAATCCTTTTTCCCCAAAATAACCCGGAGCGCCCACGGCCCGTTCGAAATCCCTCTTTTTCCACGGCAGCGCGTTTAGCGCTTTACGTTCCGAAGCGGGGACGGCATCCACATCGTCATAAAATCCGGGGACGGCCACGCGGAAATTTTTGTCGTGCAGTTTCGCGAACAGCTCCGTGAGCACAGTGAGCGGATTCGGCACAGCGCCGCCGTAAACGCCAGAATGGAGGTCGCGGATCGGCCCGGTGAGCTCAATTTGGTAGTAGTTCAACCCGCGCAAGCCATACGTGATGGAAGGAACGCCTTTGCCCAGCATCGCCGTATCCGAAACGATGAGTGCGTCGGCTTTCAGCTTTTCCTTGTTGGCTTGCACATAATCCCACAGGCTGACGCTGCCGACTTCCTCTTCGCCTTCGATCAGGACCTTGATGTTGATGGGAAATTTACCGTGGACCTCGTGCAGGGACTGCAGCGCCTTCATGTGAATGTGGACCTGGCCTTTGTCATCGGCGGTGCCGCGTCCAAAGATATTGCCGTTGCGCGTTTCGGGATCGAAGGCCGGGGAAGTCCAAAGATCCAGTGGTTCGGCAGGTTGCACATCATAGTGGCCATAAAGAAGGACGGTGGGCTTACCGGGAGCTTCCAGGGACTCGGCATAAACCAAGGGATGAAGATCGGTCGGAATGATCTCCACGGTTTTAAAGCCAGCGGAGCGAAAGTGATCGCCGACCCAGTTCGCGGCGCGCTCGATGTCCCCTTTGTGCTCTGTTTTGGCGCTAATGGAGGGTATTCGGAGAAACTCGTAAAGCTCGGCCAAATGTCGCTCGCGCCGACCTTCGATATATTCAGTAAGGTTCATATAAGGCCTCAGGCACAACAATCTCTAACAAATAAAATAACCCGGATGATTTCCTAGTAAACGCGGCTGCGGATGGTGTGGCGCGAACTGGATGCCGTTGCCGCTCATTCATTTTACGGCGGGCGCGAGCGGCGTACAAGTTACGGGTGAGTCATCCTGGGTCGAAGGCCGTGCCACGGGGGAACACCTGTCCGAAAGGGCAATTGACCGGGTTTGGCATGGAGGAGATGATGAGCGCATGGTCGAACTAGCACAAAGCTCGCAACGGCGCAGCCAACGTGTGTTCCACAAGATGCGTTTGCAGGCGCTGGGCCGCAGCCACGAAGGGCGGAAGTTTCGCGAAATCTGCGAGACGCTGGTGGTCAGCGCGCACGGCGGGCTGCTCAATTTGAGCCATGAAGTCGACAACGGCGAGATGCTGGTTCTGGTGAACCCGGAAACTCAGGAAGAGCAGGAGTGCCGCATCGTGTATCTGGGCGAAACCGGTAAGCGGGGTACGCGCGTAGGCGTGGAATTTTTGACGCCAGCACCGCATTTCTGGGGAATCGATTTTGAAGCGCGGCCTATCAACTCCGACAGCGCAGAAACCACGTATTGATTCGCCAGTCCGTTTCAAACCACGCAAAACCTGTTCCAGCCCGATACAGCGTCATGCGCGGTGTTGCGTTCTGTGGCGCTGCGACAAATCAGGGAACTACAGCCGTGGCCTGATTGGAATATGCGCTTTCGATGCCCGACGCGCCGACCGCGGTCGTGACGTAATAATAGGTGGTCGAAGACGCCAGCGATGAATCCGTATAGTTGAGCGACATCACGAGCGCGGAATTCATCTTTGTGTAAGGACCACCGCTGCTTGTGCCGCGGTAGATGTTGTAGCCCGATACCGTGGAGGTGCTGGCATTCCACACCAATTGCACGGTATGCGCGGAAGACTGCGCCGCTGTGAAAATTAACGCCGGAGACATTTCCGCCTTCGACCGTGAAACTGTTCACAGTCGGACTGAAAATGTATCCGGTACGGCTGGGCGTAACCGTGTAAATTCCATTGTTGAGGCCAGAAAAGCTGTAAGTGCCGGAGCTGTTCCCGGTGGTCGTCAGCGACGTGGGACCACTCAGTGCGATCATGGCGCCGTTGCCGTCCGCCGCGGGACTGATCGAACCGGTCACACTGAACGCGCCCGAGCTGGAGTTGGCCGTGACCGCCCCCGCGCATCCATGCAGAAACACAAGTAATGGAAGAAGCGCGAAAAGGAATGCTCCGCGCGTGTGCTGACACTTCAACTTCGATTGCACCAAAAATGGCGATCGGAAAGCGGATTTAAGAATTCGCATCGTCCAAGCCCCTCAGGTCTAACTTGGAGCCCAGGGTAATTACCGAAACAATTTGGAATTCAGGTTGGCTACGAAACCTGGAAGAGGTTACGAGCTAATAATTGACCAGACTGCATTCTACCCCAAGTGGAAGAGAGTGGCGTTAAGAAAATGACAGAAGTGAAGGAATTAAGATTTTCCAATGACGATCAACGTGGAAGGCTGATCATTGAACATCGGCAAGCGTGTACGCAAAATCGTAGAAATGCTTTTTATCGACGATCTTGATCGTCATGGCGCCCGCGAGACCGATCAATTGTCCCGTTCCGGAATCCGGCACCACGGAGACGTTCAGTTGTGGCACACCACGGTTCATGCTGCCAGAGTGTTGCAACGCGAAAGTACCACTGCGGCCTTGCAAGGTTGCGTTCACGCGCTCGATGGCAACGTAACCCGCGGAGCCCTCTCGTTCCGATATTACGCTCAACATTTCCCCCGCGCTGGTGCCAGTAAGGTCGCCCTCAAATTTTTTGTCGATGGACATTCTTCCCAGTTTCGCGCTCTCCTCTTGAGGGTTGTCCGGTTTCTGCGGAACTATTTTTACTTCGAATGTTCCAGCGGCGTGATACGTCATGGTTGGCTCCTTCTGAATGACGGTTGAAGCGGGCGAACGGGTGCTGGCGAAAGCGGCGAGACCGATTGCACAAAGCATACACGCGGTTGCGCGCACGATCCTCACTCCATGAGCGGGTTGTGCCGCTCGGCGAACAGTGAGAACCTTTCCCACGGGATTCATGTTCCGAGTGTAACTGTGGGCCTGGCGCAATGATTGGAAAAACGCGACAAAAACAAGCCGCCGAAGTTGTTGAGGAATACGACGCGGAGATCGGCAAGGCCCGCGGTATTCTGCGGCGCCCGCTTGCGGCCGGAAAACTTTGGCATTCGCGCAGACAGCCCTTGCCGGACTTGGCGCCATGGATCGCGCATTATTGGAGCATAAAGTGGGATTTGCGCGGATGCGCGCCACAAATCGTGGAGAGCCTGCCGCATCCCAATGTGCACCTGATATTTGAAGAAGCGAAGCCGGTTGTCAGCGGCGTCCAACAACGGAAATTCTCGCGCGTTCTCGAAGGCCAATCGAAAGTATTCGGCATCAAATTCCAGCCCGGCGGATTTCGCCCATTTTTTAACGCACCGGTCTCTACGCTCGCTAATCGCACAGTGTCCGCGAAAAGCATTTTTGGAAAGGACGTGGAGAAGTTGGCGGCGGTGCTGTTGTCCTCTCGCAAGGAAGATCAAAAGATTGAAGCCGCCAATGCGTTCTTTCTCGCGCGAATGCCAAAGCCGGACAAGACCGCTGGCCTGGCACACCAACTGGTGAATCGCGTTCTTCAAGAGACAGAAATAAAGACGGTGGACGATCTTGCGGCAAAAGCCGGAATCGGCAAACGGTCACTGCAACGGATTTTCGGCGAATATGTGGGAGCCGGCCCGAAATGGGTGATCCGCCGCTATCGTTTGCATGAATTAGTCGAGAGATTCAACGCGGGTGATAGCCTGGATTGGCCACAGCTGGCACTGGAGTTGGGCTATTTCGATCAGGCACATCTTATCAACGATTTTAAATCCATCGTTGGTCACTCGCCGGCGCAGTATCAGCGTGAAGTGTTGCAGAAGTCCGGGGATTCCGCCGGGTGGACTAATCCCAGCCGCCGCCGAGGGCTTGATAAAGCTGCACCAGCGCGATGAGTTCGTTGCCCTGGGCTTGCGCCAAGTTTAGCTCCGCGGAAAACGAATTGGTTTCGTTGGTGAGCACTTCCAGATAATCCGCGGTTCCGGCCTTGAAGCGAATTTCCGAAAGGTCTGCGGCATCCTGGGCGGAATCGACCAGCTGCTGCTCCTGGATGCGGAATTCGCGATACTTCTGGTAAGCAATCAGCGCGTTGGACACGTCGCGAAATGCGCCCTGAATGGTTTGCTGATAGGTCAGTAGAAGCTGTTCGTGTTGTGCTTCGGCCAGGTTTACGCCTGATTTCAGGCGGCCGCCTTCGAAGATTGGTTGGACCAAACTTCCCGCCAACGTCCAGACTCCGGCGGGCCCCTGAAACAAGTCGGTCAGTTTCGCGCTTTCGTAGCCCGCGCTTCCCGTAAGCGAGATTTGCGGGAAGTACGCGGCACGCGCAACGCCGATCTGCGCGTTAGCCGCGACTAAATTCTGTTCTGCCTCGCGAATGTCCGGGCGCCGCTCCAGCAAAGCGGAAGGAAGCCCGACCGGAACCTCCGGAGAATGCGGCTGCTCTGTTAGTTTCAGGCCACGGGGAATTTGCCCCGGATTGTTTCCCAGCAATATGCTGATGGCATTTTCCTGCTGCTGGATCTGGCGCTCCAGATCGGGTATTTCCGCGCCGGCGGTATAAACGAGTTGCTCGGATTGGCGAACGTCCAGAAGAGAATTTATTCCATGCTCTTCCAGCGTCTTGGTCAAACTCAGCGAGTCTTGTCGCGAGGCCAGCGTACTTTTGGATATTTCGAGTTGCCGATCCAGTTGGCGGAGCTGGAAATAGGAACTCGCGACGTCGGCCACCAAAGTGGATATCACTGCGCGCTGCGCCCACTCATTCGCAAGCAGATCGGCGCGCGCCGCTTCCGTTGCCCGGCGATAGCGGCCCCAGAAGTCCACATTCCAAGAAGCGCTTGCCGCAACTTCTCCCAGTGTAATTTCATACGCGGGGATCGGGCCGATTGTGGGGTTGCGCACGCTGCTGATGTTGCCGCCGCCAGTGAGCGTGGGGAATTGGTCGGCGCGAGTGATGCCCAGTTGCGCTTGAGCCTGCAAAACACGCGTGGCCGCAATGCGCACGTCGTAATTATTCTTCAGCGCGGTGCGAATCAAGCCCTGAAGTTCCTTGTCCTGGAAAACATCCCACCACTTCTCGTCTCCGATAGAAGTAACATTAGAAGCATTGGTGTTCGCGGTGGTTGCTGGTGCTGGCGCTGGAGCCGGTGTCGCCGTCGCAGGTTGCGGTTGTGGCAAGGTTGGGTCGGGCTCGCCGGGGCCCCGGTAAGCAGTGGGAACATTCACAGCCGGACGCTTGTAGTTGGGCCCGACGGTACACGCCGCCATGAGAACGACTGCGGTCAGAGGCGCAACTTTAGGGAGCAAGTTTAAGAATTTCCGAATGTTACGGAACATGGTTGTTCTAGTCTCCATCGCCTTCTTGCATGGCGTAGGCGGGGCTGACCGCAGGAGCAGTGGATTCTGGAGCTTTGCGAGTCGAGCGGAAAAAGGAATAGCGATCCAGCACTTTTTCCTGGAACTCCTCGAGATAAAGATAAATAGCGGGTGTGACGAACAAGGTCACAAACTGGGACACGATGAGTCCGCCGATCACCACCAACCCTAGTGGCCGGCGCGAAGAACCGTCCGCTCCATAGCCGAGGGCGATGGGCAGCGCTCCAAGCAACGCGGCCATAGTGGTCATCATGATCGGGCGAAAACGTTCCAGGCTAGCGTCGTGAATGGCCTGATCGTCTTTGACTCCGTGACGCACGCGCTGCTCGGCAAAGTCCACGATCATGATTCCATTCTTCTTGACGATGCCCATCAGCATGAACATGCCGATATACGCGTACAGCGATGCTTCGGAGTGGAACAGCCACAGGGTCAGCAAACCGCCAACGAGCGCAACCGGCAGCGAGGAAAGTACCGTGATCGGATGCAGGTAGCTTTCGTACAGAATCGCCAGAATCACATACATCACGAACACGGCGACGAGCATCAGGATGGCCAGATCGTTGGCCGTGTTGCGAAACGTCAACGCTTCCCCTTGCAGCGCGCCGCGAACTCCCTGCGGCAAGATTTGTTTCGCTGAAGCTTCTACGAAATCCGTTGCCTGGCCAACGGTGTAGCCGGGCTTCATGTTAAAAAACAAAGTGACGCTGGTGAACTGGTTGATGTGATTCACCGCTTGCGGGCCGATGATCGCGTGCCAACTGGTGACCGCGCTCAAGGGAATCATGCGCAGCCCATCGTCGCTCTTGATATACAGCTTGCTCAGATCTTGCGGGTCCGCGCGTTCGTCATCCGCCACTTCCAGAATCACCTGATACTGGTCGGTCGGTTTCTTGATCAGGTAGCTGTAATTCTGCGAGTAGGCATCGTGCAAAAGCGTTAGGATGCGCGTCTCCGAAACGCCGTACAGCTTGGCCTGATCGCGCAGAATATCGACCTGCAGATTCGGCGTGTGATTAAAAAGGTCTGAGTTCACGAACAGAAAGCCGGGATATTGGTACATCTTCGCCGTCATCTTGTTGGCGGCATCGTACACTTCCTGCGGATCGATACCGGATAGGGCGTACGCAAACTGACCCTGAATATTTGCGGTCGCACCCGTGCTGATTTCGAGAACCGGGTTCGGTTGAAGAAAAACCAGCGCTCCGGGAATCTTGGACATTACCCCACCCATCAGTTGTCCGGCAACCTGATCGATCGGAGCGCGCTCCTTGGGATCCTTCAGGAAGGAAATCAGGAATGCCTGGTTGGCCGGCAGGAATTGGCTATTGCCGCTCATGGTGAACGTGGCGGCGACCGCGGGATTGGCGTGCAGCACTTTTTCCGCGGCATCCTGATACTTGTGCATCTGATCGGGAGACGTACCTTCCTGGGCAACGAGCACGCCGCGAATGAAGGAGCTGTCTCCAACGGGGAGGAACGATTTCGGAATGGTGTAGAACAGGTAGCCAGTCCCGACGAAACAAACCAGCCAGATCAAAGCGGAAATCCAGCGATGACGCAGGAAGAACCACAACTGCTTGCCGTAGATCGCAAGAATGCGGTGTTCGATATTGCCGCTCACGCGTTCCACCCATGTCTTCTTCGTGCCTGGTCCGCGTCCGGACAGCAGTCGCGATGTCATCAGCGGCGTCAGCGTCAACGAAACTAGTCCGCTGGCGAGAATCGAGATGACGATGGTGATGGAGAACTCGCGGAAGATGCGCCCTACGAGGCCGCCCATGAATACCAGCGGAATAAACACAGCGGCAAGTGACAAGGTCATCGTCAAAATCGTGAAGCTGATTTCCTTGGCCGATTGCAGCGACGCTTGTAAAGCGTTAAGGCCTTCTTCCATCAGGCGAACGGTGTTTTCCAGGAAGACGATGGCGTCGTCAACCAGGAAGCCGATGGCCAATGTGAGGGCCATTAACGACAAGTTATCGAGGCTGTAGCCGAGCACGTTCATCGCGACGAACGTCAGCAGCAACGAGAGCGGCAGCGCAACCGCCGGAATTAATGTGTCTGTGGCACGGCCAAGGAAAAGGAAAATCACCATTACAACGAGAACGAAGGCGATGTACAAGGTGGCCTGCACGTCTTTAATGCTGGAAACGATGGTGACGGAGCGATCGTAAGCCGTGGCGATTCGCACCGAGCTCGGAAGCTGCCTCTCGATGGAGGGAAGTTCGTCGCGCACGGACTTGGACACTTCCACGGCATTAGCCCCGGCGCGCCGGAACACTGCGACCACGACCGTGGCGCCCGGCGTCGGATAGCCGCGCGCCCAGAAACGCATATCGATGCGTTCGTCCTGTACTCCCTGTTTCGCGGTGGCAACATCCTTCAGATAAATGGGAGCGCCTTTATCCTGACCGACGATGAGCTGCTCGTATTGCTCGGCGGTGCTCAACTGGCCTTGCGGCTGCAGCAAAAAGCTGCGATGCGGGCCATCGAATTGACCGGCGCCCGTATAGCTCGTGCCGTTTTTGATCGCCGTGGTCAGATCTTCCAGCGAAATATTGCGCATGGCCATGGCTGAGGGATCGGCTTTGATGCGCACGGCAGACTGCGTGCCAAACACCGCCACCTGGCTAACGCCCGGCAGAATGCTGATACGTTCCCCCACTTGCGTGTTGGCGTAGTCGTAGAGCTGGCCTTCTGTTGCCGTGTCGCTGACGAGCACCAGATACTGGATCGGCTGATCATTCGGGTTGGTTTTCGTAAACGTCGGCGGGCTTGGGAGGTCGACGGGGAGCTGTCCGCTGGCTCGCGTAATAGCGGCTTGCACGTCGGTGGCGGCGGCGTCGAGACTTTTGTTCAAATCAAATTGCAGAACGAAGCTCGAGTGTCCTTGGCCGTTGTTGGAGGTGACCATTTCCAGGCCAGGAATCTGCATGAACTGGCGTTCGAGCGGCGTGGCCACATTGTTGGCCATGGTTTCCGGCGTCGCGCCCGGATAACCCACCTGCACCTGAATGACGGGGTAGTCGACTGCAGGCAGGTCGCTGACCGGCAAGCGCAGGTACGCGAACAGACCAAACAGGATGACCGAGACCGTCAAGGCAACGGTCATCACCGGGCGTCGGATGAAGAGTTCGGAGAGGTTCACGACGCGCCCTTTTGCGAATTGCCGGCGTCGCCATTGCCCGTTGGCGTTTCCGTATCAATATGCACCTTACCGCCGGGGCGCACGAGCAATTGACCGGCAAGCACGACGCGTTCGCCCGCGGAAAGTCCGCTGGTAATGACGACATCGTTTCCCTGGCGCTGGCCCAACGTTACTGGCCGCAGCTCCGCGCTGTCGTCCTGTTTGATCACGTAGACATACGGCCCCTGCTGGCTGATCTGCGTGGCTTGAGACGGAACGAGCACCGCTGCCTTTTCCGTGGACAGCACCAGCTTCACTTGAACGAACTGGCCGGGCCAGAAATGGTGATCGGGATTGGAAATCGTGGCGCGCAAATTCACCGTGCCAGTGGTGTTCTGAACGGCGTTGTCGAGGAATTCGACTCTGCCGACGCGCGCGGCCGTTTCCGCATCGCCCGGCAGACGCACCATTGCCTTCAACAGACCCTGGCCCATTTGTTTCTGAACCTGGGGAAGGTCGCGCTCGGTGATGGTAAACGTGGCATAGATGGGATCTAGCCGCTGGATGGAAAGCAACGACGTGGTGTTGGTTTGCACCACATTGCCCACGTCGACCAGGCGCGCTCCGGCACGTCCGTCAATCGGCGAGTGGATATAGCAATAATCGAGATTGATTTGCGCGGTTTCAATTGCCGCTTTGGCGGATTCGATCTGCGCTTGCACCACGTCGACGGTATTTTTCTTGGTGTCGTAATCCTGCTTGGAGATAGCGCGCGTGCCGACAAGCTCCTGATCGCGTGCGAATTGAATTTTTGCCAGGTCGAGGGCGGCTTCGGCCTGTTGCAGGCTGGCTTTCGCGGCGTCGAGTTGCGCTTTGTAGGGTCGCGGATCGATGACGAACAACAGCTGGCCCTTTTTCAGATTTTCGCCGTCCTGAAAATGGCGCTCTGTGATAGTGCCCGCAACCTGCGGCGTGATCGTCACCGATTCGAAGGCAAAATTTCGTCCGATTTCGTCCAAATATCGGGGCACGTCCTGAGCCGAAGCCTGGACCACGGTGACGAGGGGAGGCGGCAACGTGGCCGCAGCCTCGGCATGCGCGTTGCCACGGTTGCAGGAAGCCGAAAGCAGCGCAAGCGGCAGGAGCAGGGCGAGCACGAGCAGGTTTGCGCGAGACGGTGACAACGGGCGGCCAACCGCAGTCAGCCCCGTTGTTAGAATGAATTTTCGATCATTGAAACGACTGCTCCGCCCCATGGTTACCCTCTCCGCCATCCCTGAGATTTTCTGTTCGTTTTGAACCAGACTTGCCGCGCAACCAACCTTGCCTAAGACGTTAGCGAGGAATGCAAAGTTCCAGCTTGAGAACATCGAATAAAGAGCGCATTCCGCCGAGAAAATATTTCCCGTCTCATTCCCACAACCCTGGTCCACAGATCATCCAAAACCGCGCAACTGGTTCACAACCCGAGGACTTGGCCAGCCCTCGCGGGCTCTATCTATGATGTATATATCCTCGCGAAAGGTACTTGCCCATACCACGGTTTTGGGCCGGATTCCGTGGTCATTATATTGGGGAGTTTGGCGGGGATTCCCGCACTCCAGCGGCCGCTCCAGGTCATAAGATTCGCTTGCCGAGTCGATTGCCTTGACTTGCACCAAACCGCATCCTAGAATCCGCGCCTCAGGCGTTCCGTCCAAGTGAATGGATATGTGACCGACCGCAGGCGCATTCTCGTCGAGCTGGCGCTCGCGATGGGACTTCTGGCACCCAGCGCGTTGGCGCAGAAGCCGGCCCCCACCCCCGCGCCTCCGCCGTCCTCCCCAGCGCCTAATTCTTCTGGCTCCGCGGTTCCTTCCAGCTCGCAGCCCGTTCAACCAGACCCGGATTTCATGCTGTTTCTCTCCGGCCGAGTTGCCACTGACGACGGCACGCCTGTTCCACACGATGCGTCCGTGGAGGTAGTTTGCGACGAGAAGGTTCGTCAGAAGGCATACGCGTCACCCGGGGGTGCCTTCAGCATGCAACTGGGATCGGGAGCGCAGAACGACTCCGTCCTCGACGCGAGCGACGACCCAGCTTCACAACATATGGACTCTACCAAACCTTATTTCGGAGGGATTCCGCAGCACGATTTCGCGAAGTGCGAACTGCGCGCCTCAGCGGCTGGTTTTCACTCCAACAGGCGAAGCCTCATGGACCTTACGCCTTCCGATCGCAACGTAGATGTGGGCGCGATTGTGATGGAGAGGGTGACCAAGGTGAAAGGCGCAACGATCAGCGCCGCCCTGTACAAAGCACCGGCAAACGCGAGAAAGGCTTATGAGAGAGGCCTCCAGGCGGAGAAGAACGGCAAACTTGCCGATGCGCGCAAATACTTTGAACAAGCCGTGGACATGAACCCCAGTTACGCAAGCGCGTGGTTTCGTTTGGGCACGGTGCTAGAGAAGGAAAAGGCAACGGATTCCGCCCGCGCGGCGTACACGAAAGCCACTGCCATCGATACGCATTTTCTGCCGCCGTACCTCTCCCTGGCTTCCATGGCGTACGAAGCGCAGGATTGGACGGGAGTACTTCAATTTACTGGTCACGTCATAGCTGTCGATCCGTTGAGCTACGGCGACGAGAGTGTTTACGTTGTGGATCTTGATGAGTGGAGTCCAGCCGACGCCTACTTCTACAACGCAGTGGCAAATTACAAGCTGGACAGGATTGAAGAAGCGGAGAAGAGCGCGGTCAAGGCGGAACACGTAGACCTGCTCATGCGTGCTCCGGAACTGCATCTCCAGTTGGCTGAGATTTTCACGCGAGGAAACAACTATGGCCTTGCGATAGCAGAGTTACAAACCTTCCTGGAATTAGCTCCTCATGCAAAAGACGGGGACCTCGTCCGCGAGCAGATGGCAAAATTGGAGAAGCTCAGCCATTCCACTCCGTCGACCGATAAACCTTTGCCAGCCGTAAGATAGCAGCGATTCCAGTTCTTTGGATTTGCCTCGGCTTAGGCCATTTTATGCGCTCAATCACAAAAATATTCATGACGTTCAGGACATAGGAATTCTCGCGGCAGTGACGGTAAACTTTAGGAATGTTCCTCACGCCTGCCGTTGAAGCGGATTACGCTGAGATTATTGACCTCGTAAACCTCGCCTTTCGTGGTTCTGGCCCTGCAGCCAGTTGGAACATCGAGGCGGGAATCATAGAGGGGCAAAGGCTCAACGAATCTCTTCTCAGAGAAGACTTGGCCGCAAAGCCGGCGGCATATCTTCTGATACACCGAGACGAATCGACTGGAACACTCCTGGGCACTGTCTGGCTAGACCCCGGAACGGATGGCTTCTGGGGTCTTGGATTACTGACCATCCGGCCCGACCTACAAAATAGACAGTTAGGTCGCGCTCTGTTGAAAACGGCAGAAGACTTCGCCAGAGAACGCGGTGCACACCGTATCCGCATGACGGTTGTGAATGTCCGAACGACGCTGATTGGGTGGTATGAACGGCGAGGTTATGCGCTGACTGGTGAAACGAAAGCCTTTCCCTACGGCGACGAACGTTTCGGCAGACCGCTCCGGGATGATCTCCATTTTGTGATCCTTGAGAAGGACATCTGACCGGTATTGCTCCACGCGAGCAATCCACTTCCAGCTGCCGACACAGCCCCAGCGAAAAATGTGCCCTTGGGTTGTCTTCGTGGGGGCGCCGCACTGCCGCGCCCCATGTCCGCAAGATCCCACCGCTACTAACTCCATCGCTATCCACGCGCCGCCTTCGTCAGCACCTCACGTAGCCGCCGAGCCACAATGGCATCCTCGCCCGATTCCAGCATCCAAACACCCACGACAATCTTGTTCGGATCGTTGGGAATGCCGGCGCTAGCCTCGCTCGAACCCGTGGCAGGATTCAGTTCGATACTCGGTGTGCCGGCTCGCAATTGTTTCTTTACTTCTCTGGGAGAGATCTTCACGCGCTGCTCGTCATAGCGGATCAGCAAGTGCGGAACGTTGTTGGCAAGCGGCGGGACAAGGATTTCTGATCTCAGGCTTGGAATATCCTTCAGTTCATTGGCAATCAAGTCTGCGCGACGGCGAAATTCAATCTCCATTCCCGCGTCGGACTGGCTTAGGAACCAATCTACTGCCGCCACCATTCCAACGATCTGTTCCTTCGCGACCTTCATTCCGCGACCTACCACATCTTCAAAAGGATTGTTGTTTCTGGTAGCGGCGGCAATAAGATCCTTTTTGCCCAGCAACAATCCAGCATTTTGCGGACCCCGGATGCCCTTGCCGCCTGAGAAGGCCACAAGATCGAAACCCATTTGCGTGTAGTTCCACAAATTAGAGATGGGTGGAACATCGGCGGCAGCATCGTTGAAACACGGGATTCCATGGGCGTGAGCCACGCGGATCCAGTCCTGCCTGCTTATTTTTCCTTCATCGGCGGCGTTGTAAAAGTGGCACATGACGGTCTTACTCGTAAATGCCGCCTCATAGTCTTGCAAGGTCTCGACGTCGACGAAGCGAATACCGCAATTGCGCAACGAGTGATCGTAGTCGTATCGATGTGCCTTCTGAACGAGCACTTCGTTTTTCAAGCCCTCCATATCGGTCGGCATGGCCTGCCAAGAGTTCGGTCCGTTCGCCACCGTCATACAAGCCGCCGTAGCCAGCGTAATTGCAGATGCCGCACCCGCTGTAACCATGGCAGCTTCGCAATGCAATCGCTTCGCGAGATATTCACCGGCGGCCATCTGTAATTCTTCCAGAAATACTGGATGCTTCGCTGCTTCCGCCACCGCCGCTTGAACCGAAGGCGGCATGACCGCTCCGGTCAAATAAGTGTACGTTCCAGCGGCGTTTATTCTCTTGGTCACCCCGAGCTTGTCGTAATAGTCGACAACGTCTGTCGGGCTCTCGCGCGTGGCATCTGACTCCGGATGGCGCGCAACACATATAAAGACAAGGCCTGCGAAAGCCTTGTTGATTCGCTCAAAAAAATTACGCCGTGTGCCAAAGTCGCTCACATCTCACTCCTCGACGAGTTTTCAGCCGTAATTATTGTACGCGCCAGGTACATTCGCAAACTCTATCCCATTGACAATTGAAAATACTTGGTAAGGCTGTCGGACGGTTCGGAACACCGTTGGAAACCTGGGGGGCGCTGCTACGATTTTGCTACAGTCTGCACCGAAATGCAGCAGTTCGAATCACCACTGTAGCAAAGTGGCCGCTAACTCGCAGAATACGCTAGAATTAAAAACGGAGGAGTGGGTGAGCGGTTGAAACCGGCGGTCTTGAAATTCGCTAGCCTGTACCAGGACTATTTGGAAATAACGAACTTACACTACAACCGACTACCACCAATTGGGGTGATTTGGGCGGCTTTGCAGCGATTTTGTGGAACAAGATGTGGGACAGTTCTGGAAATGTGGAACAAGGTTGATCCACCACCTAAGGCTGTCCATAAGTACAGTCGTAGTAAGAAAGGGCAGCCTGTCCCTCCGTACCATAGACGCCGACAACCGAATTTAATAGACTCCAAAGTGGCTGAAATTTTGTCCAGCCATAGGTTTGTCCTTCCGTGTCGGCGTCCTCGCCTTGGGCTTGAGGGCGTGGCGGAATGCGACTCCAAAAGGTTCGCTGCACCCAGGTTTGGAAGCGAGCGTACTGGGTAGACAGTCTTGTTTCAGCGAACGCCAGCGAAACGCTGGATTCACGCCGCCAAAGCACAATGCGGACTCCTCGCCATAAAAGGAACCACCCGCATCGATGCTGCCTGGGCTAGTTCCCTCCTTCGTCGAAGGCAGATATTAGCAACAGACAAAAGCAAGCACCGCTATAGGTGTTTCTTATGTCTGTCACGAAAGTCCAAGTTGTACCTCCCGCAGTATCTTCGGTTGTAAACCCAGCAGATATTCTCACGCTCGCAGAAGTCGCAGAGCGTTTGAAAGTTTCAGAGCGTTGGGTCTACGAGAAATCCCGTCGTCGTTGCTCCAATCCTCTCCCTGCAATTCGCATCGGTCGCTACTTGCGCTTCGATTGGGTCGAAGTGTCAGCGTGGCTTCGTCAGCAGACGGGGCGAGCGCAGTGAACCTCATTTCCAGACTCGTTGCCACCAAGCGAACGCTGCACCCTTTGCTGCTGCGTAACTTCACTGCGCCGCCGTTGCGCTTTGAAGGCACGCCAGTCCAGTCCCTCGTCGCCACGAGGTCGTCGCTGTGGGGCGTCTTGAACGCCAGCGTGGGCAAGACAATCAAATACCGTGGACAAGACGAGAACGGCGACACATTCACCGTAGACGCCACCATCGTCAATGTCCACGACACGATTCGCCAGATTGAACTCCACGACAATCACCGTATCTGGATTCCCATCCGTCCAGAAAACAGAAAAGCCTTCAAGCGTCAGCGCATCCACGACCAGTTCGCCAGTGGTTTGAGGCGTGTCCACAACCAACCGTGTTGGACGGGCGAGCCGTCGCCTTCGCACAACCTGAATGGAGCCCCGCTGGAGATTTTCTACCTAGAAGACTTGTATGCAGCAAACACCGTAGAAGAACACACGAAACGATTCCTGCTTTCCATCGGTGTGCGTCTCCTCGCAAGGTCTGCGAAAGAGACACGCCTGATGTCTGCGACGGCACGCTTGCACAACTTGAAAGTTTTTCTGCGCTCCATGGTCGCAACCAAGACGAAGGAATTAACTGAGAACCTGACGGTGGAACTCCTCCGCCGTTCGCAACTGAGCGAAGCGAAAATCAACGCCGTGTATGAAGTTATTTTTGAAGACGCACGAGTGGACGTCGTCGCTCGCGAACGGAACCTGCGACTGAATGCACTGCAGCAAACACTGGGACGCATCAGGCGTGAGGTTGAACCAGAGGTGCAAAAGCAACTGGAGGCGTGGCTGACGCAGGAGCCAGAGGTTGCTGGTGTCCACGAAGAATTGGAAGCCGTGAAGGATGACCTTCACAAGGAACGTACTGGGGAAATGGGAACGCCACAAGATGGTCGCCAGCCCTTGGTGCGCCCGTTTTAGGGGCATAAACCATTTGCTTTCAACAGCGAGTGAACTTTTGAGCCAAAAACTCTACCTATAATGGGAAGGAGATATCAAATCATGCATGTTGATAAAAAGAACGAACAAGTGGCGGCGGATGGCGCGCGGGAGCCCGAGCCGCTGTTGGGTTTAATGGTTTCCCCTCAAGGGCTGCGCATCAAGGTCTATGCAGACAACGTGGACGAGGAGTCTGCGGCGTGGAAATTGTTGGAACGGCTAACGCCCCAAATCTCCCTTTTGCGGAGCGCAATAGAAGGCGACAGCGTTTAAGCAGTTCCAAGTTCTACCAATAGCAGTTTGCAGTAGCACTTCCATTCGCTCGGGCTTTTTAATCCGTCACCGAAGGAGGATTTCAAAGTCTGGAGCTATTTATGACTAACGACACGATTGCTACGCCCAAAGATTTGGCGACGGCAACAGCAGTGGTACTTCGCGAGAACATCGTTCTCCAAAAGCAAGTTAAGGAACTGAAAGAGAAGCAGCAGCAGCAGCCGAAGGTTCGCAAGACTGTCGCACCTTCGGAACTCGAAACGGCAATCCATCGCGTTGTGCTCAAGCACATTGACGACCCGAACGAAATTCCATGGCTGGTGGCTACGGGAAAGGAAGCGGCGAGCGACAAGATTTCAAACGTTGTCGAGTTGTTGGAGGATGCGTTGAACACGGACGACAACACGCTCGTGAAAACGATGCGTGTGGCACGAAACGCAATCTTGCACATTTACGAGGGTGTTCAGAGGCGTGAAACAGCGTGCATGTTCCAGTGCTCCTGCATTGGCGGGGGAAGCGAGCATCACGCGTTTCCCAGTTACATGGCGGGATGTTTCTCCAAAGGCGCGGAGGATCAGTCGTTTATTAGCGGTCGTTTGTGGGATGTAGCCGAATTGCTACGGTTGCATCACGGGTACGAGAAACCGCGTCCAGTAGCGCAGTCCACAATTTATGCGCTCAAACAACTCGCTGATGAGTTGCGGTTCAAGGAAGACTGGTTGGCGGAAGAAATCGCCAAGATTTCCAAGGCGGTCGAGCAGTGCCCGAAGCCAGAGAACGACGGCAAATAGGGGCTAACAGAAAGAGAGGTGGCACGACAGCCTACGGGCTGAAAACTAGGAGAATTCATTATGAAATACACAGGCATAGTTTCAACGTACTTCCCCAACAGGAAATACGGGTTCATTTCATCGGATGACGGCACGTCGCGGTTCTTCCACGTCACGCAGTACAGCGGTTCGGGAATACACCAACCCAGACTCGGGGAAAAGGTGGAATTTGAACTTGCTGACCCCGTAAAACTAGGCAAGGACAAGCAAGCCATCAACGTCACGCCTATTTGGCTCGTGGCTTCCACGAACGATGCCTCGGCGGAGGTGTCCCAGTGAACGCGCAAGACATCAAATCCGCCGTACAAATTCTGCACGAAAACAAGGACACGAGTGGGGTGGGCGAAGATATTCTTCTTGTTGCGCGAGTCACTCTTGCGAATGGGAAGTTCATCAAACAGTCTCTGCTCGCAGGTAAATCGGAGGCGGAAATCCGCACGGAAATGGCGATTGTTGGAAATACACTGCCGACGATTGCGCCCGCTATTGAAGTCGTGAAACTGTTCATGGCTGACGAAGCCGCTGAACGCGGCACCATCGATACTCCCAAACCACAAGATGTTGTGGTGACGGGCGCGGCGCAGTTCATTGATCCACTCCCAATGTTACCTGCATCATTGAAAGCATTGCGCCAGTGGGTACGCTGGAGGTTGGAGGATGTGCACGGCAGGCCGACAAAAGTTCCGTATCAAGTGAATGGCGCGAAAGCATCTTCCACTGATCCGTGTACATGGACGGACTACGAAACCGCTTGCAAGGCTGGACCGACTGACAGCACACAAGGCATGGGCTTTGTAGTCGACGGCGGTATCGTTGGCGTCGACCTCGATGGCTGCCGCAACCCAGAGACAGAGGAAATCACCGAGTGGGCGGAGCGAATCATTGATGCGCTCAACTCGTACACGGAGATCACGCCGTCAGGGACTGGTGTGCGCGTGTGGGTGCGCGGAACAATTCCAGGCACCGACAAGGTGTTCAAACTCGATCCAGCCTGCGGATTCGGCTCGAAGGTGCAAATTGAGATTTACACCGACAGCCGCTACTTCACGGTTACAGGCGATTCTTTCTTTGCCGATCCATGCGAAGTCGAAGAGTGCGACCTGACTGCGGCGTACCAACTGTTCCGCGACACCAAGGCGAAGTACCCTGGACCAAAGTCAGCGAACGCTTCCACTGCGGACGCGGGCGAAAGCACACCAATTGAACTGCTCGGCACTTTCGAGACGTCGAAGTACGACATCTTCACAAACGGTCAGATCGAATCTCAAAAGCCGTTCATCATCTCGAACCGCATTGGCCGCTTGCGTTACGAGTCGCAGTCGGAAGCCGACTTGGGATTCGCAACGATACTTGCAGTCCATTTCGACGGTGCCGCAGAGAAGATTGATGCAGCAATGCGCCAGTCTCAGTTGATGCGCCCGAAGTGGGAACGCACGGACTATCGTGAAAACACGATTGCGAAGGCGATTGCCTCGGCGCAGAAGATCAAGGCTCCAACCTATGAAGCGACCCCCGTGGTCACTGAGGTCGCTCCGACACAGAGCACACCAACGCTAAACGTGCCGCAGGTACCGCTAGTGCAGCCCACTACAGTTGACGTGCTTGGCGGACTGGAAGAGAAGGATATTCCGTCGTATAACCCAACAATTGAGTGTGGTTACTTCAAGGAAGTCGTCGACGCCGTGTGCAACGGCACGACGATTCCACGGCAGTTCATGCATAACGTCATCAAGACTTTTGTCGGCGCGCTGGTATCGGAGCACTTGAAGTTCGACAACCTCGACTGCAACTCATGCCAATACAGCGTCAACATTGGGGCTAGCGGTACCAGCAAGCGGACGGTGTGGAACCGTGGCATCTTGGGCATCTTCGGTACCCTCATCGTAGGACAAGGGGAAGGCAACAGCGTCAAGATATTCGACAGCGTCGATTCGGGCGCAGGCTTGCGTGACGCTTTCTTTGATGCTCCCGCGAACGCGCCCATTCTCGTGGTGATTGACGAGGCGGCGAGTTTGGGCAACAAGGCGAACGAGTCCAAGAATCCAGAAATCGTCGACACGATTATCGAGTTGGCGGATAGTACATCCATCAGCCGCGTCAAGGCTCAAAAGAGCCTCAAGCGCAAGGCTGGAAAAACCCACAGCAACGCCCGACTGGCACTGTATATGTGCGCCCAGACTGGTGAAGTTGTCACACAGGCGTTCGAGGGAAGGAAGAAGCAAGGCATCCGCGAACGTCTGAGCGTCGAATTCAGCCCACCTATCGAACCAGGGGTGATACCGCCTATTCCAGTCCAGACGAAGATGCACCTCGTCGACAGTCTGGTAAAACTCATCGCGTCGTCGAATTGGAAGGAGCCGATGACGATGGCGGCGGAAGCCAATGAGTTCCTTACGGGATTCTGGGGCAACCAACCGCAAGAGGTCCGTCAGAAGGTCCGCTTGTGGAAGAATCTTTTGCTCGACGTCTACTTGAGGGCATTCAGCCGTGGAGAACGTACCGCTACGCTGGAAGATGCACAGTTGTGCGCCGAACACTTCGAGCGCGACAAGATCATCCGCAAAGTCCACTTCCGTGGTGAAATCTCGAACAAGGTCGGGTTGTACGTCGAACGGTTGAAGGCTCAGACCCAGGTCATGAGGGATCAGTTGAACCGTGGTCTTCCAGTAGGTATGGTCGCGATGTCTAAGCGCGATCTCCAGACCAAGACCCACGCTTTCGACGACAACGAACTCGACTTCTTCGACCGCGCACTCAACGTGTTCGGGAAGGCTCACCTTTGGATGGTAAGCGTCAAAGCGGCGAACGGGCAGACGTACACCAAGTTCATCCCTATGGCGCACGAGAATGAGGTCTGGGACTTGACGGCGGGAGTCGCCGACTTCAAGGGGTAGCGGAAGCCTGAGGAAGCCAAGAAATATAAAGGTGACGGGCTTCGTCGTTTTTAACATACGCGGGATCGGCGGCAGTCACGGAGTGGGCGCGGATGCTGCCGCCGTAACGCGTCTCAGGGGCGATTTCATCTGCTACCTCGATTTTTCCGATTTGGGCTGAAAACAGCCTAAAACAGACCCTGCTTTTGGAGAAAGTGGGTAGCAGATGAATCTACTGAAAATGGGGCATTTAACCCTTAAAATTTTCATCTGCTCCCACACTCACACACACTACACATAAGAAAACAGAGTGATACTCTAGTAGCAGATGGTTTGTAGCAGGTGAAATTACCCGTGGAATCAGAGACAGGTTATAGGTTCCGCCTCCTGGGAAGACGAGCGCGCCAGGCATTTCCCACGTTTCGATGTGCAAAACGCCAAGAATCGTTGTTTTTCAGAGATTTTTCGAATAAGACACACATTTTGAATGAGTTAGTGTATAAAAGGTGCCCCCGATATGGTTTACGGTTTTTCTTCGCCCCACACGTCTCCGAAAGGCATGATTCCTGAGGCAGAAAGGGGGCTACGACGACGATCATCTTCGGAGACGAGCAACAGGGCTACCCCTCGACACAGACCCCTTAAAAGCCGTCCTGGCTCGTGGGTGGCGCGGAGGGGTGGCGCGGGTTCTCTCGGTCGGCGCGCCGACTCGCACAGTCAAGTCCTACCGTCGAAAAGGTGACAGAATTCCCCATTTTGCCCTCAGCGAAGGGGCAGGTAAGTGACGTGTTTCCGTCAGGCGATTTTCTGGAAAGGTGACAGAACTGCCCAGACTGTCACCTTTGGCGGTGAGTATAGGCAGACCCTCAAGACCGGAGCCGGGATGGCTAAGGGTCGAAATTGAGTTATGAAAACAGTTGGTCGAGAACCTATTGGTGCCAAAGCCGTAGGAGCCGATAGATTAGGCCGACTATGCAAAAACTCGCAAGAACTCGAAACGTCAACAAAATGGACGGGGCAGGCATTACCCTGCTTCTGCCCAAAATGCGAAGGAAACCGCGAGGAAACAAAGCAACGACACCGAGTAAAACGATGCTGAACATCCAGAACACAGATTCTGCTTTTGCGTCCGACATGGGAGACCTCGCAATGGTTCAGAGCCAAGAATACTTGGAAAATCTCTCCCTACGAGCTTTGTCTGCAATCTCGTCTGTCACTGAGCCGTAAAACTGCAATGCCATCCTTGCCGACTGGTGCCCGAGGGCTTGAGCAATCGTTTGGGGGTTCATTCCAGCAGCCGACATCGTAAAGCCAAGGCCGTGTCGCATGGCGTGCGGGTGCTGCTTGGCAACGTCAAGTCCAGCGGCTTGAGCGGTCTCGCTGAACCACTTGTGGAAGAAACCACGGCTCAGCGGCTTGTCGCTGTTCCACTGTGAAGGAAAGAGATAATCAGTCGGCTTGCCGCCGCGTTCCTTTATATACGCCTTCAAGGTGCGGACCAAAGCCTTCGAGACCGCAGGGTCATGGACCTTGCCGCTCTTGAGTCGCTCCAGATGAATCTGGGCGTTGTCGAGGTCGATGTCCTCTATCTTCAGAAGGCCGAAGACGTGTTTTCGATGTCGCGACCGATCTCGGATACAACTTTTCTTATTTTTCGCCCTATCTCGTTGAAATTCCTTATCGTTACCATCGCGTGTCCTGGGGCCGGTAGCGTTCGGTGGGCGGCTATCTGGTGCGCTTACCGCGACCGCGTTGCGGGCCGCGCGTCGAGCGCAAACGAAAAGCCCGCCAGGTATCCAGCGGGCTCAGGTCGAGCAATGTTTTACACTGTCACACGTTGTTAAGCGAAAATGGCCTGCATGGCATCCGCTGCCTTCGCGGCTGCTTCCTTCTGGCTGACGGACAGGTAGACCGAAGTGGACTTCAAATCCTTGTGTCCTAGCAACTGCTGTATGTGGGGAAGCGGCACGTTGGCGTCGAGTAAATGACGTCCAAGCGCATGCTTCAAACAGTGGCTGCCACGGGGGCCGACGTTGGCCAGTTCCGAGAGGCGGCAGAACAAGCGATACACCTGGGAGCGATGGAGTCCAGAGCCCTCGCGGCTGACGAACAAGAACGAGGTCTCAGCATCACCGCGTTCGCGCAACCAGGCTGCCAGGGCGATCTTCTCGTCGAGTAGCGGGTTGGCGTGCTCGTGCAGTGGCTGACGCGTCTGGAGCGAGCCCTTCAAGCGGCGGATGAACACCTCGCCGTTCTTCATGTCCAGGTCGGCCAACTGGAAGCGGGAGATTTCGCTAGCGCGCATGCCGTGATGGTAAGCCATTAGGAACATGGCGTGTTCGCGTACGCCGTGCTTCTTTGCAAGTGCCAGAATCTTGAGGAGTTCGTCGGGGCTCAGGAATTTCATGGTGCCTCGCTGTCTGTAAAACATCGTAACACTCAGTGCAATAGTTGTCAAACAAATTTTGCTGAGAGACCGTTGTGAATTCAGTTGCACTGCATCATGCTGGTGTGCAATGACTTGCTATAGCACGAGTGCAAAACAATGTTCTACGAGCCAGTATTACCGCTTGACACGTGCCAGCGAATGGCTAAACTGGACGCTATGGCAAAGAACACACACGACCAGCAGGTTGGCCTTCGGATGGATACAGACGTCGTCAAGGCTCTGGAGCGGATCGCGACAGACATGGACGTATCAGTGTCCTGGGTGATTCGCCGCGCGTGCCAGCAGTTCATCCAACGCTACCAGGCGAGCAAGTCGGAAGCAGCGGACAACGAGTTCGGCAAGCCATTATTTAGCAAGTAACGTTGACGCATTACCCACCTCCCGCATTAAAATAAGCTGTGTTGAGTCCGACGCGCTCAGGGCGAAATCGGAGCGAGGGGAATTTTTCGGTTTTCCTTCGCCTGGTCGCGTTTGAAAAAATTCGCCTTAGCGCTAGCAATGGATTGCCAGGAGGTAAGCATCCTGGCCGAAGGCCCTCGCGGAGAGCCCCCAGGCCAGTCCTCCCGCCCGACCGAGACGGCGTGACCTCGCGCCAACTCTAAAATTTTATTTTCTAAAGGGCGGAAAGGGTGGTCACCTCCTTTTCCCGCCAGCAGCAAGACCCGGGGGACATCACCAGGCGCTGGGTCCCATTCGCGATCAATTTCAGCAGTATAGGAAAACCATGACAAACGAAAAAGTGAAATCGGCGCACGACGCCGAAGTAGCAGGGGTGTCATCCGAATTGCAAACGACGGAGGGGGCCACCTCCCCAGGCACGCCTGCGGAGAAGGTTTGCCGAGAGTGTGGCGAACCGACGATACCGAAGGGCTCTTCGCGGAAATTCTGCGACAAGTGCCGCGAAGGTCGTGCCGCACGCAAAGCGCTCGAAGTTCGTCAGAAGCAGAAAGACTCGAAGAGCACTGCGAGCTATCGGTACGCCTCCGAAGTCACGCCCACGAAGGCCGAAGCCAAAGACATTCTCGCCGAGCGCGGCCTAAGCCAGCATCTCGTTGACGTCTGCTACGACCTCGCAATCTATGCTGCGGAGCAAACGGGGTTGATCGCCAACCGATTCTTTTTTGCCAACGGAGTGATCAAGACCCAGGAATCGTATGCCGCTGGAAAGCCCGTGGAACTCGAACACATCCCAAGCGATGAAGTACCTGGTGAGCTATCGAACCTCGCAGAGTTGAAGTGCGTCTACGACTTCTCTGTGGCCTGGCGCGAGGGTACCGAAGATTGGTGCCCATCGTGGGAGGAGTTCCTGCGCTTGCGCCATCTGTGCAAGACGGACGCGTTCGAACTCAGCAAGCTTCTAGACATGGACTTCGAGGAGTGTTGCCAAGGGGAGTGGACGAAGTTCTTCCCGAGGTTCACGCCCGATCTCAAGCCCAACTATTCGCAAAAGGACATGCGTCACTGGCTGGATTCGATCAGCCCAGTGAAATCATATCTATTGCTCGCATCTAGAAACAGCATGAAGTCGAGCTTCACGCTGATCTGGTTGGCCACCCTTCACTTGTGCGCACCAGACGCCCGAGCCACGCTGGCCTCAGAAACGCGGCGTCTTTCGGCTGGTTTCATGCGCGGCTACAGGAACCTGTGGGAGGTCCAGCCACACACGAAGAACAAGATGCACATCCTGTTCCCAGAATACGTGATCCAGCCAGGCGACGGGAGCCAGGATTCGTTCTCTTCGCCCATGGCGCACTTGAACCTGATCGCTCCCAGCGCGAGCGCGACAAGCTTTGAGTCGTCGGTTGTCGGAGGTCGATGCGACGTACTGATCGAGGACGACCCCATCAGCAACATGACGTGCGGCACGCAAGAGCAACGACAGAAGAGCGTGGACTTCCACGACCTACTCGAAAAGACCAAGGAAGTTTTGGGTAGCTTCACGATAACAGTGGGCACGCCTTGGTTCGCCGACGAGGATTTGTACGCGGTTCTCATCGCCCGCAACGAGAAGGAAGGCAGCAACTCGCTCGCCGTACGTATCGATCCAATCGTCACGCTAGTGCCAGAAGCGCGACACAAGCTGACACCAGGGCTGTTGCCGACGGTGACAGAACACGATGTGGAGTCATTCCTGCTCCCAGTAAGAATGCCTTGGCGCTTCGTCCGCAAGGAAATCAACGCGAACCCTGCGTTCGCTTTGAGCCAAAACTTTATCGTCTTCCCGAAGGAATCAGACACCGTATCCATCATCTTCGAGGAAGATGATCTCCGCAACCATCTCCGTCGCCGTGAATTCTTCGCGGGATCATCTGCAGCGCAAACAGTGTTGGTGCTAGATCGCGCGACGAGCCTAGCGGTGGGTGCAGACTACACATTCCTGGGCTGCTTGAAGATTATGCCCGTCGCTGCGCGCGAAGGTGCGAAGCCCAAGACGTCGATGGTTTTGTGGGACTGCGTTCTTGAACGTCTCAAGGAAAACCAGATCGTTGACCGCATCATCGATTTCAGCAACCTGTATCACCCCATTAAAATGGTGGCACAAAAGGATCGCGGGAATGAGGCCGACTTCGACTTGGCGATCCGCAAGCGCGCCAACATACGCGGCGTGCCCTTGCCGTACATCCGCTGGGTTCCAACCAACGTAGGCAACGTGCCTTTGCAAAAGGCGACCAGAATCAAGAAGCTGGAGTTGCCGTTGGGGCAAGACTTGTTGTGGTTCGCGCAAGGGCCTTACGACATCGACGCGGTCTTCGAACAGTTCATAAAAGTTGGCGGCGGTGCTTGGAAGAAAAGCTCAAGTCGCCACGACGACGTGCCCGACGGCATCTCGCTAGCATACGAGCACTTTTTTCCAAAGATGCTCACCGAGCCCGAAGACGCAAAGACCAGACAGCAACGCGAAGACGACGCAGCCGAGGAATATCGCAGAGCGGCTCTCGCAGACCACCACAGCCGGATGTTCTCAGATTACGTTCCGTATCAACCGACGACGCGCACGCAATACGAGCAACAGCAACGAGGGGGAGGATTCACGCCGCCACCCGAACCGCCAGCACCAGCGCCAATTTACCGCCCGCAAACTCGCCCAGGTTCCTTTGCCGTTTTGGGCAAGAATATGAGGGGCTGGAATCCAAAGAAGTAAGGAGATCACATGGAATCAGTGACACTCACGCACGACCAATTCACAAAACTCGTCGAGGCCATCACGGCTTTGATGAACGAGACCGAGATCGCAGCGGCGAATCGCAGAGCACTGGGAACGCGACGAAAAAGTCCGGCTGATCTCGCCCTCGCTTACTTCTAATTGGTATTCTCCACTCTCTTTTGCTGATTCTCCCCGCAGAATGCTACCGCATGTCGAAATACTTGCGAAAACCTCTCGGCAGAGTTCGGCGAATCAAAAATAAAGTTGGAGTTTGGTATAAGGGTAAAAGTAGAGTTACCCGGCTGGCCAATTATCATTTTCTGTTTTTCGCCCAGGGTGATGAATTGCATCATATCGTCGAAGACTTCGATCTTCGCGGGATTAATATCCGTGAAAGACATTAAAACTGTCCAGTCGGACCCGGTTGCATTACGGCGAACTGAAACAACACAGTCCTCTTTACCTGACAAGTCGTCATGCATTAGCCCGTTAAATGTGTCTCGGACTCCTGGCTCGGCAATCTTAATTCCAAATACGGCCCCTCTTTCGCTGTGTTCCCTCAGGAAGCGATTCATCCATGAGATGTCCTTCTGCAAGGTCGTCTGTGAGGCAACCTTGGCAGATGGCTCAGCCTCTTCTGGTTCGTTCGGTAAACTTGAAAGTGTTGCGGATTGATTTAGCAGCAATCGTTTCGCGTCATTCGCAGGAATCGCGAAGTTCAAATTCTCTCCGCCCTCAAAATACATAGACGTGATTCCGATAACTTCTCCCGACATGTTAAACAGTGGGCCCCCGCTACTGCCGTGCGAAATTGGTGCAGTAATTTGCAAGAACTTGCCGCTCTCTTTCTCAACAGTGCGAACGCCGCTCAAAATCCCGTTTGAAACCGTTAGCTCCAATCCGAGCGGATTGCCGATTGCAACGACCTCTTCGCCGACTTGAATTCGATCCGAGTTGCCAAGAGTAAGCGTTCGGAAATTTTTCCCGTGTATTTTGATGAGGGCGAGATCGCGAACTTTATCGGCTGCCACTAGACCATCGACTGGTAAAACAGTCCCATCAGAGAACTTGACGGCGGCAACGTTGCCAGTCCTGATGACATGGTAGTTCGTCACGATCGCGCCGTCCGCGCCCACAAGGAAGCCGGTGCCGAGTGCTATCGGCTTATCGTTGGCTGCCGTGATGATGGTTACGATTGCTCCATCCGCCGCTTTGACAATTGCTGGAATATTTTTTCGAGTCGGTGCCGATTGCTCACGTAATGCGGTGGCATCCACTGAATCATCAATGGTATAACAAGCTGTCTTATAACCATCAATGCAAATCAAAGCCACAGCGTCGAGTACATAAGCACTTCGAATTTCCCCAACGTGCGGCCAGACTATGCTTTCGCATTTGCCGCAGGTCATGTGCGCCTTATAAATTGTTTTGTTGGCCTGAAGAACAACGTGCACGGTGAACCGCTGAAAACCATGATTAAGATCGTAAGTTGTCGGAGGTTCGTTGACACGACGGATTTCTGTTACTTTAACGTCAGTTGTCGGGAGTTCGGTCTCTTTTGCTTGCGCATTCATTACGGGGAAGAAAACTGCGAACATCAGCGCAAAATAGATTGGTACAGCGCGTTTCATTGCAACCTCCGGACTCACCTCACAAATATGCTTGCGATGCTCACGGTATGCGATAGTACTTTCTCTATCGGTTAATGCTGAAAGCTGATCACTGCTGCAGGGTCAAGCGAAGGGGACCAAAAGAGCGAGGAGATTTCTCCTATTTTTCCTCAAATCTCTTCATGCACTCTTGAAAAGGTGGGCCGTGTGGGTCATTCGGGTCCATAACATCCCAAGTGGCGACGTGACATGATTCGTGTCTCATCGTATCGAGTGCTTCGGCTTCGGACGTGTTCCAATACGGATCTAGAACGATAACGAATCTATCCTCTGTCTCTTTGTAGGTTATACCCTCCGCTTTGTAATCGGACAGGAGTCTCGATTCCACGACAACATCGCGCAGCTGACCACCAAAAAACTCCTTATTGGTCTCTTGATACAGGGTGTGCAGATGATTGGGGTCGCGAAGTTGCTCGCGTCCAACGGCATAGCGGACTCCGAAACAGATGACTGCCAAGGGCACCAGCGGAGCTAGCGTTCTCACGCGCACGTCTGATTCTCAATCAATCACGCGGACTCCGAAATAGTACCTCGGTCCAGTCCAACAATCTGGGACCGTCCGAATGTCCAGTTAGCTGTAAAGAGACATTTACGCCAGCAGTACCATCGTCTCAACATGCTTAACTTTGACAACCTATGTATGAAAGAGGGAAAGGCCGCGTTCAGCTTCACGCGGTATTCCGACGCTGGCGCCATCGGTTCATCTCCTTTTTGCGTTTCGGGCCGTTTTCCGAAAACCCTGTCAAGAGGAAACTGTTAAAAATTATGCGATTCCAACTAGGTCAGAAAATACGTTAATATGAAGTATTCGTCAAGAGGGAGTTGCCACGCGATGGGAACCTGCCTTTACACTGCCGCCATCATGCCTCGGAAGAATGCACCTAAAACCGTCTCTGGACCGGAGTCCGAAACCCCAGGCGAACAGCTGGCTCGTCTACGGAAAGAGCGTGGTTGGACTCAGGTGGAACTAGCGGAGCGTGTCGGTATCACACAGACGTTGCTCTCTGATTATGAACGTGGCAGGCTGCGGTTGAACGCGAAGTTGATCGTGCAGTTCGCTAACGCGCTGGAGACCACCACCGATGAACTGCTGCAACCGAAAGGGTCGCGGTCTCCTCTTCGCCGCAAGCCCAGCCTGCGCGTGCAGCGCCGCGTGGAAAAGATTGAGAAGCTCCCGCCGCACCAACAGAACTATCTGCTCAAGACCATTGACGGCTTCCTGAAAGGCGTCACCCGCTAAATCGTCCCTCATGTGCTGCGCGGTTTGGAGACGCGCGCCTCAGTGTTTTGGGCGCAGAGAGGCGTCAGCCTCTCATGGCTGGAGCACGCCCGCAGCGGAAGCGTAAGCGTCCGGTTCTGACCGTCTGTTAGAAGTGTGAGTGGTCAGGGATGATGGCCCTTGTGGGCACAAACGGAAGTGTCCACTTGGGGAATAAGTGGACACTTCGGAACGGATAGTTGTTAAGCGAGCGCCGCGGAGACGGCGGTCGGTAATGGAGAAGCGGCGGATCGTCGAGGAGACGATGCAACCGGAGGCGTCGGTAGCGAGAGTGGCGCGGGCGCACGGAGTGAATGCCAACCAGGTGTTTGCGTGGCGGCGCCAGTATCGGCAGGGGTTGTTGGGTGAGGGGCATGCGGAGACGGTGAACTTACTGCCGGTGCATGTGACTGGAACGCGGGCAAGCAAAGTACATCGCTCGGTCAAGCGGCAAGCTACACATCGAACCACCGAAGCAACGGGCGCGATTTACGTGGAACTTCCCAAGGGACATGTTCGCATCACGGGGCGTGTGGATGCGGAAGCGTTGCGTGTGGTGTTGGAGCAGTTGCTGGGATGATCGGGCTGGCGGCGGGGACGCGGATTTGGATCGTGGCGGGAGTGACGGACATGCGGCGCGGATTTGTGGGGCTGAGCGGGATGGTGCAGACGGCGCTGGCGGAGAATCCGTTTTCGGGGCAGGTGTTCGTGTTTCGCGGGCAAGCGCGGCGATCTGATCAAGTTGCTGTGGTGGGATGGCGACGGGCTGTGCCTGTTCGCGAAACGATTGGAGCGCGGAAAGTTCACCTGGCCGCAAGCGGCGAACGGCACGGTTTCGCTGACGCCGGCGCAGTTGTCGATGCTGCTGGAAGGCATCGACTGGCGGCGGCCGGTGCGCAGTTACGCGCCGCAGATGGCGGTGTGAGCAAAATAGTTTTTCGCTTTCCTGTGGCATTTTAATTTTGCTGTAAAGAAACTCTGCTAGATTCGCGGCAATGGCTGCCGCCAACCATCCCCTTCCCGATCTCGACGCACTGAATCCCAACGAACTGAAAGCCCTGATCTTCTCGCAGCGTGAACAGCTGGTGTCGCGTGACAACGAAATCGAGCATTTGAAGCTGCTGATCGCCAAGCTGCGGCGGATACAGTTCGGGCGCAAATCGGAAAAGCTGGATCGCGAGATCGAGCAATTGGAGTTGCGGCTGGATGAATTGAAGCCGACGCAAGCGGAGAAGGATGCTCCTTCGCAAACGTCTGCTGTTGCCGCGCCCGCCGTGCGTGCAGCGAAATCCGCACGTCGGCCACTGCCGGAGCATCTGCCGCGTGAAACACGAAAGTATCCACCGAAGCAGAGCGCTTGCCCGGACTGCGGCGGAGAACTGAAACATCTGGGCGAAGATGTTTCGGAAATCCTGGAGTACGTGCCGGCGCGCTTCAAAGTGATCCGGCAGGTTCGACCGAAACTAGCCTGCGCGTGCTGCGAACGCATCGTGCAAGCGGAAGCGCCGAGCCGTCCAATCGAGCGTGGCGTTGCCGGGCCGGGGCTGTTGGCGCATGTGCTGGTGTCGAAATACTGCGACCACTTGCCGTTGTATCGGCAGTCGGAAATTTAGTGAGCGATACGTGAAGTGCAGGTGCTATGGATTGGGAGGAATCGGAATACCTAGAGCAGCGCACCGGGCGATATGAGCTTGTTTCCAACGATCGGGAAGCCAGGCGTCGAGGTCACGGGCTGGCCAGGTCGGGAGGTTGATCAGCAGTTGCATGAAATAGAGATGTGGATCCATATCATGCCGGCGGCAGCTGCTGGTCAAGCTGGCCAGGATCGCGGCGGTCCTTCCGCCGCGGGGGTTGCCGACGAATAGGGAGTTTTTGCGATTGAGGACAACGCGCTTCATCTCCCGCTCGCTCACATTATTATCGATGGGCACGGCGCCATCGCTAGTGAACACGGTTAGCGCATCCCATTGGCCGAGCGTATAGTTCACGGCGTCGGCCATGGGATGCTTCGGCAGCAACTGATCTTTCCAGGTCAGCAGCTTGCGATGCAGCTCCGCCAGCAGCGGGACCGCCTGTTTCTGCCGCAACTCCATTCGCTCGGCCACGGAAACGTCTTTGGCTTGTCGCTCCACCGCGAAGAGTGCGTCGATCCAAGCGACCGCCTCGCGCGCCATCTCCGGCGCCGATTTCTCCGCCTCCACGAACTTCCGTCTGGCGTGCGACCAACAACCTGCGCGGGTGATGGCGTTGCCGGCCACCACCCCGTTGTAACCCCCATAAGCGTCGGCCAGCAAAACCTGCGCGTAGTCTTTCAGAAATTCCTTCGGGCCTTCTCGACTGCGGTTGAGAGTAAAGTCAAAGACGTTATAGGGATTTGACTCGTCGCCCACGTACACCCACATGCGTGCCGACTGCGTTTGGCCCGGGCTCAACATCGGCAGGACGGTGTCGTCGGTGGCCACTACGTGCGATTTCCTCACCCGCTCGGCCATCCGCCGGTACAACGGCTCGACCACATCGGCGACATCTCCGCACCACACCGATTGTGTGGCTCGTGAAATCTCAAAGCCTTGCCGCTCAAAAATATCTTCCAGTCGATAGAGTGGGAGGTAATCGGCGAACTTACTGGTCACGATAAAAGCCAACAACCCGGGGCCGGCAAAGCCTTTTTCGATGGCCGTCTCCGCTTTGGCAGCCACCTCGATCTGCGGATTCTCTCCCTTCCGCTCACAATGGGGGCACGCATACTTCTTGCGGACATGTTCGAGGCGTTCGAAGTGTCCCGGAATGTATTCGATCTGCCAGCTCTTCTCGCTGCCGATCTCTTTGCGCTCCACACCGCAACTTGGGCAGGGCCGCTCTTCGGCGCTCAGCTCGTATACGTGTGTCTGGACCGGAAGGTTCTCGAAGTTCGCCAGGGCCCGCCGCCCCTTGCGACGCTTCACCCGCCGTAACTCTGGTTCCGGTTCTGCTTGCCGAAGATCTTCCAAGTTGATGGGCTTTTGTTCCAAGGTCTCGGCAAACTCCAGCAGCATCTGGGCCAGCTGATTCATGCTTAGACGGTCCGCCCGCGGCCCGTAGGTCGCCTTCTTGTAGCGTTCCAGCTCCATCTGCAGTCGCAGCTTCTCCAGATACAGTTCGTCGGCACGCTTGCGCTGCTCTTCGGCTTTCCTAAGATATTTTTCGGCGCGCTTCTCCTGGCGCTCGCGTTCCTGCCACAGCGAATGCAGCATGGCCTTCAGTGCTTCTTTATCGTCGGGCAAGTTGGTCAAGAAGTTCTCGTTGGTGGGCACATCTACTATACGTAGCAGAGCAAACTTTGTTGCGCACACGGCGATTATTTTATGCGTTATTTTTATTTTTTTCTTGGGCTAGCTTTTTTCTTCGCTGTTTCACACGGCGCGTTCATAGCGTCGCACGCGCTTCAGCTTCGAAACATCGATCCCATCCAGAATCATCGCCAGCTCGCTGGCACGCAACTCCACCGATCGCGCCCCCTGCTCGACTCGCGGCAGTTTGAAAACCCCAAGTTCCAGCCGCTTGTACCACAGTACGAAGCCGTCCCGGTCCCACACTAGAATCTTCAACCGATCGCCGCGCCGCGAACGGAACACAAACAGATGGCCGCTTTGCGGGTTCTCCCCAATGACCGCTCGCACACGTTCCGCCAGCCGATCAAATCCACAGCGCATATCCGTCGCTTCGCTGCTCATCCAGATCCGCGCTCCTTGTGCGCGATCCATCGCCTGCAAACTTGGCAGCCCGATCACCCCGCTGCCTCCACCACCGCCAGCAATGCCCGCACATGTTCTGCATCGAATCCGGGCCGCACCATTAGGCTTCGTCCATTCTGCAATCGGATTTCAACCGCGTCACCGGATGGCGCGCCCTCGGTTACCTGCACTTCCAGAAACTTCGCTTGCGCATCTTCCTGCAACCGCTTCTTCCACGTGAAAAAATACGGCCTGCACAGCCCGCGCTCACGGCAGAATGCCGTCACCGTCTGTCCGCTACGCGCATGTTCTCGGATCAGTCTTCGCCACTTCGTCCACGCCTTCTTTGCGCGCTTGGTCATGCCGCAACAGTGCTATGGGCCCGACCCTTTTACAAGATGGGGTTCGTTTAACGCTCACGAAATTTACGCGCGCGAAGGCGTGGAGTTGGAACGCTCGACGTTGGCGGACTGGGTGGGTGGAGCAAGCGCGGTGCTCGCACCGCTGGTGGAAGCGCTGCGTCGTCACGTGATGAGCGCGACGAAGTTGCACGCCGACGACACGCCGGTTCCGGTGCTGGCGCCGGGCAACGGCAAAACAAAAACGGGGCGGCTGTGGACCTATGTCCGCGATGGTCGTCCTGCGGGAGACACCACGCCTGCGGCGGTGTGGTTCGCCTACACGCCGGATCGCAAAGGCGAGCATCCAAAAGCGCACCTGAGCAAGTTCACCGGGACACTGCAGGCCGATGGCTACGCGGGGTTCGATCGGATCTACGAAGCCGGACGCATTCGGGAAGCGGCCTGCTGGGCGCACGTGCGCAGAAAGTTTTACGACTTGATGGCAGCGCACAAATCGCCAGTCGCAGCGGAAGCGCTGGAGCGCATCGGCGCACTGTATGTCATCGAAAAAGAAATTCGAGGGAGCTCACCCGAAGAGCGGCGCGAGGTGCGCAACCAGCAGGCGCGACCGTTGCTGGAATCGTTGAAACAATGGCTGGAAGCTACGCTAGGTAAACTATCCAGAAAATCGGACACCGCGTTGGCGGTTCGTTACGCGCTGGGACGGTGGGAAGCGCTTCTGCGCTACCTGGACGATGGCGGCATCGAAATCGACAACAACGCCGCGGAACGAGCGCTGCGCGTGGTCGCCCTTGGCCGCAAGAACTACTTGTTCGCGGGCTCCGATGCCGGTGGCGAACGCGCCGCCGCAATCTACAGCCTGATCGGCACCGCCAAACTCAACGGCATCGATCCCGAAGCCTACTTGCGCGAAGTGCTCGCGCGCATCGCCGACCACCCCATCAACCGCATCGACGAACTCCTGCCCTGGAACATCGCCCCACAACTTGCTCCGTTAACGTAATCTGTCAAGACGGTCTTCGGATGACGCTTACGCGGAAGCCGCAGTCAAGGGCGAACGAAGTGAGCCGCGTCAGCGGGCCTGACCCTTGACGGCGGCGCGAGCGCAGGGAAGGATTTTCGCGTTGGTGGGGATGGCGCGCGGCGCGTGCCGTTTTTTTCCTTTAGCCGCCGCGCTTTGTTTTCAACAAGTTCCCATATAGGAACCGTGCGGCGCTCTACAGCGCCGGAAGTTTTGTAAGTCTCTGATTTCTGGATGGTTCCTATACAGCAACCAAAGTTGCTGTGCAGCACCCTTTTAGGGGTGACGTGTCATAGGCCATCCCCATGCCGGAGGCATGGCTCTTCGGCGCTCCGCGTTATCCCCGCTTCAAATGCACGCCGACATACAACGCTAGACCCATGCCAATGAGGAAGATTGACCACCACAACAAGGACTTCCAGACCTCAGGTGGTTCGGTGGAGATACCCAAGCGCCTCAGCGGGTCAGTCTTCTGGATTATTTCTAGCTCTCGCCGCTGCTCTTCAGCTGTGGGCCAGAGCATCTGCACGAAAGGCTTGAGCAGAAGTCGCCCCAAAAACTGGCCGATAGGATCTCCCTTCATCATCAGGAACTCTCCGATGGGCCTCATAATTTCCTCCCTCGAAATCGAGCAGTCATCGACAATTTATCGCGGAGCCGATCACCAACCCAGCAGTGGCAGCACCGGCTACCGCAAGAGCATAGCCGCCTCCTTTGGCTACTGCTAGCACTGGTCTAGCAACACTCATTGTTCCAGCCAATCGAGCCGCCACGCCGGCCAGACCAGCAGCAGCCGCCTGAAGGCCGTTGATGCTGACTGCTGACCCATCCGACGAGCCTAAAGGCACATTTGTGCTTGCTAGGGCCCCTGCTGTAGCTTCTGCCTGGACCAGCGTCGGATTCAGTAGCTTGCCGGGGTCCACCGTGCCAAAAGTCGTGCTCTGGATGTTTTGGTCCACACACGCCGCAAAACTCTGGCCCGGCTGTCTATTGCCATGCAGGACGCCGTTGACAAAGGTCTTGGTGAACGTCCAGGCCCAACTGCTATTGCCGCGATGCACCACCTACGTTCTATCCGTATCCGGCTTGCTCTGCCGTATCACCAGCCTGTCAATGATCTGCAAAGCGATGTATGCCTCAACGAAGATTCCCATTCCCAGCAGCAGTAGTGGTACCCGAGTGAGAGCATGCAGAATCGCTGCAGTTGTGACCGAATGCACCAACGCGACACACAACGCTGATAGCAAGATGGTCCATATTCTGAGATGTCGCCTTTTTAGATCTTGGGCCACGTACGCGACGAGAATGACTGTCGATACAACGAGCCACGCGGGCTTCAGCGGGAAAGCGGGAATATCCGTGCCCCGACTGATTGCGTAGATAAGGGGGCCTAGTATGATCGCGGCAATACCTAGAGCGATTCCTATGTAGAGCAAGTTGTCTTTGGTTTTCGCCTTCATCCTGCCCTCAGAAGATTGGGAAAGCCGCAGAACACTGTCCATTCCTGGCTGCAGCTGAGGTCGTATATGTTCGATAAGCAGCCGAGAACGAAGTTGCAACAGCAATGCTGCCAACACCTGTCTCTTCTGCGAGACTTTTCGATCCTTCTAACATTCCCTGGAAAACAGTAGACTTCCATGGGGAAGTTAGACCCTTCCCTGCCGCGTAGGCTAGCGTCCTATTGAACTGGACAGCGGCACCGTAGGTCGCTGCAAGTTTTCCAGCCTCAGCTGGGCCGAAGTCCGTTGGGACCGGATTGAGGACATCATCTGCAATATCGCGAAGTGCTTGGCCCGCGCACGTTGGCACATTGCCAGGGCCACCCGAGAACTTGAAGAACTCCTTCGCGAAGGTGCCCCACCAACTGCCGCTGGTATTGCCGCCTCCACCACCGCCGATGCTGAAGCTCCCGGGCATCGTAGTGAATACCCCTAAACTAACGTCAATCGTATAGACGGATAAACCATACGAATAGCCGAACTCAGCCCAATTTGTGAGTCCACCGACTATCCCGTTGACGCCTGTCACGGGAAAATCTCCCGACATCGAGGTATCGGAAGCGCCATGGAAGCAGGACGGGCTATTCGACTGACCACCACTGTTGTTCGGAGCGCACTCACGCATGCCTGAAGGATCGATATACGCCAACGGATTGTTGAAGACGTAGGCGTAACGATTCCACGATTGCGGATTCGTTGGATCGACTGCGGCCATACCAGCCGGGTCGGGAGATGGCCAGCGGCCCTGGTAACCATATTCGCGAGCGGGGAAATCGTACACAGTCGCGGCAGTGTCTGAGGTCATTCCGGTGAATGCTGCCGTGCCTGTACCCGTCTGGGCGTATGTTACTCCAAACGGCGCATAGGCTGCGTCATAAAGCACCGTTCGTGTGGTACTCGACGAAAGGCGAAAATTGCCCAACCAATCCATGTGGTGATAATTGTTCAGCCCTGAGGAGTTGTATGCGGCCACCTCGCCTGCTGGAAGAGGGATATATGCCTTAGAGAGCGTCTGGCCATTCATCAAGGCGAATTCCTGCCCAGTCGGCGAATAAACAAATTGCGTATACGTCCCGGATTTATCCTCCTCAGCGATCCGCCCGAGTGCATCGTAGGTCACGGCGATGCCGTCAATCACTGTTGGTCTGGCATTTGAATCCCATGAATAGGTGTTAAGAAAATCGTTCGTGACATTGCCATTCAGATCGTAAGTGGGGGTCGAACTTCCAATCTGAGTCATCCGGTTTGTGGTCGAGGAGTAAGTAGCCTGGAACGAACTGCTTCCGCTGGCCACAATGTTGCTAAATGGGTCGTAAGTAAAAGTCTGGGACCAAATCGATCCACAACCTGCACTGGCCAGGCGCACCAAATCATCGTGCGCATACTTGCAGGTCTGGTTGTCCCCACTGTTGAAAGGATCGGTGATCACTAATTGTCCGAGGGTGCCGTTGGGATTCCACGAGAGCGCCCCAGTTTCTGACTGTCCGTTGATGTTGAATTGGTACAAGTTCATGCGACCCATATTGTCGTAGCCAAATGTATCGCTGTCACCTGAGCCCAGGTACAGCTGGGTGACCTGGCTGGCAGCATTGTAGCTCGTTCCAGGTGTGGATCCGTTTACGATGACCAGGTTCTGCCCGGACGAAGCCGACACAGTATTAATGCGTCCCTCGCCATCAGGGCTATAAGTTATCGTGGGCACGCCGGGCACGCCGCTAAGTTGGTTTAGCAAGCCATTCGCCCAATAGGTAGCTGCGACATTGTAGTAGGGCCCAGAGTTTGGTGTGGACTCGTACGCATTAGCCACTTCGCCGCGGGCGGTGTAACTGAAGCCTAGGTCAGTGATTTTCGACGTGCATGATCCCGTACACGTGTAGGCCTCGGCGAGGCGGCCTTTCGCATTCGCCATCGCGACGCTGTTGACAGTGGCAGAGTCATATACAAAAACTCGTGTAGGCGTATTGGCCGCATACCCTCCTGATGGATACGACATCTTTGTCATGCGCTGAAGTGGGTCGTAAGCAAAACAGATTACGTCACCGACTGCGTCAACTTTCTTCACTAGGTCGCCATTGTACGTCGTTCCGCATGTCGCATCGGTATCGTACGTATATGTTGTTAAGCTCGATTCAGGATTCGTTTCCGCGGTAAGTCTCCCCATCAGGTCGTACACATATGCTCTTGTTTGTGTACTCGACGACTGAGCGTTCTGAGTAACACCGGTAATTTGGCCGAGCGGCGTGTACGCGTATTTCGTCCAGTAGCCACTTGTGGCATTCGTTTGACCACAGGTTCCATACCCAGGCAGAACTGACGTAACCTCGCAGACTGATGTGAGCTGCCCAATGCTGTTGTATTCAAGTTGGCGGCTCTTTGCGTTTTCGCCAGTAGGTGCGGGGCTAACGGTCACGAGCACATCATTATTAGAGTATGTGTAGGTGGTTATCCCGTTGTCCTCTGTGGTGACCTTAGACACGCGATTCAATGCGTCATATTGGGTTGTGGTAGCAGTGATCGGGCAACTCCACGATCCTGTCGTAACGCAGGGCAGACTGGTCGTGGCCAGTCTGCCGTTGGAATCGTAACCTTGAGCCACCTGATCCCAGGTCGACGCGCCCGGAGCCTGAATGCGAGTCGCCGCGACCACTCGGCCAAGCCCATCATTTCCCCACGTAGTGTTCGCTATGGAAGCAGTACCATTAAAGTATAAATCATAGTACGCTCCGATTTCGTGGCCGCCCGCTACGACGTAACTCAGATATGTTTCGTTGGTTAGTGGATCAGTCACAATGTTTGGTCGCCAAAAATATGGATCATTGTAAGTGGTCGTTGTGGTCTGACCGTTTTCATCGACAGAGGTCAGTTCCACTCCGCCTGTGCAATTCAATGTCATGGAACTGGAGAGGCCGTTGTAAGGCACACTGATTTCGGTAGGAAAGGAGTTTCCGCAGGAAGTGGTAGCACCGTAGGCATAAGTGTATGGCTCGCCGTTAACATCGGTGAGAATATCAATATTTCCGGTATCAAAGTAAGTCATGGTCTTCGTGAGGTACGCGGAACTTGTAGAGTATTGATTAGTACTGGTCAGATTACCTCTTGAGCTGGTAACAGAAGTGTGTTGCGGAGTTCCGGAAGTAGTCACAACAGCAGTTTGGTCGTAATTATAATTTGTCTGTGTGACAGTAATGCCGCCTCCGTTTGTCGTTGTCACGGTTTGCTGGAACGCTTTGATATTTCCAAGAGAGGCATAGGAAATGACGGTTTTGTCCAGCAAGCTTCCATACGCACCTGAGCCATAATCGTAATCATCTTGCTCTATGACATTTCCGTAGTCATCATATTTCTGGACATGCAGATCAGTCATATTTTTGGACCCTCCCAATTGGTTTGACACGTTGCGTTGTGTGATCGGCAGTGTAATGGCTGTTCCGGTACAAGGTGAGGCTGCGGCGTTATAGCATGTGTTGGTCGTTTGAAGCACGGTACTGGAGCCTGTATTCACCACACGGCTAGTTTCGTATATTCCTTGGAATTGAATGGTCGAGACATTTCCTTGTGGGTCGGTCATGGTGGTTGTTGATGCAGCCCCTGAATTCTTAACTTGGGCAAACTTCCATGTCCCGTCAGGAGTCGTCCGAGTTAAAGTGGCCGCGCTGCCGTCAGGCAGAATGCCGTTATTGCCGCCGGTGTAGGAATATGTGATCTGGCCTGCAGTGGGAAGTGTGACCGATACCAGCCTTGAGGTAGTGCAGGTTGTGCCAGCATAGGGAGTACAGGTTCCAGGTGTGGTTTCATAAGCGAAGGTGTATTGAGTTCCATCCGGCAGGGCAATGCTGGTGACGAGTGGAACGGCTGCGCTCGATTTGTACTCTGCGATTCCGGAGACGCCGAAATTGGTAGCAATCGTGTAGTTCGTATAATTCATTGTATAGGCCACTGCAGTGTTGGACGGTGGCATATAAGTGAAGGTGGTTGGACTGGTCGGAGTGCCTGACCCCGCCACTGTAAGAGCTGTCGTTCCAAGTGTGTCAGTGAACACGCCACTGCTACTGACGGAAATAATGTTCCCGTTTCTGTCTGTAGTCGAGGCAGCGCCAGCGCCGACCACCACAGGTGGATTGATGATTTTTCCAATCGTCGTCGTAATCGTAGAGACGGGACCCACCTGGCCTGTCGCGTTCAAGATGAACCCTGAGCCATCTGTCGCAAGTGAATTTGTTATTCCCTGATTCGTGCCGACGATACAGCTTCCTTGGGAGGAACCCTCATAGGCGACGACTTCACCTCCAAATGCATGCGGTACCCCCCAAGGGTCGTGGTAAACCCAATCAGCATATTGATATTCGGTATACCCGGTATACTCAACACGACCGACATAGTAGTGACAAATGGTCTCTGCCAAAAAGTACGACAGGTATCCGCTCTGAATCTCCGTAACACCTCGCCACCCGTAATTGTAAACAGGATACCAATAGTGACTTCCGGTGCCACCAAGCACCTGCCACACGGAGGAATCGTAACTAAGATCGTATGTAAAGTTCATTCCTCCCCGTCCGGCTTTGTTAACCACGGGAATGTCCAGATGGACATTAAGATTGGCGAGATCAATTGCCTCTGGGCCACCAGCTGAGGTGCTAGAGCTAAACGGAGGAGTTCCAGTGGGTACCTGGGCAAAAGCCCAGCCTGCACAGAGGGCAATCACGACGGTCAAAAGCAAAGTCCGCACGAACTGTCTCATAATGCCTCCGCTCTCAAACAAATTTGTCATGGCGCCACCTGCACGGTGAATTGAGTTGCCGAGAGGCCTGAATTCAAAGTCGCTGACTGCAGCTGCAGGTCGAGCGACAGGGTACCGTTCACGAGTTCTTGAACGTGCAGGGGAATTTGGACGCCGCCAATAGTTTGATAATTGGAAAATTGGATTTGCACAGAAATGTCCAGCAACTCGGTGTTATCAGGATGAGTGCTGAACGACAGTGCGACAGGAAGGAGCGTAGTGGGATCCAAATAAAAATTCATCTGGGTCAAATGCTGCATGATGGCAGCGTCCGGTGCAGTGGCGACGGCAGGTGTTTGGGAGACCGAAACGTGAAAGACTGATTGTCCGTTGAGAGTTTCTTGACCAATGTACGTTCCGACCATCGTTGAATTGCTCGCTATTCGGTTCAACGTGAGTGCCGGAAAAAACCATGCAGAGTCGGTCAATAGATTGTGGAAGGAGATCGAGTGCTGAACTCCGTCTGGACCAGCCCAAGCGCCTACAGTATTTCCGTTCGAGTCAAAAGAGCGGATTTCGCTGCGAACCCCGCCCGATAAGGTCAAATCCATCCTGCTCTCGCCAGCAGCCATCGCCTTTAGACTGACAGTTCCAGATTGATCGTCTGACCCCGCAATACGCTGCGCATTTCCCGCCAGAGTTACATCTGAGATTGTGGTTGAGCCTGTCAACGCTGCCGCCGACTGCGCCAGAAGCGTCAATGCCTGCGGCTGGGCCGCAGCTGTAGTCGTGGTTTGAGCGTTGACTGAGCTTCCTTGGGAGTAGAGAAAAATCGCAAAGAGAATGGCAAAACATCTGGATCGCATGGTTCCTCCCAAGACAAATTCGTCCGAAGACACCACTACATTGAATTGGTCGTGCGTTTTGGACTTTCCGTAGAGCTTTAAACCGAAGGTATGCCCGAGAGTGGTTTCCTCGTGGCAAGGCAACCATCTGAGCACGTGCTTATAGTTCTAATAGCCCTGTATTGTCAAGAGTTCTTAGTCATAGGAATTTTATTCCCTGTGGATATGCTTGGAAAGGTAAGCAGGGGAAGGTCGCAGCGTAAAATATGTAAAATATGATGTGCTCCCCCGCATCCACCCAATGCGCCTCCGCATCGCCAAGCCCTTCAACGACCCCGATTACATTTTCGAACTAAAACACGACGGCTTCCGCGCACTCGCTTACGTCGAAGAGGGAAAGTGCAGACTGGTCAGCCGCAACAGTAACTTGCTGAAATCGTTTCAAGCGCTGAAGGAATCATTAGGCAAGCTTCGAGTCCAAAATGCGATATTGGATGGCGAGATTATCTGTATCGACGGACATGGCATCAGCCAATTCAACCAGCTTTTCTCCCGACAGGGCACGCCAGTGTTCTACGCCTTCGATCTGCTGTGGCTCAATCACGAAGATTTGCGAAATCACGCGCTGATCGAACGGAAAGAACGTTTGCGGGAATTAATTGAGAGAAACAAGCCGGAACGAATCATTTACGCTCAACACGTCGAACGAGAAGGCAAGCTGTTGTTTGAAGAAATTTGCAACAACGATTTGGAAGGGATTGTAGCGAAGCGGAAACACGGCATCTACAAAAGCAACAGCATAGGGTGGTTAAAGATCAAGAATCCGAAGTATACGCAGGCGGAAGGGCGGCACGAGATGATGACGAGGGTGAAATAGACTAGGACTAGGAGCCACTTACTGGTTCCCAAGTCATTTCCCAGCAGAGTTCAATTCCGTGACACGGATTCATTTCTGACTCAGAAGATAAAGGTCGGCGTGACCGCCTGCACGCGCATAGACGATGGTCGAAAGGTCTCTGGAAAAATCGTAGGCGTTACCCTTGTAAGCCATAGGAAATACAAAGGGGACCTTCGACGCGACCTGTGCGGCCCCGATGATTTTACCGTCCTTCCAAGGCTGACGGAAAATCGTGACCTCACCACGGGAAGCAACTGCATACAAGAAAGACTTGCCATCGAGAGCAAAGACTGCGGTTTCGGTTGCCACGCCTGGAAGCAACGGAATGCATTTCCCTTGGGAGGTAGATACCTCGTAGATTCCAGTCTTTTCTCCCCGCGTTACGATGCCAAGTAGGTACTGCCCGCCGGGGTCAGCATCCCAAACTATGCAGCAGTTGTCCACGAACTTCTCCGAATTCGAACTGTCAACGCTCCATTTCCAAACGGTCCCCATGGAACCCGGTGCTCGCTCGGTCACGTAAACGGATTTCTGGTCAGGGCTCCATACTGAAATGACGGGGGTACCTACAATCGGGGGGAGTTTACGAAGACCGCTGCCATCAGCACCGACGATGTAAACTTTGGCCCCTGCGCTGGCTCCTGACTCAAAAAAAGACAGATGAACATTGTCCGGCGCCCAAGTCCCTGTCTGCAGTTTTTCTCCGGTGGCGATTTTCACTTTATTGCCCCCGTCGATGTCCGACACCCAGAGTTCGTTCCTCTGGCGCTCGGGGACCGTGATGTACATCACGCGCTTCCCATCTGGTGACATGATGGGCTCAGTTACGTTCTCGGACACAATGTCGGTCGATTCCTTTGAATGCACGCGGTAAGCGACCAGGAACCCAGAGGATTTGCCATTCACGAAGTAAATCCCTTTTCCTCCCGGGTCTGGCATGGGCGAGAAGTCCGGTCCTGTTCCGAAAGTAATCTGGGTGAAACTCCGGTCCTGCAAGCTGTATTTCCAGATATTCCTCAGCCCGTTTACTGTGCGGCTGAATAGCACTGTTTTTCCTGGTTCGGACCACACGAAGTCAGGCGATGCGTCATACCCGGATACCTCCCCTAAATCAACTGCCTCATGGCTGGTGACGTTTATTCTGTAGAAACGGAAATTTGTCGAGAACTGTCGAAAACCAGCAGCGAGCAGGTCATTACCGCCAGGGAATAGCAGAAGCGGGACGAAGAACAGACCAGTGTCTTCTGACTTGTACACTAATTCTTCGCCTACTTCGGATTTCTCCGTACGAAAAATTTCGGGACTGCCCGACTTCACATAAAAGATTGAGATGCCGTCGGGCGAGGGAACCACATAGCTGGCAGATGCCACACGGCTTGAATTGCCCCCGAGTGTAGGCACTGCCCAAACTTCATCGCGGCCGGAGGACCTCTTGTAATAGACTTCTCTCCCATCGGGCGAAAAATTCTCCACATTCTTGTCGCCTTCGTCATTTGTGAGCTGGAGAGGCTCGCCTCCAGAGGTGAGCATCAGGAACACTTGCGCGACGCCGCCTACGGGTGATGCAAACGCCACGGCGTGGCCGTCGGGAGAAAGCCTCGCGTCGTTCATCGGTTTATTCCACTGGCTGATTTGCGTAATCTTTGCAGGGCCGCTTGGAGTGTTTAAGGGAGGCCAAAAGTGATAAGCCGCAAAGGCTGCCGCCAGAAGTGCAACGCAAGCGGCCAAAAGCGCGTATCGCTTCCACGCAAACCCCTTCGGCGTTTGAGCAGCTATAACCGAGTTCGTTCGATGCTCTGCGATCGGTTCGGGAGCCGCGCCGCTGGCTGCGCTCACTTCACCGCTTCGTCGTGGCACTTTTCCCGAACTGCTGTCGCGCTTGAAGCGCTTCAGGTCGGTGCGCAATTCCGCGGCGCTGCTGTAACGGAGCTCGCGGTCCTTCTCCATGGCCTTATCAATAATGCGCTCCAACTCTCCCGGCACCGCAGTGTTCAGACGAACCGCCTCTGTCGGCTCCTTGTGGAGTATGGCGTCAAACACCGCTCCGGTACTGTCTCCCCGGAAGGGCAGAAATCCCGTCGCCATCTCGTACAGAACCACACCAAAGGAAAACAAATCCGTCCGCGCATCCAATTGCTTGCCCAAGACCTGCTCGGGCGACATGTAGACGACCGTGCCCAACGCGCTCCCCGGACTGGTCAATTGCTCCGAGTCCACTTCGAAGGTCGCCAGCGTGGCCGCGCCGCCGGTCACTTTGACGTTGCTTACCTTGGCCAATCCAAAATCGAGAATCTTGGCGTGGCCGCGCTTGGTCACGAAAATGTTCGCGGGCTTGATGTCCCGATGCACGATTCCTTCGCTGTGCGCGGCATCCAATCCTTCGGTCACTTCAATCGCCAGATCCAAAAGGCGCTCCAGCTCCATGGGCTGCCCGTTGATCAAATGCTTCAGCGTGGAGCCATCCAAATACTCCATTGCAATGAAGGCTTTGTCTTCTGCTTCGCCAATGTCATAAATGGTGCAGATGTTCGGATGGTTTAGGGCGGAGGCGGCTTGAGCCTCTCGCTGAAACCGAGTCAGCGCCTGCGCGTCCTTGGCCACAGTGTCCGGCAGGAACTTCAGTGCCAAATTGCGGTGCAACCGCACGTCCTCAGCCTTGTAGACGACACCCATCCCGCCACCACCGAGCTTTTCTATGACTCGGTAGTGGGAGATCGTTTGCCCGATGAACGCGTCAAATCCCTCCATGGTGCGGCCATCTTAGGTTGCGATCTGAGGCAAGTCAACGAAAGGCGAACGCAGTACGGTTGTAGCCTCGCTATTCCACTCTTATGACGCGACCCGCCACTACCATAGCCGCAAAGTCCCAACCCCACAGTTTGTCGCCTGTCTTAGCGAATTCGAAAAGGCCAGTATCAGACAGGCCGACCCCGTAACTCATCAGGCATAGTAGTACTTCGGTCCCATAGGGGTAACTGGGCACAATAAATTAAGGTCACCAAGTAAGCAAAAGTCCAATTGGAGAGAATTTATGAATAAGGCAATCGTGTTTGCCCTTCGTACTCTGTGTTCCCTTCTGTTGCTCTTCCAGACAGCGACGTTTTCACTCGCTGAGGCTCAACAACCTACGGCCACCGCGGGCACGGCCTTCATGCTCGAAGACGGAACACCGGTAAAGCTGCGGCTTTCACAGACGGTGTCGTCGGCCGATGCCCACGTGAATGACCGCGTGGAATTTGAGGTTTTGGAGGACGTCATGGTTGGCGGCATCGTGGTCATTCCAAAAGGTGGAACGGCCCTGGGCACCGTAACCGAAGCCGTACCGAAGAAACGGATGGCTCGAGGTGGCAAACTGGAAATCGTTATGGATTCAGTTCGACTTGTTGACGGTCAAAAGGCCGCTCTCCGTGCAGTCAAGGATGGCAAGGGAGGGGGACATGCCGGAGGCATGACTGTCGGAATCGTCGCGGCAGCCATTGTGTTTTGGCCCGCAGCGCCTCTTTTCCTACTGATGCACGGAAAGGATGTTACGTTTCCGAAAGGAACTGACGTTCCAACTTTCGTGAACGGGGACATGAAATTGGACCCCGTAAAGTTTGAACAGGCCCAGGGCGCCTCAACTCAGCCTGCCATCACCGCCGCAATGAGCAACTTAACGATCAGCTCGACACCGGTGGGGGCTGATATCTATGTGGACCAGAATTTCGTTGGGAATACGCCTTCCACTGTGAGCGTTCCATCCGGTAAGCATTCTGTTTCCGTGAGGAAGCCTGGATTTCAAGATTGGATCCGGGAGATGAGTTTTTCCGGTGGCTCAATCACTCTCAATGCCCAGATGTCAACGCAGCCAGTGCAAAGCGCCGTCGCTGCTGACGCGTATACGACATCCGAAGTTGGCGTTGCCGAGGCTGCTCGGGTGAACAAGGCCGCGAAGGAAGCGGAAGCTGAAAAGGCGAAAAATAACCCAACCCCGCAACAGTAGTTCTCGGACGGTTAGCTACGGACTTTGCCCCAGGGATCAAAATCAAATTGAACGGCTCAGATTCGTCTGAGCCGTTTTCATTTTATTAATAGCCTTTTCTTTGCCGCCGGTAGCCCAAGTAGCCCAACTGGGGGACTGAAAATCACTGTTTTTCCCGGTAAGCGACACCAAACAAGGCATTTAGATTTTGCATTCCTCGGCTGTTAACCGAAGGGTTGCTGATTATGCAAAACAACGCAAATCGTGGCAACACGGCTCATCGTGCCGCCAAAATATCAATCGTGGGACAAGTCAGCCGCCTTCTTTTTGTTGGGAAGCAGGAACCGCCCCCGTATAGAGAAAACTGCGACGACACCTTAGGTGGTCATGGGTAGGTCTTGACCGCAACCCCGCACGCTCGCAAAAATTCCGCATCTGCCTCCGACAGAAACGGCCCGTCGTAGCCTTCGCACTTGGGGCGCCGCAAGCTTTCTGGTGCCAATTTCGCCCATCAATTCGCTGTAGCCGCCACACGACGGACAGACCCAGTCTTCGGCGGAAATGGGCAAGAAGGACATCAGTTCGCCTTCAAATCTGCCGTAACGATCTCCCACGGCTTCTCCCACGTCGGATGTGACAAATGAAAGTGGCCACACCTCGTGCAAAAACGGACTTCATCTTCGCCGTAGTCGGCAGCGTTCTCGGGTCGCTGCTGAAATTCCCGAGCTTCCTCCGCTGTCGCGAAGAAGGCGCGATTCGATCCGTCCGAGCGTTTGCAGTTCACTTGCCCTCCCGTAATTTCTGCTCGTACGCCCTCACCGCCAGTGCCACTTGCCGCAGGTCTTCTTTCTCCTCAGGCGTCAGTGGCTTGTTGCTCAAGCCCGCGCTTCTATGTGACGTTTGACTCACTTTGCCCCCTTTCGCGGCTTTTTCGTTGCGGCGACCGCCGCGTTGATCAACTCCTCGGCCGTCTTTTTCGTTTCGACAACGTGGTACGAAAAGGGACGGCCGAATGATGTGGGCGTCGAGGGCTTGCGAAGTGGACGCGCGGGAATCTGTCGAACAAGCTTTTCGATGGTGTCAGAATCGAGAATGATCTCCTGAGAGCAATCCATCGGGATATCCGCTGGTATTTTGCGCGCCTGGGCGAAGGCTTGCTGAATCTTGTCGCGAACTGATTGCAATTTGTCGCTCACTGGATCACCACTTTCTCGGCAGGTTTATCCTCGTCCACTTCCTCGGGTTCCGCAGGTTGCGCCCACACTTCCTCGCGGCTGATAACACTGATCATTGCGAGGAAACTGGATTGGAAGTTTCCGAGGTCAGAAGTCGAGTCGCCCACAAGTAGGTAAAGAAGGTTGGTCATATCGCCGATAGACAGGTGCGGCATTTCGCTGGCTGGGAAATTCAAGATGGAGGAGATGCGCCTCTCGAGGTGGAATCGAACCTTCGCGGCGGCTGCTTTCGCTTTGTCGGGGGTCATCGGCTCACCGCCAATCCAGCTTCGGCGATGCCGTGCAGCAAGTTTTCTACGTAGTGCTGATCGACAACAATCGAACTCCCAAAATAAAGGACGTTCGAAGTTTCGATGTAATCTGCAACGAAGCGGTGGGCGTTAGGCGAAAGCGGAGTAAGAAGCCAGATGGTTGACAGCGGGGAGTCGTGCGAGAGAAGGAAGTCGGGACGGGTCTTCTTGCCACTACTTGGTGATGAACCGCTGGTGCAAAATGAGTCAAGCATGTTTCCTCCTAAGTTTTACTTCGCCTTCTGAGGAAGATTCTTTAACGCATTCGCCTTGGTCTCTTCCTCGATGTCCACGTAGTGCTTCAAAGTAACTTCGCTTCCTGAGCCGTGCCGCAAGATTCCACCAATGGTTTCGAGCGGAACGCCGTTGGCGTGCAAGCGTGTTCCAAGTCCACGCCGAAACGCGTGGAAACCGTGCCACCTAATCCGTGTGCTCCTGAGTGCCGCCTTGATTCGTTTGGACCCCAAGGTCGCTAGGTCTAGCGGAAAGACCCGTGGACCTTCAAATACCCACTGTGTCGTAGGATTATTTTTGCGGTGACCCCACAACTCGGCAACGACGTTTGGCAAGAGATGCACCGCTGCGGCTCTGTGCTCCGTCTTCGTGTCGATTACTTCGCGATGCCACACCGTGCGCACGACATTCAAACGCTCATTTTCAAAATCAATATCAACCCACTTCAATCCCCGCAGTTCCCCGAGTGATAGTCCCGTCCACGCAGCCACCACAACAGCACATCGAGCGACTCCATCCACGGCGGCTGTAATCTTCTCGACTTCCTCCAAAGTATATTTGTGCGTCTTGCCTGTTCTGCGCCCTTTGGGGATTTCCACGCCATCCATAGGGTTCTGCCCCACCAACGCTCCGCTCCGTCGTGCGTGGGTGAAGATTGCCGACAGCACAGAGTTGATATTTAAGAACGATTGGTGCGACAGTGCTTCCGCTTCGTCTATTTTGTAAAGTAAGCGTTGTCCATCGGCTGTCGTGAACCTAGGGAGTTTGAATCCGCGAACTCTGGACTGGATGTGCTTCTTGTACAAATTGAAATAGCCTTTGTACGTGCTGGGTTTGATTTTGCTTTTGACTGACGGGAAGTAGGTTGTTTCGATGTATTGCTGCAACGTCAGGTCGCTAACGTGCTGCCCTTCGTTTAGCGGAGCAAGAATCTTATCCGCCAGTGGACGGACAGAAGCCTTGGTGCGATACTCGTCGGTGTGGTCTGCAAGTTTTACGCAGAGCTCTTTGCCGTTCGCTCTGTACCGCAAGTGCCACGCGCCGTGACGTCGAATGATGCATCCACGTTGCATAAAGTGATTGGCTGCCAGTATAGCAAATGCGGGACAGATGTGGAACAGCTATTTTGCTAAGTTGTTCTTTTACAGTGCGGAGGAGTGGGTGAGCGGTTGAAACCGGCGGTCTTGAAAACCGTTAGACTCGAAAGGGTCTCGGGGGTTCGAATCCCTCCTCCTCCGCCACCAGCACAAATCATCAGTAAAAATGCCGCTATTTGCGCCTTGCTATTACTTAGGATCACAAGCTCAAAACCGGTTGGAAATGTTGAGGATGTAGCTTCCGCGTGGTTGACAGTCGACGCTGGCGTGAGATTTGTGACGTTGGGTTTCTGACCGCTACCTTAATAAGGTAGCGGTCTGCAGCTACAACGGTCTAGGGAACCGTCGTCCACGCCCGTGAAGAACTTAAAGAACGAGCTACCTATCCACGATCCTAGTTCCTACAAGAAAAACAGATTCAGCGAGCGGGCTGCTTGAGCGCCATGCACCAGGGTGGCTTCCTCGTCGGCGGTTGCTGATAGGCCCATCATAAAACATCCGAATGCGGTTTCGTTGAGTCGCACACGACGATAGGCGGCATGCATATCCGGGATGATTTGGTTCGGATCCAATAAGACAATGAGATGTTGCGATAGGAAGCCGAGGGCATCGATGACAAGCTCTTCTTGGGTGAGCTAAACAGCACCACTTTCCGCCACGCCAAATTGAGCGCGGACAACGCCAACATCGACATCAGCGAGGTTATGAGGATCACGAACCTCCTCCACGCGCCGCGTGCCATCGATTTCGGGCACGCCGGAGCAAATCACCTTTGCATCCGGATGCAGCAGCATCAATTTGGATTCGGCCTCCGCCACGCTTCCCACCTCGTGGGCAGTCCCTCCGGCTTCCTTGAGACGTTGCTCGAATCGCCAGAACGCTCGATTGCTTCCGCAGGTCTCTCCACGTAGAAAAGTGGAACGGGAGCCAATCGCATCAATGAGCCATTCCCGGCTGACAAAGGGTCCGATGGTCCGCAGTAAGGTTTGTGTGTTTTAGCGAAGTTCGCGAGTGCAGTTTGCACCGTGATCCCGACGTCGAATACGTGACCGTTGCTGCTAAGATGGCCATGCTTCGCCCATCGTGTGTATCGTTCCAACTGTCTATCGGTTCGAAACCGCGTTTCTCGATCAAACTCTCGGCCAAGCAAAGCGCCATCGACGGGTGACCACCGAGCGCCGGGAACGCCACACCGGAATAACTGCATCCTACGCCTGATCGATCCTCGTTCGGATCAACCGTCCAGCGTTGTGAGTCTCAATCGATACCGTCGGCTTGCAGTGCTCCAATACTCTTTTCGTGCCACGGCGGAAGTATTTTGATGAGCACGAAAAGAACGGCGAAGGGAAGCACCATTAAAATGATAGCGGGCAACAGTCCTTCTCGTGTGGCGAAATCCATCTTGTACGTGGTATAGCCCAGAAAACTCTTGGAGAACAACTGGCCCCCGATCACCACGTTCCACCGCATGGCGAAAACTCCCACCATGGTCAGAATCCCGGCCAGCGCATAAATCCGCTTTCGCGCCGCCTCGCTGAACCCTACGAATTGCGTTAGTGCCAGCAGCGTTATGGGTGCCAACGTGCCAACGAAAATCTGCAGAACGATCTGTGAAACGAAGAGCCGCGTGTGCACCATGAAGTTGAGACTGCGGAACGATTCGTCCGCCTCGTAAATCCGGTGAATCAAGTCCAACATTTCTAGTGTGAAATCGATGATAAATGTGTACAGCAGGTATTTTGCAATCGTGTCCAGGCAGCGCATATCAATCGCCATTCGCCGCATAAACGAAGTGACCATGTACATAAGAAGAACCAGCGCGATTCCCGAAACCATCGCCGAGAACAGGAATACCACCGGCATCAACGGCGTCGACCACCAGGGATTCGCTTTCACCGACCCAAAGATAAAACCAACATACCCATGCAACAGGAACGCCGAAGGAATGCCAATCAGCGTAATCAGCCAGCCCACCCGATCGTCCACTCGTAACGCCTCCGGGCTGGTGTTATAAGAACCCAGCGTCAGCAGCCGGTAAAGTGGACGCCTCCAGCCATGGCTGGACTGTGCCAGGAGCACAATGTCCCGCCGGTAATCAAGCCAGATTTCCAGCACCAGAACGGCCATCAAGTACCACAAGTACACAAATCCGAACATGGCCATCGCCGACGAGCGGTGCGGCGTCAAATACATCTCGAACGAGCGCTCCGGATGCCCCAGATGGAGTTGCAGCGGCAACGGCGCCACAATCAAAAACGCCAGCGCGGTGAGCAGCGCCAGCCGGTACGTGGGCTTTACTGCCTCTACGCGGAATACCCGTTCCAACGACGCGAGGATGAAGGCGCCGGCAACCAGTCCGGTGAGAAACGGATAAAGAACGATCAGCACGCTCCACTGGAGTTCCACTTCGTTCGGATACATGAATCCTTCCATCAGTGTCTCCTTAACGAACTGAGCCGTCCAGGCCGTTGTAAAACATCTTCGCGCCTGTGGCGAGATGCGGTTTCAAGACTTGCACATCGTGCGTCCTCAAAAACGCATGGATTGGATCTTTGGGATCTTTCAGGTCGATTAATTGCCGCGCGCCGGTTGGACACACTTCACAACACGCCGTCGTCAGACCTTTTGTGATTCGGTGATAGCACAATGTGCATTTATCGGCCGTGTGCTTGGTGGGATGAAAGAAGCGGCAGCCGTAGGGACACGCTTGGATGCAGTAGCGGCATCCCAAACAATAGTTGTAATCGATCAGCACCACTCCATCGGGCGTGTGGAACGTAGCGCCCACCGGACAAACCTGCGTGCACGGGGAATCGGTGCAATGGTTGCACAGCTTAGGCACAAAAAAGTTTTTCCCGTCGGTTTCAGCATTCGCCGGGAACCCCTCTTTGCCTCCATCCGGTGAATCGACCATCGGATTTTCAATGTGCCAGTCTGACACGTGGTACCGCTCGATCCACGTTCGGAAGTAGCCATTCGGTACCTCATTTTCCATCGCGCAGGCCCGCACACAACTGCCACACCCGATGCATTTGGTGATGTCCAGAAGCATGCCCCACCAATGTTCTGTCGTGGTGTAATTGGGCGCGGCTTCGGGTTTCCTGGCGAGCACCGATTCCCAGGCCACCGCGGCAGCGGGAAGCAACAGAAGCACCTGGCGACGATTGAGGTTCACTTTGTGCCTCCGGTGTCGAGCCTCGGACTATGTGGTTGGTGACAGGTCTTGCAAGGCTGGCCTTGCGAATGTTCCTTGGCGTCGACTTGAGGGAATCCCACTGGTTTTGCGGCGTTTTGCGAATGGCATCGCACGCAGAGCGTAGCCGTATCGGGTAACACCGGCTGTACAGTACCGGGATCTTCCGCGTGTTTCGATTGTGGCTCGTGGCAAGACTCGCAGTTCACTCCCGCGTGTACGCCCTTGGCTTTCATCTCTTGAACATCGGGGTGGCAGTTTGCGCAGACATCGTGTCCCGCAAACACCACCGGGCGCGAGGTGATCTCGCCGAGCGCGGCTCCGCGGTACGGCCCGTACCGCCCAAAACTCTTCGGAATCACCGTTGCCCGGATTGCCACAAACGCCATCCCTCCCAGCAGAAAAACGCCGGCCACGCGAATCAGGTGCGCCGAGTCTCGGAATTTACTCATGTTGCATCCGGGGGTGGAACTTACTCATTTGCGCTCCACAAATCCAGAAATCCGGCTCTGTTCGTGCCAAAACCAGAGAGACTCTCCGTGGCAATACGCTTTTAATGGAATCCATTGACCTTCGTGGCGGTTGAGAAATCATGAAGAGCCTGACTGGAGCGATATGTCGAACGTACGTTCATTAGACGCTATCGCTCACCCTATGTTGGTGACGACCGTCACTTCACAAGGTGAGTCCAGTTACAACCCGCTCTCCCACCAAATCTGTGTCGCAACTCGTGTTTTGTCCTCACGGCACGGCTTCAGTTCACGCTGAGCAAAGGGCTGTGCCGTAAATGGCGCAGTTCACAGCCGCTGAGGGCTGCCTTGCGTCGGTTGGCCGATGCTGAGGCCACCAGGGAGGGGCGGCCCAATCGAAATTGTCATCCCAACCGTAGTGGCCCGTGCATTTTCTTTCGCCCGATTTATGCGCCGCGGGCCACGCAGCGAAGTGACCTGCTTTTTCTTCCGCACAACTCCAGTACACTCTGAGGTTCGAAGGGTTCACCCAGAGCGTCGAAGCGCCGAACATAAACTAACCGCGTCTTAGGCACTGTGCGGAAATGCCCTTGGCACGGGGCACCGGATTTCACCCCTCGTCTTTTTTCATCCAAAGAAAAGCACGCCGCGCAGCACCCTCATACTTCGATCCTTCCAAACCGCGTCACCCTCGGCAGCAAAATCAATATGAGTCCATAAAACAGGAGCGACACCATCAGTGTTCCCGCGCTTCCAAAGCGCAAATCTTCTACGATCAGTTTTAGCGCACCTAATCCGATCGCTCCGTATGCCACCCAGCCCAGTTCCACCCGGTTCCATCGCGATCCTGCGTATCCCAATCCCAGTGCGATCACGCACGTTGCCGCCGTACGCACCATCGACAATCTCGACGCGCTCAATTCCCCTGCGCCCAGCCCCGCAATCCCTGCGACGATCAACGCTGCCACAGCACTCCCCACCACTGCCGCAGGCACCACCCACAGCATCCGCTCTCGCCATCCTTCGCCCGATGCTCGTGATCCCAGCACATAACTCAGCAACCCGGCCAACGAAACAGCCCAGAAACTCCACTCCGGCCAAACCGGTACCTTCCCCGCAAGCACGCTGGCTGTGTAGGAGAACAGTCCACATTCCATTCCCGCAACCAATAGATAAAATGTTCCATGAATCCCGAGGCTCAAGTATTTCGTACGCGTGAACACTGCCACCGCTGCCACGGAGGCCACACTCAACGCCAGCGCCTGCAAATTTCCCTTCAGCAATAGCAGACCGGCCGCCAGCACAAGCCCTGCCGCAAAGTTTGCGCACACGCGCCGGTTCCGTCGCTCCTCTGCTCCCGCAAATCTCTTCAGCGTGCCCCAGTAACACACCATCGCCAACAGCAGGAACACCGCTCCCAGCACGCTCGCTGATCCTTCGTGTGTTGCTCGCAGGCTGACCCATGTCCCTAGCAAAAATGCCACCGCAGCCTGCACCACTTCACTAAGTGTCAGTCTCCTCCGCATCACAAAAGCGCGCACTCCGATGCTCGCGCCGTAAATGATCATCAGCGCGGCACAATAGGCGTTCAACTCCGCCGCACCCATCGCCCGGTAGGTCTCCGGAACTCCGTCCTCGGACGTCATCACTACTCCAACCAAACCCACCGCATAATCTGCTGCTACCGCTGTCACCACGCGCAAGCCCGGCCAGCGTCCGCTCGCGGCCACCGCCTCTGTCACCAATGCCAACGCCAACAGTGTTGTCGTCAACGGGCGTAACTCATGCGTCGCAATGATCAACGCAAATACAGTCATTACCGCTACCAGCGTTCCGATCCAGGGAATAGCCTCAAGCCTCTCCTTCCAGGCCAGCCCCAGGCATAGCAAAACCGCGCCTGCAAGCACCGCGGAGGTAAAGCTGACGGGCAGCTCGTGAAAACGCACCGTGCCTTCCCAGAGCAGTGGCGGAAGGATGACCGCCGCGGTCAATCCAAAAATCACGCTCGCAAAATGGCTGCGCTGGTGACTTCGCACGGCCCACACCAGCCACACTGTGGCATACGCGATCCCGGCCACCAGCATCATCCGCAGCGATGCCGCACCTGACTCTGCAATCGCGCGCAACAGGTACGCCCCCGCAATCCCCAGCACTGCCTTACCCAGTACCGGCCCGACGCTGGTCGATCCTGTTCGCTTCTCTCTTTCTTTGGGAATTACTCCGGCGTAGGCTTTTACCGGAGCATTTATGGGTGACTCCCCCTGCTTCTCCAACGTTCCTACTCGTCTCTCTAACTCCTCGAGACGCTCAGAGATCCGTTCCAGCCCCTGCGCGACATTCTCTGGCTGCTCTGGCACGGTTCGCCCACCTTTTGTCTTATCCTGGCGGCCTTCGAGAACTACGTGCTTACCCTGGATTTGCTTTTCTGCCAAACCGCAACCAGTCCCACCTCGATACCTGCTCCAGAGCACTTCGGTCCATGACTGCGGTCACTCTATGCTGTGACGACCGTCACCAATTGCCGCTGGCTGTCACGTAGAAAAAATCAAATTCCTTTCCGTCCAAGTACTTTGTCCGGGAATCGCGTTAGGACGTAGACGATTAGGCTACGATTTCTTGTCTTGAATGGACGCCAGATAGTTGCACAAGTTCTTAATGCGTCGACGCACGCCCAGCTCGTCACCGTTTTCTTGCATGGAAAAGACTGGCCCCCAGATGGGCATGTCATACGAGCCGTGTCCAGAAATTGGGTCGCCAGAGCGCATCACGCGGGTAACATAGTCTTCCGGAAATTTGCCATCGTGCCGGACAACGAGTGTCCTCAGATTCGCCGGTGGTGTTTTCAGTGATTATTCCGGCTTCTTCGATGACACTCTGCGCGTGCGCGTGGCATTACTTTTGTAGAAATGTAATGGGGAGGCCATGGAATCTGCCGTCACCGTCAAAGGTCAGGCGACGATCCCGAAGCTATTCGCGAGCATCTCCGGTTGAAGCCAGGGGACCGGGTCAAGTTCTTCGTGCATCCCGATCCGAGGCAGTCTCCAAAGCCAAGGGAGATAATCGAACGGCGGTTGACCGAGAAGAACCCGGGCTTCATAAGCATTGTAGCGATGGTGAGACCGTGTGGATGCTCGACCGCACCTACAAGCTCGCTGCCCATGAAATCGCCGCAGCTGGCGAACGCATTCTCCAAACCGATGTGCTCGTTGTCGAAAACGAACAGGAGGTTTTCACGGCCACGATCGCGCTTAAGGAAGGACGTGGCTCGTTCGCCGATGCTGTGATTGCCGTACTGGGGATTAAAGCGCAGTGTTCCCGCACCCTTACATTCGACTACAAGGCGCTGCGGCTTCCGGGCTTCGCGCTTCCTTAATCCACACCAAACTAATCTGTTTCAGAAATCGTTGATGCACTACTGCGCCTTTTGTCGGCTAATGCTGGGTTGTGTCTCGCGCTTTCAGGCGTCCCGCGCGGATGGCTTTCACCATAATCGCGTAGTCGCGCTCAGCCTGGTCCGCATAGGCATCCGCAAATTTCGCAAGGGCTACATCGAACGTACCGCTCTTCCCAAGATATCCTGCGATCAGCGCGGCATCGCCCGTTCGCGCATGCGCCCGCGCCAGCGTCCAGCCGCAAATCTCCACATACTCGAGCCAGTCGCCTTTCGTCATGTTGTCCAGATCGATCTTCATCTTCATGTCGCGGAGCTGGCGGAAATAATAAGAGTGGCCATCCTTGTCGCTGGTCCATCCGAGAAACACATCGCTTGCCGATTGCAGCATGCGCTGGCCAGTCACCACACGCTCGCCGTGATTCGCATAGCGGCTCTTGCCAGCGTACGGGTCTAGCACCGAAGGCAGAGCTTCCTTGAACTGCAGCAGCATCGGGTCATGTTCACCGGCCATCAGCAAAGCCACGGCACAGCGCGTGCCCACGCTGCCTACACCCACCACTTTCCGAGCGACATCGATAATATGGTAGCGATCCAGAATGATGCGGCGCTCCTCCGGAAGCGTCCTGCGGTAGTTGTGAAACATGTCGGTGACATGCTTGCGCATCAAGTCGCTTTCGTGCGGGTGATACACGAGCGGCGGATGATCCACGATGCGCGTACGTCCGTTCACCACATCCGCGATTTTCGGAAAAATGTGCTCGGCGGTCTGCCGCCGCGCTTTCTTTTCTACTTCCTCCCAGCGTTCTCTTGAAGCCTGCGTTTTCGCTTCGTCAATGAAGACCTCGGCATCCATCCGCGAATACCACACCTCAAGCGCGCGCATGCGGGCATATTCTCGCATATGCAGGCGATAGGATCGCGCCATCGTCAGCACTGCGTTGCGGCAGCCTCCGGCCCCCATACCGATTTCGCGCGACGCGAGAACAACGCTGGCCGCCAGGCGCTTTACGTCCCATTCCCACGGCGCGCGAAGCGTTTCGTCGAAATCATTGATATCGAAAGCGAGGCGGCGTTCGGGACTGGCAAAGCCGCCGAAATTCGCGGCGTGGCAATCGCCGCAAGCCTGCACGCGAATTCCTGACGCAGGAGTCTTCGACAAATCCCACGCCATCACCGCGGCGGAACCGCGGAAAAATGCAAAAGGCGATTGCCGCATGCGGCCATAGCGGATCGGCAGAAGTTCGGGAAGCCGCCCGCGGTCGGACTGCTGCAGCACTTTCACGGGATCCGGGCGGCCCGGCGGAGCGGCCCATTTCGCGTGCGCAGTCCTAGGCACTTTCTCACGCAGAGCTTTTCCCGCGCTCATGCGCTCCTCCACACTCGGCCCAAGTCCGTTCGATCGTTCGTATTGATTTTCCGACGCTTTCTCTCGGTGGCTGGTCATCTGGTAAACCTTATCGGCTACCCGCTAAGAATACGCTTTTGCGACCTGTTGGTGAACGCCCGTATACCAACAGAAGACGGAGGACTCGGCTCAGGGGCGATGGCGCGTCTCGTGAAAGGGATGGCGGACGCGGTCGCCGTGGGATAGCAGTGGATTTCAGCTTCCCGTGGGATATAAACTCGCGACGCGCCGAGGAAACACGAAATGAACAGACGGAATTTTATTTTCAGGGCAGGGGCGACACTCGCTTCTCTGACCGCCCTGCGAGGCAACGCAGCTTATTCAAGCGAGCGCAGCCGACTTATTGGCCTGGCAGATCCGCTCGCGAAAATGCCGCTTCTTTTCGGCACCGACTACTACCCCGACCAGACTCCCGACGCGCTTTGGGAGCAGGACGCGGCGGCGATGGCGGCCATGGGCATCACCAACGTGCGCATCGCGGAATTTGCGTGGGCTTTGATGGAGCCGCAGGAAGGTAAATTCGACTTTGCATGGCTGCGTCGCGCCGTAGACATTCTGCGGACACACAATATCGCCGTGATTCTGGGAACGCCTTCGGCCGCGCCGCCAAACTGGCTCACACAGAAATATCCCGAAGTGATCATGGTGAACGAGCATGGCATGACGCTGGCCACCGGCGCCCGCCGCTTCACATGCCCTACGAACAAAACCTACCGCCGCCTGTCGCTGGCGATCGCCACGGAAATGGCTAAAGCATTCTCGGTGGCCCCGGGAGTGATTGGGTGGCAGATCGACAACGAATTGACATTAGGATCTTCTCCACGCTGCTATTGCCGCTACTGTCGCGAAGGCTTTCAGCAATGGCTGCGCCACAAATACAAGACGCTGGACGCGATCAACACGGTTTGGGGAACTGCTTTCTGGAGCCAGACCTATACGGACTTCTCTCAAATCCCCTTGCCTCTTCCCTCTGGCTCCTATCCGAATCCTGGATTGGCTCTCGACTATGACCATTATCAGAGCTACGCGAACATTTCTTTCCTGGAAGAACAGCTTGCGATGCTGCGTAAACTTTGCAGCAATCATTTCGTCACCACGAATAATGTGCCGGGCCTCACGGACACGATCGATATGCGTGAGCTTTTCCGCGATCTCGATTTCGTCGCTTCGGATAACTATCCCGGTTTTTTCGCCATTCACCTGGGCAATCCGGAATCCGGCACGAATGTTTCTGGCGAAGTGGTCGCGCCGGTCGCCGCCTTCTCTCACGATTTCTCGCGCTGCATCAAGAACGGCAAGCCTTTTGTGATTATGGAAGAACAGTCGGGCAAAGCCGGTCAACCGACCTTTTCACCACAACCCGACCCAGGCCAGGTGCGCCTGTGGTCCTATCAAGCGGTTGCTCACGGAGCCATGGGCATAAATTATTTTCGCTGGGACACGGCCAATTTTGGCGCCGAGGAGTATTGGCACGGTTTGCTGAGACACGACCGCGGACACAGCCTGGCGTTCGACGAAATTCAGCAAACGATCCGCGAATTAAAAGCGCTGGGCCACGAAGCCCTGAATGCTCCCTATTCCGCCGACCTCGCCCTTTGCTTCGATTCCAATTCAGATTGGGCCTTCGCCATTCAGCCCGGCCAACCCAAGGTGAAATATTTTGGCGAAGTGGCACCGTGGTATGGGGCGATTTCCGCGTCCCATGCAGGCGTGGATATCGTCGATGCCACGCAGGACCTTTCCGCGTACAAAATTGTTGTTGCCCCGGTGATGTACATCGTTACGGCGCAACAGGCAGAGCGTATCCGCACTTTCGTCCGCAATGGAGGAACGTTCATTGCCGGATTCCGCCTTGGTGTGAAAGACGAATATAGCCGGATTGTCGAAACGCCGCTGCCCGGCCTGCTGCGCGACGTCATGGGCGTGGAACTGTTCGATTATCAGCCGATCTATGCGGAAAAACAGAATGTCCAGTTCTCTGGTTTGCTGGCCGGGCCGAACGCCGAATGCCACATCTGGGCCGACATCCTCGATCCCAAACAAGCTGATGTACTGGCTACCTACACGGGAGGAAGCTACGCGGGAAAAGCCGCGATCAGTTCTCACGCTTTTGGCAAAGGCAAAGCGATTTACGTCGGCCCGCATCTTGAACCGCCGGACCTGGCACGCGTTCTGCTGACGCTTATCCAAGCGAACGGGGTGAAGAAATCGATTGAGGCGCCGCAAGGCGTGGAAGTGACCGAGCGCAAGTCCGGCGAGCAGAAATGGATTTACCTTCTGAATCACACCGCCAAGCCGCAAACCGTGAAGTTCGATGGAAGCTTGAAGGATGTTGTGACTGGCTCAACACATTCCAGCTCAGTCAGCCTGAGCGAATACGGAGTCAGCGTGCTGTTATCTGAAGAGCCTAAGCAAGCCTAGGTTATCCCGCGCACTCTAATCCATTTTCATTCCGGGCATGGAGGAGTGATCCATATTGTCGTGGCCTTGGTCGTCGTCATCGGTGGACCAGATTTTCTTCGGGTCGGTTTCATAGGGGTAGACGTGGACCATCCATCCGAAGATATGCGGGTAAAATTGTCCACCGGCTTCGTCGCAGGCTTCCTTGGTTGTAATGGAGCCCAGTAAGCCAAACTTTGCGGCCGGCCCGAAATAAGCGGCCTTTTGCCCTTCCGGCGCTTTGCAGAAATTGATGTGCTGATGCCAGCGCGCGATACTGAGCGGAATTCTGTCGTTCAATTCCTCCTCGGTGGCGTCAACGCGATCGGTATACATTGCGCCAACCAACTTGTATCCGCCGTCCGGCGTTTTCTTGTAGAGCAATGAAGTTGGCTTGAGCGGATCAAACGATGACCTGGCTGCGAGACCGTATTCGCGCTTCGTGAAGTGATATTGGGGCTGGGGGATCTCGGGATGGAAGATGACGTAGCCATCGGCTAAAGCCTTGCGGTAATCCTGATAGGGAGCCATGGCGGTTTTCGCGGCTTCCACGACTGCGTCGGCCCGCTGTCGATCACCAGGCTGAGCTGGTTTCAGCGATGTCATATACATGTGTCCAGACATGTGGGCCATATTGCCGTTTGTCGCGCCGGCCGGGCTCATACTCTGCTGATCCGATTGCGGAGGATCACCGGCCAGCAAAGTCGCTGCCGTGTTCGGAAAAGCTATCGTGAGGCTGAGCAGCGCGGCTAACCGCTCGCTCGAAGTGAACTGGAATCTCCGTGAAAACGGAAACATGTGATGCCTCCCTTGGGAGCTGGTCCACCCGCATCTAAAGGGACGTACTGCTTGATTGTACCGTTGCAACGGATTTGTCGTATTTAGTAGCGGCTTTGGACCCTCTACAGAGCAACGCTCGACAAAACACGATAGAGGTGGCGCAATCAGGACGGGAAAGGGTAAAGCCCTAAGAAAACAAGGAGCAGGACGGTAATTCGCTTCATTGATCACCTCTCTCGGAAAACTCGCCTCACTGTAAGAACACGCTCGCGGGACAATAGTTTCCAAGCGCGAAGACGAATTGACATTACTCGACAACGCGTCACTGGTTGCTACGGAGCTTCAGGACATCACTCTGTTCCTTCGATTATTGCTTCTGCGTGGCGGGCGGAGTTGCGGTGGGATTGGCGCCGTAGGTGATGGCGTCGCGCGTTTTCGCGAGAGGGGCGGAATCGACGAATCGCACGGTATCGCCGTCGGGCTCGAGTCCCAGATCTTTCCACATCGCGGATAGGTCAACGTCGTAGGGCTTGTCTTTCATTTTGTCGTAGAGCGTAACCAGGACGGAGACACCCACTGCTTGATCGCCTATGCGCAAGGCGTCGGTCAATTCCCAATCCTTGCGAATGTCTCCGCCAGCGTTCAGGATGCCGCGCAGGGCATCGTCGAGGCCCTTGGCGTTATTGGTCTGTTTGTGAATCTCGACATCGGCGAGAAAACAGAAAAGCGCGCCGCCCCAATAGGTGCGGCCCCATGTGTGCGTGTGATCCAGGCCTTCGTCGCCGGTCTGCGGCAGGCCCTGATGGAGGTCGCGAACCAACTCAAACCACATTTCGTGAGCTTCCAGATGGCCAGCGCGAACGCGGGCGATTGGTTCGACGTATGTGGCAATGCCTTCCTCAATCCAGTGGTGATTTTCCGCCACGGATGGAAAACTGAGATGCACCATTTCGTGGGTAAGCATCCAGTCCTGCGCCAGACCGGCCATTATTGTGTCGCTGCCGACGTGAATGCGAATAAACCCGCCGTCGGGCGCCGGAAAAGTGGTGCCGCCGCGCACTCCCCTCCCTGAAGCGGGGATGATCCGGAGGCGCAAATTCGGCACAGGGTAGTGGCCAAAGTATGTCTTCACAGAGTCCGCCGCCCAGCGGACCCATTGTTGCAAATCCTGATTGGAAACCTGAAGCTGGCCCGGGTCGACGCCGGCGTTGATGTGCGAGTCGCCGACCGTATAGGTGAACGTGGCTTCGTCGGCCGAAGAATTCGTCGTGGGCATCAGCGACAACGCTCCAAACAGATAAAGCGCGATTCGCAACAGGGAGAGTGGGGGCGCGCAGGGGGTGGCAGGACGTAGAAATTTGTCATGGAGAGCCATCCTTGATTAAGATGCCAGTTTCGGGTGGAACGCAAGGAGTAAAATGCCAGCTCGCGGGCACGCGGAGTGATCCCAGGCGCGGTTTCTTCTAAGCGGTAATGCTTTGGCCATGCCACGAAAGTAAGAAGGCGCAGCAACTGTAGGCGAGGCCTACAATGGAAAAGAGAAATCGCGGTATGCCCAAACTTGGGAAGATCACATGGCTCATCGGAGCCTGGGCGGCGTTCCTCGCCCTCTATGCGGCCGCAGCCTACTATTTCGGGCCCGGGGCGAAGCTGTCGTCGTTTGGCGACGTGGTGCAATGCTTGGTGCCACTCTTTGCAAACGCGGGATTGCTGATCAATGCCGGCACACCGCACTGGCGGCGCAATCTTTTTTGGATGCTGCTGGCACTGAGCTGCACCATGTGGATGGTGGGGCAGTTTCAGTGGACCTACTACGAAGTTTATCTCCGCCAGGAACCGCCGGGACTGTTCGCCGGCGACATTATTTTTTATCTGCGCGGGATCCCGTTGATCGCGGCCCTGGCGCTGCGGCCACATCGCAAGCGCGGCGAATTGCATCTCGGGCTGGGGTATCTGGATTTCGGCCTGTTGCTGACGTGGTGGACTTTTCTTTATGTGTTCGTGGTGTTGCCGTGGATGTATGCCACGCCGACACTGGACACTTACAACACGAATTACAACGCCCTGACGTATCTGCAGCACTTTTTGATCACGATCGGCTTCGCGGTGTGCTGGTTGCGCACGAAGGGAGCGTGGCGCACGGTGTATTTCCATTTATTTGGTGCGACCGCGCTTTACATGCTGGACTCACTGATCACGAACATCGCGATCGCAAAGAATATCTACTACACCGGCAGTTGGTATGACCTGCCGATGATGACGGCGTTTTTCTGGTACGGGATCGCTGGCGTGATTGCCTTTCAAAAGCGCGATGAGCTGGATGCGCCGATGGATGGCGATGACGAGCGGCTGGCGCGAGATTACGTGTGGGCGAGCCGGTTCGCCATGGCGGCGGTGCTGAGCCTGCCGCTGTTTGCGCTATATGCGCTGCGCATCGAGCACGACACCCTGGCGGTGAAGGATTTCCGGCTGACGGTTACGCTGGTGGCCGCGTTGCCGCTGGCGTTGCTGGTATTTTTACGGACACACCTTGCGGATGCGGATCGCGCACGGCTTCTGGCGCGCTCCGAAAGTTCCATTGAGAATTTGCAGCGTCTGCAGGCGCAGATGGTGCAGTCGGAGAAATTGGTTTCTTTGGGACAACTGGCCGCTGGCGCCGCGCACGAGATCAACAATCCATTGACGGCGATTCTGGGTTATTCGGATTTGTTAGCGGACGACGAATCTTTGCCGGAGCGCGCTCGAGGCACGGCCGTGAAAATCCGCGAGCAGGCGCGGCGGACCAAGAGCCTGGTGCAGAATCTTTTGAGCTTCGCGCGGCAAGTGCCATCTGAACGCACGCTGTTGGATATCAATACAGTGCTGACGAATGCGGTGCAACTGCGGGCGCTGGATCTGCATAGCGGTGGTTCCACGATTGAACTGCAGCTGGAGTCCGTGCTTCCCGGAGTGCGCGGGGACAACAACCAGCTGATGCAGGTCTTCTTCAACATTATCAGCAACGCGCTGGATGCGATGGCGGCGTCCGGCGGCGGCAAACTGACGTTGCGCACGCTGCGGGATCGCGGCAACGTGGTGATTCTGTTTTCGGACAACGGGCCCGGGCTGAAGGAACCGCATCGCGTGTTCGATCCGTTCTATACGACAAAACCCGTCGGCAAAGGTACAGGATTGGGGCTGAGCATTTGTTACGGCATCATGCAGGAGCATGGCGGAAAAATTTTCTGCTATAACGGCCAAGCGGGCGGAGCGGTGTTTCGCGTAGAACTACCCGCGGTGCTGGCGGTTCTGCCGCAAAGGGGCGCGCCGCAGGGCGGAAGCACCCCGGTATCTACGAAGTCGCACTGAACGTCCGGCTGCGCGTAAATTTCTTGCTATTTAATCGCACGGGTTGCGTAATAACTCATGACAGAGCGGAGAGCGGGTGTGCGCGAAGAGGCCGAGCGAATGAATGAAATTGCCATTCTGACAGACAAATTGACGCGCAAGTTCGGGGACTTTACCGCGGTGGACCAAGTTGATTTGCGCGTGCAGGCAGGGCAGTTTTTTGGATTTTTGGGCCCGAATGGCGCGGGCAAATCCACCACGATCAAGATGTTGACGGGATTGCTGGCGCCGACTTCTGGCCGGATGGAATTGCTGGGACTGGATTTTCAGTCACATCCCGTGGAAGTGAAGCGGCAGATTGGCGTTGTGCCCGAGGGCATGGGCTTATTCGAGCGGCTGACCGGCAAGGAATATCTGCGATTTGTGGGACGCATGTATGGTCTGGACCGCGCCACAACCGAGAAGCGCACCGAGGAATTGCTGGAGTTCATGCAGCTGGCGGACCGCGAAAAGACGATGATCGCGGATTATTCCCACGGCATGCAGAAAAAACTCGCGCTGGCCGCGGCGGTAATTCACGGTCCGCGGATTTTATTTCTGGACGAACCGTTTGAAGGTGTGGACGCGCTGGCGGCGGGAGCGTTGAAAGCATTGCTGGGAAGAATGACGGAGCGCGGCGTGACGATTTTCCTGACTTCTCACGTGCTGGAAATCGTGGAACGGTTGTGCAGCCATGTTGGCATCATCCATAAGGGCAAGCTGGTGGCGCAGGGCTCGATGGAAGAATTGCGCGCGGGCGTGCCGGGCGAAGCGGGAGAAAAGAAAACGCTGGAGCAGATTTTCCTGTCGATTGTGGGCCAGAGCGGCGCGGAACAAGTGCGGCTGGAGGAATTGACATGGCTGACGTAGCGCAGCTGCCGGGCGTGTTCGAGCAGATCCGGTTGGTGGCCGGCGTTCGTTGGCTGATCCTGAAACACGGTTTGCGCAGGAAGAATAATGTCTGGGACCTGATTGGGATGATCTGGCTGGGAATTGTCAGCACGGCCGCGGTGATCGGGTTGTCTTTTGCATTTTATTTTGGAGGTTACGAATTCCTGAAGACGGAACGCGCGGCATGGTTATCTCTGTTGTTCTGGGGAATTTTCCTGTGGTGGCAGGTTTTCCCTATTTTTGTGGCGGGATTCGGTTCCAATTTTGAATTCGCGACACTCCTGCGGTTCCCGCTGAGCCAGCGCGCTTTTTATTTACTGGGTTTGGGTTACGGACTGTCCGATTTCGCGGCGATTTCGTCGATTTGCTGGATCGTTTGCATGCTTGCGGGCGCGATGACGGTGCGGTTGACCGTGTTTCCGTCGATGGCGCTGGTGTGCCTGCTGTTTGTGCTGATCAATTTGACCCTGGAGCGGCTGGTGGGTTCGTGGCTGGAGAAATTGCTGTCGAAACGGCGCTCGCGGGAAATATTTCTGGCGGTGTTCGTGATGTGCATGGTGTCGCTGAACTTCCTGAACCCGATTTTGCAACGGTGGGGACATAGCAGTAACAAGCCGAAGCTTCTGCACCTGATTCCTTATTTCAACTGGCTGCCGGGATCGCTGGCGGGAAACGCCGTGGCTGCCAGCGTGCTGTCCAATTTTCGCAGCTTTGCAATTGAGATTGGCGGGCTGCTGGCTTGGGCCGTCGTGACCAGCGCGTTCCTGTGGCAACGATACGCGGCGCAGTATGGCGGAGAAATGATCAGCGAAAGCGCCGCGCCGGCGGCGGCAAAGAAGCGGATGGGAAGAGAGATTGCTGGGGTGGAGCGGCCCGGATTGCTTTCGCCGCAGGTGGCGGCGGTGGTGTGGAAAGAATTTCGCTATATGACGCGCAACGGTTTCGCGTTTTTACAACTGCTGATACCACCGGTCATGGTGGTGGTTTTCTCTTACCAGTTCGGGCCGGGATCGATGTTGAAGGAGCATTCGGTGAAGCCCTCGCTGTTTTTTCCCGGAATCATGGCTTACCTGATCTTGATTATGCTGACGCCCGCCTACAATTCGTTTGCGTTCGAGGGCAAAGGTATTCAGACGTATTTTATGGCGCCGGTGCGATTTCAGGATGTGTTGCTGGGAAAGAATCTGTTTGTGCTGGGACTGGTGGGATTTGAACTGGCGTTGGCGCTGGGGTTGCTTACCTGGCGCGGAGGATGGCCAGGGTGGCCTGTGTTTGCGGCGACCGTTGCGGCTGGGGTCTTTGCGGTGTTGAGTCAATTCGCGATCGCGAACTGGTCTTCGCTGAGTTTCCCCAAGAAGATGGAGATCGGGAAGATGAAGGGGCAGCGGAATTCGGGAGTCGCGGTGTGGACCGCGTTTGGGGTGCAGATTGTTGTTATGGGAATTTGCACACTGGTGCTGCTGGCGGGACGCTGGACCGGGAACCCATGGCTGGCACCGCTGACGTTTGCGGGATTGACCGCAGCAGCGCTTGGCGGATATGCCGCGTCACTGACCGCAATGAATGGATTGGCGGAAGCAAAGAAGGAAGTCTTGATCGAGACGTTGACTCGTTAGGCACAACGGCGCTTCCCAAAAACATGCAGTAAAAAAAATCGGGGAGGACGAGTCACAAGGATTGCAAGAGGCATTCGCTTGGACTCGCCCTGCTTTTAACCGCGTATTTGCGTCAACAGTGCTAGGAATGCTTTTTCTTTGCTTTTTTAAGGAACTGCTTCTGGAATGCGGCTGGGCCGTGCAGATGCAGGGTTCTGATATCAATCTGATCGTAGATTTTGTCGAATTCTTCGAAGTTTTCCGCTTCAAGCATCGCCGTGGCGACTTCGCGCGAAATTTGCTTCAAATCAGTCTCCTCCCACGCGTCCTCCCCATGCTCCGCTGCGAACAGATAATTGATAATTGAAGTCAGCGTTCTTACTGTTAACTTGGACTGCTTAAACATGTTAATCACCTTACGCCGGCTCGGTTCAACGCGAATGAAGTCACGCTTACTTCTCGCCGCCGATTATTTTGAGATAACTACTGTGGATTCTGTCAGTTAGAGTATACTTTTATGCTTGCAATCGGGAGGGTTCCCTCAAGCAAAAGCAGAATTACCTAGACAGCACACCATAATAAATACTAAAAAGTTGGAAAACTTATGTGGCAAATATTGTGCCTAGGCATGCTGGTCTTGGGGTTTCCACGTTTTTGCGTTCCAGAGACCAACGGGTCAGATGGAGCGAGGGCAGGTGCCGGGGTATCCAAGGTTGTTAAACTCTGGCGTGAGACCTGTGATCGTGGTTGCATTGCAGGGAATGAATCTGCGCCCGGTCCGTTCTCTAGCAACGACGACGTCCTAATCTCCTGGTAGGAACGCTTTGCCTACTCCCCGCGGAAGGCATATTGCCTGATAGCAATTCGCGAGCGAAACACGCGCCAAAAACATTCTAAAACGCAACTGGTGCAAGTGTGACACGCAAAAGAGTGCGGTTGTGGAACAAAAGACGTAGGATTTCACCACGAATTCAAAGACCACATGAAGAACGACCTACAGGGAGCGGGAAGACATGAACCGTTTTGCTTGGGCTGGCTTTCGTCTCGATGATACATTTCATGACCACCTTCCCGACGGAGTTCCTCGTCGCGATCGAAATACTTTCTTGTGCACATCCATGACGATATATTTGCTGCTGGTCATGGCGCCCTTTCATATTGCGTGCATGAATCAGGCGCTGTGCATCTCTAGACTTCGGGCCGGGTTAAGATTTCTCGTTCAGGACGGAATGCGGTCAGCCCAGGTCAACTAACTCCTAGCATGCAGATTTCCAGGTCAGATTTGGCCGCGTACAAATTGGTTAGACGATCGTGAAGATTTTGCGCCTCAGGAACGGCGGTACGAATTGCAGTTTTCAGGCTACCGTATAGCGCCCGGTAGACCGGCTTGAATTCCTCCGAAATGCTGGTAGTTCCTCCCCAGTTTAGGCGATCACCGATAGCCACCATGATTCGGTTCGCTTGGAGGGGAGTTATATCTCCTTGCAGACCATGTTTAAGCCATTGCTGAAGCGCGCCGAGTTGCTGAATGGCAGCGTCTCTTTCCCACTCACTCATTGCATTATTACTGATAATTTCGCTCACCGCATGGTCGAGTGGTTTATCTATGGCCTGTCCTACGCTGATGGTTGCTTTTGATTCTGAAAGGACAGCTTCTAGTTCAAGCGTGTAATCGCTGAGTTTACGATGGATAATGGCGAGTTGCCCGCCGGCAGCCTGTGCCGCCTCTCTAGCACACTTCCCTTGTTGTAGCGCGGTCCTGTAAACCTGGTAGTCTCCGGTTGCCATATTCCAAATAACTTCGTCCACCATAGCCTTTGCCGAATTTCCGTATGTAATATCACGGACAGTGGATCTGAGGGACACACCGATCACTGCTCGTCCAACCTTATCCGCAAGACTGCGAGCAGCGTCCGACGAAGCAGAGTCCTTCGGCTTTATGCCAGCGCCCTCCTGAGTTTGGATTGGATCATCGCCTTTGATCGTATTATCGCTGTGGTCCGTTTGAGCCGTGAGGATGCGGACGTCCGGGCAATGCTCGCGAGAGTGCCCCAGCTGTTTCGCATGGCTTTCACACAGGTAAATCGGCTCACTCCCGCCTCGCTCCCAGCAAATTATGACCGCGGTTCCATAGTCACAGTCGAGCCGGTAATGCGCAGAAATAGCCTCCGCAGGCTTTCCAGTCTGCAGCCGCCACCCGGCGCGGCTTGTGCAATGGCGTTTCGGCACACATTCATTTTAGCGAACCCAGATATCGGATGCCGTAAGTCGCGAGTTTGCGTGACGGAACATGTAACCCCGCTGTACAGTGAATAGTGCGTCTTCGAATTGAAAAAACAGCGGGCGCTCGCTTACTTCGAAGTTTGAAAATTAAACTCGTCAGCCGCAACAGCAACCTGTTCAAATCATTCCAATCGTACCGCTTCTTCCATGTAGCGGACGCTACCTCTGGAACGCTGGCCAAGTATATCCGCGAAGCGTCGCGGTCATCCCTCGACGAGAGCGCTTCGCAAAGACTGCACAGCTCAGGCCATTCCTTGCGTGACCACTGAACTGGCTAAACGTTGGAAATGTAAGATTCCTGTTCAACCGCCCTATTCGGAGCCGTCAGGCTTTTGAAGGTGTGAACAGGTCGGCCCGCACGGGCTAACCAGCGGCTGTTATATTTTCACTCTAAGAATCTGGAGGAGACATGTCGAAAAAAGAAGCGAAGAAGTTCTTGCTGCGGAAAATGGGCCGTTATGAAGAGCCCATCGCGGAGGGTGAAAAGGGCGTGAAGCTTTCTGGCGGCAGCCCAGTAATGAGCGCGGCGTTAGCGCAAACTTTTGCCGCCGCGGCGAAAAGAAATAAGGCAGTCGAAATCCTGAATGAACTGACAAAACTAGCAAAGCAAAAGTATGTTGTGCCTTATTACTTCGCCGGAATCCACGCCGGGTTGGGAAAAGAAGACCGCGCGATGGAATATTTGGAGAAATCGTACGAGGAGCACTCGCACTGGCTTATCTATCTTCACATTGATCCGAGCATGGACGGTTTGCGGTCCAAACCACGTTTTTCAGGAACTGTTAGAGAGTGTCGGCCTTCCCTTACGATCCTGAAAGCCTGCCGGAGGGAAGCCTGGCAGTCTGTGCCATGGGCCACTCGGGAGAAAGCCCCTCGGTCCTAGCAACCAATCTGTCCAGAACGAGCGCCCTAGATCGTCTGTCGACCCGCGACCAGCGTAAATGAATTGCATTCTTTTTGCGCTGATCATTGCATCTGCTCAACCTGAATCAGAAACACGCAGTCCCGCTTGGTTAGCTCACAAATGCTGACATCGACCCGCCTTCCTTCCGCGATTATGGAAAGGTCTGACCCTATTGGTATGATGCGTATGAAATCGCTCGCACGTCTCCGAACTCGGCGTGCGCAATTTGATTCTAATTCGTTGGCTTTCTGACCGTACGGAGTAGCTATGAACGGATTCTGGGAACGAGTAGCAATTGCTTTTCGGTGTTTCTTTTCGATCTTGTTCCACGGTGACATTCCTAACGACATTATCCGGCAACAAGTCACGCCTGCCGACCAGGTTCTGCAGACTCCAGCAGCTCAAGCTGCGGTCTCTCGTCCGAAGGAGATGGAGCGGCCGGCCCCGGAAGCATTTGATCGGGCCGTGCAGATGCTTGCGCTGCTACAAAGAGACGGACGGCTCATCGATTTCCTGACAGAGAATATCTCCCCCTATCCCGACGAGCAGCTTGGAGCCGCTGTGCGTACGATCCACGAAGCTTGCCGCAAGGTGCTCGACAATTATGTAAAGCTCGAGCCGATTCTGAACTCGGAAGAGGATCAACCGGTGATCGTGCAAGGCGGCTTCGATCCGGCAGCCATTAAATTGCTAGGCAATGTGAGGGGCGAGCCGCCAATTCGCGGGGTGTTACGACACAAGGGCTGGCACGTGAAGGAGGTGAATCTGCCACCGTTGCCGCAGGGTTCCGGCCGGATGGTAATTGCACCGGCTGAGGTTGAACTTTCCTAGCGGCGAGGCACGTCTGCCACACAGATGTAAATTTGAGGAGATTTTCATTGGCGGCCAAATACATTATCGGTATCGACCTAGGGACTACAAATTCGGCGTTGGCATGGTGCGATGCCACTGCTTCCGACGAGAAAAGGCAAATTGAAGTCCGCAGCATTCCGCAACTGGTGGATCCGAACGAAGTGGTAGAACGCACCTTACTGCCATCGTTTCTTTACATCCCGAGCGAAATCGATTTTCCCAAAGGCAGCTTGGCCTTGCCGTGGGAACCCGAACCGAAGCTGGTGATAGGTGAACTGGCGCGCAAACGTGGCGCGGAGAGTCCCAATCGCCTCGTCGCCTCCGCCAAATCCTGGCTTTCTTACGCTGCTGTGGACCGCACTGCGCCGATCTTGCCTTGGCAAGCACCCGAGGAGGTTCCCAAGCTATCGCCGGTCGAAGCGTCATCACAGTTCTTGCAGTACTTGCGCACTGTATGGGACAGCGGCGAGGCGGGGGAGCAAGGGCAACTCCTAGCTGAACAGGACGTGCTCCTTACTGTGCCCGCTTCCTTCGACGAAGAAGCACGCGAGTTGACCAGGCGAGCGGCCGAACAAGCCGGTTACGACCACGTCACTCTGCTCGAAGAACCTCAGGCCGCCTTTTACGCGTGGCTGGAAAGCCAGGGTGATGCTTGGCGGCACCGCATCAAAGTCGGCGACCTCGTTCTCGTGTGCGACATCGGCGGTGGCACGACGGATTTCAGCCTCATTATGGTTTCCGAAGAGAATGGCGAACTGACGCTGAAACGCGTCGCCGTTGGTGACCACATCCTGCTGGGCGGCGATAACATGGACTTGGCGCTGGCGCGCCTTCTGCAGCAGCGCCTTGAAGCCTCAGGCAATCGCATCGATATCTGGCAGTTACAGGTCCTGTGGCATCAGTGTCGAATTGCCAAGGAAAAGCTGTTCGAATCGCCTAAGACGCAGACTCGCCCAATCACATTGCTCGGCAAGGGGACAAAACTCGTCGGTGGCACCATTAAAACCGAACTGTCGCGCGAAGACCTCAATCAGATCCTAGTAGAAGGATTTTTCCCAAAAGCTGCAAGCGACGAACTACCTGCGCGGCAGCGCCGTGTTGGCTTTCAGGAATTGGGCCTCCCGTACGCGGCCGATCCCGCCATCACCAAGCACCTCGCGCGCTTTCTCTCGGAGCAAGTCCGTAACAGCCCCGAGGCTGCGGGCATCCGCCGCGGCGGCAGCGGACTTGCCTGTCCCACGCACATCCTTTTTAACGGCGGAGTCATGAAAGCGGCCGTGCTGCGCGACCGCGTGGTCGAAGTGCTGAACAATTGGTTGCAACAAGAGGGATTCGAGGCGCTCGGGAAAGAGCAGATCCTCGAAGCTCCTGACTTGGAGCACGCCGTTGCGCGCGGCGCGGCCTATTACGGAAAAGCGCGTCGCGGTCGCGGCGTGCGGATCCGCAGTGGCGCCTCTCGCACCTATTACATCGGAATTGAAAGCTCAATGCCAGCAGTGCCCGGCATTGAAGCCCCACTCAAGGCGCTCTGTGTCGCTTCCTTTGGCATGGAGGAAGGATCGGAAGCCAGGATTCCCGACAGAGAATTTGGACTCGTGGTCGGCGAACCAGCCGAGTTTCGATTTCTAAGTTCCAGCGTTCGCAAGCAGGACCAAGTTGGCAGCCTCCTGGAAGACTGGGGTGACGATATCGAGGAACGTAGCCCCCTCGAGGTCACTCTCAAACTCGACGGCCAGCTCGGCAAGATTGTACCGGTGCGGCTTGAGACTCGCGTCACTGAACTCGGCACCCTCGAAGTTTGGTGCGTATCCCGCGACGGCCAACGCTGGAAGCTCGAATTGAACATTCGCGAAAAGACCAAGCGGTGAGTCGTCCGTGTTTTCTCGTTATCTGATCGGAATCGATCTGGGCACGACAAATTCTGTCGTGGCCTATCTCGATACTCAGGATACCGCTAATGCGGCTTCCCCTATTCGTGTCTTCCCTGTGCCGCAGTTGGTCGGACCGGGCGAAGTCCGCGCGCTTCTCGCACTTCCTTCGTTTCTTTACTTCCCGACCGAGGATGAGTTGTCTGCCGGCGGCGTGAGCGCTACCTGGAACGAGCATCCGCCAATGGTCACCGGTTTGCTCGCGCGCGAACAGGGAGCACTGATGCCGGGCCGCCAGGTGTCATCAGCGAAGTCGTGGCTTTCCTATCCTGGCGTGCATCGTCGGGGCAGGATCTTGCCGACGCAAGCGGAATCACCGCAGCCGATGATTTCTCCTATTGAAGCATCCGCGCGCTACCTCATGCATCTGCGCGACGCCTGGAACGGCGCAATGGGGACAGATGGAGAAACGCGTTTTGAGCATCAGGAAATTGTCCTGACCGTGCCAGGTTCGTTCGATGAGGAAGCGCGTGGGTTGACGGTCGAAGCCGCCCGCAGTGCCGGGCTCGAGAAGCTCACTTTGCTCGAAGAACCATTGGCCGCCTTTTATGCGTGGATCGCCGCAAACCGAGATACGCAGGCCGGGAATAAGGAACACCTCCGCGATGGCGCATTGATATTGATCTGCGACATCGGCGGTGGCACGACGGATTTCAGCCTGATTCGCGCTTGCCTCGTCGATGGCGAGTGGCAGTTTGAGCGAACAGCCATCGGAGAGCACCTTTTACTGGGCGGCGACAATCTCGATTTTGCGCTCGCCTGCTACGTGGAAAAGAAGCTCAAAGACGCCAAACTCACGCTGCGACAGCGTTATGCATTACGCCGGACCTGCTGTGCGGCGAAAGAGCGACTGCTGAATGACTCGTCCTTGGAACGCGTGCCAATCATGATCTTGGGTAGCGGGCGGGCTGTCATTGGAGATGCGCTCAGCACTGACCTGACCCACGAGGAAGTCTTGCAGGTTCTGTTAGACGGCTTCTTGCCCAGCACCCTACCTCATGAGATGCCGGCAACTGGCACGCCAACAGGGTTGCGCGAACTTGGCCTACCCTACGCCAGCGATCCTGCCATCACCAAGCACCTTGCTGCATTTCTGACCCAAGCCGCAGACGCTATGGGCGCTGCGCCTGCAGATCTGCGAATGGCTCGACCTGATGCCGTGCTCTTCAATGGTGGCTTTTGTGCGCCAGCGGTGACTCGCAACAGGATTGTCGAGGCCATGTCCGCCTGGTTCGGAGGAACGGAAAGCGGCTGGTCGCCCAAGCTCCTCAACAACGACGAGGTAGATAGTGCTGTTGCTCGTGGTGCTGCTTACTACGGCCGCGTACGACGCGGCACCGGTTTGCGGATCAAAGCCGGCAACGCGCGCACCTACTACATCGGGTTGCTCTCGGATCACGGTCTTGAGGGCATCTGTGTTTTGCCTGCTGGGGTGGAGGAGGGCACCACACTTCCTCTGCTTGATCGCGAATTCTCTGTGCTGGCTAACCGCCCAGTGTCGTTCATGCTTTACAGTTCGCATACACGGCACGATGCACATGGCAAAGTCGTTGCACTGGATGAATCGAGCATACATCGTCATCCGCCGCTGGTGACCTTGCTGCGGTACGGCAAGAGGCGCGACGTGTACCTGACCATACGCCTCAGAGCCTGTTTCACCGAGGTTGGTACGCTCGAACTCTGGTGTGAATCGCGCCAGACGCCACATCGCTGGCGCTTGCAATTCGAACTGCGCGGCGAGGAGGCACAAGCGCAGCATGTCGATGCGGTTAAAGCGCAGCCCATGCTGGCACGCTCTTCGGATGTCACGACTTCCGATGCAATTGTCGAATCTGCTGCGCAACTGATCAGAAATGTTTTTGGCGGCTCGGTGCATGACGCTTCGTTGACACCCGAGACCTTTGTCGGTCAGATGGAAGCAGTGCTCGGCGCAAAAAAAGACTCGTGGCCCGTCTCGACCATTCGCCGGTTGGCCGATGCGCTTATCGAGGTTGCTGCTGGCCGCAAAAAGTCCCCACGCCATGAGATGCGTTGGCTTAGCCTATCTGGCTTCTGTTTGCGTCCGGGGTTCGGCGCGCCGGGTGACGATGCGCGCGTCAACCGCTTGCGAACCATCGCCTCGAACAACCTTGCCTTTGTAGACGATCTGCAATGTCAGGTCGGAGCGCTGGTGCTGTTGCGTCGGATCGCCGGCGGCATCCATGCCAACGAGCAGATCGCGCTGTATCGGAACCATACTAGCCCTCCCGGGAGCAAGAAGAAGCGCATCAACCGCCAACTTGAGTACGAGAAATGGCGCCTCCTTGCGAACCTTGAGCATTTGCAAGCCAGCATCCGTGCCTCTCTAGGCCGTGAGTTAATGGCGAAGATTAGAAAGGAACCTGGAGATGCAATTTGGCTGTGGTCACTGGGCCGACTGGGTGCCCGCATTCCCCTGTATGGGCCGCGTCACTCGGTGGTCGAACCTGAAATTGTCAGTGAGTGGCTGAAAGATCTACTGGACTTATCCACGCACACGGCGGTGACGGATTCCACTATCGTGTTGATCGCGCGGCGCACCGACGATCCCTCGCGTGACGTCGATGAGGCAAATCGCGCTCAGGTAATTTCTCGCTTTACGGCGCTTGGGATCGCCGAAGAAGCCATCCAACTTGTATCAAAGTACGTCCCGCCCGAACAGGCGGACGCCGTCCGCAGCTTTGGAGAATCGCTCCCGCCCGGCTTGCAAGTTGTCATCTCTTCCAACTGCCTGCTGTCACTCGCCGCGTTGCACATCTCCGGTCCGGGTCCTTCGAAATCGGCGTGACCGCTTGGAGTCAGCAGTTCACCATGGCGGATTGAGGCCCGAGTTGCGCTAGGATTCATGGCTTCGAACCGGACTTCGGGACAGCGAGGAGAGTCTGATTACACCGAACCAAACCCAGCATCCTGGATAGCTCTACATCTCGGTCAAACATCTTTCAGACCCGGGTTGTCATTCACGGCGTTCGTAGTTTCTGTTTGCATCCCAGGTAATGCGAATGGGCTGCAGCACATTTGAAATACTATGTGCAGTGGGACGTTATCTAGAGTTGCTGCTGTAAGTGCTTGCCGGTCAATTCATTCCTGTTAGATTACAGCACATAAGATTTCATGATGCACTCCTCGGTGACCATGGAGCCGCGCATTACAGAGGAATCGCTCGACATGATCCGCGACTTCCTCGGCCACGTGGATGCTGAAACCATCAAGCAAACTGGTCGCCGCTTCCTAATTTGTTCTCAGACTCTTAAAAGACTCGAGTCGCCTCTCATGACTCTCAGGGCTTGTGAAGTTAACTCCAGGCTGTCGACGAGTTTTTCGAACGCTCTTGGTCGACCTATTGTAGGAGGGGCACGGGGCCACTATCCGCATCTGGAATAATTGTATTTTCATCGTGAAGCGGCTACTTGCTGCGGGCCTCGTGCAGAGTTTTTCCGTCATCTTTTAGGCGCCCTGAGTCTTCATCCACAGCGCCGACGGTAGCCTCCAGAAAGGAGTCCATGCAGATTTTCATTCCTTTGCGGAATTGTTCCGTTGCCCGTTCAACGGAACGCGCCACCTCGGTCTCCAGCGTCTGGCGCCTTGCATCGCAAGTGGCTCGACTTTCCGCATCGAGCGCGGAAACTGCGCGTTCCTTCGTCTCGGCGAGCGCCCTATTCACATACAGGTCCGCCTCCCGGCGGAATTCCTCCAGACCGGAATTTACCGCACTTTGCACGACCGACTGCACTTCTTGCACGCTCGAACGCCGGGCATCATCAATCGACCTGAGCGCCTCCTGAATTATGTCGTTCACCTGCTTTGTTGCCGCTGCCTGCACGACCTTCTCAGCCTCTTGTTGCAGTTTTCCCTGCAGCGCGGAAATCAACCTGTCGGGTGTGACCACGAGGCGCTGTGGTTGCGCAGCCTCCGGGACCTTTGGGTCTGGGGGCCGAAAGGCTACCGGCGAGGGAGACGGTAAACTGGCGACTTCAGTCCTCTTAGGCTCTCGCTTGATCTGGATCTCGCCGAGGGCTTCCTTCTTCCTCGCAGATTCTTGAGCGGAAACATGCACCGCTGCGAGTTGGTCCGTCGACGGATCCGTTTCTCGGGCGCTCAGCCAATCGGCTGGCGGCGGCGCAATCCCCCATACATTTCCAGGTATTTCCAGCTCCACGCCAATCTGTGGGAGTTCGCGCAAGCTCGCGGGCGGATGGACCGATCGCACGATCGCTCGCACGGTCGAAGGCTTTTCCTTCATTAATTCCACCACCTGCAACGTAACCCAGGTTCCAACGCCGTAATCATGGCGCGAGGGGTACCGACAACCGTGCATATTGAGGCAGAGCGAGACCGTCCTCTCCATGAAGGGCTCTCCCATCCGATTCTGGCCTAAGACGATCAGGGGGACGGATTTCTCGATGCGCGTGCTGCGGCGCGACGCTGCCGCCACGGAATTTCTAGGAGTACTGATGAGGGGTGATTGACTCATGCGACCCCCTAAACAAGCGATTTCCGGAAGTCATTCGGCTTGACCGTATTTTGTATTCTAGGCTTTCACGCCACTTCATTATCCGCTGATATTGTCAACCAATATCGCATCGGTTACCCGTACCCTATGGAAAGACCAAGAGATTGACAAGTTCAGAAACGTCAACTAGAAGAATCTTAGGGACTTACGCGAGTTCGTTTTGTAATTTTCGGTTTTCTCGAGTTGGTGGGTATGTGGCATGCCAACTCACGTTTAAGCTGGAACGGTTAGCTATCGACAGCACCGAAGGTGCCAGTGACAATGGGCAAGGTTTGACGAGCGTGTTTAGGATCGACGAAACATCACCGGATTTCGTTAAGGTCACCTCGATTTTCTACCCCGAATTACAACACTGGTATCGCGTGAAGACGGCGCTCAAGAAGCTTCCGCAGCGAAACAAAGAGGATCTGAAGCTGTTGCGCGTCAGATCCGCCCCCAATTATTGAAGAATTGCGCGTTCTATCACAGACGAAAGGTTAACCGGTTTACCCAATGACGGCGCCAGACGGGTGGGTATGCGAAACGTGTTCCTTCAGGCGATGGGGACTTTGCAGCACTGTCTAAGTGAGTCGCCCGGCTTATTATGACGAGGAGATGTCACGCGGTAGAAATGGACCGCCGATAATGGCGTCAGGAAGCATCACCTCAAACTCACGACTGCACTTCAAACATTTCACCGATTGACGTGCTCTCAACCAAAATCCGGTGCGAGCGAGAATCTGGACGATCTGCTCCTGTTTGCAGCGACCACAGGAAACAGTCACAACGGTATAGGGCTGGTTCAGTTGTGGCGAGGGCATAAGCGATCTCCCGCTGCCAAGATCTGGACGACCACGGGCTCGTCCGAAAACCAGATCGTTGTGAATCCCGCTTTGGAAAACCGAGTCACCGAAAATCGCCGCAATCTAGTGCGATATTCTGAATCCTCGCACGACTCCAGCGAAGATTCTTCCCGCTTCGTGTCCTCGCCACCAGTTAGTAGCTGGCTGTGTTACGAGAGGACTTTGAGAGTTCGTGCCGCTGACTCAAAATCTAACCGGCTCTGATCGGGACGGCCTTCCACGCAACGGCCGGAACTCTCTGGCATGTCACCATTATCGGCCCGGAGGTGCTTCAGATGATTCGGCCTCAGTGAATCAATCAGTTCCCGGCGGCTCTTGAACACCACCGGCTTACCGACATGAATCTTGCCCATGCCCTGAAGGATTCTTTCCGGTACCAAACCTGCGAACATCATCAGCGGCCAAGTGAAATTGGGCCCGTTCAATTTGCGGAGACGGTAGAGCCACATGAACAAGGATCCTACCCTCCAAGCGATCGGACCCCACCAACTGTACTGGCCAGGGCGCAAGTTGTGCTTCCAACACTCCATCAGGAGCTGCCATTGGAGGGGACTTAGCTGGCGGGTGTGAGTGACGCCTGTTTGGTGCTCCATGCGCGTGTCGTGCAGCGGAGTGAAAATCGAAGGGATCAGAAATGCAAATAGGCCACGGCGCTCCATCTCATAGACGAGATCGAGCGTTTCCTGAACGTCCTGATCGGTTTCGCCCGGATTGCCGACCATCAGCGTCATCATGGGGAACCAGTTGTTCTGGTTGGCCACGCGCAAGCTTTCCAGAACGACGCTGGGCCAGTCGTCAATGGAAAATGGAACGCCCTGACTGGGCATGATCTGCCGGGCCATGCGTACGGAGCCTGTTTCAAGCCCGATCAAAGGGATCAAGGCCTTCTTTTGCGGATGAGAACTGAGTAGCGGCAGATGCATGGGACTCTTCGGGAGGAGAACTTCCGAGAGTTGGCGGATCAATTCCGGATCCACGACGAAAGGGGCCATGGTGCAGTGGCTGAGCAAATGATGTTCTACGCCCGGCGTATTGACGATTTCGGTGTAGAGATCCACCAGCGCTTCGCGGTTAGGAATCAATCGTTTCCGTCAAGGGTGCAGTGAGAACGATTAACTTGCCTCCGCTGGAGGAAGTGTAATTTGTTGAATCGCTTGCGAACCCTGCGGTTTGATTTCGACGGAGTCGTTCCGTCTCGGTAGCTGGTCGCATGAGAACTGGTCCCAGGGTTTCCGTACAGTCACGGTGCGGACGAAATGCGGTCAGATGGCCGGGATTATACACTAGAAAGTGTTGAAGAAAGGCGCGTTTGACGGCAGGCGGGAGATTTGCCCAGGTCACACTATGCCCCAGGCAGGTGACAAAGGCGGCGCGGCGCCAATTGTGGCCCGGTTCCTGCGTAGGAAATTAGTACTTTTCACTGATAGGCAAGGCGAATGCTGGTTCTAGATGAATCAGGCAATACGCGGTCAAACTTTGCGTCTTCAATTTGCTTGACACTTCGACTGGAGGGGACTTAGAGTCCGGTGGTCGGCTCCTCGCAACTTCTCTGTTTTCCCGCTGTGTTTCCCCTGGAGGTCTCTGTGGTCATCCTCGTTGTACGCTCCACTGGCTTCGTAGGTGAGGAGATTTCCGTTAGACTGCGGTGACGCGAACGCCAGGTCGTCGGCATGGCTCGGGTCGGACGTCTCAATCGAAAAGCCCAGCGCTGGCATTAAAGGAGGACCGATGTGGAGGAATAAGAAGCCGGAAACGCCTCAAGCACAACCGGAAATCAAGAATTTTCCAGTGAATCCGCCGGCGGCGGCGAAACCCGCCGCGGCTACTCGGGAGGGAACTACCACTATGAATACAGATGCTATCCGTCCGATGGTGGCGACTGCTGACCGTGCTACGGCCCGGCTCGGTCCAAGTCTGCATGTGAAAGGCGAAATAGCCGGCAATGAAGACCTGGTGATCGAAGGGTCGGTGGAAGGATTGGTCCAACTGGACGAGAGCAAACTGACCGTGGGCGTTTCGGCCAAGGTGACCGCCGACATTACCGCCCGGGAAGTGGTGGTCTACGGCACGGTAAAGGGCAAGCTGCAGGCGAAAAATCGGATCGAGATTAAAAAGGACGGCTCCGTCAACGGCGATCTGACGACGGCGCGCATCGTCATTGAAGACGGGGCTTATTTCAAGGGCTCCATCGAGATCGACAAGAGCGGTGAGAAGGAATCCGGTGGCGGATCGTTCTCGCGTACCGCTTCAGTAGCGGCCGGCGTGGGATCGAAGACCATTGTTCCTCAGGGATCGGGTTAAGAGGGCTTCTTCTTGGGTGATTCCTTGGCTTTGTCGCTCTGCTCCTTTTGCACAGCGACGAGCTTGTAGGCGACATAATATTTGTAAATGTTCGAGACGTAGTTCACTGTCTCCGCGCCAACGCGCGCCGCCGCAATCACCTCCACGTTGTTTTATCCAGACTTGGGGTCGAGGCCCGTGGCGGCAGCTTCTGTGCGCAACTTCCTCACGCGATTCGGGCCGCAGTTTTAGGACGCGAAGGTGAAGAGGATTTTGTTCAGAGTGTCCATGGGCTCATCAATCCGGTATCTATCCCCGGCAGACCTGAGTCGGCTCCCGCGCATCTGATTTACAGGCTGCATATGCCTCCCAGCTGGATGACGCCCTCTCCCTTGGTGTCTCTGGCGTGCTAACGATTGATGATGATGAAGCGATTGAGAAATTCCGCTTAGTGGATGCAATTGCCGACACCGTTGGCGGTGACGTTGCCGCTAAGCTGATCGCGAAGGTAAAGCCGAGTGGCACCTTTGGTTATACCGCCTTTTTGCCGGAAAACCTGACGGCACAAAATCCGACAGTGAAGATTAAGCGTGTGCTCGCGAAGCCTGATCCATCCAAGGTGCGTGAATTTGCCGATAACGTGCGCGATTGCAAGTTCTATCTTCCTATTGGTCGCCGGATGGCGTTGCGTGAGGCGGCTGAGGCACATGTGCTAGGGGAGCAAGGCGGTATTGGGAAGATTCTCCTGCTTGCGCCGGACTCACAAGACTGATTTCTTCACGGCGAACTCAGTGGAACTGAGATCATGGCATCTTTATCGCGTAGAAAAAAGCACGCGGGACAGTCTGCGATGCGTATTAGAAAAATTCGACTGCGTTCACGCCCCCATTGGCTAACGCGCGTTCGGGTCGATTGATGGAAGTCGGAGTCCTCAAGGAGATTGTCCGAAAGTTCGCGGGCAAGCTCGCTTTGACTGCTTTGTGCTCCGTGGTGGCAAGATGCCCGTGTGATGATGTCCATCTCCTCGATTGCGAAGATTAAGAACGGCAAAGCCGACAGTGGTGATACGGCGGTCGACAGAGAAACTTTGCGAAAGCGTTATCGCCCGGCGCGGGTGCGGCTATTCATTCGTCGGTGAGGCACCTCCGGCCTTTACCGAACCATTCGAGACACCTTTGTTACCGCTTTCCCAGTGCTCGGCGAAACAGATTTTCTTGCATCGTTCCGAGCGCTGGGGTGTTATTAAGTCGACCGTTGCGCGGTGCCAGTCGATCAGCTGATTAGCCAGCTCCGCGCAAAGACTTGTGGAAACGCAGAGGTGCGTTTCAGCAGAAGAAGGCCGCGATTGATTTCTTTTTCTTGGGGAAGATGATGCCTCCGACATCGGCGGTGAAGAAGCGAGCTGGGCTTTAACGCGCCACCACCAGTACGGCGAGTCCTTGGGCCGGAACGGTGATGAGCAGGTTGCCTCGGATAAGGTATTTCTTCTCCATGGGCGCCATGTTGCCGGCCGCCTTCAACTGCGTAACCTGCTGGGCGGTAAGACTGCCGCTCGGGCGTCCCATGCCGTCAAAGATCTTGAGTACGTTGCCGTGATCGTCATCGACGCGCCACACTTCCACCGAAGCGTTAGCTTTCACATGGTCGAGATGGATGTCGAAAGTACGCGCGGGGCCCGCCGGACCTGTTGGCTTTGTGTACGTAACACCTGTCCCAATCGGCGGAGCATAGTTCCAAAGTGCGAGAACGACCGCGCCGTCTTGCGCAACGGTTGCCAATGCGGAGTCGGAGGACGTACTCAGTCTTTTGTTGCCGAGCTGATGCAAGGCACGGAAGACATTGAGCGATGGCTTCGGAATGCTGTCCGCTGCCAGGAGTCCAAAGCCGCCGTAGAAGGGCGAGCGGACGACACCCTGCTCTTCAAAAACGTCAGAGAAGGACCAGTAATCCATCGAGTCCGTCAGACCGTCGCAGAGGCGGATGGTGTTGGCAAGCCACGGACCCATGAAAGTGGAGTCAGTCACATTTGGCTCGTTTGCGTAGCTGGCGTTGAACTCGGAAAAGATGAGCGGAATGTGCGGGTAAGCAGAGGCGAGAATCTCCTCGTGGACCTTCTTGACGGCGCGAAACACCATCATGTCGCGAGAGATACTTTCGTTGGTGCCCAGGACATTGTCCGCAGTGTCGTTGGCATAGACGTGAGTGGAAACGAAGTCCACTGGCACATTGCTGGCTTTGGTGTGGGCCAGGAAGGGTGTAACCCAAGCTGCCTGGGCTGTAGACGGGCCGCCGACTTGCAGACGCGACGAGACACTCTTAAGCGCTCTCGAAGTGTGATCGTAAAGTTCGAAATACGTGGGCTGATTGGGCTTTCCACCCCAGAAATCGAGGTTAGGCTCGTTCCAGACTTCAAATTTCCATGTGGCAACCTCATCGATGCCGTATCGCTCGATCAGATGGTTGCCAAAGGCACGCATCATGTCATCCCAGAGCTTGTAGTCCTTTGGAGGTGATACGACAGGGTGATACCAGAAGGCTTGTATCAGAGTAGGATCGGCGGCCATCTTGCGGGGCATGAAACTCAGCTCCACGAAAGGTTTGACGCCGTTGGCGAGCAGACCATCGTAAATCTGATCGATGTAGGAGAAGTTGTAGGTGGAAGCGTCGTTGGCTGCCTGAGCGCCTTGTCCGGGATTCTTCACTTGACGGTCTGGATCGTAGAGGCCGACCTCGTCCAGGAAAATACCGTGGAAGCGAATGGACTGGAAGTCGGTGGCCTGCTTAACCGTACGAAGATCATTGCGATAACTTTCGCGCAGAGACAGGATCGCCCGCCCTGAGCCAAAGGTCTGTTCCCAGAAGTGCGGAAAGGGCGTGGTCGCACCTTGGGCGTCGATACGAATGGAAACCGGCGTTTGCGCGGGGAGAGACGCGGCAAGGCTGGTCGCCGCGAAAAGAAGTGCAGTAAGTCCGCGTTTCTGAAAGAGCATGTAGACATCTCCAGGCCGGATTTCTAGTCTTTTCTACCAGTGAGGTTGTTAATGTAGCGCAGCGCGTACGAGATAGGACCGGTCGTCGCAGTCGGGGGTGTGGAAAAGTAGGAACCGTTCTCTGCTTTCCACTTTTCTATAGCCCCCTCGGAAGCTTCGGTTAGCCATCCAGCCACGACAGATTGACACGGTAGAGGTCTGGGGTTCGAGTGCCCACGGGCCTACCATCGTTTTCAATAAGTTAGAGAGTTTTCTTCGGAATCTCCAAGAAACTTCACCTGTAATTCTTCACCTGTAAAGTGGCTTCTTTGGCGGTCCGATTCGTTGACTTGCTTCTTGTCCCCAACCTAAGATGTGCAACACATGACAGGCGCCGACTCGCTCATAGGACAAACCATCTCTCATTACCGCATCCTCGAAAAACTCGGCGGCGGTGGAATGGGCGTTGTTTATAAGGCAGAGGATACACGGCTTCGGCGATTCGTTGCGCTCAAGTTTTTGCCCCAGGAGGTTGCCCGTGACCCTCAGGCACTCGCCCGTTTCCAACGTGAAGCGCAAGCGGCATCAGCATTGAATCATCCCAACATTTGCACGATTCACGATATTGGCGAGCAGGACGGGCAGGCGTTCATCGCTATGGAATCTCTAGATGGCGTGACGCTTAAACACCTCATCAACGGAAAGCCCGTCGATACCGATGTTCTGCTTACGCTGGCGATTGAGATCGCTGACGCTCTGGATGCCGCGCATGTCGAAGGCATCATTCATCGCGATATCAAGCCTGCCAATATTTTTGTGACCAAGCGCGGCCACGCGAAGATTTTGGCGAACTCAACACAGTCTCCGAACCGGCTCTTGGTCAGGAGGATGTTCTCATCTCGATGGAAGCGACCCCGCTCAATCCATCAGACTTTCTGTTAGTCCGCGGCACATACGGCGTCCGGCCAGCCTTCCCATCCCCCAGTAGGCGCAGAGGGTGTTGGACGAGTCTCCAAAATCGGATCGAACTTGGTTGCTTCCAGATCACTCCTTCTTATTTCGCCCTTCCGCCCGCGAATGTGGCGGTCTACTTATCCGATGACACATTGATTGCACGGACTGCGAACCGCTCGTTTATTTCTGATCGTGACACGCTTGGTGGTGTGAATAGCCATACCGTGACGGCGTTTCATATTTTGGGGCATGGGCGGAGTTTATCACGTCGCCTCCACCAGAGTGCGATTAGGAGTTCCGAACGCGGGTATTGTAATCACCAATATTCAAATGAACCGCTCGGTGGACAAGGTCCCCGCTTTTAGCGCAGTACGTAGAATTCGTCAGCCTTTTCCGTACCGTTTGGATTCTGTACTGTCAGCACGGTGGTGAGCATTTTCCCCTGAGAGCCAAGCTTCATCAGACGGCTCGTTACCACTGTGCCGTTGGCAGACTGCTGTTTGATGGTCAACACCAATCGAGTGCCGTCTATATCACCCCAAGTGGCGCTGGCGGTGCAGCTTCCTCCGACCTGCTTAGCCTCACTGCCGTCGGTGATCAAATCGAACACCTGATCTTGAGTGCCTTCTCTGGTTTCAGTCTTAATCTCGATGTGGAGTTTTGGCTCGTGATGCTCGATGGTCAGCGTCCTACCCTTCGGCGCGGGAACTCCTTGGTCGAACCGACTCATCAACGGGTCTAGCTTCCACGTCCCACTGAAGTCTGGCTTCTTTCCCCCAGCTGCAAGCACAGTTCCGCCAAGCAATGCAAAAATACAGATACCAAGAGTAATTTTCATGGCGCCTCCTCTAAAACGGAGCGTCTCATTTCCGTTCCGGATTGTTCGTCGGACGCGATTGTATATCCAAACTGGTTAGCGTTGCGCGAAATTGGCACGTGAGTTCCTCAATCTAAGCGGTGGCGCGGAATCCGTCATGTTTCAGTTCGAAGATGTAGTCGGGGTCGTTGAAGGGCTTTTCGACGCGGAGGCGCATTGGGCGGATACGGGAGCATGGGAGGATCTTACTTGTCTGACGGGCTGTAATTCAGGGCATTTGCAAGCGGGATGGTTACAAGGGCTACGGAACACTTGTTCGCTACCAATCGTGACACTCTTGGTGGGGTGAATGGTTATGGTGAAGGGCCAGTACCCGATTACCGCTGCGTATATCAGGCATCTGGATGAAGCCGTTGGACGTTATTGACGTGTATATCGCTCTGCGATATATTCATTCGGCGGCACTCGATAGAAGGGGTAGTTGCCCTAATATCGGGAGGTGCCAGACGCCGCCTTCCTTCCGTATTCCGATGGCAATGGTAGTTTCACTCAGAAACGTCCTCTTCGCGACTGATTTTTCCTCCTGTTCCGAAGCAGCGCTGCCCTATGGAATTGGATTGTGCCGCCATTATGAGGCCACGCTCTATACGGTGAGTGTTGTTTCTTCGGAGATTACTTACGATGTTCAGCCACCGGACCCGTTTTACCTGAGACATACCGCTGAAAAGAAGATGGCGAAAATTGTGACCTCAGGGGTGTTCGAGGGGATCAAGCATCACGAGCTCATCAAAGAAAGGTTCGACTCCGTTTCAAAGGTGCTTTTGGGCCTGATCGATAGCCTGAACGTTGATTTGATCGTGCTTGGCATGCATGGCCGCAGTGGAATCAAGAAGCTGGTGCTCGGTTCGGTGGCGGAAGAAATCGTTAACTGCGCGCCTTGCCCGGTGCTCACGGTGGGGCCGCAGGTTCACCCAAAAATGATTTCGGAATTAAAACTGGGGAAAATTCTGTGCGCAACGGACATGCAGCCCGGGTCCGCGAGAGTGCTCTCGTATGCGCAGGCGTTGGCGAGGGATGAGAACGCGCACCTGACTCTGATCCATGTTCTCGAGATGCCGGCCGATGCTCCGCCGGAACGTCGAGAGGCACAGCGGGACATTGCAATGGAACAGCTCGTACAGCTGCTTCTTCTGGAGACTAGTCCCTCGTTGGAAGCGCAATCGATAGTGGAGATCGGCGCGCCAGAAGAGCGCATCCCAGAGGTTGCGGAAGACCTGCATGCAGACTTGATTGTGATAGGACCGCATCATACGTTCCACCCGCGGATATCGGCGCATCTGCCGTGGGCCATGCTTCATCAGGTGCTTAGCCATGCTCGATGCCCCGTTTTAAGGGTGTAGAGCTTAGCGCATGAACTCGTCTTCTCAAACTGAGAATCAGGTATCCCTCCTTCTCACGCTTGCAATCGGGTCTCTTCGCCCAGGTAAGGAACGATGGCACAGGCAATTGCGAACGGACTCAAATCACAGTGGTGGAGGAAGCCTTTAGCTGCTTCTTTTCCTGGCATTCGCGAACGCGAGGACCAGGTTTTTCTGGGGCTCACGCTTGTTATCGGCATGCTCACGGGACTTTCCGTCGTTGCATTCATCGTGCTGACGGAACACTTGGGCATGCGGCTTTATCCTGTCGGGAGCGCGATTTGGCGGCGGATCTTAATTCCCGTAGTGGGCTCTCTCGCCATGGGATACCTGATCTACCGATATTTCCCGGATGCCCGGGGTAGCGGCGTTCCCCAAACCAAAGCCGCTCTTTTTGCGAGGGGAGGCCGGATTACCCTCAGTACGATCCTGGGAAAGTTCTTTTGTACGGCGGCGACGCTGGCGTGCGGTATCCCCTTGGGACGCGAAGGCCCATCGGTGCAAGTGGGGGGTGGCATTGCCTCCGTTCTAGGCCGGTACCTCGGACTGAGCTCCGAACGAGTGAAGGCACTCATCCCGGTTGGAGCTTCCGCGGCGATCGCCGCTGCGTTCAACACTCCTCTGGCAGCGGTTATGTTCTCCCTCGAAGAGATTACGGGCGATCTCCACGCACCGATTCTTGGTTCTGTGGTATTAGCCGCCGCGACGTCATGGTTCGTTCTGCGGCTGCTCCTGGGGAACCATCCTTTGTTTCACGTGCCGCAATATCAGCTGGCGAATCCGCTGGAATTCGGGATCTATGCGATTTTGGGCGTTGCGGGCGGGTTGGTTTCCGTTGCATTCACAAAACTTCTTTTGAGAACACGTGAATGGTTCTTGAGCCTTCCGAAGAAAACCGTATGGTTTCAGCCCGTTGCCGGCGGGCTGCTGGTTGGTGTGATAGCCCTGTTTGTGCCGCAAGTTTTGGGGGTGGGCTATGGTTACGTTGGAGAAGCGCTGAACGGAAGATTTGCGCTTGGAACCATGGCTCTGTTGGTGGTCTTAAAACTCATTGCGGTGACGACGAGCTACGGGTCCGGAAACGCGGGCGGCATTTTCGGGCCGAGCCTTTTCATCGGAGCCATGTTGGGAGGCACGATCGGAGGCCTCGCCCACCACTTGCTGCCGGCGTATACGGCCTCGGCGGGAGCATACGCTTTGGTCGGCATGGGCACGCTATTTGCCGGGATTGTGCGTGCGCCGATGACCTCGGTTCTAATGATCTTCGAAACGACCCAAGACTATGCCGTCATAGTTCCGCTTATGATTTCGAATCTGATCAGTTTCTTCATTTCCTCACGGTTGCAACCGGAGCCGATCTACGATGCGCTCGCCTATCAAGACGGAATCCACTTGCCCAGCGCGGCAACGCGTCAGCAGCGAGGGGGGCGTCAAGTCGCATATCTCATGCGACCTCCGAAGGAAACATTGCCGGCTGAGATCAGTGTCGGCGATGCGTTGCAAATGACGCTCAACAGTAACTTCCATTGCTGGCCGGTGTGCGACAAGACTGGCGTGATTGGAGTGCTGAACCAAGAGGGTCTGCAACGAGCCGCCGAGCAGTATGGAAAAGAAAAACAACTTCTCGAACTGGTGGATGCGCGGATGTTCCCTCATCTTCACGCCGACCAGTCCCTTCACTTGGCGCTAGAACGCATGGGCGGAGCTGGACTGGATCTCTTGCCGGTGGTAAGCCGCGCCGATGTGCACTATTTGGAAGGGATTGTGTTACGCAGTGATATTTTGATTTCCTACGGCATTGCCGCCAGCGGTCAAAGCTGATCGCGTCATTTTAAGCACGTATACGTATCACTGAGGATGCAAGGAAATGAAACACTCGGTTGCCAGACAGCAGAGAGACCTTCAATGCGTTCTTAAATGCCCTTCGAATTTTCCAATTTTGATTTGCCAACCTTTAATGTGCCTTGATTCGTGTGAAACTCCCAATGTCTGAACGATCTAGAAAGTTAGCGCGTTACATTCGCCAGGCAAGAGGTCGTCAACCGGAGACAAAGCAAGAAAACCACGATGAATTGCTCCACAAGGGCTTTGCGTTCTTGAAAATTGATTTGGCACGTGAGTTTCACAGCCAGATTGTCAAAGTTAACCGCGAGCCGGGTTGCATGGACACCCTTGGCAGCACCTTCACCGACAGAGAGTCACACGTGTTCAAAATCGGTGAAGAAGATAAAGGCTTGACGATTCTTTTCAATCCCGACCAGCGGACAGCAGAAATAAATGGCAAGGCACCTATCAAATTCTATTACTTCATCCAGGTGAAACTCGCTCAAGATGAAACGAAGTGGTGCTACTCAGGCGGTGAGAATAAGGCAGAACTTGCGCCCATCAGTTGCAAGCTCGATGCCATTGTCGAGAAGGCTTTATTTTGCACTGTTCGGAGTCGAAGCATAACAATAGACGTGTGGATTTAGATTGAGTCGGGCCTGTGACGTCGGTAGGGTGACCAACTTGTCGTAGAGACTACCCCACGAACGACCCTCAAGCAGAAAGCTTCGCCACCACTAAGGGCTCGCGCAAATTGCTAGCCATATAAAATTCCGCGATTGCGCCCACTTGTTGCACTCGCCGTGCGGCTCAGCCCCCAGAGCGATGAACGAAGCAGTCCTTTTAAGGCGGTTTTCTCAGCTCGCAGAAGAAATCCTTCTCTCGCGAGCGCTGCCATATAGTCCGGCAGGCGCGTCACCCGCAATCCAGTAGTGAACTTGAAGGCAGCGTATAGCGATCGGATAACCGCTCGAGTCCAAATGCGACCGACGGGCCCGTCTGCCTCACAGAAATCCGCAACAACCCACCGTGCGTCCGGTGCCGCGCAGCCTGCAAGGTGGAGGACGACATGCGCAAGTTCAAGGTCGGAGAAGCAATCAAGAAAAAAGTGGGTCACGATCAAATCGTACCCGCCGGGTCGTTGCCCGAATTCCAATATGTCTACCACATGAAATTTAACTCGCTCCAGAAAAGCATGACCAATGCTTGCCACACGCTGTTCTGCAAGCCGCACCATCTGCGGGCTTAATTTAACGTAGTCCACCTCCACGTGCGGGTTCGCTCGCAGCAAACGAGCGAGAAAGCGCCCGTCTCCGCCCCCACACACAATGGCGTTACGCGATTTTGCCATTTCTGCTAGGAAAGCAGTACGACAGTTTTCCAAGTAATTTCCGAACGAAAGATGTTCCAGAGCATTGTAGAAACGGGAAATCCTATCGCAGTTCATCCGGAGAGGTTGAATTCGACTCACGGCTCTCAACCCCGAATAACAAGCGCGATGAGTGCGGGCACAACGAGCGCGGCATCGGCGAGGACACGCAACGAAGTCTCCGAAAGTTCATTTCTGGCGCAGTTCAGAAGTAGGATCAGCAGCGCACCCAGTGAAACCGTCAACAAATCAATCGAAGATGACCCTCTTGGCTCCTGCCAGAAAGCTGCTGTCAGAGCGCCACACGCTAAAATGGCTGCCATGCAATTAATTCGGGAGTCGGCCCAGTGGAGGAGCGGATTGGGCTGCCGCCTCCAGATCCCGCCCCGGCGATGATTCTCCCAACATTCAATCGACATGCAATTGAGGGAGCATAGCAAAGCGAAGAAAAAAAAGGGAATGCAGTCACCCCACGAGAATCCTGTAAATTTCGACCAGCAAGGCAAGGTTGCCCCGCATGCAAACAAGAACCCCACTGCGATTTCCTTCGGCAAAAACGTTGAAATGCGTTCGCGAGCCGCATGGACGATGGCCAAATAAAAGATCAGGATGACACCAAGTATCGCTCCCGCGATAATCTCCGCAAAAGGCAGGTACTCTACAGTTAACCAAAGAATGCTGGCACCTGCCACGGCCGCCAAACAAATAAAGAGGAATCGGTGCCGCGCACAGAAAAGATGACGCTGGCGCAACTGGCTGTGATCTCTCTCCCTCCAGCCATCCAACAGGCGGTCGACCACATATATGATCCAAACAGTAAGAACCAGAACACTTGCCTCCGCCACCGACAACTTACCTCCGCCCACTTCCGTGAAGAGTATTGCCCAAGCAAGTGCGATAGTCGGAGCATCACCGCTGAGAATGTTCCACCACAGCCACCATGGAATCGCCCGCCAGTCTAAATCCCGTACGAGGACCCTATGCGGGAACTCTTGGAGAGCTCGAGCCTGTGCGAACGAGCGCGACTGAGAAAGAAAGCCGATGCCCTTCTCTCGAAAGGAACCAGTTATCGCCATTTAGACAATCGACTCCAATAGCACCTCTAAGACCGAGTCGAATCCTTCTTTGACGAGCTCGATATGCTTGATTCCCGCGAAAACCCCGGAGCTTACAATTTTCTCCATTTTCTTTTCAGCGGAATGTCGGAGGTAAAACGGGTCCGGTGGCTGAACATCATACGTAATCTCTGAAGACACCACGGTCACCGTATACAGGGTGGCGCCATAGCGACGGGACATACCAATGCTATAGGGCATGGCTACCTCAGAACGCGATGAAAAATCAGTCGCGAAGAGGACGTTTCTGAGTGAAAGACGTGTTTGGGAGCCTAGGACCATCATTAAGGATCCTCCCGCAGAGGCTGTGCGCGAACTCCGGCTGGGGCTTCCGCTTTAACCTGTGTGATCATCACTCATTGCCCAGAGTGACCCGCACTTTTTGAATATATCGTATTGCGATATTCTTGGCAACCTTTGGGAATTCCTGCACCATCTGAATACAGGGAGGCAATTGTTGTGACTTTGGGTTCCCTCACGATTGTTTGGCAAACTGCATTGCCTTGTCAGACATGCGTTTATTGAGATGAATCCAAAATAGAGTAGTTCGTTTTGTGTGCTGAGACCACGATGTCTTCTGCCGCCGCGGTTCCAACTCGTCATCGCTTCTTTCTGCCACGTTCGGAGCACTCGGCCCCCAAGGTGTCGGGCCTCTTCAGATAACGTAAGAAGCCCGCGGATCGAGCGTTGATGGACAGAACGTGGCAAATTGCCTCTATGACCTGGAAAGTTGTGACAAGAAGAAGCTGACTGCGCAAGAAAGGGCGGAAGTATTGGCAGGTTCCCGCGATCTGAGCTTGCAGTACTGAACGCCTACCTATTCCGGCGAAAATTGTTTTTGTCAGAGGGGGATCGTGCGAGAAACTAAAAACGGTACGGATTACAGAGGCATCGTTATCGTGGTGCTGCTTTGGATTTTCATGGTCGTGGTGGCCGGCACCTGGTTGGTCGACCACCTCGTACGAGGCTGACCATCGTTGGCCTAGTTTAAGCCCACTAATCTCGAGAGAAAGTCCTCTCTCTGACTGCGCCTCGTGGCCTAAGGTGAATTCGATAGCGCCAACAATGGTGCCCACTTCGACTGGCGCGCGCCATAAGTTTGAAACGTTCTGCGCTTCACGATCATGCCAGCCGGACCGCAACCACGCGGTACGGCTGGCAGAATTCTTGGGCGAACTAATCGTGAAATTATTGTTTTCGGGACTAGGCTTGCTGGTGCGAATGGCCCGCGTGCTTTGGCAGGCTGGTAACCGCGTTATAGAGCAGAGCGAAAAGCAGCCCTGCCACTGTACCATCAATCAGACCATTAATGGTTCCGATGATGACACTTCCAATGGTTCTGGACGCGTGGAACCACGGATACACGGAACTCGTCAGTTGAATGAAGTTCACACCATAGCTGGGATCCGCCAGATTGATCACACCGACGCACAGCATGGCGGCGGCCCATAGGAGTCCGGTTGCAATTGCCGTGGCTTTCAAAGAAAGTTGTATCATTTCTTCCTCCATAGTTTTGAGAATGATGCCGGGGGTGAATCTACCCGCCATTCCGGGAAGGCGGCGCTCCTACGACGCTCCGGCTCGTGGCCGATGCGACGTGAGTCCCGGCTAACGTCCCCTTACCCGGGGGCAGAATCCGGATGCTGCGATCAATTTGCCGAGTTGGCGCGCGCTTGCTGGACGCTTGTAGCAGACGCATTTGACACCTTTTCAACTTTCTTCAGTTGAGGTTCACGGCGCTGCCAAACAATTCGTGTATCGGCTGAGTCTGTAGGATAGATCACTGCCGATTGCTGACCCGTAGGCTCGAGAACAAGATCCGCGCGACGATTGTAAGCGAGCCAGGTTGTTTTTTCGCTTTTCACCATCCACTTGTCCGGCGTCTCGTCGCTTCTGGATTGGAGGGATTCTACGGCTTTCACGTCTATTTGTTTATCTTTTCCTTCCGCTCGGATCTTGATTTCATCGCCCGGAATTCCCTTGGAAATCAGGTAGTCTCGGACGAGAGCGGCGCGACGCTCGCTGAGTGCTTGGTTATATTTGCCAGAACCACGCACGTCGGCGTATCCAATAACCACCAAGTTGGCGCCCTGCTCATACATGCCGAAGTTTTTAAACTGTTTCGCAATGTTGTCGAGAGTCATTTTCTCGCTCGCCACAAGACCGACTTTCGGATGGTGTTTGGTTGGATACGCTGTTGGGAAGAACAGGCTAGCCAATGTTGCCGAGGGTGGGGGATCAATGGAGCCCACCAGGTGCAGCGTCGCTGTCTTTGTCGTCGTCCCTCCGCAGGCATTTGCGACGGTAATGGTATAGGTTACGTCTTCGTTGACTGGGCCCGTGGTCGTCTGCGTGGGCTGGGCGGTCACTGCGCGGCTGCCACTCATTGCATCACTATTAAAAGGTTCGACTCGGGCTGAGTTTGCATTGGAGGTCGACCAATTCAACGTGGCGGAACCATCCTCCACGACGCGGTCGCCAATTTTGTGATAACGGACTTCCGGCTCACTTAGGGTAAGTGTGGCGCTTGGCGTGGCGTCAACCTTCACGGTTACGGTCTGCGTGGCCACTCCGCCCGGACCTTTCGCGGTCAGTACATAGGTCGAATTATGCGTAGGGGTGACTGTATGGTCTCCTTGACCCGGAACTTCGCCAATCCCGGCGATAGAAGTATCTGTCGCATCAGCGGACTTCCAGGTGAGTTGCGTCCCTTGACCACAGCTGAGATCTGTGGACTGAGCCGCGAGTTGCGCCGAGACTGGAGCAATCGGTACCGTGGCGCTGGCAATTCCGGCATGGAATCGAGGCTGCGGTGGCATGTTCAATCCCTCTTTCCATTCCTTGGTTTTCATCTCGCCGTTGCGATTGAGATACACCGTTACTTGTTGCCCCGCTTTCGCGGTGACTGAACCGGACCAGATGGTGTTGCCTTCGCGAGTCACGGTGACTTGATAAGTTCCAGGCTTCACGAGTAGCCGTTGGTGCCAGATCCAGTTCCAGTCAAATTCGTCGACATGGCCGACGAAATACGCCGGCGTCTGGCCATTTACGAGAACTGCGGCGCGAGGATCTCCCTTGAACTCGATGTCAGCAAATGGTCCTGCCACCACATCTCCGGACGATTGCAGGTTCACTCGTATATCTGTCGTCTCGCCCGCACCTACGTGGACGTCCTGCATTTTGGGCAAGTACCCGTAGTTGTAAACTCCCACCTTGTGATCGCCCGCGGCAAGTTCGATCGTATGGCTGCCATCGCGGATTGCCTTACCGTCGACGAAAACATAAGCCTGCTTCGGTTCAACATGTATTTTCAATTTCCCTGTTTCTTGCGATGACTGCGCAAACACCGAGAGCGTCCACAAGCAACTCATGGCCGAAACCAAAACCCCGAGTACAACAAGCTTCCTTTGCATTTGGTGGATCCTCCTTCACGGTGATGATCGTGGCTTGGTCCGAATCATCCGTCCGAGATTTCGTTCAAAAGGGCAGGAATACGCTAACCCCTCGCCCCGTTTCGTCGCGCTTCTTCCATGGCCCTAGTCAGCCATCCCAGCCGGAAAACACGGCCGTTGCTTACACATATCGTGATGCGATACATCGCCTAATTGTTGCCTTGAATTTTGTATCGCAGTACGATATATATGCATGTGGCCGCGGCTAACCAACCGTACTCACGATACGTCCATCGGTGGGGAGTTAGCTGTCGCCGGACAAGCGGGCGGGAGGAAGGAAATCCATGCGCGCTCTGGTCTTGGCGTGAACAAGGCCGGTTTGTCGAGACCTTGAAGCCAGTGGGCGCGGAATCAGAACGCAGTCCGCAGCATTGTACAAGCGGGGCAGCGGGTCATTGCCTGTCCGATTGCTTCGTTTCGATCTAAGAGTCACATGCTTCGGCGCTCGGGAATCGACGACGCCAGTTTGTCGTCAGCAAACCATATCGTACTACGATACATCTCATGGAACGGAGGAGGAAGATGCAGTTTCGCCTTTTGTGCAATGGCTTTCCTTGGCATCCAAGTCGGGCAGTTTCACCTCCGCCGCATGCCTTCTCCGCTGGCCAGGCTCGCACACCGGGCTCCGCACCGGTCACTAAAGAGGCGTATATGGAGCTAAGAAGAGTAACCGTTCTTCTTGTCGAACGCGATGCGCTATGCACCTCACCCCTCGAGCCCTACCTTCTCAAACGAGGATGTGAAATCTGCCTTGCAACTTCCAAAAAAGAAGCGTTGGAGTTCCTGGATCGTCGCCGTTTCGACCTAGTTCTCAGCGAGTTCTTGCTTTCCGATGGGACCGCCTACGAATTAATGCCTCGGCTTTTGGGTTCCGGCGCCACTATGTTTTTTTTCAATGCGGTCGAGGATGGATGCTGGTGGATGAACGCCATCTACGAAGGACAGGATCGTTCGCAAGACCCAGGGATGCGGCCCGCACAGTTCAGGATCTTGTTAGACAAGATTCTATTGAGCAGCTATCGAAGCAAGTCCCAGAGCCAGGAGTGTCCTGTTCAATCGGCCACTTTTAAGATTCAGGCATCGATCAAGAAAAGGAGAAGTCTCATGCGAAGGACAAATGAGGGCCCTGTACCTTGGTCTCCCACGCAACTGCAACCCGGTATCGTCGCGAGTTTTCGGCGCTGGAATACTGTGATCATTGCTGTTCTTGTTTTCCTCGTCCTAGGAGTGTCTTTCGCCGCGATCGTTCCTGGGCTCGAAGGTCGCGCTACGGCCGCTAGCAAGGTTCTTTTGAAAATCGACAAGGATCCCGCTCCAGTCAGCCTGGCCGACCTCAAGAACGGATACGCCCCTGTCATTGATCCGGCCCTGCCTGCCGTAGTGAATATTTCATCTACTAAGGTCGTCAAACAACAAAACAACTTCCCAAGCATGTTTAACGACCCCTTCTTCCGTCAATTCTTCGGCGATCAATTTAATCCGTCTGATGTTCCGCAAACCGACCGGGAATACAGTCTTGGTTCTGGGGTCATTGTCAACCCCGACGGCTACATCCTCACAAACGATCACGTCATTTCGGGAGCGTCCGACATCGAGGTTTACACTCAGGACAAAAAGAAATTCAAGGCCAAGTTGATCGGCACCGATTCCCTCACCGACATCGCTGTTTTGAAAATCGACGATACCGGCCTTCCGGCGCTGACCTTGGGCGACTCCTCTCGGCTTAAAGTGGGCGACGTCGTCTTTGCCATCGGCGACCCTTTTGGAATCGGTGAAACCGCCACCATGGGCATAGTGAGTGCCACCGGCCGTGGACTTGGTGGCTCCATTGAACACTATGAGGATTTTATTCAGACCGATGCGGCTATTAACCCCGGCAACTCTGGAGGCGCTCTCCTTGACCTGCACGGCGACTTGGTTGGCATCAACACCGCAATCGTTACTGGAAACGGTAACGGCGGGAATCAGGGCGTCGGACTGGCGATTCCGATCAATATGGCGCACAACGTCATGGAACAAATTGTGGATCATGGAAAGGTTATTCGCGGCCATCTCGGCGTAGCTATCCAAAGCGTCGATGCAGACATGGCTAAGGCTTTCGGCCTGGCCCATGGGGGCGGTGCATTGGTTTCCGAGGTGACGCCGGGGAGTCCCGCCGCGAAGGCCGGGATCGAACGCGGCGACATTATTCTCGCTCTCAATGGACAACCCGTCAGCGGCCCCGACGATTTGAGCGTCAATATCTCTGAAACGTCTCCGGGCACAACGGTCCACCTAAAAGTCGCACGCAACGGTCAAACGCGCGACGTTTCGGTCACCCTTACGGAGCTTGCGGAGAAACAGCCAAATGCGGTCACCGCCACCCCTAAGAACTCCGCGCTCGAGGGTGTTCAGGTAGAGAATCTGATTCCAGCCACTGCGCGCCAGCTTGGTGTTGCGCCTTCACTGGCGGGAGTAGTGATTACATCGGTGGCCCCCTCCAGCGCCGCTGCGGCTGCGGATCTCGAGAGCAGAGACATCATCCAAGAAGTAAACCGCAAGTCCGTTCATAATATCGACGAATACAACCGCGCGACGGCTGCGCTCGGCAATCAGCCGGCACTTCTTCTCGTAAATCGTGGCGGCAACGCGCATTTTGTGGTCGTCGAGCCGCAGCCACCGAACTGAGAACTTCTTCGAGGCCGGCTCACGCCAATAAGTGCGTCGTTGATCAAGAGTCAACTGTCGGAGTGAGCTTTGATCTTGTTTTTCCATGACGCAGGAATGGAGGTACCAAGAGGGGGAGGACGAATGTGATGACTGCTGTGCGTATTTTAATTGTTGGAGAAAACACTCAACGAGCCTGTGGTCTGTTGAGACGGCTTGACAGTTGGTCCTGGGATTTTTACTTTGCGGGAACTTGTGCCGAGGTCATGCCGCTCTTGAAGGAGCACAGTTTTGACTTCGTCCTGAGCCAATTCATGCTTCCGGACGGTTGTGCTGATCAATTCTTGGCTCCCCTGCGGGGCGCACGCACACATATGTTCTTCTCTCATCTTTTCGAAAATGATTGCGTGTGGCTCCACGTTCTCGAGAAAGGCCAGAACCGCTGGTGGGAACCCCAACTGATTCAGCCTCACGATTTCCTCGATCTTGTCGAGCGCTTCATCCAGCGCGACCTTGCGGACGAGCGACTTCCCGATGACGTCCAAAAACTTGGGCGTTCCGAGGATAGCTCTCCGCCGTAGGCGAGTGGGGGAACCACAGGGTTGCCGAAAGCTCTTTGGGTGGAAGAAAGGACATGAACAGTGACATTTGAACGGTTTGTGAGACCTTCGAACGTGTTTCTATGCTTTTTCGGAGTTGTGCTCTTTGCCTTAGCCGTGACGGCCAGGCAGCGTGCCACACCTGTCTATGATCCGGCTACGGTTGTGACCGTGTCTGGAACCGTCGAAACTGTCGAGCAGCACCAATGCTCTTTGGGCTGGGGCGGCTACCCTGTTCGGACCAGTTGGCTTGGAACTCATGTCATGTTGAGGACCGACTATGGAGTGCTGGACGCGCATCTCGGCCCTTCCTTGTTTCTTAAGCAGCATGATTTCATCCTTTTGAAAGGAGATGAGCTTGAAGTCACCGGGTCCAAGTTCGCAGGCGACCTGCCCGTCATCCTAATCGCCAAGGAACTTAAAAAAGGCAGGAGACTTCTGGAATTGCGCGACCGCAGCGGACAGCCCCTGTGGCAAGACTAAACATCTCCCGATCGACAATCCTTGATCGCCTGCGTTCCGTCTTACCGCGTGCAAAATACGAGCTGTTGCAAGAGTTCCCTCGGTGATGTCGGAAATGTTGGTTTCAGAGCGGTTTGGGTGGGCGAATATGCGTCTTCTCGTGATCCATTTGTTTTCTGCTCTTCGCGGCGCTCGCTACACCAGCAACGCGACTTGAGATTCCCACGGTTCGAGGCATAGTGGTCGATTCCCGGGGCCAAGCCTTGCCATCCGCTGTCGTGTACCTCTACGACCACCGCACGAAGATGGTTCGAACTCACTACGCCGACCACAATGGTCGATACCGCTTCAGCGGGCTAAACTCTACGACGACTACAACATTCACGCCGAAAACGGCGGGATCTCAAAAAGCCGAACAGTTTCGCTATCCGGCCGAGGGCCGCAGAGACAGTTGAATCTCAAGATATACAAGCAGAAGAGCCTCTCCAATAGACGCGACGGCATAGAACGGGCTAGTTCTCGCCTCGCGGTGAGCGTGCCGTAAGTATGTTCATCAGGGGGCGTAAGTGCGGCGCGCACATCGGTTCCTCCCGACAATCGCAAAGCCTGAAGGCGTAATCGGCGCCACTATCCCGCTTCGAAGGGTGGTCTCAATGGGTCGACGCAACACTTTCTTGAAGTTTACTCGCAGGAGTCTGAAAACCCAAAGTCTCTCGCGGGCGTTGATTTAAGCGCAGCGCCACTTTGTTCAGGTCCGACTGGGAATAGGCGGTCAGGTCGGTTTTCTTAGAGAAGTATTGTCGTAAGAGTCCATTTGTGTTTTCGTTCGAGCCGCGTTGCCAGGGACTCTGCGGATCACAGAAGTAAACTTTCACATCCGTGGCCACCGTAAAGTCCTTGTGTTTGGCCATCTCCAGTCCGCGGTCCCACGTCAACGAGCGCCGCAGAGTAGCGGGAAGTTTACGAACGTGTTTACTCAATGCCCCCACAACCTCCGCCGTATCTCTGCTGGGTATCTTGATCAGCATGACGAAGCGCGACTGGCGTTCCACCAAGGTCGCGATGTGACTGTTCCCTGAGCCGCGCAGGAGATCGCCCTCCCAGTGACCCGGAATGGCGCGGTCTTCCACTTCAGCAGGCCGTTCCCTGATGGAGATGGCCTCAGGGATTTGACCGCGCCCGTCTTTAAAGATACGAGAGTGCTTCGACCGGCGTATCCGGCGCTTGGATCGCAGGTGCTCCAGTAGCTCCTTTTTCAACGCTCCACGCGCTTGAATGAACAGGCTTCGGTAAATGGTTTCGTGGGACACACGCATGCTCTCATCATCGGGATACTGGGTTTTCAGCCAGCCAGAAATCTGCCTCGGCGACCAGTCCAGGATCAGTTTACTCGCAACGATGTTCCGCAACTTCAGGTTGATGGAAAGAAGGCAGCGCTTGGGCCGCAAGGCCGACTGCCAGGCTTCGCCGTCCGCTTGACTGGCTCGATACTCCATACGGCCACCATGCCGTGCGACCTCCCGGCTCACGGTCGATACCGCTCGCTCTAAACATTTGGCAATCTCACGGACCGACGAACCGGCAGCCAGCCCACGAGAGATTTCCTCGCGCTCACGCAGCGTGAGCGCGAGGAGCGCACGCCGTCGTACTGCCGGAACAATCCCACCATGACGCGCCACTACACCCCGAATGGAGTTATGGTCCTTGCCAAAAGCGCGCCCGATCTCATGCAGCGTCTGCCCCGCTTTCCAACGACGCCACATCGCGCACTTCTGCTCCGCAGAAAGCCCAAACCGTCTCCCTTGTTTCATAAACACCACCTTTGAAAACAGCTTTATACCAGATGGTGTTGCATCGACCGTTTGAGCCGGCAAGCCGTACCGGAAAAATCAACAGCTCATAGCGGGATGCGGCAGTTTGCACTTATATCGCGGTGCGATATAATGAATAACATGACGCGAGACATTCCCGATTCTAAATACGCAGCGCTAGCTGAACTACGCTATCGCATAAGGCGCTTCCTGCAAGGAAGCGAACAGGCAGCCGAGGAGGCCGGACTCGAGCCGCAACAATACCAGCTGCTTCTTGCTATCCGTGCGCTCCCTCGAAATCACGAAGCCAATATCCGCCAACTCGCGGATCGTCTGCTCCTCCGCCACCACAGTGCGGTGGGCTTGATTGATCGTCTCGAAGCGAAGGGCTATGTACGTCGCGGTCACAGCGGCCGCGACCTTAGGCAGGTTTGTGTGGTTTTGCTCCCGCGCGGTAAGCGTGCACTGGAAAAAGTTGTGCGACAACGCCTTCACGAGTTACGTGGGTCCGGCCACGCGCTCGTGACGGCCATAACCACTATTCTGAATGAGAGCAAATCCCAGAGAGGCCGGCACGCGGTTCGTAGCCAGAATGGGACCACGGCGACCGCCCTTCCGATAGGCCGGCGCGCTCGAAATAGGTAGGACATCGCTGAAATGCAGAAGGCGTGGCGGGGGAAGAGGGTCAACTGGGAGCTAGCCAAGTAATGTGCCACCCAAGGGTTCACCACAATTGACTCGGGCCAAACTGGGTACAATAAGGGGACAATTTCTTTGGGCACAGTTTCCGTTTTCTAAAGGCGTTCTTGTATCTCCTAGCAGGCTAATGGGTCTGGAGAAGAGGGCGACGTCGCCCCTTCCACAGAGATGCTGTCGACTTTCGTATGATAAGAGGTGACATACGGTACCTTGTCGTATCAAGAGATGTCAGCCGACACCGTTTGATATCAATCAGTTACATTAACAAGCTGCGCTGTCACGGTAGAGGTCTTGGGTCCCCGCGTGACTACCATTTTAATTAGGGTCCAGCCCGGAGACATGGGTCCGATTGTGGAAAGCCATGCACGAATCAATTAGCGAAGCAGCAACACCACCCTGCGGTCCTCATCGGAAGCGGTACCCCGCTTTGAGCTCACATCGATAGTCCCTTCCTTTATTCTTTTGTACGTGGACTTCGCAATTGGCCCAGCTCAGGACGGGACTTGGTCCCAAGGGAAACTCGGTGGGAACTCCGTCCAGTTCAGCTTCGATGGTGGGCCCCTCAGCCGTAGACGGCAGTGTGAAATTCATCGCGCGCCCGAATATCACGGGAAAGGACCTGCGGATAATAACGTCGAGCTGCGTACGAAATACCTCGGCCTGAAACAGAAATGTAGTTGTGTCGGACCAATCACGGACTGAAACCTTGATCAAACGGCCGCCGTGAGAAAAGTCGTCGGTGTCAACGCGCGTGAAGGGACAGGGGCCCGCAATGCACGTCACCCGCGCATCCCGGAATACATTCCCTTCTCCTGCATCGAGAGAGGCAGAGCCCACCTCAGCCTTCCATTTCTTGTCAGGGGAACACGGGACACCTCTAGAGCAAGGAACGTTACCCGAATTCACGACTTCAAACGTTTTCACCGCGCTGCCGATGTTCTCTGTTTTCGTTGTCTCCGTGGAATACCTCACCAGCACATTCCCAATCACAACTTCGGCTTCATTGAGTTGGGCCTCCACTTCGCCATGAAGCGGCGTCATGCGGACGACGTATAATTCATCGCTGAGTTTTTCCTTCACGTTGAGGGGTTGAAAATCGGGATGTCGAAAGGCTAGCTCAATGGATTGTCCGAGCTTCACATCGGGACGTAAAGTAAGTCTAAAGGATCCTGAAAAGTCAGACCTCGCATTGCGCACAATCAATCCGTCGGGCGAAACTATTTCCACATTAGCAATGGGTGATTGCTTTCGCGGATCAGAATCTTGTTTAATGACCGCACCGCGGAGCGTAATGGGTCGATGTTTACGGTAGATACGAACTGCAATCGGTGCTGTTGCCAAAACGCCACCAAGGCCTAAGATCACGATCGCCCAGATGGCGACTTTACGGTTGCCGGTCATGACTCGTTCCCAACGTACCTCTGGAACCGCTTGAATTCAAGGCAGATTCGATTGCTCATTTTTGTTTTTCGGTTACCCCATATGACGGATGCGACACAAATCGCTCCCATCTTTGGACTCTCACATCAGATAGACTTCGCACACTCCAAGGAGTGTATATAATTAATCAAAATGAACGAGAGAGAAACCAGCCTGCGTAGACTTTCGCGCCGGGAATTGTTAAAGATTGCTTGCGCAGGGGCTGCTGTCCCGGTCCTAAGCCTGAGCACCTTGTCCGATTTGCAAGCGTCAAACAAACAGATCGCTTCATCTGCACCAGCGCCGAGCCGGAGCAATTTCTCCCAAAGCGATGATGAGTTGCTGGAGGAATTGGAGAAGGCTAGTTTCCGGTACTTTTGGGGACAGACACACCCGGATACGGGCATTGTGCTCGACCGAAATCACGCTGTCGATCCCATCACAAGCGACGTGGGAAGCATTGCGGCGACCGGTTTCGGGCTGACTGCCCTTTGCATCGCAGAAAAGCGCAAGCTTATTACGCGTCGGGAGGCCGAAACCCGCGCGCTCGATACATTGCGCTTCCTATGGAAGCGATTGCCAAACCATCGAGGCTTCTTCTACCATTTCGCTAATTTTACGACCGGTGAGAGACTCTGGGATTCGGAAGTTTCTTCGGTCGACACCGCCATCCTTCTGTGCGGGGTTCTCACTTGTAGGCAACACTTCCTGCATACAGAGATCAGTGAATTGGCTCAGGAAATCTTCAACCGCGTGGACTGGAATTGGCTCTCAGAGGACACCCCGATACTGCCGCATGGATGGACTCCGGAAGGCGGCTTTCTGCAGTACCGGTGGGGTGATTACAGCGAAATGATGATGATGTACCTTCTTGGACTAGGATCTCCTTCGCATGCGTTGCCAGCCGAAGCATGGAACGCCTGGAAACGAACCACATTCGAATACGATGGCATCCGGTACATCGGGTCCTTCGCTCCCCTTTTCATCCACCAATATTCGCAAGCCTGGTTTGATTTCCGTGGCAAACGGGACAAGTACACGAACTATTTTGAGAATTCGATCATTGCCACAGACGTGCATAGGCGTTTCTGTCTAGACATGGCAGCCCAGTTCCCTGATTACAGCGACGACTTGTGGGGTATCACGGCTTCCGACTCACAGAAAGGGTATGTGGCGTGGGGTGGCCCACCCGCGACGGGACCAATCGATGGAACCGTTGTTCCGTGTGCGACGGCAGGTTCGCTACCTTTCCTTCCGGAGGCGACAATGCGTGTCCTGCGAACGATCAAAAATAAGTATGGAACAAATGCTTGGACCCAATTTGGGTTCGTGGATGCCTTCAACCCGTTAACAAATTGGTATGACACGGACGTGGTCGGAATCGACATAGGAATTTCGATGGTCATGGCAGAGAATGCGCGTAGCTCGTTCGTATGGGACACGTTTATGAAGAACCCGGAGGCGCAGCGTGGGATGGAACGCGCGGGATTCAAGGCCGATCCGTCCGCGCCACCGCCGCATCAGGCCGGAACAGCATCGCCAGGCAAGTCGCGCTAGTTCGTCAGCGGATGTCGATGAGCGCGACTCCGCGAGGTTGGCTAGTTCAAGAGTGATAGGGGCGTCGAGGCTCGGCCAAGCACGAAAGACTGCAGATTGAGGGTGCTGACGGCTTAAGGGCGTCCATTTGACGTTGCTTCTTCCCCAACAAAACCGATCTTCTCTACCCGGATTCTTTCCTCAGGCTGCTCTCTAACGAGCTCTCTCGGAAAACCGTGGGATGGACTGCGAAAACGACTAGAGCGTGGTTGAGGTACGGTCTCTGGGAGCTGGCGGGCGGAGCCCCCCCTTCACAGAGCGAAGGAAATCCCTGAAAAGAGGTAGTATGCGGAATTTCACGGCGATTGTGCGAAACAGGACAGCGGAAAAGGGCGAAGTCGGTTAAGTTATACCGCATGAACAATTTACACAGTTTTGCAAAATTTTGCATAAAGTCAATCCAAACATTGATGGCTAAGCGCAAGCGTTCCAATGAGTAAACTGATGGCATTCATTTTGCTATGCAGTCAGGAGAGGAAGCGTTTTGATGCGAATTCTAATTGCGGCTACGATCATGGCGATGGCTCTGCTGGGGATGACTCAGTTGTTCACGACTAGTGTGATTTCTGTGCTCGCGCGAACGTTCTGTATGGTTGCTGTTCTGGTTTTTGCGGGAGTGGCACTGTTCGGCTTGGCAACAAAGCTTCGCGCCTAGGCTCACTACTGTATTGTTCCACTGACAGGTTCATATTAACGTAAGCTTGTCCTGGTGCGTTGTTCGTGTGCTCAATGTTGTTAGTGTGCTCAATTGAGTGCACCACCCGGTAGGGTTCCGCAAAGTGATGGAGACAGAAAGTCCAGCCACTCGCCACAAGTTCCAGGAAGCTTGGGCGAAACGATTAAACGCGTTACGGAATGTCCCGTCCGTCATGGGGATAGTGTGGCAATCAGGACCCAGTGTGGTCTTGTGGGGCTTGATACTCCGCGTAATGACCGCGCTCAGTCCCTTAGGCCTTCTGGCGGTCGCACGCATCATCTTAGATTCGATCGTCGGGTATCGCTCGCCCCAGCACTATCTCCGCCCTCACTTTTGGTGGTGGGTCGGCTTGGAATTTGCCATTGCCGGCGTCAGCACTTTGCTAAATCGAGCTATAGACTTCTGCGATTCCCTGCTCGCCGACAAATATGTGAAGTACATCAGCGTGCGCATCATGAAGCACGCGGCTTCACTCGACTTGGCCACCTACGAAGATCCTAGCTTCCAGGACAAACTTGAGCGCGCTCGCGTTCAGGCAACGGATCGCCTGGGCATGATCCAGCAGATGGGTAGGCTGCTGCAGCAGGTGATCGCCACCATCGCGTTGGCGGCGGGCATTGTTTGGTTCTCGCCATGGCTCTTCCTCCTGCTGATCATCTGCGTAGTTCCTGCATTTATAGGCGAGAGTCACTTTGCGTTTCTTGGCTATAGCCTGGCGTTCCGGCAAACGCCCGTTAAGCGGCAAATGGACTACCTGCGATATCTGGGTGTCAGTAAAGAAAGCGCGAAAGAATTAAAGGTTTTCGGGCTGAACCGCTACCTCATTGACCGCTTCGCCAAACTCGCCGACCAGATCTACGGCGAGAATGTCAGTCTTGCGAATCGACGCTTCCTGGCCAGTTCCTTCTTGACCTTATTAGCTACCGTCGGCTATTACGGTGGGTATGTCTACATTATTTATCAGACCCTGGCGGGCCGCTTGTCGGTCGGTACTCTGCAATTCCTCGCCGGAGCCATAGCGGGCGCCAGCATAAATTTGCAGTCCATCTTCTCCACGTTCTCGAGCATCGCGGACCAATCTTTGTTCCTTAGCGACCTGCTGAGTTTTCTCGAGTTGCGCCCCACAGTTCGCTCTAAGGAAAATGGCCTGCCTTGCCCCCGCCCGATCCGAAAGGGTATTGAATTCCAAAACGTCTCGTTCGCCTATCCCGGAACGTCGCGTCTGGTGCTGAAAAATCTCAATCTGCACTTGAATCACGAAGAACGTATCGCATTGATTGGTGAAAACGGCGAAGGCAAGACCACCATCGTCAAATTGTTGATGCGCCTATACGATCCAACCGAAGGCGCGATCCAACTCGATGGCGTCGATCTACGGGAATATGACTTGGAAGATTACACCAGCCAGGTTGCGGTCATCTTCCAGGATTTCATGCGCTATGACATGACAGCTCGCGAAAATATCGCCATTGGCCGCATCACCGAAACGGAGAATTTTGCCGGCATCGTTGCCGCTGCACGCAAAAGCATGGCAGAACAAGTGATTCAGAAGCTTCCTGCCGGCTACGAACAAATGCTCGGGCGGCGTTTTGACGGGGGCGTAGACCTTTCCGGAGGCGAATGGCAGAAGGTAGCGTTGGCGCGCGCGTACCTCCGTGACGCACAAGTCTTGATACTCGATGAGCCCACAGCCTCTCTCGATGCGCGCTCCGAGCATGAAGTGTTCAAGCGGTTTGCCGAACTGACGGAAGGCAAGCTATCCGTACTGATCTCTCACCGCTTTTCCACAGTGAAGATGGCCGACCGGATCATCGTTCTTGAAAATGGCCAGATTTCGGAGCAGGGCACCCATGAACAGTTAATCACTCGTGGCGCCCGGTACGCGGAGATGTTTGATATGCAAGCCTCGAACTATAGGTAAATAGGCAAAGGGATGGCTGCGATACCGAAGATGGCGGGGGACCTCTTTCCGGGAGAACAACAAAGCGGGCCTACCCCGACAGAGACCGCTCCGCGCGAACACGCGTTGCACGACGAGCTTACGGCCACGGACCGTGCCCGCCTTGCAGAGCATGCACGCGCCCAGGCTCGTTCCTGGACGTTGGTTGGCAAGGGTTCGGGATGTCCGCGTCTGCTTCGGCAATTCAAGAAAGCAAAGAAGAGCCTCGCACGTGCGTACGGCCCCGGCAGGACCCAGCGCCCAGATCGGGAAATACCCGAAATGCTGCCCAGCCTACTGCTGGTGCAGTCGATGGCTTTGGAGGTAGAGGAAGTGTTGCGCGGAGAGTCCAACGTACCTCAAGTCGAACATTCCGAAGGCAATCTTCCTCGATCCTATCTCGCAGTAAAGGCCTACCTTGCCGCTGTCGATTATGAATTTGATGCAGATAGTTGTGTCGCTTACCTCGAAAGCCTGCAAGACGAGAATGTGTTCGACATTGCCGAGATCTGGCTGATCAGGTCGATGTTGCAACTCGAACTTCTGCTCGAACTTTCGGTCACGATCGAGAGCGCGCAGGCAGAGTTCCAGCCGGAGATACGGCAACGGTTGGGCGACTTGTGCGGCTCATTGGACCGTCTGCGCATTGTCGATTGGAAGTCGCTATTCCTGTCCGTGAGCATTACGGAAAAGATACTCTGCGAAGATCCTTCGGGCGCCTATGGACGAATGGAGTTTCAAAGTTGCGCAAGTTATCGCGATGCGATTCAAGAATTGGCACGGTTCTCCGACACGTCGGAACGGGACATCGCGCGGCAAGCGATAGCGATGGCGGAACAAGGGTTGCGGCGGTTTCCGGCAAACTCCCGCCATTCGCTGCGTCACGGACACGTCGGCTACTACTTGGTTGGCCGAGGTCGTTTCGAGCTCGAGCGGAAAATTGATTACGCTCCGCGCGGCAAGGCGTTAATTCGTGGAATTCTTCTCGAAGCTCCTGAACTGTTTTATTTTCTGGGCGTGGAATTCGCCATTTTCGGGATCATGTTATTCCTGCTGAGTGGAATCAAAGGAGGGGTCCCGCTAGTGGCCGCCACGCTTTTGTTCCTCTTGCCATCCAGCGAAGCTGCCATCGAGGCGATGAATCAATTCTTGCTGTTCTTTCTATCTCCGCGGGTGATTCCCCGATTGGATTTTGGAAGTTCCATTCCAGAAGACTGTGCGACGGTGGTCGCCGTCCCGACACTGCTGATCTCCAAGGAGCATATCCAGCATCTCGTTCGCGCACTCGAAATTCGGTACCTGGGCAATGTGGATCCGAATCTTTACTTTGCGCTCCTCACCGATCCCCCCGACTCAGATCAGGCGTTCGACGCAAAAGATGAACTTGCCGCGATGTGCTCCGGCATGATTGAAGAGCTCAACGAAAAATATGCCGAGCCCGGTACTTCGCGATTTTTCCACCTGCATCGCAACCGCACTTTCAATACGACTGACAATACTTGGATGGGATGGGAGCGAAAGCGCGGAAAGCTGCTCGATTTCAATGAATTGCTGCGCGGCGGAAACGACCGGTTTCCGATCAAAGTGGGCAACCTGGAGTGCTTGCGGCGCGTCCGCTTCGTGATCACCTTGGATTCCGACACGCAGTTACCACGGGGTTCCGCGGCACGCTTGATCGGTGCACTTGCTCACCCGCTGAATCAGGCAGTCATTGATCCCGTCACGAAAATCGTTACAGACGGATATGGCGTACTTCAACCTCGCATCGGCATCAGCGTACAATCAGTGAATCGCTCGCGACTCGCCCACATCTACTCCGGTCAGACTGGCCTCGACGTTTACACGCAGGCCGTTTCGGATATCTATCAGGATTTGTTCGGCGAAGGAAATTTCGCCGGCAAGGGTATCTACGAGGTCGATGTTTTTCGAACAGTATTGGCTGATCGCTTCCCGTCGAATGCGATTTTAAGTCACGACCTGATCGAAGGCGCCTACACCAGAACCGGTCTGGACAGCGCAGTCGAAATTATCGACGATTATCCTTCTCACTTCAGCGCACATAACCGGCGAAAACATCGTTGGGTTCGCGGCGATTGGCAAATTCTGAAGTGGATGTTCGGCCGCGTTCCGGACGCGAATGGCAAGCGCTCCGCGAATCCGCTCAGTTTCCTCTCGCGATGGAAACTTCTGGACAATTTGAGGCGCAGCGTCATCGAGGCGGCGACGTTCTTCCTCTTTCTTGCGTGCTGGTTTTTTCTGCCCGGATCGCCCACGCGCTGGACCTTTGCCGCAGTTGCTCTGTTATTGATTCCGAGCTACATGCAGGTTTTGCTCACCTTGGCGCGCCAGTGGAACTCGATGCACAAGGGCGGTGCGCTTGCACAGGGTTTGAGCGACTTTGTCACGTCCCAAGTGAATGTGCTGATCTACCTTGCATTTTTACCGCACCAGGCCCTAATCACGCTCGATGCCATCATACGCACCGTTTTCCGGCTGACCGTAACGCATCGTAATCTTCTCGAATGGGAAACGGCCGCGCAGGCGGAAATGGACAATCATCGCAAGGCTCCCGTGGATAGATATCTCGATTTTACTCCCGTACTTACACTTTCCATTGGTATCGCGTTGGCTATCTTCCGCCCGGAGGCGCTTGCGGTGGCGTCCCCGATCTTGCTGCTTTGGCTGCTTTCGAAGCCTGCTACACAGTGGTTGGATCGCCCGTTGCGCTCTGCCCGGACTATTTTGACAGCCGACGATGAAAAATTCATGCGCCAGGCCGCATTGAAGACCTGGCGCTTCTTCCGGGAATTCTGCAACCCGGAAGAAAACTGGTTCATTCCGGACAACATCCAAGGAGAAGAGCACCAAATATCCCATCGCCTTTCGACCACGAACCTCGGATTACTGCTTACCTCGCAACTTGCTGCGTATCAACTCGGTATGCTGGATGTCGCGCACTTTTCTGTCCTTGCTGAGAACACGCTTTCGTCGACCAAACGGTTGCCACGCTTTCACGGACAACTCGTGAATTGGTACGATTCAAAAACGCTGGAACCGCTGAAGCCGTTGTTCATCTCCAGTGTGGACAATGGCAATCTTGCCTGTTGCCTGTGGACACTGAAGCACGGCGCGCTTGCGGCCATCCATCGTCCGATCTTTCACACCCGGATGTTTGTGTGTATTGGGGACCTCCTTGATCTGGCGACCGAAGCGATGAAGATCGAGGGCTATTCGAACGAACAAGTTGCAGTCATAGAGAGCGTCCGCGCGGAAGCCCGCCGCAGTGAAGCGGAGGTCCTACGGTGGTGCAAGGCGGCCCCGACAATGCTTGCCTCGCTTGCGACCGTTGGCGATGCGCCTGCACAATCTGCAAACGGTGATGCGTCTTATTGGGTAGCGGAAACACAAAAACTGTTAGGAGACTTTCTGTGGCTGGTGGAATCCTTCACGCCATGGCTGCGACGGCAATTTGCAACTGCGCAAAAGTCACTGCCAGACTTGTTTGAACAGCAGTTTCTTAAAGGACTCACAGTAAGCTCTTTGCCAGAGGCTTTCGATCAGATTCGCAACGCTCCCGAGGTGCCTGAAATCGCGGACCTACAAAGGGAAATGCATCAATGCGCGACTGAATGCGAACATCTCTGTTCACGCCTGATGCGTCTCGCGGCGGAGTCCGCATCTTTGGTCGCAGAAATGGATTTTGGGCTGTTGTACGACAAACAGCGAAAGGTTTTATCGGTTGGCTACGATTTGGCGAAAAATCGTCTCTCCAATAGTTCCTACGATTTGTTGGCGTCCGAGGCGCGAAGCGCGGTGTTTGTCGGCGTAGCCAAGAATGAGATTCCTCAAGACGTCTGGTTCCTCATGGGGCGAATGCACACTCGTTACGCCAAGTCTAACGTTCTGGTTTCCTGGACGGGCACAATGTTTGAATATTTGATGCCTACACTGTGGCTGAAACATTTCCCTGAGACTTTGCTTGAAAACGGCACGCGAGGCGCCGTCGACGCCCAGCGTGCCTTTGTGGCCTCGCATAGGATCCCATGGGGGATTTCCGAAGGCGCCTGCACCACAAAGAATGATTCTGGGCACTACGAGTATCATGCATTCGGCGTACCGCAAATCGCGATGAAGGCGAATCTGCCAAAACGGATCGTCATCACCCCGTACGCATCTGCCCTGGCATTGACGATTCGCCCTCTCCTTGCACTGCAGAACCTCCGGGCAATGAATGACGCCGGATGGCTAGGCAAATTCGGTTTCTACGAGTCGGCGGAATACAAATCTGCGGCGGGTAGCAAAGAAGGACGCTTCGAAATCGTACACACATGGATGGCGCATCACCAGGGCATGATCCTGATGTCAATCTGCAACCTTTTGACGGACTCCATTTTCTCCGAACTCTTTCATCGAGAAGTGAGGGTCGAAGCCACGGAACGCATCTTGCACGAGCGCCCGTTATCGCCGTACGCACGGAGGATAATGCGTGAAGCGCGGAGCTTTGAGCCTGGTGGTTGAGCAATGCGTTGGTATCCCACTGGGTGGTTCCAGGCACCGCCGATTCGTTCGAAGCCCTTCAATCGATCTCGCATCGTGTTAAGTTCGGGGCATCTGGAAGCGGGAGGGAACAATGCCGTACGCGAGTGGCGAATCTCCCAAGGTGGGCGATTATGTCAAAAACAAGTTTGAACAACCCGGCACGGTGACCGCAGTTCACGCGTCGCCGGAAGGTCAGGAATTAATAAGTATCAGGTGGGACGAACGCGCGGTTGACGCTCACTCCATTGATGCCACCGAGTTTACGCTACTCTCGCGGATAACTGGCCAGAGAACGAAAAATCCAGACCAAACCTAGCTATAGCTAGAAGTTATCTCATAAACACTTTGAACTGACTGAGCAGTTGAAACTTATGGCCAATGGGGTAAATCGAGAACATGGACATTACCGACGCCCAGTGGGCGGTTCTCGAACGGTTGTTCCGTCCGAAGCGACGGGCCGATGGACGCGGGAGGCCGTGGCAGGACACGCGTGCGGTTTTGAACGGCGTATTTTGGGTGTTACGCACCGGAGCTCCTTGGCATGATCTCCCGTCTCGCTATCCGCCCTATCAAACCTGTCATCGACGCTTCCAATCCTGGCAGCGCAGCGGGCTGCTGACATGCTTGCTGCAAAAACTTGCCGAGGACTTACGAGACCGAGGGAAGCTGGATCTCAGCGAATCGTTCATCGACGCCAGCTTCAGTGGGGCGAAAAAGGGGGCTCTGCTGTTGGCCCTACAAAGCGCGGCAAAGGCAGCAAAATCATGGCAATCGCAGACGGTCATGGTCTTCCTTTCGCCGTGCACGTGGCCAGCGCTTCGCCTCATGAAACAAAACTCGTCGAAGCCACGCTCGAGCAACGCTTCCTCAGAGAAACTCCTGCGCGGATGATCGGTGACCGCGCTTACGACAGCGATCCGTTGGACCAACACATCCGGCAACGCTACGGCGTGCAGCTCATCGCACCTCACAAATTTGTGCGTGTGGCCCCCGCAACTCAAGACGGTCGCCGCCTGCGTCGATATCGCCGCCGTTGGAAGATCGAGCGCCTGTTCGCCTGGCTTCATAACTTTCGTCGCATTGTCATTCGCTGGGAATACTACCCAGAGAATTTCCTCGGGATGGTCCAACTCGCTTGTGCTGTCATCCTCCTGAGGCATTTATGAGATGGCTTCTAGAAGCCATCTCATAAATGGTTGGGCCCGATCTAAACGGCCGCTTTTTCAAGGACTTTGGCGACCCCAAAGCATTTATGAGATAAGTTCTAGTTAAAAATCAATGCGAGTATCGCAATTACGAGCAATAGCACAACTGCCAGAATAAGAATCTTCTCGCACAGTCTGGGCGGTCTAGCATTTGTTCTTGTTGCGGTCTTCACGATTCCTCAAAATCGGCTCCGCTCGACCGCCTCCCAATCCACAGACCTGCCAGACGTGCTCTTCGGGCGGACATTTTTTCTTGGCATGGTATATATGTCGTGATGCCGTCAAGCCTATTCCGCTCAGTATGGTGGTTGAGCAACGCGTTGCTCGCCGTGACTCTGGTGGCCACGATCTGGTCCGGAGTGAGTGAATTTTACATACGCCAATACTTGAAGGGCTTTTCTAATGCCATTGTCCCGCAGGCGGCTTCGCCGCAACAGAAGGTAGAAGCCATCCTGGCGTGGATGAGTGAAGGACCACCGCGTCCTGGCGCCGATCATCCTGAAGATCTTTCTCCGCGTGACTCCGAAGAAACGGTGAACTACCAGCACCTCCTAGATGTGTGCGGCAGCGCCACGAACGCCTTTCTGTTTCTGTCGCGTAGCGCCGGGCTCGAGGCCCGGCGCCTGACTGCCTCCGCTGTGGAGGTCCCATGCCAGCGAACGAACTCACCGTTTCCTACGCCGACCACGAGATTCGTGTCGTGAAGACACCGACAGATGGCGCACGCCTTTATATTGACGGGAAGTTGGTCGACGTTACGAACGATCTCTTCGCGAGCGAAGACGAGCCTATGCTCGTGGGAATGCTCGGTGACAACACTCAAATCGAAGCCTTCGTGAAACCGACGCAGGTATCGGTTCGCGTTAATGGTGAGTGGGTGGCAGGTGAGCAGGCGTACGCTGCCGCATCAGACTAGCTGACCGTCACTATGTCGCGTCCTCGTTTTTGGTCTCGTGGATTTTGAATATCGGGCGCAGACGTGCGCGGCAAACTCTTCGTCACGTTGAGCCTCGTAATGCCGCTTCATCTCTTCGATGGTTTTTCCAACGAGCGCACCACTTGGCTTGAACACCCACCGACAGACGGAGCATCCGAAACCCTGAAAACTTGGGTTCTCTATCCAAACCAGCTTGGGCGGCATCGCCAGATTATTATAAAATAGGCCTTGAGCGTAAAAATATCAACAGACGGGTTGCCAGACAAGTAAAGGAAGAAAGAAACACACGCTGCGTGGCTTGGCGTTCGTTGCTGCGCATCAACTCCCGGTAAGTTACCGGTAAAGTGGCTGCCAGTACTAGCTAATTCGTGTCAGACATCCATGAAGTGACTCGACACGTTTTATTCAAATGGAATAAGCTTGAAGAATGGAACAAGAGCGTCGTGGGTTGAGGTTTGCGTTCAGCGCTGGTGCCGAGATTGCTCCTGAAAACTCGCCCACTGCTACTGTCCCCGCACGTGTGACAGAGCTAAGCTTGCAGGGGTGTTTCCTGGAGACTTCTGCGTTGTTTGAAGTGCAACGACCTGTGTGGGTGAAGATTTACTTGTCAGGAGAATATTTCGAGACCAAGGCATCGGTCCTCTACGTTAGGCCATCGGGCATGGGTCTGGTGTTTCGCGACATGAAGCCTCACTTTCGAGCCGTTTTGCAGAACTGGGTTCTCACCTCCTTGAATAACCAACCTGACGCGCAGCCAACTCCGAGTTAGTCGCCTTTTGGCCGCTAATACTCTACTTTGCCCTCGTCATCAACTCGTGCCGCCAGTGCCATGTCACTTGACTCCAACATTTCGAAGCAATACCAATCGGCAGGGAACCCGGCCTTGCATTCATAAGGCCGTCCCGGACGGATGTGGCCTGATGAGTCCAGCCGAGTGGACCGACTACCGCTTCCGAGGCATGAGTCGGTCCAGCCCAGCTAGCTCCGAGGAGACTGCTTCCCGAGCGTAATTTCGCTGCTTGATTGATTCATGCCGACCGGCAAAGATCCAACGGTGGGCTTCCCGAACGGCCTTTGCAGGACATTGCCGCACCCGCACACTGGCTTTCCTGTCTCTCCAAGTCGGGAAGACTTGATAACCACGATTTCGGTACCGCAGTTCGGGTTCGAACAAAACCATTTTTCGCCTATGCGCATGTCCACCCCATCAGGCTCCGGTATGAGGGAGCAAACATCGAAGCTCGTGAGTTTTAGAAAACTGCTTGGCATACCAAGCAACATCGGCGAACACTCTGTGTACTGAGAGTGGACTGAGGCGCATTGGGTGGATGCGAGGGAGCGCCGCTGATTCTAGCATCCGTCGTCGCATGAGCCGGGCAAACTGGTACTAACCGCAATTTCCGATTGTGAGCGTAATCGCCTGTTCTCGACAGCAATCTTTCGGCAGGCGAGTATCTTACAGCGGGTTGCATTAATTGCAGGGTCTCAATGTCCCCGACGTGCTCCCGCGCATTGTGCTGTTGGCGCCCAAGCAATACCGGGCCAGGTCCTCGCCCGCGAAAACCGATCCGGAGTAATATTGCCTCACCCCGGCCGCGAAGCGCGCCCCATCGTCGCCGCCAACAAAGTGATACAAGATCAGCGCCTTCACTTGTGCTTTTGAAGCCAACTCGCCCACAGCCTTCATCGGCAGATGCTCCCTGCGCATATGCTCCACCATAATGTTCGCGTTTCCCGACGTGGCGACCGGCCAACGCCCGGTATTCTCGGTGGCTTCCAGATCCTCAACTTCCGAGATGAGCACGTCCGCCCCTTTCGCGAGGGCCTCCACCGTTGCGCTCGGTCCCGTATCTCCGGTAAAAACAATCGCGCCGTAAGGCGTCTCGAACCGGTACGAATACGATTTCATGGTCGCGTGGTATTCCGCGTTCAGCAGCTGGTAGTGCGTGTTCTCTGCCGCCGTCACCCGAATCTTGTCGTCCTGATAAACCAAGCCGTCCTTATCGATCACATGCGCCTTGAACGGATTAACCAGCGTGCTCGCGCCTAGAGGCTCGGCCGCAAAAATTCTGTAGGGAATCCTGATGTAGTCGTATGCGGCGTTCACCAGCGCGGGCGTCTCGGGCGGACCGTAGATATTGAATTCCTGCGGGGTTCCTGGCACGCCGAAGTCAACGGTGAGAAAGTCGTTAGCCAGCACATCGACGAGCCCGAGCGCGTGGTCTGGATGATTGTGTGTGAGGAATATGGTCCCGACCATCTGCGATGGCACGCCTGCATCCAGCATCCGCCGCATGGTGCCGATGCCGCAGTCGATCAGATACGGTCGCCCATCGACGATCAGCAAGGTCGCTGGTTCCGATCGGTACTTGGAGAGCACTGGCCCTCCCTCCGTTCCCAGCAGCAGAATTTGAACACCCTTTTGCGCTTCAGCTGGCGTCGTGTTCTGCGCGAACGACCGCCCCGGCATCATTACCAATGTCAAGACAGCCCCCAGGGTCGCAAGAATCTTCTGCAATACAACGTACGTCACAACGTACCTCCTCTGAAAAGTTTAGCGCGGTTTCCCAAAGCAACTCCTGGTGAACGCCGAAGTTAGTACTGGACTGTACTTGATTGCATAACAATGTCGGCTCCATCGACCGTACTGTGGTTGCATGACAACCATAGGTTCGGAAGGGTCGGAGTAGGAATCACGTTGCCTATGACCCCCTCCGCGGATCCGGACGAGCGGATTTCCCGCATCCGGCTCTTACCTTAGGTGACAACGCCCATGCGGCGCAGAGGATAAGGATGATACTTGGAGTCGAAAAAGATGCAGCGCAGCGTCGTTCAGCCCAAGCAGCGGCGCGCATTCATCCCGACTGGAGACGTCGGTACATGCACCTGGCGATGCGTCGACACAAAAGCATTGCGAAGGTAGCGATGGGACGCCGGCTGGGGGTTCGGTTGTGCTGGATGTGGCGGAATGGTCGTGAGTATTCGCAGTCTTTAGAGTTCGGTTCGCACGCGGGACAGCTCGGTACCGGAAATGGCGTGACGTAGTGCGCCGTGTACTTGACTGGCGGCTCTGAAAGCCTCGATGAATCGTGGCGTCTCTTAAGCTTTGGCCAATTTTTGCTGGTCAGCTAATTCCTCGAAGCTCTTCCGGAGAAGATCGAATTCGGTGTTGAAGATTTGGAGCAATCGGGTTAGCCGTTCCTTTCGGCTGCTTTCCGAGAACTGTTGCCGAATTCCGTTCATGATCCCTAGAGGCAAAATACATGCTCCCGCAACACCCAGTATGAGATCGAGGATAGGATCCCCCGTGTCCTCTGTGTGCTGTCTTAGGGCCACGTCTCTTGGTTCGTCAATTCTATCCATGACATTTTCCTATCAAGATGAGAGGCTCTTTGAAACGGGCGGCAAATTGGTTTCTGCGCGGATAGTGTCGGATTCTACCAGGGTGTGATATCTTTTCGTCCGGGAGGAATCATTTTGAACATTCTCAAGACTCTGCAGAAGGCGGAACGGAAATTGGAGAAGGAAGCGCACAAGATCGGACTAGAGTTGTCGCAACTAAGGAATGCGATTGTTGCGTTGGGCCATCGTGGGAAGCCAGCTAAAGTTGCCAAGAAGCGGAAGATGTCAGCGGCTACACGCCGGAAAATTAGGGCAGCACAGAAGAAGCGGTGGGCGAAGATTAGGGCGGAGAAGTCCTAGCTGTTCGGGTCAGCGATGCCCATGCTGCCGAGGAGCAGGGTTCTCCTCGCCGGCTCGCCGCGTAAACGATTGGGAATAAATTGCGGACCGTGCACTCAGGAAGGGATCGCTATGTACGTTTCTTTACCGTTTTGAACGCGCGCCGCTGATCTCGAGCACCACGAAAGATGTGGAGGATATCTGTCCCGCGGCGCGTATTGCGATAGTAGATTAAATACTTCCCTGCCGGGAAGCACCTCACATCGGAAGCGGTGTCGCTTGTAGGTTTGCCCGCCTTTGGATGCTCTCCGAGGAGCCAGAAACGCTCTATAATCCTATCAACTATTCGATCTGCAGCCTCGAGACTTGCCCGATCGGCCCAATATAAGAAGATCTCCTCTAGATCAAGCTGAGCATCCTCTGAAATGCGGTAGAGCATTACTTGCCAGAGGCTCTCCGGGCAAGGAGTTTGCGCCCTCTCGCCTTCACTCCATCGGCAAGCTGCTTTAATCCTTGACGTCCTTCATATTCGACGAATTTACCTGCCTCCATGTTCTCGATGCTGGCACGGACTCGCCGGCGAATGCCGTCAAGCTGCTCTTCAGTAAGATCAGTGAGAATGTCCTCTGCGGTTGGCTTGGCCAGACGCAATGCGCGCTCGTCGTCGTCTTCCATGCGCCGCAACGCTTCGCGGACGACTTCGCTCGCATTGTTGTAGCGCCCACTCTTCACTTTCTTGCGGACGTAGCCAGCAAGTTGATCGGTAATCGAGACATTCATTTGGTCCATCGGCGGTCTCTTAGCTCCCAAACATTCTCTCCAAAAGCTATCCCTAAAATCTTCTGATGTCAATCTTTGACATGCATATGGAAGCTCAAGTCAGCCCAGGCGCAACCCGAACGCTCTGGAGCGGCCCTCGATGAGAGCAAGGCGTCACACGAACAAGCGCGCAACGCCGTGACTACCCCCGAACCGTTAATCAATCAGCGCGACGGTTTCCGCACCTTTGTCGACGTACTGCTGACCATACTTCAGCATTCGATAGACCAACCCGGCTAGGGCCCGCGTCCGCCGCAACCACGGGCGGCTTGATTCAAACGGCATAGGCGCGTTTGTGTGTTCTAGTCAGATTTACACGGAGTCTGAACTTTGGAAAATCTTGCCCGCCTGTATCGCGGGCGTACTCCTGGTTTCCACGGGATCGAATTGCGACACCCAATTTTCGGTCACCTGAGCAATATTGCACAGCGCCAACACGCCAGGAAGGAGAAAGTCATTGTGTGGGGGCTTTCCAGATAGAGTCGCAGGCCAAGTCGAAATTCAAGAAGAGTAATTCTGATGTTCTCCGAATTGAAGAGCCAAGGTGGAGGACCAAGTGCGGAACCGATGGAAGTTCACGTGTGTATTCGTAGTGGCGGCATATCTGGCGAGTGCCACTGTCGGGCAGCAAGTCCTGACGGAGTCCGGCACCGTATCGGGAATACGTGCAAATGGGCTGAGTGTTTACAAAGGAATCCCTTTCGCTGCCCCGCCAGTGGGCGACTTGCGTTGGCGCCCCCCAGTACATGCCGCACCCTGGACTGGCACGCGTAAGGCAGATGCGTTTGCTCCAGCGTGCATGCAAGTTGGAGTCTCAATGCCGGGCGAAACGCCTCCGGCAGTGAGCGAAGATTGCCTGTACCTCAACATTTGGACGCCGGCCAAGACGGCGCGCGAGCACCTGCCGGTAATCGTTTGGATATACGGGGGCGGATACATTAACGGGTCGGCCTCGATGCCCTTGTACTGGGGCGACCGGCTCGCGAAAAAAGGTGTCATCGTTGTCACCATCGCTTATCGCCTTGGCCCGCTTGGTTTTCTCGCGCTTCCTGAGCTAACGCGCGAGTCCCCGCACCACTCGTCCGGAAACTACGGCCTGATGGATCAGATCGCCGCACTCGAATGGATTCAGAGGAACATTGCAGCTTTTGGCGGTGACCCGAAATGCGTAACCATCGCGGGGCAATCCTCGGGAGCGATATCGGTTAGCATCCTGATGGCCTCGCCCCTTGCGAAAGGCTTGTTTCAGCGCGCCATCGGAGAGAGCGGCGGCCTGTTTGAGCCGGTCGCACTCGCACCAAAATTCCTGTTGGCCAACGCAGAACGCGACGGGGATAAGTACGCCGTTTCGCTGGGTGCGCCCTCGCTCAGGGAACTACGCCAGCTTCCAGCGACCCTGCTTACCGGCAATGCCGGCGGCATCGTCCACGCGGTAATCGAACCGTATGTGCTTCCGCTTTCACCCTATGAGGCATTCAGTTCAGGGCAGCAGAATGATGTGCCGCTACTGATCGGTTCGAACGCTGAAGAGGCGCGAGCGATGGTGGATGTCACGCACGAGACGGCCGCCACGTTCGACAGCGACCTGGAACACAGCGTTGGCCAACTTCCCCCTGCGCTGATTGCAGCATATCCTCACGCGACCGACGAAGAGGCGCGGCAGGCGCAGCTCGGCCTCGAGCGCGACCTCCGCTTTGGCTGGGACATGTGGGCATGGGCGAGGCTGCAAGCCGGAACCGGGCAGAGCCCTGTCTTTTACTACTCGTTTCGACAACGGCCGCCGTTCCCGGCCGGCTCCGTCTACGCGGGTTGGGGCGCGAGCCACTTCGCTGAGCTTTGGTATGTCTTCGACCACCTGGACCAGTCGCCCTGGGACTGGACTGCAGCAGATCGGAAGCTGGCTGAGGAGATGTCCAACTATTGGGTCAACTTCGCGCGATCGGGCGATCCAAACGGCCCGGGCCTTCCCTCGTGGCCGGCGTTCGCCAATGCAGAGAGCAAGGTTCAGTATCTGGGCGATCCAATTACCGTTGGCGGCGTTGCGAATATCCAGGGGCTGAGCGTCTTCGATGCCGTCTACACTGCGGTGCGTGGCAAGCCCTTTGCCGCACGATAATCCTTTGCAGATTTGGCCTAACCCATTTTATCGAACAAGTGCTGGTGGAATCCCAATAGTCGCCGACGGAACCAAGAAAAGAGAGTACATCACAACGACCAAGCGACAGACGACAATACTTGACAGGAATTACCCCGCTTCGAGGTCTCGCGCTCCCGTCCCCGAACGGCGTTTGAACCAAGCCGCCCGGCCGCGGACGCTACAAAGAGCCAGACGAGTGCGGCGCGAGCTATTTCTTTTTGCCAAAGAAGGCGGCAATGGATTTCTTTTTCTTCTGGAAGATGCCTCCGACATCGGCGGTGATATTAGGATCCTCGGGCGTCCCAAGGACACGCAGGGGCACGCCAGTCATGTTTTTTGAAGTCTCGTCTGAACCATTTAACTTCGTGAGTAATCCCGCGCCGACTTTACCGATGCCTTGTGCCGAATCGATTTTTGCGATGAGGTTGAAGTCCAATTCATCAGCGGAAGATACCGTCCCGTTCCCAGTTAGCTCGCCCACCGCCGGAATCACCGCGTCGATCTCGTCAACAACAACGATTTCGTTCGTAATGCGCACGTTTACTCGCAACCTTTCAATATTTGTGGTGTCTCCGGTTTTCAGACCGCTCAGTGCAGCGATGCCGTGAATTTTTGAGCCGATGTCAAAACCAACGAGACGTGTGTTGTCGAGCGCGATCGCCCCGCTAATGACGAGCGATTTTGCCGGGCCAATGATGACAAGGTTCAAAGCGAGCATTCCACCGCTCAGAACCGCCCCGTTCGGCAGACGAACGCCGGCCGCAGTCATCAAATGTTGGAGTTCATTGATCGGCAAGCTTTGCCCAGTGAGTTTCAAATTTAACTCTGGATCAACCCCGCCGATGGCCTCAGGCTGAAACGTTCCGCTCACATGGATCGCGGCGTCACCGATTTTTGCCATGGCGTCCTCGATCTGCACGGTGTTTTCCTTCAATAGCTGGGCGCCACTGTAAGCGAAGTCCAGCGGCTCCGGCGCAGCGGCGGCGCCTTTGCGAAGCTTCAGATTCTGGATATGCATGGTGCCATTAGTGGTGAGGATGTGACCGTCGGAAGCGGAGCGCATTTCGATGTCTGCGAGGAACGACAGACCCGCATTGTGAGCGAGAAATCCGGCAGCGACCGGGTCCAGCCGCTTGATGGAGATTTGCGCGTCGGCGGGGCTGGTTGCCGCGTCGACACGATTCAACGGGCCGACGTGGCCACTGATATGAACAGCGCCCCCGGCCGGCAAGTTCGCGCGTAGCTCGAATGGAAACTGAGAGTCTAATGAAAAATCGCGTACGCTGAGATTTATGTGCTCATACACCCTGGGTTGTCCGCGCGCGGGCAGGCTTGCGATCATGGCGCAACCATCTTCAATGAAGATACGGCCGACGGTGAGGGCTGGGAACTCGGTCGCAGCTCCTTTCGAGATTCCCGAAGCTGCATCCGTGAAAGCGCCGCTAGCGGGGAGACGACCGATGCTTGAAAAATTCCACGTGCCATTCACAGCGCGAATTAACGTGATTTGTGGAGATTTAATCTGAATACTTTGTAGATTCACCTTACGTGAGAAAATTAGTGGCCACAGCAAGACACCGATCCGGATCTCCTTCGCTGTCAGAAATGGGGCAGCATTGAAATTGGGATCATCGGCGACGCTTAAGTCTTTGGCGACCAGGCTGGCAGAGAAAAGCGACAGGCTCAGGTCTCCCAATTTCACACTGCGGCCAAGCGTGGTTTTGAGTTGCGTTTCGATGGTGGGGCGAAACGTGTTTGCGTTCATGAAAAAAGGAATCGACGCAACTCCCAAGACGACCAGACCAACTAATGCCAACAATATTTTCGTCCAACGTTTCACGGAAAACCTCAGCGCGATGGCGTCGAAGCACCAGCAAACTTCGAAAAACCCTCGGACTACGGTCTTGGAATCCGTCGTCCTCAGACTAACTTCCATGATGCCAGTGCCGTTAAGTCTTTGTTTCCGTGCGGGCTTTAATCAACCTAGTCTTTACCTGCTACCATGGATCCTCTCGCGATTGTACTGTTGGCCATCGCAACGTTTCAGCCGACATCGGCGTGCGGATGCTATTTCTTTGACTATGTCGCCTTCGCCTTGACGATCGACTCGTTAGCTCCAGTAACAAGCAGCGGGCCTCTTCCATTTTCGATCCCAGCTGCCTCGCGGACATAAGTGTTTCTCCGGACAACCCCATATCGTCTACACTCGAGCGCTCTTCGCAAGAACCACTTTCGGCATCACTATGTCGAGTCTGCCATCATGGAATGTTGCTTTGGCCTTCGAGGGATAAACTTCACAGGGCAAATCGATGACTTGGTACATCATGTCCGTGTGCCTTGCGAATAGGGGTGCTTTTCAGGTTCGGGGCTTACGCGGGGCTCTGTTTTTCCGCTGATACTTAGTCGGCGCGTGCGGTAAGCGATTCGCCAGATTCCGAGTGCTCAGGCATCTCTCGCCGTGCGATATGCTTTTTGACCAGCTTCAAGCACACCGGCGACGTTGGCCTTCACATCGTCCACTGTTTCCTGGGCGCGTCGAGACAATCGTTTGCCCGTTGATGCGGCATTATCAAAGCCGTCCTTGACACCGCGGGTGATGTGGTTGCGTGTTTTCTTTCCTGAGGCCGGCGCAAAAAGTAATCCAACAAGCGCCCCGATTCCAACTCCCAAGGTAAATGTTGTGAACTTGCTCAACCAATTATGCTGATTGACCTGGTCCGCCCCCGTCAGCGAGCGTGTCTCCCTACACTTGCCCCCTGCTTCGTGAACGTAGCTTGCAGTTTCATTTTCAGTGTCTGGTTTTGTCATACCTTTCCCCTTTGCCGAGATCTAAGTTCCGGTGTAGAGCCTACCGACGCAAATCTCCGCGACACGATGTTGCTATACAAATACTTCAGGCGACCACATGCTGCGGCGTATAGGCCACTGCGCTGGCTTTCTTGAGTTCCGTTAGGGCGTATGCAGCATTCTGCAGGTCGAAAGTTTCGTCCGTTTCAACCGACGAGATTAATAGCTGTAAGAAACGACCAACAATTGCCCGTTCAGCCTCGGCAATGAGCGCTCCCAGTATGACCTCATCGGTTTCAAACAAAGCTTCAACGTAGGGTCTATGCCATTCCTTCGACACAAAATAGTCTTTGATTTTGACCTTACGTTCGGAGACAAAGGGACTAGCAGGCCTGGCGCAGTCCGCGTTGCGGAAAACCCATTCACTATCAAAAGATTGCAGCTCGGGTTCGATACCATCAACGGATATCGGGCCCATGTACTGATGGTCCGAAACGTTCAGCACTCCGAGTTCGCGTATATTTTTTCTTCGCGGCATAAGAACCCCCATCCAGAAGAAATAGCATGGATCGAATGGGCGTTCTGTTCTGTTTAGTACACGGATGAAACAAAGAAATCGGAGCGCGGTCGTACAATCGAAGACTAGGTCTTATGGACTGTCCTGAAAAGAGCCTGAGCGTGCTGAAAGTAAACGACTTGCGACCCGGTCGGCTATTTTCATTCTTAATGGTGCGCCCAAAGGCACATATCGAGCTAGCCAGATGAGATGAGCTACGAAAGGTGCAAGCTATGATGGAGTTTCAGTCATTCACAAAAATCGACCGGCCACTCTCATTCTTAGTAAGTTGTGTCCGCCCCAATTTATGACTGACATGGCCGACATGCCTGAGAACCAGAATTTCTATATCTTGCAACACGGAATCCGCTGGACCGCGATGCCCGGTTGGAGAAATGTTCTAAGTGAACAGCAGACATGGCAGACGTTTCTCAGCCATATACGCGATCTTCCACCCGTCCAAGCAGGTTTTTGTGGAAACAGTACACAGCATCGAGCTCCCATCCGCTTCTCACTGAAGGAGTTTTCCAACGTAGCTCGCAGCTCTTTGATGCGATTCATTTAGCATGGTGTTTCCACCCCGGGGTAACCTCAACATTTTAGAATCATAATTTTGCATACTGCTCACTAGTGAACAATCGTTCTGTGGCCGTCCTCGCCCGTGAATGTCGGCGCGACAAGTAGTTCGCAGCTCAGAAAAGCCAGTCGTCCGGTGGCGGGAAGCTAGGCTTCTTTCTGCTCCGAAAGCGGAATGAGGGAGTTGTCCAGAAGTCCGAGCGGAATTAAACCCAATCCTCCCAGATGAGACAGTCGATTCGCCCGTTCGAAGAAGGGTCGCTTGCCCATAGACGGGACGGATTTCTGCGCGCATTGAGACACAAAATCTGATTTAGGAATCTCAACGAACGTTCACAATCGCCCAGACATTCGCCTTGATTTAATGGCTGGGACGTCTAAACGGAATTAGTGCGACGGCTGCTGCGAAGACCGCCAAGACAGCCAGCCCGAGTACGAACGCGATAAATGTCACTATGACATACATTATAGAGCCTCGACTAATAGTAAGGATCTTGCATATCGCTCGCTATCCTCTTTCGGACAGTTTTGTAGAAACCGTCCGCCAGACAAACATCAACACCTGCACCATTGGCGATTGTTAGGTTACCAGTACGGCGAGTCCTTGGGCCGGAACGTTGATGAGCAAGTTGCCTCGATTAAGATTAAGGTGTTTCTTCTCCATGGGCGCCGTGTTGCCGGCCGCTTCAACTGCCGTGACCTGCTGGGAATCAATTCACTGATTTTTCTGATGGCTAGCACGTGCCATTCTCGCCCGGATCGCGGACCATCATCTGCGGATTCCGCGGTTTCACTTGCTCGCTAACCTGAGCCGCGCCACGATTTCGTTTTTCAGAGTGCCAGAGATTAGGTAATCGCTCGTTAGGTCAGGTCGCTCCCTCGCCGATCACTATTTTGCTTCCGTTCACGGCCCCAGTCTGCCCAATAACCTTAAAGACCTCGAACGTGCGGTTGCCGTGAGCAGCCTATCGCGAAAAAATCTCCCTTCTTGTGCCAAACCCCTCACGCGCATAGAATCCTCGTAGAATTTCCATCCGCGCATGGTTGGGTAACGCAGTTTGGAGTGAACCCATGCGGTGCCTTCCTCGTAGCATCCGGAATACATTCCTGTGCGCTGTCGTGGTGTTGGCATGCCTGGCTTTGACGTCTTGCGGCACTACCTGTGTCGCCGGTATTTTCGCCAATGGCACCGGCGTCGTCCTCGTTAAAAACTCAACTCCGCCTCCCGCCTGCCCTTTTTCGACAGGCATGGGTATGATGAACGTCGCCGCTGGCAAATCGCAGATTTGCGAAATTTGCACTGCCTCCAGCCGACCGCAACATATTTTCGTAACCCTCAAAAGCATTCAACTTCACCCCGTTTTCCCCGACTCTCCAAACAATCCCGAATGGCTCGAACTTGCGCCTCAACTCCTTCGTGAACCTCGCCAAATCGACCTGCTCTCCGACTCGACCGCGCAAATTCTCGTTCAAAGCGCATCCGTCCCCGCCGGCACGTACCGTGAACTGCTCCTTCAATTCTTGCCGGACACTCCCTCCGACCCCGATGCGCTACCCGCCGAAAATTCCTGCGGCCACAACCGCCGAAATTGCATGCTCATGGCTGACGGTCGCGTCGAGGAGCTTCATTTCACGGGCAACGGCGAATCGCCTGAGCTTCTCCTGCCCTTGCAATACAACGGAAGCAGCGCACTCGCTGTCTTGCCCGGCGCAACCGTCGATCTACGGTTCACGCTTCAGCCGCAGCAGGTCTCCGCTGTCTCCTGGTCGGAAGGTTGGCAAATCCACTATGTCCTTGTAGGCACTGCTTCAGTATCGAGGTAGAAGCGCTACCTCGCGCAAGGAAAGCGAGCCTGTAGGTCCCGGCACGGTGCCCACCGGTTACGGGAGAGACCGCCAGCGCGTCCCGTGCCGGCTCAGTCGCCGTCGTAATCGAATTGGCGGATAGTCCTTCCGAACTTGACCGGCGACACGACCTATCACGGCTTCCTGTGGGATAAACGCTCCGGGATGATCGACCTCGGCACGCTTCCCGGCGACTTTGGGAGCGATGCCGACGGCATTAACAACTTAGGTCAAGTGGTGGGTGGGTCATGGGACACAGATGGCAACGACAGTGCCTACATCTGGCAGAAGGGCGTGATGACGGACCTCAATACCCTGATTCCCGCTGACTCTCCTTTGTATCTGCTCGAGGCCACGGGGACCATCAATGATGTGGGACAGATCGCTGGCATTGCCTTGCAGATCAGCACGGGCGAAGTGCATGCGTTCTTGGCGACTCCCACTGCTATGTACTGGCCGATTTGCAAAAGGTCGAAGTCTCCCGGAGAATGTTCACAATTTGCTTCAGCAGCGACGGCACTCTCACCGATTCGGTAGTGGATTTAATTGAAAAAATCCTTCCCTGCTGTATCGTTAGTTTGCCTCCTCGGTTGGTGTAATCGGCCCCATGCCTCGCGTCACTTTCGAGACATGGGGCTTGTCATTTACACGAGCATCAGAACGGAATTTCACGCGAAGTAGAGGCCGGCTACAGTCATAGCCACATCGCGAGTGCCTTCTCATGGAAGGCACTGACAGCCACATTCTAAAGATTAGGATTTTGGAAATTAGGGCAGTTCCAGGTCCAGCGCGTAGATTTCGTCCGTGCTCAGGTCACGAATGAAAAGCGGCGAACCGTCCGGTGTGATACCACTCCAAGGGCCGAATAAAGTCGCATATTGACGCAAGTCCTTCAAGTCAAGTACGAGTTCAGGGCGAGTCTGTCCAAGCTGGATTCGGTAATATCCCGGCGTATCCGTTAGTCTGTTCTCGAAATAGAGGTATTTCCCATCGCGCGACCATGCGGGGTAGCCGCGCCACCCAGGTACGCTGACCCAGTCTGACCATGTCTGTCTATCAAAATCGAAAACTACAATCTTCCTCCAGTTGACGGAGAGCGCGGCGAGGTGCCGACCATCCGGTGACCAACGAGGAGAATAAAGGGCCTGTGAGCCTGGAATGATCGACACTTGCTTGGAGTTCAGATCCAGCAACTGGATGGTTGCCGTCTCATCTGGAAGACGGCCAAAGACCAATTGTTTGCCGTCCGGGGACCATCCTGGGTCCCACTGCGAGAGCTTGTCAGCGAGCACTTCCTGCGCTGCTCCCCCCCGTGCCGATATCAGCAAAATCCTCCACGAGCGTCCCACAAGTAGATCCTCGAACACAATCTGAGTACCGTCAGGTGACCAGCGTGGCATGGATGCGAAGACCGGTGGATTTGTGAGCTGCAGACGGTCGCTGCCGTCGACCCGGCTGCGCCATAGCGTTCCCTCGGGGTAGGACACGTAGGCAACCCACTTGCCGTCACGGGAGAAACTCAGGTCACTCGCCCAGATTCCCGACAGAAAAGGAACAAACTCGCCGCGCTGTGCATCGTAGCGGATAAGTTCGCCCCGATGCTGGAAGCCTTCCGCGAAGAGCTTCTTGCCGTCTGGGCTCCATGTCATCGCACCGAATAACATTGGTCCAGCCGTGAGCTGAAACAGCCTTGACTCAAACTTGCGTAACGCACTATTTGATTCCCGCAACGCCCATATGTTCCCTCCTCCAAGCACGGGATCATTATTTAAGAAGAGAAAATAACGGCCGTCGGGCGACCATAAACCGCAGCATTCAGAAGGCGGATTCCGCTGCCAGCCGGGCAGCAGGAGATGAAGATTAGTGCCGTCCGTTCGAGTCTCCCAAATCGAATTTGAATAGTGTTCCCAATCCCGAACATTGAACCGAATACGAGTGCCATCGGGAGAAAACTGAAGATTCGAAGCCCTCCGATCTGCCACGGTGAACAGCTTGCGCGCATCGGTACCATCCGCTTTCGCTAAGTAAACATCCTTGCCCTCGCCCTTTGTGAAAACTAATTGGCGGCCATCCGGGGACCAGTTGCCAGCACGCCCGGTTACGTCGGCAATCCGGCGGGGTGGCCCGCTGGGAAGAGGGAGTGCCCAAAAGTCCGTGGGCTCGTTGCCAACGAAATTTCCCACCAGGAGCTGAGAGTGATCGGCAGAGATATCCATGACACCTACCGCAGGGAAAGGGGTGGGAATCAGCGAAGTCTCGCCTCCCATGACAGCTACTTGCACCAAGAACCGGGTCGTCCCGATGCTTTCTCCGATATATAGCCGCGAGCCGTCGGTGAGCACTTTACTCTTCGGCACGCCATCTTTGGTGAGTTGGGTAGTAGCGAGCACCCTCGGAGGAGTCTGGGGTTGGAGCAGCCAAACGAACATCCCAACAATCGCCAAAATGACAAGTACAGCGGCAAGCCCGAGCCCACGGAATTTTCTGCTCGTAGTTGGCAAGACTGCATCCGCCGCAACCGTCTTTCCAGGCGCTGTGTCCCGCTTTAACCGCTGCAGGTCGGCGCGGATATCGGATGCGTGTTGGTAACGGAGATTGCGGTCTTTCTCCAATGCCTTCCCGATGATTTCTTCCAGCTTCGGCGGGAGTTCGGGTTTCACCCGCGCAACAGGAACGGGTGCTCGGTTCAGAATCGCGTCATGGATGACCGCAGCGGTGTTCCCCGGAAACACCATCTGTCCTGTCGCCATCTCATACAGCACCGCACCAAACGAGAATAGGTCTGTCCGTGTGTCTAACTCCTCGCCCCGTGCCTGCTCCGGGGACATATAACCCATCGTGCCCATGGTCGTGCCGGGGCTGGTCAGGAGTTCTTCCGCTGAGACGGTCGGCATCTCTGAAACGGCTATGACTGGGCCAGCAGGGGCTACCTTCGCTAGACCAAAATCGAGGATTTTGGCGTCCCCTCGGTCAGTCACGAAGATGTTGGCGGGCTTGATGTCTCGATGGATGATGCCCTTTTTGTGAGCGGAGTCGAGCGCATCCGCGATTTCCGTTCCCAACTCCAGTACTTGTTCAAGCGGCCAGGACTTGCCGGAAATCTGGTGCTTCAACGTCGTGCCATCCAGATACTCCATGACGATGAACGCTTTGCCCTCCGCTTCGCCTACGTCATAAATGGTGCAGATGTTGGGATGATTCAAGGCCGACGCCGCTTGCGCCTCTCTCTGAAAACGCGCTAATGCGTGTGGGTCTCTCGCTAGATTGTCAGGTAGGAATTTCAGTGCAACATTGCGGTGCAAGCGGTTGTCTTCGGCCTCGTAAACAACACCCATACCTCCGCCGCCCAACTTCTTTACGATGCGGTAGTGGCCGAGCGTTTGGCCGATAAGCGGATCGTGACCTGATGCCTCGGTGGTCACGGGGAAGAACCCCTTCCTCCTTCCCCTTAGCTGGCATCGTAGGTTTACGATTTGTCAAAGTCAACGAGGTACGGGTCACAGATGTTGCGAGGCCGTTTTTGAGCAAAGCGTCTTTTCCCGTGGCCATCGGCACACCTCAAACTCACCTCTTCCCTCGATTGAATTTGCATAGGGCCCGCGTCGGCCGCAACCACGGGCGGCCACCTCCAAACGGCTTTACCGGACGCGCAAGTAGCTCCTCGTCTACGTTCACCCCGCAGCGAGAACGCGCATCCGGTAAATCACCAGTGTTTATGGCCAGCCAAATACACTTGTCCGGCCCATCAGGCGCGGAGGCAGGTTAGTCCCCAGATTCACAGTCCTGTAGCTTTGCGTGCTTGCCGCCGGACCGATTGTGACATCGGATACGCAGAGACGTGATATCCGTCACCGCAGTGCGTGTCGAATAGACCTATTGTCCACCTCAAGTAGCAGATTGCCCAAGCGGGAAACGTGGAGGCGGGACATGGAGCGGATCTCGATCGTTTGGAACTGGCACCGAGTCGGCGGGGTTCTATTACTGGCATACGGGCTTGCGATGGCCAATCCGGCCAAAGCGCAGGCCGGGAACGCAGCGAATGGCCAGAAGATCTTCGAAGAAAAATGCGTAAAGTGTCACGCTAAAGATGGCAGTGGCAACACGAATTTCGGGAAGTCTCTAAGAGCCGCAGACCTGCGCTCAGCCGATGTTCAAAAAAAGAGCGATGCCGATTTCTACCTGCAAATTGATAAGGGCAAAAAGAACATGCCCCCGTTTGGGAAAGACCTCAACAAGACTCAGATCGATGATGTGATTGCGTACGTCCGGCAATTTGGGAAGAAGTAGGCAGAAGCCCAAGAAGCAGCCGGAAAACACGAATAGCGCTTAAACGCCGAATGAACACTTCACAATCCCGACTGAAAACCACGGACGCTGCGGTTCAGCATTCCAAGGCCCGACGGCGGAGTTTCGAGCGGCTCGGGCTACTGCTCACATTTACGTTCGGAGCGGTGGCACTCTTGTGGGCAGGGATACATGCGAGAAAAGCGGAAGCACTCTTTCCCGCGGCCGGAACATCTGTTTTCTCCATGCCCGCAGAGTTCTCTCCCGTCTTCAAGCCGGCGCGGCAACCTTTCATCCAATCAGTCAAAGAATACTTGCAATTGCAATCGACTCCGGTGCAGCCAATTGCGTTCAATCATCAGCTTCATCTTAAGAACGGAATGGAATGTGCGAGCTGCCATACGGGGGTGACGGAAGGGCCGGACGCAGGAATCCCCAGCGTCAGCTTCTGCATGGCGTGTCACCAAGAGGTCGCCACCAACAATCCTGAGATCAAGAAACTGACAGCCTACGCGGCGAAACAACAAGACATCCCCTGGGAGCCAGTTTACTGGTTTTATCCTTCGGAACACGTTCGTTTCTGGCATGCCCCGCACATTCGGGCGGGCGTCGACTGCAAGGAGTGCCACGGGGATATGACGCAGCAAACGGTGGCTGTGCGGTCAAAAAAGCTGAACATGAATTTCTGCATTAGTTGCCATAGGGCGAAGGGTGCCTCGGCAGATTGCACGACCTGTCATAACTAGGATGGCGAAATAGCGTTGCTGCGAAGCGCTGATTCATCGAGGCGGTTAGAGGAGCTTTTAGACCATGGAACGGCGAACATTTTTGAGCTTGTCAGCCATCAGCGGTGCGGCATTTGCTGTCGAGGGGTGTAGCAACCGAGGAACGCAATTCATCCGCTTCGTTCCCGAAGAAGATCTTGTGCCCGGAGTAGCGGTCTGGAAACCCGGTGTCTGTAAGATGTGCTCGGCAGGCTGTGGAATCGAGGTGCGGATAATGGAAGGCGAAGCCGAGGTTATCCGGAACGGGCAGTTCGGGACCATCAAAATGGGTCTGGCCAAGAAACTGGCAGGTAATCCTGAACACCCAGTGAGCCATGGAAAGTTATGCGCTCGGGGCGAGGCCGGACTGCAGGTCACCTTTAATCCCGATCGCATCAAGCATCCTCTCAAGCGTGCAGGGCAGCGGGGTTCGGGACAATTCACGCAGGTGAGCTGGGACGAAGCGCTCCAGGAACTCTTAACACATCTCCAACCGCTGGCCTCCCAACACGAATCAAAATCGCTTGCCTTCTTGACAGTGCCGCAACGCGGCCAGCGCGGAGTCTTGATCGAGCGATTTCTATCCGGCTTCGACAGACCAGAGTGGGTGACGTTCGAACTTTTTGATAACGAGGTGTTGCGCAGCGCAAACCGGCTGAGCTTTGGTTACGAGCAATTGCCGACGGTGGATCTGGCCAGCTCCGGTTATGTCATCTCCTTTGGTTCTGACTTCCTGGGCACGTGGAATTCGCCTGTATCACAAAGTGTAGGTTACGGAAAAATGCGTCAGGACCGTTCGGGCATTCGCGGGAAGTTTGTTCAGGTGGAGTCCCGCGTATCCCAAACGGGAGCGAATGCTGACGAGTGGGTTGCAGCGCACCCCGGCACAGAAGGACTACTGGCTCTGGCAATGGGCCACGTTATTTTGAAGGAAAGGCTTGGGCGTGCGGAGACAGCAGGAGCCGCGGGAACGCAGATTGATGGTTGGCATGAAGGTCTGCCGACATACTCACCGGAGGCAATTGCGTGGAAAACGGGAGTCCCTCCCGAAACAATCGCGAGATTGGCGCGCGAAATGGCGGGACGATCTCCCGCAGTGGCAATGGTAGGCGGGGCGCCGCTGGCCCAGACCAACGGATTGTTCACGGCTCTCGCGGTCAACGCGCTGAATGCACTTCTGGGAAGCGTCGGGAAACCGGGCGGAGTTCAGTTCACGCCAAAGGCGCCGTTGCCCGCTGCCGCGGCGGCTCGGGAAAATTCTGGAGAGGGCAAAGGAAATTCGGTCCGCGCACTTGCGCAACAGATTCTCTCGGCCGAGCCGCGGCCGTTCGAAGTGCTCCTTCTATATGAAGCGAATCCTGTTTTCGCCACACCGCTGGGATGGCGCGTAAAAGAGGCACTTGAAAAGGTTCCGTTCATCGCGAGTTTTGGCAACTTTCTCGACGAGACAAGCCGCCTCGCCGACCTGATTCTTCCCGACCACTCGTTTCTCGAATCGTGGATCGATGATGTTCCGGAATCGGGAACAACCCAGTCCGTGGTCAGCGTTGCGCCACCCGCCATGCGGCCGCTTCACGACACGCGTGCGCTGCCGGATGTGCTGCTTGAACTAGCCCATCGCATTGGCGGTCCGATGAACCAGGTCCTGCCGTGGAAGACTTACGAAGAAATGTTGCAAGCGACACTCACACCTCTTGCGAATCGTCCTGGTTCCATCAACGCGAAGGACGGGGACGAATTCTGGAACAAACTTCAGGAGCAGGGCGGCTGGTGGAGCCTGGAGGCAAATGCCGCACCGAAAGCAAAGACTGCCCCGGGAGCCTTCAGCGTGATGAAAAGCCAGGATGCTGAATTCGCGGGATCGGTTGGCGAATATCCGTTCCATTTCCTCCCCTACCCTACTCAGCAGTTTTATGACGGGCGGCATGCGAATCTGCCGTGGATGCAGGAGCTTCCGGAAGTTTTATCGACGGGAATGTGGGGCACGTGGGTAGAAATAAATCCGGGAGTGGCAGCCACTCTGCAGATCGAACAAGGCGACCTCGTGGAGGTGACGTCTCCGCACGGGAAAGTTCGTGCGCCGGCGCTCCTTTCTCCAGGAATCGCGTCAGACGTGATTGCGATTCCGGTGGGACAAGGGCACGAAGAGTATGGACGCTACGCCAGCGGCCGCGGTGCGAACCCAATTAAGATGCTCGCCCCACAGGTGGAACCCACGACGGGAGCGCTGGCATGGGCTGGAACGCGAGTGAGTATCACAAAGGTAGGGAAAGGTGAACTCGTTCTGCTGTCGGGCGGCCCCACCCAGTGGGGCCAGGAAAAGATAATCCGGTAACGACGGAGACTTTTGCGAGGGATGATTGGGAGGAAGGCGGATGGCGCATAGATGGGGAATGGTAATTGACCTGGATCGCTGCAGCGGCTGCGAGGCCTGTGTTGCGGCGTGTCATGCCGAAAACAACATCGCCACCGTGAGCGCCGATCAAGCGGCCAGGGGCCGAACGATGCACTGGATTCATGTGGAACGCTATTGGGAAGGCGAATTTCCTGATATCCGAGCTCGATTTCAACCCGTTCTCTGCCAACAGTGCGATGCGGCTCCCTGTGAACCCGTGTGTCCTACTTATGCCAGCTATCATAATCCGGAAGGTCTTAACGCGCAGGTATATAACCGATGCATTGGCACGCGTTATTGTGCCAATGCCTGTCCATATACAGCCCGTTACTTCAACTGGTTCAATCCAGCGTGGGATAAGCCGCTCCATCTCCAACTGAATCCGGACGTTTCGCTGCGCGAAGCAGGCGTGATGGAAAAATGCACATTCTGTAACCAGCGCATCCTCGCAGGAGAGATCAAAGCCAAAGCAGAGAACCGTGAATTACAGGATGGTGAGATCAAACCGGCCTGCGTACAGTCTTGCCCAACGACGGCTATGGTTTTTGGAGATCTGAACGATCCGAACAGTCAGGTTTCGCGGATGTCGCGGTCGGTGCGAGCCACGACACTGCTGGCGGAAGTTGGGACACTACCGAAAGTTATCTACCTCCAAAGAGAGTCTTCACATGGCAACGAATAATGCCGCGCAAGCCAATGTGATGGATATGAAGCCGGAGAAAATCCGGAAGGATTTGCTGTTGCCGGTGTTCCATACGTCACGGCGTTACTACCTACTTGTATTCGTCCTGGTGGTCATCGGACTTCCCGGCATGCTCGTCTACGCATACCAGATGTCCGAGGGGATGGGTGTAGCAGGAATCACACGGCCGGTGTTCTGGGGCTTCTACATCACGAACTTCGTTTTCTGGATTGGAATCAGTCACGCGGGGACGCTGATTTCAGCGATACTCCGCCTGGTCAATGCAACCTGGCGACGCCCAGTGACGCGATGCGCCGAAGCGATCACGGTTTTCGCGCTGGCCATAGGCGCACAGTACCCGATCATTCATTTAGGCCGCTCGTGGCTGTTTTTCTGGCTGCTTCCTTATCCCAGCGAACGTGGCATCTGGCCAAATTTCCGATCTCCTCTAGTATGGGATTTTTTTGCTATTACCACGTATCTGACGGGCAGCCTGACCTTCCTTCTGCTTCCAATTATTCCGGACTGGGCAATGGTGCGGGATCGGGCAAGTGGCTTGCGAAAACGCATCTACACGGTGCTCGCTCTCGGCTGGCGTGGAACGCCGCGCGAATGGCACCGACTGGAAGTAGCGATGCGCATCATGGCGATCACGATCCTACCAGTAGCCATCTCCGTGCACACGATTGTATCGTGGGACTTCGCCATGGCACCGGTGCCCATGTGGCATTCCACTGTGTTCGGGCCCTACTTCGTGGCGGGAGCCATTTTCAGCGGAATAGCCGCGCTCATCATTGTGATGGCACTGGTGCGCAAGGCACTACATCTCGAGGAGTACCTGAAACCACTTCACTTCAGCAACCTTGGCAAGCTTCTGCTGGTCATGAGTCTTCTGTGGATTTACTTCATCTTCGCGGAACGCCTCACCGTATGGTACGGCAACCAGCCCGCCGAAATGGCAGCGTTCTGGTCCATCCAGCGGGGGAGATTTGCCGTGCTCTTCTGGACGATGGTTTGCTGCAATTTCCTGATTCCCTTTCCGATCCTTGCGATCAAGAAACTGCGAACCATCGCCGGCACAGTGATCGCCTCTTCCACCATCGTTGTCGGAATGTGGCTAGAGCGTTTCCTGATTGTTGTGCCACCCCTGGAGCACAAGTATTTGCCATACGACTGGGGAAGTTATCGACCGACATGGGTAGAAATCATGATTACCGTAGGGACATTAATGGGAATGATTCTCTTGTATGTTCTGTTCGCAAAATTCGTGCCGATCATTTCGATTTGGGAATTGAAAGGGAAGGACCATGCCGAGCCAGTTGCGGAACACGCGAGCGCCAGAGCGAACTCGGCGGCTGTGCGTTTGGAAGGTACATTACCTTCGACCACTAGTTGAGAATTGGATGAATTTATGAATGCCATCTACGGGCTCTTTCCTGATACACATTCCGCGAGACGCGCCTTGGCGGCCTTGCGTGGTGCGTGTTCGCGCCTTCATCTCAACCCGAAAGCGATTGTTGTCATCTCTTCCGAGCCGTTAGAGGAAGAGGGTTTCGGATGGGAAGAAGAACGGTCACCAATGGCGTGGCTCGCCCCACTTGGCGCTTTTGTTGGAGCAGGAGTAGGGTACGCGCTGTCAGCCTTTACGCAACGCACCTATCCCCTGCCAACCGGCGGCATGCCGATTGTGGCTATGTGGCCTACGGGAATCATCATGTATGAATTGATGATGCTGGGAGCGATTTTGACCACGATTGTAGCGTTCATGATTGCGTCGGGGTTGCCCAACTACAAGAGTCGTCTGTATGACCCGGAAGTCACGAACGGCAAGATTCTGGTGGGTGTCTCGGAGCTGGATAGCAATTGTCGCGCTGAACTTGAACAACTGCTCTATCAAGATGGTGCTGAGCAAGTCAAAGAGTTCTCGAAAGGATAGCAGAACCATTGTACTGCCCGCGGTGGCCAGACAAGGAAAGACGACTGACTCCCCCGTTAAGAGACATCACCACTGACCTCCTCTAACGCCGTTTCTTGCCAACTTCCACCTGATTGCTGACAATCAGGAAGTTACTTCGCGTGTCAGCTTGGATTAAGACGCCAAGCGCGAGCCTGGTGGGCATTGCGTTGTTTGTCGACTTGTCAGATTTCAGATCCTTCTCGTCGCTAGCAGAGTCCTGAGCGAGTTTTGCCACTGATTGGCGTTCAAGTTTCAAATTTGTCAGCATGAAGATTTATTCTTCTGGCTGCTCGAAGAGCTTTGCGCGAGAATAGGCAGCGGCTCAAATACAGAATGCCTGTTCCGCGAAATACTTGGATTCAAAGATTTATACTGGCTGGCGCAAGCGCTCTGCTCGTCGTCTTATTGGTACTTTGCTCTCGTGCCATTGCCCTTGCTCCGGATCGTCGGATTTCGCAGTATGCCCACACCGCGTGGCGCATTCAAGACGGCTTCTTCAGCGGAACCCCTCAAACAATCACTCAAACGGAAGATGGATATCTGTGGATTGGAACACAGAGTGGTCTGGTGCGTTTCGACGGGGTCCGCTTCGTGGCGTGGAACGCGCCTAATGGTAAGCAGTTGCCCAGTTCCTTTATTCATTCACTCCTAGGCGCCCACGATGGCAGCTTGTGGATCGGTACTTCGCGTGGACTGGCGCACTGGACGAACGGAGATCTTGTCGTCTACTCGGCCACGTCCGACTTCATCGAAGCCGTCATTCAAGATTCTAAGGGAAGCATATGGATCACCCGGAGCCGGGTTCATGACGCGAAGGGTCCGCTCTGCCAAACAGTTGGCGACGTACTTCGTTGCTATGGAGCTGCCGACGGAATCCCGTTCCCGTATGCGCAACCGTTGTTCCAGGACGCTCGGGAGAGACTTTGGCTCGGAAGTTCCTTGGGTGTCTGTCGTTGGAAGGAAGGTAAACCGGAGACATTCACGAAGGAGGCTTTGGCTCAGTTCAAAGGGCTTCAAGGAGTCAGTTCGATCACCGGGGAGGGGGACGGGTCCCTTCTCGTCGGCATCCAGAAAGTTGGCAGAGGACTAGGGCTTCAGGAACTGCGCGGGGGAATTTGGAGAGAGTACGAAGTGCCGGGCTTGAAGGGAGAGGCGATCAACGTCAGCGCCCTTTTCACCGACCGTGCGGGTGATCTCTGGGTTGGTACCGCCAACAATGGTCTATACCGAGTTCATGCAGGTCAAGCAGATCACTTTGGCAGTGCCGATGGCCTATCCAGCGACGCAGTACAAAGCTTCTTCGAAGACCACGAAGGCAATCTCTGGGTTGCCACATCGCGAGGTATCGACCGCTTTCACGATACGCCGGTTGTGACCTACTCCATCCATGAAGGATTGACCTCTGAAGATGTCGATTCCGTACTGGTCTCTCGAGACGGCAGTGTTTGGGTGGGCAATATGCAAGCTCTGGATGTAGTACACGCCGGTCGCCTCAGAGAGATTGGACGGCGCAATGGCTTGCCAGGAAATGTCATCACCTCTCTGCTAGAGGCTCGCGACGGACGGTTGTGGGTTGGAGTCGACAGCGGACTCACGGTCTACGACCACGGCTATTTTCGGTGGGTCAATCGCGCCGACGGCAAACCCGTTGGGGTCATGGTTTCGCTGGCAGAGGATCCAGACGGCAGTATTTGGGGAGCGAGTACGCAACCAAGTCTCGTTCATATCCGCAACGACGCAGTTGAGGAAGAAATCGTTCCGCCGCTGGTTCCACGTGTCTCTTCAATGGCTAGCGATTCCAAAGAAGGCATCTGGCTAGGACTTTGGTCAGGAGCTTTGGCACGGTATCGACACGGTCAATTGGAGACGCTGACTCCGAGCCGCCTCAACAACTCATCGATCCGCAATCTTCTTGTTGAATCGGACGGTTCCGCGTGGGGAGCAACACATGAGGGGTTGCTCCGCTGGAAAGAAGGCAAAATGGAAGTGCTCGACGCTCACAATGGTCTCCCCTGTGACGACATCTTCGCTTCCGCGCGAGATAATCATGGTTCCCTTTGGCTAGATACTCAATGTGGCTTCATTATGATTCAGTCAAGGGAATTGGAACGCTGGTGGCTAGAGCCGGATGCTAAAGTCCATGTGAAGGTGCTGGATGTATTCGACGGTGCACAGCCCGGCTTAACCAACTTCCGACCGGAAATCTCTAAAGCCCCTGATGGAAAACTATGGCTTGCAAACGAAAACATCTTGCAGGTCGTGGATCCGGATCACATCGAGGGCAATCGTATCCCACCTCCCGTCGTTGTGGAACAGATCATTGCAGACCGCAAGAGATATATCCCTGGTGACCATTTACAGCTCCCGGCGCGTAGTCGTGATATTGAGATCGACTATACGGCGCTCAGTCTGGTGGTCCCGGAAAAAGTTCGCTTTCGCTATAAACTCGACGGCCACGATAGAGAGTGGCAGGATCCTGAAAACCGGCGTCGGGCATTTTATAGCGATTTACCTCCCGGCAATTATCAATTCCATGTCATTGCTGCCAACAATGATGGTGTGTGGAACGAACAGGGGGCGACGCTTGGTTTTACTGTTCTTCCCGCATTCTTTCAAACCGCATGGTTCCGCATCGGCGCCATGGTGATGGCCTTGGGACTTCTGTGCCTTATATACGGTTTGCGTGTCCGCCAGTTGGCCGGCAACATCCAGGCGCGCTTCAACGAGCGCCTCGAAGAACGAGAAAGAATCGCGCGGGATCTGCACGATACACTTCTTCAGGGCATATTCAGTGCCTCCATTCATTTTGACGTTGCCGATAAACGTCTGCCAACCGACTCGCCTGCGAAATCCTCCCTCCAGCGCGGGATCGAACTGCTTGGACAGGTTAGTAAGGAGGGTCGCAATACTCTCTTGGCCCTGCGCCCTCCCTCTTCCACAGGAAGTGACTTACCGGAGGCTCTTTCGCGGCTCCGCAACGAACTCGCACTCCCGACAGAAACGACCTTTCGAGTAATCACCGAAGGTGACCCGACGCCGTTGCGGCCGCTCATTCGAGATGAAGTCTACTTAATCTCTCGCGAAGCGGTGTTCAATGCGTCTCGACATTCGAATGCCAGTTCTGTCGAAGTCGAGATTGATTTTGCTACGCGCAACCTGCGGGTGTTGGTTCGTGACAGTGGATGCGGAATCGATCCGGCCCTCCTAAAATCGGGGCGAGAAGGTCACTGGGGACTCGCAAACATGCGGGAGCGCGCCGAGCGTATCGGTGGAACACTCGAGGTTTTCAGCCGTATTAATTCCGGAACCGTGGTACAACTCTTGGTTCCCGGCAAACTGGCTTTTGAACTCAGCTCCCCGAAATCATCGTGGACTTGGTTGTTTAGCATGTTCGCCGCAAGGACGGAAAAGACCGCTGAAAAATCCGGCAAGGAGTAAAGACGTGAACGAGACCGTGCGTATTCGCGTCGTAAGCGTCGATGACCATCCGCTGGTGCGCGAGGGCATCGCAACTCTGATCAACGATCAGGAAGATATGCAGTTGGTGGCTCAAGGAACCACCGGGAAAGAGGCTATCCAAAGGTTTCGGGAACACAGGCCAGATATCTTGCTGTTGGATGTGCGACTGCCGGACATGAACGGTATAGACGCCATGATCAGCATCCGGAGTGAGTTCCCGGATGCCCGCGTTATTATCGTTACCTCGTCCGAAGGTGACGTTGAGATGCAGCGTGCTCTTGCGGGAGGAGCAGTGAGCTATCTGGTGAAGAGCATGCCACCTCAGTTTCTACTCGATGCCATTCGTAAGGTTCACGCCGGGAAAAAAGCGATCCCTCCTGAAGTAGCGGCCCAACTCGCCGATCACCTGGCCGATGAGACGCTGACCGCTCGTGAGATCGAGATCTTGCAGCAAATCGCCGAAGGAAATCGCAATCGGGACATTGCCGACAAACTTTGCATCTCGGAAGGGACGGTCAAGGTTCACGTCCAACACATTATGGGAAAACTCGCCGCGAATGACCGCACGCAAGCAATTACCATCGCCGTGCGCCGGGGCATCATTCACTTGTAAAGTTCGGTTTCGCGAAGTTTCGGACTACTACTAAAGTAGTACCCCAAAATCTCAAATCTGGCAGATTCCCTCTTCGCTGCCTGCCAGTAATCTCGCACTGAAGCTCACGCGTTGCTGCAGAAAGGCGAGACCTTGCGTTGGATCAGTCACGAATACCCAAGTGGTTTGCCGGGTGCCGGTCTCCTTATTCTCCGAGTCGGACTGGCCATAACCCTGGTTCAAACGCATGCTTGGATGTTCGAACTACCGCGCCTTGACGATGGAATGTGGGCCGTGGGCCTGCTGGTGATCTTGACCAGCGTCTGCTTCCTTCTAGGTTTCATGACGCCATTGGCCGGGGCGATCTCAACTTTGGCGGTGGTAAGCATCTATCTCTGGCCGATGATTTCGCGTCCGACTGTGGCTGGGCTTTCCGACGTGAGTACCCTGGCAATGGTCAGTGCCATCACGTGTCTGGGCCCGGGTTCGTTCTCATTGGACTGCCTCTTTTTTGGGCGCCGTAAAATAATCGTCCCTCCGATCACGCATTCCTAAGGCTCGTTTTCGATTAGCCAAAAGTGGTATTCCCAAACATCTCCCCAGCGATACTCAAAAAACTTCTTTTCGACAGATGTACTTTCTGCGAGGAACCTTCAAATTAGCTCCTGCAAACACGAAACATTCGTGCAGCACAGCGCCCCACAGACCGGCGCAAATAAAAGGAGGAAGTCATGATGAAACTCAACGCGACTCTGAGCCTGATAGCTTTGGTCTTGGCGTCGCTAACTTTTGGCAGGGCCACGTTTGCCCAGCAACCAACGGCGATCGTGCAAGGTAATTGGACCATTTATTCTACGAACATTGACGATGGTGCGATGGTCATCAAACATGTGCAAATCGCACAGTACGGTAACCACCTCACCGGCTACTTTGAAGGCCCCAATCAAGCCGGACCCATACAAGGTGAAGTGAATGGAAATTTCATCCATTTCAGTACAGTGACGCGCACCATCCTGAACTTCCACGGACACGTTTATGGAGACAACATTGCGGGAGACTATGGCATTCATGGGAAACAAGCTCCGTGGCAAGCAGTCCGTAGCGTGGGGATCGGTGCGCCACCGCAAGCCGTGGTTAGCTACGGCCAGCCCATGCTTCCCCCACCGACGAGCCAAGTGGCACCCGCGGCCGCTCTACAGGTTTCGAGCTATTCGCAGCCGTCTTACGAATCGCAGGCGTCGAACTCTTACGTCTCGCAGGCGGATGGTGGCGATTCGCAGGCGCAGGCTCAGGTTCGGGCACCGTCACCAGCGCCCCTCTCGTCCGAGCAACTCGATAGCCTGGTAGCACCAATCGCGCTCTACCCCGACGCACTTGTCGCGCAAGTGCTTGCAGCGGCGACAGTGCCGGATGATGTCACCGCAGCGAATCAGTGGCTCGGCCAGAACTCGAACTTGACTGGCCAGTCGCTGGAACAAGCGGTGGATCAGCAGGATTGGGATCCCAGCGTTAAAGCGCTGACGCAATTCTCCAGCGTGCTTGCGAACCTGGCGAACAACCTGACCTGGACCTCCAGCCTCGGCCAAGCTTTCCATTTCCAGCAATCGGATGTGATGGTGGCGGTGCAGGTAATGCGCGCGAAAGCGCAGGCGGCTGGGACGTTGCGGTCGAATTCGCAGATCACCGTCACGACATCCTCACCCAACACAATCGTGATTCAACCGGCGAATCCGCAAGTGGTTTATGTGCCGCAATACAACCCAACCCTTGTTTACGGCGCACCCATTGTTGTGCCGATGTACATGCCCCCGGTAGTTTTTGCGACGCCAGTGCTGAGCTTCGGCGTGGGCGTAACCTTTGGCGGCGGAGGCTGGGCCGTGGGCGGTGGTTTCGGCTGGGGTTTTCATGCCTGGGCTTGCAACTGGGGAGGCTGGGGCGGAGGTGGCGGCAATACGATCATCTTCAATCACAACACCTACATCACGAACAACACCTGGCACACCACAAACTACAACGGGTATCACCCTTGGGGACCTGGCTCGAACAGCCGTCCGTATAACCCGACAATTAATCCGAACGGCTATCGTCCAGGTGACGATACGCACTACGGCCCAAATGGCGCGTATCACCCCAACGGTTACTACGGCCCGAACGGAGCGTTTCACCACGATGTGCCCGGAACGGGACCCGCGAACATGCCCAATGGTGGCGATAACGGGAACCACGGCTTGATCGGGGGCAACGGCGGTGTGGAGCATGGCGGTGTTAGTCCCAACGGCGGAGCGACAGGATCTCAAAATCATGCCTGGTATGGCAACAACGGCACCTTTCACCCCGACGGTAACTATAAGTCCGGCGATGACACGCACTACGGTCCAAACGGCGCCTATCACCCGAATGGATATTTCGGGCCTGACGGGGGCTGGCACGATGATAAAAATGCCGGTCAGCAAGTGCCCAATGGCGGAAACAACGGAAACCATGGCCTGATTGGCGGAAACAATGGAGTCCGGAATCCCAACGCTGGAATGAACGGCCCCGGAGTAGCACCCGCCAACGGCTATCACAACGATAACCGTAGCGTGCAAACTCGAAACGACAATCGCTCGAACCTCGGCAGTTCGCGCATGAGTGGTGACGGCAGAACGAATCGCGCCGAGAGCACTCGTGGCCACGCCAGCATGGCCGGACGGCGCCCTCAACAACACGAAGTCAGGCAACACGCTCCCGTTCAGCACCACGCCCCTGTCGAGCATCACGCTTCGGGCGGCGGTGGGCGTCGCCGCTAACGGTCCAAATCGAAGACGGAAAATGAAACGAAAGGTAAATCAAAAATTTAAGGAGACTGAAAATGAACAAGGATCAAAACAAAACGCTTAGGAAGTGGATTGGATTGGCACTCGCCGGAATTCTGATAGTTGCGGGCCTCAGCATCGCGGTTCGAGCAGTGGGCACAGACAAGCTCGCCGTCGGAATAGAGGCGGCGCCTCAGAGGACGTTCCAATCTCCCGCGGAGGCAGCCATCGCGCTGGCCCTAGCGGCGAAGAACACGGATGAGAGTGCGCTGACGATGGTCCTGGGCGGTGAGGCGAAAGCGCTCATCACCTCGGGAAACAGCGAATCCGACAAGGCCGCCATGCACCAGTTTTTTTCAAAATACCAACAGATGAACCGCTGGGTGGACATGTCGGATGGCAGCCGCGTTCTCTATATCGGCGCGGACAATTTCGCGTTTCCTGTGCCGCTGGCAAAGAATGCTTCAGGTGCCTGGTACTTCGATGCAGTCGCTGGTGCGCAAGAAATCCGCGCTCGCGAAATCGGCAAGAACGAACTGCTCACCATCGACGCGGTCGCCGCACTCGCCAATGCCGAGCAGTTGTACTCCAGCAACCACGACTCCGGCGAATATGCGCAACGCATCATCAGCACAACTGGCAAACAAGACGGCCTGTACTGGCCCACATCGGATTCACTCGGGAGCAGTCCGCTGGCACAACTCGACGCATTTCCGAAGTCATCCTTCACGTCACTGTCGCCAGACCAAGCCTTCGTCATCGATGGGTACACACTGCGCATCCTTACTGCTCAGGGCGATGACGCACCGGGCGGGGCGCAAAGCTTCCTCGTGAACGGTAAGATGACCGACGGGTTTGCAATTCTCGCGATTCCCGTGAAATATGGCGAAACCGGAATCATGAGCTTTATGATCGGCCGGGAAGGTTTTGTTTACGAGCGCGACATGGGCCCAGACACGGCCAAGACTGCGGCCTCCATTCAGGAATACAACCCGGACGACAATTGGTCTCCGATCGACTGATGCTCCGCCGGACGGAAGCGGGAAACGGGTGCAAGCCTGCGTTTCCCGCTTCTGTTTCCATCTAGTCCAATCGAAGTTAGTTGGAATGCCTAAAGCGGGGGAGAATAAAGTTCCGAATGGACCCGGGAACTCTGCGCTCGGTCCACACATGCGAAAAAAGCTAGAAGCCATCTCATAAATGGTTGGGCCCGATCTAAACGGCCGCTTTTTCAAGGACTTTGGCGACCCCAAAGCATTTATGAGATAAGTTCTAGTTAGATTTGGCTGGCAGCTTGATTTGCACTTTGGTAGTAAGGCTTGGATACCTGCGTCAACCTGTGGAGGATCCATTTATGTCCAACATCACCGCGCTACACCGCATCGCACTCTTTCGAATCAAGGGCGGAGAGTTTTGGTCCGGCGATCTCGGTCTAACTCTGATCAGCATCTCGCTATGCGTTCTTGTTTTCGTCATCACTCCAATGCGCGAGGCAGGTGTCCCGGGCCGGATAGCGATCGACCTCCTCATCATGGTGCTCATGGTATTCGCCGCCATTGCCGTTAAGCAGACCCGGTTCGACACTTTTCTGGTGATCAACCTGATCTTTGTAACAGCGGCTCTCCTGGGAGCTGCGCGTTTGTACCCAACGCCGCTTTTGCAACAGCTTGGCAGCATATTTTCCACTCTTATCCTGCTCCTTTATGTCCGCATCGTGCTGCTGGTGATGTTTCGCGGAGGCCCGATTACCTGGAGCCGCATCCAGGGTGGAGTAAGTGCCTATCTGCTGATCGGGATGGCATGGGCTTCGATGTTTCAGGTCATTGAGCAATCCCGTCCCGGTTCGTTCCATTTCGTCACCGCACCCAGGGATCTTGACCAACTGATTTCCAAACTGACTTACTTCAGCTTCTGCACCATCACTACCGTAGGTGGCGAGGTAACTCCCATTTCTCCGATTGCGCGATCGTTGACCATTGCTGAGGCAGCGGTAGGCCAACTTTTCCCGGCTGTTCTCATCGGCGCGCTCGTGGCTATGGCCATGCAATCGCGAGCGAAATCTTAAAAGGAAAGCTGCACATGGCATCGTGGCTTGAACAAATCGACCCCGGTGGCCATCGGCGTAGAAAGGGTTTGCGTCTGGTCGCGGCTTATGGCCTTGCGGCGGTGTTGGGCATTGTGCTCCATCGTTCCTACGATATTTCGGGCAGTCAGTGGCTTGGCTATCTTGCCGCAGGCTTCGCACTTTGGGCGAGCGTTTCCGAAGGTCAGACGACTCGCTGGTTGTCGGCGCGCGACCTTGCATTTCTGAATGCCGCCGCGGTCGTCGGCGCACTAATGTTCGTTGGGTTGTCTTCGCTTCCGATCCGGCTTGGCCCAGCGGGGCCCGAGTGGATTCTGATCATCGGCGCGTTTCTCGTTGGATATCTCAAACGATTTGGAATCCTCGGCGCGGGCGTCGGTTCCCAAATTTATATTGGTCAACTCCTTGCTTACGGTACCAACCTTACGTCGCAGGATCTGCCCATGGTGTTGCTTGCCGGCCTGACAGCCGGGGCAGCTTCTATCGTTGCTCAGGTGTTCCGTCGGCCGGTCAAACCTCAGATGCTCGCGACCTTGTCTGCCTCGGTTCCCGACGGTCGGCTCTCGCTGGAAATGCGCATGGCGCTTCAGTCCGCTGTTGCCGCTCTTGTCATCGTCCTTCTTAGCAGCGTCATCCACCTGCAACAGTCAGCCTGGGCCATCACTGCGAGCACCTACGTCATTGTTGGGTCCGCCTCTGGAACTGCAGATCGCGTTCGTCGGCGTATTGTTGGAACCTTGATCGGTGTGGCACTCGGAATACTCTGTCTACCGATTTGCTTGCACTTGCCCCCGTTAGCTTGGATGCTCGCCGCGGTGGCAATGATCATTTACGCCATCGCATTGCCCGACCGTTATGACGTCGCGTGCGCGGCATATGCATTTACACTTATGGTCACATTGGCCGTGAGCGGAGAAACTTCCATATCCGTTTTGGCAGCACGAGCTTGGGAAACACTAATCGGCGGATCGCTTGGTGTGGCAGCTGCGAAGTTCATCCTGCCGCTCGCCAGTGGCAGTTCGTCAGCTCAGAAACCGCGGCTACTCCGATTGAACTGAGTTCCGCTACGATGACAGCGCAGCCTTGCCAGAAGTCGGCCACCCTTGAGACCCCATCTACGGGACGGACAACAGTTTCAAACACAGGTGTAACTCACAACGGAGCGTCTAGCTGGAGTGACGAAATGCGGATCACAACACTTTCTCCGAGAGTCGGCGATACGATTAAGGCTTCTCAAAGGCTAGGCCGAAATCCAAGTGTTTTTCATGGATAGCGGACTAACCGAAACTTATTGCTGTCCAGAAGTCCGCTTCGAGGACATCGTCAGTGGTCTCCTCGAACGCCGTTTATGGTCAGTCTCCGGATGGCCGACCACTCAGGAGTCGACGCGATATTTGTAAACATAGGCGCGCTTGTGTGGTGATCTCTCCTTCCGCCGTTTTCTTACGATTGGCAAAAGTTCCATTTGGTAAGAGCCTAGGCAGGTTGCTGTAAGGCTCTTGCGGGAACAGTGGCCAGCAACGGGCCTAGGCCTTCGGCGGCGGTCGGATGGGTGAAAATCGCGTCGCGCAGCACGGTGTACGACAGGCCGCCCAGCATCGCCGTCTGAACTGCTGCCATCATCTCGCTTGCTTCCATGCCGAACACAGTGAATCCCAATATGTGGTCGCTTTGGACGTCGATAAGCATTTTGACGAAGCCGCGGGTTTCGCCTATAGCGACGGCTCGGAGCACTGCGGCCATCGGTATTTTCGCCAAGCGATAGGCGATGCCGCGTTTCTTAGCTTCCGATTCGCTCAAACCGACTCGGGCAAGCTCAGGGTCCGTGAACATGCAGAACGGTACGAGCCTATCGCGCGTGGTGCGGCTAGCGCCGTTCAAGTTGTCTCGGACCACGCGGAAATCATCGAACGCGACGTGAGTGAACTGAGGACTGCCCGCGCAATCTCCCATCGCCCACACTCCCGGCGCGGTGGTTTCCAATCGCTCGTTGACTTTGATGTAGCCACGCGAGTCCAGCTCGATTCTGGCCGTTTCAAGCCCGATCTCCTGCGTGTTCGGCGTCCGTCCAACCGCGACCAGCAAGTCGCTACCTTCTATCGTCTGTTCTCTATTATCGGTTTCGGCGTGGACCTGTACGCTTTGACCTGAGAGTCCCTCGACCTTCCGCACTTGTGTCCCGAGCAATACTTCGATCCCCTCGCTCGTGAAATTTTCACGAATGGCTTGCGAGACGTCGGGATCTTCCGCCGTCGCGACTTGCGAGCCACGCTCGATGATGGTCACCCGAGTGCCGAATCGACGGAGGGCTTGGGCCAGTTCAAGGCCCACGTACCCGCCGCCCAACACGATCACGTGCGCGGGCAAACGTTGAAGATCGAGTGCTTCGATGTGAGTCATGGGTTTTGCGTCCAGCAGGCCCGGAATGTCCGGCAATATCGCGCGCGATCCCAGGTCCAGAAACAGCCGATCACCGGTGACCGTCCGACGACCTCCGTCGTTTAGGTACACTTCCACAGCCTTAGGAGCAATAAAGTGAGCATCGCCGCAGATCAATTCGGCTCCGGTCGCTTTGAAGCGATCGAGATGAAACTGAACTTCGCTCTCGACCATCTTTCGCTTGCGGTTGAAAACCCCTTTCATGTCTGTGGATACTGGACCCGTTTGGATGCCGTACTCGGCGCCGTGCCGCGCAAACCAATTCGCCTTTGCGCTCCAGATCACGTTCTTGCTGGGCAAGCACGCAATGTTAGGGCACGATCCGCCAATGTATTTCCGCTCCACAACAGCCGTGCGGTGACCAGCTTGGGCCAAGTTCCATGTCAGGTGCTTGCCCGCCTCGCCACTGCCGATAACAAGGATCTCGTAATGCTCTATCTCAGACATTATTCTTCATCTCCTTAGACAGGGCTCATTGCTCGACGAGCTGTTGCCCGCCGTCGATGTCGTAAGTGCCGCCTGTAAGGGCTGTGTTGATCATAATGTGCACGGCGAGCGCGGCTATGTCGGCCGGGCCAACGACGCGCCCGATCGGCAGCGTAGTGCGGAGTTGCTCGCGGCGGGCATCAAGCTGATTGCCGAGCAGAGATGCCGACAATGGTGTGTCGACAAACCCAGCGGCGATGAGGTTGACGCGGACCGGCGCGATCTCGAGTGCCAGGTCTCTCACTAACGCTGGCATTGCGGCCGTCAGAGCGCCGATCAGCGCCATTCCCGGCGCGGTTTGGCGGCCGCCGGTGCCGCCCATGAAGAGCAGCGTTCCTCCCGCACGAACCTTTTTCCTCGCCATGCGAGCCACCTGCATGGGCAGAAAAAGATGGGCCTCCACGTCTCGGCGCGCCTTGTCAAAGTCGAACTCGACCAACTTCGCATAGTAAGGGCCGGGACCGGTGAGAAGAACGTGATCAATCCGAGCCGGCAGCTCGTTGAAGAAGCGCTCCAGTTGAGCGAAGTCGGTAGCGTCAAAGGCCGCGGTGTGCTGTGCGCCAAGCTCGCTCGCTGCGCGCCCTAGGCCCTCAGGATTACGGGCGGCGAGGACGAGCTTCGCTCCCCCATCACGGGCCAGTCGAGCGGTTTCGAGGCCGATGCCGGCGCTACCGCCGATCACAACGACGGTTTGGCCGAGAAGTTGCGGTTCGCGTTGCAGGAGAGAGGACCCGGTGGCGGTGCTCATAATTCCTCCGATCAGCTTTCAAAGTGCGTCCGTTTGTCCAACCCCAGACTCGGCCGGGATCGACCCGACCACTCGTCTCCCGAGCGATCGTTCGAAGTCGCTACGTCGGCAGCTCCGCCCCGCTTGCCTCCGCCACCATGTAGGCGGCATACCAGTCTGGCCAGTTTGCGTCGCGCTGCCCGGTGCGCTTCTCGTGCTCGCCGTGTGCGGCCTCTGCGCGCCGAAACGCGCTCGCCAGGTCATTGGCAGATGCGAAGGTCATCGTTGTGCCGTCGATTCTGCCGGGAAGTCGCGTGGTGATTTCCTGAAACAGCCAGCCGTTGCCGTCCGGGTCAAGGAATGAGGCGAACGACCGATAGCTGCCATGCGCGGGATCGGGACCCTTAACCCGAATCCGCCCGAACAGGTAGGGCTCGTCAGGTCCAGCGTAAACATCGCCAGCGCCGTGGAACACCTCGCTAACCTTAACGCCGCGACGGAGCAGATTCTCGCGGGCAGCCTCGATGTCGGCGACGATCAAATAAAGACCTTGGGCTGAGCCGGGAGCCGCCGCTGTGACGTTCTTGCCGAAGATGATCGAGCAGGCGGAGCCCGGTGGGGTGAATTGAATGACGCGAAAGTCATTGTTGTTGTCGTAGTCGGCGTCGAGCCGCCACCCAAGCCTTGAGTAGAACTCCTTTGCACGGCCGACATCCGAAACCGGGATGACAACGACTTCGAACTTCATATCGAGATTTGCAACGCTCGTGCTTTTCGTCCCTTCGTCTTTGCTTAGGTCTTTCGTGCTCATGGCTGACTCCTGTCTCGTGGGGATAGCGACCGTCCTCATAGCGCTGAAATACGATCGGCTGGCGGAAGCCCCCCGACCCTCAACATCATCCTCAAGCGTCGCTTCCCGCGTGCTTCTCAGCCGGGCGCTGCATCGGCGTCACGCCAACCTGCTCCTCCGTCGTATACGGCGCTCCATAATACGGGAAATCCTTGCGAATGCGCCCGCGGTCGGGAGCAAGTCCATCAAGTGGCGTGTTGGCCGCCAGCGTCAACATCACATCCAAAGCATCGTCGCCCAACGCGCGTCCATTGAAGCTGGCCACCTGAAATGCCGCTGTCGTTCCAAGCTCGTAAGGCAATGTATCCGGGCAAAGCCGCTCAGCAATCCGTTTCCCGTACTCAGCCGGATTCGGCGCCGAGCCGGCATAGGTCGTCATCTTCTCCGCAAAGTCCGCAATCGACTTCGCGAAGCGCTCTAGATCTTCAGACGGAACCGACGCATTGAATTGTTCTTTCAGCTCTTGATCGCTCGGAGGGCTCAGGAAGAGGTGCGTAACCATAGGCAGGCCCCAACGCGAAACCTGTACCTCCGGCGCATGGCCAAAGAGGGAGATCGTCGCCCATGCGTTGATTTTCCCCTTCCCAATCAGTTCGCTCGGCATTTCCAGCACAATCGCCGTAACATTCCGCCTCGCAAAGGGATTCTGCTGGTGCAGAAGTGCGTCCCGATCGTAGCGCTGGTCCTTGTAGAAAGCGGTCATAAATGCGCGGAATCCAGCATTGGCCGCAAATACATCTGGAGCGATCCCAACATACGCACTAACAGCCGAAGCAGTCGCGACCGAACCGGTTTCACCCTCAACCAGACTCTGTCCGGCGTCACCACGAAGAGCATCGTCACCCGTCGCCTTCCGCACCACAAACGGTTGAATGTGAGTATGCTCACTGCCATCTCCGTGTCGTGGTTCACCAAACCTGAACTTGAACGTAACCTCTTCCCTCGCATCTCCGTTCAGGTCGAACCGGAACGCGTAGAGCCCTTCTGGATGAAGCGTATCCGGAGCCGATAATCCCACATCCGGATTCACGGTCATCGCCATTACCGTCTTGCCCGAAGAACCGTCAAATAAATAAAAGTCGCAGAGGTTGAGGCTCGGTTCTTCCTTCGCCAGTTTGGTATCGAAATGATGTGACATACAGAATCTCCTTGAAAAGCATAATTCGGCACTCTCAGGCGGTGGACTTTAAATTCCGTCGTAGCGTGAATACCCACGCTTTGTCCAATAGTCCGGCGTAACTATTCTCTGCGGTCAGCCGCGAAGAATGGGGGCTCCGAAGGGAGCGCCCGTCAGTCCGCCATCCACCATCAGTTCGACCGCGTTGATGTACGACGAATCGTCCGAGGCAAGAAAAAGCACAGCCTTGGCCAGATCTTCCGGCTCGCCCCAACGGGCAAGTGGAACCGTGGAAGAGAAGAAGTCGGAAACTTTTGCGGATTCCTCTGCCGTGGCATTGGCGCGCGCCCCGCGCTTCCAGATGGGAGTCTTCGTCGCTCCAGGGGCCACCACGTTCACGCGAATCTTGCGCGGTGCAAGGTCTGCGGCGATGGATCGAGCCATCGAGACGAGTCCGCCTTTCGTGGCAGCGTAGGCAGCCAGACCTGGTTGACCGAGATAGCTCTGCACCGATCCGTTGAAGATGATGCTGCCGTTGTCGTTCATGAGAGGGGCGGCTGAATTGACGGTAAAGAAAACACCGTAGAGGTTGGTGTGGACTACCTTCTCGAAGATGGCTTCGTCGGTCGTGCCAGTCGGCGTCATGCCGGAAATGCCTGCATTGGCGAAGACGATGTCAAGTTTGCCAAAGTCTTTGGCGAGTTCAGTGAAAAGCTTCTTGCGGTCCTCCGCAACCGTAACGTCGGCGCGATAGCCGCGCGCTTTCGATCCCAGCTCGGCGACCGCTTCATCCAGTGTCTTCTGGTCCCGGCCGGTAATCGCGACCTCAGCGCCTTCTGCAACGAAAAGGCGGGCTGTGGCCAGGCCGATGCCACTGTTTCCGCCGGTGATGAGAGCCTTCTTGCCTTTGAGTTTCATGATTCCTCCAGGAACCCGCGATCGAGAGCCTCGACATCTCGCGGGGAGCGACATCGCTCCCCGCGGAGTCGTTCATTGCGGCAGCTCTTTGCCTGACTGCTCCGCCACCATGTAAGCGGCCAGATGCGGAGGATTCTGCTGATGCAGAAAGGCGTCCCCATCGTAGCGCTGGTCCTTATAGAAAGCAGTCATAAATGTGCCGAATCCAACATTTGCCGCAAATAGCTCTGGAGCGATCCCAACATACGCACGAAGATCCGAATTAGTCGCGACCGAACCGGTTTCACCCTCAACCAGAGTCTCCCCAGCGTCCCCACGAAGAGCGTCGTCACCTGTTGCCTTCCGCACCACAAACGGCTGAATGTGGGTATGCTCATTGCCATCTCCGTGTCGTGGTTCACCAAACCTGAACTTGAACGTAACCTCTTCCCTCGCATCTCCGTTCAGGTCGAACCGGAACGCGTAAAGCCCTTCTGGATGGAGCGTATCCGGAGCCGATAATCCCACATCCGGATTCACGGTCATCGCCATCACCGTCCTGCTCGGTGGCCCGTCAAAGAGATAGAAGTCGCAGAGGTTGAGGCTTGGGTCTTCCATCGCCAGTTTGGTGTCGAAATGATGTGACAATAGGTCTCCTCTCTGCCAAGACGTTATTGATGCGTATCCGTGTCATCGTCGTCCGCCTCCCCGAAACCAGGGAGGTACCGCCCGAAGTTCAATTCGAAGTCGCTCCGAATCCCGTAACCGATACCACGGAGCTTGGCACGGCGGGCCTGCGCACTGGGCCAGGCCAGCATTGGGAAGATCATGTCGTTGCTCGACTGAAGCTCGGCAGCGGTCGGCACGCCGAACCGATTGATTTGTTTTTTCGCGGCGGATAGCGTTTCACGGTCGAACGAAGCCAGACGCCGGACGAGTGTATCGACAAACGAGTCCAGTTCGTTATCGTCCAGCGTGCGGTTCACCCAGCCATAGCGCTCGGCGATATCAGCATCGAAATCGTCGGCACTGAGCACGAACTCAAGTGCGCGCGAGCGGCCGATCAAGCGTGGGAGCCATTCCATCGCTCCGCCCCCCGGGACCAGGCCGACGCCGACCTCGGGGTTGCCGAATACCGCGCCCTGCCGGCTGGCAAAGCGCATGTCACAGGCCAGCACGAACTCGTTGCCGATGCCGCGCGTGCGGCCGCGAATCTTGGCGATGCTTACGACTGGCATGGACGAGAGGCGCAAGACATTGTCGCGCCAAAGGCCCAACACCTCTGGCCGTTCCGCTGCCTTGGCTACGTCGAGATGAGCGATGAAGAAATCGGGATTCGCCGACTGGAATACTACGACCTTCACGGACGGGTCCGCCTCGAGTTCGGTCAACAGCGTTCCCAATTCGCCGATCGTTGACGGAACAAAGATGTTGATCGGCGGGTTGTTGAACGTAATCGTCCACCGACCCGGATGTGTGCGGTCGATGTTGAACTGCGAGGGCTCAGGCACGGCGCCCAGTTGCGTAGCAGTGGTCTGGGTCATCAGGTCCTCCTTTTGGGTAGTCTTGGACTCCTCCGTCTCTGGACCTGGCGATTATTTTTTGGGTCGGCTGGGACTACGAACTCCGTCGGTGGGTAGCGAAGAGCCTAACACAAAACGAACGTCGGAAAGCATTAATTTGGCTCGCGGAACGCGATGGATTCTCAGATGTCGGATGACGGGCCCACTGGGAAATTGAGCCCTCGCTGAATCACATGGGCTCTAAGTCCGCTTCGAGGACATCGTCAGTGGTCTCCTCGAACGCCGTTTATGGCAAGAGTCTCTAAGCGCTGTCGATTGAGGGACGCTGCTCTTTGCTACCAGTAGCCGTTACACAATCTCCGAATGGTTACCCCGCGAGCTGAAAGTTCTCCCAGTAATTGCGCCACTCCTGGAGAAGTCTCACGATCGCCCGGGACAATGACTGCCCATTCCAGATTCTCTCGAAACTCTTTCGACCTAATCAATCTGCCACTGCCCGAAAGACGACGACTTCGCTTCGCCAATTTGGACAATGGACCAGTGCCGCACCAAGGCAAGCGCGGTTGGCTCGTCAGGTAACGGTCCGGACAGAATGAAGTGGTTGTTTCCGTGTACCAGGATACCGACCATAGTTTTTCAAGCCTCCAGGCGGGGGTCAGCGACCGGGTAACCGATTGCGAAATGGTAGACGACTTGTCCTAGCTCAGGTGAGAGGCCCAGATATCGGTTCACTTCTTCATCAAAAAATGCTCCGATGCCTGTTGCTCCCAGTCCAAGAGCCTCGGCAGCGAGATACATTCGTTGGCCAATTGCTCCCGCCTCGAAATGCACGTATCGATAGCCGCGATCTCCGTACCTGCTGGCAGCATTCTCAAGATCGCCGATCATGGAGAACGCCACGCAGGCATCACCCGCAAGGTCTTGTCCCAAACTGAGAGCTGCTGCTACCAAGCGTTGGTCCCCATCTTTGATTTTCTCCAGTTCTGCATGCTCCGGCCAGAAGCGATAAACACCCGGCGCCAGACCCTCGACGCGATGGACGTAAAGATAGAGATGGACGAAACGATGTGTGGCGAAATCGGCGAAGAGACGGTCCCTCGTGGTGGACAGGAGGGTCGCAAGTTGCGGAAAGGAGATCGACGCGCTCCCACCCCTGAAGTCAAGAGCGGAGCGCCGAGTACGAGCGACGTCGCCGAAGGTGTGGTTTGTGGAGACTTGAGACGGCAGGCTGACTTCCCCGCGCCGGGATACCTTCGGCTGGCCAAAAGAGGGTATGGTGGCTTCCGTGCTTAGCTTTGTGGCAGCGTGGATGCGTTCAATCAGTGGATAAGTTTCTTGCTCCACCGACAGTCGGTTGGGCTGGCCGCCAAACACAACCGTCTCGTCTGCATCCAGCTTGTTCACCGGAGTCGATGGGCCGTGGAGCCCGATGATTAACATGGGCCACTCATCCGCACTGAGAACACACGATTCCGCCACCATGTCATCCCAAAAATGCCCGATGGCAAAGCTCTCGCTTCCGAGAGATCGAGCCGCAAGCGTGAGAGCCTGCCAGGCATGCCCGATGTCGTGTAAGCAATACCGATAGGCCCGGTCCCTGTATTTCCAGGCTTCGCGCCAAGCAATACTGGTCAGAACGAAAATGAGTGGGGCAGAGTTGTTGACAAGTTTCGCGCCAAAATCTCCGATGGCACGTTGTTCTGCCATGTGGGACGAGGGACGGTAATGATAGAGGCCATCTGACCAATCGATCAGACCTCGAGTACAGAAATGAAATTCGGTCGGATGGAGATTACCGGAAGAAGGATTGACGCGCAGAGAGTAGATAGCTCCCGTGGACGGGACTCGCTTGGACGCGCTAATCGAGGCGGAATAGAACATCAACTGCGAAAGGAATTCCGCACCGTTCCTCACCAGAGTATTTCCTCTTTTGCCCTCGAGTACTTCGAGAGCCGAAATCTGTGGAGGCGGCGGGTCGGCCGGTAAATCCACGACCGGAACGCCTTCATAATGCCGAAACGGATTGGGCATATTGGCCCAATCGAGGTAGTGCTGAGTTCGTCGCAGCGACTCTGCACTGTGCTTGGTCAATTCATGATATTCGAGCCAAGTCATGTAGGAGATGGTAACGGGCAGCCTGATATCCGCGCGAGCTTTGATGTGCCAAAAGACCCCAAGGCCCAACCACGCGCGAACGTGGAAGCGCTCAACCCGCACAACCAGTCCATGCGAAATGTGGGCAAGCAGAAGTTTTCCACTCTAATTGTGCGCGTCGATGATGCGATCGTAGTGCGAGTCCCGCTCGCACGTCCATAACTGCCAATGCGGCCCGATTCCTCCCAAGTGCGCGACCGCACGTCCATAATCTCATCTTTTGGTTCCCACAACGCCGTTCTGGATAATGACGGAATCGTTTCATCCTCTTGCCTCCCTTGAAAGGATTTGAATTCCACGTGCCCGGCCAAGTGTCCTTCGACTTCACTGTCCTATAGTGGACAGTTTACTTTTTAGCGTCGTGCCATAGTTTCGAGAACGCGAAGGACAGAAATGAATCCCGTGGCCGAAGTGACTGATTTCGCAGGGTCAACGAGCTCCAACGACAACGGCGGCGCAAAATGGAAGACTACGCTACCCGAGCCGCTCTCGCTCCCATGGGAACTCAAGCCATTGTCTTCAGCGCGGTCTGGACTTAAGACTCTCGAAGACGGTCGCAGGTGTTTCTGGGTTGACGAATTTCTCAAAGGCATCGCTTCCAAGATGCTCGTCTGGTGGTTCAGCCATCTTGAGGGTGAAGTCGAGATCGGGGGCCGTCTTCTGAGCCGATATCGTGTCTTCCACCCCTTCGATCACTGTGGGGCGCGCTACGTGCGGCGCATGCTGGACGGTTCAATAGGTCCCGGTGCGCAGATCCGAATTTGCGAATTTATCGCCCGAAACCCCCGCTACAAGACCGAAGTCACCGCCACAATCGAGAAGCTCGACGAATCCGGTTTCATCAACAACGTCGTTGTCGGTGGCCTGACGATTGTGCGGATGGAGCACGACTTCCATGAGACGGAGGGCGGAACGCGCTTTGAACATCGTCTGATCACGCCGGGAAACACGAAACTTTGGTTGCTCGCGAAGCCGATCAGCGCGTTCATGTTCCCTAATCCCAAGGGACAGGCTTGGCTTAAGCACGCCATCGAAGAGATGGGCTCGCTGGAGAACTTTCTACCGCAGCTCTACGAGAGCGAGCTCGTGAGAACCAATCCCGCAACTAGCAAGATTTAAAGAGTAAGGGAGAAGACTGAAATGAATCCCGTGACTGAAGTGAAGACAAATCCAAATGCAACTCCTGAATCGGAAAGTGCTAATCGCGGAAGAATACAAGATATGAATTTTAACAAATCAACCACCCCCGCCACTCAAAAGGGCACCACACTGATGTTTGGCGCAACTGCGGGAATGCCGGGGCGATTCAAGGGCAACTTCGATTTCCAGTTCGTTCGAACGATGGGGTGCACTACGCATGGCGGGGCCGAGATAGGCGAGTGCTATGAGACCGCCGCGCGCATCGAGGACGAAAAGGAAGATAGCTATACGGAAGCATGGCGCGTCACCGCGGAGCGAGTGGAGGCGATCGCTCGCAAATCGCTTGCGGGCGGGCATCTGGTCAGTGCGCGAGAGGCGTTCCTGCGGGCGTCGTCGTACTGGCGCGAGGTGGGTTTTTACCAAAGCACAACGGATCCCAAGTGTCGCGCGAGTTGGGAGCGCCAACGGGATTGCTTTATGCAAGCCGGAAAACTGATGGACCCGCCCTTCCAGGTTGTCAGCATTCCATATGAGAAGGGGAGGTCGCTTCCCGGCTATTTCCTTAAGGGGGATGCGAGCAATGATCCGCGACCGACGTTGATGTGCGTGGGTGGCGCCGACTCCTTGGATGAGGAACTCTATTTCTGGGGCGGCGGGGCGGCGGCACTTCGTCGGGGATACAACGCCTTGCTGTTCGAGATTCCAGGGCAGCGCGGTGCGATTTATTCCAATCCCGACGCCGAGCTGTTTTTCCGGCCGGACACGGAAGTTCCACTGAAATACGTTTGCGACTGGGTGCTCGCTCGCGCGGATGTTGACCCGAAACGCCTTGCCTTAGTCGGCTGGAGCTTGGGCGGGTACTTTGCACCGAGGGCAGCCGCTTTTGAGAAGCGGATAAAGGCCTGCATTGCGAGCACGACCTTGACGAACTGGCAGAACGATGTTCTGGAAGTACTCGGGTTACCGGTGGATCAGCCCTGCCCCAGAAATCTTGAGAGCAAAATCGATCTGTCAACCGTGACGAGCAGGTTTATCGCCCAGGGAGACATACGTTATCGACATGGTGGGGGTGGCGGAACGATCGCGGAGTTCGTCGACGGGCTGAGCAAGTACAACTTGCGGGGTTTGGAGGAAAAGATCAAATGCCCGTATTTGAATGTTGGCGGAGTTGCCGAGGGACAGTTGGCTGTCGATGGTCAGAAGTTCTACGAGAAGCTAACTTGTCCCAAAGCGCAGCACATCATCGCGACTAAGGAGGGGGGCGAGGCTCATTGCGGAGTCAACAACGAGAGCCTTGAGCACCAGATCATGTTCGACTGGTTGGATGGCGTCTTCAAATAAGAGCGAGGACGCCTACCGATTCCCGATAAGTCCCATTCGAAGAGGTGTGATGATTGCGGCCCTCTGCTGGCCCGATCTCCTGGAACGTTTCTGCATAGTTTCCGAATTACGAGCAAACAGAGACACAGAGACGTTGACTTGGATCGCTACCACCGCCGATAGTTTTCAAATGGATAAGCCCGCGAACCAGAGTCGCCCACGAGGCATCACCATCGTTGCACTCTTGATGATTGTCTTCGGCCTTGCGGAGTTGACGACCAGTTTCACTCACAGATTCTTCGGCCTCTCCACTGCCCAGGTCACGATCTCCACCTACCTGGGCGCGACGATCGGTACTCTCTACCCCGTAGCCGGGTTGCTCATTCTGTCCATGAGGAAGTGGGCAGCGGCGGTCGCCATTGTGTTTCTGATCGCGGATATTGTTGGGCGCATCGGAATGGTTGAAACAGGTTTGTATCCCGTTGACTCGCTCAAGCAAATCGCTGCCATCATTCTGGGCACATCCATCGTGGCGATCTTCGCATTTTATATCGGATTGAAATGGTCTACGTTCAAGTGATGAGTACCTTTCCTCAATCCTATGAATAGGCTAGTGACCGCGATAAATCCTGAGTGCGCGCATCCGGAAACGATACGATTCAGAAGTCCGGTCGGAGGAAATGTGGTGTTGCCAACCCCTACGTCCACTGACGTGCTAGTCGGGTTAGCAGCAGGGCTTGCCCTTGCTTGCCTCCCATCCCTCACGCGCAATCAGCGGCAACAATGCTAAGGCAGCAACGGGGTCTGCCCAACTTACGTTCCAGACCGCATTGATAACGAGACCTGCCAGAGCGATCAGCGCCAGATACCCACAGATGGAGGACTCGGCAGCATCAGCCCTCAACGCGGCGCTGGCTGTCGCAATTGAGAGTTGCCGCTTTCTCCTTGCAATCAAAGGCATGGCCACTGCGGCAAGGATGAGCAGCACTATTCCGATGGGACTGGGCTGGGCCTCGACGTGGCCTAATAACGTCAGGATAGAAACGATGGCAACAAACGCTGCGAGAACAAAGAGCAAGCCGCCTGCGATTCTGGCAGCTCGCTGCTCCGCATGGTTTCCGCGAGATGGCAAATAGAAGCGCCAGAGCACGACTGCTGCAGAGAGAAGTTCCACCGCGCTGTCGCCACCAAAACCAAGGAGGGCTGGACTGCGGGCAGCCCAAGCCGCGCCCAACGACACCAACGCTTCCACACTCATCCAGATGAGCGTTAGCGTTTGAATCCAAATTACGCGCTGAAGCACTTCCGGTGGGATGGTCTTCGCTTCCGCAGACATACAGATATTATGACACGTGGAATCTTGCAGACTCCCGCGAAGTCCCGATGGGGGAAATGAGGTCCCACTGTGAAGCGGTCTCGCTCCGATCTGCTCGAAGCGCGTTTATCGGGAGTTACCGCACTCATGAATCTCTGACTGCCTTCCCTTGGCCAGTGTTGTGAACAACAGCATTTGTCTTACCGCTGCCGCCCGCGTATAACCATGTCCATGCTGCCGTCGCGTGTGCTCACCGCCCTTGCAAGCCCGTCCTTCTCCTTGGCTGACCTGCGATCGCAGACACCAATGATCATCGTTGGATTCATCCTCTTGGCGGTTGGCGCGGCCGCGTTGACGCTCTTTTTCTTCAGGCGCAAGAGCCGCGATTTTGCGCTGATCTATTTCAGTATTTTCTCAATCCTCTATGCTGTACGGCTTGTCTTACGTATGCGGGTCGTCCGGTCTCTCGCCGGTGTTTCCGACTCTCTTGTGTATCACATCAATCTATGGATTACTTTCACCCTTTTAATTCCCTTCCTACTGTTTCTGCGCCAGGTCTTCGGACCGCAGATCAAGACTCTCGTCAATCGATTGCTGATTGCGCTGGTGGCCCTGGCAGTGATAGCGATTACGGCGGATTTGTTCGGGGTCCGGGAGAAGTTTGCGTTTTCTTTAAATAGCTATCTTGTGCTCGCCATCGTTGGCGGTCTGACGGCCAACCTTATCGTTCTCCGGTCTCGCGGCTTGGGACAGCCGTGGACCGGGGAATACCGGGTCCTCACCATTGGTCTCGCGGTCTTTGGCGCATTTTTGCTCCACGGCAATCTCGCCGACGTTGGTTTGTGGCGCGGTGGACCCAACAACGAGGCTATCGGTTTCTTGTTTTTTGTCTCCTGCCTTGGCTATGTGGCCGCTCACCGCACCTTCGCCAATGAGCATCGCCTGCTCGCCATCGACAAGGAGCTCGAAATTGCCCGGCGGATTCAATCCTCGATTCTCCCTCGCGCAGTGCCCAGCATCTCTGGCCTCGAGATCACCACTCGCTATCTCCCCATGAGCGCGGTCGCCGGCGACTTCTACGATTTCTTCGTGCTGGATAGCAACCAGCTCGGTATTCTCGTCGCCGACGTAACCGGCCACGGCGTTCCTGCCGCACTCATCGCTTCCATGCTGAAGGGCGCTTTTGCAGGCCAGAAGGCGCATGCTCAGCATCCCGAACTGGTTCTGGTCGGTCTGAATGAGGCTCTCTGCGGAAAGTTCGAAGAGCACTTCGTCACTGCAGCTTATCTGTACGCTGATCTTGATGCAAAGATCGTCCGATATGCAGGAGCGGGGCATCCTCCGCTTCTGGTCAGCAACCGTTCGAACGGCGAGGTACGCTCTGTCGAACAGAATGGGTTCTTCCTTGGAATGTTTCCCGAAGCTTTCTACTCATCGATCGAAATCCCGCTGCAGCAAGGTGATCGCTATGTGCTTTACACCGACGGTCTGCCCGAATCCACAAACGCTAAAGCAGAAGAGTTTGGCCTTCCCCGTTGCAAGCAGTTTCTGGGATCCCATTCTCGTCTTCCTTCGGCAGCACTTGCTGACCAGCTACTCAGCGAAATCGCCCGCTGGTCCGCCCGCTCTTCGGGCCGTCTGCAGGAGGATGACATGACGCTCATCATTATTGACTCAATCGAGTCCTTACGATCTGAACTGACTCTTGCGAAATTGTTGTGATTTAGCGACTAACTCCGATAAGTCCTAGTGTTGTATCGGAAGCGGAACCGGGCAAGAAGTCTCGTTGGGAAGTCTCACCAGGTAAGTACCGAGAAAAGCGCTTGTGTTGACCGACACAGTTTCACTTGGACGAAAAATCGGCTTTCCGTTGAAGTTATCCGCGTGCGCAGTTCTCACAGCGAGGACCGGAAATTCTAAATCCTTTCGTTAATTCGTCACGGTAACCGCATCTGATAGGACTCCATCGCCGTGCGTACATACTCCAGAGAGCTAGGACATATGAGTCGATACTCGAGGACTTTAGTATGTTTGACCTGCAACCGTGCTATGGAATCTGCAAAAACCAAATCGGCCGCTCGCAAGCTTTTCGGGTCATCGGGAGGAAAAAGAAAATCCCTCATTACGTGATGACGCCCAAGCGCCGGGGCCAATAGGCTTCGTGCGGTCTGCAGAAACACTCGACTTACCGAAACGACGGAAATAACCGAAGGGTGATCGAGTCGCCGCAGGAGATCCAGGTGTTCATCGGCCGCGCTGAATGCTAAGGCGATGGCGGGAACTCCTTTGGGCACTAGCCGATCCACGTCGCCAATGAGATATTGTCCCGAAACCGTTAAAGCACCGATTGCCAAACCAGATTGTGCCGCTAATTCGGACAGCGAACAACCGTCTACCGGCTGCCGGAGTGCCGTGCGAATCTCCTGCTGAAGAAGTCCCCGGAGGCCCGGTTCTTCCTCCACAACCAAAATATGGTCCGGAGGCTCAGCCAACAGCCGAGTTCTCACGCGCTCGCGCAGTGCCTGAAGAGAGAATCCTCGCTCGCGCGCCACCCGGATCGTTGCATTAATAAGGTCGTCGACGTCATGCCTGTTCGTCAGTTCGGCCCGCTCTCCTATTAACCGAACAACTACACGACTCCCTTTTCGCCGTACCACCCACGTTCGGCGCGCCAAATCTTTGTACGCTTCACTTACGGTATTGTGGTGAATTTTCAGGCGTCGCGCGAGTTCCCGGACGCTTGGCAAAGCTTCGCCTGGCTTCACTTTCTCCGTCGCGATTAAGAAGATAATTTGTTCTGCGAGCTGCTGCCGAACAGATACTTCGCTCCTCTTATCAATCCGGATGTCCATGTGATTCGCGCTAACTGCAATTCCAAACTGTTGCCAAATTGTATCCCAGTCTGAAGTGTGACAGTTGCGAAACTGTAACGCGAGCGGTAGCTCCGAAGTTCGCCTGGTCGTATCGTTTGGCACAGAGGGAAAACACATGCGATACGACGACATATTCTGGGTCTTGATTGCTCCCGCACTTGCATCGTGCGCATGTTTCGCATTTGAGATGTCTGGCAACTTCGCCGAATCATGGAATAACCGTTTTGAAGAGCTTCGGCGTGGCTTTGTAATGCTCGGCGGCAAAGAGAAACCCACGGACATTCAAGTACCTTTTCAGCAGGTGCCGGCGACAAACTATGCCGAACGGGTCGTTTTAGTTGCAGAACAGACGCGCAGGCGCTAGACGACATTCGCGTTTTGGTCCCCGCGATGCTGTTTGGAATACGTCGTGTTAGGCAGTGGTTGGCGATGAACGGAGGATCTCGAATGACGGATGCCCTGAACAGGAGGCTCGATCGCTGGATCAACGCCGGAGTTATGGATGAGAACACGGCGGCGCGAATTCGAACGTTCGAGGAGTCCGAACGCTCGAAAGAAGGCTTGCGGTGGCCGGTGTTGCTGGCGCTGGGACTGGGCGCGGTGCTGCTGTGTGCGGGAGTGCTGCTGTTTGTGGCGGCGCACTGGGACGAACTCTCACCCACTTGGCGATTTACCCTCGTGCTCCTGCTGACGGGATCGTTTCCAATCGCGGGAGCATTGACAACGGACCGATTCCCGGCACTCGCGGCCACGTTTTACGCGATCGGAACGATCTGCGTGGGCGCGGGAATTTTTCTCACCGCACAAATTTTCAACCTGCAGGAACACTGGCCGAGCGGGATTCTCCTGTGGGCCATCGGGGCGCTAGCGGGCTGGCTGATCTTGCGACAATGGCCACAGAGCGTCCTGCTTGCTTTGCTAGTTCCCGCGTGGCTGGCAGGCGAATGGCAAGTTCGCACAGACGGTTACGCCTACGGCGGTCGACTGATTCTGGATGGACTGCTTCTTCTATCCCTCACGTATCTGACGGCGCGAACCGGCGCGGAGGATTCCATACTAAAGCAAGGCCTGGGTTGGATTGGAGGAATCTCGCTTTTGCCCCTCGCCATCCTGGCGTTTGTCGAACGGCGCGAATTGTTGTGGTTTTGGCGTGGTCGTCCCGAAGTGCCGGAGATAGTGCGCGTTTTTGGCTGGACTATCGCTGTCGGTGCGCCGCTGCTGCTTGCGTTTGAACTGCGAAGAAAAGCCGCTTGGGTCAATGCATTGTCGGCGGTCTGGGTTCTGGTTATTGGAACGTTTCACTCAGTTGATTCCGCCGCGGCCGGGCCGTTGCGCATTTATGCCTGGAGTATCCTGGGACCTTATTTTTGGGCTGGACTGGGTGCGCTCGGACTGGTCGGGTGGGGACTGCTCGAACGGCGCCGCGAACGAATCAATCTGGGTGTAGCGGGGTTTGCGCTGGCAGTAGTGATCTTTTACTTTTCGGATGTGATGGACAAATTGGGACGGGCAGCCAGCCTCATCGGACTGGGAGTGCTCTTCCTGTTCGGAGGCTGGGCGCTGGAGAGAATGCGACGGAGATTGGTCGCTCATGTGTCGGGAGGAATACAATGACGAATTTGCAAAAGGGATTGATTTTGGCCGGCGCACAACTCGCGTTGGTGGCGAGCCTGGCCGCGAAGTACGCGATAGACCGAGCGAGGTTGACGCGCGTCTGGGTGCAAACGGTGGCCTACGATCCGAATCTCCCTATTCGCGGAAGGTATTTGAGCGTGCAGCTACGCGTATCACCGGAAGACGTGCACGGAAGCCTCTGGAATTCCTCGGGGGAAATGCGCGACGTTACGTTGAACGTAAGAGACGGCCATTTGGTGGCAAATCCGGCCGATCATCCAACCGGCCTTCATGTAAACCGACGGATCATCAACCGGGGAGAACCAGTAACGGCGCTCATGGAGCCTGTGGCTTTCTTTCTGCCGGAGCATGCCATGGATCCTTCTGTGCGTAGGGCCGGAGAGGAATTGTGGATGGAAGTGACCGTGCCAAAGACGGGACCGCCGCGTCCTATCCAGCTGGCCATCAAACGGGGCGAGAGTTTCACCCCGCTGGGTATCAAATGAAAGACAACGTCTGGCCAAAGCCAACCTGCACTGGCCGCGAACCAGAACCGCACACGAGGTTGGAGGAGTTTTCGTGAAGCTCTTTTTTTCGAACGTTGCTCGGGCACGTATCAACTCGTTAGTCCTTGATGACGCATGCCACAGAAATCGTCGACTTCGGTGACGCCACTTCTACAGAAAGCGCGTTTTTCAGCCAAGTGGATTGCCTCCGGATTGCCCGTAATCCGACCAGAATCGATGGCAATGCGGAGATCACTTCCTACAAGCGGACTTTCTGGACGGCGGTGAGAGATTGGGCGTTATCCTCCAAGTGGCCAAATGAAGTCATATCCCTTCGACACTCACATGAAGGCAAGCGCCATCGGCCTCTTCAGCAGCCAGTAATTTCTTCGCCGATCGATTCACGAGAACCTGCTAATAGGGCCGTGGTCAAATTTGATGGCGCGTCTTGCTACGATTTTCGGCTGCGTCCCTCTTTCACTGTCCTCTTAAACCTTTTCGCCAATTCCAGGATGCGGTCCTCCTGCCTTTGCTGCACGGATTCTCTCGGGATTAACTCGCCGCCAATCCCAAGCGCCGCTGCCCCCGCCAAAATGAAATTTCGAGCTGTTTGTTGATTTACGCCTCCCGACGCAATTAACCGGATCTGTGGTAACGGGGCTTTCAATGCTCGGATATAACTTTCGCCGCCCACCTGGCCGCACGGGAAAATCTTGACGAAGTCGGCGCCCGCTTTCCATGCCGCGATTACCTCCGTCGGCGTCAACGCTCCGGGAAAAACCACAACGTCTTTTTTTATGGCAAACTCAATCACTTCCAGAACGAGGCCGGGGCTAGTCAGAAATCTGGCTCCGGCGTCCAAACAGCGCTTTGCAGTTTCAATGTCCAAGACGGTTCCGGCCCCAACGATCATTTCCGGGATTCGGTGTGCGAGAGCGGCGATTACGTCGGTCGCTCCCGGCACGGTCATCGTAATCTCTGCGATGGGAATACCAGCGCGGTTTACGGTTTCCGCGGCAAAGAGTGCGTCATCCGCAGAAACCACGCGAACAGCAGGGATGATGCCGATCTCTTCGATGCGGGCCCGAACTTCCTGCTTTTTCACTGATATGACTCCCTTCGTTAGAGGTGCGCCAAATTCTCGCGCTTAATTCTTCGGCAAATCGGGACGGTTCCACCATCCACCGCCAAGGGCTTGAAAGAGCGCCGCAGTATCGGCATAGCGGTTGGCTTGAGCCTGAACGAGATTAATCACGGCTTGCTGGTACATCTGTTCCGCATTCAGGAGCGCGAGGTAGTTCACGTAGCCGGCTTGAAACTGCTTCCTGGCCAGGTTGAGTGTTACTGCGGCGGCATCCTTGGCGGTCGCCGCGGATTTTAGGGCGTCGGCATCCTGTTGCAGCGCATTCAGCGTGTCGGCGACGTTCTGAAATGCGGTCAAGACGGTGCTGCGATATTGTTCGGAGGCTTGCGTATACGCAGCCTGCGCGGCGCGTTCGCGGTGCAGGAGTGTGCCCCCTTCAAAAATGGGCTGCGTGACACCCGCGCCTATATCCCAAAAGCCTGCGCCTCCCGCGAATAACTTGCCAAGGACCAACGCCATGCTGCCGGCGTCCGCAGTCAGCGCAAAGTTTGGCAGGCGGTTCGCGATGGCAACACCAATCTGTGCGCTGGCAGAATGCAGGTTCTCTTCAGCCTGGCGGACGTCCGGACGTTGCTCCACGAGTTGCGATGGCAAGCTCACCGGCAATTCTTGCGGAAGTTGCAAACTCGACAGTTCAAACTTTTCGGGCAAATCCTGATTGGGAAATGAGCCCGACAGCGCAGCCAGCAGGTCTCGTTCCTGTGCCAACTGTTTAAGCAAAGGCGGCAACGTGGCAGCGACCTGCGCGAGTTGCGATTCCTGGGCGGCTACGTCCAGCCTGCCAACATAGCCCTTTATATATTGGGTGCGCAGAATATCCAGCATGTCTGTGTTGATGGTGATGAGTTCGCGAGTAGCGGTAATCTGCGCTCGCAAGGATGCTTCCTGGATAGCTCCTGCGGCGATGTTTGCGCTGAGCGTGATGTGCGTTGCGGCGAGAGCAAAGCGCGCTTGTTGTTCCTGGGCCTGCAACGATTCCACTGTTCTACGATTTAAGCCGAACACATCGGGAACGTACGACACGCTGACTTCCGGTGTGTACAGGCTGTAGTTCAAGTTACTGGTGTCCGTCACGGGGGAGAGGTTGGCCGATGATTTTGCTCGAATGGCCCCAAAACCCCCCGTAACGCTAGGATAGTAAGCACCGCGTTGAGCCAGCATATTCTCTCGCGCAATCAACATGGCCGCCTGCGCCGCTTTTATGTCCGGGTTCGCTTTGAGCGAGCGCTCGATCAAATCATTCATCGGCTTGGAGTGAAACAAGGTCCACCACTCTCCGGGAATGTCCTGGCCGTCAACAAAGTGCTGTCCTTCCCCACCGGAGACGTTGCTCGTGCTGCTGGTGGTTGAAAGGGGAGCCGGGGTGTACCCAGCATTTGCGGGCGCCGCAGGCTTTTTGAACTCCGGCCCGACGGCGCAGCCCGCGGAAAACAGCAGAGCTGAAATCGAGAAGAAATGAGCGAGACGAAATTTGCGAATCAATGCCATACGAAACTATTCCTCAGGGTCTGCGATGCACATTTGTTCCGCTAATCGCCCCGGTGGTTCTGTTGGCGGAGTTCGCCGACCCACCCATGGTCGAGGGATGCGCTCCGCGGCGGCGTGAATTGTTGGGAGGAGACACAGCAGGCCGGATGCCTTTTACTCGGTGAACCATTGCGGCACTGTGAAGCGTGTCCCGCTGATTTGGTCTGCCATTGGTGGCGCCACGAGATGTAATGGAATCTGTACGGCGACGATTCGCGTTTTTTTTAGGCGCGAAATGCTCTTTGTTGTTCGGAAATTGCTTTGGGCGATGGGTGGCGCTCGCGAGCGGCCCACGTGGGGGAGTTTTCCCAGAAGTTTTGTGGCTGTCTGGTTTTCGACCAGAAGTTATGCCGTCGTTATGAGCTCCCTCGCTTCCCGCCGGGGCCGGATGCGGAGCATCTCCCCGATGAACGTTGGCTCTATTTGTGAAGGTCACAGGGGCTGTTTGTTGCCATGCCTGGCTCGTGCCCGGCATTAATGCACCAATGGCAGCTGTTAGAACGAAAAAGCAGTCGATGGTTTTCATTTGGATTCTTCCGCGAGGTGGTGGCGTTCGGGATCCAGGAAGAACATTCTCAGCGGGGGAACAACCAGAAGCAGCATGACTGGCCCGACCAACATGCCGCCTACGATCACCGTGGCCAGAGGGCGTTGCACCTGGCTGCCGATGCCCGTGGAAATTGCCGCGGGGAAAAGGCCTATGCACGCGGACAGAGCCGTCATCAGCAAAGGTCGCATACGCGTCGCGGCTGCGTGAAACATGGCATCCTCTGGCGCAAGGCCGTGAAGCCTCTCCTGGTTATAAAAGGTGATCATCAGGATGCCGTCCATCACCGATACGCCGAAGAGAGAGACAAAGCCGATAGCTGCGGAAATGCTGAAATTCAGACCGGAGACATAAAGCGCCAATATGCCGCCAGCAACCGCGAAAGGAATACCAGCCAGCGCGAGAAGACAATCGCGGAAAGAATTGAACATGCTGTAGAGCAAACCAAGAATCAGCACGAGGCTGATGGGAACAATTACCCCTAAGCGTTTTTTTGCTTCCTGGAGATCACCGAACTCGCCGGCCCACACGAGCCGGTAGCCCGGCGGAAGCTTCACATTATTCGCGATACGTTGCTGAGCCTCTTCGACCGTGCTGCCCAGGTCGCGGCCACGGACGCTGAATTTGACCGGGATGAAACGCTGGACGCTTTCGTGATAAATCCAGGCCGCTCCCGTATCCAGAGAAATTGTGGCGAGTTCATTCAAGGGAATGTAAGCCGTTGCGCCGCTGGTTGTTTGATAACCCACTTTAATGTTGCGGATTCTCTCGATGCTGTCGCGGTATTCCGGCGTATAACGGACCACCAGATCAAATTGCCGGTCTCCTTCCAGGACAGACGTCGCTACGGCTCCGCCCATGGCCGCTTGAATCACGGAATTCACATCGCCGGAATTGAGGCCATAACGCGCGGCCTTGCTGCGATCGACTTTAATGTTCAGGTTAGGCTGACCGAGGACCGGGAAAATGCCGAGGTCGGCGATGCCGCGAACCTGGTTCATCTGGTCGCGGACCTGGTCCGCCAGTTTCGTCAATGTTTCAAGATTGGGGCCGACGATCTTGATGGAATTGACGCCCTTGACGCCGGAGATTCCTTCCTCAATGTTGTCCTCGATGTATTGGGAAAAGTTAAAGGTGACACCCGGCAATTCGTTGTCGAACTCGGCTTGAACCTGCTCTGTCAACTTGTCCTTGGTCAAACCTCGCGGCCACTGGTCAAAAGGTTTGAGTGGCGCAAATAGTTCGACATTCGAAAATGGCGAAGCGTCGCTACCGTCGTCCGGCCGACCGTGTTGTGAAATTACGGTAACGACTTCGGGATGACGCAGAAGAATTTCGCGCATCTTTCTGGAGGCCGCCTCGCCATCTTCAAGCGAGAGGGTGGTGGGCATGGAAGCGCGAATCCAGAAATTGCCTTCCTCCAGATGCGGCAAAAATTCGCTGCCCAGCCGCAAGCCGAGAAATCCGGATACCGCCAGGAAAGCTATGCCAATGCCGACCGTGAGGGCGCGGTAGCTCAACGCGAAACGCAGTGCTGGACTGTAAACCCGGTGCAAGAGGCGGACGACGATGGTTTCGGCTTCCGTTACGCGTTCGGGAATCAACACAGAAGCGAGCACGGGCGTGACGGTGAACGTTGCCAGCAAAGCACCGGCGAGTGCGTAACCATAGGTGCGCGCCATAGGACCGAAGATCTGACCCTCGACGCCCTGCATCGTAAACAGCGGCACGAAACCGGCCACGGTGATCAGCGCGGAGAACAGAATCGCCTTGTCCACCTGAATGGCGCTGATCAGAATCAGGCGCAAACGATCCGTCCATCCTTGCGCGGACGTTACTTGTTCCGTCGCTTGCGTCGGATCGGAGCCCCAGGCGCCTCCGGCCAGGCGCTGAAGCAGGCCCTGCCGCTCTTCCGGGCTGCGCTGAAAATTCCGGAAAATGTTTTCGACGAGGATCACGGCCGAATCCACGATGATGCCAAAATCCACGGCGCCCACAGAGAGAAGGTTCGCGCTCTCTCCCATAATCACCAGCAGGATGGTGGCGAAGAACAGCGCGAAAGGGATATTCAATCCAACGATGACCGCGCTACGCAGATTCCCTAGAAAGATCCATTGGATCAAAAAGACCAGCAGACATCCGAAGATCAAATTATGCAGAACCGTGTGTGTGGTGATGTCGATCAGCGACGAGCGGTCGTAAAACGGAACCACTTTGACTCCGGGTGGCAGGCTCCCGTCGCGGTTCAATTTCTCGATGGCCGCTTCGACCTTCGGAATCATGTCGGCGGTTTTTTCCGTACGGCGCTGCACGACGATGGCGCCAACGACGTCGTCCTGTTGGTCACGGCCCAGAATGCCAAGCCTTGGCCGGTAGCCGACCGAGACCTTCCCGATATCCTTCATCAACACAGGGACGCCATTCTCTTGCGTCAGGACCACATTCTCTACATCGCCGACCTTATAACCCTGCGCCAAATCATCGTTCCCACCGTCGTCGATCAGCCCAACGCCGCGGATGTTAATAGATTGCTGGCCAACGCGGATCTCGCGTCCACCGACGTTGCTATTGGCGTTTCCCAGCGCGGTGAGGATTTGCGGCACGGTGACGCTATAAGCTTCGAGCTTGTGAGGATCGACCTCGACCTGGAATTCCTTGGTGGGACCGCCCCAACTGTTGACGGCGGCGATGCCGGGAATGGTCAACAAGCGGCGGGCAACAACCCAATCCTGAACCGTGCGGAGATTTGTAATTCCGAAATGCTTGGGGCCGACGACTTGATAACGATAGATTTCGCCGGTCGAACTGTTCGCCTGGATGCTCGGAACTTGGCCGCCCGGCAGGCTGACGTTCTGCTGCATTGCGATCGATGCCTGGGCATACGCAAAGTTATAGTCCACGCCATATTTGAAGGTGACGCGGACGAAGGACAGGCCATAAAAAGATGTGGAACGAATCACGTCGATCCCCGGCGTGGTGTAAAGCCCGATCTCGGTAGGGATCGTGTAGTAGCGTTCCATCTCCTCGGCGGAGAGACCGGGCGCCTGCGCGGTAATTTCCAGGATGACCGGGGTTGGGTTTGGATACGCCTCGATATTCAGTTGCTTAAACGCAACAATCCCGGCGCCGACAAACAGGATCAGGCCCACAACCACGATGGGCCGGCGGCTCAAGCAAAACGCGATCAGAGACTTGAACATAGCTTGTCGTCTTTCCTGGAATGGCGTGGCATTCGCGATCTAATCGCTCGGCGGCGCTTGCAGCATGTTGCTGAGGAATATCGCGCCGTCGGTTACGACCAGTTCCCCCTGCTGCAAACCGCTGAGAATCTGAACCTGGCCGTCCGTGCGCAGGCCGGTTTTGACGATTCTCTGTACGAAATGGCGACGATCACTTGTGACCCATGCGGTCGTGGTGCCGTCGGCTTCGCGCACTACACCGTTGGCCGGGATTGCGATGCCTTCCACGGGGCCGCGAACGCGAATGACGAAGTTGGCTAGCATTCCCGGCCGCAGTTCGTTCCGCGGATCTGCGATTTCAGAACGAATCGTTGCTCGGTGCGTGTCTGGATCGACGGCGGCGTAAATTTTGGAAATCTTGCCGCGAAACGCGCGGTCCGGATAGGCCATGACTTTGACTTCAACAGATTGTCCGAGGTGAAAAAGTGGGATTTCGCTTTCGACGACGTCGGCCAACATCCATTTAACGGAAATATTAGAAACCGTATAAGGAGCGGGCGGATTTCCGGGTTGCACGAAAAGCCCGACTGGGCCGTCGAAGGATGTGATCTCACCGGCTATGGGGCTGGGCACGACCAGCACGGGATCGATCTTGCGGGAGCTGATGATTCGATCTATTTCGGCATCTGACTTGCCAAACACGCGGACGGCATCGCGCGCGGCTTTAAGAGCTCCTTCCGCGGTTTGTTCGTCCGAGACGGCTTGCTCCAGTTCCCTTTGCGGGACGCCGACATTTGTCGTGTAAAGATCTCTGGCGCGCGTCAATTCCTTGCTGGTCAGTTCCAAGGTCGCCGCAGCGCCGATCAATGTAGACTCGGCTTGAATGAGATCGGGACTATCGATCGTGTAAAGCGGCTGCCCCTTGCGAACCTGGTCGCCCAGCTCCACGAGGCTCTTAAGGATTTTTCCCTGGTAGGACGGGTAAACCTGAACGGACAAGTCGTCTGCAAAACTGATATTGCCAACGGCTTCTTCTTCAACGGGAAAAAGATGCGTTCCAAGCGATCCGATTTTGATCGCGTTGAGTTGACTCGGTGTCAAATCCAACGAAGTTTGAGACGCGGGTGCGCTGGATGCTTGCGGTGGATTTGCGTTCGCGACGCGGCCGCCACCGTGGCCAAATTCCACAATTCCTACGGCGAGAATAATAGTCGCCGCCATCGCCAACACCACGGCGACTCTTTTGCTGATCTGAACAGGATATTTCATCATTTTCGTTCAATTGTTCATCCGCGAACTCCGCCGTAAATAGAGCCCGATCAACCAGGTGGCAGCACCGCAGTCTTCCACCGATGTCGCCGTTGATGCGACAGTAGGTATTTTGTGGACGGCTGAGTGTGATGAGAATCCTATCTTTGGAGTTTCGCGGCTATCTTTTGACCCTGGAGACTATCTTTCGGTCAGGCGCAGGTTATCTTTCGGCTTTTTCGCCTACACTTGGAATCGTCGAGGCGGCCATTCGCTGTACTTTCCCCGGAGATTCACGATGAAGTTTTCCTCAATCTATTCGGAGGACAATCGCAAGCGATTCCTAATCGGTGCGGCGATTCTGATCGTTGTGATCGCGGTCGTCGATTGGCAGACCAAACCGTTCATTTCCATCGGTTTCCTGTACTTGTTTCCCATCCTGCTGGTGGCCGGGTTTCTTCCGCGTTGGCAGATGATTGCAGTCGCGCTGGTTTGTGCGGTTCTTCAAGAATTGTTCAGCGAGCTACCTTCCAGCGAAGCGATCTACCGGCTGCTGATGGCTTCGACCGGATTTGTCGGAACCGGGCTGTTTGTGTCCGAAATCATCCGCACTCGCCGGGTAACCATGGAACATTTGCGGGAGGTAGAAACACATATAGGACTTCGCAAGGAAATTGAAGAGCAGTTGCAGGTACTTGTAGAGAGCAGTCCGGTTGCTATTGTTACGATTGATTCCACCGGGGATATTCTTCTGGCGAATGAAGCGAGCCAGAGCCTGTTGGCACCGGGCAGCGCATCGATTGTTGGCCAGCCGATCGGAGAATTTCTTCCAGCCCTGAAAGCCGCGGTACAAACCCAACGATCGCGGCAATTCCGCACGGAGCTACGATGCCGCGGAAAGCGCAAGAATGGAGACGCTTTCCTCGCTGCGGTTTGGTTCTCCACCTACACCACGGCCAGAGGGTCGCGGTTGGCGGCGATTATCGTTGATCTTTCCGAGGATCTGCGGGACCGCGAGGACCTGAGCCTGGATCATCTTCTGAAAAACACCACGATCTTAATGAGCGCCATCACGCACGAAATCCGCAATTTGTCCGGTGCTGTTCTGGTCGTCTATAAAAATCTCTCGCGACTGCCGATTTTGCAGGGCAATGAGGATTTCCGGGCGCTCGGAACGCTGATAGAAGGCCTTGGACAACTTTCCGCTATGGAGTTGCGCCCGGCGGCGGACCAACATTTAGCCGCGATCGAGCTGTCCAGCGTCCTGGATGAGCTGCGCATTCTGCTGGAGCCGTCTTACCACGAGGCGGGGATCGAGGTCATTTGGCGGTTGAACAACGATCTGCCGCTGGTCACCGGCGACCGTTACGGATTAGCGCAGGTTTTCCTGAATTTATCGCTGAACAGCCATCGGGCGATGGCAGCGACCAAAAAAAAGCGACTGACGATCAGCACCGCTGTCGAAATCGATTCGGTGGTGATCCGTTTCGAAGACACTGGGGAAGGGGTCTCCGCGCCGGAAAGTCTTTTTAAGCCTTTCTATCAGGGGGCAGACGCTACAGGATTGGGATTGTACGTTTCTCGGGCCATCCTGCGCAGCTTTGGCGGGGACTTGGTATTCGAGCCGCGCGCGAACGGTTGTTGTTTTGCGGTGAGCTTGATGAGGGTCAGCGGCAGACAAGAAGCCAGCGATGAGTAAGACCGACCATAAGCACATACGATTGTTGCTGATTGACGACCACACACTCTTTCGTGAAAGTGTGGCGCGCCTCCTTCAGGCTGAACCGGGATTTGAAGTTGTAGCTCATTGCGGTTCGAGCGGCGAAGCTATTCAGGTGATCGAATCGTCGCCAGAAATCGACGTTATACTTTTAGACCTCGATCTGGGGCAGGAAAGGGGAGCGGACTTTCTCGACCGCCTCCGCAAGGCTGGCCACAACGGAAAAGTTCTGCTCGTGACCGCGGGTGTGAATGACAGCGAAGTCCCCACTTTGATTCGCAAGGGAATCTCTGGGGTCTTCCTGAAGCACGGATCGCCGGCGCTGTTGATTCAGGGAATCCGCGAAACCATGGAGGGTAAAGCTCTGTTTGGGCAGGACCTTCTCCGGCGAGCATTGAAACAAGTGGAACAGACCACTGTAATTCAACGGCGATCAAGACTGACGGAGCGCGAGCGACAGGTGCTTTCCTTCGTCTTTGAAGGCCTTGCAAACAAGGAAATCGCGGACCGTTTGCAAATTTCTGAAACCTCCGTCAAAGGATCCCTGCAGCAACTTTTCGCCAAGACCGGCGTCAGAACGCGAAGCCAATTAGTTCGCGTCGCGCTGGAACAATACCGAGATCAGCTTTAGTTCGAACCGTCATCACATCTGGAGCGGTCCTGCCGTTCACCGGTGCTCGGGACCTGAAGATTTGTTTTAACCTTACAGAGTCTGTATCGATTGCCGGAGAGGCATACCACCGGCTACTAAGGTTCGCTCCAAGGGCACACAATCCCCAATTTGAGTATCGTTAGGCAAATTCGGTCGAGGCTTCAGCCGATTTTATGGTGGTCCAGAAACGGCGTTCGAGGAGACCACTGACGATGTCCTCGAAGCGGACTTCGGGACCGATTGGGGAACCGGCAGCTAATTATTAGGCCAGCTCGCCCAACTGGTCAGAATAACTCCGAGCGTCGTCGCAATCGCCAAACCCAGCGCCGCCTAACGCAGGCGTATAGACGGCTTGTAATACACGCCCACTGCGAACGATTGAATATGTGGTTACGGCTTTGCTTGCGGAGGGCGGTCGTCCTTTTTAGGCTTGGGCGGGTTCTGGCGTTCCTACTGTTGTTTCTCCTGCAAAACTTTCTGCTCTTCCCCATGTTTTTGCTGCAATTGCTGCGTCTGCTGTTGATGTTGCTGCTCTAGTTGCTGTTTTTGGCCTGATCCGCCTGTTGCTGCGCGAGTTTCGCGCGATCCTGCTCCTGCTGCTGGACCTCCTGGCGTGCGTTCCTGTTGCTGCTTTGCGGGTTGCTGCTCCTGCTCCTCTTGGTGCTCGCCGTCCAACTGTGGGTTCGCGGAGGGTGGAACAACAGGCCGTGGGGGAGCCAGAATCTCGTTTCGATCTGCAGGGCGGTCGACGTGACGATTTGTGGGCTCTGCAGTGTTCGGCGCTACCGGCATATCTTCAACTGGCTTGGCAGTAGTCGGTGGTACCGGCCGGTCAGGCAGACGGCCAGGAGGTTGATTTGGCGCGCCGCCACAGGTCTGCGGTGCCGAAGCTAGCAAGCGCGACTCACATTTATCTCCATACGTTTCCCTCCGCCTGTTGCGCGTTTTAAAGCGAAAACCAGACGAGTTGGATGAAATATTCAGAAGTGATACATGCAAACAAAAAGTTTGACGAGAGAGCCTGGGCCCAGGGATCCTCGGGAACGCGGCGGGGCGTCACGGACAATGCCTGCCAGCGGATGAACCGAGAGGAGCGAGGGACTCAGTATGGAAGACGCTATCTACGCAAAATCGGGCGCGCTCACGGGATTTCACGACGGCAAGATCATCTACGAATTGCAAGGTCAGCCCGTCGCCCAATTGCGCGGGTCACGAGTCTACTGCATGGGTGGTCACTACGTTGGCCAACTGAAGAACGGCGTAATCCTTGACAAGAAACTCAACCGTGGCAACATCCACGCACACAATAACGCCAGCAGTGGAGTGCGTGGAAATCCAGGCATGCGGAACCACGGGTCACAACGTATCAGAAGAAATCGCCCGCAATAATAAGAGAGACCTCGCGAATCAAGCGCTCACTCCCGACCACTGTCCTTGTCTTGTTGTCGCGTTAGACCATGAAACTCTCAATTCGCCGCACGAGAAACTCTGCTTTGGTGCCAGTGAGCTTTCGAGGTGGTACGATCACCGCTGAGAACTGCCCGAGCTTCCGGCCCGTTTCGCTGCCGAGCCTCCCTTCGGCCCGTTTCTTCCTGTTTCACTGGACAGTGGGTTTTCAGCGTCTCCCTCCTTGGACGAATAGAGAAAGTCTTCGATTTCATCGATCCGTTCGCTGGCGTCATGGTAACCAAGCTCAATGAGCTCTCGGGTGTACTTTGACGTGAATAGCAGGTAACTCAGCAGATCCGAACAGGAAGTCGCGTCTCGTCCCAAACTGGATACAAAGTAATGGATCAGAGAGGGCATGTCTTTCTGGTGCTGCTTTGCCACATCGGATAAATGGACCGAAGGCGTGATAATAAAGGTTGTCAATGGCCGCATCTTTTCAGCTCCTTCAATCCCAGGCTGATTGATCTGGTCGTGGTTGAGCAACTGATTCAACCGTTCAAGGTGCTCGATGTCAGTATCGAGATGGTCCAGAAACATAACGTCAAAAACAACTCCCATCACCTGTGCCAACGAAGGGTTTCTGTCATCTGGGGTTTCCTCGCGACGTTCTTTATTCTCGCAGCGCACGCCGATCGCGAAAACCTTCTCCGCCCCCAGACGGATCACCGGGCTAAGAGGTTGTTGAAGGCGCACACAACCATCGCCGAAGAAGGCGGACCCACGAGGGGGGATCGTGAGTCTTACCGGCTGGAAAACTAAGGGAATAGCACAGGACGCACAAACGTGGTCGACGGTGATCTTCGTCGCAACAGTCACCAGTCGGATCCGTTTCCACATCGGATGCCCCTTCATTCCCTGAATGAAAAGATAGCTTTTTCCTGAATTGTAGTTGGTCGCGGAAATAACGAGAGCGTAGAGGTGCCCACGCTTGATGTTTTCCTGTATCCGGTCGCACTCAAGGTGCTTATTGAGAAAATGTCGAAGGGGGGTGGCATCCAACAACGATCGGGCGTGACCTCCCCCCAGAATTGCTCCGAAGGAGAGATCGAGTATCCAGGTTATGGAATTGTTCACTTGGGACAAGACACTACACTGAAAGATGTCGGAAGGTCTGAGATTCGCCCAAAATTCTGCAAGAATCTGGGTGGCCGAAGCAAAATCGTTACAACCTGTGGTAAGAGCAGAACCATTAATCGCTCCCGCGGAAGAGCCTCCTATAATGGGAAAAGGATTACCCTGTGTCCGGACGCGTTTCAACTTGCCAATCCGCTTGAGAACACCGGCTTGATAAGCGCCGCGAGCACCGCCACCCGTCATGACTAGACCGACCGCCTTTTCCATCGGCCCCCCTCTCTGGGCCCGCTTTGGGATCATTCAGATGTTTAGTCACAGCCACCCGTGCATGGCTTCGTCACGACACCACGCAAGCAAGTCTGTGGAATGCTCCGATGACAGGCGTCTTCCCAACCTTCATGGCTCCTAGGCACAGACCTGCTGATTCAATTGCCGACCAATGCTATTCAACCTCACCGGGCTTACCCTTGATCGGCGCCCTGAGCTCGACCGACAAGAACGGGACGTTTCAAGAGTGATGATGGGCTACCCTTGGGGACTGCACCATTGAGGGCAATGTCTTCCGCATCATCTCCAAGAGAGCAGTCCGGTCAGGCTTGAGCAGTTCGTCAACGACCTCCTTGTTGACGTTCGCGACGATCATTTGCCCAACTTCCGTGTGCACATCCGAGAAGATTCCCATGCTCTTCATCTTCTGTGTTTGGTTCTCGTTATCCTCGGTTGGAGTGACGTAGTGCACGGCGCCAGCTTTGTAGCGGTGGATCAGAAACAGTTGGACGAGCGTCATCATTCGCTTCTTGCGCAGCGGTGCGACCGTGTTCTGGTCGCGAACGGAGAGGAAGTTCCGGCCGCGGCGATCCTGGACGGGGGCGAAGATGATGTTCGCGAGCTTCAGACGACTGGGCTCATCGAGAAGGCTCAGTTCCAGCAGTTCCGATCCGGCCGTGTGTGGACGTAGCTCGACCCGAATCTTCGCCGGATGCTCCCAGTGCTTCCTCCACTCTGCGAGCCATTCCTCCAGCAACTTGGGAGGAACCTCCGTCTGAACTAGGTGCTGGTAATGTGTCGATCCCTTACCCATCGCTTTCGTTGCCGCAGTACGTCCCGACGCAGCCATCAATGCACCGTCCAGCCGTGGTCCTCCCACTAGCGTTTGAGGAGTCCGATAGGGAGACTCCAGCAGCCTGAACTTACGCTGCAGGCGCGCCAGCGCCAACATCCCGTCCTCCTTCAACGCGGTCGCGAACTCCTCGGCGGCCAAGCCGTCGATCTGGTGCCCACCGTAAGTAACGAAATTGAATACGAACCCGAGCTTTCCGAGCTCCTCCGGAAACCGCTTCATCTCATCATCGCTCATGCCGGTAGTGTCCCAGTTGAACGACGGCGACAAATTGTACGCTAACATCTTGTCGGGATATTCTGCGTGGACTGCATGCGCGAACCTCTTGGCGTCCCCCAAGTCCGCCGTCTTGGTCTCCATCCATAGCATGTCCGCAAAGGGCGCTACCGCCAGCGATCTAGCGATGGCATAATCGATGCCGCTTTGAATTTGATAGAAACCGTCTGGGGTCTTGGGCAACTCACAATCCCAGAGGGCCTGGATACCCATGGACTTCGCCCGTTCGCGCAGTTCGTAGAAGGATGCGCGTTTCGAAAACGCCAACCATTCCTCGGTGCCCATGTCGAAACGTTCGCCTTCGTCCATGCGCGACTCCATCACGTCGACGATCGCCTGGCCATAGGTTTTCAGCCCAGCTTCTGCCAGCCAAATTTCCATATAGCGCGTGCTGATCTTCTCGAGCGCAGTGTCGAGTTCCGTTGGCGACGAATGCCTGAGGTCTTGTGTAGTCTCCGTGATCATAGACATGAGTCCAACCTCCCCAAGCCAAGCAAAGGTTGCCCGGTATTCGGGTTCTGACACGGCGAACAGGAGGTGTCCCCGGACCTCGAACCCTAGTTCGAAAAGTTTTCTCAGAATGGCTAGATATCCAACCCGATAGCTTGGCAGGTCGCTGTTGGTTGCGCCGAGGATGTAGGGCTGGCCTCGCTCGTCGCTACGATTGTCGAGAAACGTGGCTGATTCGGCATCGGTTCGTGCCACAAGGATGCCCGGGACTCGCATAATGTCGAGCTGCAGGCGGGCCGCATTTAGACGCCTGATCTGCTCGTCCTCGGCGACGAGCACTTTGCCAGCTTGGTGGCCGCACTTCTTCGCTCCCGGCTTCTGGTCTTCGATGTGGTAGCCCGGAACCCCGGCCTCTACAAAGCGACGGATAAGATTCCGCACGTGGGCATCCCCACCGTGGCCAGTGTCAGCATCGGCAATAATGAAGGGTCGATAATCGACTACTGGAGTTGTCCTGCGGTCTTCTTCACTCATCCGAATGCGGGCGAAGTGTTGGTTCTTGTCGGCCGTGAGAAGTGCGCGGACTAACCCGGCTGCTTCGTCGGGCACCTGGCTCAACGGGTAACTTGCCAGGTCCGGCCCTGGATCCTCTGAGAACGAACCCCTGGCGGAGCTCGCCCAGCCACCAAGGTAAATGGCTTCAATTCCCATACGTTTCAGCGTGACCGCTTGGCCCGGCGAATAGGGACCGAAGGTCGTGATCTGCTTACGCTGCTCGAACAACTCGCGGAGGCGAGCGTAGAACTCCTCGGCTGTGCGTCGCGCGACTGTATGGTCGCTGGAAATCGTACCCTGTTGCTCGGCCACTTCACGCGGAGAGTAGAGGCGCACTATTCCCGCGAACCGTGGGCTCGTGAACCATTGCTTGGCAGCCGCCACCTGTTGGTCGAATGTGGTCATATAATCCTCCTGCCCCTTGGCGTGATAAATCCAAAGTTTCCTTTTTAAGTTCGAAAACGGCGCTTTTTCTGCACTGATCAGGTCCTGGGTTTAGCCGAAACCAACCCACGTTAAGTCGGTAGCCCCATGGGCAAAGGAGCGCAAGGGCGAGGGTCACGCTGTTGAGTGTCGGTGGCAGGGATCGTGAGGTCGACAAAATGGAAAGGGCGCCCCTGGAGAGACGCCCCATTGTAAAGTCAGAATTTAGTCAAATCCCGTCAAACAGGCTGCAACTGCTAAGTAGCTACTCGCGTGGAGCATCTGTCTATCTACAATTGAACAGTTTGAACAGTCCGGTCCTTAACGGAGATATCGAAATTGTCCAAAGAGGGTCCGTACTGGAAATATTTGTTTCTGCGCCTTCACAGCTTTTTTCAGATGGCGGGATAGGCTCGTCAACCGTCGCTTCTGACCAAAGGGGGCTGGCAACGTTGCCAGCCCCTTGTCACTTCATTTTCGGTCCGGGTGTCTTCAGCGAGCCCCTGCTGTGGCCGCCAGGGCAGGCGTTCCCACATTCACCTTGATCTGCTTGGGCTTTGCTTCCTCGCGCTTCGGGATACTGAGCGTCAACACGCCATTCTGATAGTCGGCTTTGATTGCGTCCGATTTCACGGAGTTCGCCAGCGAGAAGCTCCGGCTGAACGAGCCATACGCGCGTTCGACGCGCAGATAGTTTTCCTCGTTTACCTTATTCTCAAACTTGCGTTCACCGCGGATTGTGAGGATGTTGTTCTCGACGCGAATGTCCAAGTCCTGAGGATCCATATCCGGCAGGTCCGCTTTAACGACCAGCTCATGCTCGGTCTCGTAAATGTCGACGGCAGGCGCCCAAGGGGTCAAGTTCGACTCCTCGCCCGTACGTCCCACCACATCACCAAAAACGCGATTGATCTGTTCCTGCAGGGTCGTAGCCCCGCGTAAGGGTTGTTCCCAGCGATTCATTGTTCTCATTTTAACCACCTCTTAAATGTTTAGGGATCTGCCTTGGCCAAGGGCAATTTCAGATAACTCATGTCAGCTCAGATTGCCGTCTGGTTTTATCGGTACGAAACAAGCATGAGTCACTTAACTTGTTTTGTCAAGTATAATATTATGAAATTTTATATACTTTACCATTATAGTTAAGTCCACAGGCGAAGCAGTTTCGTCAACTCCCTATAAAGTCCGCTGCGTTCTCATCTCCTCGAACGCCGTTTCCGGCTAAACTTCAGACCATCCCGCAGGGATCTAACGCCGCGATTTCTCTGGTGTCGGCTCTGGTGGCAAATTCGTGTCAAATTCGTTGTATCCAGGGCAAGAGAAGCGTACGATGCGCGAGTCAAAGGGCCAAATCAGAAACTCCGGGTGAGATATCCTTGCGCGGACGCCATGGAACCCGCCGGCATCCACAGCATTGAAGTCGTCTTCCTTCTTCTCCTGCTTTTTGTCGCCGGACTTGCGGCGCTGGCCAAGCGTTTCCAAATTCCTTATCCCATCGTGCTCGTGATCGGCGGCCTGATCCTCAGTTTCTTCCCTCGCGCCCCGCATATCGCCCTCAATCCCGACATCGTTTTCCTGGTCGTCCTGCCGCCGCTGCTCTTCTCGGCCGCTTTCGTCACGTCCTGGCGCGAGTTTCGCTACAACCTTGTCAGTATCTCAATGCTCGCCTTTGGTCTGGTCTTTTTCACGGTTTGGGGAGTCGCCTCGATATCGCACTGGATTCTTCCTGGGTTCGACTTCCGCCTCGGTCTCGTTCTCGGCGCGGTGGTCTGTACGACGGACGCGATCGCGGTGACCGCAATCGCGGAGCGGCTCGGACTGCCGAAACGTATCACCGCTGTGATCGAGGGCGAAAGCCTGGTCAACGACGCCAGCGGCCTGCTAGCCCTCCAATACGCCACCGTTCTTCTCGTCGCCGGCTATACGCCTAGCCCTGCCGAACGCGCCGGCCGCCTAATCTTCCTCATTGTTTCCGCGATGGTTATCGGCCTTCTCGTCGGCAAGCTGATCTACTACATGATTTCGAAAATCGACGAGCCCTCCATTGAAGTCACCATCAGCCTGATCGCTCCCTACTTCGCTTATCTCCTTGCCCAAAGCGTCCGTTCCTCGGGCGTACTCGCCACCATCGTCTGCGGCTTCTATCTCGGCCACAAGAGTTCTCTGTATTTGTCGCCTGGCGCGCGCCTCAAGGGCAACGCCGTTTGGGACACGCTTACGTTTATCCTCAACGGCTTCGTCTTTATTTTGATCGGGCTCCAGTTGCCCTACGTTCTTGAAGGCATCCACGAATACAGCCGCGGCCGCTTGATCGAACTCGGACTACTATTCAGTTTGGTTGTGATCCTTCTGCGCATGATCTGGGTCTATCCTGGAGCGTGGGTATCCAATTTCATTCGCCGTCGTCTGTTCCACCAGGCGGAACCCTTTCCGAATCCCCGCGCTGTTTTGGTGGTCGGCTGGACCGGCATGCGAGGAGTCGTGGCGCTAGCCGCCGCGATTTCGCTGCCGGAAACGCTGAAAGACGGTTCGCCCTTCCCCCAGCGCAATTTGATTATCTTCGTCACGTTCTGCGTGATTTTCGTAACGCTCGTGATCCAGGGACTCACGCTTCCGCCGCTTATTCGTCGGCTCGGCCTTGCCGGATCCGACGGAGAAAATATCGAAGAAGTGCAGGCACGCCGCGGCTTGATCGAAGCCGCTCTCGCCTACCTCGAAACTGCGCGCGAAAGTGACGGGACCGAATTTTTGCCCGTATACGACGAACTGATTCGCCTGCAGCGGCTACGCCTCAGCCGCTTTGAAGAAGCCGAAGCCGCCGGCGCCGACTACCGTCCCGAGCAATACGACCGGTACCTGGCACTTTCGCGAAAAATCCGCGCCCTGCAGCGCGGCGCGCTCCTCAACCTGCGCAATAACAATCAAATCGGTGACGAAACTGTGCGCAAGCTCGAATACGAGCTCGACTTGGTCGAGGCACAATACTGGACAACGTGAAGTCTTTCAACTTCGGCGATCAAGTCCCATATTGGCGGCCTCCTGCGCCGCGCTCAGTATGATCATCCACTTACCAGGGTACGGACCCGAACGCCGTTTTTAACGAAGCCGCCTTGCGGGAGACGCTTTCGCATGCGTGGTGTCGGCAGCAGTGGCGCGGGATAAAGTTGGGTCATAAGGAGCTAACCTGTGACTCAACCCAACTTTGCAAAATGATGCTCGACACATTGGCGGATATTAGCCTGCTTTTGACATTTACGCCAAACGCTCGGATGCAGAGGATTGGATACTTATCCCATGGATCGTTAAGAATGGTGAATGCAACCCGTTGCCAAACTTACGATACTGTCGAAACAATAGCGGCAAAGAGGACGTCACATGATTGCTGAGAACTTTCAACCCAAGGCGAAGCACGCTGCAGCGCTCGCAGCCATGACTGCTTCGCTGCTGATGTCGGCATGCGGTCGCGCAACCTCCCCTGTGGTCACCGCGCAGACGGCCTGCGCGACACTCTCCGGAAAAACCATCGGGGGTGCAACGCTCACGACGGCTGTCATCCTGGCCAGTGGAACTGTGCCAAAGTATTGCAAGGTCAAAGGCACTCTTGAACCTGCGCTGAACTTTGAAATTCGCCTGCCGGACGCCTGGAACGGCAAGCTCTACTATGCCGGGGGCGGCGGCTACGACGGAGTAATGACGGAATTAGTCGTGCTCCCTCTTGCTCAGGGTTATGCGGAAGTCGTCAGCGATTCTGGGCATCAGGGTGACGGAATGTCAGCTGCCTTTGCATTGAACGATACGTTCGCCGCCCAGCTCTTCGGAAGTCTCTCTGTGCCAACGGTCATGTCGACAGCCCTCAAAACCGTGACAGCGGCTTATGGTGTGCCCCCAGCCAAGTCCTATTTTGAAGGCTGTTCGAACGGAGGACGTGAGGCATTGATGGCAGTGCAGCGAAATCCGAACCTCTTTGATGGCGTCATTGCTCGCTCGCCTGGTTACAACTGGGTGGGCTTCATGGGAGCGTTCAACCGCACGGCGAAGGCGTTGGCTGCACCCGGGGGAGCGTTTACTCCTGCCAAAACGGCGCTGCTGGCGAAGCATGTGCGAGAGGCTTGCGATGGACTCGACGGTATCGTCGACGGTGTCGTCTCGAATCCCGCGATGTGCACGGCAAAAGTGGTGAACGTCACCGCTTTGCGTTGTGCCGGTGGCGCAGATACCGGAGACACTTGCCTTTCCGATGCGCAACTCGCAGTCGTCAAATCGTGGACGACCGACGCGGTATTTGCAGGCAACGACACTTTTCGAAGCAAAGGATATAACCTGACTGGCAACGAAGACGATCCAGCAGGCTTTGGGCTCTGGGTTTCTGGCGATGGCGACGTAAAAAAAGCCGGACAGTATATGTTCCAGGATACCAGCGTTAAATACGTCCTTGCGCGTGACCCCAACGCCGATTCACTGAAGTACACCTGGGATAAGAATCAGAGTGCACTTTATTCAATGGCAGCGCTCAATGACGCGACGCAAACCGATATTCGTCCGTTCATCAATAGCGGCGGCAAATTGATTGTCTGGCACGGCGGCTCGGATGAAGCCCTCAGCGTCAATTCGACCATCGAGTACATGGCGAACGTTACGAAGTCCGTCGGTGCGGCGAACACCGCTGCAGCAACTCGGTTCTACGTAGCGCCGGGAGTTAACCACTGTGAAGGTGGGGTTGGACCGGACAAGACCGACTTACTGAGGGCCTTGGACCAATGGGTAACGACGGGTATCGCGCCGGGTACTTTGACCGCAGAGAAGCTGGACGCGAAGGGAGCGGTAACGCGTACTTTGCCGTTGTGCCAATATCCGCAGTATCCCAAGTACACGGGGCCCTCCAATGACACTGCGGCAGCCAAGTTGGCGACGAACTATACCTGCACGTCGCCCTGATCGAGAGTAAGTTATTCAACAGGAGCAGACGTGCTGAGAAGGCCTTTGCCGGAAGCAAATTGTGGGCGAACTAGAGTTAGCAACCGGCAGCGGATCCTGAGCGCTAGCTGCGGCCATGCAACTCCCGAAACAGCAAAGGAGTCATACCGAAGCGGCGATCAAAGGCCTTTGATAGCTGGGCGCCGGTTAGATAGCCAACTTTCGCGGCAATTTCCTTGAGTGACAGGCCGGCCGCCAGATAAACGCGAGTCTGATCGAGCCGCAAGGTCTCGACGAAGTGTGCCGGCGTCACGCCGATGCTGCGGGTGAAATTTCTTTGGAACGTACGCTCCGACATCGAAACACGTGCGGCGAGCGTCGGCACTTCTAACGGCCCAGCCAAATTCTCGCGAATCCAGTCGATCAGGTCTGCGAACGGTGCCACTGCACGAATTTGCGCATTCAACACCGGACTGAACTGAGATTGGTACCCGGGACGTCGCGCATACAAAACGAGGCGTTTGGCGATGGCGTTGGCCACGGTGTCTCCCAAGTCCGAGGCCACCATTGCCAGACTCATGTCTATTCCAGTGGTAACTCCGGCAGATGTCCACAACCGGCCATCATTGACAAATAACGCGTTAGCATCAACATGCGCCTCGGGACACAGTTCCGCCAACTCCGAGCAAGCCGACCAGTGAGTGGCGACCCGCTTACCGCCTAGCAGACCGAAGTGCGCCAGAGCGAATGTGCCTGTGCAGACGGAACCAAAGCGGCGCGCCCTTGCACTTCCCCGGACGGTCCATTTGCGCACAGACCTGTTCGTCACTAACGCTCGCAGCCCGGATGCATCGCCTCCGGCGATCAGTAAGGTGTCGATGGCACGCGGTGACAGCACTCGCAGCGGTTTAGTCACAAGAGCTACCGCGCTGTTGGTCCGTATCGTGCCGCCTTTGGCGGAAAGTACGTGGACGTTATAGTGGACTTTTCCCGATGCAATATTGCCTGCCTCAAACACCATTGCCGGACCGCTGACGTCGAGTACCTGACAGCCAGAGAAGGCAAGTATGGCGACGTTGAGTGGCTTCGACATTGGCAGATATTAGCCTACTATTGGCATTTACGCCAAAGGGTTAGACTACCACAATCGGTAACCGGACTGCGGCATGTCTACGAGAGGATATGAGTTATGGACGAAAATCGCATTTCCCGGCGTTCTTTTGCCAAGGGAATTGGTCCAGCATTAGCTGCGTCAGCGTTCTTTAAGCCTGGTCTTGGGCAGGAAAAGCACTCCACACGTACGGAGGCCGAAAGTGACGCCGATGTTGCAGCTCATGCTAAATCGCGCCTTCAAATTGGCATGCTCTTATATCCTGGTCTGAGCGCTCTCGATCTCGTCGGACCGCACCCTTTCTTTGCGGAATTATCGAACAGCCAAGTCCATTTGCTTTGGAAAGACAAAGACCCCGTCGTCTCGTCACTGGGGTACAGCATTGTTCCGACCACCTCGATCAGGGATTGTCCCCGCGATCTTGATGTCGTGTTTGTGCCTGGCGGTACGTCGGGCACATTCGCGATGATGGAGGACGACGAGATTTTGTCGTTCCTTGCTGATCGAGGCAGCCGCACTCGTTACGTGACAAGTGTCTGCACCGGGTCACTGATCCTTGGGGCAGCCGGACTCATGAAGGGTTACCAGGCGACATCTCATTGGAGGTTTCGCGATCTTCTCCCCATGTTCGGGGCGACACCCGTCGAGGAGCGTGTGGTTACCGATCGCAACAGAATAACTGGCGGGGGCGTGACCGCCGGAATTGATTTCGGGCTGGTAATCGCGGCACGCCTTCGCGGTCGTCAGGCGGCGGAAGTATTGCAACTCTATAACGAATACGATCCACATCCACCATTCGCAGCGGGGACGCCAGCCGTCGCCCCCTTGGCGACCAAGGATGCTGCCTATAGCGCGCTGGCCTCGGCGTACGACCAGGGTCGCGCGGCTGCTGCGCGTGCGCGCGAACGTCGGCATCTGGGCTAGGGCCTGTGGGGGTTCGCAATCGTTTCCTGCGAGCTCACGGGTCGGCATACCGTGTGGATTCGGTTCAGCATGGGACAACTGCGTTTCGATCCAACGATCGCTCCAAGCCAAATCATACAGTTGCGTTAACTCCAACGCTCTAAATCCATGCCAGCCCATCTCGGTTCCACGCGTTGGAAGGCGCTTTGAGAGAGCCCGGGCAAAGCTTCGTTCTGTAGTTCCTAACCCCGCGGGGAATGAGATCAGTCAGCTTGGTCACACGGACGTTCATCTGAGTTGTGCCGGCGCCAAGCGGGAACCACACTGGGCCAGAAGTCCGCTTCGAGGACATCGTCAGTGGTCTCCTCGAACGCCGTATATGGCCCGTGAAAGTGGCGCTGACGGCTCCCGGATTACTATCCGCGAACTGGGTTGGTTACAGCGGCATATTTACCGCTACCGCCAGGAACAACCAGACTTCCCGACTGTCGATAAGGCCAAAACGCGCGTGTAGCCTCACCAGTAGAGCGCACAACCGGCGACCTAGTGCGAGCCCCAGATGTGTCCTACAATTACCTGCGGAGAGTCCACCTGAAACGAGGCCTGTACGGCGACACGTGATACAAGTAAGCTTCAGCAAACAACTCCCGCCGAAGATGTACTGCGGCGCGTCATTGATACTACTCCTGCGTTTCTGCACAGTTCTGATCCCGACGGCAATCTCGGTTTTTTCAATCAACGCTGGCTTGAATACCTCGGCGTCAGTGAAGAAGATCTGCAGGGGTGGGGCTGGACTGCTTTCATTCATCCTGAAGATTTAGAGGGAATGTTGAAAAGGTGGGGTGCTTGCCGTGCCAGCGGAGAAGTGTTCCAGTACGAAACCCGCGTGCGGCGCGCCGACGGACAATATCTCTGGTTCCTGCATCGCAACGTTCCCTTACGGGATGACCAAGCCAACATTGTGATGTGGTATGGATCGAGCCTCGAAATTGACGATCGGAAGCGTGCAGAGGAAGAGCTCAAGAAAGCGTTTGACGAAATCAAAATCCTAAAAGACCAGCTCTACAAGGAGAACTTGGCTCTCAAGGAAGAGATTGATCAGGTATCCATGTTCGAAGAGATTGTGGGAGCATCGGATGCAATCAAGCGAGTTCTCGCTCTTTTGTGCAAGGTTGCTCCGACCGATTCTACGGTGCTGATCACGGGTGAAACGGGAACCGGAAAAGAACTTGCAGCACGTGCAATTCACAAACGCTCGCGCCGCGCACGGAACGCGTTTGTCGCAGTCAATTGTGCTGCCATTCCCCCCTCTCTTGTTGCTTCTGAACTTTTCGGACATGAAAAAGGAGCCTTCACAGGCGCTACTCAACGGCGCTTAGGGCGATTTGAAATTGCCGATGGCGGGACAATCTTTCTGGACGAAGTGGGTGACCTCCCAGCTGAAACCCAAATCGCTTTGCTGCGAGTGTTGCAAGAACGCGAATTAGAGCGAGTGGGTGGCACCCACGCGGTGCCGATTGACGTACGGGTCATTGCTGCCACCAACCGCGATCTGCAGGCCGCGGTGGACACGGGCTTGTTCCGACGCGACTTGTTCTACCGGTTGAACGTGTTCCCAATTCGCATGCCGTCGCTGCGCGAGCGCGTCGAAGACCTTCCCCTGCTCGTTGCATACCTTGTTCAGCGCTATGCCAACAAAATGGGAAAAAAGATCAACGGGATCGATAAGAAAACCTTGGAGCTGTTTCAGACCTATCATTGGCCTGGAAATGTACGGGAACTGCAAAACGTGGTCGAACGAGCCGTCATCCTGTGCGAGGGAGGAACATTTGCTGTGGATGAGAACTGCCTCGTGCTGGCGTCGCCCGGACCTGCCCCGAGTGGGGTTGCTCTCGCCTCTCTTGCCGATCGGGAAAAGGAAATGATCGAGAACGCACTGACCGAGAGCCGCGGACGGGTGTCCGGTCCCCTTGGTGCAGCGGCCCGCCTCGGCATCCCCCGCTCCACCCTTGAATCGCGAATCAAAAGTCTAAACATTAACAAGTACCGGTTTCGGTCTGCCTAGCTGAATTTTCCAATTCCTTTCATCTGTTGCCGAAAACTCGGCAATTCCCGAGATCTCGCCACCCGAATCCTCATTATCCTTAATCTTTTCAGGCCCTTGCGAATGGTGTCCGATTTGCACTCATACCGGCTGTAATTGCTCACGAGTTCTGGCCCAGATGTTGAGACTTGAAAAAAGTCGCGACTCCAACCTTCTGCGAGTGAGCGGGCGTATCGACGCGGAGAACATTGCGGAGCTGAGCAAGCAAATGCAAATTCTTGCGTCGCCGATAGCTCTCGAACTCGCCGAGGTAACGCTGGTAGATGCCGACGCTGTGCGCTTCTTGGCCGCGGCAGAAGCAGCCGGCACAGAACTTCGAAACTGTCCGCTGTTTGTTCGCGAATGGATTCGAAGGGAGCATCGGGAGACGGGAGTGAAATGAATCAGCCCGGGATCCATATGTCTGGCAGGAATGATGGGTTCAATCTCAATTTACAGAAAAGGAGCGACAAAATGTCAGCCAAGCAGTTTGGATTTAACCCGCTCGCAGCGGGAATTGAAGAAATTCGCAGTTCCTGGGGATGGTTTCTCACCCTTGGAATCTTGTTCATTCTTCTCGGGGCGGTATGCGTGATCGGCGACGTGAGCGCTACCTTTGCCACGGTTCTAGTCTTTGGATGGATGCTGCTGTTCAGCGGCATCTTCGGTTTGGTGCATGCCTTTCGCACTCACAGCTGGCAGGGCTTTCTGATATCTCTGCTCAGCGCGTTGTTCCGGGGGGTCACTGGATATTTGCTGATCCGGTATCCGCTCGCCGGGGCAGCTAGCCTCACTCTGATCCTTGCTTCTTTCTTCATTGTCGGCGGTCTCTTTCGCGCCATTGGGGCAGGAATGTTGAAGTTCCCGCGCTGGGGCTGGTCTGTGTTTTCGGGAATTGTTTCGCTGGGGCTGGGGATCATGTTGCTGGCCCAAATGCCGGTTTCGAGCGTCTGGTTCATCGGCCTCGCCGTTGGCGTCGATCTGATCTTCGATGGGGCCTCGCTGATCGGGTTTGCGACAGCGCTCCACGGCCTGACCGGCTTCGCCCTCGAAAGGGCTGCTTGAATTTAACCCAAACAGTTCCTCGCTGAATGCGAGAATTTGAAAGGAGAATGTCATGGAGAAAATGCTAGTGGTAGTTTTTGACAATGAAACAAACACGTACGAGGGATCGCGAGCGCTCAATCAACTCGATTCCGAGGGAAGCATCACGATCCACGCCGAAGCCGTCATCAGCAAGAACAACGATGGGACGATCACTATGAAACAGGGCGAAGGCGACTTTCCTGTTCGCACGGTGAGCGGGACAGCGATCGGCAGCCTCATTGGTTTGCTGGGCGGCCCGGCCGGGCTCGCAGTCGGGGCGCTGGCCGGTACGATGGCGGGAAGTCTTGCCGACCTATTCGTGGCCGGAGTCGGCGCAGATTTCCTGGCCGAAGTTTCAAACGTACTCACCCCTGGCAAGTACGCGATCGTTGCGGATGTCAGCGAAGAATGGGTGACCCCAGTGGACACCAGAATGGAAGCACTCAATGGCTTTGTCTTCCGCACTGCCAGGAAGAGCTTCGAAGAAGCCCAGCGGGCCCGCGAAGTCGCCGAGCTGCGAGCCGAGATTGACCAGTTGAAGGCCGAGCATGCTCGCGTGAAAGCGGAGCATAAGGCCAAGTTACAAGCCAAGATCGATGGACTGAACACTCGGTTACAAGCGAAGTTGCAACAGGCCAGGCAACGGTCGGAGCAAATCAAGAATGAAACCGAAGCCAAGGTGCAGGCCTTACACAGAAAAGCCGCGAAGGCTCAGGGCGATGCCAAAGCCACCATCGATGCGCGCGTGACTGAGATCAAAAAACAGTATGCGCAGTGGGTGGAGCGGGCAAAGAGCATGGTGGCTTGAGACCGCAGGAGAAGCGGAATAGCGCTGACCGAATCCATTTGTGGGATGAAGGCGCGCTCGAAAACGCTTGAAAGACGGGAACGGGAGATCCTGGCCCGATCGGCCAGTCGATCTTCCGTTCCGACGTCTATCGGAAGCGCTGCTGACATCGAATGACGCAGTGGGGATAATATCTTCCGAGAAAGGTGTCGCGTTTGATCGAGGAATGGAGTCTTTGGGGTGGCAAAAGTCACAACGCTTCGGATAACGAAAAGGAGTTTGATGCTCGCTCTGGCATTGCTCGTCCTGAGCCTGACGCCCCAGGTCAGCGTTTCTCAAACGGTTCGCGACTTACAGAGTTTTTTCCGTGAGGATGTCGGGCTCAGTGAGGAGCAGATTGCGAATATCCGAGGCGGAAAGGCAGTTGTCAAAGCCATGCCGTCTCGCACGCCGGATGAGGTATTCCTGTTTGGAGCAGTCTACATCCACGCGGCTCCGGAGAGTTATGTCACATTGCGCCACGATTTCGATCGCCTCCGTGGGCTGCCGAATTATCTCGAAGTCGGTGTGTTCAGCAGTCCTCCGCAGTTGTCCGATCTGAAAGATTTCAGCTTTGATAGCGATGAAATCAAGTCGTTGAGAAATTGCGAGCCTGGTGAATGTCTGATCCAGATGCCCGCAAGCTCCATTCAAGAACTGCAGCAATCGGTTAACTGGTCGGCGGCCAATGCGGACAAGAAGGTCAACGAACAATTGCAACGAAAGGCGCTCGGGCTTCTTTCGGCTTATCAACGCGATGGCAATGAAGTGCTGGGAGTTTACAACGACAAACGTGATCCGATCGACGTGGCCAAGCAGTTTGAGTTCGTTCTAAGTTACTCTACGGCGTTACCTGCCCGCTTGCCGCAGTTCTATAACTATCTCCTCCGCTATCCAAATGGAAAGCCCACAAATGTCGAGGATATGTTCTACTGGGCGAGAGTGAAGTTCGGATTGAAGCCGACCTTGCGGATCGTACAAGTCACTACGATGTTGGGCAAACCGGGAGATGACTTGGCCTGCGCCATCGCTGAAAAGCAGCTTTACTCTAGCCATTACTTCGAGGCCGCTCTGGAATTGTCCTTTTGCGTGCGTGGGCAGGAGGACCTAGAGCAACGGGGCTTTTACCTGATCATGGCAATGGGATCGGAACAGGCGGGTCTAACCGGCATGAAGGGATCGATTGTCCGCAAAGCAGCAGTGAGCCGATCCGTTTCGAATCTTCAGCATGCGCTCACATCTATTCGCGATACGCTGGAAGCCAACAATTGAGACCCTCCCGGCGGTTTTCGAACCCTTCCACGATGCCCCGGCCGACAACCGCACGAGTTCAAAAACGTCGAAAGCCAGTGGCCTGACCATGGTGGCGCAACGTTCGGCACCCAGCTGCCAGTCCTGTGAAATGGTCCAGAAGTCCGCTTCGAGGAGGCAAGGCACGGATGCATTTTCCGCGCGATCCGATCTCCTCGAACCCCGTTTCTTGTGGCGAAAGCGCGTGGGGCGGTGACGCGCTGGCTTAGGTACTGAAAGGGCAGCTCATGCTCGACGGCGAGACGCTTCATCGGCGGATCGCTGTTTCGCCTGGGCGAGGAGGAGTGGATGCCAGACACGGCGGGGTTCCTCCGCATCTTAGAAGGCCATCCGCGTATCCTGCGGATTGCCGGAATGGATTTCTGGCGCGTCGAGATGGACTGATCCCCCGCCAGCATGCTTTAAGCGGCGGCGGGCTTGGAGTTTTCTGCCAGACGTTGCTGCAGGTTCTCGCGAGACAATTCATTTTCCCAGCGGGCTACCACGATGGTGGCGGCTCTTCGGGGGACATTTTTCCTTGACATGGTATATATGTGGTGATGCCGTCAAGACTATTCCGCCGAGTATGGTGGTTGAGCAATGCGTTGCTCGCCGTGACTCTGGTGGCCACGATCTGGTCCGGAGTGAGTGAATTTTACACCCGGCAATACCTGAAGGGCTTTTCTAACGCGATTGTCCCGCAGGCGGCTTCGCCGCAACAGAAGGTGGAAGCCATCCTGTCCTGGATGAGCGAGGGTCCACCGAGCCTCGACGCCGATCATCCTGAAAATCTTTCTCCGCGTGACTCCGAAGAAACCGTGAATTACCAACACCTGATGGAAGTGTGTGGCAGCGCCACGAACGCCTTTCTGTTTCTGTCGCGTAGCGCCGGGCTCGAGGCCCGGCGCCTGACTGCCTCCGCTGTGGAGGTCCCATGCCAGCGAACGAACTCACCGTTTCCTACGCCGACCACGAGATTCGTGTCGTGAAGACACCGACAGATGGCGCACGCCTTTATATTGACGGGAAGTTGGTCGACGTTACGAACGATCTCTTCGCGAGCGAAGACGAGCCTATGCTCGTGGGAATGCTCGGTGACAACACTCAAATCGAAGCCTTCGTGAAACCGACGCAGGTATCGGTTCGCGTTAATGGTGAGTGGGTGGCAGGTGAGCAGGCGTACGCTGCCGCATCAGACTAGCTGACCGTCACTATGTCGCGTCCTCGTTTTTGGTCTCGTGGATCCCCCGGGACCAATGACTTTTCCCCGCACTGGACTCCTGCCTTGGGAGAGAGAACTGAGCTGTTTTTTTTCTGCACTTTTTCGGTTAGTGCAGCTGAATCTAAACCGGCCTTGCCAAAAAATGTGAGGTATTTCCTAATCCTATTTAGTATTTAGGTATGGTAGGACTATTGTATTAAAAACGGTCGGTTGTTATTCTCCCGGCAAGGACACAAAAACAAGCGGACATAGACCCGCGGCCGGGTTCGAAACAAATCGATGGCGTTCGAGAAGTTTCGGCCAGAAAGGCGATCCGTCGTCGCCGTGCTTCTGTCCGCACGGAGGAAAATTATGAGAACAAAGGCGAAGCTCGCCAGCGTCGCGACTGTTCTTCTGTGTGGACTGCTACTTTTACTTTTTAGTAGCTGTCGGGTTTCTCAGCGCGGGGGCACGTCGCAAAGGCCCGGAGCGGAAAAACAAACCGTCGACCCGGTTCTGGTGTATTCGACGTTGCTGGGTGGAGCGAGCTATTCGGGAATTTCGGGAATAGGGCAAACCGCGACCGCGATCTGGGTGGATGGTCCAGGGAATTTGTACGTTGCGGGAACGACCACGTCCAAGAACTTTCCCGTAACTCCCGGCGCGGCGCAGACGCAGCCGCAATCAGGCTTTTTGTCGAAAATTGATCCCACCGGCAAAACGCTGCTGTTTTCGACTTACGTGCAAGGTCTCTTCCCGGCGGCTATTGCGGTGGATGCTTCTGGGAATATCTATTTGGGAGGAGGTTCCGGCGGGGACTTGCCGATCCCGGCTGGTGGCAAGCCCTTCGAGGGAACCCCGAAATCACTTGGGATTATAGAGTTCAACGCTACGGGCACGGCGATACTGAACGCGACCTATCTCGGCGGCAGCGGAATCGACTATGTGACTGGCCTGGCGGTGGATTCCACAGGAGTGTACGTCGCGGGAACCACGACTTCGAATGACTTCCCGGTGCAGAACGCACTGCAAGCAACGATTGGCAGCAGTGGAACCAATGCTTATGCGGCGAAATTCAACACGACCTTGAGTAGCCTGTTTTATTCCACGTATTTGGGTGAAAACAGTACCGCAGACGCCGGTGGCGGGCCGCATAGCCTGGCCGTCGATAGTTACGGGAACGTCTATGTGGTAGGAGGAGCCGGGCCCGGGTTTCCGATGACCTCCGGCGCAATTCAAAGTACTTGCCCCGATAGTTGCGTTTTTGTGGCGGAGCTCAATGCGAGCGCGAGTAGCCTGGTCTACACAACCTTTCTTGGCAGCGCGTCGTCGGCAGGAAGCGCCGTGGCTGTGGATGCCTCGCAGAACATTTATCTTGCAGGGCAAGCCACGAACGGCTTCCCGGCCGTCAATCCGCTCGAGCCTTGCGGGTCCAACATTGGGCTTGGAGGATTTGTCGCCGAAATCACGGCGGCGCGGAAGCTCAGCTTTTCGACCTGCTTTGCTGAAACGGGTGATCTCAGCGCTCTCGCGCTTGACGCTTCCGGCAATGTATACATCGGGGGGACCGCCACTAGCAGCCTTACCCTTAAGAATCCAATCCAGGCGAATGCCAACGGCAGCTCCGGCCCCTTTGTCTTGGCGATAAATCCGAACAGCGCATCTCTGGTTTTCTCTTCGTTTGTCGGTTTAGGACAGCAGGGGGCAACCAACGCCATAGTCGACGTAGGCGTGGATTCTGGCGGGAATATATATGCGGGAAGCTACGGGGCATTCCCGCTATTCAATGCATTGCAATCGGTACCCGGAGGCAACACACCATGCCCTGGTCAACCTTGCCTAGGGGGCACCGCTGCCGTCTTGATGAAAATTGCGCCCACCGACGCTGCGGCTGCCGCGTTGTCGTCCGCATATTTGGCTTTTCTGCAGCAGGTAGGCACGACAAGTGCTCCGCAGACAGTAACGGTAATTGATATGGGGAGTTCGGCCCTGACGGTGTCGAATGCGACCGTAACGGAAGATTTCTCAATTGTTCAGAACAACTGCACGACCGTGTCTGCTGCCGGGGGCACCTGCACGATTCAGGTCGCCTACACACCGACGGCCGTAGGAACCAGTAACGGAACACTGACCATAACGGATAGTTCAGCCGGCAGCCCACACACGGTGATATTGGCGGGAACTGCTGCAGTACCCGCACTGACGCCGTCGCCCACCACTGTGTCTTTCGGAGACCAGATCCTAAATACCCCCAGTGCGGCCCAAAACGTGACGTTGAACAATCCGGGACCTTTGACCGTTCAGATTTCTCGCATTGATATCAGTGGCGATTTCACCGAGACAAATAATTGCGGCGCTACGCTCTCCTCAATTTGCGCGGTTAGCGTTACCTTCACGCCGGCGGCGACTGGCAGTCGCACGGGCACTCTCACAATCACGGATAACGCGCCGGACAGCCCGCAAACTGTAGCCCTCTCCGGGACCGGGCAAGCACCTAGCCTTGGTCTCAGCATTGCATCTGGTGGCTCCCCATCGGCCAAAGTGACCGCTGGTTCGAGCGCCACCTATTCGCTATCGATTGGGGGCGGTGGGGTTAGTGGCACGGCTTCCCTGAGCTGCAGTGGTGCGCCGACCAGTGCGGTGTGTAACGTGCCAGCCACGGAGCAAGTCTCCGCCGCTACCGCTTCGACATTCACGGCCTCCGTGACGACCGCGGCACCGGGGCAGGCCTTAGTACGTCCTCAGGAATTCGGCACTACTCCTTGGGTCTGGGCCTTCTCATTGCTTGCTTTGATCTCTCTACCACCAATGACGAAACGATCCTCCGCTTTGCGGCTGTTGTGTTTGGTGCCACTGTTGCTGCTGATTCTCTGTTCGTGCGGAGGTGGTAGCTCAAATACAGCCCCGCAGAATCCGGGCACGCCGGCCGGAACTTACACACTTACCGTGACTGCAGCCTCGGGAAATACCACCCAAAGCCAGATCCTAACGCTTGTCGTGCAGTAGCTTTGCGGCGTTTCTCGGTGTAATTAGAGCGACGCCGTTAACCAAATATTCCACTGTGAGTACGTGTGAAGCCGAGCCGGTGACGGAACCCGAAGCCGCCTCCACAGAAATGTTGTACGTGCCGGACCCCGCTAGGGAGCGAAGTAAGCGGAAACGTCGAGGATCAGCTGCGTCACAGACGGAGCATAAACCGCAATGTTGTTGTCGTTCGTAGGGACGATGGCCATGTTCGAGGTCACGGCTCCGTCTAAGGCGTTCAGCGTGGACACTAGAGGTTGCGGAGACGTTGTGGGCCAAAGCGTCAGAGAACCCAGCGAACCTTGCGGAACAACCGTGGCGTTCAGCACGTACGCGGCCGCGGCATTGGACAAGGTGCAGTAGCTTTGCGCTGGAGCCACGATAAATGTTCCTGGAAAGGGCGGATAAGGAAAGTTCCGAGAGTCGAACATGCGACATGGGGTTGTCGAGTAGAGAGAGAGCCCGCCCACTCCCGGAGGCGCAAAATAGCCGTTCACATCCAGGACGACATCCGCATCATTTGTAACAAAGACGGAAACGTTTCCGTTTGCGCCAGCGCCAACGATGGCCGCGTTCGCAGTGACCGTTCCGGTGTACGCGTTTAACGTCGAGGCAGTCGGTTGTGGCTGCCCGGTGGGCCAAATCGTCAAGAAGCCCAAGGGCCCTGCTGGTACCGCCGCAACGTTCAGCGAATATACCTGCGCGGTCGGCGGGATGTTGCAATTGCTGGATCGCAGCGGAAATGCCCTCGACTGGCCGCCGGCAATGTAAGGTCCTCCAAGCGGCCCTGTTGGGTTTCGGGTGTCCACCATCCGGCACGGCGTTACCGGGTAGAAGGCCAAGCTGGACGAATCCGGAGGCGCGAAATATCCGTTGATGTCGACGATCACTTGGGTCGCGTTCAGTGCATAGACGCTGATCGCACCAGACGTTCCCGCTGGCACAATGGCAGCATTTGATTTCACTCGGCCGTCGTAAGAAGTCAGTAAGGCGACCGCAGGGACTGGCGTTCCGGCCGGCCATACGGTAAGGAATCCGAGTGGCCCGCTGGGAACGACCGCCACATTTAGCGAATACGCCGCAGCCGTTGGTGGAATTCCGCATGCACTTTGAGGAATTGCGAAGCTGCGGGTCTGCCCGGCACCCACGAGAGGTCCGCCGAACGGCCCGGGTGCTTCCCGAGTGTCGGCGACGCGGCAGGGCGTGACCGGCACAAACTGTAAGGGAGGCTGCGCGGCGGCCGCTACTACCACCTGTTCGATGGGTGGGGATACCGAACCCGCGTTGTTACTGTCGCCAGAATAATTAGCGGAAACCGCGTAGTTGCCTGCCGACGCGTACGAGTTGACCATGGTGGCGATTCCATTGCTACCGAGAACAGCCGGGAATGGAGTTGTGGAACCCAGGTAAAAGTTGACAGTTCCCGTGGGAGATTTTCCGCCAATCACGGTCGCGGTGTAAGTCACCGTCTGGTATGGGTAGGCCGGATTGATACTGGCTGTGACGGAGGTGGTGCTAGGCGTCAAGCCTAAATCCGCGATGATTACCTCGTTAAGGGCAACGGAGGTCGAGGGGGCATTCGCGGAATCGCCGAGATAACTGGCGATGACTTGAATGATGTGCGGCGGCCCAGTCACGGTAGAGGTTATAGCTACCGAACCATTGTGCAGCGAGTAGTCCGGCCCGTTGTTGCCGTTGAAAGTGACGCGCAAGGGACCTGTCAGCGGCGCGGATCCGGCACTGGTTACCGTTATTGTGTAAGTCAGCTGCGAACCAATAGTAATGGGGTTCGCGGAGGCGGTTACGATAGTGGTTGTGGCCGATTGGGCCTGGGCGCGAGAGCTGCTGATTACAGAGAAAATCATGCACAGCATCAGCGCTGAAAGCGCAAAGCAGGGCGAGCGATTCATATTTATTTGTCCTTGAAGTGGATTAGCAGGCGGACGGCGGCACTCTAGCACAAACCCTGAAACTTATGTAGCAAACTGTTACCTGGTGGCAGACCATTACCTACATGTTCCGCGCTTCCACGTGCTCGCCGAGCTGGGCCGCGCGACGATCTCGTTTTTCAGAGTACCGGAGACAAAGTGAGGCTGGCCGCTTCCCCGTGTGCGGGTTTAGCTTACTCCAAACCTCTAGCTGACCTGGATCTGCCACAAAGAGTCTCTATTACATCTGGCAGTTCCGTCTGCGGAGTGCTAGGTTTTTGTGAGGCTTAGCGCGGTCACAAATTCTCGCCTCAGAACAGGAGAAAAACAGGTGAATGATTCAAATCTAGAAAAGGGAACAGCGTTTCGATTCAAGCCGGGGGTGAGTGGCAATCCTGGCGGCAGACCCAGGACGCGCCCCATCTCCCAACGTTACAGGGAACTGATGGAACAGGAATTGCCTGAAATCTACAGAATTAAATACGGCCTAGCTGAGGGTGCAACCTTTGCAGATGGAATCGCCCTCGCCATGGCAAAGGATGCCCTCGAAGGCAAACCGGCAGCCGTCCGCGAGATCCGCGAAGCCATAGAAGGCAAGGCTGGGCCGAGACAGGAAAACGTCGGCCAAGAGCGTGTTGAGTTTGTTGTCACCTATGCGCCACAGCTACTTCCCCGCCGCAAGACCGATGAGGAATCAGGCAAGTAGTTTCTTGCCTTGGCTGCCGATCATTTGAGTGGGAATCGTGGATCCTTTTTGTGGTGGCGGAACCACACTTCTCTTCTGGTTGTTGACCGTAAAGTTGACCCTTCTTCAGAAGTCAAATTAATGAAGCCAATGGGTTTGCTCGAGTTCGTTTTGCACTTTTGGGCAAGGGCAGCTCAAGCAAAGCGATACACCATGGCACCGATGGGCACTAAGACGGAAGTTATCCCTGTGACAAGGCGTCGTACTGCTCGCGGGACTCTTCGCCTAACAACGTGACCTTGGCGAATATCCCGTGCGTAAGCGCATTCGAAAACAAGTCGAGGAAGAGAGAAAAACAGTCGCAAGCTTCCTAAAAGGTGTAACTTCCGCTGACGCCGGGTCGTCCTTCGTCACGCGGTTCGATCTCTACTTCGTACGGCTCGGGCTTTGGTTCCTGTTCTAGTGGTTTGTTCATTTTTCTTCTCCAAAAAAACAGGGCAGGCGCACTGGCGCCTGCCCCTTTATTTAGAGGCTCACTGTAAGGGTGGCCTCTAGAAACCTTTTGCGTTCCGCTAAAGTGATTTATATAATTCTCAAGTAATCGCAAGCAGGCCTAGCGCACAGTGTTCACCGAACGGCAGGACCGTTAAATCTCCTATCCTACTTATCTCCCTTGATCTTGGCTTTGGCCCACCGAGCCGTGATCGCCTTCCGGGCGATTTCTTTCCGCTGCTCGGGCGTCATCGTGCCTCGCGATTAAACCGTCGAGAACGGCGCTGCCGTAGATAACATTCAATTCCGCGATAAACCGCGTCGGTGCGATGGCCCGAGCAATCTTTCACTTCTCCACCGCCCTGTTCACGCAGACGAAGTCGCGCACTCAGAAGTAATCCATCCCAACAAAGCATCGCTTGAAGAATTGGCCTGCGAGTTGTTCTAGCTTCCATATCACAGTTTCTCTTGGATGGTCACGTAATCATGAGCGATTCAGGGTTCAGACGAGGTTCGAGGCGATCGGAATGCTGGCATCCCACTGGTTTCTGCTTGGCCCTCGATGCAAAATTTGCGCAATGATCTGCGGCATTGGGTCTGCGATCGTTCGCCTTTTCTTGCTCGTTCTGGCCGCGGTCCGCGGCGTGTTCTTTCTACCTGATCTGCCAATACTGCTCGTCCCTGGCAGCCCTGGATCGTTTGCCCATTTCAGCTTTCCTTTTTTGATTTGACTCTTCCGCAAAACAGAGCACTCAAAACGATAGAGGTCAGAATGCCCGACGGGTTGAACGTACACGATAGTCGACAGGTCTCGGGAAAAGTCATAGCCGTTGCCACGGTGACCGAAGGTAAAAGTAAACGGGATCTTCAACGCCCCCTGCGGCGGCACGATGGGGTTGCCTTCCTTCGATGACTGACGAAAGAAGGTGACATCGTGAGAAGACGAGACCGCGTACAAAAATGACTTACTATCGAGCGCCAACACCGTACTAGTGAAACTCTACGCTCCATTCATAAACCACATGAATTACGAACACTGGAAATCTGTCTGACTCGGCCCGAAATATCAATCACTTCCAGGCTGATCTGTTAAAGGGCTTTTCTGAACGTCTGAAGATCGGCTGGCGGGAAGAGTTAAGCCTCGCACCTTCGAAGTGTTTCACGAGCATCCGCTGAAGTTCGACGGCTACCAGTTCCCGCGTGCCAAGATACCTGCCGCGAAAAAAAGCTATCCTGATTGAAATATCGAAATTGGGATGCTCAATAATGCTCAGTCGAGTGCGCAGTGCGTGTGTCCGTAAAGAACTGGCTCGCAACATTCCCACACCCACATTTCCAGCAATGAGCGAGAGTTGCAAGTCCGGATTGTGTAGCTCGGCGGCCACCCTGAGGGGTGCACCCAGCCGTTCAACTCGAGTCTTCAACTCTTCTCGCACCAGGCATCCGGCCGGGTTAAGAACCCAATTTCGCCGATAAAATTCTGCGCATCTCGATTTTCGCTGGGCCGCGGTTCGGGCTTGCACCAGCCGCATTGGTTCAAGCGAAAGCGTTACTCCCTCCAGGTCCTGTGGCAGCGCCGTGTCGACCGGCACAACCACAATCGCCCCGTCCAGCTCGCCCAGGTGAAGGCGCGCCAACAACTGGCAACTGATGTCGTTGCAGATACTGGGTTGGAGGAGTGGAAATTGCCTGCCAAGCTCGATAATGACTTCAGATATGTCTGGCTGAGCTACCGCGTGCGAGAGACCCAAACGAAAAGGACCTACTGGGGCCGTGTTTCCAGACGTGGATGCCTTCAATTCGCTCAGAGAGGAAAGGATGGCGCGACTCTTGTCTAGAACCTCGAATCCCGCTTGCGTCAGCTTTGGCGGTTTGAAATGCCGGTCAAGCAGCACCACACCAAGTTCGTCTTCCAATCGCTGAATCCTTCGAGTGAATGCGGAAGGCGTAAGGTACAGATCATTGGCGGCTCTTTCCATCGAGCCGGTCCCAGCCAAGGCAACCAGAGCTTTGAGTTCCGCAAACATGATCATGCCTCACTCGAACCCAAGGCTAGTTCAATATTGCATCGGACGCAACTTTATATTGAGTATTTTGAAATTGACGCAATGCTGGCGCCAGGCGCACGATGAGGGACATCGAGGTATCGGTCCGCTGAACATGGTACGCAGACAATAATGCGTTTACCTCCGGGGTCGCAGGATTGAGGACATGAGCATAGAACTTCGAATTGAGAACCTCTCGAAAACCTACCAAAATGGCGTTAAAGCGCTCGATAACGTGTCCCTAACCATTCCCGCAGGGATGTATGGACTACTCGGCCCGAATGGCGCCGGTAAATCCACGCTGATGCGCACTCTCGCAACTTTGCAGGAGCCGGACAGCGGCCGGGCCGCGTTGGGTGACATCGATCTACTAAAGCAAAAGGACGAAGCGCGGCGGCGCCTCGGTTACCTGCCGCAGGAGTTCGGAGTTTATCCTCGTACCTCCGCCCAGAACATGCTCAACTACATTGCGTTGCTCAAAGGCTTCAGCCAAGCCAAAGAACGAAAAGAGGTAGTCGGGTGGATGCTCAAGCGCGTGAATCTTTACGACGATCGCAAGAGGACCCTTGCCGGTTTTTCCGGAGGCATGCGGCAGCGCTTCGGCATCGCGCAAGCGCTAATTGGTAACCCGGAACTGCTCATTGTCGATGAGCCTACTGCCGGTCTGGATCCCGGCGAGAGAAACCGCTTTTACAACCTGCTGTCCGAGATTGGCGAGCAGGTGATTGTGATCCTCTCGACCCACATCGTCGAAGACGTGGCCGATCTGTGCACCAACATGGCGATTATTAACAAGGGTAAGGTGCTCTATCAGGGGCGCCCGCAAGATGCTATCGCGCAATTGAACGGGCGAATCTGGCAAATTTCCATCGCCAAGAACCAGTTCGCCGATTACGAGCAGCGCTACCAGGTGGTCTCCAACAAGCTCGTCGGCGGACGTCCTTTTCTTCATGTTTATAGCGCCTCGCCGCTCGGCGATGGGTTTGCTTTCTGCACACCCGACTTGGAAGATGTTTTCTTTACCAAAATCCGCTCGTGGAATTAGGGGACGGTCATGTTCTGGCAAGTCGCGTGGTTTGAGATTCGCTTCTGGCTTCGCTCCTGGATGCTCTGGATCTTCCTGCTCATCGTCGCTCTCTTGATTGGCAGCGTGGTCAGCTCCGATGAGGTCGTTGCGGGTTTCAGCCTTTCCAATATTTACCGGAATGCGCCGTACGCCATCACTTTCCTCTACGCTGCTCTTGGCGTGTTCTCGGTGCTGACGACCATCGCCTTCGTCAATTTCGCGGCTCTCCGTGACTTCCACTACAACACTCACCAGATCATGTTTTCGACGCCCGTACGCCGCCGCGACTTGCTGCTCGGGCGATTTTTCGGGGCCACTCTAATCTCGGCGATCCCGATGATGGGAATCTCGCTCGGCATCCTGCTGGCGAAGTATATGCCCTGGGTCGATGCGGAACGCTGGGAAGCAGTGGATTGGACTGCCCACTTGAAGAGCATTCTGCTCTTTGCCCTGCCCGACACCTTTGTAGCCGCCGCGATCCTGTTTGCTGTGGCCGTTACGTGGCGCAAGGAGATCGCTTCGTTTGTTGCCGTAATTCTCCTGTTAACGGTCCGGGCTGTGACCTTTGCACTTCTTCAGGACTCACAGCGGCAACGCCTGGTATCTCTGTTCGACCCTTTTGGGGTGAACACATTTGCAGTCGTCACCAAATACTGGACCATCGCTGAAAAGAACACCCTCTCTGTCAGCCTTAGTGGTTTGCTGCTTTGGAACCGTTTGCTTTGGATTGGAGTCGGCTGTGTGGTTTTTGCTTTCGCGTACGCCCGCTTCAGCTTCGCCGATAGGCGGACGAAAAACCTGGCGCTCGAACCGGACGAGCAACCGGCGCCGGTTCCCCTTGCTGCTCCCGTGCTCCACCGGCAACTGAAGGATTCGTCTTGGGCAAAATTCGTGGGATCGTTCAGAATCCACTTCGGTGGAATGGCCAAGAACACGGTCTTTCTCGTAATTGTCATGATCGCCAGTCTGTTTTGCATTGCAGCCCTGGCTGTCAATTCCACCACTCTCCTCAACAATCACACATTTCCCGTAACCTACCAGATCATTGACGTAATTCGGGACAATCTTTCCTTCTTTCTTATCGTAGTCATCACTTACTTCGCCGGCGCTTTGGTTTGGAAGGACCGCGACGAGCGAGTGGACGAAATCGCTGACGCGACGCCGACGCCGGAGTGGGTTTCGTATGGCGCACGGCTCGCTACGCTGGTTGCCATGGTGATGGTGATTCAGGCCGCGGCGCTGGCGGCGGGCATCGTCGACCAGGCAGTTCATGGTTACCATCGTTTCCAGCTCGGTCTTTATATCGATGAATTGTTGATACGAGACGGCTCCTGGTTCGTTTTTCTGGCAATTCTGGCGTTCCTGATCCAAGTCCTGGCGCCCAACAAGTACGTGGGATATTTCGTTTTCATAACCTTCTACTTCGCCAACGATTTTCTGTGGCATCCATTGAATGTGGCGACAAACCTCGTTCAATTTGCGGGCAGACCGAGCGTCATCTATTCGGATTTCTTCGGAGATGCGCCGTATCGTTCGGCGTGGAACTGGTTCACTCTCTATTGGCTGCTCTTCTGCATGCTTCTGGCCATCGCCAGCGTGATGTTCTGGCCGCGGGGCAGGCAAGAGCGCTGGCAAGCGCGCAGCCGCATTGCAGCCTTGCGATTTAGTTCCGGGTGGAAAACAGGGGCTGCGTTCTCCCTGCTGGCATTTGCCGCCTGCGGCTGCTGGATCTGGTACAACACCAAGGTATTGAATCACCTTCAGGGACCGAAAGACCTCGAACGTGTGCAAGCTGAGTATGAAAAGACCTATAAGCCGTTGGAGAAGCTTCCCCAGCCCCGTGTGCGCAGCGTGAAGTACGCGGTCGACGTTTTCCCCTCGCATCGCAACGTCAACATCCGCGCCGACGAGGTCATCTACAATCCCTATTCCCATCCCCTTGAGGAAATTCATTTCTCGATGGATCCAGACTACGATACTTCGATTGACATTCCGGGAGCTGCGCTTGTCAAAGACGACCGACGGCTGGCCTATCGTATTTATCACTTTGCCTCACCCATGCAGCCCGGCGAGGAACGCACGATGCACTTCACCGTCGAGAGCAAGAATCGCGGCTTCGAAAACAATGTGAGCAACCTGGAAATCGTTCAAAACGGCACGTTCCTCGACAGCCTGGTTGCCCCTGTCATCGGCTATGACTATCTCCGCGAACTAGGTGATGCTGTCGAGCGCAAAAAGTATGGCCTTGAAGAAGTTGACCTCATGCCTAAGCTGGAACGCAATTGCACTGACGATTGCCGCGACTCCTATCTTCCCGGGCACTCAGACTGGATAGACATCAGCGCCGTCATCAGCACGACGCCCGACCAAACCGCCATTGCCCCGGGGTCGCTGGTGCGCGAATGGCAGCAGGATGGTCGCCGCTACTTCGAATACAAACTTGATCATCCCTCAATGAATATGTACTGCTTCGTTTCCGGGCGCTATGAAATTGCCCGCCAGGAGTGGAACGGCATCCAGTTAGAGGTTTATTACCTCAAGGAACAGCCCTGGAACGTCGCACGGATGATGAACTCCATGAAGAAGTCCCTGGATTATTACATTAAGAACTTTGGGCCCTACGAGCACAAGGAGGCCCGGATCGTTGAGTTTCCGCGTGTTGCCAACTTTGCCCAATCATTTCCCGGTACCATGCCTTACTCCGAATCCATCGGCTTCATTGCCAATTTGAATCATCCCGACGACATCGATACCGTGTTCTATGTTGTGGCCCACGAGATGGCGCACCAATGGTGGGCGCATCAGGTGATGGGCGCAAACATGGAAGGAGCGACCCTACTGTCTGAGACATTGGCGCAATACTCCGCGCTCATGGTCATGGAGAAAGAATTTGGCCACGACATGATGAGAAAGTTTCTTAGCCATGAGATGGACGAATACCTGCGCTCTCGAGGCCAGGAACTGCTGAAGGAACGGCCGCTGCTGACGGTCGAGTCCAGCCAGGCATACATTCACTACCGCAAAGGCAGTGTGGTGCTCTATTACATGAAGGAGATGATCGGCGAGGATGCCGTCAATCGAGCCTTGCGCAAGCTTATTCATCAGTACGCTTACGCCCCTCCACCCTATCCCACATCCTATGCGTTGGTGGATGCGTTGCGAGAAGAGACTCCGCCCAACCTGCAGTACTTGATCAAAGACTTGTTTGAAGATATTACTCTTTTCTCGAATCGCACTCTGGCCGCCACGGCGGTGAAGCGCACGGATGGAAAATATGACGTCACCATCAATGTAGAAGCGCGGAAGTTCAAAGCCGATGCCAAGGGCAACGAAACCGAAGTGCCGGTGGATGACTGGATCGACATCGGCGCATTCGCCAAACCTGCAAGCGGGAAGAAATACGGGGATACGCTCTACCGCCAACGTATGCACATCACACAGCGCAATTCCATGTTCACATTCACAACCGACCAATTGCCGGAGAAAGCAGGAATCGATCCGTTCGCGTTGCTGATCGACCGAATTCCCGATGACAATATGAAGAACGTGGCTATGGAATCAGGGCTGACACACCAAGCACAGGGCGCGGCACGTTGAGCCTTCAAAGAGCGCTTGCCCGTGCCGACGAAGCGCTGGCGGATCGGGCAAAGAAGTCTGCTGGGAATTTCGGCTAGGACTTAGCATCCGGGTCGCGATGAGAGTGTAACCGATCACAATCGTTCCACCCATTCACTGACAGGCAAGGCGAATGCTTGTTCTAGATGAATCAGGCAATGCGCGGTCAAACTGTGCGTCTTCAATTTGCCTTCAATTTGCTTGACACTTCGACTGGAGGGGACTTAGAGTCCGGTGGTCGGCTCCTCGCAACTTCCCGTTTTCCCGCTTGTCTCCCTTGGAGGTCGCTGTGGTCATCCTCGTTGTACGCTCCACTGGCTTCGTAGGTGCGGAGATGGCCCTTAGACTGCGGCAACGCGAACGCCAGGTCGGTCGCCCAGGCTCGGGGCGGACGTCTCAATCCAAAGCCCAGGGCTGGCATCAAAGGTGGAGGAATAAGAAGCCGGAAACGCCTCAAGCACAACCGGAAATCAAGAATTTGAATCCGCCGGCGGCGGCGAAACCCGCCGCGGCTACTTGGGAGGGAATTACCACTATGAGTACAGATGCTATCCGGCCGATGGAGGCGACCGCTGACCGTGCTACGGCCCGGCTCGGTCCAAGTCTGCATGTGAAAGGCGAAATCGCGGGCAATGAAGACCTGGTGATCGAAGGGTCGGTGGAAGGATTGGTCCAACTGGACGAGCGCAAATTGACCGTGGGCGCTTCGGCCAAGGTGACCGCCGACATTACCGCCCGGGAAGTGGTGGTCTACGGCACGGTAAAGGGCAAGCTGCAGGCGAAAAACCGGATCGAGATTAAAAAGGACGGCTCCGTCAACGGCGATCTGACGACGGCGCGCATCGTCATTGAAGACGGGGCTTATTTCAAGGGCTCCATCGAGATCGACAAGAGCGGTGAGAAGGAATCCGGTGGCGGATCGTTCTCGCGTACCGCTTCCGTAGCGGCCGGCGTGGGATCGAAGACCATCTAATTGCCTCGCTACAGGTACAAGGACTCGCCAATAAGGAAATTGGCCGGACAATTAAACATCTCCACGCAGACGGTGAGCGTACACCGCCAATCTCTCGTAGCTATCTCAGTCTCATTAATCCCCGATTAACGCAGACAGCTGCTAACCTTAGTTGGGCTGTCTCCTAAAATAAGAATGGCTCCTCCCTGTCGGAAGGAGCCATCTCTTTGCGATTCCGCCCTCACGATTCACCCGCCCAGCGAATGGCGAACGGCATATCGCAAATCCTTTCTCAACTTTTTTAGACTTAATTAGGTCTCCACGCAACTGGGGGAATCCCTAGGATGGCAACCGCCGGGACATTTCCATTTAAGGCTTGATCGAGATCAATCCTTGCTTCAAGGCAAATAAGACTATGTCGGCAGTGCTATGAAGGTTGAACGATTCCCGAATCTTGTGTTTGTGAAACTCCACAGTTTTTTCGCTTAAGGTTAAGATATCTGCGATCTCTTTCATAGGTCGCCCCTCAGCTAGCAACTGGAGAATTTCCTTTTGTCGCGGGGTTATCTCCTTCGAGTATTGGCGCGCCTAGCCTTCGTTGCAACCCAGTCTTCTGCTTTCAGCTTGGGCGTTAAATAAGGCTTGTGATGCAAGACCTGATCTATCGCCGTCAACAATTCCAGTCCCACCGAGTGTTTTAGGACGAACCCGATTGCCCCAAGTTCCAAAGCAGCAGCAGCCAGATTTGGGTCATCTCGCATCGTTAGGAAGATGAATTTGATGGTGGGGGCTTGCCGTTTGATTTCCCGGGCCGCATCCAGCCCATTCAACATCGGCATACCGACGTCTACAAGAATCACATCCGGTCGGAGTCGCACGGCTTCCGCAACCATAGCGCGACCATCCAGTACCACCCCCAAAACGGTGTAAGTCTTTTCCAGATAGGCCCGCAATGTTTCGGCGAACATCGCGTGGTCATCTGCGACTAAGAAACGCGGACCGATGCTGCGCGAAGGCGCGCTTTGCATAAGGTTCCTCTGTGCAATCAACGAAGGCTGGAAGAAAGACACCGGGTCATCACAATTTCATAGCGTCTGACTGGTGTTGGAGGAGTGAGGCAGGACAGGATACGTGTCAGAGCGCCCTGTGACGGATTGCTACTCATGAGAGAGCTTGCACTCTTCCGCTATCGGCTGGAACTGTCAGTTCTGACAGTCTAGTGTTTAATTTATTGATCTTCGACATCTTTGGATGGTTAAGATCTTGATTCACGGCGTAATCGCCGAAGTGATTTCCCGACTTCCATGTCGGGAGGAGTGCGGGTGTAATTCTTTTCTTTCGGAGCGCGTCGTGTTGGCCTCTCGCGATGGAGAACCATGATTTGACCAATCACCCAGAGCTCCACTTAGGATAGAGTCTCGTAAATCAGCGGGGGAAACTGGCTGCCAGAGTGCGCCAATACTCGAAAGAAATGACCCCGCGACAAACGGAAATTACTCAATTGCCGGCTGAGGGGCGACCTATGAAGAGATCGCAGATATCTTAACCTTAAGCGAAAAAACTGTGGAGTTTCACAAACACCAGATTCGGGAATCGTTCAACCTTCATAGCACCGCCGACATAGTGTTATTTGCATTGAAGCAAGAACTGATCTCGATCAACCCCGAATAGTTCGCCCCATCTGCCTACGCCAACTCCTGCTAATTCCACATGCCCGTGGACGCGCGGAACCGAAAGGGAAGGGGGCTGCCATGTTTCCGCGCAAGAGGTCAACGGCATCCCGAGTTCGGACGTAACGATGCGTTCCAGTTTTTGCTGCAACTAGGTTTTTCCCCAGTTGCAGGTCACATCTCAAATTCATTCTCATGTGCGTATGACCTTTGCGCCCCGCCCAGAAGGACAAGCAGTGTGTCTGCATACGTGAGGACGCGACGTCTCCTGATCGCAGATGACCACGCCATTTTCGCTGAAGTATTGCGCGGCTATCTGGAGAGGACTTATATCGTTGTCGGGACAGTGTCGGATGGTCCCGCCATGGTGTCGGAAGCCATACGACTCCAGCCGGACGTGATTGTTGTAGATGCCGGTGTGCCGCTCTTGAATGGTCTGGATACGGCCTGGAGCATTAGAAAACAAGCTCCCAATATCAAGTTCATCTTCCTATCGAAGCGAGATGACCCAAATCTGGCTGCCGCAGCTCTCGAACTCGGCCCCGTGGGTATCGTGTTGAAATACTCGACTGGATCAGAGCTACTAAATGCGATTGATAGTGTTTTGCGCGGCAAGTCCTATTTAACGCCCAAGTTGAGAGCGGAGGACCGGATTGCAACGGAGGCCGGAGTGCGGCAGTTCTCCAAGGAATTAACCCAACGACAACGGGACATCGTTCAGTTGTATGCTGAAGGACTGCATATTAATCAAATCGCGGTGTTGCTCAATGTAAGTAAAAAGACTGTGGAGTTTCACAAGTATCACGTCATGAGAGCGTTCAACCTCCGGAGTAACGCCGACCTGGTCTTGTTTGCGGTGAAGCAAGGATTGATCTCGATCAAGCCCTAATGTCCTGGCGGTTTCATGCTAGGGAGTCCCCCAGCGGCGTGGGGACCTAGTTAAGTCTAAGAAAGGTTGGGAAAGACGGAAGCGTATGAGGTTGCGATTCTTATTTGCACAAGGGGTGTTGTTGCATTTGAGGCGATGAAAGGACATTATGTTACGCCCCAAAGGTAGGGCAATCGTTGTCCTCACTCCGAATTCTCATAACTGATGATTATGCAGATTGGCGACGCCAAGTCCATTTGGTGCTTCAGGCGCGACGAGAATGGGAAGTCATTTCCGAGGCGTCGGATGGATTAGAAGCTGTTCAAATAGCCCAGAACCTAAAACCCGATATAATTCTTCTGGACATAGGTCTCCCCAAGTTGAATGGAATCGAAGCCGCCAAGCGGATACGACAAGTCTCCCCCAATTCCAAGATCATTTTCCTGAGTCAGAACAACGACCTCGACATCGTCCGGGCAGCTTTGACCGGAGTCGGCGGTTACGTTCGCAAGACAGATGCCAAAAGAGAATTATTGTCTGCCGTGGATGCCGTTCTGCGGGGTAAGCAATTTGTTAGTAGCAGCTTAAAAGGCCTCGAAGGCACACGCGGATAGTCTTCTCCAGAGATTGAGGGCAGGGGGTGTGGATACCGATGGCGCTATTCAGGAAGGTACGTTCATTTTACAGGATGTTGCCAAGACGTTTCCTACATTCATGGTCAAAGACATGCTTGACGCGGCGCGATTTTTCGAGGTTGTGAGTGGTCACATGGAGGCAGCCGCCAAAGCGGCAAAGCATTCTCGCGTTGTGGCTTGTGGAGAATGTTCACCTCTCTTGTTGGCGGAAGGAAAGCTGGCCACTGCGATCCGGATTGAACAAATTCAACGACCTAGCCAAAACGCACAATGCAGATATCCTGTGTACATATCCATTGAGCAGCTTTCACGGCGAGGAAGACGAGCACGTTTTTCAGAGCATCTGCGCGGAACACTCGGCCGTTTATTCTCAGTGAGAAGTACGGCTGAATTCTAGGTTAACCTGCCGCGGCAGTGTCTCCCTTTGCGAGTTGGCGCAGCTCTTCTTCCGGAACAGCAAATTCAGCCGTGCCACAATCCAAGCAGACTGCAACGTCAACGAACACCCACACGACGGGCTTATCAATATCTTTCAGTCCGGGAAAATGGATGCCCATCTCCGCGCTGGACTTCTTCTGGTTGATTGACCCGCACGCCTTGCAGGGCATACGGACCTCCCGTGCTTCTCTTGCGACATTGAATCTAAACCTTTTCTGCCATGGGAGATACCTTCGCGGCGCTTGGTATTCCAAGCAAAGAAACGATTCCAGCCAAGTACGGTATTGACACACACCGCCATGCATCGGGCATTGGTCTTCTCTACACCTCGGGGCTGCACAAATGTCGGTAACAATCACATCAGGTTGTAATCTCGCGCCAACTTCGAACAGAGATTCTCCATTGTCGACACAACCAACAACTTCCATGTTTGTTGTCAAGAGACCTCGGAACGCCCCCAAGGACACCCGGATGATCATCGGCTATAGAACCCGCATTTTTCGCATGGGGGCCATCCGAAATCGCGTAATGTCTGGCCGAACGGTCCACTCGGTGTAGGCCAAGGACCACTGTTAGGCTTGACCCGGCGCATCTCCTGAAGCTATGCCTTATCGGAAGCCCCCGGATGGTGTAAAAACTACCTTCGACGAAGGGCCGCCCACCCAAACTCGGTTATTTCCAACGTATCTGGAGGGGAAATGCCTTGCATTAAGTGTGCTTCTACGCACCAGCAAGAGTTTCAGGGCGAACTGACGGTTGCTTTCCCCGGTAAAGAAAGACTCAACGGAATCCTACGATACCCTTCCTGAGTTTCTCCAACTCGGTTGCGGGGACCACAATCGCGGTGTATCCACAGTCCGAGCAGCGATGTAGTGGTGTGTAAACGAACGCCGGGGCTATTTGGCCCTCATCGTCATTTCGTGCCGTCCTTCCGCGTGAGCCGGGGCTTCAGGTTGAACGCATACTCGGGAAGGTATTGTGGGGAACAATAGAGGTCCTTCCCGAGTCCTATTGCGCCTTCTAGATCGGCTGCTCTGCACCGATCGTCGGGGTTGCCTGTACTTGAGCTTTTAGACTTTGTAACGTTTTCCTACAACTAGGAGAACCCCTAGTAGCAGCAAAATCAGCACCAGTTATAGCTTTCTCGCATCGGACCGAAGGCTCGGAGATGGGGTTTATCTCTCTTACCCGTGAACGTTTCCGGGCCTTCACCTCATTGACGCTTGGTATCTGAAAACGCGTAGTCATAGATTTGATCAACAAAGACGAGCAACTGATTTCGCGCGACAACGAAATCGAACACTTGAAGTTGCCGATCGCCAGTCTGCGACGAACACAGTTCGGGCGCAAATCGGAAAAGCTGGAACGCGCGAGCAGTTGGAACTGCGGCTCGACGAGCTGGAAGCCACGCAAGCAGGAAAGGCCGTTGCTTCACAAACTCCCGCCGTTTCTGCATCCGCCATGAATGCACAGTTAAACCCGCACGTCGGCCACTACCGGAGCATCTACCACGTGAAACGCGGAAGTATCCGCCAAAGCAGACCGCTTGCCCGGGTGGCGAGTTGAAGCATCCCGGCGAAGACATCTCGGAAATTCTGGAGTACGTGCCGGCGCTTCAAAGTGATTCGGTAGGTTCGGCCGAAGCGGGCGCTGCGAGCGCATCGTGCAGGCGGAAGCGCCCAGCCGTCCGATCGAGCGCGGCGTTACTGGTCCGGGGCTTCTGGCGCATGTGCTGGTCTCGAAATATTGTGATCATCCCCCGTTGTATCGGCAGTCAGAGATTTACGCACGCGAAGGAGTGGAACTGGATCGCTCCACAATGGCGGACTGGGTGGGCGGAACGAGTGCGCTGCTGGAGCCGCTGGTGGAGGAGTTGCGTCGTCACGTGATGAGCGCGACCAAGTTGCACGCGGACGACGCGCCGGTCCCGGTGCTGGCTCCGAGCAACGGCAAAACAAAACCGGGCGGCTGTGAACCTACGTGCGTGATGACCGTCCTGCGGTAGATGCGACGACGCCGGCGGTGTGGTTCGCCTACACGCCGGATCGCAAAGGGGAGCATCCGCAAGCGCACTTGAGTAAGTTCACGGGAATCCGCCGCCAAGACGGCCTCTAGACGACGCTTACTGACAGAGCGCAATTTACTATTCCCAGAAAATGAATTAACCCTACTGGCTGGGAGTCACGCCGCTTAGGGGATCCCCTAGTTACGCGCCAGCCACGCGCCGTCGTAAATTGCGCGTATCGGGGAGGTGCGACATGAATTGCACGAAGCGGACTGCATTTTGGTGCATGACAACGTTAGTCGTCGTCAACCTTTCCACCGTGGCACAAGCTCAAACAAATCCATTTACAAAGGCGCAGGTGGGCGACCGCATCCGTAAAGTGGAAGACGGCGTGGACCAGTTCCAAAAGTATCTCGAAAACCGTGGACAAGACGCCAAGAACCGCGCCGACTCGGCACAAAGCAGCGGATCGACAACCCGTCGCCAGCGTTCGGATTCAGCGAACACAGACGCTCAGGCGAACCAAGCCAGGCAAACAAAAGACGATCTCGAAAATGCCATGGACGATTTGAATCGCACGACAAACCGTCTTCGGCGCAAGTTCGACCCCACGTCGAATTATCTGGAAACAAAGGCCCAAATGGAGCAGGTCATGGACAGCGCTCGCCGCGTCAATCAGGTGATGACCAAGGGGAATTACGGTAGTCAGGCAGAAAAATACTGGGCCGCTTTGCGCGCGAATATCAATGACCTCGCGCGATGCTACAACTTGACTCCGATGGGCGCGTGAGTCTTACCGAAAGTCCTAATTATTTAAAGACCACCGGAGGCCCGCTGATTCGTTTCCCTTTGAGGTCGACGGTGACCTCGACACGGTCGGCAATTTTGACAAGCGGAATTCCTTTGTTCATTCCGTAGTCTTTACGATCGAAGGCCATCGTCCCCTTAAGCGTGCCCGTGCCTGTGCCCTTGCCGCTAATTGCAAAAGTAAGCTTCTCCTGCTTGGTTACTCCTCGTATTGTGAAGTCGCCATCGAATACGACCGTATCGGGACCAGTTTGTTCAACCTTCGTTGAGTGAAACGTGATCAAAGGGTTGTTGTCGACATCGAAGAAATCTTTGCTTTTCAGTTTGCCGTTCTTCATTCCACTTCCAGTATCCACTGTGGCAGCCTGAATTTTGATGTCCAAAACGGCCGACGAAAGTTCCGGCGACGTGAATGTTATCGTGGCGTCCCACTTATCGAACTTGCCGACTATAGCCACCGATGCCTCCACATCAAACTTCATCGAGCTTTCTACCTTCGTAAACTCGAACACGGGAGCCTGCGCAGGAGTTACTGCGGGGAACACTGCGCATGCAAAGAGGAAGAGTATAGTTAATCTCATTTAGGGAAGTCTGTCCCTGAACGCGCCTCATTGTCAACAAGCGCTCTGACCATCGGTCTAACGAATTGTTGGTTTCAAATTTGACTTACTTATTTAGAGCGCCGATAAGTTGGTTGTTGAGCCTTCGCCTATTTCTTGGCGAAGAGTGTCTCATTTGGCTTTAGTAAGCTGCGCTGGCGTGCCCAGTCATCGAGCTGTTCAAGTTTTTCGCGAAGACTAAGGCCTTTCATATCTTCAGTGGCACATAAGCCGAGCAGAAAATACGCTTTGTGGTCATCAGTCGGCCATGCTTCTTTAGGGAATTCTAAACCTGCAGTCTCGCAGAAATATTCTAACCGTTGTAGCAATTCGTGCTCATTGACGCGATGTGTTGTTCTCGTGATGAGACGCATCTTGTTAATTGACTCCCGCCATTTCAGGCTCGGTTTGACATAGCTTGTGGCTCATCAGTTTTCGCGCTGTATACATATAGGGCCAAGTCCACCAAAAAGGGAGACGATCAATGCCCTCACGATTCACGGCCAAGCGAATCGCATATCCCAAATCATTTCCCAACTTTTTTAGACTTAGTCAGGTCTCCACGCAACTGGAGGAATCCCTAGAATGACAACCCCGACTTCTAGGGCTTGATCGAGATCAATCCTTGATTCAAGGCAAACAAGACCAGGTCTGCGTTACTCCGAAGGTTGAAAGCTCTCATGATGTGATACTTGTGAAATTCCATAGTTTTTTTTTGCTTACGTTGAACAACACAGCGCGATTCCAAGAGTTTGCAGCCACTAGGGATTTGCCTAGTAGTATTCGTGTCGGAGTCAGCCTACCAACGTAGTGGGTATTTCCACTTCGGTGTAGTGATCACAGGAGTCGCCCAAGCGGAGGGACTTCCCAGGCCCCGAAAAATGCGTGTCGGTGTGGGTGACAGCACGTTAATGCAATCAGGGAGGAAGAAATGAAGTCAAGCAGCAATTGGACAATGACAGTGGTCTTGATGTGGGGAACACTATTCGCGCTAGCGGCGTCTACCAAAGCGCAGATACAAACCGAAACGTCCACCACGGCAGGCCGCACCACGATGCAAGTTCAGATGGAACGTGGGGAAGTTGTGCTTGTGGACGGCAACGACCTCTTCGTTAAGATGGAGGATGGCACCATTCGCCACTTCCCCAATGTGTCTGAAAGCGCCAAGGTCACCGTGGATGGCAAACAACTCGGTATTCATGACCTGAAACCGGGAATGAAACTTACGCGAGCAATCATTAACTCATCCACTCCTCAAACTGTCACGACCGTCCAGACAGTTACCGGGAAGGTATGGCACGTCGCGCCGCCTAAATCGGTGATCCTCACACTGGAGGACGGAACGAATCAGTCGTTCAAGATTCCCAGTGGCCAGAAATTCACAATCGACGGCCAGCAGGTCGACGCCTTCGGACTGAAAAAGGGAATGGTTGTCACCGCCACCAAGATCGTCGAGGTTCCGGAAATTGTGGTGTCTCAACACAAGTATGTTTCGGGGACTATGCCAACCCCCCCACAGGCGCCACCCGCGGATGTCCCCCTCCTGATTGCTAAGGAAGAACCCACTCCTGCTCCTGCAGCCGTGGCAAAAGCATCGGCTCCTCAGAAGACCCTGCCGAAGACCGCAAGCAAGCTCCCTCTAGTCGGACTCCTTGGCTTGTTGCTAATTTCCGGATCGCTGGGAGTCAAGCTCCTGCGCTTAGCTCTTGGACACTAAGAAGTTCTCCAAAGAGGAGGAGTCCAGTAACTTACGACTCCTCCAAGGATTGTTATGCCCCTATCGAAATAGGTTTTTGGCATGTTTTATTTTTGGAAGCTCGTTACTTTTGACAATTCCCAAGATGCAGGGCCCCAGTTCAGCATGGGGCATTCGAGAAGAAGGCCCGGGAATGGGGGTCAAACCCCCTCCTACCTGTGACCGTTTCCGGGCCTTTATACTCATGGCTCGTCGCCCTTCGGCCTGCGAATACTTCGGATTTTTGATTTTCAGCCAGCCGAAGCTATTGCTTTTGTAAATCCCGCGTTTGCGCTTTGCCACGATTCCCTGCAAATCGTTGGCACAGACTTCACGGAAAAGATTTTGCCATCTCCCTCGACGTGCTAGGCATAGCGGATCCGTACACCCGGGTTGTTCTCGATGAGCTCGCGCAAGCATTCCTTTCGACTAGCGGGATGTTCCGAAAGTCTTCACCATTGAGCCAAAGCAGATCGAGCACATAGCAAACAGGCGAAGTCTTTCCGAGAGAAGAGTTGATTAAATTCGCTAACGCCGTTGCTGTTTATGTAGACGACTTCGCCATCCATTATCGCGCTCGTGACTTTGCGAGAGCAGGTTTGAGCGAATTGAACCGCAGATTATTCAGGTAGCGAGATATGAGCCTTGGATTCACCATTCTGGATATAGGCGATGGCGCGAAAACCATCGTGCTTTAGCTCGAAAATGTATTCAGGATCATCGAATGGTTTCGGGATCAGACGCAGGCGCATTGGGTGTATGGGTGTATGCGTGGAAGCCACAATCAATTTCAGCATTTGGGTGCAGACGCATGGCGGCTCGCCGGGTGCGTGTTTTCCACCGTTCGACCTGGAGCCAGCGAGCCTGTAAAGCTCAGCAAACGGGCATTAGGGATTCCCCCAGTTGTTTCGTAACGGGGGCTAAGACTAAAAGAGGTCTTGGGAAAGGCAGGCGGCCTGTGCGATTTCCCCTGGCGGAGGGAACCGCTCTGGGTTGGCCGTAAGGGATGGCTTCTTCCTCAGAGGGCCATCCCTCCTTTCTTACGAGCGTGGTGTGAGCCGCCCATAGAGGAAGGATTCTGCCCATTTATTCACACGGAGACACACCTATACCTGCCTCAGGGATTGCTGCCGTTTCCTTGGGCCTGAGAGCGCAATTCCTCGACGGACTGACTCCGACTGATCGTGATATTATTCTGGCACCTGCAACATTACGGCGATTCGCAGCCAATTCCGTGATCACAAACCAGGATCACGCTGCTGATCATTTTTTCCTGCTGACGAAAGGTCTTGCCAGATTTTTCTTCGTTACAGAAGAGGGCAAGAAGCTTCTCTTTCAGTGGTTTGGACCGGGGGATCTATTCGGTGCTCGCAGCATTTTGTCGGACAACTCGTCTTATCTCTTCAGCACAGAAACAGTAACGGCCAGCTCGGTGTTGGTGTGGGATCGCCCCACAATCCGAGGCTTGGTCAAACGGTATCCCAGGTTGCTGGAGAACGCGTTGCTAACTGGGTCAGACTATGTGGCTTGGCATCTTGCGTCCCACATAAATTTAGCCTGCTACACTGTTCGGCAACGACTCGCTCAAGTACTGGTGACTCTTGCCCGCACTATCGGTAAGGAAACCTCCGATGGCGTTGAACTCCACATCACAAATGAGGAATTGGCTAACGCGGCGAACATCACGACATTCACTGCAAGCCGCCTCATGAGCAAGTGGCAACGTGACCGTGCCTTAGTAAAGCGCCGCGGCAAGATTCTACTCCGACGGCCTGAACGACTGTTCTTACGTACGATGTGACGCGGCTGAGTCTCTTTCCTCTTTCCCTCTGCAGTTTGCATTCCGTGATTGGAATTGAACAAGCTCAATGGTGTCGAGAGGCAACGACGGCGTCAAGCTACGCAGGCGAGGCAGTCTTCCGCCGAGGGATTGCTACTGTCGCGCCAAAAAAGGGTGACCGGGACGTGATGGATCGAAGGATAAAGTGACGGACGAAAACGAAATCTACCTCACGGCTACCGTGGAACGGCTGCACAAATTCCCGCGCCTCTTCGAGCCATCCGAAGCCGCTCCACTATTGGGTAGATACTTTATTGCTCCGGAGCAATGACAGACATGCTCCAGAGCAACGACAGAGACCTACACAGCACGCCATAATCCTTTTCAATTGGTGTTCCGGAAGCAGGAATGCGGTTCCGGCGCAGGGTCGGCGGAAGGCCGGCCCTTTACAATGTTTGGAGTACACGTGAAGTTAATCCGTAGTAGAAATGTTCCCCCCGTGGCTCTTGCTAAATCTAAATCCCCTACTGCGCCCAGCGATGAGATGGGGTGGCTAGGTGCCGGGTTATTAATCACCGCGGTGATAATCACCATCTGGATGATGCTCCATGGTTAAGCCGATTCGTTCCGTCGTTCGCCACATCGCCTGCATCTCAGCAAGTTCTAATGTTTGTTCTTCGCCCCTGCACTGAGCAGCGTCAACGCATCTTCAGCATTGAACGGGAACTGGCGAATAGACTGCTGCCCTGTGCTGCTCAGTGTTATGTCCACGCGTCGGTTTTGCGCCAACGTCACTACCTTCAAGTTGCTCAGGATCTTATCCTTCTGTTCCTGGCTTAGGTTGGGATGTTGCTCCACCAGCTGTTTTACCTGCTCGGGAGTCAGGTTGTCTTCTTCCCCATACGCTTTGGTTACAAGATTTCCTTCGGGAATGCCAAGTGCTACAAGGAAGCGTTTCGTAATTTCGACGCGGCGCTCAGAAAGAGCTTGATTGTATTTCGGTTTTCCCCGGCGATCTGCATGGCCTTGCAACTCGAGATGCGCGTCGGGTTTGCTTGCAAGATATTCCTTGAAGTCGCTCGCTAGCGAAAAGAGGGTAGTTTGTTGACTCTCCGTCAAGCCCTTGTCTGGTGCCGTGGGTAAAGGCAGGGCCGTCGGGAAATAGATGCTTCGGATGGCTAGTTTGGCTTCCACCGCCGGAGCTTCCAAAGTGATTTCGGCATGGCAATCCGCGGTGCCACCGCGTCCATCGCTAACATGGCCCGTCACAGTGTAGTGCGAGGGCGCAACGTGGGTAGTATCGAGGTCAACTTCCGAACCGGAGCCGACGATTTGGCCACCGGTCGATTCCCAACTAAATGTTAGCGGATCGTTGTCAGGGTCACTTGCCACCGCAGTGATGTGTATGTGACCGCCCGGTTGTAGTGAGCTTGGAGTCGCGGTGCAACTGATCGTTGGCGGCTGGTTGGGTCGCGGGTCCACTCGGATCTCCGCCACGCAACTCACATTTCCGCCGCGACCATCATCTACTCGCGCTGTGACAGAATGGGTGCCCAGTGCCACACCTGCGGGGTTCCACCGCACTTGCGATCCTGTACCTTCAATGGCCCCACCCGTTGTCGTCCATTGATAGGTGAGCGGATCATTGTCTGGATCGCTAGCATCGGCTCGGACCAAAACGGTCTCGCCACTTCCATCGATAACATGGGTCGGATTAGCTGAACAAGAAGCCACCGGCGGACGATTAGGTGGAGCACCGCCCGCTGACCTGTTGGTGGGCGATTTGCTGTTCAGTACCGATAGCAGCTCGAGCGCGGACGATGGCGGCGAAACTTCGCCTTGGAGGACGATCGCTTTCGCGCTGACATCTTTTCCATAAAGGTTTCGGTTTGCTCGGTTGTCGGGGCGGAGCGTGGAACCTTCGAGCGACACACCAGCAAAGAGCCCGCGAGCGCGTGAGTACGAAAGAATCTCCGCACGTAGAAATACATCCGTGGCAGCAGTTGATTCACGTCCAACGGGCCCGCCGGCAGCCGACGCAGTAGCGCCGATCTTCACTTTGCTTGTCAATATGCTGCTGGCCGCACGGTCATTCATCAGGAGAAGAACAAAGTCCGTGGCCTGCCCACCGACCTGCAAGCCAAAGCTACCTCCGCCGAGCGCGATCATAGACGGGGCGCTCCACGGCCCTTGAAAGTTGGGACCTCCGCGGCAAGTCATGACGCCACGCCCGTAACTCCCACCAACGCCAGCGGCGAACTTGAGGGTTGAAGGCACAACGATGACGCATTCTGCCTTCTGTAGCACCGCTGCGGGTATGCCACTGCGCAGTTGCAGGACTTCCCTCATCACCATGCCCGAATTTGCAACTCGGTCGCCCTCTTTGGTGTGGGCCTGGATGGTGGCCACAGTAACCGCGACGCCCGACCCGCCATTATTCGTTACTCCAGAGAATGTTGCGGCCACACGGTAGGTGCCGACGGAATTTCCAGTCGTATAAAGGCCACTTGCGGATACCGAACCGCACTGCGGACTCGGAGTGCAGGTCCAGGTCGCCATGGAGGTTACATCAAGTGTGCTGCCATCACTCCAATAGGTTGTGGCTGCCATCTGCACCGTTGCTAGTGTTGTAATGGTATAACCATCCGCCGTTTTGATCGCGTAACCGGCTCCCGTGACGCAGACGGAGCTGCCGCAGGGACCTGAGCCGGTTAAGCCTGCGGGCGTGACCATGAAGGAAGTTGCAGCGGTCCCCCCTCTGGCATCAGTCACGGTCACGGTGGTCTGCTCGCCGGTAATCTCCGTGGGCGTCCCATTGATCAGGCCACCGCCCAAGCCAATGGACATGGACATGCCATTGGGGAATCCTCCAGTAAACGCATAGCTGTATGGTTGGGTGCCCCCTGTCGGTGTAATTTGGCAACTCACGGCGACATACTGCTTAACCTGGGAAATGCAAGGCGGGGCGTACACGTTGAGAGGATTCGACTGAACCCTCAGGCCACCACCACTAGTTTGGCCAACGCAAAACCCGGGGAGACATAGAAACCAAAGCACTCTTAGCTGACGGAATTGATGCCAAGTCATGGTTGCACCTCTACTACTTCGACTTAGGAAAATAGTCGGGCCCCTGGGTGAACGCTTCGCGTGCTATGCTCCTCATGACATGCGGCAAGGAAACGTTTTTTTGCCTGCAATTTTCGCTTTTCTCTGATTTTCCTAAGCCAAGCAAAATCAATAGACGGCGTACGAAAAAAAGATTCAATTCCCATAGCCGTTAGCCATTTGCCCGCATCCACGGGAACCGCCAGCGACCACCTTCAAACGGCTCTATCGAACACGCGCAGAGCACCTCGCCCAACTCCACGCTTAGTCGAAACACTCCTCCGATAGAGCACTAACGTTTACCGGGCGGCAGCGCGTTTCCTGAATACCCATTCGCGGTCGTTCCGGAATATGAATAAATGCCGAAAATGAACAAAATTTGCGACGAAAATATAATCTGCGATTCGCTGGCTTCCGGTCAGACTCCTAAGCTTGCACTCACCTTGCGTTTCCTCTCGGCTTATGAACGGCAAACCATTTCCATCAAAATATAGAATTTCACTTTCCAAAAGAAAGGCATCAATGGTGAACTGCGTTAAGTTTGTTTCCGAGACTCCGAACAAATGCAAGGCTTTCGGATTTGCGGCAACAAATCGGCGGTCAACGTTCGTCACAACAACTGCATCGAGGGAGTTTGCAAGTAACTCCCGCAAATCATTCTCCTTTGCGCGACGTGCTTCCTGTAGTCTTCGGGTTTTCTCGAGGGCATTCGTTCCCCCTTCCGACAGCGTGTTCAGTGCCCGCCGAAGATGTACCGCCATTTGTTCCAAAGCGACAAAAAGTTGCGAGCTGAATTTGGTGATTTCCATAGCACGGGTCCTTACGAATTCCTATGCATGGGACTTCCCGCGAGCGAATATTGCTGCGACCAAAACAATAATCAGCCCTAGTATTCCCAGACCGATGAGTGGGAGATAGCTTCCGGTCGTCGGATTCGTTTTCACAGGGGCTGCAGGCGCTTCCGCAATCCCGGCTGCAGGCGGTTCCGTGGCCGCAGGGGAAGAAGGCGTGCTGGTAGTCGCAGTAGACGAAGGCGTCTCCGTATCGGGCGTTTCCGTAGCAGCCGGTGCAGATGTGACCTCTCTTTCGACGATCAGCAAAGGAACATCGGCTGGCGGAGCTGGCGGGGGTGTTGGCATTGTGCCACTCACATTCTTCTGTTGTGATAAGACCGACACTGGCACTTCTACGATTTTTGTTGCTGTGACCACCATCCCTTTCCTCAGCCCAAATGCGTCAACCATTTGTCCATTCACGTTGAATTTCTGATCCTTCGGAATCTTGAAAGTCTGATTCGTTCCGTTTTCCAGAGCCAGGATCACTGAGAGTGGTGGAGTGACATGCCAGACCTTTCCGGTCACGGTCTCGACGGTGGTAACGATCTGAGGAGTAGTTGTCGTGGTCATGGTTCGCTGAAGCTTCATGCCAGGTTTCAAGTCGTGAATCCCCAGCTGCTTTCCATCAACGGTAACCTTGGAGCTCTTTGGGATGTCCTCAAAATTTCGGATCGAGCCGTCTTCCATTCTCACGATCAGATCGTTACCTTCCACCGCGAGAACCTCGCCACGATCAACCCGAACTACTTCGCTACTCGGGCCCTCTCGTATAGTCGTTTTCGTCTGCACTTGTGCTCCGGCGCTCAGAACAAAGACTGTAGAAACTGTTCCGATAGCGAACACGAGGCCGATTCTCGTCCAACTTTTACTTGACGTCATGTTCTGTTCTCCTTTGTTGAACCGCGTACTTAATTTCATAGGCCCAGAGCCTTTATGGCCTCATTACGGGCGAGAATCTATAATGGTGCTGATTTTGCTGCTACTAGGTATTCCCCCAGTTGTCGGAGAACGCGGCCAAGTCTAAAAACTTAGGCACAGACTCGTGAGGGGTCGGCGCAAACCAGCCGATCTAGAAGGCACAATCGGATCCGGGGACCCTCCATACTCCCCAGAAAATATCCCCGAGTCCTAGCTTCCGGCGACATCATTGGGCTGGGAAGCTCCGCATGACTCGGGGCCGATGTGGGTCGCTACTTCACATTCGTGTGACTTTTTCATTCACTACAACCTCGCCGGTCTAACCGGTGCACAGGAGAATGTGACGATGAGCGCGATGCTGACGAGAAAGTGGACAGCACCACTAAGACGATTGTGGTAAAGACGGTCGATGGAACGGAACACACGATTAAGGTCACGGATACGGCAACTTTGAAAGGAACCATGGACGGGTTCAATGGCTTAAAAGAAGGAACCCAAATCGTGGCACGGACGACAGGGAGGAGCTGACGAAACTGCGATGGAAGTCGGCAAGATTAGCGAGGATGGCTTCAAGGCTACGGAAGGCACCGTATAGGTCCACGACTTGCCAGCCCAGTAGTTTCGAACGAGAGCGCGGCCGGTCGCGCGGAAAGCCGCCGCGCTGAGGTCAAGGTCCTGCTGAACAGAAAGGCTAGAGGGTGACTAAGACCATGAACGTTCACCAATCTGACGGTCGCATCATAAAAACATTCTTCGTCGGTGAGAATATCCAAATCAAAATGATTGGAAGCTTTGTTGACGATGTAGGAACCAGGGGCCCAGTGGACTAGCAATGCAAACTAAAGCAGGAGCCGAATGCCGCTTCGGAACTCCCAGGGATTTCCCTAGTTGTCCTCGATCTGCGATCAGCGTAAACGGGAACCTGGAGTTTTTGGTCGAGTCGTTAGCAGGACGCCTCAACTGGGCTGAATTACCTCGGCACCTCGCGGCCGAACTCCGGGAAGGAAGTATTCCGATGAAAACCAAGATGATGATCGCCTCGATTCTCGCCATGACGATGCTGTCCGCAGTTATGTGCATGGCGGCGGATGACAACGAAGAAAAAAGGCAGAAAACCCGCAAGATGGCAGCCGAGGCCCTTCAGGATTTATACAAGCTGGAACCGTCTGCCCAAACAGCTATCCAGAAAGCGGCGGGATACGCCGTTTTCGACAACATGGGTGTGAACGTACTGCTGTTGAGCACGGCACGCGGTTCGGGACTGGCCGTCAACAACAAGACCAAGCAAGAAACTTTCATGAAGATGGGTTCGGCCGGTGTCGGTGTGGGCATGGGAGTGAAAGACTATGTCGTGGTGTTCGTCTTCGAGAGCGATAAGGCCCTGGCAGAATTTTTGGATTCCGGCTGGTCCGGTTCAGGGCAAGCGGACGCTGCGGCCAAAGCGGGCGAGAAGGGTGGAGCTTACTCGGGAGCGGCTGAAGTTGCCCCTGGAGTATGGGTCTACCAGATCACCAAGAATGGCCTCGCACTGCAGTTGACCCTGCAGGGGACGAAGTACTACAAGGACGACGACCTGAATAAAACGGCTAAATCGTAGCAGTGGGTCACCAACCGGATCAGGGCCACGCAACCAGAGTTCGCTACTGTGAGCGCGTTGACAACCGTAACGAGCGACGTACGTTCATGCAGGCGGGAGTTGATCAAGGTTTTAGAGATGATGCTGAGTTGATCGCCCTGGTGCCCCAGACGCAGGATCAGTTCGGAATCCACGGAATGCCACTTCGAGTAAGAAAGCCATCATCGGACGAGGATCAAACATGATTTCACACAAAGGTTGACCACGCATCGCAGGTAGCCTGTCCGCGGTGGGCGTTCTTTGCATCACCTTGGCGTTTTCCGCAAATTCGCAAGTAAAAACAGAAACGAAGGTCCAAGAGGGCCTGGCTTCTCAAACTGTCAAGATTGAGACCGCCGCGGTGGTGTATGTTTCCGGCAGCGATCTCGTCGTCAAGACCGACGACGGAGAGCTTCGACATTTCCCGAATGTTTCAGACGACAAAACCGTGACTGTCGCCGGCAAGGAATTGACGGTTCACGATCTCAAACTTGGCATGAAGCTTCAGCGGACCAAACTGATGAGTCAGGCGATGTCGCTGGTGCGTAAACGCACAGCGCGGACAACAGCAAAGCTACCCGGGTTTCCGGTAACGTAAGTCGATTTCGATCTGTGGATGGCGTATACAACGAAAGAATGACGAGAAGAGTTTGGACGAACGCGGAATAATGTGCGTTTTCATTGTGGTTGAATCGCCGAGCAACCACGTTAGAGAGCCCAACGAAACTGCGCTGAGCAGGAGCCCTAGAAAACCACAAACGACGCGGATATAGAAGCCGAGGGGTTCCAATACACCTACTTGCAGGGCTAACAAAAACAAAATAGTTCCCGCTAATCCTGTCCAGCTGGTGGTTTTGTACCACCAGGTCTTCGAGAAATGATGGGACCACCAAAGTTCCCACGCACAACTCCACTGCTGCATGAGCATTGCCCCGTAGTGTGGCTGGTATAAAACTTTATTACTGGGTCGCTGCGCGATCATGGTAGGGACCGGACAATGGTCCGCTTCTACCCGCACAATCATTTCCTTAAAAATGTCCACATCCCAGCGTCCCTCGAGGCGAAAACGGATGGCGTCGTTCGATTCGTTGACGACCCGTCCGCGAAGTGGAACTCGCGACTCGCCTGAATCAACTTGCAAGACCACCTGACGACCAACCCAAACCGTGTATGTTTTAGCCATGAGGATGTGACACGCTTGTCTGGGACGATCAAGAATGGCGCGGAAACGTCTCTCGCACAATAAATTGATTACTGTAGTCAACCCATCCCAACGTTGTTGCGGTAAATTATTGATGACAAACGTATAAGCTGCAAATTCTCTGGGTCTCGATTTGAACACGGGTTCTACGACCCTGCATTCAGCCAGTTTTTTGTTGCGAATCTCAACCGTAAGTTTACAGGTGAGCATTTCCGGCCGTTAGCGACGGCGCAGAAAACGATTTGCTGGGAGTATTCTGGCCTGGGTGGCAGACCCTTACCTGCATGTTCCGCGCTTCCACTTGCTTCCGGCTGCTCCATTCACGTGAGCGTGCACTTTGCGGCGGGGAACATGTCCTGATAATGAGAACTGTCCTTGACGGCAGGGTGTTAAACTATTGCCATCCCTGGGCCATCTCAAGATGGCGTGAACCATTGACAATATCTATCTTTCGCTTAAGCCGGCCGTGTAGGAAGGAAGGCTCGGGACGATGTCGCTTTACGCTGGAGACCAAGTCTGTCGTTTTGGAAAATCACGAATGGAGAAGAGAAATGTCCAAAGAAATTACGCTGCTTCGTAGATCTCTGTTCGCAGTCCTCGTTTTGGCGGCGTGTTTTGTCGCCTCGACGGCCCAGGCATCGACGGTTGTCGTTGGGACCTGTAAATCCGGTGTCCCCCAATTCACCACGATTCAGGCTGCGGTCAGCTCGGCCCCCGCAGGATCTACTGTTGAGGTCTGTCCGGGTACTTATCCCGAGCAGATTACGATCACCAAGAAGTTGACGCTCATCGGAGAGCCGAGTGGGACGAACGACGCTGCCGTCGTTGTTGCCCCTGTAGGTGGTGTGGTTCAAAACGCAACCGATATTTTCGGCAATCCGGTCGCTGCGCAGATTTTCGTCGAGAATGCAGTCGGCGTTACCATCTCGCATCTCACGGTGGACGGCAGCGCCAATGGATTGTCAGGCTGCTCGCTTGACCTGCAAGGGATCTATTACCAGAATTCTACCGGGACCATCACCTACAACGCGGTCAGAAACCAGATCCTGGACCCGGCAGATCAAGGTTGCCCAGTCGGCTTGGCCATCAACGTCGAGAGCACCTTAGGGACTCCAGCAGTCACCATTTCGAACAATGCCGTCCGTAACTACCAGAAAAATGGGATCACTGCCGCTGGATTGGGAGCTCCCAATCCTGGACCGAGTGTAACGGTCACCGGTAACACGGTCATCGGTGTCGGTGCCACTCCTGCCATCGCCCAAAATGGGATTCAGATAGGTTACGGAGCGACGGCGACAATCACGACCAATGATGTCGCCGATGACATCTACACCGGTGCGACCTATGGCTCGTCCGGGATTCTAGTTTACGCCTCGACCGGGGTAACTGTGACAGGCAACACAATCGAGAGCACGCAGTTAGCGATCGCCACAGCCGCCGATCCGACCTATGGGTTGGCAGACAGCGCTACCATAAAGTCGAACAAAATTGGCGGGACTCGGAATTACGATGCCATTGACCTATGCAGTAACAACAACATCGCGGAATCGAATGTGATCTACGGCAGCGCACAATCTGGTATCCACGCGGACGATGAGTGCCCTGGGCCAGGCTCGACGCCTAGCGGAAACAGCAACACCATTGAAAATAATACGATCAACGAAGCTTGCGCCGGAATCCTCGAGGGTTCTGGCACCGGCAACGTTTTTAGTCCAAACACGTTTTCTAATGTGACCAACACAGTGCTGGCCGGTGATTCATGCGTTCCGCTCGCGGAACCTAACTTGAAGACTGCCTTGAAGACTGCAGAGTTATCTGGGAAATCCCAGTCGCTGCGGGTCTCGCCTTCCAGAAGGTGAACGGCGCTCGCGGAGGCGCTTTCTTCACGTCGATGCGAGACGAAGATGAGGTCCAGTGTAGAAGGAAAATCCACGCGATATCGATCGATAGATGTAGCGCTGGGCTGGCCCCTGCGCTACGCGCATTCTTCCGCCGAAGTCACTGATACGAGGATTTGGATGCGCTGGGAAAGATTGCCGAAGTGCTTGCGCAGAACAGGTGAGCTGGCTCCCCAGAATTTAATCCAAGAAAAAGTTAGCTTCTTCTTAAACCACTTCTCTTGTTGACGCGCCTAGCTTCCCTTGGGTCGCGATAGCGCAAGTCCAAACAGTTTCTGAGCAGATATGGGGCAAGTGGACCGGCAGCCGCATACCTTGTACGGGAGGGTGCCTGGAGAGATTTCCACGCGTCGTCTGGACGATCAGTGGTGATGGTCGGCGTACTCGGCGGCTTCTTTCAATTCATGGTTGGCTTGCTCAAGGAGCTGGATGGCTTTTTCCGCGTGGCCACCCAATTGTTCTTTATTGTCTTTCTGTGCTTCGACGATTTTGTTATACGCCTGAACGACGTGGTTTTGCGCTTCCGCAAGGTTTGGGTGATGGCTGGGGTTAATATCGGTTTCCGGCCGCTGGGCGAGTGCAATGCCCATCAAGGTTAGACTGAGCGTCACAACAATCGCGTGATACTTGAACTTTTTCATTAGTGGCTCCTCGTGTGAATGCAGAAAGTGAGCTGGGATCCTCTTGTGTATCCCAAGATGCGGCTTATGACAAGTAACGTTTTTCGAAGCGCCGGAGACGAAGTGAAGTAAGGTGATGCGTGAAGCGCCGAACTTTGAGCCCAAGGCGAGTGCCGGGTGAGACGAACCTCCGAGTGCGCGGTTAACTCGGTATTCAATTTCTTCAAAAGGCAGTGGACAAATTACGGCGCGTCAAGAATGCACTCGAAACTGGTGAATCGGAGCTTCCATGGAACGAGACTGTCGATTAAGCATTCTGCCAATTGGAATTATTCGAAGCGATTCATATTGAGATTGCGCTGAAGGTCAAGACGTAGGAAAATCTGCCCCGAAATACAAGGATTGCCAATGAGGGCGCGAACCTTATTCTTTCCGGTATGGTGGTTTATCAATGTTTTCCTCGCTGTAGCGCTAGTGGCCATGGTCTGGTCCGCAGTGTGGGAATTCTCCGTACGTCAATACTTGAAGGGCTTCTCTGACGCGATCGTGCCGGAGGTGGCTTCGTCGCAAGAGAAGGTAGAAGCCATCCTTGCCTGGATGAGCAAAGGACCACAGCGCCTGAGCACCGATCATCCTGAACAGCTCTCGCTGCGTGACCCCGAACAAACGCTCAACTACCGACAATTGCTGGATGTGTGCGGCAGCGCCACTAACGCGTTCCTGAATCTGTCGCGGAGCGCCGGGCTCGAGACGCGGCGTCTGTTGCTTCTTACCCCGGAGCACACCGCAAAACACGTAGTCGCGGAGGTGCATCTGGATGGTCGCTGGGTGATTGTCGACCCTACTTACCGCGTACTCATGAAAGATGCTCGGGGAAATCTCTTGACCCGCAAAGATCTACAAAATCCGGAGGCACTACGGGAGGCGACGAGTTCGTTGCCCCATTACCTTCCCGAATACTCTTACGAGAGTTTCGCGCACGTGCGGCTCGCCGCTCTACCGTTCCGTGTAACCGAGCTCCGGAATCTCCTCAATCGTTTCTTCCCCGGCTGGGATGAGTATTTGGACTGGAACCTGCTCTTGGAGCGCCGTTCGTTCCTTTACCTTTTTCTCTCGGCCAGTTCGCTCATTTTTTTGGTTTTCGTCCGGGCCATTCTGGCCTGGGTGGCAGACCATTACCTGCATGTTCCGCGCTTCCACTTGCTCCCCAATCTGGCTCGCGCGACCGTCTCATTTTTCAGACTGCCGGGAGACGGAGTAGGGTCACGCTAGGCTGGTCGCTGCTCCCATTCACGTGAGCTTGCACTTTACGCCGGGGAACATGTCCTGATAAAGAGAACTGCGGAAGGCCACACCTTAAGATTCAACCCGCATCGAGCGAATTGATCCACGGCAGCGCACAATCTGGTATCCACGCGGACGATGAGTGCCCTGAGTGAGACGAGGCCGCGTCGCCATTACCTGCACGTTCCGCACTTCCACATGCTCGCCACGATCCGTTTTTCAGAGTGCCCGGCGACGAAGCAGAACCATCACATTCCCAGTTAACAGGGAATAAAACAGGGATCGTCCCGCTCTTCGCAGGCTTTGGCTGCTACAAACCTATAGTTGACATGGATTTCCCGCAAACAGAGTCTCTTCGTGGCACCACTTATCAGGGAAAAAACAGGGAAAATTCTGCCTACAGCAGCGAACTCCGCCCTTCACGAGTCTGGGAGTCCGATTGCTGCTAGCTGATGCGGAATTTTGAAAAGTCCGATGGTTCTGCACGCCGGGAGCGATCAGGGTGATCGAAAATTGAGCGCAGAGTTGACACGCTAATCGCCGAAGCGTCCAAATGGAGACTTGCGCCGTCTGGAGAACTCCACACCGTTCAAGATGTCCGTGCGGCTTGGGTACTGAGGGCGCGGATAGGTGCCAGGAGGGGGCCATTGTGCCCCACACTGCTGACACCTGAGGCCGCCGGGAATGCGCTGGGTCATCACGCCGTTGCAGCCTGAACACGGCATTGATTCAGGTACGGTCGCGGCCTGCTGGGTGGCCCTGGCCCTTTCCTCCTCCATCTTGTAGTACTCCCACAGCCCATATACGCCATCTGTCGAGCTGGTCTTGATCCAGTCCAAGCCTTGCGACAACGAGTCGGCTTGATCGTCGAATTTCCCGTTGGGAAATATTACCAATTCGTGTATAAACTCATTCAGCCAACATGCTTTGTCGGGAAGATGAACGAAGCCGTTTTCCATCGTGCTCGTGACCGAATGCATTCGCATAATCTTTTCCATCGTCGGTTTGTACCGTTTAATCGCGTGCATCCCCTCACTGACCAGTTCTTGGATCAGTTGCGTGCCCGATGCTTTGTCCTCGATCAGAATTGTGTTGGGACCAAATGCCTGGGCTTGCTCCCGCACCGCGCGCTTCAATTCCGGATAGCCTAGGCGCTTGCGAAAGACGTGAAGTAGGTACAGGTGTCTATCTTTGACTCCCCAGGTGGTGCACACACTGTAATCGCTTAGTTCCGTGGGTTTGTTCGCAGTATCCCAGGACTGGAATATCATGTCGAATGTTGACGGCAGATCGGCTGCGGTGTAGATCTTAAACCATTCCGCTTTCACCATTCCACCCCCAAGGGGAGCCGGAGCCTGTTGGTATTGGCCCGCAAAGTTATACTCCCCCTGGGCTTCACGAATGTGATTCAACACTTCCAGCGGTTCTCGCTCTGCGTGGAGGGCTTCGCCAGCACGACGCTGAAAACGCCGGGTTCCATATGGGGTTTGAATCAGATGAACCTCGTCCTCTTCGGCAATGGCCGGGAACCGGATCATCTCCCAAGGTTCCTGACCGAGCACATGACCGACAAGATCGTCCTGGTGAAGTCGCTGCTGCACCACGATAATGCATCCGTTTTTCTTGTCGTTTAGGCGGCTATATAAGGTGTGGTCGTACCAGTCATTCACGGTTTTCCGCCGGGTGTCGGAGATAGCTTCATCTGGTTTTAACGGGTCATCAATAATAATGACGTTCGCTCCCCGGCCGGTGACCGCGCCGCCGACGGACGTTGACAGGCGAAGTCCCTGTTTAGTAGTCATAAACTCCTGGACGGCCTGACGTTCGGACGACAGGCGGGTATCAGGGAAGAGCGCTTGATACCATGGACTGGCGAGGATTGTGCGACAGTCCATCGCGTGTTTATTGGCAAGATCCTGGCCGAAGCTGGCGCAGATGATTTGAGCAGTGGGGTCATGGCCAAGCAGGAACGCAACAAAAGCAACTGAAGTAGAGATTGACTTCAGACTGCGTGGAGGCTGAGTCATAATCAAACGCTTCGTATCTCGACGTCGGCAGGCTTCGAGTGCCGAGGCGACCACCTCAAGATGCCAGTTCGGCCAGAATTTTGTTGTTGGGTTCAGCTCGTAAAAACAGCGTTGAATGAAAGCGTACAAATCTCGGCGCAAAAGCGTCCGGTAATCATCAGGCGCCAGTTTCATCATCTTGATCTCCTTTATTTGCGGATTCCAGGCGATTCAGAATTCCAAGGACGACTCTCTCATCGACTTCATCGAGGGTAGAGTTCGGGGTGACCGTTTTGCTTCCGCGTTCTTCAGCGGAGCGCACCAACGCAGCCAATAATTGGAGTGCTTTCAGTTCGCCTGAAGCCGCTTTATTTGTGAGCTGTTTGATTGCGGCTTCGAGCTTGGTGACAGTCTTTCGTCTGCCGTTCTCATTAACAACCACCTTCTCGCGTAATGTCCGCTCGAGTACCGTTGCCATGTTGAGAGTGCCCCGCGGACGGCCTTCGAGATTCCCGGACTGTCCTTTCTTGAACCGCGTGTGCTCGGGTGGGTTGCAGTAGCCCAATTTGGTGGTCTTCAGCTTCTCTGAATTATTTTGCTCGCCCATAGTTTTCCTCCTCAATCTGCTTAAAGGTTCGACCGGTTGACTCTTGTACGGCGTTCTGACCGGTGAAGTCTTGCCACCGGCGTACGATCGTATCGACGTTGTGTGGGTTGAGCTCGATGCCGTAGCAAACGCGGCCCGTACGCTCGGCAGCGATCATCGTCGTGCCGCTTCCCAGGAAGGGATCGAGCACGATCTCCTCGCGCCCAGTGCAGTCTAGAATTGCATCGCCAACCAACTCAACGGGCTTAATGGTGGGGTGCAGGCCCGATAGATTTCTTTCGTCCGAGGTGCGGGCTAAGGAATTCACTCGTCGGTATTTCCATACGTTTGACCGGTCGCGGCCAGACTGGCCCAACTGCGCATTGGTGTTTGCTCCTTTACCCGCTTTAAACACGAAGACCAGCTCGTGCTGATTACGGTAAAGCGAGCCCTCTCTGGTCACGTTTGCGACCCATATGCACAAGTCTTTGAATTCCATATTCACTTGTTGCGCTGCGGCCAGGAGTTCCTGCGTGTACCGCCAATTTATGCAGATGAATTGCAGTGCGCCGTCAGCGCTATGACGTGCCAACAGGGAAAGCACTTCGGTAAGGAAGCTTTCAAATTCCGCTTTGCTCATTTCTACGGGGGCAAATTTCACATGGTGATTTTCGCCGAACCCTGCGACAGAGCCGTCGACGAGATTGTTATAAGGTGGGGAGCTGAACACAGCCGCGGCGGGTTGGCTCTGCATCAGGACGGAATAAACTGCATCGTTTCGAGCGTTGCCGCAGTAGAGTCGGTGGCGATTCAAAACCCATAATTCACTGGCTTTTGCGACCTGAGGTTTTGTCGCGGATTCAGGAATCGTATCCGCAGGGTCCTTTTTGCCGCGGCTGGCAGGTGCAAGACTTTCGATCATCACCCCGATCTCGCCGATTTCGAAGCCGGTAACATCAATACGGAAATCCAGTTCGAACACTGACAGTGCTTTGCACTGCTCCCCCAACAATCGCTCATCCCAGACCGAATTCTCCGTCAAACGGTTGTCGGCAATCATGAACGCGCGGCGTTGGTTTTCGGACAGGTGTTCAAGTTTGATTGTTGCAATCTGAGTCATGCCTAACAACTGGGCAGCCAGCACACGCCCATGACCGGCGATCAGTTGCCCCTGGGCATCGATCAGGACGGGTACATTAAAGCCAAAGGTTTGGATGCTCCGCGCAATCTGCCGAACTTGCTTCTTGGTGTGAAGGCGAGGATTTTGTGGATCGAACCGAAGGGAATCTAACGGGCAATACTCGAGAGCCAGTATTCTCGAAGCCATGTTCTGTGCCTCCTTCTGATAGAACATGGCTCATTGTCAAACGGAAGCTTCCAAAGTGCGACCGATGTTTGGGTTCAGTTATTCTTTTGGGGCCTTGCGGTTAGTTCGGGGGTAATCCGGTCTTGCGGAGTAACGAATCATAATTTTCTCGGGGTGACACGTTCCACGGAAAGTGGGCAGATCTGGCAAGGGTATGCCATTCTTCTCCGCGAACGCAACCGCTTGTTCCTGCATCGAGCGATATTTATTTATCTCCTCTTCGCTCCAAGGCGATCGCTCGAAACGAAGGACGGTTCCACTTCCCCTCGGTTGATACGTTGCAAGGATGCGCCTCACTGTGGCTTCGGAAATTGGCAACTCCGGACTACGCCTCCTTACAAACTCCACAGCGGATGTCACCGCACTGGAGTGCTTTTCACCCCTTTCGCGGGCTTCATTGTAGGCAGACATTACGAACGCCACGCGACCCAATTGCCAGACTTCCATGCTGTCCTTCTTTTTGGGCCTTCCGCGCGGTTTCTTCTCCATTCCTTTCGTCCTCCTTCCTACGCCGTGAGCAAGCATTCCAGGGACTTGCCAAATTCTCGACTAATCGCGAGCAGGACTTCCGCTCCGAATTCTCTGGCTTTTGTGCTAGCTGGGCTCTTCACCGCCTTGCCGTTTTCCTAACCATCTAGCCTTGGCTGCTTTACTAGCGATTTCCCTCCTTTGTTCAGGTGTGAGTTTGTTTCGGCGAGCTTTTCCGCCTTTGCGCCCCAAGGCGACTGCGTTTGCATCCTTGTCTTTTTTCTTCGCCATATTTTCATCTCAAAACTTATCCCGGTCCTCCCTAAAAAGCAACAATGGGGCTTGACAATGCTTAGCGGTAAGCATATGCTTACCGCTAAGCACCGAGGAGGGCGTCAATGAAACGAACCCCAATTTCAATTCGATCTGAGATGAAAATTGCCAGACGAACTTGGTCCAATTTAGAAGCTCCTAAATTGGGAGAGCTCCGCTCTCTCCTAGTCAAATACAAGTTCTCCGTCTCTCTCGGAGAAATTACGAGGATCGACAACCGTTGGTACGTGACGCACTCTGGTCTCCTTCAGCTTGCTTCACGGCGGCATTGTCGTGGAATCAGTACCTTCCTGCAGGACAAGTTCTGCGATCCTGCCATGTGTCGCTGGGTATTTCGAGCTGTCGTCTATAAAGGTTTAAAGTCGAAGGGATTCGTCGGATATGGTGACGCCGATCCTTCAAACGTTTCTTCGCTGGTGCAAGGCGCGGAGCTGCGCATCGCCGAAACTCGGGCTGTGAATCGCGCGCTCCGCAAGGCTTATGGCATCGGCCTCTGCTCGGTGGAAGAGTTGGGCGCGTTCTCGAGCGCGCCAAGAGCTTCCTCCGCTCCCGCGCCGTCGAATGGATCGTATTCCTCCAACGGTTCCGGTAACGGCCAAACCCGATTGCGCGATCAACTCAGCCTTTTGATCCGTCGGTACAATCTGGATGCAAATCTCGTGAAAGCGTATGCGGCGGATTTCTGCGGAACACAGACCCTCAGTGGCGCCTCGCGGGAGTTGGTCGAGTCCTTTATTTCCCATCTCTCCTCGGCTGCGAAACAGAACAGAGATGCTCTGGTCTGCAAGTTGAACTCCTATGCTCAGCCAGTGGAGGCAAGATCATGAGGCGACACATTCCCGGTCTCCACTCGGGGCAGCAAGATTTGGTCTCTAATCTCGACGGGCTCTTCCTGGTGCGGGTCGAACGAGCGAGCTATCGTTGGCATGCGCAGAAGCCCTTCTTTGCTCTCCGCTTCGTCATCCTGGAACCGACGTCCCACGAAGCAATCTCCTTCTCGGGTCGCCTCTACTGCACCGAGCGTGCACTTTGGAAGCTAAGTTGGTTCCTTCGGGACTTTGGCTACGACACCGAACTACTCACTCGGGACCAGGTCGATGAAAAGGCACTCCTGAACCTTCGGGGTGTTGTCCGCACCAGTTTTACCAGCCTCAACGGACATTCGTATCAGAACCTCGATGCGTTTGCCCCGGCATCGGAATGGGAGGCGCTCTCCTATACCTCGCTGACCCCAGAGGAGAGGGAGAGTAGCCAAGATGAACTATAGCTACACCCAGATTGCGAATTACCTCCGGTGTCCGCGCAGCTACCGCCATCGCTACCTCGACGGCTGGCGTGAGAAGGAAACCCGGCCGGCGATGATGTTCGGCCGTTGTTTTGAGAAAGCTCTGGAGTCCTATTTTTGCGGTGATGATTGTGCCGCCGCGCTCTATCGAGAGTGGGGCACCTTCCGCGATACCCCGTTTGAGTTCAAGAAGGGAGAGACCTGGGACCGGCTGGTCCATCAAGGAGTGCATCTCCTCGAGCGCTTTGTACAGGATGATCGGATCCGCATTCCCGAGCCGAAAGAGAACCTTCAGATCAAGGTAGTGAGAGACCTCTCGAACACCAATCAGTTTGTTGCCTACATCGACGCCATCGGTGAGCTCGATGGTGTCCGGTGCCTTATGGACTGGAAGACTACTTCCAGTCGTTATCCTGAGGAGCCCGCCGGGTTACTCGCTCTCGATCCGCAGTTGACCTGCTATTCGTGGATGACCGGAATTTCCGATGTCGCTCTCGTCGTCTTCGTGCGGAAGCACCAGCCGGAAATCCAATACCTAAAGACGTCGATCTCGGCAGAGCAGCGTCAAGAATTTGAGCACCTTGTAGCAACCACAATCGGCCAAATCGAGGCGGCCCAGTTTCCTGCCCACAGCGGGATCCGTTTCCCACAGAACGGCTGCGTGAGCTGCGCGCATCTCGGAATCTGTCTCCATGACCAAAGACTGATCGAATCCAATCTTACCCTTGCACCGGGAGCGAGCGACCTTGCGTGGCTTGACGAGCTTGTGGATTAACAGGGGCCTGATGGTGACTCCCGAGATCAATCGACGGCGGGCCACATTCGTGCTCGGCAGGATCGACGAGATTTTGTCCTGGGAGAAAACCAAGGAACAGGAAAAGGATGTGCGGTTTGTCGAGCTCGGGGAGTACCTATGTGAGGCACGCGCTAAACAGTATTGGAGACTGGAGAATCTGAAATCATTTGATGAATTTCTGGAGAAGCGTTTTGCGGACTCGCGGCGAAAGGCCTATTACCTAATGACTATCCACGAACATCTGACGCGAGTGCCGAAGCCAGAGCTTCGCGAGATGGGCTGGACGAAGGCCAGGGAGCTGGTCAAGGTCGCGCGTAAGGAAGGAGACGCATTCTCTTCGTGCACCTGGGTGCACAAGGCAAAGGAACTCCCAAGAGAAGAGTTCAAGAGAGAAGTCGAGCGACACCTGACGGGGAAAGAGACGGAGCCGTGGGAGATCCTCTATTTCAAGGTTTACAAGAGTCAGTTGTCTGTGATCGAGAAGGCCCTCGAAACTGCCGGCTTGATGCTCGGAACCGATAAATCACGTGGATACTGCCTCGAAATGATCTGCGCGGATTTTCTGGCAGGAGCAGATCTACACGAGGATCGAACCTAATTTCTGCATCGAGGTTTATAGAATGGATCAATTGCGCCGTAAAAGGCCTCGACTAAAGCTTGATCCCAAGACCTACAAACGAGCTTTGTGAGCCAGGTGCTAGCTCGAGACGGTTGGCGATGCCAGAGTTGCGGGTCTTCGAGAAATTTGCAGGTGCATCATTTGCGGGCTCGAAGCAAGTTGGGGGACGATGCTCTGCAGAATCTGATTTCGCTTTGCGCCCGTTGCCACGCACGGCAACACCGCAATCGGTAGTTGTGATGGATGCTTTAATCAGCAAGCACTTTGCCTCCACTGATGCGGTTGTCGGAGCAAAGTGCCAGTTTGCACGCCGCGAGGTTGAGCGCGGCACGCACGTAGATCTTTGCCGAGAACGATTCAAAGTATAAACTCTGAGGTATGGCATCGAGTAATAGGGGCGTTCCGACGGGTATGCCGTTGTCAGCTTGGCGAGGCGCCAAGACAGATTGGAGCGGCTGACCGAATGGCACGTCTCCACAGACTCGGAGAACTCCTCATGGCCTCTGGTCTATACCGTCTTCTACGCCGTGTTAGGTCGCTCACACTTTCTAAGGATGTTGCGCAGGCACGCGCTCGTATGCTCGAAACGCTCTCAACCCTTGTTCCTCCTGGCTCGCTTGTCTTCGACATCGGCGCGAACGTTGGCTCCTTTTCCGAAGTGTACTGTCGTATGGGATGCCGCGTAGTGGCTGTAGAACCAAACGACGATTGCATGCGTCGTATTCGTCTCGGTTATCCCGAATTACCGATCCTAACTGTTCAAGCCGCTATTGGCGCCAGGATAGGCCTCGCCACCCTGCATGTTTCTGACGCGTGGGACGCGACTTCAACGCTGTCTCCCGGATGGATGGAGACAATGGAGCGATGGGATGAACGCTTCCGGGGCAACTGGAAACGAAAGGCTACGGTACCAGTTCTTACGGTCGATTCCCTTATCTCTGAATTCGGCCTGCCATACTATGTCAAAATTGACGTGGAAGGGTATGAACTCGAAGTCCTTCGTGGGCTTTCCGCTCAACCGCCGCTGCTGTCCTTCGAGTTCCACAACGCCTGTATTCAAGCAGCGTTTGACTGTCTGGACCTTCCCTTGTTTTCCGCCGGCTCTGAATACAATCTGATAGTGAATCCCACCTGGGGCTATCACGAGCGATTTGAGAGACCGGATTGGATTTCGAGCAGTCGACTGCGGGAGATGCTATCGTCCTATACGGCTGGCGACGTGCAAGGAGATATTTTTGTCCGGCTTCTCAGATGAGGCTCCTGGCCAACAAGCGGAAGCCGAGTCATGGCCCGGAATTGCAGCTATGTCAATTCCGATCGAAAATTCCCCAACAACCCATTTGCGGGAAGCAGTGAAAAACCTATCGCGAATGGTGACGAGTTCGCCAAAGTGCGGAGCGGGTCCTACCACGATTCAATCGGATCAAAGATGAATGGTGGCTCGTGAGGTTCGAACCCCAGAGTCAATTTACGAATTGGGAGCCAACGAAGTTGAAAGCATATGTCCCGTTTGCCCAGGCGATTCCACCTCTAACTCTTAATGAGTCGACCAAGAATAACTGCTTCCGTTGTTGGCACAGATAACCGCTGCGGTGACTGCGCCACCGCTCCTGTACGCAGTCATGTACGTCGGACTGGTAGCATCGCTGACGACTGCCTGTTGGCCTTTGATTTTCGAAGCGCAGGTGGGCAGCGGTGTCCCTGCCGCGCTATAGATAATTGACGGCGTGAGGCTTGGCGCGTTCACAGAGTCTTTGGTGTAGATGGGATGGCCCGTGACATTGCAGACCGATCCGACAGGGCAGTTTGCATCCTGCGAGGCCATGGCAGCCGCAAACTCAATCACTTCGCTGTCGCTCAAAGCACCTTTGGGTATGGTGAAAAGCACCGGACCATAGAAAGTTGGAGTGTCACCCGCGGCAGTCAAGGCGTTCAAGCAGGTAGGACCGGTGCTCGCAGAGACTTTCCCGGCGGTCCAGATAAATTGCCAAGTAGTCGCGTTGTTCCCCAATTCGCCTTGATTGTAGATGGAGGTGCTGAAAGTTTGCCCGCCTGCGGTTGGGCAAAATCCAATCTGTAGGCCGGTTATACTGTGCCAAGTGTTGACCCAAACTCCGCCAACAATCCAGCCTCCCTTACCTCCCGTATAAGCCACGCCACCACCATTAAAGGATATGGTTTGTGTTCCCGAAGCCACTTTTATCTGTGCCGCCTGCGTCCCGCCCATTGGATCAGTTTTTCCGGTGGTGACGGTCACTCCACTCGAACCGGACGCAGCAGCCCAAAGAGACGGATTGCTATAAGCTAAGTTGGCATAGCGTGCAGGCGTAACTCCTCCAATGCGCCGCGCCACATCGGTCTTGGCGATTACGTAACCATGCAAGAATCCGCTTTGCTGGTTGAGTAACGGACTGGTAAGCGTTGCACTGCCGGGAACGATTTCAGGATTAACGAAAGTCGCAGGGCCGCTCGGCAGACCTAGGGAATTAAACACGGTCGGGCCGTAGCCCGAGGTGTCATCGTTCCTGATAATTGCTCCGGTTGCACAATCGGCGGTGTACAGATTACTTAATCTAGCGTCGCTATCCGTCCCGAAGCCGGTAAACCATACGGTCGCTGGGCACGGGCCACCGGCTCCCTCTTGCAATGTGTCATCCACATAGACGCTAGTTCCATTCGCGCCGGGGATGACTTTCACCCCTCCGTTGGCCAAATTGGAATGATCAATGAATATCAGCCCGGTGCCGTAGTTTGTACTGCCATCGAGAAGAATCGCTGCGGCATTGTTGGCGAGATACCCTCCCGTGGCGTGCGAACCCATGCCCGAGCAGCCGTAGTGGTACATGTAAATCCAGAACGAAGCTCCGGTGATGTCTGTGCAGGGACCGTTTGTGCCTATGGATTGATTCAAGGCCGCAGTTACGTTGTCAAGCGTGATCGTTGTTGATTGGCAAGTGGTTTACGTGTCGCGAAGTCCGAACACTCGCCTATGACGATGCCCCGGCCAGGATAGTGAAATGCCAGATTTGAAAAATGCAGCGAGCTTTGCGTTGCGGAAAGATCGAGGCCGGGATGGTTTCTATCTGCTCCACTCCCCCCGACGATGAAAGCCCTGGGTTTGTGTCCATTTGGGCCAGTTGTGGCATTCGCAATACCGATAACATCAAGACCTGTAGAGCCGCTTATTTTCAGCCAGCAAGCCGGTGGCCTGGAATAGTTTGGATCGGCCGGTCCCATCAACCAAATGCCACAAGTTGACCTTGGCGCTGCGGACGTTCCAGAAATCACATAAACGGTGCCTGAACCAGCAATCTGTCTCGAGCAATTCCCTCCCGGCAAATTGCAAATCGCAGAGTAAACATCAGATTTGGCGAGTGCCCAAGAAAGCCCCGAGTTTGAGTCGTTACCATTTGGAGAAGCATATTGAATCGCATTCGAGCTTACCGGATTACTTGAATCGCCAGAAGAAATCCATCCCGCTTCGCTGCAAACGAAAGTTTGCACAGGGTTTTGGTCTGTCGCAACGTAGAAGTCTCCAAGCGCCGGATAAATATCGCTGTCGGGCAAGTCGTCGGCCGCACGGCCAGCGTACCGCGCTCAATGCGCACCGTACCCTGCGGGAAGAGAGCAAGTGGCGAGAGCAACAAAAGAAAAATGAGTTTT